>NZ_JACPYU010000023.1 GCF_016195855.1 Aquabacterium sp.
AGTCGCATGGGCAATCTGGCGCAGTGGAAAAACCTTTGATGCAAGCCAGATGGGCGTACAAAACGCTTGCGTCAAAACATAGAACCTCACTGCGCGGCTGCGCCGCTGCGTTCAAACAAATCGGGCAAGTCAGATGACGAAGCACGCTGCGCGTGCCCACCTCGTCTCTGCGCTTCTCGGCGTCACCAAGGCGCCCAGCCCGATGCCACCTCAGCCCTTGTCCGACCTGCTCTTGGCGTGCGCAGGTTCTTGGCGCAGTGCGGATGGGCACCGAACCTCAACCGCATTCAAGGCCCACCACATGCCATGCGGCGCATCCGTCGCATGCCACCAGCGGGGTGCAAAAAGGACTGAGCCGGCGTTTGGCCGGGCGCCTTGGTGGTGCTGAGGAGCGCAACAAGGAAGTGGGCGCGCGCAGCGCGCTTAGACCATCAAACTCGCTGGCGTTGTTCGAGCGTAAGGGCCATGGGCCCTGAAGTGAGTTCGCCAGCGCCACTGCCTTGTGAGCACCGCAAGGCAGTCCCGCTTGTAAAGCGGGACCACCAACATGAAGCCTGGACAAATGCTGGCTCGGTCCGCACCCCGCGCTGCCCCGACAAAACGCCAGAGCCATGGCAAGAACATCACGCCTAAAAATCACCATGGCAGTTTTTCAAAGCAATTGGGCAAATCTGCCAACAAGCCATCTCAAACAATAAAGACCACAACAGGAGACCCCACCATGACCCACATCGGCTTGCTGCTCTTCCCTCAACTCACCGTGCTGGACCTCATCGGTCCTTACGAAGTCTTCTGCCGCCTGCCCGACACCCGTGTCGACCTGATCTGGCACACCCTGGACACCGTGACCACCGAACACGGCCTGCCCCTGCAACCCACGCAACGCTGCGCCGACATCGATCGCCTCGACGTCCTCTGCATCCCCGGCGGCTTTGGCGTGACACCCTTGCTGAACGACGCCCCCACCATCGACTTCATCCGCCGCGTGGGCGCCAAGTCCCGCTTCGTGACCTCGGTGTGCTCTGGCGCGCTGCTGCTGGGCGCTGCCGGCTTGCTGCAAGGGCGCCGCGCCGCCACCCATTGGGCTTCCATGGACATGCTGGCCGACTTTGGCGCGACCCCGATCGATGAGCGCTTCGTGCACGATGGCCCCGTGGTCACCGGCGGCGGTGTCACCGCGGGCATCGACTTCGCGCTCTACCTGGCCGCCCAATTGCAAAACCAGGACACCGCCGAAGCGATCCAGCTGGGCATCGAATACAACCCCGCACCACCCTTTGATGCCGGGCACCCATCGCACGCCCGCGCGGCGCTCGTGGCGGCGGCACGCGAACGCATGCGCGAGCCACAAGCCAGGCGGCGCACCCTGGTGCAACAAGCCGCACAGGCCATGCGGCCCAACCCCCTAAGCTGACCCCGGCTGTCCCCCCAAGGTTTGGGAAGCGGGCGCAAGACGATGTTCCTACAGTGATCTGGCACGCTCGGCACAAGGGTGTCGGCATTCACTTCAGGAGTTCGTCATGAACACAAAAGACACCGCCTCGCCCGTGGCGATCACCATCCAGGCCCAGTTGCTGGACGCCGCCAAGAGCGAGCAGAAGGTGGAGGCCATGGCCTATGCCTTCAGTTCAGAGGCGGCCTTCCTGGGCAGTGCCCCCCTGAACGACAAGGGCGAGGCCAAGCTTTCCTTGCAGGCCAAAGTCCCTGCCGACACGGTGCGCGTGCTGGTCGGCCCCCGGCTCGATGACAAGGAGCCCGACTTTGCCGAGCTGATGCGCCGCGGCGCGCTGGAGCAGCACCTGGCCTACAACCCGCGCCAGCGCGAGCTCAAGGCCCAGTTCACCGTTTTCTCGCCGATCTGGTTGTGCTGGTTGCGCAGTGCCGTGTTCGTGCAAGGGCAGCTGCTCAAGAAGGTCGTCATCGGGGGCTCGGTGGTGGACTTCCCCGTGTGCAACGCCACGGTCGAGATCTACGAGGTCGACCCGCTCTACATCATCATCCCCAAGCTGCCGCTGCTGGTGATCGACCGCCTGCGCGACATCATCGCCAGCGGTCGCATCAAGGAGCCCGTGCTCACCCTGCCGCCGCATGGGCCGGGCCCGATCCCCGAGCCGGGGCCCGACCCCCTGCCGCTGTCGGCCACGGGGGCACAGTTGCGGCGCCTGAACACCACCACCCTGGCCGCGCAAAGCCACGCCCCCACGGCCGACAGCATGGCCTCGCTCACCGCGCTCAGCGAAGCCACCGAACTGCGCTACCTGGCGCAGACCGGCAGCGCCTTGCAGTTCCAGCAGGCGCTGATCCAGAACCCCGTGTTGATCAGGCCGCTGCTGTGCTGGTTGTACCCGCGCTTCGTGACCATGCAGCGCGTGGGTACGGCCCTGACCGACAGCTGCGGGCACTTCCGCACCGTGTTCTTCCAGGGCTGTCACAACCACGATGTGCCCGATCTGTACTTCAAGGCCACGCAGCCCATCTTCGGGCCGATCAAGGCCACCATCTATGCGCCCACGCCCGTGGCTTGCCACACATGGTGGGATTACGTCTCGGGCACCGAGGTCAAGCTCTACACCACCAGCCCCTTTGCGCACACCTGCGCACCGTGCCCGCCCGTGGTCGGCCCCAATGGCGTGGGGCGTTGGGTGGCCTTCCTCGCTGTGGGTGGCATCCCGCTGAGCCAGATCTACGGCACCAGCAAGGCCTTGAAGGACAGCACGCCACCAGCGGTGCTCGCGGCCCGGCGTGGCTTGACGGCCGATCGTCGCCCATGGGGTGGCCTGCTGCGCCCCCGCCTGCTGTTCGCCAACGAGCTGGAAGCGCTGGGCGTGCGCCATTACCAGATCTCGTGGCGGCGCGGCTTCAGTGGCCTGTTCCAGCCCTTGAAGGACGGCATCCAGCACTACTACCGCCATGACGTGAACACGCCCAGTGGCATCTTCCCGGCGTGGACGCCCTACACCCTGGGCCCCAAGCCCGTGCCCACCGGCGGGGGCACCTCGGTGCCCGACCTCACGCAGATTCCCTATGCCTCCGTGGCCCCCGAAGGCGTGTGGGACACCCCGCCCAGCGCGGGCGAGATCATCGAGCACCTGAGCAGCGCCAAGTTCCCCTCGCACCTGTTTGCACCGGGCCTGAGCTACAACGGCAACGGCACGCCCGTGTCCGGCACCACCGATGACAGCGGCCAGTACCAGCTCAAGGTGGACCTGTTCGATGCGCTAGGCCAACCCATCGACATCCACGCGCTGGGCATCAAGTTCGTGGTGCCCGATGTGCCCGACCTGACCGGCACCATCTACACGACGGACGCCGACCCGCTGGGCCTGGTCGTGGGCAACAGCATGATCATCACGCTGCACGTGGACAACAACCACTGCTTTGCGCAGATCCCCGCACCCTCCATCGGCAGCACCTTTGCCGATGACTGCTGCGGTGTGCTGCAGGCGCAGGACAGTGACGTGGTCAGCCTGCCTTATCAGGCCTGGCACCCGCATGGCTTTGCCAATTACAGCTTCGTGACGGTCAGAGGCGTGCGCACCGTGATCGACCGCTCGCACGACCCGCTCAACCCCAGCCTGCCGCTGCCGGTGGACGACCCGGGCACCCCCCTGGTCAACGAAGACCCCACGGGCGGCTCACCGGCCACCATGACGGTGCACGACCTGATGACCGTCAACCTGCCGGCGACCTGCAACCCCGCAGGCTGCCTGGTGGCTGGCTTCAGCGAGAACCTGTATGTGGACTCCACGGCCACCGATGGCTGGAACTACGAGCTGGGTTATGACGCCAGTGCGGTGCGTGCGTTTGTCTTGTCCAAGGTGGCGCTGCCCACGTCTTGAGCACACCACAGGCCTGCCGAGTTAGGGATGGTCGTGCCCGAGCCACTTGGGCACGATCCCCGGCTGGGAAATCTGGGAGTGGTATTTCCATGGACTTCATCGAACAAATTCTGGGGTGGTCGCCTGACAACGGCGAAGGGTGGTTCGAAGCCCTGCTGTTTGCGATCCCCATCTGCGGCATCTTGATGATCTGGCGCCATCGGCGCGCGCAAGCGCAGTCCAAGCGTCCGCCCCGCTCGCCTGACAAGCATTCCTGAGCGGGAAGGTCTGGATCATGGCTGTTGCGCAAACTCGCCCCTTTCGTCTGTCACCCAATCGACGCTTTGAAATCGCCCCGCGCATGGACGAGCCCGCCATGGCCGCGGCCGTCGCGCGTCGCCTGGCCCCGCCTGCGTCCTTGCCAAGCAAGGGCTTTGGCTTCCCGCCCGCCGTGGTCTGGACGGACGCGGGTGATGACATCTTGTTGCACCTAAGCAGCCTGCGCGTGGTCTTGCGCAGCGGGCTCATCGTGGTGTCCGTCGACCTGGAGTGCGACCAGACCGGTCGCGAGTCCCTGGTCATGCCCTTCTCGGTGGCGGCCAACCGCGACCAGGCTGGGCTGCTGGCCGTGACCGAAGAGCTGCCGCGCGGCAACGGCCTGCTGGTGGGCCGCTGGGGCAAGCTCATCCAGGACGCGGTGTGGTCGGCCTTGCTGGCCATCGTGCAGGACTATGCCGGGCGCCTCAACAAGATCGCCTTCGGCATGGCAGCCGAGCACGGGGTGCTGTCGCTGCATGTGGCCGACCCGGCCGAAGCCTCGTTG
This sequence comes from Aquabacterium sp., assembly GCF_016195855.1. Classification (GTDB taxonomy): domain Bacteria; phylum Pseudomonadota; class Gammaproteobacteria; order Burkholderiales; family Burkholderiaceae_C; genus Aquabacterium. The sequence continues at coordinate 4,642 of NZ_JACPYU010000023.1, forward strand.
CTGCAGCGGTCCGTGCTGCAGGCCCGGGCGCTGCCCACCGATCCGACCTGACGGCTTTTGCCAGACGCCCCGATACGGGGCTTTTTTTCGGGGCGTGTTGCTGGCGCTGCGCCTTCGCCCCATCAAAAAACGATCACCGAGGACCACCTCATGAGCCTCAGCCCCGAGCTGACCGATGCCGCTAAGGCCCTGGGTCTATTCAATGCACAGGGTGACTTTGACAGCACCTGGTTCGAGCACGCTTTCGAGCGCCTGCAACGCATCCTGAGCAACCCCACGCAGCGTGATGCCCTGCTGTCCTTGCTGGACAAGCTGGCGCCGCCCGAAGCCATCACCGGCCTGCCCGCTGGCGAGAAGTGGCACCCCTTGCTGGGCACGCAAGCGCGCGGCAATGCCTATGTCACGGTCAAGCCGGTCAGCGGTGGGGCCGTGCTGGGCGTGGCCGGCCAGGTGCATGGCGAAGCGGTCGGTGGCAAGCCTGGTGCCGCCTTGCGCGTGCATGTGCCCTTGCTCAAGTTTGGTGCGGGTGTGCCCGAGCTGGCCGCAGGCCAGGCCAGTGCGCCCCTGTCGCTCGACCTGCGCGTGGCACTGGGCCTGCATCGCCCCGCTGACCCCATCACGCTGGCGGCCATCCGCGTGTCGCTGCGCTGGTCGCCCGCCGCGGCCGGTGCAGCAGCCAACCCGCATCTGGAACTGGTGCTTGAAGGCCTGGGCCTGGACGACGGCGGCACACGCGACCTGAAGCTGGACCCGGCCACGCTGGGCTCGGACGCGGTGGAGCTGGTGCTGGCCCTGGTGCGCCAGCAGCTCAGCGGCCTGCCCGCCGCGCAGGTGATCATGCATGTGCTCGGTTTGCTGGGCGTGGGCGACAGCAATGTGCCCGCCTTCCCGTTTGCGCAGATCACGCAAGGCCCCGCTGCCTTGCAGAGCTGGTTGGGCAGCGTGCTCGACGGCGGCCACCTCACCGCCTGGATGGGCCACTTCTCGGCCTTGTTCGGGGCCATCCAGGCACCGGATGGCGCCGGCACCCTGGCCGACCCGACCCGCATCCTGCTGGCCTCGCTGGGCAGCATCGGCAAGCTGAACCTCGCCCTGGCCAAGGCCGATGGGCGCCTGCACGTGGCCTTGGGTTTGCGCCTGGTGCCCTCGGGCCCCAATCCGCCGGCGCGGCTCGATACCAGCGTCACCCTGGTGGCGATCCCGCTGTCGGGCACGGGCACCGCTTTGGCCTTGCCTGCGGCCCGCCTGATGGTGAGCTCGCCCGGTGGCAGTGGTGATCTGTTGCCCGCCGCCTCGGCGCTGCCCATCCAGCGCGCCCAGGCCGGTGTCGAGTGGGATGGCGTCACGCACCAGCTCAAGCCGGTGCTGGAGTTGCTCAAGGTCACCTTCAATGGCACCGAGCATGAGCGCATCGACCTCACGCATGCCGATGCGGTGGCCAACGCCGCCAACCTGGCGCTGCAAGCGGCCTTGCAGCAACTGCTGGGGCAGGGGCACTCGCCGTTTGCCACGTCCCTGCTGGCGCTGATCGGCATGGGCACACCCGCTGGCGCACCGTCGTGGCCGCATCAGCTGGATCTGCAGGCCCTGGTGGCCTCGCCCACCCGTGCGCTGGGTGCCTTCCACCGCGCGGTGCTGACCCACCCCACGCGCCATTGGGGTTACCTGCTCAATGAGGTGGCCAAGCTGGCCGGCCTGGCTGGCAGCTTCGCGGGCGATGGCACGCCGGCCTCACCGTGGTTGATCGGCCTGGCCAACGCCGGGCCCTTGACGGTGTCCCTGGCCGCCTGGAACGACACACCGGGCGATGCCACGGCACGCCTGCGCGTGGGCCTGCGCCTGAACGCGGCGGCCTCGGCCTGGTTGCTGAGTTGGCGGGCCGACGTGCTGGGCTTTGACCTGCCCGCCGCGGGTGCCGGCCAGGTGCTGCTGCTGGGTGGGCAGGAGGCCTCGGTGGCCCTGTCGGCCTTGCCCGTCACCAGCATCGACGGCCTCGGCCTGAACGCGTCCAGCCTGCGCTTTGTGGCCGCCTGGCGCCCCGGCACGGGCCTCGTGGCCAACGCCCGCCTGGAAGACCTGGCCCTCACGCTGGGGGCCGACACCCACGCCATCGGCACATTGGTGCTGCCGCCTGCGGTGCCTTACGACCTGTCGGTGCCGGCCACCTTGCCCCTGCCCATGGCGGCCTTGCAGGACAGCCTCAGCGCCTTTGTTTACGCGGGCTTGCGCCAGTGGTCGGGCCCGGCCGGTGAGATCGTGGGGGCCCTGGTGGGCCTGCATCGCCGCCTGCCCGGCCTGCCGGCCAACTGGCCCTTGCTGTTCGACCCCGCCCAGCCCTTGCAGGCTTTCAGCAACCCGGGCGAGGCCTTGCGCAGCTATGTTGATCGCCTCGTGCAAGGCAGCGGCGCCACCGGCCCGCACCTGACGCAACTGGTGCGCTGGTTGAGCGGCCTGATGAACGCCGAGCTGCCCGGCCGCACTGCGGACCTGGCCGATGCCTTGCCCCGCCTCAAAGGCAGCGGCACGCATGAGGACCCCTGGCGCGTGCCGCTGCAAGCAGGCGCGGCCGTGCAACACGCCGACCTGATCTTGTGGATGGACCCCAACGGCGCGCCGGCCAGCTGGGCAGGGGCCTTGGCCTCGGCCATCGCGGGCACGGCCAGTGGCACGACCCTGCTCAAGGCCGCCCAGCCTCTGGCCGCCTTGATTCCCGCGTGGCGCGATGCCCTGGCCGGTGCCGACCTGAACCGCCTGGGCTCCGGCCTGGACGAGCTCGTGCGCTCGCTGCAAGAAGGCGACGGCCTGGTCGGCGTGGGCTCGCAGATGCCGGACCCGGCCACCACGCCGGGCTGGAGCGTGGGCGCCAGCGTGCCCTTTGTGGCCCACCACCTTCAAACCGCCGACCCGACCCTGATCGGCCAGGCGCTCGACCAGATCGCCACCTGGGAGCCCACGGCCGCCAACCGCGTGCTGCTGCTCTTGCACCCCGCCTTTGCGCAGGCCAGCACCTGGACGGCCTTCAAGGCCGAGGCGCAAAGCCGTGACCCGGGTGCGGTCGTGGCCGGCACGCATTTCAACCTGCGCCAGGCCGGTGTGGACCCGTTGACCATCGCGCTCGATGGCGTCACCGCCGTGGGCCGCGTCTACACGGCCGATCTGCAAGACGATGGGGTGGGCAACCACCCGCAACTGGCCGCGCAGATCGAGCGCATCGTGGCCCGCCTGGCGCAACTGCGCCCGGGTGCCAAGCTCTACATCGTGGCGCACTCGACCGCGGGCATCGCGGCGCGCCACTTTGCGGCGGGCGCGCCCACCAAGGTGGCCGGCCTGGTCACCATCGGCACACCGCACCGTGGTGCGGCCCTGTCGGCCCTGCGTGATCCCGATGTGGCGCAGGCCCTGCGCGTGGTCGGCCGCTGGCTGCCTTCGCTGCCCGCCAGCCCCACCCGCGATGCCTTGGGCCAGCTGCTGTCTGCCCTGGAGGGCTGGCAGCCTGGCGCCGCACCGGGTGACCTGCCGCTGCCCGCCGTCTTCCCTGTGGGCAGCTTTGCCCCGACCGACTCCCTGGCCACCGGCGGTGTGCCGGCGCTGGCCTTGGGCAGCCGCCTGGGCGGCGTCACCTTCAACCTCTTGAGGCAAGGTCTGCAGACCCTGGCCGGAGGGGCCGGTGCGGGCGCCACCTTGCCCACGCACCTGGGTGTGGGCCTGCAACTGGCGCTGGGCCAGAGCCTGGACAACCAGGCCCCGGCGCGCCTGCAGGTGCGGGCCGACCTGGCGCGCTTTGCCTTGCGTGCCGGTGTGGCCGAGCCCGCGCGCCCGGCACAGGCCTTGACGGCCACGTTGCTGTTGGAAGACCCCAACGGGGGCTATGTGCTGGGCTCGCCCCAGTCCCACCAGTCCGTGGGCCAGCCCTTGGTGGACGTGCGCCTGCGCCGTGCCGAAGTGGGCCTGCGCGTGGTGCGCGGCATCGATGGCCTGTTGCACCCCAGCGTGCAGATCAAGGCCTTCGACGCGGCCTTCCACACGGCCACCTTGCCCCAGCTGGATGCCAGTCACCCACTGGCCTTGCCGGTGGTGGGCGCGGCCGTGGACGCCTTGTTCAACAACGTGGTCGTGGGCTCGGCGATGGCCGAGCTGAGTGACGCGCTGGAGGCCATCGGCCTGCTGGCCGTCAATGCACAAGGGCGTGTGGGCCTGTCGCTGGACGCCTTTGCCACCTTGCAGACCGACGCCTTGGCCTACCTCCAGCCGCGTCTGCAAACCGCGCTGTCAAGGGCCACAGGCTGGTTGGGCCTGCGCGCTGATCCGGCCCTGGGCTTTGTCTTGCCCCTGGGCCCCTTCAAGGCGCATGCGCGCGACCTGGGCGGCTCGCAAGGCTGGGTGTTCGGCCTGCAAGGTGCGCGGCACTGGAACACGCCGGTCAACCCGAATGGCCCGGATCTGCAACTGGCCTTCGACATCGGCCTGGCGCTCAAGACCATGGCGCCACAAGGCCAGCTCAGTGCCACGCTGGATGCGGTGAGCCTGAATGTCGACGTGGGCACGGCATCGGTGTCGGTGGCCGCAACGCCCTGGCTGGCCAGCCCCTTCACCGTGTGGCCGGCACCCAGCGCCACGGCCGTGCGCGCCCTGTTGTCCGACTTGCTGCCGCGCTTCCTGCTGTCTTCCGGCGTGTCGCTGATGCTGCGTGGCGTGATCGGCGCCGACAAGCGCATCGCGGCGCTCGACACCCTGGTGGCCGACCCGGCTGGCTTCTTCTCGCAGGCCAAGTCTTTCGGTGCTGGCAACGGCAGTGGTGGGCTGGACGGCACACGCCTGGCCACCCTGCTCACGGCCATTGCCAAGGCCCTGGGCCAGGCCGGGCCGAATCTGCAACTGCCCGGTGGCTTGACCTTGAGCGTGACGGGCACCACCCAGCCGCAGTTTTCGCTGGCCACGGGCGCGCCACTGGGTGGTGTGCTGGGCCTCAATGCGCAGCTCACCATCGACGAGCTGCTGCACCCGCATCCCGGTGGCAACCTCAGCCTGAGCATTCCCGCGGTGGGGCCCTTCCCGGGCCTGGCCGTGGCCTTCGGGGTGGACGCCATGGCGCGTGTCACCTTGTCGGTCACGCCCACGGGCGGCAGTGCCATTCAGTTGCTGCCTACCTTCAGTGGCTTTGGCGCCTTGCTCTCGGGCATCGGGCAAAGCCTCTTGCCTGCGGTGCTGGACAAGCTCAACACCGCCATCGGCGCAGGTGGCCCGGTCAAGGCCGCGGCCCTGCAAGTGGCCACGGCGCTCAACCTCTATGACAACGGCACCGGCTTTGCGGGGCATGCGGCCCAATGGGGGCAACTGCTCTCGGGTGGCTCGATCGCCAGCATCACGGGCAGCGTGCGCACGGCCTTCCTGGGTGCCGCACCTGGCCTGCTCAACGCCGTGGTGGGCTCGGCGCAGTTCGCGATCACGCCGGGCAGCAGCCTCATCAGCTGGACACCACCGGCCATCCCCGGCCTCACCGGCAGCCTGCAACTGGCTGTGGGCTGGGATGGCAGTGGCCCCGCTTTCGCGGTGGGGGCCACGTCTTTGAAATTCACCGGGGCCCCGGTGGTGCTGAGCTTCTCCGGCGGTTTCAGCGCGGGCGCACCGGCCATGACGCTGGCAGCGGGCGTGAGCCTGCAGGCGCTGACCGGCATCAACGCCACGCCGGGCTTGCGCGTGTCGTTGGGGGCGTCGGGCCTGGGTGTGCTGCTGCGGCCTTTCGACATCAACAACAACGCGCCGCTGGAAATCGACCTGCTCAAGGCGCCGCACCTCAAGACCACCGACGCCCTGCCGCTGCAGCTGGCCGAGAAGTGGCTGCTGCCCCTGGTCGTGCAGGTGCTGGTGCGCGCCACCAAGCCCCAGCACACCGTCAAGCTGTGGGCCACCGGGCCCACGATCCGCAACCTCCTGTCGGCCGCTGCGCTGGTGGATGGCTCGGGCAACCCGGTCATGGTCCTGCCCAACTTGAGCACGCTGGTCACGGGCTTGCTGCAAGGCCTGGCTGCCGGTGTCGACTTCAAGATCGACGACAAGCTCACCATCGGCTTCTCGCCCTCGGCGGGCAAGCTGGGCGTGCGCCTGCAAGGCCACCTGCCCATCGAGATCGGCGACTACAAACTCACCCTCTACGCGGGTGACCTGCCCGGTGGTGGCACACGTGTCGAGGCCGAGCGCGGCCTGGTGTTCAACCTGTTCCGCATGTCGGACATGGCCTTCCAGCCCGAGATCAAGGTCACCGGCCTGGGCCTGGGTTTTGCCGACAAGAACGACAAGCCCCTGATCGACAGCGTCGTGCGCCTGGGCGAGGTCGCGGCCTTCATGTTCTTCAACGCCAAGCTGTATGGCGGCTTCTCCACCAGCGGCTGGGGCTTCGAGGCCGACATCGCCCGCTTTGGCCTGCCGCTGTCACAAGGCATGTCGGGTGGCGGTGGTGGCGGCAACCCTGTTGCATCGAGCCTGCTCAGCTCCGATGGGGGCAGCGGTGGTGGCGACAGCAAGGCCGTCAGCCCCGAGGCCGATGTGCTGGTGGGCTATCGCGAAGGCAAGGGCTTCTATCTGGAGATCGGTGGCCAGAAGGGCGCCTTGTGGATCACGGTGCAAAAGCAGTTCGGCCCCATCTACATCGAACAGATCGGCGTCAAAACCTTCGAGGGCGACAAGAAGGTCGGCCTGCTGCTCGATGGCGGCGTGAAGGTCAGCAGCCTGGCGGTGCAGGTCGACGACCTGACCTTGCTGATCCCCATCACCAAGCTGGGTGACGCCTCGCAGTGGGGCATTGACCTGGCCGGCCTGGCCGTGGCGCTGGAAGCCGGCCCGGTCAAGCTCTCGGGTGGCCTGCTCAAGAACTCGGGGCCACCCATCTCTTACGACGGCGCCTTGATGGTGGACGTGTGTGGCCGTGGCTTCACCGCCATCGGCTCGTACGCCCGCCCGAGCGACGCGCTGGGCGAGTACGTGTCTTTCTTCGTCTTCGTGTCTCTGCCGATCCCGCTGGGTGGCCCGCCCTATTTCTTCGTGCTGGGCCTGGGTGGTGGCGTGGGCCTCAACCGCGCCCTCATCCCGCCGCAGGATCTCAACCTGCTGCCCAGCTTCCCGCTGGTGGCGGCCATCGACAACAGCGCCTTTGCCAATGACCCGATGTCCGCCTTGCGCGACATGGGCACCAGCATCCCGCCACGCCGGGGCAGCTTCTGGCTGGCCGCCGGCCTGAAGTTCTCCACCTTCGCGGTGGTCAACTCCACCGCCGTGTTGTACGTGGCGCTGGACCGTGGCCTGGAGATCGGCCTGCTGGGCCTGAGCCGCATGGCCCTGCCTTCGGAAGACTTCGCCATCGCGCAGATCGAGCTGGCGCTCAAGGCCCGCTTCTCGACCGAAGAAGGCCTGCTCTCGGTGCAGGCTCAGCTGACAGACCGCTCCTACCTTTTCCACCCCTCCTGTCAGCTCACGGGCGGCTTTGCCTTCTTCCTGTGGTTCCGCACCGGCCGCTTCGTGCTCACGCTGGGCGGCTACCACAAGGCCTTCAACAAGCCGGCGGATTTCCCCGTCGTGCCCCGCCTGGGCTTCAGGTGGGCGGTCAGCGATGCCATCGTCATCAAGGGCGAAAACTACTTCGCCCTGACCACCACCGCCGTGATGGGCGGCGGGCGCCTGGAGGCCAGCTTCCATGGCGGCCCCGTCAAGGCCTGGTTCAAGACCTGGCTGGACGTGCTCGTGGCCTGGGACCCGTTCTATTACATGTTCGACGCGGGCATCGAGATCGGCGCCTCGGTGGACACGGGCATCTTCGGCGAAGTGGGCATCAGCCTGGGCGCCAACATCCACATCGAAGGCCCGCCACTGCAAGGCTATGTGGAAGTCGAGATCCTCATCGTCACGGTGCACATCGACTTCGGCGACCCGGCTCACAAGATCAACTACATCGAAGACTTCAACGTCTTCAAGGGCAAGTACCTCACGGCTGGCGACACGCGCTCTGCGGTCGATGTGCAATTGCGCGCGGGCCTGTTGCCCACCGATCCGCCGGGCGCCGACCCCGCGCCGGGCACGCTGGAGGCACCATGGCGCATCGGCGTGGAGTTCGCCTTCGAGTCCGAGTCCACGCTGGCAGCCAACCGCTACCGCTGGCAGGACGGCATCGTCCAGAGCCCGTCGGGCTTGAGCGGCCCGATTTCGCTGGCCCCGATGAACCCGCAGTCGTATGCGGACATCACCAGCACGCACGAGCTGCGCATCGTCAAGGTCGTCAATGGCAGCATCCAGACGATCACGCTGGACCCAGACCGCTTCATCCTCACGCCGGTGGCCGGTCACTTCCCCGAGTCCACCTGGCATTGGGTGGACCCGCGTCACGTCAAGGCCGCGGCCAACACCATCGATCGCCTGCAGGGCCTCAAGGTCCAGGGTGTGGCCGAGTTCGTGCGCCGCAGTGCCATCATCCAGATCAGCAAGGCGGTGGACGACCTGCCCGACAACTACGCGCTGCCGCTGCCCTTCCGCCACCCCGAGGACTTGATCTTCGTGGCGATGATCCCCATCGGCATTGCCGCCGGCCAGCTGGGCGACCTGACCATCGGCTGGACGCCGGCCCGCCGCGACAAGGCCATGCTGCAACTGCTCAGCCAGCCCGAGCTGGCCCAGGCCCGGCAGGATGTGGGCTTGAGCGGCAAGGGCATCAGCCCCATGGCCCAACGCCAGATGCGCACCCGCTCGGCACCCGCCCGCGTGGTGCCGCTGTCCACCGGCCTGACGCTGGACAAGCCGGCCCAGGCCGCACCGCTGTTGTTTGAAGACAAGCTCTCCACGGCCGAGCACCTGCGCGTGCCGCGCCTGCTCACGGTGATGCGCCGGCGCGTGGCGCCCACCACCGATGCACCCGCCGGGCTGCGCACCACGGTGCTCAAGGTCGAGGCCGCGAAAAAGGCCCCGCGCATGAACGCCCCGCACACCAAGGTCAGCCTCATCGGCGCCCGCCTGCACCGTGCGGCCAACCCCCAGGCTGCGGCGCCCACGCGCATGGCCCAGGGGGCGCGCACCTTGCATCACCCGGCCATCGCTTCGGCCGGGCAGCTCCATGGCGAGGCCTTCGAGCTGGCATCCAAACAGATCATGGGCGATGGGGTCTTGATCCCGTCCGGCACCACCCACCTGTGGGAGCTGCCCGAGACCGAGCGAGGTGCCCATGTGCGTGTCAGCCTGCGCCTGAGCGGCGCGGGGGCCGCCCGCGTGGTCTGGCTGGACCGCCGTGGCCGCGTGCTGGCCGACCAGGAAGTGGCCAGCCTGCGTGAAGCCGCGCTGGCCATGCCCGAAGGCGCCGCCCGCCTGGCCATCACGGCCCTGGGCCGCCCAGGTGGCAGCTTGGGGGGCCAGTTGATGCAGCGCCTGCCCAAGCAGGGTGACGTCAGCCTGATGCTGGCGCCAAGCGGCCGCATCCCCGCCGTGGGTTGGCAGACCGGCATGCAACTGGAGCAAGTCGGGGCGCACACCCTGCTGGCCCGCGGTGCCTCGCTGCACACGGCCCAGGTGGTGACCGCGCCGCTCAAGACCTTGAGCAGCACCGGCCTGATCGCCGCCGAGCGTGCCGTGGCCGATCAGAGCGCCATCACCACACGCCTGCCCTCGGCTGTATCGGTCGTGGCCTTCCTGCTGGAGCAAAACGACGCCAGCGCCGCCTTCGATGGCGACCTGGCCGTCTCCGCAGAAGGCGCCATCATGAGCCTGCCCCCCGTGGCCGTGATCGGTGGCACGCGCCGCACCGTGCTGTACGACGTGCGCGCCACCGAAGAGGCCCAGGCCCAAGGCTGGTTCGACATCAGCGTGGCCAGCGAAAAGGGCTGGCGCCTGGGTGGCGTCATCGGCCTGCAAGGCGCAGCCGACGACTGGGCCGACCGGCTCGATGGCGACGCGCCCCCCACCTTCATTGACGACCGGGCCCTGTCGGCCGATGGCGATGTGCGCGCGCGCTTTGTCATCGCCATCTCGACCGAACCCGGCAACACCGCTCCGCAGACAAGGATCCTGGCATGACCGACATGACGCCGCCCCCGAAGGGCTCGATGGTCCTGTACGACTACGCCCTGCCGCCGCTCAAGCCCGGCAACTACCGCTTCCAGGTCTCTGGCCAGATCGAGGCCGGCTCGCATGAACACGAGGTGGCCAACGAGCGTCACTTCGTGGTTGACGGGCCCCGCTTCATACTCAACCCGGGTGACATCGCCGGCGTGTGCCCGCCCAACAATGCCCAAGGGCCCTTTGGCAGCGTGCTGCCGCAGATCGTGATGCGCCGGCGCACCCTGCCCTGGGAGCGCGACATCGCCGAGACCCTGCCCGCGCCCAGCAACCCCAAGGCTCTGAGCAACCAGCAGCCTGACTACCCCACGCCCTGGTTCGCCTTGCTGCTGCTGCAAGAAGGTGAGGACTACCAGATCAAGCCGGGTGTGCCGCTGGAGCAGGTGCTGCCATCCAAGGTGCTGCAGGCCATCGGTTCGCCCCAGAACATCCTGGTCGATTCGCTGGACATCGACGCCGCCTTGCTGGCCGACATCCTGCCCTCGCGCGAAGAGCTGCAACTGCTGACCCACGTACGCCAGGTGGACCCGAATGACCGCGAGCTGTCGGTCGAAGGCAGCGATGGCTTTTTTGCCGTGCAGGTGTGCAACCGCCTGCCCACGCCGGGCTTGAAGGCGCAGATGGTGCTGGTCTCGCTCGAAGGCCGCACGGACCTGCTCAAGGCCAACCCGCCTGCCGAGATGCGCGCCGGCGTGTACGGCGAGTTCGTGGTGGACGACACCATCTTGCTCAACCCCGTGGTGTTCAGCCCGGTGGTGGCCGGCCCCGTGCCCGTGGCGGGCCTGACGGCCGGTGCGGTGGCGACCACCGCCTTGCAGCCCGCGCCCGAGTTCAAGGGCCTGCGCGACACGCAATCCCGCCTGGATGCCCCGCGCATGTTCCAGAAGGCCGATGTGGCCGAGCGCTCGCCGCACAAGGCCGAAACCGGGCGCCTGAGCTTGCCCATCCTGGCCCGCAAGCGCCTGGTCGTGCTGCACAAGTGGAGCTTCGAGTGCGAAGGCGAGGGCGATTTCCAGGGCCTCATGCAACGCCTGGACGTGGGCCTGATCGGCAAGGTCAAAGGCCCCTTCCCCAAGGTGGCCGACAGCGGCCACATCCCCGTGCCACTGGGCACCCGCGTCGGCACGCAGGAAGAAGCGCTCTACCGTGGCCCGCTGGTGCCCTTCCCCTTGACGCGTGACCCGGCCGGCCCGTATCACAGTGCCGACCAGGCCCGCCGCGTGTCACCCGAGACCGGCGTGGAAGACATCTCCTACGCTGCCGCGTTTGAAGTCGGGCGCCTGCTGGCCGCCGCCGATGGCCGCCTGGCCCAGGAACTGATGCGCTGGCGCCGCACCTCCTACCGGCTGTCGGCCCGCCTGGGCACGCTCAAGGCCATCGAGACCCTGGTGAAGGTGGACCTGGGCGCCAACCTCGCGCAAAAGCTCAGTTGCCCCGTGCTGCCCTTGGCCTCCATCAAGCTGATCGATGGCATCGCCCAGAACGCGCCGCGCATGGGTGATGTGTGGGGGCTGGGGCAACTCAAGCAGGTCATCGGCCTGCAGCCCGAGGCCGTGTCCATGGCCTACAACCTCACCGACATCAGCCAGGCCCGCCAGGTCCTCATGGGCCTGGACACGCCACTGGGCACCAGCGTGGCACCGCAGGCCGTGAACCTGGGCGCGTCCACCACGCTGGAGGCTGTGCTGGCCGACACCGCCGGCCTGAGCCACCTCAACGCCCAGCGCGTGGGCGTGCTCGACAACGTCAAGGTGCGATTGGACTTTGACCTGGCGGTCACCGCCCCGTCCACCAGCCCCACCAACATCAAAGGAGGCCAGTGATGCGCTCCCCCTGGATTGAAGGCAAGGCCACCCTGGCCGAACGCATGCAGGCCCATCAGCAGATCGGTGCCCCCGTGCCCGATGCGCAGATGCCGCCCTATATGGAGAGCTTCCTGTCCCACCTGCGCCTGCTGGTGGGCGTGCCCTTTGATTACCTCGTGCCCGATGCGCGCTTGCTGCCCACCGAGTCCATCCGCTTCTTCTATCTGGACCGATCCTGGACAGACCGGCTGGTGGACGGCGCCATTGCCGTGGGCAAGATCGGCTCGCGCGAGCAGGCCCACCACCAGGCCCAGGCCCCCCAGGTCTCGCGCCAGCTGGACCTGACCGAGCGCCAGGTGCGCGGCCTGCAACGCGGCAAGGTCACCTTCGAGAACGTGCGCGCCTTGCCCATCAACGGCGCGGCCCAGGTCATCACTGGCTTCCTGCTGCGCTCCAAGGCCGTGTCTGGCTGGCCGCACATGGACATCCGCGCCTACGACAAGGTGTTGGCGCGCAACTTCGACCCTGACACGCCCGACTCCAAAAGCCACCAGCTGCGCACCCTGCGCCTGGAGCGCCTGGCCCCGGCCGTGATGCTGGCCTTGTTTGAAGGCATCCCGCGCATGGTCATGTGCGAAGAGCCGCACCATGGCGTGCAGTTCGGCGTCAGCGGCGAGGGCAACAAGCTCACGCTCTTGCGCCGCAACCAATCGGGCGTGGCCTTTGATTTGCCCAAGTCCAAGGAAGTGGTGGTGCCCTTGCGCGCCGGTGGCAAGCGCGTGGTCCACGTGGCGGCCTTGCGCCAGGCCCTGACAGACGCGGCCACGCAACCCATCCCGCCCAATGCCGGCACCGGCACCATGCCGGCGCAAAACGGCGCAGGCGCCTTCGCCATCGAGATGCTGGACCTGCCCTGGCGGCAACGCTTCCAGGGCGATGGCGCCAAGCCCGAGTTCACCGGCAATGGCCTGTATGTGAGCGACTTCAAGGTCGTGGCCAAAGCCCTGGACCCCAAAGTCACCCTGACCGTGAAAGGAGCGGGCCTGTGAGCACGAACTCCCGCATCGCCTTTGGCGTCAACGCCGCGCAGGGCCTGTCCATGCAGGTCGCGCGCACCTGGTCTGAAACCCTGGTGCGCGACCCGCGCCTGCTGGTGCCCGTGCACCTGGACGTGCTCATGGTGCGCAGCGAAGGTGGCACCTGGGCCCGCACCGGCCTGTTCCAGAACGACGCCCAGAAGTGGCAACAGCCCGCCCCCTTTGAAGACCTGAGCCAGCCGCGTGCCAAGGGCGCCTACCTGATGTGGGCCCCGCCCGATGCCCTGGCACGGGGCCGCCAGGCCGATGGCGACACCCAAGGGCCGCTGCGCTTTGCCGGCTTGCCCGACCGCTGGCTGGTGCTGCGCGTGGCCCCATCCAGCCGCGTGGCAGGCCGCCGCACCGTGCGCGGCTGGGTGCTGCGGGGCGACCAGCCCCACCTGCCACCCGTGCCGCTGGACCAGTACAAGGAGGCCGACCTGGCCCCCGATGGCCAGCTCTCGCCACCCGTCACCGTGATGGGCCCCGAGCAGGTCAAGCAGCTCAACTGGGTGGGTTACTTCGACAACGCCGAAGGCGTCATGGCCTTCCATGACCCGCTCAGCGACGTGAAGGAGGGCACCGTGTCCTACCTCGTGTGCGGCTGGTACCACGACCCGGACAACGACCCCCTGGCCGACCCCGATCTGCGCTCGCTCAAGGACTTCAAGCAACGCCTGGCCGACTACCGCTGGAGCCTGCCTGACGCCATGCTCAAAGAGGCGCAAGAGCACGCCACCCGCCACAGCGACACGCTCACCCGCATGGGCCTGAACGTGCGCGCCGACACCAAGGCCACCCGCCGCATGGGTAGCCCGCTGGACGCCGCCACCGGCAAGACCAGCCGCATGGACGCGTCCACGGGCCTGAAGGTCAGCTCGGCAGCCTGGTGGCCCCGCCACTCGATGTACCACGGCGCCGTGGTCGGGCTGGGCTGGCCCACGGCCAAGCTGGGCGGCAGCAAGCGCTCGCTGCTGGACGCACAAGGCGAAGAAGTCGGTGGCCCGCCTGCGGCCAGCACCGTCAAGGTCGGCCTGGGCCAGACCTTGAGCGAGGCCATGGGCGCCATGATCGCGCGCCGCCAGGGCGAGCCCGAGCTGGAGCGCCTGTTCCAGGCCTTTCAGCTGGGTGCCATCAACGAACTCGACGAGCCCGACGGCCGTGCCCGCGTGGACGCGCTGCTGCACGCCACCACCTTTGCCTCCGCCCCTGGCGGCAGTGTGACCGAGCGCGTGTGGCAGCCCCCTTTGGGCGAGCCTGACCCGGCAGGTGTCGTCAAGGAACCTGGCAAGGGTGTGTTCGATCGCTACTATCACAACGACGCCAGCGGCCCCCAGCGGCAGAAGGCCCACATCGGCGCCAAGGCCGGCCAGAGCGGTCGTGCCGTCAGCCAGGCCGGGCGCGAGTACAAGGTCGAGATGGCCGTGCCCAAGGCCAAGTACGAGACCCTGCAGTTCAAGGGCAAGGCCCTGCAAGCCGAAGAGCGCGTCTACCAGGGCGGCATCAGCACCGCCTTGAAGAACCTGGGCCTGGGCAGCGGCAAGACCCCTTACCGCCCTGGCCGCTGGGTGGACCGTGAGCGCCCTCTGCCACGGCTCTACACCCCGCAAGACCCGGTCATCGTCATCGAAGGCATCAAGCGCCCTTACCACCACGGTGGTGACGGTCGCTTCAGCCAGGACGGCTTGCTGGGCTGCCGCCTCACCGGCAGCTGGATCAAGTCCTACCGCAACCCGGTGCTCAACCGCAGCTTCAATGCCGAAGACGTGCTCGACCGTGGTGTGATGAACGGCAGCGTGCCGCCCGAATGCGAGAACCTGCTCAATGAGCTGATCCTGCTGTGCCCGGGCAGCGCGCCATCTTTCCTGAAGTCGGCGAAAGAGACCGCAGGCACGCGCACCCGGGCCATGAGCGCCACCACCCAGAGCAACGAGGTGCAGCGCATCATGGTGCACCAGACCAACTGGTGGGCCGCGCGGGACCCGCGTGTGGACAGCAGCGCCACGATCAGCCTGTCGCCCTACACCGGCACCTTGCCGTCTTCCGTGGCCTTTGCGCCGCCAGCCCAACCCTGGAACCCGCTGCACCTGGACTGGCGCATCGAGTTCACGCCCTCGCCCCAAGGTATCGACGACTGGGATTTCGGCGAATGCGACTTCAATGAAGACGCACCCAAGGTGCCTGCCACCGGCAGCGTCACCCCCATCGTGATCGAAGGCCGCAGCTACCTGGCCGCCGGTGCCGGCAAGGCCATGGCCAGCGCCATCCGCCAGACCTTGTCCGATGCCCTGCGCATCGGCGACAGCGGCACGCTGGACGTCGAGGCCGTGCACGCCTATGCCAGCGGCATCGGGCGCGAGGTCAGCCGCTTCATCTCCGGCATCGTGCCCAAGGCCGGTGACGACGGCCTCAACGCCGAAGAGCGCGCTGCCCTGGGCGACATCGCCAGCGCCCTGGAGCAGATGGACGTGCTCACCGGCGGCCTCGATGGCATCCAGAAGACCATGCGCAGCCCCACCTCCTTGCAGGTGCTGCGCGCTGGCTTCATGCGCATCCTGCGCCTGCGTGTGGTCGATGGTTTCGGCCAGGTGCTGGACCTGGCTGGCTCCAGTGCCAGCAAGCCCGCCGCCCCGGCGCAGATCGGGCGCAGCACCGCGCTGGAGGTCACCGGCCGGCCCGAGCTGCTGGCCCTGCCGCCGCGCTTCACCGCGCCCTCGCGCCTGCTGCTGCGCTTCACCGATGCCAAGGGCGGGCCCGACGAAGCCCGCTCCGCCACCGACAAGGAAGCCGAGGTCAGCCCCATCTGCGGCTACCTCATGCCCAACCACCTTGATGACGCCTTGCTCTTCTTCAACCCCGACGGGCAGGACGTGGGCGTGGTGCGCCGCGATGAAAGCGAGCGCATCGTCTGGGAAGACGCCCCCGGTGCGCCCTCGCATGTGGGCGCCTCGCCTGCACAGGCCATCGCCAACCCTTTCCTGGCCGACATGGCCCAGGGCCTGCTGGACTGGGGCGTGGCCGACGCCGGCCTCAATGCCTTGCCCAATGACACGGCCTTGCGCTCGCTCATGCGCGTGATCGACACCACCCGCTGGTCCACCGACCCCTTTGGCCACCAGGGTGAAGAACACCTGGCCCTGCTGGTCGGCCACCCGGTCGTGGTGGTGCGCGCCGTGCTGCGCCTGGAGGTGCAGGAAGGCACGGACGCGGCCGCCGCCAACGAGCAGGTCATCCCGGTGCGCCTGGGCTCGCTCGCGCAATGGCAGGACGGCCTGCTGGGCTACTTCGTGGAAGACAACTTCCGCAAGCTGCGCTGCTCGGAAGGCGCCGTGGGCGACCTGGCCCGCGCCTTCGGCCAGCAAGAAGGCTTCCTGCAAGCGGTGGAAGACGTGCCCGGTTATGCCGATGACCTCGACAAGCCCGGCGCCCTGCAACCCATCACCCACCACTATGTGGACCGCAGCGGCCTCATCCACGTGCGCCCCAACCAGGACGTCAACCTCATCCTGCTGGTCGAGCCCCACACCCTGGTGCACGCCACCTGCGGCGTCCTGCCCCGCAAGGAGGTCGGCCTCAAGAAGGAGTGGACACAAGACGCGCTGGCCAAGCTCTCGCCCACCTTCCGCTTCGGCCCCGTGCTGATCGACCCCAAGAACGTGCGCATGCCCGTGGCCGCCGAGCTCAACGGCACCTGGAGCTGGGACCACCGCACCGACGTCACCACCTGGGAGAACCTGCCCGTGACCCACGCCACGCAGGACGCGCTCTTCCCGCAGGACCCGCCCGTGGCCAGCGAAGGCTGGTTGCGCCTGCGCCCGCATGAGGACAACGCCCAGGCCGCATCACAAGGAGCCCAGCCATGAGTGGCGCCAACCAATGGACCCCACTGGGGCCGGACTGCATCATCGACGGCCAGATGGACGAAGGCGGCGGGCGCGCGCCCGTGTCAGGCCGCGTCACGGCCATCGTGCTGGATGGGGCGACGCTCTTCGTGGGCACCGCCGGTGGTGGCGTCTGGCGCAGCGACGACGATGGCGTCAACTGGGCCCCGCTGGACGACAAGCAAGCCTGCCTGGCCGTGGGCGCCATGGTGCTGGATGCCGCCACCAAGCGCCTGTACATCGCCACCGGCGAAGGCAACAGCGGCGGGCGCATGCAGTTCGGCCAGGGCCTCTTGATCTACGACACGCAGGCCAAGACCTTCCTGCCGCGCGTCAGCGAGATCCCCGCAGGCACCGGGCCCTTCTTCCGCAAGATCCGAACCAGTGCCATGGTGATCGAGCCCGCTTTTGGCGGCGGCACCAAGACCTTGTGGATGGCCACCAACGCGGGCGTGTTCCGCTCGACCGACAACGGACAGACCTGGACGCAATCCACGCTCTTGACGGCCACCACCCAGGCTGCATCGGCCTTGTGCGTGACGCAGGACGTGGGCGGCCAACGCCTGCTTGTGGGCGGCTGGGCCAGCTACACCACCAGCACCAACGAGAAGAAGGAAGTGATCGTCACCGCCCAGACCAGCGGCGTGTTCGTCAAACGCCCCGACCTGGATTTCGACCTCCTGCCCAAGGACACCCCACCGTCCGACAAGCTGCCCAAGGAAGGCGTGGGCCGCATCGGCCTGGCTGTGGCGCCGGGCAACACGGCGCGGGTCTACTGCGTGATGGCGCTGAACAAAGGCGCGGGCTTCCATGGCCTGTACATGTCTGACACCGCGGGCCAGAACTGGACGCGCCGCACTTTGCCCGAAGACGGCGGCAAGGCACTCAAACAGTCCAGCTACAACCTGGCCATCGCCGTTGACCCCAACGACCCCAACACCCTGATTTTTGGCGAAAAGGCCTTGTGGCGCAGCACCGATGGCGGCATGAGCTGGACCTGCATCTCCGCGCCCAGCGGCGATTCACCCGGCACCCACTCCGACCAGCACGTGGTCGTGTACGACCCCGCCCACCCCAACCGCGTCTGGCTGGGCAACGACGGTGGCGTCTGGTTGTCCAACGATGGTGGCACCACCTGGGCCTCGCGCAACCGCGGCCTCAACACCCTGCAGTACTACGCCCTGGTCCACCATGCCGGCGCCGACACCGTGCTGCTGGCTGGCGCGCAAGACAACGGCACCCAGCGCTTTGCCGGCAACCCCGGCTGGAACCTGGTCGGTTATGGTGACGGCTTCTTCTGCGGCATCGATTCGAGCGACCCGCGTTACTGGTACTCCAGCTACGTCTACCGCAACAGCGCGGGCAACCTCAGCGGCATCCAGCGCTCGTCCGAGGCCGGGGCCATCAGCTCGTGGCGCATCATCACCGATGGCATCGACAGTGCCGAGTACATCGACCAGGCCAACGAGCCCTTCTACGTGCCCTTCGTGCTCGACCCGGTCACCCCCTCGACCTTGTACCTGGGCACCACGCACCTGTGGCGCAGCACCGACCGGGGCGACACCTGGCAGGCCTTGTCGCAAGACGACGGCACCCGCTTCAGCACCTTCACCGAAACCGCCGACGTCAAGAAGCCATCGGCCGATGACGGCATCAGCGCCATCTGCGTCGATCCCAACGACAACAAGGTCATCTACGTGGGCACGCGCCGGGGCGATGTCTTCCAGATCATCATCACCTCCGTGGACGGCCAGGGCACACCGACGTGCATCTGGTCTGTGCGCGGCCAGCCGCCTGCGGTGCCTGCGGGCCTGCCCGTGGTGACCAACGCGCCCGACGTCGTCAACAAGGCCTACTGCGCCGACCTCGCCGTGCCCAAGCTGGCCGCACCGGGCCCCATGGCCAGCCGGCCCGTGTACGTGGCCTACGGCAGCGACTACCTCACGGGCACCTTGCCTCAATCGGTGCACAACGGCCGCGTGTGGAAGGTGGACTTCACCAACCGCATGCTTCCGGCATGGACGGCACTGGGCTCGGCCCAACTCGATGGCGCCACGCCCGAACCACCCAACATCCCCTTTGGCGTGAACTTCGCCAACGCACTGGCCATTGACCCCACCAACGCCCAACACATCTTCGTGGGCTGCCAGAGCGGCGTGTTTGAAAGCACCAATGGTGGCGGCGCCTGGACGGCCTTCTCCACCGGCCTGCCCAACGCCCCCGTGGTGGACCTGCAGTTCCACCCCACGCGCCGCCTGCTGCGTGCTGCCACCATGGGCCGCAGCGTGTGGGAGCGCCCGGTGGACACGATTGCCCCGCCCGACGTCAGCACCGCCGACGTCTTCATCCGCGACAACATCGTCGACCTGGGCCGCTACACCACGCATGCCAGCGACCCGGACCCGCTCAACCCGCCTGGCCAGGTCAGCTGGCTGGACGGCGTGGACATCAAGGTCGATGCCAAGAGCCTGCTGGGCAACTTTGAAAAGCCCATCAGCACGCAGGACTACAGCGGCACCGGCGCCATCGACTACATCAGCTTCCAGCAACTGGAACACGAAGACTTCATCCGTGGCCGGCAGGCCCATGTGTTCGTGCAACTCACCAACCGCGGGCCCCAAAAGGCCACGGGTGTGACCGTGCGCCTGTACTGGGCACGCATGAGCGGCGACACCATCCCCGCGCTGCCCGCGGACTTCTGGGGCAGCTTCCCGGACGGCAACCTGGGCGTGGCGGGTGCATGGCAAGCCATGGGCGCCAAGCAGACCGTGGGCGAGCTGCCTGCGGGCTCACCGCGCATCGCCCAGTTCGATTTCAGCCCACCCGACGAATCCGTTGACCTGGCGGTGATGGCCGTGATGACCAGCGTGGAGGACCCGCTCAACGGCAGCGGCACCGATGTGGCCACCATCGCGCAGAACAACAAGCATGTGGTGGTGCGGCGCGTGCCCGTCAGCGTGAGCACCGCCGAGATCGTGCTGACCATCCTGGCGGTGGTGGGGGTGGTGGCGGGTACGGCGGCCATCGTGGCGGCCACGGCTTGACATGGACACCAACACATCAGGGCAAGGCAAAAGCGCAACCGTTCCAGCCGAGATCGACCGCTGGAACTGGGGCGCCTTCTTGCTCAACTGGATCTGGGGCATCGGCAACAACACCTTCATTGCCTTGCTGATGTTCGTTCCCTTCGCGAACATCATCGTCCTCTTCCTGCTTGGTGCCAAAGGCAGTGCCTGGGCCTGGCGCAACAAGCGCTGGGACAGCGTCGAGCACTTCAAGCGCGTGCAACGCCAATGGGCCAAATGGGGTGTCCTCGTGTTGGTCGGCGGCATCGTGGCGATGGCCGCGCTGATGTTCACGATCGCCTCGGCATTGAAGACGAGTGAGCCCTACAAGCTGGCCACAAGCCGCCTGCAGGGCAACCCGCAGGTGCTGACCATGGTGGGCGCACCCATGGTGACCGGTGCACCCATGGGCAAGATCGAAGTGTCTGGCCCCAGTGGCCATGCCAGCCTCTCGTTCTCGGTGGAAGGCCCTAAAGGCAAAGGCGAAGCCTATGTGGAGGCCGTCAAGGACCTGGGCAAGTGGCAGATCAACCGCATGGCGTTTGAGGATGAGGCCACAGGGCAGCGGGTGGACCTGAGCGCGGAGACCGGCAGGGGGATTTGAGGCGGGCGGAGTGATGTGCCCCGCGCGATGAGCGCTCAGCCCCGGTGGGCCGCTTCAATGGCCGCGATGTCGATCTTGCCCATCGTCATCATGGCCTCAAAGACACGTTTGGCCGCCGCACGGTCGGGGTCGGCCATCGCGGTGGTGAGCGCACGCGGCGTGATCTGCCACGACAGGCCCCACTTGTCCTTGCACCAGCCGCAGTCACTGGCTTGCCCGCCGTTCTGGATGATGGCGTTCCACAAGCGGTCGGTTTCTTCCTGTGTGTCGGTGGCCACCTGGAACGAGAAGGCCTCGCTGTGCTTGAAGGCGGGGCCGCCATTCAAGCCCAGGCAAGGGATGCCCATCACGGTGAACTCGACTGTCAGCACGTCGCCTTGCTTGCCAGACGGGTAGTCGCCCGGTGCGCGGAAGATGGTGCCCACGGTGCTGTCGGGGAAGGTCTGGGCGTAAAAGCGGGCGGCTTCTTCGGCGGTGCCGTTGAACCACAGGCAGATCGTGTTCTTGCTGACCATGTTGCTCTCCATCCATGACGTCGAGCAGTTTATCGATGCTTGCCTTGCCGTGTTGAGGAATGGAAGGTTCTTGTAGGGGCTTGCTCTTTGGAGGGCGCTCTCATGTGCCCTCTCGTCACCAGTCGCCTGCGGGGTGCAATATTTAACTGCTGAGCGTAGACTGACCAAGCAGTGTGTGGGCTGGGTCATTGCTGCTATCGGCAGCGCTTTGTCCCGACCGGCTTGTTTAGGGCTCTGGTCCTGAAGCACGAAGAGAAAGTTCGGGGGTTCTATGAAACAAAGTACGTTTGTGGCGCGCTGGTTTCCCGTTTTCTCCAGCCTCTGTCTGGCTTTACTCATTGGGTGTGGGGGCCGTGGCGGTTCCTCGAACACCAGTTCTGCGACACCTACGCAGTACGTTGGGCCACTAACTGCAACACTTTCTGTTGACAGCACGGATCCCGATGGCGACTCACTTTCCTACGATTGGAAGGTGACAGCAGGGACTCTGTCGGCTACGTCGGGCCGCACCGTGAATTGGACAGTGCCAGAGGGGGGCGGCGTGCAGTTCGCATATCTGACGGTGTCAGATGGGCGTGGAGGGTATGTGGAGAGAACGCTGTCCTTGGAGCTTGGAACGCCAGCGCCCCCACCGGTGATACCCAATCCTAGGACGTCGATGTTCCCCGTGGCGACACGCGATACGTTCGAGGGCGCCACATTACGCGGGACGTTCTCGATTGTTCGAACCTTCGGTACAAGCGCGGTGGGGCGTACCATTTATTTGCCCGGCGAACAATTACGGTTGACGGCGCAATCGCTTCCATACACAAGCGCATACAACGGGCTAAGCATTGGCGACAACTCCAACCTCTACGGCGACGTTCGATTTCCAAAGTTGCCAATTGGTACATGGCGACACGCGCAGGGTGAATGGACGACTGGCAAGGACTCTTTGTGGATCCAGAAGATTGTGCCTTCGGATGAGGAGCTGTTCAGGTTATATGGACACATCAATCTCCAGGGCGGTGCCCTTTGCGGTTTGATCAGCGAATACAAAGGCAAGGCCATCGCGCCAACCGTTATCTACGCTGGCATGACCACCCAGGTAAATGCCTATGGGGACTACGCGCTCCGTATCCCACTTGGAACAACACTGGCGCCGCAAATGACGGTCGTTTGCGAAGGCATCAGAGTGGATGTACCTGTCCCGGTGGATCGCTTGCAAAATCCCACTGAACATGTCGAGGTCTCTGTCACCCTTAGCAACCGTCCGCCCGTCGTTTCTGCAATTTCAGCGACCGCCAACGGGCAAGCTGTCGGATCGGCTGTTGTCGACGACGCCGGGGCGACGTCAAACAATGTGCCTCGGAGTGACCAATTCCTAACCTACAAAGGCATCGACACGGGCGACAGCGCCTGCGCCTACTACCTCGCGATTGGCGCCACCCCGAGTTGTGGTGTGAGGGGTGAGCTGCCGCCGAACGCACTGAAGTTTGACGAATGGAAGCGCATGCGCAAGCTCGCGCCTTACGACGGTACGAGTCCGGAACTGCGGGCTACCTACGTCAACAGAGTAGACCTGAACTTGGTGCGTGACATGCATGCCGTCAAGAACAACAGTCGTGATTTTGCGTTCTATGTATGCAACTACCCGAAGCCTCGGAGCACGTCGGAGAATGATGTGCTGGCTGCGATCGCGGGCGCTCGCGCGGGTAAGAACTTGGTGGCTTGCGTTGCTATGGACTACTCAGCCACCGAAGGGACAAATTTCGACCCAACCATCGGCTCCTATAGATCATTCACCAAGTTCTACGTTTTCGGGCCGGGAGGCAATCTCATCACGTCGGTGAACCTTGATGGGCGAGGGGAGAAGTACGTGCCAGGGTCCTGCGTTGTGTGCCACGGTGGCTCCGGTTACACCGGCAAGTTTCCGCGAACCACCTTTCCCATCACGGCCGACAGTAACGGGCCCTCTGCCAGCATCGAAGCTCGCTTCCTGCCCTTCGATCTGGGGAACTACAACTTCTCACCAACGGCTGGCCTGAGAAAGGCTGATCAGCAGTTAGCACTAAAGCAGATGAATTACCTTGTCCGCGATATTGAAGCCGACTTCTCAGGCTCGAACGTCGCCGGCACTGCGATCATGAGCTTGATAGACGGCTGGTACGCCGACAGTCCAAACCGCTTCGTGAACAGCAACCTCGATGAGAGCTATATACCAAGTGGCTGGAGGCCCACTGGTGCGCTGGCAGCAGCTTCAGCTGATAGCGCCACTGCGCCAAACTTTTATCGTCAGGTGATCGCGAGGTCGTGTCGCACATGTCATGTGGCGTTGCCCAATCGCGATTGGGACACTACTCGACCACCGGTTGGTGGCGCGCATGTTTGCGGAGGCACGGAGGAACTGAGCCTGAATGCGAAAATGGCCAACTCCAAAGTGACCTTCGATCAGTTTTGGTTGACGGCGCAGCAGGTTCCCTCTTTTCGCGCGCTGCTTGGTACGCACTTAGGGTGTGGCCCGGCCGGGATTGGTGTGTTTGCGCCGTTTCAGGATCCGGCCTTCCCTAGCAACTGACAAAGTGCGCAATTCGCATGAAGGAAGTGCCAGCTCCCTGGCTGCAGACCACTCAAGCGTTGTGGGCCGCTGGCGTGAGGAGCATAGGCAACAGCGCCTGAATGCCCAGTGGTGTCAAGTCGAGTGCCCGTCCATCAACCCGTCTGACCCAGGCCTTCTGGATGAAGTGTTGAAGCAACTCATCCGCAAGTTGACCAGCCAGGTGATCCTTCCTCTCTGACCAGTCTAGGCAGGGGTAAGCGAAGCGCCGTCCGGACGAGGGCGCCTTTGGCTGCAGATCCATCTTGCTCAGCCATGCCAGACCTGCAGGTGTGAGTTCATACCCATCCCGGTTTGCCTTCAGCCCCCCTTGCCCATGCAATGCCGTCAACACGCTGACACCCAACTGCCCAGCCAAATGCCCATAACAGCACCGCGCAAACCGCAGGCGCTTGCGTGTTGGGTGCTCCCACATGCGCTCGTGGATAGAGCGCTCTGCCACCACGGCAAGCGCCTCAAGAGCATGCGCCACATCTTGATCAGCCAACTGGTAATAGCGGTGCCGGCCTCTGGCTTGGCATACGAGCAGGCCGGCCTCAAGCAACTTGGACAAATGCCCGCTTGCCGTTGCAGGCGTGACGGATGCGGCCGTCGCCAATTCACCCGCGCTGGCCCATTCACCAGATAGCAGATAGGCCAGCATCAATGACCGGGCCGGGTCAGCGACCATGGCGGCAACCCGGGCGATACGAGGTTCATGTGCTGTACGCGTCATGCCATCAGCGTAAAGCATCCAGCGAGTCAGATGGCGCTTGCCCACGGCTCGACAAGCCATAGTCCCTGATCACGTTGGCCACACGCAATCGGTAATCAGAGAAGATCTGCGACCGCCCTTCGTGTTGGGCCATCCTATGCGCCTGCTGATTGCGCCAGCTCTGCACCGCCTGCTCGTCTTGCCAGAAACTCAAGGACAGGTATCGACCCGGTTGGGTGAGGCTCTCGAAGCGTTCGATGGACATGAAGCCTTCAACGTTCGTGAGTGAGCCTTTCAGCTCATCGGCCAATTCGAAATAGCGCGGTGCCAGATCCGCACGGGGCTCCAGCTCGAAGATGACCGCAATCATGGCACCACCTCGCGAGCTTGATTCAGTGTGGACGCAATGCCCTCCAGCCAGGTTCGCTCTTCGCGAAGAATGAAACGCAAGGATTGCGCCATCTCGAAATTGAGCCGCCCCTCGTCGTCGGCTTTGAGCGCGGCGCGGTAGCGCTCGTACGCTGCCATGCTGTCAAAGCTGATCAAACCCCAGGCCACGTCATTGCTGCCTTCGTGCGGGAGAAAGTAGCCCACCAGATGGCCGCCACAGCGAGGAATGATGCGGCCCCAGGCTTCTGCGTAATGGCGGAAGGCCGCCAGTTGGAATGGATCGATCTGATAGCGGATGAAGCAGGTGATGGTCATGGGCGCAACAAGAGTGAAAGAACACCCTTGACTGTCTTTCAATGGCACTGCTCATTGCTTTGATGCGCACCGAAGCGACTGAACGACCGTTCATGGCTGCATGGGAAATCCCAGAATGGACTTGTATCGAATCCATTGCGGTCGGTTGGTGCGCTATGTCGAATGAGTGCTTGGCGGCGGTTACCGTCAGTTGTAATTTGGGCTTAGCCAATCGTCGGCGATCAGAGCGCCGAGGCTGACGATCCGGTAAGCGACTTTCTCTCCGTTACCATGAGGCCAGTTCGGCATTGGTCATGGATTGATAAACGGAGGCCGCATGGGACAAGGTCAAGCAGCAGAAACAGCGGACGGTGAAAAGCTAGACAAGATCAAACGGCTTGCTGTTGTCGCCATGGTGTCGGATGACGACCTTCTTGATCAGTTGGTGCTGAAAGGCGGCAATGCCATGGATCTAATACACAAGGTCAGTAGTCGCGCCTCGGTGGATCTCGACTTCTCAATGGCTGACGACTTTGAGGGGGATATCGAGACCGTACGAACGACGATTGAAGGTACGCTTCGGACGACGTTTGCAAATGAAGGTTATTTCGCCTTCGATGTGCGAATGACTAAAAAGCCTGGAAATTTGTCTGATGAATTGAAATCCTTCTGGGGGGGGTATTCAATAAATTTCAAACTCATTGCAACGGAGAGAGCTAACAGCTTAAATTTCGACCTTCGCCAAATGCAACGAGAAGCTGTGCAACTAGGCGAGGGCACTAAATTCGAAATAGACGTTAGCCCGCACGAATACACTGAAGACAAGTTGCGAACAAAGCTAGAAGGTTACGCGCTGTATGTTTACACGCCTGAGATGATCGTCTGCGAGAAGCTCAGGGCAATTTGCCAACAAACACCTGATTATGCAAAGATTGTACGATCAATGGTGCGAAATCGGGCTAGAGATTTCGTTGATATAGAAGTGTTGATAAATAATTGTAATGTCGATCTTGGTTCTCCATCTGCTCATAGAATTATTAAGGAAATGTTCAAAATCAAGAAGGTACCGCTCAATTTTCTTATTCGTATAGAGGAAATGCGTCATCTTCACAAAGAGGGCTTTGCCCAGGTTCAAGCTACAGTCAAAGCAGACAAAGAACTTCAGACTTTTGATTACTACTTCGATTTTGTGCAATCGAAAGTGCAACTCTTAGAACCCATCTGGAACGAATAAGTGCCATTTGGCTACCCAAGAGGATTTACCCATGTTGTGGGTAAGATAAAAATTTCTATTCATTGG
Organism: Aquabacterium sp.; assembly: GCF_016195855.1. Lineage (GTDB taxonomy): Bacteria > Pseudomonadota > Gammaproteobacteria > Burkholderiales > Burkholderiaceae_C > Aquabacterium. Next base: position 30,951 of record NZ_JACPYU010000023.1, read on the forward strand.
CATAGCCTCGAAGAGCTCAACAACACTCTTTTTATAGCCAGCTCTTTCTAAGTAATAGCCTATTGCCTGATGATAAGGGTAACCAAACCCCAGATTTTCGTATAAAGCCGCCATTTTATTCACTGAGATACGACCCTTGGCGTTCTCGAATGCCTTTGCAACCTCAAATACTCCCCCTGCGTAGAATGGACGCACCACAATATCAATCAAAGTCCGTTCGATGGTTGTGTATTTAATGTTCAAGTCCTCTTGATCCCCATAATTTACGCGAGACGCCATTATTCCCTGGGCAGCACGATATGCGCCGGCCAGAAGGGTAATGCGATAGTTTTTGTATGAAATTTGGTTTGTGGAGATCCGTGGAGCCTTGCTGAACGCGGAGTCGATGGCCACCTGCTCAAAATCATCATAGTGGGTGGAATAGATATCTGATCCGCTGCGCTTCTCTTGCGTTATATATATAGTTTTAGGCACCTGCTCTGTCAGGCCATGAAGTCTCATTGCCGTGTAATGGCTGTAATAACTTTCATATATCAAGTCATGTAATAACTGCAATAGAGGGACTTCACCCCACACAAATCCTGAAGCTGGGTGAGTAGGGAATGGAAATCTGACTTCCCGGAGCTTAGTTTTTTCAGTCAGAAAACGAATGAAGGCGGTCAATGTAGTGTTCTGTGCCAACCGCCAGAATGCGCGCTTCTCCCTAAGTGCCCTCGCAATATCTGTTCTAGTGAGTACATGAGGAAGCTCGTTCTCAAAGTACCCCACTATGTCCGATTTAGCTATCTGAATTCGTGTAGCCACGGCTTCAATCTTTCTGCCTGTGCTGGCGAGCATATATGCTCGCCAGCATTTCACAAAATGCACTATCTGTCAAGGGCGTATCGATCATCAGTGCCCCTTGACTTCGCCCAAAAAAGCAATTATGCTACTGGTCATATATGACCAGTAGCACAGACGTGCTTGACGTACAGCTTGCCTGGGTGAAAATGATGTATGCTCACGGGCATAAATGCCCGTGAGCACGTGGATGCGGAATGCGGAATGCAGAATTCGACGCTGCTGGCACGACTCTGGCTGCCGAGTCGGGCAGCCTAGATGCTCTGAAGAGCATCCTCAGAGAGCTGGTACGCGCAAACGTGCCGTGGGTCGAGCTCAAGCAACCATCGCTTATTGAGCGCTGCACTACCCGCTGACAGCTTCGACGAAGATCTGGGACGACACGCTGATCGATTTGAACAAGGCCTTCATTGAAGGCCTTGTCAAAGACGAACTGAAGCGAATTGTCATCGCTGGGGGCACGACCATAGGTTCGACCAAGTGACTCCGCGAGGCCTTGATCGCCAAGGGAACTGATATTGCATACGGACGATCTCGTGAGGCGCGCTTGAAGCGCGCCGGTTCCTGCGCGCACGCTTTCCCGCTCACGCTGGAGGCTCAGAAGCGGCAAAAGCGGCTCAAGGAACATGGTGCGCCTCGGCAGTACATCGACTCTCTGGCCAGCAGGCTTGGTGCGGCGCTGACGGATGTGCTTGCAGTTCTCAATGCCTAGGGCTGGCCCGCCGGTCCTCACTGAATGAAGCACTCGCATGTCAGCTATTCGCTTGCACGCGGCGCCAAACTCACGAGCGTGCGCCACAGCCTCGTCCACTCCAACGGATCTGGTCCAGTGCAAGTGGCCACCTTCGACCTAAACGCGAGCCATTCACGAGGCATCGCTGAGCAGGTAGTTGAGGCTGCGTGTGCTACATCCCTAATGCAGGCAGCGGCTCTGTAGCAACGAGCTGTGGACAGTGGCTTCTATTTCCCAGTCGCTTGCATCGAGTCGCTGCAGTAGCGCCAGCGTCGTGCGCCGAAGATCGGCGAGGCGCCGATCGGATAAACGGCCTTCGACGATGGCGTGCACCTGCCATCGCTCTTCAGTGAACTTCACGACCACACCGTCGATGACGACCCGGTAGACGTTGTAATCCGCCCCCTTCTCAGGCGCAGGGCCCCCAGCGTCAAGCCGGTAGAGCGCGGCCAGTGCCTCGAAGTCTGGCTCATCGTCATGGTTCCAATAGCTCTGCTGCCCCTCCCATCCGTGCTCGTGGCGCCAAAGTTCCTGACGGATGTCCCAAAGGCGATTGGGCTTGCGATCGACTCGCATCATTGTCCAACGCTGCCAATCGAGCTGACTGAGCCTTGTCCAATGTCCGTTCGCCACATCCAGAGACCATGCGTCGATGTTCTCCTGCAAGCTGTGGCTCGGCCCAAGCCAGAGTTCGCCGCCACGAACGACGACCGAACACCCGTCAGCGTCAAGCTCCGCTGAGTGTCGGTGGATCCATCCAGGGGCCTCTCCGCTGGTTTCGACGGGGGTGATGATCATCGTTTCGAGGTCGAGGCGAAACACCGGGGTATGTCCCTCGACACGTTGTTCCGGATGCCCCAGACAGCCGACGATGAAAATGGCCTTACCGACAAGCGTTGCGCTGTGAAAATCCGTAGGAGGGAACTCTTCTCGCGCGTAGCCGTATACCGCGATCGATCCATCGGTATCGACCACAACGACGTCGTTGTAGATGAAAAAATCCGGATCGTAGTGGTCTTCGTGCTCTCCACCGATGTATATGACGCGACCATTAGGGAGCATCGTTTTGCTCATACCCATTCGATCGAAGCACCACATCGGGCCTGCATCGAAAGCCGATGGTCCGTCAAATGCATTGTTAGCGCTGTACGCTGAGTGACGCGTTCTCACAAGCCAATGCCAGAGTGGATTGTCGAGACGGGCTGGCCCTTTTTGTACCGTGCGCGGTGAGCGCCAAGTGAGGAATTCGGCGTGATCCAGGACGGGTGGCGGCTCAGCCTTGCGTTGGCGATCGGCTTCTTCTTCTGCCGCCTCAGCGGCATACTCGGCTTCGAAGTTCTCGTCTTCCATGTGTCTGCACCCCTCCCAATACGAATGTACGACGGTTGCACGCGAAGGGGTCTTGAATCGGCCCCTCGAAAGCTGGCTTTCACCTAAGTCCGCTCCTGGCCTGGAGCGTGAGCACGCAGCAGCGCCCGAGAACTGACGTTCGCTGTTTGAACTCTCGCCAACGAAATTCAACAATCGGATCTGTTCACAAACTGGCCTTGCCGGCCAGGAACGGTCTTTGGCGACCATCTGCTCCTGGGCAAGCTAGCATCGGCGAATACATTTATCCAAGGAGGACACCCATGGCCTATTCGATGAACCAAGTTGCGCTGTACCTCAATCTCGCGTGCTCGCGCGTCCAGGCAGACGGCGACATGCGCTATCTCACCAACCGGGCCGGCACTGGCGCGCTGGCCGGCGGCGGCCAGAACCAGGAGACGCAGATCCTGTTCGTGCGCGACGCCTTGTGGATCGCCAACAACGACGACGCCGACTCGCAGCTGCAGAAGAAGATCCTCGATAAGCTGCGCATCGGTACGCCCGAGGCGCTGGTCGAGCACGTCGACGCCTTCCAGTCGCGCGTGTTCAAGCGCCGCCGCAACGGCCGCGACGAAATGTTCGTGCCGCCCGCTTCACCAGCCGAGACGCTGCTGTTCGAGCTGGCGGGCCTGGACGACAAGGGCGACGCGCGTGAGGTTGCGTACCCCGACGCCATGGATCTTCCGACGACGGGCACAGGTGCACCGGCCGGTTACTCGCTCGGCTCAGGCGGCAAGCCGCCGGTTTCTGGCATCGTGTTCGTGACCGGCAGCTATGAAGGCAAGGGTGGCTCCGGCGACAACGAGCACGCGGAGCAGAAGCTGCTGGCCGCGCTGTCCCGGGTGCCGGACAGCGTCCGCGGCACGCTGGCGCTGTACGGGTGCAAGCGGCAGTGCCAGGTCTGCGCCGACGTCTTCGGCGAAGCGCTGCCGCGCCTGCGCGCGAGCTATCGCTACGTCAACTGCCGCGCCCACGACGACCCCAAGGTCCGCAACTACGCGTCGCAGGCGCATCCGTCGGGCATCAAGGCGCTGGACGTCGACCACTACTTCCCGGCGTGAACGGCGTCCGCGACCAGCAGCGCCAGCCGATCGCATGCCGTTGTGGCTGATGGCATCCCCTTCAAGTCTTGCTGACCAAACGCTCAGCCACTTGCGGTGCCAGGCGCAACAACAACGGTAGCCACCGGGCCTTGCCCGGGTACACCTCGCTGCGCCCCGCTTTGGCCCCATTCAACGCCACTGTCACAACGTGCTCCGGCGTCAGCTTGTCTGCCTGGTAGTGGGCGGTGGCGGGTGTGTCCACGGCGGGTGGCGCCACGTCCGTGATGGTGATGCCCTGGCCGACAAGTTGGCGCCGCAGGGCTTTGGTGAAGCTGCGCAGGCCGGCCTTGGAGGCCGAGTACAGCGGGGCGCGCGTGGCCGGTGCCAGGCCGTAGCCCGAGCTCATCATGATGATGTTGGCCGGTGCCGCGGCGCGCAGCGCGGGCAGGAAGCTCGCTGTCATGTGGATGGCGCCCTCCAGGTTGGCGCGCAACTCCTGGGTCAGATCCTGCGAGAGCAGATCGGGCCGATTGAAGTCGATTTCGCGCAGGCCGCCCGCGTTGTTCACCAGCAGCCTGACTTCGGGGTGCGCGGCCAGAACGGCATCGGCAAAAGCCATCACCGAAGCCTTGTCGCTGACATCGCAAACGTGCGTGCGGATGCCGGGGTAAGCCTTTTCAAGGGCCGCCAGTTTGCTGGCGTCACGGCCGCAGGTCACCACCTGCCAGCCTGTTCGATGCAGCTCGGCGACGAACGCGCGGCCGATGCCGGAGGAGCCGCCTGTGACCACGGCGGTCGCGGGTTGGCGTGTTGGTCTTGCCATGGCTGTGCCTTTGATGGTGTTCAGAAAACCCGGGCCTGGCGCATGACCCGCGCCAGCAAGGCGGGCGAGAGCCGCCCCAGGTACACCGCCCACTTCTCGCGTTTGGCGATCACGATGCGCCCCTGCCCGCGGGCCAGTGCGCGCACGGCCTTCGCCGCGAAGGCGGGGGCACTCATCGAGGCGTCGTGCAGGCCGTCCATGCGGTCATGCGTGGTGCCGTCACCGGTCAGTGCCGCACGTGTGACGTTGGTGCGCACAAAGCCCGGGCAGAGCACCGATACCTGCAGGCCTGCCGCGTGCACCTCGGCGCGCAACGCATCGTGGAAGCCCACCATCGCGTGCTTGGCTGCGGCATAGGCCGAGCGGTAAGGCGTGGCCACCAGCCCCGCCACCGACGACACCGCCACGAGCTGCCCCGATTGGCGCGCCAGCATGTGCGGCAGCACGGCCTTGACCAGGGCCACGGGCCCGAAGAAGTCGAGCTCCATGATCTGGCGGTCGACCGCCAGGGCCGTGTCCTTGACCAGCGAGCGCTGGCTGACGCCGGCGTTGTTGATCAGCATGTCGATGTGGCCAAAGCGTGCGAGCACCTCGGCCGTCTTGTCGGCAAAGCACGCGACCTGGGTCATGTCCATCGGCAGCACCAGATGCGCCTGTGGGCGTGCGCAGCGGGCCTTCACGGCTTCCAGCGCATCGGCGCGGCGTGCACTCAAGATCAGCTTGGCGCCGCTTTGGGCCAGCTCGTAGGCCAGGGCTTCGCCGATGCCCGACGAGGCCCCGGTGATCCAGATCACTTTGTCCTGGTAAGTCTTCATTTAAACCACATGCCACTTCGATTGTTGGGGGAGCGCATGGCCCTTGGGGCCGACCGTCTCTGCAGCGCCGAGCAAGGCCAGGCTTTCGCGCACCAGGCGGTTCACGTCGGTGGCGGGGCCGTCGTGCAGGATGGTGCGATCAGGGCGCACCACGGCCAGCCACCCCACCGGCGCCAGGCCCGGTACCAGGGCTTGGGTCAGGTCTTCCCAGACCTCGGTGGCCTGGCCCAGGTTGAGCGCCTGGCCGCGGTGGGTGAACTGGACGCTGCGTCCTCCGGCGTTTGTCCAGCGGCGGCGCAGCTCGGCGTCGAGATGCGTGAGCGGATCGACGCCAAAGCCCAGCAGCGTCAAATGGGGGCCCAGTGCTTCGTCGCTCAGCACGGGGGCTTCCTGGCCACGGCGTACCCATGACTGCGCCATCAGGCCGCCGCGCAACAGCGGCGAGCCGCTGCAACGGGGGGCAAACACGCCCGCCTTGAACGCGGGCTTGGGCTTGATCTGCAGGTCCTCGATCAGGCGCCGTGCAGGCTTGACGTATTGCATCAGGCGCACGAAACCATGGATGGCAACAGCCGCCAGCTTGTTGGTGGGCATCACCAGCCTGCCCATCAGCAAGGCCAGGTCGATCATGGCCTTGGCATGCGGGCGTCGCTCGGCCGTGTAGCTCTCCAGCAAGGCGGGGCTGGCCCGGCCATGGCAGACCCAGGCCAGCTTCCAGCTGAGGTTGGCCACGTCGCGCAAGCCGGCCACCAGGCCCTGGCCGACAAAGGGCGGCGTCAGGTGGGCGGCATCACCAGCCAGGAAGACGCGGCCCTTCTGGAATGCCTTGGCCAGGCGTGCATGGAAGCGGTAGACGGCGATGCGCTCGATCTCGATGTCCTGCAGTTGCGCCCAGGGTGCGAGCAGGCGGCGCACGGCATCGGGCTGCTCCATCTGCTCGCGTGTCTCACCGGGGCGCAGCATGAACTCCCAGCGCTGACGCCCGCCGGGGGCCACCATGTGCGGCGTGGGGCGATGGGGGTCGCAGATGAACTCGACATGGTCGATCTGTTTGGCCACGTTCTTGGCGTCGACGATGAGCCAATCTTGCTGGAAGGTCTTGCCTGTGAATTCCAGGCCCAGCTTGCCGCGCACGAATGAGCTGGCGCCATCGACGCCGACCATGTACCTGGCCTGCACGACCTGCTCGCTGCCATCCGCATGGCGCAGCCGCGCTTGCACACCGGATGCATCCTGCGTGAAGTCCATCAACTCGGTCTGTGTGGCCACCTGCACGTGCCCGCTGCCCGCCAGGCGCGCACGCAGGACGGCTTCCAACTCGGGCTGGTAGAAGGTCACGAGCTTGGGGTGCCCATCCAGCTGCCCGGCGGTATTGGCACGCGAATAGCGGCCAAACACCGGGCAGTGCATTTGCACATGCGGGATGGCGATCGTCTCGAAGTCATGCTCCTGCAAGCCGGCGAGCTGCAAGACACGCAGGGCTTCGTTGTCCAGGGCGATGGCCCGTGGTGCCGTGAAGATGTCTGCCGCACGGTCCACCACCAGCGTGCGCACGCCGTAGCGGCCCAGCAGGTTGGCCATGGTGGCCCCGGCAGGCCCGAAGCCCACCACCAGCACGTCAACCGATGCAGGCAAGGTGCTCATGCTGCCACCACCTTGCTGCATTGCTCGCCCAGGTCGAGCGCACCATCGTCGGTTCGGATCGACAAGGTCATCACGTCATGGGGTTTCAGGAAGGCGGGGTCGCTCCCGCCGCGCTTGACGAAGATCTGCCACTTCTTGCGCTCCGACAGCAACACCTTGGCCGCCAGCATCTGCAAGCGCCCCGGTGCGCGTGCGGCGCAACCCGCCGGCGTGCCTGTGGCGATCAGGTCGCCTGGCATCAGGTCCTGCAGCGCCGAATACTCGGACAAGGTCTGGTGGGGCTTGTAGATCATCTCGTCGCAATAGGCGTCCTGCCGGAGCTGGCCGTTCACCATCAGCCGCATGTGCAGTTGCGGCCAGCGCAGCCACTCCTGCGGCTCCAGCAGCAAGAGGTAGGGGCCGACCGGGCCGAAGCCGCGGTAGCTCTTGCCCTTGTAGAACTGGCCTTGCGGCAGCTGGACGTCACGCGCGGACACGTCGTTGACGATGGTCACGCCGGCCAGCCATTCATGCAGGCGATCAGGCGCCACGCTCACTGCGTTCGTGATCGGGCGGCCGATGACCAGGCCCAGTTCGATCTCATAGTCCAGCAGCTGCACGTGCGCGGGGCGCTTCACGTCGGCGTTGGGGCCGGTGAGGCTCGAAGAGGCCTTGGTGAAGAACATGTTGAACGGGATCTGAGCCGGGTCCAGGCCGGACTCGCGCACATGGCTGGCGTAGTTGACGCCCTGGCAGAGGAACTGCTGGTTGCTGGTGATGGGGGCCAACAAGGTCACCGCATCCAGGGGTGTGGTGGCCTGTTGTGCCGTCATCAGCCGGGCGGCCGCCGCCCCGCCGTTCGAGATGAAGTCGGCGGTGGTCTCGTAGGCTTGCGGCAGCGGCGCGATCGCGCCTGCGAAGACGACACCCCAGCGGATGGCCCCTTGTGGATCGAGATAGCGAACGACAGGCGTGGACATGTACAAAAGCCTTTCTGGGCGGACGACAGACGAAGGAGGAGGGGGCTCGGCGCGGCTTCACAGCCACGGGCGTGGGCGGGTGGCCGTGACGCGGTCCAGGAGCTGCAGGCGGCGCCAGTTCAGCAGGCCGCGCTTGAGCAGCATCAGCGCCTTGATTGCGGTGCCCAGTGACTTCTTGGGGACGAGATCCGGTGGCACGTCCGCCCCCCAGGCCCACAGATAGCCCAGCTCGAAAGGTACATAGTGCGTTTCATGGTCGGCCGTGAAGACGTCGCCGTCCGTGTAGTGCTCGAACTCGAAGCCATCGGGGTCCAGCCAGTAATCGAACAGCTGGCTGCCCAGCACATGGCGGCCGATGCCCCACAGATGCTGGTGGCCGTTGGCGCGCAGCACTTGCTGGCCCTGGCCCAGGGCATCAATGTCCAGCACCTCATAGGCGCTGTGCTCGTATTTGTTCTCCAGGCCGCCCGCGATGACCACGGTGTGGTGGTCGGCCGGTTGCGCCCCCAGGTCCAGACGGAAGAAACACAAGGCGGGCGAGCCATCGGCCAGGTACTGCACATCAGAAGGGATGAGCCCCAGGTAGCGCATGTACCAATTCGCCATCGCATGGAAGTCAACCGTTTGCATGACAACGTGCCCCAGGCGCGCCACGGCCGCCGGTGCGATGGGGGTGCGCACCGTCTGGTTGACGCGGCGTGTCTGCCCTGGCTGGTTGGCGGCCTCGTGGGTGGCCGCCCGCTGCGGCAGGGGTGACTGCGGTGCCCAGTCGGTGATCAGCCACACCTCATTGCCGGCTGGGTCGACCAGCGACACACCGCGCCCGCCGCCGGGAATGGCCGTGGGGGGCAAGGCGACAGCGCCGGCCTCGGCGATCAGGGGAGCGAAGTCGGTGCCTGCCGGCACGACGAAGGCCGCACCGACATAACGCGCCTTGCGCCCCTGCGTGGCCACATAGATGGCCGAGGCCGGCCCGCTGCCGCGCATCACCAGCGATTGCGATGAGCGTGACACCACCTGCATGCCGAAATCGGTGAGAAAGCGCTCGGCCGCATCCAGCCTGGGCCGCTCGAAGCGCAGAAAGGCCAGGGCCTGCGCCTTCAACAAGGGGCGTGGCCGCGCAAGGCGCTGGATCTGCGCCGGCAGATGGCTTTCGGGGTGTTCCTCAGGTGCGCGCAGGACGCGGGGGCGATGGTGCGTTGTCATATTGGACATGATATCCAAAATGACATTGGTGTCAATATGCGAAGATACGTCCATGCGCACACCGCCCGACACACTGCCCGATTCACCCCCAGACCACCGCACCCGCGTCGCCATGGAGCGCCGCCGCAAGATGCGGCAACGTCTGATCGAAAGCGCCTTCGCCGTGCTGGCCAGGAAGGGCGCACACGCCGCCGTGATCGAGGACGTCATCGTCGAGGCCGGCGTGTCGCGCGGGACCTTCTACAACTACTTCCAGAACAACGAGGAGTTGCTGGACGCCGTGACCGCGAAGCTCGGCGACTACCTGATGCAGCTGGTGGACCCGGTGGTTCGCACGCAGGAGGACCCCGCCGCACGGGTGGCTTCAGGCATCCGGTTGTGCCTGCGTGCCGCCCTGGCTTTTCCGCAAATGGCCCAGTTGGTGTCACGCATGGATTGGCAGCAGGCCGCACCGGGCGGCCAGCCGCATGGCTACCTGGCGCGTGATGTCGAAGCCGGGCTCAGGGAAGGGCGTTTCAAGGTGGCCAACGCGCGCTTGGCCACCGACCTGGTCGTGGGCCCGGTGATCAGTGCCTTCCACGCCCTGCTGCATGAGCCGCTCCCGCCGGGGTACCCGGAAGACCTGGCGCAAGGCATCTTGCTGGGCCTGGGCCTGAGCCGCACCGAAGCACGCCAACTGTCGCAGCGCCCGCTGCCTGACCTTTCATTGGTGCCCGTGCCCAAGCCGGCTTGATCAAGGCTTGGCCAGCAGGTCCACCACAAGTTGATAGACCTGGCGCAGTGCCGTGTCGGTGTCGAACGCGACGCCCTGGCGCAGCACCACCAAGTGGCGGCTGGGCACGATGACGATGTGCTGTTCCTGGAAGCCTGCGAAGAAGACCAGGTCAGCGGGCAGCTGCGCACGCAGGTCGGCCGGCAGATGCTCGGTCGGTTGGCGCCACAGCATGCCGCCGTAGCCATTGCTGGCGGGCGAAGGCGCGGTCATGAAGTGCACATAGGACGGGTTGAGGACGGCCTGCCCGTTCCAGCGGCCCTCATTGGCCACCAGCTGGCCAAGGCGCAGCCAATCCACCGGGCGCAGCATGCCCCGTGCCCCGCCCACGGGGGTGCCTGATGCGTCTGGCTCCACATAGCCACCACGGATGCCCAGGGGGGCGAACAAACGCTTCTGGTAGTAGTCGTAGATCTGCTGGTGGCCGCCGCCGGCCAGCTCCTTCAAGCGGCACATGGCGAGGTTGGCAAAGCCGGTGGAGTAGTTGAAGACCGTGCCGGGTTGCGCCACCAAAGGCTTGCTTGCGGGCCAGGCACACTGGTCTTCTTGCGAGAACAGCATCTTCGTGGTGTCGTCTTCGCCAGCGGCATAACCACCTTCGACCCACTCCAGCCCCGGTGCCATGTTCAGCAGGTTGCGCCAGGTGATGGCAGCCTTGTTGGTGCCCTGCCAGGCGGCCAGGCCCACCGGCGCGTCCAGTGCCAGCTTGCCGTCACGTTCCATCACCCCGGCCACCAGCGCGGTCAAGGTCTTGGTCATCGACCAACCCAGTTGAGGGCGGTTGCGGTCGAAGTTGGCGGCGTAGCGCTCGTACACCAGCTTGCCGTCCTGGGCCACCAGTAGCGCGTTCGTGTTGGTTTTCTTGGTGGGGTCCGTGCTGGTCTCGGTCAACATGGTCGCTGCCGCGTTGTCGAGCACAGCCCGGCGGTCGGCACTCAACGCGTCACTTTGCGCTTTGCCCTCCCCGAAAGGCCAGGGCGTCATCGGGTCGGCAACCGGGGGCTTGGCCGCTCTGAAAGGCTGTGCCCGCAGGGCGGCCTCCTTGGCCGACGACGCCGCAATGAGCGTGCAACCCAGGCCGGGTCGGTAGATGGCCCGCCGTGGCGACAGGAACACCGCAGACACTTCCACTTCGTCTGCGCCACGGGTCACGAACCAGAAGCTGGGCAGCGGCTGCACCTTGGGGGCGGTGTACTGGGTTTTCACGCGCGCAAAGTCATCGCCTGTGGCAATGGCACGCGAGCACAGATCCCATGCCGCGTAGCCTGTACCGGCGGGGATGGACTTGATGAGCTCGCTCAGCGAAGGTGTGGTGGTCTGCTGTGCGGAGGCCGGCAAGGCCAGGCAGGCGCCGGCCAGGAGGGTTGCGCATGCTGAAAGCTTCCAGCGACCTTGAGTTTGACGGGGGTACATGGTGATGCCTCTTGAAATCCTGGCGGACGATGACTGGAGCGTAGGTGCAAGCCGCCCAAGGCGCTATCAGAAACGCGCAAAGCTGGCCAGGGGCAAGCCTGAATGGACAAGGCGGGCCCAAGCGTGGAAGCTATGGGCGTGAAAGCACGGAGGTTGCCCCAGCATGACCTGGCCTGTCAGCATCGGCCAAGCAAGTGACATTGCCGACATGGTCACCCTGCAGCCCCAATGGCAGCTGGACTACCAGCAGCTGTCTGCTGGGCGCTTCCAGGGGCGGATCGTGCATGCCACCCTGCCCGGCTTGCACCTGACCCAGGAGACGGCCAACCGCGCGTCTCGCCAGCAAGGGCAGCTGTTCCAGGACGACATCGGGCTGTTGCTGGCGGACTCCCTGAAAGGGCCCTGCCGTTACCACGGCCAGCTTGCCGGGCGCGATGCCGCGATGATGGGGCCGGCAGGCGAGCTGGACCTGCTCACCCCTGACGACTGCCAGTTGCGGGCCATCCTGATGCCGCGTGCCAGCTTTGTGGGGCTGCTATGGCAACTGTACCCGCATGCCGCCGAGCGTATCGGCGACACGCACAGGGCTGTTGAGCTGACGCCTGCCGAGGCCGGCGCGCTGCGCCAGTTGATCGACCAGGCCTTGCGGCATCTGTCAGAAGGCGGGGCCCAAGGACGCAGCGAGGCGGTGGCACGCCAGATGCAAGACGCGATCGTGCTGACCTGGCAGGACGCCATGGCGGCCAGGCTCGCACCTGAGCGCATCGGGGCGGAGCCGCCAGGCAGCCGCCGTGCGCTGGTGGCGCGCAGCTGCCAACACGTGCGTGAGCGCCTGCCTGAACCGACCACCATGCTGGCGCTGTGCCGGGCAGTGGGCGCCAGCCCGCGCAAGCTCGCCTACTGCTTCCAGGACGTGCTGGGCATGTCGCCGGCACGCTACCTGCGCCTGATGCGCCTCAACGGCGCGCACAGCGACCTGGTGCGCAACACAGGCGAGGGCGGTGCGCACACCGTTCAAGACATCGCCTCGCGCTGGGGCTTCTGGCACATGGGGGCCTTTGCCGCTGAATACCGCAGGATGTTTGGGCAAGTGCCTTCACAGACGCTCGGCTTGCGTGGCACCACCGCCTCTGGGCTTTTTCCGAGTGCGCGAAAATAGCGCCCATGACCTCCCTGGCCACGCCCCCTTCAGACGACCCCAAGCCCCAGCCACCCGAGCCGCCCGACATCAACGACTGCTGCGGCAACGGCTGTGACCCCTGCATCTTTGATCGCCACGACATGGCGATGGATGAGTATCGGCAGGCGTTGAGGGCGTGGGAGGCGAGGCAGGGGACCTCAGTAGATCAGAAGGCTTGAGTGGGCGGGTTACGGCTTACTGCCGAGGTTGAGGTGCGTCCTCGTCGGCGGATATCGTGAACTCGTAAAGGGTGCTGTTTTCCGTGGCACCGTTGAGGCGCAAGTACAGGTTGGCCTTGTCGCTGAAGCTACCGTGAGGGTGGCTGCAATCTCGCGAACCGCACCGCAAGTTCCGTTTTGGATCCGCCTTGGCCCGAATCTCCCAGAACTGGGTTTTGGCATCGATGCCATAGCCGTCTAATTCCAAATAGCCTGGGAAGGCCTGCTTGGGTCGATAGCCCGGCGGGGCCTTCATGATGGAGCCATCTGGCAGCTGAGGGTTCCAAGGAGCCAGGGGCTCGATGTTCTGATACACGGTGAAATCAAGCACAACAGCATTCTTGATCGACTGTGTCATGACCTGGATGCCCAACTGATCCCAGACGCATAGCGTCCGCACGGAATTCTCGTGACATACGGGACTTTCAGGCAAAGCGTTTTTCCATGAGGCAATTGGATCGCCAATCGATACCTGCGTGCCATTGATGGAAATTCGAGATCCACGGATCACGATCTCAGGCCTTGCTCCGCGGGCCACAGTCCGTGGATTTCGGTTGGTCTTGGCCGTATCGACCTGCTCTTGAGCCTTGCCCATGAGCTCATTGAGCAGCTCAAGCTTGGTCGGCTCCTTGCCACCATTGCGGCTTCGGGCTCGCTCATAGAGTTCGGAGCGCAGGCTTCCTTCACTTGCCGCCCCTTTTTCCCCTTGTGGCGATGATGCGGGCGAGCTGGTACTGCTGCCCGACTCGTGTGCTTGACAGCCTGAAATCATCGAGCTGATCAGCAGGGCGATCAGGACTAACGATCTCATTTTTTCACCTGATTTTTCTCGCCCGAGGTCCCATTGTCATGAGTCTTGGCGTTACACAAGATGCAACGTTGGCAACTGTCGAGACAAAAAAGACCTGGTGCCTCTCCTCTCTACTGAAGCTCCGCCATTGTTGGCGTGGTTGGGCGCAAGCGGATGCTCTTCAACAATGCATCCAGGCGCGCCTTGCTTTCTTCAAATGATGGTGGGTCGGTTTTCAGGCGCTCAATCTTTGAGCGCTCTGTCTGCGCTTGGGTGAAGCTGCGCATGTCCACCGCGATGAAGGGCAGCACATGCGAGCCCATCCAGCCCATATAGCCGGTGTAGACGCTGTAGTTGTCGAATTGACGTTTGCCCTCAGTCAAGCGAACAGCCGCGCCGCCTTGTTCCGAAGCCAACTCACCGACGTAGGCGCGGTGTGGGCCCACGCGCTTCTTGAGGACCTTGGCGACTTCCTCATTGGCGAAACCTGGCATCAACCCAACCGATGCACGGGAAGTGGCCTCGAGCAGGGTATTGGTGATGGGGCGTTCACCCACAACTTGTGTGGTGATGACGTACAGCACGTTCGGGCGGTCATCAAAGCGAATGCCTGCTGCAGTGTGGAAGGGCACCGTGCCGTCATCGGGGATGAAGCCGTAAGGGAAGCAGACTCCGCGCTCTTGCGGGATCTCGTAGAGCTTGCGTGGCTGAAAGCGTTTCATGAAGTCTGAGAACCAAGCTTCGCGTTGCGCGTTCGTGCGCTGATCATTGGAGTCACTCCCCATCACAAAGTGGTAGTAGACGCCATTGCTCAAGAGGTAGCCTTGCAGATAGCGCCCCTGGGCATATCCTTTTCTGTCGGGTATGCCGAATTCCAGAGCGTGAGAAGCTTTGCCAACGTCAGCGATGGCCTGTTTCTTCTCGAGTAGCTTCTTCTCCCATTCGGCGATCGATTTATCGTGCTCCTCTTGAGTTGTGTTGGGCTCAAGCTCACTTGGAGACATGCTTTTTAGCCGTGTAACCACCCTCTCGGTAATTGCCATATCTTCGGCGAGGTCCCTTTTGATATATTTCTTTTCATCTATCGCGTCCTCGTAGTCCTTATCTAATTGTTCTTGAGTGGCACCGGGGAAGATCAGGGCATAGAGGCCGCCATATGGGCCGTACTCGAGCTTTTCATCACCACTTCGAAGTTCCCGCGACAGAACAGGCTCTTGTCCTTTAAAGTCTCTTCGCGTGGAAGCACTCAACGCCCATTTAAAAGCACTTTCTGCATTGAAGGTCAATCGCCCTAGGCATTCCTGTTGGCTCGATGCATTGGGTTTGTAGCTGGCGTTCAGCGCTTGTTCCAAGTCCTTCTTGCTTGGTTGCGGCATTGGGCGCTCATCATTATTGGCCTTACTAGGTTGGCAAGCAATCAAAGGCAAACTCAATAACAGACCAAACCAGCCTCGTTTCAAGATGGTCATACGGCTTGGCTTTCAGTCTGGGTTGTTGTGTTGGCTGCCACAGAGCTGTCGTGTACGTCGGTTGAACCTACCATCGTAGGCGAAGGTATGGTGTTTTCCATCGCAATCACGGTCAGGTTGAAACCAGACAGGTTGTTTTCCCAGGCCGTCCAATTGACGGGCAAAGCTGTGATGAAGCCCTGAATACCTTTAGGCGGCTCTGTTGCTGGTAAAACGCGTTTGGAGTTTGTTTCTGGCTCATAGGTGTGGCTGACGTCTTGAACCGTTGCCTTTCGCCAGAACAACTCGTCAAAGGGCATGCGATAAGCAAGTCGCCCGCCGCGATCATGTTCGACATAGTTGACATACTTCCAAAGAGGCCAGATTGATCCTGTCGGTGTGCCCTTGTCAGGTTCTGAGGCTTGAACTGTCGGATGCGCAACATTTCTAGGAACGAACCAAAATGCCGCTTCATAAATCTTCGCGTTTTCCTCGGCAGCTTGCTGAATCGCTTGCCACGTGGAGGGCGCTGCCGGACTTTTGAGCAGCGCCTCACTGGCCAACGCGATGGCAGTGCGGTTTGCACTCGTCAAACCAAACAGCTTTTTCCACAAACGGATGCGCAGGTCGTGCACTTTGCTGGCTACTGGATGGTCACTTCTACCATCCAACTTAGCCATGACTGGCATGTCATCCGTGATCACTACGGCCAGTTCCGAATCACGGTTACCCAGCATGCTTCGGTCATTGATGTTGGCACTGCCCAGTACGGCAACACGGTCATCGGCAATCAGCAACTTACTGTGCACATAAATTTGCTCGGTCACCGGCTTTTTGCCGATCACGTCCCAGTTGCGCAGATTCAATAGCGTCAGGTAGGACTTCCATCCATTGCCAGCGGCCTCTTTGAGACTTTCCGAGTCCATGTTTGTGACACGTTGCTCAGCCTCTTCAATCGAGATCTTCTTTTGGTCATGCAGTTGCTTGGCCACTATGGCACGACGGATGCCGTTGACCAGACTGTGCTCGCCAAACACCAGTGATTGCATGGTCAGGTGGGTCTGCGTCATGATATTCACGACATTGAGCAGGCCTTCCGGATGCACCGGTAGCACCATGTACACGTGAAAGGGTACGCCGTCATATACCGCGGTGGTAATGCGGTCCACCAATGCCTGCCCTATGGGGTTGAGCAACCTTTCCTGAGGCTTGCCCATCAAGCGCAAGGCTTCAATGGTTGTGGCGTTGGTCATGGCTTGTTTCAGGTCCGCCATGAAGGCCTTGCCTTGCGCCAGCTTCTTGACCTCGGGGACCTTCTCCCAATGCATCGTGGTGGGGACCTTCGCCATGGGCACACCCCGGATACCCAGCATGTCAATGAAGCGCTGGTAGGTCGGTGATGATTCGATCTTGAGGATGGCTGCCATCGGCCCGGACAGCTTGCCTCGTGGCGCTTGGTCATCACCATAGGCACTCTGGAAAAACTGCCCCTCGATATAGATGAACTTGCTGGCTCCTTGAATGACCTTGACCATGCCTTTGAGGCAATTGTTCTGCTGCATGGCCGGGGCCTTGTCCCCGAGTTCCGCATTCTCTTGGGAGACCAATTGTTTTGGGGCGCTACGCAAGACTTGCACCCAGTTGCTGCCGGTACCCTCCTGGCGCTGCGGTAGGTGCTCCTTTGCGATGCGAGGGGCCTTGGGTGTCTTGATGATTTCCAGACCAATTCTGGCGAGCAGTGGGTCGACGAGTTTGGCGTAGGGGTCTCGGTACCGCGCAAAAGACGTTTCATAGCTTCGTGCCGAGCCATTCCACCGGCGCACGAAGTTCTGGCTCAGATCGAAAACGGCTGAGCCCTTGATGTGGCAATGTACGTCGTGCCAAGGCATGCGTGGTTGGCAATCCACGTCAATGATCTTGCCGCTCTTGGGTACGACCTTGGTGTGCTTGAGGAGCCGGTCATAACGTTCAGGCAGCTTGCCAGATGAGGCATAAAGGGCCGCGAAGACGGCATACGACAGCGCATGCACGACCGAGGAGACCTCTTGCAGCATGGCCGGCGGCAAGCGATTGAGGTCTGCATTGTTCAGCCAGGCGAGCAGCGCGGACATGGCATTGGCTGCATTGGCGGCACCTGTGTCTCGCAGCGCTTGCAGTTTGTCTTGAACGTCTTTTGGCAACTTCGCCCAGGCCCATCGTGAAGCCTCCTGTGCGGCATCTGCCGCAGCAGCTTTGACGGGAGCGGTAAAGCGCCCGATGAGGTCAATGTTTTCCCAGATGTTCGATGCGCGGGCTTGGGTGTCCTTGAGAGACTGTGTGACTTCTGCCTTCAGGTCCCAAGCTGGTGCAAAGAGGTCTGCCGGCGAAGTCAAGAAAGTGGCGACTGTTCCTTTGAGGCCGTCGAGTGTGCACGCGGCGAGCAACTCGGCCCGTGTCAGGCAGTTGGCTTGCTCGACATTGCTCAGATCGTGAACCGGCGGGATGCAGGAGTTGTATAACTCGTTAAGCGTGCGTCCATCGGCTTTCAAACTGAAGTTGCCGTCGTCGCGTCTGCCGTAGGCGAGATCAATGCCGCCAACGAACGCGTGTTCGTTGTCTACCACGACCTGTTTTTGATGATGAGAGAAGAACAAGCCCAATGAACCTTGGTCTCCTTGCTGCATCGCGGGCAGGCAGTAGGCTCTTCCCTTGGGTTTGCCTGCGTTGAGTTGGAACACGGCCAACATGGTTTCGAAGTCGCCTGTGTCCACGCCAGCCTTGGGAGAAAGCCATGGCATCACGTAGACAGATGCGCCGTTGTCCACCGCCGCTTTCAAGCAATCAAAGAGCGTGGCCTTGCCATCCAGTTCGACGTCGTAGTTGACTTGCCAACCCGCGATGAAGACCGACTTCTTCGCATTTCGGATGTAGCTCGCAACCGATTTGAAGTACTCGGCCCCAGTGACATAGAAATCAATGTCGTTGCCACGGTGCGGTGTGCTGAACAATTGCCCCCACGACCACTCAGGTGATGACCCAACGCGCGTCATGCCTTCGATCTGAACGCGCTCTGTGTCTTTGGGGAACCATGCTGGCGCGGATCGCGCTTGTGTCGTTGGTTGACCACCTGCGTCCACTGGCTGGTGGATCTTCTTTCCTGCCATGTCAATGTCCCTTGTGTTTATTGTTTGAGCTTGCTCAGCAGCGACGAGTCATTACCGGCTTCCAGAACACGCTTGGCATGCTTGAGATCTTCTGCGGCATCGTCATTGTTCAAGTGCGCATGGGTGTCATGGCTGAAGTCCGCGGCATTCAAGGCTTCCCGCAGCTTGGCCTCATCGCTCCATGCGGAATCTTGTACCTGGGCACTCAGTTGCACTGCTTGGCCTGGGTACAAGAGCCAGAGACTGTTGGGATGGGCGAGATAGGCCTTACCCAAGGCCTTTTGCTGATCGCCTGACAGATTGACGACACCTTGTGCATCGGTCTCGCCAGCCATCAAAACAGCGTCGCTCGAGACCACCCCCATCCCGCGGGGTGTCGAGACGGATTTGACGATCTTCCACGGCGTGTGTGCGAGGGCGTGTCCCTTGGGGCCCGGAACATCAGTGAGGCACATGTCGAAACTCAATTCGCTTACAGACAGGGATGATCTGGGCATCTGCGGCATCGCCCACGACGCCGTCCCACCCCCCACCATCGACTTCTGCCCAGCCTGCACCGTGATCTTCCCCGGGCACTGCGCAGTAAAGCTCCCGCCCTCGATCGTGATGCTGGCCCCGCCAGACACCGCCAGCGTCACCTTCTTGGCCGCCGCGATGTTGACCACCCCACTCGCCGTCTTCAACTGCAACTCCTGTTTGGCCGCAATCTGCGCCGGCCCGGCTTGAGCCTGCATGTCAATCGGCCCTTGCGCCGCGATCATCGTCAGGCCCTTGCCCGCAGCTTCCGATCCCGGTTGAATGGCGCCTGCCAGCAACCCAATCGCCTGCCCCGTGTGCACGCGGGCTTGCCCACCCACTGCAAAGTGCGTGTCCTGCCCGCTGGCGATCTGCGCGGTGTCTTGCGCGCTCAGGTGCAGGTCCTGCCCTGCGGTCAAACCGATGCCGGCTTTGCCCACCAGGGCAATGTTCGGGTCGGCCATGTGGGGTACCTTGCTCTGGCCGGTACCCGTAGCTTTGTCTGCCGCGTCGGCATGGGCGTTGCCCAGGCTGCTGGTGCTGACCATGCCGCTGAGGCTCTTGGTCAGGGCGGCTGCGGGGGCGGCCTGGTCGTCCAGGTTGCTCTTGCCCGCACCGGCGCTGCCGGCTGCGGTGGCCAGGCCCACGGTCTGGTGGATGCTGGCGGCCTGGTGGAAGGTGCTGGCCAGTTGCTGGGCTTGTTTGGCCAGGGCCATGCCGGGGGCGTTGTCGCCAGCCGGGGTGGCGCTTTGGCCCAGGCCATTACCCAGGCCGAATGTGCTGAGCATCACGCCGCGTGCAGCGCGCAGGCCGCCCCAGG
Organism: Aquabacterium sp.; assembly: GCF_016195855.1. Classification (GTDB taxonomy): domain Bacteria; phylum Pseudomonadota; class Gammaproteobacteria; order Burkholderiales; family Burkholderiaceae_C; genus Aquabacterium. Next base: position 50,682 of record NZ_JACPYU010000023.1, read on the forward strand.
CGTCGGTGCGAAGTTCGAAGCCCAGGCCGCGGAAGCTGCCGCGGTGGTTGTCGGCCTGGTGCAGCAGGTGGCCCATTTGCAGCCAGGTCTGGCCCTGGGTGCTGTGCAGCTGGGTGCGCAGCTGGCCAGGGGTGTCGTCAAACACAAGCTGGTTGTAGCCGCTGCCACCAAATTCCTTGCTCTTGACGCCGCTGAGCGCCGCCGCGTTGGCCTGGCCTGGGCTGCCATCGGTGGCGGCGCCGGGTGCCGCGCCGTGCCAGGCCGGGCTGTTGCCGCCGGAACCTGAGCCCACCAGGTTCATCTGGCTGCTGGGGCTGTGGTCGGTGGACTCGGCCAGGGCGCTGGTGTCGGCTTCTGCCGCTTCGCCACCCGGGGTGCGGGGCACGCCGGATTCGCCCCGGCCGTTGTACAGGCTGGCCATGACGAAGGGGCGGTCGATGTCGTTGTTGAGGAAGCCGACCAGGACCTCCTGCCCGATGCGGGGGATGAACTGGTGGCCCATGCCGGGGCCGGCCAGGCGCTGCATGACGCGCAGCCAGCAGCTGTGATCGCTGTTGGCGCGCTGGGACGCAAAGGCATTGGCCTGCCAGTGGAACTTGACCTTGATGCGGCCAAGCTGGTCGGTATAGAGCTCGTCGGCGCCGCTGGGGCTGATGCTGCCGTTGGGGCCGACCACGATGGCGGTCTGCGGCCCCAAGGCGGTGGGGCGCGGGCGGGGGCGCAGGCCGGTGTCGTCCATCAACACGGCGCGCCAGGGCACGTTGCGGCGCAGGGCCTGGAACTGGCAGGCGTAGCCGCTCTTGGCGGCCTGCTTGTACAGGGCAGCGCTGTCCACGGGGAACTGGTCCGGACTGTCGGAGGCCAGGGCAGGCAGGTCGGCGGCGCCCAGGGTCTTGGCGATCTTCTCGCCCAGCTCCTTGGGCAGGTTGTTGATGCCGATCACGTCGCAACCGGTGACGAAGAACTGCTTGTCTTCATCGGCCAGGCCAAAGGCGGAAAGCGGGTCCAGCGTGGACTGGGTGACGGCGAACCAGGTGCCGGCGCGCAGGCTGCGCACGGTGCCGCGGCCCAGCCAGGTCTTGTAGCGGGCTTCGTGGGCTTCTTGCAGGCGGGTGGCGGCGAACTGGGCTTCGGCCTGGTTGCCAAAGAGGAAGTCGCCCGTGGGGTCGTAGCTGGTGAGCCAGCTTTGCAGGCTGGTGGCTTCGTCGCCGCCCCATTCGTGCGCGGTGGGCACCTCGGCGGTGATGGCGGCATGGGCCTTGTAGTCCCAGCCTTGTACGGCGGTGGCGGTGGGGCCGAGTTTGCGCACGCTGCCCAGGGCCTGGATGCTGTCTTGCACTTCCTGGCTGCTGCTGCCGTGGAAGCGGATGCCGGCTCCCCCTAAGCTGCTGGCGCTGATGGCGTCTTGGGGTTGCTGGGCGCTGCTGACGAAGAAGACCACGGTGTGGCCGCCGGGGGCCGCCTCGTCTTCTTCCACCCGCCAGCAGATGCCTTCTTCGGCCAGCAGGCGTTGCACGAAGGCCAGGTCGGTTTCTCGGTATTGCACGCAGTAGGCGCGGCGGCCCTCGTTGCGGGCAAACAGGCCGGCGGCCACGTAGGCGGTGACGTCGTCGTCCCACGTCCAGGCCGCGATGCTGCTGTGGTCGGCGAACACGTCTTCGACGATCTCGATGACGGATTTGTCCTGCCAGACGCGGCTGTTGAGCGTGTGGCCGAGCAGCGCCATCCAGGGTTGCACGAGCAGGCCTTTGCGGGCGAAGCCGCCGTCGGCCTCCAGCGAGCTGGCTTCCATGACGTAGCCGCTGCGGCGGGCCTTGCCGCCATCGGCCAGGGTGGTTTCCAGGGTGATGGGGCGGGCGTAAAGCTGCTTGAGCTCGACGTGGGCGCGCAGCACCAGGGCGTTGATGTAGAGCGAAAACGGCTCGGACACCGCCTCGTGCAGGGCAAAGCTTTCGACCATCAGGTCGGCCGGCAGGCTGCGCTCGCTGCTGGGGGCGCTCAGGGTATAGAGGCGGGTTTCGCTGCCCCACTGCCCGATGAGGGTCGCGAGGGTCGAGTCCATGAGGTCATGGATGGCCGTGTCGATGGCCGACTTGGTGGCGGAAAGGGCAGCGTCAAGCCCACCCTTCAGAAATGAAGAATCCAGCCCCATGTCGGGCTCCCTGCTGTGGTTTCGTGTTTGATCGGATCGAGGAGGAATTCTCAGGTTGAACACAAGGCCGGCAGCCCACCCCCTTGGGGTGTATGTGCAACCTGCTGTAACCAATCCCGCCAGGCCGGTAACTGTTCGTGAACTGGCGCACGCTCTCCCCATTGTTCGATGCTTCAAAGCGCGACAGGGGGATCAAGCTCTGGGGCAGACGGCCGAAGACGATCTAGCCGCCTCATCCACCGGAGAGTCTGACCATGGGTCAAAAAACCACCGCCCAAGCCCTTCGCGACCAGCTGATGGCCCCCCGCGCCATCGAACGCGTCCACGCCATGCACGCCCTGGAGCTGGAGCTGGAAGAAGCCCGCGCCAACCCGGTGGCCGATGAACTGGAAGCGTTTACCGCCCGCGGCATTCCCTATTACGCCCCGCAAGACCCCGAATACCGCGAGTGGGTGGCCAAGGCCGTGGCCTATTGGGAAAAGCTGCACGCCGAGCCGCATGCCCCGGTGCCGCGCATGAGCGCCGCCAAGGTACGTGGCAGCCGCGCCAAGCACCTGGCCTGAACCTGCCTGAACCTGCGCTTTGCCCTGCTTGTCCCGCTGATCGGCAGGGCTGCCCCGGCTGCCCTATGATCGCCCCGCGCACCGATGTAGCGGGTGCGGGGTGAGCCTGCATGACACTGCCTGACCGGATCCGCGTTCTGGAGCGCGGCTGGCTATCGTCCAACAACATCGTGTTTCTGGACGACGACGCTGGCGCCAGCGTGGTGGACACGGGTTATGTCACCCACATCGACGAGACCATTCGCCTGATTGACGAGGCCCGTGAGGGCCGGCCGCTGCGCCGCATCGTCAACACCCACATCCATTCTGATCATGCCGGGGGCAATGCCCGGCTGAAGGCCTTGCATGGCTGCGAGGTGTGGATCCCGCCGGGCGAGGCCGACTTGGTGGACGCGTGGGACGAAGACGCCTTAAGTTACCGCCGCACGAGCCAGCAGTGCCCGCCCTTCAGCTATGACGCCTTGATCCACCCGCATGACACCTTGCGACTGGGTGGCGAGGACTGGACCGTGCTGCCCGCAGCCGGCCACGACCATGCCATGGTGATGCTGTGGTGCGCGCACCTGGGCATCTTGCTGTCGGCCGATGCGCTGTGGCAAAAGGGCTTTGGCGTGATCTTTCCGGAGCTGGCTGGCATCCCCGGTTTTGCGCAGCAAAAAGCTACGCTGGAGCTGATCGGGCAGTTGAAGCCGCGCCTGGTGATCCCCGGGCATGGCGCGCCGTTCAGCGGGGCGGCGGTGGACGCGGCCCTGATGGCGGCACATTCGCGCATCGACTGGTTGATGGAAGAGCCGCGCCGCAACTCAGACAACGCGCTCAAGGTGCTGCTGGCCTTCAAGCTGCTGGAGGCCCAGCGCCTGACGGTGGGCGAGCTGACCGAGCTGGTGCGCACCAGCCTGCAGGGCAATGTGGCCATGCAGGCGCACTACCCGCATGACCCTGAAGCGATGGCCGGGTTCATGGCCGAGCAACTGGTGCGGGCGGGTGCGGCCACGCGCGACGGTGACGTGCTGATCGCCACACGCTGAGCCGCTCACCATGCCGGTCAGCTAGGTGCATCAATTGGCGCGCACCTGGAACACACTGGAGGTGCCCGTGAACGGCGTGATCGTGCCGATCAGGTTCTTGGCGTCGCCATAGTGCACGATGCGGTAGCTGCCGGCCGGGGTGCCGGCGGGGATCGCCCAGCTGATGTCGGCGGCGGACTCGGCGCCAAAGGTGCGCACCCAGCGGTAGCGCGTGGCCCAGTCGCCATCATCGGCCACGGCTTGCCAGCTGCTGCCCACCAGGCGTTGCACTTCCAGGAAGGTGCCGTTGCGGTGCAGGTTGTTCTTGGGGTGGCCGGTCTGGAAGCGCACGCTCACGGTGTCGCCCGGCGCATAGCTGCTGGCCACGTCCTTGAGCACCTGGCCAAAGCGCTTGCCCAAGGCGGGCAGGTCCATCACCACGCCGGTCTGGAAGTTGAGCTGGTTGTTGCTCAGGTCACGCGGCTGCAAGGTGTTGATGCTGGGCTGGTTGGTGGCCATGTCATAGGCCAGCTTGTTGAGCTCTTGCTGGTAGGCCGGCTGGGTGTAGGGCCCGAACAGGGTGCTGCCGCCTTCATAGTCCTGGATGCTGTATTCCTCGGGCGTGGTGATGTACTCGGTGTAGGCATTGGTGTAGCCCACCACCAGCACCTGCTTGATGTCCACGCCCAGGGTGCGGGCCAGCTGGCGGCGGATGCGGTAGCCCGACATGATGGTGGGCTCACCGGGCAGCGTGGCCAGGTAGAGCGAGCCCAGGCGCACCAGTTGCAGTGGCAGCACCTCGGGGGCCCATGGATAGGGCTTCATGTCGCCCACGGGGATCACGACTTCCTTGACGCCCTGGCATTGCTTGAGGGTTTCAGAAGGCCAGAACACGAGGCCGCCGATGGCCGCGAGGAAGGGGTTGGACTGCCCCTCCTTGGCGATGCCGGGGCCGGGCCCGTCTTCTTCACTGCCGGCGGCAAAGCTGGTGCCCAGGGCGGCCGGGCAGGTGGTGTGCGGCTGGCCATCGGGCGTGTAGGCACCCGACACGGTGACCTGGCTCATGTTCACGTAGCGCATGCGGTAGTCCACCGCGCCTTGCAAGGTGGTGCTCGATTGCGCTGACAGCGACAAGGCCTTGTCCGCCTGCCGCAGGCCGATGAGGCGGGTGTTCTCGAACTCGTCCTCGGTGGGGCCGCTGCCGGGCTTGAGGTTCAGGTTGGGCGACATGTCGCCGGGGTTGGTCTGGCCGAAGGCGGCCACGAAGGGGGCCTTGTCGCTGCGGTAGCGCACGCCGGCCTGGTCGTGTTCCCAGTGGTAGGCCGCGTAACCCTTGTTGTCACCGCTGATGAGCGTGTTGCCGTTGGTCATGCTCGTGCCGTGCGTGGGGAACAGGCTGAGCGCGCCCACGGCCTTGCCGCTTTGGCGGAAGGTCAGCACGCTCATGAGCGGGTCGATCTCCAGCGGGAAGGCGGCGCGGTCGCTGGCGGGGTTGAGGCGGAAGGCCGGCGCTGAGCGGTTGCGGCTGGCGTTGGTGAGCTCGCCCTGGTTGAGCAGGATGTCGCCCGGGGCCTTGCTCAGATGGGCTTTGTCGATGGCCTCGACGATGCCGTCCACGATGGCGTTGAAGGTCTTTTGCTGGAAGCCCAGGATGGTGATGTTGTAGAGCGCATAGTGCGAATAGCCACCAGGCCCGGCGTGGGTGTGCGTGGCGCTGATCAGCACGTTCTGCTCGTTGTAGAGCGCACCGTATTTGGCGGCCAGTCGCTTGAGCACGGCCTGGTGGATGGCCTGCGTGACCAGGCCCGTGTCGGTGATGACGATGACGGCCGACTTCTGCGTGGCCGCGTCTTGCACGATGAAGGCGCGTGCCCGCAGGCGCTGGTGGATGCCCGATGTCTTCTGGGTCAGCTCGGCGTAGCCCATCATGCCGACCTCGGCAGCCTCGCCGGTGATGTCGCTCATGCCCACGCCGACCTGATACGGCGGGGTGGTGGTGGCCATGGCGCCGGTGTGGGTCAGTGTGCCCATGGCCAGGGCCAGAGCGAGCTTGGAGAGGCGGTGCAGAGGACGCATGGTGGGCTCCTGGTGTGTTGAAGCGGTGCGATCAGGTCAGAAGCGCTTGGCGATGCTGGCCATCAGCGCGGGCTCGTCGATGCGCTTGACCGATGTGCCATCGGTGGTCGCGGTCTTGCCGTAGTAGCTGTTGCGCATGGAGCCGCCCACGATGTCGGCCTCGAACTCGAAGCCCCAGCGCGTGTGGCTCACACCCAGCTTGTAGTCCAGCGTGTTGAGGAAGGAGAAGTTGCGCACGGCGGTGTAGCCAATGTGCGTGACAAGTTTGGTGCTGCCATTGAGGGGGATCTTGGCTTCGACTTGCAGCAGTTGCGATCCGCGGCTGTTGTGGTAGCCGCGGTCGTAGCAGCTCATGGCCTGGGACAAGTCGGCCCCGCCGTTTTCAATCATGCCGATCTGCGCGGCCGCACCGCACACCACCGAGGTGTTGTTGCCGCGGAAGTCCTTGCTCAGCACCAGCAGGTAGCGGGCTTCGATGATGCCGTAGCCGAACTCGAACAGGCCGAAGGTGGTGTCGAAGTTGGTCTTGACCAACTCGGCCGGGCCGCCCATGGCGTAGGCAATCTCGTTGTCGTGCAGCTCCACCGACGAGCCAGGGAACATCTCATGCGCGGCACCGGCACCAAAGTGCCAGCCTTCGGGCTTGCCCCAACGGTAGCCCATCGCGGCCAGCGCGGTGGTCTTGTTGCCATCAGGGAAGCTCTCTTTGGCCACGGTGCCCAGTTGCAGATAGCCCAGGAAGCCCGATTCGTGCGCGGCGGTGACGGTGAACTCGGCGCCGGGGCGGCGGTAGGTGTCCGACAGGCCATTGGTGCGGCGGTCGGTCAGCACCTTGGCTTCCATGTCGAGCGAGTAGGTCTGGATCTCGGGCTCGCCGGGGGCGGCGGCGTGGGCCGGGGCGCTGGCGGCCTGCATCAGGGCTGCGATCGTGATGGCAGAGAGGGACAGGGTGAACTTCATGGCGTGTCTCCGGGAAAGGGCTGTTTGTGATGGTTGTGTTGGAATCGGCAGGAGCGCGATCAATGGGTGCGGCGGATAGGTACCGATGGACGTGTGCGATGGACGGCGGTGTCAATGAGCCTTGCAACCTGCAGGCAGCGTGGCCACGCGGCTCATCTCCTCGGTCTCGCCGAGGATCTCGGCGCCGATGTAGGCGCGCAGGGCCAGCGTGTCCTTGTTGACGCGCACGGTGGCCTTGTAGTTCTTCTTGGTGCGTGGGTCGTGCACCCAGCCATCGCGCCAGGCCTCGTCGTCGTACTTCTTGAGCTTGGCGATCATCAGGCCGCAGGTGTCCAGCGGGGTGCCCGCGTCCTTGTCCCACACGATGGTGGCGCACAAGGCACCGGCCGGGTCGGTGCAGTCCTTGAACTCGATCACGGCGCCTTTGTCCGCGCTGAGCCAGAGGCCTTTGGCATCGTTCGGGCTGCTGCCCGTCTGGGCTGCATGGGCAGCGTGGCCGCTCAAGCCACACGACATGAAAACGACGGCCGAGACCAGGCCGACGATGGGCAAACGCTTCATCATCATCTCCACAACAACATGAACCGCAGCCCCTTGCGAGTGCGCGGGGCTGCCTGAAACGCGATCAGGCCTGGGCCGGGAACACGGGCCACATCTCGGTGATGCGGCCTTTCTCGTACACGGCGATGTCGCCAAACTGCTGCAACACGGCCTCGCTTTGCGTGGGCCGCAGGAACACGAAGTCATCGGGGCGCAGGGCCTGTTTGCCCGAGCCCAACAGGATCTGCTGGTTGGACGAGAGGCCGATCAGGCCGCTGGGGCTCAGGCCTGCGGGCGCCTCGGGTCTGGCCAGCCAGTGGCCACCATGAATGAACAGGGACTGGCGCTGGTTGGTATCCCACAAACCAGCGGCGGCGCTCAATGGCTCCACGCCATCGGGGGCGACGAAGCGCCCGGTCTTGAGCACCGGTGTGGCGATGAAGGCGGCGGCCAGCATGTCCGTCAACAAGGGCGTGTCGAAGTCCGTTGGCTTGACCATGGCCGAGCCCACCGAGACCTCATTGGCCGCGCCGTTGCCATCGTGCAGCTTGAAACTGGGCGAGCCGGCGGTGTTGAGCGTGAGCGTGTCGCGCGCGGCTTTGAGCGGGCTGGCCTGCATGAAGGCGGCAAAGCGCTGGTAAGCCTGCTTGGCGTGCGCGCGGGACTGTTCGCGCAGGCCGCCGATCTCGGGGATCTTCTCGGTGTGGGCGTCGTAACCCATCAGGCCGGACCAGCGCAGCAAGGGCTCCTCCGCGATCAGCTGCACCATGGTCTTCATCACGTCCAGATCGGGCACGCCCCCGCGGTGCAGGCCCACGTCGATCTCGATGTTGACCAGCATGGGCTGCTTGTGCGCACGGGCCAGATCGCGGTATTGCTGCAGGCGCTCGGGCGTGTCGATCAGCCACTGCAACTGGCGGCTGGCATCAAAGCCCGATGTGGTTGGCTGTGCATAGAAGCGGGCCGCAGCGGCCACGGGCAGGGGCTTGCCCATCAGCACATCGCTTTGCGGGCGCTGCTCGGTAAGCAGCTGCAGATAGGGCAGGTTGAAGACCATCTGCCGCTGCGTGCCGGTGAGCTTGCTGAGCTCGTCCAGCAGGGGCAGGCAGGCCAGGGACTTGTTGACCAGGCGCAGGTGCAATCTGCTTTGCACATGGGCGTGCACGTGCGCGGCGTTGGCATGCAGGCGTGCGCGGTCGATCACCAAGGCGGGCATGCCGATGCCAGCGGCCTTCAAGGCCTGGTTGAGCGTGGCGAAGTAAGGCTCATAAGGCGCACCATGGTCGGTGGGGCGCAAGGCCACCATGCCCGCTGCGGCGGCCACGCTGGCGGTGCCGATGAACTGGCGTCGGGTCAGGAGCGGCATGCTGTGTCGTCCCTTCTTTAAGCCTGAACAAAGAGCTTGCGCAGGTGCGCGTTGAGCATGCGGCCCTGCGGGTCGAACTGCTGGCGCACACGCTGGAAGTCAGCCCAGTGCGGGTACATGGCAGACAGCTCCTTGAAGCCCATCTCATGCAGCTTGCCCCAGTGCGGGCGGCCCTGGTGGGCGCGGTAGATGGGGGCGCAGTCCTTGATCAGGTACTCATACGGCTCGTCGGCGGCGGCGTGCACGGCAATCGAGCAGCTGTCGCGGCCATGGAAGGGGCTGAGCCAGGCCTCGTCACCCTTGATGAAGCGGAACTCGATGGGGAAGAAGGCTTCGTTGTGCTTTTCGATGGCGGCGATGATCTGGCGCAGGCAGGCGATACCCTGCTCGCGCGGCACATGCCATTCGGACTCGTTGAACTTCATGGGCCGCACGGACGACAGCAGGCGGTAGGCACGGTGGCGCGCCTCGTCGGTCATGTTGGGGTCGATGAACTTCTGCGCGGCCCACTGGCGCAGTTGCGGGAAGCGCCCCAGCCAGTCACGCAGGGTGCGCAAGTCGGCCATGACGGCGTCGTCGCTGGGCTTGGGCAGCATCAGGTCCGTGCCCGTGTAGAGGTCGTGCGAGATGGCGGCGCCATAACCCGTGAAGGGCAGGTAGTACATCTCGAAGCAGCGGTGCTGCTGGGCCAGCTGGGGGGCCTGTTTGAGCAGGTCCTCGATGGGGCGCAGCCAGACCTTGCGGTGCAGGTTGTAGGCGGGCAGCACGCGCATGGTCACCTGCGAGATCACACCGAAGCTGCCCAGCGAGACGCGCGCGGCGGCCATCAGCTCGCGGTCCTTGCTTTCATGCAGCTCGACCACCTTGCCCCCGGGTGTGACGATGCGCATGCCCACGATGTCGGCGTGCAACGCAGGCAGGTCGATGCCGGTGCCATGCGTGCCCGTGGAGATCGCGCCGGCAATGGTCTGCACGTCCACATCCGGCAGGTTGCGCAGGGCCAGGCCTTGTGCATCGAGTGCGCGCGAGAGCACACCCAGGCGGGTGCCGCCGTGGATGGTGGCCGTCATCGCTTGTTTGTCGACGGAGACGATGCCGGAGAGGCGGTCCAGCGAGACGATGCTGCCCGTGGTGGGCACCAGCGCGGTGAAGGAGTGGCCCGAGCCAAAGGCGCGGATCTCGCCCTTGGCCGAGGCCATCAGGGCTTGCAGCTCAGCCTCGTTGGCGGGCGTGGGCAAGGCGGCCGGCGTGGCGCGCTGTACGCCCGACCAGTTGTGCCATTGCAGCCCACCCGAGACAGGTGGCGTGGCGGCTTGGGTTTCGTCAAGCAGGCCGTGGCTCAGCAACAGGCCACCCAGCGTGGCGGCAGCGCCCTGCGCGATGAACTGGCGGCGGGGCAGAAGGGTCTGGAAATCGGGTTGGTTCATTGGGCTGGCCCACTCATGAAAGCAATCAGGCCGCGCAGGTCGTCGTCGGTGCAGTCACTGCACAGGCCTTTGGCGGGCATGCCGTTGAAGCCCTCGCGGGCATGGCTCAGCAGCACATCGGCACCCTGGGCCAGGCGTGGCTTCCAGGCCGGTGCAAAGCCGGTCAGGGGCGCGGCGCTGCGCACGCCGTGGCAGCTCAGGCAGGCGCGTTCGTACTTGGCGGCCAACTGGGCGTCGGCCGGGCGCAGGGATTCGGCGCGGGTGACATCCTGGTCACCGGGGGGCGGTGGCGGCGCGTCCTGGCAGGCGGCCAGCAGGAGCATGGGCAGCCAGCTCAGCGAGAGCAGCGCGTGTTTGATCGGCGTCATAAAAAAGAAACGGCGCAAGAAAAAAATACAGTGTTATCAGAATATGCTGTGCTCAATCAGTCAGTTATCCAGACAAACCCTGTCCACTTCGCTGCGTAAAACGCGAGGTAATAGGGGTGTGAGATCACCCGAGGAGCGCCGCTTCGTGGCCACTACTTCTGCCAGAGAGTCAGCCAAAGGTTCCGCCAAAGATGCAGCCAAGGAAACGCGCAAGCTGCGCGAGGCCGAGCAGCGGCGCAAGGCCATCATCAAGATCGTGCGCAAGCTGATCAAGAAGGGTGGGCTGGCCGATGTGTCGCTGCGCAAGGTGGCCGAGTTGGCCGGCTACTCCACCACCGTGGTGTATTCGCTGTTTGAAGACAAGGCCATGCTGATCACGCAGGCCATGGACGAAGACCTGCTGGAACTCACCCGCGTGATGACGGCCTCGGCCAACGAGCACAAGGCCCCTGCCGACCGCATCCGGGGCATGGCACGCGCCTACATCCAGTTCGGCATCACCCACCCGGCCGAGTACGCCTTCGTGTTCATGCAGCAGCGCCCGCATGCGCCCAATGAGTCGGCGCGTGTGCAGCATGGTGACCCGTCTGAAGACCCGTATGCCTTCGGACGCAGCCTGTGGGCCGATCTGGCCCGCGCCGGCCAGGTCAGCGGCCAGGATGTCGACATCGACCTGATGACCCAGATTTTCTGGGAAGGCATCCATGGCTTGACGGCGCGCCACCTGGTGATGGGCCCGGACGATGTCTGGTTCCCCCAGGTGCCCAGCGATCGCCACATCGAGCTGATGATCGAGGTGCTGCTGGGCGGCATCGTGCAGCAGTTCAAGCCACGCTGAACCAGGCCTGCACGGCCCGGCACCCCCTGATGGGTGAAAGGGTTCGCTGCATGTCGGCTGCCCTGTCGGGGGCGCGTATTCCCAGATGAGCGCAACACATTTATCAAGTTGCCCCATCAACAGGAGTACCACCATGCCCGTCTCTTACACCATGCAAGCGCTGCAATTTGGCAGCAACACCCTCAAGGTTCCCGGCCACACCGTGGACATCATTGCGGAGAACCAGCCCGCCCCCATTCAGTTCAAGCTTGCCGACCCCAACAGCGGCGTGTGGGATCTGGTCTTCAGTTTCGAGGCGGGCAACTTCTTCATGGCCAACGCCACCGTGCCGGGCATCGACAAAGCCACGATCCAGTCCTGGTACACCAAGGAAGGCGGCCCTGGCACCGGCCCGCACGTGCTGAGCGTGACGCCCTTCCTGGTCGACCCCAACGGGCCTGACACGGGTTTCGCCCAGGCCACGCACTTTGTGGATTTTTCGCAGCCCACACCCAACGACAACTGGATCAACACCGACACCCTGGCCACGGCCAATGTGGTGGCCACCGCACACCAGCAACTGCCCGAGTACGCCAAGCTCAGCATCGCCACCCACGCGACCAGCCAGTCCATCATCATCACGACCACCAGCACCCAGGCCGTGTTCGACAAGTTCTTCGTCTACGCCGGTGCCGTCAACCCGATGGGCAACACCCTGACCGTGCCCAAGGGCCAGACCGCGCTGGCCCTGGCCATCTACAAGAAGGTGACGACGAGCTCCAGCAAGGAGATCGGCACCATCCAGTTCCCCAAGATCCCGAAGGTGGAGTGGCCGCAACTGGTGGCCCAGATCGTCAACGAGATCGTGGCCAACCAGCACGGCGAGTTGTACGAGCACCTCAGCCCCCGCATCCTGGCCGGCCTGGACGCGGCCACCCGCAAGGCCGCCGTGGCTGCCGTGACCCAGCACATCGACCAGCTCACCAGGATCAAGACCACCATCGCCACCTTGGGCTGATCCGCGACACTGACCTGTCCGAAGCTCCCTACAATGCCACTGCGCCACCCGGTGCGGTGGCTTGTTGTCTTGGATGGAGTGGGGCTCATGGGCAAGATCGGAGAAGTCACGCTGCTGCTGGCAGCGGCGCAGCAAGGCCAGGCTGATGCGCTCAACCGCCTGTTCGACCTGCTCTACCCCCAGTTGCGCCAGATCGCCTCGGCGCGCATGCGCAAGACCGACGAGCGCGTGATGCTCGACACCACCTCGCTGGTGCACGAGTGCTACCTGCGCCTGCTCAAGCTCGAAGAACTCTCGCTCAACGACCGTGGCCACTTCCTGGCCTATGCAGCCAAGGTGATGCGCTCGGTGGTGGTGGACATCGCCCGCGAGCAACAAGCACAGCGGCGCGGCGGCGACATGGCCTTTGTCACGCTCGACACCGCGGTGGCCAGCGGCCTGCCCAGTGGCGAAGACGAGGTGCTGCATATCCACGAGGCGCTGGAGGCGCTGGGCGCCATCGACCCACGCCTGGTCAAGGTGGTGGAGATGCGCTACTTCATCGGCCTGGACAACAGCGAGATCGCCCAGGTGCTGGACGTGAGCACCCGCACGGTCGAGCGTGACTGGGAGCGCGCCCGCAGCTTCTTGTTTGCCGCGCTCAAGGCCTGAGCGGGCGACCCGGTTTTGCACATCAGCAGGCCCGCGCCATGAAGATCCCCATGGCCCTGTGGCCCCGCCTCATGCCCCTGCTGGACGAGGCCCTGGCGCAGCCGCCTGAACAACGTGAGGCCTGGTTGCGGGCCCAGACGCTGGATGACGAGATGCTGGCCGCGCTCAGGCAATTGCTGGCCGACCGCGAGGAGCTGGATGGCGGCGCCTTCATGGCCGAGCTGCCCAAGCTGGAACCGCTTGCGCCTGCGCCCGGCCAGCCTGAAGCGGGCCTGAACAGCGTCAGCCAGTCCGGCCTGTTTGCGGGTGACATGCTGGGCCCCTACCGCCTGATCAAGCCGCTGGGCCAGGGCGGCATGAGCGTGGTCTGGCTGGCCGAGCGCGACGACGGCCAGATCCGTCGCCAGGTGGCCTTGAAGATGCCCCACGCCGGCCCTGGTCAAGCCCTGCTGGCCGAACGCCTGCGCCGCGAGCGCGACATCCTGGCCAGCCTGGAACACCGCCACATCGCGCGCCTGTACGACGTGGGCACGGCGCCCACCGGCCTGCCCTTCATGGTGCTGGAGTACATCGAAGGCCAGCCCCTGCCCGCGTATTGCGACGAGCACCACCTCACACTGCATGAGCGCCTGCAGCTGTTCCTGCAGGTCCTCAGCGCGGTGCAGTACGCGCACACCAAGCTGGTACTGCACCGTGACCTCAAGCCCAGCAACATCCTGGTCAACGAGCAAGGCGAGGTCAAGCTGCTGGACTTCGGCATTGCCAAGCTGATCCAGGGCAGCGAGACCGGCGCCGTGGCGCCCTCCACCGAGCTGACCCAGCACAACGGCCATGTGCTCACCCCCGACTACGCCGCCCCGGAACAGATCGCCGGTGCGCCGCTGACCACCGCCAGCGACGTCTATGCCCTGGGCGTGATCCTGTTCGAGCTGCTGACCGGCCAGCGTCCTTACCGCCTGCCGCGCGGCACACGGGGTGCGCTGGAAGAAGCCATCCTCGCGACGGACGCACGCCGGCCCAGCCAGGTCTGGCTGGATGGCGAGGTGCAGACCCACCACCCCACGGCGGTCACGGTCAACGACCTGGCCGAACACTTCAAGGCCAGCCCGCGCCGCCTGAGCCAGCAACTGCGCGGCGACCTGGATGTGATCGTGGCCACCGCGCTGCAAAAACAGACCGTGCGCCGCTACGCCACCGCCGAGGCCTTTGCGCAGGACATCCAGCACCACCTGGCCAAAGAGCCCATTGCCGCCCAGCCCGACAGCCGCTGGTACCGCACGCGCAAGTATGTGCAGCGCCATGCCTGGGCCTTGAGCGCCGTGGGCGCTGTGGTGGCCGCACTGAGCGTGGGCCTGGGTGTGGCGCTGTGGCAGGCTGAACAAGCCCGGCAGGAAGCGGCCAAGGCCAATGCCATCAAGGACTTCCTGGTCGGCCTGTTTGAGAACGGCGATGTGGAACAACCCGATGCCTTGCGCAAACGCCAGCAGACGGTCGAGCAGCTGTTGGTCAACAGCGCCCATGCACTGGGCACGCAGTTGAAAGACCAGCCGCGTGTGCGGGTGGAGCTGCAGGGGGTGGTGGGGGGCTTGCTGCATAACCTGGCGATCACGGACGAGGCGATCGCTTTGCGCAAGCAGCGCGTGGCGCAGCTGGAAGCGATGGGGGCGCCGGTGGCGGAGCGGGCACAGGCGCTGAGGGAGCTGGCGGATAGTCAAGATGCGCGGGGCGACACAGCAGGCGCGAAGATCAGCCTGGATACGGGACTGGCCTTGTGCCGCACAGCGCAGATGCAACCTGTGGACGTCTGTTTTGGCTTGCAGGTGGCTCGCGGTCATCTGGGGGTCGTGACCCGAGATATTCCGTTGGCTGAGGACCTCATCGTGCCAGCGCTTCAACAACTGCGTTTGCGCGCAGCCAAGAGCGCCCAACTGGCCGAGGCGCTTGTGGCCATGGGTGATCTGCTGAGCATCAAGAACGACCATCGAAACTCATTCGCCTTGTATGAAGAGTCCATGGCTGCACGCGCCAAGCTGTGGGGAGCCAACTCCGTTCGACTGGCCCAAGAGCGGTACTTGTTGGCGATGAGTCTGGCGCAGGTCGACCGCTTTGACCAGGCACTTCAGGAGTTCGATCAGGCACACAAGACGATGGTGGCTGCTTTGGGCCCGAATCACCTCAATAGCGCAGTGATTGAATTGCAGTTGGGTCGACTGCGCTCATCCATTGGACTTCGTGTCGACGGACGAGATCTGGTCAGACATGCCAGCGAGGTCATCTTCGGGCAACAGGGAACTGTGGATCCGCGCACCCTATTCCAGGCGCATCGTGCTTTGGGTGAGGTGGCGTTGTTTGATGGTCGATTGAAAGAAGCCGGGCCTCATTTGAAGGAGGCACTTCGAATTCAGGATGAGCTCAAGGACGCCTTGCCCATCGATGGTCGTGTTGAGGAGGCTGTTGCCTGGTATTTGGAGGACATAGGGCAGTCAGCAGAAGCCAGGAAAGTACTGATGCAGGCTCGTGCTCGCTTGTTGCCAGAACTCGGAAAAGGCCATCCCTACGTCAGGGCGATCGACGAAGCCATGGGGTCCACCTATCTGGCCGAGCGCAATTGGGTACAAGCCACGAGCTGGCTTCAGCCTCCACTGGCGAGCGATGCATCTTTGCAACCCGATAGCACTTACTCTTCGGGCTGGGCTGCACTATTGATGGAGACACAACGCTTTGAGGAAGCTGCGCCGCTGATCAGCCACCACTACCAACAGACGGTGGTAAAGACCTCCCGTGCGGATCAATTCAGGTTGGTTATCTATGGCTCAAACGAGCAAATGGCTCGCTTGAAAATGGGCCAAGGCAAACCTGCTGAAGCTCGGCCCTATTTTGAGCGCGCCATCGCTGCGCTGGCCAATGGCTATGCGGCCAATCCGTATCTGGCTGCGACCAGGGCGCGTTATGGAGTCTGTCTGTTGTCGTTGGGCGACGTTGCGGGTGCACGCCGCCAAGCCCATCTCGCCGCCAATGCTTTGGCTGATGCCCAGCCAGTTGCGATGTACTTTCGGGCTCCATTGACGGAGCTGAGCGCGAAACTGGGGTTCTGATGTGTGGCCTTCGCTTGTATCTCCGTGTAACCAATGTCGGTGGCGAGCAAATTTTGACGTTTACTACTGCGCACACCTATTTTTGTTCGGCCTATTTCAACCACGGAGCATAGCCATGTCCAACGTGCATTTCTTTTCCCGTTTTCGCGCCCTGATCTGTCTGTCGGGTTTCATTGCCTTGACTGCATGGGGTAACGTGGCGCAGGCTGCTGACACATCGACGGTGGCTTCAACCGCGGCTTCGGCTGCAGTGGTCAAGCAGACGAGCGGGCCTACGCTCAATGGCCAGGTGCCTACTAAGAAGGTCGTGCCTACGGCCACAGGCACCATCGCGGTCAAGGGTGGTGACCGGCAATATCCAGCCGGCACGATCCCCATTCCTCCGAAGCCCAAGAAGGAAGAACTTGAAGCAGCCGGTGCCATCAAGGCCAAGGCAGCTCAGCCCTGATCGGCTGTCCTCGTGGTCAACAAAAGCCGCCCTTCGGGGCGGCTTTGTTTTGTCCACCATCCGCATCACATCTGTCGGCTGGCGGGCTTGAACCTCACTTCTGCGCCACCACCGCCCACTCAATCTCCGCATTGTTCGAGCACTCGGCCGCCCCTGGCTGGACGCTGCAGCGGATGCGCTTCATGATCTTCAAGCCCTGCTTGTCGTAGTAGCCCTTTTCTGCCAGGTCAACGCGAGTGTCGCGCTGGCTGGTCACAAAGGCCACGCCGTCCTGGTTGGAGAAGTCCACGAAGAGGTTCTGGGGGATGTCGGCCTCGGCCTTGCGCACGGTGCTCATGGCCTGGTCGAATTGCTCCGCCCAGAACTGGCGGGACTTCTCGCCAAAGCCCGCTGGGAAGCGGCTGCGGTCAAACACCATCTGCATGGTCGTGAAGGCCAGGGGCATGCGTGACACGCCGCCTTGTGTGCCCACGCCGCGGTAGATCTCCAGCGGTCTGTAGGCCACGGCGGGTGCGAACAGCGCGTCCACGCTGCCGTTGTTGAACTTGGTGACGAAGTTGCTGATGTCCGATGCAATGGCCTGCGCGCCAATGCGCGTGATCAAGTAGGCCTGGACTTTGTCGTCGTCAAAGGCGGGCAGGCGCGCGCCGGTGAAGCCCTTCTTGAACAGGTTGCGGTCACGGACAAAGGTGTAGACGGCGCCGGTTGGCAGGATGCCGCCGAGCTCGAAGCGATCACGCACGGCCAGCTTGGCCGCACCGGCCGATGCAAACAGGTTGATCGCCTTGTGGACGACCTCGTAGCTGGCCTCCATGTCGACCTTGCCGTCGCGCACGATGGTGGCGGCGCCGCCGTAGTCGATGGCCGCAGGCAGCGGATGAAAGTGCTTGGTGCGCAAGGAGGTGGCCATGAGGGCATCGCATTGGCCAACACGGAAGTCTTCGGATGCCACGCGCTCGTCGGTATAGGGCTTGAGGCGGACGTCCACGTTCTGCTTCTGCATGGCCAGCGCGTAGGTCTTGGCTGCGTCATACAGCGGGCCTGATGCACCGATCGGGTCCCACACGCACAGCGAGGGGTTGTCTGGGGCCGCTTTGGCTGGTGTGCTGGCCAGCATGGGGGCGGCCAGGCAGACAGCGGCCAGCTTGCTGGCGTTCTTCACAAAGGGCATGTGGGCTCCTGCTTTGCCATGTATTTGGTAGGTAGAGATGCAGCGCATCAATCTAGATGATGCCTTGCGTGCCCACAAGCCCGTGCGACAAAACGTTTACCCGCGGCGCCAGCGTGCACTGGAGCCGCCCCAGTGGCATCCCCTCACGCTGAGGTCAAGGCCTTACACAGTCTTTCAAAAGCGCGCAAGGCTTCATCGGCATCTGGCGACATCTGAGCGTGCACGATGGCGCCGTCTACCGCCATCGCGAGCGCCCTGGCCGTGGCCTTGCGCTGGCGGGAGGGCGGGAGCAAGCTGGCAATGGCCTGGGTCATGTCGTCCTTGTGGTTGCGCGAGATCGCCCGCACGGCCGGCAACTCCTCGGCCATTTCGTTGACCACATTGATGAAGGCACAACCCCGAAAGCCCTTGTCTTCAAACCAGGCTTTCAAGGTGGGCGCCAGGGCCGCCACGGTGTGGCCGTGGGCGGCCAGTGTGGAGGTGAACCAGCTCATCCAGAGCTCGTGCCGCAAGGCCAGGTAGGCCAGGATCAATTCGTTCTTGCTCGGGAAGTGCCGGTAGAAGGTGACCTTGGTGACCCCGGCCTCGGCGATCACCTTGTCGATGCCGGTGGCGCGGATGCCGTGCGCATAAAAGAGCCGGTGCGCGGTGTGCAGGATGCGGTCGCGGGCATTGGTGGGCGTGGTCTCACCCTGGGTCAGGTTGTTCATGAGCTCATTGTAGACAGACTTGTCTACTTGCGGTAGATTTCACCAAAGTAGACAGATCTGTCTACAAGCTAAGCAAGGAAACCCGAACATGGATGCCCGCCCACCCCTGCCGCCTTTCACACTGGAGACCGCCACCCAGAAGGTGCGCCTGGCTGAAGACGCCTGGAACAGCCGTGACCCGGACCGCGTGGTGATGGTCTACACCGAGGACACGCAATGGCGCAACCGCGCCGAGTTCCCCGTGGGGCGTGAGCAGGTGCGCCAGTTCCTGCAGCGCAAATGGGCGCGCGAGCTGGACTACCGCCTGATCAAGGAGTTGTGGGCGCATTCAGGCGAGCGCATCGCCGTGCGCTTCGCCTACGAGTGGCATGACGATGCGGGCCAGTGGTTCCGCTCTTATGGCAACGAGAACTGGCAGTTCAACGCCCTGGGCCTGATGGTGCGCCGCCATGCCAGCATCAATGACCTGCCGATCTCGGCCGGCGACCGCTTGTTCCTGTGGCCCCTGGGCCGCCGGCCTGATGATCACCCCGGCTTGAGCGATCTGGGCTTGTGAGCCACCCCGTGAACCGCGTCGTGAAACGGCCCTCAGCCCACGTCCACTAAACTGACGGCCGTTTCAGCCATTCAAAGGACCCTCGCCATGGGCGCGCAGTGGAAAGCAAAACACAAGGATCTGGCCGCCAATATCAAGGGCCGGGTGTTCGGCAAGCTGGCCAAGGAAATCATGATCGCGGCGCGCAACGGCGCGGACCCGGCTGCCAACGCGCGCCTGCGCCTGGTGGTCGAGCAGGCCCGCAAGGCGTCCATGCCCAAGGACACACTGGAGCGTGCCATCAAGAAGGGTGCGGGCCTCACGGGCGAGGCCGTGCACTTTGATCACGTGATCTACGAAGGTTTTGCGCCGCACCGCGTGCCGGTGATGGTCGAGTGCCTGACCGACAACGTCAACCGCACGGCCTCGGAGATGCGTGTGTTGTTCCGCAAGGGCCAGCAAGGCACGTCCGGCTCGGTGTCCTGGGACTTCGACCACGTCGGCATGATCGAGGCCGAAGCCACCACCGCCGGTGCCGACCCCGAAATGGCCGCCATCGAAGCCGGTGCGCAAGACCTGGAAGTGGGCGAAGAGGGCGTCACCCTGTTCTGGACCGACCCCACCGATCTGGATGCCGTCAGCCGTGCGCTGCCCGCACAAGGCTTCACGGTGCTGTCGGCCAAGCTGGGGTACAAGCCCAAGAACCCGGTGGACCCGGCCAGCCTGAGCGCCGAGGCCCTTGAGGAGGTCGAGACCTTCCTGGCCGCCATGGATGCCAACGACGACGTGCAGAACGTGTTTGCGGGACTGGCCGGCTGATCGTCCGGTGCCCGTTTCAGTTCAGTCCGGGTCGACAATGGCTGCCCGCAATTCGACAGGCAGGCGCAGGCGCAAGGCCCCGATCTGAGCCTGCCGTTGTGCCAGCGGGATGCTGGTGTCGGCGGCCAGCAGGGCAGCCTCGGCCACGACGAGTGCCTGCTCATTGCGCTGCCCAAACAAGTGCTGGGCTTGCGTTGGCCCGAAGAGGCGCTCTTGTAACGCCACTCGCCGCTGCTGATCAGCCCGCACCTCGTCCATGTGGGCGGGAATGGGCTGTGTCTGCATGTGGGCCTGTTCGGCTTCTTCATAGGCCTGGTAGGCATTGACCAGCCGCATGGCTTCATTGGCCTGCGCGGGAGGCAGGCCCTGCCGGAAGGCTTGCTGCAAGGCCGCCAGCGTGGTGCCGGCCTGCTCGGGGTTGGACAGTCGCACATGCAAGCTGGTGAGCCTGTCCAGCAGGCGTTCATCCAGTACCAGTTGGCCGTGCGCATCCAGCTCGAACAGCTGGGCCGGGTCCCATGGCCGGCTGTCGATGTTGAGGAACGCTTGGGCAGACAGGCGCTCCGCCAGGGTGAGGGCTTCTGCCGCAGTGGGGCTGCTGCCGGTGCGAGCCACGTGAAGCGATGGGGCCGGCGCCACGGGGGCCTGCGGCGCGGGCGCGTCTGCATTGAACCAGTAAATGGCGGCCAGCAGCGCACCGGCCAGGCCCAGGCCAAGCGCCCATGTGGCCGGCCTCAGGCCGGAGCGTGACAGCACCTGCACATGGTTCATCGTGTCCCCCCTCGCGCATCGAACCGACAGCATGCACCGGATTTGCAAGGCGCCATGGCATTGGCCGCATCTTGGCTGAGCCGGGCAATGGATTGGCCGAGCCTGTCAATGACGCTGCCTGACCTGGATTTGACACTGCATGCGCGCACGTTGCGCATTCAACCTGTCCAGGAGAGATGATGCCCTTGCAATTGACAAACCGCTATGGCCTGGCCGCACTGGCCTGCGCCGCTTTGATGACCTTGGGTGGCCACGCGCAGGCGCAGAGCTACCAGAAGGGGCCCGACCCCACCGCCAGCGCCTTGGAGAAGGCTGGGCCCTTCGCCACCCGCACCACCGATGTCTCTCGCTACAGCGTCACCACGTTTGGCGGCGGCACGGTCTACTACCCCACTGCCGCTGGCCAATATGGCGCGATTGCCGTGTCGCCGGGCTACACGGCGAGCAAGTCCACGGTGACCTTCTGGGGCGAGCGCCTGTCCTCGCATGGCTTTGTGGTGATCGTGATCGACACGCTGACCACGCTGGATCAACCCGCCAGCCGGGCCAGGCAGCTCAAGGCGGCGCTGGACAAAGTGGTCAGCCTGAGCAAGACCAGCAGCAGCCCGATCTACAACAAGGTGGACCCGAGCCGTCTGGCTGTGATGGGGCACTCCATGGGCGGGGGCGGCACGCTGCAAGCCGCCAAGGACAACCCGAGCCTGAAAGCCGCCATCCCGATGGCCCCCTGGAACACGGTCACCAACTGGTCTGCCGTGACGGTGCCCACCTTGATCATGGCCTGTCAGGCCGATGCGATTGCGCCGGTGGCCAGCCATGCCGTGCCCTTCTACAACAGCATGAGCGCCAACAAGAAGAGCTACATCGAGATGGCCGGAGACGACCACCTGTGCGTGATGAATGGCGGCGGGCACGATGCCACCCTGGGCAAGATGGGCATCGCCTGGATGAAGCGCTTCGTGGACAACGACACGCGCTACAGCCCCTTCCTGTGCGGCGCGCCGTATCAGGCTACCGTGAACACCAGCGAGGTGTCGGTCAAGCGCAATAACTGTCCGTATTGACACCATAAAAAAGGTCGCCGACCCGATGGGATGCGGCGACCAACAAACTGGCCCGACGTGGAGAAGACGAAGTGCGGGCCTGTTCCTCTGGAAAAGCTTCAGAGCCCGACCAGGCCCGATGCGCGCATCTTTTCAACGGCGTCCGGGAAGGCGCTGTCCATCAGGTTGCTGATGGCCTGGTTGCGTTGCAGGGTCGAGAGGTGGGCAGCCTGCTTCAAGGTGTGCACCTGGCCCCGCACGGCCTCGACGCGACGCATCCATTCGGCTTCGGCGTCATCCAGCTCCTTGAGGCGATCGGCCTTGTCCTTGCCGAAACGCGCCACGCGTTGCTCGTGCAGCGCTTGCGGATCCATACCCTGTGGCGGTGAGAACAGGGCCTGATCGGGGTCGGGCTTGTTCAGCTCGCCACCACTCATGATCCGGTCGATGTCGCCGGCGAGCTGGGCTTCGTCTTCACCATAGAAGGCCTTGGCCCAGGCCGCTCCGAGCAACTGCTGGCGTACCTGCTGGTGTTCCTGCAAGGCCGCTTGCATGCTGCCGATGTCGGCGGGGTTGGCGACACGCACGAAGGTGTAAGCCTGCAGCTGGAGGTAGCGCTCCCAGATGGCGTAGATGCCCGTGGCCAGATCGGGCCCCAAGTCCTGTTCGGCATGGGCGCGCAGCAGCTTGCTCAACTCGGCCAGGCTGGCCTCGCCCATGGCCAGCAGGTAGAAGTCGAAGCGGTCGCGCAGCGTGCGGTTGGGTTTCAAGGGCTGGCCACGCACGCTGCCCCAGGGCGGCAGGTCCACGCCGCGCAAGGAGCCCTTGACCAGCAAGGCCTGCTGGATCTCGGCCACGGTGCGTGTGGGGCCTACATGGGTGCCCTCGCTGGCGGTGCCCCCGCTGCCGGTGGGCGGCAAGGTGTTGAACCAGTTGGCACCTTGGGGCGCCGATTGAAGGGGCGCCACTTCGTGGGCTGTCTGGCCCGACCCGAACAGGGGGCCATACATCGCGCCGGCCGCGGCCAGAGCCACGGGGGCCGCGATCCAGCTCCATCCCCGGCGCCGCATCTTGCTGATGGGGGGCTTGTTCATCTGCATCACAGGCCCTGGTTCTTCAGGCGGTTGACGTGGGTGCGGAAGAAGGCCACCGGGTCTTCAGACAAGATGCCACGCAAGCCATTGGCCTGGTTGACCTGATCCAGGTGGTTCCATTTGTAGTTGTCCTTGAGCACCGTGCCCCAGTGCGTCGAGCAGCGCCCGACCACCCCATCGTTGGCGCCACCTGCGAAGTCGACCGAGGTCAGGGCCAGCAAGGCGTCAGACACGTCCAGTGCATTGGTGTACACCGAGGTGCTGCCCACCGAGTAGAACGGCACGCCGGACACCGTGGCCGCGCCCGAGCCGCAGGTGCTGGTTGGGGCGCCGGCGGGGTGCTTGCTGTTGAAACTGCGGGCACCACCTGTGCTCAGCGAGTTGAGCGCGGCGGTGGCGTTCTGCAGCGAGACATTGCCCGTGATACCGCCCAGCAGCCAGCCGATGGGCGAGGTCCACACGCCACCGCCAGAGGCCAGGCCGATGTCGGCCACCGGGGTGCCCCCATGGGGCGTGCCCACGCTGGAAATGGAGGCCACGAGCGAGCGATCGGCGTCGAAGATGTAGCGCACGGTGGTGCCACCCTGGCTGTGCCCGATCAGGTTGAACTTGCTGTAGCCATAGGTGGCCTTGTACTGGCGCAGCAGCTTGAGCAGTTGTTCGCCGCGCACCTCATTGGAGTTCACGGCCGAGACCTGCGGCACCAGCACCACGGCGCCGTTCCTCTTGAGGTCGCTGACGATGCCGTAGAAGTAGTCGCTGCCCAGCACATTGTCGTAGCCATACAAGCCGTGCATCAGCACCACGGGGTATCTGGTGGCGGTGCTCTGGGCCTGGCTCAGCGTGGGGATGGACAGCAGGGCGGCGCATGCGGCCATCATGGTGGTTTGTTTCATGGTGTGGTCTCCGTTGGGATGGGTTCGTGTTCATGCCGATCAAGGCGAGGGCAGTATGGAAAGGCCTGTGCCTGGTGGCATTGGCAGAACCTGCCGATGTATTGCCGTGTCCAGCCAGATTGCGGGCAAATGCCTGATGCCTGACAGGGTTGGCGCGCCGTGCGCCTGGTGCTGCGCCCATCCCTATGGAATCTACTGATCACGCCGGGGTGCTGCTTGGGCACACTCCGACCATGTCAGACCAAGCCCGCGAGCGGACACTGTCGATGTCATTTGTCGAGGCCCTGTGCCGCGACATGGGCATCCCCAGCCTGGCCATGCTGAAGGCGCTGCAAGCGCTGGATCTGCCTGATGACCGCGATCCCACGTGCTTGAGGGCCTTGAGCACCACGCAGTTCACGCAGCTGTACCGGCACCTGGTCACCTTGAGCAATGACGAGATGCCCGGCCTGTTTCCGCGGCCCTTTCGATCAGGTGCCTTGCGCCTGACCTGCATGACCTTGCTGGAGGGCGACACCTTGTGCAAGGCCATCAGGCGGTGGTCGCACCTGCTGCGCCAATTGCAGGACAGCTTCGTGCTCGATATTCAAACGGCCGATGGCCGCTGCACCTTGTTGCTGCGCCCGACCAGCGATGAGCCCGTGCTCAAGCCCATCGCCACCGACCTGTTCATCAAGCTGGTGCATGGCATGGCCTGCTGGCTCACGGGCAAGACGGTGCCGGTGCGGCGCGTCATGCTCAGAACCAGCCATGCGCACACCTGTGGCGACCTGGCCAGCTGGTTCCCTGGGCCCATTCGTTTTGAGCAGGCGGTCAGCGCGCTTGAGCTGGACGACAGCTGGCTGGCGCAGCCGGTGGTGCGGGGCAAGCAGGATCTGGACGCCTTCCTGGATGCCGCTCCCGGCAACTGGATCGCATGCCAGTTCGATGCGGAGCGCCTGCATGAGCGCCTGCGCCGGCACCTGGCGGACTTGCTGCCCGCCTCCGCCACGGCGGACAGCGCGGCCGCGGCCCTGCATCTGTCGACACGCTCATTGCACCGCAGGCTGCATCAGGAGCAGACCACGTTTCAGCGCGTCAAGGATGAGCTTCGGCGTGATCTGGCGATGGACAAGCTCACACGGGGTGCACAGCCCCTCTCTGCGATTGCCTTCGAGCTGGGCTTTGACAGCATCACCTCGTTTCACCGCGCCTTCAAAGGCTGGACGGGTGAAACGCCGGGTGTGTACCGCCTGCAGCGCCAGCACACGCCGGACCAACAGGCCCCTCATGCCCCTCATGCTCAAGAGGGCTGAACGCTCACCTCAAGCCGCCCTGAATGACAGGACCTTGCCAGGGGCATGTGTGCGGGAGGGGTGGGCATCGAGCATGGTGGGCAGCTCGGCCGTTTCGTTCAGCAGGTCCCAGTCCAGGATGTCGATGTAGCCGTAGTGCCGGCGGATGATGCCGGCAGCCTCCAGGTCTTTGAGGGCCAGGCCCACGGTCTGGCGCGTGACCAGCATCAGCATGGCGATCTGTTCGTGCTGAAAGGGCACGGTGGTGCGGGTGCACTCGGGCAGCACCGACCAGTGCTGCGTGGCCAGCATCACCAGGTAGCGCGCCATGCGGGCATTGCGAGACAGGTGGGCCATGGCGTCCAGCGCCAGCAAGGCCGTGCGCATCTTCTGTGCGAGCAGGGCCCCGAAGTGAACGCCCAGGCTGGGCTGTTCACGCAGCAGCTGGTCGATCTCGGGCCCCGGCAGGTGCAGGACCGTGCAGGCATCTTCGGCTGTGCCATCGACGCTGCGGGGCTGGCGGTCAAACAGGGCGATCTCGCCAAACCACTGCGAGGCCTCGGTCAGGCCCATGATGCTTTCACGGCCATCGGCGTGGACGTTGCCCAGCTTGAGCACGCCCCTGACCACGCAATAGAGGCCATCAAAAGGGTCGCCACGCTCGAACAGCAACTCGCGTGCGCGCAGGTGCCGCACCACCATGCGGCTGAGCAGAAGCTCGGCCGTGGCGCTGGGCAGGCTGGCGAACCAGGCGCCTCGGCGAACCACAGGCATGTAGGACAGCGCGTGAGTCAGGTGCGGGTATGACATGGTGAACAACCCCTTTCGCTTGCAGACCACAAGCGTTCTTCATTTGATTCGGATCTCACTTTTTGCCACGCAGGATGGGGCGCGCCTACTGGGGCTTGCCACGAGCTGGATTGACCGCTTTCAGTCAATTGGCGCGCCGTGCCGTGCTGATGGCCGATGGCCGGGTTCAAGCCGGGCAAGGCCATGGAGGGCGTAAGATGCCGCCGGATGACGACCAGCCTTGACGACACCTCCTCGCCGATCCCTTCACCCATCTACGAACCCCGCCTGTGGCACGACAACGGCTGGACAGCCAAGGTCGTCAAGAACGAAGACGATGACGGCTGGGCGGTGGAGATGATCAGGGATGGCGAGCCCGAGCCCGCCCTGGTCGGCCCTTGGACCATGGGCCGAGACAAGAAGAACCCCAAGCCGCTGGACACGGGGGCGTTCAATACGCTGGTCAAGACGGCTTCGGAGGTGATCCGCCGCCATGAGCAGCAGCTGCATGCGCTGCTGCACAAGAGCGTTGTGGTGAGCGCGGACGCAGGGCGCCTGACGGTCAACCTTGACATCGTGCCCGATGAGGATGACCCGTATGCGGTCTTGTCGGCGCTCGATGAAGGCGGGGATCAGCTCGCCCAGGTGCGGGTGGCGGCCAGCTTCAAGCTGAGCAGTGCCAGCGCCGAAGCCTGGGTGGCGTCTGGCTTTGTCAAACCGGGCAAAGGCTGAACGTCACCTGTGGCGACGCGGGGGCAGAGCCTCAAGCCGCGGCAGCCACCACCACGCACTCGCGGCGCAGCAGCGCCAGTGCATCGTTGTGCGAGGTCACCGCGTCGCTCAGCAGCAGCGGCTGGGCCTCTTGCAGGAACAGGCGCCACAGCTCGGCATAACTATCACGCAAGGCAGCGGGTGCATGGGCGGCAATGAAGTCGCTGGCCAGCTTGGGGTGCAGGCCCGATTTGCGGATCTTGCGGATCAGCGTGGCCGCGCTCTTGTCGCTCATGCTGGTCTTGGGCTTGTTGCCCGCTGCCAGGTGCAGGAACACGGTCAAGAGCGCGTCTTCATCGGTCTGGCCCAATGTGGCCTTGCGCCATTCGCTGGAGGCCGTGCGCTCGTGGTGGTCCACCTCGGCCAGCGCGTCTTCGGTCCAGAAATAGCGGCCCATGAAGGCGGCGGTCTGCGTGAACAGCTTGCGTGGCGACAGGCTGGCATCCAGGATGCGGGACATGTCGGCCAGCACCGAGCGGCGCACGCGCTCGACCGCGCCATGCAGATGCGCGGGCAAGTCGGCGGGCACGGTGAGGCCTTCTTCGCTGGCCAGCATGGGCTGGCGGCGCAGCACGCCGATGGTCTTCTCGAAGCCGATCCAGTCGGGCAGGGCTTCGCGGCCCACGGCCTCGATCAGCAAGGCCGTGCGGATCACGGCTTCGGCATCGGCGCCGTGCTCTTCCAGCTCGTCGGCGTCCACGCCCAGCGACTGGGCCAGCCAGGTGGCGGCCTCGATCAGGTCGGTCGCGTGGCGGCGCGAGGCCAGCTCGGCGCGGTAATCGGCCAGGCTGCGCAGCGTCCACTTGGCCAACTGCGGGATGTGGTCGTTGGTGAAGCCGCGGCGCTCGCTCATGCCGAAGTGGCTGCTTTGCGGCATGGCAATCAGCTTCTTGAGCATGTCCGAGCCGCCCTTGGAGCGCGACAGCAGCGAGTTGTCGCGCAAGGCTTCGGCGGCGCGGCGCAGGTCGCCCTCGCACGCCTCTTCGAGGAACAGGCTGATCAGGTTGACCAGGCGCTCGCGGGCCTTTTCCAGCTCGGGGCGCAGGAACTCGCTGCCGAAGTAACCCGCGATCTGCACCATGCCCTTGGGCGCTTCCACGCACATGGCGTCCAGGCGGTTCTGGTCGATCAGGCCGTGTTGCACACCGTATTGCAGCGCCTTCTCGAAGAAGGGGCGCGCGTCATACAGCGAGACCGCAGAAGACGCGGCCTCTGGCGCAGCGAACGAGCCGGACGACGGATCGGCCGATTCGGCCGGGGGCGGGGTGAAGGTGGCGGACATGGTGTGGGGACCTCGATCCAATAATGCGCCATCAGATGGCCGACTCTTCGTCCGGGTCGATCGCGGCCTGCGTGATGCGGCCACGGTCGGTGTCGCTGGTCTCGACCTTGCCATCGCTCTCTTCTTCCTCTTCCTCCTCGGGCGCTTCTTCACCGCGACGGGCCTTGGCGCGCAGCACCAGCAGCATCTCGCCGAACAAGTCGGGGCATTGGTAGCGCAGCAGCCAGGCCAGCTCCATCCAGTCGCTGTCGGCCACCTCCTCGTGTTGCAGCACGGGGCGCACGTGGGCCGAGGCCAGCAAGGCTTCTTCCGACAGCATCTGGCCGTCGTCTTCCATGGTGTCGAAGGTGCCGGTGCGGGCAAAGCTTTCGACGCGGCTCCACTTGTCGGTGAAGTAGTCGGCCAGGGCCTCGGCGCCGCCGTCCAGCTCACCCAGGGCGCTCAGGAACTCGATGGGGTCGGCGTCTTCGCGGAAGATGATGGAGTTGACCATGCCGCGCAGGTGGGTGCGGGTCAGGTCCTTGTAGCGCTTCTCGATCACGACGGCGCGCGCGAACTGCTCGGGTGTGATCAGCAGGTTGATGACCGAGTCCTTGGACGGGTCGTACTCGCGGATCACGGCCAGGATGTCCTTGGGGGGCAATTGCTCCAGCACGACCATCAGGGCGCCATCGCCTTCGCGGTCGGCCAGGTCGACCAGGATGGCCTCGGCGCCCACGATGTCGCCGGCGGCGATCAGGCTTTGCGTTTGTTGGATGAGGGCGATTTCGTTCATGGTCAGGGTGCTCGATCAGTCTTTGCGGTCAAAGCCTTGTTCGGCCAGCCAGTCGGCGCCGGCTTCGTCGCGGGCGCGGGCGTCTTCATCGTCGTCGCGCTCTTCGGGCGGCAGGTCCTCGTCGTCGTGGTCATCACGGTCGCGGCCCTCTTCATCACCGTCCTCATCCTCGTCAGATGCCTGCTGGGCGCGGCCGTCGGGCTTGTCGTACAGATAGGCCAGGGCGGCGGCCACGGTCATGAAGCGCTGGCCGTCGGCCTGCTGCAGGAAGGTTTCGGCCATGCCCTGGGCCCAGGGCGCGATCTGCACGCTGGCGCTGATCTCGTCCCAGTCGGGGCACTCGTCCAGCTCGCCGCTGACAACCTGGTTCATCACGCCCGGCTCCGTGAAGCGGAAGGCCTGGTGGAAGACCACGGCCACCATCTCGGGCGACAGCTCGGTCATTTGCAGCAGGAAGTCCAGGGACTTGCGCTTGTCGGCCAGGCGCTGGCGCAGC
Organism: Aquabacterium sp.; assembly: GCF_016195855.1. Taxonomy (GTDB): domain Bacteria; phylum Pseudomonadota; class Gammaproteobacteria; order Burkholderiales; family Burkholderiaceae_C; genus Aquabacterium. The sequence continues at coordinate 79,596 of NZ_JACPYU010000023.1, forward strand.
ACGTCCCGCCCCTCGGAGTCAAAACTCAGGTCGTCCATCTCGGCCTGGTAGGCGGCGCGCAGATGGTGGAAGGCAGGGGACAAATTCATGAGGATGCAGACAGATAAGGGGGAAAGGTGCGCAAAGACGGCAAGAGTGGCGGCTCAGATCAGGGGGCTGAAGTAGTTCAGCCAGATGTCGCGGGCCGTGTCGATCGGGCTGTCGAGCAGGTTGCGGCGGCGGTTGTCGTCGTAGGCCTGGCGCTTGTCCGGGTCAGACAACACATCGTAGGCCTCCTGCACGGCCCGAAAGCGCGCAGGGGCTTCCGGCGCGCTGTTGCGGTCGGGGTGGTATTGCGAGGCCTTCTGGCGGAAGGCCTTCTTGATGTCGGCCAGGGTGGCGGCGCTGCCCAGGCCGAGGGCGGCGTAGTGGTCGGTCATGAGGGCCTCCGGGGCACAAAAGGCACGGCAAGAAAGCGCGGCCGGGCGTGAACTGTACTGGATGCGCGGCCAGGTGTGTACAGGGCTCGGCCACAATGGCGGCCATGAACGCACCTTCTACCCCGATGCTGGCCTGGCACTACACCCTGGGTGTGCACCTGCTTGGCATCCTGGAAAACGGCTACATCCTGCCGCAAGACACGCCTGACACCCCTGCGGTGGAGTGCCCGGTGGCCTGGTTTTCGCTGAACCAGCAGCATGAGCCTTCCGCGCTCAAGAGCATCCTGGTCAATGGCAAGGCGCAGCCGCCCACGCTGGCGGTGATGCGGCAATTGGGCAATGGGGTGTACCGCTTGGGGCTCAGCCCGCGCGCCTTGTTGGGCGGCGAACCCCTGCGGCGCGAGGCGCGCATCAGCAAGGCGCGTTGGGCCGAGCTGCTCAAACAGGCCAAGGCCCGGGGGGCCAACGCAGCGGAGTGGTTCGGCTCGGTGGACCCGGTGGCCGCGTCCGACTGCGTCATCGAGGTGCTGGGCGACGACCAGCAATGGGTGCGGGTCGCCTCCTGAGCCTTCGTGATCCTCAGGCTTCGTCGGTGTCCGAGGGCAACTCGGGCGCCGGGGCACGACGGGTGTCGTGCTTTTCCAGGGAGGTGGCCACGGCGCGCTTGAGCTTGGCCACGGCGCCCTGAATGGCCTGGTGGGCGGTCGGGGCGTGGTCCTTGACGACCACCGGTTCGAACTTGCTCAGGCGGGCCTCCAGCGTGCACACGATGTCATCCGGGTTGGGTTTGGTGTGGCTGACGGCGTCGCTCACATGGGCTTCCACACGCGTGACATGGTCGCCAAAGCGGTGCATCGCTTCCTTGACGACGGTCTCGAGGTGTTCGGCCATGCCTTTGCGGCCATCAACATGGGTATCGGTGTTCAGCAGGACTTGCATAGCTCTTGTCTTTTTCAAAGTGACAGGGCCAGTGTAGACCTTACGGCGCATCGTCCACCCGAGCGAGGGGCCACAAGGGTTAGCACCCAGTGGGGTGATTTGACCTGGCTCATAAAGTTGGCCAGGCTCCCCGCCCTGACCTCTGAGGGCTGGACAACAATCCGCAGCAGTTGAAGAAGCAGTAGAGGCCCCGTCATGCGCAGCATCCGTTTCTCCCCTCTGGCACAGTGCATCGCCCTGGCGGGCCTGATGTCCCTTGCCCCAGCCCATGTGGCCTGGGCGAGCCCCTCCTTCCAGCCTGCCCTCCAGCCGCACGGGCCGCTCAACACCTTCGCGCCCGAGCAGTTCACCGATCGCCTCATCGTCAAATACCGCGATGCGTCTTCCACGCGGGCGCCCAGCGCAGCCCAGATGGACGGCACCCGCGTGGCCGCGAACCGCCAGGGTGTGCAGCTGCGCCACTTGCGCCGCATGGGCCTGGGGGCGGACGTGATCAAGCTCGATCGGCACTTGCCTCTGGCCCGCGTACGCCAGCTGGCCGATGACTTGAAGGCCGGTGATGCCAGCGTCGAGTACGCTGAGCCGGACCGCATCCTCTACCCGATGATGACGCCCTCGGACACCTATTACGGCTACCAGTGGGACCTGTACGAGGCCAGCGGCGGCATCAATGCACCTGCGGCATGGGACAAGTCCACGGGGGCCGGTGTGGTGGTGGCCGTGGTGGACACGGGGGTGCGTCCGCATGCGGACCTGGCCGCCAACCTGCTGCCCGGTTATGACTTCATCAACGACACCAAGGTCTCCAACGATGGCGATGGGCGTGACGCAGACGCCAGCGACCCGGGCGACGCCACCACCGCCGGCTTTTGCGCCAGCGGTTCGGCCGCGACCAACAGCTCCTGGCATGGCACCCACGTGGCCGGCACCATTGCCGCTGTGACCAACAACGCCGATGGCGTGGCCGGGGTGGCCTTTGGTGCCAAGGTGCTGCCCGTGCGGGCCTTGGGCCGCTGCGGTGGCTACATGTCTGACGTGGCCGATGGCATGTTCTGGGCGGCTGGCGGCACCGTCAGCGGCGTGCCCGCCAACACCACGCCGGCACGGGTCATCAACGTGTCCATGGGGGCAAGCGGCGCTTGCGACAGCACCTTCCAGAGCAGCATCAACGCCGTCCGTTCACGTGGTGCGGTGGTGGTGGCCGCTGCCGGCAACAGCAATGGGGATGCCGGCCAGTTCACGCCCGCCAGTTGCAATGGCGTGATCGCGGTGGCGGCGGTCGGCCGCGATGGGAGCAAGGCCTCGTACTCGAACTACGGCTCGGTGGTGTCGATTGCCGCGCCCGGCGGCGATGGCAGCGATGGCATCACCTCCACCATCAACGCGGGCCTCACCTCGCCGACGACCGACTCGTATGGCACCTACCTGGGCACCTCGATGGCCACGCCGCATGTCAGCGGGGTGGCCGCCCTGATGCTGTCCAAGAACCCGAACCTCACGCCCGATGACGTGCAGACGCGGCTCAAGGCCAGCGCGCGGCCCTTCCCTGCTGCTTGCGCGCAATGCGGCGCGGGCATCGTGGACGCCAGCGCGGCCGTGGACGCGGCTGGCGCATCGTCCAGCCTGGTGACGACCATCGTCGAGGTGGAGCCCAATAACAGCACGGCGGCGCCGCAGGTGTTGCAGGGCGCCCCCCTGGTGGTCAATGGCAGCATCGCGTCGTCGACCGACACGGACTACTACAAGTTCTCGCTACCGGGCGGCAAGCGGCTGACGGTCACGCTGGTCCCTAACGCGTCCTCCAACTACGACCTGTATGTGTACAACCTGTCCGGCCGGCTGTTGGGCTCCAGCCGCAATGGCACAGGTGTGAAAGACACCGTGGTGATCACCAACAGCACGGGGGGCAGCAATACCTTGTCGATTCGCGTGGTGTACGCCAGTGGCACCACCGGCACGAGTGGCACCTACAGCCTGTCGCTCAGCTATTGAATGTTCAGCGTCTGGTCGCGCTTGGCCCGCCTTTGCTCCCACTCCTGCTTGGGCGTGAGGGTGGGCAACTCGGGCGCCTGGCGGTGCTTGTAGCGCCACAAGGCGGTCAGGACACCCGCACCGATCAACAAGGCGGCGCTGAGCACGCTGGGCCCGTTCAGGCCGAAAGCGGGGATCAAGGCAGCGCCAGCTGCCGCGTAGATCGCGGGCAGCTTGCGGTAAATGGCGTCAGGGATCCACATGGCAGTCAAAGGTGATGGGGTGTCCTGGGGTTTATCGTCTCAAACACCGCGGTACTTGAGGGCCGAACATCCCCGTGGTGGGCCAGGGCATGGCCGCACAAAGGCGGGCGGGCCGTGAACTAGTCCCGTTTCACGACGTGGGCCCTTTGCGCGCAAACCCGCGCCCTGGTCGCCTGGTGGGTTGCAGGGTCACTCGATTGGCTTCGTGGGTCACCCCCTTTCGCAGGGGCGTGGGCGTCGAGGTGCCCTTGCAGGCGCTACCTTCCTTGTTTGCGCACCGAAGGAATGCCCATGAACCCGAACCGCAGACGCATCGTGGCCTGGAGCCTGTTGCAGGCCACCCTGGCTGGCACCGGGTGCAGCAGCACGCCCAAAGTCACCCGGCAGACCTATACCGAGAAGGTCTCCACGGTGATGATCACCCAGGACAAGAAGCAGTTCGTCATCCTGGGCGAGCGCTACCACTACATCTTCACGGCGCCCGAGGACCTTGTGGCCTTGCTGGGCTCACCGCTCAAGGCCAAGGCGTCGGCGCGCTTTCAGCCCTTTCTGGTCACGGTCGATGGCGTCACCACGGGCGACTTCCACCTGACCTTGCCCGCCGGTTTGAGCGAGGCAGAAGCCGAGCAGGCCAAGGCCATGGACTTTCAGCGCCAGCCCGATGGCAGCTGGTGGCACGACGGCACGCTGGAAGGCAAGCGCTACATCCAGGGCCACACCTTGCGCACCGGCCGCATCCATGCGAACTTGTCGCACACCTACGAGGTGAGCGTGGAGGCCGAAGAGACCGCAGGCGAAAAAGCCGCGCAAGACCTGGCCTCGCCCATTGCCTCGACGGCCGACGGCATGTTGATGATCTACTTTGCGGTGCTGGTGCCCATCCTGATCCCCTTGATCTTCCTCACGCGCGAGAAAAAGCCGACTGCCGCGGCAGTGGCACCTGCGCCGGCTTCGGCCCCCTGAGGCCTTGTGTGTCAACATGAGGCATGGACCTGAGCAAGCAAGACCTGCAGCACATTGCCTCTGAAACCCTGGCGCATTACGAGGCGCGGGCCGAGCCGTTCTGGCTGGGCACGCGTGACCACGACGTGAGCCAGAACATCGCGGCCCTGTTGCGCTTCATCGAGGGGCCGGCCCCTTTCCAGATCCTGGACTTTGGCTGCGGGCCGGGCCGCGACCTCAAGGCCTTCGCCGACATGGGGCACCACGCCACGGGCCTGGAAGGCGCGCCCCGTTTTGCCGCCATGGCGCGCCAGCACAGTGGCTGCGAGGTGCTGGAACAAAGCTTTCTGGCACTGGACTTGCCAGCATCCCGCTTCGATGGTGTGTTCGCCAATGCGGCCTTGTTCCACGTGCCCAGCCAGGAGTTGCCTCGCGTGCTGCAGGCCTTGTTTGACACGCTCAAGCCCGGTGGCGTGCTGTTCAGCTCCAACCCGCGTGGCCAGGGGCAGGAGGGCTGGCAGGCAGGGCGCTATGGCGTCTACCATGAGCTGGCCGGCTGGCAGGCCTATCTGCAGGCCGCCGGTTTTGTCGAGTTGCTGCACTACTACCGGCCCGAAGGGCTGCCCCGCGAGCAGCAGCCCTGGCTGGCCAGCGTGTGGCGCAAACCCATGGTGTGAGGTGCCCCCATGTCGATCGAGCTGGTTCAACACCTTCAGCGCCAACTTGAGGCGCGCTTGATCGAGACCCATATCTCCTGGGTCCTGCTGGATGGCACCCACGCCTGGAAGATCAAGAAGCCGGTGAAGCTGCCCTTTCTGGACTTCAGCGAGCTGGCCACAAGGCGGCGGCTGTGCGAGCAGGAGTTGGTGCTCAACCGCCGCCTGGCGCCGGATTTGTACCTGGACGTCTGCCCGGTCTTGGGCACCGCCGACGCGCCGCGCCTGGGCTCGCCAGGGGAGGCCGATCCTGCCGACGCTGCCATGGCAGGCGAGCCCATCGAATACGCACTGCGCATGAAGCAGTTTGCGCCCGGCGCCCTGCTCAGTGAACGCCTGGCGGTGGGCCGCCTGGAGGGCACACAGCTGGACCGCCTGGCCCGGCGCCTGGCGGTGTTCCACCAGTCTGCCGACATGGCCGAGCCGGGCAGCGACTGGGGCAGCCCGGCGCAGATCACGCGGCCGGTCGAGGGCTTGCTCGACGGCCTGGTGGCGCACGGCTGCGATGCGGCCTGCGCACGCTTGCGGCCCTGGTTGCAGGCGCAGGCCGCGCACTTGCATGACACCTGGGTGCAGCGCAAGGTGCAGGGCCGCATCGTCGAGGGCCATGGCGACCTTCACCTGGCCAATGCGGTGGTGCTGGGTGACGAGGTGACGGCATTTGACTGCATCGAGTTCGACCCGGCATTGCGCTGGATCGACGGCCTCAATGACATCGCCTTCATGGTGATGGACTTGCTCGCCCATGCGCGTGCCGACCTGGCCTGGCGCTTTCTCAATGCCTACCTGGACGAGCGGGGGGACCATGCCGGCCTGCCCGTGCTGCGCTACTACCTGGTCTACCGCGCCATGGTGCGGGCCCTGGTGGCCCGGCTGCGGGGCGACCAGGGGGGGCAGGATCATGGGGGGCAGGACCATGGTGGGCAGGAGCAAGGCCCCGACTACCTGGCCTTGGCCTTGCAGCTGATCGAGCCCGGCCGGCCGCGTTTGCTGATCACCCACGGCGTATCGGGCTCGGGCAAGAGCTTCGTATCGGGCCAGTTGCTGGCACAGGCGGGCGCCATCCGCCTGCGGGCCGACGTGGTGCGCAAGCGCCTGTTCGGGCTGGGGCCGGGGGCCGCCTCTTCGGCCCAGGTGGCCGGTGGCATCTACGACGCCCAGACCACCGAGGCCACCTACGCGCGCTTGCTCAAACTGGCGCAGGTGGCGCTGGAGGCTGGCTGGCCGGTCATCGTGGATGCGACTTTTCTGCACGAGGCCGATCGCGCGCGCTTTCACGCGCTGGCGCAGCAACTGGCGCTGCCCTTTCACATCCTGCATTGCGAAGCGCCCGAGGCCGTGCTGCGCGAGCGCATCGTGGCCCGACGCGCCCGTGGGCACGATGCCTCCGAGGCGGACCTGGCCGTGCTCACCGCCCAGCTGGCGCAGGCCCTGCCCTTGCTGGACAGCGAGCGTGCCCATACCCTGGTGGTGGACGCAGCTCGGCCGTGCTCAGCCCAGACGCTGGCGGCACAATGGTTGTCCGATGCGCCAGCCTGAGCCGCGGAGAAAGCAAAAGGGGAAATGGCCAAGCCCATGCAACGATTCGATGTCTGCAACGGTGATGCCGATGGCCTGTGCGCGACCGTGCAGTGGCGCTGCCACGAGCCTGCCCCAGCCCGCCTGATCACCGGGCTCAAGCGCGAGATCAGCTTGCTGGCGCAGGTGCAGACCCAGGCGCAGGCCGGCGACGAGGTCAATGTGTTCGACCTGTCCATGCAGCGCAACCAGCCTGCCTTGTTGCGCTTGCTGGATGCCGGTGTGCGTGTGCGTTATGTAGATCACCATGCCACCGGCACCGTGCCCGATCACCCCTTGCTGCAAGCCCATGTGGACCAGGGCAGCGAGGTGTGCACCAGCCTGCTGGTGGATCAGTTGCTGCACGGTGCCTGCCGGCACTGGGCCCTGGTGGGCGCCTATGGCGACAACCTCACGGCGGTGGCCGACCAGATGGCGATCGCTTCGGGTTTGAGCCAGGCGCAGCGCCAGGCCTTGCAGCGCCTGGGCGAGGGCATCAACTACAACGCCTATGGCGAGTCCGAGGCCGATGTGCACCTGCCGCCTGCGCGCTTGTATGCCGTGCTGGCGCGCTACCGCGATCCGCTGGACCTGCTGGCCAAGGAGCCTCTGGCCGACGAGCTGGACGCCTTGCGCCAAGCCGATCTGACGCAGGCGCGCCACCTCACGCCCTTGTGGCAAGGCCTGCAAGGCGCTCAAGGCCGCGTGCTGTGCCTGCCTGACGAGGCCTGGGCCCGCCGCGTGGTTGGCGTGCTGGCCAATGAGCTGGCCAACGAGCGCCCCGATCAGGCCCAGGCCGTGTTGCGCCAGCTGCCCGGTGGGGGCTACAGCGTGAGCGTGCGCGCGCCCTTGCAATGCCCGGGTGGTGCGGCCGCTTTGTGCCAGGCCTTTGGTGGCAACGGCCGGGCACGCGCGGCAGGCATCGACGCCCTGCCCGAGGCCGATCTGCCGCGCTTCATCGACGCCTTTGCCGTCACGGCCTGGGGCGCGCCCGGGTGAGCCGGTGTCGCCCTGCGCCGTTTTCGGGTCCAATACGGGCATGGAACACACCGACCTCATCGACAAGCGGCTGACCGATCTGGAAATCAAGTCCGGCTTCACCGAAGACCTGCTGGACCACCTCAACCAGCTGGTGGTGCGCCAGCAGCAGCAGATCGACTTGCTGATCAACGAGGTCATCCAGTTGCGCCAGCAGGCCTCGGATGCCAGCGCGGGCGGTTTCCGCAGCCTGCGCGACGAGCTGCCGCCGCACTACTGAGCCTCCTTTCCCCGTCCTGGCCGGACAGGGCCACTCAACCGTGTTGAGTCGGGCGTTCGCTCACCCAGCGTGCAATGCGCTCGAGCAGCAAGGTGGGCGTGATGGGCTTGCTGATGTGGTCGTTCATGCCGGCGGCCAGGCACTCCATGCGATCCTCTTCAAAGGCATTGGCCGTCATGGCCACGATGGGCAGGGTGGCGCAACCGGGCAGTTGGCGGATCAGCTGCGTGGCCTCCAGGCCGTTCATCAGCGGCATCTGCACGTCCATCAGGATGAGGTCGTAGTGATGGCGGCTGGCCTTGATCACGGCCTCCTCGCCATTGAGGGCGACGTCAAATTCGATGCCCGAGCCGGCCAGGCCCTCGATGGTGACCAGGCGGTTGACGGCGTTGTCCTCGGCCAGCAGGATGCGCACGCCCTTGAGCTGGTCCAGGCGCAAAGCGGCCTTGCCTTGTGCCTGCGATGCCAGGCTGTGCTCGGCATGCCTCCCCGGCATGAAGGGCAACTCGACCCAGAAGGTGCTGCCCTGACCGGGTGTGCTGAAGGCCCCGATGCGCCCGCCCATCAAGGTCACCAGGCGCTTGCTGATGGCCAGGCCCAGGCCGGTGCCGCCATAGCGGCGCGTGTTGGATCGGTCACCTTGCTCGAAGGCCTTGAACAGGGTGTCGAGCTTGTCTGTGGCGATGCCGATGCCGGTGTCCTGCATGGCCATGTGCAGCCAGATCCGGCCGTTTTGCTCGTACCCAGCCGGCGGCGAGATCAGCCGCACCGACAGCGACACACGGCCGCGCTCCGTGAACTTCACGGCGTTGCTGGCAAAGTTCAGCAGCACCTGCTGCAGGCGCATGTCGTCGCCATGCAGGCATTTGGGCAGGGCGGTGTCCAGGTCTTGAACCAGGTCGACCTTGGCCTGCGAGGCCCGCCCGCGCACCAGGTCGAACACGTGGGCCACCACCTCGCGCAGGTCGAAGTCCCGCTCGGCCAGCGTCAGGCGGCCCGCTTCGATCTTGGAGATGTCCAGGATGTCGTTGATGACCTGCAGCAGGTGGGCCGAGGCGGCGTCGGCCTGATCGAGCTTCTGGATCTGGGCGGCGTCGTGCAGATCCCGGCGCAAGAGGGCCAGCAAACCGATGATGGCGTTCATCGGTGTGCGGATCTCGTGGCTCATATTGGCCAGGAAGGTGCTCTTGGCCTGGTTGGCCAGCACGGCTTCGTTGCGGGCTTGCTCCAGCTCTTGCGTGCGCTGGCTGACCAGTTGCTCCAGGTGTGCGCGGTAGCCTTCCAGCTCACGCTGGGCCTGGTCACGGCTGCGGCGGGCCTTGATCGCGCCCAGGCCGTAGCTCAGGGTCGCGGTCAGCTTGGTGAGCAGCTCGACTTCGTCCTTCTGGAAGGCATCGGGCTCGGGGGCATACAGGGACAGCACGCCCACGGTCTGTTCGTCCAGCCTGAAGGGCAGGCCCGCGGAGGACTGGAAGCCGTGCGCCTTGGCCTTGTCGCGCCAGGGGGCCATGGCCGGGTTGGTGAGGAAGTTCTGGTTGCACACCGGGGCCATGGTGCGCACGGCCACGCCGCAGGGGCCCTGGCCGCTGGCGTCATCGGCCCATGAAAACGCGGTGCCTTCCAGGTAGGCCTCGGCCGTGCCTGCCCACGCGGTGGCGCGTATCGGTTTGCCCGGTGCGTCCTCGGCCACGCCCACCCAGGCCATCAGGTAGCCGGCCTCGTTCACGGCCAGCTCGCACACCCGGTGCAGCAGCGCCTGTTCGTCTTGCGCCTGAATCAGCATGCTGCTGCATTCGCCCAGCAACCGGGCGGCCCGGTTGATCTTGCGCAGCTCCAGCTGGGTCTGGCGCAGGGCGGTGATGTCGCGTGCGATGCCGGCCACGGCGTAGAGCTGGCCGTGCGCGTCGAACAGCGGGGTCTTGAGCGATTGCACCAGCACCTGGCGCCCATCACTGGCATAGGTCAGCTGCGATTCCGAGGTGTGAGAGCGCCCGGCGGCCATGACGGCCTGATCGCTTTTTCGAAAGTGCGCGGCCTGTTCCAGCCCGACGAAATCCTCGTCGCGCTTGCCCACGATGTCGGCCTGCCTGGCACCAAAAAAGCGTTCGAACTCCGGGTTGCAGGCCAGGTAGGCACCATGGATGTCCTTGACCCAGATCAGGTCGGGCATGGCGGCCAGCAACGCGCCCAGATCGACGTGCTCGTGCAACTGCTCGCTCAACGCGTCAGCCCACGTGCCGTGCGATGTCGGATCGTGCTCTGAAAGAGCCATGCTGTCTCCCCGGACGGGTGCTCGTCAACTGCTGGATATGCAGCAGCCAGGTACGCCGGGCATCTGCATCGGAATAGACAGGATATCGAAAGGGCTATTTGGGCGGGGGAATAAATGAGCGCAAGCGCCCACCATGGAGGCAATATGCAACAGCGCGCGCGCCAAAGCAATGGGAAACCGGACAGCGCTCAGCGCGTGATCGAGGGCATCTCGAACACGAATTCGCTGCCCTGGCCGGCCTGGCTGTGCACATGCAGGGTGCTGCCCATCAACTCCAGCAGTTGCTTGCAGATCACCAGGCCGATGCCGGCACCGGGGATGTGGCCGCTGTGCCGGCCCAGGCGGTTGAAGGGCTCGAACAGGTGCTGGAGCTGGTCGGGGGCCATCCCCAGCCCGGTGTCGCTCACGGCAAAGCGCACATGGGCGCCATCACGCCAGGCGCTGAGCGTGATGCTGCCGCCTGGCCGGTTGTATTTGATGGCGTTGCTCAGCAGATTGAGCAGCACCTGTTTGAGGCGCGTGGGGTCGGTCAACACCCGTCCGGTCTCACCTTGCATGGAGACGTTGAAATGCAGGCCGGCGGCCTGAGCCTGCGGCGCCATCATCTCGTGGCAGGACTGGATCAGCGTGGCCACCTCCAGCTCGGTGGCGTGGATGTGCATCTGCCCGGACTCGATGCGCGAGACATCCAGCACGTCGCCAATCATGTCCAGCAAGTGGTGGCCCGCGTGGTCGATGTGCTGGACCATCTCGCGCTGCTGTGGGCTCAGCGGCTCTTGTTGGCTGAGCAGCAGCACCTGCGTGAAACCCAGCACGGCATTGAGGGGCGTGCGCAACTCATGGCTCATGCGCGACAGGAAGCTGGTCTTGGCCAGGTTGGCGGCTTCGGCGGCCAGCTTGGCCTCGCGTTCACGCTCGCGCTCGCGCAGGCGCTCGCCCATGTCGGCGAAGCCTTGCTCCAGCAGGGCGAACTCATGCGGGATGCGCTCGCCGTCTGTCGGGTCGGGGGCTTCACCATGCGCCACAGCCCGCATGCGGTTGAGCAGGCGCTGGGTGGGGTTGATGACGCGGTTCATGGCCAGCCACCAGGCCATCCACAGCGCCAGGGCAAAGGTCAGGGTGCTGATGACCAGCAAGGTGATCAGCGATCGCTTGAGCTCGCCGGTGATCTGCGCCTGGGGGATGCCGACCGCGACGCACCAGTCGGATACACGCGAGCGGCTGAAGGCGGTGATCACGGGGATGCCTTCGAGCGTCACGGTTGCCAGCACGCCATCGCGTATTTGCCGGGACATGCGGATCAGATCGGGCACGGCGGGGCGGCCCACGAATCGGTCCATCTCATGGGTGCGCGCCACGATGTGGCCCTGGCTGTCCAGTACCGAGCTGATCCAGTCCCTGGGCAGGTTCTGCGCGGTGAGCACGCTGGCAAAACGGCTGGGAAAAATGCCGGCGTTGAGGCTGTAGAGCGTTCGTCCGTCGCGTTTGACCGGTACGCCCAGTGCCAGGATGGGCTTGCCCGTCACCGGCCCGACAAACACATCGGTCAGTACCGGTTCACCCGTGTCGAAGATGCGCTTGAGCTGGGGTGGCCCGCCAAGCAGGGGCAAGGGGGCGCCCCAGGGCACGATGGTGTTGACCTGCTGGCGGCCCGCCTCGTCAATCAGCACATAGTTGGAGATGTTCTGGTAAGGCAGCGCGCTTTGTGCCTGAGTGTAGAAGCCGGGCAGGTCGTCGGCCTGCAGGGTGCTGGTGGAGGCCAGCACGCGCAGCCCGGCGGTCACGCTGGCGATGTCCCGGTCCAGGCTGGCTGCGGTGGCGCGCGCGATCGAGATGGCGTGCTCGATGGCCTGCGCCTTGCGCTGATGGTAGTCAGACACGATGAACCAGGCCGACAGCAGGATGCCGGGCAGCAGGCAGGCAAGGATCAGCAAAGCCAGGTTCGTGCGGATTCGCCAGATGGCGCCGGGGGCGACACTGGTCAGAACGGAAGGCCCTGATTTCTTTGCGATGTCACCGTCGCTCAAGGTGAGCAGCTCGGGCATGGCGTGTTGGATGCGTGGGTGTCAGGCACCTGGCCTCGATTGAGGAGGCCAGGTGGGCGGGTACAGCATCAATACGACTTACAGCAAGTCTTAGTAGACCACAAGCCCGTTGCTTGCGACATGCCCCTATGCCCTCTCTGTGCTCAGGGTCAAGTGCCCTGAGAGGCGGCGTGGCCAAAGGCTGCCTGCGCGGCCACGAAGGCGTCAAACGCGGCCAACAGCGGGGCATAGCGCGCGGGTGTGCGCTCCAGTTGGGCCAGGGCCATGCAACTGGCCTCCAGCGTGGACAGCTGATCGGGGCGGTGGGCCTTGCGGATCAGGTAGCGCGAGGGCCCGTCTGGTTGCAGCGCGAGCCGGGGCAGGGCTTGCAACTGTGGGTTGAGGTGCAGCATGCGCAGGCTCTTGCGCCAGGTGCCGTCCAGCACGACCAGGCGGGTTCGCGCGGGCTGCAGATCGTGGGCAGACACGGATGGCGCGGGCAGGTCGGCGTGCGCAGGGTAGAGCAGCACGGTCTGCCGGGCTTCGTCTTGCGGGGGGCTCAACCAGGCTGGCAGGGCCATCGGGTCAAAGGCTTCGCCCACCAGCGTGTGGCTGTGCTGCAGGCTCAATTGCAGCAGGCGTGCGCTGCCTTTGGCCTGGTGCACCTCCAGCGGGTGCTGCAGGATCAGCAGTGGGGTCTCATTGGCCGTGGGGGTGATCCAGGCGCACAGGCACGCCCTGAGCGGCCGCTCGCAGCGTGGGCACAGGGCGCGCTTACTGCCTGAATCGCGGGCTGCGTCGCGGCCGGTGTCACTCATGTACCGATGGCCGACACGATGGCCGTGAACAGTTGCCAGGTGCGCGCCACCGAGGCCGCGTCCACCTGCTCGCCGGGCGCGTGGGCCCCCTTGATGGTGGGCCCGAAGGACACGATGTCCATGCCCGGGTACTTGGCCGCGATGATGCCGCACTCCAGCCCTGCGTGGATCACTTGCACGGCAGACGGTGCCTTGAATTCGCCCAGGTACACCCGCTGGCACAGCGCCAGCAAGGGCGAGTCGGGGTTGGGGGTCCAGCCCGGGTAGGCGCCGCTCTGTTCGGCCTGGGTGCCCGACAGCGCCCACAGGCTCACGATCTCGTCGGCCAGGGCCTGGCTGCCACTGTCGCGCAGCGAGCGCACCATGAAGTTGCAGTGGCCGCCCGTGGGGCCCATGTCCACCATGCCCAGGTTGTTCGAGGTCTCGACCACGCCGGGCACCCGCTGGCTCATGCGGCGCACGCCGTGGGGCGCGGCGTGCAGGCCCTGCAGCCAGATGTCCTGTTCGGCTGCGGCCATCACCTGACTGGCCTGCGCAGCGTCCGCGCGCAGTTCGAGGCGGGGCTCCACCCCTTCGAGCTCCTGCAGCAGCAGCGTTTGCCATGACAGCAGGATCTGCGCAAGGTCGGCCGCCAGGGCCTCGGGGACGGCCACCACCGCAAAGGCCTCGCGCGGCAGGGCGTTGCGCGCCGAGCCGCCCTGCAGGCTGATCAGGCGCACATCGCCCAGCGCTTGCAGGCCTTGCAGCACGCGCACCAGCAGCTTGATGGCGTTGCCGCGCTCTTCATGGATGTTGACGCCAGAGTGGCCGCCGCGCAGCCCGGTCAGGCTGATGCGCCAGGCATCGTGCTCGGGCGGCATCGGCTCGGCAGGGCCCGTGCGCGCCACGTTGACATCCATGCCGCCGGCGCAACCCAGGTAGAACTCGCCCCAGGCTTCGGTGTCCAGGTTCAGCATCAGCCGGCCTTGCAGCAAGCCGGGCTGCAGCCCTTGCGCGCCACCCATGCCGGCTTCTTCGTCCACGGTGAACAGCGCTTCGATGGGGCCGTGTGGCAAGGCCGGGTCGGCCAGCAAGGCCAGGATCATGGCCACGCCCATGCCGTTGTCGGCGCCCAGGGTGGTGCCTTCGGCCATGACCCAGCCGTCTTTCAAGACGGGGCGGATCGGGTCGCGGCTGAAGTCGTGGTTCGAATCGCTGTTCTTCTGGCAGACCATGTCCAGATGGCCCTGCAGCACCAGGCCGGGCACGTGCTCGCGCCCCGGGCTGGCGGGCTTGCGCACGATCAGGTTGCCGGCAGGGTCCACCTGGGTGCCCAGGCCCAGGTTGTCTGCCCATTGACGCAAATGATCACGCAACGCGTCTTCCTGCTTGGACTGGCGCGGGATGCGGCACAGGGTGGCGAAGTGGGCCCACACAGCGGCGGGTTCGAGGTGGCTCAAGGCGTCAGGCATGGCGGAGGTGAGGGTCGACATTTCAGCGGGCGCAAAAACAGATGCAATGGGCACAGCCTGCAAAGGGCCGGCCACCTGGGGATGCTAAGCCCGAAGCGCCCCGGGCGCTCGAAAGCCACCCCAGGCAGCGCAGAACGCGCGAAAATACAAGGCTATGACACGCCCTGCCCCTGAACTGCTTTTGCCCGCCGGCTCGCTCGACAAGATGCGTGCCGCCTATGACTTCGGCGCCGATGCCGTCTACGCCGGCCAGCCGCGCTATTCCCTGCGCGCGCGCAACAACGAGTTCAAGCTGGAGCAGCTGCAGCAAGGCATCACCGAGGCCAAGCAGCGCGGCAAGAAGTTCTACGTCACCAGCAACCTGCTGGCGCACAACGACAAGGTGCGCACCTACCTGCGCGACATCGAGCCGGTGATCGCCATGAAGCCCGACGGCATCATCATGGCCGACCCTGGCCTGATCATGATGGTGCGCGAGAAGTGGCCCGAGGTGGCCGTGCACCTGTCCGTGCAGGCCAACACGACCAACTACGCCACCGTCAAGTTCTGGGAGAAGGTGGGCGTCAAGCGCATCATCCTGTCGCGCGAGCTGAGCCTCGATGAGATCGAGAAGATCCGCCAGGAGTGCCCGGACATGGAGCTGGAAGTCTTTGTGCACGGCGCCCTGTGCATCGCGTATTCGGGCCGTTGCCTGCTGTCGGGCTACTTCAACCGCCGCGACCCCAATCAGGGCACCTGCACCAATGCCTGCCGCTGGGACTACAAGACCCACACCGGCTCCGAGCTGTCGGACACGGGCGAGGTCATCCCCATCAAGCTGGAGGGCGACTTCAATTTCGCGCACGAGCAGACCGAGGCCGAGCAGGCCTTCTCTGCCTGCGGTGACGGCCGGCGCCACCCGGCGGCCGACCAGGTCTACCTGCTGGAAGAGTCCGAGCGCCCGGGCGAGCTGATGCCCATCATGGAAGACGAGCACGGCACCTACATCATGAACTCCAAGGACCTGCGCGCCGTGGAGCACGTGGCGCGCCTGGCCGCCATCGGGGTCGATTCGCTCAAGGTGGAGGGCCGCACCAAGTCCCTGTACTACGTGGCCCGCGTGGCCCAGGTCTACCGCCAGGCCATTGACGATGCCGTGGCCGGCAAGCCTTTCAACCCCGATCTGTTGCTGCAGCTTGAAGGCATGGCCAACCGGGGCTACACCGGCGGTTTCCTGCAACGCCACCCCGCGCAGGACTACCAGAACTACATCACCGGACACTCCGAGTTCCAGCGCAGCAAGTTCGTGGCCGAGGTGCGCGGCATCGAAGACGGCTGGGCCGAGGTCGAGGTCAAGAACAAGTTCGCCGTGGGCGATACCATCGAGGTGATCCACCCCAGCGGCAACCAGATCGTCACGCTGCAGGCCATGCGCAACCTGGAGGGCGAGCCCATCGAGGTCGCGCCCGGCAGCCCGCTGCGTGTGCGCATTCCGCTGGCCGCGCAATACAAGGGCGCCCTGCTCGCCCGTTTGCTGGCGCCGGCCACGGTGGCTTGATCCTCGGCTTGATCCCCCTAAGCTGAAGGGGCGGCGGGCTATCGGCCGGGGCCGGGCTGCGCCTACACTGCGGCGCAGCTTTACCCCTGGAATTGCTCGCCCATGAACCGATCCTGCCCTTTGACGGCGGTGGCTTGGGCCCTTGCCGTGCTGTGCGCCTCGATGGCCACGGGCGCGTCAGCCCAGATTGCCGCCATGCCGGCCCCCCCATCTGCCCCTGCTCTCACCGACCTGTCCGGCGACCGCCTGCCGGCCATCCAGGTCACCGGCAGCGCCTTGCGCGGCTCTGATGCGCAAACCGCTGCAGTGCCCGTGACCGTGCTGGGCCGCGCCGACATCGAGCGCTCTGGCGCACGCACCACCACCGAGCTGTTGCAGCAACTGCCGATGATGCAGGGCATGGTGCAGACCAGCGCCGTGGTGGGCAACGACTCGCGCGGCTATGCCAGCGTGTCCATCCACAACCTGGGCGACGCCTACACCCTGGTGCTGCTCAACGGCCAGCGCGTGGCGCCGTTTGGCGGCCAGCTGAGCAACGGGGCCCTGTCGGGGGTGGACATCAACACCATCCCGCTGGCCATGGTCGAGCGCATCGAGGTGCTGGCCGACGGCGCGTCCGCGCTGTATGGCGCCGATGCACTGGGTGGGGTGGTCAACATCATCACCCGGCGTGACGGCGAAGCCAACGAGGCCACGGCCGGCGTGACCTGGCCGCGCGGTGGGGCGCGTGAGTGGCGGCTGAGCGCCTTCAAGAGCATGGGCAGCGTTGACAGCACCGGGCAGAACCTGAGCCTGGGTGTCTCGGCCATGCGCCGCAGTGCCTTGAGGGCCACGGCAAGGGGCTATGCGCGAGACGCCTTCAAAGTGTTCGATTACCAGGGGCAGCGCTACCGATTCACCGACGTGCAGGACACGACAGCGGCCGCCACCATCTACGACTCGAATTTCTTTGGCAACCCCGTGCAGCAGGCCACCGGGCAATGTCCTCAGGGCAGCTATCTGTACGAGTACCCGGATTTCCCCGGCTTCCCCACTTGCTCTTACAACTACGCGGCTGATCTGGATCTGGTGCCCGAGCAGGCTCAGCACAGCCTGATGGGCAGCTACACCCGGCAGTTTGCCGAGGGCAGCAAGCTGCAGTTGGACCTGCTGCTGTCGCGCAGCGTGGTCACGTCCCATTTAGCGCCAGCTGCCACAACGCTGGCCTTGTCCAGCAGTTCACCGACGTACACCAACTACCTCAGCGGCCTGGGTGTGCAGGACGACCCCACGCTGCTGAGCTACCGATTCGTCGACCTCGGCCGCCGCGGCTTCGAAGACACCTCAGATCTGGCGCACCTGGCGGCGCGGCTGGAAGGCCGCTTGCACGATTGGTCCTGGTCCGCAGGCTTGAGCTACTCGACCAGCTACCAGCGCAGCGACATCGACCATGCCTTGAGCGCCAACGCGGCCCAGCGCTTGTTTGACGATGGTTTCGTCAATCCCGTGGTGGGGCCGGGCCAGCAGAGCGCGACGGAGCTGGCTGCGCAAAGGGCCGCCAGCTACAACGGCCATTGGCTCAGTGGCCGCTCCACGCTGGCCGAGTTGCAATGGCTGGCTTCGCGTGAGCTGATGCCCTTGCCGGGCGGCCCGCTCAAATGGGCCGTGGGCGCCAACCTGCGGCATGAGGGCCTGCGCTTCCAGCCCAGCCTGTTCGCGCAAGGCATGTTGTCTGACCCCGCTGCCGGCACACTGGCGTCATCATTCGATGCGGGCAACCTGCGCCTGGGTGACGCCGTGCCCATGCAGGCCTCCAGCGCGTCGCGCTATGTGTGGGGCTTGTTCAGCGAATGGCAGGCGCCCATCACCAAGGCGCTGGCTTTGAATGCCGCCGTGCGCACCGACCACGATGAATACGCAGGGCAGTCGTGGACGGGCAAGACCAGCGCACGCTGGCAGGCTGCGCCGAACCTCCTGTGGCGGGCCTCGCTGGGCACGGGTTTTCGCACGCCCACGCTCAACCAGCTGCGCTCGCCCGGGCGCTCCGATGGGGTCACCAGCAAGTCCTACGACTGCAACGCCGATCTGCAAGCCGTGGCGCTGTCGCTGGGCGCGGCGCCTTGCAGTGCCGCGGCCATTTACCCCCTGGTGGTCGGCGGCAATGGCGACTTGCAGCCCGAGAAATCGGTGCAGGCTAACCTGGGGCTGAGGCTGGCACCCGCAGCAGGCTATGTGCTGGGCGCCGACTTGTGGGCCGTGCACATCCATGACCGCATCGGGGCGGTGGACGAAGCCGTGGCCTTCGAGAACCCCCTGGCGGTGCCGCAAGCCTGGACCACGGTGGACACCGGCAGCGGCCCACAACTGGCCCTGCAAGGGCGTCCGGCCAACCTGGGCACGCTGATGTCGTCCGGCCTGGACCTGCTGGCCAGCGCCCGGCGCCCCACCGCCATCGGCGTGATCGACAGCCAGCTGCGCGCCACGGTCATGCTGCGTGAAGACAGCCAGCTGTACCCAGGTGGCCCCTGGTTCAGCGCGATCGACGATGGGCGTTATGGCGGTGCCACCTTGAAATGGCGTGCCAACTGGCGCACCAGCCTGGTCCGCTCGGGCTGGACACACACCCTGACAGCGCGTTACCAATCCGGCTACGAGGACGCCCCCGTCACGGCTTATCCTTTGGATGCCAACGGCCAGGTTTCGGGGCCGGCGCAGCAGATCCGCCTCAAAGCTGCAGATCAGGTGCTGTGGGATTGGCAGACCAGCTGGCAGCTCAGCGAGGCCTTGCAAGTGACGGCCGGTGTGATCAACCTCTTCGACACCAAGCCGCCCCTGTCGCTTAACCAGATCGGCGCGGGCAAAGGCCAGATGCTGGGCTATGACGAGCGCTACTTCGATGCCCGCGGCCGCATGCTGACCCTGGAGGCGCGGCTGGCGTTCTGAGGCTTGTGGGCTTGTCCTTGACAGGCGGGCCCATCGCGCGCACCGTAACAAGGGGATGCGGTGCCATATCGGTGCCACGCCCATTGCAACCTGTGAGCACCATGAGCCGTACAGCCCGAAAGCAGCCCGAGTGGACCTTGCGCCGCTCGATTGATGACATGGTGGCCGAGGGGGCCTACCCCTTGGCGAGCGATGACATCGTGGTGCACAGTGTTGAAGAGCGCATCCACATCGACGCGCGCCTGTCTCGGGCGCGAAGCGGCGTGGCGCTGATGCAGGCCGCCTTGCCTCAGGTGGGCCAGCCCCACCTCCTCTGAGGCGTACACACGGGAGGCCCGCCATGCAGCCTTTGACGCGCTTGGAACACGATGCCATGGGCGAGATCGTGGTGCCCGCCTCTGCCTTGTGGGGCGCGCAGACCCAGCGCTCCTTGCAGCATTTCGCCATCTCCACCGAGCGCATGCCCATGGCCTTGATCATGGCGCTGGCGCGCGTCAAGCGGGCGTGCGCCCTGGTCAACGCCGGGCTGGGCCTGCTGGATGCCCACCTGTCGGCCGCCATCGTGCAGGCTGCTGACGAGGTGCTGGCCTGCCAGCATGACGATGCCTTTCCCCTGTCGGTCTGGCAGACCGGCTCGGGCACGCAGACCAATATGAACATGAACGAGGTGCTGGCCAACCGCGCTTCTGAACTGCTGGGCGGCGGCCGCGGATCAGAGCGCCTCGTGCACCCGAACGACCACGTCAACCTGGGCCAGTCGTCCAACGACATCTTCCCCACCGCCATGCACGTGGCTGCGCTGTCGGCGCTGAACCTGGCCCTGTTGCCCGCCTTGAGCGCATTGCGAGACACCCTGGCCGACAAGGCCGATGCCTTTGCCGACATCATCAAGATCGGCCGCACCCATTTGCAGGACGCCACGCCGCTGACCCTGGGCCAGGAGATGTCCGGCTGGGTGGCGCAACTGGCGCACGCGCATGCCGCCATCACCCACAGTCTGGACGCCTTGCACGCCCTGGCAGTGGGCGGCACGGCCGTGGGCACGGGCCTGAACACGCATGCGCAGTTCGGCGAGCGGGTGGCGACCATGCTGGCCGAAGACCTGGGCTGGCCTTTGTACATGGCGCCCAACCGCTTTGCGGCCCTGGCCTCGCACGAGCCCCTGGTGAGCGCGCATGGCGCCCTCAAGACCCTTGCCGTGGCCTTGAACAAGATCGCCAACGATGTGCGCTGGCTGGCCTCCGGGCCGCGCTGCGGCCTGGGCGAGTTGCGCCTGCCTGAAAACGAGCCTGGCAGCTCCATCATGCCTGGCAAGGTCAACCCCACGCAGTGCGAGGCGCTCACCATGGTGTGCTGCCAGGTCATGGGCAATGACGTGGCGCTGAGCATGGGCGCAGCCTCGGGCAACTTCGAGCTCAACGTCTACAAGCCGCTGATCGCGCATGCCTTCCTGCAAAGCGTGCGCCTGCTGGCCGACGGCATGGCCAGCTTCGATGTGCATTGCGCTCGCGGCATCGAGGCCGACCGCGCGCGCATGGCCGAACTGGTGGGGCGCTCGCTGATGCTGGTCACGGCGCTCAGCCCCCACATCGGCTACGAACGCGCCGCCCACATGGCGCAATACGCCCACGCCAAAGGCCTCACCTTGCGTGAGGCCGCGCTGGAGCTGGGCTATGTCACGCCCGAGGAGTTTGACGAGTGGGTGCGCCCGCAGCGCATGGTGTGAAACGTGTCGGCGCGGGCTCAAGCCACGAAGCGCCACACCGTGAAGAAGTGGCTGGCCGTGCCCCCCAGCACGAACAGGTGCCAGATGCCATGGGCATGGCGCAGGCGTTTGTCCAGCACGTAGAACACGATGCCCACCGTGTAGAGCAGGCCGCCAGCCAGCAGCCACATCCAGCCATCGTCACGCAGGCCGTTCATCAGTGGCGTGGCCGCGGCGATCCCGCACCAGCCCATCAGCACATACAGCGGCACGGAGGGCACGGTCTCGCGGCCCCACCACAACTCCTTGCCGATGCCCACCAGCGCCAGCGTCCATTCGAAGGCGAAGATGCTCCAGCCCAGCGGGCCATGCAGCGTCACCAGGGTGAACGGGGTGTAGGTGCCGGCAATCAGCAGGTAGATGGCGCAGTGGTCCACCTTGGCCCACAAGGCCTTGCTGGCGCCGCGGATGCTGTGATAGAGCGAGGAGGCCGCATACAGCACGATCATCGTCAGCCCGAACACGCTGAAGCTCAGGATCTTGAGCAGGTCGCCGCTGTGCACGGCTTGCGCCACGAGCATGGCCGATCCCACCACAGCCAGGGTCAGGCCCAGCAGGTGGGTGACGCTGTTGAGTCGTTCGCCGTGGTACATCGTGTGGGGGCCTGAATTGGGGTGTGGTGCGTTGGCAGATGGGCAGCCATGCTGGCACGGCTGCAATACAACATGATGACGGCAGCAGCCTGACGCAACCCTGTGCCAGATCACAGTTGGGAGCGGTTTTTTGCCAGATGGTTCCGGATCGTTGTCGTAAAGCTGCCGATTTCGATGGGTTTGGCGATGTAGCCATCACAGCCCGCTTCCAGCATGCGCGCTTTGTCGTCTTTCATGGCGTAGGCCGTGAAAGCCACCACCGCCATGTGGCGGGTGCTCGGGTCGGCCTTGATCTGGCGCGTGAGGGTGAGCCCGTCGATGTCGGGTAACTGGATGTCCATCAGGATCAGTTCGGGCTGGAAGGTGCGGATGTCACGCAGGGCCGAATGGGCATCCGGCACGGACACCACCTCGATGCCGTCGGCCTGCAGCAAAAAGCTCACCAGCTCCAGGTTCATGAGGTTGTCGTCTACGATCAGGACACGCGGCATGTTCATGATGCGTCCGTCCTTGCCTTGTCGGTGTGCCGCACGGGGCGCCAGCGTCTGAGGTCGTCAAGCAGCGCTTGCAGCGTGCCCCCACCTTTGTTCAGGATGGCTTGCGCCGATTTCGCCAGCAGGGCGAACTCCTCATCGGACAGGATCATGCTGGTCCAGATGAAGACGGGCGTGTGGCGCCAGCGTGGCATGCGGCGCAGCGCATCCAGCGTGGCGAAGCCATCGAACTCGGGCATCATCAGGTCCAGGATGATGGCGTCTGGCTGGTGCTGGTCCAGTGTTTGCATGGCCTGGCGCGCGTCATCCATGCAGATGGACTCCAGGCCAAGGTGCTGCAAGGTCGCCTGCATCAACGCCAGTGCAGTGGGGTCGTCGTCGATCACCATGACGCGCCCGCCTGCTTGCTGCCCCAGCCCGATCTGCTTCAAGGCCACGCCAACCTGCAGCGTCTCGATGGGCTTGAACAGCACGTCTGCGATCTGAAAGTTCGCTGTACCGTGGGGTGGGCTGGGCATGGTCATGGCCACCACAGGCGTGCTCTGGCTGAGGCCCTGGCGCCGGATCTGCCCCAGTACATTCAGCCCGTCATGGCCGGGCAGGCGAAGGGCCAGGGTGATCGCGTCATACGGGCGTTGCTGCACGCAGGCCAGGGCCTGTTCACCCGTGGTGGCGGCGTCCACCAGAAAACCGGCGTCGCGCAAGGCATTGCGGATGTGCGCCTGCTCCTGGCTTGCATCATGGATGAGCAGCACACTGTGGTTGTCATGCGCATCCTGCCTTGTCACCTGGACGCGGGGCAGGATCAGGTGGAACACGCTGCCCTGCCCGGGCGTGCTGCGCACACCGACATGGCCGCCTTGCGCCGTGACGAGGCGGCGAGTCAGCGCCAGGCCCAGCCCCGTGCCGGCGTGCTTCTTGGTGTAGACGCTTTCCAGCTGCTGGAACTCGGTGAACAGCCTGGGCAGATCCTCGGCTGCGATGCCGATGCCGGTGTCCTCGACTTCAATGCGGACATGATCGGGCCCTTGGGGCAACGCGCGGATCGTGACCAGGCCGCCGCCAGGGGTGAACTTGATCGCATTGGAGAGGTAGTTGTAGAGCACCTGCCTGAGTCGCGCCGGGTCCAATACCAGATTGGCGACCTCGGGGTCGAGTTCCGTGTGGATGCGCACCTGCTGTTTGCTGGCCGATGCCTCCAGGATGTCGCATACCTCCCTGATCAAGGTGGGCAGGTGCAGCGCTTCGGGATGAAACTCGAACTTGCCCGCCTCGACCTTGGACAGGTCCAGCACGTCGTTGATCAACTGCAGCAGGTGTCGCCCGCTGGTGCTGATGTGGCCCAGGAAGGCGGCGTACTTGGGCGAGCCAACCGGCACGGCGCCGGTTTGCAGCAGGTCGGCAAAGCCGATGACGGCGTTGAGCGGCGTGCGCAACTCGTGCGACATGTTGGCCAGGAACTCGCTCTTGAGCCGGCTGGCCTCCTGGATCTGCCGGTTCTCGGCTGCCAGTTGTTCGCCCTGGGCGCGCAAGGCCTCAGCCTGCTTTTGTTCGGTGATGTCGCGGGCGATCTTGGAGGCGCCGATGACATGGCCTTGGGCGTCGCGGATGGGTGAGATGGTCACCGAGACCTCGACCAGGCTGCCGTCCTTGCGTCGGCGCACGGTGTCAAAGGCAGGGATGCCTTGCCCCATCGAGATGCGGAAAAGGATGCGCATTTCCTCCAGTGCCCGGTCAGGTGGCAGCAGCATCTGAATCGGCTGGCCGATGGCTTCGGCCGCCGTGTAGCCGAAGATGGCCTGCGCTGCCTTGTTCCAGCTGGTGATGCGGCCGTCCAAGGTCTTGCTGATGATGGCGTCGTGCGAGGACTCGACGATGGCTGCCAGGCGGTTGCTTTCGGCATGGGCCTCGTACAGTTTTGTCATGTCTCTGAACACCACGGCCATGCCTCGCTCGGTCCCTTGTGGTGAACGGATGAGGGAAGCCTGGCATTCAATCGGTATCTTCTGGCCGGTGCGCGAGATCAGATTGAGGTGGTGAACCTGTTCGATGCTGCCGCCTTGTGAGATCAGAACATCAACGGGGTTGCTGTCCGTGTAACCCGCCGGGCGCTCCTGCGGGACGAACACTTCCCAGTAAGAACGGCCTTGTGCCTCGGTCTGCGTCCAGCCCGTCGCCGCTTCGGCCGTCTTGTTCACGCGGGTGACGCGCCCTTGGCGATCGGTTGCGATGAAGCCCGCATCAATGCTGGCCAATGTGATGAACAGCGCCTCCTGAGTGTCTGCCAGGTTGTTTTCGGCGGCTCGCCGCTGTGCCGCCTCGGCTTCAAGCGAGGCGATGACCGCGGTCAGTTGCGACACCGAGGGAATGGTCAGCGCCTTGGGAATGAGCTTCCACAAGAGGATGGCCGTGCCCACCGAGATCACCGCCGTCACGATCTTGCCGATAGCCTGCAGGCCATAGTCAGGTTGCCAGATGGTCCACACGTCCATCACATGGGTCAAACCGCACGCAAAGATGAATGCACCAAACAAGGTCACCATGCCATGGAGCGAGGTGTCGCGCCGCTTCAGGGCAAAACGCCACAAGGCCAAGGGGATGGAGAAGTAAGCCAACGCGATCAGGGCATCTGACACCACCATCGCCCACAGCAGGCCAGGCTGCCAGGTGAAACAGTAGCCGTGCGGCAGGTAGCCATGTCGGCCCAGCAAAGATGCGATTTCGTCCAAGGGTGGCCCCTCAATGGTGGCGTGATTCACAACCAGGTGCCAGGCCGGTGCGCAGCGGTTGCATGTGGCCTGTCATCTTGCTTGTAATCGATTGGATCGCGAAGCAGAGACATTGGCCTTGAGAGGGTTGAGTTGGGCTTGTCCGGATTTGCCGTTCGGCGGATGTAGTTGACCGCTTGTCCAGGGGTGTTTTCAAGTGTGAAGGATTTGCTTACACGAGGTAACTGGTTGACTTAACCTGCGGCTGCACAGTTGGCAAACCCGCTGAAAAGCGGGGACGCAAAGCCTCCGGTCTTCCTGCATGGACGCATGCAAAAGATAGCGGGGTTGCCTCGGTGGAATGGGCCCGTTCCACAGAGACCGTCCCATTGGTTTGGCGCTTGCAATTCTCTACCAACCCCCGAAGCCCGTCGTGGCTTCAACCTGTTGAAGGATGCAAGATGAAAGCCCAAGCTTTGATGATCTCCGTGATGCTGGCCTCCCCCGTATTTGCCGCCAATTTCGGCAGCACGGAGCCACCCAGGACCACGCCTGCGACCACCACGGTCACCTCGCCCAAGCCCGTCAGCACCCCGATCGCCACCGGGCCCCAGGTCACCGGCTTGTTTCGCATCGTCAAGCCCGACGGCGCCACGGTGATCGCGCAGACACCCATCGGTGTCGGCTCCAGCGTGATCAATGTGATCAACGTGGCCACGGCCGACGCCTTCCTCACCAGTGGCGGCAAGTGTGCCTTCAACGTCAAGTACGACGAGGTGTCTGGTGTGGCCGCAAGCAACACCACCAATCGCCTGTTCAGCAACGACACCCTGATCGCGCAGAACACCAGGATCGACCTGGCCGCCAACCTGCTCAAGACGATCTGGACTCAGCCCTATCTGGTGCCCGGCCAGAACAATGTGAAGATCGTGATCAACGCGGATTCGGCCACCCCCAGTGTGGGCTGGGTGCGGGTGAACGTCAGCGGGACTTGCGGCGCCACACCAAGCGCGCCACCCAAGACAGAACCGCCCAAGACGGAGCCTCCGAAGACCACCCCACCCAAGGCCGAGCCCCCCAAGACCACGCCGCCGGCTCCTGCACCCGTGCCCAGGTTCACCCCAGGCTCTGCCGAGTGGAAAAACCTGACCAACGCCTTTGGCTACAGCAACTACGGCGTGACGCAACTCAAGGGCAAGAACTTCGCGCGTTACAGCGAACTGGTCAAGCTCAATGCGGACGTGACCGTGGTGTTCAACGCCAAGGTGGTCGACCAGCCAACGTACAACGCACTGATGACGCGCTGGAACAGCTTCGTGATGGACCCCGCCTTCCAGGCTGCGATGAAGGCCATCGTGCCGTCGACTGACAGGAAGTAAGTGTCGATCGGGGCTGACCGGCATGATGCCCGATCAGCCCCCGCACGAAGCGCTTGTGCCTTGAACGCCCAGCGGAGGTTTCTCCATGCCCTCATCGCCCTTGACGATGTCTTGCACCGCACGCGGTATCGCGCTGTGGCCTCTCTTGTGGCTCATTGTGAGCGGGCAGGCGGTGCAAGCCGCCAAGTCTGTGCAGCCCCCGCCGGACCTGACTCAGATGCTGCAACCCATGCCGCTGAGCCAGCCTGATGCGCAGTCGCCAGCCAGTGCGGCGCCGCAGCGCACGCCTCGCCCGCTGAGCAACGAATCACTGGAGGCCTACAGCGCACCCGGCGCGCAGGCACTGGGCAGCACGCCGCAGGGCACGCTGGTAAGGGCTTATGCCATCAACCACATGCGTGCCAGCGAGATGCTGGCGCTGCTGTCAGATCCGGCCATGCCCCTGTTGCCGCGTGATCAGGCCGCCGTGGTCGTGGAGCCGCGCAGCAACCTGCTGCTGGTGCGGGCCTCGCAGGTCGAGCACCAGCTCATCGAGAACCTGATCAAGCGTGTGGATGTGCCCTCCAAGCAGGTGCTGATCGAGGTCAAGATCGTCAGTGCCGACGAATACTTCGGCAAGAGCCTGGGCGCGCGGTTTGGGGTGACCAGCTCGCGCATGCTCAACGCCGCCTCACCCAAACAGACGGGCGTGCAACTTGGTGGTACGGTGGGCGACCTCAATCAGATCGCCACCAATGGCGTTTCCGGCTTTCCCAATGCCGTTTCGTTGCCTGCAAGCAACTCTTTGACGCAGGCTGCGGTGAGCAGTTTCGCGCTTGGCTTTTACAAGCTGCCGGCCGGCATCAACATCGGCCTGGAGATCTCGGCACTGGAAGAGGCAGGCCACACCAAGATCCTGTCCAACCCCAAGCTGGTGCTCAGCAACCAGAAGCCCGGCTTGATCTCATCGGGCCAGCGCATTCCCTATTCGCGGCCCTCCATCGTGCAGGGCGTGAACACCACGGAGTTTGTGGACGTGAAGGTCTCCGTTGCCGTGACGGCCCTGGTTGCCCCAGACGGCAGCATCTCCATGGACCTCACGCTGACCGACGACAGCGTGGGCTCGACCTCCACCGTGGGCCCCACGATCAACACCAACCAGGCCACCTCGAACGTGACCTTGCAGAGCGGGGAAACCCTGTTGCTGGGCGGCTTCCAGAGCAGCAGCCAGGTCGAGGAGAAGAACCAGACGCCCCTGTTGGGTGACCTGCCGGTGGTAGGCCACCTGTTCAAAAACAGGAGCCAGAACACCGTCAAACGTGAACTTCTGTTCATCATCACACCCACGATCATTGAGACAGAACACTTCACAAGCCCCATGAATACTGCACAATAGCTTGCCCGACGATTGCGGGTGCAACTCGAACTTCGACCTATGAACAAGACCGATCTGATCCAGCACCTGGCTGACAAGCACACCCTGACCAAGGCTGAAGCCGGCCGCATCCTTGACACCCTGCTCGACGTGGTCGTGGCCAGTGTCAAGAAGGGCGACGCCGTTGTGATTCCTGGTTTCGGTTCTTTCAAGCAACACGCACGCGCTGCCCGTAACGGCGTGAACCCCAGCACCGGCGCCAAGATCAAGATTGCCGCCGCCAAGCTGCCCAAGTTCACGCCTGGTGCGACCTTCAAGGCTGCTGTGGACCCCAAGGCTGCTGCCCGCAAGGCTGCTGCCAAGCCGGCCGCCAAGCCTGCCGCGAAGAAGGCTGCCAAGCCTGCTGCCAAGAAGGCCGCTGCCAAGAAGAAGTAAGCTGGCGCGAGCCAAACCCTGATCGTCTGCATGCACAGGCTCCTTGCGAGCCGTGCTGTGGTGCTCAGTTCAACAGGGCCCTTCAGGGCCCTGTTTCTATTTGGGCTGAACGCCCTGGCTTGGGCGAACCAGCCACAAGGTCAGGCCGCTGATGACCTCGACGACCATCATCACGCGCAGCACGCCGTCGGGCCATCCCCACTGCGCCGCCGACATCACACGGCCCACGGCTTGCGAGAAGATCAGGAGCGCCAGGACATCACCCAGCAAGGGCTGACGATCCGCATGACGCGCGGCCAGCAGGCCCAGCGCCGTGTGCCCCAGCCACAAGCCCGCGTAGATCGCATGCAGCTCGCTGTAGTCGTTGGTGCTGCGCAGGCCATTGCCCACTGCCTGGGCCACCAGGTCCGGCCGTATCAGGGTCTGCACGGCCAGCCCGGCGAAGACCAGGGCGGTTATCGCCAGCATGGCACGCCGCGTGGGCGTGTGGTGGATCAGGCCGGTCATGCAGCTGCGCTGCGACCAGACAAGGTGCGTGCGCCGGGGTATTGCGCTTCCACCCAGTCCGGGTGCTTCCACAAGATGCGCAAGTCCTTGTGGCGCCACACATCGCCCCACATGGCGAACCACTCCTCGAGGTTCAAGCGCAGCGGGTTGAGCGTGGTGGGCTGGCGTATGCTGATGCCATAGACGATCTGGCCTGCATCCCGCTCATCCACAAAGGTGCCGAACAGGCGATCCCAGACGATCAACACGCCGCCGAAGTTGGTGTCGATCTGGGCCGGGTTGCGGCCATGGTGCACGCGGTGGTGCGAGGGCGTGTTGAAGATGGCCTCGTACCAGGCCGGCAGGCGCTTGATCACCTCGGTGTGGATGAAGAACTGGTAGAACAGGTTCAGCTCGATCGCCAGCACCACCGACATCTTGTCAAAGCCGATCAGCGCCAGGGGCAGGCACCACACGAAGACCAGGCCGCTCAGGTCAAACAGGAAGTTCTGCCGCAGCGCGGTCGAGAAGTTGTAGCGCACCGAGCTGTGGTGCGTGACGTGCGAGCACCAGGCATAACGCAGCTTGTGCATGAGCACGTGCGCCACAAAGAACATGAAATCGGTGGCGAGAAACAGCAGGCCGTAGCCCACCCACTTGTTGGCCGGCGTGTACTGCAGGCCCAGCTTGACCACGTCGTCATAGAACCGCGTGATGAACACGGCCACCACCGCCGCGTCCACCATCTTGTACATGAAGCCCGTGCTGATGTTGGCCAGGGACTCGCGCAGGTTGTAGGCGTCTGGCTTGCCCTGGCGCCGCAGGTAGGCGGCCTCGGCCAGGATGACGACCAGGAAGGCCGAGCCAGCGATGAGCACGAAGCCCAATGCGTGAAGGATGTCTTCCATCTGTGCAATCTCCTCGACGTGATGGCATGCAATGTAAAGACGGGGGTGGGTGATCGCATCGACAATCGATGTCGGCTTTTTAACGATCCATGACATATGAGCATGCTGGTGCGCGTCACAGGGGCCTGGACGCAATTGCTGACCGATTGGCTGGATGCGCAGCGCTTGCCCGCCCCCATGATCAGGGCGCGACTGGCCACCTATGCACCTGACGACGTGGTGCCACTTGCCGTGTGGTGCGAGGTGCTGGCGCAGGCCACCGCCCTGCGCCCGGATCTGCCCGCACCTGGCCTGTCAATCGGCGCGGGCGTGTTGCCCCGCCATGTCGGTGTGCTGGGCTACCTTGTGCTGGCCAGCGACAACCTGGCCGAGGCGGTGGCCGCCTACCAGCGCTATGAGCGCCTCTTTTATGGGGTGGACCTGGCCGAGGTGCTGATGCACCGCGATGAGGTCGAGATTCGCTGGCCTTCGGGTGACAGCACCGGCATGCTGGCCGATGAAACCGCCATCGCCGCCCTGGTGACCTTCTTGCGCAAGCAGATCGACAACCCACCGCCGCCATCGCGCGTGGGCTTTGTGCACCAGGTGCCGCGTGAGCGCGCCCAGGCCTGCGAGGCCTTCTTTGGCTGCCCGGTGGACTTTGGCAGCACCCACACACGGGTGCGCTTTCCGCTGTCCTACCTGAGCATCCCGATGCCCCATCGTGAGCCCGGCCTGCGTGCCCTGCTCGATCGCCAGGCCCAGGCCCTGCTGGATGCCCTGCCTGATCCCAATGCCTTCGACAAGGCCGTGCAGCAACTGCTGGTGCGCCTGCTGCCCGATGGCGAGGTGTCGGTCGACAAGGTGGCGCAGGCCATGCACCAGTCCACCCGCACGCTGCAGCGCCGCCTGGCCGACAGCGGCATGACCTGGCAGCAACTGCTGGACCGCACGCGGGAGCAACTGGCCCGCCAGTACCTGGGCGACCGCGCCTTGTCACTGGCTGAAATCGCCCTGCTGCTGGGCTACAGCGAGCAAAGCGCCTTTACACGGTCTTTCAAACGCTGGACGGGGCAAACACCTTTGGGCTTCCGGACACAAACTGTTCATCTTTAAAGGGCCAGTCGGGGTGACAATCGGGGCTTACCGTTTTCACACGCCTGACTCATGTCCTCGACCTCCCCGGCGCCCGCCGAACAAGCCGCTGAACCCGCCACGCCCGAAGTCGTGCCCGCCACCGAGGTGGCCCATGGTGCAACTGATGGTGCGATTGATGGTGCGCCAGAAGGGGCGGCCGCGCCCGCTGAGGCGGCTCAGCAGCCGGGCTCGTCTGGTGCAGCCGGTTCAGCTGACACGCCCGCTGCCACCGCCGCCCGCCTGGCCGAGCTGTTTCCCGCCTTGTTCAAAGGCCAGCCCAAGCCGCTGAAGCTGCGCATCCAGGTGGACATCCAGGAGCGCGCTCCCGGCGTGTTCAGCAAGCAGGCCCTGTCGGCCTTCTTCCGCCGCTACACCGGCGCCACCTCTTACCTGATCGCCGTCTCCAAGGGTGCACAGCGCTTTGACCTGGACGGCCAGCCCGCGGGCGAGCTGACCGAAGAGCACCGCAAGGTTGCGGCCGATGAGCTGGCCCGTCGCCGCACCAATGCCAACGCCAAGCGCGAGCTGGAGCAGGCCGAGCGCCGCAACCGCGCCTCGCTGCTGCGTGACTTCGAGACCACCAAGCTGACCACAGCCAACTTCTGCGCCCTCAAAGGCGTGGCGCCTGACGCGCTGGACGGCCTGCTGGCACAAGCCCGCGCCGAAGCGCTGGAAGATGCCCAGCGGCCGCAGCGCCCGCACCATGGTCATGGTCGGCCGGAACATGGCCGTCGTGAGGGCCAGGGCCGCCCGGGTGGCAACTCAGGCAACCCCGGCAACGGTGGTGGCCCGCGTCGCGAAGGCCAGGGCCCCCGCCGTGAAGGGCAGCCTCGTGAGGGGCAACCCCGCGGGGAAGGGCGCGGCCCCGGCCGCCGTGAAGGTGCTCAAGGTGCGGGCGACGGTGCGCCTCGCCGCGAAGGTGGGCGCCCGCCACGTCGCCCCTGAGGTGAGCCGCGATGGCGCTGACGGCAGAAACCTACCTGTGGGAGCACTGGAAGTTCAACGCTGACCAGCGCCTCAAGGCCTTCAACTTCTTCGTGGTCTTCGCCATCTTTGCCAATGGCATGGTGTTCACCGCCCTGGAGAAACACGCCCACCCGCTGGTACTGATCTTCCTGGGTGGGCTGGCAAGCATCCTGGCGCTGGTGTTCGCGATCGTGGATGGGCGCAGCCGCCAGTTGCTGCACCTGGTCAAGCAGGGGCTCAAGGAGTTTGAAAAAGACTTGCCTCTGGCTTGCCGCCCTTTCCTGCTGGATGACCTCCACACGCGGCGTTGGGTGCGCTACACCGCGGCCTTCAACCTGCTGTTCGGGCTGCAAGTGCTGTTCGGCCTGATGGTGGCCGTATTTGGCGCGACGCTGGCCTGGCGGGGGGCCACCGGCTGGTGATCGGCCTTGTATGGCGGCACAATGCGCCCCATGAATCTGCCCCCTGCTGCCGTGCCCCCCTCTTCCCCAGCTTCCCCCGCCGATACCGATCCCAACGCCGTGCCTCTGGCGCGCTTTCGTGAACGGCTCGTGCAGGCGGTCCACCAGGACCAATGCCAGAAGCTGGTGCTGGTGAACTACCAGGGCGGCGATGCGCAACTCGGGCCAGACCTGCAGCGCATCATGGTGCGCCCGGTGGCACTCAAGGGGCAGCTGCATCTGTCCTTCCTGCTGCGCTACCCCACGAAGGACATCACCAAGAACCTGCCTTTTGAAGCTGGCCTGGACACGCTGATGGCCTGGCTGCAGGGCACGACCTTCCGTAACGCCCATTTGCACACCCCCACCGAAGAGGTGCAACTGGCCTTGAGCAAAAAGGGCAAGGCCAGCTTGCGCGTGGGCAAGCCCTCGAACGCCGAGGCGGCACAGGCGCGTGCCGAGGCCGCAGCGGCCGGGCGCCCAGGCAGTGCCGCCGTGGTGTCGGCCCCGCTTGGCGCGGCCACCTCTGGCCACAACCGCGACAAGCACCGCTTCCTTGAACTCTCACGCCCCTTCCTGCATGAGCTGGGCGTGACCGATGCCAACGGCCAGCTGATCCCGGCCATGTCACGCAAGTGGAAGCAGATCAACAAGTTCGTCGAAGTGTTTGCGGCGGCACTGGCGCGCTCGCCCTTGGCCGAGCAGCAGGAGATCCACGTGGTGGACTTCGGCTCGGGCAAGGGCTACCTGACCTTCGCCATCCACGACTGGCTGCGCCACAGCATGGGCCGTGATGCCCGCGTGACCGGCGTCGAGCTGCGTGACGAGCTGGTCCAGCTCTGCCAGCGCGTGATCAACAAGCTCAAGCTCGACGGCATGGACTACGAGCAAGGCGATGTGCGCCAGTATCACCCCACCGCGCTCAACGTCATGATCGCCCTGCACGCCTGCGACGTGGCCACGGACTACGCCATCCACCTGGGCATCCGTGCCGGTGCCGAGATCATCATGTGCTCGCCATGCTGCCACAAGCAGATCCGCCCGCAGCTTCTCAGCCCGCACCCGCTGCGGCCCATCCTGCAGCACGGCATCCATCTGGGCCAGGAGGCCGAGATGCTGACCGATGGCCTGCGCGCCCTGCTGCTGGATGCGGCCGGTTATGACACCCAGGTCTTCGAGTTCGTCTCGCTGGAGCACACCAACAAGAACAAGATGATCCTGGCCGTCAAGCGCGCCAAGGCCAAGTCACCTGACGAGGTCATCAACCAGATCCGGGACATCAAGGCTTTTTACGGCATCCATGAGCAATGCCTGGAGAGCCTGCTCAAGGCGGATGGCTTGTTGCCGGCCTGAGTGCAGCAGGACTTTCCCCCCTGAATGCTGGCACTGTCCCGGGTGCAGCGCCATGACGGAATCGGTTACGCTGGCGTTTGACCGATAGACAAAAGTGCTCTCAGGGGGAGACATGCAGTACGACGCCAAAGACGCGCCGACCTGTCTGGAACAGGTGCGCCTGCTGTGCGACCGGGGGCAATACCTCGACGCACAAGCTTTGATTCCGGCCTTGTTGCAGGACGACAGTCCGCAAGCCCGGGTGCAACTCAGCCGCCTGTATGGCCACCTTGGCGCCCGACGGCAGGCAGAGGCCGTGGCCATCCGCACTTGGCGACGCCATCGCCAGAGCACGTGCGCGATGACGAACATGATCCGCATGGCAGGCGGGCGGCGTGGTGCCTACAAGAGCTGGACATTGTTCGAGCAGGGCATGCCTGCCGACGGCAACGACGCCGACCGCGCCGAATGGCTGTCTTTGCGGGGCTACAACTGGGCTTTGTTGCGCGATTTCGAGCGCGCCATGGCGGACCACGACGAGGCCATGCGCTTGAACCCGGACGACGCCTGGTTGCATGTCGAGCGCGCCTACAGCCATGAGCTGGCTGACCAGATGGACCAGGCCCTGCACCATGCTCAGCGCGCGGTCGCGTTGCGCCCTGACTATCGCCCAGCCGTGCAGATGCTGGCGCAGCTGCATCTCACGCAAGGGCAGGACGAGGAGGCCATCCGGCTGCTGCGCGAGAGCCTGCAGGGGGCCCAAAGCGCTCACATGGCCCTGGCCCTGCTCGACATCCTCATGGAACGCCGCGAGGTGCAAGACGCGGCCGCATTGCTGGCACAGGCCGAATCTTGCTGGCCTTTGGCCGACAAGGACCTGCGCAACTGGTTCCAGGGCCGCTGGGCCGACGTGCGCTTCTATCTGGGTGAAATCGACCAAAGCATCGCGCACGCACGACGTGCACAGACGCCCTTCTTTGACCGGCTGGCTGCGCGACTTGAACAGCGCAGCGCCGTGCAAAGGCGGGTGGAATTGCCCGTCGGCTTCGTGCGCCAGAACCGCATGACCTGTGCGCCGGCCACGCTGGCGGCCATCTCGCGTTACTGGGGCAAATCGGCCGAGCACCTGGATATCGCCGAAGCCATCTGTTATGACGGCACCCCCGGCTACAGCGAGCGCAACTGGTGTGAAACCCAGGGCATGCTCGCTCGCGAATTCACCGTCGACTGGGATGTGGCGCGTGCCCTGCTGGATGCCGGCGTGCCGTTCACGCTGGGCACCGTGGCGACCAACAGTGCGCACCTGCAGGCGGTCATTGGCTACGACGAATGGCGCGGCACGCTGTTGATCCGGGAGCCCTCCCAGCGCACGTACAACGAGTTTCTGGCCCAGAGCCTGTTCGACAGCCACCGCGCTTCCGGTCCGCGGGGCATGATCCTGATCCCGCCCGAGCAGGCCCATCGCCTCCATGGCATCAACTTGCCGGAGGCCGATCTCTGGGACGCCTACCACCGTGTCATGTGGTCGCTCAGCCGTCATCAACGCGAGCAGGCGGTGTGTGAGGCCGACGCGATGAAAGAGCAGGCGGCCGATCACCGGCTGACGATCCAGGCGCAGCGGGCCATTGCCATGTATGACGGCCATGACGAGGTGGTGCTGGCCCACGTCAACCGCCTGCTGGAGGCCTTCCCGTTCGAGCCCAACCTCGTGCTGCACAAGTCCAGTCTCTTGCGCACGGTGGGCAGTCGCGCCCAAGGCGAGGCCTGGTGGGATGCGGTCATGAACGGCACCGGCTTCGATCCCATCCTTGGCATCCGTTATGTGCAGTTCCTGCAGGAAGACACGCGCGAGAGTGAGCGGGTGGGCCAGATGCTGGCCCGTGTCCTGCAGATGGTGTCCACCGACGGCTCGGCCTGGTATGCGCAGGCCGGCTACCTCTGGGACAGGGGCGAGCGCGAGCGGGCCTTGACTTGCTACCGCATGGCGTCCTGCCTGACCGAATGGCACGAACATTACGCGGACACGTACGCGCGTGCGGCACGGGCGCTGGGGCGTTGGGAGGAGGCGCTGGCCTTCCTGATCCGCCGGGCGCAGTCCACCGTGGACCGCAACGCCTCGCCCACGCTGACCTTGTTCAATCAGCTGGAGCTGGCCGAGCGCACCGCGGAGGGCTTTCAGCATCTGGAAGCGGCCATCGCGAAGCGTCCGCAGGACCCGGACCTGCTGCTGTTTGCAGCAGAGGTCAGCCTGCGTTATGGCCGTCAGGATGAGGCCGGCGCCTACCTGCGGCGTGCGGAGTCCTTTGCCAAGCGTGCCACCTGGTTGCGTCAACAGGCGCAATACCACCGCGAGTACGGTGACAACACGCAGGCGCTGGCGCTGGCGCGTCAGGCTGCCGAGCTGGAACCCTTGAACGTGGCCACGCACCGTACGGTGGCCGCTTTGCTCAGCCAGACGCAAAGCCGTGCCGATGCCCTGCGCTATCTGCAAGGGGTGGCCGCTGCGCACGCGCACCACTTCGAGCTGCAAAGGTTGTTGCTCAACCACCTGGCAGAAGATGAGCTGGACGAGGCTTTGACCCTGCTCACGCACATGCGTGACCTCAGTCCGATCGATGTGTGGACGCACCGCGAACTGGCCTTCCGCTTGGGGCGAGCGCATCGCCTGGATGAGGCGCTGGAGAGCGCACAGGCCGCCATGGCGCTGGACCCGCAAGGCAGCCGAACCCACAGCACCATGGGCTATGTGCGCTGGCGTCAGGGGCAGCTCTCCGAGGCGTGTCAGCACATGCGGGATGCGCTGGCCCTCTCTGTCGATAACGACTATGCGCTCAGCGCCCTGGTCGACATGGCGCTCAACCGCGAAGAGCGGCTGGCGGCACTGCAGGTGATCCGCCAGGAACTGATTCGCCAGGTCACGATGGGCGACAGCCTGCTGGCGTATCAGGAGATGGCACGCGGCACCCTGGCCGAAGACGAGTTGCTGGCCGTTTTGCAGGATGCCCTGGCGCATCGTGAAGACCTCTGGCAAGCCTGGGCTGGCACCGCCATGCAGCTGGCGCGCATGAGCCGCTTCGATGAGGCGCATGCCCTTTTCGGCAAGGCCATTGCGCGCTTCCCACTGTTGCCTCGGCTGCTGCTTGAAAAGGCCCGGACCTGGCTGCTGCAAGGCGAACGTGCCCAGGCTCGCCAGAGCTTCGCTGGCGCGCTGGCCTTGAGCCCCGGCTGGCCACAGGCCGTGCGTGGTTTTGCCGATGCCGTGGGTGACGAGGGGGTGGGCCTGGAGCGCGCCCTGCCTGTACTGGCCAGTGGTCTGCAACGCTACCCTGACAACGCCGACCTGCGTGCACTGCGTGGCTGGTTCATGTGGCGCCTGGAGCGGCAAGACGAGGCGCTGGCAGATTTGCGTGCCGCCACCGAGATGGACCCCCAGTTGCGATGGCCCTGGGATGCCTTGCAGCGCGTGGCGCAGTTGTACGGACAGGCCGATCTGGCGGCCAAAGTCGCCGAAGCAGTGGTGCAGCGGCGCCCTGGTGATGCCATCGCCTGGCTGCGTCTGGCCGAGTTTGCGCAAGAGCCTGCGCGAGCACTGGAGGCCACCGAGCGGGGGCTGGCGCTGGAGCCTCGGCACCAGGGCTTGTACGACGCCCGCCTTCGCCTGTTGATGAAGGCTGCTCGTCTGGACGATGTTCGCCAGGCGCTGGACACGTCACCTTGGGGCAAGACCATGCCCGCGCAGATCGCGGTCTACAAAGCGCGCCTGCAGAAGCTGGGTGGCAGCCTCAATCACGCCATCGACACCTTGCGCTTGTTG
Organism: Aquabacterium sp.; assembly: GCF_016195855.1. Lineage (GTDB taxonomy): Bacteria > Pseudomonadota > Gammaproteobacteria > Burkholderiales > Burkholderiaceae_C > Aquabacterium. The sequence goes on from NZ_JACPYU010000023.1 coordinate 116,475, forward strand.
ATCGAGCAGGACCGTGACAGCTACCTCTTGTGGCGTGAGCTGGCTGATTGGTCTGACGAGGCTGACCGTCTGGTGGCCTATGTCGAAGCCGCGCGCGAATTGGTTCGCATTGCACCAGGCGCGGCGATATCGCACGGTTACCTGGGCCATGCGCTGCGCCGTACACGTGCATTTGATGAAGCGATTGCCGCCTTTGACCGCGCCATTGCACTGGACCCGTCATACGCATTTGCCTCCATGCAGTTGGTGGACATCTGTCTGGAGCGTGGTTACCACGATCAGGCCGGTGAGGTTCTGAACATGATCGAGCGCCACGACAAGTCGGCGCTGGTGGCTTTGCGTCGCCTGCGCTGGGCCAGGGCCCTCAAGCAGCGCGCCTTGTCCATCGAGAAAGCCGCCTTCATCGTCAGCCAGCCCAACTTGCAGGATGCCTTGTATGACGACGCGCTCACCGTGATCCGTCAGGCAGGCTGGTCGGTCTACCTGCTGGACGACATCGAGCGTGCCGTAGAAAAGGGCTTTTGCGCGCAGCAGGCACTCCAGCTCTGGCTGGAGCATCAGGGCGGTGGCTGGTTGCCGGGCTCCTTCTACCGCGATGTGCGCAAGCTGTTGAGCAAGGACGTGGGGCATGTCCTCAAGCGTGCGGTGTTGTTCTGGCTGGGCGACCACAGCGAACGGCGCCTGCTGGATCGCTTTGTACGGGAGCACAGGGACATCCTGCAGTCTGACATGGGGTGCTGGGCCACGGTGGCCTATGCTTATGTCAACCAGTCCCGCTTTGCGATGGTGACCGACTGGATGGCAGACTGGCGCAAGCGCGATCAGGCACCCTTGTGGGCCCTGAACAACCTGAACCTGAGTCTGCGCCACCTCAAACGTTTTGACGAGGCCCGTGGGGTCACCCAGCGCGTGCTGGCCAGCGATGCGGCCAATGTCACGGCATTGCTGTGGCATGCGGTGGATGCCGCCCATGCCCGCGAGCATGCACAGCTTCAGGGGCTGATGAGCAAGCTGCAGAGCACCGAGTTGCTGCCGTATTACAGCCAGCTCCGGCAGATGCTCAGCGCCTACGAGGTGGCAGTCAGAAAGGGTGACAGCGGCATGGCCGTACCGCACTTCAAGACCTTGCGCGTTCAGGTGGGCAAGGACCGTGTGCTCAAGAGCCTGCTGGGTTTGTTCCAGCGTCGTCTGCTGCGCTGGCACACGCCGCTGTGGGTACAACCCTGGCGCTGGGTGCAGTTCCGGTTGGGGTGAGCCGCAAGGCCTCACACACGAGGGCTATCATCGGCGCCAACTCACCCAGGAGCGCCCATGATCACCCTGTACACCTTCGGTGCGGCCTTCGGCTTGCCTGATGCCAGCCCCTTTGTCATCAAGGCCCATGTGCTGTTGAAGATGGCCGGGCAGCCGTACGAGGTCAACCGCAAAGGTTTCAACAAGGCGCCCAAGGGCAAGCTGCCCTACATCGACGATGCCGGCACCATCGTGGCGGACTCGACCTTCATCCGCTGGCATCTGGAGAAGCAGTACGGCATCGACTTCGATCAGGGTTTGAGCGCCGAGCAGCGCGCCCAGGCCTGGGCCATCGAGAAAATGCTGGAGGACAACCTCTACTGGATCAGTGTGTACTGGCGCTGGATGAACGATGCCAACTTCGCCAAGTTGTCGGCGGTGTTTTTCAAGCCGGTGCCGGCCTTGTTGCGCGGGGTGGTCGAGTCCCTGGTGCGCGGGCGCATCCGCAAGTCCCTGCATGCGCAAGGCACGGGTCGCCACAGTGAGGCAGACATGATGGCCATTGCCCACAAGGACGTGGACACGCTGGCTACCTTGCTGGGTGACAAGCCTTGTCTGATGGGCGAGCAGCCCAGCAGCGTGGATGCCATGGGCTTTGCAGCGCTGACCTCCGTGCTGTGTCCGCACTTTGAATCACCCCTGCAGCAGTACGTGGCCCAGTCCCACCCGAACCTGGTGGCCTACGAGGCGCGCATGCGCCAGCGCTACTTCCCTGCCTGACCAGCTTGCACCGGCCGGGTTGCATCAAGCCGGCAACCCGTCCATCACCACCTGCCAGAGCTTCTCGGGGTAGCCCGGCATGCCGTCGGCCGTGAACACACGCTGGCCGATGCGCAGGCCCAGCTGGCGGTAGCTCTCCCACTGGGCCTCGTCGAAGAACTGGTCCATCGTGGTTTCTTGCGGGAAGCACTTGTGCGTGTCCTGGTATTGCTCGATGTCCACGCCCATATGGGCCAGCAGCGTGGGCTTGACCAGGATGATGCGGGCAAACAAGGCCCCGGGCGCCACACCCCGATCGGCACTGCGTTCGGTGCCCAGCACGTCCAGCATGATGGCGCAGCGGCCACTGCGCTCGGGTAGCTTGCCATCGGTGCCGCGTTTGAAGTCTTCGGGCCGGGCGAACACCTGGTTGAGCAAGGCCTCGCCATGGGCGCGTTTGTGCACACGTATCTCCAGCCCATGGTCGATGCGCACCAGGCGCGTGAGGTTGGCCAGGTCTTCGAACTGGTAGTCCGGGTCGCAGCCGCAGTCGGCCACCACGATCAGGCGCACCTGGCGCGGCCGGTCGGTGCGCAGCAACTCGTAGATGGCCATGTTCTCGAAGTGCCCACCGTCTGACAGGTACTGATAGGGGCGGTGGTCGCCATAGAACAGGCCGCGCAATTCATCCAACAAGTAGGTCTGGGTGGGGAAGGCCTTGCGGAACCAGCCTTCCTGCATGGCCGGTGTGAGCGGCAGGCCCTTCCACCAGCGGCCCAGGCGCACATTGGCAAAGCCCAGCGCGAGGGACACGCCCAGGTCGGTGCCACGCCCCAGCCCGGTAGAGAAGGCCGCGCCCGACACGCCCAGCCATTCACCAAAGGACAAGGGGAAGGCCAGCTCGGATTCGTCGCTGCCATTGCCCAGGGGGTAGGCCTCCTGGTCCAAGTAGATGCCGCCGGGCGCCACCACCAGGGGCTTGCCTTTGCGATCGCGTTGCACCAGTTGTTCACCGGGGCTCACGCTCTGGTTCACGCACACGTTGACATAGTGGATGGGCGCCAGCGGGTTGCGGTGGATCTCATCCGTGGAGAGGCTGTCGCCCTTGATGGGCTCGGCCACGTCGCGGGCTTCACTGCCAGCGTCCGGCGCAAAGCGGGCATGGTTGGTGGCGCCCAGGTAAGCACGCGTGATGCGCGCGCTGTAAAGGCTTTGCAGTGTGGACAGGTTCAGGAAACCGGGGAATCGGCCCACCACCACGGCCATCAAGGTGAACAGGCCCAGCGCACTCAGCGCATAGACCATGGCGCTGTGGGCCAGTGCGGCGTTCCAGAACACATTGGGGTCGATTTGCCCCTTGGGCCAGGTGACCTTGAGCAGGGCGATGTCCAGCGAAGCAGCCACCGTCAACCACAGCAGGACGCCCACCGTGCCGGCAATCAGGGGCATGGGCAGCTTCTTGAACAGACCGCCCTTTTGCTCATCCCCCAGCTGTTGTGCGCCAACCTTGAGCAGCCATACCAGGCCCGCCATCAGGGCCGACACCAGTGCCGCATGTTTGTAGGACAACCACAGCCAGGCGGTCTGCGCGACCGTCTCGACGCTGGCCAGGGCGCCCACGGCCAGGATCGCCATGAGGCTGGTGCTGAGCCAGCGGGTCAGCAGCACGCGCTGCAGCGTGATGGAGCCTTGGGGGGAGTGGCGCGCCCGCCGCGTCGAGACCATGTACCAGACGATGGACAGCACCGTGCTCACACCCAGCCCTGCCAGGACCGCTGCCAGTGGTGGCCGATCGCCCGCGTGCATCACCAGGCCGGCCAGCGCCAACAGCACCAACCCAAGGAGCAGCCCCAGTGCGGAGGCCCAGCTCCAGTACTGGGGCGGCGAGGCCAGGTGATCGTGCAGGGCGGTATCGGTGGTGGCGCTGCCGGCACCGCCGTGTGCGTGGGAGCTCATCACATTGAGCTGTTTGACGACGCGCATGGCGCCTGTCCGCCCGGGCGTCGGGTGCGAGAACCAATAGGCAATGCCCAGCGGCATCCCCGCGAGCAACAACACCACGCCGCACAGCGCCCAGGTGGGGCTCCACCAGATCAGGGTGTCGCTGCCAAGCGCCTGCTGGAGCAGCTGGGCCTCCAGGTCATTGAAGGGCAGCCAGTAGGTGGTCAGCGCCCAGCGCACGGCTTGCAGCGAGGCCAGCACGACCAGCAGCACGGAGGCCACCACATACTGCGTGGCAAACCAGTTGCGCACCGCGATGGTGATGCCGTAGAACAGGTCGCCCGTGCCGCTGGGGGCCATGTAGCGGCCGTTGTCGCGCAGCCAGGCCAAGGCGGTGCGGCCCGGGTGCTTGGGTTCGTAGTGGCTGCTGCGGTGGATGCGGGCGGGCGGCTCTTCTTTCAGGGCCTCGTAGGCGCGCTGCGTGGTCTCCAGTGCGGTTTCATGGTGCGTGCCCGACAAACGCCCCCGTACGAACAGGCTGCTGAAGAAGCCACCGATGTAGCCCCCGCCGCTGACCGTGCTCAGAAAGTCGAACTGCGCCAGCAGGGGCCAGCGCGGCCGATCGGGCTGGGTGCCAGCCGGGTCTTCGGTCTTGGCCAGCGCCTGCAGCAGGCCCAGGCAGAAGGTGGCGCTGCGGATGCCACCACCCGACAGCGACAGCGCCCATTGCGCCTGTGAGGCGGGCGGGGTGGCTGGTGCCGCTTCACCAGATGCGGCTTCACCGCCGCCCCTTTCAGGGCGAACAATGCCCAGGGCCGCACGTCGGGCACGCGCCCGGCTGACCTCTTCGTGCGCGCTGGGGGTGTGGTCGATGGGGGGGCGGTCGGTGGACATGGTGGCGCTCCTGGCTGTGCTCATGCGGCGCGCGGGTCACCCTGCAGGTAGTGGCCAAACACCTGCTTGTAGGCAGAGGAGGTCAGCTCACCCAGCTTGCCGTCCTCGCGCAGGAAGATGCCCGGGAACTGGTTGAGAAAGTGCTGCAAGGCGATGCCACCAGGGGCCACCACCTTGGGGTTGTAGCGCAGCGCGGCGCCCGGCGCGGCCACGGCATCGGCCAGCTTGGGCTCATTGGTGTGCGAGGCCGCGTCCACCGCGCCCTTCTCGGCCAGGCGCCGCAGCAAGGCCGCGGCCCCGATCTGCTTGGACACGGCGGTGGGCGACCAGATGCCGTCCTTCACATACTTGCCGCACTTGTACTGGTTGGTGCTGGCCCACAGATAGGGCGACTTCACCTCGGGGTGGTAGGTGCGGTAGCCCCAGCCGTTGTAGGACTCCCACTTGAACAGGATGCCGGGGATGCTCCAGTCCGTCCACTGCGGGTAGCGGTCCAGCGTCAGCGCATCGGTGGCGCTGTCTTCCCAGCTGAAGGGGGGCTGGCCCGTCTTGGGCCGGCCGGCCGGCACATTGACCGTGCGCCGCGTGAGCGGGTCACCGTTGTGCAGGTGGCATTTGAAGTCCAGCCCGGCCTCCATGGCGTGGATCACGCCCACCACATACCAGGGCACCCCCATGGGGTCGGCCACGCTGCTGTAGCGGGCCTGGCTGCCCATGATCTGGTTGGCCAGTTTGTCCACGACGGACGCGTTGTCCGGGTTGATCTGGCAGGTGTCAAACAACTGCTGGTATTCGGCGCGAAGGGCGGCGCTCAAGGTGGGCATGGGTCATCCTCTGAAGGGTGGCTTGCTCAGGTCAGCAGGCTGAAGTGAGCGGCGTAGGTGATGTGTTCCCCCTGCCCGACGGGCTCCAGGTACACGGCCACATCGCCTGTCTGCGCGTGCTGCAGCGTGTACAGGCCTGGTCGCAAAGGCAACGCTCTGGGGCCTTCGAAAGACAAGGTGAACTGCTCGACACCAGTGTGCGATGCCGCATGCGCGCTTTCGATGACATCGCTCAAGATCAAGGCCACTGGCCGGCCCAGTGTGGTGTGGCAGCCAAAGCGCAGGCCCTGCAGCGCCTGCCAGCGGGCGAGGTGGCTGGCAGCCGGCGTGGCACCTTCAAACGGTGTGGCGTTGGCGGGGGGCCGTGCCGCCCAGGCGGCACCCATGGTGGCGCCGCTCAACAGCACGCCACCGCCGTGGACGAGAAAGTCACGCTTGTTCATGTTGGTACTCCATCACAACGGTAGGTAGTCGGGTCATGGCCTGATAAAGGCCTGAGGTGCCCTGGATGTCAAAACCCAGGCGGGCATACCAGTGGCGCACGGGGTTGTCGATCATCACGTGCAGGTGGGTGGCGCGGCCCATGGTGTCGGCCAGGTGCAGCAAGGTGCCCAGGCAGGCGCGTGCACCGCCTCGCCGCCGGAAGGCGGGCAGCAAGGTGATGTCCACCACCCGCACACCCGCTTCGTCTTCGTGCAACCAAAGGCGGCCGGCAGCCTGGCCTTCATGGCGGATCACCAGCTCGATGGCGGCGGGGTAGTGCAAGGCCACCGAGCGGCGCTGTGCCAGCAGCTGCATGCCGATGAAGGCCTCGCGTCGGGTGGTGTCCGGCCCGAGCAGGTCGAGCTCGATCTGCCGCGTGCTGGCAAACACTTCACGCAACACCGCTTGATCGGCCGCCGTGGCCCGCGTGCACTGCCACGGGCCCTGCAGGGCCCAGAGCAGGCGCGTGATCAGGCTGGTGTCAGTGCACATCATGAGCGTGGCGGGAAGATGCCTTGCATGGCAATGATGAAGTTCAGCGCCAGCACAGGGGGCTGGTTGTTGTGCGCCCAGCCCGCGCCATTGGCCTGCACCGCGCCACCGGCCATCGTGGCCGGGTTGCTGGGGCTGCGGTAGAGCGCGGCGTTGTCGGCGCTGCGTGCCCACATGGCTTGCGGGCCGGGCTGTTTGCTGTCCGGTGCGGCGGCGCTTTGCACGGCATGGTTGTGCTGCGGCATCTCGGCCTGGTTCAGGGTGTGCGTGGCCTCACCACCTGATTCACCCAGGTCGCGCGGCGTCAGCCCCGGTCCAATCCCCGCACCCAGGGGCATGCGGCCCTGCAGATTGGGCAGGGCGAAGGTGCTCTTGCCATCGCCACCATAGTTGGTGCCCAGGAGCGAAAACAGCGCTGTGTTCTGCGAGATGGGCAGGAGTTGCCCGTCGCACAAGGCCCAGCCGGCCGGGGCGAAGTTGCCGGCAAACAGCCGGATCTCGCCAATGAATGCATCACTCATCAGATGTCCTTTCAGCCTTGCGACGGGAAGATGCCGAACAAGGAGATGATGAAGTTCAAGCCCAGGAAGGGCGCCATGTTGTTGTGGGGCTGGCTGCCGCCCGTGGCCGTCATGGCCTGAGGTGCCAAGGCGCCGCCACCCGGTGTGTTGCCGTAGAAGTTGGTGGTCACGGCCGTGCCGGTGAGGCTGCCGGCCACGCCACTGGCCGCGCTGGCGGCCGCCGTGGTGGCGTTGAGCAGGTGGTTGTGGCTGGGCATCTGGCCCGGGGCGAGCGTGACCTGCTCTACACCAGCCAGCTGCCCTATCGTGCGCGGGCTCAAGCCTGGCCCGCTGCCCTGGTGCAGCGGCACGCGGCCCCGCATGTCGGGCAGGGCAAAGGTGGTCTGGCCATCGCCGCCATAGGTGGTGCCGATCAGGTTGAACAGCACCTCGTTTTCGGCAATCGACAGCACGCTGCCGTCACACAGGGCCCAGCCCGCCGGGGCAAAGTTGCCCGCGAACAGACGGATCTCGCCAACATAGGGTGTTGCCATGGGGGCTCCGTGCTCAATTGCGCGACGGGAAGATGCCCGTCATCGCGATGATGAAGTTGACCGTCGTGAACGGTTGCATGTTCTCGTGGGGCTGGCTGCCGCCGCTGGGCGCAATCGCCTGCGGGCTCATGGGCTGCAAGGGAGACGAGCCCGGTGCATAGATGTCCTTGCCGCCACGCCCCTTGGCCGCCGGCACATTGCCCGCGGGCGAGGTGTTGTTGGCCAGGTCGGCGCTGCCTTGCAGGCCATGGGCATGGGGTGGGAGTTCGTTGACCGTCAGGGTGTGCGCTTCTTCGCCCACGCGGCTGCCCAGGGGCAGGCTGGCGCTGGCGTGAGCCGGGCTGCGCCCGCGCAAATCAGGCAAGGCGAACGTGGTCTGGCCATTGCCACCATAGGTCGTGCCCAGCAGGGCGAACAAGGCCTGGTTCTGCGAGATCGGCAGCAACTGGCCATTGCACAAAGCCCAGCCTTTGGGGGCAAAGGCGAAACTGGTCTGGCGGATTTCGCCCAGGAAAGGTGTCGACATGGCAAACCTCCCAGCTCAGTTGCGACGCAGCTTGCGGGCCAGGCCCAGGCTCAGCAGCCCGACCAGCGCCAGGGCGCCTGAGGCGGGCTCGGGCACCGGTGCGGTCTGAATGTCGATGCGGAAATCGGCGAAGTTGTTGGACTGGCCCTGACCCCGGTCCACAAAGTGGATCTCGTCGAGCTCCAGCACCACGCTGTGTGGCGAGAGCAGGCGGATCGCGTTGTGGTTGTTCAGGGTGGGCAGGTTGTCCACACCGACAAAACCGCTGGGCGCAAAGTTGTCGAAGGCCGAAAACGCCAGCCCGGTGATCGTCTGGCCGTTCACGCCCAGGTTGTCGAACACGTAGCGTGCATGTTGGCCGCCCGCGCCCAGGTAGCCCGTGGTGCCGTTGCTGGCGCCCTCGGCCACCCGCACCAGGATGCTGGTGCCACTGATCGTGATCGATTCCAGCGGCAGCATGAAGCCGCTGATCGCGCCACCGATACCAGGCAGGATCTGCCCGGACGGGCTCACGCTTTGCTGGAAGTCGAGCGGGGTGGGGTCGATGTTGATGCCATCTGAGGTGATGCCGCCGGGTGCCAGCAGGGACACGTCGATCGTGCTGCTGAAGGAAGCGGCTTGCGCCAGACTGGCTGCGGACAAAGCGAGCACGAAGGCCAGGCGCTTCATCGGGACGTTCAATTGCATGCGAACTCCTGAGGTGGATGTGCCAATCGCCCATCTGGCCACAGGCTCGCGAGGCTTGACCATCCCTAGTTCTGCCGCGCGTGGCGCCGCAGGTGACTTTGTTCAACTGTGCAGGGTGCCCGATGCTGCGATCATTTATGGGAGCGTTCGCCAGGGCGCGCCGCACTCAGCTTGAGGTTTGTGTACATTGGCCAGCGGCAGGCCAGCCGACTCTCCAGCACCCATGAACGCGGTTTCTTCTTCCAGCAGCACGCACCGACCCGTCCCGGATGATGTCCGGGGCGTGTGGCGTCGCACCTTGCTGCAAACGGACACCGACACCGGCCAGCCACCGCTTGAAGATCACAGCAGCTGGGTGCGCTGGATGCAGACCAGCTTGTGGCACGCCGACTTGCGCGTGCCACAAAGCGCCATGCAGGGCCGCGAGGCGCGCCCCTTGCGCGAACTCAGCGCCGTGCAACGGGCTGCGTTGGCAGCCCAGGAAGGCTTTGCGGGCATCACCCAGTTCGACAACCTGCCGGAAGGGCAGATCTGCAACTGGCTGCGCCGCACCGATTACCAGCCCCCCGCCTTGCAGCCTGATGCCGGCTGGCTCGTGTTCGATCGCCCGGACCGGATCATCGAAATCGGCGTGCATGCCAGCTACAACGAGATATGGGAGCGCCTGCCCGATTCCATCGGGCGTTTCGTGACCCTGGCCGAGTTGACCGATGAGGGGCAGGACACGGGCGCGCGCATCCTGGTGGCTGGCAGCTACATGATGACGGTGCGCCCCCGCATGGCACGTTGGCCGCGCGGCATGAACCCGGGCTACACCCTCACCGATGTGCTGCTCCACAGCCCGGACCAGGCGCTGGACTGGCTGGCTTGCGAGATCTCGTTCGGACACCTCTCGCCAGGCCAATGGGCCATCGAACGCTCGACCTTGCCCGAACGCGAGGGCCAGGTCTGGGATTGGGCGATGCAAAGGGTGGACGCGCACCGTGCCCTGGTGCAGCAAGGCGCATCCAGCACCACCTGGCAGGTGCTCGAATGGTGTTGCGACAGCGATCAGATCGGCGCTTGAGAGGCTCTGCGCGACAATCGGGGCATGCCGACCCTGCGCCCCCTTGCTCCTGCCGCACTGCCCGAGACGCCCGAAGCCCCCGTGGCCGCGGGCGCCGACACGGCACCGCCCCCCAAGAAGCAGCCCGCTGATCCGCAAAAGTTCAAGGTTGAGGTGGGCCCCAGCGCCATTGATGGGCAGGGCGCTTTTGCGGGTGAGCCCATCGCGGCGCGCCGCAAGATCGGCGAGATCCGGGGCGAGTTCATCGACATGGCCACCGCCCGCGCCCGTGCCCGCGAGGCCGAGCGCACCACAGGTCGCATCTTCATGGTGGCCATTTCGGACAAGCGCGCGGTGGACGCCACGCACTCCACCGATCCCCTGCGTTTTGCCAACCATTCCTGCTCGCCCAATATGGTGCTCAAGGTGCAGCAAGGGCGTGTGGCCTTCTATGCCCTGCACGACATCGAGGCCGGCGAAGAGCTGACCGCGCGCTACGGCGAGACCCACCACGCCGGGCGCCTGCGCTGCTGCTGCGGCGCGCCCAACTGCATCGGCCGCCTGTAAGGCCTAACCCTTGCGCGTCGCCCCTGGTTCCCCCCTGTTCTCGCCGGGGTAGAGGGCGAAAACGCGCGCAGCGCACAGGCCATCGCGCGCAAACCCAGATGGGTCTGGATTGAATGCGGCCCGATACTCAGGCGCATCAACCGACATCTTTCATGAACACCAGGGATCAGACCGATCTGCAGACCCAGTTGTGGGCCGAGCGGGTCCACATGCTGTGCGTGCACGTGCCCACCGTCATGGTGATGGCCGTCGGTTTTGCCATGGCGCTGGGCTGGTTGCTGCACGACCAGGTCGACCCGCTCAAGATCTGGTGGTGGTTCAGCGTGCGCTCGATCGTGGTGATGATCCGGGTCGTGCATGCGCGCTACTACATGCGCTCGGAGGACAAGACCAACCGGGCCTGGTACCACAGCTTCCTGACGCTGGTCATGGTCGACGGCCTGCTGTGGGGCGCGGCCTGGTGGTGGCTGGTGCCCGTGGACCGGCTGGACCTCACCGCCATCACGCTCACGGCCATCCTCGGGGTGGCCTCGCTGTCGGCCTTCATCCTGCATGCCGATGTGCGGGCCACGGCCTGCCATGTGCTGGCCATGCTGCTGCCCTGCGCGGTCTACAGCCTCACCCGCCACGATTCCTACGGCCTTTTTGGTGCGCTCAGCCTGACCGCCTTCACCGCCTTGCTGCTGCTGGAGGCCCACCGGGCTTATGCGCGCCTGGTCGAGTTGCTGACCCTGCGCTTTGCCCACGAACGCGTGCTGCAGGAGCGCGAGCACGCTCTGGCCCTGGCGCAGCACCACAGCGAGGCCAAGAGCCGCTTCCTTGCCTCCATGAGCCACGAGATGCGCACCCCGCTGCATGGCATCCTCGGCCTGAGCCGCCTGCTGCGCGACGACGAGATCCGCCCTGTGGCCCTGCGCCGCCTGGAGCTGCTGGAGCGCTCGGGTGATCACCTGCTCACCGTGATCAACGACGTGCTGGACGTCTCCAAGATCGAAGCCGGCCACGTGCACATCGACCGCAGCTGCTTTGACCTGAGCCTGCTGGTCGACGAGGTGGCTGGCGTCTCCACCGTGACGGCCAACCGCAAGGGCCTGCCACTGCGCGTGCGCTCGGAGCTGCCCGACAACCATGCCGTGCTGGGTGACGCCATGCGCCTGAGGCAGGTGCTGCACAACCTGCTGGGCAATGCCATCAAGTTCACGGACCAAGGCGGCATCACCCTGATCGTGCGGGTGCTGGAGGGCGGGCAGCAGGTGTCCTTCGTGGTGCAGGACACCGGCGTGGGCATGTCGGAGGCCGAGCAGCAGCACATCTTCGACGCCTTCCACCAGGTCGACAACGGCCTGGGCAAACGCCACGGGGGCACCGGCCTGGGGTTGACGATTTCGCGCCAGCTGTGCCGCGCCATGGGCGGCGACCTGCGCTGCATCAGCCAGCGCGGCCAGGGCTCCACCTTCGAGTGCATCCTGCCCTTGCATGCCAGCCACGAACGGCCGGCTGCGCCAGCACAGGCCGAGCCAGTTGAACACACCGATGCCGTGGGCCAGGTGCTGCTGGTGGAGGACAACCCCATCAACGCCCTGGTGGCCGAGGCCGCCCTGCGCAAGATTGGGTTGGAGGTGCACATCCTGGACGATGGGCGCAAGGCCCTTGAATGGCTGGCCAGCCATCGGCCCGACGTGGTGCTGATGGACTGCCAGATGCCGGTCATGGATGGTTTTGAGGCGGCCCGTCAGATCCGCGTGCAGGAGTTGCGCCTGGGGCTGGAGCCCGTGCCCATCGTGGCCCTGACTGCCAATGTGTTCCCGGCCGAGCGCCATCGCTGCACGGAGGCCGGCATGAACGGCTACCTGGGCAAGCCCTTCAAGCGCGAAGAGCTGCATGCCGTGCTGGCCCGCTACATCAGCCCCCAAAAGGAAACGGGCCGCGTGGTGCGGCCCGAGGTGGCTCAGTTGGACGACGGCGGTGCGGCGTCCATGGCCGCCTGATCAGCGTGTTTGACGGCGCTTGGCTGCCACCACCAGACCTGCGAGGCCCAGGCCCATCAAGGCATGGGTCGATGGTTCAGGTACGCTGGTCACAGACCATGGAAAGTTTGGCGCATCCATCATCTCAATGGTCGAGGTGATCGTGCCGAAATCCGTGACTCCGGACAGGGCAGCCTTGCCCAAGGTCAACAGGCCCAGCGATTGGGTGAAAGTGTTGAAACCCTGCTGCGTGATGGACAGCCCGGTGATGGCAATGGATAGCCCGCTGATGGAGGTGTCGAGGGTCTGGTGTCGGAGGTATCGCTGGCTGCTGAGCCCACTGAAATGCCACAAGGCCATGTCGCTGAGGGTGCCCACGCCATTGCCGCCGATCACGGTGGCATAGATGGTTTGCGCGCTCAGATCGGCCCGCAGGTCCGTCACCGTCAATGCGCCACCGGATGACACGCTTTTGAGGACGGGAGCCGTCATGGTGAGCCCACCGCTGGTGCCCATGCCGAAGATCTCGAAGTTGGCGGGGTCGTACGTGACCGTGGTCATCGGGGCCGATGCACTGACACTCGTGTAGAAACCGTCACTGTCCTTGGTGACCGCAGATTGGGCGGCGCCGTAAGCCGCCACGGACACCTTGCCGGTATCCAGCGCGCCCAGCAGGTCCGCGCTGAAGCTCAGCGAGGCGGCCCCGGACAGGTAGGCCTGGTAGGTCGGTTGGGTGATCACGTCCGCGTGGGCTGTTGCCAAGCCCAGCAGCATGGCGGAAGCGGCCGCCACGTGATGAAGGCGAAGTGTGTGTCGCATGTCAGTCTCGCTCTGTTTGGATGGCAGAGACAGGCCAGTACCAGCCTGCCTCTGGATGCCCGGCCTGATTCAGGCCAGGCGACGCCGCCTGGCCACCGCCAGGCCCGCCAGACCCAGGCCCATCAGGGCATAAGTCGTTGGCTCAGGCACGCTCGTGATATGCCAGTCCGGGCCGGGGGGCGCGCTTAACAGGGGGTAGATGGTCGAGGTGATCGTGCCGAAGTCCGTCACCCCTGCCAGGGCGGCCTTGCCCAGCGACAGCAGGCCCAGCGACTTGGTGAAGGCGTCAAAGCCCTGCACCGTGATGGACAGCCCGGTGATCGTGGCGCTGAGGGGCGAGGTGCCGCTGCTCAGGCCATTGAAGTTCCACAGTGCCATGTTGTTGAGGGTGCCCACGCCATTGGCGCCGATCACGGTGGCGTAGATGGTTTGCGCGCTCAGATCGGCCCGCAGGTCCGTCACCGTCAACGAGCCACCAGAGGACACGCTCTTGAGTGCGGGGGCCGTCATGACCAGCCCGCCGCTGGTCCCCACGCCAAAGATTTCGCGGCTGCTGGGGTCATAGGTGACCGAGGTGATCGGTGCCGTCACGCTGACGCTGCTGTAAAAGCCGTCGGTGTCCCTGATGACCTGCGGTTGAATGATGGGCTGGTTCGGTGCGACCGATACCCTGCCGGTATCGAGGGCGCCCAGCAGATCGGGGTTGAAGCTCAGTGTCGCGGTGCCGCTCAGGCCGGCATCAAGCGGGGATGTCGTGACCACGCTGGCGTGAGCGGTGCTCAGGCCCAACAGCACGGCACAGGCGCCGGCAATGTGTTGAAGTCGAATGGCGGGGTGCATGGCGATGCCTCTCTGTTTGTGAATGGATGGGTGATCAGGCTGCGTTGGCCGGTCACAAGCTTGAGCATAGAAAGATGGTTTGATTTGCCAACAGGGTTTGTCTGTGTGACGCACCAGGGCGCAACAGCCAGAAACAAAAAACCCCGGAATGCGGGTGTGCATCCGGGGTCGTGCTCAACCAGGCCGAAGCCTGGCGAGGCGCTTGAGCGCAATCAGGCTGCGCGGCGGCGCTTGGCAGCGGCCATGCCGATCAGGCCCAGGCCCATCAGGGCGTAGGTCGAAGGCTCAGGCACGGCCGTGGCGACGATGGTCGAGCTGATCGTGCCGTAGTCGGTGATGCCTTGCATGGCCGACTTGCCCAGGCTCAGCAGGCCCAGGGCTTGCGAGAACTTGGCAAAGCCATCCGTGGTCAGGGACAGGCCCGTGATGGAGTTGTTGTAGGTGCCAGGGCCTTCGATCTTGGTGCCACCGGTCAGGGTGGCGAAGTTCCACAGCGCGAAGTTGGTGATCGTGCCCACGCCATTGCCGCCGATGATGGTGGCGTAAATGGTGTTGTTGCTCAGGTTGGCGCTCAGGTCGGTCACGGTCAGCGAACCGCCGCTGGACACGCTCTTGACCACGGGGGCAGTCAAGGTCATGCCGCCGGCCGTGGCGACACCCAGCACGTTCAGCGTGGCGTCGTCAAAGGTGATGGCCGTGCCAGGGGCAGCGGCAGAGGCGCTGACGTAGAAGCCGTCGGTGTCCTTGGTGATCGTGGAGGTGGCCGCACCGTAGTTGGCCAGGGCGATCTTGCCGGTGTCCAGGGCGCCCAGCAGGTCAGCGCTGAAGCTCAGGGTGGCCGAGCCGGTGGCGGTCAGGCCGTTCCAGCTGCCGCCCACGTTGATGGTGACGGGAGCAGCTTGGGCCAGGCCGGCTGCGACGAACATGGTGGCGGCGGCGATTTGCTTGAATGTCATTTTCATATTGTGTCCTCTTGCTCTCTTCCAGATGGGTTGGTGAGTGCGGCCCGTATCAGCGACTAGCTGGTCAGTGATGAGGATGCACCGTGACGTCAGGTTAGCGGTGACCTCCGAGCAGGCCATCAGGGTTGACTCGGATCAACTTCAGATCGACACATGAACGGGGGGTGGATTTCGCGACGAGGACACATCTGCTTGCGAGGGTTATCGCGAACTGACGCAAAATCCGCCCCGATTCAAACCGGCGCCCGGTGCGCCTTCCCTGGAGAGACTCAGTGAACAAGAAATGGCAATGGGCCGCTGCGGCGGCTCTGGTGGCGGCCAGCCCCGTGATGGCGGCCAAGCAGCATGTCTGCATCTTCGACATCCTGGGCACAGGTGGCGACGGCTACAACTCGGCCAAGGACTACGCCCTTGAGATGCAAAAGCATGGCACCGACATGGAGCTCAAGGCTTATGTGGACGAGCGCGTGGCCGTGGAAGACTTCCGCACCGGCCAGTGCGACGCCGTCATGGCCACAGCCTTGCGCACACGCGCGTTCAACGCACTGACCGCAGCCATCGATTCCGTGGGCGCATCCACCGTGGTGCGCAGTGGCAAGCTGGACATGAACGCCAGCCTGGAAGTGGTGCGCAAGACCATCCAGACCTTCTCCAGCCCCAAGGCCGCCGGCCTGATGGTGCAGGGTGCTTATGAAGTGGGTGGCATCGTGCCCCTGGGCGCCGCCTATGCCTTCGTCAACGACCGCCAGATCAGCAACCTGGAAGCCGCCAGCGGCAAGCGCGTGGCCGCCTTCGATTACGACAAGGCCCAGTCGCAGCTGATCCAGCGCGTGGGCGCGCGTCCCGTGGCCGCTGACGTGACCAACTTCGGCACCATGTTCAACAACGGCAATGTGGACGTGGTGATGGCCCCGTCCATCGCCTTCAAGCCGCTGGAGCTGTACAAGGGCATGGGCACCAAGGGCGCGGTGCACCGCTTCCCCATGACCATCCTGACTTACCAGATGATCTTCAAGCGCGACAAGTTCCCTGAAGGCTTCGGCCAGAAGTCGCGCGAAGCCTGGGCCAGTCGCTTCGACAACGTGGTCGAGCTGATCAAGCGTGCGGACGCCACCATCCCCGCCAAGTTCTGGCTGGACCCGACCGAGGTGGACGCCGAGCGCTACGTCAACCTGATGCGCGACGGCCGCATCGACATGGCCGAGAAGGGCTTCTACGACAAGAAGGGCCTGAAGATCATCAAGCGTATCCGCTGTGATGTGAACCCCGTGGCGCCCGACTGCAGCCAGCCGACCGAGACCTGGTGAGTTACCGGCCGAGTGACCGGCCTTGCCTGCGCCGCTTGCTGATCAGCAAGCCGGCCAGCCCGAGCCCCATCAGCACACTGGTGCTGGGCTCGGGCACCGCGACAACGGTGATCGTGCCGTAATCGGTGACGCCGACCAGCGCGGATTTACCCAGGTTCAGCAGGCCGAGCGAGGTCGCGAACTTGTTGAAGCCTTCCGTGGTGATGGACAGCCCTGCCAGGGTGGTGGTGTACGTGCCGGTGCTCTGGACGTTGGTGACACCGGTGATGGAGGCAATGTCCCACAGATAGAGATGGTTGAAGGTGCCCACGCCGTTGCCGCCGATGAGGGTGGCGTAGACCTTCTTGTTGGCCAGGTCGATGTTCAGATCCGTCACGGTCAGCGAGCCACCGGAAGACACGTTTTTGAGCGTGGGCGTGCTCAGGGAAAAGCCACCCGTTGTGGTGAACGACTGTACCGAACCGGTGCCGGTATCAATGGTCAGTGAGGTGATCGGGGCGCTTTCGGCCGCCTCTATGTAGAAGCCGTCGGTGTCTTTCAAGACCGTGGTGTTGGCGGCACCGTAGCTGGCAACACTTGTCTTGGCGGTGTCCAATGTGCCCAGCACGTCGGCGCTGAAGCTAAAGTGGGCCGCCTTGGGCTCAAGGACGAGGCCGTTGTAAGCGGTGCCCGTGGGGATCGTCACGCTGGCGGCTTGAGCCATGCCTGCCGCTACCAACATGGACGCCGCCATGCCTTGTTTGAATCGCAATGTCATGTGCTTCACCTGATTTTTGTATGTGATGGGCCAGCATGGCCCAGGGCCTCTGAATCTAGTGCCGCCACGATCAGTCTGGTACTGGGGCAAGCACGGGCTCAGCCGTCGGTTTGACGTGGCCCACAACCGAGCGCCCATGAAAAAAGCCTCCCGCAGGAGGCTTTTTGATTTGGGGATCGAAAACCGATCAGCCCAGGGCGGCCAGGTCGGCAGCGACCTTCTGCAGCAGGTCTTCGGTGATCAGGCCACCGGAGAACTTGGCGACCATCGACAGGGCGAAACCCTTGCCCATGCCGATTTGCGGGTGGGTCGAGATGCCGGGCAGGTGCTTTTCCAGGATGGCCTTGGTGGTTTCGTTGTCCAGCAGGTCGCCGAGTTTGGATTCGATCGAGAAGCTCATGGTTGTCTCTCTAAGGATGATGGGTTGACACAGATAAGCGCACCCCGCATGTCTGCAGGCGACCTGCTTTGGGCGCATCCTCAAGCATAACAAGCTTCAAACGGGTGTTTGCGGCCAGGGCGGGATTTTCCTGTCCCGGGAACAGGTGTGTGGTGTTGACCTTGCCCCGAACCTGGCTTGCGGTAACACAAATTCCGCGCGATTGCGCCGCTGGAGGGGCCCAATTTTTGTGTTAGCCCACCCTACTTATCCCCAAAAAAGGGCGAACGAGACGGCGCTTGTCCGCTTTGACGGAGGCCCTTGCGCAAATCACGGGCATACGTCTTAAGTGCTTGATTTTGAATGAAATTTCGACTTTGCTTGTTCTTGGTGCAGATCAGGATAAACCCCAGCAGGACAAGCAGTTAGCGCGGGTGTGCATAGGTTTCCCACAAAGTTATCCACAGAAAAGGTGAACAAGTCCAGATGTAAGTAAATCAAGCACTTAGCGGCCAGTGCTCTGGGCTGACTTTGAGTGTTTCCGGCAAGTGAAGGTCACGGAGGGGCCCCAAGCCGCCAGGCTGGCGCGTTCGGCCCAAAACGCGTGAAAGAATCGGCCGGGCATCCGGGTTCAATCCGTGAACAATGTCACAGTGTCTGACAAAGTGTGTAAGGCTTTGAGCAACTAGGGATTACCCTCGAAATTGACGAGCGATACCACACTTATCCCCATCAATGCCAACCCATGTGCACACAGATGGGGCAAAGCGATTGGAACGGTCAGATGCCCGACAATCAACGCTAAGTCATTGATTTATATAGAAAGCAAGCAATTGCCTCAAGATGAGGCAATTTGATCCAAACGACCGCCTGACAAGCATTTAGCGCGCATTTGCAAAGCTTTCCCACAAAGTTATCCACAGTCCCCGTGGATAAGGGGAAGGCCCAATCGAATCAACTACTTGCCTGCACCACTTCATATCCTTGTAAGAATTTCGGAGACAAGAACGCATGTCAGAGAATCGCCCCTCGCCATCCCGCATCGCCGTGGTGGTGGAGGCGCCTCAGCACAGTGGCCTGTGGGGCGCGCTGGACTACCTGTGCGAGCAGCCGCTGGCCCCGGGCACCTTGGTGCGCGTGCCCTTGGGTCGCCGGGTGGTGACGGGCGTGGTCTGGCAAGCCGGGGCGGACAGTGCGGCCGGCGAGGTGGTCGAGCAGGATCTCAAGGCCGTGATCGAGGTGTTCGACGGCCTGCCACCCTTGCCCGATGCCTGGAGGCAGCTTGTCAAGTTTGCAAGCGCTTACTATCAGCGTAGCCTTGGCGAAATAGCATTGATGGTGCTGCCGCCCGAGCTGCGTCAGCTGGATGCCTTGCAGTGGGGGCGCCGGCTCAAGCGCCTGAACAAGGCCGTGACCGACGCGCCCAGCGTGCCGGACGAGGGGGCCTTGCCGGTCCTGACCGAGCAACAGGCCCAGGCCCTGGACCAATTGGCCAGCGCGGGGGGCCAAGCTGGCGACAAGCCCTTCCTGTTGTGGGGCAGCACGGGCAGTGGCAAGACCGAGGTCTACCTGCGGCAGGCCCAGCGTGCCCTGGACGAAGGCCGCCAGGTGCTGATGATGGTGCCCGAGATCAACCTCACGCCCCAACTGGAGGCGCGCGTGGCCGAGCGTTTTGCCGGGCGGCGCATCGTGTCGTTGCACAGCGGCTTGACGCCGGCCCAGCGCCTGCGCAACTGGCTGATGGCGCATTACGGGCACGCCGACCTGATCCTGGGCACGCGCCTGTCGGTGTTCACGCCCCTGCCCCGCCTGGGCCTGATCGTGGTCGACGAAGAGCATGACCCCAGCTACAAGCAGCAAGATGGGGCCCGCTATTCCGCGCGCGATCTGGCGGTGTACCGGGCGCGGCTGGAGAAGGTGCCTGTGATCCTGGGTTCGGCCACGCCCAGCCTGGAGAGTTGGTACAACGCCCTGCCTGAGGCAGAAGGCGGCGCAGGCCGTTATGTGCGCCTGGCCATGCCCGCACGCGTGGGCGATGGCGACATGCCCCGTGTGCGCGTGCTGGACCTGTCACGCGCACCCAAGCCCATGCGCGGGCAGGAGCCACCACCAGTGGCGCGCGAGTTGCTGGCCGCCATCACCCAGCGCATCGAGCAGGGCGAACAAAGCCTGGTGCTGCTCAACCGGCGCGGTTATGCGCCCGTGCTGCATTGCAGTGACTGCGGCTGGAAGAGCGGTTGCCCGCATTGCAGCGCCTGGCGTGTGTTCCACAAGGTGGACCGCACCTTGCGCTGCCACCACTGCGGCTTCACCGAACGCGTGCCACGTGCCTGCCCGGATTGCGGCAACACCGACATCCACCCCGTGGGCCGGGGCACCGAGCGCCTGGAAGAACAACTGGCCGAGGCCTTGCCGGGCGCGCGCATCGGGCGCATTGACGCCGACGTCACCAAGCACAAGGGGGCGCTGGAAGAGCGCCTGGCCGATGTGCACGCCGGCGAGGTGGACGTGCTGGTGGGCACGCAGATGGTGGCCAAGGGCCATGACTTCCGGCGCATCACCCTGGTGGCGGCGGTGAACCCGGATTCGGCCTTGTTTGCCAGTGACTTTCGTGCGGCCGAGCGCCAGTTCGCGCTCTTGCTGCAGGCCGCAGGCCGGGCCGGGCGCGATGCCGATGTGGCCGGCCACAGCGAGATGTGGGTGCAGACCTACCACCCCACGCACCCGCTGTACCAGGCGCTGAGCCGCTATGACTACGCGGATTTCGCCGCGCAGCAACTCAAGGAGCGCGAGATGGCGGGCCTGCCACCCTACGCCAGCCTGGCCATGTTGCGTGCCGAGGCCAAGACGCAGGAGGCCGCCGTGGCCTTCCTGAACGCGGCCATCGAGGCCGTGGCCCACCTGGCCGAGGCGCTCGGTGGCATCACCCTGTACCCGCCCGTGCCCACGCCGGTGCAGCGCGTGGCCAATGTCGAGCGCGCCCAGTTGATGATCGAGTCGCCCTTGCGGCCGGCCTTGCAGCGCTTCCTGACCCAGTCCCAGGCCGTGTGGCTGGAGCTGGCGCAAAAAAACCGCCGCAGCGGTTTGATCCGCTGGGCGGTGGATGTGGATCCGCTGGCGATTTAGCTGATCATCGCTTCCAGGCCTTCGGCCAGTTCGGCCATCGGCGGCATTTCCTTGAGCAAGGCGTCCGGCTTGAGGCCCAGCTTCGCGCAGACATCGGCGGGGATGGTCGACGCCAGCTCTTCGGGGGCCAGCTGGTTGTGCTCGGCACGGGCGCGCCAGACAGCCAGGTGGATCACGCCTGCCACGGGGTCAAAGGGGGCGGCGGCCAGCGGGGCGGGGAACTTGCTGATGGCGTCCACGAAGGTCACGGGGAAGCGCCACTGGCGGGCCAGCTCGGCGCCGACATTGGCAAAGCTGTAGCCAAAGGACGTGGTCTCCATGTCGATGCGACGTGGGTCCATGGGCGAGGCCAGCTTGTCCAGGTGCAGCATCTGCTCGGGCATGCCGGCGTGCATCACCAGCTGGCCGATGGCGTGCATCAGGCCCACGGTGAAAGCCTGGTCCACATTGACCGAAGCACGCTTGGCCAGCCAGCCGGACACGGCCGCGGTGTGCAGGCTGTAGCGCCAGAACTGCGACAGGTCCATGCCGGGCATGGATTTGTAGCCACCGGTCAGGCCGGAGCTGATCACCAGGGTGCGCACCGTGACGAAACCCAGCATGGACAGGGCGTCGTTGACGGTGCCCACGCTGCGGGACACATGGTAGTAAGCCGAGTTGGCCAGGCGCAGCAAGCGCGCAGACAGCACCGGATCGGCCGCCAGCTTCTTGGCGATCTCATCGATCGACACGTCGTCACTGTTGAAGCTGTCAATCAGCTCGTGGACGATCTTGGGGATGGCCGGAAGGGCCTGGGGTTGCTTGAACAGTGCTTCGAGCTGCATGTTTGCCAGCCTCCATCTCGATTAAAACCAGTAGGTTCTGCCGAAATCCTTCGCGAACGTGCACTGGGTTTGTGGCAGATTGATCGCATATCGTCCCTTTCGGGGACGACTTGAGCATCGCCGATGAAAACATATTTCGAGCGATGGAAATAAAGCACGGCTTGCCCTTTGTTGCAAGCTTGGAAATGGTTTAACCAGCGTGAAGGATGTCACGATGCGGCAATCAATGAAAGCCCTGGGCGCCAGAAAGGGGCTGCTGTCCGGCCTGATGGCGTGGGCCGCTCTGGCCAGCTTGCCTGCCTGGGCGGAGGGCCAAGGCGGCCTGCCCCAGCGCAACCTGCTGGTGGAGTGGCGCATGGGCGGCCAGGGGCAGACCCAGCAGCGCAACCAGGGGATCCGCACCGGGCAGATCATCGTGGACAGCCGCGGCGGTGTGGTCGGGCGCACCAGCATCGGCATGGAGACGATCCAGACCGAAAGCCAGACCGACACCGTGCAGCAGGTGCAGGTGCTCAACGGCGGCAAGGCCCGCCTGTTTGTGGGCAAGAGCCAGCCCTATACCGTGTGGCAATGGGCCTGGACGGGCCAGGGTGGTGGTGGCCTGGGTGGGATCGGGCCGCAAACGAGCCCATCGGGTGGGGCGACTGGCGGGGTGACTGGTGGGTCAGCGGGCAACGCCACCGGCGGCAACCCGGGCCAGCCAGGCGGCTACCCGGTCAACGTGGTGCCGCAGACCGTGTGGATCGACCTGGGCCAGGGCCTCAATGTGCGCCCTCGCTGGGCGGGCGGCCACGCGCCGGTCATCGTCGAGCTGGAGGCGCAGGCCCGTCAACCCGCGCAACTGGGGTCCCAGATGGGGGGTGTCTACGGCGGCCAGGTCGACCCGGACGGGCAGACCCGCCGCATCGAGGTGGCCAGCACCCTGTCCGTGCCTTTGGGGCAATGGGCCGTGGTGGCGCGCAGTGGGGCGCGCGTGCAGCGCCAGCAATCGGGTAGCCTCTCAACCCGTGATCTGGATGACAACCAGTCCGAGCAATTGGAAATCCGCATCTCGGCACCCTGATTGGCGCCCTGAATCGCACCTTGATACCACCACGTCGTACGAAAGACCAGCCCAGATGGCCGCAGACCAGGACAAGCCGCAAGACAACCCTCATGCCGCACGCTTTTCGGCCTTGACCAAGATGCTGCTGGACAACGTCAAGCGCGTGGGCTTCCCGCCCATCCACACGCTGCCCGTCGAGCGCGCACGCGATGCCTACAAGGCCGGTGTGCGGGCCTCGGAGTTGCCGCATGCACCGCTGGCGCGGGTGGAGGACTTCCACATCCCGGGCTCGGCCGGCCCCATCCGCGCGCGCCTGTGGGCCAACAGCCATGAGCCCGAGCAGCCTGTGCTGCTCTACCTGCATGGCGGGGGCTTCGTGATCGGCAGCATCGAGACGTGTGAATCCATGTGCCGCCAGATCGCCGTGCAAAGCGGCGCGGCCGTGGTGGCGATCGATTACCGCCTGGCGCCCGAGCACAAGTACCCGGCCGGCCTGCAAGACTGCTGGGCGGCCTTCACGTGGCTGGTCGAGCATGGCCGCAGCATGGGCCTCAACGGCCATCGCATCGCCGTGGGTGGTGACAGCGCGGGTGGCACCTTGTCGGCCGCCGTGGCCTTGATGGCCCGTGATGCGGGCATCCCCCTGGCGCTGCAGGCCCTGGTCTACCCCTCGGTACAAACGCGGGTCACCACCGAGTCTTTCAAAGCTTTCTCGCGCGACACGCTGCTCAGCGCCGAGCTGATGAACTGGTTCGAGCGGCAGACCATGGGCGAGCAGCTCGACCACGACTGGCACCGCGAGCCCCTGTACGCGCCCGACCACCGGGGCCTGGCCCCGGCCTGGATCGGCCTGGCCGAGTGCGACGCCCTGACCGACGAAGGCCACCAGTACGCGCAAAAGCTGCGCGAGGCGGGGGTGCCGGTCGAGGTGCGCGAGTGGCCTGGCGTGATCCATGATTTCATCAACATGGGCCGCTTCCTGCCCGAGGCGCGGGAGCTGCACCACGCGATGGCGGCGGCCGTCAAGCACGCGCTGATTGATTCGTGATCGAACGGGGCCGGTACGGTCCTTGCTGTGCTTGAGGCTCCTAGTCGACATCGATGGAGCTGAGCATGAACCGAGAAGACGTGACCGACCTGATCGTGCAGGCCAAGGTCAAAAAGGGCCTGAAGTGGGCCGATGTGGCCACCAAGGTGGGCTTGAGCAAGGAGTGGGTGACCGCTGCCTGCCTGGGGCAGATGACGCTGACGCCCGAGCAGGCTGCGGTCATCGGCGACATCTTCGACCTGCCGGATGAGGCGCGCCTGTGGTTGCAGGAGGTGCCTTACAAGGGCTCATTGCCGACGTCGGTGCCGACCGACCCCTTGATCTACCGCTTCTATGAGTTGATCAGCGTGTACGGCACGACCTTCAAGGCACTGATCCACGAAGAGTTCGGCGACGGCATCATGAGCGCGATCGACTTCAAGATGGACCTGCAGCGCGAGCCTGACCCCAAGGGCGACCGCGTGAGCATCACCATGTCGGGCAAGTTTCTGCCTTACAAGACGTATTGATCTTGCCTTGTAGATTGTGGCGTTTTGTCGTGGGAGCGCGGGGCGCGGCTGAGGTGGCCTGCGGCTGGGCTTCATGTTGACGGTCCTGCCGTAGGCAGGACTGCCCTGCGATGCTCGCGACGAGGTGGCGCCCTCTAACTTGTATGTTTCGGGTGCTGGGGTGGAGAGACACCTTCTAACTATCAGCCGCACGAACGGACTGACGCAGTGAGAACTCTCCCACCCCACCTTGAGCGTCGATAAGGAACTGAGTGGCGGCCGCTGGCGCATGCGCC
>NZ_JACPYU010000024.1 GCF_016195855.1 Aquabacterium sp.
GATCACCAGCGCCGCCGGCGTGGACATCTGGCTGCGTATGCCCAGCGACGTGGCTCCTGGCTGGACAACGGGTGGCACCATCAACCTGGGCAAGAACTTCATCCGTTCGACCTGGGGCCTGGATGATCCTTACCACCCCGTACCCGGCATCCTGACTGGCCAGGCCAACGTGGTCACCAGCACCGTCAGCCCGATCAGCTCGACCACGTTCGCACCAGTGAGCGGCACGTCGATCGTCAACACCGCTCAGGCCAACCTGGCTGCCGTGACGGCCTACCCGGTGCTGTACCAACCGCCCACGAGCTTCTCGACGCCGACCTTCGGCCCGATCGCCCGCCCCGTCAACGGCACGGCAGCAGACATGGGCGCCATCGAGTTCTGATCAGGTTCCCGGCGCGAACAGCGCCACTTGCTCAGCTCAACAAGAAAGGCTGGAACTCCGAAAGGGGTCCAGCCTTTTTACCTTGATGGCGCCATGGCCAGGAAGTCATGGCTCAAGCGTGTCAAACTTTGGGTACGCCGCATCCCCCGAACACGCTCGAACATGCCCTACCCACCCATCATGCACAGCCTGTCACGCCGAACTTTCGTCGCTCTGGTGCCTGCCGTGGGCGCGCTGGGTTGGTGCGCTCGCGCGCAGGCCGACACGCTGCTGAAAGAAACCGACCAGGAAGCCATCGCGATGGACTACCGCGCGGATGCTGGCATGGTTGACGCGGCCAAATTCCCGAAATTCAAACCCGGCCAGACCTGCGCGAACTGCTCGCTGTATGCGGGCGACAAAGGCGCGGCGTCCGGCCCCTGCGGCCTGTTCATGTTCAAGGACGTGACCGCCATCGGCTGGTGCAATGCCTGGGAGAAAAAGGCGTGACAACCGCAGCTGACCAAGCCTTGCCCAACCATGCCTGCCCACTGTGTGGTGGCCCGAACGCCTGCGCGCCCGCCGAATCCGGCAAGCTGGACACGCCTTGCTGGTGCCGCAGCGTGACATTCAGTGCGGACCTGCTGGCCAAGGTCCCGGATCAGCTCAAGAACAAGGCCTGCATCTGCGCTGCCTGTGCGGGCAAATCGCCAGCGTGATCCACACTGTGCTGGCAGCTGCCAGGCATGCGTCGGCAACAAAAAAGCCCAGTCGCAAGACTGGGCTTTTTGCATTGTTCAGATGGTGCCGGAGAAAGGAATCGAACCCTCGACCTTCTCATTACGAATGAGCTGCTCTACCGACTGAGCTACACCGGCGTCCAAGACCAAAATTCTAGCACGCCAAATTACTGTACTTCACGGTGGTAGGCGGTCACGCGTTCCACTTCGTTCTTGGAGCCCAACACCACGCTCACGCGCTCGTGCAGTTGCGAGGGGTTGATTTCCATGATCCGCTGCAGGCCGTTGGTCGAGGCACCGCCCGCCTGCTCCACCAGGAAGCTCATGGGGTTGGCTTCGTACATCAAGCGAAGCTTGCCGGGCTTGTTGGGCTCGCGCTTGTCCCAGGGGTACATGAAGATGCCGCCGCGGGTCAGGATGCGGTGCACGTCGGCCACCATCGAGGCCACCCAGCGCATGTTGAAGTCCTTGCCGCGCACGCCTTCCTTGCCTGCCAGGCATTCGTCGATGTAGCGCTTGACGGGGGAAGCCCAGTGGCGCATGTTCGACATGTTGATGGCGAACTCCTTGGTGTCTTCGGGGATCTTGACGTCGCTGTCGGTCATCACCCACGAGCCTTGCTCGCGGTCCAGCGTGAACATGACCACGCCCTTGCCGACGGTCAGCACCAGGGTGGTTTGCGGGCCGTACACGCAGTAGCCCGCACAGACCTGGTCAGTACCGGGCTGCAGGAAGCTCTCGTTGGTGACATCGCCACCCTTGTGCTTGAGCACCGAGAAGATGGTGCCGATGCTGACGTTCACGTCGATGTTGCTGGAGCCGTCGAGGGGATCGAACAGCAGCAGGTATTCGCCTTGGGGGTAGCGATTGGGCACAGCATGCATGTCGTCCATTTCTTCGGACGCCATGCCGGCCAGGTGGCCGCCCCATTCGTTGGCCTCGATCAGCACCTCGTTGGCGATGATGTCCAGCTTCTTCTGGACTTCGCCTTGCACGTTCTCGCTGCCGGCGGTGCCCAGGACTTCACCCAGGGCGCCCTTGTTGACGCTGATGGCAATGCGCTTGCAGGCGCGGGCCACGACTTCGATGAGCAGGCGCAGTTGCGCCGGGATCTGGGCTTCGCCACGCTGCTGCTCGATCAGGTACTGCGTGAGGCTGATGTGTTTGGTCATGGTCTTGACTCTGTCTGGAAGATTAAAAAGTGCTGCTTGCTGACGCTCAATCCTGCAGCGCTCGCGTGACGATCTCGCGCACGTCATCGGAGAGCTCGACCTTGGCCGCCACGCGGCTGATGGCCTCGCGCGCCGCCGTGCGGTAGGGCTCGGCCAGGCGACGCCAGTGGTCCATGGCGCGGGCCAGGCGGGCCGCCAGTTGCGGGTTGATGCTGTCGATCTCGATGACGCGGTCTGCCCAGAACACATAGCCAGCGGCATCCGTGCGGTGGAAGGCGGCCGGGTTCATCTGGCACAGCGCCATCAACAGGCTGCGCGCGCGGTTGGGCGTGCGCAGCGTGAAGTCGGGGTGCTGCATCAGGGCCTTGGCACGGGCAAAGACCTTGCCGTCCTTCTCTGGTGCCGTGGCTTGCAGGGTGAACCACTTGTCGATGACCAGGGCCTCGTCCTTGTACTGCTCGTGGAAACGCTCCAGCGCCGGCACGGCCAGCTCGGCATGGCTGTGCACCAAGGCCGACAAGGCACCCAGCCGGTCGGTCATGTTGGTGGCGTCCTTGAAGCGCTGGAAGGCCCGGCCCGGCCAGATCGGGTTGTGGCGCGTGACACCATCGAGCGTCAGCATGCTCAAGGCCAGGTTGCTCAGGGCGCGACGGCCTGCACTGACCGCGTCGGGAGAGTAGCCACCGCTGTCCTGATGGTGCTCGTAAGCCCAGGCCCAGTCCTCATGCAGGGCTTGCGCCAGCTGCAACTTCATGGTTTCGCGCGCGGTGTGGATGCGCTGCGAGTCCACCACGTCGAGCTGTTCGGCCACATAGGCTTCGCTCGGCAGGGTCAGCACCAGGTCCTTGAAGGCCGCGTCCAGCTCGGGGTGGCGCAGCACGCCACGCATGGCGTCGATGAAGCGCTGATCCAGCTCCATGTGGCCGTTGCCATGCACCGCGTGCAGGATGCGGCGCAGGGCCAGCTTCTGCGCGGCTTCCCAACGGTTGAAGGGGTCCAGATCGTGGCTGAGCAGGGTGAACAGCGCGTCATCGCCCAGTTCGGTTTCCAACACCACAGGGGCAGAGAAACCGCGCAGCAGCGAGGGCACCGGCTCGACCGGCACGTGCGCGAAGGTGAAGGTCTGCGAGGCTTCGGACAGCACCAGCACCGTGTCATGGCCGACGGGCTCCAGGCTGCCTTCGAAATGCAGGTTGATGTGGCGGCCATCAACCCCCACCAGGCCCATGGCCACCGGGATCACGGCGGGCTGCTTGACGGGCTGGCCCGGTGTGGCGGCCGCGGTCTGGCTGAGCGTCAGGGTGTAGATTTGGTTGGCTGCGTCGTACACGCCATGGGCCTGCACACGGGGCGTGCCCGCCTGGCTGTACCAGCGCTTGAACTGGTCCAGCCGTTTGGCCAGTTCGCTGCCGGGGTTGGCGTCTGCAATGGCCTGGGCGAAATCGTCGCAGGTCACGGCCTGGCCGTCATGGCGGCTGAAGTACAGCGCCATGCCCTTGGCAAATCCTTCTGCGCCCACCAGGGTGTGCATCATGCGCACGACCTCGGCGCCCTTTTCGTACACGGTGGCCGTGTAGAAGTTGTCGATGGCCATGTAGCTGTCAGGGCGCACCGGATGGGCCATGGGGCCCGCATCTTCCGGGAACTGCAACTGGCGCAGGGTGCGCACGTCTTCAATGCGCTTCACAGCCCGGGCGCTCTGGCTGCCGGCCATGTCCTGGCTGAACTGCTGGTCGCGGAAGACGGTCAGGCCTTCCTTCAAGGACAGCTGGAACCAGTCACGGCAGGTGACGCGGTTGCCGGTCCAGTTGTGGAAGTACTCGTGGGCGACCACGCTTTCGACGTTGCCAAAGTCCACATCGGTGGCGGTGGCGGGGTTGGCCAGAACGAACTTCGTGTTGAAGATGTTCAGGCCCTTGTTCTCCATGGCGCCCATGTTGAAGTCGCTCACGGCGACGATCATGAAGCGCTCCAGATCCAGGCTCAGGTTGAAGCGGGCTTCATCCCAGGCGATGGAGGCGATCAGCGAGTTCATCGCGTGTTCGGTCTTGTCCAGGTCACCTGCGCGCACGAAGATCTGCAGCAGGTGGTCCTTGCCGGCACGGGTGCGGATGCGCTGTTCGCGGCGCACCAGGTCAGCGGCCACCAGGGCAAACAGGTAGCAGGGCTTGGGATGCGGGTCTTCCCAGACAGCGTAGTGGCGGGCTCCGTCGATGGCGCCCTCTTCGATCAGGTTGCCGTTGGACAGCAGCACCGGGTACTTGAGCTTGTCGGCCTTGAGCGTCACCTTGAAGGTCGCCATCACGTCGGGGCGATCCAGGAAATAGGTGATGCGGCGGAAACCCAGGGCCTCGCATTGCGTGAAGAAGTTGCCGCTGCTGGTGTACAGACCCGACAGCTGCGTGTTCTTCTCGGGGGCGCAGGTGTTGCGGATTTCGAGCAGGAAGGGCTGCTGGGGCAGGTTCTCCAGTACGAGCTGCTGGTTCTCGACCCGGAAGGTCACGGGCTCGCCATCAACCAGCACGCGGGTCAGGGTGATGTCCTCGCCGTCCAGGCGCAGGGGGGCACCGGCCTGGCTGGCATTGGGCTCCACGGTCATCTTGTTGATGACCAGGGTCTTGGCCGGGTCCAGATCAAAGGTCAGATCGACCGTCTTGATCCAGAAGGCGGGCGCCGCGTAGTCTTCGCGGCGAATGAGGGTAGCGGTACCTTCACGCATGTCTGTGAGTCCTTTGGATGAAGAACTTCAAGGAAGCCCTGGGGTGTATGCAGGCGGCCTGCAGTGGCGTCAAACTCAGACGCCTTGCTTCAGGCTGGCTTCGATGAACTGGTCAAGATCACCATCCAGCACCTTCTGGGTGTTGGAGATTTCGACGTTGGTGCGCAAGTCCTTGATGCGGCTGTTGTCCAGCACATAAGAGCGGATCTGGTGTCCCCAGCCCACATCGGTCTTGGTGTCTTCGAGCTTTTGCTGCTCTTCCTGGCGCTTGCGCATCTCATGGTCGTACAGGCGCGAACGCAGGCGCTTCCAGGCGACATCGCGGTTGCTGTGCTGGCTTCGGCCATCCTGGCACTGTACGACGATGCCGGTCGGGATGTGCGTCAGGCGCACGGCCGAGTCGGTCTTGTTGATGTGCTGGCCACCCGCACCGCTGGCGCGGAAGGTGTCGGTGCGCACGTCAGCCGGGTTGATCTCGATCTCGATGGTGTCGTCGATCTCGGGGTAGACGAACACGCTGGCAAAGCTGGTGTGGCGGCCGCCGGAAGAGTCGAACGGCGACTTGCGGACCAGGCGGTGCACGCCGGTTTCGGTGCGCAGCAGGCCAAAGGCATATTCGCCCTCCACCTTGATGGTGGCGCTCTTGATGCCGGCGGTGTCGCCCTCTGTCATGTCTTCCACCGTGGCGGTGAAGCCCTTGCGCTCGGCGTAGCGGATGTACTGGCGCAGCAGCATGCTGGCCCAGTCGCAAGCCTCGGTCCCACCGGCACCGGCCTGGATGTCCACAAACGCGGGCAAGGGGTCGGCCGGGTTGTTGAACATGCGGCGGAACTCCAGATCACCCACGCGGGCAGCCTGGGCGGCCACATCGTCCAGAATCGCTTGCAGGCCGTCCATGTCGCCATCGGCCTTGGACATCTCGAACAGCTCGGCGTTGTCGGCCAGCCCGGTTTCCAGCTCGGCAATGGTCACGACCACGTTTTCAAGCGACTTCTTTTCTTTGCCCAGCTCCTGGGCGCGCTTGGGGTCGTTCCAGACCGACGGGTCTTCGAGTTCGGCGTTGACTTCGCTCAGGCGGCGGGACTTTTCATCCCAGTCAAAGATACCTCCGTAGTTCGGCGGTCCGCTGGGTCAGGTCGGCAATTTGAGCGCCCAGGGCGTTGATGTGTTCGATGTCCATGTGGATCCTGCGGATGGTTCGGGTCGTTGTTCAAGTCAAAAAGGCCCGGCAGTCAGCGACTGGAGCCTTTTTCAATCTGGCTATTTTCTCACGTGGCGGGCGCATTATCCGAAAGCGCCACGTTCAGGTAATTGGCGTTTCCAAGAAGTTGGCGATGTGCACCGCCAGTTCTTCGGGCTGGTCATGGTGCAGCATGTGGCCGGCGTCGTCGATGCTTTCCAGGCGGAAATCCGGCACAAGCTTCACGCGCTCCAGAAATTCCTCGCGCGAGAAGCGGCCGTTGAACAGCATGAAATACAGCGTCTGGGCGCCTTCCACGAACAGGACCGGGCACTGGATGCGCTTGAGAAAAGCACAGACCTCTTCGACGCGGTAGAGGATCGGCTGCGGGCGTTTGTGCGCCGGGTCGGCGTTGATCACCCAGCGCTCGCCCTGCTTGCGCGCCCAATGCCCGGCCAGCCACAGCGCGAACGAGCTGCGCAGGCGTGGGTTGTTGGCCTGCAGGCGTTTGGCGACCTCTTCCAGGGTGGCGTAGTCCTTGAGCTGGACGGGCTTTTTCAGCTCGTCGAGCCACTTGACGTAACGATCTGGCGCCTCCTGGGCCTCGGTGGCCGGCATGCCGAAGCCCTCCAGGTTGACCAGACGGCGGATGCGCTCGGAGCGCACACCGGCATACAGCATGACGACGTTGCCGCCCATGCTGTGCCCCAGCAGGTCGATCTGCTGCCCGGGCGCCAGCTCGTCGAGCAGCAAGTCCAGGTCACCCAGGTAATCGGCAAAGAAATAGCTGTCCGTCTGGGGGGTGTCGGTCAGGCCAAACCCTCGCCAGTCGATGGCCACGATGGGGCGGTCCGCCCAGCCCGGCTGTTGCCTCAGCGCGTCAACCATGAACTGGAAGGACGCCGAGGTGTCCATCCAGCCATGCACCATCACCAGCAAGGGTTGCGCGGGTGTCACACGGGCGGTGTCGCCCCAGACAAACACATGGTGTTTCAAGCCCCGCACGGTGACGAAGCGCGACTCAGCGGTGTGAACGGGCACATAAGCCTGAGAGCTGGACATAGGGGAAGCGGCCTCCAAAACGTGAACAAGTACCGACAGCGCGAACCCCCTTTAAGGGGGAGGACCCGATTGCCAACGCCCATCATCGCCGAAGACACTGTTTTTCACCTAAGCTGGCTCGCTCAGCGAAAAGAGACACACTTCGAACGAATCCAAGGTCCGTGAGCGCCGTCATCCCATCCAACATGCAGCAGCAGGCCCCCGCCTCCCTCCCCGTGCCGGCAATGGGTCGCTTTGGTCCCATCGCCGTGTCCGTGGCGGCGGTGGCGGCCGTCAGCATGGGCCTGATCGCCTGGTCACACATTGGCTGGCACAAGTTGCAGCAGCGCGCCCATGTGTTCGACACGCTGCTGTCTGAAACGCAGTTCCAGGTGCGCCAGAGCCAGGCCCTGGCCGAACAACGCGTGCTGGGCCAGTCCGACATCAGCGACAGCATGGTGGACGCCCCAGCCGCCAAGGCGCAAGCCACCGTACACCAGTTGCGCGTGCAGGCCCCGCCGTCCCTGGACCCGTCCCTGGCCCAGTTGCTGGCCAAGATTGACCAAGCACGCCAGACTCTATTGCAGCGCCTGCACACCCCCGCCATCACCGACGCGAACCGGCTGCAACACGCGCTGGCCGAGGTGGACGACGCCGCCAAGGTTGCCGCCCGCACCTGGGCCGCCGAGCTGAACGAAGAAACCGAAGCCCAGCATCGGCTGGACAAAATCAACATGGGGCTGGTGGGCGGCATGACCCTGCTGCTGCTGACCCTGATGGGCCGCGCCCACAAGCAGCGCGAGCAGGCCGCTGGCGCCCTCAAGGCCCGCGAAGCGCAGTTGCGCGCCTTTGCCGAGGTGCTGCCCGACCTGGCCTTTCACGTGGACGCCCAGGGGCACTTCCTGGACATCTACGGCAGCAACTTGCCCTTGCTGGGCCGCCCGCGTGAAGCCCTGATTGGCCTGGGGCTCAAAGACCTCTTCCCAGATGACATGGCGACCCGCTTCATGGGCGTCTTGCAACTGACCCTGCAGACGCGCACCACGCAATTGCAGACCTTCACGGTTCCCGTCAACCGCGAGCGTCGCCACTTCGACAGCCGCTGCGCCCCGATCGGCGACACCAACGAAGTCGTCTGGATGATCTGGGACATCACCTCCCGCCGCCAGATCGAGCACCGCCTGCGCCGCAAGACGCGCATGTACGACTTCCTCAGCCACGTGAACCAGGCCATCGTGCGCTCGGAAGACGACCAGACCTTGCTGGACAAGGTCTGCGAGGTCGCCGTGGACCACGGCCAGTTCCGCAAGGCCTGGGTGGCCCTGTTCGACGAGGACGACCGCCATCACCTCAGCTGCGTGGCGGTGGCTGGCGACGATGCCCCGCGCGCTGCCAGCCTGAGTTTCGATTTGCTGGCGCAGGACACCGAAGACGCCACGCTGGACATGGCCTTGCGCCACGGCCGCACCTTCCGCACGAAGGACCTGGGCCAATGCGGCCCGCGCCCGGCCTGGACGGACGAGGCCATGGCCGCAGGCATCCCCGGCTGCGTGGTGGTGCCCCTGCACCGCGACAACCTGCTGGTCGGCCACCTGATCCTGCTGGGCAAGCGCGTGGACGACCAGGACTCGGACGAGTTGTCCCTGTTCGAGGACCTGTCCGGCGACCTGTCGTTCGCGCTGCACAACCTGCACCGTGAGGCCCTGCGGGACGAGGCCGAAGAGCGCATCCGCCTGCACGCCGCCGCCCTGGAGAGCACCCAGGACGGCATGCTGGTGCTCAGCCGCAACCGCGTGCTGGTGTCGATCAACCCGGCCTTCACCGCCCTGACGGGTTACGCCGAAGACGAGGTGGTCGGGCGCTCCCCCGAGTTCCTGCTGCCCGACCGTCCGGACGAAACCCTGGCCGACATGCGCGGCGAGATGATCGGCAGCGGCTACTGGCAAGGCGAGGTCTGGTTCCGTCGCAAGAGCGGCGAGCTGTTCATGACCAAGCTGTCCGTGAGCGCAGTCAAGAGCGCCCGGGGCCGCCCCACCCACTTCGTGGGCGTGTTCACCGACATCACCCAGCTCAAGCAGACCGAAGAGCGCCTGGCCCGCATGGCCCACTTCGACCCGCTGACCGAACTGCCCAACCGCGTGATGATCCACCAGCGCCTGGCGCACGCCGTGAACCTGGCACAGCGCCACCACACCCTGGTCGGCGTGATCTTCATCGATCTGGACAACTTCAAGACCGTCAACGACGGCCTGGGCCACGCCGCCGGCGACAGCCTGCTCAAGCAGGTCGCCCACCGCCTGCGCCAGCGCGTGCGCCAGGAAGACACCCTGGGGCGCCTGGGCGGCGACGAGTTCATCCTGGTGCTGGAGCACCTGCGCCACCCGCAGCAGGCAGCCCACGTGGCCACCGCCATCCTGGAGACGCTCAACCAGCCCTTCACGCTGGACGGCGGCCAGCAGGTCTATGTGCGTGCCAGCATCGGCATCAGCCTGTTCCCTGCCGACGGCCAGGATGCGCCTGAGCTGGTCCGCAATGCAGACGCGGCCATGTACGAGTCCAAGCGCCGCGGCCGCAACAGCTTCAGCTTCTACACCGAGTCCTTCACCAGCGATGCCACTTCGCGGCTGCAACTGGAAACGCGTCTGCGGCGCGCCGTCGAGCACGGCGAGTTCGTGCTGCACTACCAGCCCATGATCAGCCTGGTCACGCGCAAGGTGACGGCGGTCGAGGCCCTGGTGCGCCTGAGAACCCCGACCGAAAGCGATGTCTGCCTGCCCTCGGTCAGCCCGACCCAGTTCATCCCCGTGATGGAAGAAACCGGCATGATCGTGGCACTCAGCGAATGGGTGCTGCAGGAAGCCTGTCGCCAGGGCAAGGCCTGGCTGGACGCCGGGCTGGACTTCGGCCGCATCGCCGTCAACCTGTCGCCCAGCGAGATTCGCCGCGGTGGCGTGGTCGAACGCCTGTCGCGCATCCTCAACCGCACCGGCCTGCCACCTGACCGGCTCGAGATCGAGATCACCGAGAGCGGCTTGATGGAGTCCGGCATGGGCGCCGAGCAGTTCCTGCAGATGCTGCATGCGCTGGGCGTGTTCCTGTCCATCGACGATTTCGGGACGGGCTACTCCTCGCTGGCCTACCTCAAGCGCTTCCCTGTGCACCAGCTCAAGATCGACCGCAGCTTTGTGCAGGACCTGCCTGGCAACGACAGCGACGCCCAACTGGTGGGCACCATGATCTCCATGGCCCACGGCCTGCGCATGAAGGTGGTGGCCGAAGGCGTCGAGATGCCCGATCAGGAAGCCTTCCTGGCCAGCCGGGGCTGCGACGTGGTGCAAGGCTATCTGTACAGCCGGCCGGTACCCGCCGTTCAGATCGAACACCTGCTTGAAAACACCTAGTCGACAGCTGATCGATCGCGAGCCAAACAACGGGTCAAGCAAAAAAAGCACGATCGTTCGATAATGGGCCTCCGTTCAAATTACGCAGGTTCATCCATGACTGAAAACGCCTCTGTCACGCCCCTGGCTCAATTGCTGGCCAGCCGCCGCCGTGAAGGCCAACGTGTGAGCTTCCTGGTCACGCCCGACTGGGGCCAGGGCCGCACCACTTTTGGTGGCCTGCTGTCGGTGCTGGTCGTGCAGGCCATGCGTGATGTGTGCGGCGCCGACTGGCCGCTGCGCGCCCTGCAGACCAATTTCGTGGGCCCGGTGGCGCCCGGCGTCATGGATGTGGAGGTGACCCTGCTGCGCCAGGGCAAAAACATCCGCCAGATCCAGGCCCGTGTCACCCAGCCTGATGCCCAGGGCCAGGAACAGGTTGGCGGCGTGCTGCTGGGCGTGTTCGGCACGGGGCGCGAATCGGCCCTGCCCCATCTGCGCCCGGCGCAAGAGGTGGTGGCCAAAGGCCCGTACGAGGTGCCCAAATGGCCCTTCGTGCCCAATGTGACGCCCGCTTTCACCCAGCACCTGGACATCCGCCATGCGGACGGCGTCATCCCCTTCACCGGGGCCAAGGAGTGGCACAGCCGCACCCACATCCGCCTCAATGAGGTCGAAGGTGTGGACGCCGAACTGCAGGCTGTGCTGCTGGCCGATGCCGGCCCGACGCCCGCGCTGGGCCAGCTCAAGGGTTTTGCGCCGGCCTCATCCGTGTCCTGGGCCCTGGAGTTGCGACCGGTTGAAGTGGGCGACCCGAAAGGCTTTTGGCGCATGGACAAGGACGCCCTGGCCACCGGCGAAGGCTACGTCAACGAAAAAACGTCCCTGTGGACACCCTGCGGCCAGCTGGCGGCACTGGGCTACCAGGTGGTTGCGGTGTATGCCTGACGCCAGCGCCGTGCAGGGTGAGCAGGGCAAGGGGGGCGATGAGGCCGGCCTGGATCGCCCACACTCACTCTGGCACCTGCTCGTGGCGTTTTCTGCCCTGGCCATGCAGGGCTTTGGCGGCGTGATCGCCGTGGCCCAGCGCGAACTGTGCGAGCGCCGGCGCTGGTTGACGCCACAGGATTTTGTTGAACTGCTCAGCGGCGCGCAGGTGCTGCCCGGCCCCAATGTGTGCAACCTGTCGCTGATGATCGGCGACCGCTTCTTTGGCTGGCGTGGTGCTTTGGTGGCCCTGGCCGGCATGATCGCCGCCCCCATGGCCTTGATGCTGACCCTGGCCTGGTTGCTGGGTGAGGCCGCCAATGTGGGCCACGCGCAGGATGTGATCCGGCACGCCCTGGGCGGCATCGCCGCGGTCGCGGCCGGGCAGATCATCGGCACGGTGCTGAAGCTGGCCGCCCCGGTGAAAGACCATGTGCTGGGCTGGCCCGCTTGTGTCGCCCTGGCCGCGCTGGCCTTTTCAATGATGGCCTGGCTGCACTGGCCACTGGTCTGGGTGTTGCTGGGGCTGGGCTCGCTGACCTGCGTGGGCACCTACGTGCTGCTGCGCCGCCGTGCGGTTGGCAAGGGAAGTACCGCATGACACCGCTGATGTGGTCACCCGATATCTGGTGGGCGCTGTTTGGCCACTTTCTGGCCTTGTCGCTCATGTCGATCGGCGGGGCCATCACGCTGGTGCCGGACATGCACCGCCGCCTGGTCACCGATGCCGGCCTGCTCAACGACACGGACTTCACCTCGGCCATCGCGCTGGCCCAGGCCGCACCCGGCCCCAATGTGCTGTTCGTGGCCTTGATGGGCTGGTACAGCGGTGGCCTGGGCGGCGCGCTCGTCAGCATGGTGGGCATCATGCTGCCCTCCACCACACTGGCCCTGGCCGTCTCGCGCTGGGTGTCCACGCGCCGCCATTGGCTGAGCGTGCAGGCTTTCCAGGCGGGGATGGTCCCCGTGACCATCGGGCTGTTGCTGGCCACTGGCTGGCACCTGGCCCCACCCATCCAGACCGCACCCAAGGCGCTGCTGCTCAGCGCGGTGATCGCCTTGCTGGTCTGGCGCACCAAGGTTTCGCTGATCTGGCTGGTGGCTGCAGGCGCCGTGCTCGGCGGGCTGGGCCTGGTCTGATCAAGGCACTTTTACCGAACCCATCATGAACACCGCATCGTCGAACCTGAACATCGTCCACAAGCCTGAGATCGGCCGCTTCGAAGCCATCGTTGATGGCCTGCGCTGCGAGGCCGACTACCTGCTTGACGGCCACATCGTGCGCATGACCCACACAGGGGTGCCGGCGCAACTGGAAGGAAGAGGTATTGCGGCCGCGCTGGTCAAGGCCGCGCTGACATGGGCACGGGCCCAGGGCCACCAGGTCGAACCGATCTGCAGCTATGTGCGCATTTACATCAAGCGCCACCCCGAGTGGCAGGATCTGTTGGCCTGAGGCTGGTCGCCCTCATTGGAAGGGCAAACTCACCACCCCAGCACGCGTTGCCGCTGAACCGGAGTGAGGGCCTGCGCCATCGCCTGGGCAAAATCCGCCTGCAGCTTGTAGGCACGCGGCGGATCATCGTCCAGGCTGGAAATGCGCACGAGCAGCCCATCCGGAATCCCCCCCAACGCCCCCGGCCTCAGCTGCCGGAGTTTGAAGTGGGTTTCATCTGCAATCAGTTCATTGCCCAACAAACGCCAGTAGGTGATGGGCTCAGGCCGCCCCTCCAGGCTGGCGAACAGACGCGTCACCGGCACAGATCGACCCAGCAGGCTCAAATCACCCGCCTCGACCTGGCTGACCTTGAACCCACCGGCCTTGTAGCAAACCTCTGGCCGGTGCATCTGCAGCCCAACCGACTGCTGCCGGCCATAAGCCACCGACAGCATGATGCGCCGGCCGGCATCGTCCATATAGGTGCGCTCCAGCACCTGGTCGTACATCTGGAACTGCCGGGCACGTTCAAACGCTGGGCGGATCAGGGCGGCTGCGGCCGGGTCCAGACGCCAGCCCCCGAACGCGCTGGGAAACAGCTGCTCCAGCGGCGTGTTGGCGCGCACTTGCGCCTCGGCTTGGGGTTTGGGCAGGAAGGCATGGCTGAACACGGCCGTCAGCGCCATGAAGAGGGCCATCAGCCAAGCGGTTTTCATGTGCATGCGCATGGGTGTCAGGCCTTGGGTTCAGCCTGACGGTCTGGCAGAAAGAGGCCCAGCAGGGCATCCACCAAGCCGATCAAGGCCAGGGCCACGGCAAACAGCACGATGCCCGCGAAGTTGTGGATGAAGCCCTGCCCCACCGCGTCACCAAAGTGGTAGGTCACCACCACCAGGATCATCACCCGGATGACATTGGCAAAGAAAGACACAGGCACGGCAAACGCAGCCAACAGCCCATTGCGCAGCCAGGACTGGTGGTTGACCAGGTAGCTGTACAGCAGGCCCATGGCCTCCAGGATGAACATCGAGTGCAGGCCCGCACAAGCTTCGGCCACCAGCAACTGGTATTGCCCGGCCGTGATGACCACACCAGATCGCCCCACCGGGTAACCAACCGCGCCCAGGATCACCGTGGCCAGCGCGGACACGGCCTCCTTGAGCGGCGCTGTCAGCATCAGCACAACCGAAAACGGAATGGGGATCACAAACAGGGCGAACAACCACATGAACCAGGTCTGCCGCAGCCCAGCCCAGCCCTTGCAGGCCAGCAAAATGCTCACGCTGATCCACCACAAGGACAGCATCTCGATGCGGATGAACTCCTGTGTGCGGCCAAAGGCATAGGCCAGCAGGCCCAAGGCCAGGCTGCACCAGGCCCACCATGCCGGCGTGCGATCAGGCAAGGCGCGGATGGACGGCCATTGCCGCCACATCAGCCAGACGACGACAGACAGCAGCAGCAACTCGTGCCCCTGGCTGTAAGCCGACCACTGGCCGAACATGAAATCCCACAAGCTGGGCACAGCCAGGGTCAGCCAGCCCGCCCCCACCACCAGCCAGAACGCCATGGGCCGGGGTGGATGGGCAGCTGCGGCGGTGGCGCTCATGGTGCAGAAGCGGCCGACGCGCCCGAAGCCGGCTGGGCAAACGCCCCCATGCGCTGAACCTTGGCCTTTTGCCGCAAGGCTTCCATGCCCTTTTGCACCAGCTCGCGCCGCGCATTGGACAGCAGCGCCGCCTGAATGGCGTTGTTCGCCTGACCGCTGCTCATCGGCGTTTCTTCGGCGTTCAGCAAGGTCAGGATCACCAGGCCATCCTTGCGCTGGATGCCCATGGACTGTCCGTTCTTCAGGTAGACCAGTTGCGACAGCAAGTCCATGGGCAGGCCTTCGGCCCACTGGACGCTGTTGCGGCGGCTGTAGGTCACGCCGCTGTCATTGACGAGGGTGTTCACGGCCTCTACGGTGGCCAGCTTTTCAACCTTGTCCTTGAGTTCAAGTACCTTGTCGGTGGGCGCCTTGACCAGGGTTTCCTGCAAGGTGTACTGGCGCCGTTTGGCGAACAACTCGGGGTGCGAGTCGTAATAGCGGCTGACAGCCTCGGAGTCCGGCATGATCACCTTCTCGGCGAGCTGATCCTGATAGGCACGGGCCAGCACCTCGCGCTTGGCCAACTCCATGGCCTGCAGGACGCGAGGGGTCTTGTCCAGCCCCGCCTGACGGGCGGCCTGCGCCGCCAGCTCCTGATCGATCAGGCTGTCGAGTGCGCGATGCGGGC
Organism: Aquabacterium sp.; assembly: GCF_016195855.1. GTDB lineage: Bacteria > Pseudomonadota > Gammaproteobacteria > Burkholderiales > Burkholderiaceae_C > Aquabacterium. The sequence continues at coordinate 15,298 of NZ_JACPYU010000024.1, forward strand.
CGTTGGCCCCCAGCTGCTCCGCGATGGCCGGTTGTGCCGCCAGCATGGCCTCGACCTGGTGGATGGAGATCTCGCTGTCGTTGACCTGGGCAACGATCTGCGACGTGTCGCCGCTGACCGCCGATTTGTCTTTACCTGGACAGCCTGTCAGCATCAGGGCCACGCCCAGGCCCAAGGCCCCACTCAACAAACGACCAGCCAGGTGGGCGGACTCGCGACTCAAGCGATGCATGTTCAGGTGTCTCCTCGGAGGGCCGCACGACAGGCGCAGCCGTGCACCATTATGTTCACAAGATGAAACGCACGATCCCAAAAACAAACGGACCCGAAGGTCCGTTTTGTTGATCGGTGCAAAAAGACCGAAGATCAGCGAGCAGCGCGGCGGCGAACCATGTAACCCACGCCAGCCAGGCCCACCAGGGTCAAGGCCAGGTCAGCAGGTTCAGGCGCAGCCGAAGCGACCGGCGAGGACACGGCCTTGATGGTGCCGCTGTAGCTGCCGTAGCCAGCGAACAAACCCGACACCGCGCCATTCACTGCCAGCGAGTAGCTACCGGCAGCCAGACCCGAGAAGGTGAAGGAGTTGGCCGTGGTGTCCTTGGCGATGACGCTGGACGAACCGCCCGAGGTCAAAGTCAACGAGTTCAGCACCACGTCCTTGGTGAAGAACAGGATGTAGGACGTGTCAACCGTCGTGCCCGACACGGTGCCGGAGTCAGCGATCGAGAACGTGTAGTAATCGGTGAAGTCGGAGACGTTCGTGAAGAACGTGTTGCCGAAAGTCGTGCCCGACGAGGTGAGCGCACCGAGGTCTTCGGTCTTGGCTTGCACTTGCGAAGCCATGGCAGCGACTGCGAAGGCAACTGCGGCGAGACGGGTGAAGGTGTTCATGGTTGGCTCACTCGATTTGGAATGTGAGTATTGTGCACGTTTCTGTTTCTAAACGTTACCCCTAACGTGGGGGGTGGAGAACCCCCATATCAGGGTCGCCATTCCCTGGGCTGCGCCCTTGTGTTGATGACCGAAATCACGGGCTTTTTTCGCCATGTCAAATCGCATGTCGCCATTACAAAATGTCACACTCCTCATGACGGCAGAACGGAGGTCTGGCACGCGGTATGCCGCGCCTGCCGCCTCGCTCAACTCGGACGCCTCGGCAAAATTGAAGGTGTGGGGGCCCATGATCACCGGGCAGCCACAGGCCGCCGCCTCGATCAGGTTCTGTCCACCCAGGGGTGCAAAACTGCCTCCCAGCAAAGCCACGTGTGCCGCGGCGTAATAGGCCGGCATCTCCCCCATGGAGTCACCCAACCAGATCTCGGCCTCTTTGGCGGAGGCGTCGGGCTGGCCGTCGGGCCAGGTGCTGCGGCGTGACAGCGATACACCCGTTTGGGTTATGAGGCTGGCCACTTCGTCAAAACGCTGGGGGTGACGGGGCACGATCATCAGACGGGGTGCATCACCCAGTTGCGGCCAATTGGGCGACCGCCGCAGGGCCGTCCAGGCATCCAGCAAGCCCGGCTCCTCTCCTTCGCGCGTGCTGGCTGCCAGCACGATGGGGCGCGCCGACGCCTTGGACCAGGCCTGGCCTTGCGCCAGCAAGGTGGGTGGGGGCGACATGTCGAACTTGACGTTGCCGCATACCCGCACATCTTGCGTGCCCATGGCCTGCAGGCGCCGGGCGTCATCGGGTGTCTGGGCCAGCGCCGCGGTCAGGGCTTGTGCGGCCGGGCGCATCAAGGCGCCCAGCCTCATGCCTTGTTGGAGGCTCTTCTCGCTCAAGCGGGCGTTGGCCAGCACCATGGGCACCCCCATGCGCCTGGCCACGTGCTGGACGTTGGGCCAGACCTCGGTTTCCATGAGCACGCCCACGCTGGGCCGGTGCATGGCCAGAAAGCGCTTGACTGCGCCGGGCGTGTCAAACGGAAACCAGGTCTGCACATCCCCGGGCTGCAGCAAGGCACGTCCGGCTTCACGGCCGGTGGCGGTACCGTTGGTCAGCAAGAGGCGCATGTCTGGGCGCTGCTGACGCAAGGCCTGGATCAGCGGCGCAGCCGCCCTTGCCTCTCCCAGCGAGACAGCATGCACCCAGACAACCGGGCGCGCAGGCGCACCCAGGCCATCGCGCCAGGCACGCCGATAGGCCGCGTCATAAAAGCCCAGGCGTTGTGGCCAGGCTTCGCGGTAGCCAGGCTCCACCTTGCCGCGCGACCAGATCCGCCACAGGTAGGCGGGCGTGCCCAGGCGCAGCAACAGGCTGTAGGCCTGCCTGGCCAACCAGGGTTTGAAAACGGGCGCCCTCAACTCAGTGTGCCGAAGCGCCCACGTGGGCGTCAGGCTTGACCGCCAGGATTTGCGCCATGAAGTGTTGCTGGATGCGCTCCAGCGCCTCGGGCGTCTGGCCCTCGAAACGCAGCACCAGTACGGGCGTCGTGTTCGAGGCGCGCACGAGCCCGAAGCCATCCGGGTAGTCGGCACGCAGGCCATCGATGGTGGTCAGCTCGGCGCCGTCAAACGTGGCCGTCTGGCGCAGCTTCTCGATCACGGCGTGGTGCTCGCCTTCGGCACAGGGCACGTTCAGCTCGGGTGTGCTGAAGCTGGTGGGCAGCGCGTCCAGCACGGCGCTGGGGTTGGCCACCTTGCTGAGGATTTCGAGCAGGCGGCCGGCCGTGTAGGTGGCGTCGTCAAAACCGTACCAGCGCTCACCAAAGAAGATGTGGCCGCTCATCTCGCCGGCGAAGGGCGAGTTGAGCTCCTTGAGCTTGGCCTTGACCAGGCTGTGGCCGGTCTTGTACATCGTGGGCACGCCACCGGCCTCGCGGATGGCAATCGCCAGGCGCTGGCTGCACTTGACGTCGAAGATGATGGGCGCGCCCGGCACGCGCGAGAGCACGTCCTTGGCGAACAGCATGATCTGGCGGTCCGGAAAGATGTTGTTGCCGTCCTTGGTGACCACGCCCAGGCGGTCGCCGTCGCCGTCAAAAGCCAGGCCCAGTTCGGCGCCGTGTTCTTTCACGGCCTTGATCAGGTCGACCAGGTTTTCAGGCTTGGAGGGATCGGGGTGGTGGTTGGGGAAGTCGCCATCGACTTCGGAGTACAGCTCGATCACCTCGCAGCCCAGGGCGCGCAGGATGCCGGGGGCCGAGGCGCCGGGGATGCCGTTGCCCGAGTCCACCACGATCTTCATCGGGCGGGCCAGCTTGCAGTCTCCGGCGATGCGCTTGGTGTACTCGTCCAGCACGTTCAGCTCGACCAGGTTGCCCGCGCCCGTGGCGTAGTCTTCCTTCTCGATGCGCTGGCGCAGGCCCTGGATGTCGTCACCATAAATGGCGCGGCCGGCCAGCACCATCTTGAAGCCGTTGTAATCCTTGGGGTTGTGGCTGCCCGTCACCTGGATGCCGCTGTGGCAGCCCTCGGCGCCACGGGTGGCGGCCACGTAGTACAGCATGGGCGTGGTCACGGCGCCCAGGTCGATCACGTTGACGCCGGTCGAGCGCAGGCCCTTGATCAGGGCGCCGCTCAGGGAAGGGCCCGACAAGCGGCCGTCACGGCCGATGGCCACGGTCTTTTCGCCCAGCTTGAGCGCCTCGGTCCCGAAGGCACGGCCCAGATGCTCGGCCACGGCCTCGTTCAAGGTCTGCCCGACGACGCCCCGGATGTCATAGGCCTTGAAGATGGATGCGGCAACTTGCATGGTGGTCCTTCGTTTGATGTGTGGTGGTCTGCCCGGCCCAGCCTGCGGCAAATCCGGTGATTTTAGGGATGCCTGCGTGACGGTTGGTGAATTCGGGCAACACTGCCTGCTTCCACCCCGTGAATCGAGGTACCCATCAGGGGTTTGACGAACTCGATAGGATGACACGCATGAAACCAAGGGACTTGATCGAATTGCTGTTTCTGGCCGCCGTGTGGGGTGGCTCTTTTCTGTTTCTGCGGGTGGCCTCGCCGGCCATCGGGCCTTTGGGCGTGGCGGCGTTCCGGGTCACGGGCGGGGCCATGATGCTGCTGCCGCTGGTGGTGCTGCACCGCGAAGGCGCAGCCCTGCGTCGCCACCTGCCGCAACTGGTAGGGGCGGCCGTGCTGTCCAGCATCCTGCCCTTTCTGGGCTTGAGCCAGGCATCGCGCAGCCTGCCTGCGGGGTTGCTGTCGATCCTGAACGCGACCACACCCATGTGGGGCGCCCTGGTGGGCTGGCTGTGGGCCCATGAAAAACTCTCGCTGCAACGCGCGCTGGGGCTGGGCATGAGCTTTGCCGGGGTGGCGCTGCTGGCCAGCGATGGGCACCAGTTTTCGACCGAAGGGGCCACGGGCGGTGCGCTGCTGGCACTGGGCTCCACCCTGATGTACGCCTTTGCCGTGCACTACAACAAGCGCTACCTGTCCACCTTGAGCCCCCTGACCAACAGTGCGGGCACCTTGGCGGTGGCCAGCGCCCTGCTGGTGCTGCCGGCCTTGTGGGTGGGGCCACAGCCCGCGCATGCGGCCATGCCCGGCAACGCAAGCTGGGCCGAGGTCCCCCCCGGCGCCTGGACGGCCTTGCTGGCGCTGACGGTGTTGTGCACGGGCGTGGCCTACCTGATTTTCTACCGCCTGATCGACCGCATTGGCGCCAGCCGCGCGCTGACCGTGACCTTCCTGATCCCCGTCTTCGGCATGATGTGGGGCGCCCTGTTTCTGGGTGAGCGCATCACGGCCATGATGATGGCCAGCACCACGGTCATCCTGCTGGGCACCTGGTTGTCCAACCACGGCGCGGCCTTGCCCACCCCTGCGTTGGACGAAGCCCCGCCCCGCCTGGTCATCGACAAAAAACAGTGAGCCCCCTTCTTTCAAAGCCACAAGGATCACGCATGAGCGAACACGCGCCCACCAGGGCACAGCGCCCACCCCGCTGGTACTGGGAAGACTTCACCGAAGGCCTGACCATGGAGTTCGGCCCCAAGAAGGTCGAGCGCGAGGAGGTCATCGACTTTGCCGCCAAGTTCGATCCGCAACCCTTCCACCTGAGCGAGGAGGCAGGCAAGGCCTCCCTGTTCAAGGGCCTGGCGGCCAGCGGCTGGCACACGGCCGGCATGGTGATGCGCATGATGTGCGATGGTTTCATCCTGGACTCCAGCAGTCTGGGCTCGCCGGGCCTGGATGGCCTCAAGTGGCTCAAGCCGGTGCTGGTGGGCGACGAGATCCGCGCCCGCATGCGGGTGTTGGCCACCCGCCCCATGAAAAGCAAACCGCATGTGGGCCTGGTGCAGACGGTGTGGGAAGCCCTCAACCAGCGCGATGAAATCGTGATGGTGATCGAGAGCTGGGCCATGTTCGGCCGACGCGAACCGGCGCCGCCACCGATGGAAGGGTGAGGCTCGGGGCCGACACGCCTGGTGACAAGGGCCGCGGCGCTGTGTCGGTTTTGTCCTGATCCGGACAGACGCTGAGCGCACCTTGCCGGCCAGGCACCGCGCCAAGCTGTTGATTCTGCTGCCCCGGGCAGGTTGGCACAGGTCTCGCAATGTGATGTGACGTCGCATGCGAGGCCCACGATGAAACTGCAACTCGACCGCCCCGATGTCCTGGCGCTGACCGAACGCTTTCCTGAGCTGGATGGCTTGCAGAGACAGCTGCGCTTTGGGCACCGCATCGAAATCCGCTCGCGGGCCTTGCCGCTGGACGCCCTGGAGTTTCTGGCGCGGCTGTATGAAGACGCCGGGGCCGTGCTCGCCGGCCGTGCAGCCCAGTTGCGGGGGCTGGTGGCGGCCATGCGTTGCGCCTCCCCCCGCTTCAAGGCTGGCGACGCGCTGGAAGGCGTGCTGCCCGCCCTGGTGCGCTACCTGGCCGAAGGCAGCGAACGCGGCTGGCTGTTTGCCGCCAACATGGACGGCAAGCCTCTGGCCTGGGTGCCCACGCGCATCGACTACGTGCAGGGCTCATCGGAAGAGCTGGGCAAGGTCATGGTGGAGCTCAAGGCCCATTCGCGTGCCAACCTGGTCTCGCAGTCCTTGCGCATCACCGAGGGCGACATGCCCGGGCACACCATTGCCGAGATCCTGGCGGCCAAAGGCTTCCTGAAAGAAACGCCCGCCCTGCTGGCCGCCTACGATGCCTCGGCCGAACGCTACTTCGCCTGGCGCGGCCACTACGGCCAGCAGTTCTCGGGCATGGGCATGGGCTTCATCGCCGAAGACCCGACGGCCACCCACCGCGACATGGACTGGACACGCAAGGACCAGGTGGTGTTGAGCGCCAGCGGCGGCAGCGCCCGCCTGGTCAACGACGAGGGCATCCTGCCACCGCGTGGTGTGGGCCTGGAGTCGCCAGGCGACATCCTGGCGCCCTATCTGCGACGCGCATCCAAGAGCAGCGACTTCGACTGCGAAGAAGAGGTCAAGGCGCTGGATGCCTCGCTGCCGCCCCATCTGTTCAAGGCCCTGCCCGTCCACGCCTACCTCTTCCTGTTCCATCTGGAGTTGCACCAGCATCTGTGGGTGCATGCTGATGACATGGCCCCCTATGTCTACCAGCCTGAGCTCAAGCACAAGCTGGTGCTGCCCACGGAGCAGACCGAGCTGATCGACATCCTGACCGCCGAGATGGACGTGCTGCAGGAGGACGTGGTGGCTGGCAAGAGTGGCGGCACCACCGTGCTGTGCGCGGGGCCACCCGGCGTGGGCAAGACGCTGACCGCCGAGGTGTATGCCGAGGTGACAGGCCGCCCGCTCTACCGCGTTCACTCGGGGCAGCTGGGCTTGAGCGTGAGCGCCATGGAAAGCGCCTTGAAGGAGGCGTTGACCCGCGCACAGCGCTGGGGTGCGGTGATGTTGATCGACGAGGCCGACGTCTACATCCGCCAACGCAGCGACGACATCACCGCCAATGCGGTGGTCGGCGTCTTCCTGCGTGTGCTGGAGTATTTCGACGGCCTGCTGTTCCTCACCACCAACCGCATCGATGACATCGACGAGGCCATCGTGTCGCGCTGCATTGCGCTGATCCGCTACCACCAGCCAGATCAAATGGCACGCGAGCGCATCTGGCGCGTGATGGCCGAGCAGTTCGGCTTGCGCCTGGATGCGGGCATGCCAACACAACTGGCGGCACGCTACCCGCAAGCCAGCGGGCGCGACATCAAGGGCCTGAGCAAGCTGGTGGCCAAGTTCTGCCAGCACAAAGCCTTGCAGCCCACGCTGGATGTGTTTGCGCGCTGTGCGATGTTCCGGGCGCTGGACCCTGTCGGCGTGGAGGACTGAGCCATGTACCACCGATCGCTCTACGACATCGTGATGGAGACAGGCGCGTCCATCGGCAAGCTGATCCAGGAAATGCAAAACGAAGACGAGCTCTTCGCCAGTACCCTGACCCTGCGCGCGGTCGAGGCCCAGTTGCTCATCATGGCGCACACCATCGGCAACGTCACGCCGGCCCTGCACCAGCGCCTCATCGAAGTGGACTGGAACGGCTGGGCGGTGTTGCACGACAAGCTGCGGCACGGCATCCAGCCGCGTCGCAGCGAGATCTGGTATGCCGTCAGCGCCCTCGTGCCTCAGACCATGAAGCTGCTGCAGGAGCTGCGCCGCAAGCACCCGGTTTGGTTCGAGGTCGGGTACTGAGCCAGGGCCGCACACGCACTCAACGGTAGCCCCCTTCCTTCAGGACCTGGCGCACGATCGGCCTCGCCCGGATGCGCTGGTACAGCGCCGCGCAACGCTCGGGCATGCTCAAGCCGATGCGGTCGGCCCAGAAGAACACGTAGAACAAGGCCGCATCGGCCAGCGTCAACCTTGGCCCCGCCACATAGCCCTCGTCAGGCAAGCGCGCTTCAATCACCTTGAAGGCCTGCTCGACGATCTCCTGGCCACGGTCCTTGATGGCGGACATCCAGCGGTCTTGTTCTGCCCCACTCAAGCCCGGTGGCAAATAGGCCTCCGTGGTGAAAATCCGTGTGTAGCCCTGGCCATGCACGGTGCCCACCACATAGTCCATCAACTCGATCACCATGGCCGCCTTCAAGGGATCATCCGGCAGCAGCCCGGCCTTGGGATAGGCGCGCGCCAGCCAGAACGCGATGGCCTGGAACTCGGTGAGCACATGGCCATCGGGCAGCATCAGCGCCGGTATCGTCCCCTTCGGGTTGATCACCAGATAACAAGGCTGGTGGTGGTCCCCCGCAGGCAGGTTGAGGATGGTGACCTCGAACAGCAGCTCCAGCTCCTCCAGCAGGATGTGAATGCCGGTGGAGCACGAACCGGGCGTCATGTAGAACTTGAGCATCATGGGGCGCTTGCTTGCAAGATGCGTGACAGCCCCGCACGAGCTTTGCTACCTGGTTGAAAGGCAGCGCCACGGCCTGTGGTGCGTGTTCTGTTTGTCCTTTCATTGCCAGCCCATTGTCTGCTTTGTTGCAGCCCGCTCATGCCCTCGACCACGCCCTTGACTCAGGATGATCTGACACGCTGGCGCGCCTGCCCCCGGCGCCACTGGCTGCAGCGTCACGTTGCCCCTTCAGAGTCAGCACCGCCCGCGCCATGTGCCCTCATCAATGGGTTCGATCCCCACTTCACCGATCGCGCGCCAACCGATCAGACCTTGCGCGCCACCTTTCCTGAAGCGGTGTGCATTGCCCCGCCTCCTGATGAAGAGAGCTGGGCCAAGGCCATTGCGGATACGCGTGCCTGCCTGGCCCAGGGCTGGCTTGCCGGCGCGCGGCAGGACGATGGCAGGGCCATCCTGGGTGCCTGCCTGGAAAGCAATGAGGGTGTGCGCGTGCAGATCGATGTGCTCGCAGCCGGTGAGCACGGCCTGCGGCTGTTCAAGGTTCGACATGCCACGGTCGGGACCGATGCCGACGTCGACCTCGTGGCCTTGTGGACGCATGTCGCTGCCCGCTGCGGCCTGCGCGTTCAAAGCGCCGGGCTGATGCTGATCGACACCGACTTCGTGTATCCGGGCCTGGGCTGCTATGCGGGGCTGTATCGCGAGGTCGAGTTGATGCCGGTGCTGGGATCACGCCCCGTTGCACAGTGGCTGGTGGGCGTGCGGGCCAGCGAGCGAGGCCCCGAACCACCTGTGGCCGAGTCCGATGCCTGTCAAGCACCCTGCCCCTTCCTGCGCCACTGCGGCATACCGAGCCGGCGCGTAGAAAGAGAACAAGCCACGAGCCTGAACATCGTCGGGCGAGAGCTGGCCGCAACCTTGCGCGAGCGCGGCCACATCAACGTGATGAGCGTGGCACTGGACGAACTCCCCGACCAACGGCGCCGCCGTGCCGTGCGTGCGGTCCAGCAAGGACGCTGCATTGTGGAGCCCGAGGCGAGCACGCTGCTTCGCGCCCTGCCCTATCCGCGCTACACCTTGCGCATGGACACCATTGGCTTTGCGCACCCCATCTGGCCAGGCACCCGCCCCTACCAGATCATGCCCTTCCAATGGACCTGCGACGCACAGGCTGCGCCGGCGCAACTCCAGCAACATGCCTTCCTGGCCACCGAACAGGGCGACCCGCGCCGAGCCTTTGCCCAATCGCTCATTGATATGTTGTGCGGCAGCGGGCCCATCTTTGCGTACAACGCGGGTTTTGAGCGCAACCGCATCAAGGAACTGGCCTTGGCCTTCGACGACCTGGCGGGTGCACTCCACGCGCTGGACACGCGCATCGTGGACCTGTTTCAGCTGGCCAGGGCGCACGCCTACCACCCCGACATGTGCGGGTCCTGGTCATTCCATTCCTTTGTGCGGGCCTTTGCACCGCAGTCCAACGCTGACCGCTTTGAATGGCGAGGCATCACCGAAGCGCAAGAAGCCTTTGCCCTCTCGTTGCAAGGCAGCTTGAGCCGCGACGCACTGGACAGCCTGCGCCAGGCCCTGCTTGCTTATGGGCAGCGCCAGACAGAAGCGCTGCGCCTCATCGTTCATCTCTTCGAGAGCAGTGCCTGCGCCTGATCTCCCTGCATCTCGCCTTTGGTCAGGCGTCCTGCTTGCCCCACGGGTGGCTGCCGGGCACCAGTTGCGCCTTGATGCCCGCCTTGGCAATGGCGGCCTCGTCCTTGTAGAACGTGGCTTCATGCACCAATGTGCCGGTCTTCGTGGTGACACCCACATAGCGGGCCGCCGTGTCCACATCACAAAGATAGCCACCGCCCGGGTCGGTGGTCTTTCTCACGTTGCCATCCCAGTCCACAAAAAAGCCTTCTGGCGTGCTCATGGCGCTTTGTCTCCTTGCTTGATCTGGTGAAAGGCTCAGGCCGTCACGGGCGTGTCCAGCACGGCCTTGAGCGTGAGGCTCACGTTGTTCTTGGTGGCGTCCACATAGGGACAGATGCCCTTGGCGCGCTCCAGCAGGTTGTCTGCTGTCTCCTGGTCGAGCGAGCCGGCCATGTGCACCGTCAAGGTCAAGGCCATGCGGTAGGCATCCTCGAAGGTGATGAACATGGACAAGTCGGCCTCCACATAACAACCACGCAAAGGTGTGTGGCCCTTTTTGGCGATGTGCCTGATGGACTGCTCGAAGCAGGCGGCAAATGCACCGGCAAACAACTGCTCGGGGTTGGGCCCATCGCCCTTGCCGCCCATGGCAGCGGGCACGGCCAGCTTGAGCTTGAAACTGCCGTCGTCGCTCTGGATGGTGCCGGTGCGGCCACCTTGGGTCAGCATCTGGGCTTTGTAGACGAGGTCCATGGGGGGCTCCTGTTCAAAAGGTCAAGGGGTGGCTCGGCACGAGGCCTTGGGTGACACGGCGGCGCAGCCCTCCATGGTGGCGGGCACCTCTGCCTTGGCATGCAGACCAACAAAGCGTTCGACCTCGGCTGTATCGAAGCCCACCAGGCGCGCGCCGTCTTCGCGTTGCATCAAGGGGCGACGAATCAGCAGGTGCTCGGCCAGCAAGAGCGCCAAGGCAGCATCCGCGTCCAGCCGCTCCGGCACGATCTCACCGCTTTTGATGCGCGGGGCTGCACGGTTGAACCACTGCGCAACCGGCAAGGCTTGAAGAAAGCGCAGCAGGCTGTCGCGCGTCCAGGGCTCGTCCAGCAGGCTGCGGCGATCCAGCGTGTGGCCGGCTGCTTCCAGCAAGGCTCGCTGCTTGGCGTTGCCACCGCAACCGGGTTTTTCGTAGAAGACGAGGTGTGCCATGGTGTGCGCCCTTTTCAGGCCACGGCCTTGGTGGCCGCGCGCGTGGCGGCCCGCAGCAACTGCAGGCAGGCCAGGTCCGCAGCCATGTCCAGCGCACTGAAGTCATCCTGCGTCTGGATCAGCGGGTCGGCGCCAAGTGCCAGCAGCACGCGCACGATGTCGGGCTTGCTGCTGGAGGCGGCGTACATCAGGCTGGTGGCGCCCGTGGCGTTCACGTGGTCGATCGGCACACCGGCTTGCGCCAGCATGATGACCAAGGCCGGGTCATTCGATACGCACGCCAGCCACAAGGCATTGTTGCCATCGCCGTTGACGGCCAGCAGATCCGCACCCAGCTCCAGCAAGGCCTGCACGATGGCGGTCTCACCGCGCCATGCGGCCTCCATCAAAGGCGTGTTGCCATGCTGGCCAGAAGTGTGGGCATCCTGAAAGTCATGCCCCTTCAACCAGTCCAACAGGAAGCCAGGCACGAGTTGCGCTTCCTCGGTCTGCGCGCTGGAGGCGGGATGCGGCGCCGGCCCTGACTTTTGCCAGGCATCCCAGCCACCAACCAGATCGGCCACCTGCTCAAAGCCAAAATCCACGAACATGTCGGCGTAGGTCTGGCTGGCGTTGCCGTGGTAGCAATAGATGAAGACGGGCCGGCTCCTGGCCTCGCGCATCAGCAGGCGTTCATGGTTGCGGCCATCCAGCCGCAAGCTGCCCGCCATATGGCCCTGCGCGTGATGCCGCTCCTCCCGGGCGTCCAGAATCAGGGCGTCAGGGTGCGCCTGCAGCCAATCGGCCAGCTCGACTGCACGCACACGTTGAAAGCGGGATGTGCTCATGATGAGGTTCCTTCGGTGGCCGTCAGGCTCGCCTGGAGAGGGGCCTGGAGATGAGAATAGGGAAGCTCCGTGGTGATGCGCTGATCGGCCATCGGCACCCCCACCGTGAAGTGGTAGAGCACCTGCATGGCGGGTGTGTCGATACCCAACAGGTCATGCACGGCGTCATCGAAATAGCAACCAATGCCGGTGCCTCTGAACCACTCTGCTTCGGCCTGCAAATACAAGACCTGCCCGATGAGGCCGGCCTCTTGCAGCATGCTGCGATAGTTGGACGGGTCTTGCGCAATGGGCTCGGCGAACGCCGCCACCAGGCTCACGGCAAAACAGGCATCGCTGCCGATGGCCTGGTGGCAGCTGAGTGTGCGCAAGGTGCCCGCCAGGCCAGGGTGCTCGACCAGGCGCCACAACGGCAGACCTTGTAGCAAACCGTCGGGCAAACCATCCTGCAGGCCGTCCAGCGCTTGCCAGTCGGAGATGGCCTTGAGTTGCGCCCTCAGCATGGCCTCACCGCCCGGCGTGCGTGGCAACACATAGGCCCCAGGTGCCAGCCCCTCAATGCGATGGGCAAACACGATGGGATGGACACGGACAGGTTCAGCCCACGCATCCCAGGGTGTGGCCGCATCCGGCATCAAGGCCTGCATGATGCGCACAAACACATCCAGCGGCATCGTGGCGCGTCGATCAAAATGCTGCGCGCTGCGTCGGCCACGGATGATGGTCGCGGCCAGTTCACCGGCGCGACAGGCAGGTGCAGGCACACGGCCTTGCGCTGGCGCGGGCACTGACTCGTCTGGCGTGGCGCTTGTCCGATCCGGTAAAGCGCCACGCCGCGTTGCTTGCACCACGTCGTCAATCACGGGCCAGCGGTACATCGGGTGCGTGTCCAAGCGGCTGGCCTGCCCGAACCAGGCCTCGTAAACTGGCTTGGGCTCACGAAGCGCACCCAGGATGCCGGGGCCAACGCGCACCAGCATTTCCGGCTCCTCCCGCTCAGCCAAGCCAAAGTCGGCATCGCGGTCCAGCCCCATCAGATGAGCCAGGTCAGCATGCCCCAGCCCATCGGCCGTTCGGGCCTGCCACCCCATAGCCGCGGCGGCATAACGCAAGGCACCCAAGGCGTGCCCCGCGTCCAGCTGGCAATAACGAAAGGCACGCTCGCCATACTTCCAGGCTTCGCGCCACTGGATCGAGCTCAAGCCGATCCAGAGCTGGGGGGCTGCGCGGCGGTCAGCATCCGGTCTGTCCGCACAAGCGGCGCGCAAAACCAGGGCGTGCTCGCGCGGGGCATAGTGGTAAAGCCCATCGCGCAGGCCCGGCACGCCCTGCACCAGCACATACACCTCGGTGGGATGCAGGTTGCCGCTGGACGGGTTGGCGCGCAAGGCCCATCGGTCAGGGCCATATTGCTTCCACGCCGTGAGCGCAAAGCTCAGCTCCAGCAGGCAGGCGATGGCCTCGATGTTCAGCGGCTTGGGCGGGCATGCGCCGGGCCCGCCCAACTGGCACAACTGGCCCCAGGTGGTGTCAAGCTGATCAGCCACCAGGGGCAAGCGCAGCACGGGTGCGCCGATCCAGTCCCTGAAAGGGTTGGGCTGCGCGTCCCAGTCCAGCGTATCGGGCCCGGCCGCATAGCGCTGCGGCTGGTGCTTGGTGCGCTGGTGATACGCCTTCACCTGGTCAACGAAGGTGTTCATGGTGCCAATGCCAGCGCCAGCAAGGCGCTCGTTTGCTCAGTCACGGCCATGCGAACCGATCGGTCCAGCTTGCTGAGCCAGCGCTTGGGCAAGGCCTGGGCACCAAATCGCGCGCCAGCCAGCATGCCCACCAGGGCGCCCGTGGTGTCCGCATCGTCACCCTGGTTCACCGCCCCGACCACGGCCGACTCGAAGTCCGTGGCCGCAAAGAAATGATGCAGCACCGTCTGCACGGTGTCGACCACATAGGCTGTGGCCCTCCCTGGATAAGGCTCATAGCCGAACTGGGGGTGCTGCTTCACCAGCTCCTGCGCAATCGCCTTGCACGCGGGCAAGGCATGCTGAGGCTCAGCTTGGGTCAGCAAGACATGCAGCATCTGCCCGAAGGCCACCGTGGCCGCGTCCGACAAGGGGTGGTGGTGCGTGATGCGGGCTTGCGCCATCGACACGCTGCGCAGCGCCTCGGGCCGGCCCAGCGTGGCCAGCGCCACGGGCAGGTTGCGCATCAAGGCGCCATTGCCCGCATCGCCATCATTGGGCGGCCCCTCCAGGGAGCCATCACTCAGGTAACGCACGATGCCGCGTCGGCAGGTGTTGCCGCAATCGACGGGCTTGCCACGCCACCAGGCCACGAAGGCATCGGCCATCAAGCCACGATCAAAGGGGCGCCCTTCTCGCTGACCCAGCAAGAACGCGTCGCCCAAGGCCAGGCTCATGGTCGTGTCATCGGTCACCTGCCCCGCCTTGAGGTGCAACCAGCCCCCGCCGGTGATGTCCCGGTGCACGCCGTGGTGATGCGCGATCTCGCGCGGCGTCATGAACTCGACCGTCGCCCCCAAGGCATCGCCCAGGGCCAGCCCCAGGTAGGCGCCCAGGGCATGGTCGAACAGGCGCACGCGGCCCATGGCCACGGGCACCCTGTCAGGCTGGCGCTCCAGGACATCATGCATAACGCGCCTCGACCTGGTAGAGCCCGCCGATGGCCAACACCTCGCCCTCGCCCGACAAGGGCACCTGCTTGAGCAGCCCAGGGTAGAACAGCAGCTTGACCAGCGGCACCTCGGCACGCAAGAGCCAGTCGCCAAAGCACTCGGCCTGGTCTGAGCTCATGGCGAAGCTCACGAGGTTGTTGAGTTGCACCGCCAGCTGGCGCCGCCCCGGCCCGAGCGTGCCGTCCACGATCTGTTCCTCACAACGCGTGATGCCCCGCCACAAAGGCACATGGGCTTGATCGCCAAAGGGTTTGAAGCGCTGCAGCGCCCACTGGCAGAACTCGTAGAGCAGATCCAGCTGCTGATGGATGCAGTTGTTGTGAAAGCGGCTGGAGGCCTTCTCTTCCAGATACCGCACCCACGCGGGAGACGGGAAGCGCTCCAGCCTGGCGCGGTGAAAGCATGGCACCAGCCCGAAGCGGCTCTCCACCCAGCCCTTGAGCACCGCACCCGCCTGGCCATTGCTGTCCACACCCCAGCTTTGCAGCAGCTTGATGTAGCTGGCGCGCCAGCGTCGGGCCTCTGCCGGGGAGCTGGGCTCGGCCGCCGGCTGCAAGCCAAAAGCCAGGCTCAGATAGTGCACGAACATGTCGCCGGCCTCCTGAGGATCATGGCTGGTGTCCAGCAAGGCAAAGAGACCGGCATGGGCTTCACGCGTGCCGACGATGTGCAGCGCCACCGGGTGGGTGTTGAACTCGATGCTGGCCAGCACATGCGCAGGCACGCCAACCAGATTGGTCGTGTACCAGGTGTGCGGGTGCTCGACATGGCTCACGGCTTTGTGATGCAGCTCAACTCAACGAGCTGTGCGGCGCGGCCACGGCATCGGGCTGCACCTCGCGTGGCCTGCCCGGGTGCGGGCGCGTGCTGCCGCCGTCATCGGTGTTGCGAATGAAGTCGGCCACTTTGTAGAAGGCCGCTTCCAGCTCGGCGCGCAAGGGCTCATCCGTGCACACCTCGCTCAAGGCCTGCCTCATGCACGCCATCCACGCATCACGCGCCGCCGAGTCGATGGCAAAGGGCTGATGGCGCCTGCGCAGCATCGGCGCGCCCCGCTCGGGCGCATAGAGCTTGGGCCCGCCCAGCCACTCGCTGAGGTACTTCACCAGCACGCCCTTGGTGGTGCGCAAGTCCGGCTCATGCATGGCACGGATGGTGGCCGCTTCAGGCAGGGTGTCCATGGCGAGGTAGAAGGCATCGACCAGGCGCACGATGGGCTCGTGGCCACCCAGGCGGACGTAGTGCGGGTTCTGGCTTGGGGCAATGGTCGGGGCGCTCATGCAAGACTGCATCGCAACAGTCATACCAAGCCCGCATCGGCGCGAGCCTGAGCAGGCTGCAACGCCCGTCCGCCCAGGGAAATAGGCGGCCAAACCACAGTTGAGGGCTGAGGCAAGCGGGAGGTGGCCGAAATGAATTTGTCGGATTCCAAACAAACCCCACGTACCGGCTTCACAAACCAGATGGCCAGTAATGCACAAGGTAAAAACCAAAAGCAAAAAGCCCTGACGCTTGCGCATCAGGGCTTTGCATATTTGGCGGAGTGGACGGGACTCGAACCCGCGACCCCCGGCGTGACAGGCCGGTATTCTAACCAACTGAACTACCACTCCGCAGTGGCAGACGACTTCGGCTGCACATGCAACCCAAGCGCCGTCAAACTTGGCGTCCCCTAGGGGATTCGAACCCCTGTAGTCACCGTGAAAGGGTGGTGTCCTAGGCCTCTAGACGAAGGGGACTTAATCCTTCATACAACCTGATCGACGCTCAACTCGGCAACACTGCAACCAGACCACCGTGCAACTTTTGGTTGTTTGGTGGAGGTAAGCGGGATCGAACCGCTGACCTCTTGCATGCCATGCAAGCGCTCTCCCAGCTGAGCTATACCCCCGTTTCGATTGCTCTTTCAAGCCATCTTCCAGGTTGCCCGGCTGCCTTGTCGTTTCGAACAAAGCGTCGTTCAAGCGAGACTGAGAGTATATACCGATTTTTTAGCTCTTGGCAAGCCTCAGTCAATTTTCTGCAATCTTTGCAACACGACATCGCGATCGAACAGTGCCAGCACCGCGTCCACCGAAGGCGTCTGCGCGCGGCCACACACCAGCAGGCGCACGGGAATGGCCACTTGCGGCATCTTCAGGCCGAATTCGCCGATGGTGTCCTTGATGGCCTGGTTGATGGCCGCCTTGTCCCAGGCGACAGATGCCAGACGCTGGGCCAGCGCGGCAAGGGCGGGCCTGGTCGCATCGGTCACCTGTGCGGCCAGCTCGTCGACAGAGGGGCTCACCGGCGCCACATACATGCCCAGCCAGTCGGCCAGTTCCACCGTGGTGGCGCAGCGGTCCTTGAACAAGGCGCACATGGCCTTGAGCTTGTCCGAGCCGCCCTGCAGTTCCGTGGGCACCGTGATGCCGCTCTTGCCCCACTGCTCGGCCACCAGCGAAGCCAGCAAGGCATCGTCGGCGGTCTTCATGTGCTGCTGGGCCACCCAGCGCAGCTTGGCTTCATCGAACTGGCCGGCGCTCTTGCCCAGGTGGTCCAGGTTGAACCACTCGACCAGTTGTGCGCGCGAGAAGATCTCGTCGTCACCGTGGCTCCAGCCCAGGCGGGCCAGGTAGTTCACGATGGCATCGGCCAGATAGCCTTCGTCGCGGTACTGCGTGACGGCCTTGGCGCCATGGCGCTTGCTCATCTTCTCGCCCTGCTCGTTGAGCACGGTGGGCAAGTGGGCGTACACGGGCGGCTCCTGGCCCAAGGCGCGCAGGATGTTGATCTGGCGCGGGGTGTTGTTGACATGGTCGTCGCCGCGGATCACGTGCGTGATGCCCATGTCCATGTCATCGACCACGACGCAGAAGTTGTAGGTGGGCGTTCCGTCAGGCCGCGCGATCACCAGGTCATCCAGCTCATCGTTGCTGATCTCGATGCGGCCCTTGACCTTGTCTTCCCACACCACTGAACCGCCTTGTGGGTTCTTGAAACGCAGCACGGGCTTGGCGCCTTCGGGCACGGGCGGCAAGGTCTTGCCGGCCTCCGGGCGCCAGGTGCCGTCATAGCGGGGCTTTTCCTTGTTGGCCATCTGGCGCTCGCGCAGGGCGTCCAGCTCGGCCGTGCTCATGTAGCAGGGGTAGACCAAGCCCTTGTCCAGCATCTGCTGCAGCACTTCCTTGTAGCGGTCCATGCGCTGCATCTGGTAGTAAGGGCCCTCGTCGTGGTCCAGACCCAGCCACTTCATGCCTTCGATGATGACGTCCACGGCTTCTTGCGAGGAGCGTTCCACATCGGTGTCTTCGATGCGCAGGATGAACACACCCTTGTTGGCGCGTGCAAAGGCCCATGGATACAGGGCCGAGCGGATGTTGCCCAGGTGGATGAAGCCCGTGGGGGATGGGGCAAAGCGGGTTCTTACTTGTGAAGGGACTTGTGTCATACGGTCAAACTGTCAAGACCCCGAGCCAGGTCGGCCGTGAGGTCGTCAATGTGTTCCAGGCCCACGGCCACGCGGATCATGCCCTGCGTGATGCCGGCAGCCAGACGCTGCTCTTCGCTCAGGCGGCCGTGCGAGGTGCTGGAGGGATGGGTGATCAGGGTCTTGGTATCACCCAGGTTGGAGGTGATCGAGCACAGGCGCGTGCTGTCGATCACGTGGAAGGCGCTCTGGCGCTGGCGCGCGGCCACATCGCCCTGCCCTGCCACGGGCTTGACCGTGAAGGACACGACCGCACCACCACAACCGTTTTGCTGCTTCATGGCCAGCTCGTGCTGCGGGTGGCTGGGCAAGCCGGGGTAGTAGACCTTGTCCACATGAGGCTGCAGCTCCAGCCACTGCGCGAGCTTGAGCGCGTTGGCACTCTGCGCGGCCATGCGAATAGACAGCGTCTCCAGACCCTTGAGCACGACCCAGGCATTGAAGGGCGACAGGCACATGCCCGCACCACGCATGGTGGCCATGAAGGGCCCGTTGATGAAGGCATCGGGGCCACACAGTGCACCAGCCATCACACGGCCTTGTCCATCGAGGTACTTGGTGCCCGAGTGCACGATGAAGTCCGCACCCAGCTTGGCAGGCTGCTGCAGGGCCGGTGTGCAAAAGCAGTTGTCCACGGCCAGGTGGGCGCCCGCCGCGTGCGCGATCTCGGCCAGCGCGGCCACATCACACACCTCGGTCATCGGGTTGCTGGGCGTTTCGGCAAAGAACAGCTTGGTATTGGGCTTGAGGGCCGCACGCCATTCGGCCAGGTCGGTCTGCGACACGAAGGTCGACTCGACACCGAATTTGCCGAACTCGCGCTGCAGCAAGGTGATGGTCGAGCCAAACACGCTGCGCGAGCACACCACGTGGTCACCCGACTTGAGCAAGCCCATGATGAGCAGCAGGATGGCACTCATGCCGCTGGAGGTGGCAATCGCCGCCTCGGTGCCTTCAAGCGCAGCCAGGCGGCGCTCGAACATCATCGTGGTGGGGTTGGTGAAGCGCGAATAGATGAAGGCTTCTTCTTCGTTCGCAAAGCGTGCCGCCGCCGTGGCCGCATCAGGATGGTTGAAGCTGCTGGTCAGGAACAGCGCTTCGGAGTTCTCATTCCATTGCGTAGGCGGCAGGCCTTCGCGCACGGCCAGCGTCTCGATGCGGGCATCGGGCGGCAGGTCCTTGCGCGGCAATTTTTTCTTGGATTCGGAGTCGGCCATGTCGGGCCTCCTGTCTCTTCTTGAAAGCGCACCGGGCTCGACTGAGCGAGCCCGGATGCAGTCAAACGGTCATTCGTCCTGATGGCTCTGCAAGGCCAGGCGCGAGTTGCTGGCCTCGTCCTCACCCTTTTGCGTCAGGCGCTGCGACTGGATGGCGGCGAAGTCCTCGGCGCTCACATCACCGGTGATGTACACGCCATCGAAACACGAGGCCTCAAAGCCCTTGATGTTCGGGTTGAGCTTGCCCACCACCTTCTTCATGGCATCCACGTCCTGGTAGATCAGGGCGTCGCAGCCGATGATCTGGCGGATGTCTTCCAGCGTGCGGCCATGGGCCACCAGCTCGGCCTTGGTGGGCATGTCGATGCCGTACACGTTGGGGAAGCGCACGGGCGGCGCAGCCGAAGCCAGGTACACCTTGTTGGCACCGGCCTCACGGGCCATCTGCACGATTTCCTTGGAGGTGGTGCCCCGCACGATCGAGTCGTCCACCAGCAGCACATTGCGGCCCTTGAACTCCAGGCCGATGGCGTTGAGCTTCTGGCGCACGGACTTCTTGCGCACGCCCTGGCCCGGCATGATGAAGGTGCGGCCGACGTAGCGGTTCTTCACGAAGCCTTCGCGATAGGGCTTGCCCAGCTTCTGGGCCAGTTGCATCGCGGATGGGCGGCTGGACTCGGGGATGGGGATCACCACGTCGATCTCGGATGGGGGCATGGTCGAGATCACGCGCTGGGCCAGGGTCTCGCCCATTTCCAGGCGGGCCTGGTAGACCGACACGCCATCCATGACCGAATCCGGGCGCGCCAGGTAGACGTACTCGAACATGCAGGGGTTGAGCACGGTCTTCTCGGCGCACTGCTCGGCGTGCACGACACCGTCCAGGTCGACGAACAGGGCCTCGCCTGGCGCCACATCGCGCACGAAGCGGTGGCCGGTGCCCTCCAGGGCCACGGACTCGCTGGACAACATCACCTCGCGGCCTTCAGGCAGGTCAGCCTCGCCGTAACACAGGGGGCGGATGCCGAAGGGATCGCGGAAGGCAACCAGGCCGTAACCGGCAATCAGGCAGATCACGGCATACGAGCCCTTGATGCGCTTGTGCACGGCGCGCACAGCCGTGAACACGGCCGCAGGCGTCAAGGGCAGTTCACGGCCGGCCAGTTCGAGTTCATGCGCGAACACATTGAGCAGCACTTCGGTGTCGCTGTCGGTATTCAGGTGGCGACGGTCGATGTCGAACAGCTCCTTGCGCAAGGCATGGGCGTTCGTCAGGTTGCCGTTGTGCACCAGCACCAGGCCAAAGGGCGCGTTCACGTAGAAGGGCTGCGCCTCCTCTTCATTGAAGGCGTTACCGGCTGTCGGGTAGCGCACCTGGCCCAGGCCCACCGTGCCCGGCAGGGCGCGCATGTTGCGGGTACGGAAAACGTCTTTCACCATGCCGCGGGCCTTGTGCATGAAGAACTTGCGTCCATGCGCATCGGGGCCGGCTGTCACGATGCCGGCGGCGTCCTGACCGCGGTGCTGCAGCAGCAACAGCGCGTCATAGATCAACTGGTTGACGGGCGTCTTGGAAATCACACCAACGATGCCGCACATGGTTCACCTCTTGCAAAAAAACTGAAAACTTCAAGGCTGCTCAGGCAGGAATTGGATCACCTGCTCGGGCAACACGGGGCGAAGCCCCTTCAACAACCCTTGCATCCACGCGACGCCGCGCGATGCCTGCCAGCTTGGCCACTTGGCCACCGGCGTCATGCCCACCAGGGTCACCACCGCCAGCGCCACGACCACGCCGCGCATCAAACCAAATCCTGCCCCGAGCAAGCGATCAGGCGCACTCAGTGGCGAGGCCCTCACCACCTGCGTGATCGCCCACGATATCAGGGCCCACCCCAGCAAGGCGAGGACAAAAACCACGACCATGCCGGCCAGCACGTTCAGGCGCTCACCGGGCTGCCCGACGGGCAGGTTCGCGCCCATGCCAGCACCAAACCACTGCGCACAGAAGTAGGACACGGCCCAGCCCGCCAGCGAGAGCAACTCCTTGACCAGCCCGCGCCAAATCCCCACCACCACAGACAGGCCCAGGCCCACCAACAGCAGCAGATCCGGCAGGGTCCAGGCGTAGGCCCCGGTTTCGCTTGCGCCATCCATCACAAAGTCAACAACGCGCCATTCAGACCAGCCTTGCGCAAGGTGGCCATGGCCTTCTCGGCATCAGCCTTGTCGGTGTAGGGGCCCATGCGCACACGGATGCGCTTGCCGGCCGGGGTGTCCACCTGCTGGGCGTAGGTCTTGAGGCCCAGGCGCTCGATCTTCATGCGGGCCTCGTGGGCGGTGTTGACGTCCGCGAAGGCGCCGAACTGGACCACGTAGCGGGTGGCGGCCTTGTCTTTGTCGCCTGGCTTGTCGCCGGACTTGGCTGCATCTTTGGGCTTGTCCTTGGCGGCATCGCGGGCAGGCTCCTTGGCTGACTCCTTGGCAGGCGTTTTGGCCGCAGGCTTGTCGGCCGACTTGTCCGTTGACTTCTCTGCGGGCTTGTCAGCCGGTTTCTGGGCCGGCTTGTCTGCAGGCTTGGCAACCGGCTTGCTCGCCGCCACGGAGCGCGAGGCCACGCGCGGTGCGGGCTCGTCCACCACGGCCGCGACGGGCGGCTTGCCGGCAGACGTCGCCGGTGGCTCATCCTGCTCGGCAGGCGCTGGCGGTGCCACGATGCCGGAGACAGCCACACGCCCCGCCACGCTGCGAGGCGAGCGCGGCGGTACCGCGCCGCTGATCTGCACTTCACTGCCGCTGTCCCCACCGGCCTGCACGATCTGCACATCAGACGACATGGTGCGCGGCTGGGTCTCGAACAACCAGGGGAAACCGATCAAACCGGCCACGACCAGCACGACCATGCCCACCAGGCGCCGGCGTGCACGAGCCCGCGTGGCCTCGACGTCCGAAGGCGACAAGGACACGGCGTCCGCAGCCTGGCCCGGTGAGGCCTTTCGGCGAAAGCGCTGGAGAAACGAAGGCAGCGGCATGCTCGGTGGATGAAGGGTGGCAGTCAGACGAAAAATGGGCTCAGGCTGCAGGCATATGGGGCGCGTTCAGCTTGGGCAAGCCATCGTGCAAAACACCGCCTACGGTATAGAAAGACCCAAAGACCACGATTCTATCCGTGGGGTCTGCTGCGGCCAGTGCCGCCTTGAGCGCATCCATCGGGTCGGCATGGGTGGAAACCGTCGCTTTCGGGGCGGTCGCCAGGGGGTGCGCGGTGATTTCCGCCTCGATGGCCTGCTTCAAGTCGGCCGCGCTGGCCGCCCGTGCCGTAGGCAGATCGCAGCAATACCAGGCGTCCACCAGCGGGCGCATCTTGCTGATCATGCCGCCCAGGTCCTTGTCGGACATGGCGCCCCACACTGCATGCGTGCGCGGATAAAAACCCATCTGGTCCAGGTTGACAGCCAGGGTGGCAGCGGCATGGGGGTTGTGTGCCACGTCCAGGATCAACGTGGGTTGCCCCGGGATGATCTGGAAGCGCCCTGGCAACTCGACCGTGGCCAGCCCGGTGCGCACCGCCTGGGCCGACACCGGCAGGCGGTTGCGCATGGCCTCCAGCGCCGCCAGCACACCCGAGGCATTGAGCAACTGGTTGGCGCCACGCAGCGCCGGGTAGGCCATGCCATTGAAACGCTTGGCGCGCCCACCCCAGGACCACTGCTGGCGGTCGCCCGCATAGTTGTGGTCACGCCCGAACAGCCAGATATCGGCTCCCAGCGCTTCGGCGCGGGCCACCACACTCTGCGGCGCCTGCGGGTCGGAGACCACCACCGGGCGCCCTGCCCGCATGATCCCGGCCTTCTCGCGGCCAATCGACTCGCGATCCGGGCCCAGGTAGTCCATGTGGTCCAGGTCGATGCTGGTGATGATGGCGCAGTCGGTGTCGATCACATTGACCGCATCCAGCCGGCCGCCCAGGCCCACCTCCAGGATCACGGCGTCCAGCCCTGAGGTGGCCAGCAAGCGCAGGATCGCCAGCGTGGTGAACTCGAAATAGGTCAGGGCCGTGTCGCCCCGCGCGGCTTCGATGGCCGCGAAATGCGGGACCAGATCGGCCGCCTTGACCAGCTCACCACCGATACGGCAGCGCTCTTCAAAATGCACCAGGTGGGGCGAGCCATACACGCCCACCTTGAAGCCGGCCGACAGCAAGATGCCCTCCAGCATGGCGCAGGTCGAACCCTTGCCATTGGTGCCCGCCACGGTGAACACCACCGGCGCGTCCAGCCCCTCTTCTTCCCGGCCCAGGGGCGTGCCCAATGTGATGCCGGCGCGCTGCCAGACCTCACCGACCCGCTCCAGGCCCATGTCGATGGTCACGGGGTGCAGACGCTCGCAGTGCGACAGCCACTCGTCCAGCGTGGAAGGCACAGCAGCAGGGGCGTTGGGTGAGGAACTCATGGCACAGGAACTTCAGCTGGGGGCAAACGTGGAAAACGAAAGGGGCCGACTCGAACAGGAAAACAAAACGGGCTGCATCACAAGGCAGCCCGCATGTTGAAACCAGAACGACTTGAATGCTTCTTGAAGGTCAAGCCAGGCCCTGGTTCAGAGGCATCACATGACCATGCTCAGGCCGACACGGCATCAGCCGGCTGGCGGGTCAGGATGGCCAGCTGGCGCGCGATGGCCAGGCGCAGCTCGCGGCGGTCCATGATCATGTCGACCGCACCCTTTTGCATCAGGAACTCGGAACGCTGGAAGCCCTCGGGCAGCACTTCACGCACGGTGTTCTCGATCACACGAGGGCCGGCAAAGCCGATCAGGGCCTTGGGCTCGGCGATCACCACATCGCCCACGAAGGCGAACGAGGCCGACACACCACCCATGGTCGGGTCAGTCAGCACGCTGATGTAGGGCAGCCTGGCCTTGGCCAGACGGGTCAGCGCGGCATTGGTCTTGGCCATCTGCATCAGGCTCAGCAGGCCCTCCTGCATGCGGGCGCCACCCGTGGCGGTGAAGGAAATGAACGGCGTCTTTTGCTCAACCGCCGCCTCGACACCACGCACGAAGCGCTCGCCAACCACGGAGCCCATGGAGCCCCCCATGAAGTCGAACTCGAAGCACGCTGCAACCACGGGGATGCTGTGCACCGAGCCGCCCATCACGATCAGGGCATCGGTCTCACCAGTGGCTTCCATGCCCTGCTTGAGGCGATCGGGATACTTCTTGTTGTCGCGGAACTTCAGGGCGTCAACGGGCAGCACTTCCTGGCCCAGTTCGTAGCGGCCTTCGGCATCCAGGAAGGCGTCCAGACGAGCGCGGGCGCCAATGCGGTGATGGTGGCCGCACTTGGGGCACACGTTCACATTGGCTTCCAGGTCGTTCTTGTAGAGCACCGTTTCACACGACGGGCACTTGACCCACAGCCCTTCCGGAACCGAACGACGCTCTGAAGGGTCGGTCGGCTGGATCTTCGGGGGCAGCAGTTTTTCAAGCCAGCTCATGATGTTCAGCCTTTCAAGGAGTCAAGGGCCGCACGGATTTCAGCGATGAAACCACGCCCGGCAGCCACCACCGTGTCCGGCGTCTGCGTTTCCAGCAACTGGACGATGCGCGAACCGATCACGACGGCGTCCGACACAGCAGCCACCGCCTTGGCGGTCTCTGCGTCACGGATACCAAAACCCACACCCACGGGCACATTCACATGCGCCTTGATGCGGGGCACCATGTCGGCCACGGCGTCGGTGTCCAGGTGGCCTGCACCTGTCACGCCCTTGAGCGACACGTAATACACATAACCCGCCGCCACACGGCCGACATCGGCCATGCGCTGCTCGGTCGAAGTAGGCGCCAGCAGGAAGATGGGCGCCAGATCGGCGGCCTTCAAGCGGGCGGCAAACTCTTCGCATTCTTCGGGCGGGTAGTCCACCACCAGCACGCCGTCCACACCGCAAGCCTTGGCTTCACGCACAAAGCTGCCTGCGCCATGGTGCAGGTCATAACACTCGATGGGGTTGGCATAGCCCATCAGCACCACGGGCGTATCGGCATTCCTGGCGCGGAAGGCCTTGACGTCTTCCAGCACGCGGGCCAGCGAAATGCCCTTGGCCAGCGCGCGCTCGGCGGCCTTCTGGATCACGGGGCCGTCGGCCATCGGGTCAGAGAAAGGCACACCCAGCTCGATCACGTCAGCACCAGCTTCGGCCATCGCCAGCATCAGCTCGACGGTTTTCTCGGGAAACGGGTCACCACAGGTGATGTAGGGGATCAGGGCCTTGCGACCTTGTTCCTTCAGCGTGGCAAAGGTTTTGTCCAGGCGGGTGATCACTTTGGAGTGGGTGCTCATGCCAGGCCCCCCTTCACGGATTGACCACGGCAGGACGGGCGGCAGTAGAACTCGGCGCCGGTCAGATCGGCCACGGTACCGATGTCCTTGTCACCACGACCGGACAGGTTGATCAGCACATGCTGATCAGGGCGCATCGTGGCAGCCAGCTTCATGCCATAGGCCACGGCATGGCTGGACTCCAGCGCAGGGATGATGCCCTCGGTGCGGCACAGACGGTGGAAGGCTTCCAGCGCCTCCTTGTCGGTGATGCCCACGTACTCGGCACGGCCGATGTCCTTCAGGTAAGCGTGCTCGGGGCCCACGCCGGGGTAGTCCAGGCCAGCCGAGATCGAGTGCGTCTCGGTGATCTGGCCGTTGGCATCTTGCAGCAGGTAGGTGCGGTTGCCGTGCAGCACGCCGGGCACACCCTTTTGCAGCGACATGGAGTGCTTGCCGCTGTCGGCGCCCTCGCCTGCCGCTTCCACGCCGATCAGGCGCACGCCTTCGTGCGGAATGTAGGGGTAGAAGATGCCCATGGCATTGCTGCCACCGCCCACACAGGCGATCACGGCATCAGGCTGGCGGCCTATCAGCTCAGGCATCTGCTTGAGGCACTCCTCGCCGATCACGCTCTGGAAGTCGCGGACCATGGCGGGATAGGGGCTAGGGCCAGCCACAGTGCCGATGATGTAGAAGGTGCTCTCGACGTTGGTGACCCAGTCGCGCATGGCTTCATTGAGCGCGTCTTTCAGGGTCTTGCTACCGGACTCGACCGGCACCACCTTGGCGCCCAGCAGGTGCATGCGGTAC
This sequence comes from Aquabacterium sp., assembly GCF_016195855.1. Lineage (GTDB taxonomy): Bacteria > Pseudomonadota > Gammaproteobacteria > Burkholderiales > Burkholderiaceae_C > Aquabacterium. The sequence goes on from NZ_JACPYU010000024.1 coordinate 41,753, forward strand.
ACATTGGGGGACTGACGCTTGACGTCTTCCGCGCCCATGTAGACCACGCATTCCATGCCATAGCGCGCGCAGATGGTGGCCGTGGCCACGCCGTGCTGGCCGGCACCGGTTTCAGCGATTACGCGAGGCTTGCCCATGCGCTTGGCCAGCAGGGCCTGCCCAATGGTGTTGTTGACCTTGTGCGCGCCGGTGTGGTTGAGGTCTTCACGCTTGAGGTAGATCTGAGCGCCCCCCGTCTCGCGGCTCAGACGGTCCGCGTGGTAGATCGGGCTGGGACGGCCCACAAAGTGGGCCAGTTCGCGACGAAACTCGGCCTTGAAGGCCTCGTCGTGACGATAGTGTTCGTAGACGTCCTTGAGTTGATTCAGCGCGTGGATCAGGGTCTCGGAGACGAAGGTCCCGCCGTAGGGCCCGAAATGGCCCTTGGCATCGGGCTGGTTGTAATTCAGCATGTCACTCTCAATGAACTCACCATGCGGGGCCACACCTTGTCAGGTGAACAGCTCCGCGCTCATGCGGCCTCGGCACATTGCCGATCAGCCGCCCGCACAGCCTGACAGAACTGGCGCATCAGCGCGGCATCCTTGATGCCCTTGCCCGCTTCCACACCAGAACTCACATCCACAGCCCATGGCCGCACGCTGATGACCCCGTCCTTCACGTTTCCCGGGTGCAGTCCACCCGAAAGGATCATGGGACGAGGCAGCTGTTTTGGCAACAGGGACCAGTCAAATACCTTGCCTCCCCCGCCGTAGCCGTCTACGTGAGCGTCCACCAACATGGCTTGGGCGCCGGGGTAAGCCAGGGCGAAGTCTAACAAATCGAAACCGGGGGCCATCCGGGCCGCCCGAACGTAGGGCCGCAGGGCCGCCTCGCACTGCGCGGGCGTCTCGTCGCCATGGAACTGCAAGGCCGCATGGGGGACAGCCTGCAAGGCCTGCTGAAGCAGCTCATGCGAGGCATTGACCAGCAGCACGACTGGCGTGACGTAGGGGGGCAGACGCCGTGCCAGTTCACCGGCGCGCTCGGGCCGGACATGGCGGGGGCTTTTTTCATAGACCACAAAACCGATGGCATCGGCCCCCGCCTCCACGGCGGCATCGACATCGGCTTCACGGGTCAGACCGCAGATCTTGATCCGCGTGCGGTGTTCAGGGGGCAAGGCCATCCAGGCAGCAGGGCTGGCAGGCAGCCCGTCGGTGTCAATGACGGGATTGTCTCAAAAATGCGGGTAAACGCCCAGCCACCTGTTTGAACACCCCTGATCCGGGCCTGACACCCTTAAAGCCCTTGACTTGCTGGATTCAGGTGGGAAGCCAGTCCAGGCCCGGCACCTGCTCGGGCAGACCATAGGAGGGGTCGTAGCGTGGCCCCAGGAAATACAAACCATCTGGTGAAAAAGTGGGGGCGGCCACCTTGCGATCACGCGCCTGCAGCACGTCCAGCACCCAGGACGCTGGCTGCACGCCCGTGCCCACCATCAGCAGGCAACCCATGATGTTGCGGATCATGTGGTGCAGGAAGGCCTGCCCCTCGAAATCGAAACGCCAATAGGCCGTGGGCGCATCGGGCGGGCCGCAGCGGCGGATAGCAATGTCTCGCAGGTTCTTGACTGGCGTGGGGGACTGGCACATGGAGGATCGGAACGAGCTGAAGTCGTGCTCGCCGATCAGGTGCGCAGCCGCCTGCCGCATGGCATCCAGATCCAGAGGCCTGAAAACCCACCCTGCCCTGCCCGACTCCAGTGCCGGACGCACCGCGGCCTCCAGCAGCACGTAGGTGTAGCGGCGGCCAAGTGCACTGTTGCGTGCATGGAAATGCGCAGGGACCTCAACAGCCCACTGCACGGCGATGTCCTTGGGCAAGAAGGTATTGGTGCCCCTCACCCAGGAAAAAGGCGTGCGGTAGGTGTCCGTATCCAGGTGGACCACCTGGTTGATGCCATGTACACCAGCGTCAGTCCGCCCGGCGCACAGCACCTTGATGGGCTTGGTGATGAACGCGCTGAGCGCCGCCTCCAGCGTGTCCTGCACCGTACCGCCGCCAGGCTGGCTCTGCCAACCCTTGTACGCGTTGCCCAGGTAAGAAACACCAAGGGCGACCCGCCGGGCCGCCCCTGTCTGACTGGCGCTGTGGTCAGCCGAGGAGAAGGCGGATGCCTTCCCCCCCGGATCATCATCCGGCATGCGTCATCAGCCCAGACTGTCCAGCATGGCTTGCGCCTTGGACTTCAAGTTGCCGTCCTGCGAGTTCTCCAGCACTTCCTGCAGGAGTTCACGGGCGCCGTCCATGTCGCCGATCTGACGGAACTCGTCGGCCAGTTCGAACTTGCGTGTCATCGGGTCAGCAGACACCGAAGAAGGCGCGTTGGTCGTGGCCGTCAGCCAGTCATCTTCGGGCTCCACCGCTGCCGTCGGAGCGGGTGCGGGCGAATCCAGATCCAGGCTGATGCTGCTCATGTCGAACGAAGCAGGTGCAGCAGATGCTGCGGGCTTGTGGTCCACATGCAGATCGAAGTCCAGGCCACCATCGGCGGACGGGGTCGCCGAGACGCCAGCATCGATCTTGGGCAGGTCCATCGGGCCGGTGTCCAGGGCAGCCGACTTGGGCTCGGCCACCGTGTTTTCGATTTCGGGCAACTGCAGCGGAGGCAGGTCACCGGCTTCCGTGGTGTGCGGCGAAACCGAGTCAGACACCTCATCCAGCGGCATCGGCGCGGAAATATCCAGATCCAGGTCAACCAGCTCGGCCGGCATGGCAGCAGCAGGTGCTGCAACAGGGGCCGGTGCAGCCGGGGGCACTGGCGCCGCAACGGGCTCCAGCATGCTCGGCGCAGGCATCACAGAATGCGGGATGGTGCTGGCACCCAGCATGTCATTGGGTGTCTCGATGCTCAGCGGCGCGGCAGAAGGCTGGCCACCAGGCTGGTACAGCGGGTTTTCTGGGTCGATGCCCAGGCCCATTTCCTGCGCCTTGGACCAGTCGTCACCCTGGCCATTGGTCAGGTTGAAGAGCTGGACAGCCAATTGCTCGTAGCCCTTGGTGTCACGGCGCTTGGCATAGACCTCCAGCAGCTTGGTGCGCACAGCCAGACGCTCCGGCGTGCTGCGCAGCGCTTCCTTGAGGATTTCCTCGGCTTGCAGATCGCGACCATAGGCCAGGTACACGTCGGCTTCGGCCACCGGGTCCACGTCACCAATGGCATCGAGCTGGCTGAGCGAATAGCTCATGGACGAGGGGCCACCCGTGGCATCACGGGTGTCCACGCGCTGACCACCGCTGGCGCCAAAGAACGAATCGGGCTGCAGACGGCTTTCCAGGAAAGACGTTTCACCCGTATCGCCACGGCGACGCGAGCGGAAGTACATGGCCGCCCCTGCCAGCAGGGCCACAGCGGCACCACCAGCGGCCAGCAGCATCGGGTTGAGCGACTCCAGGAAGCCAGGTGACTCGGGCTCTTGCACAGGTGCAGGCGACACGGGCAGGCTGGGGCGCACAGAAGAGGCCGCAGCCTCAGGTGCGGAGGCCTGGATCGCGGCGGCTGTTGCGGCACCGGAGGCCTGCTCGGACGCGGCACTGGCCACAGCCTCTGCCACCGTGGCGGAGGCCGGCGCAGACGCGGGCTCGATCACGGCAGGCTTGGACGGGACGGGCGCAGGCGCAGGCACGGGCGCCGGAGCGGGTGGAGGCACCACCACGGCAGGCTTGCTCGGGGCAACAGGGACAACAGGGGCCGGAGCCGGTGCAGGCTTGCTGGCCACCACAGGCGCAGGCGGCGGTGTGACCTTGGCGGGCACCGAAGCGGCCGCGCTCTTTTCCTTCAGCTTGCGCAGGTCATCCAGGTTCTTGGACAGCTCGGCCACACGGGTGGCTTCATCCTGCTTGGCGCGGTTCTTGGCCAGGCGATCTTCGGCGGCGGGCTTGGCCGATGAGGACATGCCGCCCTTGCTCAGGGTGAGCTTGTCAGGCGCTGGTGCTTCAGACTGCTTCTTGTCCTGCACTTCGGCCTGGACCTTGCCCTTGGCCTGACGCTGTGGCTGCTCAGGTGTCGTGGCGGTCACGGCACCAGCCAGATGCTGGCGATAGGCGGCAAAGTCGGAGCTTTGCGCCACGATGATCTGACGAGCCTCGTCGGTGGAAACGCTCTTGGCCTGCTCAGCCGTGGGCACGTTCAACACCACGCCCGACTTCAGTCGGTTCATGTTGTTGCCCAGGAAGGCTTGCGGGTTGTTGCGGTACAGACCCACCAGCATCTGATCGAGCGACACGCCGGGCTGCGCCGCGCGACCCGCGATGCGCGACAGCGAATCGCCTTGCTTGACGCGGATGGTATCGGCTTGCTGAGACGGCGCGGTGGACTCTGCCGGGGCAACCTTGGTCGGTGCGGGCGCTTCAGCTTCAGCCGGTGCGGGGGCACTGGCGGCGGCTTCCGAAGCAGAGGGGGCGGGCTTCTTGCCCTTGCGCACCTTCAAAGGCTCGCTAGGCGTTGCAGCCACAGGCTTGGACGGCGCAGGCTTGACCACAGGCTCGGCCACAGCAGCCGGAGCGGGCGCAGGGGCCTGTGCCGGCGCATCAATGGCGGGCGATGTGGTCTGCGTGCTCGAGCGGCTGGTAGGCGGATCGAACAACAGCGTGTACTCGCGCACCAGGCGACCGGAGGACCAGGACAGATCCAGGATGACGTCGACAAACGGCTCCTGCACCGTGCGGTCGCTGACGATGCGCAGATACGGACGACCATCCGTGCGACGTTGCAGCACGATGTTCGTGGCCGTCAGCACCTGGTTGTAGTCGACACCCGCAGCACGGTAGGTTTCCGGCGTGGCAACGCGCACCTGGAGGGAGCTGCCCTCTTCAGGTGTCAGGCTGGTGACATCGATTTCGGCACGCAGGGGCTCCCCCAGCGCCGATTGCACATTCAATTTACCCAGCCCCAGCGCCCAGGTCGAAACAGGCAATACAGCCAAAGCAGAAAAGGCTGCGGCAACCGCAACCTTATTCAGGGCAAATGAACTCTGGGCTTTTGGCCCGGCGGACAGCAAATGATCTTTCAAGGCGTCTCCCAAGTCGTCATGAGGTCGGTTCGTCGACCAGCGGCGCGCCCGGATCGCAAAGCGACCCACAGACGTGCCAGCACCTGCAGACGGTACGCAGCAGAAAACACAATAGCATCAAGCAGATACGGTGACAAGCTCATGCAATTACTGATCTAGCGCCCTAGCGTCGAATTCAGGCCGGAAACAAGTTCCCAGCATGAAACTAGGGGGTTAGATTGTCGCCCTGGGGCAACAAGGCGCGACACCGATTTTGTGACCAGACGTTGCTGGCGCTTGTCAAATATGCGCCGGCAACGTCGGTTAATTCAAATCACGCGTCCAGCAGAATGCGCAGCATGCGACGCAGCGGCTCTGCCGCGCCCCACAGCAATTGGTCGCCAATGGTGAAGGCACCCACGTATTCGGGGCCCATGGCCAGTTTGCGCACGCGCCCCACCGGGATCGTCAGGGTGCCGGTCACAGCCACAGGCGTCAGGTCCTTGATGGTGGCCTCGCGGGTGTTGGGCACGACCTTGGCCCAGGGGTTGTCGGCAGCGATCATGGCTTCGATCTCCTGCACGGACACATCCTTCTTGAGCTTGAAGGTCAAGGCCTGGCTGTGGCAGCGCATGGCGCCAATGCGCACGCAGAAGCCATCCACCGGCACGGCAGGCGACCCGAAGCCCTCGCCTTGGCCGAGGATCTTGTTGGTCTCGGCCATGCCCTTCCACTCTTCCTTGGACTGGCCATTGCCCAGATCCTTGTCGATCCAGGGGATCAGCGAACCACCCAGCGGCACACCGAAGTTGGCCGTTTCGGCTTCCGTCAGGGCGCGTTGCTTGGCGATGACCTTGCGGTCGATTTCCAGGATGGCGCTCTTGGGGTCGTCCAGCAGCGAGCGCACTTCGGCGTTCAGCGTGCCGAACTGAGTCAGCAGCTCGCGCATGTGTTGCGCACCGCCACCGGACGCAGCCTGGTAGGTCTGGGTGGACATCCACTCGACCAGACCGGCCTTGTACAAGGCACCCACGCCGATCAGCATGCAACTGACGGTGCAATTGCCGCCGATCCAGTTGCGACCACCGTTGGCCAGGCTGTTCTTGATCACGGGCATGTTGACCGGGTCCAGCACGATGACGGCATCGTCCTTCATGCGCAGAGTCGACGCGGCGTCGATCCAGTGGCCATTCCAGCCCGCAGCGCGCAGCTTGGGATAGACCTCGGTCGTGTAGTCGCCGCCTTGGGCGGTCAGGATGATGTCGCAGCGCTTGAGGTCGTCGATGCTATAGGCATCCTTGAGCGTGGTTTCGTTCTTGGCCATCGACGGGGCCTTGCCGCCCGCGTTCGAGGTCGAGAAGAACATGGGCTCGATGAGAGCGAAATCACCCTCGGCCTGCATGCGGTCCATCAACACGGAGCCGACCATGCCGCGCCAGCCCACCAAACCAACCAGAGTCGTAGCCATTTTTCTATCCTTCAAATTGAATCTTGTGCGTGTGCGCCCGGGCACACATCAGCTTGCGCCTCAGCCTTGCGCTTTCAGGGCGGCCACCACGGCCTCGCCCATCTCGACGGTGCCGACCTTCTTCGCGCCTTCGCTGTAGATATCAGGCGTGCGCAGACCTTGCTCCAGCACGGCCTGCACGGCGCGCTCGATGCGGCTGGCGGCTTCTTCCTGGTTCAGGCTGAAGCGCAACATCATGGCGGCGCTCAGGATGGTGGCCAGGGGGTTGGCCACACCCTTGCCGGCGATGTCAGGGGCCGAGCCATGGCTGGGCTCGTACAGGCCCTGGCCCTTGGCGTTCAACGAGGCCGAAGGCAGCATGCCGATCGAGCCGGTCAGCATGGCCGCAGCGTCAGACAGGATGTCGCCGAACATGTTGCCGGTGAACAGCACGTCGAACTTCTTGGGCGCCTTGACCAGCTGCATCGCGGCGTTGTCCACGTACATGTGGTCCAGCTCGATGTCAGGGTACTGGGCGTGCACCTCGGTGACCACGTCCTTCCAGAACTGGAAGGTCTCCAGCACATTGGCCTTGTCGACGCTGGTCACGCGCTTGCCGCGCTTGCGGGCGGCCTGGAAGGCCACATGGGCGATGCGCTCGATCTCGGGGCGAGAGTAGCGCATCGTGTCAAAGGCCTCTTGCGCACCCTTGAACTCACCATCAGGCGACAGGCGGCGGCCACGCGGTTGGCCGAAGTAGATGTCGCCCGTCAGTTCACGGATGATGAGGATGTCCAGACCGGCCACCAGCTCAGGCTTGAGGCTGGAAGCATGCGTCAGCTGCGGGTAGCAGATGGCCGGGCGGAAGTTGGCAAACAAGCCCATGTTCTTGCGCAGGCCCAGGATGGCCTGCTCAGGACGCAATGGGCGGTCCAGCTTGTCGTACTTCCAGTCGCCCACCGAGCCAAACAACACGGCATCGGACTCCATGGCCAGGCTCAAGGTGTGCTCGGGCAGCGGGTGGCCGTGGGCGTCAAAGGCGGCGCCACCGACCTTGGCCTCTTTCATCTCGAAGGCCAGATCCAGGGTGCTCAGCACCTTGACGGCTTCCGTGACGATTTCGGGACCAATGCCGTCACCCGGCAGAACAGCAATCTTCATGACCATGATGGAGTCTCAGCGAGGAGTGTTTTTTGTTTAGACGATGCGGTGGTTCAGCCAGGGCTTTTGCGCCAGGCGCTCAGCCTCATAGGCCTTGATCTTGTCGGCGTGACGCAGGGTCAGGCCGATGTCGTCAAAGCCGTTGAGCAGACAGAACTTGCGGAAGGGCTGCACGTCAAAGGGCAGCTCGGTGCCATCAGGCTTGATCACGACCTGGCGCTCCAGATCGATGCTCAGCTCATAGCCTGGGAAGGCCGCCACTTCATTGAACAGGTTGTCGACCTGCAACTCGCTCAATTGAATGGGCAGCAGACCGTTCTTGAAGCTGTTGTTGAAGAAGATGTCAGCAAAGCTGGGCGCAATGATGGCGCGAAAACCGTATTGGTCCAGCGCCCAGGGCGCGTGCTCGCGGCTGGAGCCACAACCGAAGTTCTTGCGCGCCAGCAGCACAGAGGCGCCCTTGTAGCGCGGCTGGTTGAGCACGAAGTCCGGGTTGGGCTTGCGCGTGGCCGGGTCCTGGCCGGGCTCGCCCGCGTCCAGGTAGCGCCATTCGTCGAACAGGTTGGGGCCAAAGCCCGTGCGCTTGATCGACTTGAGGAACTGCTTGGGAATGATGGCGTCGGTGTCGACGTTGTCCCGGTCCATCGGGGCCACCAGGCCCTTGTGAATGCGAAATGCTTGCATGGTGAATTACTTTTTCGCTGCGCCAGAGATGGCCTCACCGGCCTTTTCGATGTCCTGCCCCAGGCCGTGCACCGTGTTGCAGGCCGACAGCGCCAGCATGGACAGGGTCACGATCAGAAAAACAGCCAGACGTTTCATGTGAGGGCTCTCCAACTACAAGACAAATGGGATCAGGCGATGCGGCGGATGTCCACGAAGTGGCCTTGCATCGCAGCGGCGGCGGCCATGGCCGGGCTCACCAGATGGGTGCGGCCACCCGCGCCTTGACGGCCTTCGAAGTTGCGGTTGCTGGTCGAGGCGCAACGCTCACCGGGCTCCAGGCGGTCGGCGTTCATGGCCAGACACATGGAGCAACCCGGCTCACGCCACTCGAAGCCCGCGGCCTTGAAGATCTGATCCAGGCCCTCGCGCTCGGCCTGCTCCTTGACCAAGCCGGAGCCAGGCACGACCAGGGCCAGCTTGATGTTGGAGGCCACGCGACCACCGATCTTCTTGACCACGGCGGCAGCTTCGCGCATGTCTTCGATGCGACTGTTGGTGCACGAACCGATGAAGACCTTGTCGACCAGGATGTCGTTGATGGCCTTGTTGGGCTCAAGCGCCATGTACTGCAGCGCACGCTCGGTGGCCGAGCGCTTGACCGGGTCCTTTTCCTTGTCGGGATCAGGCACGCGGTCGTCGATGGACAACACCATCTCGGGCGAGGTGCCCCAGGTGACTTGCGGCTTGATGTCGTTGGCGTTGAGCTCGACCACGGTGTCGAACACCGCGTCCGCGTCGGAGTGCAGCGTGCGCCAGTAGGCCACGGCCTGGTCCCATTCCACACCCGCGGGCGAGAAGGGGCGACCCTTGCAATAGTTGATCGTGGTGTCGTCCACCGCCACCAGGCCCGCACGGGCGCCGGCCTCGATGGCCATGTTGCACACGGTCATGCGGCCTTCCATGCTCAGGGCACGGATGGCGCTGCCGGCGAACTCGATGGTGTAGCCCGTACCGCCGGCCGTGCCGATCTTGCCAATGATGGCCAGCACGATGTCCTTGGCGGAGCAGCCCTTGGTCAGCGTGCCCTCGACGCGCACCAGCATGTTCTTGGCCTTCTTGGCCAGCAGCGTCTGGGTGGCCAGCACGTGCTCGACTTCGGACGTACCGATGCCGTGCGCCAGCGCACCGAAAGCGCCGTGCGTGGAAGTGTGGCTGTCACCGCAAACCACGGTCATACCGGGCAGCGTGGCACCCTGCTCCGGGCCGATCACATGCACGATGCCCTGACGCTTGTCGCTCATCTTGAACTGCGTGATGCCGACGCGGTCGCAGTTCTTGTCGAGCGTGTCGACCTGCAATTTGGAGATCGGGTCCTTGATACCCTCGGAACGATCGGTCGTGGGCACATTGTGGTCACTCACGGCCAGGTTGGCCGACAGGCGCCACACCTTGCGCCCGGCAATGTCCAGCCCTTCGAAGGCCTGCGGGCTGGTGACTTCGTGCACCAGATGACGGTCGATGTACAGCACGGCAGTGCCGTCTTCTTCGGTGTGGACGATGTGCTCGTCCCAGATCTTGTCGTAGAGGGTGCGTCCCATGATGCTCAGTCGGGCAAAGGGCTGGAGGGCCCTGTAGAGGGAAAAGATGACGATTTTAAGGCAAGGGCCGCAGGAATGACGCCACAAGGGCCCGGGTTTCCCTTGTGAGCAGGGTTTTGATCCGCAAAGCACAGCGGAAAAGCACAAAGGGCATGCCCATTTGACTGGACATGCCCTTCTGCCGCCCCTCCCAGAGCGATATGGCGACTCTTCGGTCGCACTCCCTTTTAAGCACAGTTTGACAGCGTTAAAACCTTCTTCTTTGGCGCAACTATAGCACCACATATAGACAATCAGATTACCACCAAGTAGCAATTAAATGCAACAAAGCGTAGCCAATCTGTGCAATTTCACACACATTCGGACACCACCATGGTGCGCACGGCGTGACACAAAGCCCAGCCAGCCCATACCAGCGCTGTAAAATGCGCGGTTCCCGGCGAATCAGACAAGGCAAGAATGCCACCAGGTGGCGAATTGATGACACCTTGCACGCAAACGCACGCCGAAACGCCCACAGCAAGCCAAATCAGTGACGGAGAAGAAACCAATGAGCGTGATCAACGTGATGATTGCCGACGACCACCCGTTGATCGTGGAAGGTCTGGCCAGCGTGCTCTCGCGCCATGGCCTGCATGTGGTTGGCTCCGCCAGCGAAGCCTCTGCCGTGGTCGACACCTATGCCGAGCTGCGCCCGGACGTCCTGGTGCTGGATCTGCGTTTTGGTGATGCCAGCATTGGCGGGCTGGACCTGCTGCAGACGCTGATGGCCCGCTTCCCCGAAGCCCGTGTCGCCATCTACACGCAATTTGACCAGGACACGGTTGTGCGCGAGGCCTACAAGCGCGGCGCCAAGGCCTTTGTCCCCAAGAGCACCGACCCTGCCGACCTGGCGCAAGCCATTCTCAAGATCCACGAGGGCGAAACCGTGTTCCTGCCCGACATCGCCGCGCGGCTGGCCCTGCTCAGCGTGCACGGTGACCAGTCGCCACTGGCCCGCCTGCAACCTCGGGAGATCGAGGTGTTCAAGCTGATGGCACAAGGCCTGACGAATGTGGAGATTGCCGAGCGCATGAACCTGTCACCCAAGACCATCAGCACCACCAGCCAGTCCATCAAGGACCACCTGGGCATCCACCGCGCCGCAGACATCACCTTGCTCGCGGTGAAGTGCGGCTTGATCGAGCCTTGAGCCCCGCCCTTCGCGCCGCTCGATCAGTAGAAGTCAAAACATGAAAACCAAGTTGGCCCCTGCCCTGGCGTCCCTGGCCATGGCATCGCTCTCACTGTCTCCCGGGGCCATGGCGCAGCAGCAGCCAGCCGAAGACATCGACTCCACCGAACTCAGCTACCCGGTGGTGATCACGCCCACGCGGCTGCGTCAGTCCCTGGGCGATGTGCCCGCCAGCGTCACCATCATCACGGCCGACACCCTCCGCCGATATGGCATCACGCGCATCGAAGAGGCCTTGCGCCTGGTACCGGGCATGGTCGTATCCCGGGCCACTGGCAACGAGTACAAGATCAATTACCACGGGACCGACTCCAGCACCCCGCGCCGCCTGAATGTGCTGATCGATGGCGTCTCGGCTTATCGCCCCGGCTTCTCACGGGTGGAATGGCCCTTGTTGCCCGTGGCACTGGAAGACGTTGACCGCATCGAGGTCACACGCGGGCCCAACTCTGCGGCGTACGGCCCCAACTCGATGATGGCGGTCATCAACATCCTGACCAAGCACCCCAAGGATGTGGACCAGGGCATGGCTTCGGTCTCGGTCGGTTCGCACCACGAGCATGGCGCCACCGCGCGTCTGGCCACCAAGCTGGGCGACACCCATCTGTATGCCACCGCGGACAAGCAGCGCGACAGCGGCTACGACCACATCAGCTTGCGCGGCGGGGCCCATGACAGCACCCAGGTGCAAAGGCTGAACGTTCGCTCCCAGACCGATCTGGGTGCCGGATCCTCGCTGGAGCTTCAAGCATCCCTCACCGACGGCAAGCGCGACATCGGCTATGTGCAGGACGTCTTTCAGACGACCAACCCCGATCAGAAAACCACGGAAACCCTGGTAAGCGGCAAATGGACGCGCGCGCTGTCGTCAACCCATGAGCTTCAGATCAGAGGTTTTCACGACAAGCTCAGCACCAAGCAGAGCTGGCTTACCTGCCCCTTCAGAGGCCTGTTTGTGCCGGCCTTGCGCACTTTCATCCTCGACAACCCGACGATCCTGGCAGGCATCATCGAGACCGGGACGCTGTCTACCGGCGACCCTGCCCGGGATATGCAGATTGCCAATGAGCTCAATACCATCCTGGCCC
>NZ_JACPYU010000025.1 GCF_016195855.1 Aquabacterium sp.
GGTGGCTTTCAAACGGCCTGCGGCGCCACCAACCAGAACATGGTCGAGACCCGCACGCAGCTCGAAGTCCAGGACACCTATGTGGTGTCGGAGGCGCTGCGGCTGGTGGGCGGCATGGGGCTGCGTTACCAGTCAGCCGACAGCGCAACCTATTTCGACGGCAAGGTGGGCAACACGGTGCGCTGGCTGTTTGGCCACGCCGAATACCGCCCTACGCCCACCACGACCTTCAACCTCGGCGGCTACGGCGAATCCAACTCGCTGGGGCGCAGCACCTTCTCGCCGCGCGTGGCCGTGAACTACCACCTCAGCGAGAGCCAGTCCTTGCGCGCCGTGTACTCGCAAGGCACGCGCACCCCGGATCTGGCCGAGGTCAAGAGCAACTGGACCGAGACCGTCACCGGGCTGAGCCCCACAGTCATGGGCTCCACCACCGGTCGCTTTCATTTCTATGACGGCAACCCGAATCTGGCTGAAGAGCGCATCACCTCGCTGGAGCTGGGTTATCTGCTGATGGCCCGCAGCGCAGGCCTAACCCTGGACTCGCGCGTTTTCGACGATCGGCTGACCCAACTGATGTCGGCCGCCACGGCCCTGGAGTCCCTGACGATATCCAACTCCGGACACGTGCGCCTGACCGGCGCGGAAACCCAGCTCAACTGGGACTTTGCCCCGCGTTGGTCAAGCTGGTTGAGCTACGCCTTCCTGCTCAACCGCCAGGCCAGCACGCCCGTGGAGCGTGCCCAGTACTCACGCCACAGTGGCGGGCTGGGCCTCTCCCATGCGTTGACCAATGACTGGCGACTGTCGCTGGCAAGCTACGGCTCAACAGGCAATGGGTACACAGAAAGACGCTACGCACGGACCGATCTGAGCGCATCACACACCTTCCAGTTGGGCGCCCTGCCCAGCTCGTCCACCCTGGTGATGAGCTACCTGCATACCCCTGTCATCAACACCTATCTCTACAGCGTTGGCGCCTACCAATCGAGCTACAACGACCGGCTCAGTCTGCACGGCACGGTCCGTGTGGCGTTCTAAGTCCCATCGGCCATCACCACGCCCCAGCGGACACCTGACGTGCATACCCCGCCACCGCCCTTCAAGCCCCTGCGCAGACGCACCTTGTGCCTGTTGCTGGGCCTGGGCGCCGTGCCGCTGCTGGCCAGGTCGGCAAGCAAGGAACTGCGCGTCATCACCGCGGCCGATCCGAATGCGCAACGCCAGATCCTGCAGGCGCTTCGATCGCGTTACCCGGCACTGGCCGCCGAGTCGGACCCCGCCGCATGGGATACGCGCAAAGGCACAGGGCCCGTCGTCGCGCTGGGCCCTGCCGCCCTGCGCCGGGCACTGAGCGCTGACCTGCATGCCCCACTGGTTTCGGTGCTGACATCCAGCCAGGCCTACCGGCGCCTGGTCGCCGGTGCACCCCGCGAGCCCACCACCACGGCCATCTACGCAGACGCTTCACCCGGCGCGCAGTTGCAGCTGATTGCCGCCCTGTTCGAGCGCAAGGTGACGGTGGGTGTGCTGCTGTCGGACGCCACGGCCTACCTGGAAAAGTCCCTGCGGCAGGCTGCACAACAGTTCGGCCTGGAGATCCTGGTCATCAAGGCCGACCCCAGCCAGGACCCGGCTCGCGCGCTCAACGGGCTCGCTGGCGCCCAGGTCCTGCTGGCCGTGCCCGACAGCACGCTCTACACCCCCGATACGCTGCGCTCCGTCTTGGAATCGACCTACCGGCGCGGCATGCCGGTGGTGGGCTTTTCTGCCGCCACCGTGGCCGCCGGCACGCTGGCCTCGGCCTACCCCGATGTGGACGATGTCGTGGCCGACCTGGCCGAGCTGATCGACGGACTGGCCTCAGGCACTGAGGCCCTGCCCGAGCCCAGATTCCCACGCTACTGGCGGGTGGCCATCAACGAAAACGTCGCCCGCTCACTGGGCATCGTCATCACCGACAAGGTGCGAGCACTGGGCGTGCACCCACCTGGGAGATCAGGATGAAATGGCGCTTCTGGCGAAGCTGGGGCATTGCCGCCCGCTTGCTGGCGGTGGCGGTGTTGCCGGCCAGCCTGATGTTCATCGCCGTGACCGGCACCTTGTACGTCACGGCCCAAGGCGACGTTCACCGGGACGTGGCCGAGCGTGGCCGCCTGATCGCCACGGCGCTGTCTCAAAGCAGCCAGTACGGCCTGGTTTCAGGCAATGTGGACTACCTGCGCACCACCTTGCACCAGGTGCTGCACGCTGACCCCAGCATCGTGTGCATCTCGATCTCGAACGTGCAGCACAGGGTCATGGCATCGGAGTGCCAGACCCGGCCCTTCACGCAGTCCAGCGTTTACGACATGCCCGTGCGCATCGAGTCGCTGCCCGACACCGACCAGTTCGAGCCGCCCTCCAGCACCGGCGTGCAGCCACGCACCGACACCACCTTGCGCACCGTGGGCCACGTGCGCGTCACGGTTTCGGCCACGCCCATCTTCGAGGCGCGACGCCATGCCTTGATGCTGGCGTGTGCGTTGGTCCTGGGCGCAGCCATTGCCAGTTGCCTGATCGGGATGTGGCTGGCTGGGCGCCTGCGCCAGACCCTGGGCTCCGTGATGGGCGCGCTGCGGTCCATTCGGACCGGGCACTTCGACGTGACACTGGAGGCCGACCGCCCCGGAGAACTGGGCGAGCTGCAAAGAACCATCCTGCAAATGGCGGACACGCTCGACGCTGCGCGCCACGAGCTGGAACAACAGGTGATCAGCCGCACCAAGGAACTGCAGGAAGCCGTCAAGCGCATTCAACAGGCCGACGCCGAGAAGCGGCGCCTGATCACGCACAGCAATGCGCGCGTCGAAGAGGACCGCAGGCGGGTGGCACTCGACATCCACGACCACCTGGGCGCGGCCTTGATCTCCGTTCGCCTGGAGGCGGCCGCCCTGGTCGCCAAGGCGCAGGCCAGTGGCGATGACGACACGGCCAAAGGGGCCCGCCGCATCGCGGCCACCGCCGAGTCGCTCTATGCCAGCACCCGCGACATCGTCAAGAGCCTGCGGCCTGAAGTGATCGACACGCTGGGCCTGGCCGGCGCGGTAGAAGAAATGGTCCGCGGTTATGACAAGGTGCATCCGCGCTGCCGTTTTGCCTTCAGCGAGGACCTGGGACTGACCGAGATCCCGGGGGATCTGGCCATGCCGGCCTACCGGGTGGCGCAGGAAGCCCTCAACAACATCGTCAAGCACGCCGATGCCACACAGGTGTCTGTCCACCTGGGTCTGAGCCAGGACCAGCAACAGATGAGCATCGAAATCAAGGACAACGGCAAAGGCTTTGACACCAGCGCCTCGAACCAGTCGGGCCTGGGTCTGATCGGCATGCGTGAACGCGTGGCCGCTGTCGGGGGTGAGTTGTGCATCTCTTCACCCAGAGGGCAAGGCACCACCATCTACGTGACCCTGCCCCTTGTGATCGACAAAGCAAGCTGAGCAGGACGGCTCCAAGGCCACACTCAGCGCCCGCGCCATCACGCAGGCAAGAAAAAACCCCGGCAAGCCGGGGTTTTGTTCAGGTGCGGTCAGCCGCAGATCAGCGTTGGCCGATGGGCTTGACGTCGCGCTTGGGCGAACCCACGAACAGCTGACGGGGGCGGCCGATCTTGTACTCGGGGTCGCCGATCATTTCGTTCAGCTGAGCGATCCAGCCCACGGTACGTGCCAGGGCGAAGATGGCGGTGAACAGCTGCACGGGGATGCCGATGGCGCGCTGGACGATGCCGGAGTAGAAGTCGACGTTCGGGTACAGCTTGCGCGACACGAAGTAATCGTCTTCCAGGGCGATCTTTTCCAGGGCCATGGCCAGCTTGAACATCGGGTCGTTTTGCAGGCCCAGTTCCGTCAGCACTTCGTGGCAGGTTTCACGCATCAGCTTGGCGCGTGGGTCGTAGTTCTTGTACACGCGGTGACCGAAGCCCATCAACTTGACGTTGGAGTTCTTGTCCTTCACCTGCGAGATGAACTCGCCGATCTTCTCGACGCCACCATTGCGCTGGATGTCTTCCAGCATGTTCAGGGCAGCTTCGTTGGCGCCGCCGTGAGCCGGGCCCCACAGGCAGGCCACGCCAGCAGCGATGGCGGCAAACGGGTTGGTGCCGGACGAACCGCACAGACGCACGGTCGAGGTCGAAGCGTTCTGCTCGTGGTCAGCGTGCAGGATGAAGATGCGGTCCATGGCGCGAACCAGCACGTCGTTGACCTTGTAGTCAGCGCAAGGCGTGGCGAACATCATGCGCATGAAGTTCTCGGTGTACGACAGGTCGTTCTTCGGGTAGATGAACGGCTGGCCGATCGAGTACTTGTAAGCCATGGCCACGAGCGTGGGCATCTTGGCGATCAGGCGGATCGCGGCGATCTGACGGTGCTCGGGGTTGTTGATGTCGGTGCTGTCGTGATAGAAGGCCGACAGGGCACCCACCAGACCGGTCATCACGGCCATCGGGTGAGCATCACGGCGGAAACCGCGCAGGAAGAACTGCATCTGCTCGTTGACCATCGTGTGGTTGGACACGCGGGCGACGAACTCATCCTTCTGCGACACATTGGGCAGTTCGCCGTTCAGCAGCAGGTAGCAGGTTTCCAGGAAATCGCAGTTGGTGGCCAGCTGCTCGATGGGGAAGCCACGGTACAGCAGTTCGCCCTTGTCGCCATCGATATAGGTGATGGTCGAGTTGCACGATGCAGTAGACAGGAAGCCGGGGTCGTAGGTGAACTTGCCGGTCTGGCCGTACAGCTTGCGGATGTCAATCACATCCGGGCCGACAGAACCCTTGTAAATGGGCAGTTCCATGCTGGGGCTGCCGTCAGAAAACGACAGGGTGGCTTTCACGTCGGACGGTGTCATGAGCACTCCTAGGGATCGGTCTTGTGTGGGGAAAAAATCGGTGACTAGGGATAAATCCTAAGCCGGCATTATGGGTCTTAGTCCACATCCCCCAGCCATTTAACTGAGGGGAGCAAGCCTGACAGCTAAGCCTTGGCAACCCGCATCATCGACAGCACCTGCATGACGTCCTGATTTACCAGCTCGCCTTCGGGCTCTTTTCGGGCCAAAAGCAGATCCAGCAGATCATTGTCAGACAGGTCCATCAACTGAAGCAAGCCCTGGACCAGGCCAGTTGTCAGGCTTTCGCCGTGCTGCTCGAAAAACTTGTCGATGAACAAATCGTTTTCAAGCAGCCCCCGACGGCAACGCCAGCGCAGGCGCCGCAGCACATCCGCATCGGGTGTCTGGTCGGCAACGGGGCTGGTGCTGGTCATCGGGTCGGCTTTTCTTGAGGTCTGAAGACAGTTTGGGGTCGCGTGTTGATCGTGCCTGAAGGCCGCAATCAGACGGCGCGACGCACCATCAGTTCCTTGATCTTGCCAATGGCCTTCGTGGGATTCAGACCCTTCGGGCAGACATCCACGCAGTTCATGATGGTGTGGCAACGGAACAGACGATAGGGGTCTTCCAGGTTGTCCAGGCGCTCGGCCGTGCCTTCGTCGCGGCTGTCGGCGATGAAGCGGTAGGCCTGCAGCAAGCCGGCAGGGCCCACGAACTTGTCGGGGTTCCACCAGAAGCTGGGGCAGCTGGTCGAGCAGCTGGCGCACAGGATGCACTCGTACAGGCCGTCGAGCTCTTCACGCTCTTCAGGCGACTGCAGACGCTCTTTTTCGGGCGGCAGCGTGTCGTTGATGAGGTACGGCTTGATGGAGTTGTACTGCTTGAAGAACTGGGTCATGTCCACGATCAGGTCGCGGACAACGGGCAGACCAGGCAGCGGCTTGAGCACGATCACGCCAGGCAGCGTGCGCATGTTGGTCAGACAGGCCAGACCGTTCTTGCCGTTGATGTTCATGGCGTCCGAGCCGCACACGCCTTCACGGCAGGAACGGCGGAACGACAGGGTCGGGTCCACGGCCTTGAGCTTGACCAGGGCGTCCAGCAGCATGCGCTCGTGACCGTCGAGTTCGATCTCGATGGTCTGCATGTAGGGCTTGGCATCCTTGTCCGGATCGTAGCGGTAGATTTGGAAAGTGCGCTTTTGGGTGCTCATATTCGATTCCTGATGAACGGTCGCTACGAGATCAGAACGTACGGACCTTCGGGGGCACCGATTCCACCGTCAGGGGAGTCAGGTTCACCGGCTTGTAGTCCAGACGGTTGCCTTCGGAGTACCACAGCGAGTGCTTCATCCAGTTGGCGTCGTCACGGTTGGGGAAGTCGTCGTGGGCGTGGGCGCCACGGCTTTCCGGACGGGCAGCAGCGGCCACCATGGTGGCTTGAGCGGCTTCGATCAGGTTGTCGACTTCCAGGGCTTCGATGCGGGCGGTGTTGAAGACCTTGGAGTTGTCCTTCAGGCCGATCGACTTCACGCGCTCGCGCACCGCAGCGATGCGCTGCACGCCTTCGTCCATGGACTTCTGCGTACGGAACACACCAGCGTGCTTTTGCATCGTCGCGCGGATTTCGTTGGCCACGTCTTGCGAGTACTCGCCATTCTTGGCGCCGTCCAGGCGAGCCAGGCGCGACATCGTGTAGTCGGCGGCATCCTTGGGCAGGGGCTTGTGCGACTTGGTCTTGCTGGCGAACTCGACAATGTGGTTGCCGGCTGCACGACCGAACACAACCAGGTCCAGCAGAGAGTTGGTGCCCAGGCGGTTGGCGCCATGCACCGACACGCAGGAGCACTCACCCACGGCGTACAGACCGTTGATGATTTCGTTGGGCTTGCCGTTGGCAGGCACCACGACCTGACCATGCACGTTCGTGGGGATACCGCCCATCTGATAGTGGATGGTGGGCACCACGGGGATCGGCTCCTTGGTGATGTCGACGTTGGCGAAGTTATGGCCAATCTCGAACACCGAAGGCAGGCGCTTCATGATGGTGTCGGCGCCCAGGTGGGTCATGTCCAGCAGGACGTAGTCCTTGTTGGGACCACAGCCACGGCCTTCCTTGATTTCCTGGTCCATCGAGCGGGACACGAAGTCACGCGGGGCCAGGTCCTTCAGCGTTGGGGCGTAACGCTCCATGAAGCGCTCGCCATTGGCGTTGCGCAGGATGGCGCCTTCGCCACGGCAGCCTTCGGTCAGCAGCACGCCCGCGCCGGCCACGCCGGTGGGGTGGAACTGCCAGAACTCCATGTCTTCCAGCGGGATGCCAGCGCGCGCCGCCATGCCCAGGCCGTCACCGGTGTTGATGAAGGCATTGGTGGAAGCCTGGAAGATGCGGCCGGCGCCACCGGTGGCGAACAGCACGGTCTTGGCGTGCAGCACGTGCACGTCGCCGGTTTCCATTTCCAGGGCGGTCACGCCAACCACGTCGCCTTCGGCGTCACGGATCAGGTCAAGGGCCATCCATTCCACGAAGAACTGGGTGCGGGCCTTGACGTTTTGCTGGTACAGCGTGTGCAGCAGCGCGTGGCCGGTACGGTCAGCCGCAGCGCAAGCGCGTTGCACGGGCTTTTCACCGTAGTTGGCGGTGTGGCCGCCGAACGGGCGCTGGTAGATGGTGCCGTCGGCATTGCGGTCAAAGGGCATGCCGAAGTGTTCCAGCTCGTACACGACCTTGGGCGCTTCACGGCACATGAACTCGATGGCGTCCTGGTCGCCCAGGTAGTCAGAGCCCTTGATGGTGTCGAAGAAGTGATAGTGCCAGTTGTCTTCGGACATGTTGCCCAGCGAGGCACCGATGCCGCCTTGGGCAGCCACCGTGTGCGAACGGGTGGGGAAGACCTTGGACAGCACGGCCACGTTCAGGCCAGCCAGAGACAGTTGCAGCGACGCGCGCATGCCAGAGCCGCCGGCCCCGACGATCACGACGTCAAACTTGCGGGTAGGAAGGGAAGTAGCGCTCATTTTTTTACAGTCTCCACAGCACTTGGATGGCCCAGCCGGCGCAACCAACCAGCCACACGATGGCAAACACTTGCAGGCCCAGGCGGATGCCAACCGGCTTGATGTAGTCCATGAAGATGTCGCGCACGCCCACCCACACGTGGTAGAGCATGGCCAGGATGACCACGAAGGTCAGCGTCTTCATCCATTGTTGCGAGAAGATGCCAGCCCACTTGTAGTAGCTGACAGGCTCGCCGATGATCACTTGCGCCAGCAGTGCGATGGTGAACAGGGCCATCAGCACGGCAGTGACGCGCTGCGCGAGCCAGTCACGCAGACCATAGTGCGCACCGGAGACGATGCGCTTGGTTCCGTAGTTTTGAGACATGGTTGTTGTTTCCTGCGGTCGAAACTTGAATCAGAACAGGCCGAACAGCTTGGCGGCCAGCACGACGGTGAGACCGGAGCTCAGTGCCAGCGTGACCACAGCTGTGGAGTGACCCTGCTCTTTGCTGACGCGGTGCGTGGCGTCCATGATCAGGTGGCGCACACCAGCGATGAAGTGCACCAGGTAGGCCCAGATCAGGCCCAGGGCGATCAGCTTGAAGAACCAGCCCGGGATCAAGCCGCCAGCGCAACCGCCCGAGAACACGGCGGTGAACTGATCGTAGGAGATCTCGGTCGAGACGCTCGTGTCGAACATCCAGATGATGAAGGGCATCAACAGGAACATGATCGCGCCGCTGATACGGTGGAGGATCGAGACGATCCCCGCCGGAGGCAGGCGGTAGCTGACGATGTCAGTCACGTGGATGTTCCGGAAGACGGGGCGTGGGGTTTTCGCGTTGTCAGCCATGTTGTTAAAGGCTCCTGCCGAGCGTCAAAAATCTGTCAAGAGAATCCGGGATTTTAGGGCAATCCCCAGCCCGACGAACTCGCTCAGCTTGTGGTCATCCACATGACAGACACATGCTTTGCGTGAACAAGGTCAATAAATTGGTCGTCAGCTCAATTCATTGCGGTAATAGTGGTGATCGGTGCGGTAGAGGCCACGACGCAGCTCAACGGGCTGGTCCCCGTAGGTGAACGACAGCCGCTCCACGCTCAACAAGGGCGTGCCAGGCGCCACTTCAAGCTGCTGGGCATCGGCCTCATCGGCGGCCACGGCGCGCAGCTTTTCTTCAGCGCGGATCATGCGCACACCGAACTCGGTTTCGAAAAGGCCATACATCGGACCACGGTATTCGCTGAGGCGATCGGCCGTCAGGCCCTTGAACATGTGGCCGGGCAGCCAGATGTCGTCCAGCACCACGGGTTGGCCGGAGAAGTGCAGCACACGCCGCACCTCGACCACCATCTCGCCGGCTTTCATCTGGAGGGCACGCGCCACATCCACGGGCGCACGCAAGCGGCGGCAGTCCAGGAATTCACGGTGGGCCGAGCCGGGCAAGGCCGCAGGCTGATCGGGCGCCAGGCGCAGGAAACGGTATTGAACCTGCTCTTCGGCATGGGTGGCCACGAAGGTGCCCTTGCCCTGGCGGCGCATGAGGAGGTTTTCAGAGGCCAGTTCGTCGACGGCCTTGCGAACGGTGCCCTGGCTGACCTTGAAGCGGGCGGCCAGTTCGATCTCGCTGGGAATGGCCTCGCCGGGACGCCATTCGCCTGACTGCAGGCTGCGCAGGATCAGGGATTTGATCTGCTGATAGAGCGGACTGAAGGAAGGCCCTTGCGCCGCGCCACCCGCCACACCACCACCGCCCCCGCCAGATGCACCCGTGCCAACGGCGGACGCCACGGCATCAGAAGCAGCAGTTGATGGCGAGGAAGGCACCACAGCGTTGGTCTAGGTTGGAGTCGATCAGGGGTGAGATCGGGGCTGGCGACCCCTCTCGAATGGAGAGGCCGACCGACCCGCGCCGGATAAAACCCGGGCCGGGCGTGATTGCACCACAAGTGCCCGGCAAAGTCCAGAAGTAGGATGAAAGATGTCTTATATAAGACATAAGATATTGACGTTGTGGGGTGATCGTCCTAGACTCCCGCGCGCCGCTACAATTTAGGGTTGCCTCTAACCCTTCCCCTCTCACTTCCTTTTCGGAGTTGCACATGAGCAAAGCACCCGTTCGCGTCGCCGTCACCGGCGCCGCTGGCCAAATTGGTTACGCCCTGTTGTTCCGCATCGCCTCTGGCGAAATGCTGGGCAAGGACCAACCCGTCATCCTGCAACTGCTGGAAATCCCCGACGAGAAGGCCCAGAACGCGCTGAAGGGCGTGATCATGGAACTCGAAGACTGCGCCTTCCCCCTGCTGGCCGGCATCGAAGCCCACTCTGACCCCCTGCAAGCCTTCAAGGACACCGACTACGCGCTGCTGGTTGGCGCCCGCCCCCGTGGCCCCGGCATGGAACGCGCTGACCTGCTGGCCGCCAACGCCCAGATCTTCACGGCCCAAGGCAAGGCACTGAACGCTGTGGCTTCGCGCAACGTGAAGGTGCTGGTTGTCGGCAACCCCGCCAACACCAATGCCTACATCGCCATGAAGTCGGCTCCGGATCTGCCTGCCAAGAACTTCACCGCCATGCTGCGCCTGGACCACAACCGCGCTGCTTCGCAGCTGGCTGCCAAGACCGGCACCAAGGTTGGCGACATCCGCAAGCTGACCGTGTGGGGCAACCACTCGCCCACCATGTACGCTGACTACCGCTTCGCGTCCGTGAACGGCAAGTCCATCAAGGACCTGATCAACGACCAGGTCTGGAACGCTGACACCTTCCTGCCGACCGTGGGCAAGCGCGGCGCTGCCATCATCGCCGCTCGCGGCCTGTCGTCGGCCGCTTCGGCTGCCAACGCCGCCATCGACCACATCCGTGACTGGGCCCTGGGCTCCAACGGCGAATGGGTCACCATGGGCGTGCCTTCGAACGGCGAATACGGCATCCCCGCCGGCATCGTGTTCGGCTTCCCCGTGATCACCAACAACGGCGAGTACAAGATCGTCGAAGGTCTGGAAATCGATGCCTTCTCGCAAGAGTGCATCAACAAGACCCTGGCTGAGCTGCAAGGCGAACAAGACGGCGTCAAGCACCTGCTGTGATGCGGCCCTGAGCGCATGACGCCCTTGGCGTGATGCGCTGCATGCGCAAAGAAAAACCGGCTTCTGCCTCGCGGCGGAGCCGGTTTTTTATTGGGCTTGTGCAGGGTTGATCTGTACACGGCACACGCAATTGCGCGAGACTTGCTGCATCACGCATACACCCGCGCACGTGCACGCTCAGCAAGCCAGCCACAACATGTCCAACCTGACCGCCATCCACCCCCGCCAGGCCCTGTTCGGGTCCGAACCCCGCCCTGCCCCCCTGCCCGTCTGTGACCACTATGCTGGCGTGGAAGCCCGCATGCGCAAGAGCCTGGCACTGCAAACGGAAATGGCGCAGGAAACCGGCCGCGCCGTGTTCGACGTGACCCTGGACCTGGAAGACGGCGCCCCCGTGGGTGGGGAGCACGAGCAGGCCGAGCTCGTGACCGAATTGCTCAACAGCCCCGACAACGCCTGGGGCCGCGTGGGCGCCCGCGTGCACGCCCCCAGCCACCGCCGCTTTGAAGACGATGTCGATACGCTGATCAGGAAAGCCGGTGACCGCCTGGCCTACCTCATGGTCCCCAAGGTGGCCAACGCCACGGAAGCGCAGCGCGCTGTGGAAGCCATCAAGGCCTCGCGACTCAAACATGGCGTGGGCCACATCGTGCCCGTGCATGTGCTGATTGAAACGCACAAGGCCCTGCAGGAAGTCGGCGAGATCGCCAGCCTGCCGGGGGTCGAGTCCTTGTCTTTTGGGCTGATGGATTTCGTGTCCGACCACCGCGGCGCCGTGCCCGCATCGGCCATGTCAGCCACCGGCCAGTTCGAGCACCCGCTGGTGGTGCGGGCGAAGCTGGAAATCTCTGCGGCCTGCCATGCGGCGGGCATCACGCCCTCGCACTGCGTGGTCACCGAATTCAAGGACAAGCGCGCTTTGGGCACCGCTGCCGGCCGGGCCGCCCGCGAGCTGGGCTACACGCGCATGTGGAGCATCCACCCCGATCAGATCCGCGTGATCCTGGACGCCTTTGCACCGGTCACGGCCGAGGTCGATGACGCCATCGAGATCCTGCAGGATGCACAGGCCGCGCACTGGGCACCCATCTCGCACCGAGGCACGCTGCATGACCGTGCCAGCTACCGCCATTACTGGTATGTGCTGGAGCGCGCCTGGCTGACGGGGCAGCCCCTGCCGATCGAGATCGAAGAAGCTTTCTTCCCGTCCTGATCAGGACAGCTTGAACACCGATACCACCTCGGCGAGCTTGGCGGCCTGATCCTTCAGGCTTTCAGCCGCTGCAGCGGATTGCTCGACCAGCGCGGCGTTTTGCTGCGTCATGCTGTCGAGCTGGGTCACCGCGGTATTGACCTGGCTGATGCCTTCCGACTGTTGGGTCGATGCCGAGGTGATCTCGCCGATGATGTCGGTGACGCGCTGCACCGAGTCCACGATCGCGGCCATGGAGGTGCCGGCATCGTTGACCAGTGTGGCGCCCGCGTCGACCCGCTCGCTGGATGCGCTGATCAGCACCTTGATTTCCTTGGCAGCACCGGCTGCGCGTTGGGCCAGGGCCCGCACCTCACCGGCCACCACGGCAAAGCCTCGGCCCTGCTCGCCTGCCCGGGCGGCTTCCACAGCGGCGTTCAAGGCCAGGATGTTGGTCTGGAAGGCGATGCCATCGATCACACCGATGATGTCCACGATGCGGCGCGAACTCTGGGTGATCTCGTCCATGGTCGACACCACTTGCGACACGACGGTGCCACCTCGGCTGGCGGCCTCTGCCGCGCCTGCAGCCAGTTGATTGGCCATGCGGGCGGCGTCGGCGGTGTTGCGGATGGTGCCGGATATCTCCTCCATCGTGGAGGCGGTTTCCTGCAGGCTGGATGCCGCCTGCTCGGTGCGGCTGGACAGATCCTGGCTGCCCATGGCGACTTCATCGCTGGCCACCGTGATCGAGTCCGTCGATTGACGCACCTCGCCCACGATCGAGCGCAAGGACACCTGCATGTCTTCCAGGCTGTGGCACAACTCGCACAGCTCGTCACGGCCCTCCATCTCGACGCGGTGAGACAGGTCGCCACTGGCGATGATTTTCGTGGCCGCGACCACCTTGCGCAAAGGCACGGTGACCGAACGCGCCATGACCCAGGCACAACTCGAACCCAGCACCAGGCAGACCAGCGCCAGCAGCATCATCACGATCTTGGCCATCGAGACGTGGGCATGGGTGTTCACCGACGCCTCGTCCGCGATCTTGCGTTGGGCGCGCTGGTAGTCGTTGATGGCGGTGATGTAGCGCGTGGCCGCGGGCAAGAGCTGGCTCTTGAGCGCCTCCTTGGCACCCGGGTCTTCCATTTCCAGGAAGGAGAAGATGGAGTCGCGTGCGGTGACATACACCTTGCGCTTGGCAGCGATGTCCTCGAAGCGGGCCTTCTCATCGGCCGTAGACGCACTGGCTTCCAGATCCTTCTGGATGGCGCTGATCTGCGCCGAGGTTTCCTTGATCAAGGGCGAGAAGTGCGCCTTGACGTCGGCAATGCCACCCGCCTCGGCGATGGCCAAGGTACGGTTGACGTTGAGCAGGGTGAGGCTTTCCCACTTCAGCGCAGCCGTGGCGCGCTCCTGCACTTTTGCGTTGTCGTCAATGTCATCGATCGTGGCCGACAGGCGGGTCCAACCCACCGCCGCCATGATCGCCGTCAGCAACAACACCAGACCAAATCCCAACCAGAGACGCTGCCCGAGCTTGAATTGATGGAGACTCACCATGATCTCGACATCCTTGGGGCGCCCGCCAAGCCGGGAGCGCATACGGCTTCAACCACTGTTGATCTTCGTCATATCGGAGCCAACTGCGTGAACCTGAGCCCTTGTGCCGAAAAGTACCGATTTGGACCCCATTTGAGTGGTTTTTCGGGTCTTCGCCAAATGCTTGGCCCAGCTGTCGTCAGGGTCGTGCGGAAACAGGGCTCAGACCGGCAGCCCGTGGTGCTGGCGCGCCCGCAGGCATTTTTCGTCGCCTGGCATCAGCTCATGGCAGGTGCTCGAGCGGTGTTCGTAGATGCCGCAGGCCACCTGTTGCCCCACCCGCCCCCCCAGCGCCACACAGCGTGGCTGCTTGCTGTTGGTGCCCTGCATGCAGCGGCGCAGTGGGGCAAAGGCCTCTGTCAGCGCCACGGGCACGGTCCCGCCGGGGGCGTCATCGGCCTCGCCCCAGTAGAAGGACACCCGGAAAAAGGCGCAACACGCGCCACATTGCTGGCAATCGAACTCGGTCTTCATGCGGTGACCTCTTGCACACCATGGCTTGGCAGGGAGGCTATCGTACGCGCATGAGCGACATCCTCTTCTGGCACAACTCCGAAGTCCTGCAGGTCACCCCGCCGGGTGCTGCAGGCCAGGCAGCCCGCATCACTTTGACGGCAGCGGCCGTCGAGCGTGCAGGCCTATCAGGTTTCCTCAAGCCGCTGGAGCTGGTGTTTGTGCAGGCCCAGCTGACGGGGCCGGTGTCGGATTGCATCGGCAGCATTTCGGAAGGGACATGTCGCCTGGGCAGCGGCGTGTCCAGGCAGTTGCCCCTGCCGTGGGTCAGTGAGGGACCTGTCCAGCTCAGCCTGCAGTTTCGCAATGGCAGCACGCTGCTCATCGAGGCCGCGTCGGCGCACTGCGTGCCCACGGCCGACGCGCGCTTCATCGAGTCCTACGCCTGCTGAGTCAGGCCCCTTCCTTGAGCTTGCGCCACAAGGTGGTGCGGCTGATGCCCAACTGCTGGCTGGCCAATGCGCGGTCGCCACCACAAGCGGCCAGGACCCGCATGATCTCGGCGTGCTCTGCCTGCCGCTGGGTCTGCCGCAATTGCTGATTGGCGTTGGCCGCGCCCACGGGCGTTGACGTGCCCGCAGCCGACAGCGCCTTCACCTCGCGGGGGCCGGCTTGCTGCGCGAACAACTCCGGCACGACCGCCGCCAGGAAGGACGCGGCCTGGCGGGCATCAACGGCCTGCGCACCCGGCAGCGAGCCGGCATAGGCCGTGACGCGCTCGATCAGGTTTTCCAGCTCGCGCACGTTGCCGGGCCAGTCGTAGCCTTGCGCCCGCTCGACCAGTGCGTCGATCAGGCCTGAGGTGGTGCGCACATCCAGGCCCAGCCGCTGGCACAGCTTGCGTTGCAAGGCGTGGGCGATGGGGGCGATGTCCTGCAGGCGCTCGCGCAAGGGCGGCACGTCCACGCGCAGGATGTTGAGGCGGTAGTACAGGTCCAGCCGGAACAAGCCCCGGTCGACCTGCTCCTTGAGATCCCGGTGCGTGGCAGCGATCACGCGCACATTGACGGGCGTGGGCTCGGTGGCCCCCACGCGCAGCACCTCGCGCTCTTGCAGGACACGCAGCAACCTGGTCTGCAGGGACACCGGCATCTCGCCGACCTCGTCCAGAAAGAGCGTGCCGTTGTGGGCCGCCTCGAACAGGCCGATCTTGCCGCCTTTGCGCGCGCCAGTGAAAGCGCCCTCTTCATAGCCGAACAGCTCGCTTTCCAGCAAGGTCTCGGACATGGCGGCGCAGTTGACGGCCACAAAGGGCATATCGCGCCGGTCGCTGGCCATGTGGATGCCTTGCGCGATCAGTTCCTTGCCGGTGCCGCTTTCACCAATCAGCAAGACGGTGGCCTGGCTACGCGCGCAGCGCTGGGCCACCTGCCTGATGTGCAGCACAGCCGGGCTCTCGCCCAGGAACTGGCTGAGCTCATAGCGTGTGCCCTGGGCATGGGGCTTGATGCGCGTGCGGATGTGGCGGTCCACCCGCTGGATGCTGATCGGGTCCTGGCAGCTGAGCACGGCGCCAGTCAGCACGCCTTGCTCGACGATGGGCATGCGGTTGGCGATCAGGGCCTTGCCCTTGACGCGCTCGATCTTCTCCAGCTCCTGCAGGCCCAGCCTCAAGGTGCCTTGCAGGCTGAGCTCCGGGCAGACATCGGTGAGCTTGCGGCCCAACCAGTCTGATGCGGCGATGCCCAGCCATTGCGCCATGGCCGGGTTGAGCGTCTGGATGCGCTCTTGCTGGTCTACCGCGATCACGCCGTCGCTCAGTTGAGCCAGGATGGTGTTGAGGCGCTCACGCTTGGCCAGTTCGATGCGCGAGGCGCGCGCCACCTCCACCGCGTCTTCCAGGGCTTCGCGCACGGCGTCGGCCGAGTACAGGAACACGCCGGTCAGCCCGTGCTGATCGGCCATGTCGGCCACCAGCCCCGGCCCCACCACGGCCTGCACGCCCATGTTCTTGAGCGCCAGCACGCAAGCCTGGGCGTCTTCTTCGGTGCGGTAGGTGCGTTGCACCAGGCCCATGTCGAGCAGTTCGGCGAATGGCGCGAGGTCAGGCGCCATGCCTTCATATGTCACCAGGCCGACGCTGGAGGACACACGCCGGGCCACGGCCAGGGCCTGCATCACATCGAAGCCGCCGACTTTGACCAGCACCACCGGCATGTCCAGATGCTGGCGCAGGTAGGCGCCATTGGAGCCCGCCGACACCACGACATCAATGGGGCGCTGGGCCTGCATGTCACGAATGCGGCTGACGGCCTGCTCGAAGCCCACGTCCAGCACGTCCACCGAGGCGCGGTCGGCAAAGTCCGGCGCCAGCTCCTGCAGCATCTTGTTGATGCGCTTGAAGCCCACCGCCACGATGTGCGGCAAGCTGGAGGGCGCGAGGACGGACGTGATGGGCGGATGGCGGGCGGGCGGCACGGTTTGACGGGCCCGCTGAAAGGGCCTGATGGCGTTTCAGGCCATTGTTTCACATTTGAAACAAACCGTTCAAGCGGCGCTGCGCAACAGGCCATCCATGGTGTTGAGCAACAGGTCTTCCGAATAGGGTTTGGTGAGGAAGGCGTTGACCCCGGCGTCGCTGGCCAGCTGGCGGTGCTTGTCGGTGAAACGCGAGGTGATCATCACCACAGGGGTGGCCTTGGTCGCCAGGCGGTTGCGCAAGGCGCTGGTCAGCTCCAGGCCGTTCATGCGGGGCATTTCCAGGTCGACCAGCACGATGTCGGGCGCACGGCTCTGGACCACGCCCAGGGCGTCCACACCATCCCGCGCGGTCAGCACCTCGTAGCCCGAGTCGTGCATCAGTTGCTCCATGGTGCGGCGCACGCTGACCGAGTCGTCCACCACCAGGCACACGGGCAGCCGGTTATGGGCCTGCTGCACCATCTCGCTCACGGCGGGCTGGGCGCTGGCCTGGTAGCCGCGCAGCAGATCGGGCAAATCCAGCACCGAGGCCACAGCGCCGTCACCCAGGATGGTGGCACCATCCACACCCAGGGTGCGGGCCATCATGGCGTGGAAGGGCTTGACCACCACGGTGCGTGACTCGAACAGCTCGGGCACGATGATGACGCGGTGCTGGCGGAATTCGTCGCGGATGACCATGGCCACCTCGATCACGCCGGGGCGTTGCAAGGCCCGATCAGGCAGGCCCAGCAGGCGCTCCAGGCGCACGGCGGGCAAGCGCTCGCCCTGCATCAGGTAGAACAAGGCGCCGTCGGCGGTGGTTTCCAGCTCTTCGCGTGCCGGCAGGATCTGCTCCACACCGCGCACCGAGATGGCCAGCAGGTGTTCGTCCGAGCGGGTCAGCATCACCTGCAAGGTGCTCATGCTCACTGGGAAGTGCATGTCAAAGTGGCTGCCCTGCCCTGGCGTGGCCCCCATCTCCAGCGTGCCGCGCAAGTCCAGCACGGCGCGCTGCACCACGTCCATGCCGATGCCACGGCCCGAGATCTGCGTAGCCTGCGTGCGTGTTGAAAAACCGGGCACCAGGATCAGGCGCATGACTTCGGCTTCGCTGAGCACGGCGTCTGGCTGGATCAGGCCCACGGCAAGGGCACGCTGGCGAATGGCGGCCAGGTCCAGCCCGGCGCCATCGTCTTCGCAGCACACGGCCACGTTGTTGCCCTCGCTCTTGAAGCTCAGGGTGATCTGGCCTTCGGGCTGTTTGCCCTGCGCGAGGCGCACCTCTGCCGGCTCGATGCCATGGTCCACGGCGTTGCGCAGCACGTGCATCAGCGGATCGATGATGCGGTCCAGCAACTCGGTGTCGACCATGGTCTGCTCGCCCTGCACCTTCAAGGCCACCGAGCGCCCCAGCACGCGGGCAGCCTGGCGAACCGTGCGCTGCAGGCGCGGCACCACGCTGGCCACGTCGACCATGCGGGTGCGCTGGATGCAGCGCTGGATCTCCAGCTGCATGCGCTCTTTTTCGGCGATCAGGTCGCGCAGGCCGGTGATGTCGCGCTCGAAGCTGCGCACGAACTCGCGGCTGTCGGCACCGGACTCGACGATGCGGCGCGAGAGCATGTGCAGCTCGTTGTACTGGTCCATCTCCAGCGCATCAAGCTCGCCGGTGTGGCCGCCCAGCATGGCCAGGCCACGCACGTCGACCAGTTGTTCCAGGTCGGCCGACAGCTGGCCGAAGTGGCGGGAGCCGGCGCGCAGCGCGTTGATGTTGTCGCTCAGGTGCTTGACGCGATCCTGGATCTGCGAGGTGACGATGCTGCTTTCACCGGCCAGCTTGAGCAAGGCATCGATCAGCGAGGTGGGCACGCGCAAATAGGTTTCGGTGGCCTCCGGCTCGGCTTCGGCGAAAGCCAGCACGGGTTGCGTGGCTGCAGCGGGCGCTTGGGATGCGATGGGCGCCATCGGGGCGATGGGTTCGGGCTGCGCCAGGTTCGCCTGGCTGGCCAGATCCGTGTCAGGGCTGGCTGCGAGCGCTTCAGGCAGGCCGTCCTGGTCGATGAGGTTGGCCCAGTTCAGCACCTTCTGGTGCACGGCCAGGCTTTCGGGGGGCGCAGCGTCGCCTTGCAGCAAGGCCTCGCTCATCGCCTCAAGGCAGTCTGCGGCCTCGACCAGGGTGTCGCACACCGCGGGGGGTGGCAAGCGCGCTTCGCGGCCAAAGGCCACGAGGATGTCTTCCAGGGCATGGGTCAGGTTTGCCACGCCCTTGATGCCCACGGTGTTGGCGGCGCCCTTGAGCGTGTGGGCCACGCGGCGCGCTTGCTCGGCATCATCCAGGGTGCCGCCGTGGGCCAGGCGTTGCACCAGCTCGGAGAAGGCTTGGGCGTGAGGCGGCAACTCCTGAAGCAGGCTGTCGAGCACCTTGCGGTCGATGTCGGCGGGTGCGCTGATGTCCACGTGCTCGGGCAGGGCCTGCTCGGGGCGCCCTTCGCTGGCACGCGCACGGATCACCTTGACGGACACCAGTTCGGCCAGCCAGTCCGGGATGCTTTCGGCTTCGGCAGGCATGGCCCAGCCCGGGTCCATGAACAGGGCAGTCAAGGCCTGTGCGCGACCCAGGTCGTTGGGCGATTGCAGGTAGGCCATCGCCAGTTCAGGCCATTGCAGCAATAGGACCACTTGCGCATCGGTGGGCGGGCTGGCCTCGGCCTGCAGCGCGGCCGTGTTGATGAGCGCCACTTCCAGCACCTGGCGCAGGCCCGTCATGCCCACCAGGTTGGCGGCGTTCACGATGTTCTGCAGCTGCTCGAGCTGGGCCTCCAGGGCCACGTCGACGTGCTGCATGGCCTCGGGGTCTGCGATGGCGAGGCTCAGGTCGTCGCGCAAGGCGGCCATGGCGTCGCTGAGCATGGCCAGCTCCTCCTGCGTGACGCAACCCTCGGCAACCGGGGCACCATCAGCGTCATCGTCGAGCAACATGGCCTCTTGGTGCGCCGGCTCGGCTTCGAGCGTTGGTTCAGGCACCGGCTCGTGCGCGGCCTCCGGCTCTTGCGCACGTTCCTGCACGGGTTCCTGTTCGAGTTCCTGCACAGGTTCGGGAATGGGTTCGGGAACGGACTCAGGGGAAAGAGCAGGTGCCTGTGCAGGCGTCAGCGCCTCCAGGTCAATGTGCTCCACACCCAGCGCCTCTTCATCGTTCTCATGCAAGGCGGGCTCGTCCAGCGGCATGGGCTGGGTCACGGCGATCGAGTGGATGGCCTCATCAGCCACATCCGCTTCGCCTGCCGCATTGAGCCGGGCACGGTCTTCGGCCAGGCGCGTCTCCACCAGGGCCACATGAGGGGTCGAGATGTCGGGAAACCAGTCGTAGGCACGCAGCTGGTGCAGCATCTGCCAGGACAAGGCCTCATCGCAGGCCGAGGCACTGAAGAGTTCGCTGAGCACCAGCGCGGGCCAGGCGGCCAGGGCCTCGCGGGCATCCTGCGTGGCCAGCGCCTCCTGGGCCACCAGCTTGATGAGCCCGCTTTCGACCAGCATGCACACATAGCCCAGGCCGAACAGCCCTTGCTGCTTGGCCACACGCTCCAGCTCGAACACCTGTTGGTGATAAGCCAGCAAGACCACGGCGTCGCCGCATGCCTGCACATTGGCCGCGCGGTCGAACAGGTCGAACAGCACGGGCTCCAGGTTCTCACGCAAGGTGGCGTCAGGCATGTGGGGGTACTCCCGCTTGTGCACAGCGACCGCGATCAGCTGCGACGGCCGTCAGCAGCCAGCCGGTTCGGCAGCTTGAAGACAGACACCTCG
This sequence comes from Aquabacterium sp., assembly GCF_016195855.1. Lineage (GTDB taxonomy): Bacteria > Pseudomonadota > Gammaproteobacteria > Burkholderiales > Burkholderiaceae_C > Aquabacterium. Next base: position 20,482 of record NZ_JACPYU010000025.1, read on the forward strand.
CGCACCAGGGCCTGGGCATAGCTCACCAGCTTGGTGGTCACCTCGTTTTGCTGCGTGAGCTGGCGTGTGGTGTCCCGGGTGGCTTGCTGGATGGTCTGGGCCCGGGCCTGCAGGGTCTGGCCGGAACGCGCCTGCTCCATGGATGCCGCCGCAATGGTGCGCACGCTGCTGGCCAGCGCGTCCGTGGCCTGCTGGGTGCCCATCATCTCGGTGCCGGCCTGGTCAGCCAGGCGGGACACATCGACCACGCGGGTGATGGCGTTGTTCATGGCCAGCACGGTCTCGGTGGTTTCAGACTGGATGGACATGACCAGGGTCGAGATCTCCCGGGTGGCCTCCCGCGCGTTCTCGGACATGCGCTTGACTTCATCGGCCACGATGGCAAAGCCTCGCCCCGCGTCCCCAGCTGCCGTGGCCTGCATCGAGGCATTGAGCGCCAGGATACCGGTGCGTTCGGCGATCGAGTTGATCAGGCCCACGACCTGGGTGATCTCTTGCGAACGTTCGCCCAGGCGCTTGATGCGCTTTTCCGTTTCACGGATCAGATCACGCGACTCGTTGATACCGACCACGGTCTTGTCCACCGTGGCCAGGGCCTGGCGCGTGGTGCGCACGGCGGCTTCGGCCGATTCGTTGGCCTTGCCGGCCATGTGGGCCATCTCGGTCAGCGTGAGCGCTGCTTGCGACAGCTCACGGGCAGCCGACTCCACTTCCTGCTGGCCTTGCGAAGCCGCGGCCATGGCGGTGTCGGCGTTGTGCTTCACTTCCATGGTAGCTCGGGATACGTTCTGAGAAACATGGCTCACATTGCCCAGCACCTTGGCCGTTTCGCTGGTGAGCATGTTCATGGCATCACCAATGGCACCGGTCACGTCTTCGGTCACAGGCACCTGGATGGACAGGTCCTTGGTGGCCGCCACCTGGCCCATGGCCTGCATGATCTCGACCACCGAGTTGCTGATCTGCTCGCTTTCCTTGGCCTGCTTGCTCAAGCCCTCCAGGCGCTCGTCCAGCAGCTTGTCCAGCGCGTTACCCAGCAGGCCCAGTTCATCCTGGCTGCCCAGATGGGCGCGGGCCGTGTAGTCTCCTGCCGTGAGCCGGGCCAGCGCCGACATCAGCGTCTTGATGGGCTGCGTGAGCGAGCGCACCACCACAAAGGCTGCCAGCATGCCCAGCAAGAAGGCCGCGCCCACCACACCGGCCATCACCTGCTTGGCCACCGCCAGCGCCTGGAACTGCTTGTCCCGCTTGATGGCGTCGTTCTTGACGGTGATGTCCAGCAACTCACCGAAGGCCTTGATGGTGGCCGCACCTGTGGGGGTGGTGTACTTCTTGCGCCATTCGGCGGCCTCTTCGAACTGGCCTTTGGTGACCAGGTCGAACCACTCTGCGCGACGCTGCTTGTAGGCAGGGAAACCGCCGGTCAAGGCCTTGTGGCGCACCGCTTCTTCAGGTGACAGGCCCGCGCTTTCGCCGTAGATCTTGAGGTTGTCTTCCACGACCTTCCACAGGCCGGGCTGCTCGTCGATGATCTTCTGTCGCGCGGCCGGGTTGTCCAGCGCCAGGTACTGCGGCAAGCTGTAGCGCAAGGCCCAGAGCGCCGAGTTGGCCCGGCCCAGCAGGGCTTCCTTGCCCTGGGTGCGCTTGATGGTCTGCTCCAGCTCATTGAGCTGCAAGATGGCGTAACCGCCGACCCCGACCAGCGCGGCCAGGAGCAAGGCAAAGCCGATCAACAGCTTCTGACGGATATTGAGCTTCATGCTGGCCTTCATGCGATCACCTCTTCCATGTCGACACCGATGGTTTCGGCGCGGGGAACATCTGCTTGACTGGCGCCACGCGCCAGGGATTCGAATGCAGCCCGGTGGTTGAACTCCCACCAGATCTGCCCGTTTTGATCGGCCTGAGCCCAGGGCCGTGTCAGAAAAGCGCTCAGGGTCGAAGCAGGCCAGGGCGTGTCGTCCGGTGCGGGCATCAGGCTCAGCAACTCGGGTTGCGTGTCGAGCAGCAGCCCCACCCGGCTGTCGTCCCGGTCGAACACCAGCGCACGGTGGGTGAAGGGCTGGATGCTGGGTGCGCCCCGCCTGGCTTCACGGCGGTCCAGCAGGGGCACGATGGTGCCGCGCAGGTTGGTGACACCGGCCAGCCCCGGCGCCGATCTGGGCACCGGGAAGATGCGGGCCTGCGCGATCATCTCCGTCAGCACGCGCTGCGCGGGCACCAGGCGCAGACCGCCCACCACAAAGCCATAACGCAATTCACCGTTGACGCTGGCGCTATCGCGCAATGCTGGCGTGCTGTCCATGTGCATATAGGGGCCTGTGCCTTCAAGCCGCGAACTTCAGCGCGTCCACGATCTGGTCGGCATGAAAGGGTTTGCTGATCAGGGCCTTGCCGCCTTGTGCCCGGGCCCACACCTGGTCGGCGCGCGTGTTCTTGGTCGACACGAACACCACAGGGATGCCTTTGGTGGCGGGGTCTTCGGCCAAGGCGCGGCTGGTGCCATAACCATCGAGCTGCGGCATGACGATGTCCAGGAAGATGATGCTGGGGCGGTCCATGCGGGCACGCTCCAGCGCCTGCACGCCATTGGTGGCGGTGTTCACCAGCCAACCCGCGTCCTGCAGGATGGCCTTCAGATTGGACAGATCGGTGGTCGAGTCATCCACAACCAGTGCTTTGTTGGCGATCATCGCGAAGCCTCTTTCAGCTAGGAACAGTCAAGAAATTGAATGGGGAGTGCGCAAGCAGGCGACTCAGACGTGCGCGGGCGGCGCCACCACGCAGGGGTCCTGAATCCACTCGCTGAGGTCATCCACGGCCAGCGATTTGCGCAAGGCCTTGGTGGTGGCGGCGTAGAACTGCTTCATGCCCACCGGCTTGGTCAGGAAGATGTCGCAGCCGGCCAGCGCACCGCGGGCCCGGTCAAAGGGCGACGACTGGCTCGTCAGGATGATGACCGGCGCCTTGTTCTTGCGGTCGCGCTTGATCTCGCGGGTCAGCGAGTAGCCGTCCATGTCCGGCATCATGACGTCCACATAGATGAGGTCGTAATGGCGGCTGGACAGCTGCATCAGCGCGGCACGGGCGCCATCGGCGATGTCGCAGGCCATCCCGATGCGGTTCATCACATTGGCCAGTTGCGTGCGCACCGTCTGGCTGTCGTCCACCACCAGAGCGCGCAGCTTCTTGGGCAGCACCGAAATGATCTTCTCCGGTGCCTTCACGGGTGCTGGTGTGGCGCCCGGTGTGGCCGCCTGGGCCACCAGCCCTTCCAGGGTGGGCAGCAGCTGCATCATCAGCTGGTAGGAGGCCAGCTCGGTGCGCTTGCCGGCCTGCCCCAATTCCTTGACCAGGTGCAGCACCTGCAATTGCGGGCGGCTGTGCATGGCCTGCGTCAGCTGCAAGAGCATGTGGGGGTCATTGGCATCGACCAGTGCCACGTCGATCTCGGCGGCGCCAGGGGGCACCACGGTAAAACTGTAGTTCGCACTCTTGATGTGGGTGAGCACGATGCCAATCACGCGGATATCGCGCTGCTGCGTCGTGTAAACGGCCACTTTGATGTCACGCCTGTCCATACCAGTCCTCTCGGCTTTCAACCACTCACTCACCCTCAACTCGGATTTGGCCGCGTGCTTGCATGGCCATGAAGCCAGGCCCGGTCGCATCAGCAGCGTGAAATTGATTCTGCGCCGAATGCACAGGCCTTGTGGGATTCAATATATGAATAACTGCACGTAACGGAACGACGTTGCAAATACTCACAAGTGCAAGCTACCCGAATAGGCATCGGCATATGAGAAGATCCAGCACGAACTCGTCAGGAGCAGCTCATGGGGCGATCAGCATCGATTTTTCATATTCTCGCGAAGTGCACGCTGCTTTTGCACTTTTGCGCGGGCACGCAGATGGCCTGGGCGGCCGACAGGGTGAATCAAACCCAGATAGAACAAGCCATTCAACCCATGGCAGAGCAGTTACAGAAAAACTGCCCTATTTCCGACCCGGATAACCAGGCGGCATTTGAGAGTTGCAAGAAATTCCTGTTCAACCAGTCCCTGGTCAAACAGATGATGGTGCAGCCCGTTATTTTATGGGGCCGTCAAAACGATGCCAGCCTGCCCCTCAAGGAAACCCACCTGACACAGTTCTCGCCAGACATCCTTTCGGGCCTGTACCTGCCCTTGTTCATGTTCAATGGGCAATTCAAGGTCAGCTTCAACGAAAAAGAAAAACTCTACCAGGCCAGTCTGAACACAGCCTTCAGAAACCGCCTGCAGCCGGGTCAATTCCCCTACCCCTTCTGGCACGACGCCAACAAGTGGTCGGTTTATGAAAATGCCCACACCATCCTGCTCTGGATTGACCCGTACACAGCCAGGATCCGCGCCATCCAGTTCTCGGCAGCTGGCGACCCCGTGGCGGGCGTGACGAGCAGCAAGGCCACCCCACCCGCCTTCGATGGCCAGTGGTTATGGACCGATGCCAAGGGCCAGACACAGCCCGCGGTGACGTTGTTTGACGGCCTGTACCGAAGCGACAACCCCTACAAGCCGCAACTGGACAAGACCTACCGGGACTTCGCCATCGCGCTGCGCGAGTCTCAGTGCCTGTCCTGCCATGTGCCCAACAATCCGGAAAAAATGAAACGCCTGGTCTTGTTGCAATCTCCCGCCCATGCCGCAGGGGAAATCCAGCGCGTGCTGAAATCCGTGCGGGAAAAGAAAATGCCGCTGGACGACCTGGGCGTAGAGAAAGAACTCGATGCCTCGCTCATGAAGGTGTTGCTTGAAAAAGGTGGCGAATTTGAAAAAGTCGTGAACACCGCCCGCAACTGGGAGTTACAACAAGCCAATTCACATTGACAGGTACACCATGGTCTTCAGAATTTGCACTTTCCTGTTGGCTATTTTGGCAAGCCAGGGCAGCCTGGCCCAAACAGCCTTCTCGCGGCCGGCCGACGCCATCAAATACCGGCAGGCGGCCTTTCAGGTCATGAGTTTCCACAGCCAGCGAATTGGCAGCATGGCCAAAGGCGACCGGCCTTTTGACAAGCTTGTCAGCAACCAGGATGCCGCCATCATGGAAATGATGGCCGCGCAAATGGAAGCGGCATTCCCACCGGGATCCGATGCGGCGCCATCCAAAGCCAAACCCGAGGTCTGGCAGGATGCCGCGCAATTCAAGCAGAAAATGGACGACCTTAAATCATCCACCCGGAAATTATCGGAGGCCACCCGGTCAGGCGACTTGAATAATATTCGTGCCGCCTTCAACCAGACGGCACAAAGCTGCAAATCCTGTCACGAGGGTTTTCGCAACCGTTGAATAACTGAACCAGTGAACAAGGCACCATGAGCAAAGTCAGAATATGGGATTTACCCACGCGCCTGTTTCACTGGTTGCTGGTATTGGCCATTTCGGGGGCGCTGGTCACCCAGTACCTGGGCGGCACAGCCATGGCCTGGCACTTCCGTTTTGGCTATTTGGCGCTGAGCCTGGTCGGCTTTCGGGTGATCTGGGGGCTGATCGGCACCCGCCACGCGCGCTTTGCCAGTTTTGTCCGCGGCCCCTCGGTGATCCTCGCCTATCTGCGCGGCCGCACGGCACCGGATGAGGCCACACCTGGCCACAACCCGCTGGGCGCCCTGTCGGTGCTGGCCATGCTCGCCGTGGTCCTGCTGCAGACGGGCTCAGGCCTGTTCGCCAGCGACGACATCGCCGCGCAAGGCCCCTTGGCCAAGTTCGTCGATCAAGGCTTGTCCGAGCAGATCAGCACGCTGCACGCCCAGGTGGGTGCCAATGTGATCTATGCCCTGGTCGGCCTGCACCTGTGCGCCATCGCGTATTACCGCCTGCGCCGCCGCATCAACTTGATCTGGCCCATGGTCAGCGGCGACAAGGCGCCCGCCAGGGCAAGTGACGCGGTCAACGATGGCTGGGGCCTCTGGGCACGCGCCCTGCTCTGCTTTCTGGCCTGCGCAGCAACCGTCGGCTACCTCACCAGCCTGTGAAGGCTGTTTCAGGCGCGGTTGTTTCATCGCCGTGTTTCAGGTTCGCGTTTCATGAACGCGTTTCAGTTGCGGCGCAAAATGTTTCACTACAGAAACACTGAAACGCCACAAGAAATGCAGCGCCAGCTGTGCTGACTCCCGTTTCTCAAGCAAAATCAACCAGTTGCAGCAGCCACTCACGGGCCTGCAACACCGTGACGACCCGCTGGCACAGGCGTTGCATTTCATGCCTGGCATACCTCGCTGCTTTTTCAAGTTGGAGATCTGACATGGCCACCCTGACCCCTGGCGCACGATTCCGCCAAGCCCTCGCGGAAGAATCCCCGCTGCAAATCATCGGCGCGATCAACGCCAACCATGCTTTGCTGGCCAAGCGCGCGGGCTACCGTGCGATCTACCTCTCGGGTGGCGGCGTGGCCGCTGGCTCGCTGGGCCTGCCCGACCTGGGCATCAACACCCTGGACGACGTCCTGACCGACACCCGCCGCATCACCGATGTGTGCGACCTGCCCCTGCTGGTCGACATCGACACCGGCTTCGGCCCCTCGGCCTTCAACATCGAGCGCACCGTCAAGAGCCTGATCAAGGCCGGCGCCGCTGCTTGCCACATCGAAGACCAGGTTGGCGCCAAGCGCTGTGGCCATCGCCCCGGCAAGGAAATCGTCACCACCGAAGAAATGGTGGACCGCGTCAAGGCCGCCGCTGATGCCAAGACCGACAAGGACTTCTTCCTGATCGCCCGCACCGACGCCATCCAGGTGCACGGCGTGGACGCTGCCATCGAGCGTGCCATCGCCTGCGTCGAAGCCGGCGCCGACGGCATCTTTGCCGAAGCCGCCTACGACCTGCCCACCTACGAGAAATTCGTCAAGGCCGTGAAGGTGCCCGTGCTGGCCAACATCACCGAATTCGGCAAGACCCCGCTGTTCAGCGTGGACGAGCTGCGCCCCACCGGTGTGGGCATGGTGCTCTACCCCTTGAGCGCCTTCCGTGCCATGAACAAGGCCGCCGAGGCTGTTTACACTGCGATTCGACGCGATGGCCACCAGAAGAATGTGGTGGACATCATGCAGACCCGCGAAGAGCTGTACGACCGCATCGGCTACCACGCCTTTGAGGGCAAGCTGGACGCGCTGTTTGCCGCCAAAAAGTAATCCCGACCGTTCCAACCGACTGCTTCCACTTTCAGCCAGGAGACTCTCTCAATGAGCGCCACCCCCGAAACAACCACCCCCGGTTTCAAGCCCAAGAAGTCCGTTGCCCTGTCGGGCACTGCCGCCGGCAACACGGCCCTGTGTACCGTTGGCCGCACGGGTAACGACCTGGCCTACCGTGGCTACGACATCCTGGACGTCGCCACCACCTGTGAATTCGAAGAAATCGCCCACCTGCTGGTGCACGGCAAGCTGCCCACCGTGGCCGAACTGGCTGGCTACAAGGCCAAGCTGAAGTCGCTGCGCGGCATCCCCGCCGGCCTGAAGACCGCGCTGGAGCAACTGCCCCCGTCGGCCCACCCGATGGACGTGATGCGCACCGGCGTGTCCGTGCTGGGTTGCCTGCAGCCCGAGAAGGACGACCACAACCACCCCGGCGCCCGCGACATCGCCGACAAGCTGATGGCCTCGCTGGGTTCAATGCTGCTGTACTGGTACCACTACAGCCACAACGGCAAGCGCATCGACGTGGAAACCGATGACGACTCCATCGGCGGCCACTTCCTGCACCTGCTGCACGGCGAGAAGCCCCGTGACAGCTGGGTGCGCGCCATGCACACCTCGCTGATCCTGTACGCAGAGCACGAGTTCAACGCCTCGACCTTCACCTCGCGCGTGGTGGCCGGCACGGGCTCGGACATGTTCTCTGCCATCACCGGTGGCATCGGCGCCCTGCGTGGCCCCAAGCACGGCGGCGCCAACGAAGTGGCCTTCGAGATCCAGAAGCGCTACGACAACGCCGATGAAGCCGAGGCCGACATCCGCGCCCGCGTCGAGAAGAAGGAAGTCGTGATCGGCTTCGGTCACCCCGTCTACACCGTGAGCGACCCCCGCAATGTGGTCATCAAGAAGGTGGCGGAAGACCTGTCCAAAGAGCAGAGCAACATGAAGATGTACGACATCGCCGCCCGCCTGGAGTCGGTGATGTGGGAAATCAAGAAGATGTTCCCCAACCTGGACTGGTTCTCGGCCGTGAGCTACCACATGATGGGCGTGCCCACCGCGATGTTCACCCCGCTGTTCGTGATCGCCCGCACCAGCGGCTGGTCGGCCCACGTGATCGAACAACGCATTGACGGCAAGATCATCCGCCCATCGGCCAACTACACCGGCCCTGAAGACCAGAAGTTCGTGCCGATCAAGGACCGCAAGTAATCCTTGAGCCAAACCAGGGCGCCACATTGCCGACGCGTGATTCGTCGTGATGTGGCGCCTTTTTCCCTTGTAGACCTTGACGCCTTGCAAGCGCATCATGCGCTCTGATGTGCGCTTTGATGCTCGCGTCGCCCAGGCTTCAAGCTTGGTAGCCAAGCTGCCTGCCTGGCCCTCACATACATTCGTCGCTGCCCGCCATGAACACCCAATTCCGCAAGAACCTGCCCGGCACATCGCTGGACTACTTCGACACCCAAGCTGCCGTTGAAGCGATCAAGCCAGGCGCCTGGGCCACCCTGCCCTACACCTCGCGCGTGCACGCCGAAAACATCGTGCGCAAGGCGGACCCGGCCATCATCAACGAATGCCTGACCCAGCTGATCGACCGCAAGCGTGACCTTGACTTCCCCTGGTTCCCTGCGCGCGTGGCCTGCCACGACATCCTGGGCCAGACCGCCCTGGTGGACCTGGCCGGCCTGCGTGATGCCATCGCCAAGGAAGGCGGCGACCCCGCCAAGGTGAACCCGGTGGTGCCCGTGCAGCTGATCGTGGACCACTCGCTGGCTGTGGAGTGCGGTGGCTTCGACCCGCAAGCCTTCCAGAAGAACCGCGACATCGAAGAGCGCCGCAACGAAGACCGCTTCCACTTCATCGAGTGGACCAAGAATGCCTTTGCCAATGTGGACGTGATCCCTGCGGGCAACGGCATCATGCACCAGATCAATCTGGAGAAGATGTCCCCCGTGATCCACAACGACAAGGGCCTGGCTTACCCCGACACCTGCGTGGGCACCGATTCGCACACGCCGCACGTGGACGCGCTGGGCGTGATCGCCATTGGCGTGGGCGGCCTGGAAGCCGAGAACGTGATGCTGGGCCGCGCCTCGTGGATGCGTCTGCCTGAAATCGTCGGCGTGAAGCTGACCGGCCAACGCCAACCCGGCATCACCGCCACCGACGTGGTGCTGGCGCTGACCGAGTTCCTGCGCAAGTCCAAGGTCGTGGATGCCTACCTGGAGTTCTACGGCGAAGGCGCTGCCAAGCTGACGATCGGCGACCGCGCCACCATCTCGAACATGGCGCCCGAATACGGTGCCACCGCCGCCATGTTCAGCATCGACCAGCAAACGCTGGACTACCTGACGCTGACGGGCCGCGAAGCTGAACAAGTCAAGCTGGTCGAGACCTATGCCAAGGTGGCTGGCTTGTGGTCTGACAGCCTGGCCAATGCCGTGTACGAACGCGACCTGACGTTCGACCTGTCCACCGTCGTGCGCAACATGGCCGGCCCCTCGAACCCGCATGCCCGCGTGGCCACGAGCGACCTGGCTGCCAAGGGCATCGCCGGCAAGTGGGCCATGCCTGCCGCCAACGAAGGCACCATGCCCGATGGCGCCGTGATCATTGCCGCCATCACCAGCTGTACCAACACCTCCAACCCACGCAACGTGATCGCGGCCGCCCTGCTGGCCCGCAACGCCAACAAGCTGGGCCTGACGCGCAAGCCCTGGGTGAAGTCTTCGCTGGCCCCTGGCTCGAAGGCGGTGGAGCTGTATCTGAAGGAAGCCAATCTGCTGGGCGACCTGGAGAAGCTGGGTTTTGGCATCGTGGCCTTTGCCTGCACCACCTGCAACGGCATGTCTGGCGCGCTGGACCCGGTCATCCAGAAGGAAATCGTTGACCGCGACCTGTACGCCACCGCCGTGCTGTCGGGCAACCGCAACTTCGACGGCCGCATCCACCCCTATGCCAAGCAGGCCTTCCTGGCCTCGCCCCCGCTGGTGGTGGCCTACGCCATTGCCAGCACTGTGCGCTTCGACATCGAAAACGATGTGCTGGCGGTGGTGGATGGCAAGGAAATCCGCCTCAAGGACATCTGGCCTTCGGATGAAGAGATCGACGCCATCGTCAAGGCCTCGGTGAAGCCCGAGATGTTCCGCGCCGTGTACGAGCCCATGTTCGCCATCCAGGCCGACAAGGGCGTGAAGGTGAGCCCGCAGTACGACTGGCGCCCGCAGTCCACCTACATCCGCCGCCCGCCTTACTGGGACACGGAAGGTGTGGGCGCCCTGGCCGCCAACCCGCGCACGCTCAAGGGCATGCGCCCCCTGGCCATCCTGCCGGACAACATCACCACCGATCACCTGTCGCCTTCCAACGCGATCCTGATGAACTCGGCCGCTGGTGAGTACCTGCACAAGATGGGCCTGCCCGAGGAGGACTTCAACTCCTACGCCACCCACCGTGGCGACCACCTCACCGCCATGCGCGCGACGTTTGCGAACCCCACGCTCAAGAACGAGATGGTGCGTGACGCCGATGGCAAGGTGAAGGCCGGCTCGCTGGCCCGCATCGAGCCCGAAGGCAAGGTCGTGCGCATGTGGGAAGCCATGGAAACCTACTACGACCGCAAGCAGCCGCTGATCATCGTGGCCGGCGCCGACTACGGCCAAGGCTCCTCGCGTGACTGGGCTGCCAAGGGCGTGCGCCTGGCGGGTGTCGAGGCGATTGCCGCCGAAGGCTTCGAGCGCATCCACCGCACCAACCTGATCGGCATGGGCGTGATGCCCCTGGAGTTCAAGCCCGGCACCAACCGCCTGACGCTGAACCTGGACGGCACCGAGACCTATGACGTGGAAGGCGACCTCAAGCCCCGCGCCGACCTGAACCTGGTCATCACCCGCAAGAATGGCGAAGTGGTGAAGGTGCCGATGACCTGCCGCCTGGACACGGCGGAAGAGGTGTCGGTGTACCAGGCGGGCGGCGTGCTGCAGCGCTTTGCACAAGATTTCCTTGCAGCTAACCGTTGACCACCCCCGAAGCGCCTTCGGCGCTCCCCCTCAAGGGGGCGACGCCTACGGACTGGCAGAGCCAGATCCGTGGGCGTCCGCTGGATCAGGATCGTGGTCTGCGAGCGTCTGCGTGTTTGATGAAATGAAGGTACTCAGCATGGCCCATCCAGCTCAAATCAAGATCCCCGCCACCTACATCCGTGGTGGCACCAGCAAGGGCGTGTTCTTCCGCCTGCAAGACCTGCCTGCCGCCTGCCAGCTGCCTGGCGAGGCACGCGACAAGCTGTTCATGCGCGTGATCGGCAGCCCTGACCCCTATGCCGCTCACATCGACGGCATGGGCGGGGCCACGTCCTCCACCTCCAAGTGCGTGATCCTGTCCAAGTCCAGCGTGCCCGATCACGATGTGGACTATCTCTATGGCCAGGTCGCCATCGACAAGGCCTTTGTGGACTGGTCGGGCAACTGCGGCAACCTGTCCACGGCAGCCGGCGCCTTCGCCATCCACGCGGGCTTGATCGACCCCTCGCGCGTCCCTGATAACGGCACTTGCGTGGTCCGCATCTGGCAAGCCAACATCAAGAAGACCATCATTGCCCACGTGCCCGTGACCAACGGCCAGGTGCAGGAGACCGGTGACTTCGAGCTCGATGGCGTGACCTTCCCTGCCGCCGAGATCGTGCTGGAGTTCATGGATCCGTCTGACGATGGCGATGAAGGCGGCTCGATGTTCCCCACCGGCAACCTGGTGGACGACCTGGAAGTCCCGGGCATCGGCACATTCAAGGCCACGATGATCACGGCCGGCATCCCCACCGTGTTCGTCAACGCCCAGGACATCGGCTACACCGGCACTGAACTGCGCGAGCAGATCAACACCGACCCCGAGGCCCTCAAGCGCTTCGAGGCCATCCGCGTGGCCGGTGCCCTGCGCATGGGCCTGATCAAGACGCCTGAAGAAGCCGCCACCCGCCAGCACACGCCCAAGATCGCCTTCGTGGCGCCGCCCACGGCCTACAAGGCCTCCAGCGGCAAGACCATTGAGGCCACCGACGTGGACCTGCTGGTGCGCGCGCTGTCCATGGGCAAGCTGCACCACGCCATGATGGGCACCTGTGCGGTGGCCATCGGCACGGCCGCGGCCATCCCCGGCACGCTGGTCAACCTGGCAGCCGGTGGCAGCGAACGTGAGGCGGTGCGCTTCGGTCACCCCTCCGGCACCCTGCGTGTCGGCGCCCAGGCCAAGCTGGTGAACGGCCAATGGACGGTCACCAAGGCCATCATGAGCCGCAGCGCCCGCATCCTGATGGATGGCTGGGTGCGAGTGCCCGGCGACACCTTCTGAGCGCCAGGCCGGCCTAGAAGTCCCTGCCGATGCTCAAGGTCAGCAACCACGGGTCCAGCTGGGTGCTGATCTTGCGCTGGTAGCTGCCCAGGTTGTTGCGCTGCCCCGTTCGGGCCAGGGCCAGCTCCTGGGCGATGCCCGGCACCAGATCCTGCGTGTGGAAGGTGCTGCCATTGATGATCTGCACGGCCGTCAGCGTGTTGCTGCCGATGTCCCGCGCGGACTGCAGCAAGGCCGGGCTGCTGGCCACCACATCGGGGTCGGTCTGCGTGGTCACCGTGGACTCGGTGCGCAACTTCAGATAACCCAGCGTCAGGCTCATGCTCCAGGGCTCATTGAAGCGCCAATCGGCCCCGAGAAATGCGCCCGGCCCAAAGGCATTCTTGATGCTCGCCGTGGTGCGCCCACCAGCATAGTTCGACAGGCTGTCCGACACCTTGGTGTCAAAGAAGACGATGTAGGCCGCACCCAACCCTGCCGAGAATCGCAAGCGGTCTGCCTTGTCGCCAAAGAGGTACTTGCCATAGGCGATCGGCCCCAGCATCTTGGTGCGGATGACCTCACCCAGGTCCACGCTGTCGGCCCCTTGCCCACCAATGCGGCCCGCACCGCGCACCGAGGCCACAAATGGCTGCCCCAGCACATAGGCCTCCATGGCCCACTTGCGGTCCTCATCCAGGTAACGCCCCACCGACAAGGTGAGCCCACCGCCGCCACCTGATTTCACCGTCGCGCCGGTGGGCATGCCCAGGCCCTGGCTGGCGGCATCGTCCGGGTGATCCCGCAGGATGTTGCTGGACAACAAGGCCAGTGCCTGTGCGTATTGCGGGCTCAGGCCGGGCGTGAACTCGTCGCCATAGCGCATGATCGCCCCATTGAGATCCTGGCTGTCTGACGAACGGTCATTGGGCCGCACGCGGGTGTAGCCTGCCCGCCAGTACATCCGCTTGGCCGGTTTCAGATCAAGCGGCTCGCCCAGATGGGCCAGTGGTGCTTGTGCCTGGGCTGGCAAGGTGCAAGCCATTGCCAGCGTGGCACCCAGCATCACGCCCCTGAACAAACGGAGCCGGTACAGCCTCATCGGTGGGCTCCCGGCAAGGCCATGTGCAGGGCATTCCGGCGGGCACCCGAGCCGGCCCTCTTGCGCACCATCAACGCAGCCATCGCCAAGCCCAAAGCCCACAGCAGGCCTGAAGACGGCTCCGGCACGCTGGCGACAACGGCCGTCCTGAACCACGGCACCACGCGCGCATCGATGGCACCGAAGTCCACCTGCTGAAGCACCGGCGCCAGGAAGTCCGGCACGCCCAGCGCACGCACAAAACTCGTCGCGCCTTCATCGGTGAAGTGCAGATTGCCCAGGGTCATGTTCACCGAGATCCCGCCCTTGAGGCTGAAGGTCAGGGGCGCGGTGACATCGAAGGTGAACAGCGACAACCTGGACTTGCCGGCGGCGCTGAGCACATCGCCATAGACCAGGTGCGAGTTGAAGTCCATGCTCAGGTCAGTCAGGCTGGCCTTGGCCTGAGTGAGCGTGTTGGCAAAATCCAGCGAAGAGCCCTTGGCCTGTGCAAGCTGCATGGTCAGGCTGGGTGGCAACAGCTTGACGTCGGCGGTGATCTGCGAAATGGGCAGGTTGAACACGCCCTCGCCCAAGGTCGTGGCCTTGCCGCCCACGCTCATGTCGATGCCGGTGAGCGCCAGGGTCTGGCGGGCATCGGTCGTCAAGGTCAGGCGCCCATTGGCATCCAGCCAGGTGGTGTCGAGCGTGATCGGTGAGGCAAACGCGGCTGGCACGGCGCCCGACAGGCCCACGCTCAGGCTCAGCCACGCCAAAGCGCGGCGCAAAGCAATGTGGTTCATTGCATCCCCCTGAAAAAAAGGCGGCCGCCACCGCGGCCGCATGAAAAGTGGAAGCAGACAAGAGAAACTCTTCATGCAATGAAGAGCCCGGCCGAAGCCTCAATGCATCAGGCGACGCCGGCGTGCCACGGCGGAGAGCCCCATCAAGCCCCCTGCCATCAGCATCCAGGTCGAGGGCTCCGGCACAGCGGGTGTGGACACCAGCGCGAAGTTGCCCGTCAGGGTCGTCTGGCCGAAGTTCAGCGAGGGGAACAAGGCCGTCTGGATGAAGGCCGGCACACCCAGTGCATCGCCCAGGGTCGGGATGGCCGTCGAGGTCAGCTTGAGGTCCTTGAGCGTGACACCCACGTGCAGGTTGGACGACACGATGTTCGTATCACCAACCAAGGAGCCCGTGAACAAAGCCATGTGGTTCACCGTCTTGCCCACGTAGCTGCTGAAGGGGCTGGTGAACGAGTTCGTGACCACATCGGCATAGACGGTCCCTGAAGCGTCCATGGTGACGTTGGACAGGTCCACCTTCGCACCCTGCGTGGTCGACGAGGTCAGGCGAAAGCCACCCAAGCCGGTCATCGAGGTGACGTTGTAGCCACTGTCCCAACTCACCAGGTCGTTGGTGGACGTCAAGGTGATCTTGCTGCCATCGAAGGTGGCCGGCGCCACGCCAGACACCGTCACACCGGCGGTGTTGAGGGCCGCCAGGGAATCGGTCGTGAAGGTCAGCACCGCCCCGCCATCCTTGAATTCATAGTCAGGGCCCGCGGCATGTGCCCCTGTAGCCAGTGACACCGCTGCGGCGCACGCCAGCATCTTCCAACGCGAAAGTTTCATGAGTCTCTCCTAAGTTTGAACATCGACAGATCGGTCGTGAACACCTTGTTCACGCCTGGGATCCATCGTGCCCAAGCAGCGTCGGCAAGACCATTCGGACGGACGTGATCGCATGTCCATGCGGGGCGCACGTGATGCGCATGTGGCATGCACGCAGGACACGTGAGATCACATGCCCTGATGGCCGCTCACATCGCCTTGACCGCCCAACTCAAGGAAACCTGCGTGCCCTCGCCGGGGCGCGATCGCACCTCCAGGTCAGCACCCAGTTGCGCTGCGCGATGCGCCAGGTTGCGCAGCCCCCGGCCTCCCGGCCGCCCTGCTTCAAAACCTCGGCCGTCGTCACGTATCACGATCCTGTTCGTGCGGGAGGTTTCGTCGTGGCTGGCATGCACCCAGACACTGCCCGCACCAGAGTGCTTGATGACGTTCGAGAAGGTTTCGTACAACAAGCGCTGCAGATGGTTGATGTGCGAGGCGCTCAGATGCGCATCCGCAGGCAGCGGGGCCACCTCCCACATCACCTTGAACCCGGCCTTGCGCAAGCGCGCATCCAGCCTGAAGCGCAACTGGCCCAGCAGGCTGGACAGGTCTTCACCAATCGGCTCCAGCGAGTCGATGGTCAGGCGCATTTGATTCAAGGCCTCGTTGAGCTCATCGAGCAACTCGTCTCGGGTGAAGGTGCCAGACTCCACCGTCGACAACATGCCCACCAACTGGGAGCCCAGGCCATCGTGCATGTCGCGCACGATGCGGGCACGCTCATCGATGACGGCCTCGGTCTGCGCACGCTGGCGTTCACGCGCATGCAAGGCTTCCAGCTCTTGCCGCTGCGCCGCAACCTCTTGCTGCAAGGCCTCCTTGTGGCGCCCTTCGAGTGCCAGCGCCGCGCTCACACGCACATAAACAAACACACAGGCCACGAACAAGGCGCTCAAAGCCATGAGCGGGGCCAGACGCAGGTGCTCAAAGCTGAGCGGATCCAGGGATTGCTTGTCGTGCCAGTTTTCCAGCCCGGCGATGACGGCCGTCCCCATGCAGCCCAGCAGGATCAAGGCGCTGGGCCAGGAAGGCTTGCGCCACACCGAGGCGATGGAGATCACCGAGCCCCACAGCCCAAGCGCATGGGCCATGTAGAACCACCCCGTCACCAGAGAACCCGCTTCGGCCTCTGAATGGGAAACCCGCCACCAGATCAACACCGGCAACAAGGCCAGTGCGCCCACGATCAGGCGGCACCAGATGGGGGCCCGCTCGCCAAGCAAGGGCGGCAAGGTCAAGCACGCCACAAGCAAAGCCGCACCGGATGTCAGATCACCCAGCGCGGCGACCAGGTCCCCCGGCATGAAGCGATACCCCATCAACCACAAGCCTTCACGCAAGCCCCACAAGAGGCTGACCATCGCAAACAGCCATGCCTCGGACCTGATGCGCCAGGCCACCCACAAACCGGCCAGCGTCAACAAGGCGGAGGTGCTCAGGGTGGTCACGGCGCTGCCCGTGAGAAAGACATCGCGCAGCACATGCCGCGCATTCAGGGATGCCTCCGTACCCACCCACAGGCGCGACAAGCCACCCAAACGCGCCAAAGGGCTGGACACCACCAGGCGCACATCGTTGTCCAGGCCTGGCCGTGCGTCGCGCAGCAGCGAAGGCGCCATGGTCAGCATGATCGGGCGCTTGCCACGGTCCAGGTCCCTGCCCTGCCCCTGCTCAGGCCCATTGACCTCGGCCAGGCGAAGCACGGGCTGGCCATTGACCCACAGCGCCACGCCGCACCCCACCCGCGGGATCCACAAGGCCGAGCCAGGACGGGGGGCCAGGCAAGCCCCCGCCACGCCGGGCCCACAGGTCGGCAGGCGCAAGCGGTAGGTCCAGGTACCCGATCGGCCATCCAGCCGCCATGAGTCTGGCAGGCCAACCGTCTGCCAACCCGGGCCCTGTCGCGCGTCATCGGCATCAGTGACGACCACACCTGGCGCCCGCTCCGCGTGGTCCAGCAGCCAGACTTGGTCGGCTGGCCCGGGCAAGGCCTGGCCCTGTCCGTGCGCCAACCCCCACCCCATCAAGAGCCATGCAAGCCCCAACTGCCAGCACCACCGCATCATCATGGTCAGCCCGTCATGAGGCGTCCAGCCAGCGCCGGCGGCGCGCCTCGTTGATGGCATCCACCTTGGTGTGCACCCCCAGCTTGGCGTAGATGCCGCGCACATGGTGGCGGATCGTGTTGAGGGCAACCTGCAGGTTCGCGGCCACCTCTTCGTACGAATAGCCGCGTGCGATCCAGTCGAGCACATCCAGCTCCCTGGCCGTCAGATAAGGATCGGCCAGCGCATCGCCGAAGCCTGAGGACTTGCGCCCAGGCCGCTGCACTTCGCGCGCCATGCGGAAACGGCTGAGCACCTGGCGCGCGATGATGGGCGACATGGGCGAGCCACCATGGAGCAGATCCTCAATGTGCAACAGGATGTCTTCGTCGCCCTGCCCCTTGAGGATGTAGCCCATGGCGCCCGCATCGATGCAATCGAGCACCTTGCTTTCATCGCCGAACATCGACACCACCATCACCTGCGTCTGGGGGTGCAGGGCCAGCGCGTGCCGGATCACGCTCAGCCCGCTGCCATCGGGCAGGCCCAAGTCCACCAGCCACAGCGAAGGCCAGGCATCGGGTGGGCATTGGCTCATCCACTCCAATGCGCTCAGCATCGAGCCGGTCTCGAACCACAGCTCGAACTCGTGAGAACGGCCGATCGCATGGGCGAAGCGGCGCCGCACCCGGTCATCGTCCTCCACCAACCCCATTTTTTTTCGCATGTCCCAATTATCGAGACATCGCGCGGCCTGGCGCCATCGCACATTTGTGCGATGCGGTTTACACCTAGCACTTGGACACAATCTGACGCGTTTGACATCCAAAAGCGGCTTTTTCGGACTCACCGCCCGCGCCGAAAGATGGCAAGATCCTCCCGCCGCGACCGGTTTTTTGCGAACCGCCGCCCGATCGCTCTCGATCGCCCCCAATGCCCCGATGGAGTAAGGCCCCCGCCATGACGAAGACCGCTACCCGCAGAATCCAGCGCTATCAACGCATCCGCACCCTGGCCCTGTCCGCCGGCATGGTGCTGGGCATGGTGGCCGCCACTTTCGGCCCCCAGCTGGCGCATGCTGAAACCCGCGCCTCCAAGAAGATCCTGGCCGAGAAGTTCCAACCCCTGCCCGAGGCCTCGCCCGAGCAACTGCTGGCCGCCGACCGCGTGCTGATCGGTCGCTACGAGTGCGAATTCGGCAAGCGCGTGTCGGTTGACCGCAATGACCGCAACAAGGGCTACTTCAACCTCAAGCTGGGCAACCAGTCCTGGGTGATGAAGCCGGTTCTGTCCAACACAGGCGCCATCCGCCTGGAAGACGTCAAGGGCGCCGCCCTGCTGATCCAGATCCTGACCAAGTCCATGCTGATGGACGTGAAGGCCGGCCGTCGCATGGTGGACGGCTGCGTGCACGAAGTGCAGCGTGCAGCTGAAGCCGAAATGGCCAAACAACCGCCTCGTCCCGCGCTGTTTGAAGCACCGGCTGGCGCCCAGTAAGCACCCCAAGTTCGCTGAAAAGCCCTCAAACAAAGCCCGGGAACGCCCCGGGCTTTGCTTTTTGGCCCGCTCCGTTGCGACGAACCGGCACCTCCCCCCCTGTTTACGCGAACAATTCCCCCTGGGGGCTCGTCGGAAAGCCCTCTCGTGCGCGATAATCAAAGGCTGCACGGAAATTGCATTTCCCTGTGATCGCGACGCGTTGTCTGCCCCGTTTGTGCCCCACGATGGTGATTCGGCAGGGCGCGCGTCTCCAGCGTTTTGCCCCATCCACTCCAGGTGAACACCATGTTGCAAGCCTATCGCCAACACGTTGCCGAGCGCGCCGCGCTGGGCATCCCCCCTCTTGCCCTGTCTGCCAGCCAAGTTGCTGAGCTGATCGAGTTGATCAAGAACCCGCCCGCTGGCGAAGACGCCTTCCTGCTGGACCTGCTGACGCACCGCGTGCCCCCGGGCGTGGACGACGCTGCCAAGGTCAAGGCCTCCTTCCTGTCGGCCGTGGCCCACGGCGATGTCGTCACCAAGCTGATCTCCAAGGCCAAGGCCACCGAGCTGCTGGGCACCATGGTGGGCGGCTACAACGTCAAACCCCTGATCGACCTGCTGTCTGACGCTGAAGTCGGTGGCGTGGCCGCTGAAGCCCTGAAGAAGACCCTGCTGATGTTCGACGCGTTCCACGACGTCGCCGAGCTGGTCAAGGCTGGCAATGCCAACGCCAAGGCCGTGATGCAATCCTGGGCTGACGCCGAGTGGTTCACCACCCGCCCTGAAGTCGCCAAGAAAATCACCGTGACCGTGTTCAAGGTGCCTGGCGAAACCAACACCGACGACCTGTCGCCTGCGCCTGACGCATGGAGCCGCCCTGACATCCCGATGCACTATCTGGCGATGCTCAAGAACACCCGTCCTGACGCGGCCTTCAAGCCCGAAGAAGACGGCAAGCGCGGCCCGATGCAGTTCATCGAAGACCTGAAGAAGAAGGGCAACCTGGTTGCCTACGTGGGCGACGTGGTCGGCACCGGTTCTTCCCGCAAGTCGGCCACCAACAGCGTGATCTGGGCTACCGGCGAAGACATCCCCTTCGTGCCCAACAAGCGCTTTGGCGGCGTGACCCTGGGCGGCAAGATCGCCCCCATCTTCTTCAACACGCAGGAAGACTCCGGCTCCCTGCCGATCGAAGTGGACGTGACCGCTTTCGAAATGGGCGATGTCATCGACATCTACCCCTATGACGGCAAGATCGAGAAGAACGGCGCCGTGGCTGCCAACTTCGAGCTGAAGTCGCAAGTGCTGCTGGACGAAGTCCGCGCCGGCGGCCGCATCAACCTGATCATCGGCCGCTCGCTGACCGGCAAGGCCCGTGAGTTCCTGGGCTTGAGCGCTTCCACCCTGTTCCGTCTGCCCCAGGCACCGAAGGACAGCGGCAAGGGCTTCACCCTGGCTCAGAAGATGGTTGGCCGCGCTGTGGGCCTGCCTGAAGGCCAAGGCGTGCGTCCTGGCACGTACTGCGAGCCCAAGATGACCACCGTTGGTTCGCAAGACACCACCGGCCCGATGACCCGTGACGAGCTGAAGGACCTGGCTTGCCTGGGCTTCTCGGCTGACCTGGTCATGCAATCGTTCTGCCACACGGCCGCTTATCCCAAGCCCGTGGACGTGAAGATGCACCGCGAGCTGCCTGCCTTCATCAGCAACCGCGGCGGCGTGGCCCTGCGTCCTGGCGACGGCGTGATCCACTCGTGGCTGAACCGCCTGCTGCTGCCCGACACCGTCGGCACCGGTGGCGACTCGCACACCCGCTTCCCCATCGGCATCTCCTTCCCCGCTGGTTCGGGCCTGGTTGCCTTCGGCGCTGCCACCGGCGTGATGCCTCTGGACATGCCTGAGTCGGTGCTGGTGCGCTTCAAGGGCACCATGCAGCCTGGCATCACCCTGCGTGACCTGGTGCATGCCATCCCCCTGTACGCCATCAAGGCTGGTCTGCTGACCGTGGCCAAGGCCGGCAAGAAGAACATCTTCTCGGGCCGCGTGCTGGAAATCGAAGGCCTGCCAGACCTGAAGGTCGAGCAAGCGTTCGAGCTGTCCGACGCTTCGGCTGAGCGTTCCGCTGCGGGTTGCACCATCAAGCTGAACAAGGAGCCTGTGGCCGAGTACCTGAAGTCGAACATCGTTCTGATGAAGAACATGATCGCCGACGGTTACGCCGATGCCCGCACCCTGCAGCGCCGTATCGAAGCCCAGGAAGCCTGGTTGGCCAACCAAACCCTGCTGGAAGCCGACAAGGATGCCGAGTACGCTGCCGTGATCGAGATCGATCTGGCCGACATCAAGGAGCCCATCGTCTGCTGCCCGAACGACCCGGACGACGCCAAGTTCCTGTCTGAAGTCGCTGGCACCAAGATCGACGAGGCCTTCATCGGCTCTTGCATGACCAACATCGGTCACTTCCGTGCCGCCGGCAAGCTGCTGGAAGGCAAGAAGGACATCCCGGTGCGTCTGTGGGTGGCACCGCCCACCAAGATGGACGCGGCCGAGCTGACCAAGGAAGGCTTCTACAACACCTTCGGCACCGCTGGCGCCCGTACCGAAATGCCCGGCTGCTCGCTGTGCATGGGTAACCAGGCTCAGATCAAGGAAGGCTCGACCTGTATCTCCACGTCGACCCGGAACTTCCCCAACCGCCTGGGCAAGAACACCAACGTGTTCCTGGGCTCGGCCGAGCTGACTGCTGTGGCATCGAAGCTGGGCAAGCTGCCAACGCCTGCCGAGTACCTGGCTGAAGTCGGTGTGGTCGCCAAGGATGCCGACAAGATCTACAAGTACATGAACTTCAACCAGATTGAAGAGTACGTGGAAACCGCCAAGACGGTGAACGCCTGATCTTGAATGTGCCCCCTGACCTGATCGACAACGGTTGTTGGATCAGGGGCCACACCAAAGCCCGCCCGGGAAACCTGGCGGGCTTTTTTGATGCTCACCGTTTGTCACGACCATGGCAACCCAGGCCTGATAATCCACGGCTCTGACTGGCCTGACGCCAGCCGCGCCCATAGGATCTTGCATGTCCGAGAAGATCGAAGATGTCTCTGTGTTGGCCCGCATCACGAGGGGCCCTCTCTTGAAAAAGCTGATGTGGCTGGGCGCTGGTGGCGCCGTGATCGGCCTGCTGATCCTGCTGGGCTCGATCGCCGTGCTCTACCCCCAGTTGCCCGACACCAGCAGCCTGGCGCACTACCAACCCAAGCAACCCCTGCGCGTCTACACGGCCGATGGCGTCGAGATCGGTGGTTTTGGCAACGAAAAGCGCCAATACCAGCACTTTGACCAGATCCCCAAGCTGATGCGCGACAGCCTGCTGGCCGTTGAGGACGCGCGCTTTTACGAGCACCCGGGCATCGACGTGGTCGGGGTATTGCGCGCGGTGCTGTCCAACGTCACGGGCGGGCGCACGCAAGGTGCCTCCACCATCACGCAGCAGGTGGCCCGCACCTTCTTCCTCACACGTGAAAAGACGCTGAGCCGCAAGCTCAAGGAGGCCATGCTGTCCTTGAAGATCGAGCATGAACTGAGCAAGAACCAGATCCTGGAGCTCTACATGAACCAGATCTACCTGGGTGCACGCGCCTATGGTTTTGCAGAAGCGGCCCAGACCTACTTTGGCAAGCCCTTGAGCGCGCTGTCTGCCGCCGAATGCGCGATGCTGGCGGGCCTGCCCCAGAACCCCGCCAACGTGAACCCCATCCGCAACCCGGAGCGGGCCCGCGCCCGGCAACTGGTGGCCTTGATGCGCATGCATGCCCAAGGCGTGGTCGATGACACCCAGTACGCCGCCGCCAAGGCCGAAAAGCTCAGCGTGCGCGCGCCCGGCGAGGTTGAAGTGCATGCCGAGTTCGTCGCCGAAATGGCCCGCGCCCAGGTGTTCGCGCGCTATGGCGAGGCGGCCTACAGCACCGGCATGAAGGTGATCACCACCCTGCGCGCCAACGAGCAGCAAGCCGCCTACAAGGCCGTGCGCAAGACCCTGATCGACCGCGAGTTGCAGCAAGCCTGGCGCGGCCCCGAAGAGCAGGAAGAACTTGACAACAGCCTGGAAGACACCGACCCGGCCGTATCGCAGGCCCTGGCCGATTACAACGACGACGAGACCCTGAAGATCGCCATCGTGACCGAGGCCTCACGGCAGCGCGTGGTGACGGTGCTGGCATCCGGTGAAGTGATCACCATCACCGGCAAGGGCCTGCGTCAGGCGCAGCCCGGTTTGTCCCCCAAGGCCAGCGCCAAGCTGCGCATCCAGCGTGGCGCCGTGGTGCGCGTGCTGCAGCAAGGCAAGGACTGGACGCTCACGCAATGGCCCGAAGCCGAGAGCGCCCTCGTGGCCATCAACCCGCATGACGGCGAAGTCCATGCCCTGGTGGGCGGCTTTGACTTCCGCGCCAACCAGTTCAACCACGTGACCCAGGGTTGGCGCCAGCCTGGCTCCAGCTACAAGCCCTTCCTGTATGCCGCCGCGATGGAAAACGGCGTCATGCCCGAGACCATCGTCAACGACGCCCCCCTCAGTGGGCTGGGTGACTGGAACCCACAAAACGCCGATGGCAGCGCCGACGGCCCGATCACCCTGCGCGAGGCCCTGGCCCGCTCCAAGAACCTGGTCAGCATCCGCCTGGTGCAATTGATGGGCCCCGATGCCGCACGCGAGTGGACCGGCCGCTACGGCTTTGATGTCGACAAGCAGCCCAACAACCTGACCCTGGCATTGGGCGCCGGCTCGACCACGCCCATGCAACTGGCCAGCGCCTACGCGGTCATCGCCAATGGCGGCTTGAAGGTGACGCCCGTGGTGATCAAGCGCATCACCGATGTCGACGGCAAGACGGTGTTCGAAGCGCCCCCCGCCACCGTGGACGAAAGCCAGCGCACCGTCCCGGCCCGCAATACCTACATGACCGCATCGCTGCTGCAGGAGGTCGCGCGCAGTGGCACCGCCGCACGCGCGCAGGCCCAGCTCAAGCGCCCCGACATCTACGGCAAGACCGGCACCACCAACGATGTGGTCGACGCCTGGTTCGCGGGCTTCCAACCCAATCTGGTTGCGGTGGTCTGGGTGGGCTATGACAAGCCGCAATCACTGGGCAACCACAGCTCGGGCGCCTCGCTGGCCCTGCCGACCTGGATCAACTTCATGGCGACCGCACTGGCGCATGAACCAGTGAAAGAGATCAGCCCGCCCGGCGACGGCCTGATGCGCAGCGACACCGACTGGCGCTACGCCGAGTGGGCCAACGGCGGCTTCATCACTTCGCTGGGCCTGGACGACCAGGTCATCAACCGCTCGCTGATCCCGACGCCCCCGAGCGCGGCCTCTGCGGCGTCCGAGCCCGGGTTGGCAACGGGTGCGCAAAAAGGGCTGGATCAGTCGCTGTTCCCTGACATCCACCCGTGATTTACAACAGCAGGTCAAGGTGCGGCAACTCCGGTACAAGGCCGTAGATGGCACCAAATGGCGGGGCCGCAGGGTCAACTTGCTGGTCGGATGTGGCACTCTCTTGCTGATGCTGAGCACTTAGGAGGCCCCATCATGAACATCCTGCTGTGTGGTTCATCCGGCTTCATCGGCCACAACATCACCAAGGCGCTGATCGCCGCCGGGCATCGGGTCATCCCCACGCGCTCGCCGGCCAGCCGGGGTGATGACGACCAGGCCATCGCTGTTGACTTCAGCCGCGACACCAACCCTGCGGTCTGGCTGGCCCGGCTCAAGGGCGTGGATGCTGTGGTCAATGCGGTGGGCGTGCTGCGTGATACCCGCCAACGCCCCATCCAGGTCGTGCACGCCGAGGTGCCCAAGGCCCTGTACACGGCCTGCGCGCAAGCCGGTGTGCGACGCGTGATCCATGTCTCTGCGCTGGGTATCGAGGGCAGTGACACCGCCTACGCCCAGACCAAGCTCGCAGCAGACCGGCATCTGCTGGGCCTCACCGAGCAAGGTCAGCTCGATGGCGTCGTGCTGCGCCCCAGCATCGTGTTTGGTGCCCAAGGTGACAGCAGCAAGCTGTTCATGGGCCTGGCTCAGTTGCCGGCGCTGCTGTTGCCGCAAGCCATGATCAAGGCCCGCATCCAGCCGGTGGCCGTGGGCGATCTGGCCCTGGCCATTGCCCGCTTGCTGAGCGAGGCACGCACGCTGACAGGCGTCTTGCCTTGCGTCGGCCCCACGCCCTTGAGCATGGCTGACTTCATCGGCAGCCTGCGCCAGCAACTCGGCAAGAGCAAAGCCCTGGTCATGCCCTTGCCCGGCTTCATGACCACATTGAGCGCCCGCATCGGCGACCAGATCCCGGCCATGCCCTTCTGCACGGAGACGCTGTCCCTGCTGGATCAAGACAACGTGGCACCAGCTGAGGCTTTCACCGAGGTATTGGGGCGTCGCCCCATCGGGCACCAGGATCTGGTGACGACCTCATGGCATTGAGCGCATGAAGTGGCGGAAACTGCCCGCTTCCGTCGCCATGGTGGAACTGACGGCTCACCTCTCGCCTGATCGGCGAGCATCAGCCAGCTCGGCAATCTCCGCCATGCGGTTGCGCACCGCCTGCCCGGCCCCAGGCCCTGGCACCGGCATCACCTCGGACACATCCAGCGCCTCGCCGCTGGCCGAGCGCAGCAGCATGGGCGCGATCTCCTGGCCGGTGCGGCGCTCCACGATGCGCACCGGCGGGCCTTTGGGCGCGCTGGCGTGCTTGTCGCCCCATTGCAGCATGGCCACCAGCACCGGGAACAGATCGCGGCCCTTGGGGCTGAGCCGGTAGGACAAGGCCTTGCCGCTCGCACTGGTGGCCTCGACCACCAGGATGCCGCCGTCCACCAGCTTGGCCAGGCGCTGCGTGAGCACATTGGGCGCGATGCCCAGCACCTTCTCGAACTCAACGAACTTTCGGCTGCCGAAAAACGCCTCGCGCACGATCAGGAAGGTCCACCAGTCGCCCACCAGCTCCAGCGTGCGGGCGATGGAACAGCTCATCTTGGCAAACGAGGTGCGGCGCATGGGGCCTTTCGAGGACAGAAAAAAGGGGTTGCTTGCAGGCAAGGCGTTTCGTTCCTATACTGACCCAACTACTTGCTTTATGCAAGTAAATTCCGGAGACGATTCATGACCCAACCTACGCCAGACACCGCCCTGTTCATCCACTCCACCGGCATGGGGCCCTTCATGTGGAAGCGCCTGATGGGCACGGTGCCCGAGGGCATGCGCAGCCTGGCGGTGGTGAACCGGGGTTACGCCCCTGACGACCTGATGCCAGCCGGCACCCCGTTCACGATGGACATGGATCTGGCGCACATCCGCAAGCAGATCCCGTCGGACACCAGTGGCCTGCATCTGGTGGCCCACTCGTATGGCGGCCTGCTGGCTCTGCTATTGACGCTGGAGCGGGATCTGCCCGTCAAATCACTGTGGCTGTATGAGCCGGTGATGTTTGGCTCGCTGCGCCAGGTGCAGGACGAACTCGACGGTGAACTGGGTGTCGAGATGCGCACCATGTACGGCCCCGGCAGCGTCTTCACCAAGGCCGAACAAGGCGGCAGCGACGAGTGGCTGGAAGCCTTCATCAACTACTGGAATGGCCCCGGCGCCTGGTCCTTCATGCCCGACAAGGTGAAAGCCCCGATGCGCGCCTTCGGCTGGAAGATGTCGCAGGAGGTGAACCTGATCGGCAGCCTGCCGCGCCGCTTCGAGGACTTCCGCGTCGAGCAGCCCCTGACGCTGGTCCATGGCGAACACACCCGGCTGCCCGCGCGTGAGATGACACGCCGCCTGGCCCGCGTCAATGATCAGGCGCTGGTGGAGACCATGCCTGGTCTGGGCCACATGTCCGTGGTCACCGATGCCGAGCGCGTGGTGCCCAGCCTGCAGGCGCACTGGCAGCGGATCATGCAGCCGGCGGCGCAGACGGCGATGGCGCGTCAGGCTTGAGCCTGGCCAGATCCTGCGCGACCAGGTACAGGCGCAGATCGAACTCGTACTGGTGGTAGCAGGGCTCCATGTGCGTGCACAGCTGGTAGAAGGCCTTGTCATGAGCCTTCTCTTTCAGGTGCGCCAGCTCGTGCACCACGATCATGCGCAGGAACTCGGGCGCCACCTCGCGGAACAGGCTGGCCACGCGGATCTCGCGCTTGGCCTTGAGCTTGCCACCCTGCACGCGTGACACGGCCGTGTGCGTACCCAGCGCGTGCGTGATCACCTTGAGCTTGTTGTCGTAGGCCACCTTGCTGAGCTGGTCGGCATTGCGCATGTAGCGGGCCTTGAGGTCCATCACGTACTCGTACAAGGCCGCATCTGACTTGACCTCGTGGCGCTCCGGGTAACGGCGCGCCAGCGTGTCAGCCAGCTTGCCCTCGTCGATCAACTGCTGCACCTGCTGGAGCAGATGCGGCGGGTAGCCGCTCAGGTAACGCAGGTGCGTGGGTGCACTGCGGATCACCGGCACCAGCGTCTGCACGCCGGGCCTGGCCAAGCCACCCGACGTATCCCCGGTTGGCTTACGGTGCGATCTGCTCGGCATAGTCATACAGCGCGCCCAGGATGTCCTGACCACGCTCGTCGTCTTCGCTCAACGCCTCGCTCAAGGCATCAATGCGTTCGAAGAAGGCAGCCAGCGACAGGCCACCACCTTGCCCCTCATGCAGGCGGGCCACACGCAACTCATGCCAGCGTGCCTGCTCGGCTTCGCTCAAGGTGTCAGGGAAGTTGCGCGCGCGGTAGCGAAAGAGCACTTCTTCCAGGCGCTCGTCCACAAAGCCCGGCGCACGCTCGGCCAGTTGGGCTGGCGACAGGCCACGCAGTCGTTGCAGCACACGGCGGTCTTCGTTGCCCACAAAACCACCGTACAGATCTTCGTCCACGTCCACCTCGGTGCGGCTGTCGGCACGGTTGTACAGCTCGGCCCAGATGCCATCCATGCTGGATGCGCGCTCTGCGGCGATCTCGGCATGCGCCATGGCCTTGTCCAGGTCCAGCCCCCATTTGGTGATCAAGGCCGGGCTGAGGATCTTGAGGTTGCCGATCACGATGGGCGACTTGTTGATGTGCACGCTCTTGACGGGCAGGCGTGTCACGCCCTCGGGCAGATCGGCCGTCTTGCTGAACATGCGCAGGCGGATGTCGGCCGCGCTCATGCCGAACAGCTCGGTGGGGTCGTGGGCCAGGTCCCACACCAGGATCTCGTTCTTGTTGCTGGGGTGCTGGGCCAGCGGATACACCAGCGCCATGCAGCCGCGCTCGTGGCTGAACATGCCCGAGATGTGCAGGAATGGCTTCCAGCTCCAGCGCGGCTTGTCCAGCCCGGCCTCGGCCAGCACCGCGTCCTTCTTGCGCAGCTTCAGGCAGAAGTCCCACAGCTTGGGCTGCGCGTGCTTGATCAGGCGTGCCAGACCCACCGTGGCGCGCACGTCAGACAGCGCATCGTGCGCGGCCTCATGGCTCAGGCCATTGGCGGCCGTCAGGTGCTCCAGCTTGAACGAGGGGCGGCCGTCTTCATGCTTGGGCCAGTTGATGCCTTCGGGGCGCAAGGCCCAGGTGCAGCGCACCACATCGAGCAGGTCCCAGCGGCCACAGCCGTTTTGCCATTCGCGTGCATACGGGTCGATCAGGTTGCGCCAGAACAGGTGGCGCGTCACTTCGTCGTCGAAGCGAATGGTGTTGTAGCCCACGCCCACCGTGTTGGGTTGGGCCAGCTCGCGCTCGATGGCATCGGCAAAGCGGTGCTCGGGCACGCCCCGCTCCAGGCAGGTCTGCGGCAGGATGCCGGTGAGCAGGCAGGCTTCCGGGTCGGGCAGGTAATCCGGCGAGGGCTGGCAGTACTGCATGAGCGGCGCGCCGATCTCGTTGAGGTCGGCATCGGTGCGCACACCAGCGAACTGAGAGGGCCGGTCGCGCCGGGCCACTTTGCCGAAGGTCTCGTAGTCGTGCCAGTAAAAGGTGTAATCGTTCATGGAAATCGCCAGGATCAAGAGCCTATGGTAACCAAGGGAATTGCCTTCCCGAGGCAAGCCAGGGAGGATCATGTCTCACGATCCCGGTGGCATACCTACAGGAGTTTGCATGGTCCGCGCCACGTCCTGGCCAATTCGCAAGCCATACCTTGCATGGGTATGCGCTTTGTCAAGTACAGCCCTGGCAGGGCCGACCACCAACCTCAGCCTGGCCGACATGAGCCTGGAGGAGTTGAGCAACGTCGAAATCACCTCGGCATCCAAACGGCCCGAGCCGTTGTCAGATGCCGCGGCGTCCGTCTTCGTGATCACCGCCGACGACATCAGGCGCTCAGGCGCGAGCAATCTGCCAGACGCGCTGCGCCTGGCGCCCAACCTGAATGTGGCGCAGATCAGCAACAGTGGTTATTCGATCAGTGCCCGGGGCTTCAGTGGCACCTCGTCCAACAAGCTACTGGTGTTGATCGACGGGCGATCGGTCTATACCCCCCTGTTTGCCGGCGTGTTCTGGGATGTACAGGATGTGCTGTTGCAGGATGTTGAACGAATCGAGGTCATCAGCGGGCCAGGCGGCACACTTTGGGGTGTCAACGCGGTCAATGGCGTCATCAATGTGATCACGCGCTCCGCGGTGGATACAACAGGCAGCCTGCTTGTGGGCAATACCGGCAACCGAGGCAGCAATGTGTCAGCCAGATATGGCGGCGACCTGGATGGCGATGGCAGCTACCGTATCTACTCAAGGCACTTCAACCTGAACCATACACAGCTGGCAAATGGCCGGGATGTGGACGATGCCGGCCAGATGAGCCAAGTGGGGTTTCGCGCCGACTGGGAGCGAGCCCGCAGTCAGGTCACGATGGAAGGCTCGCTGTACCGGGGGGACCACGGCCAGCCACTGCCTGGCAGTATTGTCATCAGTGGCAGGCCTTTCACGCTACGCAATATTGAGACCAAGGGCGGGCATCTTCTGGCCCGCTGGACACGCAAGCTTGACGATGGCAGCGAATTCAATGTGCAGGCGTATGTCGACCACACCGAACGCGTCGTGCCCCCCACCTTCTCCGAAAAACTGGACATCACCGATGTCCAGTTTCAATACGCGCTGCCTCGCGAAGAAAAGCAAGCGTGGGTTCTGGGCGGGCAATACCGGCTTGGCCAGGATCGCGTGGACAACACCAGCGTCAACTTCGCCTTCCTGCCCGCTGACGTCAATCAGACCTGGACCAGTCTCTTTGCGCAAAATGACATCACGCTGTCGCCCAGCCTGCGCCTGACGCTGGGGGCCCGGCTGGAGAGCAATGACTACACCGGGGTTGAGTGGCTGCCCAATGCCCGCCTGGCTTGGAAACCCGCCGCCGATCACCTCTTGTGGACGGCCTTGTCACGCACCGTGCGGGCCCCCTCCCGTCTGGACCGAGACCCCTATATCCCCAGCCTTGTGGCCAACCCGCCCTACCTGCTGGCAGGTGGCCCCGGCGTCGATGCCGAGGTCGCGCGGGTGTTCGAGATTGGCTACCGAGGGCAACCCACACCCCAAAGCAGCGTGTCCTTGAGCTGGTATCGCTCGCTGTATGACAACCTGCACACGCAGGAGTTGAGCGCCACACGCAACTACCTGATTTTTTCGGGCAGGATGCGCGCGGCGATCAATGGCCTGGAGGCCTGGGGCAGCTACCAGCCGACATCGGACTGGCGCTTGTCGGCAGGCTTTTCTGGCCTGTATCAGCGCTTTGCATTGGCCGCCGACAGCACCGACCGGGCGGGCCTGGCCGCTGCCCGAGGCAAGGATCCAGCGCAGACATGGTTGCTGCGCTCATCCTGGGACGGGCCGCATGGCCACGAATTCGACGCCACGCTCAGGCATGTATCGATGCTGAACAACCCGTATGTCCCGGGCTATCTGGCCTTTGACCTTCGCTGGGGCTGGCATGTGCGCACGAACCTGGAGCTGTCCATCACCGGGCGCAATCTGCTGGGTACCTCGCACGGTGAGTACACCTCCGTCACAACCCGATCGGAAATCGGCCCCGGCGTTTCCCTACAGGCTGTCATGTGGTTCTGAACCCTCACGCCCCATCATCAAAGCCACGGCGAGGGCACCGGGGCTGGTTCGGCCTGTTGCTGACGCTTGCCTTGTTGACACACATCGCGGACGGTGCAGCCCAACTGGCCGCCCAACCCATCGAAGCGCAGGTCAAAGCCGCCTTCTTGTACAAATTTGGCGCCTATGTGGCATGGCCCAACCAGGCTTTCGAAAAAGCTGATAGCCCTTTCGTCATTGCCGTCATGGGCGCGGATGCCTTCGCCGATGTCCTGGAGCAGACCACGGCGGGCCGCAATGTAAATGGCCGACCGGTTGAGGTCCACAGAGTACGACGAGGCGCGTCCCTGACGGGCGTGCAGATCGCCTTCATCATGGGAGCAGAGACATCTACGCTGCCCGATATCCTGGCTGCCACAAAAGGGCAATCGATCCTGATCGTGACCGAAGCCGAGCGAGGCCTTGACTCCGGCAGCATGATCAACTTCGTGCTGGAGCAGGATAAGGTCCGCTTCGACATCGCGCCCGTGCCCGCCGAGCAGAACAACCTGAAGATCAGTGCACGCCTCTTGAGCGTGGCCCGCAAGGTGGTGAGGAGGGCTTCATGAGGCCACGCATCGGCGCCCACTCACTCAGCATTCGCCTTGTCATCGTCATGATGGCCACGACACTGGTGGCCCTGATCGTGGCGCTGGGCGCCATGGTGGCCTATGACCTGCGCACCTACCATGAGAGCTGGATCGAAGACATGGGCGCCCAGGCTGAACTGCTGGGCCGCACCACCGCTCCTGCCCTGAGCTTCAACGACGCACGAATGGCACGGGAAAACCTGCACTTCCTGCGCCTGACCAAGGTGCGTGCCGCCGCCATCTACAACGCCAACGGCGCACTGTTCGCCAGCTACCTGGCGCCAGGCGAGCCCCACACCCTACCCAAGCTGCCAGGTGACGAGGGCGTGCAGATCGTTGACCGCAAGCTGATGGTGTTCAAGCGCATCGTGGAGAACGACGAGATCCTCGGCACGATCTACCTGCGCACAGACTACGCACTGTTTGACCGCATCGGCCAATACGCCGGCATTGCCGCCATTGTCATCACCGCGTCCATGTTGGTGGCGTTCCTGGTGTCGTGGTGGCTGCAGCGCATTGTCACAAGGCCGGTGCTGGCCATCGCCGAAGTGGCCCGCGAGGTGGTGCAAGAAGGCTCCTATTCCCGACGTGCGGACAAGATCAGCGACGACGAAGTAGGGGTGCTGGTCGAGTCTTTCAACGACATGCTCAACGAGATCGAACGGCGTACCAACGAGCTGGAAATCTCGAACAAGGACAAGGCGCAGGAGGTTGAAGAGCGGCGTCTGGTTCAGCAAGAGGTCATGCGCCTGAACCAGGAGCTGGAGCAACGCGTGCAAGAGCGCACCTTGCAACTGGCAGCCTCCAACACCGAACTGGAGCGCGCCCGGCAGGCCGCTGAAAGCGCCAATCAGGCCAAGTCGGAGTTCCTCTCCAGCATGAGCCACGAGCTGCGCACGCCCTTGAACGCGATCATCGGCTTTGGCCAGCTGCTCACTTCCGAGGCTTTCGCGACCACGCCCGATCAAAGGCAGCAGTACACGGAGCACATCGTCCGGGCCGGTCGGCATCTGCTGGAGCTCATCAACGAGATCCTGAACCTGGCGCAGATCGAGTCGGGCAAGCTGAGCGTGTCGCTGGAGCCTGTCGAGTTGGACGACGTGCTGGCCGATTGCAAGAACATGGTCGAGCCCTTGTGCGAGCAACGCGGCATCCGTTTGCTGTTTCCGCCACCGCACGGCTTGTGTGTGGTGGCAGACCGCATGCGGTTCAAGCAGATCATGCTGAACCTGCTGTCCAACGCGATCAAATACAACCGGGATGCGGGCGCCGTGGTAGTGGAGTGCGTCGCCACCCAGAACCAGTGCATCCGCGTCGCGGTTCAGGATACGGGCATGGGCCTCACCCCGGAGCAAGTCAGCATGTTGTTCCAACCATTCAACCGCCTGGGGCAGGAAGCCAGCACCATCGAGGGCACTGGCATTGGTCTGGTCGTCACGCGCCGGCTGATCGAGTTGATGAACGGCGAAATGGGCGTGACCAGCACGGTGGGCATGGGCAGCGTTTTCTGGCTGGAGTTGCCTGCAGCCCCTCCGCGGGCGCCGCTCGTGGTACCCGCACTGGTGACACCGGCCGGTAACGACCACCCGCCACAAGCAGCGCCCCCCGGCCGCAGCACCTTGCTGTACGTGGAGGACAACCCGGCCAGCCTGCGACTGGTGCAGGAAATCTTGAGCGCACGAGCCGACTGGCACCTGATCTCGGCACCCGACGCCCGATTGGGTATCGAGATGGCTCAGGCCCACCTGCCTGAGGTGATCCTGATGGACAACAACCTGCCCGGCATGGACGGTGCTCAGGCCCTGGACATCTTGCGGCTGGACCCGAGAACAAGCGGCATACCCGTCATCGCGCTCACGGCCCATGCGATGCCTGACGCCATCAGGAAGGGCTTGCAAAGAGGCTTCTTCCGCTACCTCACCAAACCGATCGACGTCAGGGAACTGATCGACGCCGTTGAAGCAGCGTTGAGCGGCGCACCCGCGCCGTCAAACCCAACACCCTCAAATCGGCCGTGAAGCTCAGCGCTTGCGCACCACCACGCTGCCCACCGAATAACCTGCACCAAAAGAGCAGATCACGCCCACATCGCCCTTGGCCAGATCGGCGCGGTACTTGTGGAAGGCAATGATGGAGCCAGCCGATGAGGTGTTGGCGAACTCGTCCAGGATCAGCGGCGCCGTGTCGGGGGTGACTTCCGCGTTGATCAGCTTCTTGACGATCAGCTGGTTCATCGACAGATTGGCCTGGTGCAGCCAGTAGCGGCGCACGGCCGTGGGCTCCAGGCCCAGCGGGGCCAGTTGCGACTCGATGTGGGCGGCCGCGATGGGCACCACTTCCTTGAAGACCTTGCGGCCTTCCTGGCGGAAGGTCTTGTCACGGGCCTTGGGGTCGCTGTCTTCGCTGCGGTTGAGGTAGCCGAAGTTGTTGCGGATGTTGTTGGAGAACTGGGTGGCCAGCTTGGAGCCCAGCACTTCCCACTGCTCGGCCGAGGTGGCCGTGTCCGCGCGCTCGACGATGGTGGCCGTGGCCACATCACCGAAGATAAAGTGGCAGTCCCGGTCCTTCCACTCCTGGTGGCCGGAGGTGATCTCGGGGTTGATCACCAGCACGCAACTGGCCGAGCCAGACTTGATCGCGTTGACCGCCTGCTCCAGGCCAAAGGTGGCTGCCGAGCAGGCCACGTTCATGTCATAGCCATAACCCCGGGCGCCAATGGCGTTCTGGATCTCGATAGCGATGGCCGGGTAGGCGCGCTGCAGGTTGGAGCACGAGCAGATCACGGCGTCGATGTCGGCACCGGTCTTGCCGGCGGCGGCCATGGCCTTTTTGGCGGCCTCGACACCGATTTCAGCCAGGATGGACAGTTGGTCGTCCGAGCGCGGCTGCAAGCGGGGGTACATGCGCTTGGGATCAAGGATGCCGTCCTTGTCCATCACGTAGCGCTGCTTGATGCCCGACGCTTTTTCGATGAACTCGGCACTGGAGTGGGTCAGCGCCGTCAGCGTACCGGCTTCGATTTCTGCGGCGTGCTCGGCGTTGTAGAGGTCAACGTAGGCGTTGAACGATTCGACCAGCTCGGCGTTGGTGATGGTATGGGGCGGCTGGTACAGCCCAGTACCGCTGATGACAACTGCAGTCATGGCATCCGGTCTCTGACGAAAAACGGAGATTCTGCCATGAGCGCCCGCTGCGCCCGGTTCAGCCCATTTGGCACGCTGAAAATGCACCTGGCGCCTGTGGTCAAAGCACGCCATCCCTTGCTTGTCACAGGCTTGCTGTGCGATCCAGGTTGCCCATTGCATGGCGACTCTGTTAGAAAACCAATGATGCCGGTGAGAGCTGGCAGGCGGGAGCCCCGCGGTACCGATCATCTTGGGCTCAGCAAGCTGGAGAGACCCCGATGACCCAGACAGACCAGGCGTTCCCGGTCGAGGCACCCGACATCAACCCCTTGCGACGCAGGCTGCTCATGGCCGCGCTGGCCTGGACAGCCGCCGTCCTGGTCGGTGCCGTCTGGGTGGACCAATACCGCACCCACGCCTTCAGGCAGGAGGCGGTCAACAACGCCAACGTGCGTCTGAACAGCCTGCAGGACAACGTCGAAAACCACTTCCGGTCGCTGGCTGCGCTGGGGCAGGTTCTGGCAAGAGAGGCCTCCTTCATCGGCTTTCTGCGCCAGAACATCGCCCCGGATACCGCCGAATCGAGGGCCATCGATCCCAAACGCCTGCGCGAGACCCTCACCGCGAACCCCGCCGTGCAGAAGATGAGCCAGCAACTCGATGGCATCGTCAGGAACTTCCAGATCCGCCAGGCCTACCTGCAAAACGCCTACGGCACCACGGTGGCAGACAACGCTTACCTCGACCCTCGCTACTCGACCATCGGCCACAACTTCCACATCCGCGATTACTTCATCGACGCCATGGAAACCGGCGCGGGCTTTCAGTTCGTGATGGGGCGCGTCAGCCACAAGCCAGGCTTCAACTTCTCGGCCCGCATTGATGACGGCACGCGGGCACTGGGCGTGCTCATCCTCAAGACGGACCCTGCGTCCATGGCCCGGCTGTTCACCGACACCACGGGGCGTTACCTGTACATCGTCGATGCCAACGGCGTGATCGTCGCCGGCAACCAGCCCGAGTCCGCCTTGCAGCAGGTGCCCGGCGCGCCCTCCCTGGCGGGCAGGGAAAGGCAGATGGAGGGCGCTTACCTGAACATGCCCAAGCCGCTGGGCTGGAAGCCCATCCCGATCGACGATGGCAAGAACACGCAACCGGGCATGGAGATCGGCCGCCAGCGCTACCTGGCCCTGACGCGCCAGCTCACCGGCTATCCCTACACGCTGTGGGTGCTGACGCCCCTGGCAGCCGAAAGTGCCATCGGAGCCTCCACTGCCGTCGGCGCGGCCTTGGCCATGGGCTTGGGCTGGCTCATCATCTGGGCCTATCTGAGAAGGCTGGAGCGGCAGGACGCGGTCGAGCAGGTGCGCCGTGAAACCCTGGACATGACGCGCGCCTTGCCACTGACGCTGTTCCGCTACCGGGTGTCGCCGTCCGGGCGGGGCAAGTTCGCCTACATCGGCGCAGGCGTGAGCCAGCTTTTCGGCCTGGACGAGGCCACCCTGAAAGCCAACCCGGCTTTTGCATGGGGCCCCCATGAGCAGACGCCGACACACCCGCCCACCACCCCCGTCGAGTTCGAGGTGGACGCGCAATCTCACAAGCACTGGATCAGCGTCAACAGTGCCGTGGCCAGCACGCCCGATGGCGGTCAGGTGTACGACGGCTACTGGCTGGATGTGACAGACCGACGCCAGGCCGAGCTGCGCTTTGATGCGGTCTTCAACCATGCGACCTCGGCCTTCCTGTTCTTCCACAGGGAAAAGGGCATCCTGCGCTGCAACCCCGCCACCTTGAGCCTGTTCGGCGCAGAACGCTTCGAGCAGTTGCAGGGTCTGCGCCCCTGGCTCGCCCCCCTGTCCCAGCCCAAGCAAGCCAATGGCGAATCCAGCCAGGTGCTGGCCGAACAGTTGCTGGACAGCGCCCGTGACGGCCTTCAGCCAGGGCGCATCGAGTGGCGCCTGTGCCGGCTGGACCAGCAGCCCTTTGACGCCGAGGTGATGCTGCTGTCCCTGAGCCATGAGGACAAGGACCTGTACTTCGCCATCGTGGACGATGTGACCGCGCGCAAGCAGACCGAAGAGGCGCTGCGTTCAGCCAGCAAGGCCGCGCAGGAAACCACCCGGGCCAAATCGGCCTTCCTGGCCAATATGAGCCACGAGATCCGCACCCCGATGAACGCCATCATCGGCATGACCCACCTGGCGCTGGATGACGCGCCGCCCGACAAGCTGCGCCAGTACGTGGTCAAGGCCCACCAGGCGGCCAACAACCTGCTGCAGATCATCAACGACGTGTTGGACATGTCCAAGATCGAGGCCGGCCACCTGGAGCTGGAGTGCATCGACTTCGACCTGCAGGACGTGCTCACCCATGTGTCGGACGTGCTGGGCCTGCCCGCCGAGCGCAAGGGGCTGGAGCTGCTGTTCACCGCCCCGCCCGATCTGCCCACGCGCCTGATGGGCGACCCGACGCGCTTGCGTCAGATCCTGGTCAACCTCGGCTCGAACGCCATCAAGTTCACCGACAAGGGCAGCGTGACCATCGGCCTGGAAGTCCAGCATCGCAGCGGGCAGGACATCGTCCTGCATGGCTGGGTGCGCGACACAGGCATGGGCATGAGCCCGGACCAGCAAGGCAAGCTGTTCCAACCTTTCAGCCAGGTGGACGCCTCCACCACCCGGCGCTTTGGCGGCACCGGCCTGGGCTTGACCATCTCCCGCCAGCTCACCGAACGCATGGGCGGGCGGCTGTGGGTCGACAGCGAACTCCACAAAGGCTCGACCTTCCACTTCACGCTGCGCATGAGCCTGCCCGCACGGTCCTTGCCCATGGCGCTGGCCAGCGAGGACTGGCGTGGCAAGCACGTGCTGCTGGTCGACGACAACCCTGACGCCCGCCAGGTGCTGGGCCAGATGGCCGGCACCTTGGGCCTGAGCGTGGACTTTGCCGGTGGCGGCGAAGAAGCGCTGGCGCACCTGCAACAGGCTGATGCGCCGTACGACTGCATCATGCTGGACTGGAAGATGCCCGGCATGGACGGCATCACCTGCGCCAGGCACATCCACGAACTGGCGCACGAGCGCTTCCCGGACGACAACCCCTGCATCCTGCTGGTCACGGCCTTCAACCGGGCCGATGCCATGAAGGCCGCCCAGGACATCCCGCTGGCCGACATCCTGACCAAACCCGTCACACCCTCCACGCTGTTCGACAGCCTGACACGGGCCATGACGCACGGCACAAGCCCCCAACAGACGCTCACGCTGCGCCAGCCGGAACCGCCCAAGGCCCAGGTGCCCGATCTCACCGGTGTGAACGTGTTGCTGGTCGAAGACCAGCCTCTCAACCAGGAGCTGGCCCGGGAGCTGCTGGCCCGCGCTGGCGCGCAAGTCACCATCGCGCAGGATGGCTACGAAGCGCTGAGCCAACTGCAAGCCAGCCCCAACGCCTTCGATTGCGTGCTGATGGACTGCCAGATGCCCCACATGGACGGCTACACCACCACCGAGCACATCCGCCGTGATGCGCGCTGGAAACACCTGCCCATCATTGCCATGACCGCCAGTGCCCTGGTCAGCGACCGGGAGCGCGCCCTCGCTGTCGGCATGAACGACCACGTGCCCAAACCGCTTGACGTGAATCAGATGTACCAGGTCATTTCGCGCTGGATTGAGGTCGCGCATCGTGCGAGAATCGCACCTTAATGCGAATGATTCTTAGGAGCATCTGAATGAAACATCTGACCGCGACCCTCGTCCTGGGCTTGGCCGCCCTCCCCCTGACTGCCCTGGCCAGCGCCAATTGCCCAGCCCACCCGAAGTCCGAATGGGTCAAGGAGGGCGACGCCCGCGCCAAGCTGGAAGAACAGGGCTACAAGATCCGCAAGTTCAAGGTCGAAGGCCAGTGCTACGAGATCTACGGCTGGAACAAGGACGGCAAAAAGGTCGAGATCTACTTCGACACCAAGACGCTGGACATCGTCAAGGCTGAAATCGAGAAGTGATGCCCAAGCGGGAAGAGGCCGGCACGGTGCTGGTCTGGGGCGTTGTCGTGCGCCTGAGCCACTGGCTGGTGGCCGCCATCGTGCTGTTCAACCTGTTCAATGACACCGGGCCTGTGCACCGCTACGCAGGCTATGTGGCCGCAGGTGCGGTGCTGCTGCGGGTGATCTACGGCCTGAGCCGGGCCCGCGATGACGCAGCGCACCTGGGGCTGCCGTCCTGGGTCGCTATCAGGCAGCATCTGCACGAACTCAGGCAGCGCCAGGTGCACCGCACGCTGGGGCACAACCCGGTCGGCATGCTCATGGCCTTGCTGCTGTGGGCACTGGTGCTGGCGCTGGCCGTCACCGGCTGGATGACGCAACTGGACGCCTGGTGGGGCGAAGACTGGCTGATCAATACGCACGAGTACCTGGCCTGGGCGCTGCAAGCCTGCGTGCTGGGCCATTGGGCCGGCGTGCTGGTGATGAGTTGGCTGCAGCAAGAGAACCTGGCCAAGGCCATGGTCACCGGGCGCAAGCCCAGGCTTTGAATCCGGTTGGCCGGGCGGGCTGCATGCGGCCTGCACGCGGCCTAAAAAGGTGCCGCGCTCTCGAACACCTGCTCAGCCCGGCTCACCGGATGCGGCAAGGTCAACCGGCTGGCATGCAGCATCAGGCGCGGCCAGGCGGCCTGCACCACCTGATCGCCATAGAGCGGGTCGCCCACGATCGGGTGGCCGAGCGCCAGCATGTGCACGCGCAACTGGTGCGAGCGGCCCGTGACCGGCTCCAGCTCCACCCTTGTCTGATTCAGGGCTGCGTCTCTCGACAGCACACGGTAGCGGGTCAGCGAAGGCTTGCCCCGCTCGTGACACACCATCTGCATGGGCCGATTGGGCCAGTCCGTGATCAGCGGCAAGCCCACCTCGCCCTCGTCACAGGCCAGCAGGCCATGGACCAGCGCCACATAACGCTTGCTGACATGCCGGTCCTGAAACAGCATGCTCAAGGCACGCTGCATGGCCTGGCCGCGCGCCAGCACCAGCATCCCCGAGGTGGCCATGTCCAGCCGGTGCACGATCATGGCATCGTCATACCGGCGAGCAGCCCGGCTGATCATGCAGTCCTCGCGCCCCTCACCCCGCCCCGGCACGGACAGCAAACCCGCAGGCTTGTTGAGCACCAGCATGGCTTCGTCCAGGAACACCAAGTCCAGCCCCAGGTCTGGCGGCGGGCAATAAATGACATCCGGCGTGAAAGATGGCGCACTCGCGCCGCGCATATCGTTCATACGCGACTCATAAATGACTCAACACAAGGACAATAACGCCGAAAGACGAAGTGATTCCACATTAGGCGCGTGGGGATTCTGGCCAGATTGGGCCGAGTCTAATCCCGCCCGCCGGAGGACGAGACATGCGGCTCAACCTGCCCGTATCGGGGCAAGAGTATGACTATCCCGGCGAAGAGATGCTGGTGTCCATGACGGACAAGCAAGGCATCATCACCCATTGCAATGCCGCCTTCACCCGCGTGAGCGGCTACACGCAAGACGAACTCATCGGGCAGGCCCACAACCTCATCCGCCACCCGGACATGCCCGAGGAAGCCTTCAAGGACATGTGGCGCACCATTGGTTATGGCCGCTCCTGGACGGCCACCGTCCAGAACCGCCGCAAAAACGGCGACCACTACTGGGTGCAAGCCCATGTGACACCGCTGCTAAGCCATGGCAAGCCCATCGGCTACCTGTCGGTGCGGACCAAGCCCACGCGCGAGCAGATCGACGCCGCCCAATCGCTCTACCAAGCGCTGATCTCGCAACGTGCGCTGGTCAAGCCCCGCTTCAAGCTGCATGCAGGCCGCGTGCGCTACTTCGGCATGCGGGACCTGTTTGGCAAGTTCGGTCGCGTCCACCTCACGGGCCGCGTCGGCATCGCGATGGCGCTCATCCTGCCCATGATGCTGATCCCATCCTGGCTGGGCCTGCCCGCACACATCCTGCCCTGGGCCCAACTGGCGGTCGGTGCGGCCCTGTCACTGGCCATGGTCAAGCTGCTTGACCTCACGGTGACCCAGCCCTTGAACGAAGCCATCCGCTTCATCAACAGCATGTCGGCGGGCGACCTGACCCAGGACATCTGGTCGGACCGCACCGACCAGGTCGGCATGCTGATGCGCGGCCTGCGTCAGGCCAACCTCAACACCCGGGCCTTCGTGAACGACGTGCGCTGCGAAACCGATGGCATCCAGCTGGCCATCGGCAACATCGCCCAGGGCAACCACAACCTGTCCGCCCGCACCGACACGCAGGCAGGCAGTCTGGAGCGCACCAC
Source organism: Aquabacterium sp. (assembly GCF_016195855.1). Classification (GTDB taxonomy): domain Bacteria; phylum Pseudomonadota; class Gammaproteobacteria; order Burkholderiales; family Burkholderiaceae_C; genus Aquabacterium. Next base: position 61,389 of record NZ_JACPYU010000025.1, read on the forward strand.
GGCCGCCATGTCCATGCTGACCAGCAACGTCAAACAGACGGCCGACACCGCGCGCGAAGTAGCCCAGGTCAGCGAGAACACCTCGGCCGCGGCCGAACAAGGCGGCCAGGCGGTCAGCCAGGTGATCGAGGCCATGCAAGGCATCCAGGGCTCATCCCAGCGCATGAGCGAGATCACCCAGCTGATCGAAAGCATTGCGTTCCAGACCAATATCCTGGCGCTCAACGCGGCGGTGGAAGCCGCACGCGCCGGCGAACAAGGCCGGGGCTTTGCCGTGGTGGCCGCCGAGGTGCGCTCGCTGGCACGCCGCAGCTCGCAGGCCGCCAAGGAGATCCGTGGCCTGATCAGCTCATCGGTCGAGCAAGTGGGTGACGGCACCCGCCAGGTAGAGGCCGCCGGGGAGACCATCAACCGGGTGGTCGAAGCCGTCTCGCAAGTCACGCAGCTGATCCAGGGCATCACGGCCGCAACGGCCGAGCAGTCCGACGACATCGCCAGCGTCAACCAGTCCATCAGCCAGATCGACAGCGCCACGCAGCAAAACGCCAGCCTGGTCGAAGAAGCGGCCGTCGCGGCCCAATCGCTTCAGCGCCAGGCGCAGACCCTGGTGCGCGCAGCGCAGGTGTTCCGAGTGAGCTGACGCAGCGCCTGTCTCAACTGGAGACGATGGTCCGCGCCTCACGCGCGGCATAGCGCCGCGCCATCACCGCGCACACGAACAACTGCAACTGGTGGTAGAGCATGATGGGCAGGATCAGCACGCCCATGGCCGCATTGCCACCAAACAGCAGCTTGGCCATGGGCATGCCCGAAGCCAGCGTCTTCTTGGAGCCGCAGAACACAGCCACGATCTCGTCCTCCACCTCAAAGCCCAGGGCGCGTGCGGCACGGCGTGTCACCCACAGCATGGGCATGAGGAAGATGGCTGCACCCACAATAGCCTGCGCCAGCAGCCAGGGGCCATGACGCGTCCACAGCCCATCGGCCACTGAATCGCTGAAGGCTGACCACACCAGCAGCACGATCACGCCGCGATCGAACACCGTGGTGATGGGCTTGATGCGCGTGAACCAGCCTGACAGCCAGGGCCGCAGCAGGTGCCCGATGACAAATGGCAGCAGCAGCTGTTGCGCCACCTTGAGCATGGTGTGCCCCACATCCAGCTCATGCCCCTGCCCGCTCATCACCAGGCTGACCAGCAAGGGCGTGATGAACACACCCAGCAAGGTCGACAAGGTGGCATTGAGCACGGCCGCGGCCACATGGCCACGCGCCAGCGCCGTCATCGCCACCGAGGACGACACCGTCGAGGGCAGCACCGCCAGATAGAAAAAGCCCATGGCCAGGTCATGCGGCAACCAGCGGCCCAGGGACACGTAAAGCAGCCCCCACCACAGGGGAAACAGGACATAGGTGCAGGCTTGCACCAGCACATGCAGCTTCCAGCGGCTTGCGCCGGTTTTCAGGCTGTCGGTGGACAAGCCCATGCCATGCAGGAAAAACAGCAGGAAGACACCCACGTCGGTGACCTGGCCCAGGTGCAGCACGCCCTCACTGCGGCCCCATTGCGGGGCGAAGGAGGCCAGCAAGACGGCCCCGACCATGGCCATCAAAAACCAATCGGCCGCGCCGGTTTGTCGACTGTATTTTTTTAACACCAACATGGATCCTGTGTACGTGGCATGGCCACTCGCCGCGTATTGTCGCGCGCCCGGGCTTGCTGCCAAAATGAAGTTTTGTCGCATCCACCAACCATTGCAGACGGAGAACCATCCATGGCCAAAGCTTCCAAGGCAAGCACCCCGCAGCACGCCTTTGCGCAGACCCTGAAGTCCTTCAAGACGGCGTCCGGCAAATCGCTGCAGTACTACTCCTTGCCGGAGCTGGCCAAGCTCCACCCCAATGTCAACAAGCTGCCGGTGTCGATCCGCATCGTGCTGGAGTCGGTGCTGCGCAATTGCGATGGCCACAAGGTCACGCCTGAGCATGTGGCCCAGTTGGCCAACTGGCAGCCCAATGCCGAGCGCACCGACGAGATCCCCTTCGTGGTGGCCCGCGTGGTGCTGCAGGACTTCACCGGCGTACCGCTGCTGGCCGACCTGGCCGCCATGCGCAACGTGGCCGAGGGCCTGGGCAAGGCCCCCAAGCGCATCGAGCCCCTGGTGCCGGTGGACCTGGTGGTGGACCACTCCGTGATGATCGACCACTACGGCACCAAGAAGTCCCTTGACCTCAACATGCGGATCGAGTTCGAGCGCAATGCCGAGCGCTACGAGTTCATGAAGTGGGGCATGCAGGCCTTTGACACCTTTGGCGTGGTGCCCCCGGGCTTTGGCATCGTGCACCAGGTCAACCTGGAGTACCTGGCGCGCGGCGTGCACCTGACCAAGGACAAGGTCGCCTACCCTGACACGCTGGTGGGCACCGACAGCCACACCACCATGATCAACGGCATCGGTGTGGTGGGCTGGGGCGTGGGCGGCATCGAAGCCGAAGCCGGCATGCTGGGCCAGCCCGTGTACTTCCTGACGCCCGATGTGGTGGGCATGGAGTTGACCGGCCGCCTGCGCGAAGGCGTGACCGCCACCGACCTGGTGCTGACCATCACCGAGATCCTGCGCAAGCAGAAGGTGGTGGGCAAGTTCGTGGAGTTCTATGGCGAGGGCACGGCGTCCCTGGCCCTGCCCGACCGCGCAACCATCGCCAACATGGCGCCCGAGTACGGCGCCACCATGGGCTTTTTCCCGGTGGACGACAAGACCATCGACTACTTCAAGGGCACGGGCCGCACCAAGGACGAGATCGCGGCGTTCGAGGCCTACTTCAAGGCGCAACAACTCTACGGCGTGCCCAAGAGTGGCGACATCAACTACTCCAGCGTCGTCAAGCTGGACTTGGGGCAAGTGGCCCCTTCGCTGGCCGGCCCCAAGCGCCCGCAAGACCGCATCGAGATCACCAACCTGAGCAAGGCCTTCACCGAACTGTTCAGCAAACCGATTGCCGACAACGGTTTCAACCAGCCAGCCGACAAGCTGGGCAAGACCTTCACCACCGCCAACGGCGTCGACATCAAGAACGGCGACGTGCTGATCGCGGCCATCACCTCCTGCACCAACACCTCCAACCCCAGCGTGCTGCTGGCAGCCGGCCTGCTGGCCAAGAAGGCCGTGGAGGCGGGCCTGAAGGTCAAGCCGCACGTCAAGACCTCGCTGGCCCCTGGCTCGCGCATCGTCACCGAGTACCTGGAGAAAGCCGGCCTGCTGCCCTACCTGGAAAAACTGGGCTTCAACGTGGCCGCCTATGGCTGCACCACCTGCATCGGCAATGCGGGCGACCTCACGCCCGAGATCAACGAGGTCATCACCAGCAATGACCTGGTGTGCGCGGCGGTGCTGTCGGGCAACCGCAATTTCGAAGCCCGCATCCACCCCAATCTGAAGGCCAACTTCCTGGCCAGCCCGCCGCTGGTGGTGGCCTACGCGATTGCCGGCAACGTCACGCGGGACCTGATGACCGAGCCGGTTGGCAAGGGCAAGGGCGGCAAAGATGTCTACCTGGGTGACATCTGGCCCAGCAGCGACGAGATCTACAAGCTGCTGAAATACGCCATGGACGGCAAGGCCTTCAAGGAAAACTACGCCAAGGTAAAGACCAAGCCCGGCAAGCTGTGGGAGCAGACCAAAGGCGTCAAGGGGCAGGTCTACACCTGGCCCAAGAGCAGCTACATCGCCAAACCGCCTTTCTTCGATGACTTTGAGCAGGCACCCAAGGCCATCAAGCTGGGCGTGGACAAGGCCCGCATCATGGCCCTGTTCGGGGACTCCATCACCACCGACCACATCTCGCCGGCCGGCTCCATCAAGGAGGCCTCCCCCGCTGGCCAGTACCTGATCGAGCATGGTGTGCAGAAAGCCGACTTCAACAGCTATGGCTCGCGACGCGGCAACCACGAGGTGATGATGCGCGGCACCTTCGCCAACGTGCGCATCAAGAACCTGATGCTGCCGGTGAACGCCGAAGGCAACCGCGAAGAAGGTGGCCTGACCCTGTTCCAGCCGGGCAACGAGAAGATGTTCATCTACGACGCCGCCATGAAGTACATCGCCCAGGGCACGCCCACAGTGATCTTCGGCGGCGAGGAGTACGGCACAGGCTCCAGCCGCGACTGGGCGGCCAAAGGCACGCAGCTGCTGGGCATCAAGGCCGTGGTGGCGCGCAGCTTCGAGCGCATCCACCGCTCCAACCTGGTGGGCATGGGCGTGCTGCCGCTGCAGTTCAAGGGCGCAGACTCATGGCAGTCGCTGGGGCTCAAGGGTGACGAGCTGATCAGCATCGACCTGGGTGGCGAGATCAAGCCGCAAGCCGATGCGAAGCTCATCATCGAACGGGCCGATGGCAACCAGACCGAGGTCCAGGTCCTGCTGCGCATCGACACGCCCATCGAGGTGAGCTACTACCAGCACGGCGGCATCCTGCCCTTCGTGCTGCGCCAGTTGCTGGCGGCCTGATCGACCACCAGCGGCGCTGGCCGCATCAAGCCACGCGCTTGAGCTGGCGCAGCGCCTCGGGCATGAAGTAGTCGCGCCGCATCTGGCCTGGGTGAGCCACGAACAAGGGGCCCCAGGCCGGGTTGGCATCGTGCAGCTTGTTGAGTTGCGCGATCAGATTGGCCTGCAAGACCGAGATGTTCTGCCCTGTGGCCAAGGCCTCCATCACCGCAGCCGACACCAGGTGCGCGGCATACAGCTTCTTGCCACCCGGTGTGGGGGGCAGCGGCTTGCCGTCACGCAGTGGCACGCGCATGGCCTGCAAGATGGCCTCGTCCGAATCGGCCCAGCCCTGGATATCGCCCAGGGCATGGAACTCCAGCGCCTTGGCCTTGCCTTTGACCAGGGTCTTGGCCACGATCTTGGCGGCCTTGCGGGCAACCGAAGGCGGGATGGTTTCACCTGCGAGCACGATGGTCTCACGGTCCTTCTCTGTCTCGGCTGCAATCAGCTTGGACCAGGCCGTGTGGCCAGCAAAACTCAGCAAGGCCACCACCTCGGCGGCCAGGTAGCCCCGCACGATGTCGGCAGGATGCGGGTCGTCATCGGGCCCATCGCTGCGCAGCTTGGGTGGCTGGCCAAAGGCCGCGCCCAGGCCGCGGAAGTAGGCGATCAGCCCGATGGCCGCTGCGGGCCCCAGGTTGAGAATGCCCATGACGTCTGACGCGGTCTCGTCGATGCGCGTGGCCCAATAGTCGCCCAGGCCATGTCCCAGCGAGGCCAGGTTGATCCGCAAGTTCTCGGCCAGTTCGGACTGCAAGCCTTTGTCTGCATGCAGGATGTCGTGGCCTGCGGTTTCGTGGCCCAAGGCTGCCCAGGCAATCAGACCTCGATCGGCATTGGCCGGCGGCATGTTGACCACGGCCGCGCCCACATGGAAGGATTTGGCCGCATCAATGGGCCAGGTGTAGGGGCCGGCCTCGGGGTTGCCCCATTTGGCCAGCGGTGGGACCACACCCAGGTCAGGTGCTTTCACACCGCGCCGGTCTTCGGCACTGAGAAAGCCGTCGTACAGGTCGGAGATGAACTCCTGGAACCCACGCGTCTCGGCTTTGAGGAAGCCCTCGCCATGCTGAAGAATGGCCTGCCCCAGATCGAACATGAGGCCCGCCGTGCTTTCGCGATCAGGGTCACTGGACAAGATCTTGTTGAACCTGGTGGCGCCCAGGCCCACGATGGTCTTGATGAAAGGGGCCACGTAAGACTGTTCATACAAAGGCGGGAACTTGCCCTGAACAGCCTTGAGTCGGTTGACAAAGGTGGTGTAGTTCGTGGGGTCAGCCGGCCCCTTGCTGATCGAGATGGCCGCCTTGCGTGCATCCTCGATCACGGCCTTCATGCCAGCCAGCTTCAGCGGGTCTGCCAGCTTGGTGGCCACTGCGAGCTTGCCCGCGCCCTTGTCTGCCTTGGATGTTTTCCTGGATGTAGCCATGGTGTGTCACTTGCCCCGCTATTGACGATGAGCCCAGTCTAGGCAGGCCACATGACAGCAGCCATCCCTAGATCGCCATCCCCCACACCCACGCTTGACCTTGATCATGCACGTGCATACTGGCTCGCATGGAACCATTCAAGAACCTCATCAACACGGATGTCGTGCGCCAGATGGGCCACCATCTCAAGCGCGCCGATTCGTCGTTCAAGCGCCAGCGCTTCGAGCAGCTCGCACTGGATGGCCTGGATGCCCTGGCGTTCAAGGACCGCGCCATCCACCTCGCGCGCGCCCTGCACGCGACCCTGCCCACGCACTTCGAGCAGGCCGCCGACCAACTGGAAGCCAGCCTCAAGCACGTCCCCCGGCCCCATATCGGCCACGATCCGGACAAGGAGCTGGGCGCCCTCCAGACCGATGACACGGGCCTGGCAGGCTGGGCGCTGTGGTCGTTTGGCGAGTACGTGGCACGCCAAGGGCTGGCGCACCCCGAGCGCGCACTGAAGGCCTTGCATGCGATCACGCAGCGCTTCACCGCCGAGTTCGCCATCCGCCCCTTCATCATCGAACACCCCAAGCTGACCTTCGCGACCTTGTCTCGCTGGCTTGATGACCCCAGCGCCCATGTGCGCCGCCTCGTCAGCGAAGGCAGCCGCCCGCGCCTGCCCTGGGGGCAACGCCTGCAAGCGCTGGTGCAGGACCCCAGCCCCACACTGCCCCTGTTGCATCGCTTGCAGGACGACCCCAGCGAGTACGTGCGCCGCAGCGTGGCCAACCACCTCAACGACATCGCCAAGGACCACCCTGACCTGCTGGTCACCTGGTTGAACACGCACCTGCCAGATGCCCCCGACACCCGCCGCAGGTTGCTCAGGCACGCCAGCCGCTCGCTGATCAAGAGCGCCCATGTGGAGGTGCTGTCGGCATGGGGGTTGGGCCAGGCCTTTGAAGGCGACATCAAGGTGACGGTGGACAAGCGCCGCGTGGTCGTGGGCGAGGCCTTGACCATCCAGGTGACGCTGCTCGCACACGGCCAAGCCCCGCAAGCGCTGGAGCTGGACTACCGCGTGCACCACCTCAAGGCCAACGGTGAGACCTCACCCAAGACCTTCAAAGGCAAGCGCCTGACGCTGCAACCCGGCGAGAAGCTGGTCTGGCAAAAGGTGCACGCACTCAAGCCCGTCAGCACGCGGCGCTACTACCCCGGCCCGCATGCCCTGGACATCCAGGTCAACGGGGCGGTGCACGGGCTCACGCCGTTCTTGCTGATGCGTTGAACCCCTCATTCTGGTTAATGGTATCCACCATTGAACGGAAGTCATTCGTTTTGCATGATTGTTACCCTACATAACTATGTGAGGTTGACACCATGCGTCTGCTCCGCGCCATCCTGATCGCCGCCGCTGGCGTGATCGGCACATTCACCAGCCTGGGCACCCAGGCCGCCACCACCGACACCACCTACGCGGCCACCAGATACCCCATCGTCCTGGTCCACGGCTTCATGGGCTTCAAGGACATCCTGGGTGTCGACTACTTCTACCAGGTGCCTGACACCTTGCGCAAAAACGGCGCCAAGGTCTATGTGGCGGCCGTGTCCGAGGTCAACTCCAGCTCGGTGCGCGGCGAACAATTGCTGCAGCAGATGAAGCAATGGGCTGCCGCCGACGGCATCAAGAAGTTCAACCTGATCGGCCACAGCCAGGGTGGCCCGACCATCCGCTACGTGGCCGGCGTGGCGCCTGATCTGGTCGCCAGCGTGACCACCATGGCCGGCCCGGCCATCATGACCGACGCGCAGGCAGCCAACAGCAACATCACGTCCTTCGTGGCCAACTACGGCTCGCTGGTGCAGTTTGCAGGCAGCTTCGTGGCCTGGATCTCCGGGCACCAGAGCCTGCCGCAAGACGCCACCGCGCTGAACATCAAGGCCGAGCTGGACGACTACGCCGTGCGCTTCCCGGCTGGCCTGCCTGCCACCTACTGCGGCCAGGGCGCCAACCTGGTCAAGGGCATCTATTACTTCTCGGCATCCGGCCAGGGCATCAAGACCAATGCCTGGGACATCTCCGACCTGGCCATGCAGCAGACCGACGAGCCCAGTGACGGCGCCGTGATCGCCTGTGGCGCCCACCTGGGCAAGGTCATCCGTGACGACTACCCCTGGAACCACATCGACGAGATGAACCACATCTTCGGCCTGATCGGCAAAGGCGCACCTGACCCTGTTCAGTTCTACCTGAGCCAGGCCAACCGCTTGAAGCTGCTGGGCCGTTGAATCGCCAATTAGCCAGCAACTTGATCGCGCAAGGTGTCAATCAGGCCTTCAACGTAGCCAGCTTGGCTTCGTCAAAGCCCACGCAGACCACCTTGCCGTTCAGCTCGACCACCGGGCGCTTGATCACGCTCGCGTTGGCCTGCATCAAGGCCTTGGCGCTGGTGGCGTCCACCACACCGACCTTGGTCGCATCGTCAAACTTGCGCCAGGTTGTGCCCTGCCGGTTGACAAGCACCTCCCAGCCCACCGCCTTGATCCACGCGTCCAGCCTGTCGGCGGGCACGCCCTGCTTCTTGTAGTCGTGGAAGGTGTAGGCCAGGCCCTGCTCGTCCAGCCAGGTGCGGGCCTTCTTGACGGTGTTGCAGTTGGGGATGCCGTAGACGACGGTGCTCATGTGACAGGGACTCCTTGTTCGACTTCAGGCTCAACTGTGTCACAAGGCGAGCACCCCATAAAAAAAGGCCTCGAATCACCGAGGCCTGCGCTGTCATATCGCGCGCTGTCTTATCGGGTCTTGGACTTCTTCTTGAGTCCGACCAAGGCGACGAGCGCCCCGAATGCGGCCATCAAGGAGGCGTCCGCTTCAGGCACGGCAGGCGTGTGCGTCTTCACCAGCCAGCCACCCATCTTGTTCTCTGGCGTGTCTTTCCAGTACTGGTCTTCAGGCGTGAACCAGTTGTCCAGTACACGCACCAGGGAAGCATTGCCAGAATACGCGGTGGGAAGGTAGAAGAGCCAGCTCACATTGCCGCCGTCTTCATTCAGGAGCATGCCGTCGCCGCGTGCGCAGCAGTTGGTGCCGGTCTGACCAAACGCGTTGAAGATCGTCGACACGGCTGCGCGCGATGCACCATCAGAGACTTCGTTATAAAAGTCGCCCGTGTAGCCCTGGTTGTTGAAAAGGGTCTTGACGTCGCTCACAGCCGCCAGCTGGTACCCATACAGGGCAGAGCTGGTGTTGGCCAGCTCACCGACCAGGGAGTTGTAGCTTTGCCCGGTCGAAGCCGTCAGCTCCAGCCAGTCCAGGCCTGTCGATTCGTCATAGATCACGTTGCCAGTCTTGACCAGTGCGGCATGCGCGGCGCCGGATACAAGAGACATGGCGAGAACGATGGCAGTCAGCTTTTTCATTACATCAGTCCCTGATGGTTGTTGTCTAAGGCTTACATTTTCCCCCGGTTTTTGGGACGCGTCCTCCGCTGACTTGAGGGGGGTCCACACACCTGCATCCCGGACATCCGCACAACATCCACACAATCAGCCTGCCCCAAAAAAACAGGGAGCACGAAGCCCCCTGAAAGTCGCGGATTACCTTGAGTGATGTGGAGAGGATCGGCTCACCGCCACCGCTGGCCCAGGCCCGTTGGTCACAGGCCTGCCCGGGAAGCCCCGACACCTCTTTTGGAAGCGACAGAACATCCCGGCCCAGCACAACATGAAGACGTTGTTCTGTCAGCCGGCCAGCATCAGAAGAAGCCCAGCTTGTTGGGGTCGTAGCTGACCAGCAGGTTCTTGGTCTGCTGGTAGTGGTCCAGCATCATCTTGTGGGTCTCACGGCCGATGCCCGATTCCTTGTAGCCGCCGAACGTGGCGTGCGCCGGGTAAGCGTGGTAGCAATTGGTCCACACACGGCCAGCTTGAATACCACGGCCAAATCGGTAAGCGCGGCTGCCATCGCGTGTCCAAACACCTGCACCGAGGCCATAAGGCGTGTCATTGGCGATCTCCAGGGCTTCCTGCTCGTTCTTGAAGGTGGTCACGGCCAGCACCGGGCCAAAGATCTCTTCCTGGAAGATGCGCATCTTGTTATGGCCCTTGAACAGCGTGGGTTGCACGTAGTAGCCGCCGCTCAACTCGCCACCCAGGTTGGCCTTGTCGCCACCGATCAGCACCTGTGCGCCTTCGCTCTTGCCCACAGCGAGGTAAGACATGATCTTGTCCATCTGCATGGACGAGGCCTGCGCGCCCATCATGGTCTCGGTGTCCAGCGGGCTGCCCTGCTTGATGGCCGCCACGCGCTTGACGGCGCGCTCGATGAAGCGGTCGTAGATCGACTCCTGGATCAGCGCACGCGAGGGGCAAGTGCAGACCTCACCCTGGTTGAAAGCGAACAGCACCATGCCTTCAATCGCCTTGTCCAGAAAGGCGTCGTCCTCGGCCATGACATCGTCGAAAAAGATGTTGGGGCTTTTGCCGCCCAGCTCCAGCGTGGCCGGGATCAGGTTGGTGGCCGCTGCCTGGGCGATCACACGGCCCGTGGCGGTCGAGCCCGTGAACGCGATCTTGGCGATGCGGCGGCTGGAGGCCAAAGGCATGCCGGCTTCACGCCCATAGCCATTGATGATGTTGAGCACGCCAGGGGGCAGCAAGTCGGCGATCAACTCGGTCAGCACCATGATGCTCACGGGCGTGGACTCGGCCGGCTTGAGCACCACGCAGTTGCCGGCGCCCAGCGCGGGGGCCAGCTTCCACGCGGCCATCAGGATGGGGAAGTTCCAGGGGATGATCTGGCCGACCACGCCCAGGGGCTCGTGGAAGTGGTAGGCAATGGTGTTGCCGTCGATCTCGCTGAGCGAGCCTTCCTGGGCGCGCAGGCAACCGGCAAAGTAGCGGAAGTGGTCCACCGCCAACGGGATGTCGGCGTTGAGCGTTTCGCGGATGGGCTTGCCGTTGTCGATGGTCTCGGCGTAGGCCAGCTTTTCCAGGTTCTGCTCGAGGCGGTCGGCGATCTTGAGCAGGATGTTGGCGCGCTCGGTCGGTGAGGTGGCCCCCCATTTGGCCGATGCGGCATGCGCGGCATCCAGGGCCAGTTCCACGTCCGCCTCGTTGGAGCGCGCCGCTTGCGTGAACACCAGGCCATTGATGGGCGTGATCACATCGAAGTACTGGCCACTGACGGGCGGCACGAACTTGCCGTTGATGAAGTTGTCATAGCACTTCTTGAAAGCCACGGGGGCGCCGGCTGCTCCGGGGAGGGCGTAGATCATGTCAGGTCTCCTGGTTCACGGTTCACTTCACGGTTCACACATGCCAGGCCGTTGTGCGGCCAGGGTCGTGCCATCTACAGCGCACGGCTTGTGCCATCTGGGGTTCATCCTGATCTGGCCCTGCCCACCCCCACCACCCGAATGCGCCGCCAGCCCTGGCCAGCATTGGCTTTGCCCGAGCACAGCACCCGGTTTTTCACGCGCTGCCCAAGCTGTCACCCCTGTGTCAGCCTTGTTGCGCCACAAGTGCACACTGTCCCAAAATGACACAGGGTGACTACGGGTGTCGCCCCCCTTGGCCGGGGCGATACTGCCCAGGTTGCCGCTCACATATCACCCGCCCATGCCCCAACGCCTCGTGCACCACCAATCCGCCACCGAGCTTCAGCAAGCCCGGCGCTGGATGCTGGAGCACGGCGAAGTCCCCCAGGGCATGGTGGACGAGGCCTTGAGCCGCTCCTGGCAGCGCAGCCACCACGCCGGTCTCAGCCCCATCGACCTGGCCACCGAGCAACCCGTCTGCAGCGCGCCCGATCTGCGCATCGCCCTGGACAGGCAGCACGACTTCCTGGCGCACGCACGCCCGGTGATGGAGTTCGTCTTTGACCAGATGCGCGGCAGCGGCAACCTCGTGGTGCTGTCCGATTCGCGCGGCCTGCTGCTGCACAGCCTGGGCGACACCGACTTCATGAGCCGCGCCGACCGCGTCTCGCTGCGCCCCGGCGCCCTCTGGCATGAGGCCGACCGCGGCACCAACGCCATCGGCACCGCCCTGGCCGACCAGCGGCCCGTCGTCATCCACGGTGCCGAGCACTATCTGGAGCGCAACAGCTTCCTCACCTGCTCGGCCGCCCCCGTGCTGACCTCGGCGGGCCGGCTGCAAGGCGTGCTCGATATCTCGGGCGACCAGCGCGCCCACCACCCTCACACCTTTGCGCTGGTGCGCTCGGCGGCCCGCATGATCGAAGACCGGCTCTTCCACGCCCGCCACAGCCGCGACCAGATCCTGCGCCTGCACCACCTCGCCGAAGGCCTGGGTGCTGTGGGCGAAGGCCTGATTGCCCTGTCCGACGACGGCTGGGTGGTGGGCGCCAACGCCTTGGCCCAGCAGTGGCTGGGTCTGGACGAATCCCGCATCGGCGCCGGTACGCTGGACCAGTTGACCGGCATCCAGAGCCGGCTGATGCCGCCGGGCAAGGTCATGCGCCTGCACACACCTGGTGACCGCCCCTTGTTTGGCCGCATGGACCCGCGCCAGCGCCCGGTGCTGAACCTGTCGGGCAGCGCGGTGCGGCGCACGTCTGCCACGCCGCCCACCTCCACCGCGCCGGCCCGTGCCCCTGAACAAGACCCGCGCCTGCAAGAGGCCCTGATCCGCGCCCGTCGCGTGCAGGCCCAGGGCATCGCCGTGCTGGTGCAGGGCGAATCGGGCAGCGGCAAGGAAGTGTTCGCGCGAGCCCTGCATGCCGAAGGCGAGCGCGCCCACAAGCCCTTTGTGGCCGTCAACTGCGCGGCCCTGCCCGAAACCCTGATCGAAGCCGAACTGTTCGGCTACGTGGGCGGCGCCTTCACCGGCGCGCGCCGTGAAGGCTCGCCCGGCCGCATCCGCGAGGCCGACGGCGGCACGCTCTTCCTCGATGAAATCGGCGACATGCCCTTGGCCCTGCAAGCTCGCCTGCTGCGCGTGCTGCAGGACAAGGTGGTCATGCCCCTGGGCGGCAGCAAGCCCCAGCCGGTTGACTTCGTGCTGGTCTGCGCCACGCACCACAAGCTGCGCGAGGCCATCGCCGCCGGAACCTTCCGCGAAGACCTGTACTACCGCCTCAACGGCCTGACCGTCACCCTGCCCGCCCTGCGCGAGCGCCAGGACTTCGAAGGCGTGGTGCTGGGCATGCTGGATCAGCTCGCGTCCGACATGAAACGCGCGCCTGTGCAGGCCATCCACCCCGGCCTCATGGCCGCCATGAGCCGCTACCCATGGCCCGGCAACCTGCGCCAGTTGCACAGCCTGCTGCGCACCGTCTGCGCCTTGCTGGACCCGGACGAACACACCCTGGACTGGCACCACCTGCCCGAGGACATGGCCCAGGATCTGAGGGCAGCCAGGGAGCCTGCGAGCGCCACATCCCCCCTGCCCGGCTCACCCATGCTTGCCACCCCGGTCGCTGAAGCCAACCTGCGCCGCCTGTCCGATCAGGCCATCCAGCAGGTCATCGACGCCACCCAGGGCAACATGTCCGAAGCGGCCCGCCGCCTGGGCATCAGCCGCAACACGCTCTACCGCCGCCTCAAACAAGCGGGCGCCTGAAGGCCACGGGCAGCATCACGGTGCGTCAGCCCCTGGTCAGGATCAAAAAACGGCGAAGAATTCCCCGCACAGGCGTGATCCCGGCCCGCATTTGGGTAGCATCTCGGGCATGACGAACGCCGACCCCCAAGAACTCGCCAAATTCAGCGATCTGGCCCACAAGTGGTGGGACCCGGAAAGCGAATTCCGCCCCCTGCACGAGATCAACCCCCTGCGCCTGGACTGGATCGACCAGTTGGCCGCCATCAAGGGCAAGAACGTGGTGGACGTGGGCTGCGGCGGCGGCATCCTGGCTGAATCCATGGCCCGCAAAAGCGCCAATGTGCTGGGTGTGGACCTGGCCGACAAACCGCTGAAGGTTGCCCAGCTGCACGCCATGGAAGCCGGCGTCGCCAACATCGACTACCGCAGTGTGGCCGCCGAGGCCCTGGCCGCCGAGCAACCCGGCCACTTCGATGTGATCACCTGCATGGAGATGCTGGAACACGTGCCCGACCCCTCGTCCATCGTGCAGGCCTGCTTTGACATGGCCAAGCCGGGCGGCTGGGTGTTCTTCTCCACCATCAACCGCAACCCCAAGGCCTTCCTGTTTGCCATCGTGGGTGCAGAGTACATGCTCAAGCTGCTGCCCAAGGGCACGCACGAGTTCGCACGCTTCATCCGCCCGGCCGAGCTGGCCCGCTGGATCCGCGAAGCCGGCCTGGACCTGGTTCAGTTCAAGGGCATGGAATACAACCCGATCACCCGCCGCTACTGGCTGTCGGGCGACACCAGCGTGAACTACCTGGTGGCTTGCCGCAAGCCCCTGGCCTCGTGATGGGCGGCGGCACGAGCCTGTCGGCTTCCTTCAAGCTCAACGCGATCCGCTGGGCCTGCCCGCCCACCGCGGTGCTGTTCGATCTGGACGGCACCCTGGCCGATACCGCGGGCGATCTGGGTGGTGCGCTGAACCAGTTGCGCGTGGCCCGCGGGCTCGATCCGCTGCCGCTGGACGTGCTGCGCCCTTATGCCTCGGCAGGTGCCCGGGGCCTCATTGGCGTGGGGCTGGACATCCACCCCGGCGATCCTGAATTCGAACCGCTGCGACTGGCGTTTCTCGACGCCTACATGCGCTGCCTGGCCGACACCACGGTCCTGTTCGATGGCATGAGCGAGCTGCTTTACGAGTTGAGCGCGCGCGGTTTGAAGTGGGGCATCGTCACCAACAAACCCCACCGCTTCACCTTGCCGGTGATGGAGGGCCTGGGCCTGCGCGAAGACGCCGCGGTCATCATCAGCGGCGACAGCACCGCCCATGCCAAGCCGCACCCACTGCCCTTGCTCACAGCATGTGAAGAGATGGGCGTGCCGCCCGCGTCGGTGCTGTATGTGGGTGATGACCTGCGTGACATCCAGGTGGCGCAGGCGGCTGCGATGCCCAGTGCGGCGGCGCAATGGGGTTATATCGGGCACAACGGTGACATCAGTGAGTGGGGCGCTGACGTGATCGTGGCGCAACCGCTGGATTTGCTGGCGCACTTGCCTGCTTGAGGTTGATGGCTGGTGGGGGCATCGTCGTCAACGGTGCCTGATGCTGGTTTCGCGCGTGCGTGTCTCGTGCGTGAGAAGGCGCGCTTTGTCGAGGGAGCGCGAGGCGGGGGCTGAGCCAGCATCCGTCCAGGCTTCATGTTGACGGTCCCGCTTTGCAAGCGGGACTGCCCTGCGATGCGCGCAAGGAAGTGGCGCCGGGGAACTCGCTGCAGGGCCCACGGCCCTTACGCTCGAACAACCCCGGCGAGTTTGAGTACGAAGCACGCTGCGCGTGCCCACTTCCTTGCTGTGCTTCTCGGCGCCAACAAGGCGCCCAGCCAGATGCCGACTCAGCCCTTTTCCGCCTCGCTCGTGGCATGCCCAGGCTCCGGTCCTGACTAATCGACGAATCAGGCTTTGTTGATACCGCCACCCCTCGCACATGCACATGCACTCACCGCGCGCCGCTTCGCCCATTGCGCCCACCCGCAGCCGTGGCGACGCGCAAGCGGGGCGGCCAAAGGCTGAGGTGGTGTGCGGTGGGGCGCCTTGGTGACGCCGAGCAGCGCAGTGGCAAGGTGGGCGCACGCAGTGCGCTTCGTGATCTGACTCGCTGGCGTTGTTCGAGCGCAGGGGCTGCAAGCCCTGTAGCGAGTTCGCCAGCGCCACCTTGGCACGAGCAGCACAGGGCAGTCCTGCCGCAGGCAGGACCGTCAACATGAAGCCCAGCCGCACGCCAACTCAGCCTTTGGCCGCCCCGCGCCCCCCGACAAAGCGCCTCAACCCACACATGAAAAAGCCACCGCATCAAACGGTGGCTTCTTCATTCACGCAGAACCAAATCTGCAAAAAAACCGAGCAATCAGGCCGAACGCCCATAGTTGTCCTGGAAGCGCACGATGTCATCTTCACCCAGGTAGCTGCCCGACTGCACCTCGATGATCTCCAGCGGGATCGTGCCCGGGTTGACCAGGCGGTGCACCGTGCCCAGAGGGATGTAGGTGGACTGGTTCTCTGACAGCATCAGCACCTTGTCGCCATTGGTGACCTCGGCCGTGCCGCTCACCACGATCCAATGCTCGGCGCGGTGGTGGTGCATCTGCAGGCTCAATGATGCCTTGGGCTTGACCATGATGCGCTTGACCTGAAAGCGCGGGCCCGAGTCGATCGAGTCATACCAGCCCCAGGGGCGGTGCACACGACGGTGCAGCGTGCCTTCCGTGCGGGACTTGCTGTCCAGCGTCGACACGATCTTCTTGACGTCCTGGCTGCTGTTGCGGTCGGCCACCAGCACGGCATCCGGCGTTTCCACCACAACCACGTTGTCCAGGCCCACAGCGGCCACCAGGCGGCTCGTGGCATGCACCAGGGTATTGCTGCTGTTCTGGAACAGCGCGTCGCCTTGCGAGGCATTGCCCTTCTCGTCGTGCTCGCTGACCTGCCACACGGCATCCCAGGCCCCCAGGTCAGACCAGCCCGCATCCAGCGGCACCATGCGCACCACGAAACCACTCTCGGGGTGCGACGGGCACTGCTCCATCACGGCATAGTCCACCGACTCGGACGGCACGGTGGCGAACTCGGCCTTGCCCGGACGCACGAACTGCGCGTCGGTTGTGCGCACCGCGAAGGACTCGCGCGTGGCCTTGGCGATGTCGGGACGGAAGTGCTCCAGCGCTGCGAGCCAGCGTGATGCCTTCATCACGAACATGCCGCTGTTCCAGAAATAGCCGCCATCGGCCACATAGGACTTGGCCGTTTCCAGGTTGGGCTTCTCGACGAAAGCGGCCACGGCGCGTGCGCCATTGGCGTCGGTGGCACCCGTGCGGATATAACCAAAGCCGGTTTCGGGGCGATCCGGCGTGATGCCCAGGATGACGATGTCGCCATTGGCCGCGGCACGCACGGCGGTCTGCAGTGCTGCAGTGTAGGCCGCTTCATTGGTGACGGTCTGGTCAGCGGGTGTGACCACCAGGATGGGGTCGGCGCCATCGGCCGTGGCCTGCAAGGCAGCCAGGGTCACGGCGGGCGCGGTGTTGCGGCCCACGGGCTCCAGCAGCAGCGAAGAAGGCTCACCCTTCAACTCGCGCAGCTGGTCCAGCACCAGGAAGCGGTGCTCCTCGTTGCCCACCACGCAGGGCTTGCTGACCTCGATGTCATCCGCACCCAGGGCCTGCAAACGCAGGTGCGCCTGCTGGAACAGGCTCTGGTTGCCTTGCAGCACCAGGAACTGCTTGGGGTACAGCGCACGCGACAGCGGCCACAGGCGGGTGCCGGAACCACCGGCCATGATCACGGGAAGCAAAGCGTATTTCATAGTCAAACCATCACTAAATTGGCGAGCGGATCAAGGGGCGGCGCCCCCTGGCTCAACCTTCAAATCCGTTGGGGTTGGTGGACTGCCAGCGCCACGAGTCTACGCACATCTGCTCCAGACCTCGGCTCGCTTTCCAGCCCATCGTTTCAAATGCGTGACGGGGGTCCGCATAACAGGCGTCCACATCGCCCGGCCGGCGGGGCGCGAACACCAGCGGGATCTCGCGGTCGGCGGCCTTGCCGTAAGCCTGCGCCAGCTCCACCACGCTGTAGCCCTGCCCTGTGCCCAGGTTGACCGTCAGCGACTGGCCCTTGTCGGCCAGGTAGCGCAGTGCGGCCACATGGCCTTCGGCCAGATCACACACGTGGATGTAGTCACGCACGCCCGTGCCATCGGGCGTGTTGTAGTCGTTGCCGAACACATTGAGGTGCTGACGTTTGCCGATGGCCACCTGCGCGACGTAAGGCATCAGGTTGTTGGGCACGCCACGCGGGTCTTCGCCGATGAGCCCACTGTGATGCGCGCCCACCGGGTTGAAATAGCGCAGGTAGGCCACGTGCCAGTTGGCATCGCAGCGCTCCAGCTCACGCAGCATTTCCTCGCCCAGCAGCTTGGTCTGGCCATAGGGGTTGGTCACGCGCAGGGGCGCGTCTTCGGTGATGGGCAGGCGCTCGGGCTTGCCGTACACCGTGGCCGATGAACTGAACACGAGCTTGAACACCCCGTGGCGCTTCATGGCCTGGCACACCGCCAGCAAACCACCCAGGTTGTTCTCGAAATAGTCCAGTGGCCGCTCGACCGATTCGCCCACGGCCTTGAGGGCCGCGAAGTGCACCACCGCCTGGATGCCACCGAACTGAGCCTGACCCACCTCGAAGCACCGGTCCATCACGACCTGGTCACGCACATCGCCCTGGATGAACACCGGCTTGCGGCCGCCGATGGTTTCCAGGCGATCCAGCACGCGGATGGAGCTGTTGACCAGGCTGTCCACACCAACGACATCAAAGCCGGCGTCTTGCAGGGCCAGCCAGGTGTGGGAGCCGATATAGCCGGTCGCGCCGGTCAACAGGATGCAGGCCACAGCTTACTCGTCCATTTAGAAATTGAATGAGTCAATCGTGAAGTTGGCATTACACGAGAATGCATGACCATCGTATTGAGGCCGAATCAGGTACGGATCGCCGAATAGATTCCTAGACTCTTGCTTGGTTTGACTGTATTTTGTGTAAGAGCACGCACCCTTCAACGATCGGAGCACCTGATAAGACCCACCCACCGAGAAACTACGCCCCAAGCTTGAACTCTTCAGCGAGTTATCCAAGCCTGTATAAGAATTATCCTGCTTGTACTGCGTCAATGTATAGGACGTAGTAAAAAGCAATTTTGCTGTGGCCTGCAAACGGGCGTCTGCAGTCGCCGTTGTGGCGATGGTATCCGCAAGGCTGACAATCGGCGTCGACGCAAAGACATAATTTGTATTTTGACGATCCGACCCAATTGAGCGCGACATATTCAGGCCATAAGACATCAGCCCTCCAGGTGTGTAGTCCCACCCCAACTGACCGCCCCACCCCGTCGACGACGCGTACTGCGCGTCGCTGTAGTCTGTAGACCGACGGGTCAGTACAGCAGACAAATTGCTCAACCCGGTTGCACGCCAATTCACTGAAAAGTCAATGTTCTTGTCGGTCTGAACCAAATCTGCCCGATTCACGTAGTTGGTAGATACGCGCCGCCCGCCAAGACCGAAGTTCAACACATCCGAACTGTAGTACACCAACTTCAGCCCATTGGTGTGCTGCTTGGCATCATTCAAGGGCTGCGCTTCGTAGCTGACATTATTCGCATCATATGATCCCACGAGGGCCCAGGTACCACCATTCCCATACTGAACGGTAAGCCCCCCATCACGGTACTTTCTCAAATTCTTGACCAGTCGACTGCCAGCATCGTTGTTTTGAATCTGGTTCAAATTTTCATCATATATACCATTGACGCGCACAATCCAATTCGAAAGCACTTCGGAACTCAGCTCTGCCGTGACGTTCTTGCCGTCATTGTTCAACTGGTCATTGTTGGCATATCGATTGGCGTCGACACGCGCGTTCAAGCTGTAATTCTGCCTGCCATAGGCCTTGTTCAAACCCAGCTGTGCGCTGGTTGTGTTAACCGTTTCACTCTGCCCACTTTCGTTCTTCGAAAAATTACTGTCCCTCATGATCTGGTGAGAAACAGTAAGAGACAAAGGTGTGGTGTCCTCACCAGCCACCGCATGGCCAGAAGCGAGCACACCCAGGCTCAACACAGCTGCCGCAACGGGCCGCAAGGACATGATGGATCGTTTAGCGTGCACCTCAGCTCCTCTCAATATGCGTTACGGTCAAAAATCACCAGGCGGATCGTGCGGATGATGATCTGCAGATCCAGGCCCAATGACCAGTTGCGCAGGTATTCCAGGTCGTACTCGACCCGCGCCTGCATCTTCTCGATGGTTTCTGTCTCGCCGCGCAGGCCATTGACCTGGGCCCAGCCGGTGATGCCGGGGCGCACCTTGTGGCGCACCATGTAGGCCTTGATCAGGCGGCGGTATTCCTCGTTGTGGGCCACCGCATGCGGACGCGGCCCGACAATGCTCATGCGGCCTTGCAACACGTTGATGAACTGGGGTAGTTCATCCAGCGAGGTCTTGCGGATGAAGGCGCCAAACGGCGTGATGCGTGGGTCGCCCTTGGTGGCCTGCTTGACCACCGTGCCGTTGTCCAGCGAACGCATGGAGCGAAACTTGTAGACGATGATCTCTTCGCCGTCCAGGCCGTTGCGGCGCTGCTTGAAGATCACCGGCCCGGGCGAGCTCAGCTTCACGCCAATGGCCAGCGCCAGCAGGATGGGCGAGATCAACACCAGGATGATGCTGGCCAGCGCGATGTCCGACAGGCGCTTGACCAGCTCGTTGGTGCCCGTGAACGGGGTTTCGCAGATGCCCACCACCGGTACGCCGTTCATGTCTTGCAGGCGGCCCTGGATGATGCTGATGCCGAACACATCCGGCACGAAGTACAGCGAGGCCGTGGTGCCCTGCACCGCCTCCAGCAACTCGACGATACGGGGCTGCGAACCCAGCGGCAAGGTGATGTAGACCTCCTGCACGCCATGCGCATAGACGTAGTTGGCCACGTCACGCAGGCCGCCCAGGCGCATGCTCACGGCCTCGGGCAGCACGCGGCTGTCGGTGCGGTCGTCGAAGTAGCCAATGAACTCGGTGCTCTGGTCCGGGTTGCTCTGCAGGGCGCGCGCGACCTTGCCGCCCAGGGGGCCGGCGCCCACCACGATGGCGCGGCGCTTGGCATTGGGTTGCGAGACCCGGTGCTTGATGATGACCTTGCCGATCAGCACAGCCACCCACTGGTAGAGGGGGGTGAGCACCGCCCAGGCCAGCATCACATTGAAGTCGAAAAACTGCAGGCTGTTGGTGGCGTACCCGCACAACCAGAGGATGGCCAACATGGACACCCAGGAGCTGACGATGTCGACACCCGCTTCCAGGCGCGAATCGGTGAAGCGGTTGCGGCCTGGAAAGGTCAGCGCAAACACCAGAAGGCACAGTGCCATGGACGCACGCATCACCGGCTCATCGAAATAAGCGAGTGCGCCCAGCAGGGATGCCACGGTGATGGACGGCTCAAGGAAAGCCGCCACGAACGATGTCACCGATTGCGGAGCGTTGAAAAACGTGCGGTTGTAGTTGCGGTTATTGAACATGTACACCAGGGGCTCACCCCAAGCCCCGGAAAACACCACGACCTTTTCGCCGCAGGGGCGCAAAGGTCGTGACAGATGATCTCGTGACGAACGAAAGAGCCTCAAGCAAAAGGCCGGCCAGACATTGTGGACCAAAAACTGTGACAGCCAGACTCGGACTCGCCCTGTGGGACAAGAGTTCCTAAGGGTTGTCGGGGGGCCCCTACAATCGCGGGATGGCACCTCACCCGCTTTCCTGGATCGGTCAGTTCGCCCTGCCGCGACTGACCCTGCTGCTCAACCACATCGTGTCGAGCGAACCCGTGGCCACCGCCAAGCTGCAGGCGCACGCAGGCCGCACGATCGATATACGCTGGGATTCGTCCTTCAGCCCCTCGCTGCCCGGCTTCCTGGCGCGCGTGCTGCCGGCCGGTGGCGGCCAGCCTTCGCCCTGGCGCTTCGTGATCACGCCTGCGGGCCTGTTCGAGGCCGTCGACACCCCCAATTCGCCGGAAAACACGGACACGACTGTCACAACTCCTAACGGATTGACCCTCACCGTCCGACTGGCTGACCCGCTCACCATGGCGCGGCAGGCTTTGAAGGGCGAGCGCCCCGAGGTGGCCATCGAAGGCGACGCGGCTCTGGCAGAAGTGGCCTCCTGGATGATGAAAAACCTGCGCTGGGACATCCAGGACGACATCGCCCGCTGGATGGGCACGGCACCGGCCGAAATGCTGCGCACCGTCGGCGAGAGCATCAAGCAAAGCCTGCAGCGCTGGCGCCCGCAGTCCGGCACCCGCCCGGGCAGCCCGCGTTGATGTCGGCTGACCGCTAGCCAATGCGCGCGCTGTTTCGCCCTGCCTTCATTGGCCTGATCGCCCTGCGCTATGGCCTGGACGGGCTGTTCCTGGACAGCCTGCGCCGGCCTGGCCTCAGTGCACTGGCGCGCGTGCTGTCCTTTGGCCGCAGGCTGAACGCACCACGCGGCCAGCGGCTGCGCATGGCCCTGGAGCGCCTGGGGCCCATCTTTGTCAAATTCGGGCAGATGCTGTCCACCCGGCGCGACCTGCTGCCCGCCGACGTGGCCGACGAGCTGGCCAAACTGCAAGACCGCGTCCCGCCTTTCCCCAGCGACGAGTCGATCAAGCTGGTTGAAAAAGCCCTGGGCCGCCCGATCGCCGCGGTGTTCAAGCAGTTCGACGCCGACCCGATCGCCAGTGCGTCGGTGGCGCAGGTGCACTTCGCCGTGCTACACGATGGCCGCGAAGTGGCGGTCAAGGTGCTGCGCCCGGGCATGCTCAACGTCATCGACGATGACCTGGCCTTGATGCGCACGCTGGCCGGCTGGGTCGAGCGCATCTGGGCCGATGGCCGCCGCCTCAAGCCTCGTGAGGTGGTCGCCGAGTTCGACAAACACCTGCACGATGAGCTGGACCTGGTGCGCGAGGCCGCCAACGCCGCGCAACTGCGCCGCAACATGCAGGGGCTGGACCTGGTGCTGGTGCCCGAGATGATCTGGGACTACTGCACGCCCACCGTCATGGTGATGGAGCGCATGAAGGGCGTGCCCATCAGCCAGATGCAGCGCCTGCGCGAAGCCGGCGTGGACATCAAGAAGCTGGCGCGCGATGGGGTCACCATCTTCTTCACCCAGGTCTTCCGCGACGGCTTCTTCCACGCCGACATGCACCCGGGCAACATCCAGGTCAGCCTGGACCCGGTGACATTCGGGCGCTACATCGCGCTGGACTTCGGCATCATCGGCACGCTCACCGAGGTCGACAAGGACTACCTGGCGCAGAACTTCGTGGCCTTCTTCCACCGCGACTACAAGCGCGTGGCCGAGCTGCACATCGAAAGCGGCTGGGTGCCGGCCAATACCCGCATCGACGAACTCGAAGGCGCGGTGCGCACGGTGTGCGAGCCCTACTTCGACCGGCCGATCAAGGAAATCTCGCTGGGCCAGGTGCTGTTGCGCCTGTTCCAGATCTCGCGGCGCTTCAACGTCGAGATCCAGCCCCAGCTGGTGCTGCTGCAAAAGACGCTGCTGAACGTGGAGGGCCTGGGCCGCGAGCTCGACCCCGATCTGGACCTGTGGAGCACGGCCAAGCCCTTCCTGGAACGCTGGATGCACGAGCAAGTCGGCATCCGTGGCCTGTTCGAGCGCTTCAAGCGCGAGGCACCCCGCTACGCCAAATTGCTGCCCGAGTTGCCCCGCCTGGTGCACCGCAACTTGCAGCAAGGCGACGCGGGCCTGCGCCGCGACCTGCAAGCCATCCTGCTGGAGCAGCGCCGCACCAACCGCACGCTGTCGGCCATCCTGTGGGTGGGCTTCGGCTTCGTGATGGGCCTGGTGGCCGCGCAATTCGTGGCACGGATGCACGCCCTGGGCTGGTTCTGACAGGCCGGGGGCCCCCCAGGCTGAGGGGGGTGCAGCGTGGTGACGCCGCCAGGGCCCGCGGCCTGCCTGGCAGGCACTAAACTGCGCCCCGCGCCCAAATCGTCCCCAATCATCCCGTTCCGCCCTGTCTCGCCCCATTGGCGACAACCCCGAGCGAAAAGACTGCTGACATGAACACCACCTTGCTTGCGTTTGTGATCCTGTATCTCGTCGGCACGATGGGCATCGGCATCTACGCTGGCACCCGCATCAAGAGCACCACGGACTTCGCCATCGCCGGCCGCAGCCTGCCGCTGGCCATGGTGATCACCACGACGTTTGCCACCTGGTTCGGCGCCGAAACGGTGATGGGCATCCCTGCCAAGTTCGTGCAAGGCGGGCTGAACGCCGTGGTGGAAGACCCGTTTGGCGCCTCGATGTGCCTGGTGCTGGTGGGCGCCTTCTTCGCCTCGCGCCTGTACAAGATGAGCTTGCTCACCATCGGTGACTTCTACCGCCACCGTTTTGGCGAAGGCGTTGAAATTTTCTGCTCCATCGCCATCATCCTGAGCTACCTGGGCTGGGTGGCCGCGCAGATCACGGCCCTGGGCCTGGTGTTCTCGGTGCTGTCGGGTGGGGCCATTGCACCGGCCACCGGCATGATCATCGGGACCTCGCTGGTGCTGGTCTACGTGCTGATCGGCGGCATGCTGGCCGTGGCCTGGACGGACTTCATCCAGATGATCGTGCTGGTCGTGGGCCTGTCCCTGATCGCCGTGATGGCCGGCCACCAGGCCGGTGGCGCCGACAAGGTGCTGGACATGGCCAAGGCCAACGAGTGGTTCAAGATCCTGCCGGAAGCCACGCCCAAGGGCTGGATCTTCTTCATCGGCACGGCCGTGACCATGATGCTGGGCTCGATCCCGCAGCAGGACGTGTTCCAGCGCGTGATGTCGGCCAAAGACAGCCAGACGGCCCGCAATGGCGCCATGATCGGTGGCTTCAGCTACCTGGCCTTTGCCTTCGTGCCCATGTTCATCGTGGCCTCGTCGCTGATCATCATGCCGGCCGAGACCAAGGAGCTGCTGGCCAATGACCCGCAGAAGGTGCTGCCCACCCTGATCCTGACCAAGATGCCGCTGATCGCCCAGATCTTCTTCTTCGGCGCCCTGGTGTCGGCCATCAAGTCGACGTCGTCGGCCACCCTGCTGGCGCCCTCGACCAGCTTTGTCGAGAACATCCTCAAGAACATCCATCCCGGCATGAGCGACCGCCAGGTGCTGCTGTCGCTGCGGATCACCATCCTGGTCTTCACGGCGCTGGTGCTGACCTACGCCATCAAGATGCAGGGCACGGCCATTTATGACCTGGTGTCCTCGGCTTACCAGGTCACCCTGGTGGGCGCCTTCGTGCCACTGACGTTTGGCCTGTACTGGGGCCGCGCCACCACACAAGGCGCCATCCTGTCCATCGCGGGGGGCATTGGTGTGTGGGCATTGTTCCTGGCCAACAGCGCCTGGGGCGAGTTGTTCCCGGGGCAGTTGGCCGGCCTGATCGCCGCGCTGGCCGGCATGGTGCTGGGCTCCCTGCTGCCGCAGGTGGTTCCCGACCACCGCGCCCGCGAAGCCCACATGGCCTGAAATCGCCGCCAACCCGTGTTCATGGGGCAGGACTTGGCCTGCTCTTGAAACGGCAGGCCTGCGCCCCAACTAGAATGGCGTCTTCACGGGATTGCCCGAGGTTTTCACATGCCGATTTACGCTTACCGCTGCGAGTCCTGTGGTCACGTCAAGGATGTCTTGCAAAAGATCTCTGACCCGGTGCTGACCACCTGCCCTGCTTGTGGCGCCGAGTCCTTCAAGAAACAGATCACCGCCGCCGGCTTCCAGCTCAAGGGCTCGGGCTGGTATGTCACCGACTTCCGGGGTGGCTCGGGTGGCACCAGCGCCCCGGCCGCCGGCGCGGCTGCCGCATCCACGGCAACGGCGGCGGCTGCATCCGACAGCGGCGCGTCCTCGTCGTCTTCATCCTCTTCGGGCGGCGACACGGCCGCCGGCGGTTGCGGCACATCCTGCGCCTGCCACTGACGCCAAGCCCCCAACACAAGGCACCATGTGAAGAAATACATCCTTACCGGGCTGCTCGTCTGGTTGCCGCTGGCCATCACCATCTGGGTGCTGATGAACGTCGTCGGCACGCTCGATGGCGTGTTTGCCTGGGTGGTCGTCGCAGCCCAGACGGTGCTGCCCGAAAGCCTGCGCCCCCTGCTGCAGGACCTGCGCAACATCCCCGGCCTGAGCGTCATCGTCGTCGTGACGGCCCTGTGGCTGACCGGCGTGGCCGTGACCAATATGGCCGGCCAGTGGATCCTCAACCAGTCGAACCGGATGTTCTCCAACATCCCCATCGTCAAGAGCATCTACACCTCGGTCAAGCAGGTGTCCGACACGCTGTTTTCCAGCAGCGGCCAGGCCTTCCGTGAGGCGGTGCTGGTGCAATACCCCCGTGCCGGCTCCTGGACGATCGCTTTCGTGACTGGCAAGCCCAGCGGCGAAGTGGCGCAGCACCTGCCCGCCGACATGGTGACGCTGTATGTGCCCACCACGCCCAACCCGACCTCCGGCTTCATGCTGATGGTGCCGCGCGCCGACGTCGTGGCCCTGCACATGTCGGTGGACGAGGCGCTCAAGTACATCATTTCCATGGGTGTGGTGGCCCCGCCGCCTTCGGCCGCGCCGGGCAGTTTGCCTCCGGTCACGCCAACGACCCAATCCTGAACGACAATCGAGGGTTTCGGGCCTGCGCACAATGCGTGGGCCGCGTGACCCTCATCTCGGAGAAAACCAACAATGCGCACCACTTACTGTGGTCTGGTCAGCGAAGCGCTGATGGGCCAGACCGTGACGCTGATGGGCTGGGCCCACCGTCGCCGCGACCACGGCGGCGTGATCTTCATTGACATGCGCGACCGCGAAGGTCTGGTGCAGGTGGTGTTCGACCCCGACCGTGCCGATTCCTTCAAGATCGCCGAAGACGTGCGCAACGAGTTCTGCCTGAAGGTGACCGGCGTTGTGCGCGCCCGCCCCGCCGGCACCGAAAACGCTGGCCTGACCAGCGGCAAGATCGAGGTGCTGGGCCACACGCTGGAAGTGCTGAACGCTTCCGTGACGCCTCCCTTCCAGATCGACGACGAAAACCTGTCTGAGACGACCCGCCTGACGCACCGCGTGCTGGACCTGCGTCGTCCCTACATGCAAAAGAACCTGATGCTGCGCTACCGCGTGGCCATGGAAGCGCGCAAGTTCCTGGACGAGCACGGCTTTGTCGACATCGAAACCCCGATGCTGACCAAGTCCACACCCGAAGGGGCCCGCGACTACCTGGTGCCCTCGCGCGTGCACGATGGCGCGTTCTTCGCCCTGCCCCAGTCGCCCCAGTTGTTCAAACAGCTGCTGATGGTGGCCGGCTTTGACCGCTACTACCAGATCACCAAGTGCTTCCGCGACGAAGACCTGCGCGCCGATCGCCAGCCCGAATTCACCCAGATCGATATTGAAACGAGCTTCCTGACCGAGCAGGAAATCCGTGACATGTTCGAAGGCATGATCCGCCACGTCTTCATGAAGGCGTTGAATGTGGACCTGGGCGTGTACCCGGTCATGAAGTACGCCGACGCGATGCACCGCTTTGGCTCCGACAAGCCTGACCTGCGCGTCAAGCTGGAGTTCACCGAGCTGACCGACGTGATGGCCGATGTGGACTTCAAGGTCTTCTCCACCCCCGCCACGACCAAGGGCGGCCGCGTGGTGGCCCTGTGCGTGCCCGGTGGCGGCACCATGTCCCGCGGTGAAATTGACGCCTACACCGAGTTCGTCAAGATCTACGGTGCCAAGGGCCTGGCCTGGATCAAGGTCAACGAAGTTGCGAAGGGCCGCGAGGGCCTGCAATCGCCCATCGTCAAGAACCTGCACGACGCGGCCATTGCCAAGATCCTGGAGCGCACCGGCGCCAAGGACGGCGACTTGATCTTCTTCGGCGCCGACAAGGAAAAGATCGTCAACGACGCCATCGGCGCGCTGCGCCTGAAGGTCGGTCACTCCGACTTCGGCAAGAAGGCCGGCCTGTTCGAAGACCGCTGGGCCCCGCTGTGGGTGGTGGACTTCCCGATGTTCGAGTACGACGACGACGGCGAACGCTGGAACGCCGTGCACCACCCCTTCACCGCCCCGAAGGATGGTCACGAAGACTACATGGACACCGATCCGGGCAAGTGCATTGCCAAGGCCTACGACATGGTGCTCAACGGCTGGGAACTGGGTGGCGGCTCGATCCGTATCCACCGCGCCGAGGTGCAGTCCAAGGTGTTCAAGGCCCTGAACATCACCGACGAAGACGCCAAGGTCAAGTTTGGCTTCCTGCTGGATGCGCTGCAGTACGGTGCGCCCCCGCACGGTGGCCTGGCCTTCGGCCTGGATCGCCTGGTCACGCTGATGACCAAGGCCGAGTCGATCCGCGACGTGATCGCCTTCCCCAAGACGCAGCGAGCCCAGTGTCTGCTGACCGGTGCCCCGTCGCTGGTCGACGAGAAGCAACTGCGCGAGTTGCACATCCGCCTGCGCAACGCAGGGGCGACGACGCCAGCGGCTTAAGTCACCTACAAGGACACCCAAGAGGGGCGGTTGATCCGTGCGGCCTCTTGCGTAAACTCCTGCGGGCCACCCAAACGGTGGCCCGTTGTCATTTACAGCATCACATTCTCAGGATCGACCACCATGCGCGCCGCCACCTCCGCTTTGTTGATTTCTTCCTTGGCTCTGGGGCTGGGCCTGGCCGGCTGCAAGGACAAGACCCCGCAATCGTCGACCGAGCTCGGCAACGGCGGCTCGGTGGTCAGCGGCTCGGCGGGCCCCAAAGGTGCGCAAGGCGCAGACGCCTCGCTGGTGAAGTGCGACAGCCCCGTGGCCACGCTGGCCCTGGCCGAGAACCCCGATGGCTACACCATGAGCTCGCACTACCAGTTGCCCGCCTCGCCTGTGCCGCTCATCAAATTGCTGGCACAGCAAAGTGGGTGCTTTCGGGTGGTTGATCGCGCGGCCGGCCTGCGCAACACCATGCAGGAGTCGCAATTGAAGGAGGCCGGCATCGTGCGCGCCGACAGCACGGTGCACAAAGGCAAGGGCTATGAGGCGCAGTACACCATCATCCCCAGCCTGACCTTCAGCGAGCAGGAGGCGGGGCGCGGCATAGCCGGCGTCATCGCCAGCATCCCGGTGCTGCGTGACATCGCCGGGCTGGCGGGCCTGCTGGAGCAGGTCAAGCTGAAAGAAGCCCAGGTGGCCCTGCTGCTGACCGACAACGAAACCACCGAACAACTGGCCGCCGCCACGGGCTCGGCGCGCACCACCGACCTGGGCCTGGGCGGCCTGCTGGTCACCAAGCTGGGCGGCGGTGCCGGCCTGGGGTGGAGCAACACCAATGAAGGCAAGGTGATCGCCGCGGCCTTCCTGGACGCGCACAACAAGCTGGTGGTGCAGGTGCGCGAACTGCAAGCCAAAACCTTGCCCCCCGCCGTGGCCACACGGAAATGACGCCCCACAAGATCCCCGAATCGGTGCTGGTGGTGATCTACACGCCAGAGCTGGATGTCTTGCTGATCGAGCGCGCCAAGCAACCCGGCTTCTGGCAAAGCGTGACCGGCTCCAAGGACACGCTGGACGAGCCCTGGGTGGAAACCGCCATCCGTGAGGTGCGGGAAGAAACCGGCATCGTGGTGGGCGCGCCCGAGGTGCCCAAGCCCGCCCTGGCCGACTGGGCCGTGGAGAACGTTTACGAGATCTACCCGGTGTGGCGCCACCGTTATGCCCCCGGCGTGACCCACAACACCGAGCGCGTCTTTGGCCTGCGTGTCCCGCACGGCACCCCCATCACCCTGGCGCCTCGCGAGCACACCCAGTACGTCTGGTTGCCCTACCAGGAGGCGGCCGACCGTTGTTTTTCGCCATCCAACGCCGAGGCCATCTTGCAGTTGCCCCAGCGCATCACCCCTCGGTGAGGTCTGCCAGGCCTGCTGCGGCAGGTCAAACAGGCAAGCAGACGGGGAAAGCCCCCGCTTGAAACAGCGCTCAAAGCCCCGCAGATGCGGTTATCTTTGACACCATAGGGTTGCCCTTGTTTCGCTGCCGAACATTGCCGTGCTGAATCCGCTCCAGTCCTCCTTGCTGCCGCCGTCCACGCTGTCCTCCAGGAGCCTGCGTGTGGCCACGTACAACATCCACAAAGGTGTGCGGGGGCTGGGGCCCACCAAGCGCCTGGAAATCCACAACCTGGGGCTGGCGGTGGAGGCCATGGACGCCGACATCGTCTGCCTGCAGGAGGTGCGGCGCTTTCACCATACCGACGCGCAGCGTTTCTCCAGGACCGACTTTGGCCCACTGTGCTGGCCCAATGTGCCGCAAGCCGAGTACCTGGCGCCGGAAGGCTATGAGGTGGCCTACCGCACCAATGCGGTCACCAAGAACGGCGAGCATGGCAATGCCCTGCTGGCGCGCTGGCCACTGGGCCACATCGGGCACCATGACGTCTCTGACCACCGTTTCGAGCAACGCGGCTTCCTGCATGTGTCGGTTCACTGGCGTGGCGTGGAGATCCATGTGGTGGTGGTGCACCTTGGCCTGATCCACGCCAGCCGCGTCAGGCAGGCCGAACGTCTGGCGCAACTGGTGCAGGAGCACATCCCGCCGGGCGTGCCCGTCGTGATCGCGGGCGACTTCAACGACTGGAACGAGAAGCTCGACGCCATCCTGGAGTCAGCGGGCATGAAGCGCGCCAGTGTGGGTGATGCCGAGCGCACCCCCACCTTCCCCTCGCTGGTGCCCGTGCTGGCGCTGGACCGCGTCTACACACGGGGCATGCACTGCCAGTCCATCATGGTGCCGCGAGGAGGTGCCTGGGCCCGGCTGTCTGACCATTTGCCGCTGGTGGTGGAGCTGGATCTGGCGTCCTGATCATGCGCGACAAAGCATCCCCGGACAAGGAGGCGGATGAGTCGCTCAGAAGGCTGGCCTGGTATGCCCAGCGCAAGCCGGTGTTCACGGGTGGCAACCAGGTCAAGCTCCTGCGTGGTGGCAAGGAGCTGTTTCCCGCCTTGAGCGACTGCATCGACCGGGCGCGCAGCAGCGTGTGGCTGGCGCTCTACATCGTGTCGCCACTGGGGCAAAGCGGTGGCGTGCTGCAATCGCTCAAACGCGCGGCGCGGCGCGGTGTCCATGTGCACCTGGTGGTCGATGGCTTTGGCTCCGGTGAGGCACCGCAGAGCATGTGGCACGAGCTGGAGAAGGCCGGCGTGAAGCTGGCCATCTATCGCCCCATGCACAGGCTGTGGGGACTGCTGGATACCAGCCAGTGGCGGCGCATGCACATGAAGCTGTGCGTGGTCGACGACGAGCATGCCTTTGTGGGCGGCATCAACCTGATCGACGACCACTATGACCTCACGCACGGTTGGTCGGACCTGCCGCGCCTGGACTATGCGGTTCAGGCACAAGGCCCTGTGATCACGCCGATGCTGCACACCATCAAGGCGGTGTGGACCCGCGCGCAATTCGGCCGGGACTGGCGTGACGACCTCAGCCACCTCATGCAGGACAAGCACAAGCTCAAGCGCCTGAGGCACTGGGTGCAGCAGGCCCGCATGCGGCTGAACCCGCGTGAGCAAGGCAAGCTGGCGCACGGTGCGGCGCTGCATGTGCCCATGCGCAGTGCTTTTGTGCTGCGCGACAACCTGCGTCAACGGCGCACCATCGAGCAATCGGCGCTGCAAGCCATCAACCGGGCCCGCCAGCGCATCGACATCGTCACGCCCTACTTCTACCCTCGTCGCCCGATCCGGCTGGCGCTGCGCGCGGCTGCGGCGCGGGGGGTAGCCGTGCGCCTGCTGCTGCAAGGCAAGCTGGACTTCCAGATCGCCGGCCTGGCCGCACGCGTGCTGTACGGTGAGATGCAGCAGCAAGGCGTGCGCATCTTCGAGTACCAGCCGGCCTTTCTGCATGCCAAGGTGCTGTGCGTGGACGACGAGTGGGCCACGGTCGGCTCGTCCAACCTCGACCCCTTGTCGCTGGTGCTGAACCTGGAGGCCAACCTCATCATCAAGGACCGGGCGTTTGTGCGTTCACTGTCGGGCGCATTGAGCGTGGACTTTGCCCAAAGCCGTGAAATCCTTCAGGCAGAGGCCACCTCTTCGCGCTGGATCACACGCCTGCGGCGCGGCTTTGTGCGCCAGTTGGCCAAGGCCTATCTGCGGCTGGCCGGGGCGGCTGGGCGTTATTGAGTGCGTACCGGGCGCAGCGTCGGTGCCAGGCGCTGGGCCGCTTCACAAGCTGAACTGACGGCACTGCCCGTAAGCCGGGGGTGCGGGCCATTGCACCGCCCGGGTGGGGCGATCTGATCGGGTACTCAGCCACGCCAGCGTCAGCATCCACCCTGCGTGGCCGACCACGAGCTGGGGGCCGTCAGCAAGCCCGCTGCGCGACAGGCGTGCGCGGGCAGCCCAATCCCCTACCCGACGGAACAGGTCGGCCAGGCTCTCGCCACCGCCCGGTGCATGGTGAAGGAAGTCGCCGCACCAGGCGTCCACCTCTGCATGCTCGATGGTCGACCATGGGCGGCCATCCCAATCACCGAAGTCCATCTCCTGCAAGGCTGGATCGATGTGGTGGCGCCAGCCCCAGGTGCGCAGCACCCACCCGACCGCAGCGCAGCGCCCCAGCGGCGAGGTGTGGATCACGTGAGGTAAGCCATGCCGACGCGCCTGCTGGCGGATGCGGTGCGCCAGGCGTTTGGCCTTGCGTTTGTCGATGGGCACATCGGTCTGGCCGATGCAGCGCCCGGCCACATCGCGCGGGCGCGGATGGCGCCAGACCCAGCAGGCGCTGGGTTGCGGCGGCAAGCTGTCAAGCTCGGGCGTCATCGTCATCGACAGCACTCGCCATCAGGCCACAGGGTGCACCACAGCGAGCCAGGCCATCAGGCCCAGCACCTCGGTGATCTGCTGGCTGGCGCCCAGCGTGTCCCCCGTGAAGCCGCCCAGGCGCTTGCTGAACCAGCGGGCGCAGAAGGCCGCACCCAGCGCCATCGCCAGCGTCGACTTCATCAAGGCGGCCAGCAAGGTCCCGGCAGGCCAGGCCGTGAAGCCGAACCACAACCACATCAGCCCCGCCACGGCACCCGTCATCATGACAGCGCCCAGCAGGTTGAGCCAGGACACCTGCATGGCCAGCGGCTTGGCCTTGGCATGGTCCAGATCACCGGCATAGGGCAGGAAACGGATGAGGCAGACCGGCACCAGGCGCGAGGCTGCATGGCACCAGACCAGGGCCATCATGGTCCAGGCCAGCAGAACCTGCCTGACGTGGCTGGACTCGGCGCTGTCGAGTTCATTGAGCAAAGGTGTGGCCAGCGAGGCCAGCACCGTGGCTTTGAGGATCAGCATGAGGATCAGGCCCAATGCGCCGTAGGAGCCCAGGCGCGAGTCCTTCATGATGGTCAACGCACGCTCGCGGCTGACCGCGCCCCCCAGCCCATCGCAGGTATCGGCCAGCCCGTCTTCATGAAAGCCGCCCGTGAGCCACACGGTGAAGGCCATGCTCAGCACGACCGCCACCACCGGTGGCCACCAGAAGGCGGTGGCAGCCAGCACCAGTGCACCCGCCAGGCCCACCAGTGCACCCACCAAGGGGAAGTAGCGCAGGCAACCTTGCAACCAGGCCGGCTCGAAACCCACCCAGCCTGGCACCGGCACCCGCGTGAGGAACTGCAGGGCGATCAGGCTCAGGCGGAGTTCATGCAGCAAGGCTTTCATGCCCGCATCATGCCTCGTCTGCGGGGCGTTGCCCGGCGTCGTGATCCGAGTTGCTCACCCCTGCGACCTCAAAGCTGGCCATCTCCCGCAGGATGCGGCAGGCCGACTCCAACAGGGGCCAGGCCAATGCGGCACCGGAGCCCTCGCCCAGGCGCAGATGGAGCTTGAGCAAAGGTTTAGCGTGGAGGTGCTTGAGCAACAAGGCATGGCCGGACTCATCGGACTGGTGCGCAAACACGCAACGCTGCAGCACCAAGGGCTGCAGCCTCGACGCGACCAGCACGGCACTGCTGGTGATGAAGCCATCGACGACGATCACGCGGTTCTCGGCCGCGGCCTGCAGGATGGCACCCACCATCATCGCGATCTCGAAGCCACCAAATGCGGCCAGCGTTGCCATGGGCGACACCGCATCGACATGCAGCGAGAGCACCTCCCGCAGCACATCCAGCTTGCGCTGGTAGGCGGCATCGTCCAGCCCCGTGCCACGCCCGGCGCAAGCCAGCAAAGGCTCGCCCAGCAAGCGGGCCATCAGCAAGGTGGCGCTCGATGTGTTGCCGATGCCCATTTCGCCCAGCAGCACGGTGTTGCCTGGCAGGCTGCGGATCACCTCCTTGCCGTGTGCCATGGCCTGCTCGCACTGCTGTGCGCTCATGGCGGCCTGGCGCGAACTGTCGGCGGTGCCGGGTGCCACCTTGCGGATCTGCAGGCCGGCACGCGGTGCGAAATCATGGGCCACACCCGCGTCCACCACGGTCAGGGCCAGGCCATGCTGGCGCGCCAGCACGCTGACGGCGGCACCACCAGCCAGGAAGTTCTCGACCATCTGCCAGGTCACGTCGCTCGGGTAGGCGGACACGCCGCGCGCGGCCAGGCCATGGTCGCCCGCGAACACCACCATCTGAGGCTGCACCAAATGCGGGTCGAGCCTGGACTGGATCAGGCCCAGCTGCCGGCCCAGTGTTTCAAGCTGGCCGAGTGCGCCCAGGGGCTTGGTCTTGTGGTCGATCAGATGCTGCAGCTTCTGGGCCAGTCCCGTGTTGTTCAAATCGTTGAGGGGACCGTGTGTCTGTGTCATGTTGTTTTGCTTTCGTTGGCTCAAGTTGTCTGTTCAAAGCCCAGGCCCTGCAAGGTCGTGCCCGCGCAGGTGGCCAGCGCGGACAGCACCGCGACCAGGCCGCACTCGATGGCCGCAGGCCCTGGCGCCAGGATGTCGGAAGAAGGCACATCGCGCATCAGGGCATGGAGCTCGGCAAAGCCGGGGCGAGCCTGCACCTGATCCACGTCGAAGCGCTGGCCACACCACGAGCCCAGGATCACCTGAGGGCGTGCCGCCAGGATCTGCTCTGCCGTCACGGCCCGTGCGCTGAAGGGATCTCGGGGCGCGATCTCGGCAAAGACGTCCACCCCGCCGGCCAGGCTGATGAGCTCGCTCACCCACTGGATACCGCATGTCAAAGGCGAGTGCCATTCCTCGAAGTAGACGCGGGGCTGGAAAGGCAGGCGCGCTGCGGCCTGGGCCACGCGGGCCTTGATGCCATCCAGATGAGCGATGAGGTCGCGGGCCTTCTCGGGCTCACCCACCACCTCGCCCAGGGTGCGGACCATGTCGTTGATGCCGGCCAATGTGCGGTGGTGAAAGCACAAGGTCTGCACGCCAGCCGCCTCGACCTCATCAAGCAACTTGCGTTGAACGTGCGAGTAGCCGATGACCAGATCGGGCGTCACCGACAGGATCTTGTCCAGCTTGCCGGTCTTGAAGCCGCTGATCTTGGGCTTGCTTTCGCGGGCTTGTGGCGGGTAGACCGTGAAGCCGGAGATGCCGACCAGACGGTCTTGCACACCCAGTCGATAAAGGATGTCCACCGCCTCGGTGGACAGGCTGGCAATGCGTTGCGGGGATGGGGCAAGGTTCACGATTGGGGGGCTTTCAACAAAGACATCAAGGCACCGGGCTCAAAGTGCCGCTCGACATAGTCGGCCAGGCCCTCGAACACCTGGGACAGCACAGGCACCTGGCTGCCCAGCAAGGCCCGCAAGACCGGCTCGGACTCGAACAAGCCGTGCAGATACAGGCCCAGCACCTGGCCTTGCTGCCAGCCCAGCGCATGGCCATGGCCATCCAGCAAGACGGGATGGGCGCGCGACGAGACGGCCTGGGTGCGCCCGTGGTGGATTTCGTAGCCGCGGGTCGGCACACCGGACAAGGCAGACCAGGCGCCAGGCATGCCCGGCACGAATTGCGCGGCGGTGTCCTGCAGCAGCTTGCTGGCGTCAAAGCGCGTACGGACATCCAACAGACCCAGGCCAGGCATTTCGCCGCTCGGCGGGTCTTCGTTCGACTCGATGCCATCGGGGTCGGACAAGGTCTGCCCCAGCATTTGCAGGCCACCGCAAATGCCCAGCACCGCCCCGCCCCGCTGCACATGACCAGCGATGGCGTGGTCCAGGCCTTGCGCGCGCAACCAGGCCAGATCAGAGCGGGTGTGTTTGGAGCCCGGCAGGATCACCCAGTCGGCGCAGTCCAGGTCAGCGGGCTGACGTGCCCAGACCAGGCGCACATGCGAGGCCGAACGCAAGGGCTGGAACTCGTCGAGGTTGCTGATGCGGGGGTAGGCCAGCACGGCCACACGCAGGATGCGCTGGCCATGGCGATCATGCTGCTGGGCCGGCCCGGTGGCGGCGTCATCGAACACGCCGTCTTCTTCGGGCAGGCCATGGCCGCGCCACATGGGCAAGACCGCCAGCGTGGGCACGCCGGTGAGGTCCTGCAGTTGCTGAGGCCCGGGCGCAAGCAGGCTGGCATCGCCGCGGAAGCGGTTGAGCACAAAGCCCTTGATCAAGGCGCGCTCGTGCGCGGGCAGCAGTTGGTGCGTCCCGTACAGATGGGCAAAGGCGCCGCCCCGGTCGATGTCGGTGACCAGCAGGCAAGCCGCCTGCGCTGCCAGCGCGGTGCGCATGTTGACGTAGTCACTGCTGTGCAGGTTGATCTCGGCTGGCGAGCCCGCCCCTTCGATCACCACCACCTCGTGGTCGGCCATCAGCGCCTGGAGCCCGGCTTGCGCGTGGGGCCACAGTTGCTCACTGCGTTCACGCCAGGGCACGCTTTGCAGGTCGGGTCGCACCTCGCCCATGACCACGACCTGGCTGGCCGTGTCCTTCTCGGGTTTGAGCAGGATGGGGTTCATGCGCACATCGGGGCCGATGCCGGCAGCCAGCGCCTGGAAATACTGGGCGCTGCCGATCTCGCCCATGCGCCCCTGCAGACCGGGCACCACGCGCGCGTTGTTGCTCATGTTCTGCGCCTTGAAGGGCGCCACCTTGAACCCTTGTCGGGCATACCAGCGGCACAAGGCCGTGGTCAACCAGCTCTTGCCGGCCCCGCTGGTGGTGCCCAGCACCATCACGGCTCTGGCGCTCATGCGGCACTCCTGCTGGGCTGCTTGCGCAAGGCCATCCATTGGTCCAGGGCCTTCAGCAAGGCCGCTTGCGCCTGCGGCTGATGCACACGCCAGCGCACCCATCCAGGCAGGCCAAGGTTGGCCGCATCACGCCATTTGAGGCCCTGCGCCCGCAGGAAGGTGTTCAGGTCATGCAGATCAGCCGCGTCCAGCAAGGGGTGGCGGCTGACCACGAAGTTGGTGCAAGTGGCTTGATGAACCCAAGCTCGCTCGACCAAGGCAGCTTGTTGCCGGCGCAGGCCTTCACGCAGGGTGTCATGCGCCCGTGCCAGCCAGTCCTGCACGGCCGCGCTCGGCCATTGGGTCAGCAAGCTCACCCCTTCTGCGGACAAGACCCAACTCGGCGCGAGATGCTGCAGGGAAGGCAGCAGGCCAGCCTGGTCAGCAACGGGTGCCAGCATCCACCCTGCCCTGACCCCCGTCAGGCCCAAGGCTTTGTTGGGCGAATACAGCTGCCAGCAACGCTCGGCGCACGCTACAGGAACGGGGTCATGGCCCTGCAAGCGCAAGGGCTCGTAGGCACGGTCCAGTGCCACGATCAAACCGGGGTGCATGCGCTGCGCGTGGGCCAAGGCAGACCAGAAGTCCGCAGGCAAGCTGCTACCCGTCGGGTTGCAGGGCTCGCACAACCACAGCAACACGGGGCCTTGCAGGATGAGATCGGGGTAGTGCGCCATCGGCTGCACGTTCATGCCCAGCGCCAGCGCGGCCGTGCGGTAATCACCATAAGCAGGCTCGGGCACGCAGACTTGGCGATACCCGGCCAGGAAGGCCGCAAGCGTGAGGCGGCGAATGCCCTCGCTGCTGCCGGCCGTGGGCACGATGCGCGCCGCGTCCACACCATGCCATTGCGCCAGGGCCTGGCGCACACTGGCGTAGGTGGGCTCGGGGTAGAGGCGCCTGTCTGCGGTCAGCAAGCGCGCCAGCAAGTCCGCGGGCAGGGGCACCGCGTTGGCGTTGCTGGAGAAGTCCCACTCAATGGGTGGGCCATCGTCCTGGCCACCATGCACGTGCAGGTTCAATGCCGACACCATCAGCGCCCCCACCCGATGACCAGGGGCACCGCCTGCACCAACGCGCTCACCAGCGCCGCCAGCCAGGCAGCGCGGCCGGCCATGAGCAAGGCCGCCTGCGTGTGCCTGGCCAGCGGTGCGCCCGCCTGTTCGTTCAAGGCATAGGCCCCGGGCTTGCGCAGGCTCACGCCCAGGAGCAAGGCCATGGCGCCCATGGGCCAGCCACCATTGGGTGAAGGCGTGAGCCGGGCCTGGGCGCGCATGCGCGCAAGACCTGGCCAGCACCCCGCCGCCGCACACAAGAGCAAGGCCGTCAGGCGCGCGGGCAGCCAGGACAAGAGGTCGTCCAGCTTCGCGGCCCATTTGCCGGCCCATTCATAAGGGCCGCGGTGGCCCCACATCGCATCGGCCGTGTTGGCAAAACGGTAGAGCGCCGCGCCAGGCAGGCCCAGCAAGGCGAACCAGAACAAGGGCGCGACCAGGGAGTCGTTGAGGTTCTCAGCCAGCGACTCGATGGCGCTTTCACGCACGCCCACGTCATCCAGTTGATGGACATCGCGGCTTACCAGGCGCCGCAACTGCGTCTGCCCGGCCTGCAGCGACTGGCCCAGCGCTTGCTCGACCTGGTGAACCTCGTCACGCAGCATGCGCCACGCCAGAAAGGGCTTGAGCAACAAGCCCAGCCCCAGGCCGGCCAGGATGGCGGAGGCCCATGCGGGCCAGGCCAGCGTGGACACCAGCCAGTGCCAGCCCAACTCCATGGCCAACCCGACGGCCGTCACCAGGCAGGCCCCCAGGCACCAGGCCATGGCGCCACCCAGCAGGGCCAGCGGCGCAGGCAGGTGTGTCAAAGCCGGCCCCATCAAACCCAGGTAGCGCCCCATGACCACCACGGGGTGCACCCATGCAGGCGGCTCGCCCCAAAGGCGGTCCACCCACAAGGCCACCAGCACGGCCAGCATGCAAGCCAGGATCCAGGCCATGTGCCCGTCAGTCCTCGATGCCGCGTTGCGCCGGCACGCCGGCGTTGTAATGATGCTTGATCAGTGTCATCTCGGTCACGGTGTCGGCCAGGTCAATCAGCTCCTGGGGGGCGCCCCGGCCCGTCAGCACCACGTTGACGTGCGAGGGGCGCTCACGCAGCACCTTCAGCACAGCCTCCAGATCCAGCCAGCCGTATCGCAAGGGGTAGGTGATCTCATCGAGCACCACCAGGAAATGTTCGCCCGCGGTGATGGTGGCGGCTGCACGCTCCCAGCCTTCGCGTGCCAGCTGGCCAGAGTGCTCCAGGTCCTTGCTCTTCCAGCTGAAGCCATCCCCCAGACCTTCAATGGGCACGCCCAGTTGCTCGAACACGCGGTGTTCGCCAAAGCGGGCGCTGGGCACCTTCATGAACTGGTAGATCTTGACGGCCTTGCCCCGGCCATGGGCGCGCAAGGCCAGGCCGAAGGCCGCGGTGCTCTTGCCCTTGCCGTCACCGGTGTTGATCAGGATCAGGCCGCGTCGGTCACCTGCGGGCTTCTCGACCTGACGGTCGACGGGGGGCTTTTCGATTTCCATGAGGGACTCCGTTGGAAG
Organism: Aquabacterium sp.; assembly: GCF_016195855.1. Lineage (GTDB taxonomy): Bacteria > Pseudomonadota > Gammaproteobacteria > Burkholderiales > Burkholderiaceae_C > Aquabacterium. The sequence goes on from NZ_JACPYU010000025.1 coordinate 100,799, forward strand.
GTGCGTCAGCGCGCGGGGCCGAACAGGCCCGCCACAGCGAGTGGATTGGAGGGGAAGTACATGTGCAGGAAGGAGGCATGAAGACGCCCCTCCTGATAGATGGCTTCAGGCTGGCCATTGAAACGCTGCGCCGTGGTCTGCAAGGCGGGCGTCAAGGGTGAACTCATGCGGGCATGGTGAAAGGTGTGGCCGCGCACCGCGCCTTGCGGCAGATCGGCGCCATGCATGCCCAGGTTGACCAGGCGCTTTTGCATGGCCGCTTCGCCGGGCAGGATCCCCCACAAGGGCATGCGCTGGCCCTCATGGTCGGTCAAGCCATCAAGCAAGGCCAGCATGCCGCCGCATTCGGCCACCAGGGGTTTGCCTTGCGCATGGTGGGCTGAAATGGCCTGCCGCATGGGCTCGTTGGCAGCCAGGGCCTGCAGGTGCAACTCCGGGTAGCCGCCTGGCAGGTACAGTGCATCGGCCTCGGGCAAGGCCTGCTCATGCAGCGGCGAGAAGAAGCACAGCTCGGCCCCCATGGCCTGCAAGGTGTCGACGTTGGCGTGGTACAGAAACGCAAAGGCTTCGTCACGGGCCACGGCCACCTTCACGCCGTCCAGCAAGCGCCCGGGCACACGCTGTGCATCGGGCAAGGCCATGCGCTCGAATGCCACGGCTTGCGGCATGTCGGGGTTCAGCCGGCCCAGTGCCTGCGCAGCCCGGTCCAGCCGGGCATCCAGGTCGGCCACTTCTGCTGCCTGCACCAAACCAAGGTGGCGCGAGGGCATGCCCATGGCCTCGTCACGTGGCAAGGCGCCAAACCACTTCATGCCCTCGGGCAGACTGTCTTTGAGCATCTGGGCGTGCGTGTCACTGCCCACGCGGTTGGCCAGCACGCCGGCCAGTTGCAGCCCGGGGCGGTAGTGCCCGAGCCCATAGGCGATGGCCCCGAAGGTTTGCGCCATGGCCGAACCATCGATCACGGCCATGACGGGCAGGCCCAACTTCATGGCCAGATCGGCGCTGGAGCTCATGCCATCGAACAGGCCCATCACACCTTCAACCAGGATCAGGTCGGATTCCTGTGCGGCCTGCCAGAGCAGTTCGCGGCAATGCGCCTCGCCGCCCATCCACAGATCAAGCTGGTAGACCGCTTGCCCGCTGGCTTGCGCCAGCATCATCGGGTCCAGGAAATCCGGGCCGGTCTTGAACACGCGCACGCGGCGCCCTTGCTGGCGGTGCCAGCGCGCCAAAGCCGCGGTGGCCGTGGTCTTGCCCTGTCCCGATGCTGGCGCACTCACCAGCATGGCCGGGCAGTGCACGATCTGATCAAGCATTCTGGTCTCCCGTCAAACCGGGGGCCGCACAGGGCAAGGCCACCCACTGCCCCGCAACCCGATGCAATTGAATGCGCTGGTCAAACACCCTGACCAAGGCGGCCTGCGTGGCTTCGTCATGGGCCGCGCCATGGTGCAGGATGCGGCCCTGGTTCATGATGATCAGCTCATCGGCGTGCAGGGCCATGTTCAGCTCATGCAGCACACTCACGATGGTGGTGCCACCCTGACGCAGCCCGCGCACGATGCCAAGCCAGTCGGCTTGATGCGGGGGGTCGAGGTGGGCCAAGGGTTCGTCCATCATCAAGATGCGGGCCTGCACACACAGCGCCCGTGCCAGCAAGACGCGCTGGCGTTCACCGCCAGACAGCTGACCCATCAGCCGGTGGCGCCAGGGCCAGCACTGCGTCTGCTGCATGGCCTGCTCCACGGCGACATGGTCGGCCTCGCTGGGCGGTGCCAGCCAGGATTGATGGGGCAAGCGCCCGAGCATGACCACATCGCTGGCGCGCAGGTCATCTGCGCCGCCTTCTGCCTGCCCCAGCCATGCCAGGGTGCGGGCACGCTCCTTGGCTGGCCAATCCGCGCAGGCGCGCCCTTGCAGTTGCACGCTGCCCTCGCAGGCCTGCAGGCCGGCCAGGGTGCGCAAGAGCGTCGACTTGCCCGCACCATTGGGGCCCACCACCGCCGTCCAGGCGCCTGGCGACAAGCGCAGTTGCACGTCGTGCAAGATGGGTTGGCCCGACAACCTGACCGACCGGATATCTGCTTGCAGGATGCTCATGCAGCACCGCCCATGCGGCGCATGCGCCACAGCAAATAGCCGCCACCCAGCACAGCCGTCAACACGCCGACAGGCAACTCCTGCGGCGCCAGCGCCCAACGGGCCAGGATGTCGGCCGCCAGCAGCAACACCCCTCCAGTGAGCGCGGACAGCAGCAGCAAAGGCCCATGGGTGCTCTGCACACGGCTGCGCACCAGATGGGGGGCCACCAGCCCGACAAAGGAGATCAAGCCCGCCTGGGCCACGGCCGTACCGGTGGCCAGCGCCAGCGCCCCAACCAGCCCGGCCCGCACCACGTTCAAACGCACACCCAGGCTGCGCGCGGCCGCGTCACCCAGGCTGATGGCGTCCAGCGCGCGGCTGGCAGACCAGGCCACCAGCAGCGTCAACAGGAGCACCGGCCACAGCAGCATCACACTGCTCCAGCCCAGGAACCCGGTGGTGCCCAGCATGAAGGCCTGCATGGCGCGCATGATGTCCGGCACCATCAACATGGTCAGCGCACTGATGGCGCCCAACACGACACCCACCACCACACCGGCCAGCAACAGCCTCAAGGTGTGCTCGACACCGCGTGCCAGCACCAGCGTCAGCATGACCGCGGCCACGGCCCCCACGAAGGCTGCCCCCGTGATGCCCAGCCTGATCAACAAGAGCGTGGAGGTGGGGCTCACGCCCACCAAGGCCAGGAAGCAGGCCACACCCAAAGCGGCACCCGATGAACTGCCCAGCAGATAGGGATCGGCCAGGGGGTTGCGGAACAGGCCTTGCCCCACCGCACCACCCAGCCCCAGCAAGGCTCCAGCCAACCAGGCGCCCAGGCAACGTGGCGCCCGCAGATCCCACATGATCTGCCGGGCCAGCGCGTCACCGCCCGCCGACCACGGTGGCGACCAACCGGTGCTGCCCACCGCCACGCCCAGCAGCATCAAGCCCAGGGTAGCCGCCAGCAGCATGATGAAACCCGATGTCGCCTTCAACGCGAGCCTCCCGTTGCCACGGCGTCACGCAGGCACTGCGCCATGATGCGCGCGGCTTCACCCATGCGAGGCCCCGGGCGCGACAACACGTCGCCCTGATCCGGGCTGAAGCTGCACACGCGCTTGTCGCGCACGGCGCTGATGCGATCCCAGCCTGGCCGAGCAGGCAGGCCAAGTGCACTTTTGGCCGACACCATGATCACCTGCGGATTGGCCCGCACGATGTACTCCGGGTTGAGCTTGGGAAAGGGCCCCAGCTTGTTCGGCACGATGTTGACAGCACCCAGCCGTTTCAGCGTATGGCCAATGAACGAGGATTCACCCGCTGCATAAGGGGCGCTGTCCACCTCGTAATAAACCGTCAGGCCCTTGGCCAGGGGCGGCACGCTGGCGGCAGCGTCATTGACTTGCGCATCCAGGCGTTGCCAAAGGCGCTCACCTTCAGCAGCCACACCCAACACCTGCGCCACCTTGCCCGCCACGCGGCGCACGTCTTCATAGGTCTTGGGCTCCAGGGCCACCACGCGCAGCCCCAGGCTTTCCAGCCTGTCCGTCACGCGTGAGGACAGGGCCAGCAGCACGACGTCGGGCTTGAGCGCCACGATCATTTCCACATTGGCATCGTCCAACCCGCCTGTCTTGGCCACGCCGCGCACCGAAGCCGGGAAATTGGAATAGCGGTCTGTGCCCACGATGCGCCCGCACGCACCCAGCTCGCACACCGTTTCGGTGAGCGATGGCAGCAAGGTCACGATGCGCTGGGGTGGCGCGGGCAGGCTCACCGCCACACCACGGTCGTCGGTCACCGTCACGGCTGCCTGGGTCAGCAAGGCCCACACAAACAGCAGCGCGGCCAACACGGCCTTCAGCACTTTCTTCAGCAAGGACATCAACCGGTATCCCTCATGTTGACGGCGGGCTCACGGGCCGGCTCCAGGGCTGGCCGGCCACCATCAAGGTGAGTTGACCACAACGCTCGGCCACGGCCTGGTTGAGCCAGCCCAGTTCGTCGACAAAAGCACGCACCTCGCTGGACAACGGGATCACGCCCCAGCCCACCTCGTTGGACACGAACACCACCGGGGATGGCAGGTTCACCAAGGTGTCCAGCACCGCCTGGAGCTCGACGCGCCAGGCCGCCAGATCGGCCTGCCCTTGCGCCGGCATCAACCAGTTGGTGAGCCACAGCGTGAGGCAGTCCACCAGCAAGAGCCGACCGGGCCGAGCCTGCTCGCGCAGCACGCGGCTCAACTGCAAGGGCTCCTCGATGGTCTGCATGCCGGCGGGCCGATCGGCCTGGTGCCGCGCAATGCGTGCGCGCATCTCGTCGTCCCAGGCCAAGGCCGTGGCCACCACCGTCACCGAATGGCCCGCGGACGTACCCAGCCATTGCCGCGCCAGACGCTCGGCATGACCGGACTTGCCGCTGCGCTGGCCGCCGACGATGAGGTGATGTGCTCCGGACATGAGACGCGACTCCAACTGCGGATCAATACGCTGGCGTCCAGCGCAGGCCAAGGAAGACGGTCCGCGGCGCAGACTCGTAGTTGAGTGCAGTCTGATAGCGTTTGTCCGTCAGGTTGTCGGCACGCAGTATCAGCTTGAACTGAGGGCTGATGGACGTCTGGGCATCCACACCCCAGGTCGTGTAACCGCCCAACACCGTCAGATTGGCCGCATCATCGTAACGCTTGCCGGACGTCAGCATCTGCACACCCACGTTCCACTGCGCCCACAAGGTCTCGGCGCGCAAACTGGCGTGTTGCCTTGCCCGCCGCGCCAGCATCAGGTCCTTTTGCGTGTTCTTGGGGGCATCGATGCTGGCCGAACCGCTCAGCCGCACGTTCACCACGGACACCTCGCCGGTCAACTCCAGCCCCTGCAACTGCGCCTGGCCCACATTGCGATAGCAGTTCCTGGTGTCCGCACACACGCCAGGTGCATCGAACTGGATGAGGTCTCGCACATGGCTGTTATAGGCTGTGACACCCCACTGGGTAGCCCCCTCGTGGTACTGCAACCCCAGCTCAGACGTTCTCGAAAACTCGGGCAGCAGATTGGCCTGCCCATAGCTTGAATAACGCTGATAGAGGGTTGGTGCCCTGAACGCCGTACCCCACGATGCACGCAGGCGCCATTGCGCGTTGAGCGCCAGACCACCTGCCAGCGAGCCCGTGACATGCGTGCCGAAAGCACTGTCATGGTCTTCGCGGATCGCGGACTGCAAGGCATAGGCTTCGTACTGCCACTCGTACCCCAGGCCCAGCGCGCCATCGCGACGCGTGCCCTCGCCCTTGACCGCAGAACTTGTCAGACCCGAGTTGAGCAGACGATCCTGGCGGCCCTCCAGCGTGGCATGCCAGGTGTGCTCACCCCAAACCAGCTGGTTGGCCCAGGCGGCGTTCTGCGCCTCTGTCTGCGCGGCATACACGGCAGGGCGGGTCTCATAGCGGTCACGCGACTGCCCCAGCGTGAGGGTGCTGCGCCAGTCTTGCAGCCACTGGGCCGTCCAGGCCAGCGCCGCACTGTCCAGATCCCGGATGGAGCGGTCGTCCGCACTGGAGTTGACCTTGGCGTCATAACCACTGTTGGTGTGCTGGCGCAAGGCGCTGAGGCTGACACTGTGACCCGGCTTGACCGCATACGCCACACGCGCACTGGCACTGCCATTGCGATAGCCATCATCATCGGCAGCCACGGTGCGGGGCACGGCATTGCTGCGCGCACCAAAGCCGCTGGAGCGCTCCATGGCCAACCCGACGCTGTAGGACCAGGCTCCGCTTGAGCCCGCCAGTTGGCCATCGCTTGACACCAGCCCCCGAGAACCCAGGCCCACGCCCATGTCCAGAGTGAGCGGCCCCTGCCCCTTGCGGGTGAAGATCTGCACGACGCCCGCCACGGCATCGGAGCCATAGATGGCGCTGGCCGGCCCACGCACCACTTCAATGTGGTCGATCTGCGCCAGCGGGATGGCCTCCCAGCTTGCACCACCCGACGCAGACTGGGTGTCCACGCGCACGCCATCGATCAGCACCAGCACATGGCGCGTCTCGGCCCCCCGCAGGAACACGCTGCTGGTCGACGCGGGCCCGCCATTGCGCGCCAGCTCGAACCCGGGCAGGTTCTTGAGCAGATCGGCCACGGCCGTGCTGCCACCCTGGCGTTCGATCTCATCGCGGCCGATGTAGGACACATCCGCCAACACGCGGCTGATGGATTGCGGCTCTCGCGTGGCCGTCACCACCGTGGGCTCCACCCATCCCTGCGTCTGGGCCATGGCCGACACGCCAAGCAAGGCCAGGGTCCATGCCAGAGATCCGGGCGCCATGCATCCCCGCGCCAGGCGCGCCGAAGTCAGTTTGTTCATGGCGACCTCAGAACTGGCGAGAGGCAGACAGCTTCACACTGCGGCCGGCATACGGATACACATAGGGCTCGCCACACAGGTAGGTGGAGCCATAGTTGAAGCCCTTCTTGTCAGCCAGATTGGCGCCCGACAAGGCAATGGTCCAGACGCGGTCCGTCCAGGCGTAACGGGCGTCCAGCAACGTGGAAGACGGCACACGCATCGCACACAGATTGTCCTCGTCACCGACATAACGGGACGACGCCAGATACTGCATGCCCAGCTCCAGCGTGTGCTGGTCGTTGATGCGATAGGTCACGCGGGCGGTGGCCGTGTGCGGTGCGACCTGCGTCATTTCCTTGCCAGCATTCGCACCGGCTCGGAAGCGGGCCGTCAATTGCTGCCAGGTGGCGGCCAGCGTCAACGCCTTGACCGGGCTCCAGTGGCCCTCGATCTCGGTACCGGCCCGACGCGTCGGGTCCAGATTGGCATTCGCATACAGCACGCTGTCGAAGGCGATTTCATGGACCGTCTTCTGGCTGAAGAACCGCAGGGTGGCGCCATCGCCACCGCTCATCCACTTCACCCCCAACTCACGGTCGGTGTTCTGCTGCGGCAACAGGGGCCCCTGTGAAGGCGTCGTCCTGTTGTCGTCCACGTTGGCCAGACGGTACGACGAGGCCAGGCGCCCGTAGACGTCCCAACCGGGCACCACGGTCTGGCTGACGCCCAGCTCACCGGCATGCAGCTTGTCTCGGCGGTCGTAGCTCACAGGCAGCATGCCCCACGCCACATCGCCAGGAAAGTCCCCTTCTTTGCGCACACGCTCTTCACGCCAGCCCACGCTCACGCGAGTCTGTGTGGGCAGGTGAACATCGGTCTGCACGAAGAAGGCACGGTTGTTCTGGCTGCCCGTCTCCAGGCCATCGCTACCGGTCTTGTCGAAGGACCACTGCTGCCAGTCCAGACCCATCAAGGCCTTGACATCGGCACCCCACAGCGCACTGGTATAGACCAGTCGAGGCGTGAGCTGGTTTTGCGTCGTATGCCCCACCACCTTCGGTGAGCCAAACGACACGTACTGGTAGCTGGGCTGCCGCTCACGATAGCCGGCATCCATCTGCAGGCTCCAGACGCCCCATTGATGCGCAAGGTTACCCAGCAAACGCGTCTCCTGATTGCTGGCGTCGTCCTGAGGGGTGATCGTGGCACGCGGGTTGGCCTTGAAGCCTGAGTAAAGCAAGGAGCCAGGCAAGCGCGATGCTTCATATTCCTGCATCAGGCGCAAACCGCCACGCCACGCGGCTTGTTGCCATTGCACCCCGACAGCCATCGCATCCTGCTTGTAGCTGCCATTGTCACGAAAGCCGTTGCTGCGCACGCGCTTGAAGGAGGCGTCCAGCGCCACCGGCCCCAGGCCCCATCGGCCATCGGCCTGCAGCTCTTGCCCGCCAAAGCTCTCGACAGCCGCACTGATGCGCGCACGGCTGACATCACCCTGTCCCGTCTTGAGGATGACGTTGATGACGCCCGACGAGGCGCCCTCACCCCACAACACGCTGCTTCCCCCGCGCACGATCTCGATGCGGTCGACAAGATCCAGGGGGATGGAAGTCAGGCGAGCCGCCACCCCTTCGTTCTCGCTCAGCCTGATGCCGTCGAGCAGCACCACCATGTTCTGGCTGGCCGTGGCACCAAAGCCGCGCAAGTCCAGCACGTTTTCCCGGCCGTTGCTGAGATCGGATGTCGAGGCCACGCCAGCGAGCTTGCGAATGGCCTCGTTGACGTCGGCCACACCCGATCGCTGGATCTGCTCGGCCGTGATCACCGTCGCCCCGATGGGCGCGGTTTGCAGCAACTGCGGCATGCGGCTGGCGGTCACCACCACCGGCTCAACCGCTTCCTGCGCCTGCGCCATCCCGGCGCCAGACAAAGCCAAACCACACGCCACGGCCAAAGCCGAACGCACCCCGGGTGCCACGCGCACCGAGTTCAAAAACAACATGATGAATCAGACAGGACAAGAGCCCCTGCCAGCGTCCCCGCAGGCATTGGGCGATATGGCCTGGCAACGCTCGAAGAGCGACGCCGGGCCCCTTGTCGGCCGGTATCCGGGCTAGGCGATGCGGCTTGCGAAACCTTCCCAGTCGCTTTCAGGTGACCAGTGGTTGAGAACGCAAGCTGAGCCCGTGAAGACTCGATCGCCGACCGTTGCGGGGGCAGCGCAGGTCAGACCGGCGTCATCGGCAAATGCGTGAACATGCGTGACGCGGCAGTCTTCCTGCTTCCCGTTTAACTGCACCGGGCGAACCCCAGTGCGAGCACCAACGGGGCGCATTGTAAGGCGCCTACAATGATTGTTCTGCTGTAGAGCCACAAGGCCCCTCCGAACCGGGTGGGTACCACGATCAGCCCATGTCCAGAATCGACGAACTCACGGACCGTATCGAGCGCCTGCTGTTGCGCCACGAAGAACTGCGCCGCACCAATGCCCTGCTGGAGCAGCAGGTGGTCGTGGCCACGCAGGAGCGCGACTCGCTTCGCGCACGCCTGGCTGCGGCCCGCGCCCGCATCGATGCCCTGATCGACAAGTTGCCCCAGCACCCGGGCGAAGCGGGCGATGGCCACGACGGCAGCGCCCACCCTGACGCCTGACACGAGGCCCCACACGCATGAAGCAGATTGAAGTTTCCATCATGGGCCAGAGCTACCTGCTGGGTTGCCCGGAAGGTGGTGAAGAGCGCCTGAAAGAGGCCGTGCACCAGGTGGACCGCGAGATGTGCGCCATCCGTGACAGCGGCAAGCTCAAGGCGCGCGAGCGCATTGCCGTGCTGGCCGCGCTCAACCTGGCCTATATGTTGACGGAGCGGCCCACAGAACAGGCCAAAAGCACACCCGCCAAACACGCCCAAGCTGCCAACGATGACCCGGCGCTGCCCACCGCCGAATACATCGACAAGCTGATCAACAGGCTGGACCAGGCGCTCGACAGCGACGGCCACTTGATCTGATCAGGCGATCTTGTCAAGAAGCCCCTCAAGACGGCGTATTTGCACAACCAAATCCGGCGAGAGCACGTAGAATGAAATCGTCCGTCGCGTTCGTGGTTGTTTTTATTTCCTTGAACCGATGCTCTTAGAGCCAGGGCTTGGAATATCGTTGTGCTGGTGTGATCGTCTCGCGTCAGATGAACCCGAAGTGCAACTGACCTCGCCCACCTGAATCCACCTGGGTTCAGGAATGCGGCAACCAGTCTGCGGCGGGCCTTTGATTCATGCAAAACGGCCAGACCCCTCTCGGGATCTGGCCGTTTTCTTTTGTGCTTGAGTTGATCAGTTGGCCGGCACGAACTGGATGCTGGCCAGCACGATGCGATTGCCACCCTTCTCACGCGCAGAAGCCATGGCGCGGTCTGCACTGCGCATGAGCTCGTCGATGCCACCGGCGGTATGCGGGAAGCTGGCCACACCCATGGCCACCGTGAACGGGATCTGCTGGCCGTTGTAAGGCACGATGTGTTGCGCGCATTGGCGGCGCAACTGCTCCATCCTGGAGTGTGCCGTGGCCAGGCCCACACCGGACAGCAAAACGACAAATCGGTCACCGCCCAGGCGGCATGGGGAGTCCATGGCACGGGTGTTGGCGCGCAGCAAACGGCCCAGCGCCTCGACCACGCGCTCGCAGCCCTCGACGCTGTGCATGCGGCGGATTTCGTCAATGTTGTCGATGGACACCGACACCAGGGCGAATTCGCGCTGCTCGCGGCTGGACAGATCGGCCTCGCGGCGCAACTGCTCTTCGAAGTGCGCGCGGTGATACAGACCGGACACGGCATCGCGGACCTGGTTGTCCTCCACATCGCGGCGCAGTGAGTCATTGGCTTTTTGTTGCTGCTCCAGCTGGGCCAGTGCCGTCTGCAACTGGGTTTCGCGGCGGCGGGATTCGGTCACGTCCTGCCAGACAGACAGGAGCTTGCTGCCACCGCTGGCCTCATCAGTGAAGGCCTGGCGCCAGGTCACGAACTCGTGGCGCCCCGTGCTGAGCTCCAGCTTGTGTTCGGCCCGCACGCCATCAGGCGCAGCCTGAGCTTGCTGGTCTGCCGCACGCAAGGCCACGGCCTGGGTCGCGTCAAAGAGTTCGGCATCCACCGCCCCCACGACATGGCGATCCGTCAGGCCCAGCAACCTGGCTGCGGCTTCATTGGCCACGTCGTACCGGCCACTGGCCACGTCCTTGACCAGCACCGCCAACCCCAGTTGGTCCAGCGCATGCAAGACCTTCTGATTCAAGGCCACGCTCTGGAGCGTGTCAGCTTCTGTGGTTTGGGCCATATGAGTTGGATTGTTTTATGGAGTCGACCGGCACCCGGCCCTCCCTGTTGCCAAGCATAAGTCATCGAATGTTCGCCGAAAATAACTTGCCTGGCTGTCCTTCAAACAAGGGATGTGCACCGAGTTTCTGCGACATATGCGGTTTTTCGCACACGCGCCGAAGCTTGACCCCCCGTATTTGCAAGCAAACCACAGCAACCGGTCACCAACCGTGACCAGAACACCCCACTTTCAGACTTCACCATGACGACCAACATGACTCAGATCAGCCTGCTGGGCTGCGGCCTGATGGGCACCCCGATGGCCCGCCGCCTTCTGGCTGCCGGCTCCCCGCTGACGGTCTGGAACCGCACACGGGCCAAGGCAGACGCCCTGATTGCCGACGGCGCCAGGGTGGCCCACACCCCCGCCCAAGCCGTGGCGCAGGCCGACATCGTCATCACCATGCTGGAGCACGGCGGCGTGGTCGAAGACGTGCTGTTCAACCCGGCCTTGCCCGGTGCCGCTACCACCCTGAGGCCCGGCACCCTGGTGATCGACATGAGCTCCATCCTGCCCGAGCAGGCTCAGCAGCACGCCAGCAAGCTGGCCCAGCAGGGGGTGCAAACCCTGGACGCCCCGGTTTCGGGCGGCACGGTGGGCGCCGAAGCCGGCACCCTGGCGATCATGGCAGGCGGCCTTGAAGCCGACTTTGAACGCGCCAGGCCCGTTCTGGAAGTGCTGGGGCGCCCCGTGCATGTGGGCCCGGCCGGCGCGGGCCAACTGACCAAACTGGCTAACCAGATGATCGTGGGCATCACCATCGGCGCAGTGGCCGAGGCCCTGCTGATGGCCGAACGCGGTGGCGCCGACCCCGCACGCGTTCGCCAGGCCTTGCGAGGCGGTTTTGCCGAAAGCCGCATTCTGGAGGTGCATGGCCTGCGCATGGTCGAGGGGGACTTTGCCAAGCGCGGCTCACTGGCCATCCAGCTCAAGGATTTGCGCAATGCCCTGCACACCTCGGCCGGCCTGGGTTTTGACGCCCCCATCACCCGCCACCTGGCCGCCCTGTACGAGGACGCTGCCGAGCATGGCTTTGCCGAGCTGGACCAGTCCGGGCTTTACCGGGAACTGCAGCGCCGTCAGCAGCCTTGATCGCCGCTTGAGCAGCGCAACTGTGGCGCACATGCCTAACGTTCAACAATATCCTTGATTCCGGGGGCTCCCCCATCGGGAAGGCGACTTGTACGATGGCCCGTGGCTTGCCTCGATGCAGCCACATCGTTGCCCTCGCCTAGGCGAGCGACAACGCATCCACCACCACAAATCAAGGAGTGAACATGCGTCACATCAGCACATTGAAATGGGCCCTCGTGGCCGCGGCCAGTACCCTCGCCGTTCAGGCCCACGCCGAACTGCAGACCTGGCGCCTGACCGCCACGGCCTACAAGCAAGCTGCCGAGGATGCGCTGCCGGACTACGTCAGTCTGGGCAGCACCCTCACGGTGGACTACACCATCGACACACAGACCCCCTCTGATACGACCATCCCTGGCTTTTTCTCCGGTGCCGTCGTCAACTTCAGCTTCCATGGCGAAACGTCCGATGCCCAGGGTTACCTGTCTGCCACGGGTTCGGGCCTGAATGCCATCAACATCTGGCCCGTTTCCATGCGCAACGACACCCTCAACTTCTTGTCGTTCAACCTCTTTACCGACAAGACCTCGCCAGATGTGGCCTCCGCGCTGAATGACTTCGCCTCGGCCACCGCCAATCCCGGCGGTGCAGACTGGACCGATCTGCGCCTGGACTTCAACAATGGCAGCGTCTGGGCCAAGCCCGAGTCCTTTGCGGCCGTACCCGAGCCCGGCACCTATGGCCTGATGCTGCTGGGCCTGGCCGCCGTGGCTGTCGGTGCAAAGCGCCAGCGCCGCCACCACTGATCGCCCCCACCACATGAAGGCGGGCTGCAACGGTGCGGCCCGCCTTCATCATTTCCGGCCAGCCTGACAACGCAGCGACACATATTCATTGTCCAATTGACGGCCCGCGATACCCGAACCAGCACACAGGCCCTTTCGATGAAGTTGACGAAATCCGTATCCATCCTGTCCATGGTGGCGTGGGCCACCGCAGCATGTGCAGGCAGCGCGCCAGCGCCGGACAGCATCCTGGCCGAGCTGTCGCGCTGCGATGGCCGCTTCTTCGCCAGCTTGCAACGCCATGCGGGCGAGTTGTCAGCCAACCCGCACTTCACCATCAAAGGCGCCGAGCTGGCCTATTTCAAAGTCGCTGACCGCACCGCCCCCGAGCACAGCGTGCGCCGCTTCAGCGCGCCGCTGCCCATCGACCAACTGGACGTACTGGGCTATTTCGATGCTCACATGCGCCTGAGCGCAGACGACAGCTTCATCGCCTGGGGCTTCTTGCTGCGAGCTGACACGCAAACGGTCATCAAAGCCACCCAGCACCTGATCTGGGACAAGGAGCGCCTGTTGCAGGATGGCCAGGCGTACACGCGCACCGAGTTGTGGGACCCGGCGCAGGTGGCCAATGGCTGGCAGAAGGTCATGACGCCGGGCGGTGCCGAATCCTCGCCAGACGCGGTCGAACGCATCCTGCGCATCGAGGCCGATGACAAAGACCCCTCGCTGACCCGCTTCGGTTGTGTCTTGCAAGGCACAGTGCCAGCAGACATGCTCAAGGCCCTGCGCCCCGATATCGGCACCAAATCGCCAGGAGCGAAATAAACTGCGCCTCATGGCCGACATCCTGACCCTGACGATGAACCCCGCGATCGACATCTACACGTCGATTGACAAGGTTGTTCCCAATCACAAGCTGCGCTGCGCGGCCGCCCAGACCCACCCAGGTGGCGGCGGCATCAACGTGGCACGGGTCATCCACCGGCTGGGTGGCGATGTGCTCGCGCTCTACACCGCGGGCGGGGTCACAGGCCAGGTGCTGCGGGCTTTGCTGCAAGCCGAACAGATCCCTGCACAGGCCATCGACATCGCGGGCGAAACGCGCGAGAGCTTCTCCGTGCATGAAACCGGCAGCCAGCAGGACTTCAGGTTTGTGCTGCCCGGCCCTACCCTGAGCCCGGACGAAGGCGCCACCAGCCTGCGCCAGCTTGCCGACCTGGCCTCATCGGCCCGCCATGTGATCGCCAGCGGCAGCCTGCCCCCCGGCATCCCCGATGATTTCTACGCCCAGGTCGCCAAGCAAGTGCGCGCCCAAGGTTGCCAGATGGTGCTCGACACGTCCGGGCCGGCTTTGAGCGCGGCATTGCAGGCCGGCGGCATCTACCTGATCAAACCCAGCCTGCGCGAATTGCGTGAGCTGACCGGCCGCCCCTTGAACACCGAAGCCGACTGGTGCACGGCCTCAAGGGCCCTGATTGCACAAGGGCAGGCCGAGATCGTGGCCCTGTCGCTGGGTGAAGACGGTGCACTGCTGGTGTCGGCCACACAAGCCTGGCGTGCACAGGCCCTGCAGGTTGAAGTGGCCAGCACGATTGGCGCAGGCGACAGCTTCCTGGCCGCGCTGGTCTGGGCGCTGAGCCAGTCCCACGATCTGGCTCAGGCCTTGCGCCAGGCCATGGCGGCGGGGGCCGCTGCGCTGCTGTCATCGGGTACGGCACTCAGCCAGCCCGCCGACATTGCGCGCCTGTTGCCGGCCGTGCAGTTGCGCGCGGCCTGAGCCCGCCAGGCGCGACGACATGTCCAACCTGCTCTCGCACCTGCATTGGTCCTTGATCGCCGTAGAGCACAGCATGCTGGTGCTGGCAGGCCTGCTTGTCTACCTGACCTCGACGCGCCTCACACGCCAGCACCGCCACCCGTCTGCGGCGCTGGCCTGGGTGCTCATGATCACCTTGCTGCCCTACCTGGGCATCCCGCTGTACCTGTTGATCGGCGTGCGCAAGGTGCCACGCGCACAAGGCCGTTCACGCCCTGCGCCAGCGTCGCAGCCCGGCGACGCCACGCATTGGGCGCTGGGCTTGGGCGAAGCCCTGGCCCTGCCCGCACCCACGCGCAACAGCGCCGTGGCCTTCCAGGCCGATGGCCAGGCCGCACTGGACCGCCTCATGCAACTGGTGGAGCAAGCCACGCACCGCATCGACATCTGCACCTTCGTGCTGGGGCATGACGCGGTCGCCGCGAACCTGTCAGCCGCACTGGGCCGCGCCGCGCGCCGGGGCGTGAAGGTACGCCTGCTGCTCGATGAGCTGGGCAGCTGGTCCACCCCCCGTTCGACGCTGCGCACGCTGCGTGGCCACGGGATCGAGTTGCAGCTCTTCATGCCGGTGCTGCCCAATATCCGCCGGGGCCGCGTCAACCTGCGCAATCACCGCAAGCTGGTGGTGGTCGACGGCCAGCACGTCTGGAGCGGTGGGCGCAACCTGGCCGCAGAGTACTTCGTCGGCCAGGGCTCGGCCCCCGTCTGGACCGACATCAGCTTCGTGGTCAGTGGCCCGCTGGCCCGGCAGGCACAAGATCTCTACCAGCAGGACTGGCAGGTGGCCAGTGGCGAGAGAGGCTTTGTCGATGCCGCCATCGCCACGCCCGCCGCCCCCACCAGCGGCGCCTTGCTGCAATGGATACCCAGCGGCCCCGACCATGCAGACGACACACTCTATGCCCTGCTGCTGGCCGCTGCCTACCGCGCCGAGCAACGCATCATGCTGGTGTCGCCCTACTTCGTGCCCGACGATGCCCTGTTGACCGCCTGGTGCATGGCCTGCCGACGCGGGGTGAAGCTCACGCTCGTGATCCCCGCGCGCTCCAACCATCGCCTGGCCGATGTGGCCCGTTCACCTTCATTGCGTGCGCTGATGGCCGCGGGCGCCCAGGTCATGCTGTACCCACGCATGCTGCACGCCAAAGCGATCATCGTGGATGACGACGTGGCCTGGTGCGGCTCAGCCAACCTGGACAGCCGCAGCCTGTTTCTCAACTTCGAGCTGAACACGGCGTTTTATGATGCCGACGCCATTGCCTGGCTCTCCCAATGGGCCCGGCAACTGGCCGATGAGAGCGAACCTGCACCAGCGCAAGCGCCATCAGCAGCCCGCGAGCTGTTTGAAGGCCTGGTGCGCATCGTTGGCTTCCAGCTTTGACCCCCAAAAACACCATGGACATCGACCCCAAGGACCTCATCGAGCAAGCCCGCTCCGCCACGGAGCTGAAAGAGGCCAGCACAGCGCGGCTCAACGCCACGGTGGCCATCACGGTGGCCGCGCTCGCCACGTTCATGGGCATCTGCAAGGTCAAGGACGACAACATCACGCAGGCCATGCAGCAGGCACAGTCCGACAAGCTGGACCACTGGGCCTACTACCAGGCCCGGAACCTGCGCCAGGAGATCGCTGAAGCCACGTTGACCCAGATCGCGTTGACGCGCCCTGCATCGACCGATCCGAAGGCCCCAGACTATGAGCGGGCCATCGTCAAATACCAGGCCCTTGCCAAGGAACAGGCCCAGAAAAAGGACGCCATGAAGGCCGCCGCGGAGCAGGATCAAAAGAACTACGACGCGCTGAACTACCGCGACGACCAGTTCGACTTGTCTGATGCCTTGCTGGCGATCGCCATCGCCATGCTGGCGGTCACCGCGCTCACCGGCATGTGGGCCTTGTACTGGACGGCGCTGGTGCCCACGGGCTTTGGCGTGCTGATGGGGGTGGCGGGCCTGGCTGCCCTGCCCATCCACCCGGACGCCTTGATCAAGCTGCTGTCCTGATCATCAAAAACGCACGCCGCCAGACACACGCCAGGCATCGTCACCTGAGAAATTCTGCTTCGGATCGCGTGCCAGCCGCACGAACCAGCTCGGGAAGTCCCAGGTCACGCTCAAGGCCCAGGCCTTGATGTAGCCCACGTCGCTGTCACCCGACTTGCGCATCAGGTCCAGCGACAGGCGGTCCTCCTCGACAGGGATGCGTGCGGTGAGGTGCCAGTCAGTTTGCCCGGTGTGCAGCCGGTCGTCATGGATCACGAACAGCGACCAGTTCTGTCCATTGGCGAACTGGTGCCCGCCCCCCAAGGTGAGCGCGTCATTGGGATCGAAGTTGAGGTTGAAGTAGGGCTTGAGGTTGGTGCGGCCCCAGCCCAGCAGGCCATACCACTCGTGCCCGATCTGCGCATTGAGGCTGCCCCCCACGTAGCCACCTGTGGCCGCCTGCAAGGAGGGCTGCACCGACACCAGGTCGGACAAATCCACGCTGGTGTCGGCGCCCACGCGGTCCTGCCCGCCAAAGCCGTGGTCTTCATAGTGCCCGACCCAGACGTGGCTGCCCTCGTGCTGCCAGCGCAGATTGATGTCCTTGCCCTCGTCGTCGGCATATTGGTAGTAGCCCATCGTGAGCTTGAAGGGGTGTTTGTCTGCGTCGTCACTTTGTGCGTGGGCCACGCCCATGCCTGTCAACACGCAGATCATCAGCAGCTTGCGAAGTGTCATGGTTCTCATCCGGATCAGTTCAAGCGGTGTCGCGACAAACAGGCCGTGACCGGCCTGTATACGTGAAAGTGGGTGACTGTGCCAAGCCTCTGGCGCTGCATTGAAACCCTGTGTCTGTTGTAGCCAACGGTGTCAACCACTCGTCAAACAGCTGCGTTATCGTGCAGTACCCCAGCCTATCCGAGGTGTTTGGGGGCTCTTTCTGCTCCAACCAGAGCTTGCTTATTACAGAAGGACATTCACCATGAAAAAGTCTCTCCTCGTCGCATCGGTTCTCGCTTTGTTTGCCAGCATGTCCTTTGCTCAAGCCCAGACCGCCCCGATGGGCGAGCCGGCTGCCACGGCATCTGCACCTGCCAAGCACAAGAAGCACCACAAGGCTGTGCACAAGCACATGCGTCACCACAAGGCTGCCACGGCCGCTTCGGGCGCCAGCAAGTAAGCCGCTTGCGGTTTTGCGCCAAAAAGCCGGGTTACCCCGGCTTTTGTCATTTCCGTGTGTACTTTGTCTCAGCCGGCCCTGCGTGCAGTCTGAAAGAATGAAGAACAAGAACAACAAGCGATTGACGCGACAAATGCACCTCCGCACGACATGGCTGGCACACCTGGTGTTTGCTGCCGCCAGCGCCTTGACACCCCTGGCGCAAGCCAGCACGGATGGCATCCAGTTCGCATGCGGCGCCAGCCTGGCACCGGCCATCCAGATTGGCATGGGGCGCTACCTGGCCGAGCTGGACATTGGCCCTGCGCTCTACCAACTCACGGCTGACACGCAGACCGGCTCGCTGACCTACACCCTGCGCACGCCCGCTGACGACCACAACACGCTGGACCTGTTCAAACGCCCCGAGTTCAATGTGGGCCAGGACACCGTAACCCTGCCTCAAGCCGGCAAGGCACCCATGTCCGTGCAGACGGTATCGCGCAAGGAAATCGTGCTGGCCCTCATGCAGCATGGCCGCCAAACCGTGTTCAGCGGCGCAGCCTGTGATCTGCAAGCCCTCAAGGATCAGGTCGGCTTGCGGCAGAACATCGTGGCCTGGTCAGAGCACCTGCACTGGGTCTGGCCCGATGGTGGCCCGGCCCGCTGGAACGCCCGCTACTGGCGCGACGGCACCCCGGTGCGTGGCCGCCCTCTGCACACGGCCTTGCTGGATGCGTTCACCAACGAGCACCGTTATGCGATTGGTTGCTACACCGCCACCAAGCTGGTCGTGCTGCAAGGCATCACGGACTACTACCGCCGCGTCAAGGCTGACCCGGCGCACACCGCGCTGGTCGAGCAGCGCGTTCAGGTCAACGGCGACCCGCTGGTCAACATCGAACCGGGCGACATGTGGTTCTTTGAAGATGACTTCGACCCGCGCGAGAAGGACAGGCCCGGCAAGCTGATGAAGATGCACTACAACGTCGCGCCGACCAACTTCGTGCCCGGCGACTGGATCTACATCCTCAATACCGACCCCAAGACCCGCCACAAGACCGGCTATGAGGGCTCCAACGCGCTGTACATGGGGCGCAACCGTTTTGACGATTACTTCAACGACCACAACCATTCGTACAGCTACGAAGAAAAGGTCGATGAGGTCTACCAATGGCGCAACGGGGTGTTCAGCCGCTCGCGTGACGCCGACAAGATCCAGCCCCTGAGCGCCGAGGACATGCGCCGCTTGAGCCAGCGCCCTGCCCAGGGTGGGCTGGTGAAGGGCTACCGCGTGGTGCCCTACCTGTTCGGCTTTGAGGCGCTGCCAGCCTGGCGCCACCCCTGAGCCGCCTGCGCCTGATCAGGCCTGCTGGTAAAGCGCCTGGGCCAGCGGGTTGGGCGTGGGCTCGGCGATCTTGCTCAGCGTGTTGCGGTCACGGTGGTGGAAGGGTTCGGCCTGGCCCTTGATCTCCATCACGGTGTCCTCGTCATAAGACCAGGTGCCATCCGGGTTGATCGTCACCTGGATGCGGAATTCCACCGTGCGGAAGGCATGTTCCAGAAACGGCGTCGAGCAGATGCCGTAGTCCAGCTGCCCCCGCGTGGCGACCAGCTCGAAGCTGGTGGCATCGGCCGTGGCCTTGCCCGCCGCCATCACGGTCTGCGCACGCGGGATGGTCAGGGTGTGGATGACGGTCCCGGTGGTGGGCTCCCACAACCAGTAGCCAACCTGGTCATGGTAGGTCTTGACCTGATCCGGCTTGGTCACGTGCGTGTGATAGCGCAGGCCGTAGAACAGCTGCGGGCCGTTGGTTTGCGGGTCAATGGGCTGCAACTCGATGCGCTCGACATAGGCCTGCTTCTTGGCGCCTTCCGCCTTGGGTTTGACGTCCAGGCCGCGCGTGCCCTGCCAGATACCGGCCATGCCGCGCAGGGGCCCCAGGTTTTTCAGGGTGTCCACATCCACATTGGACGGCTCGGTATAGATGTCCTTCGGAAAATCACTCATGCCCACTCCTGGCTGACAAGGTTTCACTGACGTCAATTTAGCGTCAAATCGAGCTGTGTCGCCCGCCCCACTGCCATTGACCTGGGCTTGAATTGCGCTACCCTTGGCGACATCACCGGCAAGGATCAGGAACACCCATGTGCACCATCTGTGGCTGTGAGTCTGCCCAAAGCCATGCGCACGAGCATGGCCACGTGCATGACGATGTGCATGAGCACCCCCATCCTCAAGCGCATGGTGGCGACATGCACACCCGCGTCCTGCAGCTGGAGCAGGACATCCTGGCCGGCAACGACCATGTCGCCGCCCACATCCGCGAACACCTGGCCGCCCACCACACCCTGGCACTCAACCTGGTCTCCAGCCCGGGCTCGGGCAAAACCACCTTGCTGGTTGAAACCGTGCAACGCCTGCAGGCCAGCCGCCCCGTGGCCGTGATCGAGGGCGACCAGCAAACCAGTTTCGACGCCGAACGCATCCGGGCCACCGGCGTGCGCGCCATCCAGATCAACACCGGCAAGGGCTGCCACCTCGACGCCCGCATGGTGCACGATGCCCTGCACCACCTGCCCGATCTGGATCACGGCGTGCTGATGATCGAAAACGTCGGCAACCTGGTCTGCCCCGCCGCCTTTGACCTGGGTGAACGCACCAAGGTGCTGGTGTTCTCCGTCACAGAGGGTGAAGACAAGCCCCTCAAATACCCCGATATGTTCCAGGCCGCCGGCCTGATCCTGCTCAACAAGTGCGATCTGCTGCCGCACCTGCGCTTCGACATGGACAAGGCCATGGGCTTCATCCGTCAGGTCAACCCCGATGCCGCCGTCATCGCGCTCTCGGCCACCACCGGCCAGGGTTTTGATGACTGGATGGGCTGGCTGGAGCAGCAATGCACCGCCGCCTAGCCGTGCGTGGGCAGGTCCAGGGCGTGGGTTTCCGCCCCTGGGTCTGGCAACAGGCCACCGCGCTGGGCCTGATCGGCTGGGTGCGCAACACCAGCTTCGGCGTGGAAATCGACCTGCACGGTGATGCGGCCTTGCTGGACACCCTGCAAGAGCGACTGTGGCAAGCCCCGGCGCCCGCCAAGGTCGAGCAAGTGGACGTGCTGACGGCCACGTCCACCACCGACACCTCGGCGCCCACCAAGCCTTTCGAGATCCAGCCCAGCGTCAGCAGCCCCCATCCCCACATGGCCACGATTGGCGCCGACCTGGGCGTGTGCGCCCGCTGCCTGTCGGAGCTGTTCAACCCGGACAACCGGCGCTGGCGGCATGCCTTCATCAACTGCCCGCAATGCGGGCCTCGCTACACCGTCACCCGCAGCCTGCCGTTTGACCGCGGCCACACCAGCCTGGCGCGCTTCCTGCCCTGCCCGACATGCGACGCCGAATACAAGAACGGCGCAGACCGGCGCTTTCACCACCAGACCAACACCTGCCCCGAATGCGGCCCGCGCCTGTGGCTCAAGCAGACCGACGGCAGCCTCGATGAGCACGACCCGATTGCCGCCGGCCTGAAGCTGCTGCGCGAAGGCGGCATCCTGGCGGTCAAGGGCCTGGGTGGCTTTCACCTCGTCTGCGATGCCCGCCAGCCCGATGCCGTGGCCCGCTTGCGCCAGCGCAAGCGGCGCGACGCCAAACCCCTGGCCGTGATGATGGCCAACCCGGCGTCCATCCCGCCCTGGGCCCCGATGACCCCGCACGAGCAGCGCTGGCTGCAATCGGCCGAGCGCCCCATCGTGTTGCTGACGCAATCCGACCGCGCCAAACGCGAGATGCCTCGGGTGGCCCCCGACCTGGCCTGGCTGGGTGTGATGCTGCCCTACACCCCCATCCACTTCCTGCTCTTTCACGAGGCAGCGGGCCGCCCTGCCGGCACCGACTGGCTGACACGCCCGCAGGAGATGGTGATGGTGGTCACCAGTGGCAATGCCAGCGGATCGCCCCTGGTGATCGACAACGAAACCGCGCAGCTGGAGCTGGCCGAGATCGCCGACGGCTGGCTGCTGCACGACCGCGACATCCTGGCGCGCAACGACGACTCGGTGCTGCGGGTGCGGCCCGATGGCTCGGCCTGTTTCATCCGGCGCAGCCGGGGTTATGCCCCCATGCCGGTGGCCCTGCCCACGCAGCCCGGCAAAAGCCAGGACGAGCAGCATCTGCCACCCTCCGTGCTGGCCATGGGCGCATTGCTCAAAAGTACCTTGTGCATCACCCAGGGCGACCGCGCCATGGTGTCGCCCCATGTGGGTGACCTGGACTCGGTCGACACGCGCGTGGTCTTCACCCGCATGGCCGACATCTGGCCCGGCTGGCTGCGCACCCAGCCCGACGCCCTGGCCTGCGACCTGCACCCCGACTTCTTCAGCACCATCCTGGCCGCGCACATGGCCCACAGCCGCGCCTCCACCGCGTCGGGCGTGCAGGCCTTGCCGCTGATCCAGGTCCAGCACCACCACGCCCATGTGGCCGCCGTGCTGGCCGAGCATGCCGACGAAAAAGGCGTGCACGGCCCCGTGATCGGCCTGGCGCTGGACGGCCATGGCCTGGGCAGCGACGGCATGGTCTGGGGTGGCGAACTGCTCGCGGTGCAAGAAGACCAGTGCGAGCGCCTGGGCCATTTGTGGCCGCTGGTCATGCCCGGCGGGGACGCCGCCGTGCGCGAGCCCTGGCGCATGGCCGCCTCGCTGCTGCATACCCTGGGGCGCACCAAAGAGATCGGCGTGCGCTTCGCGTCGATCCAGCAATCGGGCCTGTTGCAGCAGTGGTTGTCGCAAAGCACGACGCCGGGTGCGGCCTCCGGCAAGTCACCCGTCACCCATGGGCACGCCCAGACCACCAGCCTGGGGCGCCTGTTCGATGCCGCGGCCGGCCTGCTCAACGTGCTGGCACCCTACACCCAATCACGCTTTGAGGCCGAAGCCGCGATGCGCCTGGAAAGCCTGGCCAGCACCTGCTGGCCCGCCGAACCGCTGAACGGCGGTTGGCAGATCACCGACGAACTGGTGCTCGACTGGCGGCCGCTCATGAACTGGCTGGCCGATCAGGGCGACACGGCGCAAGCGGCGGCGGTGTTCCACGCCACGGTGGCCGCGGCCCTGGCCGACTGGGCCGCCCAGGCCTGCGCGCGCCGGGGCCTGAACACCGTGGTGCTGTCCGGCGGTTGCCTGGCCAACCGCCTGCTCGACGACGCCTTGTACAGCAGCCTGATCGCCCAGGGCCTGAGGGTCTGGCGCCCGGCACAATACCCCTGTGGTGACGGCGGCCTGAGCCTTGGGCAAGCCTGGGTTGCCCGCCAGAGACTGATCAAACAAGACCCATGTGCCTCGCCCTACCAGCCCGCGTGATCGAGATCGACGCCGCCTGCCAGCACGGCACGGTGGACATGGGAGGCGTGCGCAAGCAGGTCTCGCTGGCGCTGCTCGATGAGGTGCAGCTTGGCGACTACGTGATCGTGCACGTGGGCTACGCCCTCACCCGGCTGGACCAGGAGGAGGCCGAGCACACCCTGACCCTGTTTGCCCAGATGGCTGCCGATACAGAGCCAAGCACGCCAGCAAACACGCCGGCAAACGCGCCATGAAGTACGTCAGCGAATTCCGTGACCCGCAACTGGCGCAGCAACTGGCGCAGGCCATGGCACGCGAGGTGCGCCTTGATCGGCCCTACCGCTTCATGGAGTTCTGTGGTGGCCACACACATGCGCTGGCGCGCTACGGCGTGCTGGATCTCTTGCCCCCGCAAGTGCAGATGATCCATGGCCCCGGTTGCCCGGTGTGCGTGCTGCCGATTGGCCGCATCGACATGGCCATCGAGGTGGCGCGCCGCCCTGACGTCGTGCTGGCCAGCTATGGCGATACCTTGCGCATCCCGGTCTCCAAAGGCCTGAGCCTGATGGGCGCGCGCGCTCAGGGTGCTGATGTGCGCGTGGTCTATTCGGTGGACGACGCCTTGCAACTGGCGCGCACTTTGCCTGACCGTGAAGTCGTGTTCCTGGCCATCGGCTTCGAGACCACCACCCCGCCAACGGCCGTGGCCATCCAGACCGCGCAGCGCGAAGGCCTGCGCAACTTCAGCGTGCTGTGCAACCACGTGCTCACGCCAGCGGCCATGCACGCCATCCTGGATCAACCCGAGCCTGTGGCGCTGGACGGGCTGGTGGGGCCGGCGCATGTCTCGACCATCATCGGCTCACGCCCTTACGAGGCCTTTGCCGCCGACTACCGCTTGCCCGTGGTGATCGCCGGCTTCGAGCCGCTGGACGTGATGCAGGCCATCCTGATGCTGATCCGCCAGGTCAACGACGGCCGCGCCGAGGTTGAAAACGAGTTCACGCGTGCGGTCAACCGCGAGGGCAATGCCAAGGCGATTGCCTTGACCGATGAAGTCTTCAGCTTGCGCGACGGCTTCGAGTGGCGCGGCCTGGGCCGCATCCCGCACAGCGCCTTGCGCCTGAGCGATGCCCATGCCGGCATGGACGCCGAGTTGCGCTTTGGGCTGGCTGCGCGTGCGGTGCCCGATCACCCGCGCTGCGAATGCGGCCCGATCCTGCGCGGGCACAAGCGCCCGCAAGACTGCGTGCTGTTTGGCACCATCTGCACGCCCGATCAACCAACGGGCGCCTGCATGGTCAGCTCCGAAGGCGCTTGTGCAGCGCATTACCGTTATGGCCGCCACCAAACCAGCGAGGTCACCGCGTGAGCCCCATCAAGCCCGCCTATGTGCGCCCTCTGGACCTCAAACAAGGCCGTGTTGACCTGACCCATGGTGCAGGCGGTCGTGCCAGCCACCAGTTGATCGAGACGGTGTTCCGGCCTGCTTTCACGCAAACCTGGCCTGGCGGCTGGCAAGACGCGGGCGACGATGGCGCCGTGCTGCCGGAGATCCCTGCGGGCGGCAGGCTGGTCATGGCCACCGACGCGCACGTGGTGTCGCCATTGTTCTTTCCTGGCGGCAACATTGGCAGCCTGGCGGTACACGGCACGGTCAACGACCTGGCCATGATGGGTGCCAGGCCGCTGCACCTGAGCGTGAGCTTCATCCTGGAAGAAGGCCTGCCCCTGAGCGATCTGGTGCGGGTGGTGCAATCGATGGCGCTTGCTGCGCGCGAGGCCGAGGTGGCCATCGTGGCGGGCGACACCAAGGTGGTGGAGCGCGGCAAGGCCGATGGGCTCTACATCAGCACCACCGGCCTGGGCCAGTGCAGGCCGGGCGTGCAACTGTCCGGCAAGTTGGCACAAGCAGGCGACGCGGTGCTGCTGTCGGGCAGCGTGGGCGACCACGGCGTGGCCATCCTCAGTCAGCGCGAGGGGCTGCGCTTTGACGCCCCGATCGAATCTGACAGCGCCGCCTTGCATGGCCTGGTCGCGCACATGCTGGACACGGGCGCGGCCTTGCGCGTGCTGCGCGACCCGACCCGCGGCGGCCTGGCCACCACGCTCAACGAGATCGCCGTGGCCTCCGGCGTGGGCATGCAGCTCGATGAGCGCGCGATCGTGGTGAACCCCACGGTGGCCGCCGCCTGCGAGTTCATGGGGCTGGACCCGCTCTACATGGCCAATGAAGGCAAGCTGATCGCCATCTGTGCCGCCAGTGATGCCGAGCGCCTGCTGAACGCCATGCGCGCCCACCCCTTGGGCCAGCAGGCCTGCCGCATCGGCACCGTCACCCCAAGCCCCAGCGGCCTGGTCCAGATGCGCACCAGCTTTGGCGGGCAGCGCATGCTGGACTGGTTGATGGGCGAGCCCTTGCCTCGCATTTGTTGATGCCCTGACAAAAAGCCGTCACGCCCACTGGATACTTTGAAGCATGCCCCTTAAAACCGAGATCAGCGACATCAAGGACATCCTGCAACGCTACCAGGCGGGGCCGGCTGACTTGCTGCAGGTGCTGCGGCAAGTACAGGCGCACTTCCATCACGTCCCGGCCTTCGCCATTGAGGCTCTGGTGCAAGCCTGGGGGCTCAGTTATGCAGCCGTGCGCAGCGTCGTGGGCTTCTACCATTTCCTCAGCTTCGAGCCCCGCGGCCGCTACACGCTGTACCTGAGCGACAGCGTGACCGACCGCATGCTGGGCAGCGAAGCCATCACACGGCGTCTGGCCGAGCGGCTGGGCGTGACGCTGGAACAAGTGCGTGGCGACGGCCTGGTCTCCCTGCACCGCACCTCGTGCACAGGCCTGTGCGACCAGGGCCCGGCCGGTCTGGTCAATGGCCACCCGCTGACACGCCTGACCGCACGCCGGGCCGATGAGGTTGCCGACCTGATCCTGAGCGACACGCCGCTGGACGCATGGCCCGCCGATTTCTTTGAAGTCAGCAACCCGGTGTGGCGCCACAACCTGACCTTGCGTCACCCCATTGCGCCCGGGCAGGCCATCACCCGCATGTTGGCGATGGGGCCACAGGCCATGCTCGATGAACTGCAGGCCTCCGGCCTGCGCGGGCGTGGCGGCGCAGGCTTTGCCACCTGGCAGAAGTGGCAAGCCTGCCGCCAGGCCACCGGGCTGCGCGCCATCACCTGCAATGCCGACGAGGGCGAGCCCGGCACCTTCAAGGACCGCATGCTGCTGATGCAGTGGGCGCACGAACTCATCGAGGGCATGACCCTGGCGGCGCTCACGGTCGGGGCCACGCAAGGCTTCCTGTATGTGCGCGGTGAGTACGAGTTCATTGAGCCGCATCTGCGCGAGGTGCTGCAAGTGCGCCGTGACCGTAGTCTGCTGGGCAACTCGATCTCAGGATCAGGCCAGGCTTTTGATGTGGCGCTGCACCTGGGCGCCGGCGCCTATGTGTGCGGCGAAGAGACCGCGCTGATCGAATCGGTGGAAGGCAAGCGCGGCATCCCCCGCACGCGCCCGCCCTTCCCGGTAGACCGGGGCTACCTCGGCCTGCCCACCGTCAACAACAATGTGGAGACCTTTGTGCAGGTGGCGCAGATTGCCGTGCATGGCGGTGCCTGGTTTGCCGCACAGGGCACGGCCGCCTCACGCGGCACCCGCATCCTGAGCGTGGCCGGCGACGTGGCCCGCCCCGGCCTGTATGAAGTGCCCTGGGGCGTCACCGTGGCAGAGGTGTTGGCCGACAGTGGCGCCACCGACGTGCAGGCCGTGCTGGTCGGTGGCCCCTCCGGCAAGCTGATCGACGCCAGCCAGTTGCAGCGCCAGATCAGCTTCGAGGACCTGCCCACCGGTGGCGCCTTCACCGTGTTCAACCGCAGCCGCGACATGGTGGACGTGGCCACGCAGTACACGCGCTTTTTCGCGCACGAGTCATGCGGCTTCTGCACGCCCTGCCGCGTGGGTTGTGGCCAGCTGCTGGAAACCGCCGAGCGCCTGATCACGGGCCACGCCAGCCCATGGGACATCACCCGCCTGAAAGAAACCGCCAGCCTGATGCAGCACCACAGCCATTGCGGCCTGGGCCAGACCGCGGCCCACCCGCTGCTGGACGTGATCCAGCACTTCCCTGATCAGGTCGAGCGCCGCCTGGTGCCCGATGAGCAGGCCTTCGACCTGGACGCCGCGACGGCCGACATGCACGCCAACACCCCCACGCCAGCCGGGAGGCCCGCATGAGCCAGCCCGCCACCTTCAAGCTGGACGGGCGCGACATCCCCTTCGAGCCCGGCCAGACCATCATGCAAGCGGTGCAGGCAGCCGGCGCCTACATCCCGCACCTGTGCCACCACGCCGACTTCGAGCCCATTGGCAGCTGCAAGGTCTGCAGTGTGCGCATCAAGGGCCGCACGGTCACCTCCTGCACCATGCCGGCCAGCGCCGGCATGGAAGTTGAATCCGAAGCACCCGACATCAACCGCGACCGCAAGCGCCTGATCCAGATGCTGTTCGTGGAAGGCAACCACCATTGCCCTTTCTGTGAAAAGAGCGGCAACTGCCACCTGCAGGCCCTGGGCTACCACCTGGGCATGCAAGACACCCACTTCGTGCACGCCTACCCGCAGCATGCGGTCGACGCCTCGCACCCCGACGTGATGCTGGACCGCAGCCGCTGCGTGCTGTGCGAGCTGTGCGTGCGCGCCAGCCGCGAGGTGGATGGCAAGAACGTGTTCGCCATCGGTGGCCGCGGCCTGAAAACCGAATTGCTGATCAACAGCCCCAGCGGCACCTTGCGCGACAGCGCCGTGGCCGCCACAGACCGAGCCTTGTCCATCTGCCCCACCGGCGCCCTCATGCCCAAGCGACAAGGCTTCGTCATCCCCATTGGCCAGCGGCACTACGACCACGCCGACATCGCCCAGCACCCGGAGGACACATGAGCCGCAAGCTGCGCATTGCCACCTGCTCACTGGCCGGCTGCTTTGGCTGCCACATGTCTTTTCTGGATGTGGACGAGGCCCTGGCCGACCTGATCGAGCACATCGAGTTCGACCGCAGCCCGCTGACCGACATCAAGCAGGTGAGCGAACACGGCGTGGACATCGGCCTGATCGAAGGCGGCCTGTGCAACCGCGAAAACGTCGAGGTGCTGCACGAGTTCCGGCAGCGCTGCAAGGTGCTGGTGGCCGTGGGAGCCTGCGCCATGTATGGTGGCGTGCCGGCCTTGCGCAATGGCATCCCCGTGTCGGAGCTGGTGGCCGAGGCTTACTTGGGAGCCGACCTGCTCAACCCCCAGGTGCCGCAAGACCCCGAGCTGCCGCCCTTACTCAAGAAGGTGCTGCCGCTGCACGAGGTGGTGCCCATCGACTACACCCTGGCGGGCTGCCCACCGCCAGCCGAGGCCTTTCGCGAACTGATCATGGCCATGCTGGAGCAGCGCGAGCCCGTGCTGCCCGAAGACCTCCGCCGCTTTGATTGACCCGACACCATTCCCATGCCCAGCCCACTCGAAACCGCCCAAGACCCATCCGGCCTGAGCCGCGTGGTGATCGAGCCCGTGAGCCGCGTCGAGGGCCATGGCAAGGTCACCCTGCTGCTGGACGAACACCGGCATGTCAAACAGGCACGCCTGCACATCGTCGAGTTCCGCGGCTTCGAGCGCTTCATCCAGGGCCGCCCCTATTGGGAGGTGCCCACCCTGGTGCAACGCCTGTGCGGTATCTGCCCGGTCAGCCACCTGCTGGCGGCCAGCAAGGCCTGCGATGCCTTTGTCATAGGCAACGCGCGCATCACGCCCACCGCAGAGAAGCTGCGCCGCCTGCTGCACTTCGCACAGGTGCTGCAGTCCAACGCGCTGCACTTCTTCCACCTGGCCTCGCCCGATCTGCTGTTCGGCTTTGACGATGCCGTGGCGCACCGCAACGTCGTTGGTGTGCTGCAGGACCACCGTGAGCTGGGCCTGCAAGGCATCCGCATCCGCAAATACGGGCAGGAGGTGATCCGCCTGCTCACGGGCAAGCGCGTACATGGCACGGGCTCGGTGCCCGGTGGCTTCAACAAGGCCCTGTCGATCGAAGACCGCAACCTGATGCTGGACGACATCGGGCAGATCACCGACTGGTGCGCCCATGCCCTGGGCCTGGCCC
This sequence comes from Aquabacterium sp., assembly GCF_016195855.1. GTDB lineage: Bacteria > Pseudomonadota > Gammaproteobacteria > Burkholderiales > Burkholderiaceae_C > Aquabacterium. Next base: position 129,913 of record NZ_JACPYU010000025.1, read on the forward strand.
GCGATCTGTTCCTGGCCGGGCAACCCGAGCAAGGTGCGTTTGCCAACTTCCCCTCGATGTTCATGTCCCTGGTGCGCCCCGATGGCGCGAGCGACCTGTACGACGGCGCCTTGCGCGTCAACGATGCACACGGCCTGCACGTGGTTGATCAGGTGGACGTGCACGACTACGGCCAATTGCTGCAGGAAGAGGTCAAGCCCTGGACCTATATGAAGTTCCCGCATCTGCGGGCCATGGGGCCGGAGCATGGCTGGTACCGCGTGGGGCCACTGGCGCGCATCAACAACGCCAGCTACCTGGACACCCCTCGCGCCGAAGCCGCACGCGAGGAGTTCAAGGCCTGGAACCACGGCAAGCCCGTCACGGCCTCGCTGGCGCAGCATTGGGCACGCATGATCGACATGCTGCATTGCGCCGAGAGCATCGAGCGCCTGCTGCATGACCCGGACATCATCGGCACCGACCTGATGGCCAAGGGTACGCCCTTGCGTGAAGGCATCGGCGTGATCGAAGCACCGCGCGGCACCTTGATCCACCACTTCCGCATCGGCGACGACGACCTGATCAACTACGCCAACCTCATCGTCTCGACCACGCACAACAACACCGCCTTGAACGAGGCCGTGCGCAGTGTGGCGGCAAAGTACTTCGATGGGCGCGCGTTGACCGAAGGCCTGCTCAACCACATCGAGGTGGCCATCCGCGCTTACGACCCCTGCCTGTCGTGTGCCACGCATGCCGTGGGCAAGATGCCTTTGCGTGTGGAGCTGCTGGATGCAAATGGCCAGGCCATCGACCTGCTGCTCAAGCATGAGGATGGCCGCATTGAGCACCCACCCCTGCCCGTGGGTGCACAGTCCGGCAACTGGCCATCATGAGCCTGATGGACGATTGCATCGGCCAAGCGCCCATCCTCGTGCTGGCGGTGGGCAACCCCAGCCGGGGTGACGATGCCTTTGGGCCGCTGCTCGCGCAGCAACTGCAAAGCTGGCTGGCCACACAAACCACCGAAGTGCAACAGGCCATCGAGCTGATCACCGATCAGCAACTGGTGGTGGAGCATGCGCTGGATCTGCAAGGGCGTGAGCAAGTCCTGTTCATCGACGCTGCCGCCCAGCACGATGCCCCCGTGGCCCTGCGGGCCGTGACACCCTCACCAAGCAACCATGCGCCAGCCCGCGTCAACAGCCACCGCAGCACACCCGACGACTTGCTGGCCCTGTACCAATCGCTGCTGAGCCAGCCTCCACCCCAGGCCGACCTGCTGACCCTGACCGGTCATGGTTTCGAACTGGGCGCCCCCTTGTCAGACACGGCCCAGGCCCTGCTGCCCCAGGCCTGGAAGCTGCTGCAAGGCTGGTTGGACCAGGCACTGGCTCACGCCCTTGCCGCCGCCACCAACACGGAGCGAGCCGGCCATGCATGAACTCTCCCTGGCCATGGAGATCGTGCAACTGCTGGAGGCCCATGTGCACGAGATGGCCCGCATCACCAGCCTGACGCTGGACGTCGGCACGCTCAGCTGCGTGGACGAGAGCGCCTTGCGCACCGCCCTGGGCAGCGCCTTGCGGGGTACGCTGGCGCAAGACGCGCAAGTGCACATCCACACCATCCAGGCCCAGGCGCAATGCCTGGACTGCCAGCACCACTTCAGCCCGCCCACCCGCATCGACCCCTGTCCGGCCTGTGGCTCCTTCCGCAAAACCTGGCTGGCCGGGCAGGATTTCAGATTGCGCAGCATCGAGGGCATCCCCGCCTGATCTTTACGGCTTTTTTATACCCGCCGTGCCAGAATTTTCAACAGCGAGATGCGCAGTTGAATAAGCTGAATCATCCCGACACCGATTCAGCCCCCCATGTCCGACCCGATCAGCCCGCTTACCAGCCCTGCACGGCACGCCACCTGGCCCGAATACCTGCTGGCCATTGCCGCATGCGGGCTGACCACGGCCATCACCATCCCCCTGCATGACTGGCTGGAGCCGGTCAACACCGTCATGCTGTTCCTGCTGACGGTGGTGCTGGTCGCCACGCGCCTGGGGCGCGGCCCGGCGGTGCTGGCCTCCTTCCTGAGCGTGGGCCTGTTCGACTTCTTCTATGTGCCACCACGCTGGTCCTTTGCCGTCAGCGACGCCCAGTATCTGTTGACCTTTGCCGTGATGCTGGTCGTGGCACTGGTCATCAGCCAACTCACCATCAGCCTGCGTTTGCGCGCCCATGAGGCCCAACAGGCCGCCCAACGGTCCGATGCCTTGTACTCGCTGGCCAGCCACCTGGCGGGCGCGCTGGAGATCGAGCAGGTGTGCGACGCCACCCAGCATTTCACGCAGAACCAGTTGCACGGCAGCATGCGATTGATGCTGCCGGGGCATGGCGACGAACTCGTCCCCGCCTTGCCCACACAAGCCCCCTTGTCCACCACCATGGCCCTGATGGCCCTGGCCGTCTACCGCGATTACAAAGGCCATGGCGCCCAGCACGTTGGTGACGACGAGCAGCTACACGTGCTGCTGCCTTTGGCCGGATCGACCCGCGCCCGAGGCGTGCTGATCATCTCCACCTCGCACGCCAAGGCCCAGAAGCTGGCCACCCAGCGCACGCTGCTGGACGCCCTGGCCTCGCTGGTGGCCACCTCGCTGGAGCGCCTGCACTTCGTGAACGTGGCCCACCAGACCCAGCTCGAGATGAACGACGAGCGGCTGCGCGGCTCGATCCTCTCGGCCCTGTCCCACGACATCCGCACGCCGCTGACCTCGCTGTTTGGCCTGGCCGACACGCTCACGCTGATGCAGCCACCGCTGCCGGCACCCGCGCAAGACATGGCCAGCGCCATCCGCGACCAGGCCATGCGCCTGCACAGCATGGTCAGCAACCTGCTGGACATGGCACGGCTGCAAAGCGGCCAGCAAGCCGGGCAGCTCCCCTTGCGGCTGGAATGGCAACCCATCGAAGAGGTCATTGGTGCCAGCATCCAGTTGCTGGGGCACAGCCTCCACGGGCACCGCATCACCGTGCAACTGCCCGACAAGCTGCCTTTGATCGCCATTGACGCCGTGTTGATGGAGCGCGTGTTCGGCAACCTGCTGGAGAACGCCAGCAAGTACGCCCCACCCGGCACCGACATCCATGTGCAAGCGCAGACCAGCCCCGGCCAGATGCAGATCAGCGTGCGCAATGCGGGCGCCGGTTTCCCGCCCGACAAGCTGGGCCATGTGTTTGAGGTGTTCGAGCGCGGCCAACCTGAATCCACCATCCCCGGCGTTGGCCTGGGCCTGTCGATCTGCCGGGTCATCGTCGAAGCCCATGGTGGGCACATCGAAGCCCTCAACCCGCCCGAAGGTGGCGCCAAGGTGTGTTTCACCCTGCCGCTGGGCACGCCCCCCACCATCGAGCCCGAGCAAGACCTCGAAGCTGATGGCGGGCCCGACGCCACCCTGGACACCGACCTGGAGGCACGCCGATGAGCCTCAACCCCTACACCATCCTGCTGGTCGAAGATGACCCGCACATCCGCCGCTTTGTGCATGCCGCCCTGGAAGCCGATGGCTGCCGCGTGGTGGAGAGCGACACCATGCAGCATGGCCTGATCGAGGCCGGCACGCGCAAGCCTGACATGGTCATCCTGGACCTGGGCCTGCCCGATGGCGATGGCCGCCAGTTCGTGACCGATCTGCGCACCTGGTCGAGCATGCCGGTGCTGGTGCTGTCAGCACGCGCTGCCGAGGTCGACAAGATCGATGTGCTGGATGCCGGTGCCGACGATTACCTGACCAAGCCCTTCTCCGTCGGTGAGTTGCTGGCCCGTGTGCGCGCCATGCTGCGCCGCGCCCGCCGTGGCACCGACATCGAGCAGCCCGTTTTCAAGTTTGGCCGCATCGAGGTGGACCTCATCCGCCGCCTGGTCACGCGTGATGGCCAGGCCGTGCACCTCACGCCCATCGAATACCGTCTCTTGTGCGTTCTGCTGGCGCACGCCGGCAAGGTCATGACGCACCGCCAATTGCTGCGCGAGGTCTGGGGGCCGGCCTATGCCGACAGCAACCACTACACACGCATCTATGTAGGGCACCTGCGCCAGAAGCTGGAAGACGACCCTGCACAGCCCCGCCACTTCCTGACCGAGGTCGGCGTTGGCTACCGCTTCCAACTGGAAAACTGAAGGGACTTCGACATCATGTCATCCGACCATCAAGGTGCTTCACGCCTGGGCGCACTGACCCTGGCTGCGCTGGGCATCGTCTTTGGCGACATCGGCACCAGCCCTTTGTATGCCTTCAAGGAAGCCTTCAATGGCCCGCACGCGCTGGCCATCTCACCGGAGAACGTGCTGGCCACGCTGTCTGCGCTGCTGTGGGCGGTGCTGGTCATCGTGTCCATCAAGTATGTGTGGATCGTGCTCAAGTATGACAACGATGGCGAAGGTGGCGTGCTGGCCCTGACGGCCCTGGCCCATCGCCTCACGCACGATGCGCCCAGACGCTCGCTGCTGGTGGTCAGCGCTGGCGTGTTCGCGGCCGCCCTCTTCTATGGTGATGCGATCATCACGCCCGCCATCTCGGTGCTGTCTGCGGTAGAAGGCATCAGCGTGGCCACGCCGCGCTTCGAGCACTTCATCATCCCCATCACCATCGGCATCCTGATCGGGCTGTTCTTCATCCAGAAGCACGGCACCGGCAGCGTGGGCACGCTGTTCGGCCCGATCACGGTGGTGTGGTTCCTGACCCTGGGCGGCATGGGCATCCACAGCATCGTGCAAACGCCCATGGTGCTGCAGGCCATCAGCCCACACCACGCCTTGCAGTTCACGCTGGACCACCCGGGCAGCGCCTTCATCCTGCTGTCGGCCGTGTTCCTGGCCCTGACCGGGGGCGAGGCGCTGTATGCCGACATGGGTCACTTCGGCCGCAAGGCGGTGCGCCTGGGCTGGTACGCCCTGGTCTTTCCCTGCCTGATCCTCAACTACTTCGGGCAAGGTGCCCTGGTGCTGCGTGACGCGCACATGGCCGCCAACCCCTTCTTCCTGATGGCACCGCAGGCCTTGCTGATCCCGCTGGTGGTGCTGGCCACGGCCGCCACCGTGATCGCCTCGCAAGCCACGATCTCTGGCGCCTACTCCATGACCTTGCAGGCCAGCCGCCTGGGCTACCTGCCCCGCGTGCGCATCCTGCACACCTCGGACAAGGAGCGTGGCCAGATCTACGTGCCCACGGTCAACTGGCTGATGCTGCTGGCCGTGATCGCCCTGGTGATGGCCTTCAAGTCGTCGGGTGCCTTGGCTGCGGCCTACGGCATCGCGGTATCGGGCACCATGATCATCACGACCTTGTTGACCGCCTTCGTGACCCGCATCCAGGCCCGTACCCTGCGCCGCCCGACCTTGATCGCGCTGGGCGCCTTCACGCTGCTGGAGCTGGGCTTCTTCACCTCCAACCTGAGCAAGCTGGGTGAAGGCGGCTGGTTCCCCCTGACGCTGGGCGCCGGCATCTTCCTGATGCTCACCACCTGGAAGGAAGGCACGGGCCTGGTGGCCGACCAACGCCGCAAGATCGACATCCCCATGGATGACTTCATCCACAGCCCGCGCCCCGACGTGCCGCTGGTGTTCGGCACCGCCGTGTACCTGACCTCCGACCCGACCATCGTGCCCAGCGCCTTGTTCCACAACCTCAAGCACTACAAGGTCATGCACCAGCAGACGGTGTTCCTGCACGTGGTCAACGACAACGCGCCCTATGTGCATGACGACGAGCGCGTCACCGTGGTCGAGCTGACGCCAAGCGCCTTCCGCGTCACGGTGCGCTTCGGCTTCCGCGAAGAGCCGGACATCCCCAAAGCGCTGAGCCTGATCCGGCACCCGACCTTGTCGCTCGAACCCATGAGCACCACCTTCTTCGTGGCCCGCTCGACCATTGCAGATGGCCCGGGCGCCCTGCCCGCCTGGCGTTGCGCGCTCTACAGCTGGATGACCCGGCAAGCCGAAGGTGCGGCCAGCTACTACAGCCTGCCCGCCAACCAGGTGGTGGAGCTGGGCACCCAGGTCATGCTCTGAGCTTGAGGCGCATCTTCAGGCCCACGGGCACCATGGTCAGCGCCATGTGCTCGTCGGCCTCGCCCCCGTCCGGGGTGTCCACGCTGGTGATGTCGAAGTGCTGCAGCAGCATGGCGGCCACCAGCTTGATCTCCAGCAGCGCCAGATAGCGCCCCGGGCAAATGCGAGGGCCCGCACCAAAGGGCATGGACACGCGTTTGGCGTGGTGGGGCGCCAGTTGCGTGGCCTCGTCCAGCCAGCGCTCGGGCATGAAGCAATCGGCCTGCGGGAAGGTGTCATCGCGCAAGGTGTCGTGGCGCATCACCATGACCACGGATGTCCCGGCGCGTATCCGCACATCGCCCACCACCGTGTCCTTGAGCGCCTGCACCACATTGAAGGGCCCCACGGGTTTGATGCGCATGCTCTCGTGGATGCAGGCCTCCAGGTAGTCGAGCTTGCCCAGGTCGTCGGCCGTCCAGTTCTGCAAGTCCCCCAAGGTGCTGTCCACCTCCTGACGCGCACGTTGCAGCGTGTGCGGGTTGCGGCTCATCAGGTAGATCATCCACGACAAGCTGGTGGCCGTGGTGTCCTCACCGGCCAGCAGCATGGTGAACACATTGCCCACCACGTCGTCGTCGCTCATGCCGCTGCCGGGCTCATCGGCCGCCACGATCATGGCCTCCAGCAAATTCGGCGGGGCAGCGCGACGGGCCGGATCCTGCAAGCGCAAACGGGCATCACCCATGAAGCCTCGGATCGCCACGTTCACGGCCTTGACGCTGCGGTCCAGCGCGCGGTCGCGTGGCAGCTTGAACCACTTCCAGTAGCGCACGATGGCATGCGAGCGGCGCCAGATGGTCGGGAAGATCTGGTCCAGATGCCGCTGGATCACATCCTCGTCAGACTCGATGGTATTGACTTCCGTGCCAAAGGCCAGGCCGGCGATCGCATCCACCGTGAAGCGCATCAACTCAGGTTGCAGCTCGATGGATTGGCCCAGGCCGGCCGCCCGCGCCCAACGGGTGCGCAGCCGCGCGGCCACACCCAGCAAGGCCGGCAGATAGGCGCGCACCTGCCCGGGCGCAAAGCTGGCCATGACCATGCGGCGCTGCCTGGCCCAGTGCTCGCCTTCTGCCACGAACACCCCATCCTGGATGCCCATCTCGGACATGATTTCCTGCATGCGCGACGGGCGCCGAAAGCCCTCGGGCCGGTCTCGCAACAAGGTGGCGATCAACTCGTGGTCCGAGATGACCAGCAAGGGAAAACCGCCCAGGCGCACATGCAGCATCGGCCCGTAGTGCTTGACCCAGCCCTCCACGTTCTGGTGCACCTTGTCCAGCTGGACCTGCAAGGCATTGCCCACAATGGGCCACTGGCGTGGGCCAGGCAGATCCCGCAGGCGGCGCACAGGAAGCGGCATACCGGGCTGGTGGGGCATGGCGCCAGGCGGCTGGCTGGCCGGGCGGTCGGATGGCGGCAGAAAGGACATTTTCATGCCCTGTACTGTGCGCACATGGCCCCCATTTGTCATTGACGGTGGATGCCACCGGATTGACCCCAGGCACCCGGCGCAAGCCGATGCCCTAACATCCGTGTGCCATGAACGACCGCGCCCCCGCCCCACTGGGTTTCATCGCCAGCTTTGCCCGGCTGATCGCCGACCATGTGCGCGCGTGCGAACACGACCATCGGGCCGTGCTGGCCTTGCTGGGCCTGCCGGAGGACGACAGCCAGGGCCCCGCCTGGGTCACCGCGCAGCAGATCACCGACGCCCTGCACCTGGCTGCACGCCTGTGCCAGGACCCGCACATCGGGCTGACCATCGGCCAGCAGGTGCGCCCGGCCACCATGGGTGCCCTCGGTTATGCCCTGATCAGCTGCGCCGAGCTGGAAGACGGCCTGGCCATGTTCGAGCGGCTGCAGTCCATGGTCTGCACCCAGGTTCGCGCTGAGCACCGGCTCAAGGGCGATTGCCTGGAGAGCACACTGCTCACCCTGGGTGGTGTGCCCGCCGACACCCACCTGTGGAGCTTTGCCATGGTGTCCCGGCTGGCCTTTGCACGCTGGGTGCTGGGGCGCCACCTGGTCCCCCTGGAACTGTGGATGCCCTGCCCGGCGCCGGCTGACCCGGCCCCCTTGCAGCACTTTGTCGGGGCACCCATCGTGTTCAATGCCCCGTTCGCACGGGAGCGGCTGCCTGCGGCCTGGCTGTCACTGCCCAACCCCAATGCAGACGCCGGCCTGCATCGGGTCATGAACGCCTTGACGCAACAACAGTGGGCGCAGCTCGCACAAACATCAGACCAGTTGCTGGCGCTGCTGCGGCAGAAGATCACCCAAGGCCTCCAGCAAGGCGTGCTGCCGTTGCTGGACCAACTCGCGCCGGAGGTCGAGGCCACGCTGGGGTTGTCATCACGGCAGCTGCAGCGGCGCCTGGCCGAGCAGGGCCTGTCGTTCAAGGACCTGGTGGAGCAGGTGCGGCGCGAACAGGTGCTGCATGAGTTGCGTGACACCCAATTGCCCATGGCCGAGATCGCGCGCCGCGCGGCCTATGCGGAGGTCAGCTCCATGCACCGCGCGGTGCGGCGCTGGACCGGCCTGACCCCACTCGCCGTGCGGCAGGGTCAAGCCGCTCAGGGCGACGCGCTCAGTCCTTGAAGGTGGGCGTCTGCTTGCTCATGCCGGCCATCATCGCGGCCGTCAGGTCATTGGACATGAGCATGGCGGCGTTCCAGGTGGCGATGTAGTTCAGGCCATCGGCCACCGAGTGGTCACGGCTGTAGTTCAGCATTTCCTTGACACCACGGATGGACAGCGGCGACTTGGCCGCGATCTGTGCAGCCATCTCACGCACGCCGGCCTGCAGGGCCTCGCGCGATTCGTACACCTTGTTGATCAGACCCAGCGACAAGGCTTCGGTGGCATCCACCTTGCGGCCGGTGTAGGCCAGCTCGCGCACGATGCCCTGGTTGCCGATCAGCTTGGGCAGGCGCTGCAAGGTGCCCACATCGGCCGTCATGCCGATGTCGATTTCCTTGATCGTGAAGTAGGCGTCGGCCGAGGCATAGCGCATGTCGGCGCAGCAGATCAGGTCCACCCCACCGCCCACGCAACCGCCGTGGATGGCGGCCAGCACGGGCTTGCGGCAACGCTCCATGCTGGTCAGCGTGTCCTGCATGTCCAGGATGACGCGGCGCAGGTTTTCACGGGTGCGCGCATCGCAGTCGTTCTTGATCTGGGGCAGCAGGCCCATCATCATCTGCAGGTCGATGCCCGAGGTGAAGTGCTTGCCTTCCCCTTCGATGATGGCCACGCGGGCTTCGACGTTCTCGTCGATCCAGGTGAAGGCCTTGCGGATGTCCTGCCACATGGCGGCGTTCATCGCATTGGCTTTTTCAGGACGGTTCAGGCGCACCACGGCGACATGGTTGTCCAGGCTGACGGTGACGGTTTCCAGTTGCATGTCTTCTCCTCGGCAGATGGGTGAGCTTCTCTATTTATTGATTGTGCTGCGCCTTGTAGGCCGGCAGGTAGGCGGCCAGGCGCGCGCCCATTTCGGCGCCCAGCGCCTGCAGCCCGTTGAAGGGGCGGACCATGACTTCGAAATCGATGATCTTGCCCTCTTCATCAAAGCGGATCATGTCAATGCCCTTGAGTGACTTGTCGCCCACATTGGCGCTGAACTCCAGCACCACGTTCAGGCCGTCTTCCGACACCAGGGTGCGGTGGTATTCAAACTGCGTGAACACCTTCATCACCGTGTTGAGGATGAGGTTGACGGCCGCGGCGCTCACATAAGGCTTGAAGGCCATGGGCGAGCGGAACACGGCGTTGTCATGCAGGATGGTGGGCAGCTTGCCCATGTCCTGCAGCGACACCATCTCGTGCCACAAAGCCAGTGAGGCCGCCGCAGCGGGCTTGAGTGTCGAGGGCAGGCTCATGGTGTCACTCCAGGGTTGATCAACGAACGATCACAGGGCCGCGGCCACTTCGGTGCCTTGCTTGATGGCGCGCTTGGCGTCCAGCTCGGCGGCCACGTCGGCACCACCGATCAGGGTCACCTTCTTGCCAGCGGCTTGCAGGCCAGCCTGCAACTCGCGGAAGGGCTCCTGGCCGGCGCACAGCACCACATTGTCCACGGGCAGGACCACGTCCTTGCCGCCCACGGTGATGTGCAGGCCGGCGTCGTCGATCTTGTTGTAGCTGGCGCCCGCGATCATCTCGACATTGCGGTTCTTCAGCGAAGTGCGGTGGATCCAGCCCGTGGTCTTGCCCAGGCCGTCGCCCACCTTGCTGGTCTTGCGCTGCAGCAGGTAGATCTGGCGCGGGGCCTTGTCCAGGTGCGGCTGCTTGATGCCGCCACGGTCCTTGTACTCCGAGTCAATGCCCCATTCGGCATTGAACTTGGCCAGGTTCAGCGCGGGGCTCTCGCCTTCGTGCGTGAGGTACTCGGACACGTCAAAGCCGATGCCGCCGGCACCGATCACGGCCACCGTCTTGCCCACGGGCTTCTTGTCACGCAGCACGTCCAGGTAGCTCAGCACCTTGGGGTGGTCCACGCCTTCGATGGCTGGGGTGCGCGGCACCACGCCCGTGGCCAGGATCACTTCATCGAAGTTGCCCTTGACCAGGTCATCGGCGCTCACACGCGTGTTGAACTGGGCCTTCACGCCGGTCAGCTGGATCTGGTTGCGGTAGTAGCGCAGGGTCTCGTAGAACTCTTCCTTGCCGGGGATCTGCTTGGCGATGTTGAACTAGCCGCCCACGTCGGGCGCGGCTTCGAACAGGGTCACGTCGTGGCCACGTTGGGCCGCTGTAGTGGCAGCTGCCAGGCCAGCGGGGCCGGCACCCACCACGGCCACACGCTTCTTGGACGTCGTCGGCGCGATGGTCAGGATGGTCTCGTGGCAGGCACGCGGGTTCACCAGGCAGGAGGTGATCTTGCCGCTGAAGGTGTGGTCCAGGCAGGCCTGGTTGCAGCCGATGCAGGTGTTGATCTGGTCGGCCTTGCCGGCGGCAGCCTTGTTGACGAAGTCAGGGTCGGCCAGCAGCGGGCGAGCCATCGAGACCATGTCGGCGCAGCCATCGGCCAGGATCTTCTCGCCCACTTCCGGCGTGTTGATGCGGTTGGTCGTGATCAGCGGGATCTTGACCTTGCCCTTCATCTTCTGGGTGACCCAGGCAAAGGCGCCACGCGGCACGCTGGTGGCGATCGTGGGGATGCGCGCTTCGTGCCAGCCGATGCCGGTGTTGATGATGGTGGCACCGGCGGCTTCCACGGCCTGGGCCAGTTGCACCACTTCGTCGAAGTTGGAGCCCCCCTCCACCAGGTCCAGCATGGACAGCCGGTAGATGATGATGAAGTTGGCACCCACGCGCTCGCGCACGCGGCGCACGATCTCCACGGGGAAACGCATGCGGTTGGCATACGAGCCGCCCCATTCATCGCTGCGCTGGTTGGTGCGCGCGGCGATGAACTCGTTGATCAGGTAGCCCTCGGAGCCCATCACTTCCACGCCGTCGTAGCCGGCCTTCTGGGCCATGGCGGCGCAGTTGGCGAAGTCTTCAACCGTCTGCTCGACCTCGGCGGTCGTCAGCTCGCGCGGGGGCATGGGCGAGATCGGGGCCTTGATGGGGCTGGGGCCGACCAGGCCGGGGTGGTAGGCATAACGGCCAAAGTGCAGGATCTGCATGGCGATCTTGCCGCCCGCAGCGTGCACGGCATCGGTCACCACCTTGTGCTGCGCGGCTTCTTCTTCGGTGGCCAGGCGCGCGCCACCGGGATAGGGGCGGCCCGCGTCGTTGGGGGCGATGCCGCCGGTCACCATCAGGGCCACGCCACCGCGTGCGCGCTCGGCATAGAAAGCGGCCATGCGCTCGAAGCCGTCCTTGGCTTCTTCCAGCCCCACGTGCATCGAGCCCATCAGGACGCGATTTCGCAATGTGGTGAAACCCAGGTCAAGCGGTTGCAGCAGGTGGGGATAAGCGCTCATGGGGGATGTCTCTCGTTGAAGTCGATGGGATCGGCAAAGGTTGCCTGGCGGGCGCGGCCCAACCAACTATGCAACCAGTTGCATGAACGGATCGGATATTAGGAGAAGTTTGCCGTTTATGCAACTGGTTGCATAGTTGAATGCCACCCCTTAGACTCGGCGCATGTCTTTATCCCACGCCCTGATGACGTCCCTGCTGGAAAAGTCGTCCTCGGGCTATGACCTCGCCCGCCGCTTCGACAAGTCCATTGGCTTCTTCTGGCGCGCCACCCACCAGCAGATCTACCGCGAGCTGGCCCGCATGGAAAAGGCCGGCTGGATCGCCTCCGAGGCCGCGCCCGATGGTGGCCGCACCCGCAAGCGCAACTACCGCGTGCTGGACGCCGGCCGGCAGGAGCTGGAGCGCTGGGTGCGCGAGCCCTCCCCCGCGCCGGACCAGCGCGACGAGATGATGGTGCGCATGCGCGCGGACGCCGTGATCGGCCCGCTGGGGCTGGAGCAGGAAGTCGAGCGGCGCATGGCACAACATGCCACCATGCTGGCGGCCTACCGCCAGATTGAAGCCCGCGATTTTCCTGCCGATAAGACATTGACCCGTGAAGCACGCATCCAGCACCTGATCCTGAAAACCGGGATCATGTACGAGCAAGGCTGGCTGAACTGGTCCCAGGAAGCCTTGCAGGTGCTGAGAGACACGGCGCCTGCCGATCACCCACCGGGCTGATCCTCGTGCAACGGGGGGCCCGACCAGTCTCTGGCCCCATGCACCCATTGCGCGCCTGTTCATGCCTGTTCAGCCTGCGGCCCTTGCTGGCGCGGGCCGCGGCATTGCTCCTGCTGTTGATGCTGCCCTGGCGCCTGATGGCCGCCGAGCCCGCTTCCATGCTCGTGACCGTATCGGCCAGCCAGAGCGAATCGCAACTGGGCCCGCACACCCAGGTCCTTGAAGATCCCCAAGGGCAGTGGACGCCGGCCACGCTGCCGCAAACCAGCGGGGCATGGCAGCCTCGCGCCACGCCCTCGCTCAATTTCGGCTTTTCCAAGTCCGTCTGGTGGACGCGTGTCACCCTGCGCAACACCGGCCCGCAGCAGGTCGAGCGCGTGCTGGACCTGGGCAGCTCGCTGGTGGACGAGGCCGACGTGTACGTGCTGGGCCAAGGTGGCCATGAACGCCTGCACATGGCCAGTGGCGATCGCCGCCCTTTCGCCAGCCGGGGCGAACCGGTGCGCACCATCGCCACCCGCCTGATCCTGCCGCCAGGCGAAACCCTGACCGTGCTGATGCGCCTGGCCGCCCATGACGGGCTGCACGAGATCATCACGCCGACCTTGTGGACCACCGAGGCTTTTGCCGAACACACGCAAACAGAGACGCTGTTCTTTGGCCTGTACTACGGCGTGCTGGGCACGATGATGCTCTACAACGTCTTTCTCTTCATCTCGACGCGCCAGAGCACCTTCGGCTTTTACGTGGCCTACATCGGCAGCTTCCTGGCCTGGGGCCTGGTCTTCAGAGGCTATGCCTTCCAGTACTGGTGGCCCAACGCGCCCGACTTCAACAACCAGGTCTTGCCCTTCATCGTCAGCATGGTCTACCTGACCCTGGGGCTGTTCCTGATGCGCTACATGGACACCCGCCACGGCGTGTCGCCCCGCCTGCACCGGATCGTGGCCACCTGCACCGCCGCCAACGGCATCGGCATCCTGCCTGTCTTCATGGGTCTGTATGCCCTGACCTTCGCACTCAACACCCTCATCGCCCTGGGGATGATCATCAGCCTGATCGTCGCCGGCCATGTGCTGGTGTACCAGGGCTCGCGGCCGGCACGCTATTTCGCAAGCGCCTTTGCCCTGCTGGCCATGGCGGCCCTGATCTATTACCTGCGTGTGCTCGGTCTCGTTCCCGCCAACGCGTTGACGGACAACATGGTGCAGATCGGCTCGGCGGCCGAGGCGCTGATCCTGGCCTTCGGCTTGGCCGATCAGATGAACATGCTCAAGACCGAGAAGCTGCACGCCGAGCACCAGGCCCTCGTCGCCCAGACCGCCTTGACCACCCGGCTCGAATCCCTCGTGTCCAGCCGCACACAGGAACTGGAAGCCGCCAACCTGCGCCTGGCCAGCCTGTCGGTCACCGACGAGCTCACCGGGGCCCACAACCGCCGCCAGTTCAACAAGGACCTGGCCGCGGCCGTGGCCCTTCACAGCCGCCATCACACGCCCCTGGCCTTGTGCCTGCTGGACGTGGACCACTTCAAGCTCTACAACGACCGCTACGGCCACCCGGCTGGCGACGAGGTGCTGCAAAAAATCGCACAGATCCTGCGCCAGCAACTGCAGCGCGCGAGCGACCACGTCTACCGCGTGGGCGGCGAGGAGTTCGCGATCTTGCTGGACATCAACGAGCCACCAGAGAAGGTGCGCCGCTTCATCGAGCAGATGCGCGAGGCCATCCATGCGCTGGCGATCACCCACGAGGGCAGCCCTGTGGGTGTGGTCAGCATCAGCATGGGGCTGGTGATCTTGAAGGGCCTGAGCGCCACACGCAGCCCGGCCGAGCTCTACAGCCAGGCCGACACCCTGCTCTACCAGGCCAAGCAGGCCGGCCGCAACCAGCTCGTCAGCCAGACACTGGACTGAGCGCCGCCGTGGCCCGGTTGCGCCCGCCTTCCTTGGCGCGGTAGAGCGCCGCGTCGGCGGCTGCCACCAGGCTGTCAACCGAATCGTGCGTGGCCGCCGGACGGGTCACTGCCACGCCCACGCTGATGGTGACACTGGGCGCCGTCGTCGACGCCTCATGCCGCAAGCCCAGGCCGGACACGGCCTCGCACAGGCCTTGTGCCACCTTCATGGCCCGCGCCACATCGGCATCAGGCAAGACCACGATGAACTCTTCCCCGCCCCAACGGGCCACACAGCCCGCCGCTGCCGGCACCTGCTGTTGCAGCACCTGCGCCACATGCTTGAGGCACTGGTCTCCGGCGGGGTGGCCATAACGGTCATTGAAGGCCTTGAAGTGGTCCACATCGATCAGCAACAAGGCCACGCTGCCAGCCTGGCTGGAGGCCGCGTCCCAGCTCTGGCGGATGTACTCGTCGAAATGGCGCCGATTGGGCACACCCGTCAAGGGGTCGAGGCGAGACAAGGCCTCCAGTTGCGACTGTGAATCGGCCAGCTTCTTGTGCAGCGTCTGCGCGCGCACCGACCATTGGAACCGGCGGCGCTCCTCCAACTCGAAGCGGTAGTTCACGATCAGCGTATAGGCGGCAATCAAGCTGACCAGCAGGGCCAAGGGGATGTCGAACACCTCATAAGGATGCCCATGGCCGAAACGCAGCCACACGCAGATCAAGGCCACCCCGACGACGCTCAAGGAAAACGCCAGGGCAAAGCGAAAACGAAAGCGCTGCACCAGGTTGCCGTAGATGATGATGGGCACCAGGCCCGCCGTGTACATGCCGGCAAAGTCGCTTGTTGACTGGCTCAACAGCCAGCCCAGGCTCAGCGCGGCGGCCATCCCGGTCAAGGCCAAGGTGCCCTCCACCAGGCTCACCGGCAAGAGCAGCAAGAAGGGCTTGAAGCGCCAGCCCAGCAGCAGCAGCAACAAGGCAAAGGGCGTGAACACACACAGGCGCAACTGAAAGGCCATCTCCAGCACGTCAGGGATCATGACGCGATCGGCCAGCAGGAACAGGTTGTAGACGAACAAGGCCAGCGCACCGCTGTTGGCGAAATGCGCCAGCCGCGCCGGCCCGCCCACGTGCTGGAAATGGGCCTCGTAGATGGGGTCGAAGCGCAAGGTAGGAGGCCGCCAGGTCAGCAGCGCACGCAGATCGAACACCAGCGGCAAGGGTTGCGTGCTCATCAGACGGCCTCGGCTTTCATGTTGGGCATCGCGCCATCACTGGTCACCACAATGCGGTTGCGCCCGCCCGCCTTGGCCCGATACAGGGCATCGTCGGCCATCTGCACCAGTTGCGCCCACTGGCTGTGGGCATCAGGCCGCGCGGTGGCACAGCCCCCACTGACCGTCACGCGCGGCGCGCAACGCGAGCCCTCGTGCACCAGATCCAGTTGCGCCACCGCTTCGCGGATGCGCTCACCCGCAGCGGCCGCCGCTTCCGCATCGGTGTCCATCATCACGATCACGAACTCTTCACCGCCCCAGCGGGCCACCAGGTCCCCCGGGCGGCGGATGCTGCTGGTCAAGGCCTGCGCCACCCCCACCAGGCAACGGTCGCCGGCCTGGTGGCCATAGAGGTCGTTGTAGAGCTTGAAGTAATCCACATCCAGCACCATCACCGAGAGCACACGCCGCTGCGCCTGGGCCCTTTGCCAGCATTCGCTCAGGAAGCCCTCGAAATAGCGGCGGTTGGCCAGATTGGTCAGCGCATCGGTGGTGGCCATGTGCGTCAGCCGCTCGTGTGCGGCCGTGAGCTCGGCATGCAGCGCCTGCTCGCGCGCATCCAGCAAAAAGGCCATGCGCTCATCGTGCTCCAGCTTGTAGTTGCCATACAGCACAAAGGCGATGCTGGTCACCATCAGCAAGGTGGTCGTGGAGGCCAGTATCCCGGTCCCGTCAGGCATGGTCATCACGATGAAGGTGTGCATCATGGCCACCAGCGCGGCCAGCGCCACGGCAGGCCAGAAGCGGGCCAGGGCACAGGTGTAGACCACGATGATGTTGAGCTCGACCACGCGGGCCACGGCCCAGGGCCCCGTGCCCTGCAGGATGATCACCGACTGCAACAGCGTGGCCCACACGCCAGCCGCCGCAACCAGCCACTCATTGAGTTCAGGCTTGTTCAGCCTGCGCACCACAAGCAGGCCCACGATGATGGCCGGCCCGTACACCACGCCGCGGATGAACAAGGCCAAGGGCACGACACTGCGCATCAGCAGGAAGTCGGCAATGATGACCCCTGCAAACAGCACGATGGACGCCAGCCCCGCGATGACCATCAGCAAGAAGCGCTTGGACGCGCCTTCGCGCAGAAAGCGTGCCTCCAGCTCCTTGGGAAACATCAGCAAGGCAAAGCCTTTGGCGATCGTGCGATCAACCAGTTCAGCCTGGTCAGGCGTGCTTTGCGCCGTGCCACCAGATGAAAGGACGTCAACGCTTGTCAAACCGCAACTCCTGTCGAGCATCCCGCGACCGAATCACGTTCCCGCAACCAAAGCGGGTTATGCCCTGAACGAATTTTGCCGACCTGCGCGCCCTTTCGGACACAGGGCTTACGAGCCATCACGGTGGGTTTGCTCAAGGAAATGACCGAAATACACGGCCTGCACCCACCGCATCCACGGGGGGACGTTTCCAGACGCACCGGGTTTCCACGCAGACGCAAAAGCGCCTCGCGTCAAGCCGATCTCGCTCACTTGCGCTACGTCAAATCGGGTTAGGTTCAGGTGTCGGCTCGCAGACAGACAAGCCCTCACGCCAGGATCAGACTCAAGCCACATTGAGACACCCTGGCCCCGTTCGTGACTTCTTCTTCCACCACTGCGCACACCCTGGTCATCGGCGCCGGACTGGCCGGCCTGACCACCACGCTCGACCTGCTGGACAAGGGCCACCGCGTGATCCTGATCGACCGTGATGACGCCGCGCACCTGGGCGGGCTGGGCCTGCATGCCTTTGGCGGGATGGCCCTGGTCGACACACCCCTGCAACGCCTCAACCGCATCCAGGACAGCGCCGAGATCGCGCTGGCCGACTGGCTGGCCTTCGCCGAGTTCGGCCCGCAGGACCACTGGCCCCGCCGCTGGGCCGAGCACTATGTGCAGCGCTGCGTGCCCGAGGTCTATGAATGGCTCAAGGGCTTTGGCATCCGCTTCATCCCGGCGGTGCAATGGGTCGAACGCGGCTGGATGACGCGCGGCAATACCCTGCCCCGCTACCACGTGATCTGGGGCACCTCACGCCACATGGTGCTCACCTTGCTACAGGCCTTGCGGCAACACCCCCACCATGACCGGCTCACGATCAGGGCGCAACACCGTGTGGACGGCCTGCTCAGCGGCCCGACCGGCGTCACAGGTTGCCATGGCGTGAGCCTGGCCGATGAGCGCCCCTTCGAGTTGCATGCCAACGCCGTGGTCGTGGCCACCGGCGGCATCACAGGTGATCTGGAGCGTGTGCGCCAACATTGGCCTGCGTCATGGGGCAGCGCCCCAAGCACCCTGCTCAACGGCTCGCACCCGCATGCCGACGGGCGTATGCACGACGCCATCTCAGGCCTAGGCGGCGCCGTCACCCACCTGGACCAGATGTGGAACTACGCCGCCGGTGTGCGCCACCCGCGCCCGCACTTCCCCGGCCATGGCCTGAGCCTGATCCCCGCCAAATCGGCCCTGTGGCTGGACCCGGACGGGCGCCGCATCGGCCCCGTGCCCTTTGTGACCGGCTTTGACACGCACGAGATGGTGGCCCAGATCGCGCGCTCACAATGGCCCTGGACCTGGCAAGTGCTCAACCGACGCATTGCCGAAAAGGAACTGGCCGCATCAGGCGCCGAACACAACCAGCACATCCGCGACCGGCGCCCGCTGGCCTTGCTGCTGCAGATGTGGCGGGGCAACCCGGAACTCGTTGACGAGCTGCTCGCGCAATGCCCGGACTTCGTGCAAGCCAGCAACCTCACCGACCTGGCCCGCCGCATGAACCAGGTGACGGGCGATGGCCGCATCAGCGCCGACACCCTGCTGCAGCAAATCCGCCCCTATGACGACCAGATCCGCCGCGGCCCCCGCCTGCACAACGACGACCAGCTGCGCCGCATCGACCACATGCGCCGCTGGCCAGGTGATCGCTTCCGCACCTGCGACTACCAGGCCATCCTCGACCCATCGGCCGGCCCGCTGATCGCCATCCGCTGCCAGCTGCTGACCCGCAAGTCCACCGGCGGCATCCAGACCGATCTGCAAAGCCGCGTGCTGGACACGCAAGGCCACGCCATCGCCGGCCTCTACGCGGTGGGCGAAGCGGCCGGCTTTGGTGGCGGGGGCTCCAACGGCCGCAAGTCGCTGGAAGGCACCTTCCTCTCGGGCTGCATCCTCACGGCCCACGCCGCCACACGCCACATCCTGGGCCAAGCCTGAACGCCCTGACCACAATGGAGACAAGCATGAAAAAAACCGGCGCCGAACTCGTCCGCCACGCCCTGGAGCAGCTGGGCATCCGCCACACCTTCGGTATCCCCGGTGTACACAACACCGAGATCTACGACCAGCTCGCCAGCTCTTCGGTGGTCACACCCATCCGCGTCAACCACGAGGGTTGCGGCGCTTTCATGGCCGATGCGGTCAGCCGCACCAACGACTTCAACGGCGCCTTGCTGATCGTGCCCGCAGCCGGCACCGCCCTGGCCATGGCCGGCATCGGCGAAGCCTTTCTGGACGGCATCCCCCTGCTGGTGATCTCGGGCGGCACCCGCACCGACACGGGCTACAGCTACCAGCTCCATGAGCTGGACCAACTGGAACTGGTCAAGCCCTTCACCAAGGGCGCCTGGCGCATCACCGAGCACAAACAGATCGTGCCCACCTTCTACGAGGCCTGGCGGCTGGCCAACGCGGGCGAGCCAGGCCCTGTGTTCATCGAGATCCCGGTCAACGTACAGCTCTTCCCCGGCGAGGTGGACGAGTTGCCCACCTTCGTGCGCCCGGCCCCACCGCAGCCCATGCTCGACGAAGGCACGCGCGCCACCGTGAAGCAAGCCGCGCAACTGTTGAAGCAAGCCCGCAAGCCCGGCCTGTTCCTGGGCTGGGGCGGCGTGCATGGCAGCGCCTTGACCCAGGAGCTGGCCGAGCTGCTGCAAGCCCCCGTCAGCACCACCTTGCAAGGCCTGAGCGCCTTCCCGGCCCAACACCCCCTGCATGCCGGCATGAGCATGGGCCCCGCGGCCGTGCCAGCCGCCGAAAACGCCTTTGCAGACTGCGATGTGCTGCTGGCCATCGGCACGCGCTTTGGCGAGATCGCCACCGGCAGCTACGGCATCAAGCCCACCTGGGACCTGATCCATGTCGACATCAACCCGGCCGTGTTCAACGCCAACTACGAAGCCAGGCTGTGCATCGAGGGTGATGCCGCTGCCGTGGTCCGCGGCCTGATCGACGAGCTCAAGTCCCTGCCCGGTGATGCCGCACAAACTCAGGCCCGCGGTCAAGCCGTGCGCCAGCAGATCGCCCGCGACAAGCAGGCCTACATCGCCGAATGGCAACGCCATGACAGCCAGGGCCGCGTCAACCCCCAACGCTTTTTCCAGGCCCTGCGCAGCAAGCTGCCCGACGATGCCTACCTGGTCACCGACGATGGCAACCACACCTTCCTCGTGGCCGAGCTGTTCGAGACCCGCGGCAGCCGCCACCTCATCACCCCCACCGACTTCAACTGCATGGGTTACTGCGTGCCCGCCGCCGTGGGCATCAAGCTAACCCACCCGGACCAGCAGGTCGTGGGCATCGTCGGTGATGGCGCCTTCCTGATGACCGGGCTGGAGCTGCTCACCGCCACCGAGCACAAGCTGGGCGTGGTCTGCTATGTGTTCAACGATGGCGAGCTGTCGCAGATCTCCCAAGCCCAGAAGCTGCCCTTCAACCGCAAGGCCTGCACCGTGCTGCCCGAGGTGCGCTTCAAGGGCATCGCCGATGCGGTCGGGGCCCACTACCTGCGCATGGCCGGCGACAGCGACATCGCCGCCGTCATCGGCCAGGCCCAGACCTTGTCCGCCCAGGGCCAGCCCGTGATCGTCGACGTCATGATCGACTACAGCAAGCAGACCCGCTTCACCAAAGGCATCCTGCGCACCAACCTGATGCGCATGGACCTGGGCAACAAGCTGCGCATGATCGGGCGGGCCGCCTGGCGCCGCGTGGCCACGCCGCAGTAAGGCCAGGCCAGGCGGGCGCTTCAGTCTGCAGCCAAACGGCCGACAAACACCTCCAGAGCAATTCATTTTACTGGAGGTGGCCCATGGGCTCAGATCAACACGTCGCCATCCTGGGGCAAGGCTATGCCGTGCCAGACATCATCCGGGGTAACGACGCGCCCATCTTCGACTGGCTCAAGCAGCACTCGCCCTCTGGCTCCGACCTGTTCAATGGCCTGAAGTACCGGCGCGTGCTGCCCACGGCCGACGGCGTCATCGACATCATGACCACGGCATGCGAGCACGCGCTGCACCAGGCCCGCCTCAAGCCCGAGCACGTGGACATGATCATCGGCGCTGGCTCGGTCAGCAGCTATGTGGCGCCCAATGACCTGGCCGTGGTGCACCACAAGCTGGGCCTGCCGGCCTCATGCCGCATCCTGCCCATCAACAGCGACTACTCCACCTTCCAGGATGGCTTGCGCCTGGCCACCGACCTGGTGCGCTGCGGCACCGCCAGGCATGTGCTGGTGGCCTGTGGCAACAACTGGACCCACTTCGTGGACTACCACGAGCCCGTGTCCCTGGCCGCATCTGACGGTGCAGGCGCGGCCCTGGTAGGGCGCACGCACGACACCCAACACTTCCGCCTGATCGACTGGGACAACGACACGCAAAGCCACTGGTACGGCGCCTTCCGCATGGCGCCCCGCCCCGTCACGCCGGACACCTTCACCAAGCCCTTGATGAAGCTGGACGACAAGACGGGCCAGGAAGCGTTCAAGGCATTTGGCCTCAAAGCCCCGGGCCCGCTGGTTCATCGTCTGCTGTCACGCCATGGCCTGACCGGCCAGGACATCACCTTGATCACCCACCAGACCTCCAAGATGGTCCAGGACGCCTGGAACGAGGCCATCCAGCCCAGGCACTACATCAGCACGCTGGAGGAGTTCGGCGACATGGTGTCTTCATCCGTCCCCGTCAACCTGGCCAAGTGCCATGCCGAGATCCACACCAGGCACCTTGTCCTGCTGGGCATCGGCATGGAAATGCACGCGACGGCCTTACTGCTTGAGCGTGGCTGAATAAGGTGGCGGCTGCAGGCCCAGGTGGTTCTGCAGCATGTCCTCGGCCGTGGCAAGGGCGCCTTCCACCCAGCCCTGGGCGTGGGAATAGGCCTCGCCACAGATGAACACCGGCTTGCCCTTTTTAGGCTGCACGATGCGCTTGCCCACATCCTGGCTGTCCACATACTGCGGCCAGAAATTGGCGCCACCACCAAACGGGTCATCGCCCCAATCACGGTAAGCCGCGGCATAGGGCCGGCGCTCGGGCGTGTCTTCCAGGCCGTGCATCTCCAGCAACTGGCGATGCGCCTCTTGCACCATCAGCCTGGGTGCGGGGTTCTCTTTCCACTCCACAGACGGGTTGTTGCTGTCCGTGCCATCCTCATTGGGGAAGTGATGGGGGTCATTGCGCAAGCCCGCCCAGTACTCCAGGTCCAGCCCATCGTTGTAGATCAGGATGGCGCCAGCCTTGGTGTCATCGCCCACAGGCCAGTAGTAGCACTGGCGGATCGGCAGGTCGGTCACCGATTGCCCCTGCGTGATGCCCAGTGCCTCCCACCAGCGCGTGCGGTAACACAGCGCCAGCTTGAACAGCGGGATCGGCGCCACCGACTCGATCAGCTTGTGCACCTCGTGCTGCTCGCGCCCCAACACCGAACCCGTTTGCTCGATCAGCTCCAGCGAGCGGCGCGGCATGGCCAGGATCAGCTTGCGCGCACGCACCACCTTGTGATGGCCTGCATGCTCGATGTGCAGCTCGACGCCTTCACTGCCATCGTCCAGCTTGACCGTGTCGAAGCGCACCAGGCGGTGCTCGAAGTGCACCTTGCCCCCCACCGACTCGAAGCGCTGGTGCAAGGTCTTGGGCAGCATCTCGTAGCCGTCCTTCAGGCGCTTGTATTCGATGCTCGCGCCATAGTCGCCCAGGTTCCAGGGGAAACCATCGGCGGCATTCCAGGTGAAGAAGATGCTGTCGTAGCCGCTGGTGTCTTCGGCAAACTGGAAGGACTCGTGGCTGACCGAGCGGCTGTAGATGTAGCGCATGGTCAGGTCGATCACGCGGTGGCCTTCATAACGACCGGTCTGGGCCACCTGGTCCCAATCCACCGTCTTGAGGTCCACATGCTTTTTGTGCAACACCTCTTGCAGGTAGCGCTCGGCTGCCAGGGCCGTGAAGCCCTTCTTGAAGCCCTCGTAGTCCGATTTCGGGATGTCATAAGGCACCTTGGCCGGGTCGGACAGGTCCTTGGTGCGCAGATGGCGCCCGCGCAGGTAGGCCATGTTCTGGTCCTGCGCCACCACAAAGGGCTCGGTGGCCAGTTGCAGGTAAGACACCAGCGCGGCGACCTGGGTCTGCCCCGTCGTGAAACGCATGCCGCCCAGCTCAACCCGGCCCTCGGGCATGCCCGGAGGCTGCGCCGACATCAGGCGCCCACCCACGCGGTGGCTGAGTTCAAACGCCTCGACGCGCGCACCCTTGCCTTGTGGGCTGGTCAACCACCGCCATCCGCTGTAGAGACCTGACACGCCTGCGCCAACGATGGCGATATCAAGAACGGGGCTCAAAGTATCTGTTTTCACGATTTAACCCTGTGGTTGTGGAGGGCACATTTTTGACACTCATGGTCTGACTCAATCTGACGATGTACAGACCATGTCTGGCCTATTTGATCGACGTTATTTGATCGGCCCTATTTGATTGGCCCTATCCCAGCGGCCATCCAAACCTTCACTCAGGAAGCCATTGACCATGTCATCTCCCGTCTCCGCCGCTGTGCCCTCTCCTGTGCCCGCCCCCTGCGGCACCGTCGCCCAATTGCTCCTGGACTATCTGCGCGCAGAAGGGGTCGACAAGGTATTTGGTATTCCGGGCGGCGCGGCCGTCTGGTTGATGAATGAACTAAAGAAGAAATCACATCAAATCGAATATGTGATTTGTAGGCACGAAACTGGTGCGGCCTATATTGCAGACGGGTATGCCCGCGTCAAAGGCGGCCTGGGCGTGGTGCTGACCACATCGGGCCCCGGTGCCACCAATGCCCTGACCGGCGCCATGAACGCGCAGGCCAGCAACTCGCCTGTGCTCGTCATCACCGGCGAAGTGCCCGAAGCCTATTACGGCAAGGGCTACCTGCAAGAAGGCACGGACGCCAAGCTGGACGTGCACAACATCTTCCAGAACGCGCTGGCCTCCAGCGCCATCATCTCCAGCCCTGCCAACTTCCAGACCCTGTTTCAGCAGGCGCTGCGCAATGCCCTGTCGCTGCCCAAGCAGGCCGTGCACATCAGCCTGCCCAACGACATCGCCGGCGAATGCGTGCCCAGCTACCCCGCCTCGGTCCGGCCCTCGACCTACCGCCCTGGCACCGCCTGCACCGATTCCCAAGCCGTGGGTGACACCCTGCATGACCTCGTGCACGCCAAGCGCCCGCTGATCTTCCTGGGCAACGGCAGCCGCGACGCCCTGGCCTGCCCTGAGCGCCTGAAAGCCTTCACCGCATTCGTCGACCGCTTCGGCATCGCCGTGATGACCACGCCCGACGCCAAGGGCATCTTCCCTGAAGGCCATGCGCTCTCGCTGCGCAACTACGGCATCTGCGGCAGTGCCTGGCCCAGCCTCTACATGCACCCCGCCAACAAGGCCGACCAGTTCGACACCCTGCTGGTGCTGGGCTCCAGCCTGGGCGAGCTGTCCACCTCGGTCACGGCGTCTGCGCTCTACAGCCCTGCGCTGGAGCCCACCGAGCACTTCATCCAGGTCGACCTCAGCGCCGCCGTGATCGGCCGGGACTTCCCCATCACCCGCGGCATCGTGGCCGAGATCGGCACCACACTCGATGTGATGTGCGAGAAGGCCCACCACCTGCAGCCTGATCAGGCCAAGGTCGATGCGCGCAAGGCACTGATCCAGCAGATCAAACTGAGCCGCACGCCCTGGTCCGACCCTGCCGGCCGTGACAGCGAGGCCGCGCCCGTTCATCCGGCCGCCATGATGCGGGTCATCGACGAGCTGGTGCACAAGGGCCACATCTTCATCGACGCGGGCAACTGCGTGGGCTGGTCACTCAACAACCTGGTCATCAACCCGCCCGTTCGTTATCACAGCGCCTTGTCCATGGGCCCCATGGGCTTCGCGGTGGGCGCGGTGGTGGGTGGCAAGATGGCCGCCCCGGATCTACCTTGCCTGGCCGTGGTCGGTGATGGCGCTTTCATGATGCACGGTGCCGAGATCTCCACAGCGGCCCAGCACCGCGTGGGCGCCATCTGGATCGTGCTGGACGACAACGACCTGGCCATGGTCAGCCAGGGCATGGCGCAACTGCTGCCCCCGGCCGCTCAATGGGATGACTACTACCAGCTCGGCCGCCCGGACCTGGCGCTGTTTGCGCAAGGCCTGGGCGCGCACGCCGTGACGGTGACGCCCGAGCAAGGCACACAAGCCTTCCGCGATGCGCTCCAGCATGCGCTGGAGGATGCGGACAAGCACCGCCGCCCGCAGGTCATCGCCGTGCGCATCAACACCCAGGTGGCCCCGCCCTACGGCTGGCCTACCTTGACCCCGGCCCAATGCTGTGGCGGCGCAAGCGCAGGCACAAGCACAGGTTCAGGCAGCGGCAAGCCTTGAGCCTGGCCTCAGCGGTTGCGCTGCTTGAGGAAGGTCAGCTGGAAAGGCACCCGCAGGTCCGTGCGTTCGATGGTCATGGGGAAGGGTTCCACAGGCGCCACCAGGCTGAACGCCGTCTGGCTGACCATCCGCGCCTCGATGGCACCCTTGATGCGCGGCCTCAGCGCGAAGGTCGCGTCAATCGGGATGTTGATCACGGGGGGCAGCTCACCGCTGACCTCCAGGTCGAGGTTGACTGGCAGGTCGGCCTTGATCGGCACCGTCATGTGCAAAGGCATGTCCAGGGTGATCGGCAAGGTCACCGGGATGCTCGGCAACCACGACCACAAGGACACCTTCATGCTCAGCGTCGTCTTGACCGGCACCACCTGGTCCACCGCGACGCTGGTGTCCACTGGTAGCATGGTCTGCATCTGCACGTGCGCCTGCAGGTGATCGGATATCTGCGCGGGAATGACCTGTTTGATGGGCATGCGCACCAGGGGCCTCATGTCCAGCCGCGTGCGCAAGGGCGACGTCACCTCGGCCACCGACACCATGCCAGCCGGCAAGCGCAGCCGCACCGACTGGTTGTACATGGTCATCCGCGCTTCCCAGAACGCATAGAAATACCAGACGGCCAGCGCCGTCAGCATCAGCCAGACAAGCAGGACGGTGCTGCCCACCACGAGCAGGGCCACCGGCCTGACGGGCCGATTCCAGCCCCGGGCGGTGATCAATGTGGAGGGATCTGCGGAAGCGGCCACCATGGGATGCTGCTGGTACTCAATGCGCGGCGACCGCCCGGGCGCGCGGCGCCAGGGTCACCGATTCAAAGGGCACGGTCAGGTCCAGCAACTCCAGGCCGGCACGCACCCGCTGCTGCGGGAAGGTCAGGTTGGCACTGACCGGTGAGGTCAACGGCAAGGACAAGGACTCGTGTACCGGGATCTTGGCCTCGATCACGGTGTCAATGGTGGTGCGCAAAGGCTCGGTGAGGCGCACCGTGGCCGGCGCCACGATGGCCACAGGCAGGTTCTTGCGTACCGGGATGACCAGGTCCACCGGCACATCGACCTTGACGGGGATTCGCCCCTGGATGGGCACGGTCAGCGGGATGCCCAGGATGCGGGTCTTGACCTGGGTGTCCAGCTCCACGATCTGGTCCACCTTGACCACATGCTTGATCGGCACATCGATGCTGATCGGCACCATCGTGTCGATGCTGACATTGATGGGAATGGCCTCCTTGAGCGGGATGGACAGGTCCTGGTGAATGGGCACACGCACCGGCAAGACCTGGTCCACCTGGATGCGCACCTGCTGATTGACCGACGCCTTGACCGCCAGCTCCTTGGGCAAGACGATGTCGGCCTGCTGCTCCTTGAGCACCACCTGGGCCGCCATGTTCTGCCAGATCCACCAGGTCACGAACACCGCGCCGATGCCCATCAGGATCAGCAGCAGCACCGAGGTAACGATGAGGTGCTTCCACGTCACCGTTCTGCCATACACAGCCAGCATGGGGCCGGAGGCGGGCGCGTCAACAAGAGAGTCAGGGGTGGCTTGGTTCACCCGGGCACTATGCCACGGCCGGCCTGGCTAAAATCTAGGGTTTGCAAGACGCCACGAGCCTCGCACGCCCCGCCCTGCCCCAGATGGACTTCCCCTTGACCGACCTCAACGCCGTGCGCGCCATGTTCGACACATTGCAAGCCCGCGCCAGCAACCAAGGGGTGACCTTGCGACAACCGCCCCCCGAACCCACCAGTTGCTGTGGACGCGGCTGCAACGGCTGCGTCTGGGAAGGCTTTTACGCCGCGGCCCAGTACTGGCGCGACGAAGCCCTCTTGATCCTGTCGGATTGACAGGGTGCCCACGGCGGGGCCGAAGAGCTCAACGCACCGCGACGATCACAGGCTCAGGCAAGCGTCGCACCGTCACCGTTCTCAGCCCGGACGCCAGCGGCAAACGGATTTCAAAGCATCCCCCCTTGGCGCCACCGGGCGCATCCAACGACCAGCTCTGGCGGGCCATCTGCTGCAGGGCAAGCCGTGCGCCAGACTGCCCCATGCAACCCGTGGTCCCGACGTGCGCGGCTTTGTCCAACAAGCGAACCACATCGCCTGGAGATGGCCGCGCCAGCACCGCCACACGCAATTGGAAGTCGCCTGGATAGGGGCGCTGATCGCGAGCCATGATCAGTGCATGCGCTGCGTCCGGTGACAGATCCTGCTCGTTTGCCTGGTTCATCAGCTCACCTTGAACTTGAACTCGCCGTTCTTGCCGGCACTGACCTTGATCTTGCTGATGGCCTGACCTTCGGCCATGCGGGCCAGCACGCTGTCGGCCACCTCGGGCAGCAGGCTGCCGTTGAGGATGTGGTCCACGGCACGCGCGCCGGTGTCCACCTCTGTGCAACGGGCCAGCACGGTTTCGATCAGGGCGTCGTCGTAGTCCAGCACCGCCTGGTGGTTCGCCTGCACACGCGCAGCAATACGGTCCAGCTTGAGCTTGATCACACTGACCAGCACATCGTCGCTCAGCGGGTAGTAAGGCACCACCTTGGTCCGCCCGATGAA
This sequence comes from Aquabacterium sp., assembly GCF_016195855.1. Lineage (GTDB taxonomy): Bacteria > Pseudomonadota > Gammaproteobacteria > Burkholderiales > Burkholderiaceae_C > Aquabacterium. Next base: position 158,063 of record NZ_JACPYU010000025.1, read on the forward strand.
GGCGGGCTTGAAGGTCTTGTACAAGGTCGGGCGCAGCAGCTCGGCCAACTCATCGGCCTGAGGCAATTCGTCTTGCGACTTCATCACCGTGCCACCCGCGGCTTCATCGTGCTTGAAGCAGGCCTGCATGATGCCCTGCGAGCCCGCGTTGGAGGTCAGGATGATCACCGTGTTGCGGAAGTCGATTTCGCGGCCTTCGGCATCGTCCATCAGGCCCTTGTCGAAGACCTGGAAGAACATCTCCAGCACATCGGGGTGGGCCTTCTCGACCTCATCGAGCAACACCACGCTGTAGGGCTTGCGGCGCACGGCCTCGGTCAGCACACCGCCTTCGCCGTAGCCCACATAACCAGGGGGCGAGCCCTTGAGGCCGCTGACGCTGTGCGCCTCCTGGTACTCGCTCATGTTGATGGTGATCAGGTTGCGCTCACCGCCATAGAGGATGTCGGCCAGCGCCAGCGCGGTCTCGGTCTTGCCGACACCCGATGGGCCCACGAACAGGAACACGCCCTTGGGCTTGTTGGGGTCCTCCAGGCCGGCGCGCGCCGTGCGCACGCGCTGGGCAATCGCGGCCAGGGCATGGTCCTGGCCGATCACGCGCTCCTGCAAGGTGGCCTGCAGATTGCGCACCGTCTTGATCTCGTCCTTGACCATCTTGCCCAGCGGGATGCCCGTCCAGGCCGCCACGATCTCGGCCACCACGTGGCCGTCCACCTGCATGGGCACCAGCGGGGCCTCGCCTTGCAAGGCGGCCAGTTCGGCCTGTTTCATGGCCAGCAGTTCGTGATCGGGGCTGGCATGGCTGACCGCGGCCTTCTTGCCCTTGGCCTTGCTACCCGCGCTGGCCTTGGCCGGCTCAAGAGCCTCACCGTCTCCCGGCACACCCACCTCTGCGCTGGACAGGCCGCCCGCCTGCTGCTCCAGCTTCGTGCGCAGTTCACGGATGTCATTGACCAGTTGCTGCTCGAAGGTCCAGCGTTCTTCATCGGCCTTGAGGCTGGTGACAATGCCATCACGCTCGGCCTTCAAGGCGTCCAGGCGATCACCGTGGCGCGCACCCGCGGCGGCTTCGCGCTGCAGCGCAGCCGCCTCGGCATCCAGCCGCTCCAGGCGCTTGCGGGCATCCTCGATGCGGGCCGGCGTGGCGCTTTGGCCCAGCGCCACCTTGGCGCAAGCCGTGTCCAGCACGCTGATGGCCTTGTCGGGCAACTGGCGCCCGCTGATATAGCGCGCAGACAAACGCACGGCCTCGGCAATGGCCTCGTCAAACAGGCGCACGCCAAAGTGCTTTTCCATCAAGGGCGCCATGCCGCGCAGCATCGCGCAGGCCAGCTCTTCGGAGGGCTCCTCCACCTTGATGACCTGGAAACGGCGAGCCAGGGCCGCGTCCTTCTCGAAGTACTTTTTGTACTCGCCCCAGGTCGTGGCCGCGATCGTGCGCAGCTCACCACGCGCCAACGCCGGCTTGAGCAGGTTGGCCGCGTCATTCTGGCCAGCCTGGCCACCCGCACCAATCATGGTGTGGGCCTCGTCAATGAACAGGATGATGGGGTGCGGGCTCTTCTTGACCTCGTCAATCACGTTCTTGAGGCGGTTCTCGAACTCGCCCTTGACCGAGGCGCCCGCCTGCAGCAGGCCCATGTCCAGCACGTGGATGGCCACACCTTGCAGCGGCGTGGGCACATCGCCCAGGGCCACACGCAGTGCCAGCCCTTCCACCACCGCTGTCTTGCCCACACCGGCTTCGCCCGTCAGGATCGGGTTGTTCTGGCGGCGGCGCATCAGGATGTCGATGGCCTGGCGGATCTCGGTGTCACGGCCGATCACCGGGTCCACCTTGCCGTCCCTGGCGCGTTGGGTGAGGTTGGTGGTGAACTGGTCCAGCGCGGGCGTCTTGCCGCTCAAGGCTTCGCTCGCGGCGGCCTCGTCGGCCTGACCGGCCTCGCCATCGACCGGGGCATCAGCATCACGCAAGGCTTGCGCGGCCTCCTGCGACCCACGCGTCACCTCGGCCATCTTGTGCTTGAGCTCATCGAGGTTGAAACGCGTAAACAGCTTGGACGAGCGCAGAGCCAGCTGGCTCAGGCTCGGCTCTGTCAACATGGCCAGCAGCAAGTGGGCACCACGGATGCGTGCCGTGTGCGACTCCAGCGACGCAATCAGCCAGGCATGCTCCAGCAGCACCGGCAGGTGGCTGGAAAACACCGGCGTGCGGCTGTTGCCCGTCTTGAAGCGGCTCAGCTCGGCTTCCAGATCCCGCTGCAACGCGGTGCTCGACACCCCGGCGCGCTGACACAGCACGCTCAGGTCACTCTGGGGCTGCTCCAGCAAGGCCAGCATCAGATGCTCCAGGTCCACCTCATAGTGACCGCGCGCCATGCACAGGCTGGCAGCGCGCTCGGCGGCGTGGCGCGTGGTGTCGTTGAGCTTGGAGATCAGGGTCTTGAGGTTCTGGCTCATGGTGATGACAGCTTCTTGAATATTGTTGGAATGAGAAAGAGAAAGGGCCCGGTGATCAATCAGGCCGCGGCGTGGATGTCATAGCGCACATCCGCGCGGTCTTCGTTGGCCGACTGGGTCTGCAGGAAGGTGTCCCAACCCAGCCTGAAGGCCGTCGGTGCGCGGCTTGAATCAAGCGCGCAGCCCTGCACGTCGTCGCGCTGCAATTGCAGGTTGATCTCGTACTCCAGGCTGACGCCGCTGAGCATGGTCAACAACTCTTTGAGCGCCGAGGCGCCCGCGCCCCCCGGCAGAAAGCGCCGAAACCGTGCATGAGGCAAAGGCCCGAGCACCACGCGCATGCGCAGATCCCGCTGCCAGACGCGCTCACCCAGCATGGCCGAGCGCCCCAGCACACCGTTGAGCGGCCCCGACATGCCCCCCTGGCGCCCCAACACACCCAGATAGGCACGCCCCGACTCCGGCACCTGGTACCAACGCCCGACAAACTGCTCGATGCGCACCGGCACGGCCAGGTAGTCCTGAAGGATCTGCTGCAACTGGCGTGCAGACAAAGTACGCTGCTGCAAGGTGCCGGCGTAATACGCCAGGGCCTCGTCGGCCACAGCACCGCGCTCGCCACCCAAGCGGTCCCGCAGGCCTTTCTGGCCCAGGCCAGCCAGAGACAGCGCCAAAGGCAGGAAGCGATTTTGTGTGTCAGATTCATACTGAATGGACAAACGGTGCTTGCGCCAGGCCTGATAAAACAAGGAAACCGCGCGGTGACTGAACACGTCCACGAAAGCCCGTGCCGCATAGTCCTTCTGATAGAGTTCTCGGTGAGCGAACTCCTCGGTATATGAGAGGGGCAATGTACCGTTCACGCCGAGCAGGCCCATGAACGCAGGCGTGATATCAATCCTGTCTATCTCGGAAGGATGGGCAGGTATGCTTTGCTGCGCAACCTCGTTCAGCAACTGATCCAGTCGCGTTCCCGTCCCCCCGTCGATCTGACGCTCCTTGCCTGCGTCGTCACAGCGCTCAGTGAATCGCTTCTTGTGAACTTTAAGTGACTCGATTTCACTTGCAGGAAAAGAGAGCGACAAAGAGTTGCGAAAATTGATTTTCGATAGCCCTTGTCCATCCGGTGCAGACGGCGCCATCCATCTGTCCAACAAGCGGACGGCCTGGAAAAAGTTGAACTGCTGCGGTTCACGCAGCAACTGTTCAATCACACCAGTGGCATTTCGCCGTTGCGTGGCGGACATGACAGCACCTCTTCCTGCGTACGTGCCGAAATCAGCGTCAACTTGGTGAAGCTGTTCGCGTGCACATACATACCAAAGAATTGATCAAGCACAGCAGCGAACAGGCCCAAACCTGTACCGACAAAGCTGTCCTCATCGACGGTAACGCGTACCTCAGTTCCCCGAACAAAAGTCGCGTAGGGTTCACCGGGCAACCAGGCCGTGGTGGGTTTGAACGCGATACCCACCAACCCATCGATCTGACGGCGGTTGGAGGCGCTACGCGGCAAGTCATAAAGCCGCAGCATTTCCTTGAGCGCATCAATGCCCCCACCCGACAGCGACAAGTGATTGAGCGATAAATGCGAGATCAACCGCCAAAGCGCACCTCGCCCACGTTCAAAGCGGTGAGCAGGTGTCGCCTTGCGAAGCAAGCGAATTTCCCTTGCAACGCTGCCCCCCTCCATGAACAAGTCTCCGCCAGTTGCACCGAATGGCAACAACGACGGCAGATCGCGATTGGTCGCGGTCACGGTCAAAGACAGGGTATCTGTCTGGGGCATAGCCGGGTCAAAATCGACATCAACCACCGACAATTCCATCTCATATCCAGGGCTGGTTTCGGCGACATCCTCGTCCCAGCGGGCGGACCAGTACCGCCCGCCAACGCGCTTGGCCATCGAGTCGTCGACATCTGCTCGACGGCGTACCAGGGTAGATGGCAAGCTGTCCAGATCCGGGTGATCTGAATCCCTCAATAGGTCATCGTGCTGCAAGGAGAAAAAGGGGCGGAACTCTTGGACCGTCTCGCCTTGAGGCGTCTGCCTGACGCGGAATACCCGATCAATGGAGTAGACCTCGTAACCAAAGGCTCGACGCGAATCAACGAGCACCGGATACGACGACGATGCATGTGAGACACGGATTGGATCCGCAGGTTGCTTGAACAGATTAATCACAGGCGTGCAACCGAGAACCAGACTACCCTCGTGTATGGTCTCGAGCAAACGGGACTCATCGGAGTCAGCCCGAACACCTGATAACAGCAGATGCACGGTCAAGGTACGCCTGCTACCGTTGCCCCCATCATTCTGTTCAGGCTGACGGGCTTCAAATGGCACGGGCACGGTCAAATCAATGAAGTTGAACTTCTCTGGATAAGCGAAATACTCCGTCAGCAGTCTGTATGCAGGATGCGAGCGAGCATCAAAATCAATCAAGGCCTCTTCATCGGCAAATCCCGCCAATTTGGGCAATACGCCGGCGCCTATCCCAAGGGACTCCGCTGATTGCCAAGGCTGATGCGGCGCGGTCTGCACCATGACACCTATGACCTTGTGGCACAGCACCTCGCGCAGCACGCTGACTTGAGAAGGCTCGCCATCCAGAAACACTCGCAAGGGGCGACTGTGTAAGACAGCCCAAGATGCTTGGGGAGAAACCAACTCCAACGTTAGAGAAATGGATGAGGTCACGCCAGCAGAAACTCGGGTCCCCTCTGGAGCAAGAACCGCGTTGCGGTAAGTAAGCGCCGCCAGCCGAACGGGCAACAAAGTGATGTCCTGCGTCGTCCTGAACTTGCACGCCACCCCTTTGATCGCACGAGAATGGAGAACCGAGCCTCTGCTCAAGACGGCAGGCTGCGTCATCTGCCCGGCAGCGGCCCCTAGATCAAACTGCGCAATCGAACAAGACGGAAACGGCCGAAGATAGTGCGGATAAAGCACTTCAAGCAGCGACTCCGTGAAAAGGGGAAAGTCGTCATCAAGGCGCTTGTGAACCCGGGCTGCCAGAAGCGCGAATGACTCGATCATGCGCTCGACGTGCGGATCCTCCACCACATCGCTCGACAAGGCCAAACGTCCGGCCAGCTTTGGATAGCGACTGGCAAATTGCCTAGACTGACCACGAAGAAATGCGAGCTCTCGTTCGTAGTGGGGTAACAAGGAGTCCATACCAACTATCTCGCGCGCAGCCCAGACAGATTACTACGCTGGACCACATATCGATGGGTCAATGGGTGCAGAGCTGCATCAAACGACACCAACTCCTGGAATGGCCGAAGCACCAGCACGGCGCTAATTGAAAACTCAAGTCGATGCTGATGAGTCGCATTGGTGGCCAAAGTGACCACCGGGTCTCGAAGACGCGGCTCGAAACATCTGATCGCTGATTCGATGGACGCGCTGATCAGATCGCGGTCCTTGTCGCTGGCCAAGGCCATGCTCGAAAAGTCCGGCATACCAAAAGCGTAAACGGAGCGACTGCACTCTGGGTAGCCTTGCGCAATGCGCTTCATGGTCGAACATCTTGTGTTCAGCAATACTTCGACATCTCGCGCCACAGTGGACTTGATGTCCTCAAGCGAATACCAGCGCTTGGCAGCGCTACCCTCGGTCGCCCCACCGTCAATGAGCCGGTCCAGCAAGCTCGGTTCAAAGCGGTCCATGCGATTGCTCAAACAAAATGAGGCGGTCACACGCCGCCTCATCAATCTCTAAATGAGAGTTAGCTAAAATTAGGAACGTTCTTCGCCAGATCCCACGCTCCGGTGATGTTGACCTTTCCAGACTTGTCGCCTGCGATATTGAGTTCGTCGTAGGTCCACTTCACAGCAGAGTACTTCAAGGTAAACGTTTCGGCCGGGATGCCCTCGTCAGACACGCTCGGAGCAACAGAGGCCACGATGACGTTCTTCAAATCAATCTTCATGTATTGATGACGAGTCTGCGTGCTGTTCTGACCACCCACTGAATTCTTGCCCCCGTGGGCACGATAGAAGTAGATGCTCACGTCGTTGACGATCGTGCCGGCAGAACAAGCCTGCAGCAGCTTGGGCGTAGAGCCATCGATATCCTTGGTGAACACCATTTCACCATGTTCGCAACGCTCCGCAGTGTGGCCACCTGAGGTGGAAGATGTCGCAGACTTGGGCTGGCGAACCACATGGCTCCAAGAGTACACCTCGACGGTGTCCTTGTGCTTGGTATCCCGCGAGTCGCCCTTGATGTCGCCACCCTTACTGTGGAAGTCGACGTATATGTCCTTTGCCATTGCAATTTCCTCTGATTAGTTAAAGTTTGTCGCTTAACCCTTGCCACCTTGCGGCAGCTCGGCCACGAGCCGAAGCGACACAGACAGCTCGTCAAGCTGGAAGTGCGGCCGTATAAATGAAACCGCGCGATAAACACCGGGCCTTCCGGGCACTTCCGCAACCTGTACGGATGCCTCGCGAAGCGGGAACTGAGCCTTCGCTTCTTGGGATGCGGAATCGTCTGAAGTCACATACTGGGAAATCCAGCGATTCAGATGTTCCTCAACGGTGCTGGCTGTCGCAAAGCTACCGATTTTGTCGCGCAGCATGGCCTTCATGTAATGCGCAATCCGACACACTGCAAACATATATTGCAACTGTCCCGACAGCGCCGCGTTGGCGTTGGCAGCGTCGGAGTCATACTTCTTAGGCTTTTGCGTCGACTGCGCACCAAAAAACGCAGCGTAGTCGGTGTTCTTGCAGTGCACCAGCGGAATAAATCCCAGATCGCTCAACTCTTTTTCACGGCGATCGGTGACGGAAATCTCCGTTGGACATTTGAGCGCGACCTCACCATCGTCAGTCTTGAACGTGTGTGTAGGCAGATCCTCAACTAGACCGCCGCCCTCCACACCACGGATCGCTGCACACCAGCCATAGCTTTCAAAAGCTGCCGTCAGCCGTGCCGCTAGCGCGTAGGCCGCGTTGACCCACAGATAGCGACCATGCTCGGTGCCATTGACGTTCTCGACAAAGTTGAAACCCTCCGTGGTGGCGCCATCCTTTGGATTAAAAGGTAAACGCCCCAAGAAATGCGGTACGGTCAAGCCGACATAGCGCGAGTCATCGGATTCGCGGAATGATTTCCATTTCGCATACTCAACGGTGTCAAACACTTTTGCAAGGTCACGCGGCTTACCCAGATCCGTCAGGCTCTCCAGACCGAACAAATCTGCAGAGGCTGCAGAGATGAATGGCGCATGAGACGCTGCAGCCACATGGGACATCTGCTCGACGAAGTACATGTCTTCAGCAGAGCGTCCGATTTCGAAATCCCCAATCAGTGATGCAAAAGGCGCACCACCGAACGTACCAAACTCCTCTTCGTAGACCTTCTTGAACAACACCGATTGATCAAAATCAATGGCTGTTTTGAAGTCCTTGACGATTTCCTTCTTCGTCGCATTGAAGACCTTGATCTTCAACTGCTCACCTGTCGATGTGTGCTTGCACAGATAGTGCAACCCAGTCCACGAAGACTCAAGCTTCTGGAACTCACCAGCGTGCATTACTTCGCTGAGCTGGTCGGAGATCAACTGATCGATCTCGGCAATACGCGCATCGATGTTGGCCGACAGGTTCTCAGACACCACCACGGTGCCGCCCAGCACTTCCTTGACGAGTTCGCCAATGATGTCCTTGGCCCGAGCGTGTTCGGTATCGGTCTTGGCAACCTTGCTCTTGGCAACGATGTCGTCCAGCAGGCTGACACTTTCAGCCAGTGCGCCGGTTTGAGCTTGGAGTTGTGCACTCATGGTCTCACTCCTGGTCTTGCTGGGCTTGTGCGCCCAAGGTCTTGAGGTGTTCGGTATTGCTCAGCACTTCGCCCAGCAGGTCTTCCAGCTTCTCGTTGCCGGCCAGCTTGTTACGCAGGTCGGACAGTTTGGAGCGCGCTTCCAGCAGCTTGCGCAGCGGCTCGACCTGCTCCACCACGGACTCAGGGCGGAAATCGTCCATCTTCTTGAACTCGAGGTTCACGGCGAACTCGCCGCCCTCAGGGCTGAGCTTGTTCTTGACGCGGTAGCTGGCGCGCGGGGCCATGCCGGCCAGGACCTCGTCGAAGTTGTCCAAGTCGACATTGACGAACTTGCGGTCCTTCAGGCGAGGCGCAGGCTTGTCAGGGTCAGGTTGACCCGTGAAGTCACCCATCACACCCATGACAAAGGGCAGTTCCTTTTGCTCGATGGCGTCGCCGATCTCGACGTCATACGTGAGCTGAACGCGAGGGGGACGCACGCGCTCCAGACGTTTCTGAACGCTGTCTTTCTTTGCCATGACCAGGCTCCTTCCTTGAACTGTTTACTGCAAAGCACCAAAGGGATTGTTTCGACCACCGGACGACGCGCCGGCACCGCCTGCACTCGCCGTTGTGGATTTGACCGGGGGCGCCGCCACTGATGCGGGGGCTGTTCCAGAATTGGGGCGGGCGACGCCTGGGGCCACCGTCGCAACGCGGGGTACCGACCTGGTCGATACGGGCTTGGCCTTCACCGGCTCGGATGCGGCCGCAACGGGCAGCGGTGGCACCAGAATGGGCTCACCCAGCGCCTCTCGGATCAGCTTGGCCACGCTCTCGGCTTCACTGCGTGTCGAGCCGTTGACCTCATTGGCCTTGCGCAATTGCTCCAGCGCCAAGGCGCTCACACGCAGCCCGCTGACAGCCAGGATGCTCTTGGCCGTCAGGTCATTGACATCGCGCTGCAGGACTTCCTGAGCCTCGGTGATGGCCTGGCCATACTGGCGTGCATCAAAGTGAATCTGTGCCTTCTTGAGCCAGGGCGCCTTGACAGACGGGTCGGCCTTGATGGCCAGATCCAGTTGCTCAATGGCTTGATCGGTCTTGCCTAGCTTCTGTGCCTTGTCTGCAGCCGCCAGGTTCTCGTTGACCTGCTCCTGCACTGCCAGCCTGGCAGCCACGTCATCCTTCTTGGGCGCTGAAGCGCACGCCATCAAGCCAGACAACATCGAGACAATCACCGCGCAGCACATGCCGCGGCGTACGTATACAAGACTCAATCTAACACTCCCTGTTTGATCTTTTTAAGCCGCTGAAACAACTGTTGGCTGAGTCGCGACAGGCCGGATTAAAGCCGAATTCGATTTGAGTGCCTGCCCCCATAGGGGGGGTGTTTACAGACTCTTTCACTTGGTTGCAAATGCAGCCCCCTCCAGTGGGGGAGCGCCTTCGAACAATGCAGTTTCACGTCCTTAAACTACGCGCCTGCGATGGGCGTAGGGCGCCCCGCTCAGGATGTATGAAGACAAAACAAACAGGGGACAGGAGCGCGCTGCTCGCTAGCGTGCTGATCGCGGCATCGCTGACGATAGCGGGCTGCGCCTCTGCGCCTTCGGCACCCGCCGTCCCAACCCTGCCCGCAGCCCCCGCAACGGAGAGTGGCGGTGTGATGGGCTTTCTGGGTGACATGGCGGACTCCGCCTTGAGCGCCGTGGGCCTCAAAAAGCCGGAGGTGCCAGAAGTGCCCAATGTGCCGGACAGCGCCCTGCCTGATCTGAAGGTCAACTGGCGTGTCTATGCCAGCGAGTCCCTCAATGTCGATGAGCAAGGCCACGCGCTGGCGCTGGTGCTGCGCATCTACAAGCTCAAGAGCCCGGACGCCTTCCTGCAAGCGCCCTATGACACCTTTGGCGATGCCGCCAAAGAGAAGACGGTGCTCGGTGACGACCTGATGGCGGCCCGAGAAGTGCAACTGGTGCCCGGCCAGCATTACGAAGCCACAGACAAGGTTGCGCGCGAAGCCCGTTATGTCGGCATCGTTGCCCTCTATCGCAACCCCTTGCCGGGCCGGTGGCGCTATGCCTTCAGCACAGCCCAGGCAGACAAGACCGGCCTGCACATTGGCGCCCATGCCTGCGCCATGAGCGTGCAGGTGGGCGAGGCCATCGGCCTGCCAGCCAGCGCCGTGCGCTCTGTGGCCGCGCCCTGCCCCTGATGATTCAAAGAAAGACCAGCACGTGATCCAGTCACCCAAGATCCTCTGGGGAGAAGGCCTGTTCCTCAGGCCCCAGCATTTCCAGCAACAAGACGCATACCACGAGTGGCGCCTGGCCCAGATGGCCCGCCTGCTGCATCCCTACGCCTGGGGCGTGCGCCACATCAAGGTCGACCCGGATGCCCTGCAGACCGGCCTGCTGCGCATCCTGGAGTTGCAGGTCGTCTTCCCTGATGGCGAATTGTTCAACGCGCCCATGGAAGATGAACTGCCGCCACCCGTGTCACTGAGCGCGCTGGCCGACAGCACGGGCCAGGCCGGCACGGACATGGTCTTCCATCTGGCCGTGGCCCCCCTGCGCGCCAATGGCACCAACATGGCGTCCACGCGCGAAGAGGCCGATACCGCCTCGCGCTATTACCGCACCCCCATTCAGGCGGCCGATGCCTACACCGATGCCGTCGCTGCCGAGGTGGTCGTGCTGCGCAAGTCCGCACGCCTGCTGGCCGACTTCGAACCTCGCGCCCACCTGGTGAGCCTGCCCTTGCTGCGCTTGAAGAAGACCTCGACCGGTGGCTACGAACTGGATGGCCGCTTCATGCCACCCTGCCTGAACATCCAGGCTTCGCCTGCCATGTTCCTGCACTTGCGCCGCTTGCTCGACGTGTTGCAGGCCAAGGTCGATGCGCTCTACGGCATGCACCGTGAGCCCAGCAAGAACGTCATCGAGTTCCGCTCGGGCGATGTGGCCTCGTTCTGGCTGCTGCACACGGCCAGTGCCGCCTTTGCCAGCCTGTCGCATCTGGCGCGTCATCCTGCCCTGCACCCCGAGCGCCTGTTCGAGCGCCTGCTGGAGCTGACTGGCGCCTTGATGACCTTCTCCAAGACCTTCACGCTGGCCGACCTGCCCACCTACGACCACCTCAACCCCGGCCCGGCTTTCACGCGCCTGGACCAGATCGTGCGTGACCTGCTGGAAACCGTGATCTCCACGCGCTACTTTGCGATCAACCTGCAAGAGACCATGCCGTCCTTCCATCAAGGCCGGCTGGACTCCGAGCAGATCGCGCAGAACACGCAGTTCTATCTGGGCGTCTCGGCGGCCATGCCGCCCGCCGAACTGGTGGACGTGGTGCCGGCGCGCTTCAAGGTGGGCGCCCCTGATGATGTCGACAAGCTGGTGCTGTCGGCCATGCCGGGCATCAAGCTCATGCATGCGCCACAGGTGCCTGCGGCTGTTCCGGTTCGCCCTGGCAGCTATTACTTCACGCTGGAAGCACGCGGCATGCTGTACGAACGCATGATGCAGGCCCAGGCCTTGACCATCTATGTGCCCTCCGGCATCCAGGACCTGCGCCTGGAGCTGATCGCCGTGAACGCCTGATCAAGCACAACCATGAGCACCTCATCCAACGCCCCCCGCCTGTTTGCAGATCAAGGCAGCATGGCACGCCCTGCTGGCGGGCCGCGCCCCATCACAGCCAACAAGGAAGCCTCATCCTTGCTGGACCTGATGTACGACGGTTTCTACCTGCTCTTTCTGCTCAAGGGCAAACATGCGCCCATGGATGCCGAGGTCTTTCGTGACCGCATCAAGCAGTTCCTGACGGCGTTCGAGCGCGGTGCGGCACGGCTGCAAGCGCCAGCTGAAGACGTCTATGCCTGCAAGTACGCCTTCTGCGCCACCATCGACGAAGCGGTGCTGATGTCGGGCTTCAAGGCCCGCGAGTCCTGGCAACGCCTGCCGCTGCAACTGCAGTTCTTTGGCGAGCAACTGGCTGGCGAACAGTTCTTTGAGAAGCTGGAAGACCTGCGCCGCCAAGGTGCGCCCCGTGTGCAGGCACTGGAAGTCTTCCACATGTGCCTGCTGCTGGGCTTTCAAGGCAAGTACCTGCTGGAGGGCTCCGAGAAGCTGGGTTACCTCAGCGCCCGCCTGGGCGACGAGATCGCCCGCATGAAGGGCCATGGCGCGGGCTTTGCGCCGCACTGGTCGGCCCCGGATCGCATCCAGAACCAGCTCAAGAACGAAGTCCCACTGTGGATCATGGGTTCGGTGTTCGGGCTGATGGCGCTGCTGGGTTTCCTGGGCCTGCGCTGGCAACTGACCGAGCAGACCAAGCGTGCGCTGGGTGAGCACCACCACATCGTTCAGCTGGCCCCACAGGTGGCCAACATCACGATCACGCTGCCCTGAGCACCATCATCAGCTCGCCTCGTCGTCGAGCTTGCGCAAAAAGGCCATCTTCTCGGCAATCTTGGCCTCCAGGCCGCGCGGCACAGGCTGGTACCACTGCGGCGCCTTGATGCCATCAGGCAGATAGGTTTCGCCAGCTGCATACGCATGCGGCTCGTCATGGGCATAGCGGTACTCATGGCCGTAGCCCAACTCCTTCATGAGCTTGGTCGGCGCATTGCGCAGATGCACCGGCACCTCACGTGACTTGTCCTGCTTCACAAAGGCCTTGGCCTGGTTGTAGGCCATGTAGCCCGCATTGCTCTTGGCGGCCACGGCCAGGTAGATCACAGCCTGCGCCAGGGCCAGCTCACCTTCAGGTGAGCCCAGGCGCTCGAACGTGGCTGCGGCATCGTTGGCGATCTGCATGGCACGCGGGTCGGCCAGGCCAATGTCTTCCCAGGCCATGCGCACGATGCGCCGGGACAGATAACGCGGGTCCGCACCGCCGTCCAGCATGCGGCACAGCCAGTACAGCGCGCCGTCAGGGCTCGACCCGCGCACGGACTTGTGCAGGGCCGAGATCTGGTCGTAGAAGTTGTCGCCCCCTTTGTCAAAACGACGGGCATTGAGCGTCAGGGCGTTCTGGATGAACTCGGCATCGATGTGCGTGATGCCCGCCGCACCGGCCGCCGTGTTGCACTGCTCCAGCAAATTCAAAAAGCGCCGCGCATCGCCGTCGGCATAACCCACCAGCGTGTCCACGGCGAGTTCATCGAATTGCAGGTGCGACAAGGCTTTTGACTGGGCACGGGCCAGCAGCTGCTTGAGCTCATCCTCGGTCAGCGACTTGAGCACGTAGACCTGCGCGCGAGACAACAAGGCCGAGTTGACCTCGAACGAAGGGTTCTCCGTGGTCGCGCCGATGAAGGTCACCAGGCCGGATTCGGCATAAGGCAAAAGCGCATCCTGCTGCGACTTGTTGAAGCGGTGGATTTCATCCACAAACAGGATCGTGTGCTTGCCACGGGCCAGGTTCTGCTCGGCCTGCTCCATCGCGGCGCGGATGTCCTTGACACCCGAGAACACCGCCGACAGCGCAATGAACTCGCAATCGAAAGACTGCGCTGTCAACCGTGCCAGGGTGGTCTTGCCCACGCCGGGTGGCCCCCACAAAATCATCGAATGCGGCTTGCCCGATTGAAAGGCCAGCCGCAGCGGTTTGCCCTCGCCCAGCAAATGGGTTTGCCCGATCACATCGGACAGTTGGTGCGGCCTGAGGGCCTCTGCCAGCGGCGGCGCCGGCTCCAGTTTGAACAGGTCGGACATAGGGTGATTGTCGCAGCCGCCAGGCCTGTTGTTTTCCAGGCGCCACAAAGCATCGAAATATGACGGTTTGATGAAGGTTAATACTGATTTGCAGATCGCGACACGGGCGCATGCTGTTCATTCGTACCCGGCGCTTGTTCAGGTCGGCCCTCCGTCGCAAAACGCTCAAGAAGAAAGCTGAGGTGCCCCATGTTGACCCTTGCGATCGTCAGCCTCGTGCTGGTACCCATTGCGCTGGATGTCGCCCTGCGCGGCCGCCACCAGACCATCGAACTCTCCCTGATCCGCCGGAAGTAAGCCTTTCAAAGCAGAGGGGCTGGACAAATCCGCAACATCATGGGATAATCCCCTACTTCGCTGAGTTGCAAAGACCAAGACAAGCAGTTTTGAGTCTGCACAGCACAGAGAACTTAGTTCATCCCCTCTGACCTTTTTCAAGCCGGGTCGTCACAACGCAAGTTGCCTGTTTTGCAGTGCCAGCAACGCGTCGGGTGCCGACCATGAGCGTGTCTTGAGTTCCGGTTGGCGGCGATGCCGTCGCTTATCAACCGACTCACCGTGGGCTCCTTTTGCGTCGAGCGTTTTTCGCCGAGTGCAAGCGCCACGAAGTACGGACACGAATCCATAGCGACTCCACCTTGGCTCAGGCCGTCTGACTGTTGTCAACGCCTGACCGTGGCGCTTTGTTGCTTGCCTTTTTCTGGCAAGTGGCAGCGCTTTGTCTTGCTTGAAAGAAGTTATGTCACAAGAAAATCAATTGCCCCAGGACAACCAGATCGAAGCATCTGTGGACGAGTCGCGTGTCGACGCCCACAGCGCTTCCCTGATTGATGCCCTGGCGCGCCGTCTGCACGCCGAAGAGTTCGGCGAAGAAGCCGATGAAGCTGGCGCAGAAGAAGGCGTGGAAGCCGCTGCCCAAGGCCCCCGTTTCGAAGACCTGGGCCTGAACCCCATGCTGTGCCGCTCGCTGGCTGACTCGGGCTACACCCAGCCCACGTCGGTTCAGATCGAAGCCATCCCCGCTGCCCTGAAGGGTGCCGACCTGCGCGTGGCGTCCAGCACCGGTAGCGGCAAGACCGCGGCCTTCATGCTGCCTTCGCTGGAGCGCATCATTGCCGCCCGTGGCGACGCCACCAAGCGCCGCGAAAAGGGCAAGACCTACGGCCCTCGCGTCCTGGTGCTGGCTCCCACGCGTGAACTGGCCATGCAGGTGGCCAAGGCTGCCGACACCTACGGCCGTCACATGCAAGGCCTGCGTGTGGCCACGATCGTGGGCGGCGTGCCTTACGCGGCTCAGCTCAAGGCCCTGCGTGGCCCGCTGGACGTGCTGATCGCCACCCCTGGCCGTCTGCTCGACCACCTGGGCACCGGCGCTTGCGTGCTGTCCAACCTGGAAGTGCTGATCCTGGACGAAGCCGACCGCATGCTGGACATGGGCTTCATCGAAGACATCGAAGCCATCGCCGACCAGACGCCTGAAAACCGCCAGACCATGATGTTCAGCGCGACCTTTGCCGGTCACGTTGGCCAACTGGCGCAGCGCCTGACGCGTGACCCCGTGAGCATCGAAGTGTCTTCGCACACCGACAGCCACGACAACATCGAGCAGCGCCTGCACCTGGCCGACTCGCTGTCGCACAAGAACGACCTGCTGGACCACCTGCTGACTTCCAAGGATGTCGACCAGGCTGTGATCTTCACCAGCACCCAGCGCGACGCCGACATCCTGGCTGACCGCCTGGCTGACGCTGGTCACGCTGTGGCCGCCCTGCACGGCGGCATGCCGCAAGGCCGCCGCAACCGCGTGCTGCAAGGCCTGCGCATGCGCCAGTTGCGCGTGCTGGTGGCCACCGACGTGGCCGCCCGCGGTATCGACGTGCCCACGATCACCCACGTGATCAACTACGGCATGCCCATGAAGCCTGAAGACTACGTGCACCGCATTGGCCGTACCGGTCGTGCTGGCCGCAGCGGTCTGGCTGTGACCCTGTGCGAGCGCCGTGACATCGGCATGATGCGCCGCATCGAGCGTTTCACCACGCAACGCATCCCTGAGTCCGTCATCGAAGGCCTGGAGCCCAAGATGAAGTCCGGCGGCGACAGCCGTGGCCCGCGTGCCGGCAAGCCCATGCCCGGCCATCGCAACCGTGAAGACCGTGGCGCACCGCGCTTTGGCGCCAACCGCGAAGGCGGTTTTGGTGACCGCGGCGGCTTCAATGATCGCGGCGGTGACCGTGGCGGCTTTGGCGGCGACCGCCCTGCCTTCGGTGGCAAGCGCGAAGGTGGCTTCGGCGGTGACCGTCCTGCTTTTGGCGGCAAGCGTGAAGGCGGCTTCGGCGGCGCACCTCGTGGTGACTTCGGTGGCGACCGTGGCGCCCCCCGTTTCAACAACGAAGAGCGTGGCGGTGACCGCGGCGGCTTCGGTGGTGATCGCGGTGGTTTTGGCGGTGGCGACCGTGGCGGCTTCAACAAGGGTGGCTTCAACGCCGACCGTGGTGACCGCAAGCCTTTCGGCGGCGACCGTCCCTCCTTCGGTGACCGCCCACGTGGTGACCGTCCGGCCTTTGGTGGCGACCGCCCTGCTTTCGGCGACCGTCCTCGCGGTGATCGCCCGTTTGGTGACCGCCCTGCTTTCGGTGATCGCCCGCAAGGTGACCGCCCGTTCGGCAAACCCGCCGGCAAGTCCTTTGGTGACAAGCCCGCAGGCAAGTCGTTTGGCGACAAGCCTGGCTTTGGCGGCAAGCCTTTCGGTGCCAAGCCTGGCTTCAAGTCGGGCCCCAAGCCTGGCTTTGGCGGCAAGCGCCCCGGCTTCGGCAAGCGTGAAGGCTGATCGCCTCTTGTTCTGATGTGCGGATGTTCAGGCCCGCAGCGTATGGGCCTGAACTTGCAAGAAAACACCAGGAAGAAGTCCGGATGCCTGGCTGAGCCAATCAGTCAGCGGCGTCCGGCACCTATACCCATCAGCCCATTCATCAACCCGATGGGGGCACCACGTGGTGCTCAGGGCTGATTCAGCACGTCTGCCCCCTTGGGCGGTGTGAATTGAAACCGGGTGGCCGGCAAGGCCACCTTGGACTCGAATTGAGCAAAGTCCAGCCGTGAGCGTTGGCCAAAGCTGTCCAGGATTTCCAGGGCAGCCAGTTGGCCATTCTTCTTGTTGAAGCCCACGCGAACGGACTGGAATTGCCCCTCTTTGTGGCGCGGCAAGGCCTCCACCCATTCGAGAGATGACGTTGCCTGTGAAGGCGTCGAGGTCGCGGTCGCCGCACTCGACGAGCCAGCAGTCACGTTGCTCAGGGTGAAGTCCTTGTCCAGCGACCCACCTGCCAGCAAAGCTGCAGGTGAGGCCCCGATCGTGTCGTTCATGGGGCGCACGGTGACCTGATTGAGGTCCGTGTCATACAGCCAGACCTGTTTGCCATCACCCACGATGAGCTGCTCGGTTGGCCCCGCATAAGCAAAACGGAATTTGTTCGGACGCTGGAATTCCAGCGTGCCGGTGGACTTGCGCGTCTTCTTGCCATCGGGCGAGGTGACGGTCTGCGTGAAGCTGGCCCGCCCCGTCTGCACGTCCTTGACGAAGGTGCGCAAGGTGGCCACGGCATCAGCGCGGGCCACACCCGTCGTGCTCAGCAGCGATGCCGCCAAGACACCAGACGCCATCAGGCGCCAGCTTGAATTCAATGTCATGTTCGTGTTGTTGTGAGCAGGATCAGGCATCCCACGGGGCCGCGGTCGCACCGCCCTCCCCACCTCGTGCAGGCGTGATGATCTCGCGGTTGCCATTGGTCGACATCGAGGACACCAGCCCCGACTTTTCCATCTGCTCCAGCAGGCGCGCCGCGCGGTTGTAGCCAATGCGCAGATGGCGTTGCACCAGCGAAATCGAGGCCTTGCGGTGCTGCAGCACGACGGACACGGCGTTGTCGTACATCGGGTCCTGCTCGCCGTCGCCACCACCTGATGGCGAGCCATCGAGGTTGCTGCCTTCGTCACTCAGATTGCCACCTTCCAGGATGCCTTCGATGTAGTTGGGCTCGCCCTGGGTCTTGAGGTACTGGACCACGCGGTGCACTTCTTCGTCACTCACAAAGGCGCCGTGCACACGCACAGGCAGACCGGTGCCCGAGGGCAGATACAGCATGTCACCCTGGCCCAGCAAGGCCTCGGCCCCCATCTGGTCGAGGATGGTGCGACTGTCGATCTTGCTGCTGACCTGGAAGGAAATGCGCGTCGGGATGTTGGCCTTGATCAGGCCGGTGATCACGTCCACCGAGGGGCGCTGCGTGGCCAGGATCAGGTGGATGCCAGCCGCACGGGCCTTCTGGGCCAGGCGCGCGATCAGCTCTTCGATCTTCTTGCCCACCACCATCATCAGGTCGGCCAACTCGTCGATCACGATGACGACATGCGGCAGGCGGTCCAGCGGCTCGGGCTCGTCCGGCGTGAGGCTGAAGGGGTTGGGGATCAACTCGCCACGCGCCTTGGCGTCGTCCATCTTCTTGTTGTAGCCGGCCAGGTTGCGCACGCCCATCTTGGACATGAGCTTGTAGCGGCGCTCCATCTCGCCCACCGCCCAGTTCAGCGCATTGCCAGCCAGCTTCATGTCGGTCACGACCGGGCACAGCAGGTGCGGGATGCCCTCGTAGACGCTCATTTCCAGCATCTTCGGGTCGATCAGGATCAGGCGCACGTCGCGCGCCTCGGCCTTGTAGAGCAGGCTGAGAATCGTGGCGTTGATGCCCACGGATTTACCGGAGCCGGTCGTACCCGCCACCAGGCAGTGCGGCATCTTGGCCAGGTCGGCCACCACGGGCGCGCCCACGATGTCCTTGCCCAGGCCGATGGTCAGCATGGACTGGGCCTCATGGTAGACCTGCGAGCCCAGGATCTCGGTCAGGCGGATCATCTGGCGCTTGGCGTTGGGCAACTCCAGCGCCATCAGGTTCTTGCCGGGAATGGTCTCGACCACACGGATGGACACGAGCGAGAGCGAGCGCGCCAGGTCCTTGGCCAGGTTGACGATCTGCGAGCCCTTCACGCCCGTAGCCGGCTCGATCTCATAGCGCGTGATGACGGGGCCCGGCGAGGCGGCGACCACGCGCACTTCCACGCCGAAGTCCTTGAGCTTCTTCTCGATCAGGCGGGAGGTCATCTCCAGCGTCTCGGGCGTGATGGTCTCCATGCGGCCTTGCGCGGAGTCCAGCAGGTCGATCTGGGGCAGCTTGTTGTCGCCCATCTCGGCGAACAGGGGCTTTTGCTTTTCCTTGACCACACGCTCGGACTTGGGCACCTCGACCACGGGCTGCTCGATGATCAGCGGGATGGGCTCGGCCGGCGCCTCATGCCGCACCTCTTCGACCACGCGTTCGCGCTCGATGGCGGCCTTCTCGCCAATGCGGATGTCTTGCGCCACTTCGCGTTTGGTCTCGCGCTTCTCGCGCAGGCGGTCCACCTGGGCACCAATGCGCTCGGCCAGGTCCAGCCAGGAGAACTTCAGGGCCATGGAGCTGCCCGCCACCAGCAAGGCGATCCACAGCACGCCCGAGCCATTGAAGCCCAACCATTTGCTGCTGAGTTGCCCCAGTGTCAAACCCAGGATGCCGCCAGCATGCTCGCCTGCCAGGCTGAGCTCATGGCGATACAGGCGCGTCCACTCCAGTGCGCAACTCGCCGACATCAGCAGGACCACGCCCAACCACAGGCGCCAGGGTGCAAACTCGTGGCCGTGTTCGAGCGGCGCCGGGTTGGCACCCATGGTCACGCTCACAGCCGAATCGCGGCGCAGCCAGCGCGCCAGGCCACCCAGCAGCACGCGCAGGCCCACCAGCAGCAACCACCAGGCCGATTGGCCAAACAGGAACTGCATCAAATCGGAGCCATAAGCCCCCAGATGCCCCACCCAGTTGCTGGGCTCCAGATGTTGACCCGATGTGGTGAAGGCGGGATCCTGGCGGTTATGGCTGAGCATGGCCAGCAAGGCCAGCAGCCAGAACACGCTGCCCAGCAAGAGCCCGGCCTGGAAACGCAAGGTGTTTTCGACAGGGGCAGCAGGCTCGACCAAGGGCGCAGCCGGCACCCGATGCAGACGCCCGCTCACACGCACGCCAGCGGCCGGCTCGGCCCTGTTGCGATCGCTGCCCTTGGCTGGCGCAGCACCTTCGGAACGGAGAGAACCCAGGGGAAATGTCATGCCCGCATTGTGGGGGAATTTCGCCCATGAAAAACGCCCCTCGCGACGAGCGCGAGAGGCGTCAATTCAGAGTCTGACTCAAAGAAACGGCAAAGAACAATCAGGCTGTGGCCGCCAGGCGATCCTTGAGCACCACACTGCCGGTGTCCTGGGTCTCGATCAGGCCACGCTCTTCCAGGTCCTTCATCACGCGCGACACCATCTCACGCGAGGCCCCCACGTGCTTGGCCAGGTCCTGACGCGACACCTTGCCGCGGATGACCTTCTCGCCAGCGTCTTCGTCGGCCATGTCCAGCAGGGCGCGGGCCACGCGGCCATAGACGTCCAGCAAGGCCAGGGATTCGATCTGGCGGTCGGCATTACGCAGGCGCTGCACCAAGCCACGCAAAATGGCGTAGGACAGCGAGGAGTTCTCGGGCAGGCAGCGGGCAAATTCGGCACGGCCCAGCACCAGCACATCGGTCTGCACTTCGGCGCGGACCGTGGCGGAGTGGGGTTCGTTGTCGATCAGGCTCATTTCGCCCAGGTAGTCACCGGCCTCCAGCACGGCCAGGATGACCTCGCGGCCGCGCTCGTCGGAGGCCACCACGCGGGCACGGCCCGTCAGCAGGATGAACAGGGAATTTGTCTTGCGACCGCGTTCGACGATCAGCTCGCCGCGACGGTAGCGTCGCTTGACCACGCCCTCGGCGATCGACTCGGCCTGCGCCTGAGTGAGCATCGAGAACAGCGGTACGCGCCGGATCAGATCGAGATTGGACAACATGGCCATGGCGGCTCCTCTTTGGTCAGACTGGAATGGGCCTGTCAAGAAAACATGAATTCAGGTGAGACTTTTCACCTGTGCGGTGTGTGACAAACAACCTGTCTCTACAATTTTCGGCAGTGGTTCGGAAATATTGAGCACTTTATGCAGCGACACTGCCCTCCCAAGGGCAAAAGAGCGGCGTGAAAACCGCACAGTTCCGTACCGGATAAGCTTCGCACTACGACATCACCAGACAGAAAGACCGCCATGAGCGCCGAACAACACAGCAACGTCCTGATCCTGGGCTCGGGCCCCGCCGGCTACTCCGCCGCCATCTATGCCGCTCGCGCCAACCTCAAGCCCACCCTGGTGACCGGCATGGCCCAGGGCGGCCAGTTGATGACCACCACCGAAGTGGACAACTGGCCCGCCGACGTGCATGGTGTCCAGGGCCCGGACCTGATGCAGCGCTTCTTGCAACATGCTGAACGCTTCAACACCAATATGGTGTTTGACCACATCAACGAGGTGGACTTGTCCAAGCGCCCCTTCACGCTCAAGGGCGACGCCGGCACTTACACCGCCGATGCCTTGATCATTGCCACGGGCGCCTCGGCCAAGTACCTGGGCCTGCCCTCCGAAGAGGCCTTCATGGGCCGCGGCGTGAGCGGCTGCGCCACCTGCGATGGTTTCTTCTACCGCGACCAGGAGGTCTGCGTGGTGGGCGGCGGCAACACGGCTGTTGAAGAAGCGCTCTACCTGTCGAACATCGCCACCAAGGTGCACCTGATCCACCGCCGCGACAAGTTCCGCGCCGAGCCCATCATGATCGACAAGCTCCATGAAAAGGCCGCGGCCGGCAAGATCGAGCTGCACCTGTTCAACGTGCTGGACGAGGTCCTGGGCGACCAGTCTGGCGTGACCGGCGTGCGCATGAAGAACGTCAACGATGGCTCGACCAAGGAAATCAAGCTGCAAGGCTGCTTCATTGCGATTGGCCACCAGCCCAACACCGACATCTTCAAGGGCCAGCTGGAGATGAAGGACGGCTACATCCTGACCAAGGGCGGCAGCGAGGGCTTTGCCACCCAGACCAGCGTGCCAGGCGTCTTTGCCGCTGGCGACGTGCAGGACCACGTCTACCGCCAGGCCATCACCAGCGCCGGCACGGGCTGCATGGCGGCCCTGGATGCGCAGCGTTTCCTGGACAAATAAGCGGGCCAGCAAGGCAAAACCACCCGGAGACTTTGCCAAGCGCCAATAATCTGGCTATAATCTCGGTTTTGCCGAAATTCGTCCCGGAGTGGGTGGCCCTTGCTGAGTTCCTTGAGAGCGCAATGAGGGTGTGAACTGCTTCCGGAAGGGTACTTACCAGGACCATCTCCAGGCAACTCAGCGATGAGTCGACGGGGCCCTGCTCTGAGCACCAAGACCGCAACACCAGCGCATTCAGCGCTTTTAATGTGAACGGAGAAGCGTCATGGCACGCGTCTGTCAAGTCACGGGCAAGGGCCCGATGGTCGGAAACAATGTTTCCCACGCAAACAACAAAACCAAGCGTCGTTTCCTGCCCAACCTGCAGTACCGTCGTTTCTGGGTCGAGAGCGAAAACCGCTGGGTGCGTCTGCGCATCAGCACCGCCGCTCTGCGACTGATTGACAAAGTGGGCATCGATCAGGTCCTGGTTGACCTGCGCGCCCGCGGCGAACTGTAATTAGGAGAGACTCATGGCTGCTAAAGGCGGACGCGAAAAGATCAAGCTGGAATCCACTGCGGGTACCGGCCACTTCTACACCACCACCAAGAACAAGAAGACCACGCCCGAAAAGCTGGAATTCATGAAGTTCGACCCCAAGGCACGCAAGCACGTCGCCTACAAGGAAATCAAGCTGAAGTAATTCGGCGCTTCCTGCAAATTCCCGGCAGGGTCACCTGCCAGACCAAAAACCCGCTCAGGCGCAAGCCCGGCGGGTTTTTTGTTGCCCGTCAACCAGGCTTCATGGAAGCGCCGCAGAATGCGCCCATGGACACCTCATTGCTCGTCGGACAAGCCCTTGCCGGCAAAAAAGCCCTGATCGTGGGCATCGCCAACGATTCATCCATTGCCTACGGCTGCGCCAAAGCCTTCCGTGACCTGGGCGCCGACGTGGCCATCACCTACCAGAACGACAAGGCTCGGCCCTTTGTCGAGCCGGTGGCGCAAGAGCTGGAGGCCGGCATCTTCATGCCGCTGGATGTGACACAGCCTGATCAGGTACGCGCGCTGTTCGACACCATCGCCGAACGCTGGGGCCGGCTGGACCTGCTGGTCCACTCGATTGCCTTTGCACCCAAGACCGACCTGCAAAACGGCCTGCTCAACAGCTCGCCAGAGGGTTTTGCCAAGGCGATGGACATCTCCTGCCATTCCTTCCTGAGGCTGGCGCGCGAAGCGGTCCCCCTCATGACCGAGGGCGGCTGCATGTTTGCCATGAGCTACCACGGCGCCAACAAGGTCGTGCCCAACTACAATCTGATGGGGCCCGTGAAGGCCGCACTGGAGTCGGCCTGCCGCTACCTGGCGTACGAGCTGGGACCAAAAAAAATCCGGGTGCATGCGATATCACCCGGACCGATCCAGACACGCGCGGCATCCGGCTTGAAAGAATTCGATGTGCTGCTGGCTCACGCCGTCAGCACCGCCCCCATCGGCGAGATGGTGGACGTGATGGACGTCGGGCTGACCTGTGCTTACCTGGCCAGCCCGTTTGCACGCCACCTGACGGGCTCGACCGTCTATGTGGATGGCGGCATCAACATCATGGCCTGAAGCAGGCCTATGGTGGCCTGAGCGCTTATTCAGCCAGCTTCTTGAAGGTGGCGATCACGGCGTCGCCCTTGAAGGGCTTGACGATCCAGCCCTTGATGCCGGCCGCCTTGCCACGCTCTTTCATGATGGGCGTGTTTTCGGTGGTCAGCATGATGATGTTGACCGAAGCATTGCCCAGCTCGCCACGGATCTTCTCGGCCATGGTCAGGCCATCCATATTGGGCATGTTGACGTCACTGACCACCAGCTTGACGCGGGGGTCCGCCTTGAGCTTGGCCAGGCCGTCACGGCCATCCACGGCCGTGATCACGTCCAGACCGTTTTTCTTCAGGAAATCACCGACTTCGTTGCGAACGGTTGCGGAGTCATCGACGACGAGAACTTGTGCCATGTTTATTCACCTCACTAAAAAATCAGAAGAGCTCCAGCTCGCCCGAGTCAAACAGATCTTCAACCAGTGCTTCGTTTTCCTTGAACTTGTCAGGTGACCAGCTCAGGTTGAAGACAAAGCGTTGATACAAAACGAGATTGGGACCATCACCACCCTTGTCAGACAGCGTGTACTTGAAGCACAGCTGGGGATCCTCTGAACCGAAGGAGATATAACGGTGCAGGTGGTTGACGATGATGGGCACCTGGGAGGCGCGGCCTTCCAGTGGCTCATAGGCGATGAAGCGGTTCTTGAACGAACCCCAGACCAGGTTGGTCACTTCGCCGAGCACATGGTTGATGTCGCGGAAGTTGACCATGTCGGTCGTGATGTGGGTCTTGCCGGCCTCGACGAAACGCACCAGGGGCTGCTCTTCGGTCTGCAGCATCATGTAGCCACGGCACCAGTTGCTCTCCAGCGGGATCAGCGTGAACAGCTCGCCGTAGATGATGCGGTCGCGCACGATGTAGGGCGCTTCGGAATTGACGTCCATGTCCTTGAACTGGCTCTCCAGCGCGGCCTTGGTGATCTCCGTGATGCCGCGCACCAGCGCGTTCGGGTAGACCAGGCTGAAGATGGTCTCGTTGACCACAGGGCCCAGCTTGTCGATGTTCTCGATCGAGTAGGCCTGGGAGAACAGCCCCCTGTCGTGCTCGGAAAAGGAGTCCAGATCGTCCACGCCATTGCGGCGCAAGAAGACCGGCAATTCAGGGCGAACCTCATGGATCTCACGCGCCAGGGCAACCCCGCCGTCAGCACCACCGTAACCCTCGCACAAGAAGATCGCACCCAGGTCCACATTGGACTTGAGCACGCCCATGACGTTTTCCAGCTGGGCTTTCACACCAACCAGATTGTTCGCGTCACAGAACGCCTTGATGCGCACCGCGCAGTCCGCAGACTCTTCGAGCACCAGCACTTTGCTGACCAGCTCTGCCTTTTCAACCATGATCCAAATCCTTGTGATGGTGAGGGGACGACTAGAACAGCTCCAGCTCGCCGTTGCTCTCTTCGGTCTGAGTCATATCGACCGTGAAGTCGATATCTGCAAAGTCACAGACGCACAGGCTGGCGTGCATCGTGAAGTTGTCGTTGATCGAGATCTTGAAATGCTGTGTGTAGCCTGCATCCAGTTCGGTCAGGTAGTCCACGCATTCGCGGTCCAGCACATTGGGCGTGGACATGCCCAGATGCGGAAAGTGGTTGCCCAGCTCTCGGTTGAGGGCACCACAGAA
>NZ_JACPYU010000026.1 GCF_016195855.1 Aquabacterium sp.
ACAACTGACGTGACCGGTTCCATCGAGCTGCCCGCCGACAAGGAAATGGTCATGCCTGGTGACAACGTGTCGATCACCGTCAAGCTGATCGCCCCGATCGCCATGGAAGAAGGTCTGCGTTTCGCTATCCGCGAAGGTGGCCGTACTGTTGGCGCCGGTGTGGTTGCCAAGATCCTCGACTGATTCGCATGACACCTGCCCGTCTGCGGCCCTCGGGTCCTGACGGGCGTCTCATCGCTCTTTAATTAAAGGAAGTGTGTCATGGCACAACAGAAGATCCGCATTCGCCTGAAGGCGTTTGACTACAAGCTGATCGACCAATCGTCGGCTGAAATCGTTGAAACCGCCAAGCGTACCGGCGCCATCGTCAAGGGTCCCGTGCCCCTGCCGACCCGCCTGCAACGTTTCGACATCCTGCGCTCGCCTCACGTCAACAAGACGTCGCGTGACCAGTTCGAAATCCGCACCCACCAGCGTCTGATGGACATCGTGGACCCAACCGACAAGACGGTTGACGCCCTGATGAAGCTCGACCTGCCGGCTGGCGTGGACGTCGAAATCAAGCTGCAGTGATCCCTTGCTGCGCGGCGTGTGTCGCCTGACACCGCCCGCGGACGCCGGTTCTGCTGGCGTTGAGGAATCAAAAAAAGACCGCCCTGTGGCGGTCTTTTTCATGGGCGTGCCACTTGGCGTGGCAGGTCGCGATCAGGACGCGGGTTGGGTCACCGAGACCACGATCTTCGCTGGCTTGGTGCCGTCCTGATAAGGTTGCAACACGACGGTGACCCCGCTGCTGCCTGTCTTCAAGAAGTAACCCTTGCGAACGACGGTGGTGCCGCCACCGTTGACGGGCGCGCTCGCCACATAGTCCCGGAAGGTGAAGCCGTTGAAGTTGGCGGGCGTGTTGATGGACAAGGTTTCCGGGTGCGTCGCGGAGGTGCCTGTTGTGCCTGTCAGTCGCGTGAAGCTGCTGGTGTTCGGGTCGACGGCGGTGATCGTGTGGCTCACGGCGTCGATGGCGGCAGGCACCAGGCTGCTTGTCCAGTTGAAGGAGATATTCCAGTTTGACGACACGCTGCTCAGGGCGGGCAGGCTGAGCGTGCGGACCTTGGTGGCGTACCCCAGGCTGCCATCACCCGAGCCGCCCGGGGTGCCGATGTTCGCGCTGATGGCAAAGTAATCCCCCTTGCCTGTCTTGTAGACAAAGAAGCGGTCCTGCCAGGGGCCGCCATCCGTCGTGTCGTTGGCGGAATGGTTGGTGAAGGTGCCATCGCTGCTCAAGGTGATCGGGCGCTGGAGGGATCGGGCGACGTCGTCCAGGTTGGTGCAGGTTGGCGAGGTGGTGGTGTCGAACCAGCAACCCTGCGTGAACTGCTCGTACCCGGTCCCGGTGATCGTCATCGTGCCGTATCCGTAGATCCAGCCCGTGTCACCTGAGCCGGTGTCGGCCGTGTCGCCGGCGATGATGTTCCAGTTGCCAGTCAGCTCATCCAGGGTGTGCGATTGAACCGGCACCGCCACGAAGGCCTCGTTGGCCGAGGAGTGACCCGCCACGATGCCGGCAGGCGACACCACGATGTCGTCGCCCGAGCTGGACGTGAATCGGCAGGTGCCGTTGCTGGTCAAGGTGCGGCTCGTGTCGGCCAGCGTCGATGTGTCCGCACTCGTGAAGAAGGTGATGGCGGCGTTGCCCG
Organism: Aquabacterium sp.; assembly: GCF_016195855.1. Lineage (GTDB taxonomy): Bacteria > Pseudomonadota > Gammaproteobacteria > Burkholderiales > Burkholderiaceae_C > Aquabacterium. Next base: position 1,695 of record NZ_JACPYU010000026.1, read on the forward strand.
CTTCGATGCTGACGCGGAACTTCTGCACGGCAGCGCCACCGGTGCGGTTGGAGAACACGGCCCAGTAGTCGGCCGCGCGCAGCGCGTCGCAACCCCCGGCAGCCGGCTTGAGCAGCAACTCAGGAGCCAGGGCGCTGACGCCGCTGTCGGCGCTGGACGAGGTCGTGTTGGTGGACGCCGCCGAGCTGCTGGCGACCGTGCTGGTGAGGGTGCTCAATTGGCTGCCGGCGCTGGTCAGCGTGCTGGCCAGTGCGTCAAGCGCCTGGTCATAAGCGTTGCCACCGCTGCCGTTCACAGCGGCTTGCAGGGTGCCGCCCACCAGGTCGCTTGGCAAGCCGCTGGTGTCAATGCCGGCATGGGTGAGGATGTTGACCACTTCCGTGCGGGCGGTGCTCAGCTTGGTGTCCGTGATGGTGCTGCTCAGCGTGCTGACGTCGACGCTGCTCATGTAGGTCGTCGGGTCGGCGCCTGTCAGCTGGGCCACCATCAATTCCGTCAATGGCGTGATGTTGGCGGTGGCGCTGCTGCCAGTGCCGGTGACCACGGAGTGCAGCGTGGTGCCGCCGCTGCTGGCTTCCAGCATGCAGGGCAGGCTACCGCCACTGACGGTGACCGTGTAGCTGCCGTCTGTGTTGCTGGTGGCCGAGCCCGTGCCGGCCGCGCATTTGACCGTGACGGTGGCGCCAGACAGGGCTGCGCCGGTCGCGGCAACCCCGGACACGGTCAGGTTGCTGCTGCCGCTGCTGCTTGTCGAGCTGGATCCGCCGCCGCCCCCACATGCGGAGATGGCCAATGTGACCATGAGTGCCGAAGTGATGGCGCTGTAGCGAAGCAAGGGGGCGTGTTTCATGTTGGGCTGCCTGGGTCTTGAAAAATGGTGATAACCCAGTTTCGGCAGGCGTTGGCGCCGCTGCATCGGCCAAATGGTGGAGCGGGCGGCAGGCGCAGCGTATCGGGCATGCGAATGTGTGCGGTTTTGTGCAAAAACCAGACAGGCTCACGCAGGCCTTGCGGCATCATCGACTTCTGCATCAGCAAGCTTTACCGAAACGATGCCCCATACCGCCTGTCTGCTTGTTGACGATCACGTGATGTTGCGCGATGGCCTGGCGCTGCTGATCGCTCAGCGCCACCCGCAACTCAGCTTGCAGGTTGCTGGCACCCTGAGAGAGGCCATCGACATCCTTCATGGCGCGCCGTCCCTGCAACTGGTCTTGCTGGACCTGAGCTTGCCGGACAGTGAGGGCGTGATCACCCTGGTTCGTTTGCGCGAGGCGGTGCCTGGTGCGCGCACCATCGTCTTGTCTGCCGATGAGCGCCGGGAAACCGTGATGGCGGCGCTGGATGCGGGGGCGGCCGGTTATATCCCCAAGACGGCCGAGTGGACGGTGATGCAACGTGCGCTGGACGCCGTGCTCGACGGTGCGGTGTTTGTGCCCGATGAGATCTTGCGCGGGTCGTATCCGGTCGACCGGGAGCGGGGCTCGCCTTCTGGTGACCAGGACCTGGGCTTGTCGCTGCGCCAGATGGAGGTCTTGCGTTTGCTGGTGGAAGGCAAGTCCAACAAGTTGATCGGCAAGGAGCTTGATCTGGCGCCCTCGACGGTCAAGACCCACTTGAACAGCATCTTCAATCGCCTGGCCGTCAACACACGGACGCAGGCCGTGGTGGAGGCCGCTCGGCTGGGTTTGCACTTGAGCGCGCGACGCCGCGCGGGCGACGCCACCTGATCAGTGCGTGCTGCCTTCGGGCTGGCGTGCAGGCAGCAACGCAGCCACGGCGCTTGACAGGGTCTCGCCGTCAAAGGGCTTGTGCAACACCGGGATGCCGGATCGGGCCAGCGTGCTGACGTCCTGCGGCGCGGTATCGCCGGTGATGATCAGGGCGGGCACACGGCGCGGCGCCCAGTGCCGACGCCAGGCGGCGACGATGTCGATGCCGCTGCCATCTCCCAGCCGCTGGTCGGTGATGAGCAGATCGGGTGGGTGAGCGGTGCGCGGCATTTTCAGGGCCTGAAGGGCGCTGTGCGCGTCGTCGTGGCGGGACACCTGGGCGCCCCACGTTGTCAGGCTGAGCGCCAGCGCATCGCCGACGTCCGGGTCATCCTCGACCAGCACCACCTTCAGGTCTTGCCAGATGGTCGTGGGGGTCGCCGGCGTGCGCTCGCCTTCCGTGACCGGGGTGGCGCTTTCCACCACAGTGGAGAAGCAACTGCCTTGCCCTTCGACGGAGCGCAGCGTGATGGGCGTGTGGAGCAGCGCGGCGGCATGGCGCACCAGTGCGAGCCCAAGGCCCATGCCCTGGGACGCCCGCCTGCCGGGGTTGTCCAGTTGCACAAAGTCTTCAAAGATCATGTCTTGTTGTGATGCCGGGACGCCCTGGCCCGTATCCCAGACGGCCAGCTTCAGGTGATGGGGGCCGTGGCGACGTGCGCCGATCAGCACGCCACCGTGGTGGGTGTAGCGCACGGCGTTGCTGATCAGGTTGCGCAGGATCTGCTCCAGCAAGACAGGGTCCGACCACACGGCCAGGCCGGGCGCCATGCGGCAGCGCAGTTGCAGGCCTTTGCTGGCCGCCGCCGCGCGCTCGTGCGCCAGCACGCGCTCCACCAGGCTGTTGAGCGGGACGACCTGCCAGTGGACCTGCACGGCCCCCGCTTCAAATCGGGACAGGTTCAGCAGGCCCTTGAGCAGGGCATCCAGGGCCTTGATGGCCTCCGTCAGCCGGTCCAGCAAAGGGAGGCTGCCGCTGTCCTTGAGTTGCTCGCGAAGCAGCCCTGCCAGCAGGCTGATCGTCACCACGGGTTGGCGCAGATCGTGGCTGGCCGAAGCCAGGAACCGGGTGTGTGCCGTGTTGGCCGCTTGCAGGGCCTGCGTGCGCTCGTCCACGCGCTGCTCCAGCTCGACGCTGTGCCGCTCGCCGGCCTCCAGCGTGCTGGCAAAGCGGTCCAGCAGGGCGTTGGCCACAATCAGCAGGGTCAGCGGCGAGGCATATGGCAGCCAGAAGGTGTCCTGCACCGAGGTCACGCCGCGTATCAGCAGGTAGTCATGGGCTGCCGCCAGGAACGCGATCAGCAAGCCGATCGGCAGGCCGATCTGCGCCATGTTGCTGCGATGCGCGCGCGTGAAGACCAGCCACAGTGCCGGCAAGGACATCGCCAGCAGCACGGGGTAGCTGAGATAACGCCATGGCATCAACGCCCCGTAGGCAGCGGCGCCGAGCCCGGTGCCCAGCAAAAACAAGCTGCCGCCACTCAGCAGCCGGTGGTACCAGCGCCAGTTGGTGGCGGACCAGGCCAGCGCGAACTGACCCAGCAAGGTGGCGCTGAGAACCTGAACGGCATAAAAAGCGAAGTCGCTGAACGCGCCGGGGCTGACCGTGCCCACCACGTAATAGCCCATATTGCGCAGTGACACGATGGTCCACAGTGCGCCGAACAGGCCCAAGGCCTTGTCGTGACGCCGGCGCCACCAGAGCATGACCATGAACAGGGACAAGCCGGCGGCGGCCATGTTCAAGGCCTGGGGTAGGCGGACATTGAGCAGCAACTTGGTCTCGAAGCTGGCACGCAGGTCATCGGCGGGGCCGCTCCAGACCGCCGACAGCCCGGCGCGAACGGCGTATTGCACCTCGATGTCGATCCGGTTGTGCCCTGGTTTGAGCAGGGCCGCCGGCAGGTTCACGAAGCTGGGCGTGGGAAAGGGCTTGTGCCCTGGCCCGCCGGCGTTCATGGTGTCTTCCACCGTGGCGCCGTTGACGGCGATCACATGGTGGGAAGACAGCCGGTCTATGCGCAGGGCCCAGGGTTGGGTGGCGGGGCCGTCCAGCATCAAGTCGAGGGCGTAGCGCCCTGCGCCGCTGCGCACTTGCAGGTCCTGCGCCCAGGTGTGGGGCAGGAGGACGGCGTGAGGGCCGGGCGGCACCAGGGCCCTGGCCTGCCTGGACCCGGGTGAGGGCGTGTCGTCGTTACGCTGGAGGGTAAAGGTCGCCTGCGTGAGTCGCCGGGCGGCGACGTCCGATTCCAGCCCGGCGTGGGCGTTGATCGCCAGCCAAACCAGCAGGCCACCCAGAATGGTCAGGGCCCAAGCCAGTGGTTTTTGCCATGAACGCGCTTGCTGCATCCGATCAGTGTCCCTCAGGCCGCGCCAGCGGGCATCGGGTGAAAGGGGGAGGTTTCAGGTGGCAGTTGCGTATTAATGCGGCATTTGGTATGATCGCAGGCTTTCCCGTAATGGGTGGATTGCGCGTTGCCTAAATTTTAAGCAACAAGCGGCTGCCCCAGCAGGAATTCGAAGGCGCCTTTCATGTCTGTACGAGTGAGTGGCGCCGAAAGAGTCGGCCCGGCCAATCGATGTCGGGCTTGTGTAAAAGGCCTCCAATTGTGAGGCTGGAGAAAAAACCATGAGTCTTAGCAATCGCCTCGGATTGCTGGGCCGCAAGGTGGGCATGATGCGCATCTACACAGACGACGGCGATGCCGTGCCTGTGACTGTGCTCGACGTGTCCAACAACCGCGTGTCCCAGGTCAAAACCGTTGAGACTGACGGCTACACCGCTGTGCAAGTGGTGTTCGGCTCGCGCAAAGCATCGCGCGTGACCAAGCCTGAAGCTGGCCATATGGCCAAAGCTGGTGTGGAAGCTGGTGAAATCACCCGCGAATTCCGCGTCGCTCCTGAAGTCGCCGCCGATCTGAAGGCCGGTGCCACCATTGCCCCCGCCACCCTGTTCCAGGCTGGCCAGCTGGTTGACGTGCAAGGCACCTCGATCGGTAAGGGCTTCACGGGCACCATCAAGCGCCACAACTTCGGTTCGCAACGTGCTTCGCACGGTAACTCGCGTTCGCACAACGTTCCTGGCTCCATCTCGATGGCGCAGGATCCTGGCCGCGTGTTCCCTGGCAAGCGCATGTCTGGTCACGCAGGTGACGAGACCGTGACCACGCAAAACCTCGACGTCGTGCGCGTTGACGAAGCCCGTCAACTGCTGCTGGTCAAGGGTGCGGTGCCTGGCGCCAAGGGTGGCTTCGTCACCGTGCGTCCTGCAGTCAAGGTCAAGATCAAGAAAGGGGCCAACTGATGGCACAGCTGGAACTCCTGAATGAACAGGGTCAAGCTGCCTCCAAGGTTGAGGCTTCTGACACCGTGTTCGGCCGTGAGTACAACGAAGCCCTGATTCATCAGGTCGTCGTCGCTTACCAGGCCAATGCCCGTCAAGGTACCCGCGCCCAGAAGGACCGCGAGACCGTCAAGCACACCACCAAGAAGCCCTGGCGCCAAAAAGGCACCGGTCGCGCTCGTGCTGGTATGTCGTCCTCGCCTCTGTGGCGTGGCGGTGGTCGGATCTTCCCGAACAGCCCTGACGAAAACTTCACCCACAAGGTCAACAAGAAGATGTACCGCGCCGGTATGGCCGCCATCTTCTCGCAGCTGGCCCGCGAAGGCCGTCTGGCTGTGGTGGACTCGATCACGGTCGAAGCCCCCAAGACCAAGCTGCTGGCTGCCAAGCTGAAGGCCATGAACCTGGACCACGTCCTGGTCATCGCTGACACCGTGGACGAGAACCTGTTCCTGGCCGCTCGCAACCTGCCCAACGTGCTGGTGGTTGAGCCCCGTTACGCCGATCCCCTGTCCCTGGTCCATTACAAGAAGGTTCTGGTCACCAAGGGCGCGATCGACAAGCTGCAGGAGATGTTCGCATGAGCACTCTCACCAAATTCGATGAAAGCCGCCTGCTGAAGGTGCTGGTCGCTCCGATCATTTCGGAAAAGGCCACCGCCGCTGCTGAAGAGCGCGGCCAAGTGCTGTTCAAGGTGCTGCGCGACGCCACCAAGCCCGAGATCAAGGCCGCTGTTGAGCTGCTGTTCAAGGTCGAAGTGAAGTCGGTGCAAGTCCTGAACCAGAAGGGCAAGACCAAGCGTTTCGGTGGCCGTACTGGTCGTCGTGACCACGCCAAGAAGGCCTTCGTGGCCCTCAAGGAAGGTCAAGAGCTGAACTTCTCCGGGGAGGCTGCGTAATCATGGCTGTCGTTAAAGTCAAACCAACCTCGCCTGGCCGCCGTGGCGTGGTCAAGGTGGTGCACAAGCACCTGCACAAGGGCAAGCCGGAAGCGTCGCTGCTGGAACCCCAGAAGCAGAACTCTGGCCGTAACAACAACGGTCACATCACGGTTCGCCACAAGGGCGGTGGTCACAAGCACCACTACCGCGTGGTCGATTTCATCCGTGACAAGGATGGCATCCCCGCCAAGGTGGAAAACATCCAGTACGACCCGAACCGCACGGCTCACATCGCTCTGGTGGTGTATGCCGATGGTGAGCGTCGCTACATCATTGCTCCCCGTGGCCTGGCTGCAGGCGCCACCGTGATCAGCGGCTCTGAAGCCCCGATCAAGGCCGGCAACACGCTGCCCATCCGCAACATCCCCGTGGGTTCGACCATCCACAACATCGAACTGAAGCCTGGCAAGGGCGGTCAGATCGCTCGTTCGGCTGGTACGTCCGCTGTTCTGATGGCTCGCGAAGGCACTTACGCTCAGGTCCGCCTGCGCTCCGGTGAAGTTCGCAAGATCCACATCGAATGCCGCGCCACCCTGGGTGAAGTGAGCAACGAAGAGCACAGCCTGCGTCAATACGGTAAGGCCGGTGCCATCCGCTGGAAGGGTATCCGCCCGACCGTTCGTGGCGTGGCCATGAACCCGGTGGACCACCCGCACGGTGGTGGCGAAGGCCGTACTGGCGAAGGTCAAGTCCCTGTGTCCCCATGGAACACACTGACGAAGGGCTATCGCACCCGCAACAACAAGCGCACGCAGACCTTCATTGTGTCGCGTCGCAAAAAGTAAGAGGTAGGCTGATATGGCTCGTTCTCTTAAAAAGGGTCCTTTCATTGACCACCACTTGGCCGCCAAGGTCGAGAAGGCTGTGGCAACCAAGGACAAAAAGCCCATCAAGACCTGGTCGCGTCGTTCGACCATCCTGCCTGAGTTCATTGGCCTGACGATTGCTGTGCACAACGGCAAGCAGCACGTGCCCGTGTACATCCAGGATCAGATGGTTGGCCACAAGCTCGGCGAGTTCGCCCTGACCCGTACGTTCAAGGGTCATCCAGGCGACAAGAAAGCCAAGAAATAAGGAGCAGCGACGATGGAAACCAAAGCAATCGTTCGCGGTGTTCGCCTCTCTTGTGACAAGGGTCGTCTGGTTGCAGACATGATCCGTGGCAAGAAGGTCGACCAAGCCCTGAACATCCTGGAATTCACCCAGAAGAAGGCCGCTGGCATCATCAAGAAGGCTCTGGAGTCGGCAATCGCCAACGCCGAGCACAACGACGGTGCTGACATCGATGAACTGAAGGTCAAGACCATTTATGTGGAGCAAGGCACCACGTTGAAGCGTTTCACCGCCCGAGCCAAGGGCCGTGGTAACCGCATCAGCAAGCCGACTTGCCACATCTATGTGACCGTGGGCAACTAAGCAGAGGCTGACTATGGGACAAAAAATCCACCCAACCGGCTTCCGCCTGGCCGTCACCCGCAATTGGGCATCGCGTTGGTACGCTACCAACCGTCAATTTGCCTCGATGCTGGCTGAAGACCTGGAAGTCCGTGAATTCCTGAAGAAGAAGCTCAAGAACGCGGCCGTGTCGCGCATCTTGATCGAGCGTCCCGCCAAGAGCGCACGCATCACCATTTTCTCGGCTCGTCCGGGCGTGGTGATCGGCAAGAAGGGCGAAGACATCGAAAACCTGAAGCTCGAACTGGCCAAGCGCCTGAACGTGCCGGTCTCGGTGAACATCGAAGAAGTGCGCAAGCCTGAAGTCGATGCTCAACTGATCGCCGACTCGATCACGCAGCAGCTGGAAAAGCGCATCATGTTCCGCCGCGCCATGAAGCGCGCGATGCAGAACGCCATGCGTCTGGGCGCTCAGGGCATCAAGATCATGTCGTCCGGTCGTCTGAACGGCATCGAAATCGCCCGTACCGAGTGGTACCGTGAAGGCCGCGTGCCTCTCCACACCCTGCGTGCGGACATCGACTATGGCTTCTCCGAAGCTCACACCACCTACGGTGTGATCGGCGTGAAGGTCTGGGTCTACCGTGGTGACCGTCTGGCCAATGGCGAAGCCCCTGTGCTCAAGGGCGACGACAGCCAAGACGACCGCCGCAACCGCCGTGGTCCTCGTAACGACCGTCCTGGTGGCGATCGTCGCCCTGGTGGCCGTGGCGGCCCTGGCCGTGGCGCCCCGCGTGCTGATGGCGCGCCGGCTGATGGCAGCGACAAGCCTGCCGTGGCCGTTGGTGCTGGTGAGGCCAAGCGTGTTCGCAAGGCTGCACCTGCTGCCGAGGCGAAAGGAGAATAAACATGTTGCAACCTAATCGTCGCAAGTTCCGCAAGGAGCACAAGGGCCGTAACACGGGTGTCGCCACCCGCGGTGCTGATGTGTCCTTTGGTGATTTCGGCCTGAAGGCGACCGAGCGCGGCCGTATCACGGCTCGCCAGATCGAAGCCGCACGTCGTGCGATTTCGCGTCACATCAAGCGTGGCGGTCGGATCTTCATCCGCATCTTCCCGGACAAGCCCATTTCGAACAAGCCCGCCGAAGTCCGTATGGGTAACGGTAAGGGTAACGTTGAGTACTACGTGGCTGAAATCCAGCCCGGCAAGGTGCTCTACGAAATCCAAGGCGTGCCCGAAGAACTCGCTCGCGAGGCGTTCACGCTGGCCGCTGCCAAGCTGCCACTGAGCACCACGTTCGTTGGCCGCCAGTTCGGCATCTAATCTAGGCGTAAGGAGAAAGTTATGGCGAAAGCCTCTGAACTGCGCGCCAAGGATGTGGCCGCACTGGAAACCGAAATCAAGGACTTGCTGAAGTCGCACTTCAACCTGCGTATGCAGCGTGCTACCCAGCAGCTCAATGACCACTCGGCTCTGAAGAAGACTCGTCGCGAAATCGCTCGCGCCAAGACGATTCTGAGCGAGAAGAAAGGAGCCGCCCAATGACGGGAGCTCAAACCAAAGTGACCCGTACCCTCGTGGGTAAGGTTGTCAGCGACGCTCGCGCCAAGACCGTGACCGTGCTGGTCGAGCGTCGTGTCAAGCACGAGCTCTACGGCAAGATCGTGGCCAAGTCGCGCAAGTACCATGCTCATGACGAGAACAACGAGTTCAAGTTGGGTGACGTGGTCGAGATCACCGAAAGCCGTCCGCTGTCCAAGACCAAGAACTGGGTTGTGTCCCGTCTGGTCGAGAAGGCCCAAGGCGTCTGATCTGTCTTTGCTGACAATCTAGGCGGTTCGCATCGCCACAAGGCCACCGGGGAGTAATCCTGGGTGGCTGCAAGCAAAACCGGCTTGCCAGTCATACTGGCGGCCGGTTTTTTCATTTGTGTTTTGATTTCAGGAGACGAACATGATCAAGGTTGGTGACAAGCTGCCCGCGGGCACGCTGTTCGAGTACATCGAGGTGGAAGGCGAAGGCTGCAGCCTGGGGCCCAATGCCTTTGACATCACCAAGTCCACGGCGGGCAAGACCATTGCCCTGTTCGGTTTGCCTGGCGCTTTCACGCCCACTTGCTCGGCTCAGCATGCGCCTGGCTATATCGCGCAGGCGGACGCATTCAAGGCGGCCGGTGTGGACGAGATCTGGTGTGTGTCGGTGAACGACGCCTTCGTGATGGGCGCCTGGGGCCGTGACCTCAAGGCCGCCGGCAAGATCCGCATGATGGCCGATGGCAGTGCCGACTTTGCCAAGGCCACCGGCCTGACGCTGGACCTGACGGCCAAAGGCATGGGCCTGCGCTCCGCCCGTTTCAGCATGCTGGTCAAGGACGGCGTGGTGCAGGCCTTGAACGTGGAAGAGGGTGGCGGCTACAAGGTGAGCGACGCCGAGACCCTGCTGGCTCAGGCCCGCAAGCTGAAGGCCTGATCAGGCGCCGAAGCAGCCGGTGATGCCAACAGGGAGACGGTGCCCCGGTGGCATCGTCTTTTTTGTTTTGGAGGGGCGGCGGTGGCTCAGCGTGGCGCGCCAGCCCGCGCGTTGACCTCGGCCTCGACATCCTTGCGCAAGCCCAGCAGGAAGCCGGCTTCGGCGGCGATGAACAAGGGCCCGATCAGCAGACCGATGAGGTCATCGACAAAGGCGGGCTTGCGGCCTTCGAAGTAGTGGCCCACGAACTGGATGACCCAACCCAGCAGGAACAGGCCCACGCCCATGCCCAGCCAGGCACCGGTGGTCCAGGCAGCCATGGCCTGTGCGCCCGCCAGGCAGGCCCAGAGGTAGGCACCCAGCACCACGCCGTAGCGCACGTCGAGCTTGAGGTAGTAGAGCGTGATCAGGACCGAGATCACGGCGCCCGGTGTCAGCCAGGGCAACTCGGCCGAGAGCGTGGGCCGCGACAGCAGGATGCAGATGGACGCCACGATCATCGGGATGCCGATGAAGTGGGTGACGATGTTGCGCCGGTCGCGGTGGTAGGTCGCGTACTGGGTGAGCTGGTCCGTGAGGGTCTTCATGTCAACGCAGGGTGTCTGAACTGATCCGCATGCTAGCGGGACGTGCGCGGGCAAGGTGTCACATACCGGACGATTGACGGGCGATTGATGCGCGATTGCGTGTAAACCAGGCGATCGGGCCGATCGATGCAGATCAAGCCATGCCGCAAGCAACCGTGCTACATTAACAATCATGAATCGCGCTCGCTTTTACTTTTGGTACTTTTACTTCTCGCCCGTAACCGGCGCAGGAGTGGCCAACGCATAAGCGAACCACACCAAATCCTGAAAACCGCCGGTCTACCCCGGCGGTTTTTTTTCGACTCCGACTTTCGTCCGCCACATCGCCCCAAGAGGAAGCACCATGAACGCCAAATCCAGTGCCGCTGAAGGCTGGGTACCCCCCGCCGACAAGACATCGCAGACCGACGATCAACGCATCAAGAACGTCACGCCGCTGCCGCCGCCCGAGCACTTGATCCGCTTCTTCCCGATCCGTGGCACGCCAGTAGAGACCCTGGTGGCGCACACGCGCAAGGCGATCAGCAAGATCGTGCATGGCAAGGACGACCGCATGCTGGTCATCATCGGCCCCTGCTCGATCCATGACCCGGCCGCTGCCGTTGAATACGCGAGCAAGTTGCGTGTGCTGCGCGAGCAGTACGCCGACACGCTGGAAGTGGTCATGCGCGTGTACTTCGAAAAGCCCCGCACGACCGTGGGCTGGAAGGGCCTGATCAACGACCCGTACATGGATGAGAGCTTCAAGATCGACGAAGGCCTGCGCATGGCCCGTCATCTGCTGCTGGAGATCAACCGCCTGGGCGTGCCCGCTGCCAGCGAGTTCCTGGACGTGGTGTCGCCTCAGTACATCGGTGACCTGATCAGCTGGGGTGCCATTGGGGCCCGCACCACTGAAAGCCAGGTTCACCGTGAACTGGCCTCCGGCCTGAGCGCGCCGATCGGCTTCAAGAACGGCACGGACGGCAACATCAAGATCGCCACGGACGCCATCCAGGCTGCCGCGCGCCCGCACCATTTTCTGTCGGTGCACAAGAATGGCCAGGTGGCCATCGTCGAGACAGCCGGCAACCCCGACTGCCACGTGATCCTGCGCGGTGGCAAGGCTCCGAACTACGACGCGGACAGCGTGGCTGCGGCCTGCATGGATCTGGAGGCAGCCAAGCTGCATCCTTCGCTGATGGTGGACTTCTCGCACGCCAACAGCTCCAAGCAGCACGAGCGCCAGGTGGTGGTGGCCAAGGACATCGCCGGGCAGGTGTCGGGTGGCTCGAACAAGGTCTTCGGCGTGATGGTGGAAAGCCACCTGTGCGCGGGCGCCCAGAAGTTCACGCCAGGCAAGGATGACCCCGCCAAGCTGGTCTACGGCCAGAGCATCACGGACGCGTGCATCGGCTGGGATGACTCGGCCGAGGTGCTGAAGATCCTGTCGGATGCGGTGAAGGCGCGTCGCGCGCGCTGATATCACCCTTAAGAGGGGAATGAGGGCCGATCCTGAGTGATCGGCCTTTTTTATGGGCGCCGAAGCGCGATACTGCCAGAGCCTGCCTGCCCTGAATCCATGAGCGCCCTGCATCCCCATTTCCTGCTGGTTGATGACCACGCCCTGTTCCGCACGGGGCTGGGCTTGATGTTGTCGGAGCACTGGCCCCAGGCCCGGGTGACGCAGGCCGTGACCCTGACGCAGGCGCTCGAGATCCTGGGGCGCGAAACACCGGATCTGATCCTGCTGGACGTGCACCTGCCCGATGGCCACGGCCTGGCGGACTTGCCTGCTTTGCGGGCGAAGGCGCGGGCCTGTCCGGTGCTGATGATGTCGGCCGAAGTCAATGGCCAACAGATCCTGCAGGCGCGGGCTGCCGGGGCCACAGGCTTTTTGCCCAAGGTGGCATCGGCCGCCGAGGTGGTTGCCGCCGTGCGTTCGGCCTTGGCGGGGCAGCCTACCTACGCGGCCGTGCCCTACGTGGTGCTGACCCAGGCCAGCGCGCCGCAGACCCAGATGGCACCCGCGGTGATGCAGGTGGCCGAAGCCGAGCCACACTTGTCTGCACGCCAGTTGCTGATCCTGGGCTACCTGGGGCGGGGCACGCCCAACAAGGCCATCGCCCGCCAGATGGGCATGAACGAGAACGAGGTGCGCGCCGAAGTGTCCTGGCTCACGGAATGGCTGGGTGCCAGCAGCCGCGAACAGGCCCACGCGGTGGCCGTGGCCAGAGGCCTGTTGCAGCCATGAGCGTGCGAACGCTCCTGACGCGGGCCTGGCGCTTCGACAGCCCGCGCGTGCTGTCTGCGCAGATGACGCTGCTGGATCGCAACCTGCCTTACGCTTTCGTGATCTCGGCGTTCGTGGCTTTGCTGACGGCGTGGATTGGCAGCCGCACGGTGCATGTGGCCGGCACGTGGACCTGGGCCGGTGCCACCACGGCGATGACCTTGCTGTGCCTGTCGGTGCGGCATGCCTTGCCACTGCCCACGGACGTGGCGCGCGTGGCGGTGTATGCCCACGTCGTGCGCCTGATGGCGGGAATGCAGGGCCTGTGCTGGGGGGCGATGGGCGTGCTGTGGCTGGACAAGGCCAACCCCATGTCGATTGCCATCGTGCTGGGCATCACGGCGGGCATGAACTCGGGCGGGCTGGCGGTGTTCGCGCCGTCCTGGCCTGTGGCCATCACCTACTGGGTGGCCAATATCGCGCCGGTCATGACCGTGTTGCTGCGCTCCAGCGACGAGTTCAGCTTCATGATGGGCCTGGCCGTGTCGCTCTACCTGCTGGCCATGACGGTGTTCTCCTACTTCGCGGCGCGCGGGGCCTTACGGGCCATCGAGCTGGGCTTTGAAAACGAGGGGCTGGTCAGGCGCTTGCGCGATCAGACGCAGCGTGCGCTGGAGGCGCGGCAGGTGGCCGAAGTGGCCCTGGCCGAAGCCGAGGATGCCAACCGGGCCAAGACGGTGTTCCTGGCGTCAGCCAGTCATGACCTGCGCCAACCCTTGCATGCCATGGGCCTGTTCCTCAATGCCCTGGCGCGTGCAGACCTCAATGAGCGGCAGCAGGCGTTGCTGCAGCAGGCCCTGGCATCGGCACAGGCCACAGGCGAAATGCTCAACACCTTGATGGACTTTTCCAAGGTGGATGCGGGCGTGGTCAAGCCGCAGATGCAGCCCTTTGCCCTGCAGCCGATGTTCCGCAAGCTGGAGCGGGAGATGGCGCCGCTGGCCGAGGACAAGGGCCTGGCCTTTCGCATGCGGGACACCTCGGTGATCCTGCACGCCGATCCGGCGCTGGTGGAGATGATCCTGCGCAATCTGGTGCTCAACGCCATCCGTTACACCGAGCGCGGGGCCTTGCTGCTGGCGTGCCGGCGCCGCGGGGCGAGAGCCTGGCTGGAGGTCTGGGATACGGGCGTCGGCATCCCGGCAGATCAGCACGAGGCGATCTTTCGGGAGTTCCATCAACTGGGTAATCCGGAGCGGGACCGCCGCAAGGGCCTGGGCCTGGGCCTGGCCATCGTGCAAGGGCTGGCCAGGGCCATGAGCGTGGACATCACGCTGCGTTCCGAGCCTGGTCGGGGCTCGGTGTTTCGCCTGGCCTTGCCGGTCAGCAAGTCGCCCTGGCAGCCCTCTGCGGATGTGGCGGCCACGGACGAGCCTGATCTCAGTGGCTTGCGGGTGCTGTTGATCGACGACGACGAGACGGTGCGCTCGGCCATGTGCGATCTGCTGGCCACCTGGGGGTGCTGGTGCGAAGCCGCGGCCTCCGATGAGGATGCGCTGCGCATTCTGGAGCGCTTCGAGCCCGATGTGGTCCTGGCGGATTACCGCCTGCGCAGCCACCGCACCGGGCTGCAGGCTGTCCAGGCTGTGCGCGAGCGCATGGGGCGCGTGGTGCCCTCGGCCATCATCACGGGGGACACGGCGCCCGAGCGCCTGCGCGAGGCGCATGCCAGCGGCCTGCCCTTGCTGCACAAACCCGTGCCGGCCGATAGCCTGCAGTCGGTGTTGTTCAGCCTGTGGCGCGAGGCGGCGCCTCCGGCGTCGGCCGCGTTTGCATCAACAGCAGGCTGAGTGCCAGCACGGCCAGCCAACTGCCCTGGCCGCCCACGCCGAAGTGGTCGAAAACCCAGCCACTGACCAGGGGCCCCAAGGCGCCACCGGCCGTGTAGCCGGCGATCATGGCCGAGGTGCCCGCCAGGGCCGATGTGTCGGCGAAGTCATGGGCCACGCGGATCATGCTGAGCGTGTAGAGCGCACCACCGATGCCGCCCCAGGCCGCAGCGCAGACCCAGATCAGCGTGGGCCAGGTCGAGGCCTGCACAAAAGCGACCGCGCTCAACACCAGCACGCCGGCCCCCAGCGCAAACAGGCGCCGGGCGGGCAGGTGGTCGGCCAGCCAACCGGTGGGGTATTGAAAGATGAAGCTGCCCATGCCCAACGCACCTGCAATCGAGGTGGCCGCGGCCAGGTTCATGCCGATCTGTGAGCCATAGGCCGTGGTGATGGAGCCCAGGCCCACCTCGAACACGCCGCCCACCACGGCCGCCCAGGCCAGGCCGGGCCGAAAGCGCCAGGCGCTCAGGAGGCTCATGGGCTCGTGGTCATCGTGCATGGCCTTGAGGTGGGTGACGGCGGGTGTCAGCGTGATCAGCAGGCCCAGGGCCAGGCCCCCGGCAGCGATGGCGTTGGCCTCCATCGGCCCGATGCGCAACAGGCCAGGCAGCATGGGCCCCAGGGCCATGCCTGCACCGAGCAAGGCCTGGTACAGGCCGGTCAGGCGGCCGCGGTGGCTGGGCGGCACGTTGTGCGCAATCAGGGCCTCGGTGGCGTTCCAGGCGGCGGCGGCGCCCATGCCGGCCATGAGCCCCAGGCCGCACCAGATGCGGTAGTCGTCGGTGAGCAGGTAGCCCAGGCAGGAGACGAGCTCCAGCAGCAGGCCGGCACGGTAGGCCTGGCCCACGCCCACGCGGGCAAACAGTTGCGGCACCAGCGGTACCAGCGCGGCCACGCTGATGAAGGGCAGCATGGCGAACAGGCCGATGGCGGTGCTGCTGGCCCCGGCGGTCTGCAGGCGCACGGCCAGGACCGGGTTGAGCAGGCTGTAGCTCAGCACCACCAGGGTGGTGCCCAGCATCACGCGCAGCAGGCCGGGTGGCAGCTTCGATGCAGCGGCGGTGTTCAGGTCAACCACCCTCGCTTGTAGAAGTACCACATGGGCACGATCGCGCTGGCCACCATCAGGGCCACGGTGTAGGGGTAGCTCCAGTCGCCCAGCCAGAGCAATTCGGGGAACTTGAGGTTCATGCCGTACACGCTGGCCACCAGCGTAGGTGGCAGCAAGGCCACCGAGGCCACCGAGAAGATCTTGATGATCTTGTTCTGGTTGATGTTGATGAAACCGACCGTGGCGTCCATCAGGAAGTTGATCTTGTCGAACAGGAAGGCCGTGTGGCTGTCCAGTGAATCGATGTCACGCAGGATCTGTCGGGCTTCTTCGAACTGATCGGCGTTGAGCATGCGGGCGCGCATCATGAAGCTCACGGCGCGGCGCGTGTCCATGACGTTGCGGCGGATGCGGCCGTTCAAGTCTTCCTGGCGGGCAATGGCGGCCAGGGCATCGGCGGCGGCGGCGTCGTTCACGGCGTTTTGCAGCACCTTCTTGCTGACCTTTTCGAGGTCATCGTAGATGCCTTCCAGGGTGTCGGCGGAGTACTCGGCGTCGGCATCGTACAGCTTGAGCAGCACGTCCTTGGCATCTTCGATCAGGGCCGGGATGCGGCGCGCGCGCATGCGCAGCAGGCGGAACACCGGCAGGTCTTCCTTGTGGACCGAAAACAGCACGTTCTCGTGCAGGATGAAGGCCACGCGCACGTTGCGCGGGGTCTCGTCGTCGTCGATCAGGAAGTCGGAGCGGATGTGGACGGCGCCGTCTTCTTCGTAGAAGCGGGCGGACTCTTCAAGGTCGTCGTCGATGATGTCGGCAGGGATGACCAGGCCGAACTTGACGGCGATCCAGCCTTTTTCTTCCGGGGTCGGGGCTTCCAGGTCGACCCAGACCGGACGGGCCGGTGTGAGCTCGTCAAGGCTGTCGATTTCTTCCTGAAACAGCCGGCCATTGGCCAGCGTGAACACGTTGAGCATGCGGTCTCCAGCACGTGGGCTCCGGGCGCAAAGGCCTGCGGGTGAACGTACAGGTTGAGGGGAAGGGGTGAGTGGTGTGGCCGCCCCCTCCCGCTGTGGGCCCTTGCCGTCTGGCAGCTTGGGCCTCACCTGGCTTGCGTGCCCCTTACAGCAGGGCCGGGTCCAGGTGGCTGGAGTGGGCGGTCACCGAGGGTGACTGTCCAAGGTGATCGCTCCAAGGTCGCCGCATTGGCGGCAAGGCTTCCATTATCGCCTGCTCTGGCTGGCTGGGTGAGCACGATTGCACCAAAAAAGTCCCGTGTTTGAGGGCGTGTGGTGCCGGTGTATGGTGACGGCATGGTCTTGCCCGTATCCCGACTCGATCTCAACCTGTTTCGCGTGATGGACGCCGTGTATGCACATGGCGGCATCTCGGGGGCGGCGCGCCATCTGCACCTGAGCCAGCCTGCCGTGAGCCATGCCTTGGCCCGCTTGCGGCGCCTGTGGGGTGACCCGCTGTTCGTGCGGCAGGGCAACCGCATGGTGCCCACGGAGTTGACGCGCCGGGTGATCGGTGAGGTGCAGGCGCATCTGCGCGGGCTGCAGACCTTGATGGGACAGGCCGAGACCTTTGATCCGGCCACGCTGGACATGACCTTGCGCCTGGGCATGCGCGATGTGCTGGAGGCCATCACCCTGCCACCCTTGATGGCGCGCCTGGGTGAGGTGGCGCCGCGCGCCAGGCTGGCCAGCGTGCGGGTGGCGCACGATGCCCTGGAGCAGGTGCTGACGCAAGGAGACGTTGACCTCGTGATCGATCGTCAACGGCGTGTGGCCGGGCACATCCAGGGCGTGCACCTGGCTGATGAGACCCTGGCCGTGATCATGCGTCAGGGGCATCCATTGGCGGGGCGCACGCTGGACCTGGCCGCTTATCTGAGGCACCAGCACGTGATGGTGACCTTGCTGCCCGATCAACCCGATCCGCTGCAGGCGGTGTGGGCCGCGCTGGGACAGGGACAGCGCGACGTGATCCTGCGTTGCCAGCACTATTTCGCGGCGGCCAATGTGGTGGCGCACAGCGACACCTTGCTGACCCTGCCGCGCACCTACGCGATGGAGTTGGCGCGGGCTTTGCCCTTGCTGATTTGCGAGTTGCCGGTGGCCGTGCCGCCGCTGGGGATCTGGATGTACTGGCACGCTGACCGCGAGGCGGACCCCGTGCATGCCTGGCTCCGAGAGAGCCTCAAGCAGGGCGTGTATGCGTCTATGGGGCTGCTGCGCCATCCAGCCTGACGACGGACGAGCGTTCTGCAGACAGCAGCTTGCGCATCAGGCGCTGGCGGATGACCTTGTCCAGCCTGGCGAGCATCAGGGCACTGACTGTGGCCGTGATGCACACGATGGCCAGCTGGATGGCCGGGGAGAAACGGCCAATGTGGAAAACACGCAGCTCTGTCTGAAGGATGGGGACGTGCGTGATGTAGAGAGGATAGGACACTTCCCCCAGGGTGGCACAGACCTTCCTGCCGAACTCGGCGAGTCTGACGGCGGCGTTGCTGGTGATGGCCAGGGGTGTCAGCAGCAGGATGTCGACCAGCAGCAACGCAGGGTTGTTGGTGAAGAAAAGTGCAAATACGGCCGTGCTCAGCGCCAGTGACAGCAGCACCAGGTGTTTGCTGAACCGGGCGTGATGCTTGTAGATCAGGGTGCCCAGAAAGAACTCGGCCGTGACGCGGGGCAGGCCATAAATGAAGCTGTGTGAGGTCCACCCGGGATGCACGTAACCTGAGTGAAATCGGGCAAGCAGGAAGATCGCCAAGGCGGCCAGGACAACGGGCATGCGTATGGTCTTGAACCGGGCGACCCAGGCAAAAAAGACCACATTGATCAGCAACTCGAAGAACAAGGACCACGCAGGGGGATCGAGGGGGAACACGTTGTCGCCCCCGACGTGGGGCAAGCCCATCCAGGCTGTATAGCGGCCATAGGGGATCATGAAGACGCCCAGTACGGACGACTGGACGATGCCGCCAGCCGACAAGTGGTCACTGTCGTTGTTGAGCAGGCCCGCGAAAGCGGCCGCCACCCCCAGCGTCAAGCCGATGAAGTACAGGGGCAGCAACCGCACCAGGCGCACTTTGAGGAAGTGGGCGAGGGTCATGCCGCGGTTAATTTTGGCCGCGTAGCTGTGCATGATGACAAAGCCAGACAGCAGAAAGAACAGGTCCACGGCGGCCCAGGCGCCAGGCAGGTAGTTCAAGCCGTTTTCCAGGCTGACGTGGTAGACCATGACCAGCAATGCTGCGACGCCGCGTATGCCGTCCAGCATGTCAAATCGTTGATCGTTGTGGGTCTTCATGGCAAAAACGTGTGAGCCGCATGAGCACCGCCCCGAACCAGATCTTGATCGAGTGAGCGGAGTCGGTCAGGGCGATGCAGCCGAGTAAAGCACAGCCGGCGGGGCTGGCGTACAGGGGCCACTTCAATCTCATTCATGTGAGTGGTGTGCGGTGAAGATGCGCTCACCAGATATGCAGCGGGTGCATGACTTGCGATGAAAATTCATCATTTGATGCACAGCCTGAAGCGGCGTAGCATCCCTGACGTTGACCGAATGACCCACCCATCAGGAGACGACCATGGACTTCCAACCCAGTGAACGTGCCGCCAAAACCGCAGCCCGTGTGCGCGCTTTCATCAAGGACCACATCGAACCTGTCGAGCAGGAACACTGGGAAGGCATCCTGGGCCAGCGCCACGGTGGTGACTGGACGCAGTGGAAGATCCCACCCCGTGTGGAAGCGCTGAAAGCCAAGGCCAAGGCCGAGGGCCTGTGGAACCTCTTCCTGCCCGACCCTGAACTGGGTGCCGGCCTGAGCGTGCTGGAGTACGCCTTCAGCGCCGAAGAAACCGGCCGCTCGATGATGGCGCCCGAGATCTTCAACTGCAATGCCCCGGACACCGGCAACATGGAGGTGATCTGGAAGTACGGCAGCGACGAGCAGAAGCAGCAATGGTTGACGCCGCTGCTGGCCGGTGAGATGCGCTCGGTGTTTTTCATGACCGAGCCGGATGTGGCCTCGTCGGACGCGACCAACATGGCCGCCACGGCCGTGATCGAAGGTGACGAGATTGTGCTGAATGGCAAGAAGTGGTGGTCGTCTGGCGTGGGTGACCCGCGTTGCAAGATCGGCATCTTCATGGCGCTCACGCCCAACCCCGATCTGGGGCGCCACAACCAGCACTCGATGGTGCTGGTGCCCATGGACACCCCGGGCGTCGAGATCAAGCGCATGCTGCCCGTGTTCGGCGAGTACGACGAGCCGCACGGCCACGGCGAGGTGCACTTCAACAATGTGCGCGTGCCGGTGAGCAACTTCATTGCCGGGCCGGGCAAGGGCTTCGAGATCGCACAAGGGCGCCTGGGCCCCGGCCGCATCCACCACTGCATGCGCTGCATCGGTGCGGCTGAGAAGTCGCTGGAACTGGCGATCAAGCGCGGCATCGAGCGCACGGCTTTCAGGAAGCAGCTGATCAACCTGGGTGGCAACCGCGAACGCATTGCCGAAGCCCGCGTGGCCATCGACCAGGCTCGCCTGCTGACGCTGCAAGCCGCGTGGAAGATCGACACCGTGGGCGTGATGGGCGCGCTGACCGATGTGTCGGCCATCAAGGTGGTGGCCCCGAGCATGCTGCAGAACGTGGTGGATTTCGCCATCCAGATGCACGGCGGCATGGGCGTGTCGCACGACGTGCCTTTGAGCGCCTTCTTCAACCAGGCGCGCAGCCTGCGTCTGGCAGACGGCCCCGATGAGGTCCACAAGGGCATGATCGCCCGCCTGGAGCTCATGAAATACGGCGTGATGAAGTAAGCGAGCCCGACATTGAGCGACAACACGAACAACAAAGGCATCGAGGACCAGGGCGGGCGCGTCCGTGCTGGTGAAGAGCTCAATGTGGCGGGTGTGGACGCGTGGCTGAAAGGCCATGTGCCCACGCTGCATGGGCTGCCGGAGATCACGCAGTTCTCGGGCGGGGCGTCCAACTGGACCTATCGCCTGAAGTACCCCAATGGGGACTTCATCCTGCGCCGCCCGCCCGCTGGCACCAAGGCCAAGGGCGCCCACGACATGGGCCGGGAGTACCGCGTGCAAAAGGCGCTCAAGCCGGTGTACCCGGTGGTGCCCACCATGATCGGCCTGTGCGAGGACGAAGCCGTCACGGGCAGCGAGTTCTACGTGATGGAGCGCATTGCCGGCATCATCCCGCGCAAGAACATGCCGCGTGGGCTGAGCCTGGATGCGACAACCACACGCCAGCTCTGCACCAACGTGTTGGACAAGCTGGTCGAGTTGCACCAGGTCGATGTCAAGGCCACCGGCCTGGACAGCCTGGGCAAGGGCCATGGCTACTGCCAGCGCCAGATCGAAGGCTGGAGCGCACGCTACACCAAGGCCAAGACTTGGAACGTGCCCTCCTACCAGTACGTGATGGCCTGGCTGAAAGAGCGCACACCGCAGGACGTGGCCAACGTCGTCATCCACAACGACTGGCGCTTCGACAACGTGATCCTGGCCGAGAACGACCCGACCAAGGTGATCGGTGTGCTGGACTGGGAGATGGCCACGCTGGGCGACCCGTTGATGGACCTGGGCAATGCCCTGGCCTACTGGATCCAGGCAGACGACAACAAACTGATGATGGCCACGCGGCGCCAGCCCACGCACCTGCCGGGCATGTTGCGCCGCGAAGAAGTGGTGGACTACTACCTCGACAAGTCCGGCTACAAGGTGGACAGGGCCGGTGCATGGGCCTTCTATGAGGTCTATGGCCTGTTCCGCCTGGCCGTGATCGCGCAGCAGATCTACTACCGCTACCACCACAAGCAGACGCGCAACCCGGCCTTCAAGAACTTCTGGATCCTCGTCAATTACCTGGACTGGCGCTGCAAGGGCCTGATCAAGCAGGCCAGGCGTTGATGCCACGCCATCGGGCACGTACCTGAACGATCACGAAAGACACACACCATGGGTGCCATCTACCTTCTGCGACACGGCCAGGCCTCGTTTGGCTCGAACAACTACGACCAGCTCTCGCCGGTGGGCCACCAGCAGGCCAAGGTGCTGGGCTCGGCCCTGAAGGCACGCGGCGTCAAGCCCGATGTGCTGATCAGCGGCACGATGCAGCGCCATCAGGAGACGGCAGCCGGGGCGGTGGGCGAGCTGGGCATTGAGCTGCCTTTGCAACACCATGCGGGTGTCAACGAGTTCGACCACGAAAACGTGATCGAGGTGGCCGAGCCACGCTATGTCGACAAGCTGGTGATGATGAGCGACATGGCCGCCTCGGGTGACCCGCGCCGCAGCTTCCAGAAGTTCTTCCAGGACGCGGTGGCGCGCTGGGTGGGTGGCAACCACGATGACGAGTACAACGAGCCCTGGTCCGTGTTCAAGCTGCGCGTGGTCTCGGCACTCGAAGACCTGGTCAAGGCCACGCCGCCCAAGGGCAACACGCTGGTGTTCACCTCGGGCGGCACGATCAGCGTGATCTGTGCGCACCTGCTGGGGCTGAACGACGCGCAGGCCTTCACCATCAACTGGACGCTGGCCAATGTGGGCATCACCAAGATCCAGGCCGGGCGCGATGGCCTGCACCTGATCTCGGTGAACGAACACGCGCACGTCGAGGGCGCTCAGCCGCCACTGCTCACCTACCGCTGACGCATACTTCGGGGCTTGGGTCGGCACGCGGAACGCCGGCCCGCATCAACAAGGACAGCAAGGATGAAAGCCCTCAAGATCGCAGGTGGTGTGCTCGCATTGGTGGTGGCGCTGGCGGGTGTCGGTGTCGTGTCGGCCTGGGCGCCGGACCGCCCGGTGGAAACGCTCAAGGCCCGCTGGGCCCCGGCACCATCGCAGTTCGTGGCGCTGCAGGGCATGCAGGTGCACCTGCGCGATGAAGGCCCGCGTGACGACCCGCAACCCATCGTGCTGCTGCATGGCACCTCGGCCAGCTTGCACACCTGGGAGGGCTGGGTAGCGGCGCTCAAGGGGCAGCACCGCGTCATCACCGTGGACTTGCCGGGCTTTGGCCTGACCGGCCCCACACCGGATGGCGACTACCACCTGCCGCGCTATGCAGACTTCGTGGTCGGCGTGCTCGATCACCTGCAGCTCAAGCAGGTGGTGCTGGCGGGCAACTCGCTGGGCGGCGAGATCGCCTGGATGACGGCGGTCGGCCACCCTGATCGCGTGAGCAAACTGGTGCTGGTGGACGCCGGCGGCTACCCCTTCAAGACCGAGGGCATGCCCATTGGCTTCAAGATTGCGCGCATCCCCGCACTCAAGCCGCTCATGACCCGCTTGCTGCCACGCGGCATGATCGAGTCCAGCGTGCGCAGCGTGTATGGCGACCCGTCCAAGGTGACGCCCGAGCTGATCGACCGTTACTACGAGCTGACGCTGCGCGAGGGCAACCGCGAGTCCCTGACGGCGCGTTTCAGCCAGAGCCCGCTGGGCGCCTATGCCGACCAGATCAAGCAGATCAAGCAACCCACGCTGATCATCTGGGGCGGGCAGGACCACCTCATCACCCCTGACAACGCGGACCGCTTCCAGCAAGACATCGCAGGCAGCCGCCTGGTGGTGTTCGACAAGCTGGGCCACGTCCCGCAGGAAGAAGACCCCACCGCCACCATCGGTGCGGTCAAGTCCTTCCTGGCCCAGCGCTGAAGCGCCAGGCGCGCACCTGATACCTGATCACCACCCCGACACAAGACCATGGCCCAACGCAGACAGAACATCCTCATCACCGGTGCCAGCTCAGGCTTGGGCGAAGGCATGGCGCGCGAGTTCGCCGCCATGGGCCGCAACCTGGCGCTGTGCGCGCGCCGGGTGGACAGGCTGGTCGAGCTCAAGGCCGAGCTGGAAGCGAAACACCCCGGCGTGAAGGTGCTGGTGCGCCCGCTGGATGTGAACCAGCACGAGCAGGTCTTCGAGGTGTTCCGCGCCTTCAAGCAGGAGTTCGGGCAGATCGACCGGGTCATCGTCAATGCGGGCCTGGGCAAGGGCCAGCCCATTGGCAAGGGTCGCTTCGATGCCAACTTGCAGACCGCGCAAACCAACTTCATCGCGGCGCTGGCGCAGTGCGAAGCGGCGGTCGAGATCTTCCGTGCGCAAAACAGCGGGCACCTGGTGAGCATTTCGTCGATGAGCGCGATGCGCGGCCTGCCACGCAACCTCACGACCTATGCGGCCACCAAGGCCGGGCTGGCAGCGTTGACCGAAGGCATCCGTGCGGACCTGCTGCGCACGCCGATCAAGGTCACCACCATCTACCCGGGCTACATCGAGACCGAGTTGAGCAGCAAGTCGGCCAAGACGCCGTTGATGGTGGACACGGCCTCGGGTTGCCGCGCCCTGGTGGCGGCCATCGAGCGCGAGCCGGCCAAGGCCTGCGTGCCCAGCTGGCCCTGGACGCTGGTGGGCTGGTACATGCGCAACGCGCCGCTGGCGTGGATCGCCAAGATGTCCTGAGGTGAACGGCTTGTCAGCCCAGCTGGCGCGTGACCACGTCCAGCAACTGGCGGGGGCTGAACGGTTTGGTCAGGTAGCCATCGGCGCCTGACTGCTTGCCTTGCTGCTTGTCGTGATCCTGCCCCTTGGCACTGAGGATGACGACCTTCATGCGCTTGAGCGCCGGGTCACCCTTGATGTGGCTGCACACGGCAAAACCATCCAGCGAGCCGGGCATCATCACGTCAAGCAGGACCAGATCGGGTTTGAGCTGGCGTGCCATCTGCAGGCCGAGGTCGCCGTTTTCGGCTTCGTGGATGTCGAAATCTTCGATTTCCAGGGTCATCCGGATCAGCTCGCGGATGTCCGCCTGGTCTTCAACGATCAACACGCGCTTCATCTGGTCTCTCTCCAATCCTGAAGTGAGGAGTATTGTCCTTAAGCTGTGTCCTGAAAAGCCGAAGATGACGCACAAAGTGAAACTGTTTCGACCTGACATGAGACGACTCAGCCATTTCCCGCTGATGTGCCCGCCCGTGCCCGCCCTGCGTGTGGCGTGGGTTTTGGCCTGACTGGAGGGCCGGGCGCATGGTTCAGCGGGCATGGCGCAATGTACTGGGCTCGGCCAGGTTGGTGGCCGAGTTGCTGGTGATCGTGGCGGTGTGCGAAGTCGTCGTGATGTTGTTGCTGCCCTCGCTTGCTCCGGGTTTGAGCGCCTGGCAGGACGCTTTTCTGGACGCGCTGGTGTTGTCAGTGATGGCCGCGCCCCTGGTGACCTGGCGGGCGCACCGCATGGCACGCCGCGTATCGGGCCCGTCCGTGGCCGCCGACGCGTCTTCGGCTGCCTACGTCCGGCACTTGCCGCTGCTGGTGTTTGTGCTGGGCACCGGTTTGAGCGTGTGGCTGGCCTGGGGGCTGTACGGGCAGGCGCAGCACGCGGCCCGTGCACGCTTCGAACAGGTGGCTGACAGCTTGCGGGACACGGTGCAGGCCCGTTTTGACCGTGCCGCCGACGTGCTGCACGATATCCGCAGTGCCTCGGTGCTGGCCGGGCATGTCTTGAGCCATCAGGAGTTGCGCACCTGGGTCGCCACACGCAACCTGCGCCGGGAGTTCCCGGGACTGGTTGCGCTGAGCCTGGTCAGGCCGGTGCCGCGCTCGGAGCAGCCCGCGTACGAGGCGCGGATGCGGGCCCAGGGCGTGCCGGCCTTCGAGGTCCGCACGTCGGGGCAGTCCCCCATGCTGTACGTGGTGGATGCGATCGAGCCGCTGGCACCCAATCACCTGGCCATGGGTTTTGACGTGGGCTCTGAGCCTGCCCGCAAGGAGGCCTTGCAGCGGGCGATCGACACCGGTGAGGCCGCCTTGAGCGCGCAGGTCCACCTGGTGCAACTGGGGCGGCCACAGGCGGCTTTTCTGTACGTACTGCCCCTCTACAAACCGGGCCTGCCTCTGGAGACCGTGGCGCAGCGCCGCGCGGCACTGGACGCGCTCGTGTCCGCGCCCATCCTGGCTGACGATCTGCTCGATGGCCTGGACCTGTCCTTGACCACCCAGGCACAGTACGCCTTGTATGACGTCAGCGGAGGGCAAACGCCTGTTCTGCTGGCTCAGTCCGACGCCAGCAACCCGGGTGAGCAGGCGAGCGCTCAGCCTCAGTTCGCCTCGAACCATGCGATCACGGTGGGTGGGCGAACGCTGGCCCTGCGCATCCGCTCCACCCCTGCATTCGATGTGGACAACGGCTACGTCATGGCCGTGTGGCTGGTGTTGTTGGGCGTGTTGCTCAGCGCCATGGCCGCGGTGTCGGTCTGGCTCATGAACACGGGGCGCGCGCGGGCCCGGCAGATGGCGCAGGCCATGACGGCCGACTTGCAGGCGGCGCAGGCCCAGTTGCGGGCACACAGCCAGCAGATGTCGGCGATCTTTTCCTTGTCACCCGACGCGTTTGTCTCGTTCGACATGGCGGGGCGCGTCAGCTACATCAGCCCGGCCTGGACCCGGCTCACGGGCTTGTCATCCCAGGCCCTGCTGGGGCTCAGCGAAGACAGCTTCAGCACGCGCCTGTTCGAATGCGCCGCAAGGGGACAGGCCATCCAGGGCCTCGACGCACTCAAACAGGCGACGCCCGCCGAAGGTGTGGCGGGCGATGTTGCGGAGGCCACTCGCGTGGTGGTCGAGATGAAGCCGCCTGCCAGACGGATGCTGGAGATGCGCCTGATCCTCAGCGAGGGTGGGGCTGTTTCGCAGGTGCTGCACGTGCGCGACGTGACCATCGAGACCGAAGTGGACCAGATGAAGAGCGCCTTCTTGTCCGTGGCTGCCCACGAGTTGCGCACACCGATGGCCAGCATCTATGGCTTCACGGAGTTGCTGCTCACGCGGGACCTTGCTCCAGACAAGCAAAAGGACCTGCTGGGCCGCATCTACCGTCAAAGCGAAGCCATGAAGGCCATCATCGATGAGCTGCTGGATCTGGCGCGCATCGAGGCCCGACAGGGTAAGGACTTCAGCTTCAATGCCTGCAACCTGACGGCGCTGCTGGACGAGGTCATCCGTGATTTCAAGCTGCCGCCTGATCGCACGGCCCCCTTGATCGCCTGGCCTGATCAAGCCATTCTGGTCTGGGTGGACCGACAGAAGATGCAGCGGGCCGCGCTCAACGTGCTGTCCAATGCCTACAAGTATTCACCGCAGGGTGGTGATGTCCGTGTGCGCATCCTGACGCAAGACCGGCAAGGCCGGCCGCATGTCGGGATCGAGATCCAGGACCAGGGCATCGGCCTGGCGCCAGATCAACTCGCGCGGGTGGGGGAGCGCTTCTACCGTGCAGACAAATCCGGCAGCATCCCCGGCACCGGCCTGGGCGTGGCCATCGTCAAGGAGATCATGGAACTGATGGGCGGCCACGTGGCGCTGCACAGCGAACAGGGGCTGGGCAGCACCTTCACCTTGTGGCTGCCCCGGATGGACGAGCAGGTGGTACTGGACGACCGGCGGTGAGCTGGCGCGGGTATCACAAGCGCGCGGCCAGCCGGGCCGCTTGATCGATGGCCTTCTTGGCATCCAGCTCGCCGGCCTCAAAGGCCCCGCCGATCACGTGGACCGGGCGGCCCGTGGCCTGCAGCTCATCGGCCAGGGCGCGCAAAGGCACCTGGCCAGCACACAGCACCACGTTGTCGCAGGCGATCCAGGTCGGGTCCTTGCGCTCCTCGCCGTAGCTGATCAACAGGCCCTCATCGCCGATGCGCTCGTAGTTCACGCCGCCCACCATCTCGACGTTTTTCATCTTCAGCGTGGTGCGGTGGATCCAGCCCGTGGTCTTGCCCAGGCCGGCGCCCAGCTTGCCCTTCTTGCGCTGCAGCAGCACGACCTCGCGTGCAGGTGGTGTCACCTGAGGCTGGCCGGTGCTGAGCCCACCGGGCGACAGGGCGGGGTCGGTCACGCCCCACTCGGCCTGCCAGGCGGCCAGGTCCAGTGTGGTCGAGTGTCCATCGTGCACCAGGTACTCGGCCACATCAAAGCCGATGCCGCCCGCGCCGATCACGGCCACCTTCTTGCCCACGGGCTTGTGGTGGCGCAGCACATCGATGTAGCTCAGCACCTTGGGGTGGTCCTGGCCGGGGATCTTCGGGTCACGCGGGTTCACGCCCGTGGCCACGATCACCTCGTCATGGCCTTGCAACTGCGCCGCATCTACCCTGGTCTGCAGATGCAGCTTGACGCCCGTGAGCTCAACGCGCTTGCGGAAGTAACGCAGCATCTCGTTGAACTCTTCCTTGCCGGGCACCTGGCGGGCCATGTTGAGCTGGCCACCGATGTCGTCGGCCGCATCGAAGAGGTCGACCGCAAAGCCGCGCTCGGCCAGCAAGGTGGCGGCGGTCAGGCCTGCGGGGCCCGCACCCACCACGGCCACCTTGCGCCCGGCGCTGGTGGGCTTGAACACCAGCTCGGTCTCGTGGCAGGCGCGCGGGTTGACCAGGCAGGACGTCAGCTTGTTGCGGAAGATGTGGTCCAGGCAGGCCTGGTTGCAGGCGATGCAGGTGTTGATCTCGTCGGCACGGCCTTGAGCGGCCTTCTTCACGAAGTAGGGGTCGGCCAGCAGCGGGCGCGCCATCGAGATCATGTCGGCGCAGCCATCGGCCAGCACGGCCTCGGCCACCTCGGGCGTGTTGATGCGGTTGGAGGTGACCAGCGGGATGTCGATGCCTGCTGCTGCCAGCTCGGCCTTCATCTTCTGCGTGACCCAGGTGAAGGCGCGGCGCGGCACGCTGGTGGCGATCGTGGGCACACGCGCTTCATGCCAGCCGATGCCAGTGTTGATGATGCTGGCGCCGCCTTGTGCAATGGCCTTGCCCAGCGCGACCACCTCGTCCCACGTGGAGCCATCGGGCACCAGGTCGATCATCGAGAGGCGGTAGATGATGATGAAGTCGCGGCCCACGGCCTCGCGCGTGCGCTCGACGATCTCGATGGGCAGGCGCATGCGGTGGCTGTAATCGCCGCCCCATTGGTCGGTGCGCTTGTTGGTGTGGCGGGCCAGGAACTGGTTGATGAAGTAGCCCTCCGAGCCCATGATCTCCACGCCGTCATAACCTGCTTCACGCGCTTTGACCGCGCAGTTGACGAAGGCCCGGATCTGCCGCTCCACGCCCCGTGCCGACAGCGCAAAGGGCTTGAACATCGAGATGGGCGACTGGATGCGCGAAGGCGCCACCGCCAGCGGGTGATAGGCATAACGCCCTGTGTGCAGGATCTGCAAGGCGATCTTGCCGCCGGCTTCATGCACCGAGCGCGTCACCACCTGATGGCGGCGTGCGGCACCCGAGGTGGCCAGCGTGCCGGCAAAGGGCTTGGCCCAGCCCGCGATATTGGGCGCAAAGCCGCCGGTCACGATCAGGCCCACATCACCTTCAGCCCGCTCCCGAAAGTAAGCGGCCAGCTTGCTCAGGTCTCGCCCGTCCTCCAGCCCGGTGTGCATCGAGCCCATGAGCACGCGGTTCTTGAGCGTGGTGAAGCCCAGATCGAGGGGCGACAGCAGGTGCGGGTAAGCCGTGTTGGTGGCTGTATGGGCGGGCGTGCTGGGGTACGACATGGCGGCGCTGGCTCAAAGGTGACGGTTGACGCGCGATCCTGCCACAAGAGGGGGCGTATCTCGCGACAGCTCACGACAACTCACAGGTAGCGCTGCACACCCAGCAGGCAGGACTGGTTGACGCGCACCTCGCGCCGCTTGGTGGTCTCGCACTGGGCGTGCAGGTTCCATTGCTTGTCGAGGCTGTAGCGCGTGCGCACCAGCAGGCCAGTCTCAAAGGGCTGTTTGCCCAGATAGGCGCGGGCAAAGACTTCCGTCTGCACGCGCCATTGCGCCGTGAGGTCTCCCAGCAAGCCCAGGGCGATACCGCTGCCCACGGCCCAGGGGCGGCTTGGCAGGTTGCGGTCCCAGCGCGCCTGGTTGTCCATGAAGGCATAACCCAGCCAATGCTGATCAGGCGTGAACTCGGTGGCCATGCCGGGGCCGCCGCGCAGGTTGATGCCCAGCGGGCGGGTGCCATCGGCGCGGGTTGCCAGGCTGCGCTCCAACCCGATGTGCACGCGCCAGGACTTGCTGGCCATGATGGGTTCACGCGCACTGATCGAGCTGATGTCCACCGGCGTGAGCGACTCCAGTTGCAGGTGCCCGTTGGCCGCCTTGGTGAAGGCCACATTGAAGAACTGGATGGCTGCGCCGCGCTGGTAGCCGTCTTCCGGGTCCATCAGGTCGTGATAAGCCGGGCGGGCTTGCAGCATCACCAGGCCCTGGCCTTGGCGCTGCCCCACCATCACGTCCACGCGCGCCGTGTCATGGCCTTGCGTGGGGTCCTTGATCGGGGTGGGCACCGTCACCGGCGTACCGGCAGGCAGGCTGGCGCGGGCAGCGAGCAGGGTCATGCGCTGCTTTTGCGTGGCGGCCTCGGTGCTGTCCTTGCGGGTGGCTTCATACGAGACCAGGCGCTCGGCTGTCTCCAGGATCAGCGCGCGTTGTTCGGGAGAAGCTTCATGCTGAGCCAGCGCCTGCGGTGGCAGCGTTTCCTCACTGAGTTGCTGCGCCAGCCGGGCGCGCTGCGGTCCCAGCATGTTGGCGCGGTAGCGCAACTCCGTGCTGTTGGAGGGGCGGTACTGGATGCGCGTGAGCAGGCCCGGCGTCTGCGTCACGGCCCGCACCGTGTCCAGCGGAATGGCCCACCAGGTGAACTGTTTGGTCAGCTGCAACTCGGGCCGGGCCGCATCCAGCAGCGACAGCAGGTGGTACGAGCAGTTCTCGTCGAAGAAGTAGTAGTCAAAGCGCGTGGGGCCTAGCTCCCAGGCGTGCGCCAGCAGCCGCTCGATCTCGGCGGGCGTCAGGTTCAGCTCGTATTCCCAGATGTCGCGGTTTTCCAGGTCGTTGTAGTCGCGGATACGCAGGTAGTAGGGCTCGTTGGTGAACTGGCCGTCGTACAGGCCCGTCAGGCCTTTGAAGGCAAAGGCGATCCCGTCGTTTTCATTGCCGTTGGCGGCGTAGCTCACGGCATACGACAGCATGGGTGACGCTACTTGCCCTGGCTCAGGTTGGGCGTCCAGCCGGATGAAGGTGTGGCCATACATGGAGGCCGGGCTGTTGATGTAGGCCGAGGGGAAGATCAACGTGGCCCGGTCGGCCTTGATGCCCTGCCGCCATTGCCTGTAGCGCGGGCAATCGGGTGTGGGCAATTGGGCCGCGTCGAAGTGCAACTGCGCATTGAGCCACTGGTAGCGCGCGATGAAGCGGCAGGCGGCTGGCTGATCCAGGGCATGGTGTGCGCTGGGGTCGAAGAAGGCCGCCAGCGTGGCGTCCAGCTCGTGTTCGGGGTTGTGCGCGCCATCGGCGGCCAGAAAGAAGTCCGGGTCGTCGGCCAGGCTGCGGTCCACGCGGGTGAGCGGTTGCACGCTGTAGTGCAACAAGGTGCGCCACATGGCGCTTCGTGCCAGGCCCTGCTGGTGGGCCGCCTGTTGCAGGCTTTGCAGATAAGTGGGCCTTGTCGCCGCATCGGCATCCGCAGCCGCGTGGGCCAGGCTGCCGCCCAAGGTGCTCGCCAGCGCGACCACGCACATCAACCAGAATCGAATACGCACCGTGTTGTCCTACCTGGGGCTGACCTGAATGAGACATGCCCAGCGCGTGGCTGGGCATGAAACGGCCACGCGATGGCGGCCTTTGACGAAGCAGGGCTCCATGCCGGAGCCCCGATGCATCAGATGACGGCGGCGTAGCCAGCCAGTTGCTCGTTGGCAGCCAGGACCGACTTCAGGTTGGCGGCAACCTTGTCGTTGGCGAACACGGTGGCGAAATTGCTCTTGATGGTGGTGGCGAACAGGGCGCGGTCAGCGGCCTTCACACCCATCAGCTCGGCCAGCACGTCCAGGCTTTCGCCTTGGCCTGCAGCGGCGTCACGGGCCAGGGCCACGCGGTTGCCGTCGATGTACATGGCGGTCTTCCAGCTGGAGGAGACCACGCCGTCTTGCGTACAGCCCGAGGTACCGAAGGTGATGCCGAAGGTCTGGTTGCCCGAGGTGCCGTTGGTGGTGGCGGCCAGCACTTGGGGCGCGATGCCCGACTTGCCTTCAAACACCTTCGAACCCCAGCCGCAGCTGCCGACGTTGTTCTGGGCGGCCATGGACGATGCGGCTGCCAAAGTCACCAAAGCGGCGACGACGATCTTCTTCATAGTTAACTCCTAGCTTGTAACACTTTGTGATTGGACGGCCCCATGCCTTCCAAAAACCATTCTAGGCGCGATATGAAATCCAGACACCAACCCCAGGAAGAGGGGTGAGCGGGTATGCCCGGCTGGTGTAGCTGTGTGCTTGTTGATCGCGTTTTGATCCTTTGGAAACAATCACCCACAGTCCTTACCTGATTGGTGGGCGAAGCATCCCTGCTTCAGGGGGGCCTCAGCCCCCATGCCCCAGGCAAGATTCGCGCTTCATTTTCCGCAGCTCGTTGATCGGGTCAAACAACATCATGAAGCAAATCGTTCTGGGCGCGCTCGCGCTGGCTCTGTCGGCCTCGGCCTTCGCTGAAAACTACATTGGTGCCACCATCGGCGGCAGCCACATCGACATCGACTGCAGCTTCGGCACGCAGTGTGACGATGGCGATACCGGCTTCAAGCTGTACGGCGGCTTCGACCTGTCGCACCAGGCCGCGCTGCCTGGCCTGGCGCTGGAAGTGGCCTACATCGACTTCGGCACGGCCCGTGTCACCGCGCCCTTCGTCACGGTCCAGTCCATCGATGTGTCCGCGCTGACTTTCGGTGTGGCCATCCACCCCAAGTTCACGCCGGCCCTCAGCGGTGTTGCGCGCCTGGGCGTGGCCTATGTGGACGCCAAGTCGGCCGGCCTGTTTGCCAGCTCGTCTTCCAACCTGAAGCTGTACGGTGGCCTGGGCCTGGAGTATTCGCTCAACAAGCAGTTCAAGCTCGTGGGCGGTGCCGACTTCACCAACTACGACACCGGCCGCCAGACTGGTTCGGCGCACCTGCTGAGCATTGGCGCGCAGTACGGCTTCTAAGCCACCAGCGCTTGCGCATGGCGCAGCACGCTCAGAAGAGGTGCTTGAGCGACACGGTGAGCTTGTTGGCAGATTGCCCCAGTCGCCGTGTCCTTTGGGCTTCCAGCATGAGCGTGTTTTGCGCGTCCAGGTATTTGGATTGCGTCAGGCTCCACTCAAGCGCCTGACCAGATTCACCCAGCGGCCGCGAGGTCTGGCTGATCGTGATGATGGACTTCATGTTGTAGACCTCCCTGATCAGCACACCGGCCGTGGGTTTGGCATACACATAGCCGCGGTGGCGGTAGCCCCAGCCGCCGCCCAAGAGCACGAAGGCATCAATGTCGCTGCTGGGCCGCCAGGTGGCGCCCAGCGCCCCTTCCATCAGGAAGGCCGTCCGCTCTTGCAAGGCGGTGTCTGGCTGCAACTCGAAGCCGATCTTCAAGCGGCCTGACAGCCCGCCCGTGAGCGGATCGCGCGGCAGCATCGATTGCGTCGCGTAGATCGCCAGGTGGTCCAGTGAGACGCGCCCGCTGCGGCTGTCGATCAACAAGGCTGCGTCGAACAGGCGCAACTCGTTTTCGCTGTTGTACTGGGTGTTGTCGTCGGCCAGGGTGTGAGAGACGGGCAGCAGGCCCAGCTTCAACAGATCCCGGCCTGCGCGGTGCTGCCAGCCCGAGCTGACCTGTTTGTCACGCGGGGCTTGCGCCGGGTTCTTGCTCTGATCGGCCTGCAACTCCAGGCCCGGGTAACGCACCTGTTCGATGTCCTTGACCTGCCGGTCAAAGCTTTGCCAGCTGTCGAGCGTGATCTCGTGCTGTTCGTACAGATAGGTGTTGTAGCTGCGGGCCAGCTCCATGGCCATGTAGCCTTGTGTCGAGCCGGGCTCGGTCAAGGTCGCGAGCGCCTCGATCTGGCGCTTCTGTACGGCTGATTGCACGGCCGAGCGCAACGTGTCTGGCAAGGGCTCTTGCAAGCTGCGCACGACCCATCTTGAGGGCGTCTTCACCGACAGGTCGGCAATCAGGTTCACCTCCTGCGCCTTCCTGACGACGAACTTCGGTGTGGTCCACCAATCGGCTTCATCGAGCATGTCGGGCGCGGCCACGGCCAGCACGTGTTTGACCAGGGTGGCGCAGTTGTAGCTCTGGAAGAAGTAGGTGATGTCGGCGTGACGCAGCTCTTGCAGGTGATAGCGCAGCAGCGTGCGGTCCTGCGGGCTCAGGCGCAGGGTGTATTCCCACAAGGTCCTTTGTTCTTCGACGACATAGGTGCTGATGTCGTCCTGATAAGGCGTCAGGGCGAAGTAGCCCTTCTTGCCCGTGACCATGCTGTCGTAGAACAACTTGGGCAGGTTGGCGGTGCCGGCATCCGTGAAAAAGGAGATGGCGTGCTCTACCTTGCGGCCATCGGCGGTCTTGCCGCTGGTTTTGAGGAAGAGGTGGCCCATCATGCTGGAGGGCTGGCTCAGGTTTTCTGACGCAAAGACCAGTGAGAGCGTGTCAGCTGGGGCGCGTGCCATCAACTCCTGGAGCTCGGTACAGTGGTCGATCGACAGGGCGGGCAGGCCTGCTTCGGCTTGCAACCAGGCATGACGAGCGGGGAAGCGGCAGACAGCTTCGGCCGATTGCGGGCCATACAGATAGGCGACGGTCTGCAGCAACTCCTCGCGTGGCGAGAAGTGGTCCAGCGACAGGATAAACTGCTTGTCCTTGATGCGAGGCACACCCTCGCTGACATGCAGCAAGGCCGACCATTTGCTGGATTGATCGAGCCTATGCCGCAGGGCCTGAGCCTGCAGCGAGGTGATGTCGAACGTGGCGTTTGTCGCAGCGGTGGCCGAGCCTGGCCAGGCCATGCCGGCCACCAGGGCGCAGCAAAGCATCAGACAAAAAAAAGCGGCCGTGAAGCCGCTTTCAATTTGCTTGTGAAGCATTACTGACCGCAGGAGATCACCACGTTGTCAGAGTACTTCCACATTTTTTCGGTGGCGTAGTCGGTGGTCGAACCGAAAGCGCCGCCGCTCAGGATGTTGATGAAGAACTTCGGATCAACCGAGTTGTCCACCACGGTTTGCTTGGCGCAACCAGGGGTCTCAACGGTCACGACCTTGGCGGCCTTGGCGCGCTGAACGCTCACCACGCCAGGACCCGTGAAGGGGGTGCCGTCAACGGAGCCCTGGATGGGCTTGCCATTGGACGACGACACATTGATCTGCTGGGTCTTCTCGTTCAGGATCGAAGCGCAACCGGTCATCAGAACGACCGAACCCATCATGGCGGCAATAGCCAACTTCTTCATAAAAACTCCAAACTAGTTTGCAATTGAATCAACAACGCTCATATCCCGGCGCATCGCGATGCGCCGTTGAATGGATTGGTTCAAGGGGTGCGCTTGTCGAACGCAAGCAGGCAACAGTTGCAAGGTGAATTGCAACAAATCGTGCGACCTTATTGGTCGTCAAATCATCCGCCTCCCTACTCCACGGACTTTGATCGTCGGGGGCATTCTATGTGTGCCGACGTGACAGCTTCATGGGGAAATACACGACACCCCTTGTTACTGTTGTAGCTTGCTGACTGATTTCAGACATCTTTAAGTTGCGTCAATGTGCACGTCCGGATTCCACCCCTGCAAATGAAGGGGGTTGGGTGCGTGAGGTGGTGGTCAAATGCCGGCGTTTGCAGCCGCCGTGCTGCCGTTTTGAATCGAGGAATCCATGTTCAAGAAAATGATGTTGGCCGGTGTGATGGCCACTGCAGCCTCCGGTGCGATGGCGCAGCTGTATATGGGCGCAGGCCTGGGTTACGCCGTGGTGTCCGACTACTGCAAGGATGCGGGTAGCTCGTGTGAAGACAACAGCCTGGGCTTGAAGCTCTATGGCGGCTTTGTCCTCAACCCGAGCGTCGCGGTCGAAGCCGGCTACCTGGACTTTGGCAAGGCCACCGATGACTTCGGTTTGGCCCACTCTGACCTGGAGGCCAGCGCCGTGGTCGTGAACGCCGCGTTCCGCGCGCCCTTGAGCCGCGAACTGGGCGCCGTGGCCCGCCTGGGCTTGGCCAGCGTGACGGTTGACGAGCATTTCAATTGGCGCTCCAACCTCTCCAAAACGACATCGCAGTTGTACCTCGGCCTGGGCCTTGAGTACGCGTTGCAGAAGAACCTGAAGGCCACCTTCTCCTACGACTTGACGCGTGGCGAAGACGCTGGCGGCGGCGGTGGCAACCTGCATCTGTTCAGCGCTGGTCTGCAGTACAGCTTCTGATCAGGATCCTGGTAAAAAAAGCACCTCTCAAGGTGCTTTTTTGTTTCAGTTCTGACCATCCAGTCCGTATTTGGGCGACCTTGGCCCATACAGCAATCCGTTGACGTGTCCGGCAGAGAGCAGCCGAGAGCTGGTTATGCCAGCAACGGGGTGCGCCGCATCTGTTGTGCTGTTGATGATCTGCTTGACGATGGCTGCTACAAGCAGGCCGCCCAAGCCTCCCGAGTTGTTGTTGCTGTTCTCCGCATTGGATGCGCTTGCAGAGCCCGTCCACAGTGTTGAACCTGTCTGAAGGTCAATCAGATTGGCCTCTGCGGCGACGATCGCAGCGCTGTTGAGCACGGTATAGGTCGTGCCATATCGCTTGATCTTGATGTAGAGCGCCGCATCAGCGCCAAAGATCTCCTTCAGTTTCGCAGGCGCGACAGCGTGCATTTCCGGTGGGTTGCTGAGGCCGTTTTGCTTGAATGTCTCGGCCACAAGGGTCACAGGCATCACGTAGTAACCAGACTCGGCCAGTGGGAAGGTCACCTGAGACAGCATGCTGAAGGACGCATTCACGTCGGGCGATTCATTGACAGGTGGCAGCACGAGCAGCGATCTCGGCTTGGCTTGACGAAAGGCCGTGTAGTCAACGGATTGCAGGGGACGATGGGCGCACCCCGTCGCAAACAAAACTGCAGACAGGGCCAGGCCCAGCATGATTCGGTGTTGGCGCATGGATCACCCCTTTTGTTTTTTCATGTTGTTGAGCAGGAAGTCCATGTACTGCGTGGACTCCGGAAACAAGGCTTTTTCTTTGTTCCATGCCTGGGCGGCTTGGTCGCTCTTGCCCGTGGTCAGGTACAACAGACCCAGGTGGCCGTAGTAGCCAGGCGGGGGCGCCATGCCCTTGCCTGACATGCGTTGGAGGTCTTCCTCCAGACCGAGGATCTGCTGTTCAGGACCTGCGCCCTGGCCTTTGAAGTGTTCATAGACCTTGTCTTGGTAGCCGCCCCATCCGTACATGTGCTGGGGGGTTGCACAGGCGGTGAGCATCAGGGCGAGCACGCAAGTGGCAAGGCGGGATATCCAATCTGATTTCATGGGATGCATGGGCGTATCGCGATGGAGAGGGGTCAACGTGTTTTATTGCTGCGTGGGCTTCCAGGCGCCCGAGTCGATGGCTTCAGCCAGCTTGTTTACGGCTTCGCGAACGGCCAGATCCAGGACCTTGCCATTCAACGTGGAGTCGTAGCTGGCCGTGCCACCGAAGCCAATGACCTCACGGTTGGACAGACTGTACTCACCCGCACCCTGCGTTGAATAGACCACCTCCGAAGTGGCAATGTTGACGATATTGAGGTTCACCTTGGCATAAGCGATTTGTGTCTTGCCACGGCCCAGCAGGCCAAACAACTGGTGATCGCCGACTTCCTTGCGGCCGAACTCCGTGACGTCACCTGTCACGACAAAATCAGCACCCTTGATCTTTTGCGTGGCGCCCTTGTAGCCCGCTTCCTGCTTGAGTTCCTGCATGTTGTCGCGGTCCAGCACATTGAAGCGATTGGTCTGCTGCAGGTGGGTGATCAGGATGGTTTTGGCCTGGCTGCCCAGTCGGTCCACGCTGTCTGAAAAGACGCCGCGCATGTAGCTGGAGCGGTTGTCGAACTTGCCGACGGAAATCGGCGAGCGCGGGCCGCTGTACGAGTTTGAGGCCACGGTGACTTGCTGAATGGGCAGGGCCTGCGAGGACTCCGTGGCGCAGCCGCTCATCAGGGTGGCGGTCAGCGCTGTGATCGTGATCAGCAATGTGTGGGTGTTGAAAAGACGCAAGAGATTCTCCCTGGTATCAAGGCTTAAGCCCAAGTTACAAAAATGAACAGGCACTATAACAATGACAAACGGCACCCCGCAGGGTGCCGTTGTCCGGGTGCGCATCAAGCGCTCAGCGGCTCGCGCGGCGTGCTGTCGGATCAGCCCTGAGCCTTGGCCTTCTGGCGCCATGCATGCAGCAGCGGCTCGGTGTAGCCAGAGGGCTGTTCCTTGCCCTTGAACACCAGGTCCAGCGCGGCCTGGAAGGCGCAACCGTTGGGGTTGGCCACCAGCGACTTGTACAGATTGTCGCCGGCGTTCTGCTTGTCCACCACGGCGGCCATGCGCTGGAAGGTCTCGCGCACTTGCGCTTCGCTCACCACGCCATGGTGCAGCCAGTTGGCCACGTGCTGGCTGGAGATGCGCAGCGTGGCGCGGTCTTCCATCAGGCCGATGTCATGGATGTCGGGCACCTTGGAGCAGCCCACGCCCTGGTCGATCCAGCGCACCACATAACCCAGGATGCCCTGGATGTTGTTGTCCAGCTCTTGCTGCTTGTCTGCATCAGACCAGTTGGCCGACTCGACCACGGGGATGGTCAGCAGGTTGGTCATCAGGGCTTGCGCGTCTTCGTTCGACTTCTCGATCTCCAGCTGCACCGCTGCCACGTTCACCTGGTGGTAGTGGGTGGCGTGCAAGGTGGCGGCCGTGGGCGAAGGCGTCCAGGCGGTGTTGGCGCCAGCCTTGGGGTGGCCGATCTTCTGCTTGAGCATCTCGGCCATCAGGTCGGGCATGGCCCACATGCCCTTGCCGATCTGGGCGCGACCACGCAGGCCGCATTGCAGGCCGATCAGCACGTTGCGGCGCTCGTAAGCGGCAATCCAGGCGCTGTTCTTGATGTCGCCCTTGCGCATCATCGGGCCGGCCAGCATGGCGGTGTGCATTTCGTCGCCGGTGCGGTCCAGGAAGCCGGTGTTGATGAAGGCCACACGGCTTTGCGCGGCAGCGATACAGGCCTTCAGGTTGGCGCTGGTGCGGCGCTCTTCGTCCATGATGCCCAGCTTGACGG
Source organism: Aquabacterium sp. (assembly GCF_016195855.1). Taxonomy (GTDB): domain Bacteria; phylum Pseudomonadota; class Gammaproteobacteria; order Burkholderiales; family Burkholderiaceae_C; genus Aquabacterium. The sequence continues at coordinate 40,508 of NZ_JACPYU010000026.1, forward strand.
TGCTGTCAGCCAGACCCAGCAGTTGCTCGACGCGGCCGAACAGCTCGTTGGCGAAGGCCACTTCAGCGGGGCCGTGCATCTTGGGCTTGACGATGTAGACCGAGCCGGCGCGCGAGTTCACGATGCCATTGGCACCATGGCGCTGCAGGTCGTGCAGGGCGATGGTGGTGGTCACCACGGCGTCCATGATGCCTTCGGGGATCTCTTTGCCTTCGGCGCCCCACAGGATGGCCGGGTTGGTCATCAGGTGGCCCACGTTACGCACGAACATCAGCGAGCGGCCGTGCAGCTTGACTTCGCCACCATTGGCGCCCGTGTAGACGCGGTCGGCGTTCAGCGTGCGGGTGAAGGTCTTGCCACCCTTTTGCACTTCTTCAGACAGCGTGCCCAGCTGGATGCCCAGCCAGTTGCTGTAGCCCAGCACCTTGTCTTCGGCGTCCACGGCGGCCACGGAGTCTTCCAGGTCCAGGATGGTGGACAGGGCGGCTTCCAGCACCACGTCGGACACGCCAGCGGCGTCGGTCTTGCCGATCGGGGTGGCGGGGTTGATCTGGATGTCGATGTGCAGGCCGTTGTTGACCAGCAGCACGCTCTTGGGTGCAGCCGCGTCACCCTGGAAGCCCACGAACTGGGCAGGGTTCTGCAGGCCGGTGGTCTTGCCGCCAGCCAGGCCAACAACCAGCTTGCCGCCTTCCACGCGGTAGCCGGTCGAATCCTTGTGCGATGCGCCTTCCAGTGGCGCCGACTGGTCCAGGAAGTTGCGGGCGAAGGCAATGACCTTGGCGCCGCGCACGGGGTTGTAGCCGGTGCCCTTGTCAGCGCCATCGGTCTCGGGGATGGCGTCGGTGCCATACAGCGCGTCGTACAGGCTGCCCCAACGTGCGTTGGCGGCGTTCAGCGCGTAGCGTGCGTTCAGGATGGGCACCACCAGCTGGGGGCCGGCTTGCGTGGCCAGCTCGGCGTCCACGTTCGATGTGGTCACCTTGGTGTCGGCAGGCACGGGCACCAGGTAGCCGATCTTTTCCAGGTGGGCGCGGTAGGCGGCCATGTCCTTGATCGGGCCGGGGTTGGCCTTGTGCCAGGCGTCCATGTCCAGCTGGATGCGGTCGCGCTCGGCCAGCAGGGTGGCGTTCTTGGGGGCCAGGTCGGACACGATCTTGTCGAAGCCCGCCCAGAACTTGGCGCTGTCAACGCCGGTGCCCGGCAGCACCTTGTCTTCAATGAAACGGTAGAGCTCGGTGGCGACTTGCAGGCCGTGGACGGTGGTGCGTGCGGTCATGGTGAACCTCGTCAAGGAAAGGGGTGGTCAGTAGAAGGGAAACAGGCATCAAACGCCAGCATGTAGCGGGCCTGTTTTCAGTGCGAGCAGTTTATTCGATACTTCGCTAAACATTACCAGCGCAAAAATCCATTGATTGATGACTTTTTTGCACTAATTGAGCCCTAAGGCGTGGCGGAACGGACAAACAGGGTTGCCCCCGGATTGTCTTGCCCGCATGAGGTGATCAACATGCTCCGTTCAGAAGAAGTGGCCAGCCTGGGGTCGCGCACAGGCAGCGGGTGAGGAACCATGGATCGACTCAAGCAGATCGAATCCTTTGTGGCCGTGTCCACGAAGGGCAGCCTGACCGCTGCGGCGACCGCCGAGGGCGTGGCGCCCGCTGTGATCGGGCGCCGCATCGACGCCCTGGAAGAGCGCCTGGGCGTCAAGCTGCTGGTGCGCACCACGCGGCGCATCAGCCTCACGCACGAAGGCAGTGCCTTTCTGGAAGACGCGCAAAGGCTGCTGGTGGACCTGGCCAATGCCGAGGCCAGCGTCAGCGCCGGGGGGCTGCAGGCCAGCGGGCACCTGCGGATCACGGCGCCGGCCGGTTTCGGGCGCCGCCACGTGGCGCCCCTGGTGCCGCGCTTCGTGGGCTTGCACCCCGAGGTGTCCTTGTCCCTGAACCTGTCGGACCGCCTGGTCGACCTGGTCAACGAAGGCTTTGACTGCGCCGTGCGGGTGGGCGACCTGCCGGACTCCAGCCTGGTCAGCGTGCGCCTGGCTGACAACCGCCGCCTGTGCGTGGCCAGCCCCGCCTACCTGCAGCGACGCGGCCGGCCCACGCGCCCCGAAGACATCACCCGCCACGACTGCCTCACCCTCAGCTCCGAAGCCAGTCAGACGCGCGGCTGGGCCTTCATGGCGGACGGGCAACTGACCTACGTGCGGCCACCCACCCGGCTGGATTGCTCGGACGGCCAGGTGCTGCATGCCTGGTGCCTGGAGGGCCTGGGCCTGGCCTGGCGCTCCTGGTGGGAGGTCGAGGCCGATGTGCGCGCCGGCCGCCTGGTCAGCGTGCTGGACGAGCACGCGGCGCCCCCCAATGGCATCTATGCGGTGTTCGCCCAACGCAAACACCTGCCGTTGCGCTTGAGGCTGTGGATTGATTTCGTCAAAGAGGCCTATGGCGACCCGGCTTACTGGTCGCGCGACACACCGGACACGGTCTGAGGGGCATGAGCCTGGCTGCGCCTGTCAACGACGCGGTCTCCCAAGCGTTAAGAAGCGGTCAGTCTTTGACGCGTTCACCAACTGGAGATTTCCACATGTTCAAGAAACTGTTGGCCCTGATGCTGGCCTTGTTGACTTCCCTGGCTTTCGCGGTTGATGTCAATAACGCGGACGCGACCCAGCTTGATGGCGTCAAGGGCATCGGCCCGGCCTTGTCCACCAAAATTGTCGAGGCCCGCAAAGCGGGGCCGTTCAAGGACTGGGGTGACCTGGTCAACCGTGTCTCTGGCATCGGCGAAACCAATGCCGCCAAGTTGTCCGCATCAGGGCTGACCGTCAATGGCGCAACCTTCAAGGGCATGCCCGCGGCCGTGGCAGCACCCAAGGTCGAGAAGGCGGTGAAGGCCCCCATGCCCGCCCCGGTGACGGCGCCTGCGCCGACAACCGCACCGACCACCAAGCCGGCAGCCGCGCCGGCACCCACCGCCGCACCCGCACCGGTGAAGGCCCCAGCCGTGACGCCGCCTGCCGCCCCCGCCAAGGTGGATGCCGCAGCCGACAAGGCAGCCAAGAAGGCGGCAGACAAGGAAGCCAAGGCCGCAGCCAAGGCTGAAAAGGCCGCTGCCAAGAAGGCTGCTGCTGAAGAAAAGGCCAGCGCTGCCGCCGCCAAGAAGGCTGAGGCCGCTTCTGCTGTCGATGCCGGCAAGGACACGAAGAAGAGCAAGAAGAAGGACAAGGCCACCAAGGACGACGCCGCAAAGAGCGACGCGGCCAAGAAGTGATGCCCCCGAAGTGACGCCCTAGAAGTAAGCCACACTGTCAGCCTTCAGCTGATGTGGATTCAACGCCCTTCAACGCCCTTCAACGCCCGGCTGGTCCGGGCGTTCGTGTTTGTGAAAGCCTCTTGCCATGTTGATCGAGTCCTTGCTGGCCTACGCCCACTTTGTCGCCATCCTCAGTGTGGTTGTGTTCCTCACGAGCGAAGCGGCCCTGTGTCGGTCCGAATGGCTCAACGCCGCCGTGGTGCGCCGCCTGGCGCGGCTGGATGTGATCTACCTGGCGGCGGCCATCGCCGTCTTGCTGACCGGGTTGGCGCGCACCTGGTGGGGTGTCAAGGGCATGGGCTGGTACTGGCACCAGCCGCTGCTGCACATCAAGCTGACGCTGTTTGTGCTCATCGGCCTGATTTCCATCAAGCCCACCCTGGCCTTCATGCGCTGGCGCAAGCAACTCGACGCCACGGGCGCCTTGCCCAATGAGGCAGAGGTGCGCGGCGTGCGGCGCCTCGTCATGATCGAGGCTCACCTGCTGGTGCTGGTTCCCCTGGCGGCGACCCTGCTGGCGCGCGGCGTCTGGGCGCGTTGATCAGGCTGCATCGGTCCACGAATGCAAACAGGCCCCGAAGGGCCTGTTGATGCTCAAGCGCTGAAACGCTGATCCGCTTACTTGGCGGCGCCAGCTTCCTTTTCGCACTTCTTCATGAAGCTGCTCTTGGCGGCGCCGGCCAGTGCCTTGCCATTCTTGTCGACGGCCTTGGTGGCGCAAGCAGCCCCACCTTCTTCCTTTTCGCACTTCTTCATGAAGCTGCTTTTGGCAGCGCCGGCCAGTGCCTTGCCGTTCTTGTCGACGGCCTTGGCTTCGCAGGCGGGGCCGGCATGGGCCAGGGTGGACAGGAGGGCCAGGGAGACGGAAGCAATCAGAGCGCGCATGTCAGAACTCCAGTTGGGTATGAGGTTGTGAGCCGGGCCGACCTCGGCCTCGCCTTTGCTCTCAACGCATCATAGTCAGATTTGGATGACGCGCGTGCGACGCGAAATCACATGATCCGCCGCGGGTGCGCCAGCGCTTCGTGCGCGGCATGCAGGCGCCGCACCAGCACGCGGATGAAGGCCTCGTCGAACAGGTGCCGGCAGGCGGGGCTCAATTGCTGCATGGCTTCGGGCGTGAAGGAGATCGTCGTGGTCGGCTCCGTCACCACCACATCGGTGCTGTGGCGACGCAACTCCGGGCTGGGCGCCAGATAGGCCATCTCACCCACGGACGTGCCTGCACCCAGCAGGGCCACGCGCTTGGCATTGCGGTACACCTCGACACTGCCTTGCGCAATGATGTGGAAGGTGCGCCCCTCTTCACCCCGGCGGTACAGCGCATGCCCGAAGGAAAAGCGCTGCCACTTGGCGCGGTGCACCACTTCCCACAACTCCACATCGCCAAACAGCGAGAAGAAGTCCAGCGAGCGCAGCAGGTTGAAGCGCTCGGAGTCCAGCACGCCCTGCATGTGGCCGCGCGGCACCTTGTGCTCGGTGATCAGGCCCGACAGCGCTTGTGCAAAGGCATCCCAGTTGGGGTAGCGGTCCTTGGGGTCCTTGGCCAGTGCCGTCAAGATGACCTTGTCGACCGATTCATTCACGCCCGCACGCATGCCCGCCAGCGGTGGGGCGTCCTGGTTGTAGATGAGGTTCATCAGCGCCGCTTGCGAGGGCGCATCAAACGGGGGCTTGCCCGCCACCAGGTGGTAGAGCACGGCGCCCAGGCCATAGATGTCGGCGCGGCAATCGGGCACCTGGCCGTCCAGTTGCTCAGGCGACATGTAGGCCAGCGAGCCCACCTGGTGCACCTGTGTCGAATCGGCAGCCAGGTTCAGCACGCTGCCAAAGTCGGTGATCTTCACATCGGTGACCATGCCCTGCGAGTTCGTGATGGCCAGGATATTGGCGGGCTTCACGTCACGGTGGATCAGGCCCTGGCGGTACACATAACCCAGCGCCATCGCGCACTTGAAGCCGATTTCAACGATCAGCTCCAGGGGCAGCAACTGGTCCGCACGGCAATAGCTGCGCAGCGTCGTGCCCGGCACATACTCCATCACCACATAAGGCGAGGTCGGGTCCGGTACGGCGTCGTAGATCTGGATGACATTGGGGTGCTGCAGGCGCCCGACCAGGGCGGCCTCGGCGGCAAAGAAGCGGGCATACACCGGCCCGTCCACCGCATCGCCCAGGGCGGATGAGCGCACCCGCTTGATCGCGACATCGCGGTCATGGAAATCGTCGCGGCACAGGAAGACCTCGCTTGTGGCGCCTTCGCCCAGTCGCTTGAGGATCCGGTACTTGCCGATCAGCCCGGTTTCGAGGTCGATGTCGATGTCACCCATGGTGGCCCAGTGTGTTGTGCGCCCCAGGATCGCAAAATGATCCTTTGGCAGCCAATGACGCCATCCTCCCACTGTGCGCGCTTTGCCGCCGGCTGAAAAGGCCCCGTCAAAGTGTGCATTTCTTGGCGCTTTACACAGATCAGGGGCAAAAGCGGCCCGCCCTCGTAGAATCCCCGCCATGATCCAAGCCAAGCGTGACCTTCTTTCTGCCCTGGGTGTGGCCCTGCGCCAAGTGGCGCCCGACGCCGACGCGTCGCTGACGCCCGTTTTCGAGGCCCCCAAGCAGGCCGCCCACGGTGACCTCGCCGTGACCGCTGCCATGCAGCTGGCCAAGCCCCTCAAAAAGAACCCCCGCGAGCTGGCCACCGCCCTGGTCGCCGCCCTGCAGGCGCAGCCCGCCGTGCAGCAGTGGGTGTCGGCCGTCGAGATCGCCGGGCCGGGCTTCATCAACCTGCGCCTCAAGCCCGAGGCCAAGCAGGCCATCGTGACCGATGTGCTGGCTGATGGCGCCAAGTTCGGCTGGCAGCCCCTGTCTGACAAGAAGGTGCTGGTCGAGTTCGTTTCGGCCAACCCCACGGGCCCGCTGCACGTCGGCCACGGCCGCCAGGGCGCCCTGGGCGATGCCCTGTGCAACCTGTTCGAAACGCAGGGCCAGGCCGTCACCCGCGAGTTCTATTACAACGACGCCGGCGTTCAGATCAGCACCCTGGCCTGGTCCACGCACGCGCGCATCAAGGGCCTCAAGCCCGGTGACGAGCACTGGCCCGAGTCCGCCTACAACGGCGACTACATCCAGGACATCGCCAACGACTTCCTGGCCAAGAAGACGGTCAAGGCCGACGACCGCGAGTTCACCGCCTCCGGTGACCCCGAAGACATCGACGGCATCCGCCAGTTCGCCGTGGCCTACCTGCGGCACGAGCAGGATCTGGACCTCAAAGCCTTCGGCGTGCGCTTTGACAACTACTACCTCGAATCCAGCCTGTACACCTCGGGCCGGGTGGATGCCGCCGTGCAGAAGCTGAAAGACGCCGGCAAGACCTTCGAAGAAGGCGGCGCGCTGTGGCTGCGCTCGACCGACTACGGTGACGACAAGGACCGCGTGATGCGCAAGTCCGACGGCGGCTACACCTACTTCGTGCCCGATGTGGCCTATCACATCGCCAAGTGGGAGCGTGGCTTCCAGCAGTGCGTCAACATCCAGGGCTCCGACCACCATGGCACCATCGCCCGCGTGCGAGCCGGCCTGCAGGCCGCGGGCGTCGGCATCCCCCAGGGCTGGCCCGACTACGTGCTGCACAAGATGGTCACCGTGATGAAGAACGGCGAGGAGGTCAAGATCTCCAAGCGCGCCGGCTCTTATGTCACCCTGCGTGATCTGATCGAGTGGACCAGCAAGGACGCCGTGCGCTTCTTCCTGATCAGCCGCAAGGCCGACACCGAGTTCACCTTCGACGTGGACCTGGCCCTCAAGCAAAACGACGAGAACCCCGTGTTCTACGTCCAGTACGCCCATGCCCGCATCCACTCGGTGCGTGCCCAGTACGTCGACAAGAGCGGTGGTGATCTGGCCTCCTTGGCCAAGGCCAACCTGGGGCTGTTGTCCGCTGAAACGGAACTGGCCTTGATGACCAAGCTGGCCGAATTCCCTGGCATGCTGACCGCCGCTGCGCAAGGCCTGGCTCCGCACGACGTGGCCTTCTACCTGCGTGACCTGGCCAGTGCCTTCCACAGCTACTACGCCGCGGAACGTTTCCTCGTGGATGATGTCGAACTCAGCCGTGCCCGCGTGGCGCTGTTGACGGCCACCGCGCAGGTGCTGCGCAACGGCCTGGCGCTGTTGGGCGTGAGCGCGCCTGAAAAGATGTAATCGACCCCCCGGTCACCAAGAGTCACCCCAAGAGGACACCCTCAACATGAAATCCCAACGCGGAGGCTTCTTCCTCGGCATGATCGTCGGCCTGTTGATCGGGCTGGCGCTCGCTTTAGGCGTGGCGCTCTACATCACCAAGGTGCCGCTGCCCTTCATCGACAAGGTGCCCCAGCGCACCGCCGAGCAAGACGCCGCCGAGGCCCAGAAGAACAAGAACTGGGACCCCAACAGCCCGCTGTACGGCAAGAACCCCGCCAAGCCGCATGCGGTGCAGGTCGAAGAGGCCCCGGCTTCGTCGGCCGAGGGGGCATCCGGCGCCGCGCCTGCTGGCCAGGAGGTTCCGGTGGCGCCTGCGCCGGCGCTGGCACCATCCGCTTCCGCGGCATCGGCCGCCAGCGCGCCCAAGCCCGCCAAGGCAGCCAGCGCATCCGCTTCCAGTGTGCGCAACCCGGCGGCCATCCTGTCGGGCGAGGCCGTGTCCACCACTTCGGCCCCTGACTCGTTGAGTTACCAAGTGCAGGCCGGCGCCTATGGCAGCCAGGTCGAAGCCGAGCAACAACGCGCCAAGCTGGCCATGATGGGTCTTGAGCCCCGCATCCAGGAGCGCGAAGTCAACGGCCGCACGATGTACCGTGTCCGTATCGGGCCTTTTGCCCAGCGAGAACAAGCCGATGAGGTTCGTGTCAAGCTGCAGGCCGCTGGCATCGATTCGGCCCTGGTCCGAATTCAGAAATAAAAGCCTAGGGCTTACCGAAAGGACGTTTTCATGAACCGCCGTGAGTTTTCTATCCAGACCCTGGGTGCCGTGGGTCTGGGCATGAGCGCCAACCTGCTGCCCAATCTGGCACTGGCGCAAGGTGGCGAGCCGGTTGAGGGCACCCACTACGTCAAGCTGTCCCAGGCTGCGCCCACTTCCGCGCCCGTCGGCAAGATCGAGGTCGTCGAGTTCTTCTGGTATGGCTGCCCGCACTGCAACCACTTCGAGCCCTACCTGGCTGCCTGGGCCGCCAAGCTGCCCGCCGACGTGGTCTTTCGCCGCGTGCCCGTGGCCTTCCGCGAGACACCATTCGGCATCCACCAGCGCCTGTTCTACGCGCTCGAAGCCATGGGCCTGTTGCCTGCCCTGCACGCCAAGGTCTTCCATGCCATCCATGAAGAAGGTCTCAAGCTGGACAAGCCCGAGCTGATCGGTGACTTCATCGCCAAGCAAGGTGTGGACAAGGCCAAGTTCCTGGGCGTGATGGAGTCGTTTGGCGTGCAGACCAAGTGCCGCCAGGCCCGCACCCTGGCCGATGCCTACAAGATCGATGGCGTGCCCACCGTGGGCATCGCCGGCCAGTACTACACCTCGGTGGGCCTCAATGGCACGCCCGAGAAGGCCCTGGCCACGACCGACGCCCTGATCAACAAGGTGCGCAGGGCCCGTTAAGCGCCGCCTTGGGAGGGGCGTGTGGGCCCCTTGTTCCCGTGTGTGTATATCCGACCGTGGTGCGCCGGTTTCGCCAAATTGACCACCACGGCGCAGCGCTTCATGGCTACAATGAATGCAAAATTCATGCCGAAGATGCTGCTGACTTTCCCTAACTTTTCTCGCCTGACCTTGGCTTGCGGCTTGCTCGCCGCCATGTGGGTCGCGCCCGCCTGGGCCGAGAAATCCGATCGCTCGCAACCGCTCAATTTCGCGGCCGACTCTGCCCGGGTGGATGACGCACAGCGCCTGAACATCCTCAGCGGCAACGTCGAGATCACCAAGGGCACCATGACGGTGCACGCTGACCGCGTGGAGGTCCGCCAGAACACCGATGGCACACAAACGGCCACCGCGCTGGGCGGCCCAGGTGGCCGGGCCTATTTCAAGCAAAAGCGCGAAGGCGTGGACGAGGCCATCGAGGGCGAAGCCGAAAAGGTCGTCTACGAAGGCAAGGATGACACCGTGCACTTCACGGGGCGCGCCGTCATGCGCCGCCTCAAGGGCGTCACGCTGACCGACGAAGTCACCGGCCAGGCCATCATCTACGACAACAAGACCTCGGTCTTCCAGGTCGTGGGCAATGCGGGCAACACCACGACCACCAAGGGCCGTGTGCGCGGCGTGATCACGCCACGTGGCGGTGAGCCCACCCCGGCACCTGCCCCCAAGGACAAGGACGTCAACCTCACGCCGGCCTCCGGCCTGTCGAAACCGGAAGGCGCGCGCTGAACCATGTCCGTGTCGCCTTCCCCCGTCTCCGCTGAAACCAGTCAACTGCGCGCCGAGGGCCTCAAGAAGCGCTACGGCGCCCGCACCGTGGTGCACGACGTCCATGTGGCCGTCAAGGCCGGTGAAGTGGTCGGTTTGCTGGGCCCCAACGGTGCCGGCAAAACCACCAGCTTCTACATGATCGTGGGCTTGGTGCGCGCCGATGCCGGCCAGATCGACATCGATGGTCAGCGCGTCGAGCGCTTGCCCATTCACCAGCGCTCCCGCCTGGGCTTGAGCTACCTGCCGCAAGAGGCCTCGATCTTTCGCCAGCTCAATGTCGAGGACAACATCCGTGCCGTGCTGGAGCTGCAGGTCGATGAGCACGGCAAGCGCCTGAGCAAGCCCGTCATCGACGAGCGCCTCAACACCTTGCTGCACGACCTGAGCATCGAGAAGCTGCGCACCAGCCCCTCCCTGGCCCTGTCGGGTGGTGAGCGCCGCCGCGTCGAGATCGCCCGCGCCCTGGCCACACAGCCGCGCTTCATCCTGCTGGATGAGCCCTTCGCTGGTGTGGACCCGATCGCCGTGATCGAGATCCAGCGCATCATCAGCTTCCTCAAGGCGCGCGGCATCGGTGTGCTGATCACCGACCACAACGTGCGCGAAACCTTAGGGATTTGCGACCGGGCCTACATCATCAGCGAGGGGCGTGTGCTGGCTGAAGGCCGCCCGGCTGACATCATCAACAACGCCGAGGTCCGCAAGGTCTACCTGGGCGAGCACTTCCGCATGTGAGCGGGGTAACCAGGTAGTCAGCAGCCATGAAGCCATCCTTGCAGTTCCGGCTGTCCCAACACCTTGCGCTGACCCCGCAACTGCAGCAGTCCATCCGCCTGCTGCAACTGTCCACACTGGAGCTGCACCAGGAAGTCGAGCAGATGCTCGAACAGAACCCCTTCCTGGAGCCTGAAGAAGAGTTCTCGCCGCTGGAAACCGCGGCCACCGCCGAGTTCGAGCGCCAGCGCAACGAGCGTGTCAGCACCGAAGACAGCGGCGCCGATCGCGAAGGCGGCATCGGCGAGGCCGAAACCCCCGCGCTGGACACCGCCGATCTGGGCACCACTGAGCGTGACGACTGGGAAAACGGCACCGAGCGCGATGACTTCGACGGCATCCGCGAAACCCCCTCGCGTCAGAACGACGACGATGACTACGACCCGCTCGAACGCAACGCCGTCTCCATCTCGCTGCAGGAGCACCTGCGCCAGCAACTGGGTGGCACACGCCTGAGCGCCCGGGACATGGCCGCCGTGGACATCCTCATCGAGTCGCTCAATGAAGATGGTTACCTGGCCGACCCGCTCGAGGACATCGCCCTCAGCCTGCTGCCCGAAGACGCCGATGAAGACACGCGCGAAGAGGTGCTCTCCACCTTGCGCTGTGCCCTGGGCTGGTTGCAGAACCTGGAGCCCGTCGGCGTGGGGGCCGCCAACCTGTCAGAGTGCCTGGTCCTGCAATTGCGCACCCTGCCGGTCAGCGAAACCCGTCAGGTCGCCATCCTGATCTGCCAGCATCACCTGGAGTTGCTGGCCCGCCGTGACACCAAAAAGCTGATGGCCGCGACCGGCGCTGACGAAGCCATGATCAAGGCCGCGCAAGGCCTCATCGTCTCGCTGGAGCCCAAACCCGGTCGCGCCTTCACGCGCGCCGAAGCCAACATCATCGTGCCCGACGTCATCGTGCAGAAGTCGGGCCGGGGCTGGAAGGTGGTGCTCAACCCCGACGTCATGCCCAAGCTGCGCATCAACGACCTGTATGCGCAGGCCTTGCGCTCCACGCGCTCGCCGCGCGGCACGGCGGCCACCGAAAGCCACACGGCCCTGAGCTCGCGCCTGCAAGAGGCCCGCTGGTTCGTCAAGAACATCCAGCAGCGTTTCGACACCATCCTGCGCGTCTCCAATGCCATCGTCGAGCGGCAGAAGAACTTCTTCACCCATGGTGAAATCGCCATGAAGCCGCTGGTGCTGCGCGAGATCGCCGATGAACTCGGCCTGCACGAGTCCACCATCTCGCGCGTGACCACGGCCAAGTACATGAACACCCCCTTCGGGACTTTCGAGCTCAAGTACTTCTTCGGCTCGTCGCTCAATACCGAGGCGGGTGGCAACGCATCGAGCACCGCCGTGCGCGCGCTCATCAAGCAACTGGTGTCCGCAGAAAACCCCAAAAAGCCCTTGTCGGACAGCCAGCTGTCCAACATGCTGGAAGAGCAGGGCATCCAGGTCGCCCGCCGCACTGTGGCCAAATACCGCGAAGCCCTCAAGATCGCGCCGGCCAACCTGCGCAAGGCGCTCTGAGCCCTCACGCCGACCCTGCGCGCTTGACACAGAACGTGGGCATCGATTCAGATCGGTGCCCGCCACCGCTTCACATCACACGACATGTTTGCTTCGCTCACGCACCTCATCAGCCTCCTGCCCTGGCAGGACTGGGGCGCGCTTGCCCTGTTCTGTTTCGGCTGGATCGGCTATGCACTGTTCGCCAGCCGTCGCGCCAAGGTTGAAAGCACCCTGCTGGCCAGCACCAACCACTACCGGCGCCTGTGGATGGCCCAGGTCACCCACCGTGACCAGCGCATCGTGGACGCCGCCGTGGCGCAGAACCTCGCCAGCAGCCCCAGCTTCTGGGCCTCGACCACCATCCTGGTCCTGGGCGGCTTGCTGGCCGTGCTCGGCACCAACGAGCGCGCCAACGAACTCGTCAAGGACCTGCCCTTTGCCGCGCGCACCTCCATGCTGGTCTTCGACATCAAGATCATCGTGCTCCTGGCCGTGTTCGTGTACGCCTTCTTCCGCTTCACTTGGTCCATGCGCGTCTACTCCTTTGGCGCGATCCTGGTGGGCGCTGCGCCCAATACCGATGTATTCGAGCGCGGCGAGGCCGACCGCGAAGAGTTCGCCAACCGCGCGGGCAAACTCATGGGCATGGCCGCCGAAAGCTTCGCCGATGGCCTGCGCGCCTACTACATGTCTTTTGCCGTCATCGGCTGGTTCGTGTCCCCTGTGGCCTTTGCCATGGGCACCCTGGCTGTCCTGTGGGTCCTCTATCGGCGAGAATTCCGCTCCGATGTGCTGGCCATCCTGCGTGCCTGAGCGCATCACCAACCGATTCCTGCCCCACCATGCCCATCAAGCCTCCTCGCCGCCCCGTCGTGTCCTCGGCCACCGGCCGCCCCTCGGGATCCCGCGAGTCGGGTGATCCGCGCTCGGCGCGATCTGGTCGCCCTGCAGGGCCGTCCGGCCCCGCTGGCCAGTCAGCAGATCGCCCCCGCGCCACGGCCCCGGTGCTCGCGGCTGACCGCCCTGCCGCGCTCTACCTGTCGTGTGCCGCAGGCGTCGAGCCCCTGCTGGCCGCCGAGGTTGGTCGCATCGTCGACAACCGCGCGCTGGTCAACGAATCCCGCGGTGGTATCGAAGTGCTGCCTTCGCCGCAACTGCGCACCCCGCAAGAGCGCCTGGCAGCCTTGGCCGACTTCGCCATGCGCCTCAACCTGGAAAGCCGCCTTGCGCAGCGCGTACTTTGGCGCGTCGCCTCGCGCGTCTACCGCCACGAGGACGACATCTACCACCTGGGTCGCACCGTCAACTGGTCGGAGTGGATCACGCCGCGCAACACCATCCGCGTCGACGTCACCTCGCGCCGCAGCCACCTGCAAAGCCTCAACTTCGCCGCCCTGCGCGTCAAGGACGCCGTCTGTGACGACATGCGCGACCGCTTCGGCGAGCGCCCCGACGTCGACACCCGCTTCCCTGATCTGAGCCTGGTCCTCTACATGGACGACATGGAGGCCGTGCTTTACGTCGACACCTCCGGCGAGGCCTTGTTCAAGCGCGGTTGGCGCGAAGACACTGGCGAGGCGCCCCTGAAAGAAACCCTGGCCGCCGCCATGCTGGCCGCCGCCGACTGGCAGGGCCGCCCCGAAGACGGCGCCTTGCTTGATCCCTGCTGTGGCGCCGGCACCATCCCCATCGAGGCGGCCCAGATCGCCTGCGGCATCGCCCCGGGCCTGCAGCGCCGCTTCGCTTTCGAAAAGCTGCTGCCATTCCGTCCGCATCTGGCTGCCTGGCAGGCCATCAAGCAAGCCGCTCGTGATCGCCAGCATCCACCGCGTGTGGCCATCTATGCCGGCGACGTGGCCTTCCGCATGACCGACTTCGCCACCCGCAACGCCGAGCGTGCCGGCGTGCGCCAGTACATCGAATTCAAAACGGCGGACGCCCTGCAGCGCCCCGTCCCCTGCGAGCGCGGTGTGCTCATGTTCAACCCGCCCTACGGCGAGCGCATCGACACCAAAGGCTCCGCGCGCAACGCCTACCGCGCTCGTTCCGAATCCGAGGATGGTGAGCCCTACGAGCCCCAGGTCCGCGCCGGCCGCGAGCAGTTCCAGGACGAAGAGGCTGCGACCTTCTTCCAGCGCTTGTCATCGCACTGGAAGAAGCAATACACCGGCTGGACAGCCTGGATCCTCAGCCCTGACATGAAGCTGCCCGGCGCCATGCGCCTGAAAGAAAGCCGCCGCGTCGTGATGTTCAACGGCCCGATTGAATGCCGCTTGTTCCGATTCGATCTGGTGGCCGGTGGCAACCGCCGCGCGCCCGCTGCCGGGGCGGATGCACCCACCTCGCCTGCGCCATCCGACGAAAGCTGAGTGCCGTGTCGGGCGCTTGACGCGCCCCTCATTCCAATTGCGGGTGCCGGGTGCGCTGCCGCGTCGCTCACGCCTTGTTCAGGGTGCACCCAGGCGCAGGTGCGACTGGAGCCCCATTTCGCCTTGCCCATGGCCGCCAGTCGTGCTTCACGGGCGTGTCTCGCAGTCAGGCTTCGCTACCGGCCTCGTAACCGGTCTCATATAGCGAGGCCATCACACTGAGTGCCGCCAGCGGTGCCGTGTCTGCGCGCAGCACCCTGGCGCCCAGCGTGATGGCCGTCCAGCCCGCATCCAGCGCCGCCTGTTCCTCCGTGGCCGACAAGCCACCCTCCGGGCCGCTCAAAAACACAAAGCCACCTTCAACCTTGGCTTGCCCCTCGCTCACCGCTTGAGCCTCCGCGCCAAGCCACTGCCGCAAGCTCACCGCGTCCCGCAAGCTGAGCACACCCTTGCGCGCCTCAGCGTCCCCAGTAGCGACCCGCAACCAGTTCTGAAGCGTCTGCACCCCGCGAACCTCGGGCACCACCGCGCGCCCTGACTGCTCGCACGCCGAGATGGCCACGGCCTGCCAGTGCGCCACCTTCTTGGCCGCGCGCTCCCCGTCCAGGCGCAGCACCGAGCGCTCACACACCAGGGGTTGAATCGCATGCACCCCCAACTCCGTTGCCTTTTCGATCAGCGCATCCATGCGGTCATTGGCAGGCATACCCATTGCCAGCGTCACCTTGATCGGCAACTCGCGGTCCACGCTCAGCGCTGACTCGATTTCAACCGCCACCTGCTTGCGCCCCATCTCGGTGACCCGAGCCACGCATTCGCGCCCCAGGCCATCAAACAACTGGATCTGCCCACCCGGCTGCATTCGCAGCACCTGTACATGCCGAGCTGCGCCTTCTGGCAACTCGCAGACCTCACCAACTTGCAGGGGCAGGGTGTCTCCGACATGAAAACGAGGCAGCACGATCAAGAACCTTTCACGATTGAGCGGTGCGCAGCCGGATGCGGCCACAAGCAATGTGCGCATTGTCCTTGTGTGGGCACCCATTCCCGCCGCCACGCACAGGCAAACACATGCCTTTCCAACTGGTTTGAAACTGCTTCGCCCTGGGGCAATCGCATCTTTTCAACTTTTTTCTGACAAACACTTGCGCACCCTGTCAAAAAGGTGCCATAATTGCGTTCTTCGCTGCTCACGACGACAAACAAGTTGCTGAGCAAAACAGCGAAAAAGTTCTTTAAAAATTAACAGCCGATAAGCGTGGGTGTTTGGAGTAGATCAGCAGGTTTTAGGACTTGTTGTCTTGAGACCAAACACTCATGGATAGATGAAGAAATGAAATTCACTTGTAGTGAAGTTCACTTCAATTCCGTTTAGTGAGTGAGTTTTAAACAGAGATTGAACTGAAGAGTTTGATCCTGGCTCAGATTGAACGCTGGCGGCATGCCTTACACA
>NZ_JACPYU010000027.1 GCF_016195855.1 Aquabacterium sp.
GGCCGTCAGCGGCCGAGCACACCAGGATCGCGCCGTCCATCTGGGCAGCGCCGGTGATCATGTTCTTCACATAGTCGGCGTGACCAGGGCAGTCCACGTGAGCGTAGTGGCGGTTAGCCGTTTCGTACTCGACGTGAGCGGTGTTGATGGTGATGCCGCGGGCCTTTTCTTCGGGTGCTGCGTCGATCTGGTCGTAAGCCTTGGCTTCGCCGCCAAACTTCTTGGACAGAACGGTAGCGATCGCAGCCGTCAGCGTGGTCTTGCCGTGGTCAACGTGACCGATGGTGCCCACGTTCACGTGCGGCTTGGTCCGTTCGAATTTACCTTTTGCCATTTGTTTCTCCAACAAAGAACAGTTGCCCATGCGTGTTTTAGGTCTCCAGCACTGGCTCGCCATGGGCAGCAAGCCAATCACACCCTTTGACAGAGGTGACGCCAAAGACCGGCGTTAATTTGGTTCCCAACAAAGGGAAGGGGCCGGATGTTACCACCCGAACCCGAGGCCATCAACGATGACCTGAAGCACACCCCACCGCGCCACACCACCTAGATCCAGCGACAGCCACAGATCCGGCTTTGCCGGTCTGTAGGCTGTGCCCCCTTGAGGGGGCGCGCGAAGCGCGTAGGGGGTGGGCCTTACTTGGCGCGAGCAGTGATGATCGCGTCAGCCACGTTCTTGGGCGCTTCAGAGTAGTGCTTGAACTCCATGGAGTACGTTGCACGACCTTGTGTTGCCGAACGCAGGCTGGTGGAGTAGCCGAACATTTCAGACAGAGGAACTTCTGCCTTGATGATCTTGCCGCCGCCAACCATGTCGTCCATACCTTGAACCATGCCGCGACGCGAGGACAGGTCGCCCATCACGGTACCGGCGTAGTCTTCAGGCGTTTCGACTTCCACGGCCATCATGGGCTCGAGGATCACGGGCGAAGCCTTGCGGCAACCGTCCTTGAAGCCCATCGAAGCGGCCATCTTGAAGGCGTTTTCGTTCGAGTCCACATCGTGGTACGAACCGAAGGTCAGGGTGACCTTGACGTCCACAACGGGGTAGCCAGCCAGCACGCCAGCGGTCAGGGTGTCGATGACGCCCTTTTCCACGGCAGGGATGTATTCGCGAGGAACCACACCGCCCTTGATGGCGTCGACGAACTCGAAGCCCTTGCCGGGTTCTTGAGGTTCGACGGTCAGCACCACGTGACCGTATTGGCCCTTACCACCGGACTGACGCACGAACTTGCCTTCGACGTCGGTGACCTTCTTGCGGATGGTTTCGCGGTAAGCCACTTGAGGCTTGCCCACGTTGGCTTCCACACCGAATTCACGCTTCATGCGGTCGACGATGATTTCCAGGTGCAGCTCGCCCATACCGGCGATGATGGTCTGACCCGATTCTTCGTCGGTCTTGACGCGGAAGGAAGGATCTTCAGCAGCCAGACGCTGCAGGGCGATGCCCATCTTTTCCTGGTCAGCCTTGGTCTTGGGTTCCACGGCCTGTGCAATCACCGGCTCAGGGAAGACCATCTTTTCCAGGGTGATGATGGCGTCCGGATCACACAGCGTTTCGCCGGTGGTCACGTCCTTCAGGCCCACGCAAGCAGCGATGTCGCCGGCCAGAATTTCCTTGATTTCTTCACGCTCGTTGGCGTGCATCTGCAGGATACGGCCGATACGCTCTTTCTTGCCCTTGATCGGGTTGTAGACGGAGTCGCCGGAGTTCAGCACGCCCGAGTACACGCGAACGAAGGTCAGCTGGCCGACGTACGGGTCGGTCATCAGCTTGAAAGCCAGCGCAGAGAACTTCTCGCTGTCATCAGCCTTGCGGCTGGTGGGCTGGTCGTCGTCGTCCGTGCCTTCAACCGGGGGAATGTCCACGGGCGAGGGCAGGTAGTCGATGACGGCGTCGAGCATGCGCTGCACGCCCTTGTTCTTGAAGGCGGTGCCGCACAGCATCGGCTGGATTTCGCAGGCGATGGTACGGGTACGCAGAGCCAGCTTGATCTCTTCTTCAGACAAGTCACCTTCTTCCAGGTACTTGTTCATCAGCTCTTCGTTGGCTTCAGCAGCAGCTTCGACCATGCCTTCGCGCCACTTCTGGGCGTCGGCCTTGAGCTCTTCAGGGATGTCGCGGTAGTCGAACTTCATGCCCTGGGAAGCTTCGTCCCAGTAGATGGCCTTCATCTTCAACAGATCGACCACGCCCTGGAAGTTTTCTTCAGCACCGATGGGGATCACCACGGGCACAGGGTTGGCCTTCAGGCGCAGCTTGAGCTGGTCGTAGACCTTGAAGAAGTTGGCGCCGGTACGGTCCATCTTGTTCACGAAGGACAGGCGGGGCACGCCGTACTTGTTAGCCTGGCGCCACACGGTTTCAGACTGAGGCTGCACGCCGCCCACGGCGCAATAGACCATGCAGGCACCGTCAAGCACGCGCATCGAGCGTTCGACTTCAATGGTGAAGTCCACGTGGCCCGGGGTGTCGATGATGTTGAAGCGGTGCTCGGGGTAGGACATGTCCATGCCCTTCCAGAAGCAGGTCGTGGCAGCCGACGTGATCGTGATGCCGCGCTCTTGTTCCTGCTCCATCCAGTCCATGGTGGCAGCGCCTTCGTGCACTTCACCAATCTTGTGGTTCACACCGGTGTAGAACAGGATGCGTTCGGTCGTGGTGGTCTTGCCGGCGTCGATGTGAGCCGAGATACCAATGTTGCGGTAACGCTCAATCGGGGTCTTGCGGGACATGGTGTCACTCCAGATTTGACAAAGCGCCGGCCGTGACAGCACGGGCCGGACGCTTTTTTTGCGGCCGAAGCCGCAGGTGGTGGATTAGAAGCGGAAGTGCGAGAAGGCCTTGTTGGCTTCAGCCATACGGTGGACTTCGTCACGCTTCTTCATCGCGCCGCCGCGGCCTTCAGCGGCTTCCAGCAGTTCGTTGGCCAGACGTTGGGCCATCGACTTCTCGGAGCGCTTGCGCGACGATTCTTTCAACCAACGCATGGCCAGGGCCATACGACGAGCAGGGCGAACTTCAACGGGAACCTGGTAGTTCGCACCACCCACGCGGCGGGATTTCACTTCCACCACGGGCTTGATGTTGTTCAGAGCGACGTTAAAGATTTCCAGCGGATCCTTGCCGGCCTTCTTTTCGACTTGTTCGAGGGCACCGTAAATGATGCGCTCGGCCACAGCCTTCTTGCCGGATTCCATGATCACGTTCATGAACTTGGAGAGGTCCACAGATCCGAACTTGGGATCTGGGAGGATTTCACGCTTGGGTACTTCGCGACGACGAGGCATTTCGTTTCCTTTCAATGCTTCAGTTGATGCTGACTTTCGTCTGCATCTGGAGCGCCATCAAAAATTGAGGCTGAACACTCCACTTACTCGGTTCATGCCGGACAACCCGGACACAACCGCCACCTCGGCCTTCTCGACAACAGCTTGCGCCAACTTGGTGACGCGCCGATGAAGAGGACCGACAAATTCTCAACAGGCTGATTAGGCCTTCTTCGGGCGCTTGGCGCCGTACTTGGAGCGGGACTGCTTACGGTCCTTGACGCCTTGCAGGTCAAGGGAGCCGCGCACGATGTGGTAACGCACACCGGGCAAGTCCTTCACACGACCGCCGCGAACCAGCACGACGCTGTGTTCTTGCAGGTTGTGGCCTTCACCGCCGATGTAGGAGATCACCTCGAAACCGTTGGTCAGGCGCACCTTGGCGACCTTACGCAGAGCGGAGTTAGGCTTTTTAGGAGTCGTGGTGTACACGCGGGTGCACACGCCACGGCGCTGCGGGCAGTTCTGCATCGCAGGCGACTTGGATTTCGTGACCTCGACCTGACGGCCTTGGCGCACGAGCTGATTGATCGTTGGCATTTAGTTGGTTCCCGTTGAAAAAACACTTGAAAATCAAGCACTTGCGGCGTGTTTGAACGAACGCGCCGCGGCCCATGAAGACCACTTGAAACAAGCACAAAACGGCCCTCACCCTCGCTTCCCGCAAAAACGGGACGCCCAGGCGAAAGCCGAAAAGCTTTCCATTGTAACGCCAGCAGCCTTTGGGGCGCAAGCACCCGTGATCAGGCGTGACATTGTTCGCGCTTTACCCCCTTCTCCCCCACCTACCCCCGTGACAATGGGGATGCGGAACATAACCAGATCTGGTTAAAGTGGAAACCCTTGAAGGGCGAGCCTGAATCGTGTCAGGTGTCGCACCATTTCATCTACAGGAGAGAGCATGTCTCTGATCAAGAAGAATCTGTTGTTGGCCCTGGCCGTTGTGGCGCCCTTGTCTGCCCACGCCACCGTGCCCAACAGCACCTTCCAGTTCTATTTTGAAGGCCCGTTTTTCGACGAGGTCAGCACCGCCCCCACCTTCGTGTCCGGCGACCTGGGTGTGACCATCCGCGCCTACAACGGCTCGGGCCAGCAGATTGACGTGGACAAGCGCTGGGATGGCATCGGTGCCAGCGGCGGCTTCCTGGAGCCGGGTGAACTCAACAGCAGCCTGTTTGCCAACCCTGGTGAAAAGCTGGTGCTGACCTTCAACAAGGCCGTCAAGCTGGGCAGCCTGCGTTTCTCGATGTGGGAAAACGACTACCTGTTCAACACCTTCGACCACGCCACGGTGAGCTGGGCCGGCGGCTCCAAGCAACTGAGCACCAACAACGACAATGGCCTGCTCCTCAAGACCTTTGACCTGGGCAATGTGGTGAGCAACACCTTCACCATCCAGGCAACAGGCAACCTGAGCGCCTTCCGTCTGGCCGGCATCAATGCTGTGGCAGCCGTGCCGGAGCCTGCCAGCTACGTGCTGATGGGGCTTGGCCTGGTGGGTCTGGCGCTGGTCAAGCGTCGCCGCCAAGGCTGATCGCGTCCCGCGCACATCAGAAAGCCGCCTTCGGGCGGCTTTTTTGTGGGGAAACGGACGCAGCCCTGTCCGCATCACCCGCCTGGAAAGCAAAACGGCCCGGTCTGATCAGGACCGAGCCGTTCGCTCTGGAGAACCGCGCGTTGCAAGCAAAACGCGCGAGATGCAAGCTCGGTGCGTCAGTTGCGCTTGCCAAGCAGGCCGGCGATGGCCGCGCCCACACGCAAACCGACCGAGGTGGTGGCCGCGACGGTCATGATCATGGCCAGACCCGTCAGCCAATCCGGTGCGCCATGCGCGAGAAGCGCCTCGTGGACGGTGCCCACAGCCAGCGGCAAGCCAGCGAGGAAGCCGACGATCACGCCAACCTTTTCCACTTCCAATTGCTTGTGCGCCAGATCAGCCGGGCTCTGGTGCGAGACTTGATGCAGCTTGAAACCAGTCTGAGCCATGATGGGACTCCTTGAGTTCGATGGGGCCCAGTCTAGGGGAAAACACTCGGTAGTGGGTAAAAACCCTAGGTAACAGATTGCAATTTTCCGGACTTCCGTGCCGAGTGTTGTTAAACGTCAATCCAATGGGGCCAGGAGCGCCACGAGGTCGGCCTCACTGAACTTCACGGCCCCCTGCGCGTCCTGCCCGAGCACGCCATCGGCCAGCGCGGCCTTGCGCGCCTGCAGCGCCTGGATGCGCTCCTCGATGCTGCCGGCCACCACCAGTTTGTAAACCGTGACGGCCTGATCCTGCCCGATACGGTGGGCACGGTCGGTGGCCTGCTGCTCCACGGCGGGGTTCCACCACGGGTCCACATGGATCACGGTGTCGGCCGCCGTGAGGTTCAGGCCCACACCACCAGCCTTGAGGCTGACCAGCATCAGCGGCAGCTCGCGCGCCTGGAAGGTCCGCACCACCTCGGCGCGCTGCGCAGGCGGGGTCTCGCCGGTGAGCATCGCAAAGGGCAGGCGCAACTCGACCAGCTCGTCGGCGATCAGGCCCAGCATCTCGGCGAACTGGGAAAACACCAGCACCCGCCGCCCGTCTTCGACCAGGGCGGGCAAGGTGTCCACCAACCAGGCCAGCTTGGCGCGCTCCATGGCGCGGGGCATCTTGCGGCCCTTGACCAACCAGGGGTCGCAGCAGACCTGGCGGAGTTTGAGCAGGGCGTCCAGCACGGCGATCTGGGCCCCTTCAAAACCCTGCCTGGTGAGGGCGCGGCGCACCATGTCGTCGGCGGCCACGCGCACGCTTTCATACAGCGCC
Source organism: Aquabacterium sp. (assembly GCF_016195855.1). Classification (GTDB taxonomy): domain Bacteria; phylum Pseudomonadota; class Gammaproteobacteria; order Burkholderiales; family Burkholderiaceae_C; genus Aquabacterium. Next base: position 6,128 of record NZ_JACPYU010000027.1, read on the forward strand.
TTCTGGTGGCCTTCGAGCTGGAGGCGCTGCACGACCTCGGTCTTGGGCGGCAGCTCGGCCAGCACATCGGCCTTGCGGCGGCGCAGGATGAAGGGCCGCACGCGCTGGGCCAGCAACTGGGCACGCAGGGTCTCGCCGTTCTGCTCGATGGGGTCGCGCCACTGGCGCTGGAAGCTGCGCATGTCCCCCAGGAAACCGGGCATCAGGAAGTCGAACTGGGCCCACAGCTCGCCCAGGTGGTTTTCCAGCGGCGTGCCGGTGAGGCACAAGCGGTGGCGGGACTGCAGGCGGCGCACGGCCGCGGCGCTCTTGCTGGTGGCGTTCTTGACGGTCTGGGCCTCGTCAAGGATGACGGTGTGGAAGGGCTGGCCGGCGAGTTGATCGATGTCGCGCCACAGCAAGGGGTAGGTGGTGAGCACCACGTCGTGCTCGTCGATGCGCTTGAAGTGCTCGGCGCGATCAGGCCCTTGCAGCACCAGCACGCGCAAGGCAGGCGCCATGCGTTGGGCCTCGGCCAGCCAGTTGAAGACCAGCGAGGTCGGCATGACGATCAGCGCGGGGCGGTCCAGCCGGCCGGCTTGCTGCTCGATCAACAGGTGGCTCAAGGCCTGTGCGGTCTTGCCCAGGCCCATGTCGTCGGCCAGAATGCCGGCCAGTTGCTGTTCGCGCAGGTATTGCAGCCAGGCCACGCCCTGCTGCTGATAGGGGCGCAGCTGGATGCCCAGCCCCTGAGGGTCCGGCACGGGCTGCGGGCTGCCGGCCGCGCGCAGGCGCTCTGTCAAGGCGCGCAAGCCGGCATCGCCCTGCAGTTGCCAGTGGCCATGCTGGCCGGCGCGTGCGGCCTGGCTGTCGGCCAGTTGCTCGCGCAGTTTCTCCAGCCGCATGGCGTCCCAGTCGTGCAGCTTGAGCGGGCCTTCGCGGCGACGCGGGTCGGTCAGCAGGTCCACCATGGCGCCCACGATGGCCTTGAGCGGCGCTGCCGGTGCCTCGATGCGTTTGCCCCCGGGGGCCTTGAGGATGATGATGGCCTGGTCGTCGATGTCGGCGATGTCGCTGGCGTTGAGCCAGCGCTTGTCGCGCTTGATGAGGTCGGCGATCAAGGGGGCGAGATCGAGCTGCTGGCCATCGACCTCCACACCCAGGGTGACCAGCCAGGAGCCCTCGCGGCGGGGCGCGCCCAGCGCCTGCACGGCCCTTGGCGGGGCGACGATGGGCTCGACCAGCTCCCGCCCGGTCGCCTCGCCGGGTTCCGGGCTGATGAGCAGCCGCCAGGCGGACACGGGGGTGCTCTGGTGCGCAAAGCCGGGCCGCACGATGACGGACCAGCCACGGGCCTGCAAGCGGGGCAGTTGCTCGACCCAGTAGTCCGAGAACTGGTCCTCCTGGTGCAGGGACCACAAGGGTTCATGCGGCTGTCCCGCAGCCTGGGCGAGCTGGGGAGCACGCCATTGCAGGGTATCGTCAGGCAAGGGGCGCAGGCCGCTGTCCAGCAGCTCACCCAGTGCATCGGCCTCGGCCTGCACGTCGCGCTGCAGGGTGTGCAGGCGGCCCTGGGCGTCGGGCACGTCCACGGTCAGGCCCTGGCGGACGTAGAGCACGCTGATGGGCGCAGGCATGGCCCAGTAACGGCCTTGCGGGCCGGTGTACGTCCAGTCCACGCGCGCCAGCGTCACCTGCGGGCCACGTGGCCCGAAGCGCCCGTGCGCCTGCATGCCCAGCAGGCCATCCCCCCGGGTCAGGGTCTGCAAGGTCAGACGGGGGCGAAAGCGCCAGCCACTGGTCTGCTGCGACGCCGGCAGGGAAGTGGGAGGAGACAGGGCAGGCATGGCGAGATTGTCCAACGTTGCAGGGGCAGCATGAGGTACAAAGCCTGCATGTCGGATGAATACCAAATCGAGATCCCGCCTTCGTTCATCGCGCTGCACAGCGATGCGCGCAAGCGGCTGACGATCCCCTTGCGTGAATTGCGCGACCGCTACGAGGTGTGCGAGGACCTGGCCCAGCAACTGACCGAGCACTGCCGCAGCATCCATGTCGAGATCGGTGTGGACGAGCAGGAGGTACTGGACCGCTGCCTCAAGGGCCTGTTGTCGCCCGATGGCGCGGTGCAGGAGGCCGAGGCCGTGTGGGTGGTGACGCGCCTGGCCGAGTTGCTGGGCTGGCCGCATCCGGGCCTGCCCAGCCCCGAGGATGTCGAGCGCCGCTGAAGCGCACCGCTTACAAGCTGCAATACCTCTTGCCATTGCTGGCGGTCATACCCTGATGTCGTTGACCGGATCGGCGCCTATATTGCGCGGCACAACCCACGCCATGGAGGCCCTCATCATGATCAAACGACTGACCCTGAGCGCATGGAGCGCACTGACTTTGCTTGGCAGCCCGATGTTCGCCAGCGCACAAGATGCCACCACGCCCACCCTGCAGACACGCGACGGCTACCTGATCGTCACGCGCTTGGACACGCGCAAGTGCGCCTACCCGATGTGCGGCGGCTACTTCGTGAAGGCCGTCAACCAGGCCCTGACGCGCTGCGCCGATGGCAGCCTGCAGAAAGAGTGTCACGCCGTGCAACTGAATGCCAATGCCCTGGGCTGGACCAGTGAACAGCGTACCGCCTTTGACGCCGAGTTCGCGCAAGGCCATGCCCTGGTGCGCGGCCTGCTGGAGCCCGCGCCAGCCGGCTTCTACACCGCCGAGCAGTTGACCATCACCGAAGCCTGGCAAGGACAGGGGCTGCGCAACAAGCCGCTGGGCAGCTTCTATGGCGTCAAGAGCACGGGCATCGTGTGCATCACCACGCCCTGCCCCTCGCTGGCGGCCACCAAGCTCAATGTGATCGCCCCGGTGCTCCACCCCGATCTGGACCTGAGCCTGACCGGCGCCAGCGACAAGCAGATCCAGGCCGGCTATGAGGCATTGGGCAGCACGGGCATCCTGGCGGTGGGCGCCATCGTGCCGGTTCGCCTGCCTGCGCTCGACGGCAGCACGCGCAAGGGCAGCAAGCTCCTGGCCAGCGAGTTCTACCTGCCGGCCAAGCCCTGAGGCATTGAGGTATCACGCTACCTGCTGGACCTTGTGGATCTGCGTGAGTGCCGGAGCGGGCCAGCCGGCCTCCGCGCAGACCTTGACGATGGCCTCGTTGGTGGCGAAGTAGACCTGCCAGTAGTTGGCATTGGCCGTATAAGGGCGCACGGCGATCTGCGGGCCTTCCAGCTTCATGTCCAGCAGGTTGACCTCAGGCGCGGGGGACTGCGCCACATTGGGAATCTGGGCCACCGCGGCCTTCAAGCGCGCGATGGCGTCGAGCGGGTCCACCCCATTGGCCAGTTGGGCCACGCGCTCCACCCGGCGCACGGGCAGCGCGTCGAAGTTCTGGATGGTCTCGCCAAAAATCCTGCCATTGCCCACCACGGTGAGCACGTTGTCGGGCGTGACGATGGTGGTGCCGAACAGGCCCAGTTCATGCACGGTGCCGACCACGCCCCCGATGGACACGAAGTCCCCCACCTTGAAGGGGCGCAGCACCAGCATGAAGGCGCCCGCCGCAAAGTTGCCCAGCAAACCGCTCCAGGCCGCACCGATGGCGACACCTGCGCCAGCCAGCATGGCGGCAAACGAGGTGGTCTGGATGCCGAAGTAGCCCAGGATGCCCAGCACCAGAGCGATGTTGAGGGCCACGGCCACGATGGAGCCCAGGTACTTGGTCAGCGTCGGGTCCACATGGTTGCGGCTCATGGTCATCGACATGAGGCCGATCACCTTGCTGATCAGCCATCGCCCGATGACCCAGAACAGAATGGCGGCCACGACCTTGATGGCCAGCTCCGTCACCGTGGTGCTGAGAAACTGTTGTAACGCGTGCATGTCCATCTGCTCACCCCTTTTGGTCTTGATCGGGCTCCGCCTATGGCGCCCGGACGCCACACTCTAGTCAGAGCAAGGCCATAGCCCATGACAAAGCCCGAGCATTCCATAAGGTTTAGGCTTGAGCCCTGCGTCAACACAGGAGGACCGCATGAGTGATCGCCCACCGCAAGCACCATGGGATCTGCGCGACTACGCCACCACCATGGCCCGCTACAACCGCTGGATGAACGAGAAGGTCTACGCCGCGGCAGACGCCTTGGCGGACGAGCAGCGCAAGGCCGATCGCGGCGCCTTCTTTCGCTCCATCCACGGCACGCTCAACCACCTGCTGCTGGCCGATGAAGCCTGGATGCAGCGCCTGCATGGCCAGCCGGTCACGATGACCTCGCCTGACCAGGAGGTGCACAGCGACTTTGCCGCCTTGCGCGCCGCCCGCCAGGCCATGGACCAGCGCCTGATGGACTGGGCCGAGGGCCTGGAGGTGGCAACACCCTCGCGCCTGCTCAGCTTCTTCAGCGTGAGCTATCAAAAGGAAATCACCATGCCCTACGTGGTCGCCGTGATGCAGGTCTTCAACCACCAGACACACCACCGCGGCCAGGTCACGACCCTGCTCACCCAGCTCGGTGCAGAGGTCGGGCCGACCGACCTGCCCGTGATGCCAGGCTGGCAATGAAACGGCCGCTCCAGCCGCGCCCGCCTGAGGCCAAAGTGCGACACCGGCGACACTGGACCGCTGGTCATTTTTAGCGCAAAGTGCTGTGGTGACTAACTAGGGACGACAAGGCGGAAGTTGCGCTCCTTGCGGGATCGGCAATGCGCCCACCACCACGCCCGGACTGGTATCGACACAAGATCAGCGACGAACAGCTGGACATGGTCTGGACCCATGCACGGCTCGGGATGGTCGTTGCCACCGCTTTTGCCATGGTGCTGGGCATCGCCTTGCGCGGCATCGTTGCCTCCAGCATGCTGGTCGATGCCTGGCTGGTCACCAAACTGGCCGTTTCGGCCTTTCGGCTCACCCAGGGTTGGCTGTACGCCTCACGCGCCACACACCGGCCATCCTGGGCCAATTGCACCCTGGTGGCGCTCGTTGCCGATGGTGCGGTCTGGGGCGTCGCCGGGCTGTATGTGATCAGCACCGCGCCCTGGCCCGTGGCCTCATTTTTCGGGGCGGTGCTGGCCTGCATCTCCTGTGTGGCCACCTTCGGGCTCCAGGTCAGCGCGCGTTTCACCATGGGGTACGCCATCCCGATCATGGCGCCCGCCGCGCTGGGGCTGTTCCTGCGCGGCGAAGTCTATGGCGAGCTGGGGGGCATCGGCCTGCTGCTGCTGCTGGGCCTGCAGGTTGCCACGGCTGCACGCACCGAAAAGCGGATTCAGGAGGGCATCCAGCTGCGGCTGCAAGCCGAGGCCCTGGCCCAGGACAAGGCAGAGGCCCTGAAAGTGGCCATGCGCCAGAGCGCCGTGCGCACGCAATTCCTGGCCAACATCAGCCACGAGTTGCGCACGCCCCTGCATGGCATTCTGGGCGTGGCCCGGTTATTGCGCGATGCCGTGCCCGAACCAGCGTTGAGCCGCCGTGTCGAGTTGATCGAAACCTCGGGCTCCCACCTGCTGTCCCTCATCAACGACCTGCTGGACATCTCCCGCATCGAATCGGGGCAGTTCCTGATCCGCAGCGAACGCAATGATCTGGCCGCACAGATCGAACAGATCGCCGGGATCTACGCGGTGCGGTGCGAGGAAAAAGGGCTCACCTTTCAGTTGCAGGATGACTTGCCCAACCCCTGCTGGGTGATGGTCGACCCCGGCCGCTTCAGGCAGGTGCTGCACAACCTGCTGGGCAATGCCGTCAAGTTCACCCGGGAAGGTGGCGTGACCTTGAGCATCAGCCGCGACGAGGCCAGTGGCATGGTGCGAGCCGATGTGCACGATACCGGCCCCGGCATCCCACCAGCCGACCTGGGCCGGATTTTCGAGGCCTTCCAACAATCCGATTCGGCAGAAGGCTCGACCGAGGGGGCCGGACTGGGGCTCACCATCGCCCGCGACATTGCCAGGGCCATGGGGGGCGACGTGAGCGCACGCAGTGTGCAAGGCCAGGGCAGCACGCTGACCTTCACGGCCCGCCTGCCCTCGGCCAGTTCGCAGGCCAGCGGCCCGCCCCCCAGCTCAACGAGCTCCCCGGTCAGCATGCCAGGCTCCTGCCGCGTGCTGCTGGCCGAAGACAACGACGTCAGTGCGCTGGTGGCCATGAACTTCCTGGAGATCATGGAGGTGTACACCGTGCGGGTGAAAGACGGCGGGGAAGCCGTGCGCCAGGCCTTGCCTGACGGCCTGCGACCCGACCTCATCCTCATGGACTGCCAGATGCCGGTGATGAACGGTTACCAGGCCTCACGCATGATCCGCGAAAGAGAGCGCGCCCTGGGTCTGCCGCGGGTACCCATCCTGGCCTTGACCGCCACAGCCAGCGACTCCGAACGCCAGGACTGCCTGGATGCCGGCATGGACGACTTCCTGTCCAAGCCCTGCACACTGGAAGAGCTCTCCAGTGCGATTGCCCGCTGGACCAGCGGCTCGCTCAGGCCACCAGAGACTGCGAGTGCGAAGCCACAGCAGGCAGAGGCCTAGCCTGGAAGTCCGGCAGGTCCCGCAGCGACCTGTCCATCATGAAACCCAGCAGACGGTGGCCTGACTGGCGCCACGATGGTTCTGCATCCTGTACGTCAAAGGTGAAGACGTAGTGCGGCAAGTTGCCGGCATAGGGCAGAGGCAACATCTGCCCGGGTGCCAGAAAATCCTTGAAGCCCAGGCCACGGTAGGCGCGGCCCAGCGCATCGTTGCGAGCGGCGATGACCAGCCAGTCGATGCCGTTGGCCAGGCAGTAGTGGTACACCGCCTTCATCAGGCACAGCTTGACCAGGCCATTCGCACCGGGCAGCACGGCCAGGCGTGTCACCTCGGCGCGCAGCCGAGAGGCGATCTGACGAGGCAGGATCACATGGCGCTCGATGAGCAGGGCATGGGCGTCATGGCCCACGTTGATGCGCGCCGTGCCGACCGCCTCACCCGTCACCTTGTCCCGACACAGCAGCACCACCGTGCCGGGTGTGCGGTCCAGCGCCTCAACCGACGAGAAGCCCGCAACGGCTTCGTCCCCGAGGTGGTGGCCGTAAGCCACCTTGCGCACGATGCAGGCCTGCTGCAGTTCGGCCTCCGTGCTGGCAATGCAAACCTCGAAGTTGTGGGTGAGTGTGCTCATAAAGTTGCATTCCTGTGAATTGGTTGGAATGCGTCGAACGATATGAGAGGCCACACCTGCGCCATGGGCAGAAAAACCGGCTCTTTCCGGCCGCTTGTGAACAGTCGGCAGAGCAGGCCCTGACTGCCGTGACGAAATGCACAGATCGTGCGCGCCCAAAGAAAAAGCGCCAGCACCCTTTCGGGCCTGGCGCTTGGCGCTCGCTTGAAAAGCGATCAGGGCAGCTGGCGATTACTCGGCAGCGGCACCGCCTTCAGCAGGTGCGGCGTCCACGTCGTCACCATCCAGGGCAGCCAGTTCGAGCGCAGCGCGCTCCTGGGCTTCCTGCATGGCGATGGCGCGGCGTTCGCTGTCGTCCATCTCTTCCTTGGCCTTGCGAGCCTGGTGGAAGGCCATGCCGGTACCGGCAGGGATCAGGCGACCCACGATGACGTTTTCCTTCAAGCCGCGCAGCTCGTCGCGCTTGCCCATGATGGCAGCCTCGGTCAGCACGCGGGTCGTTTCCTGGAAGGAAGCGGCCGAGATGAAGGAGTCGGTCGACAGCGAAGCCTTGGTGATACCCAGCAGCACATCGCTGTGCGTGGCGATCATCTTGCCTTCGCCGCGCAGGCGGTCGTTGGTGTCCAGCAGTTCCGAACGTTCGACTTGCTCACCAGCGATGTAGCTGGAGTCGCCCGGGTTGGTGATTTGCACACGACGCAGCATCTGGCGAACGATCACCTGGATGTGCTTGTCGTTGATCTTCACGCCCTGCAGACGGTAGACGTCCTGCACTTCGTCGACGATGTAGCGCGCCAGCTCTTCGATACCCAGCAGACGCAGGATGTCCTGCGGATCGGCCGGGCCGTCGACGATGGATTCGCCCTTGTTGACCACCTGGCCTTCGTGCACCAGGATGTTCTTTTCCTTCGGAACGAGGTCTTCCCAGACCTTGCCTTCGGGATCGGTGATCTGCAGGCGAACCTTGCCCTTGGTTTCCTTGCCGAAGGACACGGTACCCGTGATCTCGGCCAGCGAACCCTTGTCCTTGGGCGAGCGGGCTTCGAACAACTCGGCCACACGCGGCAGACCGCCGGTGATGTCGCGGGTCTTCTGGCCTTCGATTGGGATACGGGCCAGCACTTCACCAGGCGACAGATCCTGGCCGTCGCGCACTTGAATCAGCGCGCCAACCTGGAAGCCGATGGTCACGGCGTGGTCGGTACCGGGGATCTTCACTTCGGCGCCAGAGGCGTCCAGCAGCTTGACCTGAGGGCGGATGACCTTGGCAGCGCCACGGCGCTTGGGGTCGATCACAACCAGGGTCGACAGACCGGTCACTTCGTCCACCTGCTTGGCCACGGTCACGCCTTCTTCGACGTTCTCGAAGCGGGCCTTACCGGCGAATTCGGTGATGATCGGACGGGTCAGCGGATCCCAGGTCGCCAGGATCAGGCCAGCCTTGATGGTCTGGTCAGCCTTGACGTTCAGGATCGCGCCGTACGGCACCTTGTGACGCTCACGCTCACGGCCGTGCTGGTCGGAGATGATGATTTCGCCGGAACGCGAGATCACCACCAGATCGCCCTTGCCGTTCGTGACGTAACGCATCGTGGCATTGAAGCCGATGATGCCGTCCGACTTGGCTTCCACGCTCGACGCGATGGCGGCACGCGAAGCGGCGCCACCGATGTGGAAGGTACGCATGGTCAGCTGCGTGCCGGGTTCACCGATGGACTGCGCAGCGATCACGCCCACAGCTTCACCGGAGTTCACCAGGCCACCGCGGCCCAGGTCGCGGCCGTAGCACTTGGCGCACAGGCCGAAGCGTGTGGCGCAAGTCAGCGGTGTGCGGACCTTGACTTCGTCGACGCCAGCGGCTTCCAGCACGTCCAGGGCGTCTTCGTCCAGCATGGTGCCGGCCGTGATGACGATCTGTTGGGTCTCGGGGTGCAGCACGTCGATCGCGGGCACGCGGCCCAGGATGCGGTCGCGCAGCGACTCGATGACTTCACCACCTTCAACCAGGGCGCGGGTAGCGATACCTTGATCGGTGCCGCAATCGACTTCGGTCACGACCAAGTCTTGCGTCACGTCCACCAGACGACGGGTCAGGTAGCCCGAGTTCGCGGTCTTCAACGCCGTATCCGCCAGACCCTTACGGGCACCGTGGGTGGAGATGAAGTACTGCAACACGTTCAGACCTTCACGGAAGTTCGCCGTGATGGGGGTCTCGATGATGGAGCCGTCAGGCTTGGCCATCAGGCCGCGCATACCGGCCAGCTGGCGGATCTGAGCAGCAGAACCACGGGCACCGGAGTCAGCCATCATGTAAATCGAATTGAACGATTCCTGATCGACTTCCACGCCGTTGCGGTCAATGGTCTTTTGCTTGGACAGCTGCGACATCATGACCTTGCCGACTTCGTCGCCGGTCTTGCCCCAGATGTCCACCACCTTGTTGTAGCGCTCGCCAGCGGTCACCAGACCGGAGACGTACTGCTGTTCAATTTCCTTGACTTCCTTTTCGGCGCGCTCGATCAGGCCGTGCTTTTCCTTCGGCACGAGCATGTCGTCGATGCCAATGGAGATACCAGCGCGCGTCGCCAGGCGGAAGCCGTTCTGCAGCAGCTTGTCAGCCAGCACCACCGTTTCCTTCAGACCGCACTTGCGGAACGAAGTATTGATGAGGCGGGAGATTTCCTTCTTCTTGAGCGCCTTGTTGATGTTCGCGAAAGGCAGGCCCTTGGGCAGGATCTCGCTCAACAAAGCACGACCAACAGTGGTCTCGACCAGCTTGGTCTCGGGTGTGAACTCACCAGTGACCTTGTCCTTGACGTACTCGGTCAGGCGGATGTTGATCTTGGCGGTGATTTCGACGACACCGTTGTCCAGCGCGCGTTGCAGCTCGGGAATGTCGGCAAAGACCATGCCTTCACCTTTGCCGTTGATGCGCTCGCGGGTGGCGTAGTACAGGCCCAGCACCACGTCTTGCGACGGGACGATGGAGGGCTCGCCGTTGGCAGGGAACAGCACGTTGTTGGAGGCCAGCATCAGCGTGCGGGCTTCCATCTGTGCTTCGATGGACAGCGGCACGTGAACGGCCATCTGGTCACCGTCGAAGTCGGCGTTGAAGGCCGCACAAACCAGCGGGTGCAGCTGAATGGCCTTGCCTTCGATCAGCACGGGCTCGAACGCCTGGATGCCCAAACGGTGCAGCGTAGGCGCACGGTTCAGCATCACGGGGTGTTCCTTGATCACTTCTTCAAGGATGTCCCACACGACGGGCGTACCCGATTCGACTTCCTTCTTGGCAGCCTTGATCGTGGTGGCGATGCCCATGGCTTCCAGGCGCGCAAAGATGAAGGGCTTGAACAGTTCAAGCGCCATCAGCTTGGGCAGACCGCACTGGTGCAGCTTCAGGGTTGGGCCCACGGTAATGACGGAACGACCGGAGTAGTCGACGCGCTTACCCAGCAAGTTCTGACGGAAGCGACCGCTCTTACCCTTGATCATGTCGGCCAGCGACTTGAGGGCACGCTTGTTCGCGCCGGTCATGGCCTTGCCACGACGGCCGTTGTCCAGCAGCGAGTCAACCGATTCCTGCAGCATGCGCTTTTCGTTGCGCACGATGATTTCAGGCGCCTTCAGCTCGAGCAGACGGGCCAGACGGTTGTTGCGGTTGATGACGCGGCGGTACAGGTCGTTCAGGTCGGAGGTCGCGAAACGACCGCCGTCCAGCGGCACCAGAGGACGCAGATCGGGCGGCAGCACAGGCAGCACGTCCATCACCATCCAGTTGGGCTTGATGCCGGACTTCTTGAACGCTTCCATCACCTTCAGGCGCTTGGCGTTCTTCTTGATCTTCAGCTCGCTGCCCGTCATGTCGTTGCGCAGCTTGTCGATCTCGACGTCCAGGTCCATCTCTTCGAGCAGCTTCTTGATGCCTTCGGCGCCCATCAGGGCCTCGAATTCATCGCCGTACTCGATGCGCTTGGCGTCGTAATCGTCCTCGGACATGATGCTGAATTTCTTCAGCGGCGTCATGCCGGAGTCCACCACCACATAGGCTTCAAAGTACAGCACGCGCTCGATGTCGCGCAGCGTCATGTCCAGGACCAGGCCCAGACGCGAAGGCAGCGACTTCAGGAACCAGATGTGGGCGCAAGGCGCAGCCAGCTCGATGTGGCCCATGCGGTCACGACGGACCTTGGTCTGGGTCACTTCGACGCCGCACTTCTCGCAGATCACGCCACGGTGCTTCAGGCGCTTGTACTTGCCGCACAGGCACTCGTAATCCTTGATCGGGCCAAAGATCTTGGCGCAGAACAGGCCATCACGCTCAGGCTTGAACGTACGGTAGTTGATGGTTTCGGGCTTCTTCACTTCGCCGAAGGACCACGACCGAATCTTCTCGGGCGAGGCCAGGCCGATCTTGATGGCATCGAAATGCTCATCAGGGGTGAATTGCTTAAAGAGATCCAACAAGCCTTTCATGGCTTTCTCCTAAATTTCAGTGCTCAACGGTGGAGGAAAAATGACGCCGGTAAAGGCGCGCCAGGCAAGGCGGGTGGGTGAGCCGCATAGCATCGCTATGCAAGCACCCGCCCAACGCCGCATGGCGGGGCTTTAACAAGTCAGTTTTTCTCCAACTCGATGTCGATACCGAGAGACCGGATTTCCTTGACCAGCACGTTGAACGACTCCGGCATACCTGCGTCGATCGAGTGCTCGCCCTTGACGATGTTCTCGTAGACCTTGGTACGACCATTGACGTCGTCGGACTTGACCGTGAGCATTTCCTGCAGCACGTAGGAAGCGCCATACGCTTCCAGGGCCCACACTTCCATTTCACCGAAGCGCTGACCACCGAACTGCGCCTTACCACCCAGCGGCTGCTGCGTGACGAGCGAGTAAGGACCGGTCGAGCGGGCGTGCATCTTGTCGTCCACCAAGTGGTGCAGCTTCAGCACGTGCATGTAGCCGACGGTGACAGGACGCTCGAAGGCTTCACCGGTGCGACCGTCGTGCAGGATGGCCTGCGTGCGGGTCGGGGTGAGGCCCTTGGCCTTGGCGATGTCAGCCGGATAAGCCAGTTGCAGCATGGCGCGGATTTCTTCTTCCTTCGCACCGTCGAACACTGGCGTGGCGAACGGCACACCCTTGGACAGGTGACCGGCCATTTCCAGGATCTCGGTGTCGTTGAAGGAGTCGATGTCTTCCTTCTTGCCGCCGGACTTGTTGTACAGCTCGTCGAAGAACTTGCGCAGCTCGGCGGCGGCAGCTTCTTGCTGCAGCATGTTGCCGATGCGATGGCCGATACCCTTGGCGGCCCAGCCCAAGTGCACTTCCAGCACCTGACCGACGTTCATCCGCGAAGGCACGCCCAGCGGGTTCAGAACGATGTCGGCAGGGGTGCCGTCAGCCATGTAAGGCATGTCTTCGATGGGCACGATCTTGGAGACCACACCCTTGTTACCGTGACGGCCGGCCATCTTGTCACCAGGCTGCAAGCGACGCTTGACAGCCAGGTGAACCTTGACCATCTTCAGCACGCCAGCGGGCAACTCGTCGCCTTGGGTCAGCTTCTTGCGCTTTTCTTCAAAAGCCAGGTCGAAGCTGTGGCGGGTCTGCTCCAGCGAGTTCTTGATGCTTTCCAGCTGGTTGGCCAGTTCGTCTTCGGCAGGACGGATGTCGAACCAATGGAACTTGTCGACCGACGACAGGTAAGCGTCGTCCAGGGTCGTGCCCTTGGCCAGCTTGTTGGGGCCACCGTTGGCGACCTTGCCGATCAGCAGCTTCTTGATACGGTCGAAGGCGTCAGCCTCCACGATACGCAGCTGGTCGTTCAGGTCCAGGCGGAAGCGCTTGAGTTCATCGTCGATGATCTGCTGGGCGCGCTTGTCACGCTGGATGCCTTCACGGGTGAAGACCTGCACGTCGATCACGGTACCGGAGGTGCCCTGGTCCACACGCAGCGAGGTGTCCTTCACGTCGGAAGCCTTCTCGCCGAAGATGGCGCGCAGCAGCTTCTCTTCCGGTGTCAGCGTGGTTTCGCCCTTGGGCGTGACCTTGCCGACCAGCACGTCGCCGGGGCCGACTTCGGCGCCGATGAACACGATGCCCGATTCGTCCAGACGAGCCAGTTGGTTCTCGGACAGGTTCGGGATGTCGCGTGTGATTTCTTCAGAGCCCAGCTTGGTGTCGCGGGCCATCACGACGAGTTCTTCGATGTGGATCGAGGTGTAGCGGTCTTCGGCCACCACGCGCTCGGAGATCATGATCGAGTCTTCGAAGTTGTAGCCGTTCCAGGGCATGAAGGCCACGAGCATGTTCTGACCCAGAGCGAGTTCGCCCAGGTCGGTCGATGCGCCGTCGGCCACCACATCACCCTTGCCCACCTTGTCGCCACGCTTGACGATGGCGCGCTGGTGGATGTTGGTGTTCTGGTTGGAACGCTGGTACTTGATCAGGTTGTAGATGTCGACGCCGACTTCACCGGCCACCGTTTCCGCGTCATTCACGCGGATCACGATGCGGTTGGTGTCGACATAGTCCACCACGCCACCGCGCTTGGCGGTCACGACGGTACCCGAGTCAACAGCCGCCACACGCTCGACGCCCGTACCGACCACGGCCTTTTCAGGACGCAGCACAGGCACAGCCTGACGTTGCATGTTGGCGCCCATCAGCGCGCGGTTCGCGTCGTCGTGCTCGAGGAAGGGCACGAGCGAAGCAGCCACCGACACGATCTGTGTAGGTGCCACGTCCATGTACTGGATGCGCTCAGGCGAAGTCAGCACGGATTCGCCATTTTCACGGGCAGACACCAGCTCGTCGGTCAGACGGCCATTGGCGTCCAGCGAGGCGTTGGCCTGCGCGATCACGTACTTGCCTTCTTCGATGGCCGACAGGTAGTCGATGATCATCGTGGTCTGGCCGTCGGTCACGCGACGATAAGGCGTCTCCAGGAAGCCGTATTCGTTCAGGCGGGCATACAGCGCCAGCGAGTTGATCAGACCGATGTTCGGGCCTTCAGGCGTTTCGATCGGGCACACACGGCCGTAGTGGGTCGGGTGCACGTCACGCACTTCGAAGCCGGCACGTTCGCGGGTCAGACCACCCGGGCCCAGAGCGGAAACGCGACGCTTGTGCGTGATTTCCGACAGGGGGTTGGTCTGGTCCATGAACTGCGACAGCTGCGAGGCACCGAAGAACTCCTTCAGGGCCGCAGAGATCGGCTTGGAGTTGATCAGGTCGTGCGGCATCAGGGCTTCGGTTTCAGCCTGGCCCAGACGCTCCTTCACGGCCTTTTCGATACGGGCCAGACCCGAGCGGTACTGGTTCTCGGCCAACTCGCCCACGCAACGCACGCGGCGGTTACCCAAGTGGTCGATGTCATCGACTTCGCCGCGACCATTGCGCAACTCGACCAGGATCTTCACGACGGACAGGATGTCGTCGTTGGACAGCACCATCGGGCCAGTGCCTTCGTCGCGGCCCACGCGGGCGTTGAACTTCATGCGGCCCACGCGCGACAGGTCGTACGTGTCTTCGTTGTAGAACAGGCGACCAAACAGCGCTTGCACAGCGTCTTCGGTAGGCGGCTCGCCAGGGCGCATCATGCGGTAGATGGCCACGCGCGCTGCCAGCTCATCGGCGGTTTCGTCGGTGGCCAGCGTTTGCGAGATGTAGGCGCCTTGGTCCAGTTCATTGGTGAACAGGACTTCGATGTCGAGGATCTTGGCGACGCGCAGCTTCTTGAGCAGCGCTTCGGTCAGCTCTTCGTTGGCCTTGGCGATGATCTCGCCGGTGTCCGGGTCGATCTGGTTCTTGGCCAGCACGCGGCCCAGCAGGAAGTCTTCGGGCACGCTGATGTGCGTGGTGCCGGATTGTTCCAGTTGGCGGGTGTGGCGCGCGGTGATGCGCTTGTCCTTTTCGACGATGACCGAGCCGGATTTGTCGGTGATGTCGAAGCGGGCGATTTCACCCTTGACGCGATCAGGCACATAGGCCATTTGCGCGCCGGAATCCATGAGCTTGAAGTGGTCGTTCTGGAAGAACGTGGCCAGGATCTGCTCGTTGTTCATGCCGATGGCCTTCAGCAGGGTCGTCACGGGCATCTTGCGGCGACGGTCCACGCGGAAGTACAGCAGGTCCTTCGGATCGAATTCGAAGTCCAGCCAGGAGCCACGGTAAGGGATGATGCGGGCGCTGAACAGCAGCTTGCCCGACGAGTGGGTCTTGCCCTTGTCGTGTTCGAAGAACACGCCAGGCGAACGGTGCAGCTGCGACACGATGACGCGCTCGGTACCGTTGATGATGAAGGAGCCGTAGTCGGTCATCAGGGGCACTTCGCCCATGTAGACCTCTTGTTCCTTCACTTCCTTGACCACCTTGGACTGGGACGTGGACGTCTCACGGTCATAGATGATCATCTGCAGGCGCGCACGCACGGCAGAAGCGAAAGTCAGCCCCCGCAGCTGGCACTCGCGCTCATCGAACGCCGGTTTGGCGATGTTGAATTCGATGAACTTCATCTCGACGAAGCCATTGTGCGAAACAATGGGGAACGCCGAGAGGAACGCGGCTTGCAGGCCTTCGGGTTTGCGTTGTTGCGGCGGCACTTCCTTTTGCAGGAAGGCGACGTATGAATCCTTCTGCATCGTCAGCAGATAAGGCACGTTCAATACGCTGCCGCGCTTGCCAAAGCTCTTGCGGATCCGCTTGCGCTCGGTGTAGCTATAGGGGGTTGCTTGCGCCATAAACTCTCCGTTTCGGGCACCAAAAGTGATGCGCCGTTTCGAATTCAGCCCGCCCCCTGGCCGTGGGGGCACGCTGTTGTTCGGCGACTGGCCATTCGGACCTTGCGTCCGAGGCTTGGTGGTTGGCCACTACCAACCGCTGGCAGACAACCCCCGCGTTGCACGGGGGCTCGACCAAACCGGTTCTCCGCAGTCGGTTCAGAGAACACTCGAAAAGCCCTCCAGTGTACTACTGGATGGCTTTTCGGCTGTTCTCAGGGAATTTCTTCCCTGAAAAGCCGAAAGCCGCCCTCTTGAGGAGGGCAGCTCAGCGTCTTCCAAACTCGCCCGAGGGCGAGCCATGGAATTACTTCATTTCGGCAGTGGCGCCAGCTTCGACCAGCTTCTTCACAGCGGCTTCAGCGTCAGCCTTGGCAACGGCTTCCTTCACGTTCTTGGGAGCGCCGTCGACCAGGTCCTTGGCTTCCTTCAGACCCAGACCGGTGATTTCGCGCACGGCCTTGATCACGCCAACCTTGTTGGCGCCAGCGCCGGTCAGCACGACGTTGAATTCGGTCTTCTCTTCAGCGGCAGCAGCACCACCACCAGCGGCGCCGCCAGCAGCGGGAGCAGCCATTGCAGCGGCGGACACGCCGAACTTCTCTTCGATGGCCTTGACCAGCTCGTTGAGTTCCATCACGGACATGCTGTCCAGGGCGGTCAGGAATGCGTCTTTATCGAATGCCATTTTGGGTTCCTAAAATCGGTTAAATGTTGAATACGGTCGTTGATCGCTCAGGGAGCAGATCAAGCAGCAGGAGCTTCAGCAGGTGCTTCTTCAGCAGCAGGCGCGCCGCCACCCTTTTGCTCGGACACTGCAGCCAGGACGCGGGCGAAGCCCGAGATCGGCGATTGCAGCAGACCGCAAATTTGGGCCAGCAGAACTTCCTTGCTGGGAATCGATGCCAAGGACTTGACGCCATTGGCGTCCAGGGCCTTGCCAGCGTATGCACCAGCCTTGATGACCAGCTTGTCATTGCCCTTGGCAAAGTCAGCGATCACCTTTGCTGCAGCCACGGCGTCTTCAGAGAAGCCGTAGATCAGCGGGCCGCTCATGCTCTCGGCGGCGACTTCAAATGGGGTGCCGGCAACAGCGCGACGTGCCAGGGTGTTCTTCAGCACGTGAAGATACACACCTTGGGCGCGTGCGGTTTTGCGCAGCTGATCCAGTTGAGCCACCGTGAGACCGCGGTACTCAGCCAGTGCAAGCGTCTGCGACTTGCCCGCCTGGGCAGCCACTTCAGCAATGACGGCTTCTTTCTCGTTGCGATTGAGACTCAAGGTCTACTCCTTAAAACATGCCTGTCGACACCCGCCCCTTGGGGAGCGAAGGCCTTGAGGCACACCCAGTTTCAGCGACCTTCTGCCTCGGAACCCATGCCATCCAACCCAGATGAGGTTGCACAACACGAACACTTCAACAGCGGGTACGCCATCTGCGTAGGCTGGGGGATTAAGCCTGGCCACTCAGGTACTGCTTGAGCGGCTTGGCGCCTACGGTCTTTGATAGCCTGAGACTCGACTCGCGTCGGGCCTCAGCCCACCAATTCATTTCAGATACCCCGCACCAGACTCGCGCGGGATCTGGTCAGCGTCCGGCTTGCGCCGTCGGCCGACAGTGTCTTGTGACGATCAGGCGCCCGTGATGCTGTTGACGTCCACGCGCACGCCCACACCCATGGTGGACGACACGGCGACCTTCTTCAGGTACACGCCCTTGCTCGAAGCAGGCTTGAGCTTGTTCAGCGCGTCCAGCAGGGCAGCCAGGTTACCCTTGAGCTTGTCAGCGTCGAACGAACGGCGACCGATGGTGCCGTGGATGATGCCGCCCTTGTCAACGCGGAACTGGACTTGACCAGCCTTGGCGTTCTTGACAGCGGTCGCGACGTCAGGGGTCACGGTGCCGACCTTGGGGTTAGGCATCAGGCCGCGTGGGCCCAGAACCGTACCCAGGGTACCGACGATGCGCATCGTGTCCGGCGAGGCAATGACCACGTCGAAGTTGATGTTGCCGCCCTTGATCTGCTCGGCCAGGTCTTCCATGCCGACGATGTCAGCACCGGCGGCCTTGGCTTCTTCAGCCTTGGCGCCTTGGGCGAACACGGCGACGCGCTTGGTCTTGCCGGTGCCGTTGGGCATCACGACAGCGCCACGAACCACTTGGTCCGACTTCTTGGCGTCCACACCCAGTTGCACGGCCACGTCGATGGATTCATCGAACTTGGCAACGGCAGCTTCCTTGATCAGGGTCAGGGCTTCTTCGAAGGCGTACAGCTTGGTGGTGTCCACCTTGCCAGCGAAAGCCTTTTGGCGTTTGGTCAGCTTTGCCATGATTAAACACCTTCCACGATGATGCCCATCGAACGAGCCGAACCGGCGATCGTGCGAACAGCAGCGTCCAGATCAGCAGCGGTCAGGTCCTTCTGCTTGGTCTTGGCGATTTCTTCCAGTTGCTCACGGGTCAGCTTGCCGACCTTGTCAGACTGAGGACGGGGCGAGCCCTTGTCAATCTTGGCAGCCTTCTTCAGCAGCACCGTCGCGGGAGGCGTCTTGATGATGAAGGTGAAGGACTTGTCAGCAAACGCCGTGATCACCACGGGCAGCTTCA
Organism: Aquabacterium sp.; assembly: GCF_016195855.1. Classification (GTDB taxonomy): domain Bacteria; phylum Pseudomonadota; class Gammaproteobacteria; order Burkholderiales; family Burkholderiaceae_C; genus Aquabacterium. Next base: position 24,657 of record NZ_JACPYU010000027.1, read on the forward strand.
GACCGGGTTCGACACCTTGGGTCTGGGCGTTGAACGCCTTGCAGAACTCCATGATGTTCAGACCGCGCTGACCCAGCGCGGGACCGACTGGAGGCGAAGGGTTTGCCTTGCCAGCCGGGATTTGCAGCTTGATGAAGCCGATAATCTTCTTGGCCATAACTTTCTCCTAGAACCGCCTGACGGCCACGTCAGTACGGTTGAGTCAAACGCCAGGCTTGTTCAACAAAGAACTTCCTGGCTCCTCTTGACGCGGTCTCGTTCGCGTCTGGTACGGCAGGTGAAAACCATCTTGCGATGGCGGCCTCACCTACAAGGCCTGAATTCGATACGAACCGCGGATCAGATCTTCTCGACCTGACCGAAGTCCAGCTCGACCGGGGTGGCACGACCGAAGATCGTGACCGACACGCGCAGCTTGGACTTTTCGTAGTTGACGTCTTCGATCGAGCCATTGAAGTCCGTGAACGGGCCTTCCTTGACACGAACGACTTCGCCGTTTTCCCACTCGACCTTGGGACGGGGCTTCTCGATGCCCTCTTGCATCTGGTTGACGATCTTCATGACTTCGTCTTCCGAGATGGGCACCGGACGGTTCTTGGCGCCGCCCACGAAACCGGTCACCTTGGAGGTGTTCTTGACCAGGTGCCAGGTGTCGTCGCTCATCACCATTTCGACCAGCACGTAGCCAGGGAAGAAACGGCGCTCGGTCACGGACTTCTTGCCGTTCTTGACTTCGACGACTTCTTCGGTGGGCACCAGGATGCGACCGAACTGGTCTTGCATGCCGGCGCGGTCAATGCGCTCGCGCAGGTTGCGTTCGACGGCCTTTTCCATGCCGGAATAGGCGTGCACCACGTACCAGCGCAGCGGTACGGCGGCGGTGGCGGGGGTGGTTTGAACGTCAGTCATGGGATCAACCTCGCTTCGATGTGTCTGCTTGCAGAAATCAGTGCTTCCAGCCCAGGATCAGGCCGTAGATCACCCACTCCAGCGTCTTGTCGGTCAACCACAGGAACAGCGCCATGATCACCACGAAGGCGAACACATAGGCGGTCATCTGGGTGGCTTCCGGACGGCTGGGCCACACGACCTTGCGCAATTCCTTGGTGGAGTCCTGACCAAAAGCGATCAGCTCCTTGCCTTGCGCGGAGGTGAAAAACACACCCACGGCTGCCGCAATCAGGACCAGCAAGGCCAGAACGCGCAACCACAGGTCCTGCTTGCCCAGCAGGTAGAACACGGCCACGGCGCCCACCACCAGCAGGCCCGTGACGGCCAGCTTGGCTTTGTCGGCACTTGTCGTGACGGTTTCGATTTGCGTAGTAGCCATGAATGTCGTATTTGAGGCGCCAAAGCCCGCGGACCTCTCGGCCTGCGGGCTGCTGTAAACAGCGGCAGTGTCGTTGTTCAGTGTCTGGCAGGGGCAGTAGGAATCGAACCTACAACCTTCGGTTTTGGAGACCGACGCTCTGCCAATTGAGCTATACCCCTACTGGCCAAAAACTGAACTGCGTATTTTAGTCGAGAATCTTGGCAACCACACCGGCGCCAACAGTACGGCCACCTTCGCGGATAGCGAAGCGCAGACCTTCTTCCATGGCGATCGGGGCGATCAGCTTGACGGTGATCGACACGTTGTCACCAGGCATGACCATTTCCTTGTCGGCGGGCAGCTCGATGGAACCGGTCACGTCAGTTGTACGGAAGTAGAACTGAGGGCGGTAGTTGTTGAAGAACGGGGTGTGACGACCGCCTTCGTCCTTGGACAGAACGTAGATTTCGCCGGTGAAGTGCGTGTGGGGCTTGATGGAGCCGGGCTTGCACAGCACTTGGCCGCGTTCCACGTCTTCACGCTTGGTGCCGCGCAGCAGGATACCGACGTTGTCGCCAGCTTGACCTTGGTCCAGCAGCTTGCGGAACATTTCCACGCCCGTGCAGGTGGTCTTCTGGGTGGCCTTGATACCGACGATTTCGATTTCTTCGCCGACCTTGATGATGCCGCGTTCGATACGGCCGGTCACCACGGTGCCGCGACCGGAGATCGAGAACACGTCCTCCACAGGCATCAGGAACGTGCCGTCGATGGCGCGCTCAGGCGTGGGGATGTAGGTGTCCAGGGCTTCGGCCAGCTTCATGATGGCCTGCTCGCCCAGCTCGCCGGTGTCGCCTTCCAGCGCCAGCTTGGCCGAACCCTTGATGATGGGGGTGTCGTCGCCGGGGAAGTCGTACTTGGACAGGAGCTCGCGCACTTCCATTTCGACCAGTTCCAGCAGCTCGGCGTCGTCCACCATGTCAGCCTTGTTCAGGAAGACGATGATGTAAGGCACGCCCACCTGGCGGGACAGCAGGATGTGTTCACGGGTCTGGGGCATCGGGCCGTCAGCGGCCGAGCACACCAGGATCGCGCCGTCCATCTGGGCAGCGCCGGTGATCATGTTCTTCACATAGTCGGCATGGCCAGGGCAGTCCACGTGAGCGTAGTGGCGGTTAGCCGTTTCGTACTCGACGTGAGCGGTGTTGATGGTGATGCCGCGGGCCTTTTCTTCGGGTGCTGCGTCGATCTGGTCGTAAGCCTTGGCTTCGCCACCAAACTTCTTGGACAGAACGGTAGCGATCGCAGCCGTCAGCGTGGTCTTGCCGTGGTCAACGTGACCGATGGTGCCCACGTTCACGTGCGGCTTGGTCCGTTCAAACTTACCTTTTGCCATGTTTCTCGCTCCTGGCGCCCTGATTGGCCCGAATGAAAAGCCGAATGAAAAGAAGAAAAAAGGGATGGGGTGTGTGGTGCCCATGGGCAGGATCGAACTGCCGACCTCCCCCTTACCAAGGGGGTGCTCTACCACTGAGCCACATGGGCATCGACACAGGTTTGAATTCAGCCACCAGGGCCTGAACGCAAACCAGTGCCGACCTGACACTTTTGCACCCTTCGCATTTTTCTGCGAAGACCGCGACTGTAGCATGCCTGCCGTGACAGAACCATGACCTTGGAGCGGGAGACGGGAATCGAACCCGCGTCATTAGCTTGGAAGGCTAAGGTTCTACCATTGAACTACTCCCGCTCGGGAGCCTTCACATGGCCATCGGCTTGCTTTGCGCAAACCGACCAACCTGGTCTGACGTTCAGCATGTACGAATTAGTTTGCCTGGTGGAGGAGGCTGGATTCGAACCAGCGTACGCGTAAGCGGGCAGATTTACAGTCTGCTGCCTTTAACCACTCGGCCACCCCTCCAGGCAAGCCCAAGACTTTAGCACAGCTTTTCAGGCCATGCCAAGCTTTTGTGGTTTTTTGCGTGATTTCAGCGCCGTTGCCATGGGCGCAACCAGAGCGCCATGCTCAGCAGGCAGGCGAGCCCGGCCACGCTGGCCTCGGCCAGTTGCCACCACACGTTGGCGCTCAGCCAGGGCTTGAGGCCCCACCAGGCCAGCACCAGCCAGACGGCCGACCCCAAGGCCTGAGGCAGCAGCCCCAGGCCCTGCTGGAGGCCGGGCGCACGCAGCAGGTAGCGCCCTGTCAGCAAGGTACCCAGCAGGAGCGCCCACACGATGCCCAGCGAGCCAAACGCCCAGGCCAGCGGCGCCAGCGTCAGGGCCTGCAGGAGGCTGCCTCGCAGCTCGGCCACCACCGGGCCACGCGTGTCACCTTCTGCGTAGTGATAGCGCGCCAGCAAGGTGTTCCAGCTGGCCAGCACCAGGACGGCGGCATAGCCGGCCAGCAGCGGCACCACCATCGCCGTGCCTTGCACCTTGGGGAACAGCATGCCGACCAAGGCTGGCGCCCCCAGCATCAGGCCCACTGCGGCCGGCAAGGACACCACCGTAACGGCAGCCAGGCCTTTTTTCAGCAGGACGACACGCTCGCTTTCGCTGCGACTCATCAGGCTCAGGAGCACCTGGTTGAGGCTTTGCAGCGCGATCAGCGGCAGGTTTATGAGCTTACGCGCCAGGTTGACGGCGGTCACCCCCCCCTCCCCCAGGTAGGACGCCACGATGCGCTCCAGCAAGGTCAGGCCTTGACCCGCCAAGGCGCTGCCCAGCAAGGGCGCCAGCTTGTGCCCCAGCTCGGCCATGGCAGCACGGCTGCCCTGCAGGGACACCAGGCGCAAACCACCTTGCACGGCGGATGGCAGCATGATCAGGCCCATGGCCAGGCTGCCCCCGACGAAGGCCCAGGACAGCATGGCCTCTTGCGATTGCTGGCGCTGCCACAGGAGGTAGAGCATCGCGGGCAGGTTGTAGAGCAGCGAGCCCATGCCGGCGAGCAGGAAGTGACCCGCAGCCTGTCTGGGCACAGCCCACCAGGCCTGCAGCACCAGCCCGGGCAGGCTCCAGGCCAGGATGCGCAAGGCGCCCACGGTATCGGCTTGCTGCGCCACGGACAGCCCGGGGCCCATGAGGTGCACGAGCCCCGGCGAGGCCAGGCAGATCAGGCCGGCCAGGGCGACGCTGCCCAGGCCCAGCACCATGCTGAGCTGGCTGAACCAGTGCGCCCGCTGAACGGGCGTTCGCCCTTGCCACAAGGCCAGTGCGGACGAGGTCAACAAACCGGCCGCCAGCATGCTGCGGATGGCCTCGGGCAGGAACATGGCGATCACAAAGGCATCGGTGCGTGCGCCCGCGCCCCAGTTGGCGACCAGCAGCCACTCACGGGCAAAGCCCGCCACCAGGCCGGCCAGCGTGACCAGGGTCAGCAGCGAGGCCGCGCCCAACACGTCGTCGGCCGCTCAGTGGAACAAGGTGAACAGGCCTTTGCCCCCCACCTTGTAGTTGAGGCCACGCACGCGCTCGCCCAGCACTTTCGGGCCTACACCACCAACGATGGTGTAGGGTGCCACAGGCCTGGCCACCACGGTATTGGCTGCCACCACAGCCCCTTCACCGATGTGCGCGCCCGTCAACAGCGTGACGCGGGTGGTGATCCATGCGTAGTCTTCAATGACGATGGGGCCCCCCACCGCCCAGAACTCCGGCGCGTTCATGTCGTGGCCGCCCGCAATCATGAGTGTGTGAGAAGCGACGGTCACGTGGTTGCCAATGCGCAGACCGCCCCGGGCGTCGATCTGGCAGTGCCAACCGATGCAGGTGTCTTCACCGATCTGCAACCCCTCCAGCCCCAGCACTTCTGTGTTGCGCCACACGGTGGAGCCCTTGCCGATCTTGGCACCGCCGATGCGCAACCAGGCCAGGCGGATGGTATGGCTGGGGATCTTGTTGATCAGCATGTTGTAGACCTGCTCCCAGGCCCGACGCCAACGGTCCACCAGGGTCGGCCAGTTGATGCCGTACAGGGGCACGAAACCGGCGGGAATCTCGTCGCGCAACATCGCGTAAAAGCGCCGGCCAAGCGGATGCTCGATGCGCTTTTCGATGTTGACGTAAGCGATGTAGGTCTGTGTCACGCCGCCACGACCAGGCTGCTCGAAGACCACGTTGTTGGCACACATCCAGTCATAGGCTTCAGCCAGGGTGGGCAGGTCCACGCTCAGGCGTGGTGCGTAATCGGCCAGGCGTGCGTGCAGGTCATTGCTGTGAAGGATGCGGTGTTTCATGACGTTGTCGTTTCGCGGACAGGCTGCGGCAAGGGGCGCGAGGCCTGCAGGCTGATGGCCATGGTCAGCCAGAACAAGGCGATCAGGACCTGGGTGAAGCTGAAGTAGTGATCGATGAAGCCGGTCAACAGCGCAGCAAGCATCGCGCCAACGCTGCCCACGTGCAGGGCCTGGTCGACCTTCATCTTCGAGAGATCCCCCATCTGGCGGACTTCTCGCCACCAGGCCACGGTCACGGCGATGAAGAACAACATGCCCGGCAGGCCCAGCTTGTACCAGTAGTTGAGCCAAAGGTTGGAGATGCCATACACGCCACCACCGGTGGCCGGCGTTTCGACCTTGAAACCCAGGCCCAGCGGGTAGCGCTCGACGGCACGGTGGAAGTTGCGGTACTCGTCAAAGCGCACGCCGGTGCTGGCGTCCTGCGAGCCCTGGGTGAGCGAGGCCAGGCGTTCGCGGGCTGGGGGGTAGGCCACCAGCATCGTGGCAGCCAGCAAGGCTCCGATCAACAGGGCGCGCCCGGCCATGGGCACACGGCGCCAGGCCAGCCAGACCACGAGCGCGGTCAGGCACAACAGGGCCCCACGCGAACCGCTGAACACGATGCCGGCCGAGCCGCCCAAGGCCACGAACAGGCTCAGCGCGCGTCGCCAGCCCTTTTGCGACACACCGTAGAACATGGCCAGCGGCACGCCCAGCAAGAGCACACCGCCGGTGGAGTTGGGGTGCACCCAGGGTGAGGCCATGCGGTTGTACATGGACGAGAAGATGTCCATCAGGGCCTCGGGGTGGGCGTAGTGCAGGCTGGCCAGCACGGGGATCATGGTGCGGGCGTCAGGGCTCTTGATGAACACACCCAGGGACAAGGCCAGCATGGCCGTGAAGCCGATCACCAGGCAGTCCATCATGCGTTGGCGCAAGGCCGGCGTCGGGGTCAGGATGGGGACCAGAAACAGCGTGGACACGTTGAGCAGCCAGCGCACCCAGTTGACCGGGCCATTGCCTTCTTCGTGGACCATGAACTGCCCGGCCACCAGGGGCACGACGCTCCAGGCCATGAGCCACAGCATCCGCCGCTCGGTGGGGCCGGCCTGCCAAGACGGCAAGCGGCCCATGAGCCATTGCATGAAGACCCCTGCCCAGGTCAGCGCCAGCAAGGCTTCGGAGACCGTCATGCGGATGCCGATGGTGACCGTGGTCCAGGGCACGAAGGGCGCGATCAGGCAGAACAGCAGCAGGCCACGCACCGGCTTGGCCAGGACCGCCACGGCCGCGAGCACGGCCAGCAGGGCGCCCACCAGCGCAGGCGGGCCACCCAGCAGCATCAAGCTGCCAAACAGCAGCCCGGCGAGCACGGGCAGCACGGTGGACGCGCTCAGGGGCAGGCGCGACAGCAGGCTCATGCCAGCTCCCGCAGGAGTTCGTCGACACGGCTGGCGTAAGTGGGCAGGTCATAACGACGGGCCCATTGGTGCAGGGCGTCTGGCAGCTCATCTTCGCTGCGCGCCTGCCGCGCCACACGGTGCATCAGCTGGACCAGGCCCACGCTGTCCTCGGGGTCGAAGCGTGGGGCGCCATGCGGTGTGACCTCATCGAGCGAGGAGCCCCTGGCCGTGGCCACGGGGGTGCCGCAGGCCGCCGCTTCAAGCACGGGCAGACCAAAGCCTTCGGCCAGCGAGGGATGCCACAGGCGCTCGGCCTGGCGGTACCAGTTGCCCAGTTGGGCATCGTTGATGCCGTGCACGAAACGCACCTGAGACGGCACCTCGGGCACATCGCGTGGATGGCCGATGACCACCAGCTGCGGGATCAGGTCTGGCCAGGTCTCGCGGGCTTGCTGCCAGGCCTGCAGGAACCAGGCGATGTTCTTGCGCGGCGCGTGTGTGCCCACCATCAACCAGTAACGAGGCGGCGCGAACACGTCCTGCTGCAGGCATTGCCAGGCCTCAAAGGGCACGGCGCCAGGCAAGAGGCGGATGCGTTGCCGCGTGTCAGGGAAACCAGCGGTGGAACAACTCCTTCACACCCGATTGCGGCTGGTCACGCTGGGTGATCTGAAAGACATCGTGCAGCTGCAGCACCCAGCGTGTGCGCTGGCGGCGCACGTCGCTGAGACCAATGGGCAGTCCCATGTTGCCGGTGGCCACGTACACGTCGATGGCCAGGGCGCTGAGTGCATCGGGCAGGAAGTCACGCTCGAAGCGCAGGCGCTCGCGGGGACTGCGCAGGCCCTCGATGGCCGCCGGGCGCTGCGGCGCACAGGCCCAGGTGCGGTGCTGGTGCGTCAAGGGTGCGTTGGTGAAGGGCACGACCTCGGTGTCCGCACGCAGGCGCACGGTGTTGTAGAGCGCCAGGGCCTGACGGCCCACACCGGAGTACGGTGCCGCGGTCAAGGGGCGGATGTCCAGTCCTACGCGCACGCTTGCTCCCTTCTGTCATCGGCCAGCACGGCGGCGTAGGCCGCTTCGAGTTGCGTGGCACAGGCCTGCCAGTCAAAGCGCGCAGTGACGTGTGCGCGTGCGCGCAAACCCATCTGCACCGCTTGCTCGGGGTGATCGAGCAAGTGGGACACGGCCTGGGCCATGGCCTCGGCGTTGTCGGCCACCATGGCCTGCTCACCCGCGGTCACACCCAGGCCGGACAGGCCTTCGGTGGTGCTGACCACAGGCAGGCTGGCGGCCAGGGCCTCCAGCACTTTGAGCTTGGAGCCGCCACCAAAACGCAGGGCCGCCAGGAACACGGCCGACTGGGACTGCACCGTGGGCAGGTGATCAACATAACCGCGCCATTCGATGCGCGGATCCGTCCAGCGCTGGCGCCAGGCTGGTGGCAAGGCATGGCCGCACACCACGAAGCGCGCCTCGGGCTGCAAGGCCCACAGGCGCGGCCAGATGGCCTCCATGGCCCACTCGACGGCATCTACATTGGGCGCGTATTCGTAGTTGCCCACGAACAGCACGCGCTTGCTGGCGAGATCGGGCTGAACGCCGGCAAAGCCCTGGATGTCGGCCCCATTGGTGACGACGTGAGGCGGGCGCTGCGTCCAGGCGCCCAGCTTGTGCGCATCGGACTCGGTGACGGCCACGACCAGGCTGGCCTGGCCCAGCACATGCTGCTCCCAGCGCCGACCACGCCATTGGTCATAACGTGCGAAGGGCCTGGCCCATACCGGCCATTTACCATAGGTCGCCGCACCGAGCTCGGACTCCACGTTGTGCTCGACCAGGACAAAGGGCTGGCGGTGGCGCTGCAATGCGGCCTCGAAGGGCTGGAAGCCGTAGCTGTGCTCGATCTGGACGATGTCCCAGTGCTGACGCGCCAGCAGCTGCTCGAACTGCCGCGTCAAGGCGGGTGCGTGGCCATTGACCGTGGTCAGCAAGGGCAAGGATGAGAAAGCGGCTCGCCACAAGGTGCGCGGGTCTTTCAGCGAACGGCGCGGCAGGACGACGAGCTCTTTCACCCAAGGGGCCAGCGCCGCCTGCACATCGGCATCGGCTTGCGTCTTGGCCTGCACGAGCAGGGTGATCTCATGGCCGCGCTGCGCCAGCGCACGCAGCAGGTGGTACTCGCGTGCCTTGCCGCCACTGGTGATGGGCCAGGGCAGATAAGGCATGGTCAACAAGATGCGCAAAGGCTTCATGCACACACCAGCATTTGCAAGTCGGTGCCGATGTCCAGCACCAGGCCCTGGTCGCCCGCCTTGAGTGCACGCTGCGTGCCGCGCTGTGGGTCATGCCAGACACCGGCCTTGACGTCGGGCAGGGTCACGCGCATGGGCTCGTGCGCCCAGGCCATCCACAGCCGCTTGCCATCGGCACGTTGCCACTGGACGCTGACCAGGCCGGCGGGCAGGCCTTCGGCCAGGCGCATGGGTGGGGCCGGCTCCAGGCGCGCGCCACAGATCGACAGAAAGCGCTGCAAGGCCGTGTAGACAGGCTTGGGCTGGCCATTGGCGCGCAGCAGGCCATAGCGTTTGTCGCGCGGGCCAACGCGAGGGTCATCGAGATCGGCCAGGGTGAACAGGAAGACGCGGTCGAAGTCCTGCGTGGCCATGAGGGCCAGGCGCTTGAGCGTGTGGCTGGCCTGGCCGTCTTCGCCCACCAGGGGCTGCTCTTCCACCGGGCCGTCGTAGCTGGACCAACCCCATTCCGTGGCCCAGATCTGTTTGACGCCGTAGGCGCGCAGGCCCTTGTTGAGGAAGGGCACATGCGTGAGCAGATCACGCGAGCCATCGTCAGCGCCTTCGGGCTCGGCGGTGTAGGGGTGATAACAGGCGATCAGCTTGAGCTGGTAGGCGCCCAGCTTGCCCATGGCATCGAGCATCAGGCCTTCGCGGCCCGCCATCTGGCTGTAATAGGCCATGCCGGCCATGGCCACAGGCTTGTCAGGCGCGGCCTGGCGCAAGGCGGCCACAGCGGGCTGCAGCAAGCGGCCATAGCCTTCGGGGTCGATGCGCGGCTGCCAGAAGGCGGGGATGTTGGGCTCGTTCCAGACCTGCCACACGTCCACATTGGGGTAGCGCTTGACCAGGCCTTGCAGGCGCTGCGCATACACGCCCGGGTCTTTGGGTGGGTACTTGTCGCTGTAAGGCGCACCAGCGGGCGCCGAGCTGGCAAAGCGCGGTGTGCCCACCACATAGGTCAGGCTGTGCAGGCCGGCCTGCTTGACCAGGCTCATCATGCGGTCGGTGGCATCGAGCTGCCACTGGCCGGCTTCGGGCTCGATCAGCATCCAGTGCAGCGCCAGGCGCACCCAGTTCAGCCCCAAGGCCTTGAGCCGCTCGACCTGCAGGCGCGCCACATCGGGCGGGAACCACTGCAGTTGGGCATTGACGCCCAGGAAGTCCTGCCACACCACAGGGCGCATGGGCTGCAAGGCGAGCGCAGGCGGCGTCTTGCGGGGCCACATCGACCACCCGGCCCGTGCCTGGCCACCCAGGCCCATACCGACGGCACCGAGCGCCAGCGCGCCACCGAGGCGCAACTGCTGGCGCCGGGTGGCGGCCGGCAAGGTCATAGGGATTCCTTTTGTGACCACACCGAAGCGGGGCCGCTGCTGGACACACCGCGTGCGCGCGGCGCACGGGCCATGGCACGCTGGAAGTGGCCGACAAAACGTTGACCCGTCATGGGCCAGGCGCGCTCCTGAGCCAGGGCGCTGGCGCGATCGGCCCACTGCGACAGGATCTCGGGCTTGTTGAGCACGCCTTCGATCTGCGCGGCCAAAGCGGCGACGTCGCCCTGGCGGTAGGACGAGCCATTGCCATGGCTGATCTCTTCGGCAAAGGCGCGGGCGTCCGAGGTGATGGCGCCGCGTCCACAGGCAATGGCCCAGGCCAGCGAGCCGCTGGTGCCGCGCATCTGCCCCAGCAGCGCCAGCTTGCGCGACTCGCGGTAGGGCAGCACCATCAGGTGGTGGCGCTGGATGAGGTAGGGGATGTCGCGCTCGTCAACATCGAGCTCCCAGTCGACCTGGGGCGTCAGGCCGCGGCGCTCGACGCGGGCACGCAATTGGTCGAGGTAGCTGCCTTGCGCACCGAACGCGATGTCCGGCGAGGTGCCACCCGCAATGGTCAGACGCAGGCGCGAAGCCAGCTCAGGTTGCTGCGCCTTGACCTTGCCCACGGCGTCAATCAGGTCCTCGATGCCCTTGCCGCTGTAGATGAAACCAAAGTACAGCAGCCGGATCGGGTCCAGCGGTGGCAGCGGCTTGTGCGGCAGGGTCAGGGCACCATGCGAGATGACACTGACGCGGTCCACGGGCAGCTTCATGCGCTTGACCAGGCGGCCAGCGCCGGTTTGGGTCAGCGTGACCAGGCCATCGAGCTGGCGCGCCAGCTTGCGCTCGGCCATCAGCGTGGCCGGGTCCGACAGCAAGGCCACGGCCTGCTTGGCCGGACGCGGCATGGCGGACATGCCGTTGACCATGGTCCACACGCGGTTGATGGGCTTCCAGATCAGGCGCTCGGGGTCGTGCACGGTGGCCGACAGGGCCGGCCGATTGGGCAGGCTGGCCAGGGCACACAAGGTGAGAAATTCGCTTTGACGACCGCCGCCCAGCTCGGCATGGACGACGTCCACACGGCGCCAGTCGCGCTCGGCCACCCAGGCGCGTGCAGCGGCCAGGGAGTCGATCGGACGCTGCCCCGCCAAAGGCGTGAGCACATCGACCCCCGCCTGGTTGAGCGAGGTCCGGAAATGGGCCGCGTAATCGGCGATCCCGTTCTGTTCAGGTGGCAAAGGCGACAACAAGGCCAGACGCATAACGCCCCTCAACGTTGCAGCCAGCGAAGCACTTTCGGGGGAAGCTCGAATCGCCGGCGGTTGACAATGACGCCGTCCACTTTGCGGAAGGCGGTGCGCAAGACACCCAGCGCATTGTCCACCACGGGGATGGTGCTGGCACGTGCTTCCACCACCAAGACGATGAGATTGGCCTGACTCAGTCGCACAAATGCCTCACGGTTGCTGTGCAAACCCGAAGCTTCGAGCAAAACGACCTCGCCCGGGCTGGCCTGGACCACCTCAGGGTTGACACGCACCCGCAGTTCCTGCGCCTCCAGCAAGGTCTTCAGGCGAGCGGCGATGAAGCTCACCCCCTCGCCGGCGCGCGCCGAGGCCAGGCCCAGCACGAGGCCCTCCCGCTTGATGCGCTCCAGCGGCAGCGTGCCGTAGATGCGGTAGAGGCTGGCATGGAAGTCGTTGTCCGGCCCGCCTTCGGTGATGTCCTTGACGGTGGACCACAGCGGCACGCCAAAGCGCTCCTCGAAACGGCCACCATCGTGGATGCGCTGGTCAAACAGCGAGCACAGGTACACCACCAGCAAGCCCACCATGCCACCGGCCGGCAAAGCCATCAGGATCAGCAGCAGGCTCTTGGGCGAGCTGCGCGTGGGGTTCAGCGTGGCTTCCTGGATCTCGGCGATGTTGTTGATGCGCTGGTCGTCCAGGGCCTGGTCGATGCGAGCCTTCTCCAGGCTGTCCAGGTACAGGCCGCGGCTCTTCTCGGCCACCGACAGCACCTGCTCCAAACGGGCCAGCTCGGGCTCGTGCTCCAGCACCTTGCGGCGGGTGGCTTGCAGGTCGGCGATCTCCTTGTCGAAGGCCGCGTACAGGGTGTTGAGCTCCTGCAGGCGCACCGACTTCTCCAGCTGGTTGCGCTCCATGCTCACATTGAGCTCATTGGGCGTGCGCTTCTCGGAGCGCTGCACCACGCGGTCTTCGGCCTTGAGCTGCGACTCCAGCGTGGCGATGCTCTCGTTGAGCGCCAGGATGGTGGGGGCCGTGTCCTTGAACACCCGCAGGGCATCGGCGCGTTGGCGCTTGAGTTCGGCCAGTTGCGCACTCAGGGCCTGCCAGCTGGCGCTCTGGCTCAGGTCACGCTCGGACACGGACTCCTTGGGCAGGGCGCGTGCGCGGCCCGCGGCAAAGCTGATGCCGTTCTGCAAGGCATTGCGCTCGGCCACGATCTCGGCCAGGCGGGTACGCAGGTCATTGAGGCGCTTGCCCAGGTTGTCCAGGCGCTCCTGGGCGCTGGTGCCGTTGATCTCTTCCAGGCGCGTGCGCAACAGGGACTTGGCCGACTCGATCTGCTGATCGACATCACGCACCTTGCCCTCGTAGAACAAGACCAGGCCCTTGCGCCCCAACGCAGCCGTGCGCTGGTCCAGGTAGACGCGCACCCAGGTCTGCAGCACGCGTTGCGCCTGCTGCGGGTCGCTCCAGGTGAAGCTCAGCTCCATCACATTGGAGCCCGGCCCGTGGCTGACCTGAAAGCGCGCGGCCAGCAACTCGGCCAGGGCCTCTTCCTCGCTTTGCACCTCGGCCAGACCGATGAGCGACAGCCCTTCGGCCACGGCCTTGCCCACGGCCCGCTTGGCGGCCTTCAGCCCAGCCTTGATCGAGGCGAACACGCCTTCCTTGGGCTTCTCGGCGCTCATCTCGCTCAGGTACAGGCGCGCCACCTCCAGCAACACGGGGCGGCCGGTGATCATCTTCTCTTCGTCGATGATCGGGTCACGCGTGGTGCTTTGCGGGTAGATGGTCTGACGGTCGCCCGCATCGATGGGCACGGTCATGTTCTCGCGCCCGGGCTTGACCAGCAGGCGCGCGTCCGACACGTATTTGTGCGGCAGCAGGAAGGCGCCAAGCACCGCCAGCACCGCGGTGCTCACGAGGGCCAGGCGGAACTGGCGGTTGAAGATGTAGAACAGGCGAATCAGATCGCGCAAAGAACGAATATCGATCATGTAAAGAGCGCGATCAGTGGTTCAGATTGACATTGCCGTTGAGGCCCACGCCCACGGAGCGCGAGAAGGGCAGCAACTGATTGAAGTACAGGTCCACCCCATCGGCCTTGCCTCCGGCCGTGGACTTGGGCACGAACACGATGTCGCCGCGCTGCAGCGCGATCGAGGTGCGCCCGTCCCCAACTTGTTGCAGCGCGTTGCTGAAGTTCACGTAGTAGACCTGGTAGCGGTCCTTGTCGTCCAGGCGCAGCAGGGCCACGCGGCTGGGGTCGGCCGACACGGCCAGGCCGCCTGCGGCAAACATGGCCTGCTCCAGATTGGCCACGGCGTTGAGGTCGATGGTCAAGGGGTTGCGCACCGCCCCACCGATCACCACCTTGCTGGTCGGCGATGACACGATGTTGACCGTCACGCCCGGCTCACGGTAGTAGGCGTCGAGTTTGCTTCGCAACAGGGCTGCCAGCTCCTCGGGGGTCTTGCCTGCGGCCTCGACCGTGCCCGCATAGCGGAAAGAGAAAGTGCCATCAGGGCGCACCACATAGATCTGCGTCTGGCTGTCTTCCACCAGGTTGCGCAGGTCCAGCGAAGCCGAGTCCTGGGCGTCGCGCACGATGCGCAGGGTGTCGCCCGCGCGGATGCGTGTGGGGGCCTTGGGCATGGCGGCCAGCTGGGCTGTCGACAGCATCACCACGTTCAGCGTGGCGTCGTCCGGTGTTTCGAGCACGCTCATGGGCGTGCAGGCACACAGGCTGCATACAGCAAGCACAAAGGTCAGCAGGCGTACAAGGTACAGCTTCATGAGACACAGACGGGGCTGGGCACGAGCGAACGCCCGTGCGCGGATGATAAGAGGTCGAAACCCGGCGGGCTACCCGCATGGAGGGGCTCACCCCCCATGTTGTGGCTTCGTGATGTGCGCGGCGGCGCCGATCGAGTGTTGCCAGCGCACCAGCGCCGCGGCCATGCGGTTGCGCGAGGGGCGCCGCACCCAGGGCACGCCGAACTTGGCGAAAAAGCGCGCCATGCTGCGCAGATGGGTCTTGCCCGAGCGCGACAGGAGGCCGGCGCCACTGGCGCGCTGGTGGTCGTGCACCAACTCGACCTCGGGCACGGCCAGCACACGCCAGCCGTAAGCCCACATGCGGGCACACAGGTCCACTTCCTCGAAGTACAGGAAGTAGCCCTCATCCATGCGGCCCACCATCTCGAAGGCGCTGCGGCGCACGATGAAGCCCGTGCCCATGACCCAGTCTGCCTCGAAGGGCTCGTCGCGCCATTTGCGGGTCAGCAAGTGCGAGCTTTCCAGCTTGCGCATGGGCGCCAGGCGGCCCAGCGGGGTGCGCCGCGCCAGGATGTCGGGCAGGGAATAGAAACGACGGGCCGAGTACTGCAGGCTGCCATCGGGGTTGATGAGCTTGAGGCCCACCACACCCAGCCGGGGGCGCTGGTCGAACAGGCGGCGCACCACGTCCATGTTGTTGCGCAGGAAGTGCGTGTCCGGGTTGAGCACCAGCACCAGATCGGTTTTCAGGGCCGCGGCCCCCAGGTTCACGCCTGCACCAAAGCCCCCATTGACTTTGGACAAGACGCGCACCACGCCATCGGGCAAACTTTGGTTCAGACGCTGGCCCGAGCCATCCGGTGAGTCGTTGTCGACGACAACGATGTGTTGCGGCAGGGCAATGCGGTGCGCGAGCAGCGACGCCACACACTGCATGGTCAGGTCGTAGGTCTGGTAGTTGACGATGACCACGCCCAGGCTGCTTGAGGGCGGCTGAAGGCCAGAAAACGAGTTTTCGGTCATGGTGTGGGTACCTCTGTAAGCAATGCCGGCGCGCACAGCGCCAAGGACGACGTACGCAGCCCATGCGGACATGGATGCGCGCCGCCTCTTGGGCGATGAGCAAAATCGAGCCCCACCATCGAATGCGTCGGGCCGACAAGACCGTTTGGGGTCGTGGCCACCGCCGTCAGGGCGCTGAGGTGGATTTTCCGACTTTTTCGGTCAAATGAGGGTGAACCCTAGGCCCCGCGAATGGGTGGTACTTGTGCGCATCGGTTTCATTCCTCGCGAAATGACCCCTTATTGCCATCCGATCAACGGATTCCGTTTCATTTGTGTTGTGCTTACCTCACACCCGTGCGCCACACATTTGAATGGCGCAGGCAGCAACGGGTCAGGCCAACGACCAATCCAGGTGCTCGCCTTGGCCTTGCCAGAATTTGCAAGCTTGGCTGAAGTGGCCATTGCCCACAAAGGGCACCGGCCCGCGCGTGGCCGACAAGGGTGAGGGGTGGTTGCTTTGCAGGATCAGGTGCCGGGCCGCGTCACCACCAAGCTGATGCGCCGCCTGCGCGATCAAGGGCGCCTTGCGTTGTGCATGGGCGCCCCAGAGCATGAACACCTTCGGGCCCGCGTCTGCCGCCACGGCGGAGATGAGGGCATCGGTCAGCAGCTCCCAGCCCCAGCCGGCATGACTGGCTGCCTCGCCGGATTTGACGGTCAGCACGGTGTTGAGCAGGAGCACGCCCCGCTCGGCCCAGGCCTGCAGGCAACCGTGCACCGGCGGCGTCAAGCCCAGGTCACGCTGGATTTCCTTGCGGATGTTGCGCAGGCTGGGCGGAATGGGCACCCCTGGCTGCACCGAGAACGCCAGGCCATGCGCCTGGCCCGGCCCGTGATACGGGTCCTGCCCCAGGATGACCACCTTGATCTGCGCGCGACGCGTCAGGCGCAGGGCGGCGAACACGTCCTGGGGAAAGATGGCGTCACCCGCCTGGCGCGCGGCTTCCACCTTGTCTACCAGGGCCGTGCCTGCTGCGCTGGCCCGGAACGAAGCCGTGAGCGCGTGCCAGTCAGCGGGCACCTCGTCGAACAACTGGCTGAGCGGTCGGCTCAATTGGGGGTTCAATTGGTGGCCCAGGTTGTGGCCTTGCGGCTCGGTCAGCTCGGCAGAGGCCGATGCGTCCCCATCAAACAGGGCCTGTTGGCTGCCCATGTGCGCGCCGCCGGCTCAGGCGAACAAGGTGGCCAGCGCCACACCCGGATCAGGCTGGCGCATGAAGGCCTCGCCCACCAGGAAGGCGTGCACGTTGGCATCGCGCATGCGCTGCACATCGGCGGCGCCCAGGATGCCCGACTCGGTCACCAGCAGGCGGTCAGCCGGCACGCGCGGCAGCAGGCCCAGCGTGGTGTCGAGCGTGACCTCGAAGGTGCGCAGGTTGCGGTTGTTGATGCCCACCAGCGGTGTCTTGAGCTTGAGCGCGCGGTCCAGCTCGGCGCCGTCATGCACCTCGACCAGCACAGCCATGCCCAGCTCGAAGGCACAGGCTTCGAGGTCGGCCATCTGGGCGTCGTCCAGGCAAGCGGCGATCAGCAAGATGCAATCGGCGCCCATGGCACGGGCCTCGTAGACCTGGTAGGCGTCCACCATGAAGTCCTTGCGCAGCACGGGCAAGGCGCAGGCGGCGCGGGCTTCCTGCAGGTAGCGCTCGCAGCCCTGGAAGAACTGCGCATCGGTCAGCACGCTCAGGCAGGCCGCGCCGTGGCTGGCGTAGCTGGCGGCGATCTCGGCCGGCACGAAATGCTCGCGCAGCACGCCCTTGCTGGGGCTGGCCTTCTTGACCTCGGCGATGACCCCGGCCCGGCCCGCCGCGATCTTGGCGCGCAAAGCGCCAACAAAGTCACGAACATCGGCCAGATCGCGGTTGCGCGCCTCGGCTTGCGCTCGCACAGTGCTCAATGATTTGAGCTGGAGGGCGGCGGCGATTTCTTCGTGCTTGACAGCAACGATCTTGTTGAGGATGTCGGACATGGGTGGGCCTGGATGCGGTCAGACCCGGATTATCCGCGTTTGGCGCCCTTGCCGTGAAAGGCGACCGATTGGCGCCTGCCCGATGTCTGTAATCCCTCCGGTTCTGGCCGATAAGAGATCACCTCCTGTTTGAGAGTTTGCATTTGGCCTGGGCCACTTTTCACCGCTTGCTGACCCGTCTGCTGGCGCTCACGCTGTTGAGCCTGCTGGCCTTTGGCGTTCGCGCCAACACGATCGCGCTGGACGAGCACTTCAGCAGCGAAGCCATCGGGCGCCACCTGCGCGTGCTGGAAGACCGCAGCGGGCGCATGAGCGTGCAGGAGGTCGCGGCCACCCACCAGGACAGCCGCTGGGAAGACCGCCGCAGCGAGAACCTGAACTTCGGCTACAGCAAATCGGCCTTCTGGCTGCATGGCGAGCTGCTCAACCAAAGCCAACAGACGGACTGGCTGCTGGGCATGCGCTACCCCTTGCTGGACTATGTCGACATCTATGTGGTGTGGCCCGACGGGCGCGTGCAACACCACGCCAGCGGTGACCGGCGCCCCTTCCACACCCGTGACCTGGACGACCGCAACTTCTACTTCAAGCTGAAACTGCAGCCGGGCGAACGCGTGCAGCTGTATGCGCGCATTGCCGGGCAAGGCTCGCTGCAGGCCCCGCTGGAGATCAGCACCCCACGCGCCTACGCGCAGCAATCACGCCAGGAGCAACTGCTGTTGGGTGTCTACAGCGGTGCGCTGCTGGCCATGCTGCTCTACAACCTGCTGCTGTGCATTTCGCTGCGCGACAAGGCGCATGTCGACTATGTGATCTACATCGGCGTGTTCGGCATGGCGCAACTCACGCTCAGCGGCCTGGCGTTCGAGCACCTGTGGCCCAACTACCCCAACTGGGGCAATGAAGCGGCCCCCGTGTTCATGGGCCTGACGGGCTGGTCGCTGGTGCTCTTCAGCCGCCAGTTCCTGAGCCTGGACAAGCACTGGCCCCGCGCCGACTTCGCCATGCGGGCACTGCAGTGGCTCTTCCTGGCCGCCGTGCCGGAAACCTATGTGCTGCCCTATGCCATCCCGATCAAGATCGTGACCCTGGCCACCATCGTCACGCCCATCTTGCTGCTGATCATCACCGTTGCCCTGTTGCGCCAGGGTGTGCGCCAGGCCAGCTATTTCCTGGCCGCTTTCACCGTGCTGCTGCTGGGCGTGCTGTTGACGGCGCTGCACATGTTCGGCATCGTGCAGCGCAACTTCCTGACCGAGTACAGCATGCAGATCGGCTCGATGCTGGAGTTCACGCTGCTGTCCTTTGCGCTGGCCCACCGCGTCAAGCTGGCACGCGAAGAAAACGAGCGCCTGCAGCAAGCGCATGCCGCCGAGCTGGAAGCCCGGGTGCTGTCGCGCACGCGGGAGCTCGACAAGGCCATGACCGAGCTGACCCAGGTCAATGAGCGCCTGCACGCCCTGACCGAGCAGGATGCGCTGACCGGCCTGAAGAACCGCATGTTCCTGTCCGAGCGCATGCCCGAGATGTGGCGCCAGGCCCAGCGCTGGCACACGCCCGTGTCGGTGTTGATGATTGACGTGGACCACTTCAAGGGCGTCAATGACCAGCATGGCCACCTGGCCGGCGACGAGGCCCTCAAGCAAGTGGCCCAGGTGATCGCCCATACCGTGCAGCGGCCAGGCGACCATGCCGTGCGTTATGGCGGCGAGGAGTTCCTGGTGATCCTGCCGCAGACCCACACCGTGGGGGCCGCGCACATTGCCGAAACCATCCGCCTGGGCGTGCAAGCCCTGGACTTCCGCTGGGGCGATCAACGCATCCCGCTGACGGTGAGCATCGGCCTGGCCAGCGTGGTGCCCAACGCCGATCTGCCGCCACAGGCCTTGCTCAATGCCGCAGACCGCCTGCTCTACCAGGCCAAGCAGGAAGGGCGCAACCGCTGCGCCCTCATCCCCGAAGCCCTGGCAACCTTGCCACGCAAGGCTGGTGCGTCAGGCGCTACAAGCCCGGCAGGCAAGCCGATCAAGCCTGCGGGGCAGCCAAGCCCTGCGTCGTCTGAATGAAGTTGAACAGCGCCTCGCCGGCCTTGCCGCTGGCGATGGCGTCACGGGCACGCTCGATGCCCTCACTCAGCGAATCAGCCACATTGGCCGCATAAAGTGCCGCACCGGCGTTGAGCAGCACGATGTCGCGCGCCGGGCCCGGCTCGTTGTCGAACACACGGCGCATGATGGCCACGGACATCTCGCGGGTGGGCGCCTTGAGCATGGAGCCATCGTGCTCGGCCAGGCCGAACTGGCCCGGGTTGATGCGGTACTCGCGCACGTCGCCATCTTTGAGCTCGGCCACGAGCGTGTCACCCGCCAGCGTGATCTCATCGAGCCCGTCACTGCCATGCACGACCAGCACGTGGTCAGAGCCCAGGCGCTGCAGCACGCGCGCCATGATGCCCACCAGATCGGGGTGGAACACGCCCATCAGCTGATTGGGGGCCCCTGCCGGGTTGGTCAGCGGGCCCAGGATGTTGAACAGGGTGCGCACACCCAGCTCCTTGCGCACCGGCGCCGCGTGCTTCATGGCGCCATGGTGGTTGGGCGCAAACATGAAGCCCACATTGCTGGCCGCCAGACACTGCGCCACCTGCTCGGGCACGAGGTTGATGGCCGCACCCAGCGCTTCGAGCGCATCGGCACTGCCCGTGCTGGACGACACACTGCGCCCACCGTGCTTGGCCACGCGTGCCCCGGCGGCGGCGGCCACGAACATGGCCGTGGTCGAGATGTTGAAGGTGTGCTGGCCATCACCACCGGTGCCACACAGGTCCACCAGGTGCAGCTTGTTGGAGATGTGCACCGGCGTGGCGAATTCGCGCATCACCTGGGCCGCGGCCGTGATCTCGCCGACGGTCTCTTTCTTGACGCGCAAACCCGTGATGAAGGCCGCCATGACGACGGGCGACATCTCGCCACGCATGATGCGGCGCATGAGGCCCAGCATCTCGTCGTGGAAGATCTCGCGGTGCTCGATGACGCGCTGCAGGGCCTGTTGATCGCTCAGCTGGGACATGTCAACAACCTCGATTACATCTTCAGGAAATTGGCCAGCATGGCGTGACCATGCTCGGTCAGGATCGATTCGGGGTGGAACTGCACGCCTTCCAGCGGTGCGAAGTGCGGGTCCGTCTGCGGGCCCTTGTGGCGCACGCCCATGATCTCGCCGTCGTCCGTCCAGGAGCTGACCTCCAGGCAATCGGGCAGGCTGGCGCGCTCGATGGCCAGCGAGTGGTAGCGGATCACGGTGAACTGGCGCGGCAGGCCGGCGTACACACCCTTTTCGTCGGTGGTGAGGATGCTGGTCTTGCCATGCATCTGCTCGCGCGCCCGGATGACCTTGCCACCCAGGGCCGCACCGATGCTCTGGTGACCCAGGCACACGCCCAGGATCGGCAACTGGCCTTTGAAACGCTGCAAGGCGGGCACACACACGCCGGCCTCAGCGGGCGAACAGGGGCCGGGCGACAGCACCAGGCGGTCGGGCTTGAGCGCAGCGATCTGATCGAGCGTGATCTCGTCGTTGCGGTAGACCTTCACCTCTTCACCCAGCTCGCAGAAGTACTGCACCAGGTTGAAGGTGAAACTGTCGTAGTTGTCGATCATGAGCAGCATGGGCACTATCCAGATTCGGGATGTGAGTCATGGGATGGTCTTGCACCATCCCTCAGAAGATTCCCCCTCGGAGACCCTTTTCAGCGGGTGCGCACCGGGGCGTGTGCGCATGCAGGGTCGAGCAGTGTCTGGCTGGCGTCACCGCCACCAGCGTACGTCCAGGCGAGAGAAGTCCGAGGGTTGCTGCATCGCATCGATTCTACATGGCCCCGCCCTGATTGAGGGGGCACCCACCGGCTTAGGCCTCGGCCCGCCATGACAAGATGCAGGCATGACACGCCCCGCTTCACCCGCAGCCAGCCCGGCGCACAACCTGCTTGGGCTGGAGCTGCTGCGCTTTGCCTGTGCCATCTCGGTACTGGTCTGGCACTACAACCACTTTTACGTGGTCGGGTCGGCGCATGTGGGCTTTGAGGTCACGCAGCAGCCGCTGTACGCCTTGCTCAAGCCCTTTTATGAAGCCGGCTGGCTGGGGGTGCAGGCCTTCTGGGCGCTGTCGGGCTTCATCTTCTTCTGGAAATACGCCCAGCCCGTGTCGCAAGGGCAGGTCAGCGCGTGGCGCTTTGCCGTGCTGCGCTTTTCACGCCTGTACCCGCTGCATCTGCTGACGCTGCTGGCCGTGGCGGGCCTGGCCTGGTGGTATCGCCAGCTGCAGGGCAGCGACTACGTCTACCAGTACAACGACTGGCCGCACTTCGCGCTGCAGCTGGCCATGGCCAGTGATTGGGCGGGGCGCAGCGAGTGGTCGTTCAACGGCCCGATCTGGAGCATCTCCATCGAGGTGCTGGTTTATGCGCTGTTCTTCGTGCTGTGCAAGCTGGGCCTGACGCGCTGGTGGCAGGCGCTGGGCCTGGTCGGCTTGGCCGCCCTGGTCTACGCCTTGAAGCTCACGCCCCACCCCATCGTGCTGTGCGTGTTCTTCTTCTACCTCGGTGCGCTGACGCACCTGGCGCACGAGGCCTTGCTCAAACGGCCGCGTGGGCAACAGCACGCGGTGCTGGCCTTGGGCCTGCTGGCGGTGGCGGCGGGCACGGCCCTGGTGGCCAGCGGCAAGTTGCGCCCCATGTTCTATGTGGCCCTGTTGACCCCGGTGGCGCTGCTGGTGCTGCTGGACTGGGTGCAGCCGACGTCACCCGCCGCAGTGCACTGGATCAACAAGCTGGGCAACACGACCTATGCCAGCTACCTGCTGCACTTCCCGCTGCAACTGCTGCTGGCCTGCCTGAGCAGTGCGCTGAGCTGGCACTGGCCTTTGCATGAGCCTGTGTGGCTGCTGGCCTATCTGCTGACCGTGTTCGGCCTGGCCTCGCTGGTGTACCAGGCGGTGGAGATGCCCGCCCAGACCTGGCTGCGCCAGCGCCTGGACAAGCGCTGAGCCGCCCGGCCTTACAAGCCCTGTTCGACCATCTCGGCCGCGCGCACCACGGCACGGGCCTTGGCCTCGGTCTCTTTCCATTCCAGCTCGGGCACGGAGTCGGCCACCACGCCGGCACCGGCCTGCACATACAAGGTCTGGTCCTTGATGACGCCGGTGCGGATGGCAATGGCCACGTCCATGTCGCCCGCAAAGCTCAGGTAGCCCACGGCGCCGCCGTAGACGCCCCGCTGCACGGGCTCCAGCTCGTCGATGATCTCCATCGCGCGGATCTTGGGCGCACCGCTGAGCGTGCCGGCGGGGAAGCTCGCGCGCAGCACGTCCAGCCCTGTCATGCCGTCCTTCAAGCTGCCTTCGACATTGCTGACGATGTGCATCACGTGTGAATAGCGCTCGATGCCGAACTGCTCGGTCACCTTGACCGAACCCGTCTTGGCGATGCGGCCGATGTCGTTGCGGGCCAGGTCGATCAGCATGACGTGCTCGGCACGCTCTTTCGGGTCGGCCAGCAGCTCGCGCTCGTTGGCCACGTCCTGCTCGGGCGTGGCACCACGCGGGCGCGTGCCGGCGATCGGGCGGATGGTGACCGTCTCGCCGCCATCCTTGTTCTTCTCCTGGCGCACGAGGATCTCTGGCGAGGAGCCCACGACATGGTGGTCGCCCATGTCGTAGTAATACATATAGGGGCTCGGGTTGAGCGAGCGCAGCGCACGGTACAGGTTCAAGGGCGAGGCGGTATAGCGCTTTTGCAGACGCTGACCGATGACGACCTGCATGCAGTCCCCTGCGGCGATGTAGTCCTTGCACTTGAGCACAGCGGCTTCAAAGTCGGCCTTGGCGAAATGGCGCTCGACCGGGTAGGACTCACTCGGCGTGATGGGCGGCACCGGCACGACCTCGTTGAGCTGGGCCTGCAGTTGCGCGATGCGCGTGGCGGCCTTGGCGTAGGCACCAGTCTGAGCGGGGTCGGCGTACACGATCAGGAAAAGGCGATCGGCCAGGTTGTCGATCACGGCCAGCTCTTCACACTGCAGCAGCAGGATGTCGGGCGTGCCGATGCCACCGGGCTTGTGTGTGTTGGCCAGGCGGTGCTCGATGTGGCGCACCGTGTCGTAGCCGAAGTAGCCCGCCAGGCCACCGCAGAAGCGCGGCAGGCCTTGCGGCACGGCCACCTTGAAGCGCTGCTGGTAGCTGGCGATGAAGTCCAGCGGGTTGCCCTCGAAGGTCTCGACCACGGCGCCATCGGTCACGACCTCGACATGGCGGCCACTCGAGCGGACCAGCGTGTGTGCAGGCAAACCCACGAACGAGTAGCGGCCAAAGCGCTCGCCACCCACGACGGACTCCAGCAGGAAGCTCAGCGGCTGGCCTTTGGTCAGCTTGAGGTAGAGCGACAGCGGGGTGTCCAGATCGGCCAAGGCCTGCGCGACCAAAGGGATGCGGTTGTGGCCTTGTGCGGCCAGGGCATTGAATTCGTGTTCTGTGATCATGGTGGGGGCCTCCGAGCCCGGTAGCGCAACCAGCAGTCTGCTTTGCGCCACATATGTCATCTTGTGAAACCCCCCATAGGGGCGAATCAGACCCGACCGTTAACGCCCGCTTACCGTTGTGACGTCAACGGATGCTTGCCGCCAGGGCACGCCGCTATGATCGCGGCGCACTGAGCGACAAGATAAATAGGGAGTCAGCGTCGCCAGGGCCATGCCCCCCGGTCGTGCGAACCTTTGGTCTGTTTGCGCGAGATGAACATCAAAACAGTGTAGCAGGGCGCTCTTTACAAAGCTTCGCGCCAGATGACCAGAAAACACCCCCCTTGAGTGAGCCATGGCGGCAAGGGCAAACCCAGATTGTGATTCGCGTTGAACGGGTAACAATCTCTTACCAGTACAGTTCATGTCTGGCGTGAATCTGCCCTTGACGAGGCGCAGGTTTGCCATGCAGGACACATCCAAAGTATTCGTATGCTGTTGACTCTCGCTGGAATGGCCCGCATCGGGCGCAACGCCCTGCTTACTGCAGGCCTGACGCTGCTGACCGGGTTGCCGCAGTTGGCCCGCGCCCAAAGCGCCGACGTGGTGGGTGTGCACTACCCCGCCGCCATCAAGGTGGAAGGCAACAACCTGACGCTCAATGGCAGCGGCATCAGCTACCGCGCGGTGGCCAAGCTCTACACAGTCGGCCTGTACGTGCCCCAGAAGGCCAGCAAATCCGACGCCATCTTCGCCACGGGCGGCCCCAAGCAACTGCGCTTCGTGATGCTGCAAGGCATGCGCGTGGACGAGTTGGGCAAGGTCATCACCAAGGGCATCGAGAACAACAGCAGCCGTGAAGAGTTCTTCAAGCTGATCCCCTCCATCCGCATGATGGGCGAGGAGTTCTCGCGCATCAAACGCCTGAACGCCGGCGACATCTTCGCCATCGAGTTCGTGCCCAAGCGCGGCACCATGTTCTTCGTCAACGGCCAGCCTGCCGGCCTGCCCCTGGAAGACGTGGGCTTCTTCCCCGCCGTGCTGCGCACCTGGCTGGGCAACCGCCCGGTCACGCAAGACCTGAAAGATGCCTTGCTCGACTACAAGGCGCCGCCGGTGCTGGACGCGCTGCAGTAAGCGGCCTTGCCCTGCGGCGGCTTATCGCCACCGCCTGATCACATTCAATTGGCCTGCCCTAACACGGCAGGCCAATTCACTTGGTCCAGACGCGGCACGTGGGCCACGGCCGGCACCTCTTCAATCGGGTGGCCGTGGTTGTAGCCGTAGGTCACCAGCAGGATCTCGCAACCGGCCGCACGGGCAGCCTGCGCGTCGTTGCTGGAGTCGCCCACCATCAGCGTGGTGGCGGTGCTCGTGCCCAGGGCCTCGCAGGTCTTGATCAAGGGCAGAGGGTCGGGCTTCTTGCGCGCAAAGGCGTCCCCGCCAAACACCTGGTCGAAAAAGCCCAGCAAGCCCTTGCGCTCCAGCAACTGCTTGGCAAAGGCCGTGGGCTTGTTGGTCAGGCAGGCCAGCGGCACGCCCAGCTCGCGCAACTGCGCCAGGCCCTCGGCCACACCGGGGAAGACATCCGACGCCTCGCCATTGAGGCGCGGGTAATGCTCGTGATAGTGGTGCAGCGCCGCGGGCAGGGTTTCGGCCACCTCGGCGGCATCAGGCGACAGGCCCCAGGCTTGCGCCAGGCTGCGCCGCAGCAGGTCCTCGGTGCCCTTGCCCACCGTCAGCGAGATGAAGGCGCGGTCGACGCGCGCGATCTCGACCGGGTGGCAACCCAGATCGGCCAGCGTGTGCTGAAGGACAACGACAAAGTCACCGATGGTGTCGACCATGGTGCCGTCAAGATCGATGATGGCGGCTTGAAAAGGCATGTGGTTCGACGTAATAGAGTCAGTAAACATGGAATAGAGTCCGTAAATACTGGCGACTCAACCGACATCGCCCAAGAATAGAGTCCGTAACTATGGCCGAAGCCCCGCCAATCTGCATCGGGGTTCTATCTGTATCCCGCCATGCTTCTGGGATGGCCGAACTCAGATGCGGTTGCCCGGAGCCCCTGCTTCACACCTGTCGCCAGAAAGCAATTCAAGCTTACAAAGCCCTCCCTAGACCACAGCCAATGGGTTAACCACTCGCTGCTCGCCGTTGCGAGCCGACACATCGAATTTGGAAGCCACTTGCGAATCAGGTAACAATCCGTCCCAAACGGGAGCGAAAACTTGACAACGCAAGAAGATCCACAGATTGCCGAAATGCCCAGTAGTCCCTGGGTCAGGTTTCTTCGAAGCTATGGCCCGACGGCGAACAACTTGACCATGTTCGACGAATATGTGACAAGTGCGTTGGGCAGGGCCAAGGTTCAGCCAATTCAGCTGTCGACACCCTTGCTCGACGACATGGTGCGGCACATTGAAGCTCGGGCGCCGGGATCGCTGTTGATCGCAGGAACAGCGGGTGACGGCAAAACATACCATTGCCGCTCCCTGTGGACTCGCATTGGCGGTGACCCGAAGGTCTGGGCGAGCAAGGGTAACGTGAAGGAGCATCTGCTGGCCGACGGGCGCCTGGCGGTGTTCATTAAAGATCTCTCTGAGTTCAATGGCGAAGAGAGCGACCTGCCGCTACAAAGGCTGGAACGGTCTGTTCTTGGCAACGACGATTCTGAAGTCGTGGTTCTGGCCGCCAACCACGGCCAGCTTCTTGATCGCTTGCGTGATCTTGGCAAACGGCAAGGTCGAACCCACCCGCTCCGCAAGCCTTTGCAGGAGAGTTTTCTACAATCCGGGCCTGCCCCAGATCGTCTTGCCGTCTTTGACCTAAGCCGATCGACTAGCCGCAAGACACTCGACGAGGTTGCCATGGCGGTGGCTGGGCATTCCGAGTGGGCCAACTGCTCGCGCTGTACTTTGAAAGCCGACGGGAAAGTCTGCCCGATCGACGAGAACCGTCTCCGGCTGCTTGGTAAAACCGATGACGGGCAGCTCGCGCGTCGTCTTGGCGATTTGGTAGAGATAGCTCGACTCAATGGGCTCCATCTGCCGGTTCGAGATCTATTGGCGCTTTGCGCCAACATGGTTCTCGGCTACGCCGATGCCAAGCTGGCCAAAGAGAACCTGATGACCTGTGCCGATGTGCCCAAGATTCAAGAGAGCGGGCAAGTCGGCAAGGCCAGTATCTACGCCAACGCCTTTGGCGCAAATTTGCCTAAGCGCAGGGCATCAGACCGCCCAGTATTCAGGGCCATGGCCAGCTTTGGTGTGGGTGAGGAGACCACCAATGCGGCTGATGGCTTACTTGTCTATGGCAAAGACGACTCCCGCATGCAAGCTGACTTTGAGCGCTTGGTGTCAGTCGATCCAATCTACGGTGCAACAGCGGAGTTCCGTGCAGCCCAAGATGCCTACCTCGAAGGCCATGAGGGAGCTCGCTTGGAGGGCGGCTCTACCGAGTTCTTGGAAATGCTCGAAGCCCAGCGGCGCAGGCTCTATTTCTCTTTGCCTGAGTCCGAGCCGGGATATCCACGCTGGTCGATGACAGCCTTCCGCTTCGCTGGAGACTACTTGGACATGATCGGATCACTTAAAGCCAAGAAGCCAGTGAGCGAGATCACACGCGGTCGTATCACCCGCGGCCTCAACCGAGTCATGACGGGCTTGCTCTTGGAGAATGTGGATCGAATCTTCATCGCGAGCTCCGGCGGCTTTACACAAAGTCGCGTGAGTGTGCTTTGCGACCACGAGACGCCTTCGCGCAGGCAGGGCGGTATTGGCATGGCCATCAAGCTTGATGAGGAGACCGGCCGCGCGCAGCTTGACGTGTCGCTCTCGCCTGTGCCTGGCAACTCGGTCGCGTTCGACCTCTCCCCCATCCGGTATGAATTTCTTTCCCGCGTGGCCGAAGGCGCGCTGCCAGCCAGCTTCTCCAATGAGTGCCTGGAAGATCTGCTGGCATTCAAGGCCAAGCTCCTGCGCAAGGCCGAGATTGTTCGAAAGGCTGGTTTCGCAGGGGACGACGACGAGGTAAGCGGAGAGGCATCCGCGTTGACGCTGAATTTCATCGACATTGAGCCTGGAGGCCGTGGCTTCACACGACCAGTGATCGTGAGGGTCCCGCAATGAGCGAGATCTTCAAACGCCCCGAGATCAAGAGCGTCAACTTCTGTGTCGATGAGAACATTTGGGGACATCGACTCTACGACGAACAACTGCCTCATTTGACGGTGCTCGAATTCCTAGGCGCGCTCGGCTCGAACTTGGACAAGCCGCTGCGCCCTCATGAAGGTTTGGGCGGTGCATTTAAGTTCCAGCCACAGCGCCAGATCCGCCTGCGCGGGTTGCTGTTCAATAACCCCTACGTCGACTCCATTTCGGAGAGCAAACTCGCCGACGAAGAGAAATGGCGACTGTGGTTCGAGCGGTTTAGCCAAGGTGCAACAGGCAACGGTGACGGCGTCAATGACATCGCCTACCTGCGCCACGCGTTTGCGAGCTTCGACGATTTCGCCAAAGCTGTGGAGCTCCTGCGCTCATCATCCTTCGAGTCCCGCAGCAACAAACGCTGGAGCTCCAAGTTCGTATTTCCCTTCGGCCCCGATGCCCTCTATGAAGATTTAGAGATCGACGCCAAGGGCAAGATGAGCAATGACCGGCGTTTCTTTGCTCGTACCGGCGAGCTGCTCTACATGATGCTAACGCGGGCCAAACGCGGCGCGGAGCTCGGCGACATGTTGGCGAAGCGACTGTTCGACCCTGAAGCGCCGATGAATCGACTCGCACGTGTGATGCAGGGCGCGCCACAGCGTGCTGAGGACTCGCGGCTATCAGGCTATCTGCCCGAGGCTGCCAACCCACGCTTCGATCAAATCTGTGATGACTGGCTTGCGGTTCTGTCCAAGGACATGCCAATCTATGATGCCTTAGAGCACTTGATTGCCATCTCTGGCCTCAACATGCTGCTCTACTTCCTAGAACGTGCGAAACGCGTAGCTGGTGACGACGACCCTGTTGAAATCGTCTGCGAGATCGTCTCTAAGGAGCGCACGAAAGTTCGAGCGCTTTCTGGCGATAGCTACCTGCACAACCAAGGCTTGCCTGCCAAGGCAGTGCGGGCCCATGTTGAATCGATCAGGCAGGACGCTGCCTGGAGCAAAGCAGACGACTGCGACCTTCCCGAGGCCGAGCGAGTCAAACTCATGCGCGAGCGCTTCCAGTGGCCCTCGATTGACGGAGGGGACGACGAGGACTATTCGGGTGAAAGCCCAGACGCGTTAATCAACAAGCTGGTCGAACTCGCTCTAGCCCGCCACGAGCAACACGTCGGCAAGATCCACGCATCTTGGTCGCGCGCGATTGGCCTCAGTTCCCGACGTCTGTCGCGCCGCACTCGCTACGCGCCCAATGACCGACTATTGAAGTCGATCGTGGTGGCCATCGTCGACGACCGGATGCAGTTCGACGAGTTTTTGGCAGAGGCCAAGAGGCGCTATGGACTGATCCTGGGAGACGCCGAAGGTTCGCGCATGATCGACGCCAAGCTCGTCGACCAAGATGAACTCAGTGAGAACCGGGACAACCTTGAAGCCCGGCTCGTCGGGCTGGGCCTGGTGCGCAGACTTTCCGATTCCTGCTCTTTTGTTGAAAACCCGTTCGCCTTCAAGGGAGAGGCCGCATGCTGACCGACCGCATCATCGGGCGCGTCGGCGCGGACATCCTCGCCAAGCGCATTTCTAGTCCTGGACAGCCCGGAGACACTGCCGCATTGTTCCGGCTCGACAAGCTCTCGTCCAGTCAAATAGCGGCTGTGGCACGGGCAATCCTCGCCAATCCAGACCTTCTCTCCCGCGTGGATCTCATGATCCCAGAGACCTTGGTTGACGGCCAAGGCCTGCCATCCGAGATCCTGATTTCACACAACGCAGGCTACGTACGCAACAACGCGACGACCGCCAAGGCAGCCATCCTGACCGCAAACGGCAACGAGCACAACTTGGCAGACACGCTGGGGCATGTCATGGCCATTGGCGCCAAGGAGCTGCGCACCGACCCTGAGTTGTGGGTCGAGGCTACGTTGCACGCAGGTGGCCTCACTCCGGTGCCTGACGACCGCTTGGTGTTCCAGGCTGCGTTAGGCGGCCTCCTTGCGTCTTCTGAGCTCTCACTTGTTCAGCTCGGCGAGTTCTGCTCCGAGATCGTCGTTGCCATGTCCACTCGCGGGCTTGCCATCCGCGATGCGGTGGGCTTCGCTATGCCACGAGCGGGGTTGCCTCGTGACAGCGCGTTCTTCTCCAACGCCAAGAGCTTTGGATCTCTGCGCAAGCCTTGGCAGAAGGCCTTCGCTAAGCTCTTCACCCAGCGCGCACCGCTGCTGAAAAAACTTCGTCAGAACGGTCAACCTCTCGACCCCGAGGAGTTGAGCGAGCGTATTGAAGCCAACGCTGCTGAGATTGCTGAGGCAGCGCGCCTGGCGCTCGACGCATTCGCCGCTGCACCGGCGGGAGATCAGGAAGCGGCGCACGCTCTGGCTCAGTTTGAGTGGGAGGCTGATGGCGTCTACCTGGCCTTTGATAAGCCAAAGGAGAAGCAGCTCGGGTTGGCCGATGCAACGGTTCGCTTCTTCGACCATGACTGTGATCAAGAGAATTCGCTCGACTCTGAAGGCCGCAAGCTCCTTGAGGACTTGAAGTCCCGTGAGCGTCGCTCTGACTTCACCGAGGAAGATGAGGAGTTCTTCGTCAAGCATCGTCGGCTGCTTGAGCAAGACGTCAAACTATGCGCACGCTGGGAGAAGGCACTCTACGGCAAGCCCATCGAGTGCAACGACTTTTTCGACGGCTTTGCCCGCGTAGTGAACAGCCTCCATGCGGGCCTGCGCGATGCAGAAGGCGAGCGCATCCTGCGCTTCACAGTGACCAAAGGTCGCAAGGAGTGGCGCGAGCGCTTCAATTACGACGCTGGCAGCTATTTTTCGGCCATGTATCGTGGGCTCAAGGAACTCATGGGGTCCAAAGCAGATTGGAAGGTCGAGCGACTTGGCAATGCCAACCTACCCGTGCAGCCGACGCGCCCCCCTGCTTGCGCGTGCTCTTGCCGGGCGATCGGCGTTCAGCGAAGGAGAGACTGGGCGTGTACTGGGATCATTTCCCGCGCCTGCTAGGCGCCGACGTGTCCCTGCTGCAGGGCACGTTAGAGCTATTGATCGTGCCTGACATCCTCGTGTGTGCGTTATTTCATTTCCATCTGGCGCATCAGCCAATCGGCATCCCGATGGGGTTTGTCTCGACGCGCGAAGATCACATCCAGACGGCTGCAGCCATGTTGTCGGGGAAAGTGCTCGGCAAGCCTGATGCGCTTACGCCCGCACGTGAGGATGAGGGCAGCGAGGCCGTCAAGGACGTTAGGATGCTTTTGGAAAGGTGGAAGGGGCAGAGTACCTCGATACTTCCAACTCTGAACGGCCGGCCCCGCATCGTGCTGAAAAAGCCAGTGGCGTGAAGCCCGGCGTGGAGCGGCTGACCCAGCAGAGCTGGGTGGCGCCTCTCCCTGCTTGGAAGGGCGACTATCGCAGACTCATGTCAATGGGGACACTACCTCGGGAAATAGCATGTGGGCCCTCGTTTTCGGGGAGGGAAACGCGACGCGGGGCGGGCATTAGTAGCGACGCCATGAGCCGCTGAATGGACTTTGGTCAATGCCATCTTCTGGTCGGTAGCGGCATTGACCCGTTACAACCTTCACCGTCTGATCAACCCGGCCGCAATAGCGGATTTGAATTGGAATGCTTGGCCGGGTTGGCCCGGAATACGCAGTATTCAGTGTCAGTCGGTGTCGCCCAGGGGAACAGCCACATTCTTGGTACCCGAATTCACCGTTTTCTCTTTCTTGACACCTTCAGGCCAAGCGCGGCCCCGAGCACTGCCGAGGCCAGCCATGCACTCAAGAAAAGCTGCAAGGCCAGCGGATCCCTGTCGAACAGGCTATCTCGCGGGTCAAGGTTCAATGCAGCCCAAGACAGCAAGCAGCCCCACGCCAGAGCAGAGCCGGCCAAGATGCCAAGAAGAGTGAAGAGTACTCGCTTCATCAGTCAATCGGGAAGAACCGGATCTTCCTCGCCTTTCGCAGGTCGGACCAGACACCGAACGGAATGACGATGCCAAAGCGTGCACGAAGCCCTGAACCCGCAGCCGTCATCTTGCTGCCATTCCACAGGTCGATGTGATCCCCGCCAGATCCGCCTGACGGGGCATAGTAGTCCTCAAAGCAAATGATGCCTGTACGGTCTGCCACCTTGTCAAACCAGTCGGCGCCCGTCACCTGCTCCGACATCTTGCAGCCGACGAAGGGCTGCAACTCCAGCCAGTCCGCGAGCTCCGCTGCCGACAAGATGTGATCAGCCTCCGGATGGACCCAGCATTTGCGCTTGGCGGGGTATGACTTGAAGGTTACGCCCGACTTCTTCAAGGCGTAGCTCACCCTGATTGCGCATTGATTGGCGAACAGCTTCTTGCCGTCCTTGTCTTTGGCATCGCATGGATCACTGCCCGGATAGTTCCGCCACAGATCCTCAAACCGAACAGCCTGCACGTTGACCTTGCAGATCGAGCCCTTTTGCGGATTAGTCTTGATCTTCGCGGTTTGCTTGATTGCCGTGGTCATGCCTTCGCAAGCTCCATTTCAACGATGGCTGCATCACCCCAGTAGGCTTCGTACTGTTGCGCGCTATCGGTGATGACGCGGGGCAACTGCCCCTGGTCATCCAGCCGCCCGGAGAAGGTCCGGCCGTCTTGCGTTCGAATGAACCAGGGAACGCCGACCAGGGTAGCGGTATCGCAATCCACGACAAGCTTGGTCTGTTCGTCAAATTCGAAGGTGACCTCTTCTCGGACAGCCGGGCTTGAGAGGCCTGCGGCCGTGGCCGCTGCCTTCTGCGCCTGGCTTGCCGCAGCCGAGTTAGAGGCGCCTCCCTCCAGGGTTGTTGACACGACCTGGCTGGCAATCAAGGTCGCACCACACGCACACTTGTCACCATGACGTGCGGCAGGCATGCCATCAATGATCATGGTCGGATCGCCTGAGACGATCACGGTCGTGCCGTGCCCCTTCTTCGGGCACGTTACTTGGTCGCCAACGCGGGCGATGCGTTTGCCGTGGGTGTCGGTCGTGCCGGAGGCACCGACCACGACGCCGCCGTGATCGGTCGGATCGCCGATCACGATGAAGGGTCTGGACATTGAACAATCCCTGTGCTTTGAATTGTCCAGCACTCTAGCAAAGCTTCAGGAAGCGTCCTCCGGGCGCAACCTGCCACCCAAGTCAACTGGCTCGTCCATGATCTCGTTCATCGCCTGGTATGCCGATGGGGCATTGAGCGATGCGAGTTGTTGATCGATCCGCGCTCGCAACTCGGCCAGGTGCCTAGCCTCGGGCACCATCTCGCTCTGGGCCGTGCTCACATCGCGCTCGTGGACCTCAGGTGCGGACTTGCTTGATTTCTTCATCGCGCCATCGTCTCAAAAGTGGGAGCCTATCCAAAGCCTGGGGGGATTCACCCCCGAGCCTCGTGCGCAGTCTTGGAGCTTCAGATTGCACCTAACTCAAGTCCATCGATTCATGGCTGCCAGGAGGGAACGAATGACATCCATGCGGAAACGAAAGGCTCGCCTCTGCCGAGCTCTGCTCAGCCCCAGCATACTCAGTACCGTCGACGATCGGCTTTGGGATGAGATCCAGCCCGTAGGACGCGAGTTTGGTAGTCCAGACTTCGAACGGCTGGCTGACGAAGATCATCGCAACGGTGTAGGCGCCTTCGACCCGACGTTGAGGGACATATTCCTCTCTGGAGTTGAGGTCCCAGAAAACATGCGCATTCAACACCGGAAGCCGCTGTGAACTGGTGTCACCAGAGGCAAACATTTAGGTGTAGCGGCGTGACACCTCACTGACACAAGGCTTTACCGACTCTATTACTCCGCCGAGCTATCCACCTTAAGCACGGCAGCGTCAATTTACGGACTATCCGAGGTGCGGCACGTAGAGCACATTCCCACCATGCGTAGGGAATGCGAGAGTTCCAGTTTACTGACTCTATTAAGTCAGACCAGCATGTGCTGGTTCATGAACAGGTGACCGCGAAATTGCGCCGCCTATTCTGACCGCACTGCCCTCAAGCCGCCACGCGTGTTTCTCTGAGCCCCCATACGGGGTAGGCGATCTCGTTCAGGCTCAGTAAGGACAGTTGCCCTTGTAGCCACTGATCACCTTGCCGAACAGGTCCAGCTGATGCGGCACGCCGCACAGGAAGGGGCTGTAGCGGGTGTCCTCGTCCAGGAAGCGCTTGAACCACGAGACGGTGTACTTGGCGGCCATGGTCTTGACCTGTGCGCTGGTGCCCAGGCTGGTCGTGCAGGGGTGGCCGCCGCCGCCTTGCAGCTCCAGATAGGCCTTGTCCAGTGTGGGCGACAAGCTCTTGTAGATCGGCTCGGAGTGGGCCGATGCCGTGGCCACCACATCGCCCTTGCAAGCCAGGATCAAGGTGGGCACGGTGAGCTTGCTGTAGTCGGTGCCCCCCACCACATAGGGCGCCATGGGCACGATGGCCTTGATGGCCGGGTTGTCACGGGCCAGCTCCAGCGTGGCCCCGCCGCCCATGGAGTGGCCCATGGCCCCCAGGCGCGTGGCGTCCACCAGGCCGTGGAAGGGGCTGTCCGGCAAGGCGCTGCGGCGCACCACGTCCTTGAGCGCGGCCAGCTCTTCTCTGGCGCGGGCAGACGGGAACGCGAGTGTGGACATGGTGTCGATGTTGACCACCACAAAGCCATGCGAGGCCAGATATGCGGCCCACCACGCGTTCCAGCTCTGGGTCTCAATGAAGCCTGGGGTCACCACCACCAGGCCAAATGGCCCGCTTGCATTGCTGGGGTAATAAACGGTGCCCGCCTTGTAGCCAAGGGGTGCGGCGAGCACCGTGCTGGCCGTGCGGAATGGCCCGGCTGCGGCCTCCAGCGAGGCGATCGTGGGGTCCGGGCCGCGCTGGTAGGCCTCGGCGACATCGGCGTGCGCCAGGGTAGACACGGCCAGCAAGGCGGCCGACAAACTCAAGGCAAGTGAAGTGTGTTTCATGGTGTCCTGTCTGTCTCTTGGTTGAATGGTGTGGAGGCGCACCGCATGACACGGCCCGCGCACCATGCAAATTCTTTCGATATACGATCGATGGAGATTGCGGCTCGATGCAGTTGTCTTGCTGGTGGGCGCAGCACCTTGGGTATGTCCGCATAGGACTTACGCGATGCGGGCCGGCCCACTTACACTGCCCGTTTCACCTGGACCCCGCCATGTGCGCAGCCTCACTTCACTGGACCGGCCCGGACGGCCAACCCGCCCACGCCCTGTGGCGCTCCGAAGCCGGCGTGCCCGCGCACCAGAAGGTCGTGCTGGCCGATGACACGATGCCGGCCAACACCGCTTACAAGCTGGCTTGCGAGGGCACGGCCCTGCTGTGGCAAGGTGACTTCCAGAACGCACGCCACCTGCTGCAGGCCTTGACCCGGCGGCTGGCGCCTCCTGCTGGCCGCGCGGCCAGCAAAGGCAAGGGCAGCAAGGGCAAGCAGCCCCCAGAGTCAGTCAACGCCGGCCAGGCCTTCAACCAACACCGCCAGAACCTGGCACACCGCGCCCGCATCCTGGGCATGCTGCTGATCCCCTTCGAGGCCGATCACACCATCCCCTTACGGCGCGCGCCCGATGTGAAACAGGCTTGCGAGGAGGCCTATGGCGCCGCCAGCGAGCCCTATGTGGCCTCCCTGCGCGAACTGCTGGGCTTGATCGGGGCGCATGAGTGGCGCAAGAAGGGCGTGGCGATCGAGGCCCTCAAGGGCAAGGGATCCGGCCGCATCCATGCGCACTACGGTGTGTTCTCACCCGTGCGTGGTGAATATGTCGACCTGGTCCAGCAGGCGCCCTTGCCCGCAGGCGTCCAGGACGCAGTCGATGTCGGCACCGGCTCCGGTGTGCTGGCCGCCGTGCTGGCCTCGCGCGGCATCGCCCGGATCACCGCCACGGATCAGGATGCCCGCGCCCTGGCTTGCGCCAAAGAGAACCTGCATCGACTCAAGCTGGACAAGCAGGTCAAGGTCATCGAGGCTGACCTGTTCCCCCCTGGCCAGGCGCCTTTGATCGTGTGCAACCCACCGTGGCTGCCTGCGCGCCCCAGCTCGCCCATCGAGTACGCCGTGTATGACCCCGACAGCCGCATGCTGCGCGGCTTCCTGGCCGGCTTGAAAGCCCACCTGACACCTGGTGGAGAAGGCTGGCTGATCATGTCCGACCTGGCCGAGCACCTGGGCCTGCGTGGCCCCGACACCTTGCAAGGCTGGATCAAGGACGCAGGCCTGCGTGTGGTGGGCAAACTCGATGCCCGGCCCCGCCACCCCAAGACACAAGACGCCTCCGACCCCTTGCACCAGGCGCGCGCAGCCGAGGTGACTTCCTTGTGGCGATTGGCTGCCGCATGAACATGAAGCTGATCGCCTGCACGCCCGGGCGCCACGCCGAGGCGATCCTGGCCATCCTCAACGAGGCCATCGTGCACTCGACCGCGCTGTACGACTACCAGCCGCGCAGCATGGCCCAGATGGCCACGTGGTTCGACACCAAGCGGCAGCACGGCTGGCCCGTCATCGGCATGGAGGACGAAGCCGGCAGCCTGCTGGGCTTTGCGAGCTATGGCAGCTTTCGCAACTTCCCGGCCTACAAATACAGCGTAGAGCACTCGGTCTATGTGCACCAGGGCCACCGTGGCCAAGGCGTCGGCCGCCTGCTGATGCGCGCGCTCATCGACGCCGCACGCGCACAAGGCCTGCACATGCTGGTCGGCGTCATTGACAGTGCCAACGAGGGCAGCAAGCACCTGCATGCCGACCTGGGCTTCGTGCATGGCGGCACGCTCCGGCAGGCCGGCTTCAAGTTCGGACGCTGGCTGGACATCGACTTCTACCAGCTCATCCTCGACACACCGATTGACCCGGTGGACGGCTGACGCGCTGGGCGCCAGGCAATCGTCAAGCGCCCGACAAACAAGCGAAAACCCCTTGGCCCCCCGCTCCCTCGGGCAAGGGGTTTGACGCTTTTGCGCCCCCTGCCGCGGCACTTGACGCGACACCGCCGCATGTCAACCAGGTGCCCATCACGATAATCAATTCGCACCAGGCCACCCACCCCCACCATGAACAGCCCTCAGGACGAGCTCGCCAGCCCCGCATCGACCCCGGTCGTGCCGGCGCGCCGTTATGGCGGGCTGTCCGCACAGGAGCGGCGTGACCTGCGCCGCCGCAAGCTGCTGGACGCGGCGGTGCATGTCTTTGGCACGCTGGGCTTGCACCGCGCCACGATCCGAGACATCTGCAACGAGGCGCGCATCACCGAGCGTTATTTCTCCGAGCACTTCGCCAGCATCTCGCACGCGTATGAGGCCGCCTTCAAGTTGATCAGCGAGCAAGCCTTGCTGGCCACAGGCCGTGCCATGCTGCAAGCCCCCATGGACACCCTGGAGCTGGCCAAATCCGGCCTGCAGGCCTTTCTGGGCTTTGTGCAGGAAGACCCGCGCCGCGCACAGATCCTGCTGGTGGACGCCTCCAGCTACTGGCGCAACGTCACCAGCCGCAACAACCTCGAACTCAAGCGGCACGCCCAGGCCATGCGCTATTTCTGCAAGCGCATCTACCCGGACCTGCCCGAGCACATCGACCTGGAGGTCATCGGCGCCTCGCTGGTTGGCGCCTCGCTGCAGGCCTGCCTGACCTGGGCGCAAAACGATTTCAAGCAACCTGCCGATTTGATCGTGTCGCACCTGCTGTACGCCTGGGAAGGCCTGGACAGGTGGTTCCACGCGGAGATCAAGGCGCACCGGCTGGCCTCCTTGAGCCAAGCGGCATCGTGATCCGTTCGCTCACGCGCTCATCCAGCGCTGGTCAAAAAAAAACCGACCGGCAGAACCGATCGGTTTGATTGCCACGGATACGTTGCCCGCAGCCTCTCCTCCCCTGCAATCCCGCCATGTCTAGGTGCTTGCGGTGATGACAGCGTTTTTCCCTCTAACCTTTGTTGTTCTATCCACCCTTTGGTTTTTGTTCTTCACCCTCGGCGTGATTTGTTAATTCGCCGCTGATGAAGAGGGACTATACGGACTCTGCTTGCCAAGGCCGCCCCCCCTGAAGAGGGCTCTGTGTAAGCAAAAGCAAGCCATGGGCTAGCATGGGCACCTGCATCAACAAGGCGTGACATGACTTTCATCCAGGGCGACCTTCGCCGAGTGCTCCATTGAAAACACCTCCACGACTGCAGCCCCTGCTGGAAGAAGGCCTGATCGACTCGGTCGTTCGCCAGCTCATGAGTGGCAAAGAGGCGATGGTCTATGTCGTGCGCGTTGGCGACGAAACGCGCTGCGCCAAGGTCTACAAAGAAGCCACGCAGCGCAGCTTCAGGCAAGCTGTCGACTACACCGAAAACCGCAAGACCAAGAACACACGGCAGGCCCGGGCCATGGCCAAGGGCACCAAGTTCGGCAGACAGGCGCAAGAAGCGGCCTGGCAAAGTGCCGAGGTGGATGCGCTGTACCGGCTTGCCGCAGCCGGCGTGCGGGTGCCCAAGCCCTACAACTTCCTCGATGGCGTCTTGTTGATGGAGCTGGTGTCCGATGAGCACGGCGATGCGGCCCCACGCCTCAACGATGTCCTGTTCACCGCTGAAGAAGCGCGCACCCACCACCACACCCTGCTGATGGAGGTGGTGCGCATGCTCTGCGCAGGCGTCGTGCATGGGGACTTGTCGGAGTTCAACATCCTGATGGCCACCGATGGCCCGGTCATCATCGACCTGCCCCAGGCGGTGGACGCCGCCGGCAACAACCATGCGCAACGCATGCTGTTGCGTGATGTGGAGAACCTGCGCAACTTCTTCGGCGGTTTTGCGCCCGACTTGCTCAGCAGCCACTATGGCCCCGAGATCTGGGCGCTGTACGAGCAAGGCCTGCTGAGCACAGACACGGTGTTGACGGGTCAATTCAAGCGCCAGGCCAAGCCCATCGACCTGGAAGGCGTGATGCGCGAGATCGACGATGCGGCGGATGAGGAACACGCCCGCCGCCTGCGGATGCAACAAGGTTCATGAGGGCCAAAACCAGTTAGGATGGCTGCGGGCCGCACCCCATCGTGCGGTCACGTCGCTCGGACGGTTCCGGGCGCTCACGTGAAAGACCTTCAGCATGTCCTCTCAAGCAGGCAAGCGCCGCTTTGCGCGCATCGATCGCCTCCCCCCCTACGTCTTCAACATCACGGCCGAGCTCAAGCTGGCCGCCCGCCGCCGCGGGGAAGACATCATCGACATGAGCATGGGCAACCCCGACGGGGCCACGCCGCCGCACATCGTCGCCAAGCTCACCGAAGTCGCGCAACGCCCCGACACCCACGGCTACTCGGCCTCCAAGGGCATCCCGCGCTTGCGCCGGGCGATCTCGCACTGGTACAAGGACCGCTATCAGGTCGACATCGACCCGGACAAGGAAGCCATCGTCACCATCGGCTCGAAAGAAGGCCTGGCCCACCTGATGCTGGCCACGCTGGACCGCGGCGACACCGTGCTGGTGCCCGACCCGAGCTACCCCATCCACATCTATGGCGCCGTGATTGCGGGCGCGGACATCCGCTCGGTGCCCCTGGTGCCCGGCGTGGACTTCTTTGCCGAGCTGGAAAAGGCCATCCGCGGCAGCTACCCCAAGCCCAAGATGATGGTGCTGGGCTTCCCCTCCAACCCCACCGCGCAGTGCGTGGAGCTGGACTTCTTCGAGCGCGTGGTCGCGCTGGCCAAGAAGCACGACATCTTCGTGGTGCATGACCTGGCTTATGCCGACATCGTGTTCGATGGCTGGAAGGCCCCGTCCATCATGCAGGTGCCGGGCGCCAAGGACATCGCCGTCGAGTTCTTCACGCTCAGCAAGAGCTACAACATGGCCGGCTGGCGCGTGGGCTTCATGGTGGGCAACCCCGACCTGGTGGCCGCGCTGGCCCGCATCAAGAGCTACCACGACTACGGCACCTTCACGCCGCTGCAGGTGGCGGCGATTGCGGCCCTGGAAGGCGATCAGCAATGCGTGACGGAGATCTGCGCCAAGTACCAGAGCCGCCGCGATGTGCTGGTCAAAGGCCTGCGTGAAGCCGGCTGGATGGTGGAGTGCCCCAAGGCCTCGATGTACATCTGGGCGAAGATCCCCGATCACTACAAGGACCTGGGCTCGCTGGAGTTTGCGCGGCAGTTGCTGGAGAAAGCCAAGGTGTGCGTGTCACCGGGCATCGGCTTTGGCGACCATGGTGATGACCACGTGCGCTTTGCCCTCATCGAAAACGAACCCCGCATCCGGCAGGCGGTGCGGGGCATCAAGGCGATGTTCAAG
The DNA here is from genome assembly GCF_016195855.1 of Aquabacterium sp. Taxonomy (GTDB): domain Bacteria; phylum Pseudomonadota; class Gammaproteobacteria; order Burkholderiales; family Burkholderiaceae_C; genus Aquabacterium. Next base: position 65,234 of record NZ_JACPYU010000027.1, read on the forward strand.
GCAGACGGGCTGACGCCTGCTGCCTGAATGGCCCACTGAAAGGCTCAGGCTGGCAGTGGGCATGACGCATGCCTGCTGCCAGCCGCTGGCCCTTACTGACGCTGGCCCTGATAGGTACCGCCGCCCGTGAGGCCGGTTTGCGGCAGGTAGGTCCAGGTGCCAGTGAGCGCGCCGGTCTCGCCATTGACGGTGCCGCTGAAGGTGGCAATGCCAGCCTGGCCCTGGGCTGCATTCAAGGACACCGCGCCCGCTGCGCTGACCTGGCCGCTCACGCCGAATGAGCCATTACCCTGTGTGGACACACCCGAGCCGGCAATCATCCCGTTGCTGCCAATTGCCACCGTGAAGTTGCCCTTGTCCAGCCCCGTATAGGTGCCCACATAGGTGCCCTGGTAAGAGGCCAATGCGGCGGCCTGCAGGTCAATGCGCAGGCACGATGGCACAGGGCCGTCCAGCGAAGTGGCCTGCGCCAACACCGCATTGCTGACAGCTGCGGGGGCGTAGCTGACGGCAAGCAGTTGGCTCAGCGCATTGCGCTTGACCTGGATGCTGAACTGGCCCGCCGCATTGGTCATCGCCGTGCTGCTGCCCAGGTAATCCCCGCCTGCACTGACCACAGTCAGGCCCGCGCCCACCGAGGTGCCGCTGAGGTCTTGCACGCAGCCCGTCAGGGTCACGGTGTCATAGGGCTTGTCGGCGTTCCAGGTGCTGAAGTGCGATACCGTCGCTTCGTAGTAAGCCGGGGCACCAGACCCATCCGGCATCAAGGTGGCAACGCCCTCGTCTTGCCAGTAGCCCGTCTGCTCGTTGAAATGGTAGAGCGGCACGGAAGACGGCAGCGCAGCGGCGGCACTGGCCTTGACGGCGGGAATGCGGATCACGGCCGTCTGGCCCGACTTGAGGTTGACCAGGCTGCCATCGGCGTCACGCAGGGTGAACTGGATCGCGCCATACGACTCGATGGGCTGCGTGCCCGATGCCGTTTTCGCCAGGTAGTTGCCAGGCATCAGGCCCAGATCGGCCTTGGGGTTGATGACCGTCAGGCGCGCCGTGACGGTGCCCTTGGGGGCGGCGCCATCGGCCCGAACCAGGGCATCACCACCAAACTCGACAATGGGTTTGACCGAAGTCGGCAGGCTGAAGGCCTGCGCAGAGGCCAGGTTGGCGATGTCCACCTTCATGCCCAGTTTTTGCAGCGTGGCGTTCACACGCACACCGTTGCCGCCTGCAGGGAAGTCCGACACGCCAGTTTGCACCGCGTAACCATCCCGCTCGAACTGCACCACGGTGCGGTTGCCACTCAGGGGCACGCTCAGCTGATAGTTGCCTTTGGCGTCGGTGCTCGCCTGCACGCCGACCGACGTGACCGTCACCCCCTGGACGGGTTGCCCGGCTTCATCCCGAACCAGGCCACGCACCACCGCCTGCTGCTCGACCTGGGTCGACTGGGGCTTCGCGTCATTCGAGCCGCCCCCACCGCCACAGGCAGTCAGGACACATGAGAACAATACCAATGCAGCTGCACGCCATTTCATGGCAGATCCTTCCTGTTGATGTTTATGGGCGCGAGTGTATGCGTTTCCTGCTCACCGCACTTCCCCGGCATGGGGGGAGCACAGTGGCGCAGCCGGTGACGCCGCCATATTTTTATCCGGCGCGCGCCAGAAAATGCAAACAACCCCTGACGGGGCTGTTTGATTAGGGCACGCTGAACAGACTATTGACACCGCCTGCGCAGGAGCCCTTTTCTTGTCATCGGATCACACTGATGTAGAACTCCGACGCGGGATCAGGAACGCCCTCGAGGCGGCTGATCAGGAACAGCCCCTTGCCGTCTGCCCCATGGAAGACAGCGGTGCCGCGCTGACCGTAGGAGCGTCCAGCAACGGCCAAGGGAGCAAGCGAGAACTTGTTCTTGAGTTGCATGAAGTCACTCGTATACAGGTTCAGGTGGTTGTAGCAAGCTGCCGTAGGAATGATCAGACACTGATAGTTGTCTGCTTCAATCAGGGCGATCTCGTTGACCGCGCTGGTCTGGCTCAGCGACATGATCTTCCAGCCATAGGTACCGGTGCTCAAGGGCAATGCGCCTGTGTAGAGCATGTCCTGGGCCGCCGTCGCGGAGGCCTTGAAGGCGTTGCCGCAGGCCGTGTAGATCGTGCCGCCGTCATCGCTCATCCACAGGTTGCCGCACATGGCGTAATCACCGTGGTAGCGCGAATCACCAACATAGCTGGCGGTCCCCTTGTCAAGGTTCCAGCGTGCGATGTCACTCGGCGACAGACCATTGTCAGCCGTGTAGATTGCGCTCACTGCCGTGTTGAGCTTGGCATGTGCACCCGCGTACAACAACCAACCAACCAGGCTCTCGGTATTCGTGTCCACGTCAATGGAGTGCAGGCTCACCCACTGATCGGCGGCCGGCGTGACATGCACATGCCGGTAGCCATCCAGCACCAGATCAAATGCCTTGGTCGACAGGTTCAGCAGCTTGACATTGGGGCTGGCATCGGCGGACAAGGTAGTGAGGTCGACCCAGGTGACCAGTGCATCGTGACCAACCGCAGCCTCCTGACCATTGGGCGACAGGGCCAAGGCAACGGGCAGCTTGTTGAGTGCCAGTGTTTTCTCGGTTCGGGTGGCCGTGTCATAGACATACAGCGCGTTCGCGGGCCAACTCGACACCATGACGATCGCATTCAGCGCCTGGCTATAACGGGCATCCACCACGTTGTGCGTCAAGCCGGTGCGACGGAGCACACTCAAGGCCGCCACCCCAACCTCTTCCACGGGGTCGCTGGTGACCAGGTAACTGGACTGGATCTTGATCGGGCTGTTCTTGACCTCGGCCTTGCAGGCGCTGTCATAGCAGACCTTCAAGGTGATCGTGTCGTTGAGCGTGCCCTCGTACTTGCTTGCCGGCGCGGCGTACTGCACCAGCACGTCCGTTTCCGATGCGGAGATCCTGGAGAGTTGGACCGAATCGATGCCGTTGTTCGTGTGGGACTCCATCACATACAAGGGCTTGTTGGCGGCATCCACGGTAGATACCTTGACGGTCTCCAGGGCGCCCGCGCTCTTGCTGAAGCGCGAGGCGACAACCTGGATGCTGTCCCTGTCCAGCCCCGCTGTGGCTGTGGCATAGCTCACGCCACCGACCGTCGCCGCACGCAGGTTCAGTGTGTACGGGGCCCACACGCCGTAGCCATCGGTCCGTTCGGCGGAACGCCGTGCGCGCACAAGACCGATGTCCGGTGCAAAGTAGTTTTCTTCGGTGAACGTGACCGTGATGGTCTGCAGCGCGCCGGTATTGGGATCCTTGATCGCCGAAGACGTCAGGGTGACGACGGTGACTTCCGTGAAGTGGGCCACTTGCCGAGCCGTGCCAAGCACGTCGATCGTTTCCATGCCGCGGAAGGTCTGGGTGACGCTGCCTTTGAAATTGTCATCGAGGCCATCGTTATCCCAGTCCCGGCCGAGGCTGCCCGCCGCGTTGGCAGTGCGCGGCACGCCAACCGTGTAGCTGCTGGCCGGGTAGGCCATGAAGCTGGGCAGGGCCGTCTTCATGCCCGGGAACATGTCTTCACCACCGAAGGGGTCCAGGATGCTGACACCGCCGGCCGATACGCGGTACACGGTGTCATTGATGGTGTCCTGATCCACCTCACGCAGCGTGGCCTCACCCACCGCATCCGGCCCGGTGATCACCGTGCGCGTGATGGCATTGGTGGTCGTGCTTTCGGACTCGGTGACGTCGTAAACCCACGCATCACCCTGGTGGAGCGGGAAGATGTTGGTGGTGCTCAGGTCCACGGCCTGGCCAGTCTGTGCGGGCTGAGCGGCGCTCTCAGGGGTGCTGCCACCGCCGCCTCCACCGCAAGCCACCAGGCCAGCCATGAGCAAACCGCCCGCGGCAAGCCGCAGGCGCTGGATCATCCTTGTCATTTCTTTCTCCCTGTAATAACTGTGAGATTTTACCGAGCAAGTCGCACCACTCGCTCTCGTTGCCCCTTGTTTGGATGCCCGGCATGGCGGGCCCGGCAGACACCGAGTCCGAAAAACAAAGGCGCCGCGACAAGCGCGGCGCCATATGCCATCAACAGGCCCTCAACAGGCCCCCAACAGAACCGGGATCAGCGCTGGGCCACCCGAGCCATGGCCTGGTCACCTGCCAGCCCACCGATGCCGGCGGCACCCGAGCCCGAGGTCTTGCCCACGCCCTTGGCACCACCGCACTTCACGAAGTTGTAGTCACCTTCGTTGACGTTGCGGGTCTCCATCCAGTAGCGCCAGGTGGACTTGGGCCAGATGGCGAAGTTGATGCCATCCGCAGTCTGGTACCAGCTCTTGCAACCCGAACTCCACACGGTGCCTTGCAACGCCTGGGTCATCTCGCCCAGGAAGCGGGTCATGGCCTGGGGCTTGACGTCGATGTAGTCCACGCCCTTTTCCTTGACCTTCTTCATGCACTGGATGATGTACTCGGCCTGTGCTTCGATCATGAAGATGATGGAGTTGTGGCCCAGGCCGGTGTGCGGGCCGACCAGTTGGTACATGTTCGGGTAGTTGGCCGTGGTGATGCCCAGATAAGACGTGGGGCTGACCTTCCAGTCTTCCTGCACGGTGTGGCCATTGAGGCCACGCATCTCGAAGCTCTTCATGTAGATGCGCGGGTCCACGATGAAGCCGGTGCCCAGGATGATGCAGTCCAGCTTGCGCTCCTTGCCATCGCTGGTGATGATGCCGTCGGGCGTGATCTCGCGGATGCCATCGGTGACCAGCTCCACATTGGGGCGGTTGAAGGTGGGGTACCACTTGTTGGAGATCAGGATGCGCTTGCAACCCAGGGTGTAGTCAGGCGTGAGCTTCTTGACCAGCGCAGGGTCCTTCACCTGGTAGGAAATGAACTTCTTGAGCAGGCCTTCGCCGATGCGGGCCATCCAGGGGTTGAGGATGGGCCACACGCGTGATTCGTTGGTCCAGTACAGGCGCCAGCGGTGCAGGGTACGGGTGAAGGGCAGGGCCTTGAAGGTCCACTTGCGGAAGGCCGAGTAGCTGCGCTCGTCACGAGGGATCACCCAGGCCGGTGTGCGCTGGAACACATGCAACTTGCCCACCTTCGGTGCGATCTCGGGCACGTACTGGATGGCCGAGCCGCCGGTGCCGATGGAGGCCACGTTCTTGCCGGTCAGGTTGTAGCTGTGGTCCCAGTCAGCCGAGTGCATGACCTTGCCCTTGAAGTCCTTCAAGCCCTTGATGTCAGGGATGGCAGGCACGTGCAGCGGGCCGGAGGCCAGCACCCAGTGGCGCGCCATGATGGTCTCGCCGCCCACCGTCTTGATGACCCACTTGCCGATGCCTTCATTGAACACGGCACTGACCACTTCCTGGTTGAAGTGGATGTGCGGGCGCAGGTTGTACTTCTTGACGGTATCCAGGATGTACTGCTGGATCTCGTTCCAGGGGGCGTAACGCTTGGTCCAGTTGGACTTGGTCTCGAACGAGTACGAGTACATGTGCGATTGCACGTCGCATGCGGCACCGGGGTAGTGGTTGTCGCGCCAGGCGCCACCCACTTCGCTCTTCTTCTCCAGGATCAGGAAGTCGTTGATGCCGTTCTTTTGCAGCTGGATGGCCATGCAGATGCCACCGAAGCCGGCACCAGCAATGGCGACCTCAACCTCGCGGACGGGAGAAGAAGAAACGTTTTGATCTGTCATGGCGGCCCTCTGTTGGCGTGTGGGTCTGTGGTTGAACCGCCGAGCTGGCCTGGGGCCAGCGTGTCGGCGGTTTGTCTCCGAACGTGTTGCCATGTTGCGGGGCGGCGTCCGGTTGCGCCATGTTCAACTTCGACGAGAAATTGATCGTTTCGGCCAGCTCGTGTGTCAGAGTGCCCGCCCTTGCGTGCTGCTTGATTCAGGTCAAAAGGGTTTACCCGAGGGGCTTGGCGAAGCCTTGGAGACACCCGCCAGCCTGGTCATGCTAAATTCAGCATGAAATTGATTTTTTCGGCCAACACACCGCATGACCACCCGCTCCATCCTGGGTTTGATCTACATGGTCCAGGGGCTCAAACAGCTGGGCGAAGACCCGGAGCCCGTGCTGCAGCGCCATGGCCTGTCCGGGGACAAGCTGGACCCGACGACCCGCATCGAACGGGCGCGCGAGTTGCGCATCTATGCGGACTGGGCCGAGACCCTGCACGACCCGCTGATCGGCCTGAAGATGGGCGTCTTCTTTGGCCTGGCGGGCTACGGCCCCCTGGTCATGCTGCTGATGACCTGCCCCACGGCCTATGAGGCCATCCAGACCGGCATCCGCTACCAGCGCCTGACTTACCTCTATGGCACCCTGAGGCTGGAGCCCGGCGAGCGCCTGAGCGCCCTCATCCTCGACCCCATGATGATGCCCGCCAAGGCCTTCCGCTTCCGGGTGGATGGCGAGGCCTCGGGCACCTACAAGATGCTGCGCGACATGCAGGCCACCATGGGCCTGAACCTGCGCCCCGAACGGCTGGACATGCCCTACCCCAAGCCACCTGAAGCCCTGGCTTATGAGGAACACTTCGGCTGCCCCGTGCGCTGGGGCGAGCAAGAGGTGCGCTTCTGGCTGCGCAACGAGTACCTGCAGATCAAGCTGCCCACGGCCGACCCCAACGCCCACGCCATGTACCGCACCATGTGCGACCAGCAGCTCAAGCAGCAGGAAGCCAGCAGCGACTCGCTGGCCGACCGCGTGCTCAACCACCTGGGCATGTTCAACGGCCACTTCCCATCGGCGGAAGACGTGGCCAAGTCCTTTGACATGTCCGAGCGCAGCCTGCGCCGCCAGCTCAGCGACGATGGCCGCAGCTTCCGCGACCTGCTGGCCGACGCGCGTTACGCCAAGGCACGCTACCTGCTTAAAAACACCAAGCTGCCGGTTGAGGACATTGCGGCGCAGATCGGTTATGCCGAGTCCGCCGCCTTCATCCATGCGTTTCGGCGCTGGGCCGGCACGACGCCGGGCGAGTTCCGTGACCAATGAGTCCCGTCAACCAGCCCATCAGCCAAGCCCCTACAATCGCGCCCCTGCCTTGCATTACCCTGTGATCGCCCCCTGCCCATGAGCTACTGCGCCATCGACTTCGGCACCTCCAACTCGGCCATTGCCATTGCGCGCGCCGCCACCGACAGCGCGGGCCCCGGCATGCGCCTGGTGCCCCTGGAAGGCGAGCACCTGACCATGCCCACGGCCGTCTTCTACTGCACGGACGCCGACGACCTGCCGCCGGGCACCTGGCGTGGCACCAGCTTTGACGACAACCTGCCGCGCACCTTTGGCCGCGCCGCCGTGCAGGCCTACATCGACGGCTACGAAGGCCGCCTGATGCGCTCCATGAAGAGCATCCTGGGCACGGCGCTGGTTGACCAGACCACCGAGGTGGGCCATGGCTTTGGCGTGAAGTACCTGGACGTCATCACCGGCTACCTGCGCCACCTGCGCACCCAGGCCGAAAAGGCCGGCAGCCAGAACCTGGACAGCGTGGTCATGGGCCGTCCCGTGTTCTTCGTGGACGACGAGCCCGAGCGCGACAAGGCCGCGCAGGCCTCGCTGGAAGCCGCTGCGCGCGCCGTGGGCTTCAAGGACGTGTCCTTCCAGTTCGAACCGATTGCCGCGGCCTTCGACTACGAACAGCACGTCACCAAAGAAGAGCTGGTGCTGGTGGCCGACATCGGCGGCGGCACGTCAGACTTTTCCGTGGTGCGCGTGGGCCCGCAGCGCGCCAAGCGCCTGGACCGTCGCGAAGACATCCTGGCCAACCACGGCGTGCACATCGCCGGTACCGATTTTGACCGCCACATCTCGCTGGCCAGCGTCATGCCGCCCATGGGTTATGGCGGCTTCGGCCCCAGCATCAAGGGCCAGGACCCGCGCCCCGTGCCCAGCCGCGTCTACTTCGACCTGACCACCTGGCACCTGATCAACACGGTGTACCAGCCGCAGCGCGTGGCCGAGCTGCGCGCCATGGCGGACTTCTATGGCGACCCGGTGCAGCACCAGCGCCTGATCAAGGTCGTGCTGGAGCGCCTGGGCCATGCCCTGGTGGGCCGCGCCGAAGCGGCCAAGATCGCCGTCTCGCAAGGCGGCGACACCGACATCGACCTCACCTTGATTGAAAAAGGCCTGCACAGCCCCTTGAGCGCCGCCCAGGTAGGCAAGGCGCTCAACCCCGATCTGGGGCGCATCGTGGCCTGTGCACGCGACACGGTGGCGCAAGCCGGCGTGCAGCTCAGCGACATCAACGCGCTGTACTTCACCGGTGGTTCAACCGGCCTGAAGCTGCTGACCGACCAGCTGGAAGCGGCCTTCCCCGAAGCCAAGGCCGTGCGCGGCGACCGCCTGGCCTCGGTGGCCACCGGCCTGGGCCTGCATGCCGCGCGCCTGTATGGCGGCCAGGCCTGATCCAGCTGTGATCAAGGGCTGACAGGGCGGGCGCCCGCGCGTCAGCGTGCAGTGCGTGTGCGGCCTTTGCCGCCGCGCCCGAACACCAGCCACACCATGCCATGGGCAGCCAGGCCCATGCCCCAACCCCAGGCCACGATGCCTGCCCAGTCGTACTGGCTGCTGGTGGTCGCATTGATGCGCCACAGGCCCGCCATCACCATCACGTACACCATCGCGTGGATCGCGAAACTCAGTTGCAAACCTTTGCTGCCTGCGGCCATGTCTTGTCTCCAAATGCTGTGAACAACGAGCCGCGATCTTGACAAGCCACACCCGGCAAGACTTGCCCGCTTGCGCCACGACTTGACCCCACGCACCGGCTTGTCGGGTTTGATTCCATGTGATGCCCCCGCCATCGCATCTGGTTACAGGATCGTGCGTCGTATCAGGGCAAGCCCGAAGAGGCGATTCGGACAGGCTTGGCCAGAATGGCCCTGGCCATATTTGTGACTTCCATCACGATTTCTTCGGTGCACCGCTTCGAGACAAGAAGGCGCGCTCCTCATGGCACGCCTCACCGGCGTCACGGTGACTTTGTCGTTGCAACCCATACCGATACCGAGGAGACCCTTCATGGCCCTGAGACGCCTTTCGATTGCATCCAGTCTGCTGACCTTGCTGGCCTCCAGCGTGTTGATGACAGGTTGCCAGTACCCTGACGACGACAACGCGTCCACCAGCGCCTCGCCCAGCAGCCTGAACCCCGACAGCGCTGACACCCGCAGCTACATCACCGGTGTACGCAGCACCACCACGCCCGGCGTTGGTGGCGCTGAAGACACCGTGACCTCGGTGCTGAGCCTGGTCGACGACACCACAGGTGCAGAAGTCACCACCGTGGCGCTGGACCCACTCACCAGCGCGAAGGTGGCTCAGGCCTTCACCGTCACCGCTGACGGCTACCAGGCCGGCCGCCAGACCAAGGCCTACTACGTCTACCAGCACAAGCTCTATGAGATCTCGCTGGAGCATGCCGGCAATGTGCTGAGCAAGCCCACGGCGCGCCAGGTATCGAACGAGGCCAATGCATGTGAAGTGCGCGAGGTCGTCGAGCGCGATACCAGCGCCCAGACGAGCTACCTGAGTTACACGACCGGTGGCGCCGACGGCCTGTGCAACACGCCGGCAGACAACGACGTCAGGACAGCCCTGTCCTCCAGCGATGCGAGCACGGCCACGGGCCCGGCCTACATCGACGTGCTGCGCGACAGCACCGGCCTGGTCACCCGCCTTGTGGGCATCGACGCCAACCACAAGCTCGTGGTCATCGATGCCAGCACGCAGACAGCGACCAATGTGGTCAACGGCGCCATCCCGACCTGGACGAGCACCGATGTCAGCGGCGCGACCACGACCCACTTCCATTCCGTCACCCTCTTTGGCAAGGTGGCCGGCACCAAGGACAAGATCTACCTGCGCGTGGGCTCGGACGTTCGCACCCTGGACTGGTCCACCAGCACCCTGTCTGCGACGGCCGTGGCCACGCTCAATATGAGTCAAGCCCCCTTGGTGCACACCGACGAGGACGCCACCTATTACGTGGACGTGATCCCTGGGGTCGTGCCCGCAGCGGCCATTGCCGTCGTGACCCCTGAGCCCCAGGCAGCCGCCGAACTGGTGCTGATGCGCCTCAAGCCCGGGCAGAACGCCGAGAAGCTGGCCAGCCTGGGCCTCACCTCGGTGGACGAGGTGCCGGAAGTTGCCGCCCATGCCATGACCCCCAGTTCGCTGGCCATGGTGATCCGTCGTGACAGCGGCGACACCCTGACCGTCATCGGCAAGGACGGCAGCAAGCGTGATGTGGCCTTGAGCGGCTCGATGGCACGCGTGGGCATCCAGGCCCACTTGGGTGAAGTGCTGGTGATCAGCCAGCAATCGGACACGAGCGTAGACACCTCGGCACTGACCCGACTGGACCTGGGCAACAGTGATCATCTGTCTGCGCTGAGTGCCGCCGCCAGCCTGGTGACGGTCATCAACGGCACCAGCACGACCATCGGTGGTGAAGTGCCCAGCAGCTACCTGCTGTGGAGCGAGAGCGGCACCGTGCGCAGCCACAACCTTGGCGGCAACAACACCTTGACCATCGCCAACAACAGCACGCTGACCGGCTGGAATGGCGGCACCTTGAGCGCCACCGTGTCCAACCTCACCGTGGGCCTGCTGCGTGGCCTCAAGAGCGCCACACCCAACGCCGAGAGCCTGTGGCTGTTCAATGCCGCCAAGGCCGTTGGCGCCAACTGAGTTATTTCCACTCCTCTTCCGACTTGGTCGTGCACTCCTGGTCGGAAGGGTTCACATGGCAGCGGATGCGCTTGATGACGCGCAGGCCGCGCTTGTCGTACAAGCCCTGCTGCGCCAGGTCGATGCGCGCTTCGCGCAGCATCAGCGTGTACTTGACGGCCTCTTCGGGGCCGATGTCCACCCACTGCGCAGGCGGGATGGACGCGTCTCCCGTCTTGACCAGCTGCAGCACGCGGTCGAACTGGGCCAGCCAGTAAGCGCGTGAGGCGTCGCCAAAGCCTTCTGGGAAGCGGCTGCGCCGGAAGATCGACTGGTAGGTCACCACCATGATGGGGAAGCGGTCCACGCCACCCTTGGTGCCCAGGCCCTTATGCAGCTCCAGCGGCTTGTAGGCCAGCGTGGGCACGGCAATCATGTCCACCAGGCCATTGTTGAACTTGGTGTGCAGGTTGCTCACATCGGCCGACACGGGCTGCGCGCCAATGCGCTGGATCATCACCGCCTGCGCCTTGTCATAGTCGAAGGCCGCAATGCGCTTGCCGGCCAGGGCCTCGACCGAGCTCAGCCTGCGGTCGTTGACGAAGGGGTAGGCCGGCCCGATGGGCAGGATGCCACCCACCTCGTAATCGCCCTGCACCATCAGCTTGGTGACCAGGGGCGAGGGCGTGGAATAGGTCTGGATCAGCTTGCGCAGGACCTCGTAGGTGCCCGCCATGTCGATGGTGCCCTTGCGCACGATCGTGGTGGCGCCCAGCGAATCGCTGGAGGCGGCCACCGCGTTGAACTGCCTCGTGCGAAAGGCTGTGGCCATGACGGCATCACACACGCCGGCACGGAAATCTTCAGTGGCCACGGCCTCGCTGGTGTAGGCCTTGAGTTCGAGGTCCACACCCGAGCGCTGCATGGCCACGGCGTAGTCCTTGGACATGCCGTAGGCATCTCCCGAAGTCCCCAGAAAATCAAAAACACACAATTTCTGAGCGGCCATGGAGGACGCCGCCGCCAAGGCCAATGTCGAGGCGGTCAGAAAACGCGCGGGTCGGTGCATATCGGGCTCCCTGTCAAACACGCTGCGCCAAAGGCAGCAAAGGAAGCCCGAATTATTGATGCTCGTTAAATACTGAAGACTCGCCACAAACCCTTTGATGGCGGCGAGCCCACGGCCCAAGGCCTATTTCCAGTCTTCTTCCGACTTGGTGGCGCACTCCGGGTCAGCCGGGTTCACATGGCAGCGAATGCGCTTGATGACCTTGAGGCCGCGCTTGTCATACAGGCCTTGCTGGGCCAGCTGCACCCGCGACTCGCGCAAGAGCAGCGTGTACTTGACCGCGTCCTCGGGCTCGATGTCGATCCAGGCCATGGGCGGGATGGTGGAGTCGGCCGTGCGGATGATCTGCAGCACACGGTCGAACTGGCTCATCCAGAACTCTCGCGATTTTTCGCCAAAGCCTTCAGGGAACTTGTCCCGCTTGAAGACCATCTGGTAGGACACGATCAGCAACGGGAAACGCGTGACCCCGCCCTTGCTGCCCATGCCCTTTTGCAACTCCAGTGGCTTGTAGGCCATGGTGGGCGCGGCCATCATGTCGAGCTGGCCGGCGTTGAACTTGAGGTGGAAGTTCGAGATGTCGGTGGACACCGGCACGGCATGGATGCGCTGGATCATCGCGGCCTGGGCCTTGTCGTAATCGAAGGCCGAGATGCGTTTGCCGGCCAGCGCCTCGATCGAGCTGAGCTTGCGGTCGTTGACGAAGGGGTAGGCCGCACCAGCAGGTGCGATGCCGCCGATTTCATACTCCCCCTGCGTCATCAGCTTGCTCACCTGGGGCGAGGGCGCCGCGTAGGTCTGGATCAGCTTGCGCAGCACTTCGTACGTGGCCCCCATGTCCACCCGGCCGTTGCGCAAGATGGTGGTAGAGCCCAGCGAATCGATGGACGCCGACACCGAGTTGAACTGGCGCGTGCGAAAGGCCGTGGCCACCATGGCGTCGCAGTTGCCCTTGCGGAACTCTTCGGCGGCCAGCGCCTCGTTGTTGAAGCCGCGCAACTCGAAGTCCACGCCATAGCGCTGCATGGCCACGGCGTAGTCCTTGGCCAGGTTGAACATGTCCCCCGAGGCACCCAGGAAGTCGAACACGCAGAACTTCTGGGCGGCGTATGCAGGCTGGGCCAAGGTGGCCAGCACGCAGGCCGCCGAGGCGGCAAAACGAAGAACAGCTTTCATGGCTTGTATGACGTCCCTGACATGACCGGAATCAGGCATTTTCAGGGCATGCGGACATCGCCCCACCCCGATCAGCGCAAGGGATGTAACGGATTGCGTCCCTTTCGGCGATTCATGTCGTGCATCAACCGGCGGCGTCGTCTTGAGGCCACAAAGACCCTCACAGCTTGATCAGCCGCTCCAGCGCCTTCTCCAGTGTGGCCGCTGACTTGGCAAAACAGAAGCGGATCACGCCGTGGTCGTCGCCCTTGGGGTAGAAGGCCGACACGGGGATGGCCGCCACGCCATGCTCGCGCGTGAGGCGCTCCACAAAGGCGCGGTCGCCTTCTTCACTGATGGCGCTGTACTTGACGCACTGGAAGTAGGTGCCCTGGCAAGGCAACAGCTCAAAACGTGAGCCGCCCAGCGCCTGCCTGAAGATGTCGCGCTTGCCCTGGTACAGGGCCTTGAGTTGCTCGTACCAGCCCGGGCGCTTCATGAACTCGGCCAGCGCGTACTGCGAGGGCGCATGCACCGTGAACACGATGAACTGGTGCGCCTTGCGGAACTCGGCCATCAGCTCGCGCGGGGCCAGGCAGTAGGCCACCTTCCAGCCGGTGATGTGATAGGTCTTGCCGAAGCTCGACACCACGAAGCTGCGCTCGGCCAGGCCGGGGTAGCGCAGCACGCTTTCGTGGCGGGCGTTGTCGAACACCATGTGCTCGTAGACCTCGTCGCTGACGATGACGATGTCGGTGCCTTTGACCAGGGCTTCGAGCGCGGCCATGTCATCGGCGGTCCACACCGTGCCGGTGGGGTTGTGCGGCGAGTTGATGATGATCATGCGCGTGCGCGGCGTGATCAGCGCCTGGACCTTGGCCCAGTCAGGCCGGTAGTCGGGCAGGGTCAGGTCGGCGTAGACCACCTTGCCGCCTTGCAGCTCGATGGCCGGCCCATAACTGTCGTACACCGGCGTGAACACGATGACCTCGTCGCCCGGGTGCACCATGGCCGCCACGGCCGTGAAGATGGCCTGCGTGGCCCCGGCGGTGACCGTGATCTCGTCGGCCACGTCGTAGCTCGCGCCGTACAGCGTGTTCACCTTGGCCGCGATCGCCTCGCGCAGCACCGGCACGCCCGTCATGGGAGCGTACTGGTTGTGGCCGGCCTTGGTCGCGTCGTTCAACAAGGCCAGCAGGTCGGCGGGCGCGTCAAAGTCCGGGAAGCCCTGCGACAGGTTGATGGCGCCATGCTGCTGCGCCAAGGCCGACATCACCGTGAAGATGGTGGTGCCGACCTGGGGCAGGCGGGATGAGATGGGGCGGGTAAAGCTGGGCATGATGAGCCAAGCATAGCGGGGATGCCGCCGGGTTTGTATCGAATGGTGATGCCCCGGCGACTGGCGGACTCGATCAAGCGGCCTTGGCCAGTTCCTCGCGCATTGCGTCAATCACCGCCTTGTAGCTGGGCTGACCGAAGATGGCGCTGCCCGCCACGAAGGTGTCCACACCGGCATCGGCCACGCGGCGGATGTTGTCGACCTTGATCCCGCCGTCGATTTCCAGGCGGATGTCGCGGCCGGAGGCGTCAATGAGCTTGCGCACCTTCTCGGCCTTGCGCAGTGCGCTGTCGATGAAGCTCTGGCCACCAAAGCCGGGGTTCACGCTCATCAAGAGCACCACGTCCACCTTGTCGATCACCCACTCCAGCACGTCGATGGGCATGGCGGGGTTGAACACCAGGCCGGCCTGGCAGCCTTCGGCCTTGATCAGCTGCAGCGTGCGGTCCACATGGGCGCTGGCGTCGGGGTGGAAGGTGATGACGTCGGCACCGGACTTGGCAAAGGCCTGGGCCAGGGCGTCAACGGGCTGCACCATCAGGTGCACGTCGATGGGCACCTTGGTGCCGTCGGCCTTGACCGAGTGCTTGCGCAGGGCCTGGCACACCATGGGCCCGAAGGTCAGGTTGGGCACGTAGTGGTTGTCCATCACGTCGAAGTGGATCCAGTCCGCACCCGCGTCGATCACGTTGCGAACCTCCTCGCCCAGGCGGGCAAAGTCGGCGGACAGGATGCTGGGGGCGATGCGGAAGGTGCGCGACATGGAAGGGTGCCTTGTGTCAGTTGGTGGGCAGGGGCCAAGCCGTGATTCTATTGACTCTGCCCCACCAGCGCCCAGAGCGGGTCAGCCCCAGGTCCAGTGCGTGGCCGGATAGAACAGATATTGCACCGCCGCCAAGGCGAACCAGTATGGGATCTCCCAGGTCTCGGCCATGGGCTGGATGCGCTTGATCGCCCCCCAGGCATGCACACCCGTGTTGGCCAGAAAAATCATGATGTTCAGGTTGTAGAGCAGAGGCCACAGCGAGGGGTGATTCACCGCCATCAAGGCGGCGATGGACATCGCACAGGTGACCATGCCCAGCGTGCGCCCGAAGTAAATGGCCAGGTGGTCTTGGGGCGTCGAGGCCCAGCCCAACAGGCGAGCCCAGCGCAGCGGCCACAGCAGCAGCGGCAAACCGAACAGCAGCAAGGCCCCCCAGGCCAGGTACATCAGACAGGGCCCGGCATACGCCCCCCACATGCCCAGCCCGGTTTCCAACATCGCCACGCTCATGCTCATCTCCTCATGTTTTATCGGTGAAAGACGGCATGATCGGCACCGATTGAACAGCTGTCATTAACAATGGATAAGCAGGGTTTGCATTGCGCCGATGTATTGTGCGCACTGGCCGGTCAGGCGGTGACGCTGCCTGCCGATACGCTGGCGCACGTGCGCATCGTGTCGCTGGGCAAAGACGAGGTGCTGTTCGAGATGGGGCAGCCGCATCCCTATCTGTACGTGATCAGGCGCGGCTGCGTGAAGCTGCTCTACCGCACGGCGCAAGGCGATGAGTGGGTGCAGGACTTCATGGCCGAGGGCGCCTTCTTTGGCAGCGTGACAGCCATGTCACCGGGCGGCGTGTGCAGCTATGCCTGCGCCGCCATCGAGCCCTGCGAGCTTGAACGCCTGGACTACGCCTGGATCGAGCAAACCGCCCAGGCTGACCCCCTGTGGCGCACAGCCTTGCTCAACGGCTGGAAGGACTACGCCATCCGCAAAGAATGGCGCGAGCACGATCTGCTCACGCTCAGCCCGGAGGAGCGTTATGCCGCCTTCGTTGCGCGTGATGGCAACCTGGCCCAGCGCGTGCCGCAAAAGGACCTGGCCCGGTATCTGGGGATCACCCCGGTTTCTTTGAGCAGGATTCGACGCAGAAGGGCCGCGCCGACCGACACCCGCGCCTGAACTGGGGAAAACACGCTCAACCCGGCAGGGCAACTCCGGCGTTAATGAGGGCATGACACGCGCACAACGGTTCACCCGTCCTTTTGAGGCGATTTTTCACATCCTGCTGGCTTGCCTGATGCTGGCGCCCCTGTTGACGCCCTTTTCGGCGCGGGCAGACCAGAGCGTGTGGACGCTGGACGGCGACAGCAATGGCATTGCCATCTACACCCGCCAGCTGCCGGGCAACCCGCTCAAGGACTTCAAGGGCGTGATGGAGATCAACGCGCCCATCAAGCAGGTGGTGGCCACGCTGGCCGATGTCTCCACCATGCACGAGTGGTTCTTTCTGCTGCGCGAGGCACGCTTCCTTCAGGGGCAAGGCCCCAATGATGCCTACGTGTACATGGCCATCAACGGCATCTGGCCGGTGCGCTCACGCGATGTGGTGGCCCATGTGAAGGTCAGGCAAGACCCCGACACCCTGGCCATCTATGTGGACGTTGAAAGCAAGGATGGCATCTTGCCGCCTCAGGCCGAGCACGTGCGCATGCCCAACCTGAAGTCCTCGTGGACGCTGCGGCCCTTGTCGGCCACGCGCACGGCCGTCGAGCTGGAAGGCCATGGCGACCCGGGTGGCGCGATCCCCATGGGCCTGGCCAACATGGTCGTGACGACCATACCGCGCCAGTCCATGGACAAGATGCGCCAGTACGTGATGAAGTCCAACTACGTGGACCCTGAAAAGCTCTACGCCCAGAGCCCGCCGCTGCGCCAGTTGGGCAGGCGCCTGGTGTTCCCGTCCTGACGCGTCCTTCCTGACGCGGGCCAGCTTCAGAACAGCACGTGTCGCGCCGTGCCGTGCAGGCGGTTCACGGTGTAGTGGTCCAGCTGACCATGGTTGAACACGGGCACCACCGAGAAGCGGTGCACCGTCAGGATGCCTTCGGTGCTGACCTGCCCGATCTCGCCAGACTGCAGATTGACCCTGGGGATCAAGAGGCTGAACGAGGTGGAGCCTGAATCCACCGTGAGCAACAGGGTGACGCTCACCAGCGTACCCAGGTCGCACGCCGTGCTGCGGATCTGGTCGCCAATGAAGTTCTGGTTGTGCTGGCTGTCGTGGTACTGCAGATGCGGACGGCCATCAATGCCACTGGTGGCATAAGTGATTTGCAAGCCGGAGCCG
The DNA here is from genome assembly GCF_016195855.1 of Aquabacterium sp. GTDB lineage: Bacteria > Pseudomonadota > Gammaproteobacteria > Burkholderiales > Burkholderiaceae_C > Aquabacterium. The sequence continues at coordinate 82,623 of NZ_JACPYU010000027.1, forward strand.
GCCAGTTGATACAGCGTCGGGTGGACATAGGGTTGAGCGGTCATGGCAGGCCTCCAATCGGGCACGAGTCAATGGAGACTGCAATGTGTGCCGATGCCGGTGCGGCCGGTATCCCTAGGATCGGATGAATCCTAGGGAGGCCGGCCGCTCGCCTTACCTGCTCGCCTCAGCTGATCAACACGGCGCGGAAATCGTTCACATTGGTGAACGTGGGCCCGGGCATCAGGCAGTCACCCAAGGCCTCGAAAAAACGGCCCGAATCATGGGCATGCAGCATGGCGCGGGCATCCAGGCCCCGAGCTTGTGCACGCGTCAAGGTGTCGGGTGTGATGACGGCCCCTGCGGCCTCGCTGTGGCCATCGATGCCATCGGTGTCCGCAGCCAGCATCCACACGCCAGGCTCGCCTTGCAAGGCCAGGGCGGCACTGAGCATCAGCTCTGAACACCGCCCGCCGCTGCCGGTTTGCTGCGCGATGGCATCCAGCGTGACCGTGGTCTCGCCACCCGAGAGCAACACGCAAGGCGGCTTGAAGGGCTGTTGATGGCGGGCCACCTGCAGGCCCAAGGCGGCGTGCAGGTGGCCCACATCGCGGGCCTCGCCTTCCATGCGGTCGCTCAGGATGTGGGCTTGCAAGCCGGCTTCCCGGGCGGCCTGTGCGGCAGCCTCCAGCATGTCCTGCGGCGTGGCGATCAGGCGGGCGCTGTGCTGCGCAAACACCGGGTCGCCGGGCTTGGGCGTTTCCAGCTCGCCGCGCCGCAACTGCTGGATGAGGGCAGCGGGCAAGGCCAGCCCGTAGCGGTCGATCACGGCCAGGGCATCGGCACAGGTGGTTGGGTCGGGCACGGTGGGGCCGCTGGCGATGTCTTCCAGGCGGTCGCCGGGCACGTCGGAGATGGCCAGGGTCAGCATGGGTGCGGGCCCGCACAGGCCGGCCAGACGCCCACCCTTGATGGCAGACAGGTGGCGGCGCACCGTGTTGACCTCGGTGATGGACGCGCCACAACGCAAGAGCTGGCGGTGCAGATCCTGCTCGTCGAACAGGGCCCAGCCCGGCAAGGGCAGCGTGAGCAGGGCCGAGCCACCACCGGACATCAAGGCGATGACGAGGTCATCGGCCGTGAGGCCTTGCAGCGCGGCCACGATGGCATGGGTGGCATGCAGGCCCGCCTCGTCGGGCACTGGGTGGGCAGCCTCCAGCACGGTGATGCGCGGGGGCGCCTGCCCCGGTGCCCATGGCGGCACATGGCCATAACGCGTGACCACGGTGCCGCTCAAGGGCCGGTCTGCAGGCCAGGCGGCATCGAGCGCGCGGGCCATGGCGCCGCTGGCCTTGCCCGCACCGATCACCACCGTGCGGCCTTGGGGCGGCGCAGGCAGGTGCGCCGGCAGCACCACAGCCGGGTGGGCGCGGGCCACGGCCACGCTGTAGAGATGGCGCAGCAACTCGGGCGGCGTCATGCGGCACCCGGTGGGCTGGTGGGGGCCAACGAGACCCGCTCACGCAGGTGCTGCGCCACCTGCTCGGCCAGGCGCGATGCCAGGCGTTGCTGTGCCTGCTCGCTGGCCCAGGCCACATGCGGTGTCAGCAGCAGGTTGGGGATGCCCGGTGCCAGCAACGGGTGATCAGGCGGTGGGGGCTCCACCTCCAGCACGTCCATGGCGGCACCGGCCAGGCGCTGTGCGCGCAACGCCGCGACCAGGGCATGCGGGTCCACCAGGGCGCCGCGGCCGGTGTTGATCAGCACGGCATCGGGCTTCATCAAGGCCAGGCGCCGGGCGTCAATCAGGCCGCGCGTATCCGGGATGAGCGGCACATGCAGGCTGACGGCATCGCACTGCGCCAGCAGATCGTCCAACGGGCGCTCGTCATCAGCTGCCTCACGCCCCGGGCGCTGCGCAAACAGCACGCGCATGCCCAGGCCTTGCGCCAGCCGTGCCGTGGCCTGCCCGATGCGCCCGCGCCCCACGATGCCCAGCGTCGAGCCCCCCACGGGCTGGATGCGCGGCCCGTGCCAGCAAAAATGCGGCGAGGCCGACCAGCGCCCGTCAATGGCGGCGCGGCTGTACTCGGCCAGGTGCCGGCGCAGCGCCAGCAGCGTGGCCATCACGTGCTCGGCCACCGAATCGCTGCCATAGTCGGGCACGTTGTGCACGGTGATGCCCAGGCTGCGCGCGGCCTGCAGGTCCACGTTGTCCATGCCTGCCGCGGCGATGCAGATGCGTTGGAGCTGCGGCGCCTGCGCCAGCAACTCGGCACCCAGGCGCACCTTGTTGGTCACCACCACCTCGGCCTGGGCGATGCGCGCGGCCACCTCGGCTGGGGCGGTGCGTTCATGAGCCTGGTAGGCCAGGTGGGCCAGCAAGCTCGCGTCGAGATGTTGCGCGAACGGCAGGCCGCAAGGCAAGGTACCGGCGTCCAGGAAGACGACCTGGCAGGCAAAAGGGTGAGGACGGTGCACGTCAGGGCGCTCCCAGGCAGGTGATCACTTCGTGTAGTCGTACAAAGGCTGGCCCTTGTCGACCACGTGCACCGTGAACAGCTTGAGCGGCACCTCACCCACCACCTTGAAGCCCCCGTGCCGGATGTCGCGCAGGTTGAGCAAAGTCGTGCCGGCCGCGAGCGTGGCGGGGTCCTTGCCTGGCACCTGGATCGAGGCGCCCTGCAGCACATAGGCCACCTCCACGCCGTGATGGACGTGGCGCTCGATGCTGTCGCCCACCTTGTACTCGGCGGTGGAGGCAATCACCTCCATGCCTGGTGCGCCAGACAGGTCTGCACGCTTGAGCTCGACACGCTGGGGCGAGTCCGTGAAGGTCTGCGCGACCAGGGCCGTGGCAAAACCCAGGCCGAACACGGCGGCCACCTTGAGGAGCCTGGAAAGGCGTGCAGTCGATGTCATGGCGTCATCCTGTGTGAGTGAAGTTGAAGCGTATTTCACCATGGCCATGCCTGCGCTGTGGTGCGATGATTCGGCATCGACCCCAGCAACAAAGAGGACCCCGCATGAAAGCGATCTGGAACGGCGTGACCGTGGCCGAGAGCGATGACATCGTCACCGTGGAAGGCAACCACTACTTCCCCGAGCATTCGCTCAACAAGGTCTACACCACCTTCAGCAACCACCGCACCAGCTGCATCTGGAAGGGGCAGGCCCACTACATGAGCCTGCTGGCCAATGGCGACATGAAGCCAGATGCCGTCTGGTACTACCCCGAGCCCACCGAGGCGGCGCAAGAGATCAAGGGCCGCGTGGCCTTTGGGCAGGGTGTGCAGATCGTGGAGTGAGCGAGGGTGCGCCAGTGGCCGCGCGCTCAGCCCTCGTTGGAGCGAGGGCACTTGGGGATGATTTCAGCCTGGACGAAGGCATTGAAGTCGTCCGAGAAGCTGTCCTTCTCGGTGGCCCAGAAGGTCCTGAAGTACAGGTAGCTGGAGAACTGCTTGGTCATGGACCGGACGATCGAGTCCCAGAACGGCTCGGGCAGAACGCGCCACACAAAGGCGAAGCGCGCATGCCGGTAACGGTAGGCTTCTTCGAACAGGTTGATGTAGGCCACGGCAATGTAGTGGGCCTTGGTCCGGGCAGGCAGGTCACGGGTGTAGGCCGTTTTCAGGGTGGCATGCTCCTGCACCACATCGGCCAGCTTGAACAGCAGCGCTTGCCAACGCGCGTACAGCTGATTGCAGACCGTGACCCGCATGGACAGCAAGGCTGCGAAGATCCCGATCAAGCTGATCAGGCTGATGACGCTGATCACCAGCTTCACCAGCTCGAGCTTGTCCTTGTCAATCACCAACGGGCCAAAGACTTCGCACATGGGGCCTCCTGCCGATGGCCGCATTGCAATCGAAATCAGGTGCGCCGGCTATCCCTAGTTACAACCAATCGTTCTCGATGAACTCGGTGACCTTGTAGAGCCGGTTCTCCAGGCGGTGCGCGCCAATGGCGTCCACGATGTGGGCCAGCCCCTGGGCATACGGCGCGGGGCCGAACACACGCGTCTCCAGCGTCATGCTGCTGAGGCCGTCTTCGATCACCAGGCGGTGGAAGGCATGCCGGCTCAGGTGCTCGGCGGGGATGTGCAGGTGGTCTTGCTGCTCGGCGGGGTCCCGCACCGAGACGATGTCATCGCGCTGCAAGCCCACGGCCTCGGCCAGCTCCACGGCGGTGCCGGGCGTGGACGACTTGCCCGCCTGGTGTGACTCGGTGAGCTGGCGCGTGTAGCCCGCCAACCGCGGCCCATGGCTGGCCAGCATCGCCATGACCTTGAGCATGAGGATATTGGTGTTGGGGCACAGCACCACCGGGAAACCCAGCGCGCGCTGCTCGATGCCGGTGCCCGTGGCCAGCTCCACCAGGGTGGACTGCGTCTGCATGCAGTAGCTGATGGCCGCATCCAGCTCACGCCCCGAGCCGGCATGCACCAGCACCGCCCCGGTGTGCAAGGCCCCGCCCAGCTCGGCCCAAGGCAGCACCTGGTGCGTGCCCTGGTGCGCGAAGAAGCCCAACAACTCCTGTGCCAGCTTGCCGGCGCCCACAATGATGATCACCATGTGCGCCCCTCAAGCGGCCGAAGCGGCCAGCAAAGGCACATCCGGCAGGTGGCGCAAGACCTGGCCCACATCGTCATACGCCAGCAGCGCTTGCACCACCACCGGCAGGGGCTCGGCCCAGATCTCGGGCAGGTCGCGCTCCATCGGGTCTTGCAGGGCAAAGGCCAGCGCCTCTTGCGGGGGCGTGAACTGGGCGTTGACGCCGGGCTTATTGCCCCGCGCATCCACGCGGTACCAACCGATATCGGGCAGGTAGACGGCATTGAGCCCGTGCAGGCAATACGGCGCGCCCTTGTCGCCCACCGACAGGCGCTGGTAGCACAGCCCTGTGGGGATGCCATGGGCCCGCAGCAGCGCGGCCAGCAGGTGGCTCTTGGCGTAGCAATAGCCCGTGCGGTGCAGCAGCACGTCCGAGGCCTTGCAGGTCACGGGGTTGAGCTGGAAGTCTGCGCTGTGCCGGATCTCGTCGCGCACGAACTCGAAGCAGCGTTTGACCAAAGCCAGTGGCGAGCCCTCAAGCCCTTCAGCCAGGGCCGCAGCCTGGGCGGCCACGGCGGGGTGATCAAAGTCGATGTAGGTGCTGGGGGCGAGGTAGGGTTGCATGGCGCCATGCTAAGCCACCAGGGCCGCCCGCTCGCAACAGGAGGTCAGCCAGGGCCATTCCATACTCAGGGCGTGGCAGCGGCGGTCTTGCGCAAGGCCTTCAAGCTCGCCAGGTTGGCGATGGCGGTCTCGTTCCTCTGATCGGCGGCGCGCCGGAAAAACAGTTCGGCCCGTTCGTAGTCCTTGGCCACATGCTTGCCGGTCATGTACCACCAGCCAACGCGATTTTGCGCAAAACTGTTGCCCAGCTCTGCGGCAGCCATATAGTCCTTGAACGCCTTCTCATCGTTCTTGAACTGGCTCTCATACATCCCACCGCGCTTGTTGTAGCCAAACGGGTATTGCGGATGCGCTTTGACCAGCGCGTCGAAGCGCTGAAAGGCCAGGTCCATCAAGCTGCCATCCTGGGCTGACTGGCCCGATTGCAACAGCCTGCGTGGCTCGCGCTCGATCTCATACGCCTTGAAGTATTCGTCAGAGGCTCGCTTGTAGTCTCGCTCCAGCTGCGCGGCCTCGGCCACGTAGGCATGGTGCCTGGCCTCGATCCGCTCCTTGTTCTTCTTGCTCATGGCGGACTGGTTGCACTCCTTGGCAAAGCTCTCCAGCAAATCAACACTGCCACCCCATTTCGGGGTCAGCATGATTTGATATTCCATCCGTGGTCCATATGCCTGCGGGTCGATCTTCAAAGCCTTGTCTAGCAGCCGCCTGGCGTCATCCAGGTTGGCCCCCTGCCCTCTGTAAACCATGATGAGCGCCGTGTAGCTCCATACGGGCCGGGCATACAACTTGATCGACGCATTGAGGTCGGCGGTAGCCTGGTTCAGCCCATCGGTGAACCCCTTGAGCTGGTTGTCCGTTGTCTTGTCGACAAACCTGTCACCGCGCAGCCGCCATGCAGCAGCGACCCGATACAGCCCTCTGGCCAGACGCGCCGGGTATGAGGCCGGGTAGGCATTCACCCACACGTCAAGCCTGTCCTCCAGCCCTGGCGTGCTGGCCAACGCGGCGAACTTCGGTGCGAGGTCGTCTTCCGACGCCGTTCCTGCCAGGTAGGCGCTCAGCAAGGGCGCGTAGTCCTTCTCCAGCTCGGCATATTGCTCGGCGGCCAGTTTGACGTGCGGGTCAAGCGCTGGGCCTGGCTCAGCCCGCCCGTTGGCCTGGCCTGGCGCGCCTTGCATCGCTTGGGCCATGGAGGGGCTGGCCGACAACATGGCCAGAACGAAAATGAAGCCCTTGGTGAGGTGCACGCTGTTTCCCTTTTTTATGCCTGCGTCTGTTCAACTGTACCCAATACATTGGGGTGTTTTACTCGGCGAACATCTCGGTCAACTGCGTGGACAGGGCTGAACAGCCCCATGCTGCGTCTTTCTTGATTGATCAGGTGTGGAGCACGATGGTAACCAGCACCGTGGCGTCATCCAGCCCCACCAACCCGTGGCGCACGCCGCCGGCCAGGTACAGCATCTCGCCGGCTGACAGCTCCTGGCGCTGCGCCTCATCGCTGTCGTCTTCTTCCATCGTGAACGCGATGCGGCCGGCCAGGCATTGCACAGTGATGTCGCCCGCCACCTTGTGCGGCGGGAAGGCCTTGCCCTTGGGCAGCACCAGGCGGATGACCTCCAGGTGGTCCGTCTTGAACAGCGCGATGGTTTGCGCCGAGGCGGATTGCCCTGGGGCGCCAAAGAGGGCAATGGGCTGGCCGGATGTGGCGTGCTGGATGGCCATGACGGGTCTCCTTGGGGGTGCTGGCACCCATTCTGCGTCAGCTCAAGGCCACAGGCCATCAAAGACCGGAATGAGGGTATTTAGGACACATTCTTGGGGTGGCGCAACGCACCAAGGGTGTGCAAAATGGGCCGGATGGCCGTGCCCCCGGGAGTATCGAGATGCCTGTTGCGGAGCCACCCCAACCCAAGCCAGACGATGCCGCGCGCCGCGAGGTGCCAGACTTCATGCGCATGCTGGTGGACCACGTGCCCGCCATGCTGGCTTACTGGGGCGCCGACCTGCGTTGCCGCTTCGCCAACAAGGCCTACGAAAAGTGGTTTGGCGTGGACCCGGAGAGCCTGATTGGCACCCGCATTCAAAACCTGCTCGGCCCGGAGCTCTTCGCGCTCAACGAGCCCTATATACGGGGAGCGCTCCGAGGCGAAGAGCAACTATTCGAGCGCGTCGTACCGGGGAAGGACGGCATCCAGCGCCATAGCCTGGCCACCTACATCCCCGACATCGTCAACGGCGAGGTGGTGGGTTTCATGAGCCACGTCACCGAAGTCACCAAGCTCAAGGAGGCCGAAGCGGCCCTGCGGGCCCAGGCTGCGGAGCAAGAGCGCGCCTACGATCGCCTTCGCCAGAGCGAGACCGCCCTGCGCGAGGCGCAACGGCTGGGCCAGATCGGCAGTTGGGAATGGGAGCTGGGGCCCAACATCGCACGCTGGTCTGACGAGATGTACCGCATCTTTGGCTTCGACCCTTCGGAGCCCCTGCCGGACTACGCCGAAAGCGACCGCCTATACACCCCTGAAAGCTGGGCCCGGCTGACCCGGCAGATCGAGCACACGCTCCAGACGGGCGAGCCCTACCTGCTGGAGCTGGAGTACCTCAAGCCCGATGGCAGCACGGGGTGGGTAGAGGCACGCGGCCTGGCCGTGCGCGACCCGCAAGGCCAGATCTTCAAACTGTGCGGCACCCTGATGGAGATCACCGAACGGCACCACGTGCAGGAGGCACGCGTGCAGCGCGACGTGGCCCTGGCCGCCAACCGCAACAAGACCATGCTGCTCTCACGCGTGAGCCACGAGTTGCGCACCCCGCTCAACGGCATCATGGGCTACACCCAGCTCAACCTGATGGACCCGAACCTCGACGCCACCCAGCGGCAGCGCAGCGAGGTCATCCTGCAATGCGGCCAGCACATGGTGGAATTGGTGGACGACATGCTGGACCTGTCTGGTGCGGAACTGGGGCGCATCACCGTGGCGCACATGTCCATGAACCTCACGCCCGTGGTGGAGGCCAGCGTGCTGCACTTCGGGCCCATGGCCGACGCAATGCACGTGGAGCTGGTCAACTGCCTGGGGCCGCGCGAGGTCTTGCAGGTTCTGGCAGACCCGATGCGGACCCAGCAGGTCATCAACAACCTGCTGTCCAACGCCATCAAATACAACCGCCCCAACGGGCGCGTGACTGTGTCGGCCCACCGCAGCGAGACGCACATCGAGATCCGGGTGGAAGACACCGGCATCGGCTTGACGGCTGAGCAACAGACCAGGCTGTTCACCCCGTTCGACCGGCTGGGTGCCGAGGCCACGAGCGTGGAAGGCACCGGCGTGGGCCTGGCGCTGAGCAAAGTGCTGACCGAGTTGATGGGCGGTGAGTTGCTGGTTGAAAGCCGGCCCGGCGAGGGCTCGGCCTTCACGCTCAGGCTACCCCGCAGCGCTGCCTGATTGGCTCGGGCAGGCTGGTGGTGAACAAGGTGATGCCAGACGAGGTGAAGGTGTAGCTCAGACTGACGGGGCCGCCCTCACCATTCGTCAACTGATCACCAGAGCTTCCACCAAGGCTTGTTGCGGCCTGGCGGGGGCGATGCGGTCGGTGCCACCGCCGGCCGGCCAGCCGCCACCTGTACCGTCTGCCCACGCTCGCCGGCCTTCAGCTTGGTCAGCAACTCGGCGGCCTTCGTGTCGGCGGGCACCAGGCTGAGGTAGTGCTCGAAGTGCCGCATGGCTTCATCCAGCTTCTGCTGGTGCAGGCAGGCAAAGCCCAGCCCCTTGTGCACGCCCGCGTCCACCGCAGGGCCTGAGCGCGCCAGCACCATCTTGAACAGGCGCTCGGCCTCCGGCATCACGCTGGGGTGCAGGGACACATACATCCGGGCGCGGCACAACATGGCGGGCACATTGAACTCCTCCAGGCGGAAGACCTCGTTGAGCACGGTATCGGCCTGCTGCGCGGTTTGCGGCACATCGATGTTGTGCCCCATGCGCAGCATGTCTGCCAGCAAGAGCTTGGGTTCAATCTTGCCGGGGTGCGCCTGGTACAGCACGATGAACTGGTTGATGTCGTTTTGCCAGCGCTGGCGCAGCGCCTGCAACTGGGCTGCGCTCTCGATGGCGACGGGCCAGGCGCCCAGCACAGGCTCGTACACCGCCGCACAGCTGGTGAGCCGGGCCAACTCGGCCTGGTAGGCCTGCGAGGCCGCATCAAGCGGGTCGCTGGCCGGTGCGGGTGAAGGCGCCTGGGGTACTGGCTGCGCAGCCTCGGCATCGTGCTGCTCTAGCTCGGCCATGTGGGCCCGCATATAGGCCACGCGCGCCGGGCCCAGTGTGGGCTCCAATGCAAAGAAGCGGTCCATGATGTCGGACTCCTCCTGCCGCGGCACAGCAGGGATACCCAACAAGGCCCGCGCTTCTTCCACCTTGGGGTAGAAGTGCGCAAACAGCGCCACCGCTTCGGCAAACAGCTTGGCTGCCTGCTCATGCCCGATGCGCTGGAGGCCCTTGTAGGCGTGGCCATAAAGCGGCAGGCGGTCCATGCCCGTGAGCGGGTCTGTGCTGCGCGAAAAGTACTGGCCCAGCGCCCCGTTGTTCACGTCAGACTGCCATTCAAACGTGGCGTAGACCTCCAGCAAGGGCGCCGAGATGGCTTGCCCAAGCCGGGCACGCGCCGGCACATAGAACAGCAGGCCGTTGTCGACATCAAAGTCCGAGATCTCGTCGATCAGGCGCTGGTCAAAGCGGCGCTCGAACACGAAGCTGGGCACCTTGCCATTCAGGTCTGGCTCCACGTCCTTGATGGACGTGAAGGGCGTGCTTTCCCAGAAATAATCAAAGCGGATGTGCGGGCCGTCCTGCACGATGTTGCAGCGGTACCAGGGGCCCTGCGGCGTGGCCTCAGAGGCCTCACGCAACTCGGCCAGCAAGGACGACAGGGAATCGCCCTTGGGGCCCTTCACCGCCGGCCCTTTGAAGCCCACGACGCCGTCTGCGGCCTCGCACTTGATCACGCCACCGGGCAGGGGCGCTGCGGAGGATGAGCGCAGCAGCTCAACAATTCTGGATTCGATGTGCTTCATCAAGATGACCGTGGCGTGAACACGCCTGCTGGTGACAAGGGCCCCGCCACTGCTCGACGCGCCAGCGCCGATGGGCGCTGAACCCACGGTTCTTGATGGATCGTCAGGGCTGGGTGTAGAAGGCCTTGACTGCGGCCAGTTCGCCCAGCGTGACACAGCTTGAGGCTGCGTCCACGATGATGTTGCCGCATTGACACGCGGCAGACTCGGGCGGCGCCGACGGCACCACATCACCACAGGTGCCGCATTCGTACGCGATCTGGGGCGTGGCGGGGTAAGGGCCGAGCTGCGACAGCTCGATGTAGCGCCTGGGGGTCGATTTCATAAAGCTGGAGACCCTGGTTGACAGGTGGGGTGTGAAATCAATGTTCACAGGTGACAGTTTCGCAGATTTGGTGGATGGGATCTATTTCACGACAACCGGGATAGCATGCAAAGTGCCCTTCAAATCGGTGGTTTGGCAGCCGAGCGCATCCGTAACAAGCCAGTTAACTGGGTAGTTTCGAGGAGTTGGCGCTCAAGCCATGGCTCGCGCACCATTCAATGTCTGAGGCCTCACGAGCGGCAATGCACACAGCCACATAGCGCCGTTTCACTTCCGTGGAAATCTTTGGATCGCCGGCTGCTTTGTTCAACAGCGATATCCCCTGGGCGAAATCATGCGTATCGCCTGTGCCCGAGGCAAGCATGGTCCCAAGATCCATTTGGGCCTTTGTATGCCCTTGTGCAGCTGCCTTGGCGAACCACGCGCCGGCGGCTGACCAATCTCTTGGCACGCCAACACCTTGCGCATAGATGCAACCCAGGTTGTATTGTGCTGAGGCGTAGCCGGCGTCCGCTGATTGGCGATACCAGCGAATGGCGCGTGGAATATCCTTCGGGGAATCGCTCCGATCTTCAGAAAGAAGCTTGCCCGCGTTGAATGCCGCCAGGACATCGCCCATGGCGGCAGCCTCTTCCAGCAGCGCAATGGCTTTGCCCGTATCCCGCGGCACGCCCGTGCCGGATTCATAGAAGTTCGAGAGGTTGAACTTGGCTTCCACCACGCCCGCATTTGAAGCTTCTTGGAACCACTTGGCCGCCGCCTGGTAGTCAGGAGGGCCACCAAGACCTTCAGCGAAAAGCCCAGCCAGGTTGTTCTGTGCACGGCCGTCTCCCATCCACGCGGCAATGCCAAAGAGGCTTCTTGCTAAAGCATAGTGAGACTGCGCTTTGGCCATGCGACCAAGGCCGTAGCTGTTGAAGGCCAGCGCAAGCGCCACCGCCAAAAAGAGCAGCACAGCGATGAGTGGTCTAGAAAGTTTCACAGACATGTGCCTCGCGCGAATGGTGCCTAGAGCACGCCCTTTTGCTGCATATCCCAGATCGCCCAAAGGATGGCGTCAGACAGTGCCTGCTTAAGCGCATCGTTGGCATCGCGGTAGGTTTGCAGCCCCGGTGGAACCGAAGCGCTGCCCATGCGAATGCTCACATCAACACGCACGGGGGCATGAGCGATGGTCTTGCCATTGGTGGTGATCTCAAGGGAGATGTCGAACTCACCCGTTGCTGTACTGCCGATGGCGCCCAAGGTCAGCCCCATCAGGATGCCTTTGCCAACCCCACTGGCTGTGTCGCCGGCCGTCGCGTCAAGCTCCTTGACCACAACCAGAATCTTGCCGTCCTCGCCTTGGGGTGAAGGCTGGATCACGCGTGAGCTGTCCAGTGCCTGAACCGCCCCTGAGTACACCCATGGGCTGACATCGTCATAGAGCTTGTCACCCCGGAACCGACGGGTCACCACCTGGAGGCGCAGTGGCTGTTGAGCTGCTGCGATTTGATCGGGCCGGATTGTCTGGAATTGGTGCGTGACATACGCCGTCGGTGGCGTCATGCAAGCAGTCAAGCTGGCCGACAGGGCAACGGCCATCCATAGTTTGGTTCGCATGGGTGCGCCAGTCAGTGCTGATTCAAGACCTTTTGAGTCACAGGTTGATGAGTGGCCTCATCCTCGATCCAGACGGCCGAATCGCGCTTGGACAGTGTGCCGACCACCTTGTAGCGCTTGTCGGCTTGCGGGTTGAAATCGACCACGCCTTCCACTTCGAAGAAGGTGCCTGCGGCGCGGCTCGCAAGCTCATGGATGGGCGCGCCGGTGGCGTGGCTGCCGCGAATCTTCACCTTCATCGCATGCGCAGGAACTTGCCGTTCGGTGATTTCCAAGCGCAACGATGCCCCTTGGCCATAGCTGGCCTGATGGCTGGTGCCGAAACTGTCGCGAATGCCGTGGCCATCAATTTCAGTGAGGGCAAAAATTTGGGCCTTGGTTGAATCTTCAGATTGACCGCTGTCGACGACTGTGGCAATTGGGCCTGCGTAGTTCTCGGGGATGGGTTTGTAGGTTGCGCATCCTGCGAGGGTTGTGATGGCGAGAGAGATGAGAAGCTTCTTCATTTTGAACTGTTTGATAAGGGGCGGCGGATGGTGAAGGCTTGTACTCGAGAAAAGCCAACGCCCAAGATAAGCGACACCGGAAGGAGCACTGCGAGTAGAGGGACCAACAAGGCCCATGAAAAAGGCGCCGCCATGGACCTTGTACTGGGCGTTGCGAAGGATGGCGTGGTTTAAACAACAAAACTTACGTTAGATGCCTTCAACTCGGTAAACGCTTGGGGGACTGAGCAGAAATCATTTCCAATATGTCCGCTTAAATGCAATTGATATAAAACGATCCAATATCTATCCAGTGCGTACGCATCACCCTTATCTAGCGTCGTAGTCCAATCGACTACTTTTGGAAGATGTTGCCCGGTCAAAAAAAGGCAAAGAATCGCTATGCAGTCATTAGTGCAGACTACCTCATCAGCGACGTCATCAGGAATCGCAATGTTGTACTTTTGTGCGTAGTACAGTGTCCATGCCATTGCATCTGAACGATGGCGTGCAGCACTGTCTCTTAGTATGTCCAAAACTCTTGAAGGAAAGCGAACGCCTCCTGCGAATTTGGTGTTGTCGAAGAGACTCTCCAACAAGGGGAGGAGGACTGGATTTGTGGTCGAGAGTACAAGTAAATAATCCAGGGTGGCGACCTGTGCAAATGACGTTAGGGGACTTCTTACCAAAGCGCTTGCGGCGTATTTGAGAACGCTTCCATCTGGGAATTGGCTTGCCAGAGATGATGCAAACTCAAGGTAATTGGTGCATCGGTAAGGATCCAATGGCACGCCAGCTGGTAGTCTGAGTGCGAGTTCTGATGCCCATCTATCGCCAAAGGGCGTGACTGGTGTAATGATGGACGTCTTTCGGGCGTTCAAGCGCATCTTGAAGACGCCCAATTCTTCGTCTAGACGCCTGATGAAGCGTTCAGCTTCATCAAAGGAGTCGCAGTAAAATGAATAGTCGTCAATGAATCGAGACATTCCATTTGTCGCGCTTCCACGCATGAATTTAAACTCCGGCGCGAGCTTTCGGTCGACGACTGAGAGAATAATTTCGGCGATGATGTTCGATGTTCCGGGCCCAATCGGGATGCCTTGGGTTTCGTCGCGCGTGCACCTTCGGGTGTGAGCATCCAGCGCGTTGAACCAACCGCCTTTCGTGCTCGCCTTAGCTGCGGCCACTCCAACCGCAGCCCATGGAATTGCGTGTGTGTAGATGCTTCCGAAGCAAGACGTGATATCAGTTCGTACCGCATATCTCTTGTTGAACGCGAGTTGACGCACTCGAGATGCTCGCGCGGCGAATCTTTCATAGTCCATGATGATGATTCGACCATCTTTATGGTGCCTCGGGTGAATCATGCTCACGTGGGAGTTTTGAAAAGGTTCGATCACATTCCAGTTGTCCACAATGCATTTTGCTAGCTGAGCGTATGCGATTGGATGGGGAATGCTGTAGGAGCGGGATACCGAATTGAACTTGGTGGCTTTGTATTCCACGATATCAAAGCCACGCGCCCTAGGCTTCATTGGAAGAAGCGCTGCTGCGACTGCCGGCGTCAGCGACGTTGAGTCGAAGATAGGTGGAAGCTCTTCTCTGAGCCTACGTTGAGCAGGTAAATAGTTGTGCCCAAGCAATGCTGAATGGAGAAATGCAGATGGTATTGCCATTAGGTCGTTGGTAGAAAGATGGTCATACTGCACCCATAAGCCTTAAGGGCCTTAGAGTCAAGGTTGGTTTTGGCATCTTTTCTCATTGGCATTGAGCGCCTAACGCCCGAGGTAAGTCGCACCGGAGTGCGAAGCACGAAGGGAACCCACAAGTGAAACTTGTGGGTATCGGCTTGCCCTACCCAATTAGGCCGCTGCACGAAGGCACGTTGTTGTAGTTTCCGATTGAAGGAATACTGCGCTGCGTGGGATTCAGCCTTGCTCGATTTTGTCGATCAGACTCGCGGCAAGTTGTTCAACACTGCACCGTCTAAGATCTATGTGCCCCACGTTGCTTGACAGTCCGACGACTGCCACATCGTCGATCAGAACCGGCAAGAGATAGGTAGAAGTCCTCTTTGAGCGCGCATCCTTACCAATTTCGAACTCGAAATTCGTCCAATCTTTTTCCGGATAGTGTTTTGACAAGAAGATAAGCATGTACTGGGCGTCGTTTGCATATACGTCGGCCAGTTTCGCTCGAAGGTCGATGCCCCAAAGTTGATGCTGGACATCGAAGTCGTAAAAGACGGTGTACCCTGATTCATTTAAGATACTCTTCAACTTCTCCACAAGTTCACGATCCTCGCCGGCAAAGGACACAGCGACATCCCAAGGGTAACCAGAGCGGCGTAAGCGAATAGATTGACCAATTTCTTCCAGATTGGCGAGTGTCAGGTATAGACCAAACGAAGGGTCCTCAATAGTTATGCTGTCGGAGTCTTTGTTTAGATAGATTGCGTCATCAAGTCCACGCTCCTCGATTACTGACGGAAGATACTTAAGGCAGTTGTGAAATGAGGTGGTCTTTTTTGCTCGGTCCTTCGCGTCATCTAGTCCCATCAGCAGGCGCTGCTGTATCTCTTGGAACTGGACTTCGCTCTTTCCGATGAGGCTAATGATCTTGATTATGTCGAAGTATGTGTTGTGAACGGACTTCGCTTGCTGCTTTCCCTTACAGAGCCCGATAAGACGGTTATGGTATTTGCCGCGATATATTCTAAGCACTCCATCTCGGACTGCGTCCATGCCCAGGCTGATCTCTTTTGGGGTTGATTCAGGGTGCGTTTTTAGAATCTGGCTCCGAATGCAGGCAACACGAGAAATGACTTGAATTGCTGATGGTATGCCTGAGGCTGCTTTGATGTAGTCCGATTTGGCGTCCGGAGAAAATTTCACGTTAAGGTGCTTCTCCCCCAATTCAACGATGTCTGTCAAGAACTTATCGGATTGCCGTTTGATTTCGTAGACGTCATTGCGAATCCCTAACTCTGGGTCAATGTCCAACATCTTCTTGTTCGAGCTTGCGATACCGATGATGAAGAACCTTAGACCCAACTCATTCCAGCGCTTGAGCTTGTAACCAATATCCTTTCGTAGCGACTCTTGCAAGTGGTGAAAGTCATCAAGAATTACGATCCCGGCCGCGGCCAAGAGCGCCACGACTTCGTCTTCAGAGTTGGTGCATGAGAGTGCCTTGGAGAAAAGATCACCAACTGTCAAGGCGGCAGTGTGGTCTCTCCCCGAAATCCAAACGCTGTTTCCAGGACCAAACTGCGCTTCTTCCAGCGCCTTCTTGGCGAGAGTTGTCTTACCGCAGCCAGATGGCCCGCTCAGTGTGACGTGCTTTCCCGCTGTAACAAGCGAACCAACCATGTCATCGAACTCACTCGGCCGCACAAAGGTGAGTACAGGCAGATCGCTCTCGTTGAATACATCGGAGAGGCTGTAGGAGGGCGTAAGTGATGTCATAAGAATTGTGTTCAATTGGTGGCAGCGGGTCTTTTGCGAAGCCTAACGCCTAGTTAACCAGAGGCCACGCGGAGCATCGGCGTCCGTATTGAACGACCAGTTAGGCTGTGGCGCGGAGTGGAAGCGGGGCTTGGCAGGTTCGTCAATTCAGGCCTCATTAGTAAGACTCAGCTTCTTTAACTAGAGATTTAAACAGCGGATGAATGTCGAATAGCCGCATCTTTTGCAGTCCATCTTGCTCTCTCGCAGGCAAGAGTGAGAAATCAAACATTCCTGCCGCACTCAGCAATCGGACGCTTTGCTCAATCTCTTTGTAGGTACTATTTCGAATATCGACAATCAGCGCAGTCTGTCCGTCGGCAAGATTCTTAAGATGTGGCCAAAGCACTGATGTCAGCGTTCGGATTTGTAGAAGCGCAGCAATGCAGCGACGCCTTAACACTGAACTAAGTTCATCCCGCAGTTCTTCGACTGTTACTTTTGATTCGGACGCTTCGGTCTCAATTTTCTTTAGTTCCCGAACAAGGCCAACATCCGTATCTTGAAGCGCTAGCTCGCTACCAGCAAGTTTGAGTGACTTTAGGCGATCCAGCACTTGTCTTATTTCATTTCTGAATAGAAGAACGACAAACAGAACAACCACCTGCCAGAAATTGAAACCCAGATCTTTGAGTGCAGTGATGATTTGCATGGTTTCTAAGAATAGGTGAGTTGAGTGGATGGCGCTTGTTTCCAACTGCCCAACTGCGATTTAGAGAACGCAAATTTCGCGAATGCCGATTTAGGCACAAAAGTTTCTCGCGCATCCTGTCGCGCCGCCCAATCGCAGACCAATAAACGCACAAGCATACGCACCACCACGCCACCAAATCCTTAATAAAAACTAAAAAGGCCGGGGATCAACCCGGCCCTTTGCCTCCTCGCAACGAATTTATTCGCCGCGTCCTCTATTCCTTGTTCTCAATCAATACCCACCCGTACTCTGCGCCATCAACCAAGGCAGCGACATGTACTTGCGCTGCCTTGCCACGCATTTACGCGCCACTGCCGGGTCGTTCACGCTCTTGTCCACGGCGTAGGCCACCCATTCGGCATAACTGTCCGTCAGCTCCAGGGTGGAGTAACCCTGCTGGTTGCTGTTGAAGTATTGAATATGCGGGTTATTGAGGCGCACGGCCGGGGCGGCCAGGCCTTGCATCAGCAGGGTGCGTTGTTCGGCGGTGAGTTTGCTGCCGATCATTTCGCCCAGGTTGGCCGAGGTCACCGAGGGGGTCATGAATTCGGCGCCCACGAAATTGTCAAAGTCCAGCGGGTTGAGGTTGCCGTAGTCGTGCTTGGTGTTGCTGGCCATGAAGGTATGCAGGTCGCCGGTCACCACCAGGTAGTTGCGCACCTTGGCCTCGCGCAGGGCGCCGGTCAGGGCGCGGCGTTCGGCGTTGAAGCCGTCCCAGGCGTCCACGTCCAGCGGGGCCAGCTCGGCGCCCAGGAAGGTCACGGCCAGGCGGCCAAAGAAGGTCTGGTTGCCCATGAGCTTCCAGGTGGCCTTCGATTGGGTCAGGCCTTCCACCAGCCAGTTGTGCTGTGTCGCGCCCAGCAAGGTCTGCTCGGGGCTGTTGTACTTGGTGCAGCCAATGGGCACGTAGCGGCCCAGGGCGTCTTTCTCGCCGCAGGGGTGGGGGCTGCGGTAGGTGCGGTTCTCGATCATGAACATGTCGAGGAAGCTGCCAAACGCAAACTGGCGGTACACCTTCAAGGCCTCGTGCGGGTGCGTGGCCAGGGGGTTGTAGCTCACGCGGGCGGGCACGTATTCGGTCCAGGCGCGTTGCGAGTCCAGCTTGAGCTGCTTGAGCAAGGCCGGGCTGTTGCCGTATTGCGGGTCGGTGGTGTAGGGGTGGTCAGGCGCGCCCAGGGTGTCGCGGGCGTAGTCCCAATAGCTGTCGTTGGCGGTTTCGTGGTCGTCTGGCACGCAGATGAAGGTGTGGCGCTCCATCGCGGCTTGCAGCATGGGGTCGCTGCGGTACTTGCGGTAGATGGTGCGGTAGTCGGCCAGGTCCATGGCCACGATGCCGCCTGAGGGCAGCACCAGCATGCGGTCGGCAAAAGGCAGGCTTTGGAAGCGTGGGTCGCCGGCCGATTCGTAGATGAAGTCACCCAGGTGCAGCACGAAGTCCAGGCTGTCGTCCTTGGCCACGTGGCTCAAGGCACCGTAGTAGCCGTTGGTGTAGTCCTGGCAGGTCAGCAGGCCGAACTTGAGGTGCTTGAGCGCACTGCCCGCTGATGACAGCGTGCGGCAGCGGCCGGTGCGGCTGAGCGTGCGGTCGTAAATGAAGCGGTAGAAGTAAGGCCCCCCTGCCTTGGTGGCGGGTAATTGCCCATCGAGGTCGATCTTGATGGTGTGGTCACGCTCGGGGCTGATGTCTTGCGGCGCGATCTGGGCCTGCATCAGCATGGTCTGGAAGTTGGCATCCAGGGCCACTTGCAGGTAAAGCGGCTCGTTGGGTTTGATGGCATCGGGGTTGATGTGCGTCCACAGGATCACGCCGGTGAGGCTGGGGTCGGCCGATGACACGGACAGGTCAAACACACGGGCCGAGTCGGTGCGCATGCCGGAGGTGTCCAGCGGGGCGCTGCCCAGGTTGACCCAGTCAGTGGCCTGGGCTTGCCAGGTCACCAACAAGCCACCACCCATGGCACCCAGTGCCGACAAGAAACGACGACGATCCATCATGCAAAGCCTCCCAACAACAACAGCAAGTAAACAGGACAGCGCATGGTGCCGCCAAGTGGTGACATCCCCATGACTTGCTGGGGTATGTAACGGGCTATCTGGCGCCATTTGCCTAGAATGGGCCGGATGAGCCAAGCCCAATTCACGTGCGCCGTTGCGCCGCAGTACCTGGAAGACCAGAGCAACCCCGCGCGGCACGAATATGTGTTTGCGTATACCGTCACCATCGTCAACTCGGGCACCGTGCCCGCGCAGTTGATCGGCCGGCATTGGGTGATCACCGATGCCATGGGCAAAACCGAGGAGGTGCGCGGCCTGGGTGCCGTGGGCAACCAGCCCTTGTTGAAACCGGGTGAAAGGTTTGAATACACCTCCTGGACGCGGCTGGACACCCCGCATGGCATCATGCAAGGCACTTACTTCTGCATGACTGAAGACGCCCATTGGTTTGAGGCGCCAATCCCCGCCTTCACACTGGCGAGGTCGCAGTCCCTGCATTGATGCCATTGATTTCAAGACGCTTTCATCCGCTCAAGCGACAGACCTGGTGGCCCCGGCCCGGTAATGGTTTCGAGTTGAGCGAGCTGTTGGACCAGGCCGATGCGGCCGCCCCGCTGGTGGAGCGGCACATCTGGCTGATCCGCCTGCTGGACTGGATACGGCGCGGCGAGCCGGTGAGCGGCACGCAAAACGTGGTGCGCCTGTTGCAGCAAGATGCCGCACGGCGGGCCAAGGTGGTGGGCTTGCTCGCCGCCTTCTGGCGTGACATGGACGTGGCCGCGCTGCTGGCTGACTTTGGCTTTGCGCCGCGCTCGTCTTTCTTGAATGAGTTCGGTGAGCGCCTGCGCCGCCGGGCCTTGCCTTTGAGCCCCGACACGGCCGATCTGGCTGCGCTGTTCAACCTGCTGTTTGACGATGCCGATGACGCGGCCTGGTTGCTGGCGCTGGATGATGCCACGCTGGAAGGCCTGGCAGGCTTGTGGGCCGAGGCCCTGGCTTTGCAGGCACCGGGCAATGGCGCGCACACCGATCACTCGGCCCTGGGCTGGCGCGAGCCCTTTTATGACGCCATGCTGTACCTGGCCACCCAGGTGCGCGCAGCGGGCTTCTCGCCGGCCTTCCGCTCACGCGTGGGCACGCGGGTGGACATGGACTTTGATGCAGGCGACATGGCCATTGAAGCGCCCGCTGAAACCGCCTCGACCGATGGCAGCGCACGCCAGGCCTTCCGCCAATTGGCGCGGGTGATCGAGCGCCTGCATGAGCTGGCGCTGGCGCATGCACATGGTGGGACCACAGGGGTGCCCTGGCCCGCGGCCTTGTTGCACGAGGCCCAGTACCTGCGCGTGTTGCTGGACCATTGCGCCGAGGCCGCACGCGGCCTGCATGGCCACCTGGAGGTGCAGGGCATCTCGGTAGACCTTGTCTTCCAGATCGACCAGTTGTGTGAGCGTTGCGAGCGCATCGCGCAGTTGCTGGACGTGGTGCTGGCCGAGCAGCCCGCACCGGGCCTGCGCCAGCTGGTGGTGGACCTGGTGCAAACCGGCCAACGCCGGCGCAGCGTGCGGGCGCTGTTCACGCAGCATTACGCCTTGCTGGCTCGCAAGGTGGCCGAGCGCAGTGCCGAAACCGGCGAGCACTACATCACCCGCAGCACCGCCGAGTATGTGGACATGCTCAAGCGCGCGGGTGGCGGGGGCGCCGTGCTGGCGGGCACCACCTTCATGAAGTTCGTGGTGTTGTCCATCGGCCTGTCGCCTTTCTGGGCGGGCATGGGCGCGGGCGTGAACTACGCGATCAGCTTCGTGATCGTGCAATGGCTGCACCTGACGGTGGCCACCAAGCAACCCGCCATGACGGCTCCGGCCATGGCCGCCAAGCTGGCCAACACGCGGGATGACGCGGCCATCGAGTCTTTCGTGGACGAAGTAGCCCACCTGATCCGATCGCAGACGGCGGGCATCGTGGGCAACCTCGCGGTGGTGGCGCCGCTGGTGCTGTTGATGCAGGGCCTGGCCTGGTTCGCCTTGGGCAAGCCCTTGATTGGCGAGCACTCGGCGCACCACGTGCTGGAGACCTTGACGCTGCTGGGGCCCACCGTCTGGTACGCCGCTTTCACGGGGGTGCTGCTGTTCGTGTCCAGCCTGATCGCGGGCTGGGTGGAGAACTGGTTCGTGCTGCACAAGCTGGACAGTGCGCTGCGCTGGAACCCGCACATCCGCGCCTGGCTGGGTGTGGCGCGTGCAGCGCGCTGGGCCACCTGGTGGCGCGCCAACATCTCGGGGCTGGCGGCCAATGTGTCGCTGGGCTTCTTGCTGGGCCTGGTGCCGGTGATCGCCGGCTTCATGGCGCTGCCGCTGGATGTGCGCCACGTGACCTTGTCCACCGGCCAGTTGATGGCGGCGCTGGGCACGCTGGGGCCCACGGCCTTGCATGACCCGGTGTTCTGGTGGTGCGCCGCCGCCCTGCCGGTAACCGGCCTGCTCAACGTGGGTGTCAGCTTCGGGCTGGCCCTGTTGGTGGCCTTGCGTTCACGCAGCGTGCGTGTGAAAGACCGCGCCCGCTTGCGCGCGGCCATCTGGCGCCGTGTGCGCCGTCAACCCTTGAGCTTCTTGTTGCCGCCCCGATCTGCATCCTGATGGTCGGGCGGCAGCTCGCCGCCACGGCGCCCTGAAAACATCGTCCACCACACCACAAACAGGAGGACGGCCAAGGCGCCCACCGCTTCCAGCACAATCAGCCACATGAGTTTTTGTCCGTTTCCGAATTGGCGTGTCGATCTGGCGGCACGCACCACGCGCGTCCTGATCACCGGTTTCATTGTAGGCAGCCTGAGTGCCTGCGGCATGTTGCCCTGGGTTCAGACCCAACGCAGCGGCGCCCCCATTGTGAGCGCGGCGCGCCTGCCCGCCCCCGGCAGCACCACGCCCCAACCCGATGGCAGCGGCGGCCTGCTGCGCCCCAAGGCCCACTGGATGCCCGCGCAATGGAGCGAACTACCCGGCTGGAGCGACGACCGTGTCAGCGAATGGTGGCCCGCCTTGTGGAAGAGCTGCGTCAAGCCCGCCGCGGGCTGGGCCACGGTGTGCGCCGATGTGAAGAAGCTGGGCGCCAACTGGGGCCAGGAAGTGGACGACGGCTTTGTGCGCCAATGGGTGCAAAGCCAGCTCAAGCCCTGGCGCGTGACCACGCTGGACGGCGCCAACACCGGTTTGATGACCGGCTACTTCGAGCCCCTGCTGGAGGGGCGCCGCCAACCTGATGCGCGCTTTCAGTACCCGCTGCACCGCGCCCCGCAGGACCTGGGCCAGCGCAAGCCCTACTTCAGCCGCAACGAGCTGGAGACCTCGCCCGATGGCAAGGCCGCCGTGGCCGGGCGCGAGCTGGTCTACCTGGCCGACCCGCTGGACGTGCTGCTGATCCAGGTGCAGGGCTCGGGCCGCATCCGCCTGCAAGACGAGCTGGATGCACGCGGCCAACCCCGCGTGGTGCGCCTGGCCTTTGCCGGCCACAACGACCAGCCCTACCAATCGGTGGCGCGCTGGCTGGTAGACCAGGGCGCCTTCACGCTAGAGCAGGCCTCGTGGCCCGCCATCCGCAACTGGGCCACGCTCAACCCGGCCCGCGTGCCCGAGATGATGCGCGCCAACCCCCGTGTCGTCTTCTTCAAGGAAGAGCCCCTGGCCGACCCCGAAGCCGGCCCGCTGGGCGCGCAGGGCGTGCCCCTGACCCCGGGCCGCTCCGTGGCGGTGGACCGTGACAGCATCCCCCTGGGCACACCAGTATGGCTGGACAGCACCCAGCCGCAAGCCTGGGCCCCCCTGCCACCGCCTGCGCAGCCCTTGCAGCGCCTGGTGATGGCGCAGGACACGGGCGGCGCCATCCTGGGTGCCGTGCGCGCGGACTTCTTCTGGGGCTGGGGCGACGAAGCCCTGGCGCAGGCCGGGCGCACCAAGCAGCAGCTGGCGTTGTGGGTGCTGTGGCCCAGGGGGGGCAACCCCTGAAACTCGGGGCCAAACTAGGCACACACGGCTGCGGTTAGTCAATAAGATCCGGCAGTCATCATGAAGTTGGGGATGGACATGACGCTGCGCACATTGGTGCTGGGAACCTTGCTTGTAGCGAGCGCTTCGGCCTTTGCCCAACTGACGGCCACGGCCCAGGTCAGCGTTTCCAACATCCGATATGAGTTGGTAGACCTCACCCCAGAAGATGACATCGCACCGCAATTGACCTGGCTAGAAGCGTCGACACAATCTGCGGCCTGGGTTGAAACCCAAAGTAGCTATTTCACCGACGGTACCCCCCGCTATGGAAGCGGATCGCTCAAGACTCAAGAAAGCTCCAG
Organism: Aquabacterium sp.; assembly: GCF_016195855.1. GTDB lineage: Bacteria > Pseudomonadota > Gammaproteobacteria > Burkholderiales > Burkholderiaceae_C > Aquabacterium. The sequence continues at coordinate 105,811 of NZ_JACPYU010000027.1, forward strand.
CTTTGATGGCGTTACAGCGATTTCCGGGGCGGGCATCGATGTCAGCACCTCCAGTGAAACCTTGAACATCCGAGGACAAATACCGGGCGGCTCGTTCGTGAATGCCCATGCCTACCATACAGGCTACTTCTCACTCACGCCCAACACGGCCGTCACCTTCAGCGCTCAATACGAAGCGCACCTGACTGTAACGGTGCCAGCCAACCTGAGCGAACTTCCCGGCTACAAGGACTGGTACAACTACAAAGTGATCAGTGGCGCAGACATCAACTTCCTGGTAGATGGCTATGACTGGAGCCACTTTTGCTGTCAAACGCTTTCCAGTCTGGGTGCCAGCCTCACCTCGCGTACGGACGATCAAACAAACACGCAAACCTTGTCGCGCACCTTCACAAACTTCGATGATCCCAATCAGCGTTTTGGCGTGGTGATTGACGTCTTGCTTGTTGCTCACACCGCCGACTCTATGGTTCGCATAGGTGTCCCCGCCCCGGTACCCGAATCCTCCAGCCTGACCATGACCGGTTTGGGTCTGCTTGGCTTGACTGCGTTGCGTCTGCACGCAAAGCAAGCACGGCGCGCCTAGTGCCGGACGGGCCATCGACACGGCCAGCCTGTTTGCCTAAGATGATTTCATCATCCGCAACAGGGAGCCCCTCATGCCCACCGACCAGCCCAGCCTGCGCGTCGACATCATCTACCCGGCCAACCTGAAGGAGGGCGACGCGCAGCCTTCGCCCACGGACCCCAATTACGCCTGGCACTTTCTGGCCGAGGGCGACTCGTGGTTCACCATCGGGGCCGTGCCTTCGTCCAACCTGCTGTTCGAGTTGCGGCTCGCCAAGTGGACGCGGGTGCTGAGCCTGGCCTACCCGGGCGACACCATTGCCCACATCTCGGACCTGGCCGCCAACAAGGACCTCAAGGCCTTTCTGGCCAAGCGCAACTTCAACTACCCGTTTGATGCCTTGCTGCTCAGCGGTGGCGGCAACGATGTGATCGACGCGGCCAGGGACCTGATCGATGTGTCAGCCTACAAGCCCAGCAAGCGCAACCCCGACACCTACATCAACCAGCCCAAGCTGGCCGACTTGCTGCAGACCATTCAGGATGGCTACGCGGCCATCATTGCCTTGCGCGATGCCGACAACAGCCAGAGCAAGGGCCGCCCGGCCTTTGTGCACACCTACGATTACCCTACGCCGCGCGATGCGCCCGCGCGCTTTGTGGGCACCTTCAAACTGCTGGGCCCTTGGCTGTACAAGGCGTTCAAGGGCAGCACCATGGACGTGCAACTGCAGCAGTTGATCGTCAACCGCATCATGGATGCACTGGCCGACAGCCTGCTGGAGCTGGACTGCCAGCGTGGCAAGCCGGGCAAGCAACTGCCTGCGCTGTATGTGGTCGACACCCGCAACACCCTGGTCATGGCCAACCCCGGCGAGGTGGGCAACAGCAACGACTGGCTCAACGAGATCCATCCCAATCTGGATGGCTACCGCAAGATCGCCGACCGCCTGTCTGCGCGGATCAACGAGGTCATGCTGGGCTGAAGCCAGGCGCACCAGTTTGGCAAGCCGCGCACCAAGTTCACCCCTTGACGGTGATATTGCACAGCCACGGCGTACACATTGGTGCGCTGCAGCAATAACGTTTGTCGCAGCTCAAGTCACAAAGTACGTGACCCGATAGCGAAAGGACCATCCCCACGAACTAATCGCAGGAGTAAAGGCATGAGCCAGGTTTCTGTGAAGGGCATGTTGTTTGACGCTGAAGTGGCACCCCTTCTGCCCCGGATGGACAGCGTCAACGGGCACCGCGAAACGCTGCAACGCTTGCAGGACAACTGGGACCACCTGACCTTGCTGGGCCAGATGAGCGGCATCGCCGCCGACATCACCGCCACGGGTGAGGCCTTCAAGTCCTTGTCGGGTCAGTTGCTCAACACCCTGGCGCACCGCCTGCTGGACAACGTGGTGCAGCAGCTGCAGGGCAAGGCGCAGGTGGCCATCGACATCCTGGTGCGCAACCTCTTTGAGCGCACCGCCGATGTCGGCTTCCTGGCCACCGACACCACCGTGCGCCAGACCTTGTGCGCCGGGCTGCCTGCCCATGAGGTGCAGGCCATACTGGCAGCACGCTTCAAGGCCTATGTGGCCAAGTACTCGGTGTACGACGACGTGATCGTGCTGGGCACGGATGGCCGTGTGCTCGCGCGCCTGGACACCACCACGCAGGCCACGTCTTGCCAGCATGCTTTCCTGACCACGACCCTGGGCGGCCAACAAGCCTTTGTCGAGTCCTTTGACCACATGGACGTGCTCGATGGCCGGCGCGGCCTGATGTACGCGGCGCCCATTCGCGACGAGCGTGCACGGGTACTGGGTGCGCTGGCGCTGTCGTTTCGCCTGGATGACGAGATGGCGGGCATCTTCGGGCACCTCATTGAGGGCGACCCGTTTCAGCTGCTGCTCTTGTGTGATGCGCGTGGCGATGTGATCGGCAGCTCGGATGCCTTTCGCATCCCGCTGGGCACCCGCCTGACGCTGGACCCGAACAAGCCCGGCCACCAGTGCGTCTGCTTTGCCGGGCGGCTCTATCTGGCCGTGATCACGCATGCCAGCGGCTACCAGGGCTATATGGGCCCGGGCTGGTTGGGCTGCGCCCTGATCCCGCTGGAGAACGCCTTTGATGCGACCTTGTCGTGCATGGCCAAGCTGGGTGGGTGCGCATCCGGCCAACCAGGCGATGCCCAGGGCACGCAGGCCATCGACGCCAGTGCGTTCTTTGATGAATCGCTGCAAGCCATTCCCCGGCAGGCCCAGCAGATCCAGAAGGGCCTGGAGCGCTCGGTGTGGAACTGGGAGCTGCACACACGGCACCAGAGCGACAACCGTGAAGCCAACAACAACCGCTTTGCCGCCGCGCTGCTGCAGCAGGTGGGCCTGACCGGCGAGCGCATTCGCCATGTGTTCGAGCAAGCCATTGCCGAGCTGGGCGAATCGGTGGCGGCCTCGGTGCTGCGGGACGCGACGTTTCGGGCCTCGCTGGCCATCGACATCATGGACCGCAACCTGTATGAGCGCGCCAACGATTGCCGCTGGTGGTCGCTGGACGGCTCGCTGCGCGAGGCCCTGGCCAGGCGCGATGCCGCCACGCAGCGCAAGGCCTGCGAGGTGCTGACGCACATCAACAGCCTCTACACCGTGTACACGCGGCTGGTGCTGCTGGACACGCAAGGTGAGGTGGTGGCGATGTCTGGTGCGGACGCCCCGTCGTGGCTGGGCCGCACGCTGGACATGCCCTGGCTGCGCTCGGCCACGCACCTGAGCGACCACCAGGCCTGGGTGAAATCGGGCTTCGAGCCTTCGCCGCTGTATGAGGGGCGGCACACCTATGTGTACGCGGCCGCCGTGCATGGCGACAACGGCAAGGCCCTGGGCACGATTGCCATCGTCTTTGATGGCGTGCCCCAGTTTGCGGCCATGCTGCAAGACACCCTGCATGCCGAAGACAAGCGCATGCAAGCGCTGTTCGTGACGCGAGCCGGGATGGTGGTGGCCAGCACGGCCGCGTGCTTCAAGGCCGGTGACACCAGCCCTGTGCCGGCCACGCTGTGGGCCACCTTGCAGGCGGGCCAGTCGCTGGACCACGTGGTCCACATCGAGGGGGTGCCCCACGCCGTGGGCATCAGCATGGCCGCGGGCTACCGCGAGTACCGTGGCGCCTGCACAGGCAAGTCCGACGACGTGCTGGCCTTGTTGCTCCTGCCCATTCGCCAACCACAGGCCGAAGCCAGCAACGACACCGCCGCGGCGCGCGTGGTGATACCGCCCGCACGCCAGAGCAACGCAGACCGCGCCCTGGCCAGCTTCATGTGTGGTGGCCAGCACCTTGGCCTGGACGCCGACTCGGTGATAGAGGCCATGGCGCCTCGCCCCCTCACCGCCATACCGGGCGCCCCCGCTTACCTGGCCGGCCTGCTGCTGCACCAGGGCAAGATGCTGCCGGTGGTGCACCTGCGCGTATTGCGAGGCCACGGGGCCGATCAGACCGAGGGCGCGCACCGCATGCTGGTGGTGTGCAGCAGCCGGGATGGCTTCCGCTTTGCCCTCATCGTCGATGAGCTCGCCGGTATCATCAAGGTGCCCGAGAGCGCGCAGCACGCCTTGCCCGATGGCATGGCCCGGTTTGACCCCACGGCCCAAGGCATCGTGCGCGGGCAGGCCCATGGCCCGCACAGCCCGATGATGATCGTGCTGGACGCCAACCGCCTGGAGGCCTGCCTGAACGGACGTCAGGCGGCCTGAACTTGGGCAATTGGCCACGAATACCGCGGCTCATGGGGCGATAAGCAGCCCATGAAATAAGACAAAGTGGGGTGTCCAAATTTGTATGCAGGACACCCATGCCTGTTTTTTCCTCATTCTTCGCCTGGCAGACCGACCCCAGCCTGCTGCTGTATGGCAGCTACGACCCCTGGCTGGTCGCGCTGGCGCTGGTCGTGTCGGTGTTCTCATCGACCATGGGGCTGCAGGCGGCGTCCCAGGCAGGCGACATGCCCACCAAGGGCATGCGCCACCTGACACTGTTGGCCGGTGCCCTGGCCCTGGGTTGCGGGGTCTGGGCCATGCACTTCATCGGCATGCTGTCGTTCAAGCTGTGCACGACCGTCACCTACAACCCCCAGCTGACCATGTTGTCCATCGCGCCCAGCGCCTTGGCGTCCTGGGTCGCGCTGGATCTGTTGAGCCGCGCCCAGGTGTCCCGCCTCCAGTTGTGGTTGGGCGGCACCCTCGTGGGCGCCGGCATCGGGGCCATGCACTACATGGGCATGGCCGCCATGGAGATGGCCGTCGCCTTGCGTTACGACCCGCTCATGTTCGCGCTGTCCATCGTGGTGGCCGTGAGCCTGGCCGTGCTGGCCCTGTGGGTGCGCTTCGGGGTGCAGGATTCCGCACTGGGCCGGCAGTCCCGCCTGGTGCAGTCGCTCATCAGCGGCAGCGTCATGGGCCTGGCCATCTCCGGCATGCACTTCACGGGCATGGCCGCTGCGCGCTTCATCGGCAAGCCGCAGACCCATGTCAACACCTCGCTGCAAGACCCGGTCGCCATTGCCTTGTCGATCACGCTGGTGTCCATGATCGCCACCGTGCTGGTGGCCGGTGCCACGGGCCTGTCGCGCTACCGCCAGCTCATCGAGCGCCTGGAAAAGAACGGCGCCCGCCTGCGTGCCATCTCGAACTCCGCACTGGACGGCATCATCGTGTTCGACAGCCAGGGCATCATCGAAGACTTCAACCCGGGCGCCCAACGCATATACGGCTGGGCCCCCAGCGAGGTCATCGGCCAGAGCGTGTCCCGGCTGATGCCCCCCAAGCGCAAGGCGCTGGCCGAAACCGACTTCCCGGCCTTCCTGCGTGACGCAAGCCGCTTCATCGACGAAGAACGCGACACCGAGGGCTGGCACCGCGATGGCCACCAGATCCCCATCCGGTTGGTGATGGCCCGCATGCCCATGGCCGGCGCCGAGCTGTACGTGGCCTTCGTGTCGGACATCACCGAGCGCATGCGCATGGCGCGTGAGCTGCAAGACAGCGAAGAACAGTTCCGCACGCTGATCGCCAACATCCCCGGCATCTCCTACCGCTGTCGCATGGAGCCGGGCTGGCCCATGGTCTTCATCAGCGACGCGGTGGAGAAGATCACCGGCTTTCCGGCCGGGGACTTCCTGGGCCCCATGGCCAGCGTGCGCTTCACCGACCTCGTGCCCAAGGAAGATGTGGCCCGCATCGCCTCCGTCGTGCGCCAGTCCTTGAGCCAGAACCGCCACTTCGTGCTGGAGTTCCAGCTGCGCCACCGCGACGGCAGCCAGCGCTGGATGTGGGGCAATGGCAGCGTGGTGCGCAGCAAGGACGGCAGCGTGGACTGGATCGACGGCGTGCTGCTGGACATGACCGAGCGCCGCCACATGGAAGAAGACCTGCGCGTGGCCAAGGAAAGGGCCGAGGCCGCCGCCCAGGCACGCAGCACCTTCCTGGCCAATATGAGCCACGAGATCCGCACCCCCATGAACGCCATCATGGGCTTCACGGACGTGGTGCTGTCAGGCGAGTTGCAGGCCGAGCAGCGCAAGCGCCTGGAGACGGTGCACAAGTCGGCCCGCAGCCTGCTGCACCTGCTCAACGACATCCTGGACACCTCCAAGCTGGAGCACGGTGCGGTCGAGCTGGAGCACATCGACTTCTCCTTGATCGACCTGGTGCAACAGCTGTGCGCCGAGCAGTCCATCCACGCCAACCGCAAGCACCTGAGCCTGCATTGCGAGGTGGACGCCAACGTGGGCGAGCACGTCAAGGGCGACCCGCATCGCCTGCGCCAGATCCTGCTCAACCTGGTGGGCAATGCCATCAAGTTCACCGAAGCCGGTGGCGTGACCGTGCGTGCACAACGCGAGGCCGAAGGCGTGCACTTCATGGTGCAGGACACGGGCATCGGCATCGCGCCTGACCGCCTGCCCCACATCTTCGATGCCTTCACACAGGCCGATGCCTCCATGAGCCGACGCTTTGGCGGCACGGGCCTGGGCACCACGATCAGCAAGCAGTTGACCGAGCTGATGCACGGCCGCATCTGGGCCACCAGCGAAGCAGGCCAAGGCAGCATCTTCCATGTGCTGATCCCCTTGGCCCACGGTGATGCCACCCAAGCGCAAGGGCTGTCGCACCCGGCCGTCAACATGAAGCTGCCGCCGATGCGCGTGCTGGCCGTGGACGACGTCGAGCAGAACCTGGAGCTGATCGCCTTGCTGCTGAGCAAGCAGGGCCACGCCATCGTCACCGCCAGCAATGGCGAAGAGGCGCTGGCCCGTGCGGCGCAAGGCGAGTTCGACCTGATCCTGATGGACGTGCAGATGCCCGTCATGGATGGCCTGAGCGCCTGCCGCGCCTTGCGACAGCGCGAGACACAGCAGGGTGCACCTCGCACACCGGTGCTGGCCCTGTCTGCCAGCGTGTTGCAGGAAGACCGCCAGGCGGCCATCGAAGCGGGCATGGATGGCTTTGCCACCAAGCCCATCGAGATGGGCGAGCTGATGGCCGAGATGGCCCGCGTGACCGGCCTGGCCTTGACGCCCGTGCAGCCCAGCTCAACGATCGCCGCGGGCGTCCAGGCCAATGCGGCCATCGTGGATCTGCAGCGCGGCATCAAGCTGTGGCTGGACTGGCCGCCTTATCTGCAGGCCTTGCAGCGCTTTGCCAGCGAGCAGGCCAACTGGCTGGCAGGGCAAAGGCCCGGCCCCGTGCCCAGTGGTGAAGCCGCCTTCAGCGAAGCCCACCGCATCAAGGGCGTGGCGGCCAACCTGGGCCTGGTCCAGATCGAGCAGGCCGCGCTCAGGGTGGAAGCCCTGGTGCGACAAGAGCCTGGCACCGACCTGTCTGCCTCATGGCAGGCCCTGTTGAGCAGCCTGGACGCGGCCACGCAAGAGATCACCCGCCTGGCCGCGCACGCACCGAACAAAGACAACCCCCGCGTGCCCGGGCCCACGATGGACCTGGCCACGCTGTACCGCAAGCTTGATCAACTCAGGGCCGCCTTCCTGCGAGGCGAATGCCTGGACGAGTTGCTGGCGCAAGTCCATGAGGCTTGCACCCCTTACGCCAATGCCACCGAGCTGAACGCCTTGATGGACGCCGTGGAGGTCTTTGACTTCGACGCCGCCGCCCAACGCGCCCACGGCATCGCTGAAGGCCTGCTGCACATGGAGAGCCAACATGCCCCATTCTGACCGCGAAGTGCGCCCCACCATCCTGGTGGTGGACGACGAGCCGACCAACCTCCAGGTGCTGCGCCAGATCCTGCAGGACGACTACCGCCTGCTGTTTGCCCGCGATGGCCACAAGGCCCTGGAGCTGGCCGCCGCTGAAAAACCGCAGCTGATCCTGCTGGACGTGATGATGCCCGGCATGACCGGCCACGACACCTGCCTGGCGATCAAGCAGAACCCGGCCACCACCCACATCCCCGTGATCTTCGTGACGGCCTTGTCCGATGTGGACGACGAGACGCGCGGCTTCGAGTTGGGCGCAGTGGACTACATCACCAAGCCGGTGAGCCCGCCCATCGTCAGGGCCCGCGTGCGCAACCACCTCTCGCTGGTGCGCATCGACGAGCTGCGCGAAAGCCGCCTGCAGATCATCCAGCGCCTGGGCCTGGCCGCCGAGTACAAGGACAACGAGACGGGCCTGCATGTGATCCGCATGAGCCACTACTCGAAGACCCTGGCCCTGGCTGCGGGCTGGACGGCCGCGTCTGCCAACGAGTTGCTGACCGCAGCACCCATGCACGACATCGGCAAGATCGGCATCCCCGACCACATCCTGCTCAAGCCCGGCCCACTGACACCGGAAGAGTGGGGCGTGATGAAGCGCCATCCCATCATCGGGGCGGAGATCATCGGTGAGCACAGCTCATCGCTGCTCAAACTGGCGCGCCAGATTGCGCTGTGCCACCACGAGAAGTGGAACGGTACGGGCTACCCCAATGGGCTGATGGGCGAGGACATCCCCATCGAGGCGCGCATCGTGGCCGTGGCCGATGTGTTCGATGCGCTCACCACCGAGCGGCCCTACAAGAAGGCCTGGACGGTGGAGGCAGCGCTGGAGGTGCTGCACAAGGACGCGGGCAGCCACTTCGACCCCAAGCTGGTCGAGTTGTTCGTGCAGGTGCTGCCGCAGATCCTGGAGATCAAGGAACGCTGGGCCGAGCACACCAAGACCAAGCTGGTGGAAGACCCGATCTCGGATGAGTCTGCGCAGCGGGCTGGTGGGTGAGCTTGGGTTGATCTGCTGGCTTTTTTACGTGGGAGCGCGAGGCGGGGGCTGAGCCGGCATCCGTCCGGGCTTCATGTTGACGGTCTCGCTACGCGAGACTGCCCTGTGCGCCTCGCAATGGGTTGGTGCCCTCCAACTCGCTACGCGGCTGCGCCGCTGCGCTCAAACAAATCGGGCAAGCCAGATGACGAAGCGCGCTAACGCGCGCCAAACCCATTGCTGCGGTGCTCGGCGTCACCAAGGCGCCCGGCCAGATGCCGGCTCAACCCTCTTCCACCTCGCTGGTGGCATGCACAGGCCCATGTCCTGGCAATGGGAACGGTTCAAGCTTCGATGCAATAGCCGGTCACTTCGCGGCACGCACAACCGCGGCGGAACTCAAGCGGGGCGACAAAAGGCTGAGGTGGCCTGCGGCGGGGCGCCTTGGTGACGCCGAGACGCGCAGTGGCGAGGTGGGCACGCGCAGCGTGCGTCGTCCATCTGACTGGCCCGATTTGTTTGAGCGCAGCGGCGCAGCCGCGCAGCGAGGTTCTATGTTTTGACGCAAGCGTTTTGTACGCCCATCTGGCTTGCATCAAAGGTTTTTCCACTGCGCCAGATTGCCCATGCGACTCTCAGAAGCT
>NZ_JACPYU010000028.1 GCF_016195855.1 Aquabacterium sp.
AGCGAGTTGGTCCCACTCCTTCCCATCCCGAACAGGACAGTGAAACGACTCAGCGCCGATGATAGTGCGGATTCCCGTGTGAAAGTAGGACATCGTCAGGCTACCTATAGCGAACAAAGCCCCTGCAAAAGCAGGGGCTTTTTCGTTTCTGCTCACCATTCGGTCGCTGATTTCGTTGCCCCCGGTGTGTGATGCACTTATCTTCTCCGTTTAGTCATCGCGCGGCTTTGTCCCTCGAGTTCTTGCGTGCGCTGCTGTTCACGCCCCGGGTGACAACGCGCATGCATGGCCATTCGCCTTGAGCTATAGTGATCCCATGTTTGATGTACTGGTCTATCTCTACGAGCATTACTGGCGTCCTGACGCTTGTCCGGAGTCTGATCTGCTGATGCGAAAGCTCTCAGCGGTGGGCTTCGAAGAAGAGGAGATCAGTGAGGCCCTGGCTTGGCTGGATGGCTTGCAGACCGTGACGCATGATGAGGTCATTGCACCTTCTGATCGAGCTTCGAGGGTTTTCGCAGAGCCTGAATTGGAGCGCTTGGGGCCCGAAGCCTTGGGGTTCCTGCAGTTTCTGGAGTCAGCCGGTGTGCTGACACCGATGCTGCGTGAAGTCGTGCTGGATCGCGTGGTGGCCGTGCCGCGAGGGCCGGTTGCGCTGGAGGATTTCAAGATCCTGGTGCTGCTTGTCTTCTGGAGTCTGGGCGAGGAGCCTGATGCGCTGATCCTGGACGAACTGTTCGTTGACGACGAAGACCGTCTGATTCATTGAGGTGTTGCGCGTTACTCCGGGAGGAGTACCTCGCTTCTTTGCCTTTCAAGGTCCGCTGAAAAGTGCCGTAATCATGTTGGCGTGGGCAAATTCCTGCTGCGCTTTCACATACCGCGGCCATGTTTTTCTCGTCCTTTTCAGTCGATTCCCCTGGATACAGCACCGAAGCGGAAGGCTCGCGGCCTGGCTGGCATGTGCGACGCCTGGCGCTGCTTGCCGGCTTGGCTTGTCTGGGCGCCATGGCGGGTTGCGACCAGTTGGGTATCGAGACGCCTCAAAAGGCGGCTGAGCATCAACAGGCTGAGGCCAAAGCGATCGGTAGCGCCTGCAGGCATGCCATGCGTGCCATTGAGGATTGCTACACCTTGAACCCGAAGGCAGATAAGGCGTCTGTGTTCACTGGATGGCGGGAAATGGACGAGTACATGAGGGAGAACAAGCTGGATGGGGTCGTGCCCGTTGTCCCACGCCCGGTTTCCCCAGCTGCATCCAAGGCTTCGGCGCCTTCGAGCGATGACGAAGAAGACGTGCCGGACAAGGCCGATGGCGAGGGCGGCAGCAAGCCGGCCAAGCAAGGTAAGTCAAAGTCCCATTGATGCGCTCTTTTGCTGCAAGAAGTGGCCGGTAGCGGCGCGTTCTGCTTCTTTCTGCGGCGGAACCTCTTCGTTCAGGCGCTTGGCTTTCGAGGGGTATCGGCAGGGATTGCGCCGGAGGTTTGGTCGACCCTGGAGCATTGAGGTAGCTGAAGCCCGAGCTGGACTGGCGATTGGTCGCGATCGGTGACGGAAATCGCCCCTGGCCATCAAATCGGGGGGCTCGGGGCGCGCAGACCTTTCTACAATGTTGGACTTTCGTTTTCAAAGCCGAAGCGGCAGCCAACATGAACATCCTCCGATTTGAAGACCTCGTGGCCCAGGGCAAAGCAGCGGGCCAGCGCGTGTTCATCCGCGCCGATCTGAACGTGCCGCAAGACGATGCGGGCAACATCACCGAGGACACCCGCATCCGTGCGTCCGTGCCTGCCATCGCGTTGGCCTTGAAGGCTGGCGCGGCTGTGATGGTGACATCGCACCTGGGCCGCCCGACGGAGGGCGAGTTCAAGCCGGAGGATTCGCTGGCACCTGTGGCCAAGCGCCTGGGCGAGTTGATGGGCCGTGAGGTCAAGCTGGTGAGCAACTGGGTGGATGGCGTGAGCGTGAACCCCGGTGAGGTGGTGCTGCTGGAGAACTGTCGTCTGAACAAGGGCGAAAAGAAGAACAACGAAGAGCTGGCTCGCAAGATGGCCGCTTTGTGCGACATCTTCGTCAACGATGCGTTCGGGACCGCCCACCGGGCCGAGGGCACGACCTACGGGATCGCCCAGTTTGCGAAGATTGCCTGCGCTGGCCCCTTGCTGTCGGCTGAAATCGATGCGATCAGCAAGGCCTTGGAAGCGCCCAAGCGCCCGCTGCTGGCCATCGTGGCAGGCTCCAAGGTGTCGACCAAGCTGACCATCCTGCAGTCGCTGGCCAGGAATGTGGACGGCCTGATCGTGGGTGGCGGCATCGCCAATACTTTCATGCTGGCAGCTGGTTTGAAGATCGGCAAGTCGCTGGCTGAGCCGGACCTGCTGGGTGAAGCCACGGCGGTGATCGCGGCGATGAAGGCCCGCGGTGCTGAGGTGCCAATCCCTGAGGATGTGGTCGTGGCCAAGACGTTTGCGGCCGACGCGCCGGCGACGATCAAGGCGGCCAACGAGGTGGCCGATGATGACCTGATTCTGGACATCGGGCCGAAGACGGCAGCCAAGCTGGCCGCGCAGTTGAAGGCCGCCGGTACGATTGTGTGGAATGGCCCGATGGGTGTGTTCGAGTTCGAGGCCTTCTCCAAGGGCACCGAGACGGTGGCGCGTGCGATCGCCGAGTCGGCCGCGTTCAGCATTGCCGGAGGTGGCGACACGCTGGCTGCGATCGCCAAGTACGGCATTGAGAAGGACGTGGGCTACATCTCTACTGGCGGTGGCGCGTTCCTGGAAGTGCTGGAGGGCAAGACCCTGCCTGCATTCGAGATTCTGAGCAAGCGCGCTGCCGGTTGATTTGCGGTCGAGGCGAGCGCCGGGCTCGCTCGGCACACTGTTGGCCTTGTGCCAGCATGACAAGAGGTCTGTCCCTTAGCGGGGGCAGGCCTTTTTTGTTGCCGAGGTGTCAAGTCTTGGCGTGAGGTGGTGCCCGTCCGTGCGTGGTCTGGTGTCAGGTGTGTGGCTGCAGGGCGTTGCTGGCGGTGACCGGGTTGCCGCTTCGTTGCATGGCGCCCAGCCAGGTCTGGAACTCGGCGGGGGCCTGTTCATCCCATGGGTGAAAACCGGGGCGGTACCAGGCCAGGTAGGGCCATAGCAGGGGGCCCATCAGGCCGCCGGGTTTGTACAGCCACCACAGGCCTTTGAGCCAGATGCCCCAGCGCTGCGCGCGCGTGTAGCCGTCCACCTTGAGCATGTGGTTGAGGATCTGGAACACGAGCAGAGGGAACTGGAGGCTGACCAGCACGAGGGCCCAGACGCGGTGCAGGTAGCCGACATGGGCCACTTGCTGCATGACGTCGAAGGCGACGCCTTTGTGTTCGACCTCTTCCACCGCATGCCAGACGTACATGGCGCGCACGCGCGGGTCGGCATCGTCGAAGTGGTGGCGGTTTTGCATGAAGGCGTGGGACATCAGCGCCGTGAGGTGTTCCGCGGCCGCGGTGAGCGCCAGGGTGTGGCGTTTGCTCAGGTGCTTGCGCACGTGCTCGAAGAGGTGCCTGCGCTGGTTGGCCAGGATCTTGTCGACTTTGATGCCTTGTGCCGCCAGGCGCTTGTTGAAGGCGTTGTGGACCTTGGTGTGCTGGGCCTCCTGCTTGGCGAAATCCAGCATGGTTTGCGCTTGTTCGGGACTGTGGAGTTGATCCTTGTAGTCACGCACGCAGGCGATGAAGAAGCGCTCGCCTTCGGGGAAGAGCACGGACATGGCGTCGAAGAAGCGGGTCTTGAAGGCGTCGCCGCCAAACCAGTGGCGGGCGATGTCGCCGTCGAGACCGAAGTCCAGGCCTTCGCGCACGGTGATGGGCAGCGTGGGCGCGGGTGGGTGCGAGGGCGTGGTGAGATCGGGCGCGTTCATGGCTGGACCTTTCGGATCACTTTGCCATGGGCTTGATGTGTGCGGGGCGCAGATGCAGGGTGGCGCGGGCGGAAAGCGTGTGGGCTGCACGCGCTGATCAGCAGGCGAAAAAAAAGCCACGACGCCCTAAGGTGTCATGGCGCAAGGCGCTGGTCAGGACCCGAGAGCGGCGACCGTCTGGGGCCTGGTGGCGCGTGAGGCATCACGCTGATGGCAGGAAGGACGTGGAGAAAAGCGTGATGCCTCGATCTGGAACGCGGGCGCTCAGGCGCCGGCGGCGTACACGGCTTCACCGGCCTGGATGGGGTCGCCGGTGCGGTTGTAGGTGTCCAGCCAGAGCTTGTAGCTGCGCATCTGGCCGTTTTGCCAGGGGTGGAAGCCGGGCTTGTAGTACTGGATGTAGTGGCCGAACAGGGACATGAACAGGCCGCCCGGCCGGTACAGCCACCACAGGCCCTTGGCCCAGAGCTTGGTGCGTTGCCAGCGGCTGAAGCCGTCGACCTTGAGCATGTAGCGGGTGACCAGCAGCGCGTGGATGTTGAAGCCGAGCGTGACGATCATCATCGCCAGGATGCGCTGGAAGTAGTTGACCTTGGCGACCTTCTGCATCACGTCGAACGCGACGGCCTTGTGCTCGACCTCTTCCATGGCGTGCCAGGCGTACATGGCGCGCATGCGGTGGTCGGCGTTGGCCAGCAGGGTTTTGTCTTCGCAGAAGCTGTGGGCCATGATGGCCGTGAGGTGCTCGGCGGCGGCGGTGTCCGCCAGCGTCATCTTCTTGGGCACCTTCTTGCGCACGATGTCGAACAGGATGTGGTGCTCGATGCGCTCGAGCATGTCGACATCGATGCCTTGGTCCTTCAGGCGCTGGTTGTAGGTCGTGTGCACGATGCCGTGCTGACCTTCCTGGCGCATGAAGTCCTTGATCTCCTGCAGGAGCTTGGGGTCTGTCACCTGGTCGCGGAAGTCGCGCACGCAGGAGATGAAGTAGCGCTCGCCTTCTGGGAAGATGGTCGACATCGCGTCGAAGAAGCGCGACTTGAAGGGGTGGTTGTCGAACCAGTACTTGGGGATGTCGCCATCCAGACCAAAGTCGAGCTTTTCGCGCGGGACGATGGGGGGCGATGTCGAGTTTGTCGGGCTCATGATGTCACTCCTTTGTTTGAGTCACACAGGCATTGGATCAGGCGTGGGCCAGACCTTGGGTCAGGCCGGCATGCAGGCGGTTGCCCGCTTCAACAGGGTCGCCGGTTTCCTTGAGCAGGCGCACCCAGGGCTCGTAGCTGGGCACGACGGGCTCTTGCCAGGGATGGAAACCCGGCTTGAGGTAGGAGAAGTACTTGCCGAGCATGGGCAGGAAGATGCCGCCGGGCTTGTACAGCCACCACAGGCCCTTGGCCCAGATCTTGGTGCGCTCCCAGCGGGTGAAGCCGTCGGCCTGCAGCATGTGCTTCATGATGCGGAAGACGTGGTAGGGGAAGAGCAGCGTCACCAGCATCATGGAGCTGACGCGCGTCCAGTAGCTGGCCTTGGCGATGTCGACCAGCACGTCGTAGGCGACACCCTTGTGCTCCATCTCTTCCATGGCGTGCCATACGTAGAGGGCGCGCATGCGCTCGTCGGCTCCGTTGAAGATGTGGGGACGCTCGACGAAACAGTCGGCCATGATGGCGGTGATGTGCTCGGAGGCGGCGGTGATGCCCAGCGTGAATTCACGCGAGCAGTGCTGGCGGATGATGCCGAAGAGGCGGCGCTCCTGGCCTTCAAGGATGGCGTCGACGCCGATGCCGTGCTTCTTGAGGCGGTCGTTGTAGCGGGTGTGCAGCATGCTGTGCTGCGCTTCCTGGCGCGTGAAGTCCTTGATGTCGTGCTGCATCTTGGGATCGGTGATGCGGTCCTTGAAGTCGCGCACGCAGGTGATGAAGAACCGCTCGCCCACGGGGAAGAGGGTGGACATGGCGTCGAAGAACCGGGTCTTGAACGGGTCGTTGTCCAGCCAGTGTTTGGGGATGTTGCCGTCCAGGTCGAAATCCAGCTTTTCGCGCGGGATGATCGGGGGCGGTGTCAGTTTGGTCTTGCTCATGTTTTTGTCTCCGCGGACTCCAGTTGTCACAAGTTGTGACGGGCGTCTGTCAGGTTGAGACTTTAGGGATCCCCCTTGATGTGCGCTATGTAGTGCAGCGACATGGAGGTAATTTTGGCGACAGCGCCGACTAGGGAAAACGCTGTGAATGTGAGGCGTTTTCGGCTGTCCGTGGCGGGGGCTTGAGCGAGCCCGCGAAGACCGGATCAGCCACGCTGACGGCGGTACTGGCTGGGGGTGACGCCTGACCAGCGTGTGAAGGCCTGGGTGAAGCTGCGGCGATCGGAGAAACCCAGGCGGTCGCTGATGTCTTCGATGGCCATGGCCTCGTTCTTCAGCCATTGCTGAGCGAGCTTGTAGCGCACGCGGCCCTGGATGGCGGAGTGGCTGTCGTTGACCTCTTTGAGGCGGCGCTGCAGGGTGCGGGCGTGCATGCCCAACTCTTCTGCCAGCGCTTCGAGGCCCAGGCCCATGAGACGGGGCTTGTCGTTGAAGGCACGCTCGATCTGCTTGATCAGTTGCTGGCCCTGGTGGTTGCTGGCTTGTGAAGGCTGGGCTTCGGCGCGTTGGGCGACCTTCTGGGCCAGGCGCTGGGCAGCTTGTTCGTGCAGAACCGGGAAGGCGCCGCCCAGGGGTTGATCCAGCAGCGCGCGGTCGAACCAGAGGGCGTCCACCGGGGCGCCCCATTCGACAGGAACCTGGAAAGCGGCCTCGACCAGCTCGCTGTTGGCGTGACGCGGGTGGCGCATGGTGATGCGGCCGATCAGCGTCTGGCCGCCCAGCAACAGGCGGCTGAACTTGATGGTGGTGGTGATGACCCCTTCCGTGAACGGCCAGGTGCGCTCGAAGGATTCGTCCGGCACCGAGAAGTGCAGCGCGATGCGGGCTTCCTGACCGTGCTCGGCCAGCGAGAAACGCATATAGGGATTGATGAGCGGCGGAATCCACTCGAGCGCGCGGGTGGCATCACGCAGCGAGGCGCTGGTGGTGATGAAGGTTTCCACATCCGACATGTACTCGAAGGCGAAGGTCTCGCCCAGCACGACGGGGAAGTGGCGTGGGCTGCCCACCCGGCGTGTTTCCTCGACGCAGCGCTGCATCAGCCGCTGCATGGCGTCGCGCGAGACGGTGGAGGTCTCCGGATGCAGGCTGGCGGTGTCGATGCCTTCCTGGCGGAAGATGGCTTCGATGTCGATGCCGCACAGACGGGCCGCGCGCACCCAGTTCGTCACGGTGACGAAGGGGATGGGTGTTTCGACAGGCGGTTCCGTGGTCGGCTGGTTCATGAGGCCCTGGATCAGGCGTTGGCGGAGGCGGCCTCGGCCGGCGCGGTCTGGAAATGCTGCAGCCATTTCAGGACTTCGGCCGTGGTGAGGTCGGGCATCTCGAAAGGATACAGGTGAGTGCCCTTGATCCACGACATGTTGCGGCCCACCAGTTGTTTGATGCCTTCGACGCCGACCTTGCGGGTTTCGCGCGAGTGCTCGCCACCGATGAAGGCCAGGGGGCACTGGTGAGGGTGGCGGCGGAATTCCTGCAGCAGGTTGTGCGGCATCGACGCGTAGATGGCGGACTCGATGTCGCGGCGGAAACTCAGCTTGCGCGATTTGCCGTCCAGATGGGTTTCGGTGCCGTGCGCCAGGTAGTCGTTGAGGATGCGCGGGTGGAACGCGGCGAACTTGGGCTTGGACGAGAAGTGCTCATGCGCGACCTGCAGGCTGGCCCATTCCTGGGTGCGTTGGGCGGCGATGCGCGCCGGGGTGACCACGCGGTCCAGCGTGCCCAGCTTCTTGGCCAGGCCGACGCCCGCGTTCTTCCAGCCGTGCAGCACGGGCGAATCCATCACGACCACGCCCTGGGCCAGGTGCGGGTAGCGGCTGGCGGCCATCAGGCTGAGGTAGCCACCCAGCGAGTGGCCGACCAGGTAGGCCGGGTGCCCGACTTCGCGCTCGATGAAGTCCTTGAGCTGGACCACCAGATGGGGCCAGTCCATGGTGACGGGGTAGCGCGGGTCGTGGCCGAACTTGTCGAGCGCGTGCACCTCGTAGCCGGCGGCGCGCCAACCCTCGAACAGCGCCTGGTAGGTGCTGGCCGGAAAGCTGTTGGCATGCGAGAAAACGATGGCGCGGTGAGCGGTGCGTGGCTTCATGTCAGTCTCATCTGGAGGGCCCATGTGACCGTTTTCGGCCAATGGCTCGCCGCGCTGAACAGGTTGACAACATTACTTCGGATGTCATTTGTGTGCCATGGAGTGTAAGGTCGTTGCGTCAGGGCATCAAGGTTCTGATCTGGGGACGCATTTCGGGCGTTCAAGCAAGGGGCTTTGGTGTGACACTGAAAGCAGATAGACAACCCAAAGAGCTTTCAGCCATGCAGCGTGCCACCAAGATCGTCGCCACCCTCGGTCCCGCATCCTCGACGCCGGATGTGCTCGAAAAAATGCTGCTGGCCGGGGTCGATGTGGTGCGCTTGAACTTCTCGCATGGCAAGGCCCAGGACCACATCGACCGCGCGCAGGCTGTGCGGGATGCGGCGGCCAAGGTCGGCAAGGTGGTGGCCATCATGGCCGACCTGCAAGGCCCCAAGATCCGCGTGGGCAAATTTGCCGAAGGCAAGGTGATGCTGGAGCCGGGCCAGGCCTTTGTGCTGGACGCCAGCCGCACCGAGCCGGGTGACATCCGCGGCGTGGGCCTGGACTACAAGGAGTTGCCGCGCGACGTGAAGCCCGGCGACACGCTGCTGCTCAACGACGGCCTGATCGTGATGACGGTGGAGGCCGTCAAGGGTGAGGCCGTGCACACCGTCGTCAAGCTGGGCGGCGAGTTGTCCAACAACAAGGGCATCAACAAGCAGGGCGGTGGGTTGACCGCGCCCGCGCTGACCGCCAAGGACATGGAAGACATCAAGACGGCGGCGAGCTTCCAGTGTGACTACATCGCCGTGTCCTTCCCCAAGAATGCGACGGACATGGAGATGGCGCGCCAGCTGTGCAATGTGGCAGGTGAGCCCTGGAAGCACCGCCCCGCGCTGATCGCCAAGATCGAGCGCACCGAGGCCATTCCCAATCTGGAGGCCATCCTGCGGGCGTCGGACGGCATCATGGTGGCGCGCGGCGACCTGGCCGTGGAGGTGGGCAATGCCGCCGTGCCGGCCCTGCAAAAGCGCATGATCAAGATGGCGCGCCACATGGACAAGGTCGTGATCACGGCCACGCAGATGATGGAGTCCATGATCGTCAACCCGGTGCCCACGCGCGCCGAGGTGTCGGACGTGGCCAATGCCGTGCTGGACGGCACCGACGCCGTGATGCTGAGCGCCGAGACCGCGGCCGGCAAGTACCCCATCGAGACGGTCGAGCAGATGGCCAACATCGCGCAGGCCGCCGAAGCCGCCGAGGAGCTCTCGCTGGACGCGGACTTCACCAACACCACCTTTGGCCGCATCGACCAGTCGATCGCCATGGGGGCGCTGTTCACGGCCTACCACCTGGGTTGCAAGGCCATCATCGCGCTGACCGAATCCGGCTCGACCGCGCTGTGGATGAGCCGGCACAAGATCCACGTGCCCATCTTCGGCCTGACGGCGCAGCCGATTTCACAGCGCAAGATGGCGCTTTACCGCAATGTGCGGCCGCTGCTGATTCCCAACTACTCCGACCGCGACGAGGCGCTCAAGCACGCCGAGGCCATGCTGGTCGAGCGGGGGGTGCTGCGCCCGGGCGACACCTACGCCATCACCTGTGGCGAACCCATGGGCCACCCCGGTGGCACCAACATGCTCAAGGTGTGCGAGGTGAAGTAAAACCCTCCGCCCGAAACTGGGGGTAGGTAAGGCGGCCGGGCTTCGTTAGAATTCGGCCCAGTTCCAACGCGCGAACGACGCTGTTCTGCGCGTTTCATTTTTTTGTTTCCGCTTACCTGGGGGTTTCATGGCACTCGTTTCGATGCGTCAGCTGCTGGATCACGCCGCTGAAAATAACTACGGCATTCCGGCTTTCAACGTGAACAACCTGGAACAAGTCCAGGCCGTGATGCAGGCTGCCGATGAAGTCGGTGCCCCCGTGATCCTGCAAGCCAGTGCGGGCGCCCGCAAGTACGCTGGCGAGGCCTTCATCAAGCACCTGATCCAGGCTGCCGTCGAGATGTACCCCCACATCCCCCTGGTGATGCACCAGGATCACGGCCAGTCGCCTGCGATCTGCCAAGGCGCCATCAACCTGGGCTTCGGCTCGGTGATGATGGACGGCTCGCTGCAGGAAGACGGCAAGACCCCGGCTTCGTTCGACTACAACGTCGACGTGACCCGCAAGGTCGTCGAGATGGCCCACAAGGTCGGCGTGACCGTGGAAGGCGAACTGGGCTGCCTGGGCAACCTGGAAACCGGTGAAGCCGGCGAAGAAGACGGCATTGGCGCCGAAGGCAAGCTGGACCACAGCCAGATGCTGACCGACCCCGAAGAAGCCGCCGTGTTCGTCAAGGCCACCCAGCTGGACGCGCTGGCCATCGCCATCGGCACCAGCCATGGCGCCTACAAGTTCTCGCGCAAGCCCACGGGCGACATCCTGGCCATCAGCCGCGTCAAGGAAATCCACAAGCGCATCCCCAATACCCACCTGGTGATGCACGGTTCTTCTTCGGTGCCCCAAGACCTGCTGGCCATCATCAACCAGTACGGCGGCAAGATGAAGGAAACCTACGGCGTGCCCGTGGAAGAAATCCAGGAAGCCATCAAGTACGGCGTGCGCAAGATCAACATCGACACCGACATCCGCCTGGCGATGACCGGTGCCGTGCGCAAGTTCCTGGCCGAGAACCCCGACAAGTTCGATGCCCGCGAGTGGCTCAAGCCCGCCCGTGAAGCCGCCAAGCAGATCTGCAAGCAGCGCTACATGGAATTCGGTTGCGAAGGCCAGGCCGGCAAGATCAAGGCCATCTCGATGACCGAGATCGCCGCCATGTACGCCAGCGGCAAGCTGGCCCAGGTCGTGGCCTGATCGGTCTGGCGAGTACAGAGCCCGGCAGCCGCAAATGGGTGGCCGGGTGCAATAGGCGAGGGCGCAGGTGCCCCGCCTTTTTTTTGTCTTTGAGCGTTTGGAAATCCCGTGGCGAATCGTCTGGTGAAGTGGGTCTTGGGGGGCGTGGCGACCTTGGTGCTGGCCGGTGCGGCCGCGGTGGTGGTGCCCACGTGGTTGACCCTGTCGGGTGAGCCGGTCTCGTCCGTCCAGGTGGCGGACGATGCGCAAACGCGCTACCCGATCGTGCTGGCGCATGGCGTGATGGGGTTTGGCTATGCGGGCAAGCAGTCGTACTGGCATGACATTCCGGAGACCTTGCGGGCCCATGGCGCCAAGGTCTACGTGACCCAGGTGTCGGCGTTCAACAGCTCGGATGTGCGCGGCGAGCAATTGATGGCCCAGGTGCGCCAGATCATGCTGGAGACGGGCGCCAAGAAGGTCAACCTCATCGGACACAGCCACGGCAGCCATTCCGTTCGTTACGTGGCGGGCACGCACCCGGAGTGGGTGGCCTCGGTGACGACGGTGTCGGGCCCGACCATGGGCTCCGAGGTGGCAGACTGGTTGTTCGAGTTGACCAAGACCAGGCCCTGGCTGGCTGACGCGCTGCTGGGCCTGGGCAACAAGCTGGGCGCCTTGATCAACTGGATCACCGGGGCCGACCTGCCCATTGACTCGGCCGAGGCCATGAAGTCGCTCACCCAGTCCGGTGCGGCGTTCTTCAACCAGCGCTTCCCGGCGGGCGTGCCGGAGCAGGCCTGCGGCGAAGGTGCGCATGTGGTGGACGGCGTGCGCTACTACTCGTGGAGCAGCATCGGCCAGTTCTACCGCGCCCTGAACCTGGCCGACTACCTCATGAGCCTGTCGGGCAAGGCCTTTGTGCGCGAGACCGACAACGATGGGCTGGTTGGCCGCTGTGCCAGCCACCTGGGCGAGGTCATCCGAGACGACTACCCGATGAACCACTTCCAGGCTGTGAACCAGTTCTCCGGGCTGGTTGGGCCGGGGGCCGACCCGGTGGGCTTGTTTGTGATCCATGCGCATCGCCTGAAAGAAGCCGGGCTCTGAGCGCACGAAGGTGGCGTTGCACGCAGCAAAGGGCTTTGCCGTATGCTGTGCCCGGTTTTTCCCCATAACGATGCCCCACTGACGGAGACCTTCATGCTCAAGCTCTACGGATTCTCGCTGTCCAACTACTACAACAAGGTCAAGCTGGCCCTGCTGGAAAAGGACGTGCCCTTTGAAGAGGTGCTGGTCTCGTTTGGCAGCGAAGGCAAGCAGGACAAGTCCCCGCTGGGCAAGGTGCCGTATATCGAAACCGAGAACGGCTTCCTGTGCGAGAGCCAGGCCATCGTGGAGTACATCGAAGCGCGCTGGCCCACGCCGGCCCTGATCCCCGCTGACCCCTGGCAAGCGGCCAAGGTGCGCGAGGTCATCACCTATTGCGACCTGCACGTGGAGCTGTGCGCGCGCCAGCTGTATTCGCAGGCCTTCTTTGGCGGGACCTTGCCCGAGAAGTTCATCGAACGCGTCAAGGGCGACCTGATCAAGAACATCGCCGCGTTCAAGCAAGTGGCGAAGTTTGCCCCTTACGCGGCAGGCGACACCTTCACGATGGCCGATTGCGCCGTGTACGTGAGCCTGCCGTTGGCGGCCCTGGCCAGCAAGCTGGTGTGCGGTGAAGACCTTGTGGCTGCAGCGGGCATCGACTGGAAGGGCTACGTCAAGCTGATCGAAGCGCGCCCCACGGCGCAGAAGGTCGCGGCGGACCGCAAGGCTGACCAGGCGCGTGCCGCGTCCAAAGCCAAGGCCTGAACGCCACAGGCGTGTGCCCCAAGCCCGGCTGTGGTACAAAACACAGCACGGGTGCCGCCTGACGCAAGCCAGTGCGCGACACCTGACTGAAACTCAACAGGAGGTGCGCTCATGGCGGAGGGTGTACTGGCTCGCCACCATGTCATGGACATGGGCTCTGGCGACCGGGTGATTGTGCTGGCCCATGGCTTTGGCTGCGATCAACGCATGTGGCGGCATGTCGCGCCCGCCCTGGCTGCAGACCACCGTGTCATCCTGTTCGACCATGTGGGTAGCGGGCGCTCTGATGCGTCGTCGTGGCGCCCGGAGCGCTACGCCAGCCTGGCGGATTACGGGCGCGACGTCATCGAGATCCTGGACGCGCTGAAATGCGGTCCGGTCGTGTTTGTCGGGCATTCGGTGAGCAGCTCCATCGGCATGCTGGCGGCCATTGCGCGCCCCGAACTGTTCGAGCGGCTTGTGATGCTGTGCCCCAACCCCTGTTTCGTCAATGACCCGCCGGCCTACGAAGGCGGGTTCGAGCGCGAAGACATCATGGATTTGCTGGATCTGATGGACCGCAACATGAGCGACTGGGCCAACTTCTTTGCTCCGGTGGCCATGAAGAACGAGGATCAACCGGCCTTGCGCTCGGAGCTGGCGCAAAGTCTGTGCGCGGGTGACCCCGTCATCGTGCGGCACTTTGCGCAACTGGTGTTCTGGGCCGATGTGCGCGACCGGCTGCCGCTGCTGCGCGTGCCCTCGCTCATCCTGCAGGGGGGCGACGACAGCATCGCGCCCTTGTCCGTGGGCGACTACATGCATGCGCATCTGCCCCAGTCCACCCTGGTGCGCATGGCGGCCAGCGGCCATTGCCCCCACATGAGCCATCCATCTGAAACCGTTCAGTTGATTCGCGCGTATCTGGACACCACGGTCTAGTCACCCTTTCAGCCGATGGCCGCATCTGCACACCATTTTGATCATCTGCCCGTTGCCGTTGCGGTGGTGGATGACGATGGTCTTTTGCTGGAGGTAAACCGGGCCCTGGCCAGCCTGCGGGGGCAGACGGCCGACGAGCTGCAAGGGCAGCAAGTGGGCGTGCTGATGTCCAGGGCCTCGGCCCTGCTGTATCACTCGTACATCTTTCCGCTGTTGAAGATGTCGGATCAGGTTGACGAGGTGTCGATCCAGCTGCGAGACACCGAGGGGCGTCGCATCGACGCCCTGATGAGTGCGCGGCGCGAGGTGGTGTCGGACGGTCGCGGCGTGGTGCGCTGCGTCTTCATGCGCCTGAAAGAGCGCGGACGGCTGGAATACCAGTTGCTGACGGCCAAGCGCGCCGCCGACGAGGCGCCGGGCTTGTTGTTCCAGTTGCGGCGCGAGCCGCGGGAGGCGCCTCGCTTCACCTATGTCACCGATGCCATCCGGCGCTTGTTCAACGTGGCGCCTTCACAAGCGCTGGAGGATGCCGATGTGGTCTGGCGCCAGATCCATCCGGATGATGCGCAGCGGGTCCAGTGCACGCTGGACGCATCGGCCCTGGACTTGAGCCCCTGGCGCTGCGAGTGCCGCGCCGTGGTTGATCAGCAGGCGATGTGGCTGGAGTTGCACGCCACGCCCCATCAGGAGCCGGACGGCTCGGTGGTGTGGAACGGCTACATCGCCGACATCACCGAGCGCAAGGACATGGAGCTGGGCTTGCGCGAGAAGGCGTCGGCCGAGCGGGCCAACCAGGCCAAGAGCGAGTTCATGGCGCACATGAGCCATGAATTGCGCCCCCCCCTCAATGGCATCCTGGGGTTTGCACAGCTCTTGCAGATGCAGGATGCCGGCAACCTGCGTGCGGACCAGCGCACCAAGCTGGGCTACATCGAGGCAGCCGGGCAAAGCCTGCTGCGCCTGATCAACGAGGTGCTGGAGATCTCCCGCATCGAGGCCGGGCACATGTCGGTGCAGATGGCGGATCTGCCGCTCGACGAGGTCATCGAGTCCAGCCTGTTGCTGGCCGAGCCGCTGGCCGCGAAGCGGCGTGTCAACCTGAATTGGGTGGGCGCGCGTGGCGCGGTGGTGCAGGCCGATCGCCACCGCTTGGGCCAGGTCCTGTTGAACCTGTTGACCAACGCCATCAAGTACGGGCCCGAAAGCGGGCGTGTGGACGTGCAGGTCGAGTTGCTGGCGGGCGATGTGATCGAGTTGCGCGTGCAGGATCAGGGGCCGGGCTTGAGCCTTGCGCAGCAGGCCCAGTTGTTCCAGCCCTTCAACCGCCTGGGGGCCGAGCACAGCCAGGTGGAGGGCGTGGGCCTGGGCCTGGTGATCACGCAAGGCCTGGTCGAGCTGATGGGCGGGCAACTGCGTGTGCGCAGCGAGCCCGGTGAGGGGGCCTGTTTTGTGGTCAGCCTCCAGCGGGCGAGCGCGCCGGCCCCGGGGCTGGGTGGGGGCGACACCCAGGTTGCCGACCTCGTGCCTGCAGAGGCCTCGCCCGGTGTCCCCCCTGAACAGGCGCGCCAGCGCGTGCTGTACGTGGAAGACAACCCCATCAATGCCTTGCTGATGAGCACGCTTTTCGAGGGCTCGCGCCAGTTCGAGTTGCTGGTGCTGGACACCGGTGGCAAAGCCCTGGCGGCGCTGCGCAGCGGCCCCTGGCCGGATGCCTTGTTGTTCGACATGCACCTCGCGGACATGGATGGCGTCACCTTGCTGCACGCGGTACGGCAGTTGCCGGGCTGGGCGATGCAGCCGGTGGTGGCGGTGTCGGCAGACGCCATGCCCGAGGAAATTCGCCGGGCACTGGGTGCCGGCTTCGATGATTACTGGACGAAACCCCTGGATGTCACCCGCGTCGAGCCGGCGCTGCGCCGTTTATTGAGCGCACAGGTGCGCAGTGACGGCACAATGTCGGTTTGACGATTTCGGTGGCGGGATTTTCCGGCGCCACCGCCCCGACCTGGCGCTTCCATCCATGACCTCAGCCCTGCACACCTCCGCTCTGACCTCTCTGCCCCTCCTTGCCCGTGGCAAGGTGCGCGACAACTACGCCGTGGGCAACGACCGCATCCTGATGGTGGCCTCGGACCGCATCAGTGCTTTCGACGTGATCATGGGCGAGCCCATCCCCGGCAAGGGCGCCTTGCTGACCAAGATGGCACTGTTCTGGTTCGAGCTGCTCAAGGACGTGGCGCCTAATCACCTGACCGGTGAGGACCCCGTCAGCGTGGTCACCCCGGCCGAGCGCCCCCAGGTGGAAGGCCGCGCCATGCTGGTCAAGAAGCTCAAGCCCCTGCCCGTCGAGGCGGTGGTGCGCGGCTACCTGGCTAACAGCGGCTAGAAGGAATACCAGCACAACGGCGAAGTCTGCGGCGTGAAGCTGCCTGCCGGCCTGCAAAACGCCAGCAAGCTGCCCGAGCCCATCTTCACGCCGGCCACCAAGGCCGATGTGGGTGACCACGACGAGAACATCAGCTACGACAAGATGGTCGAGATCATCGGTGCCGACCTGGCCGCCCAGGTCCGCGAGCTGGCCATCAAGCTCTACAAGAAGGCCGCGGATTACGCGCTGACCAAGGGCATCATCATCGCCGACACCAAGTTCGAGTTCGGCCTGGACGACCAGGGCACGCTGACGGTGATGGACGAGGTACTGACGCCTGACTCCTCTCGCTTCTGGCCCGTGGAAGGCTATGAGACTGCCTTCAAGGCTGGTGCCAACCCGCCCAGCTACGACAAGCAGTTCGTGCGCGACTGGCTGGAGCAGGCCACCGTCAACGGCCAGCCCTGGGACAAGACCGCGCCCTCGCCCGCCTTGCCGCAAAGCGTGATCGACAACACCGCGGCCAAGTACCAGGAAGCCTTGACCCGCCTGACGGGGCAGTGAGGCGCCTCAGGGGTAAATAAAAAGGGCGTCCAGTGGACGCCCTTTTTGCTGGGTGGCGGGCTGGGATGCCCGCCTGATCCTGATGATCAGTTGGCCTTGCGGCGGCGAGCCAGCAGGCCCAAAACGCCCAGGCCGGCCAGGCTCATCGCCAGCGCTTCGGGTTCCGGCACCGCGGCGGTCACGCCCAGGTTGCCGTAGTAGTTGCCGCCCGACTTGCCGGCAGCGTGGCCGGTCAGCGCAATGGTGTAGTCCCCGGCGGCCAGCTTCGTGAAGCTGAGGCTGGAGTAAATGCCGGTGGCGTTGATCGCGCCAGAGCCCATGAAGTCATTGGGACCGGTGAGCTTGATGGAGTCGAACACGGCGACCTTCAGCAGCACGTTGCCCTTGGCATTGAACAGCGGGTCGGAGATGGCGCTGAAGCTGACGTCGCTGACACCGTCCAGATGGAAGGTGTAGTAGTCGTCGAAGACCTGGTTGGGGCTCAACTGGCGCACGTCGACCGTGGCGAACGAATAGCTGGGGTCGGTGTCGTCGGCGACCAGCGTCAAAGGTACGGTGATGCTGGCGGGGTTGGCGGCCAGGGCGGCGCTGCTTGCCAGCAGGGCGGCCAGAGCGGCGGAGGCGAATTTGATGGTCATCTGGGAACTCCCGTGAATGCGGTGCCGGATGGCGGCAAGGACAACAGTCCAATGCGAATACCATGCCATGGCTGGTGTGACATTTTACGCACCCGTGCGCGGCTGTCCCCCTTTGGTTGAGGGGGGGACAGGGTTTCATGCGGCGGGATATCCCGCATCAGGCCCCTTCTTGGGGCGTGATCGCATGCGCGGCAGCAAGGGTTTGCGCCAATTCGGGCGACGCCGCCCACTGTTTGATCGTTTCCGCCGCATCGCCCACGCCGATTTTCTTGAGCGAGGAGAACAGGGCGATGCTGATGTCGGCTTCGTCCGTGGCCAGCTCGGACAACACCTCCTGCGCCTGGCGCAGCGAGTCGGCGCTTTCCTTGCGGTTGAGCTTGTCGGCCTTGGTCAGCAACACCAGCAGTTTGATTTCGCCGTTGCGCACGCGCGGGGTGACGAACTCCAGGAGCTGGCGATCCAGGTCGGTGAAGCCATGGCGCGAGTCCACCATCTGCACCACGGCCGTGAGGTTGCGGCGCAGGGCCAGGTAATTGGCCATGACTTCCTGCCAGCGCAGCTTGGCGGTGCGTTCCACCGCGGCATAGCCGTAGCCGGGCAAGTCGGTCCAGACCTGGTCGGGCGCGGCCTTGGGGCCCAGGTGGAAGAGGTTGATGTGCTGGG
>NZ_JACPYU010000029.1 GCF_016195855.1 Aquabacterium sp.
GAGGGCCCATTGGGGGTGCCACTGCGTGCTGATCTTGCGGCTTTGCGTGCCGTTGGTGAGCGGCAGGCTGACACCATTGGTCAGCACGCCTGAGCACGTGGCCGTGTTGGGCAGGCCTTCTACTCGGGTGATCTCCAGGTTACCCACGCTGGTGGCACTGGCCGTGCTGTGGGCATAACACGTGCGGTGGCCGTTGAAGTCGTCATAGAACCGCACATTGCCGTTGTTGTCGTAACTCGTGTTGCTGGTTGCCTGATCACAGCCCGATCCTGCAGGCTGACTGTAACCAGCGAAGCGCAGCGAACTGCACTTGCCTGAGCCGTTAGCGCTGACATCGCCTGGAATTGAGAAAAACAGCAGGCCCAAATTGCTCCCGTTTGGTTGCATCACTTGTGCATTTGCTGGCGCCGCCCACTCATGGCAACGCCATATCACCTCAGCTTGATAATCAGGATATTCATTTACAACAGGCTTCGGCGCGCTATCGTAGCTTGCAACAAAAGAATACACAGAACCTGATTCAATATTGTACTGAGTGCTCTTTGCCCACCCATCAGGCATATATGAAAAAGTCGCGTATCGCTTGCCAACTTCGTCTTTAACGCCCGTCAACGCCCAGGCTTGACCAAGGTTGGGGCTGTCGTAAATAAACTGCCGTACGTTGCCATCCTGCCAGGTGAGCGACGTCAAATTGGCATTTAAGTCATAGTTGCCAACAATAGAACGTCCATCGGGAAGTGTGGCCGTATCAAGAACCACCATTGCAGGACTGACGCTCAAAATGGTTTTGTAGGTAAAATTGATCTTTCTACTGAACTGATCACTTAACGAAAGCACATAACCACCCGCAGGCGCAGCCGTGGACGAGGTTGTACTAATTTCGGTCTTCAGGAAGGCCCCACTAGCAAACTGAGTGGCCTTCAACGGGCCCAGACGAGCCTTATAAGAACCCCGATCAAAATACTCCAGCGCCAGATTGGATTGGTTTCGCAATATGTACTGATATTGATAATAAGTAAGCGAATCTTTAGCCCCCCTTGCTGGAGTCCATGACGTTGAATCAGAGCCGCTGAACGAAGCTACTGCTCCGTTTGGCTGCGTGATACTCAAAGAATTGATACTCGCGCCTTCTGTGAAGGTGACTGTGGGATGAAGCGAGCTATACCACAGAGTACCTAGCACCCCTTGGGCGGAGGCATCTCCAGGAGATCCATCCACGTTGGCGCCCCAAGGTGCTCTCTGGGTGTCATATGTCAGCTCAAAAGGAACGCCGGCCAAACTCACGCCCGTGCTCACCGTCTCTCGCTTAGTTCCGGTTATAGGGTAAATAGGGTTGCCTTGCCCCCCTTTACAAACCTTAGGGGGATGCGCGTACGCATCTACGAACCCGACGCACTTTTGGAGAAAATTATCGAATACTTGACCTACAGAACAAACGGACTCGTAAATTGTGTGATTATATGTTTGATTCCAAGGCGAAGATCCATTTATAAATGTTGCTGTTTCTACGCAAGTTCTTTTGTAGTAATGATTGTACGTATTGACGTCCGTGACAATGTGATCCAACACAAACGGCGGACAGGTGACCGTATAATTAAAAGAGTTACCAGAAGCGTAAACGCATGCATTCAAATTGAATTCACACGCTTTTTTTGCGCTATCGGCGACAAAAGCTTGCTGCGCATCCTGAACGGTTTCAAATTTCTTGTTTCCAAGCTCAATGCTTCCACCTGATGCCGTAAAGTAACTTCTCTGACGGGTTGCAGCCCCCCCGCTAACAGAGAAGAATATTGCCAGAACAGCAATTGAAGTTACTCGCATTATTTCAATCATTGTCACACCAAAATTTAATAGAAACCAAAGCCAATATATAACAGTTAAACCAATCGGCTTGCTTAAGCAGCGCAGAGCAAACCACGCCAACCAGACCCAAAACAAAAGATCACCAGCGCGGTCGATCAATTTACTCACCCTGCACGCCGCAACACCAAACGGGGCAGTAATTTAGGCATTCAAACGTCAATTCTGAGAGTAATCAGAGATATCAGATCGTCATCACGACGGCTACTTGGCCTTCAACCACAAGAAATCCATCGAGTCAGCTGACAGTGTTCCGCCACGATCGTCCGGCATCAACGTAACGGTAGCCCCAGCGCACACCGAATTTGTAGAAGCTTGAAATGAACCTAAAAGAAAGCCATCTGAAGGCGGTGGTGTAGTTTGATTCACCTTCACAATCTGTGTCACCGGATAGCATACAGTTTGATATACCCATGCCCCACCCACGAGTCTGTGTTCTTGTGTCGCAAATTTGGTATTTACCAGGTAAGAAACATTCGAGGATCTAGACGTATCAGTAACCCAATTTGCATATATATCTACCAATCCGGTTGTGGTTGGCGAACTCCATGCAGCAGTAGGAAGCGTACCGGAAGGTACATAAGCGATTGCATCGGCAAGTAGATACCCGCCGCCAGAAAAATGTTCTAGTTGAACAAAGTTCTTCTGAGATCCATTGGCATCCAATGACCCAACATATCGCCAGTGCCCGCTGAACTCTCGCTCTGACACTGTTTCTACAATTTTGCCGCCAGTGCCACCAACGAGAATCCATGCAGGATAGACCTCGGCATAGTCCACCTTGGGCCAGCGAGCATAGATGTCATATACACCTGTTAAGTTGGCGGGCAAGGTCCAGCGAGCCAAATTGGATTGCGCCAAATTGGCGGATTCAATTTTTACTGCATCTGCAGCAACAACGCCGTCAGCCCCTGTAGCATCGAATACGATGGAGCCTGCTTGGGCGCTCGTCAACTCACCCAAAAAATACCATTCACCAGACGCAAGTTTCTGATTAACCGTGTATGTCGCCCTGACATTGTTGTATGCATCTTTGACATAGACTCGGGCATTGCTCGCATGGGTAGCGCTTGCTGGCCAATGTGCATAAAAGCGCACTGGATAATCCCCGGCTGAGTTTGCCGCCATTTTTGTTACATACGAGAATTTGCATGTGGTGGCAGACGAATTGGGCACTAATCGAACATAGTTTTGGCCATACATGTCCGGAAGCGTCGTCGATGACGGTGTGCCACACCCTTGAGCTGCCGAGCCCTGCTGAGTGGTGTTGTCTATGATAATTGAGGCGTAGACGCCAAGCGTTGGCGAAATGGGATTTGCAATTTTGTAATTACCACCCAATGCCGACTCCAGCGCTGAAGTCCCTGACTGCCAATTACCTTGCGAATAAAACTGTGGGGACGTGTTATCAATCACATTGAGCACAATTGTGCTGACCTGATGATTTGCACCCACAAACTGGCCACTGGTCGAGTTGGTCCACTTTCCGGTCGACTGAAAGCCGCTCGCCCCGTTATCAACAAGGTTTTCTAGAACTTGAGCCTTAGCGCCACCTGCGGCCAGCGTTGCGCAGACAAAAGGCGCAACCAGACGCCCACATCCAACTTTAGATGTCATCTGATTTCCCGTAATTTAATATTTGATGAAATGAATCAAGAAAGTTGGCATTGAGTTCAATGCTGCCCATCTTGGTCGCAACTGAATTGTGCATGACCAGAGGCACTCAGCCCTGATTTCCCGCAAAAAATGCAAGCTGTTTGCCGGCCGGTCGCACGCATGAACTGATCCACAATGGCAGCAGCAAATGGAAGCCATCACCCAACTACCCAAGGGCGCGCCAACGCTTCGTGACCAAGACGCTACGAAACGTACTGGCCCGAGCGGCCAACCGCTAAAAGAAAAGAGGGCTGTCATGACGACATTGGAAGTCAAGCTCGACTTGCCCGACCGTCTAGCCCACAACCGAGGCGGGTGATTGAAACGAATGCCCTGGTGTCGGCCTTCTTGATCGGCTTGCAGAAGAAGCCGCCCTGCGGCACATTGGTCACGCGCATGGCGTTGCGCTGGCTGCAGCCAAACAATCACATCAGCTCCGGCACCAGTTCGCGCCGCCGCGAAGGCCCTAGGTATTTTTTGAGGTGAGGTGTTGCAGCATTGCCTTGCCCAGACTCAGATCGGCCACGATCTGTTTGAGCTTGCGGTTTTCCTCCTCAAGCTGACGCATGCGCCACAACTCAGATGAACCACCCCCCCGCGTACTTCTGGCGTCACTTGTAGAACGTGGCACTACTGATGCCCATCTTGCGACAGACTCCATAAACGCTAATGCCCAACTCCGCTTGCTTCAGCGTATAGGCCATCTGCTCCTCGGTGAACTTGCTCTTCCTCATGGCATGCCCCCCCTGGCCCTCTAATGGCCCATCATGCCGGGCCATTCTATTACTGAACGGTACGGAAACCTGGAACAGGGTTAAGGTGAAGATGGGATCCATATAACCCGTGTTCTGCTCAGCCATGACATGCTTGACCAGAAGCATCCCAAGCAGATAGATCGCGTACCTTTTGAAGGTAGTGAATCCCATGCATTCAAATTGTGATGGCCTTACCGTGCAAATCAATATCGCAAGGAACAGTTACACCAATTGTGACCAACATATTTCATGGCATCTAGTTTACATTTGATTTTCACCGAACCAAGCACACCCATCTTTCAGCATACATGATACGACATACCCCCCCATTGAGAGGGGACTGATCATATTCAGCTTGCTGCCATGACGGCCCTACCTAATACTGCTATATGCAGCGCTCAAGCGTCGCATATTGACAAACATCAAGAGGACTCATTTATGGCTAGAGATTTCGCTTCTCGCAAACTTATCCCAGCAACGGCAACCTTGCTCTGCATGCTGGGAGTCGCCGCAAACACGCAGGCACAGGTTCTGCAATCAACCATTGACAACGATAGCCCCAACTTCCATACAACCGGCGCTTGGGCGAACTCCCTGACCGGCTTATTTGTTGGTGGCAATCACATCATCGCGCAGTCTCTGAGTGTCGTTGACAACGCTTCGGCGTCGTTCACCAGCAACGGTAGCTGGTCAACATCCACGAGCATGCCAGGCTTTTTCGGGGCTAATTACGCGACAACACCCATGCCCGCCTATCATGCCCCTCAAAATTACTACAGTGTAATTATCGATAATAAGACATCTCTGGCAGGCGTCAGAGGATGTATGCAGCAAACATCGAGCCAAGTTCCTGGCTACTACGGGGCCAACTATGTTCCCCTTGATCCCAAAAGCTATGCCACGGCCAAGTCATGCACCTTCCTGTTCTATGGCAGCAATTTGCCTGGCAACTGGGGTGGGACTTTTTCAATAAATATATATGCACACTGGCCTTCTAGCCAACAAAACGCCAGCAACGCCAAGATAAAAGTTACAGACTCCTCAGGACAAACAGTGTATGCAACGTACTCGGTTAATCAGAAATCACCCTCAGGCGAGTGGTATTTTCTTGGGGCAATACCATACAATGGATCGTCATTACAATTCATCTTTGATTCAAATGGCGCAGACGGTGTTGTCATGGCTGACGCCATTAAAATGGAGGCCACCAACCTCTCTTCAGACAACACGGCAAAATGGTCACTGCCAAGCGGCCTTAGCGGCAAATACGATATATACGCAAGATGGCCGGAATCATCCAATACTGCAGAGGCGTCCCCTGCATGGATCGTAGTGGGAGGGGACGGAAGTGTCCCTATCACAAACAAGTCGCAGCGAGAATCCACCGCCCGCTGGAATCAGCTTGCCACCATTGACACAACTGGCACACAAAAGAACTACGTGCAGCTAGAACAATTTAGCTCGACGGGCTATTTACTAGCCGACGCCATCGCCTATGTGCCCACCTCAATGTTTCCCAGCGCCACATGGATCAATCCCGATGTCGTTGGCGCCGTTGATATATATCTGACCTGGTCTGCCGACAGTTCTCGCGCATCCAAAGCAAGCTATATCATAGAAACACGAAAACTAGCCGCGAACGGCTATTGCGACACGACCAGCACATTAGTTTCCGTCAATCAAACGATACAACCCTCGCTCGACGGATATCTGCTTGGCAGTTTCAATACAGCTTCCAGCAGCCTATGCAAAGGCGTGTCCGTCACCCTTGTTCCAGACGGAGCAGGGACCTTGTCTGCAGACTCAGTAACCTTCATGTGGCTCAAGCCTAAAGGCAACTAAATTTGCCGTGCGCCCAATGGTTCACCTATCGAACTCATTGGGCTTCTTCCTACTTGCCCTTGCGCTTGTCTTCCAGCGTCCTGCGGCTGCGCTCATTGATCATGCGCAGCTCGGCCAGGGAGGCGTCGATCTGGGCGCGCTTGGCCTCCAGCTCGGCAATGGCCCGGTCGGTCTTCTCGACCACATAGGTCAGCTGCTGGATGCGGCCCTCGCCATGCTGGCCGTACATGTCCAGGTAGTGCTTGATCTCCGACAGCGGCGAGCCCAGTGACTTGGCGCGCAGGATGCGCTTGAGGCGCGCCCGGTCGATCTTGCTGTACACGCGGGTGCCGTTGATGCGGCGCGGTGCCAGCAGGCCCTTGGTCTCGTAAAAACGCAGCGCGCGGGGCGAAACGCCGTAACGCTCGCAGACCTCGGCGATGCCCATTAGCGAGTCGGCCGCGTGCTCGTCTTCGTCGGCCTCGAACGCCCAGGTTGGCACCGGCCCGGTGTCGTCACCGTACTCGTCCAGCATTTCTTCTTGGGGTTTGGCTTTCACTTGGGACACGGCAGCACCAGCAGGCTAGATAAGGGCAAAGGGAGGCGGTGCAGTGCACGACACGTGACTGACCACTGGCCGCATTATCGCCGAACGCTGACGTTTGTCATAGGGGATTCACCCATGCATCATTCAGTTGACGTTAACGTCAAGCAAGATTACAGTGCGCTCAGTGGCCTCATGGCTGACGTCCAAGGATTCGACTCCACATGCCCGCTCTGCGCACCGCCCTCAACACCAAATCCGAGTCTTACCGCGCCGCCGTGGCGCGCATGACCGAGCGCCTGGACCAGGTGCGCGCCCTTGAAAAACAGGTGCGCGATGGTTCGGCCGACAAACGCGCCAAGTTCGAAAAACGCGGCCAGTTGCTGCCCCGTGAACGCGTGGCCCGCCTGCTAGACCGCGACTCGCCCTTCCTCGAAATCAGCACCCTGGCCGGCCTGGGCATGCACGACGACGACGGCAAGAAGAGCGTGCTGGGCGGCGGCACCATCATCGGCGTTGGCCTGGTGGCTGGCAAGCGTTGCCTGGTCACCGCCAGCGACAGCGCCCTCAAAGGCGGCACGATTTCACCGATGGGCTTGAAGAAGGGCCTGCGTGCGCAAGAGATTGCCCGCGAGAACAAGCTGCCCCTGGTCTGCCTGGTCGAATCGGGCGGCGCCAACCTGATGTACCAGGCCGAGATCTTCGTGGACGGTGGCCGCAGCTTTGCCAACCAGGCGCGCCTGTCGGCCATGGGCATCCCGCAGATCGCCGTGGTGCACGGCTCGTCCACCGCGGGTGGCGCCTACCTGCCCGGCCTGTCTGACTATGTGATTTTGGTGAAGGGCCGCTCCAGCATCTACCTGGCCGGCCCGCCCCTGGTGAAAGCCGCCATCGGCGAAGACGCCACCGACGAAGACCTGGGCGGTGCCGAGATGCACGCCAGCGTCACCGGCCTGGGCGAGTACCTGTCCGACAACGACGCGCACGCGATCGCCATGTGCCGCGACCTGGTGGACAAGCTGCAGTGGGACACGGTCGAGACCGAAGGCAAGAAGCCCGTCATCGCGCCGCTGTTCAATGAAGAAGAACTGCTGGGCTGCGTGCCTGCCGATGACCGCGAGCCCTTTGACAGCCGCGAGATCATCGCCCGCATCGTCGACGGCTCGGACTTCCTCGAATTCAAGGCCAACTACGGCAGCGAGACCTTGTGCGGCCATGCCCGCATCAACGGCCACCTCGTCGGCATCCTGGGCAACAACGGCCCCATCCAGCCGCAAGGCTCGACCAAGGCCGCGCAGTTCATCCAGTTGTGCGACCAGTCCGGCACGCCACTGGTCTTCCTGCAGAACACCACGGGCTACATGGTGGGCTCGGCCGCTGAACACGGCGGCGCCATCAAGCATGGCTCCAAGATGATCCAGGCCGTGGCCAATGCCCGTGTGCCCAAGTTCACCATCACGCTCAATGGCTCGTTTGGCGCCGGCAACTACGGCATGTGCGGCCGCGGCTTTGACCCGCGCTTCATCTTCTCGTGGCCCTCGGCCCGTACCGCCGTGATGGGTGGCGCGCAGGCCGCCAAGGTGATGGAGATCGTCACGCGCGGCAAGATGGAACGCGCCGGCATGCCCGTCAACGACGCGATGCTCGAAGGCATGTCTGCCGAGATCAAGAAGCGCCTGGACGCCGAATCCAATGTGCTGTTCGGCACCGCCCGCCTGTGGGACGACGGTGTCATCGACCCGCGCGACACCCGCCGTGTGCTGGCCATGTGCCTGGACATGGCCCTGGAAGCCGACAAGCGCCAGCTGCGCGGCAACACCTTTGGCGTGGCCCGCATGTAAGCCGCGCCGCACGCCTGGCCCAACCCCACACACACCCCACACCGCATCCCGAGGAGACCACCATGCAATTCACCGCCGAACACCGCCAGATCGCCGAGACCGTCAAGCGCTTCTGCGAAGCCGAGATCAACCCCTACGTCAAGGAATGGGAAGCCGCCGAGACCTTCCCCGCCCATGAAGTCTTCAAGAAGATGGGCAACCTGGGCCTGCTGGGCGTGAAGTACGACACCGCCTACGGTGGCCTGGGCCTGGACTTCTCCTACTCGATGGTGGTGGCCGAAGAGCTGGGCGCCATCCCCTGCGGCGGCGTGCCCATGGCCATTGGCGTGCAAACCGACATGTGCACCCCCGCCCTGCACCGCTTCGGCACCGATGAACTCAAGCGCGAGTACCTGGCCCCGGCGATTGCCGGCGACATGGTGGGTTGCATCGGCGTGTCTGAAACCGGTGGTGGCTCCGACGTCGCCGCGCTGAAAACATCGGCCCGCATCGAAGGCGATGACTACGTCATCAACGGCTCCAAGATGTGGATCACCAATGCCACGCAAGCCGACTGGTGCTGCCTGCTGGCCAACACCTCCGAAGGCCCGGTCCACAGCAACAAGTCCATGATCATCGTGCCCATGGATGCCAAGGGCATCACCACGCAGAAGATCAAGAAGATCGGCATGAACTCGTCGGACACGGCGCAGATCTTCTTTGACAACGTGCGCGTGCCCCGTCGCAACCTGGTCGGCACCGAAGGCGCGGGCTTCATGATGCAGATGATCCAGTTCCAGGAAGAGCGCCTGTACGGTGCGGCCAACTCCCTGAAGATGCTGGACAAGCTGATCGACCTGACCATCGAGTACTGCAAGGAACGCCACACCTTCGGCCAGCCCTTGATCAACAACCAGGTCATCCACTTCCGCCTGGCCGAGCTGCGCACCGAAGTCGAGCTGCTGCGCTCGCTGGTCTACCGCGCGGTGGACGAATACGTGCAAGGCAAGGACGTGACCCGCATGGCCTCGATGGCCAAGCTCAAGTGCGGCCGCCTGATCCGTGAAGTGGCCGACAGCTGCCTGCAGTACTGGGGCGGCATGGGCTTCACGTATGACAACCCCATTTCGCAAGCCTACCGTGACGGCCGCCTGGTCTCCATCGGAGGCGGTGCCGATGAAATCATGCTGGGCATCATCTGCAAGTTCGAAGGCACGCTGCCCAAGAAGGCCCGCAAGTAAACAGCCCAGGCGCCACACGCGATGACCACCTCCACCATCCAGGTCCAGCTCGACAAGGGCATCTGCACCATCACGCTCAACCGGCCTGAAGTGCGCAATGCCATGTCCCTGGCCATGATCAATGAGCTGCTGACCACGCTGCGTCAGGCAGAAGAAGACGCCAGCGTGCGCGTGATCGTGCTGCGCGGCGCGGGCGGGCACTTCTGTGCTGGCGGCGACATCAGTGACATGGCCCAGGCCCGCATGAAGCTGGCTGTGCAACAAGCCGAAGAAG
Organism: Aquabacterium sp.; assembly: GCF_016195855.1. Lineage (GTDB taxonomy): Bacteria > Pseudomonadota > Gammaproteobacteria > Burkholderiales > Burkholderiaceae_C > Aquabacterium. The sequence continues at coordinate 9,972 of NZ_JACPYU010000029.1, forward strand.
CCAAGACCGGCGTCAAGACCACAGGCCCCAGCCCGGTGGCCGCGGTCAACGCGCAGTTCGGCCGCTTGTGCCTGGCCTTTGCACGCACCACCTTGCCCGTGGTCACCGTGCTGGAAGGCACCGTGATGGGTGGTGGCTTTGGCCTGGCCTGCGTGTCCGACGTCACCCTGGCGCTGGACAACGTGAGCTTTCGCCTGCCCGAGACCTCGCTGGGCATCATTCCTGCGCAGATCGCGCCCTTCCTGGTCGAGCGCCTGGGTTACGCCGAGGCCAAGCGCCTGTCGGTCACCGGCGCCAAGGTCAATGCACAAGAAGCGCTGACCATCCGCCTGGCGCACGAGGTGCATGGCAGCGTGGACGCACTCAACGATGCGCTATCCAACACCATCGCCAGCATCATGGCCTGCGGCCCCCAAGCCATTGCCACCACCAAGAACCTGCTGGCCCACGCCCGCCTGACCACGCCCGAGAACCTGATTGATGACGCGGCCGACATGTTCGCCCGCGCCGTGCTCAGTGACGAAGGGCAGGAGGGCACCAGCGCCTTCATGCAAAAGCGTAAGCCCTCCTGGGTTTCGCAAGCATCTTGAAGCGCTTGAGTTGACATCACCATGATCAAAAAAATCCTGATTGCCAACCGCGGTGAAATCGCCTGCCGCGTGATCCGCACGGCACGCAAGCTGGGCTACCGCACCGTGGCCGTGTTCAGCGAAGCCGATGCGCAAGCCCCGCACGTCAGCCTGGCCGACGAAGCGGTGTGCATCGGCGCCGCGCCTGCCGCCGAGTCCTACCTCAAGGTCGAGGCCCTGCTGGCCGCTTGCCACCAGACCGGTGCCAATGCCATCCACCCGGGCTACGGCTTCCTGTCCGAGAACGCGGGCTTCGCACAAGCTTGCTTGGACGCTGGCGTGATCTTCATTGGCCCCTCGCCCGAAGCCATCCGCGTGATGGGCGACAAGGCCGGCGCCAAGAAGGAAATGATCCGCGCCGGCGTGCCCACCGCCCCCGGCTACCTGGGCGCCGATCAAAACGACGAAGTGCTGATTGCCGAAGGCAAGCGCCTGGGCTTCCCGCTGCTGGTCAAGGCCGTGAGCGGCGGCGGTGGGCGCGGCATGCGCCTGGTCCATCAGGCCGACGAGCTGCAGCAAGCCATCACCAGCGCCCGCCGCGAAGCACAAAGCGCCTTTGGCGACGGCACGCTGATGCTGGAACGCCTGGTGCTGGACGGCCGCCACATCGAGATCCAGGTCTTCGCCGACAGCCACGGCAACGCCGTCTACATCGGCGAGCGCGACTGCACTGCCCAGCGCCGCCGCCAAAAGGTGATCGAAGAGTCCCCCTCGCCGGTGGTGAGCCCTGCCATGCGCGAGGCCATGGGCCGCGACGCGGTGCTGGCCGCCAAGGCCATCAACTACTGCGGTGCCGGCACCATCGAGTACATCGTCGACCAGGACCTGAACTACTACTTCCTGGAGATGAACACCCGCCTGCAGGTGGAGCACCCCGTCACCGAAATGATCTCGGGCCTTGATCTGGTCGAGTGGCAACTGCGTGTGGCCGCCGGCCAGCCGCTGCCGCTCAAGCAAGACGAGATCAAGCTGCAAGGCCATGCCATCGAAGCGCGCCTCTACACCGAAGACCCGTATGCCGGCTTCGCCCCGCAGACCGGTGACATCGCGTGGTGGCGCCCTGCCCAGGCCATCCATGAGGGTGTGCGCATCGACGATGGCATCGTGGAAGGCGGCACCGTCACGCCGCACTACGACCCCATGGTGGCCAAGCTCATCGTGCACGGCCGTGACCGCGACGACGCCATCCGCCGCCTGATCGCCACGCTGGACGACGCGCCGCTGCTGGGCCTCAAGAACAATTCGCGCTTCCTGCGTGATCTGGTGGACCACCCGCGCTTCCGCGCCGGCACGATGACGACCACGCTCATCGACCAATGGCAGACCGACAACGAAGCCATCCTGCAGCGCCCCGTCGCCACCGACGAGGCCTGGCTGGTGGCCGCCGCCGTGATCGCCGCCCGCGCCCAGACCCGTGATGTGGGCATCCAGGCACCAGCCCTGCGCGCCGACAGTGTCAGCGGCTTTGATGTGCCTCTGACTTGTGATGGCAGCCAGCGCACGCTGCGTGTGCAAGGCCAGCGCAACGGCCGCTTCCTGGTCGGCCTCACCCCCACCGATGTGCAACACGATCTGCGCCTGATCAGCCATGACACCAACGCGCGTGGCGGCGTGCTGAGCTACGAGCTCGATGGCGTGCAACGCCGCCTGCTGGCCGTGTGGTGCGAGACAGTGCAAGGCAGCGAGCTGCACGTGGTCCAACAAGCTTCAACCTTCGTGTTCAGCGAGGTCTCGGCCTGGCCCGATGCGGGCAATGCCGCAGACCCCAGCCGCGCCCTGTCTCCCGTGGCGGGCACCGTGGCGCAGGTCCTGGTCAAGGCCGGTGACACGGTGGTGGCGGATCAGCCGCTGCTGAGCATCGAAGCCATGAAGATGGAAATGTGGTTGTCCGCTCAGGCCCCGGGCGTGATCAAGGCCGTTTACGTGCAAGCGGGCGAACAAGTGCAGGCCAAGACCCTGCTGATCGACATCGAACTCACAACGAAGGAATCGTGATCATGGACAAGGCCATTCTGACCTGCGCCCTCACCGGCGTGCTCACCGACCCGGCTCAACACCCCGTGCCGGTGACGGCCGCCCAAATGGCCGCTGCCGCACGCGAAGCCTTCGATGCCGGCGCGTCCATCATGCACGTGCACCTGCGCCGCCAGGAGCCCGGCATGGGCCGCTTCCCCAGTTGGGACCCGCAAGTGGCCTCCGAGATCGACACGGCCATCCGTGCGGCCTGCCCCGGTGTCATCATCAACCTGACGACCGGTGTGGTTGGCCCGGACATCTCCGGCCCTTCGGCCTGCATCCGCGCTGTGCGCCCCGAGATCGCAGCCTGCAATGCCGGCAGCCTGAACTACCTGAAGATCAAAGAGAACGGCCAGTGGGCCTGGCCCCCGATGCTGTTCGACAACCAGGTCGACAAGGTCAAGGCCATGATCGACGTGATGAACGAAACGGGCACGCGCCCCGAGTTCGAGTGCTTTGACGTGGGCATCGTGCGCTCGGTCGAGATGTACCAGAAGGCCGGCATGGCCGACTACCTGGAGTACAACTTCGTGATGGGCGTGGCCTCGGGCATGCCGGTGGACGCCGACCTGCTCAAGCTGCTGGTGAAGTACCGCAAGCAGGGGACGACCTGGCAAACCACGCTGATCGGCCGCGAAGAGATCTGGGCCGTGCACCAGGCCACGGCCGAGCTGGGCGGCATGCTGCGCACGGGCGTGGAAGACACCTTCTACTTGCCGGGTGGCGAACGCACATCAGGCAACGGCCAGTTGATTGAAGCGCTGGCGCAGTGCGCGCGCAATGCGGGGCGTGAGGTGGCATCGCCTGCTGAAGCCCGTGCAATGCTGGGCTTGAAGGCGGCGTCGGAGCATGGCGTCAAGGCTTGATGGTTGATTGAGCGGGACAGGGACGCGGGGCGGCCAACTTCGCTCATGTCATCCGGATCGGGCTCTGCCCGATCCTCCTTCTTTACTTCGCTGCGTTGGCCACCCCGCGTCCCTGTCTGGTGAGTGAGGTGGTGCGCCACAACCCTGTGGCCGAGCCGCTCCCCTCGCACAAGGCATGGGCGTTGGCAGACCAACGCAGCGAAGTCAAGGGGGAGGGACCGGCGCAGCCGGTCACGGAGGACATGAGCGGAGTTGGTCTGCCAACACCCATGCCTCGCTCATCCCTCAAGCTCACGCGCGAGGCGCCATCTGCAAACGCCGCGCCATGCCCGGCGTCATCCACCGCGACTGATCCCGCTCGAAGATCAGCACATCGGCCTGGCCTTTGAGCTCACGCAAGATCACATCCCGCTGGGCCGTTTGTGCGCCCATCAGGGCTGCACCCCGACCATTGACCACCTCGGTGCCACGCGCCACCAGCACCACGCCATGCGGCCCCTGTGTCGGCAGGCCGCTTCGGGGATCGAGGATGTGGTGATAGTGCCGCCCATTGCGCTCGAAACTGCGTTCGTAGTCACCCGATGAGGCCACGATGCCATCGCGCATGGCCACCACGCCCAGCAGCCGCGCGGGCGCGTGCGCATCACGGATGCCAATGCGCCAATCGCGGCCATGCAGTGAACCCGCCGTGATCACGTCGCCACCACCATTGATCATGGCGTTGCACACGCCGTGTGATGTCAACACCGCCATGCCCGCTTGCAAGATGGGTAATTTGGCGATGCCGCCCAGGTCCAGCCGCATACCCGATTGCTTCAGGCTCGCCTGGCTGTGCACCGTGTCCAGCAACAGATGCCGGTGGTTGACCAGCGCACGCTCGGCGGCCAGCTCGGCCGGTGTCGGCATGTCAACATGGCCGGGCTCGAACCGCCATTGCGCATAAGCCCCCACAGTGACGTCGAAAGCGCCGTCGCTCAAACGGGCCACCTGCTGGGCCTGCCGCAACACCGCCATCAATTCAGCTGGAACAGGCACCGGCACACCACCTGCCGCGCGCTGCAGCATTGCCACGCCACTGCCCGCTTCATAGCGGCTCATCATGCGCACCAGCCGCGTCATCTCGGCCCACGCTGCTTGCAAGGCGGCATCGCGCAGTATGGCGTCGTCATGCTGCAAGGTGATGTCCACCTGCGTGCCCATGAGCGTGCGGCTGTCTTGCTGCACATCCTGCGAGCCCGGCATGCCTGAGCGCGCCAAGGCCATGCCCGGGATCGGGCTCAACAAGCAGGCGATCAGGGCCGAGCCCAGCACCTGACGGCGGTTCATGCAAGCACGCGCAGCCATGATCTGCATCAACGCGATTGGTCGGCCATGTAGTCCACGGCGGCCTTGACCTCGTCATCCTTGAGCGCCGCGCCGCCACCACGCGCCGGCATCATGCCCTTGGCGCCGGTGAAGCCTTCCAGTGCATGCTTGTAGAGCGTGTCCTTGCCCTGTGCAATGCGTGGCGCCCAATCGGCCTTGTCGCCCGGCTTGGGCGCGCCGCCCGCGCCAGAGGCATGGCACATCGAGCAGGTCTTGCCGAACACGCCCTTGCCCACGGTGTTCTCAGCAGCGGGGGCAGCGGCCTGCGTGTTGGCAGGCGCTTGCGTGCTGGTGGCATTGGTCGCTTCGGTCTGCGTTGAAGCGGCAGGGGCTGGTGGGCCCTCCTTCTTGCCGCAAGCCATCAGGCTCAACGCGGCCACGGCCACCAAAGTAAGTTGACGAAGGCGCATTGCAGTCTCTCCAGAATAGGTTGATTGACCTGATTCTAGGAACCAGACCAGCACACCGCCAAGCCTTCTCAGGCTGATGAACAGGGGCTTGTGTTGGGTCTTGGCCAATATTGACCTCCTTCAAGGACACCACATCGCAAGGCTCGCACGATCCCTCTCGATTGCCTTTGAGACCACGTCATGTTCCTCCTTCGCCTCACACGTCGCCTGCCCGCATGGGCCCTGGCCATCGTGCTGATGGCATGGAGCATTAACATGGTTGCGCCCTTGTTCAAGCCCTTGACGCTCAGCACCCTCTGTCGAGGCGGTGGCGCCGTCGTCACCGTTGTTGCGCCAGATCAAGAAGGCCTCACATCGTCGGCAGGCCATCAACACGGCCAGTGCGGCCAATGCATGCCAGCAGACGGCAGCCCACCAGACCTGACTCAGATCAAGACAACGCCGCAGCGCCTTGCTGATGCCACCGTGCACGCAGCGCCGACGTCCCCTTTACCCAAGCACCGCCCCGTGCCGCCACCGGCGCGCGGGCCGCCCTCTGTCTGAGCAAAGCCAAAAGAAGGTGAACACCATGAAAGACCAAGATACCAAGAAGCCGGCCAACCCCGAGGCCATCGGTCAGGGACGCCGCCTGTTCATGAACCGCGCCGCTGTCGCAGGGCTGGCACTGGGTGCCGTGGCCTGTACCGACAAGGGCGCCGGTGCGGGCTCCAGTGCGCCCGCCGCATCAGGCTCCGGTGCCGCACCCGCCGCCCATGCACAAGGCGACAACGCCACGCACCTCAAGCCGGGCGAGCTCGATACCTACTATGGCCTGTGGAGTGGCGGCCATACCGGTGATGTGCGTGTGCTGGGCATGCCATCCGGGCGCGAGATCCTGCGCATCCCCGTGTTCAACCCCGACGCGCTCGTGGGCTGGGGCATCACCAACGAATCCAAGAAGGTCATGGGCACCAAGCCCGATGGCTCGCTGCGCTACACCGTGGCCGACACCCACCACGTGCACGCCTCCTACAAGGACGGCAACTACGATGGCCGCTATGCATGGGTCAATGACAAGATCAACTCGCGCATCGCCCGCATCCGCCTGGACTACTTCATCTGCGACAAAATCACCGAGTTGCCCAATGTGCAGGGCTTCCACGGCATCTTCCCGGACAAGGCCGACCCGGTCGACCCCAAGATCAACTACACCACCCGCGTTTTCTGCGGTGGCGAGTTCGCCATCCCCCTGCCCAACAACGTGGGCACCGATGACGGCAGCAAGTACCACTCGCTGTTCAGCTGCGTGGACGCAGAGACCATGGAGGTGCGCTGGCAGGTGCTGATCGACGGCAACTGCGACCTGGTCGCCACCTCGTATGACGGCAAGCTGGCCGCCACCAACCAGTACAACACCGAGATGGGCGTGCATTACGAGGACATGATGTCCGCCGAACGCGATGCCTGCCTGTTCTTCAATGTGGGCCGCATTGAGGCCGCCATCAAGGCCGGCAAGTTCAAAACCTTTGGCGACGCCAAAGTGCCGGTGGTCGATGGCACACGTGAAGCCAACAAAGACCCCAAGACCGCACTGACCGCCTATGTGTCCGTGCCCAAGAACCCGCACGGCGTGAACGCCAGCCCGGATGGCAAGTACTTCATCTGCGCGGGCAAGCTCTCGCCCACGGCCACCGTGATCGAGCTGGCCAGGATGCTGGACTACTTCGATGGCAAGCTGGCCGAGCCCGACAAGGCCATCGTGGCCGAGGTGGAGCTGGGCCTGGGCCCCCTGCACACGGCCTTTGACGGCCGGGGCAACGCCTACACCACCCTCTTCCTGGACAGCCAGGTGGTGAAGTGGAACGTGGACGCCGCCATCAAGTTCCATGCTGGCGACAAGGCCGCCAAGTACGTGGTGGACCGCCTTGATGTGCAGTACCAGCCAGGCCACTTGAACGCCAGCCAGTCCGAGACCAAGGCCGCCGATGGCAAGTACCTGGCGGTGGGCTGCAAGTTCTCGAAGGACCGCTTCCTGCCTGTGGGCCCGCTGCACCCTGAGAACGAGCAAATCATCGACATCTCCGGCGACAAGATGAAGCTGCTGGGTGACCACCCCGTGCGCGGCGAGCCTCATGACTTCATCATCTTCAAGCGCGAGCTGGTCAAGCCCAAGCAGATCTACTCGCACGATGACTTCCCGCTGGCCATCAAGGACCCCAAGGACACGGGCGTGGTCCGCCAGGGCAAGAAGGTCACGGTCAAGCTGACATCACAAGCGCCGGCCTTCAGCATGCGCGAGTTCAAGCTGAAGAAGGGCGACGAGGTGACCCTGATCCTCACCAACCTGGACAAGGTCGAAGACCTGACCCACGGCTTCGCGATCCCGAAGTACAACGTGAACTTCATCGTGAACCCGCAGGAAACGGCCTCCGTCACCTTCATCGCCGACAAGCCGGGTGTGTTCTGGTGCTACTGCACGCACTTCTGCCACGCCCTGCACCTTGAGATGCGCACGCGCATGATCGTCGAGGCCTGATCTTGCAAACCCTTCGTTCCGCTTGGGCCCGTCTGGTGCAGCGCGCATGTGCTGCACTGGCCCTCATCACCCTGGTGTCCGTCGCACAGGCCGCGACGGGCGCCTACGAGGCCGCCCTGCCGGACGATCTGGCCACCGCGCGCGACCTGTGCGCGCGCGTGCCTTGCCATGAGGTCTTCCCCGGCGCCCGGAGCTTTTCCGAGCGCATGGGGCAACCGCCTTATGTCGAGGCTTATGGTGATGCCGTGGCAGGCAAGAAGACGCTGTTGGGCTACGTGATGCTGTCCACCGACATCACGGACACCCCAGCCTATTCAGGCAAGCCCGTGGTCACCTTGATCGGCATGGATGTGCAGGGGCGCTATGTGGGCGTGAAGGTGCTCAAGCACTCCGAGCCCATCCTCCTGCTGGGCATCCCTGAATCGGCGCTGATCAAGTTCAACAAGCAGTACATGGGCAAGTCCGTCAAGGACAAGATCGAGGTCGGCCCCTCTCGACCTGAAGAAGGCGTGCTGGGTGTCGATGCCATCTCGGGCGCCACCGTCACCGTCATCGCCCAGAACCAGGTGATGCGGCTTTCGGGGGCGACTGTGGCCAGGCAGGTGGGCATCCTACCGCCCGACGTGCGCCCCGCGGCGCGTTTTCGCAGCGGGGGCCAACGCTGGTCATGGCCAGAGCTGGTCAAGATGGGTGCAGTGCAGCGCCTGCTGGTCCAGCCTGAACAGGTCGGGCTGGAACGTGGCCCACAACCTTTCATCGAATTGTGGTTCGGTGACCTGAACCACCCGGACCTGGGTGCCAGCCTGTTGGGCAACGACGGCTGGGCCAGCCTGCACGCGCAACTCAAGGAAGGTGAACAAGCCTTCTTTGTCATCCGCACCGCGGGCGACGAATCCTTCAAGGGCTCGGGCTTTGTGCGCGGCGGCATCTATGACCGCGTCCAGATCAAGCAAGGCCCCGATGCCTACACCTTCCGCGATCTGGACTACCTCAACCTCTATGGCCTGCAGGCCCAAGGCGCGCCTGAGTACAACGAGTCGGCCATTTTCATCGTGCGGGCCAAAGGCTTCTCGGCCGCCTACCCCTGGAAGCTGAGCTTCCTGGGCAACCGGGTGGACCGCGCCACCGGTACCCGCAGCTTTGCCAACTTCGACGCACGCTACTGGCTGCCCGCCGCCTTGCTGGAAGGTGGCCGCCCCGAAGTCACCGAAGACGAAGCACCATGGCAACGCGTGTGGCGCACCCGCGCCCTGCCCATCGGCTTGTTTGTGGCCCTGCTCCTGGCCGTGACCATCGTGTACGCACTGCGTGAACGGCTCACCCGCCTGTCCACCCACAAAAACAAGTGGCCCGTCAACGCCTTCAAGTACAGCGCATGGGCCTTGAGCATCGCCTTCGTGGGCTTTGGCGTCATGGCCCAGCCCAGCATCACGCAGGTGCTCACCTGGTTCCATTCGGTGCTGTTCCAGTGGACCTGGTCGCTGTTCCTGTCCGACCCCTTCATCTTCGTCTTCTGGGTCTTCATCATCCTGACCGTGTTCCTGTTTGGACGCGGCTTGTTCTGCGGCTGGCTGTGCCCCTTCGGCTCCCTGTCGGAAGCGCTCTACAAGATCGGCGGCAGGCTGGGCCTCAAGCGCTGGCAAGGGCACCTGCCGCGCGCCGTGCACGACCGCCTCAAGTGGCTGAAGTACGCCATCTTCTTTGGCCTGCTGGCGGTGTCCATGTTCTCCATGGGCCTGGCCGAAATGCTGGCCGAGGTCGAGCCCTTCAAGACCACCTTCCTGGTGGGCATCCCCAACCGGGCCTGGCCTTATGGCCTGTTTGCCTGCACGCTGCTGGGCCTGTCGATCTTCATCGAGCGCCCGTATTGCAAGTACATCTGCCCATTGGGTGCGGCCTTGGCCATGCCCAGCACCTTCCGCTGGTTCGGCCTGCGCCGCAAGCAGGACTGCAACAAGTGCAAGGCCTGTGCGGTGGGCTGCGGCTCCCTGGCCATTGACGCGCATGGCCGCATCGACCACCGTGAGTGCCTGCACTGCCTCGATTGCATGGTGCTCTACACCGACCAGACCGGCTGCCCGCCGCTGGCCAAGGAGCGCAAGCGCCGCGAACGCGATGGCCTGTTGATCACGCCGATTGGCCGCGACGGCTACTACATCCCCATCCAGCCCGTGCCGATGCCGATGCCGACTCAGGCGAAGGCCACCCACGCCGCGCCCGGCCCCGATCCCCGCTGGCCAACTGATGCAGTGGCACCTGCGCACCTGGCCGGCGCCACGGGCCTGAGCTGGCTGCTGCTGGAGGTACGCGATCACCTCTGGCCCTGGAGCACCGAGGGCTGGCGCAGCCAACGTGCCCTGCAGATGGCCGGCTTGTCTCTGGCGGTGGCCGTGAGCGTGGCCTGGGTGCTGGCGGCCACAGGGCGCCTGCCTTCTGGCGCCGTCATCGGCTGGTGGTTTGGCTGGAGCGTCTATGAAGTCCTGATCCGCATGAGTGGCCGCCGCTACGTCAAGGACGGCCCCTGGTGGCAAGGTCAATACCGCGAAGCCAGCTGGATGGACATGCTCAGCTATGTCGGCTTCAAGAACCTGCTGATTGGTGCAACGCTGTTCCTGGTGCTCAAGGCACTGGGCTGGCTGGGGTGAGATCATGCCCAGCACCGGTCACTTACGCACCCGACATCCATCCTGCCTGACCCTGATCGAGCGCCTGGTAGGGCTGGCCTGTGCCGCCTGCCTGGGGTGCATGCCGCTGCACGCGCAGGCCGCCACCTGGCATGTGCATGCCGGCCAGGCGATCCAGGACGCCATCAACCAGGCCCAGCCCGGCGACGTCATCGAGATCGACAAGGCCGTGTACAAAGGCCTCTTGCGGATCGACCGTCCGCTGACACTCAGAGGCCTGCAGCGGCCCACCATCAGCGGCGAGTTGCGGGGTGACAGCATCCGAGTGGCGGCGCCTGACGTCACCATCGAAGGCCTGATCGTGCGGGACTCCGGCAGCAGCCTGAAGGCCCAGCATGCCGGCATCTACATCCAGCCCGGTTCGCACCGCGCCATCGTGCGGCACTGCGACCTCACCTACAACCTCTTTGGCTTGTGGATCGAGAAGGCCAATGACGTGCACATCGAGCACAACACCATCACCGGCAAGCGGGACCTGAACTCGGCCCAACGCGGCAACGGGATCCAGCTCTACAACACCGACGGCGCACGCATCCTGAACAACAACATCAGCTTCGTGCGCGATGCCTTGTACATCGATGTCTCGCACCACGCCGAGTTCAAAGGCAACCGCCTGCACCACAGCCGTTATGGCAGCCACTACATGAACTCCTACTACAACCTGTGGGAGGGCAATGACAGCTATCACAACCGCGGCGGGCTGGCCCTGATGGAAGTGCGCGACCAGACCGTGCGCGGCAACCGCACCTGGGGCAACAGCGACCACGGCATCATGCTGCGCACCCTGCAGGATTCGGTCATCGAGCACAACATCGTGGCCGACAACGAGCGTGGCCTCTTCATCTACGACGTCGAGTACACCCAGATCATCGGCAACCTCGTGATCGGCAACCGCACGGGCGTGCACCTGTCTGCCGGCTCCACGCGCAATGTGGTGCAAGGCAATGACTTCATCGGCAACCGCGAACAGGTCCGCTACGTGGGCTCGCGTGACGAGCCCTGGGGCCCCGGCCCGAACGATGCCGCCAAGCTGGGCAACCACTGGAGCAACTACCTGGGCTGGGACCGCGATGGCGACGGCATCGGCGATGTGCCCTATGAAGCCAATGACCTGGTGGACCGCCTGCAATGGCGCTACCCCAGCATGAAGCTGCTGCTGGGCAGCCCCGCCGTGGCCGCCCTGCGCCTGCTGGGGCAGCAGTTCCCCGTGTTGCGCGCGCCCAGCGTGGTGGACCCCAGCCCGCGCATGCAACCCACCCATACCGACTGGAGCCACTGGCTTGAACACCCCTGACCCCATTTCCTTGCGCCAGGTGTGCAAGCACTATGGTGCCGTGCGTGCCGTCGATGGCGTCGACCTTGATGTGCAACGCGGCGAGCTGTTCGGCCTGATCGGCCACAACGGCGCGGGCAAGAGCACGCTGTTCAAGATGATGCTGGGCCTGATCGCGCCCACATCGGGCGAGCTGCGTGTGGCCGGCAGCCCGGTGCATGGTGCGGCCTTTCGCGCAGCCCGCCGCCGCATCGGCTACCTGCCTGAGAACCTGGTGCTGTACGACAACCTCAGCGGCCTGGAAACGCTGCGCTTCTTTGCCCGCCTGAAAGGCGCCGCCTTGAGCCAGTGCGCCACCTTGCTGGAACGCGTGGGGCTGAGTGCCGCAGGCCAGCGCCCCGTGCGTGAATATTCCAAGGGCATGCGCCAGCGCCTGGGCTTTGCCCAAGCCCTGCTGGGCGAGCCGCAACTGCTGTTCCTCGATGAGCCCACCACCGGCCTGGACCCGGCCGCCACCCGCGACTTCTACGCCGTGCTGGGTGAGCTGCGCGCGCAGGGCGTCACCATGGTGATCACCTCCCACATCCTGGCCGAACTGCAAGCCCGGGTGGACCGCCTCGCCGTCATGGCCAATGGGCGCGTGCTCGCCTGTGGCAGCGTGGACGAGCTGCGTGATCAAAGCCATCTGCCCTTGACCATCACGGTGTGTGTGCCCGCCAGCCTCGCCCCAGCCGTACAAGCCAGCCTGTCAACCCTGGCGAGCGTTCAAACCAGCCCGCATGAAGAAGGCCTGACCCGCGCTGCCCGCGCGCGCTCAAGATGGCCATGCTGCACGCCCTGGCCACACAGGACGAGGCCATCAGCGACATCCAGATCGCCGAGCCCACGCTGGAAGACCTCTTCTTCGGCCTGAGGAGCACCCCATGAGCCTGCACACCTGCCTCATCGAATGGCGCCAGGTTCGCACCTTGGCCCACAAGGAGTTCAGCGACCGGCTGCGCAACCGCTGGGTACTGGTCGTGGCCCTGGTCTTCACCATCGCCTCGCTGCTCATCACCTACTTCGGTGGCGCCGCGCAAGGGCGCGTGGGCCCAGGCTCCATCGAGCTCACCATTGCCAGCCTGGTCAGCCTGGTCATCTACCTCGTCCCCTTGATCGCCTTGTTGCTGGGCTTTGATGCCATCGTGGGCGAACGCGAGCGGGGCTCGCTGGATTTGCTGCTGGCCTTGCCCATCACACGGCAGGAATTGCTGCTGGGCAAGTACCTCGGGCTGGCCATGGCCTTGAGCCTGTCGACGCTGGCTGGCTTTGCGCTGGTCGGCCTGTTGATGGCGCAACAGTTCGGCTGGGCGGGGCTCTACCACTACGCCGGCTTCGTCCTCAGCGCCTGGATGCTGGGCCTGTGCTTCCTGAGCCTGGCGGTGTGGCTGTCCGTGCTGGCGCGCGACCGCACACGCGCCTCGGGCCTGGCCATCGCGCTGTGGTTCGGCTTCGTGCTGGTCTTTGACCTCTTGCTGCTGGGCGTGCTGGTGGCCAGTGGCGGCCAGCTTGGCGGCGACGCCCTGCCCTGGCTGCTGCTGTGCAACCCGGCCGACATCTTTCGCATCCTCAATGTGTTTTCGCTGGACGACATGCGCAGCCTCTACGGCCTGACCAGCATCGTGCCGCCTGCCCTGGCCAATCCCTGGCTGCTGGGCGGCGCCATGCTGGGCTGGATGCTGCTGCCGCTGGGTCTGGCCTCCTGGAGATTCCGACCATGATCCCTCGCCGCCACTTCCTCCTGTTTGCTGGCACCGCCGCCTTGCTGAGCGCCTGCGGCCGCGAAGCCGAAGCGCCGCCCACGCCTGCCGAGATCGAGGCCGGCGCCACCTGCGACCTCGACGGCATGTTGCTGTCGGACTACCCCGGCCCCAAGGCCCAGCTCCACTACCGGGGCGACAAGCAGCCCCACTGGTTCTGCGACACCGTGGAGATGTTCGCCACCCTGCTCAAGCCCGAGCAAGCCCGCCCCATCCAGGCCGTGTTCGTGCAGGACATGGCGCAAGCCGATTGGGACCAACCGCGTGGCCACTGGTTTGACGCCCGCAGTGGTTTCTACGTGCGCGGCAGCACACGCCCCGGCTCCATGGGCCCGACCTTCGCCAGCTTCCGCAGCCAGGCTGACGCGCAAGCCTTCGCCAAGCTGCATGGCGGACAAGTCCTGCGCTTTGCCGAGGTCACCCCCGAGATGGCCGACCTCAGCGGCGGCGCCCACCACGACGGCAGGATGTGATGCGCTCCTTCGGCTGGTGGCTGCGTTGGGTGGGCGGTGCGGCCCTGACCCTGGGCTGTGCCGCCTTGCTGATGGCTGCCGCGCGCCCCACCGGCATGGCACCGCAAGAGCAAGCCGCACGGCAGACGCAACCCCAACCGCCGTTGCAGGCAGAGGTCTGCCGCACCATTGCCGCCCACCCGTATGACCCGGCTTCGGGCTTGCCCATGCAGGCCGCGCGCCCCGTGCCCGATCAAGCCCGCTGTCCGGTATGCGGCATGTTCCCGGCGCGCTTCCCGCGCTGGGCCGCCCAGCTCATCTTTGACGATGGCGACGCCTACTTCTTCGACTCACCCCTGAGCCTGCTGCTCTACCTGCAGGACGTACCCCGCTATAGCAAAGGCCGCAGCCTGGCTCACGTCACCGCCAGTTATGTGCAGGACTTCCAAACCGGCCAATGGCTACCCTTGGCCCACGCCTGGTTCGTCCATGCCTCGGACGCCAAGGGCCCGATGCGGGCCGGCAACCTGCCGCCTTTCGCCACGCAGGATCAAGCTCTGGCTTTTGCGCAGGCCCATGGCGGCGCGGTGTGGTCGGCCGCGCAACTGCAGCAGGCGCTGCCCGACAGCCTGTTGAGGCAAGCACCCCATCGGCACACCAGTCTTTGACTATCTTTACGCTTGCAACAACACGCAAGTCTTCCCCTGATTCACACGCGGCGCGCCCACCTGCACACGCAGGCCGCAACCATTTGAAGGGCCAGAAGCATCTCCTTACCCAAGCCCCTGCAACGAGGCCGACACTGCGCTCCCGTCAGCAAGGAACCCAGTTCTAAGGAGCAGCAAGATGAACGACGTTCGCCCTGTGATTTACGCCGGCCACGACTCCGTGATCGTGCGCCTGCCCGTTGGCCTGCGCCTGGTGCGCGCCATCATTTCCCGCGAGGCCCTGGAGACCCGCTTTCAGGCCGGGCACAACCGGCAGGACTGGGTCGACACCTACCTGGCCAATGCCAGCCAGATCGAAGCCGTGGTGCAGGACAAGATTGCCAAGGCCTGCCCGGAGCCCATCGTCGTGTCCAAATACGACTTCTGATCAGGCCCCGCACCGCCAAGGGCTCAGGGCCGCGCCACCACGGGATTGGGCACCGCATTCGGCACCTCATACAGGCGCCCCGAGTGCGACATCAGGTACAGGCTGGCTGGGTCAAAGCCCTGCCCGGCCCGCCCAAGCACCGGCGCACTGGGCAAGCTCAGCCCGCTCGCCAGACGGCACAGTGCGCCCCCCGGCGAAGCCCGCCAGACCTCACCACTGAAATACGCCACCACATACAGATTGCCCTGCTCATCGATGTCCAGGCCATCCAGACCGGCCAGGGCGCGTTGCACCGGCACCTTGGCAAAGGTGCTCACGGCACCGTCCGGCAAGCTCACCGCCTTGATGCCGGCCGCAGAAACTGGTTGACGAACAAGGTCCGACCGTCCTTGCTCAGCGCCAGGCCGTTGCTGTTGAGGCTCAGCCATTTGCGCTGGACCGTGCCATTGGGCAGGACACGGTCCAGGCTGGTGGCCAGGTCGTCAGACGCGTAATAACTGCCGTCCGCCCCCCGCACCAGGCCATTGGCCATGGACAGCCCTTTGATGACCGGCGTCACCTTGCCCGTTTGCAGATCCACCTGCGCGATGCCTGCGGCACCGGCGGAAGGGAACAAGCCACCCAGGCCATTGCCCGTGCCCACCATGACGCTTTGCTCATCGTTCACCACGATGCCGCCTGGCGTGCTGAGGCCCGAGGCCACCTGCACGGGCACCGCCGCCAGGCTGTCCTTGCGCAACAGGGTGCCCTTCAGGTTGGCGGCCATCACCAGCTTGCCCGAGGGCAAGAACGCCGCCGATTCGATCGCGCCCAGGCCTTCGTGCAGCACCCGCACGGCCCCCACGCCCGCGCAATCGGGCATGCCGGGGTCAGCGGCATGCGCGCCCCCCGCGAACATCAAGGCAGCCAGAACAAGGGGTCGACAACGCAGTTTCATGAAGGGTCTCCTCGGTATGCACCGCCTGATTGGCGTTAAGTGATATTCAAATCACATATGCATGCTACCCAGGTCACCACGCTCATGGCCAAGGGGTTTTCACCAAGCGTTATCCGACCAACGTGTTGGCGCAGTGGGCATTCAAGCCCTGGCCATCACCTGCGCCGAATAGGCCTCTGACGCCATCACCGGGTCGCCGGTGCGTTCATAGGCCTTCAGCCAGGTGTCGTAGTGGCCCATCTCGGTGTGCTGCCAGGGGTGGAAGCCCGGCTTGTAGTACGAGAGGTAGTAGCCCAGTGCCGGCAGGAAGACGCCACCGGGTTTGTACAACCACCATGCGCCCTTGAGCAGCATCTTCGCGCGCTGGAAGAAGCCGAAGCCATCATCCTTGAGCAGGCGGTTGACCATGAACCAGTTGCCAATCGGGTACTCGATGCTGAAATAGATCAGCCCGGCAATGCGCGTGAAGTAGTTGGCCTTGGCCACCTTGGTCAGCACATCGAAACACACCGCCTTGTGCTCCACCTCTTCGATCGAGTGCCAGGTGTAGACCGCCCGCATGCGCGGGTCGAAGGGCTCGATGATGTCGGGGCGCTCCATGAAGGTCGTGCACATCATCGCCGTCATGTGCTCGGCCGCGGCCGTGTACGACAGGTTGAAGGCCTTGGACCAGCTTGACAGCTGCCACTTGAACTTGCTGTCCAGAAACCGCTGCGTCCAGCCCACGTTCAGGCCCTGACCTTCCAGCATGGCGTTGAACTCGGTGTGCACCATGCCGTGCTGCGCTTCCTGGCGCGTGAAGTCCTTGACCTCCTGCAGCAGGTGCGGATCCTGGATCTGGTCGCGGTAGGCGCGCACCGTGCTGATGAAGTAGCGCTCGCCGATCGGAAAGGTCAAGGACATCGCGTCAAAAAAACGGGTCTTGAACGGGTCCCCCCCGTTCCAGAAGCGGGGGATGCCGCCGCCCAACTGAAAGTCGAGCTTTTCGCGTGGCTGGATCGGGCGGACTTGTGTGTCGTGCGTCATGGGCTTGTCTCCTCGGTAGATCGCAGGGCCGATTGCATACAGCCTGGCTTGATCCGTGCCGCCAAAGCTGTGCCCGATTGGCCAAACCTGCACGCTGACGCATTGGGTTCCCCGCGGCATATCAAGCTCGCCGAGGGCTTGATGTGGGTCATATCTGACAGATCCGGACGCCTCATCCGCACCGCGCAAATCCTCAGCATGACGACAACCCCGGCTGATATGCTGGCGCGCATGGGAAAGCCTGCGCGTCAAGACGGGGCGTCATCGCTCACACCTTCCATTGCCAGCGACTCGTTCAAGCTGCTGCTCAGCAGCGGCTGTTTGCTGGCGGGTGTCACGCATGTGGCGTTTGGCGTGCTGTTCTACCAGGCCAAGGTGCTGGCCATGGCGCAGGTCAACGTCGCCAGCGTGCTGACCTACCTCCTGGCCGCCCTGCTGCTGCGCCACAACAAGGTGGCCCTGGCCATGTTCATGATGATCGCCGAGGTGGCCGCCCATGCCATCCTGGCCGTGATCACCGTGGGCTGGGAAAGCGGCTTTCACTACTACCTGCTCATCGTCATCCCGGTGTTCCTGGCCAACCAGCTCAACAAGTGGCCCTTCAAGATCGGCTTTGCCACCTTGATCGCCGGCGCCTATGTGGCCCTGGACTGGTACTGGCGCAAGGCCGATCCCGCCTACCAGATGGACCTGGGCACACTGGCCTACCTGCACCGCTTCAACCTGGTCACCACCATCGCCATCCTCAGCGGCCTGACCGTGCTGTACGTGCACCTCATCACCCAGGCTGAAGAACGCCTGCACGAGCTGGCCACCACCGACAGCCTCACCGGCCTGATGAACCGCCGCAGCATGCTGGCTTCGCTGGTCCATGAACAGGCCGTTCGCCAACGCCAGCCCCATGACACCTGCGTGCTGCTGGTGGACATCGACCACTTCAAGAAGCTCAACGACACCTTTGGCCACAACATGGGCGACTGGGCCTTGAAAGCCGTGGCCGACGTGCTGGAAGCGGGCGTGCGCGAGATGGATTTCGTGGCCCGCTGGGGCGGCGAAGAGTTCCTGATCGTGCTGCCCTTCGCCAATAAGAACGTCGCCTTGCCGGTGGCCGAACGCCTGCGGCAAGCCATTGCCGACCTGCGCTTCCCGTCCAAAGACCACGCCCTGCGCGTGAGTGCCACGCTGGGCCTGGCCGAGTTGCGTGCCGACGAAGCGGTCGACCAGGCCATCCAGCGCGCCGACGCCGCGCTCTACAAAGGCAAAGACGCCGGCCGCAACCAGGTCGTGGTCGGCTGAGCCCGCCCAGGGCAGAACCACGGGCTTCCCCTGCCCCTCACATCGGGTAACAAACAGGGTCTGTCCTCCCCCTCTCAAGCGGGAGGGAAAGCAAAATACGCGGGTCTCATAATGCCCTGCATTCAAAAATACCAGGGTTCACATGTCTTCCTCACTCGCCCACGAAGGGGCGGATACCCCCATTCCGCCCACGCCCGACACCGCTCGGCCGCCCCAACCCTGGCGCGCCCTGTGTCTGCTGGCACGCCTGCACCACATCGCCGCCGACCCTGAATCCCTGGTGCACACGCGCGGCCTGAGTCCCAGCGTGCCCGCCACCGACGACGAGCTGCTGGGCGCCGCCAAGGAACTGGGCCTCAAGGCCAAGATCAGCCGCACGGCCGCTGACCGCCTGTCGCTGGCCCCCCTGCCCGCCCTGGCCCGCCTGCGTGATGCGGAAGGCAGCACCCGCTGGGTCCTGCTGGCCCAGTGCGACGGCCAACGTGTGCTGTTCCAGGACCCGAACGCCGAAGGCGGCGGGCGCCCCACCATCGAGCCCATCGAGGTCTTCCTCCAGCAGTGGGCGCCATCGGGCACAGGCGAGCTGCTGCTGGCCACCAGCCGCGCCAGCCTGGCCGGTGCGCTGGCCAAGTTCGATTTCACCTGGTTCATCCCCAGCATCGTCAAGTACCGCAAGCTGCTGGGCGAGGTGCTGATGGTCTCGCTCTTTCTGCAGATCTTCGCGCTCATCAGCCCGCTGTTCTTCCAGGTCGTGATGGACAAGGTGCTGGTGCACCGCGGCCTGACCACGCTCGATGTGCTGGTCGTCGGCCTGACCGTGGTCGTGGTGTTCGAGAGCCTGCTCACCGGCTTGCGCGCCTATGTGTTCAGCCACACCACCAGCCGCATGGACGTGGAGCTGGGCGCGCGCCTGTTCAGGCACCTGGTGCAACTGCCCCTGGCCTACTTCCAGGCCCGCCGCGTGGGCGACTCGGTGGCCCGCGTGCGCGAGCTGGAGAACATCCGCAGCTTCCTCACCGGCCAGGCGCTCACGCTGGTGCTGGACGTGGTCTTCTCGGTGCTCTTCATCGGCGTGATGCTGCTCTACAGCGTGCCGCTCACCCTCATCGTGCTGGTCAGCCTGCCGCTGTACGCCGTGCTGATCCTGAGCGTGGTGCCCGTGCTGCGCGGGCGCCTCAATGAGAAGTTCGCGCGTGGTGCCGAGAACCAGGCCATGCTGGTCGAGACCATCACCGGCATCCAGACGGTCAAGGCCAATGCCCTGGAGCCGGCCATGGCCCGCCGCTGGGACAACCAACTCGCCGCCTACGTGTCCGCCAGCTTCAAGACGCAGACCCTGGCCACCTGGGCCAACGAAGGCATCAACCTCATCGGCAAGCTCATCAATGCCGCCACGCTGTGGTTCGGCGCCAAGCTGGTGATGGACCATGAGCTGTCGGTCGGCCAGTTCGTGGCCTTCAACATGTTTGCCGGGCGCGTCTCCCAACCCATCATGCGCATGGCCCAGATGTGGACCGAGTTCCAGCAGACCGGTATCGCCATGGAGCGCCTGGGCGACATCCTCAACACCCGCACCGAAGTGCCCCCCAGCACCGCCGCGCAACTGCCGCCCATCAAGGGCCGCATCACGCTGGACAAGGTCACCTTCCGCTACCGCCCCGAGGCCGCCCCGGTGCTGCACGACGTGGGCTTTGACATCCGCCCCGGCGAGGTCATCGGCATCGTGGGCCGATCGGGCTCGGGCAAGAGCACGCTGACCAAGCTCGTGCAACGCCTGTACACGCCCGAGCAAGGGCGCGTGCTGATCGATGGCATCGACATCAGCCTGGTGGACGCCGCCCAGTTGCGCCGCCAGATCGGCGTCGTGCTGCAGGACAACTTCCTGTTCAACCGCAGCGTGCGCGAGAACATCGCCATTGCCGACCCGGCCGCCCCGCTGGAGGCCGTGATGCACGCGGCCCGCCTGGCCGGTGCGCACGACTTCATCAGCGAGCTGCCCGAGGGCTACGACACCATCGTGGGCGAACAAGGCTCGTCGCTGTCAGGCGGCCAGCGCCAGCGCGTGGCCATTGCGCGCGCCCTGTTCACCAACCCGCGCGTGCTGATCTTTGACGAAGCCACCTCGGCGCTCGACTACGAATCCGAAGCCATCATCCAGCGCAACATGGCGTCCATCTGCAAGGGCCGCACCGTGATCATCATTGCCCACCGCCTGAGCGCCGTGCGCCACGCGCACCGCATCGTCGCGATGGAGCGCGGGCGCATCGTCGAGGCCGGCCCGCATGACGAGCTCGTGCAGCGCCCCAAAGGCCTGTACGCCTATTTGTGGCGCATGCAACAAGGCAACAACCCGCTGGATGGGCCGGCCGCTGGCCACCCCCACTTGCCCCCCGTTGGCGACACCCTTCAAGGCCGTGCCCCTGACCGCAAGCCTGACGCGGAGGGCCAGCCATGAACCGCACCTCCACGATGCACAGCGCCAACGAGGCGCCTGCCCACCCAGCTCCAGCCAAGCCCGGCCACCCCTTGGCCGACCTGCTGCGCCACTACAAGGCCGTGTTCCAGGCCGCCTGGCAGCACCGCCACGAGCTGGCCGGCCCCGCCCGCCTGGCCGACGAAGCCGCCTTCCTGCCTGCGGCCTTGAGCCTGCAAGCCACCCCGCCTCACCCTGCGCCTCGGCGCGCCATCTGGGCCATCTGCAGCCTGCTGGTCATCGCCATCGTGTGGGCCTGCTTCGGCCAGGTCGACATCGTGGCCGTGGCACCGGGCCGCATCGTCGTGAGCGACGGCACCAAGCTCATCCAGCCGCTGGAAGCCAGCGTGGTCAAAGCCATCCATGTGCAAGACGGGGACAAGGTCAAGGCCGGCCAGCTCCTGATCGAGCTCGACCCCACCACCGCTGCCGCTGACAACAGCCGTGTCACGCAAGAACGCGCGGGCGCCCTGTCTGAAGCCTGGCGCACGCAAGCCTTGCTCGACGCGTTGGACAAGCACCACAAGAAGCCAGGCAAGGCCCCTGAGTTGCCGCCCGAGGCCACCCGCGAGGGCAGCGAGTTGAGCGCCACCGAGCTGCGCCTGACGCGCAACCAGCTGGATGCCGAATGGCAGAACATCCAGGCCCAGCAGGCCAAGCTGCAAGCCGACATCGACACCAAGAAGGCCGACCTGGAGACCGTGCGCGAGCAGGTCGCCAAGCTCAAGGCCACCTTGCCCATGGCGCAAAAGCGCGAAGAGGATTTCAGCAAGCTGGCCAAGGAAGGTTTCGTGGCCCAGCACGCCGGCGAGGACCGCACCCGTGCCCGCGTCGAAATGGAGCAGGACCTGGCTGCCTACCGCGCCCGCCGCGAAGAGACCAAGGCCGAGATCACCCAGGCCGAGCAGACCTTGCTCGCCTTCAAAGCCGACACGCTCAAGACCTTGAACGAGCGCCATGCCAAGGCCGACCTGCAAGCGCGCCAGCTGGTGGCCGAAGGCGCCAAAGCCAGCCAGCGCGAGAAGCTCACCACGCTCAAGGCCCCGGTGGACGGCACCGTGCAGCAGCTCGCCATCCACACCACGGGCGGTGTGGTCACGCCCGCGCAGGTGCTGCTGGTGGTCGTGCCCGAGCAGGCCCATGTCACGGCCGACGTCACCCTGGAGAACAAGGACGTGGGCTTCGTGAACCTGGGGCAAGAGGCCGAGATCAAGCTGGAGACCTTCCCCTACACGCGCTACGGCACCGTGCCCGCCAAGGTCACCACCATCACGGCCGATGCCGTCATGCAAGAGCCCAACAAGGCCCAGCAAGACCGTGAAGGCAAGGAGGCCCCGCCCCCTGGTGGGGCCGTCTTCCCCGCTACCTTGACCCTGGCGCAAAACACCATCAACGTGGACGGCAAACCCATCCGCCTGACACCCGGCATGAACGTGACCGCCGAGATCAAGACCGGCAAGCGCCGCGTGATCGAGTACCTGCTCAGCCCGGTGCAGAGTTATGCCAAGGAAAGTTTGCGGGAGCGTTGACCAGCATGAGCAGTCCGGTCCGCCAGCGCATCCTCCTCATCCACCAGAACTTCCCCGGCCAGTTCCGCCGCATCGGCCACACCTGGGCGCAGCAACCCGGCTGGGAGGTGATCGGGCTGGGGCGGCGCACGGCGCCAGGCATGAGCTCGGTGCGCTGGATTCCTTATGACCTGGCGCGCCAGCCGCACAAACAGCAGCACCCGTATCTGCGGCAGATGGAAGACGCCGTGCTGCACGGGCAGGCGGCAGCGCGTGTGCTGCTCAAGCTCAAGCAGCAGGGCTACAAGCCCGACGCCATCCTGGCCCATCCGGGCTGGGGTGAGACGCTGTATGTGCGGGACATCTTCCCCGACACGCGCCTGATCCATTTCTGCGAGTGGTACTACGGCACGCCGGATAGCGATGTGGGCTTCGACCCGGAGTTCCCCGCCACCTTCGACACCGTGGCCAAGCTGCGCACCTGGAACGCGCTGCACACGCTGAACCTGGCCAACTGCGATGTGGGCGTGAGCCCCACGCAGTGGCAGCGCAGCCGCCACCCCTCGCTCTACCTGCCCAAGATCCACCTGGCGCACGAAGGCATCGACACCGAGCTGTTGCGCCCCGATCCCCATGCGCAGCTGACCCTGCCGAGCGGCCACACCGTCAAGGCGGGGGACCCGGTGATCACCTATGTGGCGCGCAACCTGGAGCCCTACCGGGGTTTTCACACCTTCATGCGCATGCTGGAGAAGGTGCAGAAGGCGCACCCGCGTTGCCACACCATCATCGTGGGGGGCGACGACGTCAGCTATGGCCAGAAGCCCACGGACGCGCCCAACTGGCGCGAGAAGATGCAACGCGAAGTGCAACTGGACGCCACGCGCACGCACTTCATGGGCAAGCTGCCATATGACCAATACCGCAGGGTGCTGCAGGTATCGGCCGCGCACGTCTACCTGACCTACCCCTTCGTGCTGTCGTGGTCCATGCTGGAGGCCATGGCCTCAGGGTGCCTGGTGATCGGCTCACGCACAGGGCCGGTGCAGGAAGTGATCACCGACCGCGAGAACGGCCTGCTGGTGGACTTCTTCAACACCGCCGAGATGGCCGACCGCGTGGTCGAGGCGCTGGACAACCAGGCCGCCATGCGCCCGCTGCGTGAGGCAGCGCAGCGTTGTGCGCGCGAAGGCTACAGCCTCGTGGAAGGCGAAAAAGCCTTCAGGCGCTTGCTGACGCCCGACGGCGGCGCGTGACACCGATCAAGCCAAGGCCACCCAGCAGCATCATGCTCAGCGTGCCCGCTTCGGGCACGGCGGTCGGTGTGCCAATGAGGTCAAAGCTCAGGAAGTAGTCATTGACGTTCACATTGCCGGTCTTGAACTCCATGCAAGACAGCGACGAGCACAGCACATCGGTTGTAGATGGATAGGCCCAACGCGCGCCATCAAGCTGGGTGGAAAACATCCAGGGGAATTCACCGTCCGAGCCATACACGCGACCGGACTCATCAAGCGTGCTCACACCCGATACACCAGGCCCGACATTCACCGCGCCGGCCTGTGTCAGCCCCAACACGGCTGTTTCCTTGATCTTGCCAGCAACGGCCACGGGTGCGTTGACGCTCCAGGTCGGCACCACGCCCGTGCGGCGAGCTGTGTAAGAGAACTGTCCATAAGCCGTGGCGAACTGGGCATCGCCAGCAGGTTTGCCTTGCGAGGCGATGTCCACGCCGATGGCCCACTTGCCCAGATCGGCCGAAACGACGCCCCAACTGTTACCCAATGGGTCCACGATGTTGTCAACCGTCTTGGGCAACACCGAGAGGTTGAAATTCAAGGCCTGCGAGGTCACGCTCACCGGCTGGCCATTCGCCGCGCTGAACACCACCGCCGCGCTCAAGGGCCCGGTCAGCGAGCAAGACACATCGGTGCAAGCCCAGTTCAAGGCCGACTCGCGCAATTGCACCTGGCCAAAGCCTGCCGGCAGCAAGGCATCGTCATAACTGACTTGCAAATACTGACCCTCCAGGGTCTGCATGGTGGCGTGGGCAGAGCCCGCAGTCAGACCCAGCACAGCCGACACGGCCAGCACAACACGACGATGGCGCAACAACATGAATCTCTCCCTGATGAACCTGATCCGCCCGGGCTCACGACACAAGCCGGGCGCTTATTGGCAACATTATCCGGGGCAACCCGCGCCTTGAGCACCCCGCCAACAAGGGGCGAGACCATGAAACGACACCCAGTTCTGCGCCCATAAAACAAAACCGGACACAAGGTCCGGTTTTGCGGGGTGAGCGCGATCCTTTCGGATCACAGCCAGGCGGTCACTCCACCGCCTTGACCATGTCTTCCACGACCTTCTTGGCGTCGCCAAAGACCATCATGGTCTTGTCCATGTAGAACAGCTCGTTGTCCAGGCCGGCGTAACCGGAAGCCATGGAGCGCTTGTTCACGATGACGGTCTTGGCCTTGTAGGCTTCCAGGATGGGCATGCCGTAGATCGGGCTGCCCTTGGTGTGCGCGGCGGGGTTCACCACGTCGTTGGCACCCAGGATGATGGCCACGTCGGCCTGGCCGAATTCGCCGTTGATGTCTTCCATTTCGAAGACCTGGTCATACGGCACTTCGGCTTCGGCCAGCAGCACGTTCATGTGACCCGGCATGCGGCCGGCCACCGGGTGGATAGCGTACTTGACGGTGATGCCCTTCTCGGTGAGCTTGGCAGCCAGTTCCTTGACGGCGTGCTGGGCGCGGGCCACAGCCAGGCCGTAACCGGGCACGATGACCACGGTTTCGGCGTTGCCCAGGATGAAGGCGGCGTCGTCGGCCGAGCCACTCTTCACAGGGCGCTGCTGCTGCGCGCCACCGGCAGCGGCGCCACCAGCCTCACCACCAAAGCCACCCAGGATCACGTTGAAGAACGAGCGGTTCATGGCCTTGCACATGATGTAGCTCAGGATCGCGCCCGAACTGCCCACCAGCGAGCCGGCAATGATCAGCATGGAGTTGTTCAGCGAGAAGCCGATACCGGCCGCCGCCCAGCCCGAGTAGCTGTTGAGCATCGACACCACCACGGGCATGTCTGCGCCGCCGATGGGGATGATGATCAACACACCCAGCACAAAGGCCAGCGCGATCAGGGCGACGAACACGTCCATGCGCTGCGTGGCCATGAAGGTGCCGATCAGGCCGATCAGGGCCAGGCCCAGCACCAGGTTCAGCATGTGCTGGCCAGCGAAGTTGACAGGTGCGCCCTGGAACAGGCGGAACTTGTACTTGCCCGACAGCTTGCCGAAGGCAATGACCGAGCCCGAGAAGGTGATGGCACCGATGGCCGCGCCCAGCGACAGCTCCAGACGGTTGCCCACCGGGATCTGCGCGATGACGTCACCGATCGGCTTGGCCACGATCTGGAAGGCATACGGCTCGGCCACCACGGCCACGGCGATGAACACCGCGGCCAGGCCGATCATGCTGTGCATGAAGGCGACCAGCTCGGGCATCTTGGTCATCTCGACGCGCTTGGCCATGATGGCGCCGGCACCGCCGCCCACCACCAGGGCGCCCAGCACATAGGCCAGGCCCGTGCCGAAATCAATGCCCAGGGAAGCGGCTTGCCCGTGGATCAGGCCCACGGTGGTCAGCACGGCGATGGTCATGCCGGTCATGCCGAAGAAGTTGCCACGGATGGACGTGGTCGGGTGGCTCAAACCTTTGAGCGCCTGGATGAAACACACCGAGGCGAACAGGTAGAGCAAAGCGATCAGGTTCATGCTCATTTACTTGGCTCCTGCTTTCTTTTCCTTCTTCTTGAACATCTCCAGCATGCGTCGCGTGACGAGGAAACCGCCGAACACGTTCACCGCCGCCAGGGCCACGGCGAGCAGGCCCATGGTCTTGCCCAACGGCGTCACGGTCAGCGCGGCAGCCAGCATGGCGCCCACGATGACGATGGCGGACACGGCATTGGTCACGGCCATCAAGGGGGTGTGCAGAGCGGGGGTCACCGTCCAGACCACGTGGTAGCCAACATAGATGGCCAGCACGAAGATGCTCAGGTTGATGACGACGTGGCTGACGGGCTCTAAAGCTTCCATCGTGGTCTCCAGAAATTAAGAAATCGGTCTGTCGGGTGATCAGTCGAACTTGCGGATCTCTTTGATCGCATTGCGCTCGTCGAGCAGCACGACCTTGGGCTTGTAGCTGGCCACTTCTTCCTCGTTCATCGGCGCGTAGGTGCAGATGATCAGCAGGTCGCCCACATGGGCGCGACGGGCCGCGGCGCCATTGAGCGAGATCGTGCCGGTGCCACGCGGCGCCTTGATGATGTAGGTGGCAAAGCGCTCGCCGTTGTTGACGTTGTAGAGCTCGATGTACTCGAACTCCTTCATGTCAGCGGCGTCCATCAGGTCTTCATCGATGCCACAGGAGCCTTCGTAGTCCAGGATGGCTTCGGTGACGGTGGCGCGGTGCAGCTTCGCGCGCAGCATATTGCGTTGCATGGCTTTCTCCTCAGGGCTCACTGACGCGCGCTTCACGCGCGCAGCAGCTGGCCGTCACGACACATCAGGCAAGCCTTGACGATGTCGTCTTCCAGATCGACGTTGAACTGGCCTTCCTTGTTGAAGACCAGTTTCAGGAAGTCGATCACGTTGCGGGCGTACAGGGCAGACGCGTCAGCGGCCACCAGCGCGGGCAGGTTGGTTTCGCCCACCAGCGTCACGCCGTGCTTGACCACGGTCTTGTTGGCTTCGGTCAAGGGGCAGTTGCCGCCTTGGGCCGCGGCCAGGTCGACGATGACGGAGCCAGGCTTCATGGCCTTGACCATGTCCTCGGTGACCAGCACGGGGGCCGCGCGCCCAGGGATCAGGGCCGTGGTGATGACGATGTCCGCAGCGGCCACTTTCTTGGCCACTTCGGTCTTCTGGCGGTCCAGCCACGACTGCGGCATCGGGCGGGCGTAACCACCCACGCCTTCAGCGGCTTCTTTTTCTTCGGCGGTCTCGTAGGGCACGTCGATGAACTTGGCACCCAGCGACTCGACCTGCTCCTTCACGGAGGGGCGCACGTCGGACGCTTCAATCACGGCGCCCAGGCGCTTGGCGGTGGCAATGGCCTGCAGACCAGCCACACCCACGCCCAGGATCACCACGCGGGCGGCCTTGACGGTGCCAGCTGCGGTCATCAGCATGGGGAAGATGCGCTGGTACTTGTCAGCGGCGATCATCACGGCCTTGTAGCCAGCCAGGTTGGCCTGCGAAGACAGCACGTCCATGCTCTGGGCACGGGTGGTGCGTGGCGCGGCTTCCAGGGCGAAGGCGGTCAGCTTGGCGTCGGTCATGGCCTGCAAGCCGTCCTTGTCGAACGGGTTGAGCATGCCGATCAGCACGGCGCCGGGCTTCATCTGGGCACGTTCATCGGCCTGGGGGGCACGCACCTTGAGCACCATGTCGGCGCCCAGGGCGCCCGCGGCGTCGGTGATCTCTGCACCAGCGGCCACATAGGCGTCATCGGTCACGCTGGCGGCGATGCCGGCGCCAGACTGCACACGCAAGGTGTGGCCTTGAGCCTTCAATTTCTTGACGGTCTCCGGGGTCACGGCCACGCGGGTTTCGCCCGCGAGGGTCTCCATGGGAATGCCTATCAGCATCCGAGTCTCCTACACATGTGGATGATGCAGCCGCAGTACGCTTGAAAGTGCGCGGCCGGCGTGAACTTTGCCTAACCCACCAGCATACACAAAGTTCACGTCTTTCCTAGGGTTTTAACCGACCAAGCGGACGTTTAGGCCTGTCCGGAACACCAAAACCCCTCAATTTGATGCCTTGCGTTGTCAAATTTGCCCGCCTGGAGCCGGATTGCCCTCCCCCGGGTATCCCACGAGGGCGTTTGGTCATGCATGTGACAAAACATTAGCGGATAATGCCGGGCTCATGAAGACCGCCGATATGCTCCTCGAGCCCGCGCCACAACCTGAGGCTCTCCACGCACCCAAAGTGCGCTGGAAACCCAACGTCACTGTCGCTGCGCTGATCGAGCGTGACGGGCGTTTTTTGCTGGTCGAGGAACAAACCTCGGACGGTCTGCTGCTGAACAACCCGGCGGGCCACCTGGACCCCGGCGAGTCGCCCATCCAGGGCGTGATCCGCGAAACCCTGGAAGAAACCGCCTGCGCTTTCCAGCCTGAAGGTTTCCTGGGCATGTTCATGTCGCGCTTTCGGCGCACCCGCACCGGTGAAGACATCACCTACCTGCGCCTGGCCTTCTTTGGCTCGGTGGGCGAGGCTGACCCCGACCTGGAGCTGGACGAAGGCATCGTGCGCGCCGTGTGGATGACGGCCGACGAGATCCGCGCCTGCCCCGAGCGCCACCGCAGCCCCCTGGTCCTGGAGTGCCTGGAGGCCTACCTGGCCGGCGAGCGCTACCCCCTGTCCATCCTGACCGTGCACGAAAGCGTGTTCTCGGCCCCGGCCTATAACCGTGCGTCCTGAGCGCCGCGCATCCTGATTTTTGGATCGATACCGATATGTCTCAACGCCAACGCGTGGTCGTGGGCCTCAGTGGCGGCGTTGATTCGGCCGTGACGGCCTGGCTGCTCAAGCAACAGGGCCACGAGGTCATCGGCATCTTCATGAAGAACTGGGAAGATGACGACGACAGCGAGTACTGCTCGTCACGTCAGGACTTTCTGGATGCCGCCTCGGTGGCCGATGTGATCGGCATCGAGATCGAGCATGTGAACTTCGCGGCCAACTACAAGGACCGCGTCTTCGCCGAGTTCCTGCGCGAGTACCAGGCCGGCCGCACGCCCAACCCCGACGTGCTGTGCAACGCCGAGATCAAGTTCAAGGCCTTCCTGGACCACGCCATGCGCCTGGGGGCCGAGAAGATCGCCACGGGCCATTACGCCCGCGTGCGCGCGGTGGCCGATGCCGCTTATGAGAACGGCCAGCGCTTCGAGTTGTTGAAAGGCCTGGACCCGCTGAAGGACCAGAGCTACTTCCTGCACCGCCTGAACCAGGCGCAGCTGAGCAAGACCATGTTCCCCGTGGGCGAGTTGCCCAAGACGGAGGTGCGCCGCATCGCCGCCGAGATCAAGCTGCCCAATGCCAAGAAGAAGGACTCGACCGGCATCTGCTTCATCGGCGAGCGCCCTTTCCGCGAGTTCCTCAACCGCTACCTGGCCAACGAGCCCGGCCCCATCAAGGACGACCGCGGCCGCAAGCTCGGCGAGCACGTGGGCCTGAGCTTTTACACCCTGGGCCAGCGCAAGGGCATCGGCATTGGTGGCGTCAAGGAAAAGGGCGCACCCCGCGGTGGTGGCGAGCACGACCCCTGGTTCGTGGCCCGCAAGGACATGGCCAGCAACACCCTGTATGTGGTGCAAGGCCACGACCACCCCTGGCTGCAACAACACACCCTGGTGGCCGATGACCTGAGCTGGGTCGATGGCAAGGGGCCCGCCGTGGGCCAGGCCGGCGTGGGCGCCAAGACGCGCTACCGCCAGGCCGATGCCCCGTGCGCGGTGCAAGCAGTGGATGCGCAGACCATCAGCCTGCGCTTCCCGGATGCGCAATGGGCCGTGACCCCCGGCCAATCGGCCGTGCTGTATCAGGGCGACGTGTGCCTGGGTGGTGGCGTGATCGCCAGCGCCGAATGAACGAGCGCCCCTCAACGGCGCCCCAGCGCGACACGGGCAACCACGTCCCCATCGTCATCCTCGACACCAACGCCCTGCTGGACTGGCGGGTGTTCAAGGACCCGGCCGCCCAGCCCATTGCCCAAGCCATCCTGGCCGGGCGCCTGCGCTGGCTGGCTTGCCCCTCGATGGAGCAGGAATGGCACCAGGTCTGGCCGCGCAGCTACCTCAAGGCCTGGTTGCCCGACCCGATGCGGACGCTGACGGTGTTCCAGCACGCTCAGTTCGTGGACGAGCCCCCGCGTGGGCCCTACCGCTGCAAGGACCCGGATGACCAGGTCTTCATCGACCTGGCTTTGCATGTGGGCGCGAGCTGGCTGTTCAGCAAGGATGCGGCGTTGCTCAAGCTGGCGCGGCGTGCCCGGCCGCATGGCTTGCAGATCATGAGCTTGCAGACCTTTATGGGCGCTCAGTTGACCTTGGACGCGCCCTGTACGGCGGGCGGCGCTTCAGCCGCTGCCAACACACCCAGCGCCTGAGCCACCCGCTCGATCACCGGCGCCCATTGGCCCGCATGTGGCCCGCTGGCGTCCTGCCTGAACAGGCGCATCACGCCGGGGTACCAGGGCGAGTCGGTGCGCTGGTTCAGCCAGCGCCAGTCGGTCTTGTAGTCACTCAGGAGCACCCACACGGGCTTGCCCAGCGCCCCCGCCACGTGGACCATGGACGTGTCCACGCCGATGAGCAAGTCCAGGTTAGCCACCACAGCCGCGGTCTGAGCGAAGTCGCCCAATGGTTCGGCCAGCACTTCCAGTGGCTGGCCGGCCGGCGGGTGCAAGGCGGCTTCGCTGCCTGCGCCACTTTGCAGGCTGAAGAAGCGCACACCCGGCACACGCCACAGCGGCGCCAGCGCAGCCAGTGAAGGCAAGGAGCGCTGCGCGTCGTTTTCATGCAGGGGGTTGCCGCGCCAGACCAGGCCCACGCGCAAAGCGCCATCTGCCCCGCGCGCCATGCCTTGTGCGGCGCGGCGGGCAGCCCATTGCGGGTCAGCCTGCAGATAGGGCAAGCCGGCCGGGACGGCGTCCACCGTGCTGCCGCACAAAAAGGGCAGGCTCATCAAGGGGGCCCAGCAGTCCCACTGGGTTGGCGCAAAGGCCTCGTCAAACGCGATGTAGCGGTCCAGCCCTTCGGCCGTTGACAACCAGGTCTTCAAGGCCGGGTGCCCCCAGATGGCCACGCGGCTGGCGCCCATGGCCTTGAGCAGGGGCACATAACGCACCATGTGGACCAGGTCGCCATGCGCGGCATCGGTGGCGATCAGCAGGGAGCGGCCCACCAGGCTGTCGCCGCTCCAGCGGGTCAGGCCCAGCTTGCCTTGCAGCACGGACGGGAAGTCGCGCCCTTCATTGCACAGGAAGCCTTCTGCCCAGCGCCCTTGCCGCATCCACAGGTAGCCCAGGTTGAAGCGGGCCTTGTCGTAGCCCGGGTCCAGGCGCAGGGCCTGGACCAGGCAGGCCTGGGCGTCGTCCTCACGGCGCATGCAGGTGAGCATGGCGCCCAGGTTGGACCACACTGCGGGGTCGTCCGGGCGCAAGGCAATGGCCCGCCGGTAGCTGGCTTCGGCCGCGTCGAACTGCTGGCGCTGTGCCTGCAAGGTGGCCAGGTTCAGGTGCGCCGCATACAAGGTGGCGTCGCAGCGCACCGCCTTCTGGTAGCAGGCCGCGGCCTCGTCCATCAGGCCATCGTCTTCCAGCAGCAGGCCCAGGTTGGACCAGGCTTCGGCCAGATCCGGCTGGAGCACCAAGGCGCGCCGAAAGCTCATCTGGGCGGCACGCTGATCGCCATCGGCTTGTTGCTGCACGCCCAGCAGGAAAGCCGACTGTGCCTGGCCGATGCGGTCATCGGTCAGCGCAGCAGGGCGGCTCAAGGTGGGCGTGGCGAGTGTCATCTCGGGTTGACCAGGCTGGAGAGAAAGGCGCGGCAGTCTGCTTGAGCTTACCGGGCAGACCCTGAGCCCCATGCCTGAAATACCGGTACCCGACGGGCGCATACTGCAGCTTTCCAGGATGGACTGCCCAACACGCCATGTCTGCCATGTCTCGCCTCACCCCCCCTTCTCCCGGTACTTTGCGCAGACGCACCCTGTTCATGGGCATGGCCCTGGCCGGGCTTGTAGCGGCCTGCTCCACCCTGCTGGGGCCACGCACGGTGGAGATCTCGCGCGAGGAACTGCAGGCCAGGCTGGGCAAGCAGTTCCCGACCACCAAGCGGGTCATGAAGCTGCTGGACGTGAGCACTGGCCTGCCCCGGCTGGACCTGCAGGGCGACAAGAACCGCGTGGCCCTGGCCTTCGACCTGACCGCCAAGGAACTGATCATGGGCGGAGAGCACAAGGGCCAGGTGGCCCTGAGCTTCGGCCTGCGTTTTGAACCCAAGGACCTGACCATCCGCCTGACGCAACCCAAGGTTGAGCAGGTGATGGTCGAAGGCTTGCCCGCTGTGTACCAACGCGCCCTGAGCACGATGGGCGCGCAGCTGGTGGAAGACAGCCTCAACGACTACCCGGTGCACCAGTTCAAGCCCGAAGACCTGCGCACGGCTGACCGCATGGGCTACGAAGTCAAGGACATCCAGATCACCTCCACCGGCCTGGCCATTCACCTCGCGCCCCGCCCCTGAGCCTCTCGCCCCCGCCGTCATGGCCTCTGTCGCCAAAAGGCGCTGAAGAAGCGCCCGTGCTGTCCGATATCTCCGAGACAGTACGCATCACAGAGAAGATCCATGACAGGACGTTTCACACTCAGGCAGAAATTCGTGGCGGGCTTGTGCACGGTGGTGGCCGTGTCACTGCTGGTCTTGCTGGGGGTGCGCCTGCTAGGCAAGAGCGCGCGCTTTCATTACCTGGAGCGCGAGCACATGGCCCTGGTGATGCACATGTCCAACGACCTGCAGCTCAGTGCCGCGGCGCCCCAGGCCAGTACGCTCACGCGCGAGGCGCTGCTGCAGACCATCGGCCAGGCCCATGCGATCGCCGCCCATGTCGATGTCGAGCTGTTCACCATCGAGCAGTGGGCGTTCCGGCTGATCGGCTTCGGCCCAGTGATCGACCTGCCGCACAAGGACATGGTCGACCTGGACCACATGCGCGGCATCGTTGAAGCCGGCAGCGGCCCGGTCACCCCCGAGCTGGTCAAGCAGTTGCAGCCCGACATGGAGCAGGTGATGGCCAACTCCGACCACTTCGGCCCGATGGTGGCGGAGGCGGTGGAGGTCATCAAGGTCATCGTGATCGTGGTCAACCTGCTGGGCATTGCCGCGCTGTGCGCCAGCTTCTGGCTGATCCGCCAGGCCACCCTCAAGCCGCTGGAAGCCGCCTTGCAGGCCGCCCAGCGCATCCAGAGCGGGGACCTGGCCAGCCCGGTGCCGGTGCATGCGCAAGACGAGATGGGCCAGTTGATGCAGGCCCTCGATGACATGAAAGACAGCCTGGCCCGTGTGGTCGGGGATGTACGCCAACGCTCGCAAACCGTCGCGCACGCCATGAACGAGGTGGCCCATGGGCACGGTGACCTGTCGCACCGCACCGAGGAGCAGGCCTCCACCATCCAGCAGACGGCCTCCAGCGTGGTCCAGTTGACGGCCTCGGTGCAGCAAAGCGTGCACAACGCGCAGACCGCCGATCAGCAGGCCTCGTCGGCCGCGCAGATCGCCACGCAAGGCGGGCAGACCGTGGACGAAGTGGTGGCCAGCATGTCCCAGATCCTGGCCTCGTCCAAGAAGATCTCGGACATCACCAGCGTGATCGACGGCATCGCCTTCCAGACCAATATCCTGGCGCTCAATGCCGCCGTGGAAGCGGCCCGCGCCGGTGAGCAGGGCCGTGGCTTTGCCGTGGTGGCCGGTGAGGTGCGGGGACTGGCCCAACGCAGTGCCTCGGCCGCCAAGGAAATCGCCACGCTGATCCGCGCCTCGGTGGAGCAGGTGGAGTCGGGCTCGCACCTGGTCACGCAGGCAGGCCAGACCATGAGCGAGGTGGTGTCCGCCGTGCGTCAGGTCTCGGGCCTGATCTCCGAGGTGAGCAGCTCGCTGGGCGAGCAGGCCTCGGGCATCAGCCTGATCGACCAGGCCATGAGCCAGCTGGACCAGGCCACCCAGCAGAACGCCGCGCTGGCCGAACAATCGGCGGCGGCCGTGGACGCGGTGCGCCAGGAAACCACCTCGCTGGTGCAGACGGTGGGGCAGTTCCGCCTGGCCTGATGCGGCCGTCATGCGGGCGTGGCGAGGGCACTGCTCGCCACAAGCGGGCGAAGTGGCGGACAATGGCGCTTCTCCGCGTTTCTACCTAGTTCCTTCTAGCCTCCCTTGGATTTTTCGCATCATGAGCATTTTTTCAGGTGACATCCGCCAGACCTGGGCCGACGCGTTCATCGCCGGCATTCCTTATGCCGCGGCTTCGGGCATGAAAGTGACCGAGCTGGGCAAGGGCACGGTGAGCCTGTTCCAGCCCGCACGCGACACGTGGACGGGTGACTCGGAACTGCAAATGATCCACACCGGCTGCCTGAGCGTGCTGGCCGACACCGCCTGCGGCCTGGCCGTGGGCGCCGCCATGGACACCCCCGAGCCCATCGCCACGCTGGACCTGCGCATGGACTACCTGCGCCCGGCCATGGCCATGACCGATCTGGTGTGCAAGGCCGAGTGCTACCGCCTGTCGCGCAGCATCGGTTTTGTGCGCGGCCAGGTGTTCCAGATCGGGCAGGATGAGCCGGTGGCCACGGTGAACGCGACCTTCATGCGCGCCACGGCCAACACCCGCCGCAAGGACATGGGTGCACCCGGCGTGGATGCCAAGGCCTCGTTGACACCGACCCAGGCTGCGGCCAGCCTGAGCGCGCCGGCCAGCATCGAGCCCAGCCCCGTGTTTGTCAGCCAGCGGGCTGATGTGCCTGAAGCGCTGGCGCTGCCACCCGGCCGCTCGCCGTATGTGGAGTTCCTCGACATCCGCCAGCAGGCGCAGATCGACGCGGGGCCGGTGTTCCGCCTGCCCTTCAAGCGCGAGTTGATCGGCAACCCGGTGCTGCCGGCCTTGCATGGCGGCGTGCTGGCAGGCTTGGGCGAGACGGCCATGATCCTGCACCTGACCAACACCAACCCGGCCATCAAGGGCGTGCCGCGCGGCATTGACTTCGCGATTGCCTACATGCGCTCGGCCAAGCCGGTGGACACCTTTGTGCAGGGCACCACGGTGCGCCAAGGCAACCGCGTGGCACTGGTGCAGGTGTCGATCTGGCAGGACGACCCGCAGCGGCCCGTGGCGCAGGCGCGGGGGCATTGCCTGATGCCGCGCGACGAGGGCTGACCAGGCCTTGCGCGGCTACAGGCCGCGCGCCTGGATGTCCTTGGCCAGCGCCAGCAGCATCTGCCCGTAAGAGACTCTGGGCGCCCAGCCCAGTGCACGGGCCTTGCCTGTGGGGAAGCGGCTGTCCCAGGCGATGAGGTTGAGCGCCTCGCGCGTGACCGGTGGGCGCTGACGCTGAAAGAGGCGCCTGAACAGCGGCTCGACCACGCTGGCACCCAGATAGGCCAGCCAGCGCGGGATCGAGCGCGGCAGCGGCGCCCCCATCAACACGGCCAGATCGTTGAAATAGCGCACCCAGGTCACCGGCAGGTCATCATGGATGTTGAAGGCCTGGCCATACGCTGCCGGGTTCTGTGCCGCCAACAACAGGAAGTCGGCCACGTTGTCGACCACCGTGAGCGCGGCATGGCCCTGCCCCCCGCCAATGAGCGCAGGCAAGCGCTGGCGCAAGGCATGGGCCGCATCCAGCAACCAGGGGCCCGAGCCCGGGCCGACGATGTTGGCCGGGCGCACCACACACACCTGCCCACCCTGAGCGTTGAAGCGCCAGGCCAGGGCTTCCTGCCCTTGTTTGGCCTTGCCGTATGGCCCTTGCGCCCTGCCCAAAGGCGTGTCTTCCGCGCACACGCTGTGCTGGATCGCATCCCCATACGCACAGATGCTGGTCGTCAGCACCACGATGGCCTGGTGCCGCAAGGCCGACTCGAACACATGGGCCGTGCCCCCCACGGTGACGCGATCATGTGCGGCATAGCTGCCGGCGTCCCCCACCAGCGCGGCCAGATGGAAGACATGCGAGCAACCTTTGACGGCGCGCTCCACATCGTCAGCCCGCGTGATGTCGCCACGCAGGATCTGCACCCGCTCACCCCACCCCGCCGGCACGGCTTCATGTGGCAAGGCGAGCACGCGCACAGCCCAGCGCGTGCGCTGCAGAATCAGCCCGACCAGCGCCCGGCCCAGAAAGCCGCACCCGCCGGTGACCAGCACGGTCTGCTCATGCCCGTTCATGCTGGCGCTCATTTGGTCTGCCTCTGCACCTGGCCGAAATGCGCCTCGCCAAACAGATGGCTGGCCACATCGCCCGGAAAGGCCCAGAACGGCGTGCGCTCGCTGGAGGTGGCGCAGTTCGGGTAGTCCGGGTTGGCCGATCGCCCGGCCAGGGTCTTTTCCAGCACCATGGAGATGTACTGGTCGTTGCTGCCCTCCAGCGTGTTGCCATTGAGGATGACCTCGACCCCCGTGTGCTGCGCATACCGCCTGACTGCATTGATGCGCGAGTTCAAGGGCTCGTAGGCATCGACGCCCACGCCGTTTTCGCTGGTCACGCGGATCCCATCGGGCACACGCGCCGCCATGGCGTGGTTGCCTTCGGTGTGGCCGGGCGTGTGGATCAGGGCCAGGCCGGGGCCCAGGCTGAGGCTGCCTTCAAAGGTGATGACCCGATCGGGTGCGATGCCGTCGATGCCGCGCGGGCAATACCAGTCGGCCTGGATGGGCAGCAAGGCTTGCGTCGAGGCCCATTCCTGGCGGTGCACCAGCAGCTTCGCTTTCGGGAAATAACCGGGCTGGCCATGTGAGCCCAGCCACTTGCGCACATCATGCGTGTGCAGGTGGTCGTAGCTGATGTAGTCCACCTGATCGGGCGTGATGCCGCACTCCGCCAGCGCGCCTTCCACCGTGTTGTACTGCGGCGCGATCACATTGATCAGGCTGCGCGGCACGCCCTGAGCCAGGCGCTTGAAGAAGGGCGTCTCGCGGTTGGCCTCGTGGTCCGTGGGGGACAGCATCAAGGTGCGCAGCACTTTGTCGTGGTCACGGTACTGCACCACGAACAGCTTGTTGAACAGGTGGATCAAGGGGAACTTGAAGCCCCGGTGCGCAAACACCCCGGAGAACGCATAGTAGGTCGGGTACGGCGCGCGGATGAGGTTGAAGCTGCGGTAGAACAGCACCTCGGGCTCGGCCATCATGCGCTCGCGCAAGGCCTGCGCGCGGCTGCGCACCTCCTGCAATCGCACCTGCGGGCTGCTTGAATGGCGCGCATGGTCGAAGTCGCCCAGCGCCTGCATGCCTGCCGGCATGGGCGTCGTCATCATGTTCATGGGAACTCGCTACAAAACGGGTAAGGATGGGGGCTGAAAGAGACTCACTGCCCGGCCATGCGGGCCGTCACGAAACGGTTGACCGCATCAGGCGAGAGCTTGGACAGCAAGGCAAAGAACCGCGTCTGCAGGCCCACCGGTGTGTGCACCGGCAAACGCCCCGGCGCCCCTTGAGCCAGCTTCCAGATGCTCATCGCCACGTCGTCCGCGCTCAGGCGCACACCGAGCGTCTGCACGGTCTTCATCTTGCTGACGTCATTGGCCACCATGGCCGTGTTGACGAACAAGGGCAGCACGTCGACCACGCGGATGCCAAAGCGCTGCCATTCGATGTCCAGCGCCTCGGTGAAGCTGCGCACAGCCGCCTTGGTGGCCGAATACGTCGACAGCATGGGCTGGCCATACAGGGCCGAGGCCGAGCACAGGTTGACCACCCGCGCAGCCGGCGTGCCGCGCAGATAGGGCAAGGCCGTGTGGCAGCCGTTGACCACGCCCTTGAGGTTGATGTCGATGAGGCGATGGTGGCGCGCCAGTTCGGCCTCTTCAAACGGGCTGGTCACCGCGATGCCGGCGTTGTTGAGCAGCACGTCCAGCCTGTCACCGGCCGCTTTGTGGAAGGCCCGCAATTGCGCAGACCAGTCCTCGACGCAGCTGACATCCAGCCGCCCGGCGTGGCAGTTGGCCTCGCCCAACTGGCGGCGCAAAGCCTGCACCCCAGCCTCGTCCACGTCATACAGGCCCACGAACCAGCCGGCCTTGGCAAAACGCTCGGCCACGGCCCGGCCAATGCCAGCCGCCGCGCCGGTGATGAAAATGCTCTTGCGTGTTGTCTGGTGTGCTGTGGTGGCCATGGATGCTCCTGTCGTGATCGCCAGCATAGAGGGTCAGGGTTGTCAGGTCTTGACTACATCGACCGTGTTTTTGACAATTTCGTCCATGCCCCCTCAACCCTTGCGATCACCGGCGCGCACCACGCCTGCCCTGCCTGCCCGGCTGTATGAGCGTGACGCCATCCAGGGCATGGTGCCCCTGAGCTTTCTGCGCGTGCTGGCGGACTACCTGCAAACCCAGGGCGTGCCGCCCCACGAGCTGATCCCCCGCCGCTTCAGCCTGGATGCCGCGCAGCACTTTGGGCGCATGCCCGCCGAGGCCTATTGCGGCCTGCTGATCCGCGCGGCCGAGCGCCTGCATGACCCCTTGCTGGGCCTGCATCTGGGGCAATTCATGCAACCCAGCCAGTTGGGCGCGTTGGGTTATGTGCTGCTGGCTTGCGAGAACCTGGGGGCCGCACTGATGCGCATCCAGCGCTACCACCGGCTGGTCCACGACATCAACCCCATCGAGCACGAGTTGCGCGACGGGCAACTGATCCTGCGCTGGGGCGTCGCCCATGGCAAGCCTGGCGCCTTGTTCGATGAGGTGGGCATCACCGGCATCGTGCAGTTCGGGCGTGACCTGTGCGGGCAGACCCTGGCCCTGCATGCCGTGGACTTCGTCAACCCGCCGCCGCCTGACATCCGGCCGTACACCGCGTACTTTGGCTGCCCGGTCCGGTTTGGGCAGCCCGTGACCCGACTGGTGATCCCGGTCGAGTCCCTGGCCGCCCCTTTACGCCAGCCCGATCCCACCTTGCTGAAGTTGATGGAAGCACAGGTGGACGCGGCCATGGCCGAGTTGCCGCAAGCGGGCGACCTGGCAGAAATGGCACGCCGCGTGGTGGCGCACCTGGCGCCGCAGGGCATGCCCGAGCTGGAGCAAGTGGCGCATGAACTGCGCCTGTCACCCCGCGTGTTCTACCGGCGCCTGGCCGAGCAAGGGCTGAACTTTCGCGAGCTGCGTGAAGCGGCCTTGCAGCAAGTGGCCGAGTTGCACCTGCGTGACCAGCGCCTCACGCTGGCCGAGGTCAGCGCCCTGCTGGGTTACGCCGAGCAAAGCGCGTTTTCACGGGCCTTCAAACGCTGGACGGGCCTGGCGCCGCTGCAATGGCGGCAACAGGCCATCGGCTGAGCACGCATGACATGGGTGACGGCGCCGGAAGACGCGCAGCCACTCAGCGGCCCGACTCAACGGCCCAACTCAGCGGCTCATGGCGCTGTGGTGAAAGCCCTGCTGCCCCACCTTGGTCTGCGCTGCGAACCAGTCGGCCACGGCCTGACGCTGCTCGGGTGTGTAGTGCAGGCCCAGCTTGCTGCGCCGCCACAGCACGTCGTCGGCCGTCATCACCCACTCGTGGCGCTTGAGGTAGAACAGCTCCGCCTCGTACAGATCGGGCGCCACCTCGGCACCCAGGTCGCTGCGTGAGCGCACGCCGTCGAGCAGGCGCAGCACGCGCCCGCCATAAGCACGCGTCCAGCGGCGCATCAGGCCCAGGTCCATCCAGGGATGGCGGCGGCGCAGGCGGGCCTGGAACTCGGCCATGTCGGCCATCGGGTTGCTGGTCTCTTCGATCAGGTCACCCAGGAAGCCACCGGGCAGCGTGGCGTCGCCCGTCCAGTGGTGGCGCTCGTCACCCAGCATCCGGCCGACCTCATCGGCCGCCTCTTCAGACAGCAGGCGGAAGGTGGTGAGCTTGCCGCCCCACACGGTCAACCAGGGCGCGGGCCGCGCATGCGCTTGCAGGCGGTAGTCGCGCGTCACGGCCGAGGCCTTGCCGCTGGCATCGTCCAGCAAGGGGCGCACACCGGCATAGCTCCACACCACGTCACCGGGCTGCACGGGGCGGCGCAGGTAGCGGCTGAGCTCCTGGCACAGGTAGATCACCTCTTCGGTGTCAATCTGCACATGGCCCGGCGGGGCCTTGTGTTCGATGTCGGTGGTGCCGATCAGCGTGAAATCGCGCTCGTAGGGGATGGCGAAGATGATGCGTTTGTCGCGCCCCTGGAAGATGTAGGCGTGGTCGTGGTTGAAGATGCGCGGCACGACGATGTGGCTGCCCTTGACCAGGCGCAGCTTTTCATTGGCATCCCCGCCCTTGCCCGGCGTGGTGGGCACGGCCATGACCTGGCGCAGCATCTGCTCGGCCCAGGGGCCCGCGGCGTTGACGACCAGGC
This sequence comes from Aquabacterium sp., assembly GCF_016195855.1. GTDB lineage: Bacteria > Pseudomonadota > Gammaproteobacteria > Burkholderiales > Burkholderiaceae_C > Aquabacterium. The sequence continues at coordinate 50,480 of NZ_JACPYU010000029.1, forward strand.
GCGTTTGCACCGTGAGGCGATGGGTGGCGGCCTGCGTGGCCGGGTCCAGATGAGCCAGCGTGGCGCGCCAGCCGCCAGCATGCGCCCGCATGGCTTCGCAGCGCGTGCGCGTGAGCACCTGGGCGCCCTGCTCGGCGGCGTCCTGCGCGCACAAGGCCACCAGGCGGGCGTCGTCCACCCAACCATCCGAATACACAAAGCCCTTGGTCCAGCCTGGCTTGAGCGGCTCACCCAGGGGCGACTTGTTCAGCGCCACCGACTCGCAACCCGGCAGGAACTCGCGCGGCGCCAGGTTGTCGTACAGCCACAGGCCCAGGCGGATCATCCAGGCCGGGCGCATGGACGCGTCATGCGGCAGCACAAAGCGCAGCGGCCACATGATGTGCGGGGCCGAGCGCAAGAGCAATTCGCGCTCCATCAGCGCCTTGCGTACCAGGCCGAACTCGCCATACTCCAGATAACGCAAGCCACCATGGATCAACTTGGTGGACGACGACGAGGTGTGGCTGGCCAGGTCCTCCTGCTCGCACAGCACCACGCGCCATCCGCGCCCGGCCAGGTCGCGGGCAATGCCCACGCCATTGATGCCGCCACCGATCACCAGCACATCGCAGTGATAGTCCGCTTCGCTGGTGTGATCGTCGGATTTCTGCGGGGGTGGGGGGCTTGCCGGCTGCAAACGAGGCTCCTTCAGTGGTGCAATGTCGTGTTTTACGACACGAGAGCGTACAACACAAGCGCGTTTATATTCTTTTGTGTTTGTTTTTTTTCGTATACGCTTCGCATATCCCGGAAATTTGCGCGAAAACAGTCAATGGAGACCCGGTATGAACCCTGAATCGGCATGGAGCCCCAACCCGCGCCAGCTGGCTTTGCTGGAAGAAGTGCGTGCGCGCGGCGCGGTATCGGTCGAACGGCTGGCTCAGCGCCTGGACGTGACCATGCAGACCGTGCGCCGTGACGTGCAGCGCCTGGCCGACGCCGGCCTGCTGCAGCGCTTTCACGGTGGCGTGAGCCTGCCGCGCGTGGCCCCGCAGGTTGGCGCCTGGAAAGAGCGCCAGGCCCTGCGCGCCGACGCCAAGGCCCGCATCGCCCGCTCGGTGGCCGCCGCCATCCCCGATGGCAGCTCGCTGATGATGGGCATCGGCACCACGGTGGAGGCCGTCGCGCGCGAGTTGCTCAAGAAGTCCGGCCTGCGCGTCATCACGCACAACCTGCACGTGGCCAGTTTGCTCAGCGAGCACCCCAATTGCAAGGTCCACGTGGCCGGCGGCGTGCTGCGCTCGCGTGACAGCGCCCTGGAAGGCGACAGCACCGTGGCCTTCCTCAAGCAGTTCAAGGTGGACTACACCATCATGAGCACCATGGGCATCGACGAAGACGGCACCCTGCGTGACCGTGATCTGCGTGAACTGCCTGTGGCCCAGACCCTGGTCGAACAGGCGCGCGAGACCTGGCTGGTGGCCGACGTCAGCAAGTTCAGCGAGGCCGAGCTGGCCAAGGTGGGCCACCTGCAGACCATGAAGCGCGTCTTCACCGATGCCTTGCCGCCTGCGCCCTATCCCAAGATGCTGCAGGAATGGGATGTGGGCCTGACGATCGCGTCCTGACGCGTCCCGCTTCGCACCGCCATCCCGCCCCCTCATCACCAGAAAAACCATGGCACTGATCCTCGCGCTTGACCAAGGCACCTCCAGCTCGCGCAGCGTCGTCTTCGATGAACAAGGCCAGATCCTGGCCAGCGCCCAGCTGGAGATCCGCCAGCACTACCCGCAACCCGGCTGGGTCGAGCACGATCCGCTGGAGTTGTGGGCCACGCAGCGCGACACCGCGCACGCCGCACTCGCCCAGCTGCACCAGGCAGGCCATGATCTGCGCCAGCTCAAGGGCATCGGCATCACCAACCAGCGCGAAACCACCTTGCTGTGGCGCCGCGACACGGGCCTGCCCGTGCACCGCGCCATCGTCTGGCAAGACCGCCGCACCGAAGCCCAATGCGCCCAATGGCGCGAGCAAGGCCTGGGCGAGACCATTCGCGCCAAGACCGGCCTGGTCATCGACCCCTACTTCTCGGGCAGCAAGCTGCAATGGCTGCTGGACCATGTGGACGGCGCCCGCGAGGCCGCCCAGCGTGGCGAGCTGGCCTTTGGCACCGTGGACAGCTGGCTCTTGTGGAACCTCACCGGTGGCCGCGTGCACGCCACCGATGTCAGCAATGCCTCGCGCACCATGCTGTTCAACATCCACACCAATGACTGGGACGACGAGCTGCTGGCGCTCATGGGCATCCCGCGCGAGGTGCTGCCTGAAGTGCGCCCGTCCAGCCACCTGTTTGGCGAAGCCGCGCCCGCCGTGTGGGGCCCGGACAAGGCCGCCCTGCCCGGCTTGCCGGCACTGCCCGTGGGCGGCATCGCGGGGGACCAGCAAGCGGCGCTCTTCGGGCAGGCCGGCTTTGAAGCGGGCCTGGCCAAGAACACCTACGGCACCGGCTGCTTCATGCTCATGCACACCGGTGCGGACGTGCGCACCTCGGCCAACGGCCTGCTGAGCACGGCCGCAGCGCAACTGCCCGGCCAGCGCGCCTATGCGCTGGAAGGCAGCGTGTTCATCGGCGGCGCGGTGGTGCAATGGCTGCGCGATGGCCTGCATGCCATCAAGGCCGCCAGCGAGGTGCAGTCCCTGGCCGAAAGCGTGCCCGATTCGGGCGGTGTGATGTTCGTGCCCGCCTTCACCGGCCTGGGCGCGCCTTACTGGCAAAGCGATGCACGCGGCGCCATCGTGGGCCTCACACGCGGCAGCACCGTGGCGCACATCGCGCGCGCCGCGCTCGAATCCATCGCCTTCCAGAGCGCGGCCCTGCTGCAGGCCATGAGCCGCGATGCCGTGGCCGCCGGTGGCCGCCCGGTGAGCGAGTTGCGCGTGGACGGCGGCGCCTGCGTCAACAACCTCCTGATGCAGTTCCAGGCCGACCTGCTGGGCATCCCGGTGGTACGGCCCGAGGTGGTCGAAACCACGGCCCTGGGCGCGGCCTACCTGGCCGGGCTGGCCACCGGTGTCTATGCCGACACCACCACCATCGCCCGCCTGTGGCGCGCCGAGCGCACCTTCTACCCCACGCTGTCACGCGAACGCGCCGACGAGTTGATGGGCCACTGGGAACACGCCGTGCGACAAGCCTGTCAACACTGACGCAGCGAGGGCTTGCGTCGGGCTGATGCCGTACTAACCCGCAAGGGCAACGGCATCGTCGGGTCTGCCCGACAGGAAATCACCCCAATCCAGGAGACGATCCCCCTAGCCCTAGGGGCATAACGTAACGCGTTAAAGCCTAAATTGGTCGCCGGCCGAACACGCTTCGAGCCGTTATTCGATAAACATTATCAAATCACCAACTGGAGCTTTTATGCGTACTCTGACTCAACAAGAAGTGGCCGTGGTCAACGGCGGCAGCGCTTTCTCTGACTTCCTGGCCCAGATCGGCAAGACCCTGGTGAACGTGAGCGTGGTGGGCAAGCCCGAAGGCTCGACCAACGTCACCGTGAAGAACAACCTGGTCGACGTGCTGGTCAACGTGATCTGGGGCAAGAAGTAATTCTCGCCTGATGCAGACCGCCTTGGGGCCTTGTTCCAAGGCGGTTGTTGTTTCACCCACCCCGGAAAGCACGCACCATGCGCACACTGTCTCAACAGGAAGTCAACCAAGTCGCGGGCGGTCAGCCCCAACTCGCGGTTGACGTCAACATCCCCGCCGGCTACGTCCACGTCAACATCGTGGACGGCGCCAAGGTGATCCTCAAGCTGTTCAACCTCGACTGGAGCAAGTTGGGCACCAAGGCCTGAGGTCTGTGCCCTCTTTTGCTCATGGATAGGCCAGGCTTGCGCCCTGGTCGATCTCCAGGCCGCTTTCATGCGGCCTTTGCCTTTTGGTCGCCTTGGCTTGATGTCTTCGTTGTCCCTGCCCTCCCCGGTGCCGGCTGCGGCCCTTGCCAGTGCAAGGCGCCCAGGCTGGCCGCTGCTGTTCGTGGCCCTGCTGTGCCCATGCGCACCGTGTGCCCACGCCGACTCAGGCCTGGATGTGCCACTGCGCTGGTCACTCAGCCTGGGCGCCTTGCAGGCCCAGGCCCCCGCATTCACCCCAACACCCTCGGCCATGGCGGGCGGCACCGCGCTGGCCAACCCGGGCGTGGCGGCTGGGCAGAGCCCCATTGCCACCCCCTGGCCCCAGCTGCTGCAACGGGCTGAGCAAGCCGCCAGCAACCGCGCGGCCGACGCCCAGGCGCAGGCCACGCAGGCCCAGCATCAGCAGGCCTGGGCCAATGCCTGGATGCCCCGGCTGGATGCC
>NZ_JACPYU010000002.1 GCF_016195855.1 Aquabacterium sp.
ATGAGTGCACGCCTTATCCGGCGAGCGAAGAACAGGCACGCGACTCGATGGAGATGTCGTTGCGCTGGGCGGCGCGCAGCAAGCAGGCGCACGGCGATAACCCCACCCCCTGGCCCCAGCTGCTGCAACGGGCTGAGCAAGCCGCCAGCAACCGCGCGGCCGACGCCCAGGCGCAGGCCACGCAGGCCCAGCATCAGCAGGCCTGGGCCAATGCCTGGATGCCCCGGCTGGATGCCAGCGCCAGCAGCAGCCGCCAGCAACAGACCTACAACGGCATCGACAGCCACACGCCCGCCTCGGTGGTCTCGCTCACCGCCACCCTGCCCTTGTGGCGCGCCGCCGACCGGGCGACAGCGCAAGCCCAGAAGGCCCTGGCCGAACAGGCCTTCTGGCAGGCACGCGGCCAACGCGTCAACGTGGCCCGCGAACTGAGCCTGGCCTATGTGGCCGCCGCCGAGGCCCATGAACAAAAACGACTGGCCCAAGGCCAGCTGGCCCTGCTCGACACCCAATTGCTGATCAATGACAAGCGCCTGCGCGCCGGCGTGGGCACCGTGCTGGACCAGCTGGAGACACGCACCCGCGTGGACCAGACCCGCGCCAGCATCCGCGAGCTGGCCATGCGCGCCCGCACCCAGCAACTGGTCATCGAGCGCCTGACAGGCCAGGCCGTGGGCTTGCCCGCCGGCCTGACATCGAGCGCACCCGCCTGGCCTGACACCTTGCCCAGCCTGGACGAAGCCCTGCAACAAGCCGCGCAGCGCAACCCGCAGTGGCAGGACAGCCACGCCGACGTGGCCGCCGCCCTGGCCACCACACGGGCGCGAGATGCCGAGTACTGGCAACCCACGCTGGACGCCAGCGCGGCCACCAGCCACACCCGGCAGACGCAGCGCTTTGAAGGCATCAGCGAGCCCCAGAACATCCGCACCCAGGCCATCGGCGTGCAACTGAACTGGCCCTTGTTCACCGGGGGCTACCAGCAAGGCCGCAGCCGCGAAGCCGCCGCCTTGCTCAGCCGCGCACAGGCCCGGCAAGACGAGGCCCAGTCGCTGGTGCAAAGCGGTTTGCAAGACGCCTACCAAAGCCTCGCACAAGCCCAAGCCATGATCGCCGCCCAGCACGAGGTCGAGCTGACGGCCATGGCCACCCACGAGGCTGTGCACAAGGCCTTTGTGGCCGGCACCCGCACCAACCTCGACCTGCTCAACGCCCAGCAGCAGATCTACGCCGCGCGTCAGGCCCTGGTCTCGGCCCGCGTGACCGCCCTGACCGCCCACATCCAGATCCTGGCCCTGCTCGACCAGATCGATGCGGCCCATGTGGCACCGCTGCTGCCCCAGTTCGACCTGCTCACCGGGAGCGCCCCATGAAGCACGATCCCCAATCGCTGTTCCGCCATGAGGTGCTGGCCGCGCGCGCCGACACCAGCGCCGGTGCGGCCCTGCACATCCGTCCAGTGGGCGCCCGCCGCCTGACATTGTTCCTGCTCGCCTTGTGCCTGACCGTGCTGGCCGTGCTGGTGCTGGGCTCCTACACGCGCAAGGAGCGGGTGCAAGGCCTGGTGCAGGCCCGTGACGGCGTGGCCATGGTCGTGCCGCCCGAGGCCGGTCTGATCCGGCAGGTGCGCGTCAAGGAGGGCCAGGCCGTCAAGGCCGGTGAGGTGCTGATCGAGCTGAGCAACGAACGCTTCAGCGACGAAGGCAGCACCCAGGCCCTGATCGAGACCAACTTACAGAACCAGCGCGAGCAGGTGCTGGCGCAGGCCCAAGGGCAGACGCAGGCCAAGGAGGCTGCGCTGGCGGCCTTGTCGCAACGTGTGGCCCAGGGCCAGCGCGACCTGGCCTCGCTGGGCGAAGAGATCCGCCTGCAGACCCAACAACGCGAATCCGTGCGCCGCCTGCTGGACCAGATGCAGCCCTTGCTCAACGAGCGCATCGTGTCCGAGTTGCAATACGAACAACAGCGCCAGGCCCTGCTGGAACACAGCGCCCGCTTGCAGGCCCTGCAACGCCAGCGTGGCGCCGCCGAGGCCGACATCGCCCAGGCCCGTGATGAGCAGAGCCGGCTCAGCGCGCAACACCGCGTCACGCAAGCCGGCCTGGACCGTGACCTGCTCACCTTGCAGCAAGAAGCCGTGCAGCGCCATGGCAGCCGCGTCACCGTGCTCAAGGCGCCGTTGGATGGCGTGGTCTCCGGCCTGTCGGTCACAGCCGGGCAAAGCGTGGTGGCAGGCGCGCCCATCGCGTCCATCGTGCCCACGCACTCGGCCATGGAGGCCGTGCTGTATGTGCCCAGCACCGCCGTGGGCTTCATCAAGCCTGGCCAGCAAGTGCGCGTGAGCTACGACGCCTTCCCCTTCCAGCGCTTTGGCCAGTACCACGGCACGGTGCAAAGCGTGTCGCAAACCGACGTGCCCGTGGCGAGCGGCCCCAACCCGCAAGACCACCGCGCCTTCTTCATCGTGCGGGTGGGCCTGGACAGTGCCCACGTGCGGGCCTATGGCCAGGACATCGCGCTGCGCCCGGGCCACACGCTGAGCGCGGACATCGAGATTGACCGCCGCCGCCTGATCCGCTGGATGCTCGACCCCTTGCTTGCCTTCAGCGGCAAGCTCTGACCGCCGCAGGAGCCCGCCATGCCCTCCAACGCCCACGCCCCTTCCGCCAACCTGCTATCGCTGTGGCCACGCCAGCGCGTGCCGCTGATCCTGCAGTCCGAGGCCGCCGAATGCGGGCTGGCCTGCCTGGCCATGATCGCCTGCGCACATGGCCATGACACCGACTTGCTGACCCTGCGCCGGCGCTTCGAGCTGTCCTCGCGCGGGGCGACGCTGGCGCGCCTGATGGAGATCGCCGAGCAGATGGGCCTGGCCAACCGCGCCGTGCGCCTGGAGCTCGAAGAGCTGCCGCAACTGCAGCGCCCCTGTGTGCTGCACTGGGACCTCAACCACTTCGTCGTGTTGACCAAGGCCGATGCACGCGGCATCACCATCCACGACCCGGGCCTGGGCGAGCGCACGCTGACGATGAAGGAGGCCAGCCCGCACTTCACCGGCGTGGCGCTGGAGCTCGCCCCCAGCCAGGGCTTTCAGAAAAAGCAGGACAAGACCCCGTTTGACCTGCGCGTGCTGTTCACCGGCCAGGCCGGCCTGTGGCGCGCCTTCGCTCAGATGGCCCTGCTGTCGCTGGTGCTGGAGGTGTTCGCCATCCTCATGCCCATGCTCAGCCAGTGGATCATCGACGACGTGGTCGTGACCCGCGATGCACCCTTGCTCACCGTGTTGGCCGTGTCCACCTTCCTGCTGGCCGGCATGGCCTTGGCCACGCGCTTGTTGCGCGGCTGGGTGGTGCTGGGCACCAGCCTGTCGTGGAAGATCGCCTCCAGCACGAATGTGTTTCGCTACCTGCTCAAGCTGCCGCTGTCGTACTTCGACAAGCGCCACACGGGCGATGTGATGTCGCGCTTCGCCTCGGTGGGCCACATCCAGGACACCATCACCAGCCACCTGGTCGAAGCGGTGCTCGACGGCGTGGTCAGCCTGGTCACGCTGAGTCTGATGTTCCTCTACAGCCCCATGCTGGCGGGCATCGTGCTGGCCGTGGCCCTGGCCTACACGGCGGTGCGCTTTGCGGTATTCAGGCCTTATCGGCAAGCCGCCGAAGAGCTGATCGTGCGCGAGGCCAATGCCCAGACCTTCCTGATGGAGACCTTGCGGGGCGTCTCGGCCATCAAGTTCTTTGCCAAGCCCAACTGGCGCGTGGGCGGCTGGATGAACCAGCAGGCCGCCATGGTCAACGCCCAGGTGCGCCAGCAGCGCATCAGCATGCTGTACCAGGGCATCAACGGCATGATCAGCGCGGTGGAGCAATCGCTGGTGCTTTACCTGGCCGCACGCATGATCATCGACGAGCGCTTTTCCATCGGCATGCTGGTGGCCTTCATGGCCTACAAGGCGCAGTTCCTGCAACGCGCCAGCGAGCTGCTGGAGCGCGTCATCAACCTGCGCCTGCTCAAGCTGCAAGGCGAGCGCCTGGCCGACATCGTGCTGAGCGAAACCGAAGCCGCCTCACCAGCCCACGCTGCGGCCTCGCTGAAAGCCAACGAGCCCATGACCCTGGAAGTGCGCAACGTCACCTTCCGTTATGCGGCGGGGGAGGAGCCCGTGCTGGACGACATCTCGCTGAGCGTGCACACCGGCCAGGCCGTGGCCATCGTGGGGCCCTCCGGCTGCGGCAAGTCCACCTTGCTCAAGGTGCTGTCGGGGCAGGTCATCCCGGAATCGGGCGAGGTCTTGCTCAATGGCGTGTCCATCCAGCGCCTGGGCGCGCAGGCCTTCCGCTCGGTGCTGGGCACCGTCTTTCAAGATGACCAGCTGTTCTCCTGCTCCATCTACGACAACATCGCCATGAACGACGTCGAGGCCACGCCAGAGAAGGTGGCCGAAGCCGCCCGCCTGGCCCGCATCCACGAAGACATCCTGCGCATGCCCATGGGCTATCAGACCCTGGTAGGCGGCATGGGTGCCACGCTGTCGGGTGGGCAAAAGCAACGCCTCCTGCTGGCGCGGGCGCTGTACAAGAAGCCCCGCTTTCTGCTGCTGGACGAGTACACCAGCCACCTGGACTTCCACACCGAGGCCCTGGTACAACAGTCCATCAACGCCCTGGGCTGCGGCCGCTTCATCATCACCCACCGCGAACACAGCCTCAGCCCGGGCGATGCCATCTACGTGCTGCAGGGCGGCAAGCTGATCCCGCCTCAGGACATCCGCACCAACATTGACACCGCAACTGAGAGGGTTGCCAGTTGACGCCCTGAGCAGACAGGCCCCACTCTCGCGCAAGGCGCACATATTTGCGCCAGAGGGTTTGTCCAGCCCTCATCACAACAAATGAGGGTGTCATGGTCTCCACGCACACCGAGGCGGCATCAGGTCCCACGCCGGATCTGCTGGCTCGTGCATTCAATGCGGCGCCCAACGGCTTTGTGCTGGTCAACGAGGCGGGCGCCATCGTGGCGGCCAATGAGGCCCTGTTCCAGATGTTCGGCTACCCACCCGATGGGCTGCTGAACACCTCGGTGGACCGCCTATTGCCAGACGCGCTTCGCCCCGATCACGCCGCGCTGCGCGCCAGCTTCCATGCGCGACCTGAGCCACGCCCCATGGGGGCCGGCCGCGTGCTGTTCGCCCGCCACGCCGATGGCCATGACTTCCCGGTCGAGATCGGCCTCAACCCCCTGCCCAGCGCCCAGGGCCTGCTGGTGCTGGCCTCGGTGGTGGACATCAGCGAGCGCATCGGGCTGGAGTCCGCGTTCAGGGGCATGTTCGATGGCTCGCCCTATGGCCAGCTCATCATCGACGATGCGGGCAGCATCATGATGGCCAACCGCGTGCTGGCCGCCTCGCTGGGCTACACGCCCTCGGCCTTGAAGGGGCAGGCGCTGGACATGCTGCTGCCCGAACGCTACCGGCAGCGCCACGGCGCCCTGATGGCCAGCTACCGGCGCACTGGCGAATCGCGCATGATGGGCCAGGGCCGTGACCTGACCGCGCTGCATGCCGATGGCACCGAGCTGCCCGTGGAGATCGGGCTCAGCCGCGTGCGCTGGGAGAAGAAGCTGTCGACCCTGGTCGTGATCACCGACATCAGCGTGCGCAAGCGGCTGGAGCTGGAGCTGCGGCAGGTCAATGCCGACCTGCAGGAGTTCACCTACGTGGCCTCGCACGACCTGCGCTCGCCCCTGCGCGGCATCGCAGATCTGATCGAATGGATCGAGACCGATCTGGGCCCTGAGCAATCCGCCGATGTCCGGCGCAACCTGGACCGCGTCAAGCAACGCATCCAGCGCATGGACCGGCTCATCGACGATCTGCTGCGTTATGCACGCGCAGGCCGAGCCGACACGGAGTTCCGCCAGGTGAACCTGCAAACGCTGGTCTCCGACATCCTGGAGCTGCAACCGCCACCCGAGGGCTTCACGGTCACGCTGGCCCTTGACGTGCCGTCCATGCAGGCCGCGCGCACGCCGTTGGAAACGGTGCTGCGCAACCTGCTGAGCAATGCCGTCAAGCACCATGACCGCGCGCAAGGCCATATCCACGTTCGCGCCAGCACCGACGACAACCACTGCCAGATCGAGATCGAGGACGATGGCCCGGGCATCCCGGTGCAGGCCCGTGAGCGCGTCTTCAAGCTGTTCCAGACACTCACTGCCACCGAGCGCGGCGGCTCGGGCATCGGCCTGGCGCTGACCAAGCGCCTGGTGGAGGTGCATGGCGGCGGCATCGAAGTCATCTCGCCCGTGAAGGATGGCCGCGGCGCCTGCTTCCGTTTCCGTTGGCCACGCTTTCAAAGGAGAACCAGCGATGAGCAAGCCTGAGCCTTTGAGCATCCTGCTCGTCGAAGACGACGACGTGGCGGCCGAGGCCGTCACCCGCAGCATTGGCCGCAGTGGCCTGAGCATCCCGGTCGTGTGGGCCGAAGACGGTCTGGTCGCCCTGGACATCCTGCGCGGCGGGCGCCCCCAAGTCCAGGCGCCTCGCCCCCGGGTCATCCTGCTGGACCTGAACATGCCCCGCATGAACGGATTCGAGTTCCTGCAGACCTTGCGCACCGACCCCGATCTGAAGGACGAAGTCATCTTCGTTCTGACCACCTCCGATGACGAATCTGATCGGACACGCGCCTACCACGAGAACATCGCCGGCTACATGGTGAAGTCCGCGGTGGGCCCCCAGTTCTCCAAATTGGTCGCCCTGCTGCAAAGCTACCAGGGCGCGGTCAAACTGCCGTGATCCAGGACACCCCCGTGAACGCCCGCGTCAACCCTGTGCACCTGCTGGTGATCGACGACGACGAGGTCGACCGCGAGCGTGTGCAGCGCTTCATGCGGCACTCGCCAGTGAAAGTGATCACCCATGAGGCCGCCTCGGGGGAAGAAGCCCTGCGCCTGGTGCGCAGCCAGGCCTTCGACTGCGTCGTGCTCGACAACCAGTTGGGCGACACCACCGGCTCCGACCTGCTGCTGCGCCTGCGCAAGGAAACTTGCCAGGACTGCCCCGTCATCATGGTGACCGGCGCGGGCAACGAAGCCCTGGTCGTGCAGGCCCTGCAAGATGGCGCCGCCGACTACCTGTCCAAGATCCACCTCAGCGCCGACAACCTCGTGCGTGCGGTGATGCGCAGCCTGGAGCACCACCAGTTGCGCCGTGAGCTCGATGACATGCACAGCCAGCTGGAGCGGCGCGTCGAGGAGCAGGCCGCCATCATCCGCCAGCGCGAGCGTGACCTGCAAGACATCCTGGACCACGCCGCCAGCCTGATCGGCTACTGGGATGACGCCCAACGCGTGCGTTTTGGCAACCGCGCCCACCAGGCCTGGTTCGGCATCGATGCCGACCAGTTGCCCGGCATGCGGGTGCGTGAAGCCATTGGCGAGCAGATGTACGCACTCCATGAGCCCCATATCAAGCAGGCGCTGGATGGTGTGCCCCAAGTGTTCGAGCACACCCTGCCAGGCACCAATGGCATCAAGACCCGGCACGTGCAGGCCGAGTACCGCCCCGACATGGATGCGTCCGGCCAGACACAAGGCTTTTACGTCACCATCACCGACATCACCCTGATCAAGGCTGCCCAGGCCGGCATCGAGGAGCTGCTGCACTTTGTGGAAGGCGTCATCGGCAATTCGCCCGTGGGCATGGCCGTTTACCGCGCCGATGGCCCCTGTGTCCTGACCAACCACGAGATGGCCACCGTCACCGGCCTGAGCGAAGTGCAGTTGCGCCAGCAGCCCTTGTCCGCCTTGTCTGCCAGCCAGCCCGTCAGCCTGATCGAGGCCGCCCATGCCACGCTGCGCGACGGCCGCACCCGGCACATCGAAGTGGCCCTGCAGCGCGAGCAGGATCACCAGGCCCAGATCGCCTGGTCGCTGGCACGCATCGAGCGCGGCGATGAACCCCATCTGCTGGTGACCGCCCGCGACGTCACCGAACAGAAGTCCCTGCACGAATCACTGGTCAATGCCCGCAATGCCGCCCAGGAGGCCGCCCGTGTCACCAGCGCTTTCCTGGCCAACATGAGCCACGAAATCCGCACGCCGATGAACGCCATCGTCGGCCTGTCGCGGCTGGCGCTGGAAGAAACGATCACGCCCTCGGCCCAAGGCTACATCGAACGCGTGCACAACTCGGCCCTGGCCCTGATGGGCATCCTCGACGATGTGCTGGACTACGCCAAGGTGGAGGCCGGGCAGATGCGGCTGGAGCATACCGAGGTGGTGATCGAGGACATGCTGCAGCGGGTCGTGGACCTGTTCTCCGGGCGCATGACCCAAAAGCGCCTGCATTTCACCGTGGACCTGATGCCTGCCGTGCCCGAGCGCATCATGGGCGACCCCTTGCGTCTGTCCCAGATCCTCAACAACCTGGTGGGCAACGCCGTCAAGTTCACGGACAAGGGCGGCGTGCACATCGCCGTCACCCGGCTGCGCGAACAAGGCATCGACACGCTGCGTTTTGCGGTGCGTGACTCCGGCATCGGCATCGATGCGCAACAGCAGGACGCGCTGTTTGCCGCCTTTGCACAAGGCGACGCGTCCATCACACGCCGCTTTGGCGGCACCGGCCTGGGGCTGGCCATCTGCAAGCGCCTGGTCGACATGATGGGCGGGCGCATCGGCGTCGACAGCACACCTGGCCAGGGCAGCGCGTTCTGGTTCACCTTGCCGCTGGCAGCAGCCCCTTCTCCCCTTGATCACCCGGTCGACAGCCCACGCTTTCGCATCTTGCTGGTGGGCCCTGACACGGACAGCACGCAGCAACTGGCCCGGCAATTGGGCCCACGCTGCAGCCAGGTGGCGCTGGCCGAAGAGGTGGAGACCGCATGCGCGCTCATCACCCAGGCGGCGCAAGTTCAACAACCCATCGATGCCGTGCTCATCGACTGGCCCCAATTGGACGCCGCGGCGGCGGCATTGATCCGGCGCACCCGCGAACAATGCCGGCAACAGGGCGCACCCGCCACACCGCACATTGCCCTTGTGCCGGGCTTCGAGCAGCACCGCCCGCTGCAGGCCATGCCAGAGGCCGAGCCGGATGTGCTGCTGTTCAAGCCCGTGTTGCCCTCGGCCCTGTTCAAGGCCTTGCAACACGCCCGCACACACAACCAGGCGGGTTCAACGCACCGGGCCTCACCGGCCCATCTGCTGCAACAGCGCGGCCAGGCCCTGCGCGGCCGCCGCATCCTCCTGGTGGAAGACAATGCCCTCAACCAGATGGTTGCCCAGGCCTTCCTGCAGCAAGCCGGCATGGAGGTCCACACCTTGGGCAATGGCGAAGAAGCCGTGCAGCTGATGGAGCGCATGCCGCCCGGCCACTTCGCAGCCATCCTCATGGACATGCACATGCCCGTGATGGACGGGCTGGAAGCCTCGCGGCGCATCCGCCAGATGGCTCAAGCGCAGGGCACCCCCATCATCGCCATGACCGCGGCGGTGCTGCCCGCCGACCGCGCAAGCTGCCAGGAGGCCGGCATGGTCGACATGGTCACCAAACCCATCGTGCCCGAGACCCTGGTGGACACCTTGCTGAAATGGGCCCGGCCCACCCCGCCTTAGCCAGCACCAGGTACCTGATACCCTTGCGCCCCATGCAAGGCCCCCAGCGCAAGATCTTCCACGCCACCCTGTACGAACTCATCGCCATCGTCGTCGTGACGCTGGCCATGCGCTGGCTGTCGGACAAAGGCACCGCCGAGGCCGGCGGCCTGGCCTTGTCGACCTCGGTGGTGGCCCTGTTGTGGAACATGGTGTTCAACACGCTGTTCGAGCGCTGGGAGCGCCGCCAGATCCGACACGAGCGGACCCTGGCCCGCCGCGTGGCGCACGCCATCGGCTTCGAGGGCGGCCTGGTGGTGATGACGGTGCCCATGATCGCCTGGTGGCTGGACATGAGCTGGTGGCAGGCCCTGGTCACCGATCTGGGCCTGGTGGTGTTTTTCCTGTTCTACACCTTCGGCTTCAACTGGCTGTTCGACCACCTGTTTGGCCTACCTGATTCCACGCGCCGCACACCCCCTTGAACGCGGGCCATCTGCAACGACAGGTAAGCGTGGTCAATGGCATCACCGGCTTGAATCAAAATTGTTCTGCGCCGCAGGCATCATGGGCGCGCCCATTCATAAACATGGTGGTTGGGAGCGACCACCCGGATACAGAACATGAACGTTCAGACCCTGAGCACCTGGCGCCAGGTCACCAAGCTGGCCACCGGCCTGTTCACCGCGCTGCTGTTGAGCGCCTGCGGTGGCGGCAAGGAAGGCCCCTCTGCCCCCACCGATCTTGACCCTCCCCTGCAGCCACAAAGCGTGCAGGACACGGTCCCCGATGACGCCCAGGCCGCGCGCTTCCTGACCCAGTCCACCTTCGGCCCCAATACGGAGGCCATCGCCGAGCTCAGGCAGATCGGCTATGGCAACTGGCTGACACGGCAGTTCGCCCGGCCCGGCATCGACACCCATTGGGACTACGTGCAGCGCATGGGGCCGCCAGGCTGCACCGTGTGCGACGCCTCGGACTCGGACGCCCCCATGGAAAGCTTCTGGTTCCAGGCTGCGCTGGGCACCGACCAGTTGCGCCAACGCGTGGCGCTGGCCCTGTCCGAGATCTTCGTGATCAGCGCCGTCAACAGCAGCATCGATGACCATGCCGCCTTCGCCGCGTACCTGGACATGCTATCGCGCAACGCCTTCGGCAACTTCCGTAGCCTGCTGGAGGACGTCACCCGCCAGCCGGCGATGGGCTACTACCTCTCGCACATCGTCAACATGAAGGAGGACACCAACCCCAAGAGCAGCACCTACGGCCGCACCCCGGACGAAAACTATGCCCGCGAGGTGATGCAGCTGTTCACCATCGGCCTGTGGGAGATCGACGACTACGGCATGCGCAAAAAGGACGCCAACAAGCAGGACATCCCGACCTACGGCCTGGACGATGTCATGGGCCTGGCCCGCGTGCTGACCGGCCTGAGCTGGCATGGCCCCGATCAAAGCAACGACACCTGGTGGGGCAAGACGGGCAAGACCTGGAACCAGCCCATGCAGATGTACCCGCAATACCACTCCAGCGGCGACAAGGTCTTCCTGGGTGTGCACATCCCGGCCACCACCGACAAGATGACGCAGGCCATGGCCGACGCCGACCTCAAGATGGCGCTGGACACCCTGTTCCGCCACCCCAATGTGCCGGCCTTTTTTGGCAGGCAGCTCATCAAGCGCCTGGTCACCAGCAACCCCAGCGCCGACTACGTCTGGCGCGTGGCCCAGGCCTTCAAGGACAACGGCCACGGTGTGCGCGGCGACATGAAAGCCGTGCTGCGCGCCGTCCTGCTGGACCCCGAGGCCCGTGACCTGGGCAAGCTCACCGACCCGAACTGGGGCAAGCTGCGCGAGCCCATGATCCGCTGGGGCAACTACCTGCGCGCCTTCCATGTCCGCTCCAGCACCGGCCAGTTCCGCAACCAGTACCTCGAAGACCCGGTATACGGCCTGGGCCAGGGCCCGCTGCACGCCCCCTCGGTGTTCAACTGGTACAGCCCGGACTACAGCCCACCCGGTGAACTGCTGGATGCCGGCCTGGCCGCACCCGAGTTCCAGATCACCCATGAGACTTCGCTGACGGGCTACAACAACTTCATGGAAAACAAGATCCGCGCCACCACGGCGGCCTACGTCAGTGCGACCCAAGCCAAGGCGGACGCCATCGTGGCCGACTACAGCGCCGAGATCGCCCTAGCCAATGACCCGGACAAGCTGCTCGATCGGCTCGACATCCTGCTGATGAACGGCCAGATGACGGCGGCCACACGCGCCCTCATCAAGGACACACTCACCCGCATCACCGCCAAGGCCTGGATCTGGCCCAAGGAAGAGACCCGCGTGCACATGGCCATCCGCCTGCTGATGGCCTCCCCCGAGTACCTGGTCCAGAAATAAAACGAGCGCGCCATGAGCTTCATCCACACCCACGCCGATCGCCGCCTGTTTCTGCGCCAGAGTGCGGCCCTCGGCGCCCTGGCCGGCTCGTCCCTGGCCAGCAACCTGGCCCTGATCGGTGCCGCCGCCGCACAAAGCACCAGTGACTACCGCGCGCTGGTGTGCATCAACCTGGGCGGCGGCAACGACAACGCCAACACGGTGGTGCCCGTCAGCCCGGCCGAGTACGCGGCGTATGCCGCAGCGCGCCAGTCCCTGGCCTTGCCCACCAGCGCGCTGCTGACACTCAACCCCACCGGCTACAGCGGCCCCACGCTGGCCTTGCACCCCTCGCTGGCGCGGCTGCGGGGGCTGTTCAACAGCGGCCAGGCCGCCGTGATGGCCAACGTGGGCACCCTGGCCCACCCCATCACCAAAGACCAATGGGACAAACGCAGCCCCGCTACCCAGCTGCCCTACCAGCTGTTCTCGCACTCGGACCAAAGCCGTGAGTGGCAGACCGGCATCCCGGATGCCACCTCGCGCACCGGCTGGCTGGGCCGCGCCGGTGACCTGCTCGATGCGCTCAACAACAGCCCGGTGTCGATCTGCATGTCCCTGGGGGGCAACAACATGCTCCAGGTGGGCAACAAGATCGTGCAGTACCAGCTCACGACACAAGGCCCTGTCGCCCTGCGTGACCTGGACAGCCCCTATGGCATCAACACGCCCGCCCTGCGCATCCTGATGACCGACAACGCCCGCACCAACAAGATGGAGCGCGAGCTGACCGCCGTGGCGCGGCGCGCCATCTCGACCGAAGCGGCCGTGAGCTCGGCCATCGCCAGCACCGACGCCAAAACAGGCGCGAACCCCCTGCCCACCTTCGGCGGAGGCAACCTGGGCGCGCAACTGCGCATGGTCGCGCGCATGATCGCCGCACGCAAAGACCTGGGCCACACACGCCAGATCTTCTATGTCTCGCACGGGGGCTACGACATGCACGCCGACCTGATCACCAACCATGCCAAGCGCCTGGCCGAGATCGATGCCGCCGTGTCGGACTTCTACCTGCAGACCGTCGCCCTGGGTGTCAGCGACAAGGTCACCACCTTCACGGCCTCGGAGTTCGGCCGCGCCCTGCAGTCCAACGGCGACGGCTCGGACCACGGCTGGGGCGCCCACCACTTCATCGTCGGTGGGGCTGTGCACGGCCAGCGCATTTTCGGCCAATGGCCCACGGTGGCCCTCAAAAGCAATGACGACGCGGGCAACGGCCGCCTGATCCCCACCACCGCCGTGGACCAGTACACCGCCACGCTGGCCACCTGGCTGGGCGTGGGGGCCAGCCAGCTGAGCACCGTGCTGCCCAATATCGGCCGCTTCGCCAGCAGCGACCTGGGCTTCTTCAGCGCCTGAGCGCTGGCCACTCGACCGCCTGACTTCGTGGAAACACCGAGGCGGGCTGTCGCCGCTCGTTCCTTGCTGTCGTGAATTATTCTGGTCACAAAGGCTTGGTCGCCCTAGCATGCGAAACCCCGTTGCACCCACCGCGCACCAACCGCACGCAGTACCCATGACGCCCAAGCCATCGACCTCTTTTGTCGTACACGGCCCGCACGGCCCTCTGGCCGTTCAACGCTGGGGCCACGCCGCCCTCCCCGTCGTCATCCTCGTGCACGGTTACCCGGACAACCGCAGCAAATGGGAGCCCATCGCCCGCCAGCTGAGTGAGCGCTACCAGGTCATCGCCTATGACGTGCGCGGCGCGGGCGACTCGTTCAAGCCAACGCGTCGGCGCGACTACCGTCTCGAAAACCTCACCGCCGACTTCAAGGCCGTGCTGCAAGCCGTCAGCCCCAAGCGCCCGGTGCACCTGGTGGCGCACGACTGGGGCTCGGTGCAAAGCTGGGAGTTCGTGACCGACCCAGCACTCAAAGGTCGCATCGCCTCGTTCACCTCGTGCTCCGGCCCCTGCCTGGACCACTTCGGCCACTGGCTGCGCGACAGCCTCAAGCGCCCCACGCCGCGCAACCTGGGCCGTGTGACACTGCAGATGCTCAAGTCCTGGTACGTCTACATGTTCCAGCTGCCGCTGCTGCCCGAGGCCCTGTGGCGCACCGTCATCGGCCCCAACTGGCCGGGCCTGATGCGCCTGCTCGAGCGCACCGAGATCGCGCCCCGCGCCTCGCAAACGTCCGATGGCGTGCACGGCGTGGGCCTGTACCGCGCCAATGTCTTTCAGCGCATGCTGCGGCCGCAGCAGCGTTTTGCCCATGCGCCGGTGCAGGTGCTGGTGCCCACGAAGGACCACTTCGTCAGCCCCTGGCTGAGTGAGAACCTGTCGCGCTGGGTGCCGCAGTTGACGCGCCGGGAAATCCCTGCCGGTCACTGGGTCACCCTCAAGCAGCCCGAACTGTTCACGCAGCACGTGCGATCCTTCATCGACACCATCCCCATCCCTGCCGCGAGGTAAACCCCATGCGCAAGACAGTTCTGATCACAGGCGGCAATTCGGGCATCGGCCTGGCCATTGCCCATGAACTGGCCCTGGGCGGCGCCACCGTGTGCCTGGCCTGCCGCGACCAACGCAAGGCCGCCGCCGCCCGCGACGAGATCATGCAGCGCACGCCCGGCGCGCAGGTGGAGATCTACCCGCTGGACCTGGCCTCGTTCGACGCCATCCACCGCTTCGTGCAGGCCTTCTCTGCACGGCACGACAAGCTTCATGCCCTGATCAACAACGCCGGGGCCGTGCCCACGCGCCAGCAGTTCACCGCCGAGGGCTTCGAGCTGCAGTTCGGTGGCAACTACCTGGGGCCCTTCCTGCTCACGCACCTGCTGATGCCCTTGCTGCAGGCCGCTGCCGATGAAGGCGGCACCGGGCAGGGCGACGCCCGCATCGTCAACCTGTCCTCGATCGCGCACACGATCGGCCGCATGGACCTGGACACGGCCAAAGGCCGCAAGCCCTACCGCGTGCTGCCCGCGTACGCGCAATCCAAACTGGGCAACCTGCTGTTCAGCAACGCCCTGGCACGCAAGCTGCCCGCCGGCATCACCTCACAGGCGATGCACCCCGGTGGCGTGGCCTCGCCGCTGTACCGCGACATCCCCGGCTGGCAATACGCCGTGATGAAGCCCTTCCTGATCGGCCCCGAGCGCGCGGGCCAGCTGGCGGCCGAGCTGGCGCTGGACGTGTCACGGCGTGGCGAGACGGGGGGTTACTTCTCCATCCAGCACCCGCGCATCGTGTCGCGTGCGGCGCGCAACCAGGCCCTGCAGGACGAGTTGTATGCACAAAGCTGCGTCTGGGCTGAAGTGGCGCCTCTGGGTGGCACGGCACGCACGCAGATGGCAGCTTGAAAACCGTGGTTTGAAAATGGCCACGTGAGAGCCGAGGCCACCGCAGCAGGCGCAAAATCAGGCCGCCCCTTGAAGGACGACCTGAGGACCACCGCCCATGCCCAGCCTGCCCACCTTGATGACCGAGATCGCGATCACCCAGCCGGGTGGTCCTGAAGTGCTGCAAGCCCGCCAGGTTCCCCTGCCTGAACCCGGCCCCGGGCAGCTGCTGGTCAAGGTCGAAGCGGCGGGCGTCAACCGCCCCGATGTGCTGCAACGGCGCGGCCTCTACCCCATGCCCCCCGGCGTCACCCCCACGCCCGGGCTGGAGATCGCCGGTGAGGTCGTGGCCCTGGGCGAAGGCGCGCAGGGCTTCAGCGTAGGCAACCCGGTCTGCGGCCTGACGGATGGCGGCGGTTATGCCGAGTACGTGGTGCTGCCCGCTTCCCAGACCCTGCTGCGCCCGCGCGGCATGGACGCCATCCACGCCGCCGCCATCCCCGAGACCTTCTTCACCGTGTGGGCCAACCTGTTCATGATGGGCCGCGCCAAAGCCGGTGAGACCCTGCTGGTGCATGGCGGCACCAGCGGCATCGGCTCCACCGCGCTGATGCTGGCCAAGGAGATGGGCCTGCATGCCGTCTCCACCGACGGCGGCCCGGAGAAAGGCACCGCCGCCGTCGAACTGGGCGCCGAGTTCAGCATCGACTACCGCACCCAGGCCTTCGTGCCCGAGGTCATGCGCTGGACGAGCGGCCGCGGCGTGGACCTCATCCTCGACATCATGGGCGCGGGCTACTTCGAGCAGAACCTGGGCGCCCTGGCCAAGGACGGCCGCCTGCTGCTGATCGGCTTCATGGCGGGTGACACCGTCGACAAGTTCAACCTGCTGCCCATCATGCTCAAGCGCCTGACGGTCACCGGCTCGACCATGCGCGGGCGCAGCACCGAAGAGAAAGCGGCCATCGCCCGCGAACTGCACGCACTCGTGTGGCCGGCGCTGTCAGCGGGCCGCTGCGTGCCCCATGTCCATCAGGTTTTTGATCTGGACCAAGCCGCCGAGGCCCACCGCCTGATGGAAAGCCGCAGCCACATCGGCAAGATCGTGCTCAAGGTCTGAGGCGCCGTGAGCCCCTGTGCGGGGTGCATGTGCGGGTTCATTGACGCAGGTCAGTGCCCGGACTTGATGGAGATGGGGGCGCCACTGGAAAGCCCGTAACAGCTTGTGTCGAACGCCCACTATATTGGGCCGGTACCTGTTGTATGACGCTTCGATCAGGCGTCAATAAACGAGATGGGACCGTCGCCATGACCGCCTCCAAGCTGATTCCACTGAACCGATCCGAACACCTCTACTGGGCCGCAGAAGGCTACCTCGGCCCCATCAACCAGGCCTACATCCTGTGCTTTGACAGCCCGGTGGACACCGAGCTGATCCGCCAGGCCCTGCGCGAGCTGGCGTCGGCCTACCCGCGCATGCGCGGCATCATCGAGCTCACCGGCCTGCACTTCCAGTTGCGCATCCTGGACGATGACCTGTATGTGGACCAGTTGTTTGCGGACACCTTCCGCGTGCTGCCCCACATCGACGCGTCATCGCGCCCGGCGCTGGCCGCCTTCCACAACGAGTTCATCAACGAGCCCATCTCGCTGGAGCGCGGCCTGCCCTGGCGGGCCCGCTTCATCCCGCACCCCACGCGGCCGGCCTTGATGTTCTCGGTGCACCACATCGTGGGCGATGGCCGCTCCATGGTGCAGATGCTCAGCGCCATCATGGCCCGCCTCAGTGGCCAGCCCATCGCCCCTTGCAAGATCGACTCGCCCAGCATGCTGCCCGCCGTCATGCTGCAAAAGTGGTGGCAATGGCCGGCCAGCATCGCCCGCTGGTGGCGACAGGCCAAGGCCGAAGCCACCGCACGCCAAGGCATGAACATCGTCACGCTGGCGCGGCGCAAAAGCCCGCGCTACACGACCTCGGCCATCCGCTACCACGAGCTGCCCTGCTCCAGCGCCACCATGAAGACGCTGGCCAAGGCCAACGGGACCACGGTCAACACCTTGCTGACGGCCCTGGTGGCCAACGCCTTCCTGGCCATGGCGGCCAACGACCCCAAGGCCATGGCCGCCATCCGCCTGTCGGTGGACCTGCGCCGCTACTACCCCCCGGGCACCGCCCCCGAGTTCGGCAACTACGTGCACTCCTTCACCGTGCTGGCCCAGCGGCAGGCCAATCTGCGGGCCCAGGTCAACGCGCTGGAGAGCCAGGTCAAGGAACACCTGCTGGGCTATGAACGGCGCGACTATGCCCTGCCCGTGCTGCTCTACGAATGCCTGCCCTGGCTGGGCCGTGCCCTGTCTGGCCGCCTGGTCGTGCGCTACAAGGCCCGAGGGCGGCTGCCCCAGTTGAGCTGCCACCTGAGCAACCTGGGCAATGCGGATGCCATCAACCCGCCGGATGCCAAGGTCCGCCTGGCCGAGTTGTGGCCCATGACCACCAACCCCGTCTTCATGCTCGGCGCGCTCAGCCTCAACGGCAGACAGTTCCTCACGCTGATCTCGCAGAACGACGAGATCCCGCAGGAGGCGGTGGCGGCATTCCAGGCCGAGCTCGATCGGCAGTTCCACAGCCTGATGCAGGCCCCTGATACGGGCCCTCGATGCCAACTTGATGCAACGATGACACAAGCCTGCTGACAGGACGCTGTCAGCAGCAGGTCCGCACCATGGAGGCTCTTTCAACACAAGGAGCCTTCCATGAGCCAAGCCCCCATCGACCACGCCATCCACTGGTTCGAGATCCCCGTCAGCGACATGGCCCGCAGCGTGGCCTTCTACGAACGCCTGCTGGGCGTCACCCTGCGCCCTGAAGTCATCGCCGGCATGGAGTTGGCCGTCTTTCCCGCCACGGACCCCAACGCCGTCAAGGGCTGCCTGATGGCGGTCGAGAAGGTATCCCCACACACCGATGGCGTGCTGATCTACCTGAACGCCGGCAAGTCGCTCAACGCCGTGCTGGCCCGGCTGGCGGCCTGCGGCGGCACGCTGCTGACACCCCGTGTGGTGCTGCCCGATGGCATGGGCTGCTTTGCGCACATCACCGACCCGGACGGCCAGCGCATCGGCCTGCACGCGCTGGACTGACACAGCCACACCGCCCACTGCTGTCACACTGCGCCCATGCGCCGAGCCGACCGCCTCTTCCAGCTGCTGCAACTGATACGCGGGCGCCGCCTGTCCACCGCGGCATGGCTGGCCGAGCGCATGGCCGTCTCGGTGCGCACGGTCTACCGCGATGTGGCCGCCTTGCAGGCGCAGGGCGTGCCCATCGAAGGCGAGGCCGGCGTGGGCTACCGCGTGGCCCGCGACTACAGCCTGCCGCCGCTCATGTTCACGCCCGAACAAGCCCAAGCCCTGGTCGCCTCGGTGCGCATCGCGCGCAGCCGGCTGGACCCGGCCCTGGCGGCGCAAGCGGAAGACGCCCTCAGCAAGATCCTCAGCGTGCTGCCCTTGGGCAGCCGCGCCGCCGCCGACAGCCTGCCCCTGCACGCCCCCGCGCGCCCGCACGACACCATCGTGCTGGACAGATTGGGCCAACTGCGCCGCGCCATCGAGGCCCGCCGCCTGGTCCATCTGGACTACGCCGATGCCGAAGGCAAACCCAGCCGCCGCACCCTGCGCCCCCTGGTCTGCCTGTATTGGGAATCGGCCTGGACACTGTCGGCCTGGTGCGAGTTGCGGCAGGATTTTCGCCAGTTCCGGCTGGACCGCATCCAGCAACTGGCCATTGATGAGCAGACCTTTGCCGACGAAGCCGGCAAGACCCTGGCCGACCTGCTGCGGCGGATCAAGCTGCCGACCTCGGCGTGAGCGGGGCCGGCCGACTCGAGTGGCCCCCACGCCCAACAACTCGATACACATCCGTCCACCCCGGCAGACGTCTCGGCTCAAGCCCGACTAGGCACGGCGCGCCCACCCTGCTACGCTGCCCCTCGCAGTAAAGGTTGCGCCCAGTTTGCACGCCAATGAGGCAAACGGCGCCTGTGCACGTCCGAGAGTTGAACTCGCCTAGGAGGGCATATGGGTTTGCTACGTCTCACGGTCAAAAACGCCATTGAACACCTCGCCCCGGGATGGATGGCGCAACGCTACCTGCGGCGCATCGAGGCCGCCTCGCTGGCTGAAAAGGAAATCGCGCTGCTGCCCCTGCTGTGCCAGGCGGATGGCATCGCCATCGATGTGGGGGCCAACCAAGGCTTGTACGTCCACCATTTGCTGCCCCTGGTCAGCCAGGTGATCGCATTCGAGCCTCTACCGGCCATGCAGGCGCAGTTGCGGCGCTTTTACGCCGACAAGATCAGGCTGGAGCCCGTGGCCCTGTCCCGCGCGCCCGGCCGCGCCCAGTTGCGCATGCCCGCGGGCAACCCCTCGTGGGCCACCATGGCGCAAACCAACAAGCTGGAGATGGCCCAGCCGGACAAGGCCATCGAGACGGTTGACGCCGAGGTCCGCACCCTGGACAGCTACGACTACCGCCACGTCAGCCTCATCAAGATCGACGTGGAAGGCAATGAAGAAGCCGTGCTGGAAGGCGCTGTGGCCACCCTGCGCCGCGAGCAACCCAACCTGATCATCGAGGTGGAAGAGCGGCACAACGCCGGCTCCGTCCAACGCGTGGCCCAATTCCTGGCTGCGCTGGGCTACGAGGGCTTTTATCTGCTGGACGGCGAACTCAAGCCGCTCAGCACCTTCGACCTGGCTCGGGACCAGGACATCCACAACGTGGGCCTGCAAGGCAAGGTGGGCCGCTACATCAACAACTTCATCTACGTCCCGCACGAGCGCGTGGCGACGCTGCTGGAAAACCTGCGACCGGCCCAGGCCCTGCACTAGACACCCAGCCCAGCTGCAGAGATCACCACCTCCGCCAGCGCCGGGGGCGCCGCCGCTTCCTATAATCCCCAGATTCCACCTTTCACAGGCTGGAGCCCTTTTCCCGCATGGTGAAGGGCTGCCAGCCTGAATTCGTCTTTGCGGTGACCGATCTCATGAGCGCTTCTCAAGAAAACCAGACCTACGACCCACGTGCCGTCGAGGCCCGTGCACAGCAGCACTGGAATGACCGCGACGCCTACCGCGTCACCGAATCCAAGGACAAAAAGGCCTTCTACGCCTGCTCCATGCTGCCCTACCCCTCGGGCAAGCTGCACATGGGCCACGTGCGCAACTACACGATCAACGACATGCTCACGCGCTACCTGCGCATGAACGGCCACAACGTGCTGATGCCCATGGGCTGGGACGCCTTCGGCCTGCCGGCTGAAAACGCCGCCTTGAAGAACAAGGTGCCGCCCGCCGCCTGGACCTACGACAACATCGCCTACATGAAGAAGCAGATGAAGGCGATGGGCCTGGCGATCGACTGGTCGCGCGAGATCGCCACCTGCCAGCCCGACTACTACAAGTGGAACCAATGGCTGTTCATCAAGATGCTGGAAGCGGGCGTGTGCGAGCGCCGCACCCAGACCGTGAACTGGGACCCGGTGGACCAGACCGTGCTGGCCAACGAACAGGTGATCGACGGCAAGGGCTGGCGCTCGGGCGCGCCCGTTGAAAAGCGCGAGATCCCCGGCTACTACCTGAACATCACCAAGTACGCCGACGAGCTGCTGTCGGCCGTGGCCAACCCGGAAGACCCCAATTACCTGAGCGGCTGGCCCGAGCGCGTGCGCCTGATGCAGGAAAACTGGATCGGCAAGAGCGAAGGCGTGCGCTTTGCCTTTGCGCATGACATCAAGGACGCTGCAGGCAGCCTCATCAACCAGGGCCAGCTGTGGGTGTTCACCACCCGCGCCGACACCATCATGGGTGTGACCTTCTGCGCCGTGGCGCCGGAGCACCCGCTGGCCGTGCACGCCGCCAACACTCACAACGGCGGCAACGCCAAGCTGCAAGCCTTCATCGAAGAATGCAAGACCGGTGGCACCACCGAGGCCGAGCTGGCCACGCAAGAAAAGAAGGGCGTGCCCACGGGCCTGTTCGTCACCCACCCCATCACCGGCGACCAGGTCGAGGTCTGGGTGGGCAACTATGTGCTGATGTCCTATGGCGATGGCGCCGTGATGGGCGTGCCCGCGCATGACGAACGCGATTTCGCCTTTGCCAAGAAGTACGGCATCGCCATCAAGCAGGTTATTCAAGCAGAAGGCGAAACCTTCAGCACCGATGCCTGGGCCGAGTGGTACGGTGACAAGCAACGCGGCGTGACCGTCAACAGCGATGGCATCAATGGCCTGGCCTACAAGGACGCGGTCAACAAGGTTGCCGAGATCCTGATTGCCAAGGGTGTGGGCGAGAAGAAAACCACCTGGCGCCTGCGCGACTGGGGCATCAGCCGCCAGCGTTACTGGGGCACCCCCATCCCCATCATCCATTGCGACACTTGCGGTTCCGTGCCCGTGCCCGAGAAGGACCTGCCCGTGGTCCTGCCCGAGGACGTCGTGCCCGATGGCAGCGGCAACCCGCTCAAATCGCGCCCCGACTTCCTGAACGTGGGCTGCCCGAAGTGCGGCAAGCCCGCCCAGCGCGAAACCGACACGATGGACACCTTCGTGGATTCGAGCTGGTACTTCCTGCGCTACACCTGCGCCGACAACGCGCAAGCCATGGTCGACGAGCGCACCAACTACTGGATGGGCGCCGCCAATGCAGCCGGCAACCGCGGCATGGACCAGTACATCGGCGGCATCGAACACGCCATCCTGCACTTGCTGTATGCGCGCTTCTGGACCAAGGTCATGCGCGACCTGGGCCTGGTCAAGATCGACGAGCCCTTCAAGAAGCTGCTCACGCAGGGCATGGTGCTCAACCACATCTACTCGCGCAAAACGGCGCAAGGTGGCATCGAGTACTTCTGGCCGCACGAGGTCGAGAACACCTTTGACGCCAACGGCAAGATCAACGGCGCCAAGCTCAAGGCCGATGGCTCGGCCATCGAGTACGGCGGCGTGGGCACCATGTCCAAGTCCAAGAACAATGGCGTGGACCCGCAAGAGCTGATCGACACCATGGGCGCCGACACGGCCCGCCTGTTCACCATGTTCGCCTCGCCACCCGAGCAGACACTGGAGTGGAGCGCCGCCGGCGTGGAAGGCGCGCACCGCTTCGTCAAGCGCGTGTGGAACTTCGGCGCCAAGAATGCCGAGGCCATCAAGGCCGCTGGCCCGGTGGTGCAAGCCGAACTCAGCGCCGATGCCAAGGCCCTGCGCCGCGAGGTCTACGTCATCCTCAAGCAGATCAGCTACGACTACGAGCGCATGCAGTACAACACCGTGGCCTCCGGGGCCATGAAGCTGCTCAATGCACTCGAAGCCCACAAGGGCGACACCCCGACTGACCTGGCCGCTGACATGCCCGTGATTCGTGAAGGCTTCAGCGTGCTGCTGCGCGGCCTGTACCCCGCCTGCCCGCACCTCACGCACGTGCTGTGGGAAGACCTGGGTTACGCCGCACAAGCCGGCCAAGGCGACCTGCTGGATGCGCCCTGGCCCGTGGTGGTCGAAGAGGCCCTGGTGCAAGACGAGATCGAGTTGATGCTGCAGGTCAACGGCAAGCTGCGCGGCGCGATCAAGGTCAGCCCCAATGCCGACAAGGCCGCCATCGAAGCCGCCGCCCTGGCCAGCGAGGACTTTGCCAAGTTCGCCGAAGGCAAGCCGGCC
Organism: Aquabacterium sp.; assembly: GCF_016195855.1. Taxonomy (GTDB): domain Bacteria; phylum Pseudomonadota; class Gammaproteobacteria; order Burkholderiales; family Burkholderiaceae_C; genus Aquabacterium. The sequence goes on from NZ_JACPYU010000002.1 coordinate 23,039, forward strand.
AAGAAGGTCATCGTGGTACCGGGCCGCCTGGTCAACGTGGTGGTCTGAGGATCATGATGAACAGCACACGACGCAACTGGCTGAGCCAGACCCGCCGCCTGACCATCGCCGTGGCCGCCATCGGCCTGATTGGCGCGAGCAGCGGCTGCGGCTTCAAGCTGCGCCGTGGCTACGACATGGCTTTCAAGACCATCCAGCTCACCGGCTTTGTGGGCACCTCGCCCATGGCCGCCGAGCTGGCACGTGCCCTGGAAGCCTCGGGCGTGTCCGTGGTTGACAGCACCCTGGCGGCCACGCAAGCGGCCTCGGCCAGCAGCGTGCCCAGCAGCCACATCGTGTTCGAGGCCCTGCTGGACAAGCGCGACATGGTGGTCTCGACCACCACGGCCTACGGCCAGATCCGCGACATGACGGCACGCAACACCCTGCGCTTTCAGATCAAGCGCGGGGACGGCAGCATCCTGCTGCCCGCCGCCGACCTCGCGCTGGCGCGTGAAATGACCTACAACGAAAAAGACGCCCTGGCCAAGCAGGACGAGCTCGCCGCCCTGCACACGGCCATGCAGTCCGACATCGTCAACCAGTTGCTGCGCCGCCTGGCGGCCATCCGGCCCGATCAGTTGATCACCCCGGTCGAGGCGCCCGTGCCGTCGGTCGTCCACGCGCCCTCGGCCCCTGACGCTGCCGCGTCGCGCTGACCGCCCAGCTGACCACCCCACCGACACCCGCACCCCAAGGCCCCATGCAACTGCGCCTGGACCAGCTCACCGCCCACCTGCAAAAAGCCGCCGGTGCGCTCAAGCCCATCTACACCCTGTATGGCGACGAGCCCCTGCTGGTGCAGGAAGGTGGCGACACCATCCGCCAGGCCGCACGCGCGGCGGGCTACACCGAGCGCCAGGTGCACACCGTCACCGGCGCCTACTTCGACTGGTCCAGCCTGCTGGGTGCGGCCAGCGAGATGTCCCTGTTCGGGGACAAGCAGTTCATCGAGATCCGCATCCCCTCGGGCAAGCCCGGCAAGGATGGCTCGCAGGCCCTGCAGCAGTATTGCGAGATGGCAGCAGGCAACGATGGCGTGATCACCCTGGTGTCCCTGCCCCGCCTGGACAAGACCCAGCAAGGCAGCGCCTGGTTCACCGCGCTGGACGGCATCGGCATGACCCTGCGCTGCGACCCCGTCGAGCGCCAGCAACTGCCCTTGTGGATCGCCCAGCGCCTGTCTGCACAAGGCCAGCAGGTCGAAGCCGGTGAAGCCGGCCAGCGCACCCTGGCCTTCTTTGCCGACCGTGTCGAAGGCAACCTGCTGGCCGCGCACCAGGAAATCGTCAAACTCGGCCTGCTGCACCCACCCGGCACGCTCACCATCGAACACATCGAAGAGGCCGTGGTCGACGTGGCCCGCTTCAATGTCTTCAAGCTCAGCGAGGCGGTGCTGTCCGGCCAGATCGAGCGCACCTTGCGCATGATCGACGGCCTGGAGGCCGAAGGCGAAGCCGCCGTGCTGGTGCACTGGGCCCTGGCCGAAGACATCCTGGCCCTGCACCGCGCCCGCACCGCGCTGGACGGCGGCAAGCCGCTGCCCATGGTGCTGCGCGAGCAACGCGTCTGGGGCCCGCGCGAGCGCCTGTTCGAGCGCATCCTGCCGCGCGCCAAGGCCCCCGCCCTGGCCCGCCTGGTGGCCTCGGCCAGCACGGTGGACGGCATCGTCAAAGGCCTGCGCCACCCGCAATGGCCCGAAGACCCGTGGGAAGCCCTGCGCCGCCTGGCGCTGCAGCTGGCCAAGGTCGCCAGCGCCTGAGCCGGCCAGGCCAGGCAAGGGCCTGCCCCTTCACTGAGGCCCCCCTGAGTCGGGGCCATCTGCCACCACCTCGGCGGCCATCAGCGCTGGAAAGCCCGCACAGGGCGGCTGGGGGGCGGTTGTTATAGTCCCTCGGCACCCGTTGGATGGCGCCTGATCAAAGGGCGTCGAACCCGAGCTGGAACCCTGTTGTGGCCGCCCCTGATCTGATCCCGCTGAACCGATCCGAACACATGTACTGGGCCGCCGAAGGCTACCTCGGCCCCATCAACATCCCCTTCATCCTGCGCTTTGATGCCCCCGTGGGCACCGAGCTCATGCGCCAGACCATGCGCGAGCTGGCGACGGCCTTTCCGCGCATGCGCGGCGTGATCGAGCCCACGGCCTTCAGCTACAAGCTGCGCCTCCTGAGCGACGAACGCCAGATCGACCAGCTGTTCGACGACGCCTTTCGCGTGCAGCAAGGCGTGGATGCCTCCTCGCGCGAAGCCTTGCGGGCCCTGCACGATGAGTTCATGAACCACACCATCTGCATGGAGCGCGGCCTGCCCTGGGTGGCGCGCTTCGTGCCGCACCCGACCCAGCCGGCCCTGCTGTTTGCGATCAACCACATCATCGGTGATGGCCGCTCCATGGTGCAGATGCTGTGCGCCATCATGGCCCGCCTCAGTGGCCAGCCCATGACCGCCTGCCAGATCGACAACCCCACCATGCTGCCGGCCGTGATGCCGCTCAAGTGGTGGCAATGGCCGGCCAACATCGCCCGCTGGTGGCGCAACAGCCGCGCCGACAAGGCGGCGGCAAGCGGGCGCCACATCGTCACGCTCAAACGCCACCCCAGCACGCGCTACACCACCACCGGCATCTGCTACCACGACATCCCCTGCCCGGCGGACACCATGAAGGCCCTGGCCAAGCAATACGGCACCACGGTCAACACCCTGCTGACCGCCATCGTCGGCAACACCTTCCTGGCCCTGGCCGAGCAGGACCCCAAGGCCACCGCCGCCATCCGCATCTCGGTGGACCTGCGCCGCTACTTTCCCAAACGATCGGCGCCCGAGTTCGGCAACTTCGTGCACTCCTTCACGATCCTGGCCAACCGGCAGGCCAGCATGGGCGAGCAAATCAACGATCTGGAAAACCAGGTCAAGACGCACCTGGCGCGCTACGCCTCGCGTGACTACGCCCTGCCCCTGCTGTTCTACGAGCTGCTGCCCCTGCTGGGCCGCAACCTGTTCAGCTACCTGATCTTCAACAGCAAGGCCAAAGGCACCCTGCCCACCCTGAGCTGCCACTTCAGCAACCTGGGCGCCTGCGAGTTCATCAACCCCAAGAACGCCAGCGTCCGGCTGCACGAGCTGTGGCCGGCCACGCTCAGCACGGTCTTCCTGATCGGCGCGGTGATCCTCAACGGCAAACAGTTCTTGTGCCTCGTCCATCAGCATGATGAAATTCCGCAAGAGGCGGTCGAGGCATTCCGCACCGAGTTCGATCGGCAGATTCAGCACGTCATGAAAGAGTCACAGCCGACGTGAAGTCCCACACGAAATGGGGTGTTTTTGCATCCCTCATGGGCACGCAGTACCCTTCACCACCGCGCCAAGATAGCCGATAGACAGAGGTCAGGAAAAAGTGACCCACGTTTCTAAAGGCTGTATATGGAACGGATCGACCAACAACAATCCAGTAAAAAGACGATTCCGGCAATCTGTGAACCTCAGGTACAGGCTCGGCCAGACAACGTGACGGAAATGTCAGCATGCAACTGGCTGGATACCGCCATGGCCATCTGGCTGCGCGACGATGACACCCGGCGCCTGACTCGCCCGGATCACGTCCCGGCCCCGGGCACCTGCTGATCGCCGAGGTCTACCCGCCCCTCCATGCTGCCTGCCTTCTTCAACCCGGAAAAGCTGCAGACGCGGATCGTTGCCGTGTACCTGGGCTTGCTCCTGGTCATCCAGGCCGCCAGCTACTGGTTCATTCAGGACAGCATCGACCACAACGCGCGCACGGCCATCCGCGCAGAGCTGACCACCAGCGAGCGTGTGTTCCTGCGCCTGCTCGGGCAGAACAACGCCAACCTGGACCAAGCCACGCGCGTGCTGTCGGCCGATTACGGCTTTCGCTCGGCGGTGGCCAGTGGCGACCAGGAGACCGTGCAGTCCGCCTTGGTCAACAACAGTGAACGCATCCACGCCAACCTGGCGCTGTTCACGGACAACGACTTCCAGCTCAAGGCCAGCACCATCCCCCATGCGGAACACTTCCTGGCCGCCGTGCGCCGCTACGCCAAGCAGATGCAGGCCGGCGGCGCGCAGCAATACCAGGTCGAGGTGATCGACGGGCTGCCCTACCAGATCGTGGCCGTGCCCGTGCGGGCACCCGCCACCATCGGCTGGGTGGGCATGGGCTTCAAGATCGACCGCCAGCTGCTGCAGGACATGAACAACCTGTCCGGCATGGAAGTGGCGCTCATGCTGCGCGAGAACAGCGGCGACTGGCGGGTGTCCGTCGCCACGATGGATGCCGCCAAGTGGCCGGCCCTGGCCGCCGCTTGGGAAAAGCCCATCAACGACGGCGATGCCCAAGGCGTGGCCATGCGCGTGGGCGGCACCGAATACAGCGCCTTGCCGGTGATGCTGCCGGGTGCACCGGGCCAATCCCCCACCACCGCGCTGCTGATGCGCTCGGTGGACAAGGCACTGGAGCCCTTCAACCAACTCAAGTTCAAGCTGCTGCTGCTGACCGCCGTGGGCCTGGCCGTGTTCGCCATGGGCAGCCTGGTCACGGCACGGCGCATCACCACCCCGCTGCGCGTGCTGTCCAGCTCGGCGCGCCGCCTGGAGCGGGGTGACTACGGCGCCGAGGTCCGCACCGCCTTCAAGGGCGAGATCGGCGAGCTGGCCCAGTCCTTCGAGACCATGCGCCAGGCCATCCAGGCCCGTGAAGGCGAGATCCGCCGCCTGGCTTACCAGGACGCCCTGACCGACCTGCCCAACCGCGAGCAGTTCCGCCACGACCTGCGCCAGGCCATCCAGAAGACCGACGAAGATGGCACCCCCTGCGCCGTGCTGCTGCTGGACATGGACCGCTTCAAGCACGTCAACGACGTGCTGGGCCACCGCTTTGGCGACCGCCTGCTGCGCGCCGTGGCCGAGCGCCTGCGCAACGACGCCCTGACCGAACGCGATGTGCTGGCCCGCCTCAGTGGCGACGAGTTCGCCATCTTGCTGCAAGCCACCGATGCCAAGGCCGCCTTCCCGGTGGCCCAGCGCATCCTGGCCGCCTTCGAGCGCCCCATCACCCTGGACGACCACACCGTGGACCTGGGCGCCGGCATCGGCGTGGCCAGCAGCCCCGAACACGGCGTGGACGCCGACACCCTGCTCAGCCGCGCCGAGGTGGCCATGTACGCCGCCAAGCAGAACCAGTCCGGCACCGTGACCTACCACCCTGGCCTGGACTCCACCAGCGAAGAGTCGCTGACCATGCTCAGCGAGCTGCGCTCGGCCGTCGACCAGGACCAGCTGCGCCTGTTCCTGCAACCCAAGATCAACCTGCGCACGGGCGAGGTGCTGGGCGCCGAAGCCCTGGTGCGCTGGGAGCACCCGGTGCGCGGCATGGTGCCGCCCATGCGCTTCATCCCCTTTGCCGAGCAGACGGGCTTTGTGCGCGTGCTGACCATGTGGATGATCGAGCAGGTCGCCCAGATGAGCCACTCGCTCACCGAGCAGGGCATGCGCATGAAGCTGGCGGTCAACCTGTCCACCCGCGACCTGATGGACCAGGAGCTGCCCAACAAGCTCGAAAAGGTGCTGGAACGCTACAGCATCGAACCCGGCCTGCTGGTGCTGGAGATCACCGAAAGCGCCATCATGGACGACCCCCAGCGCGCACTGCAGACGCTCAACCGTCTGCACACCATGGGCCTGAAACTCTCCATCGACGACTTCGGCACGGGCTACTCCTCACTGGCCTACCTCAAGCGCCTGCCGGTGGACGAACTCAAGATCGACAAGTCCTTCGTGATGAACATGGAGAGCGACTTGCAAGATGCCAAGATCGTGCGCTCCACGGTAGACCTGGCCCACAACCTGGGCCTGACCGTGGTGGCCGAAGGCGTCGAAAGCGCCAAGTCCTGGAAGCTGCTCGACAGCCTGTCTTGCGACGAGGTGCAGGGCTACTTCATCGCCAAGCCCATGCCCGGCGCCCAGTTCGCCAACTGGGTCAAGCAGTGGACCCCGCCGGACACCACGCACGAACACCTGCCCAGCGAATTTGCGGACATGTTCTGAGTGACCTGGTGCGCCCGTTCGCAGGGCGCCATTCAAAGCGCGTTTTCAAAGCGCCTTGGCCAGCGCCTTGAACGCCTCGACCTGATCGGCCGGCAAGCCCAGCAAGGTGGCACTGGGCACGGCCCCTTGCGCAGCCTGATGCTGCTGCACCTCCACCAACCTTTGCGCATCCCCCAGGCGCGGCAGCACCGGCCCGGCAAACATCACCTGGCCCTGGTAGGCCACCAGCAGCGTCGGGAAGGTTTCGATGTCCACATCGCCCACGAAATCGGCCTCGTCCTCGATGTCGATCCAGCGGTAGCGGTGCCCGGGTTTGGCCTTTTGCAACTCGGCGAAGGTGGCCTCGTACTCGCGGCAGGTGCCGCACCAGGCGGCGCACAGGCACACAACGTCAAGAACGGCATCAAGAATGGGCGCGGACATGCTCCGATTGTGTCACCAGCCGCGCGAGGGCATCGAGCGCCACCTGCACCTTGGGTGTGCCCGCGCTGCGTGGCTGCATGACCGCGTACATGTCCAGCGGCGGGGCCTCCCATTGCGGCAGTACCCTCTGCAGTCGGCCTTGGGACAGGGCCTCGCGCACGTCCCACTCGGCCAGCAAAGCCACACCCAGGCCCGCCTCGCACATGTGCTGCACCCAGGCCTGGTTGTTCCCGCTCACACGCACCGGCCAGTGCACGTGGTGCTCAGGCCCCTGCCCTTGCCATTGCAGGCCTGTGCGCGGGGCGCTGCCCCCGGTGTCCAGCGCCACCCACTCGAAAGGCCCGGCCTCATCCGGGTGGGCGGGCTGGCCGCAACGCGCCAGGTAGGCCGGCGAGGCACACAGGACCATGGCCATGGTGCCCAATTTGCGTGCCACCCAGTTGCTGTCGGGCAGGCGCCCGAAACGCACCGCCACGTCGATGCGCTGGCCCACCAGGTCGCTCATGGCGTCGTCGGCCAGCACGTGCAGCTTCAGGCCGGGGTGGCGCAGCAGCACCGGCGCCAAGGCCCGGCTCAGGTGGGCCAGAAAGCCCGCCGGTGCGGTCATGCGCAGCTCGCCCGTGGGCGCGTCCTTGATGGTCTGCAAGGCCTGCTCGGCGCGGCGGGCGGCGTCCACCATGGCCACGCACTCGCGGTGAAAGGACTCACCCGCCGTGGTCAGCCGCAGCTGGCGCGTGGTGCGGGCCAGCAAGGGCAGGCCCAGGCTCTGCTCCAGCGCGCGGATCTGCTGGCTGACGGCCGAGGTGGTGGTCCCCAGCGCCCGGGCCGCCGCGCCAAACGAGCCCTGCTCCACCACCGTCACCAGCGTGGCCATGCGCTTGAGTTGATCAAACATGAAGGTTTTCTAAACAATGATTGCCTATTTTGGGGACTTCCAGGCTGATTGTGAAGCCCGTATCGTTCAGGCATCGGCTCAAGGCCTCACGTCACGCACTTTCCAAAAGGACACCACCATGCACATCGCACTCATTGGCGCCACAGGTTTCGTCGGTTCGGCCATCCTCGCCGAGCTCCTGCAACGCGGCCACCAGGTCACCGCCCTGGCCCGTGACCCCAGCAAGGTCGCCGCACAAGCCGGCCTGACCGTGGTGCAGGCCGACGTGCAGCAAGCCAGCCAGGTCGCGCAGGCCGTGAAGGGTCACGACGCCGTCATCAGCGCCTACAACGCGGGCTGGGCCAACCCCAATCTGTACGAAGACTTCATGGCCGGCAGCCGCGCCATCACGGCGGGCGTGAAAGCCGCCGACGTGCAGCGCCTGCTGGTTGTGGGTGGTGCGGGCAGCCTGTATGTGGCCCCCGGCGTGCAGCTGGTGGACACGCCCGAGTTCCCCGCGCAATGGAAGGTGGGCGCCACCGCGGCCCGTGACGCACTCACGCTGCTGCAAGGCGAGCCCGATCTGGCCTGGACCTTCATCTCGCCGCCCGTGATGCTGCACCCCGGCGAGCGCACCGGCGCCTTCCGCCTCGGTGGCGACGAGGTGCTGATGACGGACAAGGGCCCCGCCGAGATCTCCACACCCGACCTGGCCGTGGCCATCGTCAACGAGATCGAAGCGCCGCAGCACCTGCGCCGCCGCTTCACCGTGGGTTATTGAGACCCGGCCCGGCTCACGCGCCGTTGATCCGGATCCAGGTGGTCTTCAACTCGGTGTACTTGTCCAGCGCATGCAAGGACTTGTCCCGCCCGTTGCCGGACTGCTTGTAGCCCCCGAAGGGCACGGTGATGTCGTCTTCGTCGTACTGGTTGACGTGCACCGTGCCCGCCTTCAAGGCCCGCGCCACGCGATGGGCCCTGTCGATATGCTGGCTCCACACGCTGGCTTGCAGGCCATAAGGCGTGCCATTGGCGATGCGGATCGCCTCGGCCTCGTCCTTGAAGCGGATCACGCTGAGCACCGGCCCGAAGATTTCTTCTTGCGCGATCTTCATCTCGTGGCGCACGCCATCGAACACCGTGGGCTGCACATACTGCCCGCCCGTATCGGCCAGCGCCTGCGCCCCACCGGCCACACAACGCGCGCCTTCCTGGCGGCCGGCGTCGATGTAGCCCAGCACCGTGCGCAACTGGCCTTCGTCCACCAGGGCGCCCATCACCGTGGACGGGTCCAGCGGATCAGCGGGCTGGTAGCGCGGGGTCTGCGCCACAATGCGCGCCACCATCTCATCCGCCACCGATTCGTGCACCAACAAGCGTGATGGTGCATTGCACGATTCACCCTGGTTGAAGAACAACGAACCGGCCACCGTGTCCGCCGCGCGCTCGATGCTGTCGGCGTCATCGAACACGATGAAGGCCGACTTGCCCCCCAGCTCGTTGAACACGCGCTTGAGGTTGCTCTGCGCCGAATAGGCCAGCATCTGGCGGCCCACGCGGGTCGAGCCGGTGAAGCCCAGGGCGTCCACGTCCATGTGCAAGGCCAGGGCCTGCCCTGCCTCATGGCCGTAACCCGGCACCACATTGAACACGCCTTCGGGCAGGCCCGCCTTGATGGCCAGCTCGGCCAGCTTCAAGGCGCTCAATGGCGATTTTTCAGAAGGCTTGAGCACCACGCTGTTGCCGCAAGCCAGCGCCGGCCCCAGCTTCCAGGCCGCCATCAGCATGGGGTAGTTCCAAGGCACGATGGCGCCCACCACACCCACCGGCTCGCGCTGGATCAGGGCCAGGGCCGTGTGGGCCGTGGGCGCGATCTCGTCATAGACCTTGTCGATCGCTTCGCCGAACCAGTTGATGCAACGCGCGGCCAGTGGCACGTCCACGCTCAGGCTGTACTGGATGGGCTTGCCCATGTCCAGCGTCTCCAGCAGGGCCAGCTCGTCCTTGTGCTGGAGCATCAGCTCGGCAAAGCGTTGCAGCACCCGCTTGCGATCGGCCGGAGCCTGGCGGGCCCAACGGCCGTCTTCAAACGCGCGACGGGCCGACTGCACGGCCGCGTCCACATCGGCCGCATCGCATCGGGCCACCGCAGTGAGCGCCCGTCCATCAATGGGCGACTGCCCCTCAAAGCTGGCGCCGCTGCGCGCTGCCACACGTTGCCCCTCGATGAAGGCACGGCCATCGATGCGGCCCTCGGCAATCAAGGCATCGGCGCGGTCTCGCCAGATGCGGGCCTGGGGGCTGGCGACTTGGAAGGCGGTCATGGCGGGGCTCCGGCAATCTGTGCAAGGTCTTTGCGCTTAGTCTAGCCATCTGTGCCCCCTGCCGCGCGAAACTCGCAGACAATGGACCACATGAGCCGGAATGATTTGACATGCGCCTGACCGTCTACACGGACTACACGCTCAGGGTGATGATGTTCCTGGCGATCAAGCATCGCTCGGGAGAGTTGTCACGCATCGATGACATCGCCCAGGCTTACGCCATCTCCCGCAGCCACCTGACCAAGATCGTGCACGAGTTGGGGCACAGCGGCCTGGTGGTCACCGTGCGCGGGCGCAGCGGCGGCATGCAACTGGCCCGCCCACCCGAGCAGATCACCGTCGGCGAGATCGTGCGCCTGGCGGAAAAAGACTTCGCCGTGGTGGCCTGCCATGACCCCGACACCCTGGACATCTGCACCATCCAGCCGGCCTGCAATCTGCAGCGCGTGCTGCGGCGCGCGATGGCGGCCTTCATGCGCGAGCTCGATGGCCTGACGCTGGCCGAAGCCATCACCGCCCCGGCGGCGGCGGCCAGCCTGCTGGGCCTGGCCACCGAGGTACCCGTTGCCATGCCCATCAAGGGCAGCGGCCGCGTCAAGACACCCGGTTGACCGTCAAGGCAATGACGACGAGCCCGATGGGGCCGTAAGCCATGAAGATGTTGATCGCCCACTGAAAGGTCGGGCTGGCATGGCCCAACTCCAGGAAGCGGCGCGCCACGATCTGCGCCTTGATCCACACCAGCGCCGCCACCACGAGGGCCGATGCCGAGACACCGTGGCCCTGGTGCGTGAGCATCAGGCTGAGCGCAGAGAGCACGACCAGCGCCAGCCAGGCCAGCGCCGCGCCCTTGTTCGATGACAGCTTGTGGTTCATGTCGGCCTCACACAAAGGCATAGAAGAACGAGAAGATCATCAACCAGACGATGTCGGTGGCGTGCCAGTAGATGGCCAGCGCCTCGACGCTGCGCTGGTTGAAACGGTTCAGCCACACGCAGGTGGTCAGCCACGTCATGCCCATGATCCCCCACGAGGCGTGGATCAGGTGGTTGAGCGTGAGGTAGTAGTACACCGTGACGAACACATTGCCCGCCGCGCTCAGGTGGTGCGCGTTGTTGGACTGGATCTCCAGGTACTTGATGACCGGGTACAGGCAGGCACAAAGCAGCGCCGCCAGGATCCACCAACGCGCTGCGCGCTGCTGGTTGGCCCGCAACGCGTCCACGGTGCGGGACATGAAGAAGCCCGCGCTGACCATGACCAAGGTGATCGCCATGCCTGACAGGGCCGACAGGCGCCCCGCCCCATCGCGGAAGGCGCTGGGGTCCAGCACGCGGGCGCCAAAGTACACGGCAAACAGCACCGAGAACTCGAAGAACTCCAGGCAGATGCCGACCCACATGCCGGTATAGCCCAGCGCCGGGCCAGGCTCCGCACGAGGCGGGGTGGGCGGGGCGGACAAGAGGGGGGCAGCAGCTGCGATGGCCATGGCTCACTCACGCGGCGCTGCGCGCCTGGTCGAACAACACATTGTTTTCCAGATGGATGTGGGCCATCAGGTCCTTGCGGAAGGCGCGCAAGCCCAGGTACAGGGCCTGCCAGGTGTTGCAGGCACCCGGTGGCGGCGTCATGTCCTGAGTCAGGGCCTCCACGCGCTCAAGGTTTTCACCATGGTGGTCGTGCTCACCCAGCATGACCTCGATCGGCCCCTGCGAAGCGCCGTACTGCTGCGCCTTGAGCAAGGGGAAGAGGATGCTTTCCTCGCGCTCCATGTGGCTGGCCAGCTCCGAGTTCATCTCGGTCAGCAATTTCGTCAGGCCCAGCGGGCAGGCGGGGTGGTCGCGGTGCACGGCCTCGACACGCTTGGCCAGCCGTGCCAGCTCGGGCAACTGCTCGCGGTGGCGCTCATGGAAGTAGGACTGGATGTGGTCCACCAGTTCGGGCATGTCTTGCGCGGCCCACTGGCGCGGCGCTTCCTGCGCCTGCGACACCAACTGCGCCAGCCGCGCCACGATCGGTGCCGGGTCCAGGCCCTTCTTGGCCGTGGCCTCTTGCAGGGTGTGGGCGCCACCGCAGCAGAAGTCGAGCTTGTGGTCATGGAACACGTCGGTTGCGCCGGGCACTTCGCGGGCGATCTGCCCCAGGGATTGCTGCAGGAAGGTCATGGTTGGTCTCTACACCGTTAAAACATTCATCAATGGTATATGTTTTAGGCCAAAAAGAAAGCCCCGCCCCCATGAGAGGCGAGGCCATCACGTCAATTCCTGATCCAGATCAGGACGGGTTCACCAGGGTGCGACGGCGCCAGACCAGGCCCACGAGCCCCAGCCCCATCAACAAATAGGTCGAGGGCTCGGGGATGGCGGGCACGTCCAGCGGCTGCTGGAAGTAGGCGCCGGCACCCACGTTCATCAGGAACACGCCGGTCATTTCGGTGTCACTGTCATTGACCAGGGCCACCGACAGGTGACGCGACTGCGGGTCCAGCGTCGCGGGGTCCATCGAGTTGTAGACACCAACCGAGTCCCCGGTCCAGGCGTACGCATCCTGCATGTCGGCCACATAGTCAGACCACGAGGCGTAGCTGCCGATCAAGGGGCGCGAGGCGACCCCTCGGCCGATGCTCAGCTGCGCAAAGGCCGAGACCGTCGGGTTGTAGGCACTGTTGGGGTCGTCCCAAGGCACCATCATGCCGGCGGCCAGGCTGGCTTGCACGGCGGCGTCACCCTCCAGGACAAGCCTGGTATGGGCCGACAAGGTGAACTGCACGGGTTGCATGGGCGACCAGGGCTGGAGCGTGATGGCCCCCGTCTCGTAATTGGTGTCCATGGGATGGTCGTACAGGTAGGAGCCCGATGAGGCCGTGCTGTACACCTCATAGACCTTGCTGCTGGCGCCGTTCCAGGTGGTGGCCTTGCTCAGGGCATCCGCGCCCACGCGCGTCGTGGCCGAAAGGCCATTGGGGCCAACCGAGACCGTGCCGGTGCCATCGGTGGCAGCCAGATTGCTTACCTGGCCAGGCAGTGGCGCATTGAAGTAGGTATCCTGCCAGTACGGCGTCACGGCATTGCCCGTGTCCGCCTCGCGCAGCACCTGGCCGGTTGTGTAGGCCCAGCCTTGCTGTTCGTAGACCGTGTCACCGACCGGTTGCCCGAACTGGATCCAGGTAGCGCCGCCAGGCTGCGGCGCCAGCGATTCCAGTTTGAAAGCGACGTTGCTCAATGAAGCCGAGCCACTGGCCAGATCGCCCGTCGATTGCGCCTGCGCCGCCATGCCCGACATGACACAAGCCAACACCAACGCAGAACGCACAGGCGCGAAACAAGCTACCTTCATGGCATTTCCTCCCTCATCGTTGAATGATCATTTATGAGGAGTGAGTTTAGGCGCCACGACGCCCGCTGTATCCCCCTCAGGTACGGGAGCATGGCCAGCGCCCTACACGGGTTTTCGCGGGTAGCCACGAAGAGGGCCATGCGCAGGCTGCATGGGTCACAATAGCTTTCCGAGCTGCTGATGAGGAGGACACCATGCCGGTGATCGTGGTCGCCAATCCAAAGGGCGGTGTGGGCAAATCCACGCTGTCCAGCAACATCGCGGGCTACTTCGCCCGCCAGGGTCATGCCGTGATGCTGGGCGACGTTGATCGCCAGCAGTCCTCACGCCTGTGGCTCAAGCTGCGCCCCGACAACCTCCCCCAGATCCAGAGCTGGGACATCACCGACGACCACATCGCGCGGCCACCCAAGGGCACCACGCACATCGTGCTGGACACCCCGGCCGGCCTGCATGGCCCCGGCCTGGAGGCGGTGATGAAGCTGGCCGACAAGGTCATCGTGCCCTTGCAGGCCAGCGTGTTCGACATCTACGCCACGCAGGATTTCCTGGCCGAGCTGGCCGGGCGCAAGAAGGGTGACAAGGCCAGCAAGGCCCAACTGGCGGTGGTGGGCAACCGCATCAAGGACCACACCAAGGCCACCGAGCACCTCAAGGAGTTCCTGCAGACGCTGGACATCCCCTTGCTGGGCCTGCTGCGCGACACCCAGAACTACGCCCACCTCGCCGCACACGGCCTGAGCCTGTGGGATGTGGCCGCGACCAAGGTCGACAAAGACCTGGATCAATGGGCGCCGATACTCAAGTGGCTCAAGGATTAGCTTGATGCCCCCTCGTCCTGCCCCACCGTCCGGCACTGGATGGTGTGGCGGCCCGCCGCCTTGGCTTCGTACAAGGCGGCATCGGCCTCGTCGGTCAGGCTCTGCGCGCTCGTGGCCCCCAGGGGTACGCACACTGACACGCCGATGCTCACCGTGACAAACGGTGCGGTCAACGACGCCTCGTGCGGCAGCTTCAGGGCATCGACCTTGGCGATCAGCCTGGCCGCCAGTTCGCACGCCCCGTCTTCGGTCGTGCCCGGCAGCAAGATGACGAACTCCTCGCCGCCATAGCGCGCCGCCACGTCCCCCGGCCGGCGCACCACCCCGCCGATGGCGCCGGCGATCTCGGTCAGGCAGTGGTCGCCCGCCGGGTGGCCATAACGGTCGTTGTAGCGCTTGAAGTGGTCCACATCGATCATCAGCAGGGCCAGGCTGGCGCGGTTACGCCGTGCGCGGTCCCACTCGCTGCTCAAGGCCTCGTCGAACACCCGCCGATTGGGCAGGCCGGTGAGCGCATCCCTGCGGGCCAGCTCGGCCAGCTCCACATTGAGCCGCTGCACCTCCTGGCGCTCATGGCTCAACTGCATGGACTGCAGGAACATCATGCGGTCCTTGTCTTCGCGCATGGCCACCACCGACATCACCACGGTGGTCGTCAACAGGTAGTGCCCGAAGAACAGCAAGCCATAGTGAAGGTTCGCCAGCCAGGGCACGGCCAGAAAGGGCAGCCCGCCCAGCACACAGCCCTTGACGCACGCCCGGATGGGCAACTGCAGCGACAGCGTGCCAATCAGCACCACCAGCAAGGTGATGTAGACCTGATTGATGGCCAGCAAGGTACTGGCCAGGTTGAAGCCGGCCACCACCTTGATGGCGATGATCAGGCCCAGCACCCAGGGGATCCATGTTTCGTATGACAGGCGCTGGGCAGGTTGGTGCGCCACCAGCAGCCCCAGCAGGATCGCCACCACCACCACACCCTCTGTCGAAAACAGCAAGGTCAGGTCCGGGCCGTGCAGCTCGGCCGTGTAGAAGACCAGCGTGAAGGCCTGAAAGGCGATGAAGCTGACGGGCAGCAGCGGCCCCCACAGCTTCACCAGGCGGTTGAACTCCTCCAGGCGCTGCGCACGGTAAGCCCGCTGCAGCTCCAGCGGGATCGGATCCAGCCAGCGCCGCTGCTTCAGCAACTGATCAAAGTCATTGCGCGGATCGCCCATGCAGCACACTCCTCACGCCGTCACGCGCCACCATGGGCATGGACAGCCCCGTGTTCGCGCATTGATCAGAAACTCACCACCACAGCGGTGCTCAGTAACTGGTTGCTCTTCGTGGCCTCGCGCGACTTGGTATCCAGGAAGACAGGGCCCGTGGCCCAGTCGTAGCGGTATTCCAGCTTGAAGACCGTGCTCAGGTTGAAGGCGTAGTTCATGCCAATGGTGAGTGCGGCGCGGTTGACACCCTTTTGCTCATCGATGAAGGTGTTCGGCCTGTCAAAGATGTCATAGCCATCCACTGCGGGTCCGATCCCGTTGACGCCATCGGCTTGCGAATAGGTCAGCAGACCACCACCGTTCTTGCGGTTAAAGATGTAGTCGAAGCGAGCAACACCCTCGAAGCGCGGCTCGAACTTGTAGGCCACCAAGCCAGAGAGACCCGACCACAACGCGCTGCGCAACTCGCCTTGGGCTCCAGCAATGATGGATGCCTTTTCCTGACGCCCCCAACTCAGCTGTCCCTGCACGGTCCAGTCGCCACGGATGAAGTAGGCGTCGAACTCGAACAGATCCACGCGCGAGTCACGCTGAGGAACCACGTCCCCCATGACGTCCACCACGTTTTCTGATCCATTGTGCGCCTTCCCATGCACCCCCGCAAACCCAAACCCCTGGAACTCGCCTTTGGCATAGTCCACGCGGTAAGCCAGCACCGGTGTCTTCTCGTTGGCGTTGCGCTTGCTGGCGTTCATGTTGGCCACCACGCCCTTGACGATCCACTTGTCGCGCGTGATCTCCATGCCGGCGCCGGTGTAGGCCGTGGGCAAGGTCAGGTCGAACAGCAGGTTGTGCGTGATCAGCTTGTTGAGCGTGGGCTGCAGGTACTCGTAGCCTGACCAGTCCGGGATGTGGCCGGCAATGAAGCGCGTCTGCAGGTCGGTCAGCGGGATGGACACCGAGGCCTCGTGCAGGATGGAGGCGCTGCCTTCGGACACCGCCTGCGTGCTGCGCTGTGGCGACAAGGTCAGGCGCCAGCGCGAGCCGCCGTCGGTTTCCTTGACAAAGTCGATGGCGGCCGAGCCGATGTAGGAGTTGTCATAGGTATAGCCACCATCGCCCACCGCGTTCAAGAACTGGAAGCCCGCCCGGTGCTGGCGCTGGTTGAAGACAAAGGTCGGGTCCATGTAGCCGCTGACCTTCAGGCCCTTGAAGCCCAGCATGTCGCGCGAGTCTTCCAGCGCCTCGGTCTTGACGGCGATGCGGTTGAAGTCCTGCTGCTGCTCCGGGGTCATGCCGGGGGTGGGGGCATCGGCTTCCTTGCTGGCCTCTTTGCTGGCTTGTTTGCTCGCCTGCGCTTCCAGCTTCTTTTCCAGCTCGCCCACACGGGCCTTCAGGGCGCGCAGCTCGTTGAGCAGGTCTTGGGTCGTGTCAGCCTGCGCGGGGGCGGCGGCGCACGCCAGGCAGGCGGCCAGTGCCACGGGCATCAGGGACCAGGTCAGTTTGTGCTTCATCTTGCTGTGCTCCTTGTTTCATTCACGATTGCGAAGGCCTGGACGAGGCCTGTGGACTTCAGGCCCTTGTTGCCTGCGCGATTTCCTGCGCGCGCCGCCGCTCGGCACGGGCCAGCGCATAGCTGCCCCCCACCACGGCCAGCGACACCACGGCGATCACCACGGTGGCCACCGCATTGATGCTGGGGTCCAGCCCCAGGCGCGCCCGCGAGAAGATCACCAGTGGCAGGGTGGACGAGCCCGGCCCCGACAGGAAGGCCGCCAGCACCACGTCGTCCAGCGACAGGGTGAAGGTCAGCAGCCACGCCGAAGCCAGGGACTGCGCGATCATCGGCAGGGTGATCAGGAAGAAGACCTGCAGGGGCCGTGCGCCCAGGTCCTGCGCGGCTTCTTCCAGTTGCGGATTGAGGTCTTGCAGACGGGCCTGGATCACCACCGTGGCATAGGCCATGCCCACCAGCAGGTGCCCCAGCCAGATCGTGAGCATGCCGCGCTCGGGGTAGCCCAGTGCACGCTGGATGGACACCAGCATCAGCAGCAAGGACAGCCCGATGATGACCTCGGGCATCACCAGCGGTGCGTTGATCATGCCCACCATGAGCGTGCGGCCACCAAAGCGCTTGAACTTGGCCAGCCCCCAGGCCGCCAGCATGCCCAGCACCACGGCAGCCGAGGCCGTGCAGAACGCGATCTTGAGCGACAGCCACAGGCCACCGAGGATCTCGGTGTCTTCAGCCAGCTTGGCAAACCACTGCAAGGTGAAGCCGCCCCACACCGTGGGCAGGGGCGAGTTGTTGAACGAGTACACCACCAGCGCCACGATGGGTAGGTACAGGAAGACGAAGCCGGCCGTCAGCCAGGCCCGCGCGATCCATTGCCCGCGCCGCTGGTAAGCCGGGATGGCCAGGGGCTTGCTCATCGGTGAGCCTCCTGGTCGGCCTGCGCCTTGTTGAACAGCGCCAGCGGCACCAGGATCAGCAGGATCATCACCACCGCCACGCTGGACGCCATGGGCCAGTCGTTGTTGGCAAAGAACTCGTCCCACAGCACGCGCCCGATCATCAGCGTCTGCGGGCCACCCAGCAGCTCGGGGATCACGAACTCACCCACGCAGGGTATGAACACGAGCATGGAGCCTGCCACGATGCCCGCGCGGGACAGCGGCACGGTCACCTTCCAGAAAGTCACCCAGGGCGTGGCACCCAGGTCGGAGGCGGCCTCCAGCAGGCGCATGTCCATCTTGGACAGGTTGGCGTACAGCGGCAGGATCATGAAGGGCAGGTAGGTGTAGACCATGCCCAGCACCAGCGAGAAAGGCGTGTTCATGTACTGCCCCGGCCCGGGGATCAGGTTCGTGGCGATCAACAACTGGTCAATGTGCAAGGCGTCCAGCACCGTCGCCACCCAGCCGCCTTCGGTCAGCAGGCCCTTCCATGCGTACACCCGCAGCAGGAAGGAGGTCCAGAAGGGCAGCATCACCATCATCAACAAGGCGGGCTGCACGGCCTTGGCAGCACGCGCCATGAAATAGGCGAAGGGGTAACCCACCATCAGGCACAGTGCGGTCGTGATGCCGGCGTACTTCAGGCTGGCCAGGTAGGTCTTGAAATACAGGTCGTCCTGCGTGATGAACAGGTAGTTGCTCAGCTTGACGCGCACCTGCAAGACGCCGTCCACCCAGGTGATCAGGTCCTTGAAGGCCACCGTCTCCATCTCGGAGATGCTGATCTTGAGCACGATCAGGAAGGGCAGCATGAAGAACAGCAGCAGCCACAGATAGGGCACGCCGATCACACTGCGGCCGGCCCAGGTCAGCTTTGGCTTGGCGATGCTGCTCATGCCCGGCCCACCTTATTGAGTCAGCACCACATGGGCACTGGGCAGCCACCAGGCATAGGCTTCGTCGTCCCAGCTCAGGGTGTCATCCGGGTGGCGCTCGGTGTTGCTCTGCGTGACCTTGAGGATGGCCCCACTGGGCATCTGCAGGTGGTAGAGCGTGTCGCTGCCGAAATAGACCATGTCCTTCACGCGCCCCTTGACCTGGTTGTAGGGCGCGGGGGCCATGCCCTCTTCCTGCACAGGGGGCTTGCGCGAGATGCGGATCTTTTCGGTGCGCAGCGCCACCGTCACCGGCATGCCGGTGTGGCCGGTGATGCCGTGGCCCACGTAGTGCCGCACATCCGGGCAGGTGATCTCGACGTGCGCGGCCTCGTCCACCTCCAGCGTGCCGTCCATCAGGTTGACGTTGCCGATGAAGTCCGCCACGAAGCGGGTGGCCGGGGTTTCGTAGATCTCGCGTGGCGAGCCCACTTGCAGGATGCGGCCTTCGCTCATGACGCCGATGCGGCTGGCCATGGCCATGGCCTCCTCCTGGTCGTGCGTCACCATCACGCAGGTCACGCCCACGGTCTCGATGATGTTGACCAGCTCGATCTGGGTCTCTTCGCGCAGCTTCTTGTCCAGCGCACCCAGGGGCTCGTCCAGCAACAAGAGCTTGGGCTGCTTGGCCAGGCTGCGTGCCAGGGCCACGCGTTGCTGCTGCCCGCCTGAGAGCTGATGCGGTTTGCGGTGCGCGAACTTGCCCAGCTGAACCAGCTTGAGCATGGCCTCCACGCGCTCGCTGATCTGGGCTTTGGGCAGGCCCTCGCGCCGCAGCCCGAAGGCGATGTTGTCCCACACGCTCAGGTGCGGAAACAGCGCGTAGGACTGGAACATCATGTTGATGGGCCGCTGATAAGGCGCCAGCTGCGCCTGGTCCTGCCCGCCCAGCAGGATGCGGCCCGAGGTGGGCAGATCAAAGCCCCCCAGCATGCGCAGCAGCGAGGTCTTGCCGCAGCCGGAAGGCCCCAGCAAGGCGAAGATCTCACCCTTGACGATGTCCAGCGACACCCCATCGACAGCGCGGAACACGCTGCCGTCTTGCGCACCGAAATCCTTGATCAGCTTGTCGATGCGCAGGAAGGCCTCAGCCGGATCACCAACGCTCATGCCGGGCCCCTTTGGTGTGGCTTACAGGCCGGTCTTGAACGAGGTGTAGATGCGCGTCATCTGGCGACGGATGTCGTTGTTGAGCGCTTCGGGTTGGGCCATCTTCTTCATCTCGGACTCGGGCGGGAACACGGCCGGGTCATTGGCGATCTCGGGCTTGACGAACTTGCGTGCCGCCAGATTGGGGTTGGCGTAGAACACCTTGTTGGTCAACGACGCATGCACCTCGGGGCGCATGATGTAGTTCATCCACAGGTGCGCGTTCTCGGGGTGAGGTGCATCCGCAGGGATCACCATGGTGTCCATGAAGATCACGCCGCCCGTCTTGGGTGTCAGCGTCTTGATGTTCTGGCCGGTGCGGCCTTCCAGGGCGCGGTTCTTGGCGATGTTGATGTCGCCCGAGTAACCGAAGGCGGCACAGATGGAGCCATTGGCCAGGTCATTGATGTAGCCGGTCGAGCTGAACAGCGTCACATAAGGGCGGATGGACTTGAGCAGCGGCGGCACGGCCTGGTAATCGGCGATGTTCTTGCTGTAGGCGGGGCGGCCCAGGTAGTGCAAGGCAGCGGGCACCACTTCGGTGGGGGAGTCCAGGAAGGACACGCCGCAGCTCTTGAGCCGGCTGATGTACTCGGGCTTGAAGACCAGGTCCCAGGTGTTGTCCGGCATGGGCAGGTCACCCAGGGCGGCCTTGACCTTGTCGACGTTGATGCCCACCGTGGTGTAGCCCCACATCCAGTTGACCATGTACTGGTTGCCTGGGTCCAGGCGAGCCAGCTGAGCCAGGATGGCCGGATCGATGTTCTTCAGATTGGGCAGCTTGGCCTTGTCGACCTTCTGCAGCAAGCCGCCATCGGCCTGCATCTTGGCCCAGTAGGACGAGGGCACGACGATGTCATAACCCGTCTTGCCGGCCACCAGCTTGGCGTGCACGATCTCGTTGGAGTCGAACACGTCATAACGCACCTTGATGCCGTACTCCTTCTCGAAGTTGGCCACTGTGTCCGGCGCAATGTAGTTGGACCAGTTGTAGACGTTGAGCACCTTCTCTTCTTCGGCATGGGCCGTGCCCATAGCCGTCAGCGCCAGCAACGTGGCGGCGCACAGCGGGTTCAAAAAGGTCTTCACAGTCGTCCTTGCGGTCATGGTGTCCAGCTCCTTGAAGTCGTTGGTATTGTCTGCGCATCTTGCGCTCAAGTCCAAGCCGATCGCCCAAGGCGCCAGCGGTCAAACCCCTATCCACGAAGCAATTGTTGCGCCAAAAGAACGCTGCAAGCCAAGCGGCACGAAGCCCCGTTGGCGCCACGAGCCCCCCACAGGTGGGAGCCTGCACGGCCCATTGCCAACCCTAGAATCTGGGCGGCGCCAAGCGCCTCCAAATACACATATTCAGGGAACATCAAATGAGAACCATCTGTCATGGGCGCCCTTGCCTGGGCGTTGCACTGGCCTTGCTGTTGAGCACAAGCGGCGGCCAGGCCCTGGCTCAACTGGGCCCGGTATCGCCCGCCAACGCGATCTCCGTCCTGCCCTCCTTCCAGGAGGGGCAACTCAACCATTGGTATGTATCGGCGTCCAACACGCTGGCCAGCGTGGCGGGCGAATCGGCCGGCGACGATGCCGGCATGGACTCGGCGATGTTGCTGGGGCTGGCCAAGCCGATCACCAAAGTGGTGGCAGGCGAATACGACACCGCCTCGGCCTATGCGGCGGTCTCACCGACCAAATTGAGCGTGGCCGCATTCACCAGCACCGGACAGAGCTTTTCCGACGTGCACGCCATGGGCTTGGCCATGGCCGGTGTCAGCTACTTCACCATCATGGACCAGCCAGGCACCGTCAAGATGGACTTCCATCTCTCAGGCACCTTGACGTCGCGCACGGCGGGTTCGACAGCCGCCGTGATGGTGATGGCGCTGGGTTCGGGCGTCGATGAAGGCACGCTGGCTGCGCTGGATCAGGCAAGCCAGGGCGGAGAGGTGGATGTCTTGCAAGTCATGCAGACGCTGCCCCAGATCAACGATGTCCACGCGCGGGTCTTCAGCGCCCAGCACACCGATGGCATGGGCGGCACCGACACCTTCGACAAGGACTTCTCCGTGTCCGCCGAAGGCATGGCGTTCGCCTGCCCGGAGATCGGCGCAGGCCGGGCTTACTGCGGCAAGTACTTCTACGGCTTCAGCCTGGGCATCGACGCCGTCAGCACAAACAACGCGAACGCCGATTTTGCGCACACCCTGACGGTCACCGGGCTGCAAGTGCCCCAGGGGGCGACGCTCACGTTCGACGCTGGCGCAGCCGTGCCGGTCACCACCAGCGCCGTGCCGGAGCCCTCATCCGGGGCCATGAGCCTGCTCGGACTGGGCATGGTCGCTGGCTTCCTGGCCCGCCGCCGCCAGCGGCGTGGCATCAAACCCAGCCGCGGCCTTGCAGGTCAGCCAGGGTCAGGTCCAGGCAATGCCTGATCAGCCCTGTCAATTCATCGATCTGGACACGCGTCATCACCAAGGGCGGCGCGATGATCATGCGGTCCCCCACCGCCCGCATGATCAGCCCGTTGC
This sequence comes from Aquabacterium sp., assembly GCF_016195855.1. GTDB lineage: Bacteria > Pseudomonadota > Gammaproteobacteria > Burkholderiales > Burkholderiaceae_C > Aquabacterium. Next base: position 45,193 of record NZ_JACPYU010000002.1, read on the forward strand.
CAAAACAATGCCCCCGGCAGACCATGCCCACTGACTGGTCTGCCGCAAACGCCTCGGCCGCTTGATCGCCCTGCGCCTTGCGCCGCACCAGCCTGATCGCCCCCATCAGCCCGCAGGTCTCGGCCTCGCCCACCAAGGGGTGCGCCGCCAGCGCCGCAAACTGCGCGGCCAGATACGGGCCGGTGTCGTCATGCACGCGCTGCACCAGGCCCTGCTCTTCGATCAGCTGCAGGTTGGCCAGCGCCACGGCACAGGCCACCGGGTGGCCGCTGTAGGTGTAGCCGTGTGCAAACTCGCCACCTTGCTCGATCAGCACCTTGGCCACGCGCTCGCCCACCAGCACACCGCCCAGCGGGATGTAGCCCGAGGTGACCCCCTTGGCAAAGGTGATGAGGTCAGGCTTGTAGCCAAAGCGTTCGCAACCGAACCAGTGGCCGGTGCGCCCGAAGCCGCAGATCACCTCGTCGGACACCAGCAAGATGCCGTATTGATCGCAGATGCGCTGGATCTCGGGCCAGTAAGTGTCAGGCGGGATGATGACGCCGCCCGCGCCCTGTACCGGCTCGCCAATGAAGGCCGCCACCTTGTCGGGCCCGACCTCCAGGATCTTGGCCTCCAGCCAGGAGGCGGCGCGTTTGCCGAAGTCGTCCTTGCTTTCGCCGGGCCGGCCGTGCTGCACGAAATAGGGCTGGTCGATGTGGACGATGCCAGGGATGGGCAGGCCGCCTTGGGCGTGCATGTCCGTCATGCCCCCCAATGAGGCACCCGCCATGGTCGAGCCGTGGTACGCGTTGAAGCGGCTGATGAGGGTGTGGCGCCCCGGCTGCCCCATCAAGTCCCAATAGCGGCGCACCAGGCGCACCACCGTGTCATTGCCCTCCGAGCCCGAGCCGCTGAAGAACACATGCTCGAAGCCGGGCGGGCTGAGCTGCGACAGCTTGTGCGCCAGCGCGATGGCCGGCATGGTCGTGGTCTGGAAGAAGGAGTTGTAGAACGGCAGGGTCGTGAGCTGCTCGGTGGCCGCGTCGATCAAGGCCTTCTGCCCATAACCCACGTTCACGCACCACAGCCCACTCATGGCATCGAACAGCTTGTGGCCCTCGCTGTCCCACAGGTAGATGTTGTCGGCCTTGGTGATGACACGCGTGCCCTTGGCCGCCAGCGCCTTGAAGTCGGTGAAGGGGTGCAGGAAGTGGGCAGCGTCCAGCGCCTGCCACTCGGCGGTGCTGTGTTCGAAGGTGGGGCTCATGGTGGGTCCTCGTTATCTTTATCAATGGTGCGGCGGCATCACACGTGCAGCAGCAGGTGCTCGCGCTCCCATGGCGAGATCACCTTCATGAACTCGGCGTGCTCGACGTCCTTGATCTCGGTGTACACGGTGATGAAGTCCTGCCCCAGCACCTCGGCCAGATCGGCCTCGTCACGCAAGAGGTTGACGGCCTCACCCAGGCTGCGCGGCAGCTGGTAGTCGCCCAGATAGGCGTCCCCCCTGCATTCCGGCGAAGGCTCGATCTGCTTGATGATGCCCAGGTAGCCGCAGGCCAGTGTGGCGGCCATGGCCACATAGGGATTGGCGTCCGATCCGACCACGCGGTTCTCGATGCGGCGGGCGGCGGGCGTGGCCACGGGTGAGCGGATGCCCACGGTGCGGTTGTCCGTGCCCCACTGGATGTTGATCGGCGCCGCATTGGAGCGCACCAGGCGGCGATAGCTGTTCACATACGGCGCGAACAAGGCCATGGCCGAAGGGATGTAGCGTTGCAGACCGCCGATGAACCAATAGAAGGCCTTTGACGGCGAGCCATCCGCGTTGCTGAAGATGTTCTGCTGCGTGACCTTGTCCACCACGCTCTGGTGGATGTGCATGGCGCTGCCCGGCTCGTTGGCCATGGGCTTGGCCATGAAGGTGGCGTACATCTCGTGGCGCAGCGCCGCCTCACGGATCGTGCGCTTGAAGAAGAACACCTCGTCGGCCAGGCCCAGCGGGTGGTCGTGAAAGAAGTTGATCTCCATCTGCCCGGCGCCCACTTCGTGGATCAGGGTGTCCACGTTGAGCTCCATCTTCTCGCAGTAGTCGTAGATGTCTTCGAACAGCGGGTCGAACTCGTTGACGGCATCGATCGAATAGGCCTGGCGCGAGGTCTCGGCGCGGCCACTGCGGCCCTTGGGCGGCTTGAGCGGCATGTTCGGGTCCACGCTGCGCTCGATCAGGTAGAACTCCAGCTCGGGCGCCACCACGGGTGACCAGCCCTGATCGTCATACAGCTGGCACACACGCTTGAGCACCGATCGAGGCGCATACGGGATCAGCTTGCCTTCGCGGTCATAACAATCATGGATGACCTGGGCGGTCGGGTCCGTGGCCCAGGGCACGATGCGCACGGTGGCCGGGTCGGGCTGCAGGTGCATGTCCCGGTCGGTGGGTGTGATCACGTCGTAATACGGCCCGGAAGCCGGGAACTCGCCGGTGACCCCGATGGCCACGATGCCTTCGGGCAGGCGCATGCCGCGGTCTTCGGTGAACTTCTCGCGCGGCAGGATCTTGCCGCGCGCCACGCCGGTCAGGTCAGGGACGAGGCATTCGATCTCGGTGACACGCCGCTCGTTGAGCCATTGCTCCAGATCGCTGAAGCTGCCGGGTAACTTGCTTTGCATGTCATCACCTAAGTTCTGTGTTGAACGGGTTGGAAACTAACGTCGCTCGGGGCGCGGCACGGGCTCGACGTGGTCCGAGCCATGCCCCGTGGTCGCAGACCGAGGCGCGGCCTGGTAAACGGCACAGGCTGCCCCAAAGGCGTGGAAGATCTTTTGCGAAACCGGGTTGCTGGCGGCCTGCCACTCGGGGTGCCATTGCAGGCACAGATTGAAGCCGCCATGCACCGCTTCGGTGTCGTCTGCACCGGGGTGCCACGAGAAGGCCTCGACCACGCCATCGGGCGCCAGCGCCTCGATGCGCACGCCCTCGGCCAGCCGCCTCACGCCTTGCCCGTGCAGGCTGTTGACCATGAACTCGCCACCCTGGAGCACCGGCTCGGTCAAACCGTGCAGGGCGCGGTCCAGCTCCCCGCCGTGAATCAGCTTGACGGGATGGGACAGGCCATATTCCTCTTCAACCGGTTTGCTGCCATCGCCGCGGTGGTCCATCAGGCCTGGTTGCTCGTGCACAGCCTGGTAAAGCGAGCCCCCCAAGGCGACGTTGACCTCCTGAAAGCCCCGGCAGATGCCCAGCAAAGGCATGCCCCGGCGCAAGGCCATCCTGATCAGGGGCAGCGTCCACGCGTCGCGTTCGGGGTCCAGCGGCAGGGTTTCGTCCAGCACGGCCTCGCCGAAATGGCTGGGGTGGACGTTGGAGGGTGAGCCGGTCAGCAAGATGCCGCTGGCGATGTCCAGCAAGGCTGGCAACTCGTCTGCTTGTGCAGCGGGCACCACCAAGGGTACACAACCCGCCATGCGCACCGCATCGATGTACTTTTTGCCCGCGACATGGAAGGGATGACGCCCGAGGATGCGCTGACAGGCGGGCACCAGCACAAGGGGCGGGTGAATCTGGTTTGCACTCATGATGCCACTCGCTGCAAACAGTGTGCCAAAGCCGTTACAACTGTCAACCGGGGTGCAGCTCAGGGTGTTGTCAAAGCCGTGAAATCAGGCCGGCGATGCCAAGCAGCTGATGTCACACGCTGCCTAACATTTGCTTGCACATTGGTAGGGCAAAGCGGGCCCCCAAGCGGGGGTAGGCCCGGTCCGGGCAGGGCCTTTTGCGCTAACTTCCCAGCCTCAGGCGACGTGGGTTTCCATTGATTCGCCCTATAAGAAATCTGGGATGGAAGCATGACCGACCTATCCGGCATCCAATCTGCGTTGGCCGGCGCCGTACACGACCTGGTTGATGGCCTGCTGAGCGACCTGCTCGGCTTCGGCCCCAACCAGCACACCCGTTTGCTGCGGCTGCACACCCCGCTGGGGCCCAACATGCTGCTGGCCGAGCGCGCACGGGTCACCGAGGGCATCGGCCCACGCCAGGCCCAGGCCCCCTTCGCCATCGAGTTGCTGGCCTTGAGCACCAACGCCGGCATCCAGCCTGTTGACCTCATCGGCCAGCCCGTGCTGCTGGAGCTGCTCACCGCCCACAGCACGACGGCGCTGCGCCCCTTCCATGGCCATGTGCTGGGCTTCGAGCTGCTGGGCTCGGATGGCGGTTACGCCCGCTACCGACTGCAGATCGGCGCCTGGCTGGACTTCCTGCGCCACCGCACCGACGCCTGGATCTTCCAGGACCAGAGCGTGGTCCAGATCACCGAGGCCATCTTTGCCGACTACGCCGCGCAAGGCACCCTGCAACCCAAGTGGCGCTGGGACATCAAGGACGAGGCCGTCTACCCCCAGCTGAGCACGCTCAGCCAGCACGACGAAACCGACTTCGACTTCCTGCAGCGCCTGTGGGCCGCCAACGGCCTGTTCTGCTGGTTCGAACACACGGGTGATGCGTCCGACCCGGCCACCTTGGGCAGCCACACCCTGGTCATCGCCGACCACAACGGTGCTTTCGCCGCCAACGCGCAAGGCCGCATCCGCTTCACCCAGCCTGGCGCGGTGATGAAGGAAGACAGCGTCACCCGCTGGCACGGCAAACGCCGCGTGGGTGTCAGCACCCTGAACACCGCCAGCTTCGACTACCGCTCGGTGGCCAACCACGCCGCCAGCGGCACGGTTGGCGCCGGCCACGACCAGCCCATGCCCCTGGTCCACAGCGACCAGCCCGGCGCCTACGCCTACGAGACCCCGGCCGAGGCCGAGCGCCTCGCCCTGGTCTACCTGCAGTCACTTGAAGCGCGCCGCAAGCAGTTCGAAGGCCGCGCCACCGTGCGCACCCTGTCGCCCGCCACCAGCTTCGTGCTGGCCGACCATGCCGAGCACGACGCCGACCTGCTGCACGGCGGGGACGACAGCGCCCGCTTCGTCGTGCTGAGCGTGGTGCACACCGCCCGCAACAACATGAGCGCCGACGCCAAGGCCGGCCTGCAGCACCTGCTGGGCCACGCCTTGCTCGGTGGCGAGCATGCGCCCGCCCAGGACGCCGCCGCCGGCAACCACAGCGCCGAGCCCCTGTACGAAGCCCGCTTTGACGCCCAGCGTGTGAGCGTGCCCGTGCGCCCTGCCCTGACAGACGAGCACGGCGCCCTGCTCCACCCCAAACCCACGGTCTGGGGCACGCAGACCGCCTTGGTCGTGGGCCTGGACGGCCCCGTTCACACCGACCGCGATGGCCGCGTGAAGGTGCAGTTCCACTGGCAACGCGGCGCAGGCAGCAGCCACCGCCTGAGCCACCCGGCCAGCGACAACGCCCCGGCATCCGATGCCTCAGGCACCTGGGTGCGCGTGGCACAAGACTGGGCCGGCGCCAACTGGGGCGGCGTCTTCATCCCGCGCCTGGGCCAGGAAGTGGTCGTGGCCTTCGTGGAAGGCGACATCGACCGCCCCGTGGTGATCGGCGCGGCCTACAACGGCCAGGGCAGCGAGAACGCCCAAGGCAACGCGGTGGCAGGTGGTGCGGCCAACGCCACCGGCAACGCGCCGGTGTGGTTCCCTGGCTCAGCGCGCCAAGGTGAGCAAGAGGGCCATGCCCACACCGCCACGCTCAGCGGCTTCAAGAGCCAGAGCCTGGACGCATCCCAGGCCGGCGGCGGCGCCTACAACCAGCTGGTGTTCGACGACACGCCCGGCCAGGGCCGCGTGCTGGCACACACCACGCAAAGCCAGACCTGGCTGCAGATCGGCCACCTGCTCCAGCAAAACGACAACCAGCGCCTGGCCCGCCGCGGCCACGGCCTGGAGCTGCACACCCAGGCACAAGGCGCCGTGCGCGCCGCCAGCGGCCTGCACATCAGCACGCACGCGCGCCACGGCGGCAGCAGTGCCACACAAGGCCAGCCCACCAACACCCGCGAGGCGCAGTCCCAACTGCAAAGCCACGCCGAGCTGGTCAAAGCCTTGAGCGAGAACGCGCAAACGCACCTGGCCAAGCTGCCCAATGAGGCCACCGCTGACAAACTGCCATCACAACTGGCCCTGCAGGCCACGCTGAGCAGCCTCAAGGGCGTCAACGCTTCCGGTGGCGGTGCCAACAACTCCGACGCCGATTCAGCAGGCAACGACATGGTCGCCATCGACGGCGGCCACGGCAGCATCCCCATCACCGAGCGCCCGGACCTCGTCGTCAGCGCCGCGGCCGACATCAGCAGCGCCACCCCAGCACATACCGTGATCAGCGCCGGTCAGCACACCACGCTCACCGCCGGCCAGGACACCAACCTGCTGAGCCAACGCCATGCCGCATGGGCGGTGAAAGACGGCATCAGCCTGTTCACACGCGGCGAAGCCAAGGATGGCCAACGCGCCGTGCAGGACGTGGGCATGAAGCTGCACGCCGCCAGCGGCAATGTGAACGTGCAGGCGCAAAGCGACGCCTTCACACTGACAGCCGAAAAGGCCGTGGACCTGCAGAGCACGGCGGCCAGCATCACCATCAGCGCACCCGAGAAGATTCTGCTCAATGGAGGCGGGGGCTACATCAAGATCGAAGGCGGCAACATCGAAATCGGGACGAGTGGGAATGCGAGTTTCCTGGCGTCGATGAAGGAGTTGGCGGGAGGGAGCAGTGCGAGCGCATCGCTCAACCTGTCCAAGCCTGGCAAGTTGGCTGAATGCCCCACCGCCCTCGCTTCAGCTGGCGCGAGCGGCGCCAGCGCCATCTGACCATTGATCTCATGGAAGCATCTGCGTTGGTGTCAGAAATGGCATCGCTACTTGACATTGGTACACCGTGTTTCGTTCTCGTGGATCCGATGCTGGGCGAGCCCTTGCCCATGTCATACGAGCCAGCGAACGTGGATCAAAGCGCATTGGTCGCGTCTCGCGAACAAGCCTGGATGCGCCCAGTCCACCAAATCACCTTGGCCAGGCCCATTTCCCTGCCTCTGCATCTGCACCCTTACCTCGTGGCCTTGAATGGCGCGAGTGACCCCTTGCTCGCCGCTACCGTTGAGATGGCACTTGATGAGCTCAGTCTGGCCCAAGCTGATGGCGTGGCTGGCACGGGAGCCAGTGCCCATCGAATTGGAGGTTGGCTGCTCAGCAGCCAGACACCAGACGAGCTGGCTCAGGCCATCAGTGCCCTGATGCAGGTCAACACGGAAGCCAGCACCACAGCCCGCTATCAACGTCTGGCTGATCGCCGAGCACTTGACTTGTTGCTCGACGTGGTGGGCGAAGCACGCATCGCCACACATCTGGGCCGCATACAACGTTGGTGCTACCTCGACCCATGCCGAAAACTGAGGCAACTCCGCAGCACGTCCGAAGCGGCTACGCCGTTGCGCCTGAGCCGCACTGAATGGGCCTCCTTCATCAAAGGTGACTTGCTTCACCCGACAGTGGCCCGATGGCTGGGTGAGCAACCAGCCACAAGCCGTCACGCAACGCAATCTTGCTACGCCAAAAGCACAGTGGCGCTGGAACAGGCTGACGCAGCCATGCGTCGTTGGCCTCAGCGCTTTGCAAACGCCTCCGACCGCATCGCCTGGGCTGTACTGACCCTGCTGCACGGCGACATACAACGGATGCCCGCCATCGTTGCCTCACTCGACGCCGCAACTCAACCGGGCGAGCCTCTTGAAACCCTCAACGCGTTGAGCCCCCTGCTCCACGCCATGTGCCTGAAAGCCACGTCATGAGCACCAAACAGCAAGGTTGCGACACCTGCAACAAGAGCGTTCTTTCTTTGTTGCTGCTACGACCCAGCCCCATCGCCAAGGACGAAGCACTGGCCCCCATCGGCGCAAAGGCCTTGCTCAGCGCCGACAACGTAGTGGAAGGCCTGATCCCCACCCGCAAGCCTACGGAGAGCCGCTACGTGCTGCGCCTTCTTCGCGCGGGCTACGTACACGTCTTCATCCCCAGTCCACCACCAGGGATGAAGAACTGGATGGTGTACCGGGTAACCGATGGGGCCGACCTGATTGCCCAAACTGACCCGGTATTCAGCCAAATGCCCATGCCCCCGGCTTGCAGCCGCAATGGGCACAACGCTGCAGGCATGAAGCTGTTGTCCATTCCTCAAGCCCATAAGCTCAGTGAAATCTGGATCTCGTTCAGCGCGAACCTCTGGAGCGACAAGCTGAAGGGCCAGAACGCTGCAAACCCGAGAGCCATGCAGAGGGTGAGCTTGAGAAGCTGTGGAGCACATACATTCACGCCCACGACCGATGCGCTCAAGAGACAAGTGATGGAATGTGCGCTTGGTGACATCAAAGTACCCGCTTCTGGCGATCCTAAAAGCGCCGTCAAGCAAGATCAGGAGTTCCCCTTCATCACCATGGCCGCGCAGGTTGAAAACCTGGCAGACAACCTCAAACGCGCAGCAGCTTGCCACCCCAAGACCACAGGCCTTGAAATGGCTGTGGTTCTCCGTGATCCAGTTGGTGTGGCCGCTGAACTCAATGCCCTGCGTTTACGCCGCTATGACCTGGCTGAGCAATTCAAGGCACGCCCCGAGAACGCACACCCCTTGAACAGCTCCAATGTCCTGATGGGTTTAAAAAAATCCATGCTGGACGCGGAAATGACGGAGAGTTATGCCCGAGTCAGCCCGATCAAGACCAAACAAGCCTTTGACGCATCGGTGGCCACCTTGCCACCAGGTACCGAATGGCAGGCCCTGACCCCAGCAGACCGTGACCGGTGGCTGAACGCTGCCTCCAAGTCGGCCTGGTTGAAGCCCTATGAACTGGCGTTTCGGCGTACCGACCTGGGCCGTGTGTTCTACCCTGATCACGACACCCGCGCGCAAGCATGGGCCGAGCAGCAGGTTGCCAAGACCTGGGATGAAATGCTCCCCCACTACGACGAGGGCAAACGGGCCACCTGGGTCAAGGCCTTTGACGAACGCATGAACAAAGAGCATTACCAGCCTTTGGCCAAGTTCGAGCAAGACTGGCGCAACGCCTCAGATGATGCCGCCACGCTGGACTATTTCCTGGCGCACTTTGATGCTGAAGCGGTCAATGACCCCAAGAAGCCCGTCTGCCCAGGCTTGAATTACGCGCAAGAGAACAACCTCATCAACACGCCTGCGCCCTACACCCTGGGCGCCGTCATGGAGGGTTACCTCTCCAGGTTTGAGGTGCCCATCAACCAACCCGCTGCGGTGATCAGCCGGGCCATCCTGGGCAATCAGCAAAGCTGGATCGAAGCGGTGTACGCCCAACTTGTTGGAGACCCTGGCAAGGACGCCAGCGAAGGCGGCGGAATTCGCGACAAGACCTACGACGTACTAAAGGGCCTGCGAGAAAAGACCCGCCTGGAGCACTACAAATGGTTTGGTGATGGTTTGGCCCGGCTCAGCATCAGCCAGACGACCGCCTTTACGGCTGCCATCATGAGCGCAGCAATGAGCTCACAATCTGGCGGTCAGCTGCAAAAGAAGGCATCGTCACTGGCCTGGCGGGCTCAGCAATATTGGGCAGTGCATCGCGGCTTGGAGATCCTGGCAGGGGGCACCTTGGGCTCGGTCAATAAGCAGGCCGCGAACCTGCCCGTCTTGATCACCATGCGCGTGGATGCCCAAAGAGCGCTGGCCACCCTGCGAGCGCGCGACGGGCAAAGCCTGGGCACCAGCCGCAGCCGCATCAAGAAGCAAGGCAAGGGGGCTCAGATTGCACTGAGTTTGCTGACCGACACCGACACACTCAAGGCTGCACAAGGTGACCTGGACAAGCTGATCAAAGACCCGAACACCGGGACCGTGAAAATGAAGGCGGCAGCCGCACACAGCGCCACCGAAGGCTTGAGCGGAGCGCTGGTGCTCAGCGAATCCGAATTCTTGAGGCTCTACGCCGGGCAGCAAAGCCAGGGGGCCTTGGCAAAGGCGGTGGGCAAGGCCTTGACGCAAGGTGGTGCAGACCTCAAAGCCATCGCGCTCTCGGTGGATGGCAGATTGGGGCTGGGCAGCATGTTTGTCCAGGGCCTGGGGCTGGTGAACGGCCTGAATGCACTCTGTGCGGCAAAGGCCAAGGGTGACGCAAATGGCGTGAGAGACGCCTTGTACGGCATCTATGACAGCTCTGCTGGGTTGGTGAGTGGTGCCTTGGAAGTGGCCGCTGTGGCGGGTGCGGCCAGGGTGGTGGCCAACCGGGGGGCTGATGGGGTGGCTAGCAGTGTGCCGCTTGCCGCCATGCGATTTGCCGCGAACTTGGCTGGTGCGGCAGGTGGTGTGGTGAACTATGTTGCCAACACAGCAAAAAGTAGAGATGCGATGGAGGGGGGGGACGTTATCGTTTCTCAGGCCTATCGAATTTCTGCGGCAATGTTTCTAGGCACGGGGTTTACCTCGGTTGCAAGCGCCACTGGTGCCCTCGCCGACGCCCTTATTGGACGAGGGATTGGCGGAGCGGTCGTAGAAACAGTTGCCTTGCGACTAGGCGTTTCACTTGGGACTGACGCAGCGTTGACCATCTTGGGCATATCAGTGTCAGGCTGGGGCCTGATACTGCTAGGCGCCGGTGTCACATTTCAACTCGGCGCCATTGTGCTGACACCATCGCCCATGCAGCGCTGGGCACAGCGCAGCTACTTTGGTCGAGATTCGAGTATCTTCAGCATGTCCGGTAAGCGTGATGACATGTTTGCCAAGGGCGACTGGGCTGCCGAACTAGCGGGCTTGCAAGATGCCCTCAAGGCGGCAAGCCCACAAGCATCGACAACCCCCGCAACCGAACACGCCACAGCACCTGCCCAATGAAAGTTTCCAAGCTGTTACGCCATGGTGAATACCTTCGCCCTGCGTACATGCCCGCAAAGGGGCAGCACCAAAGCGCTGCCGGAGTGAGCACCGATCAAGCTCGCCCTGACGGGAAGCTCTCAGGCACGGTCAAGCGGTTCGCCAAAAAGCAGCCCGCTGGCAAGGATGTGCTCAGTTTGGGTTTTATCACTGCCGTGTACAAGCACGCCGTTTCCTTCATTGGCGTCGGACAAGGTATTCGTGGTTATGGCCTTGCCGCTGGTCTTCTGTGCTTTTCAATCGGTGCTTTCGCGACGACTTACGAAATTCTCGATGGAACCTTTAGTCCAAACGCAGATATCGTTGCGATCGTACTTGGGCGGTTTATTGTGGTTCCCGGAAGCATCTACTTCGCCATTGTCATGTCCCTCAAGATGTGGCGAATTGAAATGTTCTGCCCACTGGACGAACCCACGATCTTCGATCGTGAGCATCGAAAGGTCTATCGCCTTTTTCGTGAACTCCCTGCGGGCTGGTTTGGCCAGTTCAAGCCCTGGCCCATGCGTGCCTGCGAATACGACTGGGACTTGATTGACGTGGAGCACGTGGCTCAACTTGGCACCAACGGCAGCACGGTTTCGCGCCGCCACGCCTTGATGTTCATCGTGCGCAAAAACGCCACGGACCCGACCATCATCGACAGCTTCAACATCGGCAATGGCCTGGTGATGAATGAAATCACCACCCCCGCCGTGTGGGAGCACATCCGCCGCTACATGGAGGAAAACGGCCCCCCCGTACCGGGCGGCGAACCGCTTGCCCAGTACGAAGCGCCGCAAACCTTGTGGCAATGCATGGGTGCCGTGGGCGTCTTTGGCAAGGGCTACCTGACATGGTGGAAGACCAACCCGACATTCACGTTTTTCAGCCACCTGGCCTTTCCCTTGTTTCTGCCCATCAACCTCGTTGTAGGGTTTGGCAACTGGCTCAGCCGCAAAACGGCCTACCCCGTTGAGTGGCCCCAAGAGGTGCTAGACGCCATCGGCCAGCCGGAACAACGTCGAGACGTTTGAGCCCAGGTGAGATCAACCCGTGACGCTGATGCCTTCTTCCTTCTTGTTCAGCCTCAGCCACGCACCCTGCGGCGCACCGCCACGCCACCCACGACGGCCAGACCGGCCAGCGCCATGGCGTAAGACTCAGGCTCGGGCACCGCTGTCGTCACCAGCTTCTCGCTGCGGCCACCAGGCAGGGCCTGGATGTGCAGGCCAAACTTGAACGAACCATTCTGGATGTCGGCCAGCGACACGCCGCCGAGGTTGAAGGCCAGCGATTCACCTGCGTTGATGCCGTTGGTGGTGGGCTTGCGATCGGGCTGGAAGTTGAAATCCACCGTCCAGTTCAGGCTGGCGGGCAGATGGGCGCCGCCACCGGTGGTGTACAGGACACCCGTACCCTGTGTGGCGGACAAGGCCACGGTGTCACCCAGGCTGCCGTCAAAGCTGATGCCGGTGATGACCGAGCCATTGCCAGCGCCAGATGCGTTCTGGATGGTCAGCACATTGCCCAACAGGCTCCAGCTGGCCAGGCTCGTGCCGGCTGTCGTACACCCCACGGCATTGCTGCCGGGCGTCACGTCGCCTGCCACGCACGAAAAGCTGTACGCCTGCGCAGCAGCGCCAGACGCGGCAACCGCCACGGCGATGGCGGCCTTCATGCCACCCTTGATCCAATGACTCATTTCGAAACTCCTGATCGACTCAACGACGTCGACAGATGCCATGGTGCCCAATCCCGCCTCAGTGCGCCACGCCGCGTTTGAAGGGGTTCAGGTAAGCAAGTGTGAAAAAAGGCCGCAAATGGCGGCCTTGTTGATGCAGGACAAATGCCTGGGATCAGTGCGACGAACGCTGGGGAGCCTGGTAACCACCACGCTCGATATGGCGGAAGGTGATGCGGCCCTTGGTCAGGTCGTAAGGTGAGAGCTCCAGCGACACTTTGTCGCCCGCCAGGATGCGGATGTGGTGCTTCTTCATCTTGCCGGAGGTGTAGGCGACCAGTTGATGGCCATTGTCCAGCGTCACGCGGAAACGCGAGTCCGGGAGGACTTCGTTGACCACGCCGTTCATTTCGATCAGTTCTTCCTTGGCCATGGGCCAGTCTCCAGCAGGTTGAGTCGGGTACGATGCCGTCCTTCCTCAGTGTGGACGATACCGGGATGCCAGGCGAAGGTCAGGAAGACTGACATCGCCGATCTGCAAAACAGGATACTGTAACACGTCGACCGGAAAACCGCCTAGTCGGGAAGCTGCCAGGTCAGACGCCGCCCGGCCTGCGAGTCATGGCATTGCACAGGTTGCGGCCGATTTCCGTGAGCCGCAAACCGCCACCCGCCCACTCCAGCCAGTCGAGGGTCACGTAGTCCTCGATCAGGTCGTCGCCGATCAGGTTGGCCTGACGGGCTTTGAGGCATTCCATGGTGTGGGGCAGCATGGTGCGCAACATCTCTGCGCGGGAAGCAGGCATCGCATGGCCAGGCCGTGAGGCCATGTGCTCAAACGACGGAGAGGGAGTGCTGGGCATGATCGCTCCTTGGCGTCAAGCCTCACCAGGCAGCGTGCCCACGCTGGACAGCTGTTCGGTGCGGCACACCAGCCTACCACCACCGGCGATTCCCCGGGCCTATTTATGACGCGGGAACAGGGGGTGTGGCACAGTCGCACGATGCACATGTCGACCTCCATCCCCGCGCCTGACGCCCCTGTGGCGCGTCGCGATGCCGCCACGATTGGCCTGATCGGACTAGCCCACGGGACATCTCATTTTCATCACTTGCTGCTGGCGCCTCTTTTCCCCGTTTTCATGCGGGAATTCGGGTTGAACTACGCCGAAATGGGCTTGCTGGTGAGCGTGTTCTTCGTGATCTCCGGCGTGGGGCAGGCCCTGGCTGGCTTCGTGGTGGACCGCATTGGCGCACGCCCGGTGCTGTTTGCGGCCCTGGCCTGTTTTGTGGTGGCGGCGCTGGCGGCGGCCTCGGCACATGGTTATGGTGGGCTGATGCTGGCTTCGGCCCTGGCAGGCCTGGGCAACGCGCCGTTTCACCCGGCTGATTTCACGATCCTGAACAAGCGGGTGTCGATGGCGCGCCTGGGCCATGCGTTTTCCATCCACGGCATCAGTGGCAATCTGGGTTGGGCCGCCGCACCGGTGTTCCTGATCGGCATCCACCAGGCCTCGGGCAGCTGGCGTGTGGCTTATCTGTGTGCCGCGCTGATCGGGCTGACGGTGATCACCTTGCTGGCGCTCAACCGCGAGGCCATTGACGACCACCATCAGGCCCATGCGCCGCGCCATGTGCAGCCTCAGCATGTCAAGGGCGAGCACGCGATGGCGTTTTTGAAGCTGCCCTCGGTCTGGTTGTGCTTCTCGTTTTTCTTCTTCAGCACGGCCGCCTTGAGCGCCATCCAGGGCTTTGCCAGCCCGGCGCTGAGCAAGTTGTATGGTCTGCCGATTTCGGCCACGGCCTTTGTGGTGACCGGCTACATGATCTGCGGCGCCGTCGGCATGGTGCTGGGCGGCTTCCTGGTGGCACGCGTCGAGCGTCTGGAGCGCACGATTGGTGCCGCCATGGTGCTGGCAGCCGCCTTGTTGACGCTGGGTGGCCTGGGCATGATGCCGGGCGTGGCGGCAGCGGTGGTGGTGTCGCTGGCAGGGTTTGGCACAGGCCTGGCTGGCCCCTCGCGTGACATGCTGATCAAGCGCGCCGCGCCACCGGGTGCCACCGGCCGCGTGTACGGCACGGTGTACTCGGGGCTGGATCTGGGGTTTGCGCTGGCGGCGCCGGTCTTCGGCGCGCTGATGGACCACGGCTCGCCATCAGGTGTGTTCTACGGCGCGGCCGTCACCCTGATGATGGGCGTGATGTCAGCCGGCCTGGTGGGCCAGCGGATCGCAGCCCGCGCACGCGCGTGAACACCTCTCAGTGTGGTTTACGGGGCTCTTTCTCTTTGAAAGCCTCAGGGGTCAGCACATTGCCTTCTTTTTCGACGCGGTGGCGCACGCGGTTGATGACCTCCTGCGCCGCCTGCCTGGCCTGGGCCGCAGAACGGCGCTTGCGGCGCCAGTGCCAGATCAGCAAGGCCTGACGGCGGACACGCCCCCAGAGCATGATGGCCGCGCGGTCCAGGCGGGCGCGCCGTGCGTCGCCCAGCGCGAGCCGAACGAGCATGACCACGCAGATGGCGGCCACGAAAATGGAGAACAGCTTGTCGACGCCCATGGCGAAGTGTCCGGTGAACACAGGGTTGAAGTACTGGCTACGATGGTAGCCCCGACGCCTGCGCTTGTCTCGCCCAAACTCTCCCAAATAGACCCCCATTCAGAGGAGCCCGCCGCAAATGCACACGTATTCACCCGTTTTCCTGCCCATGGCCATCCTGGCCTTGTGGACGATGCACGTGCTGCTGATGATCCCGTTTGCGCGCTTCAAGGCCGGCAAACAGGGCCAGGTCACGGCAGAGGATTTTCGCTATGGAGAATCCGAGCGGGTGCCGGACGCCGTGCGCCTGCCCAACCGCAATTTCATGAACCTGCTGGAAGTGCCGGTGCTGTTTTATGTGGCCGGCTTCATGGCTTACCTGACGCACAACGTGGACGGGCTGGTCCTGGGCCTGGCCTGGGCCTATGTGGCGCTGCGTGTCGGGCACTCCATCGTGCACCTGGGGCACAACAATGTGATGCACCGCCTCATGCTGTTTGCCATCAGCAATGTGGTGGTGTCCCTGATCTGGTGGGTGCTGCTGTACCGCCTGGTGACGGCACCCGCCACCTGAGCGGCCGCGCTCACTTGCGCAGCACCACGTTCATCGAAGCGGGCACATCGGCCTCGTCCAGATAGGCCACGGCGCCCGGTGTGCTCTGCACATAGCTGATCACATCGGCCACGGTGGGCAACTCACGCGGCGGCACGCCCTTGCCCACGTAGCGGCGCACTGTCCAGTAGGCCACGTAGGCATCGTCGGTCTGCTGCAGGTAGTCGCTCAGGAAGCGCTGGCGCAAGGGCTGACCCGCCCGCAGGTTGATGGGCGAGACGGACACCCCACCCACCTCGATCACCTTGCCGGTGTAGATGCGCTGCAGGGTGGGCAGATCGAGCTTGTGCATGTTGGCGTGCGCCACCACGACCACGCCCGCCATGGCCGGTGCAGCCAACAGGGCCAGGCTCAGTAGCCAGGCAGCACAGAGAAAGCGTTGTAGACGTTTCATGTGTTGCCCCTCAGAAGACAAAGCTGTAGTTGAGGGACAGCACATTGATGCGCTGCCTGCGGACCACCTCCTCACCAGGTGGTGAATCAACGGTCGCCGAACGGTTGCCGATGCGGGTTCGCGCCCACTCGGCTTTGAGCTTGCTTTGCGCGGTCAGGGCATACGAGGCGCCAAGGGCCAGGGTGTCCTGGTCGTAGACCATGATGGCGTCGGAGGCGGCACGCTGGGTGTAGTTCAAGCCATAGGGATCACCTGGGATGTGCGCGGCGTTGAGGTTGTCTGCGTTCTGCACCGACACGCCCATGGAGCGCAGTCGGGCGTAGCTCACATAAGGCGTCAGCGCGCCCATCTTGTGCAGCACGGCCACATAACCGCCTGCCGTGTTGGCGCCGTTTTCGGTGCGCATCTGGATGTTGCGCGCGAGTTCGCTGACCAGCCGCCAGTTGGGCGCCATCTCGATGTCGCCGCCCAAGGTGATCACGTCGTTGACGATGCTGGAGGTATAGCCCACAGGCTCCGAGCCGGGCATTGCATTGTCGACACGGTACAAGGGAGCCAAGGCTGATAAGGGGTAATGGCTGGGAAAATCCTGGCCGTCACGCCGACGAGTAACCGTGTGATGCAAGCCGACGCGCCAGGTTGAGCTGTCCTGTTTCAAGGTCAGCACAGCCCCGGTGATGGTCGTGCACACAGGCATGAAGATGGCGCCAGCATCCCGCAAGTGGGCACGGGCCTTCAAGTCGGCCTCACCGTGGAACACGTCCAGTGTGGTCTCACCCAGGTCAGGCATCCAGGTGCGCGACACATACAGGCCCTTGAAGTCGTTCGAGGGCGAGATGCCGTACATCTCGAAAGGCAGGCGCGCGAAGTCGTAGGTCTGCCCCACGTCCATGTTCTCGGAGTTGAGGTACATGGGCACGCGCTGTTTGCCCAGGCGCAGCAACCAGTCGTTGCCGGGGCGCCAGGACACGAAGGCCCAGGAGGCGGTGAGCGACCAGTCTTCGTCGTTGTTCAAAGAGGGGGCGACCTTGGCTTGCACGGTCGCCGACCACTCGGCGCTGAACTTGGCGTCCAGCTGGCCGCCCAGCACGGTGTCGCGCTTGAAGGTGCCACCTTCATCGATGAAACGCTGGTAGTTGTAGGGCTGGCCGGAGACGGCATACCCCAGCGTGCCAAAGCCCGACGCACTCAGGTCCACGGCATGGGCAGGCACGGTGGCCAGCGCACACCCCAGACCGGTGATGAAACAGACAGCCTGCAAGCGCTTCATCTTGTGGTGTTCCTCTTGGCTTTTGTATGGATTCGTTGGGCCGGGCTCATGCCCTATTCGTCGGACCAGGTGGCGGCAATGCGCACGAACTGGTCCAGGGTGTCGTCAAAGGCCTGCACGATCTCGGGGTCGAAGTGCGAGCCGCAGCCGTCGCGGATGAAGGCCACGGCGCGCTCGTGCGACATGGGCTCCTTGTAGGGGCGCCGGCTGATGAGGGCATCGTAGACATCGGCCACGGCCATCAGGCGCGCCGACAGCGGGATGGCTTCGCCCGCCAGCTTGTCGGGGTAGCCGCTGCCGTTCCACTTCTCATGGTGGTAGCGGGCGATGTCCATGGCGTGACGCAAAAAGCCGTCGTGATCGCCCATTCGGCTGGCCGCGCGCTTGAGCATCTCCCAGCCGTGCATGGCGTGTTCGCGCATGATGACCAGCTCGTCGTCATTGAGGCGGCCGGGTTTGAGCAGGATGTGGTCGGGGATGGCCACCTTGCCCACGTCGTGCAAGGGCGCGGACTTGGCGATGTGGTCGATGCTGTCGGGGTTGAGCACGTCCAGGTGGGCACCCTTGTTGTACAGGTGGGTGGCCAGGGTGCGCACGTATTCCTGTGTGCGCTTGACGTGGTTGCCGGTTTCCTCGTCGCGGAACTCGGCGAAGGACACCATCACGTGCAGGGTGGCCTCGCGCAACTGGTCCACCTGGGCCATGCGCTGCTCCAGCTCGGATTGCAGCCAGGCATTGTCACGGCTGAGTTGATCCTGGTAGGCCTTGATCTGCAGATGGGTGCGCACGCGGGCCTGCACGATGGCCGGGCTGATGGGCTTTTGGATGAAGTCGGCCGCGCCGACCTCGAAGCCGCGGGCCTCGTCTTCGGGCTGGCTCATGGCCGTCAGGAAGAGCACGGGGATGTGGCGGGTGAGGGCATCGGCCTTGAGGCGCCGGCAGACTTCATAGCCGTCCATCTCGGGCATCATCACGTCAAGCAGGATGAGGTCGGGCGCGCCACGGCGGGCCAGCTCCAGGGCCTTGGCGCCTGATGGGGCCAGCTTCACCCGGTAGAACTTGTTGAGCAGACCAGCCAGCAAACTCAGGTTCGCAGGCGCGTCATCCACCACCAATACCGTGGGCAACGTCTCCTTGTCTGCGTTCATTGTGGTTTGGCCTCCAGGTCCAATTCATCCAGCAGCCCGAAAGCGGAATCGAAATCACAGCGCGCGAGCGCCGCGTTGAGGCGGGCGGTGGTGACGGCAGGCAGCCAGGCGGCAAATGCGTTGCGATGCTGTTGCCACAAGGCCAGCGCCTCGCTGTCGCACTCACCGGCCAGTTGCTTGAGGCGCTGCGCCAACCCAAGGTCTCGCTCACTGGCTGCTTGTGCGGCGGCCTGTTCGCTTGACGTAACTTCGATCTCGGTCAAGTAGTTTTGCAGAGTTTTGACCAGCGGCGCCAGCGCCTGAACGAGGGTTTCGGCCGCTTGTTGCACTGCTGCCGCATCCTCTTCCCTCGCTGCAAGCTCCAATGCAAGGGCATACCCCCGAAGCGGCGCCGACCCGATGGTGCCGCCCAGGCCTTTGAGCGTGTGGGCCTCGCGCAGCAAGGCGGGCCAATCGGACTGGGCCAGGGCCTGGGGCAGCCAGTCCAGGATGTGCCGGGCGTGGGCGACAAAGGCATTCAAGGTGAGCTTGAACAAGGGCAGGTCGCCCTCGAAATGGGCAAGGGCTGCAGCCACATCGATGCCTTCGATGTCAGGCACAGTCTGCGCGGGGCGCCTGGTCCTGGTCGCAGCATATTGGTGAGGGTCGGCCACCACCTTGGCAGCCAGCCCGCAGAAAGGCGCCAGTGCGGCATACAGGGCAGCCGGGTCCAGCGGTTTGGCAATGTGGTTGACCATGCCCAGCGCCAGGCAACGCTCGCGCTCTTCGGCCATGGCATGCGCGGTCATGGCAATCACGGGCAGGTGGCTCAAGGACGGATCGTTACGGATTTCACGTGTGGTTTCATACCCATCCATGACCGGCATCTGCAGGTCCATGAGCACCACGTCGTACGCGCCACCGCCACCTTGCCGCAGGCGCTCCAGGGCTTCCATGCCATTGGTGGCCACGTCGACACGGGCCCCGCGTCTGCACAGCAACTCGGTGGCCAGTTGCTGGTTGAGCAGGTTGTCTTCCACCAGCAGCAGGCGCAGGCCATCGAGCTGGACCACGTCTTCCGAGGTGTTGACCTGGGCCGGCACCGCGGCACCACTGCCCTTGAGCCGGTGCAACAAGGTCCTCAGGGCTTCGGGCAGGATGGGTTTGGTCAGGAAGGTATGGGCGCCTCCCTTCATGGCCTCGGCGCGCAGGTTGTCGGAGCCATAAGCCGATGTCACCACCACCATGCCGTCGGGCTGGATCTCGCGCAGGCGGGCCAGCGTGTCGGCGCCGCTCAAGCCGGGCATCACCCAGTCCAGCAGCACGAGGTCATAGGGCTGGGATGCGTTGACGGCCTGCTGAACCGCGCGAACCGCATCGTCGCCGGTAGACACCGCGCTGATCAGGCCCCCGTCTGACTGGCCCACCCCCATGGCGCCCAACAAGCCGCTGAGCGTCTGGCAGGTTTCGCTCTGGTCGTCGACCACCAGCACGCGCATGCCATCCACGTTGCGGGGCAAGGTCTGCAGGCCGCTGGCTTCGGCCACACGCAAGGGCACGGTGAAGGTGAAGCAGGAGCCACCGCCCAGCTTGCTGGCCACGACGATGTCGCCGCCCATCAGGCGCGCCAGGCGTTTGCTGATGCTCAGGCCCAGGCCGGTGCCACCGTATTTGCGTGTGGTGGAGCCATCGGCCTGCGTGAACTCCAGGAAGAGGCGGTCCACTTGCGACTCGCTCATGCCGATGCCGGTGTCGCGCACTTCAAAGCGCAGCATGAGGCGCTCGCCCACGCGGCTGATCAGGCCCACCGTGAGCTTGACGTGCCCGAAGTGCGTGAACTTGACGGCGTTGGAGATGAGGTTGGTGAGCACCTGGCCCAGGCGCAAGGCGTCGCCGTACACGGTGCCCGCATCGGCCAGCAAGGAAGGGTCCTCGAAGGCGCACAGCAGCTCAACGTCCTTTTCCTGCGCGCGTTGGCGCAGCAGGCTCATGGCGTTGCCAACCACGTCTTCAATGCAAAAGGGCGCGGACTCCAGCTCCAGCTTGCCGGCCTCGATCTTGGAGAAGTCCAGGATGTCGTTGATCACGCCCAGCAAGATGGTGGAGGCCGATTGCACCTTATTGAGGTAGTCGCGCTGCTGCTCGTCCAGCGAGGTTTGCAGGGCCAGGTGGCTCATGCCCAGGATGGCGTTCATGGGCGTGCGGATCTCGTGGCTCATGTTGGCCAGGAACATGGACTTGGCCCGCGTGGCAGCCTCGGCCTGGTCGCGAGCCTCACGCAACTGGGCCTGCACGCGGGCACGCTGGCTGATGTCGTCCTGCACGGCATGCGCCATGGTGTTGAGCGTGGTGGCCAGGGTGTCGAGCTCTTCGGCCCACTTCTGGCGACCACCGGCGCGGGCGTCGTAATTGCCGCGGGCCAGCTGGTGGGCCACCTGGTCGAGCCGCGTGATGGGTTGCAGCAGGCGGCTTTGCATGGCGTACAGGCCCAGCAGCAAGGCGGGCAGCAAGGCCAGGTCCACCCCGAGTGTCATGATGATGTAGCGCTCAAGCTGTGTGGCCGCCTGCACACGCGCGGCGGCCGTGCGGGCATCGGTGGCCAGGCTGAGGTTGGCCACGGCGCGGGCCAGGTCGGCAGACTGGGCTTCGTAGTTGGGAGAATGAACCAGCTCGCCCGCGAACTTCAGATCGGGCTCGCCGTCAGAGACATAGGTCTGGTGGACGCGGTCATACAGGCCTTGCGTGGCGGCAAAGGCAATCTGCTCGGTTTTCTTGAGGCGCTCGCTGGCGTCGAGCACCCGGCGCAGGCCTTGCAGCTCGTCCTCGCTGATGTCCAGCGCCTGCATGCGCTGGATCAGGGGCACGCCCTTCTGGCCCGTGGGCAGCTTGTGCGGGCGACGCCCGGCGATCACGTCTTCCCAGTACAGGCCGTTGTTGTCCAGCGTGGGGGGTGGTTTGCTGCCTTCGCGGATGGCCAGCACGTCGTAGTAGTAAAGCAGGTAACGTGGGTCCGCGGTGGCCGTGTAGGCGCTCACCAGGCGCCGCAGCAAGGCGGTTTCGTGCTGCAGGCCAGAGACCAGCTTCATCGTATCGGTGCGGCGCTGCACGGCCTGCTCGGCCGACAGGTAGGCTTGCCGGATCAACATCAGGAAGACGAAGTTGGCCAGCAAGGCCATCACCACCATCAGGAAGAACCAGCGCGAAACGGTCTTGAGTTTCATGGGTGCGCGCCGGTTTGCGGGCCGTCAGGCGTGTCCCATCTCTTCGGCAAAGGCCATCGAGGCCACGATGCGGTCGCGCCCGGCCCGCTTGGCCTGGTAGAGGTTGCGGTCGGCCACCTTGAGTGCCCAGCCGGTGTCACCCTCCACAACCTGGGCAATGCCCACGCTTTGCGTGACCGTGAAGGTCTGCCCGTCAACGGCAAATGCATGCTCGCGCAAGCGGGCTGAAATTTTCTCCGCCACATGCTGGGCCCCTGTTAGATCTGTTTCTGGCAACAGCAGGACGAATTCTTCGCCGCCGTAACGGGCTGCAGTATCCACCTGCTCGCGGGTATGGAAACGCAGTATCTCCCCGACCTTGGCCAGGACTTCGTCGCCAATGGGGTGCCCCCAGGTGTCGTTGACGCGCTTGAAATGGTCCACGTCAAAGAGCACGACGGACAGCGGGCGGCCGCTGCGGGCCTGGCGATGGGCCTCGCGCTCCAGCCGGGTCATGAACTCGCGGCGGTTGGCCAGGCCGGTGAGCATGTCGGTGCGCACCAGGGTTTCGAGTTCACGGCGATGGCGGTTCAAGGTGGCGGCCAGGAAGAACATCACGCCGGACAAAGGCAGGCTGACGGCCGTGAAAACCACACGCGCCCACAAGGCCCACCAGGGATGCAGCGCCCCGCCCGAGTAGACCGGCATCACCAGCAGCGGGGCATAGGGCATGACCTGGAGCGAGGTGCAGACCTCATCCAGCACCATGGCGGCCAGGCTCAACAAGAAGGCCCAGCGCAGTTGGCGCAAGGAAAACAGCGCACGCGTAAACACGAACTGCGCCAGCATCACCATGGCCATGGGGGTGTCCTTGAGGCCATAGCCCAGCGCCAGCACGACGACGCCCAGCACGGCCGGCACCGCCGTCATCTGCACCAGCCGGGGCATGCGGTCCGGGATGCGACGGCGCCGCCATGCCAGGACACCCATGCCCATCAGCCAGATCACCAGCCCGCCTTGAAACCACAACGAGGGCTGCAACCACTTCGGGTTGTACAGCGCGCGCACCGCATCGTCGCGAACGCCAATCGATTGCAGCGCAAACAGGAGCAGCAAGATGGGCAGGGTCACCTCGACCAGCAGCAAACAGCTGGTGCTGTCCTGCCTGTCGACGATGCGCGCTTCCAGCCGCTGCAGCCAGTGTCTGAGGGTGGCGTTCATGACACCCCCATCGACAGCTGGGCCACGCACACGCGGTCGCGCCCGGATGACTTGGCGAGGTAGAGCTGATCGTCGGCCAGCTTGAGCAATTGCTCGACATCCTGCCCGCTGCTTTCGATCACGCCCATGCTGAGGGTGACCTTGAAGGCGGCCTCGCCCTCACCGAAGGTCTGCCTGGCCAGCTGTTCACGCAGGCGCGCGCAGATGGCCTCGACCTGTTCGCGACGGGTGTCGGGCAGGATGAGCGCAAACTCTTCACCGCCCAGCCGGCAGGCCACATCGGTCGGGCTGCGTACACAGGACATGAGCAGGTGCCCCAAGGTGCGCAGGACTTTGTCGCCCATGTCATGGCCATGCTGGTCATTGACCTGCTTGAAGTGATCCGCGTCGATCAGCACCAGCGACATGGCCTGCCCGGTGCGTGCCTGCCGCGCCGCCTCGTTGTGCAGCACCTCCATCGCGCGACGGCGGTTGGCCAGGCCAGTGAGGCCATCGGTGTAGGACAGGCGGCGCAGCTTGGCGTGCAACTGGTCCAGGCGCTCGAACAGGATGAGCAGCAGCCCCAGCAACACGACAATGCCGGCGATGAGCACGAACTGACGCCAGAAGGCAAACCACCAGACGGGATCACGCCCCTGCATCACCTGGCTGGTCAAGGCGGGCGCATAGGGCCAGACACCCAGGATCACGCCAAGGTCGTAGGCCAACATGATGAAGGTGGCCACCCCGTAGCAAATGAGCATGGGCTGGCGCTCGAACAGCAACAAGCCAATGGCCAGCACACCCAGCAATACCAGATTGGTCGCAGCGGTGAAGGTCCCCGCCAGAATGGTCACCATCGTGAAGGTGCCGCCAATGGACAGGCACACCAGCAAGGTGGCCCGAGGGACGGGGTCCGGCAGATGGCGCCGGGGCCACAGCCACAGGGCTGCCAGCACATTGATGCCGCTGGCAAGCACCATCTCGCCCTGGAACAGCCACATGGCCATGGGGTTCAAGGCCGAGCGCATCTCGGGGGTGCCCAGGGCCACGCCATGCGCGGCCAGCTCGATCAGGAAGAACGGGGTCGAGGCGAACACCGCCAGCAACACCCGCCAGGCCGGGGTGGAACTGATGATGAAGCGCTCCAACAACTCACGCATCCAAGACAACCTTCGGGCTACAACCCGTGAAATATGAACGCCGCCACTCGGGCTGGCGCCGCCCTTGACAGGATATGACACCCCCATTGACGAGGGGCGAAGTCTGGGGAATATCGGCTGACTCGAAGGCGTTCTGAAGGGCGCTGCGCTAAGCTAGCCACATGAAAATGATCATTCGTTGGCTGCTGCTGGCCTGTGCCCTGGTTTTGCTGACGCAGCTGGACCCCGGCATCCAGGTCCGGAGCTTTGGCGCTGCCCTGTGGGCGGCCTTCGTCATCGGGCTGCTCAACGCCTTCGTGCGCCCCCTGCTGATCCTGCTGACCCTGCCGGTGACGGTGCTGAGCATGGGTCTGTTCCTGTTCGTGATCAATGCCCTGACCTTCCAGATGGCCTCGGGGCTGCTGGATGGCTTTCACGTGCAGGGCTTCTGGCACGCGCTGCTGGGCTCGGTGCTCTACAGCGTGTGCAGCCTGGTGATCGATGTGGCGCTGGAGAGGATGATGGGGCCGCGGATGATGCCCGGGCCGCCGCCTCAATGAGGGTCTTCTCGCGAAGACCTCAGGCGCTCAAGCCAATCTGTCCATCAAGCCTGCCAAGGCCATCTCACAGGTCTGCGACCGCACCGCGGCGCGGTCGCCCTTGAACAGGCAGCAACGCGCGGTACTCGGCTCGCCGCGCACCGCCCAAGCCAGCCATACGGTGCCCACCGGCTTGTCCACCGAGCCCCCTGTGGGCCCCGCAATACCGGTCACGGCCACCGAGATGTCCACACCCGCGCGTTGCAAGGCGCCTTCGGCCATGGCCCGGGCCACGGCTTCGCTGACCGCGCCATGGGTGGCCAGCATGGCCTCGCTCACGCCCAGCAAGTCCGTCTTGGCCTGGTTGCTGTAGGTCACAAGGCCCCGATCAAACCAGGCACTGGAGCCTGACAGCTCGGTGCACGCCGCGGCGATCAAGCCACCCGTACACGACTCGGCCGTCGCCAGTTGCCAGCCGCGCGCCAGCAAACGCTCGGACAAAGCCTGGATAGGGGGCAGCAAGTTGATCGTGTCCATGTGAAGCCTCGAAGATCCAGCGGGGCAGCTCAGCCCGTCATCAGCCCATCAGCCCCGCGCTGACACCGCCCTGGCGCACGGCCACGGCCAATGCCAGCACCAGCAAGGCGCACAAGGCCGCCACCAGGTCATCGAACATGATGCCCAGGCCTTGGGCCCAGCCGATGGACTGGCCTGGCTTGAGTTTGAACAGTTGGTCGGCCCAGCCCACCGGGCCGGGTTTGGCCGCGTCGAAAAAGCGGAAGGTGATGAAGGCCAGCAACTGGCCGCGCCAGTCCACCGGGCTGATCAGCCAGAGCATCAACCAGAAGGCCCAGACCTCGTCCCACACAACCGAGCCGGGGTCCGCCACGCGCAGGCTGCGCGCGGTATGCGTGCAGGCCCAGCACCCCACCAGCCAGCCTACGGTCAGGATCGCGGCCCAGATCAGGTCGGCATGCAGGCCCGTGCCCACCACATGCTGGATGGCCAGAAAGCTCACCCAGCCCCACAAGGTGCCCACCGTGCCAGGAGCCTTGGGGCTCAGCCCGCTGCCGGCGCCAAAGGCGATGAAATGCGCGGGGTGGCTGAGCAAGAGCCCCACGGTCGCGCGACGAGGGGCTTCGCTCATGGCGCGCCCCTGAAATGGTCAAACGAGGTCCAGCGGTTGGGCACGGCCTGCCTGGCCGGGTCTTCTGGCCAGGGGTCGAGCTCGCCATGCCACAAGCGCAAGCCGGCCTCCGCCTCGATGCGGCCGATGCGGCTGAGCACCAGGCCCAGGCTGGCGCCCAAGGCCAGCACGCGCGCGCGCTGCGCAGGTGGCGCCGTGAACACCAGCTCGTAGTCATCACCACCCGCCAGGATGCAATCGCGCTGCACCTCCTCCGTGCGATCGGCCAGCCAGGGGCTGACCGGCAAGGCGTCCAGGCACAAGGAGGCGCCCACGCGGCTGCGGCGCAGCACGTGCCCCAGGTCACCCAGCAACCCATCCGACACATCGATGGCCGCGCTGGCCACGCCGCGCAAGCCCACGCCGAGTGCCACGCGCGGATCGGGGCGCTCCATGGCCAGGCGGGTCACCTCAAAGGCCTCGGCACTCAGGGTGGGGTGCAGGGTGCCGCGAAAGGCCTCCAGCGCCAACCGGGCCAGGCCGGGAAACCCGCTGACCCAGATGTCGTCGTCGGCGCGGGCGCCGCTGCGCAACAAGGCCTGCCCCACCGGCACCTCGCCCATGACCGTGATACCGATGGCGAGCGGGCCGGCGGTGGTGTCGCCGCCGATGAGTTCGCAGTTGTGCTCGTCCGCCAGATCGAACAGGCCTTTGGCAAAGCCTTGGAGCCAGGCCTCATCCACACGCGGCAAGGTCAAAGCCAGAGTGAAGGCCAGAGGCTCAGCGCCGCACGCGGCCAGATCCGACAGGTTGACGGCCAGGGCCTTGTGGCCCAGCCGCGCCGGGCTGACGGTGGACAGGAAGTGGCGCCCTTCCACCAGGGTGTCGGTGGAAATGGCCAGTTGCATGCCCGCTGCGGGTGCAATGACGGCACAGTCATCGCCGTTGCCGACCACGGACCGATGCGGCCCCACGCCCGGCGGGCGTCGGAAAAAGGTGTCGATGAGATCAAATTCGCCCAGGCTCATGGCGCCATTGTCGCGCCCAAACCGGCTCGCAAAGTGGCTCGTCTGCACACCCATTGCGGCCTTCCACACGGCAAGCCCTGCACAACTTCCTACAATGCGAGGTCTGGCGGGCCCCAATGACGGGCCCCGCCCGCGAAAGGCCCCCCTCGATGACCACCCCAGAAGAAAAACGCGCCGAGCTGAAGAAGGCCGCGCTTGAGTACCACGAGCTGCCCACCCCCGGCAAGGTCGCCATCTCGGCCACCAAACAGCTCACCAACCAGCGCGACCTCGCCCTGGCCTACTCCCCCGGTGTCGCCGCCCCCTGCGAGGAAATCGTCGAGAACCCGGCCGCCGCCTTCAAGTACACCAGCCGCGGCAACCTCGTGGCCGTGATCACCAACGGCACCGCCGTGCTCGGCCTGGGCGACATCGGTCCCCTGGCGGCCAAGCCCGTGATGGAAGGCAAGGCGGTCCTGTTCAAGAAGTTCTCCGACATCGATGTGTTCGACATCGAGATCAACGAGAAGGACCCCGAAAAGCTGGTCGAGATCATCGCATCGCTGGAGCCCACCTTCGGCGGCATCAACCTGGAAGACATCAAGGCCCCGGACTGCTTCTACGTCGAGCGCAAGCTGCGCGAGCGCATGAAGATCCCCGTCTTCCATGACGACCAGCACGGCACGGCCATCGTGGTGGGCGCCGCCCTCCTGAACGCCCTCAAGGTTGTGGGCAAGGACATCAAGACCGCCAAGCTGGTGACCTCCGGTGCCGGCGCCGCCGCCCTGGCCTGCCTGCAATTGCTGGTCAAGCTGGGTGTGCCACGCGAGAACATCTGGGTGACCGACCTGGCCGGCCTGGTCTACGAAGGCCGCGTCGAACTGATGGACCCCGACAAGGCCGCCTTTGCGCAAAAGACCGAACAGCGCAAGCTCAGCGAGGCCATCGAAGGCGCCGACATCTTTCTGGGCCTGAGCGCTGGTGGCGTGCTCAAGAAGGACATGGTGGCCAAGATGGCCGCCAACCCCATCATCTTCGCCCTGGCCAACCCCACGCCCGAAATCCTGCCCGACGAGGTCAAGGCCGTGCGCGACGACGCCATCATGGCCACCGGCCGCTCGGACTTCCCCAACCAGGTCAACAACGTCCTGTGCTTCCCCTACATCTTCCGGGGCGCCCTTGATTCGGGTGCGACCACCATCACCGACGAGATGGAAATCGCGGCCGTGCACGCCATTGCCGAGCTGGCCCAGGCCGAGCAGAACGAGGTCGTGGCCGCCGCCTATGCCGGTGAGTCCTTGAGCTTCGGCCCTGAATACCTCATTCCCAAGCCTTTCGACCCGCGCCTGATGATGAAGATCGCGCCGGCCGTGGCCAAGGCCGCGGCCGACTCGGGTGTGGCCTCCCGGCCCGTGAAGGACTTTGTTGCGTATGGCGAAAAGCTGCAGAGCTTCGTCTATGCCTCGGGCCACACGATGAAGCCCATCTTCAGCGTGGCCAAGCGCGCCAAGAACAAGCGCATCTGCTACGCCGAGGGCGAGAACGAAGGCGTGATGCGCGCCGCGCAGATCGTGGTGGACGAGAACATCGCCCGCCCCACGCTGATCGGTCGCCCCGCCGTGATCGAGCAGCGCCTGGCGCGTTTCGGCCTGCGCCTCAAGCCCGGCCGCGACTTCGACATCGTCAGCACCGAAAACGACCCGCGTCACCGCGATTACTGGCAAAGCTACCACCGCCTGGCCGAACGCAAGGGCGTGACCGAGCAGATGGCCAAGATCGAGATGCGCCGCCGCCTGACGCTGATCGGCTCGATGCTGCTGCACAAGGGCGAGGTCGACGGCCTGATCTGCGGCACCTGGGGCTCCACAGCCCTGCACCTGCACTACATCGACCAGGTCATCGGCAAGCGCGCCGGCGTCAAGACCTACGCGGCCATGACCGGCCTGATCCTGCCAGGCCGCACCGTCAACCTGCTTGACACCCACATCAACTACGACCCGACGGCCGAGCAGCTCGCCGAGATCACCATCATGGCCGCCGAGGAAATGATGCGCTTCGGCCAGCGACCCAAGGCTGCCCTGCTGTCGCACTCGAATTTCGGATCGAGCAACCAGCCCTCGGCCTTGAAGATGCGTGCCGCCCTGGCCCTGATCCAGGAGCAGGCCCCCTGGCTGGAGATCGACGGCGAAATGCACGGCGACACCGCGCTGGACGCCGCCTACCGCCAGCAACTGATGCCCCGCAGCACCCTGAGCGGCGAAGCCAACCTGCTGGTCTGCCCGAACATCGACGCGGCCAACATTGCCTACAACCTCCTCAAGGTCGCCGCGGGCAACAACATCGCACTGGGCCCGGTTCTGCTGGGTGCGGCCAAGCCAGTGACCATCCTGACCCCCTCGGCCACCGTGCGCCGCATCGTGAACATGACCGCCATGACCGTGGCCGACGCCAACGCCGTGCGTTAAAGCGCACGGCTTATATCACAATCTGTCAACCCCCTACGCAAAGGCCCCGGCTACCCGTTTTACGGTAGCTGGGGCCTTGAGCTTTTTGGCGCTTTTCTATACAGTCACGTCTTTAACGAAGAGCTGCATTGCTGACAGATCAAGGCTGGAAACACAGCATCATGGTGCCCCGCACAGTCAATAGGGAATCCTCGTCAGGCGGTTGTGGCTTGACACCTGCGGCACCCGCTGCGGTAGCCAGAACCACCCGCTCGTGGCCTGCCGCTTTCCTGACTGGTCTCGCCCTGATTTGTGTGACTGCGTGGCTTCCCTCTGAAGCCCTTGCTCGTCGCCATGCACCACAAGAGACAGGCACCACCGCCGAATCGGTGGCCTTGTCGGCCCTTCCTGCGCAAGCACAAGACGTCCACCGCCGTATTTTCTCGGGCGGTCCGTTTCGTTATGCCAAGGACGGTGTGGTGTTCGGCAACCGAGAGCGCATCCTGCCCCGTCGGCCACGCGGTTTCTATCACGAGTACACCGTTCCGACCCCAGGCGAAGGTGACCGCGGCGCGCGGCGCATCGTTTGCGGAGGTAAAGAAGTTCGACAACCTGAAACTTGTTTCTACACTGCGGATCACTATCAGAGCTTTCAGTTGATTGATCCCCGGCGTTGAAGCCCTTCAAGCCGTCATCGCATCCGTTTTTCCGTTCTTTTCTTAGACCTTCAACTTTTGCTCGTAAGGACATGAAGCACTCCTGCATGCACCCCGGGCCACAAGCGATCATGTTGTTGCAATCCGTTCGACCCAACATCGTTCAATCCATCCGCGCTTTCCGCCCGGAAGACTTGCAACAGGCCGCCAATGCCGCTGGCCAGCACTTCCTCTACACCAATCTGAGCCCCGCTCAGAACAAGCAGGACGTGCTGGACATCATTGCCCGCGACTTCCTGTTCCCGGACCACTTCGGCAAGAACCTGGACGCCCTGTACGACTGCATGACCGACCTGGTTCACAAGTCGGGCCCGCAGCCGGGCTTCGTCGTGGTGCTCGAACTCATCCCCGACGGCAACAAGTGCGACCGCGAAACCCGCGAACAGCTGCTGGACGCCTTCCGTGACGCCGCCGACTTCTGGTCGGAGCGCAAGGTCGCCTTCCGTGTGTTCTATTCCATTGCCGTGTCGGGCAAGGAGTCCGTGGGCAATTGGGACAAGGCCGAAGTCGCCCAGAACGACCCCAACGTCAAGCCCGCCAAGGTCTCGAAGAACGCACCGCAGCCCATGATCATGAACCTGCCCCCGATGAGCAGCGTTTTTGACACCTCGGCCCTGCTGGTCGCGGCCTGATCCATCCTGATCCCCGAAACCCCGGACATGGTCTTTTGGCCACGTCCGGGGTTTTTATTTGGCTGTACGCCCCCCCAATAAGTGGGCATGCGCACGCCTGACATGGCGTTTTCACCAATCTGTTTGTATGCTGCGCGAGCCTCCACAGAGAGGCCCAGTACACATACCAACAGGGATTGGACATGCCGACATATTTCGGGCTGCGGCCGTGCGCGCGTGCAGCCGCGCTGACACTGACCTTGATCTTGTCCGCCTGTGGCGGAGGCGGCGGCGGTCAGCCTGAAGCCCGGACATCGGACAAGGATGGCGGCAGCGACGTCGTGACGATGTCGGGCACCTTGTCGCTGGTTGAGACCGCCGCGGTGGACTCGGACACCAACGACCCCAACCAGGCCAGCCGCCACAACAACGACGACTTCGACGTGGCGCAAGCCCTGACCACCCCCGTCAATCTGGTGGGCACGGTCAATGAACCTGGCTCGGGCCCGGACGGCCCCAACAAGACGGCAGGAGATCAATACGACGTCTTTGTGGTCGACCTGCAGGCCAACCAGACGGTCGAACTCCAGTTTGCGGCCGATCCTGGCGTCAACGACCTTGATCTGGCCATTCTGGACGACAGCCCCAAGGTCGTGGGCCTGTCAGCCGGCACCGGCAACACCGAGTGCGTGCGCATCGCCAAGGCCGGCCGCTACTACATCGCGGTGTACGCCCACGGTGGGGCCTCCATCTACAACCTGCGCGTTGGCTCCCCAGACAGCGTCAGCAGCTGCCCCAACGCCACCAGTGCCGAGGGCGCCATCGTGGCGGGCCAGGTCATCGCCCAGCCGCTGGACAGCAACGTGGTGGCGAACCGCAGCAGCAGTGTCGCCAGCACCAGTGGCAGCCCCAAACAGGCGCAAGGCGTCAAGTCCATGCTGGAGTTCCACCGGGAAGCCGGTTTGAGCCAGCTGAGCGTGCCCCGCGGTGCGCCCAACCTGCTGACTTTGCCCGACACGGCGCAGGCGCGCCTCAAAGGCCTGTCGCAACTGGCCAGCTACACCAGCTTCAAACGCGCATCGGCGCTGGCACAACAGGCCAGCCGACCTGCCCAGCGAAGCGAGAGCCTGGCCCAGGCCCTGGACACCGTCTCGTATGCCAAGGCCCTGATGGCCACCGGGCAGTACAAGTTCGTGAGCCTCAACCACCGCGTGCAACTCAGCCAGATGGTGGCCGACGTGGGCAACTTCCCGCCCAATGACCCCATCTACCCCAAGCAGCGCTGGCACTACGAACAGATCAACCTGCCGGCCGCCATGGACCGCCTGGTGAACCTGCCCACCCAACCCACGCGCCGCCCGCTGGTGGCCGTGATCGACTCCGGCATCATGGTGGACCACCCCGACCTGGCGCCCCAGATCGAGGGCGGCCGCACCTTTGTCTCGCTCAATACGCGCAATGCTGGCGAGGCGGACTCCAGCAACCCGGACGACCTTGACCTGCCCACGGCAGCCGGTGATCCTCACTTCCACGGCTCGCACGTGGCCGGCACCATCGCCGCACGCACCTTTGACGGCTATGGCGCCGCCGGCATCGCCCCCATGGCCAGGCTGATGCCGCTGCGCGTTTTCGACCAACGCCGCCCCACCGGCGCGGATGACTACGACATCCTCAACGCCATGCTGTATGCCGCCGGCCTGCCTAATCGAAGCAAGTTGTTCCCCCCGCGCAAAGCAGATGTGATCAACATGAGCCTGGGCAGCTCCCAAGCCTGCCCCCCCTCTTATGTGGACATCATCCAGCAGGTCCGGCAGGCCGGTGTGATCGTCGTGGTGGCCGCCGGCAATGACGCGCGCAACAACGATGGCGTGGCCGTGCCTGTTGCGGCGCCGGCCAACTGCCCGGGCGTGGTCGCCGTGGGTGCACTGGATGCCCAGGCCAGGCAAGCCAACTACTCGCAGTCCGGACCGGAGTTGCGCGTGGCGGCCCCCGGCGGCGATATGTCCCGCTCCACCACCGGCGAACCACAAGGTGACATGGTCGACAGCACGGTGGCGATTTTCTCGCCCGAAGGCAAGCGCCAGCCGGGCTTCGCCTACATGCAAGGCACCTCCATGGCCACGCCGCATGTCGCCGGGGTCGTGGCGCTGATGAAATACGCCTACCCCGGGCTGACACCCGAGTTGTTCGATGCCTGGCTCAGTGCGGGCAAGCTCACCGACGACATCGGCGGCCCCGGCTTTGACAGCGCAACCGGCTATGGCCTGATCAACGCCCGCAAGGCCGTTGACGTGGCCCTGGCTGAAGCCCAGAACCCCGGCCCCGCACCGCAAGGCCGGATCGTCGCCACCCCGTTTGCACTGGACTTTGGCGCACAGCGCACCAGCATGAGCCTGGCGCTGAACGCCACGGCCAAGACCAGCGACGTGGTGAAACAGATCACGTCCTCGTCGCCCGCGCTCACCTTCACCCGCACCAGCGTGGATGTGCAGACCGGCCTGGGCAGCTACACCATCAACGTCGACCGCACGCGCCTCCCCACCGGCACGGCGTTCTTGAGCCTGAACATCCAGACCAACAGTGACACCCTGACCGTTCAGGTCACGGTTGTGAAGCAGGCAGGCGGCAGCACCGGTGCACGCAGCGCAGACTACGGCGCCGTCTACGTGCTGGCCATTGACAGCATCACGGAAGAAGTGATTGACGAAGTTCTGGTCACCGCACAGGGTGGCCGCTACAACTGGCAGCTCAAGGGCCCCAGAGGCAAGAAGGCTTACCTGCTCGCGGGCGGCGATCTGGACTGGAACGGGTTCATCTGCGACGCGGGCGAGCCTTGCGGCGTCTACCCGCTGATGAGCAACGCACCCACCGAGGTCACGCTCGACAGCAACCTGTCCAACCTGAACTTCTCGCTCGCCCCGATGGGCACGGGTGGCGCCACCCAGGCCGCTTTGGCGGGCACGAAACCAGCTGCCTGGACCCCGCGCCTGCGCCTGCCCGCGCGGTAAGCCCGGTCAGGGCAGATCATCCTCGCTCGGCGGCGCCGTGTCAGCACGAGGGCCGACCGTGGCCCCCAGGCGGCTGCGCACCGACAGGGCCTTGCCGTGGATCAGGTGGGCATACACCGTGGCGTTGGACAGCACCTTCTTGACGTAGTCACGCGTTTCGTTGAAGGGGATGTTCTCGACCCAGGCTGCTGCGTCGATGCGCGGCCCGTCACGCCAGCGGCGCGGCCGGGAGGGCCCGGCGTTGTAGGCCGCAGCCGCCAGCGCCTGCGCACCCTGGAAGTCGTCCAGCACCAGCTTCAGGTAGCCCGCGCCGATGCGCAGGTTGGTGCTGCGGTCCGTGATGTTGTCGGGGTGGTAGTCGATGGACAGCTTGCGTGCCGTCCAGGCCGCGGTGGCCGGCATGACCTGCATCAGCCCGGACGCCCCCACGCTCGACTTGGCCGCCTGCTGGAAGCGGGACTCCTGCCGGATCAGCCCATACATATAGGCAGGATCAAGCCCAACCTCCCGCGCGGCGGACAGCACGTCCTGCTTGAAGGGCATGGGGTAACGCTGCTCCAGGTTGATCTCCTGGCGCGTGCGTTCGCTGGAATTGATGCAGCGGTCCCAGATCTCGCGCCGACAAGCCTCCTCGGACACCGCCAGCAACTCCCGGTCGCTCAGGCCCCCGACCTTGCCGTACGACAAGGTGAAATTCCACTCACGCAGGGCCTCACCGCGCCAGCCCAGCTCCAGCATGCGCAGCGCCCGATCGATGCCCGGCATGGCGCGCGCTTCGGCCAGTTCGGCCTCGGTCACCGCAGCCGGCTTGGCTGGTGCGCGCGCCGACGTGCCATGCAGGTCCTGCGCGGCCAGCTGGCCATAAAAGGTCACCGGGCTGGCCACGCGTGTGAGCAGCTCACGGGCCTGCTGTTTGAGCGCATCGCCCGCCGGCCCGCCAGCGCTGCGAGCGCGGCCCTGCAAGGCCTTGGCCTTCCAGTACACCCAGGCGGCATCCTGCTGTTGATCCGGCGCCATGGCGTCCACGGCCTGCTCGACCAGGGCCCAACGCTCGGCCTGGCCAGCCGATGCCGACCTGAGGCCGGCGCGTGCCATCCAGGCCAGGGTCTC
This sequence comes from Aquabacterium sp., assembly GCF_016195855.1. Classification (GTDB taxonomy): domain Bacteria; phylum Pseudomonadota; class Gammaproteobacteria; order Burkholderiales; family Burkholderiaceae_C; genus Aquabacterium. Next base: position 79,735 of record NZ_JACPYU010000002.1, read on the forward strand.
GGACGACCAGGCCGTGGCCAGGCGCGATCCGCCCTGACGCAACTCGCCGGTGCCGGCCGCCAGCGCGCGGTCTGTCAGGGCCCGCTCGAAATAAGCGGGCGCATCGGGTGACAGGCGCCAGGCCGCAGCCCGGCCCAGTTGCGCCCAGGCCCAGGCGGTTTCTTCGGCATTCCAGCGCCAGCGGCTGCGGTTGGCGGGCTCCTCGATGGCCGCTGCGGCGGCGACCGGGTCCATGCCTGCCCAGCGGATGAAGGCCAGCAGCGTCAACGGCCCTTCGGCCTCGGCCGGCACGGCCAGGGGCATGGGTGTCAGATCCGGTTTGGCCTTGCCCTTGCGTTTGGCTTTGCCCTTGTGCTTGCCCCGTGAGTCAGGGCCGATGGACGAGCCAGGCGCATGGTGCCGGTCGTCGCCGGCCCCGCTCAAGGCGGCCGAGCGCGCCTGCGGCATCAGCAGGGTCTGCGGTTGCCCCATCAGCTTGGCCACGGCCTGCGACACGGCGTCACCCAGCAGCTTGGCGCTTTGCTGGACGGCACGGGGCTTGTCGGCCTCGATGGCCAGGCGCAGTTTGCGCCACACGTCGGCGGGCTCCAGCACGCGGCTGCTCAGCAGCGCCTGGGCCATGGCGTCACAGCCGAAGTCTGCGTCCTTCTGGTTCCACCAGAACTGCCTGGCCTGCTCGCGCCAGTCACCCGGGGCTTCCATGGGCGTGTTGGTCTGCTGGCGCGCCAGCACCCCCAGGCAGCTGGCCTCGCGGTCGTCGTTCATGCGGAAGGTGGGCTGGATGCGCAAGAAGGTGCGCCAGTCGCGGCGGTGCCCCAACTCCAGCAGCCAGTCGTTGCGGGCCCGGTCGGCCACATAGCTGTCCGGCCAGCGGGCCAGGAATTCGTCCACCTCGGTGGGGCCGGCCTCCATCAGGCGCACCTGGAAGTACCAATAACCTGCCCAGGGGGCCAAAGGGTGCTGGGCCGCGATCAGCGCATCGCGCGCGGCCAGCAGGCGCGCCTTGTCCCGCACGCGCAAGGCCTCCCTGGCCTCCTGCACGGTGCTGTCATCGGTCGCGGCGCGCGACGCGGGCGCCACCATCACCCCCGCCACCAGCGTCAGGGCTGACAGGGCGGTCGCGCCCCAGGACGCATACTTGTACGTGATTCGCAATTGAGTAACCTTTTGTTATGGCCATGAACAACCCTCCCCGCGCCCGAGCGGACTGGCGCAAGCACCTGCTCGAGGCCCGCAAGGCATGGATCACCACGCCGCAGGCCCAGGAAGCGCAAGCCGCGCTGCATGAACGCGTGATGGCCATCCTGGCTGAACTGGAGCCGGACTGTCTGGGCTTGTACTGGCCTATGCAGGGTGAATTTAACCCAATGGACGTGGCTGCGGCGGCCCAGGAGACCTTGGCGTGCCGATTGGCCTTGCCTTGCGCCCAAAAAAGCCCGCCGCAGATGCATTTCCGGCTCTGGAACGGGCAGCCCCCTGCCAGCCTGGACGACCACGGCATCCCCTGCCCGGAAGGCGCGCCGGTGGTGCCGGACGTGGTGCTGGTGCCTTGTGTCGGCTTCACCCAGGAGGGCTGGCGGCTGGGTTATGGAGGGGGCTACTTTGACCGATTCATGGCCGCCCACCCGGAGGTGACCGCGCTCGGCGTGGCCTGGGAGTCAAGCCGGCTGGCCCAGGCAGACTTGCAGCCTGAACCTCATGACATACCCCTGATGGCGGTCCTTACAGAAAGCAACACCTGGGGTGGCTAACGCCCCCCAGTTTCGGGGGGACCTCGCGGGAACCCTATGCGTTAATCGCGAAACAACGTTCAAGATCACGTCCATGGTCCACACAGGCCTCTTCTAGAGGGCGACAAAAGCAGCGCCCCTTCTCAACCGAAACAAGGACGTGAACATGAAGTTTTTCAAGCAGTTCAGTATGTCGTTCCTGGCTGTTGCCGCCACCGCTGCCTCCGCCGCCACGAGCCAACCCTTCGTCGCCACCACGGCCAGCGTCACGCTGGACACGAGCTACCTGACGGCCAACGGTTACACCGTGAGCGCCGTGGGTTCGTCGACCTACAACGCCACCACTGGCGTGCTGACCGACCCGGTTCAAGGCGTGAACCTGACCGGCAACCCCGGCCCCGTCTCGATCGACTTCAGCGACACCTCGGGCATGGCCATCAAGAAGGGCCTGACCACCGTCAAGCTGACGAACTTCACCTATGACGCCGCCACGAACAGCCTGTACGGCGACATCAGCGCCGGCCTGCTGCTGAATCTGACCAACCAGTCCCTGCTGACCGCCACAACCGCTGTGGGCAACTTCGGCGGTGTCGTTTCCGGTAACGACGTCTTTGGCGCCCAAGAACTGAACAGCGTCACTTCGTCGACCATCAGCCGCCGTCTGGGCCTGTCTGCCAGCAACTTCGTGCTGTCTGACGCGTTCAACACCTTCCTGACCGACAACGGCGTGGACCCTGCCGCCATGGCTTTCGTGGCCACGATGGTGAAGTCGGTGAACGTGGGCTCCGTCCCTGAGCCCTCCACCTATGCCCTGATGGGCCTGGGCCTGGTCGGCATCGCCTTCACGGCTCGCCGCAAGATGGCTGCCTGATCTTTTCAGCGCAACCAGACAAAAAGCTCCCTTCGGGGAGCTTTTTGCTTTGTGGCGCAGCTCAAAGGAAAAAGGGGCCGAAGCCCCTTTTCCAATTGCTCGATCGGTGACCGATCAGAAGCGATAACCGATGCCAACGCCGAACAGCACGGGGTCAACCTTGACGGTGCCCAGCTTGGTCGAGCCAGCGTAGACGCGGGTGCGGATGTCGATCTTCTTGAAGTCCACGTTCACCGACAACTTGTCGTTGATCGGAAAGTCAGCACCCAACTGAATGGCGGTGCCCCAGCTGTGGCGGTCGATGTCCAGAGGGGTGTCCGAACCCAGGACCGGTTGTGCGTTCAGGTGCACGGCGGAGAAGTGGGTGTAGTTCACACCAAAACCGACATAGGGACGCGCCACTGGGTTAGTGGGCGCAAAGTGGTACTGCGCCGTCAGAGTCGGTGGCAGATGGCGCAGGGTACCGATCTTGGTGCCAGCCAGCGAGACTGTTTGCTTCTGCGGCGTGGTGGCGATCAGCTCGAACGCCACGTTAGGGGTCACGAAGTAGGAAGCGTCGATTTCCCAGATGTACTTGGTGTTCACCGACACCGAGTCAGCGGGGATCACGGCATCGGTGGTGTTCTCATTGGCGGGGTCCAGTTGCAGGACACGGGCACGCACCATGAAGTCGCCAGCGTAGGCGGGTGCGGCGGCAGCACAAGCCAGAGCAGCAGCGGCGATCAGGCGGGTGCGGGTAGAGATGGCGTTCATGAATGGTCCTTCTTGTGGCTAGGTTGCAGGGACCGCGTGTTGGCGCGTCCCATGGCATCCATTGCAACAAGGTCAAACCCCGCCAAACTTGTGCTGCGTCAACTCGGCAGGCCCGAAGCGGGGCCGCCCCCGGCTAAACCCTTGCGGGTTTGCGCCAGATCAGATGAACGCGATGCGTTTGCGCAACGCATCTGACAAGGAATGGTGTCAAACGCCCAGGCGCTGGCAAATGGCCAGCACGGTCGCCGACTGGTTCATCGTGTAGAAGTGCAGCCCAGGCACGCCAGCGGCACGCAACTGCTCGCACAAGGCGGTGACCACGTCCAGCCCGAAAGCCTGGATCGAGGCCTTGTCGTCCCCGAAGCCTTCCAGGCGGGTGCGGATCCAGCGCGGGATCTCGGCGCCGCAAGCGTCGGAAAAACGCATGAGCTGGGTCGAGTTGGTGATGGGCATGATGCCGGGGATCACCGGGATGGTGGCGCCCGCGGCGGTCGCGTCGTCCACAAAGCGAAAGTAGGCGTCCGCGTTGAAGAAGTACTGCGTCAGGGCCACGTCGGCACCGGCCTTGACCTTGGTGACGTAGGCCTGCAGGTCGGCCTGCGGGTTGCGAGCCTGGGGGTGCATCTCCGGGTAGGCGCCCACTTCGATGTGGAAGTGCGAGCCCGTTTCTTCGCGGATGAAGGCCACCAGTTCGCTGGCATAGCGGAACTCGCCAAAACCGCCGTAGCCGCTGGGCAGGTCGCCGCGCAGCGCTACCAGGCGCTTGATGCCATCGGCCTTGAACTGCGCCAGTTGCTCGCGCACCGAGGCCTTGCTGGCGCCGATGCACGAGAAGTGTGGCGCGGCGTCAAAGCCTTCGCTCAGGATGGCGCGCACGGCCTGGATGGTGCCGTCCTGGGTGGAGCCGCCGGCACCGTAGGTCACCGAGCAGTACTCGGGCTTGAGCGGGTAGAGCTGCTGGCGCACGGCGGCCAGCTTGTCCACGCCCTCGGGGGTCTTGGGCGGGAAGAACTCCAGGCTGATGGGCAGACGCGTAGAGGTCGTCATGAGGCAGAGCTTTCAGTATCGGGTCGGGCTGCGGGCCGGCAATCACGCCGCCTTGCGCGCCCGAACGAAGAATTCACGGTTGCCGTCGCCACCGGCGATCGGGCTATTGAAGTAGGCACTCACTTTCAAGCCAAGGTCCTTGCAGGCTTGGCGAATGCGGGCTTCCACCTCCGGGTAGCTGGCCGGATCCTTGACCAGACCGCGCTTGCCGATGTGCTCGGGCTGCAGCTCGAACTGCGGCTTGACCAGCATGAGCATCTCGCCGCCCTCGGCCAGGAAAGGCACCAGAGCGGGCAACACCAGGGTCATCGAGATGAAGGACAGGTCGCCCACGATGAAGTCAAAACCGCCTTCGGGCGCCGCTTCACCCAGGTCTTCTGCCGTGAGGTGACGGGCGTTGACGCCCTCGATCACGGTGACCTGCGGGTGCTCGGCGATGCTGTGGTGCACCTGGCCATGGCCCACATCCACCCCCACCACGCTGGCCGCACCATGCGACAGCAGCACCTCGGTGAAGCCACCGGTGCTCTGGCCGATGTCCAGGCAAAGCTTGTCCTTCAGATCGACCGGGTGCTTGCAGAACGCGCAATGCTTGAGCGCGCCTTCCAGCTTCAGGCCGGCGCGGGACACCCAGCGGGTTTCCGAGTCGTCCGTCACCTGGAATTCGCTCTCGATGGGCAACTGCTCGCCCGCCTTGCGCACGGTGGTCCAGCCCTTGGGGCCGCTCCACTGCACGGCGCCCTGTTCGACCAAGCGCTGGGCAGCCGAGCGCGTGGGCGCCAGGCCTTTTTCCAGAATGAGTTGATCGGCGCGGGCGAGGAGGATGTTGGTCATGTGCGAGAAGTAGCAAAAAAAGTCCGCGCGAAGCGAACAGGCCTTCAGCCAAGGCACTGGACGCCGCGCACCCCCGGCACGCCCGAAGGAGCGCCACCAAAGGTGCGCGACAGATCCAGCGACCGCCGCGGATCCGGCTCAGCCGGTCCGCCAGCGGTGCCCCCTGGGGGGCGGCCGCAGGCCGTAGGGGGGATCAATAACGATACGTGTCGGGCTTGTAAGGACCGTTCTTGGGCACGCCAATGTAGGCAGCCTGCTCTTCGGTCAGCTCGGTCAGCTGGGCGTTGAGCGTGGTCAGTTGCAGGCGGGCGACCTTTTCGTCCAGGTGCTTGGGCAGCACGTAGACCTTGCCGTTGTCATAAGAGTCGCTGTGGGCGAACAGCTCGATCTGGGCAATGGTCTGGTTGGCGAAGCTCGACGACATCACATAGCTGGGGTGGCCCGTGCCGCAGCCCAGGTTCACCAGGCGGCCCTTGGCCAGCATGATAATGCGCTTGCCGTCCTTGAAGATGACGTGGTCGACTTGCGGCTTGATCTCTTCCCACTCGCAGTTCTGCTCCAGCTTGGCGACCTGGATTTCGTTGTCGAAGTGGCCGATGTTGCAGACGATGGCGTTGTTCTTCATCGCGGCCATGTGCTCATAGGTGATCACGTCGCGGTTGCCGGTCGTGGTCACGAAGATGTCGGCCTTGTCGGCAGCCCAGTCCATCGTGACGACGCGGTAGCCTTCCATGGCGGCTTGCAGGGCGTTGATCGGGTCGATCTCGGTCACCCAGACTTGGGCGCTCAGAGCGCGCAAGGCTTGTGCGGAGCCCTTGCCCACGTCACCATAACCAGCGACCACAGCGACCTTGCCAGCGACCATCACGTCGGTGGCGCGCTTGATGCCGTCCACCAGGGATTCGCGGCAGCCGTACAGGTTGTCGAACTTGGACTTGGTGACCGAGTCATTCACGTTGATGGCGCGGAACAGCAGGGTGCCCTTCGCGCTCATTTCATTGAGGCGGTGCACGCCGGTCGTGGTTTCTTCGGTCACGCCGATGATCTGGGCAGCCTTGCGGGTGTACCAGGTGCTGTCCACGGCCAGCTTGGCCTTGATGGAGGCGTAGAGGATGCGCTCTTCTTCGCTGGTGGGGTTGTTCAAGACGCTGATGTCCTTCTCGGCGCGCTTGCCCAGGTGCATCAGCAGCGTGGCGTCACCACCGTCGTCCAGGATCATGTTGGGGCCTTCGCCCTCCGTGCCCTTGGCGCCGAAGTCGAAGATGCGGTGGGTGTAGTCCCAGTAGTCTTCCAGCGACTCGCCCTTGTAGGCGAACACGGGGGTGCCGGCTTCCACCAGGGCGGCGGCGGCGTGGTCTTGCGTCGAGAAGATGTTGCACGAAGCCCAGCGCACATCGGCGCCCAGGGCTTGCAGCGTTTCAACCAGCACGGCGGTCTGGATGGTCATGTGCAGCGAACCGGTGATGCGCGCGCCCTTGAGGATCTGCTTGGCGGCGTATTCGGTGCGAATGGCCATCAGCGCGGGCATTTCGCTTTCAGCGATCTTGATTTCCTTGCGGCCCCAGGCGGCAAGCGACATGTCGGCGACGACGCATTCGACGCCTTTGTATTCGGTGATCAGTTTGTTGGTAACAGCGGTCATGGAGAGCTCCTAAGGGTTCAGAAGCCGCCGTGCGCTACCGGGGGGAACGTGAAAGATACAACTCACCCAGCGGGACACATGCGGGTGAGCGCGGTTGCAAATAACGGGTCTTTCGAGCCTGGGGCCCGCGCCTGACCGACAGGGGGACCTTGCAACGCTCCTCGAAAGCCTGCGCAGTATAAATGTTTCAGGCTTCGTGTCCAGCCAGAATCACACGATTGCGACCGGCCTTTTTGCCTTTATAGAGGGCCTGGTCGGCGCGTGCCAGGGCCTGCTCGATGCTTTCCCCCGGGGTCAGCAGGCTCACCCCCAGCGTGATACTGATGGGCACCAGCTGGTGCTGGTGGACCAGGTCGATCTGGGCAATGGCCTCGCGCACGCGCTCGGATACCCGCATGGCTTCTTCCTCGTCGGTCGAGGGCAGCAGCATCAGGAACTCTTCGCCGCCCCAGCGGGCCACGTGGTCCACCTCGCGCACGCCTTCACGCAGGGCCTGGGCCACGGCCTTGAGGGCGGTGTCGCCGGTCTCGTGCCCATGGACGTCGTTGATGCGCTTGAAGTGGTCGACATCACCCAGCACCAGGGCCAGAGGGCGGCCGCCGCGCTCGAACACGGCCGCTTCGTGCTGGGCCACTTCCATGGCAAAGCGCCGGTTCTGCAACTGGGTCAGGGGGTCGGTGCAGGCCTGATGGCGCAGGCTGGCCTCGGCATTGGCCACCAGGCGGTAGTAGGCCGTGGCCAGCATCGCCAGGATGACGAGGGTGCTGGCCTGGTTGAAGTAGTGCAGGCCCTGCAGCATGGGTGGAGGAATCACGTCCAGCGGCGTGGCATTGCGAAAGATGAAATCAAGGGCCATGTACAACACCCCGACGGCGGTCGCCACCACGGCCTTGAACCAACTTGCGTGAAAGTTGCTGAGGATGGTCACCGGCATGATGAGGATGATGTAGTAGTGAAAGCCGCTGTCCCAGCCAATGACGGCCACGGCCAGGATGCCGTGCAGCAGGATCTCACCGACGATCAGCACCATGGCGATCATGTGCCGCCCGTTCTGAATCAACAGCGCCGACAGCACGTACACCAGCACGCTGGCCACATTGGCGCGCGCCATCCAGGGCACGCCCACCGAGTCGAACAGGAAGATGAAGCTCAGGTGGGCCACCGCCGCGATGACCGTGACAAGGGTCAGCAAGCCCAGGAAGACACCGGTCGTGTTGGTGCCGCCTTGCAAGGTCTTGACGAGGTCCTGGATGTACTTCACTGAAACGCCCGGCCGCAGCCCGAAGAGGTGATATCGGGTTTTATCGGCAGGCGAAATGGCGACTTGAGGCGGTCGCCCGTGCTTCAGCGGGGGCTGTTGCTGCCGTCGGTGCTGCCCGGGCTGGCGCTGTCGCAGAAGGCCTCGTCGTCGATCAGGCATTCACGCTGCTCGTCGGCGGGCTTGCCGCCCCGGGTGACAAGCTTGCTCGACAAGAGCGATTCGACTTCGGCATGGGGCACCAGCACCCACATGCGCCCTTTGTGCTTGGTGCGGCGGGCCTGTTTGCCGGCATCGGCGCCAAAACCCCAGAAGTAGTCGGCGCGCACGGCCCCCCGGATGGCCCCGCCCGTGTCCTGCGCGAACATCAGGCGCTGCATCTGGGGTTGGCGGCGGTCACCACCAGAGGCATCCAGGAACACGGGGTAGCCCAGGGGCAACACGCGCGGGTCCACGGCCAGGGAACGGCCGGCCGTGAGCGGCACGCCCAGTGCCCCCACCGGGCCGGCTTGCGTGGACTGGTCGGGCGCGGTGCGGAAGAACACATAACTGGGGTCGCTGTCGAGCGCACGGCTGCGCTGCTGGAGCTGCCTGGTGGGCAGCGCACTGGCGCTTGGCACGGTCGGCAGGCTGGACTTGCCCGCCTTGGCCTGGGGCGGGCGGCCCTTGTTGCTTTGCGCCTGGGTCAGCAGGTCGTCCACCAGTTGCTGGGAGCCGCCGGCCGGCCTGGAGGTGGCGGGCGCAGGCGCGACCGTAGCTGGCGTGCCCGGTGCGCCCGGCGTACCCAAGGCCTTGGATCGGGCCACCGGTTTGGGCACGGCCTTTTGCGAGCCGGGTGGCGGCAACAAGGCATCGACGGTGTCGGTCACCGCGGCGTCGGCCGGCGCCGGGGCGGCTTTGCGGGCACCACGGGTCAAAGGCTCATCGGGCGTGGCCGTGGATGTGAGGGCATCGGGCTCGCTCGCGCCAGCGGTATCGGCAGGGGTGGCAGCCGCATCGGCCAGGTCGAAATGCTCGATCTCGTCAGTGGTGTCCGGGCTGCCATCGGCACGGGCCCCACGGGTCTGCACCCGTTCGTTGCCGGCGGCCGACAGCTGCATGGGCTTGAAGGGGTGGCCGTTCTGATCGGCATAAGCCAGGCGCAGGATGCTGCCGTCGGCCATGCGGATGCGGCCCGCGCCCTGGATCTGCATGGCGTACAAGGCGATGGGGTCGTCCACCCAGGCCAGCACGGGGGCATCCAGTGCGGCACTGCGGTTGATGTCGCTGCGGGTGTAGTACGGCAGGCCTTCATTGCCTTGCACGCGCACACGCAGGCGGCGGTCCAGGGTGTCGAGCGTGAAGGTGCGCAGGTCCACGGCGATGGCACCGGGCTGGCCGGCCTGGGTCCGGCTCAGCAGGCGGCCATTGGCGCGCACATAGGTCACGCCCTTGCGTTGACTGGCCGGCACGGCCTTCCAGTCCAGGAAGTAAAGGTCATTGGGCACGCCATACACGGGCACGGCGAACTGGGCATCACGCTGGGCCCTGCCCTGCAGCAAGGGCTCGTAGTAGCCGGTGATCTCGCCTTCACGCGTGCGGTCGGTGTTCTGCACGGTCAGCAAGGTGAACTCGCGCTCCATGAACTGGCGGCCAGCCTTGGGGTCCTTGATGGTCTTGACCTTGGCACACAGCGGCTTCCAGCTGGGCTTGCGCTCCAACGCCTTGCAGGACTCCTTGAAGGCCGCCCAGGCTTCGCCCAGGTTGTCTTGCTGCCAGCCCGGCAGGGTGTCGAAGGCACTGATCTTGAACAGCGCGTGTTTGGTGGCGATGCCCTGGCCTTCAGGGCGCGTCGGGCCGGGCATGGCATCGGCCTGCGCGTCCCCAGCCGTGTCAGGCTGGGCTGCCCCGCCTTGATCGACCTTGGCGGGGCCACTGGCACAGCCCGCCAGCGCCAGCAACAAAGCGGCCACGGCCAGCAGACCGGACCGGGGCAGAGAGGGTGTCAGGGGGGGCGGGTTGCGCAACATGCACCGCATCTTGAAACCCCGTTCACGCCGCGGCAACTGACCTTGGTCAAAACGCCCGGCTTGTTACCTAAGTCACCGCGTCTCGCACGGGGGCGCCGCTATTCTCGACCGCTACTCCTTCATATGGTCACCTACCCCTCGTCTGGCATGCGCTTTCATCTGCCCTCACTCCCCCGCTGCTTGTCTGCTGCCGTGATCGGCGTGATGCTGGCGGGTTGCGCTGACGTCCCCATCCCCTTCATGAAGCCGGACCCCACCGTGGTCGAGGCCAAGGTGGTGGCCTCGCCTCAGGCCAACCCGGATACCCGCAAGCGCCCGTCGCCCGTGGTCGTGCGCGTGTACGAGCTCAAGAGCCGCACGCAATTCGATTCGGCGGACTTCATCTCGCTGTACGAGCGTGACAAGGACGTGCTGGGCAGCGACTTGGTCGTGCGTGATGAGTTCGTGCTCAAGCCCGGCGAGACCAAGGACGTCAACCGCAAGACGCAGCCCGATACCAAGTTCCTGGCCGTGCTGGTGGGCTTCCGTGACCTGGAGAAGTCCCGCTCGCGCGCCATCGCGGCGGTCGAGGCCAACAAGACCAACCGCTGGGTGATCAAGATCGAGCCGCTGACGGTGGCCATCCTGCCCGCCCCGGCGAAGTGAAGCACCAAGTGAAGCCCTCCAAGCAATACAAGGCAAATACATGAGCTGGCGCAATAAAGTCGTCTGGTCGCAGGGCATGTTCCTGCAGCCGCACCATTTCCAGCAGGAAGCCCGCTACACCGAGCGCCTGATCGACAGCCGCGTGCGCGCCCTGTCGCCCTTCGCCTGGGGCTTCACCGAGCTGCAGCTTGACGACAGCCTGCTGGCCCTGGGCCGACTGGGCATCGCCCGCGCCAGCGGCGTCTGGCCGGACGGCACGCCCTTTGCCATTCCCCAGCTGGACCCGGCCCCCGCGCCGCTGGACATCCCGTCTGATCTGAAAAACGAGATCGTCTACCTGGCCCTGCCCGTGCAGCGCGAAGGTCTCAATGAAGCCGACTTTGGCGGCGACGCCGGTGTGGGTGATGAGCTGGCCCGTTTCGAGGCCTTGATCGAAGGCGTGCGCGACAACACCGACGCCACCGCCGAGCCCGAAGAGATCCAGACCGGCCGCCTGCGCCTGCGCCTGCTGCGCGCCAAGGAGCTGACCGATGCCTACACCGTGCTGGGCTGCGCCCTGGTGGCCGAGCGCCGCAGCGACAACGCCCTGCTGCTGGACCGCGGCTACATCCCGCCGCAAGTGGTGTGCGATGCCAGCGGGCAGCTCTCATCCAGCCTGACGCTGCTGCATGGCCTGGTGCGCCAGCGCTCGCATGCCCTGGCCGGCAAGATGGGCCAGCTGGGGCACGGCGTCTCGGAAGTGGCGCAGTTCCTGCGCCTGCAACTGCTCAACCGCCATGAGCCGCTGCTGCGCCAGTTCGCCAGCGCGCCCAATGTGCACCCGCAGGACCTCTTCCATGTCTGCCTGCAACTGGCTGGCGAGCTGTCGACCTTCCACACGGCCGCGCGCCGCTCGCCCGACTTCCCGCTCTACAAGCACGATGACCTGCGCGGCTGCTTCACGCCCGTGTTCGAGGCCATCCGCGACATGCTCTCGGCCGTCGAGGAAGACAACGCCGTGCAGATCGAGCTGGTGGACCGCAAGTTCGGTGTGCGCACCGCCGTCGTGCCCGACCTGGAGATGGTGCGAACCGCCACCTTCGTGCTGGCCGTCAACGCCCAGATCCCCGGCGAGCAGCTGCGCACGCGCTTCCCGGCGCAGACCAAGGTCGGCCCGGTGGAGAGCATCAAGGAGCTCGTCAACTTCAACCTGGCCGGCATCACGCTGCGTGCGCTGCCTGTGGCGCCGCGCCAGCTGCCCTTCCATGCCGGCTTCTTCTACTTCGAACTGGAGCGCGGCGGCGAGCTGTGGCAGAAGTTCGAAGCCAGCGGCAACCTGGCCCTGCATGTGGCCGGCGACTTCCCCGGCCTGGAGCTGGCCCTGTGGGCCATCCGTCGCTGACAGGCCGCTGACACGCCACGGATAAGCCGCTGACCTGACGCCATTGAAAGACCGGCATGACCCAGCCTCCCAACCAGCCCCCGATCGACCCCTTTGCCTCGATCGACACCGGGCGCACCTTCGTGATGCCCACGCCGGGCCAGCGGCCAGCCGGCGCGCCCGCGCCCTTTGACAACCTGGCACGCGGCGCCGATGTGGCCGCCGACCTGGCCGCACCCGACACCGGCCTGAACCCGCTGGTGGCCCTGGCCAACCCCCTGCTGGCCCTGGTGCCGCAGATCCGCTCGACCACGCACCTGGCCGACCCGGCCGCGCTGAAGGAGTCCATGGCCGCCGGCCTGCGCGACTTCGAAGCCAAGGCCCGCGCCACCGGCATCGCCAGCGAACGCGTGCTGGCGGCCCGCTACATCCTGTGCACGCTGCTGGACGAGGCCGCAGCCTCCACCCCCTGGGGCGGCTCGGGCCAATGGGCGCGCCACAACCTGCTGGTCACCTTCCACAACGAGGCCTATGGCGGCGAGAAGGTCTTCCAGTTGATGGCCAAGCTGGCCGAAGACGTGCCCGCCAACCGTGACCTGCTCGAGCTCATCTACGCCGTGATCACGATGGGCTTTGAAGGCCGCTACCGTGTGATCGAAGGTGGCAAGACCCAGCTCGACACCGTGCGTGACCGCCTGGCCCAGTTGCTCAAACAGGCCCGTGGCGACTACGCCCAGCCGCTGGCGCAGAACTGGCAAGGCGCGCCCCAAGCGCGCCGCCTGATGCTGTCGTGGCTGCCCCTGTGGGTGACCGCGGCCGTGAGCGCCCTGCTCCTGCTGGCCTTGTACCTGGGCCTGAGCTTTGCACTCAGCGGCCACTCCGACCCGGTGTTCGGCGCCATCCAGAGCCTGCGCCTGGCCCCGCCCGTGCCGCCCACGCCCATCCCCGCTGCCAAGCCGCGTCTGGCGCAGTTCCTCCAGGCCGACATCCGCTCGGGCCTGGTGGCCGTGCGCGACGAGATCGACCGCAGCGTGGTGACCTTGCGTGGCGATGGCCTGTTTGACGCCGGCAGCGCCTCACTGGCCGAGAACCGCGAAGCCATCATGAAGCGCATCGCCCAGGCCCTGGTGCAGGTGCAAGGCAACATCCTGGTCACCGGCCACACGGACAACCAGCCCATCCGCTCGATGCGCTTCCCGTCCAACTGGCACCTGTCGCAAGAGCGCGCCGACACCGTGCGTGACCTGCTGCAGGCCAATGGCGTGGCCAAGGAGCGCATCCGCGCCGAAGGCCGTGCCGATGGCGAGCCGGTGGTGGACAACACGACGGCATCGAACCGCGCCGTCAACCGCCGCGTTGAAGTGATCCTGTTTGTCGCCCGCGAGAACACCAACAACAACGCAGCCCAAGAGACACAACCATGAAGAAGCTGCTGTCCTTCCTCTTTAGCGGCATGGTGCTGGCCATCATCGGCCTGCTGGCCCTGTCGCTGGTCATCTGGATCGTCGGCCCGCTGATCGCCATTGGCACGCTGCGCCCACTCGAATCGGTCTGGTCCCGCCTGATCCTGATCGGCCTGATCGTGGGCATCTACGCGCTGGTCAAGGTCATCGGCGCCATCCGTGCCAAAAAAGCCAACCAGGCTGTCGTCAACCAGTTGCTGGCCCCGGCCCCCAAAGGCGCCGACGCTGCACCCGAAGCCCCTGAAGTCAAGCTGCTGCGCGAGCGCTTTGAAAAGGGCATGGAGACGCTCAAGAACGCCCGCTTCGAGGCGCACAAGGGCGTGTGGGCCGGCATGAAGGCCCGCGCCGGCAAGCGCTACCTGTACGAGCTGCCCTGGTACATCATCATCGGCGCACCGGGTTCGGGCAAGACCACGGCGCTGTTGAACTCGGGCCTGCGCTTCCCGCTGGCCGCCCCCGGCACGGGTGTGCAAGGCCTGCCCGGCGTGGCCGGCACGCGTAACTGCGACTGGTGGTTCACCGACCAGGCCGTGCTGCTGGACACCGCGGGCCGCTACACCACGCAAGACAGTGACCACCAGGCCGACCAGACCGCCTGGAACGGCTTCCTGGGCCTGCTCAAGCGGGCCCGCCCGCGCCAGCCCGTCAACGGCGTGCTGGTGACCGTGTCCGTGCCCGATCTGCTGACCAAGTCGGCCGCCGAGCGCCAGGCCCAGGCCGCTGCCGTCCGCACCCGCCTGCAGGAGCTGCACGAGCAGTTGGGCGTGCGCTTTCCCATCTACCTGATGGTGACCAAATGCGACCTGCTGTCCGGCTTCATGGACACCCTGGGCGAGCTGGACCGCGACAGCCGCGCCACGCCCTGGGGCTTCACCTTCAAGCTCGACGACAAGCAGCATTCCGACGCGTCTGGCTTCCTGCCTGAGTTCGATGCGCTGGAAAAGCGCCTCACCGATGGCCTGATCGACCGACTGCAGCTGGAACACGACCCGGCCCGCCGCGCCCGCATCTACGCCTTCCCGCAGCAGTTCGGTGGCCTGCGCAATGTGCTCAAGTCCTTTGTGGACGATGTCTTCTCGCCTTCGCAGTTCGAAGCCAACCCGCTGATCCGCGGTGTGTACTTCATCAGTGGCACGCAAGAAGGCACCCCGCTGGACCGCATGCTGGGCAGCATCGCCCGCAGCTACCGGCTCGAGCGCACCGTGCTGCCGCCCAACAAGGCCAGCGGCAAGGCCTTCTTCCTGGAGCGCCTGCTCAACGAGGTGGTGTTCGCCGAAAGCGAGCTGGGCGGCACCGACCTGAAATGGGAGCGCCGCCGCGGCCTGATGGCCTTGGCCGGTTACGCCACCATCGGTGTGCTGGCCACCGCCTTGCTGGTGGCCTGGGGCGTGAGCTTCTTCAACAACCGCGCTTATGTGAACGCGGTGAGCCAGCGTGAACAGGCCGTGCGCGCCTTGCTGCAGACCACGCCCAACCGCGCTTCGTCCGACATCCTGGTGCTGATGCCCGCGCTCAAGGCCACACGCGATCTGGCCGTGGGTGACAGCGAACGGGCCGTGCCCTGGTCCCTGGGCTTTGGCTTGTACCAGGGCCGCAAGCTGGACTCGGCCTCGCGCCAGGCCTACGAGCGCATGCTGGTGGACGCCCTGCTGCCACGCATCGCCCTGCGTGTGGAAGACCAGGTCAAGACCAGCATCGACAACCCCGAGTTGCAATACGAAGCCCTCAAGGCCTATGTGATGCTGCATGACCCGCAGCACTTCGACCCCAAGGCGCTGAAGTCTTACTTCATGGCCGACTGGGATCAGAACCTGCCCCGCAGCGTCACCACCGAGCAGCGCGCCGAGCTCAACGGCTACCTGGACGACCTGCTCGCGCAAGGCCCGGCCGTCTCCCCCCTGCCTGAAGACCGCAAGCTGGTGGACAGCACCCGCGCCCGCCTGGTGGCCATCCCCCTGGCGCAGCGCGTGTACTACCGCCTCAAGCAACAAGGCGTGGGTGAAGACATCCCCGAGTTCACCGTGGCCAAGGCAGCGGGCAACAGCGCCGCGCTGGTCTTCATGCGCGCCAGCGGTGCGCCGCTGACCAAGGGCGTGCCCGGCCTCTTCACGTTTGATGGTTACCACAAGGGCTTCCAACCCCAGGTGGACCAGGCCACCAAGCAGTTGAGCGAAGAAGAGACCTGGGTGCTGGGTGTGCAGGACAGCGCCCGATCGCAGTCCCTGCGTGACCCGACCGCGCTGCGCCGCCTGACCGACGACGTGCGCCAGATCTACCTCACCGAGTACGCCACGATCTGGGAAGGCTTCATCGCCGACATCCGCATGCTGCCATCTGACAGCCTGCCCAAGGCCGTGCAGATGGCGCGTGTGCTGTCCAGCCCTGAATCGCCCCTGAAGCCTTTGCTGACGGCGCTGTCGCATGAGACCACGCTGAGCCTGTCGGAGAGCAAGTCCCTCATCGACAAGGCGCAGGACAAGGCCGAGAGCACGCTGGACAAGTCCCGCGCCGAGATCGCCAAGCTGTTTGGTGACAAGCCCGCACCCACCGCCGTGGCCGATGGCCGGCGCATCGAGTCCATCGTGGACGACCGCTTCCTGGCCCTGCGCCAGATGGTCACCAGCCCCGATGGCAAGAGCCCCGCGCCCATCGACGGCACACTCGGCCTGATCAACGAGGTCTACACCTTGCTGACCGCCACCGAGACCGCCGTGCAAGGCGGCAATGTGCCGCCCCCCAGCGACGTGCCCAACAAGATCAAGGCCGAAGCCGCTCGCCTGCCCGAGCCCATCCGCTCGCTGCTCAACACCTTGTCGGTCAGCGGCACGACGGCCGCGCTGGACGCCACGCGTGCCAACCTGGGCCAGGCCATCAAGTCGCAGATCGGCGAGTTCTGCCAGCAGGCCATCGCGGGCCGTTACCCCTTCGTGCGGAGCAGCAGCCGCGATGTCACGCAGGATGACTTCGCGCGCATGTTCGCGCCCGGTGGCCTGATGGACAGCTTCTTCCAGCAGCAACTGGCGCGCTTCGTGGACACGTCCACGCGGCCCTGGTCTTTCCGCAAGCTGGAAGGCGCGACCATGGGCACGGACAGCGGCACGCTGGCGCAGTTCCAGCGCGCCGCGGCCATCCGCGACACCTTCTTCCGCGCCGGTGGCAACCAGCCCGGCCTGCGCCTGGACTTCAGGCCCTTCGAGATGGACGCCACCATCACCCAGTTCACGCTGGATGTGGACGGCCAGCTGGTGAAGTACGCCCACGGCCCGCAGATCCCCGCCAGCGTGCAATGGCCCGGCCCGCGCGGCAGCTCGCTGGTGCGCGTCTCGCTGGCGCCGCCCGGTGCGGGTGACAACGCCATCGTGACCGAAGGCCCCTGGGCCCTGTTCCGCCTGTTTGACCGCATGGCCCTGAGCCCGGCGGGCGCCCCCGAGCGTTTCAACGTCGCGTTCAACGTGGGCGGCCGCAAGGCCACCTTCACGGTCACCTCCAGCAGCGTGCAGAACCCCTTCCGCCTGCCTGAGCTGAGCAGCTTCTCCTGCCCGGGAGGCCTGTGATGACATCGGCTTGCGGCTGGTTCGGCAAGATCGCCTCGCTGGGCGACTTCAGCGCCCGGCGCCTGCCGCCCGAGTTCGTGCAGCGCTGCGACGACTGGTTGTCGCGCGGCGTGCAGACCAGCCGCGCGCAACTGGGTGAGCACTGGCTCAACACCTACCTGACCGCGCCCATCTGGCGCTTCGCCTGGAGCCCCGGCATCGCCGGCCCGCACTGGTGGATGGGCGTGATGATGCCCAGCGTGGACAGCGTGGGGCGCTACTTCCCCTTGATCGTGGCCCAGGCCAGCATGCATGCCCCTGACTCCGGCCAGGACCAGACCGCCTTGCAGCGCTGGATGGACCATGTGGCCCACGCCGCCATGAGCACCCTGCACGCGGGCGCCCAGGTGGACAGCTTCGAAGCCCAGCTGATGGCCGCCCCCACCTGGCAGGCCGCCCCGCCTGTGGGTGCCCCCAACCTGCAGCGCCTGGTCGGGCGCGACCGCTACCAGGGCCCCCCGCACCCCTCGCTGAGCCAATGGCTGGAAGGGGTGGCCGGCATGAGCCTGCATCAACAGGCCCAGGGCCAAAGCCTGTGGTGGCTACCCGATTCGGGCCATGGCGGTGGTAGCCTGAGCATGGGCCCCGGCCTGCCCGGCCCGGATCATTTCGTCGAACTGCTGCAAGGCAGCTGGTAACCCCAACTCAGCGCTGCCTGCGTTGTCATCGCCCTCATGAGTCAAGCCGAATCCGCGCAACCTGCGCCCCCAACGCCCTCCGCGCCCGCCTCCGGCAGCCCCAGCCCCTCAGCAGGGGGCCACAGCGGCAATGCCCTGCCCATCGGCCATCGCCTGCACGAGTTCGAGATCACCGGGCTGGTGGGTGAAGGCGGCTTCGGCATCGTCTACCTCGCACACGACACGCAGCTCGAGCGCGTGGTGGCCATCAAGGAATACATGCCCGGCTCGCTGGCCACGCGCGCGAGCGACCTTTCCGTCACCGTCAAATCCGAGCGCCAGCGCGAGACCTTCACGCTGGGCATGCGCAGCTTCGTCAATGAAGCCAAGCTGCTGGCCTCGTTCGACCACCCCGCGCTGATCAAGGTCTACCGCTTCTGGGAAGAAAACGGCACCGCTTACATGGTGATGCCCTACTACCAGGGTCCCACGTTCAAGACCTGGTTGCGCGAGCAGAAGCAGCCGCCCGACGAGGCCTGGCTCAAAGGCATGCTGGGCCCCCTGATCGACGCACTGGACGTCATCCACGCCGACCACTGCTACCACCGCGACATCGCGCCCGACAACATCCTGCTGCTGGGCCCCAACAAGCCCTTGTTGCTGGACTTTGGCGCCGCACGCCGCGTGATCGGCGACGCCACCCAGGCCCTGACCGTCATCCTCAAGCCGGGCTACGCGCCCATCGAGCAGTACGCCGAAGTGCCCTCGATGAAACAGGGCCCGTGGACCGACGTCTATGCCTTGTGCGCCGTGCTGTATGCCGCCATCCTGGGCAAGGCACCGCCCCCCTCGGTCGGTCGCATGATGAAGGACGACATGACGCCGATCTCGCAAGCGGCCATGGGTCGTTATTCGGCGCCCTTCCTGGCGGCAATCGATGCAGGCCTGACCGTGCACCCCGAGCAGCGCCTGCAGAACATGGCCGCCTTGCGCGAGCGCCTGTTTGCCACCGACCTGCCGCCCGGCATGACCCCACCTGCGCCCGCCCAGGAAGACGACGAGCGCACGGTCATGATCCCGGCCGGCATGGATGCGGCCACCCTGGTGACGCAGGCCAAGCAGCACACGCAGATGACGGCCATGGCCGCCACGGCGACCGGCTTCCCGGCCACGCAGGTGGCACCGCCTCCCTCGGCCGCCACACCGGTCCCGCCCTCAGCCATCGCCGCTGCGTCCTCGTCGGCGGCACCGGCCTCCAACGGCGGCCTCAACAAGCTGTGGATCGCCCTGGCCGCGCTCGGCCTGGCCGGTGGCGGTGGGGCCTGGTTCATGACCCGCTCGCACCAGGCCGGCCCGGCCACCACGGGTGAGGTCGCTTCGCAAGTGGCACAGGCCGCCAGCAGCAACGCCACGGCCAGCGCACCGGCCACCGCCGCTTCCGCCGCGCCCCCCACCATGCCCGCGCAACGCGACCCATTCACCATCGTGGCCGCTCTGGAAGACATCGTGCGCAACGCCGACCCGCTGATGGCCATCAACACGCTCACCGACAAATCGCAGCTGCTCATCGGCAAGGACAAGCTGCTGTTCCAGGTCAAGTCCAGCGTGCCCGGCTACCTCTACGTCTACCTGGCCGGCACAGACCAGAACC
Organism: Aquabacterium sp.; assembly: GCF_016195855.1. GTDB lineage: Bacteria > Pseudomonadota > Gammaproteobacteria > Burkholderiales > Burkholderiaceae_C > Aquabacterium. The sequence goes on from NZ_JACPYU010000002.1 coordinate 99,208, forward strand.
ACTTCTACCTGCTCTTTCCCAATGCGCTGGACAAAAACAACCGCATCGAGGCCGACAAGCTGGTGGAGCTGCCCCGCAAGGGCTGGCACATCACCGCCGGTGGCCCGGCCGGTGTAGACCACATCGTGACCATGGTCTCGCCCTTCCCGCGCGACCTGGGCCAGTTGCCCCTCAATACCAGCGACACCATCCCCGAGTTCGACATGGCCCAGGCAGTCCGCCTGTGGGCCGAGCACAAGGGCCCCGGCAGCCCCTTCGTGCCACCGGCCTTGTGCGAAGGAGCCACTACGCCTTGCGATCAACGTTATGGCGCCACGCTGGTCCACATCGAAGAAGTGGCCACACGCTGACACCGGCCATCACGAACTTGCTGACACGGCGCCCGGAGAGGCGGACAATCGGTCAATTACCGGTGACAAGACGGCTGACTCCCCAGATACCGGGGCGGTCCGCAAGGAGACAATCCCAACGGGCAGGCCCATCCCGCCCGGCCCCGCTTCTTGAGCCTGACCGCTCCGTTTGCACTGTTTGCACCGTTTGATGACACAACCAGCGCCACTGCCTGCCAACGAAGTACAGCGCCTGTCACGGCTGCGCGAGCTGGCCGTCCTGGACAGCGGGCCCGAACCCTTGTTTGACACGCTGACCCAGCTGGCCGCCAGCACCTGCGGTGTGCCCATTGCACTGGTCAGCCTCATTGATGTCGATCGGCAATGGTTCAAGTCCCGCGTGGGCCTGCCCACCGTCACCGAGACCCCTCGCGACATCTCCTTTTGCGCACACGCCATCCTCGAAGAAGACGTGATGGAAGTGGCCGATGCCACGCGTGATCCCCGTTTCGTCAACAACCCCCTGGTCACCGGCGAACCCGGGATCCGCTTCTACGCCGGCGCCCCCATCACGCTGCCCGATGGCACACGCATCGGCACGCTGTGCGTGATCGACCGGCAACCGCGCATCCTGTCGAGCAAACAGCGCCAGGCCTTGCAGCACCTGGCCCAGGCCGTTTCCGAAGCCCTGCTCATGCGCGAGCGCACCATGCGCCGGGCCATGGAGGCCAGCCAGGGTTACGCCGCCGAGATCGCCAACAACGAAGCCTTGTACCGCGCCATTGTCGAAGACCAGACCGAGCTGATCTCGCTGGCCGACACGCAAGGGCGGCTCACCTTCGTGAACGCGGCCTACAGCCGCCAGTACGGCAAGGCCACACACGAGCTCATCGGCACCAGCTTCTACGACTACGTCCCCGAAGACGAACGCGAGGCAGTGCGGGCCCACATCGCCCGCCTGCTGGCCACCCGCGAGCCCTTGCAGGACGAGAACCGCACCGTTGCCGCCAATGGCGAGCTGCGCTGGATGGCCTGGACCAACCGCGTGATCTGCGATGAGCGCGACCGCGTCACCGGCATCCACTCGGTGGGGCGCGACATCACCGAGCGCAAGCTGGCCGAACACTCGCTGCAGGAAAGCAAGGCCCGCCTGCGCTCGCTGTACGAGTCCACGCCGGCCATGCTGCACTCCATCGACAGCCACGGCATCTTGCTCACGGTGAGCGACACCTGGCTGGCCAAGATGGGCTACACGCGCGAAGAGGTCATCGGCCGCTCGTCGGCAGACTTCCTCGCCCCCTCGTCCTACGAGTACGCCCGCAACGTGGTGCTGCCGCGCTACCTGCTCACGGGCCGCTGCGACAACGTCGAGTACCAGATGGTGCGCAAGGACGGCAACCTGATCGACGTGCGCCTGTCGGCCATCATGGAGCGCGAGGCCGATGGCCAGCCTGGCCGCTCATTGGCCATCCTGGAAGACGTCACCGAGAAGCACGCCGTGGAGGCCGCGCTGCACGCCAACCAGGAGCGCCTGACCCTGGCCACACAGGCCAATGAAATCGGCATCTGGGAGCTGACCCTGCCCGATGGCAGGCTCACCTGGAGCGACATGATGTTCACCATCTTCGGCCTGCCCCGTGAGCATTTCACCGGCCGCATCAAAGACTGGGCACAGTGCATCCACCCCGATGACCTCGAATACACCAGCCGCGAATTGAGCGCTGCCATCAAGGGCCACAAAGCGCTGGATTTCGACTTCCGCGTGCGGCATCCCAATGGCAATGTGCGTTATGTGTACGGCCGCGCCACGGTGTTCCGCGACGGCAAGGGCCGTGCCACCCGCGTGCTGGGCACCAACTACGACGTCACCGAGCGCAAGCGCATGGAGCGCGAGCTCGCTGAAAAGCACGAGCTGCTGCGCGTGACCCTGCACTCCATCGGCGACGCCGTCATCACCACCGATGCGCATGGCCGCGTGCAATGGCTCAACCCCGTGGCCGAGCGCATGACCGGCTGGCCCAATGAAGCCGCACGTGACCAGCCCCTGGGCCAGGTCTTTCACATCGTCAACGAACTCACGCGTGAGCCCGAGGTCAACCCCTTCGAGCGCTGCCTGGCCGAAGACGTGCATGTGGGCCAGCTGGACCAGACCCTGCTCATCTCGCGCCATGGCGTCGAATACGGCATCGAGGATTCGGCCGCACCCATTCGCGATGAAGACGGCGCCATGCTGGGCGTGGTCCTGGTCTTCCACGACGTGACCGAGCAGCGCCGCATGGGCCACGAGATGAACTTCCGCGCCACGCACGATGAGCTGACCGGCCTGGTCAACCGCGCCGAGTTCGACAAGCGCCTCACCCGTGTGCTGAGCGAAGCGCACGAGCACGACAGCAGCCACGCGCTGATGTACATCGACCTGGACCAGTTCAAGCTCGTCAACGATGCCTGCGGCCACAGCGTGGGCGACCAGCTGCTGTGCCAGGTGACCAATCTGCTGCAAGGCTGCGTGCGTGCGCGTGACACGCTGGCGCGCCTGGGTGGCGACGAGTTCGGCGTGATCCTGGAGCACTGCAATGTGGACCAGGCCCACCGCGTCGCGCAGGACATCTGCGACCAGATGAGCGAGTTCCGCTTCATCCACGATGGCCGGCGTTTTCGCATCGGCACCAGCATCGGCCTGGTGCCGCTGGACAAGCGCTGGGCCACCACCGCCTCCGTGCTGCAAGCGGCCGACACCTCCTGTTATGCCGCCAAGGAAGCCGGCCGCAACCGTGTGCATGCCTGGTACGACACCGACCAGGCCATGCGAGCCCGCAAGGGCGAGATGCAATGGGCCAGCCGGCTGGAGCAGGCGCTCGACGAGAACCGCTTCATCCTCTATGGCCAGCGCATCGCCGCCATCCACCAGGACACCCAAGGCCTGCACTGCGAGGTGCTGTTGCGCCTGAAGGACACCGATGGCAGCGTCATCCCGCCGGGCGCCTTCCTGCCCGCGGCCGAGCGCTTTCACATGGCCTCGCGCATCGACCGCTGGGTGGTGCGCCATGTGTTCGAGTGGCTGGCCAGCCAAGGCGAGGCGCTCGATCAGATCGACACCATCGCCGTCAACTTGTCCGGTCAGTCCATCAGCGATTCGACCTTCCACCAGTTCATGCAGGAGCTGATCGCCGAGACCTCAGTGGATGTGCGCAAGCTCTGCCTGGAGATCACCGAGACATCGGCCATCACCAACCTGGCCGATGCCGGCGCCTTCATTGACGGCATGCGCCAGCGCGGTGTGCGCATGGCGCTTGATGACTTCGGCTCGGGTGCTTCGTCCTTTGGTTACCTCAAGACCTTGCCGGTGGACTACCTCAAGATCGATGGCCAGTTCATCAAGGCCCTGGTGAACGACCCGCTGGACCAGGCCACCGTGCGCTGCTTCTGCGAAGTGGCACGCGTGCTGGGCATCAAGACCATCGCGGAGTTCGTTGAAACCGAAGACACGCTGCATGCCTTGCGCAAGCTGGGCGTGGACCACGCACAGGGTTACCTGCTCCACAAGCCGCAACCACTGACCGAGTTGCTGACCCGCGTGTCGTGCCCCACAAACTGAGCGCATCCGCGCGGCCTGCCAGGCTCAGAAGAAGCGCCCGTTGACCAGGCCCTTGAGCACCCGCACAACCAGGCGCCTGGCGTAATCACCGTAACCGATCTCGTCGGCCATCAGGTCCAGGTGCAGGCGCGTGACCTGTGTGCTGCGCGGCAGGGCCTTGACCAGCAGGCGCTCGCAGACCTGAGGAAAGATCAGGTAGCGCAGGCGGTTGGCGTGGTCCAGTGCCTGCGTGATGGCCTTGTGGCGGTGCTGGTAGGCCGTCAGTGCGGGCACACGGCCGCCCGAGGCCTGCGCCTCCAGCACCGCTTGTGCGGCGTAGTAGCCGCTCTGCATGGCAAAGGCGATGCCCTCACCGGTGATGGGCTCCACCAGGCCGGCAGCATCACCGGCCAGCAGCACCTTGTCCGCGCCGGGCGTCGGCTTGTAATCGCCAAAGGGGATGTGGTGCCCCTTGATCTTGCCCGGCGGCATGGTGCCGAACACGCTGCGCAGGAAGGCCTCGAAGTCTTGCTTCATCTGCGGGTTACGGGCCTGGATGCCGCCCACGCCCACCGTGACCGTGTCCCGCTTGGGGAACACCCAGCCATAGCCCCACTTCACCACGCCGAAGTAGATCTCCGGTTGCCTGACCTCGCGTTGCAACAGCGCGCGGTCCACGTCCATCTCCAGCGCGAACGCGATCTTCTCGCGGTCGTACGACGCGCCAAACAAGGTGCGGGCCACGGTGCTGTTGACACCATCGGCGCCAATGAGGTGGTCATAACGGATCTCTTGGCCGGACTGCAGGCGGCACACCTGCTGGTCCAGGTCGATCGCGGCCAGGCCATCGCCCAGGTACAAGGTGGTGCCCTGCTCTCGGGCCAGGCCAAGCAGGTAGTGGTCGAAGTCGCGACGGCAGGTGAAATAGAGCGCGCTGTGGCCACCCACCTCGCTCAGGCACCGGTCCCGGTGAAACAGGCGGATGCCATCTGCCTCGTACTCGAAGGCCTGGTCCCAGGCCGCTTCACCGAAGATGCGGGCAAAGAGCTTGCGGCTTCTGAGCGTGAGCAAGCCACCGCAGAGTTTGGCCCGGGGGAACACCGCCTTGTCGATGAGGGCGACGTCCACGCCCTGACTGGCCAGGGTGCGGGCTGCAGACGACCCGGCGGGGCCGCCACCGATCACGATGACTGCATGGTGTTTTCTCACAGCCGCGCAGCGTACACCACCCCCGCACCGATTTCGCGGGGGCCGCTGGCGCGATCAGTCCTTCGAGACGTCGGTCACGATGGTGACACGGCGGTTCTCGGCGGCGGCCGGGTCCTTGGCGTTGAGCACCTCGGCATCACCCTTGCCCACGGCCTTCAGGCGCTTGGCCTCGATTGCATGCGCCGTGATCAGGTAGTTGCGCACGCTCTCGGCGCGCTGCTGCGACAGGCTCAGGTTGCTGTCGTGGGCGCCACGCGGGTCGGCATGGCCTTCGACGTTGAAGCCGTACTCGGCCAGCTTGTTGTTGCGCAGCGCGGCGGCCACCACGTCCAGCTGCTTCTTGGCCTGCGGGGTCAACTCGGCGGAGTTGGTCTCGAAGGTGATGAGCAGCGAGGCGCTGGGCTTGCGGGCGGCCTGCTGGCCAGGCGTGTCGCGCTGCACGCGCAGGGAGCGCGTGACCACGGGCTCTTCGGGCGTCAGGGCGTCGATGAGGTTGCCCTCGGTCACGGCCTTGCCTTTGAGCACGGTGGTGGGGGTGGGGCCTTCGGCATGCGCCAGATTCAGGCTGGCCAGCAGGGCGACGGCGCTCAAGGCACGGATCAGGAAAGAGTTGGAAGACGTGTTCATGGACAGGTCCTTGAAGGGGTGACGGCCGTCACTGTAGAGCGATGGCCTGGAGGTGAGAAGCGACTTTTGTCATCGACAGGGTCATGGGCTGGCATCAAGGCCCATCATGGACCGATGCGGGTGACCTCGCTGGGGTTGCCCGCCCAGACGGCCACCGCAGTGTAGTTGTCCTGGTTGGGCACCTGGCGCTGCGCCACCAGCTCGGCCATCTGGTCCAGCCACTGCTGGGGGTTGCCGGCCTGCAGCAGGGTGCGCTCGATGTCGGCCGGTTCGAGCTGGTCCCACCAGCCGTCCGAGCACAGCAAAAAGGCATCACCCTCGATCAGTGCCTGTGGCTCGCGCGTCAGGTGCACGTGCGGCGTTTCTTCGCTGCCCATCGCGGCCAGCAGCTGGTTCTTGCGCGGGTGGTGGCGGGCTTCTTCCGGCTTGATGAAGCCGGCATCAACCATGTGCTGCACGACGCTGTCGTCCGTGGTGAGTTGCTGGGCCACACCCTGGCGCACGCGGTACAGGCGCGAGTCGCCCACATGGCCCCACATGGCCAGGCCTTCTTGCGCCTCCAGCCACAGGACCACCACGGTGGCGTGCATGCGCTGGTGGCTCTTGAAGCCCTCCTGGCCAGCGTTGAGCACCTCGTTGGCCTCTTCGATGGAGGCCTCCAGCACCGCGGGGTTGTAGACGGTGGCGCGCTGCAGCAGCAAGGTGGCGGTGCGCACCACGATGTCCGAGGCCATGGCGCCATTGCTGTGGCCGCCTGCGCCGTCAGACAGCACGGCATAGACCTGCGTGCCAGAGGTGCCTTGGCGAAAGTCGTCTTCGTTGTGCGAACGCTGGCCGACTTCGCTGCGGCTGGCTACTTCAATGTGCATCATGCAGGTTTGGCTGGGTCACGGCCGGTCTGGCGGCGTTCGGCATCCAGGCGGTCCAGTTGTTCTTCGTAGGCTTGCAGGAAGGCACGGCCAAAGAGGTTGTGGAAGTCGTCCTGCGCCTCGGCCTTGACGGCGTCGTAGTGCTGCAGGTAGAGCTCCCATAGCTTGGCGCGGCGGTTCATGGGCAGCAGGCTGTCGAGCATGCTGCGGCCCACCAGCTTGGCCTCCAGCGCATCGGGCTCGAAGCGGGCCAGCACGCCCTCCAGGGCCGCGCGCATGCCCACCATGGTGCCGATGGTGTGGCCCAGCAGGTCGTCCATGGCGTCGGCCACGGCCTCGGGGCCGGACATGAAGCCACGCAGCGGCGGCTGCAGCAGCTGCTCCATGGCCGACACGGTGTCGGGCGAGAACTTCAGGGGGTTGTTGCGACGGGCCTGGATCACGGTGACCTCGGCGCGCATCTCCTGCTTGGTGGCGGCGCGGGCGGCCACCAGCTTGAGGCTGCCGTCCACGGTGTGGTGCAGCAACTGGCCGATGACGCGCATCAGATCGGGGTTGAGGCCTTGCGGTGGCGTGAAGTGGATGCCGGCGCCCTCGCAGAAAGCGGCCCACAGCGCTTGCGTGTCGGCTTGCGTGCCGGCTTGCGTACCGGCGCTGGCGGCCGGGTTGGTGAGCGCTGCGGAGGTCGTTGCGGCAGATGCCGAAGCGGTGGCGGGAGCGGGAGCGGGTGCAACGGCCGGCACCGGCTCGGGCACCTTGACCTCGACATGCGGTACGGCCGTCTGCGGGATGGGCAGCTGGGTCTGCAAGGGCTCGACCAGGGGTTCATGGCCCACCGGCGCGCTCACATCGATCGCCTTTTTGACGTGCACGCTGGGCACCGTTTGGGGCGACAGGTCCAGGTCGTCGAGCAAGCCACCGGACCGGGCGGGTGTGCCCAGGCCCAGGTCGGCAAAAGGTGAGGCACCGCTGGCCTCAGCCTTGCCTGGCGCCTTGTCTGCGATCTTGTCGGCCGCTTTGGGCTGCGGCATGAAGGAGAAGGAGGCCTCCAGCGGCTCGGGGGGCGCAGCGGGCTTGGGCGAGGCCACGGGTGGCAGTGGCATCGCCGCCTGCAGCTCGGGCACATCGTCGGGGAAGGCCGATCCGGCATCGACGGGCGGCTTGTCTGGCGCCGAGGTGCTGATGTCAGCGCGGGGCTTGATCAAGGACAGCGGGTCCATGCTGATGGGCGTGCCGGCTGCGGCCTGGGCAGGTGCCGCCGGTTCGGTCTTTTTCAGGAAGGACGCCAGCGGGTCGGACGAGGCGCCCCCACCCAGCCCGAACATCTGGTCAATGGACTGGGCACCGGGTGGCGCGACCGAGCCCATCAGGTCCAGGTCGCCGGGCAAGGGCTTGGCACCGGGTGACAGGTCAAAAGGCGAGGCACTGGCGGGTGGCGTGGGCGCTTGCGGCAGATCCCAAGTGCTGGCCGCGGCAGCCGGCCGGCCCGATGGGGTGGGGGCGGACTGGAGGTCGGCAAAGGGATCAAAATCATCCGGCAGGCGTGCCGGTGTGGCGGGCGCGGGCGCAGAGGGCGCCGGGGCCGGCGCGGGGGAGCCAAAGCCGCCCAGCAGGTCGGCGAACGGAGAGGCCGGCGATGGAGACGGTGCGGGCACAAACGCGGGTGCCACCGGCGCGCCTGCGACCGACGACGCCCCACTGAGGCCTCCCAGCAGATCGGCAAAAGGCGAGGCGTTGGAGGACGGCGGTGTGGGTGCAGGTGCAAATGCGGGCGCAGGTGCAGGTGCCGCAACCGGCGCCTGCACCCCTGTGCCATGCTCGGCCGCCCGCATCAGGCTGGGATCGGTGCGCGGCTCTTGACCCGACCCGACGATGACCGTGCGCGAATCCACTGCTGCGCGGCCTTTGGTGATGGTGCGGGCCGTGGCGTCGTTTTGCGAGTAGTTCACCAGCAAGGCATAGGTGCCGATCTGCAGCTCGTCGTTTTCGTCCAGCAGCACGCCCTCGCCAGGTGGCACGGGCTTGTTGTTGTGCCAGATCGGGTTGGCATTGCCCACGTTGAGGATGCGCCAGCCCTCGGGGCCGCGGCTGACCTCGGCCTGCAGGCGTGAGATGCGGCGCTCCGGATCGGGCAGTGCCAGGGTGTTCGTGTCGGAGCGGCCGATGGTGCCGCCGCGCTCGTCGAAGTAAGCGGAAATCGCCTGCGTCAAGGGCTGGCCAGCCAGGCTGACGGCGCGGATGAGCAAGTGCATGAAGGCTCCAGACTGCCCCTGTTATAGAAATGGGTGGGGGCGATGATCCGAATGGTGTCGGGGCAGCTGACCTTGGTCAATCAACGAAAGTCATGCGCGCAGCCTTGATACAGGCCATGCGACTAACCAAAGTCACGTGACATTTGCCTCGATTGCGTCAAGCTTGCCCAGCTTTGCTGGCGCATGCGCGGTCTTCGCTGCCCAGCGCATCCAAAAATCAATGGTTCACGGAGCGTGCAATGATTTGCCTGGCGCCAGCGCGGCGGCATCTTGTCTCATTGATCGGCCTGATCGCCCTGTGTACATGCTTGCGCCCCATCAGCGCGATTGCCGCCCCAATAGACACCCCACCCCCTCGGCTGGCATGGGTGGTGGGCAATGCGCGCTATGAAGGCATGACGCCGCTGAACAACCCGGCTCATGATGCCCAGGATATGTGCCAGAGCCTGCGACGGCTGCACTTCAAAACGCTGTGCCACACGGACATCCCGGATCGCGCCACCGTACTGAAGTTATTCGCCGAGTTTGTCGCCCAGCTCACGCCAGACAGCCACGGCCTGGTCTACTACGCGGGCCATGCCGTGCAGATTCAGGGGCACAACTACCTCGTGCCTACCCGTGCATCGGTGCGCAACATGTCTGACGTTCCGCAGCAGCTGGTCGACGTCCAGGACTTGCTGGACCAAATCAAGTCCAAGGGCAATACCTTCAATGTGGTCACACTGGACGCCTGCCGGGAAGACCCCTTCGCAGGTTCATTACCCACACCTGGCGACAACGGCCCGAATCTGCTCAGAGGGCTGAGCGTTCAAAACCAGCAAGCAGGGCCCATTGCCTACGGGCTGGGGGCGATACGCGATGCGCCGATCGGCACCATCGTGCTGTATGCCACGGGCGCCAACGACGTCGCGCTGGACGGCAACGGGCGCAACGGCCTGCTCACCAAACACCTGCTGGCCCACATTGAAACGCCGGGCATCACCGTCGAAGACATGATCAAGCGCGTGGGTGCTGGCGTTCGCGCGGAGTCACAACGCCTGGCGCGAAAAGGGCAAACGCCGTTTGTCTATTCGTCGTTCACGGGCGAGTTCTGTTTTGCCGGCTGTGCCTCAAGAGAGGATCAGCATGAGCTCACTCGCTTGCGGGCCCAAAACCAAATGTTGGAACAAAAAATCCAGCAAGGCTCGCCAGCAAGCAGCCCTGCCCCCCGGCCGGCGCAGCCCGTTGTTCCAGCCATTTTCTGAATCATCAATTCAACAGGTAGGACACACCATGCATCACACACTCACCCTCGCCTTGTCGACCGCGTGCCTGTGTGGCGCTGCCAGTTGCCCCGCCCAGACCACGGATGAAGCAGACGCCAACCGATGGCACGTGAGTGTGGGCGCCAAAGCCTGGCTGAACCAATGGGACAGCTGGGACATCAACCGCGTTCAGATTGGCGGCAGCGCCTTGCAAGTGGTCGAATCGGTATCCAGCGACCAGACATTGGCCTTCATCCCGGTCATCAGCGTGCGACAAGGCCCCTGGTCCATCACGACCAGCGTCATGAGCAAAACCAACTACACGCTGCACAACGCCGTGACCACCATCTCTGCCTCACGCAGCGAGTTTGATCTCAATGCCGGCTGGGCAGCCACGCCAGGCATCACCTTGACTGCAGGCTTCAAACGGCTGACCCAAGAAGCCGGCGGACGCTTCACCTGGCGTGGCCCGGTGCTGGGCGCCTCGGCCACGGCGCCGCTGCCTGCAGGATGGGCGCTATACGGCACACTGGGCCTGGGCCGCCTGAGCCTCAAGCTCCCAGGAGCCGATGCAGACGGGCAAGGCACAAGGAGCGCCAGTTATACCGTCAGCGAAGTCGGCCTGGCCTATGCGTTCACACCCGCCTTGATCAAGGGCGACACCGGTCTGACCATGACCATAGGCTACCGCTCGCAAAGCGTGCGTAGCCGTGACTACGCCCTGTCATCCCAACCCTCGGGCGGTGGTGCGGTGTCCGTGTATGCACACGATGAATTGCGCGACAACACCCAGGGTCTGACCATCAGCCTGCTGGGCACATTCTGATTCGTCAGACAAGGAGCGCAACATGGCTTGCAATCGGTGGCGCAATCCCACAAGACATCTGCTGGCCTGTGCCGGGCTGAGCCTCAACCTGATCGCCTGTGGCGGCGGCGGTGGCGAGTCGTCCATCAACCGATTGAACCCCGCCCCCACTGTCAACGCCCAAAGCGCCAGCCTGCAGGAGACCTGGCCCGGCAACCCGGTGACCTTCAAGGCCGACTGCGTCGGCACGGGCTCGCGCCACTACAAGTGGGATTTCGGCGACGGCAGCACCGAAGGCAGCAGCAGCGCCTTCGACAAGGCCGAGGTCAGCCACACCTATACAACCAGCAGTGACACCGTCTTGACCGTGACGGTGCAATGCACTGATGACACGGGTCAAAGCGGCGTGGTCAGGATGAGTGTGCATGTCGGCCCCGAGGCACTGGCCACGGTCGCAGGCTTGAGTTGCAGTGGCACGGGCTTCGCGCAAGGGTGGTGTCGGCAGTTCCCGCAAAACATCACCCCCACCATCACACGCGCGGCGGCGCTTACCGCCTTCACCCAATTTGGCATCAGCGCGGGGCACTTGTTGAAGAGCGTCGACGGCGGCGTGAGCTGGCGAGCCGTGCCCTTGCCCACCACGCAACGGCTGAATGACCTCAGCGCCTTTCAAGACAACACGGCCTGGGCTGCGGGCGACGGCAATGCGGTGATCAAGACCAGCGATGGGGGCATCAGCTGGACGGCGCAAAACATCGAGGGCAACGACACCTTCGGTTTTAAGCACATCGTGTCCATAGATCCCCAGACCGCCTGGATCACCAATGGCATATCAACTTGGCGCACCACGGATGGCGGGCAGACCTGGACAATGCTCGACACCATTGTGCCGGGCTCACCGATCACACCCAGGCCGGAGGGTGGGGCGCTGACCGCGTTCAGCCGCGATATCGCCTGGGTGGGATCAGGGGCCACCATCCGGCGAACGACAGATGGTGGCGCGCACTGGCAGAGCAGCACCGTCGGCCAAGGTATCTTCATAGAGTCGCTCTCGGCCGCATCGGACAAGATCGTCTGGGCAGCAGATGCGAACAGCGTCGTGTACCTGTCCCAAGATGGTGGCACCAGCTGGGCCGTCTCCACGAGTTTGCCCACGAGCAATGTCATCGCCCGACAGATCAACCGGGTACTTGCAACCAGTGCGGATTCAGCCTGGCTGCTGGGCGTTGTGCGCGCCTCAGGCGGCACTGATCAGCCTGTCTTATGGTTTACGAATGACCGAGGGGCCCATTGGCAAGCCATCAATGGTGCCGACACCCCGAGCTTTTTCGATCTGGCCACGTTGGAAGGGCAAGTCGCTTGGGTCTATGGTTCCAGCAGCGTCTATCGGCTCGCGTCAGATAGCTTGCAAAAGGTGGCCAGTTCGTCGGCGCTGCCCTCTGGACTGAGCGTCATCAAGGCCATCAGTGATCAGATCGCCTGGGCCGCAGGTGATCTGGGCACCGTCCTCAGAACCAACAATGGCGGTAGAGATTGGGTCGACGCCAGCATTGGCTCGCATGTGCCGATTGTGAGCATGAGCGCGGTGTCTGCAACGAGCGCTTGGGCCTTGCCCATGGAACAAGGGCTGCTCAAGACCACGGACGGCACGACCTGGTCAGCACCCCCTGCGGCCCCTGGTAGCCTGATGACCATTGATGCCCTGGGGGCCGACCTGGTCTGGGGCGGTGGCACAGGTGGCAAGATCGTCAAAACCACGGATGGCGGCGCCAGTTGGATCACGCAAAACACGCCAGGCAACGCCCATGTCCAGCTCATCAAGGGCGTGGATGCCCACACCGCCTGGGCACTGGGCCCGAATATTCAAACGCCAGGTGTGTGGTTGCTGCTGCGAACCACTGACGGGCTCAACTGGCAAACGGTGTCGCCGCCCAATCCGCCACCCACCGGCTGGCATAACATCAGCACGCCGAGCAAGCAGGTCATCTGGCTTCTGGGCGAATCCACACCTTTCAGCCCGATTGACACACCCGTTGCACTGCTGCTCAGTGAGGATGGCGGTGAAACTTGGATGCAACGGCAAGGGCCCGCCGATGCACGGCTGCGCAGCATCACCAGCACAGATGCCCGCAACCTGTGGGTGTCTGGGGCACAAGGACTGTGGCGCAGCACAGATGGCGCCCTGTCCTGGCAATTGCAAGGCTTGGGCGGTGAGGGCGCTGTGTCCGTATCTGCCGTCAACCCGCAAACGCTGTGGGCAGCCAGCCGAATCGGCACGATTTACAAAACCATCACCGGCGGCAATTGAGCCCGATATCAAGGTTGATGCAGCTGATTCCAGGCCAGCACCGCCGCAAAAATCAGCGCCACCAGCAACCTGGTCTTACCCGCCGACGTCAGGCTGCGGTGCACGACGAGATCTTTGACGGCCAGCACGAGCATGATTGCCCCGACCACCAGCAGCACCACATTGGGTTGGATGTTCATGACAAGGCCGCCTCTTCTTCTGCCAGCCAGCGGCTTTGACGCCAGGCTGGTGCTGCCACGGGAAACAGCTGGCTGCCAGGGCGTAGCAGGCACAGGTATTCCGCGGCCATGACGCGCTGGCGCTGCCCCTGCGTCTTGAGCACGTGAATGCAATGTGCAGGGCTGGGTAGCTCACCCACGAAGTAGCGCCGCCCCGGCACGAAGCGGTGTGCATTGGCCTGCCACCAGGCCTGCACCTTGGCCGGATCGGGCCAGGGCAGGCTGTCGTCTTCGTCCATGGCCACGTTCTCGTCTTCAGGGTTGTCGTTGGGGGCGCCCTCGACGCCCTCGGGCGGCTTGCGTTCCAGATCAAGAAGCGCCAGGTCTGCGCCAGTGATGAGGCTGAAGGCTTCGCCAGCGAGGCGAGCCAGGGCATCGTCCTGCATATGGTGGATGAGCCAGGGCGCCACCTGGGGGTCACCCACCCAGCCGGTCATGCGCAGCAGCTGCCGCGTCGCCGCCTTGCCAGCCCCGGCGGCGGCACGCTGTTTGACTTCTCGCTGGGCCACGTCCATGGGCGCGGCCATGAGCGCCAGGCGCCACGCGGCATCGGTGGACCGCCCGCCCACGGTACCCTGAGGTGCGCCATCGCGCATCAGGTGCCGACGCACCAGCTCGTCGGCGCCGTCGCGCCACAGGGTCAAGGCCCAGGCTGCCGCCTGCTTCTCCAGTTCGCTGTCTGAAGGCGTTCCCGCAGGGCCGGATGCGTCCGGCTCGGCCCGGCGCAACACATCGCGGGCCGCCGTGGCCATATCGCGGCGCCCCAAGCTGCCGGCCACCAGCCAGGCCGCCGCGCGCACGCGAACGTCGGCATCTGCCGCGGCCTGCTGGAGAACGGCGCCCGCGTCCACCCGGTGCATGGCGCAGGCCGCCAGCCCCCAGGCCCGGTGCACGCCAACACGGCTGCCAAGCAAGGACCGGACGGTGCCTTGCAGATCCTGCACGGAGACCCAGCCCAGCGCGGAACGCAAGCCCCGCTCCGCCTGGTGGTCCGCGCTGGCGAGCTCGACCACCTTGAGCAGCCTTGCTGCGTCGCGGCGTTGCAGCGCCAGCACCGCAGCCGCGAACACCGCGCCGACGGAAGCGCCTTCCAGCGCCGCGTCCAGCAGGGCAACGCCCGCCTCACCGGCCACGCCGATGCCGTCCAGGTGGGCGGCCATGCGTTCGTCCAGCCGCCGCAGGGCATGCAGGGGCTGGGTGGAAGTCAGCAGCGTGCTGCGGACGTGGCGCAGCATGGCCACTTCGTCCACATGCTGCTGAACGATGGGCAGCAGCACGGCGGGCGCCGTGCCGGTGCCGGTACTACCGGGAAATGCAGATGCGTTGCTGGCCACGTGATCGCCTTCCTGCGCTTTGTTGAGATCAGCCACCCGCGCGAGCGGCTTGGGCCTCGAACAGCCGGCGGATGGCCTCATCGTCGGATGCCAGGCCCAATGCCAGCGGCGTCTGGCCAAACTCATTGCTCACGTCCAGCGGCGAGCCTGCGTCCAGCAAAAGCTGAACGGCAGGCAAACTCCCTGCATCGATGGCGTCATGCAAGGCCAGGTTACCCATGTCGCCGACGGCACGCACGTCCGCCCCGCCTCGCAGCAAGGCCTGCACTTCCTCGGCGCTGCCACGCGTGGCGGCGATGTGCAGCGGGCAGCTCTCGAACCGTCCACGCTGGTTGACGTCCAGCGAGGGCAAGTCCGCGAAATCGGGCAAGGCCTCTTCCAGGTAGCGGGCCAGGACGTCTTGGGCTGTCATCTCGGTCATTTGCGGGTGCTCGGTCGCGGGCTGGGTTTCGTCTCGGGGCATGTCAGTGTCACAGGCAAGATCAAGGGCAATTCTTGGCAACCCAGCTGGTCAACTTCTTGACGCTGGCGTCCAGTTCGTTGATGGCCTGCTGGTGACGTCCCGGCAACCACTTGTCGTCCCAGGCCTGACGCATGTCACGGCAATCGGTGTTGCGCGACAACTCGAAGCGCTTGCGGGCACACAGATCAAGGCCCGGCGGCGCGGACTGGGAGCAGCGCGCCTTGTATGCCTTGTACTCGGCCTGGGCGACCGGGTCCGTCACCATCAGGCCCAGCGGGTCGGCCAAGTTGACCGGGTCGCCGTTGGCATACAGGTACACATGCTCGCCACCGGCCAGACCGATGGGGTCTTGGGAGAGATAGTAACCGGAGTCCGGATCGTAGTAGCGGAAGCGGTTGTAGTGCAAGCCGGACTCGGCATCGTGCATCTGACCGGGATGGCGCAATGGTTGGTCAACGCCATCACCAGGGCCGCCGCTGCGCCAGGTCACGCGGCCTTGATCGTCGCTCAGCAGCAAGGGCGTACCGATGTGATCAACCTGGTAGTGGCGGATGTCGGGTGCCTGGCCGGGTCGCGTGGCCAGCTGGGCCAGCGGCGTGTAGCTGTCCGGCTTGTCGTAGACGAACAGCGCCGTGCCGTCGGCCATGGACTGGCCCAGCAGCCGGTTGCCGTCCCACAGGAAATCTTGCGCGCGGCCCTCACTGCCCGTCTTGGCGATGCGACGGCCGAAAACATCGTAGTGGTACTCGGTCTCCTGGGTAAGGCCACCACGCTGGACGCACGCGCGGCGCAGGCGGTGCTCCGCATCCCAGGCCAGGTCGATGTGATCACCGTTGGGCCAGGTCTTGCTGGTGACGCGGCCATGCGCATCGAAGGCATAGCGCAGGCCGGCTGCCCCGGCCACCTTTGGACAAGGCACGCCTTCGCCTTGCGTCTGCACCTCGCGCAACCGGCCCAGTTCGTCGTAGCGGAAGCTGCTCTCTGCGCGGTCAGCGCGATCGGCACCTTGGTCGGTGACACCATCGAGTTCATGGTGCGTCAGGCGCCCCACGGGATCGAACTCAAAGGCTTCGCGGCGACGGAGTTCGCCGTCGGTGTCGGTCAGACGCGTCGACCACCGGCCAGCCTCGTCCCAGCTCAGGCGGCTGGTGAGCGCGCCTTGCGTGCGGCTGCGCTCGCGGTGCAGTTCATCGCGCTCCATGTCGGTGATGACCTGGCCGTCGATGTTGATCTGGTGCAGGTGGCCCGAGCCATAGCTGAGATAGGCCAGCTTGCGGCCATCGGGCAGCACCGTGGCGGCGCGCTGGCCCAGCGGGTCGATCTCGTGTTGCAGCGCGATGGTACGGCGCCCGCCATCCGGCGTCTTGAGCAAGGCGGTTTCGGAGGTGACCCGGCCCAGGGCATCGTAGGTGAAGCTCACGCGCGAGTTCTCGTCGATGCCTTCAACGAGCCGGCCCAGTTCATCATGCCGGTAAACCGACACCTGACGCACCGCGCCGCCAACTGACAGCACGCGGCGCTTGAGGCGTCCGCGGATGTCGCGCTCCATGTCGGTGACGATGCGCTCTTCGCTGTCCGGGCATTCGGTCTGGCGCACGGTATGGCCATCGGCATCGAGCTCGTAACGGACGGTCTGGCCGTGGAAGTTGGTCTCGGCGACGAGGCGGTCGGCCTGGTCGTATTCGTAGGTGTAGCGCCGGCCCTGCTCGTTGACAAGCGCGATCAGCCGGCGGGCGGCGTCGTACTCGTGGCGCCACATGCGCCCGCCCGTGTCGACCCGACTGGCGAGCTGGCCGTCGGGCGCCCATTCGTAGCGGGTGGTCAGGCCCGCCGCATCGCGGAACACCACGAGGCGCCCCATCAGGTCGTGCTGGTAGTGCTCGACGTGGCCGCCGGGTTGCGTGATCTCGACCAGGTGCCCGGCCGCATCGTAGGCGTAGCGGGTGGTCTCGCCCAGCGCGTTCACCATCGAGGTGAGCCGGCCGGCCTCGTCATAGGTGTAGGCGGTACGCTGGCCGGAGCAGTCGGTGTAGCTGGCCAGTTGGCCGTCCTTCGTCCAGGTCAGCAGCGAAGCGGACTCCTTGGCGTTGACGATCTTCACCGCCAGGCCACGCGCGTCGCGCTCGAAAAGGGTGGCCGTGCCGTCTGCCTCCTGGTAGGTGATCAGGTTGCCGCGCTCGTCGTACCCGAAGCCGGTGCGCTGGCCCGCCTCGTCCGTGACGGCGGTACGCAGGCCGGTGGCCGCGTCCCACTCCATGGCCTGCTGCGTGCCATCGGGCCAGGTCAATGTGGTCAGGCGCCCCTGGTCGTCGTATTCGTAGGTGGAGCGGGCCTTGGCGGGTGACTCCAGCACCGTCAGCCGCCCGAAGCCGTCCAGGTAGCGGCGCGTGCGGCGGCCCAGGGCGTCGGTCCAGCCAATCAGGCGCCCCATGCGGTCGAAGTCGAAGCGCTGCACAGCGCCGCGCACATCGGTGACCAGGGTGTGGCCCGGGTGGTAGTCGAAGCGCCAGCGGCGGCCCAGCGAATCGGTCTGCAACAGCACGCGGCCATCGGGCGCCTCGCGGTCGTATTCGTAGCGGCAGATCAGGCCCGCGGCGTTGACGTGTTCCACCAGCATGTGCGCACGCCAGCCGAAGCCGCGCACACGCTGGTCGGCCCCGTTGAAGACGGCGGTCAGGTCACCCGCGAGGTTGTATTCGTAGCGCACCCACTGGATGGGCTCCCCGCCCTCTCGCGGCTCCCGGATACACAGCAGCAAGCCTTGAGGCGAGAACTCGAAGTGCAGGCGACGCCCTGCACTGTTGTCGACACGGCTGACGCGCCCTTGCGCATCGCGCGTGATGCGCAAAAACTCGCCGTTGCGATCCGTCAACTCGCCCAGTTGCCAGCCATGCGGCCCATCGCGAAAGGTATGGCGCAGACCGCCGGGCAGCGTCAGCGCATAGGTGTGCTCATCCGGGCGGGCGAACACCGCAGCATCGGCCGGTGAGGTCCAGCTCTGCCCCACGTCCAGCGGCGGATAAGGCACGCGCCCGCCCCAGGTGTCGATGAAGACGACAACCTCGGGCTGCACGCGAAGGTCCAGGTCAAGTGGACAGCCCCAGCCCTGCCCCAGCCAGCCCTGGCGTTCATTGGATGACAGGTAGGTGCGCTGCCAGGCCAGCGGCAACACGCCTGGCCATTCAAAGTCCAAGTCCTGCTCATCGCCCAGTACCTTGGCGCCCAGCAAGGGGTTGACAGGGTTGCCCACACCGCTGCCATGCGGGCAGGGCTTGTCGCTTTGGCCCATGCCCATGGACGGCACCATGGGCACAGGCGCTTGCAGTTCGCCCGCCGTGTTGACGGTGTTTTCGTGGTTGTGCAGCTTCTTGTCCATGAAGCGGCAGGCGTTGGCGCCGTCCATCTTCACGTCCATCGAATAGAGCAACCAGGTCGACTCCTTCATGAAGGTGCTCGACTTGACCCCGCCGGCCACGCCCGGGTTGTCGCCGTTGGACAGCGAGAACTCCGAGCCCTTGATCGCGATCATCATGCCGCCATCGGCCTTGACCGTGGTCGAGCCCTTGGCCAGCATGGCCGACTGCGAAATATTGGGATACGGGATCGGCACCGGCCCGGCAGGCGACGGCGTCTTGCACACGTCGGGCACCGTGGCCGTGGAGATGCCATTGCTGCCCTTGTGCACGAGTGAGTTGAAGACGCCGTTGACTTTGACTGTGACCGGCATGGTGGACTGCTGGTGATGGTGCGATCAGTAAAACGAGCCCGCCACGAGGGCGGGATGCAAGGCGCATGGTGGCGTAGCGCCCTGGAATGGGCAATGAACGAAGGTCACTCACGAGGCCCTGCATCACCAGACATCAGGCCAGGACAACCCCCTCGATGTGCACGGCCCGTCCGTGCAGGCCGTGCAGGGCGTTGACCAGGCACTGTGTGCCGGCCCTGCTCATGCGAAGCCGTTCGTGAAAGAAGCGCATTTCGCCCTCCAGCGACAGCGGCGGTTCGGTGACGAGCACCTGTGCCGAAGCCAACCCTGTGTCGTCGGCGCTGAAAGCGCCCAATTGACCCAGCGTCGCCCATGCGGCCCAGACCTCGCTGACGAGGCGGCGCGACTCGGGTGTGGTGGGTTCGGCAAGCTCGATCTCCAGGACCATCGAACGGTTGCCCTCACGCCAGTCCTCGACCGGAAATGGCGGCGGCGCCAAGCTGGATGGCGCATTACCCTGCGCATCGAAAGCTTCGTCGGCCACGCAGTGGACGGCCTCGATGGTGGACAGATCCAGGCTGAAGCGGCTCAGGGCCTTGAGCAACACGCCCAGCACGCCCGGGTCGGCGTGGACATCGGTGAAGCGCAAGGGCCAGCTGCCGTCGGCGGCTGGCACAAGGGAGGTCAGTGTGAAGCCGCCCGGCCCAGGCTTCACACGACTGCCGGCGAACCCACCCCAATGCCCGAACACGGCAAAAGCCGAGGCCAGCCCGGCCAGCGCCTGCATCGTCTCGGGGGTGACAGCATGTGGCGCCACGAAATGAACATGCGCCTCCATCAGACCAGGCGCCACCACCTGCGTCAGCCGCACGGGAAAGGGTGGCGCCACGGTCATGCGGGATTCCAGTCACGTGCCGGCATGGCGTCAAAGCGGGCCAGCCAGGGTTCCGGCTCGAACTCCGGATCACCCAGGCCTGTCAGGCGCACGCGGGTGGGCTGGAGCAGGCGCGCGCAAGCTGGCATCAGCCCGATGTCCGGCGCTTGCCGGTTGACGTCACCCACCGGTGGCCGCATGGCGTTGCGGATGAAGCAGCCGCCGCCGGGGAGTTCGCGCACGTCTGCACCTGGCAGCGCCGCGGCGATGCGGGCCGTGCCGCCCAACCCCTGGGCCAGGCCAGCGCCCAACAGGTTGATCCAGTGCGCCCAGGTCGTGCGGCCCCGAAGATCCTGCTGGACGTCCTGGTAGCACGGGTCGAAAGCCAGATAGCGCGGCAGCAGTCGGTTGACGTGTTCCGTGGCCGTCCCCTCCGTCCAGGAGGTGCGCTTGAAGGTCAAGCCCGCATTGCCTGATTCGATGGGGAACAACTTCACCAGGCGCAGCAGGAAATCGATGAAGGCATCGATGCCAATCTGCTCGGCGAAGGCCGCCGGGAAGTCGAGCCGCAGCAGGTTGTCGCTGCTCGGGCCATGCTCGACCACGGCAAAATTCGTCGCATACAGCAGCAGCCCGAAATCGCCCACCCAGCCCTGGGGATCGGCGTCGTACTCGATCCAGGCCGCTGCCAGCTCGGCGGGAAACTGGCGCAACTGCTTCAGGTCCTTGGCCACCTTGCGCGCCGTCAACGGGCGCAACTCGCCGTTGTTGCCCACGCAGACCTTGAGCACATCGGCGCCGATGAACTGGATGTAGGCCTCAATGGCAGCGGCCGCATGGGGCCCAAGCTGGTGCACCGGCACGTCACTGTAAAGGAACACGCTCAGCGTTGGCCTGGCCAGGCAATAGCCTTTGCGAGTTTTGGCGATCAAGTGATCGAGGTTCATGGTCAGGCTCGCCATCCCTTGTCTTTTGACTGCGTCTGTCAGCAGTTGGTGTTAGATATCTTACGGGGCGGAAACCGCTTTGGATCCTTCCCCCAGCGCCGCGTGAGATTCTGGTATGCCGTCTTCTGCGAGGTCCCGTCGCGCTTGCGCCCCCAGGCCGGCTCGCCCGGGTAGGTGGACGACGGGCACTTGAACTTGAAGTCAAAGATTTGCTCCGGATCGCCATTGGCGTCGAAGGACACGGCATCGGGCCAGTCCGTACCGCGCCGCACCGAGCGAAAGGTCTGCTTGCGCTCGAAGGGGATCATCACAGGCGGGTTGTCGGCCGTCCAGCCGGCCTCGTTGCCCAAGGTCGGCTTCTTGCCCTGCTCATTGTGCTTCTGGATCTTCTTGTCGACGCACGTGTGCTTGCGATCGCCCAGCGCCATGCAATCGGTTTCGTTGGGTGTCTTCTTGTCTTCCTCGTCATCACAATCGCACACCATCTTCTGCAAGGCTTTTTCCGCAGCGGTGATGGGCACCGGTGCACCACCCGCGCCCATCATGTCGACCGTGTTTTCATGGTTCTGGAACTTCTTGTCGGTGAGCCGGCAGGCGTTCTTGCCGTCCATCTTCACGTCGAAGGAGTAGAGGATCCAGGTGGACTCCTTCTTGAAGGTGCTGGACTTGACCCCCCCCGCCGTGCCGGGCTCGTCGCCCTGGCTCATGGAGAACTCCGAGCCCTTGACGGCGATCATGTTGCCGCCGTCGGCCTTCACGGTCGTCGTGCCCTTGGCCAGGCTGTTGGACATGGACACGTTCGGGTAAGGCAGCGGGATGGGGCCGCCCGGCGACGGTGTCTTGCACACGTCGGGTATCGTCGCCATCGAGAAATGGTTGCTGCCCTTGTGGACGAGGGAGTTGACCGTACCGTTGACCTTGACCGTGACTGGCATCAGATCGCTCCCTGGTCGGTTGTCAGGCAGCCTGTTGTTGCACGGTCTGTGCGGCCGCCATCAACACGGCGGCCCGCTCGCCACCTTCAGAGCTGGCCCAGACAAAGGCCAGCGGCCCGCGCGCATACCGTTTGGTATTGGCGGCACAGGCCAGGATCAGGTGCAACACGCCGCCGGCAGCAGCCAAGTCGCCCCAGCAATCTGCCGGAGCCACGAAATCGCTGGCCGATTCAAAATGCTCCTTGAGACGCAAAGCCGTGAACCCGTACTCGTCGGCGCGGTAGGGTTCGCCATTCATGTCGCAATAGATGTCGCTGACCCGATACCCCGCGGGCAGTGCCGTCAACGCCTGACCACAAGCGAGCGTCAACCCTTCGCCCAGACAGACCGTCTCCGTCTTGATCCGCTTGGGTTCGCTGGCCACGCCGGTGCCAAGCACGGTGGCCAATGGCACCAGCCCGCGCTCGCGGGCCACGGACTCGCGCATCAGCAGGATGGCAGCGCCTGCTTCGCCGGGAATGAAACCCCATGCGTTGTTCAAGGGGCCAGCACCATGGAGCTGGTCATCGGCCTCCAGGGCTTCGAGCGTCTCCGGTTCGAGATGGCTGTCCACGCCTGCCACAAGGCAAGCATCCAACTCGCCCTGGCGCAGCTTGGCGCAGGCCGCGTTCACGCCCAACAGCGCCGAGGCATGCCCCGCCGCAAACACCGCAGCCGCCTGAAACTGCCTCGCATGCCGTTGTTGGATGCCTTGCAGCAGTTGCTGCGGCCATTGCGCAGAAACGCCCGCACGCGGGGAAGACACCGCCAGCGCCAGCGCCATGCGCGGTGCTGGATGGCCACCGGTCGACAGCGGTCGAAGAGCCTGTTCGATCGCCGGATACAACAAAACCTCCAACCGTTGCACGCCTTGCAGGGCTGGATCAATCGAAGGTGACATCGACACGCGCATGGGCTGGCCCGCCGTGTCGATCATGTAAGGGTGCTGCGAGAAGGCGCTGATGCCCGCGCGCACAGCCGCTGCCGTGGACCAGGCGTCGTTGCCCAGCGGGGTGCGGGCGCCCATGGCGACGATGTAGACGGCCTCCCTCATGATCAGGATCCGTCCACCATGGCCTCGGCACCTGCAGGCTGCGCGGCATTCAGCGAGGTCTTCAAAGTCACGACGGTACGCTCCAGCTTCTGAACCTTGAAGTGGCACGGCAAGGCGGTGTGCCAGACCAAGGACACGCGCGGGAAGTCGGGCTCGAGAATCACGGTGTGAAGGCGCCGCTGCTTGTGGATCTCGCGACTGCCATCGGTGAACCGGGTCTCGAAGCCCAGGTGAAGACGAGGCAGGTTAAAGCGCAAGTCACCGCCGCCGGGCGCCATGCGCAAGAGCACCACGGGCTCGCCACCCAGCAGGAAATCTGGCGCCTGCTGGTCGGCTGGCGCACACTGAAAGAACCGATCGTCCAGGTCTTCGGCCAGCAAGGGCTGCCGGGTCTTCATCCAGCGCTCGTCATACGTACCAGCCCATCCCGCACGCGGCTGCCAATGGCTGGCCACCACACCAAATCCGGCCGGGGCCGGTCGGTCGCGCCACGAGCCGATCAGGTCGTCGGGATGCTCCACGTTGGGCAGGGCCAGCCCGGTGGCGTTGCCGCCCGACACAGCGAAACCGGTACCCACGGGGTTGCGCCACTCCCAGTCCTTGTCGGGGCTGCCGGACTGGCGATCCACGCCGCCATAGGCCCGTTCATAGACCAGCGGCATCTTCACGAAGGGCTCCGCGCCAGTGGCCCCGAAGGCACCCCAGTGCCGATCCCCGAACACGCGCAGCATCTTCTGCACAGGACCGACCTTGAAGCCCACGTCAAGCTCCTTGGCTGGCACACCGCCCGGCGCATGCGCATGGCCCACCACGATGATGTCGGTGGTGCGTTTGGTCAGCACCAGATCGGCTTCGTACTTGATGCTGCTGTGCCCTGGCTCGCCGTGGTGCTCGGCCACGCGCAACACGGGTGGTTGCACCGAGCTGGGCACGGTGCCGCCGTCAGGAAGGATGTCGAAGGTGGCCTTCACGGCCACCAGCCACACTTCCGCACCGTCGCGGTCACGCACCCAGCCTCGTTCGGCGGCAAAGGGGGTGCGGTTCTCGATCTGCCACATAGCCAGCCGATCGCCCGCTCAGTTGATGTCGATGGCGGCACCCTTGATCTTGTTGTAGCCGGTCGAGCGGCTCAAGATGTAGTTGCCTTGAATGATGACCTTGCCTGCGCGGGTCAGGGTGATGCTGGCATCGCCACAGCGCAGGACGATCTCGCGCTCGGCCTGGATGGTGTGGCGCTCGCCATCGGCGAGCACCTGCAAGCCCGGTGCGTCCTGCGTGTTTTGCACGGCGGGCGTCTCTTGCAATGGCCCGAGTTGCAGCACCCCCATGATGATGGGTTTCCGCGGATCACCGTTCTCGAAGCAGACGACCACTTCATGGCCAACCATGCCATGGCGAAGCGGTGTGGCCGCACGGGCGACCAGCACCTCGCCAGGCAAGGCTGCCAGCCCGGTCACGAGAGGCTGATCCAACAGGTCAAAGCCTTGCAGTCGCCCCACGGCAGGCGCAAGGATAGGTTCAGCGGGCGTCACGTGGCCAGTGGCGGCCAGGGTGGCGGGGCGTTGCTCCAGGCGGCTGAAGTCGGCGTCGCGAGACGCTGACTGCGTCAAGGGCGCCAAAGACTCCTGCGACATGAAGGGGTCGGTCATCGCGTTCATGGTTGCTTGCCCCGTGGGTTTCAGTTAACGCCCACCTTGGAGCCCTTGATCACCACGTCGCTGCTGGCTTTGACATTGATCTTGCCGCTGCCATCGATGGTGATGTCCTTGCCCTTGATGGTGATCGTGCCGTCCTTCTTCATCGTGATGCTGGCACTGCCCGTCTTGATGGTGACCGAATCGCCGGCATCAATGACGACGTTCTTGCCCGCCTTGAGCGAGTCGTCTTCGGCCACCGATGTGCTGCGCGCCTTGCCCACGCTGACGTTCTGGGCCCCACCCACCGTGGTCTTCTGATCCGCGCCCACACTGATGGTCTGGCCCGAGCCCACATTGAGGCTCTGGCTCGCACCCACATTGGTCGACTGGTTGGCGCCCACGTTGATGGACTGCGCGGCACCAATGGCCACTTCCTGCGCCGCACCAATGGCGATGGTCTCGTTGATGCCGACCGTGTGCGTGCGCTGCATGGCCACGGTGGCCGTTTCGCTGCTGCCCACGGTGATGCTGCGGTTCGCAGCAATGGTGATCGACTCGTTGGCGCCGACCGATTCGGTGCGGTTGGCTGCAATGGTGATCTTCTCGTTGGCCCCCACGGTTTCCGTGCGGTTGGCGCCGATGTCGATCGTCTCGTTGCTGCCGACCTTTTCCTTGCGGTCCACACCGATGGTGATCGTCTCGTTGTTGTCCACCGTCTCGGTACGGTCGTGCTTGACGTGCACAGTCTCGTCGTTGTCGATGGTCTTGGTGCGGTCGTGGCCCACCCAATGGGTCTCGTCGTTCTCGACCTCGATGTCCTGGTTCTTCTCGGCATGCAGCCAGACCTGCTCGCTGCCCTTCTTGTCCTCGAAGCGCAGGGCATTGGCATTGCCGTAGGCGCCACCCTTGGACGAGCGCGAGAGCACGCCGGACTGCGTGGCGTTGGCAGGCAGATCCCACGGGGGCATCTGCTGCGCGTTGTAGATGCGGCCGGTGATCAAGGGCTGATCCGGGTCGCCTTCGAGGAAGTCGACCACCACCTCCTGGCCGATGCGCGGGATGTGCACAAAGCCGAAGTTCTGGCCGGCCCAGGGCTGTGACACACGCACCCAGCACGAACTCTTCTCATCCTTCTGGCCCAGCCGATCCCAGTGGAACTGCACTTTGACGCGGCCGTACTTGTCGGTGAAGATTTCCTCTCCACCGGGGCCGACCACCACCGCCGTCTGCGGGCCCTGCACAAAGGGCTTGGGCGTGTGGCGCGGTGGGCGGAACTGCTGGGATGCGGGGATGGCCTCGAAGCTGACCTTGTACTGGCTGCCGCTCTCGCCTGCGTCGAACACGGCCACCTGGGCCTGGATCTTCACGCTGGTCAGCAGGTACTGGGCGTTCTGGTCTTCACGCGGGTGTTTGGCCAGGGTGAAGGTGCGGCCGGCCTCCAGGCCCATGGCATTGCCCGCCCCCTCCAGGCGGTGATGGCGGGCCTGGACCTCGTCAAGCCAGTCTTCGGCGAACTGCTTGCCATCGGCCGACTGGATGTAGTCGCCCTGGAAATCAAAACGCTCTGCCGATGCCTGGTCGTGCGAGCGGCTCAGGCTGGCGTCGACCTGCAGCGAGGTCGAGGGGCGCTCGAAGTCGTAGCTGGTCAGCACCATCTTGCCGGTCTTGACCTCCTGGCTGAAGGTCCAGTTCGAGATGTATTCCTGGTCCGGCGGCGCGTTGCTGGGGTCTTCGATGTAGCGAACGGTGCTGGCGCCGGTGATGGGGTCATGGGCGCTGAGCGAGTCCATCAGCACCAGTTCGTGCTTGCCGTCGGTGTGCTCGAAGTACCAGTAAATGCCCTCGCGCTCGAGCAGGCGGGTGACGAACTGGAAATCGCTTTCGCGGTACTGCACGCAATACGTCCAGGGGCGGTAGCTGCGGAACAGCTTGAGCTTGACCTGGGCCACGCTGGCGTGGTCGTCGAACACCTTCTTGACGATGTCGGGGACGGACATCTCCTGGAAGATGCGGCAATCGCTGGTGCGAGTGAGGAACCACAACCAGGGGCGGACCTCGGCCTGGTAGGCAAAGTAGCGGCCACGGGGCGTGCCCAGGCCGAAGCGGGTGACGTAACCGTGGAAAAAGCGCTTTTCGTCATCCTGCAGGTGCAGGGTGACGGTCACGGGTTTGCCCAGCAGGTCCTTGGGGGCCAGGGTGGATTTTTCGCTCAACAGGTTGAGCTGCATGCCGCCCAGCTGACTCAAGCCCTCCGACACGTTCATCGATTCGAGGAACAGGTCGGCTGCGGGCAGGGGGGAGCTGAGCGTGATGGGTGCTTGGGTCGCCATGGTGCCTTAGTGGACCTCAGTCGGGCAGCCAGGCAAAGCGACCAAAGTCACCCGCCTGCCGCACCTTGGATGCCGGCCATCAGGCCAGTTGCCGCGCCACCACCAGCCAGCCATTGACCGACTTGCCGCCCTCTTCGCGCAGGATGACGCCGTCCATGTCCAGCAGGCTCAGGCCGGCGGCGCTCAGCACCTCGACGATGTGCTGCTGGTGGTGGGCATAACGGCCGTGGGGCTGGATCTGGTGCGCCAGCTCGGCCTCGTCGGGCAGGGCTTCCACCGTGAAGATCAGGGTGCCGCCCGGCTTGAGCGAGGTCGCCGCCTCCTGGATGACCTTGCCCAGGTCACCGAAGTAACACAGGGTGTCGGCCGACAGCACCACGTCCCACTGGCGGGGCGAGAGCGTCAGGAACTCGGTCAGCTCGGCCTTGTACAGGTCGCTGTAGACGCCCTTGGTCTGGGCGCGGTCCAGCATGCCTTTGGACAGGTCCACGCCGGCCAGCGCCTTGGCCCAGGGGGCCATCAGGGGTCCGCACAGGCCGGTGCCGCAACCGGCGTCCAGCATCACGAACTGGTGCTGGGGCGGCGGCAGGTGGCGGGCCAGCATGTCGGCGCACAGCTGGGGAGCCTGGTAGTTCAGGCGCTCGTTGAGCACCGACTCGAAGCTCTCGGCAAAGTGGTCGAAGGCCTGCTCGACATAGTCGTCCGGGGCACGCTCGGGCACGCCCTGGCCGGTGCAGGCGGCGTACATGTGGCGCGCCGTGGGGTGTTCGGGCTCTTGCTCCAGCCACTGGCGGTAGACCTCGCCGGCGTCGGCAATGCGGCCCATGGCGTAGTAGGTGGTGCCCAGCAGGCGGCGCGCGGAAGAATCACCGGGCAGCAGCTCCAGCGCCTTGATGTAGTAGGTGATGGCGCCGGTGCGGTCGCCCTTTTCGGCGTACAGCAGGCCCATGTTGTTGTGGGCACTGACGTGCGCCGGGTTGAGCTGCATGGCGCGCTCGTAAGACGCGTGGGCCTCGTCGAACTGGCGCTGGGCCTTGTAGAGCGCGCCCAGGTTGTTGTGCAGGTCGGCGTTGTCACGGTCCAGCTCGACGGCCTGCTGGTAGGCGCCCAGCGCCTTGAGCACCTCGCCGCGGCCCATGTAGATGTTGCCCAGGTTGTTGAAGTAACCAGCGTAATTGGGCTCGACCTCGATGGCGCGTTCGATCAGGCTCACGCCCTCGTCGGACTGGCCCATCTGGTGGCGGGCCATGCCCATGAGGTGCAGCACGTCCGGGTGACCGGGCACGGCGTCCAGCAGGCGCTGGTAGAGCTGCACGGCGCCTTCGAGCTGGTTGTTGCGATGCAGCTGGACCGCCATCTGCAGGGCGTCGTCGAAGGTGACCTCTTGCGGTTCGTTGTTCGGCTCGTTGTTCGGGGCGCCGGTCGACGCGTCGGTCTGGGCGGTGGCTTGGTTCATGGGCGCAATCTCCTCTGGCGGGGGCTGATGGCAGCCCGGATCATCCCGCCAGTGGAGCGCAAGGCGTCAAATCGGCCAAGCGACCAAAGTCACGCCAGGGCGGCGCCGGTTTCAGGCAAGCCGGCCGCCGCGGTGGCGGACGTTTTGCTGCAGTTGGGCGTAATTGGCCTGCAGCTGCTGGATTTCGTCGTCCAGCGCCCGGGCGGCGTCGGTCAGGGCCGTGGCGGCCACGTGGTTGAGCTCGTAGATGGTCTTGCACTTGCTCGCATCGGCAAAGTCGATCATCACGATATTGGGCATGAAGGCCTTGAGCACATTGCCGAAGGCATGGGCGGTCGGGTCCACGTGGTTGGCGATGCGCGCGTCGATGGCGTCCGACAGGCCCTTCTTCCACATGCGCTTGAGCGCGGCCACGTTCGAGCCTGACCACATCAGGTCATTGCGGTCCTTGATGCTCTCCAGGATGCCGGTGCTGGTCCAGTACATCATGCCCATGACGTCGGGGTTGCTGCCCCCACCCTGCTTCATCAGCTTGGCCTGCTTGCGCTCGTTCTGGCCGACCTTGCCAAAAGGCTTGGCCACCGAGGTGCCGCCCTTGCCGAAGTACTGCAGGCCGTCATAGGCCGGGAAGTAGGTCTTGCCGCCATCCTTGGCGTACAGGTTGCGGATGCCCAGGATGCCGCTGTTGACGGGGAACTGCTTGCGCACGGCCATGATGCCGTCGGAGGTGAACAGCACGATGACCTTGCCACGCAGGTCGCGCAGGGTCTTGGTATTGAGGTTGCCGGTGCCCTTGTAGATGAAGGCGCCCAGGTCGTTGACGCAGGTCTCGGCGATCAGTGCCCAGTTGCTGCACTTGTCGAACTTGAGGATCAGGAACTCGTCGGGGTGGGCCTGCACGAAGCCGCGGGCTTCGGCCAGCATGCGCGTGAGCCCCAGGCCAAAGGCGCCGCCACGCAGCTTGGTGCGGGTGATGTCTTCCTGGCGGCCCACGTCCATCACGAAGCGGGACTTGGTTTCGTCCTTCTTGAGGATGCCATCGGCGTGGAAGGACCGCAGCATGGCGTCCTTGCCGCCGATGCCCGTGATGGTTTGGGCGGCGATGCGCAGGTCGAACACACGCACGCCGGCTTCGGCCTGGCCGCGGATGTCGAGGTCCTGCGTCTGCACGTTGGATGCACCGCTGGTGATGCCGGCGTCGTGGCTGCCGGCCATCACGATCTCATTGAGCCGCTTGTCGGCGCCCAGTTGGTAGTAGCTGATCATGCTGGGATAGGACTGAATCCGGACGAACTCATGCGTTCAGCGGGAAGGCATCGGGCCAGGCGATCGCGGCGACGTCCTTGGCGTAACGCCCGCCACCCAGCTCGATGAGGTAGGCGGGGTAGTCCACCAGCAGGCCCTTGGCCATCAGCGAGGCCTTGGTCGCGGGGCGGTTGACCAGGGCGCGCGACAGCTGCGGGTCGACCTCGCTGAGCGAGCGCTGGCCGTGGCCCGTGCTCTCGAAGATGGCCTGGTAAGCCGGGCCATAAGCGGCGCGGAAACAGGCGCGGTGGTGCTCGTTGATCCAGTAGCTTTCCTTGCCACCACGCGTGTAGGTGTCCATCTTGGAATGCTTGGCGAAATCCCGACGGCGCAGGCCCAGGCCCATGGCACGGTTGCCGATGCCCTTGGTCTGGTAGCTGCTGTGCTCTGACAGGGACAGCACCAGGCGGCCATAGGCCTCGCACATCTCGGCGGGCGTGTTCAGGTGGCCATAAGGCGTGGTGCTGATGCGGCTGCCCCAGTCGCGCAGCAGCGCGCAAGCCAGGTTGCGGGTGATGTAGGCCGAGTCCACCGGGTTGCTGGGGATGACCTGCGCGCTGTGCACGCCGGGCATGGGCAGCAAGATGGCCGTGGTGTTCTGTGGGTCCAGCGCCAGGCGGCTCCAGTCCTGCGGTTTGAAGCTCTCGCGCATTTCGTGCATGGCCAGGATGCCCACATAGCGGCGCACATTGGGCTGCAGCACCTGCGTGTCGATCATCTTCAAGCCCGCGTCCATGCCGGCCACCGGGTCCACACCGAAGATGTTGCACTCGATCGAGTCGCCGAACACCTCGTACATCTTGTGGGCAATGCGGATGCAGGTCACCGCGCCGCGGCTCCAGCCCACCAGGTTGACCCGGTCAATGCCCAGGCCTTTTTCGAACTGCAGGTCCTGGATGATGTTGACGGTACGCAGCACGTTCTCGTCCCAGCCGGCCCCGGCGAGCTTGCCTTTGAGATCGGGGGCGACCTTGGTCTTGCCGCCGGTATTGCCCTTGGCATGGTCGGCGAACGAGGGCGAGGTGAAGGGGTTGAGGCGCTGGCCCCAGGTGCGATCGGTCTTGGCGTCGCCCGTCATGGGGTTGACCTGCTGGGCCAGGGCGATGCCGCCCGAGCCACCATGGCCCGGGCCTTCGTTGATCATGTAGCTGCCGGGCGTGACCAGCGAGCCTTGCAGCTGGGCCATCCCACCCTCGGTGTGGTCGTGGAACCAGGCCACCAACTCACCCTTCTCACGCCCCTTGACGCTGTTGAAGCCCGTGCCGTGGCAATAGACAGTGAATGTCGCCATGAAAACTACTCCTGCTGCGCGACTCAGTCAAAGTGGTAGACGAACTGGCCGTCCTTGGCGTCCACGCTGACGCTGTCAATGGGATGCCCTTCCAGCATGCGGTTGAGGAAGGCGCGCGACACATCGGGCAGCATGGTGTTGGTCAGGATCGCGTCGATCATGCGGCCACCGGATTCGGTCTCGGTGCAGCGCGACAAGATGAGCTTGATGACGTCTTCCGTGTAGGTGAAGGGCACCTTGTAGCGCTGCTCGACGCGCTTCTTGATGCGGCCGATCTGGAGCTTGGCGATCAGGCCCAGCACCTCGTCGGTCAGCGGGTAGTAGGGAATGGTCACGATGCGGCCCAGCAGCGCCGGCGGGAAGACCTTGAGCAGCGGTGCGCGCAGGGCCTTGGCCATGCCTTCGTGATCGGGGCGCAGTTCGGGGTCCGAACACAGCGCGTCAATGGTCTCGGTGCCCACGTTGGTGGTCAGCAGGATCAGGGTGTTCTTGAAGTCGATGACGCGGCCTTCGCCGTCTTCCATCCAGCCCTTGTCGAAGACCTGGAAGAAGATCTCGTGCACGTCGTGGTGAGCTTTTTCGACCTCATCGAGCAGCACCACGCTGTAGGGCTTGCGGCGCACGGCCTCGGTCAGCACCCCGCCCTCGCCATAACCGACGTAGCCCGGAGGCGCGCCCTTGAGCGTGGACACGGTGTGCGCCTCCTGGTACTCGCTCATGTTGATGGTGATGAGGTTCTGTTCGCCACCATACATGGCTTCGGCCAGGGCCAGTGCGGTCTCGGTCTTGCCAACGCCGGAGGTGCCGGCCAGCATGAACACGCCGATGGGCTTGTTGGGGTTGTCCAGGCCGGCACGCGAGGTCTGGATGCGCTTGGAGATCATCTCCATGGCGTGGTCCTGGCCGATCACGCGCTGTGCCAGGGCCTTGGGCAGGTTGAGGATGGTCTCGATCTCGTTGGCGGCCATGCGGCCCACGGGGATGCCCGTCCAGTCGCCCACGACGCTGGCCACGGCCTGGTAGTCCACGGTGGGCAGGATCAGGGGGTTCTCGCCTTGCAAGGCGGTGAGCTCGGCCTGCACGGCCTTGAGCTCGGCCATGGCGTCGGCGCGTTCGGCTTCGGTCAAGGTGGGGTGCAGCTCGGCCGCGGCGGCCTGTTCACCCGTCTGTTCGACCTTCTTTTCCAGTGCGCTGCTGGTGCCCTCTACCGGCTCGACCACGCCGCGCAGCTTGGCACGCAGGCCCAGCAGGCGGTTCACCAGGGCCTTCTCGGCTTCCCAGCGTTTGTCCAGCTCGTCCAGGCGGGCGTGTTCCTCGGTCAGCATCTGCTGGACATTGGCCTCGCGGGCCACGGTGTCCACACCGATGGCGCTTTCGCGGCCGATGATGGCCAGCTCGGTCTCCAGGGCTTCGATGCGCTTGCGGCTGTCGTCCACTTCAGCGGGCGTGGCGTGCAGGCTCACGGCCACGCGGGCACAGGCCGTGTCCAGCAGGCTGACGGATTTGTCGGGCAGCTGGCGCGCTGGGATGTAGCGGTGCGAGAGCTTGACGGCGCCTTCCAGGGCCTCGTCCAGGATCTGCACCTTGTGGTGCTTTTCCATGGTGGAGGCCACGCCGCGCATCATCAAGAGGGCCTTGGGCTCGTCGGGCTCGTCGACCGTGATGCTCTGAAAGCGCCGGGTCAGTGCCGGGTCTTTCTCGATGTGCTTCTTGTACTCGGCAAAGGTGGTGGCGCCGATGGTGCGCAACTGGCCACGGGCCAGGGCAGGCTTGAGCAGGTTGGCCGCATCGCCCGTGCCGGCGGCACCGCCCGCACCCACCAGGGTGTGGGTTTCGTCGATGAACAGGATGATGGGCTTGGGCGAGGCCTGCACCTCGTCGATGACCGAGCGCAGGCGCTGCTCGAACTCGCCCTTCATGCTGGCGCCGGCCTGCAGCAGGCCCACGTCCAGCGTCAGCAGGGACACGTCCTTGAGCGAGGGCGGCACGTCGCCACGGGCGATGCGCTGGGCAAAACCTTCGACCACGGCCGTCTTGCCCACACCGGCTTCGCCGATCAGGATGGGGTTGTTCTGGCGGCGGCGCATCAGGATGTCGACCACCTGGCGGATCTCGTCGTCGCGGCCCACGATGGGGTCCATCTTGCCGCCACGGGCCTGCTCGGTCAGGTCGCTGGTGAAGCGCTTGAGGGCTTCCTGCTTGCCCATGGCCGCAGGCGCAATGGCATCACTGGCTTCACCGGGCACACCGCCGGATTCGGTGGCGCCTTGGGCTGCTTCGGGCGAGGTGGCCAGGAAGCTGGCGAAGTTGTCGATCAGGTCATCGAGCTTGATGCGCTCGAACTGCTTGGAGATGGTCATCAAGGCATTGCGCAAGGTGGGTGTCTTGAGCATGCCGATGACCAGGTAGCCGGTGCGCACCTGGCGGTCGTTGAACATCAGCGAGCCGTACACCCAGGCGCGCTCGACGGCGTTCTCGACGAAGGTGGACAGGTCGGTGATGGACGAGGCGCCGCGCGGCAGGCGGTCCAGCGAGGCGGTCAGGTCGGACGTCAGGGCCGAGGTGTCCAGCTCGTACTGCCGGATGATGCGATGCAGGTCGGAGTCCTGGTTGTTGAGGATCTGCGCAAACCAGTGCTGCAGCTCGACATAGGGGTTGCCGCGCAACTTGCAAAAGACCGTGGCGCCTTCGATGGCCTTGTAGGCCAGTGGGTTGAGTTTGCCAAACAGGGCGGTGCGACTGATTTCTGCCATGAGGATCTCCTTGAATTCAATGGGTGTGGGCTTCGAGCCGCAAGCGCAGGTCCGCGCGATCAGGATGTGGGCCACGGCGGCCCAACCAGGCGTTCAGGCCCAGTTGCCCGCCGCGAACAGGTGTGGCGGCTGGCTGGAGGGTGGACGGGGTGGGGGGCACGCAGCGCCGCCCGATCTGCAGGCGGGGCACTTCGTGGCCTTGCAGCACCAGCTGCATCTCGCACGACAGGCTCAGTCCCAGGTACTGGCGCAGCCAGTCGCGCAAGGCCTTGCGGGCCGGCTGGCCGGGCAAGAAGCGCTGGTACTGCTCGTAGCTCAGCGGCCCGATGCGCAGGCGGAAGTTGGACTGCCGATCCCACACGCGCTTGCCCAGCACGGCGCGCTGCCCCAGGGCCGTGTTGCGCCCCGGTGCGGTACTGGGCAGCAAGCGGCTGCGGTCTTCGTCCTGCAGGTCCAGCCAATGGCCGACCGAGGCATCCAGGGCCACGTTCACACCGAAGTAGCTTTGGAGGATCTTGACCAGGCCTTCGGCATTACGCGGCCCACGCGACAAGGCGGCTGCATGCAAGCGCTTGGCGTCATCGGGCAGCACATCGCGTTGCGCAAAGGGCTTGCCGGCCTGGCCGAACAGGGCGCTGACCCAGCGCGAGAAATCGTCGTCCCAGGGGCGGTCACGGTGCACCACGGGGCGGGACTGCGCCCAGGCCTTGAAGAACAGCAGCACGGCACGATGGTGGAAGACATCGGCAAAGTGCATCATGGTCGGGTCACCATGGCCGCGGGCGCGCTCGCGCACGTACTCGGTCAGGTGCAGGGGCATCGGGCCCATGGGGCCGAACAGGCCAAAGCCCAGTTGCCCGATGCGGGGCGGAGCGCCCTCACCCGCCGTGAACGAGTGGATGTTGGCCGGCGCGAAGGCCAGCTCGGGGTCCTGCCCCAGGCGCACGGCTTCATCACGCGGGCGCAGGGCATCTCCCAGGCGCGGCACATTGGGGTTGTGGGCCTGGACGCGGCGCAGCACCTGAAACAGGTCGTGCGCATAAGGGGCCTGGGCCAGCTCGGCCCACAGTTGCTGCAAGGCCGCCTGATCATGCGAGCTGGCCGCGGTGGGCGAGCGCGAGGGCAGCATCACCGAAGGCGGGGCCAGGTCGTCCAGGGGCTCGCTGGATGAAGGGGGCAAGGACGTGCTCATGGCCCGGGCCCCTTACAGGATGGCGGACTGCCCCATGCGGGGCGCCCATTGCATGACCAGGCCGCGTGAGGCGGTGCGCAAGCGCGTTTCGGTGAAGCTGTTGATGGCCGCGTGGCGCGCAAAGAAGTGCTCCAGCACGCTGCCCAGCAGCACGATGCTGGTACCTTGCAGGCCCATGTCATCGAGTTCCAGATCGATCTGCACGCCCGATCCAAAGGCCAGGCGCCCCGGCCCGGGCAGACGGCGCGCCACCTGCCGCGCCGTGACCGCGCGGATGCTGTCGACCTGCTTGCGCCAGCCCGCATCGCCCTCGGGCCCGTGCAGGCTCAGCAAGCTGGGCAGGGCCGCGGCGGCCTTCTGCGGGTCTTCACCGGCGATGGACAGGTAGTTGAGCGTGAGCTGGCTGATGAGGGACCAGCCCACATCGCCCCGCACCAGGCGCTGCACCACGGGCGTGGGCCCTCGCAGGCATTGCACGTCCTTGACGGGCCCGGTGGCATCCAGCCCCCAGGCTTGCGAGCCGGTGCTGGCATCACGCTGGCCGGCGCCGGGCAGGAGCATGGGCAGATCGCGGTTGCTGACCATGGCCGACACCGCCAGTTGGCGCAGCTCTTCGGGGTAAGGCGCATTGGCCGGGTCTACCAGCGAAACGAAAACCTCGCTGCCGATGTAGGACGAACGTGTGCCCTGCTCGCGCTGGCGTTGCGACAGCATGCGGGGCTCGCGGCGCACCGTGTAGTAGGCCGGGTGCTCGCTGCCTTCGATGTGAAAGGCCGCGTACAAAGGATGAAAGACCTGCTCGGCGACACGGCCTGTGCCGTAACCCGTGATGGCCTCAACGCTGTAGACCTCGAAGTCCTGCGGGCGGGTGCGGTCAGGCACCACGTGGTGCTCCACCTGCGAGGAGGTCAGCGCGATGCGGTCCAAGCGCTTGGGGAAAAGGTTGATGGCCGGCGTGCAGTACAGCGACAGGCTGCCCGCATCGACCAGCGACTCCAGCGCCGCGTCGCCCTTGGACAGGAGGATGACCACCTCGAATTCGTTGCCCTTGATGCGCTGCATGCGATGCCGCAGTTGAGACAGCTCCACGAACATCAGGCGCTGCGGCATGGCCGCGAACTCCTGCAGCATGCGGTGGCCAGAGAAGCCACGCAGGGTTTCGGGCAACAAGGCCTGATCGTCATCAAAGCCTTGCTGCTGCAGGCTGTCGGCGTGCGCCCACTGGGCACGCGCCTGCGCAGCGTCCACCGGCAACCAGGTGCCCAGGGTGGCCGTGGTCAACAGTTCGTGCAAGCGCAAGGCGGTTTCATCGGGCGCGCTGATGTAGAAGGACAGCGCATCGACCGGCAACTGGTGGGCCATCAGGCCGCCCTGCACACGCAAGCGCAGGCGCAGGCCGCCGCGCACCTGGCGTGCCACGGGCAACTGGGCCAGCGGCAGATCGGGTGCGTGGCTGAAGTACTGGACATTGACCAGCTCCAGTGGCCACATGGTGACCTCGTGCGCCGTGCGGAAAGTACAGCGTGTGCCCTGCCCGCGCGCCACCTCGCTGCTCAGCACCGCGTGGCGTGGCACCGTGAAGCCCTTGGCCAGCGCCGGGTCGGCCAGATCGGGCTGCAGGCGCGCCACCATCATCGAGGGCACGGGCGAGAGGAAGTTGGGGTAGACCGTCTCCAGCAGGTGCTGGATGAAGCGCGGGTACTCGGCATCCAGCTTGAGCTGGGTGCGCGCGGCCATGAAGGCGAAACCCTCCAGCAGGCGCTCCACATAGGGGTCGGCCACCTCCAGGCCGTCCATGGTCAGCCGGGAAGCGATCTTGGGGAACTCGCGCGCGAACTCGGCGCCGACCTCACGCAGGTGAGCCAGCTCCTGGTTGTAGAGCTTGAGCAGTCCGGGATCCATCAGCGGCGGCCTCCATCCAGTGTGCCGGGGCTGCCATCACGCACCTTGACCTGCCCGGCCTCCAGGTCCAGCTGGGTGCGCAGCAGCAACTCCAGCGGAATCGGTTGCGCCCACAGAAAGCCGCGGATCTCGAATTCGATGACGTTGTGCGAGTCGAGCATGGCGCCCCCGTCCACGGCCTTGACGCTCAGCGAGTGCTCGAGGATGCGGGGCTCAAAGCGCAGGATGGCCTCGCGCAGTGCCTGCTCCACGGTGGGCACCTCCACCTTCGAGGCCAGTTGCCCCGACAGCGGCGGCAAGCCGTAGTTCAATACGGAGTCGGCCGCATAAGGCGCATCGGCCCCCTGCTTGCCCAGCGGCTGCACCGCATTGAGCAACCAGCTCAGGTCACGCAGCACGGCCTGGCGCAACTGGTTCTTGTTGAGCACCCGCTTGTCGTCCGCATCATGGGTGACATCGGGTTGCTCGTCGGTCAGACGGTCCAGCAGCGCGGGCTGCAGGCGGTCACGCAGGTCGGTCGTGGCCATGGACTGCTGCTCGCGTGTTCAAACAACGGATCAGGCTGCCGCCTGGCCGGAGGCCTTGTCGGCGCCCTCGCCTTCGGCGCTGGCCACGTTGAGGATCAGGGTGCGCACATCCAGCAGGCCGACCTCGCTCTGGTCGGTCGTCAGCAGGCGCTGGCCCACACCGCGGTACTGGCCGGGCGACATCTCGATCCAGTCGGTGCGGCGCGACAGGCGCACCAGGTTGTCCGAGCCTTCCGGCATGGGGGCGTAACGCGTGGGCACCAGGGCCACGGTGCCGCCGCCGTTGGGGAACGCCAGCGCGGCAGGCAGCCAGACCATGTCGCGCAGGTCGCTGGGCGGCTCGAAGGTGATCGAGGCGACTGACGAGAACGGCAGCCAGCCGTACTTGCCATTGATGATGACTTCGAGCACCGGGCCCAGACGCGAGTCCGCATCGGCCACCCACTCGAAGGCTTCGCCATTGAGGGCGCCGCTCACGGTGGGCGCGGCCTCCAGGGCCTGCTCGCGCAGGTGTTTGGCCAGGGCATGGTCACCGCGGGCATCGGCCTGCACGGCCTCCACCAGGTGCGCCACCCAGGCCTGGGGCTGGCCAAAAACCATGGGCGTGGTCTGGCCGTTGAACACGGCGTCGCGCAAGGCTTCGCACTTGATGGCCTCGCGGTAGGTGTTGACCATGGCCAGCGTGCCGGCATCGAGCTCACCGCACACGCTGAGCTGGTTCATGGCACGCGTCCACTGCCCATCCACCGCCAGCAACTGGAACAGGAAGATGCGCAGCTTGGGGTGCGTCGGTTGTGCGCGCACGCCCTCCTGCAGGTACTGCAAGGCCTGCGTCAGATCGCCCAGTTTGAGTGCCTGTTCAGCTGCTTCAACCGTGTTCATGGTTTGGGTTCCTGGGGCGATCAGCCCGGGGTGATTTCGGTTTCAAAGGTGCTGGCGCCGCCGCTGCCACCAGCGGCCGTCTGCACCTGGTATTCCACACACACCTTGAAAAAGGCAATGCGCAACTCCTCGTGGATCTCGGGCAACTCGTCGCCCACAGAGGCGATCTTGTGCGACATCAGCCGCGCCTTTTCCATCTTGATCTTGAGGTAGTCCACAGCGGCCGTGCCGCCGGCCTTGCGCACGCTCAAGGTCACCGCCTTGAGCGGTTCGTTGTTACGCAACGCCGACATCAGGCCGGTGGACGAGCGGTCGACCCGCTTGCGCACCACCATCTCCTGCAAGGTGGTGCGGGCCGAGCCGCCACCGAAAGACGCAGCGGACACGTCCATGCCCCAGTTCCAGCCGATCACCTCGATCTCGTCGAGGTGACCTGCCACGGTCGAATCTCCCTTGATCGGGCCCTGTTTGGTGCCCTCGATCTTGAGGAACATGTCGGATAGGGACATGGCTTGCTCCTGCGTCTGTCGGTAGCCTGGCTCAGCGCGCTATCAACCTTGCGGCTTGTTGGCGGGGATGTCCCATGCAGCCGTGGAAGTGGCACCTGCGCCGCCTTCCTTGGTCTGGATGGTGTACTCGACCTTGAACTTGGCGAAGTTCAGCACGACGTTTTCGGTCAGGCGGTCTTCACCACCCGAACCACCGGTCTGCACCGAAGACACCAGCACGTCTGTCAGCGTGATCTTGATGTACTCGAGGGGCTTGTCGCCAGCCTTGCGCACGGTCAGCTTGGCTTCCTTGATGTGGGTGCCCTTGCAGGCGGCCACGATCAGGGCGGTCGAGCTGGAGTCCACCCACTTGGTCAGCGAGATGTCCTGCACATTGACCTTGCCGGCGCCAGCGCCCGTGCCCGAATGGGCAGAGCCGGACTGGGACAGGCCCCAGCTCCAGGCCAGCACGTCGATTTCGTCGGCGTGTTTTTCGTCTTTCGACTCGCCCTTGATATCACCAATCTTGATGAACATGTCCACTGCCATGATGCTTCTCCAGTTAAGTTGAGCGACCCGATTTGAAATGAATGAACCGGTAGGGACTGGTGCAGAGATGGGTCAGAACCCCGCACCACCGGCGTGTTGAAGCCGGGCCAGGTTGATCCCGGCCCGATGGAACGCTTGTTTCTGGCGCCCAGGTCAGTTGGCCTGACTGATCAGGCTGCCTTTTGCGAAGGCAGTTTCGAAACCAGACGCAGCGACACGGTCAGCCCTTCCAGCTGGTAATGCGGGCGCAGGAAGAACTTCGATGTGTAGTAACCAGGGTTACCTTCGACGTCTTCGACCACCACTTCAGCGGCAGCCAGAGGGCGACGGGCCTTGGTTTCCTCGGAGGAGTGAGCAGGGTCCCCGTCCACGTAATTCATGATCCAGTCCTGCAGCCAGCGCTGGACTTCGCCACGCTCCTTGAAGGAGCCGATCTTGTCGCGCACGATGCACTTGAGGTAGTGCGCAAAGCGGCAGGTGGCGAACAGGTAGGGCAGGCGGGCCGCCAGGTTGGCATTGGCCGTGGCGTCCGGGTCGTCGTACTCGGCCGGCTTTTGCAGCGACTGGGCACCGATGAACGCGGCGAAGTCCGAGTTCTTCTTGTGCACCAGGGGCATGAAGCCATTCTTGGCCAGCTCGGCCTCGCGGCGGTCGCTGATGGCGATTTCGGTCGGGCACTTCATGTCGACGCCGCCGTCATCGGTCGGGAAGGTGTGCGTGGGCAAGCCCTCGACGGCACCACCGGACTCGATGCCGCGGATGCGCGAGCACCAGCCGTACATCTTGAACGAGCGGTTGATGTTGACCGCCATGGCGTAGGCCGAGTTCACCCAGCTGTACTTGGTGTGGTCGGCGCCGGCCATGTCTTCTTCGAAGTCGAAGGCTTCCACGGGGTTGGTCTTGGCACCGTAGGGCTGGCGGCCCAGGAAACGGGGCATGGCCAGGCCGATATAGCGGGCGTCGTCCGACTCGCGCAGCGAGCGCCAGGCGGCGTACTCGGGCGTGGTGAAAATCTTGGTCAGGTCACGCGGGTTGGCCAGCTCTTGCCAGGACTCCATGCCCATCAGGCCAGGGCCAGGCGCGGCGATGAAAGGCGTGTGGGCTGCGGCGCAGACCTTGGCCATTTCACCCAGCCACTCGACATCGGGTGGCGTGTGGTCGAAGAAGTAGTCACCCACCAGGCAGCCGAAGGGCTCGCCACCGAACTGGCCGTATTCCTCTTCGTAGACCTTCTTGAACAGGGGGCTCTGGTCCCAGGCCGTGCCCTTGAACTTCTTGAGCGTCTTGCCCACGTCGTTCTTGGAGATGTTGAAGACACGGATCTTCAGCATTTCGTCGGTCTCGGTGTTGTTCACCAGGTAGCTCAGACCCCGCCAGGCCGATTCCAGCTGCTGGAACTCGGGGTTGTGCAGGATCTTGTTGACCTGCTCGGACATCTTCTGGTCGAGCGCGGCGATCATGGCTTCGATCGAACCAATGACGTCGCTGCTGATCAGCTTGGTCTGCGAGAGCGCTTGCTGGGCCAGGGTCAGAACGGCTTGTTCAACGGCCGACTTGGCGTTGTCGTTCTGGGGTTTGAATTCCTTGTTCAACAAGGAGGCGAAATCACCGCCTTCGTATTGAACGCCCTGCAGGGCTGCGCTTTGAACTTGTGCTTCGGACATGTCGTCAACTCCTAGCTAGGGCTTTGTTATTGAGCGCCGTCTTCGGGCTTCTTGGCAGAGGCCAGGGACTTGAGCAGGGCCTCGTCCTTGAGGACCTTGGCCAGCAGCTCTTCGGCACCGGTCTTGCCGTCCATGTAGGTGACCAGGTTGGCCAGTTGCTGACGGGCTTCGAGCAGCTGCTTGAGGCCGTCCACCTTGGCGGCCACCGCGGCGGGC
Source organism: Aquabacterium sp. (assembly GCF_016195855.1). Lineage (GTDB taxonomy): Bacteria > Pseudomonadota > Gammaproteobacteria > Burkholderiales > Burkholderiaceae_C > Aquabacterium. Next base: position 140,187 of record NZ_JACPYU010000002.1, read on the forward strand.
GAGAAGTCGTCCATGCTCTCGAAGGTCAGGTCGATGGCGAGGTTGCCTTCACCGGTCAGGGTGTTGGGCACCTGGAAGGCCACGCGGGGCTTCATGGACTTCATGCGGGCGTCGAAGTTGTCGACGTCGAAGTCCAGGAACTTGCGGTCGGCCACCGGGGCCAGCGGCTCGGCCGGCTTGCCCGACAGGTCGGACAGCACGCCCATCACGAAGGGCAGTTGAACCTTCTTCTCAGCGCCGTAGAGCTCGACGTCGTACTCGATCTGCACGCGAGGCGCACGGTTACGGGCAATGAATTTTTGACTACTGGTGGCCATGCTTCGCTCCTGGGTCGTTGGGTTTCAATGGCGTTGAGAATCAGTACTGGTCGTTAGGGACGCCAGCCAGCTTGGAAATCGTGTCGACACCGTCCGGGACCAGGTCGCGGATGATGTCCATGAAGTTCTTGCTCATCAGGCGCTGGGCGCGGCGGATGAGCAGGGGGGCGGGGTTGGAGGGCTCGTTGCGCTCGATCCACTCGCAGACTTTTTCAAGTGCCTGCACCGCGTCGTCGCGGGTGCGCAGCACGCCAGCGGCCACAGCAACGTGGGCGGCGCCACCTGTCGCCGAGGTGGGATCGCCGCCCACATCTGCTGCCGCCGCATTGTCGGCACCGGCTGCCGCGCCCGAGGCCTGTGTGGCCACATCACCGATGACCTGCAACAGCAGGCGCAAGGGACGGAACTCGGGGCCGGAGATGGTGGCCTTTTCGGTGACCAGGGCGTCGATGGATGCCACGGTGGCGGCCATGCCGGCCAGCGCGGCCAGCAGGCCGGCTTGCTGGCCTTCGGCCTCCTGCAGCGCGGCGATCACACCGGCCAGCGGGGTGACGCTCTCGCCTTCGTAAGGCTGGGCCTTGCCGGCAGCCAGCTCGAAATCCCGGCCGGTGATGCTGCTGCGGCCGGCACCCAGGCCGGACTTGCGGACATCGGCCAGGAAACCGGCGCCATCAACCAGGGGGGCCAGCGCATTGAGGCGCATGGTGGGGTCGTTGTCGTCGTCCGCGTCCAGCATGGGGTGGACGTGGTCCCAGTATTGGGTGAGCAGGCCGTGCAGGAGGCGCAGGCCATCGGCCGCCGCGCCCAGGCCTTGCAGCCGGGTGGACGAGCGCAGCAGGTGAACCGCCACGCGCACGTCCTTGGTGCGGGTCATCAGCTCGCTGGAGAGGGTCTGGACCTTGCGCCAGTCGGGCTCTTCTGCGGGGATGATGGTGTCGCCGAACTGCTGCTCGGGCTTGCCACGCGCGGCTTCGTCCAGGGCCAGGAAGGCGCTGTCGTATTCCAGATCCGGGCCACAGGGTTCGCTCTCGCCAACCGGTGCCAGGAGGGTATCGACATCAATCAGGGCCATGGTGTGTTCCGACTCTTCACTGCGTTATCAGAGGATGACACGCACTTTAGGTTCGAGAAGAGGGCCTCACACCTGCCAAAAGTCATGTGCAGCTGAAGGGGGGCTGAAACTAGGGGGTTGCGTTGCGCCGGGCACCACATCCCCCCTGTTTCTTGACCCTCGTCAGAAGGCCGAGCAGTTGCCGTCGGCCTGCACGCCCGAGCAGTTGCTCAGCTGGGCGCCGCGGCGCACCTTGGTCCACTCCAGCGAGAGCGGGTCAGCCCCACCCGCGCCTGCCGTGGCTGCGGCCAGCGTGTTGGCTGGCGTGCACAGCTGCGGGCGCGAGAACTGGCCGTGCAGGTAGACGTCGGTGCGCAGCTCGTTGAGGGCATCCACGGACTCGAAGGGCAGCTTGGGGCGGTCTTCGGGCGGGAGGTAAGGCCCCTCGTTGCGGTTGGTCGTGAAGTTGATGGCCAGCGGCACAAAGGCATTGCTCGCGGTGTCGCCCGTGTTCACGCTGTAACCCATGGCCGTGGCCGTGGTCGTGGACTGCGGCAGGGACTGCGCATTGATCTGTGGCGCCAGCACACCGTTGTTGAAGATGGCGCTGCTGATCTGGTTACCCGGGTTGTTCAACTGGACCTTGCTGCCCGGCGCGCCGATCACCTGAAGCGAAGCCACGTTGATGGGCCCGCTTTGCGTGATGTCACCGGCCGTGGCCAGCGTCAGGTTGAGCGCAGGGTTTGCTCCGGTCTGGGCGCCCAGGTCGATGCCGCCAGGCGCTGGGGCGGCGGCCGCAGCGGTCTTGTTGCCACTGCCGCTGCCACTGGCCGAGGCGCTCGCCTGCTCGTTCTGGTTCTGCAGCGTCACCTTGCCAGCGCCGTTGAGGGCGCCATCTTCCACGCTGATCTGCCCCGAATGGACGTTCGAGCCGATGACGGTGGTCACCCCAGCCGAGACGCCAGGGTTCACCGCCGCGTTGAACCAGCCTGGCTGCACGATGAAGTTGGTGGGGATGGCGCCCGCCACTGTGCCCACGCGGATCGCCGTAGCCGTGGCTTCGGTGAGATTGCCGTCCGCGCTCACACCGGCCGGCCGGAAGTTGAGGCGGCCGTTTGTGTTGAACGTGGGCGTGCCCAGGTTCAAGGCCTGCGGCGCGGCGGCATCGGCACTGGCGCCCATCACGATGTCGGCGTTCGATGCAATCAGGGCACCACTCGTGGATGCCTGGTCATAGACCTGGATGCCAGGCTGACCTGCATCCACCTGGATGCCCGCGCCGGCAGAGCCCACCGACTGCCCCACGATCGTGATCTGCTGGCCGGGGTTGACGCCGCTGGTGGTGACCAGCAAGTCATTGGCCCGCACGCCATAGGTATCGGCCAGGCCCGTCAGGGTGGCCCCCGCCTCACGCACACCACGCCCCAGGATGCGCACGGAACCCTGGCCGGCATTGAGTGTCACGCCCGCGCCGATGTCCACCCCGATGGGCTGCTCCCTGAAGGGCACCGTGCGACCGCCTTCGGACACGCCGCGGATGTCGATGACACCCTTGTCGGTGCTGATGGTCGTGTTGGCCAGGCTGACACCGGCCACCGAGGTGCTGTTGCCCAGGATGGTGACGTTGCCAGCGTCGATGGTCGTGCCGCCGCCAATGGCCACACCGATCTGGCTGGCCACGGTCGTATCGAGGCTGACGCTGTCGCCCGCCACGCCGCCCGAACCCTTGACGAGCACGTCGCCGCGGCCAGCACTGCCAACGGTGCTGATCACCGTGCCATTGATGGACACACCCGGATTGCCATTGACGGACGCGGTACCCGCAACGGCCGGGTTCGTCGCGCCAATCAGATTGAGGTTGCCGCCATTGGTCTGGATGACGATGCCACCTTCGGGTGCAACTTCCAGGCCCTGCCTGGTATCCACAGACCGGCTCGCGCCATCCAGAATCACGCTGCCTTTACCCGTACCGTAGGAATCGGCCATCAACGACACATTGAGTGGGCCCGCTGTCGAGGCCACGGTGACACCACCCTCCACCGTCAGATCACCCGCAGATTGCAGGTGGAGCCGGTTGCCGCCCAGCCCTTCACTTTGTTGGATCTGCGTCCCGCTGGCGACGGTCAAGACGCCCCCACTCAGGTTCACGGTCGCCTTGGTATCAGCCGCCAAGGCCTTGAAACTGGTCGAGATGGCCACATTGCCACCGCTGTTGAGCACAGCGTTGATGTCGGTATCGGTGATGTAGGTCTCGGACTGGTTGCTACCCTGGCTGACACTGGGCACGTTGGCGCCGATGGTCAGGCCCGGCGCATACACGGACCACACGCCACCGACGGCCCCCGCCGCCCGCGCGCCCACCAAGATGCTGGCGCGGCCCAGGTTGACGTCCTGGACGTTGACATAGGTGCCCACGGTGTCGACGGTGCCGCCGTTGCCGCCGTTGACACCACCACGCGCTTGCAAGGTGCCATAGACGCGCACCGTGCCGATGTTGGCATCGTTGCTCAACTGCGCCTCAGTCAGCCCATCGAAGCTGGACAACGTGATCCGCCCGCCGCTGCCGTTGTCGGTCGCGTCGGCAGACAGCGTCGAGCTGGATTCAACCCGAATGAGGCTGCTGGATTCGCTGCCCGTGACCGTGGCGTTGTTCAGCGTGATCGTGCCACCACCCAACGGGCCCTCAGCCAGCAATTGGGCACTGCCACCATCACGGTTGCCCACCATCACGGTCGAGGCCGACATCAGGATGCTGCCGGCCAGTGAGCGGGCATCTTTGGCACTGACGTCAATGGTGCCGGAGTTCATGGCCGCGGCGTCAGGGCCTTCAGCGATCAGCTTGACCGTGCCTTGCCCACCGTTGACGCCATTGGCACGGATGGTACCGGCGTTGAAGACGCCCGCAAGCGAGCCTTCGGTGACGAGGCCACTGAGCCTGGTGGGGTCCCCGAACACATTGCCCCCAAACCCATCGCCCTTGGTCTGCAAGGTCACGGTGCCGTTGGGCGCATCCAGTGTGCCGGTGTTGACCACCGAGCGGCCGGTGAAGTCCGTGACCTGGCCTGGCACCGATGCATCGGCCACGGTGCTGAGCTTGATGTAGCCGCTGTCACCGATGTTGGCCTCGACCGTGGCGCCGGCCACCAGGGTGATGTCGCCACCCGAGCCCACAGAGATGCCACCGGCGTTGCGCACACCGCGGTCACCGATCAGCATCACGCCGCCACCATCGGTGGCCGTGAGCGTGGCGCCCTTTTCGATCTCGACCACAGGGCTGCCATACGAACCATAGCCATAACCCGATGCGCCAGCGGTGAACACCACGTGGGTGTCGGCGAACAGCTTGGCGTAGTTGTTGGCCACATAGTCTGAAGACAGATCCAAGGCGGACATGACCAGACTCGCTGCACTGACGCTGCCCGTGGCGCCAACGTAGATGCCATTGGGGTTGATCACGAACAGGCGGTCATTGGCCGTGATGCGGCCATAGATGTAGCTGGGGTCTTGCCCCAAAGAACGCAGCACCGTCAGTGAGCTGGCCGTGGGGGCGAACACCTCGACACTGGCATTGCGGCCTACGCTCAAGCCGGAGATCTGGTACTGACCGTTGGCGGTGCTTCGGCTGACTTCAACCACGCCCGTGGCGGTGCTCTGGTTGATGGTGAGCGTGACTGCACCGTTGGCGGAGGTCGACACATTCGAGGTGATGCCGCCGTAGGTGTTGCCCACCTCCGGCACAGTCTGGGCATCGATGGTGCGCGAGGGCAACACCGCCAGGGTCGCCGAGGCATACCCCGCCGCGCACAAGGCGATCATCAGAGGGCGCAGGCGGACGAGAGCCCGGCTGTGGCGCTTGGAGGAAGAAAGAGTCTGCATCACGAGCCTCATGAATCAAAAGGCATGCTGGGCTTGCACGAACACACGAACCTTGTCGTTGCCCGGCTCGGTCTCGACGGCGCGCTGGCCACGCCAGGCCACGGTGGCCTTGATGGTGGCGATGTCGGGGTAGCTGATGGCCAACCCCAGCCCGGCCCCGCGCAACTGGATGTCGTTGCTGCTGAAGTTGACCGGATCGGTATCGCGCTCACGGCGGCCCTTGGCCCAGTCGTACAGCGCGAACACGGTCCAGTTCGGGTTGAGCCACAAACGCAGTTCGCTGGTGAACAGGGTGGCTTCGTCAGAGGCACCTTCAGATGATGGGTAGGCACGCACACCGCGCGGGCCGCCCAGGGACATCTTCTCGGCCGGGTCCAGGTTGCGCGAGGCCAGTTGCTGGCTCAAACTGGCGTACAGCGACACCTGGCGCGCCACAGCCTGCAGGCGCGAGTACTGCAACTCGACCTTGCCGAAGGCACCCGCGTGCCCCAGCTCACCCAGGCTGTCGTCCCAGGCCTGGTCGTCCTGTGAGTTCAGGCGCAGGCGGCCCCAGTGGAACTGGGCCGAAGCGCCGTTGAAGCCGCCGCCCATCCAGCCATCGCGGGACTCCATGTTCAGGCCGGCCACGGCCCCGCGCACGTGCTTGCTGTAGACCTGCTCACCCAGGAAGGGCAGCGTGAGGTGGTCGCGCAGGTACTTTTCGTCGTAGCCCAGACGGGCCACCACCGTGCGGTTGCGGGCGCGCACCAGGGGATAGCTGAGGTTGACCTCGGCCACATCGGCGGTGCCATAAGGGTTCAGCTCGGCAAATTCACCGCGCAAGGCGTAGTTGACCTGGGCATAGGCCATGGACAGGCGCGCGGGGGTGTAGCCCACGGGCATCTCATACGCGATGCGGCCTACCTTGACGCCACCACCCGTGCTTTGCACGGCCTGCAGGTCCAGGTTGTCGCCGATCTTCAGGGGGTTGTTCAAGCGGAACAGGCCCGTGGCACGCCAGCGGCCGGCGTAGCTCACGCCCTGGTTGTCCACGGCCAGCGAGGCATCCCAGGCGCGGCGCGGCGTCACCTGGATGGCCAGGTTGTAGGTGCCTTCGTCACCCGAGGGCGACAAGGTGGCCTTGGCCTGCACGCCCGGGCTGTCGTTGAGCGCGAACATGACGCGCTCCAGCGACTGGGTGTTGAGCAGGCGGCCCGAGCCCAGGCAGAAGGTGTTGAGCAGGCCCCGCACGCGGGCTTCGCTCACGGGGGCGTCGGCGCCCAGCGGCACCTGGACGCGGGCCAGCTTGGGCTCGACCACCTCGACCTTGAGCACGCCCTGGCTGACGTCCTGTGTGGGGAAACCGATGGAGGCCAGGCCCAGGCCGGCGTCTTCATAGCGCTTGCGCAGGGCCCCGATCAGGGCGGACAGATCACCCTCGGACATCGTCTTGCCGACATAGGGCTCGGCCAGCATCGAGAGCTGCTGGGGCGTGAAGGCGGTGGCACCCTGGACCTCGAAGCGGCGCAGCACGAAGCTGACGGCCGGGGCCTTGTCAACGGGTGCGGTGGCCTCCAGTGGGGCCACATTGGGCAAGGCCGGCATGGCGGGCTCGGTGGGCACATCACGCAGGATGTCGCCCGCGCGGGGCGCCGGGGAGGCGGCGGCCACCTGGGCCTGCGCCGTGCCCAGCGGGAGCAGCGCGGCCATCAGGGCCAGCGGGACAAAAGATACGGCTGCACGTGACATCTCAGCTTCCTAGTTGCATGCGGCCATTGCCGATCACGTTGAAGGGGGCCCAGAAGAAGGGGTGGGCAAAACGGCGGCGCTTCTGCACCTCGGTCTGCGCCGTGCGCATCGCGTCCATCAGGTCGGCACCTTCGCTCATGGACTGGTACATGCGGGTCATCAGCGCTTCGGTGGAGTCGTCGGCCACCGGCCACAGGGAGGCGACCATGCTGCTGGCACCGGCCGACAGGAAGGAGCGGGTGAAGCCCACGATCTCGTCACCCTTTTGCACCTTGCCCAAGCCGCTTTCGCAGGCCGACAGGGTGACCAGGCTCACGCTGTGCATGTCCAGGCCGTAGACCTCTCGGGCTTCGAGCAGGCCGCGGTCCTGGCCGTCATTGGCCAGCAGGATGCGCGAGAACAGCGGGTCCACATCGTCGACCTCGGCGTGCGCGGCCACGTGCAGCACCGCCGACTGGTTGGCGCGCAGCTTGAAGGTCATCTTGGTGGCATCACGCTGCACGAAGATCTGCTTTTGCTTGAACAGCGCGGAGACCTCGTTGACCTCGCGCTCGGCACCCGGCAGGGGCACGTTCTCTTGCGTGGCGGGGTTGCCAAAAGCCAGCAAGGCGCTGACGGTCTTGCTCGGGCGCGACCAGAGCTGGCCACCGACCGAGGCAGAAGGCCACACAGCGATGGCGGTGCGCGCGATCAGGTAGCCCTGGCCGTCATGCAGGGCCTGGAAGGGCAGGTAGTGCAAGGGGCCATGCGGCACGATGAACAGGCGCGTGGTGGCATTGGCACCGTCACCCAGCTTCACCGAGCCCATCAGCTTGTTGTAGAGCGCCTGGCCTTGTGCATCGACATCGCGCTTGCGCTCGATGATGCTGCGGCGGAACTCGTCCACCTCGCGTGCCAGGGCCGCTTGCGGCAGGGCCAGGGCCCGGCCTTCGAAGCTGTTGGCACGGATCGTCCAGACCACGAGCTGGTCGCCCACGGCGTGGAACTCCAGCACGCCTTCATCGGGGCGCAGCAGGGCTTGCAACTGGGGCAGCGACAGGCGCCCGCCCAGCGCATCATCGGCACGGCCACGGACTGAGTCCAGCAACTGGCGCGAGCGCGAGTCTTCGGACAGGTTCCAGGCGGTGACGAAGTCCTTTTGCTCGACGGCCAGGGCCAGCGCCTGGTCGAACACGGCTTGCAGGTCACCGAACAGGCCAGTGCGGAATTCCTCGCTGCGGAACTTGGCGCGCAGGCCGTTGGCCAGGGTGGTGGCCTTCAGGAAGGCGGCCAGGGCTTGCGGCTTGTCGTTGCGCTTGAGGTGCACCTTGCCCACACCCACCAGGGCCCACAGGCGCTGGTATTCGGAGTCGGCGGTCTGGTCACCGGTGGCGATCTGGTCGTACACGGCCAGGGCGGCTTCGGGCTGGTCATCGGCCAGCAGGGCGGCAGCGCGGCTGCGCAGGTAGAAGTTGGCGAGCGCGGCGCGGGCCTCGGGGCCGATGGCATCAAGCTGTTGCAGGGCCTGCTTGGGCTGACCCGAGGCGTTGAGCGCATTGGCCAGAGACACCAAGATCTGCGGGCGGTAGCGCTCGCTGGCTGTTTTCAAGGCATCGTTGTACTCGGTGATGGCGACGGCCTGGTTGCCACGGCGGGCGGCCACGTCACCCAGGATCTTGTGCGCGGGCGCCAGCACCTGCTCGGGGCTGGCACCAGGGAACAGCAGGGCGCTGCGAGCGTACTGCTCGGCCTCGTCGATCTTGCCGGCGTACAGGTAGGCCATGGCCAGGTCACGGTGGGCCAGGGCCTGCAAGTCGGGCTTCTTGTCGCGCTCGCCCAGGAACAGGGCCTTGCTGGCCGCGCGGATGCTCTGGCGGAAGTCCCCTTGCTCGGCCAGGCTGGTGGCCTGCCCGCAATACGCGTAGCCGTCGAGCTTGATGACATCGCGGTCCAGCAGGGCCTGACCTTCGTTGACCAGGGTGCGCGGCTGGGTGGCCTCGCGCACACGCAGCAAGGCCTGGGCCGTCTGGCGGCCTTCGGCATCCCCGCCGACATTGGCCTGGGCCATGGCTGCCCCGCTGGCGAGCGTCAGCACGGCCAAGGTCAAGGTGGACAGGAGGCCCGCAGGCCGCCTGGCTGATTCAAACAGTGTTCGCCGCGGCATCCGGGCTCCCCTCAAAAGCACAGCAAAAGGTGCAGACAAAATTGCAGGCACAAGGCCGCAGACTATGAACTAGTTCACACTCAGGCAAGTGACCTAGGTGACGATCCCCCAAGGGCTAGGGGTGGGTTACCCCTGGACCACGGGGGCCCGGCTCAGGACAGCTGCCGCAACATGGAAAACAGCTCCTTGGGCAAAACGGGCTTGAACAGCACACGGTGCCCGCTGTCGTGCACCCGTTTGACCTGGTCCGGCGAGGTGTCCCCCGTGACCAGCACGGCCGGGATCTGGTAGCCCAGCACATGGCGGATGGCGTTGATGGCCTGCAGGCCGTCCTCGCCATTGCGCAACCTCAGGTCGGACAGCACGGCGTGGATGGGCTCGGGGTGGTTGGCCGCCAGCAGGCAGGCCTCGTTGATGTTGCTGGCCACCAGCACCTCGTAATCCCACTCCCGCAGCAGCAAGGCCATGCTGTCGCGGATGTCTTCTTCGTCGTCGATGAACAGCAGCGTGCGGGCATTGCCGATGGGCGAGGGCACGGTCTCGGCTTCGAGGTTCATGCCATGCAGCGCGTTCAGGTCGGTCTGCGGCACGGCCAGGCGGATCATCGTGCCCTTGCCGACGGTGGAGGCCACGGTCAGCGGGTGGTTGAGCAGCAAGGCCAGACGCTTGACGATGGCCAGGCCCATGCCCAGGCCCCGGTTGCGGTCACGCTCGGGGTTGTGCAACTGGTAGAACTCGTCGAACACGCGGGGCAGCTCGGCCTCGGGGATGCCGATGCCGGTGTCCCAGACTTCGATGTTGACGTTGGGGCCCGAGTTGCGGGCCACCACGACGATGCCGCCATCACGGGTGTACTTGATGGCGTTCTGGATCAGGTTGCTGAGGATGCGCTCCAGCAGCTGGGGGTCGCTGGTGACGTGCTTGCCACCGGGCTTGAAGCGCAGGTGCAGCCCGGCCCCCTCGGCCTGGCCGGCAAAGTGCATGTGCAGGCGGCGGAACACATCGCGGATCGGGAAGGACTGCAGCTGCGGCTCCACTACGCCGGCGTCCAGCTTGGAGATGTCCAGCATGGCATTGAAGGAGCGGTCCAGCGACTCGATGCAGCGGTTGAGGTTGCTGACCAGCGGCGCCTCGGAGGTGCCGGCCAGGCGCTTTTCCAGGGCGCTGGCGAACAGGCCGAGCGCGTGCATGGGCTGGCGCAGGTCATGGCTGGCCGAGGCCACGAAACGGCTCTTTTCCTTGTCGGCCTGGGCCGCCAGGGTCATCTGGTGGCGCAACTGGGCCACCAGCTCGGCGTTGTCGAACTGGGCTTTCAGGGCCTTGACCAGCAGCGCGTTCTGCCCGAAGGCAAAGGCCAGGTTCACCCCCAGGTAGGCCAGCGAGAAGATGGCCAGCGGGCTTTTGAGCGGCGCATCGAACCAGAGCAGCAGGACCGGCAAGGGCAGCAACAAAGGCAGCAGCCAGGCCCAGATCGCGGGGCGGTAGGCCACGATGACCCCGATGCCGCCCGAGCCCATGCCCAGCATCACCAGCATCATCAGGCAAACGGTGGCCAGATCGGGCGTGGGCAGCACGAACAGGGGCGCCGAACCCCAGACCAGCCCCGACGCCAGCAAGCCGACCATGAAACGCCGACGCCACACCAGCATGCGCTGCCAGGCGCGGTCGTCCCGCTGGTAGACCCAGCCATTGAGGATGCGCACGGCCTGGGTGGCATGCACCATGGCCGCCCAGATCAGCACGAGGCGGTCGCCGGTGTAGGCCAGATAGGCCACCCAGAAGGTCATCGCCGTGACGATGGCGCCCGCCGAGGTGAACCAGTTCGTGCTGTAGAGCGCGTGGATCTGCGCCAGCAGCAGGTCGTTGCGCTGCTGGCTGTTGCTCTCGGCAATGAGCTCGGACGCGCTCGGGCCCGTGTCCTGGGCAATGCGGTAGGTCACGCGCGGGCCGCCGTGGTCAGCAAGACATCAGCACGGCATCAGCGGAAAAGGCTGATCAGGTGCGAGCGGGACTTGACGTCCAGTGCCAACAGGATGGTCGAGACGTAGTTCTTGACCGTGCCCAGCGACAGCTTGGTGGAGTTGCTGATTTCCTGGTTGGAGCAGCCCGACAGCACCAGCTCGAGGATTTCGAGGTGGCGCGGGCCCAGCTCGGCCACGCGGTCATAGCTGGACGCCGAGGGCGCACGCGGAAAGCGCACGGCCGAGGCACCGGCGGGCGTGGCCACGGCCGCGGCATAGGAGTATTCGGTCAGCAGGCCGACGATGCTGGAGCGGGTCAGCGAAGGGGAATAGGCCTTGGGCAGGTAACCCACGGCGCCCAGCCCCTTGGCCTGGCCGATGACGAACTCATCTTGCGTGCCGCTCATGACGGCCACGCGCGCCTGAGGGTAAGCCTCGATGAACTGGCGCAGGCCCTGCAGGCCCTTGCAGTCGGCCATGTTCAGGTCCAGCAGGACCAGGGCCACATCGGGCTCGGCACCGTACAGCCGCATGGCGTCATGCAGGTTGTCGGCTTCCAGCCAGTGGATTTTCATGTCCTCGACCTCGTTGAGGACGGTCCGCAGACCGACCCGCACCAGGTCGTGGTCGTCCACAAGCAGGACTTTGAACGTGCCCAGAGGCGGGGGTTGAACGGATCCCATGATGTGGTCGTGACTACGCTGATCGGACATGGCAGCCTTTGAGTTTCACGGATGTTCCACGGCAGAACAATCCCTAACTTGTCACGCCCATTTTGCATGACGGAAACGACAACCCGGTGAAGCAGCCCCGCCCCCTGCCTCAGGCTGCCCTCAGTTCGGCCGAATCAGCTAGCATGTCGGGTTCGCCCGGAGCTCCTTGTCGTGTCTACCTCTGCATCCCCATCGCCGTCTTCGCCGTTCGCGCCCGAAACCGGCCGCCGTCGCACGTTCGCCATCATTTCCCACCCTGACGCCGGTAAGACCACGCTGACGGAAAAGCTGCTGCTGTTCTCGGGCGCCATCCACATCGCGGGTGCCGTGAAGGGGCGCAAGGCCTCGCGCCATGCCACATCCGACTGGATGGAAATCGAAAAGCAGCGCGGGATCTCGGTGGCCTCGTCCGTCATGCAGATGCTGTACCGCGACCACGTGGTCAACCTGCTGGACACCCCGGGCCACAAGGACTTCTCGGAAGACACCTACCGCGTGCTGACGGCCGTGGACTCGGCCCTGATGGTGATCGACGCGGCCAACGGTGTGGAAGCGCAGACCAAGCGCCTGATCGAGGTGTGCCGCCAGCGCGACACGCCCATCATCACCTTCGTCAACAAGATGGACCGCGAAGGCCGCGACCCGCTCGAATTGCTCGATGAGGTCGAGCAGGAGCTGGGCATGCCCTGCGTGCCGATGACCTGGCCGGTGGGCCAGGGCAAGACCTTTGGCGGCATCGTCAACCTGCGCACGCAGAGCATGCGCCTGTTCGACGCCGGTGCCGACAAGCGCGGCGGCGACGACGAGGTCGTGCCCCTGAGTGAGCGCGACAAGCTGCACGCCCGCTTTGGCCACGACTGGGAACTGGCCGAGGCCAATATGGAGCTGATGGCCGAAGCCGCCCCCACCTTCGATCTGGACCTGTTCCTGGCCGCCAAGCAGACCCCGGTGTTCTTCGGCTCGGCCGTGAACAACTTCGGTGTGCAGGAGGTGCTGGACGCCCTGGTGGACCTGGCCCCCTCGCCCCGCCCTCGCCTGTCAACCGAAAAGGACGGCTCGCACACCGAGATCCTGCCCGAGATGGAGAACTTCTCGGGCGTGGTGTTCAAGGTGCAGGCGAACATGGACCCCTCGCACCGTGACCGCATTGCCTTTGTGCGCGTGTGCTCGGGCAAGTACACCCCGGGCATGAAGCTCAAGGTGCAGCGCTCGGGCAAGGAGCTGCGCCCCACCTCGGTGGTGACCTTCCTGTCACAACGCCGCGAAGCGGTGGACGAGGCCTTTGCTGGCGACATCATCGGCTTCACCACGCACGGCGGCGTGCAGCTGGGCGACACCATCACCGATGGCATCACCCTGCAGTACACCGGCCTGCCCTTCTTTGCGCCCGAGCTGTTCCAGACAGTCGAGCTGGCCAACCCCATGAAGAGCAAGCAGCTGCAAGCCGGCCTGCTGCAACTGGGTGAAGAAGGCGCGATCCAGGTCTTCCGGCCCGAAGTGGGCGGCTCGATGCTGCTGGGTGCGGTCGGCCAGCTGCAGTTCGAAGTGGTGCAGCACCGCCTGAAGGCCGAATACGGCGTGGACATCCGCCTGATGCCCTGCCGCTTCGTGGGCGCCCGCTGGATCACGGCCGACACACCCGAAGCCATGAAGAAGTTCACCGACGAGAACGCCAGCAAGCTGGCGCTGGACGCCGCCGACACCCTGGCCTACATGATGACCTCGGCGTATGACCTGCGCCTGACGGCCGAGCGCCACCCGCTGGTGCACTTCCACCCACTGCGTGAGCATGCGGGGCTGAGCCTGTCGACACAGTAAGGCGCGAGCCGCGCCACAAACGCAGTGGGGCCCCGAGGGGCCCCACGTGTTTCTGACGTTTCCCGCTTATGCAGGGCTCACGCCCAGCTGGACGCAATCAGCTTGGTGATGCTGGCTGGCGTATCGGCCGGCAGGGTGGTTGAGGCCATGGCCGACGGCGTGAACGACGCCATGGCATTGACCAGGTTGTTGACCTTGGCGGCGCTCAGGGACTTGCCATCACCCAGCGCCGTGATCTTCTCGACCCGGTTGGCGCTGCTCACAAACCAATCCTGGATGGTCGCCGTGTCGGTCGTGCCGATGATGCTGATGTCCAGGTTGTTGCCCGAGCGCGTGAACCACAGCTGATTGGACTTGGCGTCACCCACCTTGAGCAGGTCGGCGTTGAACCAGGTGCTGTCGGTGTCGACGATGGTGTCCTGCCCATCGCCGCGGTTGAACAGGTAGGTGTCGTTGCCCTTGCCGCCCACCAGCAGGTCCTTGCCCTTGCCGCCGGCCAGCACATCGTTGCCTGCCAGGCCGGTCAAGGTGTCATCGCCCACCCCACCGGTCAAGGTGTCCTTGCCTGCGGTGCCGGTGAGGTTCAACGACGTGCGCAATTGGCCCAGTGTGGCAGAGCTGCCATCGGCGCCGAAGTTGACGACGAGCGCATCGAGCTGGCTGACATGGTCCAGCGTGATGCTGTCGGTGCTGCCCTTGATGCCGATGGTCAGCGTGTCGGCGCCTGAGGCCCCCAGCTTGCCAAACACCAGGTCGCCCCGGACGATGCTGGCGTCCAGCGCGATGGTGTCGGTGGCGTCGGCATGGATGAGGTCCTGGCCGTCACCGCGCGCAAAGTTGAAGGTGTCGACGCCGTCGCCGCCTGTGAGTTCGTCGTTGCCCAGGCCACCACGCAGGTAATCACCACCAGCGCCACCGAAAAGGGTGTCATTGCCCGCGCCACCGTACATGGTGTTGGCCAGGTCATTGCCGGTGATGCGGTTGGCCAGGTCATTGCCTTCTACGGTGGGCAAGGCCATGCCATCGTTGACCAGGGTCAGGTGTTCGACGTTGTCGGGCAGCACATAGCTGCCGCCGGTGAACCAGGCGCTCAAGATGCCATGCAAACGAATTTCGTCCGTGCCTTCCGCAGCGTTCTCCATGACCGACTCACGGATGAACTGTGTTGGGTGACTGCCCGTGTAGGGGTCGTAATAAACCTCGTAGCCCGCGTAAATGTCGTACACATCATTGCCCACGCCACCGTACAGCGTGTCACGGCCATGCGCCTCCAGGCTGTCATTGCCCTCCAGTCCGTAGAGTGTCGAACCGTTGGCCGACGGCCCTTGGTCCTGCACGATCAGCACATTGGCCTTGTCATTGCCCGTACCCGTGCTGCCAGGCGTGGCCACGGTGAGGTTCTCGACGTTGGCTGTCAGGGCCCAGTTGGCCGCGCTGCTGATGATCGTGTCGGTGCCTTGGTCCGCATCTTCGTTGACCTTGTCACCAGCTTGATCCACGTAGTACACGTCGTCGCCCAGACCGCCCGCCATGGTGTCAGCGCCAAAACCACCATTGAGCGTGTCATTGCCACCCAGCGCTGTGATCTGGTCATTGGCAGCCAGGCCCGTGAGCGAATCGGCGCCGTCCGTGCCGATGATGGGCGCAGGTTGCGCCAGCGCCAGCAGATCGGCCCCGCTCAGGCTGCCGCCGCTGGCCCAGTTCACGGCCAGGCCACTTTGCCATTGGTCGATCTGATCCAGTGTGATGCTGTCACCCGTGGCATTGAGCTGCAGGACCAGCTTGGCCTCGCCGTTGGCCGCCCAGGCCACATGCAGGTCGGCACGGTTGAGGTCCGCAGCCAGGGTGATGGTGTCGGCCGCATCGGCATGGATGAGGTCCTGCCCGTCGCCCGCGGCGAAGCGGTAGGTGTCGGCGCCGGCCTCACCACTGAGCACGTCGTTGCCGATGCCGCCAACCAGGGTGTCGTCGCCCAGGCCGGCCAACAAGGTGTCATTGCCAGCCATGCCGGACAAGGTGTTGCCCTGATCGGTGCCCGTCAGGACGTTGCCCATGTCGTTGCCGGTGGCCGACAAGGCGGCGCCCGTCAAGGTGAGGTTCTCCAGGTAGTCGCCCAGGCTGTAGTCCACCGAAGAGAACACCTGGTCCACGTCACTGTAGGTGTAGAAGGAGGATGAGTACTGCCAGTCCTGGGCCGCGCCTTCCCCCTCGATGCGGTCGCCGGCGTTGTCGATGTAGTACACATCGGCGCCCGCCCCACCCGACATCGTGTCCGCGCCCGAGCCACCGTCCAGCGTGTCGTTGCCATCGCCGGCGATCAGCTTGTCGTTGCCGCCGCCACCGCTCATGGCATGGCTGTCAAAGAAATAGTAGCCACCAAGTTGCGAGGTGCCATGGGGGCCGTAGATCGTGTACAGGCCTGTCTGCTTGGCAGACTGCCCGATCAACACATTGTCCTGGTCATTGCCGCCTACGGTGATGGGCCTGTAGGTGTACAAATTGGTCATGGCCTGGACGGTCAGGTTCTCGACGCTGCCAGGCAGGGTGTAGTCCACGGTGCTGATGACCGTGTCCACGCCGTCGTTCAAACCGTTGTATTCCTGGACAACGTCACCGGTGTTGTCGACCAGATAGGTGTCGTTGCCGGTGTCGCCAGTGAGTGTGTCCACGCCGACACCGCCGTCCAGCGTGTCGTCACCCGTGGTGCCAATGAGCTTGTCGTCGCCGCTTCCGCCTGTGATGACCATGTGGTCCTCCTTCTGATTTGTGTATATGAAGGCAGGCCTCATGGCCAGCCCGGCACAAGTCTAGGCAGGACGACAGCGCGAACGAAGCGGGATGACCCACCCCTCACATGCGGGGTGAGTTACAGCATTTACTTGAAAAGACCACCCAACATGCCGATGGCCGACTGCAAGGCATCACCGCCTTGCGGCACGGTGCCATCGGGGGTCACCTTGTCGACCACCTGAGGCAGCACTTGCGACAGGTGGCTGGTGATGGCCTCCGGGGACAGGCCCAGCTTCTGCGCCATGGCCTGCACCTGCGCGTTGCCCAGCACCGATTGCAGTTGCTCGGCCGAGATCGGCAGGTTCTGCCCGGTGCCAACCCACGACGAGATCACATTACCCAGGCCTTTCTGCTCGAAGGACTGGATCAAGCCCTGCAGCCCACCGGTCTGCGGGTTGTTGATCAGGCCCATCACGGCCTCCAGCAAAGCACCTTGCTGGCCTGGGGCACCGCCGCCCAGCGCACCGGCAACCTGACCGGCAATTGAATCAAACAAGCCCATGGCAGACTCCAGTCGGACAAGCAGCACAAGGCTTGCAAGATACACAAGCACGGTCCGCAGGGCAAGCAGAAAACCTGGCCCTCAGTTCGACGGCGGCATCCAGAACTGGTCGATGTTCTTGAAGCCCCAGGTCGCGGGTGACTCGCGCGACACGATCTGGTCGGTGGTGCTGCCATCGCCCAGGTCAATCAGTTGCGGCACGATGGGCTCGTTGGCCTTGGTCGAGAAGAACACGCGCACCACGGGGCTGAGCAGCGACTTGCCGCCCTGCTCCACCACCACGCCCAGCCGGCCGGACTTGAGCTTGACCAGCGAGCCCGTGGGGTAGATGCCCACGCTCTTGACGAAGGCCTGGAAGATGCGTTCGTCGAAGTGGCCGTCCTTGGCCCACTGCGCCATTTTCTGGACAGAGTCGGCCGGGTCCCAACCCGCCTTGTAGGGCCGGTTGGAGGTGATGGCGTCATACACGTCACACACCGCGCCCATCCGGGAGAAGAGGCTGATCTCCTCGCCCTTGAGGCCATGCGGGTAGCCTTTGCCGTTGATTTTCTCGTGGTGGTGCAGGCAGACATCCAGCGCGATGGGCCCCACGCCATTGCCTTCGACGAGCATGCGGTGCCCGGCCTCAGGGTGGCCTTTCATGATGGCGAACTCGGCCGGGGTCAGGGCGCCTGGCTTGTTGAGCACCTCCAGCGGCATCTGGGCCTTGCCCAGGTCATGCACCAGGCCGGCCAGGCCCGCCTCGCGGGTGTCCGCTTCATTGAGGCCCAGTTGCTTGGCCAGGGCCACCATCAGGGCGCACACGGCCACCGAGTGCATGTAGGTGTAGTCGTCGCTGGTTTTCAGTCGGGCCAGGCTGACGATGGCGCCGGGGTTGCGCGACACCGACTGGGTGATGTCGTCCACCAGGGGCAGGCAGTGTTCGGTGTCCACGGCCTTGCCCATGCGCACGTCGCTGAACATGGACTTCATGGCGCCGCGCGACTGCTCGACGATGCGCGAGGCCCGCGCGATTTCCTGCTGGAAGCTCACGCTCATGGCCAGCGGGGTCTCGTCCTCGTCCAGCTCCACGGCCTGGGTCACCGCCTCGGTGGACGAGACCTCGATGTCGTCCATCAGCTCCATGTGGGCGCCGGACGCGTCCACATCCAGCCCTTTGCTGGTGTCGATGATCACCTCCTTGACCACGGCCAGCTGCTTGAGCTGGCGGGCATCGGCGATCTTGAAGGAGGCACGCCAGAAAGGATGGTCCAGCCACGAGCCGCACACCTCATGGACATGCATGCCTATTCGCACTTGCTGGATCGGGATCTTCCTGAGCATGACGTGGTTCTGGCCGAGCCCCCACGTGGGGCCCTTTTGTGGGCATTTATCTGACGATGCTATGCCGAGCCGGGTGGCGTTGATCCGTCAAAAAGACCGGAGTTGCGGCATTTTGTCGATAACACGCGGCCTACAGATTCGGTGCGACCTGACGATAAAGATCGACGATACCGGCACAGGTATCGATGCAGGCATGACACCCGGTTCTGACTGCACCCCTCCATTCATGTACCGGGATAGGCCGTCATGGCTGCAGCGAGGTTGGCGACATGATCAGACAAATGGGCATTGCAGGTAAGTTGTGGGCAGCGGTCATCGCCCTGATCTTGGCCCTGACGAGCATCGTAGGCTTGGCCGCGTGGCGCGCCGTGGTGCAGCAAAAGGCCATGGACGTGGCGCTCAAGGCCAATGACGCCAAATTGCACGCCGCCCACGACTGGGCGGGGATGAGCACCGTGGCCATCACCCGCGTGGTGGCCTCCGCCCTCAGCTCGGACCCCTTCGTGGCGCAAACCTTTGCCAAGCCCATTTCGGAGGCGATCGCCCAGATCACCGAGATCCAGAAAGGCCTCAAGGCCATGCCGCTGACCGACGAGGACAAGCAGCAACTGGAGAAGATCACCGAGTTGCGCAAGGTCGTGTTGAGCACCGACAAGGAGATCAAGGCGCTCAAGGCCGAAGGCAAGATCGACGAGGCCCGCGCCAAAGCGCTGGGTGAGTTCGTGCCGGCCGCCAACCGCTATGCGGACGCGCTCAACGCCTTTGCCGGCATGCAGGAAAAGCATGCATCTGAACTGCGCGAGCAACTGGCCGCAGACCGCCGCGCCACCACGGCCATGGCCGCCATCATGGTGCTGTGCGTGCTGGTGGGCATCGCAGTGGGGGCACATTTCCTGATCCGCTCGATCAAGACACCGCTGCAGGAAGCCGTGACAGTGGCCTCGCACATCGCCCAGGGTGACCTGTCCGTGCGCATCAACACCGGCTACCACGATGAGTTTGGTGAGCTGATGCACGCCCTGCAGGGCATGACGCACTCGCTGTCGACGCTGGTGCACGATGTGCGCGAAAGCACCGAGGGCATCACAACCGCGTCGGCCGAGATCGCCACGGGCAACCAGGACTTGTCCAACCGCACGGAGCAGACCGCCTCCAGCCTGCAGGAAACCGCCTCGTCAATGGAGCAGTTGACCGGCACGGTGCAGCAGTCTGCCCAGGCCGCGCAACAGGCCAATCAACTGGCCAGTTCGGCCAGCGATGCGGCACAGCGTGGTGGCCAGGTGGTCGGCCAGGTGGTGTCCACCATGGAAGACATCGCCGCCTCGTCGCGCAAGATCAACGACATCATCGGCGTGATCGATGGCATCGCCTTCCAGACCAATATCCTGGCGCTGAACGCGGCCGTGGAAGCCGCTCGCGCCGGTGAGCAGGGCCGTGGTTTTGCCGTGGTGGCCAGCGAGGTGCGCAGCCTGGCGCAGCGCTCGGCCAATGCGGCGCGCGAGATCAAGAGCCTGATCGCCGCCTCGGGTGAGCGGGTGGATTCAGGCGCCCGCCTGGTCAACGAGGCCGGTGAGGCCATGGGCGAGATCGTCAGCGCGATCCAGCGCGTGACCGACATGATGAGCGACATCAGCGCCTCGGCCTCGGAGCAAAGTGATGGCATCAGCCAGGTCAACCAGGCGGTGGTGCACCTGGACCAGATGACGCAGCAGAACGCCGCGCTGGTCGAGCAGTCTGCTGCCGCGGCAGCCAGCATGCGCGATCAGGCGCAGAAGCTGTCCGAAGCGGTCAATGTGTTCCGCACGGGTGGTGTGCGGGGCTGAATCAGCGCCACTTCAACGCCACATCAGGCCGGCCAGTTGCCGGTCATGCCAGCGCGCCAGCAGCAGCTGGGCCAGGAAGGAACCGATCCAGGCCATCAGCATGTCGGACTGGGTGTCGAACGGGTCGCCCTGGGTGGCCAGGAACTCGTCGGCGCCCTGCCCCAGCGCCACGGCCGCACCCCACTCGATGAACTCGTACATGGCGCTGATGGCCAGGCACACGCAGCTCACGAGAAAGAACAACCAGCCACCGCGCTGCAACGGCGTCTTGCGCAGCAGGATCTCGCGCGCGACCATGGCCGGGATGAAACCTTGCGCCAGGTGCCCGATGCGGTCGTAGTGGTTGCGGGTGAAGTGGAACGCGTCCTGCATCCAGAAGCCCAGGGGCACGCGCGCGTAGGTGTAGTGGCCACCGATCATCAGCACCCAGGCGTGGATGGCGATGAGCACGTAGACCAGCGTGGTGAGCCGAAAGCTTGAACGGGTGAATGCCAGCAAGGGCACGGCGATGAAGATGGGGAAGACCTCCATCACCCACACGCCACGGTCATAGGCACCCACGAAGGACCAGACCAGGCCGACCACGATGGCGGCCAGCCACAGCTGCGTTCCCTTTGAGATCTTGTTGATCATGCAGGCAAAGAAAAAAGGCGTACCCGGGGAGGATACGCCTTTGGTGGGTGAGGAGCCTGGCCGCTCCCCGCAGGGCTTAGCCCTTCAGGCCTGCTGCGTCCCGCAGCACCTGGGCCTTGTCTGTACGCTCCCACGTGAACTCGGGCTCTTCACGACCGAAGTGGCCGTAAGCAGCCGTCTTCTGGTAGATCGGGCGCAGCAGGTCCAGCATCTGGATGATGCCCTTGGGACGCAGGTCGAAGTGGGCATTGACCAATTCGGCGATCTTGTCGTCAGGGATCACGCCCGTGCCTTCGGTGTAGACCGTCACGTTCATGGGCTTGGCCACGCCGATGGCGTAGGCCACCTGCACCTGGCACTGCTTGGCCAGGCCGGCTGCCACCACGTTCTTGGCCACATAGCGGGCGGCGTAGGCGGCAGAGCGGTCCACCTTTGTGGGATCCTTGCCCGAGAAGGCGCCGCCGCCGTGAGGGCAGGCACCACCGTAGGTGTCCACGATGATCTTGCGGCCGGTCAGGCCACAGTCACCTTGCGGGCCACCGATCACGAAACGGCCGGTCGGGTTGATCAGGTAGCGGGTTTCCTTCAGCCATTCCTTGGGCAGCACCGGCTTGATGATCTCTTCGATGATGGCTTCGGTGAACGAGGCCTTCATCTTCGTGGCCGACTCGGACTGGTCCGGGCTGTGCTGGGTCGACAGCACCACGGTGTCGATGCTGTGGGGCTTGCCGTCCACATAGCGCATCGTGACCTGGCTCTTGGCGTCAGGGCGCAGGAAGGGCAGACGGCCGTCCTTGCGCAACTGGGCCTGGCGCTCCACCAGACGGTGGGCGTAGTAGATCGGCGCGGGCATCAGCTCGGGCGTTTCGTCGCAGGCGTAGCCGAACATCAGGCCCTGGTCGCCAGCACCGATGTTGAGGTAGTCGTCCGAGGCGCGGTCCACGCCCTGGGCGATGTCGTTGGACTGCTTGTCGTACGCGACCAGCACGGCGCAACCCTTGTAGTCGATGCCGTACTCGGTGTTGTCGTAGCCGATGCGCTTGATGGTGTCACGCGCGACCTGGATGTAATCCACGTTGGCTTGCGTCGTGATTTCGCCCGCGAGAACGACCAGACCGGTGTTGGTCAGGGTTTCGGCGGCCACGCGGGAGACGGGGTCCTGGGCCAGGATGGCGTCCAGGATGGCATCGGAGATCTGGTCAGCCACCTTGTCGGGGTGACCTTCCGATACGGATTCAGAGGTGAAAAGGAAATCGTTCGACACGATGAATTGCTCCATAAAAGACAAAAGACCCTCGGCGTCGCCGGGGCTGGTGAGTTGTCCTGATGGGGCTCTTCGCAGCGGCGAACGCTTTAGCGGCATTTGTGGATCGCCCCGCAAGTTGTCCTGTTAACTCGGCGATGGCAGCAAGTGTAGTGGATTCGATCAGGCTGAAAAGGTCGTAAACCCAGGAAAAGGGGCGGGATATCCCGAGTCTGGTCCACGCAGGCGTGGTCGGCCATCACGGCCAGCTTGTCAATTGCCGCTTGCGATAGGCCGCCATTTACAGCTTGCAAAAGTCTCTGAATGGCGTGCGCTGTATAACGAACGACCGTCTGCCACAGGCCGATCAAACAGGTCTGGGGGACGGTGCATCAGCAAGTCGGCAAGGGGAACCTCGATCGCCTCTGCTGATTTGCCATGACATCCAAAAGGATCGATTTTTTTTCAGGGAGAAACCATGAAAGTTGCTTTCAAGAGCCTCATTGCGGCTGCCGCATTCATCGCGGCAGGTGCCGCCAGCGCCGCCACCGTGACCGTCACGCTGGGCAGCACGGTCTACAAGGGCCACACGCTGTCGGGTAGCGAAACGCTGACCTTCAGCCCCGACGGCACGTCCTGGCTCGACGTCATCAAGGGCAGCGTCGCATCCAGCGGCGTCAGCACCGTCGTCTCCACCAAGGACAGCGACGGCTACTACACCAGCATCACCATGGCGGCCCCGCTGGTGTCGCTGAACGTGGACGGCGTGACCGATGACCTGCAATCACTGGCCGCAACCGGCGGCATCACCGTGACAGCGCCCGTTCTGCGCGCGATCTCCACGGGCGGCTCCATCACGCTGACGGACCTGAACGTGGACCTGAATGCCAAGAAGGTCTACGCGACCGTGGTCGGCGCCAATGGTGTGGGCACCGTGACGAATGTGCCCTTGTGGGACATTGACACCGTCCTGGGCCCGACCAACATTGCCCTGCCAGCCAACGGCAGCGGCGTGTTCAATCTGACCGTGCAAGGCTTGCACCTCACGGTAGATGGCAACAGCAAGGTCGTGAGCTCACTGGGCCTGGCCAGGCTGGGTCAGGCCGCTTTGGCGGCGGTCAGCGACTTTGGCAGCATCTCGATGAGCGTCACCTCGACAGCCGTGCCGCCGCAAACGGCGTGCTCGGTAAGCCTCAAGACCACTGACAAGAATGCCGCGCTGTTCACCACCGAAGTGACGGTCAACAACACCGGCAGCAATGCCGCCACTGGCTGGCAGGTGAACTGGCACTACAGCAAGCCCACACTCTTGCTCAACGTCAAGAACGCCAAGCTCACCAACAAGTACCTGACCAACTACACGGCCCTGCCCACCGCGACGAACGCCAGCATCGCCGCTGGTGGCTCGACCACGTTCAGCTTCCGCGGTCATGCGAACGGTGGCGCGCCTGCTGTCAGCGATCTGACAGCCACACTGGACGGGCAGACCTGTGCAGTGAGCGCACCGTAAATCGTCCGGCATCACCCTGACGGCGCCTGAACGCCGTCACTCAGCCCGGTCCACCACGGCCGGGCTTTTTTTTGAGCGAACGGCATCGGGCAGAATCGCCCACCATGTCCCGCCTGTTTTTCATGCTGTCTCGCTGGCCGCTGGCCGTGCTGCACCCCCTGGGCAGCCTGCTGGGCTGGCTCGCTTACCTGCTGTCGCCCTCTTACCGCCGGCGCCTGAAGGCGCACACGCGGGCCGTGGGCATGGGCATCTGGCAGCGCTGGGCCGACGTGGCCCACGCCGGCAAGATGGTGGGCGAGTTGCCGCGCCTGTGGGGGCGCCCACGTGAACAGGCCCTGGGCAACACGGTGCAGTGGGCTCACCCCGAGGCCGTGGATCAAGCTTTGGCCGAAGGCCGCGGCCTGCTGCTGCTGACGCCTCACCTGGGCTGCTTCGAGATCACCGCGCAGGCCTATGCCGAGCGCTTTGGTGGCCTCAAACCCATCACGGCCCTGTATCGCCCGGCCAAGCAGGCCTGGTTGGCCGAGATGATGCGCGACTCTCGAAACCGCCCCGGCATGCTGACCAGTCCCGCCACGCTCAGCGGGGTGCGCAACATGCTGCGTGCGCTGAAAAAGGGCGAGACCGTGGGCCTGCTGCCCGATCAGGTGCCGCCCGAGGGCATGGGCGTGTGGACCAACTTCTTTGGCCGCCCCGCCTACACCATGACCATGGCCGCCAAGCTGGTGGCCCAGACCCGCTGCGCCGTGGTGCTGCTGCGCGGCGAGCGCCTGGGGCTGCTGGCGCGCTGGCGCCAGGGCTGCGACTACATCGTGCACGCCACCCGCGTGGCGCCTGACATTGAACAAGTGCTGGCCTCGGGTGATGCGGCACAATCCGCCGCCGCCGTGAACCGGCTGATGGAAACCATGATCATGCAAGCACCCGAGCAGTACCTGTGGGGCTACAACCGCTACAAACAGCCCCGCGCCGAGATCCTGACCTCGGCCGCGGGCGGCGAAGCGCAAACCTGATGATGATCAAGCAAGCGCTGTCTCAAACAGGCATCCGGCTGGCCCTGGCCATCCTGTGGTTGCTGCACTGGCTGCCCTTGCCCGTGCTGGCTGCCATCGCGCGCGGCATGGGCGCCCTGCTCTACAAGCTGGCCCGGTCACGCCGCCGCATCGGCCTGCGCAATCTGGAGTTGTGTTTCCCTGACAAGCCCCTGGCAGAGCGGGAGGCCCTGCTGCGCGCGCACTTTGGCTGGCTGACGCACAGCCTGCTGGACCGGGCCGTGCTGTGGTGGGCCTCGCCCGCGCGCATCAAGCGGCTGATCCAGGTTGAGGGCGACATCGAGCTGGCCGAGCGCGAGATGCAGACCAGCGGCCGCCCCACCATGTGGCTGTGCCCGCACTTTGTGGGCCTGGACGTGGCCGGCGCCGCCATCCTGCTGTGCCAGAAGCGCCCCGGCGCCTCGATCTACCAGACGCAGAGCAACCCGCTGATGGACAAGCTGATGAAGCGCGGCCGCCTGCGTTTTGGCAATGCCGAGATCTTCCCGCGCAGCGACTCGGTCAAGCCCTTGCTGCGCGCCATCAAGGACGGCCGCGGCTTCTTCAACCTGCCCGACATGGACTTTGGCGCCAAAGACGCGGCCTTTGTGCCGTTTTTTGGCGTGCCGGCGGCCACGCTGCTGGCACCCTCGCGCATGGCCCGCATGATGAACATGGTCGTGCAGCCGGTGATCGCGGAAATCCTGCCGGGTGGCCGCGGCTGGCGCGTGCGCTTCATGGCGCCGCTGGCGGACTTTCCCACCAAAGATGCGGAATCCGACACGGCCCGCATGAACCGCTTCATTGAGGGCGAGATCCTCAAGCAGCCGGCCCAGTACCTCTGGGTGCACAAGCGTTTCAAGACCCGGCCCGAGGGCGAAACCAGCCTGTATTGAGCCGAGCTGATCTGACGCAAGGATTACCCTGCCTCGCCTCAAGTTGAGGACGCCATGAACCGATAGAACCCGAAGCTTGTATAAGTTTGAGGAGTTCGGGCTCATGGCTTGGATCGCATGGCTTCGCGGTTTTTCTATTCGCTCGCGTCTGCTGGCCTGCATGGCGCTGGTCGTGGGCATCGGGTGCACCATTGGTGGCGCCATGAGCTGGCAGTTGCTGTCCCTCAAGGGTGAACTCGACTCGTTTGCCAGCCAGGAGTTCGCGGCCACGCAGCGCATGGCCACGCTGGCACTGAGCCTGGGTGAGCTGCGCGGCCGGGAAAAAACCACCATCATCGCCACGGGCGACTCGGTGACCGCCGCCGACCAGTTCAAGGCCTGGAAAGCCGCCCTGGCCGCCACGCTCAAGGCCACCAAGGCGCTCGCTGAAGCCGCCCCCACACCTGAGATCAAGCAACAGACCCAGGCCCTGGAAGGCAAGCTCAACAGCTATGGCAAGGGCCTGGAGCCCACGCTGGAGCTGATCACCTCGTCCGCCCTCACCTCGTCGGCCGAGGCTTACCAGTCGAGCGAGCCGGCGCGTGCCGAAGCCGATGCGGTCGAAGCCATCACGGCCAAGCTCAATGACGCCGTCACCAAGGTGGCCGAGGCCCGCCGCGCCAATGCGGGCAAGGCCGCCAACCACGCCATCATGTGGTTGTGGGGCCTGCTGATGTCGCCCGGCATCGTGTTCCTGCCCCTGATGGGCCTGACCATCCTGTCGATCACGGCACCGCTGCGCCGGGCCGAAGCGATCACGCAGGCCATCTCCCACGGGGACCTGACCCAGCACATCGACACCCAGGGCCAGGACGAGATCGGGCGCCTGCTGACCTCCATGGCCCACATGCAGAACGGCCTGCGCGAGATGGTGGCCTCGGTGCGCGAGTCCTCCGAGAGCATGCTGACGGCGTCCACCGAGATCGCTGCCGGCAACCAGGACCTGTCACAACGCACCGAGCAAACAGCCGCCAACCTGCAGGACACGGCCTCGTCCATGGACGAGCTGAGCAAGACGGTGGAGCACTCGGCCGAATCGGCCCATGTGGCCAACTCCCTGGCCGACACCGCCAGCCAGCGCGCCGAGCAAGGCGGCCAGGTGGTCGAAAGCGTGGTCACGCAGATGCAGGACATCAGCGCCGCCTCACGCCAGATCTTCGACATCATCGGCGTGATCGATGGCATCGCCTTCCAGACCAATATCCTGGCGCTGAACGCCGCGGTGGAAGCGGCCCGTGCGGGCGAGCAAGGCCGCGGTTTTGCGGTGGTGGCCGGCGAGGTGCGCTCCCTGGCGCAACGCAGTGCCGAGGCCGCCAAGGAGATCAAGTCGCTGATCGGCAAGTCGACCGAGCGCGTGGAGCAAGGCTCGCAGAAGGTGCGCGAGGCCGGCGAGGTCATGAACGAGATCGTGGACGCGATCCGCCGCGTGACCCAGGCCATGAGCGAGATCGCCGGCGCCACGCGCCAGCAGTCGGCCGGCATCGGCCAGGTCAGCCAGTCGGTAACCCAGCTGGACCACATGACGCAGCAAAACGCCGCGCTGGTCGAGCAATCGGCCGCCGCCGCCGACAGCCTGCGTCAACAGGCCATCGACCTGTCCAAATCCGTGCAGCGCTTCCAGCTGGAGGGCTGACCGCCCTTCAAGGCGGATTCAATACAGCCGGATCGTGGCGGGCACATTGGGGTCCGCGGCCATGCTCTGGGCCACGGCATGCAGCCTGACTGCCGCCTGGGGCGTACGGGCGTACAGCTGCACGGAGGACTCGCCCGCACTGACCTTGGGCCCGAGCAGCTCCACGCTGGCCACCAGGATCCATTCCTTGGACCATTGCGGGAACCACTTGTCGTAGATGAAGGCGATCTCCACGCCCTTGCGTGCGGCCAGCTCGTCAATCCACGGCCCCGTCATCTGGCCATGCCGGCGAACCTCCAGCACCTCGGGCGAAGCCAGGCCGACCAGATCGAGCACGTACTGCCCGGATCTCAAGGCCACCAGGCCCATGTCATTGACCGCCACGCGCATGCCCAGTTCACGGGCGATGCGCGCCGTCACCATCTGCTGCTGCGCCACGTTCTGGCACCCCCCCGGGGTCTGCAACGTGATCTGCCACAAGGTGGGGAAGGACAGGGCCAAGGCCGCACAGCTCAGGATGAGCGCCGGTGCCGCACGCCCCTCGCCCGCCGCCCCCTTGGACACCATCTCCCCCACCGAGGCCAGCACGAACATGGCCAGCCAGGCCAGGATGAAGACCTCGTAGCGCCCCATCCAGCCCACACGGCCCTCCATCATGAAAGCCAGCGTGGGCAAGCCGATGAACATGGCCCACTGCCCCAGTCGATCACGCCAGGCGTACGCCAGCCAGGCCAACATCATCACCAGGGTGGGGTGCGTGGTGTAGTTCGTCATGAACGGCGGCTCCAGGGTCTTGGCCAGCACCGACGAGGGCAGCAGCGGCAGCCCCACCGCATGCAGGAAGGCCGAGAACGCCGCCACGATGGCCAGCGAGATACCCAGCGCCACAGCCGGGCGGACCTTGTCCTGCGTGACCCACAGGTAGGCGCCCACGGGCAGGCTGATGGCCAGGCATTCATAACGGATCAGCGGCATCAGGCCCAGCGCCACGTAGAACCAGGTATCACGTCGCTGCTCGATCAGGCGCATGGCCACAAAGACCACCAGCAACACCTGCAGCGAATGCTCCATGCCGGTCATGACCAGGCCAAACAGGTTGAGCCCGAAGGCCACGGCCAGCGCCCCGACCGTGGGCAACCAGACCGGCCCCCCCGCGCGGCGGATCACCCTCGCCAGGCACCACACGGACAGCACACAGGCCGCGCCGTTGATGAGCAAGGGCAGCCATTCGGCCACGCTGGCGGGCGCCAGTGCGAGCAGGAAAGGCCAGGCAATGCTGGACGAAGGGGATGCCCACTCGCCAGGGTTGATACCGTATGATCCTTGCTGGATGTTTTTCGCAAGCGCCAGGTGGATGTAGGGGTCGTCCAGCGAATACACGAGCATGCCGCCCGTCTGCCCCATGCACGTGACCACGAACGCCCACAAGGCCAATAAAGCGGCGACTGGTGCCATACAAACTACTCCGAGTTGATCAGTTTTCCACCAGGACCACTCTATATGAAGCTTCGCTTCACCAAGATGCACGGCGCCGGCAACGACTTTGTTGTGCTCGACGCCACCCGCGGGCCGCTGCCACTGAGCGAGGCCCAGTACCGCTTTCTGGCTGACCGCCGCTTTGGCATCGGCGCAGACCAGATCCTGATCGTCGAGCCCGGCAACCCGGCCAATGGCACCGACTTCACCTACCGGATCATGAACGCCGATGGCGGCGAGGTCGAGCAATGCGGCAATGGCGCGCGCTGCTTCGCCCGCTTCGTGCACGACACGGGCCTGAGCGACAAGGACACCCTCCGCGTCCAGACCATGAAAGCCATCATCGAGCCGCACCTGCAGCCCGATGGCCGGGTGACCGTGGACATGGGTGCGCCTTTCCTGGTGCCCGCCGAGGTGCCCTTTGATGGCCAGGGCCTGACGCCCAAGCTGGTCAACGGCTGCGAACTGTGGCCTATCGAGCTGGCCAACCACCCGGTGGAGGTGGCCGTGGTGTCCATGGGCAACCCGCATGCCGTGATGCGCGTGGACAGCGTCGAGCACGCCCCGGTGGAAGAACTCGGCCCCCAGATCGAAAGCCATGCCCGCTTCCCGCGCCGCGTGAACGCCGGCTTCATGGAAGTGGTGGCCCGCAACCACATCCGCCTGCGCGTGTTCGAGCGCGGCTCGGGCGAGACCCTGGCCTGCGGCTCGGGCGCCTGCGCGGCCGTGGTCGCCGGCATCCGCCTGGGCTGGCTGGACCAGACCGTGCACGTGGACATGCCCGGTGGCCGCCTGAGCATCAGCTGGGAAGGCCCCGGCACACACGTGCTGATGACCGGCCCGGCCGTCAAGGTGTTTGACGGCGAAATCGACGTTCCCGAACTCTGAACCAAGTACAAGACATGACCCTGCAAGGCATCACCGAAGACGAGATCGTCAACTACCTGGTGCACACGCCCGGTTTCTTCGAGCGCAACGCCCAGGTGCTGGCCTCCATCCAGCTGACGAGCCCGCACGGCCAGCGCGCCGTCTCGCTGCAAGAGCGCCAGATGGAGATGCTGCGCGACCGCATCAAGGGCCTGGAGCGCCGGATCATGGACATGATCCGCCATGGCCAGGAGAACGAGGCCATCGCCGAGCGCCTGCACCGCTGGGTGCGCGCCGTGCTGCTGGCCCACGACGACACCATGCTGGCCGACGTCATGATCGACCGCCTGCGCCACGAGTTCATGATCCCGCAAGCGGCCGTGCGCATCTGGGGCACGCCCAGCCAGGCCTTGCGCGAGGGCTTGAACGAGTTGCCCATCGCCCAGCCTGTGAGCGACGACGCCCGCAGCTTTGCCGGCAGCCTCAACGTACCTTATTGCGGCCTGAACGCCGGCTTTGAAGCCAGCAAATGGCTGGACGACAGCGCCACCATCACCTCGCTGGCCCTGCTGCCCCTGCACCACCAGGGCGAAACCTTCGGCCTGCTGGTGCTGGGCTCGCCCGACCCGACGCGCTACACCGCCGAGATGGGCGTGGACTTCCTGCACCAGGTCAGCGACATCGCCAGCGCGGCGCTGGCGCGCTTGCTGGACTGATCAATACAGCGGGTACCAGACCCCGAAGAGCTTGAAGCGGCGGCCATAGACGGTCAACCGGTCGCCGCCGCCCACGAAGACCTTGCCATTGGCCACCACGGGGGTGCTGAACTTGACCGAGGGGCCCATCTCGTCACCCGCCTGCTGGTCACTGCTGTAGAGCAGGTTGAGCGTGGTGGCATCCCAGGCCTGCAAGGCCCCATCGCTGCCGAACGCGGGTTTGATCGCCCACACGATGCCGTTGCTGCGCCCATTGGCCGAGATGCTGAGGTTGGCGCCAGGGTAGCCATAGGTGGTCGTGCCCTTTTGCGGGGTCGGGTCCAGCAGGCCATTGTTCAGGGTGAAGACCTTGAGCACGTCCTTCACGCCCCAGAAGTACAGCTTCTGGTTCCAGTAGCTGGGCAGGCCGAACAAGCCAGACCAGTCTTGCGGGAAGCCGGGTGGCGTGGCCGCGCCCAGCGTGCCTTTGGGCAGGGCCTGCACCGGCGTGCAGGTGGCACAGAAGCCCCCCAGGTGATCGCGGTTGAGCAGGTAGATGCGCCCGTCCTTGGTGGCCTGCACCAGCAGACGCGGGTTGGCGCCGGGTTGGTCGGGCAGCAGCAAGGTGCCGCCTGAACCCAGATCCGAGTCCACCGCATCCAGTGCGGCGTTGTCGGCCGGGCTGAACAGGTCGGTCAAAGCGAGGGTGCTGCCATTGAGCTTGACGACGCTGTCGCCCAGGTTATGCACGCCATCGAAATCACCATCGCCGGTGACAGCATAGACCTGGCCTTGTGCATCGGCCGCCGGGCCTGCGCCAGACATCCAGATGCTGCCGGCATTGGCCTGGCCCGTGGTCATGGGGATAAAGGCCTTGGCCGCCAGGGTTCTGGCGTCAAACGAGAACATCCAGCCGCGGTAGGGGTGCTGCTCCAGCCCGTCGCAATGCGTGCCGAAGGCCACGTACACGGTCTGGTGATCCAGCAACAAGGCCGGCCGGTTCATGTGCCAGAGCGGGTCGAAGGGCTGGGGCATGGGCAAAGCCCCGGGGATGGCCACCGGGCTGCCGGGCTTTTCCAGGCCGGTGCTGATGTCCAGCGCATGCAGGCGGTGCACGATCGCCCCGCCCTCCTTGGACTTGGCCTCCACGTACAAGGTGCCCGAAGCCCGGTCGATGACGGGGGTGCCGGTCACGCCGATCTGCGGGGCGATGTCGGTGCACAGGGCCTGCCCTTGCGCGTTGACACCCAGCTCGGTGACGGGCACGGCCGTCGCACCGGGCGCGGCGCCGTGGGCGGCATCCACCAGGCTGGCCTGCCACAGCGGCTGGGCGTTACTGCCGCGCGCGTTGTCGGCATCAAAGGCGTACACGGTGTCAGCCTGCGTGGCCACGAA
The DNA here is from genome assembly GCF_016195855.1 of Aquabacterium sp. Taxonomy (GTDB): domain Bacteria; phylum Pseudomonadota; class Gammaproteobacteria; order Burkholderiales; family Burkholderiaceae_C; genus Aquabacterium. The sequence goes on from NZ_JACPYU010000002.1 coordinate 171,650, forward strand.
CACCACGTTGCGCGTGCCCTTGCCCGCCACGCTCAGCCGGGCCACATACAGCGGCTGGGCGTAGACCTGCCCGTCCACCTGATGCGTGAACAATTTGCCAAAGCCCTTGGCCGAGACATTGGCCGTGGTCAGGCGGGTTTCACCCGCGTTGAGCCCGCTGCGGGCGTTGTCGTAATGCTGGGTCAGCACATCAACGGCATGGGCCGAGGCCGACAGGCCCAGCGCCACCACACAGGCCAGCAAGCGCCCACGCGCCAGCAGACCCCGACTTGAGTCAGTCATGTTTTCCTCCTGATATGGATTTCGTTTTGTGAAGAGCGGCCAGCATAAAGGGTGCCAGCGCCTCTTTGTAAAGTTGCTTTGCGCTGTGTAATGTATGCCGTTCTTCCTAGGTGATCCCGGGTTTGTTGGGCATGATCTCCAGCGTCTTGAAAAGCAGTACGTGGTGGGCAGTAGGTCGTGGAGCACAACATCAAACATGGCATATGGCCTTGCGTTCGCATGGACGTTGCACGCTATGGTGGTTGGGGCGCCCTGCTGCATGAGCAGTCCCTGTGGGCCGTGTTGTGGTTCCGCCTGGGTTGCGCCCTGCTGCGCATCCAGCCCAGGCTGCTGAGGCGGCTGTTTCTCATCCCCTGGTATGCGGTCTTCAAGCTGCTTGAATCGGTGCTGGGCATCAGCCTGCCGCTGGGCCTGCAGGTTGGCGGTGGCCTGCGCATCTGGCACTTCGGCAACATCTTCGTGAACCGCCAGACGGTCATCGGCAGCAACTGCACCCTGCGACAAGGGGTGACACTGGGCAGCCGCTATGACGACGGGCCGTCTCCGGTTCTGGGCGATGACGTGGATCTGGGTGCCCATTCCCAGGTGCTCGGTGCCGTCACGGTCGGCAACAGGGCACGCATTGGCAGCCTGTCCGTGGTGCTGACCGATGTGCCGGCAGGCTGCACGGCTGTGGGTATCCCCGCCCGTGTCCTGGCGCCCAAGGCCAGCCAGGCGGTTGACAATAGCGCTGATCACACCATGCCCTGACCCCACTGTGCCCACCTCCCCGACGATAGACCGCCACCTGGACTATCTGCGCGTGCAACGGCGCCTGGCCGACCGCACGCTGGCCATGTACGGCGAGGCCTTCAAGCGGCTGATCACGCTGTGCGAAAAAGAACAAGTGCTGCTGCCCGGTGTGCGCCCCCACCATGTCCGCGGCTGGACGGCACGGCTGCATGCGCAAGGCCTGGGGCCCCGCAGCATCGCCATCACGCTGGCCGCCTGGCGAGGCCTGTTCAAGTGGATGGGCCGCGAGGGCCTGGTGCAGCTCAACCCGGTGGACGGCATCAAGCCCCCGAAAGGCCCCAAGCCGCTGCCCAAGGCCTTGTCGGTGGACCAGGCCGTGGCACTGGCCGTGCACGAACCTGCCGATGACGAGGCCGCCTCGCCCGCCGCTGCCAAGCGCCAGGCCAGGGAGGCGCCCTGGCTGCACGCACGTGACCACGCCATGATCGAGCTGCTCTACAGCAGCGGCCTGCGCAGCGCTGAGTTGCTGGGCCTGGATGTGAGCGCCGGCGGCGGTGCACAAGGCTGGCTCGACCTGCAAGCCGGTGAGGCCCATGTGCTGGGCAAGGGCAGCAAGCGGCGCATCGTGCCGGTGGGCCAGGCGGCCTTGCAGGCCATCCGCACCTGGCTGGATCTGCGCGAGCAACTCACGCCACTCGCGTCCCCGGCCCTGTTCATCAGCCGGCTGGGCACGCGCCTGACGCCCATGCAGTTGCGCAACCGGCTCAAGCAGCTGGCCCAGCAAGCAGGCCTGCCCACCCATGTGCACCCGCACATGCTGCGCCACAGCTTTGCCAGCCACCTGCTGCAATCCAGCGGCGATCTGCGGGCCGTGCAGGAACTGCTGGGCCATGCCCACATCAGCACCACCCAGGTCTACACCAAGCTGGATTTCCAGCACCTGGCCAAGGTGTATGACGCCGCGCACCCGCGCGCCAAACGTCAGGGTGGCAAGGACAGCAAGGGCGGAAAAGACAGCCCGGACGAGCCGTAAGCCCCTGTCCGGCTCAGGCTGATGGCTCAGGCCACGCGGCGTGCGTGCCGCGCCATCAGGCGCATCAGCTCATCATGGACGAAGGGCTTGACCAGGTAGTCCACCATGCCGGCACGCAGCCCCTTGGCGCGGGCCTCCTCGAAGGCGTGTGCGGTCAGGCCGAGCACGGGCAGGCCCGGGTCCAGCTGCAGGATGGCTTCGGTGGCCTGGTAGCCGTCCATCAAGGGCATCTCGATGTCGCACAGCAGCAGGTCGAACGCCCCCTGCCCGGCCCGCTTGACGGCGTCCACCGCCTCCACCCCGTTGTTCACCATGGTGATATGCACTCCTACGCTGAGCAGCAGTTGCTCCAGCAGCAACTGGTTGACGCGGTGGTCTTCGGCCACCAGCACGCGTGCACCGTCCAGGCCCTGCGTCTCCCAGCGGGTGGCCTCGGCAGGCGGGGGCACCTGGGGTGCCGGCTCGGGCAGCAAGGCCAGGGGCAGCCGCACCTCGAAGCGCGAGCCCAGTCCGGGTGTGCTGTCCACGATGATGCGGCCGTCCATCATGTCCACCAGGCGCTTGCAGATGGACAGGCCCAGACCCGTGCCACCGGCCCGCCGGGTCGAGCTGCCGTCACCGCGCACAAAGGGTTTGAACAGCTGCGACCGCATCTGCGCGTCCATGCCGGGCCCGGTGTCTTGCACCACCAGGCTCAGGCCGGTGTCGTCGGCGCGGATGGTCAGGCGCACCTCGCCCTGTTGGGTGAACTTCACCGCATTGGTCAGCAAGTTGCCCAGGATCTGGCCCACGCGCTGGGCGTCGGCACGCCAACGCTCGGGCACACCGGGCGCACGCAGCACCTCCAGGCGCAGGCCCTTGGCCCGGGCCTGCTCGCGCACGGGCGCCAGGGCCTGTTCGATGCAGGTGTTCAGCACCATCTCACCGATGTGGATGTCGAGCTTGCCCGCCTCGATGCGCGAGAAATCCAGGATGTCGTTGATCAGGCCCAGCAGGTGCTGGCCAGCCTGCAGGATATGGCCGAAGTGGGTGGCTGCCGCATGGTCCGGATAGCGCAAGGCCCCGACCTGGGCAAAACCCAGCACGGCGTTGAGCGGGGTGCGGATTTCATGGCTCACACCAGACAGGAACTCGTTTTTGACCTTGCCCGCCTGCTCGGCCACGGCCTGGGCCGCCTTGAGCTCGGTGACGTCCATGGCCAGCACGACAAAGCCTTTGACCTCGCCGTCCAGCATGTCCGGGGTGAAGCTGACCTGGGCAAACAGTCCATTGCTTTCCTGGTGCTCGCCGGTGGTTTCCTGCCCTTGCAGGACCGCCTGCACGAAGGGCAGCGTGCGCTGAAAGCCCTCGGGCGAGAGCAACTCGGCCATGTGGCGCCCCACCAGGGACTCCGACTTGTGCCGCCAGTGCTGGCGCAGCCGGCGGTTGCAGTAGCGCAGCACCAGGCCCGAATCCCAGTAGGCCACGGCGCCGGGCATGGCGTCCAGGATGCTTTCCAGGCGGCGGTCGGGCAGGCACACGCGCGCGGCAATCAGGCCGGACTCGGCCTCCAGGCAGCGTTGCTGCAGGCGCTCGTTCTGCGCTTGCTGCTCCAGCAATTGGGTTTTGAGACGAGCAAGCTCTGCCTGCAAGGCGGCGTGGTCGCGGTCGCGGTCGTGCTCGTGGTCGCGGAAGGAAGGGTTCATGTCCGGCAAGGCCGAATCCAGTTGCAAGACGGAAGACGAATCACGCGACATCACTGACCTTCATGGACGCGTCATGCAACACCGGCGCGTGACCGGCTGACAAGCCTTGCACAAACTGCTCAAACCCCATGTTTACTGCATTGCGAAAGAACCAAGGTGCAATGCCACTTTCTGCCTGCCCAGCCTGTTCAAAGCGGGCAGGTACGACAATGTTGCCTTCGCTCGACCACCTTGCCTCTTAAATAATCATGAAAGTCATCACCCTGCGCGAAGGCAAAGAACGCGCTTTGCTGCGCCGTCATCCCTGGGTGTTCCAGGGCAGCGTGGCCAAGGGCGGCGGCGATGCCGGTGAAACCGTGCGCGTGCAGTCACACGAGGGGCAATTCCTGGCCTGGGCCGCCTTCAGCCCCAGCTCGCAGATCCGGGTGCGCGCCTGGAGCTTTGACGAAGCCGAGCGCATCGACGCCGCCTTCTTCCAGCGCCGCGTGCAGCAAGCCGTGGCCGTGCGCCAACGCCTGGCCATCGACTCCGACGGCATCCGCCTGATCCACGGCGAAGCCGATGGCCTGCCCGGCCTGATCGTGGACCAGTATGGCGACCTGCTCAGCGCCCAGTTCCTGAGCGCCGGCACCGAGCGCTGGAAGGATGTGATCGCCGATGCGCTGGTGGCCGCCACCGGATGCCCCTACCTGTATGAACGCTCGGATGCCAGCGTGCGCGCGCTGGAAGGCCTGCCACAGGTCACCGGCTGGTTGCGCCATCCGGAAACCGCTGATGGGGCGCGCCGCTCGACCGAGGTCACCATCCACGAAAACGGCTGGAAGCTCACGCTGGACGTGGCCGAGGGCCACAAGACCGGCTACTACCTGGACCAGCGAGACAACCGCGGCCTGTTCGCCAAACTGGTCAGGCAGTTCAACTGCAAGACGGTCCTCAACTGCTACAGCTACACCGGCGGCTTCAGCGTGGCCGCGCTCGAAGGCGGCGCCACCGAGGTGACCAGCGTGGACTCCTCCGGCCCGGCCCTGGCCCGCGCCAGCGCCCATGTCACGCTCAACGGTTACGAAGCGGGGGCGCACACGGCGCTGGACGCGGATGTGAATGGCAGCCTGCGCGCCTTCATCCAGGCCGGCCGCACCTTTGACGCCATCGTGCTGGACCCGCCCAAGTTCGCCCCCAGCGCCGCCCATGCGGACCGGGCCTCGCGCGCCTACAAGGACATCAACCGCCTGGCTTTCAAGCTGCTCAACCCGGGTGGCCTGCTGCTGACCTTCTCGTGCTCGGGGGGCATCGGTGCAGAGCTGTTCCACAAGATCGTGGCCGGCGCCGGCCTGGACGCGGGCGTGGACGGTTACCTGCTCAAACGCCTGGAAGCCACCCCGGATCACCCCACGACGATCACCTTCCCGGAGGGCGAGTACCTCAAGGGCCTGGTCATTGTCCGGAAATAACATCCCTAGTTTGAAATAATGTCATAGTAGGTGACAGTTTTAAGGACACACATGTAACTAAGACAGACATAATCCCTTGTCAAATCGCGCAGGGAGCGTGGGGAACATCATGAGCGCCAGAGCATCTGCCAAATCCATCTGGGACTTCAGGCGAGGCATCGCCACCGCCCGGGTCCTGACTCAGCTTGGTTTCGATCACGGCGTCAGCGTGGACAACATGCTGCGCCACACCGGCATCACACGCGCCCTGCTGGACGACCCCAAGGGTGAAATCGAAGCCCATCAGGAAGTGCAGCTGATCCGCAACCTGATCCACGCGCTGCCCCACATCCCCACGCTGGGCCTGCAGGCCGGCACCCGCTACCACGTCACCACCTACGGCCTGTGGGGCTACGCGGTGATGAGCAGCCCGACCCTGGGCGCCGGCGTCGGCATGGCCTCGCGCATGCTGAACCTGACCTTCTCGCTGACGATCAACGAGATCGAGCAAATCGGTGACCTGATCCAGTCCTCCTTCCAGAGCGACCACCTGCCCCCCGACGTGCGCCAGTTCATCCTGGACCGCGACCGCGCCGCCGTCATCACCTTGCAGCGCGAAATCCTGGGCCACCCCCTGCCCTTCCGCGCCATCCACATGCGGCGGCCCGAGCCCACACCCGACATCGTCGAGGCCTACACCAGCCTGTTCGGCATCCGCCCGATGTTCGGCCAGGCGCGCGATTGCGCCCTGTTCGACGCCGCCGTGATGCACGAGCGCCTGCCCCAGGCCGACCCGCACACCGCCGCCCTGTGCGAGCAGATGTGCCGCAAGCTGGTCGAAGCCCGCAAGGCCCGCACCGGCGTGTCGGCCTCCGTGCGCGACCGCCTGCTGCGCACACCTGGCCACATCCCCGACATGGAAGAGATCGCCAGCGAGATGAAGATCACCTCGCGCACGCTGCGTCGCCACCTGACGGCCGAAGGCGCCACCTTCCGCGCCCTGCTCGAAGAGGTGCGCTCGACCCTGGCCGAAGAGCTGATGGCCTCGGCCAGCCTGACGCATGGCGAGATCGCCGAGCGCCTGGGTTATGCCGACGTGACCACCTTCATCGAAGCCTTCCGCCGCTGGAAGGGCATGCCGCCCAGCGAGTTCCGCCGCAGCAATGGCCTGACCGCACAGGCCGCCCGCATCCCGCGCCGGCGCTTTGCCGTGCGCTGAAGCGCCATTAAGGGCCATTGAGGGCCAAGCAGGCCAAAGCGGCAATCCTTCACGGGCAAAACCCGTTAAAGCCTCGGCTTCACGAGGCACTTCTGCTTTTCCCTGGCGGGGCAAAAGCCTAGACTGGCCTGGCATCATTGGATGAGAGCCCGTCATGACCATCGCCCCCCAGCTTCGCAACCTCAACATCGACCTGCCGGCCTGCCCCAGCACGCTGGTCAAGCTGTCCTTGCTGATGGCAGAAGAAGACAGCTCCATCGACCAGCTGTCCTCGCTGATCGAAACCGACATGGCCTTGTCCTCGGCCGTGGTCCGCACCGTGAACTCCGCGCTGTTCGGCCTGCTCAAGCGGGTGGAGACCGTGCACGAAGGCATCCGTTATCTGGGCATGGCCCAGGTGGCCGGCCTGACCTACGAGATCGGCCTGCGCGGGGCCTTCCCGCCCAGCCCCTTGCTGCAACAAATTTGGGACCGCGCCGGCATCCGTGGCCTGGCCATGGGCCGCATCGCCCGCCAGCTGGATGTGGACCCCTGGCAAGCGCACACCTCGGGCCTGTTCGCCGAAACGGGCCGCGCCGTGCTGTATGCCTATGACCGCCAGCGCTACCAGGCCCTGGAGGCAGACACCCACGACGAAGCCTTGCTGTGCGCCGCCGAAATCGAAGCCTTTGGCGTGAGTCACTCGGCGCTGGGTGCGGCCCTGTGCCAGTCCTGGGGCCTGTCGCGCGACGTGTCTGACAGCGTGCGCGCCCGCCCCAACACCCCCAGCCAATGGGCGCAAGAGCGCCCGGCTGTGCAAAAGCTGCTGACCATCGGCGCGGCCGTGGACGCCCTGCTGCTGCACCCGGACCGCTCAAATGACCCGCAGGCTGTCTGGACCGAGCTGGAGCCCATCGCCCACCAGGTGGGCCTGCATTTCGAGGCCTTCAAGCTGGCCACCATGCGCGTGTGCGAACGGCTGAACCTGTCCCAGGGCGAAGGCTGAACCCTCACCGACCCACATTGAACGAGGCCCGCTCATGCGGGCCTCAAGTCTTTTGGGCCCCACGACGATAAGAACCGGATGCGGTTCAATTGCCACGCCCTCATGCTGCCCGATCCGGACCGGACGCGGGTCTCGCCGGACGACCCCGAGCTGTCTCGGCTGATCCGTGCCGAGCGCATCCGCATGCTGTTCGCCTCCACGGTGCCGGTGGCGCTGTTCAGCGGCATCTTCGCGGTGGCGCTGGCCTTGCTGGTGGCGCCGCAAATGGGCCGCACCCTCACGATGGTGTGGGCCGGCCTGTGCGTGCTGGGCTCCATCATGAGGGTGGTGCACCTGAGTGCCTACCTGGGCTCGCGCAACCGTGCCAGCCCGGGCTGGCTCACCAGCCTGAATGTGGTGTGCGCCCTGCATGGCAGCCTCTGGGGCCTGGCCGGCGCCTTCCTGCCCGTGCAGGACATGGTCACCACCGTCATGATCGTGGCCACCCTGATCGGGGCCTGTGCGGTGTGCACCTTCACGCTGCAGGCGCACATCGTGCCCAGCATGCTGATGAACCTGCCGCTGCTGCTGCCCGCCAGCCTCAAGCTGTTCACCCGCATGGACGCCTATGGCCTGTACGGTGGCGTGGGCCTGCTGTCCCTGCTGGCGCTGATGATGTTCGAGAGCCGCCGCGTGGAGCGGCGCACCACCGAGTTGCTGTGGCTGCGCTTCACGACCGACCGCATCGCGCGCGAGCGGGCCGAGGCCCTGAAACTCGCGCAGCGCCACAGCGCCGTCAAGGACCAGTTCCTGGCCACCATGAGCCACGAGATGCGCACGCCGCTGCACGGCATCCTGGGCCTGGCGCGGCTGGTGCACAACCCCTGCCCGGCAAGCTGGGCCCGCTCACCGAAGCGCGCCAGCAGGTCGAGCTGATCGAGCGCACGGGCGAGCACCTGCTGGGCATCATCAACGACGTGCTGGATTTCTCGCGCATCGAAGCCGGCAAGCTGCAGATCAACCCCAGCGCCTTCGAGCTGCATGGCGTGATCAACGAGGTGCTGTCCGTGCTCAATGTGGCAGCGGCCGAGAAGGGCCTGCGGCTGCGCACCTCGCTGGACCTGCCCTCCCCGTGCTGGGTCAGGGGCGACGCGGCCCGCGTGCGGCAGGTCTTGCTCAACCTGGTGGGCAATGCCATCAAGTTCACCGAGCAAGGCGAGGTCAGACTCCAGGTCGCGCGCCAGGCTGCTCCCGGCGCCGAAGACCAACAGGTGATGCGTTTTCAGATCGAGGACACCGGCGCGGGCATCTCGCCCCAGCACCTGCCGCGCATCTTTGATGCCTTCCACCAGGTGGACGGCACCTTTGCCCGCAAACAAAAGGGCACGGGCCTGGGCCTGACGATTTCCCGCGAGATCGCCCGCGCCATGGGCGGCGACATCGTGTGCACCAGCGTGCTGGACCAGGGCTCGACCTTCACCTTGACCGTGCCCCTGCCCGGCGCACAGGTCGAGCAGGTGGACCTGGATCTGTCCGACCTGCGCGAGTTGCCAGCCATCACACCCCACGTCACGCTCGGCCCTTTGCCCGTCGCCGGCTCGCGAGGCCATGTGCTGATGGCCGAGGACAACCCCGTCAACGCCATCGTGGCCGAAGCCATCCTGGCCAAACTGGACGTGGTCGTGACCCGCGTGGAAAACGGCCTGCAGGCCCTGGCCGAGCTGCAACGCCTGGACCACCCGTATGACGTGGTGCTGATGGACTGCCAGATGCCCGAGCTCGACGGCATCGAGGCCACGCGGCGCCTGCGGGCCTGGGAACACCACCATGGCCGCCCCCCGGTGCCCGTGGTGGCCCTGACGGCCAATGCCATGAGCAGCGACCGCGAGCGTTGCCTGGCGGTGGGCATGAACGAGCACCTCGCCAAACCCTTCAGGCAGGACGAGTTGCAAGCCGTGCTGATGCGCCACCTTCAGACGCTGCAAGCACAGCCGCTGGACCAGGTCGGCAACCCGGCCTGAGCGCCAGACACCACGGGCTCAACCGTGCTGGCGCAACCAGCGCGCACCGGCCTGCACGCTGTCGATCAGGCTTGCGCCGCTGCAAGATGAGGACAAGGCTGGTACCCAGCCCCCCAGCGCCGCCCCACCCACGATGATGCTGGCCAAGGGCTGGCCGGCACGCACAGATACGGCCTGCCCGGAGGGTGTCTGGCCCAGTGCAATCCGGTGCGCGGCCAGGTGTGCGGCATCGTCAGCCATCACCTGCTCGCAGGCCATCGCGATGGCCCGCAGACCCGCATCGGCGTCACTTGCCAGTTGGCTGCCCGAAGCATCGACCGTGCGCACCCAGCGCAGGCGCCCTGCCCCGGCCAGCTGCAGGCCACGCGCCAGCCGCTCCAGCATCGGCCCCCACGCGGCACCGCCGGTCACGATGGCAAACGGGCCCAGCGCATCGGCCTCGCGCATGGCGGCTTCTGCCAGGCCCATCACGGGCACCCCGGTGGTTTCGCGCAGCGCCCACACGCCCGGATCCCCGAAGCAGGCCACCAGCACGGCGCGCGGCGGGCCATGCTCGATGACATGGGCCTGCCAGGCGTCCAGCACGGCGTGGGCCGCCACCACATAGCTTTGCTCGCTGGCGATGTAGTCCGATCCGAAGGGTGCGGTCACGCCCATCACTGCCAGCCCCGTGTCGGCCAGCACCTGGCCGATCTGGTCGACCAGCTGTGCCGTCAAGGCCTGGCGGGTATTGGGGTTGATGATCAACACATGGCGCATGGGCGGGTCTCCGGATGCGGTGCGGTGATCAACCCGTGAGGCCCAGGGAAGACCAGACATCACCGGGCGGCGACTGGGGCTGGTTGAAGCACAGGCCCGCCTCGATGTGGGCCAGGTGCGAGGTCATCAAGGCAATGGACTCATCGGCTGGCGCCTTGCCCTTGACGGCCGAGCGCAAGGCCGCGAGCAGGCCGCGGTGCTCGTCGCAACGACAAGCCTGCACCCAGCGCACCGGCGCGCCTTGCGGCTGCGTGCGATGGCGCTCGACCGGCGCGTAGCTCATCAGGATCAGGCTGGTGCGGGACACCAGCTTGCGCAGGAAGGTCTCGAAGGTCTTGTGCCCTGCGGCCTCGGCCAGCAGCAGGTGGAACTGGCCGGAGTGGCGCAAGGCCATGGCGTGGTCACCCGCCTGGCGCGCGGCCTCCTCGGCCTCGATGCAGGCGGCCAGGGCCTTGAGATGGGCAGGTCGGGCGCGCTCGATGAAACGGCGCACCAGCACGGCCTCGATCACGCTACGCGCTTCAAACACCTCGCGCGCCTCGGCCACCGTGGGCTCGGCGATGCTGGCGCCTTTGTTGGGCAGGATGGTGACCACCTGCTCTTGCGCCAGCCGGATGAGCACCTGGCGGATGCGCGTGCGAGACACGCCAAAGAGCTGGCCCAGCTTGTCCTCCACCAGCTTGGTGCCGGGCAGCAGGCGCTGGTCCACGATGGCCTCGATCAGGCGGCGGTGGATGTCCTCGTCCGACAGCGCGGACGGGCTGGGGGCCGCGCCCGTTTCGGGTTCGGCCACCGGGTCGGTCTTCTTGCTTGGGGGCATGGTCATGCGGTGGTTTCAAAGGCGGGCTGCGGCGCGTCGGCGCATCAAGGCGGCGGCGCCCAGCGCGAACAGGATCACCGCCAGCGACACCAGGGTGGTCATGCTGCCCAGTGCATAGATGGCCGGCGTGGTCACGGTGGTGGTCAGGCCCTGCAGCTCCAGCGGGAGGGTGTTGACATCGCCAATGGCCTGTGAAGACCGCGCGATCTCGTCCCAGCTCAAGGTGAAGCCGAACATGCCCACCCCCACCAGCGATGGGCCGATCAAGGGCAGCACCACATGGCGCAGGGCCTGCCAGGGCGTGGCGCCCAGATCGCGCGCGGCCTCTTCGTAAGCCGGGTTGAAGCGGTTGAAGACGGCAAACATGATGAGCATGCCAAAGGGCAGCGTCCAGGTCAGGTGGGCGCCCAGGCCCGAGGTGTACAGGCCCATGAGCGTGTTGTAGCCCTCCAGGGTGGCCGTCCAGCCCAGCGCCTCCAGCACGCCCTTGATGAGCGTGTCGAACAGGCGGAACTGCAGGCCGATGCCCAGCGAGATGATGATGGAGGGCATGATCAGGCTGGCCACCGAGCTGTAGAACAGCACCCCGCTGCCCTTGAAGCCCTTGCGAAAGGCCAGGCCCGCCAGCAGCGACAGCAACACGGTCAGCGCCATCACCACGAGGCCCAGCCCCAGCGAGCGGCGGATGGCCGCCCCGATGTCCACCACCCCCAGGCCCTTGAACAGCTCGTGGTACCAGTGCAGCGACGCGCCCCGCATCGGGAAGGTCAGCCCGCCTTCAGGCCCTTGAAAGCTGAGCACGAAGATGGTGATGACCGGGCCGTACAGGAACAGCACGTACAGCGCGAACACGATGGCCAGGGGCCAGAACCCACGTCTATTCATGTGACACCTCGCTTGCTCCAGCGCGCTTGAGGCTTGGCAGAGCACCATCAACAAATCCAGCGACCACCGTGGATCCGGCTTGGCCGGGCCACTGGTGGTGCCCCCTTGAGGGGGCGCGCGAAGCGCGTAGGGGGTGAGCCATTTTCAAAGCTCCTTTCTGAGGTCAACCAGGCGGTTGAGCGCCACGATGATGAGCAGCACCACGCCCAGCAGCACCACCGCATTGGCGGCGGCCAGCGGGAACTGCAGGTAAGAGGTCTGCACCTGGATGGTCTTGCCGACGGAGGCGATCTGCTGGCCACCCATCACGCCCACGGTGACAAAGTCGCCCATGACCAGTGTGATCACGAAGATAGAGCCGATCAGAATGCCGGTGCGGCACAGTGGCACGATCACGTTCCACAAGGTCTGCCAGGCGCTGGCGCCACAGTCGTTGGCCGCCTCCAGCAAGGCGCGGTCGATCTTCATCATCGAGTTGAAGATGGGCACCATCATGAAGGTGGTGTTGAGGTGCACGAAAGCCAGCACCACCGAGAAGTCCGAGTACAGCAACCACTCCAGCGGCTGGCGGATCAGGCCCAGGTCCATCAAGGTCTGGTTGACCCAGCCGTTGCGGCCCAGCAGCGGGATCCACGAGATCATGCGGATCACGTTGGAAGTCCAGAAGGGGATGGTCATGACCGTGAACAGCACGGTCTGCGCGCCCAGGCTGGGCACGTGAAAGGCCACGAAGTAAGACAGCGTGAAGCCCAGCACCAGCGTGATGGCCCACACCAGCGCGCAGAACTTCAAGGTGGACAGGTAGGTCTTGAAGGTGGTGCACAACTCGCCGGCCTCACCACCGCCAAAGCACCCGTCAAACAGCGAGGTGTAGTTGGACAGGGTGAAGCCAGGCTCCAGCGTGTACTCGTTTTGCGGCCAGAAGCTCACGGCCACGATCAAGAGCAGCGGCATCACGAAGAACACCAGGAAGACCGCGCCCATGGGCGAGGCCTGCAACCAGGAAGGCAATGCTTTCTTCATGTGGGGTCCTTCGTGACGCACGCGCTCAAACAGCCATCAGAAGCTGTGCGTGATGCCAGCGGTGACGATGGTCTGCGACTGGCCCGCCTCACCCGCAAAGCCGGGCAGCTCGGAGATGAAGGCGAAGTTGGCGTTGCCCTTGTTCTTCAGGTAGATGAGGTTGAAGTTCAGGCTGGTGCGCTTGGACAAGGCATAGCTGGCGCGGCCACGCACGTAGTAGGTGTCATCGGGGCTGTCGGTCACGTCCTTCTTGACGTAGTCCAGCGAGGTGGTGAGCGCCGCATTGATGGGCACGTCCACACCCAGGTCATACAGCTTGGCCTTGAACGGGGTGGTGTAGCGCACATCGGCGGTGGCCAGGCCCAGGCGGCCCTTGGCCACGCCGAAGTCATAACTCACGCCAGCGGCATACATGGTGTTGCCATCGGTGCCACCCAGCGGGTTCTTCTCGGAGAAGGCGGCCAGGCCGGCGCTGAAGGGGCCACCGGTATAGGTACCGGCCACCTGGAACTTCTGGCCCGCCGAGTGCATGCCGGCCTTCTCGCCCGCCGCGTAATACACGCCACCTTCAAAGCCGCCGATATTGGGCGAGTTGTACTTGATGGCGTTGTCGTAGTAATCACTCAAGGCATAAAAGCCGCTCATCAAGAAGGGCGCGTAGTAGCCAAAGACAAAGTAGTTGCCCATGTAGTCATCGGCCACGTTCCACTGGTGCCCGACCTTGATCGAGCCCAAGCCGCCCGTCAGGCCCACATAGGCGCCGCGGTTCCAGAAGGTGCTGCGTGCCGTGCCGGTGTCAGGGTTGATGGACGACTCCAGATCGAACACGGCCTTGAGGCCGCCGCCCAGGTCTTCACTGCCCTTGATGCCGATGCGCGAGTTGACGATGGCGTTGTCATCGATCTTGACGACCGAGCCGCTGCCCGTGCCGTTGTAGACATGCGTGGCCGAGATCACATCCAGGCCAATGGCCCCGTAGATGGTCACGTTGGACTGCGCCTGGGCCATGCCGGCCTGGCCAAGCAGGACAGCCAGGGCCATGGTGGACAAGCGCAGCGAAGAACGAGAGAAAGGTGTGCTCATGTGAAGGTACTCCGATAAAAAATTTCAAGCCATGACGCGCAGCCCTTGGCGCGTCACCATCAGATCCAGCGGACACCATGGATCCGGCTCCGCCGGGCCATCGGTGTCGCCCCCTGGGGGGCTGAGCCCGGACTCGTACCGTCCTTGAGGACTGAACGAGCCTGGCGAAGGGCCCTCCCGTCCTCGGGAGGGCGCGGGCTGCAAGCCCGCGAAGCGCGTAGGGGGGGCAACAACTACGCAGCTACAAATTCATTCCATTTACTGACCATGTAGGTGTTCTCATCCATGATCGCGTTCCAGCACGCGATGCCGCCCATGCGGGCTTCGTAGCTGCCGCCGTCACGCAACTCGCCCTTCTTGGCCAGCACCTGGCCGGTGGGCGACTTGATGTCCTGCGAGGCGGGCTTGCCTTCCATCCAGTAGGCCCATTCATAGGCTTCCATCTTGGCCTTGGCCGTCTCCAGCACGGCGCTGTAATAGCCCTGGCGATTGAGGTAGGCCCCAGCCCAGCCATCAAGGAACCAGTTGATGAACTCATAGGTGGCATCGAGCTTCTTGCCCGATGAGGTGGCGGGCACGCCAAAGCCCGCCGCCCAGGCGCGGTAGCCTTCCTTCAAGGGCTGGAAGGTGCAGGCGATGCCCTTGGTGCGCACCGCTGTCACGGCAGGCGACCACATCGACTGGATCACCACCTCGCCCGACGCCATCAGGTTGACCGACTCGTTGAAGTCCTTCCACAGGCTGCGGAACTGCCCTGCCCGCTTGGCTTCGATCAAGGTCTTGATCGTGAGGTCGATCTCCTTCTTGGTCATGTTGCCCTTGTCGGGGTACTTGTACAGGCCCATGGCTTCGACCACCATGGCCGCGTCCATGATCCCGATCGAGGGGATGTTGAGGATGGCGGCCTTGCCCTTGAACTCGGGGTTGAGCAACTCCTTCCAGCTCTCGATGGGGCGCTTGATCAGGTCGGGCCGGATGCCCAGCGTGTCGGCGTTGTAGACCGTGGGGATCAAGGTCATGAACTGCGTGGGGCTCTTGGCGAAGGCCTTGCTCTTCTCGCCTTCGAGGTACATCACCTTCTTGGGCGCGGTGCCCTGGTCGCCCACCTTCTTGCCGTTGACCTCGCCCTTGGTGAACAACGAGGTGATCTTGTCGGCGTGCTTGATGCGCTTGACGTCGATGCCCTTGAGGTTGCCGGTGGGGATGATCTTCTTGAGCGAGAAGTACTCGGTGTCGATCAGGTCGAAGCTGTTGGGCGCGGTCACCGCGCGCTTGGTCACGTCATCGGTGGTGACGGGGATGTACTGGATCTTGATGCCGGTGTCGGCTTCGAACTTGTCGGCAATGGTCTTGTCCTGGTTCACGGCCGTGCCCAGGTAGCGCAGGGTGATCTTCTCGTCGGCACGCACGAAAGGCGCGTAGCCGCTGGCCAGGATGCCGGTGGCACCAAGCAAGCCGGACTTGATCACGGTGCGGCGCGACAGGCCGCTGTCAAGGGTGACGCTGTCATGGGCCGCATCGCTCGGCACGTGACTGTTCTCAGGGCAATCAGAAGCTTGTGACATGGGACTCTCCATTGGGAACACGTTGGACAGAAACAAGGGAAGATGGCGGCCGCGCCTCAGGCGGCCAGCGCGTGCACGTCCTGCAGGCGCCAGTGCACATGGGCGGCTTCGCCGGGCTGCCAGGGGGCGGCGTCGAAGGCGGCCTCGCCCAGCATCACGCTGAGCTCGCCCTCACCGGGCAAGGCCGGGCTGTGCAGGGTCAGCAGCACGTAGGTGCCCTGGTACTCGACACCGGTCACGGTGGCGCTCAACTGACCCACGTCGCCCGACACGGGCTGGCGGCTGAGCTGTGACTTGTCGGTGCGCACGGCCACCTTGGCCTCGCCCTGGGGGATCACGTTGTGGCCACCGATGAAGCGCGCCACGAACTCGGTGCGCGGCGCATTGAAGACGGCATGCGGGCTGCCTTGCTGCTCGATGCGGCCTGCGTTCATCACCACCACCTGGTCGGCCAGGGCCATGGCCTCTTCCTGCGAGTGCGTCACATGGATGAAGGTCATGCCCAGGCTCTTTTGCCAGGCCTTGAGCTCGGCGCGCATCTTGATGCGCAGAAAAGGGTCGAGCGCAGACAGCGGCTCGTCGAGCAGCAGCACCCGCGGCTCGGTGATCAGGGCACGGGCCAGCGCCACACGCTGCTGCTGGCCACCCGACATCTCGGCGGGCTTGCGTTCAGCCAGATGGGCCAGGGACACGCGCTGCAGCAGGTCCATGGCCTTGGCTTGCCGCGTGGCCTTGTCCACACCACGCATCTTCAGGCTGAAGGCGACGTTGTCGAGCGCACTCAGATGCGGGAACAGCGCATAGCTCTGGAACATCATGGCCGTGCCGCGCGCCGAGGCAGGCAGGTGCGTGATGTTGCGACCGCCCAGCACGATGTCGCCCTCGCTCACCTCTTCGTGGCCGGCGATCATGCGCAAGGTCGAGGTCTTGCCACAACCCGATGGGCCAAGCAAGCAGCAATAGGCACCGGCCTTGACCGTCAGACCGATGTGGTCGACGGCCATCGGTGCACGCGGCCCCATGCCATAGCGCTTGACCAGTTGATGCAGCTCCAGATCAGCCTGTGCGGCCATCGTGGCCACACGCTGCTCGTGCAAGGACATCACGCTCATCACCCACCTCCATCCGGCTTGCGCCAACGGGGGTTTCACAGTGCAAAGCGTGTGCCAGCCGAAAATGCCAGCTCAGCAGCTCAAAACGCGCGCTGAAGGGGCGCTACCCTGGGAAGACGCACCAGATTGCATACAAAATCTGGTGCAAATTGCATACAAAAAGGTGCACGCACCCCGCTCGGGCATGCGTGCAAGCCGTGCAGCTTTACTGCTTGACGGCCTCGATCTGGATGATCAGGTGCACGTTGTCAGGAATGAAAGGCAGGCCGTAGTTCATGCCGTATTCGCTGCGGGTGATGGTGGTGTCGAAGTCACCGCCGCACACTTCACGCTTGAGCATGGGGTTCTGGTAGCAGCCGTAGTTGTTGGCCTTGAGGGTCACCGTCTGGCTCTTGCCCAGCAGGGTCAGCGTGCCGACCACGGCCGAGACCTT
Organism: Aquabacterium sp.; assembly: GCF_016195855.1. Taxonomy (GTDB): domain Bacteria; phylum Pseudomonadota; class Gammaproteobacteria; order Burkholderiales; family Burkholderiaceae_C; genus Aquabacterium. The sequence goes on from NZ_JACPYU010000002.1 coordinate 188,696, forward strand.
GTCGCCTTCAAAGATCACCTTGTCGCTCACGAAGGTCGACTTGGGGAAGGCTTCGACGTTGAAGAAGTCCTTGCTCTTGAGGTGATTGTTGAAGGCGTCGGTGCCGCTGTTGATCGAGGCCATGTCAATGCTGATGTCCACCTTGCCGGTCTTGGCTGCAGCGTCGATGGTGACCGAGCCACTCTTCTTGTCGAAGCGGCCACGGTTGGTCGAGGTGCCGAAGTGCTTGGCCTCGAAGGTCACGAAGGTGTGCGTCGGGTCCACGGTGTAGGTGGCGGGTTCGGCGTGGGCGATGCCGGCGCTCAGTGCAGCGGTGGCCAGCAAGGAAACAAGTGCGGTACGGTTCATGGAAGGGCTCCTGGGTAAGGCGGGCACCAATGGGCGCCCTGTCAAAAAAGGGAACAAAGGAAAGAAGGGCATCACAGCGCCGGCACGCCTTGCAGCACCAGCTTGAACTTGACCTGGACATCATTGGCCACCACGGAGGTGTCAGCCCAATCGCCCTCACCCACCTTGAAGTCCAGCCGCTTGAGGGCAAAGGTACCCGTGGCGGTGCTCAGGCCACCGGCCTGCGTCACCTGCACCGGCACCACCAGATCACGGGCGTTGCCCTTGATGGCCAGCTTGCCGGCCACCTCGAAGCGCCCTGCCCCCAGCGCCTTGATGGCCGTGGACTGGAAGCTCGCCTTGGGGAACTTCACGATGTTGAACCACTCGGGCTTGGCCAGCTCGGTGTCGGCATCGGGGTTCAGCGCCACGCTGCCCAGGTCCACCGTGAAGGCGATCTTGCTGGTCTGCGGGGCCTTGGGGTCGAACGCGGTCTGGGCGCTGAAGGTCTTGAAACGGCCGTCCAGCGGCACGCCCAGTTGCTTGGCCACAAAGGTGACCTCGCTTTTGGCCGCCACCAGGGCCTGCGGCTCGGCAGCCAGAGCGGGCAGCGAGAGCGCCGCGCCCGTCAGGGTCAGCGCCAGCAACGCACGGCGAGAAACAAAAGAAGCAGACATGGTTGTGCCTTTCAACGAGCGAAAGAGGAAGCGGCGAAGGGTCACCGGCCAGGACGCATGCGATCGAGCAGGCCGTCCTTGTCGATGAACTGGTGTTTGAGCGCGGCAGCCACATGCAGGGCCACCAGGCCGATCAGGGCAAAGGCCGCGGCGCCATGCGCCTCCTTGATGCTGTCGGCCAACTCCTTGTTGACCGGCATCAGGTCCGGCAGGGGCAGCACGCCGAACCACACGATGGGGTAGCCCTTGGCCGAGCTGTAGGCCCAGCCCAGCAGCGGCACCACGAAGAACAGCGCGTACATCAGGTGGTGGGTGGCGTGGTAGGCCTTGGTCTGCCACCCGGGCATGGCTTGCTGGATGCGGTCGGGCAAGGCGGGCGGGCGGTGCGTCAGGCGCCAGACCAGGCGCAGCACCGACAGCAAGAGGATGGCGATGCCGGCCCACTTGTGCCAGTTGATCAGCTTGATCTTGCTGGGGCTCAAGGGCATGTCCTCCACGGTCACGCCCACCACGAAGGCGGTGAGGATGGCCAGCGCCAGCACCCAGTGCAAAACGATGGCCACCAGGCTGTAACGCTGGATTGGGGGGTTTTGTCCGGTTTTCATGGTGGATGGCTCCTGCCGCATTGCGCAATAGTTGAATGGTGAACGAACTGTGCACCCAGTTGGGTGAAGTGGCTTGATGCATCAGTTCAAAAATTTCGAACGGATAAATGCGCAAACCCTGCCCGAAAGAGGGGGGAGATTGCGACAAATCCCTCAAGCTGCCAAGGCAATCCGCCGAAAGCCAGATGAAGCCGTGACACAACCATGTACGCCCCCCTCATTTCACGCCTCAACGACCTGCTGCTGACCACAGACCGCAAACAGCGCCTGCGCATCACACGCTCGCTGATGGCGGCCAATGTGTTCATCGCGTGCTGCTTCCTGCAGATCTACGCCTGGTCGGTCGGCTACATGGAGCTGGACGACGTCAAGCGCCTGTGCGGCGTCATCCTGCTCAACATCCTGCTGTGGTACGTGGTGCTGCGCACGGGCCTGAACCTGCGCTTTGACGACCCGGCCATGACTCTGCCGCAGATCCTGTCGGCGCTGACCATCATCGTGGGCGCCTACTCGGTCACCGGCCCCGTGCACGGCTCGACCATGATGCTGCTGGCGCTGGTGCTGGTATTCGGCATCTTCAACATGAAGCAAAAAGGCGCCATCGTCGCGGGCGGCTACACCGTCGTGCTGATGGGCGTCGCCATCCTGATCAAGATCCGCACGGACCCGCACAACTACCCCTTCAAGCTGGAGATCGCGCACTTCGTGCTGACGGCGGCCATCGTGCCCACCATCTCCGGCCTGGCCGCCCAGCTCAGCAGCCTGCGCGCCAAGCTGCAGGCCCAGAAGGACGAGCTGGCCAACGCCCTGGTGCGCATCCAGATCCTGGCCACGCGTGACGAGCTCACCGGCCTGGTCAACCGCCGCCACATGATGGATGTGCTCAGCCAGCACAAGAAGCGCCTGGAGCGTTCGGGCCACCACCGCTTCTGCCTGGCCCTGCTGGACATCGACCACTTCAAGCGCATCAACGACACCCATGGCCACGCCGTGGGCGACGAGGTGCTGCGCAACTTCTCGAAAGTGGTGCAAAGTGGCCTGCGTGACACCGATGTGCTGGCCCGCTGGGGCGGCGAAGAATTCCTCGTGCTGCTCAACGACACCTCACCCGAGCTGGCCAATGTGGGCCTGGAGCGCGCCCGCATGCTGCTGGCCGAAGCCACCCTGGTGCCGGCGTTGCCCGATCTGAAGCCCACCTTCTCTGCCGGCCTGACCGCCTACAACCTGAGCGAGGCACTGGATGTCTGCATCGAGCGCGCAGACCGCGCCCTGTACAAGGCCAAGGATGGTGGCAGAAACTGCACGGTGATCCGCATGGGCCTGAACGCGGCCGACGCCACCTACCGCAGCCCGACCGAACCGAGCACGCTACAAGAATGAGCAAACTGAGCGACCTCGTCCTGGGGACCGAACCAAAACTGCGCGCCCGCGTCGCCATGACGTTGCTGGCGCTTTATGGTTATGCGGCCTGCACCGGCATCCTGCTCTACCTCGTGCACATCCAGGAGGTGCCTTCGCGCACCGCCATGCCGCTGGTGGCCTTCATGTGGACCGGCGTGCCGCTGTTTTACCTGCTGGTGCGCACGGGCATCTCCAACCGGCTGGGCAGCCCCGGCATGGACCTGCCGCAATGCCTGTTCGCCATGGCCTCCATCCTGATCGCCTATGTGATCGTGGGCCCTTTGCGCAACGCGGTGCTGCTGCTGATCGCCCTGGTCATGGTCTTCAGCATGATCACGCTCACCCCGCGCCAGGTGCGCATCATGGGTGTCAGCACCTTCGGCTGCCTGGGCCTGGCCATGGCCTGGCTGACGCTGCACGAGCCCGGTCAGGTCGACGTGCGCATGGAAGTGATGAAGTTCGTGCTGGCCGCCTGCACCCTGCCCGTGATCTCGACCGTGGCCTCGCATGTGGCCAAGCTGCGCACCAAGCTGGTTGACCAGAAGCAGGAGTTGCAACACGCCTTGTCGATGCTGCACGAAGTGGCCACCCGCGACGAGCTCACGGGCCTGCACAACCGCCGCCACATGCACCAGCTGCTGGAGCAGCAGTTCAAGCGCCAGCTGCGCAGCGGCGAGGGCTTCTGCCTGGCCCTGATCGACCTGGACCACTTCAAGCACGTCAACGACCAGTTCGGCCACCAGATGGGCGACACGGTGCTCAAGGCCTTTGCCGAGGCCATCGGCAAGGAGTTGCGCCAGACCGACGTGCTGGCCCGCTGGGGCGGCGAAGAGTTCCTGCTGATGCTGACCGCACCCGATCCGGGTCTGCACGGTGCGCAGGCCTCGCTGGCGCGTTTCCAGGCCGCACTGCAGCAGGTGGTGGTGGGCAACGGCGTGCGCATCACCTTCTCGGCTGGCCTGACGGAACACCCGCCGGGCGAGCCCCTGCACGAGACGCTGGAGCGCGCCGACCGTGGCCTTTATCAGGCCAAGGCTCACGGCCGCAACCGGGTCGAGCTGGTGTTGCCACCAGCCGACCAAAGTCACTCGGCCCGCACACCGCTGGCCGAGGACGATCAAGTGTGAGACAGTTGCCGGTAATGCACCGGAAGTCACCACCGTCCGGTCCATGTCGAGGAGGAGCCGAGGTCCTGCAGCACCATGAGCTGCAAGCCTTGAGGGGTGGTGTCCGATTGACGCTGTCCCCATGTCCAGCCCTACCTACGGTGGAACCGACCCCCTGTCTTCTGGCGACCTGAGCCAGACGCCCAGTCTCGACACCCTCTCGGGCGACGAGCATTACCGTGCCATGTTCGAGGCCGCTGGCGTGGGCATCGCCCGCCTGACCCCAAGCGGCCATTTCGTCGAGGTCAACCAGCGTTTTGCGGACATCACCGGCCGCAGCCGCGACAACCTCATTGGCCTGCACTACCAGGACATCTCCCACCCCGATGATGCCGCGGGCAGCCTGGCCGCCATGGAGGGCATCCTGGCGGGCCGTCAGGACCGCATGGCGCGCGAGAAGCGCTACGTGCGCCCGGACGGCCAGATCGTCTACGCCATGCTCAACAGCGTCATGCTGCGCGACGGCAATGGCCGCCCCGTGCAGATGGTGTCGGTGATCGAGGACATCAGCGAGCGTGTGCGCATGCAGGAAGCGCTGAGCTCGGCCCGGACCGCCGAGCGCGCCAGCAAGGCCAAGACCGAGTTCCTCTCGCGCATGAGCCACGAGTTGCGTACCCCGCTCAATGCCATGCTGGGTTTTGCGCAACTGCTGCGCGTGGACCCGCGCAACCCGCTCAACGATGTGCAGCGCCAGAAGGTCGAGCACATCGAGCGGGCGGGCGCGCACCTGCTGGCCATGATGACCGACGTGCTGGACCTGTCGCGCATCGAGGCGGGCAGCCTGCCCATGTCGATCGAGACCCTGGCCGTCAGCAAGGTCATGGAAGAGACGCTGGCGCTGCTGAGCAACCAGGCGGCGGCGGCCGGGCTCAAGCTGGTTCACCACCTGCCCGATGCCGGTGTGTATGTGAAGGCCGACCGGGTGCGCCTGCGCCAGGTGCTCAGCAACCTGCTGTCCAACGCCATCAAGTACAACCGCGCCGGTGGGCAGGTGAAGGTCGAGGCCATGGCGCTCAACGAGCAGGTGCTGATCACGGTCAGCGACACGGGTCAGGGCATGACACCCGAGCAGATCAACCACCTGTTCGAGCCCTTCAACCGCCTGGGTGCAGAGCGCACGGCCATCGAAGGCACGGGCATCGGCCTGGTCATCGTCAAGCGCCTGCTGGACCTGATGGACGGTCGCATCGAGGTCAGCAGCACACCGGGCAATGGGTCGAGCTTTCGGGTCTGGCTGCCACTGGCGCGCCCCCTGGCCCTGGATGCCGAATGCGCCGAGCTGGGCTCACGCTCGGGCTTTGGCGCGCTCGATGAGCTCGGCGCGGCGCAACGCACCGTGCTGTACGCCGAGGACAACGTGATCAATGTGGAGTTGCTGCGCCAGGTCATGCGCATGCGCCCTCAATGGCACCTGGAGGTGGCCCACAGCGGCCAGCAGGCCATCACCATGGCGCAGTCCAGCCCACCCGATTTGCTGCTGCTGGACATGCACCTGGGCGACATGAGCGGGCTGGACGTGTCTGACGCATTGACGCAAACCGCGACCACCGCCAGCATCCCGCGGGTGGCGCTGTCGGCCGATGCCATGCCCGACCAGATCAGCCAGGCGCGCGAGCGGGGTTTCGTGGAATACCTGACCAAGCCTCTGGACGTGGCCCGCTTTCTCAAGCTGCTGGACCGCTGCGCGGCGCCGGATCTGGGCTGAGTGAAGCCTAGTGTGAGGCCTTGAGTGAGGCCAACCTGCCCCGGCTCAGATCGGCAGGTCGGTGAAGAAGCGGCCGCCGTGGAACACCAGCGGGGTCGCCCCCACGCGGCGGCGGCAATGCGCCACCTGCCCCACGAAGATGACGTGGTCACCCTCGTCGTACTGGCTGCGGTGGCTGCACTCGAACACCGCCACAGCGCCATCGATCACCGGCGCGCCGGTCAGGCCCGGGCGCCAGGGCGCGCCCTCGAAACGGTCGATGCCCCGACGGGCAAACCGCTCGGCCAGGGGGCGCTGGTCGGCCGCCAGCACATTGATGGCGTAGTGCCGTGCATTCAGAAAACCCGCCATGCTGGACGACTGGCGCGCCAGGCTCCACAGCACCAGCGGTGGCGCCAGCGACACCGAGTTGAAGGAATTGGCCGTCAGCCCCACCAGGCGCCCCTGGGCATCGCATGCCGTCACGATCGTGACCCCGGTGGCGAACTGGCCCAGGGCGGCACGCAGCTCATCAGAGGTGAAGGGCAGGGTCTCGGTGGTGGGCACCGAGTCGGTCGGCAGGGTCATTCAAGGCTTTCACTGGAGCCCGACAGTGTAGTCGGGCGCCCCGTTTCACGTTGGTCGAGGCGATACACCCATATCGGGCGTGCGCCTTCCAAACTCAAGCGTGCATGCGGCTTCCAGGCCCGATCCCGGTCATCACGCGCTTCAAATTCCAGGCTCACCAGCCAGCTGCCCGGGCGCATCTCGCGCCAGGCCTTGGCCATGGCGCGGGGCATGGTCTCGGGCCGCTGGAACAGGTAGACCAGGTCAAAGTCGGCCCAGCTTTGCGCCCACATGTCACCCTGGCGCACACGGGCCCAGGGGCAACGCAAGGCCGCCACCACGCGCCACAACCAGCTCCACTCGATGCCGTGGATGCGGGCCTGCGGGTAAGCGGCATGCAGCTCGACCAGGGCGTCGCCCATCCCGCAGCCGGCGTCCAGGATGCGGGCCGGTGCGGCCTCAGGTGAGGCGTCCGCCGGGGCCAGCGGCGCATGCTGCGGCAGCTCGCGCAGCGCGCCGCGCGGGGTCGGGAACACGGGCGCATCACGCCAGGCATGCACCGGGTAGGCCAGCAACAGCAAGGCCAGCGGCGCCAGCCACAACCAGGCGGGCAGGCCTGCGCCCTGCCCCAGCGCCAGCACGCTCAAGGGGAAGCCGGCGGCCACGAACGCACGCCGCCAGGTGGTCGAGGCCACAAAGGGCAACCAGGTGGCGCACACCCCCAGGGCCGTGGGCAGCATCAGCACGGCCCACAAAGGGGCCTGCACGGCCCGCAAGGCCAGCGCCAGGCCCCAGGCCAGGGCCCAGGTCAGCAAGGCCGGCAAAGGCCAGGTGCGCATGCCTGGGTGCGTCCTCGTGGGGGCTTACTCGGCTGCGCCGCCGCGCAGCTTGTCGATCAGGCCATTGAGCTCGTCAAGGCTGCCGAACTGGATGGTGATCTCGCCTTGTTCGCCGCGCTTGGTCTTGCGCTTGACGTTGATCTCGACCTGCGCGGTCAGGATGTCCGACAGCGCCTCTTCCAGGCGGACCAGATCGCGCGACTTCTCTGACTTGACGCGCAGCAGCGGGGCCTGGCGCCCGGCGCCCTGCACCTTGGCCACCAGCTTTTCAGCCTCGCGCACATTGAGCTTGCGGGCCACCACCTCGTTGGCGGTGGTGATCTGCACGGCCTTGTCCAGCGGCAGCAGCGCACGGGCATGGCCCATGTCGATGTCGCCGGCCATCAGCATGCCCTGCACGGGCTCGGCCAGGTTCAGCAGGCGCAGCAGGTTGGAGGCAGCACTGCGCGAGCGCCCCACGGCCTGCGCGGCCTGCTCGTGCGTCAGGCCGAACTCGCTGGTCAAGCGTTGCAGGCCCTGGGCCTCTTCCAGCGGGTTGAGGTCCTCGCGCTGGATGTTCTCGATCAGGGCCATGGCGGCGGCGGCTTCGTCCGGCACATCCTTGACCAGCACGGGCACCTCGGTGAGGCCGGCCAGCTTGGCCGCACGCGAGCGGCGTTCGCCCGCGATGATCTCGTACTTGCCGCCCCCGACGGGTCGCACCAGGATGGGCTGCATGATGCCCTGCGCCTTGATGCTCTCGGCCAGCTCGTACAAGGAGCCTTCGTCCATGCGCGTGCGCGGCTGGTACTTGCCCGTCTGCATCAGGTCCAGACGCAGGACGGACGGCGCACCGCCCTCCGGCGTGGCCGCAGGTTGATCGCTGAGTTTGGGGCCGAGCAGGGCCTCCAGGCCCATGCCCAGGCCTTTGGATTTTTTCGTCGCCATGGGCGCCATTGTCCGTTGTTTAGCCGATGTTTCTACAATCCCTTGAACACCTGGATGGAGACGATCGGCATGGCGCGCTTTTTACTGGCCTGGGAATTTGGCGACGGGCTGGGCCATGCAAGCCGCTTCAGGCCGCTGGCGCAAAGCCTGCGCCAGCGTGGCCACGAGGTCGACCTCATGCTGCGCGAGATCGTGCATGCCCGCAGCGTGCTGGGTGACCTGGGCCTGCGTGTGCTGCAAGCCCCCTTCTGGATGCACCAGACCGTGGGCGGGCCCCACCCCACCATCAGCCTCACCGAGATCCTGGTGGGCAATGGCTACCTGCAGGCCGATCACCTCGATGGCCTGGTGGAAGGCTGGCTGGCCGCGCTCGACCTGATCCGCCCCGACGTGCTGGTGGCCGACTACGCGCCCACGGCCACCATCGCCGCACGCATCAAGGGCATCCCGGTGGCCACGGTGGGGGGTGGCTTCTACCTGCCCCCTGACGCCTGCCCCCTGCCCCCGTTTCGCACCTGGGAGCCCATCGAGCCCGGCCGCATCGACTACTGGGAGCAACGCGTCACGAACACGGTCAACACCGTGCTGGCCCGCCATGGCGCGCCCGCCGTGCCCCGCCTGAGCGCCATCTTCCGTGGCGACAAGCCCCTGCTGTGCGGCTGGCCCGAGCTGGATCCCTATCAGCGTCATGACCAACGCCACGCCCTGCCCGCCGGCTCTGGCGAGGTCGACCCCGGGCTGGGCCCGACCTTCCTGAACGAAGGCGGCGAAGCACCGCAATGGCCCGAGGGCGATGGCCCCTGCGTGTTTGCCTATGTGCGCAGCACCCATGGCGACCTGCTGGCGCTGCTGCAGGCGCTGGACCAAGCGGGCTGCCGTACCCTGTGTTACCTGCCCGAAGTGGCCGCCGGGCGCCCCGCCCCGCTGGTCTCGCCGCGCATCCGTTATGCCGGCCGCCCTGTGGACCTGGCGCAAGCCCTGCCCCAGGCCAGCCTGCTGATCAGCCATGCCGGCGAAGCCACCCTGGCCCAGGCGCTGCTGGCGGGCGTGCCCATGCTCTTGCTGCCCACCCAGGCCGAGCAGTTCCTCAATGCCCAGGGCGTGGTGCAACTGGGCGCGGGGCTGAACGCGGCCACGCATGGCCAGCCCGTGCCCTATGCGCAGCTCCTGCACGCCTTGCTGCACACAGACAGCTACCGGGCCGCCGCACAGGCCATGGCCCACCGTTATCGTGACTTCCTGCCCAGCGCCTTGAACCAGACTTTGACAGCCGCCTGCGAGTCGCTGTTGAATGATCACTGAAATGGGCATCCTCAGGCCCCCCCCCTCACTACACGCCCTTGCCCGCCGGTCGATAACCCACAGATATGGACGCCACGCCTCCTACCCCGACGCCCGATGGCGACGATGCGCTTGCTGCACTGCAGCAAGAGTTGGCACAGACACGCGCCCAGCTGGCCAAGACCGAAAAACGCCTGAAAGCCCGCGAGGGCTTGCTCCAGGGCCTGAGCCGGCACATCCCGGGTGTGCTGTACAAGGTGGTGGTGCCGCCCGGCGGCGAAGCGCAACTGCACTACATCAGCGAGCGCGCGGCCGAGCTGTATGAGCTGGACCCCCAAGCCACCGGCCTGGACTGGAGCGCCCATTACAAGCGCATCCACCCCGACGACCTCCCGATGGTCCTGCAACTCAGTCGCGAAGTGGCGGACGAGGAGGGGATGCTGCAGCAGTTCGAGTACCGCACCATCCTGCCCAAGAAGGGCCTGCGCTGGATGGCCGGCCAGGCCTTCGCTGCGCGCGAAGGGGCGGATGGCAGCACAGCCTGGTATGGCTATACGCAGGACGTGACCGAGCAGAAACTCTATGCAGAAGCCCTGATCACGGCCCAGACCGCCGAGCGGGCCAACCATGCCAAGAGCGAGTTCCTCTCCCGCATGAGCCACGAGCTGCGCACCCCGCTCAACGCCATCATCGGCTTTGCCCAGCTGCTGCAGATGGACCGCAGCAGCGTGTTCGGCGACGAGCAACGCCGCCGTGTCAACCTGATCGAAAAGGCCGGCCAGCACCTGCTGTCCATGCTGGGTGACGTGCTGGACCTCTCGCGCATCGAAGCCGGTGACCTGCCCCTGTCCATCGAAGCCCAGGACGTCGATCTCGTGGCCGACGACGCGCTCAGCATGGTCGGTGCGCAAGCCCGCCACAGCCAGATCCGCATCGACACGCATGGCGTGGGCAGCCACGTCTATGCGCAGGCGGACCGGGTGCGCTTGCGCCAGGTGCTGGTCAACCTGCTGAGCAATGCCATCAAGTACAACCGCGCAGGCGGCACGGTGCAATTGCGCGCCCGCCGGGCCGGCAACGAGGTGCTCATCGAGGTGCAGGACAGCGGCATCGGCATGAGCCCTGAACAACAGGCCCAGCTCTTCCAGCCTTTCAACCGCCTGGGCGTGGAGCAAAGCGGCATCGAGGGCACCGGCATCGGTCTGGTCATCGTGCACAAGCTGGTGTCGCTGATGGGCGGGCGTATCGAGGTAGAGAGCCAGGCTGGCACGGGCAGCTGCTTTCGCATTGTCCTGCCGGCGGCCGACAGCGAGCCCGAGCCCTCCGACCAGATCCCGCTGTCCGATGGCGACCTGTTCGCCCGCCCCGCCACCATCCTGTACGCCGAGGACAACGAGGTCAACGTGGCCCTGGTGCACCAGGTCATCAAGCTGCGCCCGCACTGGCGCCTGCTGGTGGCCATGAACGGCAAGCGGGCCCTGGAGGTGGCACGCCGCCACCACCCCGACCTGATGCTGATCGACATGCACCTGGGCGACATGACCGGGCTGGAGCTGGCCGCCGCGCTGGACAGCGAAGACACCACACGTGACATCCCGCGGGTGGCGCTCTCAGCCGATGCCATGCCCGACCGCATCCACGCGGCCAAGGCGCATGGCTTCAAGGCCTACCTGACCAAACCGCTGGACGTGATGGCGCTGCTGCGTTGCCTGGAAGAGGCGCTGCCCATGGATGGGCCCGCTCTACCTGGCTCAAGCTGAAGTCAGGCGTCTGCCGTGCCCGCGCTGGCCGACGACGCCACCTTCTTGGGCTTGCTGATCTTGATGTTCGGCGCCACGCGTTTGACCAGTTCGTGGGCAAAGCTGACAAAGGCTTGCGCGCCCTTGCTGGCCGGGTCGAACACCACGCCGGGCACGCCATAGCTGGGCGCCTCGGCCAGGCGCACATTGCGCGGGATCACCGCATCGAACACCTTGTCGCCGAAGTGGGTCTTGAGCTGTTCGCTCACCTGCTGCTGCAGGGTGATGCGCGGGTCGAACATCACACGCAACAGGCCGATGAGCTGCAGTTCGCGGTTCAGGTTGGCGTGCACCTGCTTGACCGTGTTGACCAGGTCGGTGAGGCCTTCCAGCGCGAAGTACTCGCACTGCATGGGCACGATCACGCCATGGGCACAGGTCAGGCCGTTCAAGGTCAGCAGGCTCAGGGAGGGCGGGCAATCGATCAGCACAAAGTCGTAATCGTTGGCCGCCGCCTCGATGGCCGACTTCAGCCGGCGGTCACGCCGCTCCAGCGTCACCAGCTCGATCTCGGCGCCCGCCAACTCGCGGTTGGCGCCCAGCACGTCATAGCCGCCCTTGGGGCTGCGCGCGCGCGCATCGGCAATCGACACTTCTTCCAGCAGCACCTCGTACACGCTGTGCGGCAAGGTGCGCTTGTCCACACCCGAGCCCATGGTGGCATTGCCTTGCGGGTCCAGGTCCACGATCAGCACGCGCTGCCCGATCTGGGCCAGACCGGCAGCCAGGTTGACCGTGGTGGTGGTTTTGCCCACCCCGCCCTTTTGGTTAGCAATACAGAAGATGTGCGGCATGGCTTGATTATCTCAGCCGTGATCCGGGATCAGGCATGGGGGTGCTGGCGGCGCACGGGCTTTTTGGCCACAGGTGCGGAGGCCTTGGCCGCTGCAGTGTGGGCATGGCGGGTCTTGCTGGCCGCGGTGGCCTGCTTCAGGTGGGCGGGTTTGCGGGCCTGATGGGGCGGCTGCGCACCGGCCTGCGTGCCTGCAGCCGGTGTGCCTGCGGGCAGGCCGTGGGTCGTCATCGGCTGCTTGTGGCGCCGGGCCACGCGCCCCGCTGTGCCCACCGAGGTCGACGCGCCCTGCTTGCCGGACGCGGCAGGCTTCTTCAAGCGATGCTTGGTGGCCACCGCATCGGGTGCCACGTGCTGCCCTGCGACCTGGCCGACAGCTTGCCCTTGTGGTGCGCCGTGTCGTGTGCCCGCGCCTTTGCTGCCTTTATGGCGCGCATCCTTGGGCTCTACCGACGAGGCCTTCTGGCCCGCATGGTGCGGCTTGCCCTTGGTCTTGCGCTCATGCGGCCGGGGCTGGGTCTCGTTCGTTTTCTTCACGCCACGGGTGCGGTCCACATGCTGCCGGGGCGGTGTGGCCACGGGTGCGGTGGCGTCCTGACTTGGTTGGGCATGCTCGGCGCGCTGGGCCTGACGCGTGGCACGACCAGAGGCTGCAGGCGCCTTCACCTGCTCGGACTCCGGCGTCAACAAGGGCTCGTTGGGGTTGACCGGCGGGGGCACTTGCCTGGCGGTCGAGGTCAGTGGCTGTTGCCCGGCGGGGCGCAAGGCCACGGCCGCGGGGTCGGTGGCCACGCGGCCCGTCACCGGTGCGGGCCGCACTTGAGGCAAGGTCTGAGGCAACGCGCCCGGCCCGCCAGAGGCATCACGTGTCGCACCACCCGTCACCCCACTGGTCGTCTGAGCCTGGCTCGCTGCGCCCCAAACCAACAAGGCGGCGGTCAGCGCGATCCTCTTCCAAACTCGAACGCTCATCTGTCTGTCTCCTGCAAAGGCCATGTGGAATGGATGTTCAATACTTGAGCATCTCATGCGGTTGACGGGAGATGCACGAGGCGCATCAAGAAAGTTGGGTGCGCTGTGGCTTGGATTCAACCAATCGCCGCCCCGACGCAGCCCCAACTCGGCCCAGAATTCAGCCCAAACCTCAGCCCGGAACACCACCTTGAGGCCGCATCCAGACCAGGCAGCGGTCGGCATCCAGCCCTGGCACCTGCAGTTGTTCCACGTGAAACACATCGATGTCAGCGGGCAACTGCGCCAGTTCTTCATCCGGATGCTTGCCCTTCATGGCCATCCACTCCGCCCCCTCCGCCAGGATGGCCCGCGTCAGGGACACGAAATCCACCAACGAGGCAAACGCCCGCGAGGTGATCAGGTCGTAGCGCCCCTTGAGTTGCTCGACCCGCGCGTGCTCGCCACGCAGATTGGGCAAGCGCAACTCGGCGGCCACCTGGCGGATGAAAGCCGCCTTCTTGCCCACCGTGTCGACACAACTGACCTGGACATCCGGGCAGCAGATCGCCAGCACCACACCGGGCAGGCCGCCGCCGCTGCCCACATCCAGCAGCTTGATCGGGCCCGCATCGGCCGCCCTGCCCGCTCGCACCGTGTCCAGATGGCGGGCCAAAGGCGCCAGCACCGCCAGGCAATCCGTCAGGTGATGCGTGAGCATGTCCTGCGGATCACGCAGGGCCGTGAGGTTGAAGGTGCTGTTCCAGTGCGCCAGCATCACCATGTAGGCGGCCAGTTTTTGCACCTGCTCGGCACCCACGCCCGCCACGGGCAAGGTCAGTTGCGCCAACACCGGCGGCAGGGCCGCCTCCCACTGCGCCTGCGACCAGACCTCAACGGCTGGCCGGGGTGCAGGCTTGTGCACCGGTTTGCTCGCGGGCTTGGCCGCCCCCGCCCCGTGCAAGAGGTGCAGGCCAGACGAATAAGCCCCGCGCTGCGGGCCCCGCTTGTGATGAGATGCCATCCCCACTCCAGAAAAACAGCAGTGGCCGCACACCATCGGCGTACAGCCACTGACTCAAAAACCCTTGCGGTGTTCAGCCGAGCTCGGCCGGATCAAGCCCAGATCAAACCCATAGGCGATCAGGCCGCCTCGGTCCCCGCCCCTGCATTGTCGTTGGCCGCGAAGCCCTTGAAGCGCCCCTTTTTCAGGTGGATCAGCAAGAGCGAAATCGCCGCCGGCGTGATGCCCGAAATGCGGGAAGCCTGCCCCAGGGTCTCGGGCCGGTGCTTGCTCAGCTTCTGGCGGGCCTCGATGCTCAGCGCCGAGACCTGCATGTAGTCCAGATCCCCGGGCAGCTTCAGGCCCTCGTAATAAGCGGCCCGCTCGACCTCGTCATTCTGCTTGTCGATGTAGCCGGCGTACTTGATGCTGATCTCGACCTGCTCGATCACCGACTCGGCCAGGGCCTCACCCAGTTCGACATGCATGCCCGCACGGTCAACGGCGCCATCTGTTTCACGTGAAACCGCGCCTTCTGTTGACGCCGTCTTGCCCGCCTCGGCCCGGATGGCCGCATGCCGACCAGCGGCAATCGCACCAGCCTCGCACACCTTGTCGTAGTCCACCCCGGGGCGACGCAACAGGTCTGCCAGGTTGTACTCCCGCTCCAGGGCCTTGCCCAGCAGACGCTCCGCATCGGCAGCAGGCAGCGTGGCCGGGCGCACCCAGGTCGTCCGCAGCCGCTCTGTTTCACGTGAAACAGCGTCGCGCTTGCGGTTGAAAGCCGCCCAGCGCACATCGTCCACCAAGCCCAGCTCACGGCCGATTTCGGTCAGGCGCATGTCGGCGTTGTCCTCGCGCAGCTGCAGGCGGAACTCGGCGCGGCTGGTGAACATGCGGTAAGGCTCGGTCACGCCCTTGGTGATCAGGTCGTCCACCAACACGCCCAGGTAAGCCTGGTCCCGGCGCGGCATCCAGGCCTCGCGCCCCTGCGCCTGCAACGCGGCGTTCAAGCCAGCGAACAAGCCCTGGGCCGCAGCCTCTTCATAACCGGTGGTGCCATTGATCTGCCCGGCGAAGAACAGCCCCTGGATCGCCTTGGTCTCGAAGGTGGACTTCAACTCGCGCGGATCGAAGTAGTCGTACTCGATCGCATAACCCGGGCGCAGGATGTAGGCGTTCTCCAGGCCCGGCATGGTGCGCAGCGCATTGAGCTGGATATCGAAGGGCAGCGAGGTGCTGATGCCGTTGGGGTAGAACTCGTTGGTCGTCAGGCCTTCGGGCTCCAGGAAGATCTGGTGCGAGTCCTTGTCGGCAAAACGGTTGATCTTGTCTTCGATGCTCGGGCAATACCGCGGCCCCACCCCTTCGATCACACCGGTGAACATCGGGCTGCGGTCAAAGCCGGAGCGGATGATGTCGTGCGTCTGCTGGTTGGTGTGGGTGATCCAGCAAGGCAGCTGGCGAGGGTGCTGGTCAGGTGTGCCCAGGAAGCTGAACACCGGCACCTTCGGCCCGGTCGGGGCCGATTCCCCCCAGGAGCCCACCAGCCCCACGCCATCACCGGGTTGCTCGGTCAGCTTGCTGAAGTCGATGCTGCGGCCGTCGATGCGCGGCGGGGTGCCGGTCTTGAGGCGGCCCTGCGGCAGCTTCAACTCTTTCAATCGAGCCGACAGCGACACGGCGGGCGGGTCCCCTGCCCGGCCGGCGCTGTAGTTGTTCAGCCCCACGTGGATCTTGCCGTCCAGGAAGGTGCCGGCCGTCAGCACCACGGTGCGCGCGCGGAAGCGGATGCCCACCTGCGTGACGGCGCCCACCACCCGGTCGCCCTCCACCATCAGGTCGTCCACCGCCTGTTGGAACAGCCACAGATTGGGCTGGTTCTCCAGGCGCTGGCGGATGGCGGCCTTGTACAGGATGCGGTCGGCCTGGGCGCGGGTGGCCCGCACGGCCGGACCCTTGCTCGAATTGAGGATGCGGAACTGGATGCCGCCTTCGTCGGTGGCGGCGCCCATGGCCCCACCCAGCGCATCCACCTCCTTGACCAGGTGGCCCTTGCCAATGCCCCCGATAGACGGGTTGCAACTCATCTGCCCCAGGGTCTCGATGTTGTGGGTCAGCAGCAAGGTGGCGCAGCCCATGCGGGCCGCAGCCAGCGCGGCCTCGGTTCCTGCGTGGCCACCGCCGACCACGATCACGTCAAATTCTTGGGGATAAAGCATGGGAGCAGCGCGCCTCAAAGGCCAGAAAGACTACACGGCAAGAGGCGAGTTAACGCTACCAGATTGCCGCATTTTTGAGCAACTTTCCATTTTAATGAGATTGTGCGTGCCCGGGGGAATCACACTGAAGCCGCACCGCATTTAAACCATGGCTTAATAACGTGCAGCGACAAAACCAACTCAACGCATCACAGGGATGACAACATATGGCTTTGACACGTGTAAAGCGATACTTGGCGACAGCCGCACTTTGCCTGATGGCTTCTACGGCCTCTCACGCGTACGTGGAGTCAGGCTCCATGATGTTATCTGCAGCAGTCATTTTCGACGGGCAGACAGCCCTAGATGGCTATGTGCTGAGCTTTGGCACGCAACCTGACTTCGAAGTCATCACCTATGCAGATGGCAAATTCACCGATCTGGGGTGGAGTTCGGCAAACGCCACAACGCAACTTGCCGTAGCACAGCCTGGGGACTATTTCTCCAGCCAGACGGTGGACGCTCCGGGTGCATTGCCTAGCTTCTTCGACAACCCCAATTTGAGCAAAGATTTCTACGTTGCCGGAGTGATCCACACCTCCCAACTCCTGCCGCAAGAGGCCGCCAACGGACAAGCTACTGCGCTACGGTATGGCTGGGCCCATATGGTGATCGACGGTGATAACCAAGTCAGTATCGTGAATAGCGCTGTGGCCTTTAACGAGCCTGGCATCGTGGTGGGCACCCTCACCGCTGTCCCTGAACCATCGACCTTTGCGCTTACAAGCCTTGGGCTGGCTGCTCTGATCACCACCTTGTGTCGACAGCGAAAGAACCAGCACCCCAGTTGATGCCATCGCCCCGACGTGCATCCCTCACGGAACAGGCCAGCACCTCGCTGCCATTTAAAAGTTAGGGATGGCGCCCGGGCCGGCGTTTGTCTAGAGTCGGCTTATTCGCTGTCGTCACCAAAAATAAAACAGGGTTTCTTCTTCCCCGGACGACAGCGCCACGGTCTGCATCCAACAACACGCGCGCCCCATCCAAGCTGAGATAGCGCGCGACAATCAGGCCCCTCCCAGTAGGCGCCCCATGAATTGCAGACCCGGCTGCGCGGCTTGTTGTACCGCCCCCTCCATCTCCTCCCCCCTGCCTGGCCTGCCCCATGGCAAACCGGCAGGCATGCCTTGTCCGCATCTGGACGAGGCCCTGCGCTGCCGATTGTTTGGCCGGCCTGAGCGCCCCGCGGTCTGCGGTTCGCTCCAGCCCAGCGAAGAGATGTGCGGCGAGAGCCGCGAACACGCGATGCGCTGGCTCAGCGCACTGGAGCAGGCGACCCGTTGAGCGCTTGCTCGTCGGGCGGCACGCCGGCCCAGTTGTCCAGCAACTCGACAGGCGGCGCGCCCGTGGCCGAGCCCGTCAGGCGCGTCATCTGGGCGCGCAGCTGGTCGGTCGTCAGGCCCTGGCCGTTGGGGGCCCAGCCCGGTGGGCCGAACATATAGCCCAGCGCGTCCAGCGGGTGGCCGCCCTTCAAGGCACGGCCCACATCCTTGAAGATGTTGCCCCACTCGAACAGGCAGGTCTTGAGCGCGCTGTAGCTGGTCATGGTCTTGACCAGGCCATAACGGATCGGCACGCCGTCCTTCTCGGGCACATAGGTGCCAAACAGGCGGTCGAACAGCAAGATGGTGCCGCCGTAATTGCAATCGAGGTACTCGACATTGGCGGCGTGGTGCACGCGGTGGGCCGATGGCGTGTTGAAGATGCCCTCCATCATCGGGATCTTGCTGATCAGGTCGGTGTGGATCCAGAACTGGTAGACCAGGTTCACGCCGTAAGACAGCAGCACCGCGTCAGGCGAGAAGCCGAACAGGCACTGCGGCGCGAAGAACACGAAGCCGCCCGAAATCTTGCCCGTGATGGACTGGCGGAAGGCCGCCGCCAGGTTGTACTGGTTGCCTGTGTGGTGGATGGCGTGCGAAGCCCAGTACCAGCGGATGCGGTGCCCTGCGCGGTGCAGCCAGTAATAGAAGAACTCGGTGCAGAAGAACATCGCCACCCAGCCCCACCAGGTGTCCATGGGCACCGTCCAGAAACGGTGCTCGTACATCCACTGGCCAAACGGCAGGGCCACGCCCATCACCGCCCCCATGGGGATGGCCTCGACCAGCAGCCGCAACAGGTTGATGCGCACGGTGGTCCAGAACGCACGCCAGTCGTAGGGCTCGCGGTCGGTGCGCTTGCTGATCATCACACCTTCGATGAAGGTGATGACGACGGCCGAGACCCCCATGAGCCCCATCATGATCTGGACGGGGTTGAACTGTGCGAGATTGAACGACATGATGTACTTCGTTACATGCATTGACAATGGGCTCAACCATAGAGGCTTAACCCGAACTTGTCGCCCGGGGAAGCCCTTTCGCCGGCCGTTAAACCCCTCGCCTGAGGGGGCGTGGCACGCCACCGTCTGCGGCGCGCTTGCGTCAGGTCAAATCTGCGCCCTCAGGTAAAACCAGCGCCCGCCCTCGCGCACGAACGCGCTGATTTCATGCAGGCGGTGCGCACGCCCACCCAGCTTGCTGCGCGCCACGAACTCGACCAGCCCGCGGTCAGGCCCCCGCATCTCGGCGCGCTTGACGTCCAGCCCGAGCCACTGCAGCCCTGGCTCGGGCGGCTCGATCACGGCCGGGCGCGCTGAGGGGTGCCAGGTTGCCAGCAGGTAATCACGCTCATCCTTGACGAAGGCGCTGTAGCGCGAGCGCATGAGCGATTCGGGATCGGGCGCCATCAAGGCCAGCGGCCCGGCGTGGTAGCGGCCACAGCAATCGGCATACGTGGCGGGCCGCCCGCAGGGGCAGGCATCAAGGAGGGGAGCGGGGGTGCGTCGGCTCATGAGGGGCACAATGATGACATGAGCATGCACCCCTTCCAGCTCGATGGCCGCGTGGCCCTGGTGACCGGCGCCGCACGTGGCCTGGGTTTTGAAATCGCCCAAGCCCTGGCGCAAGCAGGCGCCCAGGTCTGGCTCAACGGGCGTGATGCCGCGGCGCTGGCTGAAGCGGTGGCGCGCATCCACGCACACAGTCAGGCACATCGGCCTGCAGCCTCGACACTGCAAGTCCACGCCCTGCCCTTCGACATCGCCGACGACACCGCCCGGCAGGCGGCCCTGGCCAGGCTGCAGGCCCAATCCGGCCAACTCGACATCCTGGTCAACAACGTGGGCCAGCGCAAGCGCCGCGCCCTGGACGACTTCCCGCTCGACGAAATCCGCCAGTTGCTGGATGTCAACCTGGTCGCCCCCCTGGCGCTGGCACGCGAGGCCGCGCAACTGATGCTGGAAACCGGTGCCACGACCGCCGGGCGGGCACGCATCATCAACATCACCTCGATCGCGGGGCCCATTTCACGCGCAGGGGATGTCGCCTATACCGTGGCCAAGGGCGGGCTGGATGCCGCGACCCGCGCACTGGCGGCCGAGCTGGGCCCGCGCGGCATCACGGTCAACGCCGTGGCACCAGGTTATTTCGCCACCGAGGCCAATGACGCCATGGTGCACAACCCCGAGGTGGCCGACTGGTTGTCGCACCGCACCTCACTGGGCCGCTGGGGGCAGCCACCGGAGATCGCCGGGGCCGTGGTGTTCCTGGCCAGCGCGGCCGCCAGCTACGTGACCGGCCAGACCCTGGCCGTGGACGGCGGTTACCTGTCGCACTTTTAATCAAGCCGGCCCGACTGAACCCGAGCCCCGGATCAGACTTCGTCCAGCTTGTCGGCGGCCATGAGGGCCAGGTAGACCTCGCACACCCCGCGCAGGTAGACCAGGGTGGGCATCACCAGCGCCAGGGCGAACACCACCCCGCCGCCAACCGTGGCCGCCGAGATATAGGGGTAGGCTTCTTTCGGGATGCCCGCCGCGTTGATGCTGTGCAGGCCGTAGCCGAACAGGCCGGCCATGAGTACCTCCGGGTTGACCTGCACACCCAGCACGAACACCGAGGCCTCGGCCATCACGCGCCCACCCACCATCACGAACACGCTGGAGGCCGCACCGACCAGGCCGGTGGCCAGGCTCAGGCCGCCGATCAGCACGCCGGCCTGCAGCAGGCGCTCACGAATCAGCCGAAACACCAGGCGCACGCCCTCCCAGGAGGTGGCCCCCGCCCAGACGATGGGCCCGGTCAAGGGCGCCACCACGGCCACGCCGGCCATCAGCGCCAGCCCGATCACCAGCACCGTGAGCGGCACCACCAGCACGAACAACCAGGGACCGATCTTGGGCAGGCCGCTCAACCAGTACAGGCCCAACAGCCCGCCGGCCAGCGCGGTCGCGCTCAAGCCCATCACCAGCAGGATGGCCAGCACGCGGTGCCCGATGCCCAGCGCGTCTTCCACGGCCTGCACCACATCGCGGCTGGGGCGGCCCATGGCGCGGTCCATCAGCAGCAGGCCCGCCGCGCTGGAGCCATAAAACGCGATGAACAAGGCCGCCGCGCCCTGCCCGATCGCCCAGTTCATCTGGCCGCGGCCAAAAGAGGACTGGGCCATGGCCAGCGTCAGGCCGGCCCCGGAAAACGCCGCCAGCAGCACATACATGGCCCGGCCATCGCGCACGGCCTCGATGCTCGACAGCACCCGAACCAGGGCCTGCCACCAGTCAAAACGCGCGCCCGCGCCAGGAAAAGCCCGACTTTCGCTGGGTTCCACGGCATCGGAAGTCAGAAAATTCGGCTGGTCGGGCATCTTGAAAGTCCATGGGCACGGCGTGCCATCTTGCGCTGAATGTCCGCTGATCATAGGGGCTAGCCCCTAGGTAAATTTGAGGAAAGCGTGCAACACCGCATGCGGATGGTTGACAGCAGCGCTTAAATAAGGGTTGAAAACGCTGGATGAATGTGGCTGCTTCACCCATAATGTTCTCGTCTGTGTCTGGAAGCGGCACCGTCGTTGGAATGGGTCCTGATGGGTTGAAGCTCCACATGGTTACTTTGAAAGGGGCTCTCTCGTGGGCAACAAACTTTACGTGGGCAATCTCGCCTACAGTGTGCGCGATCAGGATCTGCAGGATGCTTTCTCGCAATATGGAGCCGTGAGCTCCGCCAAGGTCATGATGGACCGCGAAACCGGCCGCTCCAAGGGCTTCGGTTTTGTTGAAATGAGCAACGACGCAGAAGCGCAAGCTGCGATCAACGGCCTGAATGGTCAGCCTGTGGCTGGTCGCGCCGTGGTCGTGAACGAGGCTCGCCCCCGTGAAGAGCGTCCCGCTGGTTTCCGCAGCCCTTACGGCGGCGGTAACAGCGGTGGTGGCAATGGCGGCGGCGGCTTCGGCGGCGGTCGTCGCGAAGGCGGCGGCGGTGGCTACGGTGGTGGCGGCGGCGGCGGTCGTCGTGAAGGCGGCGGCGGTGGCTACGGCGGCGGTGGCCGTCGTGAAGGCGGTGGCGGCTACGGCGGTGGCCGTGGCGGCGACGGCGGCGGCTACGGCGGCGGCTACTAATCGGACAGCAACAGGCCTGAACCCCTCGGGCCTGACAAATTCCGAAGTACCAAGGAAGGCGATGCTACACGGCGTCGCCTTTTTTCATGGCCGAACCACGGACACAAGTGGACACGCCTGACCACCCTGGTGCGGGCACAATGTAAAGACGCGTGAGCGTTTTCCAGCTCACCCTTTGCAGGACCTGAACATGTCATCGCATCATTTCTCTCTTCGCCGCGCCCTTCGTCTCGGCCTTTCCGCCCTCGGACTGGCGGCCCTGACCAGCCAGGGTGCCTGGGCAGGCTCCACCAATGTCGGCGTCAGCGTCAGCGTGGCCCAACCCGGTTTTTATGGCCGTGTCGACATCGGCGACCAGCAACCCACGCTGATCTACCCCCAGCCGGTCATCATCCAGCAGGTTCCGGTGGCCGTTCACCAGCGCCCTATCTACATGCGTGTGCCCCCCGGCCACTCCAAGAACTGGGCACGCTATTGCGCGCAGTACCGCGCATGCGGGCAACCGGTTTATTTCGTGCGCGACGACGATCGCCGTGATGGCTGGAGCCGCGGCGGTGACCGTGATGACCGCCGAGACTGGGACCGCCGTGATGACGATCGCCGCGACCGTCGGGGTGATGACCGTGACGACGACCGTGGCCGCGGTCATGGCAATGGTCACGGCCACGGTCATGGCAAAGGCCACTGACCTTCACGCCTGAGCCAGCTGGCTCAAGCACCGCGCCGCACTCATGTGCGGCGTTGCTTTTTGCGGTGCTGCTGTGAGCCGGCCACGGCGTCGAAGAACCAGCGTGGCAGCCAGCGCAGGATGGTGGTCACCACCGCCATGGGCCAGGGGATGACCCGCCAGCGCACGCCACGCTCGATGGCCCTGAAAGCCTCATCGGCAAAGTCTTCGGCCTTCATCAGGAAGGGCATGGGGTAGGTATTGGGCCGCGTCATGGGCGTGTCGATGTAGCCCGGCACCAGGGTCACGACCCGGATGCCATGGCCGCGCAACTCGCCCCGCAAGGTCTCGCACATCTGCACGACGGCGGCCTTGGCGGCGCAATAGCCGGCGTGCCCGGGCATGCCCCGGATGGCCGCCACACTGGCCATGCCCACCAGGATGCCGTGCCCACGCCGCTTCATCGGCTCGATGAAAGGCTGGAAGGTGGCGGCCAGGCCGATGACGTTGGTGTCCATCAGGTCGCGCAGCACGGGCAGGTCTTCGGCCAGGCTCAGGTCAACGCCCACGCTGATGCCGGCATTGGCGACCACCACGTCGGGCAGGCCTTGCGATTGCAGGCAGGCTTGCGCGGCGGCAGCAACGGCGGCCTCATGGCGCACATCCGCCTCGTAAACCGCCCACTGCTCGGCGGGCCAGCCCTGTGCCATGGCCCACTGCCGCATGTCGGTCACGCGCCGGGCCACCAGTGCCACACGCCAGCCGGCCGAGACATAACGCGCGGCCAGTGCCTGGCCAATGCCACTGGAGGCCCCCGTGATGAACACCAGCCTGGTGCCGGGCTCCATCATCGTGAGGGCACCTCGTACTGCCCGTGCACACGGCCACCGAGGTCGGTGATGCCGGTGCGATCGTCGTAGCGCATGGTCTGGGCGCGCACTTCACTGCCTTGTTGTTGCAGCAAGACGGGCTGATCGGCCGTGACCACGCGGGTGCGCGTGTCGATGCGCAGGCCCTCACCCGTGAAGTGAGCGGGCGCGGCGCGCAAGCCGGTGCCGGGATCGGTGGCGGGCAAGGCCGTGACCTTGGCGCCACCGCTGAGCGTCACCACCTCGGCCTTGCGATCGGCGTCGCCGCGCTGCGATACCGCACGCAGCCCTTGCCCTTTTTCATCGCGGGCCGACAGGGTCAGCTGGTCGATCTGCAGGCGATCGGCATCGGGGAAGTGCCGCATGGTCTGGCCATCGAGCACGGCCTCGATGCGGCCTTGTGCATCAAAGCGGGCCACGCGGGCTTTGTTCAACTCGAAGTCGGGCACGGACGCGGCCAGCGCGGGGCGCGCCGCACCGCCTTCTTTGGGCGACGATTGCACCAGCCACCAGGTGAAGCCTGCCAGGCCTGCAGCGGCCAGCAAGGGCAAGCTGGCCTGGGCCCGCTCCAGCAGCAACCACCAACGCTGGCTCATGCGCGCGCTCCCGCTGCGGTGGTGTCCAGCGTCTGCAAGTGGCCATGCAGCAGGCCATCGTATTTGCCGGTGGCCCACAAAAGCAGGTCACAGCATTCACGGGCCGCGCCCTCGCCACCGCGCAAGGCGCTCACGTGGTGGGCAATGGACTTGACCTCGGCATGGGCATTGGCCGGCGCCACCGCCAGCCCGGCGCGCACCATCAGGGGCAGATCGGGCCAGTCATCGCCCATCACGGCCAGCTGGTCCCAACGCAGGCCCATGGCCTCGCGCAGCGGCTCGGCCGCGGCCAGCTTGTCATGCGCGCCGAACACGGCATTCGTCACACCCAGGTCTTTCAGGCGCCGGCGCACCGCCGGTGAATCGCGCCCGGTGATGACGATGGGGGTGATGCCGCCTTGCGCCAGCAGCTTCAGGCCATGGCCATCCAGCGCGTGGAAGGCCTTGAGCGTTTCGCCCGCCTCGCTGATGTAGAGCGTGCCATCGGTCAGCACGCCGTCCACATCGAAGATAGCGGCGCGCACGCCCGTCGCATGGTGGCGCAGGGCGGCCGAGAAAGTCAGGGTCGAGACCAGGTTTCGCATCAGATCACCTTTGCCCGCATCAGGTCGTTCGTGTTGACGGCACCAACCAGCACCCCTTGGGCATCGACCACCAGCAGGGTCGTGATGCGGTGGGCTTCCATCAGGGACACGGCTTGCGCGGCCAGCACGTCATCGCGAATGGTACGCGGATTGGGCGTCATCATCTGTGCGGCATTGGTGGTGCGCAGGTCGATGCCCGCTTCGATCTTGCGGCGCAGGTCACCGTCGGTGAACACGCCCAGGATGCGGCCCGCCGCGTCGACCACCGCTGTCGAGCCCAGGCCCTTGGCGCTCATCTCGCGCATGACCTCGCCAAACGGCGCATCGGGTGGCACGCGCGGCACGGCATCGCCCGAGCGCATCACGTCGCGCAGATGGGTCAGCAGCTTGCGGCCCAGCGCACCGCCGGGGTGGGAGCGGGCAAAGTCCTCGGCCTTGAAGCCACGCAGCTCCAGCAGCACCACAGCCAGGGCGTCGCCCAGGGCCATCTGCGCGGTGGTGGAGGCGGTGGGCGCGAGGTTGAGCGGGCAGGCCTCTTGGGCCACAGCGCAGTCCAGCACGATGTCGGCATGGCGTGCCAGCGAGGAGCCCGGGCGGCCCGTCATGGCCAGCAGGCGCACGCCCAGGCGTTTGATGACGGGCAGCAAGGCCGTGAGCTCTTCGCTTTCGCCCGAGTTGGAGATGGCCAGCACCACATCACCGGGCTGGACCATGCCCAGATCGCCGTGGTGGGCTTCGGCCGGGTGCACGAACATGGCCGGTGTGCCGGTGGAAGCCAGCGTGGCCGTGATCTTGCGGCCCACATGGCCACTCTTGCCCATGCCCATCACGACCACGCGGCCCTGGCAGGCGAGCATGGTGTCCACCGCCTGCGTGAAAGCCTGGCCGGCCGGGCCTTGCAGACGCTCGCGCAAGTCCAGCAGCGCGCGCGCTTCGATGTCAAAGGCCTGCCGGGCCAGCGCCACGACGGCCTCTTGTTGAACGGCGTCTTGTTGATGTGAGGAGGCGGACATGGACAGGTCAGAAGTCAAGGGCGGGTACGATCGGGTGATTCTAGGGACTCTATGGCCACCACGCTCGATCTGACACTGCTGTATCTGTTTGCCGCCGTGATTGGTGTGGTCTTGTGCCGGCTGATGAAATTGCCCCCGATGCTGGGCTACCTGGCCGTGGGCGTGGTGATCGGGCCCAATGCCCTGGCGCTGGCCAAGGATTCGGCCGGCGTGCAGTACCTGGCCGAGTTCGGTGTGGTCTTCCTGATGTTCGTGATCGGGCTGGAGTTCAACCTGCCCAAGCTCAAGAGCATGCGCTCGCTGGTGTTCGGGCTGGGCTTCAGCCAGGTGGGCCTGACGGTCCTGGCCACCCTGGTCGGCCATGTGGCCCTCAATGCCATCCTGGCCTGGCTGGGCCACCATGGCGGCCTGCTGGGCTGGGGCATCAACTGGCAAAGCGCGGTGGCGCTCGGTGGTGCGCTGGCCATGAGCAGCACGGCCATCGTGGTCAAGATGATGGCCGACCGGCTGGAGCTGGAGAGCGAGCATGGGCGCCGCGTGATCGGCATCCTGCTGTTCCAGGATCTGGCCGTGGTGCCGCTGCTGGTGCTGATCCCCGCGCTGGGGGATTCGGCCTCCGAGATGACGCGCACCCTGGGCCTGGCCGCGCTCAAGGCCGGCGCCCTGCTGACGGTGCTGCTGGCCGGTGGCCAGAAGGTGATGCACTGGTGGCTGGACATGGTCGCGCGCCGCAAGAGCGAAGAGCTGTTCATGCTCAACCTGCTGCTGGTCACACTGGGCCTGGCCTGGTTGACCGAGCACTTCGGCCTGTCGCTGGCGCTGGGTGCCTTTGTGGCCGGCATGCTGATCGCCGAGACCGAATACAAGCACCAGGTGGAGACCGACATCCGCCCCTTCCATGACGTGCTGCTGGGCCTGTTCTTCATCACCATCGGCATGAAGCTGGACTGGCGCAGCCTGTATGAACAATGGGCCCTGGTGCTGCTGCTGGCCACCGGCCCGCTGCTGTTCAAGCTGGGCCTGATCACCACCCTGGCCAAGGTGTTCGGGGCCAGCACCGGCGTGGCGCTGCGCACGGGCCTGTACCTGGCCCAGGCCGGTGAGTTCGGCTTCGTGCTGCTGTCGCTGGCCACGGCCGAGCACCTCATCCCGCGTCAGGTCGAGAGTCCGTTGCTGGCGGCCATGGTGCTGTCCATGCTGGCCACACCGCTGATCATCATGTACAGCAACCGCATCGTGATGCGCGTGTCCTCGTCGGACTGGCTGATGCAGTCGCTGGCCATGACCAAGATCGCCACCAAGTCCATCAACACCGAGCGCCACGTGATCATCTGCGGCTACGGTCGCAGCGGCCAGAACCTGGCCCGTCTGCTGGAGCAGGAGCACATCCCTTATGTGGCACTGGACCTGGACCCCGACCGCGTGCAACAGGCCGCCGCCGCCGGACAGAACGTGTCCTTTGGTGACGCCACCCGGCTGCAGAGCCTGGTCGCTGCCGGCCTGTCGCGCGCCTCGGCCCTGGTCATCACTTATCCGGACACGCCCTCGGCCAAG
Organism: Aquabacterium sp.; assembly: GCF_016195855.1. Taxonomy (GTDB): domain Bacteria; phylum Pseudomonadota; class Gammaproteobacteria; order Burkholderiales; family Burkholderiaceae_C; genus Aquabacterium. The sequence goes on from NZ_JACPYU010000002.1 coordinate 215,697, forward strand.
AAAATCCTCAGCCTGGTGCGCGAACATGCGCCGGCTGTCCCGGTGGCCGTGCGCACCATCGACGATGCGCGGCTGGACGCCTTGCGCGCGGCCGGGGCCACCGTGGTGGTGCCCGAAGCCATCGAGGGCTCGCTCATGCTGGCCTCGCAGACCCTGGCCCTGGTGGGCGTGCCCATCCGCCGCGTGATCCGGCTGGTGCAGGACCAGCGGGTGGCGCGTTACGGCCTGCTGCGTGGCTACTTCCACGGCGCCGACGATGACAGCGTCGATGAGCTGGAGTTGCAGCGCCTGATGTCGGTCACGCTCACGGCCGACTCCGACTGCATCGGCCACCCCCTGAGTGCCAGCCTGGACCAGGAGGCCAGCGGGGTGGCCGTGGTCTCGGTGCGGCGAGCCGAGGGCAAGGTGGTCAACCCCGACGGGGCCATCATCTTGCATGTGGGCGACACCCTGGTGCTCTCCGGGCGCCCCCAGGACCTCTCCCGGGCAGAAAGCCTGTTGCTCAAAGGCTGAAAACCGCACGGATGACCGCATTGCCCCCCTAGGCTGAAGCCCCAAGACCGTGCACACTCGGTGGCCACTGTTTACCCGGGTAGGGTCCCGGGTATCGGCCACAGAGGAGCTTCCTGCATGGGCCCCGCGTCCACCGAGCCTCATCCACCACGCGATCAGCCCCAGGGCTACTTGGCCAGCCTCCGTGCCAACCCCCGTTTATGGCGGGCGGCGGTGGTCTGGACCGTGGTCATTGGTGGCCTGGGCGCCTGGATGATTCAGCGAGAGCTCACCGAGCACCGCCTGGATCAGCTCGAAAGCGCCCAGTTGCGGCTCAACAGCCTGCACGAAACCCTCAACGTCAGCTTCCAGCAATACGCGGCCCTGCCCCTGGCCTTGAGCCGCCAGACCGATGTCGTGCGCTTCCTGCACGAGGTCAAGGTCCCGGGCAGCGAAGGCCTGACCGAAGCCAGCCGCGAACGCGTGCGCGACGAACTCAGCCGCCTGCCAGCCGTGCGCAAGACCAGCCAGACCCTGCTGGACACCACGCACGACTTCCGGCTTGACCACCTGTTCATGATGGACCGTTACGGCACGGTACTGGCCGACGCGAGCATCGACACCACGACCAGCGCCATTGGCGGCAACTTCCGCACCCGCCGCTACTACATCGACGCCATTGAGAACGGGCATGGCTCGCAGTTCGCCGTAGGCCGCATCAACAAGATCCCCGGCTTCTACTTTTCGGCGCGGGTTGATGGCCCCGAAGGCACGGTCGGTGCCATCGTGGTCGCGCAGGAATCGGCCTCGCTCACACGCCTGTTCAACGACACCACCCACCAGCTCTTCGTCACCGACGAACACGGCGTGATGCTGATCGGCAACCAGGTCGACCAATTGCTGGGCCGCACCATGCTGCACGGCCCCGTCAGCCTGGACGAGGACAGCCTGCGGCGCAATTACCAGCGCATCCCCGCCGACCTGGGCTGGCGCATCGGCACGATGCACGTGGGCAGCCGCAACGTCACCGAGGTACAGCGCGCGGATGGCCGCTTCATGGCCCTGTCCAGCCCCCTGAACTACGGCAACCTCACCGCCTGGTCGCTGGTGCCCATCAGCGGTGAAGCCCCCATCATCGCGGGCTGGGGCACCGCCACGGCGCTGGCCCTGATCATGGGTTACTGGCTGATCACCATGCGCGCGCAGCGCCTGCAACGCCAGGCCGCCTTGCTGCGGGCCAAGCAGGAACTCAACGACATGGCCCACGCCCTGCCGCTGACGGTGTTCTGCTACCGGCAACCGGCACGCGGCCTGCCCTATTTCAGCTTCATCGGTGAAGGCGCCGAGCGCCTGCTGGGCGTCTCCCCCGAGACCTTGATGCAGGACCCCCACCTGCCCTGGCGACTGATGAACCAGAGCCCGGACCAGCCCGCCGACCAAACCACCATGACGCGCCCCCCCCTGAGCGCCGTCGAGTTCCCGCTCAACCTCAACGGCCTGCGCCGCTGGCTGCGTTGCGACAGCCAGTGCGTCACGCATGACGATGGCAGCCGCACCTACAACGGCTACTGGGCCGACGTCACGGCGCGCAAGGAAGTCGAAGCCCGCTCCCAGGCCGTCTTCACGCACGCCCCCTTTGCCTTCATCTTCTTCAATGATGACCAGGGCATCACGCGCTGCAACCCCAGCGCCGTGCAGCTGTTTGGTGGCGAGAGCGAGCAGGCCCTCAAAGGCCTGCAACCCAACAAGCCACCCCTGTCACCCGCCGGTTATGTGCAAGACGCCGAAGTGCGCGGCATCCCCCAGGAAGCCATTGCCAAAGGGCAGCACGTCACGATGGAGTGGCGTCACGCCCGGCTGGATGGCGAGGTCTTCGATGCCGAAGTCGTGCTCATCCCCTTTGAACACGACGGCCGCCGCCAGCTCTGCGCCATCATCCAGGACATCACCGCGCGCAAGCAGACCGAGGCCGCACTGCGCAACGCCAAGCAGGCATCGGAGGCCGCCACGCAGGCCAAGAGCCGCTTCCTGGCCAATATGTCGCACGAGATCCGCACCCCCATGAACGCCATCATGGGCATGACGCACCTGGCCTTGATGGACGAGCTGCCTGCCAAGGCGCGCAACTACGTGGAAAAGGCACACCGCTCGGCCAGCAACCTGCTGCAGATCCTCAACGACGTGCTGGATGTCTCCAAGATCGAATCGGGCAAGCTGGAGCTCGAATACACCGACTTCCAGCTCGAAAACGTCATCAGCCACATGGCAGATGTGCTGGGCATGCGCGCCGAAGAAAAGAACCTCGAGCTGCTGTTCACCGCCCCGCCCGACATCCCCACTTCCCTGATCGGCGACCCCATCCGCCTGGGCCAGATCCTCATCAACCTGGGCACCAACGCCATCAAGTTCACCAGCAAGGGCGAGGTGCTCATCGGCTGCGAAGTCCAGCGCATGGACCCGTCCGATGTGGTGCTGCACTTCTGGGTGCGCGACAGCGGCATCGGCATGAGCACCGAGCAGATCGAGCGCCTGTTCCAGCCCTTCACCCAGGCAGACAACTCCACCACGCGCCAGTACGGCGGCACCGGCCTGGGCCTGACCATCTCACGCCAGCTCGTGGAGATGATGAACGGCCGCATCTGGGTCAACAGCCAGCCTGGCAAGGGCTCGACCTTCCACTTCACCGCACGCTTTGGCCTGCAGACCCAGCCCGGCGCCCACCGCGCCCTGACCGCAGGCGAGCTGCAAGGCAAACGCCTGCTGCTGGTCGATGACAACGCCACTGCACGCGAGGTGCTGGGCGACATGGCCCGCAGACTGGGCCTGGATGTGGACACGGCCGAGAGCGGCGAACGGGCACTGGCCCACATGCACAAAGGCCTGGCCGATGGCCAGCCCCACCACATCCTGCTGACCGACTGGAAGATGCCCGGCATGGACGGCCTGGCCTTTGCGCGCCACGCCCTGTCCATCCCACCCGAGCAACGCCCCTGCGTGCTGCTGGTCACCGCCTTCGCCCGTGAAGAAGCCCTCAAGGCCGCCGATGGCGTGGGGCTGGCAGGCATCATCAACAAGCCCGTCACCCCCTCGACCCTGCTGGACAGCCTGTCGCGCGCCATGGGCCACGCCAGCGCCACCCCCATCGCGCCCGGCGGCACCAGCCGGGTGATCAAGCAGGCCCAGCGCCAGCTGGCCGGCGCCCGCGTGCTGCTGGTGGAAGACCAGCCCATGAACCAGGAGCTGGCCTGCGACCTGCTGCAACGTGCAGGCATGAGCGTGGTCACTGCCGCCAATGGCCAGGAATGCCTGGACAAGCTGGCCAAAGAAGGCCCCTTCGACGGCGTGCTGATGGACTGCCAGATGCCCGTGATGGACGGCTACACCGCCACCGAACGCATCCGCGCCCGGCCGGAGTGGCACGGCATGCCCGTGATCGCCATGACCGCCAGCGCCATGGCCGCCGACCGCGAGCGTGTGCTGGGCTGTGGCATGAACGACCACATCACCAAGCCGCTGGACCTGGGCCACATGTTCACCATCATGGCCCGCTGGATCAGCCCCTCGGCACCGGCCAGCGCCGCCTCCACGGCGTCCATGGGCACGGCCACCACCCGGGCCACCCCCGCCAGAGCCAGCCGGCCAACGCCCCACGAAGCCTCTCACAGCCTGCCCTCACTGGACACCGCAGACGGCCTGTCGCGCTGCATGGGCAACATGGACCTCTACCTGCGCCTGCTCAAAGGCTTTGCCAAGACCCAGCATGACTTTGCCGAGCAGTTCGCCGCCGCCCCCGATGAGGACGCGGCCCTGCTGATCACCCATACCCTCAAAGGCCTGGCCGGCAACATCGGCGCCACCGGGCTCCTTCACGACGTCACCCAACTGGAAGCCCTCATGCAGACCAAGATTGCGGATGAAACGACTGAACAGCATCGCGCCCAGGTGCACACCCAGCTCGCCAAGACGCTGGATGCCCTGCAAGCCGTGCTCGCCGATATCGACCGGCTCAACAAGCCCCGCACTGAAGTCACCGACCAGCACCAGGCCAGCCTGGACGACGGCGCCCTGCATCCCTTGTGGATCAGGCTGGGCCACCTGATCGAAGACAACGATGCCCAGTCGCGCGACATGCTGCACGACATGATGCAGGCCCGCACGGCGCTGCGCCAGCATCCACTGGTGCAGGCCCTGCAAAAGGCCCTGGAACGCTACGACTTCGAAGAAGCCGAGAAAGTGCTGCTGGGCCTCACGGCCCAGCGCTGAATCGGCATTGAACCGGCAGGCAGCCGATCAGCTCGCCATCTCGGCGACCGTGCCCCGCTCGTCGGCGTACAGGTCCATGATGCGCAGGATCTCGAACTGCTGCTGGAAGAAGCAATCCAGCAAGGTCGGGTCGAACGCACCACCCCGCTCCTCAGCCATCACGGCCAGGGCCTGCGAAGCGCTCATCGCTTCCTTGTAGGGCCGGCGGTTCATCAGGGCGTCGAACACATCGGCAATGGCCACGATGCGGCCAAACAGCGGGATCTGCTCGCCCTTGAGGCCTTGCGGGTAGCCTGCGCCATCCCAGCGCTCGTGGTGGGTCAACGCGATCGTGCGCGCCGTGGCCAGCAACTCGTTGTCGTGCTTGCCGATGATGTCGGCGCCGATCTGCGGGTGCTGGCGCACGATCTTGCGCTCTTCCGGGTTGAGCGGCCCCGGCTTGAGCAGGATCTGATCGGGCACCCCGATCTTGCCCACATCGTGCATGGCCGCCGTCTGGAACAGCAACTGCACCGACTCGGGCCCCAGGCCGGCTTGCTGCGCGACCAGGCGGGCAATGTGGCTCATGCGGATCACATGGTTGCCCGTCTCGTTGTCCTTGAACTCGGCAGCGCGGCCCAGGCGGCGGATGATCTGCTGGCGCGTGGCCACCAGCTCGCTGGTGCGCTGCGCCACCATGCGCTCCAGCTCGCGTGACTGGTCATACAGCGCCAGGTGCGTGCGCACGCGGGCCTGCACCAGCGGTGGGCTGATGGGCTTGGTGATGTAGTCCACCGCGCCCAGGCTCAGGCCCAGGCTCTCGTCCTCGACCGTGCTCATGGCCGTCACGAAGATGATGGGGATGCGGCGCCGATCCGGATTGGCCTTGATGCGCCGACACACCTCATGCCCGCTGAGGTCGGGCATCATGATGTCCAGCAGGATCAGATCGGGTGGATCTTCCGAATAGGCGATGGCCAGGGCCTTGTCGCCCGAGGTGGCCACCTTGATGCGGTAATCCTGTCCAAGCACCTTGGACAACAACTCGATGTTCTGAGGCGAATCATCCGCCACCAGAATGGTGGGCCTACGTAAACCCAGGCTCGCTGACATCCTGCATTACTCCGCTGGTCAATGTTCTTCTTATAGCTGGCACGGTAACCGAGACCAACCTGAAACCTGACGGCTTCAAGCTGCCGGAATCTGACGGGTCATGTTCGCGCGCATGCGCTGGGCCATGACCGAGCCCGCTGCCCTCACCACCTCCACGGCCACAGAGGGCACGCGAGCGGCGAGTTCTTCAAAACGCGGCAGGCGCAAGGCGTAGATCACGCACGGCGTCATGGCCTCGACATTGGCCATGCGTGGGCCGTCGGCAAACAGGCCTGGCTCGCCACAGATGGAGCCCGGCCGCAGGATCGCAATGCGCGATGCCCCCGGCGTGCCACCCGTGACAAACACCTGCAAGGAGCCTTGCCCCAGGAAATAGACCGTGCGGTCGTGGTCACCCTGTTTGACCAGCAGATCACCCGAACGCAGTTCATGGCGTGTCAGGTACTGGCAAAACGTCCGCCATTGCTGAGGATCCAGACGCGGACGGAATGCATCTTCCGTGTTGAGCGTCTGAATTGCCTGAATCAGTGCTGTGGAATCCATCGGTGCCTCAAGTTCGCTCGCTGTATCGGCGCCCTGCAGCGCGAGCTTATGAATTTAATCCATCAAGGCCTGGCAGTGGGCGCCTTTTCAAGCGAAGCGCCCTTTTTGTTGCCTGGTCATGACGTCTATTGGCTGCATATGGCCGGCATGCGGCCTGAATATCGTCTGTGGCGCGGCTGGGCAGTCATACCACGCCCTGTTTCGGCATGGCGCCTGGCCCTATTTGCCAATGCAAAAACGCGTGAATATTTCACCTAAAAGGTCGTCGGCAGAAAATGCACCGGTGATCGTGCCCAACGCGTTGTGCGCCAGGCGCAATTCCTCGGCCAGCAAATCCAGCGCGCCGTCGTTCAAGGCCGCATGCGCCTGCGCGCCCTGCAGGTGCTCGCGTGCCACCCGCAGCGCCTGCACATGGCGCTGGCGGGCGATGAACACCCCCTCCTGCGCGGCCTGCCAGCCAGCGATCTCCAGCAGCGTGTGGCGCAAGGCCTGCAGGCCCTCGCCCGTGCGCGCCGACAGCGCCAGCACGGGCCCACCCGGCTGCACCCCTGCCTGCACGGCAGGCGACAGGCTGCCCGCATCGGCCTTGTTGAACACATGCACCACCGGCACGCCCTCGGGCAGGCGCGTGGCGATCTGGGCATCGGCCTGGGCATAAGCCAGGTTGTCCACCCGCGTCAGGTCATGCAGGAAGAGCACGGCGTCGGCCTGCCCGATCGCCTCCCAGCTGCGCGCCATGCCGATGCGCTCGACCTCATCCGACGCCTCATGGTCGGCACGCAAGCCCGCCGTGTCGATCACATGCAGGGGCACGCCTTCGATCTGGATGGTCTCGCTGACCTTGTCGCGCGTGGTGCCCGCAATGGGCGTGACGATGGCCAGCTCGGCGCCGGCCAGCGCGTTGAGCAGCGAACTCTTGCCCGCGTTGGGCTGGCCGGCCAGCACCACCTGCAGGCCTTCGCGCAGCAAGGCACCCTGACGGGCCTGGCCCAGCACCTTGTCCAGCGTGGCCGCCACACGGTCGAGCTTGCCGCGGGCATCGGCCTTTTCCAGGAAGTCGATTTCTTCTTCCGGGAAGTCCAGCGTCGCCTCGACCAGCATGCGCAGGTTGATCAGCTGATCGCGCAGGGCCTCGATCTCCTTGGAGAACGCCCCGCCCAGCGAGCGGCTGGCCGAACGCGCCGCGGCCTCGGTACTGGCGTCGATCAGGTCGGCAATCGCCTCGGCCTGGGCCAGGTCGATCTTGTCATTGAGGAAGGCCCGCTGCGTGAACTCGCCCGGTTCGGCCAGCCGCAGGCCCGGCAAGCGCGCGCGACCGGTATCGGCGTCCAGCTCGGCCGCCACCTCCAGGCAGCGCGCCAGCAAGAGCTGCATCACCACCGGGCCGCCATGGCCCTGCAGCTCCAGCACGTCCTCGCCGGTGTAGCTGTGCGGGCCCGGGAAATACAGCGCCAGGCCGTGGTCCAGCGCTTCGCCATGGGCGTCCTTGAACGGCCCATAAGTGGCCATGCGCGGCTGCAGCTCACGCCCGCACAAGGCCTGCGCCAGCGGCATCAAGCCCCTGCCCGATACCCGCACGATGCCCACGGCACCGCGGCCAGACGCGGTGGCCACAGCCACGATGGGGACATTGCGCTCACGCCATGACATGCAAACAGACACCTTTCAACTTCAAAAACCAGCGCAAACCGGACGCGCACACCCTGACACCTCGCCCTGGCATTGCCTTGAATCAACAACTTGCCCCGATTGTCTCTTGCGAACACCCTCACCTGCGGGAGTTTGGGCACAAACCCCGTAGACGGCCTTGACGCGCGGCCATAACCTCGCTCCGCATTACGGGGTTCATTTATGTTGAAGCGTTTTTCAAGCTGGTTGTTTCTGTTTGGCTCGCTGGCACTGGGCATCTACACCGTGCTGCACTACGGTTTCGACCCGAACAAGATCTTCACCTACTTCCTGGCGCCCTACTACATCACCGCCACGGTGATGCAGTACATCTGGCCCGAGCAGCCCAACGATTTTGAAAAGGGCGAGGTGCTCAACGACTGGCTGCACAACGGCGTGCTGATGGCCATCACCGCCTTCCAGAACTTCTTCGTGCACACCCTGGTGGCCCTGACGGGATCGGGCCTGCTGTTCAAGTACGGCGTGCTGCCCGAGAGCATGGCGGCCCACAACCTGCCCTTCTGGGGCCAGGTCGCCATCGCCTACCTGACGTTCGACTTCATGTTCTACGTCACCCACCGCATGGGCCACGAGATCGACTTCTTCTGGCGCCTGCACAGCGTGCACCACTGCGCCCACCGCCTGAGCGTGCTCAACGCCAGCCGCGCCCACCCGCTGGACCTGATCTGGCGCCGCCTGCTGCCCATCTTCGTGACCTTCCAGACCGGCGTCAGCCAGGAGGCCTTCATCCTCAGTGGCGTGATCGGCAGCGTGCTGGCCACCATCACCCACATGAACGTGGCCTTCAGCTTCGGCCCGCTCAACTACATCATCGGCACCAACGAGCAGCACCGCTGGCACCACTCCAACATGATCGAAGAGGCCAAGAACTACAGCGTCTTCATGCTGTGGGACCACCTGTTCGGCACCTTCGTCTACCGCCCGCAAGGCCAGGTCAAGCCCGCGAAAATGGGCCTGTTCAACGAGCACTACTACCCCGTGCACGCCTACCTGGGCCAGTTCTTCATTCCCTGGAAGTGGAAGCAGATGAAAGCCCGGCAGGCCGCGCTCGAAGCGCAGCAGGGCGTCGGTGCCGTCCATGCCGAGCCTGCGCATGGGGGAGGCAGCCAGCCAGCAGCGGCGTCCAGCACCCTGGCACGCCCAGCCTGATCCTCCAATGGTGCATGTCCGGTTTCACAGCTTTGTCACCGGGCCGTTCGACACTGGCACCAATGTTGCATCGCACCATTGACTGATCGCGACATTGGAAAGATTGCACCATGCTGGACCTGATCAACGACTACCTCCAACTCGGCGTCGACAACGCCGGGGGCACCTCATCCGTCTGGCCGCTGGCCGTGGCCACCGCGCTGGTGGCCGCCATGATCCTCAAACGCCAATCCGACGACTGAATACGCGCAAGACAGAAGCGCTGGGCGGTCACCGCAGCGAAGTAAAGGAGGAGGGACGGGCTCCGCCCGGACCGGGGGACATGAGCGAAGGTGATCGCCCGGCGCTTCTGTCTTCCCTTCACCAGAGCCCCATAAAAAAGCCGCCTGGCATCACGCACAGGCGGCTTTTCTTTTGGGAGCAAGGCTCTGCTTACTTCGCCACACCCAGTTGCTTGTTGATCATCCACTGCTGGGCAATCGACAACACGTTGTTGGTCAGCCAGTACAGCACCAGGCCAGCAGGGAAGAAGAAGAACATCACGCTGAACAGCAGGGGCATGATCCACATCATCTTGGCCTGGACAGGGTCCGGCGGCGTGGGGTTCAGCCAGGTCTGCAGCAGCGTCGAAGCCGTCATCAGGGCAGGCAGCACGAAGAACGGGTCCTTGACCGACAGGTCGGTGATCCAGCCGATCCAAGGCGCGTTGCGGATCTCCACCGAGGACGACAGCACCGAGTACAAGGCGATGAACACGGGGATCTGGATCAGGATGGGCAGGCAGCCGCCAATCGGGTTGACCTTCTCTTCGCGGTAGATCTTCAGCATCTCCTGCTGCATCTTCTGCGGATCGTCCTTGAGGTTCTCACGCATGGTCTGGATGCGCGGGTTCAGCGCCTTCATCTTGGCCATCGAGCGGTAGGCGCTGGCGTTCAGCCAGTAGAAGGCCGCCTTGAGCAGCACCACCAGGGCCACGATCGCCCAGCCCCAGTTGCCAATCAGGCCATGGATCTTGTCGAGCAGCCAGAACAGCGGCGCGGCCATGATGTGGGTCCAGCCGTAGTCCTTGGTGTACTCCAGGCCAGGGGCCAGTTCCTTGAGCTTGTTCTCTTCCTGGGGGCCCACAAACAGCTTGGCATCCAGCGACTTGCTCTGGCCCGGTGCGATCTCGCCCAGCGGGAACAACATGCCGGTGGCATACAGATTGGTCGCGGCCTTCTGCACGAAGAACTCGCGGGTGATCTTGTCGTTTTGCAACCAGGCCGATGCAAAGTGGTGCTGCACCATGGCCACCCAGCCGTTGTCATCCACCTTCTCGAACTCGACCTTGCCTTCATCAATGTGCTTGAAGTCGGCCTTCTGGTACTTGCCCTTCTGGTTGAACACGGCCATGCCGGTGTAAGCCTGCGGGCCACCCATGAAGGCCGGGCCAGACGGCGCCTTCGGTGCCGAGCCATCACGCTGCAGCTGCACATACAGCTGGGGCTTGATCGCCGCGGCCGAGGCATTGACCACGTCCTGCTTCACGTCGATGGCGTAGTCACCGCGCTTGAAGGTATAGGTCTTGACCAGCTTGACGCCATTGACCGGTGCCGATTCCAGCTTGACCACCAGCTCCTTGGCGCCTTCAGCCAGATGGCGCTCGCTGCTGAGCACCGTGAACGGCGTCTTGTGCGTGGGCAGCTGGCCTTCGCCCGCATTGGTGCCGATCAGGCCGGACTGGGCCACATAGGTGTGCGTGGGCGACTGGTCCAGCACCACCATGTTGTGGCTGCGGTCGTCCTGGTCCTGGTGCTTGAGCAGCTCGACCTTGACCAGGCTGCCGCCCAGCGTGTCGATGGTCGCCTTGACCACATCCGTGGTGACAGTGACCTGCTCGCTTTGCGCCGGCGCGGTCGCCGCGGCAGCACCACTGGCTGCTGTAGCCTGGGCCGCTGCTGGTGCCGCCCCATTGGCTGCCCCATTGGCCACCAGCTGGGTACTGGCTTGCGGCACGGTGCCATCGGCACCAGAAGCCGCCGCCACCGTGGTGGCAGGCGCGGGCGAGAACATGGAAGGTTGGCCGGTATGACGCAGCCAGCCATCCCACAACATCAGCAGTGAGACGGCAAACACCGACCACAGCAGGGTGCGACGCAGATCATTCATGAGCGAGTTGAATCCGACGAAGGGTTGCAATAACGGGACAAGAGACCCGGCGCCACATCGGGCACCGGATCATGGCCACCCGGGCAGCCCGGGTGACAACGCAGCAGACGCCTGGCCGCCAGGTAAGAACCGGCAGCCGGGCCATGACGCTCAAGCGCCTGCAAGGCATATTGGGAACAAGTGGGTGTGAACCGGCAGGCCGAACCCAGCCAGGGGCTCAGAAAGAAACGGTAGCCACGCACCAGGCCGATCAGCACCGCATTGACGGCACGGCACAGCACAGCGCGCATCATGCCGCACCTCGGGAGTTGTCCGCCACGGGCGCGGGCGAATCCTTTGTAAAGCGGGCTCCCGAAGATGGAGAGACAGGCGCCGCCAGACGCAGCCACAGTTCGTCCAGCTCCTGGCGCACCAGGGCTTTCAAGGCGTCCGATGCGGCACTGGGAAACTGCTTTCGGTCAAACGGCGCACGCAGGCGCACCACCCAGCCATCGACCTCGTCACCATGGCGCCCCTGGGCCCACACAGCGGGCGCATGACGACGCAAGGCCTCGCGGGCCTGATGGCGGATCAGCGAACGGGTCACCGAGCGTTTTGCCTGTTTTTTAGGCAGCACCAAGCCCAGGCGCCAGGCCTGGCGGCCCGCCTCGGGGATCTCGGCGACAAAGTCATCCACAAGCACATCGGCCGCGCCACCCTCGCCTGTTGACAACTTGGTCAATTCGGTCAATTCAGCCTGGGCCGCCAAAACCGCCGAGGGCGCATCACCCGCGTGTTCGCCTGCCGGTTCACCCAGGTGAACAGGTGCCGGCGCCTGACGCGCAAGCACATGCAGGACAAAATGGGCCGTACGCGAGACCGGACGCGAGCCCAAAGCCCTCTGAAAATCAGCAGCTTTCAGACTCGGTGGACGCACGGTATGAGGGGAGTCAAGTCGAAACAAAGCCGGGCACGAAAGAACTTCGCCCGGCTTCATTCATGCCAGCACCGGATGGATCAGCTGATGCACACCCAGGCTGGACCACAGCCGACCGCCACGCACCAAGGCCTGAGCCGGGGCGCACGCAGCCAGCTTTTTGCTGGCCTGCCTTACAGGGCCAGACGCTTGCGGCCCTTGGCGCGGCGGGCGTTGATGACCTTGCGGCCACCCTTGGTCTTCATGCGCACCAGGAAACCATGGGTACGGGCGCGGCGGGTCTTGGAAGGTTGGTAAGTGCGTTTCATGATGGTCCTTCATGAGGCCCGCAACCCTGGTGCTGTGCACAAAGCTTGCCGCGGCTCATTCTTGTGTTTGTCTACCTGTTGATGCAATTGCCAACAGGGCCCCGGCTTCTCAAAAAACTCTCTGAAAGCCGGGCAATCGGTTGAACATCCGGCACACAACCGGACGAACCCGCGATTACAACAGCTTTTAGTGCATCGGTCAATGCCCCTTGAATCAAGGGGCCGCCCAAGTGAGCCCTGGGGCCCTTTTCTACACCAATTCACGCTGGGTAGAAATCTGTGGATAACCTGTCAATTTCAGGCCCCAACGCGCTTAGAATTCGCCTCCCAAGGAAGGACTTGTCCACAAATGAGCGCCGCCGAATTGCCTGCATCCAGCCGTCCACTGGCTGCAGACGCCGCCGTTTCCCCGCACGACACCGCCAGCCTGTGGCAGCGCGCCTGTGAGCGCCTGGCCATGGAACTGCCCGAGCAACAGTTCAACACCTGGATCCGCCCCCTGCCGCCCGCCGATGTCGGCCTGGCCGATGGCGTGACCTCGGTCTGCGTGCGCGTGCCCAACCGCTTCATGCTGGACTGGATCCGCACGCAGTACAGCGCCCGCCTGGAAGGCATCCTCACCGAGTTGCAAGGTGGCGAGGTCCGCATGGACATCGCCCTGGCACCCCGTGCGGCCATGCCCGCACCGACCCAACCCCTGCGCCCACCCGGCATGGCCATGCCCAGCCGCGCGCTGCCGCCCAATGCCCAAGCCGGGCAAGCCGCACAAACAGGACAAGGTGCCTACGCCGCACCAGCCCAGCCCTACGCCCAGCCAGTGGCTTATCCACAGAACGGCGTGATGGGTGGCCCTGGCGTGGTCAACCTGCCGCAGCACCAGGCCAGTGAAGCGCCCCACCGCGCGCGCAGCCAGCCCCAGGTCATGGGTCTGAACCCCGCCCTGACGTTTGACAACCTCGTGCCCGGCCGCGCCAACCAGATGGCCCGCACCGCCGCGCTGCACGTGGCTGGCGCGCCCGGCCAGATGTACAACCCGCTGTTCATCTACGGCGGCGTCGGCCTGGGCAAGACCCACTTGATGAACGCCGTCGGCAATGCCCTGCTGGCCGACAAGCCCGATGCGCGCATCCTCTACCTGCACGCCGAGCAGTTCATCTCCGACGTGGTCAAGAACTACCAGCGCAAAACGTTCGACGAGCTCAAGGCCAAGTACCACCAGCTTGATCTGCTGCTGATCGACGATGTGCAGTTCTTCGCCGGCAAGGACCGCACGCAGGAGGAGTTCTTCAACGCGTTCGAGGCCCTGCTGGCCAAGAAGGCGCACATCATCATGACCAGCGACACCTATCCCAAGGGCCTGGCCAACATCGATGAACGCCTGACCTCGCGCTTTGACTCCGGCCTGACGGTGGCCATCGAGCCGCCCGAGCTGGAAATGCGCGTGGCGATCCTGATCAAGAAGGCCGCGCTGGAAGCCATCGACATGCCCGAGGACGTCGCCTTCTTCGTAGCCAAGAACGTGCGCGCCAACGTGCGTGAACTCGAAGGCGCGCTGCGCAAGGTGCTAGCCTTTGCCAAGTTCAGCCACAAGGAGATCACGATCGCCCTGGCGCGTGAAGCCTTGAAGGACCTGCTGTCCATCCAGAACCGCCAGATCAGCGTCGAGAACATCCAGAAGACGGTGGCCGACTTCTACAAGATCAAGGTCGCCGACATGTACAGCAAGAAGCGCCCGGCCTCGATCGCCCGCCCGCGCCAGATTGCCATGTACCTGGCCAAGGAGCTGACACAAAAGAGCCTGCCCGAGATCGGCGAGCTCTTTGGTGGCCGTGACCACACCACGGTGCTGCACGCGGTGCGCAAGATCATGGGCGAGCGCGGCAAGGATTCCGAGCTCAACCAGCAGTTGCACGTGCTGGAGCAGACGCTCAAAGGCTGACCTGGCACCCACCGGGGCAACCCGATCAAAAGGAGGCTGTTCAAGCCTCCTTTTTTTCGCTTGGCCTTTAAAGCGCCTGATTTCTCTTCACATACCTGTATTCCTTTTTAAAGGTCGTAGTCGTAGTAGAGGGCGCCTTTTGCTGTGGACAAGTGCATTTCCTTCAATGCCCTCAGGCATTTAGCGCAAGGACAAGCCTGTGGATGGCCAGCCTGTTCACCTTGGGGACAACAGACAACAACTTCCCAAAACGGCCCCGCCTTGTGGATAAAGGGCCGCTTGTCCTTTTTTTGTTCACAGGGTTGTCCGAGGGCTCCAGGCGGCTTTCAGTGGCTTTGGGGTGGCCTTGATGCCCTCTTGACCCCCTCTGCCAGCGCCCCGCCACCTTGTCAAGTAACAAGCTTGTGGACAAAAAAAGGACAAGTACCGGCTTGTCCACAGGCCCTCGGGTATTTCCAAAGTTGTTGTCTGTTGGCCCCATGACGAACCGCGGTACGATCCACAGGCTTGTACGAGGGCTAAATCCTTGATGGATCAGGACAAAATAGCGTTGTTCACAGAAAAGGTCGTCCTCTACTACAACGACTAATTTGAAAGACTAAGATGATTGTGTTGAAAGCAGCCCAAGAAAAAGTTCTTGCCGCCCTGCAATCCGTGGCCGGTATCGTCGAGAGACGCCACACCTTGCCCATCTTGGCCAACGTGTTGATGAAGAAGACGGGCAGTCAACTCGAACTCATCACCAGCGACCTGGAAATCCAGATCCGCACCACTGCGCAACTCGACGGTGACGAAGGCGACTACGCCACCACCGTGGGCGCCAAAAAGCTCGGTGACATCCTCAAGAGCCTGCCTTCCGACCAGATCGTCTCGCTCACGGCCAACCAGAACAAGCTGACGCTGCAAGGTGGCAAGAGCCGCTTCACGCTGCAGACCTTGCCTGCGGAAGACTTCCCTCTGGTGCAAGAGGCTGCTGACTTCGGCCCCGCTTTCAGCGTCCCGCAAAAGACCTTGAAGATGCTGATCGGCCAGGTGCACTTCTCCATGGCCGTGCACGACATCCGCTACTACCTCAATGGCATCCTGTTCGTGGCCGAAGGCAACAGCCTGACCCTGGTGGCCACCGACGGCCACCGCCTCGCGCTGGCCCAGGCCACGCTGGACGTGGACATGCCCAAGCAGGAAGTCATCCTGCCGCGCAAGACGGTGCTGGAGCTGCAGCGCCTGCTCAAGGACGACAGCAAGGGCAAGGAAGGCACCAATGGAAATGACAGCGAACAGCTCATCGAGATGCGCTTTGCCGGCAACCAGGCCAAGTTCACCTTTGGCGGCCTGGAGTTCGTGACCAAGCTGGTCGAGGGCAAGTTCCCCGACTACAACCGCGTCATCCCCAAGAACCACAAGAATCACATCACCCTGGGCCGCACCACCTTGCTGGCCTCGCTGCAACGTGCGGCCATCCTCACGTCCGAAAAGTTCAAGGGCGTGCGCATGAACTTCGCGCCCGGCGTGCTGGGCATTGCCTCGAGCAACGCCGAGCAGGAAGAAGCCAAAGAAGAACTCGAAATCGACTACGGTGGCGACAGCTTCGAGATCGGTTTCAACGTGGGCTACCTGATGGACGTGCTGGCCAACATGAGCCAGGACATGGTGACCGTGTCCCTGCAGGACTCCAACAGCTCGGCGCTGATCACCAACCCCGAGTTCGAAGGCTTCAAGTACGTGGTGATGCCGATGCGCATCTGACGTCCGTCAGGCATCCAAACAGGGGGTGTCAAACAAGGCGTGTTTGACTATCCTCCGTGCACACGACATAAACACGGAGGAGATCTCATGATCCAACGCTTTGCCCTGCCCGTTCTTCTGGCATCCCTGGCCATCATGACGTCAACGGCCTCTGCGGCCGATGCGATCGCATCGGGTTCCGCGTCGGTCACCGGCCTGTCCTACCACCTGATCGACCTGGATCCCAACGATGGGGTCGCACCTTCGATCACCTTCAACGACAGCTATGTGGGTATCGCGGCTGTCACCAGCGCGTGGGCCAACAACATTGCCCCCGTAGGCGAGTGGGTGCGCACGCCAGGCGATTTGTTTACCTCGGCCCCAGCCAGCTTGGTGTCATCGGGTGGCAACGTCACGGGCAGCTACAACACGGACAGCGCGGCCATCAACACGAGCTTGCGTGGGCAGGAGCTCAATGCCATGGCGACGCGCTTCGGTGGGGATGGCTATAGCGTCACCGTGACCGCTGCTTCAGGCATGTTCTATGGCAAGGATGAGTTCCCTGACTATCCGGGCGTGTTGATCGCTTATAACCCTGGGCAGTCGGCATTCACCTTGTCGGCCAACACGGCCTTGGTCGTTGATGGCCAGTGGCATGTGAATGCGGGCCTGGACCTGAGCCAGTTGGCGCCCGGCGCGTTTCTGGACAGCATCCAGGCCAATGCCTGGAACGCTTACTTTGTCAACCATGTGGCGGCGGGTGTTGCCCTGGCACTCGATGGCGTGGACTCCGTTTTTGCCTACAACTCCGTTCAGTACAGCCAAACCCTGGATGGCAATGGCCCGGGTGAATTGTTCACGCAACGGGATGCTGACCAGTCCGATGCGCCCTTCAGCGTGCAAATCAACAATGCCAGTGCGTCCTCGGTCAACGGCATGCTGGTCCTGGGTGCGGAAGCCGACTACACCGTTTCGGTGGCCGTGCCGGAACCAGGTACCTGGGCCTTGATGGGCTTGGGTCTGGTGGGCATCGGGGCGGTGGCGCGCCGCGGTCGGGATTTGGCCTGACGGGCCTCAAGCGCGCTCGTCGAGCTTGAGCATCACCGACAGCAGCATGGCGCGCGCGGGCAAGGTATGACAGTCTTATACGAATCACAGGGAATCAAAGTATGAACAAGATCATTTGCCGCATGGCAGGTGTGGCGGGTGTATTGGCGCTTGTCACTCAAGCGGCATGGGCCGAGGCAGCACCCGTTCAGGCAAGCGTGAACCTGACCAACCTCAGCTACAAGCTGACCGATCTCAGTACAACCGATGGCGTGAAGCCCAACCTGACGTCTTTGCCTGAGTCAAATTTCTGGACGTATGCGATACCGGACGAGTCCCAGTCGATTTTTTCGGATAGTTCGGACCGCCAGGCTGGTAATCAATTTGATAGCTCCTCGGCCAGTGTCGCCTTGTCGAATGGACAAGGCAGTGCCGCCAAGAATGGCAATGCTCAACATGCCGATACCTTGTTGACGACCGGTGCATTGACCTCCTTGAGGAGTGTTCAGGGCTATTCCCTCAAAGGCCAGTCCGGCGTGTCCACCGAGGGGTATTTCACGCTCAGTGCGCACAGCAAGTTGGTCATATCGGGTGACCTCATCCTGACAACGCGGATCGACTCAGCTGCCATCAGTGCCCTGCCTGCCAATTCGGACGGGCGAACCTTGACCGTCAATAGCGCCGCGAGCTTTGTGGTGTTGCTCAGCACCGATGCAGGTACTCAGCTTGCATCGGATGCCAGCAAGGTGACAGCAGACCAGTTCAAGACGTATCAACAGTGGCTCTGGGCTGACACCGCATATCAATCTTTCAATGCGTCGGGCGCGGGCGTCTTGTCCGCCAGCAACAATGTGCCCGGCGGGAAGATTCAATTGGAAATCACCAATAACTCCAATGCCCAGATTGCCTTCAGTTTGAACAGCTATTCCTATGGGCAGGTGTCCACAACAACCGCGTTGCCCGAGCCAGGAACCTGGGCGCTGATGGGCCTGGGCCTGCTGGGTGTGGTTGCTGCCGCAGGTAAGCGTCGCCGTTTCGGGCCAGACACGGCCTGTCAGGCGTCTTGAAGCGCAGGCTCATCCACCTGGGGCTGTGACGCAATCTGGTTGAGGCCCGCAGCCCGGGCCGTTTGCAGGGCTGATTCAACCCGCGCCAGGGTGATGTCAACAGATTCGCTCTGGCAGAAGGTGGTGACGCCGATGGAGACGCTCACCTTGAGCAAGGCGTCATTTTCCTTGCTCTCTCCCTTGGTCTTCACCGTCAACTGCGCGATCTGTTCGCGCATGCGCCCGGCCTTGATCAAGGCGCCTTCCAGCGCGGTGTTGGGCATGATCAGCAGGAAGGTCTCTTCGCCGTAGCGCCCGAACACATCGGCAGCACGCAGCTTGCCGTTGATGTCCGAGGCGATGGCCCGCAAGACCGCATCACCCGCCTCGTAGCCATGTTGCTGGTTGACCTGCCTGAAGTGGTCGATGTCCAGCAGCGCGATGCTGAACACGCCCTTGGCCCGCGTCTGACGGGCGGCCTCGCGTGACAAGGTCTCGAACAGGTGGGGCCGGCTGAACACGCCCGTGAGGGCATCGCGGTTGACCAGGCAGCGGGCGTCGTCCAGCTCGGCCTGCAGCGTGGCCACGGTTTGCTGCAGGGCCTCGTGATGACGCCGCAGCCTTTCCTGCTGAAGGTGTTGCGCATACCAGTGGCCAGCCAGCAGGGGTGCCGTGGCGAGCAACAGGAATATGCCTTGCACCTGCCCCTCCTCCAGCAGCGAGGTGGCGATCAAAGGCGGTGCGATGCAGGCCACGAGCAGCGAGGTGGTCAACACCGCATCGCGCCGTGTCAGCCTGGCGTCGAGCATCGCCAGCAACATGAAGGCGCTGTGGATCAGCACCCCGGTGGCCACGTACATCGCCAGCACATACCAGGGCAGCCATTGCTGCAGCCAGGCCAGCGCCACCACGGCGCTGCTGGCCAGGTAGGCCACAAAGGACAGGCCGATGCGCTGTTGGTGCCCGGCCAGCGCCTGGTTGAGGGTCGGGGCTGGTGCGTCCTCACCAGCGCATGTGATCGCTTGTTCCATCAACGGCGGCTTGGTTGGTCTTGCTGCCGTTATAGGGCAGACCTGCCCGGGCCTGCATCACGGGCTGGCCCAAAGTGTGCAATGGTGCGCAGGGCTGCAGCGCACGTGCGCACGTGGGCGGACGAGCCCTGGCTCGCCCGGTGTGGGGTCAGGGTTGTGCCCAGCCTGGGCTGGCCAGGTCGCCCTTGTCACGAGGAGTAGAATAAGGGTCCCGCATTGTCAAATGCTCGGGGCCCTTTTCCTTTTTCGGAACCACATCGCTGGTCCAACCTTAACCAAGCGCTTGTAACCCATGACCGACGCCATCAACCCCGATCAACAGCCCGAACAGCAGCCTGAGCAACCCGCGCCGCAGACCGAGGCCCAGATCGCGGCCGGTTATGGCGAAGGCAGCATCCAGATCCTCGAAGGTCTGGAAGCCGTGCGCAAGCGCCCGGGCATGTACATCGGCGACACGTCCGATGGCACCGGTCTGCACCACCTCGTGTTCGAAGTGGTCGACAACTCCATCGACGAAGCGCTGGCTGGCCACTGTGATGACATCGTCGTCACCATCCACTCCGACAACTCGATCTCGGTGACCGACAACGGCCGCGGCATCCCCACCGGCGTGAAGATGGACGACAAGCACGAGCCCAAGCGCTCGGCTGCTGAAATCGCCCTGACCGAGTTGCACGCCGGCGGCAAGTTCAACCAGAACAGCTACAAGGTGTCCGGCGGCCTGCACGGCGTGGGCGTGTCCTGCTGGCTGCGCCTGACGGTGCGCCGCGAAGGCAAGGCCCACCACATCGAATTCCGCAAGGGCATCCCGCAAGACCGCGTGATCGAGATCCGCGATGGCTTCGAGACCAGCCCGATGAAGATCATCGGTGACACCGACAAGCGCGGCACCGAAGTGCACTTCTTGCCCGACACGGACATCTTTGCCCAGAACAACGAGTTCCACTACGACATCCTGGCCAAGCGCCTGCGCGAGCTGAGCTTCCTGAACAACGGCGTCAAGATCCGTCTGGTCGACGAGCGCAACAACAAGGAAGACAACTTCGCCTACGCCGGTGGCGTCAAGGGTTTCGTGGAGTTCATCAACAAGGGCAAGACCACCCTGAACCCCAACATCTTCCATGCCCAGGGCGACAAGGTGTCCGAACACGGCACCAACGTGGGCGTGGAAGTGGCCATGCAGTGGAACGAGAGCTACAACGAGAACGTGCTCTGCTTCACCAACAACATCCCCCAGCGTGACGGCGGCACCCACCTGACCGGCCTGCGCGCCGCGATGACCCGCGTCATCAACAAGTACATCGACGACAACGAGCTGGCCAAGAAGGCCAAGGTTGAAATCGCCGGTGACGACATGCGCGAAGGCCTGGCCTGCGTGGTCTCCGTCAAGGTGCCCGAGCCCAAGTTCTCCAGCCAGACCAAGGACAAGCTGGTCTCCAGCGAAGTGCGCGCCCCGGTGGAAGACATCGTGGGCCGCCTGCTGACCGACTGGCTGCTGGAGAACCCGATCGACGCCAAGATCATCTGCGGCAAGATCGTGGAAGCCGCCCGTGCCCGTGAAGCGGCCCGCAAAGCCCGCGACATGACGCGCCGCAAGGGCGTGCTGGACGGCCTGGGCCTGCCCGGCAAGCTGGCCGACTGCCAGGAAAAAGACCCCGCCCTGTGCGAGATCTACATCGTGGAGGGTGACTCCGCCGGTGGCTCTGCCAAGCAGGGCCGTGACCGCAAGTTCCAGGCGATCCTGCCCCTGCGCGGCAAGATCCTGAACGTTGAAAAAGCCCGCTACGAAAAGCTGCTGACCAGCAACGAAATCCTCACGCTGATCACGGCCCTGGGTACCGGCATCGGCCGTGGCGCCGGTGGCGACGACTTCAACCCGGACAAGCTGCGCTACCACCGCATCATCATCATGACCGACGCCGACGTGGACGGCGCGCACATCCGTACTCTGCTGCTGACCTTCTTCTTCCGCCAGATGCCCGAGCTGTGCGAGCGTGGTCACATCTACATCGCCCAGCCGCCGCTGTACAAGGTCAAGCACGGCAAGCACGAGCAATACCTCAAGGACTCGCACGCGCTGGACGAGTACCTGATGAAGGTGGCCCTGGATGGCGCCGTGGTCGAGCCCGGTGCCGGCAAGCCCGCCATCAGCGGTGAAGCCCTGACCGAGCTGGCCAAGGCCTACGTGACCGCCAACAGCGTGGTCGAACGCCTGGGCAACTGGATGGACATCGAAGCCCTGCGCGCGATCGCCAATGGCCTCACCCTGAACCTCGACACCCTGGCCGATGCCGAAGCCAGTGCCGTGGCCATGAAGGCCGCGCTGCACAACGCCGAAGTCACAGCCGAGTTCGATGCCCGCACGGACAAACACATCCTGCGCATCAGCCGCATTTACCACGGCAACACCAAGTACAGCATCATCAATCCCGACTTCGTGCACGGTGCCGACTACGAAGCCCTGAGCAAGGCCGGCCTGACCTTCAAGGGCCTGCTGACCGACGAAGCCGTGGTGCGCCGCGGTGAAGGCGAAAAGGCCAAGGACTGCAAGGTGGTGGACTTCCGCGCCGCCATGGCCTGGTTGATCCAGCAGGCCGAAAACGCCGTGGGCCGCCAGCGCTACAAGGGCCTGGGCGAAATGAACCCCGAGCAGCTGTGGGAAACCACCATGGACCCGAACGTGCGCCGCCTGCTGCGCGTGCAGATCGAAGACGCCATCGAGGCGGACAAGGTCTTCACGATGTTGATGGGTGATGAGGTTGAGCCGCGTCGGGATTTCATTGAGACGAATGCCTTGAGGGCGGCGAACATCGACGTTTAAACCTTGTCAGCCGCCGCGGTAATCTCATCCCAAGTCAGGCCGAACTTGAGCAGGTACTTGCGCAGCCTATCGGCGTCATTGACAACGGAGCGCTGGGTGCGTGACTGATCAAACAGCCTGCGGCCCGCGTCAGATAGTGTTTGCGATTCCCGGCACACCCGAACCACCGCTTCGAGTTGCAGGCGGTCAAAAAAGTCCAGCTTGCCGGCCACATCGGCTGGTAGCAGAGCGTCGAGGTCGACGTCCCGCGCCTGAGCCTGCTCAGTAGGTTGCCAAAGCCATTGCAAGCGCTGGATTTCCGCATCAACCAAGCCTGTCGAGATTCGCCCCCCATCGGCCAGCGTTGCCATGCGTGTCACGCTGGCAGACAGGTCTCGGAAGTTGCCACTCCAAAGCGCCTCCTTCGACTTGGCGAACTGGAGGTAGCGCGACTTGGCTTCGGCATTAAAGCGAACGGCTTGGCCCACCTCTGCGGTTGCCCGCGCCAAAAGGTGATCCACATTAGGCTCGATGTCTTCTGGGCGTTGCGCCAGGCCGGGCAGCGTGTAGGCCCAGAGGTTGATACGCGCGAACAGGTCTTCCCGAAAGCGTCCCTGTGCTACGTCGATCCGCAGGTCACGGTTGGTGCCTGCGATCAACTGGAAATCGCTGCTGACCTCGCGGTCGCTGCCCATGGGCAGGAAGCGCTTTTCCTCTACGGCCTTGAGCAGCATGGCTTGCTCGTCCAGCCCCAACTCGCCAATCTCGTCGAGAAATAGCACGCCTTGGTGCGCCGTGCGCAGCAAGCCCGCACGGTCGGTTGCCGCGCCTGTGAAGGCACCTTTCTTGTGACCAAAGAGCGTTGATGCCGCGCCGTCGCCGCGCAGCGTGGCGCAGTTCACCTCGACGAAGTCGCCCTGCACCTGGTGCCGTGACTTCTTGAGTTCGTACATGCGCCTTGCCAGATGTGACTTGCCCGCGCCGGTGGGGCCGGTCAGCAAGATGGGCGCTTGCGAGCGAACAGCGACGCGCTCGATTTCCTCGATGAGGGCGTTGAAGCGCTTGTTGCGGGTGGGGATGCCGCTCTTCAAGAACTCCAGGGCTTCGGCATGCGCCTGGCTGAAACGTTGGGCCAGCACGTCGTAGCGTGACAGGTCCAGGTCAATCAAGGTGTAGCTGCCTGGATTGCCCCTCTCCTGCTTCTTAGGTGGCGCGGTTTGCAGCAGCAGGCCTGGAATGAAGCGCGACTCCACCATCAGGAACATGCAGATTTGCGCCACGTGCGTGCCGGTGGTGATGTGAGCCCAGTATTGCTCGTGGCTTGGATCGAACCGGTAGCTGCGAGCCCAGTCATAGAGCGCCGCGTACATCTCGCCGAAGTCCCATGGGTTTTCGACATCCATGGGAATCAGATTCACGGTCGTGTCGGGCGACACATTGGCGATATCGCGCACCAAGGTCTGGGCCAAGGCCTCGTACTTGGTAGCGTAGAGCAGCTCCAGCCGATCAATCAGTGTGTCTTCATGCTGGACCAGAGAAATCGTGGGCCGCCACTTCTCCCAGCGGCCAGCCCCCTGCCCAGAGTCGAGTTGGGTGCCCATGAACCCAATGACCACGTTCTTCTTTGCCATATCTGTATAGCTAATTAACTAGCTCATATTCTAGTTTATTGGCCTGATTTGATGCTTGGAATTTTGCAGCATACAGCCAGATAGAAGAATTTATCTATGTAAATCAATGACTTAATAAACATGATGCTGATGGCGGCATGAGCTGGCACGTCCATTGCGAATAGAAAGGCACAAACAAGATGTTGAATGCAAAAAAGGAGAACCCTATGGTCAACACAACGCTTTTCCAAACGCTCAAGGGCGCCCTGCTGCCCGCTGCCACGGCACGCAATGCCGAGCAAGCACCGGCCTACGCTTTCAGCGCCAAGCATCAGCTGGCGCAGCTCGCAGCCACGGGCTGCCTGAGCCGCACGTTCTACGCGAACGCTGAAGACCAGCTTGACCAGGTTGTGGCGCTGACCAAGGAACTGGATGCATCCTTTGTGGCCAAGACGGCGATCTACGGTCGCGAGTCTGGGCACATGAAGGACATGCCCGCCCTGCTGGCTGCCAGTCTGGCTGTGCGTGATGTCGTCCTGTTGAGCCAGGTGTTCTCTCGTGTGATCGACAACGGCAAGATGCTGCGCAACTTCGTGCAGATTCTGCGTAGCGGCGCCGTGGGCCGAAAGTCCCTGGGTACTCGTCCTAAGAAGCTGGTGCAGCACTGGCTGCTGACGGCTTCCGAGAAGCAGTTGCTCAACGCGGCTGTGGGCAACACGCCTTCGTTGGCCGATGTGGTCAAGATGGTTCACCCCAAGCCTGCAGAGGCCTGGCGTGCAGCGTGGTTCGCATGGCTGATCGGCAAACCGGTCGATGAGGCGGCACTGCCGCCCATCACCCAGGCATTCGAGCGCTTCAAGCGCGAGAGCGCCCAAGGCGTGGCCACCGAGGTGCCGGACGTGCCGTTCCAGATGCTGACCGCGCTGGAGCTGACTTCAACCCAGTGGGCGCAAATCGCTCGCTCGGGCTCCTGGCAGATGGTGCGTCAAAACCTGAACACCTTTGCACGACATGGCGTGTTCGCCATCCCCGGCATGGCCGAGGTGGTTGCGACCAAGCTGAATGACGCGCAAGCCGTGGCGAAGGCTCGGGTGATGCCCTACCAGTTGATGGCGGCCTTCAAGGCAACGGGTGATGCTGTGCCTGTGGTGGTTCGCGAAGCGCTGCAAGATGCGATGGAACTCTCGCTGGCCAATGTGCCCAGCCTGGACGGCCGTGTGGTGGTCTGCCCGGACGTGTCGGGGTCGATGAGCTCTGCGGTCACTGGCTATCGTGGTTCGGCCACGTCCAGCGTGCGTTGCATTGACCTCGCTGCCCTGGTGGCTGCGGCAGTGCTTCGCAAGAATCAGCGGGCACGTGTGCTGCCGTTCGAGCAGGATGTGGTGAAGCTGTCGCTGAACGCTCGTGACTCGGTCATGACCAACGCGCAGGCGCTGGCCAAGATCGGTGGCGGTGGGACCAACTGCAGCGCGCCTCTGGCTCTTTTGAACCAGGAGCGCGCCATGGTGGACCTGGTGATCCTGGTCTCGGACAACGAGTCCTGGGTTGATGCCAACCGGCGCGGTGCGACGCAGACCATGCGCGAGTGGGAAGTGCTGAAGCAGCGCAACCCGGCTGCGCGTCTGGTGTGCATCGACATACAGCCGACCTCGACCACGCAGGCGGCGGAGCGCCATGACATCTTGAATGTCGGCGGCTTCTCGGATGCGGTGTTCACGATGGTGGCGAACTTTGCCCAAGGCAAGATGGACGCCGAGCACTGGGTGGGTGAGATCGAGAAGGTCTCGCTGGCCCCGCAGTAAGTAGAAAGAAGGATGAAGCAGTAAGGGGTGTCGCTTGCGAATGCCCACAGGAGTACAGCACCAACTCGCCACGCGGGCCTGCAAGCCCGCAGCCGCCCGAGCTTGCGACGGTGGCCGGCAACTCTTGTGAATCTTGTCGCTTGCGGCATCCCCCCAGTGAGCATCTTTGTTGGACGAATGCCGATGAGACTACATTCAGATTGTTAACGTCTCATCAACGCTTAGTCGTCACCCGCAAGGACACTGGCCCATGAATTGATTCGCGTGAATGCTGGCAGGACTACATCGGATGCCTGGGGTTCGAATCCCCGGCCGGGAAACTGGTAATGGCTACGTCTTGCCGACCCTTGTCACGCACTTTTGTTGAGATGTCCTGCTGCGAATGCAGGTGGAACTACAGACTCTTAATCTCGTGGTCGCGGGTTCGAGTCCCGCCGGTCCCAAATCAGGGGGACCGTAGCTCAGTGGTAGAGCACGACGTTTCACCAACTTCTTGTCGCAGCATGACATCACCTGTTTGGCGGTGAATGCGGATGGAATTACAGGTAGACGCACGCAGCAACGGCTGCGTTCCCTGCGAGCAGTCATACGAGTGATCGCGGGGCGCCCGGGTTCAAGTCCCGGTCCAGCAATGGATGGCGGAGTAAAGATTTCATCGCCCCTTGTCACCGCATTTTTGATGGAGAAGAACATGTCAGGTCAGAACTACAACGTTGAAGAGATCCCCGGCGGTGTGTCGGTGAAGATGTGGACCAAAGGTGTCCCCGTCGAGGACGAAGCCAAGAAGCAGCTTGCCAATGCGGCTCGCCTGCCCATCGTGTTCAAGCACATCGCGGCCATGCCCGACGTGCACCTGGGTATTGGCGCTACCGTCGGCTCGGTGATCCCGACCCTCAAGGCCATCATTCCGGCTGCAGTGGGTGTGGACATCGGCTGCGGCATGATGGCTGCCAAGACCACGCTGCGTGCGGAAGACTTGCCGGACAACCTGGGCCCGCTGCGCTCGGCCATTGAGCAGGCGGTACCGCACGGCTCGGCACCCAAGCACCGTGGTCGTGACCCAGGTAGCTGGGAGAACCCCCCTGTGTCGGTGGACCAGGTCTGGGCCACGCTGGTCGACGAGTTCGATGCGCTGTGTGAATTGCACCCGCGCCTGAAGAACACGAACAACCGCAAGCACCTGGGTACGCTGGGAACGGGCAACCACTTCATCGAGGTCTGCCTAGATGAAACCGGTTTCGTGTGGTTCATGCTGCACTCGGGTTCGCGCGGTGTGGGCAATGCAATCGGTACGCACTTCATCGAGCTGGCCAAGAAGGACGCGGAGCGCAATCAGCGCAACCTGCCAGACAAGGACTTGGCTTACTTCGAGGAAGGCGCCCAGTATTTTGGTGACTACGTGCGTGGCGTGTCCTGGGCTCAGAAGTTCGCCATGCGCAACCGTGAAGTGATGATGGCCAACCTGATCGCCACGGTTCGCAAGGTCATCAACAAGCCGTTTGAGTCGCGTGTCGAAGCCGTGAACTGCCACCACAACTATGTGCAGCAGGAGCGCCACTTTGGCCAGGACGTGTTCGTGACCCGCAAGGGTGCGGTGAGCGCCAAGCGCGGCGAGATGGGCATCATCCCGGGCAGCATGGGTGCGCGTAGCTACATCGTGCGCGGCCTGGGTAATCCGGAAAGCTTCGAGAGCTGCAGCCACGGTGCTGGACGTGTGATGAGCCGTACCAAGGCCAAGAAGATGTTCACCGTTGAGGACCAGGTCAAGGCCACCGCTGGCGTCGAATGCCGCAAGGATGCAGACGTCATTGATGAAATTCCAATGGCCTACAAGGACATTGACGCTGTCATGGCAGCGCAGGGCGACTTGGTCGAGGTGGTGCACACCTTGAAGCAGGTGGTCTGCGTGAAAGGCTGAGCGGATGAGGGCTTCGTGCTCTCACCTGCCCAGGATAATGAACTTGGGGAGAGAGAGCATGAAGGAAGAAACCTTTTTGAGTGCGCATCCCGTGTCAGACGACATGCGTGCCACTGTTGTGGAGAACCTGGCAGTGCTGGAGCGAACGCACCAGGTCAAGGTGCTGTTCGCTTGCGAATCAGGTAGCCGTGGATGGGGCTTTGCCTCACCTGACAGCGACTATGACGTGCGCTTCGTCTACGTCAATCGATTGTCTTGGTACTTGAGCGTCGAGCCTGATCGCGATGTCATCGAGCAGCCCATAAGCGGGGACCTGGACATCAATGGTTGGGATCTGCGCAAGACACTGCAGTTGCTGCGGGAGTCCAACCCGACGCTGCTTGAGTGGTTGCGCTCGCCCGTCGTTTACCAGCAAGAGGCTCACTGGGTTGAGCGCCTTCGCGTGCTCGCAGAAGACGGCTTCTCGCCGGTGCGGGGCTATCACCACTATGTGTCGATGGCCAGGAAGAACCTGCGTGAGCACCTTTATGGCGAGGTCGTCCGGTACAAGAAGTACCTCTATGTCTTGCGGCCGTTGCTGGCCGCACGCTGGATACGTGAAGGGCGGGGTGTTCCGCCGATGCGCTTTGCGGAGCTGGCCAGCGAGACCTTGACAGACCGGGCTGTGCTGGACGAGGTGAACGCCCTGTTGGAGGTCAAGATGCGTGCGGGCGAGTCAGCGACGAGCCCGCGCTGGGTTGGCATCCATGACTTCCTAGAAGCGGAATTGGCTCTTGCGTTGGCCCACTCACTTGACAAGGGTCCGAAGGCGGACGAGAGACTGCTCGACCAGTATCTGCATGAGGCCGTGCTGCACTTCGATACCCGTGCCTAGAACAAGAAAAGAAGAAGCAAGAAAATGATTGAAATTGATGGCTCCGTTGGCGAAGGCGGAGGACAAATCCTTCGCACTTCGCTGGCCCTGTCCATGTGCACGGGCCAGCCCTTTTCCCTGACCAAGGTTCGCGCCGGCCGCGCGAAGCCTGGCTTGATGCGTCAGCACCTGACCTGCGTCAACGCTGCAAAGGAGGTTAGCGGCGCCGAGGTTCTTGGGGCCGAGCTGAACTCGCAGTCTCTGACTTTCACGCCGGGCCAGGTGCGCGCTGGCGACTACCACTTCAACGTTGGCACAGCGGGCAGCTGCACGCTGGTGCTGCAGACGGTGTGGCCGGCATTGCTGATGGCCGATGCGCCCAGCCGCCTGAAGCTGGGTGGCGGCACCCACAACCCCATGGCGCCGCCCTTTCACTTCCTGGAGCGCAGTTATGCGCCTTTGCTGAAAAAGCTGGGTGCGAATGCTGAGTTGAAGCTGCGTCGACTGGGTTTTTACCCGGCGGGCGGCGGCGAAATCGAGGTGACGATCTGGCCAGCCAAGGACGCGCTGCAGCCTTTCGATTTGAACGACCGCGGCGCCAAGGTGGAAGGCTACGCCGAATGTTTTGCGCCGGCGCTCCCGCGCTCCGTTGCCCGGCGCGAACTGGAGCAACTTGGCGCAGCCCTTGGCTGGAGCGGAGATCAATTGCGTGAGGCGCCAACCCGTCAGCACGAAGGGCCTGGCAATGCACTGCTGGCCACCTTGGTGTACGAGAACCTCAGTGAAGTCTTCACCGAGTTCGGCGAAAAGGGCGTGAGCTCGGAGAAGGTCGCGCGCGACCTTGTGCGCGAAGTGAGGGCATATCAGGTGGCTGGGGCTGCGCTGGGCCCGCACCTGGCTGACCAGTGGTCGCTACCGTTGGCCTTGGCCGTATGGAAGCGTCAACGCGAGGCGACCTTTACCTGCACGGAGTTGACGGATCATGCAAAGACCAATTTTGAGGTCATTGAGCGGTTCTTGCCTTTGAAGTTCTCGACATCGGTGTGGAGTGCCGGTTGGCAAATCGTCGTTGAGCCTGTTTAGTTGTATCGGCTATCCTTGCACCTGCATGCAGCAAAGGAGCGTGTAGGAAATTCGTAAGTCGGTGAGAATCCAGAGGCCGGTCGTTCTCATTGAAGATGCGAAGAGCCTTGATTCACATGGGCGCACTTTTGCAGGTTCAATGAGAACCTACACGTCGAAGACGCCTCCTCCGGATACAGATTCGGAAACAGCACCCCCAAGGTGTCCAGTGGAAACCAATTTTCACGGGGCCCTTGGGGGTGCCTGCTTTGCAGCAGGCCATCGGCCATCATGAAGTCGACCTGGTATGCCGTTGTCATTCTTGGTGAATGAACCCCTTACCTTGAGCAAGTCGGCGCGACCGCGCTCGTTGAAACAGTTCGCTTCTTTGTAACTCAACTTCAACGTGATCGAAGCCGTCACATGACGCTCTTCTGACCTGTGCAGCGCTCTGGGCGCAGGCGTGGAGGCCACGTGTATTGGCAACAACGTGCACCACGCGCCAGGCGTGGCGTACATACCTCATCGGTGTTGCGTGGTTCTTGACGGATGTGATGCTCGCCGTTAACTTTCAGGCGCCTGAGGCGTATACAACGCGCTGCATTCATCAAAACACAGAAAATCAAGGAGGGCTGTTCGCATGCCGATATCCAAAGTCAACAAGTCCAATTGCTGGGAGCGCTGGAACCAGGGGCTCATCACTGCAACCAATGTCGGTGGGTTGAACATTGAGTCGACCGGCCAGCCGCAGATCCTGGCCAATCTGGCCGCCAACCGGGGCATCAACGCGATCCGCTTGTGGTTCGCCTGGGGCAATGACTACACGCTCAGCCCGAGTGACTTCATCACGATCGCCAAGGAGGGCTGGGACACCCCTACGCTCAATGCGCTTGGCAAGCTACCGCTGGCCACCATCGCCAAGCAGGTTGACCACATCCTCGATGTCTGCGAATCGCTGGGCTTGGGCGTGATCTTCACGCTTGACTTCTTCAAGACCGAAGGCGACCGCCTGTGGGTGGACAAGGTCGCGGGAGACGATTACCCGCTGGCCACTACCGCGCTGGACATGCAGGACAAGCTGACCCAGTTCTGGGTCGCCACGGCCAACCGCTGGAAGACCCGCCAGGCGGTGATCGGTTACGACATCCTCAACGAGCCCGCGCCCAGTCAAACGATGAGCTTCGCGGATCTCAACGCTCACCCGACGATGAACTGGCCGGGCCTGGCGTCGAAGATCGCGGCCGCCATTCGCACGCAGGCGCTGGATACCGCCACACCGCTGGTGGTGCAGGGCATCTACTGGGGTGGGCCGAATGGCCTTGGCATCTTCTATGACGGCATGGCCGGCACCGCCACGCCCAACAAATGGCTGGTGCAGGACGCGAAGGTGGTCTATTCCTTCCACTTCTACGAACCGGGCGAGGTGACGCAGCAGGGCGTGGCCAACTGGTGCTACGAGGGGCTGGGCCTGACCTACCCGGTGGGTACACGCTGGCGTTGGTACTGGTACAACGGCCAGATCACCTCGGCCAAGCTGGAGCCCTTCAACACCGCCACCGACATGGCGACCAACTGCCAGATCGCGCTGTCGTTCAAACAGAAGTACAACGTGCCGATCTTCGTGGGCGAGTTCTCGCACTTGGATCCCTACTTCGATATCAACTCCACGCTCAACCCGGCCGACACGCGCATCTCCGAAGTGAACGAGGACGACTATCACCGCCAAGTGACCTCCATCACCGCGGACGGCAACACGGTGACCGTCAACGTGGAAAACATCAGCTGGGCGCTGTTTGGCTGGCAGAAACAGGTTCAGGACCGTGGGGCCGGTGGCTTCAATTTTGGTGTCACGAACGCGGCCACCACCGCCCAGCTCCAGCAGTGGCAAGACAACGGCATCGACATCAATCCCTACTTCACCAACACCGTGCTGCTGACCGTGAAGCCCATTCCCGGCTCGCCCGAGGCCGATGCCGTGAACGCGCTCAACATCGTCGATCAGCCGGTGAAGATCACCCGTATCGACAGCAAATACGTGTTCACCGCGTCCAAGCCCGTGACCACCGTGGCGCGCCGCGCGCTGGCCACCAAAGCCAATGGTGAGATGTATTTCCCAGCCGTGGCCACGCTGAGTATCAAGCCTGCCACGTCGGCTACGGCAATGAACGCCAGCCGCGTGGCCTTCGCCACCGACGTGATCTCGATGTGCCAGAAGTCGCGCCTGTCCTGGTCCTGGCACGCCGACGACCTCAACACCGGCGGCTTCGTGGGCTGGCGAGCCGGTCCCGCGGTGAACAACGTGATGCGTCAGGCGGCCATGGGGCGACGCCTCTACAAGTGAGGTGCGTTCGCAAGAAACAATGGGAAGAAACACGGGAGAGATGCAATGAATGAAATCCGCAGAAAGATCGTGACAGCCGTACCGCTGGTGCCGCTCGTGGGCCTCTCGGCCTGCGGCAGCGGCGAAGGCGAAGGCGCAAGCGACACGTCGCAGGCCACTGCCGGCGGGCGTGCCCAGGCGATGGCCGCTGGCACCGTCAACGGCCTGGGGCTGAAGGTGACACAGCCTTCGATCTGGTACAAGCTTGACAGCGTCTTCACGGCCTATTCGGACCTGAAGGTCATCGTGCCCGATGCCACGCCCGTCTGCCAGGCTTGCCTCAACGGGACCACGCTGTACGTGACGCTGACGGAAGAGATCCGCGGCTACCGCCGCTCCGTGATCCTCAAGCTGGCCGCGCCAGCGCTGAACACGTCCTACACCGTCTCCGCGCTCACCGCGGGCGACGCGATGGTGGTGGTCAACGACGGCACGAGCGGGTCGCATTACGAGTACATCCTGAGTTCGGGCACGATCAAGCTCACGGCCTACGACACCACGGCCAACAAGGCCACGATGAGCTTCACCAACGTGCAGGGCTCACCGACCTCGACGACGATCTCTCCAGGCAACGCCGCCACACGCGCGCTGCGTCTGGACGGCTCGCTGGCCACCGCTTTCCGTCAGGAGACGGCGGCCTGGATGGCCTGATAGCGCACGCTCATCGCTATCATCGCTGAGCAAGACCAGCTCCTTGCGGTCGGTGTCTTCGAACATGGCGGAGGCCGACACCTGGTTCCGCCACATGGACCTGACCGAGGCGGTGACCTTCACCTTGGCCATGGCGCAAGCCTCGCTGGACACGCACATGCGTCAGGAGGTCGCCTTCCTGGGCTTGTTCGACCGGGTGAAGCGCCACATCAATGAGCGCCATGATCTGCGCGGCAGTGACCTCGCCAACCTGATCGTGACGATCTTCCAGAATGGCGGCACGCTTTCCAATAACCGGCGCAAGCGCTATGCCGATCGGGTGCAGGCACATGTGCTGGATGCCATCGAAGAGGCCGTCAGCCGGGCCATGCAAGACAAGCCGCTGGGCGAAGAGAACGACGAACACGAAGAACATTGAGCGGGCCAACCGGACCCGGGCATGGGGACCCTGGACGAGCGATCAGTACCCCTCACGGATTGGCGATCAACTCTGTCGCGTTGTGATAGTTCCCCTGCCCCCCAAACGCCAGTCCACTGACCTTGGTCTTGCCAAACAACTTGGCCAGCATGCTGTCTGGTGCGAAGGTCATCGTGCCAATTGAGAAGCCGCCTTCGGTCGAGCCATCGATCACGTTGACCGTGTGCACGGTGCCAGCCGGTGTCTCGACGTACTGGTCCGTCACCTTCTTGCCCACGTTGATCTTGAGCGTGAGGTCATCACCACTCATGCTGTAGCCGCCGTCATAGGCCACTTGCGCGCGTTGTTTGCGGATGAGGCCGGTGGTGGGTGGCTCGAACTCGATGCCGACCACGCCGCCAGGGTAGCCCGCAGCCACTTTGGCGGCGGACTGCTGGGCATCGCTGTCGAGCAGCCAGAGCATGTACAGGTTGGGGCCGCCCAGCGGGAAGGCGGCCTTGCCTTTGGCGGTGGGCAGCATGATGCCCACTTCGGCAATCTTGAAGGCGCCGGTGCTCACCTGGCCTACGGTGCCGCTGTCGCAGGTGGCC
The DNA here is from genome assembly GCF_016195855.1 of Aquabacterium sp. Classification (GTDB taxonomy): domain Bacteria; phylum Pseudomonadota; class Gammaproteobacteria; order Burkholderiales; family Burkholderiaceae_C; genus Aquabacterium. Next base: position 249,169 of record NZ_JACPYU010000002.1, read on the forward strand.
AGTTCGACCAGGCCGTAAACGGTCTTGGGCAGCACGTACTTGGCGGGCACCAGGCTGCGTGCCACCTTGGCGTCCACGGGTGCGACCACGGCGAAGTCGCGGCAGTTGGTGCCGGTGCTTTCAAACAAGGTGGTGGTGCCGGCCATGGCACCCATGTGCGCTGCGGCAAGCAGGCCAAGGCCGATCGTGTTCTTCATCATGGCTCTCCAATCAAAACGCAGCATCTTTAAAAAACGCTGTTATTTGATCGGGGATGAACGCGCCTCGGTTTCGGCACTTTCCCTAGGAGACCCCTGCCTGTGGGGGGCGTCTCTGCAGGGGGGATCAGTGCTATCGTGCAGACGCCATGGGTGCAGACGCGACGAGACCACCATGATCATTTCATCCTCCGCCGATTACCGCGAAGCCGCGCGCAGGCGTCTGCCGCCTTTCTTGTTTCACTACATCGATGGCGGTGCCTACGCGGAGCAGACCCTGCGTCGCAATGTCGAGGACCTGGCCGCCGTGGCCTTACGCCAGCGCGTGCTCAAGGACATGAGCCGGCTCGATACCAGCATTGAGTTGTTCGGCGAAAAGCTGGCCTTGCCCGTGGCCTTGTCACCAGTCGGCCTCACTGGCATGTATGCCCGCCGCGGCGAGGTGCAGGCGGCCCGTGCGGCCGATGCGCGTGGCATCCCCTTCACGATGTCGAGCGTATCTGTCTGCCCCATTGAGGAGGTGGCGCCCAAGCTGGGCCGCCCGATGTGGTTCCAGCTGTATGTGCTCAAGGACCGCGGCTTCATGAAGAACGCGCTGGAGCGCGCGCAGGCGGCGGGTTGCTCCACGCTGGTCTTCACGGTGGACATGCCGGTGCCGGGTGCGCGCTACCGCGATGCGCACTCGGGCATGAGCGGGCCTTATGCCGAGCTGCGCCGCTATGCGCAGGCCGTGACGCATCCGCGATGGGCCTGGGACGTGGGCTTGTGGGGGCGCCCGCACGACCTGGGCAATGTCTCGACCTACCTGGGCAAGGCCACCGGCCTGGCCGACTACATGGGCTACCTCGGGGCCAACTTCGACCCGTCCATTTCCTGGAAGGACCTGGAGTGGATCCGGGCCTTCTGGAAGGGGCCGATGGTCATCAAGGGCATCCTGGACCCGGAGGATGCGAAGGATGCCGTGCGCTTTGGTGCCGATGGCATCGTGGTGTCCAACCATGGTGGCCGTCAGCTGGATGGCGTGTTGTCGTCAGCCCGTGCGCTGCCGCCGATTGCCGATGCCGTGAAGGGCCAGATCAAGATCCTGGTCGATTCGGGTGTCCGCAACGGCCTGGATGTGGTGCGCGCCATCGCACTGGGCGCCGACGCGGCCATGATCGGCCGGGCTTACATCTATGCACTGGCCGCAGCCGGTGAGGCCGGCGTGTCACACCTGCTGGAGCTGCTCGAAAAAGAAATGCGCGTGGCCATGACGCTGACCAGCGTCGCCCGTGTGGCGGACATCACGGGCGACCTGCTGGTGCGAGACCGGGGCAACGAGGTCCATTGAGCCACCCTCGCCACCATGCTCACCAGAGTCTGGGGCGTGTCTCATTCGTGATCTTTACAGGGCTTGCAATGCCTCATCCATCAGCTGCAAAGCCCGCATTCCCCCCAACGCCAACCCCACATCATCCCGGCTCGGCACCTGCGCCTCATCCACATTGATGCGCACCAGCCTGGCGCCCGCATAGATCAGCATCTGATGGCTGAAGTTGCGTACCGAGGGCACAGCCGTGCCTGCGCCGATCTCGATCACCACGGGCTTGCGCACCATCGCCAGCCAGCGCTCCAGCTTGATGGACTGTGCCTCGCTGCGCGCAGGCAGCCACAGCGGGTCACCAAACATGAGGATGTTGGGCCGCGCCAGGCCGCCGCAATGCGGGCACCGGGGTGCGTCGTTGCGCAGCAGGCCCTGCACCTCATCCACATCGGGCACGAAGTCGTCAGCCGGCCAGATGGCCTCGGTGCAGGTGTTGAGGCACTGCAGGTGGTGGATGGAGCCGTGGCATTCGTAAACCCGATCGGGGTCGAAGCCGGCTTTCTGGAACTGGCCGTCCACATTGCTGGTGAACACGGTGGCGCCAGCGTTCATGCCTTTGGCCCAGCGTTGCAGGATGCCGAAGCCGGCATGGGGTTGGGTGGCGCGGTAGAGCGCCAGGCGGTGGCCGTAAAAGCCCCAGGCGAGCTCGGGTGAGCGGCCAAAGGCCCGTGGGTTGGCCACGTCCATGAAACCCAGGCCGGCGCGGCCCAGTGCGGGGTAGGCCTGCCAGAAGCCCTCGGGCCCGCGGAAGTCCGGCAGGCCGGAGTCAGCCCCCATGCCGGCACCCGCTGCCACGATCAGGCCGTCGGCCTGGTCGATGATCTCGGCCGCGTGGCGGATGAGGCCCCGCAGTGCTTCGGGGATGTCATCGGGTGTTGCGGCTTGATGGGGCATGGGCACTCAGTACAGCCGCTTGTTTTGATCCGCCAAATTGTAGGTGGCCGCGCCATTTTTGCTGACGTGCGTTGCTGATCTGAATGCACATCAACATTCAATGCAATCCTCTCACGTCAACAAGTCAAGACCACGCAGGGCGCCGCAAAATGGCCTGCTTCGCCCTTTGTGCTGCCACCTGCAGGCTTGACCATGTCACCCCACACCCTCTTCACGGCTTCGTGCAACTTCGAGTCGGCGCGCCAGGTTGGCTTGCTGCCGAGTGGGCACAAGGCGCATGGCCTGCACGGCCACAGCTTTTTGGCGAAGATTCGCGCAGACCTTCCGGCTGCTTGGGCGCCCTTCCCTGGCGCAGAAGTCCACACGCTGGGTGAGCGCCTGGCCGCGTGCACCGGGCAGCTGGACTACCGTTTGATCAACGAGGTGCTGGGCAGCCAGGCGCCAACCGATGAAAACATCGCCCGTTGGCTGCGTGATCAACTGGTGAGCCAGCAGGGCGTGCCTGGGCTGGAGCAAGTCGGTATCCAGAGCACGGCTGACCAGGGGGTGGACCTGGATCGCCATGACCAGGCGCATGTCTGGCGCCGTTACCGCTTTCAATCGGCGCACAAGCTGCCCAATGTGCCAATCGGCCACAAATGCGGGCGCTTGCATGGGCATGGCTTCGAGGTGATCGTGCATGCCAACCAGGACGCAGGCGGCCGTGACATCAGCATCGACTACGACCATCTGGACGAGATCTGGGCGCCCTTCCACTACCAGCTCAACCACAAGTACCTCAATGCGATTGAGGGGTTGAGTAACCCGACGAGCGAAGTCATCGCCGCCTGGTTGTGGGATCGCTTGAAGGCGGTCTTGCCCGAGTTGTCCTGGGTGACGGTGTACGAGACGGGCTCGTGCGGTGCCAACTTCAATGGCAGCGCGTACCGGATCTGGAAGGAAATGACACTGGACAGCGCCTTGTTCCTGCGCCATGCGCCCGATTCAGACCCGCTGAGCCACATCCATGGGCACACCTACACCTTGCGTTTGCACCTGTCTGCGCCGCTGGACGAGGTGATGGGCTGGACGGTGGACTTTGGTGATGTGAAGGATCGCTTCAACCCCATCTTCAAGGCGCTGGACCACCACCCGCTGCATGAGTTGCCGGGCCTGGATGACTGTGATGCCGCGTCACTGGCGCAATGGGGGCTGGCACAGGGGCGGCGCAGTCTGCCTCAGCTTGATCGGGTGGACCTGTATGAAACCCGGGGGTGCGGTGCGATCGCACTTTGCGATCAGGAAGGCCCGGCATTGCCTGTGTGATGAGCGGTCGCATACCCAGGCAAGCCAACCCACATCATCCCGACTGGGCACCTGCGCCCATTCAAGGGGCCGACGGCCGCGTTCGTCGCGTGGCAAGCAGCACCGTGGCGGCCCCGGCTAAGGTCAGCAACAGGGTGTCGGGCTCAGGTACGGCCACCGTTGGAATGGGGCTGACTTCCAGTTTGTAATTGCCAGCGTAGGTCGAATCAATTTCTATGATGGGGTCAATGAATGCGCTGGCTTGATAATATTGCCTGGCGAGCGAGCCTGACATGACGAAGTTCAATGGTATTGCCTGAATAACCGCCTGCAAGGTTATTTTGTTTTGAACGTCTGGCATGACCCATATGTCAAACGATTGGTTGAAATCTCGATGCGTGTTGACTTCAGCCCCATTGTGCGCGTCAGGCAATGGGGCAGCGGAAATGTATTCGACACCGGGCGCGGCACCCAGGTGAAGCGCGCCAGTTTCCACGCCGTAGGACAAGGTTTTCGTACCGGTCGGGGTCGCGGTCAGGAAATCAACGCTGACGCCCACGCTGGTGGGGTTGGCCGTCTGGAAATTGAGCCCCTGCTTGAGCGGGATGTAGCCATACGTGGCGTCAATCGAGCCGGACGTGGACACGTGCGCGAGGACGGGGCTTTTGTCGCCCGGATGGTTGCTCGATATTTTCCAGAAATAAGCCAGGCTGGCGTCACCCCCCACAAGTGCCTCGGACGTGTTATTGGTGATGGCCGATACGCCGACGACGCCCGCACCGGAAACCGCACCAATAGATCGAGAGACTTTGGCGCCGTTCACAAATACGACATCAGGCCCAAAATCTACCGAGCGCGATTTCAGAGGAAGGAAATCAGGCCCACTGATGACCAGGGTGGAGCTTGCGGCAGCGCTGTCCACCGCGGCGATGGCGCCACACGAGAATGTGGCCGCCACAACGGCCAATGTTGTCTTTCTCATCACAATGATGCAATCCTGTCTGTGAGATTTATAAATGGCGTCAATTTGTCGATGCCATTTATCATGTTAGCCAGCGAATATTTGACACAACTGATTTGGGTCAAGTCGAAAGAAGGCCAGGACTTTGTGATGCGCCTGAGCACCAGCTTCATTGCTGCCTCTTTGCTTGCAGCCAGCACCTTGTGCATGGCGCGCTCAACCGTGCCTTACGAGATCGTGACGGAGGAGTGGGCGCCGTACAACTACACGTGTGAGGGCCAACTCAAAGGGCTCTCGACAGACATCGTCATGGCCATCATGGCGCTGACCGGAGACCGGTTCCCCATCCATGTCTTGCCTTCGCTGCGCGCAGGAGCGGTCTTGAGTCGGCACCCCAGGACCATCATGTACTCGCTCTTTCGAACCGAGGAGCGCAACAGCAGCTACAAGTGGGTCGGCCCCATCATCGAGGAGTCGGTCTTCCCCTACAAGCGTCGGGGTGCATCTCTGGTGATCAAGTCTGTCGATGACCTCAAGCGATTGAAGCGCATCACCTGTCGCCATGCTGGCGTCATACCCGCCAAACTCCAGTCCATGGGGTTCGAGAACCTCGATATGGCCGCGACGGAAAGCATCCAGCTCTACAGGATGCTGCTGGCCGGACACGCGGACGTCATCGTCGGCGATACCGAACTGGGTGTCAGGTACTACCTGGGGGTGCTGGGTGTCAAGCAGTCACAGCTGGAAAAGATCCCAATCGAGGTGTTTCGCTCCAGCCTGTACATCGCCTTCAGCGCCGACTCGGATGACACGACGATCAAGGCCTGGCAAAAGGCCCTGCTGCAATTGAAGGCGTCCGGGCAGTTGGCGCAGATCCAGGCGAGATACCAGTAAGGCCTGCTCGCTTCTTTTCAGCGCTGGTCGTCGCGGAGCCGCTTCAGGAACGCCGTCAAGCGCGCCAGGCCCTCAGTCAGATCGGCCTTTGATGCCGCATACGACAACCTCACATGCGCTTTTGCACTGCACACGCCGAAGTCATGCCCTGGCGTCAAGGCCACATGCGCTTCCTGCAGGGCCCGCTCGCAGAACTGCATGGCATCCAGCCCGGTTGAGCTGACGTCGATGTACACGTAGAAGGCGCCATCGGGTGGCACGGGCACGTGCAGGCCGATGTCGGCCAGGCCTTGCAGCACCAGTGCGCGGCGTTCGCCAAATTCCCGCTTGCGGGCCTCGCACACCGCGATGGAGTCGGGTGTGAAGCAGGCCAGCGCGGCCATCTGTGCGGGGGTGGAGGCGCAGATGTAGTAGTTCTGCGCCAGGCGCTCCATCACGGGCACCAGCTCGTCGGGCACCACGGCCCAGCCCAGGCGCCAGCCCGTCATGCCGAAGTATTTGGAGAAGCTGTTGATCACGCAGGCGCCGGGGTCGGCCGCGAGGATGGTGGGTGGCGCCGCATGGCCTGCCGATGCCGAGTCCGCATCGGCATCACTGAGGTTGAGGTAGATCTCGTCCACAATGCGCCAGGCGCCGTGGGCGCGGGCCCAGTCGCAGATGGCGGCCAGTTCGGCCGGTGGCACCGAGGTGCCGGTGGGGTTGGAGGGCGTGGCGATCATCAGGCCGCGGGTGCGGGCGCGCCAGTGGCGCTGCACGGCGGCCAGGTCCAGCTGGAAGCGCGAGCGGGCGTCGGTGGGCACCAGGCGCACGTCGGCGCCAAAGCCGCTGAGGAACTGCCGGTTGCAGGGGTAGGAGGGGTCGCCCACCAGCACCTCGTCGCCGGGGTCCACCAGGGCGGCGGTGAGCAGCAGCAAGGCGGCGGAGGCCCCGGCCGTGACCACCACGCGCTCGGGGTTCAGGCTCAGGCCGTGGGCCTGTTGGTAGAAGCCGGCAATGGCCTCGCGCAAGGCGGGCAGGCCCAGGGCACCGGTGTAGGGCATGGCGGTGTCGGCCGCGATGCGTTGCAGCTCGGCCCGCACGGCGGGTGGTGCGCCAAAGTCAGGCTCGCCCAGGTTGAGGCGGATCACATGGTGCCCGGCGGCTTCAAGCTCGGCGGCGTGTTTGCCGAACTCCATGGCGAGGAAGGGGCTGATGGCCTGGGCGCGTTGGGAGATCTTCATGGTGGGGGTGGGCACACGGGAATGGGCACTTACTGCCCACGCATGCGTTCAATGTGCTCGTCAATGCAGGCCAGCAGCGCGCGGATGTCCAGCGGTTTGGTCAGGTAGCCGTTGAAGCCCCTTTCCCGCGCGCGGTGGATCTGGTCGGGCATGGCATCGGCCGAGAAGGCGACGCGGGGTACATCGGCCAGTTGCGGGTCCTGGGCCAGTTGGTGGGCCAACTCGAAGCCGGTCATGTCACCCAGGTGCATGTCCAGCAGGAAGAGGTCGGGCACGTGGGCGTGGGCCATGCGCAGGGCTTCTGCGCCGTTGCCCGCCACCAGCAGCTGGCAGCCGGGCCGCAGCTTGAGCACTTCGCGCACCAGCTCGATGTTCACATCGTTGTCTTCGGCGTACAGCACCACGAGCTCGGTTTCAGTGGCAGGCCGGGCCGTGGGGCTGGCTGATGGCGCAGGCGCGGCGGGCAAGTCCACGGCGTCAGCTTGCGGCACCCAGGCGATGAAGCTGGAGCCCTGCCCGGGTTGGCTGCGCACCTCCAGCCGCCCGTGCATGGCCTCCAGCAGCTTGCGCACGATGACCAGGCCGATGCCGGTGCCCTCCACGCTGGTGCATTCGGCACCCAGGCGGTTGAAGGGCTCGAACAGGTGGGCTTGTTGCTCGGCCGTCAGGCCCAGGCCGGTGTCGTCGATGGCGATGGCCACCTGCTCGCCCTCGCGCCAGATGCGCGGGCTCACCTGGCCGTGGGGGCGGTTGTACTTGATGGCGTTGCTCAAGAGGTTGACCAGCACCTGCCGCAAGCGGATGGGGTCGACGCACACCACCGGGTCTTCGCTGACCTGGGGCGGGCAGATGGCGATGTTGCGCTCGCTGGCCAGCGGACCCACCAGGTGGCAGGCTTCGGACAGCAGCATCGAGGGGCGGCAGGGCTCGGCCGCCAGCGGCAGGTTGCCCGCTTCGATGCGGGACAGGTCCAGCACGTCGCTGATGATGCCCAGCAGGTGCGAGCCGGCGTTCTCGATGTGCGCCACTTGCTGCAGTTGGTCGGCATTGAGCTGCCCGGCCGAGCTCAGGCGCAGCAGCTGGGCAAAGCCGATGACGGCGTTCAGCGGCGTGCGCAGTTCGTGGCTCACGCGCGAGAGGAACTCGTTCTTGGCGCGGTTGGCGTCCTGGGCCACCTGGGCGGCCATGCGGGCGTCCAGCAAGGCCTTCTTGTCGGTCAGGTCGGCGGTGTGGCCGTACCAGACCACGCTGCCATCTTCTTCGGTGACGGGGATGGCGTGGCCGCCATAGACCCGCAGCCCCTTGCTGGGCAGGATCACGCGGTATTCAAAGTCCACCGGCCTGAGCCGGGCGCCGGGCTTGGGGGCCATGGCCAGGCGCCGGGCGTAGGCCAGGTCGTCCGGGTGCACGCGGATGTGGTGGGCGTAGTAATCGCGCTCCATCAGCTCGTGCGGCAGCTCGAACATCTCCATGGCGCGGTCGCTGAGGTAGAGAAAGCGCGCGCGGCCTTCCGCGTCAAAGCCGATCTTGTGGATGAGGCCAGGCACGAACTTGCCCATGCTGCTGAGCAGGGCTTCACGCTCGCGCAGGGCCAGCTCGGAGGCCTTGCGCTCGGTGATGTCGTCGGTCACGGACACGAAGTACAGCGGCTGGCCTTGCTCGTCGCGGGCCAGCCGCGAGGTCACTTGCGCCCATATCGTGGTGCCGTCGGGGCGCAGGTAGCGCTTTTCCTGGCGGTATTCATCCAGGATGCCGGCCTTCAGATCGGCCGCGGCCTGGGTGTCGCGGGCGAGGTCGTCAGGGTGCGTGATGTCTTGAAAGCGCCGCTGGAGCAGGTCTTGCATCGGGTAGCCCAGGATCTGGCACAAGCTGTCGTTGACCTCGATGAAGCGGCCATTGAGGCCCACCACGGCCTGCCCTGGGGCGGACAATTCAAACGCGGCGCGGTAACGGGCCACCTGGGCGCGCAGCGCAGCAAGTTCGGCGAGTTGGGCCGGCTCGGTGGACGGGGGCGTGGCCAAGGCCGCAGGCTGATCGGGAGACGGCGCGGGGTTCATGGGGCGAATCTTACGTGCAGGGCACCTGGCGTGCACCATCTTGGTGGTGATGGCTGGCCCTGATCGGCATTTTTCAGCGCAGGTATAGACTGATTCGCGCAATGAAAATTGAGATCAAACGCGAGCCTGGTGCTGGTGGTGAACGCAAACGGAGAGGGCGCATGCACAAAGATGTTGAGGAAAAGATGCGCCGCATCCAGATGATGATGGAGCGCACGGAGCACATCGCGCAAACGGGCAGCTGGGAGTGGGATGCGATCACCGACACGGTGACCTGGTCCAAGGAGACTTACCGCTTTTTTGGGCGCGACCCCGCGTTGGGCATCCCGAACCTGGAGGGGCAAAGGGAGCTCTACACGCCCGAAGACACCGCGCGCCTGCACGCCACGGTGGCCAAGGCCCTGGCTGACGGGCTGCCCTATGACATTGAGTTGTGCGGCGTGAGGCCCAGTGGTGAAAAGCGCTATTGCCACATCCTGGGCTTCCCCGAGCGCGATGCCAGCGGCCGGATCGTGCGCCTGGCCGGCTCGCTGCAAGACATCACCGACCGCAAGAAGGCCCAGGAAGAACTGCGGCGCAGCGAGGCCCGCTACCGCTTCCTGGTGGACAGCCTGCCTGGTGCCGCGGTGCTCCTGTTTGATCAGGACTTCCGCTTCCAGGTGGCTGGCGGCGAGGAGCTGTTCCGAAGCGGGTTCGACAAAAGCCAGGTGGAAGGCCATACGCTGGCCGAGGCCTTTCCGCCCGACGTGGTGGCGCTGTTCGCGCCGATCTACGCCAAAGCCCTGCAAGGCGAGAAAACCGAGTTCGAGCACCGCTACAAGGACGACTACTACCGCCAGCAGGTGGTCCCTGTGCGGGATGACCAGGGGGCCATCGTGGCGGGCATGGTCATCTCGCACAACATCACCGAACGCAGGCTGGCGCAAGAGGCTTTGAGCGAGGCCAATGAGAGCCTGGAGCGGCGGGTGGCCGAGCGCACGCGCGAGCTGGTGGAGGCCCGCAACCTGGCCGAAGCGGCCAATGTGGCCAAGAGCGCCTTCCTGGCCAACATGAGCCACGAGATTCGCACCCCGCTCAATGCCATCAACGGCATGTGCTTCCTGGTCCGGCGCTCGGGTGTCACGCCCGAGCAGGCCCGGTATCTGGACCACGTTGACGCGGCCGGCGCCCACCTGCTGGACATCCTCAATGACATCCTGGACCTGTCCCGGATCGAGTCGGGCAAGTTCGTGTTTGACGAGGCCGAGGTCCACATTGGCAAGATGGCCGGTGAGGTCATGGCCATGGTGGCCGAGCGTGCGCAGGAAAAGCAGCTCACGCTTATCCAGGATATCCAGGCCATCCCGCTGCGCTTGCTGGGCGATGTCACGCGGCTCAAGCAGGCCTTGCTCAACTACCTCACCAACGCCATCAAGTTCTCGGACCAGGGCAGCATTGCCTTGCGCAGCCGCATCGAGCATGAAGACAGCGACAGTGTGCTGGTGCGCTTTGAAGTGCAGGACCATGGCATCGGCATCCCCGCCGAGACGATTCCCAGGTTGTTCACGCCCTTCGAGCAGGCTGACAACTCCATGACCCGCCGTTATGGGGGCACGGGCCTGGGCCTGGCCATCACCCGCCGCCTGGCCGAGCTCATGGGCGGCAGCGCGGGTGTCGAGAGTGTGCTGGGGCAAGGCAGCACCTTCTGGTTCACTGCGCGGCTCAAGAAGGGGGCGTTCACCCCTGCGACACCTGTGTTGAAGCTGCCTGGCGCCCAGGCCGAGCAGATGCTGAAAGCGGCCTGCCTGGGGCAGCGCGTCCTGGTGGTGGAAGACGACCGCCTGAACCAGGAGGTTCTGCGCCTGTCGCTGGAAGGTGCCGGGCTGGCGCTGGACATGGCCGAGACGGGCGATGTCGCCGTCGAGATGGTGGCCCGCCAGGCCTACGCGCTGATCCTGATGGACATGCAGATGCCCAGGATGGGCGGCATCGAGGCCACCCGGCGCATCCGGGCCTTGAGCACCGGCACAAAGGTGCCGATCATCGCGATGACGGCCAATGCGTTTTCGGAAGACCGTGAACGCTGTCTGGCCGTGGGCATGAACGACTTCATCTCCAAGCCCTTCAAGCTCGACAAGTTGTTCGAGACGATCCTGACATGGCTGCCGGACGGTGGCGAGCAGACGGCCTAGCCGGGCTACGCGGCCCCCGTCGCATTGCACGCCGCGTTTTGAGCTTGACCCTGCGGCCACATGCGCACAAGCAAGGCGCCCAGCGCAGCCAGGGCGGCCATCACCATGACGGCTGACCACCCCCACTGCGCCAGCAACTGGCTGCCAATGGCCGCACCGGTGGCCATGCCGATGAAGACAGTGACGAACAGCATGGCGTTGAGGCGGCTGCGCGCCTGCGGGGCAATGCCGTAGACGATGGTCTGGTGGGCGATCAAGGCGGCCTGAACGCCCAGGTCAAAGACCATGGCGCCGAGGGCCAGCAAAACCAGTTGCGCGTGGGGCGAGGCCAGCGGGGCAAGTGCCATCAAGGCGAAGGCGCTCAAGGTCAGGATCGCACCCAGGCGGGTCACGCGTTCAGGGCCGTGGCGGTCGGCCAGCCGGCCAGCCAGGGGGGCCGCCAGGGCGCCGGCTGCGCCAGCCAGGCCGAAGGTGCCTGCGGCTGCGCTGCCCAGGTGGAAGGGGGCGCCGTGCAGCATCACGGCCAGGGTCGACCAGAAGGCGCTGAAGCCCACGGACAGCAGCCCCTGCGCCAGGGCCGCGCGGCGCAAGGCGCCATGGCGTGACCACAATGTGGTCAGCGAGCGCAACAGCGCCGTGTAGGACAGCGAGGTGGCCGGCTGAAAATGGGGCAGCCCGCGCCAGGAAGCCAGGCCGATCAGCGCCACGCTGCCTGCAGCGGCGAAGAACACCGCGCGCCAGCCGAACTGCTCGGCCACGAAACCGCTGACCACGCGAGACAGCAGGATGCCCATCAGCAGCCCGGTCATCACCGTGCCCACGATCTTGCCGCGATGGGCCTCGGGCGCCAGCGTGGCGGCCGCGGGCACGATGTCTTGCGCCATGGTGGCGCTCAGGCCGATGGCCAGGCTGGCCAGCATCAACATGCCGATGTTGGGCGCCGTGGCTGCCAGCAGCAGCGCCGCCACCAGGGCGACGGCCTTGCCCACGATGATGCGGCGGCGGTCATAGCGGTCACCCAAGGGGGCCAGCAAGAGGATGCCCAGCGCGTAGCCCAGTTGCGTGAGCGTGGGCAGCCAGCCCACCTCGCGCTGCGAGGCGCCCATGTCCGCGCCCAGCACGCCCAGGATGGGTTGGCTGTAATAGAGCGAGGCCACGGCCAGGCCGGTGCCGCTGGCCATCAGCAGCACCAGGGCGCCGGAGAGCGTGGATTCATTCGTTTTTTGCATGCTGCTCATGGTCGTTCACCGATTTCAGAGGGGTGAACCGAGTTTGCCCGCAAGGGTGGGTCGGTGGTAGTGGCCTGCGCCGCACATTTGATATACGCTGAGCGTATGAAAGAGCCGCATCTTCCCGGCGCCACAGGCGATCGGCTTCAGTTGATGGAGACCTTTGTGCGCATCGTCGAGGCGGGCAGCCTGTCTGCGGCCGCAGCGCAGATGCACACCACCCAGCCCACGGTCAGTCGCCGTTTGCTGGCGCTGGAGCGCTCGCTCGGTGTGCGCCTGTTGCAGCGCTCCACCCACGTCATGCGGCTCACGGATGACGGCGCCCGCTGCTTCGAGCGGGCCAAGGAGCTGCTGGCCAGCTGGGCGGCCTTCGAGGCCGATGTGCGTGGCGCCCAGGAGGAGCCCGACGGCATGCTGCGCGTGGTGGTGCCGCATGCCTTTGGCCAGGAAAAGTTCGTGCTGCCGATGGCGGATTTTCTGCGCGCGCACCCCAAGGTGTCGATCGAATGGTTGCTGCAGGACGATGTGCGCGACCTCATCGCGGCGGGGGTGGACTGCGCCGTCGTGGTGGGTGAGCCCTTGGACCCTGCCGTCGTGGCCATCAAGTTGTCCGAGGTGCCGCGCATCGTGGTGGCCGCACCTTCCTTGCTGCGCGAGCACCCCGTATCCGATGACGGTGAAGACCAGCTGGCCTCATTGCCTTGGCTGGCCCTGAAGACTTACTACCGCAACGAGGTGCTGCTCAAGCACATCGAGCGTGGCGAGCAGCGGCGCATCGCGATCCGCCCGCGTGTCAGCACGGACAGCCTGTACGCCCTGCGCAGTGCGGCCTTGCAGGGCCTGGGCGTGTGCATTGGCTCGACCTGGTTGCTGGCCGATGACATCCAGCAAGGGCGCCTGGTGCGCCTGGCGCCCGATTGGTGTGCCGCGCCGCTGCCGGTGTACATCACCTACCCGTATGCGCGCTTTTATCCATCCAGGCTGTTGCGCTTCGTGGCCAAGATGCGCGAGGTGGTGCCGGGGGCGATCAGTGGGCCTTGATCGGGATCACCGCTCGACAACACCGCGCGACGTCACTGGCCGCCCTCACAAGGCATGCGTCACCAGGCGGAAGTCCGGGTCTTCGGGGTAGGCCTTGACCGTGAAGCCCAGGCTGCGCATCAGCCGCAGCATGCCGTCGTTGTTGGTCAGCACCAGGCCGATGATTTCGCTCAGGCCGCGTTCGCGGGCCACGTCCATGATGCTCTCCATCAGGCGCGAGCCCAGGCCCTTGCCACTGAAGTCATCGGCCACCACCAGCGAGAACTCGCAACTGGCCTGGTCCGGGTTGGTGATGTAGCGTGAGACACCGATGATGCGTTCGCGCTCGATGATCTCGCCATTGGCCTGCGCCTGGCGTTCCTTGTAGACGGCCACCAGGGCCATCTCGCGGTCGTAGTCGATCAGGGTCAGCTTGGCCAGCATGGTGGGCGGCAGCGCCGTCATGCTGGACACGAAGCGGAAGTAGCGGCTTTCGGGCGAAAGGCTTTGCACCAGCTCCTGCAGCATCTGCGCGTCGTCGGTGTGGATGGGGCGCACGGTGTACTCGCCACCACCGCGCAAGGGCCAGACCAGCTCGAAGCGTGCGGGGTAAGGCAGGATAGGCAGGTGGCTGTAAGCGCCGGCGCGGCCACCGATGACATGCGGGCCGCTGTCGATGACGATGCGCGCGTCCACCGACACGGCGCCGTCTTCGTCAATGATGATGGGGTTGATGTCCATCTCGCGCAGCTGGGGCAGCTCGCACACCATTTCCGAGACGCGCAGCAGCACGCGCTCCAGCGCATCCAGGTCAACCGCGTTCAGGCCGCGCCAGTCACCCAGGGTGCCGGCCACACGTGCGCGCTCGATCAGGCGGTGGGCCAGGTACTGGTTGAGCGGTGGCAGCTCCATGGCGCGGTCGTTGATGAGCTCGATCATGGTGCCGCCCGCGCCAAAGGCGATCACCGGGCCGAAGGCATCGTCGGTGACCACGCCGATGCAGATCTCGCGGCCCGAGCGGGTGCGCGCCATCTGCTGCACCGTCACGCCGTTGATGCGGGCATCGGGGCGCAGGCGTTTGACCCGCTCCATCATGTCGTTGAAGGTGTCGCGCACGCCGGTGCCGTTCATGATGTTGAGCGCCACGCCCTGCACATCGGACTTGTGCGAGATGTCGGGCGAATCGATCTTGAGCGCCACCGGGAAACCCAGCTGCGTGGCGATCATCATGGCCTCGTGCGCGCTGCGTGCCAGGATGGTCTCGGTGACCGGAATGTGGAAGGCCGACAGCAGGCTCTTGGACTCCATCTCCGTGAGCACCTTGCGGCGCTCGGCCAGCACGCTTTCGATCACCAGGCGGGCGCCTTCGATGTCGGGCTTGGCCAGGGTGGACAGCGGCGGCGGCGTTTGCTGCAGCAGTTGCTGGTTTTGATAGAACGAGCTGAGGTAGCCAAAGGCCCCGACGGCGGACTCGGGCGTGCGGTAGGTGGGGATGTTGGCGTCGTTCAGCGCCACGCGCGCATCACCCACGGTGGCGTCGCCCATCCAGCAGGTCAGCAAGGGCTTGGACATGCCAGGCTTGCAGGCCACCAGGGCTTGTGCAAAGGCATCGGGGGGCGGCACCGGGCTTGGGCGAGTAGATGACCAGCACGCCGTCGATGGTGGTGTCGCGGTTGGCGGCTTCCAGTGCGGCCTTGAAGTGCGCGGGGGTGGCGTCTTCAGACAGGTCGATCAGGTCGACCAGCGTGGCGGTGGGGGGCAGCGCGGCCTGCAGGGCCTTGGCCGTGTCGGCCGACAAGCGCCCCAGGGTCAGGTCGATGTCGTTGATGCGGTCGGCCGCGAGCACGCCTGGGCCGCCGCCATTGGTGACGATGGCCAGGCGCTTGCCCGCGGGGCGAAAGCGCGAGGCCAGGCACTTGGCGGCCGAGAACATTTCCACAAAGGACCTCACCCGCACCGCGCCGGCGCGGCGCAAGGCCGCATCAAAGACCTCGTCGTTGCCCACCATGGCCGAGCTGTGGGTGCGCGCAGCGGCCTGCCCGGCCGAGTGCCGGCCCGCCTTGAGCACGATCACCGGCTTGGCATTGGCGGCCGAGCGCAAGGTGCTCATGAAGCGGCGCGCATCCCAGATGCCTTCCATGTAGACCAGGATGCTCTGGGTCTGCGGGTCATTGGCCAGGAAGTCCAGCGCCTCGGCCATGCTGACGCCGCCATGCGGGCCCAGCGTCACCACAGACGAGAAAGACACGGCATTCCTGGCGGCCCAGTCCAGCATGGAGGCCGTGAGCGACCCCGATTGCGAGATCAGCGCCAGTGGGCCAGGCTCGGCCAGCGGCCCTAAGGTGCTGGCGTTCAGCCCCAGGGCGGGCCGCTGCAGGCCCAGGCAGTTGGGGCCCAGCAGGTACAGGCTTTCGCGGCGCGCCTGCTTGTGCCAGGCCGCGGCCTGCTCGCTGTCCACCCCGCTGGAGAGCACCATCACGGCCCGGCAGGCCATGCGCGCGGCCAGCTCGATGGCAGCCGGCACCTCGCTTGGGGGCAGGGCGATGATGGCCAGGTCGGCCTTGATCTCCATGAGGTCGGCCAGCGTGCCACTGGTCTGGGTGCTCACGAACTGCAAGGTGCCCTTGAAGCGCTGGGCCTTGAGCGCCTGCAACAAGGTGGTGGCGTGGGGGCTGGTGGCCTCCTCGGGGTTCGAGGAGCCGGCAAAGACCACAATGGCCCTCGGTGCGAACAGCGGGGCCAGGTAGTGCGCGTCCATGGATGGGTGCTTTCTCAGGCTCGGCCATCTCGGCAATGGCCTTCCACGGCCAGTGTAGGAAGCCGGCCTGTGAAATGCAATGCGCACCACGCCCGCAGACGCACGGGCTTGACGCGAATCAGTTGATCAGCATGCGGCTGCTCTTGCGAACGACCTGACCTTGCTGAGGCTGGCGCACGGCCCGGTAGATGTCCAGGTCCGTCAAGCCGATGCTTTTGAGGAATTCGTCACGCAATTTCAGCACCGAGTCGACGGTGTCTTCCGAGGCCTCGATCAGGTAGCCCTCGATGCGCTCGAGCTCTTCGATCTGGCGTTCGCTGAAGGTGGGGCGAGCCCAGTTGGGCAACATGGTGCATTCGCTCAGGCCCCAGGCCGAGGGGTGGTGGTGCACTTCCTGGGCCAGGATGGCCTGGGTCAGCTCCTCCAGGACGCTGGCGCCCAGGTCCCGGCTCAGGCCGTTTTCGATCACCTGCGCCGCGACGACGCGCGGTTCGGCCACATCGATCACCACGCGGCACAGCGCCGGCTCGGCGTAGGCATGCAGCGCGTGTCGCCAGTGGCCCTGCACGAGGCGGGCCGGGGCGATCGGCTGATCGCAGTCCGAAGAAACGTTGTCGAACCAATTCATCGCCATCCTCCGGTGAAGCACTTGCGGTTTCAGAGAAGGTGGCCTGCAGCGGTACAGCACAGGTCACTGGTGACCATCATGCAGAAACCGCGCGCTTTTGGTGGGCCAAATTGATACCGAATTACCGGTTCGGGGCTTTCATGCAACGGTGCCCGCAATGGGCCGATATCGCCTATATTCTGGAGGGCTGGGCGGCCGCTTTTTGGTGGCGTGTCAGGCGCCAGGCCCTTGGTTTCAAGGCCGCTTGAAGCGCTTTCGCGCCTGCTCGGCCTTGGCCCGAAGGGCGCAGCCCTCGGCGTGGTCATTGATCAGCCCCATGGCCTGCATGAAGGCATACACCGTGGTCGGCCCGACAAACTTCCAGCCTCGCTTCTTCAGCTCTTTGGACAAGGCCACGGACGCCGCCGAGGTCGACGCCGTTTGAGGTGTGGCCAGATTGGCGGCATCGGGCTCGTACCGCCAGATGAAAGCGGCCAGCGAGCCTTCTTGCTGGACCAGTTCCTGGGCGCGTTGCGCGTTGTTGATGGTGGCTTCGATCTTGCCGCGGTGGCGGACAATGCCCTCGTTGAGCAGCAGGCGCTCGACATCGGCCGGTTTGAAGCGCGCGACGCGGTTGAAGTCAAAGCCGTGGAAGGCGGCACGGAAGTGCTCGCGCTTGGCCAGGATGGTGCGCCAGCTCAAGCCCGACTGAAAGCCCTCCAGGCAGAGCTTTTCAAACAGGCGGTGTTCATCGCTGACGGGGAAGCCCCATTCCTGGTCGTGGTAGGCCAGGAACTCGGGTGCGCTGCCACACCAGCGGCAGCGTGATAAGCCGTCCGGGCCCACAAACAAATCGTTCATCGCTATCCTCCCAGAAAGCCATCCACTAAAAGCCCCATGCCCAGCGCCCTGCCTGTCATCGACCCAAGCCGTTGCACGGGCTGTGGCCGTTGTGTCAGCGTTTGTGGCCCGCACGTGCTGTGGCTGGAGGCCGAAGGCGAGAACGGCTGGGGCCCCAAGCGCTCGGTGCTGCACGACGAGGCCGGGTGCACGGGTTGTGCCCGCTGCGCCGTGGTCTGCCCTTTTGACGCCATCGAGATGGTAAGGGTGAACAAGGCGAAGGCCTGAGTCAGGCTGGTGGTCTGGGCCCGGGTGGATGCCCGGGCATGTTCGTGTTTGTGTGCCCATGTGCGTGCCGGGGCGTGTGCCCGAACCAGCGCTTGTAGGCCCGGATGAGGGCAGCCGCTTCGCTGTAGCCCAGCGCGGCAGCGATGTCGGCCAGGTCGTGGTCCGTGTGCGCCAGCCAGTGTTGGGCGCGCTGCGCGCGTTCGGCATCCGACAGGTCCTGAAAGTTCACCCCTTCATCCGCCAGGTGGCGGCGCAGCGTGCGTTTGCTGCAGCGCAGCCGCTCGGCGATGTCAGCGGCATCGGGCCAGGGCCCGTCGTCGCCATGGCGTGACAAGGCTTCGCGCACACGCTGGTGCCAGGTCACCGGGCTGGAGGGCAGGATGGCGGCCTCACGCGCTTCGCACTGCGGCTCCAGCATCTGCACCAGCAGGGCATTGGCCTCGGGCATGGGCTCGTCCAGCGAGCTCGGGTCAAACTGGACCTGGGTCAGGGGCGCGCCAAAGCTCACCGGGGCGCCCAGTTCGGCTTCATAGAGCCTGGCCTCGCCGGGGTCCTGGGGCGTGTAGTCAAAGCGCACCCGCAACAAGGGCGCGTGCGCATCCGGAAAGAACACCTTGACCAGGCCGATCGCAAAGGCCGCGTCCCGATCGAGGTAGAAGCGGCGCAGGTCGCCCAGGTGCTCGCCGCCGCGCAGGGTCAGCGTGCCGCTGCTGAAGTCCACCTCGGGTGACAGGTGCGTGTAGCTGAGGTTGATGAAGCGCAGAAACAGCTCGATGGCCTGGCGGCGCGTGGCCGCGTGCGGCACGATCAAGCCCAGGTGGCCGAAGTGCATCAGGCGGTAGCGGGCCCCGATGTACAAGCCCAGGTGTGGGCGCCCGTCCCGTGCCAGCCAGTTGCGAAAGAAGGCCTGCTCCTGCAGCGGGGTGATGCAGGCGTTCGGGTCATGCAGTTCATCCAGCGTGATGCCGGTGCCCCGCAGCATGTCTTGCGGCAATTGGCCCAGCTCGGCCTGCCAGCTCAGCAGGTCGGCCACGGCCATGATGGACAGCGAGCGCTCGCGTTGGAGGGCTTGGGGTGACATGGCTTCAGAGGATAGCCCAAGGGGCCCCGGCTGCAAGGAGGGATGGCCACAATGGTCAATCGCCAGCCGCATTCGTCATTGGTTTTGAGGCCCTTGGTTTCTAGCATCAGGGCATGGACACCGTGATCGAACTGGAAGCCGACGAAGCCCATGCCTGGACCGATGCCGTGGCGCGTTTCACCGAGGAGGTGATCGCGCCGCTGTTTGAGCGGCCCGAGTGCATCACCACCCCTGCAGACTGCCGCCGTGCGCTGGATGGCCTGGTGGACCTGGGTGTGCTCAACAACGGCCCGGATGCGGGCCTGGGCTTGTGGGATTTGCCGAAATCGGCCTTGGGGCGGCGCCTGTCCTTGAGCTATCTGCAGGTGGTGGCGAAGACATCGGCGGCGCTGGCCTACCAGATGCACCTGCAGGCCATGGCGCGCCATCTGGATCGGCTGGCCGGCGTGCACGATGCGCAGGGCCTGCCGCTGGTCTTGATGCAAGGCAAATTGGGCCTGGGGCGCGAGGCCCTGGTTCACCTGCTCACAGGCCAGGCCCTGGCGCCGGATCAGGCTGCCATGCTGGCCGACAACTGGGCCTGGCCCGATGCCGGGCAAGCCCGCCTGCTCAATGCCTTGCCCGACTGGACGGCGCTGTGGCTGTGCACCTGGGATGTGGGCGAGGGCTGGCGCTGGCACAGGCTGGACCGCCAGGCCCTGGGCCATACGCCCATGGCAACAGGCTTCGGGCTGGATGAGTTGCAGATCGAAGCCGTGCATGCCTTGCAGGGGATGAGTCTGACTGAAACCGCGGCCACGCATTGCGTGAGCGGGGCGGCGGCCGCATCGGCCTGGTCTACCTTGCAGGCCGTGCACGCCATGGGCCTGCTGGCCATCACGCAAGCGGGTGTGCATAGGGCTGGCGCAATGGCCTTTGAGCAAGCGCACCTGCGTCGCCAAGGCGCCCAGCTCATTGCCCGACATGCCGCCGTGCAGCAGTTGCTCAGCCTGGCGCGCGGTGCAGCCAGTGAGGCGGCCCGTGATCTGCAAGCCCTGACACGGCCCGATGCCCCTTGGCCGGCCTTGCGCGAGCTGTGGCGCCTGCGGGCGCGGCACCAGGTGCGCCTGTCGATGGGGGCCAGCGCCGCGTTGCAGGTCTTTGGCGGCATGGGCTACATGAAGGACACCGGCCTGGAGCGCCTGCTGCGCCAGACCCATCACCTGCGCCTGCTGGGTGGCAGCCCGGCCGAGCTGGCGCTGTGCGTGGCTTGCTGGGACACGCTGTGCAGCCCCTGGCCCGAGGCCTTGCAGGAGGAGCCCACCCCATGAGCCATGTCTTTCCCGCGCCCGGGCCTGTTGGCCATCTGCTGGGCACCCACCTCGAAGGCCACGTAGCCGCCGCCCACCCCTTGTCCCCCAGGGCCGCCATGGCCGGCCTGCCCCCGATCACCCACCAGTTGCTGGCCTACAACCCCCAATCAATCTGGGAGCTGGAAACCGCCCGCCTGCCACGGCCCTTGCAGGCCTTGAGGCGCCGTGCGCGGGCCTTTGCGCAAACGCAACTGCAGCCCCAGGCCCTGGCCATTGATGCGCTGCCCCATCTGCCCGCCGGTGAGGCGCACCCCCAGGTGCAGCAGTTGCTGGCGCTGGCGGGCCAGGAAGGCTGGTTGTACGACATGCTGCCGCCGCCCCTGGGCTCGGGCGCGTGGCTGCAAACGCCCTACCCGCTGGCCTGGCGCGCCTGCCTGAAGGTGGAGGAGTTCTCGCGTGCCTGCGGCGGGCAGATGCTGCTGCTGTGCGCGCACCAGCTGGGCATGGCCCCCATCATGCTCTCGGGCGACCTGCCCTTGATCTGGCGCAGCTTCGCGCCCGCCGCCCGGGCCACACGCCAGGGGCGCCCGCATCTGTTTGCTTTTGCCATCACCGAGCCCGGTGCAGGCTCGGACGCCGAAGACGGCCATGGCGCGGCCGTCTGCAAGCCCGGTGTGACCGCGCGGCGCGAGCGCGATGGCTGGGTGCTCAATGGCGACAAGGTCTTCATCAGCGGTGGTGACCTGGCCGATCAGGTCACGGTGTTTGCCGCCCTGGAAGGCGAGGGCTTCGAGTCCTGGACCTGCTTCCTCGTCGACAAGGGCACGCCGGGCTTCAGGCCGGTGCGCACGGAGCTGAAGATGGGCATGCGGGCCTCGGGCGCGGCGCAGCTGTCGTTCGACCAGGTCTGGGTCAGTGACCGGGCCGTGGTGGGTGGCTTGCGCCAGGGCTGGTCACTCAACCGCAGCACGCTCAATTTGTCGCGCCTGCCCGTGGCCTCGATGGGCGTGGGCCTGGCCCAGGCCGCGGTGGACATCGCCACCGACTACGCCTGCCAGACCCACCTGGGTGGCAAGCGCCTGATCGACTTCCAGGATGTGCAGCTGACCCTGGCCCAGATGATCGCCGAGACCTGCGCCGCACGCGCCCTGGTCTGGCAAGGCGCCCGCACCTGGTCGCCCCGGCAGGGCGTGGCCTCGATGGCCAAGTTCCATTGCACCGACACCGCCATCAGCGTGATCCACCAGGCCATGGACCTGATGGGCGAGCGCGCCATCCTGCACGGCGCGCGGCTGGAAAAGCTCTACCGCGACGCCCGCCTGACGCAGATCTTTGAAGGCACCAACCAGATCAACCGCCTGTCGGTGATCGAGGACCTGCAGGAAGACCTGCTGGCCCGCGCTGCGCAACCCACATCCACATCCACCCGGAGACCCGCACCATGAGCAGCACCCTGAGCTTCGTCGGCAACGAGCCCTTTTTCGATGTGCCGCGCACCAGCGTGAGCACCAGCCAGGGCCCCGTGCAGTTGCCCATCCTCTACCGCAAGACGCGCAATGTGAATGCCTTCTTCATGGCCGACACCGGCCAGGTACAGGCTGTGTTGCGCCAGACCGCCGGGGACGAGCTGCAAGCCGCCTGCCTGTGGCGCGGCCAGGCCATGGTGGCCCTGGCCTGCTACGAGTACCAGGACACCAGCATCGGCCCGTACCACGAGATCGGCCTGGCGGTGCCGGTGGTGCGCCGTGGGGTCAAGCCGCGCCTGGGCCATTGGCTGCAGGCTCTGAGCGATGTCGACAAGCCGCAGCGCGAGCTGGGCTTTTACGTGCTGCACCTGCCCGTGAGCACCGCCGCCGCCTGTGCGGCCGGGCGGGAGATCTGGGGCTTGCCCAAGTTCATCGCACCCATGCAGTACGAGCGCGCCGGCTCGGGCGTCAAGGTGGTGCTGAGTGACCCGGAGCAGCCCACCCAGCCCGGCTCGGCCATCCTCACGCTCAGCGGCGAGATGGGGGCGGCCTTGCCTGGCCCCTCGATGAGCCTGGTGCTGTACTCGCAAGTGCAGCGCGACTGGCTGCGCACGACCGTGAACGTGCGTGGCGGCCAGCGCCTGCACGCACCGGGGGCCGTGCGCCTGCGCGTGGGCCTCAGCCAGCACCCCATGGCCCACACCTTGCGCCAGCTGGGCCTGGATGGCGCCCGGCCTGTGTGCCTGACCGACACGGACAGCTTCCAGTCCCGCCTCAACCAGGGGCAGGTGATGGCGTGAACAGGGGATAGGGCGCAGGGCCTGCGCTTTTGAAAGAGAATCGGGTGTCCGCCTTCACGGCGTTTCCATCAGGATCTGAGAACCATGCGCCCTGTTCAACACACTTTGCTGGCCGCCGCCTTGCTGTCCAGCATGATCAGCCTGCCTGCCCTGGCCGACACCACGCTGTCGGCTTCGGTGTCCGACAGCATCAGCACGGCAGTGGGCAGCGTGTCCACCTCGCTCAAGAAATCCAGCCAGAGCTCCACCAAGGACGACAAGGTCGCCGAAGGGGACTACAAGGTCATCGAAGTGACCGCCGAGGCGGACCAGCCCGGCATGGTGCGTTTGAAGCTGCAGGCGTTGGCCGATGCGGGGCCTGATGAAAGCTTCGACCTGATCCTGCCGCAAAAGACCGTCGAGCTGAACCAGGTGGCCAAGGGTGCCATCGTCACGGCCCGCAACCGCCCTTACGGCATGGCCTTCGCCACCGGTGAAGCCCGCCAGGACTTCTTCCTGGTGCTGCAAGACCAGTGGTTCCGCGAACTGGCAACCAGGCCCGTGGTGCTTTGAACGCGCAGCTCAGGGCGGTCCCCCGGGCCATCCTGAACGGTCTGGTCGGCTTGATGGGCCTGGCCGGCCTGACCCTGGTGGGCGGGGGCACGGCCCACGCCGAATGGCTCAATCTGTGCGACAGGCAGGCCAAGGTCAGCGCCAGCCAGCAAGACAAGCTGTTTCGCTTTGGCGCCATCATCAAGGCCGAGCTGGACCGCTCCGGCCACAAGGCGGCCCTGATGGCGCGCTCGGGGTTGGACCTGCAGCGCTTTGGCATCCGCTATTCGCACGCCGGTGTCAGCCTGCAGGACAGCGACAACACACCGTGGTCGGTGCGCCAGCTCTACTACGCCTGTGACGAGCGCAAGCCCCGGGTGTATGACCAGGGCATATCGGGTTTCCTGCTGGGCACGGACAACCCGAACGTGGGCTACATCTCGGTGGTGTTCCTGCCCGACGAGCAGGCCGCCGACCTGGCGCGCGCCGCGCTGGACAAACGCCAGGCCCTGAGCGTGCTGGGCGCCACCTACAGTGCCAACGCCTACCCCTTCAGCACGCGTTACCAGAACTGCAACCAGTGGTTGATCGAGCTGCTGGCCACGGCCTGGGGGCATCTGGATCTGCCGCAAGGCATGCCCGATTCGACCCAACCGGGTGAGCCTGGCGGCATGGATGGGTTGCGCGGCCAGGCCCAGGCCTGGCTGAAGGACCAGGCCTACGCGCCCACCGACATCGACGTCGGCTCCCGGCTGCTCATGTGGGCGGGCCGCTTCATCCCCTTCGTGCACAGTGACGATCATCCCCAGCAGGACATCGACGCCCGGCGTTATCGCGTCAGCATGCCCGCCGCCATCGAAGCCTTTGTGCACCAGGCGGTGCCGCAGGCCACCCGCGTGGAGTTCTGCCACACCGAAGACCACGTGGTGATCCACCGGGGCTGGGGCGATCTGGCTGATGGCTGCGTGCCGGGTGGCGAGGATGAGGTGATCCGTCTGGACTAGGTGCGGCTTGACCAAGCTGACTTATTTGGTATAAATCGTTTATACGATTTACAAGGTCAAACCATGAACGCCACCGCAGTCAAAAAAGCCGCTGTCAAAAAGCCAGCCATCAAGAAAACCCCGGCCGCCAAAGCGCCCACCAAGGTCGCCGCCAAGAAGGCCCCGGCACCCAAGCCCGTGAAGGCCCCCGTGGCCGCACCCGTGACCGCCACGGCGAAGGCGCTGCCCCCCGTGGCCAAGGTCGAGAAAATCAAGATCAAGCTGGTGCGTGACAGCTTCACCATGCCCGCAGACGACTGGGCCTTGATCGCCCAGCTCAAGGAGCGCGCACTGGCGTTCAAGCGGCCTGCCAAGAAGAGCGAGTTGCTGCGTGCGGGCCTGCAAGCCCTGGCCGCGCTGCCCGATGCCAAGCTCAAGGCCGCGCTGGACAGCCTGTTGCCACTCAAGCCCGGTCGCCCCAAGAGTGACAAGGGCGACAAGAACGACAAGAAGTGAATCCCGCCTGCGCATTCACCACTCGATGCCGGCCATGCTGTCTTGCCAGATCAGGCTGGTCTGCAGTTTGATGAGCAGGCCGATGAGGATCAGGTCATAGTCCGCGTAGGGCAGGAAATACGCGGGCTGGCGCCCATCCAGGTCGTCAAAGGGTGTGGACAACCAGCGCGCCAGCCAGGCGCTGGGGCTGAGGCGGGGGCCGGCGGTCTGCACATGCAGTTGCCTGGCCTCGACCTGTTCCACCAGCCTTTGCAGCTTGGGATATGTCTCCAGATACTCGGCCGCCAGCCCCATCATGGTCTCCATCAGGTATGCCAGATGCAGGCTAGGCGCCTTGCTTGACAGGTGCGTGACCAAGGATGATTTCTTCTCGCCCGGTATGCGCAAATGCACAAAGCAGGGCGAGATGGCGTTTCCGGTGCGGCCACCATGATCCGAATGCCTCATGGGGTCAAGGGATCAGACCGAGCGGGATTCAAAGACCCTGGTTAAGCTGGCGAGGCCCTTGTAGCCGTGAGATGTCAGCCATGCCCTACCCGCTCGAAGAGACCGTCTTCAAACGCACCCACAAAGGGCAAGTGGTGGCCACCTCACGCAAGGCCTTTGTGGACGAGCGTCGGTTTTCCTTGTTGCGCATGGTCACCGGTTTCACCAGTGCGCGCGTGCTGTCGGAGCTGTCGGGCACCACCTTGTTCGAGGTGCTGGAGATGCTGCACGCCCTGGAAGCGCAAGGCCTGATCGAGCGCTTTGACGCGCCCTGAAAACCAAGCTGAACCGGCCCGCCTGCCTCGGCCAGGGCCTCAACGCCCGTCGCCCTGCTGCTCCAGCTTGCTGAGCGTCTGCTCCAGCGGGCGCAACTGGTTCAGGGCGTCGGCCACATTGAGCTCGGTGAACATGGCCTTGGCCTGGTCCACGTGCTCGCGGGCGCATTTGGGGTTGCCGCCAAACAGGCAGGCAAAGGCGATGAACAGGTGCCCATCGGCCACGTACTCGGGCACCTGGGCTTCGGCCACCAGCGATTCACCGGCCATCTTCAGCGCCGCCATGTCGCGCGTGCGCATGGCGATCAGGGCCTTGATGCGCGAGGCGATCGTGCGGTTGAAGGGTCGGCCTTCGGTGTTGGCCAGCAACTCGCAACGCAAGGCGATGTTGGCCGCCGCGCTCATGTCGTCCTGCTCGTAGATCAGGGACACGGCCTCTTTGACCCGGTCACCATCGCACAAGCCTTCGCCGGCGGCGAACTCCTGCACATGGCGCGATGCCGTCGGGACAGGGCCCGGGTCCTTGACGGAGGCCGCCAGGGTGGGGCTCACGCCGGCCACAGCCAGCAGCACAACCAGGGTGCCTTTGAGGATGGGTGACGAAGCTTGCAACATGGGGCCTCCTGAGAGCGCTTGCACGTTGAGCGGTTTATCGGCTGAGTCAGCCCATTCTTTAACGGGGCTCGTACAGCGTCAATGGCGCACCGGCGTTTTGCCGTCTAATCGGGGCTGAACAACATGGGTTCATGCCGTGCCGCCAGACGACTCCATCCCCCAACTCGCCCAGCGCCTGCAACAGTTCGCCGACGCGCGTGACTGGGGCCCCTTCCACTCGCCCAAGAACCTCGCCTCGGCCCTGATCGTGGAGGCCGGTGAACTGCTGGAGCACTTCCAGTGGATGACCGAAGCGCAAAGCCGCAACCTGGATGCCGACAAGAAGCAGGCCGTGGCCCACGAGATGGCCGACGTGCTGCTTTACCTGGTGCAGCTGTCGTCCGCGCTGGGCGTGGACCTGATGGCAGCGGCGCGCGAGAAGATGGCGATCAACGAAAGCCGCTACCCGGTGGACCAGGCCCGCGGCAGCAGCCGCAAGTACGACGAGCTGGGTTAAGCGCGAAGGGCGGGCGCGCCGCCCGTCAAAGGCACAAACGCCACCGGCAGCAAGCCCGACTCGGTCACCTGCCCCTGCGCATCCTTGCTGACCAGTACCAGTTCCTGCCGGCCATGCTGCGGCCCCACCGGGATCACCATCCGGCCCCCGGGCTTGAGCTGCTCAACCAAGGCTGGCGGGATCACGGGCGAAGCGGCCGTCACCACGATGGCGTCATAAGGCCCACCCGCTGGCCAGCCGCTGTGCCCATCGCTGTGGTGCACATGCACGTTGTGCAAGCCCATGCCTTGCAGGCGCTGTGCGGCCATGCGGGCCAGGGCCCCGATCACCTCCACCGATTGCACCTGCTTGACCAGCCCAGCCAGCACCGCGGCCTGGTAGCCCGAGCCGGTGCCGATCTCCAGCACCACGTCATCGGGCTTGGGGTCGATCAGGTCCGTCATCAAGGCCACGATGAAGGGTTGCGAGATGGTCTGCTGGTGGCCGATGGGCAGGGGCGCGTCCAGCCAGGCCTCGTCCTGCAGATCGGGGTCGACAAAGGCGTCACGGGGCACGGCCGCCATGGCCCGCATGACCCGGTCAGACAGCATGGGGCGGCCGGTACAGGCGCCGCATGACAAGGCCTCGGCACGGATGTGATCCAGCAAGGCGTCGATGGCCTGCTGGCGGTGGTGGGTGCTCATGCCTGCGGTCCCCCTGGTCAGCCTGTCGTGGCTACCAGCATAGCCCCGGCTGCGCGTGCATGCCAGTGCGTATCATGGCCACCATGACTTCGCCTTCCCCCAAACCCCCGTCCTTCAAGCTGGCCGTGGGCGGCGCCATCTGGCTGGGGCTGACCTGGCTGGCCTACGCGCTGTTCCTGGTCAACACGCCCATCACCTTGCAAAGCGTGCAGGCGGGCGCCATCACCATGGCCCGTGGTGCGGTGATGGCCAGCACCGCCATGGCCTTGCTGGCGATGATCGCGGGGCTGATCAAACTGGCCTTGCTGAAACGGCGGGATGCCTCTTTGGTGATCGCGGCGATCTGGTCGATGGGCGCACTCTCGCTGGCCTTCTCGATCTACATGCTGACCCGGCCTTTGCTGGACTCGGCCATCTGACCTGAATCTGAGCATCTGCACCTGCCCCGCGGCTTCCCCCACTGCCGCACTCGGTCTCATACCCGAGCACAAGCGTGGCCTTGCCCGATGGGTTTTCAATGGCGTGGTCATCATCCCGATCCCCTCACTGCCATGCCTGCCCTGCTGCTGTCCACCACCGCCATCGACATCAAGCCCGCCAAGCCCCATGGCCTGGCCGACCTGGGTGTGCCCTTGACCGAGGCCACGCTCGTCAAGAAGGGCAAGCTCGCAGAGTTCGCGCAATCGCAAGACAGCGGCAAGGTGGGCCGCCGCTTTCAGAACATCCGCGTGACCGCCGTCAAGACAACGGAAGGTGGTGTCCAGGCATCCAAACTCATCGTCGCCTTCGAGGTTTTTGGTGACGACAACGTGCCGGTGGTGGGCAACCAGGGCGTGGCCGCCGTGCTGCATGCCGGCGAGCGGGCGCTGCAGGACTTGCCGCTGGGCAGCTTGTTCCTGCCCTATGCCTGCGCCTGGTACGAGAACCGCTATGCCGCCGACATCAGCAACGAGGTGTTCGACCAACTGGACCGCCTGCACTTCGTGGCGCAAGCCGATGACGTGCGCTGCATCGCCTGAGCGGTTGCACCATGACCTTTCAGACGCTTTGCAAGCAGCGCTACCTGGGTGAGGGCGAGAGCACGCCCTTCATGCTCGACGGGCGCGAGGTGTTGGTGCTGTGGCCTGATGGGGGCCAGCCGCGGGCCTTCCATGGGGTGTGCCCGCATGAGGGCCAAAGCCTGGTCAACAACTCGGACTTCAATGGCCGCGTGCTGATCTGCACCGTCCATGGCTGGGTGTTCGATGGGCGCAATGGCGAGGGCTTGCGGCCCGAAGGTTGCCGTATCCGCGAGTACCCACTGCGCCTGGTGGATGGGGGCCTGGTCGAGGTGGACCTGGAGGGCTGAACGCGTGTCAGCGCGTGTCAGCGGTGCACGAACTGGCAGGCCTTGGTGTCGGGGTTGCACACACGGACCAGGTCGCTTTTCACATGCGTGGCAAACAGACCTTGTGCGATCACGACGCCCGCGATCAGGGCGATGGACAGACGGACACTCATGCTGCTCTCCTTGCAGTGCAAGCGGATGTAAGTAGCGTAGTCACTGCGGCGTTTTGGCGCTACAGGGTCGACACCCTGGAATGCAGGGGGCATGAACCCCTGGTCGATCAGGCTGTGAGCTTGGTCACGCTTGCGCCACCCTGCGGCAAGGGGCCCGCAGGGCGCGTCACCAGGCGTTTGACCCTTGACCTGAGTCAACTGCACACCCCCCTAGAACGTAGTCCTTCACCGTTTTGAAACCCTTGTTCCCATAAACTGAAATCAGATTTCACTTCTGAGAACAAGGCAATCCATGCAGTGGGGTGTACGCGGCTTGAGGGGGGCTCGGTCTTGATCGAACTCGCCTTGAAGTTCCTCAGCGACGAGGCCAACGGCTTCATGGCGCGTCGCCTGGGCCTGGACCTGGGCAAGCTGGATGTCGGCCCCTTTGTGGACTACACAACCGGCGCGCTGGCCATCGGTGTGGACACCACCCGCATGACACTGTTCCAGATCGAGGAAGAGCGCGTGATGCGCGAGCAGCTGCCCGTGCGCCAGATCGTGGCCGGTCGTGAATTGACCCTGCCGCCGCCCTTGAAGGTCAACCTCATCGTGGTGGTCAGCGGGCGCTTTCAGCATTACGACCAGTGCCTGCGCCAGCTGTCGCTGCTGCTGACCTTCTTCCAGTCGCACCCGGTCTTCACGCCCACCGACTACCCCGGCATGCCCGCCGGCATCGAGCGCCTGTCGGTCGAGTTGCTGAACTACGGCCCCGAGCAGCTCAACCAGTTGTGGACCTGCATCGGCAGCAAGCACCTGCCGGCCATGGTCTACCGCGTGCGCATGCTGTGGCTGCAGGACGCCGAGCCGCAAGGCACGGGCTCGCCCGTCACCGGCATCCAGACGCGCATGGAGATGCGATGAACACAGGCTTTCGCACGCTGTGGACCATCGCCCTGTCGCACGCCTTTCATGGCGGCATGAGCGACGCCCTGGCCTTTGTGGTGCCACCGGCCACGCAGGATGCGCTCAAGGCCATGCGGGCCATGGCGCGCGAGATCGACGGCCGCCTGCATGTGCTGATCGAAGAAGACGCCGATGGCCATGCCCTGATCGACAGCACGGGCCGCACCCTGGTGTTCGGCCTGGCCCCACGCAGCGCCACCTTCGTGCAGTACACGGGCGACCTGGGTCTGCAAAAAGGCCAGCAGGCCTTGTTCGCCAATGCGGTATCCATCGATGCCATTGATGCCCAACCCACCGGGGTGCGCATCAGCGGCAGCCGCATCACCATCACGCCGAAGCGAGACGAGCGCCCCTTGACGCTGCGTGCGGTCACCGCTGGTGGCCTGCCCAAAGCCAGCATCACCTTGTCGCCCACCGATGCCAGCTGGCAGTGGGACGCAGGCGGTTTGCAAGGCGAGGTGCAGATCACCGAAGAAGCGCAGCCCGGCATGGTGCTGGCGCAGCAGCGCCTGTTCATCGCGCCGGGCCTTGCCGATTGCTGGGGCGTGTTGACGCTCCAGATCGCCGCAGACCACGTGCTGCACGGCCACGACTTCACCTTGACGCTGCCCGCCCGCGAAGACGTGCTGCGCTACTACGTGCTGGTCAAGCCCGCCAACCAGGCGGACTTCGACAGCATCCAGATCCAGGACCAGGGCGCGGCCACCGACAGCCGCAACCCCGTCACCTTCACCCGCCACGTGCCGCCTTTCGGCCAGGGTCACCTTTCCCCTGATCTGCTCGATCCGGGGCACACCCGTCAGCTCGTGCTGTTTGAAGCCAATGCGCCCATTGCCCGCCAGGCCCGGGGCCCGCATGGCATCGCACTGCAAAGGCTGGGTGAAGTGCTCATCGGCGATCTGCCTCAGCCCGGGGCCGATCGCGGCGATGCCCAGTTTGTCGTCCACCTGAGTAAACCGTAGAGGAGCGAATCCGCCATGCCAACCTACCGCACGCCTGACGTGTATGTCGAAGAGATCTCGGTGTTCCCACCCTCGGTGGCCGAGGTGGCGACCGCCGTGCCTGCCTTCATTGGCTACACCGCCAAAGCCACCCGCGATGTCGAGGGCGACCTCAAGAACGTGCCCACGCGCGTGACCTCGCTGCTGGAGTTCGAGCAGCTCTTCGGCGGTGTGCCCACGCTGGACGTGAGCAAGGTGCTGCTGGACGACGCGGGCAACTTCCTGCGCGCCGAGCTGGGCACGGGCAACACCAAGCACCTGTACGACAGCATGCGCCTGTTCTTCGACAACGGCGGTGGCCCTTGCTACATCGTGTCGGTGGGCAAGCACACGGACAGCATCGACAAGGACCAGCTCATTGCCGGCCTGGCCAAGGTGGCCACGGTGGACGAGCCCACCATCCTGCTGTCGCCCGATGCGGCCTCGCTGGACGCGGACGGCCTGGCCGCCTTCCAGCAAGCCACGCTGGCCCAGGCCGGCAAGCTGGGTGACCGCGTGGCCCTGATGGACACGAGCTACTACGACAACAAGACCGCGCACGGCACCGCCATCGACAACTTCCGCAGCAAGGTCGGCATCAACAGCCTGAAGTACGGCACGGCCTACGCGCCCTGGCTCAAGATCAACTATCCCAAGCAAGTGGGTTACGCCGACCTGACCAAGCCGGCCACCAAGCTGTACAAGGGCTCGCAGCCCGTGGACCTGTCCACGCTGACCTCCGAGCAGGCCATCAAGGACAAGCTCGCGCGCCTGGACAAGGTGCTGGCCGACCTGCCCCTGATCGCCACGACCAAGGCCAATCTGTTCGACCCGCAAACCAGCTTCTCGGGCAAGCAGGATGCGCTGCTGATGGCCTACAAGGGCGGCAAGACCGTGGGCACGGCGCAGGCGGTGTTCGACTTCCTGATGGACGCCGCCCGCGCGGTGGATGGCCTGGTGAGCGCTGCCGTCAAGCTGACCTGTGCCGAGCTGGTCACCATCGTCAACAGCCAGATCACCGACGTGCTGGTGCCGGTCTACAAGCCGCTGCTGGCCATTGAAAAGGAACTGGCCCTGGCCGCACCGGCCTACACCGTGCAGCAGGACCAGGGCACGGCGCCTTCGGCCACCGCCTGGGGCACGACCTGGACGGCCGTGGCCGCCAGCACGGGCAAGGTCCCCACCGCGCCGGGCACCACCTTGGCCGCGCAGCTGGACGCCACCATGCCCACCGTGCTGGCGGCACTGGCCGCAGTCGGCACCGCGCTGTCGCAGATCGCGGCGGCGGCCACCACCTACCGCAGCAACGACGAAGCCTATCTGGGCGAGAACTTCAGCCTCTACCGCGCCATCCTCAAGGGCGTCAACGGCGCCGTCACCGTGTGCCCACCGTCTGGTGCCATCGCCGGCATCTACGCCCTGGTGGACAACCAGCGTGGCGTGTGGAAGGCCCCGGCCAACGTCAGCCTCAATGGCGTGCTGGCGCCCACCTACCTGTTTGACAGTGACGACACCGACAACCTCAACATCGACGCCAACTCGGGCAAGTCGGTCAACGCCATCCGCGCCTTTGCGGGCAAGGGCACGCTGGTCTGGGGTGCACGCACGCTGGCCGGCAACGACAACGAGTGGCGCTACATCTCGGTGCGCCGCTTCTACAACATGGTCGAGGAGTCGGTGAAGAAGTCCACCTACTGGGCCGTGTTCGAACCCAATGACGCCAACACCTGGGTCAAGGTGCGCGGCATGATCGAGAACTACCTGACTCAGAAGTGGCGCGAAGGCGCGCTGGCCGGCGCCAGCACCAAGGACGCCTTCTTCGTGCGCTGCGGCCTGGGCACCACGATGAGCAGCCAGGACATCCTGGAAGGCCGCCTGATCGTCGAGATCGGCATGGCCGTGGTCCGCCCCGCGGAATTCATCATCCTGAAGTTCTCGCACAAGCTGCAGACCTCCTGATCCCACACTGAACCACATCCGAAGGAATCGACATGCCCGGTCAATATCCCTTGCCCGTCTTCCACTTCTCTGTTCAGTGGGGCGGCAACCGCCTTGGCTTCTCCGAGGTGACAGGTCTCACACAAGAAAACCAGGTCATCGAATACCGCGACGGCTCCTTCCCGGAGTACTCGTCCATCAAGATGCCCGGCCTGCGCAAGTTCAGCAACATCACGCTCAAGCGCGGTGTGGTCAAGTCGGACAACGACTTCTACAAATGGCTCACCACCATCAAGCTCAACACCGTGGAGCGGCGTGACCTCACCATCAGCCTGCTCAACGAATCGCACGAGCCCGTGATGGTCTGGAAGATCCACAACGCCTTCCCCGTCAAGGTGGAAGGGCCGCAACTGAAGGCCGCGGCCAACGAGGTGGCGATCGAGTCCATCGAGATCGCGCACGAGGGCATGGAAGTGCAGAACGAGTAAGCCGGGCCCATGTACACACCACCCGTAGGCTTTCACTTCAAGGTCGAGGTGCAAGGGCTGTCGCCTTCGGAGGATGGGGATACCCGCTTCACCGACGTCGGCGGCCTGAGCGTGGACATCGCCACCGAAGAAGTGCCCGAAGGTGGCGAGAACCGCTTTGTGCAGCGCTACCCCGTGCGCGCCAAGTTCCCGGACCTGGTGCTCAAGCGGGGGCTGATGAAACAGTCCGCCATCTGGGACTGGGTGCGCCAGTGCATCGAAAACCTGGACATCCAGCCCCACAACGTCATCGTCACCTTGCTCAACGAACAGCGTGAGCCCTTGATGACCTGGCGCATCGTGGGGGCCTACCCGGTGAAGTGGTCGGTCAGTGATTTCAATGCCTCGGCCAATGCCTATGTGGTCGAGTCCTTGCAACTGGCCTACCAGTACTTCACGCTGGACAAAGCCTGATCGCCACCTTGAACCTGTGCGGAGCCCGTCATGCCATTGATCGTTGATGAAGTCGTGATCTCGGTCGAGGTCAGCAACCAGGAGTCGGGTGGCAGCGCCACGCCGCCGCCGGCCCTGCAGGACCGCCAGGCCCTGGTCAGCGAGTGCGTGGAGCGCGTGCTCGAGATCCTGCGCGAGCAGAAGGAGGCCTGATGAGCGGTGCATCCGGCCAGCTTGAGAAGCTCTTGATCCAGGCCTTCACCAAGCCGGATTACAGCGGCTCGGCCATCGGCACCTTCGAGGCCTATGTCAACCCGGCCGAGCTGACCTTGTCTTACGAGATGGAGTACGACAGTGCCCAAGGTGCCGGCACCACGGGCAGCCGCATGGACTTCAAGAAGGTCAAGCCGGGCGACCTGAGCCTGAACTTCTTTCTGGATGGCACCGGGGCCAATGGCGTGGCCCTGGATGTGCAGCAAAAGATCGCCTCCTTCCAGACCGTGACCGGCTACAACGGCGACATCCACCGCCCCAACTACCTCAAGGTGGCCTGGGGCAAGATCGCTGTCAAGCGTTGCGTGCTCAAGAGCGCGTCCATCGTCTACAAGCTGTTCAAGCCCACGGGCGAGCCGTTGCGGGCCGTGATCACGGCCGTGTTCTCGGATGCGTCTGATGATCAGACCCGCGTGGCGCTGGCCCAGGACTCGTCTCCCGACCTCACCCATGTGCGCGTGCTCAAGGCCGGCGACACGCTCTACAGCCTGTGCACCGCCATCTACGGTGACCCCTGTTATGCCCCCCGTGTGGCGCGCGCCAATGGCCTCAGTGGCTTTCGGCAACTGCCGCCCGGCACGCGCGTGGTGTTCCCCCCGTTGGAGAAGTAGGCATGCCTGCCGAACGCACCCTCCCCACGCCGATCGAACAACGCGAGTTCGCCGTCAAGGTGAACGGCACGGTCGTGCCCCGCACGCACCAGCTGCTGGCGGCCAGCGTGGTCAACACCGCCAACCACATCGCGTCGGCGCGCCTGGTGTACCGCGATGGCACGGCCGATGTGAGCGACTTCACGCTCAGCAACGACAGCCTCTTTGTGCCCGGTGCCCAGATCGAGGTGCAGGCCGGGGCCGGCTCGCAGATGGACACGCTGTTCAAAGGCATCGTGGTGCGCCAGCGCCTGAAGGTGCGTGAGCAGGGCGCCTCGCAGCTGATCGTGGAGTGCCGCCACGCGGCCACCAAGCTCAGCCTCAAGCGTCACAGCGCCAACCACCTGGACAAGACCGACAGCGACGTCATCACTGCGCTGCTGGGTGGCATCCAGGCCACGGTCGAGTCCACCAGCTACCAGCACAAGCACCTGGTGCAATACGACACCACGGACTGGGACTTCCTCGTCACCCGCGCCCAGGCCAATGGCCACCTGGTGCTGACACGCGGCGCAGCCATCGAAACCCGCAAGCTGGCCTTGAAGGGCTCGCCCGTGGTCACGCTGCAATACGGCTCGACCCTGATCGAGCTGGACGCCGAGATCGACGCGCGCGAGCAGACCAAGGCCGTCAAGACCCTGACCTGGAACGCCGCCGACCAGGCCGTGCACACGCTGGATGGCAGCGCGCCCTCCTTCACCGGCCCGGGCAACCTGACGCCCGATGAGCTGGCCGATGCCGTGGCCGTGGACGCGCTGGAGTTGCGCCACGCCATGCTCAGCGACGACGAGGCCACCGCGGCCGCCGATGCGCGTTTCACCCAGGCCCGCCTGTGCAAGGCCACGGGCCGCGCCAAGTGCGAAGGCCTGGGCCAGGTGCAACCCGGTGACGTGGTCGAGCTGGCCGGCGTGGGCGAGCGCTTCAATGGCCAGATCCTGGTCACGGGCGTGCGCCACGAGATGGACCTGGTGCAAGGCTGGAAGACCCACATCCAGTTTGGTGGCGTGCCCGAAGACCCCGAGCGCCGCGCCCGCCTGGCGCAGGCCCGCACCCCCAGCCTGCTGGCGCCCGTGCATGGCCTGCAGATCGGCGTGGTCACCGACAACGAGGACCCCGATAGCGAGTTCCGCATCCGCGTGCAACTGCCCCTGGTGGACAGCAGCGACGGCGTGTGGGCGCGCCTGGCCAGCCTGGACGCCGGCAAGGACCGCGGCTTCGTGGTGCGCCCCGAGATCGGCGACGAGGTCGTGGTCGGTTTCCTGGACGATGACCCGCGCACACCTGTGGTGCTGGGCATGCTGCACAGCAGCGCCAAGCCCGCGCCGATTGCCGGCAGCAACGACAACCATGAAAAGGGCTACACCAGCCGCAGCGGCATGAAGCTGCACTTCAACGACGACAAGATCGTCTTGACCATCTCCACACCCGGTGGCCACACCTTCGTGCTGGACGACGACAAGGCGTCGGTCAGCCTGAAGGACAGCAACGGCAACAGCCTGGTGCTGGACGACAAGGGCATCACCATCGAGAGCTGCAAGGACCTGAAGGTGAAGACCGCGGGCGACACGAAGTACGACATCGGCGGTGCGGGTGAGATCAAGACCAGCACCGACTTCAAGGTCGAGGCGGGCACCCAGCTCAAGCTCAGCGGCAGCGCCGGCGCCGAGTTGCAAAGCGCGGCCACGGTCAAGGTGGCCGGCTCGCTGGTGAACATCAACTGACGCTGACCACACCACCACAAGGGACCACCACCATGCCAGCCGCCGCCCGCGTCAGCGATGTCAGCACCCACGGGGGCACCGTGATCGGCCCCGGTGTGCCCACCGTGATGATCGGGGGCATGCCGGCGGCCGTGCTGGGCGACATGCACAGCTGCGTGATCCCGCCCCCCCACCCCCCGGTGACGCCGTTCGTGGCCGGCAGCGCCACCGTGCTGATCGGCGGCAAGCCGGCCTTGCGCGTGGGCGACAGCAGCGCCTGCGGGGCCTCACCCGCGGTGGGCGCCCCCACGGTCATGATCGGCTGAGCCCGGGACGCACACACCATGAACGACACCCCTCCCTTCCTCGGCCGCGGCTGGGCCTTCCCGCCCGCCTTTGGCTCGGCCGGCGCCCGCATGACGCAGGACGAGGCCGACATCGACGCCAGCCTGCGCATCCTGTTTGGCACCAAGCCCGGCGAGCGCCCGCTCTTCCCCACCTATGGCCTGGACCTCAGCGAGCTGATGTTCGAGCCCCTGAGCACCACCTTGCGCAGCCTGCTGCTGGACCGCATCCGCACCGGTGTGCTGGTCCACGAGCCGCGCATCCGCGTGCTCAACCTCGTGATCGACGACAGCGAAGCGCTGGCCGGCGTGCTGCAAGTGCGCCTGGACTACGAGGTGCGCAGCACCAACTCGCGCTTCAACCTGGTCTACCCCTTCTACCTGGGCGATGCCAATGAGCAGCGCCTGGCCGCGCCGCGCCGCGGCAGCTGATGAACACCATGGCCACCACGCCTGACCTCCACAACGCACAGCTGGCCGAACCGGGCACGCGCCAGGCCGACCGGCTCAACCCGCACCTGGACGCGGCCTATGCCCCGCTGGACGAGCGCACCCCGGCCGACCTGGTGCTGGCGGCCCGCGCGCTGGCCGCGAAGCTGAACTTCTACGAAGACTCACCCGAGCGCATCGCCGGCACCTGGCAGGACATCCTGCAAAGCGCGGATGGTGCCGTTGGTGCAGATGGCGAGGGCGGCAACCTGCCCCCGCACCTTGCCTTGCTGATGGCCTTTGCCCGCCTGGCCCGCCACCCCCGCGCCCTGCTCAATGACTTCACCCGCCAGCACCTGAACTTCCAGATGCAGACGGTGCTGGCCTTCACCCCCAAGGCCGCGCAGCCGGACCACGCCCATGTGCTGGTGGACCTGAAAAAGGGCGCCCCACCGGTCGAACTCAAGCCGGGCCAGTGGCTGTCGGGTGGCAAGGACGCCCAGCAGCAGGAGCTGCTTTATCAGCCCGTGCGCCCCACCGTGCTCAACCACGCCAAGGTGGCCCAGTTGCGCGCGGTCAGCCACGCCAGCCACCGCCTGGTCTGCGCGCCCATCGCCGATTCCATCGACGGCCTGGGTGGCAAGCTGCCGCCTGACAACCCGGTGTGGTCACCCTTTGCGCAAGCCTTGCCCGACCGGCCTGCGCTGCCCTTCGCCACCACGGGCTTTGCCCTGGCTTCGCCCCTGCTGCGTCTGAGCGAAGGCACACGCACCGTCACGCTCACGCTCTACCTGGACGGCCTGCGCGAGCGCCTCAGCGCCGAGGCCCTGGCCGCGTCTTTCGAGGTGCTGCTCAGCGGCCCCAAGGGCTGGATCGGGCCGTATGCGCTCAAAGCCGTGTCATCGACAGATGCCAAGCAGCGCGCCTTGCAGTTCACCCTGGAAGCCGACCAGCCCGCCGTGGTGGACCTGAGCGAGGTGCACGCCCAGCCTTTCGAAGCTGGCCTGCCCGTGGCCCAACTGCTGCTCAAGCCCGATGGGCTGCTGGGCCACGATGAGCTGGCGGGCTTGAGCCTGCAGCAGGTCAAGCTGGCCGTGGTGGTCAAGGACATGCGCAAGCTGGTGCTCGAAGGCGAGCTGGGCGCGTTGGATGCCAAGAAGCCCTTCCTGCCCTTTGGCTCGCAGCCTGCAGAAGGCTCGCGCTTTTTCATCGGCTGCGCCGAGGCCCTGGGCAAGTCGCTGAGCGCGCTGACGCTGAACCTGGTCTGGCAGGGCGCGCCCACCACGCAGACCGCGCTCACCACCCGCTACGCCAGTTACACGCACCAGGCCAATCTGGCCCATGGTGTGGCCGTGCAGGCCGACTGGGCCGATGCCCGCGCCCAGCACAAGACGGCCACCGGCACCATCCTGCCCGCGGCCACCACCGGCATCGAGTTGGCGCTGGACAAGGCCAACTACAAAGTCCGCAAGGTCAGCAAGGGCCGCCTGCAGGAGGCTTACGCTCTTCACCAGTCCGGCAGCGCCGTGGCCCGCAAGCAGGGCGACATCAAGGCCTGGTTGCACCAGCAACAAAGCGAGAACCAGCGCCACAGCCCGCCACGCAAGGTTGAGGCGCCTGAGCCACCCGTGCCCGCCACCGTGCGCCCCGGCTTCATCACCCTGAGCCTGACGACCGACCTGCTGCACGGCGATTACCGCAACGACGCGATCCGCATGCTGCTGCTCACGGCCGACGCCAAGCCGCCCACGGTCATCCAGGAGCCCTACACGCCCAAGCTCAAGGAGCTGACCCTGAGCTACGAGGCCGAGACCGAGCGCACGGCCATCCACGATGAATCGCTGAGCGCCTTCACCGAGGCCGAGGTGGCCTTCTACCATGTGGACGTATTCGGTGTGGCGCGCGAGCACCTGTGGCTGAGCCGCCAGCGCAGCTGGATGAAGCAGGCCTCGGTGTCGCTGTTGCCGCGGCACACGGCGGCCGGCGAGCTGTTCATCGGCGTGTCGGGCGTGCAGGCCGGTGAGCCCTTGAGCCTGCTGCTGCAAGCGCAAGAAGGCAGCGCCGACCCGCTGGCCCATGTGCAGGCCGTGCGCTGGTCCGTGCTGGCCGACAACGCCTGGCAGGCCCTCAACCCCGGGCCCGATCTGCCGCTGGACACCACCAGTGGCCTGCGCCGCAGCGGGCTGATCAACGTGGTCCTGCCCGACAACGTGAGTACCGACAACACGCGCATGCCAGCGGGCCTGGTCTGGCTGCGTGCGGCCATCGCCCAAGAGCCGCGTGCAGCCTGCAGCCTGGTGGGCGTGCACGCCAATGCCGTGGAAGTGGCCTGGGTGGACCAGGGCCTGGGTGCCAGCCACCTGGCCAACGCCTTGCCGGCCGGGCGCATCACGCGCCTCAAGAGCCCCGTGGCCGAGATCAAGGCCTTGAGCCAGCCCTATCCGTCCTTTGGCGGGGCCTTGATGGAAGACGATGCCGCCCTGTCTCGCCGTGCCGCCGAACGCCTGCGCCACCGGGGCCGCGCCATCACCGCCTGGGACCACGAGCGCCTCGTGCTCGAAGCCTTCCCCATGCTCGACCGTGTCAAGTGCATCCCGTATGCCAACAGCCAGTCCTGGCGGGCGCCGGGTTGCGTCATGCTGGTGGTCGTGCCCAATCTGCGCCTGCAACACCAGCTGGGTTTGTTGACCCCGCGTGTGGACCTGGACACCTTGCAGCGCATCGAGGCTTTCGTGCTGCAACGCTCGGCCATGTGCCTCCAGGGCACGCCTGCCGACCAGACGTCCGCGCAAAACTCGGCGCCAACATCGGCGCAACCCTCGGCAGTCACCGTGCGCAACCCGCGCTACCAGCCCGTCCAGCTCAGCTTCAAGGTGCACATGCGCGATGGCTTTGCCTTCAGCTACTACAAGTCGCAGCTCAACCAGGCCATTGTGCAGACCTTGTCGCCCTGGGCCTTTGATGTCAGCCGCCCCTTGAACTTTGGCGGGCGCGTGGTGCGCTCGGCCCTGGTGGACGCCATCGAGTCCCTGGACTATGTGGACTACATCACCGACGTGAAACTGGCGCGCCTGGATCACCCCGGCGAGGACCAGCCCGAACTCGCACCGCAGGCGCCCGATGTGATCCTGGTGTCCGCCGCCGAACACGATATCCAGGAGATCACCTGATGGCCCTGGCCCCACTTCAAGCCACCACCTTGCTCTCCCTCAAGCGTGCGCCCCTGGCCACGGGTGAAGACCCGCGCGCCCTGTTCGATGAAGGCCTGGCCCACCTGCGCGAGCTGGCCGGCCGCACCTGGACCGACCACAACATCCACGACCCCGGCA
This sequence comes from Aquabacterium sp., assembly GCF_016195855.1. Classification (GTDB taxonomy): domain Bacteria; phylum Pseudomonadota; class Gammaproteobacteria; order Burkholderiales; family Burkholderiaceae_C; genus Aquabacterium. The sequence continues at coordinate 289,184 of NZ_JACPYU010000002.1, forward strand.
TCACCACGCTGGAGATGCTGAGCCTGGCCCTGGCCGAGCTGGGCTTCAAGGCCGGCACCGCCATCGAAGACTGGCTGGCCGAGCCGCGTGACCCGCTCACCGGCAGCACGCCCGAGCTGGCGCGGCAGTTCTTCAAGCCGCGCGCGGTCCTGCCCAACCGGCCCTTGACCAGGCTGGACTGGCGCAAGCTCCTGATCGACCTGGATGGCGTGAAGAACGCCTGGGTGGTCCCAGAGCCCGCCATGCCCTTGTACGCCGACCTGCTGGCGCGCGAGCTGGCCTATGTGCCCCCCGCACACGGTCACAGCCAGCCGGTGGCCTTGCAGGGCCTGTACCGCGTGAAGGTGGACTTCATGGACCACGTCACCACCCAGGCCGACCAGGAGGTGGTGCTCCAGCGCGTGCACGAGGCGCTGCAGGCCAACCGCAACCTGTGCGAGGACTTCGTGGCCATCGAGCCCGTGCCGGTGCAGTACTTCGCGCTGTGCGCCGAGGTGGACCTGGACGTGCATGCCGACGTGACCGAGGCCGCCGCCCAATGGCTGTTCGTGGCCGAGCAGGCCCTGGCGCCCATGGTGCCCAGCTACAGCCTGGCACAGATGCGCCAGCGCCTGTCACCCAGCGGCCAGCCCTATCGCATCGACGAGATCTTCGACGGCCCCTTGCTTGCAAACGGCTTCATCGACGAGCGCGATCTGCGGGCCTCCGAGCTGCCCGAGGTGCTGCGCCTGTCTGACCTCATCGGCCGGCTGATGGACGTGCCCGGCCTGCGCGCCATCACCGACGTCACGCTCAGCCCGCTGGATGCAGATGGCTTGGCGCAAAGCGTGCCCAACCCTTGGCAGGTGCCGGTCCAGGCTGGCCACATGCCGCGCCTGGCCCTGTACGCCAAGGCACCCACCGGCCGCCTGGTGATGCGCAAGCGCGGCACACCGGTGTCGACCTGGAACATGGACGCCGTGCCTGCTGCCGTGCAAACGCGATTGAACGCCTTGCGCGAGGCCGCCCGCCAGTCGGTCGAGACCGACCAGCAAGATGCCCCGGCCGTGCCGCCAGGCCAATGGCAAGACCTGGCCGCCTACCGCAGCATCCAGCGCGACTTCCCTGAGCTGTATGGCCTGGGCCCCATCGGCCTGCCCCGCACGGCCGACGAGCGCCTCAAGGCCCAGCAACTGCAATGGCGTGCCTTCCTCATGCTGTTCGACCAGCAACTGGCCAATGACGCGGCCCAGATGGCCCAGGCCCGTGCGCTGCTGTCGGTCAACCCCGATGAACTGCAAGCCCAGGCCGACCGCCTGCGTGATGCGGCCACCCCCGTGCATGCACTGAGCGCCCAGCCCGTGCAGGATGATTTCATCGACCGCAGCAAGCTGTTCACGCCCGACCTGTCGGCGCAGCAACTGGCCGACCTGATCGAGCCGCCCGACCAGGCCATGGCCCGCCGCGACCGCCTGTACAACCACCTGCTGGCCCGCATCGGCGAAGACTTCTCGTCCTACGCCTCCATCATGGCCTCGGTGTTCGGTGACGAGCGCCGCGAGGTGCTGGCCGACAAGGCCGACTTCCTGGCTGCAGCACCTGCCTTGAGCGCCAACCGTGCCGGTGCGTTTCACCAGCAGGCCGACGCGCTGCATGGCGCCTGGAACAGCGACAACGTCAGCGGCCTGGAGCGGCGCATCGCGGCCCTGCTGGGCATCAACGACTTCAGCCGCCGCAACCTGGCGACCGTGTCCTACGACGCCTACGCCGAGATCGACCAGACACCGAACGACGAGTTCCGCTACCGCGTGGTGCATGGCGTGACCGACAAGATCCTGCTGTCGTCCACCACCCACTTCAAGACCCCGCAGGAAGCGCAAGGCCTGATGATCCGCGCCATTGCTGCCGCGCAGGACCTGAGCCACTACCGCTGGCACCAGGGCAAGGACACGCAGTTCTACTTCCGCGTGGTGGCCCCTGACGACGAGACCACTGTGCTGGGCCGGCGCAACCAGGGCTTTGCCACGCAAGATGAGCTGCAGGCCGCCATGCGCGAGCTGCGCGATTACCTGATCGACCGCTACAGCGGCGAGGGCCTGTACGCGCTTGAAGGCCTGCTCTTGCGGCCCATGGAGGCGGGTGACCCGCTCATGCCCATCTGCCTGGACACGGACTGCGCCGATTGCGCAGACGCCGACCCCTACTCCTGGCGCCTGTTCATCGTGATGCCGGCTTATGCCGGGCGCTTCCAGCACAGGCCCTTCCGCGCGTTCGCCGAGCGTTGCATCCGCGCCGAGGTGCCCGCCCACATCATGCCCCGCATCTGCTGGGTGGGCAGCGATGACATGGCCCGCTTTGAAGGCGCTTACCGCGACTGGCTCAATGTGCACGCCGGCGTGACCCGGGCCGAGCGCACGGCCAAGCTGGCTGCGCTCATCGCTGTGCTCAGCACCATCAAGAGCGTCTACCCGCAGCGCACCCTGTATGACTGCGCCACCGAGGCCACGCCGAAGGACCCCTTCGTCCTGGGCAGCACCGCGCTGGGCAGCGTTCAACAAATCCACACATCTGACCCCAAGGAGACGGACCATGGCTGATCCGATCAAGGTCCTGCAACTGCTGGGCTCGACCCCGGTGAGCACCTACACGGTCTTCGAGCGCGACCAGGTGCTCACCCACAGTCAGCTCAATGAACTGAGCCTCTACCTCAACCAGCAAGAGCGCCTGACACGCACCAACCTCGTGGGGGTGGGCGTGGTCAGCGGCCTGGAAGTGGTGGCTGACGACGCAGCCATCACCGTCACGCCGGGCCTGGGTGTCACCACCGACGGCGACCTGGTCGTGTGGCCGCAAGCTGTGCGCTTCACCCACAGCAAGTCCTACGACAACAAGCAGCCCCAGTACGCGCCTTTTTATCCGGATGGTAAAACCATCATCAAGCTGCAGGAGCTGACGGACGAGCAGGACCTGCTGGGCACCGCCTTGCCCACGCCCGTCAAGCAGCAGGACTGGGCCGTGGTCCTGCTGGTTGAAACCACCGAGGTGGACCCTGACCTGTGCATCGGCGAGAACTGCGACAACCTGGGCCGCCGCGCTACCCAGAAGCTGCGCGTGCTGCTGGCCCAGCCCGAAGACGCCAAGGCCTTGCGCGACACCTTCCGGCCCGTGAGCGAGCGGGCCCGCGCCTTGCCCGACCTGCTGGCCACGCGCCCCAAGCTCAACGCAACCATGGTCAACACGACCCTGTTCATGGCGCGCTACCGCGATGCCTGCACCGAGGTGCTCGATGGCCTGAACGACGGCCTCAAGCGTTTTGGTCAGGACTTCGCCCCCGAGCTGCAAACCCTGTTTGGCCTCAACCCCGTGGAAGCCTGGCAACTGCGCCTCAAGGCCATCCATGGGCAGATCGCCATTGGCAACGCCCAGCTCATCTACGGCTTCTTCAAGGACATGGTGGACACCTGGAACGCCATGGTGGACGCCCTGCTCGACACCACGGCCATCCTGCTGCCCGGCGCCTCGGCCTTCCCCAAGCACCTGCTGCTGGGCCGCGTGCTGGACCCGACTGATTTGCGCACGGCCTTCTTCCCGTCCGTGGCCGACACCGGTGCGCGCGAGGCCGCGGCCCGTGCGGGCTTCCTGGTGCGCAAGCTGCAAGCGCAGATGGACTGCTTCGTCGTGCCCGACGACGCCACCTTGCGCGTCACACCCAGCATGGGCGAGGAGGTGCCGCTGGAAGAGCGCGCCATCCCCTGGTACTACAAGCCCGACATCAGCACGCAGTGGAACTACCGCCTCAGCAAGCGCCAGCAGGCTGATGCCAACCTGGGCTACCGCGCGGCCGACTACGGTGGCACCGCGCGGGCCCGCAACCCCCTGGGCAGCGCCATTGCCGGCTACGAGATGTTCCGCGTCGAAGGCCATCTGGGCCGCGAAGTGGGCAAGGTGCGCGAAGAACTCAAGGCGCTGGTGGCCGACAACAACCTGCCCTTCAAGGTGCACGCGGTGCTCGCCCACAACCTGCGCAAGTTCATCCGCATCCGCCCGCAGATCCGCTACACCGACCTGCACCGCTTCCACTACCTGCTGCGCCAGGACGTGGCCGTGCGCCTGGACGAAGGCAAGGCCTTCACCGCGCGCTTCTCGGACAACGTGCAGGAGGCCGTTCAGAAAAAGACCATCCCCGATCAGGTGAGCGAACTCAGCTCGGTCACCCAGGCGGTCGAGACCGTGCGCAATGACATGGGCACCCTGACCGCGCGCGCCTTGCCCGCCCTCAACCAGACCCGCTACACGCTCTACAAGCAAGAGACGCAAACCACGGCCTGGAACGAGGGCCTGGGTACCAAGCTGCAAAGCCTGGGCGATGTGCGCAGCAAGCTGGGTGAGGTCGCCCGCAACGACATCGTCTCGCCGATTGACTCGCTGATCCAGACCACGCACCCCTTGTGGCTCAACTGGCTGGACGACCTCATCGCCGCCAAGGACGAGCGCGAGGACGACAAGCTGCTGCTCTCGCGCTTCGTGAGCGACCACCCCTCGCTGGATCACCTGGGCGGCGCCTGGCGCGGCGGCACCCTGGTGCTCTTGTACGACGACGCCGGCACGGTGGTGGGCGATTTCGCCTTGCCCTACAGCTTTGAGGAGGTCGACGAGCCCGAGCCCGAAGAGCCCCCGCTGCGGCGCCCACCCCTGATGCGCCCACCGATTGCCGACATCCGCCCCATCGGCATCGTGCGCCCGATCAAGCTGGACCTGGACACCATGGTCACCGCGCAGATCGGCTCGCAGTTCGCCATCACCAGCAAGACCCTGACCGACCGGATCGAGGCCTCGACCAAGCAGTTCGACGAGAAGATCCTGGCCGTCAACCTGGACGTGGACAACCGCCTCAAGCTGCAGTCCTCCAGCGTCGAAGGCCTGGTCAAGGGCGCCTTCAGCACCAAAGAGGCCACCGCCGCCGGCGTGGTGGGCAGCGGCAAGCTGATCGCCACCGGCGACACCCTGCTGGACCAGCTGGCCCAGGACGTGGACTACAAGCGCCAGCGTGTGCAGGGCCTGATCGACCTGGCCAGCCGAGCCGACATCACGGCAGAAGAGCGCGCCAAGGCGCAGAGCATGTTGAGCAAGGCGCAAGGCGAGCTGGGCGCGGCCGTGGGTGATGCCGCCGAGCACGTGGTGGTGAGCAAGACCAATACCGCCTCGGGCGCGGGCGCGGGCGTGGCCTCCATCCTGGCGCAAAGCACCATGCTGGTGTCGGACGCCACCGCGTCCAAGACCTTGACGACCAAGCTGGGCACCTTGCAGAGCGGCGCGGGCGACACCTCGCAGACGGTGCTCATCGGGACACTGCAAAACCTGGGCAAGCTGCGTGGCTGACGGGGTGCACTGAGCCATGCACACCACCCCTCCTGGCACCCCTCACCGCATCCGCCGCCTGCGCTGGCAGGTCCGCACCCCGCGTGCGGACGCGGCCCTGGCCGTGCGGGTGAGCTTGCGCGACTGGCTGCCCGATGTCGAAGCGGCGCTGGAAGCGGCTTTCAACCAGCAAGGTGGGGGCGATGACGTGCGCCACCTGGCCAGCCTGAGCTTGAACCTGAAACTGCCCGAAGCCTTTTCTCAGCAAGACCTGATGCGCGAGCTGGGCACGGCCCTGGGCCAGGCCTTGCACGACGCGGCCAGCGAGATGGCGCCGCCTGATCTGCCTCCCGTCACGCCTGCCCAGGCAGGGCAGGGGCCTGCCGCGACGACCGGCACGGGCCACATGGCGCCCCTGCTGTGTGCCTTGCAGGCCGCGCGTGTGCAAGCACCGGATGCCTTGCGCGAGGCCCTGCATGCGGCCTTGACGGCCGCAGGCGAGCAGCGGCGCAACGATGGCCTGTGTGAGCTGAACTGGCTGGGCCAGCGTTGGGCCGTGCGGGGGGGCGATGTGGCGCATTGGCTGGCCTGCCTGGCAGATGCCCGCGCTGCGCAGGCCCTGCATGACGGTGGGGCCCAGGGCGCAGAACGCCATGGCCGCGGGCCAGCATCCAATACATCGGTCAAGGCTGCTGCCAACGCATCGTTGCGCCCGGGGGCTGGCGAGCGTGCCATCGGTTCGCGCAAAGCAGGGCCAGGCGATGCCGGCCAGGCCTTGGCGCAGACAGGGCCTGGTACGCCACCAACCGATTCATCCAAAGCCGAGGCCAGCCGCCGGGCTGCTGATGCGCTTTCACTGCGCTCGCCATCGGGTAGCCAGCAGCTGCAAGCCCAGTTGCTGCACTACCTGCGCACGGGCCAGCTCGATTGGGTGCTGGCCGGCCTGCCTGCCTCTGAGGCCAAGGCCGCCCTGCGTGAGGCTGCGAGCCTGTGGGTCAGCTGGGGCCTGGTCCCTGGTGCGCTGCCGGCCACCAGCGCACTGGCCCAGCGCCTGGGCGCCTTGAGCCGCTGGCTGGCCTTGTTGACCGACGGGCAGCGGCGAGCTGTGCACCGTCACCACATTCAGACACACACCACAACGCGCCCCGGCGTTGAGCACGCGGCACCCGAGCATGCCCTGGCCAAGCTGTGGCCGGACCTGCTGCAGGTGCTGGCCGATGGCGGCCCTGTTGTGCGCGCCGACAGCCTGCACGCCCAGGCCCTCTGGCTGGACTGGTTGGCCGCAGGCGGCGTTGCCATGGGGGCCTTGCCCCTCCAGCACTGGCTGAACGAGGCCTTGCCCTGGGTAGAGGCCCTGCGTCAGCAAGGCCCGTCCAGCGATGTCTGGCATGCCCTGCTGGCCTTGGGTGCCGCAACGCCTGCGCCCCTGCACACGGCCCACGCACCTGGGCAGGACGACGCGGCCCATGTGAGCCTTGTCATCCACACCGATGCGCAGCGCCGTGGCCTGGCCTCTGCCCAAGAAGCGTCGCCCAGCGAGGGCCCGGTGAGGCCCCTTCCCGCGGCCATCCCCGCGCCCATGCTGCCCGCCCGCGAGCCCTCCACCAGCAACGGCCTGATCGTGTCCCAGGCCGGCCTGGTGCTGCTGCATGCCTACCTGCCCCGTTGCCTGGACGTACTGGGCCTCTACCCCAGCGGCCAGCGGGGCCCCCTGGCCGATCACCTCTGGCCACGGGCCGCGGCCGTGTTGCACTGGCTGGCCACAGGTCAGGACGGCGCGCTCGAATGCGAGCTCGGTCTGATCAAGCCTTTGCTGGGCCGCCGTGATCAGCATGACGAGCACGACGCACTGAGCCATGGCCTGCCCACCTTGCTCCCCCATGAACGCGAAGAGGCCGATGCCCTGCTGCGCGCCGTGCTGGGCCACTGGCGGGCACTCAAAGGCACCAGCGTGGCCGGCCTGCGCGAGAGCTTTCTGCAACGCCGCGGCTGGCTCGAAACCAGGGGCGGTGCCAGCTTGCTGCGTGTCGAACCTGCGCCCTATGATGTCTTGCTGGGCAGCCTGCCCTGGGGCATGAGCCTGGTGCGCCTGCCCTGGATGGCCCAGCCCCTGCATGTGGAATGGAGCGCCCCATGAAGCGTGACCTGTCCCGAACCCTGGCGGGCGCCGCCGCGCGCACCATCGAGGCCGAACTGGAATGGCTGGCCACCTGCCTGCAGGCGCGCCTGAGCAGCTATTTCGGGCAGCCCCCGGCCTCGCCCGTGTTGCCGCAAGCCGGATCGGCCCCTGTCTTGGCCAACCCCGATTGCCCTTACAGCGCCGCCCTGCGCCACCTGGAGCTGGACGAGACCGAGCGCCTCTTGCTGGCGCTGGCCCTGGCCCACCACCTGCGCCCGCAGTTGCTGGACGTGTTGAGCAGCCGCAACGAGGTCACCCAGCGCCCCTATACCGAGTTTGGCGTGGGCAACAGCGCCGCCAACCTCAACGCCCCCACGGGCGAAACCGCCTGCTTCCTGCTGGCCGGTGACGACATGGCCGCGCGCCTGCAAGCCATCAGCCGCCTCGCACCCGAGGGCCGCCTGGCCCGGCTGGGTGTGCTGCGCGTGGCGGCACCCCTGCCCGGTGAGCGCCCCTTGTCGGGCGCCTTGACCCTCTCGCCCGGCTTCCTGGCCCAGGCCCTGCCGGGCTTGAGCCTGTTGACCCGGCCGGACCAGGACCTGCCCGCCCAGCGCGTGGACACGACCCTGGCCTGGTCCGATCTCGTCTTGCCCGCGCCCACCATCGAGCAGCTCGAAGACATCGGCCTGTGGCTCAACCATGGCCAGACCCTGCTGCACGAATGGGGCATGGCCCGTCGCATCGCGCCCGGTTATGTCTGCCTGTTCCACGGGCCACCCGGCACCGGCAAGACCTTGTCGGCAGGCCTGCTGGGTCAGCGCTGCGGGCGTGAGGTCTGGCGGGTGGACTTGTCGCAGGTGGTGTCCAAGTACATCGGTGAAACCGAAAAGAACCTGGGCCGCGTGTTCGAGGCCGCCGAGCAGCACCAGTGGATCCTGTTCTTTGACGAGGCCGATGCCTTGTTCGGCAAGCGCACCAGCGTGTCTGACGCGCACGACCGTTATGCCAACCAGGAGATCAGCTACCTGCTGCAGCGCATCGAGGACTACGCGGGTGTGGTGATCCTGGCCTCCAACCTGCGGCACAACATCGACGATGCCTTCTTGCGGCGCTTCCAGTCGGTCGTGCACTTTGCGCTGCCGCGCGCACCCGAGCGCCTGCGCCTTTGGCGAGAGGCCTTCCCGCCTGTGGCGAGGCTCGCGCCCGATCTGGACCTGCCGCGCCTGGCCCAGCAGCACGAGATCTCGGGCGGCACCATCATGAACGTGGTGCGCTACGCCTGCCTGCGTGCGCTCGCCCGGGGTGACCAGACGGTGAGGGCGCAAGAGGTGGACGAAGGCCTGCGCCGTGAGCTGCTCAAGGAGGGCCGGTCAAGCTGACCGGGCACCGCCATGAGCACCCTGACCCGCCCGCTCATCCAGCGCGCACCCGATGTGCGCAGCGCGGCGGCGCCCGTGCGGGTGCCCACACCGGTGCCCGCCCCTGCACCTCAGGTGCAGCGGCCCCAGGCGCCATCGGGCTTGAGCGTGTCGCAGCCGGGCGATGCCAGCGAGCGCGAGGCCGCGCGGGTTGCCAGCAAGGTGGTGAGCATGCCGGCGGCGCCGCAGTCGGCCACCGGGTCGCGCTTTGCGGGCGCGGTGCCTTCAGCGCGCGCTGGTGCAGTGGGTACGGCGGGCGCGCAAGCAGCCAAGGCGACCAGTTCGGCGTCACCAGCCCCCGCGGCCATGACGGCCAGCGGTGGCCAGCCCTTGCCCGTGTCCGTGCGCCGCTTCATGGAGCCGCGCTTCAACGCCGACTTCTCCGGTGTGCGGATTCACACCGATGAGGCAGCCGCGGTCAAGAGCCGCGAACTCAATGCCGCGGCCTTCACCACCGGCAACCAGATCTTCTTTGCACGCGGCGCCTACCAGCCCGAAACCAGCGAAGGCCGCGAGCTGCTGGCGCATGAACTGGCGCACACGGTCCAGCAAGGCGCGGCACCGCAGCAGCAGATCCAGCGCAGCCTGGACACCCGCGTGAGCGAGCGCACGGCCCCGAGCATCCAGCGCCTAGGCATCAGCGACGCCATCGCCTACTTCGCGGACAAGGCCAACTTCATCCCTGGTTTCCGCATGCTGACCCTGATCCTGGGCTTCAACCCGATCACCGGCCAGGGCGTGGACCGCAACGCCGGCAACATCCTGCGCGCCGTGATCGAACTGCTGCCCGGCGGTGCCCTGATCACGCAGGCCCTGGACAACCACGGCATCGTCGACCGCGTGGCCAACTGGGCGCAGCAGCAACTGGCCTCGCTGGCCAGCATCGGCCAAAGCATCCGCCAGGCCGTGCGCAACTTTGTCGATGGCCTGAGCTGGCGCGACATCTTCAGCCTGGGCAGCCTGTGGGACCGCGCCGTGCGCCTGGTCACCGAGCCGGTCAACCAGGTGCTGTCCTTCGTGCGTGGGTTGGTGGGCGGCATCATCATGCTGATCAAGGACGCCATCCTGCGGCCCATCGCGCGTCTGGCGCAGGGCACACGGGGTTATGACCTGCTGTGCGCCGTGCTGGGCTTCGACCCGGTCACGGGCGATGCGGTGCCTCGCACCCCCGCCACCTTGATCGGCGGCTTCATGAAGCTCATCGGGCGCGAAGACATCTGGGAGAACATCCAGCGCGGCAACGCCGTCCCACGCGCCATGTCCTGGTTCCAGGGCGCGATGGCCGGCCTCATGGGCTTTGTGCAGCGCATCCCCCAGCTGTTCATCCAGGCCTTCACCTCGCTGGAGCTGGCAGACATCGTGCTGCTGCCGAGCGCCTTCATGCGCATTGCCGGCGTGTTCGGCAGCTTCGTCGGCCAGTTCATCGGCTGGGCCGGCGAAACAGTGTGGAACCTGCTGGAGATCGTCTTCGCGGTGGTGGCGCCGGGCGTGCTGGTCTACCTCAAGCGGGCGGCTGGCGCCTTGCGCGCCATCCTCCACAACCCCATCGGCTTCATCGGCAACCTGGTGCGTGCAGGCGTCACCGGCCTGCGCCAGTTCGCCACGCGCTTCATGACCCACCTGCGCACGGCCATCATCGGCTGGTTGACGGGGGCCTTGTCGGGCGCGGGCGTGTACATCCCGCAGGCCTTGAGCTTTGTCGAGATCCTCAAGTTCGTCACCAGCGTGCTGGGCCTGACCTGGCAAGCCATCCGCGAAAAACTCGTGAAGGCCACCAGCGAGACCGCCGTGCGCGCCATGGAGATGGGCGTGGACATCGTCGTGGCCCTGGTCACCGGCGGGCCCGCTGCGGCCTGGGGCCAGTTGATGGAGACCCTGGGCAACCTGCGCGAGATGGTGATGGAGCAGATCATCAGCTTCGTGTCGCGCAACATCGTGGAGGCGGCCATCGTCAAGCTGGTGAGCATGCTCAACCCGGCCGGCGCCTTCATCCAGGCCATCATCGCGATCTACAACACCATCATGTTCTTCATCGAGCGCATGAAGCAGATCGCGCAGGTGGCCGCGGCCGTCATCGACTCGATTGCGGCGATTGCGGTGGGCAATATCGGGGCCGCCGCGAACAGGGTGGAGAGCACGCTGGCCGGCCTGCTGACCCTGGCCATCAGCTTCCTGGCGCGCCTCATGGGCCTGGGCCGCATCAGCGATGCCATCCGTGATGTGGTGGAGCGCATCCGCGCGCCCATCAACCGGGCGCTGGACCGCGTGGTGTTGTGGATCGTGAACATGGCGCGCCGCGTGGGGACGGCCGTCAAGGGCGCCGCACAGCGCGTGCTCAACTGGATGGGCATCCGCAAGCCCTTCAAGGTGGGTGACGAATCCCATTCGGTCTACTTCGAGGGCGAGGGCGCACAACGCCGCGTGATGATGGCCTCGACGCCGGTGCAGTACAAGCAGACCATCAAGGCGATGGAGGTCACCGACAAGGACGAAAAGAAGGCCAAGACGAAGGCCATGGCCATCCTGGACAAGCTCGATGTGGCCATGCTGGATGCCGGCAAACCCGGTGCACCGGGCGAGACGGCAGCGGCCAGCATCGAGGGGCTCATGAGTGAGCTGGCCGAGCAGACGGCCAAGTTCATGTCACCCCAGCAACTGGCCGCACGGGCCAACAAGCCGATCTACGCCAACGCCAAGGGCTTTGGTGTGTCGGCCACGGCCGAGTGCCTGACCAAAACCCGGGGCGAGGACCCACCCAGCGTGGGCGACACGGATGTCTGGCCCGTGCTGGAGCAACGCAAGCATGGCGCGTACCCGTATTACGTCAAAGGCCATCTGCTCAACGGCAAGCTCTGGGGCTCGGGGGGCGACTGGCGCAATCTGGCGCCCTTGACCCAACCGACGAACAACCTCAGCCCCTTCTCGATGCTGCGCCAGTTCGAATCCCAGGTGGTCAAGGCCGCGAGCGATGGCACCCGCGTGTCCGTGACGGTCAGCATGCTGTATGGCCGATCGACACCCACGCTCAGCAAGAAGCAGGAGCTCGATGTCCAGGAGGACCTGCCGACGGTGAAAGCCATCATGAAAGCCGAGGCCGCCGTGCCGCGCGCCGTGCGTTGCGAAGCTTACAAGCTCGATGCGGCCGGCACCCGATCGAACCTGACCGGGGTGGTGCAGGTGGAGAACTACATTGACCAGACGCCGGCCAACTACTTCCTGTCGGCGGGCAGCATGCGCGCGCTCCAGGTCAACAAGGCCAGCAGGAGCCAGATGATCGCCTTGGGCGTGCCCGCGGCGCTGGCTGACCGCTTGCTGAACCTGAAGGGCAGCAAGCCCTACAAGAGCAAGCACGATGTGGCAGAGAGGCTGTCGGTAGACGAGGCGCATCAACTGGCCAGCCTGGTTCGTGTCTCACTGCGGTTTGACACCTGAGCAGCGTCCGGATTCACCCGCCATGACCGAATCAACAGAGGCCCGCGACATAGCCCATGACACCGAGCATCGCGGCGAAGGCTTCCCGCAGATCCTCCATGACCGCGCACGCGTGTCCACCGAAGAACTGGTCAAGTTGCTGCTGACCTTGTCCACCGCCGGTGTGGGTGTGTTTTTCATTGCCTTGACGGGCAAGAGCGACCCGCCGTTGACGCCTCGTCAGGAGGTGGTGGTGCTGGTGGCCCTGGTGGCCATGTCGCTGGCCACGCTGTGCGGCATGTTGAGCTGGTTTGCCGATGGGCGCCGCAACTACCTGTGGGCCACCGCGCTCCAGACCAAGAAGGGCAAGAAGGACGGCCCGCGCGACCAGCTGTTCGTGCAGCGAGACTTCTGGCTGGACGTGGCCAAACGCGCCTATCAGCTGCTCATGGTGCTGTTCGGTGTGGGTATCGTCGCATCCTTGTACTACCTGGTGTGTCGGGTGTTGCACTGGTAGCCGTGCACAGGGGCATGTCAGAGGGTGAGGCTGCAAGGCCTTCTGATAGAGTCCGGCGCATTCGCAGGCCTTGCCCGCCTGGTTCGCCATGAAAAAGCAAAAGCCCTCTGTCCCTGCCAGCATGCCGCGCGAAGAAGCGCAGCAACTGGTTAACCTGTTCAACGCCGGCCGCTACGCAGATGTCGAGTTGCGCGCGCGCCTGCTGGTGGACCTGTACCCGGCCACGCCCTTTGCCTGGAAGATCCTGGGCACCGTGCTGCTGGTGCAGGGCAAGGACGGCCTGCAGGCCTTGCAAAAGACGGTCGAGCTCTTGCCCACAGACGCCGAGGCCCACAGCAACCTGGGCAATATGTACAAGGCCCTGGGGCGCTATGAAGAGGCTGCTGCCAGCCACCAACGGGCCATCAGGCTCAAGCCGGACCATGCGCTCGCGCATTACAACCTGGGCATCGTGCTGCGCGACCTGGGCCGCTCGGCCGAGGCCGTGGCGAGCTTTCACCAAGCGATCAAGCTCAAGCCCGATTTCACCGACGCGCATTTCAACCTCGGCATCGCGCTGACGGACCTGGACCGCTTCGAAGAAGCCGCCGCCAGCTACCGCCAGGCCTTGACCTTGCAGCCCAAGTTCCTGGGCGCACACTGCAACCTGGGCATCGTCCTGAAGGACATGGGGCGCTATGACGAGGCCGTGGCCGCCTGCCAGCGCCTGCTGGCGCTCAAGCCCGATGACGCCGCTGCGCACAACAACCTGGGCAACCTGCTCAAGGACCTGGGCCGCCTGGACGAGGCCACCGCGCACTGCCGCGAAGCCCTCAAGCTCAACCCCGACTACAACGAGGCCGCCAGCAACCTGCTGTTCGCCCTCAACTATGTGGCAGGGCAGCAGCCCGAGGTTTTGTTGAACGAGGCCAGGGCCTATGGCGAACGTGTTGCCGGTCGGGTCACGCCCTACACCAGCTGGCCCAACACCGTGGACGCAGGCCGCAAGCTGCGCATCGGCCTGGTCTCGGGCGATCTCAATCAGCACCCGGTGGGCTTCTTCATGGAAGGCGTCTTGAAGGCCTTGTCAACCCAGGCGGCTGACCGCCTGAGCCTGCACGCCTATGCCACGCAGGCACGCCGTGACGCCCTGACCGAGCGCCTGCAGACCTGTTGCGACAGCTGGTGCGTGGCCGCCGGCCTGTCTGACCACGCGCTGGCCGAGCGCATCCGCGCTGACGGCATCGACATCCTGGTGGACCTCTCCGGCCACACGGCGTACAACCGCCTGCCGATGTTCGCGCTCAAGCCGGCGCCCGTGCAGCTCAGCTGGCTGGGCTACTTCGCGACCACGGGTGTGGCCGCCATCGACTACCTGCTGGCCGACCCGTGGACGGTGCCGCCCGCGCATGAGGCGCATTTCACCGAGCAGATCTGGCGCCTGCCCGAGACGCGCATGTGCTTCACGCCGCCCGATGCGGATGTGCCGGTGGCGGCGTTGCCAGCATGGGGCAAAGGCCACATCACCTTTGGCTGCTTCAACAACATCACCAAGCTCAATGACGAGGTGGTGGCCTTGTGGGCCCGTGTGCTCAAGGCCGTGGACGGCAGCCGCCTCATGCTCAAGGCCAAGCAACTGGACGAGGCCTCCGTCAAGCAAGGCTTGCTGAGCCGCTTCGAGGCCCAGGGCATCGACCCATCTCGGTTGACGCTGGCGGGCCGCTCACCGCGCGCCGAGTACCTGGCCGCTTATGGCGAGGTCGACATCGGCCTGGACCCCTTCCCCTTCACCGGCGGCACCACCAGCGCCGAGAGCCTGTGGATGGGCGTGCCTGTGCTCACGCTGGACGGCGACCGCCTGGTCTCGCGCCAGGGTGTGGGCCTGATGATGAACGCGGGCTTGCCGGACTGGGTGGCCCGGGATGCCGATGATTACTTGGCCAAGGCTGTGGCGCATGCCGCCAATGTGCCCGCCCTGGCGGCCTTGCGAGCGGGCTTGCGCCAGCAGGTGCTGGCCTCACCGGTTTTCGATGGCGCGCGCTTTGCACGCCATCTGGAAGCGGCCTGGCAAGGGATGTGGGCCCAGTGGTGCAACAAGCAGTGCAACAACAAGGGTGTGACAACAGATGCGTGACGAATCCTTGCCTGCGTTGGCTCCGGCTTCATCGGCGCCGCCCAATCGGTTTGCCCGCCTGCTGAACAGGTTGCAGGCCTTGCCGCCAGCGTGGCGTTTGCGCCTGGTGGGTTTCGGCTTTGGCCTATACACCCCCTACTTCCGCACCAACCGCTGCCGCATCCTCAAGCTGGAGCCGCACCGGGTCACGGTGGGCATCAAGCTGGCGCGCCGGGTGCGCAACCATGTGGGCGGCATCCACGCCGTGGCGGCCACCCTCGCTGCCGAGTACGCCAGTGGCCTGTTGGTGGGCCAGCACGTGCCTGACAGCGCCATCGTCGTTGTCAAGACCATCCACATCGAGCTGCGCAAGCCCAACCGCGGGCATGTGCGCGCCACGGCCTGCCTCACGCCACCAGAGACCCAACTCATGGGCATGGAGCCCAAGGGCAGCCTGACGGTACCGATCACCATCGAGGACGCGCAGGGCCAGACGCCGATCACGGGTTACATGGAAATGGCCTGGTTGCCCAAGAAGCGCAAGCCGGAGCCGGACGCGATCAAGTAGACCATGAAGATCGCGATCCGTCTTGCCGTGCTGCTGTTGGTGGTTGCGCCGCTCCTGGCCTGGTTCGTGGTGAAGCCGGTGCGTGTTGTGGCACCAAGGTGGGCCGGCCTGACGTGCCAGAGCCAAGGCGTTTGCGTCGAATCACCCGAGCAGCTTGCGGCCGCGACGGCGCTCTATCGCGATGCCGTTGCTTTTGTTGACGGGCAGGTTGGCGTGCTTGAAGGCCATCCCGTGATCGTCTTCTGCGCCACGGAGGCTTGCGCCGACATGTTTGGCCTGGGCGCTCGCGCAGCCGTCACGGTCGGCACCATGGGGACGGTCATCGGGCCCAGGGCGTGGAAACCGTACTACGTGCGACACGAACTCATCCACCACCTTCAGGGGCAACGGTTTGGCGTGTTGCGCCGGATGTTGATGCCGTCCTGGCTCATTGAGGGCATGGCGTACTCGCTCAGCCAGGACCCTCGTGCCACCTTGGCGGCACCATGGCAGCAGGACCGTGCGCAGTTCAATGCCTGGCTTGGGCGGGTTGGGCTGTCACGCATGTGGCAAGAGGCGCGGGGTTTGTGATGCACCGTTGCGGTTGACATCCCGCTCCACTACAGTGGTGTTCAACATCTGAACCAACGCAAGGAGTCTTGAATGATCGACCACACCGGCATCCTCGTTTCGGACTTTGCCAAGAGCAAGGCCTTCTACCTGCAAGCGCTGGCGCCCATCGGCTACACCCTGCTTCTGGAGCTGCCCGCCGCCGTCACGGGCCACACGGATGTGGCCGGTTTTGGCGAGGCCCCCAAGCCGGATTTCTGGATCAGCCGTGGCGCGCCCAACAAGCCTCCGATCCACATCGCGTTTCGTGCAACTTCACGCGCCATGGTGGACGCCTTCTACCAGGCTGCCATGGCGGCGGGTGGTGCGGACAATGGCCCACCGGGTCTGCGGCCGCATTACCACCCGAACTATTACGGGGCCTTCGTGCTGGACCCGGACGGGCACAACATCGAAGCCGTCTGCCACGACGCGGCTTGATTGGCATCGCAGGCGGCGCTGCAAGCCAGGCGCTGCAGCCGGTGCTTCATCGCGATGGGCCACCGCTCACTGCGGCGGCTGGTACATCCGGATGATGGACGAGAAGTCCAGCTTGCCCTGCCCCTGCTGGCTCCAGGCCTGGTAGAGCTGCTGTGCCAGCGCGCCCAGCATCAAGGGCTGATGGGCACCCTTGGCCGCATCCGTGGCCAGGGCCAGGTCCTTGAGCATCAGGTCCACGCCAAAGCCGCCTGTGTAGCCGCGTGAGGCGGGCACCGCGTCCATCACGCCGGGGAAGGGGTTGTAGGTGTCGGCGCTCCAGCAGCGGCCCGACGAGGTGTTGATGATGCCGGCCAGCACCTTGGTGTCGATGCCCAAGGACGCGCCCAGCGTCATGGCCTCGGACACGCCGATCATCGAGATCGCCAGCAGCAGGTTGTTGCAGATCTTGGCGACCTGGCCGGTGCCAGTGCCACCGCAGTGCACGATGTTTTTACCCATGGCCTGCAGCACCGGCTGGGCCTGCGCGAACAGGGCCTCGTCGGCGCCCACCATG
Organism: Aquabacterium sp.; assembly: GCF_016195855.1. Taxonomy (GTDB): domain Bacteria; phylum Pseudomonadota; class Gammaproteobacteria; order Burkholderiales; family Burkholderiaceae_C; genus Aquabacterium. The sequence continues at coordinate 306,228 of NZ_JACPYU010000002.1, forward strand.
AAGGTCAGCGTGCCCGCCGTGGCCCCACCCGTGCCACCGGATACCGGCGCATCCGCAAAGGGGTTGCCTTGCGCGGTGCAGCGCTCGGCCAGGCGGCGTGCGGTGGCCGGGTCGATGGTGCTGCAGTCCACGATGGGCACGCCTTTGGTGGCGCCCGACAACACGCCTTGCAGCCCGGTCAACACGGCCTCGACATGCGCGGGTGCCGGCAGCATCGTCAGCACGAACGCCGCCTCTCGCGCGGCCTCGGCGGGCGAGGCGGCAGACTTGGCGCCCTCGGCCACCAGGCCTGCCACGGCCTCTTTGTTGAGGTCGAACACGGTGACCACGTGGCCCGCCTTGACGAGGTTGCGGGCCATGGGCCCGCCCATATTGCCCAGGCCGATGAAGGCGATGTTCATGCTGCTCAGCTCCTTGTTTGCCTTGCCGCGTTCAGCGCAGGCTGATGGTGGTGTTCACGCCCGTGTTGACGCTGCTGTCGTCGAACCAGCGCGCGGTCACGGTCTTGGTTTGCGTGTAGAACTGGACGACCTGCTTGCCATACGGCCCCAGGTCACCCAGCTTGGAGCCACGCGAGCCCGTGAAGCTGAAGAAAGGCACAGGCACGGGGATGGGCACATTGATGCCGACCTGGCCCACATCAATCTCGCTCTGGAACTTGCGCGCCGCGGCGCCGCTTTGGGTGAACAGGCCCACGCCGTTGCCAAAGGGGTTGGCGTTGACCAGGGCAATGGCCTCGTCCAGCGTGTCCACGCACAGCGTGATCAGCACGGGGCCGAAGATCTCTTGCGTGTAGACCTGCATGTTCGTCTTGACGCCACCGAACACGGTGGGGCCCACGAAGTTGCCGCGCTCGTAACCCGGCACGCTGATGCCGCGGCCATCGAGCAGCAGCTCGGCGCCTTCGGCCACGCCGGTGGCGATCAGCGCTTCAATGCGGGCCTTGGCGCGCGGCGAGATCACGGGGCCCACGTCGGTGCCCGCTTGCACGCCCGCGTTGACCTTGAGCAGCCTGGCGCGGGCCACCACATCGGGCAGCCAGTCTTTGGCTGCGCCCACAAACACCGCCACCGAGGTGGCCATGCAACGCTGGCCGGCCGCACCGAAGGCCGCGCCCACCAGGGCGTTGAGCGACTGCTCCTTGTTGGCGTCCGGCAGGATCACGGCGTGGTTCTTGGCGCCCATCATGGACTGCGCGCGCTTGCCGTGCTGGCTGGCCAGGTTGTAGACGTGCGTGCCCACTTCGGTCGAGCCCACGAAGGACACGGCCACGATATCGGGGTGCGTGCACAGCGCATCGACCACGTCCTTGCCGCCGTGCACGACGTTGAGCACGCCGGCTGGCACACCGGCCTGCAGGGCCAGGGCCACGAGCTCCATGGTGGACATCGGGTCCTGCTCGGAGGGCTTGAGCACGAAGGTGTTGCCGCACACGATGGCCATGGGGAACATCCACAGCGGGATCATGGCGGGGAAGTTGAAGGGCGTGATGCCCGCGCACACGCCGATGGGCTGGCGCAGGGTGTAGGTGTCCACGCCATTGGCCACGTTCTCGGCCAGCTCGCCCAGTTGCAGCGTGCCCACCGAGCAGGCGTGCTCCACCACTTCCAGGCCGCGGATGATGTCGCCCTCGGCATCGGCCAGGGTCTTGCCCTGCTCGTTGGTCAGCACGCCAGCGATGCGGCTGAGGTGCTCGCGCAGCAGGGCCTGAAAGCGCAGCATGATGCGCATGCGCACGGCCAGCGGCGTGGTCTTCCAGGTCTTGAACGCGGCCTTGGCCGAGGCGATGGCGGCGTTGACCTCATCGGGTGTGGCAAAGGGCACCTGCGCCAGCACCTCTTGCGTGGCCGGGTTGATGATGGGGCGGCGCTCGGCGGAGGTGGAGTCCACGAACTCGCCGTTGATCAGGAGGCGCACGGTGTGCGTGCCATCGGTGTTGCCGTACAGGCTGGGGGTGAGACTCATGGTGTGCTTTCTTCAAATATGGCGGGCGATCACGATCTTCTGGATCTCGCTGGTGCCCTCGTAGATCTGGGTGATGCGGGCGTCGCGGTAATGGCGGGCCACGGGGTAGTCTTCCAGGAAGCCGTAGCCCCCGTGGATCTGGATGGCTTTGGAGCACACCCACTCGGCGGTTTCGGATGCAAACAGCTTGGCCTGCGAGGCCTCGGAGATGCAGGGCACACCCGCCGTGCGCAGGCGCGCAGCGTGGTGCACCAGCAGGCGCGCTGCGTTCAGGCGGGTGTGCATGTCGGCCAGCATATGCGAGATGGCCTGGTGCTGGTCAATGGGCTTGCCGAACTGCACGCGCTCGGCGGCATAGGCCTTGGCGGCCTCCAGCGCGGCCCGCGCGATGCCCACGGCCTGCGCCGCGATGCCGATGCGCCCGCCCTCCAGGTTCGACAAGGCAATCTTCAGGCCCTCGCCGCGCTGGCCCAGCAGGTTGGCGGCGGGCACGCGGCAGTTTTCCAGCGTGATGGCACAGGTGTCCGACGCGCGGATGCCCATCTTGCTTTCCTTGCGCGCCACCGTGAAGCCCGGCGTGGCCGTGTCCACGATGAAGGCCGACAGGCCCTTCTTGCCCAGCTCGGGGTCGGTCACGGCGAACACGATGGCCATGCCGGCGCGCTCGCCATTGGTGGTGAACTGCTTGCTGCCGCTGAGCAACCACGTGTCCCCATCCAGCACGGCGCGGGTCTTCATGGCGTCGGCTTCGGAGCCCGATTGTGGCTCGGTCAGGCAGAAGGCGCCGATGACCTCACCCGTGGCCAGCCGGGGCAGCCACTGCGCTTGCTGTGCGGGCGTGCCGAACTTGAGGATGGGCACGCAGCCCACCGAGTTGTGCACGCTCATCAGCGTCGAGCACGAGGCACAACCGGCGGCCACCTCTTCGATGGCCATGGCGTAGCTCAGGTCATCGGTGCGCGAGCCGCCCAGCTCAGGCGGCACCAGCATGCCCAGCAGGCCCAACTCGCCCATCTGCCTGACCACGTTGTCGGGCAGCTGGCCGGCCTGGTCCCATTGGGCGGCGTGGGGGGCCAACACGCCTTGCGCAAAGTCTCGGGCCGCGTCGCGCACCAGGCGCTGGTCTTCGGTCAGCAGGGCATCCATGTTGCTCATGATGGCGCCCTCTTACTTGGCCGCCATGCGGATGCCGCCGTCAATGCGGATCACCTCGCCATTGAGGTACTCGTTGTCGACGATGCTGCGCACCATGGCGGCGAACTCGGCCGGCTTGCCCAGGCGCGAGGGGTGGGGCACCGAGCGGCCCAGCGAGTCCTGCACCTCTTGTGGCAGCCCCAGCAGCATGGGCGTCTCGAAAATGCCGGGGGCGATGGTCATGACGCGCACGCGGTCACGCGCCAGCTCGCGTGCGGCGGGCAAGGTCATGGCCACCACGCCACCTTTGGATGCCGAATACGCGGCCTGGCCGATCTGGCCGTCGAAGGCGGCAACGGAGGCGGTGTTGATGATCACGCCTTGCGAGGCAGTGGGCTCGTTCGACCCGCCGGGCACGCCCGACTGGATCATGGCCGGCACGGCCAGGCGCATCATGTTGAAGGTGCCGATCAGGTTGACGGTGATGGTGCGGGTGAAGGAGTCCAGCCGGTGCGGGCCGTTCTTGCCGTGGATTTTCTCGGCCGGGCCGATGCCCGCGGCGTTGACCAGCACGTCCAGACGGCCAAAGCGCTGCAGCGCGGTCTGCACGGCGGCCTGGCCGCTGTCTTCGTCGGTGACGTTGGTCTTGACGTAGACCAGGTTCTCGGACGGGGCAAACGTGCCCTCGCGGGGCTCGGCCAGGTCGGCGATCACCACGCGGGCGCCGGCTTGCAAGGCCATCTGGGCGGTGGCGGCCCCCAGGCCGGAGGCGCCGCCGGTGATCAGAAAGACGCTGTCGGAAACTTGCATGGTGGGTGCCTCAGTGGGGTGAACGGGGTGAGCAGATGGTTTATGGTTGCCGCTGGCCCGGACAAGTCGGGCCTTGCCCAGATCCTAGGCAGATGCCACCCTGTTTTCGATGCCCAAATCCGTCAATATCGCTGCACGTTCCAGCCAGTCACTCGGTGCTATCCCTGGTGACACGGCCGCCTCGCCAGGGAGGCCGGCGTGAAGCCTGAGCGCGGCACCATCTCCATCCATTTCGTGCAGGAAGCCCTGCGCTGCGTGCGCGAGCGTGGCCTGAGTGTGGACGGTTTCCTGCAGCGTGCGGGTATCCCGGCTGCCTTTGTGGTTGAGCCGCTGGCGCGCGTGTCGCCCGCGCAGTTCGGGGCGCTGTGGCGCGACATTGCCCGCGAGCTGGACGACGAGTTCTTCGGCCTGGACGCGCACCCCGCCCGGCAGGGCACCTATGTGCTGATGTGCCACAGCGTGCTGGACTGCGACAACCTGGGCCATGCGCTCAAACGCATCCTGCGCTTCATGCGCCTGGTGCTGGACGACATGCATGGCAGCCTGACGGTGGAGGGCGAGCAGGCCGTGCTGCAACTGCATGACCGCCAAGGCCCCCAGCGCGTGTTTGCCTACGCGACCTTTCTGATCATGGTCTATGGCCTGGCCTGCTGGTTGACGGGGCGGCGCCTGCACCTGAGCGAAGGGGCTTTTCGCTGCCCCGAGCCGGACGCGTCAGCCGAATACCGTGTGCTGTTTTGCGAGGCCCTGCAGTTCGATGCGCCGCAGACGCGCCTGTGCTTTCCGGCCTCCGACCTGCTTCTGCCCGTCATCCAGAACCCGGGCACGCTCCAGACCTTCTTCAAAGGCGTGCCCGACAACTTCCTGGTCAAGTACCGCAACCCCAAGAGCCTGGCCGCGCGCATCCGCCGCCGTTTGCGCGAGCAGCCGCCTGCGGGCTGGCCGGACCTGGCCGTGCTGTGCGCCGAGCTGCACCTGACCGAAGCCACCTTGCGCCGCCGCCTGCGCGAGGAGGGGCACACCTACCAGGCCATCAAGGACGACCTGCGGCGCGACATGGCCATCACGCAATTGCAGGACAGCCGGCGCAGCATCGAAGACATTGCCAGTGACCTGGGTTTTGCCGAGCCGGCGGCGTTCTACCGGGCGTTCAAGAAGTGGACCGGGGCCAAGCCATCGGACTACCGTGTGACGGCCTGACCCCTAACCTTGGGGAGGCAGACCCGGCCAACAGTGCCTAGAGTCGAAGGCTCTACAGCCCAGCACCCGCAAGGGCTTCACAACAAGGCGGCACCATGTCCAAACGCAACACCCCCTCTGCCCCGGTGCTGACCCAGGAGGCCCCGCCCGCGACTCCCACCTGGTCGGTGCCCCTGCTGCGCGCACACAAGATCCAGACCCTGGCCGGGCAGCTCATGGGGGCCGCCTTGCGCAACCAGGTCGGCACGGCCACCTTGCTGCCCATGCGGCTGGACGCCTCGCTGTGGCAGGAGATGCTGGCCATCCAGCAGGACGTCGCCCGGCGCTGCGGCCAACAGCAACAGGCCTGGGTGGACGGCTGCAAGGGTCTCGGCCAGGCCTACAGCCAGCTGACGATGGCCCAGACCCTGACCCAGTTCGTGGAACAGGAGCACCAGCTGGCCGACCAGTTCAACGCGCTGGTGGCCAGCCAGTTGGCCGGCTGGGCCGACCTGATGCAGACCATCCAGCTGGACTACGCCGACTGGCTGGCGCAGAAGCAGGCTCAGGCGCCCAGTGCGGGGTCGCTCACGCTGTGACGCCCCGTCTCCAGCCGGCCCGCCAGGCGGCGGCTGAAGGCGGGGTCTTCCTTGACTGTGATGCTCAGGTCATACCAGCCACCGGTGCCCATCAGGTTGGTGTCCCACTCCAGCTCGCGGCCGGCGGGCACGCGCACCGTGTGCGGCACTTGGCGGTGGTAGGCATTGAAGCTGATCTTGAAGGTGCGGGCCTCGTTGCTGTCGTTGTGCAGGGTCAGGCGCAGCATGTGGCGTGAGGCCAGCGTGCGCACATCCAGGTCGGTGGCGGCGTTGCCGTTGCCCTTGAAGTGGCGGTGGAAGCCGTTGGGGCCCAGCACCCACAGGTCGTAGCGGCCAGCGTCGGCCGAGGTGTCCCAGCTGCCTTGCAACTGCTTGCCGGCTTCGACCGTGTAGCGGCGGGGCAGGCGGTCCAGGTGCAGTTGGTCATAGACGTGGAAGACGGCGCCGGCGCGGCCGGTGTTGACGAAGCGGAGCTGGGCACGCTGGGTGCGCGGGTCGATGTCGCTGTCCACGCGCAGGTCGTAAGGCAGGGCCCGCGACGGGCGGATGCCGCGCGCCTGGCCGGGCAGGCTCTGGGTGGACTCGGCCGGTACCGCCACCTGGGCCAGCACCTCCTGCTGCGCACGCAGGGCATCGGCCTCTTCGCGCGTCAGGGTGGGCAGCGTGGGCAGGGTCTCGTCATTGGGGTTGACGAAGTTCAGCGTGGAGGTGAGGTCACCGGCCACGGCGCGGCGCCAGGCGCTGATATTGGGCTCCATCACGCCAAAGCGCGCCTCCAGGAAGCGGATGATCGAGGTGTGGTCGAACACCTGCGAGTTGACCCAGCCACCCCGGCTCCAGGGCGAGACCACGAAGGCGGGCACGCGCGGGCCCATGCCGTAGGCACGGCCATCGGGCGCGGGCTGGCCGGTGGTGCCGGGCGGCTTGGGGTGGGTGAAGTACTCGGCGGCGACATCGGTGGTGGACTGGCCGGCGGGCTGCCCATGGGCGTCGATGGACGGCGCGGCAGGGGGCGGCATGTGGTCGAAGAAGCCGTCGTTCTCGTCGAAGTTGACGATCAGCACCGTCTTGCTCCAGACCTCGGGGTTGGCCGTCAGGGCGTTGAGCACCTCCTGCACGTACCAGGCGCCCTGCACGGGGCTGGAGGGGCCGGGGTGTTCGCTGTAGGCCTCGGGTGCCACGATCCACGACACCTGCGGCAATTGGCCGTTCAGCACCTCCTGCTGGAAGGTCTCCAGGAAGCCGCCGTCCGGCATGGTGTTGGTGATGCCCTTGAGCAGGGGGCTGATGGCCTCCATGCTGGGGTCATAAGGCATCAGGGGCGAGGCGTTGGGGATGGTGGCCAGGGCCTTGTAGGCGGCCTCGCGGTATTGCTTGAAGCCCACCAGCGAGTTGTCGGTGAAGTTGTCGGGCAGGTTCTGGTAGACCTTCCAGCTCACGCCGGCCGCTTGCAGGCGCTCGGGGTAGGTTGTCCAGGTGTAGCCCTCGTTGGCCGGGCCGAAATCGTCCCATTCGTTGACCACGGCGGCCACGCCGGCACCGGTCGGGCCATTGGTGCCCGTCCACATGAAGAGGCGATTGGGGTTGGTGCCGCCTTGCAGGGCGCAATGGTAGGCGTCGCACACGGTGAAGGCATTGGCCAGCGCGTACTGGAAGCCGACCTCGGCCTCGGTGTAGTAGCCCATGGCGTGGTCATGCTTGTACTTGGGCCACTGGCTCATGCGGCCGTTGTCCCAGGCCGCCTGGGCATTGCCCCAGGAGTGCGGCGTGCCGTTGACGCGCTGGGCGTTGCCCTGGCTGCTGTCAAGGTGATAGGGCAGCACGGTGCGCGTGCCATTGCTTTGCGCCCACACGCGCTGGCCCTCCGGCAGGGGGATGGTCAGGCGGTCACCGAAGCCGCGCACGCCACGCAGCTTGCCGAAGTAGTGGTCGAACGAGCGGTTTTCCTGCGTCAGGATCACCACGTGTTGCACGTCCTTGATGGTGCCGGTCTGGTGGTGCGCGGGGATGCCCAGCGCGCGTGCGATGGCGGCGGGCATGGCCGAGGCGGCGCTCACGGTGGCCGCAGCTTGCGCGGTCGTGGTCAGGAACTGGCGGCGGTCGATGGGTGTCATGGGCGTGCCCTGTGCAAGCGGTGGATGAAGCAGGGCCATCGTGAAGGCGGGATGTGAAAAGCCCAACAGGGCGAGATGGCCCGAACGGTTCAAATGCGCAATTGACCCCGTTGGGCACCGGTTTGCCGCACGCCAGCGCGCGCGGGCAGGCGTTAAGCTGGGAAACATGTCGACGCCCCATGCCTTGCCCAGCAGTCTCCCTCCCGTGGCGGTGGCCAGCCCCTGTGTGCGCCTGTGCACGCTGGACGAGCAGGACATCTGCGTGGGCTGTGGCCGCAGCCTGGCCGACATCACCGGCTGGACGAAGATGGCTGATGCCGACAAGGCGGCCTGCGTGACCCGGGCCCGTGAGCGGCTGCAGGCCATGGGACGGCCTCTGCCGCCTTATCCGCCGCCGCCCAATCTGCCCCGACGCTGACGTGCCTCGGTGCGGAGGTGCCCGTCACAGGGCCATCGGCGCGACGTAACCCGTCATCTCCAGATAACCCTGGCCGATCACGCGGCCCTGCGCGTCGAGCAGCTCGCTCAAACCCTCCCAGTAAACGCCACCGGTGCTCTGGCGGCTGTCGAGCTCCTGGCTGTCCAGGCGGGCCTTGACCTGGTAGCGGGTGCCGGCCACGTCAAGCTGCCATTGCACCGGGTAGCGGGCGGCCGTGGCGGGGCTGGTCCAGCTGCGCAGGGGTGTGAAGCGCACTTCTTCGGGCTGGAAGGGGCGTGTGGCCTGGCCCGGGCGCCGCAAGCTGCCGCCGGCCCACAGGGTGCTGCCATCCTGGCGGCGCAAGCGAAAGGCCGTCAGCGCGCTGCCATCGTGCAGGTTCATGCCGATCCAGTCCCAGCCCACCGCGGCCGGGTCCAGCAGGGTCTCGCCCCATTCATGGTCCAGCCAGGCCTCGCCCTGGACGGCCAGCGCGCGTCCCTGCTGCTTCAGTTCACCCTGCACAGCCAGATGCGGTTGCGAGTAGTAGTGGCTGGCGTTGACGGGCCGCGGCCCCTTGCGCGAGAAGCCCGCCTCGCCTTGCAACAGCAGGGGCTGGGTTTGCGTGAAGGCCAGGTCGAGCGTGAAGTCCCGCGCGGCCACGTGGCTGGTGTAGCGGCTTTGGGTGGCCGGACCGCTGCGCCGCAACTGCCAGTCCCGCAGGGTGATGCGCGTGTCGCCCGAAGCGGCGTCGGCCAGCTCGAAACCGGCGCGTGCAATGCGTTGGTCATGCAGCAGGCGGCTTTGCTGCAGGTCGCTCAAGGCCGCATGGGCGAACACCAGCTGGTGCGTGGCAAAAGCGCTGTGGCTGGTGCGGGCCGCGTCCACGCGGGTGCGAAAGAAGGTGATCTGGAAGCCGAAGGTCTGGGGGGATTCGGTTGAGGCCGGCTGCGTCTGAGATTGCGTTTGCGTTTGCAATTGCCCGGTGAGGTACCACCACTCGGTGCGGTAGGCCGGGTGGGCGCCGAAATCCTGCGGGAAGCGCAAAGGCTGGCCGGGCCGGATGACGGGCGTGTCGGATGACGCGGGCTTGTTGCTGATGCTGTTGGGCGGGCGAGGCGCACCGGCCTCATCCGCCTCGTCAAGTTTTTCGGCTTCAACGGCCCGTGCGCAAGGTGGCAGGCTCAGCGCCGCGCCCCAGGCGGAGGCCAGGGCCAGCAGCTCGCGTCGGCGAGGCGCACGAAGGGGGGGCGTCTGGGGGCGCTTGTTCACGGGCACTTACCAATCCTCCTTGACGGCCATGACCGCATCGCGGCTGACGGCGGCGCGCCCGGCGATCAGGGCGGTGCAGGTGCCGGCGGCCACCACGCTGGCGCACAGGGCGGCCAGGCGGGGCCAGGGCAGCATCATGTCCATGGTCCAGTGAAAGCTCTGCGGGTTGACCACGTGCACCAGCACCACGCTCACCGCGATGCCCAGCGCCAGGCCCAGCAGCGCGCCCACGGTACTGAGCGCCGCGCCCTCGCCCGCCACCGTGGCCAGGATCTGCGTGCGCGTGAAGCCCAGGTGGCTGAGCAGGCCGAACTCCTTGCGCCGCGCCAGCACCTGCGCCGAAAAGCTCGCTGCCGTGCCGAACAGCCCGATGCCGATGGCCACGGCCTGCAGCCAGTAGGTCACGGCAAAGCTGCGGTCGAAGATGCGCAAGGTGGTCTGGCGGATCTCGCGGGGTTCGGCGAACTCGATCAGCTCGCCGCCCAGACCTTGCGCACGGGCGCGTTCGCGGATGGCCTGCTGCACATCGGGCGTGCGGGCCTCGGGCGCCAGCCACAGGGCCAGGTCGTTGATGTCGGTGTCGCCGCTCAGGCGCTGGTAGTCGGCCTGGTCGATCACGATGGCGCCTTGCTGGCGGGCGTAGTCGCGCCAGACGCCGCGTACATGGGCCTGCACCGGTGGCTGGCCGGCGCGCAAGGGCAGGGTCAGCAGCGTGCCAGGGCGGGCGTCGTACAGGTCCACCATGGCCTCGCTGACGAAGACGTTGATGGCATCGGGGCGGGGGGGCCGCAGCTCGCCGATCAGCGGCAGGCTGCGTTGGGCGGCGCCGGGGGCCTGGCCCACAGGCCGCGCGATCAGCGCCACGGGGGCCAGGTCGGGCCGCAGGCTCAGGTTGCTCACGCGGATGCCCACGGCCCGCTGCACACCAGGGATGCGGGCGATGTCGGCCAGCAGGGCTTGCGTGAGGTGCTGCGTGTCGTTGCCGCTGCTGGTGCGGGCCGTGCGCGCATACAGGTCGGCGGGCAGCACCACGTCCAGCCAGGATGTGACCGAGCTTCTGAAGCTGGCCACCATCACCGTCAAGGCCACCGACAGGCTCAGGCTGGCCACCACGCCGGCCATCACCACCGTGGCGGTGTGGCGCATGCGGCGTGCGCGCTCCAGCGACAACATCAAGGGCGCATGGCGGGCCAGCGCGCGGCGTGGCCACAGGCTGAGCAGGGCGCCCACCGTGAATGGCACACAGGCGATGCCGCCCACCAGCAGGCAGGCCACGGCCAAGTAAGCCCACAAGGGCACACCGGCCACCGCGGGCAGGCGGGTCAGTCCCGCGCCCAGCAGCAAGAGCGCCGGCCCCAGCCACCAGCCGCCGGTGTGCTGCGCCACATCGCCCAGGCCTTTGAGGGCTTGCGCGGGTGTCAGGCGCTGGGCCATGCGCGCCGGCACCAGGCCGCCCACGACGGCCGCCACCACGCCCAGCGCACCATAGGCCAGCGCCGCCCAGAGCGACCATTGCAGGCGTGGTGTGATGCCGGGGAAGTAGCCCCCGCCCAGGTCACCCGAGAGCAGACGCAGCGCAGCGGCGGCCAGGCCGGTGCCCAAGGCAATGCCCAGGGCGGAACCCGCCGCACCAATGAAGGCCGATTCCCACAACACCAGTTGCAGCCGCTCACGCGCCCCCAGGCCCAGCACACCCAGCAGCGCGAACTGTTGCTGGCGCTTGGCCACCGACAGCGACAGGATCGAGAACACCAGGAACGCGCCGGTGAACAGCGCCACCAGGGCCAGCACCGTGAGGTTGACCCGGTAGGCGCGGGACATATTGGACACGCGCTGGGTCGAATCGTCGGCCGAGTCGCTGAGCACGCCGGGTGGCAGCTTCAGGGCATCCAGCACGTCGCTGGCTTGCGCGCCGCCTGCCAGCTTGATGTCCAGCCGGGTGATCTGGCCGGGTGTGCCAAAGGTGTCTTGCGCACCGGCAATGTCCATCACACCCAGCGGCTCGCCTTGAGCGGCCACCGTGCCGATCACCCGCAGCGTGAGCAGCTTCAGGCCGGCCTGCACCTGCAGCGTGTCACCGGGTTGGGCACCCAGGCTGCGTTGCGCGGCGGTGTTGAGCGAGATGGTGTCGGTGGCAAACAGGGCGAGGCGGTCGGCCTTGGCGATGTGCGCATCCAGCTGTGGCCACAGGCCGGGGGACAGCGGCGCGGCGACCAGCGGGTCCAGGCCGATGATGCGCAAGGGGCCGGTCGGTTTGTCGGCGTTGGGCCCGCCGGCCTGCGTGCCTGTTCCTTGGTGGACCCGCGCCTGCGTCATCACCTCGATGACCGGGCTGGCCAAGGCCACCTGCGGGTGGCGGGCCACGCGGGTGTACAGGGTTTCGTCGAGCCCGCCGTGGGCAGCGCGCAGGCTCATGTCGGCCTGGCCATTGACCGAGCGCACCGCCGCGCTGAACTCGCTGAGTGCCGATGCGTTGATCAGGTGGACGGAGAAGGCCAGGGCCACGCCGAGCAAGACGGCGAGCACGGCCGTGGCATGGCGCAGGCCATGGTGACGAAGCTCTTGCCAGGAAAAGCGCCGCAGCAGGCGCCAGACGGGTGAGGTCAGCGGTGAGTCAGGTGGCATCGTGCAGCCCATGCTGCGTGAGGCGCATGACGCGGTCAGCCAGCTTGGCCGCCGCTTGCGAGTGCGTGACCATGACGCAGGCCGCGCCGTGTTCGCGCGTCTGGGCGACCAGGGCGGTCATGATCTTGTCGGCGGTGCCCGGGTCGAGGTTGCCGGTGGGCTCGTCGGCCAGAATCAGGGCGGGGCGGTGGATCAGGGCGCGGGCGATGGCCACGCGCTGCAGCTGGCCACCAGAGAGTTCTTGCGGCAGGCGGGTGCCCAGGCTGTCGAGGCCCACGGCTTTGAGGGCATCCTGCACGCGGGCGTCGTCGGGCTGGCCGAGCAGCATCAGGGGCAGGGCCACGTTCTGGGCCACATCCAGGTGGGGCAGCACGTGGAAGGCCTGGAAGACAAAGCCCAGGTGTTGCCGCCTGAACAGGGCCTGGGCCTGGTCATCGAGCTGGGTGATGTTGGTGCCCAGTACTTGGACCGTGCCTTCGGACACGGTGTCCAGGCCGGCGAGGCAGTTGAGCAGGGTCGATTTGCCGACGCCGGATTCACCCACGATGGCGACGAACTCGCCGGGGGCGACATCCAGGTCGACATGCGAGAAAACCGGCTCCGAGCCGTAGCGTTTACACAGGTTTCGGACTTGCAGCATGGGTGCAAGCATATCGGGTGTCGCGCTTCTTCGTTGCGAACGCAGGTCGGGGGACGAGGCGGTATCCGGCGGGGCTTCATGTTGGCGGCCCCGCTTTGCAAGCGGGGCTACCCTGCGCTGCTCGTGCCAAGGTGGCGCCGGGGAACTCGCTACGCAGACCTTGTCTGCTGCGCTCGAACAACCCCGGCGAGTCAGTTGACGAAGCGCGCTTCGCGCGCCCACCTTGTCACTGCGCTGCTCGGCACCACCAAGGCGCCCCACCGGATACCGCCTCATCCCTTGTCCCGACCTGCTCGTGGCGTGCCAAGGTTGTTGGGTCCGGGGTGGGGTTAGGTTGGTGGCGTCGCACCATGGCCTGGGCATGCACAAGGTCCGCCGCATGCCACGAGCGGGGCGCAAAAAGGACTGAGCCGGCATTTGGCCAGGCGCCTTGGTGGTGCTGAGGCGCGGAGCAAGGAAGTGGGCGCGCGCAGCGCGCTTCGACCATCAAACTCGCTGGCGTTGTTCGAGTGCAAGGGCCACAGGCCCTGTAGCGAGTTCGCCAGCGCCACTTCCTTGTGAGCACCGCAAGGCAGTCCCGCTTGCAAAGCGGGGCCACCAACATGAAGCCTGGCCAAATGCCGGCTCAGTCCGCGCCCCGCGCCGTATCGAAAAAGCGCTCAACCTACGAAGCACTCACGCAAGCTACAAACGACAAACGACTCAGACGCGAACCTGCTCAACCTCACCACCCACACTCAAACGCTGCGCATCGCGACCGTCATCACCCGCAACCGTCACCACCGCATCAGGTTGATAGCCATCACGCAACTCACGCGCCAGCATCCCCTCATCCAGCTCGCCTTCCCACTTCGCCACCACGATCGTGGCCACACTGTTGCCAATGAAGTTGGTCAGCGCGCGCGCCTCGGACATGAAACGGTCCACACCCAGGATCAGCGCCAGCCCCGCCACCGGCACATCCGGCACCACCGCCAGCGTGGCCGCCAAGGTGATGAAGCCCGCACCCGTCACGCCCGACGCACCCTTGGACGTCAGCATGGCCACGCCCAGGATGCTCAACTGCTGCGTCAGCGACAGGTCGATGTTCAAAGCCTGTGCCACGAACAAAGCCGCCATGGTCAGGTAGATGTTGGTGCCATCCAGATTGAAGGAATAACCCGCCGGCACCACCAGCCCCACCACGGGCTTGGAGCAACCCAGGCGCTCCAGCTTGGCCATCAAAGGCACCAATGCCGACTCCGATGAGGACGTGCCCAGCACCGTCAGCAGTTCTTCCTTGATGTAGGCGATGAAGCGCAGGATGTTGAAGCCAGTGAGCGCCGCGATCGTGCCCAGCACCACCAGCACGAACAGGCCACAGGTCAGGTAGAAGCTGCCCATCAACGCCGCCAGCGGCTTGAGCGCGGCAAAGCCGTACTTGCCCAGCGTGAACGCCATCGCACCGCCTGCACCGATCGGCGCCAGCTTCATGATCGCGTTCATCATCGCGAAGAAGATGTGCGAGCACTCTTCAATGAAAGCGTGCACCGCGCGGCCCTTCTGGCCCATGTGCTGCATCGCATAACCAAACAGCAGCGCCAGCAACAGCACCTGCAGCAAGTCACCCGAGCCGGTGAAGGCATCGGTGAAGGTCTTGGGGATGATGTGCAGCACGAAATCCACCGTGCTTTGCTCGCCCGCCTTCTTGGCATAGGTCGCCACGGCTGCGCCATCCAGCGTGTGCGGGTCCGCATTGAAGCCATGGCCGGGCTTGAGCACATTGACCACCACCAGCCCGATCGCCAGCGCCAGCGTGGACACCAGCTCGAAGTACACGATGGCCTTGACGCCCACGCGCCCGACCTTCTTCATGTCGCCACCGTTGACGATGCCCAGCACCACCGTGCAGAAGATGATGGGGCTGATCAGCATCTTGACCAGCGCGATGAAGCCATCGCCCAAGGGCTTGAGCTTGACGCCGATCTGCGGCTCGACGACGCCGATGCAGCCGCCCGCGATGATGGCCAGCACGACCCAGAAATACAAGTGTGAGGTGAGACGCTTCATCGTGGCTCCAATCGTGACGGCCCATACCTGGCCAAGCATGGGGTGCAAGATTAGCGAGCCAGAGGCTGCTTAAACATGTGGCATTCCACATGCGTGATGAGGCCGCCCCTCCAGGACTCCCACGCGGCGCGGTTATGCTGCGGCCCTGCCCTCCGTCCCGCGACGGGCCCCCAGGAGACACCAGCATGTTCAAAGGCATCCTCATTGAAAAAGACGAGCAGGGTTACCGCGCCGCGCTCAAGGACATCGACGACGCGGCCCTGCCTGAAGGCAATGTGACCGTGCGCGTGTCGCACTCCACGCTGAACTACAAGGACGGCCTGGCCATCACCGGCAAGTCCCCCGTGGTGCGCAAGTTCCCCATGGTGCCGGGCATCGACCTGGCCGGCGTGGTCGAGACCAGCACGCACCCCGATTACAAGGCGGGTGACGCGGTGGTGCTCAATGGCTGGGGCGTGGGCGAAACCCACTGGGGTGGCCTGGCCCAGCGTGCACGCCTCAATGGCGACTGGCTGGTGCCCTTGCCCGCGGCCTTCACGCCCGCGCAAGCCATGGCCATTGGCACGGCGGGCTACACCGCCATGCTGTGCGTGATGGCCCTGGAAGACCACGGTGTCACGCCCGACAAGGGTGAGGTGCTGGTCACCGGTGCGGCCGGTGGCGTGGGCAGCGTGGCCGTGTCCATCCTGGCCAAACTGGGTTACCAGGTGGCGGCGGTGACTGGCCGCCCGCAAGAGGCCGACTACCTCAAGAGCCTGGGCGCCAGCACCGTGCTGGACCGCGCGGAGTTTTCATCTGCCGGCAAGCCCCTGGTCAAAGAGCGCTGGGCCGGTGCCGTGGACACGGTGGGCAGCCACACGCTGGCCAATGTCTGCGCGGCCACCAAGTACCGCGGCACCGTGGCGGCCTGTGGCCTGGCCGGCGGCATGGACTTTCCGTCCACCGTGGCGCCCTTCATCCTGCGTGGTGTGACCCTGGCCGGCATCGACAGCGTGATGTGCCCACGCGCCATTCGCCTCAAAGCCTGGCAGCGCCTGGCCACCGACCTGGACGTGAGCAAGCTCGCGCTGATCACGCAGGAGATCGGCCTGAGCGATGCCATCTCGATTGCGCACAAGCTCATCGAGGGCCAGGTGCGCGGCCGGGTGGTGGTCAAGGTCGACGCCTGAAGCGCGTCAGGCTTTGGATGGGGCCTGATGCGCCGCCGCCAGCTCCTGCGCCTTGAGTGAGCTCATCAGGCTCAGCAGCGTTGAGAACGCGTTGCCGTCCTGCCCGCCCCCAAGCTGGATCTGCGGCACCAGCGGCACCTTGGCCGTCTCGAAGGCCTCGGCCAGGCGCAGCATCACGGTCTGCATCAGCTGCTTGTCGGCGCCCTCGCCCTCCAGCGCCTCGGACTTGGCCTTGATGGCCGCCGCTTCGGCCTCACCCACCGCGCGGATGGCCGAGGCGCGCCCGGAGCCTTCCATCTCCTGGCGGAACTTGTCGGCCTGGGCCAGCGCCTCGATCTCCTGGCGGCGCTTCTCGGCGGCCTTCACCAACGCCGCACCGTGGTTCTCCTTGATGGAGATGTCCACCAGCGAGGCGGTCAGCTCGCTTTGCTTCTCGGCGCGGCGCTCGGCCTCGTTCAACTCACGCTGCTTGTCGGCGGCGATCTGCTTTTGCGCAAAGGTCTCGACCTGCTCGCGTGCGATCTGGCGGTCCCGCAACTGCGACATGATGTTCTCGATCTTGGTGTCGCCATCCTGCGGCTTGGGCGTGCCGATCAGCACCTCCTGGAACTCCAGCGAGTAAGCCAGGAAACGCTCGCGCATGTCCACCGAGGCATTGGCCTGCAACTCGCTGCGCGACTGGATCAGCTCGATGAAGGTGCGCGTTTGCGACACGTTCTTGAAGTAGCTCGACACCATCGGGTCCAGCGTCTGCTCAACCAACTGCTTCACATTGCCAAAGCGCTGCACCACCATCGGCGCCTTGCGGTAGTCGATGTGCACCACCACGCTCAAAGGCAGTTGCGGCTCGAACGCATCCTTGGTGATCAGCGTGATCTCGCGCAGGTTGCCGTCAAAGGTGGAGCCGCTGGAGCCGTGCTGCCACATCAGCACGAAGTTGGTCGTGGGCACCAGCTCGATCTTGCCCGCATAGGTGTTGAACGCGTACTTGCCCGGCATCAGCGCATCGCGCCACACGCCGCGGCAACCGGTCTCGACCAGCTCGCCATGGCTGTACTCCACGCCGGAGGTGTCGGCCCCCTTGCGGCCCGTGTAGGACACCACCACGCCCACGAAGCCCACCGGGATGATGGTCTTGTGGATGAACTCGACCGTGGCGAACAGGCGGTTGATGTAGTAGGTGCCTTCCACCAGCACGCGCTCCTGGCGGCCGCGCCTGCCGCCTGCAGCCAGGAACAGCTCGGGCTCCTGGAAGGAGTTGTGGGCGTCGCCCACATCGGGTGCGAGCAGCTCGTCCTTGGGCAAGGCCGGGCCGTCCTGCACGGTCACCACGGCCAGCTGGTCGGACTCATGCTGGCCGGTGACCTCCTTGATCACCACGGGCGTGAAGGCGCTGCGCTGGTCCAGCACATCGCGCATCTTGTCGTAGTAGGCGCTCTCGGTCGCGTCCAGCGTGAGCGAGTAGGTGGCCTCTTCCGTCATCACCACAAACAAGGCCGGGTTGATGATGTGCGTGCCTTCGCGCAGCACCTTGCGCTGCGGGCCCTTCTGGCCGCCGCCCTGGAGGAAGCCGCGCACATCCAGGAAGTTGCTCACGCGGGCGTTGTCGGCCAGGGTCTGGCCGGCGGGCAGGTCCATGCCGTCGCGTGCGAACACATAACCCAGCTTGCCCTGCGTCACCGACACCATGGCGTGGATGTGCACCTTGTACTGAAAGGGCGGGAAGAAGTGAAAGCCGCCGCGCAGCAACTCCGGCTGAAAGCCCGCCTCGCCTTCCAGCGCCAGCAAGCCCAGTTGCACCGAGCCCTTGGGGCTCCAGAGTTTTTCGACGACACCAATGCGGTCATTGGGGATGTAGCGCACCATGCCCGAGACAAAGGCAAACGCCGCCGCCAGCCCCAGCAGCACCAGCAGCATCACCAGATAGAACAAGGGGCCTTGGCCCAGTACCTCAGAGAACATGACATGCCTTCCTTTCCTTGTAGCTTGACAGGAGCCGCTTGGGCTCATGAGCAGCGTACAGGGGAAATCGGGCGGCGCTTTGATATCCTGCCTTCTCCACACTTTGTCAGGCGTTTTGATGGACACCATCTCCCAACTGCAGTCGATGGGCCTGACCCTGCCCTCACCGGCCTACCTGGCCGGCATGTTCCTGTTCAGCCTGATCGGCATGGCCGCGTGGATGGCTGGCAAGCGCATGCAAAAGGCCACGACCAAATGGCTGGGCGTGGCCTTGATGTTCTACCCCTATGCGGTGTCAGACACGCGTCTGCTTTACCTCATCGGGGTGCTGCTGTGCGCCGCAGCCGTCTGGGCCTGGCGCACGCAGGACTGAGCTGAACGCGATCAGATCCGATCAGGTCGGCTCGCCCAGCAGGGCGTGCTTGAGCGCCACCTCGGCGGGCTTGTCGCCGTACCAGATGCGCAGGATGGCATTGAAGAAGCCAGGGTCGGGCAGCGGATCGATGATCTGCTTGCCATTGATGGTGATGATCGTGCCGGTGCCGGGCACCCAGTCGGCCATCACGGTGTCGCCGGGCTTGAGCGGGGGCAGGGTTTCAAACAGCTCGCCGAACTTCAGCAGCTGGTTCACATACTTGGACTTTTCTTCCTTGTCCAGGTTCTTGTTGATGCCCGCCAGGAAGGCGCCACCGAACTCTTCGCCGGTCAGCTCGCGCAGCACATGGATCTTGGCGCGCTTGGGGCCTTGTGCGGCCAGCACGCCCGCCTGGGTCGTTTCCTTCTTGTTCAGGTAGATGCCCAGCACGTAGATCTTGAAGATGGTCTTGGTGCGCAGGCCGGCGCCGCTGAGCACCAGGTCCTTGCCGCCCACCTTCGCGGCTTCATCGACTTTCACGCCCGAGACTTCAACAGCCTGGGCCAGGCTCATGGCCATGCCCAGTACAGCGGCGGCCAGGGTGGTTTTGGAGAACAGTTTCATGAGGGCCCTCTTGCGGTTAGGGGTTGCTCGGTTGACGGCAGGCACGGCTTCAGGAGGCCGAGCCTTCCAGCTTGAAAACGCTGACGACCTTGGCCAGTTGCCCGGCCTGGTTCTGCATGGATTCGGCGGATGCGGCGGCCTCTTCAACCAGCGCGGCGTTCTGCTGCGTGACCCCGTCCATCTGGTGGATGGAGCGGTAGATGGCCTCGATGCCATGGCTTTGCGACTGGCTCGCCGCGGTGATCTCGGTGATGATGTTGGTCACGCGCTGCACGCTGGCCACCACCTCGCTCATGGTGCTGCCGGCCTCGCTGACCAGTTGGCCACCCTGGGCCACCTTCTCGACGGACTCGCTGATCAAGGTCTTGATCTCCTTGGCGGCCGTGGCAGAGCGCTGCGCCAGGCTGCGCACCTCGCCGGCCACCACCGCAAAACCGCGGCCTTGCTCGCCAGCCCGCGCGGCTTCCACGGCGGCGTTCAGCGCCAGGATGTTGGTCTGGAAGGCGATGCCGTCGATCACGCCGATGATGTCCACGATCTTGCGTGACGAGGCGTCGATGGCGCCCATGGTGTCGACCACGCGGGACACGACCGAGCCGCCATCCGCGGCCACATGCGATGCGGACTGGGCCAGCTCACTGGCCATGCGCGCGTTGTCGGCGTTCTGCTTGACGATGTTGGTCAGCTCGCTCATCGAGGCCGAGGTCTCCTGCAGCGAGGCGGCCTGCTGTTCGGTGCGGTGCGACAGGTCCAGGTTGCCCGATGCGATCTGCGTGGACGCCGAGGCAATCTGCTCCGTGCTCTGGCGCACATTGCCCACGATGGCCTGCAGGCTGGCATTCATCTCGGCCAGGGCCTGCATCAACAGGCCCGTCTCGTCCTGGCTGCGCGTGGTGATGGTGCTGGTCAGGTCGCCCCTGGCCACGCGCTGGGCCACGTCCACCGCGCGGTTGAGCGGGATGGTGATGCTGCGTGTGGACAGCAGGGCCACGACCACGCTGATGCCGGTGGCGGCCAGCGCCAGCACCAGGATGAACAGCGCCGTGCTGCGGGCCTGCTGCGCCGAGTTGGCGCCGGCCGCTTCCATGTGCTGGTTCTGCAAGGCAATGAGCTTGTCCAGTGCCGCGAAGTACTTGGTCTGCAGCGAGCGGATCGAGAACAGGTACTTGGTCATCGCGTTGTCCTTCTCATCGGTGTTGATGAGATTGATGAACGAGACCTGGTGCTTGAGCGAGCGCTCGCGCAACTCGACAATGGTCTTGACGAGGGCCAGCCCCTCGGGGTCGCTGACGCTCTTTTTCAGCAGCGCCAGGTTCTCGTCATTGCGCTTGGTGACCTTCTCGATGTTGGCGACCTCGCCCTTCATCTGGTCCGCATCTGACATCACCAGGATGCTGAGCATGCTGCGCGAGATGTCGCCCAGGTCCGCCTTCATCCTGTTGGCGATGACCGTGCGCGGGTAGGTCTCGTTGACCATGGACCCGATTTCGCTGTTGAGGCTGTTGATGCGCAGGATGGCCAGGCCGGCCAGCAGCATCAGCAAGGCGATGACCAGGCCGAAGCCCAGCATCAATCGTTGCCCGATACGGATATTTCGGATGTTCATGGTCCACTGCAATCCATGGTCGAAACAGGGCGTCGTCGGGTGCGCTTGAACGGCATGCGTCAAAGGGCACAAAAGACGACGGCTCCCAGCGTTTTCGGCAGGGGCTGCAGGGACTGAAGTGAAAAAGCCGGCCGTGGCCGCTCAGGAAGGCGTGCTCAGGCCGCCTTGCGCCAGCGGCGTGTGGCCGGTGCGCTGGGGGCATCCAGCACGGTGGCGTCCAGCGGATGCTGCTTGTGGCGTCGGCCCCAGATGCTGCCGGGCACCAGCACGAGGCCGGCCAGCATCAGCAGGGCGCCGTGGATGACGTGCCCGCTCAGCAAGGTCAGCAAGCCGGCAACACAAGCCAGCACGCAAGCCAGCGTGGTCAGATGGCGAATGCGCTTTCTGGCGGATGTCGGACGGGACAGGGAACCGGGCATCGCTTCTCCTTTTCGGGGCGTAAGCCGTGACGTATTTGACGCTGGTCAATTTCTAAGGCCTGTGCCGGATGCGCGCAAGAGCGTGTATTCCCTGGGGGCATTTGCAAATCATGCAAAATGCTGCAGCGCACCATGCAGCGGTACTTTGATAAAAATGGCAAAAGCGAGAGAAAGTTCAATGACTTTCCACGGCGCTTCAGGTCTGATCACAACTGCCGATGGGTGCTCATATATTCGTCTTCTGGTGAGGCGCCCGAGCATGTGTTCTCACCACGTTCATCCAGCAAGAGGTAGCCGTGCCCGCAACTGATTTGACGTCGCAGCAGCAAGCGACGGATGCTCGCCTAGGCCCCCGGGCCAATGTCTCCTGGGCTGCCCGGGTGGTGCTGAACCCCCAGTCGTATGTGGAGGCGCGCGTGGTCAATGTCTCGGCCGATGGGCTGGGGCTGGTCTGCGAAAGGGCCTTCCCCGACGGGGCGATGTTGCACGTCCTGATTGCCTTGCCGGACCCGCTCGACCGCAGCAAGTACCACTACCCCGATCTGCACACCAAGGTGATGTTCCATGTGGCCAAAGGCGGGAAGTTCCGCATGGGGACGCGTTTTGCCAGGATCGACCCGGCCATGAAGGCCATGATCGAGACCTGGGTGCAAAAAGGCTGAAGAGGGCTGAAAAAGGGCCGAGGCCCTGGCGTCACGTCACATCACATCCGGCTGGCGCGGAACTCGGCTTCTTTTTCCAGCATGTCGGTCATGACCGAGATGGACTGTACGCGGCGCACCTCGAAGGCCAGCTCAATGGCGCCCGGGTCGCCCCGCTCGTGGTGCACCTGCCGCTGACGGCTCAGCGCGCGGATCAGCGGGTGCAGGACTTCCAGCGCATTGAGGTCGGCCAGGGCGTGCAGGTGGCGGCCGATGAAGTGCAGCACCTCTTCGCGCGCCTCTTCGTTCAGCAGGGCCAGTGGCGGCGTGATGCTGGGGTCGGGCAGGCCGCGCGGGTTGCTCAACGCCAGGGAGGGTGGCTGTTCGCCACACAGCACGCTGCGCATCAGTTTGGGCGGGGCGTGTGGGTCGTTCACAAATGACTCGACACGGCCTTCGCTGCCGCGCGCCACCAGGCCCCGGATGCGCGCTTCCTGCAGGCCCACACGCGGGCCGGCGCCGTTGTTGGCCATGTCGATGCAGCGTTGCCCGGTGGCCGAGCGCGTGAAGCGGTCGGCGTCGAACACGATCCTGGGCAGCTCGCGCAAAGGCGCGGCCAGCAGGTCGGCCAGGTTGATCCACAAGAGCCGGCGGGGCTGGCTATAGAGCGCGTCCACGCCGAAGGGGCGGTCGGGGCTGCCCCAGAAGGCGGCGCCATCCACGGTCAGCACATCACCCGCGCGCGACAGGAAGGGCTTGCCGGTCAGCGCTTCGGCCTGCTGGTACATGGCGGTGGCGATGCCGCGGCGCTGGTGCTCATAGGCCACCTGCGCATCCTGGTCCATCAGGTAGGCGCCCACGGCGGTGAAGGTCAACTCGCCCACGGGCGCGGCCGAGGGGTTGGAGCCCATATAGGCCAGGATGCGGTCGGGTTCATCGGCGGCGACACCGGCCTCGTACTTGAACAGGTAGCCCATGGCCTGGGCCTTGGTATGGGGCTGGACTTCGGCCACGAGGTTGAGCACCTCGGTTTCGCCGCAGTAGACGGCGGCCTTGAGCCGCACGGGGAAACTCGCGCCCGAGCGGCCGGGGTTGCCCACGTAGTAGGTGTGGTGGCTGACGTCGAGCTTGAAGTCGCTGGCCCCATAGGGGATCTTCTGTCCCAGCTCCAAGGTCCGATTCAGGTAAACATCCATGCCCACTCCCGCTTGAACACACAAAGCCCACTGCTGAAAAAGCCGTGGGCAGCCCATTGTCAGGGCCCCGCGCGGGGATGAAAACCCGGATCAACGGGGGCTAATTGGTCGATCTGTGCCTGGCTGGGGCTGGGCGCAGGCAAAAAAAAGCGGGGTCCCGAAGGACCCCGACAAAGCACTCGGTACAGCAGTGCTGCTAGGAGGAGACAAGCAATGAAAACACGCTGACAAAAAACCCGGGGATCAGTGCATCTGGATGGCACCAGCGGCCTTGCCCTTGCCGGCGCGGGCGGGCGGGTTGCACAGGCCACACACGAAGTGGCGTGAAATTTCATGGGGGTGGCTGACGAAGTGGCCACCGCACTTGGAGCACTTGGTCATGGTCAGCATGCCGTTGTCGATGAACTTGACCAGGCGCCAGGCGCGGGTCACGGACAGCAGGGGCTCCAGGCCTTGGGATTCGGTTTGCTCCAGGTACAGCTGGTAGGCCTTGATGACGACGTCGATCTCGTCCATCTCGGCGGCCTTGTTCAGGTACTCGTGGATGTTGAGGAACAGGCTGGCGTGGATATTGGGCTGCCAGGTCATGAACCAGTCGGTCGAGAAGGGCAGCTGACCCTTGGATGGCGACTTGCCGGAGACTTCCTTATAGAGGCGCAGCAGGCGTTCGTAAGACATGTCGGTTTCCGACTCCAGGACCTGCAGACGGGCACCCAGGTTGATCAGGGTCACGGCGCGGTCGATTTGCTTGGCTTCGGTCAACAGGCTCTTGCTACGCATGGTGGATTCTCCGGCTTGTCTGTAAATGGTGGGGTCTTGTCGAATTCGGGATCAGGCGGCTTCTTGATGCTTGCCAGCCAGCAGGATCGAGGCGTGCAGGCGGGAGGCGCCATCGCTGCCGGCACCCTTGCCGTGGTTGGTCAGCAGGGTCCAGACCATGTCGTCGTCAACACGCATGCGGCACACCAGGGTGTTGCTCGAAGCGACCTTCATCAGTTGAGCGGGGGACAGCGAAGCCAGGCGGTCGGCGGCGGCTTCGGACAGACCCAGGCGGAACAGGGCTTGCTCGCGGTCGTTGCGGATCAGGGTCTGAGCCAGCATCAGGTAGGACAGGTTGGTTTCGCGGATTTCCATCAGGATTTGGTCGGCGTTCATGGCTGTGTTCCTTTGTTTGGCTCAGTGCGGTTTCGCGTTGTCGATGGAGTCATTGTGCAAACGGATGCCAAATTCCTTGATAGGTAAGCGGCTGTAAGACGGGTCGGTTTCCGGCTACACGCCTTGTAGGAATTTGCCTGACAAAAACGCCGAACAGGGCAGGCAAGGCGGTTCAGACAAAAGCTTTGTAAACAGCCTGTAATTGCCCGAAAGCCGTCAGAAATTCACTAGGACGCCTGGGCCTGGCCACGTACGCTGGCATGTCAATGACGACGCGCCTGCAGGGCGAAGGACGAGGAAGATGCAGATCAGCCGCACGATGTGTTCCGCGCTGGCCTTGGCGGCCATGGGTGTTGGCAGTGGCCAGGCCCTGGCGGCCGTGGACCCCGCCACCCTGTCCGACAAGGGCCTGGAGATCAACAGCCCGCTCAAGCTTGACGTGCGCAGCCTGATGGCCATGCGCAGCGGCCAGACCGTGGCCATCACCTTCCCGGTGATCGGGCGCAAGACCGTGGTGTTCGAGACCACCACCAAGGGGCAGGACGGCCTGAGCTACTGGCATGGCAGCCTGCAGGGCAGCCCCCGCGACCGCGTCTACCTCAAGCAGACCAAGGAAGGCTTTGTGGGGGCGGTTCGCTTTGGCGGGCGCCAGGTGCCCTTCCGTCAGCAGGCCAACGGCGCCCTGGTGCGGGTGGCCGACGCGGGCCCGATCCAGGGGCAGGCCTACACCTTGGGCGCCCAGGTGAGCCAGGGCGTGCGCGAGCTGACGGGCAACCTGGCCGGGCTGGCGCAAGCCGATGAGGGTGCGGAAATCGCGCTGCCCCTGCCCGACGGCCAGGTGGAGGTGGCCATCGTCACCCACCGCGAGCTGGACCAGGACGGATTCGTGCAGATCCAGGGCATCAGCCGCATGGACGGTGCGGCAGCGCCCACCGTCATCACCGTGGGCACGGACGCGGTCTTTGGCACGGTGCTGAGCAATGGCAACGAGTACCAGATCGTGACCCGCCAGGGGCGGACCCAGATCGTGGACCCGAATGCGGCCGGCTGGACCAAGCTGCGCGGGCCAGACCAGGCAGACCCGGGCGGGGAGTCCTCGGCCCTGGCGATCAAGATCGGGGGCAGCACGCAAAATGCAGGCGCGACCGCCGCGGCAAGCGGCAGCACCCTGGTCCCCCTGGCCCCCGGCAAGATCGACACCACCATCACCTTGTTCATGACCTATGGGCCCGGTTACGTGGCGCAATGGGGCACGGAGGCCGTGGCGCGCACCCGCCTGTCCAACATCGTGCAACTGGCCAACTCGGCCTATTCGAACAGCGGCACGGGTGTCGCCTTCAAGATCGTCGGGTGGGCCAAGGTGGCGCAAGCCGATGCCACCCCACAGGTCATCCTGCCGGCCATGCGGGCCGACTCCGGTGCCTTCAAGGGCGTGGCGGCGCTCAAGCGGACGGCGGGCGGTGCCATCACGGTCTTTTTTGCCCCCTTCAACACGACCACCTCCAGTTCGTCCACCTGCGGGCTGGCCTATGTGCCGGGCGGTGGGGCCGGGGGCATGAGCCTGTTCAACGCCCAGGTGGCCAGTTCGATGTTCGCCTCGCTCAACGACGGGCAGTCCAACGGCTACTACTGCGAGATGCTGAGCCTGGCTCATGAGTTGGGCCACAACCTGGGCAATGCGCATGACAAGGCCAATTCGTCCTTCCCCGGCGTGTTCAGCTACAGCTACGGCAAGGGCATCAGCGGGCAGTTCGGCACGATCATGTCCTACATCTCGCCGCGCGTGGCGCTGTTCTCCTCGCCGCAGTTGACGTGCACGGCCTCCAAGCAGCCCTGTGGCACCAGCACCGAGAACGTGGTGGCCACCATGCTGCAGACCAAGGCCACGGTGGCGGCGCAGGGCAACGCCAGCAAGGCCTCCGTCTCGAGCGATGGCTCGACCGTGGTGGCGGGCTGGCTGCTCAATGCCAACGGTTCGCCCTACACGGGCGCGGCCACGATCCGGGCCACGGACAGCCGGGTGAGTTGCGCCACCGGGACAACCGGCCTGTACGTGTGCACGGTGCCCAGCGCGGTGGGGGCGGTGTCGCTCAGCGTGACGGCCACGGGCAAGGTGGTGGCGCCCTCGGTGGGCTCCTTCACCGTGGACCGCGCCGTCAACATGCCGGTGGTTGGCACCCGCTTCTACCTGAGCGCCGCGCCCACGACGGCGGCCATCACGATCAAGAAGTAAGCGCCCGCTATCTTTAATCCCGCCAGGTTGCAAGGCCTGGCGGGATTTTTCATGTCTGATCGACGTGCCTGCTCAATAGCCCCTGACAATCGCTCGTATTTGATCAATCAATTCGCTATATGGCATGAGCTGGCCTAAGATTCAGCCCGTAGTCTTTCAACCCCAAACCTAAACAGGAAACAAGCCATGTCTCTGATCAACACCCAAGTTCAGCCTTTCAAGGCGCAGGCTTTCCACAACGGCAAGTTCATTGAAGTCACCGAGCAGTCCCTGAAGGGCAAGTGGTCGGTCCTGATCTTCATGCCGGCTGCTTTCACCTTCAACTGCCCGACCGAAATCGAAGACGCCGCCGAGCACTACGCTGAATTCCAGAAGGCTGGCGCCGAGGTCTACATCGTCACCACCGACACCCACTTCTCGCACAAGGTGTGGCACGAAACCTCCCCCGCCGTGGGCAAGGCCAAGTTCCCCCTGGTTGGCGACCCCACCCACGCCTTGACCAACGCTTTCGGCGTGCACATCCCTGAAGAAGGCCTGGCTCTGCGCGGCACCTTCATCATCGACCCGAGCCTGACGATCAAGACGCTGGAGATCCACTCCAACGAGATCGCCCGTGACGTCAAGGAAACCGTGCGCAAGCTGGCTGCCGCTCAGTACACCGCTTCCCACCCTGGCCAGGTCTGCCCTGCCAAGTGGCAAGAAGGCGCCAAGACCCTGACCCCTTCGCTGGACCTGGTCGGCAAGATCTAAATCAGGCTTTGCTTGATCTGTGTTGAGGCCTGACCTCATCACCTTGTTGAAGATACCTACCCTGCGGGCTCAAGAGGCTCGCCGGGGTGGATGCTGGTCGCCTTTCAAGATCGAAAGGGGGCCGGTTCCCGAAGTCGCTTGATTAAAAAGGATGCACATCATGTTGGACGATTCCCTCAAGGCACAACTCGGCGCTTACCTGGAGCGCGTACAGCAACCCTTCGAGATCGTCGCATCCCTGAGCGACTCCGAGAACTCGCGTGAGATGCTGGACCTGCTGCAGACCATCACCGGCCTGCGCAGCGACAAGATCACGCTCAAGACCGATGGCCAGGATGCGCGCAAGCCCTCCTTCACGCTGCAACGCGCTGGCAGCGGCACATCGCTGCGCTTTGCCGGCTTGCCGCTGGGCCACGAGTTCACCTCGCTGGTGCTGGCGCTGCTGTGGACGGGCGGCCACCCGCCCAAGGTCGAGCCCGATGTGATCGAGCAGATCAAGGCGCTGGACGGTGACTTCAACTTCGAGGTCTACATGTCCCTGAGCTGCCACAACTGCCCGGACGTGGTGCAGGCGCTCAGCCTGATGGCCATCCTCAACCCCAAGGTCAAGACGACCGTGATCGAAGGCGGGGCCTTCCAGGAAGAAGTGACCGCCCGCGAGATCATGGCCGTGCCCATGGTCTTCCTCAACGGCAGCATGTTCGGCTCGGGCCGCATGACGGTGGAAGAGATCGTGGCCAAGCTGGACACGGGTGCGGCCGCGCGTGATGCCGCCAAGCTGTCGGCCAAGGAAGCCTATGACGTGCTGATCGTTGGCGGTGGCCCTGCGGGTGCCGCGGCAGCCGTGTACGCCGCCCGCAAGGGCATCCGCACCGGCGTGGTGGCCGAGCGCTTTGGCGGCCAGGTCAACGACACGCTGGCCATCGAGAACTACATCTCGGTGCTGGAGACCGATGGCCCCAAGTTCGCCGCCGCCCTGGAAGCGCACACCCGCGCTTATGACGTGGACATCATGAACCTGCAGCGTGCCGACAAGCTGATCCCGGCGGCGCAGCCTGGCGGCCTGGTTGAAGTGCAGCTGGCCAATGGTGGTGTGCTCAAGAGCAAGACCGTGATCATCTCGACCGGTGCGCGCTGGCGCAATGTCAACGTGCCCGGCGAGGCCGAGTACCGCAACAAGGGCGTGGCCTATTGCCCGCACTGCGATGGCCCCTTGTTCAAGGGCAAGCGTGTGGCCGTGATCGGCGGGGGCAACTCGGGTGTGGAGGCCGCCATCGACCTGGCTGGTGTGGTCGCCCACGTGACGCTCATCGAGTTTGCCGAGCAGCTCAAGGCCGATGCCGTGCTGGTCAACAAGCTCAAGAGCCTGCCCAATGTCGAGATCCACACGAATGCGCAGACCACCGAGATCACCGGGGCTGAAGGCAAGGTCAATGGCCTGAGCTACAAGGACCGCGCCACCGGGGCTGATCACCATGTCGCGCTGGAAGGTGTCTTCGTGCAGATCGGCCTGGTGCCCAATACCGAGTGGCTCAAGGGCACGCTGGAGCTGTCGCGCTTCGGCGAGCTCATCGTGGACGCCAAGGGTGCCACCAATGTGGCCGGTGTGTTTGGCGCGGGTGACTGCACGACCGTGCCTTACAAGCAGATCGTGATCGCCGCAGGTGACGGTGCCAAGGCCGCGCTGGGCGCCTTCGATCACCTCATCCGTTCATCGGTGCCGGCTTAAGCGGCAGTCGAGCGGCAGGGGTGCTTCACAGCGGGGGCCGGTTCGCCCCTGTAGTGGCCCTCGCAGGTATCAGTTCAGCAGGCTCATCATCTTCTCGTAGAGCTGCTTTTGCTCGCCCATGGCCAGGGCTTTGGCGGCTTCCTTGTCAGCCGCATTGCTGCCGTCGAAGGCTGGGATGATCTTGCCGTCGCGGTTGGCCTTGAACTGCTCCCACACCGGCTTGAGGCCCGGCACGCTGTCGGCTTCGGCGTCCACCTTGGCGCTCAGTTCGCTGATCTCGGGCTTGAGCTTGGCCGCGTCGCCCTGGCCATTGACGATGGCCACCACACGTTCGCGCGCGGCGCCCAGGTTGGCTTTGATGCTGAGCTTGTCGGCCCAGGCCTGGCTGGAGAACAGCAAGGTGGCGGCCATTGCCAGGCGCACCACGGTGGATGAGTGGAAGAAAGTGTTCATGAAAACTCCGTGTTCTTGGGTTGAATGGATCTTGTTGCTTTGACGAGCGGGGGTACAGCGAACCGGCCCGCTGGTGAGCGCAGCATCCATGCCAGCTTGAACAGGCCGCGCGTGCCCCAGGCTGGCGCGCTGCGGCAACCAATGCTTACGTGCGTGACGCAGGCCCATCGCACGGAAGGATCTGGATACAAGATGCCCCGTAAGAGGGGCCCCGTGCTGGGGCGCTGGTGGCGTCAGGGCTTGAGCGTTCAGGCTTGAGCGCTACGGCTTGGGGATCAGCGCGAAGCCTCGATAAGCGTTGGCGGCATTGACCATCCAGCCGGTGATCTGGCCTTGGTCGTTGATGGCCTTGGCCTGCACGAAGGTGTAGCCTGCCGGCGGGGTGGCCAGCACATTGAGGTCCTGCCGCACGCCATTGGTCCAGACCACGGCGCGGCAGCCATGGATGTCCTGATCGGTGCGGCAGTGGCTGCCCACGACCTGCCCCGCGGCGTTCACGCCATAGGCCACGCTGCTGTAGCCGGGATCGGTGGGCAAGGCCTGTGCGCGGCCCTGGTACCAGACGTAGGCCCGGTTGCCCTGCTTGCTGGCGGGCGCCCAGTAAAAGCCCGCCACATGGCCCGCCGAGCTGATGGCTTCGGCATGCACGTCGTTTTCGCTGCCGTCGACCGTGCGCAGCGTGGTGGTCGGCCCGCCCAGTGTCCACACGATCACACCAGATTGCCCGCCGCGCTCGTACTGGCCATCACCCACGGCCATGGTGGTGTTGATGGCGCGGGCCTTGACCGACAGGGCGCTGGCCGAGGGCAGCACGGTGGCCAGGCCATCACGCAGCAGGAAGGCGTATTCGTTCTGCCGGTTGTCGATCTGGGCGCGCCCGATGATCCAGCCTTGTTCATTGATGCCCACGGCGCGGGCGGACAGGTAGCTGGGCAGGCCCTGCAACTGCGCGCTGAGGTCCACAGGGGCGCTGCCAGGGCTCAACCACAGCACCGGGTGCACGCCGATGTCAAATGCGCCCTTGGGGACGTAGCTGCGCCCGACCATCACGCCGCGGTTGTTGATGGCGTGGGCCTCGCAAGGCTTGTCCCAGCTGGCCGAGGTGCTGACGGCCTTGCTCAGGCAGGGCAGCGCGGTGGGGGCGCCGCCTTGCGCAGGCCACCACACCGAACGTGGCTGGCGGCTGCTGTAGCCCTCGACCAGACAGCCTACCCACTGGCTGACGGGGCAGTCCTGCTTGACGTAGGACTCACCCAGCATGACCCCGTTGGCGGCGATCACCTCACCGTAGCTGTTCTGATCCTGTGCGATGGGTGCCAGCAGGCTCACGCTGTAGGCGGCACCGGCGGTTGTGGACGACAGCGCCAGCAGCGCGCTGCCGAGCAGCGCTGCAAACGATGTGATCCGGGTGTTCATGCGGGGGCTCCTGATGTGCAGGCAAGACATTAAGGGCAGTGTCGCAACTTGGCCCGTAATCATTCGTAAATGGCGGACCAGGGCGCAACAGCGACACCACCAGGTGGTGTTCAGCTGCGGGTTCGCCCTGAACTGAAGCGCCATGCGTAGTCTCCAGGCGACACACCCAGCCGTTGCTGAAAGCAGCGGCGCAGTTTGTCTTCACTGCCGAAGCCGCTTTCCCGCACGACGCGCTTGAGCGGTGTCGGCGCGGCCTCCAGCAGCCGGCAGGCGCGCTCCAGCCGCAGGTTGGCAAGGAAGCGGGCCGGGGTCTGCCCGGTCTGGGCCAGCACCTGGCGGTGCAGGGTGCGTTCAGACAGGGCCAGGGCATGCGCCATGTCGGCCACGCTGATGGCCTGCTTCAAGCGGGGCTTGAGCCATTGCAGCAGCTGGCCGGCGATGCCTTCTTGATCGCTTGCCTGCGCCAGCAACTCGGCACTGAATTGGCGCTGGCCACCGGCTCGCCGCAGCGGCACGACCAGGCGCTTGGCCACGCGCAGCGAGAGGGCGCGGCCGTGATCGGCCTCGACCAGGCTCAGGCACAGGTCGATGCCGGCGGTCACACCGGCTGAGGTGTGGACATGGCCGTCTCGCACATGGATGGCGTCGTCCAGCAGGTGCACCTGTGGGAACAGCTGGCGCAGCAGGGGGACGTCTTGCCAGTGGGTCACGGCACGCCGGCCGTCGAGCAGACCGGCTTGGGCCAGCACGAAGGCGCCGGTGCAGACCGAGCAGCAACGGGCTACTTGCTTGGATGCGGCTTGCAGCCAGCGGATCAGGCGTTTGTCGTGCATGGCGCCTTGTGTGCCGTCGCCACCGGCCACGATGAGGGTGGTGTGTTTCAGGCTGGCTGGGCGGGGCAGGGCTTCGGTTTGCACGGCCAGGCCGGTGGAGGAGGTGATCAAGCCGCCGGTGGTGGAGACGGTGCGCAAGCGGTAGCGGGGTGTGAGCTGGGCTTTGGCGGCTTCCTGGTCGGCCATGGCAAAGACCTGCAGGGGCCCGGCGGCATCCAGCAGCAGGAAGTCGGGGAAGACGACCATGAGGATGGTGTGCGGGGTGGGGCGTTGGCTTGGCATGCGTGAAATATAGGTTCGTTCATGCTGTGGTGTTCGTGCGGAGGTTCTGGCGCTTTGGCGTTGCGGCCGCAGGTCGGGGGCTGAGGTGGCATCGGGCCGGGCTTCATGTTGACGGTCCTGCCGTAGGCAGGACTGCCCTGCGATGCTCGCGACGAGGTGGCGCCCTCTAACTTGTAT
>NZ_JACPYU010000006.1 GCF_016195855.1 Aquabacterium sp.
CAGACCAGTCTTCCGGCTCGACCAGATCCATGGAGTGAGCGCCTTCGGTGATGTGGTTGTAGCGGATCACGGTGCCCAGCGAGCGGTCCTTGATGCCGATACCTTGAGAGGTGGGGACCAGGGGGCCGAGACGGTTGAACTCGTAGGTGATGCGCAGGCTCGATGCATAGATGTTATGCAGGAACATGTCGTTGGCGGCACCGTTGCTGTAGAGGTAGTTGCCAGCGATGCGGATATCCTGGGAGATGGTGGACATGCCGGCGCCCACGTCAACAGAGCGGGTGAAGATACCGTTGGTGCAATCATGGATCACGTTGTCGGCGATCGTGATGTTGGCGCCGCGCTCCACCCAGATGCAACCACCGAAGCTGTCATAGGCCTGAACGCCACCCAGCGAGTTGGTGAAGGTGTAGCCAGGCTTGGCGTTACGCAGCTCCAGGCCGTCGATCTGGATGTAGGTGGGATAGGCGGCAGACCAGCTTTGCGTGTTCAGGCGGTCCACCATGATGAGCGCACGCGTTTCCTGGATGTTGCCGGAGCTGGCGCCGGTGTAGGCCAGGCCCTTGCGAGCCACGGCGTTTTGACCATCGATGATGGGGCGCTCGCCGTTGGGGCCCTTGACGCCGCAGACACGGACGGGGGCCGATGCAGTGCCATTGGCTGCCAGCAGGATGTGGCCGCGGTAAGGCGTGGCGCTGTAGAAGATGCGCACGGTGTCACCGGCTACCAGCTTGTCCCAGGGGACCAGATCCAGCGTGGCGAGTTGCCCTGTGCCGGGGCCAACCTGGTAGTCGGTGCCCGAACCGGAGGGTTGGCAGGCTGCCGTGACCGTTGAGCCGGTTGTCGTTGTGCCAGTGGTCGTACCAGTCGTCGTACCCGTGGTGGTGCCCGTCGTCGTACCGGTTGTCGTGCCGGTGGTGGTGCCCGTGGTCGTACCGGTTGTCGTGCCGGTGGTGGTGCCCGTGGTGGTGCCCGTGGTCGTGCCAGTTGTTGTACCAGTCGTTGTACCGGTGGTGGTGCCCGTCGTCGTGCCGTCTGGCGAGGTGGTGTTGGAGACGGTCACCGAAACGGGTGTGGAGGTGCCCTTGTTGCCTGCCTTGTCATATGCCACCGCAGTCAGGGTGGCCGAGCCGTTGGCGAGCGTGGCGGTGTTGACGCTGAAGGTGAAAGGGCTGGCTGTGTCCGTGCCACTCAAGGTGCCGTTGACATACAACTCAACCTTGGCCACGCCCACGTTGTCACTGGCCGAAACGGCGACGGCCACGGCGCCACTGACCGCTGTGCTGGCGGATGGCGAGGTGATGGAAGCTTTCGGGGCGATGGTGTCCGTGTAGGCGCGGCGAGCAGCGTATGCGGCAAAAAGTGTGCATGCGCTGACCAGGACGATGCCTGCCTTGGCCTTGCGGCTGCCAGAAACGCGGTGCGTGATGATCTTGGAGGACTTCGACATGTTCAACCTTCTCGACTTGGGCGTGTATTCGCTCAGGGCGATTTCAATCCCCACCAGTTCCTGCTTGGAACGGTGATATTGAAATACTCGACTTTGGGGTAATTGAGATACCAGGTGCGTTGATATTCAGGATCGGATATGTCCTGTTTTTATCCCCCTTATTCGAGGGGCGCCTGGAAGTGAGAGTCTTCCCGCTGTCGCCGGGGCGGTGTCCTTCGGGATACACATTGCGCCATCTGCGTGGAGTTGAGAGCGATACTGCATTTCTCTATGGGGTTCAGCGTTGAAACTCGATATATCCGTGTAGGTGTGAAAGAACTGCTCGTTTCATCACCGTGAGGGCAGTGTAAAGGCAACCCCCTAGTTCGATGTTTGCTACTCCGTGACCGCGCGTCGCATTCTGTAACTCACTGTAATCATCGCAATGGGTTTTGGCGCGTGAATCAGGTGTGATTTTCCGCACGAGAAAATCAAAGGTGGATTCTGTTATCTGGCGCCGATTCAAAGTATTCGTGATGCGGTTCACGAATGCTTGCCGCCTTCGGGCCGCGAATATCCCCGCTCATCCCGGCCGAGGGGGCTCCCCTGTCATTTCTTGTTTCATAAAGCCGGCAACCGACAGGGGCCGGGGAGCGCAGCAAGATGCTCGCGATGCATTGTTTGTCGTGAATAAACCCCTGCGAGGGAGGCGTTTCTGATCCACAAAGACAAACGCCAGCCTCGGTTGGCCCAAGGCTGGCGTGTGGATCGCTTGCCGACTTATCCCCGCAAGCTGTGGATAAGCTTGTTGGCAAGCCTTTGGTAAGGTGCGTTTCCCCTGGGAAACACCCTGGAATGCCTCGAAATGAGGCAGTTTTGTGACTTAGTTCCGTGAATCGGGCTGGTGCCCGGCCAATGGCGCTCAGGCGCGGCGGCGGGACACCAGCATCAGGCCGCACAGCCCCAGGCCCATCAGGGCCCAGGTGCCGGGTTCTGGCACGGCGGTGGTGGCCTGCACGGCCACACCATCGATCGACATATAGGCCTTTTGCGCCGAGGAGGCCAGCATGAAGGACAGCTGCTGGCTGCTGGCCGTGGCCGTGAAGGTCAGTGACTGGTTGGCCCAGCTCGAGCCCAGCGCCAGTTCAGCGCCCGAGCCGATGGTGGCGCCGTCCAGCAGCACGCTGATGGCGTTGCTGCCCAGGTAGCTGATGCTGCCGTAGGTGTAGCCGAAGTTGCCGGCTTCCCAGGACACGGTGTATTGCTGACCAACTTGCAGGCCGCTCAGGGTCTGGCCAAAGCGCTCCATATAGGAACCATAGGCGCCCAGGCCCACCCAGGTGCCGCCGTCGGTCGACACGGTGGGGGTGGCGCCAAAGCGCAGTTGGCCGGCGACGCCCACATTGTTGGCGGCATCCATGATGTCGGGCGTGCCTTCGAAGATGGTCCAGCCGGTGGGCACACCGTTGTTGGTGATCGGGCCGGTCAAGGAGCCGTTGACGACGAGGTTCTGCGCGGCGAAGGCAGGCGACGAGGCCATCAGGACGGCCAGGGCAATGTGACGGAGAGACATCATGGTGCGGCTTCTCGGGAGGGCGCCCTGCAAATCAGGCGCGGAAACAAACGTGTAACGAATTGTGGCCTTGCCTGAGCCTGCCTCACCATCCCCTGGCTACTGGGGTGCAGGGCGATGAACGCGCAAATGCGTGAATTCGTCACGTCAGCGCGGGCGATGGCCTGAGGCCAGGAGCCACTAACATGGGCGCTTTCATGAATCCGGCTCGTCAAAGAGTCCCCACGCTGTGAGCACTGGTCTTTTCACCTCCTTGCCTGGTCTGGCCGTTGCGCCCTCCAAGGCCGATCCCAACCCCCTGGTGATCTACCACGGCAAATGTCCGGATGGCTTTGGTGCCGCCCTGGCCGCCTGGCTGTACTTTGAAGGGCAGGGCGAGTACCTGGGCGTCACGCACGGCAAGATCAACGACGTGGCCGAGTTGCCTGCGCTGGAGGGCCGGGCCGTCTACATCCTGGACTTCTCGTTTGACGAGTTGATCATGCAGGGCATCGACGAGCGGGCGGCCAAGCTGGTGCTGCTGGACCACCACAAGAGCGCGGCCGACAAGCTGGGGCGCTTCCAGTGCCGCTGTGGCGCGGTGCACTTCGACATGTCGCAGTCCGGCGCCATGCTGTCGTGGAAGTTCTTCTTCCCCGAGCAGGAGGTGCCCGATCTGATCCGCTTCATTCAGGACCGTGACTTGTGGAACTGGGCTTATCCGGAAAGTGCGGCCTTCCTGTCGGCGCTGGATCTGGAGCCCAATGAGTTCCCGCGCTGGGCCGAGATCGCCGCGTTCAAGGCCGAGCAGGTGAACGAGTTCTGCCAGCGCGGCACGGCCATGAACGAGAAGTTCATCAGCCTGTGCAAGGACATCGCACAAGGTGCCTCGCCTCTGACCTTCAATGGGCAGCAGGGCGTGATGGTCAACTGCCCTGGCGCGTTCACCAGCGAGGTGGGCAATATGTTGTCGGCCGAGTGCGGTAGCTTTGCCTTGTTGTGGAGCGTGTCCAAGGACGGCACGGTCAAGATCGGCTTGCGTGCGGTGGCCACCTACAACGCCATCCCGCTGGCCGAAGCCATGGGTGGTGGCGGGCACCCGCAGGCCTGCGGCTTCCGCATGGGCCCCGAGCGCCTGCCTGAGTTGCTGACGGGCGTGTTCTGGTCTGATCCGGAACAGCGGCCCGTCGCCTGATCACACCGGGCGGTTCTCGTTGGGGTTGCGCACCGGGCCCATCAGCGCCAGGCCTTCGGCGTAGGTGATGGTGTCGAAGGTGACGTCGTACTTGGCTGCGGCGTCGGCGATGCGGTCGAGCTTGGCAGCCGTGTCCAGCTTCTTGAGGTCGTTGCGCTCCAGGTAGAGCAACTCCAGCAGCTCGTTGTACACGGTGCCTTCGTCAATGGGCAACACATAGAACATCGCGCCCTTGTAGGGCACCTGGTACTTCTTGCTCAGGTCGATGTTGTTGCAAAACAGGAAGTACTTGCCACCGGCGCTCAGGGCTTCGCCCAGCACCTCGGCCACGTCCTTGAGGTGCTCGAAGGACAACAGGTAGCCGGTGAAGAAGGGCAGGGTGCTTTCGCCCGTGTTGGCCACGGCCATGACCTGGTCGCAGGTCAACTCGGGCGGGCGGGCTTCGTCGGCCAGCTGGGTGGAAAAGCGCAGGGCCAGTTCACCGCGGAAGCCAAAGCGCGAGGGCTTGTGCGTCATGCCCTTGAACACGGGGTTCTGCAGATAGCGACCTTTGTCCAGTCGGCCAAACACCGTCTGTTCAATGGGATTTTGCTCGATGGTCACGGTCATGATCAGTCCTTAGGTGTGGACGCGAACGGGTGTGTGATGGGCGTTCGCGCTTGTTGAAACAAGACCCTTCAATGCAATCGGCATACCAGTGCGCCCCACACTGCTGATCGAAGGCCACGACGCTTCATTCCTTGAAGCCATCTCCTACGTAAGCACTCGTTTTTGAGCCTGATGTCGGCTGTCCGACCAGGCTCAAGCCTTCATGTGTCTTTCACGACGTGATGCGGTGTTTTGTCAGGTTTCAAACAATGCCCGGGAGGGCTGTGTTTGGGACGCCAAAAAGCTTTTTTCCTAGCTGAATCAAGCACTTGTCGCCATTGGCCACAGGTGGCACAGCAGTTGCGATAGAGGTCTTGCGCAGACCATGTCTGGCCAGTGAGTGGCGGCAAAAGAAGACCGACATCGGCACCAAAGGCACATCAGGGTCGCGGCTTCGCAACCTGCTTTTTTTCCTCATTTTCTGGAGAACTGAAATGGCTTCATTGAGACAGATCGCCTTCTACGGCAAGGGTGGTATCGGCAAGTCCACCACCTCGCAAAACACCTTGGCTGCGCTGGCCGAAATGGGTCAGAAGATCCTGATCGTTGGCTGTGATCCCAAGGCTGACTCGACCCGTCTGATCCTGCACGCGAAGGCGCAGGACACCATCCTGTCGCTGGCTGCTGAAGCCGGTTCGGTGGAGGACCTCGAGCTGGAAGACGTCATGAAGGTCGGGTACCGCGACATCCGTTGCGTGGAATCCGGTGGCCCTGAGCCCGGAGTGGGTTGCGCCGGTCGTGGCGTGATCACCTCAATCAACTTCCTGGAAGAAAACGGCGCTTATGAAGGCGTGGACTATGTGTCCTACGACGTGCTGGGCGACGTGGTGTGCGGTGGCTTCGCCATGCCCATCCGCGAAAACAAGGCACAGGAAATCTACATCGTCATGTCCGGCGAAATGATGGCCATGTACGCCGCCAACAACATCTCCAAGGGCATCCTGAAGTACGCCAACTCGGGTGGTGTGCGTCTGGGTGGCCTGGTGTGCAACGAGCGTCAGACCGACAAGGAACTGGAGCTGGCCGAGTCCTTGGCCAAGATGCTGGGTTCACGCCTGATCCACTTCGTGCCGCGCGACAACATCGTGCAACACGCCGAGCTGCGCCGCATGACCGTGCTGGAGTACGCACCTGACTCCAAGCAGGCTCAGGAATACCGCACCCTGGCCACCAAGGTCCACGGCAACGCT
This sequence comes from Aquabacterium sp., assembly GCF_016195855.1. Lineage (GTDB taxonomy): Bacteria > Pseudomonadota > Gammaproteobacteria > Burkholderiales > Burkholderiaceae_C > Aquabacterium. Next base: position 6,015 of record NZ_JACPYU010000006.1, read on the forward strand.
GGCAACGGCACCATCCCCACCCCCATCACCATGGACCAGCTGGAAGACCTGCTGATGGAGCACGGGATCATGAAGACCATCGACGAATCCGCAGTCGGCAAGTCTGCCGCCGAACTGGCAGCGTAAGCCCCACCCCCGAAGCGCCTGCGGCGCTCCCCCTCAAGGGGGCGCCGCTGGCGGCCCGGCAAAGCCGGTTCCGCTGCGGCTGCTTGACCCCCATCCACCACCTCGCTCAAGCGAAGCAGGAGAATTTCCATGAGCATGACCGTTGAAGAACGCAAGGCCACCAACAAAGCCTTGATTGATGAAGTCCTCAAGGCCTATCCAGAGAAGATGGCCAAGCGCCGCGCCAAGCATCTGGGGACCTACGAAGAGGGTAAGCCTGATTGCGGCGTGAAGTCCAACATCAAGTCCTTGCCTGGCGTGATGACCATCCGCGGCTGCGCCTACGCAGGCTCCAAGGGCGTGGTGTGGGGCCCGATCAAGGACATGATCCACATCTCGCACGGCCCTGTGGGCTGCGGCCAGTATTCATGGGCTGCGCGTCGCAACTACTACATCGGCGTGACCGGTGTGGACACTTTCGTGACGATGCAGTTCACCTCCGACTTCCAGGAAAAGGACATCGTGTTCGGCGGTGACAAGAAGCTGGAAAAGATCGTTGACGAAATCCAGGAACTGTTCCCCCTGAACAAGGGCATCTCGGTGCAGTCCGAGTGCCCGATCGGCCTGATTGGCGACGACATCGAAGCCGTCTCCAAGAAGAAGTCCAAGGAACACAACAACCACACCATCGTGCCGGTTCGTTGCGAAGGCTTCCGTGGCGTGTCTCAATCGCTGGGCCACCACATCGCCAACGACGCGATCCGTGACTGGGTGTTCGACGGCAAGACCAAGAAGGAACACGAGTTCGCTTCGACACCGTATGACGTGGCCATCATCGGCGACTACAACATCGGTGGTGATGCCTGGTCCAGCCGCATCCTGCTGGAAGAGATGGGCCTGCGCGTGATCGCCCAGTGGTCCGGTGACGGCACGATCGCCGAGCTGGAAAACACCCCGAAGGCCAAGCTGAACGTGCTGCACTGCTACCGCTCGATGAATTACATCAGCCGGCACATGGAAGAGAAGTACGGTATCCCATGGGTGGAGTACAACTTCTTCGGCCCCACCATGATCGAGAAGTCGCTGCGCGAAATCGCATCGCACTTCGACGACGCCATCAAGGCCAAGGCTGAAGAGGTCATCGCCAAGTACAAGCCGCTGATGCAAGCCGTCATCGACAAGTACAAGCCCCGCCTGCAAGGCAAGAAGGTCATGCTGTATGTGGGCGGCCTGCGCCCCCGCCACGTGATCGGCGCCTACGAAGACTTGGGCATGGAAGTGGTCGGCACCGGCTACGAGTTCGGCCACAACGACGACTACCAGCGCACCACGCACTACATCAAGGACTCCACCTTGATCTATGACGACGTGACCGGCTACGAGTTCGAGAAGTTCGTCGAGAAGATCAAGCCTGACCTGATCGGCTCGGGCATCAAGGAAAAGTACGTCTTCCAGAAGATGGGCGTGCCTTTCCGCCAGATGCACAGCTGGGACTACTCCGGCCCCTATCACGGCTATGACGGCTTTGCCATCTTCGCCCGTGACATGGACATGGCCATCAGCAGCCCGATCTGGGGCCTGACCAAGGCCCCCTGGAAGGCCGCGGCCTGATGAGTTGAGTGGAAGGCCCCGCACCCACACCGTGTGGGGCCGTGTTTAGCGATTTCGTTTTCCCAGGAGAGCACCATGCCTCAAAGCGTCGACAAGATCCTCGATCACGAGAACCTGTTCCGTGAGCCGGAATACCAAACCATGCTCGAAGGCAAGAAGGCCTTCGAGTTCAACCACGCAGACGAGAAGATCAAGCAGATCGTCGAGTGGACCAAGACCGAAGACTACAAAGAGAAGAACTTCAAGCGTGACTCTCTGGTGGTCAACCCCGCCAAGGCTTGCCAGCCTCTGGGTGCCGTGTTCGTGGCCAATGGCTTTGCCAAGACCATGTCCTTCGTGCACGGTTCGCAAGGCTGCGTGGCCTACTACCGTTCGCACTTCTCGCGTCACTTCAAGGAGCCGACATCGTGCGTGTCGTCCTCAATGACGGAAGATGCAGCCGTGTTCGGTGGCCTCAACAACATGATTGACGGCCTGGCCAACACCTACAACCTGTACAAGCCCGACATGATCGCCGTGTCGACCACGTGCATGGCCGAGGTGATCGGTGACGACCTGAACGCCTTCATCAAGACCTCGAAGGAAAAGGGCAGCGTGCCCGCCGAGTTCGACGTGCCGTTCGCGCACACACCGGCCTTCGTCGGCAGCCACGTGACGGGCTACGACAATGCCTTGTTGGGCGTGTTGCAGCACTTCTGGGACGGCAAGTCAGGCACCGCGCCGGCATTGACCCGCGTGCCCAACGAGTCCATCAACTTCATCGGTGGCTTCGACGGCTTCGTCGTGGGCAACATGAAGGAAATCAAACGCATCTTCGAACTGTTCGGTGCCGATTACACCGTGCTGTGCGACCCGTCTGAAGTGTGGGCCACCCCCACCGATGGCGAGTTCCGCATGTACGAAGGCGGCACCACCAAGGCCGAAGTCGAGCGTGCCCTGAACGCCAAGGCCACCATCGTCTTCCAAGAGTTCTGCTGCGAGAAGACCGCCAAGTACATCAAGGAAAAGGGCCAGGAAGTGATCGTGCTGAACAGCCCGATTGGCGTGGCTGGTACCGACGCCTTCGTGATGGCCTTGTCCCGCCTGACCGGCAAGCCTGTGCCTGCCGAGCTGGAAAAGGAACGCGGCCAACTGGTGGACGCCATGGCCGACAGCCAGGCCCACCTGCATGGCAAGCGCTACGCCCTGTATGGCGACCCTGACCAGATGCTGGGCCTGACGCAGTTCCTGCTGGAGCTGGGTGCCGAACCTGCCCACGTGCTGGCCACCAACGGTGACGAGAAGTGGGCCACCAAGGTGCAAGCCCTGTTTGACGCTTCGCCTTATGGCAAGGGTTGCAAGACCTACCCCAAGCGCGACCTGTGGCACATGCGCTCGTTGCTGCACACGGAACCGGTGGACTTCCTGATCGGCAACACCTACGGCAAGTACCTGGAGCGTGACACCGGTGCACCGCTGATCCGCATGGTGTTCCCGATCTTCGATCGCCACCACTACCACCGCCTGCCGATCTGGGGGTATGAAGGGGCGCAGCGCGTGCTGGTGAACCTGTTGGATGAGTACTTCGAAGCGCTGGATGCCAACACGATCATCCCGGGCAAGACCGACTACTCCTACGACATCATCCGTTGAAGCAGGCGCATCTGCCTACTGCGCGGGGCGATCTGGGTTTCGCTGTGCTCGCCATACGGGTGTATGGCTGCGCGCTGCGAACCCCACCTCGACCCGCTCGCTACGGCATCTGCGCCCACTTCAAAGGCCGTGTCAATTTTGATGTTTGTTTGGGTGAGGTATGAGCATGAGCACGTATGTCAAGACAACGCAAGACGGCCGCAAGGTTGAGGTGATCGATGGGTGGTTGTGCCTGGGCGGTGCGCGTGAGACGGACACCTTGGTGCCCCTGATCGAACACCCCAATCGCCAGGCGATTTCCAAGGCGGTGCCGGGTGCAACGCACATGGGTGGGCGCATCCCGCTGCGGCACGATGAGGCCGCCATCGCGCAAGGTGCGATGGATGTGGCCAAGCGCGATTTCGCCAATGACCCGGTGGCCATTTCGGAGCGCTTCCGTAAGGTGGTATGGGCCAAGGCGCAGCTAGAAGGCGTGGAGTGATTCCGGGAGGCCATCATGATCTTTGTCGTTGAAGTCCCTCATGTCGGCGAGCCCCATGCGTGGTTTGCCTTTCACGGTGAGGATCTGCTGAGCAAGGTCGTGGTGGATGACCCGCTGCAGTCGTGGGAGATCTATGACACGACCACGGCGCGCGAGTTGTTGAGCATGGTGGGGGAGCAGCCCGGCACACCTCAGGCCCGGAGCGCCTTTCCCGGTATCTGTCGCCTGGCCGATGAGTTCGGCCTGGATGCGACGCTGTACCGCGCAGACTACGCGCTGGAGCGCGGCTGCTATCAGCCGGAAGCCGTCAGCATCGAGGCCGCGTGTGAAGCGGCGCTCAAGAGCCGTGTGACAGTCGAGCCCGTCGAGGGGGCCTTGAAAGACGTGCGGGTGTTCTGGTCAGATCCGCAAGCGGTGCTGGCCACCGAGAGCAAGGATGACCCGCTGTTCACCGCCCCCGGTGGCTGGCGCGCCTTGCACGCCTTGCGCGAGCAGTTGCTGGCGCTGGACGTGTTGGCCGAGAACTGATGGGGTCAGGCCATGTCGGTTGAAGCCCTGAGTTCACTGGATTTCTTCCAGCAGTTGCAGACGCATTTCAGCCAGATCTGGGCGGGCTTGCGTCATCGATCCGAGTTGCTGGACACGCTGTTGATGCGGGCCTGGCAAAGCTTTGATGTCAATGTGGCCAGCCAGTGCGAGGGCCTGCCCGCGCTGGATTGCCACAAGGGGTGCGCCACCTGCTGCACCTTGCGCGTGACGGCCACCGCCCCTGAGGTGTTCATGCTGGCGCGTTTCATTCGTGCGGTGACGCCTGGTTTGAAAAAGCATGGCGTGGATCTGCTGGCGCAGATTGCCCGGGCCAATGGCATGACCTGCGGGGTGGGGGAGGCGGACCGGGTGGCCGCGCGGCATCGCTGCCCCTTCATTGCCCAGGGCGTGTGCGTGGTCTACCAGGTTCGGCCGCTGGCTTGTCGTGGCCTGGCTTCGTATGACCGCAAGGCCTGTGCGCAGGCTGCATCTGGCCGTGTGGATGAGATCCCGTATTCAGAACCGCACATGCGCGTGCGCGGCCTGGTGCAGAACGCGCTGCAATCGGCCATGCGCGATGCCGGCGTGGCCTGGGGCAACTATGAGCTGAACCAGTCGCTGTTGATGGCGCTGGAAGATGCGTCTCTGGAGGCCCGCTGGCTGGCCGGGGCAGACGTGTTGAAGGCGGCTCAGGTTGAAGAGGTGTCTGCGCAAGAGATGGCGCGCACCTTTGACCTGCTCAAGCCTTCGGTGGCTTGAGTACACCGCGCATTGGCAACTTCCCGACAAGCCCTGTCGAATTTGTTGCCTCAAAAGGCCATCTCGGTGGTCCTCAAAGCCGGCTTCCCAGGCAAACACCCCTGGCACCGTTTGTGCAATGACAGAGTCAATCCCACAAGGAGCCCAGCATGTCCGTATCGCTCAAGCAAAAGATCGCTGAAGTGTTCGACGAACCCGGTTGCGACAAGAACCAGGGCAAGAGCGAGAAAGAGCGCAAGAAGGGTTGTACCAAGCAACTCTCGCCTGGTGCGGCTGCCGGTGGTTGCGCGTTTGACGGCGCCAAGATCGCGTTGCAACCCATCGTCGATGTGGCCCATCTGGTCCACGGCCCTATTGCCTGCGAGGGCAACAGCTGGGACAACCGCCACAGCTACTCATCGGGCTCGCAGCTCTACCGCACCGGCTTCACCACCGACATCAATGAACTCGATGTGGTCTACGGTGGCGAGAAGCGCCTCTTCAAGTCCGTGCGAGAGATCATCGAGAAGTACAACCCGCCCGCGGTGTTTGTCTATCAGACCTGTGTCACAGCCCTGATTGGCGATGACATCGAAGCGGTCTGCAAGAAAGCCACAGAGAAGTTCGGCAAGCCTGTCATTCCAGTGAACAGCCCTGGCTTTGCCGGCCCCAAGAACCTGGGCAACAAGCTGGGCGGCGAATCCATCCTGGACTATGTGATCGGTACCGAAGAGCCCGAGTTCACCACGCCGTATGACATCAACATCATCGGCGAGTACAACCTCTCGGGTGAGCTCTGGCAGATCAAGCCGCTGCTGGATGCCCTGGGTGTGCGCATCCTGTCTTGCATCTCGGGTGATGGCCGCTACCACGAGGTGGCCAGCAGCCACCGCGCCAAGGTCAACATGATGGTGTGCTCCAAGTCGATGATCAACATCGCCACGCGCATGCAGCAGAAGTGGGATATCCCTTACTTCGAGGGCTCGTTCTACGGCATTGGTGACATGAGCGACACGCTGCGCCAGATCGCGCGCTTGCTGGTGCAAACGGGCGCTGGCGCCGACCTGATCGACCGTACCGAGCGCCTGATCGAGGTTGAGGAGGCCCGCGCCTGGAAGCGCCTGGAGAAGTACAAGGACCGCCTCAAGGGCAAGCGTGTGCTGCTGATCACGGGGGGCGTCAAGAGCTGGTCCGTGGTGTCGGCCTTGCAGGAGGTGGGCATGGAGATCGTGGGCACCTCGATCAAGAAGTCCACCAAAGAGGACAAGGAAAAAATCAAGGAGATCATGGGGGATGACGCTCACATGATCGACGACATGACGCCGCGCGAGATGTACAACATGCTGCGCGATGCCAAGGCCGACATCATGTTGTCAGGTGGTCGCTCGCAGTTCATCGCGCTCAAGGCGCGCATGCCCTGGCTGGACATCAACCAGGAGCGCTACCACCCGTATGCCGGCTACGAAGGCATGGTCGAGTTGGTGGAAGAGATCGACAAGGCGCTCTACAACCCCGTGTGGGAGCAGGTGCGCATCCCGGCGCCCTGGGATGAGGTGGACGCGGGCATGCTGGCTGCCGAGCCCTTTGTGCCACCGGCCAAGGCCGAAGGGCAGGGCCATCAACATGCGCACGCCTGAGGGGACTTGACCATGGCCAAGACGCTAGAGTCCAAGAAAGCCTGCGCGGTCAACCCGCTCAAGATGAGCCAGCCGCTGGGCGCGAGCTTCGCCTTCATGGGGCTGGACAGCTGCATGCCGGTGATGCACGGCTCGCAAGGTTGCACGTCTTTTGGCCTTGTGCTGCTGGTGCGCCATTTCAAGGAGGCGATCCCGCTGCAAACGACGGCCATGAACGAGGTCACCACCATCCTGGGGGGCTACGAGAACATCGAGACGGCGCTGCTCAACATCAAGAAGCGCGCGGCGCCCCGCATGATCGCGATCTGCTCCACCGGCCTGACCGAGACCAAGGGCGATGATGTGGAGGGCTACCTCAACATGGTCCGCAAACGCAAGCCCGAGCTGGATGACACCGCGCTGATCTATGTCTCCACACCCGATTACGTGGGCGCCTTTGAAGATGGCTGGCGCCATGCCGTGACAGGCATCATCAAGCACATCGTGCCGGATACGTCCGCCCATCCACAGGTCGGCAAGGCGGCCACACAGGTCAACCTGCTACCGGGTTGCCACCTCACGCCGGGTGACCTGGAAGAGATCAAGCAGATACTCGATGACTTCGGCCTGAGCACCATCACCTTGCCCGATGTGTCCGGCTCGCTGGATGGCCACATCCCATCGGACTGGCGTGGCACCACGCTGGGCGGCACGAAGCACGACGACATCCTGCGCATGGGCGAGTCCGTGGCCACCTTGGCCATCGGCCAGCAGATGCACGATGCCGCCGAGGCCCTGCACCAGCTCACGGGCGTGCCTTACGAGCTGTTCGATCGCCTGACCGGGCTCGAATGCAATGACCGCTTCCTGATGACCTTGTCCAGGCTCAGTGGCAAGCCGGTGCCGCAGAAGTACCGTCGCCAGCGCAGCCAGCTGCTGGACGCCATGTTGGACGGCCACTTCTACCTGGGCCACAAGAAGGTGGCCATCGGCGCCGAGCCCGACCTGCTGTTCGCCGCGGGCAGCATCCTGCAGGAGATGGGTGCCGAGCTGCACACCTGCGTGACCACGACCCACTCGCCCGTGCTCGACAAACTGCCTGCCGAGATTGCCTTGATCGGCGACCTGGAGGACCTGGAGAAGGGCGCCGCCGAGTGCGACTTCATGATGACCCATTCACACGGGCGCCAGGCTGCCGAACACCTGGACAAGCCCTTCTTCCGCTTGGGCTTCCCGATCTTCGACCGCATCGGCAATGCCCATCGCCTGATGGTGGGCTACCGGGGCACGCGCCAGTTCATCTTCGAGGTGGCCAACCTGATGATGGCCCACATCCCCCATGCGGTGCCCGACACCTGGCCCCTGCCTGAGGCCGCCCAGCGCGTGGCCATGCCTTTGCAGTCGCGTGCCGAGCTGCCTTGGCCGGGCGGCCTCAAGCATGGCCACCCCTCTTCCGAACCTACGACCACCGATGGAGTCACCCCATGAAAGTCGCATTCAGTACGCAAGACAAGCAGCGCGTGGACGCGCACTTTGGCTGGGCCAAGAACGTCTCGGTCTATGACGTCACCCCGGAGGGCTACACCTTTGTCGAGAACTTCGAGTTCGGCGGCAAGCTGGAGGAAGACGGCGACGAGGACAAGCTGGCGCCCAAGCTGGAAGCCATCAAGGATTGCGCCATCTTGTATGTGGCCGCCATTGGCGGTTCGGCCGCCGCCCGTGTGGTGGCCGTGAAGATCCACCCGATCAAGGTACCCCAGCCAGAGCCGATTCTGGACATCCTGGAAAAACTGCAGGAGGTGCTCAAGGGCACCCCGCCTCCCTGGCTGCGCAAGGCCCTTCAAAAGGGCTCGGAAGCGGTCGCCACCAACTTTGATGAAGACGAAGACGAGGTCAAACATGGCTGATACCGCCACGCTGGAAGCGCCCGCATCCCCATCGGCGCCGACCGATGAAGAACTCATGGCCACGCCCTTTGTGCGCGAGCTGATCAAGGTGCTGCGCGCACAGGACACCCATGGCACCTGGGAGGGTAAGTCCGACCTGATGCTGCTGAGTCCCTACATCCTCACGGCCGAGCAGCGCCGCGAGCTCCCCATCATTGGCGACCCTGACCCTGAAATCCTGTGGCGCATGGAGCTGTTCTACAACGCCGTGGCCGTGGCCATCGAGCGTGAGAGCGGCAACATGGTCTCGCCCATGATGAAGATGAGCCACGAGGGCTTTGGCCGCATCGTGCTGATCGCCGGCCGCCTGGTCGTGGTCAACAAGCAGCTGCGGGATGTGCACCGCTTTGGCTTTGCCTCCCTGGCCAAGCTGGCCGAGGCGGGTGCCAAGTTCTACAACGAGGGTGTGGCCATGGTGCGTGACTACCCCCAGGTCGCCAACTACGGCGCTTGAACGCAGGAGAGCCCGAGATGGATGCCGACGAACTCAAAGCCCGAATCAAGAAGTTGAACGCCCAGGCCACGCAGGCCAAGATGGACCTGCACGACCTGTCTGAAGAGCTGCCGACCAACTGGGAAAAGATCCTGGAGATCGCGCAACGTTGTCACGATGCCCATGCTGCCTTGACCGAGGCACGCAAGATGGCCGCCGCAGCCAGCGCCTGATGGTGCGATCGTCATGAGGATGAAGCCATGAGCCACTTTTCCATCACCATGCCCAGCGGTGAGAGCTGGGAGCCCAAGTTTGTCCAGAACATCAATGAAGAGACCTGCATCGGTTGTGGGCGCTGCTTCAAGGTCTGCCCTCGCGGCGTGCTGGAGTTGATCGGGCTCAACGACGAAGGCGAGCGTGTCGCCATCTCGGACGACGACGATGAAGACGAAGAGTACGAAAAGAAGGTGATGACCATCGCGCATCAGGAGATGTGCATTGGCTGTACCGCCTGCTCGAAGATCTGCCCCAAGAAGTGCTACACGCACGCACCGGCCACGGTGTGAGTTGAGGCGCCGAACATGCGAGGGGCTGCATGGCGTCATGTACCCTGCGCATGGTTTGCGTTATAAAGCCATGTACACAACAAACGCAATGAACTGGTGGCCATCATCACGCGGGATTCGCCGAAGCAACGGGGCATGGAGATCCGCATGGAAGCGGCGCTGATGCTGAGTGTGCTGTCCTTGTGGTCCAGCCTGGCGCTGGCCGATGAGGTGCAAGTTGCCGTGGCCGCCAACTTCGCGGGGCCCTTCCAGAAGATCGCGGCAGACTTTGCCTCCGACACGGGCCACAAGGCTGTGGCCATCACCGGCTCCACCGGCAAGTTCCATGCGCAGATCAAGGAAGGCGCGCCCTTCGAGGTGCTGCTGGCCGCCGATGACGAAACACCCAAAAAGCTCGAAGACGAAGGCCTGGCCGTGAAAGGCCAGCGCTTCACCTATGCCAAGGGCAAGCTGGTGCTGTGGAGCAGCAAGGCTGGGGTGGTGGATGACAAGGGCGAGGTGCTGAGCAAGGGCGGCTTTGCCCGCCTGGCGCTGGCCAACCCCAAGTTGGCGCCCTATGGCGCGGCCGGCGTGGAGACCTTGAAGACCTTGGGCTTGTACGACGCCGTGGCGCCCAAGATCGTCCAGGGGGATAACATTGCGCAGGCCTTTCAGTTTGTGTCCACCGGCAATGCCGATGTCGGTTTTGTGGCGCTGTCTCAGGTGGCCCCGCCAGACAAGCCTGCTGTCGGCTCGTGGTGGGTGGTGCCCGCCAGGTTGTACACGCCCATCCTGCAGGATGCGGCCTTGCTGAAGAAGGGCGAAGGCAACGTTGCCGCTGCCGCCTTGCTGAAGTACCTCAAGGGTGACAAGGCCAAGGCGATCATCAAATCTTATGGGTACGAGCTTTGATGCTGGACGCCGATGACCTGCAGGCCCTGAGGCTGACGGCGAGCCTGGCCGCCTTGACCACGCTCTTGCTGCTCTTGCTGGGCACGCCCATGGCCTGGTGGCTGGCGCGCACGCGCTCACGCTTGAAGGGGGCGGTGGCCGCGGTGGTCGCCTTGCCCTTGGTCTTGCCGCCCACGGTGATTGGTTTTTACCTGCTGATGCTGATGGGGCCGCATGGGCCGGTTGGCGTCTTCACGCAGTCCATGGGCTGGGGGCTCTTGCCCTTCACCTTCTGGGGGCTGGTGGTGGGCTCGGTGCTGCACTCCTTTCCGTTTGTGGTGCAGCCTTTGCAACAGGCCTTCGAGGCCATCGGGCGCCGGCCGCTGGAGGTGGCGGCGACGCTGCGTGCCTCACCTTGGGACCGTTTCCTGACCGTGGCCTTGCCTCTGGCCAGGCCCGGTTTCCTGACCGCCGCGGTGCTGGGCTTTGCCCACACGGTGGGCGAGTTTGGTGTGGTCCTGATGATCGGCGGCAACATCCCTGGTGCCACGCGTGTGCTGTCGGTGGCCTTGTACGGCCATGTGGAGGCGATGGACTACGCCAAGGCCAATGTGCTGGCGGCCGGCATGGTGGGCTTTGGCTTTGCCGTGATGTTCCTGCTCTACTTGCTCAATGGCCGTGTGGGTGGGGTCCTGGGGCGCCAGGAGGGCAGGGCATGAGCGAGATCCATGCAGACCTCCAACTGGCCTACCCCGGCTTCGCGTTGGACGTGTCCTTGCGTTTGCCTGGCCAGGGCGTCAGTGTGCTGCTGGGGCCATCGGGCTGTGGCAAGACCACGGTGTTGCGTGCCTTGGCCGGCCTGGTGCGTGCACAAGGGCGCGTTGCGCTCAACGGGGATGTCTGGCAGGACGATGTACCTGGCGCGCGGTGGGGCAAGGGGCGTTTCGTGCCGCCCCATCGGCGCGCGATCGGCTATGTCTTTCAGGAGGCCAGCTTGTTCCCGCACCTGAGCGTGCAGGCCAATCTGGACTATGGCCACCGCCGTGTGCCGCGCGATCAGCGGCGCATTGGCATGGATGAGGCCGTGGGCCTGCTGGGCATTGGCCACCTGCTGGACCGGCGCCCGCAAGGCTTGTCTGGTGGCGAGCGCCAGCGCGTGGCCATTGCCCGTGCCTTGTTGACCAGCCCACGCCTCTTGCTGATGGACGAGCCCTTGTCGGCGCTGGACCCGGCACGCAAGGCCGAGGTGCTGCCTTACCTGGAGCGGCTCAACAACAGCGCGGGCATGCCCATCGTGTACGTGACCCACGCGTTGGACGAGGCCGCCAGGCTGGCCGATCACCTGGTGTTGATGGAGGCCGGGCGCGTCCAGGGCAGTGGCCCTGCGGTGGACATGTTCGCGCGGCTGGATACGCCCATGAGCACCTGGGATGACGCCGCAGCCTTGCTGCAAGCCTGTATCGAGGCGCACGAGCCCGAGTTCGGCTTGAGCCGCCTGCGCGTGGGCAAGCACGCGTTCTGGGTGGGCCACAGCGCCGCGCAAGTGGGGCAGGCGGTCAAGGTCCGCGTGCTGGCGCGGGATGTGAGCGTCACCTTGAGTGCGGCCAGAGACAGCAGCATCCTCAACATCCTGCCCGCCCGCATCGACGAGATCCGGCCCGATGGTGCAGACAGTGTCACCTTGCGTTTGAACCTGGCGCCTGATGCCAGCCTGCTGGCCCGCTTGACGCGCCGCTCATGCGAACAGCTTCAGTTGCGTGTGGGTATGGATGTGTTTGCCCAGGTCAAGGGCGCGGCCTTGCTGGGGGCTTGAGGCGAGCCCCCAGCGCTGGTTTGCCACTCAGTTGACGGTAGTGGCCTCGCGCCGATAACGCAGCATCCGGCCACGGTAGGCTTCGCCGCTGGCCAGGCTGTGGCTCAGGTCCACTTCCTCCAGCGCAAAGCCCTCGCTCGCCATGTTCTTGTTGAAGGCAGAGCGGTTGCCGCGGTTCGGGTCCACGATCAGCACTTCGGCGTTGGGGCTGGCATGCCGCGCAATGAAACCCGACAACTTGCCGGACTCATCGCGCTCGTACAGCACGTCACTGCCGATGATCAGGTCGAAGCGGCCTTGCACGATGGGGTGGCGGTCATGCACGGGCGTACCGGCCGCATCGCCCCAGTTGCCGTGCCTGTAGGTCAGCGGTGGCAGGTCATTGAGGCCGGTGTTTTCAATCAGGAAGCTCGACGCCAGCGGGTGGCAGTCTGAAGCGGTCACGTCCACGCCACGGCGGTGCGAAACGAGGCTGGCCAGGGCCAGGCCGCAACCCACTTCCAGGATGCGTTCATTGGCCACCAGCGGGCGCTCGGCCATCCAGGCGGCCAGTTGCAGGGAGGAGGGCCACAGCAGGCCGAACAGCGGCCATGCCGCGCTGGAGATGCCCATGGCTTCGGCCTCGCCCAGCGGGTCGGCGTACTGCTGCTTGTCCAGCAAGGAGCGGATGATGAGGCTGTGCGCGCCCTGAATGGCGATGCACTCTTGTTTGGTCTGGTAACCCGGCATGATGCGGCCCGATAGCTGGTGGCCGCGCCTGATCTGCGGGTGCGGCCGGGTGAGTTGGCGCAATGCGGCGGGCTCATGTTCAGATCGAACGGGACAGCAACCTTGCTGCGAGCAAGGTCGTCACCGGACCGAAAGGGCACTCACGCGGGGCAGAACGAGATGGACCAGTGTAGCGCAGTGGCATTGGCAAGCTTGTTGCTTGCGAGGACTACACTGCTTCAATCGCTTGAGTTTCGTGTCAAGCATCACGGCTTGACGCCGAGGTCCCCATGGTTCGCATCGAGTTGTCCATCCTCCTGAGCTACGAGATCAGCTCGCCAGGGGCTGATTTCGTGTTCAACATCCATGCGGCCCACACGCGCTGTCAGAGCGTGCATACCGAGCAGCTGCGCATCAGCCAGTCCCTGGTGCCGCAGGTCTTCACCGACGAGGCCACGCACAACCGTTATCTGCGCCTGAGCGCCTTCCCGGGCAACCTGCAGGTCGGCTACCACGCCATCGTGGACCTGCACCACCACTTCGCCCAACCTGAAGACGTGGCCGAGATCCCGGTGTCGCGCCTGCCGCCCGAGGTGCTGAGCTACATCTACCCCAGCCGCTATTGCCAGTCAGACCGCCTGGGTGCGCTGGCCATGGCCGAGTTCGGCAACATGCGCCAGGGTTATGGACGGGTGCTGGCCATTCAGGATTGGGTGCGCCGCCAGGTCAAGTTCAAGCAGAACACCACCAACTCGAACACCTCGGCCCTGGACACCGTGACCGACCGGGTGGGCGTCTGCCGCGACTTTGCCCACTTGATGATCGCGTTGTGTCGCGCCCTGAGCATCCCTGCGCGGTTCACAACGGGCATCGACTACGGTGCGGACCCGGCGCTGGGCCCCACGGACTTTCATGCCTATGTGGAGGTCTTCCTGGGCAACCGCTGGTACATGTTCGACCCGTCCGGCACGGCGATCCCCATGGGCTTCGTGCGCTTTGGCACGGGCCGTGATGCGGCCGACGTGTCGTTCGCCACCATCTTTGGCAGCGTGACCTCGATGGCGCCGAGCATCCAGGTGATGGCACTGACCGATGCCGCCGGGACCTGGGAGTGGCCGCGGCACCGCGTTGAGGCCATCTCGACGGATGCGGCCCTGTCGCTCTAAGTGGGGCGCTCAGTTCACCACTTTCACTGCCTGGCCGATCTTGGGCTCATCACCGCCGTTGTAGACACCGTTGAGCAGGCGCAGTTGCGCCTCGGCGTGCGTGCTCAGTGGTGAGCTGCGCGCCAGTTCGGCAAAGCCACCGCGTGGGTAGGGCACGGTCTTGAGGGCCCAGGGGCGCGCGGCGCTGCGGTCTGCCGCGGTCAGCGCACGGAAGGACGATTCGGCCTCCGCGATCTGCGTGGCGGCGCCTTGCAAGGCCTTCGCGTCGCGCGCAGCGTACTGCAGCAGGTAGTTGCGCTTGCCCGGGCCACTGACCAGGGTCAGGCGCACGCCCTTGTTCTGTCCTTGGGCATTGCGCACCGTGCCTTCAAAGTGCGTGGCGCTCAGCCCGCTGACGGTGCGGTGTTCTGTTTGTCCGTCCACAGGCTTGATGAGGTTGCGGATCACCTCTTCATGGCTCTGGCCCGCTTGCGGGGGCACCAGCTTCACGATCAGCCCTGCATCACCTGCGCTGTTGACCAGGGTGATGGCGTCCGCCGCATTGATCACGCGCCAGCCCACGGGCGCCGTCAGGGCGATGCCCAGGTCTTCGTGATAGAAGTTCCGCCCACGCGTCACGCCCTGGGCCCGCGTCTCGCCAAAGGCCATGCCCGCGGTGGCCTGCAGATAGCGCGCGTGGCCATCGTCGACATAGTGGCCAACATAGGCTGCGGCAATGCCCTTGATGTCGGCCAGGCGCTTGTCATTGCTGGGGTGTGACGCGAGCCAGCTGGCGCCCGATGGCGCGCTGCGGCCCTCGGCCTTGGCCGTGTCGATGGCGAACTGCTCCTGGCTCTTGAGCACCTGGATCACGTCGACCATGTTCTGCGGGTTGTACTGGTTGCGGGCCAGGTACTCGGCGCCCAACTGGTCGGCCTGGGATTCCTGCTCGCGGCTGTACGAGGCGATGTAACCCGCTGCGGCCGTTTGCGACACCTGGCTGGCGATGTCCTGTGCGCCACTCATGCCCTTGGCTTCCAGCACGGCGCCCAGCACCGTGGCGGCCAGCACGCCCAGGCCGGCCGTCTGCTGCTGCGTGGCGCGCTGTGCACCATGTCGGGCCGTCACGTGGCCAATCTCGTGTCCGATCACGCCGGCGAGTTCCGCTTCGTTGTTCAGGTAGGCCATGATGCCGCGCGTGATGTAGACATAACCACCTGGCAGCGCAAAGGCGTTGATCTCGGTGCTGTCCAGCACGGTGAAGGTCCAGGTGAGCTGGGCGCGGTGGGACTGGCTGGCCAGCTTCTGGCCGACCTCGTTCACATAGGCCTGCAGGCGTGGGTTGTCGTAGGCGCCGTATTGCTTCATCACCTCCTGGTGGGCCTTCTGGCCCTGGGCCAGCTCGGCGGGCTCGTCCATCACCGTGCGCTCGAGCTGGCCGGTGACGGGGTTGACCATTTCGGTGCCGCAGGCGGTCAGCAAAGAGGAGGCGATCAGCAGCGGCAGGGCGCGATGCGTGCGCATGAGGGCTCCAGGTGGCGGTTGGGGGGCGTGTGTGCCGCAAGCGTACCGCAAGCTGCTGGCCGTGACTTCGTTCGCGAAATCGCACGCCTTTTGCGCCACAGGGGTGGTCCAAATGGTGGTTTCGCCTACAAGGCCTGGCCAGCGCCCCGATAAGATGGATTGGATGCCCGGGCTTGCGGGCCCGGCTGTGGCGTGGCGCCACGGCGGGTAGCGAACCGGCTGGAGATGGTATTTGGAGCTGGATGTTTCTTCACCGCAGGATCAGGGCCTGGTTGACCAGACCCTGCGTCAAGGCTTCCGGGGGCTGCGCTTCCCGGCTGCGCTGGAGCGGGCGTTTGTCATTCAACATGCCGACGAGCGCACGTTCAAGCTCATCGTGGCGGGGCTGTACTCCCTCCTCGTTTTTGGCGGCATCTTGCTGGCCGACTACCTGATGATGCCCAAGGAGCTGCCGCTGGCCATCACCATGCGCGTTGGCGTGTACGCACCCGTGGTGCTTGTCCTGCTCAAGGTGCTGCATCGATTGAGCCTGCCTCAGCTCAACGAATGGATGGTGGTGCTGGTCGGCCTGTTTGCATCCGGGATCATGGTTTTCTTGTCGGCCACGTCGGCCGAGCCTTTGGCCTATGTGAAGCTGGTCGAGCTGATCATCGTCGTCATCTACGTGGCCGTGTTCGCACGTTTCTGGCCCATGGTGGTCTTGTCTGCCCTGGTGATGGTGATCCACCTGGTGGCCATGTCTGCTGCGCACGACGTGATCGGCACGGTCAAGATCAGCTCCTTCCTGTTGCTGGCCACCACCATGATGTTTGCGCTCTACGGCACCTACAAGCGCGAGCACAACGACAGGCTGGCTTTTTTGCTGGATCTGCGCGAGCAGGCTTTGCGGCTGACCTTGCAGGAGGCCAATGCGCGGCTGGACACCATGGCCCGCACCGATGCACTCACGGGGGTGCCCAATCGCCGCTTTTTTGATGAGTTTCTGGCACAGGCCTGGTCGCGTGCGGCAACCCTGGGCCAGCCTTTGTCCCTGCTGCTGATCGACGTGGACCACTTCAAGGCCTTCAACGACCGCTATGGCCACCAGGCCGGCGACCGTTGCCTGTGCGTGGTGGCCGAGGCCATTGCGTCGTGCTTGCGCCGCCCGGTGGATGTGCTGGCACGCTGGGGTGGTGAAGAGTTCGTGGTGGTGCTTGCCGAAGCCGATACCGAAGCCGCTGCAGAGGTGGCACAACGCGTGCGCCAGGCGGTGCAGGACTGCGCCTTGCCCCATGTGGCCTCGGTGACCGCGCGCGTGGTCACGGTCAGTGTGGGGGTGGCCACGGCATGGCCTGCAGCACAGGGCAGTCAGGCTGACCTGTTGCAGCGGACTGATACGGCGCTCTACCAGGCCAAGGCCACTGGCCGCAACCGCTTTTGCGCTGACGAGGCCGTCGCGCAGAAGGTGGGGGCGCTTGCATGATCCACACCCGGCCTGTTGACATGGGCGTGGCCTGGCTGGCTCTGCGGGGCCAGTACGCGCGCGGGTTGCGCTTCACACCTGAGCTGGAGGCCCGCTACATGCAGGCCAGCGCCCCCGAGCGGCTGCAGCATCTGCTGGTGTCCGGCCTGGTGGCGGTGGTGCTGTGCAACCTGTTTCTGATCTCCGACTGGTACATGGTGCCCGACGTGTTCCACCTGTCCGTGATCCTGCGCCTGGGCGTGTTGACGCCGGTGGTGCTGGTGCTGGTGGCGGTGGGCTTCTTCACCCGGCGCTGGTGGTTGGCTAACTTGCCACCCTGGACCATGGAGTTCATCGCCATGGCGGGCACCATGTTGACCTCAACCTGCCTGGGCATCGTGATGCTGAGCACGCAGAGCCCGCACGTCGTGAGTTACCGTGCGGGCCTGATCCCGGTTCTGGTTTTTGGCAACCTCGTTCAGCGCCTGCGCTTCAGGTATGCCCTGGCTTCTTCCTTGTTCACGATGCTGGTGTATGCCTGCAGCGTGGTGAGCCGCCAGGGGCAGGCCAACCCCTACACAATCATCGAGGGCCCCATGGGCCTGCTGGTCGTGGTGGTGGCGCTTTACACGCTGATCTCGGCCTTCAACCTGGAGCTGGACGAGCGCCAGCGCTTCTTGCAGACTGAGCGCACCCAGTCCTTGCGGCAGCAGCAGGAGCAGACCAACCGGGAGCTGGAGGACATATCGAATGTGGACCCCTTGACCGGCCTGGCCAACCGGCGCCGTTTCGATGACTTCCTGGATGGTCTGTTGCGCGATCCGGCCTTTGCTGGCCGTGGTGCGGCCTTGCTGCTGATCGATGTGGACCACTTCAAGGCCTTCAACGACCGCTATGGCCACCCCTCCGGGGACCAGTGCCTGCGGCACATCGCGCAGTCGCTCAAAGAGGCCTTGCCGCAGCCCGATGGCCTGCTGTCGCGCTGGGGGGGCGAAGAGTTCGCGATCGTCTTGCCCGGTGTGGTGCCCGCGCAGGCCATGCAGGCTGCCAATGCCGTGCGCCAGGCCGTGCAGGCCCTGGCCATGCGCCATGAAGCATCAACCACGTCTGACCATGTCACGATCAGCGTGGGGGTGGCGATGCTGGGCTCAAACGACCATGGTGATGCGCTCAAGCAGGCCTTGTCGCAGGCCGACCAGGCGCTCTACCGGTCCAAGCAGGATGGGCGCAACCGTTGCACCCTGGCTGGCAGCAGCCACGCCGCCTGATCTTCAGTTCAGCACCCGCTCAATGCGGCGGTCTGGCGTCAGCCACATCAGTGCCACGGCCACGTACAAGGCCTGGGCGATCCACTGGTTGTAGAAGGCCAGCGGAATGGCCGCAGCGTAGATCACCACCGAGATGACGCCTTTCGCATCCCGCCCGATGGCCTTGGCCAGCAGGGAATCCTGGCCTTCGGTGTTGATGATGGCGTGCGCCAGGATCCAGTAGGCCACGCCAGCCATCAGCAGCACGCCGCCGTACAAGGCCGTGGGCAGGGCGGCGAAATGGTTCTCGCCCATCCAGCCCGTGACGAAGGGCAGCAGGGACAGCCAGAACAGCAGGTGCAGGTTGGCCCACAACACGCCGCCGCTGACCTTGTGCGTGGCGTGCAGCATGTGGTGGTGGTTGTTCCAGTAGATGCCCACGTAGATGAAGCTCAGCACATAGCTGAAGAACACGGGCAGCAGGGGCTTCAAGGTGGCCAGGCTTTCGCCGTGCGGCACTTTCAGCTCCAGCACCATGATGGTGATGATGATGGCGAGCACACCATCGCTGAAGGCTTCGAGTCGGGTCTTGTGCATGCGCGTGCGTCCTGGCCGGGTGGGAGTCCGGCCAGTTTAGCGGCGCAGGGCATATGGCGGCTCGGTGCGGTTCAGTTTGCCGTCGGCGCTGCGGGCAAAGCGGCGTCGCAATGCCTGATGTTGATGCGGATGCGCTGGCCAACCGCGACATGCATGTCCGGGGTAGTGGGTACGACCATGGTGTGCCGCAGGTTCGGGTTGCCGCCGAAGGCATAGCTGGCCAGCACGTAGGGGCCGCTGGTGGCGGCGGTGTGGCCAGACGGGCGGCAGTCCCGGTAGGCCGATCGAACGGGCGCTTGCGCGTCCACGATGGCTTCGACGCGTGCGCGGCGCCAGCCTTGCGCGTAGCCCTCTGTCTGGTCGGTCATGGCGGCGCCGCAACCCGACATCAAGGGGCTTGCCAGCAGGGCCAGGCCCCAGCGCACCAGATCACTCATCATCGAACTCCCAGGTGTCATGCAGGTCCAGCTTCAGGCGCAAGGCGGCATGACGAGCCTGCGCACGGGCATTGATTTCCGCCAGCGCGGCATCCATGAACTGGCGGCGCGCCAGCAGCACATCGGACTGGCTGTACTCACCCAACTGCCAGCCGCGCACCATGGTCTTGAGCAACTGCTCGTGGCGTTGGCGGGCCTGGTCCTGGCTTTGCCAGGCGCTCAGGGCCGACTGCGCCATCAGCCAGGCGGTCGCTGCTTCGGTGCGGACCTTCTGCCGAATGGCCTCGGCCTGTTGCTCGGCTTCGGCGCTTTGGGCCTGGGCCTGCCGGTCTGCCGCGCTGCGTGCGCTACCGGCAAAGGGCACGCTCAGGGACAGGCCCAGCACCCGCTCGGCCCCGCCGCGCTCCGATGCGGCGTACACGCCCAGGGTCGGGTCGGCCGATTTGTCCAGGCTGATGCGGTGGGCGCGCGCGCTCACCAGTTCGGCATGCAGCCGGGCCATGCGCCACTCGTGGCTGCGCTCTTCCAGCCATTGCGTGACGGTGGTGCCGGGCTCGGCAGGGAAATCAGCCAGGCTCGGGGCCCGGAGTTCGGTGGGTGCTGTGGCGGTCAGCCCCGGGAACTGGGTGTCCAGCAAGGCACGCGCGGCGGCCTCGCTGGCTTGCGCGCTGATGAGGTTGGCTTGCACCTGCGCGGCGCTGGCTTCCTGCAAGCGGGCCTCGGTGCGCGCGGCATCACCGGCCTTGACGCGGCGCTCGGCGTGCCGCGTCAGCTCGGTCTGGTCTGCCACCTGGCTTTGCCACAACTTGACGGTGGCCTGCTCGCGCAGCCAATCCACCCAGGCCCTCAGCAGGCCTCTGGATGATTCGTGGATGGCATCGGCGCGGCGGATCTGCGCCAGCTTGATGGCGGCTTCACCGATGGCGCTGTCCTGACTGGCCTTGCCTGTGCTGCGCAGCGTGCGCTCCAGGGACAACTGGGTCTCGGTGTAGCGCTGCCTGTCTGTCAGGCCATCGGCCAGCTTCTCGCTGGTGCGGCGTTGCTGCCCGGCCAGGCGCATGGTGAACTCGTAGGGGCCCGCCTTGAGCCGCTCGGCATCGGCCTGATCGGCCTGCTGGGCCGCAGCGGCAGCGCGCACCTCGGGGCGGGCCAGGATGTGCTGGCGTACCAGCTCTACCGGGGGGAGTTCGTCAGCGGGCGCCTCGGCCGCGTGGGCTGTTTGCACCGCTTGAGCGGCCAGCAAAGCCAGTGTGAGCGCCGACAAGGCGCGTGAGCAATGATTGATCATGGTGGTGTGGCTCATGTCCGTGCCGCCTCGCTGACGCCGTAGCGCCTGAACAGGATGGGCAGCAAGACGAGCGTCAAGGCAGTGGAGGACACCAGGCCGCCGATCACCACGATGGCCAGCGGGCGCTGGATCTCGGAGCCGGGGCCGGTGGCGAACAGCAGGGGCAGCAGGCCGAAGGCAGTGATGCTGGCCGTCATCAGCACCGGGCGCAGGCGGCGGATGGCGCCGTTGCGCACGGCGTCCGCCACGCTGTGGCCTTGTGCCAGCAGCTCGTTGAAGTGGTTGACCAACACCAGCCCGTTGAGCACGGCAATGCCCATCAACGCGATGAAGCCCACCGAAGCCGGCACCGACAGGTACTCGCGCGCCGCAGCCAGGGCGAACACGCCCCCAATCAAGGCCAGCGGGATGTTGAGGAAGACCAGCGAGGCCTGCCTGGCACTGCCAAAGGTCGTGTACAGGATCAGGTAGATCAGGCCCAGCGCAATAGGCACCACGATGGCCAGCCGCTGCGCGGCACGTTGCTGGTTCTCATACTGGCCACCCCAGGTGATGCGGTAGCCCGGCGGCAGCTGGATGGCCTTGGCCACGGTGGCTTGTGCTTCGGTCACGAAGCTGACCAGGTCGCGTTCGCGCACATTGGTCGTGATGGCCGCAAAGCGCGAGCCGTTTTCGCGGTCGATCTTGACGGGGCCTTCGGTTTCTTCCAGTGTGGCCAGTTGGGCCAGCGCCACGGGCGCGCCATCGCTCATGGGCAGTTGAAGCTGCGCAAACAGATCTGGTGTGAGCGACAGGGCACTGGGGCCACGCACGATGATGGGCACGCGGCGGCCTTGCTCCAGCACGAAGCCCGGGCTTTGGGATTCCAGCAGCGTGCGCAGGTCTTCCTGGGCTTGCTCCACGCTCATGCCATGCAGGCCCAGGGCCTGGCGGTCAAATACCACGCGCAGGTAGCGCAGGCCGCTGTTCTGGATGAGCTGAACGTCTTCGCTGCCTTGCGTCTTCTTGAGGATGCCTTCCACCTGCGCCGACAGCTTGCCCAGCATGGCCAGGTCCGGGCCGAAGACCTTGACCGCCACGTCACCACGCACGCCCAGGATCATCTCGTTGACGCGCATCTCGATGGGCTGGGTGAAGCTGGTCGCCACGCCGGGCAACTGCAGCAGCTGTTCACGCAGCTTGTCGAGCAAGGCATCCTTGTCGGCCACCTGCCACTCGCTCTTGGGCTTGAGCACCAGGAAGGTGTCGGTCTGGTTCAGGCCCATGGGGTCCAGGCCCAGCTCGTCCGAGCCACTGCGTGCCACGATGCCTTTGACCTCGTGCACGGACATCAGCGCCTGCTGCACCCGTGTGTTGAGCTGCAAAGCCGTGGGCAGGTTGATGGCGGGTGATTGCTCCACCGACACGATCACATCGCCTTCGTCCATGGTGGGCATGAAGCTCTTGCCCACCATCAGGAAGCCGATCACGGCACCCACCAGGCTCAAGGCCGTGCCGGCCAGCCAGGGGGCGGGTTGGCGCAAGGCGCTGTCGAGCAGGCGGGTGTAGCCCCTGGTGCTCAGGCGCACCAGCCACGGGTCCTGATGGGCGCCGGTCTTGAGCATCAGCGAAGCCAGCACCGGGATCACCGTCAGCGACAGCAGCAGCGAGGCGCCCATGGCGTACAGGATGGTCAAGGCCACGGGCTTGAACAGCTTGCCCTCCAGCCCTTCCAGTGTCAGCAGGGGCAGGAAGACCAGCATGATGATCAGCACGCCTGAAGCCACGGGTGTGGCCACTTCTTCCGCACCCATGCGGACCAGGCGGATCAACTGCCCGATGCCACCGCTGTGTTCAGGGTGCGCCGGGTGCGCCAGCTTGGCCTCGATGTTTTCCACCACCACCACGGCCGAGTCCACCAGCATGCCAATGGCAATGGCCAGGCCACCCAGGGACATCAGGTTGGCGGTCAGCCCCGTCTGGCGCATCAGCCAGAAGGTGGTCAGGGCAGACAAGGGCAGCACGATGGCCACCACCACGGCAGCACGCAACTGGCCGAGAAAGAGCAGCAGCAAGACCAACACCAGCACGATGGCCTCGGTCAGCGCCTTGCTGACGGTGTGCACGGCCTGGCCGACCAGGGCCCCTCGGTCATAGAAGGGCTCGATGTGCACGCCCTTGGGCAGGCTGCGCGAGATCTCTTCCAGCTTGACCCGCACTTGCGTGACCACCTTGTTGGCGTCGGCACCGCGAAGGCCCAGCACCAAGCCCTCTACGGTTTCGCCTTGGCCATTGCGGGTGACGGCGCCATAGCGCGTCAAGGCCCCGATGCGCACCTCGGCCACATCGCCCACACGCAAGGCCGTGCCTTGATGGCGGCCGATCACGGTGGCCGCCACGTCTTCCAGATTGCGGATGCTGCCCTCGGCGCGCACCAGCAGGGCTTCTTCCCCGGCGATCAGGCGGCCTGCGCCATCGTTGCGGTTATTGGCCGCCAGGGCCTCGCGCAACTGCGTGATCGACAAACCACGTGCGGCCAGCTTGACCGGATCAGGCACGACCTCGAACGCCCGGACGGAGCCACCCAGCGCGTTCACGTCGGCCACACCAGGGATGCCACGCAGTTGCGGGCGGATAGTCCAGTCCAGCAAGGTGCGTTTGTCCTGCAGGGACATGGGGCCCTCGATGGTGAACATGAACATCTCGCCCAGCGGCGTGGTCACCGGGGCCAGGCCGCCGCCCACGTTCGCCGGCAGGTTGGCCTGGGCGCTGGCATAGCGTTCACCCACTTGCTGGCGGGCCCAGTAGATGTCGGTGCCTTCTTCAAAATCGATGGTGATGTCGGCGATCGCGTACTTGGAGACCGAGCGCATGCTGCGTTGACCAGGAATGCCCAGCAGCTCCTGCTCGACCGGTTGCACGATGCGGGATTCGACCTCCTCGGGCGTCATGCCTGGTGCCTTGAGGATGATCTTGACCTGCGTGGGCGAGACATCCGGGAAGGCATCAATGGGCAACTGCCTTGCCGCGTTGAGCCCCAGGCCCACCAGCACACAGGCGGCCACCAGCACCAGCAGGCGCTGCAGTAGCGCGGCTTCAATCAGGCGCTTGAGCATCATTGCGCTCCCAGGCCTTGCAGCACACCCTTGAGCGCCACCGTGCCCTGGTTCACCACGAGGTCATCGGCCTTGAACTGTGCCGGGGCGATGGGGGTGATCTGTGTCTGGGCGGTTTGCGGGCCGCTGGCCGCCTGCTGGCTGACCACGCGCACGGCCACAGCCTGGTAGCGGGTGCCGCGCTGCACGAACACGATGTCCTGCCCGTCGTGCCGCAGCACGGCGGTGGCGGGTACCAGCCAGCTTGCGGTCTGGTTGACGCTGTCGGCGCTCAGGGCTACTTCGGCTTGCACACGTTGCTGGGGCAGGGCGCAGTCATTGGCCTGCGGCCATTGCGCACGCAAGGCCAGGGTCTGGCTGCCGGGGTCCAGCTCGGTGTTGATGCTCACCAGCGTGGCCGGCATGGCGCAACCACTGATGCGGACCAGATCGCCCTTGCGCAGGCGGCGGGCCACAGCGGCAGAGGCTTGCAGGTCGATGGCCAGGGCGCCTTCGCTGGCGAACTTCAGCACGGGCGCGCCCGCGTCCACACGCTGGCCGGGTTGCACCAGCATGTCGATGACGGTGCCGCGGCCGGGCGCGTTCAGCGTCACGCGGCCAGACAGGCCGCCATGGGGCTTGACGCCGGCCATCTGCAGCAACTGCCCGCGTTCCCGAACCGTGGCTTGTGCAATCTGCAGTTGGGCCTGGCTGGCCTGCGCGCGCGAGCCGGCAATGATGCCTTCGGCCAGCAAGGTCTCGTCGCGTTGGGCGGTTTGTTGTGCCAGTTTCAACTGCAGCATGGCCTGCTGGTATTCGCGCTGCCACTCCACGATCTGCGGCGCGTTGAGGGACACCAGGGCCTGGCCGGGCTTGACCGCATCGCCCTTGGACGCATGCACCTGTTCAACCAGCGCCGCAACGGGCACGCTGATCACGCGCAGCAATGAGGGAGGCAGCGTGACCTGGCCTTGCAGCACCACGCGCCCGGCATCGCCGGCAGGCTGGATCTGCGTTGCGCGAATGCCCAGGCTTTGAACCTGCGCCGGCTTGAGTGTGAGGGTGTGGCTGGTGTCTGCGGCCTGAGGCGCGGCGTCAGACGGGAGCATGTAGGTGCTCAGGCCGGCCAACATCATGGCTTGCAGCAAGAGGCGTGGAAAGGAGTGGGCAGGCAGCATGGGCATCCATGTGATTTGTTCTGCCACGCACTCTAGGCAGCGAATCTGAACGCAGGCTTAAGACCTTGTGCCCGCCGCAGTGCTACCTTTGCACCTGAGGACACACCCATGAGACTGCTGCTACTTGAAGACGACACCATCCTGGGCGACGGCCTGGCCGAATTCCTGAGATCAGAGGGCCACGTTGTGGACTGGTGCAAGCGCCTGCTTGATGTGCAAGCCCTCCAGGGCGAGCCCTACGACGTGCTGCTGGTGGACTGGCAACTGCCCGATGGCTCCGGACTGGACTGGATTCGGTCGCTGCGTCGCAAAGGGGTGTGCACCCCCGTTGTGATGATGACCGCGCGCGACCTGCTCGATGACCGCATCAAAGGCCTGGACTCTGGCGCCGATGACTACCTCGTCAAACCCTTTGCACCCGAAGAGCTGGTGGCCCGCCTGCGCGCCTTGCAACGGCGCACGACCGGGGCCACCAACGCACGCGTCCACATCGGCGAGGTGGAGGTCGACCTGATGGCCAAGGCGGTGTACCTGCAAGGCGAGCGTGTCGACGTGACCCAGCGCGAATGGCGCGTGCTGGAGGCCTTGCTGCAACGTGCCGGGCGGGTGGTGTCCAAGAACGACCTGGAGTCGCTGATGCTGGGCCTGGGTGGCGAGCTGGCCAGCAACTCGCTGGAGGTGCACATATCCCGGCTGCGCCGCAAGCTGGGTGCCGAGGTGATCGAGACCGTGCGTGGCATGGGCTACAGGGTGAGCACATGACCGATGCGCCCTCCATCCGCAAGGGCTTGTCCCGCGTGGTGATTCAGGTCTCGCTGGCCTGGAGCGTGGCCGTGTTCGGCGTGGTGTGGTTCACCGTGCACCACAAGCTGGACGAGGTGCTGGATGGCACGCTGCAGGAGTCGGCCGAAATCCTCTATGGCCTGCTCAAGCCCAATGCCGAGCGCTTGCCCATCGGCTCGGGCGGTTCGCTGCCAGCGCCGCCGCATCATGAGCGCATGGTCTGGCAACTGGTGTCGGGTGACCAGCGTGTGGTGTGGCGGTCGCACAGCGCGCCGGCGCAGCCGCTGGCCACGGCCCACCGCGAACGCTGGTCTGCAGACTCACCCGACTGGCATGTGTATGGCATCCCCTTTGATGACCAGGGCACCATGCTGTATGTGGCCCAACCCCATGGTGAGCGGAGCCAGGCGCAATTTGAGGCCGCCTTGTTGACAGCCGGTGGTGCCTTGGCCGTGGGCCTGGCTTGCGCCGTGTGGCTGCGCAGGCGGGCGGGCAGGGAGCTGGGGCCTTTGATGGACCTGTCCCAGCAGGTGGCGCACTACCACCCTTTGGAGCCGGGCTCTTCACCGCCCTTGGCCACGCGAGAAGAGTTGCGCCCGGTGCGGGACGCCATCGTGCACCTGGGGGACAGGCTGGCGCAGAACATCACCAGCGAGCGGGCCTTCAGCGCCAATGCCGCCCATGCCTTGCGCACGCCGCTGGCCGGGCTGGGGGCGCAGCTGGCCATGCTGCAGCGAGAAAGCCCGGCCAATGTGCAGCCGCGCATCCAGCGTGCGCGCGAGGCGTCGGACCGGCTCAGCCGGGTGGTCACGGCGCTGTTGTCCCTGTTCCGCAGTGGCGGTGAAATCAGGCCCAGGCATATCACCTTGGCGGCCTTTGTGCAGGACTTGCCCTTGCCGGGCCTGGCCATCGGCGTAACCGGTGATGCCGAGGTGGAGGCCGATCCAGATCTGCTCGCGGCGGCTTTGTTGAATCTGTTGGATAACTCAGTCCGCTATGGTGCTACACAGGCGCAGGTGTCGTTCCGTCATGACGCTGCTGCGGTTGTGATCCGCCTGGTTGACAACGGCCCCGGCGTGGACGAAGCCGCACGCAAGCGCATTGGTGCCGCACTGGCCACCCAGCACTACGAGCAGGATATGGGCCTGGGGCTGATGCTGGCCGACCGCGTGGCCAGGGCGCACGGTGGGCAACTCGTGCTGGTGCCTGTTGAGCAGGGCTTTGGCGTGGAACTCAGCTTGGGCTGGCGCCAGCGGTAAAGCCGCTGGTCAGAGGTCCAGCGCGGCAGGCGGCAAGCCGGCGCGGTGCCGGGCCCACATCAGATCGAACAGCGCTTCCAGATCCTGCGTGTAGCCGGGCACATCGAACAGTGCGGCGTTGCAGATCAGGCCGCCGAGCTTGGCGCGCAAGGCCTGCAGGCGGTCGGCATCTGTTGCCAATGCCAGCGCCAGCGCCTCATAGTCAGCCGGCGTGCTGGTGATCAACTCCGGCAGGCCCACGGCTTGCAACAGGCTGCCCGCCACGCGCGAGGCAAAGGTGTCGCCTGCACAGGTGATCAGTGGCACGCCGGCGGCCAGGGCGTCACTGGCCGTGGTGTGGGCGTTGTAGGGCCAGGTGTCCAGCACCAGGTCGGCCAGGGGCAGGCGGGCCAGGTGTGCCTCTTGCTGCATGTCGGGCGCAAAAACCAACCGGTGTGGCGAGATGCCGCGTGCCAGGGCTTCCTGGCGCAGATTGCCTTCTGCCTGATCGCATTGCAGCAGCCACAGCACGCTGTGCGGCGCGGCGCGCATCACCCGGCACCAGATGTCGAACACCTGCGGGGTGAACTTCCAGGCCTGGTTGAAGCAGCTCAGCACCAACGCGCCTTCGGGCAGGCCCACATCGCTGCGGGTGGGGCCGCCTTGGCCAGGCGGCAAGCTGGCGCGGCCATGTGGTTGGTAGCTGTGCGGCATGCAGGCCAGGGCCTCGGTGTAATCGGGCTGGGCGGCGTGGGGTGTCACGAAGCGGTCGCTGACCAGGTAGTCCACAAAGTCCCGCCCCAGGGTGCCCGGGTAGCCCAGAAAGCTCACCTGGATGGGCGCGGGCCGCCATGACAACAACATGGTGCGGCTGCCTGCGGTGTAGCCTTTGAGGTCCACCAGGATGTCGATGCCATCGGCATGGATGGCCGTGGCCGCCTGCTCATCGCTGAGTTCACGGATGTCATGAAAGTGATGGAAGGCACGCAAGAGGCGATGCCGCATGGGGCTGTCATCCAGCGCGCCGTGGCTGTAGGCATGCAGCTCGAAGCGGGTGCCGTCGTGGGCCTCCAGCATCTCGATCATCAGCAGGGCGGTGGCGTGCTGATGAAAGTCGCTGGACAGGTAGGCAATGCGCAGTGGTGCGCCGGGCTGGCGCGGCCGGGCTGGTGTCGAGAAGGTGCTGATGGCCGCTGTGCGGGCGTCGTGCTCTGGTGGCATCCGCGAATCCAGCCAGGAGGCGGCGCATTGCCTTTGCTGGTGCGCGCTGATGCCGGGGATGGACAGCAGGTGAAATGGGGGCCAAGGCGGGGGGCGGGCTGCGCCCTGGTTCACCGGTTTGCCCATGTCGGGCATCTGGCCCAGGTCGGTGTGCACCTGTGCTGTCCGACTGTCGAACTCCTCCCATTCGCACCAGGCCCGGCTGCGGGCGTAGTGTCGGATTTGTCGGGCGCGTGGGCTGTCGGGCGGAGCAGGGGCGGGCATGAGCATGCGCCGCAAGAATCAGGCCCAGCTTCACTGCATTCGCAAACCTTGCCGCCAAGTGCCGCCCAGGGGCGTCAGTCAAATCGGCGGCTGAGGGTGACAAAAAAACGAACCGGTTGATCGGGTGTTTCCGCCTGCGAGGCCCCACCGTGCAGCCGGCCGGCCAGCGTGGATTCGACGCTCCAACCTTGATGGCTCCAGCGCACACCCAGGCCGGCGCCGGCGATCGTGCGCTGGTTGGCCACGCTGTCGTCCCACGGATGGGCGTTGAGTTTGATCTGGCCCGCGTCGGCAAAGATGAAGGGTGTGAAGTCCCCCGTGCTCATGCGCAACTCGAACTGGGCGAGCCAGCCTTTGTCGCCCGTGGCTTCACCCAAGGGGTAGGCGCGCACACCGAGGAAGCCGCCCAGGCCGTATTTCTCGGACGAGTCCAGGTTGTCGGGTGTCCATTGCGCCGATACCCGGCCGTAAGCGCTGAACGCGCCTGTCAGCTTCTGGATACGGGCGATGTCGATATTGGCTTTGGTGAAGTGCCCGGCGCTGCGGGCCGTGGTGTCGTCGACGGCCTGCGATGCCGCATCCAACTGCAATTGCCCGGCACTCAGGCTGATCTGGCCGTAACTCACACCGCCGCCGAACAGGCCGTCACGGTGATCGAACTGCGCGGCCAGCATCAGCAACTGGCTGGATTTGTCTTTGACGAGGTCGGCCGCGTCGTAGCGGTCTTGCAGGTTCTTGTGCAGGTACGTGGTGGACAGCAGCAGATTGGACACCTGCGAGCGCAGCATGGGGTAGCTCAGCTTGACAGTGCCTGTGTCGGCATAACCATGGGCCTCCAGCGCGGCGAAGGCGCCACCAAGCTGGTAGCTGGTGCGTGCCCAGCCGATCTGGCCTCGCCATCCTTCGACACCCAGTGGGGCATCGTAGTCCAGCGAGCCCAGCCACATGTTTTCGTTGGTGCGCAGGGCGTTGATGGCAAGGCGGTCACCGAAGCGGAACGGGCTGTTGACGGCCAGCGAGGCCTTGGCGCGATAGGGCCCGGTGCTGCGGCTGCCGATGTTGTCCAGCCCCAGTTCGCCGGAGACATGGTTCTCACGTTCCACGCCCACCACCAGATCGCCCTCACCCAACTGGGCACCGGGCTTGAGCACAGGCCGCACTTTGAAGCCGGGCTGATCATTGAGCAGCAGCATGGTGCGCTCGATGGACGTTTCACGAATGGGCTCGCCTTGTGGCAAGCCGTGGGTCAGGAAGGGCTGCGCAGAGGGCACAAGGGGGTCTTTGCCCTCCACGGTGGCCTTGCCCAGCACGCCTTCAACGATCCGCAGGGTGAGCACGCCGTCATTGACCCGCTGCGGTGGCACCGCAACCTGGACGAATGGGTAGCCGGACTGCTTGTAGAGGCCCGCCACGCCTTGGGCCAGGCCCTCGATGTCGCGCAGGTTCAGGGCTTGCTCCGGCAAAGGACCCAGGCGCTCGAGCAGGGCGGTGCAGGCGATGGCGCGGCAGCCCTCCAGCTGCAACCGGGTGATCTTCACGCGGGCGCCGCCCGACACCTCTCCGGCGATGGCAGGTGCGGGCGTGGATCGGGGAAGGGCGGCCGGATCGGCCGTCTGCGGCGCGGGGGGCGTCGGGCCTTGGAGCTCGGTGGCGGCGAAGCTGGGCGAGGCGTGGGCGATCAGGCCCAGGCAAATCCCGGCCATCAGGCGGTGCGGATCAGCGGTGCGTTTCAACGTGAGTCCCGTGTGTTGAATAGTGTGGTCTGGGGCGTTTGACGTCGGGTTCAGTTTGCCCTGGCCGAACGCGTATTGGTGCCGGAATTGATGCCGCCGTCAATCACATAGATGTCCAAAGGCCCATTGGCGCTGGGAACGGCCGTCCCCGCGATGCCCGGTCGAGCAAGGCGGCTGCGGTTGTTGCCCGTGTCACTGACGCGCTCTCCTACCTGGCCCTCGGTGCTGTTGCTGGTGTCATTGCTGGCACTGGCGACACTGGTCGAGTTGGTCGTGCTGGTCGTGCTGACCAGGGGGGCTGCGCGCGGTTGCTGGAGCGTGGCGTTACGTGGTGCCTCGCTCGTGCTCAGGCTGACGTAGTTCAGGTTGCCTGCGCCGGGGCTTTGGGGGTTGGGGCCCAAAGCGTGCAGCGCGTTGTCAGGGAAATTGGGTACAGGGGCGGTCTTGGGCAGGAACTGTTCAACCGTGGGCAAGGCCTGTGTGACGGTGGGCGTTGGCGTCACGGTGGGGGCCGGTGTGATGACGCCACTGGTGTTGGCCACGGTGGTGACTTCGTAGTTGCCACCTTGGTTGCCGTCGTTGAGCGTGTAGCCGCCAACCGTGATGGTCTTGCCGGTGCCCGCGTTCTTGTTGGCGTAGACCTGGCTCAGGCCCGTCACGGTGTCGTTGCTCAGCAAGCCGCTGACGGTGGGTGTGCCGCTGGAGGCCGTCGTGCCGTCATAGGTCTTGCTATCGCTGCCTGCGCTCAGCGTCAACGCAGCGCGGCCGATGACCAGGTTGGCGTTGCTGACGGTCACGTCATAGTTGCCGGCGTCGTTGCCGCCCACGCTCAGGTTGGAGGTGTAGGTGCCTGCGTTGCGGCCCGAGGCCAGCCCGCTCACGCTGATG
>NZ_JACPYU010000005.1 GCF_016195855.1 Aquabacterium sp.
GGCCCGAGGCCAGCCCGCTCACGCTGATGTCGTCACCCACGAGGAAGCCGTTGCGCGTGGCCGCGCCCTGGGTCTGCGTGCTGCCGTTGTAGGTCGAATTGCTGGCGGTGCCGCTGACCGATGCGCTGGCGCGGTTGACCACGCTGGCCGTGTTGTCGACCAGGCTCACGGTGTAGTTGTTGCCGCTGTTGCCGTCATTGACGGTGTAGCCGGTGACGCTGACGGTCTTGCCCGAGCCCGCGTTCTTGTTGAGATAGGCCTGGAGCAGGCCGCTGACGCTGTCGCTGCCTTGCAGGCCGCTGACGGTGGGCGTGGCGCCCGCCGTGGTGTTGCCGTCATAGGTCTTGGTGTTGGCCGTGGCGGTCAGCGTCAATGGCGCAGGTGTGATGGCACCGATCGACCCGCTCACGGATGTGGGCAACTGGTAGTTGGCCAGCACGGTACCGCCGGTTGGCGAGTAGTCGCTGTTGCTCAGGGACACCGTCACCGTCTTGCCTGTGCCCACATTGGCGTTGTCATAGGTGCCGGTGGTCTTGGTGACGGTGGCACCGTCAGCGCCTACCCAGCCGCTCAACAGGAAGTTGCCCGACACCAGAGAGGCGGTGGTGCTGGCGTTGTAGACCTTGCTGGTGCTGCCTGTCAGGCTGCCGGTGATGACGGTGAGGGATGCCGGCGAGATGGTGAGTGTGCCGTTGGCAAAGGTCAGCGCGTAATTGGCTGCACTCAGGCCTGTTGGGGTGATGGCGTACCAACCTGCATTGGTGGCGCCCTGGCTGGTGCCGCCATAGCCCAAGGCGCCCGTCAGCACGCTGCTGGTGTCGCCATTGACGAAGCCGCTGTAGCTGACGCCGTGGCCGCCACTATAGGCGTTGCCGTCATAGACCTTGCTGTCGTTGTTGGCGGTGACCGTCAAGGGGGCGGGCGTGACGCTCAAGGCGCTGCTGTTGCCCGCGGCTTGTGCAAAGCTGTAGTTGCCATGGTTGGCGCTCAGGCCGCTGCCCGTCAGGCCGTAGCTGCCCACGCCGCTGCCGGTGTTGGCGCTGGTCGAGAACGCCAGTGAGCCGGTGGTGGCGCTCGCCAGCGTCTCGCCGTTGACGAAGCCCGTCACCGATCCACCGAAGCTGGGGTTGGCTGCGCCATAGGTGCGGCTGGCGCTGTTGGCCACGATCGTCAAGGTGGCGGGGTTGATCGTGAGGGTGCCGCCGCTGTAGCTCAACGTGTAGTTGCCAGCGCTCAGGCCTTGCGGCGTGAAGGTGTAGCTGCCTGCGTTGACCGCGCCCTGGCTGTTGCCGCTGTAGGACAAGGTGCCAGTCAGCAGGCTGCTGGTGTCGCCATTGACGAAGCCGCTGTAGCCAACGCCATTGCCACCTGTCCAGGCCTGGCCATCGTAGGTCTTGCTGGCGTTGTTGGCCGTCACCGTCAAGGGGGCGGGGGTGATCGTCAGGGCGGCACTGTTGCCCGCGGCTTGCACGAAGGTGTAGTTGCCGTTGTTGGCGCTCAGGCCGCTGCCATTGATGGCATAGGTGCCCACATTGCTGGACGAGGTGGCAGCGCTGCTGAAAGCCAGCGTGCCTGTGGTGACGTTGGCCAGCGTCTCGCCATTGACCAGACCACTGACCGAGCCGCTGAAGCCGGGGTTGCTGCTGCCATATTGGCGGCTGGCGGTATTGGCCGTCAGTGTCAAGGTGGCCGGGTTCACCGTCAGCACACCGTTGGCGTAGCCGATGGTGTAGTTGCTGGATGTCAGCCCGGCCGGTGTGATGGTGTAGCTGCCCGCGTTCACCGCGCCTTGGCTGTCACCCGAGTACGAGAGCGTGCCACCCAGAACCGATGTGGTCTCGCTGTTGACAAAGCCGCTGTAGCTGACGCCATTGCCGCCGCTGTAGGTGCTGCCGTTGTAGGTCTTGCTGGCGTTGCTGGCGGTGACCGTCAACGGGGCAGGGGTGATGTTGGCCGTCGTCGAGATCGAGCCACCACCAGAGACCAGGTAGTTGCCTGCATCGGCGCCACTCAAGGACACGCCCGAGACATTGACCGTGATGTTGTTGCCCACGTTGGCGCTGGCAAAGCCGCCGGTGGCGTTGATCGTGACGGCATCACCCGTGACGATGCCGCTGCCGGTCACGCTCGCCGCCGTGGTGCCGTCATAGACCTTGTTGCCAGCCGAAAAGCTGTTGATGGTCTTTTGGGTGATGGTGTAGGTGCCCTGGCTGTAATAGGCCACGGCGTAGTCGGTGCCACCGCTGGTGTAGGTGTTGGGGTTGCCCGCAGCGCCCGTCAGCGTGGTGTAGGCCCCCACGTTCTTGCTGGGTGTCGTGAAGTTCACCGACCCCAGGTCGCCCATCACGAAGCCGTTGGGCCCGCCAAGCGATGTCAGAGGCAGGCCCGTGGCGTTCGTGGTGCCGTCATAAACCCGGGAGGCATCCCCGCTGAAAATGTAGAGCGGGGTCATGGCCATGTTGACCACGTTGTAGCCGGCCGAGGTGTAGCTCTGGTTGCCGCCAGGGATCACCATGGTGCCGCAATTGGGGTAGCCGGGGTTGCAGGGCGGGCTCTGCGTGAAGGTGGTGGCCTTGTTGTTGCCGTTGATGCGGAAAAGCATGTGTGCCACGCTGGGCGCCCAGAACTGTACGCGGGCCTGGCTACCGTTGTTGACGAGGCCCAGCGCACCCAGTGCGTTGGTCGTGTTCTGCGCATCCACAACGATGGCGCCTGTGGTGCTGGATGTCTTGAAGGTGGTCACGGTGCCGGAGTTGGCCTCCACACCAAACCCGAAGACCTTGTCGGCACCCGAGCCCGCGCTGATGCCGCTCATGTACAGCATGCCGCCGCCGGTGTCGACCGTTGCGCCCGACAGCACGTAGATGCCGCCCTTGGTGGCCGAGTAGGAGCCACTGTTGGTTGCGGCACTGCGCCCGTTGATGGTGATGTTGCCGCCCGCTGACTGGATGGACACATTGGTGCCGATCTGCACAGCGGGCGTGCTGGCCGTGGCATTGAGCGCGTAGCCAATGCCGTAGCTTTGCGCGGTGGTCTGGTTGCCTCCGGCGCCACCAATCAGGATGCGGCCGCCGTTGGAGCCCAGGTTGGCCGCCACGTTGACGCCACCCAGGCTGCTGCTGGCATTGTTGGCCGCGCTCAGCGTGATGCCCAGTTGCCCGGTGGTCGAGGTGATGGCGCTGTTGACGTAGATGCTGCGGTCTGCCTGCAGCGTCAGCGTGGCATTGCCGCCAGCGGTCTTGGTGATGGCGCTGGCCACCGTGATGTCACCGCTGCCGGAGCCGGTGCTGCCATACGAGGTGTTGTTGGCCTGCGTGGTGACGGTGACGCTGGTGCCGCTGTTGAGGGCCGTGGCAATGTTGGTGGCCGCCGTGGCATTGATCGTGTAGTCATACGGGTCGATCAACCAGGTACCACCCTGGCCGAGGCGCGAGCCCGCATCAACAGACAGGCCCACGGCCGTGTCCACGTGGGCCGCAGAGGTCTCGATGTGGCCACCGTCTCCGCCGTTTGGTGCACTGGCATCCAGTTGCCCGCCCACATTGAGCTGCCCATGGTCCATGTCGCCCAGCAGGTCGATTTCGCCACGTGCACCGGTGCTCAGCGTGCGTGCCCGGATCACCCCGGTCTGGTTGATGACCGAGCGGCTCAAGGCATCGGCCGCCTGGGCAGTCAGGATCACATGCCCGCCGTCGGCGCGGATGGCGCCACCGTTTTCAATCAGCGAATCAAGCGCACCACGCTTGATCTGCACAGGCACGGCGCCGCCCAGGTCCAGCGTCACCTCGCTGGCAGACACCAAGGCCACCGTGCCGCCGTCGCCTTGCAACTCACCACGGTTGACCACCTTGGCGGCCACCAGCGCCAGGCCAGCACCGTTGCGGGTGAGGATCTGGCCTTCATTGATCACGGATGCAGTGCTGTCACCGCTGAGGCGATAACGGCCCGCCATGAAGTCCGCATCGCTCATCGACAGCGTGGAGGCCAGCAGGCCGCCGGTTTCTACACGCGCGGTCGAGCTGAACAGCACGCCATTGGGGTTGAGCAGGAACACCTGGCCGTTGGAG
Organism: Aquabacterium sp.; assembly: GCF_016195855.1. Classification (GTDB taxonomy): domain Bacteria; phylum Pseudomonadota; class Gammaproteobacteria; order Burkholderiales; family Burkholderiaceae_C; genus Aquabacterium. The sequence continues at coordinate 4,068 of NZ_JACPYU010000005.1, forward strand.
CGCAAGGCGCCCTGGATGGTCGAGACCTCGCCACCCAGCACGCGGTTGAGCGCCACCGCACTGGCCGATGGCTGGTTGAACTGCACCGTGTTGCCCACACCGATGTTGAAGCTTTGCCAATTGGTGACCAGCTTCTGGGTGGCCTGGTTGATCGTCAGGGTGTTGGCGGTCAGGCTGATGCTGCCGCTGCCCTGGACGATCTGCGCACCTGTTGGCAAACCGCTGCTTCCCCCAGCCAGGGCCGACATGCTGGCCAGCGTCAGGATGGCGGCGGCCACGCGCGTCGCAGTGCCTGCGCGCCCACGTTTGCCGCGGCCAGAAGTCCCCTCGGGTACAGGCACCCAGGTCAACAAATGATCGGACCAGACCAGGCGAAAGACGTGGTTCAGCGAGGCGCCATGCATGTGAGGACTCCAAAGTGCAATCGATGCACAAGGATCGCCACTCAGCACCCCAGCATTTCACCTTGCGGCAAACACCCGCCGAACTCCTTGCCGATTCGACCGAGGCGATCGTGTTGTTCGGAGCCCGGTCTTTGACAGGGCAACCCGCTCGCGCACGATTCGTTACACGGTGTTATCGGAAGAGATAAATAACTCTTTAGATGGTGTGACAGCGTATTTATGGATATATATGGCCATATGATGCCAATTTATTCGCTTGACTGGGCAGGTTTGCCCACTCAATCTTTGTCTTTGGACCGAAGTGGCCTGCGCTCCTGGTCGCGGTCATCTTCCCGGCCGCGGTTCTTCTCCCGTCCTGGCCCTTGGTCATGGCCTAGACCTTGGCCTTGACCGTGCAATCGTTCGGGCTGCTCACGCCGCGTGGCATCCGGGTACGGCGCTTGTCTGGGGCGATCGGGTTCGGGCGCTCTTTGCAGCTCGGGCGGCCGCTGCTGGTACTGGCGCACAACCGGGTCACGCGGCTCATAGCGGTAATGCTCCTCGCGGAGTGATCGTTGCTGCGGCACCTGCTGGGGGTAGCGCTCGCCGGAATAGGGGCGTTGGTAGTTAGGCAGTGGTGCCGGTGGCGGCGCAGTGCGGCGGTTCCATTGGTCCCACCCTGGCCGGCCTCGCGCCCAGTCATGCCCCCAGTGCTCGCCCCAGCGTGGCGGTGCATCGTCTCGCCAGTCACGGAAGTAAGGGGGCTGCACCCGGTAGTAGCGAACCGGCACACGCAGCACGAACACCGGCACGTAATAGGGGTCAACATAGTCCCATGGCCCGTTGTACCAGGCGCTGGCGTACCAGTTGTCGTCCTGGAAGACCCAGTACATGCCGTCGTAGAAAAAGAAGTTCGCGTCAACCTGCGGCGCGTAATACACCGGGTAGCCCGGCACGCGCACCAGATCCGGGTAGAACGGCAGGTTGATGCCAATGCTCAAACCCGGCATGCTCATGCCGATGCCCACGCTCACTTGTGCCGGCGTCGACGCCACAGCGCCGCACACCAAGCAAAAGCCAATGATCAGCTGGCGCATGCGGCCTCCTTCATGGTGACCATGGGGCTGGCTTGAAGGCTAGGCGCGCCGGCCCTGGATCAGGTTGACCAGGAAGACCACGACGGCGATCACCAGCAGGATGTGGATCAGGCCACCCATGGTGTAGGAGGTAACCAGCCCCAACAACCAGAGTACGAGCAGGATAACGGCGAGGGTCATGAGCATGGTGGCTCTCCTTTTGCCTGGCAGTGAGCCAAGCGTGAATCAACTCTTCTTGAACCACGAGCTGGCCTTGCGCTCCCACTCCGCCAGTTGCTTTTCGGCTTCTTCCTTGGCGATACCGTAACGCTCCTGCAGCTTGCCAGTGAGCTCGTCACGCCGCCCGGCAATGACCTTCATGTCGTCATCGGTCAGCCTGCCCCATTGCGCCATGGCCTTGCCGGTGGCCTGTTGCCAATTGCCTTTGATTTGATCCCAGTTCATGTTGAACTCCTTCGTGGTGTGGGGGCAAACGTGCGCGGATGGCTCGTTCTTGCCCGCCTTCATGACAGGGAGACTAAGTGGCGCGCGTCGCGGCTTCTGTGCGGTAGCTCACACAGTGGCACGATGTATCCGATGCGTCAATTCCCCCCTGTCCCGCAGGCTGCAAGCGGTGCGATGGGTTTCAAAGGGCGGCCCGCATTCAATTTGTGGCTCATAAATTAGCCATTCGTGCCGATAAGTGAGTGCCATGTCAAATCGCCCAAAGTTTCGGGCCGAAGGACTCGCGCCATTTTGGAGCTGTAAACATGAAAAACTTCACGGTCAAGAAGCAGCTATTGCTTGCGTTTGGCCTGCTTGCCGTCATTGTGTTGCTCGTGAGCGCCCTTGCTTTACGCGATCTCAGCGTGGCAAACGAGCGCTTCAAGGATCATGTCAACGGCGCGGCAGAGCGCGAGAGCCTGGCCACCGATGTGCGCACTTTTGCCAACCGACGTGCCATCGGCGTGCGTGACATGGTGCTGGTCAAGACGGATGCCGATCGTGAGTCAGCAAAAGCCATGGCCGTTCAGGCCAATGGCGATCTGCAGGCCAGCCTCAAGGCCTTGAAGGGTGCCGTTGCCAGCACAGCCGACGTGAGCGATCGGGATCGTGCACTGGTTGCCGCGATCGACAAAGTCGAATCGCAATACGGCCCAGTCGCTGTGGCCATTGTTCAACTGGCCGCATCGGGGATGCAGGATCAGGCCATCGAAAAAATGAATGCTGAGTGCAGACCCTTGCTGGCCTCATTGCTGGCGGCGGCCAATGACTATGTCAGCTACAGCAAGGAGCAGGCCAAAGTCAGCGTTGAAGAGGCTTCCACCACGTACACCACGCAACGCGCCTTGTTGCTTGCACTCAGTGCATTTTCGTTGGTGACCGCCGTTGCGCTGGGGTGGCTGATCACGCGGCGTCTGCTGGCCTCACTCGGTGCAGAGCCAGTGGACCTCAGCGAGGCCGCACAGCGCGTGGCCCGAGGTGATCTCAGCCCGGTGCAGGGCGTAGATGCGGCCCCGGTGGGCAGTGTGCTGGCATCAATGGGTGCCATGCAGGCGCAATTGGTCGGACTGATCGGGCAAGTGCGCACGTCTGCCGACAGCATCGCCACGGCCAGCGCCCAGATCGCACAAGGCAACAGCGATCTGTCCAGCCGCACCGAAGAGCAGGCATCGGCCCTGGAAGAAACCGCGGCCTCCATGGAACAGCTCAGCTCGACCGTCAGGCAGAACGCCGACAACGCCCGTCAGGCCAATGAACTGGCCCAAGGTGCCAGCACCGTCGCCGTCAGAGGCGGCGCGGTGGTGGGGCAGGTTGTCGAGACGATGAAGGGTATCAACGACAGCTCCAAGAAGATCGCCGACATCATCACCGTCATTGATGGCATTGCCTTCCAGACCAACATCCTGGCGTTGAATGCCGCCGTGGAAGCCGCACGTGCGGGTGAGCAAGGGCGAGGCTTTGCGGTTGTGGCGTCAGAGGTGCGCAACCTGGCAAGCCGCTCGGCAGAGGCTGCAAAGGAGATCAAGAGCCTGATCAATGCCAGCGTGGAGCGTGTTGAACAGGGCTCTGCGCTGGTGGACCAGGCCGGCGTCACCATGTCGGAAGTCGTTGGTGCGATCCAGCGCGTGACAGACATCATGGGTGAGATCAGCACGGCCAGCGTCGAGCAAAGCAGCGGGGTTGCGCAAGTGGGTGAAGCCGTGAGTCAAATGGACCAGGCCACGCAGCAGAATGCGGCGCTGGTCGAAGAAAGTGCCGCCGCAGCGGAGAGCATGAAGCTGCAGGCACAACAGCTGGTGCAGGCGGTGGCCTTGTTCAAGCTCCACCATGCCGACCTCGGCCATGCCACGGCCAGGACACCAACCTCGCACGCCAGGCACAATCCAGGCGCCACAAGGAGCGTGAGCCCCTCGGGCCTCAAAGCCAGGGCAACCCAGTTTGCCGCAGCCAGCAACGCGCCCCAAGTGGCCGCACCACCCAGGACGGGCACTGACAACTGGGAGTCGTTCTGAGCGCGGTTGACCAAGCCATGTGACACGCAGCAGGGCCATGTGGTCATCGAGTCGGGCAGGCTGTACATTGCCAAGGTGCGGTCAGCACGGAGGACGCAGATGCTGCAGATGCCACTTGGACAGGCGGCTCAGCTCAAGTGCTTGCTGTTTGTGGCCTTGCTTTGCCTGGCCGGCTGCAGCAGCCTGCCCACCATCGTCCCCGATCTGGCCCGCGCGCCGCGCCAGCCGGTGCAATTGCAAGGGGTGCATGGCCCCCTGACACCCGCCCAAAGCAAGGCCATCCTTGAGGGGCTGGGGCGCCATGGCCAGGAGACGGGCATCTTTGATCGCCATCTGGCGCGCGAGGAGGCCATCGTCGGCAGCCCGCTCACCACCGGCAACCGCGTGCTGCTGCTTCAGAACGGCCCGGCCACTTACGGCGCCATGCTGGAGGCCATCACCGCGGCACGCGACCACATCAACATGGAAACCTACATCCTCGAAGATGACGAAGTCGGCCAACGCTTTGCACAAGCCCTGATCGACAAACAGCAGCAGGGCGTTCAGGTCAACCTGATCCGCGACAGCGTCGGTACTCGGGGCACCCCGGCGTCGTTCTTCCAGAAGCTGGCTGATGCCGGCGTGCGCGTGCTCGAGTTCAACCCCATCAACCCCTTTGTGGCGCGCAAGGAGTGGGAGCTGAACCAGCGTGATCACCGCAAGCTCCTGATCGTGGATGGGCGCAAGGCCTTCCTGGGCGGCATCAACATCAGCAGCGTGTATGCCAGCGGCTCTGCCAAACAAGGGCGGCGCGTGCAAGATGCCGACGGCCCCACCTGGCGCGACACCGATCTGCAACTGGAGGGGCCAGTGGTGGCCGAGTTGCAAAAGCTCTTCCTGGCCACTTGGGCGGCACAAAAGGGCGACCCACTGGCCACCAGGCGTTACTTCCCGCCCACCCAAGCCGTGGGGCAAGAGGTGGTGCGCGCCATTGGCAGCTCACCAGACGAGGCCTACAGCCTGATCTACGCCACGCTGCTGTCGGCCATTGGCAGCGCCCAGACCAGCGTGCTGTTGACCAATGCTTACTTCGTGCCTGACCCGCAACTGCTCGCTACGCTGGAAGCCGCCGCCGCCCGTGGTGTGGACGTGAGGCTGATCCTGCCCAGCCAGACGGACTCATGGCTGGTGTTCCACGCCGGCCGCGGCTACTACGAGCAACTGCTGCGTGCGGGCGTGAAGCTCTACGAGCGCCGCGGCGTCATCTTGCACTCCAAGACGGTGCTGGTGGACGGCGTGTGGGCCACGGTGGGCTCCACCAACCTGGACTGGCGCAGCTTTCTGCACAACCACGAGCTGAACGCCGTGGTGCTGGGTGCGGATTTCGGCAAGCAGGTGCAGGCCATGTTCGAGAAGGACCTGGCCGAGTCTGATGAGATCACGCTGGCTCAGTGGCAGAAGCGGCCGATCAAGAACCGCCTCAAGGAGTACCTGGCCAGGATGTGGGCTTACTGGCTGTGAAGGGGCAACAAGTCACGCAGGGGGCAGGGGCCACCGCTGCTTGCGCTCGGCGGTGTAGTGCCACCAGGGGTGCGGTGCCTCGCCATCCATGAAGCGGGTGATGGAGATGAACACGTCCAGCACACACGGGTCATGCCGGGTGTTCGTTGCCGTGCAAAGGCGCTCGTACAGCTCATATGGGCACAGGCCGATCAGCTGTGCGGGCTGCGTGATCCCCAGGCGCACCAGATCGGCCGCCATGGCGGGGCCGATGTTGGGCAGGTCGGTCAGGCGGGTGACTTGCTCGCGGATGACTTTGCTGGGGTGCATGGCGGGCGCCTTTCAAATGCCGTTGCCTTGCATCGCAGTGGCCTTTGCCATGAGGACGTAAGGCCCCTCTGGCCCAACGTCTTCCCGAATGGCAACCCACCCCTGGGTCTTGTAGAACTGTATGGCGTTCACATTGGCTTGAAGGCACTTGAGCGTTGGCGTTTTGGTGAAGTACCTGGCGCAACTGGCCAGCAGCGCCTGGCCCACGCCCTGGCGCAGGGCAGAGGGGTGAACAAAGAGGTTGTGTACGAAGCTGTCTGGCTCCCAGATGGAGGCAAACCCAAGCACCTTCGAGCCCCTGACGGCCACCAGGACGCGCTCACCCTCGGTGTGCAGGTCAAAGTCAGATGCCTGGTGCGAACCGGCAGAGGCCCAGGTGAAGGTGGCGTTGCGAGACGCGACGTACAGATCGCGCAGGGCCTGCCTGTCGGCTTCTTCAAACTCGCGTACGAGGCTGTGCATGGTGATCAGCTGCCCGAAGTAGCCAAGCCTGGGCCGGCCACTTGCTCGTAGTGCAGGACCGTTGGGGAAGGATCGTAGAAGTGATGCAGCAACTTGCGCCACGCTTGATAGCCCGCGGATTGGCGAAACCCGATCTCATGGTGTTCGACGGACGCCCAGCGAACCAGCAGCATGTAGTGGTCAGCCTTCTCAACGCACTTCTGAAGCTCGTGGCCGAGATAGCCGGGCATGGACGAGATGATGGCCTGGGCGACGCGGAACGCTGCTTCAAACTCGGCGCCTTGGCCTGGTCGGACTTGCAGTTGGGCGATTTCGAGGATCATGGGTGTTGATTTAGACGGGGCCCTATGCCAGCGTTAACGGGCGGCGCTGCGAAGCGGCGAATGGGATGCATATTCATCAGTAGGTCATCGTGCCCACCAAAGGCGGGCAAGCTTCGCGTCCGTGTTGAACCGCCAGTTGGGCCGATTACCGCGAGATTAGTCTGCTTTGCAGCTTCTTCTGGAAAGCAATAGTGCAGCCAAGCCAAGAAGCATTAATGGATATGTCCCAGGCTCCGGGACGGATGGAGTTATCAGCACAGCGCGACTTGAAAATGTTCGTGAGTTGAATGCGTTGCCGACAATGATGCCTTGGTCATTGATGTCTGTCGCACCTTGTATTTCCCAGCCATCATTTTTCAGCGATGTGTCGAGAAACGAGTTGAGGTCAAGGGCTATTGCCTTGTCCCACAAAACTGCATGATTGCCGCCGCCAGCTACTTGGCTACCACCAACTATTACACCATTGCTATTAATCGCGCTGGCCCAACTGGTGTTAGCTGGAGATTCAAGTGCGCCAAGATCGATTGCAACGTCACCATTCCATAGCGTGGCATGCATCGCGCGATTGCCGGCAACACTGGCCCACCCAATAATTTGTCCAGCATTGTTTATTCCATACGCATAGCTTTCTTGGCCCCCGAGCGTGCCTAGGTCAGTCACTGTTCCATTGCTCCACAAAGTGGCATGACCGACGCCCGCAGATGTGTACGAATACCCAACAACCTGACTCCCATCGTTGATTGCTCTCGCTTCACTGCGATCTCCACCTGGAAGGGTCCCTAAGTCAGTAGAAGTGCCGTTGCTCCATATAACGGCATGATATGCGGCGAAATTGTTTGTGTATGCTCCGCCAACGATTTGGCCAGAGCTATTTATCGCTAGTCCTTCACTGGTGTTGCCCCCAATAGTACCTAAGTCAGTTCGTGTATTCTGGCTCCAAATGGATGCGTGAGATTGCTGATTAATATTTGCGTCGGATGTGCCTGAAATTAGACCCGTATCGTTAATAGCAGAAGCTCTACTGCTGCCTAGATCATATGTTGCAGCGCCATCCCAGAGGATGGCATGTTGCGCCCCACTGGCTGTCAGCAACCAGCCAACGGCCTGTCCTTGATTGTTAATGCCGGCGCCAACACTTTTGCTTCCACCTAGGTCATCAAGGAACGTGATGCTATACCCAGTAGCTCCAAAGGACGTTGCGCAAAAAAATAATGAAGCCAAAGAAGTTAAAACTGGCTTAATTTTAGTGAAGTACATTTAGATCCCTGTTAAATTTGGCTGATAGGTAAGTTTTATTCTATGTCTAAGGCTTATTCTGTCGCGATCCTACTTTGGAGGGGCTGAAGTTGACTTTGGCCCGTGTGCTTTTGGATGCATGTGCCCCCCCCTGAGCTTTTGCGCCTCCTTATCGTCGCGCAGCCCAACTGAGAGCGGACGCGCTAGCTAACTTGATAGCTATTGAGACACGCATGTCCCATAACTGATCTTGTTTGGACAGGTTGCGCTGCTTCTTGACGTCATCTTGTACGTGCATCTCACCAACCTCCCCAGTTGTTCATTGATGCTTGCTCAACAAACTATAACCGTACCGTCCAGAACAAGAAACGCCTGTTTGCAGGTGCCGAAATAGCGTCACCAGCAGACCCCAGCCCCAGCGGCCTGAAAGGGCCTCTGTGTCGCTGAGGAGCGGAGGGCTCACCTGGTTCGGCCCGCAGGGCCGATGGGTAAGCTGTTTGAGCCGCCGAAGGACGGCGAGTTTGCGCACCCAAAGGTGAGCCTGAGCACCGCAAGGGAGTCGGTGCCGCAGGCGCCGACCGGCACAGTGAACCGCTCAGGCCGCTGGGGCTGGGGTTTGCCTGCTCGGTCTCCGCATGTATGACGAACCACAGCCTAGGCAAAACCAAGTGTTCACAATGTCAACATTGTGTGCTTAAATCCACCCCATATACAGCCACCACCGATGGGGAGCCCCACATGAGCCACGCCAAAGCCGACAAAGCCAACTGCCCGCGCATCGGCACCCGCTACCGCGACTGGCGCCTCAACGGCCCTTATGACGCGCTCATCATCGGCTCCGGCATGGGCGGCCTCACCACCGCCGCCTTCCTGTCTGAACTGGGCTGGAAGGTGGCCGTGCTCGAGCAGCACTACACCGCCGGCGGCTACACCCACAGCTACGAGCGCGAAGGCTATGAATGGGATGTTGGCCTGCACTACGTGGGTGACATGGGCGCGCCCACCATGCCGCGCAAGCTGATGGACTTCCTCACCGGCGGGCGCCTGCAATGGGCCGCCATGGCCCAGGCTTATGACCGCTTCTTCATCGGCGACAAGGTGTTTGACGCCCTGGCCGGCAAGCAGGCTTACCGCGATGAGTTGGTGCGCCGCTTCCCGCAAGAGGCCAAGGCCATCGACACCTACCTGGCCCGCCTGGCCGAGGTCAAGAAGTACGTGCCGCTGTTCACCATGGCCCGCCTGCTCAAGCCCTGGCAACGCAAGCTGGCCCAGCCCCTGCTCAACATGCTGCTGCCCCGCAGCTTCAGCATGACCACGGGCGCCGTGCTGGCCGAACTCACGCGCGACCCCGATCTGCTCGCCGTGCTCACGGGCCAGTGGGGGGACTATGGCATGTCACCCAATCAGTCGTCCTTCATCATCCATGCGCTGGTGGCCAGCCACTACATGCATGGCGGCTACTACCCCGTGGGTGGCAGCTGGCGCATTGCCGAAGCCATCCTGCCCAAGATCCGCGCGGCCGGTGGCGAGGTGTTCACCTATGCCCGCGTCAAGCAGATCGTGGCCGAGCAGGGCCAGGTCAAAGGCGTGTTGATGGAAGACGGCACCCGCATCGATTGCGCCTGCGTGGTCTCCAGTGCCGGTGTCTTCAACACCTTCGAGCACCTGCTGCCCCCGGCCGAGGTCAAGCGCGCCGGTTATGACAAGCTGCTGCCCAAGGTCAAGCCCAGCGCGGCCCACCTGGGTGTCTACATCGGGCTCAAGCAGACAGCCGAAGAGCTGGGCCTGCCCAAGACCAACTTCTGGGTCTACCCCGGCAACGATTTTGACGGCATCACCCAGCGCTTCACGGATGACCCGGATGCACCGTTCCCTGTGGTCTACATCTCCTTCCCCTCGGTCAAGGACCCGGACTTTGCGCGGCGCTACCCGGGCAAGGCCACCATCGAGATCGTGGCCCCGACCAACTACGCCTGGTTCGAGAAGTGGGAAGACACCATCTGGGGCAAGCGCGGGCAGGACTACGAAGCCGTGAAGGCCCAGTGGGGCGAGCGCCTGATGGCGGTGCTGTACGACAAGCTGCCACAACTGCGCGGCAAGGTGGATTACTTCGAGGTGTCCACGCCCTTGTCGACCAACTGGTTTGGCGGCTACCAGCGCGGCGAGCTGTATGGCCTGGACCATGACCCGCAGCGCTTCCAGCAAGAGTGGCTGAGCCCGCGCACGCGCATCGAGGGCTTGTGGCTGACGGGGCAGGATGTGCTGTCTTGCGGGATTGTGGGCGCCATGATGGGCGGGGTGCTGACGGCCACCGCCGTGGCGGGCCTGCGCCAGATAGGGCCGGTGCTCAAGGGCATCATGCAGGCCAAGGCGCTTGCCCCTGGCGAGGTGGCGGCGGACCACATTGGCGCGCATTGACCACTTTTCAAGGGTTTTGTTGCGCCTGAGGGCCTGCAAATCGTGCTTTTGCGTGCAATTTCTCCGCATTCATATCCAGCTCGCCTACTAAGATCAGGGTGACGTAATGGGTTCGAGCGGCCCGCTGCCTGGGCGGCTGCTTGCATCTCTGGAGGGTCACTCTTGGAGCTGGACGCGGCATCGGCAGACAACCAGGCGCTGGTCGATCAGACTTTGGCGGATGGGTTTCGCTGGCTGCGGTTTCCGGCGAAGCTGGAGCGCGCCTTTGTCGAGCACCATGGTGAAGAGCGTGCGGTCAAGCTCAGCCTGGCCGCGCTGAGTTCCTTCATCGTGTATGGCGGCGTCCTGATCTCTGATTACCTGATGTACCGCCCGGACATGGGCTTTGCACTGGCCCTGCGCGTTGGCGTGTACGTGCCCTTTGTGCTGATCGTGCTGGCGGTGTTGCGCCAGCTGAACCGCGCCGCGCTCAATGAATGGGTGGTGCCGCTGGTGGCCGGGGTGGCCTGCGTCATCTCCGGGCTGATCGCGCTGACGGGCTCCCACCCCATGGTCTATACCAAGGTGGTCGAGCTGCTGCTGATCGTTTGTTATGCCACGGTGTTTGCACGTTTCAGGCCTATGGTGGCGCTCAGCGTGGGCGCGGCCCTGGTGCACACGACCGTCATCTTCACGGCGGTGGACACGCTGGGCACGCTCAGGCTGGGCGCCAGCTTCCTGCTGCTCACCACCGTGTCGTTTGCGCTGTATGCCTGTTATGTGCGCGAGCACAACGACCGGTTGGCTTACCTGCTGGATGTGCGTGAGCAGGGCTTGCGTTCGTCCTTGAAGGCCACCAACGAGCGGCTTGAAACCGCGGCCCTCACGGATGCGCTCACGGGCACCGCCAACCGCCGCGCTTTTGACGAGTTCCTGACCCAGAGCTGGGCGCGCTGCCACGCCGAGAGCCAGCCGCTGTCTTTGTTGATGGTGGACGTGGACCACTTCAAGGCCTTCAACGACCGCTATGGCCACCAGGCCGGTGACCGTTGCCTGCAGACCGTGGCCGAAGCCATTGGCACGTGCCTGCGCCGGCCGGTGGACTTGCTGGCACGCTGGGGTGGCGAAGAGTTTGCCGTGGTGATCACCGATGCCGATGCGCAGGCCGTGGCCCAGGTGGCGCAGCGCATCCGCCAGGCGGTGGAGGCCTGCGCTTTGCCGCATGCGGCCTCCAGCTGCGCGAGCGTGGTCACGGTCAGCATCGGGTTGGCGTCGATGCGGCCAGCTGAGGGGGACCAACCCCAGGCCCTGGCGCGCCAGGCCGATCAAGCGCTCTACAAGGCCAAGGCGGGTGGCCGCAATCGGGTCTGCGTGGGCGATGAGCCGGTGGCGCAGGCTGTGGGCAGCGAAGCGGGGCAGCGCGAGGTAGCCGCATGAGCGGGGCCAGCGCCCAGCCCATCACGCTGCTGTCGGCCTTGCGCGAGATGCGCGCGCTCTACATGCGCGGCCTGCGTTTCGAGCCCGAGCTGGAGGCGCGTTTCAACCAGGCCAGTGCCCCGGGCCGCATGCTGCACATGCAGATCACCGCGGCCACGGCATTGCTCCTGTTCAACCTGTTCCTGGTGTCGGACTGGTACATGATCCCCGATGCCTTCATGCTGTCGGTGAAGCTGCGCCTGTTCACGCTGACACCGCTCGTGCTGGCGCTGGTCATCTTTGGCTTCGTCGTGCGTGACTGGTGGCTGAGCCATACACCACCCTGGTTGACGGATGTGATCGCCATGGTGGGCACCATGCTGGTGGCGGGCTGCCTGGGTGTGGTGCTGATGGCCAGCAACAGCCCACAGGTCTCGATCTACCGGGCTGGCCTGATCCCGGTGCTGATCTTTGGCAACCTGGTGCAGCGCTTGCGCTTTCCACGTGCGCTGGCGGTATCGGCTTTCATCTTGGGCCTGTTCATTTACACGACCGTGGCGCGCCAGGGCGAGTGCCGGCCCTACGCGATCATCGAGGCCCCCATGGGTTTGCTGATCATCGTGGTGACGCTCTACACGCTGATCTCGAACTTCAACCTGGAGCTGGACGAGCGGCAGCGCTTTTTGCAGAACGAACGCGGGCAGTCACTTCGCTCAGAGCTGGAGCAGATGAAGCGCGGCCTGGAGGACCTGTCCAACCTGGATCCGCTCACCGGCCTGCCGAACCGGCGCTGTTTTGATGGTTACCTCAAGGAGCTGTCCTCGCAAGACGGGGCGACCACCGCAGGGCAGGGCATGGCGCTCTTGCTGATCGACGTGGACCATTTCAAGGCCTTCAACGACCGCTACGGCCACCCGGCTGGCGACCAGTGCCTGCGCCAGGTGGCGCGGGCCATGCGCTCGCGCCTGGGTGAAGGGCGTGGGTTGCTGGCCCGCTGGGGCGGCGAAGAGTTCGTGGTGGTGCTGCCCGGCGCCACGCCCCAGGCGGCCATGGCCGTGGCCGAGGACTTGCGCCAGGCCGTGGCCGCGCTGGCCATGCGGCATGAGGCGTCCACCACCTCGGAGCACGTGAGCATCAGCGTGGGCGTGGCAGACCCCAGCCAGGCCGGCGCCGATGAGCGGCCGCTGGTGGACCGGCTGGTCAGCCGCGCTGACGAGGCGCTGTACCGGGCCAAGCAGGACGGGCGCAACCGCTGCGTGCTGGCCGGAGTGGCCTGATCTATTTTGAGCTGATCGCGCACTTTCCTTGTCACCTTTCCTGGGCTGCTCACGTCTAATGACAAGACAAGCCGCAAACAGGAAGATCGACACCATGCCAACCCCGGACATCAGCATCACATTGCCCGAGCCCCCACTGAGTCAGGTGGACCAGCTGGTGGACAGCGAGCTGGTCCGGCTGGCGACACAAGGTGACCCGCTGGCCTTCACGGCCATCATGCGCAAGTACAACCGCCTGATGTTCCGCAGCGTGCGTGGCGTGGTCCATGACGATGCCGAGGCGCAGGACGTGGTCCAGGAGGCCTATCTGCGTGTGTTCACCTCGATTCGCCAGTTCAAGGCCGATGCCGCATTGGGGACCTGGCTGGTGCGCATTGCCATCAACGCTGCGCTGGATGGGCAGCGCAAACGCGGGCGCTACATCCGCATCGACGACATGGCCGAGCCGGAGCGCCTGTCGCTGGATGAACGCATGGCGGCCCAGCCCGATGCGATGAGCCAACCCGATGCCCTGGCCGAACGGGGCCAGATCGGCGTCTTGTTGCAGCGGGCCGTAGACAGCCTGCCACCCATCTACCGCAGCGTGTTTGTGCTGCGTGCGGTGGAGGACATGAGTGTGGAAGACACCGCCGCCTGCCTGCAGGTCAGCGAGGCGGTGGTCAAGACGCGTTACCTCAGGGCACGCGCCATGTTGCGCGATGCACTGGGCGCCCAGCTGGAGCCGCACATCCCCGGCGTGTATGCCTTTGCAGGCGCACGTTGCGAGGCTGTGGTGCGCCACGTGCTGGGGCAACTGAAGCGGCTGGGTCGGCTTGCGCCACCCATCTGACGCTGCATGACGTGGCTGACGGCCGCGTTTTCAACTTTCGTTTTTTCAACCAAGCAAGGAGATGGCCATGAGCGGTCAGAGCAAACTGTTGTCTGAAATTTTGTCGCCCCTGTCACGCCGCATGGCGCTCAAGGGCTCGGGGGCGGTGCTGTCTGCCGGGGCCGTGGCCCTGCTGGGCGGGCGTGATGCGCTGGCCGCCAGCACCAAAGGCCAGCCGGGTGATGCGGGCAGTGATGTGCGCATCCTCAACACCGCCCTGGGCGCCGAGCTGGAGGCCGTGGCGGCTTACCAGGTGGGGGCCGAGAGCGGCTTGCTGAGCAAGGACGTGCTGGCACTGGCGCTGGCCTTCCAGGGCCACCACAAGGAGCATGCCGAGGCCCTGGCCGCCACCGTGCGCAAGCTGGGCGGGCAGGCGCTGGAGCCCAAGGCCAAGTACAGCTTCCCGGTGGACAAGCTCAAGAACCAGGCCGACGTGCTGCGCTTTGCAGCCGGGCTGGAAAAGGGCGCCATCTCGGCTTACCTGGGCGCGGTGTCCTTGTTTGGCGACAAGGCCCTGGCCCAGGTGGCTGCCAGCATCCTGGGTGACGAGGCCATGCACTGGGCGGTGCTGCGTCAGGCACTGGGTGAGGCCCCGGTGCCAACGGCCTTCATGTCATGAGCGCCCGCCTGATTGGCCTGCTGGTGGCTGGCTTGTCCACGTGGTCGATGGCCGCCCGCGCGGCTGATCAGGCCGAGTGGATGCAACGCGGGCAAGCGGTGTACGAACGCTGCCAGGCCTGCCATGCCATCGAGCAGCATCGCACGGGGCCTGCGCACTGCGGGCTGTTTGGCCGCAAGGCTGGCTCGGCACCGGGCTTTGAGGGCTACTCGGCAGCCATGCGCCAGTCCGGCTGGGTGTGGACGCCCGCCACGCTGGACCGTTTCCTGAAAGCACCGATGCAGGCCATGCCCGGCACCAGCATGGGCTATGCCGGGGTGAAGGACGATGGCGAGCGCGCCGCCTTGATCGCCTGGCTCAAGCTGGCCACCCAGCCCGGGCGCAGTTGCCAACTGCCCCAGCCGTGAACGAACGGGGATCAGGCACTGGCCCCTTTGATCAGGGCTTCGATCACCTCGGAGCCCGTGCCGCCTTGCGGGTCCAGCTCCTGCACCTTGCTCAGATAGGCCCGGGCTGATTCAGGGTCCTTACGGCGCAGCCGGATGAAAGCCAGCGCCTTGAGCGTGAAGGCCCAGAAGCGGGCAGGGCCCGGCGTGAGGAAGTCGGCCATGTCCGGCGTGACGATGCGCCAGTCATCCGGCAGGCCGGCTTGTTCGGCGGCCACCTCCAGCCCTTTTAGCGCGGCCAGCTCGGCCTGTTCAAAGTCCGCATGCCGTGCATGGAACTTGTAGAGCAGGTAGTACAGCGAGGGGCAGTTGGGCGCGCAGACCTGCGCTGTCCACAGCAGGGCCAGCGCGCGCTCGGGCGTCTCGGCCGTGCGCGCCTGTTCGACCAGGGACTTGACCTGCGGTGGCACATCGCCACCAAACAGGTCCGTCGATGATTCGCCGGTGAGGATGTTCACCACGACCCCGCCGAGGCCGCCAGGCGTGTCACCACTTCGCCACCCAAGAGGTGCTTCTCGAAAATCTCGGGTATGTCTTCAGGCTTGACGCGGCTGTAGAGCACGCTGTCGGGGAAGACGACGACGTTGACGCCGCCATCACAAGGGCCCAGGCAGCCGGAGTAGGTCACGCCGACCTGTTCATAGGCATTGCGGACCTGCAGCTCCTTCCAGAAGGCCTGCAGCACGGCCTGGCTGCCCTGTGCGGCGCAGCAGCCCCGAGGGTGCCCGGGCGGGCGTTGTTGAGAGCACACGAAGACACTGCGTTCGGGGCGGGACATTGGGGGTTTCCTTTCAACCGAACTTGAACAAGATGCCGTGGCCGCCGCGCGGGTACTCCCACGCCACATTGCTGTGCTCGGAACAGATGATGCGGCAGCTGCCGCATTCCAGGCAGCCGTCGGTGATGAGCGTCACCGCGCCGTTGCCTTCGGTCTTGTAGCAGGAGGCGGGGCACACGAAGGTGCAGGAGCGGTCCTTGCATTCGCTGCGGCAGACCTCGGCATCCTTGATCTGGATGTGGGGGCGGCCGGCGTCGACCTTGTAGCGGTTCTGGAAGAGTTTCTCTTCCACGTTCACATTGATGGGGATCATGGTGTCACTCCTGAGTCAAGGGGTGGAAGGGCCGTGCAGACAAGCTTCAACGGAAGGCACGCCACAGCTTGAAGGCGTCGCCCACCAGGCCGCTGAAGGTCCGGGCTGTCTTGAAGCTGGAGAAGATCTCGCGCTCCTTGGTCTTCTTGTCGATGTTGTCCACCGTGACCATGGTGCGGGCGGCTTTGTTGAGCAGCTCGGGGTAGGTGGTGAAGAACTGCGGGTTCTCGTGGAAGACCTTGGGCATGTCGCGGTACTTCTTGAGGTCCTTCATCACGAAGGACTCGTCCAGCGCCTTCTGGTAAGCCTTGAGCGTGGATTCGTTGAAATCCTTGCCGGCGGCCTTGGCGTTGATCACCGTCTCGGCCGCCAGGCGGCCTGTGGTCATGGCCAGGTTGGAGCCCTCGCGGTGCACGGCGTTGACGAAGCCACCCGAGTCACCCACGATCATCCAGCCATTGCCATACACCTTGGGCACGGCGAAGAAACCGCCTTCGGGGATCAGGTGGGCGCAGTACTCCTTCATCTCGCCACCCTGGATCAGCGGGGCCACGGAGGGGTGCTGCTTGAGCTGCTCCAGCAAGGTGTAGGGCGAGGTCTTGTTCTCGTTCTTCTTGAAGTCCGACAGCATGCAGCCGATGCCGATGGTGAGCGAATCCTTGTTGGTGTAGAGGAAGCCCGTGCCCATCATGCCGTCGGTGATCTTGCCCACCATCTCGATGACCACGCCTTCTTCGTCCTTGATGTTGAAGCGCTGCTGGATCAGCTCTTCGGGCATGAAGAGGATTTCCTTGACGGCCAGGGCCACGTTGTTGGCCTTGATCTCGCCATGGAAGCCCGCCTTGCGGGCCAGCGTGCTGTTGACGCCATCGGCCAGGATGACCACATCGGCGAACACATCACCGGCTTCGCGGTCGCAGCGCACGCCCACCACCTTGCTGCCGTCCATGATCAGCTCTTGCACGGTGGTCTCGCAGATCAGCAAGGCGCCGGCTTCGCGCACCTTGGAACTGAACCACTTGTCGAACTGCGCGCGGATGATGGTGTAGCGGTTGTAGGGCGGCTTGTTGTAGTCCTCGCTGCGGAAGTGGCTGCCCACGAACGACGCGTCATCGAGCACCCACATGCGCTGCTCGATGATGTGGCGCTCCAGCGGCGCATCGTCGCGGAAGTCGGGGATGATACGCTCCAGCGCGTCGGCATACAGGATGGCGCCTTGCACGTTCTTGGATCCGGGGTATTCGCCCCGCTCGATCTGCAGGACCTTCAGGCCGGCCTTGGCCGCTGTGTAGGCCGCCGCGTTGCCAGAAGGGCCTGCGCCCACGACGATCACGTCAAAATCTTTCTTGCTCATGTCAGTGCTCCTGATCGGTCCATGGGGAGGGTCAAGCCACGCGCTTGATGCGCTGGTCGATGTGGGCCTGGAATGCTTGGGTCAGCGCGGGCAGCACCTGCATGGCATTGCCCACGATGCCGTAGTGCGCAAAATCAAAGATGGGGGCGTTGGGGTCGGTGTTGATGGCCACGATCACGTCCGAGGCCTCCATGCCCACACGGTGCTGGATGGCGCCTGAGATACCCGCCGCGATGTACAGCTTGGGGCGCACCGTCTTGCCCGTCTGGCCCACTTGGCGATCGGCCTCGACCCAGCCGGCCTGGACGCAGGGCCGTGTGGCGCCTACCTCGCCACCCAGCACCCGCGCCAGGTCGAACACCAGCTTGAAGTTGTCGGGGTTCTTCAAGCCCTTGCCCCCGCTGACGATCACGTCGGCATAAGGCAGGTTGATCTTGTTGGAGTTGGCGTCTGCGATGAAGTCCAGCAGCTTGGTGACGATGTTGGTTTCGATCAGGCCCAGCGCGTCTTCGCTGATGGTGCCGGTGCGCTCGGCTTCGGCACGCGGCATGGCCATCACGCGGGGGCGGATGGTGGCCATCTGCGGGCGGTAGGCCAGGGTCATGATCGTGCACAGCAGCGAGCCGCCAAAGGTGGGGCGGGTGGCGGCCAGCGCGCGGGTGTTGGGGTCGATGGCCAGCTCGGTGCAGTCGGCGGTCAGGCCTGTCAGCAAGGTGGTGGCCACGGAGCCGGCCAGGTCACGGCCTTGGCTGGTGGCGCCCAGCAGCACGATCTCGGGCTTGTACTTGTTGACCAGGTCCGTCAGGCCCTTGGTGAAGGGCTCGTTGCGGTAGCCGTTGAGCACGGTGTCGCGCATGATGTAGACGTGGTCGGCGCCAAAGGTGTGAGCCTCCTTGGCGAACTCGTCCAGGTTCTCGTCGGGGCCACCCAGCACCACGCCGCACAAGGGCGAGCCCAATTGGTCAGCCAGCTTGCGGCCTTCGCCCAGCAGTTCCCATGACACGCTGTGCGCGTGGCCGCGCTCGTGCTCGATGAACACCCACACGCCCTTGTAGGCCTTGAGTTCTTCAGACAGTTCCAGATTGCGACCGCGTCCGGCGGGTTTCAAGGCAGGTTTGGCTTCACTCATGATGATGCTCCGGGGTAGGTGATGACAGCGTGGTGGACGGGGCTTGTATGAGGGGGCGCATGCGTCAGGCGCTGAACTTCTCGACCAGGTCCTGCTCCAGCGTGGGGTGGACCGTGAAGATGGACTGCAAGAGGTTGAGCGAGATGTCGCGCAGGCTGGAGGTTTCGAGGTTCACCATCTCGGCCTTCTCGGAGCGCGGGGTGGGGCCGAAGACGCGGCTCACCACCGTGGGCGAGCCCTTGAGGCCGATCTTGCTGATGTCCTCGATGCCGGCATCGTCCTTGTTCCACTTGCGCACCTGGTAGGCGGCGGCGTGGATCATCGATGGCAGCGAGGCAAAGCGCATCTCGTTGGTGTTCTCCAGCATGGTGATCAGGCAGGGCAGCGCCGTCTTGAGGATCTGCACACCACCTTCACCACGACGCTCCACCGTGATCGTGCCGGCCTCCAGATCGGTCTCGACAATGCGAGACACATAGGTCAGCAGTTGCAAGCCCATGCGCTTGGCGATGCCGGGGCCCACTTGCGCCGTGTCGCCGTCGATGGTTTGCTTGCCTGTGAAGACCATGTCCACCTTCTGCTCGCTGTTGAGCTTGCGGATGGCGGCAGCCAGCGCGTAAGACGTGGCCAGCGTGTCGGCGCCGGCAAAGGCGCGGTCGGTCACCAGCACCGCGTCATCGGCCCCGAAGGACACGCACTTGCGCAAGGCCTCTTCGGCTTGCGGTGGGCCCATGCAGATCACGGTGACCTTGCCGCCGAACTTGTCCTTCAGGCGCAGGGCTTCTTCCAGCGAGAACAGGTCATACGGGTTGACGATGGCCGGCACACCCTGGCGCATGATGGTGTTGGTGACCGGGTGCACGCGGATCTGGGCCGAGTCCGGGACCTGTTTGATGCAGACGACGATGTGCATGGTGCTCTCCTGCGAGGCGGGCTTGTGTTGTTGTGTTGATCAGGCAGCGTGCGGTGCGGCGGGCACGGCAGGCACGGTGTAGGACGGCACAGAGCCGCTTTGCGATGGCAGCGTGGCCTTGAGGTTCTGCAGCGTCACGTGCTGATGGCCGTCCACATCCTGGAAGACCTTGAACACCTTCTCTTGCGCCGGTGTGGACTTGACGAAGTCACCATAGGCCTTGATCAGCAGGGTGCGGTAGCACTGGTAGAGCGCCTGCTCGTTGTCTTCGGGCAGATTGGGCTCTTGCCGGATGTACTGGTAGAAGCGCTTGAGGATGTGCAGGCGGCTGACGTTGACGACGGCCTTATCGTGGGGCACGCCAAAGAATTGCAGGAAGTCATCAGCTGAGGAGAGCTGACGCAGTTGGGCGGCAAAGGTGTCGGTCATGATCAGGCTCCGTTCGTGGGTCTGGGGGACAGGCTGAAGGTGGGTTGCGAGCAGGTGTCGTCGCATGTATGGCAAACGGACTCCACAGCGGCATCCTTGGCGGCAAGGCCCTTGATGAGCTTGAGTTCTTGTTCAAGGTCGCTGATGCGGTCCAGCAGGCAGCCAATGGCCTTGCCGACCGGATCGGGGATGAGGTGGTGGTCGAGGTTGATGTCGCGGCCGGCCTTGCTGGTGCTGGCGGGCGCCTGGCGCACCACCACGCGGCCGGGGATGCCCACCACGGTGGCGGCATCGGGCACGTTGTCGATGACCACGGAGTTGGCGGCCACACGGGCCCGCTCGCCCACGGTGATGGCGCCCAGGATCTTGGCGCCGGCGCCCACGACCACGCCATTGCCCAGCGTGGGGTGGCGCTTGCCGGGCCGCCAGGTGGTGCCGCCCAGGGTCACGCCGTGATAGAGCGTGACGTCGTCACCGATCTCGGCCGTCTCGCCGATCACGACGCCCGCGCCATGGTCGATGAAGAAGCGCCGGCCAATGCGCGCGCCGGGGTGGATGTCGACATTGGTGAAGCCACGGGCCATGAAGGACAACCAGCGCGGCAGGTAGCGCCAGCCGCGCGCCCACAGCGCATGGGCCATGCGGTGCAACGCGACGGCCTGCACGCCGGGGTAGATGGTCCAGACCTCGAAGCGGCTACGCGCGGCCGGGTCACGTGCCAGCACGCAGGCCACGTCCTCTTTGAGGCAAGCCCACCAAGATGGCTGGGCGACTGGGCCAGGGGTGTGGAGGGCGGCCATGGCTTGGAGCGCTTCCAATGCGGGGTCTTCGCGTTTCATGATGGCTGCCCCTGTGCGGCCGAGGCTTCCAGGAAGAAGCGCTGCAGGTCGTCAGACGTGGGCGCCTGCTTGGTGTTGACGGCGTGTGTGCGGATGCGCTCCAGCAGCGAGGGCACTTGCGGGTCGATCACCGGCAGGCCCAGCGCCTGGTAAGCCACGCGCACCGCCCGTGAGCCCGAGTGCTTGCCCAGCACCGTGCGGCGCTCGCGGCCC
Organism: Aquabacterium sp.; assembly: GCF_016195855.1. GTDB lineage: Bacteria > Pseudomonadota > Gammaproteobacteria > Burkholderiales > Burkholderiaceae_C > Aquabacterium. The sequence goes on from NZ_JACPYU010000005.1 coordinate 24,864, forward strand.
ACCTCGGCAGGGTCGAAACCTTCGTAGTTGCTGGGGTTCTTGAGCAGGCCGTCCACATGGATGCCCGATTCATGGGTGAACACGGCCTCGCCCACGATGCTCTTGTTGGCGGCCACCGGGCGCCCCGATGCACGCGCCACCAGTTGCGAGATCGCGACCAGGTCGGTGGTGCGCACGCCGCAGTCCAGCCCGTGCAGGTGGCGCAGGCTCATCACCACTTCTTCCAGCGCGGCGTTGCCGGCACGCTCACCCAGGCCGTTGACGGTGGTGTTGGCGTGCGTGGCGCCGGCACGCAAGGCTGCCAGTGTGTTGGCGGTGGCCAGGCCCAGGTCATTGTGGGCATGGATCTCGATCTCGATGTCCACCACGGCGCGCAGGCGGGCGATGGCCTCATACGTGGAGAACGGGTCCAGCACGCCGAGCGTGTCCGCAAAGCGGATGCGGCGTGCGCCTGCGAGCTGTGCCTGTGCTGCCAGTTGCGAGAGGAAGACCGGGTCGGCACGCGAGGCGTCTTCAAAGCCGACAGACACTTCATGGCCCGCTTCATGCACGGCGCTCACGTAGTAAGCGACTTGATCCAGCGCCCATTCACGGGTCTGTTGCAGCTTGTGTTGCAGGTGGATGTCGGACGCGGGGATGGACAGGTGGATGATGTCCACATCACATTCGAGTGCGGCGGCAATGTCAGCCTCGCACATGCGGCCCCACACCATCAGGCGGCTGCTCAGGCCCATGGCCGCGATGCAGTTGATGGTCTCGATCTCGGCCTGGCCCATGGTCGGGATGCCGACCTCCAGCTCGGGCACGCCAGCGTCTGACAAGGCCTTGGCGATGGCGCACTTCTCGGCCACGGTGAAGGCCACGCCAGCGGTTTGTTCGCCGTCGCGCAGTGTCGTGTCATTGATGATCGCGCTGTGCATGGTGGGTGTCGCTGGCTGGGTGGAGGGCAACTTGTCTGATGCTTGAACTGCAAGCGGTGTGCCAGCGCATTTGGCGGCGCCAGAAAGCGCCAAGCCTTTGATTTGATTCAGCTTTTGCGTGCGTTTGGAATGTCCGGGTGGCGCGTTTGGGGCTGTCGGGTTTACGCCATTTCCCACACAGCGCCTGGTTGGGCGCCGCGGCCAAGGCGGGGCATGGGCAGCCTCTGTCACACTGCCGAACCTTCAAACGCCTGCCCTTGCCACATGAACCCCGAAGACCTGCAGAAGCTGGCCACCATGACCATGCCGTTTGGCAAACACAAGGGTGTGCTTCTGGCCGACCTACCCGGTAACTACCTTGGCTGGTTTGCGCGTGAGGGCTTCCCCAAGGGCGAGATGGGGCGACTGCTGGCGCTGATGTATGAGCTGGACCACAACGGGTTGCGTGAGTTGTTGAGGCCGTTGCGAGGTGGCAGGTAGTGCGGATCAAGTTGGTGGGGCGTTCTGCTCCGCTCATGTCCCCCGGCATTGGCCGAAAGCCAATGCCTCCTCCTTGACTTCGCTATGCAGAACGCCCCACCAACTGGATCTTGCGTGGCGGCGTGGGTTGCGTGACTCATTGCGGCGTCAAACGAGTCTCATTCAGCGCAGCCTTCTTCAGCTTGTTGATGCAAGCTTGATTCTCGTCAAATGTGCAATATGCACATGTATTTTGGTCGGCAGGATTTGTCGCTAGGATCGCTCGTCAGCGGTGGATCTGAGGCGGTGTTGCCTTGGTCTGGCCGCCACGGCGAACCACGCGATCCATCACTGAGGACCAAGACATGTCACACCCCCAATTTCTGCTCCTGGCATCGGCCACGTTCATGGCTGCGACCGGGTTGAGCGCCTCGGCGTTGGCGGCCACCACCGTGCAAATCGGCAGCAGTGGCAAGACCTTCGCCTCAACGGCTGCCCAGTGCGCCATCAGCCCGGCTACCGGCTTGAATGCGCCCAAGGTGCAAGCTGGTCTGTTCAACCCCACGGTGCGTACTGAGGCCGATGTGCTGCTCAATGGCGTCAAGATCAATCACGTTCTGGCTGCCGCGCCGGTGGCCGATGTGTGGCTTGCCGATGGCAGTAACGCGGTTTCGGTGGTGTTGAGCAAGAAGGTGGCCGACACCTATGTCTTTTCGGTGACCACTGGCCAGTGCAGCCAGCCAGCTACCTCGGGCAACTACTTCAGCACGGACGGCACACTGGAATACGCCGCAAGCGGCAAGTCGTACATGACCGTGACGCCTGGCTGCGCGCTGAATGGGGCTACGGGCCTGACGCAACCGTTTGTGAACCTGTTCGACAACGGCAGCTTCCTGCTCAATGTGTCGGTCAACGGCGTACCGCTGACCCAGCTGAGCGCGCTCAGGCCGCACACACCCGTCTTCCTGCGCGCGGGGCAGAACATCATCACCGCCGCCAATGGCACCTTGTCGACAGACACCTATGTCCGCGATGGTGGCACCGGCAGTTGCGTTTTGCCTTGAACCTTGAAGTAAGGTGCGTCCAGATCAAGCTACCATCTTGCCAGCGGCTGGTGCGCCAACTCACTGCGCCGCCAAGTTTCACAAGGTGTCGCCTGATGAAAATGGACGCAAGGCCGTATCTCCTGCTTGCACTCGGCATCCTGGGTGGCTGTGCCGGCACGCCGCCGCCTGACAAGCCTTCCACCCAAGAGCGCTGCTACAGCCATGGCGAGATCCGGACCTGCACGGCCTACCCGGCGCCATCTCGCCAGCAAATCGCTGAGGTGAAGAAGCTGCGCCCACCGCCGGTTGGTGTCAGCCGCCTGGTCCTGGTTCGCAATGATTGGCGTGACGCCTACGGGCAAGCCCAGCTTGTGCTCGATGGCACGAATTTGCCCACCCTCATTCCCTGCTCGGTCGTGGGGGTGGACGTCAAACCGGGAGAGCACCAACTGCAGATGGGCTACATGGCTGCCGCAGCATCACCGCTGCGTGTCACGTTGAAGCCGCGAGAGGTGGCCGTGGTCAGCGTGAAGCGCATGCCGCCTGGTACCGGGCCTCGTGGCTTCAGCCTGCTGCCCCTTGAGCGGGCCGACGCCATGGCCTTGATTCAGGAATGCGCCGTGGTGGGCTTTCTTGATCAGATGGCCACTGGGGGAGGTGAGGCGCGATGATGAAGCCGCTTCCACTGAGCAAAGCCTTTACCCTGCTGGAGCCGGGCCCGGTCGTGCTGGTAACCACGCGCAGCGCGCAAGGCTGCAACGTCATGACCATCTCCTGGACCATGGTCATGGACTTCACGCCGCGGTTCACCCTGACCACAGGCCCCTGGAACCACTCCTATGCCGCGCTCAAGAAATCGAAGGAGTGCGTGATCGCCATCCCCACTGTCGACCAGATCGATCAGGTTGTGGGCATCGGCACGTGCACTGGCGCCGACACGGACAAGTTCAAACAGTTCGGTTTGACCCCGCTTGAAGGGCAGATCGTCAAAGCCCCTTTGATCAAGGAATGCCTGGCCAACATCGAATGCAAGGTGGTCGACATCGTGAGCAAGCACAACATCGTCGTGCTCGAAGGCGTGGCAGCCTACCTGGACACCACCCGCAAGGAAAAGCGAACGCTTCACGCCGTTGGCGATGGCACCTTCATCGTGGACGGCGAACGCATCAACCGCAAACGCCTGATGCGCAGCAAGCTGCCGCCCGGCGTCTAGCCTTGAAAACGGTCTTCCCCGACCACCACCGTCCCCAGACAGGGCACTTGGGTGTTCAGCGCAGCGAAGTAGAGGAGGAGGGGCCAGCGCAGCTGGACACGGGGGACATGAGCGAAGTTGAGCACCCAAGTGCCCTGTCCCGCTCAACCCTCAGCGCTCCCGCGCATGGTTCCGGCTGAACTTGGGAAGCTCCACAGTGATGTCTCCGCCCTTCACCCGCACACTGCAAGCCAGCCGCGAGCAAGGCTCCAGCCCCCAGGCATTGTCCAGCTGATCGTTCTCATCATCATCCGGCTCATCCAAGCTCTCAGAACCAGCCCGAACCAGCACATGGCAGGTGGCACAAGCCGCCACCATGTCACACGCATGCTCAATGGCCACGCCATGCTTGAGCAGCGCCTCACACAGCGAAGCACCCTTCTTGACGTCAAACTGCTGGCCCTCTGGGCACAGCTCATGGTGGGGCAGGACAGTGACCAGGGGCATGGCAACAACTCGGTGAAGACAAGAAATCAGATCAGGAAATGGTGTCCAGCACACGCCCCGTGAGCGCCTTGCGGATGCTGGCGTCCATGCGGCGGGCCGCGAAGCTCGACGTGATCACATTCAGCGTCTGGCACACCGCCTTGACCGTGTCGGTATCGGCCTCGGTCTCCAGCGCATCGGCCACCAGGTTCATCGCATCCTGAATGTGCGCACGCTCGGCGGGCGACAACAATTCCTGCCCATCTTCCGCCAAGGCAGCCTCGGTCGCATCCAGCAAGCGCCGCGCATCCACCTGGGCTTCGCGCAGCATGCGCAACTGCATGTCCGCCTGCGCGCGACCCACGCTGTCTGTCAGCATCTGGGCGATCTGGTCGTCGCTCAAACCGTAGGAGGGCTTGACCTCGATGTGTGCCTGCACGCCCGTGCTCTGCTCACTGGCCCACACCGACAACAAGCCATCCGCATCAATCTGGAACGTGACCCGGATGCGCGCCGCACCGGCCACCATGGGCGGGATGCCCCTCAAGTCAAAGCGCGCCAGCGAGCGGCAATCATTGACCGCTTCACGCTCGCCCTGCACCACATGGAAGGACATGGCCGTCTGCCCGTCCTTGAAAGTGGTGAAGTCCTGCGCGCGGGAGGTGGGCAAGGTCGAGTTGCGCGGGATGATCTTTTCGACCAGGCCGCCCATGGTCTCGATGCCCAGGGACAGCGGCGACACGTCCAGCAGCAGCCACTGCCCGTCGCTGCCGGCATTGCCTGCCAGCACATCGGCCTGCATGGCCGCGCCCAGCGCCACCACCTCGTCCGGGTTGATGTCCGTCAGCGGCTGTTTGCCAAAGAACTGCGCCACGGCGTCACGGGCCACAGGCATGCGGGTGGAGCCGCCCACCATGACCACGCCGTCTACCTCGTCAATGCTCAGGCCGGCATCTTTCAGGGCACGGCGCGTGGCCGACATGGTTCGCTGCACAAGGGCCTGCGTACATTGGGCAAACACCTCACGCGTCACCGTGACACCTGCCACATCCACCGCATCAAAGCTGGACAGCGCTTCCTTGCCGGCACGCGCCGATGTCAGCAGGTGCTGTTGCTCGGTGGGGTTCAGTGCAGACCAGATTTGCTGGGTCTGCTCGGCCAGCCACAAGGCCAGGGCACGGTCGAAGTCATCACCGCCCAGGGCCGAGTCACCGCCGGTAGACAGCACCTCGAACACCCCGCGCGACAAGCGCAGGATGGAGATGTCGAAGGTGCCGCCACCGAGGTCGTACACGGCAAATACGCCTTCTGCAGCCTTGTCAAGGCCATACGCAATGGCGGCAGCCGTGGGTTCGTTGAGCAGGCGCAGCACGTGCAGGCCGGCCAGGCGCGCGGCATCCTTGGTGGCCTGACGCTGGGCGTCGTCAAAGTAGGCCGGTACGGTGATGACCACGCCGGTCAGTTCACCACCCAGCGAGGCCTCGGCGCGGGCCTTCAATGCGCGCAGAATGTCGGCCGAGACCTCCACCGGGCTCTTGACGCCGGCCACCGTGTCCACCGACACCATGCCGGGGCCGTCCACCAGCTTGTAGGGCGGCGAGCCCGCCTTGAGTGCATCGGCCATGGACCGGCCCATCAGGCGCTTGACGGAGGCAATCGTGTTGAGCGGGTCTTGCGCCTGCAGGGCCAGGGCAGGGTAGCCCACCAGGGGCGGCTCGCTGGTATCGGCGGTGTAGTGCACCACGGAAGGCAGCAGCACCTGATCGGACATGTCCACCAGGGCACGCGGCACGGCGCTTTGCACGCTGGCAATCAGCGAGTTGGTGGTGCCCAGGTCGATCCCCGCCGCCAGCCTGTGCTGGTGGGGGACCGCGCTTTGCCCGGGTTCGGCAATCTGCAGCAGTGCCATGGTGGGCCTCTTTCAAACAGCAAAGCTTTCGCCGCACCCGCACTCGGCCTTCGAGTTCGGGTTGTTGAACTTGAAGCCCTCGTTGAGGCCTTCGCGCACGAAGTCCAGTTGCGTGCCATCCAGAAAAGGCAGGCTCTTCTGGTCGACCAGCAACTGCAGGCCATGGGTCTCAAAGGCGATGTCTTCGGGCGAGGTTTCGTCGGCGAACTCGATCGCGTAGGACAAGCCCGAGCAGCCGCTGGTCTTCACGGCCAGGCGCAGCCCCACGCCCTTGCCGCGCTTGTTGATGGACTTCTGAACATGGCGGGCCGCCGCCTCGGTCATCGTGATCGCCATGGCGGGCCTCACATCGAGAAGGAGCTGCCGCAACCGCAGGTGGTCTGCGCATTGGGGTTGTGGATCACGAAGCGCGAGCCTTCCAGACCGTCTTCATAGTCAATGTCGGCGCCCATCAGGTACTGCAGGCTCATGGCGTCCACGACCATGGTCACGCCGTCGCGGTCGATGCGGGTGTCGTCTTCGTTGAGCTGGTCGTCAAAGGCAAAGCCATACGAGAAGCCCGAGCAGCCGCCGCCGGTCACATACAGGCGCAGCTTGAGGTTGGGGTTGCCTTCGTCGGCGATCAACTCGCTGACCTTGGCTGCAGCGGTGGCGCTGAAGCTCAGGGGGGCGGGTGGGGGCATATCGTGGCCCACAGAGGCGGTCATGGTCGATTCCATCTTCTTGCTCCTTGTGCGGTTGACAATGAAAAGCGGGTCGGTTCGGTGCGATCAATTCGGCGCGCATACCGGCTGGTCGGCCAGCGTGGTGGAGGCGGTTTCGCCTTGTGCGTGCTTGTTCTGGTAGTCAGCCACCGCAGCCTTGATGGCGTCTTCAGCCAGGATGGAGCAGTGGATCTTCACGGGCGGCAGCGCCAGCTCTTCGGCGATCTGTGTGTTCTTGATCGACAGGGCTTCGTCCAGCGTCTTGCCTCGCACCCATTCGGTGACCAGCGAGCTCGATGCAATGGCCGAGCCGCAGCCATAGGTCTTGAAGCGGGCGTCTTCGATCACGCCGGTGGCGGGGTTGACCTTGATCTGCAGCTTCATCACGTCGCCGCAGGCGGGCGCGCCCACCATGCCGGTGGCCACACCCTCTTCGTCGGCCGCAAAGGCGCCAACGTTGCGCGGGTTTTCGTAGTGGTCAATCACCTTGTCGCTGTATGCCATCTTGCTTCTCCAGTTTCAGTTAGCGAGGGCGGGGTCAGCGCCGGGCCGCCCCAAGCGTCCGGCCCCGCACCCCCGTGGGGGGCTGCGGTACCCCGCAGCCGGGGGCGCCTTTAATGCGCGGCCCATTGGATGCTGTCGAGATCGATACCGGCCTGGACCATGTCCCACAAGGGACTGAGTTCACGCAGTCGGTTGACGACTTCGGTCACGCGGGCGATCGCAAAGTCGATCTCTTCCAGCGTGGTGAAGCGGCCGATCGTGAAGCGCACCGAGCTGTGGGCCAGTTCGTCGCTGCGGCCCATGGCGCGCAGGACATAGCTGGGTTCCAGGCTGGCCGAGGTGCAGGCCGAGCCCGAAGACACGGCGATGTCCTTCATGCCCATCAGCAGCGATTCGCCTTCGACGTAGTTGAAGCTCACATTGAGGTGGTTGGGCGTGCGGCGCTCCAGGTCGCCATTGAGGTGGACCTGGTCGATGCGCGACAGGCCGGCCCACAGGTGGTCGCGCAGGCTGCGGATGCGCTCCAGCTCGGGGCCCATCTCTTTGGCGGCCAGGTGGTAGGCCTCGCCCATGCCGACGATCTGGTGGGTGGGCAGGGTGCCCGAGCGCATGCCGCGCTCGTGGCCACCACCGTGCATCAGGGCCTCGATGCGCACGCGCGGCTTGCGGCGCACATACAGGGCGCCCACGCCCTTGGGGCCGTAGCTCTTGTGGGCCGACATGGACATCAGGTCGATGGGCATCACGCTCAGGTCGATGTGCACCTTGCCGGTCGCTTGCGCCGCGTCCACATGGAAGAACACGCCCTTGCTGCGGCAGATGTTGCCCAGGGCCTCGATGTCCTGGATGACACCGGTTTCGTTGTTGACGAACATGACCGATGCCAGCACGGTGTCAGGGCGGATGGCGGCCTTGAACAACTCGATGTCGACCAGGCCGTTGTCCATCACGGGCAGCACGGTGACCTCCCAGCCCTCGCGCTCCATTTCGCGCATGGTGTCCAGCACGGCCTTGTGCTCGGTGGCCAGCGTGATGAGGTGGCGGCCCTTGGTCTTGTAGAAGGTCGCGGCGCCCTTGATGGCGAGGTTGTTGCTCTCGGTGGCACCCGAGGTCCACACGATTTCACGCGGGTCGGCGCCAATCAGCAAGGCCACTTGTTCGCGGGCCAGTTCAACCGCTTCTTCGGCAGCCCAGCCATAGGCATGCGAGCGGCTGGCAGGGTTGCCGAAGCGTTCGCTCAGGTAGGGAATCATCTTGGCGGCCACGCGCTGGTCCACGGGCGTGGTAGCTGCATAGTCCAGGTAGACGGGCCGGTTGGGCTGCACGATCAACGTCGTCATGAGGGCTCCTTGTTCTGCGCGGTCGGTATCGACTGAGGGGGCGCTTGCAAGGGCTCATTGCAACTTGGGTGCCAACTTCCAGGCTTTTCTTAAGTGATTGATTTCATTTGATAAATGTCAAAGTGACCCTTGTCGTTGTAGTGAAATCGTCGCGACAAGGCCATGTGGTTTTTGTCGGATTTGTTGTGAGCGTGGGGGCTTGCCTTCCCGCTGATCTCTACCTGCGGCACCAAGGGCATTGATCTTGCAAAGTGCTCGGGTATTGAGTGAAACAGGGTCGCCTTGTCGACAACCCACCATGCCCATCTACGAATACCACTGCCCCGCTTGCGACAAGCACTTCGAGCTGCTGGTGCGCAGCAGCACCGTCCCGGCTTGCCCGCAATGTGGCTCGACCGTGCTGGACAAATGTGTGAGTGCGCCGCAGCCACCCGGCAAGAGCGCCGGCATCATCAAGCGGGCGCGCGCGCGGGCGGCTGCGGAAGGGCACATGAGCAACTACAGCCAGGCCGAGCGCAGCAAGCTCACGTCGTAGCCAGCCTGAGGCGCCTGGCGGTGTGACGGGCCTTGCGCTTGCGGGCCCAGATGAGCACACCGGTCAGGCTTAGCGCAGCGATGCACAGCCCCAGCGCCGACATCAGCACCCGGCCGGGCAAGCCGATGATGCGGCCCGAGTGCAAAGGGAACATGGCCTGCATGAAGACGTCTCCCGTCGAGCCGGTACCGGGCACGTCCTGGCCAAGGAGTGCGCCTGTTTGTGCGTCCACATACAGCCAGGTGTTGCCCAGGCCACCGTCACCATGGCTGGCGCCAGGCTTGAACAGGCCCACGCCCCATGCGGCCTGCTGCGGCAGGTGGAACAGGCCGCCCAGCGGCGTGACCCAGCCCTGGCGGCGGGCTTCCTGGCTGGCCACATCCAGCACGGCTTGCCGCGAGATGCCCGCGGTCACATGGCCCTTCACGTGGCCCTGATCTGCGGCGGCGCGGCCCTCCAGCGGGGGCGGCGTCAAGGAGGACAGGCTGTTGACCAGGGGCTTCATGACCGGCTCGCGCAGGTTCATGGCCACCGAGGTGATGGCCACCATCAGCACCAGCAGCCACAGCCAGACCCCACCTGATCGATGCAGATCGAACACGAGCCTGGGGCCGCCTGCCCGCCAGCGAAAGGCCAGCGAGCGGCGCCATTGCCGGGGGGCGGGAAAGGAGATCCACAAGGCGATGAGGCAGTCCAGTACCCAGGCCATGGCCAGCAGGCCCATCAGCCAGATGCCCAGGTCCACCCCGCCTACCTGGGGCAGGTGCAGCGAGTAGTGGAGCTTGTAGATGAAGGGCATCAGGTTCTGTGGTGCGAGCGAGAAGGCCCCCCATTGCCGGCAGCCCTGTACGGCACCCGTGACCGGGTCCAGGGCGACCTGGTCATAGCCCAGCTCAAAGGGCCGGCCGGTGGCCGGATCGACACGGGGCCGCACGCCAAGCAGCAAGGCGTCACCGGTTTCGATGGCCAGCGGCAGCCAGGTCACCATCAGGCGTGGCTCGGCGCGCTCCAGGCCTTCGGCCAGGGCCAGGCTGCTCAGGGGCTGACCTGGTGTCTGTGCACGGTAGAGCTGTGGGCTGATCAAGGCGTCCAGCTCGTGGTCCCAGGAGATCAGGGCACCAGTCAGGCCGGCCATGAACAGGAAGGCCGCTGCGCTCAGGCCGAACCAGCGGTGCAGGCGAACAAGAAGGGCGCGCATGGTCAGAAGGTCCAGCTCAGGCTGACTTCGCCATGGCGAGGGGCACCGTAGTAGGCCTGATCCCAATACAGGCTGTTGAGGTACTTCTGGTTGCCCAGGTTGCGGACCTGGGCCGATGCCTTCCAGTGCGGGCTCAATGCGTAGCTGGCGCCCACGTCCAGCAGTGCATAGGCCGCCTGGCGAGCCACGGCACCGTTGCTGCTTGAGTAGATGGCCGATTGCCAGCGCAGGCTGGCTGTGGTGCTCAGGCGGTCGGTGGGCTTGTAGCGCAGGCCCACGCGCACGGTGTCGCGTGGCACGAAGGTGCGCGCCTGCTGGCCATCGGCGGTCTGGAGCGACAGGTGGGTGATGCTGCTGGTGATCTCCAGCCGTTCATGCGCCTGGCCCGTCAGCTCCAGCTCGATACCCCTGCTGCGCGTGTCCACACCCTCGTAGGCGGTGTAGCCAGGCTGGGAGCCGGAAGGCGCGACATAGCTTGCATTGCCTGCCAGGCCATTCTGGCGTGTGTCGAACACGGCCAGTTGGGCCGCCAGCGCCTTGTTCAGCAGGTCGGCCTTGATGCCCAGTTCCGTGTTGCGGCCCTGGATGGGGGCCAATACCTGGTGCTGGGCGTCGAGTTCGGTCTGCGGCTTGAAGATCCGGGTGGCACTGCCATACAGGCTCACGTTCGCGCCCAGATCCCAGACTGCGCCGATGTAAGGCGTGGTCTGGCTGTGGCTGTAGGTGTGGTCCGAGCCGTAGTTCTGGCCTTGCGAGCTGATGTGAGTAAAGCGGCCCCCGGCCAGCAACTTGAAGGTGTCGCTCAGGTTCAGGCGCGTGCCGCCATAGACGGCCATGCTGTTGGTGCGGAAGTCCGATCCGTTGTAGGACGCGTTGAATGCAGGCTTGGTGATCTGGCCGTTCCAGTTACTCAGGCTGAACCCCAGTGGCTGGCCTGTGATGCTGCTGTAGCCGGACTGCTCCCAGGCGTCTTCATGGGCCCAGCTCGCACCCAGGGTCAGTTCATGCTGGCGCCCGGCCAGCGAGTAGGGGCCGCTGGCCTGCACATTGAGCATGTCCTGCACATAATGCCCAGCGAAGGCCGACGGGTAGATGAACAGGCCTTGCCCCGTGTCCCGGTCGGGCGTGCCATACAGGTAGAGCAGTTCGGAGTCTGTGTTCATTTCCCGGTGGGTGAGCACGGTGCGCAGATCCCAGCCATTGGTGAAGGCGTGTTGCAACTCGGCGTGCACACGCTGGTCACGGTTGTTCCACCAGGCCCAGTCTGCTGCGGTGCTGGTCGACGCGTCGTAGTTGGTCTGTGAGCCGTCGGTGTAGTTCATGGGCAGGGCGCCCCACAGCGGGCTGCGCGCGCGCGTCTCCTGTGTCAGCAGGCCAAGCGACAGCATGGTGGCCTCACCCAGGTCCATGTCCACCACGCCATACAGCGTCTGCCTGGCTCGGCCGTATCGGTCCAGATAGCTGTCCTTGTCCTCGACCGCACCCACGAGCCTGGCACGCACGGAGGCATCGGCATTGAGCGCACCGGAGACGTCGGCCTGCGCGCGCTTGAGATTCCAGGAGCCCAGGGTGAGCTCGGCAGAAGACTGGAATTTAGCCGTGGGTTTCTTGCGCACGAAGTTGACCGTGGCCGAGGGTTGGCCGGTGCCGGTCATCAGGCCATTGGCGCCGCGCAGCACATCGATGCGGTCATAGATCACCGTGTCCAGATCGCCCCATTGCGCACCGTTGGTGAAGGGCATGCCGATGCCATCAAGCTGGAAGTTGTCGATGTCCAGGCCGCGTGAGGCGTAGTAGGTGCGGTCGGTCTCGACCTTCTCGACGGTGACGCCCGGTGCCATGGCCAGCGCGTCGTTGACCGAGGTCAGCCTGAAGTCCTGAAGCTGGCTGTGGGTGATGGTGCTGATGGCTTGTGGTGTTTCGCGCGGTTTGAGCGCCAGCCCGGTGGCGGTGCTGCTGCGCTGGGCCTTGTAGCTTGGACGGCCTTCGCTGGGGTCTGCTGTGGGCAGCGTGTCGGTCACGGTGACGTCGGGCAGTTGTGGGGCGGCCTCTGCAGGGGGTGTCGGGGCCTGGGCCTGGGCGCCATTGGCCAGGGTGAACAAGGCCAGCGCAAGGCAGGAAAGACGGGGGGATGTGGACTGCATGGGAAAGCGAGAACGAGTGGATGAAAAATGGGCGGACAAGGCGCTGCCCGACACGAGCGGTCTCGCGCCTTGTTGTCAGTAGGGAGGGGGAAGCCTGGCGGCTCAGTCGGTCCGGGCTTTGGGCTTGGCCCGGGCCAGTTGAAGCACGGCGGGCGGGCATGGCGCCGCTTGCGTCTCCTGACTCAAGCTGCCCAAAGCCTTTTGCAGGGCCGCCTTGCTGGGCGTGTCCACGAACGCACAGCGCTTGCCGGTGCGTTTGCAATGCTCTTTCACGCGCCAGTAGGCATCGTGGCTGATGCAGCCGGTCTGGCAGATGACCAGATCGGCCGCCGCCAGGGTGGTGTCGAGCTTGCTGATGCAGTGGTGCTCGCCGCCATCGTGATGGAGGAAGCGGCCCCCCGTGCGCTCGATGACGTAGCGGTAGAGGGGCACGGCGGCCGTTCTCCCCCCTACGCACAACACAGTCTGATTGGTCAGGGGCGTGGCGTCCTTGGCCTGTTCCGCAGCAGGGGCGGGCTCCGACGCGGCCACCGACCTGCCGGCCTCCATGCGGGCCAGTTGTTCCTGTAGCCTCGCCTTGTCGGTCTCGCTGCGGATGAGGTCACCTCTGAGCCGCACGAGCGTGGCTTCCAGCGTCTGAATTCGCTGGGCTTGCGCCTGCGCGATACAGGTGCTGCGCTTTTGTGCCGAGGCCAGTTCACGGGCCAGCACGGCGTTTTCATCCATCAGGGCGGCAAGATGGGCCTGATGCTGATCGAGGTGGTGTGGCATGGGACGTGCGCCGCGGTGCGCCTGGTTTGCGATGCTTATCAATGTAAATAAGAATCATTCGCAAATGCAAGCAAGGCACGCAACAAACCTGATGCCATCGTGGTTGTTCGAGTGTGGCCGCTCGCCGGCCACGCGGGCGGGGCGGTTTAGTGTTGGCGCATGAGCACGTTGCGCCTTATCAAAGGGCAAAGGTCTGGCTGACCAGATCATGGAAACATGAACAAGCGCATTCTGATCATTCAAGGGCACCCTGATGCAGCTGGCGGCCAGCATCTGTGCCATGTGTTGGCCCAGGCCTACGCGCAAGGGGCGATCACCGCCGGCCACGAGGTGCAGGTGGTGGATGTGGCCACGCTGGACTTCCCTCTGCTGCGAAGCCAGCAGGAGTGGGAGGAGGGTGCGGTGCCGCCCGCGTTGATGGCTTCGCAAAAAGCCATTGCCTGGGCAGATCACCTCGTGCTGTTCTTTCCCTTGTGGCTGGGTGACATGCCGGCCTTGCTCAAAGGCTTTCTGGAGCAGGTGGCGCGGCCCGGTTTTGCCTTGAGCAAGGGCGGGGAAGGGCGCCTGCCTGCCAAGCTGTTGACGGGGCGCTCGGCCCGCGTGGTGGTGACCATGGGTATGCCCGCCTTGATCTACCGGTGGTACTTCCGGGCCCACAGCGTGAAGGCGCTGGAGCGCAACGTTCTGGGTTTCGTGGGCATCGCACCCATCCGCGAGACCTTGATCGGTGGTGTCGATGGCCTGGGCGAGGCAGGCGTCGCCACCTGGTGTGGCAAGTTGAGCAAGCTGGGGCGAAGGGCGTATTGAGTCGCCTGTTGAGCCACCTGATAGGGGGCAGACGTGGTGAATCGTCACCAATTCACGGGGGATACGGGCTGACGCGTCTTGATCTGCATTGAAATGCGAATCATTCTTGATTACAATGAATTAACAATGATTCGCATTTGCAGTAAGCATGCCAGCCCAACTTGCCATCCACGGTGGCCAGCCTTCCGCCTTCAGGATCTCGCCAACAGCCATGGCGATGGTTGTGGCGGCGCACGTGGGTGTCGCGCTGCTGCTGACGGTCTCCCGCACCTTGCCGATCACGCCGCCTCGGCCGCCATTGATGGTCGAGGTCATCACGGCCAAGGCGCCCACGCCGCCGGCACCCAAGGCCCCCGACATCACGCCGCCCAAGCCCAAGCCCGTGGCCAAGCAGGAGCGGGTGACCCGTGCGCAAGACGTGCCAGTGCTGGCTGCCAAGCCCATGGCGCAGGAGCCCGTGGCCAACGAAGCCAAGACGCTGCCGCCCGCACCCTTGCCGCCCATTCAGACCCCGCCGGCTCCCGCGCAGGCCGCACCGGCCGCGCACGCCGTGCCGGTGCCCGCCGCCACACCCCTCCCCCCCAAGTTCGACGCCGACTATCTGGACAACCCCAAGCCGGTCTACCCGCCTATCTCGCGCCGTGAACGCGAGCAGGGCAAGGTGCTGCTGCGTGTGCATGTCGAGGCCTCTGGCGCAGCCGGCAAGGTGGAGCTGGGTACCAGCTCCGGCTACGAACGGCTCGACAAGGCCGCTTTGGCTGCGGTGAGCCGCTGGCGCTTCGTGCCCGCCCGTCAAGGATCTGAAGCCGTGGCCGCCTGGGTCACCGTCCCCATCATCTTTAGTCTCAAGGATTGAACTGCCATGAACGAGTCACTTGACCTGGCCCACTTCTGGGCGCATCTGGACCTGGTTGCCCGCTTTGTGCTGGCGATCCTGCTGTTTGGCTCCATCACCTGCTGGTACCTGATCGTCACCAAATCGGTTCAGGTCTACCGCACCAGCCAGCGCAGCCGCCGCTTCCTCAAGGCCTTCTGGGATGCGCCCAATCTGGACGCCGTGGCACGCGACATCAAGGCACAAGGCTCTTCTGACCCGTTCTCGCATCTGCTGCACCACGGCTTCACGGCCTTGGACCACCTCAGCCGCCGCGAAGAGGCCGCCAGCCTGATCGACGCCGGTGCCCCCGACGAGATGCTGACGCGCGCCCTGCGCCGTGCCATCGAGGAAGACAAGGCCAGCATGGAGTTCGGCCAGTCCTTCCTGGCCACGGTGGCGTCAAGCGCCCCCTTTGTCGGCCTGTTCGGCACGGTCTGGGGCATCTACCACGCGCTGGCGGCCATCAGCCTGACGGGGCAGAGCACGCTCGACAAGGTCGCCGGCCCCGTGGGCGAGGCCCTGATCATGACCGGCATCGGCCTGGCTGTGGCCATCCCCGCGGCCATTGCCTACAACTCGTTTGCCCGTGTGAACCGCAACGTGATGTCCCGGCTGAACTCCTTTGCCTATGACGTCTTCAACTTCATGGCCACGGGCATCAAGGCGGCACCCCGCATGGCTGGCAACCTGGCCGGCGCGGACAAGGTGATCGACCTGCCGCGCGCTCAAACGCACGCAGTGCGCTGATCGGGAGCACGAACATGGCATTCGGAAGCCTGGAAGGCGAAGAGGACAACGCCCCTCTGGCGGAGATCAACATGGTGCCGCTCATTGACGTGATGCTGGTGCTGCTGGTGATCTTCATCGTCACGGCGCCCATGCTCACGCATGCGGTCAAGGTGGACCTGCCCAAGGCAAGTTCTTCCCTTAATGTGACCAAGCCGGATCACGTGCAACTGGCCATCGATGCCCAGAGCCACCTGTACTGGAATGGCGCCCCCATCGAAGCCGATGCGCTCAAGGTGCGCCTGCATGACTCGGCGGCCTTGCAACCTCAACCCGAGCTGCACATCCGTGCTGATCGCACCACGCCATACGAGAAAGTGGCGCAGGTGATGTCCATGGCCGCCAGTGAAGGCCTGGGCAAGATCGGCTTCATCACCGACCCAAGCACGCCTGCGCCGTCAGCACCATGAGCACCACCATGGACAGCAACCCGGCCGAGGACAACACCCCGGCCTTGTCGATGCGCCAGCCCTTGCCCCCACCGCCCCGCGTGGACAGCCAGCAGCTGTTCGAGGGCCAGCGCGAGCTGATCATCCAGCATCAAGGCGAGGAATACCGCCTGAGGATCACGCGCCACGACAAGCTGATCCTCACCAAGTAATTCCCCCGACCGTTTCAGACCACTGATTCACCGCAGCCAGCCAGTCGCCATGATGTGCACAAGCCAGCCAGCCTCCATGACTTCACCATTCAGGATTGACTGACCATGTCTCATTGCAAGAAAAAACGTGCAGGCCACCAGAACCTGCTGCCATTGGGCGCACTCATGATGGCCGGCCTGGCGCCCCTGTCTCAACAGGCACTGGCTGAAGAGGCCACACCGGCCAAGGCCAAGGAACTGGCGCCTGTCAATGTGCAGGCCGATGTCGACAAACCCGATGGCGCCCGTGCCACCACCACCCGCGTGGGCAAGGTGCTGCAGGACCCGCATGACGTGCCCCAGGCCGTGACCACGGTGACCAAGAGCATCATGGAGCAGCAGCAGGTTGGTTCCTTGAAAGAGGCGCTGCGCAATGTGTCCGGCCTGTCGTTCAACGCCGCCGAAGGTGGCCGCTCTGGCGACAACATGAACCTGCGCGGCTTCTACACCTTCGGGGACATGTACCTCGATGGCATCCGCGACACGGCGCAGTACAACCGCGAGACCTTCAACCTGGAGCAGATCGACGTGCTGCGTGGTGCAGGCGCCATGCTGTTTGGCCGCGGCCAGGCCGGCGGCGTGATCAACCAGGTCAGCAAGACCCCGTTGGCCCGCGACCAGTACAAGCTCACGGGCAGCGTGGGCACGCATGGCTACCAGGAGGCCACGGCCGACCTCAACAAGGTCATCAACGAGCACACGGCCATTCGCATCAACGCCATGCAGCGCGATGAAGGCAGCTGGCGCAGCAACCCGACGACGGGCAGTGAGCCCGAGGTCCATCGCACCGGCCTGGCTGTGAGCCTGGGCTTGAACCTCAACACGGACAACCAGTTCTGGCTGAACCATTACACGGCCTATGGGCGTGACAACCCGGACTATGGCAACTCGTTTGATGCGTCCACGCGCAAGCCGGGCGAGCGTCTGCCGGCCAGCACTTACTTTGGCAACGAGAAGACCTTTGACGACAGCGACACCAACATCACCACGCTGGTCAACGAGTACCGCATCACGCCGAGCACGCAGTTGCGCACGCAGTTGCGCAGCGCCGACTACAAGCGCAGCTACTGGGCCAAGACGCCCAACCTGACCACGCTGCCTGACGCCGTGGGGGCCGTCGGTGGCAACGTGGCGCGAGTACTGGACTACCGCACCATCACGCTGCAGTCGGACTTGTCCACCAAGTTCGAGCTGGCGGGCATGAAGCACGAGGTGATCACCGGGCTGGAGTTGCTGCGCGAGGACAGCTTCCGCAAGGCCTTGCAGAACTACGGCACGAACACCGCGCCTGACTATCGCCCCTATGAGGAAGCGACCACCGGCACGGCCACAGCCTTCACCAGTGATTCGTATGCCTACTATGTGCAGGACACCGTGGAGTTCATCCCCAAGTGGAAGGCCACGCTGGGCGTGCGCCGCGACCAGATGGACGCCGAGTACAGCAGTGCCACCTCGCCCAAGTTGAAGTACGGCGAGAACAGCTACCGCAGCGCCTTGTCTTACCACCCCACGGACGACACCCACTACTACCTTGGCTGGAGCGACTCCTTCAGCCCGACGGCCGACCTGTATCAGCTGACGGTCAAGCCTCAACCCCCCGAGCGCAGCGACGTGCTCGAATTGGGTGCCAAGTGGCTGGTGATGGAAGGTGACCTGGCCTTGCGTGCCGCGGTCTACCAGGCCACGAAGAACTGGGAGCGCAATGGCGACCTGGAGTCCACCGCTGCCATCCTGACCAAGAAGCGCCGCACACGGGGCATCGAGCTGGAAGCCGCTGGCCGCATCAATGAAGACTGGGAAGTGTTTTCCGGCCTGGCGCTGATGAACGCCAAGATCCTGGAAGTGGCAGAGAACGTGAATGCCACCACCGGGGCCATCACGGTGGCCAACCCCGAATACACCGGCAAGCGCGCCCGCAACACGCCCGAGTACACCTTCAACCTGTGGTCGACCTACCAGCTCAACTACCAGTGGAAGGTCGGTGGTGGTGTCGAGGCCAAGGGTGACCGCCAGGCGGTGAACCCCAGCGGTACCGGTGCCGTGCCCACACTCAATGGGGTGTACTACCCCAATACCGCGCCGTCGTATGTGCGCTGGGATGCCATGGTCGAGTTCGAGCCGACCAACAAGTGGCTGTACCGCGTCAACGTCAAGAACCTGTTCGATAAGGTCTACTACGAATCGGTGTATGACAACGGTGGCTTTGCGGTGCCCGGTCCTCGTCGTACCGTCACTGTGACGGCCGAGTACAAGTTCTGATCTTTGCCACATGGAGGGGCCATGCTCATCACGATCGACGATGTTCTGACGACGCAAGAGCTGGCCACCGCCCGCGACCTGCTGGCCCGCTCCCAATGGCAAAGTGGTGCCATCACGGCGGGGCCTCAGGCCGCCCAAGCCAAGAACAACCAGCAGTTGCCCGAGAGCGCCGAGCACCTGACGGCCTTGCGGCAACTGGTACTGGGGGCCTTGAACCGGTCCCCCCTGTTTTTCGCGGCAGCCTTGCCACTCAAGGTCTTGCCGCCTTTTTTCAACCGCTACGGCGGTGATGCCAATACCTACGGTTTTCACACCGATTGCGCCATGCGCCTGTCGCCGCAGCGCGGCGAGGGCTATGTGCGCGCCGATGTGTCGGCCACGCTCTTCTTGTCCGAGCCCGAGGAATACGACGGCGGCGACCTGACCATCGAAGACACCTTTGGCACGCACGGCGTGAAACTCAAGGCGGGCAGCCTGGTGCTGTATCCCTCGTCCTCGATCCACGCCGTGACACCGGTGACACGGGGGCAGCGTCAGGCATGCTTCATGTTCATCCAGAGCATGGTGCGCGATGCAGGGCAGCGCCGGCTGCTGTACGACATGGACATGGCCTTGCTGCAATTGCGCCAGGAGGTGGGCGAATCCGACCCGGTGGTGCGCCTGACGGGCACCTATCACAACCTCCTGCGCCGTTGGGCGGACAGCTGATGAGCTTGCCGCTGATTGACCGCGCAAGCGACTACATGCCTTTGGCGCGCGAGCGCCTGGACGAGGCCACCTGGCGCTATCTGCAGGACGGCGACGGCACGGGCAACGAGCATGCGCTGTCCGAGGTGCGCCTCATGCCCCGGCCTTTGAGCGCCGTGGCGGGCGGGCACACGCGCCTGCGCTTGTTCGGACAGGATCTGGCCCATCCCTTCTTGCTGGCACCGGTGGCCTACCAACGCCTCTTTCACGCCGATGGCGAGGTGGCCACCGCCATGGCCGCAGCAGCACAAGGCGGCCAGCAGCTGATCAGCAGCCTGGCCAGCACGGACATCCAGACCATCGTGCAGGCGGCCGTCGAGGGCGGTGGCCTGGCGCCCTGGTTTCAACTGTATTGGCAGCGCGACCGGCAGCGCACGCAGCGCCTCTTGCGCAAAGCTGTGGACGCAGGATGCTCGGCCATCGTGTTCACCGTCGATGCGCCCGTGAAGCTGGCGACCATGCGCCTGCCTGCTGACATCCGCGCGGTCAACCTGGAAGCTGAGGCCCATGCGGCCGTGCCTGTGGAGGGCGGGAGCCTGGTGTTTGATGGCTGGATGGTCCAGGCGCCAACCTGGGACGATGTGGCCTGGTTGCGAGCGCAGACGACGCTGCCCTTGTTGATCAAGGGGGTGTTGCACCCGGACGATGCCATGCGCGCCCTGGACCTGGGCTGCGATGGCGTGGTCGTCTCCAACCATGGTGGCCGCGTGCTGGAAGGCGCAGCCCTGAGCCTGGCAGCTTTACCGCGTGTGGTGGCGCGTGTGGCAGGCCGTGCGCCCGTGTTGTTTGACAGCGGTGTACGCGGTGGCCGCGATGCCCTGGTGGCCATGGCCCATGGTGCGGCGGCCGTGTTGCTGGGGCGGCCTTATATCTGGGGCCTTGCCAGCCACGGCGCCCTGGGTGTGGCCCATGTGATCCGCCTGATGCGTGACGAGCTGGAGATGACGATGGCGCTCACGGGATGTGCCACGCTGGCTGATGTCACCGCTCAGGTACTGGACGCAGGTCAGCCTCTCTGAGGCTGCAGGGATGGCAGCTGGGACGGCCGGGTGCTCAGGCCAGGGCCATGACCAGCTCGCACAGGCGGGCCAGGTTGCCTTGTTCGTCTTCCACGGTATGCCGCTGAGAGACCGCTTGTGCATGCATGCGAAAGTGAGGGTCATCGATCAGTGCATGCAGGGCTTGAACGCCCGTGCTGTCGATTTCATGGGGCTGTAGCGCGATGCCTGCGTTCAGCTCGCAAGCACGATAGGCAACGAGCCATTGCTCGATGTGGGCTGGCAACAAGAGCAATGGTTTGCCGCGCGACAGCGCAGAAAACACCGTGCCCGAGTTGCCCTGGCAGATCACCACGGCAGCTTGCGCGATGGCCTCGGTCATGTTGATCGGCGCCCGTACCGTGTGGATGTGGGCATGCGCCTGCAGCTTTGCCAGGTGTTCGGGCGTGGCTTCGGGCAGAACGAGCAAGGTCGGCAAGCGGGCCGCCATCAGCATGGCCAGGATGGCGTCGATCCCGGGGTGGCTCGCCTTCACATAGGCCAGGCATGTTGGCGGCGCCTGACTTGGCCAAGCCCCCGATCGAGAGACCAGGGGTGGCGGCAGCGGCCCGGTGAAGGTCTGCCTTGGTGAGGCCCTTGGGCCGTAATGGTGCAGTTCCGGCCAGGTCAGCAGGGCATCCACGTCGGTCTGCAGCAGCTCGGCCAGGCTTGGTAGCGGCTCGATCCCGCAAGCGCCTTGCGCAGACTGGCAATGCGCCAGCAAGGTGGCTTCATCAGCAGGGTCGACGGGGCTGGTGTCCCAGAAACGGAAACTGGGAAATGGGTTGCCCGTTGGCGGCTGGAAATAGCCGTTGCCGACTTGCGCCGTGCGCATGCCGGGCATGCCCTTGGCCGCAAGCAGCGCTGTAGGGGCGTGGTCGGTGACCAGCACTTTGGGTTGAATCTCGCGCAAGAGATCCAGCCATGCCTTGACGTGGCCGCGCAAGAACGGTGCATCGAGGTAGCCACAAAAGCACAGCAACTCCGCATAGGTACGCGCAGCCGCTGGCATGCCCGGTGCGTTGGCAGCGCCCCGCCAGCTTGGTGCGCGCCACAGGCGCAAGCCGGGTTCGTCGAGCAGATCGCCCAGGCAGCTGTTGACGGCGCTCAGATCACGCCAGACCAGGTCCACTTCATGGCCGTGTTTCAACAGTGTTCTGGCGAGCTGGGCCAGCGTGGCAGCATGGCCCATGCCCCCACCTTGTTCCCAGGCCAGTGCAAAGCGGGCCATGTCAGCCAGCGCGCGCCGGTTCGCTGCTGGCGGTCACAACTCGCTTCGCACGCCCAGGGTGAAGCGCCAACTGCTGACGTTCTTTTGAGCAAAACCCGTGTCGTAGTCAGTGAACAGGGTCAAACCGCGCTGGAGGATGGCCGAGGCACCCAGGCCGAACTGGCCATATTGGCGGTCAATGGCCCATGGGTTCGGTGTGGGCAGCGGCCCCGTACCAGCGGCATAACTCATGCCGGATTCACCCTGCAGGTGCCAGCCTGTGATGTGCGTGAATTCGAGGCGGGCGTGAGGCGCGATCAACCCCCAGCTGGTGGGGATGCTGGTCTGGAGCTGGGAGCCGGCACTGACCGAGCCACTGCGGGCCGTGGTCGAGCCAGCGCCATCCCCAAAGCTGCCGATGCGGCTGCTTATTTCATCGGCGCGCGCGTAAGGGGAGAGGGTCCAGGCGCCCAGGTTCAGGTCATAGCCGGCAGACAGGCTGATGCCCAGGCTGGTGCCGCTGGCGCGATCCTGGGCGCCACTGGCCGCGTCGGTAGACCGCACGGTGTAGTGGGTCTTCTCGGTGCTGATGGCCAGGGCCACATAGCTGGCGGGGCTGGGGCTCCAGCTGCCATAGCCGGTGAGGTTGCCGCTGTTGCCGTCCACTTTGGCATCGTCGCCAAAATAGCGCATCCGCGTGCGGCCCAGGCCCAGCGACGCACCCGCAGTCCACTGGTCATTGAACCGGTAGTCGGCGCCCACGGTGATGTCCACCCTGCTGACGCGCAGGGCCGACGAGCCTGATGCCGCATCACCACCTTCTCTGCGTGATTGGTCAGAGCCAAGCGCATACAGGTTCAGCGGTGCCGAGTCCGTCGATCGAGGTTGCAGACGCAACTGCGCGACACGGCGCAGCGTGCTGTCCAGGCTCGCGCGCGTACGGTGTGCGCCTTGTGCTGCCAGCGGTGCGCCAAAGGCCTCGGACGTGCAGGCGGTGACGTCGTTGAGCGCGGTCGCGGTGGCCGCCGCTGGCGAGGCGTTGGTGCCGGCCGCCTGGGCGGTCAGGCGATTGCGCCCGGTCTGAATGGGGGGCAGTCCACCTTGGAAAAGGTTGTCGCTTGCGCCGCCATATGCGACGTTGTCGTCAATGGGCGCAGGGTCCTGGACCGACGTGACGTTGGCCGAGCAGGCTGCGTGGCCTTCTGATGGCGTGAGGGCTGATGCGCCGGCGAGCGCGACGCCCACGGAAATCAGCGGAATGGTAGTTTTGAACATAGGTGCACCAGCGAGTTTTATGGCCTGCGCGCGGTCACCAAGAGCTGGCACGCGGCCGAGCCCCCTTGATACCCCCTGGTATCTCCCCTGTTTGATGTGACGCACGCGCTTGGTAGGCGGCTTTATGGTGCGGATTGTTCCACACGCGTGGTGGCGGGCACCCCCCCTTCTTGGTGGGGGCTGGCTTGGCTGACAATGCCGCCGAAGGGCTTTCGCGATGCACAAGTGATGCACAAGATGATGTTGATTCATGGCGGCAATGGCGTGCCAGCGGGCATGGCCCTGCTGGCCGAACAGTTGCGGCCATATGCCGACGTGTGGTTGCCAACCATGCTGGGGCATGGGGGGCGGCCCTTGCCACCTGCCTTGTCCGTGCCCGCCATCGCGGCGGACTTGCTCGCCCAGATGGATGAGCGGCGCATCGAGCGCTGTTTTGTGGGCGGGTACAGCTTTGGCGGCCTGCTGGCCTTGTACCTGGCCCGGCAGCACCCGGCGCGGTTCTGTGGCGTGTGGACCTTGGCGGCCAAGGTCATCTACGACGCCAAGGCGGTATCGCATGTGGTGCATTTGACCTCCCCGCAGCGCGTGAGCCGGTTGAGCAAAGCGTATGCGAAGGATGTCCGTCAGCGGCATGCACCACAGGATTGGCGTGCGGTGATGTTGCTCAACCAGGCGATGTTCAAGTCATTGGAGGGGGTGCCACTGCTGGGGGAGGACGCCTGGCCGGCCAGCGAGATGCCGGCCCTGGTCATCTCCGGCGAGCTTGACCCATTGGTGTCGGCCGATGAGACCAGGCGTCTGGGGGCCTGGCTGCAAAGTCCGGTGCTGATGTTCCCGGGGGCGGCCCATCCTTTGACGGCCGTGCCGGTGCAGGCCCTTGCACACGATGTGAAGGCCTGGATGGATTGGGTCAGTGCAGCGCCTGAATCAGGCCTTGGGGTCAGAGGCCAGCTTGCCGGCCAGCAGCAAGGCCATCAGGGGGATGAACTCCGCAAAGATGCGGATCTCTGACAGGTTGCCCACCACCATCATGCCCAGGAAGAAGGGGATGAAGCACAGCATCATGTTGCGCAGGCGCGTGTCCGCCTTGCCGCGCATGAAGAGCAGCGCCCAGGCGAAGCCGAAGGCAAAGAACACATTGGCCGTGCCGCGGTACTCTGGCCCCAGCCAGGCGAAAGCGAAGTTGTAGTACAGGCGCAGGAAGCCGGGTACGTGGTAGAGCGAGACCATGTCATCGCTGGAGGCGTTGAGCAGTGTCGAGATGATGACCTTGACGGCCACGCTCACGGCCAGCATGGCGAGGAACGGCCGCCACACGGCACGCCAGGCTGGCCAATGGAAGGCCAGGTAGAAGAAGGGCAGGAGGATGGCCGTTTCCCGGTTCATCATCGCGGGCACGCAGAACGCGAGCAGCATGAGCCAGGGTTGCTTTGACACGATCATCCACACACCGATGGCCATGAAGGCCAGCGAGGTCATGTCATACGGGTAGTAGTAATTGTTGTAGCTCGACACAACAAAGGTCGCGAACAACTGCCACCAGAACAGGAAGAACATGGTCAGCAGGCTGCCCTTGTTCTTGCCCATGGCAGACCAGGCCTTCCACACGAAAATGAAGGCGATGACGGTCGCGGTGAAGTCCATGGCCATGAACAGGAAGGCCAGGCCCCGGTCGCCCAAAGGGTGAAGCCTGTCGACGCCATTGGCGATCATGAAGGTCAGCACGCGGGACTGGAATGGCTGTTCGCCATCGAAGTCGACCAGGAAGCGCCACTTGAACAGTACCCGGCTCTTGGCCGCGTGGCTGAAGGTCAGCATGGCTGCGAGCAGCACGTTGACCATGGCGATCAGCAAGATGTGGATCTTCTTGGGCTGGCTTGTTGTGCCGCTTGCTTCCATTTGCATGACTGGGTGTGGGGTGAGCCGGATCCGGCTGAATGTAGCACCCGCTTCATGCAGGACAGGGGCCGGGTAAATGCCCGGAGCCACTCAAGTCGGGGTCATCCTGAACCACTGGGGGTGTTGCTGGCGGTAAACCCGCAGCCACATCATCAGGGCGGGCGTCAGCGCGCGTGCACCGAACACCAGGGCGTCGTCCAACTCGCGCCCACCGGGGCCCGCAAGGGCTTGCCCGGCCACGGCGGTGCCGGCCCAGTCCACCTCGGGCATGCCTTCGCGCAGCTCGGGGGGCAGGGCGGCGGCCGCTTCCGTGAGCAGACGCAACTGCCGCGCCACCTCCTGCCGGGTCAGGCGTGAGGCCAGCAACTCGCTGTCTTGCAGGCCTTCGGTGAGGGTCAGCACGGCAACGCCGGCCTCTTCGATCGTCTTGAGCAGGGCGGCGCCAAACATGGTCTGTCTCAGTGGGCTTGAAGGGCGCGGCTGCACAACAGGTCGTTGGTGGCCCAGGCGAATTCCACCCAGGCGGCAGCCAGGTCGGCGGTGATGGCGCGCAGGTAGTCCCCGTCGGGCTTGTGCTCGTCGGGGAAGTTGGACAGCGCGCAGGACTTGGCGTTGAAGACAAGCGCGTCGGCCACCAGCTCCTTGCTGAAGCCGGCAAACGTGGCCAGCACCGGCGGCGTCAAGGCGTGGCGGCCTGACGCGTGCCCAGGCTCGGCGGGCTCGCTGGCGCACAGGTCCAGGCTGGCCAGTTGCTCCAGCGCGCGAGTGTAGGTCTGCTCGACGGCGGCCAGCACGGCTCGTTGGGTGAGCTGCTCGCGGTCCTGTCTGGACAACATCTGTTTGACGTGTTGCTGGTAGCGGGGCATGGCTTGTTCGCGCTCGGCTGCCACCCATTGTTGAAAGCGGGCCAGGGCTGCATCTCCCTGCAAAGACTCGGGCGCGCGGCTTGCCGGCACGGGGCGCAGAAAATCGGCCAGGCGGGCGGCGGACTCCAGCGCGCCCTCCATGTGGCCTGCGGCCTGCCTGGCCGTTTCCGTGCCGCCGAAGAAGAGGCGACCGGACCAATGCGGGCGGCGCAAGACCGGGTCGGCTTGAGGTGGGGCACCAAGCTGGTCGGTGCGGTCCAGGTCGCTGCAGGTCAGCGGGTCAGTGGCCCAGTCCTGTGTGGTGATGGTGTCGGCCTGTGCTTCAAGACCGAACAGTTGCGCGAACTGGCTGGACACCAGCAGGGGCATGCTGCGCTCGAAGCTGGCGCGGGCGTCGGGTGGGATGGCGTGAAAGCCGGCCAGGGCCGCACCGTGTTCGTCACTGGCATCCCACACTTCGCGCAACACGGCCTGCACATGGCCCACGAAGGCGCTGCCTGACCAGCCGTGCTGGAGCCAGAAAGGCTGGTCATAGCGCGCAATGGATTTGGCCTCGCGTGCCATCCAGGTCGAGACGGCGTTCATCGCGTCCACCGTGAAGGCCGGCAGCGGGGGCTCGAACCGGATGCCCTGGGCCATCAGCCTGGGCGGCACGGCCAGCACGACACGCCTGGCCTGCACCTGGGTCAATTCGGTCACAGTGCCTTGGGTATCGGGTGTGGTGCCACTCAGGCGCAAGGCGATGTGGTCGCCCTGGTCCTGAAGCGACACCAGTCGCTGGCCCAGTTGCACCGTGCCCTCAGGCAGGTGTCCTGCAAGGGTGCGCGCCAGTTGCTGCATGCCGCCCGACAAGCGGCGGGCGCCACCATGGATGCCTTCGGCGTCCAGTGGCTCGGGGGCGCGGCTGGCGTCGGGCAGGTTCAGCACGACGCCGCTGTCTGGTTGGGGAAAGGAGCGCAGGCCCAAGGATTCGACGAGCGCGGTGATGCGGGGCTCGGTGTCGGGCCAGTACCAGCTGCCACCGAGGTCCACGGCGGCCCCGCCTTGTGTGGGCACATCGGTGAGGATGCGCCCACCCGCTCGCGAGCGGGCATCGAACACGGCCACACGCAGGCCCTGCAGGTGCAGTTGCCTGGCAAGCGCCAGCCCGGTAAGGCCGGCTCCAACAATGGCGACATCGATCATGGCGGGCCTCCCGTGGGCTTGCTGGCCGGTTCAGCGTGGGGTCAGACGAAGCTCAGCAGCTCGACCGTGACGGGCTCTTCGCCCAGCGTGGCCTGACAGGCCAGACGCGACTTGGAGCTCACGCCCACCAGGGCATCGAGCTTTTCGTTCTCGGTGCGCTGGATCTTGGACAAGCTCTTGCAGCCTTCCTGGATGAAGACATGGCAGGCGCCGCATTGGGCCTTGCCTTCGCACTTGCTCATGATGGCAGCGCCAGCGGCCTTGATGGCGGCCATCAGGGTGGTGCCGGGGGCCGCGTCGAAGGTGATGCCGGCGGGCAGGATGGTCAGGGTGGTCATGGTGCTACTCCTTTGTGGTGGTCAGCGGTTGGCGGGAAACAGAATGAACGGGATGGGTCAGGACGCGCACAGCAGCGCGGCCACTTCAGCCAGGCTCAGGTCGATGCGCGTCACGTTGTTTTCTTCCAGGAAGCGCGCTTCCATGCGGGTGGGCTCGTTGGGCAGCACCGCCCAATGGCGCTCGCCGGAGCGCTTCATGATCTGGCGGGCAAAGCTGCGCGTGAGCTGGTCGTTGAAGCGGCAGCCCATGAACAGGAAGCCTTTGCCTTTGCGCAACGCCTGCACTTCGGCGGGGATCGGGGTCTGGATGTCGATCTCGGTCAGCACCTCGACATAGTCCGAGTCCGACACCAGGTAGTTGCTGGCCGGCGAGCGGCCGCCGATAGGGCGGTAGACCAGGGCCTTCCACGCGGGCGAGCAGCTCTCGGCCAGTTGGCCGTCCGCATCGTAGAAGGCCGTCCAGGTGCCGAAGTGCTCGGACTGGGACAAGCCCTGCACCTGCCCCCAGTCTTTGGCGGGGCGTTGGGCGGCATAGGCCTTGACCAGGGTGTCGTCATACCAGCTCTCGACCACCAGCGGTGGGGCCAGCCTGGCGATCCAGTCGTGCAAGGGGCTGGCCGTGGGGACCTTGGCGAACGCCTCGTCCATCTGGCCCACCACGCTCTTGCGGTGCTTGAAGTTCTCGATGTACTGCGCGGCCTGCGTGAGCCGGTTGCGGATCTTGTGGGGCACGGTGACCTTGGCGGTCAACTGCGCCACCAGGGCTTCGGGTGTGGAGGGCACGGGGCAGTCGGGGATCAGGTCCAGCAGGCCGGGGCCCAGGTAGGGCACGACGCGGCCTTCCTTGAGGCCCCCGACCAGCTCGGGCAGCCACTCGTTCACGTTGGCGGCGGCAAGGGGCTTGTTTTGGGCTTCGATGACGGGCATGTTCAACTCCGATGTGTTCGGTTCGTGTCAGTAGATGGCGGCACCTGCGCCCACATTGACGGAGGCGTCCTTGAGCGTCTTGACGATGTACTTGACCTCGTCTTCGTCCAGGTGGGTGTGAAAGGGCAGGGTGAGCGAGCGGTCGGCGATGCGCTCGGTGTTGGGCAGCAGGCCGCGGTGCCAGCCGCTTTGCTGGTAATGGAACTGCTGGTGCAAGGGCACGCAGTAAATGGCGGACTCCACCGAGTTCGAGTCCATGTCCTCGATGATCTGGTTGCGTGCACTGCCGGTGAAGCGCTTGCCCAGATGGATCTTGTAGAGCATCCAGTGCACCTCGTCGATGTTCTCGGCGAGATAAGGCGGCTTGATGCCTTCAAAGCTTTGCATCTGCGTGTGGTACCAGGACTCGACCTGCTTGCGCTTCATCAGGATCTCGTCGATGCGCTTGAGCTGGGCCAGGCCAATGGCCGCGTCCAGATCGCTCATGCTGGCCTGCCAGGGCACGCGGCTGCCCACCGACACCGAGTTGCGGTCGCTGATGCGGCGCTCGCGCAGGTAGCCCAGCTCGCTGGCGATCTTGGGGGCGTCGGTCAGCACCATGCCGCCCTGGCCGCAGCACAGGGCCGAGGGCTGTGAGAAGTCGAAGATGGCCACATCACCAAAGCTGCCGGTGAGCTGGCCCTGGTAGCGTGAGCCAATGGCTTCGGTGCTGTCCTCAATCAGCTTGAGACCGTGCTGGTCGGCCAGGGCGCGCAGGCCTTGCCAGTCGGCCGGGTGGCCGTTGACGTTGCTGGCCAGGATGGCCTTGGTGCGCAAGCTGATCTTGTCGGCGGCCTTGGCGGGGTCGATGCAACCGGACCAGTAGTCGATGTCGGCCAGGATGGGGGTGGCGCCCACGATGGTGATGGCGTGCGCGATCTGGTGCCAGGCGTAAGCCGAGGTGATGACCTCGTCACCCGGGCCGATGCCCATCACCTTCAAGACCAGGCAGGCACCCAGTGTGCCGCTGGCCACGGCCGCGGCGTGCTGGCGCCCGATGTAGTTGGCCATGGCCTGCTCGAAGCCGGTGACCAGGGGGCCGGCCGACAGCTGGTTGCTGCGCAAGGTCATCACCACGGCTTCGAGTTCATCGGTGGTGATGTCGGGGTCCGAGAGGACAAGCCAGTTATCTGGCCCTTCGTCCGTGGTGTTGGCGGCTTCGGTTTGCGTTGGGGTTTCCATGGCGGGCCCTTCAGATCAGGCGTTCTGCGTCAGCACGAAGGCCGAGGCCTGCTGGGGTTCGGCGGTCACCGTCCAGCAATGGCCATCGGTGGACATGAGGTAGATGGCGCGCTCGGGCGTCACCTGCATGGCGGGTTGTTCGCCGCGCATGTCGAAGGCGTCCAGCACCAGCGCACGCAGCGGCGCAAAGCGCTCGCGGATGGTGGCCGCGGCCGCGCGCACCGTGGCCGACTGGCCCAGGATGCTGGCGGCTTCACTCAACTGTTCGCTGGAGATGGCCATGTCACACCTCCTCGCCGGTCGTGGTGCGCTTGGCCTCGACCGTGATGGGCAGCCGGGTGTCGTCGGGCATCTCGGGCAGGGCCAGTTGCCAGCCATTGGCCATGGTCACCAGGCCACCCCACATCGTGGGCCGCTCCATGGACACGATGGGCTCTTCCAAGTCCTTCTTGGGGATGTAGACAGACAGGATGCCGTCGGCGCCCTTGCGGATCATGACTTTCATGCAAATACTCCAGTTGAGACTTGGGAAGGGCTTGCCAGCGCTGCACCAGCAGCAGCGCGTTCGGCCATGAGGGGCGCGAGCTCAAGCGGCAGGCGCTCGATCACGGTCTGGATCTGTTGGGCGGTGGTGTGGGTCGACAGGCTCAGCCGCACGGCGCACAAGGCTTCTTCACGCGTGAGGCCCATGGCCATCAACACAGGCGAGGGCTCGTTGCCGCTGGCCGAACAGGCCGCACCGGACGAGGCCATCACGCCCATGCGGTCGAGCTTGTGGAGCACCACATCGGCGTGCACATGGCCGAAGCGCAGGTAGCAGGTATTGGGCAGGCGGGCGGCCTGCGCCCCGAAGATGACGGTGCCAGGCAGGGCGGCCAACAGGCCTTGTTCCAGCGTCAGGCGCAGGCGGGCTTGCGTGGCCGTGTGCGCCAGCCAGGCCTCGGGCGTCATGGTGAGCTTCTCGGCGGCGGCGCCCAGGCCCAGGATGCCGGGCAGGTTCTCGGTGCCGCCGCGTCGTGCGCGCTCCTGCGTGCCCATGAAGAGCGCGGGCCAGTTCAGGCCCTGGCGCACCAGCAGCGCCCCCACGCCTTTGGGTCCATGAAACTTGTGGGCAGACAGGGATACCAGGTCTGCACCGGACTTGGCAAAGTCAAAGGGCAGCTTGCCGATCAGCTGGGTGGCATCCACGTGCAGCAGGGCGCCTTGTTCATGCGCGAGGCGGGCCAGCTCGCCAATGGGCATCAACACGCCCGTCTCGTTGTTGGCCGCCATCACCGATACCAGGGACACCTGGGGCGTGATGAGCTGGCGGGCTTGTTCGATGTCGAGCGTGCCGTCCGGCATGAGGCCGATCCAGTCGACCGCGACCTGCTGGCGTTGTTCCAGATGGCGGGCCAGCTTTTGCACGCCCGCATGCTCGCCTGCGCTCAAGACCAGGCGCTGGCGGCCATTGAAACCCACCGCACCGCGCAAGGCGATGTGGTTGGCCTCGGTGGCACCGCTGGTGAACACGACTTCGGCTGGCTTGCAGTTCAGGAAGCGGGCCACCTGTCCGCGTGCCATGGCCAATGCCTGCTTGGCTTCCTGGCCCATGGCGTGGGAAGACGAGGCATTGGCCCAGGTCTGGCTCAGTGCCAGTGCGATGGCCCCGACCACGCCGGTAGACGGTGCCGTGGTCGCGTTGTTGTCCAGGTAGATCCAGTCTGGGTTCATGATTCACTCGTGATGGACAGGGCTTGCAATCAAGGCCAGAACACCCGCATGGGGTCCACGCAGATTTCGTCGAGCAGGGGCTGCAGGTGCCGGGACTCGTCATGCAACACCCAGCGGTCGTGCACGTGGTCCTTGAAGTACAGGGCCCAAGCGTCTTCCACTGGCTCCACCCAGGCAATGTCGATCACGCCGCCATTGGGATCGATGTTGCGCGAGCAGCAGGGGCTGGTGATGACCCAGCCACCCCACTCGGATCGCTCGATCTGGGGCTGCACATAGCGGTAGCGCACACGGTGACGCAGGGCACGCTCGATGCGCACGCGGTCCATGTCGTGAATGCGGGCCGCTTGCCTGGCCTGGGGGATGGGCATGGTGTTCACGGCTGGGCCCTCCAACGTTGTGGCTCAGGCAGTGGCCGTGTCCGGGCTGCTGTCGCTCAGCAAGCTCAGCTGACCACTTGTTTGCCCCCGTGCATCGGCGAGCATCTGGTCCAGCTCCATGCACAGCAGGATCTCTTCTTCCAGGCAACCGATGACCAGGCCTCCTTCGAACTCGACCATGTAGACGGGCTGGTTGAGTTCATCGTGGCGGCCCACCTGCACGATTTCGCCTTCGCTGCCGGTCTCCACCAGCACCTCATCGGGCGCGCGATCGGGGTAGGTGCCGTCATTGACCAGGTCAACCAGGGCCACGACTTGCTGGCCCCACTGGTATTGGGGTTCACGGGGTTCGATCATCATGGTGGGTCCTTATCAAAGTTCTTTGAGCGCGCCGGCGCGTTCGCCCAGCTGTGCCAGGACGTCGTCGGGCAGGTTGTCCAGGGTCATCAGCTCCTTGGCCCGCATGCCCACGCGGTAGCCGTATTCGGTGAACTCGACCGCGTAGATGTAGAACTGCTGCAAGAAGGTGCCGATCGACACCACGTAGCCGATGTCGCCCTTCTTGACCAAGACATCGCCGATGTCCTTGCCGTTGAAGGTGCCGTCGTTGCGGATGGTGGTGCGGCTGACCACGCGTTCGCCAAACACGAAGCGCGGTGGCTCGGCCACCTCGATCACATCGTCATCTCGGTTGATGTCAGCCATGAGGGATTCCGGTGTCGTTGAGGCGTTGCAGCACGGCGGCGCGGACTTCGCTGTCCTCGTCGTGGCGCATGCGCTGGAGCAGGTCGGGCAGGGCACGCTGGACGGTTTCCCAACGCACGATGAGGTCGTCGTCAAAGGCCAGCCGCTCAAGCAGGCCGACGGGCAGGCGTTGTGCGACGATGCGGCGCACCTCCGGCGCGGGGTCGTCGATCAGGCGCATCAGGGCGGGCATCTCGATGCGCTGGGCCACTTCCTGGCGCACCACGGATTCGGGGTCGCTGGCCAGCACGGCCAGCAGCGCGGTGGGCAAGCGGCGCGCCACCCATTGGCGCACGCCATAGTCCTCGTCGTGAACCATGGCGGGCAGCTTGTCCGTGTCCAGGCGCTGGGCCACACGGATGCGCACTTCGCGGTGCGGGTCCTGGATCAGCTTTTGCAGCGCACGTTGCGGCAGGCGCAGGGCCAGTTGCAGGCGCACGGTTTCATCGGGGTCCGCCAGCATGCCGGGCAGGTGGAAAACATCGGCATAACGGGCCGAGATGGCACGCACCTCGAAGTAGGGGTGGTGCAACTGCTCTTTGGCCAGCTCGGGGTGCCAGCGGAAGAAACGGTCGATGCGGCGCGCGTAGCCGTCCTGCATGCAGGCGTGGCCGATCTCGCAGCCGCCCTGGGCCTTCAGCGCCTGATACGGGCAGGTGCTGCAATCGATGGGCTGGCCATGCCAGTCCATGGCGACGATGTCGCCGGCAGGGGCGCGTGTGGCGGCCATCATGCGCTCCCCCAGCCGCGGTGGGGCAGGCGGCCTTGCGAGCGGGCGCGGGCGTCGTAGTCCTCTTCGGCGTCATCACCAGGATCGTCGCCGTATTCAGATTGACCACGTTCGGCGCGGGCCAGCACCACGGCGAGCACGGCACCTCCCACGCGGTCTTGCGGATCGAGCTGGCGCAACTCTCCCAGTGCGGCACGGCCGACCTCGATGTCACCCAGGCGCAGGTTCAGGTAGGCAAAGCCTTTGAGCGTGAACAGGTAAAAGCGCACAGCGGCATCAAAGCGGGCCTGCTCGTCCGAGATGGGCGGCAGGTCCGCGGCGACCGGGTCCGGATGGCCTGCGGGCAGCAAGGCCGCACGGGCAATGCCCAGTGACTCGCGCGCCACCTCACGGGCCTCGCGCAGGCGGTGCCCGTAGAAGTGGAAGCGGTACAGCGCGATCAGGGTGGCCGGGTGCGTGGGGGCCAGCGCCCGGGCCTTGAGCAGCAGGGGCTCGGCCTGGGCGCGGTCCTGCCTGACCAGGCCGGCTGCGGCGATCAGGGCTTCAACCTCGGTGGGCAGGCCTCGGCCCAGCACCGCGCTGTCGAAGCCCTGCTCGTCCATGAGCGTGACGCCGGGGCCAGTGTCGGGGGCGGCGGTCGCGTTCATGTGGGCCTGCCGGTCTGGATCAAGCCAGTGGCCGTGTGGCCGGGCTCAGCTTGATCGAGCCAATGTCGATCTTGGACACCGAGGGCGGCGCCGAGCTGGCCGCGTCACCGCTGCTGCTGCACGCGCAAGGTGCCGCACCCGGGTTGACGAAGGTCAGGCCCGACTTGGTCGGGGTGTCGGCGAAGTCCACGATCACGCCATCCAGCAAGGTGCAGGTGTCTGCAGGCATGAAGACCTGGATCCCGTTCACTTCGGCGATGGTGTCCCCCGCAGCGGGCTGGGCCTCCACCGTGAACTCCGAGTTGTAGCCGGAGCATCCACCAGGCGTCACGGTGAGGCGAAAGCCTGCCGTTTCTGGCAGACCTGAAAACTTCACCATGCGCCGAATGAATTTTTCGGCAGCGGGAGACACGGTCCAATTCACCGATGTGATGGGTAGCATGATCGTGTCCTTCCTCAGACCTTGACGATGCAACCGTCAACCGGGCACACGGCCAGGCATTGGGGCGAATCGAACTGGCCTTCGCACTCCGTGCACTTGGCCGGGTCGATGATGAAGGTGCCGCCCTTTTCACGGATGGCAACGTTGGGGCACTCGGGTTCACAAGCGGAGCAGCCGGTGCAGGTGGAGGCGATGATCTTCAGGGACATGGTGGTTCTCCTTCAAGGGCTGTAGGGCAGGGGGCGACGCCGTGAGGCGTCTGGGGGATTCAAGCGGCTTCAGCGGTGTAGGCACCCTGGCGGATCGAGGCATCGCCGCGAGGCTGATGGGTGATCTCGCCGCGGGCGATGCGGCCGGTGTAGTCGGCAAACCAGCTCAGTGCGGCCTTCTCGATGAACTCGTGGGCAAAGGCGTCTACTGGTTCGATGCCGGCGGCCTTGAGCTCGTCACGCGGGCAGGCACCGATCTTGGCCACCAGCACGGCGTGGCAGTCGTTGATGGCCTTGACGATGGAGGGCAGTTGCTCGTCTTCGCCATAACCGCCCTGGCAGTACAGGTCCACACGGCGGTGGCCGACGAACAGGGCTTCGGCAGCCGAGACCTCGAAGATCTGGAACTCGGTGGCGTGCCCGAAGTGCAGGTTGACGCGACCGTGGCCTTCGGTGGCCACCGCCACGAGCACCTTCATGTCGGGGGCCACTTCACCCATCTGGGCCTTGGCGCTTTCCAGGGCTTCGATCTTGGCGGCGTGCTGCGACTGGCGCTCTTCTTCGACCTTGTCCTGGTAGCTCTTGCGCTTGTCCAGGTCGTAGACGATTTCCATCTCTTCGATCTTGTCGAGCGTGAACTCTTCAGAGCGGTCTTCACCCAGCAGGCCCACCGCGTCCGCGCGGCATTGCCTGCAATGGCGCATCAGATTCGCGCCGCCCATGCAGGCGTCCTGCACGGCCTTGAGCTCCTGCGCGGTCGGGCCACGCTGGCCGGTCAGGCCGAACACGGTGCCGTGCTCGGCTTCCGAGATCAGCGGCATGATGTTGTGCAGGAAGGCCCCGCGCTTCTTGACTTCGCGGTTCACCTCGATCAGGTGCTCGTCGTTGATGCCGGGGATCAGCACCGAGTTGATCTTGGTGAGCACGCCGCGTGCGGTCAGCATTTCCAGGCCAAGCATCTGGCGCTCGTGCAGGATCCGGGCGGCTTCGTAGCCCGTCACGCGCTTGTGGTCCCAGAAGATCCAGGGGTAGATCTTCTCGCCCACGGCCGGGTCCACCATGTTGATGGTGATGGTGACGTGGTCGATGTTGTACTTGCAGATCTCGTCGACCAGGTCGGGCAGGGCCAGGCCATTGGTGGAGATGCACAGCTTGATGTCCGGGGCCGATTCCTGCAGCATGCGGAAGGTGTCGAAGGTCTTCTTGGGGTTGGCCAGGGAGTCGCCAGGGCCTGCCACGCCCAACACCGTCATCTGCGGGATCTCGCTGGCCACGGCCAGCACCTTCTTGACGGCCTGCTCGGGCGTGAGCTTTTGCGAGACCACACCGGGGCGCGACTCGTTGGAGCAGTCGTACTTGCGGTTGCAGTAGTTGCACTGGATGTTGCAGGCCGGGGCCACGGCCACGTGCATGCGGGCATAGTGGTGGTGGGCCTCTTCGGAGTAGCAGGGATGGTTC
The DNA here is from genome assembly GCF_016195855.1 of Aquabacterium sp. GTDB lineage: Bacteria > Pseudomonadota > Gammaproteobacteria > Burkholderiales > Burkholderiaceae_C > Aquabacterium. The sequence continues at coordinate 60,469 of NZ_JACPYU010000005.1, forward strand.
TTGACCTTGTCCCAGATCTCTTGTGGCATGTCATCGGGCCCGCCCGACGAGCCGCAACTGGCCTTGCCTTCGCCGCCGGTGGTGCCGCAGCCTCCTCCGGATGAAACTGGTTCGACTGGTGCGCCCAGGGGGCGGATTTGACCGATGCCGATGAAGGCCGTTGAGGCCAGTGATGACGATGCGTCCATTTGGTTTCCCCGTCAATGGGCCGAGGGCCCGGAATGAAGGGCCTTTTGCCATTTCCGTGCCACCTTTCTCAGCACGGAAAATCAAGCACTTAGCGGGCTTTTGACGTCAATGGATGGGATGCGTGAATGCTTTGGTACATGCCTTGTCGCAAGGCGCTGTCATGCTTCTGACAAAGCTGACATGGCTGGCATGACGCTTTGTTGTGCATCGGGCTCGGCACGTGTCTTGCACGTTCTTCAGGTGTCTTACAGCCGCACGCACGGCCGGGAGTTGCACATGGGCGCGATCAGCATTCCACTCAGTCAGTTAGAACCCCGCTTGACGCTGCCCGCACAGGCGCGGGAGCCGCTTTCACAGCCGGTCTTGAGCTGGCAAGCCGATGCAGGCGGCCAGCACGACGATGAAATCGAAGACCTGGTGGCGCTGCTGATGGAGCACGCCACGTACCCGGGTGTGTTGTCGCGCCATCTGGCGCGGGCCCTGGCCGAGGCGAGCATGGGCTCCAATCACCTGTGGGAAGACCTGGGCCTGGTCAACCGCGTGCAGCTCAATGAGCTGATGCAGGAGCACTTCACTTCCCTGAGGGTGCTAAACGTGAACAACATGCGCTGGAAAAAGTTCTTCTACCGCATGCTATGCGAGCGCGCGGACATCCTGATCTGCAAGTCACCACACTGTGAGCAGTGCGAGGACCAGCCACAGTGTTTTGAGTGAGTCCTTGAATGAACTACTGGGTGATGATTGGGTGATCAATTGGGTTTGCGCAAGGCCGCGTCCAGCTGGTCTACGACCTCGGCCCAGTCGGCATCCTCAAGCAGTTCTTCCCTCAGGAGGGCAGCCTGTGAAGGCGACCAAAAGGGGGCATCGGCCAGCGTCACAGTGGGCGCCAGCCGCGCGTGCGTGTTCAGAAAGCGCGCGATGCCGAGCTCGTCGTTGGGCAGGCCCAGTTGGGCAAACAGCTCTGAAAGTCGGTGAAACGAAGGGGTCATGGCAACACCTCTTTTCTCTCGTGGATGGGCGAGCGGCGGGCCGCATGGGCCCAGATCCCCATCATCATTGAAACGGGCGGGCTTGTCAGCCTTTGTGGGGCTTCACCCTCCTGACGTCGAAGCAGGGCGCACGGCAAGGCGGGCCAGGCGCATTGAATGCACAATGACCTGCTTCGACACAGGAGAGTCTCAACATGGATGCACGCCTGACCTTGAGCGGCCACGTCAGCGACCTGGGTGGCGGTTTTGTGGTGCGACGCCTTTTGCCTGCTGCGCGGCGTCAGGCGGTGGGCCCCTTCATCTTCTTTGATCATTTTGGGCCGCTGGTTCAGCAGCCTGACGCGCAAACAGACGTTCGGCCGCACCCGCACATCGGCCTGGCCACCGTGACCTACCTGTTCGAGGGCGCCATGATGCACCGCGACAGCCTGGGCTCGGTGCAGCGCATCGAACCCGGCGCCATCAACTGGATGACGGCGGGCAGCGGCATCGTGCATTCCGAGCGCACACCCGATGATCTGCGCCACGTGACGCGTGCCATGCATGGCCTGCAGCTGTGGGTGGCCCTGCCTCAGGCGCTGGAGGAGGTCTCACCCAGCTTCGCGCATACACCGGCCGACGCGATTCCCGAGGTCACGCTGGCTGGCTGCCGCATTCGCTTGCTGGTGGGCCAGGGCTGGCAGGTGAGCTCGCCGGTCAAGGCCGCATCCCCCACCTTGTACCTGGACGTGCAACTGGAGGCCGGTTGCAGCCTGGATCTGCCGGCACTGGCCCCGGAGATGGCGGTCTATACCGTGGCACAGCCCCTGACGCTGGACGGCGAGGCTCTGCCGGCGCAAACCATGGCGATGCTGACAGGTGCCACCCGCATCACCAATGACAGCGATGCCCCGGCGCGCTTTGTGGTGATTGGCGGTGAGCCGCTCGACGGCCCGCGCTTCATCTGGTGGAACTTCGTGTCCAGCGACAAGGCGCGCATCACCCGGGCCGCGCAAGACTGGGCCGACGGGCGCTTTGCCAATGTGCCGGGCGAAACCGAGCGCATCGAGTTGCCGGCTAAGCGGCCTTGGTGAACAGCTGGTCGAGGTCGGCCCGCACCGTTTGCAGCATACCGGCCCAGTCACCGGGCTTGCCTTGCCGGTAGAGCTTGAGGCTGGGGTACCAGGGGTTGTCCTGGCGGTCTTGCAGCCAGCGCCAGTCGGCGCTGTGGGCCAGCAGCATCCAGGTCGGTTTGCCCATGGTGGCGGCCAGGTGCGCCAGGCTGGTGTCCACGGCGATGATCAGGTCCAGCAATTCGCAGATGGCGGCTGCGTCGGTGAACACCTTTTGGTCGGCACCAAAATGCCGGATGGCCGGGTGTGAGGCCAGCACAGCCTGGTCGGACGCCCGCACGTCCTTGTGCAGGCTGATCCATTCGATGTCATCGCCCAGGATCTGCGCAAAGTCCTGCAAGGGGATGCTGCGCTTGTAGTCGTCCACGTGCGAGGGATTGCCGCTCCAGACCAGGCCGACGCGGGGCTTGCGTTTCTCGCCCAGCAGGGCCTGCCAGGTGGCTCGTTGGGTGGGCTCGACACGGATCACGTCGGGCGGCGGGGGCATGTTGCTCAGATCGGTCTTGACCAACATGGGCAGGCTCATCAGCGGGCAGTGGAAGTCGTGTGCGGGTGGCTCGCTGCCTTGGGCGATCAGCTCGACCGAGGGCAGGTGCTGGAGCAGGTCCATCAGCGCAGGCTGGACTTCAAACACCACGCGCGCGCCCATGTCGGCCAGCAAGGGGGCGTAGCGGCAGAACTGGATGGTGTCGCCCAGGCCTTGCTCGCTGCACACCAGCACGGTCTTGCCCGTCAGCGGCTCGGCGCCGGTCCACATGGGAGCCGCATAGCTGTCCTTCAGGCCCAGGGCCTGGGGGCGCTTGAGCCGCCATTCGCTTTCCAGCCAGCCTTGTTCGAATTCACCCAGACGCAGCAGCAGCATGCCCAAGTTCCAGTGCGCGTCCACCGATTCGGGGTTGAGCTCGATGGCGCGGTTCAGGCTGGCACGGGCTTCTTCATAGCGCAGCAGGTCACTCAGCACGGTGGCGCGGTTGTTGTAGGCCGCGAAGTAGACCGGGTCCAACTCGATGGCCTTGTCGAAGTCCTGCAGGGCTTCGTCCAGGCGGTTGAGCTTGCCCAGCGTGTTGCCCCGGTTGTTGTAAGACTTGGGGGCCTTCGGGTCCAGTGAAATCGCCTTGTTGTAGTTCAGCAAGGCCAGGTCGTACTGGCGCAGCTCCATGTAGGCGGCGCCGCGGTTGTTGAGCGCACTGACGCTGTCGCGGTCGATCTTGAGGGCCCGGGTGATCAGGTCAACGGCCTTGTCGGCATGGCCCAGTTGCAAGGAGATCACGCCGGCCAGGTGCAGGGCGTCGAAGTGCTTGGGTTGGGCCTGGATGACCTGCTCGTACAGCTGCAAGGCCTGCGCAAGCTGGCCACCCTGATGCAGCGCCCAGGCTTGCTGGAAACGCGCTTGCGCCTGCACGGCGGCTGGTTGCGCGAACATGCCGGATGGCTTCAGGGAAAAGGGCTGGTTGGCTTTCATCGTGGGCCTACTTTAACCGAGGCCCACCCCACGCCCTCCCAGCAAATCCCCCGGTCTGCGGGTCAGAACTTGCGCACTTCGATGTCGTATTTTTGCAGGGCATAACCCATCTGGCGGGGGGTGATGTTGAGCAGGCGGGCTGCCTTGGCCTGCACCCAGCCACACTTCTCCATGGCCCAGATCAGGCGGTCGCGCTCGCCTTCTGGCTTGTCGTCGGAGGCGACGGCCACACCACCATCCTGAGGCTGCCCGTACTCCGACGCGCCGTAGGCCGAAGCGGGATCGCGGGGCGGGGCTTCGGTGATCGGGATGGAGATCGGGCGCCCAGGCTTGACCGCATCCTCGCGGTCGATGTAGTGCAGCACCTGGGTCAGGCAGCGGTTGTCGTGGCAGGGGAAGCTCAGGTCCGTCAGGTCCTCGTTCAATGCCATGGTGGCCGTGCGTTCGACGCAGTTTTCCAGCTCGCGCACATTGCCGGGCCAGTAGCAACTGGTCAGCACCTTCAGCGCACGCGGCGTGACCTTGACCTTGCGGCTGTTCTCGCGATTGAAGCGCGACAGGAAGTGCTCCACCATCAGCGGGATGTCTTCACGGCGCTCGCGCAGTGGCGGCAGGAAGATGCTGACCACGTTGATGCGGTAATACAGATCAGCCCGGAATTCGCCCGCGGCCACCATTTTTTCCAGATTGCGGTTGGTGGCCATCACCAGGCGCACGTCCACCTTGATGGGGTTGCTGCCGCCCACGCGTTCGAATTCCTTCTCCTGCAAGACACGCAGCAACTTGGCCTGGAAGGAGGGCGAGATGTCGCCGATTTCGTCCAGGAAGAGGGTGCCGCCGTGGGCCATCTCGAAACGGCCCTTGCGCGAGCCGACCGCGCCGGTGAACGCGCCTTTTTCATGCCCGAACAATTCGGATTCCAGCAAGGATTCGGTCAGCGCGGCGCAGTTCACGCGCACGAACGCTTCGTCTTTGCGGGGCGAGAGGTTGTGCACCGCGCGCGCGATCACCTCCTTGCCGGTGCCACTTTCGCCACGCAGCAAGACGGTGGTCTTGGTGGGGGCCACCTGGTGCACTTCGGCAAACACTTCCTGCATGCGCGGCGAGCTGCCAATGGCCATGTCCAGCTGCAACACAGGCTTGAGGGCCTTGGACAGGCGGCGGGCCTCTTCGTACAGGCGGCCTTGTTCGGCACTCACACCACGGTGCAGCAGCAGGTTCTGGCCCATGAGGCTGGCCACCATGGACAGCAGGCGCAGATCTTCATCGAACACGCCGGAGCGGGTGGTGACGGTGCGGTCGATCGCCAGCACGCCAAGGGTGTGGCGGTTGGCCTTGATCGGGGTGGCGATGTAGGCGATGGTTTCCTCGGGTGACTGATCGGCCGCGCCCGTGCGATTGAGAAACATCGGCTCGGCCGAGATATCGGGCACCACCATGGGCACGCCCGAGCTGAACACCCGCCCGACGATGCCTTCACCCACCGAAAAAGTCAGCTTGGCGGATTCTTCGCGCGACAAGCCGACCGAGCACATGCCGCACAGCGGGCCTTCTTCTGTTTGCAGGATCACGGATGCCCGGCGCCAGCCCATCGTGGACACCAGCACATTGAGGGCTTCACGGAAGGTTTTGTGAACGTCGAGCGACGAGCCCAGGATCTTGCTGACCTGGTAGACCGTCAACAATTCGATACTTGCGCGTTCGTGGTGCATGCTGACCATGGTTGTTCTTCCTCGCAGTGTGGTGGTGCAGACCCGCTGACGCATTCACCGACTTGGGTCGACTTTTGATCGACAAACGGGAACACAACCCTGCATGGGGCCATACGCTGGCAGGATCTGCAAAAAGCAGGCCTGATAAAGTGGCTGGCATGCCTGCAGCACAGTTTCAACCCATGGTCTTTGTCGACCTGGAAACCACCGGATCCACGGGCACCGTAGACCGCATCACCGAAATCGGCATCGTCGAGCTCCATGAAGACGGCGAAGCCCGCGAGTGGTCCAGTCTGGTCAACCCCCAGACGACCATCCCCAGTTTCATCCAGTCCCTCACCGGCATCACCAACGAGATGGTGGCAGGTGCCCCCACGTTTGCCGAGCTGGCCGACGAGGTGCTCTCACGCCTGCATGGGCGGCTGTTCGTGGCCCATAACGCACGGTTTGACTATGGCTTTCTGAAAAGCGAGTTCAAGCGCCTGGGCCTGGACTTCAAGGCGCCGGTGCTGTGCACGGTCAAGCTGTCACGCAAGCTGTTTCCGCAATACAGCAAACACAATCTGGATGCCCTGGTTGACCGGCATGGCCTGCACATGCCGGCACGCCACCGCGCGCTGGCCGACGCCGACGTGCTGCGCCAGTTCTGGCAGGTGTTGCAGACGCAGATGCCCGCCGAGGCCTTGCAAGAAGCCGTTGACGGCCTGACCGGCCGCAGCAGCTGGCCCACGCACTTGGACCCAGCCTTGTTGGACGCGTTGCCTGAGCGCCATGGCGTCTACCTGTTTTATGGCGACAACGACTTGCCGCTGTACATTGGCAAAGCCAACAACCTGCGCCAGCGGGTGCTGTCGCATTTCAGCGCGGACCACCGCATCGCCAAGGAAATGAGCCTGTCACAACAGGTGCGGCGTGTGGACTGGATCGAGACCACCGGCGAGATGGGCGCCTTGCTGAAAGAAGCGCAGCTCATCAAGCAATGGCAGCCTACGCACAACCGGCGCTTGCGCCGCACCAACGAGTTGTGCACCTGGAAGCTGGCGCCCTTGTCTGAAGCCGAAGAAGATGGGCCCGTGAAACCTGAGCTGGCCTGGGCGCGCGATCTGGACTGGGGCCAACAAGATCAGGTCTACGGCCTGTTTGGCAGCCACAAGGACGCGCTCAAGACCCTGCGCGAGATCGCCGAATCAGCCCAGCTGTGCCTGGTAACGCTGGGGCTGGAGAAGGTGCCGGCTGGCCGCCCTTGCTTTGGTTACCAACTGCACCAGTGCAGCGGCGTGTGCATTGGCCAAGAGAGCCTGGCTGATCACAGCAAGCGGCTGCGCAATGTGATGGCTGACTGGCGGGTGCAGACCTGGCCCTATGGCGGGCCGGTCGCGGTGCAGGAAGGGCAGGGCTGGCATGTGCTGGACGCGTGGTGCTACCTGGGCACGGCCACCAGCGAGGCTGAGGTGAAGACACTACTGAGCCAGGGGCGCCCGACCTTTGACAAGGACACCTACAAGATCCTGGTCAGCTGGTTGCCCAGGTTGCGGGTCGAGCCCCTCAGTGGCACACGGCGTGATCCGTCGTGAGGAAGGCAGTCTGATTGCCATCGCGCGCCTGCGCCGAGGCGCAGCGGATGTTGCGCCCTTCGATGACGTTCTGGTCGTTCATGCGACAAGCGTCTGTCTGCAGGCACTGGCGGTTGGTCTGGGTGTCGTACCAGTCATTGCGCCAGCTCAGGCGCAGGGATTCGACCGGGCGGCGCGCGCCGCCGGTGTCACTGCAGCGGCCGTCCGTGATCCAGGTCTCGGTGCGCGAATCGCTGTATGCCACGTAAAACTCGTTGCTGTAGCGCAGGTGCAGGCAAAAAGGCTTGCCCGTCACGCCCTGGGCCAGGTCTGGCGCAAGGGTGACACTGTCGATCATCAGCTCTTCGCTGCTGGCGGGCGGCCGCAAGGTGCACGCGGTGAAAGACAGCAAGGCCGGGATGGCCAGTGCACACATCACAAGGGCAGGACGGAGCTTCATGCGCGACATGCTGCCATGTTGCCGCCTTGAGCGATAGGTTTTGATGCGCCTGCGACCAGCCCTTGTTTGCGGGATCATGGGGGGCCGGCCGCACGGGGCCAGCCCTGCTTTCAATCGGGCAGCAAAAACGCACGCACGTGCTGCGCGGCCATGTCCGGCTGCTCTTGCATGAAACAGTGGCCGCCAGGCACCTGCAAGGCTTGCACCGCATCGTTCATGGCCTGCCACCGCGCGACTGACTCGGTGACGAAAGGGAAGGTTTTTTCAGCGTACAACACCATCGTGGGCGTGCGCACCTTGCCCAGCAAGCCCCACAGCCTGTCTGGTGCCGAGCTGAAAATGTCGGCTTCGCGGCTGGGGCGGCATTTGAGTTCCACCCCGCCGTCTGCCGAATCCTTGAGTGCGTGCGTCACGAAGGCCTGCAAGGCATCGTCCGCCCAACCTTTGTAGACCCCTCTGCTGTGCAGCAGCGTGAAGGCCTCTTCACGGCTGGACCAGTGCTTGCGGCGGGCGCGGGCTTGTCGGGCCAGGGGCGTGTGCCTGGTGACCCCGGTCAATTCACCGACCGACATGCCCATGATCATGGCGGGCGTGAAGATCACAGGGTCCAGCAGCACGGCCCGCATGAAACGCTGGCGTTGCTCGCCCAGGATCAGGGCCGTCAGCACGCCACCAAAGCTGTGGCCGGCCGCGTAGTGCGGCACGCCGGCAAACGCAGCCCCCTGGGCATCCAGGGCCTCCATGGCCAGTGCGGCATTGCGGTTCCAACCCAGAAAGCGACCGCCGTGGTCACTGTCGCCATGGCCTTGCACGTCGCACAGCCACAGGTCGAAGTCATTGCTCAGCTGGCGCAGCATGGGCTCGTACATGCGTCCGCAAAACCCATTGCCATGGAGAAAGTGCAGCAGGGGTTTGCCGCTGGGCGGCGTGTGCCAGCCTCGGAGGGTGAAGCCTTCGCGCGTGGCGTGGCACCAGGGTAACAACTGCATGAGAGAAGGGGCGCTTGAGCGCGCATCTGTTGACATTAGGGGGTGTGCCGTCAAAAGCCATTGTGCCAACATCAATTCATCAGATGTCAAGGTCACGGAGGAGGCCTGTATGCCAAGAAGCAAGAACCCCATTGTCATTGTCCATGGTTGGTCAGATACGTCCGACTCCTTCAAGCCTTTGGCCCAGTGGCTGAAGGGGCAGGGGTTCAAGACCGTCAACCTGTTTCTGGGGGACTATCGTTCGATGGACGACGACGTCACCATCGATGATGCCGCCAGGGCCATGGAGGCCGCGGTGAGGGCGCAGATCAAGGCCGGCAAGCTCACCCTGCCGTTTGACTTGATCGTGCATTCAACGGGCGGGCTGGTTTGCCGGACATGGTTGTCTGCCTATTACACCGGTGTCCAGCCCGCTGGCATGCCGGTTCAGCGCCTGGTGATGCTGGCGCCGGCCAACTTCGGCTCGGTGCTGGCCACAGCGGGCCAGACCGTCTTGGGTCGCGTGGTCAAAGGCTGGGGGCATGGCTTTCACACCGGCAAGCAGATGCTGAATGGCCTGGAGCTGGGCTCGCCATTTCAGTGGGACCTGGCCTTGCGCGACCTGTTCCAGCTTGAGCACGCAGGCACGGGCACGATCTACGGGCAGGATCTGGTGTGGCCATTCGTGCTGGTGGGCTCCATGCCGTATCAGCATGGCCTGCGGCAAATGGTCAACGAGCACGGCAGCGATGGCACGGTGCGCGTAGCGGCGGCCAACCTGAACGCGTATGGCGCCACGCTGAACTTCACCAACCCCGCTTCGCCCACTGTGCTGGGCATGACGCTGGCCAACAACCAGGCTGCGGTGCACACAGGTGCGTTCACGCCATGGCTGCGCCGGTATGACGAGGCCATGGCCTTCCCGCTGGGCGTGATGAACCGACGTGACCACGCCAGCATCACCGACCCCTCCGTCAAAGGCGATGAAGAGTCAGATGCCGAGCAAAAGCTTTTTCAGGACTATCTGCTGCAAGCGCTGAGCTGCCCCAGCTACGCCGACTACCAGGCCATGGAGCAGGCCTGGCGCGCACACTCCGATGAGGTCCAGGAGCATGCAGCGGCCGACGACGACCATCACATGCACCTGCAACTCAACGTCTTCGTGGTGGACGAGTACCAGAAGCCGGTGACGGACTACCTCATCGAGTTCCTGGCACCCAATTACAAGCAGACGACCGACCTCACGGGCATCTTTCATGACAAGGTGATCCAGGACGTTCACCCCTGCACGCAAAACGCCGCCTTGAAGACCATCTTCATCAACCGGCAGCACCTGTTTGACCTGTTTTATGAGCGGATTCCCGATGGGCAACCCAAGGAGTTGCGTCTGAGCATCAGTGCCTCGGCTCCCGGTGACAACGTGCATTACTTCAGTGAGGCCTATGGGGCTGAAGGCGAGTTCGTCGTGCACTCGGTGGACGAGGCCTCGCGTTGGTTGCGGCGTAATGCAACCCATTTTCTGAAGATCGTCATTCCTCGTCAGCCGGCGAGCAAAGTGTTCACACTCAAACCCGCCTGAGGTGTAAAAACCGCCCCCTCCCTGAAAGTGGTGCCCGGCTTCTGGTAGAAACCGGGCAGTGCTTTTAATGCACCTGGTTGATACACACAGACAGGAGGGGCGTCATGCCCGCAAGGATCGTTCGTCAAGGTCGCTGGCTCGCGCTGGCGGTGGTTGCGCTGGCAAGCGCAGGCTGGCTGCATTCCCGGGCTGATGGTGGCAAAGGCAAGCCTGTCATGGTGGCGGCGGCAGAGCCTGTGTCCTCCGCGGCCAAGGCGGCCTTGAGTGTCCAGATCGTGCGCCCGCAGACCGGGCAATGGCCCATGGCGCTGACGGCCAATGGCGCGATCGCCCCCTGGCAGGAGGCGGTCATTGGCGCCGAGTTGTCCGGGCTGCGCCTGTCGACCGTGGCGGCCAATGTGGGCGACAAGGTGTCGCGCGGGCAAGTGCTGGCCACCCTGCAGGCCGATTCCGTTTCAGCGGATGCGAACAACGCACGTGCCGCCTTGCAGGAGGCCGAGGCCTTGATGACCGAGGCGCGCGCCAATGCCGATCGTGCCCGCACCCTGCATGGCAGTGGCGCATTGAGCCTGCAGGATTCGCAGCGCGCCCTGACCGCCGAGCAGACGGGCAAGGCCCGTGTGGACGCCGCCAAGGCCATGCTGGCCACCCAGGCGTTGCGCCTGCGCCAGACCCGCATCGTGGCGTCTGATGACGGGGTGATTTCGGCCAGGCTGGCCACGGTGGGCGCTGTGGTGCAACCGGGGCAGGAACTGTTTCGCCTGATCCGCCAGAGCCGTCTGGAATGGCGCGCAGAAGTGCCTTCGGCTGACCTGCAGCGCATCAAGCCCGGCATGGTGGCCGTGGCCACGCCGCCCGGTGGCGCCGCCGTGCAAGGCCGCGTGCGCATGGTCGCCCCGACGGTGGACGCCACCACGCGCAATGGCCTGGTCTATGTGGACCTGCCCGCCTCGGCCTTGGGCGCCGGTGTGCGCGCCGGCATGTTCGCGTCAGGCCGCATCGAGCTGGGTCAGTCGCAAGGCCTGACCTTGCCCCAGACCGCCGTGTTGTTGCGCGATGGCTTCAGCTACGTCTTCAAGGTCAGCCCGCAAGGCGTGGTCTCGCAGGTCAAGGTGAGCGTGGGCCGCCGCGTGGGTGACCGCGTCGAGATCCTGCAGGGGCTGGACGCCCAGGCCGATGTCGTGGCTTCTGGCGTGGGCTTCCTCACCGATGGCGACAGCGTGCGCATCGTGAAGGGCCAGTCATGAACGTCTCGGCCTGGTCGATCAAGAACCCGATCCCTGCCGTCCTGCTGTTCATCATGCTCACGCTGTGGGGCCTGATGGGCTTTGGCGGGATGAAGATCCAGAACTTCCCGGACATCGATCTGCCCACGGTGACGGTCACGGCCAGCCTGCCAGGGGCATCGCCCGCGCAGCTGGAGACCGAGGTCGCGCGCAAGCTGGAGAACTCGATCGCCACCTTGCAGGGCATCAAGCACATCTACACCAAGGTGCAGGATGGCAGCGTGCTCGTGTCGGTGGAGTTCCGCCTGGAAAAGCCGACACAAGAGGCCGTGGACGATGTGCGCGATGCCGTATCCCGCGTGCGGGCCGATCTGCCCGGGGACCTGCGTGATCCGGTCATCTCCAAGATGAACCTGTCCGGGGCGCCCATCCTCACGTACACGGTGGCGTCCAAACGCATGGACGACGAGGCCTTGTCCTGGTTCGTGGACAATGCCGTCACCAAGACCATGCTGGCCGTCAAGGGCGTGGGGGCGGTGGCGCGTGTCGGCGGGGTGAGCCGCGAGGTGCGCATCGAGCTGGACCCGGCGCGCCTGCTGGCGCTCAATGCGTCCGCCGCCGATGTGTCGCGCCAGCTGCGCAGCCTGCAGCAAGAGGCTTCGGGCGGGCGCATGGACCTGGGCGGTGGTGAGCAGTCGGTGCGCACGGTGGCCACGGTCAAGTCGGCCGAGGAGCTGGCGGCCATGGACGTGACCTTGTCGGATGGCCGCCATGTGCGGCTGGACCAGATCGCGCATGTGAGCGACACGGTGGCCGAGCGCCGCAGCGCGGCCTTGCTCAATGGCCAGCCGGTGGTGGGCTTCGAGATCACGCGCTCGCGTGGGGCCGGTGAGGTCGAAGTGGCCCAGGGCGTGCGCGCCAAGCTGGCAGAACTCAAGGCGAAGCACCCGGACATCGAGATCACCGAGGCCTTCAATTTCGTGGACCCGGTGGAGGAGAACTACCACGGCTCCATGTACCTGCTGTATGAAGGTGCCATCCTCGCGGTGATCGTGGTGTTCTTCTTCCTGCGCGACTGGCGTGCCACGCTGGTGTCGGCGGCGGCCCTGCCTTTGTCGGTGATCCCGGCCTTCGGCTTCATGCACCTGCTGGGCTTTTCAGTCAATGTGGTGACGCTGCTGTCCCTGTCCCTCGTGGTGGGCATCCTGGTGGACGACGCCATCGTGGAGATCGAGAACATCATGCGCCACCTGGCCATGGGCAAGACGCCCATGCAGGCGGCCATGGAGGCCGCCGACGAGATCGGGCTGGCCGTGATCGCCACCACCTTCACGCTGATTGCGGTGTTCCTGCCCACGGCCTTCATGGGCGGGGTGCCGGGCAAGTTCTTCGTGCAGTTCGGCTGGACGGCGGCCATTGCCGTGTTCTTCTCGCTGGTCGTGGCCCGCATGTTGACGCCCATGATGGCGGCCTACATCCTCAAGCCACCCAAGGGCGAGCATGGCGAGCCGGGCTGGATGCGGGTCTACCTGGGCTGGGCGCGCTGGTGTCTCAAGCACCGGGTCTGGACTTTGCTCATCGTGCTGCTGTTTCTGATCGGCTCCTTTTTCCTGTTGTTCCGGTTGCCCACGGGCTTCATTCCACCCGATGACCTGTCGCAGACACAGGTGTCCCTGTCCTTGCCGCCTGGCAGCACCTTGCAGCAGACCTACAAGATCGCCGAGCAGGCGCGCGAGCTGGTGCAGCGCAACCCGCATGTGAAGCTGGTCTACACGGCCATTGGCGGTGGTGCAGCGGGCAGCGACCCGTTCATGCCGCAAGGCTCGGCGGAGGTCCGCAAGGCCACGCTGACCATCAACATGACGCATCGCAATGACCGCCCTGGCATCAGCAAGCAGGCCATCGAAGGCCAGTTGCGCCAGGCCCTGGAGGTGCTGCCCGGTGTGCGCGTGAACGTGGGCTTTGGCGGTTCTGCCGAGAAGTACATCCTGGTGCTCTCCAGTGAAGACGGTCAGGCCTTGTCGGCCCATGCCGAGGTGGTGGCGCGCGAGTTGCGCAGCATCCCCGGTATTGGCAATGTCGTGTCCACATCCAGCCTGGTGCGGCCCGAGTTGATCATCCGCCCTGACACGGCCCGTGCGGCCGACCTGGGGGTCAACACGGCCACCATTGCCGACACGCTGCGCATTGCCACCGTGGGTGACTACGAGCAAGGCCTGCCCAAGCTGAACCTGTCGCAACGCCAGGTGCCGGTGGTGGTGCGCCTGCCCGATGCGGCGCGCACGGACCTGGATCTGCTGGCACGCTTGCCCGTGCCCGGCGCCCGTGGATCGGTGCCGCTGGGCAACGTGGCCTCACTCTCGCTGGACAGCGGCCCGGCGCAGATCGACCGTTACGACCGCCAGCGCAACATCAACTTCGAGATCGAGTTGAACCAGCAACCGCTGGGTGAAGTGCAGAAGCAGGCCCTGGCGCTGCCCAGCCTGCGCAACCTGCCTCCGGGCATTGCGCAGTCGACGGTGGGTGATGCCGAGGCCATGGGCGAGCTGTTTGCCAGTTTTGGCCTGGCCATGCTGACGGGTGTGCTGTGCATCTACATCGTGCTGGTGCTGCTGTTCAAGGGCTTTGTGCAGCCGATGACGATCCTGGTGGCCCTGGTGTTGTCCATCCCGGGGGCGTTCGTGGCCTTGTATGTGACGCAGACGGCCTTGTCCATGCCGTCGATGATCGGCCTGATCATGCTGATGGGCATTGCCACCAAGAACTCGATCCTGCTGGTGGACTATGTGCTGATCGCGCGCAACGAGCATGGCTTGCCGCGCTGGGAGGCCGTGGTGGACGGTTGCCGCAAGCGGGCGAGGCCCATCATCATGACGACGATTGCGATGGGGGCGGGCATGATGCCGATTGCCCTGGGCATTGGCGTGGACCCGAGTTTCCGGGCACCGATGGCGATCGTGGTGATCGGTGGGTTGATCACGTCGACCTTCCTGAGCTTGCTGGTGATCCCGGTGGTGTTCACGTTTGTGGATGACCTGATCCAGTGGACGGGGCGCTTGGTGAGGCGCCAGCCTCCTGTGGTGGTGGATGAGGGGCTGGAGGCTTGATGCTTGAGGCGCGCCTTGTCGGTGCACCGCAGGGCGGGGCTGAGTCGGTAACCGGTTGGGCTCATATGTTGGCGGTCCCGCTGTGCGGGACTGCACTGCGGTACTCGCGGCAAGCTTGCGCTGGAAAACTCCCTGCGCGGCCTGCAGCCGCTACGGTCAAACAGTTCCAGCGGGTCAGTTAAGGAAGCGTGCTGCGCACGCCAAGCTTGCCGCTGCGTTCCTCGTCGCCAACAAAATCGCCCAGCCGGCCACCGAGTCAGCCTTGTCCCACCCTGCTCGATGCATGCCATCGCCGAGTCCTGGTGTGCCTCGGGCTTTGCGCATTGGGCGGTAGGTAAGGTCGCGCTATCGTGAGTGCCAGTGCCAGTGCCAGTGCCAGTGCCAATCGAAAGCGATCCTCCCTGTGCACGGCAGCGCGATGCCGTCGAAGTACGGCGAGCGGGGCGGATAAGGGATGTGGCGGTGGCGGCTGGGCGATTTTGGTGGCGTCGCAGGCGCGCAGGGAGGCTCAGGTTTGCCCCTTGTCGCAGACAAGGGGATGGCGAGGATGTTTGAGCTGCCGAAGGCAGCGAGTTCCGCAGCCACCTGAGCCGGACGAGCACCGTAGAGCAGTCCCGCGTAGCGGGACCGTTACCATATGAGCCCAGCGGCCGCCGCCACGTCCCCCGCCTCGCGGTGTACCGGGAAAGCGCTCACATCATCAAACGCCAAGTACAGCCCATGAAAAAAGGGCCCCATCACTGGAGCCCCTTCGTCATCACCGGCCCAAGCCGGCTGTGCTGAAGATCAAGCGATCAAACGCGCTCGATGACCATGGCAATACCCTGACCGCCACCAATACACATCGTGATCAGGGCATAACGGCCACCCGTGCGTTGCAGCTCATAGATGGCCTTGGTCACCAGGATGGCGCCCGTGCCGCCCACAGGGTGGCCCAGCGAAATACCCGAACCATTGGGGTTGACCTTCTCGTTGTCCAGCCCCAGCTCCTTGGCCACGGCGCAGGCTTGTGCCGCAAACGCTTCGTTGGCTTCGATCAGGTCCATGTCGGCCACCGTCAGGCCAGCCTTGGCCAGCGCATTGCGCGAAGCAGGCACAGGGCCGATGCCCATGTACTCGGGCTCCACGCCAGCATGGCCGTAAGACACCAGGCGGGCCAGCGGCTTCAGGCCCAGGGCCTTGGCCTTTTCAGCCGAGGCCATCACCACGGCACCGGCGCCGTCGTTCAGGGTCGAGGCATTGCCAGCGGTGACCGTGCCCTCTTCCTTCTTGAAAGCCGGCTTCATCTTGGACAGGGCGTCGACCGTGGTGTCAGCCTTCACGCCTTCGTCGGTGTCAAACAGCACCACGCCCTTGCGCGTCTTGATCTCCACAGGGACGATCTGGTCCTTGAAGATGCCGGCGGCGATGGCCTTGGCAGCGCGCTGTTGCGACTGCACGGCGTAAGCATCTTGCTGGGCGCGGGTGATGTCGTAGCGGTTGGCCACGTTCTCGGCCGTGATGCCCATGTGGATGTTCAGGCGCGGGTCGTGCAGGGCACCCAGCATGAAGTCCAGCATCTTGACGTCACCCATGCGGGCACCCCAGCGGTTGCTGGTGACCAGGTAAGCACCACGGCTCATGGACTCGGCACCGGCACCCACGGCGACTTCGCAGTCTCCCAGCAGGATGGACTGGGCAGCCGACACGATGGCCTGCAGGCCCGAACCGCACAGGCGGTTCACGTTGAAGGCGGGGGTTTCTTGCGGCACGCCGGCGTTCAGGGCAGCCACGCGGCTGATGTAGGCGTCTTGCGGCACGGAGGGGATCACGTTACCCAGCACCACATGGCCCACTTCCTTGGGCGCGACACCAGCGCGCTCCAGGGCGGTTTTGATCACAAGTGCGCCCAGATCGGCAGGGGGAATGTCCTTGAGCGAGCCACCGAAGCTGCCGATGGCGGTACGGGCGGCGCCCACGAAGACGACTTCACGAGTCATGTTGTGTTCCTTCCAGGGGGGATGGGGGTAAACGAATCTGATAGGTCCGAATCTGACGGGTTCAATTGTCAGATTATGCGCCAACGGCGCCAATCCGAGGTCAATCCATCATGATGCGCTCATTTTGGCCGATCAGCCGTCACCCGGCTGTCGCTCATCTGTCGTTCAGCCATTGCCCAGGGCCAGCAGGCGGTCAACCCGCTCGCGGCTGACACCCAGCACGGCCGGCCCGATGCTGCGCCATTGTTCGTAGGCTGGCTGCTGACCCAGGCGGGCGAAGTCCTGCACAAAGCTTTGCGCCCACTGCCCATCTACCGGTGCCTGATTCTGGTTCAACGTGTCGCTGATGGTGGTCAGTGCCCGGGCCACGCTGCTTTGCGACTGTTTGACGACTTGCTGGGCCTGCACCACGTTTTGCAGCGTCTGGCGCAGCTCGTTGCTGTCTCCGACGCGCCATGAATCGGGGCGCAAGGCGGCCTGTTCGGGCTCCAGTTTCACGCGGTGGAACTGGCTGGCGGGGAAGCGGATGCCGCCACCGCGAACGCCGAAGCCACTTTCGGTCGATGACCAGTTGGCCTCCGGGACGGACAAGGTCGGCTCGCCCTGGGCATCCAGGCTGACACGGATGCCGGCCACGCCCAGGGTCTGGTCGAGCTTGTGGATGCGGGCCTGGAGCGGCTGGTCGGCTTCCAGCACGGCGGTCACGATGCGCCGGTCGGGCTGGTCGGCGCCGGTGGTGAAGGACAGGGTCTCTTTTTCATGGCGCTGCAGCGTGGCGGCGTCCAGGCCCCTGACTTTGAAGGTCTGTCGGCTTTGTCCGTCGGCCTGGAAGCGCAACTGGCTGTCGAGGCTGCCGCTGCTGGCCTGCGGGCGCTGTTGCCACAGGCGGTTGAAGTCGGCGAGCTTGTTGTTGAGCTGGCTGAGCTGTTGGGCGGCGGGGGCCTCAGGCGCAGCTTGGCTCAAGGTGGCGCTGAGCTCGCGCTTGAGGGACTCCAACTGGGTCTGAAGCTGGCCGAGGTAACTCAGCGCCTGCTGGCTTCGGCCGACTTGCTGGTTGAGCTGGGGGGCGAGCGCGCGCAGGCCTGACTGCGTGCTACCGGGCAGGGCGCGCAGTGGCGCGGTGGCATTGGGCCCCGAGGGCGTGGCGGTGTCCAGCCCCCTCACGCCCTGGCCAGGCGCGAGCGGCTCCGGGCGGCCTTGGGTGCCGTCCATCTGGCCGAGGCTGCCAAGACTGCTATTGCTGCCCATACTGCCCAGAGGCAGCGTCGTGATCTGCATGTTCGGGTGTCAGCCTGTGGTCACAACACGTTGAAGAGCGACAATGCACTCACCTTGCTGTAGGCCTTTTGCGTGGCCTGTACCGCGGTGGTGTAGCCGTTGAGCTTGACCGCCGCGTCACCGTAGTCGAGCTGGCCCAGCGACAGGTAAGCCTGCTTGTTGGACAGGCTGACATTGGCATGGTTGGTGTCGAGCGTGTCCAGGATGTTCTGGGCGCCGCCCAGTCGGGCGACCTTGCTGCTGATGGCGCCCATGGTCGTGTCGATCATGGTCAGCGTGGTGGCCAGCTGGGTGTGCACCGCCGGCGCGCTCACATTCACACCGGGTGTCTGCAAGGTGGCAATGGTGCTGTCGAGCTGGTTGAGCATGCCCGCCATTTCCTGCAAGGTGACGTTGGCCACCTGGGTGACGCCGTTGCCCACCACGACCTTCTGGTCTGCAAGGTTGCCGTTGAAGCTGTAGCGCGAGCCGGGCACCGCAGCGGCGTTGAAACCGACGGTGGCAGTGGACGTGAGCGTGCCAGAGAACAAATAGCGGCCTTCCTGGTCCTGGCTGTTGGCGGCGAAGTAGAGGCTGTCGCGCAGGGCTTCCAGCGAGCTGGCCATGGCGGCCACGTCGGCCGAGTTGTTGCCCCCGTCGGCGGCCCAGACCATGAGGTCGCGTGCCTGCTGCATGTCGCCATTCATGCTGGTCAGCAGGGATTCGTTTTGCTGCAGCCGGCTCTTGAGCGCGCCGATGTTGTCGCGGAACTGGCTCAAGGCGGCGTCCTCACGGGTCAGGCGGGACAGGCGCACGCTGGTGATCGGGTCGTCCGAGGGTTTGAGCAGCTTTTGCCCGGAGGCAATCTGCTGCATCACGTCTTCCAGCTTGGACGATGCGTTCTGCATCGCCGTGTTCATGGTCGAGTGGTACTGGGTGCTGGCAATGCGCATGGCTTAGCCTCCGCTCATCATGGACAGGGTGCTGTTGAACAGGTCATTGGCGACCGAGATCACCTTCATATTGGCCTGGTACATCTGCTGGTACTGCATGATGTTCATGGCCTCTTCGTCGGTGTTCACGCCGCTGGTGGACTTCCAGCTGGCCTCGGACTGGTCCCGCACCGTCTGGGCCGTGCTCAGGGCCGCCTGGTTTTGCTGGCTTTGCATGGCCAGGCCGCTGGTCAGCTGGGTGTAGACATCGCCCATCAGCACATTGCCCAACGAGGTCACGGTCACCGGCTGCTTTTTGAGGTCGATCAGGGCGAGCAGGTTGTCGTTGTTGCCGGGCAGGGTGGGGTCTGATGAGAAGGCCAGGTCCTGCGAGACGACGCCGGGGCGCACCGCCAACATATTGGTCGAGCTGGTGGCGTCGAACACGAACAAGGGCGTGCCGGGGGTGCCATCCAGGGCGTAGCCGCTGCCCAGCTGGTTGTTGACCTTGGTGGCAATCGCGTTGGCCGTGTCGGTGATGGATTGCATCAAGGGGCTCAGGACGCGGTGCTCGAAGTCATCAAGGCCACCGAGCTGCCCCCCCAGGTTCTGGCTGATCAGCGCAAACGATTCCTTGGCGAAGTTCAGCTTGAGCGTCTGCGAGCCATCGGGGTTGCTCTGGATGCTCATGTTCGAGGCCACGCCGCCCACCACCAATGGCTGGCCGCTGCGCAAGGAGACGCTGCGCGTGCCATCGGCCTGGTCCACCACGCCCACGCCCACCAGGCCGGCCAGGGTGTCGATCTTCTGGTCGCGCTCGTCGATCAGGCCGGAAGCGTTGATGCCGGTGGCCTGTGTGGCCGCGATCTTCTGGTTGAGCGTGGCAATGCTGCCGGCCAGGCCATTGATCTGGGAGACGGCCGCTGTGCGTTGCTGGTAGACGGCCTGACGCTGGTTGGACAGCACGGTGTTGAGGCTGTTGAAGCGCTGGGACAAGGCCTCTGCCGAAGTCAGCACCTGCTGGCGAAGGGGGCTGGAGGTGGGCTCCACGCTGGCGGCATTGAGCGCGCCGAAGAAGGCGTCCAGGCCGTTGTTGATGCTGGAGGCGTCGTCCCCCATCACCTGTTCGAGCTGGGTGAGGTAGGGCTGGGCGGTGCTGCGCTGCCCCAGGGTGGAGGCCGACTGCCACATCTGCAGGCTCTTGTAGCTGTCGCTGAAGCGGATCAGGGCGGGGACCGTGACCCCGGCACCGGCCGACAGGCTGCCACTTTGTTGCGGTTGCACCGTGGCGATCACCACGCCCTGGCGGGTGTAGCCGGGTGTCATCACGTTGGCGATGTTCTGGCTGGCCGTGCTCAAGGCGGCCTGGGCGGCCAGGGCACCGGACAAGGCATTCTGGATGACGGTCATGGCGGTGTGGATCCTGGCGGTGGTGTTGTTGTTGGTTCAAGGCGACCGTTTCAGCATGAACATGAAATGCCATGCCGCCGCTGGTGTGAAGGATTCAACGCTTTTCGATCGCCTTGGTGCCTGATGCCGCATCGGGCAGCAGCTGTTTGAGGATGGCATCGGCCACGCCAAAGGCGCGTTGCCCGGCCAGGGCGTCGGCCACGGCCGTGTCGGCGATGTCCAGCATGTCGCTGTTGACCTTGTTCTTGAAGACGCTGTCTTCGTCGGCCAGCTCGTTGGTGGTGCGCCGCATCTGCTTGAGCACCTCGCCAATGAACATGCTTTCGAACTTCACGGCGGCCTTTTCGACCTTGCTGCGGTCGGCGGCGCTCATGGCGGGTGCGACAGGGGCGTCCTGGTCAGCCTTGTCGGGTGTGAGGGCGGGCAGGCGAGGGTCGAGGGTGGTCATGGTGGCGTCCTCAGATCACGATCAGTTCGCCGTCGATGGCGCCAGCCTGGTCCAGCGCCTGCAGGATGGACATGATGTCGTCCGGCGTGGCGCCCGTGCTGTTGATGGTGTCGATGATGGTCTGCAAGTCGACCCCACCCGGCCACTTGAACATGTGAGCGGCACCCTGGTCGACCGACACGCTGGACTGCGGCGTGGCCATGGTCTGGCCGCGGCTGAAGGGGGCAGGCTGGCTGACGTTCTGGCTTTCCGAGATCACCACCTTGAGTGAGCCGTGCGTGATGGCCGCAGGCCGCACGGTCACGCCTTGGGCGATCACCACGGTGCCGGTGCGCGAGTTGAAGATGACCTTGGGGATCTCTTCACCCACGTTGATGCGCAGGGCTTCGAGTTGCGCCACGAAGGCCACGCGCTGGGTGCGGTTCTCGGGGGCGACCACCTCGACGCTGGTGGCGTCATCCGTGGTGGCGATGGGGCCGAAGCGGCGGTTCACGGCCTCCACGATGTTGGTGGCCGTCTGGAAGTTGGGGCGCTTGAGGCTCAGGCGCACGGTGGGGCGCGTGCTGAAATCGGTCTCGATTTCGCGCTCGATGGTGGCGCCATTGGGGATGCGGCCGGATGTGGGTGTGTTGACCGTCACGCTGGAGCCGCTGTTGCCTTGCGCGGCCAGGCCGCCGACCACCAGGTTGCCCTGGGCCAGCGCGTAGATTTCCCCGTCAGCGGCCTTCAGGGGGGTGAGCAACAGCGTGCCGCCGCGCAGGCTCTTGGCATCGCCCAGCGAGGACACGGTGATGTCGATGGTCTGGCCCTTGCGGTAGCCGGGCGGGAAGCTGGCGCTGATCATGACGGCGGCCACGTTCTTCATCTTGGCCTCGTTGCGCTCGGGCAACTTGACGCCAAATTCCTTGAGCAGGTTGGTGACCGACTGGCCCGAGTACTTGGCCTGGCTGCTGTCACCCGTGCCTTGCAGGCCCACGATGAGGCCGTAGCCGATCAACTGGTTCTCGCGCACGCCTTCGATGCTCACCAGTTGCTTGAGGCTGTGCGCGCCGCCGCTGCCGGGCATGGCCATGGCGGTGCGCGCACCAGCGGCTGCAGCGGGTGCGGCTTGCGCGCTGAGGCCGTGCAGGGCGAGGCTGCAACCCAGGGTCAGGGCCGCCAAACGTGTCGATACAGAGAAGGTGATCATGATCAGGCCAAGCTCCCGTCAGAAGGGCATCCAGGGGCTGTTGAAAAAGCGCGTGAGCCAGCCCGCGGTGTTGGCGTCGGCCAGCGAGCCCTTGCCGGTGTAGGCGATGCGGGCGTTGGCGATGCGCTGCGAGGACAGGCGGTTGTCGGTGTCCACGTCGGCAGCGCGCACATAGCCACTGAGCCGGATGATTTCTTCACCCTGGTTCAGCGTCAGGCTCTTGTCACCGCGGATCTGCAGCAGGCCGTTGGGCAGCACATCCTGCACGACCACGGTGATGGCGCCTTGCAGCGCGTTCTGCTGTGTGCTGGTGGCGCTGCCGTTGAAGTCGCGCTGTGCAGACACGCCCACATTGGTCTTGAAGGTGTTGTTGCCGATGGTGGTGGGGGCGATGTCCGCGCTGCTGCTCTTGCCGAACTTGGTGTCGGCCTTCTTGCTGGCCTGCGTGGTCTCTTCCAGCAGGATGGTCAGCACATCACCAGGGCGGAAGGGGCGGTGGTCGGCGGTGAGCGAGCCGGCCATCTCCGGCACGAACACGCCGCCGGACTTGCCTTTGCGCATCGGGGCCGTGTTCGTGGGTGGAGGCTCGTCGGGTGTGGGCTCGGGGGGCAGGGGCATGCTGCCGCAACCCACCAGCAGCGACAGCAACACAGCCCCGAGGGCAGCCAGCAGCGGGTGTGTCATCGTGAGGCTTGCGACAGGTATTGCAGCATGTTGTCCGCGGCGGACAGCACCTTGGTGTTCATCTCGTAGGTGCGCTGCGCGGCGATCATGTCCACCATCTCTTCAACCACCTGCACATTGGAGCCTTCCAGCGCGCCTTGCTTGAGCTTGCCCAGGGCATCGGTGCCGGGGTCGCCTTCAGTGGGGGCGCCGCTGGCAGCGGTCTCTTGATAGAGGTTGTCGCCCATGGCGCGCAGGCCGGCTGGGTTGAGAAAGCCCGCCAGCTTGATCTGACCCAGCTCCTGTGGAGCGCTGGCACCGGCCACCGTGGCCGACACGACGCCGTTGTCACCGATGGTCACGGCGGTGGCGTTGGCTGGCACGGTGATCTCGGGCTTGATGGCCAGGCCCTGGGCGTTGACCAGCTTGCCGTCCGCATTGAGCTGCAGCTGGCCGGCGCGGGTGTAGGCCACGTCACCGCTGGGCATGCTCACCTGCAGGAAGCCGTTGCCGACGATGGCCAGGTCCAGCGACTGGCCGGTGCTTTGCAGGCTGCCGGTGGTGAACACCTTCTGCGTGCCCAGCAGGCGGGTGCCGTTGCCCAACTGGATGCCGGAGGGGGCAACGGTGTTGTCGTCGCGCTGGGTGCCGGGCTGCTGTTCGATCTGGTAGAACAGGTCGCTGAAGACGGCACGGTCACGCTTGAAGCCGACGGTGTTGACGTTGGCCAGGTTGTTGGCGATGGCTTGCAGCTTGGCGTCTTGGGCTTGCACGCCGGTCTTGCTGATCCACATGGCTGGGTTCATGAGCTGCTCCTGGTGAGAGGTCTGGGTATGTTCGGTGAAGTACGGCTTGAACGTGAACGAACTTATTCACGGATCAGGCGATTGCCTGTGTCGGCCATGGAGTCCGCGGCCTTGTAGAGCTTCATTTGCAGCTCGAAGTCACGGTTGAGCGTCATGGTGGCGACCATCTCGTCAATGGCCGACACGTTGCTGCCTTCCAGGTGGCCGCTTTGCACGCGCACGGACTCGTTGCTGGGCAGCGGGTCACCACTGCGCGAGACGATGAGGCCCGCTTCGTTCTTGGTCAGCGAGCCCGGCGGGGCGGTGACGAGCTTGAGCTTGTCTACCGGCTGCATGGTCTCCTGGCCGGGGGGCTGGATGGAGATGGTGCCGTCTTGCGAGATGGCCACGCGGGTGAAAGGAGGCAGGGTGATGGGGCCGCCATCGCCCATGACCGGGTGGCCATTGGCCAGCAGGCCACCTTCGGCATCCAGCGAGAACGCACCGGCGCGGGTGTAGGCCTCGCCTTGCTGCCATTGCACGGCAAAGAAGCCGGGGCCGGTGATGGCCACGTCCAGTTCACGGCCGGTTTCGCGGTTGGCGCCTTCGCGCGAGGTCACGGCGTTGGTCTGCATGCCGCTCACATGGCGGGCATCGAAGCCATAGCCGGGCACGGCCTGGCTGCTGGCCAGCTCCAGGTCGGCGCGAAAGCCGCCGGTTTCCAGGTTGGCCAGGTTGTTGGCGTGCACCTGCTGGGCCCGCATGGCGCGCTCGGCGCCACTCATCACGGTGTAGATCAGTGCGTCCATGGGCGGGTCCTTACACGGCTTGCATCAGTGCCTTGACCAGGTCGTTCTCGGTAGAGATGACTTTGGTGTTGGCCTGGTAGTTGCGTTGGGCAGACATGAGGTTGACCAGCTGGGCGGTCATGTCCACATTGGATTGCTCCAACGCGCCGGTGGTGAGCTTGCCGGCCATGCCGCTGCCGGGCGTGAAGTACAGCGGCGCGCCGGAGTCCACCGAGGTGGTCCAGCTCGTGTCGCTCACCGAGACCAGGGCGTTCTCGTTGGGGAAGGTGGCCAGGGCGATCTTGCCCACGCTTTGCTTCTGGCCGTTGCTGTACTGGGCCATGACGGAGCCGTCTTCCGACAACTGCACGCCGATCATGGTGCCGGAGGCATAGCCATCGGTGGCGTTGACCGAGGTGGTGGCTTCGCCAGCGAACTGCGTGGTGCCGGTGTAGTTCAGGTCGATGGACAGGGCCGCTGCGCCTGCCGGGGTGCCCAGTGCGATGGTGGCCGGGCCCGTGGGCGAGGTCAGCTGCCCGTTGGTGCCGAAGTCCAGCACGGTGGTGCTGGGCAGGTCGGTGCCGTCGAAGGTGTAGTGCGTGGTGACCTGGTTGCTGGCGGTCTTGACGAAGTACTGCGTGACGCTGTGCTGCGAGCCCAGCGAGTCATACACCACCGAGACCATGGAGCCATTGAAGCTCAGCGGGTCGGCCTTGTTGAAGGGGGTGACGCTGGGCGTGGTCCAGTCGGCCGAGAGGTTGCCCACGTATTGCAGCTTGGTGCTGGCTTGCGCGGCCACCTGGCCGGTGGGCACCGTCAGGTCGTTCATGCCGCCCAGCGCGGTGCTGCCGGGGATGGTGGGGTAGCCCTGCACCTTGCGGCCAAAGCTGTCGATGATGTTGCCACTCTTGTCGCTGGAGAAGATGCCCACGCGGCTGTAGAGCATGGCCCCCGACGTGTCCTTGGTGACGAAGAAGCCGCGCCCCTGGATGGAGGCGTCCATGCCCCGGCCGGTGGTGAGCACGCCACCACCGATGTCGATGCTCTGCGTCATCGAGCCGACCTCGGCGCCCGTGGGCTGCGTGCCGGCATACATGGAGGCGAAGTTGGCACGGGTGGACTTGAAGCCGTAGGTGCTGGAGTTGGCGATGTTGTTGCTGATCTGGTTCAGCTCGGCGTTGATGGCGTTGATGCCGGAGAGGGCGATTTCAAAGCTCATGGTGGCTCCTATTGAAGGGTCAGGTGGCCGAGCGGCCGTTGAAACGGGTGATGGCAGCGGGTGCCACTTCACCGATGTGGGACACGTCCAGCACGACGCCGCCGGAGGCCGACAGCTTCACGCTTTGCAGGGTGCCGGCCACTTCGATGGCGGCAGATTCGCCCGAGGCGCTGTCAACCGCCAGGGTGTAGCGGCCTTGCGGCAGGCCCAGCTTGACGGGGTCGATGGCAAAGGTGGTTTCGCCAGCCGGGCGTGCGCCCAGGTTGACGCGGTAGTTGGCGCCCGAGGCATCGGTGAGCACGACGGCGGTGTTAGCGGAGGGGCTGCTCAAGTTGAAGGCGCCGTTGACCACGTCCTGGCCCAACTGCACTTCGCTGGCCTTGACCATGACCTGCGAGCCGACCTGCGCACCCATGCCCAAGGCCTGCAGGCTCTCCAGCATGGCGACATTGGTGCTGCTCTGGCTGGACAGGTTCTGCAGCGACTCCATCTGGCTCAGTTGTGTGAGCTGGTTGACGAAGGCGCTGGGGTCGGTGGGCTCCAGCGGGTTCTGGTTCTTGATCTGGGCCACCAGCAAGGTGGTGAACAGGTCCTTGGGTGAGCCACCGCCCGTTGCTGCCGTGATGGCAGAGCTGTTGCTCTTGGCCGCCTGGCCATCGGTGAAAAAGCTGGTCTGCATGATCAGGCATCTCCCAGTTTCAGCAGCGACTGCTGCATGGATTTAACCCGCCCCAGCACCTCGACATTGGTCTCGAAGGCGCGGGAGGCGGACATCATGTCGGTCATCTCGGCCACCGAGTTGACGTTGGGGTAGAAAACCTCGCCCTGTTCGTTGGCCAGGGGGTTGTCTGGCTCGTAGACCTTGCGCAGAGGCTCGGTGCTCTGCACCACGTCCAGCACGCGAACCTGCGCGCCGTGGCCGTCGCCAGCCCGAAAGCCGCCCTGGTCCATGACAGAGGCAAACACCGGCTTGCGTGCGTGGTAGGTGCCGTCTTCCGTGCTGGAGGCGGACTGCGCGTTGGCCAGGTTGCTGGCCACGGTGTTGAGCCGCACGGTCTGTGCGGTCATGGCCGAGCCGGCGATGGCGGCGATGTCTCGAAATGACATGGTTCGGTGCTCCTTGCTGGCGCTGCTTACTGACCGGCGATGGCTTTGGCCAGGCCTTTGAGCTTCATGTTAAGGAAGGTGAGGCTGGTCTGGAAATCAGATGCGTTCTGCGAGAACGTGGCCTGCTCGACACCCAGCTCCACCGTGTTGCCGTCCTGGCTGGGGTGGTTGGGGACGCGGTACTTGGCGTCCACATCGTCGGTGCTCAGGTGCAGGCCGCCGCCCGAATCAGACAGGGACGATTGCAGACTTGCGCTAAAGTCAATGTCGCGCGCCTGGTAGCCGGGCGTGTTTTCATTGGCGATGTTGGACGCCAGAATCTTCGTGCGCTCGGCACGCAATTTGAGGGCCTCCGGATGCACGTCCATGGCCTTGTCGAAGTGGATACCCATGAGACTCCTTTGGTCGTTGACGGTGAT
Source organism: Aquabacterium sp. (assembly GCF_016195855.1). GTDB lineage: Bacteria > Pseudomonadota > Gammaproteobacteria > Burkholderiales > Burkholderiaceae_C > Aquabacterium. The sequence continues at coordinate 87,022 of NZ_JACPYU010000005.1, forward strand.
CGTGGTGAGTGGCGTGGCCTGCCTGCCTGCGATGGCGGGGCCAGCCTCCAGGGAAGTGACAGCCCAGGTGGAGGCCGCAGCGGGCGCATACCTGGACGATGTGGCTGCCAAAGCGAACTGGCTGGAGCCACAGTGGACCTTGTCCGTGCTGGACAGCACGCCCATGCGGCGAGGTGAAGCGCCAGCCAGTTGCAGCAAGCCCCTGGCCGTGGAAGCCGTGGACACGCGGCATGTGTCGCGCATGCGCTTTGCCGTGCGCTGCCCGGCCGATGAGGGCTGGAAGCGCGATGTGGTGGTGCGGGCCCAGGTGTCGGCCAAGGTGGTGGTCATGGCCGGTGACGTGGCAGCCGGGCAGGCCATCAAGGACGACGACCTGACGCTGGAGCGGCGCGATGTGACGCTGGTGCCCGATGCCATCTCCGACACGCAGGTGGCGGTGGGCTTCACCGGCAGCCGGTCGCTGCGGGCCGGGCAGGTGTTATCCAAACGTGCCTTGCTGACACCCTTGCTGGTCTTGCGGGGGCACAGCGTCAGCATCGTGGCGCGCAACCAGGGCATTGCCGTGACGGTGGCCGGCGAGGCGATGGATTCCGGGCGAGAGGGCGAGGTCGTGCGGGTGCGCAACATCGCCTCCGGCAAGGTCATCCGTGCCCGGGTGATCGAAGCTGGCAAGGTGGAGCCTGAGGCCATACCGGTGTCTGCTCCTGCTCAGTCGCGTGAGTGAAGGGCGGCGCGCGCCTTCACGGTGGCGGCCACGCTGGTGAGCTTGTCCGCATAGTGGGGGTCGGTGGCGTAACCGCCGCGGGCCAGGCCCTGGGCAAAGGCCTGGGCATCACTGCCCACATGGAGTGCCCCCTGGTAACGCGGGCTGTTGCTCAAGAGGCGCGTGTAGTCGCGAAAGGCCGATGCGTCATCGGCATAAGCGCGGAATGTCTCGACGCGCTGCACGGCAGCGCCCTGTTCGTACTCGGTGGTCAGGGCCGAGGTGATCTGGCCGGACCAACCCGCTTGCGCCTTGATGCCAAACAGGTTGCCGCTGTCTTGCCCATTGGCCAGACGCAGGGGCTTTTGCCCCCAACCTGATTCGAGCGCGGCGTGCGCGGCCACCAGATGAGGGTCCACGCCCAATGCGGCACCTGAGGCTTGCGCCCAGGGCGCGATGCGGGCCAGGAAGGCCTGCTGTGTGGTGGGTGAGGCCTGGTCCGGCTCCATGGCGGACAGCGCTGTCTTGCCTTGCACGCGCTGCTGTTGCAACCAGCCTTCAGGGCTGACCGACAGCGCGGGGCTGGGCGCATCTGCCGAGCCGCGGGCGATGAAGTCCGTGACCTCGTCGTTCAACTGGTGGTACAGCGCGTTGAAGGACGAGCCCTGGCCGGCCTCTGCCTGGGGCGCAACGCGTGCGATGTCTTGTGCGAGCGCCTTCGGGCTCAGCGGCGCGAAGTCGACATCAGGCATCTGCATAGAGGCCTCCATCGCCATGCAGCACCTGCTGCATGATGGTGTTCTGCTCGACGATGAGCTCGCAGTTGCGCGTGTTGCGCTGCTTGCAGTCGTGCACCTTGGACTCCAGCTCCTGCCATTTCACGCTCAGGGAGGCGCGTGCCATCGGGTTCAATTGCGCCAGCACGCCATCGATGTTGCGGGGGGCTTGGTCGCCGGTCAGCGCGTGGATCAAGGTCAGGCGTTCTTCGCGGCGCTGGTCCATGATGTCCACCAGTTCGACGATGTCGTCTGCCAGCAGGCACAGTTGGTCCGTGTCGTGGCGCAGTGCGGCGTGAAACTGTTCTTCCAGCATGCCCGCGAGCGTGTCGTAGCCCTGGATGTCGGCCAGCACGTCGAGGATCAGCTTGGCGATGGCGTCCTGGCGGGTCATCAGCGGCCTCCGTGGTAGCGGGCGATCAGGCCGGCCAGCTTCTTGGCATCAAAGTTGATCTCGCCTTTGGCCAGGGCGTCGCGCACGGCTTCGACCTTGGCCTGATCGATCTCGGGCATGCCTTGCAGCGCCGTCATCGCGGGCTCCAGTGTGGCCGATTGCAGGGGGCTCGATGAGGTGGTCGGCGCATGAGGCGAGGCCGCGGCCGGGCCTTCCACGCGAGGCGTTTCCTGGACAGGGGCGCTTGCGCCAATCGTGGGCAGACTGGTGTTGTTGATCTTCATACGGCGGCCTCTCAGTCGGGTGTCCATGGCTCAAATGGGTCTGTGCTCAAGGTCTGAATTCACTGCGGGGTGGTCTTGATGTCGCTTCGGTGGCGAATCAGCCTGGCACGCAGTGCGCTCAGATCGGCGCGATCGGGGATTTCGGTGTCCACGCCACCGTTGCTTGACAGGCCATTGCCTGGCATGCCGAACATGGCGGCGATGTTGTCGGCCTGGCCTGCCGTCAGCACCAGCAGTTCGATGCGGCGGTTCACGCCAGCGGTGGGGTCCTTGAGGTCCAGCGGGGCGCGGTCGGCCATGCCAACCACTTGCAGCACGCTGCTGGACGCCATGCCGCCACCCAGGAGCTGGGCGCGTGCGGCCATGGCGCGGTTGCTCGACAGCGCCCAGTTGGAGAAGGCCGCGCGCTCCTGGCCGGCATACTGAACCGAGTCCGTGTGGCCCACGACCAGCATCTGGTTTTCGATGCGGGCAAACAGCGGGCCCATCTGGCGCAGCAGCTTGCGAAAGCGCTCATTGGGGATGGCACTGCCGCGCTCGAACATGCCTTGCTTGTCGGTGTCGTGCAGCATCACGCGCAGGCCGTAGGGGGTGACCACGCTTTGCAGGTTGCTGGCCAGGCCGGCGTCTTCGCTCATCTCGGCCAGCACCTTGGCCAGCGAGGCCAGATCGGCCGCGGACTCATAGCGCACCTTGTGCTGGGGCTTGTTGTCGTCGCTGTTGTCGGTCTGCTTGTGCTGTGCCTCGGGGTCGCGGGGCAGGGGCTCGCGCGAGATCAGGCTGCCGCGCGGGCCGCCCATGCTCTCGGGCATGATGCCGCGGCCTTCGTCCATGGTGTGACCGCCAACAGCACGCATGATTTCTTCGGCGCGCTCCTGGTTGCGCGCAGCCAGCACCCACATCACCAGGAACAGGCACATCAGCGCCAGGCAGAAGTCGGCGAACGCGACTTTCCAGGCACCGCCGTGGCCTTCGTCATCATGGCGGCGCGAGACCCGCTTGATGACCGCGGCCTCGTGTTTGTCGGCTTTGCTGTGCTGCACGATGACCTCAGGCCTGACGTTGCAGGTTGCTCACGCCAGCCGGGCGGTCGGTCGCACGGCGGCGAGGGCTGTTGTCGGTGTTGTCCGGCGCGGCGTTCTGGTCGTTCATGCCGTTGATCCAGGCTTCCAGTTGCGCAAAGCTGGGCTTGATGTTGAGTTGCACAAGGCGGCGACCGGCGTCGATCGCCAGCAAGGGAGGTTTACCAGAAAGGTGCGTGCACAGCACAACCTTGACGCACTCCAGTGTGGACAATTCCTTGTTAACCAGCTGCTTCATCATGTTGCTCAGCGGGTCGAAGATGCCGTAGCAAAGGAAGATGCCGATGAAGGTGCCCACCATGGCCGCGGCCACCTGCGTGGCGATGTCACCGGCCGTGGCGCCTTCACCCACGGTGTTCATGGCCATCACGATGCCCAGCACCGCGGCCAGGATGCCGAAACCCGGCATGGCCTCGCCGATCTTGGCCAGTGATTTGGACGGTTGCAGCAGCTCGTCGTGGATGGCTTCGAGCTCTTGCTCCAGCACGCCTTCCAGCTCGTGGCCACTGATCTTGCCCATGGCCATCAGGCGGAAGTTGTCGACGATGAAGTGCAGCAGTTTGGGCTCTTCCAGGATCATCGGGTAGCGCTGAAAGATCGCGCTTTCAGCAGGGGATTCGACGTGTTCGTCCAGTGCCTTGAGGCCGCGTGCGGCGGTCTGCAGCAGCTCGTACATCAACAGCAGCAACTGGCGCTGGAACTCCTGGCCTTGCTGGCGGCGGCTCACCGTCTTGCGCAGCTGGATCAGCATTTCATTGAGCACATGGCGAGGGTTGCCCAGCACGATGGCGCCCATGCCGGCGCCCGCGATGATCAGCAATTCAACCGGGTGCCAGATGGCATGGAAGGTGCCCCCGTTGAGCATGAAGCCCCCGAAGACGCAGGCCACGACGATGGCGATACCGAGTAGTTGTTGCATGGCGTGTCGCTTTCGTTGGTGGGCTCAATCGGGCTGGAGAACGTCGCGCATCTTTTGCAGCGCGCCCTTGTTGATCTGGCAGATTCGCGCGTCGGTCAAGCCGAGCACGGCCGCGATTTCCTTGAAGCTCAACTCGTATTCGTAATACAGCTGGATCACGCGCTGTTCACGTTCGTCCAGGGCCATCAGCGCCTGCTCCAGGCTGCGGCGGCGGATGAACTGGGCTTCGGGCGACGGCGCACCGCTGGCCTGGTTGCTCAGCTCGGTGATCAACTCGTCGAAACTGGCCAGGCTCTCGGCGTTTTCATTGATGCGGTGGGCCTGGTAGTCGGCATCGCTGATGCCGGTGGCGGCGATGATCTCGGCGTCACTGGGCTCGCGGCCCAGGCGGCGGGTGAGGGCGCGCACTGCATCACGCAGCTTGTGGCTTTCCTGGCGGACGGTGCGCGGGCGCCAGTCCTGGCGGCGCAGCTCATCAAGGATGGCCCCTCGCACGCGCAGCGAGGCATAGGAGCCGAACTTGTCGTCGGGCACGCCATAGCGGCGCAGCGCATCGAGCAGGCCCATCAAGCCGATCTGCTCCATGTCCTCGCGGTCCATCGCACCACCCACTTGCGAGGTGAGCTGCCGCGTGATGCGCTTGACCAGCGGTGCATAGGCCAGCAGATGGCGCTGCTCCTGAGCGGTATCGCTCTGGGCAGCGGTCGCGCAGACCTCTTGATAGCCGGTGTGGAGGTCCATGCTCATTCGATGATGAGTTTGCTGATCATGGCTTCGGCGAAGGGCTTCTCGCGCTGTTCGCGCTTGTAGCTCTCGTTGAAGGCCTTGTTGATGTCGGCGGTGAACTGGTCGATGGACATCAACCCCGCTTTGTCCAGCGTGTAGTTGGACAGCGAGCGCACGGCCACGCTGCGCAACAGGGGCAGGTGGTCCTTGACGGCCCGCTCCTGCTCTTCACGTGTCTTGATGACCAGGTCCATGGCCAGGTAGTGAGAGGCCGGCTCACCAGCCTTGCCCCGCAGCATCACGATCACCTTGTCCAGGTTGATGTACTTGTAGCTGTTGGAGTCGGGCTTGGGCTGCTCGACGGCGGCGGCCTTGTGCGGGACTGCGGGTTGGGCGCGTTGCTGACGCAGCATGAACACGCCGCCTGCGATCAGGGCCGCGACGGCCATGGCCAGGAAAGCGCTCAGCAACAGGACGGTGTGTTTGCTTTTCATCTTGAATCAGCCCTGATCTGCTTGCATGGAAAAACCCGACTTGGTGCCAGCCTGGTCGTCCGGGCCATTCAAGGCGCGGCCCGGCTCGCGCGCAGGTGCATCCTGCTGGCTCTGCCGCTGGCCCTGGCCCTTGTAGCCTTGGGTGGACTGGTCAGACACCTGGACCTGGACATCGGCGGCCTGGCGCAGGGACAACTCCTGGCGCAGGCCATCACTGATGCTTTGCAGTTGTTGTGCGACCTCTCGGTGCGTGGCGCTCAGGTGAACCTGCATCTGGCCGGCTTCCTGGCGGATGACGATGTCGATCTGGCCCAGATGATGCGGCTCCAGGCGGATGAGGGCCTGTTCGCTGCCGCGCTGGATCTGCCATTGCACACGCTCGCCCAGGGTGTTGAGCAGAGGCTCTTTCCAGTGCTCGGGGCTGGGCGAGGGCAGGGCCAAGGCAGCACCAGCCTGGCCTGAGGCGCCGGCAGGGCGTTCGTTCAGGTTGGTCATGACGGCAGCCCAGTTGGCGGGGGCACCCGATGCCGGTGCACTGGATGGGGTGTCGGCCCGGTTGGCGTCACCCGAGTGCGATGCATCGTTGAAAGAAGACAAGGCGCTCTGCAATGAGGCAGTGGGCTGTGCTGAAGAGAGCTTGCCCTGCTCGGTGTTGAAGGCGGTGGACAAGCCTGCCATCGATGGACCGGGCTGGTTGGCGGGCACGGCTTGCTGGCCTTTGTCCAGCGCGCGTGCGGCGGGCGACAGGCCGGCCAGCAGGCCCGATGAGGCCATGCGCAGGGTCTGGACTGGAGACAGGGCTGCGTTCATGCCGCTCAGCGCATTGGCCCCGTCGAGTGTCGTGCTGGCCCCATTTGCATCGGCGTCGGCGTGGGCATCGGCGAGCGTGGTGCCCGCTTGCTGCATGCCCAGTGGCATGGCGGGCATGTTGGCCGCGGTGTTGGAAGGCTGGGCCAGGAACTGGGCCAGCAAGGCCGCCACAGTGGGGTCGCCAGCAGGTGCACTGTCGATGGGTTGGTCGGCATCCGTGCCTGGCGCGGCTTTGCGGGCGTCCGGCCTGGCTGTTGGCGCAGGCGCGTCGGCCTGCCGGGCATCGTTCATGGCGTGGTTGAACGAGCCATCCGGCGCGTTGCTCGCCGGAGCGGCTTCGCGCGTTGCGGGTGCGTCCGTCAAGGGTGTGCTCAGTGTGGCCAGACGCATGCTCATGCTTGACTCCCATTCCAGTCGCTGTTGGCCGCATAGGCCATCCAGCCTTCCTTGTTGCTCAAGGTCGTCGTCAGGTGCGTGGCCATCTCTTCGGAGGCCATGGCGCACTGGAGCATGGCTTCAAGGTGCGCGCTGCGCAGCGCCGTCATGGCCTGGTGCAGCTCCGGGCTCCAGCGTTGGTCTGCGCGGACGGCGGTCAACAAGGCGGCCAGCTCACAGTCAATCACGTGCATGCCCTGCCAGTCCCGAACACGGGTGGCTTGGGCCAGGCGCGAGGTCATGTCCATCACCTGGGCGATCTGCAAGGGTTGGGGCGGGGCGGGTGCGCGCATCACTCAGTTCCCTTGGGCCTGCACGCTTTGCCAGCCGCCGCGCAGTGTGGTGATCAGCTTGCTGACCTCGTCGACCAGGGCCGCATCGAGCCGCACGCCGGCCTGGTAGAGCTGCTGCGCGCAGTAGTCATACAGCTGGCCCAGGTTGTTGACCACCTCGTTGGGTGTGTCCGCGTTGAGCGCACTGGACAAGCCATTGAGGATGTTGATGCACTTGTCCAGGCTGTTGGCCTTGAGCTCGTAGCGCTTGGCTTCGATATGGGCTCTGGCGCGGGCCAGCTCTTCGAGCAGGCCGTCCATCAGGACGATGACCAACTGCACCGGCGAAGCCTGGGCCGTCTGGGCGCTCAGGTTGATGGCGTGGTAGCTGCGGTAGGCGTCTTGGTCCAAGGTGAGGCCTCTTTGAGTGGGTTGATCTCCAGCCGCATCAGGCCGAAGGGAACAGGTTGCTCATGAGCCCGGAGGTCTGGCTCATCTGAGACTGCAGCGTCTGCAGCTGGCTGAACTGCTGGAGATAACGTTGGTAGAAGTTGTTGTACTGAGCGTCCAGTCGGGTCTGGCGGTCGGTCAGGCTTTTTTGCGTTTGCTGGACACTGGTCTGCCTGTTCTTGATCTGGCCGGTGGCGCTGTTGAGCCAGACGTCCATGTACTTGTCCAGGCTGCCCATCACGCCGCTGCTGGTGGTCAGGCTGGCTTTGCCAAATACCTGGTCCAGCCCACCCGGGTGGGCGGCCATGGCGTTGTTGAGCTTGGTGGTGTCCAGCGAGAGCACACCATAGCGGTCGGCGCTCACGCCGAAGTCCATCAGGCGCAGGCCGCCGAAGCTCTGGCGGATCGTGCTGCTGAGGCGGTCGCGCAGGGCACGCACACCCGAGTCCGACGCAAACACGGCGGCGTCGGTGCCGGTCTTGGCATCGCCCGCCTTGGTCAGGTCGTCCAGGGCCTTCTCCAGCGTGTTGTAGGCATCGACAAAGGTCTTGACGTTGGCGGCCGTGCCGCTGCTATCGCTGGCAACCGTGAGGGTGAGGGGCGTGTCACCCGTGTTCATCTTCTGGGTGAAGGTCATGCTCACCCCCGGGATGGAGGTGAAGGTGTTCGACCCCTGCTGAACCTTGATGCCCGTGTTCTGCGCACCCAGCCAGATCACCGCGTCTTGCGCCGCCACGAGCTGCGTCGGGGTGCTCAGCGAGGTCTTGAGCGTGCTGGCGGGCAAGCCGCTGGCATCCAGGGTGATGGCCCCGTTCTGGCCGCTCTGGCCCGAGGACATGACCAGCTGGCTGCTGCCCCCAACGGTCACGATCATCGCCGTGACCTTGCCGCCATTGCCCGCTGCCTGGTTGATGGAGCGGGCGATTTCAGCTTGTGACAAGGTGCCGTCGCCATCCTGGTCGGCGGCACTGAGGTTGACGCTGAAGCTGGAGCCATCGGCCAGGTTCACGTTGATCGGGCCACCGGTTGCGACGGGCACGGCGGGCAGGTCCGCATAGGCGACCTGGTTGCTTGTGGCCAGTTGCTCGACGAAGACCGAATAGTTGCCAGGCTGGGCCGTGCTGGACGCCGTGGCCGTGCCGTAGGCGGTCGAGCTGAAGCTGGCGGCGTACTGCTGCAGGCTGCTCTTGCCCGACAAACCGGTCAGTGACGATTCAAACGCACGCAAGGCCGATTGCAGCTTGGTCAGCGCGGTGCTGCTGGTCTGCGCCGTCTTGGTTTGCGTGGTGATGAGCGACTGCGCACTCTGGGTGTATGCGGTGGCCAATTGGGTGGCCATCGAGGTGGGGTTGATGTCAGCCATGCCAGACTCCTTGTCGATGCGGTAGCGAGAACGTGCCCGTTGACGAGCTGTCCTGAGGTAAGGCGACCGTGTTCTGGCAAAACTGAAATGGCTGGCGTGAATTTGTCATGTTTGCCTCCGCAACCAGACTTGCGTGGCCATGTCGTCCTGGCGTTTTTGCTCCTGGCCTGACTTGGCCTTGAGCAAGTCCAACTGCTGGCGTGACAGCACCTGCTCCAGCACCTCCTTGCTCAGCGCTGCCTTTTGCAGCGCCTGCTGCGACACCGCCATATCGGCTTCGTGCAGGGCCAGGTCCTGGCGGTGCAGATCGGCCATGTGCATGACCGAGGCCTTGAAGTGCCCGTTGTTGAGCGCCTGTACCGGCGAGGTGCAGCCCTGGGCTGCGGGGCTGGCGCACAAGCTGGCCATGCGCTCCAGGTTGCGCTGGAAGCGATCGCGCACGGCCTGCTTGGCGGCCATGTCGGCCATCCGGCTGTCAACCTCGCGGTCGCGCATGGCCACCAGGGTGTTCAGGCTCTTGACGGTGCGCGCTTGCTTCATGCCATCAACGCCTCAAGTTGGGTCACACAATCCGACAGCGGGGCGGCCTCGTTGGTGCCCTGGTTCAGGAAGGCCTCGATGCGGGGGTACAGCGAGACAGCCTTGTCAGTCTGGGGATCGGCGCCCGGGACATAGGCACCCAGCGGCAGCAGGTCACGCACCTGGGCGTGGCGTGCGGTCATGGTCTTGAGATCGCGGGCTGCATGCAGGTGGGGCTTGCTGACCACCAGGGCCATGCAGCGGCTGATGGATTGCGAGATGTCGATGGCGGGGTAGTGGCCACGTTCGGCCAGCTCGCGCGTCAGCACGATGTGGCCGTCCAGGATGGCGCGGGCGGTGTCCACGACAGGGTCCTGCTGGTCGTCGCCTTCGGCCAGCACGGTGTAGATGGCGCTCATGCTGCCTTGTTCGTTCTCGCCGTTGCCCGCGCTTTCAACCAGCTGGGGCAACACGCTGAACACCGAAGGCGGGTAGCCGCGGGTGGCGGGGGGCTCGCCCAGCGCCAGCGCGAGCTCGCGGCGGGCCATGGCGTAGCGGGTGAGGGAGTCCACCAGCAGCAGCACGTCCTGGCCCTGGTCGCGGAAGTGCGCGGCAATGGCATGGCACAGCTCGGTGGCCATCAGGCGCATCAGCGGGGATTCGTCGGCAGGGGCCACCACCACGATGGCGCGGCGCAAGCCCTCTTCACCCAGCGACAGCTCGATGAACTCGCGCACTTCGCGGCCGCGTTCGCCAATCAGGCCCACCACCACCACATCGGCCACGGTCTGGCGTGTGATCAGGCCCAGCAGCACGCTCTTGCCCACGCCGCTGCCGGCCATCAGGCCCACGCGCTGGCCCTTGCCCAGCGTGAGCATGGCGTTGATGGCACGCACGCCCACGTCCAGCGGTTCGCGCACGGGCTTCTTTTTCAAGGGATGGACGCGGGGTGGGTGCGGGTCGATTTCATGTTCGCCACTCAGGCGCCCCAGGTCATCAATGGGCTCGCCCAGGCCATTGACGATGCGGCCCAGCCAGGAGGGGCCGATCATCAGCTTGTTGCTGTCCGCACCTGGCAGCACGCGGGCACCCGTGGTCAGGCCCATGGTCTGCTTGAAGGGCATCAGGTAGGAGACCTTGTCGCGAAAGCCCACGACCTGCGCGTCCAGCCATTCGCCAGAGGCGGTCTCGATCAGGCAGCGCTGGCCGGTGTGCAGGGCGCAGCCCACGCTTTCCAGCAGCAGCCCGGAGGCACCCGCCAGACGGCCCGTGGGCGTGGCCACGGGTACATCACCGAGTTCAAGCTTGCGCAGTGCGGCACCGATCATGTGGCGCTGTCCTCTGTCTGCTTGGCCTTGGCCGGGGTGGCGCGGCGCTTGGTGGCCTTGGGCTTGGCGGGGGGCTCTGCCACGGCGGTTGCCTCTGGTGCCGCGGCCGGCGCAGCGTCAGAAGGTGCCGCCTGGGCCACAGGGGCAGCGATGGCCTCAGGCTCGGCGACGGGCGCCACCTCGGCATCCAGCAACTGCGAGCGCACCTGGTCCATGCAGGCGTTCAGGCGCTGGTTGCAGCCGGCATCGGCCTCGCGCTCACCGACCTTGACGCGGCATTCACCCAGTGCCAGCCGGGCATCGGGGATCAGCGTCCAGGACTGGGTGCGCACCGGGGCCAGTTCGCGGATGCGCTGGCACTCTTCGGGGTTGAGGTAGATCTCGATGCCATCGGGGGCAGGAGGCATGGCCGCCAGCGTTTCGTCGATCAGGGCCAGCAACTGGGTGGGCTGCAGCGTCAGCTCGCAGCGGATCACCTGGCGGGCCACCTTGGCCACGATGTCCACCACTTCCTTGCGCAGCACCGATTGGTAGTCGGCCTGCAGGCGGGTCAGCTCGGCCAGGGCCTTGTCCAGCGGTTGGGCCAGGCCTTCAAAGCGCGCCTGGGCTTCCTGTCTGGCTTCCTGCCAGCCGCGTTGATGGCCTTCTTCGTAACCCGCACTCAAGCCCGCCTGGTGACCACGTTCCTGCCCTGCGTCATAGCCTTCCTGATAGCCCTTGTCCATGCCTTGCTGGAAGCCTTCTGCGGCAGAGGCGTGCAGGGCCGCGCCTTCCATGCCTTCGCCGCCGGCCGCGGTTTTCGCGGCCAGTTGCGTCAGCGTCGGGAAGCGGTGAGGGCGGAACATCTTCATTCGACGACCTCTTCGGCAAACAGGCGCACGTCGATCTCGCCCTGCTCGGCCAGTGCCTTGACCTGGCCCATGATGTCCTGGCGAACCTGCTCGATGCGGCTCATGGGCACGGGGCCGGTGCGGCGCATCATCTCTTCAAAGCTCTGGGCCTGGCGGCGCGGCATGGTCTGCAAGATGGCGTTGCGGATCGCAGGCTCGGCGCCCTTGAGCGCGATGGCCCATTGATCCGGAGCGACCACCTCGATGATGCGCATCAGCGTCTCTTCGGTCTGGCGCGACAGGATGAAGAAGTCGTACATGCTGACTTCCAGTGCCGAGACCACTTCGGGGTCGTGTGCGCGCAGCAACTCGACCATCTGCTGCTTGTTGCCGGGCAGGCGGTTGAGGATCTCGGCAGCCTGCTTGATGCCTTCGATGCTGGCGCTTTGCGAGCCCAGGCTGTCCAGGCAACGGCTGACGACCTCGTCCAGCTCGTTGAGCAGCTCGCGGTCGATCTCCTTGAGGCGGGCCACGTTGAGCAGCAGCATGTCGCGGCTGTCGGCGGGCAGGGCGTCGATCACCGAGCTGGCCAGGGTGGGCGGCAGGAAGGCCACGAACACGGCCTGCATGCGCACATGCTCATGGGCGATGCGCTCGGCCAGCCACTTGGGCGAGGCCCATTGCAGGCGGGCCATCTTGGGGCGGATGGCGTCACCGTAGATGCTGTTGAGCACGCTGCCAGCGATCTCCTTGCCCAGGGCCAGGTCCAGCGAGCGCTTGAGGAAGGCACGCGAGGCACCGTGCACGCCGCTTTGCTCGCGGTAGTCGTCAAAGAAGTGCTGCAAGGCGTTCTTGACCGACTCCACCTTGATGCCGCTCAGGCGCGACATCACCTGGGTGATCTCCAGCAGCTCCTCACGCGACAGGCAGCGCAGCACGGCGGCCGCGGGTTCTTCACCCATGCTCAGCAGCACGATGGCGGCTTGCTCGACCGGCGAGGGCGCGGCCTTGGGCGTCAGCGGATCCATGCCCAGCTCGCCTACCTCGGCGAGGTTATTGCGTTCGTTCATGCTTTTGCACCCATTGTTTGACGACTTCAGCCACGCGTTCCGGCTCCTTGCCAGCGAGCACCTTCAGGTGATCGACCATCACGTCCACCGGCGAGCCGGGCGGTGGCAGGTCGTAGTTCTCCATCAAGGGCACCACGGGGGCCTGCGCTGCAGCGGGTGCAGGTGGCAGCGCCAGGGTGGACTCCGTGTTGCCCAGAGAGGCCGCGCTCATGCCCGCGTCGAGATGCACCTGCTGGTGCCGGCCCGTGGCCAGCTCGGTCAGGGCGGTGGTGCCCAGCTCCTGCTTGGCAACCGCGCTGGTGGCCAGCCTGTGCTTGAGCATCTGCATGGTCGGGCGCACGACGAACACGAAACCCAGCACGGTGCCCAGCAGGTAGACCACGTTGCTGCCCAGGTCGATCACCGTATTGCGCTCTTGCCACCAGGGCTGTGCGATGGGCTTGGCCGGGAAGGGCAGGGCCGACACCACCAACTGGTCGCCACGCGTGGCATCGATGCCCAGGCCATTGCGCAGCAGCTTGTCGATCTGCGCGATCTCGGTGGGCGTCCAGGCTGCGGCGCGCCCGGTGCTGTTCAGGGCCACGGCCACGCTGAGCTTGTTGAGGCGGCCGCGGCTGCGCTTGATCTGCGTGATGTGGCGGTCATAGGCGTACTGGCGCGTGGTGGCGTTCTTGTGTGCGGTGCCGGCGGCAGCGGGGCCCGAGGCGGCCACGGCCACCGGGCGGTTGCTGAGCGAGCCGGGCACACCCAGTGCCATGGTGTCGCGGTCCTGCTCTTCGCGGGTGGCCTCGGTGGTCACCTTGGGTGTCTCGCCGTATTGCTCGCGGGTCTCTTCGACGCGGTCGTTGTCGACATCGGCTGTGACACTGGTCTTGAAGTTGTCTTCACCCAGCACGGGTGCCAGCAGCTCGCGCACATTGCGCTGCGTCTCTTCCTGGTAGCGGCGTGCGGCTTCGTTGCCCTGGCCGGTGGCAGCATCAAAGCCTTCGCTGAGGTCCACGTGCGCTGACAGCAGGTTGCCGGCCTGGTCCACCAGGCTCACGCGCTTGGGGTCCAGGCTGGCCACGCTGCCGGCCACGAGGTTGACGATGGCGGCGATCTGCTCGGTGCCCAGCTTGCGGCCGGGCTTCAAGGTCAGCACGACCGAGGCCGAACTCTTTTCGCCATCGTTGACGATGAAGGACGAGGACTTGGCGATCGACAGGTGCACGCGCGCCACCTCGATGGCGTCCAGGCTCTGGATGCTCTGCGACAGCTCGCCTTCCAGGCCCCGGCGGAAGCGCACGTCCTGCACGAACTGGCTCACGCCCAACGGGTCATTGCGGTCCATCAGCTCCAGGCCGGCGGGCAGCTTGGCGGTCACGCCCTTGGCCGCCAGCAGCATGCGCACCTTGCCCAGTTGCGCATCGGGCACCAGCACCTGCCCGCTGTCGGGGTGCACGCGGTAGGGGATCTTCTCGGCGTCCAGCACGCTCATCATGTCGGCGGCGGCCACCTTCTCGCGGGCACCGAACACAGGCTTGTATTCGGACTGGTCTCGCCAGACGAACATCATCACCAGCGCCGTGATGGCCAGGGCCAGCAGCGCCAGCGGCATCAGGCTCTTGAAGAAGGCCGAAGGCATGGCAGGCAGCGTCTCCTGGCGTTTGCGCCAGAGTGCCAGACCGGATTTGAGGGCGGATGCGACCACGTGTGTTGCCTCTGGTGTGGGTGCTTAAACCGGCAACTTGATGAGCTCGTCCATGGCGCCCATCACCTTGTTGCGCACCTGCATGAGCATGGAGAACGAGAGGCTGGCTTCCTGGCTGGCGAGCATGGCGCCCACCAGGTCGTCGCTGCGGCCACTGTCCACATCGGCCATCTTTTGGGTGGCCAGTTGTTCCTGCTGGTCCACGCCTTGAACCGCTGCTTTCAGGCTGTCGGCGAAATGCATGCCGCTGCCACCAGCGTCGTTGGCAGCCAATATGGGCGCGGGCGCGCCGTCAAGAGATTTGGCGTCTTGCTGAATCTGGCTTCGGTCAGCCAGAACAAGGGCATGCAGATCAAGTGCCATATTGGTTTCCTTGAAAATTTTGGCAAACAAATGGCCCTCATCCAATATCGCTGGATGATTGAAGTTGAATAAGCTGAAAAAATGAAACTGATTCAGTTTCAGGTAAACGGATGCATATTCTTGTCTGAATATTTTCTGATGGCCTGGCTCTTATTTATGATCGCAACTTCATGGCGGGGGCATTGGCATTTCAAACTCGCACCGTATATCGGATGGGGTGAGTATGTGCTGAAGTTGATTTGTGTATAAGACGTGTATCCAGTAGGGGTTTGCGGCCCACGAAAACGGACAGAAGGCGCGCGTAGACCAACGCTTCCCAGAGGGGCATGGCGGGTCGCTTCTGTTACAACTTGAGCCACCATGCGGTGTTGCCTGCGGCCTGCCAAGGTGTCTTGAACAGGCGCGCCGACCCGGTCCAGGGCCACCAGGCCGAGGCGCAGATCCTTGTCGTCAAAGCCGGTCAAATCGGACATGTTCACCTTCCAGATCAAGCAGTCGCCGCACTCAGGGCGGAGCGTTGAAAGGAAGGCCGCCCCACACGTCTCGCTGGGAGAAGTGTGGTGACGCAGACTGTGCGCGCTGGCGTTTGGGCGCAATGACCCACGGTACGCATTGGCGTGAACCGGACAGCGGCTCAGTCTGGCAACCCCGCTATCTTGATCCAGAACAGGCTGGATGGTAGACCGGAGGCTTTGCGACCCCGCCTTTCGTGCGGGTGTGCCCTGAGGTGATTGGATGCTAAGTTTTGTTGCGAGTTGTTGCAACGTGTCTTAAGTGCCCAGTTGGCAAACCTGTGTATCAGTACACAGGAATCTCGACTTCCCGATACTCCGCCTTGTGCACCTTCGTCATTAATGATCGATGGTGGCGTTGGGGCTGTTATATAGCATTGCATGGATCATTGCTGATGTATGGTGCGTGAGGTGATGCGGTATTTGAGGTGACTTTGTTCTTTCCTTGTGAACTAGTCCCGTTGCGGCCCCTTAACAATATGGGGTGATGTGCCGTTTAAATGGCGCCTGCATAGAATGCGACGTCCGGGTTTGTTGTTGGGATTGAATATTTTTCAATTTGATCAATTCGCAACCATATTCGGTTTGTTCATTTTTTCGTTTTTGAATCACCTTGAGTTTGTTCAGGGTTTCTTTCACACCGTACGCCATGAACTTGCCACACCCATCCAAGCGCGCGCCCGTGCACCAGGTGCTGGATCCCCGATTGCTGGGGCGTCCGGTGCACCTCTTGCAGCACTTCGCCGATCGGCTCAAGGCAGACCTGACCGAGGTCTTCATTGGCAGCCTGAACCGCCGCTACCGGGCCACCTTCCAGATCGGCGAGGTGTCCATGGCCCGCACCGAGCCTGATGCGTCCCAGTTCGAGGACATCCGCTGGCTCACGCTGTCGGCCAACGCCGGGCGCATCGGCTTCAGCATGGACCGCAATGTGCTCATGACCGTGCTGCACTACCGCTATGGCCTGCAGGACGTGCGCGCCAAGGGTGATGCGGCGGTGGACAACAACAGCCTGCCTGCCACGGCCACCGAAGAGCGCCTGGCCACCACGCTGGGGCTGCAGCTGGTCAACATCCTGGCGCTGCGCATCGACACGCCCGACACGGGCTTCGAGCCTGAGATCAACCTGCCTCATGACTTTGCGCCCGTGCCCTCGGTGGTGCCCAAGGCCGGCAGCTGGACGCTCAGCGTGGTCATCCGTGAACTCACCAATGAAGTCGAAGGCGTGGTGCGGTTTCGGCTGGACGAAGCCTGGATGGACCGCCTGCTGCGCAAGCTGGCGCCTCAGCGGGACAAAGGCGCGAGCGTGAGCAGCAGCGCCGGCATGCAGCCCCTGGGTGGCCAGCTGCCATTGACGATCGTGGCGCGCCTGCTGGAGCAGGACATGCCCCTGGGCGCGCTGATGGACTTGCGTGTGGGCGATGTGATCCCGGTTCGACTGGGCAGCGCCGATGTGCTGGTGGAAGACGCACGCCTGTTCGAGGCGACTGTGGCGGAGCATCAAGGCAAGTTGTGCCTGAGCTCCTTTGAAGACATTGAATGAGGGCCCCTGACATGAGCGACAAACTGGACCTTGACAACCTGTTGGCCGATTTTTCTCAGGCCGATGCCCAAGCCGATGCCGCCAGCCAGCGCGCCGCGGCCCGCCCCAGCCGGGACTTCGCGCAGATGATGCGCAAGATCCCCGTCACCCTGACGCTGGAAGTTGGCTCGGCCCGCATTTCCTTGCAGGACCTGGCCGCGATCAAGCCCGACAGCGTGGTCGAGCTCGATACCCTGGCCGGTGCGCCGCTCATCATCAAGGTCAATGGCACGGCCATCGGGCGCGCCGAGGTCGTGGTCTCGGGTGAGAACCATGGCCTCAAGGTGGTCGAGCTGGCCAACCTCGATCTGGACGCGCTGACGAACTGATCCATGCGTATCCTGTCTTCGATGCCCGGGCGGCGTCTGGCCTGGGCCGGCACGCTGTTGATGGCGTGCCTGGCGCTGATGCTGGCCTGCGGTGTGACACCGGCCCATGCGGCCTCGGTGCCACTGGCCGTGTCCACCACCCATGGCGGCAGCACCGATTTCACGGTCAAGACCCAGGTCCTGATCATCATGACCTTGCTCGGGATGCTGCCCGTCATGGTCCTGATGATGACCAGCTTCACCCGCTACGTGATCGTGCTGTCGCTGCTGCGCCAGGCGCTCGGCCTGCAGCAGGGCCTGCCAAACCGCATCATCACCGGCGTGGCGCTCATCCTCACCATCCTGGTGATGCGGCCCGTGGGTGAGCAGATCTGGGAGAAGGCCTTCGTGCCTTACGACCAGGACCAGATCGGCCTGCAGGATGCACTCAAGATCGCCGAGGTGCCGCTGTCGCGCTTCATGCTGGCGCAAACCAGCAAGAGTGCACTGGCGCAAATCTCCAAGCTGGCGGGCGAGAAAAACGTGGCCAAGCCTCAAGACCACGCTTTCACCGTCAAGCTCGCGGCCTTTGTGCTCAGCGAGCTCAAGACGGCCTTCCAGATCGGCTGCCTGTTGTTCATCCCCTTCCTGGTCATCGACCTGGTCGTGTCATCCGTGCTGATGGCCATGGGCATGATGATGCTGTCGCCGCTGGTGATCTCCTTGCCCTTCAAATTGCTGATGTTCGTGCTGGTGGACGGCTGGACATTGACCGTCAACACGCTGGTCACCAGCATCCAGGGAAGCTGAAGGGATGCACCGATGCTGACACCCGACATCGCCGCCGACCTCATCAGCGAAAGCCTGCACCTGGTCATGGTGCTGGTCTCGGTGCTGGTGCTGCCGGGCCTGGCCGTGGGCCTGCTGGTGAGCCTGTTCCAGGCGGCCACCCAGATCAACGAGCAGACGCTGAGCTTTCTGCCGCGCCTGCTGGTGACCCTGCTGGTGATGAGCCTCATGGGCAACTGGCTGTTCACCGCCTTGATGGATTTTTGCGTGTCCGTGTTCCAGCGCGCGGCCACCCTGGTGGGGTAGCACCCGGATGGAAGGCCTGTTCCCGACCATGCTCGCCACGCTGACGGCCCTGTGGTGGCCGTTTTGCCGCGTCATGGCCATGCTGTCCGCGGCACCGGTGATCGGCGAGGCCAGCGTGCCCGTCACGGTCAAGGTGCTGCTGTCGCTGGTGCTGGCCGTCATCCTCATGCCCACGGTGCACCCCGTTACCGCTATCGACCCCATGTCGGCGCACGGCATCGTGGTGGCCGTCGAGCAAGCCATCATCGGCGGTGTGCTGGGCCTGGCCTTTCACCTGAGCATGTCGGCCATCCTGGTGCTGGGCTTTCTGGTGTCTTCGCAGATCGGCCTGTCGATGGCGGTGATGAACGACCCGCTCAATGGTTCCTCGTCCGATGTCATCTCCAGCCTTCTGTCCATCCTGAGCATCCTGGCCTTCTTCTCGATGGATGGCCACCTGGTGCTGACCGGCGTGGTGGGGGCGAGCTTTCAAGCCTGGCCGGTGGGCGGGGGGCTGAACTACCTGGCCTTGCAGACCCTGGTCTACAACGTGGCCTGGGTGTTCTCGGCGGCCCTGCTGCTGGCCATTCCGGTGGCCTTTGCCACCTTGGTGGTGCAGGTGGGCTTTGGCTTTCTGACGCGGGTGGCGCCCTCGCTCAACCTGTTCTCGCTGGGTTTTTCCGTCATCACCTTGTTCGGCGTGTTCATGCTGTCGCAGGTGGTGACCTTCGTGCCGGCCCACTACCTGCGCATGACCAACCGGATCCTGGAGATGCTGCAGGGCATGATGGTGGGAGGCACGCATGGCTGAGCAGCAAAGCGGTGGCGATCAGACCGAAAAGCCCTCGGCACAGAAGCTGCGCAAGGCCAAAGAGCAGGGCCAGGTGCCTCGCTCCAAGGACCTGGCCACGGCCATCGGGCTGCTGGTGGCACTCAAGCTCACGGTGGCGCTGATGCCAGGCTACCTGGAAGACTTCCGCATCATCTTTGCCCAAAGCTTTGCCGATCTGGGCGGTGAAGGCACGCTGGACAACGTGGGGGCCACGGTCATGCAATCGGCCTTGTGGCTCCTGCTCAAGATGCTGCTGCCGCTGGCGGTGGTGCCCATGGCCGTGATCGTGGCGTCGGTGGTGCCGGGTGGCTTTACCGTGAACGCCAGCCACTTCACGCCGCAGCTGGGGCGTTTGAGCCCGCTGTCCAACCTGGGTCGCCTGGTGTCCGGCAAACATTGGACCGATGTGGGCATCTCGGTGTTCAAGGCCGGTGTGCTGGGCACCTTGCTCTACCACCTGAGCCAGTCGAGCGTGGACGCCTATGTGCGGCTGCAAGGCCTGCCTTTGGGGCCGGCCTTGCTGGGCGGCACCGACTTGCTGCTGGATGGCGTGATGGCCATGTGCGCCGTGTTCATCCTGTTTGCGTTGATCGACGTGCCGGTGCAGCACTTCATCTTCATGCGGGGCCAGCGCATGAGCAAGCAAGAGCTCAAGGAAGAGTACAAGTCTCAGGAAGGGCGCCCCGAAGTGCGCCAGCGCATCCGCCAGTTGCAGCGGGCCTTGTCACGCCGCAGCATCCACAAGACGGTGCCCACCGCCGACGTGGTGATCGTCAACCCCGAGCATTACGCCGTGGCACTCAAGTACGACGACAAGCGCGCCGAAGCGCCCTTCGTCGTGGCCAAGGGCGTGGACGAAATGGCGCTCTACATCCGGCAGGTGGCCGCCGAGCACGCGATCGAAGTCGTGCCGCTGCCCCCGCTGGCCCGTGCGCTCTACAACACCAGCCAGGTCAACCAGCAGATCCCGGCCACGCTGTACAAGGCCGTGGCACTGGTGCTGACCTATGTCCTTCAACTCGATGCCTTCCGCAGCGGGCGCCGGCCTCATCAGCCGGCCTTGCCGACGGACCTGGCCGTGCCGGCGCAACTCGCCGAGCGCATCTGATGCAGCCTGAGCGAACGAGAGCCGCAACATGAACCTCCTCCAACGACTGGGCGCCGAGATGCGCCGCCACCAGGTGGCCGCGCCGATCTTCCTGATGGCGCTGCTGGGCATGATCATCCTGCCGCTGCCGCCGGTGGTGCTGGACGTGCTGTTCACGTTCAACATCGTGCTGGCCATCATCGTCATCCTGGTGAGCGTGTCGATCCGCCGCCCGCTGGACTTCGCGGCCTTCCCGACCATCATCCTGGCCACGACCTTGTTGCGGCTGGCGTTGAACGTGGCCTCCACCCGCGTGGTGCTGCTGCACGGCCACGAAGGCACGCACGCGGCGGGCAAGGTCATCGAGTCCTTCGGCAATGTGGTGATCGGCGGCAACTTCGTGGTCGGCATGGTGGTGTTCATCATCCTGATGATCATCAACTTCGTGGTGGTCACCAAGGGTGCCGAGCGCATCTCCGAGGTGTCGGCGCGCTTCACGCTGGACGCCTTGCCCGGCAAGCAGATGGCCATCGATGCCGACCTCAATGCCGGCCTGATCAACCAGGAAAAAGCCCAGCAGCGCCGCCGTGAAGTGGCCTCCGAGGCGGACTTCCACGGCTCCATGGACGGCGCGTCCAAGTTCGTGCGCGGTGATGCCATCGCCGGCATCCTGATCCTGCTGATCAACATGATCGGCGGCGTGGCCATTGGCGCGCTGATGCACGATCTGGCCATGGGCGACGCCTTCCGCCAGTACGCCTTGCTGACCATCGGCGACGGCCTGGTCGCCCAGATCCCCTCGCTGTTGCTGTCTGCCGCGGCGGCCATCATCGTGACCCGCATGAGCGACGCGGGTGACTTCCAGGAGCAGATCGGCTCGCAACTGCTGGCCTCGCCCAGCGTGCTGTACAGCGCCGCCGCCTTGATGGGCGTGCTGGCCGTGATCCCCGGCATGCCCTGGCTGACCTTCATGGGCTTTGCCGCGGTGCTGGCCTTCGCGGGCTGGCGCATGGACCTGCGCCAAAAGGACAAGCCTGCAGAGAACGATGCCGACAAGTTCGGCGTGGCCTTGCTGACTTCTGAAGTCGAGCCCGAACTGAGCTGGCGCAGCCTGCCGGTGGTCGAACCCATCTCGGTGTCGCTGGGCTACAAGCTGGTGGGCTTGATCGATCAGGCGCAGGGTGCACCGCTGGTCAAGCGCATCAAGGGGGTACGCCAGAGCCTGAGCGAGTCCCTGGGCGTGTTGCTGCCGGCCATCGGCGTGCGCGACGACCTGGGCATCAAGCCTTCGCAATACGCGGTGCTGGTGGGCGGTGTGGCGGTGGCCCAGGCCGAGGTGTATGCCGACCGGCTGATGGCCGTGCCTTCGCCCCAGGTCTATGGTGAGCTGGATGGCGTGCCCGGTATCGAGCCCGCCTATGGCTTGCCGGTGACCTGGATCGAGCCCGACCAGAAGGCCCATGCCCTGGGCATGGGCTACCAGGTGGTGGACCTGCCCAGCGTGATCGCCACGCATGTCTCCAAGCTGGTGCGCGACCACCTGCCCGAGCTGTTCCAGCACGAGGATGTGAGTGCCTTGCTGGAGCGCCTGGGCGCCTTGTCACCCAAGCTGGGTGGGGCGCTGGAAAAAGCCATGCCGCCCACGCTGCTGCTCAAGGTGTTTCGTGCGCTGCTGACCGAGAACGTGTCGCTCAAGGACATCGTGCCCATTGCCACCACCTTGCTGGAAAACGCCGAGGCCGTGAAAGACCCGATCCTGCTGGCGGCCGAAGTGCGTTGCACGCTGCGGCGCCAGATCGTGTCCACCTTGTGCGGGCAGCGCACCGAGATGATGAGCTTCAACCTCAGCAACGACCTGGAAAACATGTTGCTGGGCTCGCTCAACCAGGCCCGGCAAACCGGCAAGGTCTCGCTGGACAGCTACCCCATCGACCCCAATTTGCTGGCGCAGTTGCAGACCAATATGCCCATTGCCCGCGAGCAGATGAAGCAGCAGGCGACCGCGCCCGTGCTGCTGGTCATGCCCCAGATCAGGCCCTTGCTGGCGCGTTATGCACGCTTGTTCGCGCCCGGCCTGCACGTGTTGTCCTACAACGAGATCCCCGAGACCCGCAACGTCAACATCATCGGAACCTTGGGGTGACGCCCGTGCCCATGGCGCCCAGGGTGATGAGCACCTCTGCCGTCACCCGAAACAGCGCCTGGGGCAGGGCGGTGGCATTGGTGCTGGTGGCGGGCAGGACAGTCAGGCTGCCCTGAGTTTCACTGGCTGCGTCTGGCGTGGCGTCTTCCACGGGCGGCTCGCGCAGGATCTGGCAGGTGCGCAGGCGCCAGCCGGCACGGGTCACGGCGCGGCTCATGGCGTGCGAAGCGTCCTGCAGGCGCTGCCAGGTTCGTTCGTCATCGGCGAGGATCAAGAGGCACGCCCCTTCGCTGGACAGTTGCGCCTGAAGTTCGATGCGCCCCAGACCCGGCAGGAAGCCACTGACACGCAGCCCCCAACCCGGGCAACGTTTGCGGCCCTTGCCCTGGCGAGGGCTGTGCCTGGGCGACAGCAGGTGCAGCGACATGGGCAGGCCGGCCCAGGCCTGAACCTGGAACAACCAGCGCTCAAGGGGGGCCCACATGGCGGGCGTGGCACAGGTCTGGGTGCTGGCCTGTTCGGTGCCTGGTTGCGCGGACCAGGCCAGGCCGCCAGCTTCGTGCAAGGTGCCTGTGGCCATCTGGCGCAGGTGCTCCAGCACCAGCACGCGCCAGCTCGTGGCCAGGCTGGCGGCGTCGGGCGGGGCCCAGGCCATGCGCAACATGGCCGTTTGATCGGTCGTCATGGCCGCGCTGTTGCCATGGGTGGGCGTGTTTCTGCCCAATGAGGCCGGTGCGGGTGCGGTGGCCTGGGTTGCTTGCCCCAGCCGCTCCAGTGACAAGCGGGGCGTGGTGCTCAGCACCTTGACCAGCAGCACATCGCCAGGGTTGAGGTCATCGGCCAGCAAGTCGCTGCCGACCGCGCCAGGCGCCAGGGACACGACCATGTCCTCGTGGTCCATGACGAACACCTGGCCCACCTCTCGCCCGGCGCTGCGCTCTGCGACATCACCAAGCAGGCTGGGGCGAGCGCCCTGCGCCGCGGGTGTGCGGGGGCTGATCGAAGGTGCGGGGAGCAGGGCGTGGACCGCCGAAACGCGAGAGGGGCTCATACGGCCACTCCTTTCCCGGTGTCAAAAAAAGGGCCAACCGCGTGCGGTTGGCCCATCGTCGTCACAGGCGCAAGGGCACCGCTTACTGCATCAGCGACATGACCATCTGCGACATGCTGTTGCTTTGCTTGAGCATCGAGGTGCTGGCCTGCATCAGCATCTGCTTGGACGTCATGTTGGCGGTTTCAGAAGCGTAGTCCACGTCCATGATGCGGCCCTTGGCGGCATCCGTGTTGGTGCGGATGTTGGACAAGTTGTTGTAGACGTGGTCCAGGCGGTTGGCCGCTGCGCCCAGTTGCGATCGCACGGTACCCACGGCATCGATGGCAGCGTTAACGGTGTCAATCGTGGCGTTCGGGCCGATTTCGGCGCCAGCCGCACCAGTCACAGCCTTGTAGTGGTTCGCGCTGACGGCCTTCAATGCGGCGTCCAGCGTGCCGCCGGTCTTGAGGCTGGCCGAGAAGTCCACCTTCATGGTTTCAGCCGAGCTGGCCCCGATCTGGAAGGTGACGCCTGCCACGGCCGACAATGTGCCGGTGGCGGCGTCCATCAGCTTCTGCCCGCCGAAGCTGGTGTTGCTCATGATGTTGTAGAGCTCTTCACCCAGCGCGTCGTATTCGGACTGCATGGCGGTCTTGTCATTGGTCGTCGACGTGCCGTTGGCGCCCTCGGTGGCCAGGTCCTTCATGCGGGTCAGGATGTCGGTGACTTCGTTGAAGGCACCTTCAGCCGTTTGCATCATCGAGATGCCGTTCTGCGTGTTGCGCTGGGCCACGGCCATGCCGCGGCTCTGGGCGTTCATGCGGGTGGCGATCTGCAGGCCGGCAGCGTCGTCCATCGCGGAGTTCACGCGAAAGCCGGAGCCCAGGCGGGCCATCGACGTGGACAGGGCCTTCTGCGTGGCACCCAGCGAATTCTGGGTGGACAGGGAGGCGACGTTGGTTTGCAAGCTGAGCATGGTGTGGGCTCCTACTTAGGTGATCTGGCTGGGTGATCTGGCGTGTCGGGCATCGCCTTTGATGCCCTTAACCACACAAGGCGACCCTGCCGCGGCCGGCATTAAATCGGGCAGTCAAATAAATGCAAAAAGCCAACCCCGTGGGGTTGGCTTGCAGGCCTTGGTGGCGCTTGAATGCAACCGAGATGCTTACTGCATCAGCGACATGACCATCTGCGACATGCTGTTGCTTTGCTTGAGCATGGAAGTGCTCGCCTGCATCAGCATCTGCTTGGAGGTCATGTTGGCGGTTTCCGAGGCGTAGTCCACGTCCATGATGCGGCCCTTGGCGGCATCGGTGTTGGTGCGGATGTTGGCCAGGTTGTTGTAGACGTGGTCCAGGCGGTTGGCATAC
>NZ_JACPYU010000007.1 GCF_016195855.1 Aquabacterium sp.
CCCACCTCGTCACGAGCACCGAGGGCAGTCCTGCCTGCGGCAGGACCGTCAACATGAAGCCTGGCCAGATGCCGGCTCAGCCCCCACCTCGCGCCCCCCCGACAAAGCGCCCCCCCAGGCAAGAACCCCAACACCACCGAACCTCGCACCTTTTGGGCTACCCTAACGCCTTCTTGCAGCCCGTCTGCAACATCGCGCCCTCAAGCCCATGTCCACCCCCGCCACCAGCACACCACCACCGCTGAAGTTCGCTGCCAACCTGTCGTGGCTCTACACCGACCTGCCCTTCCTGGACCGGTTCGAGGCCGCCGCGCGTGATGGCTTCAAAGGCGTGGAATGCCTCTTCCCCCACGAACACCCGCAAGCCGAAGTGGCTGCGCGCCTGCGCGACAACGGGCTGGACTTGGTACTGTTCAACGCTGCCCCCGGCAACTGGGCCCAAGGCGAGCGCGGCCTGGCCAGCCTCGACGGCCGCGAACCCGAGTTCCAGGCCAGCATCCTGTCGGCACTGGATCTGGCCGGCGAGCTGAACTGCCCCCGTGTGCACGTGATGGCGGGCCTGTGCGAGGCGCCACAGCGTGATGCCGCCTGGGCCCGCTATGCCCAGCGCCTGCAATGGGCCGCACACCAGGCCCAGTCCCACGGCCGCACGCTGATGATCGAGCCCATCAACCCTCGTGACATGCCCGGCTACCTGCTGACCCACCAGGCGCAGGCCCACAAGCTGGTGCGCGACATCGGCTCGCCACATCTGCAAGTGCAGATGGACCTCTACCACTGCCAGATCGTGGAGGGCGACGTCAGCATGAAGCTGCGCCAATACCTGCCCACCGGCCGCGTGGGCCACCTTCAGATCGCCGCCGTACCCGATCGCGGCGAGCCCGATCAGGGCGAGCTGCACTACCCCTGGGTCTTCGACGAGCTGCGCCGCCTGAACTGGTCAGGCTGGATCGGCTGCGAATACCGACCACGCGCCGGCACCACCGCCGGCCTGGGCTGGTTGCAAGCCCAAAGCCTTTGACGCCCCCCACCAACCACCCAGCCATCGAGCGAGACCCCAGCCATGAGTGCCTCCACCGCCTTCCCCGCCACCGTCCGCACCCGTGACGGGCTGGACCTGGTCACCCAACACTGGCCCCTGGCCGCCGGCCAGCTCAGCCACGGCGTGGCCATCCTCGTGCATGGCCTGGGCGAGCATTGCCTGCGCTATGCGCACGTGGCGGCTTACCTCAACGAACACGGCTGGGCGGCTGTGGGCTATGACCACCGCGGCCACGGGCGCTCGCCCGGCAAGCGCGGCGGCCTCGCCCACGGCGACGACTTCCTGCACGACCTGGCCAAGGTGGTAGATACCACGCGCGCGGCCTACCCTGGCCAGCGCCTGATCATCGTCGGGCACAGCCTGGGTGGCGCCATCGCGGGCCGCTTCGTGTCTGCCCTGGCCCAACCCACCGAAGCCGCCCCCTGGTCGCGCCCGGTGGATGGCCTGGTGCTGTCCTCCCCCGCGCTGGACGTGCCCATCAGCGCCGTGCAGCGCGGCCTGCTGGCCACCATCGGCAAGCTCACGCCCGATGTGCCCGTGGGCAACGGCCTCAAGCCCGAGTGGGTGTGCAACAACCCGGCCACGGTCAAGGCTTACATGGCCGACCCGCTGGTGCACGATCGCATCACCGGCCGCCTGACCATGTTCATCCTGGCGGCCGGCGAGAACGTGCGCCAGCGCGCGCCGAAGTGGACCGTCCCCACCCTGATCATGTGGGGCGGGCAGGACCGCTGTGTCAAACCCGAAGGCTCGGTCGCCTTTGCCACTTCGGCACCGAAGGCCCTGGTCAGCAGCCAGCCCTTCCACACGCTCTCGCACGAAATCTTCAATGAAGTCGAGCAGGCCGAGGTGCTCCAGGTGATGGGCGATTGGCTGGGCCGCGTTTTTGGAGGATGATCGCAGTCTTTGCTGTTTTCCGTTAGACCGACATCATGGCGCTCAAAGCCACCATCTTCAAAGCCCAGTTGCAGCTGGCCGACATGGACCGCAACGTCTATGCCGATCCGTCCATGACCATCGCACGGCACCCTTCTGAAGCCGACGAACGCATGATGATCCGCGTGCTGGCCATGGCCCTGAACTGGCCGGCCGACACCAAGGAAGGCACGCTGGAGCTGGCCAAGGACATGTGGGAGCCCGACGAGCCCGCAATGTGGCACAAGAACTTCTCTGACGAGATCCTGCATTGGATCGAAGTGGGCCAGCCCGATGACAAGCGCATCATGAAAGCCTGTGGCCGCGCCCGCAAGGTCAGCGTCTATGCCTTCCAGAGCAGCACGCCGGTCTGGTGGGACAACATCGCCAACAAGCTCACGCGCCCGCAGAACCTGACCGTCTGGCAAATCCCCACCGAGCAGAGCCAGGCTCTGGCGGCCCTGTCCAAGCGCACCATGCAGTTGCAGTTCACGGTGCAGGATGGCACCGCCTGGATCAACGATGGCGAGCAGACCATCGAGATCACCCCCATCAAGCTGATGGGGCCTCAGTAACCTCCTTGGCAGCCTCCTCGGATGCGGCGGCGGCCGTGGCCCCGGCGGCGAACGCCTCGTCACGCAGCGCCCGGCGCAAGACCTTGCCGATGGCCGTCTTGGGCAGGTCCTGCGTGAACACCACCACACGCTGGCGCTTGTAGCCGGTGAGCACCTGCGCGCAGTACTCGCGCACGGCCTGCTCGGTCAGCCCGGGCCTGTCGGGCACGATGAAGAGCTTGACGGCCTCGCCCGAGTGTTCATCGGGGATGCCGATGGCCGCGCACTCGCGCACACCGGGCATCAGCGAGACCATGTCCTCGATCTCGTTGGGGTACACATTGAAGCCCGAGACCTTGATCATGTCCTTCTTGCGGTCGATGAGCTTGATGTAGCCGCGCTCGTCCATCACGCAGATGTCGCCCGTGCGCATGAAGCCATCGGCGGTCATGACCAGGGCGGTTTCATCTGGCCGCTGCCAGTAGCCCGCCATGACCTGCGGCCCGCGTACAGCCAGCTCGCCGGCCGCACCCAGCGGCAACTCGCGCCCAGCTTCGTCCAGGATGACCACGTCGGTGGAAGGCAAAGGCAGGCCGATGGTGCCCGTGAAAGCCGGCTGCTGCCCCGGGTTGCAGGTGACACCGGCCGTGGTCTCGGACAGGCCATAACCCTCGCAGATGATCAGCCCGGTGCGGTCACGCCAGAGCTTGGCCGTGGCCTGCTGCACCGCCATGCCCCCCCCCACCGACTGGCGCATCGCGCTCCAGTCCACGGTGTCGAAATCAGGGTGGCGTGCCATGGCCGCAAACAGCGTGTTCACGGCCGGGAAGCTGTGAAAGCGCTGGCGCGACAGCTCCTTGAACATCGCGGGGATGTCACGCGGGTTGGGGATCAG
This sequence comes from Aquabacterium sp., assembly GCF_016195855.1. Classification (GTDB taxonomy): domain Bacteria; phylum Pseudomonadota; class Gammaproteobacteria; order Burkholderiales; family Burkholderiaceae_C; genus Aquabacterium. The sequence goes on from NZ_JACPYU010000007.1 coordinate 3,407, forward strand.
GATGTTGCACGCGCCCAGGCGCAGGCCCAGCATCAGGTTCACTGAAAAACCGAAGATGTGATAGAGCGGCAAGGCGGCCACGAAGGTGAACTGCTCTTGCTGCGACACCTGCTTGAAGAGGGTGTCGTTCCAGGCCTCGGACAAGAGCATGGCCGCGATGACATTGCGGTGCAGCAGCATGGCACCCTTGCTCACGCCGGTGGTGCCGCCGGTGTACTGCAGCACGGCCACATCGTCGGGGCCCGGGGAGGCGGGCCGGAAGGTTTGCCCGTGGCCCAGGCGCAAAGCCTTGTTGAAGGGCACGGCCCCCGGCACGTCAAAAGGCGGCACCAGCTTGCGCACATGGCGCACCACCTGGTTGACCAAGGTGCCCTTGATGGCCCCCAGCATGTCGCCCAGGGCCGTGGTCACGATGTGTCGCACGGGGGTGGCCGGCAGCACCTCCTGCAGGGTGTGCGCGAAGTTCTCCAGGATGACGATGGCCTTGCTGCCCGAATCCTTGAGCTGGTGCGCCAACTCGCGCGGGGTGTACAGCGGGTTGACGTTGACCACCACAAAGCCCGCCCGCAGGATGGCCGCCACCGCCACGGGGTACTGCGGCACATTGGGCAGCATCACGGCCACGCGGTCGCCCTGCTGCAGCCCCAGCCCTTGCAGGTAAGCCGCCAGGTAGCGCGAGGCCACGGCGATGTCCGCAAAGGTCCAGGCCCGCCCCATGAAGCGGTAGGCCGGCAAGCTGGCATGCCGTGTCAAACCCTCGTCGAGCAACTCGACCAGGGAGCGGTAGGCCGAGGTGTCGATCGTGTGAGGGACGCCCGGCGGATACTGCTTCAGCCAGATCTTTTCCATAACCTGTTGATGTGTATAGGTTTTCAGGAAATCAAGCACGACCTTTACAACATCACCAACACACTGTGCGGCGCGGCCGGGCAGACAGGTTCTGGCTACATCCTGACACTGATCCGAATGGCCCTCTACCGGGGTTCCCTGGGGATGGGATCTCCATGAGAACAAAAGGTCACGGCCAGGGTTTGGCCCCTCTGGCCAGGCGAATCCGGACAAGCTGTGTGGCCCGCCATCACAAAGCGTCATTTCTGCCCTCATTTCTCATCACCGGGCAAAGACCCTTTCCATGAAGATGATTTGACTGGGTGGCCACACGCCGCCCAGGAGCCGCCCGGAGATCCAGCACCTCTCAGGCGGAGATGCGATCCCCTTGGCACCAGCAGTCTTCTCACCAACGGGTTCTCAAGATGTTCAATTGGTTCAGACAATTCAGCGTCGCATCACGGTTGCGGGCCATGGCCCTGCTGGCCGTGGTCGGTGTGATCGGCGTGGCCTGCGCGCTGATGTGGTCCAGCTACCAGCAGCAACTCGCCGACAAGCAGACGTCCGTGAGGCAGGCGGTCGAGGTCGCCTACTCGACGCTGCAGTGGGTTCATGCACGCCAGGAAGCGGGCGAGCTCAACGAGCTGCAGGCGCAGAAGGTGGCGCTGGCCGCCCTGGACAAGCTGCGCTACGGCGGCAACGAGTACTTCTGGGTCAACGACATGAGCCCCCGCATGGTGCACCACCCCATCAAGCCACAGCTGGATGGGCAGGATGTCGGCAACATGAAGGACCCCAACGGCGTCTACCTGTTCAAGGCCTTTGTCGACACCGTGCGCACGCAGGGGCAAGGCTTCGTGACCTACCAGTGGCCCAAGCCGGGCATGGAAGCGCCGCAGGACAAGGTGTCTTATGTCAAGGGCTTTGCCCCTTGGGGATGGGTGCTGGGCTCGGGCCTGTACCTCGATGATGTGCAGGCAGCCTTTCGGGCGCAGGCCTTCACCGCCATCGGCCTGGTGCTGGTCACGGCGCTGTTCTTGTGGGGGCTGATCGAGATCACGGCACGCGACCTGAGCGCCGGCGTGCAAGTGGCGGTCAGGCGGGCCGAGGCCATTGCAGCAGGTGACCTGGCCACAGGGCAATCGCCCCACATCCTGACCCGTGGGCGTGACGAGATCGCCCGCCTGCTCAAGGCCATGCAGCACATGTGCGAAGGCCTGGGCCACACGGTGGGCGAGGTGCGCCACAGCGTGGACAACGTGGCCATGGCCAGCCAGCAGATCGCCGCCGGCAACATGGACCTGAGTGTGCGCACCGAACAGGCATCGGCCAGGCTGCAGTACACGGCCTCGTCGATGGAGCAGTTCTCCAGCACGGTGCAGCACAACGCGCAGTCGTCCACCTCGGCGCAAGAGATGGCCGCCGAGGCGTCCAGCCAGGCTCAGCGCGGTGGCGAGGTGGTCTCGCAGGTTGTGCACACCATGGAGGCCATCCATGCCAGCGCACGCAAGATCGCCGACATCATTGGCGTGATCGATGGCATCGCGTTCCAGACCAATATCCTGGCCTTGAATGCGGCCGTGGAAGCCGCCCGCGCCGGTGAGCAAGGCCGCGGCTTTGCCGTGGTGGCCGGTGAGGTGCGCACGCTGGCACAACGCAGCGCCCAGGCCGCGCGCGAGATCAAAACCTTGATCCAGGCCTCAACCGAGCAGGTTGAGTCCGGTGCCAGCCTCGTGCACGACGCAGGTCAGACCATGCAGTCCATCGTGGCCTCGGTCGAGAAGGTGGCCTCGTTGATCCACGAGATCGCGCACGCCACCACCGAGCAGACGCAGGGCGTGGGCACCATCCACACGGCGGTGTCCGAGCTCGACCAGATGACGCAGCAAAACGCCGCGCTGGTGGAAGAGTCGGCCGCTGCGGCTGGCAGCCTGAAGGACCAGGCCGATGCCTTGTCCCTGGTGGTCAGCCGCTTCAGGGTGGCCGGCGCGTTCTGAGCCCGGACCGGCCTTACAACACGGCCGCCAGGGCCTCGGCCACGCGGTCCACGTTGTTGTTATTGAGGCCCGCCACGCACATGCGGCCCGAGCGCAGCACGTACACACCATGCTGCTCGCGCAGGATGTCGGCCTGCGTGGCGCTCAAGCCCGTGTAGCTGAACATGCCGCGCTGCTTGATGAAGTAGCTGAAGTCACGGCCGGGCACACGCTGCACCAGGCCGTCATACAGGCGCTGGCGCATCAGCTGGATGCGGCTGCGCATGGCGCCCAGCTCATCGGCCCACAACTTGTGCAGCGCAGGCGTCTGCAGCACGCGCGCCACGATCTGGCCACCATGGGTGGGCGGGCTGGAGTAGTTGCGGCGCACCGCCGACATCAGCTGGCCAAACACCCGGCCCGCCTGGTCCTTGTCGGGGCAGACCACGCTCAGGCCGCCCACGCGCTCGCCATACAGCGAGAAGCTCTTGGAAAACGAGTTGGCCACGAAGAAGGGCACCCCGGCATCAGCCAGGGCGCGGATGGCATGGGCGTCTTCGTCGATGCCGTCGCCAAAGCCCTGGTAGGCGATGTCCAGATAGGGCAACAACTGGCGGTCACGCAGCACGGGGATCAGCTCGGCCCATTGCGCCACGCTCAGGTCCACCCCGGTGGGGTTGTGGCAGCAGGCATGCAGCAGCACGATGCTGTGCTGGGGCAAGGCCTTGATCGTGTCCAGCATGGCGTCAAACTGCAGGCCGCCCGTGGCCGCGTCGTAATACGGGTAGGTGTTGACGACAAAACCCGCGCCTTCGAACATCGCGCGGTGGTTGTCCCAGGTAGGGTCGCTCACCCACACCTGCGAGTCGGGGAAGTAGCGCTTGAGGAAGTCACCGCCCACCTTCAGGCCGCCCGAGCCACCCAGGGTCTGCAAGGTGGCGATGCGGCCACTCTTGACCGCTTCGTGATCGGCACCAAACAGCAGGTGCTGCACGGCTTCGCGGTAGTTGGCCGCGCCGGCCATGGGCTGGTAAGGCTTGGGGCCGATGCTGGCCAGCATGGCGGACTCGGCCTCGCGCACGGTGGCCATCACGGGCAGACGGCCTTCTTCGTCGAAATAAATGCCGATGCTCAGGTTGATCTTGCCCTGACGCGGGTCTTTCTGGAAATCCTCATTGAGCGTGAGGATGGGGTCGCCTGGGTAGGCATCAACGTGCTGAAACATGGGTTGCCTTGTGGGGAATGCAGATAAACGCAGATGGACGGACCGCATTATCGCCAAGGCCCGGACTCGTCCGGATTCCTGAATGACGAAAAAGCGCCCAAACGCCCTTGTTCATGGCAGATCGCGACCGGGCGGTTCGCGGCATCGTGTGTATTGCCGCTGGCCTGCGCCTGGAGCCTTCTCATGCACACACCTTTCCGCTCGTTCTGCCCTTCCCAACCTTCTTTCTCTCTGACCCAACGTGCAGTTTGGCGTGGTCTGGCAACCGCATCCCTTGCGGCCGTTTCACTGCTGAGCGCCTGTGGCGGCGGTGGGGGCGGCGGCGGGGGCAATGAAGCCGCAGGGAGCGCCAACGCGGGCTCGGCCGCGACCTCGCCCTGGCCCTTCCCCATTGGCATGTCCGTGGGCTCGCCCGCCGTGCTCGCCAGCAGCAGTGCGGTGGTCAGTGGCGCCATGGGCGTGGACAACCTGGGCCTGCATACCACCATGACCACGCAGCAAGCCGTGGTTGCCAGCCAGGCGGACGCCGTGGCCACGGGCCGCCTGAGCCTGTCGGGCGCTGCGCTGGTCAACGTGCCCGCCTTGTTCGACACCGCGGCGCGCAGCCATGCGGCCTGTTATGGCCAGAGCGTGGCCTACCTCAACCATGACAACGCCAGCGGCGCCAACGGCACGCTGCCACTGGGTGAGGTCGCCATCTGGCGTGATACCGACCCCAGCACCAGCCAGGCCTGCGCCGCCGCCGAACTGGCCGCCCAGACCCAGGGCCTGAGTGCCCAGGCCCACCAGGCCACCCTGCTCATGGCCGCCCTGCGCCAGGCTGTGGCTGCTGACACCAACGTGCCATTGCCCGCCACGGGCAGCACGGTGGACCTGAGCAGCAAGGCCAGCACGCTGTTGACGCCGCTGCTGAGCGGCGCCACCGTGCAGGCCGCCAGCGTGGCCCTGAACACCGATGGCAGCGAATACACCTACCGCCTGCTCTTGCAACGCGGCAGCGGCGCCGGCGCCCAGGCGCTGGAGATCACGGTGCTGCACACCCCGGCTGACACCGATGCGCACTATGCGGGCGTGCTGCGCCTGGCCTTGTCTTACCTGAGCACGGACGCCAGCATCGGCTGCATCGACCACATGGACAGCAGCGCGCGCTACAAAGTCGCCCGCCTGATCTCGCTGGGCTACAACCGCCAGGACCAATGGCTGAGCCTGCGCCTGCGCGCCGGGCAGTACTGCGGCAATGGCAGCAGCAACACCGATCAGTTTGAAGAACTGGCCGCCACGGCCATGTCGGGCGAGCTGGACCCTGCCGTGTTCCTGGCCAGCAACCTGCGCGGCAGCACGCTGGGCTGGCGCCAGGGCTTCATGCGCATGGCCAACGACATCGTTGTGTCCTCCCAGACCAGCGACTTTGCTTATGCCTGGCAGGATCTGCCTTTGGGTGGCATCAGCCGCGCACGCCTGTTTGCCGGTCATGGCACGCTGGACACCGGCACGCAAGCGCGCACCTTGGCCCTGTTCCATGGCTACACCGACGACATCAGCAACACGGATGGCACCCTGCGCGGCATGGTCTGCAACTGGAGCGGCCCAGGCGCCACCAAGACGGTGCAGAACGCCTACCAGTACCAGCAGCTCACGTTGGGCAGCAGCGCCACGGACTGGGCACTGGGCACCTCGCGCGTGCATTACGCGCCCACCAACAGTTGCAGCGCCAGCAGCACCATGCGCTTTGATGCCAATGGGGATGGCAGCCTGGGTGGCACCGAGGGTCAGAGCTTCAACTCCGATCTGGCCCTGCCTTCGGGCAGCAACGATGCGCATGACGAGCTGATTCAACAAGGCTATCTGTCGCCTGTGTTGTTGATGTGAGGCGCGGCAGTCTGAGCGCGGCTGACTGAGCGCTTCGGCATGAGCGCGGGGCGCGGCCGAGGTGGCATGCGTCCGGGCTTCATGTTGACGGTCCTGCCTGCGGCAGGACTGCCCTGTGCTGCTCGCGGCAAGGTGGCGCTGGCGAACTTCCTGCGCGCCCTGACGGCCGCTCCGGTCGAACAACGCCAGCGAGTCAGATGACGAAGCGCGCTGCGCGCGCCCACCTTGCCCCTGCGCTGCGCGGCGTCCCCAAGGCGCCCCGCCGCATACCCCCTCAGCCTTTGATCGCCCCGCTTGAGCACCGCCACGGCTGTTGGCGCCGCGAAGGGTGACGCAACGGCAGGAACAGTCACGGCAACGGCAACGGCAACGGCAACGGCAACGGCAACCATGTTGTTGCATCGCCGCCAGAATCGCCCCATCCGCCAGGACAACAACCTGCGCACGCCACGAGCGAGGTGGATAAGGGCTGAGCCGGCATCTGGCCGGGCGCCTTGGTGACGCCGAGACGCGCAGTGGCGAGGTGGGCACGCGCAGCGTGCTTCGTCAACTGACTGGCCCGATTTGTTTGAGCGCGGCGGCGCAGCCGCGTAGCGAGTTGAAGGGCCCCACCTCGTCACGAGCACCGAGGGCAGTCCTGCCTGCGGCAGGACCGTCAACATGAAGCCTGGCCAGATGCCGGCTCAGCCCCCACCTCGCGCTCCCCCGACAAAGCGCACCTCAACCAAACACCCCTTTTCAAGCCCCCCACCAAAGAAGCCCCCAAGCTGTGGAATAGTGCAGGTCATCACGACCACCCATGCCCTGGAGCCCCAAGATGAAAACCAAAGCCGCAGTCGCCTGGAAAGCCGGCGCCCCTTTGACCATTGAAGAACTCGACCTGCAAGGCCCGCGCGAAGGCGAAGTGCTCGTCGAGATCAAGGCCACCGGCATCTGCCACACCGACTACTACACCCTCTCCGGTGCCGACCCCGAAGGCCTCTTCCCCGCCATCCTCGGCCACGAAGGCGCTGGCGTGGTGGTGGACGTGGGCCCGGGCGTCAAGTCCCTGCGCAAGAACGACCACGTCATCCCGCTCTACACGCCCGAATGCCGCGAGTGCAAGTTCTGCCTGAGCCGCAAGACCAACCTCTGCCAGAAGATCCGCGCCACACAGGGCAAAGGCCTGATGCCCGACGGCACCTCGCGCTTCTCGCTCAATGGCGAACCGATCCTGCACTACATGGGCACCTCCACCTTCAGCAACTACATCGTGGTGCCCGAGATCGCCCTGGCCAAGGTGCGTGAAGACGCCCCCTTCGAGACCATCTGCTACATCGGCTGCGGCGTGACCACCGGCGTGGGTGCCGTGCTGTTCACCGCCAAGGTCGAAGCCGGCGCCAATGTGGTCGTCTTCGGCCTGGGGGGCATCGGCCTGAACGTCATCCAGGGTGCCAAGATGGTGGGCGCCGACAAGATCATCGGCGTGGACCTGAACCCCGCACGCGAGGCCATGGGCCGCCAGTTCGGCATGACCCACTTCCTCAACCCCAAGGACATCGAAGCCGCGGGCGGCAACATCGTCGATGCCATCGTGCAGTTGACCGATGGCGGCGCCGACTACAGCTTCGAGTGCATCGGCAACACCAAGGTGATGCGCCAGGCGCTGGAGTGCACGCACAAGGGCTGGGGCCGCTCCATCATCATCGGCGTGGCCGAAGCCGGTGCCGAGATCGCCACACGCCCCTTCCAGCTGGTGACCGGCCGCAAGTGGGAGGGCTCGGCCTTCGGTGGCGCACGCGGCCGCACCGACGTGCCAAAAATCGTGGACTGGTACATGGACGGCAAGCTCAACATCGACAGCCTGATCACGCACAAGCTGCGCCTGGACCAGATCAACGAAGGCTTTGACCTGATGAAGCGCGGCGAGTCCATCCGCTCTGTCGTGATCTATTGACCATGAGCACGCTGGAACTGCTCAGCGCACACGGCTGCTTTGGCGGCGTGCAGCGCTTTTACCGCCACGCCTCGGCCGCCATCGGCCTGCCCATGCAGTTTGGTGTGTACCTGCCGCCGCAGGCGCTGGAGCCGGGTGCCAAGGTGCCCGTGCTGTTCTACCTCGCGGGCCTGACCTGCACGGAAGAAACCTTCGCCATCAAGGCCGGTGCGCAAGCCCATGCAGCCCGCCTGGGCCTGGCCATCGTCACGCCCGACACCAGCCCACGCGGCGCGGAGATCGATGGCGAAGCCGATGACTGGGACTTCGGCGTGGGCGCCGGCTTCTACCTGAACGCCACCGAGGCCCCATGGGACGCTAATTGGCAGATGGAGCGCTACATCACGCAGGAGTTGCACGCCCTGGTAGAGCACCACTTACCTGTGGACATGGACCGCGTCGGCATCTTCGGCCACTCGATGGGCGGCCACGGTGCGCTGACCCTGGCGCTGCGCAACCCCGGCCTGTACCGCTCGGTATCGGCCTTCGCCCCGATTGCCGCCCCCTCACAGTGCCCTTGGGGGCAGAAGGCTTTCACCGGATACCTGGGCCCGGATCGGGGGCCTTGGGCCGCACACGACGCCTGCGCGCTGATGGGCGAGTACCCCATGCCACCCTACCCGGATGGCATCCTGATCGACCAGGGCCTGGCCGACAAATTCCTGCCCACGCAGCTGCACCCCGAGCAATTTGAAGCCGCCTGTGCCCGAATCGGCCAGCCGCTCACCCTGCGTCGACATGAAGGCTATGACCACGGCTATTACTTCATCCAGAGCTTCGTGGCAGACCACCTGGCCCACCACGCCCAAGCCCTGGCACAAGCCTGATCAACGCAGCTTGAAAACCGAGACCGCCTGCACCAGTTGCTGAGCCTGCAGCTTCAGGCTCTCGGCGGCGGCGGCGCTTTCTTCCACCAGCGCGGCGTTCTGCTGCGTGGCCTGGTCCATCTGGCTCACCGCCTCGCTGACCTGGGACACGCCCGAGCTCTGCTCCGTGCTGGCGCTGCTGATCTCACCGACGATGTCATTGACACGGCGGATCGCGGTCACCACCTCCTGCATGGTGGCGCCGGCCTGGTCCACCAATGAGGAGCCACGCTCCACGCGCTCCACGCTGGCATTGATCAAGGACTTGATCTCCTTGGCCGCCTCGGCGGAGCGTTGCGCCAGGTTGCGCACCTCGCCGGCCACCACCGCAAAGCCACGGCCCTGCTCACCGGCGCGGGCCGCTTCCACGGCGGCATTGAGCGCCAGGATATTGGTCTGGAAGGCGATGCCATCGATCACGGTGATGATGTCGGAGATCTTGCGCGAGCTCTCGTTGATGTCCTTCATGGTCTCGACCACCTGGCTCACCACCTCGCCACCTTGCACGGCCACGGTCGAGGCCCCATTGGCCAGTTGATTGGCCTGGCGGGCGCTTTCGGCGTTCTGGCTGACGGTCGAACCCAACTGCTCCATGGAGGCCGCCGTCTGCTGCAGTGCCGAAGCCTGCTCTTCCGTGCGCTGGCTCAGATCCTGGTTGCCCTGGGCGATCTGCGAGCTGGCCGTGGCCACGCTCTCGGCCCCCATGCGCACCCCGCTGACCATCTGCGACAGGTTGTCCTTCATGTCGGACAGCGATCGCATCAGGTTCCCGATTTCGTCACGACCAGCCACATTCAGTCGGGCCGTCAAATCACCATCGGCAATGCGCCGAGCCACCTCGGCCGCCTCATTCACGGGCCGCGTCACCATGCGCGTGATCCACAGCGCCAGGCACGACGCCAGCGCAACGGCGCCAACCAGAAAGGCCATCACCAGGGCACGTGACTGCGCATAGGTCGACTGAGCGTCCTTGTAGGCGCCATCCGACCCCTTGTTGTTGTAGTCAATGTCTTCATTCAAGGTCGCACGTGCAGCCCGAAAAGCCTCTCTGGAACTGGTCTTGTAAGCCTTGCGCGCTTCGATCACACCTGCGTCCCCCTCTCGCGAGAGCGCCACCACCTTGTCATTGGCGGCGTAATAGGCGCTCAACTGTTGCTTGAAGCGCTCCACCAGCTGGCGCTCCCCCGGCGTGGTGACGGTCGGCTCATACACCAGCATCAGATCCTCGACCTGCTTCTTGGCCTTGGCCATGCGCGCCTCTTCGCCTGCACGCTCTTGCTGACTGTCCAGCATCAGAACCAGGGACTCCGCACGCCGGAACTCGGCCAGCGCGTCGCGGATTTCTCCCAGCGACCTCACACCGACCATCCAATTGGTGGCGATCTCTTGCGTGTTGCCGTTGATACGTGACAGCTGCGTCACGGCAAAACCGCCGACCATCAGGTTCAACAGCACCACAAACGCAAAGGCCGCGCCCAGCTTCTTGCCAAGCTTGATGTCAGACAGGTTCATGGCTCGCATTCCTCGTTTTCGGGCGCCGGACAAGCGCGATGCACAACGTCGTGCAGAGGGAAGACATACCCCGCCTCCCCGCATGGTATTTCGGAAGCGGTCAAACGGACTTTAGATGGCAAATGATCCCGCCTGCAAATAAATCACCTTGCGCCATGAAAACGGGCAAGCAGCCTTGCCACCACACCCCGCCCCCTAGAAGCACAGTCGCAGCTCGACATCCATTTCACCCTGCGGTAGAACAGCCAAAAGCACCAACCCAAGAGGATGCAATGTTGCCCAGATGGCTATGGATAGGCCTGCTGGCTGGCCTGTGGCTGGTGTCGGCCCAGGCCCAGACCTGCGCACAAAAGGCCACGCTGACCGCCAGCACCGATGTCTACAAGGAGTTGCCGCGCTACGTGACCGGCCTGGGCTGGCAAGGCGCGCGGAGCGACCGCCTGCCCGCCGACAGCGTGGTGTGGATTTGCCAAGACCGTGCCGTGGACTTCGGCTTTTCCAGCAAGACCTGGTCGCAGGTCGGCTACCGGGCCCCGCGCAACACCGACCCCTGGCGTTTTGGCTGGGTCCTCAAGGAGCAGTGGCGCCCCGCCCCGCGCACCCCGGCGCGCCAATCGATGGGCGATACGGGCTTGCAGCTGGCCGGCTACACGGCCAAAGCCACCACCAAGCCACCGTCAGCATCGCCACCAGAAGCGCTGCCAGCGACACCCACCGACACCCCGCCCGACACCCCACCTGAGGTGCCCCCCACCGCGCCCCCCACTGACAACGCAGACACCCCCCCCAACCTGCCCGCGGTCAAATCCGGCACGGGGACGACCCTGGACACCCCACCCGAGAGCGCCAGTCTGAGCGAGCAGATCGTGCTGTACGGCCCCCTGTTCCTGGCCATGCTGCTGGGCATGCTGGCCAAGGCCCTGTTCGACCTGCTGGACGACGCCAAACCCTCCTGGCGCGAACACCTGCGCCACGGCGCCATGGCCATCGTGATCTCGCCCATCGTGTTCCTGGGCTTCATCACGGCGGGCCAATTCAACAGCACTTCTCAAACCTTCCTCGTGCTGGCCTTGTTTGCCTTCCAGAACGGCTTTTTCTGGCAGACCGTGCTCAAGCGCAACCCGCCCTCCCCTGACAAGCCCGCCTGAAGCGCCCCGAAGCGGCCGCTCGAAACGGCCGCGCTTTGCCACTTCTTTACACAGCGGCCTGAACCGGCAACCAAGGGCGGCGGCGTATGCTCGCGCTTTCCTGCATCGCTCCTGGCTGACTCATTCATGATCAAGCATGTCATTCGCGGCGTGGCCCTGGTGGGCGCCTGCGTGCTGTCCTTTCTATTGTGGACGGCCTTTCACATCCCCAACACCCAGGACATCGCCATCGCCAATGCCCTGGCCGACGAGGTGATGGCCCAAGACGGGCAGTTCCACCCGCGCCCCGAGGTGAACAAGACCAGCCAGGGCAAGGTCCTGTACGCGCACCCCGGCCCTGGCGGCACGCCCACCTTCGTGATCTATGAGGTCACCGACCCGGCCGAGCGGGCGCGCATCGTGGCCGCCACGCGCCAGGCACTGGGCAAGGCCCACGCCACCAGCGCCACCCTGAAGTTCTACGAGCGCCAGAACGTGACGCACTTTGAAGGCGGCGGCATCCGCCGTGGCCCCGAGCACCTGCTGGAGACCGATGTGGTCACCGCAGGCTGACCAGGCTGGGCACGGTTCTACCTCAGCGCATCACATCAAGGCAAAGCGGCGGCGCAACCAGCGCGTGAGCACCGTGGTCACCAACAGGTAGCTCACCAGGATGGCTGCCAGCGCCGGCCAATAATGCCAAGGCAGGGCCACCAGGCCCAGTGAAGAAGCCAGCGACGAGTAGGGCAGATACACCCCGATCGCGCACACGGCCAGCGTCGTGCCCAGCAGGGCCTTGCTGGCGCGGCTTTGCACAAAGGGCAGGCGCCCGGTGCGGATGATGTGGATGATCAGCGTCTGCGACAGCAGCGACTCGACGAACCAGCCCGTGTGGAACAGCGCCGCCTGCTCGGGCGCCTGCGCCTTGAACACATAGAACATCAGCGCAAACGTGGCGTAGTCGAACACCGAGCTGATGGGCCCCACCAGCACCATGAAGCGGGCGATGTTGCCGATCTCCCAACGCCGCGGCTGCATCAGCTCTTCCCGGTCCACCTCGTCACTGGGGATGGCGGACTGCGAGATGTCGTACAGCAGGTTGTTGGTCAGCACCTGGATCGGCGCCATCGGCAAGAAGGGCAGCCAGGCACTGGCACCCAGCACGCTGAACATGTTGCCGAAGTTGGAGCTGGCCCCCATGCGGATGTACTTGAGCAGGTTGCCGAACACCTTGCGGCCCTCGATCACCCCGTCATTGAGCACCATCAGGCTCTTCTTGAGCAAGATGATGTCGGCCGACTCCTTGGCGATGTCCACCGCCGTGTCCACCGACACGCCCACATCGGCCGCCTTCAGTGCCGGTCCGTCGTTGATGCCATCCCCCAGGTAGCCCACCACATGCCCCCGCGCACGCAGCGCCCCGATCACGCGCGCCTTCTGAGCGGGTGACAACTTGGCGAACACCTGCGTGTGGGCAACGGCCTGCTGCAGCTGCGGGTCGCTCATGGCCTCGATCTCGGCGCCCAGCAAGAGTTGCTCGACAGGCAGCGCCACCTCTTTGCAGATCTTGCGTGTGACGATCTCGTTGTCACCCGTCAGGATCTTGACCGTCACCCCATGGCGGGACAAGGCCGACAAGGCCTCGCGCACGCCCTCCTTGGGCGGGTCCAGAAAGGCGATGAAGCCCAACAGCACCATGTCGCACTCGTCGGCCACGGTCACGGGAGGCTGACCTTCTGGCAGGGGCTTGTAGGCGATGGCGATCACGCGAAAGCCGTCTTCATTGAGCGCGCGGCTGGTGGCCTGCACACGCGCCAGGTGGCTGTCATCCAGCGCGAAGTGCACGCCGCCTGACTCCGCCAGCTTGCAGGACGCAAACACTTCTTCCACAGCCCCTTTGCAGATCAGCAGGCGCTTGCCCTGGCCCTCCACCACCACGGACATGCGCCGGCGCTGGAAGTCGAACGGGATCTCGTCGACCTTCTGGTACTGCCCTTTTTCATGCAGCTTCTCGTGCACCTCGGTGTACTTGAGCACCGCCTGGTCCAGCTGGCTGCGCAGCCCCGACTGGTAGTAGCTGTTGAGGTAGGCGAAGTCCAGCACCCAGTCACTGGGCTGGCCATCCAGGTCCACGTACTTTTCCAGGATGATGCGGTCCTGCGTGAGCGTGCCGGTCTTGTCGGTGCACAGCACGTCCATCGCGCCGAAGTTCTGGATGGCCTGCAGGCGCTTGACGATCACCTTCTTGCGCGACATGGTCAGCGCGCCCTTGGCCAGGTTCACCGTGACCAGCATGGGCAGCATCTCGGGCGTCAGCCCCACGGCCACGGCGGTGGCGAACAGCAAGGCCTCCAGCCAGTCGCCCTTGGTCAGGCCATTGATCAGGAAGACCAGCGGCACCATCACCAGCATGAAGCGCAGCATCAACCAGGTGAAGCGGTTCAAGCCCGTGTCGAAACTGCTGGGCCCGCGCTCGCCCGTCATGGCCTGGGCGATGCCGCCAAACACGGCACGCGGGCCGGTGTGCACCACCACGGCCGTGGCCGAGCCACTGGCCACATGCGTGCCCATGAAGCAGGCATTGCGCAAGGCCATGGGGTCCACACCGGGGGGCTCGACCAGGGCGTACTTCTCCACCGGCAGGGACTCGCCCGTGAGCTCGGATTCATTGACGAAGAAGTCGCGTGCCGTCAGCAGCAACACGTCGGCCGGCACCAGGTCACCGGCCGAGAGGTGCACCACGTCGCCCGGCACCAGTTGCGCAATGGGCAACTCCTGCAGGCTGCCGGACAGCGACCCATCCGTCTTGGTGTCACCCTTGGCGCCGGCCTGCTGACGCCTCAACACGGTGGCCGTCGTGTGCACCATGGCGCGCAAGGCGGCGGCGGCCCGGTCAGAGCGGCGCTCTTGCACAAAGCCCAGCGTGATGCTGAGCACCACCATCAAGAAAATGATGACGGCCGACTCGCTGTTGCCCGTCAGCAGCGATACCAGCGACAGGCCGAACAAGAGGAAGTTCAGCGGGTTGGCCACCCGGTGCAGCAATTGCACCAGCATGCTGCGTGTGCCCGGCGCAGCGGCCTGATTCAGCCCGAACTGGCCCAGGCGTTGCCTGGCCTGCGCCTGGCTCAAACCCTCCGCACAGGTGTCCAGGGCCAACAGCACCTGATCAACAGGCTGCGCGGCCAGCCCGCTCAAGCCAGGCACGGGTTCATCAGGTGACGCGGTGGCGTGGTTCATGGGGGCATCATCCCCCTTTCTCGTGCCAGGCCGGCGCACCAGAACTGCTAGGCTTGGGCCTTCGTCTTTTTCTACACAAGGGAGCCCCCATCTTGAATACGAAGTCCCTCATCGGCGCAGCCGGCCTGGCGCTGTCGCTGTCCATCCTGTCTGGCTGCGCGTCGGCCCCTTCAGCCAACAAGCAAAGCCTGAATGGCGCAGCCACCACGGGCAGCAGCGTGCCCAAGCTGAAAGTGGTGAGCAACTGTGCCTGCACCGTCCCTCAGGACATCCCTGGCCTGATCGGCGCGGGTTACAGCATCGCCGCGCACAACGCCGGCAAGCAGATCAACGGTGAAGACGAAGCCGTCTTCTCGATCACCAAGTTCTCCAAGCGCGACGGCGCAGCCCGCCTGCTGGCAGGCGCCTTCGCCGGCAAGGACGAAATCACCGGTGTCGTGAGCTACAAGGGCCGCACCTTCACGGTCAACGAGTACTACATGAACATCATCCAGACCATTGACGATGCGGCCAACAAGGTTGGCCTCTACGCCTTCAATGGGCTGAGCGGCACCCAGAACTGAGCGCGCAGCACCGATCGAGCCATAGCCGGCTCGATCAGCCCCAGTGGTCAGTTGATGGTCAGCTTCTTGCCGTTGGCCGCGGCCTTCTTGGGCAGCGTCAACTCCAGCACGCCATCCTTGAACGACGCGGTGGCCCGGCCTTCATCAATGTCGTGCGCCAGCTGGAAGGAGCGCGACACCTGGCCGTAGTAACGCTCGGAACGCAGCACACGCTCGCCGTCCTTGACTTCCTTTTCCTGCTTGACCTCGCTGCTGATCGACACCTGATTGCCCTCGATCTCGACGTGGATGTCTTCCTTCTTGGCGCCGGGCATCTCGGCGTGCACAAGGTAGGCGCCCTCCTGCTCTTTCACGTCCATCTTGATCTGCTGCGGCGGCATATTGGAGGGCAGGTCCATCGGCTTGACGAAGAAGCCGCGGAACAGTTCATCCATGGGGTTGTAACGGCTGATTTGGCTCATGACGATCTCCTGCAAGTGGGTTGGCATCGGGGCATGTTCATGCCGACAAGACCTACATAGGTGGCGCGCCTATTTTTTCAAGAGCACGCCCCACCCTGCCTTGACCTTGATCAAGGTCGATAAGCTGCGCGGCCTGGCCCACAATCCGAGGCATCGCCCACTGCCTAGATGCCCGATGCCCTTTGCCACCGCCCAGGACGGCACCCGCCTGTACTACGACACCCTGGGCAGCGGCCCGCCGCTGGTGCTGATCAGCGGGCAGGCTTTCGACCACCACATGTGGGACGGTGTGCGCGAGGACTTCGCCGCACACTGGCAGGTCATCGTGTACGACCAGCGCGGCACGGGCCAGAGCGACAAGCCCAGGCAGGCCGCATGGTCTACGCGCGGCTTCGCCCACGATGTCATCAGCATCCTCGATGCATTGGGCGTGGCCAGGGCCCATGTTTATGGCTTTTCCATGGGCGGGCGCATCGCGCAATGGCTGGGCATCGACCATGCAGCGCGCGTGGGGGCACTGGTCCTGGGCGCCACCACACCCGGCAACGCACACGGCGTGCCGCGCTCACCCGAGGCCGATGCCGTGCTGCTCAGCGGCAACCCGACGGCGATGATGGACTTGCTGGTGCCGCCCGACTGGCGCGCACAGCACCCCGAGTGGCTGGCCATGATGGCCCACCGCGCCCGCCACCCGATGCCGCCTCACGCTCAGCGCCTGCACTACCTGGCCAGCGAAGGCCACGACGCCTGGGCGGACCTGCCCGACATCCAGGCGCCCACACTGGTCATCCATGGGGACGCTGATGACATCAACCCCAGCGCCAACGGGGCCTTGCTCGCACGGCGGATACCGGGCGCACAGCTGCACCTGCTGCCCGGTGCCCGACACGGCTACTTCTGGCAGGCGCGGGCGGAGGCCAGCCAGGCTGCGATCGACTTCCTCAAAGCAGCAGAGGCCAGGCCCGTCGCTTGACTGGCCTGGCCTCCACGCATGGTTGGGCGTCGATCAGTACGGGCAGTTGGTCGCGCCGTTACAGCTGATGAACGACGACTCGACCCCCATCTGCTCCGGTGTGCGCCCGTAAACCGACACGATTTTCAGATCGCTCGCGGCGCTGGGGCGGTGACTGGAGAGGTTCAGCACCGTCGTGGTGGGGCCGCTGGCAGAAGGCATGATCTCCTGGCTGCTGGGCATCGCCGACTGGTTGCCTGCCAGGTAGAAGGACAGGTCCTTGGCGCCCACCTTGCGGTTCAAGGCAAAGGTGGTCGAGAACGAGGCCGATGCGCCGTCGTAGCTCACCAGGTTGCCCTTGGTGGCCGAATCCAGCTCGAACCAGGGGAAGCTGGGCAGATCGGCAAACTTCAGCGGCACACCGTCAATGCGCTTGTACACGGTGTCCAGCACGGTGGTGTAGTTCGTGTCCGCGTACAGCACGATCTTGACCTGGCGGCCACGCTTGAAGAAGTTGTCGACCAGCACATCGGCGGCGGCCGTGTCGTTGCTGTTGCCATCCAGTTGATACCAGGTGCTGCCACAGCTGGAGCCGGCGATGGTCAGGCGCTCGGTTTGCGCCGCAATGCAATTGCTGTCGCCTGCATTGAGTTGCGCCAGGGGTGTGGCCTCCCAGCCGGTCCCGGCCAGATCATGCTGGTAGACACGGGCCGAGCCAATGACAGGCACGCCCGACACATACGAGGTGCCGATGTCCAGCGAAATGGCGCGGGTGTAGACGGGGTCGATGTCAAGGCGGTCCACGCGCACGCGGCGCGAGATGGTGGCGTTGACATGGATCTCATAAGCAGAGTCCTGACCCAGCAGGCGCCAGGTGCTGCCACCTTGGCGCTGCACCACGGCCAGCTCGGCCCCGCTCATCACGCTGTCACCCTTGACGAGGTTGAAGGTCACGGTACACAGCTTGTCGCTGCCGCTGAAATCGCAGTCCTTGATCACCGGATCGGCGAACACCCCACCCAGGAAGCCCTGGTTATCAGCCAGTGTGCACAGGCCCGTGGGCACCGTGCTCTTGGTGAAGGCCGTGCCGTGATCGATGTTCAGCGAGAACGCGTCATCGAACAGGTTGGCCGTCATGAGGCCGGTGCAGGTCGAGATGTCCGCCGCGTTGATCGCGTGGCTCAAGGCGCTGAACACGGTCGAGATGCCCGACATGTTCACGCTGAGCTTGCTGGTGTCGCCACCCAGCGTGCCAGCAGGCGCCGAGCCCGGATCGATGTACACATTGCCGCCATCGAGCCGGCCTTCAATCTGCACGAAAGGTGCCGAGCCCCCCGATGAACCGGTGCTGATGCGCACGGCATCCAGCAGCTTGTCCATGCCGGTACGGTCCGCGGTGAACGCGGTCGTCGCGAAGTCCACGCTGGACGAACCCACGACCGTGCTGATGACCGGCTGCAGGGCCGTCAGCAGCTTCTGCTTTTGCGTCTCCAGGCTGTTCGAACTGGGTGCGGGGGCATCGCTGTCAAACAGCGCGGCCGCATCCTGTCCCAAAGCCAGCGACACGGTGGCGTTCGTGAGCGGCGTCACATTGGCGCGCCCTGCTTGCGTGACCACCGAGTAGTAACAAGCTTGTGTGCCTTCGACCAGGCCGCAAGCCTGCACACGGAAGGGCCCCGTCAGCCCGGACACGTCCAGCCCGCTGTAGGCGCCATCGCTGCCGACACTGGCCGTGCGCGTCACGCCATTGGCGTCTTTGAGTGTGACCGTGGCATTGACCATGGGTGCCCCCACGGCCACGGTGCCAGACATCGAGGTGGCACTGGCGCCCGCCCCCGAAGACCCACCGCCACCTCCGCCTCCGCAGGCACCCAGCATGGTCAGGGCCGCCAGGGCCGTCAGTTTCAGTGCACGAGGAACGAGCGAATGAGGGTGAGCGTGGGCCATGGCCTTGGAGCCTCCAGATGGGGACAATGGAAAACAGCGCTCGCAAGCGCCGCCATGTGCCTTATCGTCTGGAAACCGCAAGCCTGAACACGCAAACCATAGAAATCCGGTCAGATCAGGTCAAATGTCGCAGGGCACTCAGTTCAGCGCTGCCCCACCCCGAAGCTGCGCGTCCAGCCGAGGTCGATCACCCGGCTATTGAGCCCGGTTTGCTGGCCGCGGATGCGCCCGACGCCCAGTTGCCACTCGCTGCCCGGGTTGAGCGACAACCCCAGGTAGGCCATGCCCTGCGCCACGGCTCCCCCCTGATTGGCCACGCCGCCCCCACCCGCCGCCCCCGCCAGCATCTCCACCGACAAGCGCCAGCCGTTGTCGCTCAGGCCGGTCTGCACCCCGGCGCCGGCCAGCCCCACGGAATAAGCGCCTGCCTCGCCGGCCACCGCACTGTGTGCTTGCCCGGTCACGTAGAAATTCGGCCCCACCAGGCGCTTGAGCTTGATGCCCACCGTGTCCAGATCAAGTTGCCGGCCATCCTTGCGCGCCGCCTTCAACACGTGCTGCACGCTGCCTGACCATGCCAAGCCGACCACCGGTGCGTCCCTGGGTGCACCTGGGTGGTCCAGCTGCAGGCCGACTTGCCATTGGGCGTAACGCGCGTTGTACATGCCACTGCCAGAGCGCACCGCGCCGGCCTCGAAGCCCACAAAGGCATCGCGCCCCAACTCCCAGCGCAGCACCCCGGCCGCCTTGCCAAGGGTGCCGCCCCCGGTTTCTACCGCCCCGCCTCCCCCCAGCCCCAGGGCCACACGGGCACCCAGGTACAGATCACTCAAGCCAATGGCCGAGGCGGAGACTTCCCAGCCACCGGTGCCCAGCAACTCCATGTAGCCGTCCGCGCCGCCATGCGTGGCTGCTGCCGTCTCGACGCCCCAATACACATTCGGCCCCCAGCGCCGTTCCGCGCGTGCCCCCACCAACCGCACCGTGCTGGCCGACACCCCACCGTGGGCCTTCACGCGTAACTGGGCGCTGTCCAGCATCAGCCGGTCGAAACCCAGGCCGGTGTGCTCGGCGGTGGACAGCCTGTCGCCCACCTCGCCCGCATCAAAGTAGCGAAAGCGCCCATCCCAGTTGAGCACCAGCCCGATCTGACGGCTGCCGATGCGCCCGCTGGGCATGTTCACGCTGGACCAGCTCAGCCCGGTCTGAACGCTCCCCCAGTCATACGACAAGCTGGCCGAGGGCACCAACATCAGGCCGCCACCAACCGGCGCACCGCCACCACCGCCACCGCCCATCAACAAACCAAGTTGCGCCACCCAGTTGTCGGTGGAATGCCAGCGCCGTGCCACCTGGCCACCAAGCACAAAAAAACCGCCGCGCTGGCCTGTGGCTGCCCCCACCACCGCAGGCCCGACCCACCAGCCGTAGGCAGGCTCGAACAGGAGGCTGGTCGTCACCAGGCCCAGCCGCTCACGCCCATGGCCATCCGCGTCGATGTGTGCGGGATCAAACCGCATCTCCAGCGACATCTTCAACTGCTCGGTCTGTGCCCACGCGGCACCCGCAGTCAGCAGCAGGGACAAAGCTGTGAGCCTGCGTGTAAAACGACGCATCTGCGCTCTGAACCTTCTCACGGCGTGAGCGATGGAGTGGGGCGCGGCACCCACCAGGCCATCAGCAAAGCCGACAGGCCCGCGCACGCGGCCCCGAATTCAAAGGCAGCCTGGGCCGACCAGGCCTGATAGAGCCAGCCAAAGCACCAGGAGGCGGGCAGCAGCATGATGCCGGTGGCCAGGTTGAACCAGCCGTAGGCCGTGCCCTCCTGCCCCGGCTCGGCCAGATCGGCCACCAGCGCTTTCTCCACCCCCTCGGTGGCCGCCAGAAACAGGCCGTACAAAGCAAACAGCAGCCACAAGGACCAGCCGGCCCGCACCTGCCAGGCCAGCGCCAGGTAGACCAGGCCATAAGCCGCGTACCCGGCAATCAGCAGGCGATGGCGCCCCACCTTGTCAGACCAGGCCGACAGCGGCGCGGCGCCCAACATGGCCACCACCGACACCAGGCCCCACAACACCGGCACGTGCGCCTGCGCCACACCCAGCTCGCGTGCCCGCAGCAGCAGGAACATATTGGAGGAGTTGCCCAGCGTGAACAGCGCCACGACCAGCAGGTAGCGCTTGAACCCACCCGACAGCCCTCGCCAGTGCCAGGTGCGGCCGCTCGCCATCGGGCGCTCACCAGGCGCCTCTTTCAGGCCCAAGGTCATGGCCAGGCAGACCAGGGCGGGCAGCAAGGCCCACGCAAACACCTGCTGCAAAGGCAAACCGGCGCTCAGCATCGCGGCTGCCGTCAGCGGGCCGATCACGGCGCCGGCGTTGTCCAGCGCCCGCTGCACGCCGAAGGCCAGACCCCGGCGCTCAGGCGCCACGCTGCCAGCCAGCAGGGCATCACGTGGTGAGGTTCGCAGCCCCTTGCCGATGCGGTCGCTCAGGCGGATGAGCAGCACCCAGACCCAGCTGCCCGCCAGGGCCAGCAGGGGCCGCCCGAAACCGGCCAGGCCATAACCGGCCACCACCCACGGCCTGGCCCGCCGCGTGCGGTCTACCAGCACCCCGGAAAACAGCTTGAGCAAGGCCGCCGTGGCCTCGGCCAACCCTTCGATCAGGCCCAGCGCGCGCGGCCCGGCCATCAGCACCGACGACAGGTACAAGGGCACCAGCGGGTAGACCATGTCGCTGGCGCTGTCATTGACCAGCGAGATCAGCCCGATCAACCAGACCGTGCGCGGCAGCTTGACCAGGGCAGACCACATGCGCGTGGGTCAGCTCGCGGCCAGTGCCTTGTCGATGTCGGCGATCAAGCCCTTGGGCGTATCGGTGGGGGCATAGCGCCCCAACACCCGGCCATCACGGCCGATGAGGAATTTGGTGAAGTTCCACTTGATGGACTTGGTGCCCAGGATGCCCGGCGCCTCCTTGACCAGATGCTGGTAGAGCGGATGCGCGTTGGGGCCGTTGACATCGATCTTGGCCATCATCGGGAAGCTCACGCCGTAGTTGAGCTGGCAGAAGGAGGCGATCTCGCTGTTGTCGCCGGGGTCCTGCCCGCCAAACTGGTTGCACGGAAAGCCCACGATGGCCAGGCCCTTGGGCCCCAGGTCCTTCCAGAGTTTTTCCAGCCCCTCGAACTGCGGCGTGAAGCCGCACTTGCTGGCCGTGTTGACGATCAGCAGCACCTTGCCACGGTACTGATCCAGCTTGACGGACTCACCGTTGATGGTCTGCGCTTCGAAGTCGTAAACAGAGGTCATGTCAGAAAGGCTCGGGTTGGGAGAAAGGAAAGGGCTCAGCGTGCGATCAGGGCGCCAGCGGCTTCACCGGCGGGTTGCAGCGGCCCCAGCGGGTTGGACTGCCGCTCCGTCTGCTTGATCTGCGGCTCGCCACCATAGTTGCGAAACAGCACCACGCCATTGCGTACCACCACCAGCCCCTGGAAGCGCCAGCCCGTGATTTCGGTGCGACGGCGGAAGTTGAGGAAGTCCGCCCAGAAACTGCCCTCGCGGTGGCTGACCTGGCGCGCGAAACTGAACTCGTAAGCGCGGCAAGCCTGGCGGGACTCGATGCAATCGCGGATACCCGGGTCCAGCATCTCCATGGGCACGCTGGGATTAGGCGCCAGGCGGGAGACCACCTCCGGATACGGAATCTGGCGCACATTGGCTGTGGCGCGCACATCGAAGCCCAGGTCTTTGAGCTGATCGGTGGTCGTCTGATAGGGCTTGACGCGCTCGATGGCGTCGCGCGCTTCTTCAAAACTGCCAAAACCCGACAGGGTCTCTGTGCTGCCACGCGGCAACAAACTGCTACAGGCTGTGAGCAGCAGCATCAAGATCGACAAAAGGCAAGCGCGCAAACTGGTCATGACACCCATCAACAAATGACCGCCACGGCGACATCCGCCGCGCATGGGCCAATGTAGCGCATGGTGCGCCCAACCCCGCCCTGCACCGGTCTACGCAGGGGCGCCGACGGCATTTCGCTTAATGCGTCGTGCAAGTCACAACGGCCGAGTAAACACCGATCAAAACACGTGGTCAAATCGGTCAGAAGTCCCTACACTGGAATGTCCCAGGCGCTGAAATCCAGTTGCAGACGATCTTCAGCGCAGGCTTGTTTCAAGCCCATGAAAGCTGTCAAGACGATGGGCTACAAACAGAGGAGCACGCCATGCCAGACATCCGCTCTGCGTCCCCTGACGACACCCCCACCCCACCTCCTGCCGGACTGGCCGACACGGCCACATGGCGCCCCGCCAACGTACGCCGCTCACTACCCGTGGGCGTTTCCGACACCATGGCCGACGACGCACAACGCCTTCTCGACGAACTCCAGCTCCGCCACGACGCATTCGAACAACAAGGTCAGGTGATGCGCCAGTTGCAGGCCGCCCTGCAACGCGCCCAGGCCACCAACCAGGAACTGGCCCTGGTGGCCGACCGGGTCACCGATGCCATCCTGATCTGTGATGCCCAGCGCTGCATCAGCTGGGTCAACCCTGCTTTCGCCCGCCTCACCGGCTTCACGCTGACCGAATGCCACGGGCAATTGCCCGAAGAGCTGCTCAGCGGCCCGCACACCGACCCGGCCACCATCACCCGCATCAACCAGGTGCTGGCGCAAGGCGGCAGCATCGAGAAGCTGGAGGTCTGCCACCACCGCAAGGATGGCGAGCCTTTCTGGGTGTCACGCTCCGTGCAGCCCGTGCACGGGCCTGAGGGCCAGATCAACCGCTACATCGAGGTGCTGACCGACATCAGCGACAAGCGCCGCGCCGATGTCGAACACGCCAAACGCCTGGAGGCCGAAGTGGCCCTGGCCACCAAGGTCGAGTTCCTCTCGCGCATGAGCCACAGCATGCGCTCGCCGCTCAACGCCATCCTGGGCTTCACGCAGTTGCTCGACATGGCCGACGACACGCAGTTGCCCGAAGCCCAGCGCCGCCAGATCGGCCACATCCATACCGCCGGGCAGCAACTGCTGTCCCTGCTGGACCAGGCCCTGGAGTACGCCAAGCTGGACGACAAGCCCCTGGGCATCCGCCCGCAGCGCGTCGAGCTGTCGGTGCTCTTGCGCGAGGTGCGCGCAGCCCTGGAAGACGACGCGCTGGCGCACGACATCACCGTGGTGGTAGACAGCCAGTGCCCCGCCGTCTGGGCCGACCCGCAGCACACCCGCGCCATCCTGATGAACCTGATGAGCAATGCCATCAAGTTCAGCCCGCAGGGCTCCACCATCTGGCTGCAAGGCCGTGTGGGCCAGGAAGAGCGCGTGGGCATCATCGAGGTTCGTGACCAGGGTTTCGGCATCGAGCAGAACGACCTGCCGCGCCTGTTCCAGCCTTTCACGCGCCTGGACACGGCACCGGGCAAGCCTTCTGGCAATGGCCTGGGCCTGGCGGTGTCGCAACGCCTGGCCGAGCTGATGCACGGCCGCATCGACGTGACCAGCACCCTGGGCAAGGGCAGCGTGTTCGCACTGCGCCTGCCGCTGGCCGAGGGCCCGGGCAGCCTGCGCTCCAATGTGAACCGGGGCAGCAATGAGCCGGCCGTGATGCTGCCGCCGCTGCGTGTGGTGCACATCGAGGACAACGCGCTCAACCGCAGCCTGGTGGAAGCGATGTTCGCGGCCTACCCGCAGGTGCGGCTGTATTCGGCCGAGACGGCGGCGGAAGGGCTGGCCAGCATCGAGGCCACCCACCCGGATGTGGCGCTGGTGGACATCAACCTGCCCGACGGCTCAGGCCTGGATTTGTGCCGCCGGCTGCGTGCGCAGGCTGATTTCAAGAAGTTGCCGTTGATTGCGCTGAGCGCGGATGCGCTGCCGGATCACATTGCCAAGGCTTTGCAGACGGGCTTCAGCCACTACCTGGTCAAGCCGCTGCAGATCAACCGGCTGCTGCAGATTCTGGCGGCGCTGCCCAGTGCGCAGGCTTCTGGGCCGACGCGTTGATGGTGTTTGCTGGTGTGAGGTAGCGCGCTTTGGCGCTGCAGCGCAGGGCGCGGATGCGGCAATGGCCGTCCGGGCTTCATGTTGGCGGTCCCGCAAAGCGGGACTGCTCTGCGGTGCGCGCGGCTGCCTTCAAGCTTGCAAACTCGCCCTGCGGGCTCAAACAAGCAAGCTTGGCCCTGCGGGCACCAGGCAGCCACTGTGCTCCTCGACGCCCCCAAGGCGCCCAGCCAGCCATCACCTCATCCTTGGATCGCCCTGCTCGTGACATGCCACAACCCCTGACCGTGGTCTCATAGCAGGGATGGCGTCACGCCAATGGTGATTGGTGGCCAACCTACGGCACGCTTGAACACAACAGTGGCACGCCGCCAGCGGGGTGAAAAGGGTTGAGCCGGGGGCCAGCGGGGCGCCTTGGTGGCGTCGAGACGCGCAGGGGCGAGGTGGGCACGCGCAGCGTGCTTCGTCCATCTGACTGGCCCGATTTGTTTGAACGCAGCGGCGCAGCCGCGCAGTGAGGTTCTATGTTTTGACGCAAGCGTTTTGTACGCCCATCTGGCTTGCATCAAAGGTTTTTCCACTGCGCCAGATTGCCCATGCGACTCTCAGA
>NZ_JACPYU010000011.1 GCF_016195855.1 Aquabacterium sp.
CTTGGGTCCGAGGTAACGTGCCACTTTTCGTGTCCTTGTAATCAATCTGACGCCAGTACCGTGCATAACGGTTGACCGACGCGAGTCTGGCGAAACACAATCGCGCAGACGGTGGGCTTCAAATCAAGGCGGCGGGCCAGCATGCAGGGTATGACACAAAGTCAAACGCCCACAGGCACCCACCACCGCAGAGAACTTGCGATTATAGCAAGCTGCACGTGCGCCTGTACACCACTGCAATGCAGTTTTGTCAAGATAGCGCAACGAACAAACCCCGCACACCTTGCTGCCAAGGTAAGCGAGGTCGTGACCTGACCAGGCAAGCCCGGCCAGTCAGCATCAACGCATCAGATGCGGCGACGCTTTTGAGGACGGCAACCGTTGTGAGGAACGGGCGTCACGTCGGAGATCGAATTGATGCGGATGCCCAGCGAAGCCAGAGCGCGCACCGACGACTCACGACCAGGACCGGGGCCCTTGATCTCGACGTCCAGGTTCTTGATGCCTTGTTCTTGAGCAGCGCGACCAGCCACTTCAGCAGCCACCTGGGCAGCGAAGGGAGTGGACTTACGCGAGCCCTTGAAGCCTTGACCACCCGACGATGCCCAGGACAGGGCATTGCCCTGACGGTCAGTGATGGTGATGATGGTGTTGTTGAACGAGGCGTGCACGTGGGCGATGCCGTCCGCAATGTTCTTGCGGACCTTCTTGCTCACACGACGGGCAGCGCTGTTCGCAGGTGCTTTTGCCATGATTACTTTCTCTTGAACTCAGCGATTAGCCCAGATCACTTCTTGCCAGCGATCGCCTTGCGCGGACCCTTGCGAGTACGTGCATTTGTGCGAGTGCGTTGGCCGCGCATGGGCAGGCCGCGACGATGACGGAAGCCGCGGTAGCAACCCAAGTCCATCAGTCGCTTGATATTCATCGAGAGCTCGCGGCGCAGGTCACCCTCAATGGTGAGCCTGCCCACTTCTTCACGAATCTTTTCCAGGTCGCCGTCAGTCAATTCCTTGATCTTCTTGTCGAAGGGAATGCCTGCAGCCGTGCAGATTTTCTGCGCGGTTGTGCGACCAATGCCGTAGATCGAAGTCAGACCGATTTCGGTATGCTTGTGCGGCGGAATGTTGATGCCAGCAATACGTGCCATAACTGTCCTCTGAACGCGTGTGTCGTCGCCAGGTCAGGCGATCAGCCTTGACGCTGCTTGTGACGGGGGTCGGTGCAGATCACGCGAACCACGCCCTTGCGGCGGATGATTTTGCAATTACGGCACATCTTCTTGACGGATGCCGAGACTTTCATGGTCTTCTCCTGAACCGTTGATTCAACAACGGAAATTCGCCCACGTTTCCGGGGTCACCAAAACTTCAAGCTCACTTCGCCCGGAACACGATGCGAGCACGACTCAAACCATACCGGGCGAGTTTCAATGCCACTTTGTCATCAAGGCAGGGTGCGCATTGTAGCGCAGACGCTCCGCCAAAGATGTGACCTGAACCACATACCCTTTTCAAGCTTCACACGAAAATCCGTCACGAGGAAACCACTTGGGATCTCAACCCGGGACCGAACGACTGACACGTTCGTGATTTTCATGCCGTGTGCCGTTCCGCCGGCCCACTTCAGCTTGCTTTGAAATTCGCCTTCTTCAGCAGAGAGTCATACTGCTGAGACATGACGTAGGACTGCACTTGTGCCCAGAAATCCATCGTGACGACCACGATGATGAGCAGCGAAGTCCCACCAAAATAGAACGGAACGTTGTACTTGAGCACGAGGAACTCGGGCAGCAGGCACACGGCCGTGATGTAAACAGCACCTGCCAGGGTCAGACGGGCGAGGATCTTGTCGATGTAACGCGCAGTCTGGTCACCGGGGCGGATACCAGGAATGAAAGCACCGCTCTTCTTCAGGTTGTCTGCTGTCTCACGGCTGTTGAACACCAGCGCCGTGTAGAAGAAGCAGAAGAAGATGATGGCAACAGAATACAGAATCACGTAGATCGGTTGACCGGGGGACAACATGCTGGCCATGTCCTTGAGCCAGCGCATGCTGTCACCTGTGGCAAACCAGCCCACAGCCGTCGTCGGCAACAGGATGATCGACGACGCGAAGATCGGGGGGATCACACCAGCCATGTTGATCTTCAGGGGCAGGTGCGACGATTGACCACCGTACACACGGTTGCCAACCTGGCGCTTGGCGTAGTTGACCAGGATCTTGCGCTGGCCACGTTCGACAAACACCACGAAGTAGGTCACCAGAACCACCAGCGCCACGATGAAGATGGCTGCAGGGATGCTCATGGCACCGGTGCGGATCAACTCGAACAGACCACCCATTGCATTGGGCAGACCTGCAGCGATACCGCCGAAAATCAGGATCGAAATACCGTTACCCAGACCGCGCTCGGTGATCTGCTCACCCAGCCACATCAGGAACATCGTGCCGGCCGTCAGGCTGATCACGGTGGTCATGCGGAAACCAAAACCGGGGTTGATCACCAAGCCGGCCGTGCCTTCCAGGGCAACAGCGATACCAAAGGACTGGAACAAAGCCAGGCCCACGGTAGCGTAACGTGTGTACTGCGTCGTCTTGCGACGACCTGCCTCGCCCTCTTTCTTGAGCTGCTCAAGCTGAGGGATCACGTAGCCCATCATCTGCATGATGATGGACGACGAGATGTAAGGCATGATGCCCAGCGCGAACACGGTGAAGCGCGACAATGCGCCGCCCGAGAACATGTTGAACAGACTCAGGATGCCGCCTTGCTGCCCCTTGAACAACTGCTGCAGCTGTGACGGGTCGATACCGGGCACAGGCACGTGAGCGCCGATGCGGTAGACGACCAGCGCCAGCAGCAGGAAAGTCAGACGCCGTTGCAGGTCGCCGAACTTGCCGCTTTGAGCCAGTTGAGTGGGGGAAGTTGCCACGCTTGAGTCCGTTCCAGGTTCTGACGTTCTTACCGAGCCTTGGGCTTATTCAGCCAGCGAGCCACCAGCGGCTTCGATCACAGCCTTGGCACCAGCGGTTGCGCCGATACCCTTGAGCGTGACCTTTGCAGTCAGTTCACCCGACTTGATGACCTTGACGACCTTGGCGATCTGAGGGATCAGACCGGCGGCCTTCAGGGACAGCACGTCGACTTCAGCAGCGCCCAGTGCTTGCAGTTCGCTCAGGGTGATCTCAGCGTTGTACTTCAGCAGGTGCGACTTGAAACCGCGCTTGGGCAGACGGCGTTGCAGAGGCATTTGACCGCCTTCGAAACCGACCTTGTGGTAGCCGCCCGAACGCGACTTCTGCCCCTTGTGACCGCGACCAGCGGTCTTGCCCAGACCGGAGCCGATGCCACGGCCGACACGGCGCTTGGCATGCTTGGCGCCTTCGGAAGGCTTGATGGTATTGAGTTGCATGGTATTCCCCAAAGCTGCGGTGGTTTAGACCACCACGACCATGTAGCGGACCTTGTTGATCATGCCGCGCACAGCAGGCGTGTCTTCCAGGACGCGGGTGCCGTTCATGCGGCGCAGGCCCAGACCGGCCACAGTGGCACGGTGGTCGGCACGGGTGCCGATGGGGCTGCGAACCAGCTTGACGGTGACAGTTTTCTTTTCGCTCATGTCAGCTCTCCGACGATCAGTTGAAGATTTCTTCAACAGTCAGACCGCGCTTGGCAGCGATTTCGGCCGGGGTCGTTGCCTTGTTCAAGGCATCGAACGTGGCGCGAACCATGTTGTAAGGGTTGCTCGAACCGAGGCTCTTGGCCACGATGTCGGTGATGCCCATCACTTCAAACACAGCGCGCATCGGGCCGCCAGCGATGATGCCGGTACCAGCGGGAGCCGGGGCCAGCAGCACCTTGGCTGCACCGTGTTCGCCACGGATGTTGTGGTGCACGGAACCGTTCTTCAGCGAGACCTTCACCATGTTGCGGCGAGCCTGGTCCATGGCCTTTTGAACAGCCAGCGGCACTTCACGCGCCTTGCCCTTGCCCATGCCAACGCGGCCATCGCCATCGCCAACAACGGTCAGAGCTGCGAAGCCCATGATCCGGCCGCCCTTGACCACTTTGGTCACGCGGTTCACCTGGATCATCTTCTCGCGCAGACCGTCGTCACGACCTTCGTCTGCTACCTTGGGTTGAAACTTAGCCATTTGAAATTCCTTCCGGTGGCTTAGAACTGAAGACCGGCTTCACGCGCGGCATCAGCCAAGGCCTTGATACGACCGTGGTACTGGAAACCAGCGCGGTCGAAAGCGACCTTCTCGACGCCAGCAGCCTTGGCCTTCTCGGCGATACGCTTGCCAACCAACGTGGCAGCAGCCACGTTGCTGCCAGCTGTTGTCAGCTGGTCGCGCACTTCCTTTTCGGCTGTCGAGGCTGTTGCCAGGACCTTGGTGCCGTCGCCAGAAATGACGCTGGCGTAGATGTGCAGGTTTGTACGGTTGACGGTCAAACGCACGGCGCCTTGGAGGGCGATACGTGCACGCGTTTGACGTGCGCGACGCAGGCGCTGTTCCTTCTTGCTTGTTGCCATGATGAATCAGCTCCTTACTTCTTCTTGGTCTCTTTCAAGACCACGCGCTCGTCGACGTAGCGGATGCCCTTGCCCTTGTAAGGCTCAGGCGGACGGAAGGCGCGCACTTCAGCGGCGATCTGACCGACCACTTGACGATCCATACCCTTGATCAGGATTTCGGTCTGAGACGGGGTCTCAACCTTGATGCCAACAGGCATGTCCTTGATGACGGGGTGAGAGAAACCGATTTGCAGGTTCAGCTTCTGGCCTTGGGCCTGAGCACGGAAACCCACACCAACCAGGGTCAGCTTCTTCTCGAAACCCTTGCTCACACCATTGACGGTGTTGTTGAGCAGGGCGCGGAAGGTGCCGGACATGGCATTGGCTTCAGCGGAGTCATTCACCGGGGCGACCTTCAGCGTAGCGCCTTCTTGCGCCACGGTGACCAGGCCGTTAGCCGGCAGACTCAGGGTGCCCAAGCTGCCCTTGACGGTCACAGCTTCGGCAGAGATCTTCACGTCCACACCTTGAGGGACGGCGATCGGCATTTTTCCAACGCGGGACATTGCGATTGCTCCTCAATTAGGCGACGTAGCAGAGCACTTCGCCGCCGATACCGGCAGCGCGGGCCTTGCGATCGGTCATCACACCCTTGGGGGTTGTCACGATGGCAACGCCCAGGCCATTTTGGACCTGAGGGATGTCGTGACGGCCCTTGTAGATGCGCAGACCAGGACGAGACACACGCTCGATGCGCTCGATAACCGGGCGACCTGCGTAGTACTTCAGCGAAATTTCCAGCGTGGGCTTTGCAGCCTCACCGGTGACGGCGAAACCGTCAATGTAGCCTTCGTCCTTCAGGACCTGGGCAATCGCGACTTTCAGCTTGGACGACGGCAGTGCAACGTTGGTCTTGTTGACCATTTGGGCGTTGCGAATGCGTGTCAGCATGTCGGCGATGGGATCACTCATGCTCATGGGATAACTCCTGTTCGTGCCCTGCTGGGATTACCAGCTCGCCTTGGTGACACCGGGGATGTCGCCAGCGAACGCCAATTCACGGATCTTGCTACGGCCAAGACCAAACTGACGGAATGTGCCACGTGGGCGACCGGTCAGACTGCAGCGTGCGCGCAGACGGGTCGGGTTGGCGTTACGGGGCAGCTTTTGCAGTTCAAGACGAGCGGCATAACGCTCTTCGTCGGACTTCTTGCTGTCGTTGATGACAGCCTTCAGTTCAGCGACCTTCTTGGCGTACTTGGCAACCAGCTTTTCGCGTTTTTCTTCGCGTTGCTTCAGGGATACTTTTGCCACGATGTACCTCAGTTCTTGAACGGGAACTTGAAAGCAGCCAGGAGAGCCTTGGCTTCTTCGTCAGTCTTGGCCGTCGTCGTGATGCTGATGTTCAGACCACGGATGGCGTCGATCTTGTCGTACTCGATTTCCGGGAAGATGATCTGTTCCTTGACGCCGACGTTGTAGTTGCCGCGACCATCAAAAGAACGACCAGAGATACCGCGGAAGTCACGAACGCGGGGCAGCGAGATCGTCACAAAGCGGTCCAGGAATTCGAACATCGTGACACCGCGCAGGGTGACCATCGTGCCGATCGGCATGTTTTCGCGGATCTTGAAACCGGCGATAGCCTTCTTGGACATGGTGATCACGGGCTTTTGGCCAGCGATCTTGGTCAGGTCGCTCACGGCGTGTTCCATGACTTTCTTGTCCGACACGGCTTCCGAGACACCCATGTTCAGGGTGATCTTGGTCAGACGCGGCACTTCCATGATCGACTTGTAGCCGAACTGTTTCATCAGTTCAGGCACGATCTTTTCGCGGTAGA
This sequence comes from Aquabacterium sp., assembly GCF_016195855.1. GTDB lineage: Bacteria > Pseudomonadota > Gammaproteobacteria > Burkholderiales > Burkholderiaceae_C > Aquabacterium. The sequence continues at coordinate 6,367 of NZ_JACPYU010000011.1, forward strand.
TCTGCTGCAGGCGAGCTTGTTGTTGAGCCATTTGGGACCTCAAGCCTTGATTTCTTCGCCGCTGGACTTGAAGACGCGCACTTTTTTGCCGTCAGCCAGGAGCTTGATACCGACGCGGTCAGCCTTGCCAGAGGCAGGGTTGAAAATCGCCACGTTGGACTGGTGGATGGGCATGGTCTTGTCAACGATGCCACCGGTGGTGCCCTTCATGGGGTTGGGCTTGACGTGCTTCTTGGCAACGTTCACGCCATCAACCAGCAGATGGGAATCATCCACGCGAGCGGCGATGGTGCCACGCTTGCCTTTGTCGCGACCGGTCAGAACGATGACCTGATCGCCTGATTTGAGTTTGTTCATGAGCTGTCCTTTTGCTGCTGAGCGGTATGCCGAGGGCTTACAGAACCTCGGGAGCCAGCGAAACGATCTTCATGAAGCGCTCGTTACGCAGTTCACGCGTAACTGGGCCGAAGATACGTGTGCCGATAGGCTCGAGCTTGGCGTTCAGCAGCACAGCGGCATTGCCGTCGAACTTCACCAGGGAACCGTCTTGACGACGAACGCCCTTGGCGGTGCGCACCACCACAGCACTGTAAACCTCGCCCTTCTTGACGCGGCCACGTGGTGCAGCTTCTTTGATGCTCACCTTGATGATGTCGCCGATACCGGCGTAACGACGCTTAGAGCCACCGAGCACCTTGATGCACATGACGCTCTTAGCACCAGTGTTGTCAGCGACGTCAAGTCGCGATTGCATTTGGATCATGGTTACCCCAACTTGGCCCGATCGGCTGCGCAAACAACTGCACAACAACGAACGGTCAGTCTTGGGCCCGTAGAACGGGCGGATCTGAAAAAAGCAGCCGACTTTGTGAGTCCCTGCCGCAGCGCTTTGATCACATGCAATTTGAGTCTTGCCAGCAATCTCTGCGAGGGCCCCAGGCATCTTGCACTTGCGTGCCGGAGCCGGGTTTTGGGCCAAAGTCCGCTGCTTGATCAGCGAAGCCTTGAATTATGCACGAGTTTTGATGCTTGGGTCAAGCACTGCATGCAAATAATTGAACAAGGGGCAGAAAAGAAAGAAGAAGAGAAAGAGGACGGGCGCACGAATGGCGGGCTCAGGCCGTGCCGCCGACCGTCAGGCCGTCGATGCGCAGGGTCGGCTGGCCGACGCCCACGGGCACGCTCTGGCCTTCCTTGCCGCAGGTGCCCACACCGGAGTCCAGCGCCAGGTCGTTGCCGATCATGCTGACGCGGGTCATGGCCTCGGGGCCGTTGCCGATCAGGGTGGCACCCTTGACGGGGTACTGGATCTTGCCGTTTTCGACCCAGTAGGCCTCGCTGGCAGAGAAAACGAACTTGCCGGAGGTGATGTCCACCTGACCACCACCGAAATTCACGGCGTACAGACCACGGTCGATGGAGGCCACGATTTCGTGGGGATCCTTGTCGCCAGCCAGCATGTAGGTGTTGGTCATGCGGGGCATGGGGACATGGGCGTAGCTTTCGCGACGGCCGTTGCCGGTTTGACCCGTTTTCATCAGGCGCGCGTTGGTGGCATCCTGGATGTAACCCTTGAGGATGCCGTCCTCGATCAGCACAGTGCGCTGGGTGGCATGCCCCTCGTCGTCGATGTTGAGCGAGCCGCGACGATCAGGGATGGTGCCATCGTCCAGCACGGTGACGCCCTTGGCAGCCACGCGCTGCCCGACCCGGCCCGAGAAAACGCTGGAGCCCTTGCGGTTGAAGTCGCCTTCCAGGCCATGGCCGACGGCCTCGTGCAGCAGGATGCCGGGCCAGCCATTGCCCAGGACCACGGTCATTTCACCGGCCGGTGCGGGGCGGGCTTCCAGGTTGATCAGGGCGGCGTGCACGGCCTGGTCCACGTATTGATCGGTCACGGCGGGCGTGAAGTAAGACAGGTCGTAGCGCCCGCCACCACCGGAGGAGCCAACTTCGCGACGGCCGCTTTGCTCGGCGATCACGGTGAGCGACAGGCGGATCAGGGGGCGCACGTCGGCAGCCAGGGTGCCATCGGCACGGGCAATCAGCACGACGTCGTATTCACAGCCCAGGCCGGCCATGACCTGCACGACGCGTGGGTCCTTGGCGCGGGCACGGCGTTCAACGTCTTCCAGCAGGGCGACTTTGGCGGCGCTGTCCATCGAGGCGATGGGGTCGAAGGAGGCGTAGAGGCTGCGGGAGGCCGCCACACGGTGCTCGCCGATCTTGACGCGGCGGCTCTGGCCGGCGGCCGCGATGGTGCGCACGGTGCGCGCGGCGTCCAGCAAGGCGGCTTCGGAGATGTCGTCGGAGTAGGCAAAAGCGGTTTTCTCGCCCGAGATGGCTCGCACGCCCACGCCCTGGTCGATGCCAAAGCTGCCCGATTTGACGATGCCCTCCTCCAGGCTCCAGCCTTCGCTGCGGGTGTACTGGAAGTAGAGGTCTGCGTCATCCACCCGGTGTTCGGTGATGACCTTGAGGGCCTTGAGCAGGGTGGATTCATCCAGACCGAATGGGGCAAGCAGCAGCTCGCGGGCGGTCTGGAGACGGGCGATGGTGGCGTCGACAGCAATCATGGAAGCCATTGTAGGCACGGCCCGCAAAGACCAGTGCCCCACAAGGACGATTCAAGGGGTATCTACCGTGTCAGAGATGCAGCAAGGCCTGGACGCGCGCTTGCTCGTCGGGCTTGAAGTTGCCGTTGATGTAGGCCTGCATGTCCTGTTTGCGTTGCGCGTCAGACAGGTTGGAGGCCCCCTTGAGGCGCTCCCATTCCGTGCGGGCCCCTGCCAGGCGGCGTTCCCAGTCGGCCCATTCTTCGTCAGCTTTGGCCAGGCGGTCGGCGGCGGCCTCACCGTAGCGGGCCACGCGCTCGGCGCGCACGGCGACAGGGTCCTTGCCGGGGGCCATCTGGGGCACGGGCTCGCCGGGGTCGGGTGGCGGCGGCAGGCCTGATTCGAGCTGGTCGTAGTACTGCTTGAAGTGCTGCTCGTCCTGCTCGAAGAAGGCTTTGGCCCAGTCGGCGCCCAGGATCTGGCGGCGCACGGCCTTTTGCTCCTCGAAGACGGCCATCCAGGTGCTGCGATCAGACTGGTCGAACTTGTTGCGCCAGGCATAGGTGCGCAGCTGCCAGTACTGGTCCCAGATGGCCATGATCTGGCTGGCCAGCGGCTCGCCGTGCGCCTTGCGGGCTTCGTCGGCCACGAGGGTCTTGATGTCGGTGATGCTGACCTCGCCCAGGCCCAGGATGTAGTACTCGAAGCGTTTGCGCAGGCCAGGGCAAGGGCTGAGCTTGGCGGCGGCCACGCACCAGTCACCCGAGGGTTCGGTGCCGGCAAAGGAGCCCTCCTTGAAGAGGCGGTTGCGCACTTGATCCGGGGTCATGGCCACAGCGGGGGCCGAGCCGGCGCCGGCGGGCGTTTCGCTGGTGGCGCCGATCATGTTCCATCCGGAAGCCCCTGGCGCGCCGCTGCCTGCCTGCCCATCGGCTGAGCCTCTGTGGGCCATCCAGGCCACGGTCACCCCCAGGACGATGACCAGCCCACCGACGGCCATCCATCCACGCATCTGCATCGCGCGCATCTTCATGTCTCTCCAACATCATGCGACAGCTGCACGGCAGCCACCGCTTCGTGAACCCATTGTCCCGGGTTCATGTTTCAGTCACACACAGGGCAATCGCCCAGTTTGGCAAAGAACAAAGGTCGATCCCCGTGAATGGAGGATCGACCTTGCCACGTGAGGGCGCTCAGCCCTGGTGCGCCTCGATCAGAGGAAGGCCCACTTCAGGCGGTTGGCGTGCTGGACGTAGAAGGCCACAGGGTCAGCGGCGCCAGAGCCGATGGTGCCCAGGACCTGGTTGATTTCGTCCAGGTGGTTCCAGGTGTAGTTGTCCTTGATGACCTTGCCCCAGTGGCTGGAACACTGCGACACCAGGCCGTCATTGGCTTCGCCCTTGAAGTAGTCGCCGGTGTAGGCCAGCAAGGCGTCAGACACGTCCCAGCCGTTGGTCTTGACCGAGGTGCCGGAGAACGAGTACCAGTTCATGCTGTTGCCCGCGACCTTGGCCGTGAGCGGGCCGCTGCCGCAGGTGGTGGTGGGCGCGCCGACCGGGAACTTGGCATTGAAGGCGACGGCACCGGGCGTGCTCAGGGCGTTCAACGCAGTCAGCAGGTCGGTCTGGCTGGTGGTCTTGTTGCCGGTCAACCAGGAGATCAACTTCAGGCCGGCTGTGGCCACGGAGTCGAAGGTACCGCCAGGTGTCGTGCCAGCCAGGATCTCGTCAGCGACCTTGGAGCCCAGGTGGGTGCCGGCCATGGTGCTGACCGAGGCGACCATGGTGGGCACGGTGCCGGCGGCGTAACGCACGGTCGGGCCGCCATGGCTGTGGCCGATCAGGTTGAATTTCTTGACGCCATCCTTGGCGGCCCACTGCTTCATCTGCTGGATCAACTCTTCACCACGGAACTCGGTGGTCTGCGAGGGGTTGACCGAGGCGATGTAGACGGTGGCGCCTTCATTGCGCAGGGCGCTGGGGATTTGATAGAAGTACTGGATGCCCAGCACGTTGTCAAAGCCGATGAAGCCGTGGACCAGCACGATGGGGTACTTGGTCCTGGCGGTGGTGCCGGCGTGTGCGGCAGGGGCGACGGCCATGGCCGCAGCGGTCATGGCCACGGCGGCGCAGATGGTCTTGATGGAAGATTTGAATTGCATGCTTGACTCCTTGGACTTGCCTGCTTGTGTACGGTGGATATTTATCGGTCAGCAGACGAGCGGAGTATTGATACGGGGGGCTTAACGCGACACAGGGCATACCCGATGGAACGGGGAAGTCCTCTCCCACGGTAGTTGTAGCCCCTCGTCACAAAGTTGTGGCGCCAGCCAAGAGGGTGTCGTCACAGGTAAAAAAGCCGGCATCCACGGTGGAGGCCGGCTTGAACAGGACGGTTGAAGGAGCGCGTCGCACGCGGTCAGCAAGCTGTTGCCGACGCGCGTTGCGGCATCACAGCCCCGACAGCTTCAGGCGGTTCGCGTGCTGCTTGTAGAAGGCCACGGGATCGGGTGCATCCTTGCCGACGATGCCCAGGACCTGGTTGACTTCGTCCAGGTGGTTCCAGGCGTAGTTGTCCTTGATGACCTTGCCCCAGTGGCTGGAACAACGCCCGACCAGGCCGTCGTTGGCTTCGCCCTTGAAGTAGTCGGCGGTGTAGGCCAGGATGGCATCGGAGATGTCCCAGCCATTGGTCTTGACCGAGGTGCCCGAGAACGAGTACCAGCGCATGCTGTTGCCGTTCACGCTGGCGACGTCAGGGCCATTGCCGCAGGTGGTGGTGGGTGCGCCCACAGGGAACTTGGCGTTGAAAGCTTGCGCGCCCGGCGTGCTCAAGGCGTTGAGCGCGGTCAGCAGATCGGCCTGCTTGTAGGTGGTGTTGCCTGTGAGCCAGCCGATGAGCTGCAGGCCGGCGGTGGCCACCTTGTCAAAAGTGCCATCGGGGGTGGTGTTGGCGAGGATGTCGTCGGCGACCTTGGAGCCGAAGTGGGTGGCGGCCATGGTGCTGACCGAGGCGACCATGGTGGGCACGGTGCCCGCAGCGTAACGCACGGTGGGGCCGCCATGGCTGTGGCCGATCAGGTTGAACTTCTTGACGCCGTCCTTGGCGGCCCACTGCTTCATCTGCTGAACCAGCTCTTCACCACGGAACTCGGTGGTCTGCGAGGGGTTCACGGAGGCGATGTAGACGGTGGCGCCGTCGTCGCGCAGGGCCTTGGGGATTTGATAGAAGTACTGGATGCCCAGCACGTTGTCAAAGCCGATGAAGCCGTGGACCAGCACGATGGGGTACTTGGTCTTGGAGGCCGGGCTGAGCAAGCTCGACAGGGACAGCTGGGCGTGCGCAGGTGCGGTGGCCACGGCTGCGGCCGTCAGGGCCACGGCAGCACAGATGCGGCGAAGGGAAGTCAACGTCATGGAAGCTCTCCTCAAAGTGAGGCCGCTCGTGGTGGCGGCTGAGCTTCATTCTTGGTCTGGCGTTAAATATTCACCCCAGGGTTAGTGCTGAAAACAAGGGTTGCCCTCACCCCGTGCTCACGGGGCTTTCGACCGATTACGCCAGACTCAGTCCGATTCCCCCACATCCTGGTCCGCGCTGCGATGCGCCAGGGCAACGTCATACAGCGCCTTGCGCGGCAAACCGGCCGCATCGGCCACCAGACCGGCGGCCTGTTTGACAGGGAGATGGCGCACGAGTTCGGCCAGGATGGCGTTCATGGCGGGCGACAGGGCCTGCGCATCAGCCGCCCCGGGTACGCCGTGCACGACCAGCACGAACTCGCCGCGCAGGCGGTTGGCGTCGGCCTTCAACCAGTCGGACATGGCGATGGTGTCCAGCGTGGTGATGCTCTCGAACTGCTTGGTCAGCTCACGGCAGACGGTGACACGGCCTTGCGGCAGCACCTCGGCGAGCTCCTGCGCCAGGGCCTCGATGCGGTGCGGGGCCTCGAACAGCACGACGCTGTGGTCCTGGCCCAGCACGTCGCGCAAGGCGCTGACCCGGGCGGCACCTTTGGAGGGCAAAAAGCCCAGGAAGCGGAAACCCTGGGCGTGCGCGTCACCGGCCACGCTCATGGCGGTGGTCACGCTGCTGGGCCCCGGCAAGGCCACCACGGTCAGGCCGGCGAGCTGCGCGGCGTGGACCAGGTGGGCCCCCGGGTCAGAGACCGCAGGCGTGCCGGCATCACTGACATAGGCCACACGCTGGCCGGCCTGCAAGAGCGCGAGCACGCCTTGCGCGCTGCCCACTTCGTTGTGCTGGTGCAGCGCGATCAGCTTCTTGTCCAGGCCCAGGTGGCGCAGGAGGTTGCCGGAGACACGGGTGTCTTCGCAGGCCACGACGTCGACCAGGCTGAGCACGTGCAGGGCGCGCAGGCTCATGTCGGCCAGATTGCCGATCGGGGTGGCGACCAGATAGAGCGCACCTTTGGGATACTGCTGGCTGCCGGCCACCTGGTGAGCCGCCTGGAGCAGCATATTGGCATCAAAGGTCACAACGAAGTCCCGGGGAGATGAGGGAGAAGACAAGGCACTGGTCTATTTGCAAGGCCAGGGCCTAACGCTGGTCGAGCGCAATTATCGGGTGGCGCGCGGCCCGAGTGCGCGCGGCGCCGAAGTGGACCTGATCATGCGCGACCGCGACGGCACCCTGGTGTTCGTGGAAGTGCGCGCGCGCAGTGGCTCGGATCATGGCGGGGCCGCGGCCACGGTCAGCCGAGGCAAGCAGCGCAAATGCATCATGGGCGCCCAGCACTACCTGATGAACCTGCGCGAATGGCCGCCCTGCCGCTTCGATGTGGTCGCCATTGACGGCGACGCTTTACATTGGATCCCTGCGGCCTTTGATGCGTCCTGAAACATGCAGGGCTTACCCTGACTTATGATCCGCGCCATGCCGGACTCCCACTTTCAGCAGACATCGCTTCAGCAACCCTTGCTGGAGACCGCCGACTGGCTCTACCAATCGTCAGACCGTTTGGCGCAGCAGCTCAATTACGCCGCGCAGGCCATCATGCACACCATCACCTCCGGTGGACGTGTGTTGTGTGCCGGCGAGGCCGAGGCCGCCTGGCTGGCGCAGCAAGCCGCGTCACTGCTGGTCAGTGGCTCGGGGCGCGAGCGCCCGCCCCTGGCGGCCCATGCGCTGATCCCGCCGCAAGGCGGCGCGCAAGCGACGCTGACGCAGCAGGTGCGTGCGCTGGGCCACCCCGGTGACGTGTGGCTGGCGTTTTCGATGGAGCGCGACGAGGCCGATCTGCGAACTGCCACCGAGGCCGCGCGCGACAACGACCTGACGCTGATCGCTTTCACGGGAGAGAGCGCCCGCACCCTGGGGCCTTTGATGCGCGACACCGATGTCTGGGTGCCGCTGCCCGGCACCCGCCCTGAAACCCTGTTTGCCACGGGCTGGCTGGCCTTGCATGGCCTGTGCACCGCCGTGGACACCCATTTGCTTGGAGAGGATGCCTGATGTTCCAACCGATCATGAAACGAAGCACTGTGCGCTGGATGGCCACGGCCGTTCTGGCGATGGCCAGCCTGTCAGCCTGTGCGCCGCTGGTGCTGGGTACGGCCGTGGGTGGCGCCTTCATGGCCACGGATCGCCGCACCTCGGGGATGCAGCTGGAAGACCAGACCATCGAGATCAAGGCGTCCAACCGCATCAAGGATGCGATCGGTGATCTGGGCCACGTCAATGTGAATGCCTACAACCGCTGGATCCTGTTGACCGGTGAGGTACCCACGGAGGCGGATAAAGCCGCGGCCGAGCGGGCAGCGCGCGGGGTGGAGAACATGTCCAATGTCTACAACGAGCTGACAGTGAGCCTCAACAGCTCGCTGGGGTCGCGCTCCAGCGATGTGCTGCTGGCGGGCAAGGTCAAGGCGACGCTGGTGGATGCGCGCGACATCATCTCCAACGCGTTCAGCGTGGTGGTGGAGCGCGGTGATGTGTTCATCATGGGGTTGGTGACGGAGCGTGAAGCGAATCGCGCGGCTGAACTGGTGGCCAGCGTGAAGGGTGTCAACCGGGTGGTCAAGGTCATGCAGATCATCAGTGAGGATGAACTGGCCCGCAAGCTGCCGCGACCGCCGCAGCAACAGTAAGCTGCAATAGCCAGGTGCTCGAGAGGCCGCAGGGATGCGGCCTTTTTTGTGGGCCGTTCAGAGGCTTCATGCGCGGGGTTGGGCGCTTTGGCGGTAGAACGCGAGGCGGGGGCTGAGCCGGCATCCGTCCAGGCTTCATGTTGGTGGCCCCGCACGGCGGGGCTGCCTTGCGATGCTCGCGACGAGGTGGGGCCCTCTAACTTGTATGTTTCGGGTGCTGGGGTGGAGAGACACCTTCTAACTATCAGCCGCACGAACGGACTGACGCAGTGAGAACTCTCCCACCCCACCTTGAGCGTCGATAAGGAAC
>NZ_JACPYU010000008.1 GCF_016195855.1 Aquabacterium sp.
ACAACGGCTGCCGCCCGCACAAGCGCCGCCGTATCTAATTTTCAACCAAGCCCACCGCTACCCGCTGACGCGGGTAGCTCCCGTACAAATTGTGCGGAAGATGACATAAAAGGAAGCTCAAGTGGCACGTTACCTCGGACCCAAGGCCAAACTGGCCCGCCGCGAAGGCACCGACCTGTTCCTCAAGAGCGCCCGCCGCCCTATCAGCGACAAGGCCAAGTTCGACACCAAGCCCGGTCAACACGGCCGTACCTCCGGCTCGCGCACCTCTGACTTCGGTCTGCAACTGCGTGAAAAGCAGAAGGTCAAGCGCATGTATGGCGTGCTGGAAAAGCAATTCCGCCGCTACTTCGCTGAAGCCGAGCGTCGCAAGGGCAACACCGGTTCGAACCTGCTGTTCCTGCTGGAATCGCGCCTGGACAACGTCGTGTACCGCATGGGCTTTGCCTCGACCCGCGCCGAAGCTCGCCAGCTGGTGGGCCACAAGGGTGTGGTCGTGAACGGTCAAGTCGTGAACATCCCGTCCTTCCTGGTCAAGACCGGTGACGTGGTGGCTGTGCGCGAAAAGGCCAAGAAGCAAGTTCGCGTGCAAGAAGCATTCAAGCTGGCCGATTCCATCGGTCTGCCCGGTTGGGTTACTGTTGATGGCGCCAAGCTGGAAGGCGTCTTCAAGAAGACCCCGGACCGCGATGAGTTCGGCTCCGACATCAACGAATCGCTGATCGTCGAACTGTATTCTCGTTAATGCACACAGTGGCTGCGCTTCACGGCTTGTTGAGTCGTGTCGCGTGGCCTTGTGCATTTGTATCTCAGGGCCGGAGCATGTGCTCCGGTTGGTCCAGCAGCCTTATCGGTGTAACGAGCCGAGGGTATTGACAGGAAGACCTCATGCAAACCAATTTGCTGAAACCCAAAGCCATCCAGGTGGAACCGCTCGGCGGTCACCGCGCCAAGGTCACGCTCGAACCGTTCGAGCGCGGCTATGGTCACACCCTCGGCAACGCGCTGCGTCGCGTGCTGCTGTCGTCGATGGTCGGTTTCGCGCCCACGGAAGTCACCATCGCTGGTGTGCTCCACGAGTACTCGGCCATTGATGGCGTGCAAGAGGACGTGGTTCACATCATGCTGAACCTCAAGGGCGTCGTGTTCCGTCTGCACAACCGTGACGAAGTCACCCTGGTTCTGCGCAAGGACGGCGAAGGCCCCGTGACCGCTGCCGACATCCAGACACCTCACGACGTTGAAATCGTGAACCCTGGCCATGTCATTGCCCATCTGTCGCAAGGCGGCAAGCTGGACATGCAGATCAAGGTGGAAAAGGGTCGCGGTTATGTACCCGGCAACATCCGTCGTTATGGCGAAGAGTCGAGCAAGGCCATCGGCCGCATCGTGCTGGACGCTTCGTTCTCGCCGGTTCGCCGCGTGAGCTACACGGTCGAAAGCGCCCGTGTGGAACAGCGTACCGACCTGGACAAGCTGGTCATGGAAATCGAAACCAACGGCGCGATTTCGCCTGAGGAAGCGATCCGTGCTTCGGCCAAGATCCTGGTGGAACAACTGGCTGTGTTCGCGCAGCTGGAAGGCTCCGAGATCGCCGCGTTCGACGCGCCTGCCAAGTCGGCTCAGAACTTCGATCCGATCTTGCTGCGTCCTGTGGACGAGCTGGAACTGACCGTGCGTTCGGCCAACTGCCTGAAGGCCGAAAACATTTACTACATCGGCGACCTGATCCAGCGTACCGAGACCGAGCTGCTCAAGACCCCCAACCTGGGTCGCAAGTCGCTCAACGAGATCAAGGAAGTCCTGGCTTCCCGTGGTCTGGCACTGGGTTCGCGCCTGGAAGCCTGGCCTCCTCAAGGCCTGGACAAGCGTTGATTTAGCCCACCCCCTACCGCCTTCGGCGGCCCCCTCAAAGGGGGCGCCACCTACAGACCGGCGGAGCCGGATCTGTGGTGGCCGCTGGACAAGGTTGGGGACTTTGGCAGAGTTTTGTATTTTGAAGGTGGATGACCCGATAGGGCATCCGGTGCACCCGGCGGTACCTTGAAACGGCCGTCGGTTTTATAAGGAAAGGACTAGCACCATGCGTCACGGAAATGGACTCCGTAAACTGAACCGCACTTCGTCGCACCGTCTGGCGATGCTGCGCAACATGGCCAACTCGCTCATCGAGCACGAAGCCATCAAGACCACCGTGCCCAAGGCCAAGGAACTGCGTCGCGTTGTCGAGCCGCTGATCACCCTGGCCAAGGAACCCACGCTGGCCAACAAGCGTCTGGCTTTCGACCGTCTGCGTAACCGCGACAACGTGGTCAAGCTGTTCAACGTGCTGGGCCCCCGCTTCGCCAAGCGTCCTGGCGGCTACACCCGCATCCTGAAGATGGGCTTCCGCGTGGGCGACAACGCTCCGATGGCCTACATGGAGCTGGTTGAGCGTACCGAAGAAGCTGCTGCCGAAGGCGCTGCTGAGTAAATCGGATCCTCGGTGTGCACAGCACGCCGATGGATTGATGGCAGCATCAACGCTGACAAGAGCCCGCAACGCGCAAGCGCTGCGGGTTTTTTATTTTGGGCCCCATTTGGAATTGTTTTGGATGAGCTGTAGCCAAAGCGTCAAAATCGTGCCATAATAGCTGTCTCTGTCGCGGGGTGGAGCAGTCTGGTAGCTCGTTGGGCTCATAACCCAAAGGTCGTAGGTTCAAATCCTGCCCCCGCAACCAAGTTTTCTAAGGCATCAGCCAAGTCGATCAAAGCCAATCAACTGCATTGGCTTTTTTTGATCCAGGGCTGGTGCATCGCGCAGATTTCTGTCGCGGGGTGGAGCAGTCTGGTAGCTCGTTGGGCTCATAACCCAAAGGTCGTTGGTTCAAATCCGGCCCCCGCAACCATCTATCAAAAGGCCCTCTATACGAGGGCCTTTTTTTGTTCGTCGCCCACATCGCGCGCCCTCATGTACCGCATGGCAGCCACGCCGCCCGCGATCATGAACAAGAGCGGGCCAGCCCACAGCGCCCATGTGGTGCGGTTGACGGGGGGCTTGTAGAGCACATAGTCCCCATAGCGCTGCACCATGAACTGCCGCACCGTTTCAACGGATGCGCCACGTGACAGCTGCTGGCGGATCTCAGCCTTGAGTTGCACGGCCAGTGGTGCTTGAGAGTCGGCAATGGACTGGTTCTGACACACCAGGCAACGCAGTTCGGTGGCCAGGTGTTGCACCTGCTCGTCCAGGCGGGATGCCGTGTCGGCGGCGTGAGACGTCAGGCTCAGCGCCAGCAAACTCAGTGCGGCCAGTGTGTGCTTGAGCTTCAACAGGTCAGCCATGCGCCAGCTCCTTGATCAGCGGCAGGATGGTTTGCTGCCAGGCCTCTGGTGTCAGGGGACCGGCGTGCCGCATGCGGATGCGGCCTTGCTTGTCGACGACGAAGGTCTCAGGGACGCCATAGACGCCCAGTTCCATGCCGATCCGGCCGTCCGGATCTTGAGGTGTCGAGGTATAGGGGTTGCCTTGAGCATCCAGCCATGAAGCGCCTTGTTGCGCTTCATCCTCATAGCTGAGGCCGACGATGGCGATGCCGTGCCGCTGTTGGATGTCCAGCAAGAGTGGGTGCTCTTCGCGGCAGGAGGCACACCAGGACGCCCAGACATTGAGCAGCCAGACTTGCCCTTGCATGGTCTGGGGGGTGAACACAGCCTTGGTGCGATCAAGCTGTGGCGCGGTGAATGAAGGGGCTGGGTGATTGAGCAGGGCCGACGGCAGTGGCGGGGGCGCCTTGCCCAGTTGCGTGCCCAGCAGCCCCGCCAGCGTGACAAAGCAGGCCAGAGGGAGAACATGGCGGTTCATCATCATGCGGCGGCCGTGGAAGAGGTGATGGATGCCCCCTGAGCGTCTTGCAGGCTGGCTTGTGCTCGGCTGGAGGCTGGCTTTGCTGCTCGTCGGTCGGTGGCGGCCAGTGCGCCACCGCAGGCCATGGCCAGGCAGGAAAGCCAGATCCAGCTCATGAAGGGCTTGACCTGCAGCCTCATCGCCCACTGCCCATCGGGGCCTGGTTCGCCGAGCGAGACATACAGGTCCCTGAGCAGACTGCGGTCGATGGCCGCTTCGGTCATGGGCATGTTGCGCACGGTGTAGAGGCGCCGCTGTGGAAACAGCAGGGCTTCGACCTGGCCATGGCGGCTGACTTCGACGCGGGCTTGCGCCGCGCGGTAGTTGGGTCCGGCCACGGGTTCAACTTGCGTGAGCTGGAATTGGTAGGCGCCCAGCTGGACGTTGTTGCCGACTTTCAGGACCTGGTCTTGTGAATGCTCCAGCCCTTTGAGCAAGGTGACGCTCATCACGAACAAGGCCATGCCTGTATGGGCGAGGACCATGCCCCAGAAGGCCCTGGGCGTAGCGCGCATGGTCCAGCGTTTGGGCGACGAGGGCGGTGCGGTGGTGCCCAGGACCTGCCGAGCGACCAACTGCGCGGTGCACACCAGCATCCATATGCCGGTCAACAGGCCCAGGGTCATCAAGGGACTGGACTGCGTGGCCAGCGCGGCGCCCAGTGTCAGCAAGAAGCTGATCGCGGCCGCTTGCGCTCCGCGGCGCTTGACGGATGGCTTGTCGGCCTGCTTCCACACCAACATGGGCCCCAGCCCCAACAACACCAGCAAAGGCAGCATCAAAGGCACGAAGACGGCTTCGAAGTAGGGCGGGCCGACAGAGATGCGCCCCATGTCGAGCGCCTCCACGGCCAATGGGTAGAGGGTGCCCAGCAAGACGGAGCCCGCTGCGACCAGCAGGAAGAGGTTGTTGATCAGCAAGGCGGCTTCCCGGGAGAACCATGAGAAGCCCTGGCGCTCGCGCCATGCGGGGGCTCGCCAGGCGTAAAGGCTCAGGGAGCCCCCCACGACGATGACCAGCAGCGCGAGGATGAACTGGCCTCGCGCCGGGTCCGAGGCAAAGGCATGCACTGAGGTGACCACGCCGGAGCGGACCAGGAAGGTGCCCAGCAAGGACAGCGAGAACGCCACGATGGACAGCAGCACGGACCAGCTTTTGAAGACTTCGCGTTGTGCCGTGGCCGTGAGTGAGTGGATGAGGGCCGTGCCAACCAGCCAGGGCATGAACGATGCGTTCTCGACGGCATCCCAGAACCACCATCCGCCCCAGCCCAGTTCGTAGTACGCCCAGAAGCTGCCCAGGAGGATGCCCCCCGTCAGAAAGGCCCACGCAGCCAGCGCCCAGGGACGCGCCCAGGCTGCCCAGCTTCTGTCTGGTTCTGGCCCCAGGAGGGCCGCGATGGCCAGGGCGAAGGTGATGGCGAAGCCGACATAGCCCATGTACAGCATGGGCGGGTGGAAGATCATGCCCGCGTCTTGCAGCAGGGGGTTGAGATCGGCGCCATCTGATACCGGCTCGGCCAGCAGTTGAAAGGGATCGGAGGTGAACAGGATGAAGCTCACGAAGCCGAAGCTGATCAGGCCCAGGACGGCCAGCACGCGCGCCAGGGTGTCAGCGGGCCAGTGCGGGCTGCGCCATACCAGGAGGCTGGTCCACAACTGGAGGATGAACACCCACAAGAGCAGCGAGCCCTCATGGCCGCCCCAGGCTGCCGCCAGGCGGTAGTACAGGGGCAAGGTCGAGTTCGAGTGCGCGGCCACATAGGCGACGCTGAAGTCATTGACACCCAGGCTCCACAGCAGGCACGCGAAAGACGTGAAGATCAACAGGGACTGAACCAGCGCCAGGGGCCTGGCGAGCTTCATGCCGCTTGGTACGCTGCGCTGTGCCGCCCACAGGGGCAGGAGGCCCAATGCCAGCGACACGCTCCAGGCCAGGAGCAAGGCATGGTGGCCCAGGTTGGCAGGGGTCATGGCAGAAAGTCCTTTGCGTGTGGGTCAATGGGGGCGGTGCCATGCTGGCCTTGCCGAGCAAGCGCCTTGCCGACCTGGGGGGGCATGTAGTTCTCGTCGTGTTTGGCCAGGACCTCGTCAGCCAGAAAGAGGCCGCTTGGGCCCATGTGGCCTTGTGCCACGACGCCCTTGCCTTCTTTGAACAGGTCAGGCAGCAAGCCCTTGTAGTGGACCGTCACGCGGTGCAGCTGGTCCGTCACCACGAAGGTGGCGACCAGACCGTTTTCCATGCGCGCCAGGCTGCTGGGCTCCACCAGGCCACCCAGGCGAAATGAGCGGCCCTTTGGCGCCTCACCCGCCTGTATCTGGCTGGGTGTGAGGAAGAACACCAGGTTCTTCTGGAACGCTGACAGCACCAACCAGGCACTCAGGGCCAGGCCACTCAAGCTGAGGGCAACCAGCAGCAGGCGTTGCCGGCGCGGGCTCACAGGGCGGCCCTCCCGGGATGGCGCGACGCAGCGTCGCGAGCGCGTTGCAAGGCAAGGCGTCGACCCTGGCGCAGGGCCCATGCCTCCCAGGTCAAAGCCACCCACGAGACCAGCACCGAGCCCCACACGTACAAGGCATAACCGCCCATGTCGAAGAAGGCTTGCCAGGTCGGCCAGTTCGTGGACCAGTTCAAGTGAAGGCTCATGGGTAGGTTCATGTGCGGACCTCCGGCAGTTGCTGCAGCCATTGGGCGCCGGCCTCGCGCTCCAGCACGATGCGTCGCAGCCTGGTGAGGGCGGTGGCCGCTGCGTGGCTCCACAAACCCAGGGTGCAAAGGAGCAAGCCCAGGAGCATGGGTGTGGCCATGGTGGGCGCGGCCTTGAAGCTGATCGAGGCGCCTTGGTGCAGGGTGTTCCACCATGTCACCGAGAAATAGATGATGGGCACGTTGATCACCCCGACCAGGGCCAGCATGGCACCGGCCTTGTCGCCGCGTCTTGGGTCGTCTGTGGCGGCTTGCAGCGCCATGAAACCGATGTAGAGGAAGAGCAGGATCAACTCGGATGTCAGCCGCGCATCCCAGACCCACCAGGCGCCCCAGGTGGGCCGGCCCCACAGGGCCCCGGTCCACAAGGCCAGGGCGGTGTAGAGCGCCCCGGTGGGGGCGAGTGCGCGGGCCATCATGGACGACAGGCGTGTGTTCAAGACCCATCCGATGATGGCCCAGCCCGCCATCACGACATAGATCACCATGGACAGCCAGGCGGCGGGCACATGGATGAAGATGATGCGGTAGGCCTCGCCTTGCTGGTGATCGGTCGGGGCCAGCACCAAGCCGACATACAAGCCCAGCACGCCAAACAACAGCGCGCTCAACTGAAAGAGGCGGGCGAGCTTGCCTGCCAGCGCATAAGCGCGACTTGGCGCAGCGTAAGCCCGCCAGCCACGGGCATGGGCCGGGTGATCGGTGCGGTCGCGATGCAGGCTTGCCGGCTTGGTTTGGGGGGCGGTCAGGTCCATGGCGGCGTGGCTCCTTGTCAATCCAGGCTGAGCTTCAATGCGGCCGAGGTGGCCCAGGGGGACAGGGTCAGGCAGGCGGCCACCAGGCTGGCCAGCAACTGAAGATGGGGGGTGGCGTCGAAGGCGTTGGCTGCGTTGGTGGCTGCGGCGCCAAAGATCAGGGCAGGCAGGTACAGCGGCAGCACCAGCGCCGCGATCAGCAGGCCACCACCGCGCAAGCCCAGCGTGAGCGCCGCGCCGATGGCACCGAGCAGGCTGAAGGCCCAGGTCCCCAGGACCAGGCTCAGCGTGATGCGCGGCAGGGCCTCAGGTGCCAGCCCGAACTGGATCGAGATGATGGGTGCGAGCAGCACCAGCGGCAAACCCGCCACCAGCCAATGCGAGAGCACCTTGGCGGCGATCAGCAGGCTGGGCGGGCAGGGCGACAGCAGCAGTTGCTCCAGTGTGCCGTCCATGAAGTCGGCGACAAACAGGCGGTTCATGGACAGCATGGCCGACAGCAGTGCGCCGACCCACAAGATGGCCGGGGCCATGCGGCGCAGCAGCTCTTTGTCGGCGCCGACGGCCAGGGGGAACAGCGCGCCCACCATGGCGAAGAAGAACAAGGTGGTGAGAACCTCGACGGGCCGTCTGGCAGCGAGCTTGAGGTCGCGCTTCACGAGTGCGATCAGGATGGTGATCATGCGGCGATCCCCATGGGGCGAACGACCCAGGCGGGGCTCGCCAGCGCATTGGTGACGGTGGCTGGGCAGGTGCGTGCCAGGCAGACCTCATGGTGAAGCAGACCATCCAGCGGCATGTCCTGGTGCGTGGTGTAGACCAGCACCGCGCCTTCAAACAGGTGCTGTCGCAACAGGGACGTGAGTTGGGCAAGGGCTGGTTGGTCCAGCGCGTTGAAGGGTTCATCCAGGATGAGCAGCCTGGGTTGTGGTGTCAGGGCCAGACGGGCCAGGCTCACCCGCCGCCGCTGGCCTTGCGAGAGATGGCCGACCATGGTGTGTTTGAACTCACCCAGGCCCAAAGCGGTCAGGGCCTGTCTGGCCTGTTCGCTGCTGCAGGGGCGGCCAGACAGCAAGGTGGCCATGCGCAGGTTCTCGATGGCGGTGAGATCGTCTTTCAGCGCGCTGTGGTGGCCGAAGTAGAAAACGGCCCGGTGCAGCAGATCGGGCTGGCGATGGATGGCGCGGCCTTGCCACCTGACGTGGCCACTTGTGGGTTCGGTCAGCCCGCACAGGATGCGCAGCAAGGAGCTTTTGCCGGCGCCATTGGGGCCACTGACTTTCAGGGCCTCACCGGGCCTGACCATCAGGTCCAGCATGTCGAACAAGACGGTGCCTGCACGGGCACAGCTGAGCTGCTGTGTCTGGAGCGTCATCGCTGTGCCTTTCCTGTGTTCATGCCGAGGCAGGTTGGGTGGCCAGGCAGGGGATGCCCTCCGGCACGGTCACCCAGGGTTGCTTGTGCTCGCACCACAGATGCAGTGCGGGCTGGAAGCGGGCTGGTTCATCGAGCGTGCCCGCTTTGATGAAGGCCATGGCCGGCCGCTGCGGTGACTCGGTGAGCACGGGCGAGCCGCAGTCCGGGCAGAAGCGACGCAGCACCGTGCGCCCACTGTCGGCCTGGTGCGTGTGCGTGTGCAGCTCGCCTTGCCAGCTCAGGTCGGCACGGGGCACGGCGAGGATGACCGAGAAGGCCGAGCCGGACTGGCGCTGGCAGGCGCGGCAATGGCACACCAGGGTGGAGACGCGCTGCGTGCGGGCGCTGTAGCGCACCTGGCCACACAAGCATGCGCCGGTGAAGGCGATGTCAGCATCGCCCGAGCTGGCCTGTTCGCGGTTCATGTGGATGACCGCTTCAAGGAGATGGTCTGCGGCTGCGTGTAGGCCAACATGCCCTCGATGCCTTGCTCCACGCCCAGGCCCGATTGCTTGTGGCCGGCCATGGGCTTGTGGGGCGACAAGGTGTGGATCTCGTTGACCCAGACCGTGCCCGTCTGCAGGCGTTGGGCGATGGACAGCGCCAGAGACTGGTCGCGACACCAGACTGATCCACCCAGGCCGTAAGGGGAGTGGTTGGCGCGCTGGATCACCTCGTCGATGGCACGGAAGCGCAGCAGCGGCAGGATGGGCCCGAAAGGCTCTTCCTGCACGATGCGCGAGCTGTCGGGCGGGTTGTCGACCAGCGTGGCCGGGAAGAAGTAGCCGTTGGTGCTGATGGGTTGGCCGCCAGCCAGCAGGCGCCAGCCGTGTGACTGGCAATCGGCCACCAGGCCTTTGAGCCGCTCGAACAAGGCCTGGTTCTGCACGGGGCCCAGTTCGGACTCGGGGTTGGCGCCCGGGCCGACACGAACCTGCCTGGCCAGCTTGGCCAGGGCATCGGCCAGCTTGTCATAGATGTCTTCGTGGATGTACAGGCGCTTGATGGCCAGGCAGAACTGCGCGCTGTTGGCAAAGGCACCCCAGAACAGCACCGGCGCGATGGCGTCCACATCGACATCGGGCATGACGATGGCGGCGTCGTTGCCACCGAGCTCCAAGGTCAGACGCTTGAGCGTGGCCGACGCTGATGCCATCACCTTGCGCCCGGTGGCCGTGGAGCCGGTGAAGCTGATCTTGTCGATACCAGGGTGCGACGACAGCCAGGGGCCCAGGGCATCGCCACCGCTGATGACGTTGAGCACACCGGGCGGCAGCACGTCGCGCAGCAGCTCACCGAGCTTCAAGGCTGTCAGCGGTGTGTTGGGCGAGGGCTTGAGCACCACGGTGTTGCCCGTCAGCAAGGCTGGCGCGATCTTGAAGAAGGCCAGTGCCACGGGAAAGTTCCAGGGCACGATGGCGCCCACGACGCCCAGCGGCACGCGGCGCACTTGCACCAGGGTGTCAGGCGTGTCTTCCAGCGTGATGGTCTCGGGCGTGAGCTTGGCCACTTCGGCGCACCAATGGGCTGAGATCATGATCTCTTCCTTGGCGCGGGCCAGTGGCTTGCCTTGCTCTTGCGTGAGCAGGGTGGCCAGGGTGTCCAGATGGGTCATGAGCACGCCGGCGACGTTGCCCAGGATGGCCCTGCGTTCGTTCAAGGGGGTGGCCGACCAGGGCGCAAAGGCATGACGCGCAGCGGCGACGGCCTCGTCCAGTTGGGCTTGTGAGGCATCCGGTGCCTGCGCAAAGACTTCGCCGGTGGCCGGATCGATGACGGGGATGCTGGCCGCGCTGCTGGTGGCCTGGCCGCCGATGGTCATGGTGAGCTGGGTGTTCATGGGCGTTTGGCGTTGTGGGTGGAGGTCGCTGCGGGTGCAGGGTTGGCAGGCGTGCCGGCCGATCCTTGCTGGGCGGTGTTCACATTGGCTTCGCGCTGCTCGGCGGCCGAAATGGCCTGACGCAGTTGCTGCGCGAAGGGGTGCTGGGCATCCAGGTTGGCCAGTGCTTGTTGCCAGTGCGCCTTGGCCTTGGCGGGTTGCCCGCGGTCCATCTCGGTCTTGCCGAGCAGGGCATGGCCGAGCACATGGCCGGGGTTCTTCTTCAAGGCCTTGTTGATCAGGTCCTCGGACTCTTGGTTGAGCTGGCGCCCGTTGGCGTAGCCGATGGCCCTGGCCAGGTCCACCAGGGCATCGGCGTCTTCGGGTGCCAGGGCGACAACATGCTTGTTGGCATCGACGGACTCCTGGGGCCGGTCCATGACCATGTAGGTACGCGCCAGCATGCGCCAGCCGTCAACGTCGTTTGGTGTTTTCTTGAGACGCGCTTCGAGCTTGGCAACCATCACGCTGGGATCTGGTTGCTGCTCGTCTGCGGCACTGGCGGCCGGTGCACTGGTGGGCGCGGTGGTCGCCTGCTTGGCCGGTGTGTTGACCTTGAGCTGATTGAGCGCGGCTGCGCCGGCTGCACTGGTGATCGCAATGAAGGCGGTGACACCGATGATCAGCTTGCGTGACGGGTGGGCGGTGGATTCAGTCAATGAAGGTGAGGTACTCACGTTGGGGCCTTGTCATGAGGTGGATTAAAAAGGGGCACCACGCTTGCGGGTGGCGCCCCTTGTGCCATCACAGCGTCTTGAGGTACTCCAGCAGTGCCCAACGTTCGTCGTCGGTCAGCGACTGCGTGAAGTCATGGCCGCCTGCATCCTGCCCATACAGATAGGTGTTGTAGACCATGCGTGACTGGATCTGCTTGTCGGTCACCGGCGGTGGCGACTGGTAGGCCAGCGTGTTGTAGGCCGCAGCGACGTTGGCCATCGACGCGAAGAACATGTCCGTCGTGGTCATGCCATCGTTCGAGCAAGGCAGATACGGCGCGAGCAGGTTCTTGTTGTTGTTGCAAGTCAGTGCGGTGTAGCGCCAACCCAGCTTCTTGAAGTCATACGAAGCCAGGCTGGGGTCATACCCACGGTTCTTGCCACCCAGGCCAGGCTCCGTGTACCAGCGCTGCCAGATCTTGGGCCGGTCGGAAGGCTTGAGGATGTCCCAGATGGTGGGCACGCTGCCGTTGTGGAAGTAGGGCGCGCTTTGCCAGGTGCCGTACAGCGGTGGGGCCACGTAGCCGAAGGGCTTGATCCAGATGTTGGGGCCGGTCGGCGAGTTCGCGGGAACGGGGCCTTTGCCCAGATCGTAGGCACGGCGCGGGATGCGACGCAGTTCGCTGATCAGGATGTTGTCGTTCCAGCTCTTCCAGTTCGGGTTGAGCTCGTTGTAGGCCAGCCAGGAGGTTTCCCATGCGCGACGCTTGGTCTCGTCGGCCATCACGCCCATGCGCTTGTTGTCGGTCCGGATGGTCTCGATCGGTGTGATCACCCCCGCCACCCCCTTCAGGCGTGGATCAGGCAGGAAGGCCGGATCCGCGGCATGGCGTGGCGAGTACACCCCGTGGCAGCTGGCGCAGGAGCCGTTGCCGGGCTGCTTGGGGATGTTGGCGTTGGCGCCGTTGGCCCACAGATCACGCTCGTGGAAGATCACGGCGCCCTGTTCGGCCAGCGTGGTGTCGATGGCGCCATCCTCGTTTTTATAGGTGGGTGGCGACAGCGTCAGCAGCCAGATGTTGATGTCTTCGAACTCGTAGTAGATGTTGCGACGTGAGGCGGCGCTGCGCTGCAGGTTGGCAACGGCAAAGGCCATCTCGGAGCGCACGTTGTCGGACGTCAAGGCGCCATCCCAGAACTGGCGGGTCTTCCAGGCGCGGTGCCACCAGGCGGGTGCCTTGTTCATCCCGGCCGCGTGGGTGGGGAACAGCTCCAGCAGGCTGGGTGCGAACAGCATGCTGTCCATGTCGAACAGGGCGGGCAGGAAGTCGACGATGCCCAGGGCGTCCGTCGAGCCGCGGCCCACGCTCCAGGGCAGGGGGGCCAGTTGCAGGATGGCGGTGATGCCATTGGCCCGGAAGATGTCGGACTGGGTCACGCCCGCGTCGTTGGCGTCATTGGGGCGCCCGAACGCAAACGGACGCTCTTCTGGTTTGCCCAGACGCGAGTCGTGGCAGGCCGAGCAGGTGGAGCCGATCAGCCCGTTCCAGCGTCCGTTGGACCACTTGTCCTGCATGAAGCCCAGTGGCAGTTGACCACTGCCGCCATTGGTGGTGTTGGGGTCTTCGCCGGGCAGGGGGTAGGGGTTGCGGTAGTCGGCCTTGGCCGCACCGTAGCGCTTGATGATCTGCTCATCGAAATCCGCAGGCCGGGCGCTCAGCCCCCATACCTTCCAGAGGTTGTTGAAGCCCGCAGCCGAGCTGAAGGGCTGGAAGTACTGCTTGCCCGTCACGAACTGGAAGCCGCGCGTGGCCGCCGCTCGGAACTCGCCGCAGGTCTTGGGCCTGGGCGGCAGCTTGGAGAGGTAGGGATAAGGCGGGTTGTGCAGGTCCACATACCAGGCGTTGAACTGGATGGCCGCGCCGGGGCGGTTGATGCCTTCCTTGACCAGTGTTCGCGGGTCGACGGGCAGAGGGGTGGCGTCGGGTTGGCCCATGCAGGCGGCCACGAGGGGCGCGCGGGTGTCGGTCTGATCGAGCAGGGGCAGCTGGCTGCCAGGGGTGCCGCCACCGGAGCCGCCAGAAGGTGGTTGGGTATAGGTGGTGGCCCATGCCGTGATCGACAGGGTGGTGAGCAAGGGCAGGGTGGCGACGAGGCTGGCTCGCCTTAAGCGGACATTCATATGAGGGTCTCCTGGATGGGCCAATCTGGCCGTTCTCAGCGGTGGGTGTGTCCTGGCCGAGCGCGACGGACAGGCAAGTGGTCGAGGTCATGTCGGGACGGGGCAACGATAGGCCTGGCCCCCTGTGCAGGGCTCTCGTCAGTTCTGACGATTTTTGGGCTGAGGGGGCGCGCTCGGGGGGGCTCGATCGGCCTTGGGCGTTGTGTGGCCGGCACAGCAGGGCGCTGAACTTCGTCGCTTCTGACGATGGCCCCCCTTGCCTGTCGCGGCCACCATGACAGACCTGGACGTTGGCGTCCAAGCCACAGGAGGTGACCCATGGCAGGTCCGCTTGAAGGACTGAAGGTGATCGAGATGTCGGGCAGTGGCGCCGCGCCTTTTGGTGTGATGCTGCTGGCCGACATGGGTGCAACGGTGTTGCGCGTGGTGCCCTCGGATGCCCCGGTGGCGGACGGCGGTGCCGATGTCCTGGGACGGGGGCGACAGTTCCTGCCTGTGGACCTGGCGCACCCCCTGGGCGTGCAGGCCCTGCTGCAATTGGTCCAGTCAGCGGACGTGTTGATCGAGGGCTATCGCCCCGGCGTCATGGAGGCCTGGGGCCTGGATACGGAGACCTGTCTGGCGCGCAACCCCCGCCTGGTCTATGCCAGGGCCACAGGGTGGGGGCAGCATGGCCCGCTGGCGCATGCACCGGGTTGCGACATCAACCACATCGCGCTCAGTGGTGCGTTGCATGCCATTGGTCGGGATCGTGATGCGCCCGTGCCGCCGCTGAACCTGGTGGGCGAAGGCGGTGGTGGCATGGTGCTGACGCTGGGGGTGCTGGCCGCCTTGTATGAGGTGGAGCGCTCGGGCTTCGGGCAGGTGGTGGACGTGGCATCCACCGAGTCGGCCGCGCTGCTGGCATCCCGTCTGTATGGGCTCAACGCCGAAGGTCGCTGGAGCAACCAGCGTGGCGAGAACCTGCTGGATGGCGGTGCGCCGTTCTATGACACCTACGCCTGTGCCGATGGCAAGTACGTGGCCATTGGGGCGGTCGAGCCTGGCCTGTACCTCCAGTTGCTGGACTTGTGCGGCATACAGGACAAGGCTTTTGTCGAGCAGATGGACACGGCGCGTTGGCCCATGCTCAAGCTGCGCATGGCCGATGTCTTCCTGACCCGCACGCGTGACGAATGGTGCCGGCTGCTGGAAGGCAGCGAGGCCTGTTTTGCGCCGGTACTGGACTGCGAAGAGGCGCCCCTGCACCCCCACAACCTGGCGCGAACCGCCTTCGTGACCGTGGATGGCATCGTGCAGCCCGCCCCCGCACCCCGCTTCAGCAGGACACCGTCGTCCGTGCCCCACAAACCATCGGCCTTGCCGCTGGACAGCCTGGCGCACCACTGGGGCGTCAGCAAGCAGGACGCGCGCTGCTGGCTTGACAGCGGGGCGATCGGCAGGGTTAGCGCGGCTGACCCGAAAGTGCCGGTCAAGGCAGACTGAGGAAAACAGCAAATGTGCAGCCAGATTGATGGCTGCGTCGTGGCCAAACAAGGAGACCAGCATGCAGCTCACTCAATCACTCCATAAAGCCCAACGCGAATGCCCCAACGCGGTGGCGGTGGCATTCGGCGATCAAAGCCTGAGCTTTGCGCAGTTCAAGGACCGGGTCATGAGGCTGGCCGCCGTGCTGCAGCAACTGGGCATGCAGCCCGGTGACCGGGTCGGCATGATGGCGCTCAACTCCCGTCGCTATGTGGAATACCTGTATGGCGTCTGGTGGGGCGGCGGGGCCATCAACCCCGTCAACGTGCGCTGGAGCCCTCAGGAGGTGGCGTATTCGCTCGATGACTGCGACACGCGCATCCTGCTGGTGGACAAGACCTTCGCCCAGCAGGCCGCCATGCTGCGGGAGAAGTCCGCGTGCCTGCGCACCCTGGTCTACTGTGATGACGGCGAGGTGCCTGCGGGCATGCTCAGCTATGAGCAGCTGATGGCGCAAGCCCAGCCGGTGGACGACGCCTGGCGCGGTGGTGATGACCTGGCCGCTGTCATGTACACAGGTGGCACGACGGGCATGCCCAAGGGGGTGATGCTCAGCCACGCCAACCTGTACCTCAATGCCTTGAGCGCGGTGGCGGCTGTGCCACGCCCCGGGGCCAAGGTCGGGCTGGTGGTGGCGCCCTTCTTCCATGTGGCCGGCTGCGGCCTGTCGCTGCAGTTGATCCAGCGCCTGGCCACGCAGGTCATCGTGCCGGTGTTCGATGAAGCCTTGATCCTGCAGGCCATCCAGACGCACAAGGTGACCGAGACCTTCCTGGTGCCCACCATGATCAAGCGCCTGATCGAGCACCCGCGCTTCAAGGACTTCGACCTCAGCAGCCTGGGCATGTTGTTGTACGGCGCCGCACCCATTGACGGGGTCTTGCTGGACCAGGCCATGAAGGCGCTGCCGCACACCGAGTTCTGCCAGGCCTACGGGATGACCGAGCTGGCGCCCACCATTTCCGTGCTGCTGCCGGCCGATCACCAACCCGGGCCTGATCAGGAGCGGCGCTTGCGCTCGGCGGGCCGGCCGGTGCCCATCGCAGAGGTCCGCATCGTGGACCCGATGGGGCAGGAGCTGGGGCCCAACCAGGTTGGCGAAATCGTGGCCCGGGGCCCCATGGTGATGATGGGCTACTGGAACAAGCCCGCGCAAACGGCGGCCGCCTTGCGCGACGGCTGGATGCACACGGGTGATGGCGGCTACATGGACGAGCAGGGCTATCTGTATGTGGTGGACCGTCTCAAGGACATGATCATCACGGGCGGCGAGAACGTCTACACCGCCGAGGTGGAGAACGCCATTGCCAAGCTGCCGGAGGTGTCCATGTCAGCCGTGATCGGTGTGCCCGATGACACCTGGGGCGAGCGGGTGCACGCCGTGATCGTGTTGCGCGATGGCGCCACGCTGGACGAAGCCCAGGTCATCACGCATTGCAAGAGCCTGATCGCAGGCTTCAAGTGCCCACGCAGCGTCGAGTTCAGGGCGGAGCTGCCCCTGTCGCCTGCGGGCAAGTTGCAAAAGTTCGTGTTGCGTGAGCCCTTCTGGGCCGGCCGCCAACGCGGTGTGAACTAGTTTCTGACCTTCAAGAGAATAGCCATGGCATTGAACACCCGTCGCTCATGGAGCGACTCCGATCTGGACCTGTTTCGAGACAATGTGATCCGCTTCATCGAGGCGGAAGTGATGCCGGACGACGAGGCGGCCCGCCAGCGTGGCCATGTCGGGCACGAGCTCTGGCGCAAAGCGGGCGCCAATGGCCTGCTGTGCATCGACATCCCCGAAGAGTACGGCGGCTGCAGCGGCGACTTTCGCCACGAGGCCACGGTGTACGAAGAGCTCAACCGCCGTGCCCTGACGGGCATCAGCACCTCGGTGCACGCCATCGTGGCGCATTACATCCTCAACCACGGCACCGAGCAGCAAAAGCGCCGCTTCCTGCCGCGCATGGCCAGTGGCGAGCTGGTGGGCGCCATCGCGATGACGGAGCCCGGCACGGGGTCTGACCTGCAGGGCATCCGCACCCGCGCGCAACGCGAGGGCGATCACTATGTGTTGTCGGGCACCAAGACCTTCATCACCAATGGCTTCCTGGCCGGCCTGGTGCTGGTGGTGGCCAAGACCGACACGACGCAGGGTGCCAAAGGCACCTCCATCCTGATCGTGGAGACGCAAGGCTGCCCCGGCTACAGCGTGGGCCGTGTGCTGGACAAGATCGGCCTGAAAGCGCAGGACACCTCCGAGCTGTTCTTTGACGAGGTCAAGGTGCCGGCTTGCAATCTGCTGGGCGAGGTCGAGGGCAAAGGCTTCTACCAGCTCATGGGTGACCTGCCTTACGAACGCCTGATCATCGCGGTCAATGCCTTGGCCGCCATGGAAGGCGCGTATGAGGCCACCTTGGACTATGTGCGTGATCGCAAGGCCTTCGGCCAGCCCATTGGCGACTTCCAGAACACCCGGTTCAAGCTCGCCGAAGTGGCCACGCAGATCACCGTGGGCCGGGCCTTTGTGGACCAGTGCATCACGCGGCTGGTGGACGGCACGCTGGACACGGCCACCGCCTCGATGGCCAAGCTCTGGACCACGGAAGCGCAGGGCCGGGTGATCGACGAGTGCCTGCAGCTGTTTGGCGGCTACGGCTACATGAACGAGTACATGATCGGCCGCATGTACACCGATGCGCGTGTGCAGCGCATTTATGGCGGCACCAACGAGATCATGAAAGAGGTGATCGCCCGATCACTGTGATGACAGGGGCTGGTTCGGGAGGGCCAGCCCGCTGCGTCTTGCAGGTCGTCAGCGGATCACCGCGAGTTTGCGTGCGATGGCCACGGCCTGTGTGCGGCTGTGGGCCCCCAGCTTCATGTTGATGTTGCGCAGGTGGGTGCGCACGGTGCTGTCAGACACAAAGAGCTTTTCAGCCATGGCGCTGTTGGAGTAGCCCTCGGCCAGCAACTGCAGCACGCGGATCTCTTTGCGCGTCAAGGGCTCTGACAGCGCCTCACCTGGCTTGATGGCGGACTCGCCCTCCATGGCTGGTGCAGGGCCTGCAGCCTTGATCAGCCTTTGCAGGTGTTCGTGGAAGATGGGGTCGTCCGTGAGCTGGCGGCGGCCCGTGGGCTCACCTTGCAGGTGGGCATAACAGCGGTGCAACAGGGCCGCCGCCGCCTGGCCTTCATCCAGGATCAGCTGCATGAAGCCTTCCTGACAGGTTTGGTGCAGCACGTCCAGCAAGGTGTCCATGGCCGCGGGCAGGTTGCCGCTGCGTTGCAAGGCCAGGGCCTTGAGCACGCGCAGCTTGAGGACCCGCCCATGGCGGGTGCGCTCCAGCGCATCCTGGATGTCCTCGTGCGCACTGAGCAGCGCCCGGGCGGGGTCACCGAAGGTGATCTCCCAGCGCAGGTGGCCCAGTTGCAGGTCCTCCAGCTCCTGGGCGGGCAGCCGTTGGCGAGACACGCGTGACCACAGGGCCTGGTCATTGGCCCGGTCCAGCTCGTCACGCGAGACCTGTGCATGCCCTTGCAGCAAGAGCATGCGGGCGCGCTCCAGCTTGGCGCTGGCCACCACCCGCGGCAGCTGACGGTGGTGGCCCAGGTACTCCAGCTCGGTCAGCACATGAAAGGCCGCGTCGATGTCGCCCCGGTGGAAGGCGATGCGCGAGCGCAGCACGTGGCTGAGGATCATGTGATCGGGCAGGCCCACATCGCGCGCCAATGGCAGGTAGATGTTGAGCAGGTGCTCGGCCTCATCGAGCTGGTTGGTCTCGTACACCACGGCGGCATAGAAGACGCCGGCCCAGGCATGGCCATTGGTGTGGTTGTAGCCGGTCTTGTGCTCGCCCGTGGCGGCCAGGCGAAAGCGTGCCGTGGCCTGGCGCAGGCGACCTTCCTGCAGGTCCAGCAGGCCTTCCATGGATTCGGTGTAGATGCGCACAAAGGTGCTGGTGCCTTGTGTGGAGCGGGCGCTGTCCAGCAGGCGATGGGCTTCATGGTGATGCCCCATCACGGAGGCCACATTGGCCATGGCATTGGTCAGCACGCTGTCGGCAAAGGGCTTGCCGCTGGGCAGCTCGGCCAGGGATTCGCGCCCGATGCGGTAGGCCTCCTCGTAGCGGTCCATCATGGCCAGCAAGAGCGGGTGCAGGGCCCTGATGTTGGCGCGCACATCGGCGTCCTGGCCGCCCACCAGCAAGGCCTGCTCCAGTTGCGGCATGGCCTGCCAGGGCCCTTGTGTGAAGCAGATCGTCCACACGGACACGGCCATGAGGCGCGGGTTGGCGCGCAGGGATTCTTTGGGAATCAAGGCAAACCAACGTGACAGCAGCCGCAACTGGCCGTTGGCCAGGAACTGGTCTGCCCAGGGTGTCAGCAGGGTCAGGGCATGTGGGAAGTCGCCACCCTCGATGGCGTGGTCGATCGCCTGGACGGGATGGCCGTTGGATTCATACCAGGCGGAAGCCGCCAGGTGCAGACGGGAGCATTCTTCCGGTTGTTCACGCATCAGCTGGTTGCGCAGGAAGTCGGCAAACAGGCTGTGATAGCGCCATGAGGGCAAGGTGCTGGGGCCGTCATGGATGGGGTTGAGGAAAAGGTTGGCCGTATCGAGCTGCTCCAGGATGCGGGCGCAGTCCAGCCGCGGGTTGAGCGCCTGGCACAGCGGTGCATGCAGCTGCCTGAGCACGCTGGTGCGCAAGAGGAAGCTGCGCACGTCCTCGCTTTGCCGCGACAGCACGTCTTCGGCCAGGTAGTCGGCAATGGCCCGGTTCGAGCCAGAGAAGCGCTCGATGAAGTCGGCGCTCTGCCCGCGGCGTTCCAGGGCCATGGACGCCAGCCACAGCGCGGCCACCCAGCCTTCGGTCTTCTCATGCAGCTGGGTGATGGCCGCTGCAGGCAGGTTGGTCAACTTGCGCAACTGGAAGAACAGGCGCGTTTCTTCCAGCGTGAAGCGCAGATGCTCCGCGTCGATCTCGGTCAGCTGGCCACGTGCCCGCAGGCGGCCCAGGCCCAGATCGGGCAGGCTGCGTGAGCCAATGACGATCTGGCCTCGGCGCGGCAGCCTGTCGAGCATCTCGCGCACCAGTCCCAGCACAGCCTGCTCCTGGATGCACTCGAAATCGTCCAGGAACAAGGCAAAAGGCGAGCTGTGATCGGCCAGGACGTTGAGCACATCGGCTTGAGCGCGATCGTCGTCGGTCTCCGTGGTCAGGCGTGCCACGGCATCACTCAAGCCTTTGAGGAAGCGGGACACGTCGTTGTCCGAGCGATCCAGCGTCAGCCAGGCCGTGGCCACGCCTTCTTCTTCCAGGCAGATGCGGGCTTGCTGCATGGCTGTGGTCTTGCCATAGCCGGCGGGTGCGCGCACCAGGATCAACTTCGCACTGATGGCCTGCCGGATGCGATCGCATGCGGTGGCCCTCAGCACCTGCGTATAGCTTGCGTTTAACGCATCTGCCTTGTTGGGCGGGTGCGCTGGGTTGACGGCCTCGGCCGGTGCTTGAGAGGGGGCCGCGACAGGACATTGCAGCGGGAAGAGGGTGCCCATGGTGCTTCCTGCAAGTTGATTTCTTCTGGGTGTGAAGGGCATTGTCTGCCTCGCCCATCGCCCCGTCTCTACGTGCAATACCTGAGTGGTGGCACGTGCGATTTCCGTCGCTTCCGACGATGCGTGAGCACCGCGTGCTTTCTAGACTGACTCGAAGCAGATCGACAGCCTGGAGGCTCATGAACGACGTTTATGTTTACGACCATGTGCGCACCCCGCGCGGCAAAGGCCGGCCCGATGGGGCGCTGCATGAAGTCACGCCCGTGCGGCTGGCCGCATGCGTGCTGAGTGGCTTGCAGGCACGACAGGCATGGGATACGGACCTGATCGACGAGGTCGGGCTGGGCGTGGTGATGCCCGTTGGCGAGCAAGGTGCCGACATCACACGCACGGCCTTGCTGGAGGCCGGGTACAGCGAGGACATCGCGGGCTATCAACTCAACCGCTTTTGCACATCGGCGCTGGACACCGTGAAGATGGGCTGTGCCCTGATCGGCTCGGGCCAGGCTGAGGCGGTCATTGGTGGCGGGGTGGAGTCCATGTCGCGCGTGCCGATTGGCTGTGACGGTGGTGCGAGCTACACCGACCCTGCGGTGGGGCGCCGCCACCCCTATATCCCCAACGGGGTGGCGGCCGACCTGATGGCCACGCGCGCCGGGCTGGAGCGGGCCGAGCTGGATGCCTATGCGGTGGAAAGCCAGCGCCGCGCGGCCCATGCGCAAGCCCATGGTCACTTCAGTCAATCGCTGTTGCCCTTGCTGGACCTTCTGGGGCAGCCGCTGCTGCAGCACGATGAGGCCGTGCGGCCCCGGACCACGCTGGCAGACCTGGCTCGCCTCAAGCCCGCCTTCGAGGCGCTGGGCGCGGCCGGCTATGACGACATCCTCTTGCGGCGTTACCCGGAGTTGGCCGCCATTGCGCACCTGCACACCAGCGGCAATTCGAGCGCCATCGTCGATGGGGCCTGCGCCGTGCTGATGGGCAGCGCCGCGTTCGGGCACAAGGCGGGGCTGCGGCCCAGGGCCCGTGTGCGTGCGGTGCTCAGCGGGGCCTCCGAGCCTTTGCTGAGCCTGGGTGGCCCCATGCCCGTGAGCCGCAAGGCCTTGCAGCGTTGCGGCATGCGCGTGGCCGACATCGACCTCTTCGAGGTCAACGAAGCCTTTGCCGTGGTGCCGCTTTGCTACATGCGCGAGATGGGTGTGGAGGCGGACAAGGTCAACGTCAATGGTGGCGCGATTGCGCTGGGGCACCCACTGGGTGCCACCGGTGCCATCTTGCTGGGGACCGCGCTGGATGAACTGGAGCGGCGTGATCTGAACACAGCTTTGATCACGTTGTGTGCGGCGGCAGGGCAGGCCACTGCCTTGGTGATGGAGCGAGTGTGATGGGCATGGAGATACAGACATGGGACAACGTGCGGCTGTCGGTCGACGCGGAGGGCGTGGCCTTGCTGGTACTGGACGTGGCCGAGCGCGACGCCAACGTCTTCACAGCCGGCTTCATGGCCGACTTCTGCGCCGCAGTCGACTTCATTCGAGCGCGGACGGACATCAGGGGTGTCATCATCACCTCCGACAAGCCTGGCTGCTTTTCATCAGGGGCTGACCACGCGGACCTGTTGCAGGTGCATGAGTCGGGCATGTCGGCCTTGGATGTTCAAGCCATCCTGATGCCTTTTGCGCGGGCCTTGCGCGCCTTGGAGCAATGCGGGCGGCCGGTGGCTGCGGCCATCAATGGTGATGCCTTGGGTGGCGGCTTGGAGTTGAGCCTGGCTTGCCACTACCGCGTGCTGGCAGACAACAGCGAGGCCCTGATCGGTTTGCCCGAAGTCCGGGCGGGACTGCTGCCTGGCGGCGGGGGCACCCAACGCTTGCCGCGCTTGATCGGCATCCCGCAGGCCCTGCCCTTGTTGTTGAGCGGGCGTTGCGTGGCGCCGCAAGAGGCCTTGTCACTGGGGCTGGTGCATGCCTTGAAGCCGCTGGACGAGATCGTCAGGGCGGCCCGGCACTGGGTGCTGGCCAACCAACATGCGGCTCAACCATGGGATGTCAAGGGCTACACCGTGCCTGGCGGGGCGGGTGCCATGGCATCGCATGCCCTCAAGAGCTTTGGGCTGGGGCTGGCCAGGGTGAGGATGGAAACCCATGACAACGAGCCCGCGCCGCTGGCCATCCTCTCGTGTGTCTATGAGGGCACGCAGTTGCCCATGGACCGGGCCTTGACCTGCGAAGCACGGCACTTCAGCGCCTTGCTGACAGGGCATGTGGCGCGTAACCGCCTGAGGACCTTGATGGTCAATGCGCCCCGGGTGCTGCAGGCGCGGCGAGAGGGCCACCGCACCGATCTGGATGCCCTGCTGGCCAGCCGATTGAGCAAGGCGCTGGATGATGAATGGCGAGCCCAACTGGCCGAAGGCGTACCCCCGGCCATGAGCCGCAACGCGGCCAGGCAGGTTGGCCTGGCCCGCCTGCCCGAGCGAGATGGGGCGCCAGCGCACCGACCGGGAGATGGCAATTTGTCGATCGACGACCTGCGTGCGGCCTGGTTGACGGCTGCGGCCCTGGAAGCTGCGCGGTGCCTGGAAGAGGGCGTGGTCGACGAGCCCGCTCAACTGGACGTGGCGGCGGTCCTGGACCTGGACTTCCCGGCCTGGACCGGCGGGCCGCTGTCCTACATCGACACGCTGGGCCTGGGCCACTTCATCGAGCAATGCGAGCGCCTGGGTGTCCGCCTGGGCAGCAGGTTTGTGCCATCCCGCTGGCTGCGGGCTCGGGCCGTGGAGGCCGATGCGCTTTACGCCCATTCAAGGAAAGAAACCGTATGAAGACCAGAGTGACTGAACAACTGGGCATCGCCTATCCCATCATCCAGGGTGGCATGCAATGGGTGGGCCTGGCCGAGTTGGCGTCGGCGGTGTCGAATGCTGGGGGGCTGGGCATCCTGACCGCGCTGACCCAGCCGACCCCCGATGCCTTGAGGGCCGAGATCGAGCGCTGCCGGTCCATGACGGGCAAGCCCTTTGGCGTCAACCTCACGATCCTGCCTTCGGTCAAGCCGCCACCTTATGCCGAGTATGTGCGCGCCATCATCGAAGGTGGTGTCAAGGTGGTGGAGACCGCCGGCAACAGCCCCAAGGAGTTTGTCGACGAGTTCAAGCGCCATGGCGTGACCATCATCCACAAGTGCACCACGGTCCGGCATGCCTTGTCTGCCGAGCGCAATGGCGTGGACATGGTCTCCATCGATGGGCTCGAATGCGCGGGCCACCCCGGTGAAGACGATGTGGGCGGCCTGATCCTGATCCCCGCTGCAGCCATGAAGCTGAAGATCCCGGTGATCGCCTCGGGCGGCATCGCCAATGGCCGGGGCATGGCGGCCGCGCTGGTGCTGGGTGCCGAGGGCGTCAACATGGGGACGCGCTTTTGCGTGACCCAGGAAGCGCCCATCCACGACAACATCAAGCAGGCGCTGGTGCAGGGCAGCGAACGCGATACGGCTCTGATCTTCCGGACCTTGAAGAACACGGCCCGTGTCTTTCGCAACGCGATTGCCGACGAGGTGGTGCAGATCGAGCGCCGCCCGGGCGGTTGCAGCTTCGATGACGTCAAGCCGCTGGTCATGGGCGTGCGCGGGCGCGAGGCCCTGATCACGGGGGAGGTCGATGGGGGCGTGGTGAGCGCCGGCCAATGCATCGGCCTCATTGACGACGTGCCCACTTGTGCGGCCCTGATCCAGCGCATGGTGGCCGAGTGCCAGGAGCGCCTGGACATCGCGCGCAACTGGATGGCTTGAGGCCAGACCAGATTCGTCACTTTCGACGATGTACCCCCGCCGCCCCGCTGCCTACAGTGGGCAGCATCAACAGGCCGTCATCGGGATGGCCCATCACACCCCAAGAGGAGCCTACCCGTGTTTGACGGCCAGAACATTCAACTGACGCGATTCGATGGTGGCATTGTCGAGCTGTGCTTCAACGCCAAGCAAGACGCCATCAACAAGCTGGACACGCAGACGGTCACGGAGTTCCGGCAGGTCACCGAGATCCTGTCGGCGGTCTCGGGCATCAAAGGGGTGCTGATCACCAGTGCCAAGGACGTCTTCATCGTGGGCGCCGATATCAAGGGATTTGATCGCATCTTCAAGCAGACGGCCGAGGAGATCGCGGCAGACGTGCTCAAGAAGAACGACATCTTCGTGGCCTTTGACGACCTGCCCTTTCCGAGTGTGGTGGCCATCAATGGCTTCGCGCTGGGCGGTGGGCTGGAGCTGGCCCTGTCTGCCAGCTACCGCGTGATGTCAACGGCTGCCCAGGTGGGGCTGCCGGAGGTGAAGCTGGGCTTGTTCCCGGGCTTTGGTGGCACCGTGCGCATGTGCCGCATCGCGGGGCCTGCCGTGGCCACGGACTGGGTGGTGAGCGGCAAGCCCGCCAAGGGTCCGGCCGCCTTGGCTGCGGGCGTCGTGGATGAATTGTGCGAGCCCACCGAGTTGCGCGCACGGGCCCTGGCGGTCCTGGAGGAGGCGATGTCCGGGCAACGCGATTGGCGCGCTGTTCAACGGCGCAAGCAGGCGCCCGTGGCTTTGCAGGACGATGAGCTCAAGGGCATCTTCGATGCGGCTCACCTCAAGGCGCAGGGCTTGGCTGCAGCCCATCAACCTGCGGCATCGATCGCCGTGGAGATGATGGCCCAGGCTTCCCGGGTGGACCGTTCGCAGGCCCTGGCCCTGGAGGCGCAGGCTTTCGGGCGTGTGGCCAAGACGCAGGCCGCCAGCTCGCTGGTGCAGCTCTTCCTCAATGACCAGATCGTCAAGAAGCGCGGCCGCCAGTTCACCGGCCAGGCCAGGCCCGTCAAGCAGCTTGGCGTACTCGGGGCCGGCATCATGGGCGGCGGCATCGCGTATGTGAACGCGCTGCGCGGTACGCCCGTGGTCTTGAAGGACATCTCGCCCGCTCAGCTTGATCTGGGGCTGACCGAAGCCAGCAAGCTGCTGGCCAAGCAGGTCAAGACGGGCCGCCTGACGCAGGCCGTCGCCGATCAGGTGCAGGCTGCCATCCAGCCACGCCTGAACGATGAGGGGCTGGGCCAGGTCGACATGGTGATCGAGGCGATCATCGAGCGCCTGGAGATCAAGCAACAGGTGATCAAGACGCTGGAGGGCGTGGTCCGCCCGGACACGGTCATCGCCTCCAACACATCGAGCTTGCGCATCGATGACATCGCCAGCGCCCTGCAGCGGCCCGAGAACCTGGTGGGCATGCACTTCTTCAACCCGGTGCCCGCCATGCCCCTGGTGGAAATCGTCAAGGGCAGCCGCTCCAGCAACGAGGCCGTCGCCACCGCGGTGGCGCAGGCCGTGGCCATGGGCAAGACGCCGATCGTGGTGCAGGACTGCCCGGGCTTCCTGGTCAACCGCCTCATCACGCCGTATGTCGCCGGCTTCCTGCAACTCATTGCCGATGGTGCGGACTTTGAAGAGGTCGACAAGGTGATGGAAGCCTTTGGTTGGCCCATGGGGCCTGCCTACCTGCAGGACGTGGTCGGCATGGACACCAGCGTGCATGTGGCTGAGGTCATCGCAGCAGGCTACCCCGAGCGCATGAAGCCGGTGGCGGCCAATGCCGTGCGCTTGCTGGTCGACCACAAGCGCTACGGCCAAAAGAGCGGCAGTGGCTTCTACCAGTATGTGGCGGGCGAGGGTGGGCGACTGCAGAAGCAGCACGCGCCCGAGGCCCATGCTCTGCTGGCAGCGGTCCAGCCATCGGGTCGGCGCCGCTTCGACGCTTCCGAAGTGGAAGACCGGATGATGCTGCCCCTGATCGTGGAGGCCGCTCATGCGCTGGAGGAAGGCGTGGTCGAGACCCCGGCCGAGCTGGACACGGCCATGTTGTTGGGTTTGGGCTTCCCGGCCTACCTGGGTGGGCCTTTGAAGTACGCGGACTGGCTGGGCCTCACCGAGGTGGTGGCGCGGTGCGACCGTTATGCCCACCTCGGCCCGGCCTACCAGGCCACGCCCCGCATGCGCGAGATGGCGCGGGACGGTGCCCGTTACCACGGCCGCTGACCCCCTCGACGACGACGCTCATCCACCCCATTTGAGGACCTCCATGAAACTTGATGCTTCCGTTTCTGCCATCGTGACCGGTGGCGCATCCGGGCTGGGCGCGGCCACGGCCCGACGCCTGGCTGCTTGCGGCGTGAAAGTCGCCATCTTCGATCTCAATGCCGACCTGGGTGAGCCCCTGGCGCGTGAACTCGGCGGCATCTTTTGCCCGGTGGATGTCACCAGCGACGAGGATGTGAGCCAAGCCCTGGCACGTGCCCGTGCGGTACACGGCCAGGAGCGGGTGCTGGTCAATTGCGCGGGCACCGGCAATGCCATCAAGACGGCCAGCCGGGACAAGGCCACAGGCGAGATCCGCCACTTCCCTTCGCTCAACTTCGACCGCATCGTCCAGATCAACCTGGTTGGCACGTTTCGCTGCATTGCCCAGTCGGCAGCCGGTATGCTGAGCTTGCCGCCTTTGGCCGATGGGGAGCGGGGCGTGATCGTCAACACGGCCTCGGTGGCGGCAGAAGACGGGCAGATGGGGCAGGCGGCCTACTCGGCTTCCAAGGCCGCCATCGTGGGCATGACCTTGCCCATCGCCCGCGACCTGATGGGTGAAGGCGTGCGCGTCAACACCATCCTGCCCGGCATTTTCAACACCCCTTTGCTGCAAGGCGCACCAGAGAACGTCAAGGCCGCACTGGCCGAATCGGTGCCCTTCCCCAAACGCCTGGGCGAGCCCGATGAGTTCGCCTCGCTGGCTGAACAGCTGATCACCAATGGCTACTTCAACGGTGCCTGCATCAGGCTGGATGGCGCCATCCGCATGCCACCGCGCTGAGCCGCTGGCTGCTATCCCCCAACTTAACGCACACATCAAACATCATGTCTGAAGCCTATATTGTTGCTGCTGCCCGTACACCGGGTGGTCGTCGCGCTGGCCGCCTGTCCGGCTGGCATCCTGCGGATCTGGCCGCGCAGGTGCTGGATGCCCTGGTGGCCCGCACGGGCGCCGATCCGGCCCTCATCGACGACGTCATCATGGGCTGTGTCGGTCAGATTGGCGAGCAGGCCTGCAATGTGGCGCGCAATGCCGTCCTGTCGTCCTGCTTGCCTGAGTCTGTGCCCGGCACCTCGGTCGATCGGCAATGTGGGTCCTCGCAGCAGGCACTGCACTTTGCGGCCCAGGCCGTCATGTCAGGCACGATGGATGTGGTGATTGCCGCGGGGGTGGAGAGCATGTCGCGCGTGCCCATGGGCACGCCCATGACGCTGCCGGCCAAGAACAACATGGGCTTTTATGTCAGCCCCGGCATGCACAAGCGCTATGACGGCGTGGAGTTCAGCCAGTTCGCGGGTGCCGAGCAGATCGCCCGCAAGTACGAGCTGAGCAAGGACGAGCTGGATGCCTATGCCTACCTCAGCCACCGCCGCGCGATCGAAGCAACCAGGCTGGGCCGCTTCGAAGAAGAAGTGCTGCCCGTGGCGGTGCGCATGGCCGAAGGCCACTGCCCCGATGAGCTGACCACGGTGGACGAAGGCATCCGCTTCGAGGCCTCGCTGGAGGGCATCGCCTCGGTCAAGCTGATCCAGGAGGGGGGGCGCCTGACGGCGGCCTCGGCCAGCCAGATCTGCGACGGCGCCAGTGGCGTGATGGTGGTCAACGAGCGGGGGCTCAAGGCCCTGGGCGTCAAGCCCCTGGCGCGTGTCCACCAGATGACGGTCATCGGGCACGACCCGGTCATCATGCTGGAGGCACCGATCCCGGCCACGCAGCTTGCGCTCAAGCGTTGCGGCCTCAGCCTGGATGACATCGATGCCTACGAGGTGAACGAGGCCTTTGCATCGGTGCCGCTGGCCTGGCAGAAGGCGCTGGGCGCCAACCCTGATCGCCTCAATGTCAATGGCGGGGCCATTGCCCTGGGCCACCCCTTGGGGGCTTCAGGTACCCGCTTGATGACGACCTTGCTGCACGTGCTGGAGCAGCGCGGCTGGCGCTACGGCTTGCAGACCATGTGCGAGGGTGGTGGCCTGGCCAATGTCACCATCGTTGAACGGCTGTGACGGCATCAAGCAGGGAGCCAGAGATGACCAGTGCGGTACGTTATGAACAAGATGGCGATGTGGGCGTCATCTACCTGGCCAATGCGGCCAGGATGAACCCCTTGTCCGAGGAGATGCAGCAGGGCCTGCTGGAACTGCTGGAGCGCATCGAGCGCGAGCGCAGTGTCAGGGCTGTCCTGCTGATCGGGGAGGGCAAGTCGTTTTGTGTCGGTGCCGACCTCAATGGCATGCAAGCGGCAGAGGGCGACACCCGCAGCCTGGGGCAACGCACGGCCGACACCATGATGGTGTTGTCCAACCCCTTGATTTTGCGTTTGCAGTCCATGTCGGTGCCGGTGGTGTCAGCGCTCAACGGGGTGGCGGCCGGTGCCGGCGTGGGCCTGGCCTTGGCGGCCGATGTGGTCATCGCGGCGCGCTCGGCCTACTTCTATCTGCCCTTCATGCCCAAGCTGGGCATCGTGCCGGATCTGGGCAGCAGCTGGTTTCTCACGCAGCAGCTGGGGCGGGTGCGGGCGACGGCGCTGACCTTGTTGGGCGACCGCCTGTCGGCCGAGCAGGCGCAGCAATGGGGCTTGATCTGGGAGGTGTGTGACGACGCCTACCTTGATACCCAGGCCAGGGGGCTGTGCAAGCGCCTGGCGGCACTGCCGCCCCATGCAGTGGTGGAGACGCGGGCGGCGGTGGCGGCAGCGCTGGTCAACGGCTTGAGTGAGCAGTTGAACTATGAGGCGCAGCGCCAGCGGGAGTTGATTGACCGGGCGTCGTTTGTGGAAGGGGTGAGCGCGTTCCTGGCGCGGCGTGAGCCTGTGTTCAAGGCTGGTTGATATTCAGATACTCATTGAAGTTCAGATTTTCATTGCATGTCGCTCCTCGTGACGGCTTGACCGGTGTGTTGTCGGACGCACCGGTCTTTTTTGCATTTTCGGTTTGCCGCTCTTCTGCTTTTGGTTTGCCGTGCTGAGAGTGGGCGCTTTGGCGGTGCTTCCGCAGGTCGGGGGTTGAGGTGGCATCTGGCCGGGCTTCATGTTGACGGTCCTGCCAAAGGCAGGACTGCCCTGCGCTGCGCGGCGTCCCCAAGGCGCCCGGCCAGATGCCACCTCAACCCTTTTCCGACCTGCTCTTGGTACGCGAAGGTTGTTGGGCCGAGATAGGCAAGGGCCCTTGCTTTGACGCAGCTTAAGCGTCAAGCCGTCGCACGCGAAACCAACGTCGCCTGCATCAAGCGGGGCGCAAGAAGGACTGAGGCGGTATTTGGCTGGGCGCCTTGGTGGTGCTGAGGAGCGGAGCAAAGAAGTGGGCGCGCGTAGCGCGCATCGTGAACTGACTCGCCGGGGTTGTTCGAGCGAAGCAGACAGCGTCTGCGCAGCGAGTTCCCCGGCGCCACTTCTTTGCGAGCACCGCAAGGCAGTCCCGCTTGCAAAGCGGGACCACCAACATGAAGCCTGGCCAAATACCGACTCGGTCCGCGCCTCGCGCTGCACTGAGAAAGCGCCTCAACCTCAGCAAGACGCCAAGCAAAACCGACACAAGCAGAAACGTCAAAGCGTGCTGACCAGGTGCCCCCCATCCACCGCCAACACCGCCCCCGTCATATAGGCCCCCGCATCCGAAGCCAGCAGCAAGAGCGGCCCATCCAGGTCACCGGGCTGGCCAAACCGCCTCTGCGGAATCCGGCCCTGCAGCCGCTGCCCCGCCTCGCTTTGCAGAAAACCGCTGTTCAAGTCGGTTTCGATGTATCCCGGTGCCAGGGCATTGACGCGTATGCCGTACCGGGCCCATTCCAGCGCCAGCGCCTTGGTCAGGTGAATGAGGCCCGCCTTGGAGGCGCAGTAGGGCGCCACGGCACCTCCCACGCGCAAGCCCAGGATGGAAGCCACATTGACGATGCAGCCGCCACGCCCTGCCTGCTGCAGATGGCGCGCGGCCTCGGTGGCGACCAGCCAGGCGCCTTTCAGATTGGTGTCCATGACCTCATCCCATTGGGACTCGGTCTGCGACAGGGCAGGGGCCGACGTTGCCAGGCCGGCGTTGTTGACAACGACGTCTGGTGCCACCCAACGCTGCGCGACCTCTTCAAAGGCCGCCGCCACCGATGAGGCCGAGCTGACGTCCATCTCGACGGCATGAGCCTGCAGGCCCTGCTGCTGCATCTCGGCCACCAGGCCTTGCAGACGTGCCAGCCTGCGTGCCGCCAGCATGACGCGGGCGCCCGCGCGGGCCATCGTCCAGGCACTGTGCAGGCCCAGGCCGCTGGAGGCGCCGGTGATCAGGGCCGTGCGTCCGTTCAAGGAGAAGCTGGGGCCGGGTGTGCTCATGTGGTGCCTCCCTTGGCGATGCGGCGGCCCATGCGCCAGCGGTGCGTTTCGTTGGGGCCGTCGTAGATGCGGAAGGCCCGCATGTCGCGGAAGATGGTCGCCACGATGCTCAGGTCGGTGACACCCCGGCCACCCAGCACCTGCACGCTGCGGTCCACCACGCGCCACTGTGCTTCCGAGCACAGCACCTTGGCCATGCTGGATTCGTGGCCGCCATCTTCACCCTGATCCAGTACCCAGGCCGCGTGCCAGATGGTCAGCCGGGCGGCGTGCATGTCCATCTCGTTGTCGGCCAGCATGAAGCCGACACCCTCGTGGCGCACCAGTACCTGACCAAATGCTTCGCGCTCGCGCGCATAGGCCACGGCCGTGTCATGGGCGCGCCGTGCCGCCCCCAGCCAGCGCATGCAATGGGTCAGGCGGGCTGGCGCCAGGCGCACCTGGGCATAACGAAAGCCCTGACCGATGGTGCCCAGGCAGTTTGCTGCAGGGACCTTGAGGCCCTCGAAATGCACAATGGCGTGGCCACCGGCGAAGCACGAGTCCAAGGCGTCCAGCTGCCGCTCGATGCGGATGCCGGGCTGGTCCATGTCGGCGAGGAACATCGTGGCCGAGCCGTCTTCCATGCGGGCCATGACGATGCCCACCCCGGCACCAACGGCGCCGGTGATGTGGATCTTGGTGCCCCGGATCACATAGTGGTCGCCTTCCAGCCTGGCCTGGGTTTGCAGCATGCTGGGGTCCGAGCCTGCGCCGGGTGCCGGCTCGGTCATGCAGAAGCAAGAGCGGATGTCACCCGCCACCAGCGGGGCCAGCCAGCGGTCTTTCTGAGCAGGCGTTGCGACCAGTTCCATCAGGTGGATGTTGCCCTCGTCAGGCGCGGCGATGTTGAGGGCCAGGGGCCCCAGTGGCGAGTAGCCCGCTTCTTCAAAGACGATGGCCTTGTCGATGTGGCTCAGGCCCAGTCCACCCAGGCTGGTGGCTGCATGCGGTGTCAACAGGCCGGCCTGGCGGGCGCGGTCTTGCAAGGCCCGCCTGAGTTCATCGGTGGGCCCGTGGGGTGTGCGCCGTGGGTCGCTTTCCAGGGGGATGACCTGCTCTGCAATGAACTGCCGGGTTCGTGCCTGCAGTTCACGCTGTGGGGGTGAGAGACAGAAATCCATGTCGCTTGATGGTGGAGTGAGAAAGAGGGATCAGGCGGCCACACGCCAGTGCAGGCGTTGTTCGGGCCCGGCGTCGACCGTGCCTTGCAAGCCCACCGGGCTGTTGCTCAGCGAGGTGAGGCGGGCCATGGTCACCAGGTCATCGGCCGGGACGCGGGCCATCAGCCGCGCACCTTCAGGCGTGCGGGCGATGACGGTGCCAAACTCCGGCTTGCCCTGGCGATCAAAGATGACGGTGTGGGTTTCGAGTTGGGCTGGGCCCTCATGGTGCGCAACAAGCAGGGGAGCGGGTCCGCGCAGCACGTCGGCCTGGGTTTGGGCGCCACCATCGGATTGCAGCTGGCCATGGGGTGATGGCGCGGTGGACAGCACCACCGCATGGTGCTTGGTCAGGTACTCGCCTTGCCCATAAAGCAGCCCTTTGTCGCCAGGCTTGGCGCGCAGGGCTCGCACCATGGCCGCGGTGCCATGGCTCATGTAATTGTTGAGCGGGCCGCCGAAGTAGCTCAGGCCACCGGTGACGGACAGGCTGGCATCGGCCGGCAAGCCCAGCACCCGCCTGGCCAGTTTGGGCACCACGGGAAAGCAGCTGTAGAGCTCCATGTGCTGAAAGGGTTGGCTCCCCCCACCAGCGATGTCCTTGGCCGCTTCCAGCACAGCTTCCTGCGCCGGGACATGCCAGTAGTTGGCTCTGGCCAGGTAGTCACGCGACTCCTGCGCCTGGGCGCCGCCCAGGACGTACACCAGCTTGTCATCAGGGATGCCCAGCTCATGGGCCAGCTGCAGATTGGTCAGGATGATGGCCGCGCCCATGTTCACCAGGGGGTTGGCAACCATGGACAAGGTATAGGGCCAGGTGATCAGCCGGTTGCGCTCATGGGGCGTGATGATGTCCTGGGCCGCAAGGCGCCGGCGCTGCCAGGCGTAAGGGTTGCCTTCGGCCACTTCAGATAGGTGTGACCACATG
Source organism: Aquabacterium sp. (assembly GCF_016195855.1). GTDB lineage: Bacteria > Pseudomonadota > Gammaproteobacteria > Burkholderiales > Burkholderiaceae_C > Aquabacterium. The sequence continues at coordinate 33,104 of NZ_JACPYU010000008.1, forward strand.
GTGCCGGATTCCATCTGGGCCTGCTGAGGCGTCTGTGAGGTGGCGGCGGTCAAGGCGTTCTCGAAGAAGGCATAGACCTGTACGGGTGACACCATGCCGTGGGCCACGGCAATCGGGTGGCAGATGTCGGCGCCCCTGAGCAAGCTGGCGTGCTGGTCGCGTGGGGTCCAGTTCAAGGGCGTACCGGTTTTGGCCGCGCTGGCCACGGTGTGGCTGGACTCCGCGCCGACGATGGCGGCAATGGCGCTCTCGCCCTCGGCAATGCGCCTGGCCGCTTCGTGCAGCAGCCGAACGGGCGACTCACCACCAGCCTGGGCGTAAGCACGGTGCCGAGGTGCCATGTGCATGCGCGCCGAGAGCAAGGCCGGCGCGTCTTCGTACGGCCAGGAGTGCTCGCACACCACATCCAGTGAATCGACCGCCTGCAGGAGCGCCGCCCCCACATGCGGCTGTGCGTTCTCCAATGCATCAGTCTGTGCGGCGTGCAGCGCGGCCGCCATCAAGGACAGCGGCTCCAGCCCGGCGGCGAGGTCCTGGGGGCGCCAGGTGATCTCACCCACACCAATGATGACGGGGGTGCGCGCCACGTTCAGGGATGCGGTGTGCGGACGTGTGCTCATATGGCCTCTCCTCTATAGCGACATGCAGTGTCATGGTGGAGGGCGCTGGCGGCGATCGTCCGTTGCGACGAATTCAAGCCATGCGGGCGGGGTGATCAATAGGCAGGCTTCTTCGTCAAATGCGACGATTGACCGTGCTCAGGTGGGCTTGAAGAATTCGCGGCAGATCAACCCCCAACGGAATGGAACATGGACAGCAAACCGAAGCAGCCCGCCATGCTCGAAGGCATCCGCATCACGGATCTCAGCACGGTGATCTTTGGCCCCTATGCCACGCAGGTGCTGGCGGACCTGGGGGCGGATGTGATCAAGGTCGAGCCCACCGGGGGGGACACCATCCGCATCCTGGGGCACCCCCCCAAGACGCCGGGCATGAGCCCACTGCACATGCGCCTGAACAGAGGCAAGCGCTCGGTGGACTGGGACTTGCGCAGCGAAGCGGGCCGCGAAGCCTTGCGCAGGCTGGTGCAAAGCAGCGACGTCTTCGTGCACAACGTCCGCGCAGAAGCCATGGACAGGCTGGGTTTTGGCTACGAGGCCGTTCGCGCCATCAAGCCGGACATCATCTACCTGCACTGCACGGGCTTTGACCAAAGCGGCCCCTACGCGGGCTTGCAAGCCTATGACGACGTCATCCAGGCCGCAGCGGGTGTGGCGACCTTGCTGCCCTATGTCGATGGGCAACCGCGCCCTCGCTATCTGCCCATGACCTTGGCCGACAAGGTGTCGGGCCTGCACGCGGCCTACGCGATCACGGCGGCCCTGGTGCACCGCTTGCGCACAGGGCAGGGGCAGTTCGTCGAGGTGCCCATGTTCGAATCGGTGGCCAGCTTCAACCTGCTGGAGCACCTGTTCGACCATACCTTCGTGCCGCCGACGGGGTCAGCCCGCTATCCCCGCCAGTTGGACCCGGCTCGCCAGCCGATGCGCACCCGTGACGGCTGGATCTCGATTGCACCGTATCTCGACGACCGCTGGGTGCGCTTCTTCGAGGCGGTAGGCCGAGGGGATGTGCTGAGCGAGCCGCGCTTCAAGGACCCTGTTGTCCGCCGCAGCAACATGGACCAGATGTACATGCTGATGTCGGAGATCACGCCGACGAAGCGCACCGACGAGTGGCTGGCCTTGCTGGAAACAATCAATGTGCCGGCCATGCGTGTCAACGAGATCGAAGACCTGCTCGATGACCCGCAGATCAAGGCCAGCGGGCTCTTGCAGCAGCGCGAGCACCCGACGGAGGGCGCCTACATCGAGGTGGGCGCGCCGGTGCGCTTCTCGGCCTGGGAGGCGTCGCCCGCGCGGCATGCGCCTGGGCTGGGTCAACACAGCGAGGAGGTGGCCGGCGAGCTGGGGGTGTGCTTGTCGGTGCCGTCAACGCCCAAGGTGGCGGGCAGCCGCTGAACTCAAACGCCGTCCAGCACCTGGATGGCCGCTTGCGCAAAGGCGGCGCTTTGATCGCCAACGCGGCCGGCATCTTCTGCGGCGGCATTGCCGGCCAGCGCACGCGCACGCACCCCTTCCAGGATCACCGCGAAGCGGAACAGCGAGAACGCCAGGTGGAAGGGCGCCACCCGATCTGGGCGCCCACTGCAACGGTGGTAGTGCGCCAGGTACTCGGCCTGTGTGGGCAAGCCCTGGGCCTGCAAGTCCAGGCCCAGCAGGCCATCGAAGGATGCGGGCGGCGTGTGCCAGGCCATGGCGGAGTAAGCCGCATCCGCGAGCGGGTGCCCCAGGGTCGACAGCTCCCAGTCCAGCACGGCGATCACACGCGGCTCACTGGGGTGGAACATCAGGTTGCCCAGACGGAAGTCGCCGTGCGCGATGCGGGTGTCATCGCCCTTGGGGATGTGCGCGGGCAGCCAGGCAATGAGGCGCTCGATGTGGGTGTCTTCCCGCGTGCGCGAGGCGGCCCATTGCCGGCTCCATCGCGCGATCTGCCGGGCGAAGAAGTTGCCGGGTTTGCCGTAGTCGCTCAGGCCCAGTGCGGCCCAGTCCAGGCTGTGCAGGGTGGCCAGGGTTTCGGCCATGGCCATCCAGTAGGCCTGGCGTTGGGCGGGTTCGATTTCGGGCAGCGCGTGGCTGGACATCACGCGGCCCGCCAGCTTGTCCATCACGTAGAACGGCGTGCCGATGACCTGCGCGTCTGCGCAAAAGGCCCGCATCTTCGGCACGGGCAGGCCGCTGTTGGCCAGCGCACGCTGGATGCGGTATTCGCGGTCCACCGCGTGCGCGGAAGGCAGCAAGGGCCCGGGCGGCTGCTTGCGCAGCACCAGCGCGCATTCGGGGAAGTCCACAAAAAAAGTGGGGTTGGACTGCCCACCATGGATGCGCGTAAGGTGCATGGGGCCTTGTGCCCCTGCGACATGCTGGCCCAGCCAGGTTTGCAGCGCCTGCGTTTGCGCGGTGTTCAGCACAGGGGGCGCCTTCTCATGCATGGGCATCAGGCATCACGATGATGGGCTTGACGGTGCGCCCGCTCTTGCAATCGGCGATGGCGTCGTTGATGGCATCCAGCGGGTAGTGCCGGCACAGGCGGTCAAAGGGCAGCAGGCCGGCGCGGTGCAGCTCGATCAAGCGCGGGATGAACACCGCCGGCACGCTGTCGCCTTCAATGGACGAGCGGATGGTGCGCCCACCCAGCAGCAGCGCAGCATTGAGCTTCAGGCTCGCGCCCGGTGGGGCCATGCCCAGCATCAAGGTGGTACCTGTGCGGTGCGTGGAGGCGATGGCGGCGCCCATCACCGCGGGCACGCCGGTGGCGTCGATGGCGAAGTCCACGCCGCCGGGCACCTGTGCGTGAACCTGGGCATCACTTGGCGTGTCACCAGCCTGGATCAGGGCGGTGGCACCCAGCTCGGCGGCCAGGTCCAGCCGGGAGGCATGCAGGTCCACCGCCAGGATGCGGGTGCAGCCGACTGTCTTGGCCGCCATGATGGCCGACAGGCCGACTGCGCCCAGGCCATGAACCACCAGGCTCGATCCCGCCTGGGGCTTGAGCACATTGAGCACGCCGCCCGCACCGGTCTGCACGCCGCAAGCCAGCGGGGCCAGGTCAACCAGCGGCAGGTGCTTGGGCACCCGCACCGCATTGCGCTCATGCACCAGCGCATGGCTGGCCAGCGACGATTGGCCGAAGAAGCCCGCAGACACGGCCTGGCTGCCCGCATGGTGCGTGCACGAGCCATCGGCGCGGCGCGTGGCCAGGTTCAGCTGGCGCGCGTACTGGCAGTACGCGGGTTGGCCGCTCTGGCAGCTGGCGCAATGCCCGCAAGACGCGAAGCTCAGGATCACGTGGTCACCAGGGATCAGGTGCTCGACGCGTGGGCCAACCCGCTGGACCACGCCCACCCCCTCGTGGCCCAGGATGCCGGGCAGCGGGTAGGGCAGGTGCTGGTCTAGCGCCACGATATCGGTGTGGCACAGGCCGGTGGCGATGACGCGCACCAGCACCTCGTCACCCTGGGGCGCATCAAGCTCAAGGTGCTCGATGGTGAACCGGCCGGGCTCGCGCACGACGGCGGCTTGAATGTCCATGATGGGCCTTTCAGGCGGATGGATGGTGTGTGGCCATCACTTGGTTTGCAAGGCGAGGTCTTCGTCGTCAGCGGGGCCGGCCTTGGTGACCTGGCTGGATGACTTGCGGTGGGTGCTTGAACTCGGCTTCGAGGCGGAGGGCGCACTGGTGTTGGCTTTGCCCACGGCATGCCCCAGGCCCATGACCTTGGCCAGGGCGGGGATGAGCAGCACCGCGCCGATCATGTTCCACAAGAACATGAAGGTCAGCAGCAGGCCCATGTCGGCCTGGAACTTGATGTCGGACATGACCCAGGTGGCCACGCCAGCGGCCAGCGAGATGCCGGTGAAGGCCACGGCCAGCCCGGTGGTCTTCATGGTCTCCAGATAGGCCTCGGGCAGCGACAGGCCCTGGTGCAGGTACTGCTCCAGCCGGTTGTAGAGGTAGATGCCATAGTCCACACCGATGCCCACGCCCAAGGCGATGACCGGCAATGTGGCGACCTTGACACCCAGCCCCATCGCCGCCATCACGGCCTCACACAGGATGGAGGTGATGACCAGCGGGATCAGCAGGCACAGGGTGACACGCAGCGACCTGAATTCCAGCATCAACAGCACGGCCACGATGGCGTAGACCAGCCACAGCATGGGGCGCCAGGCCTTTTCCACAACCGCGTTGGTGGCTGACTCGATGCCGGCGTTGCCGGCGGCCATCAGGATCTCCACATGGGTGCCGCTGTGGCTGCTGACGAAGCCCTCGACCGTCTTGACGACGCGGTTGAGCGTGGCGGCCTTGTGGTCGGCCAGGTAGGCCACCACCGGCAACATCGAGCAATCGTCGTTGTAGAAGGACTGCGGGATGGCCTTGTGGGCCGAGTTGGAGATGTAGCGGTTGCGCGTGACCGCCGCCCACTTCAGGTTGCCGCCATAGGTGCCGGCGATGACCTGCTTCATCCAGTCGAACAGCGACACCGTGCTCTGGACGCCCGGTGTTTCTTCCAGCGCCCATTGCAGCTGCGTCACGGTAGAGGCCGTGGGGTAGGCGCCGCATTCGCCCGCGGGTGTCTTGACCATCACCACGAACACATCGGTGCTGGTGGCGTAGTGCCTGGCGAAGAAGTCAATGTCCTTGTTGTAGACCGAGCTAGGGCGCAGCTCGGGGGCGCCGGGGTCCAGGTCACCGATCTCCAGTTGGCGGCTCATGGCGTAGCCCGTGGCTGCCACCAGGCCCGCCACACCCAGCACGCCCCAGGCGCGCCAGCCCGTGGCCAGTGAGGCCAGGGCATGGCCCAGCCGATGCGGGCCGGCCTGGCGCCGCTTTGCGGCCTTCAGGCCACGGGCCGACATGCCCGCGTACGACATGGCAATGGGCAGCAGGAACATCTTGGTGAAGATGATCACGCCCACACCCACGCTGGCGCTGATGGCCAGCTCGCGGATGACGCCGATGTCGATCATCCACATGGTGGAGAAGCCCACCACATCGCACAGCAGGGCCACCGTACCCGGCACGAACAGCAAGGCGAAGGTGGCCTTGGCCGCACTCAGCTTGCTGGCGCCTTGTGCGCTTGCACTGGCAAAGGTGTTGATGTTCTGCACGGCATGCGACACGCCGATGGCAAAGGTCAGGAAGGGGACCAGGATGGAGTAGGGGTCCAGGCCAAAACCCAGCAGGTGCATGAGGCCCAGGTGCCAGAGCACGGCCAGCAGGCAGCAGCCGATGGTGACCAGGGTCACACGCCAGCAACGCGAGTAGGCCCACAAGAGTATGGCGGTGAGGCCCACCGTCAACAGGAAGAACAAGCCGATCGATGCCGCGCCGTGGATCAGGTCACCCACCAGCTTGGCAAAGCCCACGATGTGGATGCGGATGGTCTTGCTCTCGTAGCGTTGGCGCAGTTGCGCTTCCAGCCGTTCGGAGAACTGGCCATAGTCCAGGTGGGCACCGGTGTCGGGGTCGTTCTCCAGCAAGGGTGCCAGGATGACGCTGGAGCGGTGGTCGTTGGCCACCAGCGTGCCAACGAGCCCGGCTTTGGCCACGTTGTCGCGCACGATGGCGGCATCCTGCTTGACCGAGATGCTGCTGAAGTCGGCGGGGATGACCTTGCCCGATCGCAAGCCATCCTCGGTGGCCTCGAACCACAGGGTGTTGGGCGTCCACAAGGACTTCAGGTTGCCGCGGTCGATGCCGGGGATGTAGAAGACCTCGTCCGTGATCTTGCGCAGGACTTCCAGGTACTCCCGGCTGTAGATGTCGCCGTCCGTGGTTTCAACGGCAATGCGCACGGTATTGCCCAAAGGGCGCAGCTCGTTGATGAAGCGCAGGCTGTTGAGCACGAAGGGGTGGTTGCCGGGCACCATCTTCTGGAAGCTGGCATCGGCCTTGAGCAGCGAGGCCTGCCACAGCATCAGGCATGACACGATGGCGAAGAAGGCCAGCCACCAGGGGCGGCGGCTGAACAGCGCGCGCTCGGCCTTGTTCACCAGTCGGGATGGCGGGGGTGAAGAGCCAGGTGTGGGTGTTGCAGAGGTCATGGTGTCGGGTTGTGATCCGTTGGGCGAGTCAGGGCAGGGCATGCCGGTTGGCACCGCCCAGGCCCACGGTGAGCACGTCAAAGGCCAGGGCGCCGTGGGGCTTGGACCAGGTCGAGAGCACCAGGGTCATGGCGCCCACACGGCGCACGGGCAGCCGCTGCCCCATCAAGGCCCAGTTCTCGCCCTGGTCAGGGCTGGTCAGCAGTTGGCCCTCTTCGTCCACCAGCAAGGCGGCACCGTTGAGCATGGTGGCCGACACGATGGATTTCATGGTCGGGCTCAGCAGCGGCTTCCAGGCCTGCCCGCCGTCGGTGGAGCGAAACAGGTGGCCGTTGAAGCCGTAGGCGAGCAGGGCGTCGCCCGGCAGGGCGAGCACCCCATACAGATGCCCCTTGTAGCCCGTGTTGCTGCGCGTCCAGCTGCGCCCCATGTCTGTTGACACGAAGACGGTGCCGGCCTCGGCGGCGATGTAGACATGGCCGTCTGCACTCAGGGTCAGGGCATTCAGGTGCAGCCCTTCGGCGTTGTCCAGCCGGTCGCCGATGTAGCTCCAGTGCTTGCCGCCGTCGTCGGTGGTGAAGAGCTGGCCAAAGGAGCCGGCCGCAAAGCCGGTCTTGTCATTGGCAAAGCGCACGGCCAGCAAAGGCCGGGATGGCCCCGCTTCCACGGCAGCTTGCGAGCCCGCCACCGCGTCTTCCAGCGCCATGCGCAGGTTCGAAGGCGCCTCAGGCGTGCCAGCGCGGGAGGCCGGCAGCCTGGCCAGTTGGGCGCGTGCGGCTTCCAGCATTTGCTGATCGCCCTGGCGGCCATCGAACTGGCGCGCCCAGGTTACGCCGCCGTCGTGCGTGGCCAGGATGACGCCATCGTGGCCGGCCGCCCAGCCCGATTGCGCGCTGGGAAAATGAACCGCGGTGAGCATGACCGACGTCGGGGTGGGGGACTGCGACCAGGCGACGCCCCCGTCTTGCGACAGCATCACCAGGCCGGCCTCACCCACCGCCACCAGGCGCTTGCCGGTGTTGGCCACATCGACCAGCAATTTGCGCTGGCCGTGGTGGGTGATGGGCGAGCGGGCCTGCAGCAGGTCAACATGCGGGGGCAGCGGATCGGGTGGCGACACGCTGGCCGACACGGCGACACTCACCACCAGCAGCGCGCCCCATGACAGACGGGCAGACAGCTTGTTCACGACTCAGTTCCCCATCCGGCGCAAGGCATCCGGCGTGAAGTCGGCGGGCTTGAGCGCGACGTTGAACTGAAGTGGCTTTTCCTCGTTGGTCAGGCCACTGGAAACATAACGGCGCGATTGCAGGTCGTACTGGGCCGAGCCACCGATGAAGTAGGTTGGCGCGTTGTAGTACTGCAGGCCGAACACCTCCAGCACGCGCCAGAGGTCGCCGCGGCCGTCGTACAGGTCGGCATGGGCGATCTGCCAGGAATCCTCGTCAATGAAGTAGGCCCGCTTGCGGTAGACGTGGTTCTTGCCCGGCTTGAGCGAGCCTTCCACGACCCACACGCGGTGCAGTTCATAACGAACCAGGTCCTGGTTCATGGTGCCCGGCTTGATGATGTCGCTGTACTTGAGGGTCTTGTCGGTGAGGCGGTTGTTGTTGTAGGAGATGATCATCTCCTTCTTGCCCACGAGCTTCCACTCGAAGCGATCGGGCGAGCCGTTGAAGGCATCGTAGTCGTCCACCGTGGAGAGCCCGTCCACGCCATTGCGCGGCGTGTCGTAAGCGACCTCGGGGGCGCGCAGCACGCGCCGTGTGCCGGGGTTGTAGACCCAGGCTGCACGGGGTTGCTTGACCTGGTCGATGAAGTCATGCGCCAGCAGGGCTTCGCCCGCGATGTTGGACGGGGCCTTGTAGGTGGTGCGGAAGTAGAACAGGGCATTGGCGTTCTTGATGCCGGTGCCGAAGATGGTTTCCTCATGGCGCTTGACGGGTGTGAAAGCGCCATTGGTCTGCACGGGGAACTCGGTCTGATCGCGGATCAGGGTGTCGCCCCGGTAGCGGAACACGTGGTTCCACATCACCTCGACGCCGGTGTTGGGCAGCGGGAAGGGCACCGTGCTGGAGGACAGGTTCAGGACCGAGTCGCCATCATTGCCCGTGTCGATCTTGCCGGCCTCGGCCTTGATGGCGTTGTAGACCGCATCGGGGTAGCCCGCCGAGCGACGCGTCGGGTAGACGTTCATCTTGTACGTCGGGTAGCGCTTGAGCAGGGCCAACTGGCCCGGGGCCAGCTTGTCCTTGTACTGGTCTGCATTGGCGCCGGTGATGGTGAACAGAGGCTTGTCGGCGGCAAAGGGGTCAGCCCAGCCCTTGCCGGGGTCAAAGCCTGCGGGGGCCTTGACGATGCCGCCGCTCCAGGCGGGGATGGAGCCGTCCTTGTTGCCAGCACGCTCTGCGCCAACGGGGGTGAGGTCCTTGCCCAGGCGTTCGAGTTGCTCGGCGCTGGTCTTGCCAGATGCGGTCAGGGCGATGGCCAGCATGCCGGCCAGTGTCAGCACCAGGGTGCGGGTATGCGAGAGAGAAGGCATGAGGTCAGTCATGAAGTGGGTCTCCATAGCGGGTATCGGTCTTCTTAGAAGCTGGCGCTCAACACCAGAGAGAGGAAGTCGCGGTCATGGAAGCTGTCAAAGCGCGCGTTGGCGTTGAAGGTCGTGTAGCTCAGGTCCACCGCATAGCGCTTCTGGTAGTCCAGCTTGACGCCCGGGCTGATGACATGGCGCCCCTGGCTGAAGACACTGTCGGCCGACCAGCCCTGCACGTCCTTGGCCAGGAAGAGCCGGGGCTTGACCACAAAGCCTTCGATCAGATTGGGGTACTCCAGCTCGACCAGGCCGCGCACGCCCCAGGCGGTGGAGGTGAAGTAGCCGTCTTGCGTGCAGTTGCGGGTGTTGGTTGCCGCTGCGGGGCAGGCGCCGCCAAAGGACGCGTGAGGGCCCGCGCCGTATTCGAAGCCACGGCCGTAGCGCACACCGCTGTAGGGATCTCCGATGCCCATCCAGTGCTGGAAGGCCACTTCACCCATCACGGTGCCCGACGATGCCCCCAGCACATTGGAGACCAGCTTCAAGGTCGAGAACTGGAACTGCGTCTTGTTCTTGCGGTCATAGCCCACGTTGTAGGTGCCGGAAGCCAGCGGGGCCGCCGCGAAGCCCCAGCGCGAGGCCATGGGGCCAAGGCCTTGAACCATCGCGTAGAAGCCGTCCACCGAGTTGATCTGCACGGGGAAGTCCTTCGTGTAGCTCATCTCGCCGGCGACCGACCAGCCGTTGACCACGGTCGATGCGCTCAGGCCCGTCACCTTGATCTTGTCGGCCGAGTAGTCCCAGAAGACCGAGCCCAGCGAGGGCGAGTTGGTGTAGGCCGAGCCTGCCACGCTGCTGTTGTCCCGCACGCCGGACAGGTTGGGCACGTGGGTGTTGTACTGCACGTGGTACAGGCCGAACTCGGTGTCGATGGCCTCGACCATCTTCTTGGCGGCCAGGCCAAACTGGTTCTTGTCCGAGCCTTCGCGGTCGGCCGACAGCGGGAAGCGGAAGTTCGCGCCACCCAGGCCGGGTACACCGTTCCAGCCGAGATAGGAGTCTGAGCCGGCCACATCCTGGTTCACCAGGATCGAGCCTTTGGTGCAGTTCAGAGCCGTGGCCGGCGACCAGAAGGTGCCGCAGCCGTCGATGCTGGTGCGCTTCCATTGCAGCTGGTAGAAGCCCTCCAGCGACAAGCCACCGCCCAGGCCCAGGTTGGCCGAAATCTGCGGGACCGGCAAGATGGCCTCTTTGAGCAGGGTGCCCGATTGCCGCAAGGCATTGATGTCCAGCACCTGGTACTGGTTGACGCCGGGCACAAACAGGCTCTCACCAAAGTTGACAACGTGCTGTCCCAGACGCACTTTGAGCTGGGCGTCTTCAGAGAGGTCCACGCCGCCATAGACATAGGCGTCCAGCAGCTCAACCCCGCTGAACTTGGACAGGTTGGTGTCGAAGTCGTCGTCCCTGAGTTTGGTGTCGGGCACGAAGTCATTGGTGGCCGCGCCAAAGGGAACGGACTTGTGGCTCAGGCGGTAGTTGTCCCATGCCTTGGCACGCACCATGGCACCGAACTGACCCTTGTGGATGTCCACGTCACCGACCAGACGTGCCAGGGTGCTGAAGTTCTTCCACTTGCCCCAGTTCTTGTCGGCCGAGCCGGTGTAGGCCGAGCCGGTGCCGCCATCGTTCTGGCCGATCAGATCGGAGTCGGGGGACTTGGTTCGCCAGCCGCCGGTGAGCGAGGCATTGAGTGACCAGGTGGCTTCCAGGCCATCACCCAGGTCAGTGGTGCCAGCCAGGGCAGGCAGCGGGGCGCTCCATGCCAGGTAGACGAGGGTCGACAGACCCACGGACTTCACAACGCGCATGCATGTCTCCTCATGCTTGATCTCACCGGTACGCAGGACCGGTTTGCCTGCCTGCGGAAGGTGATGCGCTCAATGGGATCAGACTCCTGCAGGTGTAGGCAATTTAGGCAGTCGTTGCATTTGGCAACATCGTCACTTCAGACGATTTGGCTGGCCTGCAACTGCGTGAAACCCCTCTGATGCCTTGTCGTGAAATAACGCAATATCCCCGGCTGCGGTGGCCTCAGGCAGCACGCTGCCGCCTGGGGTCTCATCACTCACAAGGCATCAACATGGGCGATTCCCTTGCCGCATCCTCGGTCCCCACAGCCGGTGCGGGGCCCTGGGGCGATGTTCAACTTCAAGGGGTGATGGTCAACAAGACCACGCCACCGGTCGCCAGCCCATCCGAGGTGCTTCGGCAGGCGATCTGCGAGCGGGCGCTCCAGGCCCAGCAAGCGCGTGTGGTGCTGGTCCGTGCCCCTGTCGGGTATGGCAAGACCACGGCGCTGCGCCAGATTCGGGGCCGGCTGTCGCAGTTGGGCGTGGCCACCGGTTGGTTGACGCTGGACCGCGCCGACAACGACTTGCCCCGGTTTCTCCAGGCCCTGGCCTGGGCTTTGGCGGGTGTTCTGCCTGCGGGCGCATCGGGGCAGTTGGGGCCGTCTGGACAGTCAGGAGCGGGCGCCTTGCTCAACCAGCTCGCATCCAGCCCCCGTCCGTTCACGCTGTTTCTGGATGACGTGGAAGCCATCCACGATGCGCAGGTGCTGGACGTGCTCAAGGAGCTGATCATCCACCTGCCCGATGGTTCAAGGGTGATGGCCGCTTCCCGATCCATGCCGGAGTGGGGGCTGGCGCGTTTGCGCGTCCATGGTCAGTTGCTGGAAATCGATGTTCAGGACCTGCGGTTCACGCAGGACGAGGCCAGCAGCTTCTTTGCACGCCGCCGGCATGGCCCCTTGCCCGCCGCTGCAATGGCTGAGTTGTGGCGCAAGACAGAGGGCTGGATCGCGGCCATGTGGCTGGCGTCCGTGGCCCTGGATCGCAAGGGGGCCGACAGCGCCTTCATCGCGTCCTTCTCCGGCTCCAACAAGGCCGTGGCCCATTACCTGGCCAAGGCGGTGCTGGCCGAATTGCCCGCCGATGTGCGGCAGTTTCTGTTGCGCACCAGCATCCTCCATCAGATGACGGTACCTTTGTGCCACGCGCTGACGCCTCGTTGCGAAGCGCAAGGCCTGGCCGACATGGAGCGCATGCTGGACTGGCTGGAGGAGGCCGAGTTCTTTGTTCGCCCGGTGGCGCAGGATGGGCAGGACGGTGTGGGGCGCAGCTGGCGCTATCACGGCCTCTTTGTCGACTTTCTGCGGGATCAGCTTCGTCGGGATCAGCCGCATGAATACACGCGCCTGCATCTGGCTGCTTCAGCCTGGTTCGAGTCGCAGGGCCGCCCGGTACCCGCGATCGACCACGCCCTGGAGGGTGGCGATGTGCCCCAGGCGCTGACCCTGTTGTCCCAGCATGCGCAGCGCTTCGTGGAGCAAGGGCGCATGCGCATGCTGACCCGTTGGTTCACGCTGATTCCCTCATCCCAGCTGGTGCCCTATCCGCTGCTGGAGAGCATCGCCATCTGGGCCACCTTCTTCACCAAGGGGCCCGCCGAGGCCTTGAGCGCGCTGCAACGGTCGGGGTGCGAGTCCAGCACCGACACGTTGGTGCAGGCCAAGTTGCGCACCTTGCGGCCTTTGCTGATGGCCCTCCTGGACCGTTACGAGGAAGCCCTGACTTTGGGGCGGGATGCCCTGACCCAACTGCCCAGTGGCTGCTCGTTCTCGGACATTGGCCTGGCCAATGCCATGGCCCATGTGGCCTCGGTGGTGGGCGATGCGGGCATGACGCGCCAACTGCTGGATGAGGCACGGCGCACCCCGCGCAGCAACCCGTTCACGCGGACCTTCACCGAATCCGTGGAAGGGATGCTGGACCTGCACGATGGGCGCCTTCAGCAGGCAACGGCCCGCTTGCGCATGGCCGTGGGCGAGAGTGGCAGCGCCATGCCGGTGGTCACGCCGGCCAACCAGATCGAGGGCAACGCCTGGGCCGGCGTGCTCTATGCCGCGGCCTTGTATGACGCCAACCGCCTGGATGACGCGCAGCAGCGGCTTCATGTCTACAGCCCCTTGGCCAAGGAGACGGGCCTGCCCGACCACATGATCCTGGGGCATGCGCTGCGCGCGCGCATTGCCTACAGCCGGGGTGATCTGGACCTGTGCCAGGAGGCGCTGAGTGACCTGGAATACCTCGGCCACCAGCGGCAGCTGCCGCGTGCCGTGGCGGCCGCCCACCTGGAGCGCGCGCGCGTCTTGCTCCTTCAAGGGCAGGCCAGGCCGGCCCGGGATGCGCTGGACGCCGCAGACCTGCCCGGCCTGTGGGAGCGCGTCAACCGGCAAAGGCTGGTGGCGCACGACATCGAGTACCTGCAGCTGGCGCGCATCCGGTGGGAGCTGCACCATGGTGACGCGCGGCGTGCCGTGGCCCTGATCGAGTCGGAGCTGGCGGCAGCCGAGCAAGTCGGCCGAGGGCGCCGGGCGCTCAAGCTCCATTTGCTGCTGGCCCTGGGGCAGCAGCAGTGCGCGGACATCGCGGGCAGCATCCAGACCGCCGAGCGGGCCTTGAGGCAAGCCTGCCGTGATGGCTTCGTGCGCATGGTGCTGGATGAAGGGCCGGTACTGCTGCCGGTGGTTCAACGCCTGCAGCGACCGCATGTGGCCGACCCAGCTCCCGATCATGGCGCCGATCATGCCGCCGAGTACGTGGGCGCCTCCAGGGACCCGATCTGGGATGACTATCTGCAGACCCTGGTGAGCGCGCTGCAGGACATGGGCGCGGCCCATCAGGCCCATGCCGAGCCCTTGCCGGCTGCTCGCGAGGCCGAACTGGCCGGCATGACCCCTCAGGAGATCCGCGTGCTGCACCTGCTGGCGCAAGGGTGCTCCAACAGCGACATGGCGAGCCGGCTCAAGGTGTCTGACAGCACGGTGAGGACGCACTTGCGCAACATCAACGCCAAGCTGGGCGCACACAACCGCATGCAGGCCATCGCCGCAGCACGCCGGCTGGCCGTGATCGCCTGAATGGCCTGAATGGCCTGAGCCAGGCGGGTGCGCGGCGCGTGTGTGGGCTCAGGCGGCCATGGCATCGACCAGATCGTCGCGCAAGGCGGCCACCCGCTGCAGGTGCCAGTCGACGTTGCCAAACAGGCTCTCGATCTCCGTGGCCCTTCGGAAGAAATGCCCGATGGCCAGCTCTTCCGTCATGCCCATGCCTCCGTGGATCTGAACGGCGCCTTGGCCCACGAGCTTGCAGGCCTTGGCCGTGGCGATCTTGGCAGACGACACGGCCAAGGCGCGTGCGGCAGGTGTCGCGTGCAGGGCGTCCACCACCGAGGCGGTCAACGCTGCAGCTTGTTCCAGCGACAAGTACATGTCAGCCAGGCGGTGCTGCAGGGCCTGGAAGCTGCTGATGGGCGCACCAAACTGCTTGCGTTGGCGTGCGTAGTCCACCGTGTCATGCAGCAGGCGCTGCAAGACCCCGATGGCTTCGGCGCAAAGGGCCAGGGTGGCCTCGTCCATCACCTGCTCGATCAGTGGCAAGGCCCCGCCAACGGGCCCCATGATCTGGCTGGGTGAGATGGCCACGTGGTCGAAGGTCAATTCGCTGGCCACGCCCCCATCGAGTGTGCGCACATCGTTGCAGTGCACGCCCGCCGTGTGCGCCGGGATGCAGACCAGCGAGATGCCATCGCGCTCCCAGGGCGCTCCCAGGCTGCGCGCCGTGACCAGCAGGTGCGTGGCCCATGGGGCGCAACGCACCACGGTCTTGCGGCCCTGGAGGATGTGCTTGTGGCCGCCCTCAACGGGTGTCAGGGTGGTGCGCACATCGTGCCAGTCGTGGCGGCTGCTGGGTTCGGTGGCAGCGAAGGCCACGACCGCATCACCATGGAGCATGCGCGTCAGCATCTGCCGGGCCTCGGGGGTGGCCAGGCGCTTGAACACCCCGCCGGCAATCACGATGGTCGACAGGTAAGGCTCGGCTGCCAGCGACGCGCCCAGGGTCTCCATCACCACCAGGTTGTCGAACATGTCGCCGCCCAGGCCACCGAGTTCTTCGCTGAACGGCAGCCCGAGAATGCCCAGCTCATTGGTGAGTTCGTGCCACAGCGGCGGCCAGTTGCCGGCCGTGGCCAGCAGATGGGCGCGTTGCTCCGTCTTGTAGCGGTCCGACAGGAGGCGGGCCAGGCTGTCGCGCAGCATGGTCTGGGTTTCATTCAATTGAAAGCAACTGTCCATGGTGCTGTCCTTTCCTTATTGCGCCAGCAGGTGCGCGGCGACGAGGTTGCGCTGGATCTCATTGGTGCCGGCATAGATGGAGGCGGCCCGGTCGTTCAGGTAGGCCGACATCGCGAACGAGGCCTCTTCGTCCAGCCCTTGCTGCGCGCACAGGTGCATGGGGGTGCGAACCTGCCCGCGGTGTGCGGCAATCAGGATGCCGATCTCGGTCAGGTGCTGTCGCAGCTCGGTGCCCAGCAGCTTGGTCACCGACGGCCTGATCCCCGGTGGTGTGCCCATGGCATCGGCCCTGAGGGCGCGGATCTCCAGGGCCTCCACGGCATCGATCTGGCAATGCGCCTCGGCGAGCTTGAGCTTGATCAGCTGCCGCTCCAGGCTATGGGGCGGTTGGTGCGCAAAGGCGTCCTGCGCGGCCTTGTCCAGGCGCCGCATGCGTGCGCGCAGTTGGGGTGCCCAGGCGCTGCCCCGTTCATGTTGAAGCAGGTATTTCGCAATCGCCCAGCCCTGGTTCTCTTCGCCGATCAGGCCTGAAGCCGGCACCCTGAGGTCATCGAAGAAGACCTGGTTGAGTTCATGGTCCCCCGAGATGCTGATGATGGGACGGATGGTGATGCCCGGTGTGCCCAGGTCAAAGCACAGGAAGCTGATGCCCTGCTGCGGCTTGCCGCCTGTGGCCGTGCGCACCAGGCAGAACATCTTGTTGGCGTACTGGGCATGCGTTGTCCAGATCTTGGTGCCATTGATGATGTAGTGAGCACCATCGCGCACGGCCCGGCATTGAAGCGAGGCCAGGTCCGAGCCCGATTGCGGCTCGGAGTAGCCCTGCGCCCAATAGTCGTCCCCGCTGCGTATGCCGGGCAACCAGCGCGCCTGTTGTTCTGGCGTGCCAAAGGCGATGATCACCGGGCCCACCATGCCGGTGCCCATGGGCGCCAGAGGGGGCGCATCGGCGGCGGCCAGCTCACAGGCAAAGAGGTAGTGCTGCATGGGCGTCCAGCCTGTGCCCCCATGCTCGGTGGGCCAGCGCGGCACGCTCCAGCCTTGGGCGGCGAGGATCTGGTGCCAGCGGATGCCGTCGGGGTAGTCGGTGAAGATGCCCGATGCACGGCGGCCGGCCAGGCGCAGATCTTGCGTCAGTGCGGTGTCGAGAAAGGCCCGCACTTCATCCCGAAATGCGTTTTCAGATTCAGTCAAGACCATGTGAGTCCACTCCAATACGGTGCGGACAGTTTTGCAGTTTGTGAATGTCGACTGAATCGTCGAAACAGACGAACCCAAAACCCATGGGATTCGTAGACTGGCGAACACGCTGAACAAAAGGAGTTTGAGATGGATCCCAAAGTGATTGAACTGGTGCAGGGCAGTTGGCGCTCGGTCGAGCCTATCGCACCGCAGGCCGCCGCGCTCTTCTATGGCAAGCTGTTTGAAGCCGACCCTGCGCTGAAGAGCCTGTTCAAGGGTGACATGGCACAGCAAGGTGCCAAGCTCATGCAGATGATTGGCGCCGCTGTGCGAGGGTTGAACGATGTGCCTGCCCTGTTGCCGGTGTTGCAGGCGCTGGGCGCGCGCCATCAAGGCTATGGCGTGAAGCCGCAGGACTACGAGGTTGTGGGTGCGGCCTTGCTCGACACCTTGGCCCAAGGCTTGGGCGAAGCGTTCACCACCGAGGTGCGGGACGCCTGGACCACGGTCTACCAGACCATGGCCAGTGTCATGACCCAGGCTGCGGAACAAGCGCGCGCGGCGGCCTGAGTCTGATCGGCAAAATCGTCTGAAAGGACGAGAGGGTTGGGAGATTCGGACCTCTAGTGTGCGGGGCTGCACGCGGCCACAAGCCGGTGCAGCTGGCCCTCACCCCCTGGAGAACCGATCATGAACACCTTTCGCTTCAGCGCCGTGGCGACAGCCACCTCGTGCGTGCTCAGTGCAGCAAGCACCGCACACGCCAACCAGTTGCCCTTGCTGGATCAGCCGGCCCATCGTGCGCCCTGGGCGGCGGCCTGTGCCAACCAGCCCGACTCGACGCCCTTGCCCCTGGACGCCCGCACGCTGGTCGTGCCCGGCGTGAACAGGCCCGGTGCGGCCATCCAGTTCAATGCCTGGTTTGTGGACCTGCACAACCCGCCTGAGCCTTACCTCAACAAGTTGCCCCCCAAGCCCAAGACCTGTGGCGAGTTCAGGGCCGCCTCGGTGAGGGGTTTCAAGCTCATGACGGGCAAGCAGTACTTCCAGCCCTTTGGCACGATCGCGGGCTACAACAAGCTGTGGAAGGTCTGGGGCTTGAGCAGCCGCCCGGCCGATTTCGACGAGCAGGTCATGAAGCGCTATGGCTCTGGTCCTGCGCCTTGGCGCAACCCCTATGCGCTGCCTGGCGAAGATCCCAACACAAGCAACGGCGGATCGGGCCAGCTGCCTTTGGGCCTGCTGCAGGTCAAGGATGACCAGGGCCGCTGGAATGGCCTGCTGGGGTCCACCTGCTCGGGCTGCCACGACTCCCGGCTGGGCTCGCCCGATGAGCGGCCCTTTGCCTTTGGGCGCGCCAACGATGCCGGCGACGCGGGCGTCGGGCAGTCCGACACCTTCCGGGCCAACGGGCCCACGGTGATCTTGCAACTGGCCCCCTTGCCATGGAGCGTCGGGCGGGGCACCAGTGACGCCATCGGCATCCTGGATGCGCTGCCGGCGCTGTGGGACATGGATTCGCTGCTCTTCTCACCCAGCCTGATGGAGTGGTTCCCTTCGCATGCGGCGGGCATGTCCAAGGCGCCCAACTGGTGGCACCGGGCCTGGAAGACACGGCAGTTCTGGGACGGTGCACTGACCTCTGACAACGTGCGATCGGAGATGGCTTTCGCGGTGGCCAACCTCATGCGCAATGCCGCCACACGGCGCGACATCTACTACGAGTTCGAGGACATCAATGTGTGGCTGATGTCGCTGTCACCACCCGCCTACAACCATGAAGGTGGCGCCATCGACACGGCGCTGGCAGAGCAGGGGGCGGTCATCTTCCATGAGCGCGACCTGTGGGCCGCAGGCGCCAATGCCGACATCCCCAAGCAAGCCGGCAACGGCTCTTGTGCCAGTTGCCATGGGGTGTACTCACCGCGCCATGCCGCTGACCCGGCCTACCTGCCCGACCCTCGCCTCAAGGGTGTGGCCGGCGTCATCACGCCCATCGAGACCATCCAGACCGATGACAAGCGTGTGGGCCTGATGCAGGACGAGCGCAAACGCCGCGCCTGGCAGACCTCCTGGTTTGCCTACAACGAACTCAATCCACAGTGGCAGGGCTGGAATGACAAGCTGCTGACCAGCCAGCTCAGGCGCATCCCGCGCAGGGCCTATGACCTGGGCAAGGGGCCGGTCCCCAAGTATTCGCCCACTGGCCCCAATGAATGGCTCAAGCCCTTTGGCTATGTGGCCCCGCCCTTGTATGGCGCCTGGCAGAGCGCCCCCTATTTCCACAACGGCAGCGTGCCCACCATCTGGGATGTGCTCAAGCCATCTGATCGGCCCAAGATCTGGCAGCGCTGGTACACCGCGCCCGGCATCGGGGGCAAGAACAAGGGCTACGACGCCAGCCTGGCCGCCTATGACTTCAAGAAGCTGGGGTGGCGTTACACCGAGCTGCCCTGCAACAACCAGCAGGCCAGCGCTGCGCCTTACCTGCCGTGCAGCAACGGCATGAGCACGGTGGACCAGGTCTTCGCGTCCATCGCCAACGTGGTGGCGGTCAACAACTCACTGGCCTATCAGTCGCCGCCCCCGGTGACGGACCAGCAGATCCAGTCGCGCATGATCTTCAACAGCTATCTGTACAGCCAGGGCAATGGGGGCCACACCTTCACCCAGTCCCTGACGGATGAGGAGCGCTGGGCCCTCATCGAGTACCTCAAGACCTTGTGAGCCCAGGCCGGCTCACGATGCCTGGATCGTCTGCGGCGAGGCGCGCATCTCCGATGGCGTCTTGTCGTAGACGCGCTTGAATGCCCGGCTGAAGCTGCCCACCTCGTTGAAGCCGGCCTCCACGGCAATCTGGGACACAGGCTTGTTGGTGTGCAGGAGCTGGGCCTTGGCGTGCTCGATGCGGATCTGCGCGTTCAGCTGGGCAAAGGTGTTGTGCTCTTCCTGCAGCCGGCGGCTGAGCGTGCGTGAGGACAATTCAAGGCGCTGGGCCACCGAGGCCAGCTCGCTGGGCAGGCCGGCATGCACATCGCGCTGGATGAGCTGGCGCACCTTGTGGGTAAAGGGCTGCTGGGGTGCCAGCACCGCCACCTGCTCCTTGAGCACGGATTCCAGTGCGTTGCGCGAGCCCCGGCTGGTCATGATCAGCGGGCGGTCCAGGAACTCTTCGGGGAAGACGAGCTTGTCTTCGCGGCAACCGTAATGGATGCAGCGCGGGGGCGTGCCGGGGATGTACATCGGCACCCCATCGGGTTGATGGCGGAAGTAATAGTCGCCATCCGGGCGTGGGGTGTCGGCGTAGTTCTTGAACTGGCCGTAGCAGCCCAGGGTGATCTCGGTGATCAGGTTGTTGAACGCGCCAAAGTCGGTGCGGCGCTCGAAGATCAGGTGGACCTGGTGGTCGATGATCTCCATCCGCAAGCCGAAGGCCGGCATGACCAGCGGCCCGAACTGGATGGCGTAGTCGATGCACTCACGCATGTTGGTGGCCACGATGGCCAGCAAGCCCAGCGGCCCGTGCGCCGAGACGGGGAAGCACTCCAGGATCTGCTCGCTGTGGGCGCGGTCGTCGCTGCAGTGTTGCGACAGGATGCGCAGCAGCGCGGCAAAGTGCTCGCCGTGCACGAAGCCCGGCGGGACATCGGGGGCGTCGCTGCCGCGGGTCGGGTCGATGCCCAAGGTGGCCAGCCACTCGGCTGCCGTGGGCGAGCTCAGCCCTTTGGCCCGCATGAAAGCCTCCCCGACCTCCTGGTACTGGATCGGAAACATCAGCGCGCGCAAGGGGATCATTCGCTCGATACCTGGATCTGGAAGCAACAACGCGAGCTTGCCTCAAGAAGGCTTGCTCGCGCCATGAACCACATCAAGCGGTCAAAAAAACACCAGGCCGCTTGCGACCTGGTTCACGTTTGATCAGCCGCGACGGCGGCGGGCCACGACGGCCATGCCGACCAGGCCCATGCCCATCAGCGCGTAAGTGCCGGGTTCGGGCACGGCCGGGGTGGTGGCCGTCACGGTCAGGTGCGAGGTGATGGTGCCGAAGTCGGTCACGCCGGACAGGGCGCTCTTGCCCAGGGTCAGCAGGCCCAGCGACTTGGCGATGGCGTCAAAGGCCGTGGTGGTCACCGTCAGGCCGGAGAAGGTGGTGGTGAAGTTGCCGGCGGTGGTGATGGCGCTGTCACCCTGGATGCTGGCGATGTTCCAGATGACCAGGTCATTGATGGTGCCCACGCCGTTGCCGCCGCTCAGGGTGCCGTGCACGACCTTGGCGGTGCGGTCGATCCACAGGTCACCGATGGTGACGAAGCCGCCGCTGGAGACGCTCTTGAGTGCAGGCTGGGCCTGGTTCGAGCCACCCACGCTGTAGGCGTTCAGGATGCGGTTGGTGCTGTCGTTGATGTCGAAGGATTTCAGCTGGGCGGTGATGTCGGCCTGGGTGTAGAAGCCGTCGACGTCCTTCTGGATCACGCCCGTGGTGCCATTGACGGGGCTCAGGACCACCTTGCCGGTGTCCAGCGCGCCCAGCAGGTCGGCGCTGAAGGAGATGGTGTCGGCCCCGGTGAGCTGCAGGCCCTGGTAGGAGCCGCCCGATGCGACGGTCACGGTGGCGGCCTGGGCGCCCAGTGCGGCCAGCAGGGCGGTTGCGATCAGGGTCTTCTGGATGGAATGGGTCATTGTCTGCCTCTAGAAAGGGTTACATCAGGAACAACATCAACACCGACAGATGGCGTGCATCTGTGGAGTCGATAGTAAGAACGGGTTGTTTGATGCGGGAGGCAGGAATGGCCGGCGAAGCCAAAACGTGGCGGGCCAAGCCGGTTGGCAGTGTGCAAAGACTCCCCCGGTCAGGGGGGGGCTGCCGATGCGGTCGGCTCAGATCAGGCCGATGTCGCGCGGCTGGCAGGCGGGGAACACCTTGTCGATGGCCGAGGGCGACAGGCCGTACTGACGCTGAAACAGGCCGGCCAGGGTGGCACGGTAGTCGTTGAGCACGGGCAGGTCACGGTTTTGAAAGAGGGTGCGGGCTTCGATGCTGGTTTGCTCGCCCAGCACCTTCTGGCCGCGCAGGCCCCCGCCCAGTGCCCAGTAGACACTGCCGTGGCCGTGGTCCGTGCCACGGTTGCCGTTTTCGCGCATGGTGCGCCCAAACTCACTGATCACCACGACGGTGGTCTGCTTCCACATGGTGGGGCCTATTTCGTCGGCAAAGCCGGCCAGGCCGCTGGCCAACTGGCCCAGGCGGGTGGCGAGGTAGCCCGTCAACTGGCCCTGGCCGACATGGGTGTCCCAGCCGCCCACGTCCACAAAGCCCAGGGCATAGCGCTCGCGCATGAGCCTGGCCATGCGGCGGGCTTCTTGTTCAAAGCCATTGGTGGACACGGCGTTGCGGCTGGCGGCCTCCATCTCGCCAGCCATGTTGCCGGCCATGGTGCTGCTGACCTCCTGGCGCACCTCGAAGCCTTCCTGCACTTTGGCGCCCAGCGGATGGTGCTGGTACATGCTGGCCAGGGCCGATTGCAGGGGCTTGTTCAGGCCGTTCTTGAGCTGGCCCTTGAGCGAGGTGTTGGCGATGTCGACAGGCCCACGGAACACCGCAGGCAGCTGGTCCGTGAACGACATGGCCGGGCTGCCTGGCAGCACGGACGCCAGCCTGTTGAGGAAGCCGGACTGGAAGTTGCGCTGCGGGCCCAGTGGCTGCCCCAGCTCGATGCTGTCCTGGGTTTCGAAATGGCTGCGAGAGGTGTCGTCCGTGCCGGCAAAGGGGATGAAGCTCAGCTGCCTGGCCTGCAGCAGCGGGCGCAGCGGCGCTTCAACGGCGGGGTGCAGGGCCCATTGCTCGGTGAGGGGCACCGCGCCAGCCTGGTCGCCCGCAGCCAGGGGAATGGCGATGTGGGGGCGCACTTCCTGATAGAAGCTACCACTGGTGGGCACGAGCAGGCTGAGCGCGTCGTAACCGCCCCGCAGGAAGACCAACAGGAAGCGGGGGCTGTCGGGTGAGGCCGCCAGCAGGCGGCTGCTGAAGGTCAAGGTGGCCACACCTGCGCTGGCAGCGCAGGTGTGGCTCAGGAAGGTGCGGCGTTGCATGGCGGGCCTCGCGGGTCGGGTCAGCGGTACATGAACTCGGGTGCGGACAGGTACAAGGTGTTCCAGTCTTGCGGCGAGCTGGTGTTGTCCAGGGCCTGGCGCGTGTCCGGGCCGAGCATGGCGCGGGTGAACTGGTAGTAGCTGGCACGCGCCAGCTGGGGGAAGGCGGCTTGCTCGGTGGCTTGGCTGCCTTCTTCGGATTTGAACAAGCCGGCACTGTGCGTGCCAATGGCCCGCGCGATCTCGAAACGCACCGCCATCTGGCCCGAGCTGGACCAGGCATCAGCGGTGAGCGGGTAGCCGTCAGGCGTCTGGCGGTTGTAGAGGCCTTCGCCCAGCCGGTTGAGCCAGTTGAAGATGGGCGTCGTGTTGCGGATGACCTTGTCGTCGTAGGCGGCGCGCAGGGCCGAGATCACGTAGTGCATCGGGTCTTTGAACTTGCCGGGCTCGGCCTGCGTGAACTCGGGCGCACCGAGCAGCACGTTCAGGGTGTCGCCGATGTGGCCCTGGCTGGACAGGAAGGCCTCGCTCATGCGCTGCACCAGCGGCTCGGGCGGGGTGTCGGACAGCAGGTAGCGGGCCATCTTGCCGCAGACGAAGCGGGCGGTGGCCGGTTGGGTGGCCAGCGTGTCGAGCACCTCGTCCAGTTCGGTGGCGCCGCGCCCCTGGATGCGCCGGCCCAGCACGGTCTTGTCGCCGAAATCATGCCGTGCGGGGTTGAACTCGTAGGCGCCCTCACGCACGTAGAACCCGGCCAGCTCGCGGCGCAGGTGCGGCGTCTTGTCGCTGTGCTGCACGCCGTGGCCGGTCAGCACGCGGGCCAGTTCCTGCACATCGCGCTGCGTGTAGCCGGCATCGACGCCCAGGGTGTGCAGCTCCAGCAGTTCGCGGGCGTGGTTCTCGTTGAGGCGGTTGGCGGCATTCTGGTCGTTGTCCAGATAACGAAGCATGGCGGGGTGGCGGGTGGCCGCGCCCAGCAGGTCTCTGAAGCGGCCCAGTGCGTGAGGACGCAGCGCGCGCTCTTCGTAGTCGCCCAGCATGGCACGGATGTTGTGCTTGTGCTGGTGCACATTGAAGTGGTTGAACCAGAACCAGCTCATGTGCTCGCGCAGTTGCTGGGGCGAGTACAGGGCGCGCAAGAGGTGTCGGCTGGCGGCCTCTCGGGCCAGGCGGGTGAGCTCCTTCTGGTAGGGCTGTTTGTCGTCGGCCTGCTTGAGGCTGTCGAGGTCGGCCAGCAGTGCCATGAGCGGCTTTTGCGTGATGGTCAGGCTGTCAATCTGGCCTTGCACAGCGGGCGGCAGGGCGGCAGGGGGTGCCGAGGCGGTTTGCTGGGCGATGTAGCGGGCGGGGCCCAGTTGCAGGGCCAGGTTCAGCTCGCTGTCGCTGGCACCCCAGCTGAGGCGGTTGACCAGCACATGGAGCCTGGGGTCGCCCGCTGGTGTATGGGCCCTGGCCCGGGCCAGGGCCGGCTTGTCGCTGGCCTGAGGGGGCTGGCTCGCGCAGGCTGTCAGCATGCCGCAGGAGCCTGTCGCGGCACCGGCCGCCAGCGACAGGAGTGTTCGGCGGCGAATCAGGTCTGGCAAGGTGGGGTGCGGCGGTGAGGTGCTCATGGTTGGTTGAACGCGCCTGCCAGCTGGCCTGTTGACCATGGTGAAAAGGGGCTGTGTAAAGTTGCCCGCGCCAGCGCGCTCGGGCGGGTGCCTTGTTCGTGGCGGCGTTCACGCTTTTGAGGCCCACACGAGCAGGGTGGCAGGCGTTTCGCTCAAGCCTGGCTGAGGGCTGCCGACACCGATGTGTCATGCCTGAAAACAACACGCCTTCCCCGTCCGGTCTGGCGCGCCTGCTCAACGCGGTCTTGAGCACGGATCCCAAACAAAGGGGGCGCGTCTCGCGTTCCTTGATGGCTGCCTTCGTCTATGTGGTGGGGGGCCTGCTGTGCGAATTTGGCTTGCGCCGATGGCCGCTGTCCCTCGCCGGCGTGCGTGTGTACGAGTTGCTCGGCTTGCTGGTTTGCGCCGGCACCTATGTGGCCTTGCGCAGCGGCTGGAGCCTGCGCTTCGGTGATCCCTCGCTGACCATGCTCCAGATCGCAGCGGCGCAGCTGTCCGGCGCCCTGTTCTACGCGGTGATGAGCCCGGTGCGCGGTGCCATGTTGTCGCTGCAGGTGATGATCGCGCTGTTCGCCATCTTCAGCCTCAAGCTGCGCGAGCAGTTGCAGGTGACGGGCCAGGCCTTGCTGGTGATGGGCCTGACCATGGTGGCGCTGGCCTGGTGGTGGCCCCAGACCTATGAGCCCGCCGTGGAATGGGTGCATTTCACGGTGCTGCTGACCATCCTCACGCCGGTGTCGCTGCTGGGTGTGCAACTCACGAGCATGCGCCTGAACCTGGCGCAGCAAAAGGCCGATCTCGAAACCGCACTGGACCGCATCCAGGCATTGGTGGACAAGGACGAGATGACGGGGCTGCTCAACCGCCGGGCCATGCGCGAGATGATCCTGCACCACTTGAAACTGCAATCACGCAGTGGCGATGGCAGCGTGCTGGCCTTGATCAACCTGGATGCCTTCAGGCGCATCAACGACCTGTATGGCCATGCGGTGGGCGACGACGCCTTGCGCCTGTTTGCGCAAGAGGTGCGCAAGGTCCTGCGGGACACCGATCTGGTGGCGCGCTGGGGTGGCGAGGAGTTCCTGGTTCTGTTGACGGCGACCACAGCCGATCAGGCCCTGGTGGCCATGGACCGTTTGCGCGATGGCTTGACGAAAGCCGATGGCCCCCCTCAGGCCCCTGACTTGCGTGTGCATTTCTCGGCCGGTGTGGCCGAGATGACGCCGCTGGAGTCCATGGACAAGGCGCTTGAACGGGCGGAAGCTGCGCTGCACCGTGCCAAGGTGCTGGGCCGCAACCGCAGCGAGCTGGCCTTGGAGCCGGCCTTGTCCGAGGTCGCCACGGCCTTGATCAAATCGACGCGGACCTTCTGAGCTGACGGGGCTTTGACAAGCCGTCCGGGAAGCCCTCGGGCCCGTTCGCTGGCCCCGGTTGGCCATACCCGAGCGCACTGGCAAGATGTCAACCTTGCGCACGGGCCATCCTGACCTATGCTTGTCACCATGCGTGCAGAACATGGGGACCCCACAACATGAACGATTTGACCGCCGTGACCTCGTACAGCAATCTGACCTATGAGCAAATCGAGGTGGGCGCCAGCGTGGAGGTGGCGCACAGCGTGACGCGCGACGACGTGGCCCTGCTGGCCCTGGTGTCGGGTGATGCGTCCATCCTGGCGGCCGACGGCCTGCCCGCCGGCCAGCGCGAGCCCGTGTGCGAGGGCGTGAGCGCAGAGGCCTTGATCCATGGCGTGCTCAAGCGCCGCCTGCCGGGCCCGGGCACCACCATCGTGGCCCATCATCTGGAATACGCAGGCCAGGTGAGCATGGGCGACCAGTTGCTGGCCAAGGTCACGGTGGTGGCCAAGCAGCCGCCTGATCGCCTGGTCATGGACTGCGTGGTGATGCGCGGCGAGACGGTCCTGCTCAATGGCCGGGTCACGGTGGCCGCGCCCTCGCGCAACCAGACGGTGGACCAACGCGACCAACCCGCCGTGATCCTGCGCCGCAACGATGTCTTTGGCCGCCTGTTCAGCGCGTGTGAAGACATGCCGCCCGTGCCTTGTGCGGTGGTGCACCCTTGTGATGCCGATTCGCTGGCTGGCGCGCTGGAGGCCGCACGACATGGCCTGATCGAGCCCGTGCTGGTGGGCCCACGCGCCAAGATCCAGGCCGTGGCCAAGGCCGGCGGCTGGGACATCTCGGCTTACCGCCTGGAAGACACCGAGCACAGCCATGCCGCCGCCGAGCGCGCCGTGGCCCTGGCCCGTTCGGGCGAGGTGCAGGCCCTCATGAAAGGCAGCCTGCACACCGACGAGTTGATGGCCGCCGTGGTGCCCTCGGCCACGGGCTTGCGCACCGGCCGGCGCATCAGCCATGTCTTCGTGATGGACGTGCCCACCTACCCGCGCATGCTGCTGGTGACCGATGCGGCCGTGAACATCGCGCCGACGATCGAATGCAAGCTCGACATCGTGCAGAACGCCATCGACCTGGCGCACGTGCTGGGCGTGCCGGAGCCGCGCGTGGCCATCCTCGCCGCGGTGGAGACCGTCAACCCCGAGATGCAGGCCACGATCGATGCGGCCATGCTGTGCAAGATGGCCGATCGCGGCCAGATCACCGGCGGCATCGTCGATGGCCCGCTGGCTTTCGACAACGCCGTGAGCCTGGAGGCCGCGCGCACCAAGCACATCCAGTCGGCCGTGGCGGGCCTGGCCGACATCCTGGTCGTACCCAATATCGAAGCGGGCAACATGGTGGCCAAGCAGTTGCAATACCTGGCCGGGGCCGACAGCGCCGGCATCGTGCTGGGCACGCGGGTGCCCATTGTGCTGACCAGCCGGGCTGATTCGGTGCGCACGCGCCTGGCCTCCACCGCTGTGCTCAAGCTCCTGGCCCATGCGCGTGCCAAGGCCGCTCCCGCTACCTGAGGCCGCCCATGACCGATGCGATTGCCGTTGTCAACGCGGGCTCGTCCAGCCTGAAGTTTTCTGTCTTCACCTCCAAGGCCTTCAAGCCGCTGCTGCACGGGCAGGTCGAAGGCCTGGGTAGCCTGGGCCATGGCGCGCATGCCATCGCCAAGGCACACGACGGCCACGTGTTGCTGGAGCAGCGCTGGGCGCCTGATGCGCACATGGGCCACGAAGCCGCGCTGGCCTACCTGCTGCAGGCCTTGCCGCCGCACCTGCAAGGCCACCACTTGGTGGCGGTGGGGCACCGCATCGTGCATGGTGGCGTGCATTGCCATGAGCCGGTGTTGTTGAGCGAGGCCGTGCTGGCCGAATTGCACACCCTGATCCCGCTGGCGCCGCTGCACCAGCCGCACAACCTGTCGCCCGTGGCCGCGCTGCACAAGCTGGCGCCCCACCTGCCGCAGGTGGCTTGCTTTGACACCGCCTTTCACGCCGGCAACCCCGAGGTGGCCACGCGCTTTGCCTTGCCCTTCGAGCTGCACGACGCCGGGGTGCGCCGTTATGGCTTCCACGGCTTGTCCTACGAGTACATCGCCTCGCGTCTGCCGCACGTCGATGCACACGCCGCCAAAGGCCGCACGGTGGTCATGCACCTGGGCAACGGTGCCAGCATGTGCGCCTTGAAAGCGGGGCGCAGCGTCGCCAGTTCCATGGGTTTCACCGCGCTGGACGGCCTGCCCATGGGCACCCGCTGCGGCAGCATCGACGCCGGTGTCCTGCTGTGGCTGATGGACCAGCGCGGCCTGAATGCCCGCCAGATCGAGCACCTGCTCTACAGCGAATCCGGCTTGCTGGGCGTGTCCGGGCTGTCGTCCGACATGCGCACTTTGCTGGACAGCGACAGTGCCAAAGCACGCGAGGCGGTGGACCTGTACGTGTACCGCATCGGGCGTGAACTGGGCTCGCTGAGCGCAGCCCTGGGTGGGCTGGATGCCATCGTGTTCACCGCCGGCATAGGCGAGCACGCCGCGCCGATCCGCGAGCGGGTTGTGCGCGATGCGGCCTGGCTGGGCATCGACCTGGACGAGGCCGCCAATTTGCAGCAGGTGGCCGACGGGCAGGCCTTGCGCATCAGCAAAACGGACAGCCGGGTGGCCGCCTGGGTCATCCCGACCAACGAAGAGTTGATGATTGCGCGGCACACCGCACGCCTGGTCGCCCAACCGGCCTAGGGGCTGTCCGGGAAGCTGGTCTGCCACCGCGCTACAATCTAAGGTTCGATGAGCGCCCGTTTCCGTTGTTTCCCCGGGGCGGCGCACCCCTTTGAGAGGATTTCCCATGTCGATGGACGATCGCGACGGCAAGATCTGGATGGACGGCCAGATGGTGGAATGGCGTGACGCCAAGATCCACGTGCTGACCCACACGCTGCACTACGGTTGCGGCGCTTTCGAAGGCGTGCGCGCCTACAACACGGTCAATGGCCCGGCGATCTTCCGCCTGCGCGAGCACACCGAGCGCCTGTTCAACAGCGCCAAGATCCTGCGCATGCCCATGCCCTTCACGCAAGAGCAGATCAGCCAGGCCCAACTGGATGTGGTCAAGGCCAACAACCTGGAAAGCGGTTACATCCGCCCCCTGGTGTGGCTGGGCTCTGAAAAACTGGGCGTGAGCCCCAAGGGTGCCAAGGTGCACGTCATGGTGGCCGCCTGGACCTGGGGCGCCTACCTGGGCGAAGAGGGCATGAAGCGCGGCATCCGCGTCAAGACCTCCAGCTACACCCGCCACCATGTCAACATCACGATGACGCAAGCCAAGGCGGTGAGCAACTACACCAACTCCATCCTGGCCAATATGGAAGCCACGGATGACGGCTACGACGAAGCCATGCTGCTGGACAGCGCCGGTTTCGTGTCCGAAGGCGCCGGTGAGAACCTCTTCATCATCAAGAACGGCGTGATCTACACGCCCGACCTGTCGGCTGGCGCCCTGAACGGCATCACCCGCAACACGATTTTCGCGATCGCCAAGGACATGGGCCTGGAGATCAAGGAAAAGCGCATCACCCGTGACGAGGTCTACATCTGCGATGAAGCCTTCTTCACCGGTACCGCTGCTGAAGTGACCCCGATCCGTGAGCTGGACCGTGTCCAGATCGGCATCGGCTCGCGTGGCCCCATCACCGAGAAGATCCAGGCTGCGTTCTTTGACATCGTCAATGGCCGCAACCCCAAGTACGCCGAGTGGCTGACCAAGGTCTGATCGAGAGGGCATCGCCATGAGCAACACGCAAAAACCGAAGGCCGTGGTGGAAGTGACCGCCGCTGACGTGCAGGGCCCCGGCGTGGTCTTCTGCCCGAACCCGAAGATGGCGCTGTGGAGCACCCACCCCCGCGTCTTCATCGACGTGGCCCACTCCGGCGAAGGCATGTGCCCTTACTGCGGCACCGTCTACAAGGTCAAGGAAGGCGAGCACATCGGCCACGGTCACTGACCCGCGCAAGCGATCTTCGCGTTCTCCTTGTGCAAGCCCGGCTCCGTGCCGGGCTTGTGCGTTTCAAGGCACGTTTTTCATGATGGGCCCCTACAATCGGGGCCATCATGAAAAGCCCGCAAGAATTCGTCCTGACCCTGTCCTGCGTGGACACCAAAGGCATCGTTCACGCCGTGTCAGGCCTGCTCTACAAGGCGGGCTGCAACATCATCGACTCGCAGCAGTTCGGTGACGTGCAAAGCGAGGACAGCACCGGGCTGTTCTTCATGCGTGTTCACTTTTCGGCACCCGAACACCTGGCCGACATCAAGACCCTGGACAAGCTGTTTGGTCACGTGCGCCAGCAGTTCGCCATGACGGCCCAGATCCACGCGCTGGCCCGCAAGCCCCGCGTGCTGATCATGGTCAGCAAGCATGGCCACTGCTTCAACGACCTGCTGTTCCGTTGGCGCTCGGGCTGGTTGCCCATTGATGTCCCGGCCATCGTGTCCAACCACCCGGATTACGCCGAGCTGGCCGCCAGCTACGGCATCCCCTTTCACCACCTGCCGCTGCCCACCGGGTCGGGTGCGGAGGTCAAGCGTGCCCAGGAGCAGCAGGTGGAAGCCCTGGTCGAGCGCGAAGGCATCGACCTGGTTGTGCTGGCCCGCTACATGCAGATCCTCAGCCCCGAGTTCTGCGCCTTCCTCAAAGGCCGGGCCATCAACATCCACCACAGCTTCCTGCCCAGCTTCAAGGGCGCCAAGCCCTACTACCAGGCGCATGACCGCGGCGTGAAGCTGATCGGCGCCACGGCCCACTATGTGACGGCCGATCTGGACGAAGGCCCCATCATCGAGCAGGATGTCGAGCGTGTGGACCACACCTTGAGCCCTGAAGATTTCACCGCCGTGGGCCGCGACGTCGAATGCGTGGTCCTGGCCCGTGCCGTGAAATGGCACACCGAACACCGCGTGTTGATGAACGGTCACAAGACCGTCGTCTTCAAGTAGCCAGCCCTTTCATTTCGCCAGGACCCGACCATGAGCGATCCGCGCGCCCGCAAAGTCTCCCAGGCAGCCCTGATGAGCACGGCCGACGAGACCGAAGCCTCCTTCTACGAGGCCATGCAACAAGGTGACCTGGACAAGATGATGTCCGTCTGGGCCGACGACGAAGAGATCGCCTGCGTGCACCCGGGCGGCCCGCGTGTGGTGGGCACGGTGGCCGTGCGCGCCGCGTTTGAAGCGGTGTTCGTGAACGGCCCGGTCCATGTGCAGGTGCACCACGTGCGCCGCATGGAGTCCGCCGTGTGTGCCGTGCACCACGTGACCGAGAAGGTGCAGGCCATGACCGAGCGTGGGCTGGAAACGGCTTATGTGATCGCCACCAATGTGTTCTTGCGCACGGCCATGGGCTGGCGCATGGTGGCACACCACGCCAGCGCGGGCCTGCCGCAGGACCTGCCGGACATCACTGAACCCCGAACCACCTTGCACTGACACCCACATGCAGTACCGTGCCCCACGCTGGCTGGCCGGGCATGGACCCCTGGCCGGCAATGTCCAGACCATCTGGCCTGCGCTGTACAGCCATGCGCATGTCGATCACGGCAACGTGCCCGTGGCCTACCGGCGCGAGCGCTGGGACACCCCCGATGGCGACTTCATCGACGTGGACTTTCTGCCTGCTGCCCTCGCGCAGGCGGCTGATGCCCAGCTCGAACCGCGCCCCTTGCTGGTCCTGTTCCATGGGCTGGAGGGCTCGTCGCAAAGCCATTACGCCCGTGCTTTTGCGCACTGGGCTCACGCCCAGGGCTGGGACTATGCCGTGCCGCACTTCCGGGGCTGCTCGGGTGAATTGAACCGCGGCCCGCGCGCCTACCATTCGGGCGACCATGCCGAGATCAACTGGATCCTGCGCCGCCTCGCGCTGAGCCACAAGGGCCCCTTGCTGGCCGTGGGTGTGTCGCTGGGCGGCAATGCCTTGCTGCGCTGGGCGCAAGAGGCCGGGGCCGATGCCAGCCAGATTGCGCGCGCGGTGGTGGCCATCTCCTCGCCCATCGACCTGGCCGCGGCGGGGCATGCCATTGGCCGGGGTTTCAACCGGCAGGTCTACACGCGCATGTTCCTCAACTCCATGAAGCCCAAGGCCCTGGCCAAGCTCAAGCAGTTTCCCGGCCTGTTCAATGAAGCCGCCCTGCGTGCATCACGGGATCTGTATGAGTACGACAATGTGTTCACCGCGCCCCTGCACGGCTTTGCCAGCACCGAGGACTACTGGGCAAAGTGCTCGGCCAAGCCAGGCCTGCGACACATGCGCGATGTGCCCGCCCTGGTGCTCAACGCCCGCAACGACCCCTTTGTGCCTGCTTCCTGCCTGCCCACAAAAGGCGAGGTGGGCCCGGCCGTGACACTGTGGCAACCGCACGAGGGTGGGCACGTGGGCTTTCCGGCCGGGCGCTTCCCTGGCCATGTGGCCGATCTGCCTCAGGCCGTGGGCCAGTGGCTGACACAACAACTCTGAGCAGACTGAGGACCCATCATGGACGACATCGTCAAAGCCGCTTTGAAGAAGTGGCCCAATGTGCCCGACTGCTATGGCTGGCTGGCGCTGGATGCGCGTGGTGACTGGTACATGCGCGATGACAGCATCCAGGCGGCAGGCCCCTTCCCACAGGTCAAGGGCAGCCGCGTCAACCACGACAAGCTCAAGGAATTCATCAACCGCAACTACGACCATGACGAGCGTGGCGCGTGGTTTTTCCAGAACGGCCCGCAGCGGGTCTACCTGCAACTGGAAGCCTCACCGCTCGTGTACGTCGTGCGCAAGGCGGGTGAGGGCGCGCAGGCCACTTATGTGGTCGAGACCCACACGGGGCAGGCCGTGCAGCAGATCCGGGCTTGTTGGCTGGACGAACATGGCCGCCTCTTCCTGGACACGGACCGGGGCTTCGGCGTGGTGCGCTCCATGGACATGGACGCTGCGGCCGACGCCGTGGAAGCGGGCGTCTGGGCGCCCCAGGAAATGCCCTTTGCCGAGATGCCGGGGCGGTTCCACTACGACCTGAACCCGCAGCCCAAGCCCCACGCCTGAATGGATCAGGCATAAAAAAACCGGCTCCTGCGAGCCGGTTTTTTGTGAGGCGATCAGCCGTATCAGGGGGCCGATGCTGCAGCAGCCGGTGCGGCTGGCTCGGTGAACTTGGCGCCACCGGCATTGGCCATGTAAGCCAGGCCACGGTGCACTTCCAGATCAGAGAAGTCGCCGCCACCTTGAGCGGGCATGGCGTTGAAGCCCTTCAAAGCGTGCTCCAGCAGCAGCGCTTCACCCTTGGCGATGCGAGGGCCCCAGGCGCCAGCGTCACCAAACTTGGGGGCGTTGAGCATGCCCGCGGCGTGGCAGTTCGTACACTGGGCCTTGTAGACCTCTTCACCAGAGCGGGGGCCGGTGTTGGCCGAGGCCACTTTGATCTCGACCGTGCCCACGGGCATGATGCGTTGCGACACAGCCTGGGCACTCAGGGCCTCGCTGCCGGCGGCCGAACTGTTGCCAGACGACACGTAGTTCACCAGCAGCACGATGATGACCACCGGGATGATGAAAGCAGCCAGCACGGCAGCAATCAGTTGCTGAGGGGTGCTGATCGGGCCTTGGTGGTGGCCGGACTCTTGGGATTGGGGCGCTTGGCTCATGGGGTGTTCAGGAGGCGCTGGTTGTGGGTGAGACCGTGGGGCGGATAACAGGTACCCGGCCCGGCGAAAGGGCGATTATAGGTCGTGTACAGCCGATCCCGGAAATCGCCTGCTTGGCTGACTGCTAGAATCTGAAATTGCTGCGCCCGTAGCTCAATGGATAGAGTACTGCCCTCCGAAGGCAGGGGTTGCTGGTTCGATCCCAGCCGGGCGCGCCAATGAATGTCAGTGAAATCAAGCACTTGCCCGTAAGGTCAGGTGCTTTTTTCTTGCTAGTCGGGGACTAGGCCTCAGTGTTCTCTTGAAATCGAGCCGCCGCTTTTTTGGTGATCGACTTGACCTCGTGTCCCAAGTGCGTTGCGAAGGTGCGGCTTCCTGCCGAGAGCGTTGGCGTGAGTTCCTCAATGGCCTGATCAATGGCCATGGGGATTTTGGTGGCGAGTTTCTGAGCGACGGCTTGAAGGTATCGAGGCTTCATGCCCAGTTGTTTCGCCAGGCCTTGTAACGCCGCACGTCCCATCTGACCGGGAAGCACCTGCCCCCCGATGTTGAAGGCGAATTCTTTGGACAGCCCTGGGTAGATGCGTGTGCACATCAAGTCGTAAAACGGGGTGAGACGAACGCCCTCGCCAGGCACGGTGTACATCGACAGGTTCTTGGCGTGGCTGTCGTTGTTGCCCACACAGATGTTGAAGAAGAGCCATTGAACCAGGGCCTGCAGATCCAAGGCGGCGCGTGTGCTGTGCTGGCGGATCAACTTGACGCAGTCCTCAATGCCGGGGCCGCCTTCCTTTTCGTATTTCTTTTCGGAGACCGTACCTGCCAGCTGGCAGAGGTCGTACTGGATGACGCGACTCAGCCCACCGTCCTGGCGTCTGATCCGATCAAAGCGCTCCACCACACATGACTTGCTCAGCGGTTCGTAGAAGACTTCCGCTGTCTTCAGTCCACAGTGCCTGGCTGTGCGCATGATGATGGCTTCGTTGGCGGCACTGTCCCTGACTTTGGCCAGCCTGCGGATGTCTGGTTTGAGAATATGGGTGGACGGTGCGTGGCCCTTGGGGAGCATGGGCGTGTGCCCATCGAAGATCGCGATGGTCGCCTTGTCTTGTGCGCCTGCCAGGGAGATGCGGGCATCTTCCCCTTTGATCTGTATGGCTGCAGCAGATTTGGTCTTGAGCGTGTTGGCAATCGACTCCCAGGTCGTGGGGTCGTATTGAGGCGCTTCAGGCTTCTGTCCTTGGGGAAGCATGACAAAGGCACCTGCTGTGTCGCCGGCCACCTCCTGCAACAGTGAGAAGAGGGTAGATGCCTTGCGCTGAACAGACAGGTAGGCGCGTAACTCACCCTCCGGCAGCAGATTTTCGAAGAAGGCCTGTACGTGTGGCTCGGTCAGTTGACCGGACGTCAAGGGGATGCTGGAGAGAGGGAAGGGCTTGAGCCTCTTCAGCCAGATTGGCGCGTATTCGAACGAGAGTGGCTCGGTGTCAAAGACGGTACCGATCAACTCTTCTCCGTAGAAGACATCCAGGGCGGTTGTTCTTTGCATCACAGCGTCCTGGATGTCTTGGGCTGGACGATCACTTCCAGGCCGAGGATGTCCAGCAAGTCAAGGACCTTCTGGAGTTGGACTGTCGGCTTGCCATTTTCAATGTCGACGATCAGTCGGTTGCCTGTGTTGGCCAAGCCTGCGACGTCAAGCTGACGCAGTTTCATGTCCTGACGCTGCAGCCGGACAATGTGACCTAACTCCTTTGTGGTGCGGATGGTGTGCGCGGAGTTACCGAGCGGGAATTCATTCGCGGTGGAGTCCATGAGATACCTCTTGAATTACCGATGGGTAATTCTATCGTTGGATCACGTTGATTACAACGATGTAATTCCCGATCGGTAACTCAAAGATAGACGGATGGAACTGAAGTATCCCTGATTACCGATCGGTAATAATCTGTTGGGGTTTTGGCTCCGAAGGCAGGGGGTTGCTGGTTCGATCCCAGCCGGGCGCGCCACCATCATGAACTCGACACTGCCAAAAGCGGGTCGGGTTTTTTTGTTGTGTGGGCGACCAGGCCCTCCGTCAGTTGCGCCCCGTTCGTCGAAACAGACGATTGAACGCCCGGCAGCACCTCCCTAGCATCGGCTCCACAACACGTCCTTGCGCCTGGCATGCGCATGTCGACCTGGGCACTCAACCGAAGATGGAGTCGGATGTGATCAACAGCAGCCTGTGCAAGACCCTCGGCATCCAGTTCCCCCTGTTTGCTTTCACGCACTGCCGTGACGTGGTGGTGGCCGTCAGCAAAGCCGGCGGTTTTGGTGTGTTCGGTGCGGTGGGCTACACGCCCGACGAGCTGGAGACCGAGCTGCGCTGGATCGACGATCACATCGACGGCAAGCCCTATGGGCTGGATGTACTGGTGCCCGAGAACCTCGTGATCAAGGACGAGATCGACAAGAGCATGCAAGCCATGGCCAGGCGCATCCCGCCCCAACACCTTGAATTCGTGCGGCAGTTGCTGGAGCGTCATGGCGTCAAGGGCGGGACCGAACTGGCGATGGAGCGCCCGACCCTGTTCACCGCCGAACTGGCCGAGGCGCAAATGGACGTGGCCTTTCGCCACCCCATCCGGTTGATCGCCAACGCGCTGGGGGTGCCGCCGCCATCGATGATCAAGCGCGCTCGGCAGCATGGCATCCCGGTGGCTGCGCTGGTGGGGGCCAAGGAACACGCCGTGCGCCAGGTGCAGGCGGGCGTGGACATCATCGTGGCGCAAGGTGCCGAGGCCGGCGGCCATTGCGGCGAGGTGTCGACGCTGGTGCTGGTGCCCGAGGTCGTGCGCGCGGTGAACCAGATCAAGCCGGTGCCGGTGCTCGCCGCTGGCGGCATCATGACGGGTGGGCAGATGGCCGCCTGCATGGCGATGGGGGCGGCCGGTGCCTGGACTGGCTCGGTCTGGTTGCCCACCACCGAATCGGAAGTGACGCAGACCATCCGCGACAAGCTGGTGGCCGCCGGCTCGCGCGACACCGTGCGCTCGACCTGCCGGACCGGCAAGCCCGCGCGCCAACTGCGCTCGGCCTGGACCGAAGCGTGGGACGCGACAGGCAGCCCGGGTTCGCTGCCCATGCCTTTCCAGCCCATGCTCAGTCGCCCGGCACTGAAAGCAGTCGACAAGTCAGCCGAGGCCGGCAACGCGCAGGCACGTGAGCTGGTCACCTATTTCGTCGGGCAAGGCATCGGCCTGGTTGACGGCGTGCAATCAGCCCGTGCCGTGGTGCGCTCGTTCATGGAGGAGTTTGTCGCGGCCGTGGAGCACATGCAGGGCCTGGTGGACGAGGTCTGAGTCTGCCCGCCCAAAGCCCTAACCAAACTGGTTACGACCAGGGTTATCCTCATCTCATTTAACGAATTAAGTTCATGAATTCGCACCTCATCTGAGGGGGTTTGGTGCGCCAGGCGGGAAGAAATGATCGCTTCCCTTCTTCCTCCGCTTCGTGTCGGTTCCTAGAGTCAAGGCGTCCATTTCGTTTTGACGACACACGAGCGCGAGGAGAACACGCCATGACAACCCGTTTCCGCAAAGGCCTGGGCGCCTTGTCGATGCTGCAGGCATTGGCAGGTTCACTGGCCGCATCCGTGCCACTGATGATGGTGGCCCCTCAGGCGGCCCATGCGGCATCGCCTGCCTTCATCGCATTCGAGAGCGGGCAGGTCCGGCCTCTGGCGATGTCCTCGGATGGCAGCAAGCTGTTTGCCGTCAACACGCCCAACAACACGCTGGAGATCTTCAACATCACCAGCACCGGCCTGCAGTTGTTTGCCCGCGTGCCCGTTGGCATGGAGCCGGTGGCCGTGGCCTTGCGCAATGACAACGAGGTCTGGGTGGTCAACCACCTGTCCGACAGCGTCAGCGTGGTCAGCCTGGATGGCGCACCCCGCGTGGTGCGCACCCTGCTGGTGGGCGACGAGCCGCGCGACATCGTGTTCGCCGGTTCGCCCGCCAAAGCCTTCATCACCACCGCCCACCGCGGCCAGCAGCGTCTGGACCCATCCCTGGCCAATGTGCCCGGCGCGGGAGACCCCAAGCTCACCACGCCCGGCGTCGGCCGGGCTGACGTGTGGGTCTTCAACCCGGGCAGCCTGGGCAATGCACTGGGTGGCGTGCCGCAAAGCATCCTCAGCTTCTTTGCGGATACGCCGCGCGCCCTGGCCGTGAGCCCGGACCGCAACACCGTGTACGTGGCCGCCTTCAAGTCTGGCAACGAGACCTCCTCGCTCAACGAGCAACTGGTGTGCGACAGCTTCGAGCTCAACACCAAGTGCACCGTCAAGGGCGTCACCATGCCGGGTGGACGCCTGGGCCCGCAGACCAACGC
Source organism: Aquabacterium sp. (assembly GCF_016195855.1). Taxonomy (GTDB): domain Bacteria; phylum Pseudomonadota; class Gammaproteobacteria; order Burkholderiales; family Burkholderiaceae_C; genus Aquabacterium. The sequence goes on from NZ_JACPYU010000008.1 coordinate 70,851, forward strand.
GGCAGGCAACCCTGCACCCAAGACCGGCATGATGGTGAAGTTCAACCGCCAGTCAGGCCATTGGGAAGACGAGATCGGGCGCAACTGGGATGCCGCCGTGTCCTTCAGCCTGCCTGACAAGGACGTGTTCGCCGTCGATGCCAACAGCCTGAGCGAGAAGACGGCCTACCGGCACGTGGGCACGACCTTGTTCAACATGGCCGTCAACCCCGTGAGCGGCAAGCTGTACGTGAGCAACACCGAGGCCAACAACATGACCCGGTTCGAGGGCCCCGGCCAGTTCGGGGGCTCGACCGTGCAGGGCAAGATCGCCTTGTCGCGTGTGACGGTGATCGCCAACGGCGCCGTGACACCGCACCACCTCAACAAGCACATCGACTACAGCAAGCTGGTCAACGACCCGGGCTTTGACCCCAGCGCCAAGGAGCACAGCCTGGCCACGCCGCTGGAGATGGCGGTGACCAAGGATGGCCAGACCTTGTACGTGACCGCGTTCGGCTCCAGCCGCATCGGCGTGTTCAACACGGCCGAGCTGGAGAACGACAGCTTCAACCCACGCGCGGCCAGTGCCCGCTACATCACGGTCAGTGGTGGTGGCCCCAGCGGCATCGTGCTGGATGAGGGCCGTGGCCGCCTGTACGTGATGACCCGCTTCGACAACGCCGTGAAGGTGGTGAACCTGGTCACCCGCGCCGAGGTGGCGCAGACCGCGCTGCCCAACCCCGAGCCCGCTGCCATCGTGGCCGGCCGGCCCATGCTGTATGACGCGCGCCGCTCATCGGCCAATGGCGAGGCCTCGTGCGCCAGTTGCCACATCTTTGGCGAGATGGACGACCTGGCCTGGGACCTGGGCAACCCGGATGAGGTGGTCACCACCAGCCCCATCCCAGGCAAGTTCACCGACTCGCTGCAGTTCTCCATTGCCAAGCTGATCTTTGGGGTGAAGAACAAGATCAATGGCAGCGACAAACCGACCGACTTCCATCCCATGAAGGGCCCGATGGTCACGCAGACGCTCAAGGGCATGCGCAACTCCGGCGCCATGCACTGGCGGGGCGACCGCTCCAACGGCGTGTTCGGCGTCTCGGCGATGGACAGCAACCTGTCGTTCAAGAACTTTGCCGTGGCCTTCGCGGGCCTCTTGGGCAACGCCAACCCGATGAGCGAAGCAGAGATGCAGACCTTCTCTGACTTCATGCTCAATGTGCAGTTGCCGCCCAACCCGATCCGCAACCTGGACAACTCGCTGACGGCCGCGCAGCAACGCGGGCACGACTTCTACTTCGGCAGCCGCCCCTCCGATGGCTTCAAGTTCGTCATCAACGGCAAGTCCGTCACGCCCAACAACAACTGCAATGGCTGCCACACCGTGGACCCCGCCAACGGCATGTACGGCACAGGTGGCTTCCAGAGCTTCGAGGGCATCTCGCAGATCGTGAAGGTGCCTCAGTTGCGCAACATGTACCAGAAGGTCGGGCGCTTTGGCTCCCCCGCCATCCCGTTCTCCACCGCCGATGCCACCGGCTTCCTGGGCGACCAGGTCCGGGGTTTTGGCTTCGTGCATGACGGCAGCGCCGACACCCTGGCCCACTTCTTCACCGTGCGCGTGTTCCAGCCGACCTTGAACTCGGGCTTCCCGCTGATCAACCCCGACGCCACCCGCCGTGACGTGTCTGACTTCATGCACGTCATGGACAGTGACATGGCGCCCATCGTTGGCCAGCAGGTCACGCTGACATCGTCCAATGCCGCGGCGGTCAACCCCCGCATCGACCTGCTGATCCAGCGTGCCAAGACGCCTTATGTGTCCAAGGAGCTGGGTGGCAATGTCACTGAGTGCGATCTGGTGGCCCAGCTGGTGGAGGGCGGCACACGCCGTGGTTATGTGTATGACCTGGCATCGGGCAGCTTCCTGTCCGGCGATGGCACGCGCCGCACCGATGCCGCCTTGCGCGCCTTGGCCACCACGGTGGGGCAGGAAGTGACCTATACCTGCACGCCTGCCGGCTCGGGCAAGCGCATCGCCGCCACCATCTGATCTGACCGAGTCCGTTTGCCAACCCGGTCTGCGTGCTTTGCCGGCACGCGGGTCGGGTTTTTTTGTTGGCAAGTGTTTCCCAGGGAAAGACCGGCGCTTTCTTGATCTGTGTGGCGATTAGGATGTCTTCCTTTTGCGCCAAAGAGTGACGCCCACACGCTTTGGCGCCCAGGGATGAATTGAGCATGCACAGCGAACAACCAGCACCCGCGTCGGCCGCCAACCGCGATCAAATCGACGCTTTGCTCGATCAGGCCTTTGCCGCCTATGAGCAAGGCCAGATGGACCAGGCGCACGGGCACTTCCAGGCTGCGCTGGCCCTCGACCCGCAGGACTTCGATGCCCTGCACATGCTGGGCGTCATGGCCATGCAAAAGCGCGAGCTGCCGCAGGCCATCGCCTTGTTCGAGCAAGCCATTGCCTCAGACCCGCAGGCCGGCATGGCCTACACGAACATGGGCATCGCCTGCATGGAGTCGGGCCTGCCCGAGAAGGCCCTGGCCAATTTCGACAAAGCCGTGGCGCTGGAGCCCTCGGTCGAGGCGTTTTTCGGGCGCGGCGTGGTGCAGCAGACCTTGCAGCAATGGGCCGCCACCGAAGCCAGCTTCGCGCAGGTGCTCGCGATGCAACCCACGCACGTGGCCGCGCTGATCAACCGTGGCCATGCCTGTCTGATGCTCAAGCGCCTGGATGACGCCGTGGCCTGCTATGAAAAGGCCATTGCGATCGAGCCCACGCGCGCAGGGGCCTTTGCCGGCCTGGGCGATGCCTTGCTCTCGATGCAGCGCTTCCCGCAGGCCTTGGCCGCCTATGACCGGGCCCTTGCCTTGAAGGCCGAACAACCCGATCTGCTGGGCAACCGCGCCAGCACCTTGCTCAAGCTCAAGCGCCTGCCCGAGGCCATCACCTGCTACGAGCAGGCGCTCAAGCTGGCACCGCGCAACGCCATCATCCTGTCCAACCTCAGCGGTGCCTTGCGCGAGTCCGCCCGCCACACCGAAGCCCTGGCCATGGCCGAGCGCGCCCTGGAGGTGGACCCCAAGCTGGGTGGTGCGCACATGAACCGGGGTAATGCCCTGCTGGACCTGGCCCGGCTTGACGAGGCCAAGCAGGCCTTCAGCATGGCCCGGCAAGTGCAGCCCGATGACGTGGAGGCGCAATGGGCGGTGGGCTGGACCAGCCTGCTGTCGGGCGACTGGGCCACGGGCCTGCCCCTGTTCGAGGTGCGCTGGAAAAAGCCGGGCTTTTCGTCCGAGCCGCGCGGCTTCACCCAGCCCTTGTGGCTGGGCGACACCGATTTGCGCGGCCGCACCATCTTGCTGCACGCCGAGCAGGGCCTGGGCGACACGGTCAACTTCTGCCGTTACGTGCCCCTGGTCGCCGAGCTGGGCGCCAAGGTGGTGCTGGAGGTGCAGCCGCCTTTGAAGGGCCTGGTGCGTAGCCTGGCCGGTGGTGCCCAGGTGATCGCGCGCGGCGAGCCGCTGCCCGCCTTTGATGTCCATTGCCCCTTGATGAGCCTGCCGCTGGCGTTCAAGAGCACGCCCACGCATCTGCCGGCCCCCCAGGCTTACCTGCGCGCCGACCCGCAGCAGGTGAGCGCGCTCGCCGAGCGGCTGGGCCCGCGCACCCAGCCACGTACCCAGCCACGTATTGGCCTGGTCTGGTCGGGCAACGCCGCGCACCGCAATGATGTCAACCGCTCCATGCCCCTGGCCACCCTGATGTCGGCCTTGCCCACCAGCGGCGTGCAGTACTACTGCCTGCAAAAAGACATCCGCGAGGCCGACCTGCCCACGCTGAAGGCCCGCCCGGACATCATCCGCCTGCACGACGTGCTCCAGGGTTTTGACGGCACCGCCGCCCTGGTGGACCAGATGGACCTGGTGATCTCGGTGGACACCTCGATTGCCCACCTGGCTGGCGCCCTGGGCAAGCCCTGCTGGATCCTGCTGTCGCGCGTGCCGGACTGGCGCTGGCTGGTCGACCGCGCCGATTGCCCCTGGTACCCGAGCGCGCGCCTGTTCAGGCAAACCAGCTGGGGCCAGTGGCAGGCACCTTTGCAGGACATCACCGCGGCGCTGCCGGGCTGGCTGGCCTCTGCCCCGAAATCAAACTGAGCTTGTCCGGATTTGCGCTCATAAATTGGCGCGAATCCCGTTTTCAAAAGGCGGGAACTGGTGCCCAATGGCGTAAGAGGATAAGAGCACCATGCCCAACTCAGCGACACCACAGGGTTCCGAAATCGACGATGCCGAGCTGACGCTCGAGTATCTGCTGCGCCGCATGCGCTTCAAAAGCGACTTTCCGGCGTTGTCGGCCTCCGTGTCGCGGGTGCAGGCCCTGTCCGACAATGAAACCGACAGCATGCAGACCTTGTGCGACGAGGTGCTGCAAGACGTCGCCCTGACGCAAAAGCTGCTGCGCGTGGTCAACACGGCGCATTTCCGCCGTGCCGGCTCCGATCCCATCAGCACCGTTTCCCGGGCGGTGGCCCTGATCGGCGTGGGCGGCGTGCGCAACATGGCGCTGTCATTGATGCTGCTGGATCACATGGAGGACAAAGCCCATGCGCAGCAACTCAAGGTCGAGTTCCTGCGCACCGTGATGGCCGGCACCCTGGCCAGCGAGCTCAGCGGCAATGCCAAGGAGGCTGAAGACGCATACCTGGGCGCGCTGTTTCGCAATCTCGGACGGCTGCTGGTGTCCTTTTATCTGCCCGACGATGCCGAGCAGATCCGCGCCCTGTGCGAAGGCAAGGATGACGAACCCCCGATGACGGAGCGGCAGGCCGCCCAGAAGGTGCTGGGCGTGCCGCTGGACAAGCTGGCCGACCGGGTGGGCCAGATGTGGGGCCTGCCCGAAGGCTTGCGCGCCTGCATGGCGCCACCCGACCGCAATGTGCCCAGCATGTCGCTGGCCGCGCGTCCGGAGCGCGTCTGGTGGCTGGCCAGCCTGGCCAACGAAACCGCCGACAGCATGCTGCAAGCCGAGCCAGGTGAGATTGGCGAGATCCTCACCGGCCTGACGAAAACCTACACCCGGGCGCTGGACCTGAAACCGCTCAGCTTGCAGGACGCCGCCAGCCGCGCCCGCAAGCGCCTGACCGAGCTCACGCAGGCCTTGAACATGTCCGTGCCCGCGCAGTCGCCGGCCGACAAGCTGCTGGACCGTTACTACGTCGATGCGCCCAACGCCGGCCAGACCGACGGCCCCAGCGCCCGCGACCTGGGCCTGACCACGGAAAACGGCGCCCTGACCGCCGACATGCCCCTGCCCGAGCAGGACACGGCCAACGTGCTCACCAACGGCATCCAGGACATCACCAACACGCTGCTGGAGTCTTTCAAGCTCAACGACGTGCTGCACATGATCCTGGAGACCATGCTGCGCGCCATGGACTGTCGCCGCGTCATCTTCTGCCTGCGCGATGCCAAGAGTGGCCACCTGCTTGGGCGGATGGGCATCGGCGAGGGCGTGGACACCGTCAAGGCGGCATTCAAGATCCCCTTGAGCGTGCCCGCTGGCGGCACGCCCGATCTGTTCACCGTGGTGTGCCTCAAGAACGCCGACATGCTGATCGCCGATGCGTCGGCTGCCAGCATCGTGAGCCGCCTGCCCACCTGGTTCCGCGACCATGTGCAGGCCCCGACCTTCCTGATGCTGCCCCTGGTCATGAAACGCAAGGGCCAGCCGGACATGGTGCTGGGCATGATCTACGCCGACAAGGGCAAGGCCAACACCTTGCAGCTCAACGAAAAAGAGCTGTCGCTGCTGCGCACGCTGCGCAACCAGGCCGTGATGGCCTTCAAGCAGACCACGGGCGGTTGAAACACGGGTGGATAATGCGCCCCCATGTTTCGCATCGTCCTTGTTGAACCCGAGATTCCGCCCAACACGGGCAATGTGATCCGCCTGGCGGCCAACACGGGCTGCGAGCTGCACCTGATCGAGCCGCTGGGTTTCTCCATGGACGACAAGCTGCTGCGCCGCGCCGGGCTGGATTACCACGAGTACGCGGCCGTGCGGCGCCACGCCAGCTGGGATGCCTTCATCGAGGCCATGCAGCCTGACAGGGCGCGCATGTTTGCCTTCACCACACGGGGCAGCCGGCCCTTCAGCGAAGTGCAATGGCAGCCGGGTGACTGGTTCGTGTTTGGATGCGAGACCCGTGGCCTGGACCCGGCCTTGCGCGAGACCTTCGACACCACGCAGCGCGTGCGCCTGCCGATGCGGCCTGATCAACGTAGCCTCAATCTGAGCAATGCGGTGGCGGTGGCGGTGTTCGAGGCCTGGCGACAGAACGGCTATCAAGGCGGAGCTTGAGGCCGGGCTGCCACTCGAGCCGGGGGGGCTGGGTGATCAACGCAGCGAAGTAAAGGAGGAGGGTCGGGCGCAGCCCGACCCGGGGGACATGAGCGGAGTTGAGCACCCAGCGCCCCTGGCGGGGCCACCGAAGCGCGCGCTCAGCCCTCGGCTTTGGCTTCACGGCGCATCAGCGCGCCAACAGCTTCGGCCGGTGTCAGTTGCCCATCCAGCACGGCCACCACCGCCTCGGTGATGGGCATGGCCACACCCAGCGTCTGTGCACGTTGCCACACCGTGGCCGCACTGTAGACGCCCTCGGCCACGTGGCCCAGGTCATGCAGGATCTGCTCCAGCGTTTTGCCGCAGGCCAGTTGCAGGCCCACCGTGCGGTTGCGCGAGAGGTTGCCCGTGGCCGTCAACACCAGGTCACCCAGGCCTGACAGGCCCATGAAGGTGTCGGCGCGGGCGCCCAGGGCCACGCCCAGGCGGGTCATTTCGGCCAGGCCGCGGGTGATCAGCGCGGCGCGGGCGTTGAGGCCCAGGTTCATGCCATCGGCAATGCCGGTGGCAATGGCCAGCACGTTCTTGACGGCGCCACCCACCTCGACGCCGATCGGGTCGGTCGAGGTGTAGACGCGCAAGCTGTCACTGTGAAACGCCGCCACGGCCTGTTCGGCCAGTGCCAGATCGGTGCTGGCGGCCACCAGGGCGGTGGGCTGGCCCAGCGCCACCTCATTGGCGAAGCTCGGCCCCGACAGGACGCCACTGCGTGCATGTGGGCGCAGGGCCTGTGCGATTTCATGCCCCAGCCGGCCCGTGCCTTTTTCAAAGCCCTTGCACAGCCACAGGGTGGCCACGTCATCGGGCAGGCTTTGCAGCATGTTGCCCAACGCGGCCATGGGCGTGCCAATGATGATCAGCCCGCCATTGGCGCGCGCGTGCGCCACGGCCTCATCGAGGTCGTGGCTCAGTTGCAGCGCATCAGGAAAGCTCGCCTCGGGGAGGTAGCGCGCGTTGCAGCGGGCCGAACGCATGCCGTCGACCTGCGCGGCGTCCCGTGCCCACAGCATCACCTGCGGGTTGTGGCGCGCGGCACTGATCGCCAGGGCCGTGCCCCAGGCCCCCGCGCCCAGCACCGTGAGGTTGCGCGCGGCGAGCCCAGTCGTGGCTTCGTCGTTGGCCAATTCAGGCTTGAGGAACTTGACCGGCAGCAGCGGCTTGTTGCAGCTGCGATTCGTACATGGCCTGGAAGTTCACTTCGGTCAGGTGCACGGGCGGGAAGCCGGTGCGGTTGAGCACGTCGGCCACGGTGGCGCGCAGGTAGGGGTAGACGATCTGCGGGCAGGCGATGGCGATGATGGGCTGCATCTGCTCTTGCGGCACGTTCTTGATCTCGAACAGGCCGGCTTGCTTGGCTTCCACCAGGAACAGCACCTTGTCGTTGACCTTGGCGGTCACGGTGGCGGTCACGGCCACTTCATACAGGCCGTCGGTCACGGGTTCGGCGTGCAGGTTCAGTTGCACGTCCACTTGGGGTTGACCTTGCTCCAGCAGGATGGCGGGCGCGTTGGGCAGCTCCAGCGACAAGTCCTTCAGGTAGATGCGCTGGATCGAGAACGAAGGTTGTGCGGCTTGGTCAGTCATGACAGATCCTTAAAAGAGGGTGTTGTAGGCCGGGGCGCTGCGGTTGGCGCAAAAAGTCCAAGCCAGAAAGACATTCGGGCTGGATTATGAACCAGCCCGATGACGGCCCTGTCACACAGGGCTCAGGGTTTGCGCCGGGACAAGGCCCCGCGTTTGCGGTGTCTTGGCTTCGTCAGGCCACGCCCAGCAAAGGCAGCAGGCCGCCGCGCTTGTCCAGGTCCATCAGGTCGTCACAACCACCCACGTGTGTGTCACCGATGAAGATCTGCGGCACGGTCCGGCGGCCGGTGACGGCCATCATGTGGTCGCGCTGCGTCGGGTCCAGGTCGATGCGGATCTCTTCAATGGCCTCGACCCCGCGCTGCTTGAGCAAGGCCTTGGCGCGCAGGCAGTAAGGGCAGACCTGGGTGGTGTACATCTTGACGGCTTGCATGATCGGGGCAGCTGGAAACCGCTGGGGGTATGAGTGAAGATGTCGCCATTGTCACCGCTTCGGGATGTCCGCCTGATCCATGGGGACTAACGGTGACATGTCACACCCCGGCCGGGGTGTCAGGCTGGCCCGCGCTTTCAGGCCTTCTCGATGGGCAGGTTGGCTTCGCGCCAGGCCTTGAGGCCGCCACCCAGGGACTGGACGTTCTCGTAGCCCATGGCCTTGAGCTGGGTCACGGCCTTGGCCGAGCGCACGCCAGAGGCGCACACCACCACCAGGGGCAGCTTCTTGTTGCCGGGCAGGCCCTTGCCGTTGCCGATTTCGCCCAGCGGGATGTTCTTGGCACCAGCCACGTGGGCGGTGGCGAACTCGGTCGGCTCGCACACGTCGATGACCTGGGCCTTTTCCTTGTTGATCAATTGCACGGCCAGGGCCGGGCTCAGGCCACCGTTGCCGCCTTCCTTGATTTGTTGCCACAGCAGCAGGGCGCCGGATGCACCAGCCGCGACCATCCAGTACCAGTTGTCAACGATGTAGCTCGAGGAAGTCATGCAAAAACTCTCTTTGTGTACAGTGCGTCTTGAGGTGACGCCATGCGGGCCCGCGAACCAATGGCCGCTCGGGCAGGCAGGGATTATAAAATCGCCGATTCCGCTGGCCACGCATGCCGGCACCACTTTCTTAGCTCATTGGGACCGACCGTCATGTACAAGCTCGTGCTGATTCGCCACGGCGAATCGACCTGGAACCTGGAAAACCGCTTCACCGGCTGGGTCGACGTTGACCTGACACCCACTGGCGTGTCGCAGGCCATGTCGGCCGGCCAGTTGCTCAAGGCCGAAGGCTATGAGTTCGACATTGCCTACACCTCGGTGCTCAAGCGTGCCATCCACACGCTGAACTACTGCCTGGACGAGATGGACCGCATCTGGTTGCCCGTGGTCAAGAGCTGGCGCCTCAATGAGCGCCACTACGGTGGCCTGCAAGGTCTGAACAAGGCCGAAACCGCCCAGAAGCACGGTGACGAGCAGGTGCTGGTGTGGCGCCGCAGCTATGACACCCCGCCGCCCGCCCTGGCCCCCAACGACCCCATGGGCCAACGCCAGGACAAGCGCTACGCCGGCCTGCCCGCCGACCAGATCCCGCTGACCGAGTGCCTCAAGGACACCGTGGCCCGCGTGCTGCCTTACTGGAACGAAGAGATCGCACCGACCATCAAGTCGGGCAAGCGCGTGGTGATCGCTGCGCACGGCAACTCGATCCGCGCCCTGGTCAAGTACCTGGACAACATCGGTGACGCCGACATCGTGGGCTTGAACATCCCCAACGGCATCCCCCTGGTGTACGAGCTGGACGAGAACCTCAAGCCGATCAAGCACTACTACCTGGGCGACGCCGAAGCCGCTGCCAAGGCTGCAGCGGCCGTGGCCACGCAAGGCAAGGCCTGATCAGGCTTTGATCATCAGGGGCTCAAGCCCCACACCACAGGGCAGTGGTCGGAGAGTTCCCGGCCGCGGTCTTGCGGGTTGAAAGGCAGGCGCGCAAAGCGCCTGTTCTTGTTTCTGGCGGCCAGTTTGGGGTCGATGAGGATGTCGTCGATATAGGCCTTGTGGCGGTCGCTGGCATCGCAGGGCACATAGGCCTGGCCTTCGGTGGCGCGCGTGAGGATGGCGCCCGGTGGCTCGTTGTCGCTCCAGGCCTGCATCAGGTTGAGGGGGGCGGCTTCATCGGGGCCGGCGGGGTAGCGCGCGTCCTTTTCCAGGCGGCGGTTGAAGTCGCCGAGCACGGCAAAGGCCTTGCCTTCGCGCACACGCTGGTCGACCCAGGCCTCGACGACGGGGACTTGCTGGCGCAGGCGCTCGCAGGGGCCGAAGTGGCGGTCCAGGCGGCCATCGAAGCAGCCGCTCTTGAGGTGCACGGCCAGCAGGCGCACCTCTTGGGCGGTGCCGGGGTAGAGCGTGATGTCGGCACCGGCGCGTGTGGCCCCGTCGATGTCGAGCGCGTTCAGGTCGCCGTTGCAGCGGTAGGGCAGGCCCTCGCGGATGGCGAAGCCCACCTTCTGCGGATGGGCGCGGTTCACGAAGCAATCGAGCTTCCAGCCTTTGGTGAAGACCATGCGGGCGGCGTCCGGGCCATCGACCTCTTGCAGGGCGACCACGTCGGCTTGTTGTTCGTCGCGCAGTTGCGTGGCCGTGTGGGCCAGGGCGTCGAAATCGGCTTGCGTGCGCGAAGGCGGCTGGGGCTTGCCCGGCGTGCAGGGGAAGGTGCGCTCGTTGCTGGCCGGCTGCTGGCTTGTGCAGTGCGGCGCCATGTCCTCATGGGCACGCGGGGTCATCAGCCATTCCATGTTCCAGGTGGCCAGGGTCAGCGGGCTGCTCGACGCGGCATGGGTGACAAAGGGATACGCGTTGAGCGCGCCAGCGGTAACGCAGGCCAGCAGCAGCCGGCGCATCATGGGCGAGAATGACAAGGGCGTCTCCGTGAGCTTGAAATGGTATTTGCGCAGATCATGCGGTGTGACGCAGTGGACTGTAAGCGGCCGTCGGACTATGTCTCTGACCAGGTTGTGACCGGGTGTGAAGAGCCTCTTAATCTGGCCGTCCGGATGGCCCCATACCTGAGGGGAGGGGTTCTACCACTCGCTGGTGTTTGGCAACGCCCCTACATTCCCAAATCACAACTAACTTTGGCTCATGGAGGAGCGCGACATATGAAAACAGTGAAGACCTATTTGGCTGCGGTTCTGGTAACGGCAGCGGCTTCTGGTGCTCAGGCCGCCCAGGATGCGAATTGGCATTTCGAGGGCACGATCGGACAGATCATGCCTTTCATCACAACGTATTTTCACGGCGTCGCCAGCCAGGAACTAGCAACGCAGCCCGTGGCCTCGCTTGAGGGTATGCAAACCGGCGACAAGTTCACCCTTGATATTGCCGTGGACCTGGGTGCGAACAAGGCCGTGGGCGTCACGTTCAGTACCGCCGGTGGCAATCTGCTGTACCACGCGGATGAGTTGTTCTATTCATCCCCGAGTGTGGCGCCGATGTGGGGTCGTATTCAGATGAAAACGACAGAGATCTCGCCGACCATCTATGGTCCCAAAGAGCTGGACCCGATAATTAATGTGGCGGGACTAGAGGAAGTACCTTCCTTCTCAACGCTCAATGGCATTTTTTCGACGGGGAACGTGAGCAACTTGTCCGGCGGCATGGGATGGTATGCGGGGCCTGCCAGCGCGGTGTCGCGACTGGCAAACATCGGCGTGAACATTACCTCAGTGGCTGTGACGTCCGTACCCGAGCCCTCGTCTATGTTGATGTGGGGGCTGGGTTTGTTCGGCTTGGCGGCAATCACCCGCCCCCGTGTCAAACCAATGGGGCCTGTGTAAAGACGCTAAGTGCAGGAAAAGGGGCGGCCATGCGGTCGCCTCTGTCCTGCCAGTTTTCAGACGCCCAGTGCGGCGCGGTCCAGCGTGTAGTTCTGCGGGCCGGCGGCGGCGATCTTGATGGCGCCGATGCGGTTGGCCAGGGCCACCGACTTGACCAGGTCCCAGCCATTGGCCAGGCCGTAAAGCAGGCCGCCGCGGAAGGCGTCGCCACAACCGGTGGGGTCGACCACGGCCGAGGCCTTGACGCCGGGCACGTGGGTCTTCTCGCCCTGGATGTAGACATTGCAGCCATCGGCGCCCAGGGTCTCGATCAGGCCCTTGAGGTGCGACTTGGACAGCTCAGCCAGGCTGCTGCCGGTGCGGTCGGCCAGCATCTTGCCTTCGTAGTCGTTGACGGTCACCCAGGTGGCTTGGGAGATGAAGGTCTTGAGCTCCTCGCCATCGAACATGGGCAGGCCCTGGCCCGGGTCGAATACGACGGGGATGCCCACGGCATGGGCCTGGCGCGCGTGCTGGATCATGGCGTCGCGGCCGTCCGGCGCGATGATGGCCAGCTTGATCGCCGGGTTGGCTTCGATCTTCTGCATGTGGGCCTGCCCCATGGCACCGGGGTGGAAGGCTGTGATCTGGTTGTTGTCCTGGTCGGTGATGATGATGGCTTGCGCGGTGTAGTCGTCTTCCACCATGCGCACATCGGTGAGCATCATGCCCAGTCCGTCGAGGTGGTTGCGGTAGATGGCGCCGTCCTTGCCCAGCATGGCCATGATGCGGGGGTGGCCACCCAGTTGCTTGAGGCTGTAGGCGATGTTGCCGGCGCAGCCACCGAACTCCTTGCGCAGCGTGGGCACCAGGAAGGACACGTTGAGGATGTGGACCTGCTCGGGCAGGATCTGCTGGGCAAATCGGCCGGGGAAGGTGGTGATGGTGTCAAAGGCCAGGGAGCCGCAGATCAGAACGGACATGGTGATCCTCGGGGGTGAATCAGGTCAGGGGTAGAACAGCTCGGCGGTGTAGCCGGCCGGGTGGATGTCGGCCGCTTTCAGGCGCCATTGCAGCGTGGTGCTGCGCTGGCTGGGGGCGGCCGTGGGGATGCTGGCGGCAGGGCTGGCCGGGTGGGCTGCGTCAGCCTTGAGGTCGGCTTTGGCATCGGCGGTGTCCAGCCATTGCGCATCATGCGGTGAGAAGACGCGGCGCGCGATCACGGCGCCGCTGTCGTCGGTCAGGGTCAGGTCCACGTGGGGCCAGGCCAGGTCGATGCCGGCCTGGTTGCGCACGACCACGGTCAGGCGGTAGCTGTCGGGGCCTTCGGAGGTGGTGCGCACGAGCTCCAGGTTGTCGACCAGCAGGGCCTCCAGGCGCAGCGGTGGCGCCAGCTTGCAGCCGACCGCCTCGCACCATTGCGTGAGCAGCGGGCGGCTGGCGGGGTGGTAGGCGGCCACCAGGTCGCGGAACTGGTGGACCAGTTGCAGGCCCAGGGTCAGCAGCAGGCTCAGGGCGACGAAGGACAGCACGCCACGCACGGCCGGGTGGCGCCAGAAGGCCTTGCGCTGTGCGCGCTTGAGGAACTCCGGCGTCTGGTCGCCCGGGGCGCGGCCGCGTGTGCCCGACTTGCCGGGGCGCGCGCTGGGCGGTGGCAGGGCCAGCTCGTTTTCTTGTTCGTCGGCAAAGCGCGAGGGCTGTGTCGACAAATCGTCTTCGGATTCGCGCTGGGGTGGCCGGGAGGTGGCAGGTGACGCCAGCGGTGCACGCAGGGCCGATGTCGACACGGCGCCAGGCTTGGGCAGCGGGCCGGGTGCGGGGGGCGGGGGAGCCGGTGTGTCGTCTTCGAGCGAAGAGGGGCCGAAGTCGGAGGCCCAGTCTTCCTCGGCGTCGATCATGGCGTCGCTGGGGAACTGGGCATCGGCGAACTCGGGGCCGCGTCCACGACGGTGAGGGGCACGGCGCTCGCGCTCCGAGGGCATGAGGTAACGCGAGTCCAGCGCATCGGCCTCGTCGGTGCTGGGCACGTCCTCGGGGGGCTCGTCCAGCCAGGGCTGCGGCGCCTGGTCCATGGGCGCCTGCGGCATGTAGGCGGGCTCGGGCTCGGGGGCGGGCTCATGGGTCGGGAAGGGCGCTGGCGCAGGCGGCACGCGGCCACGCGAGGTGGCGGCCAGCACGACTTCCAGTGGCGTGTTGTCGTCCACGGCGATGGACGTGTCCAGCTCGAAATCGGTGGTGCCTTCGATGGGTGTCGGGTCCAGCGCCAGGTCGTCTTCCTGCAAGGTGTGCCTGGCCGGTTCAGCGGCGGGCAGGCGGGACGTTGCAAAGTTCGCCGGCTGGGTGCGCTCCCAACCATCAGGCGGCTGGGACTCGATGCCCAGGTTCAGCTCTTCTTCTGACAGCAGCGATTGCGAGCCCAGCTCATCACCCCGTTCATCGCTGGGGGCGGTGATAGGGGCGGTGATGGGCGCGGGCTCAGGGGCTGGCAGCGGCGGCTCGCTCACGGGCGGCGTGCTGGCCTGAGCGGGCCGGGGCGGCGGCGGGTCCTTGTCGAGGTCGAACAGCGCGGGCAGGGCGTTGAACACCTCGTTGCAGCGGCCACAGCGCACCCAGCCTTCCGAGACCTTCAATTGGTCTTGGACGACTTTGAAGATCGTGCCGCAGTGGGAACAACGCGTGGCCAGGCTCATGGCGCCAGTTTATGTCACCGATGGGGCTGTTCTTTGTTGGCCTCGTGCAACTGCGGGGGCGCCAGCATAGAGGCGCCAGCCGGTCAAGGGCGCGTTGGAAGCCTGATTCAGGCCGGCTTTTGCGCCGTCATCAGGATCCAGCCTTCTTCGGAATTGGCCACTTGCAGTTGCAGGCCGACTTCCGCGTAGGCGTCCTTGAGTTCCTGCTCCTGTCGGGCCAGGATGCCGGCGAGCACCAGATGGCCGCCCGGCGCGACATGGCCGGCCAGCAGCGGGGCCAGCATCTTCAAGGGTGTGGCCAGGATGTTGGCCAGCACGACCGGGTAAGCCGCTTTGGCCTCGCCCACCAGATCAGGCAGGCCCGCGTTGATGGGCAGCGTGCCGTCAGCGGCCTTGAGGTGCGCCAGGTTGACCTCGGCATTGGCGTTGGTGGACTCGACGGCAGCGGGGTCGATGTCGACCGCATCCACCACACCGGAGCCATGCAGCGCGGCGCCAATGGCCAGGATGCCCGAGCCACAGCCGTAGTCCAGCACACGCTGACCCTGGTAGGCCGCGCTGTTTTGCGCGATCCACTTCAGGCACATGCGGGTGGTGGGGTGGGTGCCGGTGCCAAAGGCCAGGCCCGGGTCCAGGCGCATCACGGTCTTGGCGGCAGCGGGTACCTCATGCCAGGTCGGCACGATGTAGAAGCTGTCGGTGATGGGCACAGGCTGGAACTGCGACTGCGTCAGGCGCACCCAGTCCTGCTCGTCAACGGGCTGGATGCCCTGCACATGGATGTCGCTGGCCCAGTCCTGCGCGAGGATCAGGGTCACGGCCTCCAGGGCTTCGGCTTCGTTGGGGAACAGGCTCTTGATGGTCGAGCGTTGCCAGGCTTCGCGCGGCACGGGCATGCCGGGCTCACCCCACAGGGCTTCTTCGTGTTCGGTGTCGGCATCAGCGTCTTCAACCGACACGGACAAGGCCTCGATCTCCATGAGCGCGTCGCTCAGGGTTTCGACTTCGGCCTCTTTGGCCAGCAGGGTGAGTTCAAACAAGGGCATGTCTGTGGCCTGGTCGGGCTCAACGCTTGCGCGCAGCCATCCAGTTTTCAAGGTAATGGATGTCGGTGCCGCCTTCGACGAACTTGGCGTCCACCATCAACTCGCGGTGCAGCGGGATGTTGGTGTGGATGCCTTCGACCACGGTCTCCGACAGGGCGGTGCGCATGCGGGCCAGGGCCTGCTCGCGGGTGTCGCCGTGCACGATGATCTTGCCGATCATGGAGTCGTAGTTGGGGGGCACGTAGTAGTTCGTGTAGGCATGCGAGTCCACGCGCACGCCGGGGCCGCCGGGTGCGTGCCAGGTCGTGATGCGGCCGGGCGAGGGGATGAACTTCACCGGGTCTTCGGCGTTGATGCGGCACTCGATGGCGTGGCCGCGCAACTCGATCTGGCGCTGCGTGAAGGGCAGCTTCTCGCCGGCGGCCACACGGATCTGCATCTGCACGATGTCGATGCCGCTGGTCATCTCGGTGACAGGGTGCTCCACCTGCACACGGGTGTTCATCTCGATGAAGTAGAACTCGCCGTCTTCAAACAGGAACTCGAAGGTGCCCGCGCCGCGGTAGCCGATCTTCTTGCAGGCTGCGGCACAGCGTTCGCCCACCTTTTCGATGATGCGGCGGTTGATGCCCGGTGCCGGTGCCTCTTCGATGATCTTCTGGTGGCGGCGCTGCATGGAGCAGTCACGCTCGCCCAGCCACACGGCGTTCTTGTGCGTGTCGGCCAGGATCTGGATTTCGATGTGACGAGGGTGCTCCAGGAACTTCTCCATGTAGACCTCGGGGTTGCCGAACGCGGCACCCGCTTCGGCCTTCGTGGTCTGCACGGCATGGATCAGTGCCGCTTCGGTGTGCACCACGCGCATGCCACGGCCACCGCCGCCGCCTGCGGCCTTGATGATGACCGGGTAGCCCACGGTGCGGGCAATGCGGATGATTTCCTTGGGGTCGTCGGGCAGGGCGCCTTCAGAGCCGGGCACGCAGGGCACGCCGGACTTGATCATGGCCTGCTTGGCCGAGACCTTGTCACCCATGATGCGGATGGACTCGGGCGTCGGGCCGATGAAGGTGAAGCCGCTTTGCTCCACACGCTCGGCAAAGTCGGCGTTCTCGGACAGGAAGCCGTAGCCGGGGTGGATGGCTTCGGCATCGGTCACTTCGGCGGCCGAGATGATGGCCGGCATGTGCAGGTAGCTCTGCGCCGAAGGGGCCGGGCCGATGCACACGGCCTCGTCGGCCAGCTTGACGTACTTGGCGTCGCGGTCGGCCTCGGAGTAGACGACCACGGACTGGATGCCCATTTCGCGGCACGCTCGTTGGATACGCAGCGCGATCTCGCCACGGTTGGCGATCAGGATCTTCTTGAACATGGCAAGACCCCTTTATTCAACGATGAACAAAGGCTGGCCGTATTCAACTGGCTGGCCATTTTCGACCAGGATCTTGGTGATGGTGCCATCCTGGTCAGCCTCGATCTCGTTCATGATCTTCATGGCTTCGATGATGCACACGGGCTGGCCGGCCTTGACCTGGTCGCCGACTTCGGCAAAGGCCTTGGCGCCAGGGCTGGACGAGCGGTAGAAGGTGCCCACCATGGGTGACTTCACCACATGGCCGGTTTCCTCGGCCGGGGCGGCTTCCACGGCGGCAGGCGCACCCGCAGAAGCGGCCACCGGGGCCGCCTGGGCCACAGGCATGGCCTGCTGCATCATGGGGGCGGCCATGACCACGGGCGTGGCGCCGGCCTTGACGATGCGGACTTTGCCATCGGCTTCGGTGATTTCGAGTTCGGAAACGTTGGACTCGGACACGAGGTCGATCAGGGTTTTGAGTTTGCGCAGGTCCATGATGGTGGGTTCTCCAGGAATGCGGTGAGAGCGGGTGACGCTCAAGGGTGGTGCGGGTGAACGCCGGCCGGGATGTGGCCAGGTCAGCCGCCAGATGTGCCAGATGTTGGCGCGCTCAATTTTTCCAGCGCGGCTTCCAGTGCCAGCCGGTAGCCCGATGCCCCCAGCCCCACGATCACGCCTTCGGCGAGGTCGGAGAAATAGGAGTGGTGGCGGAAGGGCTCGCGCCGATGCACGTTGGACAGATGCACTTCGATGAAGGGCAAGGCCACGCCAGCGAAGGCATCACGCAGGGCCACGCTGGTGTGCGTGTAAGCCCCGGGGTTGATGATGATGAACTGGGTGCCGTCGGTGCGTGCGGCGTGCACGCGGTCGATCAGGGCCCCTTCGTGGTTGCTCTGAAAGGCCGACAAGCTGGCACCACGCGCAGCGGCGTGCTTGACCAGACCAGTGTTGATCTGCTCCAGGGTCGTGGCGCCGTAAACCTGGGGCTCGCGGGTGCCGAGCAGGTTCAGATTGGGGCCATGGAGGACAAGAATCTGCATGCGTCTCTGGCTTGACTGCGGGTGCCGAGGCTGTTTTGCCTCTGTGTGGCGCCTGCAAGCTAGGCCAAGAAAATGAAAGTAGGCGGATTTTAGACGCAAATGCGCGCAAATCCATCATTTCATTGAAATCTGTCCGGTTTGGCTGCTTTGGCGCAAGTTCAGGCCATCTTGCTGGCCCAGGCGGCCAGCTCATCGTAGTGCGTGGCGCCCATCTTGCGATGCCTGACGCGCCCTTGGGCGTCGATCAGCACGGAAAAGGGCAGGCCGCCCGCCGTGTTGCCCAGTGCCTGGGCGAGTTCGGTGCCGCCAAATCCGGCCAGCCCGATGTCGAATCCTACCCCGACTTTGGCCAGAAATTCCTTGACCGGGGTCGGCCCGTCGATGGCCAGGCCGATCACCCTCCAGCCTTTGGGGCCAAATGCACGGTGGAAGCGGTCCAGCTCGGGCAACTCCTTGACGCAGGGTGGGCACCAGGTCGCCCAGAAGTTGAGCAGGGTGGGCTTGCCCTGAGCAATGGCCAGCGTGAGCGGGCTGCCTTTGGGCGTGTCGAACTGCTGTTGCCAGAAGGCGGGGCTCAGTTGGTCGCCGACGATCAGCGGGGCGCTGGCTGACGAGGCGGCCTCCGTGCCGGCTTGGGCCGCTGGCGCGGGGGGCTTGCCGGTTTCGTTGGCGCCGTTTGGGTTGCCCGGGCTGCGTGGGCTGGTCTGGTGCTTCAGCGCGACGAGGGCGCCGCCGGCTGCCGCGGCCAGGCCCGCCAGGACCAGGATGCGTCGGTTGGCCTGGCCGCTTTGAGTTGACCCGGTCTGGGCCCGGGCGCGGCTGGCCATCGGGGTGGTGTGCTTTTGGGTCATGACAGGCTGGCGTGATGGGTTGAAGGGGCTTCAGGGCGGGTTTGGGCCCGCGCCGATCCAGGGCTCAGTCGGTGGACGCCAGCAGCTTCGTGAGCGCGGCCAGATCGCCCCGTTCGGTGCGGCCGCGTGCATCGGGCTTGAGCGCACCGCGCAGGTCATCGGCGTCCAGGATGGTCAGGTGCAGGCCGATGGGCTCATTGAGCGCAGGGCAGGGGATGGTCATGCTCAGGCGGTCCACAGTGTGGCCACGCGGGCCGGGCACGCTGCCCACATCGTATTCCAGGCCCTGGTTGAGCATGGCGATCTCGGCGGACTTGCTGTCGTCGCAATACAGCTGCAGGTGGATGTCGTTCAGGCGCGTGGCCGTGCCCCGCCAGACGGCGCCAGCAAGGTGGGGGCGGAATTCGGCCAGGCGCGCCATCCAGACAGCGGCCAGCTCGCGCAAGGCACGCAACTCGGCCGGCTGGGTGTCGGCGCAGAACAGGGCCAGGTACTCGAAGACGGACTCTTCCACCTCGGCGTTGTCGGGCAGGTCGCCGCGGCCAGTCAGGCCCAGCTGTTTGGCGGCACGGCGTTTGGCGGGGCCGTACTCCATGCCCTCTTCCACGACGATGCGGGCGGCAGTGGCGGCAATCTCGGCGCTGGCTTGACTCATCCCAACATTGTCGTTCAGGCTGCTTCGATCCAGACCGGCACGGCGCTGAAAGCCGCGTTGGCGCTGATGCGTTCGGTCAGGCGGTCGTCGGTCAGGTCGTTGATGCTGGCGCCGGCGTGGGCCTGGGCCACCTTCATGTCGGTGCCGGTGCGGTCGTGTCCCCAGCCGTGCGGCAGGCTGACGACGCCGGGGCGGATGTCCTCGGTCACGTGCACGGGCACGCGCACCTGGCCCACGCGTGAGGCCACGGTCACAGTCTGGCCGTCCTGCAACTGGCGCGAGGCCGCGTCACGCGGGTGGATCCACAAGGTGCAGCGTGGTTTGCCGGACACCAGGCGGGCGCTGTTGTGCATCCAGGAGTTGTTGCTGCGCACGTCGCGGCGGCCAATCAGCTTGAGGGTGGGGCGAGCGGTGGGCGCCATGGCCTCGGCCGTACTGGTCGCGACAGCCGGGAAGACCTTGATCAGATTGGGCAGCTCCTGGCGGATGGCCAGCGGCAGCAGGTCGATGCGGCGGCCGCGCTTTTGCAGGCCTTCGACCAGCGAGGGTTGCAGCGGCCCCAGGTCCACGCCCTGCGGGTGGGCCAGCAGCTGCTTCATGGTCAGCCCCTTTTTGCTGCCTTTGCTGGCACGGTTCAAGCCAATGGCCAGCAGGCGCCGGGGTGTCAGCTGGCCCATGATGCCGCGCGTGGCCATGCCGGCCAGCCGCTGCGGCACATTGGCGCGCTCCAGCGACCAGACGCGGCGGGCATAACGGCGCGCCAGCTCCATGTAGATCTGCCAGTCGTGCAGGGCGCCCTCGGCCGGGGGCACGATGGCCTCGCTGTAGCGCGCGATGTTGCGCACGGCCAGGTGCAGGAAGACCAGGTCGTAGTGGTCGTGCTCGACGCCGCAGGTGGGCGGCAGGATCACATGGGCGTGGCGCGTGGTCTCGTTGAGGTAGAAGTCAATGGAGACCATGAAGTCCAGGCCACGCAGGGCCTCGTCCAGCTGGCGGCCGTTGGGCGTGGACAGCACGGGGTTGCCGCAGGAGGTGACCAGGGCGCGCATCTGGCCCTTGCCCGGCGTGAGCATCTCTTCGGCCATCACGGACACGGGCAGCTCGCCGCCGAACTCGGGCGCGCCACGCACGCGGCTGCGCCAGGCATCAAAGTGGCCCGCGCTCATCAGCTTGGTCTGGATCAGGTTGATGGCGGGGCTGGTGAGCAAGGCGCCGCCTTCGCGGTCCACATTGCCTGTCAGCAGGTTGATCACCTGGATGGCCCATTGGCACATCACACCATGCGCCTGGGTGGACAAGCCCATGCGCCCATACACGACGGCGCCATTGGCCTGGGCCATCTCGCGTGTCAGGCGGCGCGTGCTGGCCGCGTCGATGCCGGTGTGTGCGGCCATGGCCTCGGGGCTGAACGGTGCTACCGCATCGCGCACGGCCTTGATGTTGTCCAGCAAGGGCTCGAGGTGCTGCGGGCGAACGAGCTCTTCATCAAACAGCGTGTGGATGACCGACAGCAACCAGGCCGCATCGGTGCCAGGATCGATGAAATGGTGCTCGTCGGCCACGGCGGCGGTTTCGGTGCGCCGGGGGTCGATCACGACCAGCTTGCCACCACGCTCGCGCAAGGCCTTGAAGCGGGCGCGCACATCGGGCACGGTCATCAGGCTGCCGTTGGAGGCCAGCGGGTTGCCACCCAGGATCAGCATGAAGCGGGTGTGGTCGATGTCCGGAATCGGGATGGCCAGCTGGTGCCCGTACAGCCAGTGCGAGACCAGGTGGTGGGGCAACTGGTCCACCGAGGTGGCCGAGAAGCGGCTGCGTGTCTTGAGCTGGCCGAAGAACATCGGGCCGTGGGTGATGTTGCCCCAGTTGTGCACGCTGGGGTTGCCCTGGTAGACGGCCACGGCGTTGCTGCCGTGTTGCTCGCGCACGCGGGCCAGGCCTTCCACCACCAGGTCAAAGGCCTCGTCCCAGGTGATGGCCTGCCAGCGTGTCTGGCCGTTTTCTGTGACGCGTTTGACGGGCTGGCGCAGGCGGTCCGGGTCTTCGTGCAGGTCCTTCAAGGCGACGGCCTTGGGGCAGATGTGGCCGCGCGAAAGCGGGTCGGCGTCGTTGCCCTTGATCGAGATGATCTTGCGGCCCTGGACCTGAAAGGTCAGCCCGCAGATGGCCTCACACAGGTTGCACACGCCGTGGCGCGTCTCCACCGGGGTGTCATCGTGGGCGGGCGCGTGGGCAGTGTGGGCGTTCGACATGGCGGCCATGAGGAAGTGAAGGGTGGCCGTGATGCTAGCGGATATGGCGCAGGCGTGCTGAAAGGCTTGAGCCAGGTCAATGCGGGCGCCAAGGGATAGAACGCATGGCGGCTCGTTCGGCAAGCTTGGTATGCTGAAAGCGGCCGCATGCTGGCGGTCAATACATCCATCAAATCCATTCAGGAGGAATCATGCAGATCAAGCATCTTGCTTGCGCGGCAGCCATGCTCGCTTTCGGTGTGGCCCACGCCGCCCCCGTCTCTTTCCAGTTCACCGGTGTGGTCGACAAGGCTGGCGATTTCGGTGTCGCGCTGGGCGCCGAAGTCTCAGGTGTCATCACCTATGACACGGCAACCCAGCCCGACTTTGAGTCGGGCCCGATCGGCCCAGGGCTGAACCTCCAGCTCGTGAGCTACAACCTGACCGGCATCGGGTCGTTCGACGTGAACCTGGCGGGCAAGCAGCTGACCACGTCGACGATGGGCGCCACCATCCGTGACAACCTGGGCGGCAACCATGAGGAGCAGATCGACTTCAGCGGCAGCGGGGTCAAGCTCGATGGGTTGGCCTACAGCGGTGCGTATGCCGTGCTCACGCTGGCGACGCGCCCTGGCGTGTCGGATGTGCTGGACCGCAATCTGCCCTCCAGCATCAACCTGGCCGATTTCGATGCCCCTTATTTTGCCCACTACGGCGCCGTGTTCAAGGGCGATGGCCTGGACAGCTCCACGCTGACCTTCAACGTGACCTCCATCACCGCGGTGCCTGAGCCAGCGAGTGTGGTGTCCATGAGCCTGGGGCTGGTGGGTGTGCTGGGCTTGTCGCTGCGCCGTCGTCGCGCGTTTCAGGCTTGAGTTGTGCAAGCCATGGGGGCTGAGCCAGCCCTCACGCAGGCCACGGATGCCATCGCGCAGACCGTGGCCTTTTTCATGGCCCGCCGCCGATGCGATTGCTTACATTCTCCACCCATCGTGGTGGGGGCGCTCGCATGGATGCAACCTGGGCTTGCTTGAGAATCGGTGCTTCACGCTGTATCCGCATTCCAAATCAAAAGGGAGTTTCTTATGAGCACTCATCGCTTTCATGCGGTGCGTCGCGCTGCGACCGCCTGCGCCCATCTGTTTGCCGCTGCCGCCTTGAGCTGCGCTGCACAAGGCGCCTTCGCTCAGAACGTCATGGTCTACACGGAAGGCCAGACCCCCAGCGCCCAGGACGTGGCCGACATCCTGTCGCGCGGCGCGAGCGAAAACGTCAAGCAACGTGGTTTGAACGCCGCTGGCGGCATGGGCTCGCCCTTTGCCGCGCTGGAGCAAAAGCCAGTCAGCACGGCGCGTGAAGCCAGTGCCTTGTCGGTGCCGGTGCAGTTCGGGTTTGACTCGTCCGAGTTGACACCGCAGTCGCGCCAGCAGCTCAACGCCATCGCCGATGGCATCAAGCTGACCGAAGGCACGGTCAAGGTCGTGATCGAAGGCCACACCGATGCCAAGGGCCGCCCCACCTACAACGACAAGCTCTCGCTGCGTCGCGCGGCTGCCGTGCGCGATTACCTCGTGCAGGAGCGCAAGCTGCCGGTCAAGCTCTTGATGGTGGAAGGCAAGGGCGCGCAAAAGCCGCTGGACAAGGCCGATCCTTTCAGCGCGCGCAATCGCCGCGTGCAGTTCCGCGCGGGCTGATCCCTCATGGTCTGTGTGATGCGCATGCGGCTGGTGAGCGCCGCAGTGGGGCTGGCTTGCCTGTTGGCGGCGCCCCTCACCTGGGCTGACTCGCTGGATCGCACCCAGCAAGAAGATGCGCAGGCCGCCGATGGCCTGGTGCATTGCCTGTTCCCGGGGCAGGTGCGGCGCCTGGGGGCGTTTGCCACCAGCGTGACGCCGCGTCGTGCGGCCCGTGTGGCGCCCAAGGATTGCGCGGCCGGTGGCGGCGAGTACATCGAAGCGCAGGACACCAGCAGCGCCGCGACCAAGGTCTGGTTGCCGCTGGCCGCCGATGGCGTGCCCGAAGCGCAGGCCACGGTGGGCGAGTTGTATGAGCGGCAAGGCCAGTACGGCCTGGCCAAGGCCTGGTATGAAAAGGCGGCGGCACAAGGCCTGGCGCGCGCGCAGTTTGGGCTGGCAGCCATGCTGGACAAGGGCTTGGGCGTACCGCGCAACTCAGCGCGGGTGGCGGAGTTGCTGACCGCTGCTGGCGGCGGTGCCGTGGCTGGTCTGGCCTACAGCAACCGTGAACAGCCTCGTGTCGCCTTTGTCACGCCCACGGCGGCGACGCCCTTGCCGCGCCCGGCCGATGGCCGCGTGGTGGTGGAGGCCGAAGCGGGCCCCGCCACCGTGATCGCGCGGGTGCTGGCGCCAGCCGGGCTGGCGTCCGTCAAGGTCAACGGCCAGGTGCAAACACCCGATGAACAGGGCTTCCTGAGCATCCCCGTCACGGTGGGCGAGGGCCAGGCTGAGGTGCTCGTGCAGGCGCAGGACCGCGATGGCGTGGTCGCGCAGGCCCAACTGGCCCTGGTGCAACGGTCTGCCCAGCCAGCGGCCAAGGCGTCTGAAGCACCCACACCTGCCGCGGCTTTGCTCAAGGGGCGCAGGCTGGCGCTGGTGGTGGCCAACCAGGCCTACCAGCACTGGCCGCGCCTGGACACGCCCGTGGCCGATGCGCAGTCGGTGTCAGAGGCCTTGCGCAAGCGCTTTGGCTTTGACGTGACGCTGCTGCAAAACGCCACGCGCCAGCAACTGCTGGCCGCGCTCAACCGCCTGCGCATGCAGGCAGGCCCTGAAGACCAGGTGGTCGTGTATTACGCCGGGCATGGTCAGATGGACCAGGTCACCGCGCGTGGCTACTGGATCCCGGTGGATGGCGACGACAAGGACATCGCGCAATGGGTGTCCGTGATCGACGTGACGGACCAGTTGGCTGCGATGCAGGCGCGCCATGTGATGGTGATCGCCGACTCTTGTTACTCCGGCACCTTGACGCGCTCGCTGATCCCGCAGGTGGACCAGGCCTTGAGCGCGGCGCAACGGCAAGGGCCCTTGAGCCACCTGGCCCGCCAGCGTGTGCGCGTGGCCATGACCTCGGGCGGGCTGGAGCCGGTGGTAGACGGTGGCAGTGTGGACCACTCCCTGTTTGCGCGCAGCCTGCTGGACATGCTGGACCAGGTCAATGCACCGGTGTCGGCGCAGGAGCTGTTCCAGGGTGTGCAGGCGCGCTTTGCGCACCTGGCGCGGCGCTTGAGCATTGCCCAGCAACCGCAGTACGCGCCCATCGGCTTTGCCGGGCACGAAGCCGGTGACTTCGTGCTCGCGCCGATGTGATCACGGCTTGATCACAACTCGCTGCGCAGCCCGAAGGTCAGGCGCCAGGTGCTGACGGCCTTCTGGGCAAAGCCGGTGTCGTAGTCGGTGAACAGGGTCAGGCCGCGTTGCAACACGGCCGAGGCCCCGATGCCGAACAGGCCGAACTGGCGGTCCAGCACCAGCGGGTTGGGTGTGGGCAGCACGCTGATGCCTGCGGCGTACGTGGCAGCCGAGTCACCTTGAATGCGCCAACCCGTGATCTGTGTGAACTCCAGGCGGGCATGCGGTGCGATCAGGCCCCAGCTGGTGGGCACCGAGGTCTGCACCTGCGAGCCGGCGCTGACCGAGCCGGTGCGCCCGCGCGTGCGGCCATTTTCGCTGCCGAAGCTGCCGATGCGTGCGGCGACTTCATCGGCGCGGACATAAGGCGAGAAGGTCCAGCTGCCTTGCTGGAAATCGTAGCCGGCCGACACGCTCAGGCCCATGTTGACCCCCGTGGTGGCGTGCTCGGCATCGTCCTCGGTGTGCAGCGTGTAGTGGGTGCTCTCCATGCTGAAAGCCGCCGAGACGAAGCTGGCAGACGAGGGGCTCCACATGCCGTAGGCGGTCAGGTTGCCGCTGTGGCCGTCGACGCGGCTGGGGTTGCCATCCCAGCGCATGCGCGGGTTGCCCAGGCCGATGCTGCCACCGGTGACCCATTGGTCGTTGATGCGGTAGTCGGCGCCCGCGTTCAGATCGACACGGCTGACGCGCAGGGCCAGCGTGCCGGCATCGGCGTTGCCACCTTCGCGACGAGATTGGTCGCTGCCCGTCAGGTGGAACTGCAGACCACTGGCTTGCTGATGCAGGGTGCGCAGTTGCGCGAGGCTGTTTTGGGTTTGAATGAGCCGGTCACGCGCATGCCGCATGCTTTGCGCAGCGATGGGCGCGCCGAGGGCATCCGACACGCAGGCAGGCTCGCTGCCGCTGACGGACGAGGGCACGATGATGACGGTATCGGGCGGCCCTTCCGTGATGACGGCATCGGGTTCGCTCTCTGGCCACCCCGGAGGGACGGCTGCGGCCTGGCTTCGGCGTGCGGAGGGGGTGCCCTTGATCGTTGCAGCCCGCAGCGTCGTGGTGACGCTGCCTTGTTGTGAGGGGTCGCCTGGCAGATCTGGAGTCGAGGTGACGTAAGCCGAGCAGGCCGCGTGGGTGACCACAGGCGCGGCAAAAGGGGCGGTGAGGGCGGCACTGACGGCCACCAGAGAGCTTCTGGACTTCAGCATGCGAGGTAAAAGGTGATGCGCACGCGTGAAGCCACATAGGCCTGCCCATGGTGAGGCTGGCCCAAATTGGCACCGCAAGGTGCCTCCCTGATGTTTGTGACGTCACGCGCAAGCGCGCAGGTGACGATGTGTTTGTGGCCGCGATTTTTTCACACTGCGCGCCCTGCGACGTCCCCTGTGCGGGGGGACGCACACCCGCTTTATGGTGTCACCTTGTCACAGCGTTTCGCGATCCGGATTCAACTGGGCAGCGGCCAGGTTGAGCAGGCGCGCTTCTTCCACCGTCTGGGCCAGGCGCAGCATCAGCCAGTGGTTCAGGTCCCCGGTGAGCCTGGGGGAGTCGGCCTCGGGCACAGGGCTGATGTCATCTGGCATGGCCGTGGGGGCGGGCTGAACCGGGCTTGCAGCGTTCACCGCTGGTGCGGCCTCACCCTGCAGCGAGGCGCGAATCTGGGCTTCGGCCTTTTGCAAGGCAGGGGCCACGATGGCCTCATCCAGCTCCTGGTGCCGCACCGTCAGCAGGCCCTTGATGGCCGACAACTGGCTGATCAGGCGGTTGCTGTGGACCAGCAGCGATTCGAGTGCCGTGGCCCAGCCCTGGGTGCGGCGTGGCTCCTTGGCCATGCGCTGCAGCGACTGGCTGAGCAGCCACAGCACGTCATAGACCTCGCGCCTGGCCAGGCTGCGCCGTGATGAACGCGGGTGGGCCAGATGCCAGCGCAAGGCGTGGTGGGTGTAGTGCGCCTGGGCCTGCATCAGGCGCTGTGCCAGGCGGGGCAGTTGCTGCCGCTCCCATGAAGGCAGCACATAGCTGAAGGCCCAGGCCAGGGCCGCGCCGATCAGGGTGTCGCCCAGGCGCTCGGCCGCGTCCAGCAGGGCCGGGTGATCGGTGGGGTTGAACAGGTGGCCTTGCACCAGGGCCAGCACCGCACCGGCGGCAGCCGTCACGCGGTAGTTGATGAGCACAAAGCCATGCGCCAGGCTCAAGGCAATGGCCAGGGCCAGGAAGAGCCAGGCGGTGTGGCCTGCGCTGCTGAGCAAGGCCGATGCGATCAGGCACCCGACCAAGGTGCCTTGCACACGCGCATCGCGGCGCGCCAGGGTCTGCTCCAGGTTGCCGCGCATGACCACGGCCACCGTCATCAGCAGCCAGTGCGGGTGGCTGGTCCAGGGCAGCACATGGGCCAGGGCATCGGCACAGGCCATGGCCAGGGTGGCCCGCATGGCATAACGCAGCACGGGGGACTGCAGGCGCAGTTGTGCCTTCAGGGGGCCCCAGGTCCACTGCGTGGGTGACACCAGGGTGCGCAAGATCGTGTCCTGCGCGGCTTGGTGCACAGGCTGGTGGGCTTCGTCGTGGCTTTGCGCGATGAGCGCCACCAGGGCCTGCATGTGGCGGCAGCGGCGCCCTAGGGAGACCAAGACGGGGGGAGCGTCGGGCGAGTCAGGCCATGCCATGTCCGGCGATGGCGATGCCTTTGGGGGCCAGCGCCGGTTCGTGCGCCAGCAAAGTGCCATGTTGTCGAGCTGGTCGGCCAGCGTCATCAGTTGTGCGGCGACCCTGGCCACGACCTGCGCGGTCTCGGCTTGATCGGGCAGGCGGTCCAGGTCCAGCTGGCAGGCCTGCACCACGTCCCGCAGGTTGACGATGTGGATCAGGCCTTCGATCTGGCGGCGCGTCAGCGGGGTGCAGCCAGGGGCTTCAGCCTGGCTGTAGAGCAGGTCGCGCGCGCTTTGGAAGACGTCGGCGATGCCGGCCTGTTGCGCGATCAGTGTCAGCAAGGCCTCGCGCTGGCCCTTGGCCTGGCCTGGTTGATGTGATTGGGTCCATTGCGCCTGCGAGCGCATCATCTTCGCCAAGGCCTGGAGGCTGTCTGCCAATGCCAGCGTGCGGTAGCGGCGGGCCAGCACGCGGATGCTCAAGGCCGACCAGGCCGCCATGCCGGCTGCACCCAGGCCCACCCACAGCAGGTGCTGCCCGGCTTGCGCCAGGCTCATGGGTTGTTGGCTGAAGGCGGCCATCTGGAAGACCAGCGTCAGGATCATGACGAAGGTCTGTGGGCCGCCGCGTTTGCCCCAGGCCATCCAGAAGATGGAGGTGAAGGTGGTCAGCAGCACGACCACGGTCAGCCAGAGCAGCGAGGGGTGGCTCAGCGCAACCAGTGCCGCCACGAGCAGGGTGCTCAGCACGGCCGGCAGCATCTGTTGCCATTTGGCCTGGGGGGCGCACACGGTGTCGGCCACGCTGGCAGTGGAGGCGCCCGAGGCCGCCGTGATGGCTGCAGGCATGCCGGCCAGGGCACCCACGATGGCGGTCAGGCAGGCCAGGCCCACTCCGACGCTGAGGCCATTGAGCACGGGGGCGGGCCAATGGGCAGGATGCGCTGGATGGGCCGCTCCGGGAAGGCTTGCAAGGCTGGGAGGTCTGGGCAGTGGGGGCACGCTGACCGGGGCGTTAAAGGCCCGCAAATAAAAAAGCCCAGCTTACTGGAAGCCGGGCTTGTCTGGCCAGAGCAGGGGCTCTGGATTGCGCCTGGGTGTTCAGGCTTCGCGGCGCAAGGCAGGGAACAAGATCACGTCACGGATGTTGGGCGCGTCGGTCAGCAGCATCATCAGGCGGTCGATGCCGATGCCGCAGCCGCCTGTGGGCGGCAGGCCGTATTCCAGGGCGCGGATGTAGTCGGCGTCGAAGTACATGGCTTCTTCGTCGCCGGCATCCTTGGCGCTGGCTTGCGCGGCAAAGCGGGCGGCTTGCTCTTCCGGGTCGTTCAACTCGCTGAAGCCGTTGCCGTATTCGCGGCCGGTGATGAACAGCTCGAAGCGCTCGGTGATGGCCGGGTTGGTGTCAGAGGCGCGGGCCAGCGGCGAGACCTCGACGGGGTAGTCGATGATGAAGGTGGGCTGCCACAGCTTTTCTTCCACGGCGGCTTCGAACATGCCGAACTGCAGCTCGGCCAGGCTCCAGCGCGCAGGCGGCTCTTCACCCAGGGACTTGAGCTTGGCGTGCAGGGCTTCGCTGCTGTCGGCTTCTTCAGGGCTCAGGCCAGCGATCTGGATGAGGGATTCGCGCACGGTCAGGCGGGTGAAGGGCGATTCGAGGTCGACTTCCTTGCCACCGTAGGTGAGTTTGGCGGTGCCGACGGCGGCTTGTGCCGCGTGGCGCAGGATGGATTCGGTGAAGTCCATCAGGTCGCGGTGGTTCCACCAAGCCGCGTAGAACTCCATCATCGTGAACTCGGGGTTGTGCCGAACGGACACGCCTTCGTTGCGGAAGTTGCGGTTGATCTCGAACACGCGCTCGAAGCCGCCCACGACCAGGCGCTTCAGATACAGCTCGGGCGCGATGCGCAAGAACATCTCCTGGTCCAGCGCGTTGTGGTGCGTGGTGAAGGGCTTGGCATTGGCGCCGCCGGGGATGGGGTGCATCATCGGCGTTTCGACTTCCAGGAAGCCGTTGTCCACCATGAAGCTGCGGATCGAGGCCACGGCCTTGGAGCGGGCGATGAAGCGGCCACGCGACTCTTCGTCGACGATCAGATCCACATAGCGCTGGCGGTACTTCTGTTCCTGGTCGGTCATGCCGTGGAACTTGTCGGGCAGGGGGCGCAGGGCCTTGGTCAGCAGGCGGATGCGGGTGACCTTGATGGACAGCTCACCGGTCTTGGTCTTGAACAGCGTGCCCTCGGCACCCAGGATGTCGCCCAGGTCCCAGTGCTTGAAGGCCTGCAGGGCCTCGGCGCCCACGGCGTCCAGGGTCACATAGACCTGGATGCGGCCGGTGGCGTCCTGCAGGGTGCCGAAACAGGCCTTGCCCATCACGCGCTTGAGCATCAGGCGGCCACCGACGCTGGCCTGGACGGCTTGTGCCTCCAGCGGCTCTGGCTCGGTGCCGTCGTGGGCGGCGTGCAGGGCAGCCGCACGGTCAGCGGGCTTGAAGTCGTTGGGGAAGGCCACGCCCTGGGCACGAATGGCAGCCAGTTTCTCGCGGCGTTCGGCCACCAGTTTGTTGGTGTCGACCATCAGCTCTGCGGGAACGGGCTCTTGCGTGGGGTGTTGGTGCGTGGTCATGGCGGGAAAGCGGGAGGCGAAAGGTGGGGCCTGATCATGGGGCCTGATCGGGCCAAACCCTAGATTGTATGAAACCCTGGGCGACAATGGCGAACATGTCTGTTCAAGATCACCGCCCACCAGCTGTTCAGGGGGCTTCATCTGGCGCCGCTGCCCCTGCCGGGCGGCTGGCGGCCTTGCGTCAGGCCTTGCAGGCGCTGCCCAAGGCCGCCCTGGGCAACCTGGTCGCCAAATTGATGATGGTGGGCCTGGGGCTGGCCATCACGGTGACGGTGGCGCGCCACGGGCCCA
The DNA here is from genome assembly GCF_016195855.1 of Aquabacterium sp. Lineage (GTDB taxonomy): Bacteria > Pseudomonadota > Gammaproteobacteria > Burkholderiales > Burkholderiaceae_C > Aquabacterium. The sequence goes on from NZ_JACPYU010000008.1 coordinate 101,440, forward strand.
AGGTGCAGGGCGCGTTTGCGCTGTTCGTGGCGGTCGAGTCGGGCTTGTTGACGCTGTTTTCCGGCCTGGGCCTGTGGCTGGCACGTCAGATTTCGCAGCAGACCGATGGCCAGCACGCCAAGGCGCTGCCCATGTTGCGTGGCGTATTGCGTGCGGCGGTGGCCCTGGGGCTGTTGGCGGCTGGAGGGCTGGTGGTCGTGTCCTGGTGGGCCGAGAGCATGCCCTATACCTATCTGTGGCTGCTGGCGCTGGCCGCTCCGTTTCTCTTGCTGGTGCCCACGGCCACGGGCTTGTGGCTGGGTGAGGGGCGCATGTGGCCGATCAATGTGGCCCAGGTGTCGGCGCCGGCGTCCGTGCTGGCAGGGCTGGCGGGTGCCTGGTGGATCACGGAGGGCGGGCAAGGTGGCCTGGGCAACAAGTCCACGGTCTTGCTGGTGCTGATTGCCTGGGTGAGCGGCAAGTCGGTGGTCGCCGTGGTCACGGCTTTTTATGCCCTGCGCAATGCGCGTCACCGCGACGAGGCCTTGGCTGAACGCATGAGCGCGTCGCGCCTGACGGCGTTTCACCTGCCGCAACCGAGCTGGCTGGCGCAGTGGCCTTTCATTGCCACCATCGGCGTCACCAACGTGATCGGGCTGCTGAATTACCGTGCCTCGCTCTTCCTGGTTGAGCGCTTTCATGGTCTGAGCACGGCGGGCGTGTATTCCGTGGCCGTGACGGCGGCCGAGTTGCTGTGGTTGCTGTCGTCTTCGGTGACGGTGTCGGTCTATTCACGCATCGGGCACCCGGACACGAAGATCGCGGCGGCCATGACGGTGCAGGCGGTGCGCATCAATGTGCTGTCCACCTTGCTGGCCGCGCCGGTGTTGCTGGGCCTGGCCTGGTGGGGGCTGCCCTGGGTGATGGGGCCGGCGTATGAGGCCTCGCTGCTGCCACTGGCGGCCTTGTTGCCGGGTGTGGCAGCGTATGCGGCGGCGTCCAGCTTGTCAGCGTTTTATACCAACCACCTGGGGCGCCCGCAGTTGTCGGGTGCCATCGCGGGCATGTCGCTGAGCATCAGCTTCTGCCTGGGCTGGTTCCTGGTGCCGCTGTGGGGGCCGCTGGGCGCGGGCGTGGCGTCGAGCGCGGGCTACATCCTGGCCATCGTCGCGGCGTACGGGGTGTTTCTCAAGCACGCGGGGCTGCCGGTGCGGGCGCTGTGGCAATCGGGCTTGACCAGGGTCGACGAGGGCACTTGACGCGCACGTCACCACTGGTTCGCGGGGCCCGTGATCGGTTTACCTGAGCGAGGTTTCAGGTAAGCGGATCGGATCAGGGACAATACGGGGTTTCGCCCCAAGTTGCGCCTGCAGGCGCGTACGGTTTTCCCTTCCTGACATGTCGGCCCTGATCCAGAGACTCAAGCAACCCCTGGTGCGCGTGCTGGCGGCCTTCACCGGCCCCCGCATCGTGTACGGCTGGGCCAATGCCGATGGGTCCTGGTGCGCCCATACGCGCGTGAGCACGCACACCTGCTTTGAAGGGCAAGAGGGCCTGAAGCTGGGCGACCACGTCTTCATCGGCCACTTCAACCGCATCGACGGCTCCAATGGGCTGTTGATCGAAGAAGGGGTGCAGGTCACCAATTACGCGTCCATCCTCAGTCACTCCAGCCACAAGTCGGTGCGGGTGATGGGGCGCCGTTATGTGAATGACCCCAATCCGGCGGGTTATGTGCGCAAGTCCACCCGCATCGGGGCCTACAGCTTCATCGGGCCGCACAGTGTGATCGCGCCGGGTTCCCAGATCGGCAAGGGCGTGATCGTGCAGGGCTACAGCTTCGTGTCGGGCGTGGTGCCGGACTTCGCCATCGTCGGGCCTCAAGCCCAAGGCAAGCCGGCCGTGGTGATGGGGGACTCGCGCGAGATCGATCGTGCCCTGCTGCAACGCCATCCCGAGTTGCACGCGCTGTATGCGCAGTGGGCAGGCAAGGACAACCTGCGCCGCGCCCTCAACGGGCATGCATCGGCACCGGATGCCGCCTCTGATCAGGAGCCCGCATGAGCCGCCGTGCCGATGACGCGCCTGCGCGCATCCTGTTCTTTGCCGATGCGGACAGCGTGCACACGCGCCGCTGGGTGGCCGCTGCCGTCGAGCGTGGTGCCGAGGCCATCGTCATCACGCGCCAGCCGGCCGAGGTGCCCGGTGCGCGCGAGGTGATCGCCATTGCGCCGGGCAATGACAAGCTCAGCTGGTTCAAGGCCTTGCCCCAGGTGCGCCGCGTGGCCCGCGAGGTGGCCAAACGCTTCAAGCCCACGCTGGTGCATGGCCATTACGTGACGTCTTACGGCCTGTGGGCGGCGATGTGTGGCCTCAAGCTGCCCACGGTGCTCACTGCCTGGGGCAGCGACATCCTGGTCACGCCGCGTGAGAGCCGCGTGATGCGGGCCGTGGTGGGCTGGTCCTTGCGGCACGCCGACCTGATCACGGCGGACTCGATGGACATGCTCGACGAGATCGCGCGCTATCACCCGTCTGCGCCTTGCCATCAGATCCTGTGGGGCGCTGACACAGACAAGTTCGTGCCGGGTGACCCGGGCGAGGACTTCGATGTCATCAGCCTGCGCAGCTGGGAGCCCAACTACAACATCGACCTGATCCTGGAGGCCTTTTCGCGCTTTCTGATGCTGCGCCCGCATTCGCATGCCCGCCTGCATCTGCTGGGCGGCGGCGCCATGCAGGCCACGCTCGAAGCCCGTGTGCAGGAGCTGCGTCTGCTGCAGCAAGTGCGCTTCCATGGCCGCGTGGGCGATGTCGAGATGGTCAATGCCATCCAGCGCAGCCGTGTGAGCGTGTCGGTGCCCACCAGCGATGCGACTTCGGTGTCGGTGCTCGAATCCATGGCCTGCGGCCTGCCCATCATCGCCACCGACCTGCCGGCCAACCGCCAATGGATCGACGAGCGTGGCGGCTGGATCGTGCCTGTGCGCGATGTGGACGCCGTCACGCAAGCCCTGGTCACGGCTTACGACCACCCGGCGCAGGCAGCGCAGATGGGCCTGCACAACCGCGAGCGCATCGAGCGCGATGCCTCGCGCCGCGGGCAGATGGACGCCATGTGGCGCCTCTACCAGAAGCTGCTGCACCCCACGGTGCCGCGCATGCAGCGCCCACGTGCTTCTGCGCGCTGACCCGGCCTCATGAACAGCGTGTCTGCCAGCCCCCGGACGATCTCGGTCATCGTGCCTTGCCGCAACGAGCGCGATTTCATCGAGCCCTTCTGCCGCAGCGTGGCCGCGCAAACCGTGCCCGAGGGCTGGGTGCTGGAGGTGTTGATCGCCGACGGTCTGAGCGACGACGGCACGCGTGAGCGCCTGGCCGCGTTCTGCGCACAGGACGCGCGCTTTGTGACGATCGACAACCCCGGGCGCATCGTGTCCTGCGGCCTGAACCGCTGCATCGAGCAGGCCCAAGGCGAGTTCATCGTGCGCCTGGACGTGCACACCGTCTACGCCGACGACTACATCGCCCAGTGCCTGGCCACCTGGCAACGCACGGGTGCCGACAACGTGGGTGGCCCCTGGAAGGCGCAAGGCCTTGAAGGCCCGCAAGGCACGGTGCAACGCGCCATCGCCGCGGCCTTTCAATCGCGGCTGGTGGCCGGTGGCGCCTTGTCGCGTGACCTGGCCTACGAGGGCGAGGTTGATACGGTCTACCTTGGCTCCTGGCCGCGCCAGACCTTCGAGCGCTTCGGTGGATTCGACGAGACCCTGGTGCGCAACCAGGACGACGAACACAATCTGCGCATCCACAAGGGCGGCGGGCGCATCTGGCAATCGGCCCGCATCCGCTCCACCTACTTCCCGCGAGCCAGCAAGATGGACGTGTTCCGCCAGTACCGCCAATACGGTTACTGGAAGCCCTTCGTCATGAAGAAGCACGGCCAGGCCGCGGCCCTGCGCCACCTGATCCCCGGCCTGTTTGTGGGCGCGCTGATGCTGTTGGCCTTGTTGACCCTGGTGGGCAGCCTGACTGTGGGGCCCATGCCGCTGAGCGCGTTTCGCACCGTGGCGATCTGGGTGACCTTGCTCAGCGCGGGTGGTTTGCTGGCCCTGGCTGCGACCTATGGCGTGGCCGTCTACGCCATCAGTTTCAGCATCGCGCGCCAGCAAGGCCGCGAGCTGCTGCGCCACCTGCCAGACGTGATCGCGGCCTACCATTTTGGCTATGGCCTGGGCTCACTGCGTGGCTGGTGGGATGCCATCGTACGCCGCCGCCCCGACCCTGCCTTTGGCCGCCTCACACGCCCTGGATATCGAAAGAGACCCGCATGAGTTCCTCCAACGACAAGCTGCCCTTCCTGCCTTTCGCGCTGCCTGAAATCGGCGAGGAAGAGATCGCGGAAGTGGTCGACACCCTGCGTTCGGGCTGGGTCACCACCGGCCCCAAGGCGCGCAAGTTCGAGCAGGCTTTCACGGCCTATCTCGGCGGTGACGTGGGTGACGAGAGCCTGCAGTCCATTGCCGTGAACTCGGCGACCGCCGGCCTGCACCTGGCGCTGGAAGCCCTGGGCATCGGCCCTGGCGACGAGGTCATCACCACCACGCACACCTTCACGGCCACCGCCGAAGTGGTGCGCTACCTGGGCGCCGACGTCAAGCTGGTGGACATCGATCCCGCCACGCTCAACATCGACCCGGCCGCCATCGAAGCCATGATCACGCCGCGTACCAAGGCCATCATGCCCGTGCACTACGCGGGCCTGTCGGTGGACATGGACGCCATCTTCGCGATCGCGAAGAAGCACAACTTGAAGATCGTGGAAGACGCGGCGCATGCGCTGCCCACGACTTACAAGAAACAGCTGATCGGCACCTTGCAAAGCGATGCCGTGGTCTTCAGCTTCTACGCCAACAAGACCATGACCACGGGTGAAGGTGGCATGCTGGTCACGCGTGATCCCCAACTGGCCGCACGCGCCAAGGTCATGCGCCTGCATGGCATCAACCGCGATGCCTTTGACCGCTTCACGGCCAAGGTGCCCAGCTGGTATTACGAGATCGTGGCCCCCGGCTTCAAGTACAACCTGACCGACATCGCCGCCGCGCTGGGCCTGCACCAGCTGCAACGCGTCACGGGTTTCCAGGTGCGCCGCGAGCAGATTGCCACCCGCTTTGACGAGGCCCTGGCCGACCTGCCCCTGATCCTGCCGCCGCGCCCGCAGCATGCCGGTGACCTGCACTCCTGGCACCTGTATGTGGTGCGCCTGACGGACGAGGCCACCATCAACCGCGACCAGCTGATCGACAGCCTGTTTGCCGATGGCATCGGCGTGAGCGTGCACTACATCCCGCTGCACCTGCACCCCTACTGGAAGGAGCGCTACGACCTCAAGCCCGAGCAGTTCCCGCACAGCCAGAAGGCTTACGAGCGCATGGTGACCTTGCCGCTGTACACCAAGATGACGGACGACGATGTCGAGCGTGTCATCAAGGCCGTGCGCAAGGCCTTTGGCAAGTGAGCCGCGCTGCATGCCTGGTTTGACATGAGCAAGCGGCTGTTCGACCTCGTGCTGTCTTCACTGGGCCTGCTGGCGCTGGCGCCGGTGCTGCTGCTCATTGCGTTGGCCGTCAAGCTCGACTCAGCCGGGCCGGTGTTTTTCAGGCAGGAGCGGGTGGGGCGTTATGGCCAGCCGTTTCGCATCCACAAGTTCCGCACCATGCGCCACGATCAGGGTGGCCAGGGCCTGCAGATCACGGTGGGGGCTGACCGCCGCATCACGCGCGTGGGTGGCTTCCTGCGCCGCACCAAGCTCGATGAGTTGCCGCAGTTGATTGATGTGTGGGTGGGCTCGATGAGCCTGGTGGGGCCACGCCCCGAGGTGCCGCGTTATGTGGCGCACTACCCCGCGGCCATGCGTGAGAAAGTGCTGTCGGTCAGGCCGGGCATCACGGACATCGCGTCCATCGAGTACCGCGATGAAAGCAGCGTGCTGGCGCAAGCCACCGACCCCGAGCAGGCCTACATCCACGAGGTGCTGCCCCACAAGCTGGCGCTGGCAGCCAGTTATGTGGACCAGGCCTCGGTGTGGATGGATGTGCGGCTGATCTGGCGCACGATCAGGGTGATCGTGCGCGGTTGAGATCCGAGGCCGCAGCGTCCAGAGACCTTCAGGCGCGGCGGCGTGTAGCGCCAAACAGGCCGACCAGGCCCAGGCCCATCAGCGCCCAGGTGCCAGGCTCAGGCACGACAGAGATCCCATACCACTTGGGCGTCTCGATCACAGCGCTCACCTTGAACCAGCCTTGGTCATAAGCGTTGGCCAGGACGGCTTTCCCCAGGGCCCGCAAGCCGAGTGCGCTGGCGAATGTGCTGGACGCTTGCGAACTGAGGTGGAGCCCGGACAGGGTGGCAGACAGCGCGTAGTCCGTGCTCAATGGGCTGTCACACAAGCTCCATGAGGGGCACCCGGTGACTTGGGTGGTGAGCGAGTCCGCCGTCCAGAGCGCCAGGTGTTCGATCGTGCCAACGCCGTTGCCACCGATGATGGTGCCCGAAATCACCTTGGTCCCGAAATCCACCGACAGGTTCGTGATGGTCAGGCTGCCACCACCGGATGCAGCGGCTCGCTCCGGTGCATTCAGCGTCATGCCCCCATTGGTCCCAAGGCCGTAGACCTTGCCATTGCTCAGGTCCATGGCCACCGAGGTGCTTTGGGTGGTGTTGCTCACCTCCATGAAGAAGCCCTCGGTGTCTTTCAAGGCGGTGGTCGTGCCGCTTCCGTAGGAACTGGCGCTGACGGCCAGGGCGTCCATGAAATCGAGAAAGTCGGGGCTGAACGTGAACAGGTTGGTCCCGCCAAAGAAATGCGCGTCACGGTTGGGCATGGGCTGGTCGATGGCGGTGACCGTGAAGGGCCCGCTGACCAGATCGATCTCGGCCGTGGCCAAAGGTGACGCCGCTGCCAGCACGGCGCCCAGCATCAAAGCGGCGCCATTTGGAAAGTTACTGCCCATGGTTGATGCCGCTGATCAAGTATGACGGCGTGCAGCCGCGCACAGGCCGACCAGGCCCAGGCCCATCAGGGCCCAAGTGCCAGGTTCAGGCACAGCGTGAAGGGCCGGGCCGGAGAGGAACATCGTGGATGTGGAGAGCGTGCCAAAGTCGAAAGACGGCGAGACGCCTTCTTGCCAACCCATGGCCTGCTGGAACGCCTGATTGCCCTCTGCAGTCAGGTGCAAGCCGGTCGAGATGGTGTCAAGCCTGTGCTGGGGCTGATTTTGCCAACTCAACCCTCCTGCATCGCACATGCCACCGTTTTCAGGGCAGCCCAGCACGGTGCTGCTGATGTGATCGACGGTCCAGATCGGCACGTTTTGAAGCTGGCCCAGGCCATTGCCGCCGATCAGGGTAGCGGAGATGACTTTGGTGCCGAAGTTGATGGACAGATCGGTGATGGTGAGCGAACCACTTGAATAGGTGGCCGTGAGGGTCAAGCCTCCGGTCGAGCCAATCTCGTACACCGCGTTGTCTGGCCCACTGACGATGCTGTAGGTGTTCTGCGTGATGACAGGGGTGCTGGCCGACGTGCTCCAGCTGGGCGTCCCGGTGGGGTAGCTTGCGCCGCCATACAGCGTGCCATGGATGGCCCACAGCTCAGAGGACAGCGACAAAGTGCTGGTGCCACGGTCTTGCATGCCGAGCACCCCGTCCCAGCTCCAGCTGCCGTTCGGGGTCAGCACCTGAAGGGGCGCGGCCGTGTCGGCCATCGCCACCGATGCCATCATGGCCCATGCTGCGCCCGCAGCCCATTTCCAGCGCTTCGTGGTGTGATTTGGCATGGCCATGCTCCCTGGTGAATTTGTATTTGGGCTCGATCTCGTCACAAGTTCTGTGCCGATCGGCATTCATTTTCAAAAAATACGCGATGCGCACTTTCCATGCCTTCGATAATAGGGGCTGGCGAGCATCAGATGGCAGACAGGTTTGCCCTGACGATGTCCTTTGTTGTAAACGCGAACCTGCCTGAACAATGACCCACCCGGACGGCGCATTCTTGCCATCCATCAAGGAACGCGGCCTCACGGTCGATGCCGAGCGCCTGCGCGAGTCGGTGGCCGACTGGTCGGCCGCATTGGCCGCGGTCAGCGATCTGCCCTCGTCGGTCCGCCAGGATGTGGTCGATGCGCTGGAGCTGGCGCGGCGCTTCAACGCTGAAGTCGTGCGGCCCATGGCGCTGCAGATCGATCGGCAGAGCCTGGATGACCCCAGCTACATCCCGCGTGACCTGATCCGTCAGGCCGGTGAGTGGGGCTTGTTCACCTTGTGGCTGCCAACCTTGTTTGGCGGCAAGGGCTGGAACTTCCTGTCGCTGTATGCCTTCCTGGAGGAGGTGGCCTCGGCCTGCGTGGGTGTGTCGGCCATGATCGGCGTGCACTACATGGGTGTGGCCACCTTGACGGCCAGCTGGAACCTGCGGCTGGCCGCGCGCGTGTTCGGGGACGTCTGTGCGGGCGAGCGGCGCGGTGAGCCGTGCCTGCTGAGCCTGGCGCTCAATGAAGCCCTGGCCGGTACCGACACCGCCGAGACGCAGCTCTTGCCGCATGCCAGCCTGCTCACGCAGGCCGTGGCACAGCCCGATGGCAGCTACGTGCTGTCGGGCCGCAAGACCTATATCTCCAACGGCCATGTGTCGAGCTGGCACATGGTGGTGGCCTACGAGGACCTGAGCCAGCCTGCCGACACGATGGTGGTGCTCGCCGTGCGTGCTGATTCACCCGGTGTGCGTTGCGGCGAGTTGATCGACAAGGTCGGGCAGAAGGCCTGCGTGGCTTCTGAGCTGGTGTTTGAACAATGTCGGGTGCCAGCCGAATGCGTGGCCATCGACCGCCAGCGGGCCAAGGGCCTCAAGCGCGCTTACCGTGATATCGCGCAGACCTTGCTGGACTATGTCTTGTCGTGCACGCGTGCGGGCGTGGGCGCCTTTGCGGCCGGCACGGCGCGGGGGGTGTGCGAAGCCGCACGTGATTACGCTGCGCGCAAGGTCTTGCCGGCGGGCCGCCTGATCGAGCAGCAATGGGCGCAGACCACGTTGGCCGAGATGAGCAAGAACGCCTCGCTGGCGCGACAGGCTTATCTGGAGTCGGCTCTGGCCAATGGCATGGGTGGCTTGTTCCGCATGATGTTCTTCAGGCCGCTGTACTGGGCCGATAAGCTGGCACCGGCGAGTGTGTGGCGCTTTGCGGCGCGGCGCGTGCTGCAGTCGCCCGATGCGACGCAGTGGTTCCAGCAGCGTTTTCTGGATGCCCAGCCACGCGAGTGGCAGAACCTGATCTCGGGCCTGGCCTCGATGGCCAAGTTCGCGGGCAGCGATCTGGCGATGGCCAATGCCAACCTTGCGCTGGACCTGACCGGGGCCGATGGCCTGCGCCATGAGTTGGGCATTGAGAAACGCCTGCGCGACGCCAAGGTGCTGCAACTGTATGAAGGCACGGACCAGCTCAACCGCGTGAACCTGTTCAAGTGCCGTGTGCGCCAGGACCCGAGCGTGCGCGTGTTCGTGCGCGAGTCTGAAGTCTGGGGGGTGGCCGACCCCGCCATGCGCTGGCCGCAAGCCAAGGGGGATGCGTGGCTGGATGTGGCGCAAGGTTTTGCCGATGCGCAGTTGCCGGCACTGAAAGGTGTGGCGGCGCTGGATCACATGCATGGCCTGGGCTGGGCCAATCTGTGTGGTGAGCGTGAATGGGGTGCACAGGGGCAACCGGTTGACGCCTTGTGCCGCGTGCTGGAAGCCTTGTCTGGCGTGGACCCGAGCGCGGCCGCCGCGGTGTATGGCAGTGCCGCAGCGCACCTGGCGCTGAGTGCGGCGCAGCCTTCACTGGATGAGCAATCGCTGATGCAGGATCTGGCGGGCGAGTGGCTGGCCTGGCCCGCTTGCCATGACATCCACGATCAACTCTGGCCCGCGGTGGATGCACAAGGTTATCTGCGTGGTCAGGTCGACATGCTGCTGCTGGGCACGCATGCGCGCTGGGCCGTGTTGCCGGTGCAGGGGCGTGATCAGGGCATGCAGCTGGCGGTGGTCGATCTGAACCACCCCGCCGTCATCCGTGGCGAGCCGATCCGCACATTGGGGCTGCCCCACTGCGGCATCAACGATGTCGAGTTCGGTGGTGTGCCGTGCACCTTGCTGGGCGGCCAGGGGGCGAGCCTGTTCAGGCGTTTGTCTGCCGAGCTGGCCCCTGCGGTGATGGCCATGCAGTGCGGCCTGTCACGCGCGAGCTTGCGCGATGCCATTGCCCATGCGGCGTCCCGGCAGCAGGGTGGTGGCAGCTTGCTGGGGTGGGGCGAGGTGCGCCGCATCCTGTCGGGCATGCAAGAGCGCCTGAGCAGCATGCAGGGCCTGTTGTGGGCCGCGCTCTCAGGTGGCAGCAGTGGCCAGGATGCGCATTACAGCGCGCTGCATGTGGGCCGACTGGCCGTGGCCTTGACGGTGGACGGTGTGCAGATCATGGGGGCGCAGGGCTACAGCAGTGCCAGCATGCAGGCGCAGCGCATGAAGGATGCACGGCAGTTGCAGTGCCTGCTGGGCGGGGCCGCGTGGCGCAGCCAGTGGCTGCTGGAGCGGGTTTGAGGTTGTGTCAGCAGTCCGGCAGCGTCAGGCTGTGGGGATGTCGCACAGCTTGAGCAGCAGCCGGTGCAGTTCGGTCTGTTCGGTGGTGCTCAATGGTTGGGTGACCTGCTGGTCCTGATCCTGAACCGCTTGCGTGATCTTGATCAGGTCGGCCTTGCCCTTGTCGGTCAGCTCCAGGCTGAAGGCACGGCGGTCTTCGGGGGCGGGCAGGCGCTGCATATAGCCCAGCTCTTCCAGCGCATCCACCAGGATCACCGCACCTGAACGCGCGATGCCCATGATCTTGGCCAGCTGGGTGAGCTTGAGACCGGGGTTGAGCGACACGATCACCATGGCCGAGAAACGCGGCGGCGTGATGCCCCAGGGCTCCAGCGCGACGATGAAGGTCTCGTACATCCTGATCTGGGCACGCCGAATGGCATAACCCATCAGGGAGTCCAGCACACCGTATTGGATGCCTGGCACGTGGGCTACGAAGAGTTCCGAGTCGCTCATTGTTGTTCTTGCTGGATCGCTGTGCTGGCGCCATTGTAGGGAGGCTGGCCCGCTTCGTGTGCAGGACCAAGGTCACACAGGGCGAGCGCATGACATCCTGACGATCTCAGGGCGCATTTCCCGTTCGTGCCCCCCGGCTTCATTTAACAGGCCACGATGTTGACGGCCAGGCCGCCACGCGCGGTCTCCTTGTATTTGTCCTTCATGTCCGCGCCGGTTTCGCGCATGGTCTGGATCACCTTGTCCAGGCTGACACGGTGCGAGCCGTCGCCATGCAAGGCCAGCCTGGCCGCGTTGATGGCCTTGACGGCCGCAATGGCATTGCGCTCGATGCAGGGGATCTGGACCAGGCCGCCCACCGGGTCGCAGGTCAGGCCCAGGTGATGCTCCATGCCGATCTCGGCGGCGTTCTCGATCTGGGCAGGGGTGCCACCCAAGACGGCACACAGGCCGGCCGCGGCCATGGAACAGGCCACGCCGACCTCGCCTTGGCAGCCCACCTCGGCGCCGGAGATCGAGGCGTTCTCTTTGTAGAGCAGGCCAATGGCGGCGGCCGTGAGCAGGAAGTCCATCACGCCTTGATCGGTCGCGCCCGGCACGAAGTGGCGGTAGTAGTGCAGCACGGCGGGCACGATGCCGGCTGCGCCATTGGTGGGCGCGGTGACCACGCGGCCACCGGCGGCGTTCTCTTCATTGACGGCCAGGGCATACAGGTTGACCCAGTCCATCACGTGCAGCGGGTCGGTCTGGGTGGTCACCGCGGCCAGGCGCTGGTACAGGCCGGGTGCGCGCCGCGTGACCTGGAAGCCGCCCGGCAGCACGCCCGTGTGCACGCAACCCCTTTGCACACAGGCCTGCATGGCTTGCCAGATGCGCATGAGGCCGGCGTCGATGTCGGCATCGCTGCGCCAATGGCGCTCGTTGCGGCGCATGAGTTCGGCCACGCTGATGTGGTGTTGCGCGGTCAGGGACAGGATGTCCGCCCCGCTGTGAAAGGGCAGCGGCAGCACGGTGGCGTCGGGCGCAATGCTGGCCTGCCTGACGGTGTCGTCCACCGCTTCCTGGCTCAGCACGAAGCCGCCGCCAACCGAGTAATACGTGCCTTGCAGCAGGACATGGGCGGCATCGCCCAGCGCCGTGAAGCGCATGCCATTGGGGTGAAAGGGCAGGGTCTCGTTGTGCTGAAAGCAGATGTCGCGTGCAGGGTCGAAAGCCCGCTCGTGCGTGCCGGCCAGCTTGATGACATGGTCTGCGTGCACCTGCGCCATGAGCTGCGCGATGTCGTCAACAGGCACGGTGTCGGGCTCATGGCCCATCAGGCCGAGCATCACGGCCTTGTCGCTGCCGTGGCCTTTGCCGGTGGCACCCAGCGAGCCATACAGATCGACCACCACGCGGTGGGTGGCATCGAGCAGGCCGCCTGCCTGCAGGCGCAGCAGGAACAGCCTGGCGGCCCGCATGGGGCCCACCGTGTGGGAACTCGATGGGCCGATGCCCACCTTGAACAGATCGAATACCGAGACAGCCATGAAGGGCTCCCGTCCTGATCAGGTCAGGATGGGGTCATCTTGGCGCCGATTGCCTCGGCGCAGCAAGACGGGGTTCGCCCTAGTGCGTGCGCTTGGTGTGGCCGCCGCGTTGCAGATTGCACGCTGGCGGCGAAATCAGTAAGCCGCGTTGAACAGCGCCTGGCCCGCGCGCATCGGGTCGCCGGTGGTCTCGTAGGTCTTGATCCACACGGGGTAGCTGTGGATGACCTTGTGCTGCCAGGGGTGGAAGCCGGGCTTGTAGTACTGCATCAACTTGAGCGTGTTGCGGGCGAACAGGCCGCCGGGGCCATACAGCCACCACGCCCCCTTGACGCACATCACCATGCGCTGGCCAAACGAGAAGCCGTCGCCCTTGAGCAGCAGGTTGGTGAGGCGCATGCTGTCGACCACAACCTTGTACAGCGCATGGGTCATGGCGGCGCAGCGCTTGAAGTAGCCCACCTTGGCCACTTGCTGCATCACGTCGAAGGCCACGGCCTTGTGCTCCATTTCTTCGATCGCGTGCCAGGCCCACATGGCGCGCACGTTCTCGTCGGCGGGGGCCATCACGTCCTTGGTCTCGAACAGCATCTGCGCCATCATGGCCGTGAAGTGCTCGAAGGCGGCGGTCAGGGCCAGGTTGTACTCGGCCGAGTAGACGCGGTTGTACTTGTCGAACAGGGCCTTGGCGTCCACCAGGATCTTGTCCACGTCCACACCTTGCTTGCGCAGCAGGTCGTTGTAGTGGGTGTGGGCAATGCCGTGCTGGCCTTCCTGGCGAATGAAGTTCTTCACGTCCTCGGCCATCTTGGGGTCGGTGATCTGGGTGCGGAAGGCGCGCACGCTGGTGATGAAGTAGCGCTCGCCATCGGGGAAGGCTGCTTGCATGCCGTCAAACAGGCGCGTCTGGAAGGCCTTGCCGCCGAACCACCAGCGCGGGGTCTTCTCGTCGAGATGGAAGTCCAGCTTTTCGCGGGGAACGATCTCGCCTGGGGCGTTGTCTTTGTAGTCGCTCATGGTGGGTGTTGTCTCGGTAACTGTTTGATACCAGTTTACGAAGAAGTTGGTCGGTTGACGTATACGTCAAGGCGACACGAGGGCATCCATGGCGACAGACGGGGAAGCGTTCGCGCATTCCTCACGGAACGCGCTTTGGGGTTTCTACCCAAGTTGCGCATCGCGCATGATGTGGGCTGTGTTGTTCAACTGGTGAACTGAAGACATGAGTGCAGACATTCGCTTTGACGGCCGTGTGGCCATCGTGACGGGCGCCGGTGGCGGCCTGGGCCGCAGCCACGCGCTGCAACTGGCGGCACGTGGTGCCAAGGTGCTGGTCAATGACCTGGGCGCGGCGCGCGATGGGTCGGTGAACGCCGCCGCAGGTGAGTCGGCCGCTGACCGCGTGGTGGCCGAGATCCGTGCGGCCGGCGGCGAGGCCTTGGCCAATACCGGCTCGGTGACCGACCCCGTGGCCGTGCAGGCCATGGTGGACCAGGCCATGGCGGCCTGGGGCCGGGTAGACATCCTGGTGAACAACGCCGGCATCCTGCGTGACAAGAGCTTTTCGAAGATGACGCTCGATGACTTCCGCCTGCTGGTGGACGTGCACCTGATGGGCGCCGTCTACGGCACCAAGGCGGTCTGGGAGGCCATGAAGGCGCAGGGTTATGGCCGCATCATCTTCACGACCTCGTCCTCGGGCCTGTTTGGCAACTTTGGCCAGGCCAATTACGGCGCGGCCAAGATGGCCCTGGTCGGCCTGATGCAGACCCTGGCGCTGGAGGGAGAGAAGTACAACGTGCGCGTCAACTGCCTGGCGCCCACGGCGGCCACCCGCATGACCGAGGACATCATGCCGCCCGAGGTGCTCAAGCTGCTGACGCCCGAGAGCGTCACGCCTGGCGTGCTCTTTTTGGCCAGCGAGCAGGCGCCCACGCGCGCCATCCTGTGTGCCGGGGCAGGGGTGTTTGCCGCCTCGCACGTGACGCTGACCGATGGCCTGCTGATCGGCGCCGGGCCGGATGCGCCCGAGCAACTGGCCGCGCAATTTGCCCGCATCAATGCGCAGGCCAATGAGACGGTGCCCGGCAGCGGGCTGGCCCAATCCCAGCAGGAGATGGCCAAGGTCATGACCCAGGTGACGGCTGGCCGCTGAAAAAGCGTTTCAAGGCGTGAAGGAGGGCACACAAGGGGGACATTTGGGTGCCCAAGCGCCTTTTAATCCGGGTTTCCAGGCTGGCATCCTGGGAGAAGAATGACGCGAACCCTTGCCTAGGGTGCGTCCATTTCTTCCTGAGGTTGTGCCATGCAGACACCATTGATACGCAAGCGCGCGCCGCTCATGGCCTGGCTGTGTGGCATCGCCCTGTCCTTGCTGGTGGCCGGCTGTGGTGGCGGCGGTGGTGGGGCATCTTCGTCGTCGGGTGGCTCCGGTGCGGGCGCATCCACCAGTGTGGTGACCTTGAGCGGCGTGGCGGCCCAGGGCGCCCCTTTGATCGGCGCGACCGTCTCTGTCATTGACGCCAATGGCGCTTCACAAGGCTCGACCTTGGCCAGCCTGGTGAGCGGCGAGTACCAGCTCCCCTTGAGTTCACCCTCTGTCAAGTTCCCGCTGCTGGTGCAGGCCGCGGGTGTGGACATGGCCGGCAACCCGGTTGTGCTGCACACCGTGGTGCTGTCGGGCACGGCGGGGCAGACCACGATGGCCCACATCACGCCGCTGACCAATGCCGTGGTGGCCATGCTGCTGGGTGGCGACCCCCGGCCTCGTTTCACCACGCCCTCCAGCATCGATTCGACCACCTGGACGCGCCTGGGCAACAGCGCTGCCGTGACGGCCGCCAATGGTTTCCTGCTGACCGTCATCACGCCCAATCTGGCGGGTGTCAAGCCCACGGCCTTGAACAAGGCCACGCTCAACATCTTCTCGGATCCCAACTTCCATGCCGACAAGACCGGCATGGACGCGCTCATCGACGGGGTGCAGGTTCAGTTGGGCAAGGACGTCATCGGCAATGAGGTGCTGAGGCTGTCCAACAGCCTGATCCTGGCGGGCAGCTCGGAAGTGGTTGTCAACCTGACGACGGCCAAAACCGGCTTGTCTCTGGCGACACCCGCGGTGGCGTCGAACGCGATCACGTCCTCGCGGATCACCACCACCAACTCGACCACCATTGCCCACGTGGCGGACCTGTCCACCCTGCAGTCGCGCATCAACGACTTGCTGGCGGTGCCGGGTGTGACAGCCGGCAGCTTCAACCCGAACAACCTGACCCGGGCACCCATCGTGTCCGCCTCGTACAACTACTTCAACGGGCTGGACTGGGGCGGTTTGATCGACCAGTTCGTGGCCTATGGCACGGCGGGCTACCAGCTCAGCGCCTTCCAGGTCGTGGGTTGCCTGGACGACCCCGTGCCCTCGGGTGGCTGCGCCAAGGTCCGCATTGCGTCCTTGCTGCGCAGCAGCAGCACCGGCCAGATCATGCAGGTGTTCGAGAACGTGGCGAGCTGGTCTTCCACGGCGGGTTGGACTTTCGTCGGCAACGACTCGGCCAACGCGGTCTACCTCTATCCCGCCACCTGGCAGCAGTGGACCTCGCATGGCGTGGTCAGCGGGGGCACCGGACTGGGCTTGCAGACGGACCTCAGCACGGTGTCGACCCTGGTTGGCAACGCGCCGCGCCTGGGGCTGCCCAACCCCAACAGCTCCGCCAGAACCATATACGTGCCGCCCTCGGGCTCCGGGCCTTTGTTGCTCGTGCCCACGGAGACCGGTGACCTGATCACGGACCAGGTGCTGGCGGTGACCCAGGTCGGCCCCTTGAGCACCTCGGATGTGGTGCCGGGTGCCCTTTACAAGCTGACCTCCACGGCCTTGATCCCTTTCCCGGCCGACCCGCTGCTGGGCCAGTTCGTGGCCGACAAGGTCTACACCACGCGCCTGACGGCAGAGCTGCCCACCAATCTGGCGGCCAGTGCCTACCCCATGATGGACAACGTCACCACGGTGCCACTGACCAGCACCGACATGACCAATGGCCTGAGTTTCAGCTGGAACACCTGGGCCGCCGCCAACCCGCAGTTGCGGATGGTGGAGGTGCGCGCCGTGATCACCTCGACCGCGTCGGCGCCGGTCAAACAGGTGGTCACGCTGATCCCGATGTCGTCCAGACAGCTCACCCTGACCTCGTTCGCGGGCCTGGTCCCGGCCGATGCCATCCAGTTCACCCTGTGGCTGATCGCGCAGGACGAGCAGGGCCGCCGCTACATCAGCAAGATCGTGGCGGACTCCTGAGCAGGTGCAGCATGACGATGGCCTCGCTGGTGGGTGAGGCCACGGCATCGGCCAGCGTGTAGCGGTCCAGTGCCGCAAAGAAGGCGTCCAATGCGGTGTCCAGGATGCCCTTGAGCTGGCAGTTGGTGCGCAGGCCACAAGGCGGGTCGGCGCAGTCGATCAGGTCCTTGCTGTGTTCCAGCGTGCGGATGATCTGGCCCAGCCGGTATTGCTCGGGCGTTTGCGCCAGCGCCAGCCCACCGCCCTTGCCGCGCGTGGTGATGAGCCAGCCTTGTTGCCCCATGAAATGCACGACCTTCACCAGATGGTGGCGTGACACCGCATAACGATCGGCGATCTCGCTGATGGTGACCGGTGCGGGCGAGGCCGTGTGCGTGAGGTACATGAGCACGCGCAGGCCCAGGTCCGTGAAGTGCGTCAATTGCATGGTGCCAGCATGGTATGTCAGCCCTCGATGCGGTGCAGTGCCCGCACGAAGTCGGACTGGGTGATGATGCCCACGATGCGCTTGTCGCCATCGATCACGGGGATGTGGTGGTGGCCGGCCTCGGTGAACAGGGGCAGCAACTCCACCGCATGGCGGTCTTCGCTGGTGACCCGCACCTGGCGCGTCATGATCTGGCCCACCACTTCGGGTTTGTCGGATTCCAGCAGGCCATCGGGCCGCAGGAAGGCGCGCAGGCGCTGGCCGATGCCCTGGTGTTCGTTCAGGCCCGCCCCACGCAGGAAGTCGGCCATGGTGATGATGCCCACGATGCGCCGGGAGCGGTCCACCACGGGCAGGGCCTTGATGCCGCACTCGCGCATGAGTTGCCAGGCCTCGGCCAGCGAGGAGCCGAACTCCACCGTCACCACATCGCGCGTCATCACGTCCTTGCAGCGCACTTCGCTGGCACGGCGGCGCATGGCCTCGACCTCGGCGTCCTGCAGCAGCGCTTCCAGGTCATCGCGGCTGACGTCCAGCACCTGGTTGTAGCGCGCCAGCACCTTGTCCAGATCCTGGGATATGAAGCGGGCCTGGCCGGCGTGCGCAGCGTCGCGCGGGGGCACCTGCATGTGCGGGTAGGGGCGGCCCGTCCAGGCGTTGTAGAACACCCCGATGCTCACCAGCAGCAGCGAGTTGAGCAGCGCCGCTTCGATGGCAAAGTGCCCGTGGCTGGCGTGCACCAGCACCGCCGACAAGGCCATGGCGCCACCGGGCGGGTGCAGGCAACGCAGCAGGAACATGGCCGTGATGGCCAGGGCCACGGCCAGGGCGCCGGCCAGCACCACGTCACCCACCAGGGTGGCACAGGCCGCACCAATCAAGGCGGAGATCACGTTGCCGCCCACCACGGACCAGGGCTGCGCCAGCGGGCTGGCCGGCGCTGCAAAAACCAGCACCGCGCTGGCCCCCAACGGCGCCACCAGCCATGCACCCACGACCATGCTGCCATTGAGCAGGTGGCTGATGCCGGCCGTGAGCAACACGCCGATCAGCGCGCCCACGATCACCCGCACGCGCTCACGGGCGTCAACGGCAATGGGGGCGGGCAGAAAGGCGCGCAACCAGGTGCGCCAGGAGTGGGACTGGCGCAACCAGTGCAAGGTGGGGGTCTGCTCGGAGGAGGAGGGCTGCATGGGAACGAAGCGCGGGGATCGAATGGCAGAAGATGTATTTGAGACGCAGCTTATCAGGGTGGCCCTGTCCTTGTCTGTCCGCGGATTTCCCTTGGTGTCACAGACCGTGCGCCCAGGACATAGGCATTCACCCGGTTTACGGCCGGCATGGGGACGTGAAAAATCCCCGTGATTTCCCTCACGAAACAGAAAGGCCTTGCCGTGAAGTTCCGCACCACCCTGACGGGCATCCTGTTGACGACCGCGCTGTCCGGTCAGGCCCTGGCCGCTTATTCCCAACTGGTCGTGTTCGGTGACAGCCTGTCCGACAACGGCAACCTGTTTGCCTTGACCGAAGCCATCACCGGCACCGGGCAACCTGGCGCGCCTTATGTGGATGGGCGCTTTTCCAACGGCCCGGTGGCGGTCGAGACCATGGCGGCCAAGTTGAGCCTGAACCTGACCGACTACGCTTATGGTGGCGCACAGACGGGCTTGGGCAACTACGGCGGTGCCAAGCTCAATGGCACAGGGGTGCAAGGGCAGGTCGGCATGTTCGCGGACGCCCTGGGCGGTGCCAGTGCCGATGCCAACGCCCTGTACGTGGTATGGGCCGGGCCCAATGACTTCTTTGCGGGGGCCAACATGCTGTCGAGCAGCACCTCGACCACGGCGTCCACCAACCTGCTCAATGACATCAGCAGCCTGTACCAGCTGGGCGCGCGCCAGTTCTTCGTGCCGCTGATGCCCAATCTGGGGCTCACGCCAGCGTCCACAGCCGCCGAGGCGGGCACCCCGGGCTACAAGGATGCCGCAGCGCTGCGCACCGTGGAGTACAACCAGTTGATCAACGCAGGGCTGGCCAATTTGTCCGGCAGCCTGGCGGGCGTGCAGATCCAGTCGTTTGACACGGTTGCGTTCATGGCCGCGCAGGCGCAGATCATGCAAGGTCAGGGCTTCAACACGACCGACGCCTGCTTCAACAGCACGGCCAAGACCGTTTGCAGCAACCCGGACAGCTACCTGTTCTGGGACGGCGTGCACCCGACGGCGGCGGCGCATGCGCTGCTGGGCGAGGCCTTCGCCGCTGCCGTGCCCGAGCCCGCCACGGTGTGGACCTTCATGCTGGGCCTGGGGCTGCTGGCTTTCGCGCGCCGCAGGGGTTGATCAAGCAGCGGCGTCAACCGGCTTGCGGGTTCAGGGCCGGGTGCGCCCGCAACTGCTGCGCGGCAAAGTCCACAAAGGCCAGCACCTTGGCTGCCGCGCTGCGCCCCTCCGAGTACACGAGGTACACGGGGATCGGGGTGGGCTCATAGGCTTGCAGCACGATGCGCAAGTGCCCGGCCGCCACCTCGTCCCTGACCTGGTAGGACAGCACGCGTGCCAGGCCATGGCCGGCCTTGGCCGCCATGATCCCGACCTCGACACCATTGAGCGTCAACTGGATGCGGGGCTGCGGGCCTTGCACCAGCTTGTCACCCTGGCCGGGTTGCGCCGCCAATAGCCAGGGGCTGGCCGGCCCTCCGGTGGTCGACGAACCCAAGGCCTCGTGCTCGGCCAGATCGGCCGGGCTCATGGGCTCGCCGCGGCGCGCCAGGTAATCGGGCGAGGCCACGATCACGCGGCGCACGGCGCCCACCCGCACCGCCGTCAGTGAGGAATCGGGCAGGTGCGCGATGCGCAAGGCCACGTCCACGCCTTCTTCCATCAGGTTGACCACGCGGTCCACGAAGAAGGCGCGGGCCGTGACCTGGGGGTGCGCCTGCAGAAACGACATCAGCAGCGGGGCGATGTGGATGCGGCCAAACAGCACCGGTGCGGTCACGATCAGGTGGCCCTTGGGCACGACATGCGCGCCGCCGGCCAGCGCATCGGCTTCGTCCATCTCGGCCAGGATGCGCTTGCAATCGAGCAGGTAGCGTTGGCCCGTCTCGGTCACGCGGACCTGGCGCGTCGTCCGGTGCAGCAGCCTGGCGCCAAGGTGCGCCTCCAGCGCGGCCACGGCCCGCGTCACCATCGGGCCCGAGAGCCGCAACTGGCGGGCAGCGGCAGCAAAGCCTTGCGACTCGGCCACGGCCACGAAGATGCGCATCGATTCAAAACGGTCCATGCTGGATTATTGCAATGGGTGCAACAAGCATTTGCCTGAAATGGCTATTCACACCAGATTCAAGTGTGAATAAGGTAGCGACACGTTGACTTCAAACCTCCAGGACCCCATGAACGCCCAGACCACACCCAACTCCGCCGCCCCCGCCCAGCCCATCAAGCTCCACCACTTTGCGCTGTCTGGCCATTCGCACCGGGTGCAGTTGTTCCTCTCGCTCCTGAACCTGCCCACCGAGATCATCCTGGTCGACCTGCGGCGCGGCGAGCACAAGACCCCGGTCTTCCTTGCCATGAACCGCTTCGGTCAGGTCCCCGTGATCCAGGATGGCGACGTCACCCTGGCCGACAGCAACGCCATCCTGGTCTACCTGGCGCGCCGCTATGACACCAGCGGCCAATGGCTGCCCCGTGACCCGGTGGGCGAGGCCGAGGTGCAGCGCTGGTTGACCGCCGCAGCCGGTCTGTTGGCCTTTGGTGCGGCGCATGTGCGGGCGGGCGTGCTGTTCAAGCGCCCTATCGAGGCGCGCGCCTACACCCTGGCCGAGGACCTGTTCAAGGTGATGGAGGCGCAACTGGCCTCGCAGCGCTTCCTGGCTTCGACAGCGGCCCCCACCATCGCCGACGTGGCGCTTTACACCTACACGGCCCATGCACCGGAAGGCGGCATCGTGCTCACGCCCTACCCGCATGTGCAACGCTGGCTGGCCGACATCGAAGCCTTGCCGGGCTTTGTGGGCATGATCAAGTCGCCGGTGGCGGTATGAGCGAGCCCCAAGATTCCCCGCGGGCCCAGGATGCCACCGCGCCCTTTCACGCGGGCGAGTTGCGCTTGCAGGACATCACCGGGGTGCGCGAGCGCATGGCGCAGGTGGGCCGCAACTTCATCCGCGACCACATGCCCGACCAGCACCGGGCCTTCTTTGCGCAACTGCCCTTTGTGATCGCCGCCGGGCTGGACGCGCTAGGCCAGCCCTGGGCCACCATCCTGGCGGGTGAGCCCGGCTTCATGCACACACCCGATGCGCAGCATCTGCAGATCCGCCAGGTGAGCCGGCCGGCTGACCCGCTGGCCGCCTTGTGGCAGCCTGGTGCGCCCATTGGCCTGTTGGGCATCGAGCCGCACACCAGGCGGCGCAACCGCATGAACGGCCGGCTTGATGCGGCCGATGCGCAAGGCATGCTGGTCGCGGTGCGGCAGAGTTTTGGCAACTGCCCCAAGTACATCCACCCGCGCCGGGTGGTGTGGCAGGCGGGTGAGGGCGGCGGCCCTGCCTGCCATGTGAGCGCGGAGGGCGCGGTGCTGTCCGAGCGTGCACGCGCCATGGTGGCGCAGGCGGACACCTTGTTCATCGCCTCGGCCTCACCCGACGCGGGCCAGCCATCGCCCGCACGCAGTGGCGGTGTGGACGTGTCTCATCGCGGCGGGCCGGTGGGCTTTGCCAGGCTGGATCAGGTACCTGGCGGCGAGCACGGTGCGCACACCACCCTCACCATCCCGGACTACGTGGGCAACTTCATGTTCAACACGCTGGGCAACATCCTGCTGCAACCCCGGCTCGGGCTGCTGTTCGTGGACTTTCAAAGCGGTGCCACCTTGCACCTGGCAGGCCACGCCGAGGTGCTGCTGGACAGCCCCGAGCTCGCCCGCTTCGAGGGGGCGCAACGCCTGCTCAAGGTGCGTGTGACACAAGGCTGGCTCATCGAAGGCGCCTTGCCGCAACTGGCCGTGCTGCCGGGCGAACCAGCCTAATCGTGCCCCGACACCCGCCCGCGCAAACGCTTCACATCGCCCTTGGCGGACTTGCCTTCCAGGCGCTTGCGTTGTGAACTGCGCGTGGGCCGCGTGGCCTTGCGCGCTTTGGGCAGCACCGCCACGCTGTCCACCAACACCTGCAGGCGCGCGATGGCCTCGGCCTTGTTCTGCTCCAGGCTGCGGCTGCCCTGCGCCTTGATCACCACCACGCCCTCGGCGGTGATGCGCTGGTCGCTCAAGGCCAGCAGGCGCTCCTTGATGACATCGGGCAGTGACGAGGCGGGGATGTCGAAACGCAGGTGCACCGCGTTGGACACCTTGTTGACGTTCTGCCCGCCCGCGCCCTGGGCCCGGATGGCGCTGAAGTCCATCTCGTCTTCACGCAGGGGGATGAGTGCCTCAGCCATGTCGTGCCTCGCCTGGCCTCACTCAGGCCGGTCCAG
Organism: Aquabacterium sp.; assembly: GCF_016195855.1. Classification (GTDB taxonomy): domain Bacteria; phylum Pseudomonadota; class Gammaproteobacteria; order Burkholderiales; family Burkholderiaceae_C; genus Aquabacterium. Next base: position 124,274 of record NZ_JACPYU010000008.1, read on the forward strand.
CTTGGTGGACAGCATGATGGTGGAGAAGGTGTCGATCACGCCCTGCACATTGCGGATGCGGTCGATCACGGTGTCCAGCTCTTGCGTGGAGTCGGTCAGCAGCATGGCGCACAGGTCATAACGCCCGCTGACCGAGTACAGCTTGGTGATCTCGTGGCGCTTGGCCAGCTCCCGCATCACCGTCGATTCATGCCGTGATTCGATCGAGATCAGCACCATGGCGCGGATCACATGGGGCCCGCGCGTGCTGCTCACGCTCACCGTGTAGCCGGTGATCACGCCCGCATCCTCCAGGGCCTTGAGCCGCAGCTGTGCCGTGCTGCGCGCACAACCCAGTGCCTTGGCGATGTTGACCAGGGGCAGGCGCGCATTGACCTTGAGCAGCTCGATGAGCTGGTGGTCCATGGCGTCCAGATTGGGCTTGAGGACGGGCTGCGCGGCAGGCTGGGATGATGCTTTCGGCATATCGCCATTATCGCGATCAATCTGACTGATTGGAAGTGAATAAATCAGTCACTTTGCGCGTTTTCATCGGCGTGGTGGCTGCCGATACTGAAGGTGTGGACGGCGGTTGGCCCGCCCTCCCGATGCAGGAGAGCCGCCATGCCCATCACCATCGAAGCCCCTGTGACCCTGGTGTCCAAGCCTTGTTCAACCACCCCGAAAAAGCTGCTGAGCTGGGACGAGTTGCAAGCCTACGACCCCGAAAGCGAACCCTGGCAAAAGCAGTTTGCGCGCCGCTACACCCACCACCGCGAGCTGATGGGCGTGCTCCACAAGGTGGAGGACGTCGACGACACGGTCTACGCCAAGTTCGCCATCGCCGTCACCCCGTACATGGCCCAACTGATGGACCGTGACGACCCGAACTGCCCCATCCGCCTGCAGTACCTGCCGTCCTTCCACGAACAGACCCGTCCCGGTTTCGCCACCATGCTCGACGAGCTGGGCGAAGAGCGCGACACCATCCCTGGGACCAGCGTGGTGCACCGCTACCCGCGCCGCGTGCTCTTTCTGGTCAGCAACACCTGCGCGACGCTGTGCCGCTTCTGCACGCGCAAGCGCATGGTGTCGCAGCCCACGGGCTCGGTCCACAAGGACGAGATCGAGGCCTCCATCGACTACATCGCCAGCAACAAGCACATCGAGGATGTGCTGCTGTCCGGCGGCGACCCGCTGACCTTCACCGACGAGCGGCTCGACGAGATCCTGGGCGCCATCCGCACGCGTGCGCCGCATGTGCGCTTCCTGCGCATCGGCTCGCGCATGGTGGTGCAACTGCCCACGCGCATCACGCCCGAGCTGTGCGCCGTGCTGGAGAAGCACCGCGTGCAGATGCTCAACATCCACATCAACCACCACAAGGAGATCACGCCCCTGCTGCGCCAGCGCGTCAAGATGATCCAGAAGGCCGGGATCATGATGGGCCTGCAGAGCGTGTGCCTCAAGGGCGTGAACGACAGCGTGGAGGTCATGCGCGAGCTGTTCATGCAGGCCGTCGAGATGGGCGTGCGCCCCTACTACGTGTACTCGACCGACATGGTCGAAGGCGCGCACCACTTCGTCGTGCCGCACCGCCGCATGCTGGAGCTGTACGAAGGCCTGCGTGGCTGGATCAGCGGGCCGGCCGTGCCCACCTTCATCGTCGATGGCCTGGGTGGGCTGGGCAAGCTGCCCATCATCCCCAGCTATGTGCGTGAAGAAGCCTTGCCTGATGGCAGCGGCACCACCATCAAATGCCGCAACTACGCCGGCAAGACCGTGGAGATGCCAGGCCTGGGCCAGAACTTCAGCCTGCCATCGCAAAGCAACTGAGGGGAGGGCCACGCCATGTCTGCTCATCTGCGCCATGCCGACCTGGCCGTGCCCCATGCGCCGGGGCATCCAGGCCAGCACGGTTGCCCCTATGGCACCCACCGCGTCATCCAGCCCCAGGGCGTGCTGCCCCAGCCCGCCTGGCGCATCGACAACACCATGTCGATCTACGACAACGAGATCCTCATTGACGTGGATGCGCTCAATGTGGACGCGGCCAGCTTCACGCAGATCAAGCAGGCGGCCAAAGGCGATGTGGACCACATCGCCGCCACCATCCTGGACATCGTGGCCCAGCGTGGCAAGCTGCACAACCCGGTGACCGGCTCGGGCGGCATGCTCATCGGGCGCGTGGCGGCTCTTGGCCCGGCCTTGGCCGGCAAGACCGATCTGGCCGTGGGCGACAAGGTGGCGACCATGGTGTCCTTGTCCTTGACGCCGCTGCGCATCGACCAGATCCACCGCATCCACCAGGACAAGGACCAGGTCGACATCACCGGCCAGGCCGTCCTGTTTGAAAGCGGCTTGTACGCCCGGCTGCCCGATGACATCCCCGAGAAGGTGGCCTTGGCCATCCTGGACGTGGCGGGTGCCCCGGCGCAGACCGCGCGCCTGGTGCAGCCTGGTGACACCGTGGTCGTGGTGGGCGGCGGCGGCAAATCCGGCACCTTGTGTGTGTATGAAGCGAAGAAGCGCGCGGGCCCCACGGGTTGCGTGATCGGCGTGTCGCCCTTCGAGAAGGACTGCCAGCGCCTGCGCGAACTGGGTTGGGCCGACCATGCCTTGCAGGTGGATGCGACCAATGCGGTGGCCATGATGCAGGCGGTGGCCGAGGTCACACAGGGCCGCCTGGCCGATGTGGTGATCAACTGCGTGAACCTGCCCCACACCGAGATGGGCAGCATCCTGGCCACGAAGGACCGGGGCCGCATCTACTTCTTCTCCATGGCCACCAGCTTCACGGCCGCCTCGCTGGGGGCCGAAGGCGTGGGCAAGGATGTGGACATGCTGATGGGCAATGGCTATGCCAGAGGCAATGCCGAGTACGCCCTGTCGCTGCTGCGTGAGTCAGCCGCGCTGCGGCACTTGTTCGACACCCTGTACGTGTGAGCGGCGAGGCCCCCATGCTCACCCACGCCAGCACATTGCACCGCACACCTGCACGGGGCGCCTGCCCTTTGTGGCAAGGCCTGCGTGCGCGCAGCCTGCAGACCGTGGCCGTGATGGGCATGAGCAAGAACACCGGCAAGACCGTGTGCCTCAACCACCTGCTGCAGCAGGCGCAGCAGTACAACCTTGCCGTGGGGCTCACCTCCATTGGCCGCGATGGCGAAGAGCGCGATGAGGTGTTTGCCATCCCCAAGCCGCCAGTCAGTGTCACGCCAGCTTGCCTGGTTGCCACCGCGCGAGATACGTTGGTGCGCGCCAAGGTGCGCACCAGATTGATCGGCTCTACCGGTATCGACAGCCCCATGGGCGAGATCCTGATCGTCAAGGCGCTGGAGGCCGGTGCCATGGAAGTGGCCGGCCCTTCGCGCAGCCAGGACCAGCACACCGTGATCACGCTGCTCAAGCAATGCGGAGCCGAGCTGGTGCTGCTTGATGGCGCACTGGGCCGCAGCCAGCATGCCTCCCCCGCCATCGCGGACGGCGTGATCCTGGCCACCGGCGCAGCCCTGGGTGGCGGCATGGGCGACGTGCTGCGCAAGACGCGCGACCGCCTGGCCATCCTGGGCATCGCGCCGGCTCCTGCTGATATGGTGCAGCGGGTTCAAGCCACCTTTGTGCAAGGCGGCGTGGGCGTGTGGGACGGGCAAGGGCGCAGCCTGTTCAACGAGCCCATTGCCAGCCTCAATGCAGGCCCGGTTTTGCTCGCCTTGCGGGCCCAGATCAAGGGCGAGGGCGGCATCGCCATGCTCGCCGTCTCCGGCGCTGTGGGCCAGATGCTGTGGCGTGCCGTGTCGACCCTGCTGGACCACCACCCCGGCCTGACCTTGGTCGTGGCCGATGGCACCAAGCTCTTCATCGATGCGGCCGATGTGGCCGCGTTCGAGCGCCGCGGAGGCCGGCTGCTGGCCATGCGGGGCATCCGCCTGCTGGGCGTCACCCTCAATCCGTTCTCGCCCTATGGCGGCAGTTTTGACGCGCGGGCCTTCGTGCATGAAGCCCGCACGACCTTGCACGAGCACCTCGTCACCGATGTGCTGTTGTTTCAGGAGGGATCATGAGTCACCTCACGCTGGACCAGGCCCAGATCGACCGTGCGCGCGACATGGCACGCCGCATCGCCCATCAGGTCTACGACGACATGCAGCGCTTCACCACCACCTCGGTGGAGCGCGCCACCCTGCGTCTCATGGGCGTGGATGGTGTCGATGAGAACCAGGTGCCCTTGCCCAACCGCCTGGTGAGCCACCTGCAAGCGCAAGGCCTGCTGCAACAGGGCGCGGCCTTGCCCGTGGCCGCCGCCATGGCCGAACACGGCCTGGGCATCCAGCAAGTGGCCCAGGCCGTGGCCAACGGCCAGCTCAGTCTGCAAGGCCCGCAGGGCAAGGCCAGCGAGGCCACCGCACGCCGCGCCGCCGATGAACTGGCCGCACGCACCTGCAAGCGCATCGCTGCCAACCGCGCCACGCGTGATGCCGCCATTGCACAGTGCGGCGAGGCCCGCACGCCCTGGCTCTACCTCATCGTGGCCACCGGCAACATCCACGAGGACATCGTGCAGGCCCGCGCCGCGGCCGAGCAGGGCGCTGACGTCATCGCCGTGATCCGCTCTACCGGCCAGAGCCTGCTGGACTATGTGCCTTATGGCGCCACCACCGAGGGCTTTGGCGGCACCTATGCCACGCAAGAGAACTTCAGGCTCATGCGCGCAGCGCTGGATGAAGTCGGGCAAAAAATAGGTCGCTACATCCGCCTGACCAACTACTGCTCGGGCCTGTGCATGCCCGAGATCGCCGCCATGGGCGCCATGGAGCGGCTGGACATGATGCTCAACGACTCGATGTACGGGATCATCTTCCGCGACATCAACATGCAGCGCACCTTTGTCGACCAGTTCTTCTCGCGCATGGTCAACGCCCACGCCGGCATCATCATCAACACGGGCGAAGACAACTACCTCACCACCGCCGATGCCTGTGAAGCCGCCCACACCGTGCTGGCCTCGCAGTTGATCAATGAGCAATTCGCCTACCTCTCAGGCCTCCAGCCCGATCAGATGGGCCTGGGCCATGCCTTCGAGATCAACCCCGAGCTGGAAAACGGCTTCCTGTGGGAGCTGGCCCATGCCCAGCTGGTGCGCCAGGTCTTCCCCGAGGCCTGCCTGAAGTACATGCCGCCCACCAAGCACATGACCGGCAACATCTTCAAAGGCCACATCCAGGATGCGCTGTTCAATGTGGTGAGCGTGCTCACGCAGCAGAACATCCACCTGCTGGGCATGATGACCGAGGCCATCCACACGCCGCTGATGCAGGACCGCTTCCTGGCCATCCAGAACGCGCGCTACGTGTTTGGCAACCTGCGTGATCTGCACGATGAAATCCAGTTCACCCCTGGCGGCCAGATCGAGCGCCGCGCCCAGCAGGTGCTGGCTGAAACCGTGTCCCTGCTCGGCCAGATCGAGCAAAGCGGCCTGCCCGCCGCCATCGCCAAAGGCACCTTCGCCGACATCTCGCGCACGCTCACCGGCGGCAAGGGCCTGGATGGCGTGATCCCCAAGGCGGGCAACTACCACAACCCCTTCCCGGCGCAGATGCTGCCGGAATCCGCACAGGCGAAGCAGGAGCACACATCATGAGCGATGCCCTGAATCATGCTTCCCCCGCGCCGCAATGGGTCAAGCCCTACGGCGACACCCTGGACGATGGCCGCATGCAGCTGTCGTTCACGCTGCCTGTGCCTTTGAGCGACAACGCCAAGGAGGCCGCGCGCCAACTGGCCTTGCAGATGGGCCTGGATGAGCCCTCGGTGGTGCACAGCGAGGCCATGGGTCCTGACTTTGCCTTCTTCGTGCTCTACGGCCAATGCCGCCACCGCGTGGACATGAGCCGCATCAAAGTGGCCAGGCCCGAGTTCGAGGTGCTGGACAAGGAGGCCATCAACGCGAAGATCGCCAAGCTGATGAGGCGCAAGATGGTGGTGGTGGGCGCCTGCATCGAAACCGACGCGCACACCGTGGGCATCGATGCCATCATGAACATGAAGGGCTTCAACGGCCACAAGGGCCTGGAGAGCTACCACGAGATCCGCGCCATCAACATGGGCGCGCAGGTGGACTCCGAAGCGCTGGTGGCCCGCGCCATCGAAGAACGCGCCGATGCCATCCTGGTGTCGCAGGTGGTCACGCAAAAGAACATCCACCTCGACAACCTCACGCGCCTGTCCGACATGCTCGAAGCCGAAGGCCTGCGCGAGCGGCTCATCCTCGTGGTGGGCGGCCCGCGCATCAGCCATGAGCTGGCCAAGGAGCTGGGCTACGACGCCGGCTTCGGCCCGGGGTGTTACGCCGAGAACGTGGCCTCCTTCGTCATCGAAGAGTGGGCCAGGCGCCATGCGCACTGATCAGGAGGCCACCATGGACCACACCAAAGACACCACCTTCACCAGCCTGATCCGCCTGCGCATGGGGGCGCACGATGCCCACTACGCGGGCCACCTGGTCGACGGCGCGCGGATGCTGCAGCTGTTTGGCGACGTGGCCACCGAGTTGCTGATCCGCAGCGATGGGGACGAAGGCCTGTTCGTGGCTTACGAAAGCGTCGAGTTCCTCGCGCCCGTCAGGGCGGGGGACTACATCGAAGCCGAGGGCCGCATCGTTGCGATGGGCAAGACCTCGCGCAAGATGGTGTTCGAGGCGCGCAAGGTGATCAGCGCAGCCCACGTGCCCGGTCAGCCTTCGGCCTGCGATGTGCTGCCCGAGCCCGTGGTGGTCTGCCGCGCCTCGGGGACCTGTGTGGTGCCAGCAGCCTGCCAACGCACGCCGGGCCAGGCCAACTAGGACCCATCACGACCCATCGCGACAAAGCGGGAGCCTCACCATGGACAAGCTCATCATCACCGCCGCGCTCACCGGGGCCGAGGTCACGCGCGCACAGCAACCCGCGCTGCCCATCACCCCCGAAGAGATCGGCATGGCCGCCGCCGAATGCGCCAAGGCCGGCGCCAGCATCGTGCATGTGCACGCCCGCCATCCCGATGGCACGCCCACGCAGGACAAGGCCGTCTACCAGCAGATCATGACCGAGGTGAAAAGACGCTGCGATGTGATCGTGCAGATCTCGACCGGGGGCGCCGTCGGCATGACCCCGCGGGAGCGCCTGGCGCCCGTGTTCTTGAAGCCAGAGATGGCCACGCTGTCCATGGGTTCGGTGAACTTCGGGCAAGACGTTTTCCTCAACCTGCCTGAGGACATCGCGCTGTTTGCCGCAGAGATGCGTGCACAAGGCGTCAAGCCCGAGCTGGAAATCTTCGACAGCGGCATGCTGGCCACGGCCAAACGCTGGCTGGCCAAGGGCCAACTGCCAAGTCCCGCGCACTTTGACTTCGTGCTGGGTGTGCCCGGTGGCATGGCGGCCACGCCGCAGGCCTTGATGTACCTGCTGTCCGAGCTGCCGGCAGGGGGCACCTGGACGGTGGCGGGCATCGGGCCGGCGCAGTTGCCCATGGCCACCATGGGCATCATGCTGGGCGGGCATGTGCGCGTCGGCTTTGAAGACAACATCTACTACCGCAAGGGCGAACTGGCGCTCAGCAATGCCCAGCTGGTGGCGCGCGTGGCCCGCATCGCGGCCGAACTGGGCAGGGCGGTGGCCACGCCTGACGAAGCCAGAGGCATCCTCGGCATGACGGCGGTCAACACAGTGGCCTGACGCCAGCGCGTACCCGTCAAAACCGTGCGGATTGCATGGTTCCTGGGTTGGCCGCCTTGCGTCTTCATACCCTGGCGGGTATGCTGGGTGCGCGCTTGAATGGCGCATCCCAGAGGAGACCAAATGAAATCTCAGATGCTTTCACTGATCCTGCTTGCGGCCGCGGGCACCTTGCACGCTCAAACCCAGGCCCAGGTGGCCAGCTCGACGCCCTCTGCTGCTTCGACCCCGGCCACGCCCGCGCCCGCTGCCTCGCCTGCCAAGCTCAGTGTCGGCCCCGTCGAGGCCTACGACGTCTCCCGCCTGCCTGACGATGACTATGGCCGCCTGGTCCGATACGGCAAGGATCTGACCGACCGCACCTTCGCCTTCATCGGCCCCGAGGTCAAGAACCCGAAGATGCGCTTTGCTGGCAACAACCTGACCTGCGCCTCCTGTCACGAGGCCTCGGGCACCAAGAAATTCGCCATTCCCTGGGTGGGGGCGCATGCAACCTTCCCGCAATACCGCGGCCGTGAAGACCAGATCAGCACGCTGGAAGAGCGCGTCAACGGCTGCATGGAGCGCAGCATGGCCGGCAAGCCTTTGCCGCTTGACAGCGTCGAGATGAAGGCCTTTGTGACCTACATGCACTTCCTGTCCAAGGGGATACCGGTGGGCAGCAAGGTGGAAGGGCAGGGCCTGCCGGCCTTCACCGCACCCAACCGCCGTGCCGATACCGTGGCCGGCAGCAAGCTGTTCCAGGACAACTGCGCAGCCTGTCACGGTCAGCAAGGGCAAGGCATCCGCGCGGGTGCGGTGGGCAGCGCCACCGGCTACACCTTCCCGCCGCTGTGGGGCAAGGACTCGTTCAACCATGGTGCCGGCATGAACCGCCTGCTGACTGCCGCGGCCTTCATCAAGGCCAACATGCCCTTGGGCACGGGTTACGAACAACCCAAGCTGACGGACGACGAAGCCTATGACGTGGCCGCCTTCGTGCTCAGCCATGATCGCCCCCTCAAGGCCCACACCGAGCGTGACTTCCCGGCGCGCTGGAACAAACCCGTGGATGCCGCCTTTCCGCCCTACGTGGATGGCGCCTCGGCCGACCAGCACCGCTTCGGCCCTTATCCGCCGCTGCAAGAAAACATGAAGAAGCTCAAGGACAGCTTGATGAAGAAGCCGGCCAAGTAAGCGTGGGACCCACCTCCCTAGTTTGAAGCACGAGGAGGGCTGTTCAGTCAGGCTTGCTGTTCGTACGATGGCGCACTCCGTCAGTCCCCGATGCTGACGGAACCCATCTGTTGCGGCCTTGACCCATCATGCAAACCATCTTCCAGCGCGGGTTGTACGGGGTGTGCTTGTTTCTGCTGAGCCTCGCGGCCTGGGCAGGCAGCACCCAATCCTTCACCTTCCACGCACAGAGCTACCAGGGCTCGCGAGATCGGCAGTACAAGGTCTACGTGCCATCGGGCCTGACCACGCCTGCGCCCATGGTCATGGCCCTGCACGGCTGCCAGCAAACCAACGACGACGTGCTCCAGGACTGGGGCCTCACCGCGGCCGCAGACCGCTTCGGCTTCATCCTGGTGGCACCCTTCATCACCAGCTATGACGGCTTGCGCAACACCAACTGCTGGGGCTTCTGGCTGGATGGGCACCGCCATCAGGGGGCGGGTGAGCCCGAAGACCTGCATCAGATTGCCAAGGAGGTGGAGGGGCGCTTCAGCGTGGACCCGGCTCGCCGCTATGTGACCGGGCTGTCCTCGGGCGGGGCCATGAGCGTGGTGGTGGCCGTCACCCACAACGAATACTGGGCTGCATCGGCCAGTGCCTCCGGCTTGCCCTATGGCGAGGACTCGGCCTCCGTGTCGTTCTCTGGCTGTCCGGGCTCGGCCACCTTCCACACCGTGGCGCGCGTGGTCAGCGACATGCGGACGGAGCTCAATGACGCCTATGCCATCCCGATGATGGTGCTCCAGAACAACAAGGACTGCACTGTGGTGCAACCGGCGGGGCGCAACATCCGGGATGCCCAGCTGAAGGCCTTTGGCGACGCCGCGCACGACACACCCACCACCGCACAGGCCGCCCAGACCGCCTGCACACCCGTGTTTGGTGATGACGATGCCTGCAAGCACACCCGCTACACGGTGGACGGGCAAAGCGGCAGCCGCTCGATCGTTGAAACCATCTTCTACGATGGCCCGATCGCCACGCCCAACCCGGATGACACCGACCATGGCCATTACTGGATCGGTGGTGCCAGCGGGCACAACGGCAAGTGGTCCTTGCAACGTGGCCCCAGCTACCCGGACATCGTTTGGGACTTCTTCTCGCGGCATCCGCGTGCCCTGCCCAACCAGCCTCGCATCACCCTGATGGGGCCCAACCCGCTGCGCCTGCAGATCGGGCAGCCCTTCACCGACCCCGGGGCCACCGCGACAGATGCCCAAGGCGCGAGCCTGAGTGTCAATGCCGATTGCGGCAGTGTGGACACCAGCCATGCAGGCCAGTACACGTGTACCTACCGCGCCACCGACGGTGCAGGCCACACCGCCTCTGCCAGCCGCGCCGTGGTGGTAGGGCCCAGCAGCAGTTGCGCGAAGGCCAGCAGCTCGCCCGCAGCCCACATCGGTGCCAAGCGCGCCAGATCAGGCGGGTGGTTCGGCTTGCGCGCACTCGCCAGCGGTGATGGGCAAGACATCGGTTTTGCCTGGAGCTTCTGGTCCAGCGTCACGCTGTACGAAGGCGATCCAGGGCGGTGGTACGTCAGTCCACCGGCAGGCTGCGCACCTTGATGCGCTGAACCGTCAACCATCAAACCCAAATCTGGAGGACCGCCATGCCAAGCCATGTTCACCGTGTTGCGCTTGTTCTTGTTGCCAGCCTGTGCGCACTGCCGGCGGCGCAGGCCTCGCCACCGCGTGCCAGTTGCGCCCAGGTGATGCGTGTGCTGGCTGACCAACTGGCCGATGCGGTCTGCGTGGAAAGCCCGGACCTCACCACCACCAACCCGCAGACCACCCCGGCAGACAATGCCCTGCCTGGCTTGCCACCTTCGGCTTTCACCCCCAGGGCCGACCGGGCCGTGCTGGTGGACATGGTGTCCACGCCGCCCGTCAAAACTCCGATCAACACGGTCGTCCCGGGCCTGCAGATCAGCGCACGCATCGCGACCGACCCATTAGGCCAGGCGCGCTTCGTGTTGCGCCTGCCTTTCAACTGGAACGGCCGCCTGGTGGTGGCCGGGGCTTCAGCGCAGCGCAGCGAGTACAACGGCGACTTTGCCTGGAGTGACTACGTGGTCCAGAAGGGCTATGCCTACGCTTCGCAGAACAAAGGTACCTTGAACTTCAAGATCAGCCAGGCGAGTGACCCCTTGGCTTGCAGGCTGAACCCCACATCCGGCATCTTCGTGCACTTCTACGATGACGACCCCGGGCAGGCCTTCACGCGCTGGACCGAGTTCATGATCGAGGCTGCCCGGCTGGCCCGACTGGGCATCAAGGGGGCATTCGGGCAAGGCCCGCACTACACCTATGCGGTCGGCACATCCAATGGGGGCTACCAGGTGCGCCGGGCCATCGAAGAAGCCCCGCAGCTGTTTGACGGCGGCGTCGATGTGGAAGGCACTTATGTGGACCAGAAAGCACCCAACCTGCTGGTCGACCTGCCACGCGCGGTGCTCAACATGCCCGATTACGTGAGCAATGGCCAGGATGCCAACAGCACCGCAGCCAGAAACATCCGCAGCGCGGGCTACCCCCCCGACATCGCCAGCACGGCGGCCGGTGGTCTTTCGTTCTGGCAGCGGCACGATGCCTCCTACTGGGAGCTGACCTTGTGCCAATGGCAAAAGCGGCTGGACCCGGCTTATGACAGCTATGGTGCGGGCCTGGCCAACTACGACTACTACCGGCGCCAGGCCGTGTCCGATATGGGGCAGCAAGTGGGCCGGATCGCCACGACGGGCGGCATCCAGCGGCCCCTCGTGACCGTGGTGGGCACCATGGATGCGCTCTTGCCCATTGATCACCATGCAAGGGCCTATGCGCGGGCCGTGCGCGCCAGGCTGCCAGATGGTTCGGGGCGCGCGGCCGGCCATCGCCAGGGCAGCTACCGACTGTACGAGGTACAGAACGGCAACCACATCGAGAGCTACAAGGCCTTCTACCCGCAACTCGAATACCTGTTGCCGCACACGCAGCGGGCGTTTGACCTGCTGGTGTCGCACGTCGAGTCTGGCTGGGCCCTTCCACCCGATCAATGCATTGCCAGGGGGGGCGCCATTGCATCCACGCCCCAGCAACCTGGCCATTGCGCCGAGTACCTGGTGGGGCCATGATGCGCACGGGTGGCCCAGGAAATGCAAGCCGCCCGGACATCGTTTTGATCACAAACAGAGGTGAGAAGCATGAACAGGGAAGCCATCGTCAGCATGAACATGTACCCGCAATGGGGCACCGAGCTGGGTCAGGCCTGGGTCGACTGGCTGGAAAGCCTTTTGCACCACAACAAGCTGCCGCTTTCGGGCGACGTGTCGCAATGGATCAGTGCCTGGGGAGAGGCGGTCGGCCAGATCGGCTTGTTCAACATCAACACGGTCAACTCCGCCAACCCTCGCCTGGAGCGGGACATCGGCATCAACTACAGCTATGGCAGGCAATTGGGGCGCATCCTGGATGTGTTGACGCCCATGGTGGCCACTTACGCGAACACGCCCGAGGGCAAGCAGCTTGACCAGAAGAAGTTGGGCGAATTCGAAGCCATGGTCGCTGACATCCAGAAATTGAAGGATGCCAAGGCGCCCTCCAAGGAGGACATTGTCCGAGACGTCAGCCGCTTGACCGACCAACTGACCGATGCAGAGCGAGACCGATTTCTGAAAGACCTGACCAAGGCCTTGTCTGTCACGCCCCGATTGGCCTGAGGCGGTGCATGCCTGCCGGTGCCCACTGATACAGGGCCATCAAAGCCAGGTGGCATTCAAGGCCTGCAATGTCAATCCACAAGGCTGGCCTGCATACAGCTGATCCAGCGTGGCCTTGAACAAGGGCTCATGTGGGTCGGCCAAGGCAAACAGCGTCATGCATGAGCGCAACTTGAGCTCATCGGGCGAGCCCATGATCTCGTGGGCCGACTTGCCCGGGTGGCTGGTGACCAGTTGCGTGCAGCGCATGAGCCGCTCGCGCAAGAGAGGGTGGGCCAGATAGGCCTGCGCGTCGGCCAGGTCCGCCAGGCCATAGCGCACCGCCATCTGGCTCCTGCCCAACGCCGCAAGCTGCGGAAAGACGAACCACATCCAGTGGCTCATCTTTTTGCCCGCACCCAGCTCCGCGTACACCGCGTCGATGCAGGTGGCCTGTGCTTGCAGGAAGAGCTTGGTGTCCAGCATGGCTGGATCTTCGCATGTTGGCCGGGCTGGCGAAAGCCACGCGGTAGACTCCTTGCCGACTATAGAAGAGGAACCCCCGATGAGCACCCTGCCGTCCTGCCCTAAATGCCAATCCGAGTACACCTACCAGGACGGCGACATGTTCATCTGCCCGGACTGCGCGCACGAGTGGAGCGCCCACGCGCCGGTTGAAGCCGCGGCCGAGGCCCGCGTCTGGAAGGACGCCCATGGCAACGTGCTGCAAGATGGCGATTCGGTCACCCTGATCAAGGACCTCAAGATCAAGGGCTCGTCCTCGGTCGTCAAGGTGGGCACCAAGGTCAAGAACATCCGCCTGATCGACGGTGACCACGACATTGACTGCAAGATCGACGGTTTTGGCCCCATGCAGCTCAAGACCGAGTTCGTCAAGAAGGCCTGATCGACAAAGCAACAAGGACCGCACCATGGCCGGACCCACCTCCGATTTCTGGCAGGCTCGATTCGAAAGCAAGCAGACGGGCTGGGACCGAGGCGGCCCAAGTGCCCAGTTGCTGGCATGGCTGGACAAAGGGCTGTTGCAGCCCTGTCGGATTGCCGTGCCGGGTTGTGGCAACGGCTGGGAGGTGGCCGAGCTGGCCCGGCGCGGGTTCGAGGTGACCGGCCTGGACTACACCCCGGCCGCGGTCGAAGGGGCCCGAGCCACTTGCGAGCGCGCCGGCGTGAAGGCCAGCATCGTGCAGGCCGACGTTCTGAGCTACACGCCAGTGCAGCCTTTTGATGCCATCTATGAGCAGACCTGCCTGTGCGCCATCCACCCCGACAACTGGTTGCGTTACGCGCAGCAATTGGGGAGCTGGGTCAGGCCAGGCGGCAGCTTGTTTGCCTTGTTCATGCAGATGGTGCGCCCGGCCGCAACCCAGGAAGGCCTCATCGAAGGGCCCCCCTACCACTGCGACATCAACGCCATGCGGGTCCTGTTGCCAGAGTCAAGCTGGATCTGGCCCAAGCCGCCTTATGACCAGGTACGCCACCCCCATCTGCCGCAGGGGCATGAGCTGGCGGTGCAGCTGGTGCGGCGCTGATCCGCGGGCTGCGCCGCCGTTCGCGCAGCCGGATGCGTGAGGTTCGCAGGCACGTTCTTGGTGTCGGCGCGTAACACCCTGGGCCACTCATTGGGCCCCTGATCGATAGGCCTCGATCCCGTTGAATTGTCCGTGGCTCATTCCTGGGCAGCTGGGTTTCAACCGCCACAGCGCGGTCGTTCTTTCCCAGGTTCCTTGCAAACTCTTACACCTCCTCCCGGGGGTTATAGCGCTTTGTTGTACTATCGTACCGGTACAGCAGTACAAACAAAAGAAAGTCCACGGGAATGCTTACGCTGAACATCCACGATTACACGGAGGTGTCGATTGACGGTATCGACCTTCGTCCTTTTGCGTACCCTGTTTACGCCAGGTTGCGCAAGCAATTTGATCGGGATGAGGTGTTCCTTCTCGAATCTCTGGGGCGAAATGCTGTCGACGCCAGAACTTCCATGGTGGGCGTGGCGCCATTCCTGACCATCAGTGCTTATGCAGGTCACGTTGAACTTCAGGCGGACGAGGCTTGTCTGAACGGATTAATGGCGGGTTTGAAGGGTTCATATCAGATTCATGACGGAATCATGAAAATTCCGCTTGAAGGCGATGGGGCCATCTGGGATGTATTGCGAAACATCGAACAGGCGATGACCTATCCTGCATCCCGGTCCGGGATGTGTCCGCTGATGTTTGGCTATTTTTCCTATGACACGATTCATTATGTTGAACGCATAGGGGATGCGCCCAAGGCCGAGTCTGCCCCACGAATTCAACTTAAATTGTATGAAACCATCATCACGCTGATGGAGCAGGGCTTCAGCATCCTGACCTACGCGCCCGGCAAGGCTCGCGTCCCCGATGCCGCCGAGTTGGCTCGGGTGGTCATGGGTATGGTTCAGGACGCACAGTCGCAAGCCACCGAGATGCCGCAGGTGCCGGTCAAGATAGCGGTGAACCGTGAAACCAGCAAGGATTCATACCTTTCAAAGGCGCGCATCGCCCTGGAGCACATCCGGATTGGTGACATATACCAGGTTCAGATCGGGCAGAAGATAGAGGTGGTTTCGCCCGCTGAACCCGAGGTCGTGTACGAGCGCATGCGGATATCGAACCCGTCGCCCTATATGTATCTGTTCGAGGTGGATGGGCGCACGGTGGTTGGCGCGAGTCCCGAACTGTTCGTCAGGATCGACGAGGGCGATATTCTGATGCGCCCCATTGCTGGCACGCTGGGCAAGAAGGACGGCCTGAACCATGACGCCGCAGCCCGGCATTTGAGGTCGGATGAAAAAGAGGTTGCGGAGCACATGATGCTGGTCGATCTCTGTCGCAACGATCTGCATCGCGTCAGCCAAGCCGAGTCCGTCAAAGTTTCAGATTTGATGGGAATCGAAGAGTATTCACATGTCTGGCATATGGTTTCCACGACGCGCGGAAAACTCGATGTGAAAAAGGATAAATATGATGTCATCGCAGCGTCATTTCCGGCTGGGACGATGACCGGAACCCCAAAAATCAGGGCGATGGAAATCATTCAGGAAAATGAGGACAGCGACCGAGGACTATATGCAGGTGCCGTGGGTGTATTGGGTGTCGGGGTCAACAAGATCAATACGGCGCTCTGCATCCGGACGGCCGTCCACCGAAATGGCATTTACTCCCTGAGGGCGTCCGCCGGCATTGTGGCAGATTCCGAGCCCGACAGGGAGTATCTGGAGACCTTGCATAAGATGGGTGCGGTTTACCGCGCGGTGACCGGGGAGGAATTGGTATGACGGTCTCCGTGACACTGATTGATGCCTATGACAGCTTTGTTCACATATTGGCAGGCTACTTCAAAGCCATGGGCTGCCGGGTCAATGTTGTTCGCAAGGATGCCGAAAACAGATTTGAATTGATTCGACCAGATCGATGCCAGATTTTGGTGCTGGGCCCAGGGCCGGGGCACCCCGGAGAATCAGGCTACCTGGAGTTGCTGCAACATAACGCGGGGCGGGTTCCAACCTTGGGTGTGTGCCTTGGCCACCAGGCGATAGGCATGTATTTTGGTGCCAAACCTCAATATGCGCAAAGACTCATGCATGGCAAAACATCTCCGATTGTGCATGATCAAAAGGGCGTATTTGATGGGTTCGCTCCCGAACCTTTGAAGGTCATGCGCTATCACTCGATCATTTTGAGCGAGGACGACTTTCCGAGTTGTCTTGAAGTGACGGCACGTTCGGAGGTCGACGAATATGTCATGGGCATACGCCATCGTAGCTTGCCCATTGAAGGCATTCAGTTCCACCCGGAAAGCGTGGGGACCGAGCGAGGCATGGATATGTTGGTCAATTTCATTAGAAAAAATACCTGAGAGGTGAGCATGTACGAAAAAAGCAGAGAGATTGATTTGTTCAAGTCGGCATTTGGCGAAATCGCCAACAGCTACCGAAGAGGTGGCCTGACGCTGGCGCAACTCAATGATTGGAAGGCGCATCAGCTGCGCCAGGTGCTGGCACACGTGCAGGCGCGGTCGCCGTTCTACGCCAGGCAACTGGCCGGCGTGGATATCGGCACGATCGGCTTGAACACGATGTCGCGGCTTCCTTTCACGACGAAGGATGATCTGCGCATCCAGATGGGCAACATGTTGTCCGGCACATACCGCGACGCGGCCTTCTATTACGAAACGACCGGCACAACCGGGCCCGCGACGCCATGTCCCAGGGATGTGAAGGAAAGCTTCGCCAGCAATTTGCAGTTGCGCTTTGCGTATGAAGACGTGGTTGCCGCGAACTTTCCGGCCCAGCATGCGCCCATTCTCGGCATTCTGGGCCCCTCCGAGGTCCACTCATTCAGCGACACCCTGGAAGAGATCGCCAAGGATCTGGGCATTTGCAGTGTGAAGGCCTGGCCGGGCTCGCCGGTGATCGGCTTTGACAAGTGCCTGTCCTTGTTGAAGGATCTGCAGATCGACATGGTCGCGACCTCGCCTGGGCAGGTCATGACCCTGGCCAAGGAGGCACGTCGCCGCGGCCTGGATCCCAAGCGCGACTTTTCCGTGAAGGCATTCATGCTGTCCGGTGAGTTGTGCACGCCTGAATTGGCCGCCAATCTCAAGAGCATCTGGGGTGCCGAGATCTACAACAGCCTGTACGGATCGCAGGAGGCCTTCGTCATTGCCTCGACCACGGCGGACAACACGCTGAGGCCGCATCTGACCAACTATGTCTTCGAGATCGTGGATCCCAAGACGGGTGAGGTGCTGGACAACGACCAGATTGGTGAACTGGTGGTGACCAACCTGGTTGCGGGCGTCAAGCCTTTGATTCGTTACCGCACTGGTGACGTCGTCCGCATGACCGATACCGGACATGCCGATCTGTACCGTCGGTATCGGTTGGAGGTGGTGGGGCGAGTCAAGGACAGCGTCACCCTCAATGGCGTTGATTACACCGCCGCACAGATCGAGGCGGCCATCATGTCCGGTGTCACGCAGTGCTATGGCTACCAGATCATCATCACCCACAAGAATGGCGAGGACGCCATCATCGCCAAGCTTGAACTTCCAGGCCGGCCCGAATCCGAATTGAGAAGTCTGGTCGACAGCATCGGTGCCAACATCTCCAGTCGTCTGGGGTGCAGCGGCACGGTGATGGGCGTCGAAGACCTCTCCGAGCACGTGAATCTGGGAGGGTGGATCAAGTGGAAGGCGGCTCGTTTGATCGATACCCGCGAAGCGCAAGAGGACGAGGGAGCGGGTGTGACCGGTGATCTGCTCAAGCGCCTCAATACAGCATGAACATCGAGGTCCGACAGATAACGGTGGGTAGCAGTCACTGGCGGCAATACAAGGCGTGGCGGGACCAGTACATCGGTGTCAACCCGTCTGACGAGCCTCAGTACGAGAGGCTGGAAGACCTGCGGGACGCCTGCTCTTTCCAGATGGGCTTCTATGCGGATGGGGCATTGGTTGGTGGTGTGCGGCTGACACCGCTGGGGCATGGCCTGACCTTGGGTGAGTCGCTGTCGCTGCTGCCCGCGTCATGGCAGAGCATGCGCCGCTACTTTGACGTGAACCGCCTGGTGGTGGCAGAGCAGGTGCGGGGATCGTCGATTTTTCTCGCCGGTTTGATCAAGAGCTTTTCAAGTGTGGCTGCGCGGTCTGCGGCCAAGGGCTACATCGCTTTGTGCTCGCCCAAGCTGGTGCCTGTGTACGAAAGAGTCGGGGCCACGCTGCTCGCGGATGAGCTGGCGTGTCCCACGATCAAGGGCAAGGTGTTCTCCTTGATCAAGCTGGATTTGACATGAACGAAAGAGGGATACGAAATGAATGAACTAATCAAGCAACTGGACGAAACGATCAACCGTGAGTGGGCCGTTATCAAGGCTGGCCGCTTCTGGACCCAGGTGATGAGCGAGCCCGTTCCTGGCGAGCTGTATCGCCTGATGATGGAGCAGATCTACCACTACACACGCTACAACTCGGTGAACCAGGCAGCTGCCGCGCTGCGCACCAGCCCCGAGCGTCGTCGCCTTTTGAAATTTGTGTACAAGCACGCGGCGGAGGAATTGGGCCACGAGGCGATGGTGCTGCATGACCTCAAGAGCATCGACTTGTTGGACAACGCATCCCTGCAGGATGGGCCGCTGCCGCCTACGGCCGCGCTGATTGCCTACCTGACGCAGGTCGCCATGGAAAAGGGCGCGGTGGCCAGATTGGGCTACAGCTATTGGGCCGAAAGCTGCTACGACCACATCGATGCGCTGCTCAAGAAGTTCCGTTCGGACCTTCAACTTGTTGATGCCAACATGACTTTCTTCGTCGCCCATTCGGAGATCGACGCAGGGCACTCCGCTGAAGTCCTGGAAGCCATGCGTGCGGCCGAACCGACGGAGCAAGAGAAGGCAGACATCGTCAACGTGGCACGCACGACGCTCTACCTGACCGGACAGATCCTGGAGCGCGTAGCCCTGGAGCACGCTGAGCGTCAGCAGGGCGATTTGAAGCTGGCGGCTTGATCAATGAGCCCGGAGCATGCGTTCCGGGCTCGCAGGGGACTTCCATGCGACTTTGCATCATTGTGGGTTCGAACCGGCGAAACGGTTTGAGTGCCCAGGTTTGCCGGCTCATCGAGACACACATGCAGGGCAGGGCCGCATGCGAATTTGTCTACCTGTCCGAGCATGACATCCAGTACTGTGATGCGGACAACAAGTGCCAGAACAGGGTTTGTCAGTTGACTGATTCGGTCAGTGACATCGCTGGCAGCATGTTGCGCGCCGACGGCATCATCTACATGCCCGTCATGCACGCCTATGGCACCAACAGCCGCTTCCAGGCGTTTCTCGAACGAGTGGGGTATGGGTTCTTCCGCCCCTTGAAGCGTCCATTGAGGGACAAGGTCGCGGGGGTCGTCGTGGTGGGGCGCCGGTATGGGCACACGAGCGTCTACACGCAGATTGTGTTGAACGTGCTGCTCAACAAGATGCTGTTGATCGGCTCCGGATTCCCGCCGACGTTCTTCGGCATGCTGGGCAAGGCCACGCACGACCAGGAGGCGATGGAGTCCCTTACCGACATGCTGGACCGGATGGAGGAGCTGCACCACAAGCTGGAGTACGCCAAAGTGGATGCCACGCCCATGTATGCCTGAAGGACAAATCATGTGGACAGCAATTGCAATCGGTTTGGTATTGGGCGTGGCGTGCGTGGCCGGGTATCCGGCGGCAGTGCTGTCGTTGATGAGGTTCAGGTTGCGACAAGCCTGCAAGCTTCAGGAGTCGACGGTGACCGTGGACGGGATGAGATGGAGCTACCTCATCGGGGGGCAGGGCCCCACGCTTGTCTTGCTACCTGGGCTTGGTGGGAACAAGTACCAATGGGGGCTGCCCTTTCTGCGGCTCGCAGCGCACCATCGGGTGATTGCGCTGGACTTGCCGGGGGGCGGGGGGACCAGTGGCCGCATGGACCTCGATTGCACGCCTGAACGGCTGGCCAACCATGTCGCACGCGTGCTTGATCGGCTGGGTGTTCAGTCCTTCACCTTGATTGGCGCATCGATAGGTGGGTACGTAGCGGGCCACCTGGCCGCTCAGTGCGGATCGAGGGTCGAGACCCTGGTCCTGATGAACCCCGCAGGCTTGACGGCCGATGAGCACACACCAGTGGTGGCGTCCTTTCTGACGTCGGGCAGGCATCCCTTTTCCTATTCCAGCGTTGCGGAGATGGACGCGCTGTATGAAGTGCTGTTCAACAAACCGCCATCCATGCCCATGGCCTTGAAGCGCTATCTGGCACGCAGAAACGAGAAATACATCGAGGACAGGGAGATGCTCCTGCACGGCTTGAGGCGCGCCGGACTGGGCGGCTTGAGCGCCGCGCTGTCAGGTTTCCATGGAAGGGTCTTGTTGATCTGGGGGCGTGACGACAAGTTGTTGCATGGCGCCAGCGTGTCCGCTCTGGTGAAGGCCGCGCCTCATTCCCAAGTGGTTGAAGTCAGGGATTGTGGCCATCTGCCCTATATGGAACGGCCGGATATCTGCATCCGGGAGGTGACGAGGTTTCTCAACGCAGCCTGATCCAGATCACTCGGGGAAGCGCTTTCGAAAGAACTCCTTCGTGTAATCCGAATGCATGTTGCTGGCGCCTCGGGTCACCTTCGAGATGCTGACGCCCAGCAGCTTGGCGACTTCTCTTTGTGTGTATTTGCTGGTGGCCAAGGCAGCGTAGATCCTCAAGCGCGAGGTCAGGTCGTCAACCTCTGCATTGGTCAACAGGCGCTCCAGAAACCAGCGCATTTCTTCCTTGTCGGTGATGTTGCAGAGTAAGCCGACAAGTTGCTCAAAAGATTCTTTTTCGTTCAAGTTGATTCCTTTGGATAACCATGAGTGTGGCTGACGTCTTGACTTGCATCCTGGTGATGCTTCTATGGGGTGGGCAGGTGGTGGCAGTGAAGATTGCTACCCACGATATACCACCCTTCACATTGTTGACAATTCGGTTTGCCATCATTGCGATGTGCTTGTTGCCGATCGCCGGTTTCAAATTGAAAAAGGGGACTTACAAAGGCGTTCTGCTGGTCGGCATGCTGTCCTCCGTTTTGCATTTTGGTTTTCTGTATGTGGGCATCAGCCAGGTGCAGGCGCAAACATCGGCGGTGATCTACCAGATAGGTCCCTTGGCCAGCATCGTGTTTGCCGCGGCCATATTGGGGGAGGCCGTCACGCCATCTGCCGTGGCAGGTTCGCTCTTGTCGTTTTGTGGTGTGGTGGGTTTGATGGGGGGCTTGAGTGGTGGCTCATTGTTCGGGGCCTCAGCAGTGGCCCTGGCAGCATGCCTCTTCGCCTTGGGTAATGTCTACGCGAGGAAGTACGGGCCTTTTGACGCCTTGCAATTCAATGCCTTGACCGCCTTGTTCGCGCTGCCCTTTGCGGCTGTCTGGGCCTTCACCTTCGAGCCTTGGTCAAACATCCATGTGGAGGCGCTGTCGGTGCGGACATGGCTGTCCATTCTGTTTGCGTCGTTCGTTGGTGGTGTCGTCGGCTTCTATCTCTGGTACCGGCTGATCAATCGTTGTCAGGTCAGCAAATTGGCACCCTATACCTTGTTGGTTCCCTTGTTTGCGGTGCTGATCAGTCACGTCCTGATCAGTGAGCAGTTGTCGATGCGTCTTGCCTTGTCCGGTGCAGCCATTTTGGCCGGCGTCGCCCTGGCGCAATTCAAGCCACTGGATCGATGGTGGTCAGAGCGAGCTGTTCAGGCAACTCAGGCCGGTAGCGGTCAATAGACAAAGCCATTTTTGGTTTGTCATGCCCTTTGTGAGGGCGTGATTTTACAAGTGCAGTTTTGTATTGGCAATTGTGGCTGCGCGCCACGCTCACCAGAATCAATCGTGAGCGGCGATGCCTTGTTGTATTTGTTTTTGGGTTTCACATCGTGAATTTGCGGGGGCCGTTTTGGCAGCCGCCAGTAGCGCTTCATCGGAGGCGTGGGTTTCTTCGCATTCAAGTCATTCAGTGGAGATCAATATGACCAAATCAGATATCGCTGCTCGCTACGAGAGAGATGGATTCGTCTTTCCCATCGATGTGCTTTCCGAGTCAGAGGCGGCGGGCATACGAAAGAAGCTGGAAGGCGTGGAGAGCCAGCACGGCAACATGCATTACGTCGTGAAGCCCTACCTCCTGCTGGATTGGGTTCATGAATTGGCCACGCGCAAGGCGTTGCTGGATCCGGTCAGGGCCGTGCTGGGCGAGGACCTGCTCTTGTGGGACTGCGAATTCATCATCAAGGAGCCAGGCGCCCAGCGGCATGTCGAATGGCACCAGGATCTCCTGTATTTCGGGTTGAGCTCGGACGACCTCGTGACCGCATGGCTGGCCATTTCACCAGTGACCAAGGAAAACGGCTGCATGCAATTCCTGGCGGGTTCTCATCAGGGCGGGGTGCGTCAGCACGTCGCCACATTCAACGAGAACAGCATTCTGGCAAGGGGGCAGCAACTGGTAGAGGACGTGCCCGTTGACGACGCCGTGGATGTGGCATTGCGCCCGGGCCAGATGTCGCTGCACCACGGTGCGACGTTTCATGCCTCTGGCGTCAACGAGTCTGACGACCGTCGCATTGCCATCTGCTTCGTCTACATCAAGCCCTCCATGCGTCAGGTCGGCGCGAAATGGGACAGCGCTTTGCTGGTCAGCGGAACGGACAGGTATGGTCATTTCGAAAGTGAAGTCCTGCCGGACCAGAACTTTTCCTCCGACGCCATCGCGTACCAGAAGGCGATTGATGAACGAAGGAAGGCACTGTGGCGCGAGGTCGTCACCAACATGAGCGATTCAGCCACCACATCTTGAACGCAGGGAGAAACAGTCATGGAAACACTGAGCACGGAAAAGCTCCAGCAACTGAGCCGGCTGGAATCGACTGTCCATTACGATCGCGGCGCGAGGCTGGTGTCCGCGCGCAACGAGACCGTGGTCATCCAGACAGCGAGCGGTGAGACGAGGGAGCTGGTCGACCTCATGAGTTCGTATGCGGCGGTCAACTTCGGGCACTGCAATCCCGACATCCGCCCGTTCGATCAGTATCACGCCCATCTTGTATCTTTCTTCACGCCACCAGAGGCGGAGTACTTCGCTTCCTGGCTATGCAGTGCACTGGGCCGGCCTCACAGTCGTGTGCTGTACCAGGTCGGGGGGACGGCGGCTGTCTCGGCTGCCGTGTCCATGGCGCAGCGATACAGGCCAGGTCAGGTGCTCGCGGTGAAGGGCGGATTCCATGGCCTGGCGGTGGATGCGCTGGCCGCGTCTGACATCGCCAAGAACCACGTGATCCAGCACACCATGATTGGCAGTGCCGTCCAGGGGGGCTATCAGCTGATCGAGAAGGGGGCCTCGTTCACCGATTGGGAGCACACGTCCTGCCTGTTGTTCGAGCCCGTCCAGGGCGCCTCCGGCATGTTGCCGCTGGATCTGGATTGGATCAGGTCCTTGTGCGCTCAGGCCAGGGCACATGGTGTCGTCGTGATCGCAGACGAGGTCCAGTGCGGCTACTACCGGTGCGGGCACCTGTCGTATGCCATCGCCAATGGCATCGAGGCGGACATCATGCTGTTCGGCAAGTCGATGACCAACGGCCTGTTCCCCTTTGCTGCCATGGTGTATGACCAAGCCCTGGAGCGGGCTTTTGACGCCCGTGGCGGTTATTTCTCCCACACCTACCAACCCTCGGCGCTGGGTTGTTTTGCTGCCTACAGCGTGGCGCAATACATCGATGCCAGCGACATTCAGGCACAGATCAAGTCGATCGAGCAATTGCTGAAATCCTTCGCGGCGCGCCTGGCGTCGGAGGGGCTCGCTGACGATGCCCATGTGCTCGGCCCTGCGGCGTCCATGCGCTATGTCGGTGGCGATGCGGGGCGAATCGCGCGGGACTGTTTTGAACGCGGTGTGCTCATTGCGCTGGGCGGATGGGGGAATGACCGCTTCCGGTTGATGCCACCCATCACCATCGATCCCCGCAAGTTGGAGCAGGCGCTCGAGACCTTGTATGCGTGCATCAAGGACGACGCGAAGCTGCACGTCTTGTGAGGTCTTTTCGACCTTGGTCATCCTTGTTGCTATGGAGCTTGAACCATGAGTGGCGACTTCGTCGTGGAAGTGGGGGACGCTTCCCCCACGGTAATGCAGAAGAACGAGTATGTGAGGTTCATCAGAGGCGCTCAAGAACGCGTGATGTGGCTTCACGACTATGACGAGATCTACAAGATTCAGGGGCTCTACGAAGCCATCTTTGTCGACCTGTTCAAAGGCATTTCTCACCAAGTCGTTCCCGATGCGCTGGTGGATTGCATGACATCAAGCCAGCTTGATCTCGGCCAGGAGCGGGTACTCGATTTTGGTGCCGGCGTCGGGCTTGCTGGTGAGCGGTTGACCCAACTTGGTGTGGGCCAGTTGCTCGCCATCGACGTGACGCATCAAGGCCGCCTGGCCACGCTGAGGGATCGTCCTCACGTCTACGCGCAGTATTTGGTGGAGGACATGGCTCACCCGTCCGAGACCGCTGTCGAGGTGCTGCGTGCCTTTGCGCCGACGGCCCTGATCTGCGTGTCTTCGCTGAACGTCATTCCCGTTGACGCGTGGACGACGGTCTACGACGCGATACCCGTCGGTGGGCTGGTG
The DNA here is from genome assembly GCF_016195855.1 of Aquabacterium sp. Taxonomy (GTDB): domain Bacteria; phylum Pseudomonadota; class Gammaproteobacteria; order Burkholderiales; family Burkholderiaceae_C; genus Aquabacterium. The sequence goes on from NZ_JACPYU010000008.1 coordinate 149,074, forward strand.
GCCTTCAATGTGCTGTCTGGCGCACTTGCCACACGACCGGAGCAGGCCTTTCTGAACGGCTCGAACGCGCTGGTGCGGCACCTGATGCAGGCCGACCTGCTTGAGGTTTGCGAGCAGAAGGCATACAGGCACAGGCTGAACTCCGCGGGGCAACCCGTGATGTACACGGCGGTGGTGGGGAGAAAGCGCAGGCCTCTGTCGCTTGATGAAGCCCGGCGCTTCAGTTGCCCATCCTGGTGAGCGGCACGTCGATCGACACACACCATCAATACGGAGCTTGAGTATGGGCACACTTTTGAAGCTGAATCCAAGCAGGTCGCTTGCCAATGCATCAATTCGCATACCAGCGTCAAAGCCGGAAACACAGCGGGCCATTGTGACGGCCTCTCTGGCGCAGGGCAGATCCCTGATCCATGGCGATCTGCGCTGCAGCGAAACAGACGCGACGAAAGCGGCGTTGCGCTCGATGGGGGCAACGATCACCGAGCACGAGGGCTGGCTGGAGGTGACAGGCGTCGCGGGCAAACCCCGGCCACTGGCGTCCGTGATCGATTGCCATGGTTCGGGATACGCGTTTCGCGTCATGAGCGTGGTGTCCGCGCTTGCCCCGGGGGAGCAGGTCATCACGGGCGACTCCATTTTGCAGAAGCGGCCCATGTACCCGTTGTTCAATGCCCTGGCCAACCTGGGGGCAGACATTGATTACCTGGGCAAGCCGGGCATGGCTCCGGTCGGGATGCTCAGCTCCTCGCTGAGAGGGGGCAGTTGCAGTGTGCCAGGCGACACCTGCTCCCAGTTCACGACCGCCCTGCTGTTGGGGTTGCCATTGGCCGAGGAGCCCGTTGTGCTCAACGTGACCGGCGACATTGCGTCAGCTTCCTACATCAGGCAAACCTTGCTGGCCATGAGGCAGGCGGGCGTGGACCTTGGCACGCTCGAGCCGCAACATCGATATGAGATCCAGCCCGCCAGGTACCAAGCCATCGACGTGGTCATTGGCGGGGACTGCACTTCTGCGTCCTATATCGTTGCCATGGCCGCCTTGTTCCCTTGTGAAATCCGGTTGCAGGGTGTTCGGTCACACAGCCTGCAAGGCGAGCGCGCCATCTTCGATGTGGTACAGGCCTTGGGGCTGGACGTGCATTTCGATGATGTCCAAGCCGTCTGCACCATTCGCAATCAGACCGGAAGGCTCAAGGGGCGCTTTGAATTTGATGTCAAGGATGGGCCCAACATCCTGCCCACACTGGGTGCGATCGGTGCCTTTGTGGAGGGTGAATTCACGGTGCGCGGCGCCAGTGTGACGAGCTATCACAAGTCGCCGCGCATCAGGGCGATGATCGAAGAGCTCAGGAAGCTGGGCGTGGATGTCGAGCCCGTGTTGACGGACGATGCCTTGCTGGACGGGTTCACGATCCGCGGGCGCGCCTCCTATGAGGGCGGGGTTGTCCTGTCGAGTTGGGGCGACCATCGCATTTTCCTGTCGCTGTTCGTGGCCAGTCTTCGTTGTCGTCAGGCCAATTTGCTGGAGGGCTATGAAGGTGTTCACAACTCCTTTCCCGACTTCTTCCAGCAAGTGCTGCCACTAGGCGTGCAGTTCGAAGAAGTGGCTGACGAGTTCGTGGATGCACTCGGTGTCTGAGCCACTTGAGGCCACGTCGGCCCTGGACGATGCCTGCCCGATCATGGGGGTGCTGGCATGGGAGAACGAGCTGGAGCAACTGCCCGGTAACCTCATCCACCCTCAGACCTTCCCCTTCGACGTTCATGTGGAGCGTGTGCCGGGCGCACGCTACGAGACGGTGGTGGCTCACCCGACCGAGGCCATGGCCCAGGCCTTCGCCCAGGCAGCGGTGCGTGCCGAGAAGCGGGGTGTGCGCTTTCTGATCTCGACCACAGGCTTGTCGGTGGTGTTCCAGCGTGCAGTGACCGAGGCCGTGCGCATTCCTGTGCTGACCTCGTCGCTGCTGATGCTGCCCATGTGGCAAAGAATGTTGAGCCCCAGGACGAAGATCGGGGTCATCACGGCGGGGGTGCCCTACCTGACCCCTGAACACTACCGCGCGGCAGGCCTGTCATCGGCTGACTTTCATGTTGTCGGCATCAACCGCAGCGCCGTGTTCAACAAGCTTGCCGTGGACCCGGCGCACCTGGGCGCGGTAGATGCGCTGCGCGACCTGGGTGTCTCCGTGGCCAGGCAGATGCTGCTTGACGAGCCGGACCTGGGGCTGATCCTCATTGAGGTGACTGGCTTGTGCGCGGTGGCGGCGGATATCCGGCTTGCCACCGGGCTCCCGGTGCTGGACATCGTCGAGTGCGCCTTCCTGATGCACAACATCCACTTCCAATCTCGCTGGCAGCGGCAACACGGGGTCTGACATGAATACATCGCTCATTGGCTTTTTGCCCTTGCTCTTTGCCTTCATCTACGGCAGTGGCTTTGTGGGTGCGAAATATGCGTTGCCTTACTCGGATCCGCTGTCCTTTCTGTCATTGCGGTTTGCACTGGCGGCGGGGGTGATTGCCCTGATCGCGCTCACGCGTGGCGCGTTTTTTCCAAGAGGGCGAGCGCTGGCCCATGTGATGACGGCAGGCGCGCTGACATCCGGCGTTTTCTCGATTGGCTCATTCATGGCCATCTACTACGGGATCTCGCCAGCCTTGTCGGCCCTGGTGATTTCGCTGCAGCCCATCGTGGTCGGTCTTGCCGCTCGAAAGCTGCTTGGCGAACGGCTGTCGATCATGAACTGGGCTGGCCTGACGCTTGGCCTGGTGGGCGTGGCCTTGGTTTTGTGGGCACGTATCCATTTCGACGGGCTTGGTCTGGCTGCAGTCCTGATGGCTTTTCTGGGGCTCCTGGGTGTCAGCGTGGGCAACCTCTATCAAAAGAAGTTCTGTGCGGACATGGACGTGTTCGCTGGAGGTGCCATTCAAAGTGCCACGGCGGGCTTGTTGACATTCGTGCTCAGCCTGCTGTGGGGCACGCACTTTGTCCATTGGGCGCCAGAGCTTGTGGGGTCCTTGCTCTATATGGCGCTTGGCGTGTCGGTGGGCGCCCTGTCGCTGCTCTTTGTCATGATCAAAAGAGACCAGGTCACCAAGGTGGCCAGCATCTATTACCTCGTGCCGGTGTTTGCCGCGCTGGCCTCCTTCCTGGTGTTCGGCCAGACCCTGGACCGGCCCATGATCGTCGGCATGCTGGTGGTGTCCGCCGGTGTGTGGTTGGCACGCAGGGCTTGAGCTTGATTGAGGAGACCTCGACGATGTTCATCAAGGTGTGTGGCTTGACCACGGAGCAGCAGATCGATTGGGCGTGCGACCTCGGCTATGACGCCATCGGGGTGGTGGTGACACCTCGCAGCAAGCGCTGCTGTTCACCGGAGCGCGCGAGGGCGCTGGCTGAGCATGCCCGTCGCAAGGGCATTCTGAGCTTTGCGGTGGCGTATGAAGTCGACGAAGTCGACGACTCGGCATCCGCGTTTGATGTCATCCAGCTCTACGAGTGGGCACCTCTTGCCAACCTGGCCTATGCATCTGCCACACGTCCGCAAGCGAATCAGCACGCAGCCTATTTCTTCTATGACGCCAGCGTCGGGTCCGGCGTCTATGCCGAGATCCCAGACTGGGTCCGGACCTTGCCGGGACGGGTTGTGATCGCCGGTGGCTTGAGTGTCGGCAATGTTGAGAGTGTGATCAACCGGTATCAGCCTTACGGCCTGGATGTGTCCAGTTCGTTGGAGCTGGCGCCGGGTATCAAGAGCGAGGCACTCATGGCTGAGTTCAAGGCCGAGGTTGTTCGGGCAACGAACGCTGGTAGGGCCTGACAGCCCATCCAGATCATCATCAAAAACGGAGGGTGTATGGCGCGTGTGGCGATCATTGGCGCGGGTGCGTCGGGCCTGTCTATGGCCAGGTATGTGCGTGAGTTCGGCGGGGAGCCCGTCATCTTCGAGCGAGGTGATGCGGTCGGGGGCATCTGGCGCTTTGATGCCAGCGCCGCTGATGCGGCCAGGCCCGCCTACGCATCCTTGCGGACCAATACCTCCCGCAAGGTCATGGGGTTTGCAGGCGCGCCATTTCCAGATGGCCCCGGCGACTTTCCGGATCGGGGCGAAGTCGAAGACTATCTGGCGGCCTATCAGGCGCGTCACGCCTTGAAGGATTGCGGTCGATTCGGCGCCACCGTACAGGCGATCGAGCCGGGGCCTGATGGCCAGTGGCGCCTGTCTTGCAGCGAAGCGTCCGGGCCTGAGGTGTTTGACAGCGTGGCGGTGTGCAGCGGCCAGTACAAGGAGCCCGCCATACCGTCGATGTACCAGGAGGCCCAGCGCAACGGCGTCGAGTTGCTGCACAGCGCGTTCTATCGCACCCCAGATGCGTTTGCCGGCAAGCGGGTCCTGGTGGCGGGCGTCGGCAACAGTGGTGCCGATATTGCCGTGGAGCTTTGCAAGGCCGGCGCCAACGTGGCGATTTCAGCGCCATCGTCAACCTGGGTCATTCCCAAACACATCGATGGCGTGCCGTATGACCACTTCCTGACCAATCTGGCGATACGAGAACCTTTCAAGATCGGGCAAGGCATCTTCGAAGGGATGATCAGGCGCGAGTACGAGCGCAGAGGCGTTGACCTGGACCGCTATCGAAGTTTGCTTGGGCGGGCCCCCCTTGATTTCTCGCGTTCCAGAATGACGGTCAACGACGATTTGCCGAAATTGGCTTCTGCCGGTGAATTGCAAGTGCTCTCCAAGGGGCTGGGCTTCGAGGGGCGAGCGTTCATCGATGTCGACGGCAGGCGTTTCGAGTGCGATGTGGTGATCACCGCCACCGGCTTCAGGCACCACTTTCCCTTTTTGCCGCAGGCGTGCCAGCCAACCAACGGCGGCACCTTGGCGCTCTACAAGCACGTCTTCCATCCCACGGTGCCCGGCCTGTGCTTTTTGGGTATGTGCGGTATCGTGGGGGCCATATTCCCCGCGGTAGAGCTTCAGGCTCGCTGGGCAGCCTCATGTTTCACTCGGCGCAGTGTGTTGCCCGGGGAGGGGCAGATGGTGGATGCGGTTCAGACCCACAACGCCATGGCCGCGATGTACAAGGTGCGGGCCGCCCGCGTGCTGCAGGTCGACTACATGGAGACCCTGGCATGGGAGTTGGGCCTGGGTACCTCGTCCAAGCGCAAGGCCCTGATCAATCGATCGGATGACTGCCCCGTGGTCGCTGACATGTATTTGAACTGACGGTCGAAGTTGATCGAAGGCGGATGGGGGGCGGCACTCGCGTCCAGACGTCTTCATTGTCAACAGACTGCTTCTGTACAGCAATCCAACTTAGACGAACTCCAACAAGCGCTCCGCGGAGGGCTTTGGCAAGCCCCCTCTTGAAACTTCTCCGACCATCCCTATAATCATTAGCACTCGATGCCCATGAGTGCTAACAATGGGCATGCGAAACTCCCCCGTATCAGCTTCAAAGTGAGTAATCGCTTACTAGCAAGCCTTTGTCAAACCGATGTCTTTACAGACAGGAGAAGTCATGAAACTGCGTCCTCTGCACGATCGCGTGATCGTCAAGCGCCTTGAGCAAGAAACCAAGACCGCTTCGGGCATCGTCCTCCCCGACGCTGCTGCCGAGAAGCCTGACCAGGGCGAAGTGCTCGCCGTCGGTCCTGGCAAGCGCAATGACAAGGGTGATTTCATCGCCCTGAACGTCGCTGTGGGCGACCGCGTTCTGTTCGGCAAGTACTCTGGCCAGTCCGTCAAGGTCGACGGCGAAGAGTTGCTCGTCATGCGCGAAGAAGACCTGTTTGCCGTCGTCGCCAAGTAATTGGCCCGCTGACGCAAGCAAGACAAGACACCCCCACATTCACTGATTTCGGAGATTCCACATGGCAGCAAAAGACGTCATCTTTGGCGCAGACGCCCGTCACCGCATGGTTGAAGGCGTGAACATCCTGGCCAACGCCGTCAAGGTCACCCTGGGCCCCAAGGGTCGCAACGTGGTGCTGGAGCGCTCGTTCGGCGCCCCCACCGTGACCAAGGACGGTGTGTCCGTGGCCAAGGAAATCGAACTGAAGGACAAGCTGCAGAACATGGGCGCCCAGATGGTCAAGGAAGTCGCTTCCAAGACCTCTGACAACGCTGGCGACGGCACCACCACCGCCACCGTGCTGGCTCAAGCCATCGTGCGCGAAGGCATGAAGTACGTGGCCGCCGGCATGAACCCGATGGATCTGAAGCGCGGCATCGACAAGGCTGTGACGGCCCTGATCGCCGAGCTGAAGAAGCAATCCAAGCCCACCACCACCACCAAGGAAATCGCTCAGGTCGGCACCATCTCTGCCAACTCTGACGCTGACGTCGGCGAGATCATCGCCAACGCCATGGACAAGGTCGGCAAGGAAGGCGTGATCACCGTTGAAGACGGCAAGAGCCTGAACAACGAGCTGGACGTCGTCGAAGGCATGCAGTTCGACCGCGGCTACCTGTCGCCTTACTTCATCAACAACCCTGAGAAGCAAGCCGCCCTGTTGGACAACCCTTTCGTGCTGCTGTACGACAAGAAGATCTCCAACATCCGCGACCTGCTGCCCACGCTGGAGCAAGTGGCCAAGGCTGGCCGCCCCCTGCTGATCATTGCTGAAGAAGTCGAAGGCGAAGCCCTGGCTACTTTGGTCGTGAACACCATCCGCGGCATCCTCAAGGTTGTGGCTGTGAAGGCCCCTGGCTTCGGCGACCGCCGCAAGGCCATGTTGGAAGACATCGCCATCCTGACGGGCGGCAAGGTCATCGCTGAAGAAGTCGGCATGGCACTGGACAAGGTCACCCTGGCTGACCTGGGCCAAGCCAAGCGCGTTGAAGTGGGCAAGGAAAACACCACCATCATCGACGGCGCTGGTCAAGCTGGCGACATCGAAGCCCGCGTCAAGCAGATCCGCATCCAGATCGAAGAAGCCACCAGCGACTACGATCGTGAAAAGATGCAGGAACGCGTGGCCAAGCTGGCTGGCGGCGTGGCCGTGATCAAGGTTGGCGCTGCCACCGAAGTCGAAATGAAGGAAAAGAAGGCCCGCGTTGAAGACGCCCTGCACGCTACCCGCGCTGCTGTGGAAGAAGGCGTGGTTGCCGGTGGTGGCGTGGCCCTGTTGCGCGCCAAGCAAGCTGCTGGCGCCATCAAGGGTGACAACGCCGATCAGGACGCCGGCATCAAGCTGGTTCTGAAGGCCATCGAAGCCCCCCTGCGCGAAATCGTGTCCAACGCCGGTGGCGAACCCTCCGTGGTCGTCAACGCCGTGCTGAACGGTTCGGGCACCTACGGCTTCAACGCTGCCAACGACACCTACGGCGACATGATCGAAATGGGCATCCTGGATCCCACGAAGGTGACCCGCACAGCCCTGCAGAACGCCGCTTCCGTGGCTTCGCTGATGCTGACCACCGAGTGCATGATCTCGGAAGCACCGAAGGATGACGCGCCTGCCGGCATGCCCGACATGGGCGGCATGGGTGGCATGGGCGGCATGGGCATGTAATGCCTGTCGCGAGCGCGGTGCGAGCCGCGCTCAGCCTGGTGCCTCACCAAGCAAGAAGGGTCTGCGAAAGCAGGCCCTTTTTTTTGCCCTGCCAATCTTTGTCCAGATCAAGGCAAACACCGGGTTAACGCTGGTGGACCCCACTCAATCGCGTTATCTCGTTAGCCCTTGTTTGTCAGGCAGAGCAAATACTTGGCCGGCAAGGTACATCGTGCGTCGCTTGCAGGTCCCTACCATCGGTTCATCATTAACTCGTTCTTGAACCGGATCATGACAAGCGAAAAGAAGATGAGCCGCCGTCAATGGGGGCAAAGCGTATTGGCTGTGGGTGGCTCGCTGGGCCTGAGCAGCGTGGGCCTGCCCATGCGTGCGTTGACCATGGCGGCGCCCGGCGCGGCTGCCCTGGGCATGATGATGGCCGAAGACGCGTATGCCGCGCAGAGCGATGAATACGTGCCCAACCTCGTCATCGGCACGGGCTATGGCGGCGCGGTGACGGCCTTGCGCCTGGCGCAACAAGGGCAACGCGTCACCATGCTGGAGATGGGTCGCTTGTGGAACACACCGGGCAAGGACGGCAAGATCTTCTGCAAACCCTTCTCACCCGACGACCGCTCCATGTGGTTCAAGGACCATGTGACGGCGGTGTTCTCGACCGTCGCCGGCTTCATTCCCATCAGCGGCTTGTTGAAGACACCCGTGTCCGCCGGCATCCTGGACGTGGTCTCGTCACCCAATATGGACGTGTACCTGGGCCGTGGCGTGGGCGGGGGCTCGCTGGTGAACCTGGCCATGTTGATCACGCCTTATCGCGAGACGCTGCAACGCATCCTGCCGGCCAGCATCGACATCAACGAGCTGTACAACACCTACTATCCGCGCGCGCTGGTCGGGCTCAAGGGCAACAAGATCCGCCCGGCCTACTTCCAGTCCAGCGCCTACCACCGCTATGCGCGCGTGGCCTGTACACAGGCGGCCAAGGCCGGCATCCCCTGGCGCTCGCTCGATTCGGGCTATGACATGGCCTATATGGAGCAGGAAGAGGCGGGCACCGTGCCCAAGTCGGCGCTGGGCGGCGAGGGGGGTTTCGGTAACAACTACGGCAAGAGCAGCCTGGACAAGAACTACCTGGCCGAGGCCGTGGGTACCGGTCTGGTCCGCATCCAGCCTTTGACCGAGGCCACATCGATCACACGTGGCGACGATGGCCGCTACTACGTGTCGACCAAGCAGATCGACGTCACGGGCACGGTGCTGGCCACGCGCACCATCAGCTGTGATCGCCTGTTCCTGGGCGCCGGCAGCATGGGCACCACGCAGTTGCTGGTCAAGTGCCGCGCAACGGGCACCTTGCCCAACCTCAATGAGCATGTGGGCACGCGCTGGAGCTCCAACGGCGAGATCTTCATGGTCCGCAATGTGTTCACGCCAACAGGTGCCAAGACCTCGGTGTTGCCTTGCACCGGCATCGATGCGCTGGATCACCGCAACCAGCAGGTGTACTCGATGAACATCTCGATCCCGCTGGGCATCGATCTTTACAGCACCGCGCACATCACCATGACGCAGACGCCGGAGTTGGGGCGCTTCACATACGACGCCAACGCCAGGCAGTCGGTGTTGCAATGGTCCAGCACCGCCAAGACCGAGCCGGTCACCAGCGCGCACGCGGTGTACGACCGCATCAACAAGGTCAACGGTGCCACCTACAACAAGAGCTGGTTTGGCGGCAAGACGGAAGGCGACAACGCCACCTACCACCCGCTGGGTGGCTGTCCGCTTGGACTGGCCACGAGCGACATCGGCGAGGTCAAGGGCTACCCGGGCATGTACGTGATGGACTCGTCCATGTTCCCGGACTCGCTGGTGGCCAACCCCGCCTTGTCGACGACGGCGTTCGCCGAGCGCAACATCGAGCGGATCATTGCGCAGATGGCGTAATTGCCCCGCGCACAGAAGAACCAAGCCTGAGCCCTGCAAACGGGGCCCGGGCTTTTTCAATGATCAGCCGCCGTGGGCTTCGCGCACCAGGCGATCATGGCGCTCGGTGTCTTCCTTCACGTGCTTGGCCACGTAGTGGTAGATGTAGCCCAGCATCACGAACATGAAGGCAATCACGGCCAGACTCATCAGGCCATAGTCAGTGGTGAAAAAGTCGATCCAGGCGTGCATGGTTGTTCTCCGTTCAAATCACGGGATCCATCTGACGCCTGTTGCGCCCAACGCGCTCTGATCCACATCAAGCCTGAGACTTGAAACACCGCAGCGCTCCGCCGTGTTTGACACGGCACAATGTGTGGATGCAAGCCATTCGCATCCTGTCTCGCCACGCCAGCCGTTCGTTTTGGGTGAGCCTGTGCTGGCTGGCTTTGCTGGTGCCGCCCGCACATGGACAGGAAACGCCTGCATCCGGCGCGGCTGCTGCGTCCAAAGGCGTCGAGCCCGTGCTCAATCGGCCCCGCATCGGCCTGGTGCTGTCAGGTGGTGGTGCCCGCGGCCTGGCCCATGTGGGCGTGCTCAAGGTGCTGGAGCGCGAACGCATCCCGGTGGACGTGATCGCCGGCACCTCCATGGGCGCCATCGTGGGGGGGCTGTATGCCAGTGGCCTGTCGGCGCTGGAGGTCGAGGCCGAGGTGCGCAAGCTCGATTGGGACAATGTGTTCGCCAGCCGGGTGGACCGCCGCGAGTTGTCCCAGCGTCGCAAGGAGCAGGACTTCGAGGTCTCGCCCCTGATCGAGATCGGGGTGGGCCCCGATGGGCTCAAGGCCCCGATCGGCTCCATCTCCAGCCGGGGGCTGGAATCGCACCTGCGGCGCCTGACCTTGTCGGCGCGCCACATCAAGACTTTCGATGACCTGCCCACCCCCTTTCGGGCCGTGGCCACGGACATGGAGTCCGGCCAGGCCGTGATCCTCAAGGACGGTGACCTGGCCACGGCCCTGCGCTCCAGCATGTCGGTGCCCGGGGTGTTCGCGCCGGTCGAGGTCAATGGCCGCATCCTGGGCGACGGTGGCCTGGTCAACAACACGCCGGTCGATGTGGCCCGCCAACTGGGGGCGCAACGCCTCATCGTGGTCAACATCGGCACGCCCCTGGCCAAGCGCGACACCTTGTCCTCGTTTACCGGAGTGACGGCCCAGATGATCAACATCCTGACCGAGCAGAACGTGCGCCTGAGCCTGGCCACGCTGACGCCGCAGGACGTGCTGATCGACCCCACGCTGGAGGGCCTGACGGCGGCGGACTTCAACCGCGCGCCAGAGTTCATGCTGCTGGGCGAGTTGCAGACCGAAGCCATGGTGCTGCGCATGCAGGACCTCAAGCTCAGCGAGGCCGAGTACGCGCGCTGGAAGGCGCAGCGCGTCAAGCGCATGACCCCGGCTGTGCCGCTGACCTTCGTGCGTTTCGAGGGCACGCAACTGACCCACCCCGAGGCCCGTCCCGACATCCTGCAGACCCAGCCAGGGCAGGTGTTCGACGTGGCCAAGGCCGAGCGCGACATCACCGTGCTGGCCGCTTCGGGTGACTACCAGCGCAGCGATTACCGCCTGGTGCGCACGCCCGATGGTCGGGAAGGCCTGGTCTTTGACTTGAAGGAAAAGATCTGGGGGCCCGACTACCTGCAGATGGGCCTGGACTTCAGCGCCGACAACCGCGGGCGCAGCCTGTTCAACCTCAAGCTGGTGCACAACCGGCACTGGCTGGACAACTCGGGTACCGAGTGGCGCAACTTCCTGCGCCTGGGCACCGCGCCTGCGCTGGGCACCGAGCTGTACCGCCCGACCAGCTGGCGCCTGCCCGACGGGCTCAGCGGCTTCATGGCCGGTTCGCTGTTAACGCAGCGTCGCAACCTGGCCTACTACATTGACCCGGACGGCGAGCAGGCCGCCCAGGTGGAACGCAGCGTCACCAGCTACAACCTGGATGTGGGGGCCAACTGGCGTGAGCTGGGTGAGGTGCGCCTGGGTCTGGTCGACGAGGCCTGGCGCGATGGCCCGACGCTCACCTCGGCCGACTATGCCTTGTCGCGTGGCGGCGCGGCAGCGTCTGGTGTGGCCCGCTGGCGCGAGCGAGGCTGGCGCATCAAGTCCGTGTTCGACCAGCTGAACAACGCCTTCTTCCCCACGCACGGCTGGCGTGTGGAGGGCAACTGGATGCAGGGCCGCAGCCTGCGCCGTGGTGATTCACCGGGCCCCGAAGGGCGCGTACGTCACCTGGAGCTGCAAGGCCAGACGGTGCACAGCTGGGGCGTGCACACGCTCAATCTGGGCGGCCGGCTGGGCCTGTCAGATGGCATCAGCCCGGACATCCCGCGCTATGGCCTGGGCGGCTTCCAGATGCTGTCGGGCTATGGGCCCTTCCAGGTCAGCGGCCAGCAGATTGCCTTGCTGCGCCTGGGCTACATGGTCCGCCTGACGGACATGGCGCTCACGCGTGGCCTGTTCCTGGGCAGCAGCTTTGAGGTGGGCGATGCCTGGGACAAGCCGGAGGACGTCGGCCGGGGCAAGAAGCGCACGGGCATGAGCCTGTACCTGGGCGCCGACACGGCCTTCGGCCCGGTGTACCTGGCCGTGGTCCACAGCCCGGTGATCGGGCCGACCTTGATGCTCTTTGTCGGGCGGCCGTGATCCTTCGGTCTGTCCGGTGATCAGACCCGGCTGAGCGCCTGGCCCACCGTGGCGCGCAGGTGGTCCAGCACATGCGCCGTGATCTTGTTGAGTGGCAGGATCTCGTTGACGGCACCGGCCGCAATGGCTTCGCGCGGCATGCCGAACACCACGCAACTGGCTTCGTCCTGGGCCACGCAATAGGCGCCGGCATCACGCATCTCGCGCATGGCCTTGGCACCGTCGGCGCCCATGCCGGTCAGCATCACGCCAATCGCATTGGGCCCCACGATGCGGGCAGCCGATTTGAACAGCACCTCCACGCTGGGCTTGTGGCGGTTGACCGGATCTCCGTCCTGCACGCGGGCAATGTAGTTGGCGCCCGAGCGCTCCACGCTCAGGTGCATGCCACCCGGCGCGATATAGGCGTGGCCCGGCAGGATGCGCTCGCCATCGCTGGCTTCCTTGACGCTGATCTTGCACAGGCCATCCAGCCGGTTGGCATAGTTGCGTGTGAAGCCCGGTGGCATGTGCTGGGTGATGACGACCGCAGGCGAGTCCGCCGGCAGCGTGATCAGCACCTCCTTGGTGGCTTCCGTGCCACCCGTCGAGGCGCCGATGAAGATGATTTTCTCGGTGGACAGGCGGCCCAAGCTGGGCGAGACGACCGGCGCGGGGCGGGGCGCTGTCGCGCTGGCTGCGGCCCCACCAGCAGACGCGGGTGCAGGCGCGGCGGGCGTGGCCAGCCGATGGATGCGGGCCTTGGAGGCGATGCGGATCTTGTCCGTGATGTCATCGGCCAGCAGCTTGAGGCCATCGGCCACACCGATCTTGGGCTTGGCCACGAAGTCGATGGCACCCAGCTCCAGCGCCTTGAGCGTCACATCGGCACCGCGCTCGGTCAGCGTCGACACCATCACCACGGGCATGGGGCGCAGGCGCATCAGCTTGGACAGGAAGTCGATGCCGTCCATGCGGGGCATCTCCACGTCCAGCGTGATCACGTCGGGGTTGAGGTTGCGGATCATCTCGCGCGCGACCAGGGGGTCGGCCGCCGCACCGATGCACTCCATGTCCTGCTGGCGGTTGATGATCTCGCTCAGCATGCTGCGAACGAGCGCGGAGTCGTCCACAACGATCACTCGGGTCTTGGTCATGAAGAAGTCACTCCGCTGAATTATCAGAACAAGTCGATCGAGCCGCCACCAGAAGATACTGGCACCACCTTCTGGGCGGCCAGACGCTCTTGCTGGACGATGGCGTCCGGATTGGTCGGGGCCAGGCGCTTGACCATGGCTTTGCCACTGTGAGGCAGGAAGCACACCTTGCGCGGGTAGATGTCCAGCACGTCCTTGGACACCACCGGGATGCGTTCTGTCTTGAGGTACTCCATCACGAAGGCGGTGTTGCGCTCGCCCACGTTGATGCTGTTCATGCCGCTGATCACCGCGCCGCCGCCAAAGACCTTGGCTTCCATGGTCATGCGCGAGGCGCCCATTTTCAGCATCTCGTTGATCAGCAGTTCCATGGCGTAAGAGCCGTAGCGGCCGGAGTCCGCCCCGCTGCCGCCGTTGTCCGGCAGCATGAAGTGGTTCATGCCGCCTACCTTGGCCTGGCGGTCCCACAGGCAGGTGGCGATGCACGAGCCCAGGGTGGTCATGATCAGCAGGTCTTCGTCGTAAACGAAGTATTCGCCGGGCAGGATCTTGACGGCCTCGGACTTGAAGTGCGCGTCATAAAAGAAGAAGGACGCCTCGCCGGGCTTGGCGATGCGGGCCTTGAGCTTGATCAGGCGATCGGTGCGCTGGCCCATGGCGGCGACGCCGCTGAGGCCAGACGCGACAGGGGGCGGTGCTGTGCCAGTGCGTGCGGTGCCGAGAGGTTGGCTGCTGATCATCAAATGGTCCTTGTCACCTGCCGGCGTCAAACCTTGTCATAGACCGTCTTGCCCTTGAGGGTGAAGAGGTCACGCGATTCTGTGAAGTTCTCGGAGTGGCCGACAAACAGCAGGCCCTTGGGCTTCATGACGCCGTGGATGCGCTCCAGCACCTTGCGCTGCGTGGGCGCGTCGAAATAGATCATCACGTTGCGGCAGAACACGATGTCAAACGGATCGCCCAGCTGCCAGCTCGTCTGCATCAGGTTGAAGGGGCGGAACTCGACCATGCGGGCCAACTCGGGCTTGACGCGGATGCTGCCCGAGTTGGCACCCTTGCCGCGCAGGAAGTAATTGCGCAGGTGCTGCTGGTTCAGGCCGCGCGAATTGGCGTCGTACACGCCACGCGAGGCGGTGGCCAGCACATTGGTGTCGATGTCGCTGGACAGGATCTTGACCGGGGCATTGAGGCCCCAGGCATCGGCCACGGTCATGGCCAGCGAGTAGGGCTCTTCACCCGTGGAGGCTGCGGCACACCAGATGCGCGTGGGTTGCGAGCCGCGGTGGCGTAGCCATTCGGTCAGCGTGTGGAAGTGGTGTTCCTCACGGAAGAAGGAGGTCAGGTTGGTGGTCAGGCAGTTGACGAACTCCTGCCACTCCTGCTGGGAGGAGGTGCCGCTTTCCAGCCACTTCAGGTAGGTCTCGAAGGTGGTGTAGCCCGTTTCACGCAGGCGTCGGGACAGACGGCTGTACACCATCGCCTGCTTGCCTTCGTGCAGGCTGATGCCGGCGCGCTCATAAATGAGTGAGCGAACCCGGGAGAAGTCTCTCGGGTGGAAGTCGAACTCTCGGTCCGTGACCAGGTTCATGGTGTCGGTCGCAGTGCTCATGTCAGATCGCAAAAGTTCGTCATGGGGCCGATCCAGCTCCATCAGGCATATCGACACAGTTCTCAGGAGCTTGAGCGTGCCTGCTTGCCACTGGCCTTAAGCGACAAGTTCGGCCGTGTTTTGCCGTTTTCTCCACACTCGGGTTGTTACAGCACTGCTAGACTAGAGCGCAGAGATTTATTCGCGCCGCGTTGCGCGTCACTTTTTTTGCGCCATTGGAGCTTCGCCATCGCTTCGATCGACACCGCCTCCATGCCTCTGGATGACAGCTGCGCCTACGCGGGCGAGTTGCGTCTGAACAAGGCCCTGAACCTGTTGGCTCAGGCTGGCTGGGTGGCGCCTCTGGGGCTGGAGCCTGGGTCCGATGCCTGGCTGCAATCCGTGATCGATGGCCTGTGTGATGTCTCCAGCCGCGACGCCCTCACCGGCCTGGCCAACCGCCGCCAGTTCGAGGGCGCGATTGCCAGGGAAGTCGACCGCGTTGCCCGCAATGGCGAACCAGCCTTGCTGCTGGTGGCCGACATCGATCATTTCAAACGTGTCAACGACACCTGGGGCCATGCCGCAGGCGACGAGGTCATCAAGTCGGTGGCCGCCTGTCTGCAGGACTGCGTGCGGCCCATGGACCTGGTGGCGCGCATTGGTGGCGAAGAGTTCGCCATCATCTTGCCCAACTGCCCGCCAACCTTTGGTCAGGCCGTCTCCGAGCGCATCCGCCAGAAGGTGGCGGCGCGCCCGGTGGCCATCGTGGGTGGCCAGCAGCTGGCCGTGACGGTCAGCATCGGCGGGGCGTTTGCGCCGCAGTGGGTTCGCTCCTCGCCGGCCTTCTGGTGCGAGCGTGCGGACCAACAGCTCTACAGGGCCAAGGCCGAGGGGCGCAACCGCACCTGCCTGGACATGCCACCGCTGACGGTCGTCAGCGCCGAAGAAAAAGGCATGCTGTTTTCAGGCTTCGGGCAATTTGACCCAATTTCGGACTCAGGTGCGGACCATTCCGTGCCGAAAACCTCGGAATGATGGCGTCCATGACTGCACCTGAAACCTCCACCCCTGCAACCACCGTCCGCCTGGCCCGAACGGTGGCGATCACCAGCGGCAAGGGCGGGGTGGGCAAGACTTTCTTCAGCGCCAACCTGGCCGCGGCCCTGGCGCGCCAGGGCCTGAAAGTGCTGGTGCTGGACGCCGACCTGGGGCTGGCCAACCTGGATGTGGTGCTCAACCTCTATCCGAAGATCACGCTGCATGACGTGTTCACGGGCAAGGCGCAACTGGAAGAGGCCATCCTGCCGGCACCCGGCGGCTTCTCGGTGCTGCTGGCTGGCTCCGGCCTGGTCGAATATTCCCGCCTGACGCCTGAGATCCGTGATCAGCTGGTCACCATCTTCGAGGCCGTCAAGCCGCGCTTTGATGTCATCCTGATTGACACCGGTGCTGGTATCTCTGACGTGGTGCTGTACGCCGTGTCCATGGCGCACGAAGTCATCGTGGTGGCCACGCCTGAGCCCACCTCCATGACGGACGCCTACGCCACCATCAAGGTGCTGTCCACCCAGCAATCGCGTGAAAACCTGCACCTGGTGGTCAACCAGGTGGGGCGCGCCGGTGATGGCCGCAGCATCTGCAACCAGCTTCAACAGGTGGTCGAGCGCTTTGTGCAAGGCCCCAACGGCGTGGCGCCCAAGCTCAGCTACCTGGGCGACATCCCGCTGGACACCAGCGTGCGCGAAGCCGTGCAAAAGCGCCAGTTGGTGCTGGAGTTGCACCCTGGCTGTGCTGCGTCGCAAGGCGTGGTGCAGGTGGCCACGCGCTTGCTGGCCCGCAGCTGAGCCCTCCTGAGCACCAGGCCGGGCCTTTGCGCCCACGCGCTGCCTGACCTCAAGCCCTGCATTACAGTGCCGGCATGACGACGCCTTCCGAAGATCAAGAAGTTGACAATGCACCGACAGCCTACGAGCTGCTGGGCGGTGATGCGCACGTGCGCGCGCTTGTGGACCGTTTTTACGACCTGATGGACCTGGAGCCTGCGTATGCGGACCTGCGCCATGCGCATGGCCCCTCGCTGGCAGACGCCCGCGACAAGCTCTACTGGTTCCTCAGCGGCTGGCTGGGTGGCCCCAGCCTGTACATCGAGCGCTTTGGTCACCCGCGCCTGCGTGCGCGCCATCTGCCGTTTTCAATCGGCATCAAAGAGCGCGACCAGTGGCTGGCTTGCATGATGCAGGCGATGAACGAGCTGGAGGTCGAGCCCATGCTGGCTGCACGCCTGCATCAGGCCTTCTTTCAGACGGCAGACTGGATGCGCAACAAGGGCGTGTGAGCTGGGTGTGAGCTGGATCAGCGCCTTGCGCTGACACACAGGCCTCAGCCGATGGCCGAGGAGCCCGTCTTGCCGGTCTGCAGCAGCACCACCAGGGCACCCACGCCACCTTCGTCGGCACGGGCCTGCACAAAGGCCAGCACGCGGTCGCTTTGCACCAGCCAGCGCTTGACCTTGTCTTTCAAGACCGGTTGACGGCCGGGCGAACCCAGGCCCTTGCCATGCACGATGCGCACGCAGCGCAAGCCCTTGAGCTGGGCCTCACGCAGGAAGGCGGAGGTCTGCTCGCGGGCTTCGTCGGTGCGCATGCCGTGCAGGTCGAGTTCGGCCTGCAGGGCCCATACCCCGCGGCGCAGCTTGCGCACCACGTCCAGGCCCAGCTCGGGCCGGCGCCATGACAGGCTCTCGTCGGTTTCCAGCAGGCTTTCCACGTCGAACTCGTCGGA
>NZ_JACPYU010000009.1 GCF_016195855.1 Aquabacterium sp.
GCCGCCATGCGCGCCATGAGCACCGAGGCCTTTGGCAGCCTGAGCACCGCCCAGATCGCCGTGCTGAGCACCGCGGACATCGCCGCCCTGACCACCGACCAGATCAGTGTGATGAACACCGATCAAGTCGTGGCGCTCACCTCTGCCGATGCGGCCGTGTTGAGTTCCACCCAGGCTGCCATGTTCAGCAGCGAACAACTCGCCGCCCTGGAAACGGTCGACTTTGCCGCCCTGCGCACAAGCGCCGTTCGCGCGCTCAACATCGACGCCATCGCCGGCCTGAGCACCGCCCAGGTCGCTGTGCTGACCACGGCGCAGATCATCGCCATGACGACCGCGCAAATCGCCGCGCTCGACACCGCAGACATCGCTGCGATCACCAGCGCCGACGCCGCCGTGCTGACCTCGGCCCAGGCTGCCGTCCTCAGCAGCGCCCAGTTCGGCGCCCTGAGCACGATGGACACCAGCGTGCTGAGCACTGCCGACATCCGCGCCCTGAGCACCGACGCCATCACGGGCATGACAGCCGCGCAAGCCCAGGCCCTGTCCTCCGCCCAGGCCATGGTGCTGACGTCCTCGCAGACCGCCCAGCTCACCAGTGCCCAGATCGTGACGATGCAGACAGAAGCCATCGCCGCCCTGAGCACCGCGGCCGTGCGCGCCCTGGCCAGCGACGTGATCGGCAACCTGGGCACCGCGCAGATCGCCGTGCTGGGCACTGCCGACATCGTGGCGCTCACCACCGAACAGTTCAGCGCCTTCAGCACCGCCCAGATCGTGGCCCTCACCTCGGCCGACACCGCTGTCATGAGCACTGCCCAGGCCGCCGTGCTCAGCAGCGAACAACTGGCCGCCCTGGAGACCGACGACTTCGCCACCTTGCGCACCGCCGCCGTCCGCGCCCTGAGCGTTGACACCCTCACCGGCCTGAGCACCGCCCAGGTCGCCGCGCTGACCACGGCGCAGATCGTGGCGATGACGACCGCGCAAATCGCCGCGTTCGACACCGCCGACATTGCCGCGATCACCAGCGCCGATGCCGCCGTGCTGACATCGGCCCAGGCCGCCGTCCTCAGCAGCGCCCAGTTCGCCGCCCTGAGCACCCTGGACACCAGCGTACTGAGCACTGCCGACATCCGCGCCCTGAGCACCGACGCCATCACGGGCATGACCGCCGCGCAAGCCCAGGCCCTGTCCTCCGCCCAGGCCATGGTGCTGACGTCCTCGCAGACCGCCCAGCTCACCAGCGCCCAGGTTGTGACCATGCAGACCGAAGCCATCGCCGCCTTGAGCACCGCGGCCGTGCGCGCCCTGGCCAGCGACGCGATCGGCAACCTGGGCACCGCCCAGATCGCCGTGCTGGGCACCGCCGACATCGTGGCCCTCACCACCGAACAGTTCAGCGCCTTCAGCACCGCCCAGATCGTCGCCCTGACCACTTCGCAGGCCGCCTCGCTCACCACAAACGACATCCGTGTGCTCAGCAGCGCCCAGTTCGGCGCTCTCCAGACCGAGGATCTGGCCTCGTTCACCACGGCCGAGATCCGCGCACTGACCAGCGACACGCTCACCGGCATGTCGACCGCCCACGTGACGGCCCTCACCACAGCCCAACTGGCCGCCTTCACGACCGACGCGATCGCTTCGCTGAGCACCGCCCAGGTCCACGCGATCCTGACCGAGCAGATCACAGCCCTGACCAACGCCGAAGTGATGGCGCTGACCACCGCACACATCGTTGCCCTGAGCACGGACCAGTTCGTGGCACTCACGACCGCCGAGTTCGCCATCATGAGCACCACCCAGGTGAGCGCCTTCACCTCGGCGGACATCGTCGCGATGGAGACAGCTGACCTGATCGTGCTGTCCACGCAGCAATTTGCCGCACTCAGCACGGATGCCGTTCACGCCTTCACCGCGACCGAGATCCAGGCCTTGTCGACGGCCCAGATCCACGCCCTGACGGCCGACCAGATCCAGGCGTTGACCACGCAAGACATCGCCGCCTTCCTGACCGCGCAGATCGCCGGCTTCTCGACCGCCCAGATCGCCAGCTTCACCACGGCGGAAATGGCCGCGCTGACCACCACCGAGATCTCGGTGATGACCATGGCGCAAGGTGCCGCGCTGGATGTCAACGCCCTGTCCACGGACCAGACCGCCGCACTCGCCGCCATCTCGCCCATCGTGCTGGACCTGAACGGCGATGGCGTCCACACCATGTCGGCCACCTACGGCACCCAGTTCGACCTGCTGGGAACCGGCTCGACGGCCACCCACGGCTGGGTGTCCAAGGCAGATGGCCTGCTGGCAATCGACCTCAACCACGACGGCCAGATCAATGACGGCACCGAACTGTTCGGCACCGCCACCCGCCTGGCGGACGGCCACAGCGCTGGCAACGGCTACACCGCCATGCTGGCGCAAGACAGCAACCACGATTTCAAGCTGACCGCGGCGGACGCCCACTTCAAGGACCTCAAGGTCTGGGTAGACGCCAACGGCAATGGCATCTCGGACGCCGGCGAATTGAAGGACCTGTCCAGCCTGGGCATCATCGAGCTGGACCTCCACGCCCATGCCAGCTCGACCACCGACAACGGCAACCTGCTGGGCCTGGTCTCCGGCTACAAGACAGCCGACGGCGCCACCCACGCCATGGCAGACGTCTGGTTTGCCAAAGAGCAGCACACTTCGACCGCCGCGCCGGCCACCACGCCATCCACCGATCACGCCGCAGCCGATCACCTCGCCAACCAGCTGCCCATCAGCGCCGGCGACCTGCTCGCCCACCCTGGCGACAACCTGCTGGCCAGCCCCCTGAACAGCAGCCACACCGAGGTAGCCGCGACACCCGCCGTGGTCCACCTTGACGCCCAACTCACCCAGGTGGACCACACCCAACTGGTCGACGACAAGCTCAACCACCCCTTGATCTGAGCGCCTTTCACCATCTGAAGCATGCAAAAGTGCACGGATGGCGCGCCTTTTCGGGCTAATGCAGCAGGCCGAACGCAGCAAAACTGCCTGCTACGTTCCGGGAGAAGGGTCTCCTGGGCGCTCGTCAAGGAGAAGCCTCATGAGCATACGACTCGGCACCAGCAAGACCTGTCTCGTCACCGGCGGCGCAGGGTTCCTGGGATCACACCTGTGTGAACAACTGCTGGAGCGGGGCCATGAGGTGATCTGCCTGGACAACCTGTTCACCGGCACCCGCCGCAACATCGAGCACCTGCTCGATCACCCCCGCTTCGAATTCCAGCGCCACGACGTCACCTTCCCGCTGTACGTCGAGGTGGACGAGATCTACAACTTCGCCTGCCCGGCCTCGCCCATCCACTACCAGCACGACCCGGTCCAGACCACCAAGACCAGCGTGCACGGTGCCATCAACATGCTGGGCCTGGCCAAGCGCGTCAAGGCCAAGATCCTGCAGGCCTCGACCAGCGAGGTCTACGGCGACCCCCAGGTGCACCCCCAGACCGAAGACTACTGGGGCCACGTCAACCCCATCGGCTACCGCTCCTGCTACGACGAAGGCAAACGCTGCGCTGAAACCCTGTTTTTTGACTATCACCGCCAGCACAAGCTGCGCATCAAGGTCATGCGCATCTTCAACACCTACGGCCCGCGCATGCACCCCAACGACGGGCGCGTCGTCTCCAATTTCATCGTTCAGGCCTTGACCGGCAAGCCCATCACCCTGTACGGTGACGGCGCGCAGACCCGCTCCTTCGGCTATGTGGACGACCTGATCGACGGCGCCCTGCGCCTGATGGACACCCCGGATGAAGTCACCGGCCCCATCAACATCGGCAACCCGGTCGAAACCACCGTCAAGGCCCTGGCCGAGAAAGTCATCGAGATGACCGGCTCCAGCTCGCCCATCGTCTACAAGCCCCTGCCGCAGGACGACCCCATGCAGCGCTGCCCCGACATCACCCGGGCCCGCCAAACCCTGGGCTGGGAGCCCACCACGGCGCTGGAGCAAGGCCTGGGCAAGACCATCGCCTACTTCGACAAGCTCCTGTCCACCTCCACCGCCAAAGAGCTGACGGCCGCAGTCTGAGCCTGCCCTCGACATCCCATCAGGAAGCCCCCCATGCGCCCTCTGACCCTGGTATCAGACCCCGCCACCCTCAACGCGGCCCTGGAGGTCTGGTACATCCAGAACCGCATCGCAGGGGGCCTGCCCTTCACGATGGTCCAGGACACCGGCAACCTGCACAACCACGTCATCATCTACCTGGAGCTGGGTGGCGCCGACCTGAACCTGATCCGCTCGCTAAAGAGCCGCGGCAACCGCGTCGTGCTCTTTCAGATGGGCGACGAATACGGCAAGAAAACGCGCGAGGCCTACGACCTGTGCGACGGCGTCATCAAGAACTACTTCTTCCAGGACATCTTTGAAGACATCCGCTGGGTGGGCAAGGTCTTCTGGTCGCCCAACGGCTTCAAGAGCGGCGTGGGCCCACGGGACCACACCCGGCTCAAGCCCACGACAGACCGCAGCTTCCTGTCGGCCTTCATGGGCTGGCTGAGCAACAACGGCTCGTACCACAACGAGCGCGCCCTCTTCCAGGTGCAGATCGAGGCCTGCCAGCCCAACCTCTTCGTGAACCCCAGCGCGGGCTTCTCGGCCGGGTTCAACGTGGGCCTGTATTCCACGGTGCTGGAATCGGCCATTTTCTGCCCCTGCCCCGCCGGCAACTCGCCCGAAACCATCCGCTTGTACGACGTGCTGGAAATGGGCTGCATCCCGATTTCACTGAAGCACGACTTCATGGGCTCGCCCTTTGCCCTGGGTGGCGTGCCCTTCCCGGTGATCGACAGCTGGGAAGACCTGCCGGCCTTCCTGGCCGAACAAGCCCGCATCCGCCAGACACAACCCGAGAGGCTGCTGGACCTGCAGCGCACCACTATCGCATGGTGGCAAATGCGTCAAGCCGAAATCGCCGGACGAATCGGGCACTTCCTGTTCGATCTGCGCACCCGCGCCTGACGCATCCTGCACCTGCTGCACTCAACCTCAAGAACTGACACAGCCATGACGAACACCGCCGACACCCGGATCCAAGTTGCTTACTGCACCGACCTGGCCTACGTTCAACACGTGGCTGTGGCCCTGGCCTCGCTGCTGGAGCACAACGACCCCGCCAATGTCTGCGTGCACGTGGTCTCGCCCCCCCTGCCCCAGCAGGACCTGGATCGACTCAATTCGGTGGCCCAGCGCTACGGCGCCACGCTGAACTACGTGGCCTTTGACGCCTCGGTGCTGTCCTCGCTGCGCGAGCACCTGCACATCTCGCGCGCCACCTACTACCGCATCCTGCTGCCACTGCTGATCAATGTCGACAAGGTCATCTACTTCGACTGCGACATGGTCATGGAAGCCGACGTGACCGAGCTGTGGAACACCGATGTCGAAGGCTGCGGCTGCGCCGGTGTCGATGAAGAAAACCCCGGCCAGACAGGCCGCCTGGGCCTGAGCGACGACTTCTACATCAACGCTGGCGTGCTGGTCATGAACCTGGCCTACTGGCGTGAACACCAGATCGCCGACAAGTGCCTGAAGTGGCTGGCGGCCAACCCCCAACTGGCCATCCTGCTGGACCAGGACGCCATCAACGTCGTGCTCAAGGGCCAAAAGCGCAAGGTGCCGCTCAAGTGGAACCTCAACCCGGTTCCGCTGGAAGACATCAATGTGCTCAAGACCTACCCCTCGCGCGTGATCCACTTTGGCGGCAACATCAAGCCCTGGCACCGTCACTACGACTTCGACCTGCAGGCCATCTACAAGAAGTACCTGGACAAGACCCCCTGGGCCGCCGAGTTCCAGCTCAAGGAGCCCACCAACATGGCGCAAGCCCTGATCGTGGCCAACCAGTGCTTCGAGCGCCAGGATCTGGGTACCGCCGCGTACTACTACGCCCGCGCCATCCGCTTCCGCCTGGTCACCAACAAGCTGGAGTCGGAACTGCTGCTGGACGTGATCAACAGCGCCCACCGCCTGACCAACAGCCAGCGCTTTGACGAAGCCTGTGCCTTGTACCGCGCTTGCTTCAAGAGCTGGGGCATGCCCATCCAGCACTACATCAACATCTACCGCGTCCCCGGCGTGCTGGACAAGCTGCCTGAAGCAGCCTGAGAATGAGCCGCGCTTGTCGCTGCCTGAACACAACCGGGGAAAGACATGGCAAAGGTACTGATCACAGGTGTGTTGGGGCAAGACGGAGCCTACCTGGCGCAGCACGCCCTTGAGCATGGCCATGAGGTCATTGGAGGCGCGCGCGGTGAGCTCACCGACGAGCGCCTGTGGCGTCTGCGCCATCTGGGCATTGCCGACCAAATCGCGTTCATCCCCTTTGACCTGGGTGACAGTGCCTTGATCGAGCAACAGATCAAACAGCATCGGCCCGACTTCATCTTCAACATGGCCGCGCAAAGCTCGGTCGGCGATTCGTTCTCGACGCCTTTGGCCACCGCAGAAATCGGTGGCATGGGCGCCTTGCGCATCTTTGAGGTGGCCCGCTGGGCCGACTGGGCACCGCATGTCTTCCAGGCCTCATCTTCCGAGATCTTCGGTTGCATCACCGATGCCCAACATACCGAAGACTCCAGCTTCAACCCCAAGACACCCTACGGCGCCACCAAGCTGTTCGCGCACATCATGGCCGAGGCCTACCGCGCCAGCTATGGCACCTTCGTGTCCACCGGCATCCTGTTCAACCACGAAAGCCCGCTGCGCGGCGAGAACTTCGTGACCCGCAAGATCACCAAGAGCCTGGCACAGATCAAGGCAGGCCAGCAAGACACCGTCTACCTGGGCAACCTGGATGCCCGCCGTGACTGGTCGCATGCGCGTGATTTCGTTGAAGCCATGTGGCGCATCGTCCAGCTGCCCCAACCGGACAACTTTGTCATCGCCAGCGGCCGGCTGGTCAGCGTGCGGGACTTCACGAGCATGGCGGCTGCCCGCGCCGGCTTCGACCTGGTCTGGGAAGACCACGGCGTCAACGAAAAGGGCTTTGACCGCAAGACCGGCAAGCTCATCGTGGGTGTCGATCCGGTCTTCTACCGGCCCTACGACCCGGCACAGCCCAAGGTCAACACCGGCAAAGCCGCATCGGTTTTAGGCTGGACACCCCAGACCACGCTGGAAGAACTCGTGGGCGAAATGGTGGACTTCGAGCTCCAGCAAATCAAGCATTGATCCTCAAAGGTACATCATGAAGAAAGTGGCATTGATCACCGGCGTGACCGGTCAGGATGGCTCCTATCTGGCTGACTTTCTGTTGAAAAAGGGCTATGAAGTCCATGGCATCAAGCGCCGCTCCAGCCTGTTCAACACCGACCGCATCGATCACCTGTACCAGGACCCGCACGTCAGCAACCGCAACTTCGTGCTGCACTACGGCGACCTGACCGACTCCACCAGCCTGGTGCGCATCGTCCAGAAGGTCCAGCCTGACGAGATCTACAACCTGGCCGCCCAGTCCCACGTGGGCGTGAGCTTTGAAGAGCCCGAGTACACCGCCAATGCCGACGGCATCGGCGCGCTGCGCCTGCTCGAAGCCATCCGCATCCTGGGGCTGGAGAAGAAAACCAAGTTCTACCAGGCCTCCACCTCCGAGCTGTACGGCCTGGTGCAAGAGATCCCCCAGAAGGAAACCACGCCCTTCTACCCCCGCAGCCCGTATGCGGTGGCCAAGATGTACGCCTACTGGATCACGGTGAACTACCGCGAGGCCTATGGCATGTATGCCTGCAACGGCGTGCTGTTCAACCACGAAAGCCCGGTGCGGGGCGAGACCTTCGTGACCCGCAAGATCACACGCGCCATCAGCCGCATTGCGCTGGGCCTGCAGGACTGCCTGTACCTGGGCAATATGAGCGCGCTGCGGGATTGGGGCCACGCCAAGGACTACGTGGAAATGCAGTGGCTGATGCTGCAGCAGGACCACGCGGAGGACTTCGTGATCGCCACGGGCGTGCAGTACAGCGTGCGCCAGTTCGTCGAGTTCGCGGCTAAGGAGCTGGGCATCACCCTCGCGTTTGAGGGCGAAGGCGAATCGGAAGTGGGCCGCGTGACGGGCATAGCGCCTGTGGTCAACGCCAAGGGCGATAGCCAGGTGCTGGCCAAGTGCAAGGTGGGCGACGTGATCGTCAAAGTTGACCCACGCTACTACCGCCCCACCGAGGTGGAGACCCTGCTGGGCGACCCCACCAAGGCCAAGCAGAAACTGGGCTGGGTGCCCAAGATCACCCTGGGTGAGCTGGTCAAGGAGATGGTGCTGAGCGACTACTCGGCGGCCAAGCGCGACAGCCTGGTCAAGCTGGCGGGCTTCCAGGCTTACGACCATCACGAATAAGCGCTTTGGCGCTACAGCCGCAGGCCGGGGGCTGCACCGACAAAGCGCCCCATCCACCCACCAAACAAAATGGCCCAGCTCACAAGCCAGGCCTCATTCAAAAAAGCACGAGTTCAGCAATCACACCGCGTTGGCCTTGTCCTTCAACAACTGGTTGTCCTGCCCTGCATGGAAATACGGCTTGGCAAACATACCCTGCCACAGCCCCACCAGCACATTGTTGAACGCCTGCTGATGCTCGGCCCTCACCGCCCCCGTCGCCGGGTCAATCAGCTTCACCGCAATCTCCGGCGTCACCAGCACCTGAAAGCCAATCACATTGATCGCCACCCGCTGATACGTCTGGCACAACCAGTTCAAGGTCTTTGGCGACATGAAAAAGATGTGCTGCCCGTGCTCTGCCGTCAGATAGTCCCAATCCGCCGCCACCTGGTTGGCGATCCCCGTCTGGATCACCACCACCTTCGGATTGGTCTCAAAGATCGCATCAAACGCCGCCTTGGGCTCATCGAAGTGCTCGACCACCTCGCACAGGTTCACCACATCAAAGCCGCTGAACGTGGGCGTCTGAAAGCCCAATGCCAGCCGCGGTTGGCTGTAGCGGTCATAACCCCAGGCGTCCCAGCCAATGTCGCGCATGGACCGCACAAACAGCCCCGAGCCACAACCGTAATCCACGATGCGGGTCTTGTTGTCCATGCCACACAGCGGCAACAAGGTGTTGAGCACCCCGGCATTGATCAGCGAGCGCGTCACCTGCCCCGTGTCGAACATCTCGTTTTCAGGCACATAGGCCTCGGCCAGCCAATAAGGCTTCTCGGTCTGCACCGCGCCGCAGTGGTCGCACTGGCTGTACTGCACATCAAAGCGATGCAGCACCTGCTTGTTGAAAATCGCGTGGGTGGGCGAGCCGCACAAACGACAGGCTGCATGCGCCTTTGCCACCTTCTTCGCCTTGCAATCGTTGGCCGCATCGCTCAGGAAGCGCTGCATGATGTCGCCCATCGTGTCCCAGCGGAACTTCCTGGCCTGAACGCGCCCTGCTTCGATCATCGTGCGGCGCACTTGCGGGTCCTGGATGGTGATCAGGTGCTCGGCCAGTTGGGTGACGGCGCGGCCATCCATGTGCACATACAGCGGCACATCCCCGCCCACTTCCGGGATCGACGAAGAGTCTGAGGTGATCACCGGGCAATCACAGGCCATGGCCTCCAGCACGGGCAGGCCAAAGCCTTCGTACAAGGACGGGTAGACCAGAGACACGGCGCCTGAGTAAGCCGCCTGCATGTCGTTGTCATCGAGGATGACCACCTTCACGTCGGCCGGGCCGGCCTGCGCCGCGAACTCGGGCTCGATCTGGCCGCCGCCCGTGCAGACAATGCTGTAGCGGGCACGTGCGTCGCCCAGGGTCTCGAATGCCTTGAAGAACAAGGCCACGTTCTTGTAGCCGCCGCGCGTGCCCGAGATCAGGAAGTACGGGTGATCGATGCCGTGTCGGGTCTTGAAGCTGTCAATCGCGGCAGGCGTCGCCGGCACGAAGTCGGTGCCCGTGTAGGCGATCTCGACCTTCAGGTCCGGGCGGTTCAAATGCTTGCGCAGGTCACGCGCCGAGTTCTCGGAAATCGCCGAGAAATACTGGCCGTACTGCATGGCTTCCTGCTTCTGGCGCCACATGGGCTGCGTCAGGTCCCAGCCCAGCGCCTCGGGGATCATGTCGTAGATCAACATGGCCGAGGGCGTGCTCACCGGGAAGGTGTAGTAGCTTGAAATGAAGAGGTCGGCCTGCTCGTCATTGCACAAGGCCTGCACCATGCGGCGGTCTTCGTCCAGGTTGTCATAGCCGAAGGGCGGCACATCGCGGTAGCGCACACCGTCAACGCGCACGCAGGTGCGGTTGCGGTCCAGCACCACCACCTCGCTGGCAAAGCCGGTGTTCACCCAGTGCTGCAGCAGCTTGGTCCACACGCGGGCAATGCCCGAGCGGCCAATCTGAAAGAACACCCCGTCAATGACGATCTTGGAACTCATGTTCATCCTTGTTGAATACGCGGTCGGCCCGACCTGCCCCGCCTGATGACCTGGCTTGCGATGACCTGGTGATCACCAGTTGTGCAGCATGAGGTTGCGCTCGCCCAGGAAGTCCGCCCCCAGCAGGAAGAAGGTGCCCGGGCGCCAGTCCTTGAGGTGACGGATGCCCACGGACACGTTCGAGCCACCGTTGCCCAGGAACATGTCGCAGCGCGCGGCCAGCCAGGAATCGAGGATCACCTGCTCGCCCAGTTCTACACCAGAATGGCCCGCGTAATGCACGCCTGTGTCATTGCTGCTGCGCACGCAATCCAGGCTCAGCACCTTGTCGCCAAAGCGCTGCTTGAACTCGACCAGCAACTGGTCGCTGTCGGTCAGCAGGAAGATGTTCAGGCCCGGGTTGACCTTGAGGATCTGCTCGATCGAGGTCCAGTAGGCCTGGTTGATCGTGTCCAGATGGGCCATCTCCTTGACCTTGTCGCTGCCGCGCATGTGCACGGCCAGCCATTGCTTGCCGGCAAACAGCGTGGCGGCCTGCTGGTCCACCTTGGCTTGCAGCGCGGGCTTCAGGCGCAGGTACTTGGTGAAGATGTGGCGGTAGAGCTGGTTGCGGTCCTTGCCGAACAAGGGGCTGCTCTCAGGGATCCAGGGGATCAGGTCGTTGACCTTGGTGTGGAAGTCGCTGACGACCACGTCCTCTTCACGGCGCAGCTGGTACAGGCCGGTGATGCGCGAGCCCTCGCCCGACCACTTCTGGTGGTCTTCCAGTTGCAGGTTGCTGCTGCTCCACTTGGCCGGATAGAAGCTCAGGCCCTCACGCGTCAGCGCGTCCATGGAGAGCGTGCTCACGGGTTCGAAGAAGTTATCGAAGGCGTTGCCAGTGGCATGTGGGTTGCGGAACAGGCTGTTGCTGCCCCAGTTCACGATGGGCTGGCGGCCAGTGATCTCGGCCAGCAGCAGGCCGGCGGCCACATGGTCCAGATCCGACCAGAAGCCGTAGCCCCAGGCCTTGATCAGCAGGTACTTGTCTTTGGCGTTGGCACCAGCCGCTGCAAGCTTGGCCTTGGTCTGTGCCTGGCTCAGCAGCGCGTTGACGCTGGAGCCCAGAGCCTGCACTTCAGGCATGGTCTTGAGCGCGTCGGCGTAGTAACGGGCAGCGAGGTCGTGCGCGCCAATGCGGCTGGCGATGTCACCCAGCAGCTTGAGTGCGCCGGTGTGGCCAGGCGCCTGCTCCAGTTGCTGGCGGCACAGCATCTCGGCCTTTTGCAGGTTGCCGCGCTGCAGGTCGCTTTCGGCCGTGCCGACCGAGAAATCTTCGACCAGGGCGGGCGCGGCGGCAACCACACGCGGGGCTGACTCGACCACATCGGGCGCACCGATCAGCTTGTTGACCTGCGAGTCATGCCAGATGGTGGTGTAGACGTTCTCAAGCTGGCGGCAGAACTCGGCGGTGTCGAACAGGGCCGTGGTGTGGCGGTTGGCGGCCAGGCGGGCCTTGACCTCGGCCAGCTCTTCAGGATGAGTGGCCAGGCGCAAGGCCAGGGCTTCGTAGCCTTGCACCGAGTCGGCCACCAGATCAGGCATGTTGATGGCATGCAGCAAGCTGCCGGCCACGCGAGATGGGAAGGCCCCACCCAGGTAGGTCACCACAGGCAGACCGGCCATGAGCGCGTCGGCAGCGGTGGTGTGGGCGTTATAGGGTTGGGTGTCCAGGAAGATGTCGGCCTGGCGGTAACGTGCCAGGTGGTCTTCCACCATGGGCACGCGGCTGGCGAACACGATGCGTGACGGGTCCACACCACGCTTGGCGGCTTCGGCGCGCAGATTGCGCTGCGAGGCTTCGCTGCGCGACATCAGCCACAGCACGCTGCCGGGCACCTGGCTAAGCAGGCGCATCCAGATGTCATACAACGCCGGGTTGATCTTGTAGTCGTGGCTGAAGGAGCAGAACACGATGCCTTCGTCGGGCAGACCGCACTCGGCGCGCGTGGGGGTGCGCTCCGAAATCTTCAGGCTGGCATCGGTGGGCAGGTAGGCATCGGGCAGGTAGACGACCTTCTCGTCGTAGTAGGGCTGGTGCGCCGGCGGGATCACGAAGCGGTCCGCCACGATGTAGTCCATATAGGGCACGCCCATGGTGCCAGGGTAGCCCAGGAAGTTGACGTGGGCCGGCGCCGGGCGGTGGCCGAACACATCGGTGCGCGAATCGGCGGTGTAGCCGGCCAGGTCCACGGCGATGTCCACTTCCATCTCGCGCATCAGCTCGGCAATGGCGCGCGAGCTCATCAGGCGCGCGTCCACGAACTTGTCGAAGGCGGCCAGCATGCGGCCACGCAGGCGGCTCTTGTCGTCGATGCCCAGTGAAATGGCGATGGTCTCGAAGCGGGATTTGTCGTGGTGCTCGAAGATGCCAGCCATCAGGTGGCCCACGGGGTGTTCGCGCAGGTCAGGCGACACGTAAGCCACGCGGATCTTCTTGTGGCGGTAGCGCTGGCCCGTCCACAAAGGCTGGGCCGAGATGGGGAAGCGTTCGCCGAACATGCGGGCGCTGAGCTGGTGGCTGGCGCAATCATCGGAGATGGCCATCAGCGGCAGGGATTTGCAGGTGTGCTTGCCCTGCTTGATGCCGTCGATGATCTGCTTGGCCAGGGGCTCGAAGTCGGTCCAGTCGCAGGCGTGCATGCGTTCGTAGACCAGCAGGCCCAGGCCCCACTCGTAATTGGGGTTGAGGGTCAGCAAGCGCTGGAACATGGCGACGGCTTCGTCCGTGCGCTTGAACTCCGTCAGGATGATGCCGCAGTTGCCCAGGGCGGTTTCGTGGTCGGGCTTGATGGCCAGCACGCGCTGGAAGAAGTCCAGTGCCTCGGCATGGCGATGCTGCTCGCGCATCAGCACGCCGCTGTTGACCAGGGCTTCGATGTACTGAGGGTTCAGGGCGATGGCCTTGCCGTAGGCCGCCAGGGCCTCATCGCGGCGCGCAAAGCCCTGCAGCACGCTGCCATAGGCCATCCACAACGGCGCAAAGTTCTGGTTGGTGGTCAGGCAGTTGGCCAGCAAGCGCAAGGCACCGGCCTGGTCCTGCCTCTGGGTCATGATCAGCGCCAGGGAATACGTGGCGATGCCGTCAAACGGGTGCGTCTGCAGGTAGTCGCTGAAAACGACTTCCGCCTCGGCCAGCCGGCCAGAATTTTGCAACTCCAGCCCGCGCATCAGGGCGCTCTGGTCGACCGTTGCCTGGGGCGCGGCCGCAGGCGCCGCCGGCACCGGATCGCCTTTGCCACCCTGGCTCACGTCACGCAACACTTTGGACACGGCTTGCGGAGCGGGGCGCTTGGCGGCGGCGAGGTGGGGGCGAGTTCCCATTTGGTCATTCCGGTTGTCACGGCACGCAGCGCCGCAGAGCCAAGAATATGGGGGTACGCCCAGGGGTGATCCCGCCAAGAGTGCGTGAAAAACCCCACAAATTGAGCTTGCCGGTGGCAAGCGCCCGGCTTACCGGGTCATCACTGCGGCATCTGGTCAGGAATCAGCCAGGCCGTCAGGCCCGACCCCAGGGAGCGCAACTGCGCGCTGGCCATGTAACCGTCATGCAGGGCATTCACGTAGGCAATACGCAAGTTGAAATGATCGCTCTCTGCCGACATCACGTCAAACAGAGAGCGGCGCCCCAGTTGCGACCACTGCTGGAAAGTGAAATTGCGAACGCGCTCGCTGTCGCGCAGCACGTCGACATAGCGCTTGGCCCGCTCGAACGAGGTGGCCGCCACGTCATAGGTTTCGGCCGTGCGCGAGAACTTGGTGTTGAGCAGGTCGGCCAGTTGCTGGCGCGCGGCCTCGGCCCGCTTGACAGCAGCCTGGGACACCGCGTCATCGGAGAAGCCGTTGAACAGGCTGTAGCTCACGGTCACGCCGGCGTGCCAGGCAGACACCTGGCTGGAACCCTGCACACCGGAGGATTTGCCCACGCTCCAGTTGAATTGAGGGCGCTGGCCTGCCACCACGGCTTTGGAATAGCTGTCAGCCGCATCGGCCTGGGCCCGCAACTGCTGTGCGTCATTGCCCATTTCGATCTGGCGGTTGATCTCGCCGATTTCCGGCACAGTGGCCAGCGGCAAGGTGATGCCATCGCCCGGGGGGGGCGTGTCGCCAATCAACTTGCGCAGCTTGATCTCGATCTGGCGGCTTTGAGCCAGGGCCTGGTCACGCTGCAGCTCGGTCTGGGCCTGTGTCTTGCGGGCCTGCACCAGTTCGCTGGTACGGCCCTTGTCCTCGGCGACGATGCCTTCCAGCGCCTCCACCAGGCAGCTCATCTTGCGCATGTACTGCTGGTAGACCTGGGCCTGCAGGCGATAGCGGTTGCGCTCCAGCGCGGCCGAGACGGCCTCCAGCACCACCTGCTCGCCGGTGATCGCCGCGCCGAACTTGGCGGAGCCGGCCAGTTGCGAGCGCCAGTCCGTCAGGTGGCTGATGCGGCCGTTGTCCCACAAGGGGGCCGACACGTTCAGGCTCACGCTGGACTGGTTGCCGCTGGTCACGGTCGTGCTGTCCTGCTTGCTGCCACCCGTCCCCAGGTTGCCGCTGACCGACACCTGGGGCCAGCGCCCTGCCTTCACCTCCGTCACATCCAGTGCGGCGGCTTCGGCCAGCAGGCGCGATGCCCCGAAGGCGGCGCTGCGGCGCGAGGCCTCCCGCGCGATCAGTTGCAGCTGCTTCATCGGGTCCATCGGCTCGGCTTCTGCAGGCGCGGCAGCCGCTGCCGCCTTGGCCGTGCGGGACGCGGCCTTGTCCGCCTTGCCGTCACCGGCAACGTCATCACCGCAACGGGCCCAGGCGCTGCCCTGCGCGGCCAATACGGCCACGGCCAGGCACAGCGCGGTCTTGATGAGTGTGGATTGGCTCATGTCTTAACGCTCTCGAAAAGCTTCCTGGGACTTGACCAGGGGCAGCAGCAGGTACTCCGCTACTGTTCGTTCACCGGTTCGCACCTCAACCGTTGCCGTCATGCCGGGCATCACGGCCAGCGGCTTGCTACCCTGGTGCAGGGTGGATGTGTCCGAGCGGATCATGGCGCGGTAGTAGGTCGCGTCCTTGGCGCCCGTCTTGGCGTCATCGCCCAGGGCATCGGGGCTGATGTACTCGATCACGCCCTTGAGGCCGCCATAGATGAAGTAGTCGTAGGCGCTCAGCTTGACCGTGACCGGCTGGCCCACGCGCACAAAGCCAATGTCCGATGGCTTGACGCGTGCTTCGATCAGGATCTTCTTGCCCACCGGCAGGATTTCCATGATGGGCGCGCCCGCCGGCACCACACCACCCACGGTGGCGATGCGGATGTTCTTGACCAAGCCGCGCACCGGCGACTTCAGGATCGTGCGGGTCAGCATGTCCTGCTTGACCACCATCTGCTCTTCGAGCTGGGCCAGTTCGGTACGTACGCGAATCAGTTCGGCGCTGGCATCCTGCCTGAAGCGGTTCACCCGCTCCTGGATCTGCAAGGTCAGGTCATTGACCTGGCGCTGCAAGCGCATCACCTCCACCTCGGACATCAGCCCTTTGGCCGACATGCGCTCGGCCATGCTCAACTCGCGGCGCAACAGCGCCTGGCTGCGGCGGGTCACCGAGACGGCCTCTTCCAGCGACTGGCGCCGGGCCTCGTAAGACTCGGTCTCGCCCTGCACGATCTGGCGATCGGCCAGCACCTCGGTGGGGAACACCAGCTTGCGCCCGGTGGACTCGGCCAGCAGACGCGACAGCGTACCGGTCAAAGCCAGGCGCTTGGCCAGGCCTTCGTTCTGCTGCGCTTCAGCGCGGGTCGGGTCGATCTGAACAAGGTCCTGCCCCTTCTCGACCATCATGCCTTCACGCACCAGCACATTGCTCAGGATGCCGCCTTCCAGGCTGGCAATGACCTGCTCGCGGCCATCCGACACCACGCGCCCGTCGGCCTTGGTGATCTGGTCCACGCGCGCCAGAAAAGCCCAGGTGATGGCCACGACCACGGCGGTCAACATCAGGTAGAGGGCCCAGATGGCCTGGGGTGTGGTCTCGACCAGCTCGGCCTGCTTGATGCCAGACAGGAACTCGTCATCGCCACGGAAATACTGCCCGTCGCCGCGTTTTCTGGAGAGAAACAATGCCATGGCGGGCCTCAACCTGCTGCGGCCAGCTCACGCGGCGCGGCGGGCCCCGCTGGCGATGCAGGCGCCTGCTGCGGCACGGGTTGCACATGGCCGGGCTTTTGCCCTGCCAGCATGGCCAGGACCTTGGCCTTGGGCCCGTCCGCCAGGATCTTGCCGCTGTCGACCACGATGATGCGGTCCACCACGTCGAGCAAGGCGGGGCGGTGCGTCACCACCACCAGGGTCTGGCCATGCACGGCCGAGCGCAGGTGATTGATGAAACCCGCTTCGGATTGCGCGTCCATCGAGCTGGTCGGCTCGTCCATCAACAGGATCTGGGAGCGCGTCACCAGGCAACGCGCCAGTGCCACCAATTGGCGCTGGCCACCCGACAAGAGCGAGCCCATCTCACCCACAGGCAGGTCATAGCCCATCGGGTGGGCTGCAGCCAGCTTGTCCAGACCGGTCTGGCGCGCCACTTCAAGGAAGTGCCCTACATCGGCATTGGGGCGGCCCAGCAACACGTTTTCTTTCAGCGTGCCGTAGAACAAGCGAGGCTCTTGCGACACGAAACCCACGTGGCTGCGGAAGTCGACCGGGTCGATCTGGCGCAGGTCCAGGCCATCGACCTCCACAAAGCCGTCGGTGGGCTGATACAGCCCGGCCAGCATGCGCAGGATGGTCGATTTGCCACTGCCTATCTTGCCCAGAATGGCGATGCGCTCACCGGGCTGGATCTCCAGGTTGATGCCTTTGAGCACCGTTGGCGCGTGGTCATGCTTGCCCTTGGGGTAGGCAAAATTCACATCGTTGAGCGCCATCTGCCCTGTGATCTTGCGGCGCGTCAGATATTGCTTGCCCGGCACACGTTCGGTGGGCATGGCCATCAGGTCATTGAGCACCATCAGGGCTGCCTTGGCACCTTGATACCGCCCGGCCAGCGCGACCAGCGATGTCAACGGCGCCACCGCGCGCCCGGCGAACATCACGGCACCGATCAAGGAGCCGCCAGAGATCTGCCCATCCTGGATCAGGATCACGCCCCAGATCAGCATCACCACCGTGACCAGAGGCTGCAACACGGTCGAGAAATTGCTGACGATGCTGGCAATGGTGCGGGCGCGCAGGGACGAGGCCGCGGCCGCCGCGTTGGCATCTTCATACCGTTTGGAGAAGTAACCCGCGGCACCCGCGGCACGCACATCCTCCAGGCCTTCCATGGCTTCCACCAGCACGCCTTGCAGGTCGGCATGCTGCGCCATATTGGCCCGCATGGAGCGGCGCAGCATGCGCTGCACCCCCAGCGACACACCCAGGATCAGGGGCACGGCCACCAGCAGCACGAACACCAGCGGCCCGGCCACCACATAGGTCATCAAGATGAACAGGAAGACAAAGGGCAAGTCCGTCAACACCGAGGCACTGGCCGATGTCGAGAACTCGCGCACGATTTCGATCTGGGACAGGCGGTGCGCAAACGAGCCGGCCGATTCAGGACGATGCTCCAGGCGAATGCCCATGGCCTGGTTGAACAGCATGTTGCCCATGATCAGGTCGGCCTTCTTGCCGGCCGTGTCGATCAGGTAGCTGCGCAACTGCCGCGCGATCAGGTCAAAGCAAATGCCCAGCAAGGTGCCCACCCCCAGGGACCACAGCGTCACCATCGCGTTGTGCGGGATGACCTTGTCGTACACGACCGAGGTGAAAAAGCCCGTGACCAGCATCAGCAGGTTGCTGAGCAAGGCCGCCAGCATGGCCGAGCGGTAATAAGGTACGTAGCGCTTGAGCGTGGACCATAACCAGTGCGAGGGCGACAGCTCCTGCGCCTCGCGGTCACCATGCACGGTGCCCGACTTGAGGGCCGCCAGCAGCGTGTAGCCGGAGTACTCGGGCAACAGCTCTTCTTCGGTGGCGGTGCAAACCTCATTGCCCGACCCCGGCATGATCACTTCATACCGTGCGCCCCCTGCCCGCTTGGAGCGACCGCTGATGCGGCGCGTCAAGATGACCGCATCGCCGTTCTTGAGCAGCATGACCACGGGCATCAGCAAAGACAGGATCTTGCCGGGCGGGCGTCGCACCAGGGTTGCGCTGAAGCCCACCCGTTTGAGCAACTGCACCGCCTGAGGTGCGGTGATGCCGCCCTCACCCGGGTGGAAGCCATCCAGGATCGACGACTCGGAGCGGTCGATGCCGTGGTGATGGCACAGCCACACGATGGCCTCCAGCAGGGGATCTGCCGGCAACGCTGCGCCCACACCTGCCTGCTCGGGCGCTTCAGGTGTGTCTTCAAACGTTTCGATCAGATCGGGCTCGGAGGTGGGGTCCACCAATAGCTCCCATGGTCAACAACAACAGGGCACAGGCCTTTTTGGGCGTGTACCTGGGATGCTAGGTGGGGGGAGCCAGAACCTTAAGCGGCAATAGAGCGGTCTTCTCAGCGCAATTCCCGCACTGCGGCCACGACGTCAGGCGCATCTATATAGCCAATGGCCAGATGCAGCGGCGCCAACCGAACAGGCGGTCAAACCGCATCTTTTTTCACGTTTTTCAACAGCGCAAGGCCCCCACCATGTGCAAGCAGCAGTACGAGCGACCACCTCTGTTCAACTCACACCGAGCCTCAACATGACCCCAAACGAAGAAACCTCCATCCGGATGTCTGGCAATTTCGATCAGAGCACCTATGGCGCCCTGCTGCGTCATGCGCTGCTTCGTTCGCTGGCGATGGACACCAAGTTGCCCGGTGGCATCCTGACCATGCAAGGCATGTCGGGCCGCAAGTACCGCTCGCTGATCAACAACTTCATCGGCAGCCTGTCAGATGCGCGGTATCTGGAGATTGGCTCCTGGGCTGGCTCGACCGCCTGCTCGGCCATCTTCGGCAACAAGATCCGGGTTCGCTGTATCGACAACTGGTCCGAGTTTGGTGGCCCCAAGGCGCACTTTCTGGACAACATCCATCAGGTCAGCTCGCCTGTGGTCGACTTCCAGTTCATTGAAAGCGACTTCCGCCAGGTTGACTACAGCACCATCGGCAAGAGCAACGTCTATCTGTTTGACGGCCCTCACACCGAGGCAGACCAGTTCGATGGCGTCATGATTGCCCAGCCGGCACTGGACGATCACTACGTGCTGATCGTCGATGACTACAACTGGCAGGAAGTGCGCGACGGCACGCACCGCGCCATCAAGACACTGGGTGCCAGCGTCGAGTGCGCCATCGAGATCCGCACGACACACGACAACTCGCACCCGCTCAACGGCATGCAGACCAGCGACTGGCACAACGGCTACTACCTGGCCGTGTGCCACAAATAAACGCCCAAACAAAAACGCACCGTCATCGGTCAGATGAAGGTGCGCGCAAGGATGGGTGGAGGCGCGGCCCGGAGTCGAACCGGGCTCAACGGATTTGCAATCCGACGCATAACCGCTTTGCTACCGCGCCTCAAAAACAGCATCCAGCGGGGGGGCTGGAAAAAAGGGAAGCACGCTGGCTTCCCTTTTGAATTTGGAGCGGGA
Organism: Aquabacterium sp.; assembly: GCF_016195855.1. Taxonomy (GTDB): domain Bacteria; phylum Pseudomonadota; class Gammaproteobacteria; order Burkholderiales; family Burkholderiaceae_C; genus Aquabacterium. Next base: position 20,045 of record NZ_JACPYU010000009.1, read on the forward strand.
TAAGAGACTCGAACTCTCGACCTATACCTTGGCAAGGTATCGCTCTACCAACTGAGCTAATCCCGCATATCGCCAGACTTGATTCTGGCAATTTTCTTCGCTTTGACTTGCGTCTTGATCGTTTCTGGTGTCGCGATCAGCGAAGACCTGAACTATACATCGAATTTAGCCCTTCGCGCAAGGTGTTGCAACTTTTCATCAAGATTTTGTTGGCCTGGCTGCCCGCGGCGGCGCCTTCAAGCCTGGGCGTCCAAGCCTGATCTGGCCAAGGACGTACACTTGCGCCCCAGGCCCCGATGGTGAAATCGGTAGACACAGCGGACTTAAAATCCGCCGCTTGCTGAAAGGCGGCGTGCCGGTTCGACCCCGGCTCGGGGCACCAGGCCGTTTACCGATGACACGGCACCCGCGGCAAGGTTGCAGCAACACGACTGCGGCACTTCAGCACAAATGGCTGGCCGGCAAAGCCCCAGCCTGCTGCTCTCCCATCCCCACATGCCTAGAATGGTTCCAGCGACAAGCGGGAGCCACACCATGCGTGTACTCGTCCTCGGAAGCGGCGTGATCGGCGTCACCAGCGCCTATTGCCTGGCGCGAGCCGGTGCCAAGGTCACCGTGATCGACCGGCAACCCGGGCCTGCGCTTGAAACCAGCTTTGCCAATGCGGGCCAGATCTCGCCGGGCTACGCCTCCCCCTGGGCCTCACCCGGCCTGCCGCTCAAGGCCTTGCAGTGGATGCTGCAGCGCCACTCGCCCCTGTCCATCCGCCCCGATGGCAGCTTTTGGCAATGGCACTGGATGGCGCGGATGCTGCGCGAATGCACACCCGAGCGTTATGCCACCAACAAGGAGCGCATGGTCAGGCTGGCCGAATACAGCCGCGACTGCCTGCGCCAGTGGCGCCAGGAGCTGGACCTGCGCTACGAAGGCCGTGCACTGGGCACACTGCAGATCTTCCGGACGGCCGAGCAACTGCGCAGCGCCCACAAGGACACCACCGTGCTCGACCGTTGCGAGGTGCCCTACAGGCTGATGACGCCCGACGATTGCATCGAGCAGGAACCTGCCCTGGCCGCCCGCAAGCACCTGTTGACCGGCGGGCTCTACCTGCCCGGCGACGAAACCGGTGACTGCCAGCTCTTCACCCAGCTGATGGCCGACAAGGCGCGGGCCCTGGGCGTGCAGTTCCGCCACGATGTGCAGATCGACCAGATCCTGCATGACGGCCAACGGGTCAACGGCGTGCGCCTGCTCACCCCGCAAGGCGCCGAAGTCCGCCTGGCAGACGCCTATGTGGTGGCCATGGCCAGCTACTCGCGCGCGCTGCTGCGTGAGCTCGGTCTGGATCTGCCGGTCTACCCGGTCAAAGGCTATTCCCTGACCCTGCCCATCACGCAGCCCGATGCGGCGCCCCGCTCCACCGTGCTGGACGAAAGCTACAAGGTGGCACTCACCCGTTTTGATCAGCGCATCCGCGTCGGCGGCATGGCCGAGCTGGCAGGCTTCGACCTGACGCTGCGCCCCAGCCGGCGCGCCACACTGGAGCGCGTGGTGCAAGACCTCTTCCCCGGCGCCGCGCCACTTGATCAAGGCGAGTTCTGGACAGGCCTGCGCCCCATGACACCAGACGGGACACCAGTCATCGGCCCCACCCGCATCGACAAGCTGTGGATCAACACCGGCCACGGCACCCTGGGCTGGACCATGGCCGCCGGCAGCGGCCAGTTGCTCGCCGACCTGCTGCTGGGCCACGCACCCGCCATCCGCAGCGATGACCTGGCCCTGCGCCGCTATGACCGCGCCTTCTCGCACACGGGCCTGGGCGCGCCCCCCACACCCGCGGCACACGCACCTGCGCGCAAAAGAAAAGCCCCTCCAGGTTCGCTGGAAGGGCTTGTCTGAAAGCTGGAGGCGCGGGCCGGAGTCGAACCGACCTACACGGATTTGCAATCCGGTGCATAACCGCTTTGCTACCGCGCCTTGGGTATCGACGAACAAGCCGGTTGACCGATCTTGTTCGTCGAGGCACGAAGTATCTCTGAAAATTCAAACACCTGCAGGCGGCCCTCCAAATTTTGTACAAGGCCACTGCGCCGGGCGGTGCCTCACAACATCAACTCGCCGGCATAGCCCGTCATCTCGAGATAGCCCGAGCCGATGACGCGCCCCTGCGCGTCCAGCAGGTCGCTCAAGCCCTCCCAGTAGACGTCGCCAATGCCATTGCCACCGTCCACCTCCTGCTGGTTCATGCGCGCCTTCACCGTGTAAACCGCGCCGGCCAGATCGATGCGCCAGCTCACCGGGTATGAGGCCCCCGTGGCGGGGCTGCGCCAGGTCTGCCCAGGCGTCATGCGGATCTCCTCGTGCTTGAAGACGTGGTCAGGCCGGCCGGGTTGCCTCAGGGTGGCGCCTTCCCACACCGCACTGCCATCGCCTCGCCGCATGCGAAAGGCCATCAAGGCCGAGCCATCGTGCAGGTTCATGCACACCCAGTCCGCCCCCACGGCGTCGGGCGCCATCATGCGCCGGCCCCAACCGTGGTCCAGCCAGGCTTGGCCCGTGACCTGCACCGTGCGCCGCTGGTAACCCACCCGCCCCGCCACCTTCAATTGCGGCTGCGAGTAATAGCGCGTGGGGTAGCCCAGGAAAGGGTCCCGGTGGATGGTGCCGCCCTCGCCATGCAGCATCACGGCTTGTGTCTGCGTGCAACGCAGATCCAGCATGAAGTCCGCCGCGGTCGCGCGCCCCAGGAACACGCCCTGCCCCACCGCGCCACTGCGGGCCAGCAGCCAGTCCTGCAAGGTGACACGCATGTCGTCCTGCGCCACGTCCACCAGGCCGAAGCCCACGCGCGCCATGCGCTGGTTGTGCCATGCGGCGCCATGGAGCGGGTCGCTCAAGGAGGCGCGCGCCCCGATCAGGTGCCTGGGCGCAAAGCGGCTGGGGTTGTGCTCGGCAGACTCCACGGCCGTGCGGAAGTAAGCGATGTGAAAGCCCAGCGTCTGGCGCCCCTCCAACTGCAACACCCCTTTGAGGTTCCACCACTCGGCACGCGATGCCAGGTGCGCCCCCTCGTCCTGCGGAAAGCGCAAGGGCACATCGGGCGGGTGCGCCGCGCTCACCACAGGCAGGCTTTGCTGAGCCCCAGCGCCCAAGGGCAACAGGCCCGACGCGCCAGACAAGGCAGACACGGATGACAAGCGCAGCCATTGGCGGCGCGTCAGGCCCCAGCTCATCACCAGTCCTCCTTCACGGCGCTCACCACGTCGCGCCCGATCGCCGCCCTGGCGGCCACCCCGGCGGTGACCGTGCCGGCCACCACCACACCCAGGCACAAGGCCACCAGACGCAGCCAGGGCAGCGACATGTCCATGGTCCAGTGAAAGCTCTGCGGGTTCACCACCTGGACCAGGATGAAGCTCACGGCCAGGCCCAAAGCGAGCCCCATCAAGGCCCCGACACCCGTCAGCACCGCGCCCTCGCCTGCCAGCACACGCCGGATCTGCTGCGGCGTGAACCCCAGGTGGCTGAGCAAACCAAACTCCTTGCGCCGCGCCAGCACCTGCGCCGAAAAGCTGGCCGACACACCGAACAGACCGATACCCAGCGCCACCGCCTGAAGCCAGTAAGCCACGGCAAAGCTGCGGTCAAACACCTGCAAGGTGGACTGCCTGATATCGCGCGGCGACTGAAAACTCAGCAGCGAGCCATCCAGGCCCTGCCCGCCGGCCACCTGACGTATGCCTTCCTGCACCTGCGCGACCCGGGCCTGCGGCCTCAACCACAAAGCCAGATCGTTGACGGCCCTGTCGCCCGTGAGCCGCTGGTAGTCATCGGCCTGCATGATGAGTGCGCCCTGCTGGTGGGCATAGTCCCGCCACACACCCAGCACCTGGGTGCCGACAGGCGCATGCCCAGCCAGGAGCGGCAAGGGCAAGGGCGAGCCAGGCCGCAGCCCATACAGCTCGGCCATGGTCTCGCTCACATACACACCCACGTGGCCCGCTGCCGCCGGCAAGGCCGCGCCCACCAGCGGCAGGGCCAAACGCTGGTCGCCCCCCGTGGCACTGAAGGGCCGTGAAATCAGGACCACCGGCGCTTTACCCGGCTGCAAGCTCAGCTTGCCCACGCGCACGCCCATCACCTGCGCCACACCGGGCTGATGCGCGATCGCATCCAGCAGCGCAGGCGCCAGGTGCAAGGTCTCGCTGCCGTTGTTGGCCGCACCCGTGCGCACATACAGGTCAGCGGGCAACAGCGTATCCAGCCAGGATGTGATCGAGGCTCTGAAGCTGGACACCATCACGGTCAGCGCAATCGACAGCCCCAGGCTGACCACGATGCCGGCAATGGCCACCGATGCCGACTGCCGCATGTGCCGCACGCGCTCCAGCGACAACAGCAGCGAGGCCCGCCGCATCAGGCTGGCGCGGGGCACGCCCTTCATCACTGCATTGAGCAGCAGGCTCACCGTCGCCGGCACGCACTCGATGCCGCCCAGCATCACGCAGGCCATGGCCAGGTAGGCCCACACGGGCACACCACGAACCGGAGGCATGCAACTCAACAAGCCACCCATCAGCAACAAGATGGGGCCCAGCCAGATCGCGTGGCCAGATCGCTCCGCCAGCGTCGCCCCTTTGAGCGCCTGTGCAGGCGCGAGACGCTGCGCCATGCGCGCAGGCAGCACGCCACCCCAGATGGCCGCCAGCACACCCAGGCCGCCATACAGCAGTGCCGCACGCCATGACCACTGCAGCGCGGGTGCACTGCCGGCAAAATAATCACCACCCAGGTCACCACCAGACACGGTCAAGGCCAACTGAGCCAGGCCCGTGCCCAGGGCAATGCCCATCACGCCCCCCAACACGCCCAGCACACCGGACTCCAGCAACACCAGGCGCAAGCGCTCGCGCGCACTCAGCCCCAGCACACCCAGCAAGGCGAACTGCTTCTGGCGCTTGGCCACAGACAAGGACAGGGTCGAAAACACCAGAAAACTGCCTGTGAACAAGGCCATCAAGGCCAGCACACCCAGGTTGACCCGGTAGGCGCGAGACAACTGCGACGCCTGCGATGACGCGGCCTGAGGCGACTCCACCAGCACGCCGGCCAGTTGAGGGATCGAGCCCAGCACCGCGTCCGGCTGCCGCCCCCCCTTGAACTGGATGTCCAGACGCGTGACTTGCCCCAGCATGGCAAAAGCCAGTTGGGCACCCGCGATGTCCATCACGCCCAGCGCCTCCCCCCCCGCGCTCACGGTCCCGGCCACACGCAACTCGACAGTCTGCAAGCCAGCCTGAACCTTGATCTCGCTGCCAGGCACCACTCCCAGCACAGCTTGCGCCCGCGCATTGAGAAAGATCACCTTGGGGTCGAACAAGGTCAGCCGCTCATTGCCGATGACATCGCGCGACACCTGGGGCATCAGCGCCGGTGTCAGCAGCCTGGCGGCCAGCGGGTCCAGGCCCAGCACCCGCAAGGGATGGCCGCCCGATTGCGTCTGTACGTCGATGATGGGACTGACCGAGCGCACGTCCGGGTGCCCGGCCAGCAAGGGGTACAAGGCCTCGTCAAGCCCACCTCTGGCCGCATGCAGGCTCACATCGGCCTGGCCACTGACGGACCTCACCGCGCCATCGAACTCGCTCAAGGCTGATTCGTGGATCAGGTGCACCGAGAACGCCTGCGCCACACCCAGCATCACCGCGAGCAGGGCCGCCATGTGGCGTGCACCATGCCGGCGCCATTCCTGCCAGGAAAAAGTCAGCAGCAAGCGCCAGATGGGTGAGCGTACAGGCCGCAGAGTGCGCGCTTCAGCAGACATCGCGCGCGGGGCTCATCACCACTCTTCAGTGGGCTCCGAACATTCGGATGCCACCGGGTTCACGCTGCAGCGGATCTTCTTGATCAGCTTGAGGCCCTTCTTGTCGTACAGGCCCTTCTCCGCCATGAGCACCCGCCCCTGTCGCAAGAGCAAGGCGTAGCGCTCGTTGTCACGCGGCGTCAAGTCAACCCAGAAATGCTCCGGCACGTCTTTGTCGGCCAACTTCAGCGTGGCCATGGCCAGCTCGAAATTACCTGCAATGTATTGCCGCGCCCTTTGCCCGAAGCCCTTGGGGAACTTGGCCGACCGGATCACCATCTGGTAGGTGCTGATGGTCATGGGCATGCGGATCACGGCGCCCTTGCTACCCAGGCCCCGGTACAGCTCGAAGGGCATGTAGGCAATGGTGGGCAGCACCACCATGTCCACATTGTGATTGTTGAACATGGGGCCCACATTGCTGATGTCCACCGACACGGGGCGCGCGCCAATGCGCTGCACCAGTTGCGACTCCGCCTTGTCCTGGTCAAAGGTGCCGAAACGCTTGCCGGCCTGCCCGTCAATGGAGGCGTTGGACTTGTCGCTGGTGAACACATAAGCCGCACCCAGCGGGAAGATGCCGGCAACCTCGTACGGCCCCTCCACCATCATCTCGGCGGCTTTGGGTGTGCTGACCAACTGGATGAAGCGGCGCACCACGTCGTAGCTGGCATCCAGATCGACCTTGCCGTTGCGCACGATGCTGGACGCACCGACCGCATCCAGAGAGGCCGCCATGGCATGGAAGGATTTGGTACGCAGCCCCGTGGCCATCACCGCATCGCACTGGCCGGTTCTGAAATCCTCGACGGCCACACGCTCGTCCACATAAGGCTTCACATCGATGTCGACACCGGCCTCCAGCATTTCCACGCGGAAGTCACGGGCGGCGCGAAAGCCATCGCCCTTGGCCCCCAGCGGATCGAAAACACACATCTTGGCGGGCAGCAGCGCCGGTTCGGCCATGGCGCCCGCAGACACCCCCAACAACGCGCACCACACAACGCATGATCTGAACAAGTTCATGACAAGAGCTCCTCGCTTGATCACCAGTTTTCAGTGAGTTCCGTGCACTCGGATGCTTCCGGGTGGATGCTGCAGCGGATCTTCTTGATCAGCTTGAGGCCCTTCTTGTCATAGAACCCCTTCTCCGCCATCAACACGCGGCCCTGGCGCATCAGCAACACATAACGCTCGTTGTCGCGTGGCGTGGAGTCGATCCACAGCTTCTCCGGGATCTCGCGGTCGCCCTTGACCACGATGTTCAAAGCTGTGTCGTACTGTGAGGCGAAATAGTCTCGCGAATCCTGCCCGAAGCTCTTGGCAAACCGTGCAGACCGGATGATGGCCTGCCCCGTCAGGATGACCACCGGGAAACGTGCCACGCCCCCTTTGGTACCGATGCCTTTGTACAGCTCCAGCGGCTTGTACACCATGGCCGGCGCCATGATCACGTCCACCAGGCCATTGTTGAACATGGTCGAAAAGTTGCTGATGTCAGCGGCAACCGGCTTGGCACCCACGCGCTGGATCAGCTGGGCCTCGGCCTTGTCGTAGTCCATGGCGGCCACACGTTTGCCGGCGGCTTTCTCCAGGGTGTCGATGTTGCGATCGTTCACAAAAGGATAGACCGCGCCCAGCGGGGCAATCCCCGCCAGCTCATAAGGGCCGGCCACGATGAAGTCCAGCGCCTTGGGCGAGCTGATGACATTGACGAACTGGCGCACAACCTCATAAGAGGCTTTGAGGTCCACCTTGCCATTGCGAACGATGGTGGACGCCCCCACCGAGTCCAGCGCGGCAGAAAACGGCACATAGGGGCGTGTCCGCAAACCGGTGGCCATCACGCCATCGCACTGGCCGGTGCGAAAGTCCTCCACAGCCACACGCTCATCGACATAGGTCTTGAGTTGCACGACGTGGCCCTTTTTCAGCATTGCCAGGGCGTAGTCCTGCATGGCGCGGTGCGTCTCCCCGCTGCCGATCGGGTCGAAGACGCAGAACTGGGCGCCATTGCCCTCGGGTTTGGCGTCCGGCCTGGCATTGGGTGCGGCCTGAGCGGCACACACGCAAGCCGCCAGAAAGGCGGACGCCAGCAAGGTGGATGAGAACTTCATGATGTTGAGCAGGAAAAAAGACAAGGATCGTTGACTTCTGCGCTGGCAGGTTAACTGCCATCAGGACAGGCATCCCTTGAGGAAACCCCGCCCCGCCCTCGCCCAAAACCCCTCATATGGCGCCTCATCGCCCCTCACATATGGGGCAGTCCCGAGGGAACCCTGATATCTGAGCCCCGACCCTTTGCTAATCTGACGGTGCCGTACATCAAATCGCTTTACGTATGACGTGCAGCATTACATTCACACATTTGGAAGAGATCGAGGAACACTCATGAAATTCACCAAGCACCTGTTTACCGCCGCCGTCCTGGCGGCCATGGGCACGGCCGCACACGCCGACATCCTGACCGTCGTCAACGGTGGCGCCACCTTCACGGGTTCTGGCGCACTGACATTCAGCGCCGACCTGCTGGGCGCGCTGGACACCGGCAAGATCGCCGCCACGGGTTACGGCGCTGCCACCCCGTCCATCCTGAAGGACACCGACGGCTTCTACACCAGCATCCAGGTGTCGGCCCCGATGGCCACCCTGTCGCTGGACACCGATACGCTGGAAGTGGTCGGCGTGGGCACCAAGGGCGGCCTGACCCTGACCGCCCCCGTGGTCAAGAGCGTGTCGAGCGGCGGTTCGCTGACCGTGACCGACATCAAGGCTGACCTGACCAGCAAGACCATTTTCGCCACCATCATTGGCGCCAATGGCGTGGGCACGGTCAACAACTTTGCGTTGTGGAACTTCAGCACCATCACCGGCACCACCGCCTACGCTGGTCCTGGCAACTACGTGAACGACATCAGCGGCCTGAGCCTGACGACCGACGGCTTCACCAAGTTCTCGCAAGCCCTGGGCCTGCTGAGCCTGGGCAAGGCTGCCATGAACGGCATCACCGACTACGGCACGATCCACTCCACGCTCAACACGACGCTGGACCTGGGCACACCAGCCATCCCCGAACCCTCGACCTACGCCCTGATGGGCCTGGGCCTGGTCGGTGTGGCTTTTGCTGCACGCCGCAAGTCCGCCTGATTGCCGCTGTCCGCTTGACTCCACTGGCGGGTGGCTGACAGGGTCACCCGCATCTTTCAAAACACACGGCCGTGAAAACGGCGCGTGTGTTTTTTTATACCGGGGCGTAGCGCAAATGAAAAAGGGCCCTTCTCAGCGAAGGGCCCTTTCAAAATTTGGAGCGGGATAAGAGACTCGAACTCTCGACCTATACCTTGGCAAGGTATCGCTCTACCAACTGAGCTAATCCCGCATTGTTCACTTTGCAGTGACATCACCTTGAAGTGACGTTTCGCCTTATGCAGATGCTCTAGAGTTGCCCCTTGCTTTGCTGCATCGACCCCTGTTGGTCACAAGCATCTTGCGATGTTTTGTGCAGTGATCAGCGAAGAACTGAACTATACAACGTTTTTGACGTTTTAGTCAAACCGTCGCATTTTTTTCAACCATCAGTGCTTCATCACATCGGTGGTGGTTGCTGCGGGTGCAGCAGCCGCGGCGGCTTCTGGCTTGGCTTCCACCTTCACCTCTTCGTCGGGCAGCGGCTGAGGCTGACGCTCCAGCGCGACTTCCAGCACCTTGTCGATCCACTTCACGGGCACGATCTCGATCTGACTCTTCACGTTCTCGGGGATCTCGGCCAGGTCCTTCACGTTCTCTTCGGGGATCAGCACGGTCTTGATGCCACCGCGGTGTGCAGCCAGCAGCTTCTCCTTGAGGCCACCGATGGCAGTGACTTCACCACGCAGGGTGATTTCACCCGTCATGGCCACGTCAGCACGCACCGGGATGCCTGTCAGGGCCGACACGAAAGCCGTGGTCATGGCTGCACCAGCGGACGGGCCGTCCTTCGGTGTGGCCCCATCAGGCACGTGGATGTGGATGTCGCGCTTCTCGAACAGATCATCGGTGATGCCCAGGCGGCGAGCGCGTGAACGCACCACCGAACGAGCAGCCTCGACGGACTCCTTCATCACATCGCCCAACTGGCCGGTGCGAATGATGTTGCCCTTGCCGGGCATGATCGCGGCTTCGATGGTCAGCAGATCGCCGCCCACTTCCGTCCATGCCAGGCCCACGACCTGACCGATCTGGTTGTCCTTCGTGGCTTCGCCGTAGCTGTACTTGCGCACACCCAGGAAGTCATTGAGGTTCTCGTCGGTGACGACCACCTTCTCGGTGTACTGCTTGAGCGCAAAGCCCTTGATCACCTTGCGGCAGATCTTGGAGACTTCGCGTTCCAGCGAACGCACACCGGCTTCACGGGTGTAGTAGCGGATGATGCCGCGGATGGCGCTTTCAGCCACTTCCAGCTCACCGTCCTTCACACCGTTGTTCTTGATCTGCTTGGGCAGCAGGTAAGTCTGAACGATGTGCACCTTCTCGTCTTCGGTGTAGCCAGCCAGGCGGATCACTTCCATCCGGTCCAGCAGAGCTGGCGGGATGTTCAGCGAGTTCGAGGTGGCCACGAACATCACATCCGACAAGTCGAAATCGACTTCGATGTAGTGGTCGCCGAAGGTGTGGTTCTGCTCGGGGTCGAGCACTTCCAGCAGCGCCGATGAAGGGTCGCCACGGAAGTCCATGCCCAGCTTGTCGATTTCATCGAGCAGGAACAACGGGTTGCGCACACCGACCTTGCCCAGGCTCTGCAGCACCTTGCCCGGCATGGAGCCGATGTAGGTACGACGGTGGCCACGGATCTCGGCTTCGTCACGCACGCCGCCCAGGGCCATGCGCACGAACTTGCGGCCGGTCGCACGGGCGATCGACTGCCCCAGCGAGGTCTTGCCCACACCAGGAGGGCCAACCAGGCACAGGATGGGCGCCTTGACCTTGTCCACGCGTTGTTGCACAGCAAGATACTCAAGGATGCGTTCCTTGACCTTGTCCAAGCCGTAGTGCTCTTCGTTGAGCACCGATTCGGCCAGCGACAGGTCATGCTTGACCTTGGACTTCTTGCTCCAGGGCAGGCCGACCAGCGTGTCGATGTAGTTGCGCACCACCGTGGCTTCGGCCGACATGGGCGACATCAGCTTGAGCTTCTTGAACTCGGCATCCACCTTCTTGCGTGCCTCCTTGGGCATGCGGGCGGATTCGATCTTCTTGGCGATTTCTTCGAGGTCTGCGCCCTCTTCGCCCTCGCCCAGCTCCTTCTGGATGGCCTTGACCTGCTCGTTCAGGTAGTACTCGCGCTGAGACTTCTCCATCTGGCGCTTGACGCGACCACGGATGCGCTTTTCGACCTGCAGGATGTCAACTTCATGTTCCAGTTGCTCCAGCAGCTTTTCCAGGCGGCCAGTGACCGAGAACAGGTCCAGCACCGACTGCTTGGCTTCGAGCTTGAGCGGCAAGTGAGCGGCGATGGTGTCAGCCAGGCGGCCAGCATCATCGATACCGGAGATCGAGGTCAGGATCTCGGGCGGGATCTTCTTGTTGAGCTTGACGTACTGGTCAAACTGTTGCGTCACCGCGCGGCGCAGGGCTTCGACCTCGGGCGTGATGTTGCCCTCGGGCTGCACCGGCACCACGTCAGCGGTGAAGTATTCGTTTTCGTCGTGGATGGCCGACGTGTTGGCACGCTGAACGCCTTCAACCAGCACCTTCACGGTACCGTCAGGCAGTTTCAACATTTGCAGGATGCTGGAGACGCAACCGATGTCGAACATGTCTTCCGCCTTGGGCTCATCCTTGCCTGCGGCCTTTTGGGCCACCAGCATGATTTGCCGGCCAGCTTCCATCGCGGCTTCAAGCGCCTTGATGGACTTGGGGCGCCCCACGAACAGCGGGATCACCATGTGCGGAAAGACCACGACATCGCGCAATGGCAGCAGTGGCAGCGTGATGGGTTCAGAAGGAAGAATGGGGTGTCCAGACATATTGGGCTCACTTTCTCTGATGCCCACATGGGGCTTCAGCGATAAAACACAAGGGCACCGCGAAAACCTTAAGAATCAGGGTTTTCAGCGGTGCCCATCAGAGCTGACCTATAAGGTTTCGCTCAGGCACTGGCCTTAGCCTGTTCCCGATACACCAACAAAGGCTTGGCGTTCTCTTCGATGGTGGACTCATCCAGGACCACCTTTTGCACTCCTTCCTGGGTAGGCAATTCGAACATCGTGTCAAGCAACGACTGTTCCAGGATGGAGCGAAGACCACGTGCGCCGGTCTTGCGGGCCAGGGCCTTGCGGGCGATGGCAGCGAGCGCCGGTTGACGGATCTCGAGTTCGACCCCATCCATGCTCAGCAGTTGCTGGTATTGCTTGAGAAGCGCATTCTTGGGTTCGGTCAGGATACGCACCAGCGCATCCTCGGTCAACTCGCCCAAGGTGGCCACAACGGGCAGACGGCCAACCAGTTCGGGAATGATGCCGAACTTGATCAGATCCTCGGGCTCGACCTCGCGGAAGACCTCGCCGAGCTTCTTTTCTTCCTTGCTCTTGACCGCAGCGCCAAAACCGATGCCGGACTTGACCGAGCGGTTCTGGATGACCTTCTCCAGGCCATCAAACGCCCCACCGCAGATGAACAGGATGTTGGTCGTGTCGATCTGCAGGAAGTCCTGATTGGGGTGCTTGCGGCCACCTTGCGGGGGCACCGAAGCCATCGTGCCTTCGATGAGCTTGAGCAAGGCCTGCTGCACGCCTTCACCCGACACGTCACGCGTGATGGAGGGGTTGTCGGACTTGCGCGAGATCTTGTCGATTTCGTCGATGTAGACGATGCCGCGCTGGGCCTTCTCGACCTCGTAGTTGCAGTTCTGCAGCAGCTTCTGGATGATGTTCTCGACGTCTTCACCCACATAACCGGCTTCGGTCAGGGTGGTGGCGTCGGCGATCACGAAAGGCACATTCAGCAGGCGGGCCAAGGTCTGGGCCAGCAGCGTCTTGCCGGAGCCCGTCGGGCCGATCAGCAGGATGTTGCTCTTGGCCAGCTCGACATCGGGCTTCTTGTTCTCGCCCGTGCCCATGTGCTTGAGCCGCTTGTAGTGGTTGTAGACCGCCACGGACAGCGTGCGCTTGGCCGTGTCCTGGCCAATCACGTACTGGTCCAGGCTGGATTTGATCTCGCTGGGCGTGGGCAGGTCGCTGCGCGCAGGGCGTGACTGTTCGGCTTCGGCTGCGACCTCATCACGGATGATGTCGTTGCACAGCTCGATGCACTCGTCGCAGATGAAGACCGACGGGCCGGCGATGAGCTTTTTCACCTCGTGCTGACTCTTTCCACAGAAGGAGCAGTACAAGATTTTTTCGCTGGAGGAGCCTTTTTTCTCGGGCATGGTGCAGGCCTGTCAAAGAGTCGGCAAGGGGGTTGGGGACATGATAAGACAAATGCCCTGGCGGCGATCCCCGTGAACTGCCCCATCTTGGCGCGGCTTTTTTGCCACTTCCAGGGGTGTTCCGGGGTGCCCAGGCACCCGTCAGATCACTGTCGCTTGTCCAGCACCTTGTCGATGAGTCCGTAAGTGGCGGCCTCATCGGCCGACATGTAGTAGTCGCGTTCGGTATCGTTCTGGATCTTCTCCAGGGGCTGGCCGGAACGCTCGGCCAGGATACGGTTGAGTTGCTCACGGGTCTTGAGGATCTCGCGGGCGTGGATTTCAATGTCCGTGGCCTGACCCTGTGTACCGCCCAGAGGCTGGTGGATCATGATCTTGGAGTTGGGCAGCGCAAAACGCTTGCCCTTGGCACCAGCGGCCAGCAGGAAGGCGCCCATGGAGGCGGCCATGCCCATGCACAGCGTGGAAACGTCCGGCTTGATGAACTGCATGGTGTCGAAGATCGACATGCCAGCGCTCACGCTGCCGCCAGGCGAGTTGATGTAGAACGAGATGTCCTTGTCCGGGTTCTCGCTTTCCAGGAACAGCAACTGGGCCACGACCAGATTGGCAGTGGCGTCGTTGACCGGACCAACCAGGAAGATCACCCGCTCACGCAAGAGGCGGCTGTAGATGTCATAGGCGCGTTCACCACGACCCGATTGCTCGATGACCATGGGCACCAGGCCCAGGTTCTGAATGTCTGTTGCGCTCATGTGCTTCCTTCTGTAGGCGGCACCTTGTCACTGCAAGGTGCGGCAAATGTGAGGTTGTAAAAAAGATTATGACGCTGGATACGCCCCGGCCGAACGCGAGAAAAAGCGCACGACTACCTTGGTCGTCTTTCCGTTGTTTGCAAGCACAGACAAAGTCGCACAAAACAAAAGGCACCTGCCTCCACTGGGGATTGCAGGTGCCCTTTGCAGGATGGTGAGGTTATGCCAGCCAACCGCCCGGCGTTCACCGGGCAGCGGCATATCCCACTGCCCTGGTGGGTAATCAGGCTGCGGCCTGCTGACCCATCAGTTCCTCGAAGCTCAGCGCCTTGTCAGTGACCTTGGCCTTGGACAGCACGAAGTCAGCCACATTGCCTTCGATGACGACGGCTTCCACTTCAGCCATGCGCTGACGGTCGCTCATGTACCAGGCCACGACCTGGGCAGGCTGCTCGTAGCTCTGTGCCAGCTCTTGAATGTGGGCTTGCAGTTGCTCGGGCTTGGCTTGCAGGTTGTTGGCCTTGACCAGTTCAGCCACGGTCAGGCCCAGACGCACGCGGCGCTCGGCTTGGGGCTTGAACATTTCGGCGGGGATCGGGGCCTTGTCGGCGTCCTTGATGCCACGTGCCTTCAGGTCTTCGCGGGCGCCTTCGACCAGACGGTCGGACTCGGCTGCCACCAGCGACTGGGGCAGATCGAAGTCGACCAGCTTGAGCAGGGCTTCCATCACGCCAGCCTTGTTGCGCGCGGCCACGCGGAACTTGACTTCACGCTCCAGGTTGCGCTTGATGTCGGCGCGCAGGGCGTCGATCGAACCGTCGGCCAGGCCCAGGCCCTTGATGAACTCGTCGTTCAGCTCGGGCAGGTTCTGGGATTCGACCTTCTTGACCGTCACCAGGAAGTCGGCTTCCTTGCCGGCCACGTCCTTGCCGTGGTAGTCCTCAGGGAACTTCAAGGGGAAGGTCTTGGAGTCGCCAGCCTTCATGCCGCGCACGGCCTTCTCGAAAGCTTCGAGCATCTGGCCTTCGCCCACCAGGAACTGGAAGCCTTCAGCCTTGCCGCCTTCAAAAGGCACGCCGTCGATCTTGCCTTCGAAGTCGATGGTCACGCGGTCGCCGTCGGCAGCGGCTTCAGCAGCCGGACGCTGGGCGAACGTGCGACGCTGCTTGCGCAGAATCTCGATGGTGCGGTCGATGGCGGCATCGTCGACTTCGGCGGTCACGCGCTCGACTTCAACCGAGGCCACGTCGCCGAGTTTCACTTCGGGGTAGACCTCGAAAGTGGCGTCGAATTGCAACTGGCCTTCAACCGGGCCGCCTTCCTTTTCGGAGATGCGGGGTTGGCCGGCCACGCGCAGCTGCGCTTCTTGAGCAGCTTGAGCGAAAGCCTCGCCCAGCTTGTCGTTGACCACTTCGTATTGCACGGAGTAGCCGTAGCGCTGGGCCACCACGTTCATCGGCACCTTGCCGGGACGGAAGCCGTCTGCCTTGACAGTGCGGGCCAGCTTTTTCAGGCGGGCATCGACTTCAGATTGCAGAACGTCAGCTGCCAGGGACAGCGTGATGCGGCGCTCCAGCTTGTCGAGGGTCTCCACGTTGATCGCCATGATGTGATCTCTCAGTAAATAAGAATTAAGTCTGGTGCGCGGGGGGGGACTCGAACCCCCACACCATTGCTGGCGTCAGGACCTAAACCTGGTGCGTCTACCAATTTCGCCACCCGCGCATTGACTGTGAAAAGTCCGGCCGCCGATCGTGCCTGCGAAGCGGCTCACGAAGTGAAACGGTCTCACGCAGGCCCGCCCGGCACCCGGACAGGCTAATTTGGTCTGAACCGCCGATTCTAGCGCGGCTCAGACCGTGTTTTTCACGGCTCAGGCCGTTGTCGACTGGTGGCGAACCCTGAACCAGGCCGCGTACATGGCGGGCAAGGCCAGCAGGGTCAGCAAGGTGGCCACGATCAGCCCGCCCATGATGGCCACCGCCATCGGGCCCCAGAAGGCGCTGCGCGTCAGCGGGATCATGGCCAGCACGGCAGCGGCGGCGGTCAGCACGATCGGGCGGAAACGGCGCACGGCCGCCCCGACGATGGCATCCCAGGCCGGCACGCCCCGGGCGCGGTCCTGCTCGATCTGGTCGATCAGGATCACCGAGTTGCGCATGATCATGCCCATCAGCGCGATCACCCCCAGCATGGCCACGAAGCCAAAAGGACGATCGGACGCCAGCAAGGCCATGGCCACCCCGGCGATGCCCATCGGCCCGGTCAGGAAGACCAGCAGCGCACGCGAGAAGCTCTGCAACTGCAGCATCAGCAGCGTGAAGATGATGAACAGCATGGCCGGCACATTGGCAAAAATCGAGCCTTGCCCCTTGCTGCTTTCTTCGGCCGTGCCCGCCAGCTGCACGTGGTAGCCCTCGGGCATCTTCGCTTCCAGCTCCTTCATCTTGGGCCACAGCGCCTGGCTGACGGTCGGGCCCTGAATGCCCTCACGCACGTCACCCTGCACGGTGATGGCGAAATGGCGGCCCTCGCGCCACAGCACGCCCGGCTCCCACACCAGCTTGGGCTTGGCCACCTGCAGCACCGGCACCATCTTGCCGGAGGCGGTCGGCACGTAGGCGTTGTCCAGCGCACCCAGGGTCTGGCGTTCAGACTGGGGCGAGCGCAAGGCGATGTCGATCAGGCGGTCACCCTCGCGGTACTGGCCCACGGTGGTGCCCGAGGTCAGCACCTGGCTGGCCTGGGCGATGGACTGCGTGGTCACGCCCATGGCGCGCGCCTTGTCCTGGTCCACGCTCAGGCGGATGGATTTGACGGACTCGTTCCAGTTGTCATTGACGCCACGCATATCGGCGTGCGCGCGCATCATGGTCTTGGCCTCTTCCGCCCAGTGGCGCAGCGTGGTCACGTCGTCACCCACGATGCGGAACTGCACCGGGTAAGGCACGGGCGGCCCGTTGGGCAGCAGCTTGACGCGGGTGCGCACTTCAGGGAACTCGGTGGCCAGGATCGTTGGCAGCTTGTGGCGGATCTGCTCGCGCATGGCCGCGTCTTGCGGCAGGACCACGATCTGGCTGACGTTGCTCTGCGGGAAGATCTGGTCCATCGGCAGATAAAAACGCGGCAGGCCCGAGCCGATCCACGAACTCACCGTCTTCACGCCGGGCTCTTTCATCATGCGGGCTTCGAAGCGCTGCGCCACGGCCTCGGTCGAGTCGAAGCTGCTGCCTTCGGGCAACCACAGGTCCACGATGATCTCGGGGCGACTGGAGTCCGGGAAGAACTGCTGCTGCACCTTGCCCATGCCCACAAAGCCCAGGAACAAGGCCCCCAGGGTGATGGCGATGGTGATCCAGCGGTGCGCCACACACCAGTTCACCAGCGCCTTGAAGCGCGAGTAGAACGGCGTGTCATACAGGTCGACCAGTTCGCCCTCGCCCGCCTGGATCTTGGGGCGGGTACGCAGCAACCATTGGCCCAGATAAGGCACGAAGTAGACCGACACGACCCAGGAGATCAGCAGCGCGGCGGCGGTCACGGCAAAGATGGCGAAGGTGTACTCGCCCACGGCCGAATTGGCCATGCCGATGGGCAGGAAGCCTGCCGCCGTGATCAAGGTGCCGGTCAGCATGGGCATGGCGGTGATGTCGTAGGCGGCCGTGGCCGCACGCATCTTGTCGTAGCCCTCTTCCAGCTTGTGCACCATCATCTCGACGGCAATGATGGCGTCGTCCACCAGCAGGCCCAGCGCGATGATGAGCGCGCCCAGCGAGATCTTGTGCAGCCCCACGCCCCACAGGTCCATGATCAGGAAGGTCACGGCCAGCACCAGGGGGATCGTGATGCCCACCACCAGCCCCGGCCAGACGTCCAGGCGCAGTGGCTTGGTGTGCAGGCCCAGGCTGAGGAAGCTCACGGCCAGCACGACGACCACCGCCTCGACCAGGGCATGCACGAACTCACCCACCGAGTTGGACACGGCTTGCGGCTGGTTCTGGATCTGATCAAGTTCGATGCCGACAGGCAGGCTGGCCTTGATGCGCTCGGTGGCGGCTGACAGGTTCTTGCCCAGCTCGATGATGTCGCCGCCCTTGGCCATCGAGATGCCCATGGCGACCACCTGCTTGCCTTGATGGCGCACCTTGGTGACGGGCGGGTCTTCATAGCCACGGCGGACGTTGGCGATGTCCCCCAATCGGAAGGTGCGGGCCTGCCCTGTGACCGGGTTGAGCACACGCAAAGGCATCTGGCGCAATTGCTCGACGTTCTGGAAGGCGCCGTTCACGCGCATCTGCACATTGGTGCGGTCGCCGTTGTAGACACCCGCGCCCTCGATGCCGTTTTGCGCATTGAGTTGCTGGATCACCTGCTGCAGGTCCAGCCCAAGTTGGGCCAGTTTGAACTGCGGGATCTCCAGGAAGATTTTCTCGGCCTGCACCCCGAACAACTCCACTTTCGCCACACCGGGCACGCGCAAGAGATCGGAGCGGGCGCGGTCTGCGAACTGACGCAACTCTTCTTGCGAGAAGCCATCGGCCGACAAGGCGTAGATGGAGCCATAGACGTCACCGAACTCGTCGTTGTAGAACGGGCCGATCACGCCTTGCGGCAAGGTGTAGCGCATGTCGCCCACCTTCTTGCGCACCTGGTACCAGAGGTTGGGAATCTCCTTGGGGGGCGAGGAGTCCTTGACCATGAAGAGCGTGAAAGACTCGCCCGGCTTGGTATAGGACTGGATCTTGTCGGCGTAAGGCACCTCTTGCAGCGTGCGCTCGATCTTGTCGGTCACCTGCTCGGCCATCTGCTGCGCGGTCGTGCCAGGCCAGTAGGCGCGCACGACCATGATGCGGAAGGCAAAAGGCGGGTCTTCATCCTGCCCCAGCTGGAAGTAGGCAGCCAGGCCCAGCAGCATCAGCACCACCATCAGGTAGCGCGTCAGCGCGGGGTGCTCCAGCGCCCAGCGAGAAATGTTGAAGCGCTGGCCTTGCGGCCAAGCAGCTTGCGCCTCGTTCGAGGAATCTGGCTTGTGACTCAAGACTCGCTCCTCGCCGATCAGGGCTTGACCGCCGACGCGGCCGCCGCACCACTGGCCTCAGCCTGCGCATTGCCTGGCTTGTAGCGGTGCACTTTCTGACCCGGATTGAGCGCATGCACACCGGCCGTCACGATCTCCTGGCCGGGCGTGAGGCCCTTGGCAATCAGGATGACATTGCCGGTGACGTCGCCCGTCACCACGGGCAGCGGCTTGACCGTCATGGATTGGCCGTCCAGCACCCAGACCATGGACTTGCCGTCGCGCTCGGCCAGGGCGTACAAGGGGATGCGCACGCCACCGGAGATGCGCACCGGCGTGTTGAAGGCCACGCTGGCGGATTGCCCCAGCTCGAACCCGGCCTTGCCCACATCGGCCTTGGCCAGGAAGGTGCGGGTGGCCGGGTCGGCCGCGGCGGCCACTTCCCGCACCGTGGCTGACACCCATTCACTGCCGCCCCAGCGGCGCACCTTGATGGCGTCCTTCTTGCCCACCAGGCCGCGCACGGCCTGCCCCAGGTCTTCCGGCACGGCAAACACGGCGTCACGCGGGCCGTCATGTGCCAGGGTCAGCACCGGCAGGCCGGCATTGACCACCTGGCCGGGCTCCATGTCCACGGCGGTGATGACACCAGCGGCATCGGCCACCAGGGCCGCGTAACTGGTCTGGTTGCTTTGCACGCCGGCCTGGGCCCGAGCCTGACGCAGGCTGGCCTCGGCCGTGGTGGCCATGGTGTTGTGGCGATCCAGCTCGGCTTCGCTGATGAAGCCTTGTGCCTTCAGCTCCTTGAAGCGCTTGAGATCGGCGGCGGCCTGCGTGGCATTGGCTTCAGCCGCAGCCAGACCGGCGCGGGCTGCGTCTTGCTGCAAACGCAGATCCTGGGGATCGAGTTGTCCCAGCACCTGCCCTGCGCGAACCGGCTGCCCCAGCTCGACCAGCCGGCGCGAGACCTTGCCCGGCACCCGGAAACCCAGGCGCGACTCGCTGCGCGCGCGGATGTCTGCAGAGAACTCGCGCTCCAGCACGCCACCCGTTTCAGTCACCACCAACGTGCGCACGGCCCGCTCGGGTGTGGGCGCGGGCGCCTCCTTGCTGCAACCTGCCAGGGCCAGGACCAGGGCGGACGAGATCAAAACGATGACCGTCGGGACGCGGCGCGCATTCAATTTCATAGGGTGATGTGATTGGAGCAAAGGGTGATGCGCGGCGAATCAACAACAAGAAGACGACGGACATCAGGCGACGACAGAATAACTGACTCGCGGGTCAGTAATGTAGGCAATGATTTCCAGATCTGTCAATTCAGCTATTGAGACAATACGGTTTGCGTCTTGCCATTTGTCATGAATTCATCCTCCCCACTTCCGTCTGCTGACGTTTTTCCGCATCCAGGCAGCAGCCTCTATTACGCACTCGCTACGGCACCTGCCGGACGAGGCGCCGCACTGCGTTTATGGCTGCAATGGTGGCACGAGACTGCCGAGATTCCGTTCAAGATCCACGATCCTGGCGTGGCGGAAACGAAACTGCGCTGGTGGTTGCAGGAGCTGCAGGATGCCGCCAAGGGGCAAGCCCACCATCCGCTGATCAAGAGCCTGCTGTCTGAGGCCGCCATCCAGGCCCCAGGCAGGCTGCCGGACTGGCCTTTGTGGACGAGCCAGATCGAGGGCTTGCTGACCCTGGTCCACCAGACGCGCTGGCTGGATGACACCAGCTTGCAGCGCCATGCGCAACAAACCACGGGGGCAGCCTGTGAAGGCGCCGCCTGCCTGCTGGGCGCCCACAGCGAAGCGGCACGACAGGCCGCGCGTCAGTTGGGCTGGGGCTTGCGTCAGGCACATCAACTGGCCAGGATCGGCCAGGATGCGCGCGCGGGCTGGGTTCAAGTGGGCATCGACGTCCTGCAAGCGCATGACGTCAAGGCACACCAGTTGAGCAAACCTGATAAGAGTCTGCCCCCCGAGGGCTGGCCGGCGCTGCTGCAGCATCTGCACAAGCAGGCCGCCCACAAGCTCCAGGCAGGCCTGCAGGCCTGCCACGCGCTGCCCGCCAAGGAAATGCGCGCCCTGCTCCCGCTGCGCGTGCTGGCGCACCTGCACCTGCAGTTGATCAACGAGGTCGCGGGCCAGGGAGACCGTGTCTTGCACGAACGCATCGTGCTGACACCGCTGCGCAAATGGTGGGTGGCGCAGCGCGTGCGCTGGGGCTTGCTGCGCTGACCTGATGCCAATTCAGCAAGCTACCCGACCTCATCGGCCTCATCGGCCATACGGCGCGGCCAGGGGCTCCCCGACAAACAGCCCTTGCTGCGGCCACATCACGCTTTTCCAGTAAGCCTCCAGGGCAGTGGCGCCCTGGATATAGAAGAGCAACAGCACCTGCGGATTGGGGAACTTCTGCACATGTGCACAAGGCTCGCTGGTGGTGCCATAACTGGCCGTGGCGCCGGCGTCGATCCATGAGAGCACGCTCATCTGGCCATGCGGGTCATCCAGCTTGCCGCCGAACGAGGTCAGGTGATCGGCCAGTGCACCGGGCACGAAGCTGACGCTGTCCAGGCCCTCCACCGTTGCCCTGCCCGTCATGTAGAGCAGCACGCGGTCCACATTGCGCAGCGCATCGGTTTGGTCCAGGAAAACATTGAGCCCCACCTTGGGCTCGGGGCCAGCAGGTGGGAAAAACACCTGCCGCACACTGCGCACCGTGTCCGAGGTGGTCACAAAGTGAACGTCCACGGGCGGTGCGCCACGCAGGCCCAGCGTGCCGTCCGAGCGCACACCGCGGTCTATCAGTGCCTTGGCCGCGTCCACATCCTTGGCCGCCAGCAACATCCCGGGGCGAATGTGGTGGTCCTTGTAGGGCCTGGTCGAAATCGACCCGAAGTAGGAGGATGGGCGGCTCTTGTCACAGGTCTTGCTGCACAAACGGCCGTCATAGCCCAGCGCCAGCGCACCGGTGATGGAGTTGCAATCCACGCTGAAAGGTTGCTTCCAGGCCAGGGCCAGGCCCTGGACACGGCTGCCGTAGAACTCGTCCACCTTCTTCGAGAAGACCTCGAACTCCTGGGGCGTCAGACCGGGTTTGAGCGGCAAGCTGACCCGCAGGATCTGGTCTGCCGGAATGCGGCGGGCTTTGGCGTAATACGCCCCGACCTGCACCGAGTAGGGGTCGTCTTCGTTGATGACCAGGCCCACGTCCTTGGCCGAGAGCCGCCCGTAGACCCGGGGAATGGGTGAGAGCCACTTGCGCACAGGCACCGTGGCGGCGGACGCGGGGGGAGCGCCTGCCACCCCGGACGAAGCCGCCTGAGACGCCGCGTTGCCACTGGGGGGGGATTCTTTCTCCGAAGCACTGGGTTGGGCTGCGGCCAGACAGGTCAGGCTGGCTGCCGTGACGCCCATCAAAAACCGGAGCAGGATGGGCAAAGGGCGTCGAGCGCCGCACCAAAGTGGCGCAATGAAACTGGAAATGGTCATAGGCGTTATGAAATGCCGAAAACGACAGGCCAAAGGGGTGAAATGCGCTCAAGGCACAGTTTATTTCGCCGATTGATGGGGGGTTCCACCTTTCAAAATCCCTTCTCACGGAGGAAAACCCCGATGAGTGACTCCAAAGCAGCATCCACTTCGATCCAGGTTCTCAGCAGAATGTTCAGTCTGCTGGACACACTCGCGCGTGACGGAGATGCGATTTCCCTGAAATTGATCAGCGAGCAGACCGGTTTGCACCCGTCTACCGCCCACCGCATCCTCAATGACCTGGCCGTTGGCGGCATGGTCGAGCGCTCTGGCCCGGGCGCCTATCGCCTTGGCCTGCGCTTGCTGGAGTTGGGTAACCTGGTGCGCGCCCGACTGGATGTGCGTGACCTGGCCGTGCGCCCCATGCAGGAACTGCATCGCCTGACCGGCTTCCCTGTGTCGCTGTTCATCCGCCAGGATGAGGATGCCTTGTGCATCGAACGCACGGTGTCCGAGCGCAATGGCGTTCAGGTCACCCGCGTGATGGGCCTGCGTGTGCCGCTGACCAGCAGTGCCGCCGGCAAGATCTTGCTGCTCAACGAAACAGGCTCGGCCTTGCAGGCTTTGTCCGCCAGCCACCCCGGCCTGCCTTCGGAGCTGTCCCAGATCCGCCAGAACGGCCTGGCCCAGGAAGGCGAAGGCCAGGACCCTTCACTGCAACTGGCTGCCGCACCGATTCTGGATGACCAGGGCCGCGTGACCGCCAGCCTGGCGCTCAACGCCCCCGCTTCACGCATCAGCCCGGAATGGGGCGAAGCGCTGAAGAACACGGCACAGCGTGTCTCAGGCAGCCTGGGCTGGAACCACGCCTGAACCTGAGCAGCACCAAGGCCGGCACCCAGCCGGCACCAATGACAAAGCCTCCCGCGGGAGGCTTTCTTCATGGGCAAATGCGCTGGGGTCAGATCACGAGGTGACCTTGTTGTGCGGCAGGCTGCTCAAGGCGCCCTTTTGCGTGGCCGACTCGATCCAGCGGCGAACGCGCTCGGCATCCGCCTGGCGCGAGTACTTGCCGGAAGAATCCAGGAACACCATGATGAACTTGCGCCCGGCCATCTTGGCCTGCATCACCAGGCAGCGCCCTGCTTCCACGATGTAGCCGGTCTTTTGCAGCCCGATGTCCCATGCCGGGTTGCGCACCAGGCTGTTGGTGTTGTGGAACTGCAGTTGGCGGCTGCCCACACGCACGGCGTACTCGTGCGAGGTGGAAAGCTCACGGATCAAGGGCTGCTGATAAGCCGCCTTGACCAGGGACGCGAGATCCTTGGCGCTGGACTGGTTGCCGCTGTTCAGCCCGGTAGGGTCGACATACTTGGTATCGGCCATGCCCAGGGAACGGGCCTTGGCATTCATGGCGATCACGAAGGCGGGCAGGCCACCGGGGAAGGTACGGCCCAGCGCATGGGCGGCACGGTTCTCGGAGGACATCAGCGCCAGGTGCAGCAACTCGCCACGGGTCAAGGTGGCACCCACAGCCAGACGCGAACTGCTGTTCTTTTCGGTGTCCACGTCTTCCGAGGTGACGGTGATCTGGTCTTCCAGCGGCAGCTTGGCCTCGACCATCACCATGGCGGTCATCAGCTTGGTCAGCGAGGCGATGGGCAAGACCGCATCGGAGTTCTTGGCGAACACCACTTCATTGGTGTCCTGATCCATCACCAGGGCCACGCTGGACTTCAGGTCCAGAGGGTCTTGTGTGTGGTGCAAACCATAAAGCTGGCCAAACGAGGCACCGGACGCACTGGATGCGGCGGACAGATTGGATGCGGGCTTGACGGCGCCAGCCGCATTGATCGAAACGGGTGTCAGCCTGACGGGCTCGGCCGAATCGTTGTCAACGGCAGCGCGAGCCAGCTTGACACGGGATGCAGCCGGCGTGGCACGCACGCGCGATTTGCTCTGGCGTACACCCTTCTTGGCCTTGACGGGAGCCTTGGCCGAACGGACAGACGAATGACGTGCCTTGGTGGCGGCTTCAACAGAGGTCGCCACCGTGAAAGACAACACGGAAACGAGCGCAATAACCAGCCAGTTTTTATTCAATTTCGAGCACACCACGGTACAGCCCTTTCGTCTTCACGCAAGTGTAATAAAAAAACGCGCAAGATCAAAGACTTACGCGTCTTTTATCAAGCGGTCTGGCTGATCAGACCACCGTCGTGCGGGTCAACCCTGTGCGGCCACCCTCTCGGACTTGCTGTGCAGCTTGTTCAACGCAGAGAGATAGGCTTTGGCTGACGCCACAACGATGTCCGGATCTGCGCCGACCCCATTGACAACGCGCCCGCTATGCTGCAAGCGAACTGTGACCTCTCCTTGCGATTCTGTACTTCCGGACGTGATCGCATTCACCGAGTAGAGGACGATTTCCGCGCCACTTTTCACGACAGCCTCGATTGCCTTGACGCTGGCGTCCACGGGGCCATTGCCATCGCTCTCGGAACGGTGTTCCTGGTCACCCGCGGCAAACACGATGCTGGCGTGTGGACGCTCACCCATCTCCGAGCGCTGCGACAGCGCGACCAGGCGATAGTGCTCGTGCTCGTTGGTGACGCTCTCGTCGCCAACCAGGGCAATGATGTCTTCGTCGAAGATCTCGCTCTTGCGGTCAGCCAGCTCTTTGAACTTGGTGAAGGCGGCGTTGACTTCGGCTTCCGAATCCAGGTCGATGCCCAGATCCTGCAGGCGCTGCTTGAAGGCGTTGCGGCCCGAAAGCTTGCCCAGCACGATCTTGTTGGCGGCCCAGCCCACGTCTTCGGCGCGCATGATCTCGTAGGTGTCACGCGCCTTGAGCACGCCGTCCTGGTGGATGCCGGAGGCGTGGGCAAAGGCGTTCGCGCCCACCACTGCCTTGTTGGGCTGCACGACGAAGCCAGTGGTTTGCGACACCAGGCGTGAGGCCGGCATGATCTGCTGGGTCTCGATGCCCACATCCAGGCCGAAGTAGTCGCGGCGGGTGCGCACGGCCATGACGACCTCTTCCAGCGCGCAGTTGCCAGCGCGCTCGCCCAGGCCATTGATCGTGCACTCGACCTGACGGGCACCGCCGATCTTCACACCGGCCAGGGAGTTGGCCACGGCCATGCCCAGGTCGTTGTGGCAGTGCACGGACCAGATGGCCTTGTCCGAGTTGGGCACCTTCTGGCGCAGCTCGCGGATGAAGTTGCCGTACAGCTCGGGGATGGCGTAGCCCACGGTGTCCGGGATGTTGATCGTGGTCGCGCCCTCGTTGATCACGGCCTCGCACACGCGGGCCAGGTAATCCAGGTCGGAGCGGTACCCGTCTTCAGCCGAGAACTCCACGTCCGACGTGAGGTTGCGGGCAAAACGCACGGACAGCTTCGCTTGCTCCAGCACCTGCTCGGGCGACATGCGCAGCTTCTTTTCCATGTGCAGCGCGCTGGTGGCGATGAAGGTGTGGATGCGCCAGGAGTTGGCGCCCTTCAGGGCTTCAGCAGCACGGCTGATGTCGCGGTCGTTGGCACGGGCCAGCGAACACACGGTCGAGTCCTTGATGACATCGGCGATCGACTTGATGGCTTCGAAGTCACCATTGGAGGAAGCGGCGAAACCGGCTTCGATCACGTCGACCTTCAGGCGCTCCAGCTGGCGGGCGATGCGCAGTTTTTCTTCACGCGTCATGGACGCGCCTGGCGACTGTTCGCCGTCGCGCAAGGTGGTGTCGAAAATGATGAGCTTGTCGGTCATGGTGGTCTCCGTGGGACAGAAGTCGGTCAAGTCGGTCGGGTCAGGTTTGAGCGGGCCGAGGACTTCTTCCATCCAAAACAAAACGGCCCGCAAGAAGCGCTTGGCGGGCCGTGATGCAAGGGGTACTTTTGGTACAGACGATAGCGATCAACGCGCCCGGGGCACTCCTAGCAGTAGTAGCAGCGATGCGTTGAAGGTATTCATGGGTATCAATATAGCATGCGTGCCCAGGGCTGGATGCCGGCAAATACGCCTATTAATACGGCCATTGCGCCCGGGCAATAGCGATCAGCGATGCAGGCCGGCCTCTTCGGGCTCGTCGGTGGAGGTGGAGATCACGCTCACCGGCTTGCCCTTCATGCGCTTCCACACATACACGCCGTAGCCCGACACTCCGTAGATCACGAAGATGCCAAACAGCACGATGGGCGGATGGATGGTGATCACGGCGATACCCAGGGCAATCGCCACGATGGCGATGAAGGGCACGGTGCGGCGGAAGTTGACGTCCTTGAAGCTGTAGAACGGGATGTTGGTGACCATGGTCAGGCCCGCATACAGCGTGAAGCCGCAGGCCAGCCAGACCATGCCGGGCAGCGAACGCGCGGTTTCACCCAGGTCGGTCACCACCCAGATCAGGCCCATGACCAGGGCCGCAGCGGCCGGGCTGGGCAAGCCCTGGAAGAAGCGCTTGTCCACCACCGCGATGTTGGTGTTGAAGCGGGCCAGCCGCAAAGCCGCGCCAGAGCAGTACACGAAGGCGGCGATCCAGCCCAGCTTGCCCATGTCCTTGAGCGCCCATTCGTAGGCGATCAGGGCGGGGGCCGCACCAAAGGACACCATGTCGGACAGGCTGTCCATCTGCTCGCCAAAAGCGCTTTGCGTGTTGGTCATGCGCGCGACGCGTCCGTCCAGGCTGTCGAGCACCATGGCGCAGAAGATGCCGACCGCAGCCTGGTCGAAATGGCCATTCATGGCCATGACGATGGCGTAGAAGCCACCGAACAAAGCGGCCAGGGTGAACAGATTGGGCAGGATGTAGATGCCCTTGCGGCGCGGGCGGGGTGCGTCGTCGGCATCGTCCAGGCTCAGATCCACGTTGGGATCAGCCTCTTGCGGGGAAACAGGTTGCACAGTCAAGCCTTGTTCAGGGTTGCCAGAATGGTGGTGGTGGCCGAGACCTTGTCGCCGGGGGCGACTTTAGGTACGGCGTTGGGCGGCAGGTAGACGTCCACCCGCGCGCCAAAGCGGATCAAACCGTAGCGCTGACCACGCGTGAGCGTGTCACCCGGCTTGACCCAGCACAGGATGCGGCGCGCGATGAGCCCCGCTACCTGCACCAAGGTGACCAACTGGCCGTTGGACTCGATCACCAGCGCATTGCGCTCGTGGTGACGAGAGGCCGTGTCCAGATCCGTGTTCAGCAACTGGCCGGGAATGTACTCGACCTGCCGGATCACGCCGTCCACACTGGCACGGTTGGCGTGCAGGTTGAACAGGCTCATGATCACGCTGATGCGCAAGGCATCGCGGTTGGCGTAGGGATCACGGGCCTTTTCAATGCGGACGATGCGGCCGTCTGCGGGCGACAGCACGACGCCAGCCTGCGAGGGGATGACACGCGGGGGGTCGCGAAAGTAAACCGTGTGGACAACCAGCCCGGCCAGTGCCAGCGCACCGGCAACCAGGGGGCCTTGCCAGGCCAGCGCAATCAGGCAGACCAGCAGGAGCACGCCCAGAAAAGGCCAGTTCTCCCGGCTCGGTAGGGGAAAGGGAAAGCTCATCGTGCGGCGGAGGATACCTCAAGCCGCGTGTACTTGGTGCATAACCCGCTGCGGGTACGGAATGTCCACCCCCAGGCGATTGAGCGTGTCCAGGATCGCCAGGTTGACCGCAGAGCGTGCGCCAAGCTGGCCGTTTTCGGGGTCGGCGATCCAGAAGGCGATGGTCAACTCCAGGCCGTCCGAGGCGAAATTGCTCAGGTGCACGGCAGCCGAGGGCTCCGTCACGACACGGGGCACGGCCGTCACGGCATCCCGCAAGGCCGGCATCACCATGGCCAGGTCCGTGTCGTAGCCCACCTGCACCACCGTGGTCAGCATGAGTTTGTTGTCCGCCAGCGAAGCGTTTTCGACCCGCTGGGTGATCAGCAACTCGTTGGGCACGATGGACTCGCGCCCGGAGGACGAGCGCAGCACGGTGTAGCGGGTGTTGATGTCGGTGATGCGGCCCTCGAAGTTGTCCACCTTGACCAGATCGCCAATGCGCAGGCTGCGTTCAGCCAGGATCACGAACCCGCTCACATAGTTGGCGGCCAGCTTCTGCAGGCCAAAGCCCAGGCCCACGCCCACGGCCCCGCCCAGCACGGACAAGGCCGTCAGATCGATGCCTGCCGCCGACAGGGCCATGATCAGGCCCAGGGTCAGCAAGATGGCGCGGATGGCGTTGGCCGCGATCTTGCGCATCGACAGGTTGTCGGTGGCGCCCTTGAGCAGCTTGGTCTCGATGGCCGACGACAAGCTCAGGCTCAGGATCAGGACCAGCACGGCACTGAGCGAGCCTTCGATCAGGTTGCGCAGGCTGACCTGCGTGGCGCCGATCTTCCAGGTGATGCCCTCCAGCTCGCCCATGACCATGGGCATGATGCCCGTGACCCACAACACGGTGACGATCCAGGCCAGCCAGGACACGGTGCGCTCGACCACCCTCACCGTCTGCGATTTGGGGAAGGCCACCCGCAGCACCTTGACCGTCAGGCGGATCACGGCCAGGGAGGCCAGCACCGGGATGACGAGCCGGAAAACCGTCAAGGGCAGCATGCCCATGAAGGCGCGCCGGGCCGCCAGGGAAAGCAGCAAGGCCAACACGGGGAACAGCACCCCGTCGACCACATGGCGGCCAAACCAGACGGAATGGGGATCGCCCTTGGCGCCGCGCCACAAGCGCAGCAGCAACCATGACAGCGCCAGGCAGCCCAGCAAGATGCCGGCCTCGGCCAGGGCCGAGCGCTGCTGAAGCCCGTCTAGCAGCTGGATCAGTTCTTCGGAGGTGATGGGATGGGTGACCTGCGCGGTGCTCACTGACATGAAGGTGTGTATTTAGTTTTCGATCAGCGTTCGCACATGCGCCGCCACGCTGCGGGCCAGCGCGCTGAGGTTGTAGCCGCCTTCCAGGCAGGACACGATGCGCCCCTTGCTGTACTTGCTGGCCACTTCCATGATTTTCGCCGTGATCCAGGCGTAGTCGGCCTCGACCATGCCCAGGCCACCCATGTCGTCTTCGCGGTGAGCATCAAAACCGGCGGAGATGAAGATCATCTCGGGCTGGAAGTCCTCCAGCCGGTACAGCCAGTAGCTCTCCACCACGTCCCGGATCAGCTTGCCGTCGCTGCGGGCCGGTATGGGGATGTTGACCATGTTGCCCGCACGCGACTCGGCACCACTGTATGGATAGAAGGGATGTTGGAACAAGCCCACCATCAGCGCCCGGTCGTCGCCCGCGAGGATGTCTTCGGTGCCGTTGCCATGGTGCACATCGAAATCGACCACGGCCACGCGTTTGAGGCCACGCACATCCAGCGCGTGCCGTGCCGCCACGGCCACATTGTTGAAGAAGCAGAACCCCATGGTCTGGTTGTGGGTGGCATGGTGGCCAGGCGGGCGGATGGCGCAAAAAGCGTTGTCCAGCTTGCCGTCGATCACGGCATCCGTGGCGGCGATGGCCGCCCCCGCGGCGCGCCAGGTGGCGGCGCGGGTGCCTGGGCTGGCCCAGGTGTCCGGGTCCAGCGCGCGGGTGTCGCCCGTGGCCTCCAGTTGCTGCAGGAAGTCGTCCAGTGTCAGCACGTAATTGAGGTCGTGCGCCAACGCCAGATCGGTGTTGCTGGCCAGTGGCACGTCGGGCGAGAGCATCAGCACGTCCAGCCCCTGCGCACGCAGTTGATCTTCAATGGCCCTGATGCGCTGGGGGCATTCCGGGTGCCCTGCCCCCATGTCGTGTGCCAGACAATCGGAGTGTGAAAAATAGCCGGTAGCCATGGGTCAGCTTTGCCCCGCATGCTGTGCGGGTTTGAGTTAATGTCGCGTCATGCTGCGAAACGACTCGAACCACGTCCTGCCGACTAGCGGCGCCACGTCCATCAAGGGCTCGCAAATCACTCAGCTCATTGATCAGGTTAGCACGATCATTGTGGGCAAGCGCGAGCAGGTCACGCTCAGTGTGATCTGCCTGCTTGCCTCAGGTCATCTTTTGATCGAAGACGTGCCGGGCGTGGGCAAAACGACCTTGTCACAGGCCCTGTCACGCAGTCTGGGTCTGAGCTTTTCACGCATCCAGTTCACCTCCGACCTGCTGCCCTCCGACCTGATCGGGGTGAGCGTGTACGAGCGCCAAAAAGAGGCTTTCGTCTTCCACCCCGGACCGGTGTTTGCCCAGGTGCTGCTGGCCGATGAAATCAACCGTGCCGGCCCCCGCACCCAAAGTGCGCTGCTGGAAGCCATGGAAGAGCGGCAGGTATCCGTTGAAGGTGAGACACGCCCCCTGCCCGCCCCGTTTTTCGTGATCGCCACGCAAAACCCGTCCGAGCAACTGGGCACACACCCCTTGCCCGAGTCCCAGCTGGACCGCTTTGCGATGCGGCTGTCTCTTGGCTACCCCGACCCGGCCGCCGAGCGATCCTTGCTCACGGGCGTGGACCGGCGTGGCGCGATGCTGGCCTTGCAGCCCGTCATCACACCGGCGCAGTGGCAGCAATGGCAGGCCCGCGTGGACGAAATCCATGTGGCAGACAGCCTGATTGACTACCTGCAGGCCCTGATCACGGCCACGCGAGACGGACGCTGGTTCGCCCTGGGTCTGAGCCCCCGCGCCGGCCTGTCACTGCTGCGGCTGGCACGGGCCCGCGCGATGGTGCTGGGGCGCCAGCATGTGTCACCCGAGGACATCCAGGCCTTGTGGATTCCCGCTGTCGCCCACCGGCTGATGCCCTTGCCACAATCGGGCCGCAGCGCCGCGGCCCAGGCCCGCGCCCTGCTGGAGGCCACGCCCGTTCCATGATGAGCCGAGCACGGGCGCTCTTCTCGTTGGGCCGCTCGCCAAAAGGCGCGGGCTGGATCGTGCAGCGCGTGTCGGCCTGGTGGGAAGCCAGGCTGCCTCGGCGCGATCAGCTCACATTGAACCAGCGCAATCTGTACATCCTGCCCACCAGGGCGGGCTGGAGCTTTGCATTGGTGTTCACGGTGCTCCTGCTGGCCTCCATCAATGAACAGGTCAACCTGGGTTACGCCCTGAGCTTCTTGCTGGGGGGCGCGTCCATGGCCGCGCTCTACCAGACGCACGGCAACCTGCATGGTGTGAACCTGCGCCTGCTGACGCTGCGAAGCGTGCACGCCGGCCAGGTGCTGCGCGTGGGCATCACCTTGAGCAACCAGCATCGCAAACTCGGCCGCTACGGTTTGCGGATCACGGCCGGCCCCAAGGCACCCGAGGGCACAACAAAAGGCCCGGGCTCGCCCCAGCACGCCGAACTCAGCCCGGGCAGCGACTGCACGGTCGAGGTGGACGTGGCCACGCGCCAGCGTGGTTGGCTGACGCTGCCCCGCATCACGATTGACACCTGCTTCCCTCTGGGTCTGTTTCGCGCATGGGCCTATTGGCTGCCGCAGACAAGGGTGCTGATCTGGCCCGCCCTGGACGCCCATGCCCCTGCCCTCCCGCATGAGCACCGGGTCGTCTCGTCCGAGCAATCTCACCGAGCGACCTCGGTCAGTTCCGACATGCCCGAAGGCCTGCGCGACTACCGCCGAGGTGATCCGCAGCGCTGGATCGCCTGGAAGAAATCCAGCCATGCACTGGCTTCAGGCACCGGGCTGGTCAGTCGCGAACCGGCCCAAGGCCACAGCCCCGATCTCTGGCTGGACTTTGAGCAAAGCCCCGGCATGAGCGGCCTGGATGCCGAGGCGCGCTTGTCCCGCCTGGCCAGCTGGCTGATCCAGGCTGAACAACAGGCTTCATCGCAAGGCCCGATTTATGGCTTGCGCCTGCCTGGTGTCTCGTTGAGCTGCGGCGCAGGGCCGCATCACCTGCGTCACTGCCTGGATACCCTGGCCACCTGGGCACCGTCCGGCGCTGAGCAAGCCCGGCAGCGGAGTGCAGCATGAAGCGGCTCCAGGCCACGGCGATCAGCCGGGAAGGCCGCGACAACCTGCTGCTGCTGGCCGTGCTCGCGCTCAGCATCCTGCCTCACCTGCCGCGCCTGCCGCTGTGGTCGTCCATCAGCACGGTATTGGCCATCGTCATCCGGGCGCGGCTGGCCTGGCGCGATGCCCCCTTGCCCCCGCGCTGGATCCTGCTGGTGTGCCTGGCCGCTGGCATGGGCATGACGGTCTGGACCTTCCACACCTTGTTTGGCCGGGAGGCGGGCATCACCCTGGTCTGCCTGCTGGCCGGGCTCAAGACCCTGGAGCTGCGCGCGCGCCGGGATGCCTTCGTGGTGACTTCGCTGGGCTTTTTCCTGATCCTGACCCAGTTTCTGTATTCGCAAAGCCTGTTCATCGCGGCGCTGATGCTGGTCGTGCTGATGGGCATGCTGACCTCGCTGGTGCTGGCGCAAAGGCCAATGGGCCGCCCCACCATCTGGTCGGCGGTCAAGATCGCGTGGCGCAGCGTGCTCATGGGCATCCCGGTGATGCTGGCCTTGTATGTGCTCTTTCCGCGCCTGGGGCCGCTGTGGAGCGTGCCCGCCGATGCTGGCCCACGAACAGGCCTGTCAGACCGCATCAAGCTGGGACACGTGGCCGAGCTGGCCCAGGACGACTCGGTGGCCATGCGCGTGAAGTTCATCGATGTGCCCCCCGTCACGGCCAAGTTGTATTTCCGTGGACCGGTGCTGGATTATTTCGATGGGCGCAACTGGGTGGCCCGGCCACGCGCCCAGGAGCCGGTCAGTGTCGATGACGTCTACCAGCCCACCCCAGTGGGCGCGGCCACCCGCTACCAGGTCACGTTGGAGCCCAGCAAGGTCAGCACGGTGCCGCTGCTGGACGGCACGCTGATGGCAGGCCCCACGCCCCCGCTCACCGAGCCTCGCCTGGAGCGAGACGGGTTGAACTGGACCTCGTCGCAAACGCTGGCAGACCGCACCCAGATTGACGCGCAGGCGTGGCTGACCATCCTGCATGGCCCCAAACAAGGCACGCCATTGCTGCGCCCCTGGCTGCAACTGCCCGCAGGCTTCAATCCCCGCACCCTGGCCTGGGCGCAAGCCTTGTTGCAACGCCCGGAGCTGGCCAATGCCGACCCGAAAAGCCTGTCCAACGCGGTGTTGAGGCACATCCGGCAAGGCGCCTACCACTACACCATGACCCCCGGCGAGGATGGGATCGACACCCAGGGCCGCCCCGTGCGCGACCTGATCGACCACTTCTGGCTCGATACCCGAGAGGGCTTTTGCGAACACTATGCGACGGCCTACGTGGTCATCATGCGCGCCATGGGCATCCCCAGCCGCGTGGTCACCGGGTATCAGGGTGCCGAAATCAACCCCGTCGACGGCCTGTTCGTGGTTCGCAACAGCGACGCCCACGCCTGGGCCGAGTTCTGGCAGCCTGGCGAGGGCTGGGTGCGCGTGGACCCCACGGGGGCGGTCGCGCCTGAACGCATTGAACGGCCACGCCAATCCGCTGGCAACCGTGGCGCGCTGCAAAACGCCTTGTCCAGCATCGATCCGGCCGTGTGGGGCCGTATGCGCGACTATATGGACGCCACCAACCACCGCTGGAACATCTGGGTCCTGCAGTACTCCCGCCATCGCCAGATGCAGTTGCTCAAGGACTGGGGGATGCCCTCCCCAAACTGGATGGACCTGGTCAGGCTGTGCGGCATCGTCATCATGTGCACCAGCCTGCTGGGCATAGGCTGGTTGTGGTGGACCCGGCCGCGTACACCACGCACGCCCTGGAGACGGCCCCTGATGCGGGTGCACCGGGCCCTGCAAGCGGCTGGGCTGCCGCCCCCCGAAGACAGCCCGATGCCCGCCCCAGCCATGACCTGGGCCGCACGCATCGAGCGCCTTGACGCGCCCGAGCCGCTGCAACCCGTGAAGCAGGCGCTGATCGACGCGCTGCGGCAACTCGACGCCCTGCGCTACGCGCCGCATCAAGGCAGCACCCGTCAAGCCCGCCAACTGCGCACGGCCTTGATTCAAACGATTCAACAACAGGCGCAGCAGTGGCGCGCCATCAGGCGACGGGATCGGGCAAACTAGGCTCATCCTGCTTCATGCGCGTCCCGCGCGATCTTTGACCATGCCTGCGGTGCCCCCAGCCACCTTCTTTCCTTGCCACCGCGGTGTGATCGCCGCCACCTTGTGTGCCCTGTTGGCGGCATGTGGCTCCAGCAAGCCCACCCCGCCCGCGCTCGGCACGCTGCCCTCGCTGAGCATTTCCAGCTCGGCGGTGCAAGCGGTTGAGGCCGCGCCCGAGGATGGCCTGTCGGCCTCGGCCAAACCCACGGCCATCCCCGACACCCCGCCGCTGAGCACCCGCTCACTGCAAGGCAACCCTTCACCCGACAGCTACGCCGCCCGCGAAGACGCCAGACAACTGGCCAGCGAACTGGCGCGGGCCCAGGAGCTGAATGAAGCCTGGGTCTGGGAAGCCGTATCCAGGGCGCGCTACAAGGAGAGCGTCACCAGGCTCATGATGCCGGCTGGCCCCGGCACCGCCAAGAACTGGGGCGTATACCGCAGCCGCTTCGTGGAGCCGATCCGCATCCGCGCTGGCGTCAACTTCTACCGTCGTTATGAGGCCGACCTCAAACGCGCCGAAACCATCTACGGCGTGCCTGCCAGCATCATCGCGGGCGTGCTGGGCGTGGAAACCATCTATGGTCGCCAGACGGGCACCTTCCGCGTTCTGGACGTGCTGACCACGCTCACGCTCGACTTTCCAAAAGGCCGAAGTGATCGCAGCGCCTTTTTCAAGGCCGAACTGGGCCAGTTTCTGAAACTGTGCCAGGAACAACAGATGGAGCCCGATAGCGTGCTGGGCTCCTACGCCGGCGCAATCGGGTTGCCGCAATTCATGCCCAGCTCGATTCGGCGGTATGCGGTGGACTTTGATGCTGATGGCCACATCGACCTGCTGCGCAGCCCAGTCGATGCCATTGGCAGTGTGGCCCACTACCTGGCCGAGCATGGATGGCAAGCAGACTGGCCGGCCTATTTCGATATCAAACCGCCGCAAGACGAACAGGCCCTGGCCAAACTGCTGGCACCAGATATCGTGCCCAGTTTCTCTGCCACAGCCATGCAAGGGCTTGGAGCGGCTTTGTCAGCCAGCGGACAAAATCACCCCGGCCAACTGGCGCTGGTACTGCTGCAAAACGGCACCGAGGCCCCGACGCTGGTTGCAGGCACATCTAATTTCTACGCCATTACGCGATACAACCAGTCCAGCTATTACGCCATGGCCGTGATTCAACTGGGTGAGGCCGTTTCCCGCGAAGCTGCGCGCGTAAATTGACAGAGCCCGCATCCTGAATTTTCGAGTTGAAAAACAGTTGCGGAAAGCACTGCATCGCAGATGAAGCGGATCGTGCACGTTTCACGCCATATACGGCACTTTCGGACTGCGCTTTACCGATGCCAACATATTGAGTTTGCACAGGCATTTATTTTGTGTTTAGAATTCGCGCATGCCGAAGGGCCTGCGCCGTCAAAAGCTTGATCTGGTTCAGGGCCTCGGCAGTCGGCATCTTCCAATAAGTATTCATTGCCCTTGATACCCGGGCCATAAAGGACACCACATGAGCAACTACCAAGAGCTTCTCGCACAGAAAGCCGCGCTCGAAAAGCAGGCGGCAGATCTGGAAAAGCAACTACAGGACGCACGCCGTGCTGAACGTGCTGGCGTGATTGCTCAAATCAAATCACTGCTGGCTGAACACGGTCTGACCGTGGCCGATCTGGGCCTCAAGCCCGGCAAGCCTGCAGGTGGTGGTAGCGCATCCGCTGGCCGCAAGGTGGCCCCCAAGTACCGCAACGCCCAGACCGGCGAAACCTGGACGGGCCGTGGCCTGCAACCCAAGTGGGTTCAAGCTGCTGTGGCCTCCGGCAAGAAACTCGAAGATTTCGCGATCTGAATTTCAGATTGAAACAAAAAAAGGCCGGTTGCAAGACCGGCCTTTTTTATTGCTCAGGGCTTGGCAGGTTTGAAATCACCTGCAAGACCCAATACAAACTGTTCAGGCTTCAGATACCGCTTCAAGGCCTGATTGACCTGATCCAGTGTCAGAGATTCCAGCGCCGCATCGACTTGCGCCGCCAGCGCGAATGTGCGGTCAAGGTAAAGGTTGCTGACCCAACCCGCCGCCAGGCGTGCATCCTGAGCACGGCTCAAACGGCGGAAATTCAGCAAGCCACGCTTGCCCGATTCAAACTCGGCCTGCGTGAAGCCCTGCGTCAAGGCGCGGTTGACCTCTTCCTTGAAAGCAGCCTCCACCTTGTCCCGATTCTGTGGGGCAAAGATGGCCGATGCCGTCCATTCCGAATGCTGCTCGATAGGGTTCCAGTTGACCGAGCTGTACACGCTGTAAGACAAGCCTTCCTTTTCGCGGATGCGATTCCACAAGCGTGAATCACCACCCGCGCCAAGCAAATGATTGGCCAGCATGAATGCCGCGTAATCCGGATCACGGTCGCTCAAAGGTACCGGCAAGGTCACGGACATGGCTGCATTTTGTTTATCCGGTGTTGGCAGCACCATGCGGGCGGGCGGCAGTTTGATCAGCGGATTGGGCACGCGCACAAATGGTTTGTCATTGCGCCAATCGCCAAAGCCGGCTTGCAGAGCCTGTTTCACAGCATCGGCATCCAGATCGCCCACGGCAGAGAACTGCGCGTTATTGGCCGCCAGGAAGGCCGAGTGGAAAGCGCGCACGCGATCGATCTGCACGCCCTTCCAGTCCGCTTCGGTTTCAGCAAAGGTACGGGCGTAGCGCACATCGCCCACGGGGTAAGGGTTGCCGTGTCGACCAATGGCCTCGGCCAGCACCGCTTCGGGCTCCTTGCTTTGCTCTTCCAGCGCCGCCAGGGCCTGATGGCGCACTTCCTCCAGGGCATCAGCAGGCAAGGCGGGATGGCGCAGGACATCAGCCACCAGCGCCACCACGGCCGGCAGGTGCTCACGCTTGGTCGCCAGGTTGACCATCAACTGCCCGGGCGCCGAGTTGAAACTCACCTCGGCCTGCAAGGCATCGAGCTTGTCTTGCAGTTGCTGGCGATTGAGCGTGGTGGTGCCTTTGTCCAGCAAGGCGGCCAGTGCGGCGGGTGCCTCACCCCAGTTTGCCAGTGACTTTTCGTCGCCATAACGCAAGGTCAGGCTGGCCTTGACGGCCTGGCCGCGGGTGGACTTGGCCAGCAAGGCCACCTTCATGCCCGAGGGCAAGGCAAAGCGCTGTGTGCGCGCATCGATGTTGGCCGGGCTGGCATCAAAGGCCTCGGCCTTGGCCTGCGCGCCTTGTGCCTTGAAGTCCTTGAACATGTCGGCCACGCTCACGCGTTCGGGCTGGGGTGCACGCTCTGGTGTGGGCGTGGGCACGTACTGGCCCAGCGTCCGGTTGGAGGACACGAAGACCTGCCCCGCCACACGCCGGACATCGGCCAGCGAAGCCGACTTGATGCGGTCACGCGTCAGGAAGAACAGGCGCCAATCACCCTGGGCCACCGACTCGGACAAGGCCACCCCGATGCGTTGCGGATCCGAGAAACCCATGTCCCACGATTTGAGCCACTTGGCTTTGGCACGGTCCAGTTCCTCCTGGGTGATGGGTGTCTGCTTGAGCGAAGACTCGATCACATCCAGCATGGCCTTGCTGGACACGGCGGCGTCCTGCTGCGGCGAGAGCTGGGCACCCAGCAGGATGAACCCGGGATCGGCCAGGCCTTCGGAGAAAGCGAACACGCCGGCGGCCAGCTGCTTCTCGGTCAGGGCCTTGTGCAGACGGCCCGAGGGCGTGTCACCCAGGATCACGGAGAGCAGCTCCACCGCGGCATAGTCGACATGGGCGCCGGGCACCACGTGGTAGCCGGCATACAGCAAGGGGACGCCCCCCACGCGGCGCAAGGTCACGGCGCGTTCACCGTCTTGCACCGGGTCCAGGGTGTAGAGATGCGGCAGGGTGCGTGTGGGCTTGGGGATGGCGCCAAAGGCCTGCTGAATCCAGGGCAGCGCCTTGGCCGGGTCGAACTTGCCTGACACGATCAGGGTGGCGTTGTCCGGCTGGTAGTAGCGGTGATAAAAAGCTTGGAGATGGCTGATGTCCACGCCTTCGACATCCGCACGGGCGCCGATGGTGGATTTGCCGTAGTTATGCCACTGGTACATGGCCGAGACGGTCTTTTCCATGAGGATGCGGCTGGCATCGTTTTCGCCCATTTCCATCTCATTGCGGACCACGGTCATTTCACTGTCCAGGTCTTTGCGGGCGATGAAGCTGTGCACCATGGCATCGGCCTGCCAGTTCAGGTACCAGCGCAGGTTGTCCTCATTGGCGGCAAAGCTGGCGAAGTAATTGGTGCGGTCATACCAGGTGCTGCCATTGGCATTGAAGCCGCGCTTGTTGAACTCGCTCCATACCTGCGGGTACTTGGGCGAGCCCTTGAACATCAGGTGCTCCAGCAGGTGGGCCATGCCGGTTTCGCCGTAGCTCTCGTGGCGGGAGCCCACGCGGTAGGTCACGTTGACCGTGGTGGTCGGTTTGGAGTCATCCGGGATCAACAGGACTTGCAGGCCGTTGGCCAGGCGGTATTCGGTGATGCCTTCAACCGCGGTCACCACCGTGGGTGCCGCGCTGACCGACACGGCCTTGCCGGAGGCCACCTGCCCCACCGGCGCCGCATACCCTGGCATGGCCAGCGTGGAGGCGACCAGCAAGGTCAGCACGCTCACCACGAAACGCGGTGACTGACGAAAACGAGAAACACGGTTGGATGGGTTCATGGGTTTGTTCGTTTGGCGATGGGTTCCAGGAAAGGCCCTGGATGAGGCTCAGCTTCACTGAGTGTAGGGCGCCTGTGTAAAGGTTCCGTTTCGGATATCCCAGCACCTCACGCGCCTGACGCATCAGCGCCTCACCTGGCTTTGTGCGATGTCATCGCTGGCCCGCTTGATGCATGGTAAAAAACGGCGTTCTCTTGCATTCCCTCTGCACTCATCCATCCCACGCGGGCCGCGCATGACCAACTCCACCGATTCCCGGACATCACTGCTGCGCAAAGTCGTCATCGGGGCGGTACTGGCCACATTGGCTGGCGCCGCTTTCCTGGCCTGGAACCGGCTCAAGCCCCAAGGCCTGCCAGCCAGCATCGCCAGCGGCAATGGCCGCATCGAAGCCACCGACATTGATGTGGCCACCCGCACCTCGGGGCGTTTGAAAGAGCTGCTGGTCAAGGAAGGCGACGATGTCACCGAGGGTCAGGTGATCGCCCGCATGGACACAGCCACCCTGGACGCCGATCTGCAGCGCGCCCAGGCCCAACTCAAGCAAGCCGAAAACAGCAAGAACACCGCCGCGGCCGTGCTGGCGCAACGCGAACAAGCGGTGACCACCGCCTCTGCCGTGGTCGCGCAACGGCAGGCCGAGGTGAATCTGGCGACCAAGCAGTTGCAACGCACGCAGGAGCTGATCAACAAAGGCTTTGTATCGCCCCAGAAGCTCGACGAGGCACAAGCCCAGTTGGCCGGCGCCAAAGCAGGCCTGAGCGCTGCCCAGTCTCAAGTAGCAGAGGCGCGCTCTGCCATCGTGGCCACCAAATCCCAACTGGTTGAAGCCGACTCTGTCATCGCGACGGCCCAAGCCTCGCTGGCGCGCGTCCAGGCGGACCTCAATGACACCGTGTTGCGCGCCCCTCGCGCCGGGCGGGTGCAGGTGCTGGCGGCCCAGGCCGGTGAGGTGCTGGGCGCTGGCGGCCGCGTGGTGTCGCTGGTGGACGTGGGCGACGTCTACATGACCTTCTTCCTGCCTGAGACCGCCGCCGGGCGCCTGGCGATCGGCAGCGACGTGCGGCTGGTGCTGGACGCCGCCCCCCAGTATGTGATCCCGGCCAAGGTGTCTTTCGTAGCCAGCGTGGCCCAGTTCACCCCAAAGACCGTGGAGACGACGGCCGAGCGCCAGAAGCTGGTCTTCAAGGTGCGCGCCCAGATCGACCGTGCCCTGCTTGAGCGCTACCGCCAACAGGTCAAGACCGGCATGCCGGGCATGGCTTACGTGCGCGTCCAGCCTGATACGCCCTGGCCCGACAAGCTCGCCACCGCCCTGCCCGCCCAGGCCTACGACAAGCCGAGCAGCGCACCGTGAACCCGCCTGTTGCCGACATCCAGTCGCTGAGCCATGCCTACAAGCGGGTCAAGGCGCTGGACGAGGTCACCCTGAGTATCCCAGCGGGCTGCATGGTGGGGCTGATCGGCCCCGATGGCGTGGGCAAGTCCACGCTGCTGGCCCTGCTGGCGGGTGCGCGCCAGATCCAGGCCGGGCGCATCCAGGTGCTGGGGCAGGACATGGCAAAGGCTTCGCACCGCCGTGAGGTCTGCCCGCGCATCGCCTACATGCCGCAAGGCCTGGGCAAGAACCTGTACGCGACCTTGTCCGTGCGCGAGAACGTGGACTTCTTTGGGCGCCTGTTCGGCCATGGTGAACGCGAACGCGCCGCGCGCATCCAGGACCTGCTCACCAGCACCGGCCTGGCGCCCTTTGCCGATCGCCCTGCCGGCAAGCTGTCGGGTGGCATGAAGCAGAAGCTGGGCTTGTGCTGCGCGCTGATCCATGATCCGGACCTGCTGATCCTGGACGAACCCACTACCGGCGTGGACCCGCTGTCGCGCCGCCAGTTCTGGGAGCTGATCGAGCGCATCCGCTTGCGCCAGCCCGGCATGAGCGTGCTGATCGCCACCGCCTACATGGAAGAAGCGCAGCGCTTTGACCACCTGGTGGCCATGGACGCCGGGCGCGTGCTGGCCACGGGCAGCCCCGCCGAGCTGTTGAAGCAGACCGGCCGCGATGACCTGGAAGCAGCCTTCATCCAGCTCCTGCCCGCACAACGCCGGGAAGGCCACCACGCGCTGGTGGTGCCACCTCGCACCGGCCACGATGGTGACATCGCCATCCAAGCCCAGGGCCTGACCTGCCGCTTTGGCGACTTCACGGCTGTGGACCATGTCGACCTGTCCATCCACAAGGGCGAGATCTTCGGTTTCCTGGGCTCCAATGGCTGCGGCAAGACCACGACCATGAAGATGCTCACCGGGCTGCTACCCGCCACAGAAGGCTCGGCCTCGCTGTTTGGCCATCCGGTGGACGCCAATGACCTGGGCATCCGCCAGCGCGTGGGCTATATGTCGCAAGGCTTCTCGCTGTACAACGAGTTGACCGTGATCCAGAACCTGGCGCTGCACGCACGGCTGTTCCATGTGCCTGCCGAGCAAAGGGCCGAACGCGTGCGCGCCATGCTTCAGCGCTTCGATCTGGAGTGCGTGGCCACCGAGCTGCCCGAGAAGCTGCCACTGGGTGTGCGCCAGCGCCTGTCCTTGGCCGTGGCCGTGGTGCACCAGCCCGATATGCTGATCCTGGACGAGCCCACCTCGGGCGTGGACCCGATCGCACGCGACCGCTTCTGGGAGCTGATGATCCAGCTGTCACGTGAAGACGGTGTCACCTTGTTCATCTCGACGCACTTCATGAACGAGGCCCAGCGCTGCGACCGCATCTCGCTGATGCATGCGGGGCACGTGCTGGCCAGCGGCACGCCCACCGACCTGATGCACCAGCATGGTCACCACAGCCTGGAAGAAACCTTCATTGCACTGCTGGAGCAAGCCCAGGCAGGTGACGTGGCCAACCCACCAGAAGTGCCCATTCAAGCAGCAGCTCAAACCGAAGCCCCGCGCCTGACGTCCGCCCGCCAACGCTCTACCCGTTTCAGCCTCGCCCGCCTGCTGAGCTACGCCCACCGCGAATCGCTGGAACTGCGGCGCGACCCCATCCGCCTGACGCTGGCATTGCTGGGCACGGCCTTGCTGATGATCATCATGGGCTACGGCATCAGCATGGATGTGCAGGACCTGCGCTTTGCCGTGCTGGACCGCGACCAGACCTCGATCAGCCGCGACTACGTGCTCAACATCGCCGGCTCGCCCTACTTTCTGGAGCAGCCCCCCATCCAGAGCGATGCCGATCTGGACCGGCGCATGCGCAATGGCGAGTTGAGCCTGGCCGTGGAGATCCCACCCGGCTTTGCGGCTGACCTGCAACGAGGCCGCCCCACCAGCATCGGCGTGTGGGTGGATGGCGCCATGCCGCAGCGCGCCGAAACCGTGGCCGGTTATGTGCAAGGCCTGCATGCCAGCTACCTGAGCGAACAACTGGCGCTGCACGGCATGGCCACACCCGCACTGGCCCAGGTCGAGATCCGCTACCGCTACAACCCCGATGTCAAAAGCCTGTACGCCATGGTGCCGGCCGTGATCCCCATCCTGCTGATCTTCATCCCGGCGATGCTGACGGCGCTCGGCGTGGTGCGCGAGAAGGAGCTGGGCTCCATCATCAACCTGTACGTCACCCCTGTCACCAAGCTGGAGTTCCTGCTGGGCAAGCAACTGCCCTATATCGGCACCGCCATGGTCAGCTTTGCCTTGATGACGGCCATGGCCGTCTGGGGCTTTGGTGTGCCGCTCAAGGGCAGCCTGCTCACGCTCACGGTGGGTGCCCTGCTCTACGTCACCGCCGCCACGGGCCTGGGCCTGTTCATGTCCACCTTCACGGGCAGCCAGATCGCCGCCATCTTCGGCACCTCGCTGGCCACCATGCTGCCGGCCATCCAGTTCTCCGGCATCATCAACCCGGTGTCCTCGCTGGAAGGCTTTGCGGCCGTGCTGGGCCGCATCTACCCGACAGGCCCGTTCCTGATCATCAGTCGGGGCACGTATTCCAAGGCGCTGGGTTTTGCCGAGTTGTGGCCTTACTTCGTGCCACTGGCGCTGGCCATTCCCGTGCTGACCATCGTCAGCGTGGCCTTGCTCAAGAAGCAGGACAAGTGAGCGCACCATGACCAACATGCAGCGATCACTGGCCAATGTTTTCAACTTGGGCGTCAAGGAACTGCGCAGCCTGTGGCGCGACCGCCTGCTGCTGCTCTTCGTGATCTGGGCCTTCTCGGGCGCGCTCTACACCGCCGCTAAAGGCGCACCAGACCGCCTGCACCGTGCGCCCATGGCCGTGGTCGACGAGGACCAGTCCACCCTGTCGCAGCGCATCGTCAATGCCTTTTACCCGCCCACCTTCATGAAGCCCAGCGCGATCGGCCTGCCTGACATGGACCCGGGCATGGACGCCGGCCGCTACACCTTCGTGATGGACATCCCGCCCGACTTCCAGCGCGACGTGCTGGCCGGCAAATCGCCTGCCATCCAGCTCAATGTGGACGCCACCCAGATGAGCCAGGCCTTTCTGGGCTCAGGCTACATCCAGAGCATTGCGCTGGGCGAGATCGCCGAGTTCGTGCAACGCGAGCGCACGGTCAGCACACCTCTTGTAGACCTGGCCATGCGCATGCGCTTCAACCCCGCGCTGGACAACACCTGGTTCATGGGCGTGATGGAGCTCATCAACAACGTGACCATGCTGTCCATCATCCTGACCGGCGCTGCCTTGATCCGCGAGCGTGAACACGGCACCATCGAGCACCTGCTGGTGCTGCCACTCAAGCCTGTCGAGATCATGCTGGCCAAGGTCTGGGCCATGGGGGCGGTGGTGCTGCTGGCCACGGGCCTGGCCGTGCACTTCGTGCTGCGCGGTGCGCTGGAGATGCCCGTGACCGGCTCGGTCGGGCTGTTCATGGCAGGCTGCACCCTGCACCTGTTTGCCACCACCTCCATGGGCATCTACCTGGGCACGGTGGCGCGCTCCATGCCGCAACTGGGCCTGTTGATGATCCTGGTGCTGCTGCCGCTGGAAATGCTCTCGGGCGGCATGACCCCCAGCGAGAGCATGCCCGAGGTGGTGCGCTTCATCATGCTGGGCGCGCCGACCACGCACTTCGTGAGCTTCGCGCAGGCTATCCTTTACCGTGGCGCGGATCTGAGCATCGTGTGGCCGCAGTTTGCCGCCATTGCACTCATCGGCACCGTGTTCTTCACCGGCTCGCTGCGGCGGTTCCGCTCGGCCGTCAGCCGCATGCAAAGCTAAAGGCGTCGCACCGTGTTCACTCCGCCCTCCACACCCAACCAAGGTCACAACGGCAACAACAAGCCCTGGCCCCTCAGCCCCTGGGGGCTGGCCCTGATCCTGTTGACCGTGCTGTGGGTGCGCGACCTGTGGGTCAACAACGCCCAGGTGCAGCCCATGCCGTACAGCGAGTTCGTGCAGCACCTGCAAAGCGGCGACGTGGCCTCCATCCGCATCGGCAGCAACATCATCGAAGGTGAGCTCAAGAAGCCGCTG
Source organism: Aquabacterium sp. (assembly GCF_016195855.1). GTDB lineage: Bacteria > Pseudomonadota > Gammaproteobacteria > Burkholderiales > Burkholderiaceae_C > Aquabacterium. The sequence continues at coordinate 64,821 of NZ_JACPYU010000009.1, forward strand.
CCCGATGGCCGCCAGCGCTTCGTCACCACCCGCGTGGCGCCCGAGCTGGCCAAGGACCTGGCCGCCCACAATGTGCGCTTTGAGGGCGTGGTCGAGAACACCATCGTGCACGACCTGCTCTCCTGGGTGCTGCCGGTGTTGCTGATGTTCGGCCTGTGGAACCTGTTGGCCCGCAAGATGATGAAGGACGGCGGCCTCGGTGGGCTGGGCGGCATGATGAGCGTGGGCAAGAGCCGTGCGCGGGTCTATGCCGAAACCGATGTCAGCGTGCACTTTGAAGACGTGGCTGGCGTGGACGAAGCCAAGGACGAGCTGCGCGAATCCGTGGACTTCCTGAAGAACCCCAAGTCCTATGGGCGGCTGGGTGCGCGCATGCCCAAGGGCATCTTGCTGGTGGGCCCACCCGGTACAGGCAAGACCATGCTGGCGCGCGCCATGGCCGGCGAAGCAGGCGTGCCCTTCTTCTCGATCAGCGGCTCGGAGTTCGTCGAGATGTTCGTGGGCGTGGGGGCCGCGCGCGTGCGCGACCTGTTCGAGCAGGCCCGCGAGGCGGCACCCGCCATCATCTTCATCGACGAGCTGGACGCACTGGGCCGCGCGCGTGGTGCCGGGCCCTTGAGCGGCGGCCACGACGAGAAAGAGCAAACCCTGGACCAGTTGCTGTCAGAGATGGATGGCTTTGACGCCAGCGTCGGCGTGGTCATCCTGGCTGCCACCAACCGCCCTGAAGTGCTGGACCCTGCCCTGCTGCGCGCTGGCCGCTTCGATCGCCAGGTGCTGGTTGACCGCCCCGACCGCAAAGGCCGCATCGACATCCTGCGCGTGCACCTCAAAAAGATCACCATGGCTGCGGATGTGAACCCCGATGCCATCGCCGCGCTCACGCCCGGCTTTGCAGGCGCCGACCTGGCCAACCTCGTCAACGAAGCGGCGCTGCTGGCCACACGCCGGCGCGCCGATGCCGTCGAGGCACGCGACTTCAACGAAGCGGTCGAGCGCATCGTGGCCGGCATCGAAAAGCGCAACCGCGTGCTCAGCGCGCGCGAGCGTGAAACCGTGGCGTATCACGAGATGGGCCACGCCTTGCTGGCTATGGCCCTGCCCGGGGCTGACCCGGTGCACAAGATCTCCATCATCCCGCGCGGCATTGGCGCCCTGGGCTACACCATCCAGCGCCCCACGGAAGACCGCTTCCTGAGCACGCGCACCGAGCTGGAAAACCGCATGACCGTGCTGCTGGGTGGGCGCGCCGCCGAGCAGCTCATGCTGGGCGAGGTCTCCAGCGGCGCGGCCGACGACCTGGCCAAAGCCACCGACATCGCGCTGGACATGGTCACCCGCCTGGGCATGTCGGGCGAGCTGGGCCAAGTGGCGTACGAACGCCAACGCACGCCCTTCCTGGCTCAGTTGCCGCAGTTCGGCTCCGAGCGCAATTACAGCGAAGACACCGCCCGCCACATCGATGAAGCCGTGCGGCAGTTGATCGACGGTGCGTTTGCACGCGCCACCCAAGGCCTGCAGGCGCGGCGAGCCTTGCTGGAACAAGGTGCACGGCTGCTGCTGGAGCGCGAAACGCTCACGGAGGCGGAACTGGCCCCTCTGGCGGCTTCTGCTCGCGCGCTTCCCGCCTGAAATCCTTGCGCAAGGCCTTGAGTTCGGCCTGGTAGTACTCTGCGTCGCCATAGTCCATGAAACGGCGATAGCGCTCGTGCGTGCCCAACACCTTGCGGGCATGCTTGATCGGACACCAGTACTGCTCCGTGCGCGCGGTGATCTCGGTCACATAGGCCAACAGGCCGTTGCCGTAGGCGCAATATTCGCAGTTGAGCTTTTCCAGGCTGTTGAGGTAGCCCAGCTTGTGTCGATCAAACGCAAAGTAGTCCGAGCGTTTGACCTTGGGGATGCCATACAGCGGAAAGCACACCGCCTGGTAGAGCGACACGAACAAGTCCAGCAACACAAACGGGACGAAGACCGAATAGATGAAAGGCGCAGACAACCAGTTCTGCGGCCGGCTGCTGACCACCCAGCGCAGCAAGCCCATGCGCAATTGCCGATGGCGTGCCCGCACGGCACTTTCGAACTCGATGCGCTTGCCTTTGATCTGGAAAAACACCTTGTGCTCGCGCTCATTGAGCACATCGCGCAACTCGTCTTCCAGCTTGGTGATCTGACTGAGCAACTGGCGGATTCGATCGTCCATCAAGGGTGGCCCGGGGGTGACAACAGCCTTCAGCATACGGCCCCGCCAGCACCTTGGGGGCAACAGACCACAAACCCCGTGCACATCAAGCCTGCCACGGCGATCCGCATGTATAACGTATGCAGTCAATTTGCACCCGGTCTCGTATCGAAGACCACCGGGTCACGGAGCCCTCCATGAACATCGCCAAGCGCATCCAGGCAGGGACTGGTTTGCTCATGCTCAGCCTGCTCGCGGCCTGCAAGCCCGATGTACCCGCCTCGTTTTCGGGTTACGCCGAGGCCGACCTGATCTACATTGCCCCATCCGGCGGTGGTGTCCTGCAGGACCTGCGTGTGCAGCGTGGCGACCACGTCACCCAGGGCGCCCCGCTGTTCCAGGTGGATGCCAGCGCCGAGACCTACAACCGGCAGGCTGCCCTCGCCCAGCAAAACCGGGCCAACGCCCAACTGGCCGACCTCAGCAAGGGCCGGCGCCACGAGGAAATCGCGGCCATCCAGGCTCAGCTGGTGCAAGCCAAGGCCGCGCGAGACATGTCCACGGCGCAACTCAAACGTCAGCGTGAACTGATCCGCCAAGGCTTCGTGTCGGCCTCTCAGATGGAAGTGCTGGAGGCCACGCAGACCCGTGATGCCGCGCACGTGAAAGAGCTGGAAGCCCAACTCGCGCTGGCACGCGATGCCGCCCGCCCCGACGCCATCCAGGCGGCCAAGGCCGAGTTGCAGGCCGCGCGCGCCCAGGTCTCGCAGTCCACCTGGGCCGAGACGCAAAAAGCGCGCAGCGCCCCCGTCAATGCCACCGTGTTTGACGTGCTCTTCCGCCAGGGCGAATGGGTGGCCCCCGGTGCGCCCGTCCTTGCGCTATTGCCTGACCACGGCGTCAAGGTCCGCTTCTTTGTGCCCCAGGCCGATCTGGCCAGGGCGAGCATCGGCAAAACGGTCCAGTACCAATGTGATGGCTGCGCCCCGGGGCAGGCCCGCATCAGCTATATCTCGCCGCAAGCCGAGTTCACCCCGCCGGTGATCTACAGCAACGAGAGCAAGGGCAAGCTGGTCTTCATGATCGAGGCCACGCCGCAAGGCGATCACGCCACGCAACTCAAGCCAGGCCAACCTTTGTCGGTGAGCTTCGCCTCATGAATGGCGCAGCCGACCTGGCCATCGATGTGCGTGGCCTGAGCAAGCAATTTGACGGCCGCACCGTGGTCGATGGCATCGACATCCAGGTGCGCCGCGGCGAGATATGCGGCTTTCTGGGCCCCAACGGCAGCGGCAAGACCACCACCATCCGCATGCTGTGCGGCCTGCTGCAGCCCAGTGCCGGCCAGGGCCATTGCCTGGGCTTCGATCTGCTCACGCAGTCGCGCCAGATCAAGCTGCGCACGGGCTACATGACGCAGAAGTTCGGCCTGTACGAAGACCTGTCCATCGAGGAGAACCTGCGCTTCATCGCTGAGGTCTACGACATGCCCAATGAGCGCGAGCTGGTCCGCCAGACGCTGGAGCGCCTGGGCCTGCACGAGCGCCGCCAGCAGCTGGCCGGCTCCTTGTCCGGCGGCTGGAAGCAGCGCCTGGCCCTGGCCGCCTGCCTGCTGCACGACCCTGAGTTGCTGCTGCTCGACGAACCCACCGCCGGCGTGGACCCCAAAGCCCGCCGCGACTTCTGGCACCAGATCCACCTGCTGGCCGCCGAGGGGCTGACCGTGCTGGTCAGCACCCACTACATGGACGAGGCCGAGCGTTGCCACCGCCTGGCCTACATCTCCTACGGCAAGCTGCTGACGGCCGGTACCACGCAGGAAGTGATCGCCGACTCGAAGCTTCAGACCTGGGAAGTCACCGGCCCTCAACTGGACCGCGTCATCGCCCTGACCGCCCAGAGCGATGACTGGATGGCCGTGCCCTTTGGCACCGAGATCCACGTCAGCAGCGTCAGCGCGCAGGACTTTGGCGCCTGGCTGGCCAGTATCGAGCCCCATCACCCCTGGCAGGTCCGCCCGATCCCCACGGGCCTGGAAGACGTCTTCATCCACCTCAGCCGCCATGCGCAAGATAATTTCTGACAAGGCCCTGTCGTGGCGGCGCATCGGGTCGGTGCTGCGCAAGGAGTTCGTGCAACTCAAGCGCGATCGCCTCACGCTGGCCATGCTGATCGGCATCCCGCTGATCCAGCTGATCCTGTTTGGTTACGCCATCAACGGCGACCCCAAGCACCTGCCCAGCGTCATTGCCACCACCGACAACGGCCCCTTGAGCCGCAGCGTGATCCGTGCGATCGAGAACACCGGCTACTTCGACATCCAGGCCGTGGTCAGCGAAGCCGAGGCCGAACGCCAGATCAGTGAAGGCCTGGTGCAGTTCGCCATCGTGCTGCCTTCGGACTTCAGCCGCAAGCTGCTGCGTGGCGAGCGCCCCGTCATCGCGGTCTATGGCGACGCCAGCGACCCATCCACATCGGGTGGCGCCATCTCTGCGCTCAACCAGTTGCCCGCCCAGGCATTGCAGACCGAACTGCGTGGCCCCCTGGCCCATTTGCGCAGCACACAGCCCCCTTTCGAGCTGCGTGTGCACCGCCGCTACAACCCCGAAGGCATCACGGCCTACAACGTGGTGCCGGGCCTGATGGGCATCATCCTGGTCATGACCCTGGTGATGATGACCGCCATGGCCATGACACGCGAGCGCGAACGCGGCACCCTGGAAAACCTGCTGGCCACGCCCGTCAAACCCGTGGAGGTGATGATGGGCAAGATCCTGCCCTACGTGGTGATCGGCTATGTGCAGGTCTCGATGATCTACATCGCCTCACGCCTGCTGTTTGACGTGCCCATGTTCGGCAGCTACCTGCTGCTCACGGCCGCCGTGCTGATCTTCATCATTGCCACGCTGGGCGTGGGCTTCCTGTTTTCGACCATCGCGCGCACGCAGCTGCAGGCCATGCAGATGGCGATCTTCTTCTTTCTGCCCAACATCATGCTCTCGGGCTTCATGTTCCCCTTCCGGGGCATGCCGACCTGGGCGCAGTGGATAGGCGAGGCCCTGCCCGTTACGCACTTCCTGCGCGTGGTCCGGGGCGTGATGCTCAAGGGCTCGACCCTGGCCGATGTGGGCCACGAAATGTGGCCCATGGCCCTGTTCATTGTCCTGGTGGGTGGCCTGGCCATGTGGCGTTACCGCCAGACGCTGGACTGAACGCTGGGCTGATCACCCCCAGGACGGATCGGCTGTTTACCGGGGAGCCGATGCGGCAGAAGGCGCGGCCACCTTGGGCGCCAGCATCACGCGGGTCTTGCCACCCGTGGTCACCAGGATGACGGCGTCACCCGGGTTGAAGGTTTCGTTGCCCTTGGCCTGCACGATCGAGCGGCGCTGGCCGTTGGCCGTTTGCAGCAGGATTTCAATGGCGTCTTCACGCGTACCGAAACGCTCCACGGCATTGCCCACGACAGCCCCTACCACGGCACCGGCCACGCCAATCATGGCCGAGCTGCGGTTGTTGCTGGAGGCACCCATGCCTGCCGCACCGCCCAGCACCCCGCCCGTTACGGCACCGCCGCCACTCTGGCTACCCTCGATCACGACGGGCCGCACATTGAGCACCACGGCGTCTTCCACCTGAGACATGCGCTGGGCATTCTCAGGCTTGATCACGTCAGGGCTGGTGGTTGAACAGGCTGCCAGCACGCACAGGGACACGGCGGCAACCGACTTCAGGGTTACCTGCATAACTTGCTTCATAAAAGCCTCGCTTCAGTACACGAACCGGGCGTCGCGATGACACCCTATTTCGGCACTGTAGCGCAGTCGTGTGAGGCTTGTGTAAAGCGAAGCGGCATCAATCGTCGATGCCCAGCTCCTGGATCTTGCGGGTGATGGTGTTGCGCCCGATACCCAGCTTTTGTGCCGCTTCAATGCGACGACCACGGGTCAGGTCCAGCGCGGTGTGGATCAGGCTGGCCTCGAACTGGCGGGTCAGCACATCCCACACATCGGGCTGGCCGGACTCCAGGCGCGCGCGGGCATCCCGTTCCAGATCCTTGAGCCAGGTTGGCGCGCTCACCGCCCCCCCCACCGCCGGTGCGCCCAGGTCCACCGGCGCCGTTGTGCCGTTTGGCGAGCCGTATGCAAGCACCACCGGGCTGCCCGCCACGCTGGGCGCCGAATAAGCCAGAGGCTCACCCGCCGGTGCCGTCCAGGGGTCAATGGCCACACGCGGCGGCTCCATCTGCGCCGCATGCACAGCGGCCTCAGGCATCGGTGAGTCAGCCGGCACCGCCAATGGTGCGACGTAGGCCTTCTCGTCCAGCAACTCAGGCGGCAGGTCCTTGGTCTCGATTACCTGAGCCGGTGCCATGACAGTCAGCCAATGGCAGATGTTTTCGAGCTGACGGACGTTACCGGGGAAATCAAAACCAGACAGACGGGCCAGGGCCAGCTCGGAAATCCGCTTGGCTTCCACACCCAGGTCCTTGGCGCTCTTTTGCAGGAAAAAGCGCGCCAGCGTGGGGATGTCTTCGCGGCGCTCGCGCAAGGCGGGCAGACGCAGCCGGATCACGTTCAGGCGGTGGAACAAGTCTTCGCGGAACACCCCCTGGCGGACGCGGTCTTCCAGGTTCTGGTGGGTGGCCGCGATCACGCGCACATTGCTCTTGAGCGGGTGGTGGCCACCCACGCGGTAGAACTGGCCGTCGCTGAGCACGCGCAGCAAACGGGTCTGCAGGTCAAAAGGCATGTCCCCGATTTCGTCGAGGAACAAGGTGCCACCATCGGCCTGCTCGAAGCGCCCCCGGCGCATGGTCTGCGCACCCGTGAAGGCCCCCCGCTCATGACCGAACAGTTCCGACTCCAGCAAGTCCTTGGGGATCGCGGCCGTGTTGATGGCCACAAAAGGCCCATTGCCACGGGGGCTGTGCTTGTGCAGCGCACGCGCCACCAGTTCCTTGCCCGAGCCTGACTCGCCGGTGATCATCACCGTCACATTGCTTTGGCTCAGTCGGCCGATGGCGCGGAAGACGTCCTGCATGGCCGGCGCTTGGCCCAGCATCTCGGGCATCTGCGTCACGCGCTCGTCGATCACCTCTTCGCGCACGCTCTCATCCACCGCACGGCGGATCAGCTCAACGGCCTTGGGCAGGTCGAACGGTTTGGGCAGGTATTCGAAGGCGCCGCCCTGGAAGGCCGACACGGCGCTGTCCAGATCCGAGTACGCCGTCATGATGATGACGGGCAGCCCTGGCAGACGCGCCTTGACCTTGGACAGCAGGTCGATGCCCGAGCCACCAGGCATGCGGATGTCGGAGACCAGCACTTGCGGCTCGTCGTCGTCGAGCGCCGCCAGGACATCACGGGGGTTGGTGAACACGCGGACCGGCAGGTTCTCGCGGGTCAGTGCCTTTTCAAGCACAAAGCGGATGGATTGGTCGTCGTCAACGATCCAGATGGGTTTCATGCTGGCCTAGTGTGGATGGCATCCCGAACCGGATACGAAGCGACAACCGGCGTCACGGCAAAGGTATCAATATTTTGAATACCGTGCGTCCCGGCTCGCTTTCGCATTCGATGGTGCCTTGATGCTGTTGAACGAAGGTTTGCGCCAAAGTCAGACCCAGGCCGGAACCACCCTCACGCCCCGACACCAGCGGGTAAAAAATGCGATCGCGGATGGCCTCCGGTATGCCCGGGCCGTTGTCCTCAATATGCAAGACCAATGCCAGCCGATGCGAATGGCGGTTGATGGTCACCCGGCGCGCCACGCGGGTGCGCAGGATCAGCAAGGCGTCGCCCGTGGCAATGCGGTCGGACAAAGCCTGCGCCGCGTTGTGCGCAATGTTCAGCACCGCCTGAATCAACTGCTCGCGGTCACCCCGGAATTCAGGCAAGGAGGTATCGTAGTCCCGCTGGACCCTGAGCCCCTTGGGGAACTCCGCCAGGATGAGCGAGCGAACCCGCTCGCACACTTCGTGGACATTGACATCACCCACCAGGTGCGGGCGCCGGTGCGGCGCCAGCAGCCTGTCCACCAGCGCCTGCAGCCGGTCCGCCTCGTGGATGATGACCTGCGTGTACTCGGTCAGCGACTTGGACTCCAGCTCCATCTGCAGCAACTGCGCCGCGCCGCGGATGCCGCCAAGCGGGTTCTTGATCTCGTGCGCCAGATTGCGGATGAGCTCCTTGTTGGCCTGCGCCTGATCCAGCGCCCGCTCTTCACGCTCCTGCCGGGTCTGCTGCTCGATCTCGACCAGCTCGATGAGCACATGCGCCGTGTGGTCCATCCGGGTCACGATGACCTGAACCGGCAGCGGGTCGCCCGCCAGCACATGCTGATGGCGCTTGAGCTCGGCCTGCAGGCGGCTGGTGGCGAACTCGTTGCGCGCCACTGCCGTGACGATGTCGCGCAGCAGGGTCGGGTCCACGAACCAGTCGAAGATGGACTCGCGCATCACGCTTCGACGCGACAGGCCCAGCACCTCCTCGAAGACGGCGTTGGCAAACAGGCATTGCCCACCAGACTCGACCACCGCCACCATGGTGGCAAGGTAATCAAATGCCCCATACGAAGCGGAGGCATCCTGCGCGCCGCTCGACACCCCACGCCTGACGCCCTTGACTGGCGCCACCGACTTGCTGGCCATGATCCAAAAACCTTATCTGCCGAACCTGTTTACTGAGCTGGCTTGCCGGCAGGCGCGCCGCCCGCACTACCCAGGTTGCCCACCTCGCGCTTGAGGGCGGCCACATCGGCCTCCTTGCGGGTGATGGCGGCCTTCATCTCGTTGACGCGATCCTGGTACTTCTGGAAATTGCGCTCGTCGCCCTTGCGATCGGGCTGGCCGTTGTTGTATTCCTTCTGGAGCGCAGCCAGGGCTTCTTCTTCCTTGCGAAGCTCGGCCTCCAGGATCTTGCGGCGATCGGCGTCGCGCGCCTTCTGGTCGTCGCTGGACACTTTCTCTCCGCCCGCACTGCTGCCTGAGGATGCCGTTGAACGGGCCGCACCTTTGGGAATCACGGACTGGATCACCGTGATGGGGGCGCCGTCGAGCGTCTTGCAGCCCTTGGCGGCGGCCTCTTTGGCGGTCAGCGCATCGGTGTAAAGGTTGCCGGGACAGCGGTAAACCGGTTTGTCCTCGGCTTGTGCGGGCCCCTGAACCATGAGCAGAACACTGGCCGCAGCCAGCCCCATCCACCAGCCGGAACGCCCAGACGTGTCCCGACCCGACTCAGCCACAGGTAGGTGATTAGCCATATCCGTCATGTTGATCCAATGAAGTGCCTCAGGTGCCGCACCCGAAATCTGACAAGCAGTATGCCCTCAAGCCAGGGGCGGCGGTCAAGGGTGCAAGCCAGTGATTGCGGTGCACATGGCCTGGCGGCGCAGAAAACAACACCTGCCCAGTCCACGCCCAGGGCGAACCGGCAACGAAAAAGGGCGACTTGCGTCGCCCTTTGATCTGGCCCTTGCGGGCCGCGCTGGCATCCCGAAGGATTACAGAGCGTAGTACATGTCGTACTCGACCGGATGGGTGGCCATACGGAAACGAGTCACTTCCTGCATCTTCAGGTCGATGTAGGCGTCGAGGTAAGCATCGGTGAACACACCACCCTTGGTCAGGAACGCGCGGTCCTTGTCCAGGTATTCCAGAGCCTGATCCAGGCTGTGGCAGACGGTCGGCACCAGTGCGTCCTCTTCGGGAGGCAGATGGTACAGGTCCTTCGTGGCGGCTTCGCCCGGGTGGATCTTGTTTTCCACGCCGTCCAGACCAGCCATCATCAGGGCTGCGAAAGCCAGGTATGGGTTGGCGGAAGGATCGGGGAAACGTGCTTCGATACGGCGGCCCTTGGGGTTCGCAACGTAAGGAATACGGATCGAGGCCGAGCGGTTCTTGGCCGAGTAAGCCAGCTTCACAGGCGCTTCGAAGCCAGGGACCAGACGCTTGTAGCTGTTGGTGCCGGGGTTCGTGATGGCGTTCAGGGCACGGGCGTGCTTGATGATGCCACCGATGTAGTACAGCGCGAATTCGCTCAGGCCAGCATAGCCTTCGCCTGCGAACAGGTTCTTGCCGTCTTTCCAGATCGACTGGTGAACGTGCATGCCGGAGCCGTTGTCGCCAACGATGGGCTTGGGCATGAAAGTGGCGGTCTTGCCGTAGGCATGGGCCACGTTCACGATCACGTACTTCTGCAACTGCAGCCAGTCAGCGCGCTCGGTCAGCGTCGAGAAACGCGTACCGATTTCCATCTGGCCGGCGTTGGCCACTTCGTGGTGGTGCACTTCGACAGGGATGCCCAGCGATTCGAGGATCAGGCTCATTTCAGAGCGCATGTCCTGAGCCGAGTCAACGGGAGGCACGGGGAAGTAGCCGCCCTTGACGGTGGGGCGGTAGCCGCTGTTGCCGTGCTCGTATTCCTTGCCGGTGTTCCAGGCGCCTTCTTCAGATTCGATCTTGAAGAAGCTGCCGGACATTTCGTTGGCCCAACGGACCGAGTCGAACACGAAGAATTCGGGTTCCGGACCGAAGTAGGCGGTGTCGCCCAGGCCCGAAGCCTTCAGGTAGGCTTCAGCGCGCTTGGCCAGCGAGCGAGGATCGCGCTCGTAAGGCTTGCCATCGTGTGGATCAACGACGTCGCACGTCAGGATCAGCGTGGGCTCTTCGAAGAAGGGGTCGATGTTCGCCGTGTTGGGATCGGGCATCAGCAGCATGTCGGATGCTTCGATACCCTTCCAGCCAGCGATAGACGAACCGTCAAAGGCGTGGCCCGAGGTGAACTTGTCTTCGTCGAAATGGGAAACGGGCACGGAAACGTGCTGTTCTTTGCCACGGGTGTCAGTGAAGCGGAAGTCAACGAACTTAACTTCGTTGTCCTTCACGATCTTCATCACGTCGGCGACGGTCTTGTTGGCCATCAGGTGCTCCTAGCAAGAGGCGTAATGTGGATGCAAGAAGAGAAATTGAGTCTGTTTCCAGATCAGAAACAGCGCGCAGTGTAATAGCAGAAAGCGTGCCTCACGGAGATGACAGATCAAGGTTTGCTATTTCATGCACGGGTAAGCCCCAGGGAAATCGCACCGAAGCGGGTCAGGCCGTCCGATTAACCATGCACTTGAACGCGCCATCTTGCGGATGACGGAATGCATCGGGCTGTGCACCAGGGATTCGCAGAAGCCATATTGCACCACATAAGTGCACAAATGACATCAACCATCTTTTTGCACCAATATTGGGCCAATTGATGCACCAAGACTGGACAAGCCCGCCAGCATTTCGCTGAAAGCGGCCTCGACCTGATCGGGGGCACCTTTTACCCCCAACTCGATGTGGCGGCCGTGCACCGGATGGTCCACGCTGGGCAGGCTGAACACCTTGACCGGCGCGAAACGCGTTTCGATCTCCACCATGAGGGGCGTGAGCACCGATTCAATGGCGCCATGCACCACCACCGCTTTTTCCGCCAGGCGACCACGGCCATGCAGATCGGCGTGCAACGTGTCCAGCACCCAGGCCATCATGGGCCAGGCCATCACCGGGAAGCCCGGCACGAAATGCACGCGGCCCAGCAGGCTGAAGCCGGGAATCTGGTTGTAGGGGTTGGGGATGATGCTGGCGCCCTGCGGGAAGCAGCCCATCTGCAGGCGCCGCTGGGTGTCAGCGGAATCGGGCTCGAAGGGCTTGCCTTCCGCTTCGGCCAGCTGGCGGCAACGGGCCAGAATCAACTCGCGCGCGTCAGGGTGCAAGGCCAGCTCGGCACCCAGGGCGCGGCCTGCGCAGGCACGCGTGTGGTCGTCCGGCGTGGCCCCGATGCCACCGAAGGAGAACACCACATCGCCGCTGTCCAGTGCGTGGCGCAGGTCGGCCGTGATGCGATCGGGATCGTCCCCCACATAGCGAGCCCAGGACACGGCCATGCCGCGCTCGGCCAGCAACTCGATGGCCTTGGCCAGGTGCTTGTCCTGGCGACGGCCACTGAGGATTTCGTCGCCGATGATGATGAGGCCGATCATGGTGTGGGTTCCGTGCTGATGGCGGTGTTGGCCGCCGGGGTGGCCGTGCTACCTGTTGCCCGGCGGTGCGCCTGCAAGGCCGGCAGCAAAAAGTGGGCGAACCAGAGGCTGGAGAAGGCGAAGACCAGCGTGTAGAGCCAGACAGAGAGCAGCAACATGAAGGGTGCCAGCGCCACCGTCAGGGCGCCCATGGCGGCCCACAAGGCGGTGGGCGCCGCGCCGATGTAGCCACACAGGATGCCCATGCCCAGCAGGCTGCGGTGATGCTGCCTGAGCAAGGCCTCCCGCTCGGCGGGCGTGGCCAGGTCGACCAGGGTGTCAAAGGCCATCACGCGGTAGGTCAGCCAGCCCCAGATGATGGGCGGCACCAGCACGGCAAAGACCGGGATCAACCACAGCGGCAGGCTGAGCAGAAACAAGGTCAGGGCCGTCACCGAAGCCCCAGCCGACCACAGCAGCGAACGCCACCAGGGCACGCTCTGGCGATCGGGCAGTTGGGGAAAGCGCCGCTGGCGAACCAGCTTGACCAGCGCGGGGGTCATCAAGCTGGCCACCAGCAGCAGGCACAGCACGATCACCAACGGCACGGCCAGCAGCACGAGCAGAAACGGCGCCACCATCGTGCGCAGGAAGCCCAGCCCTGCCCCATCCATCCAGTTGAGCACGGTGTGGCTGATGCCCCAGGCATCCAGTGCCTCACGCACGGCGGCCACGCCAGGTGTCCAGCCAAACCAGGTCAACAGCCCCAGGCTCAGCGCCGCCAGAATCAAGGGCAGCAAGGACAAGTAGATCACACGGGGGTGCAGGCAGTAGGCCAGTGAGCGCCATGCGGCGTCGACCATCAAAGCGGCCGACGACAACTGTGCGCGCAAAGGCGCGTCAAGGGAGCGAGGAGATTGCATGCCCAGCAGCATACCCAAGCCGCCCGAACCCGGCTGGGCCGCGCCTGAACAGGCCTCAACCCAGCAGGCGCTTGAGGCCCAGCCATTGCTGCGCCCAGAAACCGGGGCCGTAGTCCCGTCCGCCGTACTCGGGCAACTGGTCGCGGATGCCGGTGGGCTCGAAACGGCCATCGAAACGGGCGGTGCCAAACAGCATGTCCCACGCGGGGAACAGCACCGCGAAATTGCAGCCACCCAATGTGCCCGGCTGCGCCCCCTCGTGCCCCAACCCGATGGCATGGTGCAGGCGATGAAAACGTGGCCCCACGAGCAGGCGTTCGCCCAGCCAGCCGAAGCCGACGCGGGTATTGGCATGCGACAGGTTCTCGATGAGCTGCGTGACGGCCACCACGGCCACGAACTGCCCGGGCGGCACGCCGATAGCACGGGCCGTGAACGCGATGATCAGGTCTCGGATGAGGTCATCCAGCAGGTGATTGCGGTTGTCGCTCCACATCGTCATGTGGCGCTGGCTGTGGTGCACGGCGTGCAGGGCCCACCAGCGATTGAAGTGGTGCTGACCACGGTGGATCCAATAGTCGACCAGGTCGAACACGACCAGGTAGAGCACGAAACTGGCCCAGGCGGTATCGCTCACACCTGGCCACCACGGCGCCATCACGGCATCAAGCTGCCAGCCATCCAGCCCGCTGACACGCGCCTGCCCGAACAAGGCGTCCAGCAAGGGCTCGACCGAGAAGAACATGGCCACACGGAACAGGCCCAGCCGGTGCACCAGCGTGTAGATCACATCGGCCCGCACCGCGAGGCCCTGCGCCCCAGGCTCGACGGGGCGCCAGCGCTGCAGGGGCGCGATCACGGCCAGCATCAGCAGCAACTGGATCACGCCGACCAGCAGCCAGCCCGTGGCACCGTAAGCGTCCTCCAGCAGGTTGCCCATGCCGATTGCGAACATGGCGGGCTGCACCGCCGTTTCGAACAGCCATTGCTGAAGCTGCCCGAAGGCATCGGTCAGCGGCGTGATCAGGATGTCGTCCATCATGCTCAGGGTTGGACAGGCGCCTTGCCTGCCGCGGCGTAGTCAGGGTGTTCGCGCAAGGTGGCAAAGCACAGGCCCTTGGCTTTCAGGCCCACGATGAGCGGCTCCAGCACGGCGGGCGCCCAGGGGTCCTGGCGGGACCATATGCCCAGGTGCATCAGCAGGATGTCGCCAGCGCGTATTTGCTTCAAGGCGCGTTGCAGCAGTGCGGCATTGGGGTAGCGCTCGCTCGACAGTTCATCGCCCAGAAAGCCGGCGGGCGTCCAGGGCACGTGCTGCCAGCCACAGGATCTGGCTGCGGCGATCAAGGCCGGTGAGGTCTTGCCACCGGGCGCACGAAAGATGGCGCGCATGGGCTGGCCGGTCATCTGCATGAAGCGCCGGGCGGGTTGCGCCAGTTGGGCACAGTACTGCGTTGTCGTCAGGTGCTGTACTTGGCCAGCCTTGGGCCCGGCGGTGCCTTTGAACACGAAGCCGCCCGGCTCATCGGCCTTCCAGCTCAGGTGATCCCAGGTGTGCGACCCGAAGTCATGCCCCTGCGCAGCCAGGGCCTTCCACCAAGGCGCCCAGGCGTCGTCCAGCGTACTGCCTTCGGGGTGGCCCGCCACGGTCTGCGTGCGTTCATTGGCCAGGAAGAAGGTGGCCTTGACATCGTGGCGCTGGAGCGTGTCCACGATCAGGGGGGCCACGCCCATGTGGCCCGTGTCGATCGTCAGGTAGACAGGGCGATCACAGCCTGCCTGAGACGCGCCGGCCGCGGCCCACAACAGACCTGCCACCAGCAGGCGCATGCCCTGGCGACAAAGCTCAGTTGCGCGGCGCATGGTCCAGCGTCCACACGCCATGGGGTGAACGCCCGGTACGCACCTGCCGGATCACCTTTTGCGTGACGGTGTCGATGAAGGTCAGCTTGCGCGCCCAACGCGAGGTGACCAGGATGGTCTTGCCATCGGCCAGCAGGTCCATGCAATCGGGGCCGCCGGGCGCCGGGTAGGTGGCCACCACGCTCATGCTCTGCATGTCGATCTTGCTGATGGTGTTGGCCACGCGGTTGCTCAGCAGCACATGGCGTTTGTCACCCCAGGCGCGGAAGGCATGGGCGCCCTCCCCGGTCTTGATGCGCTTGCTCAACACGGGCTTGGCGCCGGTGATGTCGTAGACCTCGACATAGCTGTCGCCGGTCAGGCCGATCATCAGTTGCTTGTCGTCGGGCGTGAGGAACACATCCGCCGGCAACTTGCCGACTGCGACCTTCCAGCGCGGGGTTTGCGTGGCCAGGTCGATCGCGATCAACTCGTCGCTGTCCTGCATGGTCACATAGGCCACCGCACTTTTGCTGTCGATGTTGATGTGGCTGGGTGTCTTGCCCGTGGACACCCGCTTGGCCAAGGTCAGGTCCACACCACCGCCCGCGCGAGGTGTAGAGCGATAGATGTCCACGTGGTTGAGGCGGTTGGCCGCTGTGACGAACCACTTCATGTCGGGCGAGAAACGCAGCTGATACGGATCGGCGATGCCGTCCATCACGCGCTGCACCAGGCCGGTTTTCGGGTCCACCAGGGTCAGAGAATCCGCCTGCGCATTGGCCACCATCAGTGACTTCTCGTCGGGCGTCAGGTAGAGGTGATGCGGCTCCTTGCCGGTCGGCAGGCGGCGCAACTCCTGGAAGCTCACCGGGTCCACCACGCTGATCGTGGCGTCCAGCGAGTTCAGCACGAAGATGGGCGGCTTGGCCCCTTGCGCGCAGGCCGAGGCACTCAGGAAGGCCGCACCGAGCACACAGACCTTCGCACGCCAATGTGCGCGTGGCAGGCGCCAAAAGTCAAAACGTGAAGGCTGGCTCGGGTTGTCTGTGCAATGCATCGATTTACTTAACTTCGGTCAAGCTTTCCAGTGTAAGCCGCCCAGCCACCAGCGCCGCCCGAAGCACATGCATCGCACCACATTCACAAGCCGATCCCCGCGCCCTTATTCGTTATCGCCGCCCAGAACGGAGCCCAGCAGCCCGCCCGCGCCCAAACCGCCCAGCAAACTGCCCTCCTCACGGCCACCGCCACCGGTCTGCGGCGCTGCAGCAAAGATGCGGGATGCCAGGCGCGAGAACGGCAGGCTCTGCAGCCAGATGTGGCCCGGGCCGGTCATCTTGGCCAGGAAGACA
>NZ_JACPYU010000010.1 GCF_016195855.1 Aquabacterium sp.
CCTCGTCATTCTGGCTCGCAAGCTTCTGAGAGTCGCATGGGCAATCTGGCGCAGTGGAAAAACCTTTGATGCAAGCCAGATGGGCGTACAAAACGCTTGCGTCAAAACATAGAACCTCGTTGCGCGGCTGCGCCGCTTCACTCAAACAAATCGGGCCAGTCAGATGACGAAGCACGCTGCGCGTGCCCACCTCGCCACTGCGCGTCTCGGCGTCACCAAGGCGCCCGGCCAGATGCCGGCTCAGCCCTTTTCCACCTCGCTCGTGGCGTGCACAGGTCGCTGGTTCTGGTGAAAATCACGAGCTAGGCTTCGATGGATCAGTGCTGTTGCGATCGCTGTCAATGGGTGCCCGTGCCTGTACTGTCGCTGAGCTAACGCTTGGTCTGCTGTCGTGCCAGCAACCGTGGCAGCACTCAAGCGGGGCGATCAAAGGCTGAGGTGGTGTGCGGCGTGGCGCCTTGGGGACGCCGAGCAGCGCAGTGGCAAGGTGGGCGCGCGCAGCGCGCTTCGTCATCTGACCCGCTGGCGTTGTTCGACCGGAGCGGCCGTCAGGGCGCGCAGGAAGTTCGCCAGCGCCACCTTGCCTGGAGCAGCGCAGGGCAGTCCTGCCTGCGGCAGGACCGTCAACATGAAGCCCCGCCGCATGCCACCTCGGCCGCGCCCCGCGCTCTCCCGATAGGCGCTATGCGTTGCCTAAAAAAAGCCGCTCAGAACGTTTCCCAATCGTCATCCGACTTGGGGGCCGCAGCCGCCACAGTAGGCGCCGGCAAGCTGGGCCGTGGGGCGGGTGCGGAGGGGGCAACCGGCTTGGCCAAAGCCACACTGGCTGCGGGCCGCGGCTTGATCACCGGCGTCACCTTGTGCACATGGGTGTCTTGCCCCATGGCCCCACCTTGCGCCTGGCCCAGCTTGAACGCCGCCACCGCCTGCGCCAGCTTGGCCGCCTGGTCCTTCAGGCTCTCTGCCGCAGCGGCAGATTGCTCCACCAGCGCCGCGTTTTGCTGCGTCATCTGGTCAAGCTGGTTGACCGACTGGTTCACGTGCCCGATGCCCTGGCTCTGTTCGCCCGCCGCAGCCGTGATCTCACCAATGATGTCCGACACCCGCTGCACGCTGCCCAGGATCTCGCTCATCGATTGGCCCGCGTCCTGCACCAGCTTCGAGCCCGACTCGACCTTCTCGCTCGACGAGTTGATCAGGGTCTTGATCTCTTTGGCCGCTTGCGCACTGCGCTGCGCCAGGGTGCGCACCTCACCAGCCACCACGGCAAAACCACGGCCTTGCTCGCCGGCACGGGCGGCTTCCACCGCCGCGTTCAAGGCCAGGATATTGGTCTGGAAGGCGATGCCGTCAATCACCGTGATGATGTCGGTGATCTTGCGGCTGGCGTCATTGATCTCGGCCATGTTGGACACAACCTGCTGGACGATCTCTTCGCCGCGGTGGGCCGCGGTGGCCGCGCCAGTGGCCATCTGGTTGGCCTGACGGGCCGCATCGGCGCTCTGGCGCACGGTGTTGGTCAGGTCGGTCATGGAGCTGGCCGTCTGCTGCAGGTTCGAGGCGGTGTGCTCCGTGCGCTGCGACAGGTCCTGGTTGCCCGATGCGATCTCGGACGAGGCCGTGCTGATCGAGTCGGTCGCATGGCGGATCACGCCGATGGTGTCGCGCAAGCGGTGCGTCATCGTGATCACCGAGGCCTTGAGCGAGCGGGTGTCCTTGGGGTTGTGCTGCAGCGCCAGGTTCAGGTCGCCCTCGGCGATGCGGCCCACCAGGTCGCGCAGGTCGGCGGGCTCGCCCCCCAGGTCACGCCAGACCGAGGTCACGATGGCCTGCGAGGCCACGCCCAGCACCGTCAGCACGAGGATGCCGGTCAGCACCGTCACCCACAGGTTGTTGTTGACGCCCTGTGTGGCGCTGCTTTGCGCCTCGTCGATGGCGGCCTTGGCGGCTTTCTTGTGCTGCTCCAGCAGCTTTTGCAGGCTGGCCTGCGCGCCTTGCATCTTGCCCAGCTGATCACCCGGGTCCTGCTTGCTGACCAGCGCGCGCGTGGCCCCGATGGCCGAACTCTGGTAGGTGTCGAAGACGCTGTCCAGCTCCTTGGCCGTGGCGGCCTTCTCGGGCAGCTTCTGCATGCCCGCCAGGGCTTCGCGGGCCGTGGCCACCATGGCGTCGGTTTCCTTGAGGCGCTCGCTGTCACCCTCGGCGGCCGCGGTCTGCAAGGTCAGGCGCAGTTGCTCGGCGCTGCGGTCAATGGCCGTCACATAGGCCATGTGCGGGTTGTCGACCTCATGCAGGTGCGCCAGGACACTGGAGGTGCGCTCACCCACGAAGAAGCTGACCGCGATGCCGATGACAAACACGGCAGCCGCACTGAGGGGCAGCACACGGATCCGGGTACGAAAGTTCATAGAGCCTCCTGCGCGCGCAGCGCAAAGCGAAGACGACCAACTGCGTGTCGACGCCATCGGGATCATCTCGCTCGCCGTGGCCGGTAAACGTGTGAAAAGTCCGTTTTCCCGGGGCCTTTACTGGCCTTGTCAGGGGCTTCCTACAATCCCCGGATGCAACCTTCGTCGCCATCACCCTTGTCGCCCCTGTCCAGCCCCCGCACCGTGATGGCCTGGGTGGCCCTGCTGTACTTCTCGGAAGGGCTGCCACTGGGGCTGTTCTACGACCTGTTCCCGGTCAACCTGCGCCAGGCGGGCGTGGGCCCGGCCGAGATCGGCTTGCTCAGCCTGCTGGGCCTGGCCTGGACGGTCAAGTTCCTGTGGGCGCCGCTGATCGACGCCTGGCGCGGGCACCGCTGGTGGATCGCGGGGGCCAACGCCGGCATGGCCCTGGTGCTGGCGACGCTGGCCCTGCACCCGCAGGCGCTGGGGCAGGGCGCCACCTGGCCCTGGGCCCTGCTCGCTGCCTTCACCATGTTGTCGGCCACCAATGACATCGCCACCGACGGCTACACGATCGAGCTGCTGTCCAAAGGCCAGTACGGCGTGGCCAACGGCCTGCGCATCGGTTTTTACCGCGTGGGCATGCTGGCGGCGGGCGGCCTGCTGGTCGTGGCCGGCAGCCTGGGCGAGCCGGGCCACCCGAACTGGACGGCCGCCTATGGCCTGGGCGCCGTGCTCATGCTGATCAATGGCGCGTCCATCCTGATGGCGCCGGCCCAGCCTCTGCGCGTGGCGCGAGTCGAGGGTGCATCGGCGCGCGAATGGGAGGCCGTGCGCCAGCAACCGCTGTGGCTGCTGGCCCTGGGTCTGGTGCTGGCCGGCCTGCTGTGGCCGGTGCTGGGCCCGGTTGCCAAGGCGGTGGGCTGGGAGGCCGTGCAAGCTGTCAGCGGCACCTGGTGGTTCAAGGGGGCGGTGCCCGTCGGGCTGATGTTTGCCGGGGCCGGGCTGATGGTGCGGGCGGCGCACGGCCCGCAGGCCCACGCCATGGCCGATGGCCCCGTGTTCGGCGCCTGGGTGGGGCTGTTGGCCCGTCCGGGCATGCTGCCCGTGCTGCTTTTCATCCTGCTGTTCAAGCTGGGTGATGCCGCCATGGGCTTCATGGTCAAACCCTTCTGGGTGGACGCGGGCTTCACCCCGGCGCAGATCGGCCTGGTCAGCGTCAATGTGGGCCTGGGGTTGTCGATCGCCGGTGGCCTGGCGGGCGGCTGGTATGTGGACCGCGTCGGCATCTTCAAGGGCCTGTGGGTGCTGGGCCTGGCCCAGGCCTTGTCCAACCTGGCTTATGCCCTGGCCGCCTGGTATGTGCCGCACACCGAGCCTGGCATGCAAGTGAGTATTCACTATCAAGCGGCGGTTTATGGCGCCAGCGGCCTGGAGAGCTTCACCAGCGGCCTGGGCACCGGCGCCTTCATGGCCTTTTTGATGGGCATTGTCGACAAGGAGCGCGCCACCACCGAGTACGCCATCCTCTCGTCCATCTTCGCGTTTTCGCGCGCCGTGGCGGGCTGGGCGGGTGGCCTGGGGGTGGAGCAGATGGGCTACGCGGTGTTCTTCTTCTTGACTTTCTGGCTGTCGTTCCCAGCTTATGTGCTGTTGCCATCCGTCCGGCGTATGCTGGACAAGGCCGGGCTGCGTTAAGTCTGCAGGCCCTTTTCCTGTTTCCTTGGTGTCGTGATGAGTCTGTCTGGTTTGAATCGAATGGCTTCCAGCCTCCTGTCCGCTTGCGTGCTCTCGCTGGCCGCGGTGGCGCCTGTGGCCATGGCGCGCGAAGGCGTGGAGGTCGAGCGTGGCACGTCCGTGCTGGCGCGCCTGGTGCCCGCCGAGCAGGTGGAGGCTGCCGCCCAGCAGCAATACCTGCAACTGGCCTCCGAGGCCAAGACCCAGGGCGCCTTGCTGCCCGACAACCACCCGCAGGTGCTGAGGCTGCGCACCATCGCCAGCCGCATCATCCCTTTTGCGATGGACTGGAACCCGCGTGCCAAACAGTGGCGCTGGCAGGTCATCGTGCTGAACTCCAAAGAGCTCAACGCCTTTTGCATGCCCGGCGGCAAGATCGCCTTCTACACCGGCATCCTGGATCAACTCAAGCTCACGGACGACGAGGTCGCCATGGTCATGGGCCATGAAATGGCGCACGCCCTGCGCGAACATGCCCGCGAGCAGATGGGCAAGACCTCGGCCACCCGCATGGGCGCGGGGCTGATCTCCAGCCTGTTCGGCCTGGGCAATATGGGTGATGCGCTGCTCAATATGGGCGGCCAGTTGCTCACCCTGAAGTTCAGCCGCGGCAACGAGTCCGAGGCCGACCTGGTGGGCATGGAGCTGGCCGCGCGTGCCGGTTACGACCCGCGTGCGGGCATCAGCCTGTGGCAGAAGATGTCCGCCGCGTCCAAGGGCGCGCCGCCGCAGTGGATGTCCACCCACCCTTCAAGCTCGAACCGCATCCAGGAGATCCAGGCCAATCTGCCCAAGGTCATGCCCTTGTACGAGAAAGCCCCCAAGCCCGATCAACGCTTTGATGCGCCACGCAAGATCGGCGCGGCCCATCTGGCCACCGAGCCCCTGGCTTACTGGGGCGTGGCCGATACGCCGCGCTGATCACAGATAGGGGTTGCCTACGCGCTCTTCGCCGAGGGTGCTCTCCGGGCCGTGCCCGGGCGTGAAGGTGACGTCGTCGCCCAGGGGCAGCAGTTTGGTTTTGATCGCGTTGATCAGGTCGGCGTGGTTGCCACCGGGGAAGTCTGTTCGGCCAATGCTGCCGGCAAACAGCACATCACCCACGAAGGCGTGGCGCGTGGTGGGCTCGTAGAACACCACATGGCCGGGCGTGTGGCCCGGGCAATGCAGCACCTGCAGCTTGCAAAGGCCGATCTGCACCGTGTCGCCCTCCTTGAGCCACTGCGTGGGCTTGAAGGCCTCGGCCTGCGGGAAGCCGAACATCTGGCTTTGCTGGGGCAGGGCGTCGATCCAGAACTGGTCGCCAGGGTGCGGCCCGATGATGGGCAGGCCCAGGGTGTTGGCCAAGTGGCCGGTGGCGCCGGCGTGGTCGATGTGCGCGTGCGTGAGCCACAAAGCCTTGAGCGTCAGGCCACGCGCCTCGATGGCTTCCAGCAAGGTGCCGGCATCACCGCCCGGGTCGATCAGGGCCGCCTCCTTGGTGTCCGTGCACCAGACCAGAGAGCAGTTCTGTTCAAAGGACGTGACGGGGATGGTGAGACGTTGGAACATGGCTGGAAGAGAGGTATCGGATAACATAGTTTCAAAACGCATTGATTCGAAACGACTTTTGGGAGCGTAGCACTCTGTGGGTAGGGTGCCCCAGTCAAATCTGGTTGCTGCCGATAAGTTTTGGCAGTTGAATGGCGACCAAGTTCGAAACCAGTCACTCGTGCCATGCGGGCGGCGTGGCGGTCTGCAAAGCAGGCGATAGCAGCCTGACCTGTGCAGAGACCGCTAAGTCAATGCACGGCCCACGTTGTGAGCTGGGTTCACAGATTGTTGCGCCGCCACCGTCGCTCCCCGAAGTGCACCCACGCAGATATCGATCAGTTTCTGGCGGTCGCCCTGGGCGCCGTGATCAAGCCAATCCAGCACAGCCTGGATCAGGAATGCCAGCCAGGCGCGGACAGCCAGGTAGGGCAGCGACTGGGGCGCCGGCGTGCCCCCAAGCGCTGTGAGGATGCGCCTGGTTTGCAGATCGAGATTGCGGTTGACCACCTCCTGGACGGTCTGCTCCAGACTGGCGGCACTGCGGAATATGGCCCGATACATATGCGGATGGCTTTCGACATAGTCGAGATAAGCCCCCAGTCCCGTCTGCAATTGCTCGGCCGGTGACAGCGAAGGATCCGGGCGCGTGACCTCCAGGATCTCGTCATACCCAACCTGGACGATGGCCGCGAAAAAGACCCGCTTGCTGGGAAAGTAGTGATACAGCAGCCCGCGGGACACCCCCGCCTGTTGTGCGATCTGGTCGATCTGGACTTCGTCGTAGGCCTTGCTGCCGAACACGGATGTACCCACAGCCAGCAAGTGCGCACGACGGGCATCAGGCTCCAGACGCGGGCCAATGGCCTCCTTTGGCAGACCCTTCTTCGGCATGCACCCTCTCACTGTTTGACACGCAGTCAACAGTGTACGCATAATTGCACTATTGAACGTGTGTTCAATAGTGAGTGCCTGCACTCAGGCAGCGGATGCAGCGCAGGCGTGTTCATGCCTGCATGGAACGCCTCGTTGCCCCCCAGGCCTATGGACATGGAATGAGATCTATCAAAGACGCGCTGCGGCGGATGTTCATCACTAACTGCATGCTGAGCAGGACCACCGAGCTGGCCGCTCAGCGGCTGGGGGCGGGCTTCTTTCTTCCAGCTTTGTTCGTCCAGCGCTATGCGTCCATGGGCGGCCTGGATCCTGGCCTCTTTGCTGCGCAACTCAACGGCGTGCGGTCCTTCAAGGATGAAGCCTGGTGCGGATACTGGAATGCCCTGGCCCGAGAACAACTGGCATCCATCGAGACCGTGCTGCCCGGCTTTGCCGGCGCGTTCTCTGCGGTGCCCGCCGATGCCGCAGATACCAAAGGCCTGAATTGGGTCGCGCTTCGTGATGCCTTGTCACCCTTTGGCAAGCGGGTTGCGGCGTTGATGACACTGAACGAAGCGGCTGCTGCGGTGTCGTCCGTTGACAAGCAGGCATCGCCTGGCAGCCACCGAGCCATGACAGCCTTGAGAAGCCTGGTCAAGGCCATCACCTACTACCAGGTCAGCGCGTTCCCGGGCGGGACGATGGCCCGCATGGAGGCCTACGCGCGGTCGCGCGCGCTCTTCGACGAATTGATCGCCATCGTGGGCCCGCTGGTGGGCATGGTGATCGAGAAACACCAGATCGAGGTGGATGGTGACGCGGTCGAAGGCTATCTCGTGACGCCCGCTGGAACCGCGCGCCATCCGCTGGCCATCATCACCAACGGACTGGAGGGCACGGTTCAAGAGTTGGCGATTCCCTTGCTCCGGTACCACGACTCAGGCATGGCCGTGTTCATCATGGAGATGCCTGGAACCTACGGCTATCGCCAGCGGATGTCATTGGCCTCCGAGGCCATCTATCACGCCGTGATCGAGAACCTGTCTGGCCACAGCCGCATCGATCCACTTCGTGTGGGCTTCGTCGGTGTCAGCTTCGGCGCCTATTGGGCGGCGCGGATGGCTGGTAGCAGCAAGAAGTTGCGATGTGCCGTCGCTTGCGGGGCGCCCACGCATCATTCGTTCAAGGTCAAGAGCACGATCGGCATCCCCGACATCATCATCAAAGCCCTGCTGAACACCACGGGTGCCCACACCTTGATGGACCTTGGCCTGAAGCTGAAGGCCCTGTCGCTCCAACAACGCTACCGTCAGATCAACATCCCCTTGCTGGTCATCAATGGCGATAAGGACACCTTGCTCAGCACGCAGGACTCCATCGATCTGGCAAAGGGTGCCCAACAGGGCACGCTGAAGCTCTACCCCAACGACGACCACTGCGCCATGGGGCACTACAACGATTGGCTGGACCTGTCGCAAGCATGGTTGCGCGGGCACCTTGTGCCTGATACCAGCAGAGCATGAGCTGCTCATGTCCACTCCACTATCCACACCACAGGAGAACGCAATGCGCTGGCGCCGTCAGTATTCAGGTCATCTCATGTCCAAGGTTTGGCAGCTTGAAGAAGCGGGTCAATGGCGCTGGGCCACTGCAGAGGAAGCCGCAACGCGGTCTTGGTTGCCCGAACCCATGAGCGATGTCACCTTGCCGCTGCAACCACTGTCATTTCGAGACTGCAGCCTCTATGAGCAGCACTGGATTCAGTCATCAAGAGGCTATGCCAAACGCTTCATGCCGGCCGCTCACGTGTTCACGAGCTTGTACGAACGGCTGTTGCGCAAACCATTCCCGGCGTTCAAGCCTCACCCTCTGGCCTACCGCCAGCCGGTCTACTACTTTGGCAACCACTTGAGCTTCGTGCCCAGCGGCACGCCCATCCGGCCACCCCGCTTCACGAAGGCGCTGGATTACGAGCTGGAACTCGGCGCCGTGTTGCGCAAGCCTTTGCTCAACGCTACCTACCAAGAGGCGCTCGATGCGATCGGCGGCTTTGTGGTGGTCAACGACTGGAGTGCGCGTGATGTCCAGCGCAGCGAGATGGCCACAGGCCTGGGGCCGCAGAAGTGCAAGCACTTTTGCAGTTCGATGTCCGACGAGCTGGTGGACGCACAGGACGTGCTGCCCCGCATCGATCAACTCCAGGCCTTCGTCGAGATCAATGGGCGGATCGTTGCCAGGACCAGTACCGCCAACATGCTGCATGGCTGGGCCAAGACCTTGAGCCACCTGTCCACCGACGAGCCTTTGTGGCCCGGAGAGCTCATTGCAAGCGGCACGCTGCCTTTCGGGACAGCGCTGGAGAATGGACATTGGCTCCAGCCTGGCGATACGCTGCGCCTGATGATCGAAGAGGTGGGGGAGATCAAGCACCAATGGGCCACATGAACAACGCGCGCTTGATCGCGGCAACGGGCCGTCAGCGCACCCGGATGGGCGCACTGCCACATTTCGACGA
The DNA here is from genome assembly GCF_016195855.1 of Aquabacterium sp. Taxonomy (GTDB): domain Bacteria; phylum Pseudomonadota; class Gammaproteobacteria; order Burkholderiales; family Burkholderiaceae_C; genus Aquabacterium. Next base: position 9,049 of record NZ_JACPYU010000010.1, read on the forward strand.
AGGGCTCTACGAGCTGAGGGCAGACACCTACGCATGGATGGTCCCCAATGGCAGCTGGGGAGAAACGAACCTGGGCCTGATCCGTTGTGGCGATCAATCCGTTCTGATCGATACCTGCTGGGACCTGCATTTCATGCGCGAGATGCTGGTTCATTCGGCAACGGTCATTGAGCGCGCGCCCATTTCGCATGTGATCAACACGCATGCCGACGGCGACCATTGCTGGGGCAACCAGCTGTTCGCAGATCGGGTCGTTACGTCGACGCAGGCCAGCGCCCGGCAGATCCACCAGCATCCGCCTGCACAGTTGCGCGCACTGCAATGGGGGTCCAAGCTGTTCCAGCGCTTGCCCATCGGAGATGTGGATGCCTTGGGGCGCTACATGGGCGACATGCTGCGCCCTTATCGGTTCGGTGGCGTGAAGGTGATGGCCGCCAACCAGACCTTCAGTGGCACCGCCACGATCGAGGTCAATGGCGTGGTTTTGCGGCTCATGGAAGTGGGGCCTGCTCATACCGATGGGGACTGCATCGTGCATGTGCCGGAGCGTCAGGTGGTCTACACCGGCGACATCCTGTTTGTGGGCGTCACGCCGGTAGCGTGGGCCGGTCCCGTCTCTCGCATCGTATCGGCCTTGGAGCAGGTGAAGGCACTGCACTCCGAGGTCATCGTGCCCGGGCATGGTCCACTGGCGACCTTGGCTGATGTGCAATCGCAGATCGACTACTGGGATTGGCTGCAGTCCAGCCTGGAACCAATGGCCAGGGCCGGCATGCCCCCTGAACCGGCCAGCCGCCATTGCCTTCAATCTGAGGGATTCAAAGATTCGCCTTTCGCCGCGTGGATCGCGCCTGAGCGTCTGTTCACGTCGGCGTGCACGCTGTATCGCGAGTGGGGCCTGGACACGGGCGGTCTGGTCGGGCCGCTGGGCGCCTTGGATCACTTCCGCAAGCAAGCGCGCCTGACATCTGGCCTTGCAAGGTCTTCTGTGTAAACTTTTTGTATTTAACGACAGTCGATTGAAAAGCCGATGTCTGCTGTGTCCCCGGTCCACGCCTTTCAACCCGATGCCTTGGGCGATCTGGACGCCGTCGGCCTGGCAGAGCAAATTCGACGGGGCCACGTGTCGGTCAGGGAAGTCACGGAAGCCGCCATCGCCCGTGCGGAGCAGGTCAACCCTCGTCTCAACGCCATTGCGTTGCGCACGTACGATCAGGCGCGCGCCTGGGCGGAGCCCTCGCCTGGAGGCGCTACGCATGCGCAAGGAGCCTTCGCCGGTGTGCCCACCTTCATCAAGGACACCGCGGATTTGGCAGGCTTTCCGACGCAGTTTGGTTCGCGGATCTTCAAGTCGGCCAAGGCCAGGCGACACGACCCCTTTGCTGCGCAGCTGTTGGCGCAAGGGTTCAACGTGATCGGCAAGTCCACGCTGCCCGAGTATGCCTTCAATGGCACCACCGAATACCAGGACGGCACGGCCACGGCCAACCCTTGGCACACGGGCTACTCCGCTGGCGGCTCATCAGGGGGCGCCGCTGCTTTGGTGGCTGCAGGCGTCGTGCCCATCGCCCACGGCAATGACGGAGGCGGCTCCATCCGCATTCCGGCAGCGGCCTGCGGACTGGTGGGGCTCAAGGTGTCGCGTGATCGTTTCGTCAATGGCGCGGTGTCTCGCTACCTGCCCTTGAATCTGGTCTCTGAGGGCGTGCTGACCCGGTCGGTGCGCGACACCGCCATGTTCTTCGCCGAGGCAGAAAAGACGTTCTACAACCGTCGCCATCCTCGCGTTGGCTTGGTGGAGGGGCCCAGCACCAGACGACTGAAGGTGGGGCTGCTGTTGAGTGCGGCTGGCGATGTGCCCGTCGACGCGAATACGCAGGCGACGCTGCTTCGCACGGCGCGCTTGCTCGAGGCCGCGGGCCACGCTGTGGAGCCTATTCAGGCAGGCCTGAACAAGCGCTATGTCGATGCCTTTGTGCTCTACTGGGGTCTCATGAGCTTCAGTGTGGCGCGCTTCGGGCGCCTGATGTTCAAGGGCTCCGACTGGGATCTGTCTCAGTACGAGGGTTTAAGCCTGGAGCTGATGCATTTCTTCCAGCGCAATTGGTTTCGCATGCCTTCTGCATTGGTGGCTTTGCATCAATTCAAGCGCTTCAATCAAGTTCACTTTGCGCCGTTCGACGCGGTGTTGAGCCCGGTGGTGGCGCATGCCTCGCCTGCACTGGGCTATCTCAGCCCGCAGCGTGCGCCCGAGGAACTGTTGCCGCGACTAACAGGCTATGTTGGCATCACGCCCATGCAGAACGTTCTGGGCACCCCCGCCATTTCATTGCCGATGGGGATGACCAGCACGGATCGACGGCCGATCGGCATCCAACTGTCGGCACAGGCTGGTGACGAATCAAAGCTGCTGTCGCTGGCTTTCGAACTGGAGGCGCAGGTGAAGTTTCCACGCATTGAGGCGCCTTGAGTCGCACATTGCTTGAGGTCCCCTTGCTGTGGGATGAAGGTCTGGCAGACTTTGAAGCCGGCCATTGGGTTCGAGATGTCACTGGTGCGTGGATGCCCGTTGTGTGGCACAAACCGTGAACTCAATGTCCGAGCATCATCGGCAGCAATCGCTGCACAACCGACACATCGATGATGTGATGTCGGCTTGAGGCTGGGGCCGCAGCTCGGTTCCCATCGGCGTATGTCGGCGATTTCTGAATGCGGTCACTCGAAACCTGACGACCTGGCTGACCACTTCAATCTACCGGGGGCGGCAGACTTCCCCCGACCAACAGGCGCCTCTCCTCAGGTAATGCGTTTCCCCCTTAGCATGCCAGGGGGCAGCCTGCTTCGTTTCCGGGGCGGTCCGACTTGGAATTACGCTTGGGAACACATACCCTAGAACGACGACGAGGGAGAGAACATGGACAAGCTGAAGCTCCAGCTGGAGCATTGCTATGGAATCCGCAAACTGGACGTTGTGCTGGACTTCGGTGGCAATGCCGCTATCGCCATCTACGCGCCCAACGGATCGATGAAGAGTTCGCTGGCAAGCACCTTCCAGGACATCGCCGACAGCAAGGCATCTCGGGACCGGATCTTCCCGAACCGCGCCACCGTGCGTGTGGTCCAGGATGAGAACAGTGCCGACATCGGCGCTGCCAGTGTGCTTGTGCTCAGGCCTTATGAGGAATTTGCCAGCAAGGGAAACGCCACTGCGACCCTCCTGGTGAATGCCGCCCTCCGGCAGGAATACGAAGCGTTGCACGCGGGCGTCACTGCTGCGCGGGCAGCCCTGATAACCGCAGTCAAGGCCACCGCAAAAACCAAACGACTGATTGAACGCGAGGTCTTGTCGGTGTTCGCACCTACCAGCGGGGATTTTGATGCGACGCTCGCCAGTTTGAAAGAGGAGTTAGCCAAGGACTGGGAACCCGTCTTCAAGGACGTGCCGTATGACGTCTTGAACGACGAGCGGGTCGTCGCGTTCCTGGCACAAGGTGATTTCCGCACGGCTATCAATGACTACACGAGGAAGTACAACGAACTGCTCGCGGCTTCGAAGTACTTCAAGAAAGGCGGCTTCAACTACTACGCGGCCACCAACGTGGCCAAGGAGCTGAAAGCCAGCGGCTTCTTCAAGGCCAAGCATTCGGTGAGCCTCAACGGCGAAGAAAAAAAGGAGATCAACTCTGAGGCCGAGCTCCAAGCCCTTGTTGATGCGGAGCGCGCCAAGATTTCTGAGGATGCTGCGCTGCGCCAGAAGTATGAGGAGCTCGAGAAGCAGATCCAAAAGAACGCGCAGCTCCGCGAGTTTGAGTCGTACTTGCAAGGGCACGAAGACCTCCTGCCTGAGCTCGCCGACCCGGCTGCCTTCAACAAGAAGCTCTGGATGTCGTACCTCAAGGCGAACTACGCTCTGTACGTGGACCTGATCAACAAGGTCGAACAGGCTGCCTTGCGATCAGCCGAGATCGAGGCACAGGCTGGCCAGGAACACACGCAATGGCAAAGCGTCATTGACATGTTCAACAACCGCTTCATCGTCCCTTTCCATCTTGAAGTGGCCAACAAGATTCAGGTGGTCTTAGGCAAGGAAACGGCACCTCGTCTGGGCTTCGTGTTCAAGGACGGCAACGACCATGCGCCAGTCGAGCGGGACGCCCTCTTGCAAACACTCAGCACCGGCGAGAAGAGGGCGTTCCACGTCCTGAACATGCTGTTCGACATCGAGGTACGTCGTGCGGCTGGTCAGCAGACACTTCTGGTCGTTGACGACATCGCGGACTCCTTCGACTACAAGAACAAGTACGCTATCGTTCAGTACCTCTCCGACCTGGCTGAGGATCAGCACTTCAAGCTGCTCATCCTGACCCATAACTTCGATTTCTACCGGACCATCGAGAGCCGCCGCCTCGTTCAGCGGAAGAACTGCTTCATGGTGTCAAAGACGACTGGCGGCGTCACGCTCGAGGCGGCTCAGGGCGTACGCAACGTCTTTATTAATGCCTGGAAACCAGCGTTCTTTACCGACGACCGCAAGAAGATCTGCTGCGTGCCCTTTATGCGCAACCTCATCGAGTACACGAAAGGCGAAGCCGACCCGGATTACTTGCTCCTCACTTCGTTGCTTCACTGGAAGGGCGGCACGGACCAGATCACCGTGGCGGATCTTGATGACATCTACACAAGGCTGTTTGGTGCCGCCGGACAGTCGGGCAACCCTGCGGCCCGCGTCGTTGATCTTCTTGCCGCAGAGGTCGCTGCCTGTCTGCAGGCACCGGACGGCATCAACTTCGAGAACAAGGTCGTGTTGGCGATCGCTACCCGCCTGCAGGCTGAGCGGTTCATGGCCGCCAAGATCAACGATGCGGTCTGGCTAGCCGGTATTACCGCCAATCAGACTCCCGCGCTCCTGAAGCGCTACCGAGCCGACTTCCCTGCGGAGCTCGACAACGCGGGCGTCATTCAGCGCGTTCTGCTCATGACGCCGGAGAACATCCATCTGAACTCGTTCATGTACGAACCGATCTTGGACATGTCCGATCTGCACCTACGCCGCCTTCACGCGGAAGTCGTCGCCATGATTTAGCAGCAGTAGGCGAGCCAATGACGGCTTCCGGTCCTGAAGCGTGAGCTTGGTTTCACGCCGAGGAAGACCGCACCCGCTGCGAAGCGGGTGTACGGAATGCAGAATGGTCGCTAGAAGCGTCGCTTCCGTCTGGTAGCTAGCCGTTGCCTGCTCGTTGCTTTGCTTCCTGGTCCGACGATGCCTCCGTCCATTCAATCCACATCAATCATCCGGCCTGGCGCGGCCGGGGATCAGCTTGCACCCTGCCTGCCCGGGCATTGCAGAGGCAGGAACAACTCCGTGATGGCTTGTTCTTCCGGGACATCGGGGAAGAAGCTGACGCGTCGGCAGAACATGGGGAAATCTCGCAATTCCTGACCACTGCCGGGGAGCCAATCGCGGTACAGGAAGGTGGCTGCGGGTTCCAGGTCGTTGGCGCATCCAACGATACGCAGCATCGCGCAGCGCCCGGCGGGGATCACGGTGGCGGTGACCCCCTGGTCGTTCTGGGGCACAGGGCGGTCTGTGCCGGCGCACAAGTCCACACGGAAGTCCTCGGGAGCCGTGTCCTGCTCGACATGGAAGATGTTGTAGGTCGCGCTGACCGCACGTGTCAGCCCGACCGATTGGCGCCAGGCGATGAACTGCCTGATCGTTTCATGCAAACGGGAGGGGGCACCATGGTGCGTCAGCCGGGCAACGGGAATGGCGGGAAGGTCGACCAGTTCAACTTGATCCAAGGTGAAAGTGTTGTGCATGGTGGCGCTCCTCGATTCAAGGATGAAGGGATAGGGCAAAAGCAAGGAGACCCATGTGGGTGACTGGCGATATGCACTTGGCGTGCGCCCAACCGACTCCTTGAACGCCCGTGAAAAAGCCTCTGGGGTGTCGTAGCCCGCTGCCAGTGCGATCTCGGTCACGGACATGTGGGCGTCAAAGGCCAGTTGCGCCGAGGCCCGCTGCAATCGGCACAGACGGAGATATCGACCAATACCAATCCCATAAGCGGCGCTGAACTGGCGATGAAAGTGGAACTTCGAGAATGCCGCCACGTCGCACAGCGTCTCGATGCTGACACCCTCATCGAGATGCGCGTTGATGTGATCCAGCACACGGGCAAGCCGTGCGCGATAGTGTTCTTGGGTCAGCGCTTTCAAATCAACTCCCGCCTCATGCAGCCACGGTGGTCATGATGCAGGTGTTCAGGCTGACACACCTGACAAAAGTTGCTGACATGGGTGAGGATCCGCTGGCATTTTTTCGCGGCGGTAGCCCACGTCCATGGCATGGTGTATGCGCTGCCCGCCGTCACGGGCATGATCAGCCCCTCATGGGCACGCTGCCTGCTACAGGTTCATGAGCAAGCCCCGTCAATACCGGGCGCGAAGGAGTTCACCATGACGTCAAACGACATGATCGACATCCTCATTGACTTGATGGAGGCCAGCAGAGACGGGCAATGGGGCTTTATCGATGCCTCGAAACACGCGTCCTGTGCCGATCTCCGCGATATCTTTGCCGCACGCGCCGAAGACTGCGCCTGTGCCATCAGCGAGTTGAAGGTTTTGCTGGGCCAGTGTGGTGGCCGAGAGGACGGCGCCGATAAGGTGGTCGATGTCGTCAGCAGCCACCGGATCGCGTGCGATGACCAGTTTGATCGCTGTACCGACCTGACCCTGCTGGAAGCATGCGAGCGCCGCGAAGACGTGGCCGAGGCTCATTACCGCCAGGCATTGGACAAGATGCTGCCGGAACCTGTTCGCAGCTTCGTTGAACACCAATACCAGGGGGTGCGACGCAACCATGAACAGATGCGCCGTCTGCGTGACCGCTTTCGCGCGGCCTTGGCCCATTAGAACAGGCTGCGCTTCACGAGCACGCATGAGCCTCATCCCTGGATGGGCAGCTTTTGAGCGGTGCTCAGGTGCGCACGCAAGATGGCCAAGGCCCCATTGGCATAGTCAACTATCGCGGGGTTCTGTGCCTCTCTCATCGCTTGCTCGAAGAGCGCAATCATGCTTTGCTGTGCTCGGCTACCCGCGATCTGAACGAATTGCCTGTCGAAGCTTTCCGGCGTGGCTTGAACCAGCCCATCCAGGGTCTGTTGTCTGGCCAGGGACAGCGACACCGGCAGGGGTACATGCAAACGCGAAGCCAATTGTTGCAGGCCGCCTGTCATGGCCGATTGGTCACTGATCAACATGGCGGCGTAGGACTTGACGGCCGAGTCGTCGGCCCGGGTGGCCGCGATTTCCGCCGCGCGGGCCTCGAAGATGAGCACCTCCCCGGCCTGCGCAAAGAACTGAGCCTCCGTGGCGTTGAGCATGATGGGTGGGGGCGCGGGCTCGGTCGCTGTGGTGGTGGCCTGCGGGCCTGAAGCCGCAGCGTTGCCAGTGTTCACCGGCCCTGCGCCAGGTGGCGCGCTGGCCAGCATGGGCGACAAGCCATCGCTGCCGGGGGCCATCGGGGCAGATGCGCCATAAAGCGTCGGTGGCGCAGATCGGCCCGCGCCGTCGGCCACCGTGGTACGACCGGCACCTGTCGATGCACGTACGTCATCTGCCTGCACGTGCGATGGTGCCTGGTCGCATCCGCTCAGCAGCAGCATGGTATCCAGCACGATGAAGAGAATGAGCCCTGATAGGGCCGACATCCGCCGTTTCATGGTTGCACCTCCACCCATATCTGGTCTGATGCTGGTGGCATGCAACGTGCCCGTTCTTGCCGCACCATCGCCATGGCCAGCCTCCACCTGCTTCCGTGTGATGCCTGCCACTTCACACCATGAAGTATTTGCAAGGCAGCGGTAAAGCTTACCTGTTGCCCGGCACATCGCAGGCGCATCCTCCTGCGGCAGCAGCATGGCTGGTGCGGGCGCGCCGTTTGCTACAAGAGATGGTGACGCCCGCGCTGTCCATCCCGATCAGCGCCAAGGTGTTCATCACACGACTGAAGGAGAGTGACATGCGGATTCCCAAATTCATGATTGCATCGACGGTGTGCCTGGCGGTGGTTGGCGGCACGGCGCTGGTCTACGCGCAAAGCCCTGACACCAAGCCAGACAACCCATCTGTGCCGTCTCAGACCGCGCCGCAGGCTGATCCATCCCCATCCCCGATGGGTTCTGGCGGCTTGTCCGCACCCAGCCAGCAGCAAACGCCCAACTCGATGGGGACGACGCCTGACAACAGCGCCCATCCCAATACCAATACGATGGACAACTCACCTTCCAATCCCTCGAGCCCGTCCAGCGCCACGCCGTCCAGCGAACGCCCGGCTCGCGCAGACCGCAACTGATCGGCCAGGCTGACGCTGCATCTGAGATGCCGGGCGTGCCCAGCATCTTGGGTGGGCGCGCTTGGCCCCAGAAACCATGTGGACACAGCTCTGGCTCGACCTGATGGAGGGCATTGGCCGAGGCCTGGTCATGGCGATCGCCATCCTGGCTGTGCTCTGTCCCAATCAGCTGGAGCCGGCCAAGCCATTCCTCTCCGGTGTGTCGGCTCAACAAGGGCAAGAGGAGGTGGGGGCGGATCTGCTTTCCCGTGACGCCCGGCAGGTTCGCCAATGGATCCGCGACACGCATGACAACCAGCAATCGGCCTTTCTGGTCATCGACAAGCGCGCAGCCAGGTTGTATGTGTTTGATGAGGATGCCAGGTTGCGCGGCTCGACGTCCGTGTTGCTGGGTGCCGCCCGCGGTGACGATACCGTGCCCGGCATCGGCCAGCGCCCGGTGGCAGAGGTCAGACCCGAGGAGCGCACGACGCCGGCGGGCCGCTTCCTGGCAGAGCGAGGCCATGACAGCCGTGGCGAAGATGTCGTGTGGGTTGACTATGACGCGGGGGTGTCGATTCACCGCGTCCTGACCACCAACCCAGCAGAGCACCGTCTGGCTCGTCTGGCGTCCCCGGACATCGCAGACAAGCGCATTTCGTACGGCTGCATCAACGTGCCCGTGGCCTTCTATGAGGCCCAGATCCGCCCCGTGTTTGAACGCCAGCGGGCCTTGGTGTACGTGTTGCCAGAGCGCAAGCCCATCCAGCAGGTGTTTGCGATGGCCAGCAGCGCCGCCAGGTAAGGGGCGTCAGGTTGGTCGGTGGCCGTCTTCCGTCATGACATAGACGACACCTTTGCGGTGCCCGAGCACAGCCTGGACCACATCAAGATAGAACGCCACCGGCACCACGACACAGCCCGCCGATATGCGCTTGTCCTGAGGGTTGCGGGAGGCCATGCGTTGTGCGCGCCTTTCCTGCGGTGGGCTGGGGCGAAGGCGGTGAATGGCCAAGGCCGCCGTGTAGTCAATCCACACGATGGCCTCGCCAACCTCGTTATGACCTGGTTCGCTGACGAAGCGCCCGGCCGGTGTCGTGCGATCGGCAAGGCTCAGGCGCCTGGCTTGCGTGCGTTCGCCCGTACCGGGCACGATCGCATCGCCCTTGGTCTGCCCTAGCAAGACAGTGGATTGGCCAGCCAATGTGCCGTCTGCGCGATAGACCAGGATCACCGAAGCGATCTTGTCGACGATGGCAAACGGCATGCCTTGGTGATCCCCGGTTGACAAGACGTACCGGGCGTAGTCCAGCGCGACCGAGGACGCCGCCGCGCCTCCTTGAGTCGATGTGGTGGCCGGGGCCGCTGACAGGCAAACGCCTGGTGCGCTTGACATCACCAGGCTCATCCACAAGAGAACAATGTGCCGCATCCAGCCGTCGCCCATATCGCCAGCAAACGCTCGCTCAGGCCAATCGGCAAATCCGGATCGGATGCGAGTGCACGCGCGATTTTAGGAATGCGGCGTCAAAGCGATGACGGCAATAAACGGCTGATGACCTCCCAATTGTCTCGAGCGCGAGGGCTTTGGCCCTCTGGTCGGGCCCCGCATGACGACCGGCTCGACGCCTTGGCGGCAGGCAACACGGGTGTCCGCTAGCCTCGAAACTGTCTGGCGGCAAACGCCCACACCATGCGGGATGCATCCGGCCCCCTGTCATCACTGAATGGGTGCCTGGCCGCGCCGCCACTCCATGCGTGGCCGAGCTGCCCGACCTCGACCAGGGTGGCGACCATGTGCCCCTGGCGTTTGAAGTCGGTCACCGTCATGGGGTAGCGCTTGCCGCGCTGAACGTGGCGCACGTGGCCCGCCTGCGCACCGGCCGCGGTCGCCCAGACCCGTACCGCTGCGCGCCCGTTGCTGGCCGAAACGATGAGGTCCGCTGCACCATGAATCACCAACAGCGGCGGCCACACGGCAGCCACCGACAGCGAGCTGGCTGCCAGCGGTTTGGTTGTGCGCTGGCCGTGCATGGCGCCAAGGGCCGACAGACCCGAATGCGCCGTGCCAGGTGGGATGCCCGAATGCATGATCAAGGCCTTGAAGCGTTCGGGGTAGCGCGTGACAAGCAGCGCCGCCATGCTGGCGCCCGCTGAAAGACCCGCTACGGCGATGTGAGCCCGATCGACCGGGCACATCAGGCAGACCTGGTCAATGGCTTTCATGATCAACGCTGCTTCGCCATATGCGCGACCACCATCGGTGTCGAACCAGTTCCAGCAGCCTTGTGCGTTGGCCATGCGCTCTTGCTCCGGGTAGAGCACCATGAAGCGTTCTCGGGCCGCGACCCGGTTCATCCGCGTGCTCGCGGCAAAGCTCCTGGCGTCCTGTCCGCAGCCATGCAGCATCACCAGCAAGGGCAGTTGCTCGCCGCGCTGTATATCGGGTGGGCGGTAGAGCCGGAATCGACGCACGCCTTTGAGCCCGATGGCCACGCCCGCAATCCAGTCCCCATCACCTTGTGGTGGCCCCTTGCGGTCCATCGTGTCCTTGAGCGCCTGCCTCACCATGCGCTTGCCCACCCCCACGCTGCTGCGGGTGATGACGGCCATGCTGCGCTTCAGCGCCTTGGCCCACAGGGCGGTATGGGTGCGTCTTCTCATTCGGGCCATTCATTTCAGCGAAGCAGGCTCATGGTGCCTGCATATTTCGGTGCCTTCGGTGCGCTTGCGCACGGTGTGTGCTTGGCTCAGCGTCTAGGCTCACCACAGGCTTTCACCTCGCACGAACGTGGGGGCCGGTCTTCATTCACGACTCAACAGGAGTTCAAACATGACCCAATCCCAAACGTTTTCAAACTCGCCGATGAAGGCATCGAGCATCATCGGCACCAGCGTCGTCAACCCCAAGCATGAAAGCCTCGGCGACATCAAGGAAATGGTCATTGATCCGCAGACGGGCAAGGTGGCTTATGCCGTCGTGTCGTTTGGTGGCTTTCTGAGCATGGGTGAAAAGCTCTTTGCCATTCCCTTCAGTGCATTTGCCTACAACCCTTCCGAAAACGAATACGTGCTCGATGCGTCCAAGGAAACGCTGAAGGCCGCTCCCGGCTTTGATGCCGATCACTGGCCGGCCATGAGCGATGAAAAATGGAACCGTGAGCTGTCCAGCTACTACGACCGCGCGCCCTATTGGGAATAAGGCGGCGCAACGAGGCCCGGGCCGTGTCCGGGCTTTGGCCATCCCTCGACTCTGCCTGACCTAGCCCACCAACCAGTCCTTGAGCTCTTCTGCGTGCGCTTGCTCTTCACGCAGGATGTCTTCCAGCAAGCGCCGTGTGGTGGCATCGGTGTTGCCGATCAGGTCGATCATCTGGCTGTAGGCCTCGATGGCCACGCGCTCGGCCATCAGGTTGACGCGGATCATCTCCCTGAGATCGAGCGAGGCGTCGTAAGGGGCATGGCTACGCTGCGTCAACGACTCCGGCGAGAAGTCCGGTGCGCCGTTGAGCTGGACGATGCGGCGCGCCAATCGGTCCGCGTGGACGGCTTCTTCGTTGGCATGCACCAGAAACTCCTGCGCGATCTTCGCAGATGCCAGGCCGTCTGCCGTGAAGTGATGGCGCTTGTAGCGCAGCACGCAGACCAATTCGGTGGCGAGTGCGTCGTTGAGCAGCTTGATGACATCCTGGCGGCAGGAGCCATAGTGGGGCGTGATGGAGCCTTGCTCCAGATCGCGCGTGGCCGCTTCAATGGCCTTCATGTTCAAGCTCAGGCTGGGAATGGGCGGCGGCGCGCCTTCCGACGTGAAATCAGTTTGCTGTTGCGCCATGCCCTTGTTCTTGTTCGAGGGCGCTTTGTCAGTGTGGCTCATGGGATCTCCTTGAAAGCAGCGGTGTGATTCGGCCTGGCGTCCGTGCCCCTGTTTTCAAGGGCACGGTCAACCTCTGCCTGGGTGTCAGCTCTTGTCAATGAGGTCCTTGGCGGCCTGTTTGGTGTCGCCAACCTTCTTCTGGATGTTGCCTTCCACTTGCTTGGCAACGCCCTTGGCCTGTTGCGTGTTGCTGCCAATGGCCTGGCCGATTTTGGTCTGCATCTTGCCTGTGGCTTCCTTGATGACGCCCTTGGCTTGGTCCTTGTTCATGTCACACCTCGATTGGTTGATTGAAAGGTGGCACAGGAAAGGCCTGCACCTGGTTCGGGTGTACCGGAGCGGGTGGGGGCGGTCTGTTCGGCAGCGCACGTCCCCTGCAGCATCAAGCAATGCAACCCGAAGGGATGGCGACGGGCTTCTGTCCGCACGGTTGCCTGGATGCGCCCCAGGACTTTCCCTGATTTGTGTCAGATCAGTTAATAGCTTGGTCAGCCCAGCTATTGAAGCGCGGTGAGCGGCTGACAAAAATGCGCCCGGAAGGGCCTCGGCCAAGTGCCCAGAGCCTGCATTGCATTCCGTTCGCATCGATCTGATATTTGAGGACGTCTACATGAAACGCATTTCACGCCGCAAATTCCTTGGCAATGGCGCCGCAGCCGTAGCAGGCGCCGGTGCCGCGGTCGGGGCGTCGATGCCCGGGCTGGCCCAGGCCGCCATCCCCACCACGAATTCGCAAGAGCGTGTGGTGATCATCGGCTCGGGCTTTGGTGGCGGAGTGTCCGCCTTGCGTCTGGCCCAGGCGGGCATCAAGGTGCTGGTGCTGGAGCGTGGCAAGTGGTGGCCCACAGGCCCCAATGCAGAAACCTTTCCGCATGCCACGACCCTGGACAAGCGCGATCTCTTCTACAACATCTGGCCCGAAGTCAACGGCAAGCGCATTGGCTTGAACCCCTATGTCGGGCTGCTGGAGCCCTTCTTTGGCAAAGGCATCATTGCCGTCACGCCGGCCTGCGTGGGCGGTGGCTCGCTCATCTACCAGGGCATGACGCTGCAGCCCACGGAAAGCCTCTTCAAGGCCTGCTTCCCGCAGATCGACTGGGAGTCGATGCGGTCCATCTACTACCCCCGGGTGGCGCAGATGCTGCAGGTGGCCACCGCACCGGACGAGCTGGCCAACAGCCCGACCTACAAGGCGTCACGCGTGTTTGCGCAGAAGGTGCAGGCAGCCGGCTTCAATCTGGAAAAGATCCCCATGCCGATCGACTGGAACTATGCGCTGGCCGAACTGCGCGGCGAGATGAAACCGTCCTACACCAACGGTGACTGCGCGCTGGGTGTGAACAACGGTGGCAAGCACTCGGTAGATGTGACCTATCTGGCGCAGGCCATCGCCACCGGCAATGCCACCGTCGAGGCCCAGCACAATGTCACCCGCATCGCGCGCGCGGCCAATGGCCAGTGGCTGGTGTACGCCGATCGCACCGACGAGACGGGCACCGTGCTGGAGCGCAAGGTCATCACGGCCAGGACGCTCATCCTGTCTGCCGGCACGGTCAACACCTCCAAGCTGCTGGTTCGTGCCAAGGCACGGGGTGACATCAAGGGCTTGCCCGCAGGTGTGGGCGAGGGCTACGGCACCAATGGCGACCAGATCTATGTCTGGACGAGCAAGGCCGAGTCCTTTGGCCCGGTGCAAGGTGGGCCCGTCGTCTTTGGCAGCAAGGACTGGGCAACGCCCGGCCAGCCCGCCAACACCGTGATCCAGGCCTCGCTGCCGCCCTCGTCCAAGAACGCCAGCGCAGCGGGTACCGACGCCATGTCCTCGGCGCTGCTGCCCGCTGGCAGCACGGTGACGACCTCGTCGTCGGACACGCACTCGACCATGCTGGTGGGCTATGGCATGAGCGAAGGGCGCGGCAAGTTCATCTACAACTTCCTCACCGACAAGGTCGAGTTGACCTGGCCCTCCAAGGGGGATGCGGTGGTTGCCCAGCGTATCAACGATCGTCTCAAGACCATCGTGAACGGCGACGGTACGTTGATCAACACCAATGACCTCGTCAACACCACGTGGCACTCGTTGGGTGGGGCGTGCATGGGCGTGGTCTGCGACACCGAAGGGCGCGTCAAGGGGCAACGTGGGCTCTATGTGCTCGACGGGGCGCTGATGCCCGGTGCGACCTGTGCCTGTAACCCGTCGATGACGATTGCGGCCATCGTGGAGCGGGCGCTGGACCTCATCGTGCAAAACGACATCGGCACGGTCATCTGAGCCTGTGGGTGGGGGGCGCTCGGCATCAGGGGCGTGATCGGGGCCCGATGAGCGGGTAGCGCCACGGCTGGCCAGCCATGGCCTTGGCCAGCGCGAACATGCCCATCAGCACCAGCACCCCATGTATACAGACGAAGTAGGTGATGACGACCACCCAGGTCCAGGGCCAGTGCAGCCCGCCCATCGCGATGAGGCCGACGGTGATGCACACGATCAGGATCCCGCCCATGACGCTGACAAAGGTGGCCTGAGCCAGGTGCTGGCGCGCCAGTGGTGGTGCGCTGTCCTTGTGTTTGAACCACAGCCAGAGCAGCGCCAAAAAGGCCAGGCCCGGCGCCACCAGCAGGTTGCACAGGTACAGCGCTTGCGCGATCACCGCCAGGCGCTGTCCGCCGTCCGCATGGGGGGGCAGGGCATTCGGGTCATGGTTGCTTGAGGCCACGGTGCAGGTCCGATTGAGCTGGCGTTCGAGTTTGGCACGGGTCACATGTGAGATGCGCACGCTTACATCTGATTCATCTGCTCGCAGTCTGTCTGAAAAGAGTCCCCGCATACTCGGTAACACCGACGTTAGCGTGAATTAAACGAACTGCAGTACCAGGTTTCCATGGTGCGCCCGGGTCTGACCACAGGCGCGTGATCTGCGTGAAGGCAGGTCCTGGCACGTGTTTCAAGCCAGCGCCGGCCCCATCACCAACAGGAAATCGCAACAGCATGTTCGGCGCGCTGAAGGCTCATCTTCGTGACACCCGCCCCCGCATCGGCCCTCAGGCAGGCCAGATGGCGCAGGGTGTCGACCGCGGCTGGCTCAAGCGCGAAGAGGCCATCATGGGCACGGCCATCAGCGTCGAGCTGTGGTGCGATGACCGCGCCAAGGGCGAGTCCGCCATGGACGCCGTGATGGCCGAGATGCACCGCATCGACCGGGTCATGAGCCCGCACAAACCCGACTCCGAGCTCTCGCGCATCAACCGCGATGCGGGTACGGCACCTGTGCCCTTGAGTGCCGAGATGATGCGTCTGATCGCGCGTGCCCTGGCCTTTTCCGAGCTCTCCGGCGGGGCGTTCGACATCAGCTACGCCGCGATCGGCCATCTCTACGATTACCGTGAGCGCATTCGCCCCAGTGCGCAAGCGCTGGCAGACGCCCGTGCTGCGGTGGGGTGGCGCCATCTGGTGCTGGACACCGCCGAGCAGACCTTGCGTTTCGCGCGGCCCGGCATGCGCATTGACCTGGGTGGCTTTGCCAAAGGCCATGCGGTCGACAACGCCGCGGCCATTCTGCGTGAGCTGGGCATCCAGCACGCCAACATCAGTGCTGGCGGCGACAGCCGTGTGATCGGTGACCACCGCGGCCGCCCCTGGAGCATCGGCATCCGCGACCCGCGGCGTGCTGGCGAGATGGTGGCCGTGCTGCCGCTTGAAGACGTGTCGATCTCCACATCAGGCGACTACGAGCGCTTCTTCGATGAGGGCGGTGAGCGCTTCCACCACCTGATCGACCCGGCAACGGGCCGCTCGCCCGCCAGTGTGCGCAGCGTGACGATCCTGGCCAACGACGGGCTGACCACCGAGGCCTTGTCCAAGTCGGTGTTCGTGCTGGGCGTGGACAAGGGCCTGGCCCTGATCGAGTCCCTTTGCGGCGTGGACGCGGTCGTGGTGGACGCGTCAGGCGCCTTGCACTTTTCTTCCGGTTTGACAGCAGCTGCCCCGAGGCAGGCATGTTGAGTCGCCCCACCAGCACGTCCATCGCGTTCGTCTACAAGCACATACAGGAGGAGGCTCGCATCATGAAACGTCATGTCTCATTCGCATGCACCACTGCTGCGCTGCTGCTGGCCTTGAGTGGCTGCGGCAGCGGGGATGGCTCGTCCTCGCTGTCTGGCTCCAATGCCGATCCTGCCAGCGCGTCCGTCAGCGACACGCCCATTGCCTATGCCAAGCGTGTCAACACGATCTCGGCCAACCCGACCAATGGGGCGCCAACGGCGCCAGGCGGGGACTTGCTGATCAGGGAAAAGTCTTCGCCCAGCGCGCCTGAATACAACATCACCACGCAGTTCACGCAAGGCGTGGGTGATGCTTCGGGGCCAGAGGTCTCTTACGACGGCAAGAAGATCCTCTTCGCGATGCGCTGCCCGAGCACGAACACCGCGATGATCGGCACCGAGCGCGCCTGCACGGGCCGCTGGAACATCTGGGAATACGACATGAGCAATGGGGGGCTGAAGGGGGGCGCTTATCGCCGACTCACCAGCTCGACCGATGACGATGACGTGGACCCGACCTACCTGCCAGGTGGGCGCGGTGTGGTCTTCACCTCCAACCGCCAGACCAAGTCCAAGGTCAACCAGGCGCTGGGCCACAGCTACTTCGCGCTGGACGAGTACGAGCGCGAGCGCGTCTTCAACCTGCACACGATGGACGCCGATGGCGGCAACATCACGCAGATCTCGTTCAACCAGAGCCATGACCGCAGCCCGGTGGTGCGCCAGAACGGCGAGATCATGTTCTCGCGCTGGGACCACGTGGGCGGGCGCAACCACTTCAAGATCTTTCGCATCAAGCCCGATGGCACCGACCTGTTCGTGCTGTATGGCGCGCACAGCGATGGCAACAGCTTCCTGCACCCACGCGAGATGGACCCCAAGGGCAAGTACAAAGGCTATGTGGCCTCTGACCTGATGCCGCTGTCGCGCACGCATGAGGGCGGTGCGCTGGTGTTTGTCGATGCGGCGAACTATTCCGAGCAGAACACCCCGGCCAATGCCACCGTGCCTGCGGTGGGCGGACAGGCGCAACCCTCGGCCAACACCTTGAACTTTGACCGAGGCTTGTCACGCTACGGGCGCATCACCACACCCTACCCCATGTGGGATGGCACGGACCGCGTGCTCTTGTCGTACACGCCATGCCAGGTCCGTCGCAAAGGTGTGATCGTCTCGTGCGCCACGCTCAGCGATGCCGAGCGGGCGCGTCTGGCCGACGGAAACCGCCTGATCAGCGAAGCCCTGACCGACGAGTTGCAGGACAACGTGGCCCCGTCCTATGCGGTCTACATGTTTGACCCTGCCAAGCAGACCTGGCTGAACGTGGCCGCGCCGCCTGACGGCTTCATGTACACCCACCCGGTTGCCCTGGAGGCCCGCCCCGAGCCCAGCACGGTTGACGCGACCAATCTGGACGAAACGCTCAAGCAGCAGAACATGGGTTTGCTGGAAGTGCGCAGCGTGTACGACACCGATGGCCTGGGCCGCATGGGTGACGCCGCGCTGGTGCCCGCCGATCTGCCCTCCGGTTGCACCACGGCCATCGCCAAGACCACACCCAGCGACCCGCTGGACACCCGCCCCTTGATCGCCGATTTGCTGCGCATGAAAGACCCGGCTGACCGCGCCTATGGTTGTGCGCCGGCGCGCTTCATCCGGGTGTTCCGGGCCGTGGCACCCCCCGTGGGCATGACCGGCACACGTGGCGCCATTGGCGAGACCGAGTTCGAGATGCAGCAGATCCTGGGTTATGCGCCCATCGAGCCAGATGGGTCGTTCAAGCTGCAGGTGCCGGCCGATACCCCCATCGGGCTGGCCGTCATCGACGCCGAGGGCCGTGCCTTCCAGACCCACACCAACTGGATCCAGGTGCGACCGGGTGAGCGCCGCACCTGCGATGGCTGCCACAGCCCGCGCCGTGGTGGGGCGATCAACTCGGGCGCCGTGGTCAACAGCACACCCGCTGGGCTCATTGCCAGCATGCAGGCTGCCCACCTGCCGGGTGAAACCATGGCCGCTACCCGCACGCGTCTGGACCCGACAGCCTTGCAGCTCGCTCCCAACATGGTCTACACGGACATCTGGGCAGACACCAACAAGCCTGGCGTGACTGCCCGCACGGCGATCACCTTGAGCTACAGCGATCTGGTCACCGCGGCGCCCACCAATGGCGTGATCAACTACCCCGAGCACATTCAGCCGCTGTGGACGCGTGCGCGTGGCGTCAACGGCGCGAACACCTGCACAACCTGCCACAACGACCCGGCCAAGCTGGATCTGAGCGGCACGGTGGGCGGGTCAGGCCGCATGTCCTCCTACCAGGAACTGATGCTGGGTGACCCCTTGCTGGATGCCAACGGCAACCCGGTGTTGCGCATCGAAGAGGGCGTGAGCGTGGTGGCGCGTGGCCCCGCGCTGGTGGACACCGCGGCCAGCGAGGGCGAGGCCCTGGGCCTGACACGCAAGAGCCGGCTCGCCGAGATCCTGTGGGGGCAATCCTTGTCCTCGGGCAGTGCGGCGCGCCTGGCGCACCCCAACCCGCCAGGTACAGCGCCGGATCACTCGACCTTGCTCACCAAGGCCGAGAAGCGCCTTGTGGCCGAGTGGATCGACCTGGGTGGCAAGTACTACAACGACCCGTTCAACAGCAACTCGGGCGTGCGTGTCATCACCGGCTTGAGCCAGACGGCGTTTGCGACGCAGGTGTTCCCGGTTCTGCGCGATACCTGCGCGAGCGGCTGCCACCAGGCGCTGGGCAGCAGTGCCTCGGCCACGCCACCAGGCACCTCGTTCCGCAACAACCGCTTCGTGCTGACGGGTGATGTCGAAGGCGACTACAACGTCACGCTGACGATGATCTCCAATGCCTGCAATGCGTCGTCGAACGCCTTGTTGAGCAAGCCTTCGACCGCGCCGCACCCGACGGGCGCGGTAGGGGGCGCCGCGGTGCTGCCGGTTGGCAGCGCGAATTACACCAAGATTGCCAACTGGATCGCGACAGGTTGCTGATGTCCATGATGTGCTTGTACAGACGTGTGATGGACGTGAGGGCGCCAGGCGCTGCCGCCCTTTCTCTATCGCTTGCGCTTTCTCTGGGCCTGACGGCCTGTGGCGGCGGTGGTGGCTCGGCGAACCCGCTCAGCAACCCCGCCACGGTGAGCAACCCGGCCACCACGGGCGGCCAGCGCCTGTCGTTCGCCTACTTCCAGAAGTGCATCAACCCGATCCTCATCGCGCAGTTGCCGGCGCTGCAGGGCGGTGGTGCCACCAACAGCTGCGCGGGTGCCGGTTGCCATGACACCACCACCGGTGCGGGCGGCGCGCTCCGGCTCGTGCCCTCCGCGCAGGAGGTGGACCTGGGCGACCCGGCCAACACGCCGGATGTGATCCGTGCCAGCGACATGTACAAGAACTTCTACTCCGCCCAGGGCGCGGTCGTGGTGGGCTCGCCCACGCAGAGCCGCCTGCTGGCCAAGCCCTTGTTGCTGGTCTTGCATGGTGGTGGCCAGATCATCCAGGACACCAGCGACCCCAACGCGCAACGCATCAGCTACTGGATCACGCACCCCATGCCAACAGGGCAGGACGAGTTCAGTGTCGCAGCCGACGCGCTGTTCACGCCTGCCAATCGCCTGACCGGGGCCTGCAACCCACCATGATGGCCACCTTCCTTCGTTCAGGTGCCGTTGTGCTGGCGGTGACGGTGGGGCTGCTCGGGGCCACGGGTGCCCGCGCTGCCGATGAGGTCGTGGCGGCCTCTGTTCCGGCGTCTGCACCAGCACAAGTACCACTACCTGCATCAGCACCCGTAGCCACACCGGCCCCTGCGCCCGCGCCATCGCCAGCCACCGAGCGCCTGCAAGTCAGCGATCCCTACATCGAGTTGCGCACCGGGCCGGGGCGCGGCTTCCCCGTGTTCTTCGTCGTGGCCCGCGCCGAGTGGATCGAGATCGAGTTGCGCCACACCGACTGGTTCCGGGTGCGCACGGCAGGGGGCAAGATGGGTTGGGTTTCGCGCCAGCAACTGGAGACCACGCTGACCGCGTCTGGTGCCACCAAGAGCTTTCGCGACATCCTGATCGACGACTACCTCAGCCGCCGTGTCCAGTTGGGTGCTGCATGGGGCCGCTTCAATGCCGAGCCCATGCTCAAGATCTGGACCAGCTACCGGCTGTCGGAGACGCTCAGCCTGGAGGGCACCGTCGGGCAGGTGCAGGGCAAGTTTGCCGGCGCAGACTTCTGGCACCTCAGCCTGCTCACCGAGCCCTGGTCGGACCAACGCTTCTCGCCCTTTGCGTCCATCGGCATGGGCAAATACAAGTACGTGCCCAATGCCAGCCTGGTGGGCGCCACCACCACCCGCTCCAAGCTCGCCAACGCGACTGCGGGCGTCAACTACCACCTGAGCGACCGCTTCCTTGTGCGCGCGGACTACAGCCTCCATACCGTCTTCTTCTCTGATACCCATACCAACGAATTCCGGGCCTGGACGCTGGGCATGGCGTTCTTCTTCTGATGTCTGAGTGGAAAGCCCCATGTTTCACACCATCCCCATGATCACCAAGTCACTTGTTGCCGCCATGCGCGCGGCCGTGTTTGTGCCGCTGCTGGCGGCGGCTGGCGGGGCGCTGGCTGCTGACCCTGTCGCACCCTCCAATGCCGATCAGCCCGTTGTGCCGCAGCTTGACCGCCGCGAGGTCGCGCTGCCCCAGTACCCCTCGAACGACTTCGAGCTGGGGCTGTTCGCCGGCACGTATGCGACGCAGAACTTTGGTGCCCACGCCGTGTATGGTTTGCGTCTGGGTTACGCGGTCACCGAAGACATCTTTGTCGAGGGCGTCTATGGCAAGACCAAGGTGTCAGATGAGGCCTTCCGCCAGATCCTGCCCAGCGGCGTGTTCGAGCAGCCCACGGCCAGCCTGAGCTACTACAACCTCTCGGTGGGCTACAACGTGTTGCCAGCCGAGATCTTCATTGGCAGCAAGCACGCCAAGCCTGCGGCCTTGTACCTGATTGGTGGGGTGGGCAGCACCAAGTTCGTGAACCAGACGCGCCAGACCTTCAACTTCGGCGCGGGGTTTCGCGTCTACATGAGCGACTGGGCCGCCCTGCAACTTGACGCGCGTGACCACATCTTCACGCTCGACCTGTTGGGCAAGCAGCAAAGCACGCACAACCTTGAGTTCACCGCCGGCCTGACGGTCATCTTCTGAGCGAGCGCACACGATGACCACGACCTTGTTTTCCCGCGCCACCCGTTGGCTGTGCCTGGCCGCCGTGGGGGCCCTGGCCAGCGCTGCGGCGCAGGCGGTGACACCCGCCACGGCCGCGCCAGACTTCACCCTGCGTGCGATGAACGGCCCGAACCTGCGCCTGCAGGAGCAGCGTGGCCAGGTGGTGATGGTGAACTTCTGGGCGACCTGGTGTGGCCCCTGCCGGCAGGAGATGCCGCACCTGAACCGCCTGTACGAGAAGTACCGCAAGTCGGGCTTCGTGCTGCTGGGGGTCAATGTGGATGACGACCCGCGCAGCGCCGCCGAGATGGCGACCAAGCTGGGGCTCAAGTTCCCGGTGCTGCTGGACACGGACAAGAAGGTCAGCGGCCAGTACGACCTGGTCACCATGCCCTCGACCGTGCTGATCGACCGTGATGGCCAGGTGCGCCATGTGCACCGTGGCTACCTCAGCGGCTACGAGGATGTGTACGACAAGCAGATCCGGGAGCTGTTGAAATGAGCACCCGGATGCACTTGCTGGCCGGCGCGTGCCTGAGCGCCACCTTGCTGGGGGGGTGCGCGATGCAACCCTGGGTCAAACCGTATGAGCGCGAGCGCCTGGCCGACCCGATCATGAGCTTCGAGCGGGGCTCGCTCGCCGAGAAGAGCCGCGAGCACGTGCGCGATGTGCGTGAAGGTGCGCGCGGTGCCACCGGCGTGCAAGGAGGCGGCTGTGGCTGCAATTAAGCGACCCGCTCGGTGGGCCACCATCGCCCGTCAACTGGCAGGCCTGCTGGGCAGCCTGTTTGCCGCCAGCGGCGCGCGCGCGGTCGACCTCGGGGCGGACAAGGCCGAGCTGCTCTATCACCGCTACGACGGCGGTGGGGTCAAGGCCAGTGGCCCGGCACTGCTGCTGCGCAAGAGCGTGATGGACAAGGTGGCCGTGACCGGCACGGTCTACGTCGACGCGGTCAGCAACGCGTCGATCGACGTGGTGACGGCAGCCAGCCCGTTCACCGAGCGCCGCACCGAGTACGGCCTGTCTGCCGACTACGTCTACCGAGATTCGAAGCTCACGCTGTCGACCTCGTCGAGCAAGGAGCCGGACTACACGGCCAACCGTGTCGGGCTGGACATCGCACAGGAAGTGTTTGGCGGCATGTCAACCGTCAACATGGGCTTCACGCACGGCGACGACAAGGTCGGCAAGCATGCCGAGCCGGGCTTCAAGGCCACCGCCACGCACTGGCAATACCGGCTGGGCTCCTCCCTGATCCTCACGCCGCGCTGGATCACCAGCCTCAACCTGGAGGCGCTGGCCGATGATGGCTTCCTGGGCAGCCCCTACCGCGTGGCCTATGTGTTCGGCGCGGCGGTGCCCGAGCGTGTGCCAGGCACCAGGTCATCGCGTGCCCTCAAGTGGCGCGTGGTGGGCGACCTGGGCTCGCGTGATGCCATGCAGGTGGGCTACCGCTACTACTGGGATACCTGGGGCATCAAGGCCAGCACGCTGGATGTGACCTACAGCCGCTACTTCGGCGACGACTGGCTGGCGGACCTCACCTTGCGCTACCACTCGCAACAGCACGCGCTGTTCTACAGCAACAACGCGCAGGCCGAGACGCTCTACGTGTCGCGCAACAGGCAGCTGAGCACCTTCCATGACATCAGCCTGGGCGGGAAAGTGGCCTACACGATCAGGAAGGTACCGGGCCAATACGACGTCACGCTCAATGGCGCGCTTGAGTACGTGCAGTACAAGTTCGGTGAGTTCACCGACATCCGCACCGGCAATCTGTACTCGTACAAAGCCAGCGTGCTGCAGTTGTTCCTGTCAACCAACTTCTGACGATGGCCAGCCATGCGTGATCGCTCTCTCCAACTGATCCTCACTGCGCTGCTCATGGGCGTGGCCCTGCTGCCTGCTGCGCGTGCCGCCGATGCGGTGCCTGCGGCTGCAGCCAGTGCCCCTGCCCCAGCGGCCGCAAGCGGTACGCCGGAGCCGGCCGCGCTCGACGACCGCATCCAGGACGTCAAGAGCGACGTGATCAAGCTCAATCGGGACTTGCTCGTACTGGAAGAAGAGCTCTTGTTCCCGGCCAGCACGCAGGTCGCCGTCTTCGTCTCGATGGACGTGGGCAAGATGTTCTCGCTGGACTCGGTCCAGATCAGGCTGGACGACAAGGTGGTGGCGAACTACCTCTACACGCCGCTGGAAGTGGCCGCGCTGCACCGCGGCGGCGTGCAACGCGTTTACCTGGGCAACCTGCGTGTGGGCGAGCACGAGCTGACCGCCTTCTTCACCGGTGGCGGGCCGCATGAGCGTGACTACAAGCGTGCCGCCACCGTGAAGTTCGACAAGGGCACCGACGCCAAGTACATCGAGCTGCGCATCCAGGACGCCACGGCCAAATTGCAGCCCGAGTTCAACGTCAAAGTCTGGCAGTAAGCGGTCATGCCCTGTCGATCTGGTTCTCGTTTGCATACCCCACTGCGCTGGCGTCGCCTGGCGGTGGCTGCAGCCTGTGTGCTCGCCTCAGGCTGGCCTGTGTTCGCATCGGCGACGGACGAGCCGCCCTTGCACGAGGTCCAGGCGCCGCACTATGGCGACACGCTGTTCCACTTCTTTCAGTCGCAGTACTTCACGTCCATCACGACCTTGATGGTTTCGCAGCACTTCGAGCGCGTGGCGCCCCACGCCGACGAGGCCGAGGTCTTGCGCGGCGGCATGTTGCTGACCTACGGCTTGCACCGCGAGGCGGGTGAGATCTTCACCCGTTTGATCGAGAAGGGGGCCCCGCCTGCCGTGCGCGATCGTGCCTGGTTCTACCTGGCCAAGATCCGTTACCAGCGCGGCTATCTGGCGCCCGCCGAAGAGGCCCTGGCACGGGTCGAGCAGGCGCTCCCACCCGAGCTGGAAGAAGAGCGCGGCTTGCTCCAGGCCAACCTGCTGATGGCCCGCAGCGATTACAGCGGCGCGGCCAAGGCGCTGAGCGCGATGAGCGCCAAGGCGCCGGATGCCCGCTACGTTCGCTTCAACCTGGGCATTGCGCAGATCAAGTCGGGAGACAAGGCCGGTGGCACGGCCCTGCTGGACGAGCTGGGCCAGGCCTATGCCGAGAACGAAGAGTTCCGTGCCCTGCGAGACCGTGCCAACCTGGCCCTGGGTTTTGCCGCCCTGGCCGACAAGCAGCCGCAGGCCGCGCGCACCTACCTGGCGCGTGTGCGCCTGAAAAGCCTGGAAGCCAACAAGGCGCTGCTGGGCTTTGGCTGGGCCGCCGATGCCCTGAATGACCCGCAACTGGCGCTCGCGCCCTGGCTGGAGCTCAGTGGCAGAGAGGTCAGCGATTCGGCCGCACTCGAAGCACGCATCGCCGTGCCTTATGCCTATGCCGAGCTGGGCGCCTATGCCCAGTCCCTGACGCACTACCAGAACGCCATCGCCGATTTCGAGCGCGAGCGCGGCAGCCTGGATGCGTCCATCGAGGCCATCCGCTCGGGTCAGTTGGTGGACGCCTTGCTGGCCAGCAACCCCGGCGACGACATGGGGAAAGCCTGGCGCATGGACGTGCTGCCCGAGTTGCCGCATGCCGCGCACCTGACAGCGCTGCTGGCTCAGCATGAGTTCCAGGAGGCTTTCAAGAACCTGCGCGACCTGCGCTACCTCACGGCCAACCTCCAGGCCTGGCGCGGCAAGCTAGATACCTTCAACGACATGCTCGAAACGCGTCGCAAGGCCTTTGCCGAGCGCCTGCCCCAGGTGCGCGCCCGCGCCAGCGAAGCGGGCATTGAAAACCTGCGCCAGCGCCTGGATGCCGCCCAGGCCCAGGTCACGCAAGGCGAAGCCGATCAGGATGGCGTCGCGTTTGCCGATGGCAAGCAGCGTGAACTGCTCGCTCGCATCGCCCGCGTGAAAGCGATGACCGCGCAGCCCGATGCCGCGCCGGACATCGCGCAGGCCCGCGATCGCGTCCGCCTGGCTGCGGGCACGCTGACCTGGCAGCTGGCGCAAACCTACCCGGAGCGCGTGTGGGAGGCCAGGAAGAACCTGCAAGTGATCCGCGAAGGGCTGGCCCAAGCGCAGCGCCGGGATGCCGCCCTCGCGCAAGCGCAACGCGACGAACCAGCGCGCTTCGATCTGTTTGACCAACGCATCAAGGCCCTGAGCCCCGTGATTGACGCGATGCTGCCCAGGTTGGCCGCGCTCAGCAAGGAGCAGCAGGGCCTCATGCAGGACATCGCCGTGGCGGAACTCACCCGCCAGAAAGCGCGGCTTGATGCCTATGCCATGCAGGCGCGCTTTGCGGTGGCGCAGTTGTATGACCGTGCGAACAAGGGGGCAGACGATGCGTCCAAGCCCTAAGCTGACCGTGCTGGCCCTGGCCTGCCTGCTCACCGCGTGCGCCAGCAAGCGCGGCACACCCGACAACGAGCCCACCATCCAGTCGCTGGCCCACCGCGAGATCACGGTCGAGAAGGACCAGGCCATCCACACCAACGAGGCGCAGGCCATCGAGGCCTACCGCCAGTTCCTGGCAGGGGCGCCCAACGCAGCGCAGCGTGCCGAGGCCTTGCGCCGCATCGGTGACCTGGAAATGGACCGTGCCGACAGCGCCAGCGCCGATCCCGCCGCAACCGGTGCGCCGGACTACCGCGCCGCGATCGCTCGCTATCAGGACTACCTGAAGGCCTATCCAGCCGACCCCAACAATGACCGCGTGCTGTACCAGTTGGCACGTGCGCAGGAGCAAAGCGGCGACCTGGATGCCGCGTTGAAGACGCTGACCCTGCTGGTGCGCGACTTCCCGGCCACCGCCGTCAGTGACGAGGCCCAGTTCCGCCGGGGCGAGCTCTTGTTCACAGCCCGTGATTACGCGCAGGCCGAGAAGGCCTATGCCGCCGTGCTGAGCGCCGGCCCCGGCAGTCCGTATCACGACCGTGCGCTGTACATGCAAGGGTGGTCGCAGTTCAAGCAGGGGCGGCTGGATGACGCCTTGCAGGCCTTCTTCGGGGTGTTGGACCTCAAGCTGGCCAATGTGCTTGACGATGACAGCCTGGACGCCAGCGAGGGCCTGACCCGCGCAGACCGCGAGCTGGTCGAAGACACCTTCCGGGTGACCAGCCTGAGCCTGGCCAACCTGCAGGGTGCGGAAGCCATCCCGGCCTTGATCAACACGCCCCTGCGCCGCGCCTACGCCTTCCGTGTCTACGAACAACTCGGTGAGCTCTACATCAAGCAGGACCGGCCCAAGGACGCGGCCGACACCTTCACCCTGTTTGCACAGCGTGAGCCTTTTGATGCCCAGGCCCCGGTCTTGCAAGCCCGCGTGATCGACATCTACGAGCGCGGCGGGTTCGCCAACCTGGCGCTCGCGGCGAAGAAGGACTATGCCGCGCGCTATGGACGCCACAGCGCGTTCCGCAACGCCAAGCCGCAGGCCTGGGCGCGCGCGCAGCCGCTGCTCAAGACCCACCTGGCCGAGCTGGCACGCCACCACCACGCACAGGCACAGCAATCCAAACGTTCGGCCGACTACCAGGAGGCGGTGCATTGGTACCGCGAGTACCTCGCCTCCTTCCCCGCGGATCCGCAAGCGGCGCAGAACAACTTCCTGCTGGCCGAACTGCTGTTTGAAGATGCGCGCTTTGCCGAAGCCAGCATCGAGTACGAGAAGGCGGCTTACGACTACCCGCCGCACGACAAGAGCGCGGACGCGGGCTATGCCGCCTTGCTCAGCCATGCGCAAGAGCAAAAGAAGGCGGACGCTGGCCAGTTGCCCGCCTTGCAACAGGCCAGCGTGGCCAGCGCCTTGCGCTTTGCGCGGGCCTTCCCAGCCGACAGCCGCGCCGGCCCCGTGCTCACCGATGCCGCCGAGAAGCTCTATGCCCTGCACGATGGCGATCAGGCCGCGAGCGTGGCCCAGCAGGTGCTGGATCTGCAGCCCCCGGCCGCCGAGGCACAGCGCCGTGTGGCCTGGACGGTGCTGGCCCACACCGCATTTGAGCGCGGCGCTTTCGATGTGTCTGAGAACGCTTATGGCGAGGTGCTCAAGCTCACCGCCGCCAAGGCCCCGGGCCGTCAGGAGCTGATCGAGCGCCAGGCCGCCTCGGTCTACAAACAAGGCGAGCAGGCCCGGTCTGCAGGCCAGTTGCGCGAGGCGGTGGCGCATTTCGCCCGCGTCGCCGAGGTCGCACCGCAATCGGCGGTGCGGGCCACTGCGCAGTACGACGCCGCGGCCGCGCTGATCGCGCTCAAGGACTGGGACGCTGCCACACGCACGCTGGAGGACTTCCGCCAGCGTTATCCCAACAACCCATTGCAGGCCGACGTCAGCCCGAAGCTGGCCGTGGCCTACATCGAGCAGGGGCAGTGGGGCAGCGCGGCGGGCGAGCTCGAACGCCTGGCCACCACCAGCAAGGACCCCAAGGTGGCGCGCGATGCGCTCTGGCAGGCCGCCGAGTACCACGAGAAGGTCGGGGCGCGTGGGCCGGCCGCCAAGGCCTACGAACGCCATCTCGCGCTGACGCTGGCACAGCGCCCGACACCGCTGGAGCCCGCCATCGAGGCCCGTGCGCGCCTGGCCCACCTCGCCGGGCAGGATGGCAACACCGCGCGTGAGCTGGCGCTGATGAAAGACATCCTGCAGGCCGATCAGAACGGGGGCGCCGCCCGCACGGACCGCACCCGCTACCTGGGTGCCACGGCCGCATTGGCGCTGGCCGAACCGGTGGCCCAGGCCTATCGCAAGGTCGCCCTGGTCGAGCCCCTGCAAAAGCAGTTGAAGCTCAAGAAGGCCCGGATGGAAGAGGGCTTGAAAGCCTATGCCGTGGCCGCTGACTACGGTGTGGCCGATGTCAGCACCGCCGCGACCTTTCACATCGCCGCCTTGTACCGTGACTTCGGCAAGGCGCTGATGGGCTCGGAGCGGCCCAGGAAGCTGTCCAAGGTCGAGCTGGAGCAATACAACGTGATGCTGGAAGAGCAGGCCTTCCCGTTCGAGGAAAAGGCCAGCGAGTTGCACGAGGTGAATGCACGCCGTGCGGCTGCCGGCATCTATGACGAGTGGGTCAAGCGCAGCTTTGCGGCCTTGCGAGAGCTGCAGCCCGTTCGCTATGGCAAGAACGAACGCAGCGAAGGGGTGGTTGATGCGATTCGCTGATGGCTTGTGGCGCACGGCTGCCGTGGCCTTGATGGTCGGCATGACCGGCTGCGCCTGGACGAACGCGCAACGGAAGTCGCTGATGGGGGCACCTGCATCGCCCTCCGCATCAACGGCGTCAACCGCCAGCCAGATTGATGGGCATGTGCCCACCGAGGCCTTGCCCAGTGCCGCCGAGCAGCGCGCCTTTGACGAGGCCACCCGTGCCTTGCGCGCTGGCAACACGGCCCTGGCCGAGCGTGGCTTTCGGGCCCTGGCGCGCGCCAACCCGGCGCTGGCCGGCCCCCATGCCAACCTGGGCCTGATGCAGCGCCAGGCCGGCAAGCTGGCCGAGTCGGCGCAGGAGCTGGAGCTGGCGGTGAAGCTCAGCCCCAATCAGGCGCTTTACCTGAACCAGCTGGGCATCACCTACCGCCAGCAAGGGCAGTTTGACAAGGCGCGCGAGGCGTATGAAAAGGCCATTGCGCTCAATGACCGCTACGCAGAGGCCATCCTCAACCTGGGCATCCTCTACGACCTGTACCTGGCCGAGCCCGGCCGTGCGCTGACCCAATACGAGCGCTACCTGGCGCTAACCCCCAGCGGGGATGCCACCGTGAAGAAGTGGGTGGCCGAGTTGAAGAACCGCAAGCCCGCTTCAAGCCACGCGGCTGGAAAGGACAAATCATGATGCGTCTGACCTGCCTGGTGATCACCTGCCTGGGCCTGTGTGCCGCCAAGGCCTTCGCACAAGACCGCGCCGAGATCGACCGCACCCAGATCATCGGCAACCGCGAGTTGCCCAAGGTCCTGTACATCGTGCCCTGGAAGCGGCCCACGCCAGGTGATCTGGCCGGCCGCCCCTTGGTCAGTGTCGTCGATGAGGCCATGGCCCCGGTGGACCGCGATGTGTTCCGGCGCCAGGTGCAGTACGACGCGCAGACGCAGCAGCGCACCGCGGCGGCAGTAGCAGCCGTTGCAGCCGCCAAGGCCACGCCGCCCGGCAACCCGACCAAGCCTTGACGCCGCTCCATTCACCCGCACCCCATTCCAGTTTGCCTTCGGAGATTCGAGATATGAATGCCTTCCAAACCGCCGTCAAGTTCTTCCAGGATTGCGGCCTGTTCATCTACCCCAGCATCCTGATCATGGCCGTGGGCGTGGCGATCGCGATCGAGCGTTTCGTCTACCTCTCGCGTGCGCGCAGTGACAACAGCAAGGCCTGGGCACAGCTGCTGCCCCTGCTGCAAAAGGGGCAGTTCAAGGAGGTGCAGAACCTCGCGGCCAAGTCCGACGCGGCGGTGGGCAAGATCGTGCACCATGGCCTGGACCGCATGCAAAGCCCCGGCCGCCGTGAAGACTTCGATGCCGCCATGGAAGAAGGCATGATGGAGATCGTACCCCGCCTGGAAAAGCGCACGCACTACATCGCCACCTTTGCCAACGTGATCACGCTGGTGGGCCTGCTGGGCACCATCATCGGCCTGATCAAGGGCTTCACCGCCGTGGCACAGGTCAACCCGGCCGAGAAGGCCGAGATGCTGTCGGCCAGTATCTCGATCGCCATGAACAACACGGCGTTTGCGCTGATGGTGGCCATCCCCTTCCTGCTGATCCACGCCTTCCTGCAGGCCAAGACCAGCGAGATCGTGGACGGGCTGGAAGCCGCGAAGATGAGCTTCCTGAACGTCGTGATGCGCATCCGCGCCGAGCAACAGGCCGCGGCTCGCTGACATGGCACGCATCCGACGCTTGCGCAAAACGCCAGCGCACCTGGAGATCACCGCGTTCATCAACTTGATCGTGGTGCTGGTGCCTTTCCTGCTCTCCACGGCGGTGTTCACGCGCCTGGCGGTGATCGACCTGAGCCTGCCCGCACCCAGCTCGGGTGTGGCGCAACTGAAGGTCAACGACCTGCAATTGGAGATCGTGATCCGCCCTGATGCACTGGAAGTGGGTGACCGCGTGGGCGGGCTCATCGAGCGCATCCCCAACACGGCGGCCGCACCCACCGTGCCCGATGTGGCCTCGCTGGCGCGGCTGGTGCAGCAGATCAAGGCCAAGTTCCCGGACAAGGCCGAGGCCACCGTGCTGGCGCAACCCGATACCCCCTACAACACCCTTGTGCAGGTGATGGACGCCGTGCGCGCCGGGCATGTGGTGCAGGGCGCGAGCGTGGTGCGTGGTGAGCTGTTCCCCAACATCTCGATTGGCGACGCGCCGATCGCCAACCGCTAGAGGGGCCATGAAACTCACCCCCATACAAAAGCGTGCCGCGCGGCGCGCACGCCACCAGAGCATGGTCGACATGAACCTGGTGTCGCTGATCGACGTGTTCACCATCCTGATCTTCTTCCTCTTGTCCAACGCCGGTGGGGTCGAGACACTGCCCAGCCCGAAGGCCGTGCAACTGCCCGAGTCCGTGTCGCAGACGCAGCCGCGTGACACCGTGGTGGTCGTGGTCAGTGCCACCGAGATCCTGGTGGAGGGGCGCAAGGTGGCCGCGGTGGCCGATGTGATCAACACGGCGGGCGACCTGATCGAGCCGCTCAAGGCCGAGCTGGATGTGCTGGCCAGCCGCCAGGTGGTTCGTCCGGAGAACGAAGCGCATGCCCGGCGCCTGACGATCATGGGTGACAAGGACATCCCCTACCGCCTGCTGCGCAAGGTCATGGCCACCAGTGCCCGCGCCAACTTTGGCGATGTCTCGTTCGCGGTTCGGCAGAGGTTTGAATCATGAGCGCGGCCACCCTGGTGTCGTTTCGCACGCCGGTGCTGGCGTGGTCGGACTCGGCCGACGATGAGCGCTTGTTCCGGCGTGTCTCGCGCACGGTGCTGATCACGACGGTGCTGCTGTGCCTGGCCTTGCTGTTGTGGCCCAGGCCGGAGCCCGATCGCACGCAGCAGCAGGCGCTGCCGCCGCCGCTGGCCAAGCTGCTGCTGGAGCATGAGCCGCCGGTGCCGGTCAAGCCGCTGGTCGAGCCCGTGAGCAAGCCGGCCGAGCCCACGGTCAGCAAAGCCCCTGTGGCCCAGCCGGAACCACGTCGCCCTGTTCGCACTGTGGCGCGCAAGGTCGAGCGAGACGAAGCGCCGCCGGTGCCCGAAGCGCGTGTGCCGGTCGCGAACAAGCTGGCCGGAGAAGTCGAGGCGGCGCGCCGCAAGGTGGCAGGCATCGGCCTGCTGGCCGCGAAAGACGAGATCGCGCAGATCAGCGGGGCGCCAGCCGCCGTTCAGTTGCGGACCGACATCCAGCAAGGCAAGGGTGTCGGCAGTGGCACGGGCGCGGGTGTCGGGGCCGGCCGTGAAGCCGGGCTGCCATCACGCGCCTTGATCACCTCCAACGCAGCGGGTGTCAGCGGGGGCATCAACACCTCGGGCTACAGCCGCAACACCGGTGGGGGCGGGCTGGCAGGGCGGTCCACCACGCTGGTGGAGGGTGTGGTGGGGGGCGGGCAGGGCGGCAGCGTCGCGGGTAACGGTGAGCGTGGGCGCCATGCCGGTGGCACGGGTGTGGGGGCGGGCGGCGGCGGCAGTGCGGGTGGCACTTTGCAACGCGGCAACAGCGGCAAGGCCTCACGCTCGATCGAGGAGATCAAGCTGGTCTTCGAACGCCACAAGGGCGCCATCTACGCCATCTACAACCGTGCCTTGCGTGAGGACCCGACGTTGCAGGGCAAGGTGGTGGTCGAGCTCAAGATCGCCCCGGGCGGCAATGTGCTCGATTGTCGCGTGGTCTCCAGCGAGCTGCATTCGCCCGAGCTGGAAAGCAAGCTGCTGGCGCGCATTCGGCAGTTTGACTTCGGTGCGAAAGAGGTGGACCAGATGGTGGTCACCTGGCCGGTGGACTTCCTGCCCTCTTAACGGCGCTTCTTGACCGCTGTCGCTGGTGCCGCATGTTCGGGCACCGCCCGACTCGATCGGGGCGCCGGCGTCAGAGTGCGGCCCAGGCGCTGTCGATCCAGCGCGCCAGCCGCCGCCGCCTTGAGCAAGCCCTGGAACGTGGGGCACTCGGCGTGGCTGGGTGCCGGGCACGCCGCCGCATGCCGCAGGCCACGGCTGACCGCTCTGAGCTGCTTGACGGTTGCATCGATGTCATCCGCTTTGGCCGCGAGCAATTGGCGGTCGATGTTCGGGCCGCCGCTGGGCGACAGCATCGAATGGATCTCGTCGAGCGCCAGCCCCGCGGCCTGCCCCAGTGCAATCAACGCCAGTTGGTCCAGCACGTCCGGGTTGAAGCGCCGCCGCACCCCTTGAGGGCCGACAGAGGCGATCAGCCCCTTTTTCTCGTAGTAGCGCAGCGTCGAGGCCGGCACGCCAGACCGTTTCGCGACTTCCGCAATGTCCATCCAAAACCTCTTGACTTGAAGTTGACTTCAACTTCTATAGTGACCTTCATCGGCTCATTGGTCAACCTAGGAGGTACGCAAATGACATGGCTGCAAGAAGCTTTTCTCATCACCCTTATCGGCATGGGCGCCACGGCGTTCATGGACCTGTGGCTCATGGTGCTGCGCCGCGCGGGTGTCCCATCGCTGAACATGGCCTTCATTGGCCGCTGGGGCGGGCATCTGCTGCGCGGCAAGGTGGCCCATGTGGCCATCAGCAAGGCTGAGCCCATTGCCGGTGAACGCGCATGGGGCTGGTTCATCCACTACGGGGTGGGCATTGCTTTTGCCTCGCTTTTGGTGGCGGTTCAAGGCCACGCGTGGGTGGCGAGCCCGACCCTGGTGCCCGCCGTTGCGGTGGGCATGTGCACGGTGCTGGCGCCCTTGTTCGTCATGCAACCGGCCATGGGTGCGGGCCTGGCTTCGTCCAGGACCCCGACACCCTTGAAAAACTGCCTGCGCAGCCTGGCCAATCACACGGTCTTTGGCCTGGGCCTTTACCTGTCTGCGGCATTGCTCGCGCCCTTGGTGCGCGCAGCTTGATGCCCTGGCGCCTTGCCCCCTCCATTCCTCGTTCTGCCGGAGTCACGAACATGAAAAAACTGGCCATCGTTTTCCACAGCGCCCACGGGCATACCGAGCACCTTGCCCACCACGTCCTGGACGGCGCGCGCAGCGTGCCGGGCGTCGAGGCGCATCTGTTGCGGGCGGAGGACCTGGCGCAGAACCCGGACGGGCTCACGCCCTATGACGGCCTGATCCTGGGCTCGCCGACCTACCTGGGCGGGGTGTCGGGCAGCTTCAAGACCTTCATGGACGCCACGGGGCGCCTTTGGCGAAGCCAGGGGCTCAAAGGCAAACTGGCCGCCGGGTTCACCGTGTCCTCGCTGCCGGCAGGCGACAAGCAGTCCACCTTGATGTCGATGTTCGTCTTCGCCATGCAGCACGGCATGCTGTGGGTCGGGAACCCCTTCCTGCCTGAGCAGGGCCAGGGCGTGGCCGATGGCGATGCCGTCAACAGGCTGGGCTCGTGGTCCGGGCTGATGGCACAGGCAGCGCATGGTGCGCCTGCAGGTGCTTTCGTTGCGGGCGACCTCAAGACGGCCCGGATGTTCGGCCAGCATGTGGCCCAGACGATGGGCCGGGTCGGTGGCACCATCTCATGAGCTGATGGCAGGCGTCAATCGGGCTTGTCGTCTGGCGGTTGCAGCGTGGTCGAGATGCCGTACAAGGCCAGCATGCCCATCACGTGCCCGATCGCGACCCCGGGTTCGCCGGATTCGATCCGTGCGATGGTCTGGACATGCACGCCCAGGCGGGTGGCAGCAGCAGCCTGGCCTTCACCTGCCTTGGTGCGGGCCATCTTTGCGGCGGCCCCCATGTCCTTGATCGCCTGGAGGGCGTCGCCGCCGATGTCTGCCGAGATGCGTTTACCTTGTGCCATGGCCTGATTGTCACCCAGGGGATGTTGGTGCTGGCGCCGTCAAGCCAGCGCCAGGTGTCTGGCCAGGTGCCCGTACACCGCTGACACGCGGCGCAGGTGGCGGGTGTCCGTGTGGGTCAGCAACCAGAGCTCAGTCTGGCAAGCCTCGATCTCGCCACCCAGTTGACGCAGGTCGCTGCGGGCATGGGCCAGAAAAAGAGGCAGCAGGCCAATGCCCATGCCTTGCCCAACGAGTTCGGCCACGGTGAGGATGCTGTTGACGCGATAGCGCGGCTGCACCATCGGGAAGTGCTTCTTGCGCCACAGCACGGAGGGGTGCTCGGGCAAGGCGTCGTCGGGGGCGATCCAGCTGGCGGTGGCCGCTGCCTTGGCATCGAAGGACTTCAAGCCCCCTTTGCGCGCGGTGAACAGGCCCACGCGGATGGGCCCCACATGTTTGCCAACCAGGTGGGCCGGTGGACGCCTGGTGGCGCGCACGGCGATGTCCGCATCCCGCCGTGTGAGGCTGGCCAGTTCGTTGCCGGCCACCAGTTCATAGCTCAAGAGCGGGTGCGCCGCCTGCAGCGGTTTGAGCGCAGGGGCCACCAGCGCGTGCAGCACGGTGTCGGTGGTGGTGATCTTCACCGTGCCGCAGACCTGGCCCGGGCTGGCCTGGGCGGCCGAGCGCGCGCTCTCCAGCGCGGCTTCTGCGCGTTCGGCATGACCGGCCAACTCCAGTGCCAGCTCCGATGCCTGATAGCCCGAACGCGTGCGCTCGAACAGGCGCACGCCCAGGCCTTGCTCGGCGCGCTGCAAGGCCCTGAACACCGTGGAGCCGTCAACGCCCAGGCGTTCACCCGCCGCAGCCAGTGTGCCGGTGCGCACCAGGGCCAGCAGGAACGCCAGGTCGCCGGCTGTCAGTTTGTATTGCATTTTTGCAATCATGCTTTGCACTCGTGCATATTGGCATTGCGGATTGGAAATCTTATCGTGAAGCCTCTTCAACCGAGCAGGCATGCCGACATGAACACCGCCACACCATCCTTGGTCCTCGTCAGCCACAAGCTGTGCCCCTATGTGCAAAGAGCGGCCATCGTGCTGCTGGAAAAGGGCATCGCGTTCGAGCGGGTGGACATCGACCTGTCCAACAAGCCCGATTGGTTTTTGAAAGTGTCCCCGCTGGGCAAGACGCCGGTGTTGCTGGCCGATGGCGAGCCCATCTTCGAGTCTGCGGTGATTTGCGAGTTTCTGGATGAGACAACCTTGCCCAGGCTGCATCCGCAGGACGCGCGCCAGCGGGCCAGGCACCGTGGCTGGATGGAGTTTGGCTCGGCCATCCTCAACACCATCGCCGCCTTCTACAACGCGCCTGATCAGACGGTGCTGAAGGCCAGCGCGCAAACCTTGCGGGCGCGCTTTGCGCAAATCGAGGCGGTGCTGGGTGAGGGGCCTTATTTCGACGGCGCGCGTTTCAGTGTGGTGGATGCGGTGTTCGGGCCCATCTTTCGCTACTTTGATGTCTTTGAAGCACAGGTGGATCTGGGTGTGTTCGACCACACGCCCAAGGTGCGTGCGTGGCGCCGGGCGCTGGCTTTGCGGCCTTCCGTGCGCGATGCGGCCCGCCCCGACTACGCCGACCTGCTCCGGCGCTTTGTGATCGAGCGGCGATCGGCCTTGTCCACCCATTTCATGCAGGCGGAAAGCTTGTCAGGCCAGCAGGGGTAAATCACCCTTCCCGCATGCGGGCGTGGCACCATCAAAGCATGAGCCAGACCTACGGCATTGAAAAACCCAAAGACCATGTGGAGTGGTCGGGGCGCGCGCCTGTGCGTTATGTGGTCGTCATCGACTCGGGTGGCGCTGCGGTGTCGCGGCTTTTCCTGGCAACGCGTCATCAGGTCGACGAGTACGACGGCGGGGTGCCCGAGGTGGCGCAGATGATCCAGGGCATCCAGCCGGTCAAAGGGGCCACGGGCCCCGAGTGGGATGCGGCCTTGCAAGGGCACAGCACCCAGGAGCGCATGGCCGCCGAGGTCTACACGCTGGAGGTCTGACCTTTACCAAGGCGGGGGCGAGGCCTCGTCCTGCGCGGCATCCGGGCCTGCGCGGTAGCCCGCAAAACGCTCGGCCAGGAAGTCCAGGAAGACGCGCACCTTGGCCGACATGTGATGCCGCTGCGGGTAGACGGCGTGGATGTCGGCCATGTCGCCCGCCCACGGGGCCAGCACACGCTGCAGGCGGCCGCTGCGCAGGTAGCTGGCCACGTCCCATTCCGAACGCAGCACGATGCCGTGGCCGGCCAGGGCCCAGTCCACCGCGATCTCGCCATGGTTGGTGCTCAGTGGGCCACGCACTTTCACCAGCACCTTGTCCGGCCCCTGGACGAGTTGCCAGTTGTTGAACGTGGCGGTGTTTTCGCGGATGACGATGCAGCGGTGTCGGGCCAGGTCCTGCGGGGTGGCCGGCACACCGGCCTCGGCCAGGTAGGCCGGTGAGGCACACAAGAGGCGGCGGTTGCGTGCCATGCGCCGCGCCAGCACCCTTGCATCAGGCGGCGGGCCGAACTGGATGCCCACGTCGATGCCATGCTCGTTCAGGTCCAGCGGGCGATCGGTCAACTCCAGGATCACCTCGACCTCCGGGTAGCGCTGGGCGAATTCGGAGATCAACGGTGCCAGGTGGCGCCGGCCAAAACCGAAGGTGGCGTTGACCTTGAGCAGGCCTTTGGGGGCTTGACGGTCCGCCACCAGCGAGGCTTCGAGCCCCTCCAGATCCCGCAGGATCTGCTCACCCTCCTGCAGGTAACGCTGCCCTTCGGCCGTGAGGCTCAGGCGGCGCGTGGTGCGGTTGAGCAGGCGCAGCCCCAGGCGCTTTTCCAGTGCGGCCAGACGCCGGCTGACATTGGGTGGGGTGATGCCCATTTCCTGGGCCGCTGCCGCCAGGCTGGGCTGGCGGGCCAGGGCCACGAAAAAGGCCAGATCGGCAACGGTGTTCATTCGTGCATTGATCGCAATGATGGAATGCGGTTTGGCTGATTGTGCTTGTGGGTCGCATCAATATGATGCCAGCTCATGCTGCTCGCGTTTCACCTTTTCACTGCTTTGCTGATGGGCGCCGGCCTGGGATTCCTGGGCGGGGTGTTTGGCATCGGCGGGGGCATCGTGGCCGTGCCCATGTTCGTGCTGGGCTTTGGCATGGACCAGCCTTTTGCCCAAGGCACGGCGCTGGTGCTGATGGTGCCCAATTTGCTGGTGGGCTGGTGGCGCTACCAGCAGCGCCATCCCATGCCGTGGCGGGCCATGGCGGCCATTGGCCTGTCGGCCACGCTGACGACCTGGCTGATCGCCCGGGTGGCCACGCGCATGGACCCGCAGGTGCTGCGCTGGCTCTTCAGCGGGGCCATGGGGCTGCTGGCCTTGCGCCTGCTGAGCACGGCGCGGCAAACGGCCCCACCTCCGGAGCGGCGCTTGAGCCTGCGTGTGCTGCCGCTGGTGGGCATGGTGGGCGGCAGCAGCATGGGGCTGCTGGGCATTGGTGGCGGCTTGCTGGCCGGGCCTTTGCTGTCGGGCTGGCTGGGGCAGCGCCAGACCACGGCGCAAGGCCTGTCGCTGGCCCTGGTGGCGCCCAGCTCGGTGGTGGCCTTGGCCACCTATGCGCAGGCGCAGCGCGTGGACTGGACGCTGGGTGTGCCCATGGCCCTGGGCGGCGTGATGACCGTGTCTGCGGGTGTGGCCCTGGCCCACCGCCTGCCCGAGCGGCCCATGCGCACCGCGTTTGCCGTGATGCTGGCCGCGACCGCGCTGTGGTTGATCATCGGCCCCCGCTTGCTGGCCTGAATGGCCGGGCTGGGTGGCCGGGCTGGGCCAGCGCCCGATCAGAACACGCCCAGCACCAGGCCGGTCGCCATGGCCTCGCCCAGAGCCTGGCAGCGTTCCAGCTCATCGGCGTCAATGTGCTTGGGCGCCAGGATGGCTTGCGTCGTCTGCGCATGCGTGCACACGATCAGCGGCTCGGCGATGGGCTTGAGGCGCCAGCCGGTGGCGATGCGCTCGATCTGCCGGGCTGCGTTGTGGCCATCGCTGCCGGCACAGATCAGGCTGGCGTAGGGGCGGCCGTTGATGCGGTCCAGCACGGCGTAGTAGCTGCGGTCAAAAAAGTCCTTGAGCTGCCCGCTGATGGCAGCGAGGTTCTCCGGCGTGGCAAAGAGGAAGCCGTCTGCGGCGAGCACGTCGTCGGCGCCGGCCTGGCTGGCATGCAGCAGCTCGACCGTGATGCCGGATTCGGCCTGGGCGCCGGCACGCGCCGCTTCGGCCATCTGGCGCGTGCCACCCGTCATGGAGTGGTAGACGATCAGCAGGGACTTGGTGGCGTTCATGCGGGCAGCATAGGCCATGACGGGCTGTCTGGCAGGCGCAAACCCCCTTGCGCCGAATGAAGCCGGCCTGTAAAAAGGCCCAAGACGCTGCATGAATACCGGTTCATTTTCACGAACCCCGGCCAGGCATGCGCGGCCCTCGTTGCGCCCGATGCCCGCGCCTCTATGCTTCGGAAGCATCGCTGCCCAGCGTTTGTGCACCCAGTGCCCCACCTGCCATGACCCGCACCGCCAGCATCGACAAGACCCGCCCCCACAAGCTGGCCATGCCAACGGGTGAGGACGCGGCCCAGTCGCCTGTGCTGATCTACCAGTATCTGGACGACGGTGAGTGCGTCGAAGTGCCCAACACCCCTGCCAACCAGACGCCCGGTGTGCTGGCGCAGGAGATGCGGATCTTGCAGACGCAGTTCTTGCAAAGGGCCGAAGAGGCCTTGATCGCCAAGGGCGTGCCCGACTGGCAGCGGCAGTTCGAGCACGACGACGCGAAGCGGCGGGCCCAGGAGATGGCCGATCGCGCCAAGGTCTACGACGAGCTGGAGCAGATGATGTGCTGCGGCTATCACAGCAGTGGCCTGCCCTTGCCGGACCACCAGCACCATGCCCGCACCAGGGCCGCGCTGGCCGAGTACCTGGAGACCAAACCCGAGCGTGATGCCATGCGCGACGCGATCTCCGACCCCGCGTCCTGCAGGGCATGGGAGATCGTCGAGCAGCAGGCTGAGGTCAGCCTGCAATACGCCTACTTCTTCGACACCAGCGACATCCACGACCGCGAACAGTGCCGGCGCATCAGTGCCGTGGAGATCTTCCAGCGGATGAACGCGGGCTGAGCGCCGTTGGGTGCGGTTGGGTGCGGTTGGGTGCGGCGCCAGCCTCACACGGCAGGCCGCCGCAGGCGCTCGCGCCGGGCCTCGCTGCCGATGGCCCCGACCAGCAGGTCAAGCTCCTCGGCCAGGATCTCCAGCGCATCGTCCAGTGTCACCAGGCCGATCAACTCACGCTGGGCGCCCAGCACCGGCACGCGGCGCACGCCCTTGTCACGCATCATGCGCAGCAGGTCGATCAGGGAGTCGTCCTCGTCCATCGTCAGGACGGGCTCGGTCATCACGTCTTCGACATTGAGGGTGCGGGGATCCAGCCCCGGCGCGATGACGGCGGTGACGATGTCGCGGTCGGTGATGAGGCCGGCCACCATGCGTTTGCCCGGCATTTCGTCGACCACGACCAGCGCGCCGACATGCGCCTCTCGCATCAGCCTGGCCGCGGCGACCAGATCGGTGTCGCGAAAGGCAATGGCCACCTCGCGCGTGCAGATTTCACCCACATTCAGACGTTCGCCCATCGCAGCCTCCTGGTGGTGACGCCCGCACTTCGGGCGGCGCCACCATGATCACGTCAAACGAGCTGCGGGTCAATGCCGCTGCTCAGGTGCCGGTTGGGTGGTTTGCGCGTCCTCCACCTCATGCTCCAGGGCATTGGCCCAGGCCTGCATCATGGCGTTGGCGGTGCCCGCGAAAGCGTCCACGATGCCTTTTGGGGTGGGATCCAGTGAGCTCAAGGCCACCCCCGCCGAGTCGGGCGTGATGTGCAGGGCCTGGCCGCTGGGCGGCTTCATGACCTCGGCCAGCCCCGCCTCGACATCCTTGCCCCAGCGCATGCAGGATTCCAGCATGGCGCCAGCGAGTTGCTGCTGTGCCAGGAACTGATCGGCCCAGAACATCATCGCGTCGGCCATCATGACCCCGGCCATGCCCGTGGGGCCGGGCGCGGCGGGCTTGGTTTCCAGCATGTCCCCCGTCTCCTTGACCAGGAAGGCGCCCCAACTCTCCAGCGACCGGAGCGATTGCAGCCAGCCGTTGGCCAGATGAAGCGGGGCGTCTGCCGCCGTGAACACCGGACTGACCGGTTCAGTTTGGATGTGCTCTTTCATGGCTTGGCCCTCCTGCAGCAACATCGATAGCGCCATATTGCGGCGGTTTTCGCGTCACTGCAAGGGATATCAAGCCTGTTACGGATGTGGGCCGGGGCCCGGCTCTGCGGCTTTACTTCAGCAGCCCGGTCGAGCGGCCCACTTGCTCGATCACGGCGAAGTCTTCCACGTTGGCGGGCACGAATTTTTTCGCGCCCTGCAAGTCCAGCACGGCCTTGTCTTCGGGCTTGCTGGCGTCCAGGCTCAGGAAGGCCTGGGCAAATTTCTGCACGGTGGCGGCGGGCAGGTCCTTGCGGGCGGCCCACACGTAGTCCACAAAAGCGGGCGTGGTCCAGATGGCCTTGACCTTGCTCTTGTCGAACTTGTCGCCGGCCACCAGGCGTTGCCAGACTTCGATGTTCAGTGCGCCCGATTGCACCTTGCCCGATTCCACCATCTTGACGGTGGCGTCATGGGCGCCGCTGTAGATGGGGGCGCCGGCGAAGTCCTTGTCGGCGTCGATCTTGAATTGCTTGCTCAGGAAGTAGCGCGGGAAGAGGTGGCCCGATGTCGAGCTCTTGGCGCCAAAAGCGAAGCTCTTGCCGCGCATGTCTTCAGGCTTGTTGATGCCGGAGGCCGTGTTGGCGATGAACACGCTGTGGAACTCGCGGTCGATGTCGCGCATGACCACGGGCTTGGCGCCCGACATCACCTTGGCCTGCACGAAGGTGAAGCCGCCCAGCCAGGCAAAGTCGATCTTGCCTGCGCCCAGCGCGGACACGGCCGCGCCGTAGTCGATCACCGGCACGTAGACGACCTTGACACCCAGGTGCTTTTGCAGGTGCTCGACCAGCGGCTGGTACTTGCGGGCCAGCTCGGTGGGGTTCTCGTCGGGGATGCCGGAGACACGGATGACGTCTTCAGCCTGCACGGCTTGGGCGGCCAGGGCGAGCAGGGGGCTGAGCAAGATGGCGCGGCGGGCCAGGGGGGCGGTGGTCATGAGGGGTGTCCTTGGGTTGGCTGGAAGATGGGGCGAGGGGGCTCAAGCGTAAGGCGCCAGGAGCGGTTTGGAGAAGGGCGCAGACAGGATGCGTGCACGGACTTTATCGCCCAGCGCATCCACCACCGCGACCAGCGTGAGCATGGTCAGCAGCAGCAAGGTGAGGTCGCGCATGTGGAACAGGCTGATGGCCGTGTTCAGCGCGTTGCCGATGCCGCCTGCGCCCACGAAGCCCACCATGGCCGTGGCGCGCACATTGACTTCAAAGCGGTAGAGCGTGAAGGCCGCCAGGCGGGCCTTGACTTGCGGCAGCACGCCAAAGAGGAAGGTGGCCAGTGTGCCGGCGCCTTGGGCTTGCAACACCGCGGGCGGGCCGGCTTCGACTTCTTCGAACACGTCGGCAAACAGGCGCCCCATGACGCCGATGTTGTGCACCGCAATGGCCATGATGCCCGCCAAGGGGCCACCACCGACCCACACGACGAACACGAGGGCGAGCGTCAGTTCGGGGACCACGCGGGTGCCTTGCAAGATGGCGCGGCTGGCCCACTTCAGGGCCTGGCGCCACAGCCTGGACAGGGCCGCGGTGCGCGGTGGGTCGCTCAGGTAGCTGCCGGTCATCAGGTGCGAGGCGGCGAGCGGGGCCAGCACAAAGGCCAGGCCGGCGGAGACGAGGGTGGCAACCCAGGCCATCATCAAGGTCTCGCCGATCTGGGCGGCGACGGCCTGCACGAAGGGGGCGTCCAGCACCAGCTTGTCGAAGGTGAGCAGCGGGGGCGCCTGGCTGCTCAGCAGGTCGGCCCAGGGGATGTCCAGCTGGTGCAGGGCCCAGGCGCTGCCCATGGCCGCCAGGCCCAGTGACCAGCGCGCACGCCGTTGGCGCAGCTGCGCGCTGACCAGCTCCAGCGCCACCACAAAGGCCAGCACGGCCAGCAAGGTGGTGGCCAGCTTGTCGTACTGGAAGTAGCGCAGGCTCAGCCCGATCTCGCTGCCCAGCCCGCCTGCACCGACCACACCCAGGATGGTGCCGATGCGGATGTTGCACTCCAGGCAAAAGAGCGCGTAGCCCGTCCACTGGCGGCTGACCTGGGGCAGCACCGCGTGCAGGAAGATGGCCCAGCGGGAGGCGCCTGCCGCGCGCAAGGCCTGGACGGTGCGGGGCTCGACGGCCTCGGCCAGCTCGGCGTACAGCTTGCCGATGTTGCCCCCCACGGTGAGCCCGATGGCCAGCACGGCCGCACCCGGGCCCAGGCCGATGAGGCGCACGAAGAGGTAGGCCCACACGATCTCGGGGATGGCGCGCAGCACGCTCAGCACCAGGCGTGTCAGCCAGCGCGCAAGGGCCAGGCTGTGGCGCACCCAGGCGGGGGCCCGGCGCGGCGGGTCGGGCAGGTCCGGCACGCGGATGGCGAAGAAGGCCAGGCTGGTGCCCAGCAGCACGGCCATCACGGTGCCCAGGATGCCGATCAGCAGGCTCTCGACGGACAGCTCGAACACGCGGGCCAGGAAGTCGCGCGAGACATCCGGGTGGGCCATGCCGGTGAGGATGTCGCCCGCGTTGCGCAGCCCATCCTGGTCAAACAACTTGGTGGGGTGGGCGCCAGTGAGGGCCAGGCACAGCCAGCCGGACAGACCGATGAGCAGCCACATCGCGTACTGGCGCCAGTGCGCCTGGCGTTCGGCCCGCCAGGCCTGATCAGCGGACCGGTCAGATGCGCTCATGGCTGCCGGCATAGAGTTGCGCCAGCCGGTCTTCGGTGGCCTCAGCCGGTGGGCAATCGAACATCACCTGGCCGCCACGCAGGCCGATCACGCGGGTGCAGTCCTGGCGCACGATGTCGAACCAGTGTGTGCAGAACACCAGGGACATGTCGCGGGCGCGGGCCTGGTCCACGATCAGGCGCGTCACGGCTTTGGCGGTATTGGGGTCCAGCGAGGCGGTGGGCTCGTCGGCCAGCAAGAGGCTGGGGTTGGCGATCAGCGCGCGCGCTATGGCCACACGCTGCATCTGCCCGCCACTGAGCTCGCCGGCCTTGTCCCATTGGTGCATGGCCATGTCCAGGGATTGCAGCAGCGCGGTCACGCGGCTCACCTCGACGGGCATCAACGCCGCTTGCAGCGCCTTGTACCAGGGCCAGGTCGACAACAGGCCCGCCACCACATTGCTGTGCACGCTGGCTTGCGGCACCAGCAGGTTCTGCTGCTCGACGATGCGGCAGGTGGACCGGTAGCGTTGCAACTCGCGCCAGCTCATGCCGGCCAGGGCGTGGCCGTTGACCTCGATGGTGCCGGAGGTGGCGCGCAGGGCGCCGGCGATCAGGCGGATCAGCGTGGACTTGCCCGCGCCACTGGGGCCGATCAGGGCGACGCGTTCACCGGCGCCAAAACGCAGGTTGATGTCCTTGAGCACGGCCTGGCTGCCCCAATGCCGGCTGACGTGCGCAAGCTGCACGGTGGGTGCGGGTTGGGTAGGCATGTCAGACCAGGGTCAGGAGCTGGCGGGCCAGTTGCGCAATGGCGGCCTCGTCCAGCGCGGGCGTGGG
The DNA here is from genome assembly GCF_016195855.1 of Aquabacterium sp. Classification (GTDB taxonomy): domain Bacteria; phylum Pseudomonadota; class Gammaproteobacteria; order Burkholderiales; family Burkholderiaceae_C; genus Aquabacterium. The sequence goes on from NZ_JACPYU010000010.1 coordinate 53,295, forward strand.
CACCGACCGGCGCTCGGCCCATTGGTGAAAGTGCAGGGCCTGCGAGCGTGCGTACAAGGGGTCGTAATGCAGCTCGGTCAATTCGGCAAACAGCGGTGCCAGTTGCGCCTGGCGGGCCCAGTCTTGCCAGCGCGCGATGGTGTCCTTGCCATGCAGGGCGCGCAGCGCATCGAGCCGCTGCGCCAGGGCCTCGCCGTCGTCGCCCAGGTAGGCGTAGTCGCGCAACAAGAAGGCCTGCCGGGCCTCGGCGGGGGCTTCGATCTCGAGGCAGGGGCTGGCACGCATGCGCTCGATCAGCGCCGTGGGCAGCGAGATGCGGCCGATCTTGCGGCTTTCGGCCTCCACGAACACGGGTTGGCTCAGGTCAAAGCCCTCGATCACGGTGGCCAGCTGGGTCTCGAAGGCCTTTTGCGAAGGCTGCTCGACACCGGGGACAGCGCCCAGCAGCGAGCCCTTGTGGCAGGCCAGGCCCTCCAGATCCAGCACCTGCGCGCCTTGCTCGGCCAGGGCATGCAGCACGCGGGTCTTGGCGCTGCCGGTGGCGCCGCTGACCACGTGCAACTGCAACTGCGGGCACAGGGCCTCCAGCACGGCGATCACGTGCTGGCGCCAGCGCTTGTAGCCGCCAGCCAGCTGTTGCGCGTCCCAGCCCACCAGGCGCCACCAGGCCACCATGGAGCCACTGCGCAGCCCGCCGCGCCAGCAGTAGACCAGGGGCTTCCAGTCGTGCGGCATGTTGGCAAAACGGCCTTGCAGGTGTTTGGCCAGGTTGGCTGCGACCATGGCGCCGCCCACCCGGCGGGCCTCGAAGGCGCCTTGCTGCTTGTAGATCGTGCCCACGATGCGCCGCTCGTCGTCGTCCAGCACGGGGCAGTTGATGGCGCCGGGGATGTGGTCGAGCGCAAACTCCGAAGGGGAGCGGGCGTCGATGAGGCAGTCGAACAAATGGCGATCGGCCACCTGGACCGGGCCGCGAGTGCTCATCGGGGCGCCCCCGCTGGCACAATCGCCTTGAACTTCTGTTGACCCATGACTTCCATTGCCCTTACTCAGTTTTCGCATGGCGGCGGCTGCGGATGCAAGATCGCGCCGGGCCTGCTGGCCGAGATTCTGTCACGCGCGCCGCAAGGCCTGGTGCCACCCGAGCTGATGGTGGGGCTGGAGACCAGCGACGACGCGGCGGTTTACCGCCTCAACGACACGCAGGCCCTGGTGGCCACCACCGATTTCTTCACGCCCATCGTGGACGACCCGCGCGACTTTGGCCGCATTGCCGCGACCAATGCGCTGTCCGACATCTACGCCATGGGCGGCACCCCCATCATGGCGCTGGCCCTGGTCGGCATGCCCATTGCCAAGCTGCCGCCCGAGGTGATCGGGCAGATCCTGTCTGGTGGGGCCGAGGTGTGCCGCGAGGCCGGTATCCCCATTGCGGGCGGCCACTCCATCGACCTGCTGGAGCCGATCTACGGCCTGGTGGCGCTGGGCCTGGTGCACCCGGACCGCGTGCACCGCAATGCCGATGGCCAGGCCGGTGACGTGCTGGTGCTGGGCAAACCGCTGGGCGTGGGCATCTTGTCGGCGGCGCTGAAAAAAGGCGTGCTGACCGAGCAGGGTTATGCGCAGATGCTGCGCCACACCACCCAGCTCAACCGCGTGGGCATCGCCCTGGGCGGCCTCAGCGGCGTGCACGCCATGACCGATGTGACGGGTTTTGGCCTGGCGGGGCACCTGCTGGAGATCTGCCGGGGCTCGGGGCTGGATGCCCAGGTGGGCTTGGGCCAGTTGCCCCTGATCGAAGAGGCGGCCGCGTTTGCCCGCGAAGGCATCGTCACCGGGGCCTCGGCGCGCAACTGGGCGGCTTATGGGGCCGAGGTGCGCTGGCCTGCCTAGGCGCCAGCCTGGATGCAGGCGCTGGTGTCCGATCCGCAGACCAGCGGGGGCCTGCTGGTGAGCTGCCAGCTTGATGCGGTCGACGCGGTGCTGGCCGAGTTCCAGTGCGCAGGCTTTGCGCAGGCGGCGGTGATCGGGCAGTTGGCGGCGCCGGCGCCTGGTGCCGCGCCCCAGTTGCAGTTTGACTAAGTCAGGCCCCATTTTTCGGGAGTTGTTGCGTGATCGTTCGTCCCCGCCCCAATTGGCTGCGCATGTTGTTTGTGTGGCGAGGTTCGATCCTGAACAAGATCCTGCCGCAACTGGTCGTCACGGCGCTGGTGTCCGTCATCGTGGTGATCTTCCACGGCGAGTTGCTGCACCACAAGATCACCCTGACCCCGGTGCCGTTCTCGCTGGTGGGCGTGGCCCTGGCGATCTTCCTGGGCTTTCGCAATAACGCCAGTTACGACCGCTACTGGGAGGCACGCAAGCTGTGGGGCAAGCTGCTGACGGACAGCCGCAACGCGGCCCGGCAGTACCGCTCCTTTACCCCGGCTGACCCGCGGCCCTTCGTGATGGGCCTGGCTGCTTTTGTGCACGCGGTGCGGCACCAGTTGCGCAACTCCGATAACCAGCCGGACATGCGCCGCCTCTTGCCTGCCGAGCTCTTGCCGCAATTGGCCGGCCGCCGCTCGCCGCCCTTGCAGATCATGAGCTGGCTGGCGGGCCAGTTGCGCCAGCAGCGCGAGTCAGGCGCCTTGTCGCCAATCCTGGCGGCCGAGCTGGATCGCTCCTTGTCTGGCCTGAACGACGCCTATGGCGGTTGCGAGCGCATTGCCTACACGCCGCTGCCCTTCACCTATTCGGTGATCCTGCACCGCACCGTCTACGTCTACTGCCTGATGCTGCCGTTCGGGCTGCAGGAAGCCATCGGGGTCATGACGCCGCTCATGGTGTGCTTTGTGGCCTACACCTTCTTTGCCATCGAAGCCCTGAGCGACGAGATCGAAGAGCCCTTTGGCACCATGCCCAATGACCTGGCGCTGGACGCCATGGCCATCAACATCGAAGCGGCCTTGCTGGAAATGCTGGGTGACCGCGAGTTGCCGGCGGTGCCGCAGCCAGTGGGCTATCTGTTGAACTGACGGGCACACCAGACGGTCTGGTTCTGGGGTGGTGCCTGGCGGAGTGTCAGGCCTCCAGCAGGTGCGTCAGCCCTTGAATGCCCACGGGCGGCTGGGGCGTCCAGGGCAGCACGAACGTGCGTTGCGCCAGGCCATGGGCGATGCGGGCCATCTGATGGCGCTCGCCGGCCAGCCGGGCCAGCAGGGTGGGGTCTTGCGTGCCGGTGGCCAGGATCGATTTGTTGACCACCCAGGCGTAAGGCTCGATGTGCGCGCGCCGCAGGTCGTCCTGCAAGGCCGCCGCTTGCGACACGGGCGTGGTCTCGGGCAGCGTCACCAGCACGATGCGGGTGTAGGCCGGGTCCTGCAGGCGCATCAAGGGCGTGACGACGTGGGTGGTGCCCTGGCCCTCAAAGGCCCGCACCATCTGGCGGTGGTAGGCGCCGGTGGCGTCCATCAGCAGCAGGGAGTGGCCGGTGGGGGCGGTGTCCAGCACCACGAAGGCACTGCGGGCCGACGCCACCGTTTTCGAGAACGCATGGAAGACGGCGACCTCTTCGGTGCAGGGCGATTGCAGGTCTTCCAGCATCAAGGCCTTTTCCTGCTCGTTGAGCTGGCTGCCCTTGGCGGCCATGATCTTGTCGATGTAGCGCTGGGTCTCGACCTTGGGGTCGATGCGGTCCACGCTCAGGCCGGGCAGTTGCCCATCCAGTGTCATCGCCAGGTGCGCGGCCGGGTCGGTGGTGCTCAGGTGCACGGCCAGGCCGCGGCGCACCAGGCCGATGGCCAGCGCCGCCGCGATCGTGGTCTTGCCCACGCCGCCCTTGCCCATCACCATGATCAGGCCCTTGCCCGCAGCGGCCAGCTCGTCAACGAGCTTGTCCAGGCGTTCGGCCGACAGCGGGGCATCGGCCTGGGGGGCGGGGACAAGGTCGGCAGGGGTGGGCCGGTCAGGCAAGAGCGCACGCAGGGCCGGCAGGCCGACCGTGTCGAATGGGCGCAGGGGCACGCGGTACTGGGGCAGGGCCCGCAAGGCCTCGGGCAGGCCGTCCAGCGCTTGTTGGCCCAGCGCCTCCAGGGCATGGGCCACGCTGTCATCCGGGGCGGTGGCTTTGAACACGCCGTTGACCACCAGCTCCTGCTTGTTCAGACCCAATGCCCGCAGCTCATCGGCGGTGCGAGCGGCCTCGGCCAGCGCGCCGCGGTCGGCCCGCGCCACCAGCACGATGGTGGTGAGCGCCGGGTCACACAAGGCCGCGAGCGCCGCATTGAAGCGCACTTCCTGCATCTTCAGGCCCGAATGCGGGCCCAGGCAGGAGGCGCCGCGGTCATTGCCTTTGAGGAAGCCGCTCCAGGCCTTGGGCAGGCTCAGCAGGCGCAGGGTGTGCCCGGTGGGTGCCGTGTCAAACACGATGTGGTCGTAGCCGGCGGCGTCACCAGCCAGCAGGTTCGAGAACTCGTCGAACGAGGCGATCTCGGTGGTGCAGGCGCCCGACAGCTGCTCGCGCACGGTGGCACGCTCGGCCTCGGTGCTGCTGCCTTCCATCTGCGCGATCACGCGTTGGCGATAGGTCTCGGCCGCCACATCGGGGTCGATGTTGAGCACCGACAGCCCTGGTGCACCCGGCACGGGCGTGGGCGTGTTGCGCAACGCGATGCCCAGCATCTCATCAAGGTTCGATGCCGCGTCGGTGCTGACCAGCAGCACCTTCTTGCCGGCGTCGGCCAGCGTCAGCGCGGTCGCGGTGGACAAGGATGTCTTGCCGACGCCGCCTTTGCCCGTGAAGAACAGGTGCCGGGTCGGATGGTTCAGAAAGCCCGTCGTTTGATCTTGGGTCTGTGGCTTGAGCCAGGCCTGCACGGCTTCATGCGAGGGCAAGCCGCCGCTGTGCACGATCTGGCCACCGATCATGACGGCCGGTGTGGCCTTGACACCCAGGCGCATGATCTCGTCGGGGCTCTCAATTTTGGTGATCTCGATGGCGACACCAGCGGCCTTGGCCACCCGTTCAATCATCTCGATGGTGAGGTGGCATTTGCTGCACCCCAGGCCCAGCACTTGGATGTCCATGACGATGGTCCTTGGTCTGAATATTGACGAACGAGTCAGGGCACCACCACAACAGGCGCAAACCCACCGCCGGGTGTGCGGAAGTTGGTGGTCTGCCCGGCATACATGCGTGCAGCCAGGAGCTGCACCTGTCCCGCATAAGCATAGGCCCGGATGTCGAACTTGAGGTCGGTCTGCACGCCGTCCACCTCGATCAGGCGCTGGCTGGGCGGCACCATGGCCTGCGCCACGAAGCCACCCGCGGTGATGTCCTCCCAGACGCGGCGGGTCAGCTTGTCGCCCCGGTAGACGGCCTTGCCACCGTAGCCCGATTCGGGCTTGAAGAACCACTGGCGGCGTTGCGCCCAGAGTGCCTCGGACCGCTCGGGCGTGACTTGCACGGTGGGCGGCACCACCGCCGCCAGCAGCGCGCGATCGGCCTCGCTCACGCCCCAGGAGTCCAGCAGCGGCGCGTCGCTGAGGGCGACCAGGTTGCGCTTCTCGGCGTGCAAGGCGTGCGCACGCGGGTGCGGGCTCATCACCACGGCCCCGGCTTCATAGGCACTGCGCAATGCGCCGTGCGCCGGCTCGGCCAGGTAGAAGTCGGTGAGCCGGTTGTAGACCATGCTGACCACGCCGCCATCAGCCAGCAGCTGGCCACCGCGCCATTCAAGGGCCTCGGGCGCCACGACGCGGGCATCCAGACCACGCTGCGCCAGCATCTGGCGGCACAACTCGAACTCGGGCGCCAGGTACTGGGCAGCGGGGTCGTCGTCCACGATGGCCACCAGGCCCATGGGCGCGTCACCGCGTTGGCGTCGCCATTCGCTGGCAAACATTTCAAAGAAGGCGTCCTCCAGACCGGCCAGCGTCGGGTCGGGCTGGAAGGCCCAGTTCAGGGCTTCACAGCACGATTGCTGGGCGCGGGCCAGCGCCGCATTGAGCAAGGCGCCGCCGGCATTGGTGTTGACCTCGATGAGCCTGGGCCCTTGCGCACCCAGGTGGAAGTCATAGCCCATGAACATGCCCAGGGGGCCGAAGTCATGCCGGGCGATGGCCGGTGCGCGTTCCAGTGCCTGAGCCTGGTAGGCCGGCTGCGCCATGACGCGCTCCAGGGCGTGCACCGCCAGCCGGATCTGGTCCACCACGGGCTGGGCCAGAAAGACCACGGTGGACGAGAACAGATGCGGGCGTGTGCGCGCGATGTCTTGCGCCATGCCGGACAGGCTGGCATCTGTCTCCAGTTGCCGCTGCAACTTCTCGGCGCTGAGCGTGCGGCAATAACAACCCAGGTTGAGCGCTTCGGCAGTGTCCATGGCAGCAGTGTGATCCTCTGGGGCGGCAGGTCAAGCCTGCCCATCAAGCCTGCCCGTTAAGCAGGTGCGTCAGACCAGGCGGCGGCCTTGCGCGTCAATCACCACTTCACCGTCTTCCTTGGTAAAGGGGCCTTGTTGGGCTTGCGGCAGGATGTCCAGCACGAGCTCGGAAGGGCGGCACAGCCGCGTGCCCATGGGCGTGACCACGATGGGGCGGTTGATCAGGATCGGGTGCGCGACCATGAAGTCCAGCAGCTCGTCGTCCGTCCACTTGGCGTCGTCCAGCTTGAGTTCGTCATAGACCTCACCCTTGCTGCGCAAGACCTCACGCACGGGCAGGCCGCTCGCGGCAATCAACTGGACCAGTTGATCACGCGTGGGCGGGGTCTCCAGGTAGGCGATGACCTGCGGTTCGATGCCCGCATTGCGGATCAGGGCCAGGGTGTTGCGGGAGGTGCCGCACTTCGGGTTGTGATAGATGGTGACGGTGTTCATGGCTTGCATTGTCCTTGCTCGTACCAGCCCTTGCTCTGGTTGACCACACGGACCACCAGCAGCATCACGGGCACCTCGATCAGCACGCCCACCACGGTGGCCAGGGCGGCACCCGATTCAAAGCCGAACAGGCTGATGGCGGCGGCCACGGCCAGCTCGAAGAAGTTGCTGGCGCCGATCAAGGCCGATGGGCAGGCCACTTCATGCGATTCGCCCACGCGGCGGTTGAGCCAGTAAGCCAGCGCCGAGTTGAAGAAGACCTGGATCAGGATGGGCACCGCCAGCATGCCGATCACCAGCGGCTGCTTGATGATTGCTTCACCTTGAAAGGCAAACAGCAGCACCAGGGTGGCCAGCAAGGCCGTGATCGACCACGGGCCGATCCTGGCCAATGCGGCATCAAAGGCCGCCTGGCCGCGCTGGAGCAGCGCCTTGCGCAGCATTTGCGCCAAGGCCACGGGGATCACGATGTACAGCAGCACCGAGGTCACCAGGGTGTCCCAGGGCACGACGATGGACGACAGGCCCAGCAGCAGCGCCACGATGGGCGCAAACGCAAACACCATGATGCTGTCGTTCAAGGCCACCTGCGACAAGGTGAACAGCGGGTTGCCATTGGTCAGGCGGCTCCACACGAACACCATTGCCGTGCACGGCGCCGCAGCCAGCAGGATCAAGCCGGCGATGTAGCTGTCCAGTTGACCCGCAGGCAGGTAAGGCGCGAACAGGTGGCGCACGAAGAGCCAGCCCAGCAGGGCCATCGAGAAGGGTTTGACCGCCCAGTTGACAAACAAGGTGACGCCAATGCCCTTCCAGTGCTGCTTGACCTGGGACAGGCTGGCGAAGTCCACCTTGACCAGCATGGGGATGATCATCACCCAGATCAGCAGGCCCACGGGCAGGTTGACCTTGGCGACTTCCATGTGGCCGATGGCCTGAAAGACGCCGGGCAGCACCTGGCCCAGCGCGATGCCGGCCACGATGCAGAGGAAGACCCACACGGTCAGGTAGCGCTCGAAGACGCTCATGGGCGCAGGCGCTGGTTTGGGTGGTGCCATGGCGGCAACGGTGGTGTTCATCGTCAAGGTCCTCAACTGCGGGCGATGGCGTTCAGCGCATCGGCCAGGGCAGGCTTGTCCATCGTGTCCAGTGGCAAGGCCAGCAACTGCAGCATCTTGTAGCCAATGGCCTGGCGCGTCAGCTCGAACGCCCGGCGCTTGCCCTCATCCCCGCCCTCGGCGTTGGACGGATCAGGGTAGCCCCAGTGCACCTTCACAGGCTGGCCGTGGCCACCGAAAAACACCGGACAGGTTTCGGCCGCGGCGCTGTCGCACACCGTGATGACGATGGACAGCGGTGGTGCGCCATCGGTGCTGAACTCATCCCAGCTCTTGCTGCGGTAGGCAGACGTGTCGATGCCCGCGTTGTTCAGGGCCTCGATGGCGAACGGGTTCAGGCGGCCGCTGGGCGCGCTGCCTGCACTGTGTGCCTTGACGTCTTTGCCCAGCTTGGCGGCCAGGTGGTTGAGCATGCCTTCAGACAGCACGCTGCGGGCAGAGTTATGGGTACACAGGATGAGGACGTGCGTGGTCATGCGAGGGCTCAGCAGCAACTGGATGGTGAGGATTTGACGGGGATGCCGATGGGCTTGCCGCTGATCTTGGGCGAGCAGCAAGCGCTCGCCTGTGCGGGCTCCTGGCTCGCGGGCGTGCTGTCCACGGTGGCCGTGCCCGTTGGCGCCTCTTCACGGAACACCGGGATGGTGCCCAGCGTCTGGAAGTGCTCCCAGGGCAGGCCTTGCGGGTCGATCACCCAGTGCTTGTCGCTGCGTGCATAGCAGCAGGTGGTGGCGCCTTCGTCGATCAGCGACAGGTCCGCCGCCTGGGCCTGGGTCTTCATGGCCAGAAGGTCGGCATCGTTGTCGACCTGGATGCCCAGGTGGTCCACGCCGGTGTGGCCGTGGCCGCGTGTGGAGATCGCAAAGTTGACGGCCGGCTCATCCAGCATCCACTTTGCGTAGTCGGATTCGACACGGGCAGGGGCCGCGCCGAACATCTTGGAATAGAAGTCGATGTTGCGGGCCAGGTCATCGACATGCACGTGGACGTGAAAGCGCTTCATGGGGATCTCCTTCAGCAGGTGGTGCAGCCACGCGCCGTGTTGGCGGTGGTGGTGGCGGGTGAGCACGCCTGCCCCTGGCAGCAGTGCTCGGTGAGGTAGTGCAGCAAGCCGTTCATGTGCTCGAACGAGGCGCGGTAGATCAGGTGGCGCCCGTCGCGCTCCTGCGAGACCAGGCCGGCGTGCATCAGCTCCTTGAGGTGGAAAGACAGCGAGGTGGCGGGCACCTCCAGCTGCTCTGACAGGGCGCTGGGCGTGAGGCCGTCGAACCCGGCCACGACCAGCGCGCGGAACACCCGCAGGCGCACGGCTTGGGCCAGGGCGGCCAGGGACTTGATGACGTCTTGCTCTTCCATATTTCAATGATAGTTGAAATGTTGAGGAGGTCAAGCCCTTTCGGATGTCCATGTCGGGCCGGCAGCATGCGTCGCGTCAGTCTGGCGCGGCGAGATCCGCTGCCCTGAATATGAATTTGGGTATTTCGGTCAAACCCGAAAAATACCTTGGTCATATATTCTCGCTGGCGGGTGTTTATGCGTTAACAGACAGATTCAAATAGGCCTGTGCACCTGGGTGACGTGAATCATCCCCATCTACACGCCCCACGTTATTCTCAATATCTCAAGTTCGGTGCAGGCTGTGCCGAATACTGGGATTCAGATTCGTCCAAAAGGGTGGGGGAGATCTATGCAGCAGGCACCGCTTCATGTGCTGGTTGTCGAAGACGAGGTCGTGAACCGCGACGTGGTCTGCCAGATACTGACTTATTTCGGCCACCAGGTGAGCGCCGTCGACAGCGGCCCGGCCGCGTTGAGCGCCGTGCGCGACGCGCACTACGACATCGTGGTGATGGACTGCCGCATGCACGATATGGACGGCCTGGAAACCACGCGCCGCCTGCGCGCGGGTGAAGCCGGCCCCGGTGGGATCAGCATCCCCATCATCGCGCTGACCGCGCAGGCTTTCGCCGTGGACCGCGATGCCTGCCTGGCCGTGGGCATGAATGATTTCCTGACCAAGCCGGTGGACATCGACCACCTGGCCCTGGCCATCGAGCGTTGGGGCCGCCACCCACGCCATGGTGAGCGGGCCAGCCCGGCGCAAGCCGCGGCCGAATCTGGTGCGCACGGTGCGGCACCCACGGTGTTTGACCCTTCCGTGCTGGCGGCCTTGCCCATGGTGGCAGATGGCTCGCAGCCGGACTATGGCCGGATCGTGCTGGACCTGTATTTCAAGTCCCTGCCCGCCCAGCTGAACTCGATCCAGCACGCGGCATCCAGCGGGGACACCCAGACGGTGCAACGCACCGCGCACAGCCTGAAATCGTCCAGTGCGGCAGTCGGGGCCATGGCCATGGCCGCCTGCGCGGGCGATGCGGAAGTGCAGTTAAGAAGAGGCAACCACGACATGTCGCACCTGCCGAGTCGGTTCGACAAGGAATACGAAAGGCTTTGCGCCATGCTCGGACGTCCCCATGCCCTCATGCCAGAAAGTGCGGTGAGACCATGCTGAAACGCGATGACACCGGCCCCCGCTTGCTCATCATTGACGATGACCCGCTGTTGCGCGGCATGGCGGCCCACACCCTGCGCCACGCCGGCTTTGAGGTCTGCGAGGCCGAAGACGGCGTGCAGGGCCTGGCCCTGATCGAGCAGGTGCCCTTCGACCTGCTGCTGCTGGACGTGATGATGCCGCACCTCGATGGCTACGAGGTGTGCAGGCGCTTGCGCCAGACGCGCTTTGGCAGCCGCGTGCCGGTGCTGATGCTCACGGGCCTCAATGACAGTGCCTCCGTCGAGCTGGCGTATGAAGCCGGGGCCACCGACTTCATCTCCAAACCCATCAACTGGACGCTGCTGACGCACCGCGTGCGTTACTCCTTGCGGGCCGGTGTGGCGATCGAATCGGCCAACCGCAGCCGCGAACGGCTGGAGCGTGCGCACCACATCGCCAACATGGGCAGCTGGGAGTGGGGCGCCGACGGCCAGCACTTTGTCTGCTCGCCCGAGCTGGCGCGCGTGCTGGCGGCGCCCGATGAGGTGGTCGCGCAAGCGCGCCCCGACGACTTCCTGTCCATCATCGCCGACACCGACCGCGAGACCGTGCGTGCCTTGCGGCTGGCGGCCCTGGTCGAGGGCGAGCCCTACCAGCTCACCTTCGTCATCCGGCGCTTCGATGGGGAAGTGCGCACCGTGTTCGAGCAGGCTGCTGCCGTCATCGACCACAATGGGCGGCAGGTGTCGGTGGAGGGCATCACGCAGGACATCACCGACCGCGTGGAAGCCGAAGAGCGCATCAAGCGCCTGGCCCATTACGACGTGCTCACAGGCCTGCCCAACCGGCAGTTCTTCAGCGAGATGGTCGGCCCCACGCTGGACCGCTCGGCCCGCCTGAGCGCCGGTTGCGCCATGTTGTACATCGACATGGACCGCTTCAAGAGCGTCAACGATGCCATTGGCTATGCCCAGGGTGACACCGTGTTGCGCCTGATCTCCGGGCGCCTGAAGGCCTCGATCCGCACCTCGGACCTGGCCATGGATGCGCGTGCACCCAACCAGGAGTCCATGGTGTCGCGTGTGGGGGCCAATGCCTTCACCTTGCTGCTGGTCGACATCGCCGATGACAAGCAGGCCGCATTGGTGGCCGACCGCCTGCTGCAAGCCATCGCCGAGCCCATTGCCTTCGAGGACCGTGAGCTGGTGCTGACCGCCAGCATTGGCATCGCCCTGTATCCACGCGATGCAACCGATGCCGAAGGCCTCACCCGTTGTGCCGAGCAGGCCGCGTATGCCGCCAAGTCAGCGGGCCGGGCGCAGCACCGATTCTTTGACGAGGCCATGAACGTGCGGGCCAGTGCGCGCCTGGCGCGGGAAACCGATCTGCGCCATGCCATCACCGCTGGCCAGTTGCGCCTGCACTACCAGGCCAAGGTGGACGCCGGCAGCGGCCTCATCACGGGCGCGGAAGCGCTGGTGCGCTGGCAGCACCCCGAACGCGGCATGGTCTCGCCCGGGGAGTTCATCCCGCTGGCTGAAGAGTCCGGCCTGATCCTGCCCCTGACGGACTGGGTGCTGGAGACCGCGTGTGCCGACCTGCGACGGCGTGCCGACATGGGCCTGCGCATGGTGCCGGTCTCGGTGAACTTGTCCAGCCCCAGCTTTGCCGATGATGGCTTGCGCGCGCAGCTGGAAGCCTTGCTGGCGCGCTACCGGCTGGACCCCTCGTGCCTGGTGCTGGAAGTGACCGAGTCCTTGCTGATGTCCGATGTGGAGCGGGCCGTGGCGCGTTTGCAGGAGCTGCGCGAGCTGGGCTTCCGTGTGTCGCTGGATGACTTTGGCACCGGCTACTCCTCGCTGGGTTACCTCAAGCGCTTCCCCATTGACGAGTTGAAGATCGACCGCTCCTTTGTGACCGATGCGTGGCGCGGTGGGCGAGATGGCGCCATCGCGGTGTCCGTCATCGCGCTGGGCCGGGCCTTTGGCCTGCAGGTCGTGGCCGAAGGGGTTGAGACCATGGGGCAGTCCACCTTCCTGCTGGCCCATGGTTGCGCGCAGCAGCAGGGCTTTCTGTTTGCCAAGCCTGTGCCCTCGGTGGACTTCGAGGCCTTGCTGCTGGACAACAAGGTGCTGCCCCACAAGGCCGAGCAACAGGCCCACCCGGCGCCCAGCACCGGGCCGCGGGCCACGGTCACTTGAGGTGGGCGTGCGCCTGGGACGACCCAGGCGGGCTGGGCTCCGGCACCAGGTTGTGGATGGGCTGTTGGGCCATGAGGTAGGCGTAGATCGCACGCAGATCGGTGTCGTCCAGCCTGGCAAAAGACTGCCAGGGCATGGGGGGCGCAATGGGGCGCCCTGATCCCGCATGCTTGCCTTGCCGGATGGCCGCCACGAACTGGTCAGCCGTCCACGCGCCCAGCCCGGTCTCCGTGTCTGGCGTGAGGTTGGCGGCGTAACTGATGCCCCACGGCCCATGGAAGGCCGTGTTCGTGGCCGAGCCGCCCCAGACCCAGCCACCACGCCCGGCTGGCGGCGGTGCCAGCTTCATGTCTTGCGGATGGCCGGACAGGCCACGCGAGAAGTCCGGCTCGGGCCCATGGGCGCCCATCTTGAGCGGGGTGTGGCAGTCGGCACAGCCGATGCCGTGTACCAGGTAGGCGCCGCGCGCCAGTGGGGGTGTCTCGGCGGCGGTGGCCGACAGGCTGATGAGGCTGGCCGCCAGGCCGAGCGCCAGCCAATCAAGGTGAGCTTGCATGATGGGTTCTCCGTGTGGTGTCAGCTGTTCCAGGGCAGCGTCAGCTCGACGCCATCTGGCTGGCGGGTCACGACCGGGGTGGCGGCCAGGATGCCGATCGTCTCCAGCGGCGTGGGGCCGACATTGAAGATCTGGTGATCGCGCCCGGCAGGCAGGATCAAGGTGGCATCTGCGCCAAAGCGTTGCACCTGGCCATGGCTGTGCACCTCGCCCCAACCGGCCAGGCACAGCACGACCTCATCGCAGTCATGGTGGTGAGGCGGGGTGGCGGCACCGGGGCTCATGGTCTGGCGCCAGACGGACAACTCGCTCAGGCCATCGGCGTGGCTGGCCAGGGTGATGTGGGCAATGCCGGGAATGGGGCTCGCCTTGGGGCGAGCGTCGTCGTTGACTTTCATGGTTTCTCCACGTTCGGTTGAGTTGATGAAGGTCCGGGGCGCCTTGGACTGTTGGCAGTATCTGGATTTGCCGCCTGCTTGAGAACGGGCTTCAGTGTCGTAACATTGCCGACAAATATTCGGCAATCCATCGTCGGCCACCTCATGAGCACCGGACTACAGCAATTCCTGGCTTTTGCGCAGACGGCGCGGCGCAGCAGCTTTGCCGAGGCCGCGCGGGACCTGGGCAGCTCGCCTTCCACCATCGCCAAGAGCGTGGCCCGTCTGGAAGAAGGTCTGGGCGTCAAGCTCTTTCACCGCACCACACGGCGTGTCACCCTCACGCCGGACGGCGAGCGCTTGTTCAAGCGTTGCGAGCGTGTGCTGGCCGAGGTCGAAGACCTGCAGGCCGAAGCCGCGGGGGCACGCGCCCAGCCCACGGGCACCTTGCGCATCGACGTGCCCATCACCTATGGCCGCCGTTTCGTGCTGCCCTTGCTGGCCCAACTGGTGCGCGAGCACCCCACCTTGCAGCTGGATGTGCGCTTGCAGGACAGTTACTCGGACATCGTGCGCGATGGCCTGGACCTGGCCATCCGTGTTGGCACGCTGCGGGACTCCACCTTGATTGCCAAACGCATTGATTCGCAGCAACTCATCGTTGTGGCCAGCCCCGACTACCTGGCCTTACACGGCACGCCCTCGCGCATCGAAGAGGTCTCGGCCCATGCGGCCGTGCTGTTTCGCCAACCTTCCTCGGGGCGCAACCGGCCATGGCAGTTGCGCCAGGGGCGGCGGCAGGTGGAGCTGCATCCCGAGCCCAGGGCGATGGTCAACGATGGCGAGGGCATGGTGGCCGCCGCGGTGGGCGGGCTGGGCCTGGCGCAGATCCCTGACTACATGGCCCGTGATGAACTGGCGTGCGGCCAGCTGGTCGAGGTCCTGCCGGCATGCCGCCCTGCGCCCATGCCCGTCAGCGCGGTCATGCCTTCATCGCGCCTGATGCCGCCGCGTGTGCGCCTTGCGCTGGATGCGCTGCAAGCCTTGCGTGACAGGGCGCGTTGAACCTGCCCCTCAGCCCGTTTGTTCAGAATTTTTCTGCGGCCTGTCAACCGCTGGCACCAAGGCCCCGTTAAGGAACCATGGCTGAGCAGATCAGCCACCACCAAACCGCCAAACTGGTTCTGTACTGAAAGGTTCATCATGAAAAAGTCGCTCATCATCGCTGCCGCTCTGGGTCTGTTCGCTGCCGCTTCCTTCGCTCAGGCACCTGCTGCCGCTGCCAGCGCCCCGGCTGCTGCTTCGGCCCCCGCTGCCAAGCACCACAAGGTCAAGCACCACAAGGCCAAGGCTGCTGCCAAGACCGAAGCCGCTGCACCTGCTGCCAGCAAGTAAACCTTTTCAGGTTTGCACCAGAAGGCCGGGCCATGCCCCGGCCTTTTTTCATGGGGCCAAGGGTGACGGCATCACGTGCAGCATGGGCAAAGCCTGCATACTGCAACGCTGTGTTTGTATCCCTTGTCTGCTGTGCCCATGACCGATTTCACCCACGCCCGTCAACAGGTTGACCAACTGCTGGCCTTGATGCAACTGGATGCCGTGGGAGGTGACCACTTCCGCGCCCAGAGCGACAACATCGGCACCCCTGCGGTGTTTGGGGGGCAGGTTTTGGGACAGGCCTTGCGGGCCGCCTACCTGACCGTGGCTGACGACCGGCCTGTACATTCGCTGCATGGCTACTTCCTGCTGCCCGGCGAACACGCCCCCATCGACTATGAAGTGACCCGCGTGCGGGATGGCCGCAGCTTCAGCATGCGCCGTGTGGTGGCCCGGCAAGGCGAGAACATCATCTTCGAGATGAATGCCTCCTTCCAGACCGCCTCTGATGGTGTCGAGCACCAGGCAAGCATGCCGCAGGTGGTGGGCCCCGAAGGGCTGCAAAGCGAGCACGCGTTGCGTCAGGCGCTCATCCCGCATCTGCCGCCTTACTTCCATGACAAGACCCTGGCGCCGCGCGGGCTCGAATACCGCCCGGTCGAGCCTGTGGACTTGTTGAACCCACCCAAGCGTGAAGGCAGCATCGCCATCTGGGTGCGCGCCATGGCGCCCTTGCCGGATGACCCCGTCGTGCACCGCGCCTTGCTGGCCTATGGCTCGGACCATGGCCTGCTGCTGGCGGCCATCGCGCCGCACGGCCTGAGCCTGTTTCGGGGCGAGGTGCGCCTGGCCAGCCTGGACCACGCCATGTGGTTCCACCGTGACTTCCGGCTGGACGACTGGCTGCTGTATGTCTTTGACTCGCCCAGCGCGGGTGGCGCGCGTGGCTTGTGCCAGGGCCGCTTCTACACACGCGATGGGCAGCTGGTGGCCTCGGTGATGCAGGAGGGCATGGTGCGGCCCTGGCTCAAGCGCTGACGCCCCGCCCGATCTGGTGATATGTTGCTGTGCCCGTGCGGCTTGCCGCAGGGGGCCAGACGCAAGCACAAACTTGCGCTGATCATTCATTTCAGAGAGCAACATGACACCTACCACCGCGACCCCGGGCGCGGCGGCGGACCAGGCCTGTGCGCCTGCGCCGTCCCTTGCCGACCGGCTGCTGGACTATCTTCTCGACAACCCGATCAAGTCACTCTCGACGGGCACCCTGGTCTTCGGCGGGCTGCTTGTCCTGATGTACTTCGGGCGCATCGGCTTCATGCCGGATGTCAACCTCGAGTCGGCAACGTCTTTGTTGTATGCCGTGGCCCTGCTGGGGCTGTTCATTGGCATCTACACGATGCTGGTGCTGGTCATGCCTGGTTGGCTGCTGGCGACCGCCCGCACGGTCGCGCGCAACGTAGGACCCTGGCATCTTTTTCTGATTGCACTGGCGTTTGCGGCCATCTGGGCGTTGGCGCTCTTGTGCCTGTTCGAGCTGATGCCCAATGCGTGGGGCTGGGTACTGGCTGGCGTGATCAGCATCGGATCGCCCATTCTGGGCGTCTGGCTGGATCGTCGCTGGATGATGGGCCCCAGTCCTGCCAGCCCCTTGTCCAAATCGACGCCGTACTTCGATGCCTGTACGCGGCCCTGCCAGACCGCCTTGTGGTCGTGTGCGGTGATCTGGCTGTCAGCCGCCTTGCTGGTTCTGCCGGTGACCTTCATCGTGCTGATCGGCCGCTCTGGCGACATCCGCACGGCCAGTGGTGGGCAGGCGGTGTTCCTGCTCTTCGTGCTGGTGCTGTCCATTGCGTTCGCCGCCTGGCTGATCGCCAGCATGGAAGGGCGTGGCATGGCCCGATTGGCTGCGGTACTGGCGCCAGCGCTGCTCGTGCTGGTCTTGAGCGCAACGGGCAACTTCTCTGTGTTCTCCGTGATCGCGGTTCAACTGCTGGGCGTGGGCGAGATCAATGCCGCCAGGGTGGTGGTGTCGGGCAGGGGGTGTCAGGAGGTCAACGAGGCATTGGGGCAGCGCGTGTGCATGGAAGTTGGCGAGGATAAGGCCACGTCGATTTGCCCCGTGACCATCCGCACCCGCATCGGCTCCCAGGTGGTGCTGGAATTTGCCCCGCTGGTTGTGCACAGCGATGAGGCAACGCACGTGAACTCGGTGCACTGGGCATCCTCGGTGCGCGAGGATGGCGTCCCGAAGGGGCGCTCGCTGGTCCGGCGCGTGATCATCGACAAGGCCCGTGTGCTGAGCTGGCAACCGCTGCCGGGTTTGGGTGAGCACCAGATCATTGCGCCGCCCCTTTCAGGCCCGGCGCTGGCTCCCCAGATGTCGCCCTTGATGGCCAGCTGGATGGCCTTGTCGCCCTTGATGGGCAGCGACCAGCAAGTCGATGGCTATATGGCGCCCGACATGACTGGCAAGCCTGACCCCGTGATCGGGCAGGCCTTGCTGGAACGCTGCGGTGTCATGTCCGCGGGCCGATGACGCCGGCTCAAGGCTTGCTGGGGTGGCCTGCCCGTGGCGCCAGCGGTGTGAAGCGCGCCTGCTGCGCGTCTTGCCCAGGCATGGTCACACTCACGATGGCCTTCAGGTCTGGCGTGGGCGCATAGCTGGCCAGGCCCTTGAGCTTGTTGTCGCCATCGGGCTTGAGCGCGGCCGTGACCTTGTGTTTGCCCGACAGCAGTGTGATGGTGGCACTCGCGCCGGCTGTGGGCTGTTTGGTGCCGGCATGGTCGGTCACATACACCTCGATGGGGCGATCCTTGGCGTCCTGGCCGGCCTGGTTGACCACCAGCTCCAGGTGCAGTGCGCCCGCCATGCGGAGCTGCCCGCCATGTGGGGTGGTGAGTGTGTCCAGGTAGGCGTCGTCATGCGCCAGGCTGATGCCGTGGGCCATCAGGCCAGCCAGGCCCATCAGCCCGATCAGGCCGACGCGGGCAGTGGCCATCCAGGTGCGGCGTGCGGGGTTCAAGGTGGATGCAGTCATGGTGTTGCTCCTTGTCAAAAGGGGAGGGACGAGGGGGAGGTCAGAAGGGCTCGTCTTGCCGGGCGTCCAGCAAGTGTTCAAGGGGTTGGCGCCCCCACAGCCAGAACATCACGGGCGTGAGCACGGTGTCCAGCAGCGTGGCGCTGATCAGGCCACCGAAGATCACCACAGCCACGGGGTGCAGGATCTCCTTGCCTGGCGCGCTGGCCGACATCAACAGCGGCAACAGGGCAAAGGCGGCCACCAGCGCGGTCATCCACACGGGGGTGAGGCGCTCCAGCGAGCCGCGCACGATCAAGGTCTGGCTGAAGGTCTCGCCTTCGTTGCGGCACAGGTTGATGTAGTGGCTGATCTTGAGGATGCCGTTGCGCGTGGCCACGCCCGTGAGCGTGATGAAGCCCACCAGGGCCGCGACGGACAAGGGCTGCCCGGACCACCACAGCGCCACCACGCTGCCGACCAGGGCCAGCGGGATGTTGGCCATGATGATGGCGGTGAGCACCACCGAGCGGTAGCGGCTGTAGAGCACCATGAAGATCAGGCCCAGCGAGATCAGGCTGAGCCAGGCCATGCGTTGCGAGGCCTGCTCCTGGGCCTGGAATTGCCCTTCCAGCGCGGTGTTGTAGCCCTCGGGCAGGTGCTGCGCGGCCAGCACCTGGCGGATGTCGGCCACCACGGCGGACAGGTCGCGGCCATTCGTGTTGGCCGAAATCACGATGCGCCGCCGTGCGTTCTCGCGGTTGATCTGGTTGGGCCCGTCGCCGTCTTCCACACTGGCCACTTGCGACAAGGGCACATGGCCCGTGGGCGTTTCGATCAGCAGGCTGTCGAGGTGGGTGGCGTCACGCCGGGTGTCGGGCAGGCGCATCACGAGGTCGAAGCGGCGGTTGCCTTGCGCGATCTGCCCGATGCGCTCGCCCTCGATCAGCTCCTGCAAGGTGCGCAGCAAGGGGCCGGGTGCCACGCCCAGGCGCGAGGCCGCGTCGTAGTCGATGCGGATCTTGAGTTGCGGTATCAGCACCTGCTTTTCGGTTTGCAGATCGGTCAGGCCGGGCACGGCTTGCAGGCGTGATTGCAGGTCGGCGGCCAGGCCGCGCAAGGTGTCGAGGTCGTCGCCATAGACCTTCAGCGCAATCTGCGCGCGCACGCCCGAGAGCAGGTGGTCCAGCCGGTGCGAGATGGGTTGGCCGATGCTGACCGCAGCAGGCAGCGCCGCCAGGCGGGTGCGCAGGTCGGCCATGACCTGCTCGCGCGACCGGTCGGAGGGCTTGAGGTCCACCTCGATCTCGGAGGAGTGCACCCCTTCGGCGTGTTCGTCCTGCTCGGCGCGCCCGGTGCGGCGGCCCACTTGTACGACTTCGGGCACGCTGGCGATCAGTTGTTCGGCCAGGGTGCCGACGCGGTCGGATTCGGCCAGCGAGGTGCCGGGGTTGAGCAAGAGGCTGATGGTCAGTGTGCCTTCGTTGAAGGGCGGCAGGAAGGCGCGCGGCATCCAGGCCAGCGAGGCCACGGCCGTGATGGCCGCCAGTGCCGACAGCGCCAGCAGCGTGCGGCCATGCGCAAAGGCCCAGTGCAGCACGCCAGTGTTGATGCGCTTGAGGCCGCGCACCAGCGGGCTGTCATGGGGGCCCTTGGTTTGCCCTTGAACCATTTTGGGCAGCAGGTAAAAGGCGAGCACCGGCGTGACGGTGACCGACACCAGCATGCTGGCCAGGATGGACACGATGTAGGCCACGCCCAGTGGCGCGAAGAAACGCCCTTCGATGCCCGGCAGCGCGAACAGCGGCACGAAGACCAGCACGATGATCAGCGTGGCGTAGACGATGGCCGAGCGCACCTCCAGCGTGGCGCGCGCGATCACCTCGGCCGCGGGCCGGGGCTCGGCGGCATCGCGGTTGAGCTGCAGGCGGCGCAGCACGTTCTCCACGCCCACCACCGCATCGTCCACCAGCTCGCCAATGGCAATCGCCAGGCCACCCAGTGTCATCGTGTTGATGGACAGGCCCATGAAGTGGAACACCAGCGCGGTGACCAGCAGCGACAGCGGGATCGCGCTCAGCGAGATCAAGGTGGTGCGCACATTGAGCAGGAACATGAACAGCACGATGGCCACCAGCACGGCGCCATCGCGCAGGGCCTCTTCCACGTTGTTCACCGAGTGCGTGATGAAGTCAGCCTGCTTGAACAGGAAACGCGGCTCGGCCACCCCGGTGGGGCGTGATCTGGCCAGCTCGCGCAGGGCCTGCTCCACCTCGTGCGTGACGCGCACGCTGTCAGCGCCAGGTTGCTTTTGCACCGACATGATCACCGCGGGCTTGCCCTGGTAGCTGGCGTCGCCCCGTTTGGTGGCGGCCACGATGCTGACCTTGGCGACCTGCATCAGCAAGATGGCTTGCCCGTTGCGCACGCCGACGACGACGCGCTGCAGGTCCTCGATGCGGCTGGTGCGCCCGATCTGGCGCACCAGGTACTCGCGGCCATTGGCCTGCAGAAAGCCCCCGCTGGTGTTGCTGCCGAAGTCCTGCAGGGCCGACGCCAGCTGGGTGCGTTCGATGCCCAGGGCACGCAGTTGCTCCGGCTGCACCTCCACACGGTATTGCCGCACCTCGCCCCCGATGGGGATGACCTGGGCGACACCCGGGATGGTCAGCAGGCGCGGGCGCATGACCCAGTCGGCGTACTCGCGCGTCTGCATGGGGCTGACCAGGGCCGGATCGGCGGGCAGGGCAATCAGCAGGATCTCACCCATGATGGACGAGATGGGCCCCAGTTGCGGCGTGATGCCGGTGGGCAGCTGATCGCGCACCAGGCCCAGGCGCTCATTGACCTGTTGCCGATGGAGGTAGATGTCCGAGCCCCAGTCGAACTCGACGTTGATCACCGACAGACCGATACCCGATACCGAGCGCACCCGTGTCACGCCGGGCATGCCGTTGAGGCTGGTCTCGATCGGCAGGGTGACCAGTTGCTCGACTTCTTCCGGGGCCATGCCGCCGGCTTCGGTCATCAGCGTCACGGTGGGCTTGTTCAGGTCGGGGAAGACATCGACCGGCATCTGGCTGGCGATGAAGGCGCCATAGAGCACCAGCAGCATGGCCAGGGCCAGCACGATCAGGCGTTGCCTGAGGCTGGTGTGGATGAGGGCGTCAAACATGAGGACCTTTCTCGACGCGTGGGGTGCACATCAGCGGACCTGGGCCAGCAGGCTGGCACCATCGGTGACGATGCGGTCGTGCTCGTGCAGACCTTGTGTCACGACGACACGCAGCGCGTCCAGCGGCGCGGTGCTGACCACGCGCGGCGCGACGTGCTCCGGTGCGTCGTGCACCCACACGACGGTGTCGCCCGCGCTTCGACGCACCAGCGCGCTGCGCGGGATGGCCACGCCCTGGATGGCCTGCGGGCTGCGCACGGTGAGCTGCAGCGTCTGGCCTACGGCCAGGGGCGCGGTGCTGTGGGTGACGCGAAACAGCACGGGCATGGCCTGCTCGCGCAATTGCTGGCCACCGCCCGCAAAGCGCAGCGTGACCACACCACCAGGCACGGTGGCACTGGCTTCACTCAGGCCGCGGGTCTGGGCCGCGTCATAGACCAGCGCTTCCACCATCAGGCGGGCCGGGTCGACGATGTCGAACAGCACCTCGCGGGCATCGACCACCTGGCCCAGCACCACGTTGCTGGCGGCCAGCATGCCGTCGACAGGCGCGATCAGGGCTTCAGGCTGGTTGAGGCTGCCGCGCACGGCGGCGCGGCGCTGTTGCAGCGCGTCGCGCTCGATGCGGGCCGCGTCGATGTCCTTTTGCGGGATGGCGCCTTCGAGTTGCGCATAGCGGGCCAGCTTGCGCTCGGCCACGGCGTGCTGCGCATCCAGGTCAGCCAGTGCCGCTTGCTGGTTGCCGCGCTCCAGGCTGCTGCTCACGGGGCGCAGGTAGGCCAGCACCTGGCCTTTGCGCACCGCGGTGCCCAGCACGGGCAGGCCGCTGGGGCCCGCCTCGATGCGACCGGCCTGGGTGGCCTGCACGCGGCCGCCTGCATTGGGGTCGGGCAGCACCTTGCCGTTGAGCTCCAGCGCCAGGGCATGGGTTTGCACCTTGGCTGGCACGGTGCGCAGCCCCCATTGGCGCTGCACGGTCTTGGGTAGCCACAGGCTGCCGTCGGGCAGGCGCTGGGGGGCGCTGGCGTCCTTGAATGAAACGCTGGCCGCCTTGGGGCCGGGCGCGGTGGCGGGCGGGTTGTCGTGGGGTTCGTCGCCATGGGCGTGTGCGGTGCTCGTCAAAGCGAGGCCGGCCAGCATGAGCAAGGTGGCGGCGCCACGCTGCAGCGTGGGCTGAAGGGGGGGCATGCGGAGGGTCATCATGGTAGGGCTTTCTGTCAGACCGGGCCGGTGTGGCTGCTGCTGTGTGTGGCGCTGTGCGTGCCGCGACGTTGCCGGCGGCGAGCCGACAAGGCTGCGGCGGCGCCGAGGGCGATCAGCACGGCCACGCCTGCGGCCAGCCAGGGCCAGAGCTTGTGTGCCGTACCAGCGGCCTGGGTGGGCTCGCCGCCATGGGCATCGTGTGCGCCGGTCACCAGCGTGGCGTCGAGCAGGTCGGCGGTGTCACCGCTTTGCACGGTGAAGGTCAGGGGGTAGCGCCCGGGTTTGGCAAACGCGCTGCCCGGCACGGTATAGACGCCGGGGCCTACGGGCTGGGCGCTGGCCTTGAACGCACCGCTTTCCACGTCGATGCTGGCCTGGGCCACGGGCTCGTTGGTGTCGAGCTGGTCGAGGTAGATGGTCAAGGTGGCCGGGTGCTGGGCGTCACCCTGATCCAGCACGGCCACCAGCTCGAAGCTGTCGGTCTGTGCGCTGGCACGCGGGGCTTGCTGGGCCGGGGTGCTGGCCGCAGGCGTGTCGCCATGGTCTTCGCCGCCATGTGACCAGGCGGGGGCGTGGGCGAGCGTCAAGGTCAGGGCGAGAACCAGGGCCAGGGTTGGGGCCAAGCTCAGGGCCCGGCGCAGAGCCTGGTGTGAAAGGGGGCGGTGCGGGTGCATGGCGGGCTTCATGGTTGGGTGGGCAGCAGACCTTTGGCCTGTTGAAGGTGCGACACGGCGGCCTGGTAGGCGAAGGTCTGGCGGGTGAGCCAGGCCCTGGCTTCGTGGTCGGCGCTGCGCGCGCGAAGCAAGGTGGCGAGATCCTGCTCGCCCAGGTCGAAGGCGCGTTGGGCCAGCTTCAGGTTGTCGGCCGTCAGGGCGCTGCGCTGCGCGGCCAGCGCTTGCTGGGCCCGGGTGGTGACTAGCTCGGTCTGTGCGCTTTGCAGGGCCTGCGCCAGCCGTGTGCGTGTCTGTGCCAGTTCGCGGTCGGCCTGGGCCAGTTCGGCCCGTGCGCCGGCGCTGTCCTGGCGCACACGGTCGCTGGATGCCAGGGGCACGGTGAGCTTGATGCCCACGGCCTGGTCGTAGGGGCTGAGGGCGTCGCCGCGCTGCGTGGTCCAGCGCAGGGCCAGTTCGGGGGCATCGCGGCGGCTGTTGTCCAGCAAGGTGAGGCGGCTGTTGGCCAGGTCCACGGCGCGTTGCAGGGCTTGCCATTGCGGGTGGGCCTCCAGCTCGGTGGCGGCCGTGTCGGTGGAAGCGGCGCCTGGCAAGGTGGCCGGGGCAGGATCGGGGGCGGGCTCGGGCGGCAAGCTGGGCGGTGGTGCCATGCCGGTCAGGGCCGTGTAGGCCTGCTGGGCTTGCAGCAAGGCGGTGTCCGCATCCAGGGCTTCGGCCTGGGCGCTCAGGCGTTCGGCGTGCGCCAGGTTCGCGTCCACACGGGCGACGTCGCCGCTCTGGTAGCGGCGCTGCACGCTCTGCGCCAGGTCGTTGGCGGTTTGCAGGCGCTGCTGGGCGAGCTCGCGTGCGGCACGGGCCTGGGCAAGTTGCCACCATTGCTCACGCAGCGCGCCGGCCAGCTCCAGCTGGCGCAGGGCCAGGCGGGCTTGCAGTTCGGCCAAGGTGCGCTCGGCATGGCGTTGGCTGGCGCCTTGCTGGCCAGGCAACCACAAGGGGGAGGCCACCTCGACCTCCCATTCGCGACGCCCCTGGTTCTGTTGCAAGCGGTCGTTCAGGTGGTTGAGCGACACGGCGGCCGGACCGGGGGTGAGGCTGCGGGCCAGGTCGATGCCGGCCTGGGCCTGGTTCAGCCGCTCGTTCAGCTGGGCGGCCTGGGGGTCGCGCGCGCTGGCCTGGGCCAGGGCATCGGCCAGGGTGGCCGGTGGTGAGGCAAGCGAGCCGGATGAGGTGGCGGGCAGATCCTGGGCCTGCACGCCCAGGCTGCCGAGGGTCAGCAGCAGGGGCAGCAGGCGGGCGATCTGGCGCAAGAGACAAGTGCGCATGATGGACTGGCGTTGGGCGTGCACGAGGCACGCGGGGCTTGAGGGGCGCGAGGGGCACGGCGAATGGCCCCGGTCGCGGCCAAGCCGCGCGGAGCCAGACAAAAGGCAACCGCTGGCGCGGACGTGCCTGTCCGGGCCAGATCAGTTGCCTGGGGGTGTCATAGGGTCAGACGCAGAAGGCGAATGACCAGGGGGGGGCCGTGGGCCTGGGGCCGTTGCGGCGCATGTGCGACAGACGGGGGGGCTGTCGCCTCGGGCAGCAGGGGGCTGCCGTACAGCAGCAGGACGGGCGCAAAGTCGGCGCCATCCAGGTGCTTGTTGGGGGGCAGGGTGCGGGCCTCGTCCTGGCAGAACTTGTGGCACGCCACGTGCTCGTCTGCATGGTGGTGGGCCGCGTCGTCTGCATGCAGGTGCCCGTTCAGGTGCCCAGCCTCTTCCATGTCCTCATGGGCCAGCGCGTGCCCGCCATGTTCGTGGTGGGCAGGCTGGTTTGACGGGGCGTTTTCGGCCAGCACACAGGCGTTGACCGTGCCGCTGAGCACCGCGAACAGCCACAGCAACAGCAACAGGCCGCAGAAGCGGCGCTGGTGGTGAAGGCTGGGGCGAAACGGCATGGGCGTGGCGCGATGTGGGCAGATGTGTTTACTATGAACCCTGACACAGGGGGAAGGTCAAGGCTTTTTTGCAAGCGGCCATCTGACCGCGCTCAAAGCGTAGCGCATCAATGTAATGGAAACGCTGCAAAATGGACATCACTATGCAAGCAACTCAATCAATCTGGCGGGCCTGGGGAGCACGGGCCGCCGTTTTGGCCATGGCCGGCCTGCTCGTCGCCTGTGCGTCCAAACACCCGCCTGCCGAGCCCGTGTTGCAGGGGCCGGTGCCCGGGGCCGCCCAGATGGGGCCACCCGAGCCGGCCGCACCGGGGGTGCCGCCCAGCGCCGCCGCACAGGTGCAGGCGCAGAAAGAAGCCCAGGCTGCGGTCGAAGAGCTGGAAGACGGCCACGAGGATGAGGCCCGCGCCCTGTTGCGCAAGGCCGTGAACCTGGACCCGAACAACAAGCTGGCCGTGAGCCTCTTGCGCCAGTTGAACCTGGATCCGGTGAGCCTGTTCGGCCGCGAGTCCTTCAGCTACACGGTCAAGCCGGGGGAGTCCCTGTCGCGGATCGCTGGGCACTTCATGGGCGACATCTACCTGTTCTACGGCCTGGCCCGCTACAACGACATCAAGGTGCCCAAGCAGGTGGCGGGTGGACAGGTGATCCGGGTGCCGGGCCGCGCGCCCGCGGAGGAGCGTGAGCCTGCGCGTTCGACCGTGAAGCCCGCGCCCAAGTCATCCCGTCAAGCCCCGACGCCTGTCGCGCCGCCGGCCGCAGTGATGCCTGCCACGCCTGCTGTGCCCGTTGCGCCTGCAGTGGCCGCGTCGGTGCCGGCTGTGGTGCCCGTTCCCCCCGCCGCCGAGCCTGCCCCGGCGCCGGCCGTGGACACGGCGGCCGCCGCCAAAGCCAAGGCCGAGGCGCAGCGCCAGAAGCTGATCGAGCAGCACACCCAGAAGGCGCGTGCTTCGCTGGCCCGCCAGGATCTGGATGGCGCCATCGCCAACTGGAGCAAGGTGCTGGAGCTGGATCCCGGCAATGACACCGCCCGTCTGGAGCGGCAAAAAGCCATCGCCCTGAAGGAAAAGGTCAAGGCTTTGAAGTGAGCTGGGTCAGCAGGTGGCGCGCGGCCGCGTGGCGGGGCAGCAGCTGCAGGCATTTCCTCAGTGCGCCCACCGCGCCGTCCTTGTTGCGCGGGGCCAGGGCTTCGGCCTGGCTGAAGTAGACGTCGGCCAGCAGCTCGCGTGTTGCGCCATCCTGAGGGCGTGTCTTCAGGCGCTGGTTGAGCAGCGTGATGGCGTCATCGAATTCGCCCTGGCCGGCCAGCAGCGCCGCGTGCTCCAGGTCATTGCGCTGGGCTGACAAGCTGGTGGCGGTCTGGCCACCGGCCTGCAGGCTGTCTTTTTGCGAGCGGCTGCTCAGCGTCAGGCGGGAGGCCCGCCCCAGGTGATCGCGCTTGTTGTGCTCGCGCTCGATGGCGCGCAAGGCGTCGGCCGCCGTCTCGTTGTCGGGCTGCAGGGCGAGCACGGCCAGGTAGTGCGCCATGGCGTCGTCGACCGCACCGCGCTGGCGGGCCGCTTTGGCGGCGCTCAACTCGGTGCTGGCTTCGCGTTCAATCTGTGCGCGCACCTGGGCCAGTTGCTGGCTGTAGCTGGGCTCACCGGGGCGCAGCACGCTGAGCACTTCCCAATGGGTGGCGGCTTCGGCCAGGTGCCCTTGGGCGGCTTGCGCGCGGGCCCTCGCCAGTTGTTGTTGCTCGAAGGCGCTTTGTGGCGCGGCCTCGCGCCGTGTGCCGCTGACCGGGGGCGTGGTGGTGCACGCGCTCAGCAGCGCCGCCGCCAGGCTCAGGGCGAGCACACCGTGGGCCGAGCGGGCAGGGCGCGAGGTGCGGCGCAGCGTCATCGGCCACCTGTTGCGCGGCTGATCTGCAGGCGCGCCTTGAAGTCCTCCAGGCTCATGTCACCGTAGATCATGGTGCGCCGGAGCATCAGGGGTTCGGAGAAGAAGGCATTGCCGCCCGGGTTCACGGTGGCGGCCAGCTGGTAACGCTGGCGCGCCATGGTCGTGAGCACGGCCTCGTTGGCGTCGCCATAGGGGTAGGCAAAGTGCGCGATGGGGATGCCCAGCTTTTGCGACAGCAGCGTTTGCGGTGTGCGGATTTCGTTGAGCAGCGTCTGCTGGTAGGCCTCGTCGGTCTCGTTGGGCTGGCGCTCGATCAGGTTGCGGTGGGTGCGCGAATGGGCGGCCACATCGACCAGGCCGGAGCGGCTCATCTCCTGCAGTTCGGCCCAGTCGACGGCGTCGCCGGCACCGATGAAGTCCGTGTACACAAACAAGGTGGCGGGCAGGCCGTATTGCTTGAGCAGCGGGAAGGCATGGTGGTAGAAGGACGCGTAGCCATCGTCGGCCGTGATCACCACCGAGCGCAAGGGCAGGGCGCGCTTGCCGTCCAGCCAGTCCCGCAGGTCGGCGAGCTTGAGCACGTGAAACTGGTTGCGCACCAGCCACTCCAGCTGGGCCGCCAGGGCCGTGGTCGACACCGTCATCTTGCCGTTGCTGGTGCGGCCGAAGCGGTGGTAGCAGAGGATGGGGACGGTCTGGTAGCGGTCGCTGTACACGCCCAGGGGGTTGCGCTGCGTGAGCGGGATCACCAGTGTCTGCTGGGCCTGTGGCCCATCGGCGGTGGGGGGCAGCTTGTTGAAGTCCTCGATTTCCCAGTCGCGCTCGGCTGAGCCCAGAAAGCGCGCGGCCACCTGGCGCAGGGTTTCGCCGGGGGCGCGCTGGTAGATCAACAGCTTGTCGCTGCGGCCGAGCACCTTGCCGGGTGGTGTCGCGCCCGCCATGGATGCAGGGCCGCCGGTTTGTGGCGAATGAGCGCAGGAGGCCAGCAGCGCCAGCGCCAGCGCGCCAAGCGCGGTCTGCACACGGCGCAAGGCCTGCATGACGCGCCAGCCCTGAGTGCAACGCTGCATGTGGGCCCCCCGGTGCGCTCAGGCTGCCGCCTTGTGTGGCGGCATGGTGGTGGCCGCGGCCCCAGCTGCACGGTCCTGCAGGGCCTGGGCCATCTGGTCGAAGGACACGTACAGCTCGCCGAACTCGTCCTTGCGGTGCTCGGCGATGCGGTGGTCGAAACGGCCCTTGGCGATCTGCTCCATGGAGTCGGCCACCAGCTTGATCGGGCGGGCAAACCAGTTGGCCACGAAGTACATGGCCAGGGCCACGGCCAGCACGGTGACCACCACCAGCACGGCCATCAGCGTCATGGACAGGCGCGCCACCTGTGTGAGCGGGGCTTCAGGCAGGCCCAGCACGACACGGCCCAGGCTCTTGCTGGCAAAGGTGATGGGGGCCTCAAAGCCAATGGCCGTGCCGCTGCCTTTGCCCTGCATGGTGTAGCGCCAGGTCTTGATCTGGCCGGCTTTGTCTCCGAGGGCTTCGCTGGGTGGGGGCTGGTAAGGCTTGCCCACCAGGGCCCCATTGCTGGCGGCACGCACCACCCCCGCGCGGTCGATGACGGTGACGCTGTCGAAGTCCTTGGTCTTCATGATCTCCTGCAAGGCCACATCCACCGCCACCCAGTCGTCGGACAGCACGGCCAAGGCGTTCTGCGCCGCGATGAAGCGTGACAGGGCGGCGCCGTTGTCGGTCACCTGGCTGAGCATGGCCGCGTACTGCCGCTTGGTGGTCACCGTGGCGGTCAGGCCCATGACCACGGCCACGATCAGGCCCATGGTGAGGGCCCATTTGACCCGCAAGGGGATGATGCGCGGGCGGTTGCGGGCCAGCGCGGCTTCGTCGATCTCGGCCAGCACCTTGACCAGGGCATCGGCCAGCTCCTTGCCGGACTGAAAGCGCTGCTCGGGCGGCTTGGCCATGCAGCGGTCCACGATGCGGCGCAGGGCCGTGGGCACGTCGGGGCGCAGCTTGTCCAGCGGGGTGGGCTGCTCCTTGGCGATCTTCAGGGCAATCGACACGATGCTGTCGCCCTGGAACGGCCGCTGGCCGGTGAGCATCTGGTAGAGCACCACACCGGCCGAGAACAGGTCGGATCGACCGTCGATCTTGCCGCCCACCGTTTGCTCGGGCGACATGTACTGCGGCGTGCCCAGTACCTCGCCAGAGCGCGTGTGCTGCTCGCCCTTGGTGTTCTCGACGTGGGCGATGCCGAAGTCGGTCACCTTGATGGTGTGGGCGTCCTTCAGGCGCACGATGTTGCCGGGTTTGATGTCGCGGTGGACGATGCCGTGTTTGTGCGCGTAGTCCAGTGCGCGTGCCAGCTGGATGCCCATCACCACGGTGTCGCGGATGGGCAGGGCCTTGCCTTCGCTCAGGATGTCGGCCAGCGAGGCGCCGTCCAGCAGCTCCATGGCCATATAGGGCCGGTCTTCGATCTCGCCGACGTCATGGACGACCACGATATTGGGGTGCGACAGGCCGCCGGCCGCACGGGCCTCGCGCAGGAAACGCTCGCGGCAGTCGGTGTCGGCGCACAGCGAGGCGTGCAGGAACTTGATGGCCACGTCGCGCCCGATGCCGGGGTCGTGTGCCCGGTAGACCGTGGCCATGCCACCACGGCCCAGGCAGTCGCGCACTTCGTAGCGGCCCACCTGGCGCGTGATCAGATCACCAGGGTGTTGCCCGGCGCCCGGCAGGGTGCCAGGCGGGAGCGTGCCCGGGAGCGTACTGCCGTGGGTGCCAGAAGGCGGCTCGGTGGCGGCAGCGGGCTGAGCGGGGGGCAGGGTGTCGGCCGCCGCACTCGGTGTCGGGGCCGCCTTGGTCGCGGCCGCTGCGGCGGCAAAGTACCGGGCCTGTTGCGAGACCGGCACAATGATCGTGGCCTCGCTGTCTTCGTCGGGCAGGTCCTGGCCCTCTGCGTTGGGCTGGTTCATGGGGCCTTCTCCTGGTTTGGTCGTCATGGTGCTTGACGTGATGCGGGTCAAGTTTTGATGGTCGCAGCAGACTGATCGCGAATCAAGCCCCGCAGATCAAGGATGGTGCAGGGGGGCACGGGTAACATCGCCGCTTCACTGATGTCTGCTCACCACCCCATGAAATCCCGTTTCCCGCTGAACGCCGCGATGGCCCTGATGGCCGCATGCCCCTCCCTGGCGCTGGCCTGCTCCAGCTGCGGTTGCACCTTGAACGCCGATTGGGCGAGCCAGGGGTTCACGACGCGCACCGGCCTGAGTGTGGACCTGCGTTATGACTACTTCAACCAGGACGAGTTGCGCACGGGCACGGGCCGCTTTGACGCGGGGCAGGTGAGCTACCCGGCCGAGCAGGAAATCCAGCAAAAAACGGCCAACCGCAATACCACCTTGACGCTGGATTACGGCATCAACGCCGACTGGGGTGTCAGCCTGCAGCTGCCCTACATCAACCGCTACCACGAGACCATCGTGGACGGTGATACGGATGTGTCCACCTCGCGTTCGGGCGCCTGGGGTGATGCGCGCGTGCTGGGCCGCTACCAGGGCTTTTCACCCGAGCGCAACTGGGGCGTGCAGTTCGGCCTGAAGCTGCCCACGGGCAAGACGAGCGAGCGCTTCAACGGCGGCCCGCAAGCCGGTGAGGCCCTGGACCGCGGCCTGCAGCCGGGCACAGGCTCGACCGACCTTTTGCTGGGCCTGTACCGCTTTGGCCCCATCAACCAGCACCTTGACTACTTTGCCCAAGGCCTGCTGCAGCTGCCGCTCACGGCCAAGGACGAGTTCAAGCCCGGCATGGGCATGAACCTGTCAGCCGGGGTGCGTTATGTGTCGGCGGGCATGGTGGTGCCGCAGTTGCAGCTCAATGCGCGCATCGAGCGGCGCGAGGCCGGTGACAACGCCGATGTCGACAACTCCGGCGCCACCCTGGTCTACCTGAGCCCGGGTGCCACTGTGAACCTCACGAACCAGTTCAAGCTGTATGGTTTTTTCCAGGTGCCGGTCTACCAGCGTGTCAACGGCCTGCAGATCGAGCCGCGCAGCAGCTTCTCGCTGGGCGTGCATTACAGCTATTGATGCGGCCCGAGGCGTTGCCGCGGCAGCGCTTCACAACAAGGGCTTGATGACGGCATCCAGCTGGGCCGCATTGAGCCCGGTCTGCACGAACCAGTCCTGCTTGACCAGCTTGCCCTGACGGTCGATCACGGCCGACACGGGCATGCGCCAGATGCGGTCAAAGCCGCTGAGCTTGACCTGCGGCATCAGGGCCACGGGGAAGCTCCAGCCCTTGGCCAGCTCGCGCACCTTGGCCTCGTCGGCGGGCTCGTCCATGCTCAGTGCCAGCACGGCCAGCCCTTGCGCGCGGTGGGCGCGGTAGTAGGCCTCGATCTCGGGCATCTCGGCCCGGCAAGGCGCGCACCATGAGGCCCAGAAGTTCACCAGCAGCACCTGGCCCTTGAGGGCCTCGCTGGCAAATGGCTGGCCGTCCAGCAAGGCGCCCTTGATCGACACGGCGGGGGGCTCGCCCCAGGCGCGTGCCGGCCTGGTCACCATCAAGCCGGCGAAACTGGCCAAACCGGCCAAGGCCTGGCGGCGAGTGTGGTCTTCGCAGGTGGCATTGGGCGAGGTGAGGTGCGACAGCATGATC
Source organism: Aquabacterium sp. (assembly GCF_016195855.1). Taxonomy (GTDB): domain Bacteria; phylum Pseudomonadota; class Gammaproteobacteria; order Burkholderiales; family Burkholderiaceae_C; genus Aquabacterium. The sequence goes on from NZ_JACPYU010000010.1 coordinate 84,838, forward strand.
GGGCAAGGAAGAGAGCCAGGCCGCCAGTGTAGAGCGGGCCGTGGGGCGGCTTACTGCGCGCTCACGGGCAGCCAGTGGGCAAAGCGCACTTTCTCTTGCAGCGCAAGCAGATGCGTGATCTCGATCTTGTTGTAGGCCATGTCGATCAGGCCATCGGCCTTGAGCCGTTGCAGCGAGAGATTGACGGTCTGGCGCGACATGCCCAGCATGTCGGCCACTTCGTGCTGCGCCACCGGCAGGCGCAGCCTCACGTCCTGCTTGCCGGGGGTGTAGAGCTTGGCCATCATCAGCAGCGTGCGCGCAACGCGCAACTCATTGGATTGCAGCGTGCGGCCATCGAGCGCGAAGAGCGCCAGCCTCAATTTTTGTGTCAGCAGCAGGCCGAAGTGGAACCAGAGCGAGGGCTGCTCGTGCAGGAGCTGACGCAAGCGCTGGTTGTCCAGCCACAGCAGCAGCGCGGGCGATTCGGCGCGGATGTGGTGGGCGCGCGGCAGCTTGTCGTACAGGCCCATTTCACCGAACCAGAAGACCGGGCAGAGGTGCAGCTGCACGGCCTCATCGCCATGCTCGCTGCCATCCCGCGCGGACAGTCGCCCCTCCAGCAGGCAGTAGACGCCATCGGTGGCCTCGCCCCTTGAGAACAGGCTCTGGCCTTTGCTCAAACGTTTGGTGGAGGCGATGTCCAGCATGCCTTGCTGCATGGCCGGCGGCAGGCTGGCAAACCAGGCGTCCGTGCCGAGGATGTCTTCGATGTAGGTGCGGGTGACTTGCATGGCGGGCATGCGCTGGCGGTGCGTGCAGGGGGGCGGAAAGGGGCTCATCTTGATGGTGTCGGCGGCCGAATTCATCTAGGGAAAACCAATTGCGCCAAGGCCAATGTTTGGCCTGCACGGTCAGTGACGTGGCCTTGATCGCCACCTAGGATCAGCGGCCCGTGTCAGTGGCGCATGCCGGCTTGACCGAGGTCATGAACAGGTATCCAAACGCAAGAGGACCCCGATGGATAAACGCACGCGCTTTCCCTTTGCAGTCTTGGCGCTGGCCTTGTTGTCTGGCCAGATCTCGGTGACCCAGGCGGCCGAGGACCGCTCCACGGATGTCAATGTGGCTGTGGCCGCCGCGGTGTGCGGGCCGGGCGACCGGCCTGAGACGGGCTTGCAAGGCCAGGTGCCGCTGGCAGACCGGCTCAATGGCCGCAGCCGACAAGGCTATGCCTGCAACCTGGCGTTGGTGGGCCAGTACCAGGGCGAAGGCTCGGCCACCATCAGCGCGGTGGGTGGGCATTGCGCCTACATGGCCACGTCGGCTTCGGGGCGGGGCAAGAAGGCCTCGCCCGGCGTGCAGGTCATTGACGTGTCCAACCCTGCCCAGCCCGTCCTGGCCCGCGCGCTGGCCACCCGTGCTTTCGAGCTGGGCACCTGGGAGTCGCTGAAGGTCAATGAGGCGGGCACCATGCTGGCCGGGGCGGGCGTGGGTACCTTGCTGGGCGCGGGCAAGCTGGACTTGTACGACATCACCGATTGCGCCAACCCCAGGTTGCTCAACAAGTCGGACACGGGGGACTCCCTGCCCGTGACCAATGTGGCCCATGAGGGCGAGTGGTCGCCCGATGGCCGGACCTATTGGACATCGGGCCTGGCCGGCGGCACGCTCAGCGCCATCGACGTGAGCAACCCCGCCAAGCCCGTGAACATCTACTTCGGTGGCTCGACCATCTTCGTCAACCACGGCATGTCCTTCAATGCCGACGGCACGCGCATGTACCTGGCCAGCATCTTTCCGGCAGGGCTGGTCATCCTGGATGTGAGCGACATCCAGAACCGCAAGGCGACGAACCGCCGGGTCAGGCAGATCGCCAAGCTCACCTGGCGCGATGGCAGCACCACACAAAGGGCGGTGCCCACGACGATCAAAGGGCGCCCCTATGTGATCGCCATTGATGAAATCGGGGGGGATGGCCTGGGGGGCGGCATCCGCTTCATCGACATCTCGGACGAGCTCAACCCGGTTGTCGTCTCGCACATCCGCCTGGCCATCCAGCTCAAGGAGAACGCCGACGCGGCCAAACAGGATGGGCTGGGCAATGGTGTCTTCAAGTACGACGCGCACTACTGCGCGGCAGACCGCCCCATCGAGCCGACTGCATTGGCCTGCGGCTACTTCCAGTCGGGCATCCGGGTGTTCGACATCCGCGATCCGCTCAAGCCCAAAGAGATTGCCTACTTCAACCCGCCCGCGCAAACAGGCAAGAACGCCTTGCTGCCCGGTTCCGACCACGTGGCCTCACCCGCGTTTGGCAGCATCCTGGACAAGCAGATCACCGACCCGGCCTTGTTGCAGATGCAGGCCAGCAAGAGCAAGTTGCCTGATCTGACGGCCGACTGGTGCTCATCGGCGCCCCAGTTCGTCAACGGCCAACTCTGGGCCACCTGCAACGACAACGGCTTCATGGTCTTGAAGTTCACACATGGCGTTTATCCACTTGCCCGTTGAGAGCGATCGGCTCAAGACCCTGGCCTTGATGACGATGATCACGCTGGTGGCGGCCGTCGTGGTCGGGGTCGAGTTCGCGACCATGCCACGGCTGAGGGGCGAGGCCACCTCGACCGCCCCTGTCGGCCCCGAGCATGGCCCCGTCGACATCGGCTTCGCGCAGGACATGTCCCTGCACCACGAGCAGGCCTTGACCATGGCCCAGATGGCCCTGGCCAAAGGCTCGCCTCGTGTGCGGCAACTCGCGCAGGGCATCGTCAACCAGCAACTCAAGGAGGTTGGTTACATGCAGGGCTGGTTGATGCTGTGGCAGGCACCCGGCATCGCGCCCACCGACGAGATGCACTGGATGCGCGATGCCTACGGGCGTTCGCCTCGTCGTGACCCGGCCTATGAGCGCTTCATCGACAACTGCATCCAGGGGCGGGGCATGCCTGGCCTGGCCTCCCCGGCCGAGCTCGACGCGCTGGCTGCGGTGGCGCAGGCAGAGGCCTTTGATGCCATGTTCCTCGCCTTGATGGTCCGCCACCATCAAGGGGCCGTGGTCATGGCACGCTTCGCATCCGAGTATGCGCAGCTGGATGCGGTGCGTGGCTTTGCCCGGGCCGTCAGCGCGGAACAGCAGCAGGAGTTGATGCTGATGCTGAGGTGGTTGAAGACGCATTGAGCGTGGGGTGCATCCATGTGCGACGCACCGGCGTAGAGAACAGGTCGCGACACCCAGACCTTCTTCCTCGCACCTTCAGGAGCCTCTCATGTCACACGCTCGTCGTCCGGCCTTGCGCCGGCTGTTTGTCTGCACCCTGGCCGCATGCGCCGGCATCACCAGCCTGGATACCGCCCTGGCCTCCAGCCACCGCGAAGCCCCCTTCATCACCACCTCACCCAAGGTGGACGGCACCGACTTCTACATGTTCATGAGCTACGAGGCCGGCCGCTCGGGCTACGTCACGCTCATTGCCAACTACCAGCCGCTGCAGGATGCCTACGGCGGCCCCAACTACTTCAAGATGGACCCGAACGCGCTGTACGAGATCCATGTGGACAACAACGGCGATGCGGTCGAGGACCTCACCTTCCAGTTCCGCTTCAACAACACGCTGGCCAACAATGGCAAGGGCGTGGAGCTGGCGATCGGCAATGCCAATGTCGCGATCCCGCTGACGCAGGCCGGCGCCGTCAGCACCGTGGCTGATGGCCACCTCAATGTGGCCGAGACCTATTCCGTCAAGGTGGTGCGTGGCGATCGGCGCAAAGGCACGGTCGGTTTGTTGACCAAAGTGGGCAGCAGCACGAGCACCCTTGAAAAGCCGGTGGACTACATCGGCGACAAGACCCTGGGCAACAGCACGGCTTACGAGAACTACGCCCAGCAGCACGTCCACACCGTCACCATCCCGGGTTGCAGCATGCCGGCCAAGGTCTTCGTGGGCCAGCGCCAGGATGGCTTTGCCGTCAACCTGGGCCCGATCTTCGACCTGGTCAATGCCACCCCCGCGCAGATCCTCAACCCGGATCTGAAGAACGCCTTCGCGGCCAACTCCATCCAGGACAAGAACGTGACCACGCTGGCGCTGGAGGTGCACAAGTCCTGCCTGACTTCGGGCAGCGACCCGGTCATCGGCGGCTGGACCACGGCCAGCATGCGCCAGGCACGCCTGCTGGATGGCTCACCCGCATCGGGCCTGCAGACCACGGACAAGGCCGGTGGCGCCTGGGTGCAGGTGTCCCGCCTGGGCAACCCGCTGGTCAACGAGGTCGTGATCGGTTTGCGTGACAAGGACAAGTTCAACGCCTCCAAGCCCAAGGACGATCTGCAGTTCGCCACCTATGTGACCAACCCCACCTTGCCCGCCTTGCTGGGCCTGGTGCTGGTCAATGACACCGCGGGCCTGGCGCCCACCAACCTGCCACGCACCGACCTGGTCTCGGCCTTCCTGACGGGCATCACCGGTTTGAACCGGCCCGCCAACCTCACCGCGGCGGCCGACGAACTGCGCTTGAACACCGCAGTGGCACCGGTGGCCGAGGGCAGCCAGAACCGCCTGGGTGCGGCAGGCGCCATCCTGGCTGCGGGCTCGGTGGCCGGTGCCACGGACCTGGCGGGCTTCCCCAATGGCCGCCGGCCCAAGGATGACGTGGTCGACATCGCCCTGGTGGCCATGGTGGGTGGCTTGTGCGCCATCAATGAAAGCATCGACCTGGGCCTGAGTTCGGTGGTGGTGCCCAAGGTCGGCACGCTGACCTCGACCTGCACGACGGCCTCACTGACCGCCACGGCCAAGGCCGCAGGCAGCAATGGCCTGCCCAATGCCGCCAATGTGCACGATGGGGTGGACCAGGCGCAGGTGCCCTTCCTGACGCGCTTTCCTTACCTGAACACGCCGAACTCCGGTTCGACCCCCAAGCAGTAAGGAGCCCGCCATGCATGCCATTTCAAACCTGAAGACGCTGCGTGCGGCCGGTGCCGTGCTGGGTGTGTTGTTGCTGTCGGCTTGCGGCGGTGGCGGCGGCGGTGCCCCCAGCGCGCAAGCCAGTGCGGACCCCACCGTGCAAGTGGCACCTGCTGCCAGCAGCAACGCGGCCGTGGCCACCAGCTACACCAGCAGCCTGGCCTCGACCCCGCCGGCCACGACCGACACGCTGGAGCCCTTGCCGGTCCCGGCGTCGCTGGCCACGGACGACACGGCCGAGCCGGTCTGAGCCCCGAGCGACAGGAGGGCATCATGCAGTGGGTGGAGGCAAGGCGTGCGAGCGGGCTCCGCGTGGGCCTGCGGGGCGGGGTGCTCGCCGGGCTGGCCGTGCTGCTGAGCGGGGGCATGCCGGCCCTCGCCGCCCAGCCCCGCGTGCCGCAGCTCGACAGCGAGGTGGTGGAGGTGCTGCGTGAGCGGCCCTTGTCTGCGCAGGAAAAAGCCTGGCGCGCCTTGCGTGCCCAGGCCCGTGCCAGGCCCACCGATGTGGCGCTGGCCACGCAGGTGGCCTGGCAGGCCCTGCGCTGGGCCAGGCAGGACGGCGACCCGCGCTGGCTGGGGCAGGCGCAAGCCGCCTTGACGCCCTGGTGGTCACAGCCCGCCCCACCCGATGAGGTGCGCCTGTTGCGCGCCACCATCTTGCAAAGCACACATGACTTCGATGCGGCCCTGCGTGATCTGCGCGCCCTGGTGCGGGCCCGCCCGGATCAGCCGCAAGCCTGGCTGACACTGGCATCGGTGCTGCAGGTGACCGGGCAATACGATGAAGCACAAAGCGCCTGCAACGCGCTCAAGCCAGCCGGCGCACCCTGGCATGCCCAGGCTTGCGCGCTGGAACTGCACAGCCAGCGTGGGGAGGCGGGGGCTGCGGACGCCGCCCAGCGTGGTCTGGCCGAACTTGTGACCCGTGCCCCGCGTGAGCTGTCGGGCTACCTCAACCTCATTCGGGCTGAGCTGGCACAGCGTCAAGGCCAGCCAGACAAGGCGGCCGCGCTCTACCAGGCCGTGCTGGCCGCTGAGGACGATGCCTACACCCAGGGTGCGTATGCAGACTTGTTGCTGGACCAGGGCCGCGCAGCCGAGGTGGTGAGCCTGCTCAAAGGCCACGAGCGCAACGACGCTCTGCTGCTGCGCCTGGCGCAGGCCTATGCCGTCACGGGCGATGCGGCACTGGACCGCAGCGTGCAGGCCTTGCGTGCGCGCTTTGCCGCCGCGCACGAACGTGGTGACAGCGTGCACCGGCGCGAAGAAGCGCGCTTCACGCTGCACCTGCTCAAGCGCCCCCAAGAGGCCTTGAGGCTGGCGCAACTGAACTGGCAGGTTCAGAAAGAACCAGCAGACGCGCGCATCTTGCTGGAAGCCGCTCAGGCTGCGGGTGAGCCTCAGGCGGCCGATGCGGTGCGTGCCTTCATGCGCCGCTGGGGCTGGTCTGACAAGCGCCTGGAGGCCTGGCTGTGAAGCACCTGCGCGCCCTCTTGCTGTGCGTGCTGGCCTGGTGCAGTGCCGGCACGGCCTGGCCCCACAAACCCAGCGACAGCTACATGACCCTGACCGCGCAAGATGGTGGCCAGGTTCTGGTGAACTGGCACGTGGCCCTGCGCGACCTGGACGGCGAGCTCTCCCTTGATGGCAACGACGATGGCCGGCTCACCTGGGGCGAGGTGCGCGCACGCTGGGCCGACATGCTGGGCTACGTCCGCCCGCACATGCGCCTCACGCATGCCGGTGTGGCCTGCACCGCGGTGGCCGGCAGCGACCAGGCCCCGGCCGTGATCGCGCACACCGACGGGCAGTACGCGGTGTTGGCGTGGACCGTGCAATGCCCCTTGTCGGCGGCCCAGCCCTGGTCCGACCTGGATGTGGATTACCGCCTCTTCGCCCTGAGCGACCCCACGCACCGTGGCATCGTGCGCTGGCGTGTGCAGGGCGCGGGCATGGCCACGGCACGCGAGGTCAGCAGCGTGGTGCTGGGCGTGACACGCACGCAGCACCATGTGAGCTGGACAGGCTTGCAGGGCGGCGTGCCCTTGTCCACGCAGGCCGATGCCGCTTCGCCCGTGTCGAACATATCGACCACCTCAATGAGCACATCAGCGGCCCCACCCCGCACGGCGGACAGCGCTTCCGGTAGCGAAACCCATGGTGAAACCCACAGCGCCCTCCTGCTGCGTTACGTGCACGACGGCGTCGACCACATCGCCGCCGGCATGGACCACATTCTTTTCCTCGTCTCCTTGTTGCTGGTGTCGGTGTGGCGCCGCGCGGAGGCCGGCCCCGGCATGGCCGCCCCACTCGGTTGGTTGCCACGTGAACAATGGCGCAGCGCGCTGGGCGAGGTCCTGCGCCTGGTCACGGCCTTCACGCTGGCCCATTCCTTGACGCTGGCCCTGGCGGCCTTTGGCGTGGTGTCGCCGCCTTCGCGCTGGGTCGAGTCCCTGATCGCGTTGAGCGTGCTCGTGGCCGCGCTGGACAACCTCTGGCCACTCTTGCGCGCACCCCGCTGGATCGTGGTGTTCGGCTTCGGCCTGGTCCACGGCTTCGGCTTTGCTGGCGCCATGCAGGACCTGGGCCTTTCCCGGCAAGACCTGGCCTGGCCGCTGCTGGGCTTCAACCTGGGCGTCGAGCTGGGGCAGTTGATGCTGGTGGCCCTGGTCCTGCCGCTGGCTTTCTGGTTGCGGCGCACGGCCTTGTACCGCCAGGCCGTGGTCTTGCCGGGCTCGCTGGCCATTGCCGTGCTGGCCGCGCTGTGGCTGTACCAGCGTGTGGCCGATGTGGCCCTGGGCTGGGTGCCGGGTTGAGCGCCTGATCGGCTGATCAGGCCGAATCTGGCTCAAGCGGGCCCAGGCGGGCCCAGGCGGGCTCATCTGCCGATAAAGCCATGATGGCGAAAGGGGTAGCGTGAATCCACGCGGTATGAAAGGGCGTAAGGAATCGAGGCATTTGCCAAACACAGTCAGGCGCGCCCATGATTCAATTCAGACTGCCGAGCCAGCCCTGCCCAAGCCCAGCCTTGTCGGGACCTTCCCATGACCGATCTTTCTGATCTGAACGCCTGCGTGGACGACCTCGAAGCCGAGTGGCTCGACGCTGCGTCTGAAGAGGCGTGCGCGGAGGCTCCCCCCTTGCGGCCCCCCCCGACCGCCAACGAGGTGCAGCTGCAGGTCTGGTTGTCGCGCGTGGTGCGCCAGGACGAAGCCGCGCTGGCCGATCTGTACCGCGCGACGGTGGGCCGTGTGTATGGCCTGGCCCTGCGCATCGTGCGCAACCCCGCGCTGGCCGAAGAAGTGGCTGAAGACACCTTCTGGCAGGTCTGGCGGCAGGCCCCCCGTTTTGATCCGCAGCGCGGCACGGCCCTGGCCTGGGTGCTGACCATCGCCCGCAGCCGTGCGCTGGACGCCCTGCGTGCCCGCACCCGTGCGCAAGCCGACACCGTGTCGGCTGATGCGCTGGGCGACGCGCTGGATGCGCAGCGCCTGCACAGCGATCACGCCGACAACCCGCATGACCTGCTGGCATCCATGCAAAGCCATGAACAACTGCATGGCGCCTTGCGTCAGCTGGAGGCGGTGCCGCGGCAACTCGTGGCCCTGGCCTTCTTCAAAGGCCTGACCCATGAAGAAATCGCCGGGCAGACCGGCCTGCCGCTGGGCACGGTCAAGTCCCATATCCGACGCGCCCTGACGGTCCTGCGCAAGTGGTTGACCCCAGGCTGCGACCACGTGGCCAATCCGTATGATGCGGCGTGAGGACCACGACATGAAGCCCTTGACACCCTCGCCTACCCCCCCGTCCATCATGTCCGGCACCGCCAGCTCCGCCTTGATCGGCCCGGCCGAGTTCGAGCCGCAGACGCTGCCCGGTGTGGCGCCGCTGGCCGCGCTGGGCCTGGCGCCCACGCTGGCCACGGCCTTGAGCCCGATCGAGCCCGACGCCGCCCAGGATGCCCGCCTGCGCGGCAAGCTGCTGGCGCGCGTGGCCCGCAGTGCCGCCGCCAACCGCCCCTTTGTGACCACGCGTGTGCACGATGGCGAGTGGCTGATGCTCGCCCCCGGCGTGCAGCAACGCCCGCTGCATGCCGATGACGCCGCGCAGAGCAGCTTGCTGCAATGGCAGGCCGATGCCGCATGCAGCCTGCCTGCCACGGGCCAGGCCCATGAGTGCCTGGTGCTGCAAGGCGAAGTCCATGTCAACGGGCAGGCCCTGCATGAACAGGACTACCTGCTGTGCCCCCCGCAAGAAAACGAGCAGGGGCCCCTGCGCCTGCAGGCCAGCGCCGGCACACGGCTGTACTGGCGCTGCATCGAGCCTGGTGAAGAGGCCTTTGGCCGCACGGCGATGCCGCATCTGGCCCGCGCCAACGACATGGCCTGGGAGCCGCTGCGCCGTGGTGTGCAGATCAAGCCCTTGTATGCCGAGGGGGACCGCATCTCGATGCTGGTGCAGTTTGAGCCCGGCGCCAGCGTGCCGGCACATGGCCACGGCCATGGCGAAGAATGTCTGATGGTGGCCGGCGACCTCTTCCTGGGCGATGTGCTCTTGTGCCAGGGGGACTTCCAGTTCGCCCCGCGCGGCACGGGGCACGGCGCGCTGCAATCGGACGTGGGCTGCGTGCTGTACTTCCACGGCGCCATCGACCCCGCGGTGGTGGACCCCAGCGTGCGCCCTGGCTGATCCCGTCGATCGACCGGCTCGGCTCGGCCTGGATCAGGCCGGGCCACCTCGCCAGTTGGCGATCTCTGACACCGTGCAATGCAGGCGCCGGGCCATGCCGATGGCGCCTGCGCGCATCACCGTGAAGTGGTTCCAGGCGAACAGGCCGCGCAACAGCGGGGCGAAGCGGCGCATCCACGGGCGGGTCAACTCGACTTGATAGCGGTAGGTGACGTCCACCACATCGGGGGCGACCGGGTCGATCAGCCACAGTCCATGCCCGCGCAGATCGCCGCTGGACTGGCCCTCGATCTCGCCGTGGCCATCGGGGTGGCGCTCCGTGCGGGTATTGAGCGCGTCGATGGTCAACTGGTAGCCCAGCGCGGTCTGCCAGGTCAGTTGCGCATGTGTGCCCGTCTGCCCGGGGGCCGAGCGCTTGAGGATCTTCACCTCGCGCACATGCGGCCACCATTGCGGCCAGCCTTCCAGGTGGGTGAGCAAGGCCCACACCTGCGGCGCGGGACAATGCAGGCGCCAGCGGCTGATGAGCACAAAGCGGGTCGGGGACATGCAGGGGCGATCACAAAGAGGGCAACCCTCTTCATACGCTGGTCGTGTCGGGCTGGATGCAATGTGTGCAAAGTGCTGTGGCCAGGGCGTTTGGCGTGAGGCTTGTCACGGCTTGGCCGCGACCGACGAACGATCTGCCTGCTGCACGGTGGCAAACGGCACCCGCTCCATCAGGTAACACAGGCAGTCCTGTCGCACCACCTGTTCGTCCAGCGTCAGCATGGCGGGCATGGCCGGGCGCTTGAGGCGCAGGGTGCCGTCGCCCGTGTCGAAGAAGGTGTGGGCCACGTCCTGCCCGGCTTCGTCGCGCACATCCAGTGGCATGGCCAGAGCGGTGTCGCCAAAGGCCGCGCCAGCATTCAGCTCCACGAAATTGAGGTGGTCCAGCTGGGCCTTGAGGTTCAGCGGGCGCTGCGGTGTGCCAAAGCCGAAGTCGACATCGGGCGCCACTTTCACCAGGGCCACGGTGTGGTACAGGTCGATGTCGGGCTCACGCACGCCATGTTCGGGGAAGGCGGCCAGATGCAGGCAGGCCTCGATGAAACGGGCGGCGGCGGCCTCGTTGGCCGGGTGGCCGGGCTTGCCGCACTCCACCGCCACGGAGGGGCACAGCGGGGCGAAGGCCGCGGTCTGTGAGCCCTGCGGCCCCCGGAACCACACCACCGTGCGGGTCAGCAGCAAGGCCAGGTGCAGCGTGGCCGCATCCAGTTGGCTGACCACGCTGTAGTGCGGGTTCAGGCCGGTGTTGTTGTGGATGTCGATGCTGGCAAACAGGCCGCGTTGCAGCATGATGGCTTGCACCTCGCGCGCGATGGCCGCCTCCGGGGTGCCGGCATGCACCACGGTGCCGGGCCAGATGCGGTTGTAGTCGGGCTGCGTGTCCAGCCGACGCATGCCGGTTTGCGCGGCCGAGACATTGCCGATGAACAGGCTCATGGCCCGAGGCAACTCGCGCCCGGCATGGGCCTTGAGCACCTGCTGGATGGCCACCAGGCCCACGTCCTCGTTGCCATGCAGCAGCACGGACACGAAGAGCTCGGGTGTGCGCCGGCCAGGCAGGTGGATCAGGGTGGGGCCGTCGATGAGCTGGTGCAGGTCGCGCGCGGTGGCGTCCAGAAAACCATCGGGCAGGGCGGTGAGGCGGGTGAGCTTCATGGATGTCAAAGAGGCTGTCAAAGAGGCCATTCGTGCACAGGCAGGCCGCTGCGCTGGTTGGCCAGGTAGTCGGCAGTGAGTTTGAACAGGTCGCCATGCCGGGCATGGTGCGCCAGTTGCCAGGCTGCGCCGTTGCGGTGGGTGCGCAGTCGCACGGCCAGCACGTCCAGGTAACGCTCGATGTCTTGCGAGGCCAGGCCTTGTTGCTGCAGGCCTTCGCGGGCCATGGGCAGCAGGTCGATGAGGATGTCGGCGGCGCAGCGGGTGCGGCCATCCAGCCAGCTCAGCGGGGCATCCAGGCCTTCGCGGGCGGCACGGTAGAAGTTGTCGCGCGCGGGCGCAAAGGGCAGCAAGGCCTCGGGTGGTGTGGCGCCCAGCGCCAGCATGTGGACCACGCCGTAGTAGAAGGCGGCGTTGGCGATCATGTCGATGATGCTGGGGCCGGCCGCCATCACGCGCTGTTCGATGCGCAGATGGGGTTGACGGCTGTCGTTGAAGCCGATCAGCAGGCGATTCCAGCGCCAGATGGTGCCGTTGTGCAGGCGCAGGTGGGTGAAGGCGCTGTCGGGCGTGTCGCTGCAAAGCGGCAGCAGCACTGGGTAGCGGCGGGCGTTGTCGGCAAAGTAATCGGTGGGGTCGCTGCCCAGGTAGCCCTCACCAAAGCCAACGCGCCGGCCTTGTGCATGCTGGTCGCTGCCGCAGTCCACGGCCTGCTCGAACAGCGGCACGCGCGTCTCGTGCCACAGGCTGTGCCCGAACAGGAAGGGCGAGTTGGCCGACAAGGCCAGCAAGGGCCCGCTCAGGATCATCGAGGCGTTCATGTGCCGGCTGATCTGCGCGGCGGGCACCTGCAGGTGCACCTGGAAGGACGTGGTGGCCGCCTCCAGCATGACGTCGGCATGGCTGGTGTGCAAGTGCGGCTCACCTGGCCGGTGTGAGGCGATGTCCAGCGTGATCGGGCGGCCCTGGCGGGCCTTGAACACCTGCTGGTTGAGCGCGACATAACGCTTGGAGGGCGTCATGGTCGACAGGTTCAGGTCGGTCTCGCGCAGCGTGGGCAGGGTGCCGATGGCCACGGCCGTGGCTTCCTCGTCGTGCGCCGTTTGCAGGCAGCGCGCCCAGGTCTGGCTCAGGCCCTGCTCCAGCCGGGACAAGGCCAGGCCCGTGAGCGGTTGCGGCTCACCATTGAGCTCGATGTTGAAGCGCGAGAGTTCGGCCACCACCAGTGGGTCGGCCATGCGGGCCAGAAAGGCCTGGTTGCAGGGGATGGGGCAGAAGTGGCGGTCCAGCAGCCAGGCTTCCAGCTCGAAGCCGGCCACGCGGGCATCTGCCGCGAAACCGCCTTGTGCAAAGGTGGCTTGTGCCAGCCGGGTTTCGTCGGCCAGCCGCTGGCTGAATCGGGTGTGATCCTGCTCGGTGAAGCGGGTTGAGGTGATCTCCTGGCCCATGAGGTGGTGATGGCGGTGAACAAGCTTGCATCATCGCCATTTGCGGGCGCGGGATCACGCGATAACCGTACCGGGCTTGAGGCGTATCAAGTTGCCTGCCTGGTTGGCGCGCCCGTGACAAGGGCTTGCCGGATGCGGTCGATTTCGCGGAACAGGTCGCCAGCGGCCAGCGGCTTGGTGAGGTAACCGTCAAAGCCCGCTTCCAGCGCATCGTCGATCTGCGTCTGCATGGCATTGGCCGACACCGCCACGCACGGGGTGGCGTGCAGCAGCGGGTCGGCGCGCACCATCTGCAGGACCTGCACGCCGTTCAGGCCGGGCATCATCATGTCGATCAGCAGGATGTCGGGGTGCCATTGCCGCGCCTGCGCCAGGCCACTGAGGCCGTCTTCGTTCACGCTCAGCTGCAAGTCGGGGCGCAATTGCCCGTATGCCAGCAGCAATGCTCGGTTGGCGGCCTCGTCGTCGATGTAGAGCACCTTTGTGCTGGGGCCGGCTGTTGGCGACGCGTGTGCGGCTTCGGGCCAGGCCGGGGGCGAAAGAGAGGCAGATGGGGTGGCATCGTCGGGCGTCTGACACAGCGGCAACTCGATGCGGAAGGCGCTGCCCAGCCCTTCCTGGCTTTGCACACTCAGATGGCCGCCCATCAGCTCGATCAGGCTGCGCGTGATGACCAGGCCGATGCCGGTGCCCTCGATGGCGGACTGCTCTCGCCCCAGGCGGTTGAAGGGCTGAAACAGTTGGGCGATCTGCTGCGGGTTCATGCCCAGTCCGGTGTCCTGCACGATCAGGCCCAGCACAGGGCCCGCCACTTCCGCACGCACGCTGACCTGGCCGCCCGGGCGGTTGTACTTGATGGCGTTGGACATCAGGTTGAGCAGCACCTGTTTGAGCCGCGTGCGGTCCCCGCGTATGCAAGGCAGGGGCACCTCGGGCAGATCGAGGCTCAGCGCCACGCTGGCTGCGGCCGCCTGGACCCGCATCTCGCGCACGCCCTCGCGGGCGACCTCGCAGGCGTCCACATCGCTGTGCTCGATCTTCAGGCTGCCCGACTCCAGCCGCGACACGTCCAGCAGGTCGTCGATGAGCGCCAGCAGATGGCCGCCGGCTTGCATGATGTGCTGCAGCCACTCGCGTTGCCGTCCCGCCAAGGGCTGTTGCCGGTCGAGTTGCAGGATCTGTGAAAAGCCCAGGATGGCGTTGAGCGGGGTGCGCAGCTCGTGGCTCATGCGCGCCACGAACTCGCTCTTGGCCAGGTTGGCCCGCTCGGCCAGGTCCTTGGCGACCAGTGCGGCTTCCGCGCGCCGGCGGTCGGTGATGTCGCGCACCACGACGCTGGACAAAGTTTCACCCAAGGCGTCCGAGTAGGTCACGGTGGAGATCTCCGCGTCGAACAGGCTGCCGTCACCACGGCGCATGGTGATCTCGCCTTGCGCGTGACCGGCTTGCCGGCGTTGCTGCATCAGCGCCGCCACCCTGGGGTCGTGTTCATCAGTCAGATCCCGGCGATGGCGCTGGCACAACTCGGCTTCCGTGAGGCCGAAGATGGCGCAGGCCGCCTGGTTGGCACTCAGGATGTCGCCCTCGATCGAGGTGATCATCACGCCGTTCATGCTGTTTTCGTACAGCATGCGGTAGCGGCTTTCGCTGCGGGCCAGGGTCTGGGCCATGCGTTTGCGCGCGGTGATGTCGGCAAAGGTCACCACCACCTGGCGCAAGGTCTGGTCCGCCGTGAACTCCGGGTAGGCATTGCACAGCACCCACTCCGGCTCCTGCGCACCAGGGCGTTGCACCCCCACCACCAGATCGCCCACGGCCTGCCCGGATCGGATCACCTGGGCCACCGGGTACTCGTCGATGGTCATGTGGGTGCCATCTTCGTGCAGGAAGCACCAGGCCGGGTCGATCACGGCGCGGCCTTGCATCTGCTCGGCGCTCAGGCCCAGCAGCCGGCACGCCTGTGGGTTGCTGCGCAGCACCTTGCCATCGGCGCTGTGCACCACCACCCCGGCCATCAGGTGGTCGATGAGGAAGCGCTGCTCTGCTTCGCTGGCCTGGAGCGCTTGCGCGGCGAGTTGCGCTTCCGCGTTCCAGCTTCGCTGGCGCGCGAGCGTGAAGCGGTAGCCCATGAAGCCGCCCAGAAACAGCAGGCCGATCAACACAAAGGGCACGCGCGCCTGTTGCCACCACAGGCGCTGGATGTCGGCCACGGGCATGGCCACGAACACCGTGATCGGGAAATGCGCCATGCGGCGGAACACATTGCTGAACGCGCTGCCCGCCAGCTGGTTGGGCCCTTCGACCTTGCCTTCCAGCGGGAACTGGTTCTGCGCAAGGTAGCGCGTCAGCGCGCCATCCCGCGGTTCTCCATAGACGGTTTCCAGGGGGGCGCTGGCAGGGATGGGATAGCGGGTGAGCAGGTAGCGGTCATCACGGATCAGCCCGATGGTGGCGTTCGGGGTGACGGGGGCGCCACGCCAGAAGGTCTGCATGAAGTCCACGGGCATGGAAGACACGATGAAGCCCAGGACTTGCCCCTGCGTGTCCTTGAGCACATAGCGCACAGGGAAAATCCATTGCCCGGTCACGGCACCACGCAAAGGGCGGCCCAGATCCATGCGGGTGTCGGCATCGAGCGTGCTCAGGAAATACTGGAACGCCGCTTCGTGAGCCAGGGAGGGCAGGGGGCCTGCCCGGGCCGGTGAGGAGGCTTGCAACTGGCCATCGGGGGCCACCAGGTGAACCGCCAGCGTTTCGGGGTGCAGGGCATGAAAGCGTTGCACCAGCTGCTGGGCGTGCTCGGGGTGTGTGAGCCGGTTGGCCGAGACCAGGTCCTGGGCCAGCCCCCTGAGGCCGGCTTCCACCTGCGTGAAGTAGCGGTCCAGCGCCGTTTCCGAGATATGCAGGGCGGCCTGCATCTGGCGCACCTGCTCCTGCTGGGTTGCCTGCCAGGCGTGCCAGCCAAACAGGCCGGCAAAACCAAGCAGCAGCAGGCCGAGCAGCACGGCCAGACGGGTCAACAGGCGGGTGGAGCTGGGTTCGTTCATGGATGCTACAGACGACCCCGATGAGTTGATCTGGACCGGCGAGACTCGCCACATTGCCCGATTGTCGATATATCTGTGCTGGTGACAAGAGGGGGGGCGGCAGGCACAAAGACAAATGCCGACACCGTCGTGAAACGGTACCGGCATTCGGGGCTCAAGCCCAGGACTTGCGTTTGCCCTGCCGAGGCGACCTGCGACAGCGACCAAGCCTTGAAAAACAGTCAGTAGCGGTAGTTCAGGCCGATGTTGGCACTCGGCAGGAAGGTGATGTGGCCCACGGCGTCATGGATCTCGGCCGTCTTGGCGTCCACATCAGTCTGGGTGACGGTGTAGCCGCTGTAGGTCTTGCCCACGATGTTGGTGTCGGTATCGAGCTTGGCCCGCCCGATCGACACGCCCACATCGGCGATGAAACCCATGCCGGCGGCGCGGGGTTGGTGGCCCCAGCCCAGACCGATGTAAGGCATGGTTGCAGGGAACTTCATTTGCAGGTTGAAATAGTCGGCCGACGAGGGCGTGATGGTCTGGCCGTTGACGGTGATGGACGAGTTGCCATCAAAGCGGGAGTTCAGATCCAGCTGGGCCTTGTTGAAGGTCAGCCCGCCGGTCAGCCGAAAGCGCCCACCAAAGGGAAAGTAGTCGGCGAACAGGCCGAAGCGGTTGTATTGCGCCTTGGTGTCGAAACCCACGCCCGACACCGAATGCGTGCGCCGCACGGTGCCCATGGTGCCCGCATCGGCGCGCAGCCCCAGCTTCTCGTTGACCGTGATGGCGTAACCGGCCACCACCCCAGGCAGGCCCACGCTCACGTAGGACTCGCCGGCGTAGGCCGAGATGGCGGCCATGCTGAACATCAGGCCGCTGAGGGCGGCAGCGCTCAGGACAGCGCGCGGGGCGGTCAGGCGTGGGTTCAGCATGGGGCTCTCCTCGAAAGGGCTTGTTGAGTGCCGTTGCACCATGCAATATGGCGCATCACGGGAAGCCGAACTTTAGTCAGGCCCGCGGTGGGGCAGTCGTGGCTCAAGGCGGTGTTTGTTTGCGCTTATCAGGCTTTAGGTCAGGGCACTTGCTGCCGAAATTGGCTGATCCTCCTTCTTCATTGACATGGCCCTTCACACCCCGACGATGCTCCTGATGATCATGGTGGTCAGCGCCGTCACGGGTGCGGCCATCGCCGTGATCGCATACCGGCGCCACCCGGATCTGCTGCTGTGGTCGACGGCGCTGGCGCTGCATGGCCTGGGTTATGCGCTTTACTGCCTGCGCGGGCTGATCCCCGACTTTCTGTCCATCGTGGTGGCCAATATGGCCATTGCGGCCGCGTTTGCCCTGTTTGGCGAGGGCTTGTACCGGTTCCAGGCACGCCAGCCTGTTCGATGGCTGCTGTGGTTGCCCGTGCCCTTGAGCCTGCTGGGCTTCAGTCTGCTTCTTCACGATCAGCGTGCGCGCTTCATGCTGGCTGGTTTGCTGGTCAGTGCCCAGTCGCTGGTCTTGCTGGTGACCTTGTGGCAGCGGCGACGTGTCACGCCCGGGCGTGGCCAGTACATCCTGGCCACCGGCTTGACCCTGGTCCTGAGTGTGATGTTGCTGCGCGTGCTCGGCATGTTCCTGGGCGAGGTTCACATCGCCGCGGTGGGGGACTCCCACCCCGTGCAGAGCGCCACCTTCGTGATCTCCTTGGTGGGGCTGCTCTTGCTGGCCATTGGCCTGGTGATGATGAACCAGGAGCACGCCGAGCAGGCGCTGCAAAACGAGCGCGGGGCCGAGCAGTTCCGCAGCCAGATCCTGGAGTTGCTGACCAGTGGCCTGCCCTTGCGGCAGGTGCTGGTGGCCATGGTGCAAGGCATCGAGCGCCTGCACCCGGGCATGCTGTGCAGCGTGGTGCTGCTGGACCGACAAGGCCGCCATCTGGCAGAAAGCGTGTCGCCCAGCCTGCCCGATTTTTACAGCGCGGCCATCAACGGCCTGGAGATTGGCGAAGGCGTGGGCTCGTGCGGCACCGCCGCCTTCAAGGGGCAAAGGGTGGTGGTCGAGGACATCGCGCATCATCCCTACTGGGCCGACTACAAAGCCCTGGCGGCGCGGGCTCGCCTGGGGGCGTGCTGGTCGCAACCTATCCTGTCATCGGGGGGCAAGGTGCTGGGCACTTTCGGCATCTACCACCGCGAGCCCCATGCCCCCTCACCAGCCGATATCCAGCTCATCGAGCAATCGGCTGCTCTGGCCAGCATCGCCATCGAGCGCAGCCGGGAAGCGCAGGAGCTCAAACAGAGCGAGGCGCGCTACCGCTGCCTGATCAACTCGGCCAACGAAGGCATCTGCGTGGTGCAGGGCGACCTCATCCGCTTTGCCAATCCCAAGCTGTGCGAGCTGGCCGGCTACCCCGAGAACGTGATCCTGGGGCGTTCCTTCCTGGACTTTGTCCACGAGGACGACAGCGACCTGGTGGTGCGCAACCGGCGCAAACGCCTGGCCGGTATTGATGGCGATTTCAAATACCCGGTGCGGGTGCTCACGCGTGAGCATGGCGTGCGCTGGTTCGAGTTGAGTGGCACCAGCTTCGAGTGGGAAGGGCAGCCCGCCACCTTGAACTTCCTCACCGACATCACCGACCGTGTGCAGATGGAAGAGCGCGTGCGGCAGTTCGCCTACCACGATGCCCTCACCGGCCTGCCCAACCGCCGCCTGCTGATGGACCGGCTGGGGCTGGCAATGGCGCGCCACAAACGCACGGGCCAGCATGGCGCCTTGATGTTCCTGGACCTGGACAACTTCAAGCCGCTCAATGACCGCCATGGGCACGATGCGGGCGACCTGCTGCTGGTGGAAGTGGCCCATCGCCTCAAAGGCCTGGTGCGCGAGTCCGACACCGTGGCCCGCTTTGGTGGGGATGAGTTCGTCGTGATCCTGGGTGACCTGGATGCCGGTGAAGACGCGGCCCGCGCCCATGCCATGAGCGTGGCCGACAAGATCCTGAGCACGCTGTCAGAGCCCTATCACCTGCGCCTGCCCAGGCCGGATGGGGATCACGCGGTGATCGAGCACCACTGCAGCGCCAGTATTGGCGTGGCGCTGTTCCTGGGCGAGCCGGGCACCGAAGACGATTGCATCAAGCAAGCCGATGGCGCCATGTACCAGGCCAAACAGGCCGGGCGCCACACGGTCAGACTCAGCGAGCCGCCACGCAAGGCGGCGCCCGTTCAGCTTCAGGCCTGATCGCCTGCCTCATCAGGCCGCACGCAGCGTCCTGGCGGCCTCCACCATGTTGCGCAAGGCCGGGATCACCTCCGCCCATTGACGTGTCTTGAGCCCGCAGTCCGGGTTCACCCACAGGCGCTCGGCCGGGATGCGTTCGGCGGCCTTGCGCATCAGTTGCACGATGTGCGCTTGTGTGGGGATGTTGGGCGAGTGGATGTCGTACACACCGGGCCCGATCTCGTTGGGATACTGGAAATGCTCGAAGGCATCGAGCAACTCCATGTCCGAGCGCGAGGTCTCGATGGTGATCACGTCGGCGTCCATGTCGGCAATGGCCGCGATGATGTCGTTGAACTCCGAATAGCACATGTGCGTGTGGACCTGGGTGTCGTCCTGCACGCCATTGGCCGAGATGCGGAAAGCCTGCACGGCCCAGTCCAGATAGGTCTTCCACTGCGACTGGCGCAGCGGCAGGCCTTCGCGCAAGGCGGCCTCGTCGATCTGGATGACGCGCACACCGGCCTGCTCCAGATCCTGCACCTCCTGGCGGATGGCCAGCGCCAGTTGCAAACAGGTGTCGGCACGGGGCTGGTCATCCCGCACGAAAGACCAGTTCAGCATGGTCACCGGGCCGGTCAGCATGCCCTTCATGGGCTTGGTGGTCAGCGACTGGGCATAACGTGTCCAGCCTACCGTCATGGCCTGCGGGCGGCTGATGTCGCCAAACAGGATGGGCGGCTTGACGCAGCGCGAGCCATAGGATTGCACCCAGCCGAACTGGCTGAAGGCGTAACCGTCGAGCTGTTCGCCGAAGTACTCGACCATGTCGTTGCGCTCGGCCTCACCGTGCACCAGCACGTCCAGGCCCAGGTCCTCCTGCTCTTTCACGCTGCGGGCGATCTCGGCGTGCATGGCGGCCTGGTAGCCGGCTTCATCCAGCTCGCCGGCCTTGTACTGGCTGCGTGCATGGCGGATCTCGGGTGTTTGCGGGAAGGAGCCGATGGTGGTGGTCGGGTAGGGCGGCAGCTTCAGCAGGGCCGCCTGCTGGCGGGCGCGCACGGCATAGGGGTTGTGGCGGCGGCCCAGCGCCGGTGTGATGCGGGCCAGTGCGGCCTGCACCTCAGGCTTGTGCACACGCGGTGAGGTGCGGCGCGAGGCCATGGCCGCGGCATTCTCTGCCAGTTGGGCCTGGACGGCTGCGCGGCCCTGCGTCAAGGCCGTGGCCAGGCAACGTAGCTCATCGAGCTTTTGCAAGGCAAAGGCCAGCCACGATCGCAACTCGGCATCGAGCCTGTGTTCGCTGTTCAAGTCCACCGGCACGTGCAGCAGCGAACACGAGGGCGCCAGCCACAGGCGCTCACCCAGCTTGGCGTGCACGGGCTCCAGCCAGGCCAGCGTGGCTTGCAGGTCGGTGCGCCAGATGTTGCGCCCATTGACCACACCGAGTGACAGCACCTTGTGCGATGGCAGCAGGTTCAGCACGGGCGCCAGCTCATCGCGTGCGTTGATGGCGTCCAGATGCAGGCCAGCCACTGGCAGCGTGCAGGCCAGGTGCAGGTTCTCACGCAGGGGCCCGAAGTAGGTGGTCAGCAGCAGCTTGACGCGGCAGGCCTTGAGCTGGTGGTAGGCCAGGCTCAAGGCGTGGCGCCAGTCGGTGTCCAGCTCGGTCACCAGAACGGGCTCGTCGATCTGCACCCACTCGACACCGTGCGCGGCCAGCAAGTCCAGCAGCTGCGCGTAGACAGGCAGCAGGCGCTCCAGCAAGGCCAGCTTGTTGGACGCATCCTTGGCCTTGCCCAGCCACAGGTAGGTGACCGGGCCGATCAGCACGGGCCTGGCCTTGACGCCCTGGCTGTGGGCCTCATCGAGTTGGGCCAGCAAGCGGGTGGCGTCCAGCTTGAAGGTGGTGCCCGTCGCGAACTCGGGCACGATGTAGTGGTAATTGGTGTCGAACCACTTGGTCATCTCGCCGGCCTGCACGCCGCCGCCGCCACAGCACTCGCTGTGGCTGGCCGTGCGGCCACGGGCCACGCGGAAGGCGTTGTCCAGCGCATCGCCATGGAAGTCGCGCACGCGCTCGGGCAGGTTGCCCAGCGTGAAGCTCATGTCCAGCACCTGGTCGTAGAAGGCGAAGTCGCCCACGGGCACCTGGTCCAGGCCGCTTTGCGCCTGCCAGTGCTGCTGGCGCAACTGGGCGCCCACCGCCAGCAAGTCCTCGCGCGGTGTCTGCCCCTTCCAGTACGACTCCAGCGCGAACTTGAGCTCACGCTTGGCGCCGATGCGAGGAAAACCCAGGTTGTGTGTCGTGACCATGTTTCGTCTTTCTGTGGATCTTGTTCAAAACGAAGGCGATGGTAGGGATCACGATCCATGAAGTAAAATGGTATTAATTCAGCGATCCATTACTTTCATTCATGATTTGCCATGATCGAGCGCATCCACCTGAGCATCGTTCGCGAGGTTGACCGCCAAGGCTCGCTGACGGCGGCGGCCCAGGTGCTGTGCCTGACGCAGTCGGCGCTCAGCCACACCGTGAAGAAGCTGGAGCAGCAACTGGGCACGGACATCTGGTTGCGCGAGGGCCGCAGCCTGCGCCTGACCCAGGCTGGCCAGTACCTGCTGGCCGTGGCCAACCGTGTGCTGCCGCAACTGGAGCAGGCACAGGATCGCCTGCATCAGTTCGCGCAAGGCGAGCGTGGCACCCTGCGCATCGGCATGGAGTGCCACCCGTGTTACCAGTGGCTGCTCAAGGTCGTGTCGCCCTACCTGGCGCAATGGCCCGATGTGGATGTGGACGTCAAACAGAAGTTCCAGTTCGGCGGCATCGGGGCCTTGTTCGCCTACGAGATCGACCTGCTGGTGACACCTGACCCGCTGTACAAGCCCGGCCTGTGTTTTGAAGCGGTCTTTGATTACGAGCAGGTGCTGGTGGTGGGGCCGGGACACCCTTTGGCCAGGGCGCGCCATGTCGAGCCGGCCCAGCTGGCCGACGAGGTGCTGATCACCTACCCGGTGGCGCCTGACCGGTTGGATGTGTTCAACCAGTTCCTCACGCCGGCAGGCATTGCACCCAGGCGCCACAAGACCATTGAGACAACCGACATCATGTTGCAGATGGTGGCCAGTGGCCGCGGCGTGGCCGCCTTGCCGCGCTGGCTGGTCAAGGACTACGCGCGCAGCATGCCCGTCACACCGGTGAAGCTGGGCCGCAAGGGCATTGCCAAGCAGATCTTCCTGGGCTGGCGCGAAGCGGATGCCGACATCGACTACCTGCAGGCCTTCGTGAAGCTGGCCCACGGTGCCTGAGCGCGATACGATGGGCCATGGCTGCCACGCAAACCACGCTTGCCCACGACGTTCGTGAAGAGCCCCATCTGGTGGGGGATCTGGCCATCTGGCTGGTGATCCTGGCCGAGCTGCTCACCTTCGGCATCCTCTTTCTGGCCTATGCCTTCACGCGGGCACGCCATGTGGCCTTGTTCAATGAATCGCAGCGCACCCTGGACTTGCACTCGGGCGTGGTCAACACCCTGCTGCTGATCTCGGGCAGCTGGTGCGTGGCCCGCGCGGTGCAGGCCGTGCGCGGTGATGACAGCACACAAGGGGGGCGCTGGCTGATCGGGTCCCTGCTGTGTGGCAGCGGCTTCGTGCTCATGAAGGTCACCGAGTTCGCGGCCAAGCTCCATGCCGGCATCGACCTGTCGACCAACGACTTCTACATGCTGTACTTCATGCTGACCGCCTTCCACTTCCTGCATGTGGTGGCCGGCATGGTGATCCTGGCGATCTTGCTTGTGCGGACCGGGCAGGGCGCATATGGCCGCCACGATTGCCACTCGCTGGAAACCGGTGCCGCTTTCTGGCACATGGTCGACCTGCTGTGGATCGTGTTGTTCCCGCTGGTCTACGTCATGCGCTGATGGATGCGTTGAACCCCGGAGCTGCCATGCTGAACAACAAGATCAACCGCATCTGGCTGGCCCTGGTGGTGGCCACGCTCATCACCTTCAGCCTGGGGGAAAGCGGCCTGTCCGGCCGGGCCGGCATCGCACCCGTGTTGCTGATGTTTGCGCTGGCCTATGGCAAGGGCATGCTGGTGATCCTGGACTTCATGGAGCTGCGCCATGCCCCTGCGCTGTGGCGGCGCTTGATGGTGGGCTGGCTGACCCTGGTGCTCGTGGCGATCGTGCTGGCCTACTGGCTGGGCAGTCGCTGGTGAGGGGCGATTTTCTTCCAGCTCACTAGGAACAACCCGGTCCCACTTAAGGGGACTGTGCGAGGGTGTTGACAGGCGCCACAATCGCGTACATGAAGCGCAGCGCTCGAGCCCGGATGGGGGTCTCTGGTCGTTGGCAGCGATGCTTACCGCAACGAGTTCGGCCGCTTCAACAATAAATAATCACAGGGAAACATCATGGGCGCCCATCTCGCCGTTGGCAGGTCATGCCATGCCTCATCCAGTCAGCAGTGGTCAACGCAGCGGGCGTTGACTGAGTTCAACCGTGGCCGGCTCAGCCCGGCAACACCTGGTGACAATGTGCCAGCCGAGCTCCAGCGCGCGCATGACATGGCCTTGCTGGAGCACGACTTCCTGGAGCATGAGCGGCGGCTGATTACTGTGCGTGCTGCCCAGGCGCCTCATGAGCCGGCCGCCTTCGCCGCCTGGTTCGATGCCCTGAAAGAGAGCGGGCCGGGGCAGTTCGACCCCTTGTTCGAGTTCCTCGCCGAGCGCGCCACGCTGGCGCAGCTGCGTTGGTTCATCCAGCAGGAAGTCGCAGGGGAGGCCGGGTTCGACGACCTGGTGGCCCTGACGCAAGTGCGCATGCCCGAGCGTGCCAAGCTGGAGCTGGCCCGCAACTACTGGGATGAAATGGGGCGAGGCAAATCGGGCGCCATGCACGGCCCGATGCTGGCCACCGTGGCCCGCATCCTGGAGGTGGATGGCAGCGACGGCGAGGGCATCGTGCCTGAGTCCCAGGCCTTGTGCAATGTCCTGGTCGGCCTGAGCTACAACCGGCGTTATGCCTTTCATGCCCTGGGTGCGCTGGGGGCCATCGAGCTAACCGCACCCACCCGCGCGGTCAAGGTGGTGCAGGCGTTCGACCGACTGGGCATCGACCGTGCCGCCAGCCACTACTTCCGCCTGCATGCGGTGGTGGACCTCGCGCATGCACAAACCTGGCGCGATGAGGTGCTGATCCCGGTGGTCACCGAGCGCCCCGAGGTCGCCCGGTTCATCGCCGAAGGGGCCCTGATGAGGCTGCAGGCGGGCGCGCGCACCTATGAACGCTATCGCCGGGAGTTCGGCCTGGCTGATCACGCGCTGCAGGCTTGAATGCGCACCGGCCTCATTGGTGAGGGCGCGCTGGCGCTCCGGTGCCTTCATGCCCTGTGCGCGCGCGGCTTGACGCCCTCGCTGGTGTGCTCGCCCGATGGCTCCTTGGCTGAGGCCGCAGCAGGGCTGGCCATCGCCCACGTCAGCGAGCGCGGCGCTTGGGCCTCGCGCCTGACCGATGGCGGCCTCGACTACCTCTTCAGCGTTCGCAACCCCTGGATACTGTCTCCTCAAGAGTTGGCCTGCGTGACGGGCATGGCCGTCAATTTCCATGACAGCCTGTTGCCTCGTTATGCCGGCATGCATGCCACGACCTGGGCCTTGCTTCATGGCGAGCAAGCGCACGGCATCACCTGGCATGAGATCACACCCGGCATTGACGCCGGGCGCGTGCTGGCACAGCGGCGCCTGGCCGTGTCCCCGCAAGACACGGCCTTCACGCTCAACACGCGGTGCTTTGATGCGGCAGCTGAAGCATTTGATCAGCTGCTGGACGACCTTCATCAGCGGGCCTGGCGGCCCGAGCCGCAGCAAGGCGTTCGCAGTTACTTCGGGGCCCGTCAGCGCCCGCCTGCGCAAGCGGTGATCGACCCCGCAGGCACGGCCGCATCGGTGCGGGATCTGGTGCGGTCGCTGGACTTTGGCCTGGGCGCCAATCCTTTGGCGCTGCCCAAGCTGGCGCTGGGTGAGCGTTACCTGCTGGTCCGCCACGCGGAGATTGTGCCGGGGCCGGGCACGGCCAGTCCGGGGGCGTTGCTTGAGCTGGCCCCCACCACTTGGCGGCTGGGCACGGCATCGGGGGATGTGGCGCTGTCGGGCTTTTGCGAGCTGAATGGGCGTGCCATTTCACCAGCGGCGCTGATCGATCTGATCTCGCCCCACCAGGGCAAGACGCTGCGCAGTTTGCCGGACGCCGCACGCGCACAGCTCACGGCCATGCATGAGCGGGTGTGCTGGCGTGAACCGGCATGGGTGTCCTGTCTGGCGCGGGGGGTACAGGCGGTCTCGTATCCCGGCTTGCCTTTGCCCACGTCGGCGCCACCACCCCCCGCATTGCAGCGCTTGCCCTTGATGCGATCGCGCCGTGCGCTCGCCAAGGTGCCGGCGTCCCAACAACAGGCCTGGGTTCAGGCGGCCTGGGCGCTGTACCTGGCGCGCGTGAACCGCGAGGCTGAGTTCGACATCGGCTTGGTGAGGCCACAGGCGCTCACGCAGGGCATGGGTCTGTTCGCGGCCATCGTGCCCTGGCGCGTGAGTTACGACCCCGCACTGACATTTGAAGCGTGGCTGGGGCGAGCCCAGCAGGGTGTCCGCCAGCGTGTGGACATGGACACCTTTGCCCTGGATCTGCTGGCCCGCACGCCCGGTTTGCATGGCCCATCGGTCTGGCCTGACCGATGGCCGGTCGCCATGCAGATCGGTGGCGATCACCCACCGGCTTTGGCCGCGCATGCCGCCCTGGTCTTGTGCGTGCCTGACGACGCGGGTGAGCTGAGTGTGCTGGCCCCACCTGATTGGCCGGGCCCCTTGCTGGATGCCCTGGATGAGCATGTGGCCGCCTTGATTCATGCCAGCCTGGCCACACCGGCGCAGCCCATTTCCCGGCTGCCCCTGATGGACCAGGCCACGCGCGAGCGCATGCTCGTCGGCTGGAACGCCACGCGCACGGCCATTCCGGCGCAGTGCATGCACACCTTGTTCGCCGAGCAGGTTCAGCGCAGTCCCCATGCCCCGGCTGCACGATGTGGCCATGCCGTGTTGAGCTACGCCGAGCTGGATGCGCGCTCGGATCATCTGGCGCGACGGCTGATCGCGCGTGGCGTGCAGCCCGGCGAGCTGGTGGCCTTGTCCGTCAGGCGCAGCTTCGATGTCCTGACCGGCATGCTGGGCATCATGAAAGCAGGCGCTGCCTACGTGCCCATGGATGCCGGCACGCCAAGGGCCCGTATCGAGTCCCTGCTGGCGCAAAGCGGGGCGCGTGTCGTGGTGACACATGAACCCGCGCGTCAGGCGCTGGTCTTTCTGGGCGAGGCGCTCCTGGTCATCCAGGGTGGGGCGCCACCCGCGGTGTCGGCCCGGGCCGCGTGGCCTGATGTGAGCCCGCAAGACCTGGTCTATTGCGTCTTCACCTCCGGGTCCACCGGGCAGCCCAAGGGGGTTGAAGTGGCCCACCGGTCCCTGGTCAACCACGCCCGGGCTGTTCGCGCGGTCTACCGCCTCGGTGAAGGTGAGCGCACCCTCTTGTCTGCACCCATCGGCTTTGACGTGGCGGCCGAGCAGATCTACCCGGCGCTGATCGGCGGCGCCGAGATCGTCATCCGGCCAGATGACCTGTTCGAATCGCTGGATCGATTTGACCAGTTCGTGCGGGCCAACCACCTCTCCGTGCTGACTTTGCCAACGGCACTCTGGCACGAGTGGGTGCGTTACCTGGCAGCGCACCAGCGCCAGGTGCCGCCCAGCTTGAAGGCCGTGGGCGTGGGCACGGAAAAGGTGTTGGGCGAGTACCTGGCTCAATGGCAAAGCCTGGGTGGTGCGGCGGCCAGCTTCATCCAGGGTTACGGCCCCACCGAAGCGACCATCACCAGCACCATGTATGTGCATGAGGGCGTGGTGGACGTCGACCGCGCCTTGCCCATCGGCCGGCCGCTGCCCAACACCGAAATCTACGTGCTGGACCAGCAGGGGGAGCCCGTTCCCGTCGGCATCGAGGGTGAGATCCACATTGGCGGCTTGGGCCTGGCCAGGGGCTATCTGGGCCGCCCGGACCTGACGGCCCACAGCTTCGTGCCCCACCCCTTCAGCCCTGACCCACAGGCCCGGCTATACAAGACCGGCGACATCGGCCGCTTCGAGGCAGACGGGCAGTTGGTTTACGTGGGCCGGGCAGACTTCCAGGTCAAGGTGCGCGGGCATCGGGTCGAGTTGGGCGAGATCGAAGCAGCGCTGCGCCAGCATGCGGAGGTGCGCGATGCGCTTGTGCTGTTGAGGGAAGACGCGCCTGGTGTGAAGTGCCTGGTGGCCTATGTCCTTGCCCTGGACGGGGGGCAGCCCCAGTCGCTTGCGCTGGATGCGCATTGCAGGGCCTGCCTGCCTGTTTACATGGTGCCCCAGTCCTTCATCGTGCTGGACCGGTTTCCGGTCACGGGCCATGGCAAGGTCGATCGGCGTGCGCTGCCTGCACCAGCGCCGCTTGTCAGGCCATCGGCCCAGCCTGCGTGTTACCGCGATGACATCGAGCTCATCGTGGCGAAAGCCTTCTCGCGCGCCTTGCCCGGTGTGGCTGCGCAGCCCGACCAGAGCTTCTTTGATCTGGGCGGCGATTCGCTGGCGGCCATGGGTTTGATCACGCAACTGGAGTCAGCGCTGTCTGTCCGGCTCTCCTTGAGCGAGTTGTTGGCGGCGCCCTCGGTGGCGGCCTTGTCTGCCCATCTTCGCGCGGGCAGCAAGGGGGGGGCGCCGCTGATCATGCAGTTGCGTGCGGGGCATGGCACGCCGATATGGTTGTTTGCTGGGGTCTTGTTGTACGAGCCTTTCGCTCGGGCCATGACGGGGCCCAACCCCATCTACGTGGTCTCGCTGCCGTCGAGGAGGCCATGGTGCGCAGCGGTGCCTCCTTGCCAGGTCTGGCCGAGCTGGCCGCAAGCTATATGGCGGTGATGCAGCGTTACACCCCGCATGGCCCTTACGTCATTGGCGGCTTCTCCGTTGGCGGGGCCATTGCCTACGAAGTCAGCAGGCAATTGACCGAGCAGGGTGAGCGTGTCGAGCAGATGGTCATGATCGACACCTGCCTGCCCGGCGCGTTGGGCCCAGGGACACTGGGGCGAGGCCCCCAAGCCTGGTTGACCAGGCAGTGGCACGCCTTGACCCAGAGCGGGTGGCGCGTGCTCCTGGCCCGTGGGATGCGGCTGGTCGAAGCGGCCAGGCAGGCCGGCCCGCCCGACCCCGGCGACAGCGAACGCCGCCGCATGCACGCGCACATGATGGCCGAGTTTGCGCGTGTGCTGAGCGCGTTTGAACAAAGCCTGCAGCCGTATCACGGTGCGGTGGTGCTGTACCGGTCTCGTGGCGAGGATGCCTACCGCAGCGTGGCCCCCGGCCATGGCTTTGCCCACATGGTGCGTGGCCCATGGGCTCAGGTCGAGATCGATGGGGACCACATGGGCATGATGGCGCCCGGCCATGTCGAGGCCATCGCCGCAGACCTCAGCGCGCGCCTGAATCCCTCATCCCATGCGGTGGCGCAGGCGCCTGCTTCTACCGCGGCCCACCCTTCATTTCATCAGGAGGCCCTGACATGAACCAGGCCTTGGTCCATCTCGGCCGGCGCTTGCGCCAGGCTGGCTACCACTTCACTACCACCACCCCTGCCACGCACGAGCGCGTGCTGGCCCGGGGCCTTGACGAGCGCGCCCCAGGTGGGCTGCGCCTGGCGAGCGACCTGCGCGACGTCTTCGGTTGGAGCCGCCCGTTTGAGGCTTCGCTCCTGGGCGATGAACTGCTGGGCTTGTTGGACCAGGCTGGTGAACTGCACCGCGTGGGGGCACATTACCGATCCGGGCTGCGTTTTTCCAGCTTGGGTGATTTGTTGCTGGCCCATTCGGCCTACCCCACCACGGCGGCCGACAGCATCTTCTTCGGGCCCGACACCTACCGGTTCTGCGCCCTGCTGGATCGTTTGGCCACCCAGGCCGATGTGGTGGCGGACATCGGGTGTGGCTCTGGCGCGGGCGGGCTGTGGCTGGCCTGTGCGCAGCCTCGGCGCGAGGTGATCCTCACGGACATCAACGTGCGTGCGCTCGACGTGGCGTGTGCCAACGCCGCGATGGCAGGCATCGAGGTGCGCACCGTGCAAAGCGACCTGTTCGCGGCCTTGCCCGAGCTGCCCGACCTGTGCGCGGCCAACCCGCCCTATATGCGCGACACCCAGCAACGGGCCTATCGCGATGGGGGCGGGCGGCATGGTGAAGGCCTGTCCATGCGCATCGTGCGCGAGTGGCTGATGCGCGCCAGGGCCGGCCAGTCGCTGGTCCTGTACACCGGCAGTGCGATCGTGGCCGGGGTGGACGCCATCCGTGCGCAGGTCACTGCGCTGGCGGCGCAGCAATCGGTGCAACTGGACTACCTGGAGATCGACCCCGATGTGTTCGGCGAAGAGTTGTCGCTGGCCACCTATGCCGATGTGGAGCGGATCGCGGCGGTGGGGATGCGGCTGACGCGCTGAGCCCGGTGGCCCCGGCTCAGGCCGGGCTCAGTTGCAGCGACTCGAATTGCGCGACCGGCAGCGGCTTGCTGAAGTAAAAGCCCTGGTAGCTGAAACAGCCCAGTGCGGCCAGCGCATCGCGTTGTGCGGCGGTTTCCACGCCCTCGGCGATCACGGACAGGCCCAGGCTGTTGCCCAGCGCCACCACCATCTTGGCAATCGCCGTGTCATTGGGGTCCACCAGGATGTCGCGCACAAAGCTGCGGTCGATCTTGAGCTGGTCCAGGGGCAGGCGCTTGAGGTAGGACAGCGATGAAAAGCCCGTGCCGAAGTCATCGAGCGAGAAGCTCACCCCCAGCGCCTTGATCGCCGTCATCTTGGCAATGGTGGCCTCGATGTTGGTGACCAGCAGGCTCTCGGTGAGCTCCAGCATCAGCCTGTGCGGTGGCGCACCGGTGCGTGCCAGCACGTCCTTGACCTGCTCGACAAAGCCGTCGCCGTGCATCTGGCGGGCGCTGACGTTGACCGAGATCTTCAGGTGCGCCTTGTCGGGCCGCTGGGCCCAGTCATGCAACTGCCGGCACGCGGTCTCCAGCACCCAGGCACCCAGGGGCAGGATCAAGCCCGTCTCTTCGGCCAGCGGGATGAACTCGGCGGGTGAGACCATGCCTCGCAGCGGGTCCAGCCAGCGCACCAGGGCCTCCACGCCCAGTATCTGCTGGGCTTCATTGACCTGGGCCTGGTAGTGCAGCTCGAAATGCTGCTGTGTCAGCGCGTCGCGCAGGCGGGCTTCCAGCGCCACGCGGGCGCTGATCTTGGCCTGCATCTGCGGGTCGAAGAAGCACAGCGTCTTGCGCCCGGCTGCCTTGGCCTGGTACATGGCCAGGTCGGCGCGTTTCAAAGGCTCGGTCGCGCTCTCGGGCTTGTCGCCAAACAAGGTGATGCCGATGCTGGCCGTGCCATGGTGGGCAATGCCTTCGAGGTGACTGGGTTTGTTCAGCGCGGCGAGGATCTTCTCGGCCACCTGCCTGGCCTGGGTGGCGGCTTCATCGAGATGGACGCTCAGGTGCTCCAGCAGCACGACAAACTCGTCGCCGCCCAGGCGCGCCACCGTGTCGCCGCAGCGGATGCTGGCGCTCAGGCGGTCGGCCACCTCCACCAGAAAGAGGTCGCCCTTGTCGTGCCCCAGGGTGTCGTTGAGCGTCTTGAAGTCATCCAGATCGATGTAGACCAGCGCGCCCAGCCACTGGTGGCGAACGCTGCTGGCAATGGACTGCTGCAGCCGGTCCATCAGCAGGCGCCGGTTGGGCAGGTAGGTCAGCGGGTCGGTGTAGGCCAGTTGCTGGATCTGCTCGGCCACGGCTTTTTGATCGGTGATGTCGCGGGTCACGGTCAGCACGCAGGGCTCGCCCGCCAGCGTGATCCGGGTGGACGAGACCAGCGCGCTGAAGACCCGGCCATGCTTGTCCCGGCGTTCGACCTCCAGGTCCTGGCAGTGCCCGTCGGGGCCGAGCGCCTCGACCAGCGCCGCCCGGTCCGCGGCGGTCCAGATGCCCAGCGATTCCGCGCTTTGCCCGAAGGTCTCCTCGCGCTGCCAGCCATAGACACGGGTGAAGCCATCGTTGACGTCGATGAAGTGGCCATCGGACACACGGCCAATGCTCACCGCGTCGGGGTTGGTGCGGAACGCCGTTCTGTACAGCGTTTCGCTTTCATTGAGGGCGGCTTGCCGCTCGGCGAGTGCGGCGATCAGGCTGTTGATGGCCTCGATCAGGCTGTTGATCTCCTTGCTGCGGGTGAGCGGCAAGGGCTGGAGTGGCCCGCCGCCATGGCGCAGGACGGTCAAGGCTTGTTCGGTCTGTTGCAGCGGCGCCAGCTCGCTGGTGAGCATCCACCAGATCAAGGTGCTGGCCAGCAGCGTCAGGCCCAGGGCGGTCAGCCAGATCTGCCGCTGCATGGCGGTGATGGGCGCAAAGGCCTCGGCTGTCGGGATCTGAACGGCCACGTACCAGCCTGCTGACGGGATCTGCTTGATGGACGAAAACACCTCCACGCCAGCGGCGTTCACGAAGGTGGCGTTGCCTTCAAAGCCGGCGATGAAACGATCTGCCCAGGGCCTGACCCCGGGGCCTGGCAAGGCCTCCAGAACACGTTGCTTGCGGGCATCGGTGACGATGACGCGATGGCGGGCGTCCACCAGCAGGTAATTGCCCACCTTGCTGATCTGGCTGTAGTTGGACGAGTCCAGAAAGCTCGACTGGCTCAGGTTGATGACGCCGACCAGCGCACCGACGATGTGTTGCCCGTCCCGAATGGGCGTGGCCAGGGCAAGCGCCGGGGCGCCGATCTTGCGGCCCATCACCGGGCGGCCAAAGCTGGTCTTGCCGTTTCGGAGCGCTTCCTGGAGGTAGTCGCGGTCCATGTAGCTGGTGCCCTGCCTTTGTGCGGACAGAGGCAGCGAGGCCAGGGCGATGCCGTCTGCCCGGGTCACGAACGTGCCGCCGTTGAACAGGCTTTGAAAGATCAGGTGTTGCGCCAGCTTGTGTTGAAGCAGCGTGGGGTCACGCAGGTCGGTGGTATTCAGGCTGGCGGCCACGCGCTCGATCGAGCGTTGGCGCTCCTGCAACTGGTTGTCGATGTTGGCGGCAATGATGGCCGCCGTGCCGATCTGCTGCGCGCCCAGCACTTCGCTCAGGTCGTGTTGCAAGGCCCGACCGGTGATCAGGGCCAGCGACCAGATGATGGCCAGCAAGATCGCCAGCGTCAGCAGCGTGACCCGCGTTTTCAGCGAATGCCCGCGAAAGCCCAACATGGACGCCCCCTCTTTCTCTGGTTCAGGGATGTGTCAGCGGATCGAGGCCTCGTCAGTACGTCACGTCACCCCTGCCTTGAAGCGCCATGCGGCGCGAACCTGCGCATCCCGATTTGCACCAGGATGGCCCTGAAAGGGTAATCGAACAAATTTTTCAATTAGACCGGTTTAGCGGCACGGACACCAGTCTTCTTTGTGGATGGGCGGCGGGCGCATCCCCCGCCGCCATGGGGCTCACAGCTTGAAGTCGTAGTCGATTGTCAGCGGGGCATGGTCGCTGAACCACTGTTCCTTGAACACGGCGGCCTGCCGGGCGGTCTCGGCCAGCGCGGGCGTGGCCAGGTGGTAGTCGATGCGCCACCCCACGTTCTTGGCGCGGGCCTGGCCTCGGTTGCTCCACCATGTGTAGCACGCGTCGGTGGTGTCGGGGTGCAGGCGGCGGTAGACGTCGACCAGGCGCGTGTCGCCAGCCGGGTCCAGCAGCTTCGTCATCCAGGCGCGTTCTTCAGGCAGGAAGCCGCTGTTCTTGAGGTTGCCCTTCCAGTTCTTCAGGTCGGCTTCCTGGTGCGCAATGTTGACGTCACCGATCAGGATGAATTCGCGCTCGCCTCGCAAGGAGGTCAGGTGGGGGTAAATGACGTCAAGGAAGCGGTACTTGGCCTCCTGGCGTTCTTCCGAGCTGGAGCCACTGGGGAAGTAGCAGCTGATGATGGACAGCTTGCGCCCGGGTTTGTCGAAGCGCAGCTCCACATAGCGGCCTTCCGGGTCGAACTCGCCGCTGGGGTCCTGGCCGCCCAGGCCGATGATCACGTCCGACGGCTCGTGCTTCGTGTACAGCCCGACGCCGGAGTAGCCCTTCTTTTCTGCATGATGGAAGTGCCCGTTCATGCCGGCCATGGCTTTGAGGGGGGCGGGCATGTCGTCGACATGGACCTTGAGTTCCTGCACGCCCATACAATCGGCAGACATGGCTTCAGCCCAGGGCACGAGCCCCTTGGTGGCGGCAGATCGGATGCCGTTGAGGTTGAGTGAGACCAGACGAAACACGAGATACCCATTGATATGAGCAACACCTCTTCAAACGACACGTTGGCCCAGGACTTCGTGGCCTTCGCAGTGCAATCCAAGGTGCTGCGGTTCGGGGAATTCAAGACCAAGGCCGGGCGCCTGTCGCCCTATTTCTTCAATGCCGGCTTGTTCGATGACGGCGCCAAGCTGGGCCGCCTGGCGCAATTCTATGCACGTCGGCTGATTGCGTCCGGCGTCGAGTTCGACATGCTCTTCGGCCCGGCCTACAAGGGCATCACCCTGGCGGCGGCCGTGTCCATCGAGCTGGCGCGCCTGGGCCACAACAAGCCCTTTGCCTACAACCGCAAGGAAGCCAAGGACCACGGCGAAGGCGGCACCCTGGTGGGCGCGCCCGTGCAAGGCCGTGTGCTGATCATCGACGACGTGATTTCCGCAGGCACCTCGGTGCGTGAGTCGATTGACCTGATTCTGAAGGCGGGCGCCAAGCCGGCTGGTGTCACCATTGCCCTGGATCGCCAGGAAAAGGCCACGGCCAATGGGCAGGACGCCAATGAAAGCGCCGTGCAGCAAGTGGAACAGCACTACGGTCTGCCCGTTGTTGCCATCGCCACGCTGGCCGATTTGCTGCAGTATCTGCAGACGGAGTCCGACCCTGCCTTGACCGCCTTCCATCCCGCTGTGCTGGCATACCGTCAACGCTATGGCGTCTGATCCGTTGAAAGAGCAGGATCAGTTCACAATAAGCGGATAAAGGTGCGCGATGCACGCGCCACACCACGGAGCCATGATGAGGTTTGAGCCGGGAGCCCTTGAACGCTTGACCATGCCCCAGATTGGGGCGAGGCTGGTCGCGGCGTGCATGCTG
Organism: Aquabacterium sp.; assembly: GCF_016195855.1. Classification (GTDB taxonomy): domain Bacteria; phylum Pseudomonadota; class Gammaproteobacteria; order Burkholderiales; family Burkholderiaceae_C; genus Aquabacterium. The sequence continues at coordinate 119,117 of NZ_JACPYU010000010.1, forward strand.
GCCTTGGCGCCCTGCGCGTTCGCGGCCTCCTCGTCATCGGGCAACACGGCCAATGCGGCCGGCATCTACTCCTGTGTGGACTCGACCGGCAAGCGGCTCACCTCGGATCGCCCGATCCCGGAGTGCCTGGACCGCGAGCAGCGCGTGCTCAACAAGGATGGCTCGCAGCGCAAGACCCTGCCGCCGCGCATGAATGCCGAGGAGCGGGCCGCGGCAGAAGAGCGCCAGCGCCAGAAGGCCCTGGCCGAAGCCACCCTGAAAGACGCCGTGCGGCGTGACCGCAACCTGATGCTGCGCTACCCCAATGAGTCGGTACACAGCAAGGCGCGCGAGTCTGCGCTGGATGACCTGCGCCGCGGCATTGCCGCCTCCGAGCTGCACCTCAAGGAGTTGCAGGAAGACCGCAAGCCCCTGACGGCCGAGACCGAGTTCTACAAGGGCCGGCGCCTGCCCTACAAGCTCAAGAGCAAGCTGGAGGCCAACGATGCCCAGCAGCAAGCCCAGAAAGACATCATTGCGCAGCAGACGGCCGAAATCGCCCGTGTGAATGCGCTGTATGACGCCGAACTGACCCGCCTCAAGCGCCTGTGGGCCGGGGCCACACCAGGGACGTCGGGCGACGGGGCTTCTGTGCCCCGTTGAGTGGCCTTCGCCGCTGCGCGCTTCAGCTCGCCAGCATCACCGCACGCCAGGTGTAGCCCAGCGCCACGGCGCAAACCAGCAGCACGCTCAAGCCCCCCAGCAGGCCCGTGTCTTCTGGCTCGACCGTGCGCAGGCGGCTGCGCGCGATCTCACGGTGGATCATGAACACCGGCAGCGTGGCGCTGAAGGCGATCAGCAAGGAGGCTGGAAAGTACCAGCCGTAGCCGCCCATCTTCAGGCGGCGCGCCTCGGTCAGCATCCAGCGCCAGACCACCGCGAACACAAACATGATGTCCACCGTGATGAAGCGGCTGGCCGCGTTGAGCAGCGTGTCCTGCCAGAAGTGCACGTTGCCCTGCACCACGCCCAGGGCCAGATAAGGCTTGAGTTGCGAGGCGGTGCCCGCCAGGGCGGCCACGGCGATCAATGCGTAAAGCGCACACAGCGCGGTTTGCCGACGTGTCATGGTCATGGAGAGGGTGGTGTGACGGTTGGGTTGGCGGATGCGTCCGTGATGGCAGAGCCGGTGCGCCGTTGCGAGGGTGTCTGCCCGGTGGCGCGCTTGAAGGCCCGGGTGAAGGCGGCGGCGTCGGCAAAACCGGCGGCATGCGCCACCTGCGCGATGGACTTGTCGGTCTCCAGCAGCAGGACCTCGGCGTATTCAACGCCCACCTCGGTGCGCAGCTGCGGCAGCGTCGTGCCCTCGTCTTTCAGCCGGCGGCTGAGCGTGCGGGGCGACATGGCCAGGACCTGCGCCAGGGCGTCAGCGTCCAGGATCTGCTTCTGGCGCACGGCCGTCTGCAGGCGGCGCTTGACCTCCTGCGTGGTGGGCTTCATGTCGACGCGGGCCTGGCTCTGCTGCTCCAGCGTGGCCTTCATCAGCATGTGCGAGGCGCGGCTGCGGGCAATCAGCGGGATGCTCAGATCCTGCCGGGGCAGCACCACCTTGTTTTGCCGCGCGTTGAACACGAACTTCACACCAAAGGCCGCTTCGTACTCGGCCGGGTCCCCCATGGGGCTGTGCATCAGGTAGACCGTGCCGCCGGAGATGGGCTGGGTCAGGAAGGGCATGATCTTGAGCGGGGCCGTCACCACCGTCTCGGTGAAGAAGTCATTGATGTCGCCAAAGTCGTACTGGCGTTCGATGATCATGTGCACTTCGTCGCCCACATCCTGGCGGCGCATGCTGTAGGCCGGCATCACCAGGCTCGCATACTTCAAGGCGCCTTGCAGCGCCTCACCCAGGTTGGCCGAGGTGATGGCCAGCATGCCCACGGGGCCGTGTGTGGTCAGCGGGAAGTGCGCCATGAAGGTGACCAGCGGCGGCGGGCCGGGCGGGCACAGCTTCAGGAAGTACACCAGCGCCTGCTGCATCTGCTTGCCATTGATGGTCTGCCAGGGCATGAAGGGCCGGGGCAGGTCGATGCCGCAGTAGCGGTACAGGGCTTCGACGTCCTGGTGCAATTCCCTGGCGAGCGATTCCCCGATCTCCAGGTACTGGATGGGGAAGGTCAGGCTCTTGAGGATGCGGTCTGGGCTCACCATGGGCGGGTCGTGTTCAGCGGGCCAGTTTACTGTGCGTGGCTTCGCTGTAGATGGCGTACACGAAGGCGCCGATCAGCAGCATCCATTGGCCATAACTGGCCAGGCGGAACACATGGCCCGTCTGCACGAACTGCGCATCAAAGCCCATCGCGCCGAGCGCGGGCAGGGCCCAGTAGAAGCTGGGTGTGGCCACCAGGCAGGCGATCACGAACAAGCCCCACTCCTTGGCCCAGGCGGCCTGGCGCCGGCGCAGGGCCCATGCGAGCAGGGCGGCAAACAGCAGGGTCGTGGTGCCGCCAAACACATACAGCGCGCCGCCGGATACCGTGGCAAAGCTGGGCAGGCCCATCTGCATGCCCCAGTGCACCAGCACGGCACCCACCACCGCGCCACCGGCAGCCAGTGCCCAGGCGCTTGCGTCCATGATGCGGGCCGCGGCCTGTTGCGTGGCAAAGGCCGTCCACAGCAGGCGCGCGCCACCCAGCAGGCCCAGCAGCGTGGCCAGTGCGAACAAGGTGCGTGTTGGCGCGTGGCCGGCGATCACCGCGTCTTCCATCTGGATGACGCCGGCGGGGATCAGTGTGGCCGCGTTGGCCGCCTGGCCCAGGCCGGGGTTCAGCATGTAGTGCTGCACCGTGCTGACACCCGCTGCCAGCAGCACAGGCAGGCCCAGCAGCGCCAGGGTGCGGCCCAGCCGAGCTTGCCCCGTGAAGGCCTGTGCGACCTTCGCCATGGACTTGGCCGAGCGGCCGTCCTGCGCCCAGCGGTTGAGGGTGAACAGGCCGTAGCCGATCATCACGCACAGCGGCACCAGCACGCCGGTGACGGCGTAGTTGGCCTCCAGTTGGCGCAACTCGGGCGCCGCGGCACCGAAGGCCAGCCAGCCATAACGCTGGATGGGGGCGGTCAGCAACATGCCGTAGTTCAGGCACATCCAGGCCTGGTGCTGGGCAATTTGCTTGCGCCACATCGAATAGACGGCCATCCACAAACTGACCGTCACGCCGATGGCCAGGCCCCACAGGCCCACGTAGAAGGTGAGCTGGTCGTAGATGTCGGCAATGGGCGTGCGCACCAGGTAGACCATCGAGGCGACCATCGCGGACTGCGCGGCCAGCAGGTAGATGGCGCCAAACGTGCGGTGCCACAGCGGAAAGCGACGGCGGAAGGCAGGCCAGAACTGCAAGGCACCAAACAGCATGCAGGTGCCGCCCAGCACGTTGTGCACGGACAGCACGATGCCATTGGCCTTGGGCATGGTGGCGTAGTGGATCAGCGGCTCGCTCAGGCCGTTCTTGCCATAAGCATAGGTGGGTGAACTGACGCGGCTGAGCAGGGCCAGCATGATGCTGGAGTGCGCGGCGATCTCGCGCGTGTCGCCCACGGTCTGGCCGGCTTCGGCGGCGCGCTGCATGGCCACGCGCTTGGCGGCGATCTCGGCATTGCCTGCGCTGCGGTAGTTCACGATGCCGGCGTCAATGGCGGCCAGGCCATACAGCAGCATGGCCAGGGTCAGGGCCACGGCCAGGGCGCGCAGCAGCCAGGCGCGCCACGGCGCGGCAGGAGACAGGGGGATCGGGGCGGTCAGGCTCATGGTGCGGGCGGGGCGAGCGTCAGGGTGACGTCATCCTAGGGACGATGCCAGTGCCCTGCGCGCCAATGCCATGCCGGACTCGCCAATGTGCGAGCCCGGTATGGCGGACCGGATCAACCCGCCAGCTTCTTCTTGAGCAGCTCGTTGACGGTGGCCGGGTTGGCCTTGCCCTTGGTGGCCTTCATGGCCTGGCCCACCAGCGCGTTGAAGGCCTTCTCCTTGCCGGCGCGGAACTCTTCGACCGACTTGGCATTGGCCGCCAGGATGTCGTCGAGGATCTTGTCCAGCTCGCCGGTGTCGCTCATCTGCTTGAGGCCCTTGGCGGCGATCACATCGTCCACGCGTGTGAGGTTCTCCACCACGGTGGCCTCGTCGATGCCTTCGCCGTTCCACAGCGCCTCGAACACCTGCTTGGCGCCGTTGTTCGAGATGGTGCCATCGGCAATGCGCTGGATCATCGCGGCCAGCAGCTCGGCGCTGATGGGCGATTGCTCGATGGTCTGCTCGGCCGCGTTCAGGCGGCGCGAGACCTCGCCCATCAGCCAGTTCGACACCAGCTTGGGCTGGCCACACGCCTTGGCTGCCGCTTCAAAGTAAGCACCAAACGCCTTGGACTGCGTCATCAGCGAAGCGTCGTAAGCCGGCAGGCCGAATTCGCTTTCAAAGCGCGCGGCCATCACACGCGGCAGCTCGGGCATCGTGGCGCGCACACGCTCCACCCACTCCGGCGAAATCACCAGCGGGGGCAGATCGGGGTCGGGGAAGTAGCGGTAGTCGTGCGCGTCTTCCTTGGTGCGCATCGCGCGCGTCTCGCCCGTGTCGGGGTTGAACAGCACGGTGGCTTGCTGGATGGCGCGGCCATCTTCGAGCTCGTCGATCTGCCAGTTGATCTCGTAGTCAGCGGCCTGCACGATGTGCTTGAAGCTGTTGAGGTTCTTGATCTCGCGGCGTGTGCCCAGCGGCGCACCGGGCTTGCGCACCGAGATGTTCACGTCGCAGCGGAAGGAGCCTTCCTGCATGTTGCCGTCGCAGATGCCCAGCCACACCACCAGGGTGTGCAGGGCCTTGGCGTACTCGGCGGCCTCGACGCTGGCGTGCATGTCGGGCTCGGTCACGATCTCGATCAGCGGTGTGCCGGCGCGGTTGAGGTCGATGCCGGACGACTTCTCGCCGTTGAAGCCGATGAAGTCATCGTGCAGCGACTTGCCTGCGTCTTCTTCCAGGTGGGCGCGCACCAGGCGCACGGTGTGTTCCTTGTCGCCCACGAAGAAGCTGACCGTGCCGCCTTGCACCACGGGGATCTCGTACTGGCTGATCTGGTAGCCCTTGGGCAGGTCAGGGTAGAAGTAGTTCTTGCGCGCGAAGATCGAGCGCGGCGCGATGTGCGAGCCCACCGACAGGCCGAAGGCAATGGCGCGTTCGACTGCGCCCTTGTTCATCACAGGCAGGGTGCCGGGCAGGGCCAGGTCCACCGGGCAGGATTGGGTATTGGGCTCGGCGCCGAATTGCGTCGAGGCACCGGAGAAGATCTTGGATTGCGTTGACAGCTGGACGTGGGTTTCCAGGCCAATGACGACTTCGTAGCCGCGGATCAACAGAGAGCTCATGGGCGTCAGGCGGGGTGTCGCGTAGGTTGAGGGGTCAAGGGGCGGTAGGCATTGGCGAAGTCTTCTCGCCAGCGGGCTACCAGGGCCCGGTTGTCGTGTTGCCAGGGGTGGAAGCTGGGCTTGAGGAAAGCCCACCAGTGCGGCAGGGTGTGCCAGAGGATGCCCTCGTGGCCGAACCAGAAGCGCAAGGCGCTGCCCCAGGTCTTGCGTTTGAAGAACTGGCCGTCCTTGAGCAGCATCATCGTGCTTTGCACGAAGGCATACACCAGGAACTCCAGCGAGATCAGCAGGTACAGGGCCACGCGGCGCAGGTAGCCGCCGCCCATCGCACGGTAGGTGTCGATGGCCACGGCCTTGTGCTCGGACTCCTCGGCCGCATGCCACAGCCAGATGGTGCGCATGGTCGGGTCCATGCCTTCAGACCAGCTTTGGTGGCGCAGCAAGCCGTCACCCAGGATGGCCGTGAAGTGCTCGTAAGCCACCGTGATCGACAGCTTGGTGAGCGGGTCGAAAAACGCCGTGTAGCGGATGACCCGCTCCAGCGCGTGTTCGACCCAGGGCGTGTAGCCCTTGGACACGAGGAAGTCGTTGTACTGCTGGTGCAGATGGCGGTGCGTGGCTTCCTGGCCGGCAAAGTGCTTGATGTCTTGTGACAGCTCGGTGAGGCCTTGCGCCGCCACCTCCTTGGCGAAGTGGCGCACGCTGTCGATGAAGAACTGCTCGCCCACCGGGAACATGAACGACAGCGCGTTCAGCAATTGCGAACGGTAGGCATCGTGGTTGTTCCAGTAGATCGGAAAGCCCTGACTGATGTCCACATCGAGGTGGCGCACGGTCATGCCGTCCGAGTGGAGGGGCGCAGCGGTGGTGTTCATGGCAGCTTATGACAGGCTGGTCGGGCGGCGCTGGTGCCAGTCGGTGGCTTGCTGGAAGGCGTGCGCCGTGTGCAGCAACCCGGCCTCTTGCCAGTAGTTGCCGATCAGTTGCAAACCCACTGGCAAACCGTGTTCACCAAAACCACAAGGCACGCTCATGCCGGGCAGGCCCGCCAGCGAAGCAGGCAGCGTGAAGATGTCGGCCAGGTACTCGGCCACCGGGTCTGTTTGCGAACCGATGGGGCGCGCCACACTGGGTGAAACGGGGCCGGCGATCACGTCGCACACCTTGAAGGCCGCCTGGAAGTCATCCGCGATCATGCGCCGCAGCTTCTGGGCCTGCAAGTAATAGGCATCGTAATAACCATGCGACAGCACATAGGTGCCGATCATGATGCGGCGCTTGACCTCGGCACCGAAGCCTTCTGCACGGGTCTTTCGGTACATGTCGTTGAGATCGCCGTACTTGGCTGCACGATGGCCGAACTTGACGCCATCAAAGCGGCTCAGGTTGGACGAGGCCTCGGCCGGCGCGATGATGTAGTACACGGGGATGGACAACTCGGTGCGCGGCAGGCTGATGTTTACCAGCGTGGCGCCCATGGTTTCGAGTTGTGCCAGCGCAGCACGCGTGGCCGCGAGCACATCGGCACTCACACCTTCACCGAAGAACTCCTTGGGCACACCCACGCGCAGGCCTTTGAGCGGCTGGGCGGTGGTGGCCTCGGCGCGCGGCGTGTTGATCACGGCCATGAAGTCGGGCACGGGCTCTTGCGCGCTGGTGGCGTCACACTGGTCGAAGCCGCTCATGGCCTGCAGCAACATGGCGCAGTCTTCGGCGGTGCGGGCCATGGGGCCGGCCTGGTCGAGTGACGAGGCAAACGCAATCATGCCGTAGCGCGAGCAGCGGCCATAGGTGGGCTTGATGCCGGTGATGCCCGTGAGCGCCGCGGGTTGGCGGATCGAGCCGCCGGTGTCGGTGCCGGTGGTGGCCGCCACCAGGCGGGCCGACACGGCCACGGCCGAGGCGCCCGACGAGCCACCCGGGATGCGGTTCGTGTCCCAGGGGTTGCGGGCCACGCCATAAGCGGAGTTCTCGTTGGCGCCGCCCATGGCGAACTCGTCGCAGTTGAGCTTGCCCACGGTCACCGCGCCCGCAGCCTTGAGCTGCGCCACGACGGTGGCGTCAAACGGGCTCTGGTAGCCCTTGAGCATCTTCGAGGCGGCCGTGGTCGGCAGGCCGTGCGTCACGAAGATGTCCTTGTGGGCAATGGGCACGCCGTCCAGCGGGCCAAAGGGCTGGCCCACCGCGCGGCGGGCGTCCGAGGCCGCTGCAGCAGCCAGGGCGCCGGCGGCGTCCACATGCAGGAAGGCGCCCAGCTCGGTGTGCGCGGCGATGCGGTCCAGCGCGTGCTGCGTCAGCGCCACGCTGGTGGTCTGGCCTGATGCCAGTTGCTGGCTCTGTTCGGCCAGGGTCAGGTCGTGCAGGGCTGTGCTCATTCGATCACCTTGGGCACCAGGAACAGGCCGCCATCCTGGGCGGGGGCGTTGGCCATATTGGCCTCCCGGTTGTTGGGCTCGGTGACGGCATCCTCGCGCAGGCGCAAGGTCACGTCCTCGATGGCCGACAGGGGGGTGTACAGGGGTTCGACACCGGAGGTGTCCACCGCGCGCATCTTCTCGACGATGTCGAAGAATTCGTTCAATTGCGTCAGCATCGCGCCTTGCTCCTCGCCGCTCAGTTCGAGGCGGGCGAGTTGGGCAATGCGGCTGACGTCGGCAGGGGTCAGGGCCATGGCTTCATCCAGGGGTAACAGACAGTGGCCGTTGCCGGGTGGTTTACGTTGCGTTTACAAGCGGAATTCACCCCCGCGCAGGCGGGAAAGGGCAGGGCCTTGGGGTATTATCCTAGGTTATCCACAAGCCGTATTTGCACTGAATTGGCGCATTTGCGGTCAGGGAGATTGTTTTGTCGCGCAGCCGGGTCATTCAGGCAGGCTGCGCGCGTTGTTTCAGGGGCCTTTGCCCGCCAGCGTTCCGCCTCGCACCAGACGTGCTCCCCGTTTTGTCGGGTGAGCCGTTGATCGGTTTTGCGCCAGGGCGGTAGCGGCACAAGGCCCGGAGCCGGAGTTCGCCGCATGTACGGAATGTTTCGCAAGTATTTTTCTACCGACCTGGCCATCGACCTGGGCACGGCCAACACGCTGATCTATGTGCGTGACAAGGGCATCGTGCTGGACGAGCCTTCTGTGGTGTCGATCCGCCACGAAGGTGGCCCCAACGGCAAGAAAACCATCCAGGCCGTGGGCGCCGAGGCCAAGGCCATGCTGGGCAAGGTCCCCGGCAACATCGAGGCCATCCGCCCGATGAAAGACGGCGTGATCGCCGACTTCACCGTCACCGAGCAGATGCTCAAGCAGTTCATCAAGATGGTCCACCCGCGCTCGGTGCTCAAGCCCAGCCCCCGGATCATCATCTGCGTGCCCTGCGGCTCCACCCAGGTCGAGCGCCGCGCCATCCGTGAATCGGCCCTGGGTGCTGGTGCCTCCGAGGTCTACCTGATCGAAGAACCCATGGCCGCGGCCATCGGTGCCGGCCTGCCGGTGTCCGAGGCGTCCGGCTCCATGGTGGTCGACATCGGCGGCGGCACGACCGAAGTCGGCGTGATCTCCCTGGGCGGCATGGTCTACAAGGGCTCTGTGCGCGTGGGCGGCGACAAGTTCGACGAATCCATCATCAACTACATCCGCCGCAACTACGGCATGTTGATCGGTGAGCCCACGGCCGAAGCCATCAAGAAGGAAATCGGTTCGGCCTTCCCTGGCTCCGAGGTCAAGGAGATGGAAGTCAAGGGCCGCAACCTGTCCGAAGGCGTGCCCCGCAGCTTCACCATCTCGTCCAACGAGATCCTCGAAGCCCTGACCGACCCGCTCAACCAGATCGTGTCGGCCGTCAAGAACGCGCTGGAGCAGACCCCGCCCGAGCTGGGCGCCGACATCGCCGAGCGCGGCATGATGCTGACCGGCGGCGGTGCGCTGCTGCGCGATCTGGACCGCCTGCTGGCCGAAGAAACCGGCCTGCCGGTGCTCGTGGCCGAAGACCCGCTGACCTGCGTGGTGCGTGGTTGCGGCATGGCCCTGGAGCGCATGGAGCGCCTGGGCAGCATCTTCACTTCGGAATAACCCACCCTTGTCGTGACCAACAGGCGCCCCCAACATGGCGCCTGAGTTGTTATTGGGAGCTGACCCGCCACCATGCCCCTGGCCACGCTGGACCGTTCACCACCGCCCTTCTTCAAGCAAGGGCCTTCGGCGTTCACACGCCTGATGTTCTTCTCGGCGCTGGCGGTATTCATGATGGTGGCCGACTCGCGCTGGAAGGTCACCCAACCCCTGCGTGCCTTTGTCGCCACAGGCCTGCATCCGGTGCAGGAGGTGTTGATGGCGCCGGCGCGCTGGTGGGAAACGGCAGGGCATTACCTGTCCGGGCTGGACGAGGCCAGGCAGGCGCAGGCCCGTGCCCAGCGCCTGGTGACCCAGCAGGCCGAACGCGTGATGCGTGCCGACCAGCTGGAGCGTGAGAACGCCCGCCTGCGTGGTTTGCTGGCCTTGCGCCCGCGCATCGAGGTGGCCAGCATGGCCGCCGAAATCCAGTACGACGCGCCTGATCCCTTCACCCGCAAGGTCGTGATCGACCAGGGCAGTGCCTCCAGGGTCGTGCTGGGCTCGCCCGTGATCGACGAATCCGGCGTGCTGGGCCAGGTCACACGGGTCTACCCGTTGACCTCGGAAGTGACCCTGGTGACCGACAAGGACGCAGCCGTGCCCGTGGTCAATGTGCGCACCCAGCAACGCGGCGTGGCCTACGGCACACCGCATGCGCGTGACATGGAACTGCGCTTCATGGCCGGTAACGCCGACGTGCAGGTGGGCGATGTGCTGCAGACCTCCGGCCTGGATGGCGTGTACCCGGCCGGCCTGCCTGTGGCCAAGGTGCTGCAGGTGGATCGCCGTGCCGATTCGGCCTTTGCCCGCATCAGCCTGGTGCCCCTGTCCAGCCCGGACAGCACGCGCCATGTGCTGCTGCTGGAGCCCACCGCCGGCAAGATGCCCGAGCGCCCGGCCGATGCGGCCTCTGCGTCTGCCTCCGCTGCAGAAAACAGCAGCCGCCATGGCAAGGGGCACCACGCGGCCAGCAAGAAAGAAACCGGAGGCAAACCATGATGCCGCGTGGCAGCGAACTGCTGCTCCCCGCCAACCCGCTGTTCATCTGGTTCTCGCTGTTCCTGGCCCTGAGCTTGAACATGCTGCCCTGGGGCCGGGCCGCCGGAGTGCCGGACTTCCTGGCCGTCGCACTGGTGTTCTGGAACGTGCACCAGCCTCGCCGCGTGGGCGTGGGTGGCGCTTTCGTGCTGGGCCTGCTGATGGACGTGCACCAGGGCGCGCTGCTGGGCCAACATGCCCTGGCCTACACGCTGCTGAGCTTTTTTGCCATCACCGTGCACCGCCGCCTGCTGTGGTTCACGGTGGCCTCGCAGGCCGTGCAGATCGTGCCGCTGTTCGTGGCGGCCCATGCGGTCTCGCTGCTGGTGCGCATGATTGCGGGCGCCGGCTTCCCCGGCTGGGGGCTGCTGGGCGCACCGCTGATCGAGTCGCTGTTGTGGCCGGTGGCGTCCTTCGTGCTGCTGGCGCCGCAGCGCCGTGCGCCGGACCGCGACAAGAACCGTCCGCTGTAAGGCGGGTTCTCAGCCGCGCACCGCATGACCGAACTCAAGAACCTCGAACAGGAGCTGAGCCGATTCAGGGCCCGCCTGTGGGCGGCTGCCGGCTTCGTGATCTTCTGCTTTGGTTTGCTGGTGTTTCGCCTTTACACGCTGCAGATCGTGCGCCATGACGACCTGGCCACGCAGGCCGAAAACAACCGCATCGCCGTGGTGCCCATCGTGCCCAACCGGGGCCTGATCGTGGACCGCAACGGCGTGGTGCTGGCCAACAACTACTCGGCCTACACGTTGGAGATCACCCCCTCCAAGGTCGATGACGTCGAGGCCACCATCGATGCACTGTCGCACATCGTCGAGATCCAGGCGCGTGACCGTCGCCGCTTCAAACGCCTGCGCGAAGAGTCCAAGAGCTTCGAGTCCATCCCCATCCGCACCCGCCTGACGGATGAGGAAGTGGCCCGCTTCACCGCGCAGCGTTTCCGCTTCCCTGGCGTCGACATCCAGGCCCGCCTGTTCCGCCACTACCCCTACGGCGAGCTGGCCAGCCATGTGCTGGGCTACATCGGGCGCATCAACCAGAGAGAGGTCGATGCCATGGACGACTGGTCCGATGAGGACCAGGCCAACTACCGTGGCACCGAGTACATCGGCAAGCTGGGCATCGAGCAGAGTTACGAGCGAGAGCTGCACGGCATCACCGGCTTCGAAGAGGTCGAGACCAGTGCCGGTGGCCGCGCCGTGCGGCGCTTGCGCTCCAACCCCGCCACACCGGGCAACACGGTCCACCTGTCGATCGACATCAAGCTGCAGGCCTTGATCGAGCGCCTGTACGGCGACCGCCGCGGCGCGCTGGTGGCCATCGACCCGCGCAATGGCGAGGTGCTGGCCTTCGTGTCCAAGCCCACCTTCGACCCCAATCTGTTCGTCGACGGCATCGACAGCGAGAACTGGAAAGAGCTCAACGAATCGGCCGACAAGCCCCTGCTCAACCGGGCCTTGCGCGGCACCTACCCGCCGGGCTCCACCTACAAGCCCTTCATGGCCCTGGCGGCGCTCAACACGGGCCGGCGCAGCCCCAGCGCCATCATCATGGACAACGGCTTCTTCATGTTCGGTGGGCACAAGTTCCGCAGCCCCGAGAACGAACGCGGCGGGGCCATGAACATGCGCCGCGCCATCGTCGAGTCCAGCAATGTGTACTTCTATTCACTGGCCAATGACCTGGGCGTGGACACCATCCACGACCAGATGGCCCCGCTGGGTTTTGGCCGCCTCACGGGCATCGACCTCAAAGGCGAGGTGACCGGGATCCTGCCGTCCACCGAATGGAAGCGCAACGCCTACAAACGTGCCGAACAGCGCCGGTGGTATGCCGGTGAGACCATTTCGCTGGGCATCGGCCAGGGCTACAACACCTTCACGATGCTGCAGATGGCCACGGCCCTGGCCACCGTGGCCAGTGACGGGCAGCGCTTTCAGCCGCGCGTGGTGCGCGAGATCGAGAACGTGCTGACCCGTGAGCGCCGCGTCAGCTCCAGCCAGGCGCTTGCCCCGCTGGTCTACAAGCCCGAGCACACGGCCTTCATCCGCGAGGCCATGTTCGGGGTGACCCAGGAGGGCACGTCGACGCGCGTGTTCATCGGGGCGGGCTACCAGAGTGGCGGCAAGACCGGCACGGCCCAGGCCGTGGGCCTGCGCCAGAACGAGAAGTACGTGGCCTCCAAGGTGGACGAGTACAAGCGCGACCATTCGCTTTACGAGGCCTTTGCCCCGGTGGACAACCCGCGTGTGGCGCTGGCCGTGATCGTCGAAAACGCGGGCTTTGGCGCCGAGGCGGCGGCGCCCATCGCGCGCCGTGTGCTGGACTACCTCCTGATGGACCAGTACCCCAGTGAAGACGACATCGCGGCGGTGCAGATCGGCAAGGCCGGCAGCCCCCTCGGCGTGCCGCGCAAGGCCTCGGCCATGCCGCTGCCGCGTGGCCTGGATGCCTTTGGCGCAGACGTGCCCAGCGCGCCAGACAGCGCGGCATCGGCCGCATCTGCAGCTTCCGCCGCGTCGGCCGCTTCTGCGGCTTCTGCTGTCGCTGCCCGGGCCGCATCAAGCCCGGCCAGCGCCGCCTCATCGGCACCGCGCGCTGCGCGCGTCGTGCCGGCGATCTCGCCCGCCTTGTCGTCATCCGGGCCAACGCCCTCGGCGCCTGCCCAGCCCGCGTCGGTGGACGCCCCGGCGCTGGCGCCTGTGCCTCGGCATCCGTCCAATGCGGCCAGCCCTGCCGCCTCAAGGGAGCAGCCATGAGCGTGGCCTTTGACAAACCCTCCTGGTGGCAGCGCATCAAGCCCGTGTTCCAGGGCTTTGACCTGCCCCTGATCTGCATCGTGGTCTTCATGTGCGCGCTGGGCCTGGTCAATATGTACTCGGTCGGGTTCGACAACGGCACCCGCTTCATCGACCAATCCCGCAACATGATGCTGGCCGCGCTGATGCTGTTTCTGGTGGCCCAGATCCCGCCGCAAAAATTGATGGCGCTGGCCGTGCCGCTCTACACCGTGGGCATGGCGCTGCTGCTGGCCACCGCCTTGTTCGGTATCACCAAGAAGGGCGCCACGCGCTGGTTGAACGTCGGCATGGTCATCCAGCCCTCCGAGATCATGAAGATCGCCATGCCCCTGATGCTGGCCTGGTGGTTCCAGCGGCGCGAAGGGCAGTTGCGTGGGCTGGACTTTGCCGCCGCAGGTGCCCTGGTGCTGCTGCCGGCGGCCTTCATCCTCAAGCAGCCTGATCTGGGCACGGCCATGCTGGTCATGTCCTCAGGGCTGTACGTGATCTTTTTTGCCGGCCTGAACTGGCGCCTGATCGTGCCCGTGCTGCTGGCCGGGGCCGTGGGCATCACCCTGATCGTGTCCTACCAGACCCAGTTGTGCCAGCCGGAGGTCAAGTGGGTGGGCCTGCACGAGTACCAGAAGAACCGGGTCTGCACCCTGCTGGACCCCACCACCGACCCGCTGGGCAAGGGCTTTCACATCATCCAGGGCATGATCGCCATCGGCTCGGGCGGGGTGACGGGCAAGGGCTTCATGCAAGGCACGCAGACCCACCTGGAGTTCATCCCCGAGCGCACCACCGACTTCGTGTTCGCGGCCTACGCCGAAGAGCACGGCCTGGCCGGCGGCATCACCCTGATGCTGGGCTTTCTGGCCCTGATCTTTCGGGGGCTGGTGATCGCCTCGCAGGCACCGACCTTGTTCTCGCGCTTGCTGGCCGGGGCCATTTCCCTGAGCTTTTTCACCTATGCCTTTGTCAACATGGGCATGGTCAGCGGCATCCTGCCCGTGGTGGGGGTGCCTTTGCCCTTCATCAGTTATGGGGGCACGGCCATGGTCACCCTGGGCCTGGGCCTGGGCATGCTGATGTCGATCGCCAAGAGCCGCGGGCTGATGCAGCGCTGAGCCGCGAGCCCGCCGCCGCCGTGCATACCCATGAGGCCTGATCCGGCGCAAGACAGCCTGCATGCCGGGGCGTTAACATCCGCGCCATGAACACGCCCCACCGCGCCGCTTCTTCGGCCACCCGCTCGGCCATCCACCACGATGGCATGGACCGCCTGATCATGTCCTTCGACACGGCCTTGCGCACGGTCTTTGCCGACCACGTTGCCACGCGGCCTTGCCCGCAACCGGCCGTGCCCGAGACGGCGCCCCTGTCAGACGAAGAAAAACGCCTGTCTGCAGCCTTGATGCGGGTGAACCACGTGGGCGAGGTGTGCGCGCAGGCGCTGTACGCCTCCCAGGCCTGGGGCACCGACAGCCCGGCGCTCAAGGCCCAGTTCGAGGCCGCCGCGCGTGAAGAAACCGATCACCTGGCCTGGACGGAACAACGCCTCAAGGCCCTGGGCAGCCGCACCAGCCTGCTCAACCCGCTGTGGTACGCGGGTGCCTTTGGCATCGGCCTGCTGGCCGCCAAGGCCGGCGACAAGATCAGCCTGGGTTTTGTGGTGGAGACCGAGCGCCAGGTAGAGCACCACCTCAACAGCCACATGGACCGCCTGCCCGCCGGGGATGTGGCCTCCAAGGCGGTGGTCGCCCAGATGCGCGACGACGAGGTCGCCCATGCCGAGGCGGCCCAGCGTGCGGGTGGCATCGAGTTGCCATCGCCCGTGCGGGGCCTGATGCGCCTGGCCGCCAAGGTCATGACGACCACCGCGCACTACATCTGATCAGGCCAGCATCAGGCTGCAACGATCTCGAAGCTGGTCGTGATCTCGGCGGTCTTGCCGATCATGATCGAGGCCGAGCAGTACTTTTCGTGCGACATCTGGATGGCGCGGGCCACGGCCGAGTCCGGCAGGTTCACGCCCGTCACGACAAAGTGCATGTTGATCTTGGTGAACACCTTGGGGTCGGTCTCGGCGCGGTCGGCGGTGAGCTTGACTTGGCAGCCGCGGATGTCATGGCGGCCACGCTTGAGGATCAGCACCACGTCATAGGCTGTGCAGCCACCCGTGCCGGCCAGCACGGTTTCCATGGGGCGAGGGGCCAGGTTGCGGCCACCGCCTTCCGGGGCGCCATCCATGTTGATGATGTGGCCGCTGCCGGTTTCCGCCATGAATGCCATGCCGGAGGTGGGTTGCCAGTTGATCGTGCATTCCATTTGCTGAGTCCTTGCGCGCCGAAAAATCGTTTTGGCGATGGGTCCGCATTGTGCCTCGGGTGAACCCTTGCGAAAAAAACACGTTTGTCTTACACTTTGTTTCAGCCGTGTGGAACTTTTCTACTTTTGAGACGTCCTACACGTGCTTGTTTCGTTTGTCTCCTCCACTCCTCCTTTTTGGTGGATTCTGAAACCCGAGATCGTTGGTCTCGGGTTTTTTTTTGTCTGATGAGTTCTGAAGGGGGCTCGGGCTCAGTTCTGCGCTTTGGCCGCAGCCCTGGTGGCCGCCGCCTTGGCCGCCATTTCCTCGCGCAAGCGTTTGAGCTTCTCGCGCGGGTCTTCCTTGGGGCCCCCGCCTTCGCCCAGCTTCATTTCGGCCACGAAACGGCTGGGTGTGGCCTGCACGTACTCACGGCCCTTCTTGCGGCGCTTGAGCACGCTCACCCCCAGCGTCAGCCGCGCGCGGGTGATGCCCACGTACATCAGGCGGCGCTCTTCCTCGACCTGCTGGGGCAGGATCTCGCCTTCCTCGCGTGAGAAGGGCAGGGAGCCCTCGTTGACGCCGGCCAGCACCACGTGCGGCCATTCCAGCCCCTTGGAGGCGTGCAGGGTGGACAGCGTCACCTGCTTCTGGTCGCTTTCACGTTCGGCCAGGCTGGTGATCAGCGAGATCAGCTGGGCGATCTCGATCACGCTCTTCTTCTCGGACTCGTGGCTCATGCCGCCATCGTTCTCGATCTCGCCACCACAGCGCTTGGCCACCCAGTCGATGAAGTCCAGCACATTGGTCCAGCGGGCCGCCGCCACCTTTTCGTTCTCTTCGTTGTCGTACAGGTGCTGTTCGTAGCCGATGTCCTTGAGCCACTCCAGCAGCATCTCCTTGGCCGCTTCGCTGCCGAAGGTCTGGCGGGCCTTGTACTCCAGGTCGTTCACATAGCGGCCGAACTCGTGCAGGCCGCCCAGGGCCTTGGCACTCAGCGAGGCCGACAGCGAATCGGCAAACAAGGCTTCGAACAGGCTGACCTTCCACTTGCCCGCGAACTCGCCCAAAGCGCCCAGGGTCTGGTGGCCGATGCCGCGCTTGGGCGTGGTCACCGCGCGCAGGAAGGCCGGGTCATCGTCGTTGTTGAGCAGCAGGCGCAGCCAGGCGCACAGGTCCTTGATCTCGGCCTTGTCAAAAAAGCTCTGCCCGCCCGAGACCTTGTAGGGGATGTTGGCCTTGCGCAGCGCCTGCTCGAAGGGGCGGGCCTGGTGGTTGGCGCGGTAGAGGATGGCGAAGTTGTTCCAGTCCGTCTTGCTCGGGTCGCCGGGGTGCTTCTCCAGCAGGTTCATGCGCAGCATCATGAAGTGCGAGACGGTGCGCTCGGCCTCGTGCTCTTCGTTGTCGCACTCCATGAGCTTGACCGGGTCTCCTTCGCCCAGGTCCGACCACAGCGTCTTCTGGAACAGCTTGGGGTTGCTCTCGATGACGTTGTTGGCCGCCCGCAAAATGGCGCTGGTGGAGCGGTAGTTCTGCTCCAGCGGGATCACCTTGAGGTTGGGGAAGTCCTGCGGCAGGCGCTTGAGGTTGTCCAGCGTGGCGCCGCGCCAGCCATAGATGGACTGGTCGTCGTCACCCACCGCCGTGAAGATGCCGTGCTGGCCCACCAGCAGCTTGAGCAGCTCGTACTGGGTGGCGTTGGTGTCCTGGTATTCGTCGACCAGCACGTGGCGCAACTGGCGCTGCCATTTGTGCGCCACGTGCTCGTGTTCGGTCAGCAGCTTGAGCGGCATGCTGATGAGGTCATCGAAATCCACCGCCTGGTAGGCTTGCAGGCGTTCTTCATAGAGCTTCATCACGCGCACGGCGATCTGCTCTTCGTCCGTCTTGATGTGGGACATGGCCTGGCCGCTGGTCAGGCCCATGTTCTTCCACAGGCTGATCTGCCATTGCCAGCTGCGCGCCAATTTGGCGTCGGTGGTGGCGCCCGCATCACGCAAGATGCTGGTGACGTCGTCGCTGTCCAGAATCGAGAAGGCCGGCTTGAGCCCCAGCTCGGCGCCGTCTTCGCGCAACAAGCGCACCCCCAGCGAGTGGAAGGTGCACACCAGCAGCTTGCTGGCGGCCTTGGCGCCAATCAGGGCCTTGACCCGGTCGCGCATTTCCGCCGCGGCCTTGTTGGTGAAGGTGATGGCACCGATCTGCGAGGGGGCCAGGTCTGCGCCTTCGCCAGGTTGCAGCAGCCGGGCGATCTTGTGGGTGATCACGCGCGTCTTGCCCGAGCCGGCGCCGGCCAGCACCAGGCAAGGGCTGTCCAGGTGCTGCACAGCGGCCATCTGGGCCGGGTTCATCATGGGCGGGGCGGCGTGGGCAGCGTGGGACGACATCAGGGCTCGGGAACAGGCAGAT
This sequence comes from Aquabacterium sp., assembly GCF_016195855.1. Classification (GTDB taxonomy): domain Bacteria; phylum Pseudomonadota; class Gammaproteobacteria; order Burkholderiales; family Burkholderiaceae_C; genus Aquabacterium. Next base: position 137,142 of record NZ_JACPYU010000010.1, read on the forward strand.
CGGGACGGCAGGCAAGGGGGCAAGCATAGAGCAAGCGCGGGTCATCAAGGGGGATGTCATGCCATTTGCCATATGGCGAAATGTCGTTGCGTGCCCCATAAGTGAGGGGCGGGACAACCCCTCTTTGATGCGAAGCATTAAATCTTTACGATCGCCCAACGTTGGGTAAAAAGTCACGCATTTCAAGCAGTATGTGGACTGTCCTCAACGCCCACCCGCCAAGAGAGGAGATTCCATGATCAAGTTCGTGCGCCGAACGGCTATGGCCGCCGGCATTGCTGCACTCAGCCTGGCCTCATCCGCCAGCTGGGCCGCCAGCTATTCCTATGACTTCAAGACGTTCTTTGACACGTCCACCGTGCTGGATCTGCTGGACACGAAGACACTGAACTACTCGGTGGCCTCGATGACCATCGCCGATATCACCGGCGGCGTGCAAGTGACCTTGACCCAGCCCACCAATGCGTTCCCGGCCAAGACCGGCGGGACCTTTGTCGAGGCCCTGTGGCTGGCCGGCCCCAACGGCACCCTCAAGCTGACGTCGGCCAACACGACGCTGGCCTCGGGTTCCGGCTACAACTGGCTGCTGCCCCAGATCAAGGACGCTGGTTACACCTACCCCTGGAACATCGACTTCGCGTCGAAGACCTTTGCCGAAGGTGAAACCACCACCCTGACCATCACTGGCTCCGGTGTGACCGCTGCGGCATTTGCCAAGGCTGGCACGGTGCCCATGATCGACCTGGGTAACGTCGCCAGCCCCTACACCGGTCTGCTGGGCCTGAACACCAGCGTGCACTTCATTGGCACGCTGGCAAGCACGCCCGCGATCCCCGAGCCTGGCACCTACGCCCTGATGGGCCTGGGTCTGGTTGGTGTGGCCGCTGTGGCGCGTCGTCGCCGCGCAGCCTGATAAGAGTAGAAGAGACAAGCGATTCCGGGCCGGCCATCTGGCTGGCCTTATACAGAAAACCCCGCGTGCCTTTGGGCATCGCGGGGTTTTTTCATGGGCGCTCTTGATGAGGCCGCATGCCGGGTGTGGGCCTGCTCACACGCTGGCGACGAACTCGCCCAGTACCTCGGCAAAGGCCTGAGGTTGTTCAACGGCGCTCAGGTGCGCGCAGCCCTGCAGGGTCACCATCTGCGACCCTGTGATGCCACGTGCCAGCGCCAGGGCCATGTCCACCGGCGTGCCTTCGTCGTGGCTACCGGCAATCACCAGGGTCGGCACGCGGATCAGGTTCAGCTTGCCCGCCGTGTCTGCATCGCACAGGGCGGCGGCGCAGGCCGTGTAGCCTTCCGGGTCGGTGGCTTCCAGCAGGCGCTGGTGGCGCGACACCGTGGCCGCATGCTGCTGGCGGAAGGCTTCGCTGAAAAAGCGCACCATGGTGTTGGTGCTGATGGCGCTCAGGCCATAGGACTCCACCGTCTCGATGCGCTGCCCGATGGCTTCGCGGCCCGCGGCCGTGTAGCCGCTGGTGGTGTTGGCCAGCACCAGGGCCTTGACCTTGTCCGGGTGGCGAATGGCCAGTTCCTGGCCGATCATGCCGCCCATGGACAGGCCCACCCAGATCACCGGCTCGCCTTCGGCGATTTCGTCGATCAGGCGCGCGGCGTCGGCGGCCAGCTCCGTCATGGACAAAGGCTCGGAGGGGATCTGCGAGCGGCCATGGCCCCGGGTATCAGGGCAGATCACCCGACAGGTGGCGGCCAGTTCGTTGGCCACCAGGTCCCACATCGAGCTGTCCTGGCCCAGGGCGTGGCTCAGCACGATGGTGTGGGCCGCCTGGCCATGGCGTGCTTCGCGCACGGTGGCATGCAGTTTGGGGCGGGTGCTGGTGAACACCGAGCGGCCGACGCCCGGATGCCAGGATTGGTCGGCCGGATGCGGCGGCGGCTCGATGCCCAGCTCCCGCATGATGCCCAGGGCCTTGGCGAAACCCGTGTTGGCCGCCGGCACGCCCGCGTAGATGGCAATCTGGATCAGGGCCTCGCGGACTTCTTCCGGGCTCAGGGTGTGGGCGTTGCCTGGTGTGAGCGAGCCACGCATGTGGATCTCGAACTCGTCCCAGCGGCCCAGGGCGCAGGTCACGGCCATCACGATGATGCGGCGTGTCTTCCAGTCCAGGCCTGGGCGGCCCCACACCCCGTGCCAGGCGTAGTCGGTGATGAAGTGCTGGAACTCGGCATTGAAGGCATTGGCCTTGGCCACGGACTTGTCCACCCAGGCATCGCCCAGGGCGGCTCGGCGGTTGCGCATGCCGCGCTCAAAGGGGTGATCGAAGGCGTGTTCCAGGGGTTTGGACATGATGAGCTGGGGCAAGGCGGTTTCAGAGACAGCTTGCATTGTGCCGCGATGTGCAATGGATGCATCACGTTACCGCTCAGGGGCTTACCGCGTGCACATCTGGCCGTGTATCGGTTATGGTGCCCACCATGTCACGCCGCGCATCGTCCCCCTCTCTCCGTTGGCCTGCATTGGGCTTGATGGCCCTGGTCGCGTTGATGGCGGGTTGCGCCTCGGGGCCTCAGCCCGGTGGCGCGCGTGCATCCGCCCCCGCCAGCCGAGCCATCGAGCCCGGCGTGCGTAATCCCGACAAGGACGGCCCGCCCAGCGACGCACCGCCCAATCTGGCCACCTTGCCTGATCCTGTCCCTCAGGTGGAGCCCATCAAGCCTGGTGGCCCCAACAAGCCCTATGTGGTGCTGGGCCAGAGCTACGAGCCTGTTGCAGCCGATGTCAGCTGGAAGGAGCGGGGGCTGGCCTCCTGGTATGGCACCAAGTTCCATGGCCGGCGCACGGCCAGTGGCGAGATGTTCAGCATGTACGGCCTGACGGCTGCGCACCGCACCTTGCCCATTCCCAGTTATGCCCGTGTGCGCAACCTCTCCAATGGCAAGGAGACCATCGTGCGCATCAACGACCGCGGCCCCTTCCACTCCAACCGGGTGATGGACCTGAGCTACGCCGCGGCCGTCAAGCTTGGCGTGGTGAGCTCGGGCAGCGCATCTGTCGAAATCGAGCGCCTGACCTTTGACGAGATCCGCTCGGGCGCCTGGCGACGTGGCACCTTGATGGACCCGGATGCCGAGCAGGTGGCATCTGGGGGGGCTGTAACGGGCGCTTCACTGGGCTCGTCAGCGGCCTCACCCGCGGCCAAGGACCAGGGCGACGACCCCATCATGTCGGTGGTGACCAAGGGGGTGGCGCAGCCCATCGTGCCCGATGTCACCCCTTTGTCTGAAGCGCCTGCTGCGCCCGTGAACGTGCCGGTCAAGGATGGGCAGTCGCGGGCTTACACGCCGGATGCCAAGGGCTTCTGGGTGCAACTGGCCGCGCTGGGCAAACGAGAAGGTGTAGACCGCCTGCAGCAGAAGGTGGCCTCCGAAATGACCGCCCTGGTGCCCTTGCTGGCGGTGTTCCACGAGGCACCCTATTTCAAGCTGCAGGTCGGGCCCTATGGCTCGCGCAGCGAGGCGCTGGCGGCTGCGCAGCAGGCCAGAACCACCTTGCAGCTGCTGCCCCTGGTGGTCGAGCGCCGCTGATCTGCGCGCCCGATCCGGGTGGGTCAGCCGCGCTGCTTGCGGCTGTAGGCGTGCACGGTGTCCACCAGCACGCTCACATTCTCGGGCGGGGTGAACTGGCTGATGCCATGGCCCAGGTTGAAGACATGGCCGGACGCCTGTCCATTTTGCGGGCCGGGCACACCAAAGCTGTCCAGCGTCTTGATGACCTCGGCCTGGATCTGCTCGGGGTCGGCAAACAGCACGTTCGGGTCCAGGTTGCCCTGCAGGGCGACGCGGTCACCCACCATGGCGCGGGCCTTGCCCAGGTTCATGGTCCAGTCCAGCCCGACCACGTCACAGCCGCTGTCGGCGATCTCGTCGATCCAGATGCCGCCGCCCTTGGTGAACACGATGTGCGGGATGCGGTAGCCGTTGTGCTCTTTCTTCAACTGGGCCAGCACACGCCTGGTGTACGCCAGGCTGAACTGCTGGAAGGCGCCATCGGCCAGCACGCCACCCCAGGAGTCAAACACCATCACGGCCTGTGCCCCGGCTTCGATCTGGGTGTTCAGGTACAAGGCCACGGCATCGGCATTGACGGCCAGGATGCGGTGCATCAGGTCAGGGCGCTGGTACATCAGGGTCTTGACCAGGCGGTAGTCGTCCGAGCCGCCGCCCTCCACCATGTAGCAGGCCAGGGTCCAGGGGCTGCCCGAGAAGCCGATCAGCGGCACGCGGCCCACGCCCTTGTCGTCTGACAGGGCCTGGCGGATCGTGCTGACGGCGTCGAACACATAGCGCAGCTTGTCCATGTCGGGCACGGCCAGCTTGTCCACGGCGGCTTCGTCACGCACGGGCGAGGCAAACCTGGGGCCTTCGCCCGCAGCAAAGCTCAGGCCCAGGCCCATGGCGTCCGGCACCGTCAGGATGTCGCTGAAGAGGATGGCGGCGTCCAGGTCATAGCGGTCCAGCGGCTGCAGCGTCACCTCGCAGGCGGCCTCCTTGTTGGTGGCCAGGCCCATGAAGCTGCCGGCCTTGTCGCGCGTGGCGCGGTACTCGGGCAGGTAGCGGCCCGCCTGGCGCATCAGCCACACCGGTGTGTAGTCCGTTGGCAGGCGCAGGCAGGCGCGCAGAAAACGGTCGTTGGCCAGGGCGGGCAGGGCGATGCTGGAAGGGGTGGAGGCGGCAGTCATCCCCGGATTGTAGGCAGTCCTGACGCCGGCCCTGAATCAGGGGGCCATCCGCACAAGCCATGAGCCCCATGCAGGGCGGCTTCTGGCACCATCAAATGCATGGCATTCATCACCAACGACATCATCCCCCTCAACCGCACCGAGTTCGGCTATGCCGCCATCGAGGGGCTGGCAGCCGGGGTGATGCAGCCTTACATCCTGCGCTTCAACGCGCCCCTGGACGAAGCGCTGGTGCGCCGCGTGCTGCGCCAGCTGGTGAGCAACTACCCCAAGCTGCGCGCCATGCTGGAAGCCGGCCCGCACCGCTACCACTTCCGTGTCTTGCCCGACAACCATGTGGTGGACCAGTTGTTCGACCTGGCCTTTCAGGTGGATGCGCACATCGATGTGGACGACCCGGTCGTGCTGGAGGCCTGGCACCGGCGCATGCTCAACGAGGTCGTGCCGCTGGAGCGTGGCATCGGCATGCGCGTGCGCTTTGTACCGCACCCCGAGCGCGCCGTGATCCTGTTTGCCGTGCCGCACATCTTTGGTGATGGCATGACCATGCTCAACCTGGTCAACCAGATCGTGCGCGGGCTCAACGGCCTGCCCATGGAGCCCATGGCCATCGAAGCCCCTTCCATGCTGGGCTCGGTGGCGCCTGAGCACTGGTGGCAGTGGCCACGGCAGGTCTGGCGCTCACGGCAGCACAAGGTGGCCGAGGCCAGGCTGCTCAAGCAACTCAACGTCCAGCAGATCCCGCGCCGCCACAGCCCCAATTTCTCGACCACGGGCTTGCGGCATCACCCGGTGCCCACGGGCACCAAGGCCATGCGCCAGGCCGCGCGCAAGCTGGGCGTGTCGATGAACACCTTCCAGGTGGCGGCCATCGCGCAGACCTTTCTGGAGCAGGCGCCCAACGACCCCAAGGCGGCGGCAGTGATCCGCATCTCGGTCAACCTGCGGCGTTACTACCCGGAGTCCGCCGGCCATGGCCCCTTGTGGGGCAACCATGTCGGGGCCTTCCTGGTCATCGAGCGGGACCCGCGCAAGCCCCTGCTGGAGCGCGTGCGCTCTGTGGATGCCTTGACGAAGGAGGGGCTGGCCCGCTTCACGCGGCGCGAGATGTGCTGGACCTACCTGCTTGAAGAGCTCATGCCCTGGCTGGGGCGCACGCTCGTCGGTTATGTGGGCGTGCAGATGAAGCGCAATGACCGCTTCCCCAAGATCAGCGGGCATGCAACCAGCATTGGCGATGTCAGCAGCGTGATCAACCCGCCGGATGTGCCCGTCCGCATTGACCGCTTCATGCCCAGCGTGGCCAGCGTGGCGCCGCTGCCAGGCCTGGTTGAAACCGATGGCCAGCTGTTCATCCCGCTGTCATGGCAACTGGCCGAAACCTCGTTCGAGGATGTCGACGATTTTCTGCGCCGGCTGGACAAGACCTTCGAGCGCATGGTGGCCGAGGCCGACTTGCTGCCCCCGCCACCAGCCAAGGCCTGATGCCTTCGGGCCAATCGGCTCAGAGGCGACCCAGTTCCACGTACAAGGGGCGGTTGTCAATGCCCGGGCGCGGGTCGGCGCCGTAGCTCAGCCAGAAGTGGCTGGAGTACAGCTTCTGGCTCTTGTAGCCGCGCGGCACGCTTTCCAGCGGGTCACCTTTGGTGAAGGCCGTGGCCAGCGCGTCGTATTTCTGGCCCTGATTGGCCATGACGTAGTCGATCAGGCCTTGCAGCACGGCCGCATCATCATTGGCAACCAGGATGTTGGCCAGCGTCAGGTAGTTCAGCACGCCGCCAATGGGGGGCAGCTTGAAGCCACCCGTGAGGCCCACATACAGGTTGTAGACCGGGCGCAGCAGCTTGATGATGGGCTTGAAACCCACGATGCGGGTCTGCTTGTAGGCCTTCTGGTTCCAGCCGGCCACCATGCCGATGATCTGGCCATTGCGCGTGGCCAGCACATAGTCGCCAATGCTCAGGCCCGCGTAATACGGGTCACCGGCCAGCAGCTTTTCAAAATCGTAGACCGGGTAGCCATTGCGACGTGGTGCTTCGCGATCGAAGAAGGCCTGCATGGCGGGTACATCGGCGGCCGTGGCCGCACGCATCTGCACGCCAGACGGGATGCGCGGCGTGATCTTGCGTGTGAAGATGAAGCTGGTCTCGATGCTGTGGCTGATCCAGTAGTCGAACAGCACGCCATCGGCCGTGTTCTTGGCCGCATCCAGCGGCGCGGTGTTTTCTTTCAACACGATGCCTTGCAGCAGGTCGTCGTTCGAGCGGTGCTTCTTCTGCTCGATGAACAGGTTCGACGCAATACCCCGGCGGCGGTAGTAAGGGTCCACGCGCGTGTCACCCGAGTAGTACACGCGGCGTTTCTTGCCGCTGATGTACAGGTCGCGGCCCGAGATCACGGTCAGGCCGGCGAGCACATCGGGGCGCTCGTCGTCATCGGCCACGGTCAGCACGAACTCGTCGCCAATGACCTTGGCGCCCACGAAGAAGTCGGGGGCGCGCTGGAAGCACATCTGCGCCACGCCAGGCATCGTGATCTTGGTGATCAGATCCTGCATCTTGGCGTTGTCTGCGGGGGTGCCCTGTCGTACGGTGATGGCCATGGTGTACGGGTGATCAATAGAGAGTGATGTTGAATGCTGGCGCCAATCAGCTGTCCAGCGACTGCCTCAACACAGCGGGCACATCGCCACGCCAATGTCTCAGGGGTTCGATCTTGATGTTGCCCTCGATCATGCCGCGCTCACGGCATTGGTCAAGGTAGATAGCCCGCATGTGCGGCAGGGCCACACAGGCCGCGTGCTGCAGCTGGCCCAGCTCGCGCGCCAGCTTGTAGTGGAAGTTGCCTTGCAGCGCCTTCTCGACCTGATCGGCCAGCGCCTTTTGCACTGCCTCACGTGGTGCTTCAGGTGCGCATTCGACCAGCAGCACATAGCCGGGTGTGCGGTTGCGGGCTTCGTCCAGGGCCAGCAGCGTGACCGGCATCGCGCCATCAAGCTGCAACTGATCCTGCACCATCTGGGCCGTGGTGGCGCTGGTCTTTTCGCCGACCAGATCGACGCCGTCGTTGCGGCCCAGGAAGGTGAAGCACGGCACCTGGCCCAGAGGCTTCTCGACCCGGATCACATCGGCCATCTGGTAGCGTGCAAAGCCGCTGCCCGTGGTCATGATGGGGATGACGTCCTGGCCTTCACGCAACTGCCAGGGCGCGAAGATCTTGCCATCGTTGGCATCGGCAAACTCGTAGAAGTGGCTCAGGTAGGCCAGCGGGTAGCGGCCATCAAACGGGAAGGTCACGACGCCTTCCGTGGCCCACAGGCCCTTGCCCTGGAAGTTGGCGTGCGGCAAAAAGCCCTTGAGCTTCTGGGCCCAGGGCGCAGCCGCCGCCGTGTCCCAGGCACTGAGCACGGCCAGTTGCGGCCACAGCTGTTCGAAGAAACTCGCGCCCAACTGGCCGTCCCAGTGCAGCAGCAGTTGCGCGGCCCGATGGGACTGGGGGCAGGGCAGGCCGGCCATGCGGGCCTGGCGCTCGCCCCATTGGCCGGTGCTCAAAGCCGCAGCCAGGTCCTGGCGCCACACCGACATCTGCTCCAGCAGGCCCAGGCCGAAGGTGGGGCTCCACACCGAGATGAAGCCCAGGTTCTCGTCAGCGGCCAGGTAGGCGATGGTGGCAAACAGCGAGTCGTCCGAGGTCTCGGCCAGCGCGATGTCCTGCGGCGCAGCCTGCGTCAGGTAGGCCAGCAAGCGCTTGCCCCACGACAGCATCTTCATGTCATCGTTGATGTCGCCAGCCGTCTGGCTGCGCATCTCGGTGGGGATCCACGACAGCGACCAATAGTGCGTGCCATTGCCCTGCCCGGGGAACTGGCGATAGAGGTCCCCGACCCAGGCCGTGATGACCTGGTCGAGCTCGTCCAGGAACATCTTGGTATAGGGCACCCACTTCACGCCCGAGGTCGAGCCGCTGGTGGGCTGGTAGCGCATCACCGGCGAGTCGATCAGCAGCGATTGCTTGCGTTCACGCTGCGCGGTGATGATCTCGGCGTAATCCTGGTAAGTGGACACCGGGACCTGGCGCACGAACTCTTCCCATGACCAGTCTGCGCGGATGCCGCGGCGCTGGCCTTCGGGTGAGCGAGATACGGCGGACAACCAACGGGCAAGCCGCGCGCGCTGGACAGATTCCAGTTCGCCGAGGTGCTGTTCAAAACGACGCCGCCCTGGGGCGACAAGCAGTCTGAGGAGGTGGTGTCCGAAGGTGGTTCCAACGCCCATGCTCAGGAAGCCTTGGACCCTGCGCTGGCTTCATCCGCGCCGGGCTCCAGCCATTCCTGGCGGCCTTGTTGTTGCGACGCCTGTTTGGCGATCTCCAGGCCGGCCGGCTTGTGCGTGCCCAGCATGTGCTTCTTGATCCACTTCCAGGGCACGTCCACGATGGAGCGGAACAGGCTTTCGTAGTCGCACGCACCAATGCAGGGCACTTCCGTGCCGCGGCGCCAGGTGGGGTTCATCTTTTCGAAGAAGGCGATGTGCGGGTTGGCTGCCTTCAGCTCGGGGGTGATCTCGGCGACCTCGCCCTTCAGGCGCACATAGCTCTGGCCGAAGTCCAGCAGCATCTTGTCCTTGTCGAAGTACTCGGGGAACAACTGCTCGCAATACTGCTCCGTGATGCGGCGGTACTTCTCGTCCTTGCCGTTCACATTGGGGTAGTAGTTGTAGAAGTTGTTGGTCAGCAGCAGATAGGTCTTGTAGCCCTTGGAGATCAGGAACCAGTAGAAGGGCGTGAACGGGCGCTTGATGCGCTCGATGATCAGGCGGCGGTAGAAGGTGTTGGCCAGCGCGTTGTTGCCCCAGTAGGCCTGCTCGATGATGGTGTCGCCGCTGAAGATGCCGCGCACACGCTTGCCATCGACCTTGATGTCAAAGAAGGTCTGGGTCGAGAAGCCCACGATCTTGTCGTCCGACTTGCGGGTGACCAGGATCACGCCCGACTTCTTGCTCAGGTCGTTGAGGAAGATGTCCAGCGAGGTGTTCTCGTAGTAGTTGGCGTAGATGTCATACATCTGCTTGATGTTGCTCACCGTCACCGATTCGATGGGACGGAAGAACGTGCTGACTTTTTCTTTGTTCGCCGTTGAGGACATACTGAACTCCACCTGAGCACCGGGCTTCAGAAAACACAACCCCCGGCCCCTTGCGCACGCTGAGGGACGAGAGTCGCGTCGATCACTATTACTAACTTGTTACGAAGCATGCCTTTGCGGGCCCGGATGCGACACCGGGCTTGCCCCAGGGCACCACTTGGATGAGGGGTGTCTAACGTAAGGGGTAATACGGGGCTGTGGTTCGTGGGCGACTAAGCGTGTCGCTGCGCCACCCGTGCTTGAGGGGGGTGATCGGGCCTGTTTCAAACAAGTGCGGAACTAGGGCTTGGACTGTTCGCGGGTAAGTGCGTATAATCTTTAGGTTTTGCCGACGCCAGGGTCGGCGTTTTTGTGCCCATGAACGAGTCAGTCGCCAGACAGCCGCTATCTGCCATGTCCTTTGACGACTCCGACTGGAACAAAGACGACGACCTCCCTGTCCGGCCGCTGACGCGGGAAGAGGCTAGCGCCCTTTCTGCCCGGCACCCTTCGATGTCCGTGTGGCAAGTGCTGGCCGTTCAGGCCGCATTCGGGGTGCTTGTCGCGCTGGTGTGGGGTGCCCTGTCGCGCAGTCCGGTGTCTGCTGTGTCCGCCTTGTATGGCGCTGCGGTGGCGGTGTTGCCCAATGCGCTGATGGCGCGTGGGGTGTTCGGACGCAATGCGGGGCGCAGCGTAGGGGGCCTCCTTGTATGGGAGATCCTCAAGCTGGGAATGACCGGCGCGATGCTCGCGCTGGCGCCTGTGTGGATCAAGCCCCTGGATTGGGCTGCCATGCTGGTGACCCTGGTGTTGTGCTTGAAAGTCATTGGGGTGGCGCTGCTCGTGTGGCAGCGTCGCAAGAAGAATTTTGTTTGACGAGAGTTGCTGATGTCTGCTGATGCTCACGCCGCGACGGCTGAAAACGCCGCGCACCACGCGCCAACGGCCGGTGAATACATCAATCACCACTTGCGCCACCTGCAAAATCATGCAGATGCGCAAAGCATTGCCGATTTTTCCTACGTCAACTTTGACTCCCTGTTCTGGTCTGTGACCCTGGGGCTGTTGGCCATCTTCATGCTGTGGCGTGCCGCCAGCAAGGCCACCTCCGGCGTGCCGGGCCGTTTCCAGGCCGCGATCGAAATGATCGTCGAGCTGGTCGACACCCAGGCCAAGGGCATCATCCACAACGCGACCTCGCGCAAGGCGGTGGCCCCCGTGGCGCTGACCGTGTTCGTGTGGATCTTCTTCATGAACGCCATGGACTTGCTGCCCCTGGACCTGCTGCCCACCATCTGGGGCAAGGTCTACGAGGCCAAGGGCCTGGATCCTCACCACGCCTACCTGCGTATCGTGCCTTCGGCTGACTTGTCCGTCACGCTGGGCATGTCGCTGAGCGTGCTGCTGATCTGCCTGTACTACAACGTCAAGATCAAGGGCCTGTTCGGCTGGATCAAGGAGCTGTTCACGGCGCCTTTCCACGCACACAGCCCGGTCGGCATCATCCTGCTGGCCCCTGCCAACTTCGGTCTGAACCTGATCGAATTCGGCGCCAAGACCATTTCCCACGGCATGCGACTGTGGGGCAACATGTACGCCGGTGAGCTGGTGTTCATGCTGATCGCCTTGATGGGTGCAGTCGGTTTCTCGTCGCTGGGTGGTTGGGGCCTGTTTTTGGGTCACATCATCGCCGGTACCGCCTGGGCCATCTTCCACATCCTGATCATCACGCTCCAGGCCTTCATCTTCATGATGCTGACCCTGGTGTACATCGGTCAGGCTCACGAGGGCCACTGATCAGTTATCCCCCCCTCTGATCCTTGGGCTTTCACTTTCAGTTTCTTTTTAACCTCTCTTTCTTTTTTTCTATCTAGGAGCAATCATGGAAATCGTGTTGGGTAACGTCGCTCTGGCTTGCGGTCTGATCATTGGTCTGGGCGCTCTGGGTGCTTGTATCGGTATCTCCCTGATGGGCGGCAAGTACTTCGAAGCCACCGCTCGCCAGCCTGAGCTGATGAACGAACTGCAAACCAAGATGTTCCTGCTGGCCGGTCTGATCGACGCTGCCTTCCTGATCGGTGTTGGTATCGCCATGCTGTTCGCTTTCGCGAACCCGTTCATTGCCAACCTGGCCAAGTAATCGGTCTTTCTCGACTGAATTTTTCAATTAACCGAGAAAGGTCCGAGCCGTGAATCTGAACGCAACGCTGATTGCGCAGATCGTGGTCTTCATGATCCTGTGGTGGTTCACGATGAAATTCGTGTGGCCCCCGATCACGAAGGCCCTCGACGAGCGCGCAAGCAAGATCGCGGACGGTTTGGCTGCGGCTGACAAGGCCAAGCTTGAACTGGCTAACGCCAACAAAAGCGTCCAGGAGCAGCTCAGCCAATCCCGCGACGAAATCGCCAAGCGCATCGCTGACGCTGAAAAGCGTGGCAACGCCCTGGTCGAAGATGCCAAAGGCCGTGCTACGGCTGAAGCAGACAAGATCGTGGCCGATGCCAAGGCTGAAGCCGCGCAACTGATCGTGCAAGCCCGTGAAGCGCTGCGCGAACAAGTTGCCGGCCTGGCCGTCAAGGGTGCCGAGCAGATCCTGCGTCGTGAGGTTTCAGCCCAGGTCCACGCTGACCTGCTGAGCCGCCTGAAGTCGGAGCTGTGATCATGGCTGAGCTTGCCACTATCGCCCGCCCCTACGCAGAGGCCCTGTTCAAAGCTGTGCCTGATGCCGAGCTGATTGCCTGGCAACAGGCCCTTGAGGCTGTGGCAGCTGTCGCCCGTGATCCGCAAGTGCAAGCCCTGGCTGACAACCCCAAGGTCACATCGAACCAGGTGTTCGACGTGATCGTGGCAGCAGCCAAGGTGACACTGGCTACGTCCTTGACCAACTTCCTGCGCACTGTGCTGGAAAACGGTCGTCTGGCCGCTCTGCCTTTGATGGTCGAGCAGTTCCAGGCGCTGGTCAAGGCACGCCAGGGCGTGTCCGAAGCGCAAATTTTCAGCGCCTTCCCGATCGATGCAGCCCAACTGGCTGACATCATCGGTCCGCTGGAAAAGCGTTTTGGCCGCAAGCTGGAAGCCAAGGTCGAACTCGACGCTGAACTGATTGGCGGCGTGCGCGTCGTGGTGGGTGACGAAGTGCTCGACACTTCCGTCAAGGCTCGCCTCGAACGCATGAAGTCCACTCTGTTGGCCTGAGTCGCAGTACGGGTAACCGAACCGACGCAACCAATAGTCGCTCAATTCCTACCGGTGGTTTTCATGCCACTCCTGACAACCGCCGGTCGTTGTCAACGAGGTTTGCCTCCGTGCAGCCCTTGACCAGACTGGGAGCAAAGCAATGCAACTGAATCCCGCAGAAATTTCCGAACTGATCAAGAGCCGCATCGAAGGTCTCGGCGCGGCTGCCGACATTCGCAACCAAGGTACCGTCATCTCCGTGACCGACGGTATCGTCCGTGTGCACGGCCTGTCCGATGCCATGCAAGGCGAAATGTTGGAGTTCCCCGCTGACGCCTCCGGCGTCCCCACCTACGGCCTGGCCCTGAACCTCGAGCGCGACTCCGTCGGCGCCGTGATTCTGGGTGCCTACGAGCACATCTCCGAAGGCGACACCGTCAAGACGACCGGTCGCATTCTGGAAGTGCCCGTCGGCCCCGAGCTGATTGGCCGCGTGGTGAACCCCCCTGGGTCAGCCTATCGACGGCAAGGGCCCGATCAACGCCAAGCTGTCTTCTCCCATCGAGAAGATCGCCCCTGGTGTGATCGCCCGTGAATCCGTGTCGCAGCCTCTGCAAACCGGCATCAAGTCGATCGACTCGATGGTGCCCGTGGGCCGTGGTCAGCGCGAACTGATCATTGGTGACCGCCAGACCGGTAAAACGGCTGTGGCCATCGACGCCATCATCGCCCAGAAGGGCCAAGGCGTCACCTGTATCTACGTCGCCATCGGTCAGAAGGCTTCGTCGATCAAGAACGTCGTGCGCTCGCTGGAACAAGCTGGCGCCATGGAATACACCATCGTGGTGGCCGCTTCGGCTTCTGACTCGGCTGCCATGCAGTTCGTGTCGGCCTACTCCGGTTGCGCCATGGGCGAGTACTTCCGCGACCGCGGCGAAGATGCCCTGATCGTGTACGACGACCTGTCCAAGCAAGCCGTGGCTTACCGCCAGGTTTCGCTGCTGCTGCGTCGTCCTCCCGGTCGTGAAGCTTTCCCCGGCGACGTGTTCTACATCCACTCGCGTCTGCTGGAACGTGCAGCCCGCGTGAACGCCGACTACGTCGAAGCCTTCACCAAGGGTGAAGTCAAGGGCAAGACGGGTTCGCTGACGGCTCTGCCCATCATCGAAACCCAAGCCGGTGACGTGTCCGCCTTCGTGCCTACCAACGTGATCTCGATCACCGACGGCCAGATCTTCCTGGAAACGTCGTTGTTCAACGCTGGTATCCGTCCTGCCATCAACGCCGGTATCTCCGTGTCCCGCGTGGGTGGTGCTGCTCAGACCAAGATCATCAAGGGCCTGTCCGGCGGTATCCGTACCGACCTGGCGCAGTACCGTGAACTGGCTGCGTTCGCGCAGTTCGCTTCCGATCTGGACGCTGCCACCCGCAAGCAGCTTGACCGCGGTGCCCGCGTGACCGAACTGCTGAAGCAAGCTCAGTACTCGCCGCTGCCGATCTCCCTGATGGGTGCCACGCTGTTTGCCGTGAACAAGGGTTTCATGGACGACGTGGACGTCAAGAAGATCCTGGCCTTCGAATCTGGTCTGCACCAGTTCCTGAAGACCAGCCACGCTGCGCTGCTGAGCAAGATCGAAGCCTCGAAGGCCCTGGACAAGGACGCTGAAGCCGAACTGCAATCGGCCATCGTCGCGTTCAAGAAGACCTTCGCCTAACTAGGAGCACGCCATGGCGGCAGGCAAGGAAATACGCGGCAAGATCAAGAGCGTCGAGAACACCAAGAAGATCACCAAGGCCATGGAAATGGTCGCGGCTTCTAAGATGCGCAAGGCGCAGGACCGCATGCGTGCGGCCCGCCCTTACGCTGAAAAGGTGCGCAATATCGCGGCGAACTTGGCTCATGCCAACCCCGAGTACGTCCATCCCTTCATGGTCACCAACACCGGTGGCAAGAAGGTGGGCTTCATCGTGGTCAGCACTGACAAAGGCTTGTGCGGTGGTTTGAACACCAACGTGCTGCGCGCTGTCACCAACAAGCTCAAGGAGCTCGAAGGTAGCGGCGTCAAGGCTGACGTCGTCGCCATCGGCAACAAGGCTGCAGGCTTTTTCAACCGCATCGGCGCCAACGTGGTGTCGAGCGTGGTCGGCATGGGGGACACCCCCCATCTGGAAAAGCTGATCGGCCCTGTCAAGGTGCTGCTGGATGCTTATCAGGCTGGTGAGTTGAGCGCGGTCTATCTGTGCTTCACCCGCTTCATCAACACGATGAAGCAGGAGCCCTTGGTCGAGCAGTTGCTGCCGCTGAACGCGAGCACGCTGCAGGCCGAGACCACGCACCAGTGGGACTACATCTACGAGCCGGACCCTGTCGCGGTGATTGATGAGTTGATGGTTCGCTATGTCGAAGCGTTGGTCTACCAGGCTGTGGCCGAGAACATGGCGTCGGAGCAATCCGCGCGCATGGTGGCCATGAAGGCCGCAACAGACAACGCAGGCAACGTGATCAAGGAACTGAAGCTGGTCTACAACAAGACCCGTCAGGCCGCCATCACGAAGGAACTGTCCGAAATCGTCGCCGGTGCGGCCGCGGTTTGATTCACGCAGATTTTGAATTGATTGAAGGAACGAAAAATGGCTGACACGCAAACAGTGGGCAAGATCGTTCAGTGTATCGGCGCCGTGGTGGACGTGGAATTTCCCCGCGACCAGATGCCTAAGGTGTACGACGCTCTGAAGATGGAAGGCTCCACGCTGACCCTCGAAGTGCAACAGCAGCTGGGTGACGGCATCGTCCGTACCATTGCGCTGGGTTCGTCTGACGGCCTGCGCCGCGGCAACCAGGTGTACAACACCAACGCCCAGATCACCGTGCCCGTGGGCCCGGCTACCCTGGGTCGCATCATGGACGTGCTGGGTGCGCCCATCGACGAACGTGGTCCTGTTGACGCCGCTCAAACGGCGCCCATCCACCGCAAGGCCCCCGCTTATGACGAGCTGTCGCCTTCGCAAGAACTGCTGGAAACCGGCATCAAGGTGATTGACCTTGTGTGCCCGTTCGCCAAGGGCGGTAAGGTGGGCTTGTTCGGTGGCGCCGGTGTGGGCAAGACCGTGAACATGATGGAGCTCATCAACAACATCGCCAAGGCTCACTCGGGTCTGTCGGTGTTCGCTGGTGTGGGCGAGCGTACCCGTGAAGGTAACGACTTCTATCACGAAATGGCCGACTCTGGCGTCGTGAACCTGGAGAGCCTGGGCGAGTCCAAGGTCGCCATGGTTTACGGTCAGATGA
Source organism: Aquabacterium sp. (assembly GCF_016195855.1). Lineage (GTDB taxonomy): Bacteria > Pseudomonadota > Gammaproteobacteria > Burkholderiales > Burkholderiaceae_C > Aquabacterium. The sequence goes on from NZ_JACPYU010000010.1 coordinate 153,431, forward strand.
ACGAGCCCCCAGGAAACCGTCTGCGCGTCGCGCTGACCGGCCTGACCATCGCCGAGTCCTTCCGTGACGAAGGCAAGGACGTGCTGTTCTTCGTGGACAACATCTACCGCTACACACTGGCCGGTACCGAAGTGTCCGCGCTGCTGGGTCGTATGCCTTCCGCCGTGGGTTACCAACCTACGCTGGCCGAAGAAATGGGCCGTCTGCAAGAGCGCATCACCTCGACCAAGATTGGTTCGATCACCTCCATCCAGGCCGTTTACGTCCCTGCGGATGACTTGACCGACCCGTCTCCTGCGACGACTTTCGCTCACTTGGACTCCACCGTCGTGCTGTCTCGTGACATCGCCTCGCTGGGTATCTACCCCGCCGTGGACCCGCTGGACTCGACCTCGCGTCAGCTGGACCCGAACGTGGTGGGCGAAGAGCACTACCAAGTGGCCCGTGGCGTGCAAAACACGCTGCAGCGCTACAAGGAACTGCGCGACATCATCGCGATTCTGGGTATGGACGAACTGGCTCCCGAGGACAAGCTCCTGGTTGCCCGCGCTCGTAAGATCCAGCGTTTCCTGTCGCAGCCTTTCCACGTGGCCGAAGTGTTCACGGGCTCGCCTGGCAAGTACGTGCCCCTGAAGGAAACCATCCGTGGTTTCAAGATGATTGTGAACGGCGAGTGCGATGCACTGCCTGAGCAAGCCTTCTACATGGTCGGCACCATCGACGAAGCCTTCGAAAAAGCTAAGAAAGCCTGATCACCGGCGCCATAGCGCGCCATGCGGCGTTGCCGTGCTCGCCATAGCTTCCGCTATGTCTGTGCGCGGCGCCTTGCCTGGCACGCTATCGCTTGGTGCTTAGTCTTTCTTACACGCTCTCGTAGCGTAAGGAACAAAGCATGTCCACCATTCACGTTGATGTTGTCTCCGCCGAAGAGTCGATCTTTTCGGGTGAAGCGACGTTGGTGTCCCTGCCCGGTGAAGTGGGCGAGCTCGGCATCCTGCCCAAGCACGCTCCGCTGATCACCCGGATCAAGCCGGGCGCCGTGCGTATCCAGCGCGCTGACAACAAGGAAGAAGAGTTTGTCTTCGTGGCCGGCGGCATTCTGGAAGTGCAGCCTGGTTGCGTGACCGTTCTGGCCGACACAGCCATCCGCGGCAAGGACCTGGACGAGGCCAAGGCCAATGAGGCCAAGCGCCTGGCTGAAGAAGCCGTTCAGAACGCCAAGGGCGAGCTGGATCTGGCCAAGGCCCAAAGCGAGCTGGCCGTCATGGTGGCTCAGCTGGCTGCCATTGCCCGTCTGCGCAAGAAGTAATCAACAAACATCCCAAGCCCATGGCTCATGCAAATGGGCCCGGCTTGCAAAAGCCCGCCGCTCACGCTGCGGGCTTTTTTCATTCAGGGATGTTCCGTTGCGGCCGGGGCTTGCGTCAGCGCCTGCTGGCGGACCTGCGCCGGGGTGAGGCCCGTCCAGCGCCGCACCGCCCGGTGGAAGGGGCTCACCTCGGTGTAGCCGCAGGCCTGGGCGATCTCGCCAATGGCTTGTGATGTGTCCCGCAGCAGCCGCAAGGCGCGCTCGCGTCGCACTTCCTCGATCAGATCCTTGAAGCTCAGGCCCTGGTCGGACACGCGCTTTTGAAGCTGCCGTGGGGTGGTCGGGGCCTGGTCGCTGGCGTCCGCATGCAGGGCCTGGCTGACCGCCTCCAGGCTCAGGTCCAGCCCCTGGCCCATGCGTTCAGACAGCACGATCCTGGCCCGCATCAACAGCGCATCACCCTGGGGTTGGCTGGCCAGTTGCTGCGCCGTGCGGGCCTGCATGAGTGCGTGCATGGCCGGGTCGGCGTTCGGGTTGAGCCAGGCCAGCCAGTCGGCGGGCATCAGCTCGCGGCAGTCTGGCGTGTCATAGCGAACGGCGCTGCCAATGAAGCGGTCGAAGGCGTCGGCCTGGCTTGGGCGTGGCGCGGGGATGTCGATGCGCACGGGCACCAGGTCGCGCCCGGAGACCCAGCGCGCAAAGCCCAGCCGCGCACCCAGCAGCAGCCACCAGAAGCGGGCGTCCCGGGGCAGGGGCGTGTCCACCGCTTCGTGCCGCACTTCGATCAGGCCTTTGGCGACGCGGTGGCGCGCCAGCAATTCGTCGCACAGCAAGGTCTGGAAGCGCTCGTACATCAGCAGGCCATCCTCGCCCAGCGGGCTGCTCATCAGCGCGTAACCCAGGCTGCCCAGATGCAGCGGCCGTACTGCTTGCGCGGCCTGCATCAGCACCAAGGGATCACCCGTCAGGCGGCAGGCGACTTCAATGGCGCGGCACAGCGCCGCCACGGGCACACGTGTGTGTTCGGGGGCCTCGTCCACCTTCAGGCCCAGAGCGTCCCAGACGGGGGCTGCCGACAGGCCTCGGGCGCTCACGGCATCGGGCAGCACCCGCACGAAGGTGGCTTGTATCCCTTTGACAGGGGCATCCTGGATCGGTCGGGCGGCGCTCATGGTTTGTCTGGTGTGCTGCGGTCAAGCGGGCAGGGTCTGGGGTCAATGATTCTGGGGGCGCCCAGGGCCATCATGGCTTCAGTTGAACTCCGGCTTGAACACAGCATGAAGGCCTCTTCCATGAGAAACGATGATACGGCGTCGAGCCAGCCTCACGGTGCGCACGATGTACCACGCCAGCCACCGACCCGCCTGGGCGCCGACCTGAAGGCCTCCCGGCAGATGGCCAGCCGCCTGCGCCTGCTGGTCAAAGGCAACCCCGAGCCGGACAAGCAGGCCTGGGCCACCATGGGGCAGGCCTTGTGGGAGGGCGACAAGCTGGCCGATGAGCTGGTGGCGTGGATGCACGAGTTCGGCATGGCGCGCGCCTGGCCCCTGTTCGAGCGGGCCTTGAGTGCGCCGCGTGATCTCTCCGGCAGCACGCCGGCTCCTTTGCGTCAATTCGTTTGCCGCACCGCGGGCTGGCCGGACTGGGTGCGCGAAGACCTGATGTGTGAAGGCGCGCAGGCACTGCGCAGCACGGGCCTGCACGGCATGATGGTCCTGCGTGACGCGGGGCTCATGGCGGGCTACCAGGCCTCGGCCATCAACCAGACGCTGGTGATGACGGGCTCTTTGCACAAGGGCGCGCAGCGGCGCGTGGCAGAGACCACCTCGTGGTGGCTGGCTTGCACCGAAGAGGGTGGCATGGCGCCGGGCGGCCCAGGCTTCATGATGACCTTGCGGGTGCGGGTGATGCATGCGCTGGTGCGCCATCAACTGAGCCAATCGCCGAAATGGGATGCGGCCAGCCTGGGCTTGCCCGTCAACCAGCTGGACATGCAAGCCACCTACCTGGCGTTCAGCGTGGTGCAGCTGCTGTCCTTGAAGACCACGGGGGTGTGGCTGTCCGGCCGCGAGTCGGCTGCTGTCATGCACCTGTGGCGCTACATCGGCTGGCTCATGGGCGTGGACGAGCGCTACCTGTGCGAAGACGAGCAGCAGGGGCGCACCTTGCTTTATCAGAACGTGCTCAGCCAGGCTCCCGCGGATGAGACCAGCGTGATGCTGGGGCAGGCTTTGATGGATGAGCCCCTGCAGCGTCTCTATCCCAATATGGCAGGCCTGCGTGGGCGCTTCAACAAGGCCCGCCACCTCAGCCTGGTGCGGTGGTTCGTGGGCGCCAAGGGCATGCGGGCGCTGGGTTTGCCCGCCACGCTGCCCTGGTATCCCTTGCTGGTGGGTGGGCCCTTCTTGCTGCGCTCGCTGGTGTTGCACGCCGTGCCGGGCTTGATGCCGGTGTGGCGCCGCTGGGCGGGGCAGCGTCAGCGCGACTACCTGAAGGTGCTGATGGGGGCGCATGGTTCACCACATCTGACCGGTGGCGCACACCCCGCGAAAAGGCAGGCAAGCTAGACTGTAGGGCTCCAAACCCTGAGTTTGTTCCCGAAAGCCCACGCCTATGTCCACCGCGCGCAAGGCCGCCGTTCAAGCGAAAAGCAAGAAGCCGGCAGCCAAACCCAAGACCACACCGTTGACCATCCAGGACTATCTGCAAAAGATCCTGACCAGCAAGGTGTACGACGTGGCCATTGAAAGCCCGCTGGACGAGGCCCGCAGCCTGTCGCGCCGCCTGGGCCACAAGGTTTTCCTCAAGCGCGAGGACCAGCAGCCCGTGTTCAGCTTCAAGCTGCGCGGGGCCTACAACAAGATGGCGCAGCTCAGCCGTGCGCACCTGGCCAAGGGCGTGATCTGCGCGTCGGCCGGCAACCACGCACAAGGCGTGGCCATGGGCGCACGCCGCCTGGGCTGCCAGGCCACCATCGTGATGCCGACCACCACGCCGCAGGTCAAGATCGACGCGGTGCGCTATTTCGGTGGGGACAACGTGCAGATCGTCCTGCACGGCGAGAGCTATTCGGACTCCGCGCTGTATGCCAAGGAGCTGGAGCGCAAGAAGGGCATGACCTTCGTGCACCCCTTTGACGACCCCGATGTGATCGCCGGCCAGGGCACCGTGGCCATGGAGATCCTGCGCCAGCACAGCGGCCCCATCGATGCGGTGTTCGTGGCCATCGGTGGCGGCGGCCTGATCAGCGGTGTGGCCGCCTACATCAAGGCCGTGCGCCCCGAGATCAAGGTCATCGGTGTGCAGATGAGTGACTCCGACGCCATGGTGCGCTCGGTCAAGGCGGGCAAGCGCATCACCTTGCCTGAGGTCGGCCTGTTCTCTGATGGCACGGCCGTCAAGCTGGTGGGCGAAGAAACCATGCGCCTGACCAAGGCCCTGGTGGACGACTTCGTGATCGTCAGCACCGACGAGGTGTGCGCGGCCATCAAGGACATCTACCAGGACACGCGCTCCATCGTCGAGCCCGCCGGTGCACAAGGCGTGGCCGCGATCAAGCAGTACGCCGAGCGGCATGGCGGCCAGGGCAAGACCTACATTGCCATCAACTGCGGCGCCAACATGAACTTCGACCGGCTGCGCTTTGTGGCCGAGCGCGCCGAAGTGGGTGAGCAACGCGAAGCGCTGCTGGCCGTGAGCATCCCGGAGGAGCGCGGTTCATTCAAGCGCTTTTGCGAGACCATCGGGCCGCGCAGCGTCACCGAGTTCAACTACCGGATCTCGGACGAGAAGCAGGCGCACGTGTTCGTGGGCCTGACGACCAGCGAAAAGGGCGAATCCAAGAAGATCGCCAAGCTGTTTGAAAAGCAGGGCTTCCAGACGGTGGACCTGACGCATGACGAGCTGGCCAAGACGCACATCCGCCACATGGTGGGGGGGCGCTCTTCGCTGGCCGAAGGTGAGCGCCTCTACAGCTTCATCTTCCCGGAGCGCCCGGGCGCCTTGATGACCTTCCTGACCAGCTTGCCTCCGGGCTGGAACATCAGCCTGTTCCATTACCGCAACCAGGGCGCCGACTACGGGCGCATTCTGGTGGGGCTGCAGGTGCCCAAGTCCGAAACGAAGGCGATCAAGCCCTTCCTGGATCGACTGGGTTACATCTACGTGGACGAGACCCGCAACCCGGTCTACCGCCTGTTCCTGCGCTGAGGGTTCAGCGAGACATGCCGGGGGGCGGCATGCCACCAGAGGTCGGTGGGGCGCCACCCGGTGTCGGGCCGCCTTCGGGGCTGCTCAGGCGGCCAACGGCGCCAGGCATGCCGCCGGGCGGCGGGGGCGGCACGCCACCTGGGGCGTGAGTCAGCGCATTGCCTGTGGTGCTGAAGCCGCTGACCGGCGGCAGGGCGCCAGTCAGTGGGGGCGGCAGCAGGGGCAGATCCAGGGTGGTGGTGACCGGGCCGTCAGCGGTCCCGATGGACGCGCCGCGTTGCGTGAGCGACTTCAGCACCAGATCGCCTTCGATGCTTGCACCGATGCGGAAAGCCTTGGGCGGTTTGCCATCAATGGACAGCAGCGCAACGCCACCGGCATCACCTTCGTGACGCGGCGCCACCACACCCAGCAGCTTGAGGCGGCTGGCCAGCGCGGATGCGGCGGACGGGTCTACCGCCGGGCCGGAGGCCTTCACCGGGCCGCTCAGCAGGCGGTGCAGGTCACCTTGCGCGCCGCTGTCCAGCGACACGGGTGTCGCATTGGCGGGCACACCGGTCGGGCGAGCCAACCAGCGCAGGCCCCAGTACGCCAGACTGGCCGCGACAGCGGCCCAAATGATGAGGGCGAAGATGCGTGATGCCATGATCCGGCCATTATGATGGGTGTTCGACGCACCGTGGCCCTGAAAAGTGGCCTTTGAACCTCGGGTTCATCCCGCATCAAGGCGCCCTGGTCCTCGTGCATGCTTGCGCCCTCGCAGCACCGTGCGGAACCAAGGCAAGGGTTTCGGTGTCTGATTGAAAAGATCGTTTTCGGAAATGGACATGAAGATGTTTGCGCGTACCCCTCAGCGTGCCCGGGAGGCCGTCAAAGCCGTGCAGCGTGGTTTCACGCTGATCGAGCTGATGGTCGTGCTGGTGATCATCGGTTTGCTGGCCGCCCTGATCGTGCCCAACGTGTTGGACCGGGCCGATGACGCCCGCGTGACCGCTGCCAAGACCGACGTCAGCAACCTGATGCAGGCGCTCAAGCTTTACAAGCTCGACAACCAGCGCTTCCCGACGGCCGAACAAGGCCTGCAGGCCCTGGTGACCAAGCCCACCGTTTCGCCCATTCCGCCCAACTGGAAGCCCTACCTGGAAAAGTTGCCCAATGACCCGTGGGGCCACACTTATCAGTACGTCAACCCCGGCGTGAAGGGGGCTGTGGATGTGTTCAGCTTCGGTGCGGATGGCCAGGCCGGTGGCGAAGCCCGCGATGCCGATATCGGCTCCTGGCAGTAAGGCGCGCCGCGCACGCGGCTTCACCTTGCTGGAGTTGATGGTGGTCGTGGCCATGATCGCGATCACCACCGCGGTGGTGGCCTTTGCCATTCCCGATCCTTCTTCGACCCGCCTGGAGCGCGAGGCCGCGCGCCTGATCGCCTTGCTGGAGTCGGCCCGCACCCAGGCGCGTGCTGGCGCCATGACCGTCTTGTGGGTGCCTCAGCCCAACGGCCCCGAGGCAGACTACCAGTTCCTGGGCCTGCCACCCGCGTTGATGCCACCGCTCAAGTGGCTGGAGTCCGACGTCAAGGCCGAGGTCGTGGGGGGGCGCAGCATCGTGCTGGGGCCTGAACCCGTGATCGGCGCGCAAAGCGTGATCCTTCGGGTGGAAGACAAGCAGATCATCGTGGGCACGGATGGGCTCAGCCCCTTCGCCGTGATCACGGGCAACGAGGCCGAGGACGACGCGGCCGGCCCGTCTGCCGGTCCAACGGGGGAGGTGGCCAATGCGCCGGCTCGCTGATCAGGCCGTTCGTGGCATGACCCTCATCGAGGTCCTGGTGGCGCTGGCCATCGTGGCCATCACCCTGTCGGCTGGCATCAAGGCTGCGGGTGGGCTGACGCTCAACGCCCAGCGCATGAGCGACCTGACCCTGGCGCAGTGGTGCGCCGAAAACCAGATCACCGCCCTCAAGCTGTCCAGGATCTACCCGCCCGTGGGCGACAGTGATTTCAGCTGCCAGCAACTGGGCCGCACCTTCCCGGGCCACATGACCGTGCGCCCGACGCCCAATCTGAACTTCCGGCGCGTGGACGCCCAGGTGATGGACGAAGAGCGTCAGCCCATCGTCAAGTTGTCCACGGTGTTGCCGCGCTTCTGATGAACCAGCCCCTCTTCATGCCCCGTCTGCAGCGCGGTTTCACCCTCATCGAGGTGCTGGTGTCCCTGCTCATCCTGGCGGTCCTGTCTGCCACCGCCTGGAAGGGCATGGACAGCATCAGCACGGCCCGCCAGGTGGCCGATGGCAACCTCAAGCAGACCCTGCGCCTGCAGTCGGTGATCACGCAGTTCGAGGCGGACATGGGCCAGGTCATGGACATGCAGATCGTCGATGGGATGCAGTTCGATGGTGCCCACCTGCGACTGACCCGCCGCAGCGGCGAGGGCCTGCAGGTGGTGACCTGGTATGTGCAGAGCAACCGCCTGCTGCGCTGGGCCAGCCCGGTGACCACGAAGGTGGGCGAGTTGCAGCGCTACTGGCTGAGTTCCTACCAGTTGCAAGGGCGTGAGCCCGGCACCTTGACGGCGCTGAAAGGCGTGGAGCGCTGGCAGGTGTATTGTTTCCGGGGCGGCTCGATGAGCAGTTGCCAGTCCACCGGCGACGTCGTCAAGGCGGTGGGGGCGGCTCAAAGTGTGGCAACAGCGGGCGCTGGGGCCGCGATCAGCCAGCGTCAGTCGCTGCCCAATGCCGTGCGTTGTCAGGTGACGCTGGGCGAGGGCAGTGGCTTTGCCGGCACCTTGACCCGCGATGTCGTGCTGGCGCCCCAGCTGCAGGCCAACTGATCGAGGAAGGCCGGATCATCATGCTCGACAAGCCTGTTCTCCTTTCCCTTGCCCGCCACCCTGGTCGATCGCGGCAGCGCGGTGCCGCCTTGTTGATGGCCATGGTCATCGTCACGCTGGTATCCACGCTGGCGGCGTCCATGGTCTGGCAGCAATGGCGCGCCGTGCAGGTCGAGAGCGCCGAGCGGGTGCGCTCGCAGTCCGCCTGGGTGCTCAGCGGGGCGCTGGACTGGGCGCGGCTCATCCTGCGCGAAGACGGCAAGAACGAGCAGGTGGATCACCTGGGCGAGGTCTGGGCCATGCCGCTGGCCGAGGCGCGCTTGTCCACCTTCCTGGCGGCAGATGGCAACAACAACAGTGCCGCCGATTCGGATGATTCCCCCGAGGCCTTCCTGTCAGGCAAGGTCGAGGATGCCCATGCCAAGTACAACCTGCGGCACCTGGTGGAAGGCGTTGCAGTCAATGATGACCAGGTCAAGGTATTCAAGCGCTTGCTGGAGTTCCTGAGCCTGCCCCCGTCCCTGGCCGATGGCATTGCCGCCTCGATGGCCAAGGCGGCCCTGGCCGAGGCCTCGTATGTCAGCAATGACCCGGCCGTGCTGGAGAAGCTCGGAGGTGAAACCGGGCGGGCCCAGGCGCCCCTGATGCCGCAAAGTTTCGATCAGTTGTTGTGGTTGGGGCTGGACGCGGGTACGCTGGAAAAATTGCGGCCCTATGTCACCTTGTTGCCGACGGCTGGCACGCTGGTGAACATCAACACGGCGCCCAAGGAGGTGATCGCTGCGGTGGTGGATGGCCTGGATCTGGCGCGCGCGGCGAGGCTGGTGCAGGCCCGGCAGCGCAAACCGTTCAAGGCACTGCCGGGCGATCTCATTGATGTGCTGGGGCAGTCTCAACCGCAGTGGAACACCAGCCGGCTGGATTTCAAATCCGAATATTTTGAAGTCAAAGGCCGCCTGCGCTATGAAGACAACGTCATCGAGCAGCGTCACCTGGTGCAGCGCCAGTCGGGCGGCTCTGACGTGCTGGTGCTACAGCAGTCGCGTTTTTCGGGGCTGGACCGTGGCGCAGAGGGCGCGACGCCCCCATGATGGGAGGCATTCTTTACTCTCAAAGCAGGTATCAATCCTTAAACGGGCGCTATTCCCGCGCTCCTACAATGCCGGGGCATCTATGCTGGATGCTGAAATATTCTGAATATCTGACCGTCTGGGCATGAGCATTCTCATCATTCAACTGCCGGCGCGCACGCGTCTGAGCGCCGACGTGACCGCGTCGGAGGCCGGGGCTGCGCCTGCGTCGCCCGGGCCGAAGGAGTACAGCTATGTGCTCAGCATCGACGGCATGTCGGCCACACGGCAGGGGCGTTGCACGGCGCCGATGTTGCCCAAGGCGGACAGTGTGGTGGCCGTCATGGCCCCGACCGACCTGAGCTGGCACCGACTGAGCCTGCCCAAGGCGCCGGCGGGCCGCCTGCGTGCCGCCTTGGCCAGCATGCTGGAAGATGCCCTGCTCGAAGACCCGGAGAACATGCACCTGGCCGTGGCCCCGATGGCCAAGGCCGGCCAGCCGACCTGGATCGCAGCGTGCGACCACACCGGGCTGACCAGCCAGCTGATGGCCCTGGAAAAGGCCAAGATCCGCGTGGAGCGCGTGGTGCCCAGCGTGGCGCCGGACGAGCCACCTTCGGCCTACTTCCATGAGTTCGGCGAAGCCGGTGCCCCGGAGGGTGCCGAGCCGGGTGCCGAGATGCTGCTGACCTGGTCCACCCCGGATGGTGTGACGACCTGGCCTGTGGCTGGCAGCCTGTCTCGCGCCTTGTTGCCGGATCCGCTGCCCATCAACGCCCGTTTCTTTGCCACCCCGCCCGTGGCCTCGCCGGCCGAACGCTGGTTGGGCCGGGCCGTGACGGTGCAAAGCCAGCCTGAGCACCTGCTGCTGGCCGCCCGCTCGATCTGGAACCTGCTGCAGTTCGAGTTGACGCCGCGCAGCAAGGGCCTGTATGCCCTGAGTGATCAATGGCGGCGCTTCATGAGCCCGCAATGGCGGCCTGCCCGCATGGGCCTGATGGCCTTGGTGGGCGCGCAGGTGCTGGGTCTCAATCTGTGGGCCTGGCAGCAAGCGCAACTGGTCAAGACCAAGCGCGCGACCATGGTGCAATTGCTCAAGCAGGCGCACCCTCAGGTTCAGGCCGTGCTGGACGCCCCCGCGCAAATGCGCCGCGAAACCGAGGCCCTGCGCGCGCAGGCGGGCCAGGCTGGTGGCAATGACCTGGAAGCCTTGATGGCGGCGGTGGCCAGCGCCTGGCCGCCCGAGCAGCCCACGGCGGGCTTGCAATACGACGGCGCCTCGCTGACCCTGATGCCGCCGGCTTCCTGGGGCCCGGCCGAGCTGGACGAGTTCCGTCGCAAGCTGGGCACGGCGGGCGTGCAGGTCGAGTCCGCCGATGGGCGCCTGACCGTGCGACGCGCCAACGGCTGATGAACGCATTGAAAGCACACAGATGAGTTCTCAAGCTTCCTCCCTTCAAGCGCTGCGCCAGGAGTTGCAGACCAAATGGGCGGCCATGGCCCCGCGCGAGCGCCAGATGGCCGCCATAGCGGGCTGGCTGCTGGTCGTGACGCTGCTGGTGCTCGTGGGCATCCGCCCCGCCTGGCGCACGCTGTCGGAAACCCCGGCGCAGTTGCGCGAGCTGGATGGCCAGCTCGATCAGATGCGCCGGCTGGCCGACGAGGCGCAGATGCTGCGCCAGCGTCCGCCCGTGCCTCCGGCTCAATCTGAAGCGGCGCTGCGTTCGGCCACCGAGCGGCTGGGGGCGGGTGCCAAGCTCAATTTGCAAGGCGATCGCGCCACGCTCACGCTCAACCGGGTGTCGGGTGATGCTCTGGCCACCTGGCTGGACGAGGCTCGTGGTGCCGCGCGCGCCAAGCCCACCGAAGCCGGTCTGATGCAGGTCGAGCCGGGGGTGTACTCCGGCAACATCATCCTGGCCATGGGGCCGGGCGCGGGGGGCGGCCGTTAAGGCCGGGCACACGCACATGGCTGGCATCCCCTTCCTGAACCGCCGCCCTGCATGGATGCAGGGTGCGGGCGCCTTGACCACGCGCTGGCTCGAGTCGACGATGGAGATCGCGCGCTGGGACAACATGCGCAAGGCCGGCCGACGCTGGGGCTGGTGGGGTGCAGGCCTGGGGGCGCTGGTGGGGCTGGTGGTGTATGCGCCGGCCAGCTGGCTGGCCCAGGGCGTGGTGGAGCTGTCCGGCAAGCGCCTGCTGCTGGCTGAATCGCAAGGCACGATCTGGCACGGTGATGCCGTGGCGGTGCTGACCGGCGGCCCCGGCAGCCGCGATGCGCGGGCCCTGCCTGGCCGGCTGAACTGGACCATGCGCCTGAGTGGCCTGGGGCTGCGCCTGACCTTGCAGCAAGACTGCTGCATCCCGACCCCGGTCGTGATGCAGGTGCAGTTTGGCCTGGGGCGCGTCAAGACCGATGTGCTGCTGCAAGGCGCTGGCGATGCGGCCGGTGCAACGACGCTGCAGACCTCAGGCGAAATCGGGCATTGGCCTGCCGCCTGGCTGGGTGGCCTGGGCACGCCCTGGAACACCCTGCAACTGGCGGGTGCGCTGCGCCTGTCGAGCCGGGATCTGTCTTTCGAGTGGGCGCAAGGGCGCCTGCGTATTTCGGGGCAGGCTGATCTGATGCTGGAGAACGTGGCTTCGCGCGTGACCACGCTGGACCGCCTGGGCTCCTACCGGCTGAACCTGGGCGGTGATGCCCAAGGCCTGCTGCAGATGCAATTGACCACGCTGGACGGCGCCTTGCAGCTGTCCGGCCAAGGGGGCGTGAGCTCCGGCGGGATGCGCTTTCGTGGCGAAGCCCGCGCCAGTGAGGCCGAACGTGGCGCACTGGACAATTTGTTGAACATCATCGGCCGCCGCGAAGGCGACCGTTCTGTCATTTCGATCGGATAAGTCATGAAGACCCATCCCCTGCTGACTCGACCCCGTGCTGGCGCACTGGCCGTGGCCCTGGCATTGACCTTCGGGCCTGGTGGCTTGCTCCCGCTCGGTCTGGCCCTGGCCGCCCCGCCAGCGCCTCGCAAGGCGGCTTCAGCCCCGACGGTCACGCTCAACTTCGTGAACGCCGAGATCGAGGGCGTGGCACGGGCCATGGCCGCGATCATCAACCGTCAGATCCTGGTCGACCCCCGCGTCAAGGGCGCCATCACGCTGTACAGCGACCAGCCGCTGACGCCGCGCGAGGCTTACCTGAACTTCCTGGCCGCCTTGCGTGGTCAAGGCTTCAGCCTGGTGGAAGTGGCGGGTCTGCTCAAGGTCGTGCCTGAAGCCGAAGCCAAGCTGCAGACCGGCACGGTCGATGTGGGCACGGTCAAGCAGTCGGGTGACCAGGTGGTCACGCAGATCTTCCGCGTGCAGTACGAGAGCGCCAACAACCTGGTGACCGTGCTGCGCCCGCTGATCAGCCCCAACAACACGATCAACGCCAATGCCTCGACCAACACCCTGGTCATCACGGACTACGCGGACAACCTCAAGCGCATCGGCCAGATGATTGCCGCGCTGGACGTGCCCACGGCCACCGACATGGAGGCCATCCCGCTGCAGTACGCGATTGCCTCCGACCTGGCGCCGGTGGTGCAGAAGCTGGCTGATGGCGGCGGCTCGACCCCGGGCGCGCCTGGTGGTGGCGCAGCCGGGCAGAGCACCATGGTGCTGTCTGACTCGCGCACCAACACGCTGATGGTGCGCGCGCCCAATGCGGCCCGCATGGCCCTGGTGCGCACCCTGATCCAACGGCTGGACCGCCCTGGTACCTCGGGCCTGGGTGGCAGCGGCATCCATGTGGTCTACCTGAGAAACGCTGATGCGGTGAAGCTGGCGCAGGTGCTGCGTGCGGCCTTCCCGGGGGCTGGCGGCAGCTCGGGTGGCGGCGCATCTGGTGGCGGTGCGAGCTCGGGTGCGAGTGGCCTGCCGACGTCCAACATGGGCGGCGCGGCGGCCAGTGGTGGCGCTTCGCAGCAGTCGACCTCTCCGGTGGGGGCCTCTGCGCAACCCTCGACAGGCGGTTTCATCCAGGCGGACCCCTCTACCAACTCCCTGATCATCACGGCCACCGACTCGCTGTACAAGCAGTTGCGCGCGGTCATCGATCAGCTGGATGGTCGCCGAGCGCAGATCTACATCGAGGCCATGATCGTGGAGGTCAGCGAGCAGAAGCTGGCTGAGGCGGGCTTCCAGTGGGCCAATGTGGCTGGCAACAACAACCTGGTCGGCGTGGGCACCAACCTGGCGGCCGGCAACATCGGTGGCTTGTTCAGCCTGGTGGGGGCGTCGCGTTCGACCGCATCCAGCCTCAAGGGCTTGAGTGTGGGCTTCGCGCACAAGATGAGCGATGGCACCTACAACCTGGGTGCCCTGGCGACCTTCCTGGAAACCAATGCCGATGCCAACATCCTGTCCAAGCCAAACATGGTGGCGCTGGACAACGAAGAAGCCAAGATTGTGGTGGGCCGCAACGTGCCTTTCGTGACCGGCCAGTACACCAATGGCGCAACCAGCAGCTCCGGCACGGTCAACCCCTTCACGACGGTGGAGCGCAAGGACGTGGGCCTGACCCTGCGTGTGCGCCCGCAGGTGGGTGAGGGCGGCACCGTGCGCATGACGGTGTTCCAGGAAAAGTCGGACGTTGAATCGCAGAACTCCGCGCAGGGCCCGACCACCACCAAGAGCTCGATCGAGACCACTGTGGTGGTGGACGATGGCCAGACGCTGGTGCTGGGTGGTTTGCTCAAGGACCAGTTCAGCAACGACGATTCGCAGGTGCCGGTGCTGGGCGACATCCCCATCCTGGGTAACCTGTTCAAGAGCCGCTCCAGGACGCGTGCCAAGACCAACCTGATGGTCTTCCTGCGCCCCGTGGTGATGCGTTCGCAAGAGGCCAGCAACGACATCACGATGGACCGCTACGACTACATGCGCCAGCGCCAGGACTCGGTCATCACGGGGGATGGCCGCGCCATTTCCATGCAGGATGGGCCGAACCTGGACCCTCTCAAGCTGAGCAACAAGCTGAGCATGCCTTCCGTGCGCCAGCCGCTGGATGACCCCAATGCGCCCGCGCCCACGGTGGTGATGCCCTCAACCTCGGGTTTTGCGCCCAAGTTGACGCCGCAAACCTCGGGCCAGCAGCCTGCGGCCACGGGCAGCAAATAAGGGATAGAAGGCCATGGCCGCACGTCACCCTCTTCCCTATGCCTTTGCCAAGGCCAATGGCATCTTGCTGGAGTGCGATGACACGCGCGCCACGCTGTGGGCCAGCTCAGCGGTGTCGCCATCGGCCTTGTCCGAGGTGATGCGCCTGTACGTGGTGCATGCCATCGAGCAGGAGCCAGCCGAGACGCTGTCGCAGCGCATTGCCACGGCTTATGCCGCGGGCGAGGGCAGCGCCGCGGCCGTGGTCGGTGAAGTCGAAAGCGCGGTGGACTTGTCGCGCATGATGCAGGACCTGCCGGCGGTGGAAGACCTGCTGGAGTCCAGCAACGACGCACCCATCATCCGGATGCTCAATGCCTTGCTGACGCAAGCGGCCAAGGATGGCGCCTCCGACATCCACATCGAGCCTTACGAGCGTTCATCGGCCGTGCGCTTCCGTGTGGACGGCACGCTGCGTGAGGTCGTGCAGCCCAACAAGGCCCTGCACGCCGCGCTGATCTCGCGCCTGAAGATCATGGCCGAGCTGGACATCTCCGAAAAGCGCCTGCCGCAAGACGGGCGCATCAGCCTGCGCATTGGCGGCCGTGCGGTGGACGTGCGGGTCTCGACCCTGCCTTCCGCCCATGGCGAGCGCGCGGTGCTGCGTCTGCTGGACAAGGGCGACGCCAACAAGTTCACGCTCGAATCGCTGGGCATGAGTGGCGATTCGCTGGACCGATTCAAGCGCCTGCTGCGTCAGCCTCACGGCATCGTGCTGGTGACCGGCCCGACCGGCTCTGGTAAGACGACCACGCTGTATGCCGGCCTGAGCACGGTCGATTCGGCCACCACCAATGTGCTGACCGTGGAAGACCCGGTCGAATACGAGTTGCCCGGCATCGGTCAGACCCAGGTCAACGCCCGCATCGAGCTGACCTTCGCCAAGGCCCTGCGCGCCATCCTGCGTCAGGACCCGGACGTCATCATGATCGGTGAAATCCGTGACCTGGAAACGGCCCAGATTGCCGTGCAGGCTTCGCTGACTGGCCACTTGGTGCTGGCCACGCTGCACACGAACGACGCACCCAGCGCCGTCACCCGCCTGACCGACATGGGCATCGAGCCCTTCCTGCTGTCCAGTTCGCTGCTGGGCGTGCTGGCCCAGCGCCTGGTGCGCAAGCTGTGCCCGCATTGCAAACGCCAGGACGGCCAGGGCAAGTGGCATCCGGTGGGTTGCAGCGAATGTGGCATGAGCGGCTACAAGGGCCGTACCGGTGTGTACGAGCTGATGGTGGCCGATGATGACATCCGCACCCTGATCCACGAGCAGGCATCGGAAGCCAAGCTCTTCGAGCGCGCCCAGCTGGGTGGCATGAAGACCATGCGCGACGACGGCGACCGCTTGGTGGCCGAAGGGGTGACCTCGCTGGAAGAAGTCCTGCGGGTCACGCGCGAATAAGCGTGAGCCAGCGCGCATAACAAGGCCATCACACCATGCCCGCCTTCCGCTTTGAAGCCCTGGACCCTGCCGGCAAGACCGTCAATGGCCTGGTCGAGGCCGACAACCCCAAGGCCGCACGCGCGCAGTTGCGCCTGCAGCAACTGGTGCCGCTCAAGGTCGAGACGGTCGTCCAAGGTACGGCGGGTGAGGGCGAGGGCCTCAACAAGCAGCTCTTCGTTCGCCGGGTGTTCAACTCATCGGATCTGGCCATCTGGACGCGGCAGTTGTCGGGCCTGGTGGTGGCCGGCCTGCCGCTGGAGCGGGCCTTGACCGCCCTGGCCGACGAAGCCGAAGACCCCCGCCAGCGCGAGCTGGTGTCGCACCTGCGGGCCGAGGTCAATGCCGGCTCGCCGTTTGCGCGGGCTTTGGCGGGCTCCCCGCGCGAGTTCGATGATGTGTACCGTGGCGTGGTGGCGGCCGGCGAGCAAAGCGGGCAGCTGGGCGGTGTGCTGGACAAGCTGGCCAATGACCTGGAAGAGCAGCAGGCGCTGAAGTCCAAGCTGATCGGCGCCACCTTGTACCCGGCCATCGTGTCGGTGTTCGCCATCGTGATCGTGATCGCCTTGCTGGTGTTCGTGGTGCCGCAGGTGGCCCAGGTGTTCTCCAGTGGCAAGCGCGCCTTGCCGGCGCTCACGCAGTTCATGCTGGGCCTGAGCGCCTTCATGCGCAACTGGGGCTGGTTGCTGGCGATCGTGCTGATCGTCGGGTTCACGGCGCTGATCTTCGCGCGCCGCAACGAGGATTTCCGCCAGAAGTTCGATGCCTTCTGGCTGGAGCTGCCCTTGATCGGCAAGCTCTCTCGCGGCTACAACGCCGCGCGCTTTGCCGGCACGCTGGCCATGCTGGCGGGCTCGGGCGTACCCATCCTGAAAGCGTTGCAAGCCGCTGCCGAAACCTTGTCGAACCGCGCCATGCGCGCCGACGCCATGGAGGCGCTGGTGCAGGTGCGCGAAGGCGCGCCGCTGGCCTCGGCCCTGGCGGCCAAGAAGCGCTTCCCCGGTTTGCTGTCGATGTTTGCTCGCCTGGGCGAGCAGACGGGCCAGCTGCCCGTCATGTTGCAGCGCGCGGCCAATCAGCTCTCGGGTGAGGTGCAGCGCAAGGCCCTGGCCATTGCGACCGTGCTGGAGCCTTTGCTGATCGTGGTCATGGGCCTGGTCGTGATGCTCATCGTGATGTCGGTGATGATGCCGATCATGCAGATGAACACCTGGGTCAAATAAGACCCTGCTGAAGGGCTTTGAGCAAAGCCTCGGCGGGGAAGGGCTTGTGCAGCACAGGCGCCCCGCAGGCCTGCAAGGCCTTCATGGGCGCTTCGCCCGTGTCCCCCGTGATCACCACAGCCCCCAGCCCCGCATGACGCGCCCGGGCCATCTCGATGGCCTGCAGGCCAGTGCCATCGGGCAGACGGTGATCGGTCAGCAACAGGTCGACCAGCATCACGCGTTGCAGCAACTCGTCCAGGTCTTCCAGTGAGCCGACCTGGCTGACGTGGGCTCCCCATGCACGCAACTGCTCGGTCAGGGCCGGGCGCAGGACTTCGTCGTCGTCCAGCAGGATGATGTGGCGCTCGCTCAAGGGCTTGTCGTTGGCCGATGTGGCTGGGCCCGATGCCGCCGTGCGATCAGGCGGGCTGCCCAGCACGCTGGCGCGCGCGGCCGGCACCTCGATCGAGAAGCACGAGCCCTTGCCCACGCGTGATTGCAGCAGGATGCGGCTGTCCAGCAGGCGGGTGGCGCGCTGCACGATGGCCAGGCCCAGCCCCAGGCCCTTGGCCTGGTTGCGCTCGGGGTTGGCCAGTTGCACGAAGTCTTCGAAGATGCGTTGCTGATCTTCAGGGGCGATGCCCTGGCCGCTGTCCCAGACCTGGATCAGCAGGTGCGCGCCGCGCTGGCGCACGCCCACCAGCACGCCGCCCTGTTGCGTGTAGCGCAGGGCGTTGCCGATCAGGTTGCGCACGACTTGCTCCAGCAGGATCGGGTCGCTGTAGGCCATGGCGCGGGTGGGGTGCACGCGCAACTGCAGGCCTTTGCCGTTGGCCATTTCCTGCTCGTGGGTGCCGATGCGCGCCAGCATGGCGTGCAGGTCCACCACCTGCCAGTGCGGCTTGATGGCCCCCGCCTCCAGGCGGGACAGGTCCAGCAGGCCGTTGAGCAGGTTCTCCATGGCCTTCACGGCGTCGATCAGGCGCAGCGTCATGGTGTGCAGCGTGGAATCACGCAAGCGGTCACGCAAGAGGCCGGACAGCAGGCCGATGGCGGCCACGGGCTGGCGCAGGTCATGGCTGGCCGCGGCCAGGAAGTGGCCCTTGGCCGCGTTGGCCGCCACGAGGGCCTGCGTGCGCTCCTGCACCTTGGCTTCGAGCTCGATGTTGAGCTGCTCGGCGCTCTTGCCTGCTTCCACAAAGCGGTTCATCAGCACCAGGCCGTAGCTGGCCAGGGTGATGGGGGTGGCCATGGGCAGCCAATAAGTGTGCATGACCGAGACCATGCCGATCAGGCGCAGGTAGTCGTGCACGCCCGCCACCAGGGACACGGCAATGCCCAGCACCATGCCGATGGCCGCCAGCTTGCTGAAGCGTTTGTGCAGGCGCAGCAACAAGGCCAGTGTGGGCAGCATCAGGAGCAGCAGCAGCGGGTAGGTGGCCGCCCGCGCGGCTTCCAGCATGCCCTGCTGTGCGGCCAGCCCGGCCAGCAGCGGGAAGCCGATCTGCACGGCCCACAGCACTTTGGTGAACCAGGGCCAGCGCTTGCCGGCGATCGCCATGGCAAAGGCGCCCAGCAGCACCGTGGCCGTGACCTGGGCGGTCAGGTAGAGCCAGCCCGTCATGGCTTGCGACAGCGTGGGCCCGTCCACGATGTAGTAGCTGCAGTTGCGCACCGACACCACCACGCACAAGAGGCCCAGCATGCCCATGTCGAGCTCGGAGGGGCGCTGGCGCCAGATGGTGATCAGGAAGCAGGCAAAGGCCGTGGCCACGATGTTGATGGTCAGCGGCAGGGTCTGCGTCAGGAAGGCCTGCATGGTGTGGCCGGGCAGCAGCTCGTCGGTGGCGCCGATCATCGGGGCTGACATGCCGCCCATGCTGGCGTGCTGCACCTCCACCTGCAGCTGGTTGAGGCCCGGCTGCAGCAGGCTGGCGGGGAACTGCAGCAGGTAGGCCAGGGGGCGGCCCAGCGGATCGGCGTCCAGCAACTGGGCATGGATCAACTGGCCATTGACCCACACGCGGTGCTGGAAGCTCAGGCGGTCCACCCGCACGGCCCAGGTCTGTTGTTGCAGCGAGGCCGGGGCCTGCTTGAGCAGAAAGGTGGATTCGTAACGGGCCACCCCCTTGGAGGGCAGGCCCCGTGCGGCCCAGGTGTCGGGCAGGCTGACATCCTGCCAGTTGGTGCCGCCCTGGCTGGCCGTGGGCAGCATGCGGAAGCGGTGCGCGGTGAACTCGACCGCCGCGTTGCTGGCCGGCGGGATCAACCAGGGGCTGACCAGCCACACCACAAAGGTGATGGCCGACGCCACAGCGATCCAGCCGAGCAGGGCAAACAGTAAACGTTGAGCGGGGCTGCGAGCCGGCCGGTGGGCGGTCGGATCGAGTGCGACGGACGCGGTGCGCATGTCAGGGCGGGGCCTAGGGGCCATCTGGACGATGGGCTTATTGTCGCTGTTCAGCGCGCATGTGCGCCTTTGCTCACGGATGCCCCGTGCTTCTGCGGGGCGGGCCTCTTGGCGCCGTCTGGATTCGATGATATGAATGCTTGCATCCCCCTTGTTCAAGGGCTCTGACACCTCAGTCTTTGCTGCAATGATGGGGAGAGCGTGTTGATGCCTGGAGGGCTGATATGAGCAGTTGCACTGATCTTGTTCCCGTCCAACAAGAGGCCTACAAGGGGCGCATTCCCATCGCCCACATGCGACACGTCTACAAGCTCCACGAGGTGGAGAAGCGCCTGGGCAAGCTGCCGCCGCGCGAGCATGAATCCCTGCGTGCCACTTATGAGCGCATGCTGGAGATGGGCCCCGAGCGCTTTCAGGTCAAGCCATCCGGCCTGCCGGCCATGGAACACCTCTACGACGAGCTGCCCAACTTCCACGAAGTGCTGGACGATCTCAAGCGCCAGCTGGCTCTGTGCAGCGACAGCCGCGATGCGCTGGAGATCACGCCCATGCTGCTCCTGGGCCCGCCCGGTGTCGGCAAGACCCACTTCGCCCGCGAGGTGGCGCAACTGCTGGGCACGGGCATGGGCTTCGTGTCCATGAGTTCGATGACGGCAGGGTGGGTGCTCTCGGGTGCCTCCAGCCAATGGAAGGGCGCCCGCCCTGGCAAGGTGTTCGAGACCCTGGTGGACGGCCAGTACGCCAACCCCGTGATGGTGGTCGACGAGATCGACAAGAGTGGCGGCGAGCACGCCTATGACCCCTTGGGCTCGCTCTA
Source organism: Aquabacterium sp. (assembly GCF_016195855.1). Taxonomy (GTDB): domain Bacteria; phylum Pseudomonadota; class Gammaproteobacteria; order Burkholderiales; family Burkholderiaceae_C; genus Aquabacterium. Next base: position 173,923 of record NZ_JACPYU010000010.1, read on the forward strand.
CAGCCTGCTGGAGCACGACACGGCCGGGCAGTTCACCGACGAGTTCGCCGAGGTGTCGATCGACGCGAGCCAGGTGATCTGGGTGGCCACCGCCAACGACCTGCGCGGCATCCCCGACCCCATCCTCAACCGCATGAATGTCTTTGACATCGACATGCCCGATGAGGAGGCCGCGCGCAAGATCGCGTCCAAGCTGTACCGCAGCATCCGCGCCGATCACGATTGGGGTCAGCGCTTCGAGCCTGATCTGAGCGAGGCCGTGCTCGCTGAGTTGAGCCACTGCGCACCGCGTGAAATGCGCCGCGCGCTGATGATGGCATTCGGCAATGCCAAGCTCGACGGGCGTTACGCCCTGGAAGTGCGCGACCTGCCCGAGCAAGGCGGCAAGCGTCAGGCCATGGGCTTCGTGCAGTAAGCCTGCTCGGCGCTGAATCCACAGCGCCGAACACTACACTAGGCCTCTTGTGCACCTTGCCGAGAGGCCTTTGTCATGCCCGCCAGCCTGTCTGGACGATTGGTGGTCGCGATCTCCTCGCGCGCCTTGTTCGACTTTGAAGATGAGAACCGCCTGTTCGAGGGCGAGGATGACCGTGCCTACATGAAGCTGCAGCTCGACAAGGTCGACGAGCCGGCCAAGCCGGGCGTGGCCTTCTCGCTGGTGCGCAAGCTGCTGGCCTTCAACACGCCGGACGAGGCCCGTGTGGAGGTGGTGATCCTGTCTCGCAACGACCCGGTCTCGGGCATGCGGGTGTTCCGCTCGGCCAAGCACTATGGCCTGCCCATCGAGCGCGGTGTGTTCACGCGCGGGCAAAGCCCCTGGCGCTATCTGCGGCCCTTGCAGGCGCACCTCTTCCTGTCGGCCAATGAAAACGATGTGCGCTCGGCCCTGGCGGCGGGCGTGCCGGCTGCGCGCGTGTTGCCACATGCCGCGCGTGCCGGTGAGGCGCACCCGAACGAAGTGCGCATTGCCTTTGACGGCGACGCCGTGTTGTTCTCGGACGAGGCCGAGCAGGTGTTCCAGAAAGGCGGGCTGGATGCCTTTCAGGCGCACGAGGTGGCCATGGCCGAGCAACCTTTGCAGGGCGGCCCTTTCAAGCCTTTGCTGATGGCCTTGCACGAGTTGCAGCAAGGCGAGTCGGCCATGCGCATCCGCACTGCGCTGGTCACGGCGCGTGGCGCACCGGCCCATGAGCGCGCCATCCGCACGCTGATGGACTGGGGCATCGAGGTGCACGAGGCCTTGTTCCTGGGTGGCTTACCCAAGGGTGAGTTCCTGCGCGAGTTCGAGCCCGATTTCTTCTTCGACGACCAGACCGGTCATGTCGAGAACGCCGCGCCCCACGTGCCATCCGGGCATGTGGCCGCCGGCATCGTCAATGTGGGAGGCCAATCATGAGCGAAGACCTGTCTGACTTCTTTGCCCTGCCGCCGTTCAAGGCCGATGAGGCGCTGGTCAAGCTGCGACGCGATCTGCGTGAGCTCAAGCCCCTGGCCGAAAAAGGCACGGGCGAGCTGGTGCGCTTCGAGTGGAAGGGCTTGCCGGTGATCGAGCTGAGCCTGCAGTCAGGTGACAAGCCCGCCCTGGCCGTGTCGCTGGCCAAAAAGCCCAGCCAGCGCCCCGATTGGCTCAAGCAGACGCTGGCATCCAGCGCCGAGGTGCGCAAGTGGCTTGACGAGCTCAAGCGCAGCCTCAAGCGTTGGGACGACGAGGACTGACCTGATCAGTCTTCCAGCAAGGCTTTGAGGTTGAGCAGGTCGGCGCGCACGAGCTCGGCATCCTGCTCGAACTGTGCCTCGCTCATGCCCTCGTGTTGATGCAACACGAAGGACACGGTGCTGCCCATCGCATGCGCCAGCACCCGCATCGTGTTCATGAATTCCTCGCCATTGGGCAGGCGCACGACGTGGTCCAGGATGCCATCGGCATTGGGCGGCGTGAACCACAGTCGCACCGGGCCTTGCTCGGTCTGCACGATCCACTCATCGCCTTCCGGCTCGATGCTGCGTGCAAAACCCGGCGCCCAATAGGGCAGGTTACGCGGGTCGGAGGCGTAGGCCATGACCGCATCGGGTTCCACAGCGATGTCGACGGTGATGTTGAGGGTGCGCATGTCAGGCAGTCTGGCTGGCGATCAGCTCCGCGTCAATGGCCGCAGCGCGCACCGAGGCCGGGCGGGACGTGACCCGCTCGATATAAGCCTGGATCACCGGTGTGGCCGGCACCAGGCCGAACTGCGTGGTCCAGCGCAAGGCCGTGCCCCACAGCACATCGGCCGCGCTGAAACGGTCGCCCAGCAGGTAAGGGCCCTTGGCCAGTTGGTCTGTCAGCGTCTTGAGCATGGTGTCGAAGTCGCCATAGGGGCAGGTGGAGGGTGGTGCCGGTTCGCGCTTCATGGCGCGGTCCACCACGGCGGGCTCGAACGAGGAACCATAGAACACCAGCCAGCGCAGATAGGCCCCGCGTTGCGGGTCACCCATCTGGGGCGCCAGGCCCTTGTCGGCGTACAGGTCGCCCAGGTAGATGTAGATGGCACCCTGCTCGGTGATGAGCGTGCCCTGGTGCGACAGGGCCGGCACCTTGCCCATCGGGTTGATGGCCAGGTAAGCGGGCTGGCGTTGCTCGCCGGCTTTCAGGTTGAGCACGTGCAGCTCGTAGTCGGCACCCAGCTCTTCCAGCAGCGTGAGCGTGCCAGCCGATCGGGTCTGAGGGGCGTGGTGCAGGACCACGTGACGTTCACTGGGCATGAGGCGCTCCTGTTCTGTTGGGGTGTTGGCCAGACTCCATCGCTGTCAATCGCTGCGTTGCATCCTGGCCTTGAACAATTCGGCGATGCTGACTTCGCGTGCGCCGGGGATCACGTCGTAAGACTCGCCTGCCGCGATGGTGCCGGGCTGGCGTACCGTCAGGTAAAAGCCGCAGTAGCCGGACTGCGCCATCATCTTGACCGCCTGCTTGAAGCCCATGACGGCCTGGAACTTGTAGCAGGGCCGGCGCGGCTCGCTGATGGCCAGGGTGCAATCGGGGAACTGCAGCACATCACCCACATACACATCGCCTTCAAGCAGGCCCGTCAGGGTCAGGTTCTCGCCCAGCATGCCATGCGGCAGGGGGGCGCCCCAATCTTGCGCCTGCGCCTGCGCACGCACTGTCTGCCAGAAAGTGTAGTGCTCGTGAGGGTAGGCGTACACCGCCTTGCTCAAGCCCCCATGCACGCTGGTGTCTGCCTGGTCGTCGCCTTGCAGGCCCAGCGGCCTGACGGCCACGCGTTGCGGGTCAGCCAGGGTGCTCACCGCGCGCTTGCCAATCGCCGTCATGATCTGGCGGCCTTCAATGGTGATTGGGCTGGGTGTGGCGACGTTGATCGACAGCAGTTGACGGGGCTGGAGGCTGGGCATGACGAGGCCGGGGGCAATGGCGGTGGTGACCGGGTTGTCAGTATGCCGCCGTCCCGATGCCCCCGCTTTGATGCCCCCGTCAGTGCCAGGCCGACACCGTGGTTGCCATGGCCTTGAAGCCCAGCACCACAGGCTGCCCGGGCGCCCATCCCATCTTCTGGATGGACTTGCGCGTGAGCAGGGCCCAGATCGGCGCACCGGCCTTGACCTGCGAGCTGTCGGCGGCATCCAGTGCGCGGTCGAGCTCCATGCCCACGGCGCCATAGGTGCCATGCTCGCCGGCCAGCATGATCTGGGTGATGCGCCCGCGCAGGTGGTTGCTGCAACTGGTGTCGGTGGGCACCGCGCGGTGCAGGGTGACATCACGGGCCCGCACCTTCAGGCGCACCTTGCTGCCAACAGGGTGCAGGGTAGCGGGCACGGTCACGCGCTGGCCTGATACATCGACCTCGCTGAGCAGCCAGTCGATGTCATGGCGCTTGACCTCGCCTTCCAGCACGCTGCCCGCGTGCACGCCTTCCAGGAAGGTGGACAAGGACACATCGGACAGGATCTGGGCGGCAGGGCCGGCACTGGCCATGCGCCCCTCATGCAGGATGACCACCTCGTCGGCCAGGCGGATGACCTCGTTCATGCGTGGGCTCACGAGCACCACCGGCACCTTGAAACGATCGGGGACCTCGGCCAGCAACTCCAGCAGGGCTTCCTGCTCGTGGGCAGGTACCTCGCCCAAAGGGTCGTCCAGCAACAGGGCATTGGGGCCGGAGATCAAGGCGCGGCCCAGCGCCACCTTGACACGCTGGCTGACGGTCAACGCCTCGGGGCGGCGGTTGAGCAGCGAGGACAGGTCCAGCCAGCTCACCACCTTCTCGAACTCGGGCGCCCTGCGGGTGATGCCCAGCCCCTTGATGCCGTACTGCAGATTGGCCTTGACATTGAGGTGGGGGAACAGGTGCGTGTGCCCGTCCAGCCAGGTGATGCGTCGCTCGTGCGGCGGCTTGTTGACACGCGCAGCCGAGTCATACACGGCATCGGTGCCCAGCGCAATGCGCCCACCCTTGGCGGGCATCAGCCCGGCTGCAGCCTTGAGCAAGGCGCTTTTGCCCGATCCAGTGCGGCCCACCAGGGCGCAGACCTTGCCCGGCAGGACGCGGAACTGGGCGCGGATATCCAGGCCAGGTTGTTGCAGCCGCAACTCGACGCTCAGCGTGCGTGGCAGTGCTTGTTCGCTCATGTGGTCGATACGCTCAGGCCAACGGGGCGCAGGCGTGCCTGCCAGCGGCGGCGCCAGCGTTGGCGGCCCCATTCGCTGATGGCGATGGCCGCCATGGCGATCAGCAGTGAGACCAGGGCCAGATGCCAGGCCGCGTCTTCGCCATCCTGTTGATTGAGCAGGGCCTGAACCAGGGCCACGGGCGCGGTGGTGTCACCGATGTGATGGGGGCGCAAGGTGGCCGCCAGCACCAGCGTGGCACCCGACTCGCCCCAGGCGGCCGTGAGCCCCAGCGCCATGGCCGAGGCCACGGCAGGCCACACCAGCGGCAAGGTGATCGTCCACCAGCCCTGCCAGCGTGAGGCACCCAGGGTGCGGGCCACAGGTAGCAGCATGGGGTCGGTGGCCTCGAAGGCCGGGCGCAGGATGCGCACCATCAGCGGCACGGTCATCACGCTGGCGGCGATGATGGCGCCGGCGGGGTAGAAGCTCAGGCTGTAGCCCGTCCAGCTGTGCAGCCAGCCGCCATTGCCCCCGACGCCGCCCAGGCCGATGAGCAGCCCGAAGCCGATGACCGCAGGCGGCAGGCCCATGGGCAGCAGGATCAGGGTGTCGAGCACGACCTTGCCGCGCCATGCGGTACGGGCCATCACGGTGGCCAGCACCACGGCCAGCGGCGTCGAGATCAGCAAGGTGATCACGGCGACCTGCAGGCTCAATGACAGCGCTTCGAGTTCAAATGACGACACGGCTCACTCCTTCAGGACTTGCCACGCAGGGCGGGTGGACTTGATGGCGTTTTGAGCCAGGGGCCACTGCAGCCAGCTGGTCAAGAGTTTGGCGCCCGCATGGCGGGCTCTGAATGAACTGGCGATCTGGGCCTGGAGCGACAGCGTGGGGGCATCAGCCAGCCAGACCTTCAGGCGTTCGCCCTTGGGGGGCGCCTTGAGCCACTGTGCACGGGTCATCAGGCGGTAGGCCGGCGCGGTCTGGGGGGCCTTGGTGGCAGGAGCGGGCGGCAAGCCTTTGCTGGCCTGTCCTTTGGTCAGTTGATCGGCCAGTGCGGCCACCGCCGAGCCCGCGGGCGGCGGCAGCCAGCGCGCCGCGCCCGCGTTGTGGGCGGCCAAAACCTGGGCCAGCGCCCGCCCTGGATCGGCCTCGCTGCGGATGCCGGCCAGGTCATCGGTGGGGCCCAGCAGCAGCACGTCGGTGCGCGCCAGGGTGACGCGGTTGTAGATCAGGCCTTGTTTGTCCAGCTCGTCGGCACGCGGGTGCGACAGGAACAGACCGGCGTCCACCTGGCCTTGCTCCAGTTGTTGGAGGACCTCGGTGGTTTCCATGGCCGACCAGCGTGCCGACCAGCCCAGGTCCTGCTTCATGGCCGTTTGCCAGCGCCCTGTCAGGCCGGTGGAGATGAACAGCGGGTCCACCCCGACCAGCGGGCTGTCTGCCCGGGCGATCACGCGCTCGCGTGCCAGCACGGCGGGGGCCGCACACAGACCCAGCGCACCGCTGAGGCTCAGTTGCAGAAAAGGGCGGCGGGCCAACTCGGGCATGGTGGGTATTGTGAAAAAAGTCGCAAAAGAGCCGTTGTGACAAGTGTGCCCGCAGCGGCCCGGCGCAACCCAAAAGGTGTGGCGCAAGATGTATCAGGATACAAAAACATGGGCGGTTCGTGACTCAAGTCTCACCCTGATATGCCGGGCTGTGGCGGCCCCCCCGGCCGAGGGGGGAACTCAAAGCCCGGTGAGTGGACTAAACTACGCGGTTCCACTGTCACGGATTGTCGGCCTCACAAGGGCCAGGGATCACACCGATAGCGGGGTGTCGATAGCTTCATAAGTTGTTGATTCATAAGCTGAATCACGCTTTTTATGGGGCTGCCGAGACCCTGTTTTTTACTTTCTGGAGCTTTTCTCATGACGACGACTGCTGCACAGGTGAACGCACCTGCCTACGTCAAAAACACCAAGCTGATCGCCTGGGTGGCCGAAATGGCCGCCCTGACGCAACCCAAGGACATCGTCTGGTGTGACGGTTCGCAAGAAGAATACGACCGCCTGTGCGCCCAGCTCGTGGCTGCCGGCTCGTTCAAGAAGCTCAACCCCGAGCTGCGCCCCAACAGCTTCCTGGCCATCACCGACCCGTCGGACGTGGCCCGCGTGGAAGACCGCACCTTCATCTGCTCCGAGCGCAAGGAAGACGCCGGCCCCACCAACAACTGGTGTGAGCCCGCTGAAATGCGCGCCAAGCTGCAAACGGCCGAAGACGCCCTGTTCAAGGGCTGCATGAAGGGTCGCACCATGTACGTGGTGCCCTTCTCGATGGGCCCCCTGGGCTCCAACATCGCCCACATCGGCGTGGAACTCTCTGACAGCGCCTACGTGGCCGTCAACATGAAGCTCATGACCCGCATGGGCAAGGGCGTGATCGACGTGCTGGGCACCGATGGCGAGTTCGTGCCTTGCATGCACACCGTGGGCGCCCCGCTGGAAGCTGGTCAGAAGGACGTGATCTGGCCTTGCAACCCCACGGTCAAGTACATCGTTCACTACCCCGCCACCCGCGAAATCTGGTCGTATGGCTCGGGCTACGGCGGCAACGCGCTGCTGGGCAAGAAGTGCTTCGCCCTGCGCATCGCCTCCACCATGGGCCGCGAGCAAGGCTGGCTGGCCGAGCACATGCTGCTCCTGGGCGTGACCAACCCCCAAGGCCAGAAGTTCCACGTGGCAGCCGCTTTCCCCAGCGCCTGTGGCAAGACCAACTTCTCCATGCTGATCCCGCCCGAGGGCTACAACGGCTGGAAGGTCACCACCATCGGTGACGACATCGCCTGGATCAAGCCCGCTGCCGACGGCAAGCTGTACGCCATCAACCCCGAAGCTGGTTACTTCGGCGTGGCCCCTGGCACCAACACGCTGACCAACCTGAACTGCATGAACTCGCTCAACCGCGACGTGATCTTCACGAACGTGGCCCTGACCGACGACGGCGATGTGTGGTGGGAAAGCATGACCGACACGCCGCCCGCTCACCTGATCGACTGGCAAGGCAAGGACTGGACGCCCCAGATCGCCAAGGAAACCGGCGCCAAGGCCGCTCACCCCAACGCCCGTTTCACGGTGGCTGCCACCAACAACCCCGCACTGGACCCCGAGTGGGACAACCCCGCTGGTGTGGCGATTGACGCCTTCATCTTCGGTGGCCGTCGCTCCACGACCGTGCCGCTGGTGACCGAGGCCCGTGACTGGACCGAAGGCGTCTACATGGCCGCCACCATGGGCTCTGAAACCACTGCCGCCGCCTTCGGCGCGCAAGGCGTGGTCCGCCGTGACCCGTTCGCCATGCTGCCCTTCATGGGCTACAACATGAGCGACTACTTCCAGCACTGGCTGAACGTGGGCGCCAAGCTGCAAGCCGCTGGCCACAAGGTGCCGCCGGTTTACTGCGTGAACTGGTTCCGCAAGGGCGCCGACGGCAAGTTCGTGTGGCCTGGCTACGGCGAAAACATGCGCGTCCTGGAATGGATCCTGGGCCGTATCGGTGGCACCGCCAAGGGCACCGAGAACGCCTTCGGCATCAGCCCGAACTACGAAGACAACAACTGGAACGGCCTGAACTTCACCAAGGACCAGTTCCAGTCCGTCATCGGCGTCGACAAGGCTGCCTGGACGCAAGAACTCAAGCTGCACGAAGAGTTGTTCACGCAACTGGCTTACCACCTGCCGGCTGAAATGCCTGCCACCAAGGCCAAGATCGAGCAGCGCCTGGCTGCCTGATGCGCTACCGCTGGCCGCGTGCCAGGTGACTGAGAAACGGCCCTTCGGGGCCGTTTTGCTTTTGGGGCGCGGGCATGGGGATGCCCCGGCCATGGTCCGTTTGCCCACGGTGCGTCAAACGTTCACATGCCTCAGATCTGTCCGATCAGCCGCGAAAGTGTGTCCGAATGCACCGTTCGGCCCACGAAGCCGTACGATTTGTCACATAACCTCGTCAAATTGGCGGGTACGGTGTCTGTGGACCGTGATTTAAAACCGGATTTTGTTGGTTCCGAGTGGCTGTACCGTGCTTGGGTGCCCATGTTTTTTTCCTGCCGGATGGTCCCTTTGGCGGGTATTTGGAGGTTCAGATGAAATTGAACGTGGTTCTTGCAGCAGCGTCGGTGCTGCTGGCCGGCGCGGCGAGTGCCGGCGTGGCGGTCTACCCCGACGACTCGCTGGGTACGCTGTCGCCCACCCCCGCGCTGTATGGCAACTTGCTGGCCACCGGCAAGGCCGCTGGGGGCAGCTTCAGCGATGACTTTTTCTTTGACCTGGCGACCCGGAGCGATGTGGTTGGCTCTGTGGGCATGTTCTTCGGCACCGTGTCTTTCAGCTCCGTGTTGATCGACGGCAATGCCCTGGCGCTGACGTCCACGCCCACCGGCTATGGCTTCAGCTTCAGCGGCCTGGGCCAGGGCGCACACACCCTGACCGTGGAAGGCCTCTTCCCCAAGGGCGGCCATGCCTATATCGGCAGCGTGTACGCCACCCCGGCCGTGCCTGAGCCCGAGTCCATGGCCATGGCCTTGGCCGGCTTGGGCGTGATGGGCATGGTGGCCCGTCGCCGTCAGCGCAACTGAGCGCGGGCTGAATGTGGTGGGGCTGCGCAGCCCCATGAAAAACGGGCTCCCTTGGGAGCCCGTTTTGTTTGACCGAACCAGCCTGGATCAGAACAGGCCAGCCTTGCCAATCAGTTGCGCAACCAGGTCAGACAGGCTGGTGGCGGGGGCCTTCACGCGGCTTTGCTCCAGCGAGCGGATCACGGCGGTCTTGCCCGAGAAGTCCAGCAGGTTGTCCACGAAGGTGCCCACATCGGCCAGCTTGGCTTCCTTGATGCCGGTGTCGCCGAAGGTCACGATGGTCAGGCAGTGCGAACCATTGATCTCGCGGTAGTTGGGCAGGAAGTAGCCCAGGTTGGGGCCGGCTGGCAGGTGCGCCACCATGGTGTTGATGTCCTGGCGCCAGCGGGCGTTCAGGGCGGCCAGGCGGGCCTCTGGTGTGGGCGCGTTCGAGATGTCGGTGTAGAACTTCTCATACGAGAAGGCCGAGTAGTTCGTGTCCTCCTGGAACATGGCGTAGCCGATGCGGTCGTTCGGGAAGATCTTGCTCAGGCCAGCGGTCATCGAGCCCAGGTTGTTGACGTCGCCCGCCTGCGGGTACTTGGTGATCAGCTCGGTGGCCAGGCCATTGGGCTCATCCAGGCCCCAGACCTGACGGATCTTGTTGTGCAGAGGCAGTGAGGGGGACTCTTCTGGCGTGCTGTTGCGCGGTGCCCAGAACAGCGGGCCCGAGTCGGCCAGCAGCGCCGCCTTGCCGGCCTTCACCGTGGTGCGCATATAGGGGAAGGTCACAGTCGAGCCCGTGCCGCCAGCAGAGAAGCCGGTCAACAGCAGCATCTCGGGCTTGGGCAGGTTGGCGGCCATCCAGTTGGAGACGGCCTTGGCGTTGACCGCGCCACGGTGGTACCAGGCCACGGAGCCGGTGTCGTCGGTGTAGGTGGTGACCTTGTTGCCGGCGTGCACGTCACCCGTGCAGTAGGTCAGGTAGACGATGTTCCAGCTCTGGGTCTGCACCGACGTGAGCGGGTCGATGCGGGCGGTGAAGGGCGTGACCAGGCCCCAGTGCGCCTGGCGGTTCCAGTCGCTCATGTAGTTGCTGGGGATGCCGTCGGGGTTGACGGCGCCCAGCAGTGTGCCGGCCTTGTTTTCGCAGGTGCCTTTTTCCCAGCAGGCGCCGCCGCCTTCAAACATCACGACGGTCTTGCTGGTGAAGGGGGTGCGGTTGACGAAGAAGCGATAGGGGGTGCCGTTGCCGCAAGAGGCGCCGCTGGAGGCGGGCAGCTCGACCATTTCCCACTTCAGGTAGGCAGCCTGCGCAGCGATGCTGCACAGCAGGCTGATGCCGATGGCCTTGGACGCGGCCTTGATCAGTGAATTGAGTGACATGTTGACTCCATCAACGGGTTGTTCGGACCATGTGATGAAGTCTGGAACACAGTGTTTTTTTTCTGGGGCGGGTTAGCCACTGGCTGGGCCTGCCCACCCCTAACCCAAGGGGGATGGAACTGTCAGGGTGATGACGCTTGGCGTGCAATGCGTGTCGGGTAATCCCGAGTCGTCGTTCAGGCGACAAAGGTGTCCTGCGGCATGTGCAGCGATTGCATGAACGCGGCCACGTGGCGATGGCGGACCAGGCCCACCGCCTGCCCGGACCACAAGGACATCAGATCCGGGCGGTTCTGGGCGATGGCCGCCTGCTTGAGCACGCCCGTCAGCCAGTTTTGCCAGGGGTAGGGCAGGATGTCCTCGGGGTGTGCGTCCAGGGTCGCCATCAGCTCGTTGCGCAGGCCCCGGGCCAGCCGGCCGCTGAAACCCGCGGTGAGGGCTGTCGCGGGCTTGTTGGCGTCGTGTAGCGCCTGGTGGTGTGGCGCCCCGGCGTTGGACTCTTCACAGGCCAGGAAGGCCGTGCCGATCTGTACGGCGTCGGCGCCCAGCGCCATGGCCGCGGCCACGCCTCGGGCATCGGCGATGCCACCGGCTGCGATGACGGGGATGCGCACGGCGTCGCGCACCTGGGGCAGCAGCGAGAACGTGCCCATCAGCAGGGATGTCGGTGGGCCGGTGAAGGACACGCGGTGCCCGCCTGCGTCGCTGCCCGTGGCCACGACCATGTCAACGCCCGCCTCCTCCAGCAAACGTGCTTCGTGGGGGCTGGTGGCGGCCCCCATGGTCACGATGCCAAGCGCCTTGCAGCGCGCCAGGATGCGTGCATCCGGTATCCCGAACACGAAGCTGAACACGGCCGGGCGGGCTTCGAGCACGGCTTCCAGTTGCTGCGCATAGTCGGGCCAGACCGAGGCGGGGTCTGGCTGTTGCGGCAAGGCCAGCCCCAACTCGTCGAAGAAGGGGGCCAGACGCTGCAGCGCGCGTTGCCATTGCGTCGCCGACACGGCGGGGTGTTCGGGCTCGCCCGGCAGCGGCACCCACAGGTTGAGCGCGAATGGCCGCTCGGTGGCCGTGCGCAGCGCCCTGGCCGTTTGCAGGATCTGTTCGCCGCGGAGGTGGTGCACGCCAAACGACCCCAGCCCACCGGCGGCGTTGACGGCCGCCACCAGCGCGACCGAGGAGAGGCCCCCGCCAAACGGGCCTTGAACAATGGGCAGGGCCAGGCCCAGGCGGCGGGTGACAGTGGTATCGGTATTCATGGTCGTCTGGTGTGCTTGGCGCAACGCTGGGTTCAGCTCAAGAGGCCTTCGGCCTTCATCGCAGCCTGCATGGCCGGGCGTGCCTTCACACGGGCCATGAAGGCTTGCAGCTGCGTGTGGGCGGACAGGTCCAGCTGCACGTAGGCGCTCCAGGAGGCGACCACGAAGAGGTAGGTATCCGCGGCGGTGTAGGTGCTGCCGGTCAGGTAGTCACGATCGGCCAGTTGCGAGGACACCCAGGCGAACTTGCTTTGCAGTTGCTTGGCGAACAGCGCCTTGGTCTCGGCTGATGCTTGCGCGTTGAACAGCGGCGAGAAGGACTTGTGCAGCTCGGAGGTGATGTAGTTCTGCCACTCCATCACGCGGTAGCGGGCCATGGTGCCGGCTGCGGGCATGAGGTCGGTGCGGCCGGCCTGGTCGCACAGGTACTGGCAGATCACCACGCCCTCGCTCAGGCGCTCGCCGTTGTCGAGCTCCAGCAGGGGCACGGCGCCCTTGGGCGTGATGTCGGCGTAGCGCTGGCCGGAGGCCGTCAGGCCCTTCTGGGTGTCGACGCGGTCCAGCTCAAAGGGGCGGCCGATGTCGACCAGCAGGGCGTGAGGGACGAGCGAGCAAGCACCGGGGCTGTAGTAGAGCTTCATGATGAGGAGGGGGCTGAGCCCCGTGTGTTGATCAGGGCTTTCAGCTTATTGATGCGCGCTCGTCACGTGAAGAGGCTATCGTTCACATGACTGATGCCTGTCAGGCACAAATCAAGGAGCGAGAGGCCATGAGCCGTCAGTTTGAAGATGCCCAGCTGGGTGACATGGAGCTGTTCGTGCTGGCGGCGGACGCCGCGAGCTTTACCGTGGCGGCCGAGCGTGTGGGCATGACGCCGGGTGCGGTGAGCCGCAGCATTGCCCGCCTGGAAAAGCGCCTGGGCGTGCGGATGTTCATGCGCACCACCCGCCAGATCAGGCTGACCGATGCGGGGCGCCTGTACTTGGCGCAATGCCGCTTGATGCTGACGCAACTCGGTGAGGTCGAGCGGCAGTTGAGCCGCCAGCAGGTGCAGCCTGCCGGTGTGGTGCGCGTGAGTCTGGCCACTGGGTATGGGCGCCACCGCGTGCTGCCTTTGTTGCCCCGCTTTCGCCAGCGCCACCCGGAGATATGCCTGGAGATCCAGCTCAGCAACCGCAATGTGGACTTTGCAAAAGACCGCTTTGATCTGGCCCTGAGGGCGCGGCATCAGACGGACTCCAGCCTGGTCGCGCGCAAGCTGGAAGATGCCGAGCTGGTGGTGGTGGCCTCACCGGGTTACCTCGCGCGGGCCGGGGAGCCCCGCACGCTGGACGAGTTGCGGGCGCACGAGTGTGTGCAGTTCGTGCTGCCCCGCACCGGGCGCTGTGTGGACTGGTCCTTCCGGCAGGATGGGCAGGATGTGGAGGTCGCCACGCGCGGCAGCATCACCTGCTCGGACGAGTTGGATGGGGGCGTCTACCTGGCCCGACACGGCGGGGGGCTGTACCAGACCAGCCGCTTTCTGGTGGAGCGCGAACTGCTCACCGGGGAGCTGGTCGAGGTGTTGGCGCCTTATGGCGGGCGTTCTCGGCCGTTTTCCATCGTGTACCCGCATGCCCGCCTGTTGCCCAAGCGGGCCCGCTTGCTGGTGGACTTCCTGATCGAGCACCTGAGCCCGGGCACGCTGGTGTGAGCGGCCTGCCCGGGCGGGGCGATCTGACGCCGGTCAGACCACCTCGGCAGGGGGCCGGCGTTGCAGCACCCCGATCGGTGGGGCCCAGCGCGCGCCCTTGGGCTTCTTGGACGTGACCAGGGTGACATCGGCCGGCTCGAACACCTCGACGTTGTGCGTGATGGGCGTGGTCAGCACGTACTGCGCGCGCGTGCTGCGCAGGAAGTGGCCGACCAGCTGGATGTTGCGCACGTCCAGGTGGGCAAAGGGTTCGTCGATGAACACGAAGCCGCCAGGGGTTTCGTCGTCCTTCATCAGGCCCACCAGCAGGATCAGGGACTTGATCACCTGCTGGCCACCGGAGGCCTCGCCGTCGTTCAGGCCGATGCTGCCCTTGCCGTCGAAGTTGAAGTGCACCCTGAGCTCGGCCTGGCGCAGGCCGGTGTCGTCACCATCCAGATGCGGCAACTCGGCGTTGACTTCCACGCCGGCCAGCTGGCCCAGCTCGATGATGTTCTTGCGGTAGCGGCGCACCGTGACCTTGAGCACATCGGTGTAGCGCTCGCGGGCGTTGTCCACGGCGATGGCCGCCGCAGCATTGCTGGCCTTGCGCTGGTTGAGCTCGTCCTCATGGCGCAGCACGTTGGCGTTCATCAGCGTGAGCTGTTCGATCACGGTGGGGTCGGTTTCCCACTTGCCTTCGTTGAGCTCGCGCTCCACCGCTTCGGCACGCAGGCGGGCCTGGGTGGCGTTGCCGTAGTGGCCCAGCATCTCCTTGATGCGCTCGGGGCGGCGCCAGCTGCGCGGCAGTTGCAGCTTGACCTCGCGTGACATCACCGCTTGCGCGATGACGTCGTCAAAGCGGATCTGCCATTCGCGCTCGTGCTGGGCACTGCGTTGTTCGATGTGGGCCAGGCGTTCCTGCGCCTGCTTGTAGGCGTGCTGCGCATTGGTCTGCTCGACCACGGCGCGCTTGAGCTGGGCCTCGGTTTGCTGCCAGCGCTCGCCCGCTTCGGCGCGGGCCTGCTTGAGCACGGGCAACTGGCGGCGGGCCTCGGCGAACTCGGCTTCGCGCTCGGCCAGCTCGGCCGCGGCGGTGAAGCCTTGTGCGGCCTTGCGGGCGTCCTGCAGCTGGCGGTCAAAGAAGGCCTGGTCACGCACGATGCGCGTCATCTCTTCGTCGAGCTGGGCCAGGCGCTTGTCGATCGAGTCGCGGCGGGTGGCAATGGCCGAGGCGCCGAACTGGTGCTGGCTGGGGTCCACCCAGACGCTGCGGCCACCACGTGGGTCGCGGTGGTAGGCGTCTGGCGTGATCCATTCGCCGCCGACCTTCACGCCTTCTTCGGTGTGGGCCACGCGGCGGATGTTGCCCAACTGGCGCAGCAGCCAGTGGGGCGCGGCGGCCGAGAAGTTCAGCACGGCCAGCAGGCTGTGCTTGTCGGGCTGGGCCGGTGCGTCTTCGGCATCGGCCACCACATAGTGGCGGTAGCGCTCCTTCTCGGCCAGGGCGAGGGCCTGGGCTTCCTGCCCGGCGCGCTCCAGCACCACCACCCAGCGGCTGCCGCGCAGCACGCCTTCGGCGGCGGCGCGCCACTTTTCATCGGTGATCTCGATGATGTCGGCGATCAGGTGGTGACCAATGCCGGCTTCATCCAGCACACGGCGAAAGCGCGTGACCTCGGGTGGGGGCGGGGCCAGGCGCTGGCCCTTGAGGCCGTCCATGGCCTTCTGGGCCTCGTCGCGCTGGTCCTTCAGGCGCTGCCATTGCGTGGACAGCTTCTGCTTGTGCTCGCCCAGCTCGGCAATGCGCTGCGTGAGTTGCTGCGCGTCGCCTTCCACGCTGGCCAGGCCTTGCAGCTCGTCGGCGCGCTTGACCAGCAGCTCGACGGGGCGTTCGGCATCACGCGCTTCTTCCTGCACGCGGCGGGCGCTGCGCACTTGCGCTTCCAGCTCTTCCACGCGGGTGGCGGCATCGGTCTGGTCCTGCAGGCGTTGCAGCAGGTCGGCCTTGACCTGGCCATGCTGGCGGCGGTCGTCAGACGATTGCAGGCGCTGCTTGTGCAGCTCGCGCAGCTTGTTGGCCAGGCCCTTGCGCGTCTCGACGTTGCTCAGCACCGGCACGACTTCGGTGGCCAGGGTTTCGCGCTCCTGGCACTTGAGTTCCCACTGACGGTAGTTGTTGACGCGCGATTCGAGTTCGGCGCGCTGGGCCTTGCCGTGCGAGAGCTCGCGCTCGGCGGCTTCCACTTCCTGCGTGAGCTGCTTCTGGTGGTTGCGGGCTTCGTCGTAGCGGTCCAGCACGTCCTGGTCACCGAAGACGTCGAACACCAGCTTGAGCAGCTCCTTGGGCGAGTACTCGCACAGGCGGTCGGTCTGGCCTTGCTCCAGCGCCAGCACCTTGGCAATCGCACGGGACAGGCCCGCGCCTTCCAGGCGCTTGCGCCAGTTGTCGATGCCCAGCCAGTCCTTGTCACCACGCTCGATCAGTTGCTCGATGGACAGGTCGCCGTCGAGCATGATGTAGCGGCGAGTCCAGTCGCCGCCATTGCGGTCGATGCGGCAGGCCAGGGTCACCACGTCGGCGTACAGCAGGCAGCGTGCAAACGGCCGGTTGGAGGACTGGCGGTTGCGGGGGCGGTTGTCCACGGTGGCGCGCAGCCAGGCGCTGTCGGCGTTGGCGTGGCGGGCGTAGGTCTTGTAGTTGCGCCCGCCCGAGCAGTCCAGGCCCAGCAGGGTGCGCATGGCGTCCAGCAAGGTGGTCTTGCCCGAGCCGTTGGGGCCGGCCACGGTGATGATGGCGCCGTCCAGCGGCAGGGTCAGGCGCTGGCAGTAGTCCCAGTG
This sequence comes from Aquabacterium sp., assembly GCF_016195855.1. Classification (GTDB taxonomy): domain Bacteria; phylum Pseudomonadota; class Gammaproteobacteria; order Burkholderiales; family Burkholderiaceae_C; genus Aquabacterium. The sequence continues at coordinate 190,290 of NZ_JACPYU010000010.1, forward strand.
CAGCAGTTCGAGGCTTTGCAGGTGAAACATCGGGGATCAGGCCTGGTCGGGGGCGGCAGAAGGGGCAGCGTCGGCATCGGCCGTGGTGTCCGTGTCCGCAGCGGGCGAAGCAGCGGTTGCCACAGCGCTGAAGGTGGGGGTGTCGGGCTCGGCGCTCGCGGTGGGGGGCATGGGCAAGGTGGGCTCGTGCACGGGTCCTGGCGAGCCATCTGCATCCGCATCTGCTTCATTCGTGATCTCGACGAGGTCCTCATCCGGGATCTCTTCAAGCTCTTCCTGCACCGGGTTCGTGAGCGCCAGCGGCAAGTTGCCGATCAGCTCCTTGGCCTGCATCAGCACATCTCCCAGGGCGCCTTGCAGGATGCGCGAGGCCAGTGCGTCGTAGTCCAGCAGCAGGTCCAGCAGCGGGCCTTCGACGATGTCTTCGCCCTTGCGCAAGATGAAGCCGTGGTTTTCCAGGCGGCGCAGGTTGGTGTCCAGGCGGGTTTTCTTGCCCAGTTGCACGCCAAAGTCGGCCAGCAGGGCGCGGTAGGACACCAGGGGGCTGACGCTGGCGGCCGTGGGCACGGGGCGGTCCTTGCCGAACATGTCGTTCTGCTCGTCGCCATGCTGGTTGGCGGCGCGTGCGGCCTGGCGTTCGCGCTTGGGCAGGATGATCAGCGCCCACAGGATCACCAGCAGCGAGACGGCGTCGCGCGGCAGGTCGATGTTGTTGTGGCTGTTCAGGCCCGTTTCACCGAACACGGTGGATTCGGCCGGGCGCAGCAGGGCCACGCTGACGTGGTCGGCGTACAGGTTGTCGATCAGGCGCAGGCCCACCTGGGCCAGGCGCTCTTGCGTGGCGGCCCACAGTTCGGCGTCGATCAGGGCGCGTTTGACCTTGGGGTGCTGGCGGGGCAGCCAGCGGCGCGCCAATAGTTCAGCGGCCAGCAAGGCCGCGTCATCGAGGTGTGCGCTCATGCTTGTGCTTGGTTGGATTTCTTCGAGGCACCCGAGGCCTTGCGGCGGGTGGGCGCATCCTGGGCGGGCGCGGCCGTCAGGACGATGGGGTCGCTCTCATCGAGCGGCAAGGGGATCACCTGGCCGTGTTCGTCGAACTGCGCAGGGTAGATCTCGCCGTCGCTGATCAGGGCCACGGCTTCGTCCGTGGTGCCGATGTGCGTGGGCTTGAACTGCCACTGCCAGGGCGCGCGGGCCAGGTCGCCCGTCAGGCCCTTGAGGGTCTGGGCTTGCGCATCGCCCACCAGGGGCATGAGTTGCAGGCGGTAGGCGGCCTGGGCGAAACGGCCACCGAGGATGGCGTCGCCCAAGGGTTTGCTAAAGGGCCTGATGACGGGCTTGTTGACGGGGCGCGGTGAGCCCGCGTCGCTGTCGGTTTGTTCGGCTTCGGCTTCGGCTTCGGCTTCGGCTTCGGCTTCGGCGCGGGCGGCGGCCTCTTCGGTGGCCAGCTCCGACCAGCGGTCCAGCAGGCTGATCAAGTTGCCCAACTCGGGCGGCAGGCTGAGCGTGTCGAGCGTGCCCATGGCGGCTTCGGCCGGCGGGGGCAGGGCGGCTCCACGTTGGGCGTCGGGCCGGTCGCGCTCGAACTCGCCTTCGGCCACGTCGACCAGGTCGTGCTGGCTGACCATCACCGGGCGCACCGGCACGGACAGGGCCTCGCCCATCAGCTCGTACAGGGCCGGGTGGCGTTGCAGCCAGGCGCGCACGTCGGAGGTGGTCAGGCCGGTGGAGCCCAGGGTGACGCGCTGGCGGTCGGCCTGCTGCAGGGCGCGGGTGAACTGGCTGGCCATGGACAGCAGGCGGGCCTGCTCCTGGCCGATGGCGCGGGCCTCGCGCTCCAGGCGTGGGTCTTCGTGTTCGGCGCGGATCAGGGCGGTCAGGGCCTGGCCGGCGCGGTCCACCAGGTCAAGGGCGCGGTCAAAGCGTGGCTGGGCCAGGCGCAGGCGCGACTCCGAGCCGCTGGCAATCGCATCCGAGAACTCGTCGTGCAGGCGCGCCAGCTGGGCGTGCAGGTGCTTGAGCTGGTTGGTGCTGACCAGGCCGAGCTGCTGGGCGCCGGCCACCTGGGCCAGCAAGGCGGCCATGTCGTCGTACTCGGCGGCTGGCGGCGTGGTCAGCGGGGCCAGCAGGCCGTGCACCTGTTGCGCCAGGGGGGAGAGGTGGTAATCCTGCGGGGTGGCGTCCCAGACCAGCAGGTTGAGGTCGCGCAGGCGCTTGAGCACGTTGTCCAGCGCCTCGGGCAGCACGGCGTGGAACAGGCGGTTGACGTCGTCGCGCGACAAACGGGCCTGGGGCTGGCTGGCCAGCTCCATGAAGCACCACAGGCGCAACTGCACCAGGGCCTGGGGGCCGCTGAACAGGCCACGCAGGGCTTCCAGCAACTCCTGGCGCTGGCTCAGCGCCCAGGCCAGGGGCTGCTCGGGGGCAAATTCCGGATCTCGGAAATACGCCTCGAAGCTGGTGCTCTCGTTTTGTTCTGGAAGGGGCGCCTCGATCATGGGGGGTGATTGTGCCGGAAGGCTTGGCCCCGATTTCTTGTCGCAATAAGTTAGACGATCGGGACAAGCTCGGGTATCGTGAGCAATACACAACCGAAAGATGCCTCGTGGCCAAACCCAATTACCAGTACGAAAAACGTCAGCGCGAGCTGGAAAAGAAGAAAAAGAAGGAAGAAAAGGCTCAGCGCAAGACGCATGGCGCCCCTGTTGCCTCAGAGCAGCCTGTGGCTGAAACCCCTGAGCAACCGCCTGCCGCATGACGAAATGTGGCGCTCATGCCAGAATCGCGCCCTTTTGTGATGAAGGGGAGTGCTCGTGGATTTGAAGGTGCCCATCAAGATTGCCGATGAACTGTCTGACGAGGTCATCACCTCGACGGGCTTGCTGGACCTGGCCAGCGGTGAAATCCACCGTGTCACCTATGACGACTACGACGTCAGCGTCGAAGGCCTGCCCGTGGACAGCGAAGACTACGAGTTCACCAGCGGGATCCTGTCCAACAACGGCAAGGACGTCGAATTCGGTATCCAGGTCAACAAGACCACGGGCCAGTATTCGGTGACGCCCAACGAGTTGCTGGAGATCAAGACGCGCGCGGCAGCCCTGTTTGCCGGCCTGTCGGGCAAGGACCTGCTGGCCAGCGTCGAGGCCAAGAACGGCCGTTCAGGCAAGGCCCACTGAGGGCGTGCCGCGCCGGGCGGCCGTGTCGGGCGCCTGATTGGGCCCCATGACACGGTTGCGGCCCGTGCGCTTGGCCTCGTACAGGGCCTTGTCGGCGGTGGCAAACAGCGAGACGCGGTCCATGCCCTCCTGGGGTGTGATGCTGGCCACCCCGATGCTCACCGTCACGTGCCTTGAGGGCGAGTAGTCATGCGGCATGTCCGCCTGGCTGACCGCATGCCGGATGCGCTCGGCCAGGTTGCGTGCCTGTTCCAGCGTGCCGCCGGGCAGCAACACACCAAATTCTTCGCCCCCCAGCCGGGCCGCCAAGCCCTTGTGGGTCTGCGCGGTCTGGCTGATGAGCTCGGCCACCTGCTTGAGGCAGTCGTCGCCGGCCAGGTGCCCCTGCCTGTCGTTGTAGAGCTTGAAGTGGTCCACATCGATGATCAGCATGCCCAGGTGGCGCTGGTCCTGCAGGCACTCGCGCCAGATGCGGTCCAGGTCGTCCTCGAACTGGCGGCGGTTGCTGATGCCCGTGAGCGGGTCCACCACCGACAGCGCCTTCAGCCGCAGGCTGGCCGCGAGCAGGGCGTCGCGCTGCAGCCCGTCGATGCGCGCCAGCAGCCATTCCTTGCGTGATCCATGCTCCAGCGTGTAGGACAGGATCAGGGTGTAGGCCATGTTGTTGACGATCATGAACAGGCTGTCGCGGTACACCACGGCCTGCGTCGCGCCCTGCGGTTGCAGCAGCATGGCGGCCGCCACCGAGGCGATCACCGCCGGCAGGCAGGTGAACCAGAAGGGCTGGCGCGCCCCCACGGCCGAGAACATGGGGATCAGCATCAGGCTCACCGAGTAGCACAGCGCCGAGGTCAGGTGGCTGTGCGACACGATCCAGGTCGACACCACCGCCAGCATGGCCGTCCCCAGGCTGAAGATGCCCTCGCGCCAGAGCGGGCGGGGCGTGAAGTAGTTGAGCACCGCCATCATCAGGAGCACGCCGCTCAGCCAGGCCTGCACGTCCAGCACGGACTCCTGGATGTCCGGGAACATCGCCCGGTTGCTCAGGGCAAACACGTTGTAGGTGATCAGGCCCACCAGGGTGTTCAAGGCCAGCACCTTGCGGCGTGACTCGGCATGGTGCGCCAGGTAGGCGTCCTCCAGTGGGGCAGGAAAGCGCAGCCAGCGGGACTGGCTCTCCAGCGCCTGCTGGCAGCGCGCTTCGTCCTGCTCGGCCTCTTCCTTGTCTTCCTTGTCGATGCGGGCATCGCCCTCGGGCAGGGTGTAGCGGGTGGGGGTGGCGTGGAGGGCGAGGGGGGCAAGCGGGTCCCCGTCCTGCGTCACGTGCACGCGGTTGCGCCCCAGGGCCTTGGCCTGGTAGAGCGCGCGGTCGGCGCGTGCCTGCAGCGCCTGGGCGGTGTCGCGGCCATCGGCCACCCAGTGGGCCAGCCCGGCGCTGACGGTCACGTGGTCGGCTGCGTCGGAGGCGCTGTGGGGCATGCGCACGGCGGCGATGGCGGCGCACACGGCCTGGCCGGCCTGAAGGGCCATGTCCGGGGTGTGGTCCGGCAGGATCAGGGCAAACTCTTCGCCACCCAGGCGCGCCGCCGAGCCGCCATGGATCTGGGCCTGCATGGCCAGGATGCGGGCGATGTCGATCAGGCAGGTGTCGCCCGCGGCATGGCCATAGGTGTCGTTGTAGCGCTTGAAGTGGTCCACGTCGACGGCCAGCAGGCTCAGCGGCTGCGGGCCCGCATTCGCCTTGTCGATGGCCTGTAGCAGGGTGGTGTCGAACTGGCGGCGGTTGTACAGGCCGGTGAGCGGGTCCTGGATGGACAACTGATGCAGCTGGGCAGATGTCTGCAGCAGGGCCTGCCTTTGCTGGTGCTCGACCTTGCGCAGCAACCAGTTGCGGCGCTCGCGGTGTTCAAAGGCATAGTTGGCCAGCAGTGCGAAGGCGTAGCTCAAGGCCATCAGGTGCGTCAGGCTGGTGACCATCTGGGCCTGGTAGGGCGTGTTGCCCTTGACGAGCAGGGCGTAGGTCGCAAACGAGACCAGGGCCGAGCCCAGCGACCAGTGAAAGCGCAGCCGCGCCGCGATGCAGCTGTACATGACGGGGATGGACGCCATGGCCGAATGCGTGATGGCCGTGTCGGGTTTGCTGGCCGTGGCCATCCAGGTCACCAGCAGGCTCATGGCGGTGGCCAGCAGGGCCGTGGTGAACTCGGCATGCCAGTTGCGCCTCAGGCGTGCAGGGCTGAACCAGGTGCCCAGCAGGCCCGCCATGGCCAGGGCCGTCCAGATCCAGACCAGCTGCCAGACGAAGGCCGCGATCTCGGGGGTGGCCTCGTCGACACTGCTGGAGCCGACGAGCACGCCCACGCAGCCCAGCAGGGCGCACGACACCAGCAGGCGGCGGCGGGGCTCCAGGGTGTCGGCGTCAAATTCGGCTTCCAGGGCCTTGGGGAAACGCAGGCCCAGGTGGCCGCGGGCGAGTACGGCTTCGGCCGAGTCGGGCGCGGCGGCGCGCACGGGCTCAACCGCGTCACGACGCGAGGGGTCGTCACGATGAAGTCGTACGGTCTGGTTCACAACCGCTTATCGGCAGGTGGCAAGCCAGAACTGAGTGTGGCTTGGGCCGTGGGGGAGGCCATGTGCGGGCATTTCCTGTGATCTGGCCTGAATCGGCTGGCATGGGTAATGCATCAGGCTACTAGACCCCCTCTTTGGGGTCAACGCACCCCCGAAAAAGGGTGTGTTTTTCTGGCCAAGACCTGAATTAATGCGCTTGTGCCCGTGTACTCCCCAGGGTGTAGGGCAACACGCTGTGAGATAGTGATCTGGCGTACCGGGCGGTTGTCGGCCCGGTGCAGCTGCCGCGAAAGGGGGCCCCCATGCAGTTACTCGACGAGATGCTCTCCCTGAACCTGCTGACGCCCGATCAGCACCACGAGATCGGCTCGTGGGTCAGCCATTCCAAGACCCCGGACAAGATCATGCAGATGCCCGCTCACCTGTGGCGGGCCCTGGAGATGGCCAGTCTGCTGATGGACTTCGACGTGGACCCGTCCTTGCGGCATTAGGGCTCACGGGGCTCTCGGTCAGGCTCAGTACGGATTGGTGGGGTTGAGCACCCCGGAGATGGCGTCCACGTAGTAGGGGGCCGTGCCTGTCCAGTCGCTGAGGTTGAACACGGTGTCCGAGTCTGCCAGCTTGCGCACCTCAACCGTGCTCATGCTCAGCGGTTTGCCGGGTGCGCAGACCGTCGGGGCCTGCAGTGGCCGCATGAAGTACACCGCGCTTTCGCTGATGGTGGACACATTGGTCACGCGCCGCGCCGTGTACGGCTGGTAGGCACCATTGCCCTGCACCAGCAAGGCGGCCTCGACGTCCACACCGATGCCGCGCGCGGCGCTGGCGCTCAGGATGCCGCCGGTGCAGCCCTTGGTGCCCACGGGCGCGACCAGGCGGGCCATGAAGGTGATCAGGCGCCCCATGCGGTCACGGCTGTCCAGGTGGGTGTCCAGCACGGTGTTGGCCAGCGCGGGTGAGGTGATGAATCCCCCACTCAGGCTCAGGGGTGAGGGGTCCAGCGTCACGTACTTGTTGTAGGGGTCAGCCAGCGCCTGCGCCGAGGTGATCGTGCCACGCAAGGCGCTGAAGTCAAACTGACCAAGCACGGCCATGCCGGCGCTCGTGCCGCCCAAAGGCGCGTTGCGGGCCAGCAGGGCTTTGAGGCTGCGGTCCAGCTCGGTGCCCTTCCAGTAGCGGATGTAGTTGGCCTGGTCGCCACCGGCGATGAACACCGCATCGGCGCGGGCCACCACGGCATTGACGAAGGGGTCGTTGGCCGCATCGACACTGGGCACATTGAGCGTTTCAACCGAACTCAAGCCCAGCGAGGCGCCGCCGGTCCAGCCATCCACGGGCGGGTTGGTGGTGGACGATTGCGCGTTGCTGTAGAGGATGTAGGGGCCGTAGGTGTCGCGGGCCGAGGCCTGCAGCACCACGAAGCGGCCGCCCGAGCCCGGCTGGATGCCCGCGCGGGTGATCATCCAGCGGAACGCCGCGTCCACATCGGGGCCACCGCCCATCAGGACCAGCGAGGGCGTGCCGGGTGGCGTGGCCACGTGGACCGGCGCGTCCGGGTTGCCGGTGACGTAGTAGTCATAGGGCTTCTTGCCGGCGATGGACAGGGTGCAGACGGTGGCCAGCAGCAAGCCGAAGGCCCGGCGCGACCAGGTGCCTGTGGTGATGAGTCGGTCATTCATGATGCAGGGCTCCTGTGCGCGTTTTCATCAGGCGCAAGCGGTGGTTTCGGTCTGCAAGGGCGTGCACGACTTCACGTCAGCATTGCACGGTGGCGTGCAAACCCCTGTTGGGTCTGTGCCATTGTTGCCGAAGAGGGATGAGTCGGGTGGGCCTGTTTGAGCCAGCCGGCATCCCCATGTCCCTTTTGACGTCCTCATTTAACTCGGATCAAAACCCGGCCTCGCCCGAGATGGCGGCCCGGGTGAACAGCGCGCGTGAGCGGGCCATGCACGAGCTGCTGCCCAACGCCATGCTGTTCAGCCTGATCTGCACCCTGGGGACCGCGCTCGTGCTGCAAAGCCGCGTCCAGCATCCGGGGCTGGAGACATGGATGGTGGCGCGCATGCTGATGAGCTGCGCCCGTTTTGGGTATTCGGCCTGGTTTCTGATGCGGGCCCCGCGCCGCACAGGCAGCTCCCTGCTCGTCTACCGGGGCCTCACCGCGGCCGATGGCCTGACCTGGAGCGCCTTGGTCTGGGGGTTGACGCCGCTGGACCATCTGGAGATCGCGGTGGTGACCATCAGCGTGGTCATCGGCGTGGCCACCCTGGGTACCTTCATCCTGCATGTGGACCTGCCGTCGGTGACGGGCTTTGTCACCACCATCATGCTGCCCAATATCGGCTTCGTCCTGGCGCGTGGTGATGACCTGGGCACCTATTGCGCCGCCGCCTTTGTGGGCACCTGGGTGATCTTGCTGAACGAAGGGCGCCGCTCGAACTTGCGCATCAAGGAGTTGCTGACCTTGCGCTTTCAGAGCGAGCAGGTGGCGCAGATCCGCGACGAGGCCCTGCAGCAGGCCAAGTCCCTGAGCGAGGCCAAGAGCCGCTTTGTGGCCACCATGAGCCATGAGATGCGCACGCCGCTGCACGGCATCCTGGGCCTGACGCGCCAGTTGCGTGCCAAGGCGCAGGATACGCAGAGCCTGCGTCAGCTGGACCTGATCAAGGGCTCGGGCGAGCACCTGGTCAATGTGATCAATGACATTCTGGATTTCTCCAGCATCGAAGCGGGCAAGCTGCCCATCCATGCCCAGCCCTTCAACCTGCGCACGCTGCTGCAGGAGATGGTCGAGACCTCCAAGGTGAGCGCGCACGACAAGGGCCTGAGCCTGTTCACGTCCATCGAGATGGCGCATGACGTCGATGCCATCGGGGACCCGGTGCGCATCCGGCAGGTGCTGCACAACCTGCTGGGCAACGCGATCAAGTTCACGCCCAGGGGCCATGTGCGGCTGAGCGCCCGCCACGACGTGCTGACGGGCGTGCTCACGGTGCAGGTGAGTGACACCGGCGTGGGCATCCCCGCGGCCGATGTGGCGCGCGTCTTCGAGGCGTTTCACCAGGCCGAGGGCACCTACCAGCGCCGCTTTGGCGGAACGGGCCTGGGGCTGACCATCTCGCGGGACCTGTGCCGGGCGATGGGCGGTGAGTTGCTGTGCGTCAGCGAGCTGGGCAAGGGCTCCGTGTTCAGCTTCACGCTGCCACTGCCAGTGCACCATGCGGCCCCGGCCGCGCAGGTCGCGCCCTCTGTCCGGGTACATGGCGAGCACGCGGCGCCACACGCACTGGGGCTGGAAGGGCCGCCCCATGTGCTGCTGGTGGAAGACAACCCTGTCAACGCCATGATTGCCGAAGCCGAGTTGCGCGCCTTGGGGGTGAAGGTGTCCTTGCTCGACAACGGCCAGGACGCGGTCGATTGGCTGGCGCACAACCGCGTGGACCTGGTGCTGATGGACTGCGAGATGCCCGTCATGGATGGCTTCGAGGCGACGCGCCGCATCCGTGAGCACGAGCGCCAGTGCAACCAGGGGCCCGTGGGCATCATCGCCCTGACGGCCAATGGCAAGGAGGTGGTGGCCGACCGCTACCGCTCCGCCGGCATGGACGATCACCTGGCCAAACCCTATACGCCCAGTGACCTGGCACGCCTGTTGAGGCGGCATCTGCAAGGCGCGCCCAGCGGCTGGCAGGAGGAGTTGGGGGTATGAAGCGGCGGACGCTGTGGTGCGCCGTGGTGCTGGCCTCGGTCAACGCCTGGGCAGCAGGCAAGCCGGCCTCGACCGACTGGGTCCCCTCCAGAGACGGCGTCGAGGTGGTGGACGTGCATGCCCGCCAGATCTGGGCCCGTTGCGTCGAAGGCATGCAGTGGGACGGCCAGACCTGCCATGGCGAGCCCGTGCTGGCCACGCACAAGGAAGCGCTGGCCCTGGCGAGCGCGCGGCGCAAGGCCGACGGACTGGACTGGCGCCTGCCCCGGGTGACGGATCTGCGCCGCCTGGTCAATGAAACGGGCGCCAGGCGCGGCCTGTCGCAGGCGCTGTTTCCTGCCGCACCGCGCGACTGGTACTGGGCGGGCACGGCCAATGTGGACGCGTCCTCAGGCGCGGCGGCCAACCCCTACAACTACGGCACCGTCATGCGCGGGCAGGACAATACCGGCCTCAACCGCATGGCCTTTTTGAATGGCTGGGCGGTGGACATGGCCTCGGGCGACGCGCGGGGCGACATGCCCAAGCGCACGGCCCGCCTGCCTGTGAGGCTGGTGCGTCCGCAGGACTGAGTTCAGCGTCGCTCGTGCTGGTGATGGGGCTTGCGCATGTGCAGCGCGGCCTGTTTGCCTGCGTCGGTCGGGCAGGGGACACCGTTGCGCATCTCGATCCAGCCAAAAGCCTGGTAATCGGCCAGAAAACCGGGCGGCAGCAGGCGCGCCTTGTTCTGGCTGATCATGTTCAGGTAGGCCAGGAAATCCCGTTCTAGCTCCTCACCGCGTGAGGCGGGAAACGGGTGACTCGGCATGGGATTGGTGTGTTGTCTCATCACGTCCATCCGGTTGTTGCGTTGCTCCCTGACAAGCCATTTTTGTCTGGCCTCCACAGGCGCCGCGCCAACCGATCACGCTGTGCGTGTCGGTCTTGTCAACCTTGGGTGGGCGCGCTGGGGGAATTGAGTATGCACGTGCGGCAAAAAAATGCCAGTGTTTTGTGCTGCAAAAAAAGCAAGCACAAATACCGCAAGCCTGATACAGTCCGTGCATTGCTGCAATTTGCTTACCTACGCAGCCTCAATCGTCTGATCCACGATTCGACCATCACGTCGCCCCCACCGCTCGATCAGACTAGACGACCCGACAAACCGCGGTCGATCACTCCATCGGCGAGCTCACCCCCTTACGCATTGCATCGTTGACCCTGCGTTGACCTCTGGTCGCACGCACTGTCCGATTGCTCCCGCCTCGACATGCACGGTCGTTTTGCGACTTCGTGCCTTACACGTCCATAGTGAACATCACACCAGCCAACGCGCTATCGGTAGGCAAGTACCTCTTGTCTCCCCTCATCAAACTCACTGAATCTGGTCAGTACGCCGCCTCGGTTTCCGTGCGCAGCGGACGCGGATCCGGCACCCACGACCGGATCTTCCGGTTCGTGCCCTTCTTTGCCACCAGCGAAGAAGCCACGCTGTATGCACTGGCCCAGGGCCGTCGCTTCGTACGGCAAGCAATCTAAGGAAATAAGTGGCCAAAGAAGATCTGATTGAAATGCGCGGCCAGGTGGACGAAGTTCTGCCTGATGCACGCTTTCGCGTGACACTTGAAAACGGTCATGCGCTCATCGCCTACTCGGGCGGCAAGATGCGCAAGAACCGTATCCGAATTCTGGCTGGCGACAAGGTGTCCCTGGAGCTGTCTCCTTACGACCTGAGCAAGGGTCGTATCACCTTCCGCCATCTCGAAACCCGTATGAATGGCGGGCCTCCTCCCGCACGACGCAAGTTCCGTTGAACGCGCGTCTGCAGATTTCACACATTCAAATTTCTCTCTCGAAAGACTCCATCATGGAAAACAAGCTCTACGTCGGCAACCTGGCCTACTCTGTCCGCGACGACAACCTGCAACAAGAAATGTCTGCCTTCGGCAGCGTCATGTCCGCCAAGGTCATGATGGACCGTGACACCGGTCGCTCCAAGGGTTTCGGCTTTGTCGAAATGTCCTCGCCCGAAGAAGCGCAAGCCGCCATCCGTGGCCTGCACGGCAAGACCGTTGACGGTCGCGCCCTGGTCGTGAACCTGGCCCGTCCTAAGGAAGATCGTCCTTCGGGCGGCTTCGGCGGCGGCAATGGTGGCGGCGGCTACCGCGGTGGCCGCGGTTCTTACTAAAGAACCCGTGCCATACTGAGCCCATGAGCATGCAGGCCTTGATCGCTTTGTCGCATCACCACCATCACCATGGTTCGCCATGGCGCCGTGGTCGTGCCTGCACGCTCGACTTGCAAAGACCTTGAGACCTCAAGCAGCAAGTAGCTCAGACAACACCGAAGGCGCCGCAAGGCGCCTTTTTCTTTGGCTGGAACTTTTTTGGCAAGGACCCCCTTTCATGAGCCGATTCTGGAGCCCGCTGGTCAAGCAGTTGACACCGTATGTCGCAGGGGAGCAGGCCCGCCTGCCTGATCTCGTCAAGCTCAACACCAACGAGAACCCCTACGGGCCGGCGCCCGAGGTGCTGGCGGCCATCGCGCACGCCAATGCCGATGACTTGCGCCTGTATCCCGATCCGGCTGCCAGCGCCTTGCGGCGTGTGATCGCGGCGCACCATGGCGTGCAGGCCGACCAGGTCTTCGTGGGCAATGGCTCTGACGAGGTGCTGGCTCATGCCTTTCACGCGCTGTTCCAGCACGGCCTGCCGGTGCTGATGCCGGATGTGAGCTACAGCTTCTACCCGGTCTACTGCCGCTTGTATGGCATCCCGCATGAGCTGGTGCCCCTCAAGGCTGACTTCTGTCTTGATGTGCAGGACTACGCGCGGCCGGCTGGACAGGTGGGCGGCGTGGTGCTGGCCAATCCCAATGCGCCAACCGGGATTGCGCTGCCCCTGGCGGACATCGAGGCCTTGCTGCGCCTGCATCCGGACCGCGTGGTGCTGGTGGACGAAGCCTATGTGGACTTTGGCGGCGAGAGCGCGGCAAGCCTGATCGCGCGGCATCCCCATCTGCTGGTGGTGCAGACCTTGTCCAAGTCCCGTGGGCTGGCGGGCTTGCGTGTGGGTTATGCCCTGGGGTCGGTCGAGCTGATCGAGGGCCTGGCCCGTGTGAAGGACTCGTTCAACTCGTATCCGCTGGACCGCCTGGCGCAGGCCGGGGCGGTGGCGTCTTTCGGGGCCGATGCCTACTTTCGTCAGACCTGCGCGCGGGTCATGCAAAGCCGCGAGCGTTTGAGCGCCGGTCTGCGCGAGCTGGGTTTTCAGGTGCTGCCCAGTGCAGCCAACTTTGTGTTTGCCACGCACCCTGGGCAGGATGCAGGCGAGCTGGCCCAACGCTTGCGCGCGCAGGCGATCCTGGTGCGGCACTTCAAGTTGCCGCGCATCGACCAGTTCCTGCGGATCTCGGTGGGGACCGATGCCGAGTGCGGGCGTTTGCTCGGCGCACTCAACACGATCACCCGATCCAGCTAGCCCCGACCGCCCCCTGCGCCCACGATGAGGTTGAACACCTCGCGCAGCAGGAGCAACTCAGCCATGTTGCTGCCGCGCAGTTCGCTGATGGCCTTGAACACGCCGCCGTGCTCGGCGATGGCGGCTTTGGGCGCCTCGAAGGTGTCAAAGCGCAGCAGGTGGATGCGCACGGGGCCGGCGTCCGTTTGTGCCCAATGGTTGAAGTCGCCCAGGTGCAGCAACTCGGCAGGGTTCAAGCCGTAGCGATCGACCACCGCCTGTTTGACCACTTGCGCATCTTGCTCTGGCGCCATGGCCTCAGGCGGGGCCATGGGCTTGGCCGATTCGGGCAAAGCCTCGGGCCACAACAGGGTGCTGCCGCCCCAGCGGGCAAACAACAGGGCGGTGCTGTAGCTGTCGAAGTGGCAAAGGATCACGCGGTTGCGCGCCAGGATGTCTTGCGGGTTCATGTGATGGTCTCAAGGCGAAGGCCATGCCAGCTTAGCGAGCCACGGCGCGCTCGCCCCTGATACCCATGTAAATCGCTCGCTCCGCGATGAGGCCTGAGCCCCCCATTTTGAGCCAACAGCTAGGGATGGCGCCCCGGGCGTGATGGGCAGACAGTCGGGCGACACCCACTCATCAACCCCACAGGAGCGACACCATGTTTCAGGCTTATCACGGGGTCACCAGCACCCAACACCAGACCAACTTCAACAACCTGAGCGCCCAGGGCTTCCGGATGATCTCCCTGAGCGTGTATGGCGACCCGGGTGACGCGCGTTACGCGGCCGTCTGGGTGCAGCGCACGGGCTCGGCCTGGGTGGCCGTGCACGGCGTCAACAGCGAGGGGTACCAGTCCTTCTTCAACAACTGGACGGCCAAGGGCTTTGTGCCGACGCTCGTGTCGGCCACGGGCACCGCCGGCAACGCGGTGTTTGCCGCCGTGTTCGAGCAGGGCATCAGTGGCAGCTGGATGGCGCGCCACGGGGTGCCATCGGGCCCGGAGGCCAACGCCGGCACCTTTCAGCACCTCAACAAGACCGCGCACAACCAGCGCATGGCCTTGCGCTCGGTGGCCATCTACGGCACCCCGGGCGACCGCCGCTACATGGCCGTGTGGCACGCCAACCCCGGTTTCGTGAAGTGGCATGCCCACCCATCGGACACCGGCGAGAGCTACCAGGACGTCTTCAATGCCGAGGTTCAACTGCCTGGCTACCAGCTGTCGGGCTACCGGCCCTCGTATGTGGCCGTGTCGAGTGACCACATGTACTGCTCGGTCTTCAAGGACGACGTGGTAGGCCCCTGGGTGGCCCGGCACGGCATGAGCGCCGCGGACTACCAGGCCGAGTTCGACAAGCAGAAGGCCTCGGGCCTGTACCCCATCTGCGTGCAAGGCGGGGGTGTGGGCGCAGACACGCGTTACGCCGCCATCTTCGCCAAGCAGGACACGCCCATGGCGCGCCAGTGGTCGGCCACCGGCACGCCTGTACCCCATCTGGCGGCACTCGACCACGCCATGCAGACCTTCATGCAGGCGCATGGCGTGCGCGCGGCCCAACTGGCCATTGGCAAGAACGGCGTGAGCAAGTTCTCGCGCGCCTACACCTGGGCCGAGCCTGGCTACCGCATAACGCAGCCCTCTGACCGCTTCTTGCTGGCCAGTTGCAGCAAGATGTTCCTGGAAGCCGCCGTGCAGGCCTTGTACGACAGCAAGCAGTTGTCACCGGCCACCAAGGTCTACCCCTTGCTGGGGCTGACGCACCCGGCAGACCCGCGCAGCGACAACATCACCATGCAGCAACTGCTGGACCACATGGGCGGCTACGACGACACCGGCACGGGTTCGGGCTTCGACCCCACCTACAACATGCGCAAGATCGCGCTGGACATGAACCTGGGGCGTCCCGTGACCAAGCTGGACGTGGCGCGCTACATGTATGGCCGCGTGCTGGACTTTGCACCGGGCACCAACACCAAGTACTCGAACTTCGGCTACCTGCTGGCCGGGGCGGTGGTGGAGAAGGTCACGGGCAAGACCTACTTCGACTTCGTCAAGACCAGCTTGCTGCAGCCCGCCGGCATCACTGAAGTTGAAGTCTTCCCGACGCTGGCCAACAAGCGCAGCAGCCACCAGGCCATTGCCGAAGACGAAGGGCTGGGCCTGAGCCCGCTGGATTTGTCGTCCACGCGCCTGATCCCGTCTGTGTACGGTGGTGATGGCGAGATCAACGAGGTGGGGGACCCCAACGATGGCACCGGGGCGTCCGCACACGCCATGGTGCAGTTCATCCACCTGCATGCGGCCTGGGGCAATGGGCCTCGCTCGCCTGGCTCTGCGCGCTCCGGCAGCACGCCGGGTGCCTCGACCCTGGCCGCGTCCCGAAGCGACGGGGTGGACTGGGCCTACACGGTCAACACGCGGGACTGGGCGCCGGGTGTCTCACCCACGCTGGACGACCTGGGCAACAGCCTGACCCACATCCTCGATACGACAACGATCTCGTGATGACCGGAAGCGAACAGGGGCCGCCACGTTCCCGTGTCGGCCCCTGTTTCGGGTTGACTGGCTGATTGGATCAGCTGCCGTAGCGGCGCACAGGCTCGGCCGCCGTGCTGGGGCGCGCCACCTTGTGGGGCTTGGAGAAGGTCATCACGCCGTCTTCCAGCTTGCCGTTGTGCAGCTGTTCCTTGTCCATGGCGTAGTTCTGGTAGAGCTTCCAGGGGGCGCGGTCGGCGCCCTTGGGCAGGGTGGCTTCAGCGCGGGCCACATAGCCCGATGTCATGTCCAGCAGCGGGGCCGGTTGCACATTGGGGTCGCGGCGCGCCGTGGCGATGCGCGTGCCGGTCTTGTCCATGTGCTTGATCAAGCGGCACACGTACTCGGCAATCAGGTCGGCCTTGAGCGTCCACGAGGCATTGGTGTAGCCCAGCGTGTTCGAGAAGTTGGGCAGGTCGCTGAACATCAGGCCCTTGTAGGAGATGTGCTTGTTCATCTCCACGGGCTTGCCGTCCACCGACATCTGCATGCCGCCGAACAGGCGCAGGTTCAGGCCGGTGGCGGTGATGATGATGTCGGCTTCCAGCGTCTGGCCGGACTTGAGCAGGATGCCCTTGTCGACGAAGCGATCGATCTGGTCGGTCACGACCGATGCCTTGCCCTTCTTGAGCACCTTGAACAGGTCGCCATTGGGCACGGCGCACAGGCGTTGATCCCAGGGGTTGTAGGGCGGCGTGAAGTGCTTCATGTCGAAGTTCGGGCCCACCTGCATCTTCACCTGCTTGAGCAGGAACTTGCGCACGGCGTTGGGGTACTTGCGCGACAACTTGAAGATCATCTGGGTGATGAAGTTGTTGCGGGCGCGGCTGATGTTGTAGACCGTCATGTCCGGCAGGAACTTCAGCAGGAAGCGCACCATCGGGTCGAACTGAGGCACCGAGATCACATAGCTGGGCGTGCGCTGCAGCATGGTCACGTGCTGGGCCTTGTCGGTCATCGACGGGATCAGGGTGATGGCGGTAGCACCCGAGCCGATCACGACCACGCGCTTGCCGCTGTAGTCGAGGTTCTCTGGCCAGAACTGGGGGTGGATGACCTGACCCTTGAAGTCGTCACGGCCCTTGAACTCCGGCGTAAAGCCTTCTTCGTAGTTGTAGTAGCCCGAGCACATCATCAGCCAGTTGCAGGTGAGCTGCACGGTCTCGCCGCTCTTCTTCTGCACGGTCAGCGTCCACTTGGCGGTCTCGCTGTCCCAGTCTGCGGCTGCGACCTTGTGGCCGAAGCGGACCTTCTGCTGCATGCCGCCATCACGGGCGACTTCCTGGATGTAGTTGCGGATGCGGTCGCCGTCGGCGATGACCTTGGGCTCGGTCCAGGGCTTGAAGTTGTAGCCCAGGGTGTACATGTCCGAGTCGGAGCGGATGCCGGGGTAGCGGAACAGGTCCCAGGTGCCGCCGATCGTGTCGCGGCCTTCCAGGATGGCAAAACTCTTGTCCGGACACTGTTTGCTCAGGTGCCAGGCGGCGCCGATACCGGACAGGCCTGCGCCCACGATCAAGACGTCAAAGTGTTCGGACATGTCTGTTGTCTCCTGCTGGTCCAGTTGGCTACGTCTGGTTTTGTAGCCCGGTGGCTATTCAACCCGGAAGGTACTTTGTCACTGGATCACGATTGACGTGCATCAAGCGACGAAACGGTTCGGCAATGTATATCTGAAAACTGTCATTGTCAAATGGGAAGGCTGCGCGAATCGGGGGGTGTCGCGTGAAATGCCCTGTTGTCGCCATGGCTCACCATGTGACAAGTCATGCTGCGCCGCAACAATGGCGCATCTTGTTGATACAGTCGCCGGGCGGCCCGTGCCGGGCCCGCGAAACGACTGACCATGGACAAACTCAAACGCACCTTGACCTTGCGAGGATGGTTCCGGCTGATGGCCGTGAGCCTGGTGCTGGTGTTCCTGCTGGTCGAGGCGCGCCTGGTGCAACTGGAGTGGCGCCAGCTGCAGCGGGCCGAGGAGGGGCAGCAGGCCGTGGCCCGTTTGCGCCTGGCGCTGGCGGCCATGGAGATGGTGTCGCGCGAGCGGGGGCCGGCCAACAGCGCGCTGGGTGACGAGACGCCTTCGGGCAGCCCGGGGTTGCATGAGGCCTTGCTGACGGCGCGTGCACGCACTGACCAGGCCTTTGCTGACTTGCATCAGGTGCTGCAGCACGAGGCGGGCCATGCGCGCTACCAGAAGGCGCTGCTCAAGGCCGATGCCTTCCTGGGGGCGCTCAAGCAAGCGCGTCTGGCCGTGGACCGGCAGGCGGCCTTGCCCTTGTCGCAGCGCCAGCCCGAGGCCTTGCGCCAGAGCGTGCGCGGCATGGTGGAGCTGGTGCCGCTGTTGGCCCCGGCCATCACCGTGCTCACCGATGACGCCCAACTGGCCGACCCGGCGCTGGGGTCTGCCGTCTGGGCCGCGCGCCTGTCTGCCGAGCTGCGTGAATACGCGGGGCAACTGGGCTCCCTGTTCACGCCCGCCTTGAGCAGGCAACAGCGTTTCACGCCAGAAGAGCTGTCCGCCATCGAGCGTGTCAAGGGGCGCATCGAGCAGTTGCGTCACCTGCTGGATCTGCGCATGGGGCAGATGGACGAGGCCGATGCCGTGCTGGCCGCGCATGTGCTGATGGAGCGCGATTATTTCGACAAGGCCGCACGCCTGATCGACATGGTGCTGACGACCGGGCGAGACACGGGGCAGTTCGGCATGACCCCGGCAGACTTCGCTGCGGCCTATGTGCCTGACATGAACTCGATCCTGGCCCTGCGCGACGCGCTGCTGGATGGCGCCGATCAGCGCTGCGCCCGCGTTCAGGCCCGTTCACAGCAATGGCTGGCGGGGGTGCTGGTGACGACGTCCTTGCTGATGGGGCTGGTGCTGCTCTTGCTGCGTGTGGCCCATGAGCGCTTTGTTCGGCCCCTGTCGCAAGCGGCCGATGTCTTGCATGCCATGAGCGCAGGTGACCTGAGCCGGGCCTTGCCCAAGGCCGTGGTGGGTGATGAGTTTGCCGAAGTCTTTGGTGGCATCAATGCCTTGAAGCAGCAAAGCCAAGCGCGTGCGGCACTGGAGCTGGAGCGGGACAAGCTGATCGTCAGCCTGCGCGAGCAATCCACCACCGACTTCCTCACCGGCCTGCCCAATCGCCGCGCTTTCTTCGAGGCGGCTCAGGCGGAGCTGGCGCGTGCCAGGCGGCACGGCTTCCAGCTGGTGCTGATGCTGCTGGACGTGGACTTCTTCAAGAAGATCAATGACACCGCAGGCCATGCGGCGGGCGACCAGGCCTTGAAGGCCGTGGCCCACACGCTGCGGCACTCCAGGCGCCAGGGGGACCTGGTGGCGCGCCTGGGTGGTGAAGAGTTCGTGGTCTTGTTGACCCACTGCGAGCCGGACGACGGCTACCGCTTTGCCGAACGCCTGCGTGAGGCGCTGGCCGCTCAGGACATCGTGCTGGCTGAGGGCCAGCCCACGCTGCGCCTGACGGTGAGCGTGGGGCTGGCGGCCTCAGGGGTCCATGGCCTGGATCTGGACACGCTGCTGGCCCGCTCCGACGATGCCATGTACAAGGCCAAGCACGCCGGGCGCAACCGCACCGAGGTCGCGGGGTCAGACGCCGCCAGAACCTGAGGTCTGGATGGTGGCGGGGCGGCCGCTGTCTGCGCCGGCTTCAATGGCGCGAAAGCTGTGGCCATTGACTTCCACCCGTGTACCGGGTGCGGGCTCGGTGTTTTGCGTGAAGGTGCGCACGCTGCCGTCGTCCATGCGCACGCGCACTTCATAGACGGTGACGGTGCGCGTCTGCTTCTCGACTTCATTGCCGGCAAAACCGCCGCCAATGGCGCCCAGCACGGTCATCGCGGTCTTGCCGCTGCCCTTGCCCATCTGGTTGCCCACGACCCCACCGAGCACGCCACCGGCCACGGCACCCACGCCGCTGCCCTGACCCTTTTGCTGCACGGCACGCACGGCTTCAATCACGCCACAGTTCGCGCAGGCCACAGCCGGGCGGCCGCTGAGTTCGGGCGACATGGGTTGGGCGGTTTGTTCAGTGCCTGCGTTGTCGGCCTGATGGCGGGCTTCGCGCTTGTGGCTGCTGGTGCTGGCGTGCGTGGCCGCTTCTTTGTCGACGGGGGCTTTGCCTTGTGCCTCGGTGGCCGCTTCAGGGCCGGAGGCTTGCACCATGGCCTGTTGGGTTGCTTGCTGGGCATCGGGGGCGGGCGCCGAGGGCGAGCGCAGCATCATGCCGGCGGCCAACCCCAGGCCGACCAGGGCAATGCCGCCCCCGGCAAACAGGGCTGTGCGGGGGACTTGGACGGTGACGGCGTTGGATGGCTTGGCTTCTTCAGACATGGTCTTCTCCTGGCGCTAGAACAGCAGCGCATGTGCTTACAACGCGCGAGCATGCGCCCTGGATGTCTTGCCCAGGTGAGAAGTTGTAACCAGACTTTGTGAACGCCCGGCGTTGCCTGGTTGGCGTTGCGGGCTCAGCGGCCCAGCAGCCCCTTGGGCAGCTCGACCTCACCGCTGGACGAAAACCGCACGCCGCCAAAGCCGCTGCCCGCCAGGCGACCACGCAGCGCGTATTCGATGCGGTTGTTGCTGTTGCCACTGGCCATGCCGGCCACCTGACGCAAGACGGCCAATGCCGACACCGATACCGGCACCGAGATCAGCACCTCGCCAAAGCGCGGGATGCTGCCCTTTTCGGGGCTGACACCGCTGGCAAAGCTGTTGCCACGCACGTCCAGCTCCACCGAAATGCCGTCGTAGTCCACGGCCGCTTCGTTGGGGTTCTGCACACGCAGCTTGAGCGCCATGCGCGCCTCCATCAACTCCCCGGGCAGGGGCTCCAGCCCCACCACGTTGACGCGCACGGTCTCGGCGCCCGTCAGGCTGGCGCAGCCCGTCAAGGCCACGCTGGCGGCGGCCAGGGCAAGGGTGCGTGTGCAGCGGCGTCTGTGCAGGTTCACCATGGTTTGAATTCCGTGGGCAGGGGTGGTGTTCAGCCAATGGCGGCAAAGTCAATGAAGCCGCGCTCGACATTGGTGTCCGTCAGTTTGACATGCAAGGTCTGGCCCACCTCCAGCTCGGGCACGTGGCCCACCAGCATGCCTTCGGCGGGCGGCGTGATCAGGCGCACCCAGGTGCCACTGTCGGTGCGGCCCGTCACGATGGCATCGAAGACCTCGCCAATGCGGGACTCCAGAAACAGCGCCGCTTCGGACTTGCGCACCCGGCGCTCCACCTTGCGTGCGGCATCTTCCTGGTTGGTGCAATGCAAGGCCAGGGCCTGCAGCTCGTCGGTGGTGTACGGGGCCTTGTCGCCTTTGAGCAAGCTTTTGAGCATGCGCAGGGTGATCAAGTCGGGGTAGCGGCGGTTGGGGGCCGTGGAGTGCGTGTAGTCGCGCAGGGCCAGGCCGAAGTGGCCGATGGGCTCGGTGCTGGCGCGCTCCACCACATACTCGCCCGCGCCCATCAGCTTGACCACGATCAGCGACAGGTCGGGAAAGCGCAAGGGGTCAGCCCGATGGCGCCGCGCCAGAAAGGCTTCCAGCGCACGCGAGTCGGGTGCCTTGGGCAAGGTCTCGCCGTATTTGCCGGCCAGCTCGACCAGGCGCAGCCAGCGCTCGGGCGAGCGCACGACGCGGCGCAACGACGCGCCACCATGGCTGGCCAGGAACTTGGCGGTGCAGGTGTTGGCGGCAATCATGAACTCCTCGATCAACTGCCGCCCGCGGTTCTGGACCTGCTGGCGGATGTCCACCACGCGCTCGCCTTCAAACACCGCGCGCGGCTGAAAGGTCTCCAGCTCCAGCGAGCCTTGTGCGTGGCGCTGCTTGCGCAGGCGCTGCGCGACCTCGTCCTGCTGGCGCAGCTGGCCTTCGATCTCGGGCACGATGCGGGCAGCATCCGGCAAGGGCGTCTGGCCATCAATCCAGGCGGAGATCGCGTCATACGCGAGCTTGGCCTTGTTGCGCACCAGGCCCCGGTAGACGCTGGCCTGCGTGATGCTTGCATCGGCCGCGATGTGCATCTCGGTGACGATGGCCAGGCGGTCCGCGTCCGGGTTCAGCGAGGTCAGGTCGGTGGACAGCCGCTCGGGCAGCATCGGAAAGATCCGGGCCGAGGTGTAGACCGAGGTGGTGTTGATGCGCGCGTGCTCGTCAATGGGCGAGCCCTTGTCGACCAGGCTGTCGACGTCGGCCACGGCCACCAGGATCTTGACCGCGCCATCGGCCATCGGCTCGCACACGGTGAGCTGGTCCAGGTCCAGCGAATCGTCGTTGTCGATGGAGCACCAGGGCAGGGCGCGCAGATCGCGGATGAGCGGGTCCGTGTCTTGCGCGGGCCCGGTGAGGGCATCCAGCTGGCGCTGCACACTGACCGAAAAGCTGGGCTCCAGCCCCCGCTCGGTCATGGCCTCTTCGGCAATGCGGGCCAGGTCGGTGCGATGGTGGTGGCGACGTTGTGATGAGGTCATGGGCGTCAAGCAAGGGAGACGCCCCCACTCTAACGCGCTTGTGGTGAAAAGCGCTGCACCAGGTCGTAAGCTTGCAGTGAAGCATGCCGGGTCAGCCAGCGGTAGCTCCAGGTGAAGCCGGGCCAGTTGGTGCTGTTGTGGCCCGAGGCGTCCACATACCAGCTCTTGCAGCCGTTCCACACCGTGCCCAGCAGGCGCTGCTGCACATGGGCGTTGTAGTGCGCGTAGCGCTGCGCATCGACCTCGATGGTGTCGACGCCGGTCTTGCGCATGGCCTGGATGCAGCGCAGCACATGGGCGATCTGGCTCTCCAGCATGTAGACGATGGAGTTGTGGCCCAGGTTGGTGTTGGGGCCGTACAGCATGAACAGGTTGGGAAAGCCCGGCACCGTCAGGCCCAGATAGGCTTGCGCGCCGCCTTGCCAGGCCTCGTTGAGGTCGATGCCACCGCGCCCGGTGATGCGCATGGGCGCAAGGAACTCGGTGGCGGCAAAGCCGGTGCCGAAGATGAGCGCGTCCACCGCATGGTGCTGGCCATCGGTGGTCTCGACGCCATCGGGCGTGATGCGGCGGATGCCCTCTGTCACCAGCTCAACCTGGGGCTTGCTCATCGTGGCCAGGTATTCACTCGACAAAAGGATGCGCTTGCAGCCGATCGGATAGTCCGGTGTGAGCTTGCGGCGCAGCGCGGCGTCGCGCACCTGCTGTTTGAGCAGGCGGCGAAAGGGCAGGCCGGCCGCCAGGGTCATCAGGCCCTTCAAGCGCGTGAAGCCCAGCGCCCGTGATTCGTACTGCACATAGATGCGCGCGCGCAGCAGCTTCATCAGCCAGGGCAGGCGACGCAACAGGGCCTTCTCGTTTTCGCTGTAGGCGCGATCGGGTCGCGGCAGGATGTAGGCCGGCGAGCGCTGAAAGACCTTGAGCGATGCCACCTCGTCGGCAATGGCCGGCACGAACTGGATGGCCGAGGCCCCCGTGCCGATCACGGCAACACGCTGGCCGCGCAAGGGGTAGTCGTGGTCCCACTGTGCCGAGTGAAAGCTGCGGCCCTTGAAGCTGTCCAGCCCTTCGAGCTTGGGCCACAAGGGGCGGCTGAGCTGGCCGGTGGCCGTGATCAGCAGGCGGGCCTCCAGTTGCTGGCCATCGCGCAAGGTCACCGTCCAAAGCGCACGGTACTCGTCATAGCTGGCCTGGGCCACCTCGGCGCCAAAGCGGATGTGCGGGCGCAACTGGTACTTGTCGGTGCAGTGGCGCAGGTAGTTGTGAATCTCGGCCTGGGTGGCGAACACGCGTGACCAGTTCGGGTTGGGCTCGAACGAAAACGAGTACAGGTGCGAGGGCACGTCGCAGGCCGCGCCGGGGTAGCTGTTGTCACGCCAGACGCCGCCCACATCGTGCTGCTTTTCCAGGATCACGAAGTCGCCCAGGCCCGCACGGCGCAAGGCGATGGCCATGCCGATGCCACCAAAGCCGGTGCCAACGATCAGTGCGCCCAATGGCTTGTTGCCGGAGTGAACGGGTGACGGGACCTGCATCGAACTTCCTTGCCGGGTTGAACGGGGCCGGGACGTTCCGGCGGTGCTTGATGTTGCCGCGCCGAGGGCAGGATGCAAATGACGAAAT
Organism: Aquabacterium sp.; assembly: GCF_016195855.1. Classification (GTDB taxonomy): domain Bacteria; phylum Pseudomonadota; class Gammaproteobacteria; order Burkholderiales; family Burkholderiaceae_C; genus Aquabacterium. The sequence goes on from NZ_JACPYU010000010.1 coordinate 213,830, forward strand.
GGGCCAGGTGCTTGATGATTTGGGCCAATTGGATGGGGTTCGGGGTATGTACGGATGAGCTTTTGGGACGTCGTGCGTGGCGCCCCGCGCCCATCGATGAGCTGTGGCGGATGTGTGTACCGGTGCACGCTGGCGCGCGGGCATTGTTCACGCTATGGCGCTGCTTGGCACTTACCCTCAAGGGTAGTCGGCCCGCATCCGATATAAGGTGTAACTTTCATCCTTCAACGCGCACGCCTACATGCCTTTCCCCGGCCAGCAAGCGGGCAAACCTGCCAAACAGAACAGCCGCGGCATCTGGCGCAGCCCAGGTGACAAGCATCAGCGGCGCATCGAGCTGATGGTGCTCATCGGCTGCGCCTTCCTGATCGTGGCAGGGGGCGGGTGGGCCATTCTGTTCGCCTTGCGTGCGCAATGGCTGGCCGTGCCCATGGAGCTGTGGCTGATGGGCACGGGCATCGTGGGGGTGGTGATGACCCGCCGGCAGAACGCCCATGCGGCGGGCATGCTGGTGCTGGGCACGCTGTTCATCACGCTGATCGGCATCTGCCTGGTGATCGACGTGCCTTCGGACAAGGTGCCTCGCTCCACACACCATCTCTTGCCGTCCTTGGGGGCGGGTGCCTACCTCTTGCTGCGCGGCCGGCACAGCGTGTTGCGCCATGGCGTGCCGCTGCTCTTTTTTGCCGCCTTCGTTTTCCTGGACCTGACCCGTTTCGGCCTGGCGCCCGGTTATGTGCAGCCCGACGATGTGCGCGCCCTCAATGCCTGGGGCAACGACATCTTTGCCGTGGCCACGCTCTACATGGTCCTGCAGGTGATGCAGGCCGACGTGAATGCCCGCAATGCACTGGAGGCCGACTTCCGCACCGCCCTGATCGAAGGGCAGTTCCTGCTGCACTACCAGCCGCAGGTGCATGCCGATGGCCGGGTGATCGGTGCCGAAGCCCTGGTGCGCTGGAAGCACCCGCGCCACGGCATGGTGTCGCCAGGCGAGTTCATCCCCATGGCCGAGCAGACCGGCCTGATCCTGCCGCTGGGCGAGTGGGTGCTCAAGCAGGCGTGCACGCAATTGGCCAGCTGGGCCTTGAACCCCGCGACCGCCGCTTTGCAGCTGGCTGTGAACGTCAGTGCGCGACAGTTCCGTCAGCCGGACTTCGTCGCACAGGTACTCAGCATCGTGGACCGTTGCGGCATCGAGCCCAGCCGGCTCAAGCTGGAGCTCACCGAGAGCATGCTGGTCAACGATGTGGACGACATCATCGCCAAGATGTCGGCGCTCAAGGAGCGGGGCGTGAGCTTCTCGCTCGATGACTTCGGCACCGGCTTCTCATCGCTGTCCTACCTCAAGCGCCTGCCGCTGGACCAGCTCAAGATCGACCAGGCCTTTGTGCGCGACCTGCAGACCAACCCCAACGATGCGGCCATTGCCAGCACCGTGGTCAGCCTGGGCCAGAACCTGGGCCTGGAGGTGATCGCCGAAGGGGTGGAAACCGAAGGCCAGCGCAGCTTCCTGACCACCATCGGTTGCCATCGCTTTCAGGGCTATCTGTTCAGCAAGCCCGTGGCCATTGCCGATTTCGAGGGCTTCCTGACGCGCCAGCTTGGCGCGGAGGAGGTGTCGCTGACGCCGCAGGCTGGCAAGCCGGCCGACCCCGTCAAGGTGTGAGGCGCGGCACGCGCACCTGAGCCTTACTTGTAGAAGGCTTCGACCTTGCCCTTGAGGGTGAGCATCAGGGGCTTGCCCTTGCGGTCGACCTTCTTGCCGGCGGCGACCTTGATCCAGCCTTCGCTCACGCAGTACTCTTCAACATCGACACGCTCCTTGTCATTGAAGCGGATGCCGATGTCGTGCTTGAACACGTCAGCGTTGAAATAAGGGCTGGAGGGATCGATGGCCAGGCGGTCAGGCAGGGCGGGCGTAGGTGCGGCTTCGCTCATGGGTCTCTTCTTGTTCAGGATCGGGTTCAGCAAAAACTTGCTCAGAGCGCCATTGTCCAGGATTTGGCGGGGCTCAAGCCAGGGTCCTGGGTGGGTTGCCAGACTCCGGTGGGCCACCTCGGTGGGATTTGGTCCAGCTGTAGTCGGCGGGCAGTTCGTCGCTGACACCGGGCTTGCCCACGTGGTCGCCCAGTTCCGAATTGGTGACGATGTGGCTGTGCAGCGGCTTGCCGTCGGCGTCCTTCTCCTTGCGTTTAGCTTCAGAGAAGGCCAGCGCTTCGAGCAATTGCTGGTCATTGAAGGTGGCCACGAAAGGCTGGCCTTGGGTCAGCCAATACACAACGATGCTCATGCGGTGATCCATTTCGGGCCAGGCGAATGCCCGGCGCTGGCCGAGTTTGACACACAGGCAAGTCCGCGGCGAGATCCGCCGCCGCTTTCAGGCACGCTGTTTGCCCCTCATTGCAGAACGTGATTCACGTGGCTTTCGAGGGACCTCACCATGTCTGCTTCTTCTGTGCGCGGGGCCTGGATGCGGATGCTCCGCTGGAGCGTCGTGTTCATCTTGCCGCTGTTGGCGGTCATCGCGTTGTTGTCTGCCATCGTGCTCAACCTTGTCCATCCCTTGCTGTTGAACTGGGCGGACCGGGATCTCGATGAGCGGGCCCTGTTGCTGGGCCAGGCCATGGTCGAGCCGGTGCAGGTTGCCATCCGCACGGGCGAGCCAGCGGGCCTGACCAGCCGGCTCAACGCGCTGACACAGGACCAGCGCCTGATGGCCGTTGCCGTGTGCGACAGCCACCGGCAACTGTTCGCCTGGAGCCAGACCTATCCGGTCACCCTGGGGTGCGCGGGAGACGTCTCGCGCGACCTGGGCAAGCAGGGGCAAAACGGCGAACTGGAGGCCCATGTGAGCCAGGTCGCCTTGCCGTTGTCCGCCCTACCCAACGCCGACATGGCGCGCATGGTGGTGGTTCACAGCCGCCATGCCGCCTGGCGTCGTGGTGAGCAGACGCAGCGCTATGTGATCTGGGTGTTTGCCGCGCTGGGCTTTTGCCTGGCGGCCATGTTGCTGCTGATGGCCAACTGGAGCTGGCGATACTGGGTCAGTGGGGTGCGGCGCATCCTGCGTGAGGACCATGTGGCGCAGGGGCAGCAGCGCACCGCACCGGAAATCGAGCCCTTGCTGCCCGATCTGCGCCGGCTCCTGCGCAGCGTCCACGAGGACCGCCGCATCCTCAAGGACACCACGATCGAGTGGCGTCCCGAGACCCTCAAGCTCTTGCTGCGCGAGCATCTGTTTGGTGACGAGATGATCGTGGTCTCCAACCGCGAGCCCTACATCCACCAGCGGCAAGCCGACGGCAGCATCCGCGTGGAACGTCCGGCCAGCGGCCTGGTGACGGCCGTGGAGCCCGTGATGCGGGCCTGTTCGGGCATCTGGGTGGCGCACGGCAGCGGCTCGGCCGATGCAGATGTGGTTGATGCACGCTCGCGCATCCAGGTGCCACCGCAGTCGCACGATGGCGTGCCCGAGCCAGGCGCCTACACGCTGCGGCGCGTCTGGCTCTCGCCGCAAGAGGAGCAAGGGTATTACTTCGGCTTTGCCAACGAAGGCCTGTGGCCGCTGTGCCATATCGCCCACGAACGCCCGGTGTTTCGCGACAGCGACTGGATGCAGTACCAGGCCGTCAATGCCAAGTTTGCCGACGCCGTGGTGGCCGAGGCCCGCTCGCCCAATCCCGTCATCCTGGTGCAGGACTACCACTTCGCTTTGCTGCCCAAGCTGCTGCGCGAGCGCCTGCCGCAGGCCACCATCCTCACCTTCTGGCACATACCGTGGCCCAACGCCGAGTCCTTTGGCATCTGCCCATGGGGGCGGCACATCATCGAGGGCTTGCTGGGCAGCACCATCCTGGGGTTCCACACGCGCTATCACTGCCAGAACTTCCTGGAGTCGGTGGACCGGTTCATGGAGTCGCGCATTTCTCGCGAGGATGACTCGGTGATCTTCCAGGGGCAAAGAACCAAGGTGCGTGACTACCCCATCTCGATCCACTGGACCCCACCGCCCGACAACGCCCAGGCCTTGAAGATGCAGGCCCGAAGTGCCGTGCGCCTTCGTCATGGCCTGCCCAGCGAGCACAAGCTGGGCATCGGGGTGGACCGGCTGGATTACACCAAGGGCATCGTGGAGCGCCTGCTGGCGGTCGAGCACCTGCTGGAGACCAGGCCGGAATGGGTGGGGCGCTTCACCTTCATTCAGATCGCCGCGCCAACGCGTTCCACGCTGGACGCCTACAAGCGGCTGGAGGCCAGTGTGCGTGAGCATGCTGCACGCATCAATGACCGGTTTGCCCAGGTGGCACCAGGCTCACCGCCGCCGATCATCTTGCTCATCGAGCACCACGACAGCCGGTCGGTGACGGAGCACTATCGCGCCGCCGATCTGGCCATGGTCACCAGCCTGCACGACGGCATGAACCTGGTGGCCAAGGAGTTCGTGGCCGCACGGGACACCGAAGACGGCGGCCTCATCCTCAGCCGCTTTGCCGGCGCTGCCAGCGAGCTCTACGAGGCCCTGGTGGTCAACCCGTATCACATCGGGCAAACCACGGACGCCCTGCACCGCGCGCTGACCATGAGCCGGGCAGAACAGCAAGAGCGCATGCGGGCGATGCGCCAGCGGCTGGTGGACTTCAACATCTACCGATGGGCCGGGCGCATGCTGCTCGATGCGGCAGACGAGCGCCAGCGCATCCGCGTGCACAACCGCATCGTGCAGGTGGCCAGCCCTGCGCCAAAGCGCTTTCACATGCCCTGGCGGCACAACCTTGATGAGTCCGGTGCGCGCCAGCGCCGGGCCTGAACCCCGATGGCATCTTGTCAACTGGAGTCCTGCATGAAGCACCTGCTGGCCCGCCCTCAGCGCCCCATCTTGTCGCGCTGGCTGGGTGGTGACACGCTCTTTGCCTTTGACTTCGACGGGACCTTGTCGCCGCTCACCGATCGGCCCAGCCAGGCAGGCCTGCTGCCTGCTGCCCGCGAGGCCCTGACCCAGTTGTCCAGCCTGGCCTGCGTGGCGGTGGTCTCTGGTCGTGCCCGTGCCGATCTGGTGGCGCGCCTGCCTGAAGGGGTGAGGTATGTGGTGGGCAACCATGGCAACGAAGGCTTGCCCGGCGTGGACGTGCACACGCGTGCAAGCCTGGTGGGCTGTTGCAAGGCCTGGCTGGCTCAACTGGCCAGGATGGGGGCCACTGGCGCACAGCATCCCCAACTGGCGGGCGTTTTCATCGAAGACAAGGGGGTGACCTTGTCTTTGCACTACCGCCATTGCGCGGATCATGAACAGGCTGCAAGCCTGTTGAACGCGCGTGTGGCTAGTCTGAATCCACCTGCGCTGGCCATACCGGGGCACATGGTGATCAACCTCTTGCCGCCCGGGGCTCGCACCAAACGGCACGCCCTGCTGGCCTTGATGCGAGACAGTGGCTGCGGCCAGGCCCTTTATGTGGGAGACGATGACACCGATGAGCTGGCCTTCACGGGGGCCCCCCGCCATTGGTTGACCGTGCGTGTGGGCTGGTGCGAGGCCAGCCACGCGCGTTACCTGCTGCGCGACCCATCGGACGTGACCCGCCTGATGTTGCTGGCCATCAGGCGGCGGGCCGCTCAGGGGCGAGAGGCCCCGCCTTGTCCCAGTCCGCCCTCAACCTTGGCAGGTATTGCGGATACCCCAGCTGGATGTAGGCCAGAAGCCGCTCGCGCACCTCGCAACGCAAATCCCAGTTCTTCAGGGAATCGGCAGAGCTGACCAGGCAGCGCAACTGCATGACCTGTTCGCCGGCCTCGGGACATCGGGGACGGTCATCAGCACCTTGGCGACGCCGATCAGGCTGAGGATGGCGGTGGCGCTGCGCGTGATGACGCGGGTCTGCGTCATGAGCCCGCGGTGAGCATTCAGGGGTGTACGCCTTGTTTGCCGCACTTTTTTCAAAAGATCGGAACCCATTGCCGCCCGCATCAGCAAGGCGCCGACGCCACGGAAGACCAGGCTGGCGGCCGACAAGGCACGTCGCTTGCCCCAAGAGTCATGCGGCAACCCAGGTTCGGGGTGCTGAAACACTTCTGTAAGGAGCCATTCAATGAACGTGTGTCAACAACTCATTCCCGCTGCATTGGCCTGCGCCATGCTGTCGATGGTCGGGCCGGTGTGGTCCGAGCCGACGACAACGGGTGAGCCTCCCAAGGCCCAGGCCGACACCCCCGGCTCGTCCAAGGGGGCAGCCACCGGGGCCGCTACCGGGGCCGCTACCGGGGCAGGCGCAAACCGACCGGCCATGCCACCGTGGAACATGGACGACGCGCCACCTGCGGCAGGCTTGCGCGGGGATGCCGCCAGTCAGCCTGATGAAGACAAGGCCTCGGGTGCCAGCAAAGGCAAGAAGCACAAGGCCGGCAACAAGAACAAGGCCAAAGACAATCAAGGGAGCGCAAGCAATGCGGACAGCGAACCCAGCTCGCCACGATGAGTGAGGCTCATGGGCCGTCTGCCCTTGAGCAAGGCGACCCATGACTGCGGCGCGAAATGGAGCCACTTCATTTCGCGTTGGTGCGGACTTCGATGTTGTTGCGCACACTCTGGACACCCGATACCGTCAGGGCGAGGCCGCCAGCCAGGGCGCGTTCTTCGGGGGTCAGCGCAAAGCCTGACAACAGGACTTCACCCCCCAGTGTTTCCACACTCAGCCGCATGACGCTGACCTGTTTGTTTTCTGCAAGCCGTGCTTTCACCCTGGCCGTGATGGTGCTGTCATCGACGTACTGGACCGGCAATCATTGCCGCAAGACACACAAAGCCATGTAGCCTTGGCCGGCTTGGGGAGGGTTGCTGCCTGGGTCATGCCTGGGCATGGATGTTGCGGCGCAGCAGGCATCCATCCACCACAGAGAGAGCCCCCGTCATGCCCCAGACCTCACTCAAGCTGGCTTCGCAACAAGGCCTGGCCATGAGCCCCCGCTTGCAACAGGCCGTGCGCCTTTTGCAACTGTCCTCGCTTGACTTCGCGCAGGAGGTCAGCGAGGTGGTGGCGCAGAACCCGTTTCTGGAGCAGGGTGACCCGCTTGCCGAACTGGCCCACGATGGCACCCCCATCGCGGCCGACGTCGCGGCCAATGACGAGGCCCCATCCTTCATGGCCGAGCGCGCCGGCTTGCAAGCGGAGGTGCTCATTCAGGATGCCGATGAGGCGTGGGTCAGTGGCGGGGCGCCATGGGCGACTTCAGGCAGCAGGCAAGCCGATCAAGGTGATGACGACATGGGCCTCGTCAACAGCGTCCCGGCCGTCACCAGGTTGCGCCCCTACCTTCATGTCCAGGCCAATGCGCTCAAGCTCTCCGATCGCGAGCGGGCCTTGGTGGGGCTGTTGATCGAATCGCTGGATGACGATGGCTACCTGCGTCAGGACCTGGCCGAGCTGGCGGCCCTCGCCGGACTTGAGCCAGTGGTAGATGAACAGGAACTTGTTCAGGCGCTGACCCGGGTGCAATCCATGGAGCCCACAGGTGTGGGCGCACGCCACGTGCAGGAGTGTCTGGCTTTGCAGATCTCCGAAATCGAAGGCTTGAGGCAGCAGAGGATGGCCCGGGCCATCATCCGCGACCATCTGGACCTGCTGGCGACGCGGGACACAGATGCCCTGGCCCGGATATTGGGGCAAAGCCAGGCCGATGTGCACGCGGTCTGCGAGCGCATCAGGCACATGGACCCGCACCCGGGCTGGCGCTACAGTGCCGACCCCATGGCTTTCATCGTGCCGGATGTGGTTGCCAGGTTCGACAAAGGGCAATGGGTCGTGTCCCTGAACCCGGCTGTCGTCCCCAAGGTCAGCATCAACCAGGCATGCTCGGAGCTGTTTCAGCGTCATCGCGATGCCCGCCATGCCGAACTGGCTGCACATCTGCGGGACGCCAGATGGATGGTGCGCAATGTCGAGCAGCGCTTTCACACCATCTTGTGCGTGGCCCGGCTCATCGTGCAGCGCCAGCATCTGTTTCTGGAGTACGGCGAAATGGGCATGAGGCCCCTGAGCCTGCGTGATGTGGCACAGGAGCTGGGCCTGCATGAATCCACGGTCTCTCGGGTCATCAACAACAAGTACATGGCCACCCGTTCCGGTGTCTTCGAGCTCAAGCGCTTCTTCTCGCGTGCGGTGCACACCAGCAACGGCGGCATCTGCTCGACCGTGGCCATACGCGGGCTCATCAAGGACATCATCGACAGCGAAGACCCCACGCGGCCTTACTCCGACGTGGCGATCACCCGCTTGCTGGCCAGGCAAGGGCTGGCTGTGGCACGCCGTACGGTGACGAAGTACCGCCAGATGATGAACATCGAGATGGCCGGGCAGCGCCGGCAACGTCGCGCCTGACTCAGGTCTTGGGCGGCTCGCAGGCCTCTTCCTGCTCGCCCAGCTCAGACGGCATCGTGGCGTACTCCTTGAGCCGGTTGTACAGCGTCTTGAGGCTGATACCCAGCGTGGCGGCCGTGCGCTCCTTGTGCCGGCCAAGGTGGTCCAGCGTGCCCAGGATGACCTGGCGCTCGACCTCGGCCAATGGCGTGCCGATGTCGATGTGCAGCACGGGCGCCCCCGACACCACCGAGGGCGGTTCGTCCGGGCGGGGCAGGCATTCGTCGGTGATCACCGAGCCGGAGGCCATCACGTAAGCCCGGTGCACGATGTTGCGCAACTCGCGCACATTGCCGGGCCAGGCATAACTGCTCAACCTGCTCAGTGCTTGCGGGTCATATTGTTTGACCACGCCCTCGCGACGCGAGATGTCGTCCAGAAAGTGCGCAGCGATCAGGGGGACGTCCTCCATGCGCTCGCGCAAGGGCGGCAACTCGATGGGGAAGACATTGAGCCGGTAGAGCAGGTCTTCGCGCAGCTTGCCCGACTTCACCGCCTGATCGAGCGGCCGGTTGGTGGCGGCCATGATGCGCACGTCCGCCTGCTGGGTCTGGGTGGAGCCCACCCGCGAGAAGCTGTTGGTCTCCAGCACACGCAAGAGCTTGACCTGCAGATCAAGGGGCATCTCCGTGATCTCGTCGAGGAAAAGTGTGCCGCCATTGGCCCGCTCGAAGATGCCTTGATGCTGGCGTTCAGCGCCCGTGAAGCTGCCCTTTTCGTGCCCGAACAGTTCGCTCTCGATCAGGTTGGGGGAAATGGCGCCGCAGTTCACTGCAATGAAGGGACGATGTCGACGCCGGCTCAGTTCATGCACGGTGCTGGCCACCACCTCCTTGCCGCACCCGCTCTCGCCGGTGATCAGCACGGTGACCGCCGTGGCCGAGACCCTCACGATCTGGTCGTACACCTTGCGCATGACCGGGGAGCGTCCCCACAGGAGGCCAAAGTGCCCTTCTTTCTCCAGCCCGTCCATCAAGGCGCTGGCCTCGGCCTTCAAGGCGGCCGGCTTGGTGGCCCTGGACAGCACGTTCGACAGCTGTTTGAGCTGGATCGGTTTGAGCAGGTAATCGGCCGCACCCAGGCGCAGGGCCTGGATCGAGGTCTCCAGGCTCGCGTGGCCCGTCATCAACACCACCTCGGCGTTGACCAGGGCCTTCTCGTCATCAAACAGCTGCATGCCGCTGCCATCGGGCAGCATCAGGTCCAGCAGCACGACATCGGGCTCTTGCAAGGCCAGTTGGCGACGGGCCTCGCGCAAGGACCCGGCCGTGGCCACACTGAAGCCCTCACTGGCAATCAGCGACGCCAGCATGTCGGCGGCGTCGGCTTCATCATCCACAACCAATGCATGAGGCATGGTCGGCGCTCCTTGAACATCCATCAACTCCCAATCGATGGATTGTGCAGTCGCACGGCGCCCAGTCAAGCCGGCAGATGAAGTGTTTACAGTTTGATTCCCTTGACGCAGTCGGCCCTGCCCGCAGCAGGGGATTGCGATGGCCTGTCCATGTCAGGTGGCCAGGGGCGCCAGCAACTGTTCCAGCATGCTGGGGTTCACCGGCTTGACCACATGCTGGTTGAAGCCGGCCTGGTGGGCGCGCTGCACATCGGCCGGTTGGCCATAGCCCGATACGGCGATCAGCCGCCCCCCATAACCCGTGGCGCGCAGATGGCGGGCCACGTCGTACCCCGTCAGGCCAGGCAGCCCGATGTCGATCAAGGCCACATCAGGTTGTACCTGCATGATCAGCTCCAGGCCACTTCGCCCTTCCGTGGCCGAGTAGGTGTCATGGTGATGGAGCGTCAACAAGGCACACAGGGCTTCACGTGTGTCCTCGTTGTCTTCGACCACCACGACACGGCGCGAGGGGCTTGCCCCATGCTCGGTACGGGCTTCTTGCTGTGGCGCCATGGCCAGGGCCAGTGGCAGGCGCACGGTGAAGGTGCAGCCCTGGCCCGGGCCCGGGCTGTCCACGCTGACCTGGCCACCATGCAACTCGGTCAGTCGGCGCACCAGGGCCAGCCCGATGCCCAGCCCGCCTTGCGGCCGGTCCATGGCGCGCTCGCCCTGAACGAACATGTCAAAGACATGGTCCATGAGCTCGGGTGTCATGCCCACACCACTGTCACGCACTTGCAAGACGGCCTGGTTGCCCACTTCCTGAACGCGGACCTCGATGCGGCCCTGGGCCGGCGTGTATTTCACGGCGTTGCTCAGCAAGTTGGTGATCACCTGCTCCATGCGCGTGACATCCGCGTGGACCCAGACCTCATCGAGCTGCAAGCTCAGTTCATGCGCGCCGAGCTGACCTGCCAGTTCCAGCGTGTGAACCACACGCTGCACAACCTGTCCCAGCAGCATGGGCGCCCGTACCAGCAGGACCTTGCCGGAGATCACGCGGAACACGTCCAGCAGATCGTCCATGAGCCTGGACAGGTGCGTGGTCTGCCGTGCAATGATCTGGCGGGCGCGCTGGGCCACATCCTGCTGAGGGTCTGCCCGGTTGAGGACCTCGCAGGCCGCAGAGATGGCACCCAGGGGGTTGCGCAACTCGTGGCCCAGCATGGCCAGGAACTCGTCCTTGGCCCGGTTGGCGCTTTCGGCTTCCTGTCGGGCTACCTGCTCACGCGCCATCAAGGCTGCCCGCTCGCGATCCAGCGTCTTCTGCGCCGTGATGTCCATCACCATGCCGGTGACACTGCGTGCCCGACGGTGTGCGTCGTAGGCAATGGAGGCCCGGCACGACAGCCAGCGTGGCTGCGGCTCGCTCGACAGGCACCGCCCCTCCAGCGTGACTTGCTCGACCCCTTGGCGCACGGCTCGCTTCACCTGTTGCAGCAGGGGCTTTCTGTCCTGCGGGTGAAGGCGGCGAAGCAGCGGACGCCAGCTGCCTTCGTGTGAGGCTGAGGCCAGCCCCAGCAAGTGCGACAGCCCTTGCGTCCATCGCACTTGTGGGTTGCCTTGCGCCTGGTTGAAAAAGCCGATGTGACCGATGCTTTGTGCCCACTCGATCAACACGTGCTCGTCGAGTTCATGAGGGAGCACGTTCACACGCGACTGCTCAAGCGGTAAGGCCGGGGTTGTGGCTTTGGGTGGTTTGCGCAGCACGGCCGGCGTGGGCACGCCTTCACGCCGCACCAGCTTCAGCGCAAAGGTCACGGCCACAATCAGCGTCAACAGGCCGGCGATGGACAGCTCTGCCGCACCACCCAGCTGCGCGATCAAGGTGGGCCATACGGGCTCGATGACCAGCACCTGCCAGGAGAATGGCCCGACAGCCTGCCATGCTGCGTGGTTGTCGTCCGCACGGAAAGCCTCGCCGCGAATCCACCCCGTGGCCTGCCGGCGCAGCAGGGTCTGCAGGGGATCGGGTAGCGGATGGTTGAGCATGGCCTCGCTACCGCGGTCACAAGCCAGCTGGCGCAGCTGCCCTTCAACCAGGCAGGTGCGGCCAGCATGTTGCCCGCCGGGCAACGCGCGCTCATCCAGCAGCTTTTGCCAGACAGACGGCGCCAGCCACGCCCCCAGGATGTAGCGGACACGCCCACCCACGAGCACAGGCGCCAGCACGCTGGTGCGCCATTGCCCGTCTGGGGCCACCATCAGGTTGCTCAGCCGCGCTTGCGGCGCCTGACGAACCAGGTCGAGCAAGTCGGCATCGGCAAACGCGCCCAGCGGCTTGCCTTGCGGTTGACCGGTGTTGAGGAGGACCTCGTTGTTCGGCCCGATCAGAAAGACGCCCTGCCATGCGCCGGGCGTGTTGGGCAGGGCCGCCACCGCGCTGAAAAAGCCTGCCAGGTCGTCACGTTGCAAGGTGTCCGAGACCGCCAGGATATTGAGCGCACCGATCGAGGCGCGTATTTCACGGTCCACGGCTTGCGCCAGCCCCGCTGCACGGTGTTGCATGGCGGACTCGAAGCGCACTTGCTCGTCACGCAGGTGCTGCGCGATCAGCACGGCCATGAGCAGCGTCATGGGCAAGGCCACGATCACGATGAGCAGCAGGAGGCGTGCCCGCAGCGAGCCTGCAGGCCACCTGTTGGGCGAGCGCAATCCGATCAGGGCCACCGTCGATTCCCATGTTCAGGCACAGGTTGGGGATGCCAGCCGGGCTGGCGCCTGATTGCCGCATATTCTGCGCAGACCCGGTAAGGATGACCTGTCTGCCCATCTTCGCAGGCTGGCGCAACCCCGATCGCGCCTGGCTTGAGGGTTCAGTCCCCGGCCTTGCTCTGTGTGTTGGCCAGCCGCAAGGACCTGGCCAGCTCTACCGCATGCTGCAGCGCGGGCAAGGCTTCCTTGGCCAAGGCTCTGACATCATTGTCGCCTGCTTCGGCCGCTGCCTTTTGAAACAGATCGACCGCTTCTTCATTGGCAGAGATGCCCCACGTGCTGATGTAGTCCTTGTCGAAGCTGCCCCCATCTCGCATGGACAGCATCATCAGCTTGGCCTTTTGTGTCAAGGATGGTGCCGTGGGGACTTCGACGCCCTTGGCCATGGCCAGGGTCACCAACTGGTCGCGTGTCTTGGCGTGTTGGGTCAGTATTTGCTGGGCCAGGTTCTTGACCTGGGTATCGCGGCTTGTCTCCAGCGCAAGCTGGCTGCTTTGTGCATTCGTCAGGCAGCGCTGGATGGCGTCATGCAGAAAATCGGCGTCGGCCTGGGGCAGCTTGTGCACCAGTGATACCGACGGTGGCGAGGCGCTGGAGGCCGCGGCTGGTGGGGTCTGGGGTGTCTGGCTTGACTGGCCTTGTGCCGATGCCATGGGGGTGTGGCCCAGGCTCAGCAGCACGGCGCATGACAAGCCGGGCAAGGTGCGCAAGGCACGCCAGGCCGGCCCTTGGTGGGCGAGGTGAGGGGTGGTTTGCAGCTTCATCGAGACGCTCCTGGTCGTAGGGGTGAGGGGTGTTCCAGGTGCTGGAACAGTGGTGTCCACTACGGGGCAATTGGCATGCCCATCCCCGTGCGAGCCCGGTTGACGGGGGGACAACCCCCTTGGGGGGCTGGTTATGCGGTCTTGGTTACGATCAAGCTCTGCCTGGAGAGCTTGCCGTATGACCACCGCGTTGAAGATTGACTTTGTTTCCGATGTTTCATGCCCCTGGTGCGCCATCGGCCTGGCCGCGTTGGAGCTGGCCTTGACGCGGCTTCAGGGCGAGGTCGAGGCGGCGGTCCATTTCCAGCCCTTCGAGCTGAACCCGGACATGCCCTCGGGCGGACAGGACATCACCGAGCACCTCACGCAGAAGTACGGCTCGACGCCCGCGCAGCAGGCCCAGATCCGCGACACCATTCGCCAGCGCGGTGCCGATGTCGGCTTCACCTTCAGCCCCGAGGGCCGCGGCCGCATCTACAACACCTTCAACGCCCATCGCCTGCTGCACTGGGCGGGTCTGGCGCACCCTGCGCAGCAGCTGGCCTTGAAAAAGGCGCTGCTGCAAGCCTGTCACCGAGACCGGCAGGACATGGGGGCCGACATGGTGTTGCTGGCGGCCGTGCAACAGGCCGGGCTGGATGTGGCGCGTGCGCAGGCCATCCTGGCCAGCGACGAGTTTGCCCGCGAGGTGCGTGAACGCGAGGCCTTCTACACCTCGCACGGCATCCACTCGGTGCCGGCGGTCATTGTCAACAACCGGCATCTGATTTCCGGTGGGCAGCCCGCCGGGGTGTTCGAGCAGGCGCTGCGTCAGATTGCGGCGGAGCCGGCGCAAGTGGCCAACTGAGCGATCAGGCCGTCAAAGCGTGTCGGCATTGCGCAGCAGGCGCTCGTAGAACTGGATCATCTGCACGTAGTTGTCGATGCCGATGCGTTCGTTGGTGCCGTGAAAGCGGGCCAGATCGGGCTGGCTGGCGCGCACGGGCGAGAAGCGGAAGATGGACTCGCTGACGTCTGCAAAGTGGCGCGAGTCCGTGCCGCCCACCAGCAGGCCGGGGGCCACCACCACATCGGGCTGCAGTTCGCGCAGCGTTTGCGCCAGCAGCCGGTAGGCCGGGGTGCCGGACCTGGACACGGGCGAAGCCTCGGTCACCTGCGGCTCGTGCGTCACCTGCACGTCCAGTCCCGCCAGGACCTGTTGCACGTGCTGTTGAACCTGCGCGCTGCTGTCGCCAGGCAGGAGGCGGAAGTTGACCAGCGCCGAGGCCACGCCCGGCAGCACGTTTTCGCGCTCACCCGCCTGGAACACAGTGGCCACCGTGGTCGTGCGCAGCATGGCATTGGTGGCCGGGCTCTTTTGCAACTGGCTGAGCACCAGGGGCTCGGTCAACCACAGGTTGCTCAGCAGCCAGCGGTTGAGGCCTTGCACCTCAGGCGCCACGGCTTCGAACATCTCGCGTGGCAGGCCGCTCAAGTGAGCCGGCATCTGCTGGGCTTCGACCCGCGTCACGGCCTCGCTGACCATGCCGATGGCGCTGCGCATGGGCGGCATGCTGGTGTGGCCGGGCTGGCCCTTGGCCGTCAGCCTGAGCGTGAGGTAGCCCTTCTCGGCCATGCCGATCAAGGCCACGGGCTTGCGCACCCCGGGCACCATGCCCTGCGTGATCAAGAGGCCCTCGTCCATCGCAAAGCGCAGGCGCACGTTCTGTTGCTTGAGCCATTGGGCGATGAGGTGGGCGCCGTCTTCACCGCCCACTTCCTCATCGGCCCCGAAGGCCAGGTAGACAGTCTGCCGGGGCTGAAAGCCCGCTTTGATCAGCATCTCGACGGCCTCCATGATGGCCATGACATTGCCCTTGTCGTCCCAGGCGCCGCGCCCCCAGACGAAGCCGTCCTGGACGGTGCCGGAGAACGGCGGCTGCTGCCAGTCCTTCTCGGTGCCCGGTGCCACGGGCACCACGTCCTGATGGGCCAGCAGCGCCATGGGCTGTGCCTGCGGCTCACGCCCGACCCAGGTGTAGAGCAGGGCGTGCCGCCCGAAGGCCTGACGCTTCAAGGTGGCGTGAGCAAGCGGGAAGCTGCTTTGCAGGTGCTGGTGCAGGGCCTCGAAGGCGGCGGCATGTTCGTCCTTGGGCGACCAGATGGTGGGCTGCTGCACGGCCAGGCTCAGACGGCGAGCCACGGCCTGGGCGTCCACGGCGGCCCCGGGCCGAGCCGGCACGGTGCGCTGTTGCGAAGCCAGTTGCCAGGTGTGCCAGCCCATGATGGCCACCAGGCCGGCTGCGGCAGCCAGCAGGATGAGGGCAAGCTTGGGCAGCAGGCGGCCTTGCATGGTGCGCGCGGCGGGTGTCGGCATGGGGGGCGTCCTGTTTGATTCGTTGGTCATGGGTGGGGGGCGGGGTCGCGCGATGATAGGTCAGGGCCCCTGCCGTGCACCCTTGGCGTCTACCCTGGCTAAGATGCCGGTTTTGAAGAACGGCACAACATGGCTCGATGGAACTGGTCCCGCTGGACCTCGCTGGATTTCTGGGTGACCTTCATTGGCGCCCTGGCCATGGTGGCCGGCGCCTTCTGGGTGGCCAGCCACTTCATCGCGCCCGCGCCACCCAGCCGCATCGTGATGACGGTGGGGCAGGAGGGCGGGGCGTATGAAAGCCTGGCCAAGGACATGCAGACGGCGCTGGCTCAAAACGGCATCAAGCTGGAGTTGCGCACGACCCACGGCGCGCAGGAGGACCTGCGCCTGCTCAATGACCCCCAGTCCGGCGTGACGCTGGCGGTGGTGCAGGGCGGGGTGGCCACCGAGGCCGACGGCGTTGACCTCATGAGCCTGGCCTCGCTGTACCGCGAGCCCGTGTGGGTGTTCTATCGCCAGGGCTTGAAGTTGGATCGGCTCAGCGCACTCAAGGGGCGCTCGCTGTCCATCGGCCCAAAGGGCAGCGGTGTGCACACCTTGGCCGAGCAATTGCTCCAGGCCAACGGCGTGGATGCGCACAACACGCGCCTGGCCGAGTGGCCCTCCGAAGAGGCCGCGCAAAAGCTGATCAACAAGCAGCTGGACGCCATCATGGTGGTGGGCGCGCCCGAGTCCAACCTGGTGGGCAAGCTCATGCGTGAGCCAGGACTGCGTTTGATGGACTTCGCGCAGGCCCAGGCGTATTCACGCCAGTTCCCCTTCCTGGCCGACATCGTGTTGCCCATGGGCAGCTTCGATCTGGCGCGCAACATCCCGGACCACGACGTCAAGCTCATTGCGCCCACGGCCAACCTGGTGGTGCGTGACGACATTCACCCTGCGCTGATCGACCTGCTGATGGCCGTGGCCACGGACCTGACCGGGGACGCCAGCATGTTGCACCACGAGGGCGAGTTCCCCTCGCCAAAAGGGGTCGACATTCCCTTGAGTGACGACGCGGCCCGCTACATGAAGAACGGGCCGTCGTTCCTGCATCGTTACCTGCCCTTCTGGATCGCCGTGTGGGCAGACCGCTTGATCGTGTTGCTGATCCCGCTGGTGGCGGTGCTCCTGCCAGTGATGCGTCTGGCACCCTCGGTGTACTCATGGCGGATCAAGTCGCGTATCTACCGCTGGTATGGTCGCCTCAAGCAACTGGAGTACGAGCTGGACCTGGAGGGCAGCCAGTTGAACAAGGCCGAGGCCATGGGCCGGCTCGATGACATCGAGCGCGGCGTCAGCCACATCCGCACGCCGCTGGCGTTTTCAGAGAACCTGTACAACCTGCGCTCGCACATCGAGCTGGTGCGTCACCGCTTGAGCAAGATGGCCTGAGCGCAGGTGCGGCGTGGGCTTGCCGCTCAGTGCGCCGCCACTTGAACAGCGGCTTCGGGCTTGGCGCGCTTGAAGGCGCTGGTTTCAGCGATCTGGAACTCATGGCCGTATTCCAGCTCGCCGGCCTGGCGGGCACGCAGGAACTCGGCGCGGGTCTTCTCGCGAGTGGCGTCGGCCGGTGCAGCCTGGCTGGTGGTGGCATTACCGGTGGCACTGGTGCGCTGCTCGGCCTTGTCGGCAGCCAGAGCCGAGGTCGACAGGGTAGCGGCCAGAATGCTGGCGGCGGCAAGGATGGTGGTGTTCAGGGTGGTCATGATCGGGTCCTTTCGGTTGCGGATCTGTTGCGGATGGGTTCACTGTAAGAACCGCGAACAGAAAGAAAAACCCCCTTCACGCGAATGCATTGTTCTTGAAACGAGAATAATGACCAGGGCCTCAGCCCGATTCAGGAGCACCGATGGATCGCATCCAGGCCATGAACGTTTTTTGCCGCGTGGTGGATTGCCAGGGCTTTGCCGCCGCCGCCCGCGAGCTGGACCTGTCCCCCTCGGTGGTCACCCGGCTGATCAACGAGCTGGAAGCGCACCTGGGTGTGCGCCTGCTCAACCGCACCACCCGCACGCTGGTGCTGACCGCGGCCGGCGAGCGTTATCTGGAGAAAGCCCGCAAGCTGCTGCGCGACCTGGACGACATCGAAGGCGAGGCCACCTCGGCCACGACCGACCCCTCCGGGCGCCTGAAGGTGCAGGTGCCGCCGGCCTTTGCTGCCCACCAGCTGGCCCGCGTGCTGCCTGCCTTTCTGGCGCGCTTTCCGCGCATCAGCATCGAGCTGGTGGCGCCCAATGTGGCCGAGAGCATCGACGACAGCTTTGACCTGTGCATCGTGGTGTCGACCTCGGGGCAACTCGATGGCCAGTTCGTGGCCCGCCGCCTGACCTGCTCGCACATCATCGCCTGCGCCGCTCCGGGGTTTCTGGACCTGCACGGTCGCCCCGACCATCCGGGCGACTACACGGCCTTGAGCCTGGTGCACCCCGGTTATGTCCACGAGATGACCTTCAAGCCCGAGCGCGAGGCCCTGCGCGCCACACCGCATGGCGCGGTGACCGTGGTGCCGGCGCCGGCCGTGATGCTGAGCTCGCACATCGACACCCTGTATGCCGCCGCGCTGGCCGGCCTGGGGGCCTCGGGCTTCCCGTCTTACGTGGTGGACGAGGCCTTGAAGCAAGGCCGTCTGGAGCGGGTGCTGCCGGGCTGGTCCCTGTCGGTGCTGCACCTGTTTGCCACCTACCCCAGCCGCCGCTACATGCCCATGCGCACGCGGGTGTTCCTGGACTTTCTGATCGAGACCTTTGGCGGCGAAGAGAAGGACCCCTGGCTGGGGCTGTGACGCGGGTGGCTTCAGCTCAGCCAGACCAGCGCCAGACCAATTGCCGCGGGCAGGGCCTGCACGAACAGGATCTTGCGGCTGGCCGTGGCGGCGCCATACACGCCGGCCACCAGCACACAGCCCAGGAAGAACACCTTGATGTGGTTGCCCGGGGCACCCAGCCACAAGCCCCACACCAGGCCGGCAGCCAGAAAGCCGTTGTACAGCCCTTGATTGGCGGCCAGCACCTTGGAGGCCTGGGCCTGCTCCAGCTTCTGCCCGAAGGCCTTGAGGCCGGCAGGTTTGGTCCACAGGAACATCTCCAGCACCAGGAAGTAGACGTGCAGCAGCGCAACCAGGGCGACCACGATGTTGACGGCGATGTTCATGAAGCGGGGCTCCCGGCGGCGTGAAAGGTCTTGAGTTTACGTGGCGGCGCCACATTGACATGCGCGCCACAGCAGGGAAAAGCCCATCTGCTTGCTATGGACATCCTCCGCTGCGTGCGGTTCAATCTTTGCCTGACCACGGCGCTTTGATGCGCACACCATGAAATTTCGCCAACTGTCCATTGCGCTGTTCCTGATTGCCGGTCTGGTGACGGTGGTGACCGTCTTCCTGTCCACGTTTGCCGCCGTGGTCTTTCACAACGAGCGGGATCAGCGCTGGGTGCAGTTGCACAACACACTGACCGCCAATGTGGACCAGCAAGCCGCCGGCCTGGCCCTGCCTGTGTGGAACATGGACGAGACCAATATCCTGGCCATCCTGCAGTCCGGGATGATCGACCGCGAGGTGTACGCCATCGTCGTGAGCACCTCGGAAAAGCCATATGGCACGGTCCGCGATGCCAACTGGCACGCCAGCAGCCTCAAGGGGCCGGTGACCGACCAGGGTCTGCTGGTCGAAGAGCGCGTCATCTACCATGGCAAGGAGCCTCTGGGTGCGGTCAAGGTCTATGTGTCCGGGCGCTTTCTTCAAGAGGATCTGGAGCAGCGCCGCTCGACCATCATCGCGTTCATCGTGGCACTGGACATCACGCTGGTGGTCGCGCTGACCGTGATGCTGTGGTTTGCCATGATCCAGCCCATCAAGCGCTTGCAGGCTTATGCCGGCTCGATTGGCATGGGCCGGCAGGTGGCACGTGAGCCGGGCAATTTCTGGTTCTTTGGCGAGCTCTATGCCCTCAAGCGGTCCATCCACGACATGACCGTGATGCTGGAGCACCGCTTTGAGGCCCTGCAGTCCAGCGAGAACCGGCTGAAGTTGGCCACGCGTGCCGCCAGCATCGGCGTGTGGGACTGGGACATCGACCAGGACAAGCTGGTCTGGGACGACGAGATGCACAGCCTCTTCGATGTCGCCAAAGAGCATTTCTCTGGCAAGCTGGAAGACTGGCGCAAGACCCTCACGCCTGAAGATGCCGAGCGCATGACGCTGGAGCTGCAAGCGGTCATCCGGGGTGAGCACGATCTGGCCACCGAGTTCAGGATCGTCAGGGCCGATGGTGAAACCCGTGTCATCAAGGCCGAGTCCATCTCGGTGCGCGACCATGTCGGGCGTGTGGTTCGGCTGGTGGGCATCAACCTGGACATCACCGAAAGCAGGATGGCCAAGGAGCGGGTGCAGCGCCTCAATGCCGAGCTGGAGGACCGCGTCAAGGAGCGCACCGCCCAGCTGGAGCAGGCCAACACCGATCTGGCCAAGGCGCGTGACCAGGCCGAGCAGGCGACGCGGGCCAAGAGCGAGTTCCTGGCCAATATGAGCCATGAGATCCGCACCCCCATGAACGCCATCCTGGGCCTGACGCGGCTGACCTTGCGCACGGACCTGAGCAAGAAGCAAAAGGACTACCTGCAAAACGTGATGGTGTCTGCCGGCTCCTTGCTGGGCATCATCGATGACATCCTGGACTTCTCGAAGATCGAGGCCGGCAAGCTGGAGATGGAGTCCAGGCCCTTTGCCCTGCAAGAGGTGCTCGACAAGGTGAGCACCGTCACCGCCTTGAAGGCCCACGAAAAAGGCCTGGACTTCCTCATCGATCTGGAGCCCAGCCTGCCCACCACCCTGATCGGCGACCCACTGCGCCTGGGCCAGGTCTTGATCAACCTGTGCAACAACGCCGTCAAGTTCACCAGCCATGGCGAGGTGGCCGTGCTGATCCGCCAGGCAGGCCCGGTGGACCAGGGGCGCTTGACCTTGCGTTTTTCGGTGCTGGACACCGGCATCGGCATGACCGAGGAGCAGCAGGCCAAGCTGTTCACCCCCTTCACGCAAGTGGACGCCTCCACCACCCGCCTGTACGGTGGCACCGGGCTGGGCCTGGCCATCTCCAAACAGATCGTTGCCTTGATGCAGGGCGAGATCGCGGTGAGCAGTTTGCACAGGGCCGGTACCCGCTTTGACTTCACCGCCGCCTTCGGTGTGGCGGAGGCCAAGGCCGACCCGCTGGTCAGCGAGGATGCCCTGCGCCAACTGCGCGTGCTGGTCATCGACGACAGCCAGCGATCGCGCGACATCTGCAAGGCGCTGCTGAGCAGCCTGGGCTGCATCCCCACCGTGGCCGAATCCGGCGTGGCCGGCTTGACCAGGCTGAAACAGGCGGCGCCGGGCGAGGCGTATGACGTGGTGCTGCTGGATGCCAATCTGCCCGAGATCGACAGCTATGAGCTGGTGTCCCTGATCCGCAATCGGCCGGCCCCCGTGCCGGAGGTGATCCTGATCGCGTCCTTCCTGGATGAGGACGTCACCCGCCGGATGGCGACGTTGGGCGTGCGTTGTGGCCTGGTCCGCCCGATCGGGCTGCGTGCGCTGCACGATGTCCTGCTGGAGGCGCGTCACATGCCCGCGCTGGCCCCGGACAGGCAAGACGAGTACCGGTCGGCGGCGAGCTCGGCCCCGGCATTGCTTCGCGGGCGCAGCGTGCTGCTGGTGGAAGACAACACCATCAACCAGATCGTGGCCACTGACTTGCTGCGCGATGAAGCGGGCATGCAGGTGACGATTGCCGAAGATGGCGTGCAAGCGCTGCACCTGCTGTTCTCGCAGTCGTTCGACCTCGTGCTGATGGACATCCAGATGCCGGGCATGGACGGCCTGGAGGCCACACGCCGCATCCGCCAGGACCCCAGGCACACCAAGCTGCCTGTCATCGCCATGACGGCCCACGCCCTGACCAGTGACCGGGCGGCTTGCCTGGCGGCCGGCATGAACGACTGCGTGGTCAAACCCTTCGAGCCACAGGTGCTGTTCAATGTGCTGGCCAGGTGGCTGCATGAGGACCAGGGCATGGCCGAGTCGGGCCTCCCCGGCATGGGCTCGGGCGAGCCTGCGCCACCTGAGAGGGGCATCAACTTTGACGTGGGCATGCGCCGCTGCATGGGCAAGGCCGAGCTGTACCAGCGCATTGCCACCCGCTTTCTGGGCTCCCGGCGCGAGGACGTGCGCCACATCCGCGAGGCGCTGGCGGGCGGCAACCCCCATGTGGCCGTGGACATCGCGCACCAGCTGATCTCGTCGGCGGGCACGATCGGCGCGGAATCCCTCTCCCACACGGCCCGCACGCTGCAAACGGCCATCACGCAGGACGACTTGTCAGCCCTGCTGGATCTCGTAGCATCGCTGGACGAACAATTGCAGGAAGTCCTGTCCGAACTGCAGGCCTATCTGGCCGATGTCAGTGACGCGGGGCAATCCGCATGACCCCACAAGCCACGCCATGACGGACAAGACCCGCTCCTACTCCACCACCGCCGTGGCCCAGCGCCTGGGCATCTCGACGCAGACCGTGCAGCGCTGGGTCGACACCGGCCAGTTGAAGGCCTGGAAGACCCTGGGGGGCCACCGGCGCATCGAGGCCGAAGGGGCCGAGCTGCTGTTTCGGCTGCATGGCCTGGCCGTGCCCGATGCGGACGCGCCAGGCGAGACGCCGCGCCAGGACCAGAGCGAGGCCTTGTCCATCCTGATCGTGGACGACAACCCCGATGACCGGGACATCCTGGCGCACCTGGTGATCGAGGCCTTTCCGGCGGCCTCGGTGGCCGCGGCCACCAATGGGTTTCACGGCCTGATCGCGGTGGGGCGCATGGCGCCCGACGTGCTGATCACCGATTTGCTGATGCCCCATATGAACGGTTTTGAAATGCTGCGGCAATTACAGACCGGGTGCGCGGTGAAACCCCGCTATACCCTGGCCGTGTCCAGCAATACCTTGCAGGATTTGGCCACCAAAGGCACCTTGCCCTCCGGGGTGGCCTTCATGGGCAAACCCTTTGAGCCCGCCGCGTTCATTGACGCATTTCGCCAGGGCGTGCGCGCCGCTTTGAGCGCCCAGCCCGCCTGAGCCACCCGCCCGGGCCACCCGCCCGGGCCACCAGGCTGCGCCACCCGGCGCCCCACCTCCACCTGCCTCACTTGCTCTGATTACTGCCCTGGCCAGGGCGGCAAGTGTGCGGTTTTGCCCGAAACCGGCAACAGCCCGGCGTTTCCAAGGCAATTTTCGGTTAACAAATTGTGTGTTTTGACGATGATGCAGGCATGAGCAACCCCCAGGCGCCCGGGGAGTTCATTGACTGTTCAGACAGGATCGTCCATGACACAGATGCAATGGCCTACACCGTCTCTCCTCCATATTGGATGGGGGGCGCTCTGTATTGGCCTGACCAGTTTCTGGCCCAGTTTGACCTGGGTATGGGTCCTGATATTTGTCATCACGGCGTTGGTTTTATTTCGGTGGTGGCCGCACCGCCCGGCCAATATGGCCTCATCCCATTCCACAGTCGCCGCACAGGCCGATTCACTTGAGCCTTTGTGCCGCGCGGTGGTGCCGGTCTGGCACCGCCAGGTTTCTTTTGCCAGCACGCTGCTGACCCAGGCCATGGACGCGCTCACGCAGCGCTTTGCCGGTATGTCCGGCCGCTTGTGCCAGACGGTAGACAAGGCCGGGCACGGCACCGAAGCCGGCTTGCTGGGTGCCCTGGGCGAAGCCCAGACCCAATTGCTCACCCTGGTCGAGGACCTGCGCCGCGCGCTGGATTCACGCGGGCACCTGCTGGGTGAGGTGGTGGCCGTCACCCAGTTCGTCGGCCAGTTGCAGGAGATGGCCTCCGAGGTGGGCGCCATCGCCCGCCAGACCAATCTCTTGTCGCTCAACGCCGCCATCGAAGCCGCCCGTGCGGGTGAAAGCGGGCGCGGTTTTGCCGTGGTGGCCAAGGAGGTGCGCTATCTGTCCACCCAGTCGGCCCAGACGGGCGAGCGCATCGAGAAGGTGATCGGGCAAGTCAGCGCGGCCATCCGCAAGGCCAAGACGAGCCTGGACACCTTCACCGAAGAAGACACCGCCCTGATGGCCCGCGCCAGCCAGTCGATCGAGGATGTGGTCTCCCGCATCCACACGACCGCCACCAATGTGGTGGCCGACTCCCAGGCCTTGCTGAGCGAAGGCATGGCCATGCGCGACGAGATCAACGAGGTGCTGGTGGCCGTGCAGTCGCAGGACCGCATCAGCCAGATGCTGATGCACACCGCCGTGAACATGGACCACCTGGCCTGCGGCCTGGATGCGCCGGGTGATGGCCAGGCACCCGCCTGGGATGCCGATGCCTGGCTGGCCTCGCTGCGTCAGACCTACACCACACCGGAAGAAGAGGCCGCTCACGAAGGCCGGCCCCTTGCATCCGTCGTGATCGCCGCGCGGCACAGCGCGGTGGAAGACAACACCACCTTCTTCTGACGGCCGGAAAGGGCATCGCACCATGAGCATCACCCTCACGCTGGACGGCGAGCTGACCGTGTTCACCGCCGAAGCCCTTAAACAGCGCCTGTTGTCGGCCTTGAGCGGGGATGCCGAACTGCTGGTGGACGCCAGCGCGGTTGCCGAGGTCGATGGGGCGGGCGTGCAGCTGCTGCTGGCGGCGCAGAAGGCAGCCGCCGAGCTGGGTGGTGGCTTGACCTTGCAATCGGCCACGCCGCCCTTGATCGAGGCCCTGACCCTGACGGATCTGCTCGGTGAGTTCCGCCTCACCGCGCCCACTCACACACAGGAGCATGCATGAGCCATTCGATGGACGAAGCCTTGCAGGCCTTCATCACGGAGAGCCTGGACCTGCTGGAGAAGATGGAAGCGGCCTTGCTCGAGATCGAGCAAAGGCCTGACGACGCCGAAACGCTGAACGCGGTCTTTCGGGCTGCGCACACCATCAAGGGCTCGGCCGGCATCTTTGGTTTGAACGACATCGTCGCGTTCACCCATGTGGCCGAGAACGTGCTGGACGAAGCCCGCAAAGGGCATGTGCGTTTTGACGCCCAGCTCTCCAGCCTCTTCCTGGCCGTGGGCGACCACATCCGCGAGCTCGTGCACCTGGTCGTGCACGGCCGCGCGCAGGATGCCGATGGCCAGGCCCGGGGCGATGCACTCGTTCAGCGCATGCAAGCCATCCTGGGCCGGGGCGGCAAGCCCGAACCCTCTGCTGAAGCCGTTTCCGAACCTGCCACGGCGTCAAGCGATGGGGCTGCGGTGCCCGCTGGCGGTGTGCACAGCGACAACTGGCACCTCTCCTTGCGCTTTGGCATCGACACCATCCGCGATGGTTTTGACCCCTTGAGCTTTGTGCGCTACCTGTGCACCCTGGGGCAGATCGACCAGATCATCACGGTCACCGACAGTGTGCCGGCGCTGTCCGATCTGGAGCCCGATGCCTGCCACCTGGGCTTCGAGATCAACCTGCGCACCGACGTGGACAAGGCCACCATCGAGGGCGCGTTCGATTTCATCCGCAATGACAGCCTGGTGCGCATCCTGCCGCCACACAGCAAGGTCAGCGAGTACACCGCGCTCATTGCGGCACTGCCCGAGCCCGACCTGCGCCTGGGCGAGATGCTGGTGCGTTGCGGCACCCTGACACAAGCCGAACTGGACGCCGCACTGGATGCGCAGACCGTGAGCGCCTGCGAGGGCAAACCCATGGTGGCGCTGGGCCAGTTGCTGGTCGACAACCAGCAGGTGCGCCCCGAGGTGGTGGACGCGGCCCTGGCCAGGCAGACGCAGCTGCGTGAAGGCCGCAGCCAGGGCGAGACCCATATGCTGCGCGTCGATGCCGCCAAGCTCGATCACCTGATCGACCTGGTGGGCGAGCTGATCATTGCCGGCGCCGGGGCCAACCTGATCGCCCGCAAGCACAAGATCAAGGACCTGATCCAGTCCACCTATGAAGTGGCCCGTCTGATGGAAGAGGTGCGTGACTCGGCCTTGAACCTGCGCATGGTCCAGATCGGTGGCACCTTCAACCGCTTCCAGCGTGTGGTGCGTGACGTCAGCCAGGAGCTGGGCAAGGACATCGCCTTGCAGATCACCGGCGCCGAGACCGAGCTGGACAAGACCGTGGTCGAGCAACTGGCCGACCCGCTCACCCACCTGGTGCGCAATGCCATGGACCATGGCATCGAATCCGCCGAGCGCCGCGCCACCGCGAACAAACCTGCGCAAGGCACCGTGGGCCTGCATGCCCGGCATGAAGCGGGGCAGGTGGTCATCGAGGTTACCGACGACGGTGGGGGCCTGGGCAAGGCGCGCATCCTGAGCAAGGCCATCGAGCGTGGCCTGGTGGCCCCTGATGCATCGCTCAGCGACAAGGACATCTTCAACCTGGTCTTCCAGCCTGGCTTCTCCACGGCAGAACAGATCAGCAAACTCTCGGGCCGAGGTGTGGGCATGGACGTGGTCAAGCGCTCGATCACGGCCCTGCGCGGCAGCATCGATCTGAGCAGCACCGAAGGCGTGGGCACCACCGTGTGCATCCGCCTGCCGCTGACGCTGGCCATCATCGATGGCTTCCTGATGGGCGTGGGCAAGTCGGCCTATGTGGTCCCGCTGAGCATGGTGGTCGAGTGCATCGAGATGTCGCGCCAGCAAGCCAGTGGCAAGGATTGGCTGGACTTGCGCGGCGAGGTGCTGCCCCTGGTGCGCCTGCGCGAGCTGTACGAGATCGACGGTGAACCAGGACGCCGCCAGAACGTGGTGGTGGTGCAAGGTGGTGGCAAGCGCGTGGGCCTGGTCGTCGACCAGCTCATGGGTGAGTTGCAGACCGTCATCAAACCGCTGGGCAAGGTCTTCCAGAACGTGCGCGGCGTGGGCGGTTTCACCATCCTGGGCACGGGTGCTGTCGCGCTGCTGCTGGATGTGCCCAATCTGGTGGCCCAGGTCACCGATGACTGCGAGGCGGGGTTCCTGCACAAACGCCTCTCGACCCTCCCCGGTCCCCCTAGCCTCACGTCACCCAGGCCCGCCTTGCTTGACGCGCTCTGATCCGCATTGCTGCTTTTTGCTTTCTCGCATGAACCTCAGGAAAGGTCTCTCACCATGAACCAGCTTTCTCTCAAAGCCAAACTGATCGGCTTGCTCTCGGTTGCCCTGTTGGCCCTGGCCATTGTGGGCGCGGTCGGTTGGAGCGGTCTGATCGCCACCTCCGGCTCCTTGTCTGAGGTTGGCAAGAATCGCTTGCCCTCTGTGTTGGGGCTGGAGATGATGAACGAGGCGCAGACCGCGATTGCCGCCGCCAACCGCCTGGTGGCCTTTTCTGAAAACGACTACCAGGCTCAAACCAAGTTCGCCGGCAGCGTGAAAGAAAAAGACGTCGTCTGGAAGCGTGCGGAAGATGGCTGGAAGATGTACGAGCCCCTGCCTCAAACGCCGGAAGAAGCCGTGCTGTGGACCCAGTTTGTCAAAGAGTGGAACGACTGGAAGGCGGCTGAGGGCAAGATCACCGAGACCATCGCGGCCTTGAGCACCAACACCGATGCACCGCGCCAGAAGGCCCTGTTTGTGGACTTCTACAAGCGATGCGCAGACAACGATCCCTTGTTTGCCAAAGCAGAGGCCACGCTGGACAAGATCGTGGACCTGAACGTGAAGGTCGGCAACGAAGCGGTGCAGGATGGTGACAAGCAGGTGGCCTCGTCCAAGACCTTGATGCTCGGCAGCGCGGCCGTGTTGCTGGTCGTCCTGGGCCTGATCGGTGCATGGATCACCCGCAGCATCCTGCGCCAGCTCGGTGGTGAGCCCGCTTATGTGAGCGAGATCGTGCGCAAGGTGGCCGCCGGTGACCTGACGGTTCAGGTCGATCTGGCATCGGGTGACACCACCAGCATGCTGGCCTCCGTCAAGGGCATGGCCGACAAGCTCTCCCACATCATTGGTGACGTGCGTACGGCCTCGGATGCCTTGTCTGCCGCTGCCGAGCAGGTGTCGGCCACGGCCCAGAGCATCAGCCAGGGCGCCAGCGAACAGGCCTCCAGCGTGGAGGAGACCTCGGCCTCGATCGAGCAGATGTCCAGCTCGGTGCAACAGAACGCCGACAACGCCAAGGTGACCGAGGGCATGTCGTCCAAGGCCGCCAAGGAGGCCGTCGAGGGTGGCCAGGCTGTCAAGGAAACCGTGCAGGCGATGAAGACCATTGCCGACAAGATCAGCATCGTCGATGACATCGCCTACCAGACCAACCTGCTGGCCTTGAACGCGGCGATCGAAGCGGCCCGTGCCGGTGAGCATGGCAAGGGCTTTGCCGTGGTGGCCGACGAGGTGCGCAAGCTGGCCGAGCGCAGCCAGGAAGCTGCACAGGAAATCGGTGAAGTGGCCAAGAACAGCGTGTCCCTGGCCGAGCATGCAGGCGGCCTGCTGGACGCCATCGTGCCCTCCATCTCCAAGACCTCCGATCTGGTCCAGGAGATCGCCTCGGCGTCCGACGAGCAGTCCAGCGGCATCTGGCAGATCAACACCGCGGTGACCCAGCTTTCGCAGCTGACGCAGGAGAACTCCAGCGCATCGGAAGAGCTGGCCGCCACCGCCGAGGAAATGAGCGGCCAGGCCGAGCAGCTGCAGGAGCTGATGAGCTTCTTCACCACCGCAGGCAGCAACCAGCAGGCCGTGGCCGCCTCCAGCGTCATCGCCCGCGCCGCCCGAAGCAGCGCGTCACGCCAGGCCGTGGGCCGCGCCACACCACGCAAGCGTGAGGCCTCGCCCAGCCACGCATCAGAGTTCGTCAAGTTCGAGGAGTGAGCCATGAACACTGCTGTTGCGACAGTTGGCACGTCCGCCTCGGGCAAGGCCAATATGGTCAGCCAGTACCTGATCTTCAGCCTGGCCAATGAGCTGTTCGCCGTGGGCACGCTGCGGGTGCGCGAGATCATCGAGTACGGCAACGTCACCTCGGTGCCCATGATGCCGGGCTACATCCGCGGGGTCATCAACCTGCGTGGGGCGGTGGTGCCCGTCATCGACCTGAACGCCCGCTTTGGCCGCGCGCACACCGAGATCTCGCGGCGGACCTGCGTGGTGATCCTGGAGGTGCAGGCCGACAACGACACGCATGTGCTGGGCATCGTGGTGGACGCGGTCAGTGCCGTGCGTCAGATCGACAGCGCCGATGTCGAGCCCGCACCCAGCTTTGGCACGCGCATCCGCGCCGACTTCATCGATGGCATGGCCAAGGTCAAGGGCAACTTCGTGATCCTGCTGGATCTGGGCAAGGTGCTGTCCGTCGAAGAGATCGCCATGCTGGGTGAGGTCAGCCATGGCCCGGCACACCTGGAAAGCTGAGGCCCCCCATGCTGCCGGTTCTGTCAGA
The DNA here is from genome assembly GCF_016195855.1 of Aquabacterium sp. Classification (GTDB taxonomy): domain Bacteria; phylum Pseudomonadota; class Gammaproteobacteria; order Burkholderiales; family Burkholderiaceae_C; genus Aquabacterium. The sequence goes on from NZ_JACPYU010000010.1 coordinate 242,897, forward strand.
CAAGGAGTTCCACGGGTTTCGGCAACTCATCTTCGATGAGGCCGGCATCCACATGAGCGATGTCAAGAAGCCGCTGGTCAGCGGGCGGCTGGCCAAGCGCCTGGCGCACCATGGTCTGAACTCGTATGGCGAGTACTTCAGGATCGTCTCGCAAGACGCCAAAGAGCGCCAGATGTCAGTCGACTTGCTGACGACCAATGAAACCTTCTTCTTTCGCGAGCCCAAGCACTTCGAGTTCCTGGCCGACACCATCGTGCCGGAGCTGGGCAGGCAGCAGCAGGTGCGGGTCTGGAGCGGGGCTTGCTCCAGCGGGGAAGAGCCCTACACCCTGGCCATGACGCTGGCCGATGCGCTGGGCCACTGGCGCTTCGAGATCCTGGCGTCCGACATCAGCACGCGTGTGCTGGAGACGGCCAGAAAAGGCATGTACCCGCTGGAAGACGCCGCCGACATCCCCAAGCCCTATCGCAACGCCTATTGCCTCAAGGGGATCGGGCGCCAGGAGGGCTGGATGCTGCTGGACAAGGCCATCCGCGACAGCATCCGCTTCGAGCAGATCAACCTGAACGCCACCTTGCCCGATGTCGGTGTGTTTGACGTGATCTTCCTGCGCAACGTGATGATCTACTTCTCGGTGGAGACCAAGCGCCAGGTGGTGTCCCGCTTGATGAGCAAGCTGCGGCCTGGTGGTTACTTCATCATCAGCCATTCGGAGAGCCTGCATGGCGTGACCGAGTCGCTGAAGATGGTCAAGCCCTCGATCTACCGCAAGCCGGCCTGATCACCGGGCCCTTGGGCCGGCTTCAGGTCAGGCTCAACCCATGCGTGGCTGCAGCGTCTTGCTGTAGACCGAGTCGCCGTGGATGTCGCGCAGGTCCACGGTGAGCTCGCTGCTTTGTGCATCGATGTTGATCTCACCGAAGAACTGCAGGCCTGACAGCGGCGACAGGTTGGCCTGGCCGGCAGGTGGGGCCTTGTAGAACGTGACCTGCGGGCCGAAGGTGCCATCCAGCGTGTTGGGGCCGAAGCTGCCGGCGTTGAGCGGGCCGGAGACGAACTCCCAGAAGGGATCGAAGTCCTGGAAGGTGGCCTTGTTCGGGTCGTAGTAGTGGGCTGCGCAGTAGTGCACGTCGGCGGTCAGCCACACGGTGTTGCGCACGCGCTGCTTCTTGAGGAAGCCCAACAGCTCGGCGAACTCCAGCTCGCGCCCGGCGGGGGCCCCGTTGTGGCCGTTGGCCACGGCCTCCCAGCGGTCCAGGCCTTGGGCCGTCTTGCCATCACCCACGTTCAGGCCGATGGGCATGTCGGCGGCGATCACTTTCCACACGGCGCGTGAGCTGGCCAGGCCCTGCTTGAGCCAGTCCAGCTGTTCGCGGCCCAGGAAGGCCGTGTCGGGGCCGGCTTGGGTCTGCAGGTTGGCGCTGTTGGGGCCGCGGTAGGCGCGCATGTCCAGCACGAACACCTCCAGCAGCGGGCCATAGCAGAACTTGCGGTACACGCGTTGCGACTCGCTGGCGTCGTGCGGGCGCATCGGCGCGTATTCCATGAAGGCGCGGGCACCACGCGCGGTCAGCAGGGGCACGTTCTTCTCGGTGTAGCGGGCATCGCCACTGAGGTCTTTCGAGTCCGACCAGTTGTTGCACACCTCGTGGTCATCCCACTGCCAGATCTGCGGCACCTCGGCATTGAAGCGGCGCAGGTTCTCGTCCAGCAGGTTGTAGCGGTAGCGGCCACGGAACTCGTCCAGGGTCTCGGCCACCTTGCTGACTTCGGGGGTGACGATGTTGGTCCACAACTGGCCACCTTCGGCCGTGACGCTTTCCTTGATGGGGCCGTCGGCATAGATGTTGTCGCCGCTGTGGATGAAGAAGTGCGGTGCGCGCTGGCGCATGGCTTCGTAGATCTTCATGCCGCCAAAGCTGGTGTTGATGCCCCAGCCCTGGCCGGCCGTGTCGCCACCCCATTGAAAGCGGATGTCCTGGCCGGCATGGCCACGGCCGCGGCCACCGGTGAGCCAGCTCAGATCAGAGGCAAAGCAGGGCAGGGTGGTGAAGCGCGTGGTGAGCGGCTCACTCAGGGCGCGGTCGTTGTGCAGGCTCTGGAAGCTGACGCGCACGAAGACCTCGCGGCCACCAGGCAGCCGGGTGAGGTCCTGGCGGGCGGTGAAGTCGGTGGTCTCCAGGGCGTAGGGCCCAACCACTTTGGTGGACTTCTTGAAGGACGCATCCAGGCTGTATTCGACCAGCATGCGCGCGGGGCGGTCCGCACGGCTCCACACCATCATGGCGTCACCCCGTGGGTCACCCAGTTGCAGGCCTTGTGCGGCCACTGGGCGCTCGGCGTCGGCGGTGATGATGGCTGGTGCGCTCTGGGTCTGCGCCCAGCCGGGCTTGAACAAGGCGGGCACGGCCACGCCAGCGGCGGCGGATGCCGTGGTGTTGAAAAGGAAGGCGCGGCGGGCGGCCTGTTGTTTGTCGTCTGGCTTGCTCATCTTGCTGCTGCTCCTGATGGCTGATGGCGGCGACCGGGCTTGGTCGATCAGGGCTTGAGCGTAGAGCGCTTGTGTGAACAGGGCTTGACGGTGCTGGGGCGGAACATAGGCCGCTTGGCGGGCACCTCAGGTGGCCCCGCCTTTGGCGGCCGCGTCAGCAATGCCTCAGGAAGAAACCGTAGTTTTCGGCGTTGCGCATGGCCTTGGCCGGCGTGGCCGCAAAGGCCAGGCAGTCGGCCTCGTCGTAGGAATAGTCCTCGGTGGCCAGCACCTTGTGGGTGACCTCGTGGTAGATGGTGGATGCGCGTTCCGCGTCGTTGCTGCCGAAGTACTCGTTGCCGATGTAGATGCGCATGCCCGAGCCGACGTGGCTGAGCAGGCCGCCCGTGCTGCCGCTGCCGAACTCGTCGCGGCGGTCGGTCGGGAACACATAGGCCAGTACCCCGTTCAGGTCTTCGGGGGCCTTGCCGGGCTTGATCAACTTGGGCTCGTAGAGCGATTTGTACTTCACCCGCAGCACGCCGCCCACGCGGTTGACAAAGGTGATCGTGCGGTTGGGGGCGTTGACCACGGTGTGCATGGCGCGCAGCCGCCGCGCAAGCACGTCGCGGTCTGCGGCGCCGAACCAGTCGGCCAGCGGTGCACCTTGGCTCAAGCTGCGTTCGGCCATGGTCAACATCTGTGCGTAGTCACCAGCCAGCGTGCCTTGCTGGAGGGCGGAAAAGCCTTCATAGAGCAGGTTCATGGGGCCTCCTTGCGGCATGCGGGGCATGCAGTTCAAGCCGGCCATTGTGGCGAGGGCGATCGCGCGCTCAAAGTGACTTTCGTCGGCTGTGCCGCCGGCGCGTCGACAAGGCCTCAGCGTCCCAGAACGCGCAGGCCCAGCAAGAGCAGCACGGCCAGCGCCAGCACGGCCGACAAGGCCTTCCAGAAGATCACGGGGTTGCGCTCGATCAGCGCGGGCGTGCGGTCCTGCTGGTACTGGGGCCCCGGTGTGTGCAGGTCATGCACGAACTCCGACAGGGCCTCCTGCCGTTTGGCCATCTGGGGATGCAGGGCCCGGCGCAGCACGGCATCGAGCCAGGGCGGCAGGTCGGGGCGGTGCGCCCTGAGCGAGGCATAACGCAGGCGATGCAGGTCACTGGGCGAGCGCAGCTGGGTCACCTGCAAGCCATAGGGCAGCTGGCCGGTGAGCAACTGGTAGGTGATCACGGCCAGCGAGAACAGCTCCGATTGCGGTGTGCCCACGCCACCCACGAAGTACTCCGGTGCGGTGTACTGCAGCGAGCCGAGGATGGCCTGGGGGCGGGCCTCGGCCGTGCCTTCGGTCAGGCCGGCCACGTGCGTGGAGGCCAGGTCGATGACCTTGATGGTGCCGTGCTGGTCCAGCATCAGGTTCTCGGGGCGCAGGTCCTGATGCAGCATCTCCTTGCGGTGAAAAGCCTGCAGGCCTTTGGCCACCTGCGCGACGATGCGCCGCACGCTGTCGATGTCGGGCCTGGGGTGGTCGGTCATCCGTCTTGAGCACCACCTGCTGCCCGCTGGCCTGGTCCACCGCCAGGTGCACATGGCTGCGCGAACTCGCATGCAGCTCGCGCACGATGGTGTAGCCCTCAAAGCTCATGCGTGGCTGCAAGGGTGGCGGCAGGCGCAGGCCTTCTCGCTGGGCCAGCCGCATCGAGGCCTGCTCGTCTGGCAGGGCATCAATGCGCACGATCTGCAGCGTGAGGTTGTCCTGGCTGCCCCGCTCCAGCGCGAGGGCGGTGAGCGAGGCCGCGGCCGCGTCAAAGTCCGTGGGGTGCCGCTGCAAGGCCGCGTGCACGGCAGCGGCATCGAGGTGCTCGTAGGCGCCGTCGGTGGCCAGCACATAGATGTCTCCCACTTCGGTGGGCCAGCAGTGGTAGTCGATGTCCACCGAGGGGCCGGCACCCAGGGCGCGGCCCAGGTAGGTCTCGGCCGACGACAGGCGCACGCGGTGGTCTTCGGTGAGTTGCTCCAGCGCCAGCGGGTGCAGCTTGTAGATGCGCGCATCCCCCACATGCAGCAGATGGGCCTCGCGCCCCTTGAGGATCAGGGCGCTGAAGGTGCAGACGTGGCCGCGCTCCTTGTCGAAACGGGCATCGCTCTTTTGGGTCTGGGCATGGAGCCAGGAGTTGGTGGCATCCAGCACACGCTGCGCGGCACGCCGCACCGGCCAGGCCTCCGAGGTGCAGTAGTAGTCGTCCAGGAAGCCGCGCACCGCAGCGGCGCTGGCCACCTGGCTGACCGCGCTGCTGCTGATGCCGTCTGCCAGGGCCAGGGCGATGCCTTTGGTGAGCAGGTGCGCGCCTTGTGGCACGGCCGCGCCATGGAAGTCCTGGTTGACGGCCTTGCGCCCGGCCTGCGAATGCTGGCCGAGCGTGACGCGCAGCGTCACCGGCTGTGGGGCGCTCATGAGCCCGTGTGCCTCGGTTGCCCGTGGTACCTGGTGATCAGGCGGCGACGCGCTTGGGTGCGGTCTTGTAATGCGTGGAGTACAGCGTGGCGCCCACAAAGGTCAGGCCGCCCACCACGTTGCCGATCACCGTGGGGATTTCGTTCCAGAGGAAGTAGTCCATCAGCGTGAAATGGCCACCCAGCATCAGGCCCGATGGGAAGAGGTACATGTTGACGATGGAGTGCTCGAAGCCCATGTAGAAGAACAACATGATGGGCATCCACATGCCGATGACCTTGCCCGAGACGGAGGTCGACATCATGGCGGCGACCACACCGGTCGACACCATCCAGTTGCACATCACGCCGCGGATGAACAGCGTCAACATGCCGGCGGCGCCGTGTGCGGCGTAGCCCACCGTGCGGCCTTCACCGATGGAGCCGATCTTCACGCCGATGGCATTGGGCGCCTCGGTGAAGCCGAAGGTGAAGATGATGGCCATGAACACGGCCACCGTGAGCGCACCGGCAAAGTTGCCCAGGAACACCAGCGACCAGTTGCGCATGACGCCGCCCCAGGTGGCGCCAGGGCGCTTGTCGAGCACGGCCAGCGGCACCACGGTGAAGACACCGGTCAGCAGGTCAAAGCCCAGCAGGTACAGCATGCAAAAGCCCACGGGGAACAAGACAGCCCCAAGCAGCGGGTTGCCCGTGTTCACGTTGACGCTGATGGCGAAGGCGGCCGACAGCGCCAGGATGGCGCCTGCCATGTAGGCACGGATGAGGGTGTCCCGTGTGGACATCAGCAGCTTGGATTCACCGGCATCGACCATCTTGGTCACGAACTCGGCAGGTGCGAGGTAAGCCATGCGGACTTCCTTTGAAAAGTGAGGATGGAAAAGCAAAACGGCGCCCCTTCCAGGCATCAGCTCAAAGCCGATGCTGGACGGGACGCCGTTATCCACGTATTCAAGATGTCAGGCCGTCATTAGCCTGACCAGCCCGTGGCATGCAGGTTTCGTGCCTGGGTGCGTGCTTACTTCTGGTGCGTGCTGGCCGGTGGCGCAAACGCGAAGTCGGGCAAGGCCAGGGTGGCCTCGGCCACGTCCAGCAACCTGCGGTTGTGGTCCATGGAGGCCTTTTGCAGCGCGCGGAAGGCGGCTTCTTCGGTGAGGCCCATGCGGGCCATCAGCGCGCCCTTGGCCCGCTCGATCACCTTGCGCTCATGCAAGGCGCGCCGCGCGGCCTCCAGTTCGGACTCCATGCTGGCCAGGCGTGTGGACTGGGCCTGCAGCAGGTCCACCAGGGAGGACACCGAGGGCTGATCGGGGGTGGCCAGGGCCGGTGCCGCGTCCGGTGCTTCATTGGTGTTGAAGAAGCGCGCGACCGCATGGCTGTGGGGGGGCGGGTTGTCCCGCAGCTGCCGCAACAGGCCTTCGGAGTCCTGCAGGTTGCGCTCGGCGGCCTCGATCTGCGTCTGGCAGGCCCGGCGCAGGCTTTGTACCAGCTCGACCTGCACCCGCCCCATCTCCGAGATGCGTTCGCTGGAGACGGCGAACCAGGTGTCGCTCAAAGCCGTGTCCAGCGGGGCGCCGGGCTTGGTGGTGCACAGGGTGCGGCGCAGGCGCTCCAGCTGGGCCACCGTGGGGCTGAGCTGGTGCTGTTGCCAGCGGGCGCGCAGCGCGGGTTCGGCGAACTCTTCGAACACGCGCAGGCTGCGCTCTTGTGCATCGATCAGGTGCACGACGCGTTGTTGTTCGGCTTCGTCATTGGCGCCCGATGCAAAGAGCTGGGCACCCACGGCGCGCTCCTGGCCCGCGGCCTCCTTGCCTTGCACCAGGTGCACAAAGGCCACCAGCAGGCGGGAGATGCCGGGGTGCAGGGCCGCATCGGCCACATGGAAGACCAACTCCACCAGGCCGGCAATCAGGCGGCTGAAGGCGGCCACGGCCTCGTGGGCGGTCGGGGTGCGCTGGTCGATCTGCGTGCGCAAATCGGCCAGGGCATCCAGGCCCAGCAGGGCCCAGGCCATCAGGGAGAGGGTGCGGGCCGAGGCGCCTTGCGCTGGCGCCAGTTGTTGCTCGAACAGCGTGCGCAGCGTCACCTCGATGGGGCGGGCCTTGTCCATGGCGGCCTGCCGCTCGGCCTGGAAGCGCTGCCCACCAGAGGCCAGGAAGATGCTGGTGGCGCCCCGCTCACGCTGCAGCGCGTGGATCAACTGGCCGATGACGTCTGCCAGCTCGACGCGCCCGGCCAGGTGGCGCACGGCCTCGATCTCCAGTTGCTTGGCACGCAGAACGAGGTGGGAGACAGACAAGGGCATGGCGGGGCATCGGGGTCAAAGGCACAGGTGTGCCATTGTCCCCAATTTGACTCGCCCCTGCGCATGCCGCTGATCAATTCAGCGCGACCAGCACCTGCCCGTTTTCGGCGCGCACCTCGTGCACGCTGACGTTGTAGTCCGGCGTTTCCAGGCACTCGCCGGTGAGCAGGTCAAAGTGGTGCTTGTACAGCGGCGAGGCCACCACCACGCGGTCACCCAGGCTGCCGATCAGGCCGCGCGACAGCACACTGGCGCCCGTCTTGGGGTCAAGGTTGTCGATGGCAAACAGCTTATTTTGCCCGATGCGAAAAACCGCGACGTGGCGGCCTTGCACCAGGGCACACACACCCGTGTTGGGCACGATGGCGTCCACGGGGCAGACCGGGACCCAGGCTTCGGCGGATTTCAGTACGGCGTTCATCTGGTGTTTCTTTCCTAGGCGTGATGACAGTGGGCTGCTTCAGTTGGGCGCATCAGTTGGCCTCATCGGCGGTTTCGCGTTCTTCAGGGCGGGCAGGGCGGATCTGGCCACGCTCTTCCACGAAGATGATGTGCTCGTCCTTCTTGTCGCTGTTGACGAAAGAGCGGAAGCGCTGGCGCACCTCGGGGGTGGTCACGGCCGTCTTCCATTCGCACTGGTAGGTGTCGACCACATGCTGCATCTGGGCTTCCAGCTCGGCGTTCAGGCCCAGGCTGTCGTTCAGGATCACGTTCTGGAGGTAATCCAGCCCGCCTTCCATGTTGTCGCGCCAGGTGCTGGTGCGTTGCAGGCGGTCGGCCGTGCGCACGTAGAACATCAGCACGCGGTCGATCAGCTTGATCAGCTCCGCCTTGCTCAGATCGGAAGCGAAGAGTTCGGCGTGCCTGGGCTTCATGCCACCGTTGCCGCACACGTACAAATTCCAGCCCTTCTCGGTGGCGATCACGCCGATGTCCTTGCCCTGGGCTTCGGCGCATTCACGCGTGCAGCCGGACACACCGAACTTGATCTTGTGCGGCGCGCGCAGGCCCTTGTAGCGGTTCTCCAGCTCGACTGCCAGGCCCACGCTGTCGTCCACGCCATAGCGGCACCAGGTGGAGCCCACGCAGCTCTTGACGGTGCGCAGCGACTTGCCATAGGCATGACCGGATTCAAAGCCCGCGGCGATCAGCTCTTCCCAGATCAGGGGCAACTGCTCCACACGCGCACCGAACATGTCGACCCGGGCACCGCCCGTCACCTTGGTGTACAGGCCGTACTTCTTGGCCACCGTGCCCACGGCGATCAGGCCATCAGGCGTGACCTCACCACCGGGCATGCGGGGCACGACCGAGTAGCTGCCGTCCTTCTGGATGTTGCCCAGGTAGTAGTCGTTGCTGTCTTGCAGGCTGGCCAGTTCCTTCTTGAGGACGAAGTCGTTCCACACCGAGGCGAGGATCGACGCGGCGGTGGGTTTGCAGATGTCGCAGCCCAGGCCCTTGCCGTGCTTGGCCAGCAACTCGTCAAAGGTCTTGATCTGGCCAACGCGGATCAAGTGGTACATCTCCTGGCGCGAGTAGGCGAAGTGTTCGCAGAGGTGGTTGTTCACCTCCATGCCCTGCTTCTTCATCTCGAACTTCATGACCTGCGTGACCAGGGGCACGCAACCACCGCAGGTGGCGCCAGCCTTGGTGCAGGCCTTGAGTTTGCCGATGTCGGTGGCGCCCTCGCACACAGCGGCGCAGATCTGCCCCTTGGTGACGTTGTTGCACGAGCAGATCTGGGCGCAGTCGGGCAGGGCATCCACGCCCAGGCCGGGCTTGGCCTTGCCATTGCTGGAGGGCAGGATCAGGAACTCGGGGGACTCGGGCAGGGTGATGCCGTTGAGCGCCATCTGCAGCAAGGTGCCGTATTCATCGGCATTGCCGACCAGCACGGCGCCCAGCAGCTTCTGGCCGTCTTCGCTGACCACGATCTTCTTGTAGATCTGCTTGACTTCGTCGATGTACTGGAAGGCGCGGCTGTGCGCGGTCTTGCCCTGGGCGTCGCCAATGGAGGCCACGTCCACGCCCATCAGCTTGAGCTTGGTGCTCATGTCGGCGCCGGTGAAGCTGGCCTGGGCGTCGCCGGCAATGTGTTTGGCGGCAATACGGGCCATGTCGTAACCGGGGGCCACCAGGCCGAAAGTCTGGTCGCCCCAGGAGGCGCACTCGCCAATGGCGTAGACATGGTGGTCGCTGGCGCGGCAGTGGTCGTCGATCACCACGCCGCCGCGCGGGCCGATGGCCAGCACGCATTGGCGGGCCAGCTCGTCACGTGGGCGGATGCCGGCGGAGAACACGATCATGTCGGTCTCCAGGTAGCTGCCGTCTTCAAACACCATGCGGTGCAGGTGTTCGGCGCCGTCCACGATCTTGACCGTGCTGCGGCTGGTGTGCACGTGCACGCCCAGGGCTTCGATCTTGTTGCGCAGGATGCGGCCACCGCCCTCGTCGACCTGCACGGCCATCAGGCGCGGGGCGAACTCGACGACGTGGGTGTCCAGGCCCATGTCACGCAGGGCCTTGGCGCATTCCAGGCCGAGCAGGCCGCCGCCCACCACCACACCGTTCTTGGCCTTGGCACCTGCGGCCTTCATGGCGTCGAGGTCTTCGATGGTGCGGTAGACAAAGCACTTGTCGCGCTCGCGGCCGGGGATGGGGGGCACGAAGGGCACGGAGCCAGTGGCCATCACCAGTTTGTCGTAGACCAGTTCTTCGCCGTCGGCGGTGGTGACGGTGTTGGTGCGGCGCTCGATGGCCACGGCCTTGGCGGCCAGGCGCAGTTTGAAGCCGGTGCGCTCGAAGAAGCCGGGTTCGACCACGGACAGCTCTTCAGCGGATTTGCCCGAGAAGTATTCGGAGAGGTGGACCCGGTCGTAAGCGGGGCGTGGCTCTTCGCAAAGGACCGTGACTTCGGCATCCTTGAGGCCGGACTCAGCCAGGCTTTCGAGGAATTTATGGCCAACCATGCCATGACCAACGACGACGATCTTCATGTGTGCTCCTGCGACGGCGAGGGCAAACCTGGCGGCTTGCCTGAAACAAGGGGAAATGAGCGGGCGCCTGGTCAACACGGACCTGGGGCATCCAACTGGTTTCCGCCGTCGTTAGCGGAGAGGGGGTGTGCACGCTGAGGCGACCTTACCTGCGTGCACGGCAGGAGAGATGCAAGTGGTGTGCCAGCTTTGTTGCCCTAGGGGCAGGCCTGGGGTGAGGTCGTTTGCGGGGTGGGTGTGCACCGAATTTGGGGTGCGGGGAGGGGGTTTGCACCTTGTCGGTGCGGGGTGGGGTGTTGGCTGAGGTCGGCGTGGGACAGGGGCGCCAGGTGGCCAACTTCGCTCATGTCCTCCGGTTCCGGCGTGGCCGGAACCTCCCCCTTTACTTCGCTGCGTTGGCCACCCGGCGCCCCTGTCTTGAAGTGATTGGGCGTGCGGGGAGAGGGTTCATTTAGGCTGGTCAGAGTCATTCGCCCTCGGGGGCCTGGGCGGCTGCTTCTCTGCTTCTATCACCACCGGCCAGTCGGCGGACAGTCGCGCGTATGGCAGCAGTACCGTCGAAGCCTGACACTCGACAGCTGGCGGCGACGATCCAAACCTGAATGGCCGGTCCGACGTGATGCGACCTGGCGGATCCGACCCACAGCCGAAGTCCACCCTACAAGATTCGCCCCCCGCAACCAGACGCTCTACACAGCGAGTCCCTTGGGCTATACTTTCCATGTTCGGAAACTATAGGAGCTGGCATGACTGCTCTCACGTTGTACTACCACCCCCTATCGTGCTACTGCCACAAGGTGCTGATCGCCCTCGACGTGTTGGGGATCGAGCTCGACAAGCGGCTGCTCAATCTGGGCGATCCCGCCGAGCGTGCGGCACATTTGGCATTGTGGCCCATGGGCAAGATGCCGTTGCTGGTGGACCAGGGCCGGCCGGTTCCCGAGACCAGCATCATCATCGAGCACCTGCAACGCCACCACGCACGCCCTGCCAGCGCGCTCATCCCGCCAGACGCGGACGCTGCGCTGGAGGTGCGCTTGTGGGACCGGCTGTTCGACCTGTACGTGATGACACCGATGCAGGCGCTCACCGCCGACCTCTTGCGTCCGGAAGGTCGCCGCGACGCCGACAGCGTGGCTGATGCGCGGGAGCGTCTATCGTCGGCTTACGCATTTATCGACCGCCACCTTGAAGGACGAACCTGGGTGAGCGGCGATTCGTTCAGCATGGCCGACTGCGCCGCTGCGCCTGCCTTGTTCTATGCCGTGACCTACGTGCCGCTGCCGCCACAGCATGTGCATCTGGCGGTCTACTTCGAGAGATTGATGGCGCATCCCTCGGTTGCGCGCGTCATCGATGAGGCGCGGCCCTGGTTCAAGTTCTATCCTGGTCGCGCTGGCTTGTCTCGACGCTTCTTCGACCCAACGAGTATCTGAGATGCGTGCGATGGCCGACCCTGTGCGCCTCGACCGCATGTTCTTCGCGCTGGCCGATGCGCACCGCCGCGGCATGCTCGACCGCCTGAGCCGCGGGCCGGCCTCGGTGTCCGAATTGGCCGAGCCGTTGGGCATTGCGCTGCCCTCAGCAGTCAAGCATCTGGCTGTGCTCGAGCAAGGAGGCTTCGTCGCCTCGCAGAAGCTGGGCCGCGTGCGCACCTACACGGCGCAGCCCAAGGCGCTGGATGAGATGGAAGCCTGGGTTGCCAGACGCAAAACGCTGCTCAATGCACAGTTCGACCGGCTCGACGCCTATCTGGCCGAGCAGAAAGGCAAGGCCACGCGATGAAGCACACTCCGAGCACGCACACCGACTTCGTCATCGAGCGCGACTTCTCCGCCACTCCGGAGGCGGTATTCCAGGCCTGGGCCGACCCGCAGGCCAAGCGCCGTTGGTCTGACTGCCATGCCGAGCACACCACTGAGTACCGTCTGGACTTCCGCCCGCTCGGTCATGAGACGCATCAGGTCGTCTACCCCGACGGGCGTGTTCAGCAGATCGAAAAGGTCTTCTTCGACATCGTGGATGCGCGGCGCATCGTCTTTACTTATGACATCCGGCTCGACGGTCGCCGGCTGTCGGTCTCTCTGGTAACGGTCGAGTTCTTCGCCAGTCGGCGTGGTACGCGCATGGTCTACACCGAACAGCTTGCCTACCTGGATGGGCATGAGGACCGCGCCCAGCGCCTTCACGGAACGGAAGAAGGCTTGGACCGACTCGGGTTGGAATTGTCGCGTCAGTAGACCTTCCGCGACCTGCGGCCTGTGCGCTTGGCCATGGAGATGACGGTCGCGAATACCCGCTCTTGGCCGGTAGTACCAGTTCGCGGATGGTGCCGACAGCTGACTTTGGTTGGCTAAATGCCTGGCGGTAAAGGTCAGCTTCCCGGCACTGCAGTGTACTCACGCTCACGGCCAGTTGCGGGTACTCACGCTCACGGCCAGTTGCGGGTACTCACGGGAGGCAGCTTTGGGGAAGCAAAGCTACCTTCATCGAACCGGGCCCAGCAGCGCCGCCTCGGCCGCATTCGCAATCTGATCTGCAAAGGCCGGGCTTCCAACCGCACGTGCGAGCGTCACCGCGCCTACCAGGGAAGCCAAAGCTGAACACGCTGCTTCAAGGTTCCTGGGTGCGCGTGGCGAGGCAGGGCCATCTATGACAGCCTGTGCAACTCCGCGCAATGCCACTTCGAATGCAGTGCGCGACTCCTGGTCGGAGCGTGCCACCTCAGTCGGCATCGTCTGCAGCGTGCAGCCTTCTGACAGGTCACAGGTTCGTTTTTCGCTGAGATAGAACCGCACGAACTCCGGCCACCAAGCGCGCCCATGCTCCGCTTGGAAGTAGAGGATGCCTCCGCGCAAATCGTCCATCCCTTGTCTCAGCGAGTCACGGAAGGCGTCGCTCTTGGAGTCGAAGTGAACGTAGAAGGCACCAGACGTGACGCCCGCCTCCTTGGCCAGAGCGTCGACGCCTGTTCCCGCGTATCCGCCCTTGCGAAACGCACGTCCTGATCCCTCAAGAATGCGCTGACGCGTGTTCGCCTTCTGTTCAGCTCGTGACATTGAAATCCTCTCCATCAGCCAGATCACATTGTAGTTGACCGAATAACGACCGTTATCTATACTCGCATCACGGTCGTTATGCAAAGCCCGATTGGCGGGCGAAGTCGCTTTTGACGCCGCAACCCTCTGACTCGAGAAATCTCATGCCGCTCACCCTCACTCTCACCGAAGGCGTTCTCCCTAAGGGCCAAGAAACGCTGGCTTTCGCCCAGCTCTCCGAAGCCATGCTCAAGTGGCACGGACTGGTTGGGAACGCAGCCATTGCGCCAAACATTGTTGGCTCGATCAACATCGTGCCAAAGGAGCACACGTTCTCCGGATCGAAGGAGGCGGCCGTTGCATTCATCGAGTGGAAAGTTCCGGCGTTCGCATTCAACACCCGCGAGATTCAATCCGGGTACATCGAAGAGGCCACCGAGATCATCCACTCGATGTCGGGCAAGAAGCAGCCCAAGGAGCGCATCTGGGTGAACGTGGTTCACGCGGTGGACGGCGCCTGGGGAGTTGGCGGTGCGGCATTGACCAACGCGCAACTCATGGGCTGATTGGGCGAGCTTGCGTCAAAGGTTATGCGAGGAGGACCTATCGCGCCTCCATCCCTTCTACCAGGAGCGCTTGATGCTGCTTTCAAACTACCTGTTCTTTACCGACGCATGCGAGGAGGCCCTGCGCTTCTACGAGGCATGCGGCCTGGGCCGGATTGTCGAGATGCTGCGGTACGACGCGGACGGGATACCTGCCAAGAGCGAGGCAATGCGCGGGAAGGTCATGCACGCAAAGTTCGCAGGAGATGGCGTCGTCTTCTACGCCTCGGACAACGATGACGCCGAGCCGATGCGAGGATCCGCGCACCATCTGGCAATGGACAGCAGGCAAGCGACCGATCGGCTGTTCAGTGCGCTGAGTTCAGGAGGCCTCGTAACGACTGCACTCGGCATGCAGCCGTGGGGCGACTACTACGGAAAGCTAACGGACCGCTTCGGCGTGCAATGGATGCTGAACTGTCATGAACCGTCTTGCCGATGAATGCGCGCGAGGCAGAACCCTGTATGAGCTGGCGCTGGATGGCTGCTCCCAGGCTTCGAATTCGCAAAGCTGAATGTCGCTGATGGGTCGGCAGCGCGAGTTCGCCGCTTTCAGATGCAGTCATTGGTGCGACCGAAGCGGCGCTAACTGAGCATCGACCGCGACAATGTCAGCAGTGCCGTCGAAATCGGTCATTCCTGTGGCTTCAGGCGCGTTGGCTTATTGACCGCAGTGTGGCCAAGACCGTGAGTGCAGTGCGTGACCGCCAACAGCAGTAATCGCTGCCAAGCTGCCGTTGACAGCCGATTGGTCAAGGGTAGCAATGGATGGGGATGCGTCGATCATCAATGGCAACGACCATTTGCGACCGGTTATGTTCGACCTGTGTGCGGCCGTTCAACAGCCTCCGCGTCTCTGGATCAGTCCGGTGGGGTGTTCTGCGCAGCGAGGTAAAGGAGGAGCAATGGGCTGCAAGCCCATTGCGGGGGACACGAGCGGAGCAGAGCACCCCGCCGGACTGATCTCGCGCCAATTCGCTCCAAGAGGGCCTACGCCGCCTAGCCCCCCGCCCAAGCCGTCAGCACCTCACACCCCTCGGGCGTCACCGCCACCATGTGTTCCCACTGGGCAGACAGCGATCCGTCCTTGGTCACCACGGTCCACCCGTCGGCCAGTTGCCTGGTGCCACGCTGGCCTGCGTTGAGCATCGGCTCGATGGTGAACACCATGCCCGCCTCCAGCGTGAGCCCTTCGCCGCGTTGCCCGTAGTGCAACACTTGCGGGTCATCGTGGTAGATCTGACCAATGCCGTGCCCGCAGTATTCGCGCACCACGCTGAAATGCGCACGGTGCGCGACCGACTGGATGGCGTGCCCCACATCACCCAGCGTGGCGCCAGGCTTGACCTGCCCGATGCCGGCCAGCAAGGCTTCGTAGGCCGTCTCCACCAGGCGCCGTGCCAAGGCGCTGGGGGCGCCGACGAAGTACATGCGGCTGGTGTCGCCATACCAGCCATCCTTGATGACGGCCACGTCGATGTTGACGATGTCGCCCTTCTTCAAGATCCGGTCACGCGAGGGAATGCCGTGGCAGACCACCTGGTTGACCGAGGTGAGGATGGTCTTGGGATAGTCGTGGTAGCCCAGGTTGGCCGGGATGGCACCTTGCACATGGACGATGTGGTCGTGGCAGATGCGGTCGAGCGCCTCCGTGCTCACGCCCGGCTCCACATAGGGTGCGATCATGTCGAGCACTTCGGCGGCCAGTCTGGCAGCCCGCCGTGCCATCTCGATGCCGTCTGCGTCATGAATGGGAACGCCGCGGGCCACTAGTGTTTCCCTTTCCCATTCGAGGCCGCAGAGGCCTTGCCAACTGGCGCTGCGGCCGCCGCGGTGATGTCCAGCCCCCCCACCAGTTCGGCTCGTATCAACAGCTGGCAGATTTCACGGTGGTTCAACTCCGGGTGCAGCTCGGTCAGCATGCCCACGCGCATCCAGTGCTCTGCCTGTGCATTGATGGACCTGCTGAGGGCGTTGCCCGCTACCCGCAGGTTCTCATGCATCAGGTCTGAAATTTTGACGATACCCATCAATGGCCTCTATGCGAAATGTATATAAATTATATACATTTCGTATGGCCAGGTGTTGCCTTGGTGAATGAGCTTGAAAAGAGGGCCGGACGCCGCGCCAGCCCTTTGTGGCCGCTTTGGGTCAGAACAGTTCCAGCGCCTTCAGCCGGCCGGGGGCGGCTTTCAACTCCTTGGCAAAGTCGGTGATGGTGGCATTCAAGTCGTGCTGCGCGCCAACCCAGCCCCAATCGGCCTTGGCCGCTTCATCGTTCAAGATGCCAAAGCCTTGCACCGTGGTGTCCAGCCCGGCGTCGAAGGCATTGAAGGTGATGCGGTCTGCGGCCACGCCACTGGCAACCACCGCGTCCGCAATCTGCTGGGCCGACGGCGCCTGCCCCTGGATGCGCATGCCTGCGATGTTGTAGACGCGGCGCTTGTCGTCAGGCAACTGCGCCGCATCGTGCAAAGAGGTCAAGGCATGAACAGCGTCTTTCACGTAGAGCACGTCCAGCTGCCGCTCGGGCTTGACATAGACGTCGTACACCTTGCCCAGCAAGGGCAGTTGCATCATCAGCGTGGAATAGACGGTGGTGCCGCCAGGGCCCCGCGCAGCGCCAACCACAGAGGGGAAGCGCACCGCCCGGAAGTCCACCCATTTCTTGGCGTGGTAATACTCGCCCAGGCGCTCGCTGGCCACCTTGGCGCAGCCATACATCGTGGTGGGCATCTGGACCGATTCGTTGGCCACGTTGCCGGGGTTGGGCAGGAACTTGCCGAACGACGCAATCGTGCTGGGGAACAGCACCTTGATGGGCGGGGTGCCCTGGCGCTGCTGGCAATAGATCCGCGCCGCTTCAAGCACATTCCAGGTGCCGACGAGGTCAACCTGGAACCCCATGGTGGGGTTGGACTCCGTGCCGGCCGACAGCAAGGCGCCGAGGTGGAACACCGATTGCGGCTCGTGTTTGTCGAACAAGGCCATCACGTGCGGGAGCAGGCTGAGGTCGCCCTGCACGAAGGACACCATGCCGTCTTTCTGGTAATGGGTGAAGGCCTGGCCAAAGCCTGTCAAGCGGCGGATATCGGGGTCGCGGTCAAACAGCACGACGCGCTGCCCCCGCTGCAACAATGCCATGGCCAGATAAGACCCGATGAAGCCTGAGCCGCCTGTGATCAGGACGGGCTTGTTTGCTGCGTGTTTCATGTTCTCTCCTTGAGGATGAACCAGAGGGCGATTTCCGCCAGGACCGCAGCGGATCGGGCGTCAGTTCATGAAACTGATCACGCGCAAATCGTACGAACAGGGCACGGTGCTGAACAGCGCTGTGTGCCCTCCAAACTAGGGGCACGCCCCCTTCATCTTTGGGGGCTGACGTGGCCTCGCCATAGCAGCCAGGCAGCGGCACAACCCCAGATGCCAAAGAGGCGCTCCACCGTGGTGACAAAACCGAGATCGGTCGGCGAAGCGCCTTCTGCGGCTGCCAGCAGGCCTTGCACGCCGGTGGCTGCCCCCAGGCCCACCACCAGGTGCCCGGCGATGAGGGCGGCCAGTGGCGCCAAGGTGGCCAGCACGCCGACGGCGCCCACCACCTTCAATTCACGCTGCCGGTGCAGAAAGGCGATGGACCAGAACAGGAGGGCGAGCAACAGGAACGCGGCGTACAGCAGGGCATGGCGCCCGAGAAGCGGGGTGGGCAGGCCCAGCACGAGTTCCACCTTGGCGAGGGCCGCCACCGCGAAGAACACAAACCCTGCCCGGTTGAGTGGTTTCTTCAGCCCCATCTCGTCGCAAAAGGCCCATACGGCAAATGCGCCCGTTGCGAGCGTGAGAAGGCGCAAAGGGGCGAGCGGCATGGCCGCTTGTGAGAGCAGCAAGGTCGCCCCTGCCGCGGACGCCAAAGTGAGGGCGCCCACCCTCCCGTTGAGTGACTCGCAACGGCTGGCAAGGAAGGATGCGTTCATGTCGGTTCGCCTGTGGTTTGGTGAGTTGGGGGGCTCCAGTCATGGACGCGGTGTCCAATAATGAGCGCGATGCCCGTGATCATTGGCGATGGCCTTGCGAGCAGAAAGATCGTTCACCGGTGTTTTGTCCAGAACTGGACGAGGCGCACCGTTTTGTCCAGGAGTGGCGTGATGACTGAACCGTCTGGCAATGCCGACCAGGCCCGTGTTGACCGGCGTGTGTTGCGCACCAGAGAGGCCTTGCGCAATGCGCTTTTGGCCCTGCTCGTTGAGCGCGGTTGGGATGACATCGATATTCAGGGCCTGTGCGAGCGCGCCAACATCGGGCGCTCGACCTTCTACCTGCATTTCCCCAACAAGGAGGCTTTGCTCAAGGGCAGCTTTGGCGACCTGCGCTCAGCCTTGCGCGAGCAAGCCCAGTCTCTGGGCGCTGCGCAAGCTGGCAGCCTGGCGTTTGTGGGGGCGCTGATCAACCACGTGCACGAGCAGCAGCAAGTCTTTCGCGCCATGCTGGGCCGACGCTCAGGCCATTTCGTGCAAGACCGGTTTCGCGAGCTCCTGGTGGAGATGGTGTCCGAGGAGCGCCTGCTGGGTGACCGGCGTTCGTGGAAGACCCAGGCATCGGCCCACTATCTGGGCGGCGCCTTGTTTCAGTTGCTCGTCTGGTGGCTTGAATCCAATCGGCCGCAAAAGCCCAGTGAGATTGAAGCGCTGTTTCTGGGCCTGAGCCAGCCCTTGTTCAGACCCTGATCGTGCGCAAGCGCAAGGCGTTGCCAATGACGGATACCGAACTCAAGGCCATGGCGCCGCTGGCCACCATGGGGCTCAACAACAAGCCCAGCCAGGGGTAGAGCACGCCCGCAGCCAGCGGCACGCCCAGGAAGTTGTACACAAAGGCAAAGAACAGGTTCTGCCTGATGTTGCGCATGGTCGCCTGGCTCAACTCCCGCGCCTTGGCGATGCCGCGCAGGTCGCCCTTGACCAGCACGATGCGTGCGCTGCTCATGGCCACGTCGGTGCCCGTGCCCATGGCGATGCCCACGTTGGCTTGCGCCAGGGCGGGCGCATCGTTCACGCCATCGCCGGCCATGGCCACGATGCGGCCCTGGTCCTGCAGGGCTTTGACGTGTTTGTATTTGTCCTCCGGCATCACACCGGCCTTGACCTCGTCCAGCCCCAAGCGCTTGCCCACCGCGGCGGCCGTGACGGGGTTGTCGCCCGTCAGCATGACCAGGCGCATGCCAGACGCCTTGAGCAGGCGGATGGCCTCGGGCGTGGAGGCCTTGATGGCATCGGCCACGCCCACATAGCCCGCTAGGCGTGAGCCCACGGCCAGGAACATCACCGTCTGGCCTTGCTCGCGCAGCCCCTCAACCGCTGCGTGACTGGCCGATAGGTCGATCTGCGCGGCCTGCATCAGGCGGTCGTTGCCCAACAAGATGGGCTGGCCATCGATGCTGCCGCGCACCCCCTGGCCGGTGACCGCATCGAATCCCGCTACGTTGGCCAGCGTCAGGCCATCGGCCTGGGCTTTGCCCACGATGGCGGTGGCCAGCGGGTGTTCGCTGAGCTGCTCCAGGCTGGCCGCCCAGGCCAGCACCTGTTGGGCGTCAAAGCCATTGGCCGCCACCACCGTCTGCACGGTGGGCTTGCCTTCGGTGAGCGTGCCAGTCTTGTCGACGACCAGGGTGTCCACCTTCTCCATCAATTCCAGGGCTTCTGCGTCCTTGATGAGCACGCCCTCCTTGGCACCGCGCCCCACGCCCACAATGATGGACACAGGGGTGGCCAGGCCCAGCGCACAAGGGCAGGCGATGATCAGCACCGACACGGCCACCAGCATGGCGTTGGCCAATGCGGGCGCCGGCCCCCACACGGCCCACACCGCGGCGGCCAATGCCGCGATGCCCAGCACAGACAGCACGAACCAGCCCGATACCTGATCGGCCAGCTTCTGGATCGGGGCACGGCTGCGCCCGGCCTCGGCCACCATCTGCACGATGCGGGCCAGCAGGGTCTCGGCACCCACGCGTTCGGCCCGCATGGTGAAGGCGCCGGTCTGGTTGACCGTGGCGCCTGTGACCTTGCTGCCCGGTGTCTTCTCGCTGGGGATGGGCTCACCCGTGATCATCGACTCGTCCACGCTGGACTGGCCCTCCAGCACGACACCGTCGACCGGCACCTTGCTGCCTGGTTTGACACGCAAGGTGTCGCCCACCACCACCTGGTCGAGCGGCACCTCGGCTTCATGGCCATCTGCCGCCACCCGGATCGCCGTGTTGGCCGCCAGGCCCAGCAGATCCTTGATGGCGCTGTTGGTGCGGGAGCGGGCACGCAACTCCAGTACCTGGCCCAGCAGGACCAGGGTCACGATCACGGCGGCCGCTTCAAAATACAGGGGCAGGCCATGCTCGGTCAGGAAGGCCTGAGGCAAGGTCTGTGGCAGCAAGATCGCGTAGAGGCTGAAGCCATACGATGCGGCCACACCCAGCCCGATCAGGCTGAACATGTTCAACTGCCAGGTGACGAAGGAGCGCCAACCGCGCTCGAAGAAGGGCCAGCCGGCCCACAGCACCACGGGCGTCGCCAGCAGGGCCTGCACACACTGAGACCAGCTCACTTGCAGCCAATGCGGCCAGGCGAAGCGATCGGCCAGCCCACCGATGGCCTCGTCCACCCAGGCCGAGAGATCAAAGGGGAAGAACTCGTGCATGGCCATCAGCAAGAGCGGCACGCTGAAGACCAGTGCGAACCAGAAGCGTTGCGTCATGGTGCGCAACTCGGGGCTCTCTTCTTCGGCTGTGGCCGTGGGCAGCAGTGGCTCCAGCGTCATGCCGCAGATGGGGCAGTTGCCAGGGTGGTCCTGCCGAATCTGCGGGTGCATCGGGCAGGTGTAGATGGTGCCTGCGGGTGCGGTGTGCATGCCCGCCCCACCGGGGTGATGGTGGGCGTGCGGCCCGGCATCGGTGTGGTGATGGGTGTGCTCGTGGGTGGGCATGGTGGGCCGCTGCTGGATTACTTCGTGCTGTCGGCAGCGGCGCGGTCAACCATCATCTGCATCATCATTTGCATCATGTCCATGCGCTTCATCATCATGTCGTGATGCTGGTGCATGTCCGACTTGCCGCCGCCCATCATGCCCATGCCACCCATGCCCATGGACATACCCGATGCGGACGAGGCTGCGGGCGTTGCGGCCTTGGCCCCGCCCATCATGCCCATGCCACCTTGCATCATCTGGTTCATTGCACCCATGCCGTCCTGCATGAGCTTCATCTGTTCGTCCATCAGCGCACGGCGCTCTTCCGGTGTTTTGGCGTTCGCCATCTTGTCATGCATCTCTTGCATGGCCTTCATCTGTTTGTCCATGTCTTGAGGCATCTGCGCGTCTGTGGCCGGGCTGGCTTTGGATGAGGGGGCCGGCTTGGCCTTCTTGACCGTGGTGGCTTTGACGGCTGCAGCCTTGGGTGCCGAGCCCGCTTGATCCGGATGGTGGCTGGCGTGCTCTTCGGCTGTCACGGCCCAAGCCATTTGCGATGCGGCCAGGCAGGCGATGGCGGTTGCGGTGGACAGCAAGCGGGTGGTGTTCATGTGGGTTTCCTTGATTGAAGTAGGGGGCTTTTGGGTGAGGCCAGGAAAGCTTAAACCTTCCCACGGAGGGAGAGTCAAGCGATTTTTCAAGAAGGCAACCCGGCCACCCGGGAGGGCCATCGACATCAGCTGACCGCCCTCTGCCTCCCTAGAAGCCTGGCGCTTTACCCCTAAGTCATGGGAAGCGCCATCCGTGCCCGCTTCCTACATTGAAGCCGTGCCGCGAATCTGCGGCGCATGGTCAGTTTCACGAGGAGTTTCATCATGGCATTGGGCGACGGCATCCGGCGCGATATCGCCAAGGTCTCTGACCTTGAGCGTGATCGCTTCATCAACGCGATCGTCAAGATCGACACCACCAAGTTTTTCCCCGATGGCGTCTCGTACTGGGACAAGCAGGAAGACATCCACAAGAACGCCCACTTCAACGGGGTGAACGTGCACTCCGGGCCAGCGTTCGTGCCATGGCACCGCGTGATCGTCAACCGGCTCGAGGCGCTGCTTCGCGAGGTCGACCCGGCACTGTCGCTGCACTACTGGGACTGGACCACCGACCCACGCGCCACCGCAGGCGGCCGCACCGCGCTGTTCACGGCGCAGTTCATGGGCAATGCCAGCGGCGATGCGGGGCATCTGCTCAATGACTTCGAGTCCAGCGAGGATGCCGAGCTTGGCAACGGCCACACCAAAATCTGGCGAGACGTGGCCGGCTCCGCGGCCAATTCCGACGGTACGCCAGCGATCAGCAGCGATGCATCGATCCTCGGTCATGGTGATTTCGCAAGCTTCGCCGCTGCTTTGAAATCTGCGCATGACAACGTGGCGCACTCCTACATTGGCGGCACGATCTCGGACGCGCACTATTCGTTCCACGACCCGTTCGTCTTCCTGCTGCATGCCAACCTCGACCGCCTGTGGTCCCAGTGGCAGACAGACCCCGCACACCCCGACCGCCTGCTCCCGGCCACGGCCTATGCAGGCTTGTCGGCCTCGGACATCACGACGCTGGCCACCGAGCATGTCGAGCCTTGGGCCGGTGGCACGGGGCTGGAGCCCTGGGCCTCCGACCCCACCAAGCGCGCGGTCATCACCTACACCGATGTGTCGGTCGTGACGCCACCGTGCTACGACACCAACGCCAGCAGCTTCCAGGTGCTGGAGGTCGAGAACCCGCTGAACGGCGCCACCTCGCGCTACCAGGTGATTTTCAACGATGTGCCCGAGGAAGAAACCACCTGGCGGCCCGCCGTTGTGCGTGTGCGCGCCTGTGGTGACGTGACCTTGCGCGTCAAACCGGGCACAGAGCCGGGGGCGCCCTTTGGCGTCGCGATGGGGGCGGTGACCTCGCATGAGAGCACCACGGCCTTCCGTGACGTGCAGCTGTGGTTCCAGTTCACCGCCAACGCGGTTGGCACGGCACCGCAGACGCTGGGCCCCGTCAACACCATCGTCAAGTGCGACGAGAACGGCCAGGAGTTCGAGTTCGAGCTGCGCGCCAACACCATCCACCGGCCAACCGTGGCGGTGCAGATGGCGCTGGACCAGTCGGGCAGCATGGGCGATCCAGCCGGCACGAGCGGCAGCACGCGCCTGCAGGTGTTGAAAGACGCGGCGAGCCTGTTCGCAACGCTGATCCAGAAGAGCAACGGCATTGGCATCATCCGCTTCGACCAGGACGCCTACCCTCCCAATGACCCCACCTACGGCGGCATGCCGATCACCAAGGTGATGTCAGACGGCTTCGGTGACGCAACGCGCCTGGCAGCGCAGGGCGTGATTGCCGCACACGGCGCGCATGGCAGCACCTCGGTCGGTGACGGGCTGGAGATGGGGCATAACCAACTCGCCGCCCTGCCGGTCGGCAGCTACGACCGCAAGGCCCTTCTTTTGCTGACGGATGGCCTGGAGAACACCCCGAAGTGGATCTCGGACGTGGTGGGCCTGATCGACGACCGCACCTTCGCCATTGGCCTGGGCAATGAGGCGCAGGTGAACACCGCGGCACTCAACGCGCTGGCTGGCGGCACCGGCGGCACCCTGTTGTTGTCGGGCTTGCTGTCGGCGAGCCTGGACGATCAGTTCCGCCTGCGCAAGTTCTTCCTGCAGATCCTGGCTGGCGTCACCAACACCAGCATCGTGAAGGACCCGGTGGGCTACGTGGGCATCGGCAGCCGTGTGCGCATCCCCTTCGTGCTCAACGAGGCTGACATCAACTGCCGCGTGATCCTGCTCACCGAGTTGCCGATCGTGCGCCTGGCGGTGGAGACGCCCGATGGCAAGTTGATCGACCCGGGCAATGCCGCTGCCTTTGGGGTGCACTTCGATACGGCGCAGGCGGTGCGCACCGTGAGTTTCGGCTTGCCGCTTGCCTTCCAATCGCAAAAAGTTCAGGCGGGCACCTGGCACGCGGTGCTGGAGCTCGACCGCGACGTGATCAAGAAGCTGGATTCCGGCGAGGTGGCCGGCGCGGCGAATGGCTCGCTGCAGACGCTGCGCAGCCATGGTGCCAAGTACTGCCTGAGCGTGCACGCCTTCTCCAACCTGCGCATGAAACTGGGCTTGAGCCAGAGCGGCTTTGTGCCGGGCTCGACGCTGTACCTGCGCGCGGTGCTCAGCGAGTACGGCTTGCCAGTGGCGCATCGGGCCCAGGTGCACGCCGAGCTCGGGTACCCGGACGGTAGCCAAGGCCTCATCGACCTGACCGAGAGCGCACCGGGCGTGTTCACCGCCGCACTGACCGCACAGCAGGCGGGCATCTACCGCATGCGCGTCATTGCCGAGGGCGCGACCTTCCGCGGGCAGGCCTTCACGCGTGAGGAGCTGGCGGTGGGCGCGGTGTGGGCCGGTGGCGATACACCGCCGCCAAGGCCAGACGACGGCGGTGGAGCCGGTCGCACGTGCTGCTGCGATCTGTTGGGCTGCTTGTTGAGTGAGCGTGTGCTGTCGCGCGAGCTGGAGGAGCGGCTGCGCAAGACCGGCGTCAATCTCGACGCTGTGCGGCAGTGCTTGAAGGCGCACTGCGGGCGTGGGCGGGTGAAGGGGGCGCTGCCACGGTGAAATGGGTGGCGCCGGGCTGATCAGCGGGCCCTGCGGCCAGGCTTGGCCAAGGCCCGCGGCGCCAGGCCTAGTGCAGCACGCGCCAGCGCATCCGCCTCGCCATTGCGGTGCTGCGGTATCCATTGCAGGCGGGCCTGCTCGAACGACTGCAGCAGGGCGCGGGCCTCGTCAAACAAGGCGCTCAAGCGCGCAATGGGTTTGGCTGGCTTCACGCCGTCGAGTTGTTCAACCAGGATGCTGCTGTCGCTGCGGACCAGCAGCGAACGGGCACCGTGCTGTTGCAAGGTCTGCAGCGCCGCGATCAGGGCGCGCAGCTCCGCCTCGTTGTTGCAGCCCGTGGTGTGCGTGGCCATGGACAGCGTGTGCCGGCTGCCATCCGGGGCAATGAGGAGGGCGCCCAGGCCCATGCGGCCCGGATTGGGCAGGGCGCTGCCATCGCAGTGGATGAGCCAGCTTGCTGCCGCGTCTTCAGCCACGCACCGCGCTCAGAAGAAGGCCTGGATGCCCGTCTGCGCACGCCCCAGGATCAGCGCATGCACATCGTGCGTGCCCTCATAGGTGTTGACCACTTCGAGGTTGACCAGGTGGCGCGCCACGCCGAACTCGTCGCTGATGCCGTTGCCACCCATCATGTCCCGTGCCAGGCGGGCGATGTCCAGGGCCTTGCCGCAGTTGTTGCGCTTCATGATCGAGGTGATCTCGACCGCGGCTTTGCCCTCGTCCTTCAAGCGGCCCAGGCGCAGGCTGCCTTGCAGGCCCAGCGCGATCTCGGTCTGCATGTCGGCCAGCTTCTTCTGGATGAGCTGGTTGGCAGCCAGCGGGCGGCCGAACTGCTGGCGGTCCAGTGTGTACTGGCGGGCGCGGAACCAGCAGTCTTCAGCTGCGCCCATCGCGCCCCACGAGATGCCGTAGCGCGCCGAGTTCAGGCAGGTGAAGGGGCCTTTCAGGCCGCGCACTTCAGGGAAGGCGTTCTCTTCGGGCACGAACACATCGTCCATCACGATCTCGCCGGTGATGGAGGCACGCAGACCCACCTTGCCGTGGATGGCCGGCGCGCTCAGGCCCTTGAAGCCTTTCTCCATCACGAAGCCGCGGATGTGGTCCTTGCCATCTTCATTGAGCTTGGCCCAGACCACGAACACATCGGCAATGGGCGAGTTGCTGATCCACATCTTGCTGCCGCGCAAGGTGTAGCCGCCATCCACCTTGGTGGCGCGCGTGATCATGCCGGCCGGGTCAGAGCCGTGGTTGGGCTCGGTCAGGCCAAAGCAGCCGATGTACTCGCCACTGGCCAGCTTGGGCAGATACTTGCGTTTGGTGGCCTCGTTGCCGAACTCGTTGATGGGCACCATGACCAGCGAGGACTGCACGCTCATCATCGAGCGGTAGCCCGAATCCACACGCTCCACTTCACGCGCGATCAGGCCATAGCTCACGTAGTTCAGGCCGGCGCCGCCGTACTCGGTGGGGATGGTGGCGCCCAGCAGGCCCAGCTCGCCCATCTCGCGGAAGATGGCCGGATCCGTCTGTTCCTTGCGGAAGGCCTCGGTCACGCGGGGCTGCAGCTTGTCTTGCGCGTAGTTGCGGGCCGCATCCTTGATCATGCGTTCTTCCTGCGTGAGCTGGTCGTCCAGCAGCAGGGGGTCGGCCCAGTTGAAAGAGGCTTGTGGGGTGCTCATGGTGTGTGTCCTGTCTGTCAATGTGGGGCGGTCTCTGCGGTGCGCGTGTCCGGCGCGCGTTCTTGGTCCTGCAATGCTCGCCACTGGATCTTGCCCGTGCCCGAGCGGGGTAGGGCCTCGGTGAACTGCACGATGCGGGGGGCTTTGTAGGCGGCCATGTGGCCGTGGGCCCAGTCGATGATGCTTTGCTCGCTGACCTGGCCGCGTTGATCGGGCTTGAGCACGACCACGGCCTTGACGGTCTCGCCTCGCTTGGCATCAGGCGAGGCGATCACGCAGACCTCCTGGATGGCGGGGTGGTGGTACATCAAGGCTTCGACCTCGGCAGGCCAGACCTTGAAGCCCGAGGCGTTGATCATGCGCTTGAGGCGGTCCACCATGAAGAAGTAGCCGTGCTCGTCCACGCGGGCCAGGTCGCCCGTGCGCAGGAAGCGCTTGCCATCGCGCTCGACAAAGGTGTCGGCGTCGGCCTGCGGGTTGCGCCAGTAGCCCTGCATCACCTGCGGGCCGTTGACGATGATCTCGCCCACCTCGTTGGCGGGCAGTTCTTCAAAGGTGAGCGGGTCCACCACGCGCGCGTCCACATCGAAGATGGGGATGCCCAGGCACTGCTTCATGGGCCGCTGCGTGGGGTTCACATGCGTGGCCGCCATGGTCTCGGACATGCCATAGCCTTCGATGTAATCCAGGCCCGTGAGCGCCTTCAGCTTGGCGGCGATGGCTTCGGGCATGGCCGCGCCGCCCCCGCCGATGCTGGTGAGGCTGCTCAGATCGAATTCGTTGATGTGGGGGTGGCTGAGCATGTCCACCACCATGGTGGAGATCATCTGGGCGCCGGTGACCTTGTAGCGCGCGATGCATTGCAGGGCCACATCGCGGTCCCAGCGGGGCAGCAGCACGGCGGTGGCGCCCAGGTAGAGCGTGCCGTTCATGGCGTTTTGCATGCCCGTCACATGGAAGAAGGGCAGCACGGCCAGTTGCACGCCATCGGGCGAGCTCTTGAGCCACACACCGCGGGCCACCACGTTGTACATGACGCTGCGGTGCGTGTGCATGCAGCCCTTGGGGTGGCTGGTGGTGCCTGAGGTATAGGGCAGCACGGCCAGGTCATCCGGGCCGGCCAGCATGGGGCCGGGCTGGTGGCCGCTGTGCAGGGCGTCGGCCCATGCCGTGGCGCCGTCGTCATGCAGGGGCTGGCGCGGGGCGGCGATGAAGTCGGGCACGCGCAGGTCGGTGGCGGCCTCCAGGTAGTCGCTGTAGGTGGCCACGATGGCGTGCTGCAGGCCGTGCCCGCTTTGCCTGCCCTCATTCAGCAGCGGCTGGATTGGCGCATACAGCTCTTGCGACACGAAAGCGACCTGTGCTTGCGCGTCGCTCACATAGTGCCGCAGCTCCTCGCTCAGGTTCATGGGGTTGACCGGTACCACCACCGCATCGGCCCGCAGGATGGCGTAGTAGGCCAGCACGAACTGCGGGCTGTTCTGCATGTAGAGCAGCACCCGGTCGCCCTTCTTCACGCCGCAAGCCTGCTGCAGGTAGCCGGCCAGGCGCTCGCTCTCGTCCTTGAAGCGCGCGTAGCTGATGGGCGTGTCGTAGAAGATCAGGTAGGGCTTGTGCGGTACGCGCTGCGCCGACACCTCGACATTGTGGAAGAGGTGCGTGGCGGGCAAGTCCAGGTGCCGCGGGACGCCGGGCGGCCAGTGTGCAAAGTGAGGTGCAAGGTGGTGGTCAGACATGGGCTGTAGTGTGCCTCGTACCTGGTGCCTTGTACTGTGCCGGGCTCAGGCCTGACCCAGCGCGATGTAGCGCGCCAGGTGGTGGTCTTCGTCACCCAGTTGGTGGTCGATCATCACCAGGCGTTTGGCGTAGTGCGACAGGGGCAGCTCCCAGGTCATGCCGATGCCACCATGCAGCTGGATGCATTCTTCGGCTACCAGCGTGCCGATGCGGCCGATGCTGTACTTGGCGGCCGACAGGGCGCGTTCACGCGTGATGCGGTCTGTGCTGTCCAGGGCCGCTGCGGCATTGATCACCGCCGAGCGGGCCTGTTCGATCTCCAGCAGCAGGTCGGCCATGCGGTGCTGCAGGGCCTGGAAGCTGCCAATGGGCACACCGAACTGCTTGCGTGTCTGCAGGTACTCGATGGTGGCTTGTTTGGCCACTTCCATCGCGCCCAGCGATTCGGCGCACAGGGCCAGCACGCCACGCCCGATGGCGTGCTCCAGCGTGGCCAGGCCCTGGCCTTCTGCACCCAGCAGTGCGCCCGCTGGCAGCTTGACCTGCTTGAGGTGCACCTCGGCTGCGCGGCCGCCATCGATGGTGGGGTAGCCACGTTGGCTCAGACCGGCCACGTCAGCAGGCACGATGAACAGGGAGATGCCTTGGTCATCGTTGACCTGGCCTGAGGTGCGTGCCGACACGATCAACACCTGCGCCTGGTCGCCCACCGGCACCACGGCCTTGTTGCCATCAAGCACCCAGCCCTCGGCGGTGCGCGTGGCGGTGGTCTGCACGCGGGCCAGTTCGTGGTGGGATTCGGGCTCGCCATGGGCGAGGGTGGCGACCGTGGCGCCGTCGATCAGGTCGGCCAGCAAGGCTTGTTGCTCGTCGCTGCCGGCATGCACCACGGCGCTGCCCGCCAGGATGGCCGAGGCCAGGAAGGGCTCGACCACCAGGCCGCGGCCCAGGGCCTCGAACACCACGGCGATGTCAAAGCCGGCGCCGCCATAACCGCCGTGGGCCTCGTCGAACAAGGCGCCGATCACGCCCAGCTCGGCGAAGGTCGCCCAGCGTTGCGTGCTGAAGCCCTTGGGCGAGGCCACGATGGCCATGCGGGTTTCAAAGTTGTACTGCTCGGCCACATAGCGGTTGAGCGTGTCCGCCAGCATGCGGCGGTCTTCGGTATGTTCAAAGTTCATGTCACAACCCCAGGATCATCTTGGAGATGATGTTTTTCTGGATTTCGTTGGAGCCACCGAAGATCGACAGCTTGCGGTTGTTGAAGTACTGGGCCGCCGCACTGGCCGCCTCGGGCTGGCCCAGCGGCTCACCTTGATAGCCGTCTTCCATCGCTTCATGCACGAAGGGCAGGGCATAAGGCCCCATGGCTCGGCGCATCAGCGCGTTCAGCTCCTGGCGGATCTCGGTGCCCTTGATCTTGAGCATGGAGCTTTCGGCGCCCGGTGCGCCACCTCCGGCCACCGCGGCGATCACGCGCAGGTTGGTGGTCTTCATGTTCTCCAGGTCGATCTCGACCTTGGCCATGCGTGCGGCAAACAGCGGGTCTTGCGCCAGGGGCTTGCCGTTCTTCATCACGCGGCCAGCCACCAGCTTGAGGCGCTCCATGGCCGCCACCGAGAAGCCCACGCCCGCGATGTTGGTGCGCTCATAGGTCAGCAGGAACTTGGCACAGGTCCAGCCCTTGTTCTCTTCGCCCACCAGGTTCTCGACCGGCACTTTCACATCGGTGAAGAAGACCTCGTTGACCTCGTGTTCGCCATCGAGCGTGATGATGGGGCGCACTTCCACGCCCGGTGTGGCCATGTCGATCAGCAGGAAGCTGATGCCCTCCTGCTTCTTGGCTTCGCGGTTGGTGCGCACCAGGCAGAAGATCATGTTGGCGTGGTGGCCCAAGGTGGTCCAGGTCTTCTGGCCATTGACGATGTAGTGGTCACCCTGGCGCACGGCCGTGGTCTTGACCGAGGCCAGGTCCGAGCCGGAGCCCGGCTCGGAGTAGCCCTGGCACCACCAGTCCAGCCCGTTGAGGATGCGGGGCAGCCAATGGCGCTTTTGCAGCTCGTTGCCGTACTTGATCAGCACGGGGCCCAGCATGTTCAGGCCGAAAGGCACGGTGCGCGGGCAATAGGCCAGGGCGCATTCGTTTTCAAAGATGAACTTCTGGATGGCGCTCCAGCCGGGGCCACCATAGGCCTGAGGCCAGTGGTTGGCCAGCCAGCCTTGCGCGTTGAGGATGGCGTGCCATTCTTCATGTTCAGCCTTGCTGAGGTGGATGCCGTTGCGCACCTTGTCGGTCAGGCGCCGGGGCACCTTGTCGCGCAAGAAGGCCTGCACCTCGTCGCGAAAGGCCTGTTCTTCGGGGGTGAAACTCAAGTCCATGATGCGTGCCCTTGGGTCAGTAGATTTCAAACAGGCCAGCGGCGCCCATGCCGCCCGCGATGCACATGGTCACCACGGCCCATTTCACGTTCGGGTTCTGAGCCTTGCGGCGGCGGCCTTCCAGCAGCACGTGGCCGGTCAGGCGCGCGCCGGTCATGCCGAAGGGGTGGCCGATCGAGATGGCGCCACCGTTCACGTTCAAGCGCTCATCGGGGATGCCCAGCTTCTGCTGGCAGTAGATGCTTTGCGAGGCAAAGGCTTCATTCAGTTCCCACAGGTCGATGTCATCGACCTTCAGGCCATGACGCGCCAGCAGCTTGGGCACGGCAAACACCGGGCCGATGCCCATTTCATCGGGCTCGCAGCCATGCACGGCCATGCCGCGGAAGGCACCCAGGGGTTGCAGGCCCAGGCGCTCGGCCTCCTTGCGCTCCATCAGCACGCAGGCCGAGGCGCCGTCTGACAGCTGCGAAGCATTGCCCGCGGTGATGAACTGGTCGGCGCCGCGCACGGGGGGCAGCTTGGCCAGCGACTCGTAGGTGGTGCCGGCGCGGTTGCAGGTGTCGTGGTCCACCGTGGCCTGCTGGTGCGTGACTTCCTTGGTGTCCTTGTTGACCACGGCCATGGTGGTCGTGATGGCAATGATCTCGTCCTTGTAGCGGCCGGCCGCTTGGGCCTCGGCGGTCTTGCGCTGGCTTTCGGCCGAGAAGCGGTCTTGTGCTTCGCGGCTGATGTTGTAGCGTTTGGCCACGATGTCGGCCGTCTCGATCATGGCCATGTACAGCGCGGGCTTGCGCTCGACGATCCAGGGGTCCATGCCCGAGTCACCGTCTTCACGTGTCTTGATGCCCGAGATGCTTTCCACCCCGCCGGCGATCATGGCCGGGGCGCCGTCCACGATGATGCGGCTGGCGGCCATGGCAATGGCCTGCAGGCCCGATGCGCAGAAGCGGTTGACCGTGGTGCCCGCGATGCTGATGGGCAACTCGCTGCGGATGATGGCCTGGCGCGCGATGTTGCGGCCCGTGGTGCCTTCGGGGTAGCCGCAGCCCAGGATGGCGTCTTCGATCATCGCCGGGTCGATGCCGGCGCGCTGCACGGCGGCCTTGACCGCAAAGGACGCCAGGGTCGGGCCCGGCGTGATGTTGAGCTCGCCCCGATGCGACTTGGTCAGCGGGGTGCGGGCGGTGGACACGATGACGGCTTCACGCATGGTGGGTCTCCTCAGCTATATGGGTGTCAGGCCTTGTTCAGGCTCTCGAAATCCCGGCCTTCTTCCACGAGCCTGACCAGCAGGGCGGCGGGCTGCCAGAACAGCGGGTCATCCAGGGCAAAGGTGTGGATGTCACCCAGCACTTGCGGCAGGCCGACCATGTCGGCGTACTTCATGGGGCCACCGAGCCAGCGCGGGAAGCCGTAGCCGTGCACCAGGGTCACGTCCACATCGAGCGGGCGCAGGGCAATGCCTTCTTCCACCACCTTGGCGCCTTCGTTGATCATGGCCGCGAGGTAACGGCGCTGCAACTCCTCGGCGGTGAATGACCTTGGCGTGATCCCGGCCTTGGCGCGCTCCTCGGCCACGATGGCCAGCACCTCGGGGTCGGGCGTGCCGTTGCGGGCGCCGTTGGGGTAGAGGTAGTAGCCGCGGCCGGTCTTCTGGCCGAACCAGCCACGCTCGCACAGATTGTCGGCGATGTGGACGTATCGGGCTTTGGGGTCGCGTGTGGCGGCGCGGCGCTTGCGCGTGGCCCAGCCAATGTCGCCACCAGCCAGGTCGCTCACTTCATAAGGGCCCATGGGGTAGCCGAAGGCGCGTGCCATCTGGTCGATCTCATACGGCGAGGCGCCGTCTTCCATCATGTGGTCGGCGGCGGTGCGGTAGGTGGCCAGGATGCGGTTGCCGATGAAGCCGTCGCACACACCGGCGCGCACGGGCACTTTCTTAAGCAGGCGCGCCAGCTCGAAGCCGGTGGCCACCACATCGGCACTGACCTTGGCGGGCACCACGATCTCCAGCAGCTTCATGATGTTGGCCGGCGAGAAGAAGTGCAGGCCGATCACGTCCTGCGGGCGGAAGATGGCGTTGGCGATCTCGTTGATGTCCAGGTAGGAGGTGTTGGTGGCCAGCACGGCGCCAGGTTTGCAGACGGCATCAAGTTGCTTGAACACGGCGTGCTTGACGGCCATGTCTTCAAACACCGCTTCGACCACCAGGTCGGCCTGGGCCAGGGCGCTGTAGTCGGTGGCGCCCGTCAGGCGGGCCATGATGGCGGCCTTGCCTTCGGCGGTGAGGCGCTTCTTGGCGATCAGGCCGTCGTACACCTTTTCAACGCGGGTGATGCCTTGGGCCAGGGCCGTTTCATCGCGCTCCAGCATGGTCACTTGCAGGCCCGCATCCAGCATGGCCACGGCGATGCCCGCACCCATGGTGCCGCCGCCGATCACGCCCACTTCCTTGATCGAACGGGGCTTCGCAACCTTCGTCTCAGGTGCCTTGAGCACCTCGCGTTCGGCAAAGAAGCTGTGGATCAGGCCGGCGCGTTGCGGGCTGGCCAGGCATTGTTCAAACAGGGCACGCTCGGTGTGCAGGCCGCCTTCGAACGACCCGTCCAGCGCGGCCTGCACGCAGTCCACGATCTTGGCGGGTGAGAACAGACCACGCTTTTTGGCCACGTCCGCGCGGGCAGCATCGATGGCGACTTGTTGCTTGACCTGGTCGGCCAGGGCCTCGGTCTGGTCACGCGTGCGGCGCACGGCCCCGCCTTCGCTGAGCACGTGGCGCACATAGGCCATGCCTTCGGCCTGCACGTCGTCGCTGGTGGCCACGTGGTCGATCAGGCCCATGCGCAGGGCTTCCTGTGCGCCAACATGGCGGCCGCTGAGCATCATGTCCAGCGCGGCCTGGGCGCCCACCAGGCGCGGGGCACGTTGCGTGCCGCCAGCGCCGGGCAAGAGGCCCAATTGCACTTCGGGCAGGCCCAGCTTGGCACTGGCCGTGGCCACGCGGTAGTGCGCGGACATGGCCACCTCCAGCCCACCGCCCAACGCAGGGCCATGGATGGCGGCGACCACGGGCTTGGTACAGGCCTCGATCGCGTTGCACACGTCGGGCAAGGCGGGCGCCTGGGGCGGCAGGCCGAATTCGCGGATGTCGGCGCCGGCGATGAAGGCCTTGCCTTTGCCCACGATCAGCACGGCGTGCACGTTGGCATCGGCCTGGGCCTGCTCGATGGCCTGCTGCAGACCGCGCCGCACCGCCACACCCAAGGCGTTGACGGGCGGGTTGTCGATCACGACCAGGGCGATGTGGTTTTGAACCGTCAGCTGAACGGGTGGGTGGTCGTTGTCCATGGTGCTCTCCTCTGGCGCGCGCCGGACGAGGGCCCAGCGTGGAACATGCATTGTTCGAGAAGCGTTTGGGCTTGACAATCCCTGTTACCGTTGACAGACTGTCAAATCATTTTGAACAATCTCGTGGAGTCAAACATGCCCAAAGGTCAACGCAACAGCAAGGAAGCGAAGAAGCCCAAGAAGGACCAATCGCCGTCCAAACCCGTGTCGGCGGGGGCCGTGATGCCCACCAAGGTCACCGTGGTGCCCGAGCGCAGCAAGAAGAAGTAAGGCCGCGCCTTGGTGGATGGGCGCCAGCCGCCCCTGTATTGCATGTGAGTGTCATCAGAGATGGACCTGCAATCGCTGTCCCTGCTGGTCGAGATCCTGGACGCGGGCAACCTCAGTGAGGCCGCGCGCCGGCTCAAGATGAGCCGCGCCAACGTCAGCTACCACCTGGGCACCTTCGAGCGGGCGGTGGGCCAGCAACTGGTGCGCCGCACCACGCGCCGCATCGAGCCCACCGAAATCGGGCTGCAGCTGTACGAGCATGGGCGCAAGATCCGCAACGAGTTGGCCGCCGCGCACGAATCCGTGGCCACCCTGGGCCAGAGCCTGCAAGGCCGGGTGCGCCTGAGTGTGCCCAGTGGTTATGGGCAGATGGTGATGTCGCCCTGGTTGATCGATTTCAAGCGCGCCTACCCGGGCATCGTGCTGGATGTGGCGTTTGAAAACCGCGTGGTCGACCTGCTGCGCGACGAGGTGGACATCGCCGTGCGTGTGATGTCCGACCCGCCCGACAACCTGGTGGCCCGCGACATGGGCCCGGTGCGTTATGTGGCCTGTGCCTCCAAGGCCTATGCCCAGGCGCATGGCCTGCCTGCGCAACTGGAAGACCTGGACAAGCTGCCCGTGATCACCTCCGGGGTGGTGGGGCGGCAGCTGCGGCTGTCGGCCTACCTGCACGGTGAGCGCCACGAGGTGCCGCTGTCGCCCACGCTCACCTCAGAGAACTTTGCCTTCCTGCGCGAGGCCATCCTGGCTGGCCTGGGCCTGGGCCTGGTGCCGGATTACGTGGTCCACGATGCCGTGGCCGCGGGCGAGGTGCTGACCACGCTGGACGACTGGAAGCTCAGCATCTTCGGCACCCGCATGGTGATGCTCTACATGCCCAACCGCCACCACACGCGGGCGGCGTCCACTTTCATCGAATTTGTCCTGGAAAAGGCGCGGCAATCCGAGTGATGGTGGCCGGCTGGAAGCGCATGTTGAAGTCCCGGGCCTTGATGACGGCCAGCACCTTGCCGCGCGACAGATCAGGGAAGTAGGCCGCATCGAACTGCGATTCCAGCAAGGTGGCCCATTGCACGTGGCCGGTGGCGCTGGGCGTGTAGACGTACTCATGCCCTTCCCAATGCTGCCCGAAGGTGCGCAGGAAGCGCGGAATCAGGGCGGCATTGAAGGGCGTGGACGGGCCTTTCTCCTGGAATGCAAACTCGGCGAAGGGGTGGCCCTGGTGCTGCACACGCACGCGGTCGATGCCGTCGTTGCCGTAGTAGATGCGAAAGTCTGCCCGGTCCTTGGGGATGCCCCAGTTGCGCCGGCCGTTGACGACGCTGTCGTAGGTGGACACGAAGCAGCGCGTGATCGAGCGGGTTCTTTGCGAGCTGAAGCTCAAGGGCCCCGGGATGTAGAGCAGCTCCTTGTAGGCGCCGCAGGGGGACTCGTGGTAGTCCACAAACATCATCAAGGCCAGGCGGCCGCGGTGGGTGTGGGCCAGATCGGGCGGCAGGAAGCTGTTGGTGTCGATCACTTCGCGCGGCATCCAGACCGCCACGATGTAGCCATTGCCCGTGATGTCCCAAGGCGCGGGGGCCAGGGGCACATTGGGCAGGGTCTCGCTTTTTTCCAGTACGTGTTCTTCGTTGCTCATGGCGGGCGTGCGGCTCTTCGGCGGCTCTCGATTTCGGATCAGGCGCGCAGCGTAACCCAGACTGACGCGGACTAGAGCACCTTTCGCAGCCACACTTCGATGTCTCTGATTTCATCCAGACACATGCCGTGTTCGATGGCGTAGTCATGCCACTGAACGGCATAACCCAGGCGGCTCAGTTCGGCCTGCGCGGCCTGGCCGCGGCTCATCAGCACGACGTCGTCGTGGCTGCCATGCGCCATGAAGACCGGCGTGTGTTGATTGGCCGCGTGGCGCTCGGCCTCGGTGGTGCCGGGCAGCGGCAGGTAGCCCGACAGGGCCACGATGCCGGCGAGCCGATGGGGGTAACGCAGCCCGGTCATCAAGGCCATGGCGCAGCCCTGAGAAAAGCCCATGAGCACGATGCGCTCGGGCGCGATGCCACGTTGTACCTCGCGGTCGATCAGGGCGCTGATGGCCTGGTGCGAGCGGCGCAGGCCGGCTTCGTCCTCGCGCCTGGCCAGGTCGTTGGTGGGCAGGATGTCGTACCAGGCCCGCATCTCGTAGCCGCCATTGAGGCTCACCGGCATCACGGGGGCGCTGGGCATCACGTAGCGCAGCGGGGGCAGGCCGGTGGTGTCCAGCTCGCGGCAAACGGGGATGAAGTCGCCGCCATCGGCGCCCAGGCCGTGCAGGATGATGATGCTGGCCGTGGGGTGAGGCGCCGTTTCGAGTTCGATGGCTTCCAATTGTGGGCTGTGGTCCATTGCTTCCATCCACTTCTTGATGAACATGGACCTCACCCTCCTCATCCATAACGGGGCTCACGGGTCCAACGGTGGCATCAGTATCTCGCCATTCGGGCCCCAATTGACTTGCGTGATGCCCGGCTCCATTTCTTCAAGGCGTTTGAGTTCAAGGGCTTGCGGTGACATCTCTCCGATCTGAGCCCGTCTGTCGTCTGCCAATGCGCGCTCTTCTCGGCTCGCCGCGCTGTGAGCCAGCGCGAGTTGGATTTGCGAGATGAGTTCGTCTTCCTGCCATGGTTTGCTCAGGTAACGAAAAACCTCGACGTCGTTCACGGCTTTCATGAGGGCATCAACTTCGGTGGACGCGCTCAGCACCATCCGGACGCAATGGGGCCATTTTTCTCTCACGAGCTTGAGGAAGGTGAAGCCATCCATCTGCGGCATTCTGAAGTCGCTGAGCACAACATCGAATGGCATGGTCTGAATGCGCGCCAGCGCAGCCAGCGGGTTGTCAAACGCTTCGACCTGAACGGCCCTTGCCAAGCGCCGACGCATGACCCTTTGCAGGGCCGCCACGACGTTGGGCTCGTCGTCAACAAGCAATAGGCGGCTCATTTTTTCTCCTGGGGTGGTCTGATCGACATCAACAGCGACTTGCCGCTGCGTTGTTCGAACGTGCGGATGCGCACGATGAGCTCCTCGGTCAGGACATGATCGGCGGACAGCAGCAAGACCCCTTCCTGAGACAGGAAGTCGCAAGCCAGGACCATGCCTGGGCGCAGTTCATCCGTTCTCAGCTTCAGATTCCGGTGAGGCGAAGGGGCGGCCGGCTTGGCAAAGAGACCGAGGAAGGCCTCCACCACCCGAGGGTCGAACTGTGAGCCGGCGCCTCGGCCGATCATGATGCGGGCATCCGAGGCCGACAGACATTCCGAAATGAAATGACCCGATTGCATGTCCTCGTACGTGTCGGCGATCGCCAGGATGCGGGCTCCCAGAGGAATGGCGTCACCCTTCAAACCATCCGGAAAGCCCTTGCCATCGTGGCGTTCATGGTGCGACCGAATGAGCGCGGCCACCGGCTGCATGTCATCCAGAACCAGCAGGGCCTGTTCACCAAAGATGGGATGAAGCCGGTAGCGGGTAGCCTCCTCCGGGGCCATCTTGGAGACGGGTTTGGCAAGGATATGATCAGACAAGCCGATGTGACCGATATCGTGCATCAGGGCTGCAATGAATACTTCATGGGATGCGGGTTGGTCCAGGCCCAACGCCTGGGCGGTCTTTCTGGCCAGGTCCGCCACCTTGCGCGCGTGGCCCATCAAGTGACCTCCGCGTAACTCGATCAGGTTGGAGAAGGTTTTGATCGAATTGAAGTAGCCCTTCTTCAGGCGGTCGTTGGCGAGCGCGAGCTCGGCTGTCCGCGCTTCGACCTTGTCCTCCAAGGTCGCGTTAAGTTCTTTCAGCTGCTCATTCTGTCGCTGGGTCAACGCTTCGAGGCGGTCCTTTTCGGCTTGCAAGGCTTGCCGTTCGAAAATATCCTTGATCAGTATCAGGACATCTTCGTCTTGCCAAGGCTTGGCGATGTAGCGGTAGATCTGTCCATCGTTGATGGCGGCAACGGTCGATGCCATGTCCGCGTAGCCTGTCAGGAGCACACGGGTTGCATGGGGTTGGCGCAGCCGAGCCTGTCGCAGCAATTCCGCGCCGTTCATCACCGGCATGCGCATGTCCGAGATGATCAGATCGATGGACTCGGTCTCCAGCATGGCCAGTGCCGATTCGCCGCTCTCGGCCGTCAGAACGCGATGGCCTGTAGACCGGAAAAGCCGCTTCAAGGACGACAGGATATTGGGCTCGTCATCCACACAGAGAATGGTTCGCTCCGGGCTCAAGGGGTTGGTGCTCATGCTGCATATCCTCTCGTCAGATTTGAAGCGCCTGGCACACGCATTCGAATTGGTTCTCCACCTTGGCGAACAGCTGCATGAATGCATCAGGCTTGGGGGACATGGCAGCCCAGATGGCTGGTGGGGTGATCGGAACGTACTCGTCCTCCAGCCCCGACAGGCCAAGGCCATGGGACAGGGCATCGGCCATGTGCGTCAGCCCCACCAAGCCGGGGCCATGGTGCATGGCTGGTGCATGGTGATGTGCAATCGCCTCGACAACCACGGGCGAGAACCGCCAGTGTTCGGCAATCTGTCCGCCTATCGCGGCGTGATCTGTCCCCAGAACAGCCAGCTCCGCGTCGATGAGCATGCAGTCATGCGTCTGCCGGTGAAGCAGCACCTGTGTGTACTCATCAGGGAAGCAGCAGGACAAAGTCATTTGACCGATGTCGTGCAGCAGCCCAACCGTAAAGCCCATGTCCGCGTCCATGTCGATCTCTTGGGCCAGCGCCTGCCCACACAAGGCTGCGCCGATGGCGTGTCGCCAGAAAGCGTGAAAGTTGAAGTCAGTGCTCGCAGGCGGTGTGAACCAGCTTGTCAGACCGCCGGCGATCACCAGGTTGCGCACCGTCCGCAGGCCGAGGACCGTGACAGCCTCCTGAATGGTTTCGATCTGTCTGGACATGCCGTAAAACGACGAGTTGGCCATGCGCAGGGTCTTGGCGCTCAAAGCCAGGTCTTTCGATAGCTTCGCTGCGATGTCGTCAGACGTCACGGTGTCATTGCCGATGGATGTGATGAGCTCCGCTACCACGGCCGGCAGTGCGGGCAAATCCTTGAGCCGGGCCTTGAGCAAATCGGGGGTGACAAGAGGACTCATGACTGTTGCTCCAGCTTGTATCTCAAGAGCAGATGTAGAAGCGGGTGAACCTGATTGGCGCGCAGACCGTGCCGGAAGCGGTGTTCGAGTGCGCGGCGGACTTGCTCCCGGTTGTCTTGACCTTGGCTGGTGAGCGGCTGCTCGGCCGTGGTCGGTGTGTGTGTGTGGATCATGCTGCTTCCTGAGTTTGGTGGTTTGTTTCTAACGGTCGGTACTCGGCATGAGCACCATGAACGAGCCACGGGATTGGGCGTCGCCTTTCATGGAACGGCATACCGCTCGGTATGCGCGCCCTTGCACTTCAATGTCGTGATGCCTCCCGTCCTGGGTCTGCCACAGTCGTGCAAGCGGCGGACAACTGATGTCATCCAGATGCATGCCCAACAGGACGGTCGCGCCGTCAAAAAGCAACTCGGCATCCGAGTTCATGAACGAAATCATGCCCTCCTGATCGATGCCGACGACAGGGCAGGGGATGCTTTCGAGGGCATCTCTGGCGATCACCAGGCTGGCCTCCTCTTTCAGGATGCGCTCGCTCTGTGTGGCAAGCAAGGTCTTCAGTCGTCGGTTCACATCCGCCAGTTCCAGGTTGGCCTGCTGAACCTCTCGGTCCAGCCGTCGGTTTTCGTCGGCCATCTCCTTTTGCTCGAATGCCTCCCTGATATGGGTGCGCAGGCGCTCGTCGTCCCATGGCTTGGTCAGGAACTTGTAGATGGCGCCCTCGTTGATGGCATCCGTGATCGATTGAAGCTCGGTGTAGCCGGAGAGCACCATCCTGATGGTCTGGGGGTAGAGCGCTTTGGTCTGCCTCAGAAATTCGACGCCCGTCATGCCCGGCATGCGCTGGTCGGAGACGATGACATCCACCTGATGTTCCGCCAGCCTTTGCAGGCCTTGCGGACCGCTGCTGGCCGTGACGATGTTGTAGCCATCACGACGCAGCAGGCGCTTGAGCGCCGATACGATGTTGTCTTCATCATCGACGAGCAGCAATGTTCGCTGACGTGCCTGGCGTCCCAGCACGTCGCCTGGTAGATGCTTGCCTTCGCGCAGCAATGGCAGCAGTTCTTCTTCCGTCAGCGGCTTGCTGAAGAAGTTGCCTTGCATCAGGTCGCATTGATTGGCCAGAAGCAGCGCCAACTCTCCCTCGCTTTCCACGCCCACGGCCATCACCCTGGTCTGCATGCTGTGGGCCATGTTGATGATGGCGCGGGTGATGGACACATCCCGTGCGGCGGCAGTCACGTCGGGAACGAGGGAACGGTCGATCTTGATGACACTGATGGGCAGGCGCCGCAGGCTGCTCAGGTTCGAGCGACCCGTTCCAAATCCATCCAGCGAGATGTCGATGCCGATGGAGCGTATGTCTGTCAGTATTCTGGCTGCGTGATCCAGGTCGTCCATCAGCGTGTCTTCGGTCACTTCGATGGAGAGTCGCTGGGGGGGGAGCTCGGACTGTATCAAGGCGGTCTGGATCGCGCCGGCAAGATCAGGTTGACGAAGTTGGCGGGGAGATAAGTTGACGGCCATCTGGATGGCCGGCAGCCCCATTTGCTTCCATCGTGTAGCGGCTTCGCAGGCCACCTTCAACACCCAGCTATTGATCGGCAGGATCAAACCTGTACTTTCGGCAATGGGGATGAAGACGTCGGGTGGAACCTCGCCGAGCGTGGGATTTCGCCAGCGCAGCAAGGCCTCTACACCGATGATCTGCCCCGTCTTGAGGTCGACTTGTGGCTGGTAAAGCAGATGGAATTCCCCTCGCTCAAGCGCATGGCGCAGTGCGGCTTCCCTTGCCTGCTGCTCGCTGGCCCTAGCGTTGGCCTCGGGGGTGTAGAAGCTGATCTGATTGACGCCCTGGGTCTTGGCCAGGCGCATGGCGACTTGGGCCTGACGCAGGATGTGGGCCGGTTCGCGTGCATCTTGAGGGAAGATGACGATGCCAATGTCGCAAGTGACCGAGACATCTTGGTGTTCAAGCCTGACCGGTGTGGTCAACGCTTCTCGAATTTGGCGACTCACTTGCAGTGCGACGTCATCGTCTACATCCGAGTCCTGCACCAGAAGCAGTGCGAACTCCCCTGCGCCGAGATGAGCGAGAACGCTGGCGCCGCGCAAGCTGCTCGACACGCGCCGAGTGAGCATCATCAGCAATTGATCGCCCAGGGCGTAGCCCAGGGATTCGTTGATGTGTCGGACTTCGTTGATCTCTATGGCCAGAAGCCCTATCCGTCGACCTTCCTGAGTGGCCAGCAAGGCCTCACTCTCGATCCGGTCTTGCAGCATCTTTCGGTTGGGCAGACCTGTCGTGTCATCGATGTGGGCGAGCCGGAAAGCCTGCTCCAGCGCGTGTTGCTGCGCCGATATATCTCTTGCAAAAACAAGGACGTGGTCCATTGCCTCAATGGGCATGAAGCAGGCGTTGAGCTCCAGCGAGAGTGTTTTCCCCTCAGCGGTCTGCCAGTCGCTGTTGAGTGTCAGCGGCCCTCTTTGCTTGACCGTATGAATGCTGTCGGCCCACATGTCTGGCCGTCGATGCGGCGCGATGTCGAAAATGGACATCGCTTCCAGCTGCTCTCGAGGCCAGCCCAACATCGCGGCCGCTGCATTGTTCGCGTAGCACAGGCACCCCTGCGCATCAATGAGCACGATCGGCAAAGGCGCCCTGTCAAGCATGAGTTGAGGCAGGCTTGGTGAAGCAAGACCGTTCTCGGTTGCTGCGGCGTTCAGGCCTTCATGATCGAGCGGCTCGTGCACAGTAGGCCTCACATGATGAGTTCGCATTGCCGACTCAAGTCCGGCCGACACACTGCATCCTGTGCCTGGATTGACGTCCGCGAGGACGTCCCGGTTCTACTGCTGTTCCTGCCAGCGCAGCAGAGGGTTCACGCCAGCGAAGTGATATTAGACCGAGTTGGCGCGAGAGAAAAGGGCAGCTCAATCCGGGTAAGGGCATGTGCATCTCGGCACCTTGGCGGTTCTCGGCGGGGGATTGACGGGAAGCCTTTCAATTGCGCCAATACATCACGCGTTTGCCCCTCTCGTTGTGCACGGCGCCTCATTTATTCGCGTGCGTGGCCGAAAGTACAGACGCCTTGTCCCACCCATTCGGAGCCATGCCATGCAGGTTGAACAATTGACTTGGACTCCCGCGAGCGGCTGGTCCAGCCTCCTTCCCGGGCTGAGTGGGCGCGCGCAGTGGGTACTGGTGTTCGGTGCGCCTGACGCGCTCAACAACATGGATGCGCTGGCCAGTCTGGAGTCTGCGTACCCGGGCGCGTGCGTCGTGGGGTGTTCCACGGCCGGAGAAATCCTGGATACGCGGGTTCAGGACGATACGCTGGTCGCGACCGCCGTTCATTTTGCGGACACTCAGGTGCGCATGGCCACGGCCAGGGTCGATGGCATGCCCGACAGCTACCAGGCTGGCACGACGTTGGGCCGTGCACTGAATCTGCCGGGCCTGGTGCATGTGATGGTGCTTTCCGATGGGCTTACAGTGAATGGCACGGCTCTGGCGAGAGGCTTGCGTGAGAACCTGCCGCCCACTGTGGCGGTCACCGGTGGCCTGGCTGGTGATGGTGACCGCTTCAAGCAAACAAGGGTCTGCGCTGGAGGTGAGGTCATGGAGAACGCCATTGTCGCCATTGGCTTTTATGGCGATCGGCTGCGAGTCGGCTATGGGTCTTTGGGTGGGTGGGATACCTTTGGGCCAGAGCGTCTGGTCACGCGCTCTGAAGGCAATGTGCTGTATGAGCTGGACGGTCAGCCGGCCCTGGCGCTCTACAAACGCTACCTGGGGAAGGATTACGCGGCTCAGTTGCCGTCCAGTGCCTTGTCCTTCCCCTTGTCCTTGCGTGGCGACCATATCCATGACAGCGTCGTGCGTACCATCTTGTCGGTGGATGAGGTCAGTGGGAGCATCACCTTTGCGGGCGACGTGCCGCAGGGTTCGCACGCCACGCTGATGAAGGCCAATTTCGATCGATTGATTGACGGCGCGGCGGGCGCTGCACGTTCTGGATTGCAACGCCTGGACAGCTTCGAGCCTGCTTTGGCCGTTCTGATCAGCTGTGTGGGGCGCAAGCTGGTGCTCAAGCAGCGTGTGGAGGAAGAGCTCGAAGGGGTTCGTCAGGTGATGGGCCCGCAGGCGTTGCTGGCCGGCTTTTACTCATACGGCGAGATCTGCCCGCACGGCGGCGTGACAAAGTGCGAACTGCACAACCAGACCATGACCATCACAACCTTTGCAGAATCGTGAGTTACCACAAGCTGCTCGAACGTCAGATTCTTCGGCACCTGTCGACGGTCTCGTTGGTGCCGGGGGAGTTGGATGCCTTTTTCTCCGCGATCAGTGACGCCTATCGTGATGCCGATGTGGACCGCAATACCATCGAGCGCACCTTGGAATTGATGTCGGAGGAGTTGACTGAACGCAACGCGCAGTTGCATCTGCAGTTGGCCCAGCGGCAGGTTGTAGAACAAGCCTTGCTGAAGGAAAAGGCTGATCAGCAAGCCTTGATCAAGCGCCTCGAGGAGGCGCATCATCAATTGCTGCAGGCAGAAAAAATGGCGTCAATCGGCCAACTGGCCGCTGGCGTTGCGCATGAGATCAACAATCCCATCGGCTTTGTGGGGTCCAACATTGGCACCTTGCGCAAGTATGTTGATGACTTGCTGGAACTGATCGCGGCCTACGAGGTGCACGAAAGAGATTTGGCCGACGAGGCCAGATCCCATATGGCGGGCATGCGCGCCACGCTTGATCTGGCGTACCTGCGCGAAGACCTTGTTGCCTTGCTGGCAGAGTCCAACGATGGCATTGGCCGCGTCAAGCAGATCGTGCAGGATCTCAAGGACTTTTCTCATGTTGACGAGGCGCAGTGGCAATGGGCCAGCCTGCACAGAGGATTGGACAGCACGCTGAACATCGTGCATAACGAAATCAAGTACGTTGCCGAGGTGGTCAAGCTTTACGGCCAGATTCCTGACGTCGAATGCATGCCCTCTCAAATCAACCAGGTGTTGATGAATTTGCTGGTCAATGCCGCCCATGCGATGCATGAGCGGCGCGGCAAGATCACGATCCGAACGGGCATGGCAAGTGCCGATGAGGTCTTTGTGGAAATTGCCGACGAAGGGCACGGCATACCGGAAGAGCACCTCAAGCGGATTTTTGATCCCTTTTTCACCACGAAGCCGGTTGGCAAAGGGACGGGCCTGGGCTTGTCGCTGTCTTACGGCATCGTCAACAAGCACCATGGCCATATCTCCGTGAGCAGCCAGATGGGTGTGGGCACCACGTTCAGGGTGGTGTTGCCTGTGCGTCAGGCTGACAACGAGGTGCCCGAGCATCAGGGCTTGATGTAGAGCGACTGGTTGTAGGCTTTCTCCAGCACGCCTTGCGCACCACCACCACCGGTGATGTTGGAGTTGATGAACAGCACACCCAGCACGCGGGGGCCGGTCACGGGGCCGAACATGGCCACCGAGGTGGTGATGTTGTCGCACACGTTGTTGCCATCACAGTTGGCGCCCCAGCCGCCGTTCTTCTCCAGCTCGCCGTTGTTGTCCACGTCCCAACCCAGGCCACGCTTGCGCATGGTTTCGAACAGGTCCTTGCCACCGGATGCGGCCAGGATCTTGCCGTCCTTGGCGTTCAGGCTGAGCATCACCTTGGCCATGTCCTCCACCGACAGGTACCAGCCAGCGGCACCGCAGATCAGCGAGACATCACCCCAGTCCGTACCCTGGGCATTGCTGGCCGGGCCCTTGTAGGCAAAGGCGTAGTTGGTCGAGGCCACAGGGGGCTTGCAGGTCACACCGTTCTGGCCGACGAGGTTGAACACGTTCTGCTGAACCAGGCTGGTGTACTGATTGGCCAGGGTCTGCGGGCGGGTGGCCTGGTTGGCGTC
The DNA here is from genome assembly GCF_016195855.1 of Aquabacterium sp. Classification (GTDB taxonomy): domain Bacteria; phylum Pseudomonadota; class Gammaproteobacteria; order Burkholderiales; family Burkholderiaceae_C; genus Aquabacterium. The sequence continues at coordinate 287,857 of NZ_JACPYU010000010.1, forward strand.
TTCGGCAAAGCCGGCGACCTTGGGCAACAGCACGCGCATGATGGCGAAGTTGTAGTTGCTGTAGCACCAGCTCTGGTCATTGACGTTCACCGGGTTGGCGGGGTTCTTCACACCCGAGCCCTGGCACGAGGTGTTGGCCATCGCGTTGGTGCTTTGCGTGAAGAACTTCTTGAGCTGCGCATAGTCCATGGACACGTTGCCGTAGTCCTTGATGCCGCTGCGCTGGCCCAGCAGCTGCGCGAAGGTGATGCTCTTGATGTAGTTGCTCTGCGGTGCCCAGTCGGCGGGCAGGTAGGCGCCAATCGGGGTGTCCAGGCCCAAGGGCATGCTGGCGGCCTTCTGGTCGATGAGGCGCACGGCCGCAATCGTGGTCACCAGCTTGCTGACGCTGGCCACCGTGATCTTGGTGTTGGACTTGAACGCGGTCTCCGGTGCGTCGGCCGAGGTGCGGGCATCGCCATGGCCCGTGAACTTGGGGTACTGGCCCACGAAGAAGGAGTAGCCCGTCACCTTGCCATCAAGCTGCGCGTGGATGTTCTTTTCAATGTCACACACGCGCACGCATTGGGTGCCCTGGCAGATGGGGGTGCTGGGCGGCACCTTGGCGTAGTCGCTCCAGCCTTCCTGGACCAGCAGGGATTCCAGATGCGAGCCAATGGGCGTCTGGGCCTGCGGGCCGCGCCAGTCCAGCACGCTGCTCAGTTGCGGGCCGCACACATTGCGGTACTGGGCGTTCCACTGGCTGTATTGCTGGTCTTCCGGGAGTTGCGATGTGGGTGGCGGCAGCACGGCATCCAGGTGCACGCTCACCGTGGTGGACGCGCCCGGTTGCAGCGAAGGGATGCTCACGCCCGAGGTGTTCTGGCGCATCAAGAGGTTGGTGTCCTTCACGGCCAGCCAGGCGGGGTCGGTCACGGCCTTGCTCTTGTTGGTCACGCGCAGGGTGATGTCGGCACCCGCGTAGTGCAGCTGGGTGAGCGGCACCACGCCGATCTTTTCTTCGTAGTTGATGATGTCAACCTTGGGGAAGTTGGCACTGGGCCCGAACACGATGGGCGGCGTGGTGGTGGCCGGCACCTGCGTGACCACGACATTGGGCGACACCGTGCCCATGGCTTGCATCACACCGTTGTGCGGCTGGATGCTGAGCTTGTACTGCTTGGTGGTGGCGGTCGAAGCCGGCAGGAAGGCGTTTTGCGGGATGCTGAAGCGCAGGAAGTGGCCCACGGCCGGGGCGGGGGTGGCCTCGCCACTGGCCACGACCTGGCTGTTGGCGTCCGTCACCTTCCAGGTGCCGCCTGCTGCGCCCACCTGGTCGGTGGTCCATTGCATGGTGAAGGCGGTGGGGGCGGTCACGGTGACGGCGGTGTCCAGGGTCTGGAACTCGCCGCTGCCTTGCACCACTTGCAGGGTGGCGGCGGCCATGGCCGTCAGGGGCAGGAAGGTGGCGGCAAAACCGGCGGCGAAGCTGGCGAGGGTGAGGGCGCTGCGGTTGATGCGCTGGCGGGTTGAAACGTTCACAAAAGTTCTCCAAAAAGAAAAAATCGGGTTGCACGGTGCAGCGCGGTGGGGTGGTTGTTCTGGCGTGCCTTCGTGGCGCCGGACCGTGCTGACAGGTCGCCATTGAATGCGTCTGGCCGCCTGCTCGCATCCCCCCAAGGTGGGTTTGCCCCATCGAGAGGGGCCGTGGCGGATTCCGGTTTTTGTTTGCGTGTGCCCGCGGTTTGAGCCCCCCGCGCGGGGGATGCGCGTCGCATCTTTGGTACACTCGCACCCGTCATTCGGGAGTAGCTGCACCTCATCGCGAGGTGGCCCGCGTCAACATGATTGGCCCTGTTCACAACAATTGGGGCCATGGCGCCGGCGGTTACAGCCCCAGGTTGCTCAACAACCTGCGGCTTTTTTCTTGGCAAGACGTCTGACCATGTGCTGCTTCACGGCTGGTGGGCGGCGTATGGTCATGCGCACGCACCAGCCAAGGACGTCTGATGGAATCCCTCTTCGTATCGACCGGTGTGGTCGCCCTCGCTGAAATCGGCGACAAGACCCAATTGCTGGCCTTCATCCTGGCCGCGCGCTTCAAGCGCCCCGTGCCCATCATCCTGGGCATCCTGGCGGCCACCCTGGTCAACCATGGCCTGGCTGGTGCACTGGGCGCCTGGATCACCTCCATGGTCAGCCCGGACATCATGCGCTGGGTGCTGGGTTTGAGCTTCATCGGCATGGCCATCTGGACCCTGATCCCCGACGAGATCGAAGAGGAAGAAACCAAGGTGGCGCACAAGCTGGGCGTGTTCGGTGCCACGCTGGTGACCTTCTTCCTGGCCGAGATGGGTGACAAGACGCAGCTGGCCACCGTGGCCCTGGCTGCGCACTATGCCAACCCGCTGTGGGTGATCGCAGGCACCACACTGGGCATGCTGATCGCCGATGTGCCCGCCGTGTTCGTGGGCAACCGCTTCGCCGAGAAAATCCCGATGAAGCTGGTGCACGGCATCGCTGCGGCCATCTTCGCGGTGATGGGGTTGCTGACCCTGTTCAAGATCGACAAGTTGTTTGCCTGAGCAGGCGACAGACCAGGCAAAAAGAAGGACTTTGTATGCGTGACACCGACCTGTCCCAGTGGATACACGATCACATCTTTGACGAGGGCAGCCAGCAGGCCGAAACCCGCACGCGGCTGGTGATGTGGATCACGCTGGCCATGATGGCCCTGGAGATCACCGCCGGCTGGTGGTACAACTCCATGGCCTTGCTGGCCGATGGCTGGCACATGAGCTCACACGCCGTGGCCATTGGCCTGAGCGCCTTTGCCTATGCTGCAGCACGCCGCTATGCACGTGACCCGCGCTTTGCCTTTGGCACCTGGAAGATCGAGGTGCTGGCGGGTTTTGCCAGTGCGGTGTTCCTGGTGGGCGTGGCGGGGGTGATGGTCTTCGGCTCGGTCGAGCGCCTGCTGACACCTGAGCCCATCCACTACCGCGAGGCCTTGTTTGTGGCGGTGATCGGGCTGGTGGTCAACCTGGTGTGTGCCCTCATCCTCGGTGGTGCACACGATCACCACCACCATGATCATGGCGGGCACGGGCACCATCATGGGCACGACCACGGTCATGCACACCACGATCACGATGCGCATGAAGGCCATGGGCACCAGCATGACCTGAACCTCAAGTCAGCCTATGTGCATGTGCTGGCCGACGCGGCCACCTCGGTGCTGGCCATCCTGGCGCTGATTGGCGGCTGGATGTACGGCTGGTCCTGGTTGGACCCGGTGATGGGCCTGGTGGGGGCGGTGCTGGTGGCCGTGTGGGCCAAGGGTTTGATCATCGAGACCGGCAAGGTGCTGCTGGACCGCGAGATGGACCACCCCGTGGTGGACGAGATCCGCGAGGTGATGGCCGAGCTGGATGCCCATGCCGACAGCCACCTGACCGACCTGCATGTGTGGCGGGTTGGCAAGGGCGCATATGCCTGTGCCTTGACCGTGGTCACGGGCGACAAGGCCCTGACGCCCGCCCTGATCCGGGAGGCCTTGAAGGTGCATGAAGAGATCGTGCACGCCACGATCGAGGTGCATCACCGCTGAGCGGTGGCTCAGCGGCGCCCTGTATCGTGGCGCCTCATGAGCGGCACACTACTGGCGGATCACCTGCATCGTTGGGGAGATGCGCTTGCGCGGTGTGCTGATCGATTGAGACTGAGCACGTTTGCTGGTGGTTTGGGCACTTGAGGGCGAACCTGTATTTGAGGGCGCGACGGCCGACGAGAGCAAGATCGCTGCGACGCCACGCGGACCCAGAACAAAAGCTGAACTTCCTGTGGGGTCGCTCACCACATGGGCCACATGCTTACAGCTCTCTCCAAGTGCGAAAGTGCCTGTGCAGCCCAGCGCGTCCGGCAGGCTGATGGCGCCCGTGATCCTGGCGCCGTTCGGCACGCTGATCGTGATGCCTTGCAGGTCAACGATCCACACTGTCGCCTCCCGTGCTCGGTCACCACTGGGCTCGCTGGTGATACGGTATCCGTAGATCAGCGCGTAGTGTCCATCTGGTGTCAAGCCGTAGCCGCCTGCCACGTGTGTTGAGGGCAGCAGTGTCGACAAGCTGGGTGTGGTGATGTTGTTCCACATTTGCAGGACACCGTCAGTGCGCAGAAGGATGGCGCCATCGTTGCTCACGGATGCCAATTGCTTGCCTGCCGGCAGGTAGCCTGCGTCGACCCATGCGCCACCCCGGTCGGCGTAATACGCCCACATCTTGCCGTCCGGATCGACCGAGTAAAGCATCTGCCCCCCGGGGCTGGTGACCATGCCCGATCCTGCCAAGGTGCCGGGGAACGTGCGGGTGCGGCGATCTGGCTCAACTTGATGGGGCGCCAAGGCCAGATCCCAAGCGGTCATGCTGGAGCCATAGCTGCCGTCGCCACCCGCAATCCAGGCCACGCCGTGTTCCGCGGAGGTGCCCGATACACTGATGCTCGCAAACGTTTGGCCGTCCTCCAGCAGTGTGAGCGCACGCATGGCAACGGGGGTTTGTGCGTCAAAGGCGACGCCGGTCATCAGGCCATCAAGATGGGTATAGCTGCCCTGATTGATGAAGGCCAGGCTGACCGGGTCGAATCCTTTGATGAGGTTGTTCGACGCGACATACAGGCGAGACTCGTCCGGGTTGATGGCAGCATCCACGATCCCATCGACAGAGGCTTGAGTGAGTTGCCACGTGGCGCCATCATGAGACCAACGCCAGACTTGGCCTGCACCAGACCAATAGAGAGCGTGCAGTCCAGGCACATATTGAGCGGGCCTGTATTGCGCATAGGGCAGTGACTGGTAACCGGCTGCAATGGCTGTTGGCATCGCTACCCTGACGCTGGCCTGGCTGGACTCCAGATTGGTTTGCCAGGATGCCGTGATGGCTTGCCCGGCTTGCGCGCCGCTCACGTCCAGCACCAAAGTGCGGTTGCCCGGCAGAATGGCCGATTTTTCTACGACCGCGCCAGTCACGCGTAAGTAGCCTGCGGCCAGCAAGGTGGCGGAGTCGATGCTGGGATCAAACTGGCCTGCGATGTAAATGCGCCCTCTGCTGCCCATCAACGTTCCGCTGGCAACCCGTTGAAGTCGAGAAATCTGATTCAGAAGTCTGACGTTCACGGTAACCGGCAGCAGGCCTGGCCGGTTGATGCTCACGTCAATGGCATCGGCCTGCATGAGTTGCCGTTGACTCAAAGCGAACGCCTTGTCCACCTTGAACGTCAGCTCGTCGACACCCGCGGCGCCGGAGCTTCGGGTCAGGGTGACCCATGGCACCTTGGCGATGGCTGTCCAGGTGGTGGGCGCGTTATCGTAGACGGTGACGGGCATCGAGAAGGACAGGTCCGCTTCGGTGCTGGTTTCCGTCAGCGCGACACCAATCAGGGGGGCCCACTTGCCTACGCCAAATTGGCCATTGACTGATGCCGTCAACTGGACATCCACATTGCCTGTCGTGGGGCCGGCGCTGAACCGCAAGGTGTTCTGATAGTTGTCGACGGCGACGTTGGCCCCATTGATCAGCACTTCGTACTCGTCATTGCCCAGATCTCGCAGGCTGAATACGCTGTCTGCGTTGAGCAATTTGGGGCTGATCCATTGCGATGTCCAGGTCGGGCGCGTCACCTTCACACGTGTCGAGGCGCTCTGGCCCTGGCGGATCACGGTGAAGGTGCTGCTGGGGTCGGCTGTCAGGCCAAGCTCGCCGCCGATGGGCGGCTTCACCGTGTAGGTGACATTCAAAGAGGCTTGGTACAGACTGTTTGCCTGCCCGGTCAGGACCACGGTGCCGGTGTAGACCCCCGCCTTGACTTGCGTGGTCTGGATCGTCAGTTGGTTGCCCGACAAGGATGCCGTCATGGCCTCGGGCGTCAGTGTGCTCAACTGCACCGTGACCTGTCCGGCCTCTGCAGGAATCTCAACGGGTACCGTCTGGCTGGGGGCTGCATCACGTCCTGTGCGTTCCAGAGCCAGGGCGGGCTGGACATGGATATTGGGCTTGACGACGTAGTGAACTGGCAAACGCGCGGGGCTGTTGGGAAACTCGGACGCGCAGCTTTCGTCCCGGCACAGATGGACCAGGATGGCAGAGTCATATGACCCCGGAGGCAGTTCTTTCCTGAAGGTGAGCTGCAGGGTGAATTCGTCAAAGGAGGGGAAGCTGGGATCACCGCTCTCGATGATGTTGCCTGTTTCTTCCACCCCGATCCAGAGGTCGGCAGACGAAGGGTTGGTTACTTTGGTGGTCATGGTGGCTACGCCTTGGCCTCCCTCAATGACGGAAGCATTCAAGGTGTCCACACTGAACGCCAGTGTCACGTCGTTGCCTTGAGGTGCTTGGGCAGACGGGGTTGCACCCGCTGTTGAGCCACCGCCGCCGCCGCCACAAGACGCAAGCAGTACCGTGGAGATCAGGCCGATCGCCACGTAAACCATTTTCTTCATATTCCACCCTGAAAATTGCGCGGGCCAGCTTGCATGACGCAACCAACAGCCCATAGGTGATTATCCGGCGGCGCGGATCGGCACTCCACACCGCGAACGAGCGGTCATTCTTCGGACGAACAGGCCGCCATGCCGGTCTCATCCAGGGGCCGCAGGTGGCTTAAGGATTTTTTCAGACGCATGTTCGCCCAGGTCTCCATCAGTGCGGGCACTCAAATTGAGAATTGAGAGATGATCGACTGCATGACGTTAGCGGGGATGGGCAGATGGATGAAGTGTTGAGATGGGCGGGGGTGCTGCTCTGCATCTGGTTCGTATATCAAGGCATCATCCTGATGACGGTTCTGGTGCAGCTGCTGCGTACGCCTGTGACGCCTGTCAAGGTGTTGCTGGACTTTGATGCGCCAGCCAAGGTCGACCTTTTGACGTCTGATCAGCAAGCCTGGTTGGATGAGTTGCGGGACCTGGGCTTCGAGCTGATGTGGTCGGGGACGATGGAGCGGGGACTGAGCGCGCGGCTCGATCCCATTGCGGTGGCTTATCTGCAGCATCGAGACGAGCCTGTCATGGCGACGGTCACGTTCTGTGCATCGCTCCTGTCCATTTATCCCGTGCAATTTGTCAGTGAGGACGCCCAGGGGCGCTTGCTGATCACCCAGAACCGCCTTGGTTTCATGGGGCTGTCGGGCAGCGATGAGGCATTGGTCAAGGATGTCTACTTGCCTGCTTTGGCCGATCACCTGGCTGCCCATCGTGAACGATTGGATCCAGCCGCCCAGCCGTTGATGCAACCGGCGGCAATCCGTCGCATGGCTGAGCGCATGGCCGGGCGCGCGGAAGCCTGGTTTGATCTGCAGAGGCAGCGCGGGCAGTTGGTGTCCGGTGGCGATGGCTGGCACTATGGCTTGATGCCCGCCATCCGAATTGCCTGGGCCATGATGCGTGTGCGTCGCCAATTGCTGCGTCCTTATCAAAGTCGGGTGACGCGAGGCCAACATCAAGCCAGCTTCCTGGCGCAGTGCTATCTGTTCAATGAACAACTGCTGTCTTCGCGGCCTGCGCGACACAACGTGAAGGCCGCAGTGCTTGTGCTCTCGATGGGTTTGACCCTGGTGTTGTGGGGTTGGGCATTCGATTGGGTGCAGGCTCTGGCCTTGATGGCCATCCTGTTGGTGCATGAGGGTGGTCACGCGCTGGCCATGCGCTGGTTCGGATGGAAGGACATGAGCATGTTCTTCGTGCCCTTCATGGGGGCGATGGTCACAGGGCGGCCCGCCAGCATTGCGGCCTGGAAGCAAGCCATCGTGCTGCTGGCAGGCCCGATGCCTGGCCTGCTTGCTGGTGCCGCCTATTTGTACTTTGTGCCCCCCGTCCCTGATGCGGCCATCGACTGGCAACGCGTGGCGAGTTTGGCGGTGGCGATCAACCTCTTCAATCTGCTTCCATTGAGTCCCCTGGATGGCGGGCAGTTGATTGATGGCATCGTGTTCCGGCGCTGGCCCCGGATGCGAATGGGGTTTGTATGGATGAGTTGGCTGGCTTTTCTGGCGATGGCGATCTACACAAAGCAGCCCGTGTTCTGGGGGTTGCTTGTCTGGTTGGGGATGATGCTGCCCGTGCTTTGGCGTGTCAGCCGAATCGACATGGAAGCTGAAGCGGGCCAGGATCTGTCGATCCGGGTGAGGGCGCTCTTCGAACAGGCCCGGACGCTTTTCCCAACCGCCAACGCATTCAGGCTGCATGCCATCGTCAAGAGCCTCATCGAGCGCAAGATCATGAGCGCGCCACGGTGGTGGGAAAGCGCCGGGGTGCTTGGCGTCCTGGTCGCGGTCTGGGGAGGCTCGGCACTGGGCTATGCAGGTATGGTGAGCAATGACACTGAACTGGGCGATCACCTCACGTCTGCGCAGCGCCATTTTGACCAAGCCTGGTACCGCGATTTTGGCGATGCGGTTGATGCGGACAACTTGAAGTCCGTTCAGGATGCGGCTCGTGGCTTGGAGCCCAAAGATCCGAGGTTGTTTGACCTGGCGGTGAGGGAGGCTGAAGCGCTGCCCTTGTTGCTGCGCCGTGATCGGCTTGCTGCGCTGGTGAGATCGGGGCGAGACGGGCAGCACGAAACCGCATCCGGTCTGTTGTCCAATGAGCTTGACCGTGTGTGGAGAGAGGTTGGTGCACAGCCGCCCGATGAGCGGGTGCCCGCGATGCGGGATGCCGTGGCCTGGGCTGAGCAAATCAGCCCTAAGGACTTGCGCTCGACAATCGATTTGCGATTACGTCTCATCGAGGCGGATGACGAAAGAGGCAACACCGATCAAGCTCGCCAGGCTTTGGAAGCGCTGCGTGAGCGCGCCGAGCATGACGAGGGCTGCCGTTGTGCCATGCGCCCCATCATCCGCGCGCAATCATGGTTCTACATGAGCCATGGCGATGCACCGCAGGCTTTGCGCGTGTTGGAGACTTCGCGCTACATCCAGGGCATTTTGGGGCGGCACGACAGCCTGTCGATGGACTATGGCTGGATGTTGCTGTTCAATGGCAAGACGCAGCCAGGCATCAAGATGATCAAGGCCGCGGCGTATACGGCGCCTTACGATCCAGATTGGGTGTCTTGGCTCAAGGGGGCCAGATCACACCCGGCTCAGATCGACAAGGCTTTGGATCTGGCGTATGCGCTCAAAATTGCGGGTCAGGACGGGGCGGTTCATGCCGTCTTAAACGGGGATATGGCCTCCTTTGAATGTGCACAAGCGACTGGCGGCCGCTTGTATGAGGACCGTTACCCATGGCAGCGTGAGCGCGATCGCTTGCTGAAAGGCATCGCGCTGGCCCATTGTCGCCCGGTACGCGATTGAGTGGCGATTGGTCACCTCATCCTGGATGATCGTGCACGCCACGATCGAGGTGCATCACCGCTGAACTGGTTGCGCACCAAGGGCTTTCCTGTTTCACGCCTTGTGCCTAAGATGAACGGATGGCAGCAGGAGCTTTGTCATGGACCATCAAGTCACCCACAGTGCGGATCAGGAGGAAGCCATCGGTGCCCACAGCGGGTTTCGCATCCGCGTGGTCACGAGCTGGGATGCGCCGGCGCGTCAGTTTGTGGTCAAGGCCTATGTGCGTGGGTCCGAGACGGAGGAAGAGGTCGCCATGGACACGCAGGGGCGGCGCTTTGCGCTGATTCAGGATGCCCAAGACCATGGCTTTGCCGCCGCCATGGAATGGATCGATCAACAAGGGCGCGCCTGATCGCAGACGCCTCCCGATCCTTGGCGGCCAGCCACGGTGCACTCAGTCGTCGCCTGAAGCCAGCCCGGCCAGGAACAGGTCAATGGCGTCGTCATCGGTGCCGCTGGCGCCGCCCAGGGGCTCCAGCCCCTTGTCCCGGCTGAAGGCCGTGCTGAACACCTGCGGTGCCCCGCCGCACACCTCGGCCAGCACTTCACGCCAGCGCCGCAGGCGCGTGCCGTACAGCGCGGCCAACTCCGTTTCGCCGAGCCTGAATTCCTGCCCCCAGTGGGGGATGCCTTGGCGTGCGCGCGCCGCATCGTGCAACTCGGACCAGAAGTTGGCATAGACATCGTCCAGGCGTGAGCGCGGCGTGGCCACTTCGACCGACGCGGTCAAGGGGTAGCGCTGCATGGCGATCAGGGCCGAGGCCACGGGCGTGAAACGGATGCCGATGTAGCCAAAAACCGGGAAGTGCTTGCGCGCGAGCCCGATCACATCGTCAATGAAGGCGAGATAGGCGGGGCCTGCGGCATCGAAGTGGTACTCGGCAGAGTTGCCGCACTGCGCGCCGTCCAGGCCATAGTCGTGCGCATCGAGCATGTTCTGGTTGAGGCCGCCACTGGCGTGGCCAGCACGCGCCAGCTTGGCGAACGCGCCGCCGATGGCCTCGGACACGGCCTGCGCCACGTCGCTGCCTGCGTCGAGCACGCTGTCGATGGCGATCTTGTAGAGCACCAGGAACAGCTCTTCGCCGCTCGTGGCGCCAATGGCCAGGTGCTGCTGCGCCAGGTGCGCAATCTCGTGGTCCAGATACCAGTCCAGGCGCTGCTTCTTTGCGTTGTGCGTGAGCCAGCCCAGGACGTTGAGGAAGGGGTCGATTTCAAGCTGATCCTTGAGCGCGTCCACGATGCCCGGCGGGTTCTGCTTGTTGGCCTTGACCGACGCCACCAGTTTGTCATCGGCCGCCGGGGCCACATCGTGCTCGTGCACAGCTTGCTCGCGCTTCCAGCGGCGCCGCACCCAGCAGCGCTCGGGGTCGCTCAGCGAGACGCCGATGTTCAGGTGGTGCAAGGGCATGAGCGGGCCACCGCGCAGGTCGTCGGCCAGCGCGCTCAGCTTGAGGTCGGCCAGCAGCCGGGTATAGACCTCGGGGTGTGCATCGAAGTAGGCCGGCACATTCGGCCACTTCTCGGGGCCGCGCACATAGGTGAACTTTGCGTCCTGCACGACCGCGGGGTAGTAGGTGCGCCGCAGTACCTCCGTGCGGAAGAAGCCTGCATCCAGATCACGCAAGGGCGCGTCGAACACGCCCGTGGGGCCGTTGGGCCCCAGCTGGCTGCTGAGGAGTTGCGCGCCGAGCTCGCGCCAGCGGTACTCGAAGTTTGTCTCGACGAGGGTGTACTGCTCGACGACCTCCAGAACGACCGAATAGATGGCGCCCATGCGGCCCGCGCCCAGCCGCACCGCGGCGAAGGTGTCGTCGTCTGCAATGAAACGGGTGTCCGGGCACCAACCCGGCAACTGCATGACCTGGGGTGCGAACCCCCATGCGCTGTCGCTGGCGGTGACCCAGAGCTCCCGTCCTGTCGCGCTGACGAGGTGCACCGCACGGATCCACTCGACGAGCGGTGGCACCTTCAAGTCGCCGCCATGCGTGCCGGTTGAGATGGCGCCGATCAGCGACTGGCCCGCACCATCGCCCATGGTGGGCAAGGCCAGGCCGCAGCGCGCGAGGTCTTCAAGCAGGTGGCGGATCTTGATGCCGGCCTCGACGTGCACGAAGTAGCGGCCCTGCAGGCGTGCATCACCGGCGCAGGTGCGCTCGAGCAAGTCACTGCTTGCCCGCAGCCGCTCGTCGGGCAGTGGCTGGCCGCGGTTGGGAAACGGTGCGCTGACGTGCCGCGACAGCAAGCTCGTGTCGATGACGTCTTGTGCGACACCCGCGCTGGACAGCGACCAGTTCGAGCCCAGCGCACGCAGGCTGCGGCCCTCGCTTGCCGCTTGCATGACCGCGGTGACCAGCCCGGCGCGATCGGCTGGCAGATAGCGCTTGGCGCCTGAGAACGGGTGAACAAACAGGAAGTCCTCAACGAGGACATTCTGCTGCGTGTCAACCGAACCGCCTGGGCAGGGCATGGGTGATCCTGGTGATGCGTCTGGCGCGTTACGCGAAGAGCTCGATGCTCACGATGAACAGGTCGCTGCTGGTGATGAGCCGGACCCGGTGGCCATGCGTGAACGCGCGTTGCGCGGCCCCCAGCATCGCGCCACGGCGCATCCATTCGGTGCGGTCTGGTGGCGCGGCAGGCGCGACGGCATGGTCGAAATAGAGCACGCCGGTGAAGCTCACCGCCCCGCCGTCCATCTGCGTGTCGAACGATACCCAGGCGCCTTGACCCGAGCCATAGGGGTTGCCAATCAGCACGCTCTTGATCGTGCCTTCGTAAGTACCTGCGCGAAGCGTCGGCCCTTGCACCGAGGTGTCGTCGAGCGGGCCCATGGGGCTGGGGTAGGACACGGTGACCACGGTGAACGAGGGCACCAATGTGCCTGCAGGTGGGCTCTGCACCGTGGCGCGGCCATCGCCGTCTGCGGCGAACGGGAAGCGCGCGATGTAGCGCAGCAGGCGGGCTTGCAGCGCCGCTTCGGCATCGGGGCGGCCCATGCCAATGACGTTGGGGACAATGACCGACATGGCGGCACCTCCTGTCTTGGTTCACGGATCATAGGGACGCACTTCCCGCGCGGTATCCCTAGCTTGCGCCCCCTAGTTCAAAGGCGCTTGCCCCCAACCGTAGGGGATGCTGTGATGAGGCCCCGCTCCTACGATGCCATCGAGCAAGGCGCGATGCGATCGCACCAAGGCTCACCTTAGCAAGAGGATGAACGCCATGAGCAACGACAAGTTAGCGGTGCCGCTGCAGACCTTTGAAGCCGTCACGCAGCTTCGCCTTGAAGGCCTGATGCAGGAACTCACCAAGCGGGTGAGGGTGGTCAACGAAGACGCCCTGACCCATCTGATTGACCGCGGCGTGATCGCCCGCATGGCGCGTGATGGCTGCTGCAAGCCCGATGGCGGCACCTGCTGCCCCAACGCCAGGTTGCGCATCGAGCAGCCTGGGGTAGGTCCGATGGTGGGCAAGTAGGCGCGCAGGCCAAGGCGATGGCGACGCACCCCATGCTGAGCGACGCGCTCCTCGACGCGCCGATGCGGCATTACTTCCAGTGCAAGTTCAGTGGCCTGCCCGCGCAGGAGCTGGACTTGCGCATCGAGGAGACGCTGCGCTTCCTGTTCATCTCGCACGAGTGCACGGGCGCGATCCCCGTGTCCAAGGACATCGACGAGGTGTGGCACGCCTGGATCCTGCAGACGCAGGAGTACGTGGCGCTGTGCGAGCAGTTGCCGACGGGGCGCTACATCCACCACAGCGCCAACGACTACCTGCGCTACTTCGACCCTGCCGTGGGTGAGAACGACGAGCTGGAACTGAGCGTCAAGATGCTGGCGCTGTACGTGGCCAACTTCGGGCCGTTCGATGAGGCGCGCGCCAGGCACTGGCTGCTGGCCAGCCACCTGCAGCAGCGCCTGGGGTGGTCGGTGGGCATGTTGAACGATTGGCTGCAGGCGGCGCAGCATCTTGCCAACGCGCCTGTGTGCATGGCCTAGGTGAGCCGCTGCATTGAAGTCATAATGCCCCCTATTAAGGGAGGGGCTTATGTCTTGCGGTATGGGTCTTGGGGCTCAGACATTCAAAAAACGACTGAGATCGCTTTGTGTCGGCTTGTTGTCGCTGTTGTGCTTGCATGGCGCTGGGGCCAAGGAGCTGCGCATCGTCACCATCGAGTCGGCGCCGTTTGGCTTCATCGGGAAAGATGGCAAGCCCACCGGCATGATGTACGAGATCGGCAACCTGATCGCCACGGAGGCCGGGTTCAGCTACACCAACCAGATCACGCCTTATGCGCGGTCGGCCCATGTGGTGGCGCGTGGTGATGCGGACTTCGTGTTGCGTTATCGAAGCGCCGAACTGAGCAGCTCGGCGATCCCGGTGGCTGGGGTGTTGAGCCTGCCCACCATCGTTGTGGGCAAGCCCTCGCTCAAGGTTCGATCGCTGGCTGATTTGCGTGGCAAATGGGTCGGCACGCCCAGAGGGGGGCGTTTTGATGATGCCTTTGATGCGGAGACCGAGATCCAGAAGTACCAGGTGTCCGACTATTCGCAAATGCTCAAGATGCTGATGAATGACCGGATTGATGCCGCGCTGGGCTCATCCATCGGGCTCTTCTACAACGCGCACCAGCTGGGTATCAAGAAGGAGCAGTTGGGCAAGCCCCTGGTCCTGAGCGCCCAGACCTTCGAGCTGCATTTCTCGCAAAAGACGGCCGATGAAGAAACCATTGCGGCCCTGAAGGGCGCCGTGGCGCGCCTGAAAAGCCGCAACGACATCAGGAAGGTCGTCGACAAGTACCTGAACAGCTTTGACTGGGAAATGGTGTCCAGGTAGCGGGTGGGTGCGCGCGGCGCCACGCGCTCATTGCTGGAGGGCCTTGTAGACCCGTTGCTTGAGCTCGAACGAGAAGGGATGCCAGAAAGCCATGTCGCGCTGGGTCATCACCACGCCGGCGATATTGGCCCTGGGGTTGAGCCACCAGTGCGTGCCGGCCAGGCCACCCCACTGGAACTCGCTGGTCGAGCCCTGCGGGTCAAAGGGTGAGGGCATCAGGGTCACCGCGCCACCCAGGCCATAACCTTTGCCGATCACGTCGCCAAAGCGCGGGAAGCGGATCCATTGGCCATCGGGCAACTGGTTGGACATCAGCATCGTGATGGTCGCGGGCTTGAGCAGGGCCGGGCCACCTGGCATCAGGCTGCGCAGCAGGGCCAGGGTGTCGGCCAGTGACGAAACCAGGCCGCCACCGCCGGACAGCCAGGGAACGGGCTGAAGGTTGGCTTGGGGGTAGGGCGCGTTGTCATTGCGCGTGAGGCCCGGCAGCATGGGCTTGGTGAAGTCCGCGCCCATGTAATAGGCGGCCAGGCGGTGTTGCTGCTCTGGGGGCACCACAAAGCCCGTGTCCACCATGCCCAGCGGCTCGAAGATGCGCGAGAGCAGGAAGGCATCCAGTCGCTGGCCGCTGACCACTTCAATCAGGTGCCCGACCACGTCGGTGGCGATCGAGTACTCCCAGCCTTTGCCGGGATGGAACAGCAGTGGCAGGCCCGCCAGCGCATCGATCATCTCGACCAGGGTGCGACGGGGGCTGAGGATCTTGCGCTCGCGGTAGGCATTGAACATGAGCGTGCCGGGGTCCAGCAGGCCGTAGCTCAGGCCGGACTGGTGGCTCAGCAGGTGGCGGATGGTGATCGGGCCTTGCGCGGGTTCGACGTCATCGATCGAGGTGGCACCAGGGCGCAGGACCATGCGCTGGCCCAGTTGCGGGATGTAGCGCTCGATGGGGTCATCCAGTTGGATGCGGCCCTCGTCCAGCAACAGCAAGGCCGCATACGAGGTGATCAGCTTGCTGCCCGAGTAGATGCGAAAGAGGTGGTCCGCGCGCATGGGGTGCTGGTGCTCTTTGTCGGCCCAGCCGGCGCAGTGCAGGTCGACCAGGTCCTGCCCCAGCAGCACGGCAGAGGACACGCCCGCGAGGATGTTGTTGTCCACATGGCTTTGCATGGCTGCGTGCAAGGCGCTGAAGTCATGGCCCTGGGGTGTCACCGTCAAACTGCTCATCGTGCTACCTTGATGCGAGGATGGGCAAATTGTGCGGGATATTCAACGAGGCCCGCTGGGATAAAGTCACCACATCGTCACGGCTATCTGTTTCAGCATGCGCCCTCCCTATCTGCCCCAGATGCGTTTGTTCCAGGACTGGCTGCGTGAACACCGCGGCCTGAGCTTCGACAACTACGATGCCTTGTGGCAGTGGTCGGTGAATGACCAACCCGCCTTCTGGCAAAGCATCTGGGACTACGAGGGCATGCACTCGCCCACGCCTTACGATGCCGTGCTGGCCGATGCGCGCATGCCGGGTGCCAGGTGGTTCCCGGGTGCCAAGGTCAATTACGCTCAGCGCGTGTTGCGGCATGTGGATGCCGCGCAGGCTGCGGGCGTGCAAGCCATCATCAGCGAGAACGAGTTGGGGCAGGTGCGCGAGTTGAGCTGGCCCGAGTTGCGCCGCCAGGTTGCATCCCTGGCCTTGGCGCTGCAGGACCTGGGTGTGCAAAAGGGCGACCGCGTGGCCGCCTACCTGCCCAATGTGCCCGAGACGGTGGTGGCCTTCCTGGCCTGTGCCAGCGTGGGCGCCATCTGGAGCGTGTGCGCGCCGGACATGGGCACGCAAGCGGTGACCGACCGCTTCCAGCAGATCACGCCGCGCGTGCTCATCGCCGCCGAAGGTGTGCACTACGCCGGCAAGGGGCTGGACCGCAGCGCCGTGGTGGAGGGCTTGCGCGCCGCCTTGCCCACGGTGGAAAAGCTCATCGTGCTGGAGAGCCCCTACGCCGCGCAGCCGGTCCGGGCCGACCTGCGTTTTGCGCAAGCCATCGCCCGCGATGACGAGGCCGTGCGCACCTTCGAGCCCGCATGGCTGGATTTTGATCACCCTTTGTGGATCGTGTACTCCAGCGGCACCACAGGCCTGCCCAAGCCCCTGGTGCATGGCCATGGCGGCATCCTCATGGTGAGCGCCGCCGGCAACAAGCACGGTGACGTGGGTTGCAGCTACAAGCCCAACAGCCTGGGTGAGCGCTTCCATTGGTACAGCTCGACCGGCTGGGTGATGTGGAACAGCCAGATCAGCGGGCTGATCAGCGGTGCCACCATCTGCCTGTTTGATGGCAGCCCGGGCGGCAGCAAGGAGGCGCCCGACTGGACGGTGTTGTGGCGCTTTGCCGCACGCCACCAGGTGAGCTACTTTGGCGCAGGGGCTGCGTTTTATGCGGCCTGCATGAAAGCCGGTGTGGACCTGAGCCAGTGCGGCGACCTGTCACGCATCCGCGCTTTGGGCTCGACCGGCTCACCCTTGTCGGAAGAAACGCAGCGTTGGGGCACGGATCAGTTTGCCCGCATCGGCACGCCAGACATCTGGTGGAGCAACATTTCGGGCGGCACGGACTTTTGCGGTGTCTTCATCGGTGGCCACCGCGAGCTGCCACTGGTGCCGGGGCGTTTGCAGTGCCGTTACCTGGGCGCGTCGGTGGAGGCCTGGAACGAGCAGGGCCAGCCTGTCATCGGGGAGGTGGGCGAGCTGGTGTGCACCAAACCCATCCCCTCCATGCCGCTGTTCTTCTGGGGCGACCAGGGCAACGCGCGTTACCTGTCGAGCTACTTTGATGTCTACCCGGGCATCTGGCGCCACGGTGACTGGCTCAAGATCGATGCCGATGGCAGTTGTGTGATCTACGGCCGCAGCGATGCGACCATCAACCGCCATGGCCTGCGCATGGGCACCAGCGAGCTCTATGCGGCGGTTGAGGCTTTGCCCGAGGTGCTGGATTCGATGGTGATCGATCTGGAGTACCTGGGGCGCGAGAGCCGCATGATCTTGTTCGTGGTGTTGCGCGAAGGGCATGCGCTGGATGCGGGTGTGCAGGGGCGCATCAACGAGGCCATCAAGGTGGCGGTGTCGCCGCGTTTCATTCCGGATCTGACCTTGCAGGCGCCAGAGATTCCGCGCACCTTGTCGGGCAAGAAGCAGGAGGTGCCGATCAAGAAGGTGTTCCTGGGGCAGCCGCTGGCCAAGGTGGTGAACCCGGATGCGATGGCCAATCCGGGTTGCTTGCCGTGGTACGTGGAGCAGTTCAGGTTGACGCAGCAGGGGTGAGCGGCTGGCGCAGTGCGACCAACGCAGCGAAGTAAAGGAGGAGGGACCGGCGTAGCCGGGCACGGGGGACATGAGCGAAGTTGGTCGCTCTGCGCCTGAAGTGCTGGAGCGGTCGGCACGAGGTGGACAACTCCGCTCATGTCACCCGGATCGGGCTGTGCCCGATCCTCCTTCTTTACTTCGCTGCGTCGCCCACCTCGCGCCTGATGGCGCTCCACCGAGGTGGGGCTCGGGCGGAAGGTCTATTTCAGTCGGCTGCGTTGCTCGCCTCGCGCCTGACGATGCGCACGGGCCTGGACTGGTTGGCACCGCTCAGGTCTCTGGCGCGCAGTTGCCCGCAACCCCCCTCCACATCCTGGCCTGCCGATTGGCGCAGCTTGGTCAGGATGCCGCGGCGGTGCAGGGTGCGGGCGATCTCGGCGGCGCGCTCCCACGAGGGGCGCTTGAAGTCGAGTTCGTCCACCGTGTTGTAGGGGATCATGTTCATCAGGGCGTACTTGCCCTTGAGCAGGCGCACGATGCCTTCGATCTCTTCTTCGTTGTCGTTCACGCCGTCGATCAGCGTCCACTGGTATTGGATCGGGTAGTCGGTCTGGCGGGCGTACACCTCGGCGCGTTCGACCAGTTCTTCGGGTGTCATGCGTGGGGCACGGGGCAGCAGCTGAGCCCGCAGATCGGCCTTGGTGGTGTGCAACGACAGGGCCAATGCCGGCCGAACACGGCCCACTTCCAGGCTTTGCAGGCGATCGAAGGCGCGCGGGTCACCCACGGTCGAGAACACCAGGTTCTTGTGCCCGATGTTGCCGATGGTGCCCAGCAGGTCCATGGCTTCGAGCACGTTGTCCATGTTGTGCGAGGGCTCGCCCATGCCCATGAAGACGACCTTGCTGACCTTGCGGCGTGTGCGGGCCAGGGCCACCTGGGCCACGATCTCGGCGCTGCCGACCTGGCGCAGCAAGCCTTCCTTGCCCGTCATGCAGAACACGCAGCCCACGGCGCAACCCACTTGCGAAGACACACACAGGCCATCACGCGGCAGCAGCACGCTTTCGACCGTCTGGCCATCGGCCAGCTCGACCAGCAAGCGGGCCGAGCCATCTTCACCAGGGTGCTCCGAGCGGATGCGGGCCAGCTTGTCGATGTCGGCCAGCAGGGCGGGCATGGCGTCGCGCACCTCCAGTGGCAGGAAGTCTTCGGGGCGTCGCTTGCCGCCTTCTTGCGGCAGGGCTTGCGACCACAGGCGCAGCACACGCTGGATGTGAATGGGTTTGGCGCCGAGCGCTTGCATGCGTTGGCGGATGTCTTCAATGCGCATGGCGAAATCGAAACGCGGGGGCAGGGTGACAGTGTAGGTGGCGGCGCCCGATTGCGCTTTATGCCGCCTGGTTACGCCATTCGCGTGGCGAGCAGCCCGTCCAGCGCTTGAAGGCGCGTGTGAAGGCGCTGACCTCGGAGAAGCCCAGCAAGAAGGCGATTTCGCCCACCGAATACTGCTCGCTGCCCAGGTAGCTCAGGGCCAGTTGGTGGCGCGTGTCATTGAGCACATCGCGATAGCAGGTCTGGGCCTCGGACAGGCGGCGCTGCAAGGTGCGCAGGGTCATGTTCAGGCGCTGGGCCACGTCGTCCTGAAGGGGCTCGCCGCTGGGCAGCAGCTCCTTGAGTACGCCTGCCAGTTGCTCTGTCAGTTGGCGCTCACCCAGGTTGGAGCTGTAGCGGTCCAGCGTGGTCTCGCTGGCCTTGACCACGTCCGTGTTGGCATAAGACAGCGGCTTGTTGAGCGTGGCCAGGTCCACCACCAGGGTGTTGTCTTCGCAGCCGTAAACGGGCACGCAGCGCAGCACGCGCTCGAAGCGGGCGTGGTCCTTGGGGCGCTGGCGCTGCAGGCGCAACTCCAGGGGCATGAAGTCCTTGCCGTAGAGCATGCGCGAGCCGCGCACCACGGTCAGCATGGCGTAGTCGAAGATGCTCCAGCGGGTGGCGTCGTCGACCGTGGCCAGCAGGGCTGGGTCACCGGTGACGCTCAGGCGGCCGGCGCCGGGGCCCACCTCGAAGCGGATGTCGGCCGCGTCGGTCACGATGTGGGCGTAGCGGGACAGGCGCAGGTACATCTGCGCCAGATTCTCGGAGGCCATCAGGGCATACCCGAGGGCGTTGAAGTTCAGGGGGACGAACTGCAAGGCCACGTCCATGCCCAGCATCTCTTCACCGATGAGGGTGACGGCCTTTTGCCAGAATGCCAGGCCCAGGTGAGCGGGGTAGCGCGCCATGGGGTCTGTCGCAGTGGACAGGTCCAGCCCCACCTGCTGCAATAGCGCGTCGGCATCCACCCCCCGTTGCTCGACCGCGTTCCGGGCCGCGATCAGCCAGCTTCGCAGGGCCGAGGCGTAGGTATCCGGCTTCAGGGTCGGCGCGGCAGGGGACATCTGGTGGCGTGTTCTGGCAAGGCCGGTCAACTGGACTGGCGTAAAGGGGCAAGTATTGGCGGCGGGCATTGGGCAAGATGCCTGCCACTGTTCATCCAACCTCGGCATCTTATCCAACCCATGACCTCGCTCACACGACTCGGCCTGCGTTCTTTGAGCCGCATGGCAGCCAATCCGCAACTGGACAAGCTCAACTTGCGCAAACCGACCGAAAAGGTGCTCTACCAGGGGACCAAAGTCGGCTTCAAAGCCGTGACGGCGGCCAACCGGGCATTCAAGGCGGTGAAGACCCTGGGTTCGCCCCAGCGCCTGCCCAAGAGCGGCGGCAGCGGCGACCTGTTCGACCTCACCCCGAGCGATGACCAGGCCGCCTTGCAGGATGCGGCACGCACTTTCGCCATGGAGCAATTGCGCCCGGCCGCGTCAGCAGCTGACGCAGCGTATGCGGCGCCCGAGTCCTTGCTGGCGCAATGCGCCGAGCTGGGCTTCACGGCCCTGGGCATCCCCGAATCCCTCGGTGGCATGGGGGCCGAGCGTTCGGCCATCACCAATGCGCTGATCGCCGAAGCCATGGCCGAGGGTGACATGGGCCTGGCTTTTGCCGCCCTGGCCCCGTCTGCCGTGAGCACGGGCCTGGTCTTGTGGGGTGATGCGGATCAGCAGGCGCGTTATCTGGCGGACTTTGCCGGCGAGAAGCCCCCGGCTGCCGCCCTGGCCGTGCAGGAGCCCGTGGCCCTGTTCGACCCCTATGTGCTGCAGACCCGTGCCATGCGCGTGGGCAACGGCTTCGTGCTGCATGGGCTCAAGTCCATGGTGCCGCTGGCCAAAACGGCCGAGCTGTTCATCGTGGCGGCGCACCTGGAGGGCGCGGGCCCCGCATTGTTCCTGGTCGAGTCGTCCAGCAAGGGCTTGTCGATCGAAGAAGACCGCAGCATGGGCTTGCGTGCGGCAGGTTGTGCGCGCTTGCGTCTGGAGTCGGTCGCCGTGCCGGCAGGCAACCTGCTGGGCGAGGCCAAACCCGCCGTGTACAACGAATGCATCCAGCTGGGCCGCCTGGCCTGGTGTGGTTTGGCGGTGGGTTGCGCCAAGTCCGTGCTGGACTACCTGATCCCGTATGTGAACGAGCGCGAGGCCTTTGGCGAGCCCATCAGCCACCGCCAGTCCGTCGCGTTCGCGATCTCGAACATGGCCATCGAGTTGGGCGGCATGCGCCTGCTCACCTGGCGTGCGGCCAGCCTGGTCGATGCCGACCTGCCTTCTGACGAGGCGGTGACGCTGGCGCGCCGCCTGTGTGCCGACAAGGGCATGCAGATCGGCAACGATGGCGTGCAGTTGCTGGGCGGGCATGGCTTCGTGAAGGAGCACCCGGTGGAGCGTTGGTACCGCGATTTGCGCGCGGTGGGCGTCATGGAAGGTGGGTTGCTTTTGTAAACCCAGGGCTGAGCCCTCCCCCTACCGCCTTCGGCGGCCCCCTCAAGGGGGCAACACCGACGGCCCGGCAGAGCCGGATCCATGGTGTTCGCTGGATCTGATTCGGCTCGTGCGATGAGCCCACGCCTTACGAGAGATTTTTATGATCAATCTGGATATTCCCCGCAAGTTCAAGCCCCTGGTGCGCCAGGCCCAGGAAACCGCCGCCGAGGTGCTGCGCCCCATCTCGCGCAAGTACGACCTGGCCGAGCACGAGCGCCCGGTCGAGCTGGACATGCTGGCCGCCGTGATCGACGGCATGAACGAGGGCAACAGCGAAGTGGGTGGCACCGGTGCGACCGGCGTGCGCCGCGATGCCAACGACAAGTCCGTGGGCAACCGCAATGGCACCAACCTGTCCACAGCGCTGTCCATCATGGAGCTGTGCTGGGGCGACGTGGGCATGCTGCTGTCGATGCCGCGCCAGGGCCTGGGCAACTCGGCCATCGCGTCCGTGGCCAATGACGAGCAGCTCAAGCGCTTCAAGGGGCGCTGGGCGGCCATGGCCATCACCGAGCCAGGTTGCGGTTCGGACTCTGCGGCCATCCGCACCACGGCCAAGCTGGATGGCGACCACTACGTGCTCAATGGCGAAAAGATCTACGTGACCTCGGGCGACCGGGCCGATCTGGTCGTGGTGTGGGCCACACTGGACAAGAGCCTGGGGCGTGCAGCGATCAAGTCCTTCGTGGTGGAGAAGGGCACACCGGGCTTCGACCTCGTGCGCCTGGAGCACAAGCTGGGTATCCGTGCATCCGACACTGCCGCCTTCCTGCTGAAGGATTGCCGCGTGCCCAAGGCCAACCTGCTGGGTGACCCCGAAGTCAACCCGGAGAAGAGTTTTGCTGGCGTGATGCAGACCTTCGACAACACGCGCCCGTTGGTGGCCGCGATGGCGGTGGGCCTGACGCGCGCCTGCATCGAAGAGATGGGTCAGATCCTGAAGAGCTGCGGCATCGACGTGGACTACGGCAAGCCGGTGCACCGTCAACCTGCCGCTGTGGCCGACTACATTCGCATGCAGGCTGACTATGAAGCGGCACGCCTGTTGACCATGCAGGCGGCCTGGATGGCCGACAACGCCCGCCCCAATTCGCTGGAAGCATCGCTGGCCAAGGCCAAGGCGGGGCGCACTTGTGTGGATGTGGCGCTCAAGTGCGTGGAGCTGGCGGGGAGCATCGGCTATACGGAAACGGCTTTGCTGGAGAAGTGGTCGCGTGATGCCAAGATCCTTGACATCTTTGAAGGCACGCAGCAGATCCAGTTGCTGATCATTGCGCGGCGGCTGCTGGGCAAGAGTTCGGCGGAGTTGAAGTAAGGCCATCTTGCTCATTTGCCGGTGAGTGTTCGTTAGTAGGCTGTATCGCTTTGGCGGTGCAGCGCGGGGCGCGGCCGAGGTGGCGTGCGTCCGGCTTCATTGTTGGCGGCCCCGCTTTGCAAGCGGGGCTCCCCTGCGCTGCTCACGTCAAGGTGGCGCTGGCGAACTCGCCACAGGGCCCTCGGCCCTTGCGCTCGAACAACGCCAGCGAGTCAGAGCACGAAGCGCACTGCGTGCGCCCACCTTGGCGTTCCGCTGCTCGGCACCACCAAGGCGCCCCGCCGCATGCCACCTCAGCCTTTGATCGCCCCGCTTGAGTGGCTCAACGGTTGCTTGCGCCGCGCAGGGCTGTCTTGCCAGCTATCGGCTCAGCCCTCACCTCGGGCAGCACCACCAAAGCGCACCCCAAAAAAACAAGCCCACTTAGAATGTCGCCCCTTGCCGCGCCTTTCTCGCTTCCGCTTGTTGGCGCCCCGCATCCCGACTGAAAAGCAGTACCCGCCCCGCGCCCCATGAACATCCAAGTCCTGGAAGAACTGCGTGTCTACATTGACCCGCTCACCCCCGAAGAACACGACGCGCTGGAACGCAGCATCCTGGCCGAAGGTTGCCGCGATGCGCTGGTCCTGTGGGGCGACGTGCTGGTCGACGGCCACAACCGCTACGGCATCTGCCAAAAGCATGGCGTTCCCTTCAACACTATCCAGAACCCGACGTTCAAGTCCATGGACGATGTCCACCTGTGGATGATCGACCAGCACCTGGGCCGCCGCAGCGTGTCGGACTTCCAGCGCGGTGTACTGGCCCTGCGCAAGAAGGACATCCTGGCCTCGCGCGTGCAACAACCGCCTCAGACCGAGCCCGCACCCGCTGATGCGGCGCATGTCAACCCCGCTGACCAGACCGAGTCGCCGGCCACTGCCGCCAAACCCGTCGAGCCGCTGAACAGCCGCGAGGCCATTGCCAAGGCCGCCCGCATCAGCGCCACCACCGTCAGCCAGATCGAAAAGATCCAGAAGACGGCGGCCCCCGAGCTGGTCGCGGCCGTCAAGGCCGGGGAGATCTCGATCAACGCCGCCGCCATCGTGGCCTCCTTGCCTGTGGAAGAGCAGGTGGCCGCAGCCGCCGGTGGCAAGAAAGAGTTGCGACAGGCCGCCAAGCAGGTGCGCGAAGCCAAGGCGCAGGCCCGTGCTGCCGCCGTGGGGGCTTTGCTGGATTCGCCTGAGGAAAAACCTGCTGCAACGCAGCAAGAGGGCGAAACCGATGCGCAGTTCATCAGCCGCTTGCAACGCATCATCGCGGACCTGACAGCCGAAAACACCCAGCTCAAGGCGCGTCTGGCCGAGGTGGCTGCCTGACGGGGTCCTGAAGGCGCATACCCGGGGGAGTACTGAGTGCGAATTGTGCAAATGTGGCGCAATTCGCACGCACAAGCCTGGTGCGTCCGAAAATAAAAGAATTAATCACGCTGTGTGACTAGGCGAGCGCGCCTGGCTTGGCTATCTTTGCTGTGTCCAAGCTAAGGGAGCGTGAGCCATGTCCCGCACTTCGTGGTGGCGTCGCATGCTGGCATCCAGCTCGCTGACGGGTGCCTTGGCTGCCCTGAACAAGGGGCGGGCCTCATTGGACGTATCGGTGCCCGGCATCACGCCCGCCGCGAGGGAGTTCTTGCGCTTTCTCAAACGCATCCGTGAACTGGTCCTCACGGCGCGAGGTGGCAGCATCCAGACCGCCATCAATGTGGCTCACCTCAAGAAAGAGGTGGACTCCAGTTCGGTCAAGGTCGAGCAGCAACGCCATGATGCCCAGGCCCTCGCCGCCTCCGCCTCGCGGGTCATCGAGTTGTCCAGCAGCGTTGAATCGGGCGCCGTGGGGGTGGCTGAGACAGCCACGCGCAACCTGTCCTCGGCCGTGGCCTCCATGGA
Organism: Aquabacterium sp.; assembly: GCF_016195855.1. Lineage (GTDB taxonomy): Bacteria > Pseudomonadota > Gammaproteobacteria > Burkholderiales > Burkholderiaceae_C > Aquabacterium. The sequence goes on from NZ_JACPYU010000010.1 coordinate 312,523, forward strand.
GGAACTCGAACGCGTCAAGGCGCGCATGTTGACCATCGAGCAGTCGGTCGACGCGTTCACGCAGACCGTCAACATGCTCGCCGACCGTGCCAAGGCCATCGGCGAGATTGGCGGCATCATCCAGAAGATCGCCATGCAGACCAATCTGCTGGCGCTCAATGCCGCCATTGAGGCGGCCCGTGCGGGTGAGGCAGGCAAGGGCTTTTCCGTCGTGGCCAAGGAGGTGCGCAGCCTGGCCGAGCGCGTCAATGCCGAGACCAAGGAGATCAGCAACCGCAGCGACGAGATGATCAAGCTGGTGGACTCGACTGCCGAGGGCACGGCCCTCATCCAGCGCGGCGTGGTGGCGTCGGTCAGCGAGATCGCGGCCACGGTGGGCCGCTTCGAGTCCTTCGTGACCGACTTTCGGCAGATGACCGAGGCCGTCGAGGCCATCGGCGCCTCCGTGCAGGAGTTGGCCGGCGTCAACCGCGACATGAACGACCGCATTGACGGCGTAGCCAAGGTTGCCAACGAGGTGCACGATGCCATGAGCAGCTCGGCCCGGCGCGTGGACCAGTTGCGCAGCAACACCGAAGACATCCAGACCGCACTGGCCGAGTTCCGCACAGGCGGAACGGTGTTCGACACGCTGGTGGTCGCTACGGAGAACCTCCGGGACGATGTGAGCCGCTACCTCGCCGGCGTGCTGGCCCGTGGGGGCAATGTGTTCGATCAGCACTACCGCGCCATCGAAGGCGCCAACCCGCCGCGCTACACCACGGGCTACGACGACACAGTCGAGGCTGCGCTGCAGGCGCTGTTCGATCAAGTCCTGGTCACCTTGCCAGGATGTGTATATGCCCTGGCGGTGGACAACAAGGGCTACGCGCCTGCGCACAACACCAAGTTCTCTCAGCGGCCCACGGGTGTGTACGAGACCGACCTGGTTCATTGCCGCTCCAAACGCATCTTCGATGATCCCGTCGGGCAGAAGCTGGCGCGCAACACCAAGGCCTTCCTCTTTCAGAGCTACCTGCGCGACACTGGCGAGGTCATCAACGACCTCTCCATGCCCATTTACCTCCATGGCCGGCACTGGGGGGCGGTGCGGGTGGGCTTTGATTCGGAGCGGCTGACCTGAACTCAAGTCCGGTCGGTTTTCATCCGATAAGCAGGGTATTGTCTTGCTGGCTTGCCCATGCCGAACACACCTCCGCTCCACCCACGTACCTGCGTGACTGACCGCCCTGCGCTGGCGCGGCGAGGTGACGTGCGATGAGGTGGATGCCCGAGTGGTGCCAGCGCGGGCTGGGTGCTTTGATGCCGCCCCGCCGTGACTGGCCACCCGAGGTGCGCCGCGCGCACGAGTTGATCGTCGCCATCGACAAGGGCGGGCTGCCGCTCAACCCGGCCATCGTCAACCAGATCGGGCGCTCGCTCGGGCTGGAGGTCTCCAGCAAGGCTCGGATTGAGGACACGGTCGAGCGCATCCGTCAGGCCTTGCGCCGCGTGTAGCGCCCGCGGGACGCGCTCGCCGCGTCGGGCCCGGCGCAGCGGCTAGGATCAAGGCTTCGTCGGTCACCGACAGCCATCCTCACCGCGCCATGCCCACCCTTGCTGCCCAACCCGTCTTGCTGATTGCCAACCGGGGCGAGATCGCCATCCGCATTGCCCGCGCAGCCTGTGAGCTGGGCTGGCGCACCGTGGGCCTGGTGGCGCAAGACGATCAGGACGCCCAGCACGCCTGCCACATGGACGCCGTGCAGGTGTTGCCCGGCAAGGGCGTGCCCGCTTACCTCCACATCGAGCAGGTGGTGGCCGCGGCCCAGGCCCAAGGCTGTACGCACGTGCACCCTGGCTATGGCCTGCTCAGTGAGAACGCCGACTTTGCCCGTGCCTGTGCGGCGGCTGGCCTCATCTTCGTGGGCCCCGCACCCGAGGTGCTGGACCTGCTGGGCGACAAGGCCCAGGCCCGCGCCCTGGCGCGCCGCTGCCAGGTGCCGGTGACAGAAGGCATCGACAGCGCGGTCACCCTGGAACAGGCTCAAGCCTTCTTTGCCCAACTGGCCACCAAGCAAGCCGGTCAGGCAGCGATGATGATCAAAGCCCTCGCCGGTGGCGGTGGGCGCGGTATGCGCATCGTCGAGCAGGCCGATGACATCGCGCCCAGTTTCGAACGCTGCCAGTCGGAGGCACTGGCCGCCTTTGGCCGTGGCGAGCTGTATGTCGAGCAACTGGTGCGCCGCGCCCGCCACATCGAGGTGCAGGTTCTGGGTGATGGCAGCGGTGCCGTCAGCCACGCCTGGGAGCGTGACTGCACCGTGCAGCGCAACCACCAGAAGCTGGTGGAGATCGCGCCTGCGCCGGACCTGGACCCCGCCTTGCGCCAGCACCTGCTGGACGCCGCCGTGACCATGGCCCAGGCCGTGAAGCTGCGTGGCCTGTGCACTTTCGAGTTCCTGCTGGACCTCGATCACCCCAGCTCTTTCACCTACTATTTCATGGAGGCCAACCCGCGTCTTCAGGTCGAGCACACCGTGACCGAGGCCATCACCGGCCTGGACCTGGTGCAGGCCCAACTGCAGCTTGCGCAAGGCCAATCCCTGGCGGACCTGCAATTGCAGCAGCCTGACATCGCCCGCCCACGCGGCAGCGCCATCCAGGTGCGCGTGAACGTGGAGCGCATGGGCTCGGATGGCCGGGCGCTGCCCGCAGGCGGCACCATCCGCGCGTACGAGCCGCCGGCTGGCCCTGGCATCCGTGTCGATGGCCACGGCCATGCCGGCATGCAGCCCCATCCGGGCTTCGACACCTTGCTGGCCAAGGTCATCGTGCACCACCCATTGGGTTTTGATGCGGCTTTGCAGCGCACGCGCCGCGCCCTGGCCGAGTTCAGGCTCGATGGGGTCGACAGCAACATCGCCTTCCTGCAGGCCTTGCTGGCGCATGAGGACATGGCCACCAACCGCGTCAGCACACGCTGGCTGCAGCTGCATGTGGCCGCCTTGCTGCAAGCCGCAACCCAGCAGCCCCGCCCACGTGAGCTGCAACACGCCTGGCACCCGGACCATGTGGCCGCAGCCTCCGGTGGCAACGTGCTGCCTGAAGGCTGCATGGCGGTGAACGCCAGCGTGCCGGGCTCCCTCGTGACCTTGCTGGTGCACCCCGGCGATATCGTGCGCGCCGGCCAGCGCCTGGCCGTGATCGAGGCCATGAAGATGGAGTTCGAGATCATGGCCCCGCAAGGTGGCCGTGTGGAGGCCGTGCTGGCCGAGGTGGGCACCGTGGTCAACGAAGGGCAGCCCTTGTTGGCGCTCGACCCATCTGCCGATGACGGGCAGGCCCATGCCGCACAGGACCAGGTGCTGGACCCCGATCACATCCGCCCCGATCTGGCCGACGTCATCGAGCGCCATGCCGTCACGCTGGATGAGCGCCGGCCAGAGGCCGTGGCCAAGCGCCATGCCAAGGGGCATCGCACCGCACGCGAGAACGTGGGCGACTTCCTGGACGAAGGAAGCTTCATCGAATACGGCGCACTCGCGCTGGCCTCCCAACGCATCCGCCACAAGGAGGCCGAGCTGATCACACGCAGCCCCGCCGACGGCCTGATCGCGGGCCTGGGCACCGTCAACGCCGCGCAGTTCGGCGAGCAGGCAGCACGCTGCATGGTGCTGGCTTACGACTACACCGTTTTCGCCGGCACGCAGGGCATCATCAACCACAAGAAGACCGACCGCATGCTGCACCTGGCCCTGCAGCGCCAGTTGCCCCTGATCCTGTGGGCCGAAGGCGGTGGTGGCCGCCCCAACGACGAATACCCCGGTGTCAGCCTGCTGGACAACATGACCTTCCTGGGCCTGGCGCGCCTGAGCGGGCAGGCCCCCACCATCGCCATCGTCAACGGCCGCTGCTTTGCGGGCAACGCCTCGCTGGCCGGTTGCTGTGACCTCATCATCGCCACGCGGGACACCACCATCGGCATGGCTGGCCCCGCCATGATCGAAGGCGGCGGCCTGGGCAAGTTCGCGCCCGAAGAGGTGGGCCCCGTCAGCATGCAGGCGCCCAACGGCGTCATCGACATCGTGGTCGACAACGAGCAGGACGCCGTCAAGGTGGCCCAGCAGTACATCGGCTACTTCCAGGGCCGCAGCAGCGATTGGCAATGCGCCGATCAACGCACGCTGCGCCACGTGGTGCCCGAAAAGCGCACCCGGGTGTATGACGTGCGCGAGGTCATCCACACCGTGTGCGACACGGCCTCGGTGCTGGAGCTGCGGCGCGACTTTGCGCCCGGCATGATCACTACGCTGGCCCGCATCGAGGGCCGGCCCGTGGGGCTGATCGCCAATGACCCGCGCCACCTGGGCGGCGCCATCGACGCGCCGGGCGCCGACAAGGCCGCGCGCTTCATGCAACTGTGCGATGCCTATGACATCCCCCTGATCGCCCTGTGCGACACACCGGGCTTCATGGTGGGACCCGATGCCGAGAAGACCGCCACCGTGCGGCACTTCTCGCGCATGTTCCTGGCCGCGGCCAGCCTCACCGTGCCTTACTTCACCGTGGTGCTGCGCAAGGGTTATGGCCTGGGCGCACAGGCCATGACGGCCGGCAGCCTGCTGGCACCGGACTTCACCGTGGCCTGGCCCACCGGCGAGTTCGGGCCCATGGGTTTTGAAGGCGCGGTGCGCTTGGGGTTCAGCAAGCAGCTCGATGCCATTGAAGACCCGGTCCAGCGCCAGCAGCTGTTCGATGGCCTGGTGGCCGCGGCCTACCAGAAGGGCAAGGCGCTCAACATGGCCGCCCACCTGGAGCTCGATGACGTGATCGACCCGGCTGATACCCGCCGCTGGCTGGTGCGCGGCCTGGCGGCCATGCCCGAGCCTGTGCCGCGCAGCGGCCGCAAGCGCCCCTTTGTGGATGCCTGGTAAGGCGTTTCAGGACAAGCCGGGCGCGTTGGCCGCCCTGTCTTTCAAGGTGTGAGAACACGCTGCCCCTGTTTGCAGGGGTGTGTCGGCTTTGTCATTGAGTCCCTGCGGTCGCTGCGTTAGAGTCTGCCCGTAGACAAATCAGGCAGGCATAATGAACAACAGGGAAGAGGGCGCCTTGGCGGCGCCTGTGGGCGCACGTGCGTCCGAGCAAGTTGAAACCACTTCAAGCAGGACATGGGGCCTGGCCGCCATCAGCAGTGCGGCCTTGGCCGCTTGCGGGGCGGGCGATGGCAAGCCTGAAACAGATGCCACCGCGCAACCCGCTCAGGTGGACCAGACCGTCACGCCGCAGCAAGAAGAGCAGGCGGTGCGCTTTCTGGACCAGGCTGGCCTGGGTGCCACGACCGCCGAGGTCAAGGCGCTGACCGCCAGCAAGCTGGACTTCAACACCTGGCTGGACCAGCAGTTCGCCGTGGCGCCCGTTGGCTCGTTGTGGCAGCTTGCCATGGACCTGGGGCAAGCCAAAGAAGCTGGCAACATCAACCAGAACGCCATCGTCGACAACATCCTCTGGTACAGGTTGTTCAATGCCAAGGATGTGCTGCGCCAACGCATCGTGCTGGCCTTGTCCGAGATCTTCGTGGTCTCCATGAACAACCTGCCCATTCCCTGGGGGCAGTTCGCTTGCCTGGCCTACTGGGACACGCTGGAGACCTATTGCTTTGGCAACTTCCGTGAACTGATCGAGCGCATCACCCTGTCGCCGGCCATGGGCGTGTACCTGAGCATGCGCGGCAGCCAGAAGGCCGACAGCGTGAGTGGGCGCCGCCCCGACGAGAACTACGCACGCGAACTGCTGCAGCTGTTCACGATTGGTTTGAAGGTGCTTGACAACAACGGCTTGCCGACCGCGCAAGACACGTACAGCAATGAAGACGTCATGCAGCTGGCCAAGGCGCTCAGCGGCTGGGACTTCGATGTGGACAAGCCGGGTACGCCGCCAACGTATGTCGCCAGCGACACCACGCCGTCCTACACGCGTCGGCCCATGGTGCCCAATCCAGCGCTGCATGACGAGTCCAGCAAGACCTTCCTGGGCCTGACCATTCCTGCCAAAGCCAATGACGCTAGGGGCGATCTCGAAAAGGCCCTGGACCACATTTGTGCCCACCACAACGTGCCCTTCTTCATTTCCAGGCAGCTGATCCAGCGCCTGGTCATGAGCAACCCGACGCCGGACTACGTGCTGCGCGTGGCCGCCAAGTTCGTTGACAACGGGCAGGGCATCCGCGGGGACATGAAGGCCGTCATCCGCGCCATCCTGACGGACCGGATGGCCCGAGACACGCTCACCGGCATCGAGGCCGTGCAGCGCGCCAAGCTGCGTGAACCCATGCTGCGCTTCCTGCAATGGGGCCGCTTGGCGCGCCTGACATCGTCCGATGGTGCCTGGTCCATTCCTGATCTGTCCACCGCCGATCGGCTGGCGCAAAGCCCCATGCGTGCGCCCTCGGTGTTCAACTTCTTCCGGCCGGGTTATGTGCCGCTGAACTCCGGGGTCAGCGCCGATGGCTTCGTGGCACCCGAGTTCCAGATCACCGATGAGTCCACCGTGGTGGGTTATGCCAACTTCATGCTGACCCACCTGGATGGCGAACCCGACATGAAGATCGTGGTCGACTACAGCGAATGGACAGACATCGCCACCGATGCCGCCAAGCTGGTGGACCGGCTCAACCTCATGCTCACGGCACGCAACCTGGCCAGCGTCACCGTCGACGTCATCGTGGCAGCGATCAAGACCATGCCAGCGGATACCAGCGTGCGCCTGGCCAACCGCGTCAAGGCCGCTTTCTATCTGATGCTGACGTCGCCGGACTACATGATCCAGCGCTGAGGGAGCCCAAGAGCATGAACCACAACCACATCACCCGCCGAGGTTTCCTGCGCCGCAGTGGCACCTTGTCCCTGGCCACCATGGCCGCACCCTGGGCCATGAACCTGGCCGCCATGGCGCAGGCCGCTGCCGCCCAAGCCAGCCCTACAGACGACTACAAGGCCCTGATCTGCATCTTCCTGCATGGGGGCAATGACCAGGGCAACACCATCGTCCCGGTTGACGACGCCGGTTATGCCTTGTATGCGCGGCTCAGAGGGGCACTGGCCCTGCCCCGTGCGGAATTGCTCACCCGGCAACTGCAGCCCGTCACCCCGAGCGCGGTCGGTACCCCCACGCTGGCCTTGCCCCAGGCCCTGGACAAGCTGCGGCCGCTCTTCAACGATCAAAGGCGCCTGGCCGTCCTGCTCAACATGGGCCCGCTGCACCAGCCGACGACCAAAGCGCAGTTCCAGCAGCACAGCGTGAGCCTGCCCGACAAGCTCTTCTCCCACAACGACCAGCAATCGGTGTGGCAGTCCTATGGCGCAGAAGGCAGCACTGTCGGTTGGGGCGGCCTGATTGGCGATGCCGGCCTGTCCAGGAACGCAGCGGCCTCGCTGACCTGCGTGAACCTGTCCGGCAATGCCGTGTACCTGGCCGGGCAACAAGCCGGGCAGTTCATGGTCAACCCCCTCGGCCCGGTCCCCTTGAAGGCCAAGGACGCCGCCAACCTGTTCGGCTCGCAAGCTTGTGTGGACGCGTTCCGATCCCTGGTCTCGACCGAGCAACCCACTGTCCACCGCCTGGCCAAGGAGCACAGCGCCATCATGCGCCGGGCCATGAACACCAACAGCCAGTTGATCGAGCAGCTTGCGAGCGTGAGCGTGCCGCCTGCGCGCTACGTTGACGGCAACGCGCTGGCCCAGCAACTCAGCACGGCGGCGCGCATCATCGCGGCACATGGCCAGTTGGGCGGCGCCGGTGGCGTCAAGCGCCAGGTGTTCTTCGTGTCGATGGGCGGCTTTGACCTGCATGACAACTTCCAGGGCACGCACCCGGTCTTGCTGGGCAAACTGGCTGCGGCCATGGCACAGCTGGACAATGACCTGCGTGACATGGGCATGCTCGACCAGGTCACGGCCTTCACCGCCAGCGACTTCGGGCGCACGCTCACCTCCAATGGCGACGGCTCCGATCACGGCTGGGGCAGCCACCACTTTGTGCTGGGCGGCGCCGTCAAGGGCGGTCAACTCTATGGCACCTGGCCCGACGTGAGCGACTTCGAGGCCGGTGAGCACAACATCGGCCAGGGGCGCTTGCTGCCCACTACCTCGGTGGACCACCTGGCGGCCGCACTGGCCGGCTGGATGGGCGTAACAGATCCCCTTGCTTTGCAACAGATCGCACCGCACCTGGCGAACTTCCCTGGGGCCAGCCCACTGGCCGGGCTCTTCTGATCAGGGTTTGCCAGGTCAACATCTGGTTGCGTCTCATGCGACGGCATTACGTAGATTCGCGCCCCATGAATATCAAATGGGGAGCGTGTCATGGAAGCATCCGAGGACGTGTCGCCAGCGCGACGGGCCGATCGGCCCCTGGCCGTGCTGGCCGCTGCGGGCGTGGCTGCGGGCTTGTTGGCCGCTTGCACCGATGAGCAACTGGGCCCGCCGACCGAGGACGATGCCGCGCGCTTCCTGGGCCAGGCCAGCCTGGCATGCACCCCGTCCGATTGCGCCGACCTGACGCAACTGGGCTATGGCGCCTGGTTGGACAAGCAGTTCGCCATGCCGCTGTCTACGCCCTTGTGGAACTGGGCGCGCGACATGGGCTTCCATGCGGCGCAGTACAAGTCCACCGACGTGGGGGTGGACAACGCCTTGTGGTTCCGCCTCGTCAACGCACCCGATGTGCTGCGCCAGCGTGTGGTGCTGGCCTTGTCCGAGATCTTCGTGGTGTCGGTGCGCAACATGCCGGTGCCCTGGGGGCAGATGCTGTGCGTGTCGTATTGGGAGATGCTGGAAGCCCATTGCTTTGGCAACTTCCGGCAGCTGCTGGAGCAGGTGGCCTTGTCGCCCGCCATGGGCGTCTACCTCAGCATGAGCGGCAGCCGAAAGGAAGACAACAGTGGCCGCCGCCCTGACGAGAACTTCGCACGCGAGCTGCTGCAGCTGTTCACCATTGGCCTGGTGCGGCTCAACCTCGACGGCACCCCCCAGCTCGGCGCCAATGGGGAGCCCGTGGACACCTACAACATGGCCGACATCACCGGCCTGGCACGCGTGTTCACCGGCTGGAATCTGGACGGGTACGACGGCACCACGCCCGGCTACACACAAAGGCCCATGGCCTTCAACCAGGCTGACCACAGCACGCTCGACAAGTCCTTCCTGGGCACCACCATCGCGGGCAGCACACCGGGGCAGCAAGCCTTCCAGCAGGCCCTGGATACCATTTTTGCGCACCCCAATGTCGGGCCCTTCATCGCGCGCCAGCTGATCCAGCGCCTGACCAGCAGCAACCCCAGCGGCGACTACATCTCCCGCGTGGCCCGTGCCTTCAATGACAACGGGGCCGGGGTACGTGGTGACATGCAGGCAGTGATCCGCGCCGTGTTGATGGACGGTGAAGCCCGCCTGAGGCTGTCCCCCTTGCCCGACGATGAGATGGGCAAGCTGCGTGAACCCATCCTGCGCTTTCTGCAATGGGCACGCGTGGTCAAGCTGCAAAGCAGCGATGGCCTGTGGAGCGTGGGTGACCTGTCCTCGCCAGAGCGCCTGGGGCAAAGCCCCTTGCGGTCCCCATCGGTGTTCAACTTCTTTCGGCCCGGTTATGTGCCCCTGAACACGACGATGGCGCAGCAGGGCCTGGTGGCCCCCGAGTTCCAGATCACCGATGAATCCTCGGTGATCGGCTACGTGAACTTCCTGTTCGGCATCCTGCCCAATGGCGCGGCCAACATCGGTGTGGACTACAGCGACTGGCTGCCGCTGGCCAGCGACCCCGCCAGGCTGGTCGACCGCATCAACCTCTTGTTCACCGGGCGCACCCTGTCGGCCGCGCTGGTGTCGGACCTGAGCACGGCCCTGGCCACCTTGCCGCTGGACCTGCCCGATGGCGCCAAACGGCGTGTGGTCACCGCCATGTTGACCGTGCTGTGCTCGCCCGAGTTTCTGGTTCAACGCTGAAGAAAGGCCCCTCCATGTCTCGAATCGATGCGAGCCGCCGCGCCTTCCTGCGTCGTGCCAGCGCCTTGTCCATGATGGGCACGGCAGCACCCTGGGCCTTCAACCTGGCGGCCATGGCCGATGCCGCTGCAGCCACGTCTACCGCTGACGGCTACAAGGCCCTGGTGTGCGTGTTCCTGCAAGGCGGCAACGACCACGCCAACACGCTCATCCCGTTCGACAACGCCAGCTACGCGCTGTATGCCGCCGCGCGCGGTGGTTTGTCGCTGGCGCAAAGCAGCCTGCAGGCCACAGCCTTGCAACCCACCGTGCCACTGACAGGTGCCCGCCAGATGGCCCTGGCCCCTGCGCTGGCGCCCATCAAGCCGTATTTCGATGCCGGCAAGCTGGCTGTGCTGCTCAACATCGGGCCGCTGGTTCAGCCCACCACGCTGGCAGGCTACAAGGCGCAGAACGTGCCTTTGCCCCCCAAGCTGTTCTCGCACAATGACCAGCAGTCCGCCTGGCAGTCCTACCACCAGGAGGGCGCGCAGCCGGGGTGGGGTGGGCGCATGGGGGATCTGTTCGCCTCGGGCAATGGCCAGGCTGCTTTCACCTGCATCAACCTCGCAGGCAACGCGGTGTATGTCTCGGGGGAGCAGGTGGTGCCCTATATGCTCAACCCCTACGGGCCCGCGCCCCTGCAGCCCATAGACGGCACCATGTATGGCTCGGCCGCCTGCTCGGCCTTGTTCAAGCGCGTGGTGACCCAGACCAGCAGCACGCATGTGATGGCGCGCGCGCACGCGCAGGTGATGAGCCGGGCCATCGACGCGCAAGTTAACCTGAGCGCTGCGCTGTCTGGCACCGGCGCCTTGACCACGGCCTTCGCCGCGGACAACAGCCTGGCGACCCAGCTGAAGATGGTGGCACGCATGATCGCCGCACGCAGCAAGCTGGGCCTCAAGCGGCAGGTGTTCTTTGTCACCCTGGGCGGTTTTGACATGCACGACAACCTGATGAGCCGACACCCCGTGCTGCTGGGCCAGGTGGCCAGCTCGCTCAAGAGTTTTGGCGACGCCACCAACGAGCTGGGTGTGGCCGATCAGGTCACCACCTTCACCGCCAGCGACTTCGGGCGCACGCTCAGCAGCAATGGCGATGGCTCCGACCATGGCTGGGGCAGCTACCACTTCGTCCTGGGTGGTGCCGTGCGTGGCGGGCGCTTCTATGGCGATTTGCCCGACCCCGGCCTGCTGGGCGCGCAGGACATCGGCCAGGGTCGGCTGCTGCCCTCGATGGCCGTGGACCAGCTGGCCGCCGTCCTGGCGGGCTGGATGGGCGTGAGTGGCACGGACCAGCGCGCATTGATCGCACCCCATGCACCGGCCTTTGATGCGGCCGTGCTCGCGGATCTTCTGGCGACCCCTTCATCGGCCGGGGCGTGATTCGGGGGCTGCAATCCGCTACCATGCGGCCCCAGTTCACATGGAGTCCGCATGAGCAGCAAGCCCAATCAACTCAGTCGCACCGTTGCCAAGTTCCAGGGCCTGCCTGGCACGCTGAGCCCCTGGCTCACCAGCTTCGTGCTGGGCAATGTGGTGCCACTGGTGGGCACGGCCAGCTTGCGTTTTGAAGAGCTCAGCAACGCACGGGTGGTGGTCAGCATCCGCAACCGCCGCAAGGTGCAGAACCACATCAAGGGTGTGCACGCGGCGGCCATGGCCCTGCTGGCCGAAACGGCCACCGGCTTTTGCGTGGGCATGAACGTGCCCGACGACAAGCTGCCCCTGATCAAGACGATGAAGGTGGATTACCTCAAGCGCTCGGTGGGCGACATGAAGGCCGTGGCCCAGCTGCGCCCCGACCAGATCCAGCAGATCCTCACGCAGGACAAGGGCGAAGTGACCGTGCCGGTGACCATCACCGACGAATCGGGCCAGGAGCCCATTCAGTGCGAGATGGTCTGGGCGTGGGTGCCCAAGAAACGCGATTGACCACCCGACTGACCGCGCGACGGAGCCGCCTCGCTCAGTTCTCGTCGTGCGGCGCTGCCGGCGTCTCACCCCGCTCGTAGACCACATTGGCGCGCCCCACCAGCAGCGGGTCGGGCTGGGGCACATTGCCCAGGTCCTTGCTGGCATAGGGCAGCTTGTAGAGCAGGTAGCGCATGGCATTGAGCCGCGCGCGCTTCTTGCAATCGCTCTTGATCACCGTCCAGGGCGAGTCGGCCGTGTCGGTGTGGAAGAACATCGCTTCCTTGGCGCGCGTGTAGTTGTCCCACTTGTCCAGCGAGGCCAGGTCAACCGGTGACAGCTTCCACTGCTTGAGCGGGTGCGTCTCGCGCTCCTTGAAGCGGCGGCGTTGCTCCTTGCGGCTCACCGAGAACCAGAACTTGATCAGGTGCACACCCGACCGCACCAGGTTGCGCTCGAACTCGGGCGCCTGGCGCATGAACTCGCGGTATTCCTCGGGTGAGCAAAAGCCCATCACATGCTCGACCCCGGCGCGGTTGTACCAGCTGCGGTCAAACAGCACGATCTCGCCGGCCGTGGGCAGGTGCTGCACATAGCGCTGGAAGTACCACTGGCCGCGCTCCACATCGCTGGGTTTTTCCAGCGCCACCACGCGCGCACCGCGCGGGTTGAGGTGTTCCATCATGCGCTTGATGGTGCCGCCTTTGCCGGCCGCATCACGTCCCTCGAACAGGATCACGACCTTGGCGCCGGTGGCCTTCACCCAGGCCTGCAGCTTGAGCAATTCGACCTGCAGGCGGTACTTCTGCTTCTCGTAGCTCTTGCGGGCCATGAGGTTGTTGTAGGGGTAGGCCGTGGCATCACGCCAGTGCGGCGCCAGCTCCTCGTCGGGGTTCAGCTTGGGGGCGTTGCCGTTGAGCTTGCCCTGCAAGGCCGCGCGCAGCAGGGCCGCGTCATCGGGGGCCGAGCCCTTGAGCACCGCCTCCAGCGCATGGGCCAGATCATGTGGCGGCGTCTGCCGCACGATGTCGTGCAGGGCGGCGAGCTTGGCCTGCTGTGCCGCCTCGGTGGCCTGATCGCTCACGATGGCCTCGATGCGGCGTTGCCGGCTGGAGGGGATCACATCGCCTGAGGCCGCTTTGCGCGGCTTGCTGGCGGTGCTGGCCTGGCGGGCTGGGGCTTTTTTGGTCGCGGCACGACCGGACCGGGGGGCTTGCTGTTTTTTATCCATGGCGCGAGGGGCAACGGGGGCAGATGCGAGACAAACGCTCACCTTGCACCTATCGTGCGCTGTTGGCCGGTCAGGCCATGTCAGGTCTAAACACGTTTTTCACGGCCAAATGACCGCTTCGCCTGTCTCAGTGCACCGAGGTGGTCGAGGCGGGAACGTGCCGGCGAATGGTTTGCACCAGGATTTCCAGCTCGATGGGCTTGATCACCAGGTCCACCATGCCGGCCTCTCGGCACTTGGCATGCTCTTCGGCCATGGCGTGGGCCGTCTGGCCGATCACCGGCAGGTGCGGGGCCATGGCCTTGATGTGCCGGGTGGCCTCGTAGCCGTCCATGCCGGGCATCTGGATGTCCATGAGCACGAGGTCATAGGCCTGGGTGCCGTTTCGGGCCAGTTGCGCAATGGCGGCGCTGCCGCTTTCGCTCATGGTCACCTGTGCGCCTTCATAGCCCAGCAGCTCGGTCAACACCATCTGGTTGACCAGGTTGTCTTCGGCGGCCAGGACGCGCACACCTGCCAGCCTGGGGGCACGCAAGGTTTCAACACCGTCCAGCGGGGCGGGGGCGGATGCCATCCAGGCCTCCGAGGCCGCAGACGCCGGTGCGGCGGCTTGCTCGCCCAGGATCAGCGGGAGCACGACCTCGAAGCGCGTGCCTTGCCCGGGTGTGCTGTGCACGTGGATGACGCCATTGAGCATCTCCACCAGCCGTTTGGTGATGCTCAAGCCCAGGCCGGTGCCGCCGTATTGCCGTGTGGTCGAACCATCGGCCTGCTCGAAAGGGCGAAAGAGGCCCTCCAACTGGGTCGGTGTCATGCCGATGCCGGTGTCGGTCACGCTCAGCACCAGGCGATCCTGGCGCGCGCAGGCGGTCAGGCGTACCGTGCCGTTGGTGGTGAACTTGACCGCGTTGGACAGCAGATTGAGCAGGATCTGCTCCAGGCGCAAGGCATCACCCAGGCAGGACGTCGGCAGATCAGGATCCATGTCGACGACCAGGTTCAGGCCTCTTTCGCTGGCCTTGTCCTGCACCAGCTTGCTGGAGCGCCACAGCAGTTGATGCAGGTCGAGCGGCTGGTATTCGATGTGCAGCTTGCCCGCCTCGATCTTGGAGAAGTCCAGGATGTCATTGATGACGCCCAGCAGCAGGCGTCCCGAGGCGATGATCTGCTCGAACACCTCGCGGGCCGGCCCCTTGTGGTCGCGGTAGCCGATTTGCGCCAGGCCCAGCACCCCGTTGAGCGGCGTGCGGATTTCGTGGCTCATGTTGGCGAGGAACTCGGACTTGATCCGCGCCAGGTGCTCGGCTTCCTGGCGGGCCACCTCCAGCTCGGCCGTGCGCTCGCGCACCGTCTGCTCCAGCCGCTCCTGATGGGCTTGCAGGGCGGCGCGCGCTTGCTGCACCTCGCTGATGTCCTGGAGCGCGCCCTCGATGCGCACCACGCGCCCGTCCTGCCAGATGGGCTCACCTTGCGTGCGGATCCATTTGCGCACACCCTTGGCGCTGATCAACTCCAGCTCCAGGGCATAGGGCTGGCCCTGCTCGATGGCCCGCCTGATCGCCTGGGTGATCAGCGCATGATGTTCGCCCTGGAAGTAGCGCAGGCCGTCCTTGAACAGGAGTGATTCGGGCAGGCTGGGGTCCAGATCCAGGATGCGTGCGGCGCCATCGGTGCGCGTGCCCAGCTTGGTGTCCACGTCCACACGCCAGCCGCCGACCTTGGCCAGCAGGCTCATGCGGTCGAGCAGGGCTTGTTTCTCCTGCAGCGCCAGTTCGGTCCGGCGCCGCTCGCTCACGTCCAGCGCCAGGCCAATGATCACCCGGCCTGTGGTGGTGTCCAGCCCCCGGCCATGTACTTCCAGCTCGATCGTGCTGCCATCCCGGCACAAAGCGGTGAAGCCATAACGGGCTTCCTTGCTCGGGTCGTTGAATCGACTTTGCAAATGCTCGGCCACACGTGCCCGGTCGTGAGGGGAGACCACGGCGCTGACCGAGACCTTGTTGATGATCTGGTCAGGGTCGTCATAGCCCAGCATGTGTGCGAACTCGGGGTTGACGTAGCGAAAGCGGTCACCCTGGATGATGTAGATGCCCGCCAGCGTCTGCTCGACCAGGGCTTCGAACTTGCTGTTGCCTGCGCGGTGCTCGGCCCTTCTGAGCCAGGCCATGACCAGGCTGACAAGGGTGCCCATGGCAAAGAAGACACCGATGCCGATGACCGATGCAGGCTTGTCGAGCGTCCAGACCATCTGCGGTGGCACGAAGGCATACCAGCACAGAAGGGCCGACAAGGCCGTGGCCATGAAGCCCGACAACCAGCCGCCCAGCCACGCGGCCGTGAATACCGCGGGGTAAAGCAGGAGCCAGGCAAAGGGCGTGATGTGCGGCCAGAAGGCCCATTGAATGGCTGCGCCGAGCACCGGGGGCAGGATGCCCCAGAGCATCCGCATGCCGATGGCCTGATGAGGCTCCTCGTCGGCCAGGCGAATGTCCTCTTCCGGGGGCACGTTCTGCAAGGTGACCCACAAGATGGCGGCCGTCAGGGCAATGAAGATCAGGCCCTTGAGCGTGGAGTAACGCGCGATCGTGCGCGGATCGCTGAAGGACTCCAGGATCCGGTCTGACAGCAAGATCCAGGCGCCAGCGAAAACGATATAGCCTACGGTGGCCCGCAGGCTGAACAGCTGGCGACGAGTGACCGGCATCAATGCGCTCCTTCCCTGGGGTAGGGGAGTCACATGATTATGGCGTCCTCATGAGGTCGCCAATTGAGGGAACAACCGGGTGTCGGTTTCAGCCTACGCGGCGGTGCTGTCCCTCATGCACGGGGACGGCCTTCAGGCTGCATTCACCCGGGCGGTCACGGCCTTGCCGCTGCGCAGGCCCAGCTTCTTCATCAGGGCCTGGTCATTGTCGAAGGCGGGGTTGCCGGTGGTCAGCAGCTTGTCGCCATAGAAGATGGAGTTGGCGCCAGCCAGGAAGCACAGGGCCTGCACGGCCTCGCTCATGGCCTGGCGGCCAGCCGACAGGCGTACCCGCGCCGTGGGCATGGTGATGCGGGCCACGGCGATGGTGCGCACGAACTCCAGCGGGTCCAGTGGCGGGGTGTCGGCCAGCGGGGTGCCGGGCACGCGTACCAGGTCGTTGATGGGCACGGACTCGGGGTAGGTGGGCAGGTTGGCCAGTTGCGCGATCAGGCCGGCGCGGCCTTCACGGGTCTCACCCATGCCGACAATGCCCCCGCTGCACACCTTGATATTGGCGCTGCGCACATGGCCCAGGGTGTCCAGGCGATCCTGCAGGTCACGCGTGGAGATGATGTCGCCGTACAGCTCGGGGGCGGTGTCCAGGTTGTGGTTGTAGTAGTCCAGGCCGGCGTCCTTGAGCGACTTGGCCTGGGTGTCGGTCAGCATGCCCAGGGTGCAGCAGGCCTCCAGGCCCTCGTCCTTGATCACGCCGATCAGCTCGGCCACCTTCTCGATGTCGCGGTCTTTCGGGGCGCGCCAGGCGGCACCCATGCAGAAGCGGCTGGCGCCGGCATCGCGCGCGGCCACCACGGCTTCGCGCACCTCGTCGGGCGACATCAGCTTGCTGGCTTCCACGCCCGTGTCGTGCGAGGCCGATTGCGGACAATAGCCACAGTCTTCCGGACAGCCGCCGGTCTTGACCGACAGCAGCGTGGCGTGTTCGATCTCGTTGGCATCCCAGTGGGCGCGGTGCACCTGCTGGGCCTGCCACATCAGGTCGTTGAAGGGCAGGTTCAGCAACTCCAGCACCTTGACGCGGGGCCAGGGGGCATTGCTGTCGTCGTGGTCCGTGCAGTCCCCGCCGCAGCCGTGGCTGTTGAGCACGGCTTTTTTGGGCACGATCTGGATGGGTTTCGCTGCCGGTTCCGCTGACTTCGCGGACGAGGCTTCAGCCTGGGAGGAGGTCGTGCACTGAGACATGGGCGGGTGGCCGCGCCTGAACGCGGCAGGAGTTGACGAAACAAGCAGGTGCGAGTGTAGTCTGCCCAAGGGCTAACCTGGGTGACGTTGAGATCATCCTGATGACGTGCGCTGATATTCGCGTCAAGCCAGCGTGCGCCGTTTCAGCCATGTGAAAACCACCGCACCGTCTGGTGTTGATCTGCCTTGCAGTAAGCTCACCTCATGCGTTTCGAGCACATCATTGAAATCAATTCCCCCCAGGTCACCGTGCAGACGGTGGTGCCTGGCTTCACCCGTGCGCAACTCTGGCTGGGCCTGATGGTGCGTGTGCAGACACCGCAGCGTTTCCCCAATGGCCCCGAGTCCTGCGATTGGCAGGAAACCGCGCCGGGCGTGTTTGCGCGCACCCTGCGCTTTGGCCAGCACGTGATGCAGGACGAGGTCCAGGCCGTGGCCCAACAGAGCCTGCAGTTCACGCCCCAGCCACACGGTGAGACGGCCCCCATCCGACTGACCATCACCATCGAAGAGCCCCAGGCCAAGCAGATGGTGCTGCGGTTCGTGTACGTGGCGCTGGGCGAGCAAACCGCGGAAGAGGCCTACTACAACGAGTACCGGCACAACGCCTGGCTGCACCACGACCGCGACATGGTCAAGAGCCTGCGGGAGTGGCTGGACCAGGGTGAGTTCGAGTCAGTCAGCCACTGAGCTCAGCCATAGACGCTCAGCCATTGAGCGCTTCGGATTTGATCGCCTCGGGATGGAGGGCGTCGGAAGGCGCGGCTGCCGTGATCTCGACAGGCTCATCGGGCAGCGCGGCCTTGGGCAGGCTGACGGTGAAGCGCGAGCCCACGCCGGGTTCGCTGCTGACGGTCACGGTGCCGCTCATGCGCTCGACCAGCTGCTTGACGATGTACAGGCCCAGTCCTGAGCCCTCGATCCCCACGGACGCCGCGGCCACCCGCCTGAAGGGTTGAAACAGCGAGGCCGCGTCTTCAGGCGTCAGGCCGATGCCGTTGTCGGCGATCTCGATGCGCACCTGGTCCGCCTCTTCGTGCGCGTCGATGGTCACGTGGCCACCAGGCCGGTTGTATTTGCAGGCATTGGTCAGCAGGTTGATCAGCACCTGCTGCAGCCGTTGCGCGTCGGCGGCCACCCGCAGGGAACCGCCCGATACGCGGTTGATGAGGCTGATGTCGTTTTTCTGCCGGGCCGATTCGATCAGCACCAGGCTGCTGTCGAGCACGGTCCCTAGATCGCAGTCCTGCAGGCGCATGCCGATCTCGCCGGCATCGACCTTGCTGAGGTCCAGCACGTCTTCCACCAGCTTGAGCAGTTGATGCCCCGCATCGAGGATCCATTCCACCTGCTTGTGCTGGGTGGGTGGCAGGGGGTGGAGGTGGTCCATCGACAGCAGCTGGGCGAAGCCGAGGATGGCATTGAGCGGTGTGCGCAGCTCGTGGCTCAGGCGTGAGAGAAAACCCCGTTGGGACGAGGCGACCCGCTCGGCCGCATCGCGCTCGAGGGCCAGGCGCGCGCGCGCCTTTTCCTGGGTGACGTCGCGCACCACGCCCGTCAGCCTGGGTTTGGTTGCGTCGCCGTTTTCGGACAGGCTGCCGATGGTTTCCAGGTAGCGGCTTTGCCCATCAGGCAACACGATGCGCATCGTCAGCCGGAACAGGCCGCGGCCGGTCGCCGCTTCCTCGCGCAACTGGTCTGCCCGGCGTCGGTCCTCGGGCACCACGCTCTCCAGCCATGTCCGGCCAGGCAGGGTCACGGCGCTTCGGCCCAGGCCATACAAGGCTGCTGCCTGCGCGTCCAGGGTGATCTCGGTGCCGTCCACGTCCATGTCGAACAGGCCCAGCTCCGCGCCGACCACCGCCAGCTCCCAGCGCCGGTTGGCGCGCCGCAAATCCTGTTGATAGGCTTGCTGGCGATGCAGGCCACGGCGCATGACGACATAGCCGGCCATCGACAGGGCCACCACGGTCAGCGCCATGGTGCCGATCAGGAGTTGTTCCGTGATGCGGGAGGCGTGCGCCAGGTTGCGGCTGAAGGCGATTTCTGCCTGGAACAGGCGGACGTTGATCTCATTGACGCGGGCCAGCGTGGCTTTGATGTCGGCAGGCGAGGCTTGCTGCCCGACCTGTTGCTTGAGCCGCCGGGCCGTGTCCTGCAGCTGCGCGATGAGCCCGTCGCCCTCCACCCAGGCCAGGATCGACGGTTTGAAGAGGGGCTGCTGACCAAAGTAGAGGAACAGCTGGATCATGCCGTCGATGTCGTCGGGGTGGTTGCCGCCATCCTTGAAACCTTGGCGGATGGCGGCCATGTCCGGGTGGGCCTGCATCAGGCCTTCGCGCGCGCGCCGGTCGCCCAGGGGGACCTTCAGGGCGGCTTCAAACTGGACAAACTCAGAGGGGGCGTGGCTGCTGGCGTATTCACGCAGGTGCTGCACGGCTTCGCTGCGCGCTTTGGACCACAGGCTTTCGCCGCCCACATAGCCTCGCACCGCCCCCAGCACCTTGACACTGCCGATGGCCAGTGCACCCACCAGGCCCACGATCACCAAGGCAGGCGCCAGCACGTACAGGTAGAGGCGCCAGGCTGGCGGCCGACGGACGGGGGGCGTGATCAGGGCGTTCCTCCGCTTGTTGTAACCAGGCTGCTGACATCACCCGGGTGTCCCCAACGCTATCAGAAAGCGTGCAGGCTGAAAAGCGAGTCGCCCGCAGGGTAGGGGCCACGTTGTGCAACTACAGCACGGGCTGGGGCAGATCCAGCCCGCGTCGGGGCCGGGCGCCCTGCTCAAGGCCCCGTGCACGCCCGGTGCGCACGGCGGCGCGCAGTGGCGGGACGCGCTCGCGCATCTCGCTGTCCGACTGGCCCAGGCCGCGCACCACGCACAGGGCCGCCGGCCCGCATGCTGCAAAGCGTTCGACGTCCTGCGGGGTCAGCAGCCCGCCAATGGCCACCACGGGTGCCGGGCTGTGCCGGGTCCACCAGCGCAGATTGTGTTCACCCTGCGGGGTCCAGGGCATGTCCTTGGTGGTGGTGGGCATGACCGGCCCACAGGCGATCAGGCTGGCGCCACAGCCGGCCGCACGCGCCAGCTCCCAGGCGCTGTGCGAACTCAGGCCCAGCACCACGCGCCCGCGGGCGGCCAGCAGCTGCTGGCGTGCCGGCTCGTCCAGTGCGAGCAGGTCTTCCTGGCCCAGGTGCAGGCCGAGTTTCAGCTCGGGCTGCAGGCCTTGCTGCAAGGCGTGTTGCCAGTGGTCGTTGACGAACAGCAGCGCGTCGTGCTGGATGCAGGCGTGGGTGCTGGCTTCGATGTGGGCCAGCACCCCCTCGCTGGCCTTGTGTCGCAGTTGCAGGCACCGCAGCCCGGCCTGGGCCGCGGCATCCAGTTGTGCGCTGTCGGGCAGGATGCCGTAGAGCCCGTCGGCCGGTGGCTCGAAGGGCTGGAACAAGGGTGCGCCGCTGCTGTCGCCATGCAGAACCTGCCAGGGCAGGGCCCGGCCGATGCCCAGGTAAGGCAGGGGCCCGAGCGGCTGGCCCATGTGGGCCATGACCGGGCCGGGGCCATGGCCGGCTTCATGGGCATGCAGCAGGGCTTGCGTGGTCAGCATCTTGGCCAGCACCACCGCGTCGGCGCTCACATGCCCTTGGGCCATGGCGCTGGCGGCGGCGCTGGCGAAGGTGCAGCCGCTGCCATGGTGATGGCGGGTGGGCACGCGGCGGCTGCACAGCCAGCCTTGCGCGTGGGGCGTGTCCAGCCAGTCCACAGCCCAGTCGGCTTGCGGGGCGTCCCCGCCGGTGATGACCACCGCTTGTGCGCCCATCGAGCGCAGCAGCGAGGCCAGATCGGGCAGTTCGTTGGCGTCGCCATCGTGGCGTGCCGGTTTGCCCAGCAGGCGCAGGGCCTCGGCGCGGTTGGGCGTGATCAAGGTGGCCAGGGGCAGCAGCTCACGCCGGTAGGCCTGCACCACCGCGTCGTCGCTGAAGGCCGCGCCGCCGGCCGATGCACCCAGCACGGGGTCGATCACCAGGGGCAGCTCAGGGTGGTGCTCGCGCAGCTGTTTCACCCAGGCCGCCACCGCGCGGATCAGGTCCACGTTCCCCAGCAGGCCGGTTTTGATGGCCTTGGGGGGCATGTCCTGGCTCAGCGCCTGCAGTTGGGCCTGGAGCTGGTTGAGCGGCAGCGGGAAGATCGCCTCGACACCCGATGAGTGCTGGGCCGTGACGCAAGCCACGATGGGGCACAAGTGCGCGCCCATGGCGTCGGCGGCGCGCTGGTCGGCGCTCAGGCCGGCACCACCGCTGCTGTCGTGCCCGGCGATGCTCCAGATGATAGGAAGAGACGATGTGTCAGCCATCAAAGAACGCCATCATTAACGAGTAGCCAGAAGATCCAGCAACCACCATGGATCCGGCTCCGCCGGTCCATCAGTGGTGCCCCCTGGGGGGCTAAGCCCGGACTTGGACAGTCCTTGAGGACTGTCCGAGCCTGGCGAAGGGCCCTCCCGTCTTCGGGAGGGCGCGGGCTGCAAGCCAGCGCAGCGCGTAGGGGGGGCTTAAAGAATCACGAAGGGTTGTCCACCCACGGGTGTGGTCGCCACGGCCACATCGCTGGTGGGCATCAGGCCGGCCGTGAAGCCTGCTCGCCCGCCTTGGATGGCGTGGGCAAAGGCGCGGGCCATGGCCACCGGGTTGCCGGACTGGGACACGGCCGAGTTCAGCAGCACGGCGTCCATGCCCAGCTCCATCGCGGCGGCGGCGTGCGAGGGGGCCCCCAGACCGGCGTCCACGATCAGGGTGATGTGCGGCAGGCGTGCGCGCAGGGTGCGCAGGGCCCAGGGGTTGAGCAGGCCCAGGCCCGATCCGATGGGCGCGGCCCAGGGCATGAGGATGCGGCACCCGGCGTCCACCAGGCGTTGCGCGCTGACCAGGTCGTCGGTGCAATAAGGCAGCACCTCGAAGCCATCGCTGACCAGTTGCCGTGCGGCCTCGACCAGCTCGAAGGGATCGGGCTGCAGTGTCTGCTCGTCGCCGACCACCTCCAGCTTGATCCAGTGCGTGCCCAGCAGCTCACGCGCCATGTGGGCCAGGTTGATGGCCTCGCGGGCGCTGCGGCAACCGGCTGTATTGGGCAGCAGGTTCGCACCCAGATCACGAGCGGCATCACGAATGATCTGCACGAAACCGTTGTCGCCCCCGCCACCGGGCACGGCCAGGGTGCGCTTGAGGCCCAGGGTCAGCACCTGGGCGCCGGAAGCCTCGATGGCTTCGCGCAGCACCTGGGGTGAGGGGTAGCCGGCGGTGCCCAGCAGGAAGCGGCTAGAGAGTGGCTTGTCGCCGATGGACCATGTGTCTGCCATGTCAGGTCTCTTTCAGTGAGTGAGCGGTGGGCATGCATCCCGCCGGGCCGCCCCAAGGGATGCGCGCCCCTCGGGGGCCGCGAACGCAAGTGAGCTGGGGGCCATGTTTAGCCTCCAGTGATTGGTGAAAAGCACAGCACGGCATCGCCGTCTTGCAGGACATGGTCTGCACGCGCGCCACGCGGCACGAACTCGCCATTGACGGCGGTGGCCACTTGTTCGGGCTGCTTGTTCAGCACCGCCAGCAGGTGGTCGAGGGCGTGGCCGAGCGTGCTGCCCGCAGGCAACTGCAAGGCACCCTGGTCGGTGCGGATCGTGATGAGGGCGGGTGCGGTGGGGCTCATGCTCGGTGGCCTCGGATTCGGTGGCGTCAGGCGCCCAGGCCCGCGCGCGACAAGGCCTCGTCCAGCAGGGACGGCGCCAGCAGCCAGCCGTGCCGGTACAAGCCGTTGATGCGGATCAGGCCAGGCTCGGTGTGGATCTCGGGGCGGTTGTCGGGCAGGGCGGGGCGCAGGTTGGTGTCCAGCCGCAGGATGCGGGCTTCGGCCAGCGCGGGGATCACGCTGTGGGCGGCGGCCATGAGCTCAACGGCCGAGCGCAGCGACACCGCCGAGCGGTCTTCGCTTTCGATCTCGCTGGCGCCGACGACGAACACGTCACCGGGGCGGGGCACGATGTAGACACGATGGCGCGGGTGCAGCAGGCGCACCGGGCGGCGCAGGGCCACGCCAGGTGCATGCAGCCAGATGACCTCGCCGCGCACCCCGCGTACCGGGGTCGACGCCCGCGCGCCGGTGCCACGCAGGTCCATCACGCAGTCAAAGGCGTGGGCTTGCGGCTCGGGGTGGTCGGGGCTGATGCTGCTGAGCTGGCCCGCGGACAAGGCCTCAACCCGGTGCTGCCAGTGCCACTGCACGCCGGGCGCGGTGGCTTGCAGGGCTTTGAGCGTGCCCACGGTACAGATCGCTCCTTCGCCTGGCAACAACCAGGCGTGCAGGGGGCCGGCGCTGCCGTGCAGGGCGGGCTCCAGGGCTTGCAAGGCGGTGGGTGTCAGGGCCTGAGGCTGCTGCGGCCATTGGCGCGCCCCCGTTTCGATGCGCGACAGCACACGGCGCGCGGCCCCCAGATCGGCTCCGTGGGCCACCATCAGGCTGCCTTCGCGGTCGAAGTGGGGCGGGCGGTGGTGCAGGCGAGCCAGCTCTTGCGTGATCTGCGCCCAGCGTTCGATCGAATGCCAGCCGCGCTCGGCCACATCGGTTTCGGCGGCATCCAGCTCGGCCAGCGGGCTGAGCATGCCGGCGGCCGTGAAGCCGGCCGCGCCTTGCCCGTCAAAGCTGGGGCCGGGGCCCTCGGCCGGATCGAAGACGCTGACCTGGTGACCCAGGCGGGCCAGTTGCCAGGCCGCCAGGCGCCCCAGCACGCCCGCGCCGGCGATGCCAATGCGTAGTGAGGTGACCATGGTGTGGCTCAACCTTGTTGCTTGGTCGATTCGGCCTTGATGGGGATGTAGAGCTCGCCGCCCACGCTCTTGAACTCTTCGGACTTGGTGGCCATCCCACGGGTGAGGGCTTCGCCCTCGCCCACGCCCTGTGCCGCGGCAAACTCCCGCACCTCCTGCGTGATCTTCATCGAGCAGAACTTGGGGCCGCACATCGAGCAGAAGTGCGCCACCTTGGAGGCGTCCTTGGGCAGGGTCTCGTCGTGGAAGTCGCGTGCCGTCTCCGGGTCCAGGCCGAGGTTGAACTGGTCCTGCCAGCGGAAGTCAAAGCGCGCTTGCGAGAGCGCATCGTCACGGGCGCGGGCACCGGGGTGGCCCTTGGCGATGTCGGCCGCGTGCGCGGCGATCTTGTAGGCGATCAGGCCTTGCTTGACGTCGTCGCGGTTGGGCAGGCCCAGGTGCTCCTTGGGCGTCACGTAGCACAGCATGGCCGTGCCCATCCAGCCGATCATGGCCGCGCCGATGGCCGAGGCGATGTGGTCGTATCCCGGGGCGATGTCGATGGTCAGCGGGCCCAGTGTGTAGAAGGGCGCCTCGTGGCAGTGCTTGAGCTGCTCGTCCATATTGGCCTGGATCAGGTGCATGGGCACGTGGCCAGGGCCTTCGATCATGGTCTGCACATCGTGCTGCCAGGCGATCTGGGTCAGCTCGCCCAGCGTCTTCAGCTCGGCAAACTGGGCTTCGTCATTGGCATCGCTGAGCGAGCCCGGGCGCAGGCCATCGCCCAGCGAGAAGCTCACGTCATACGCCTTCATGATCTCGCAGATCTCTTCGAAGTGCGTGAACAGGAAGTTCTCTTTGTGATGCGAGATGCACCACTTGGCCAGGATGGAGCCCCCACGCGAGACGATGCCGGTGCGGCGGTTGGCCGTGAGGTGGATGAAGGGCAGGCGCACACCGGCGTGGATGGTGAAGTAGTCCACACCCTGTTCAGCTTGCTCGATCAGCGTGTCACGGTAGATTTCCCAGGTCAGGTCTTCGGCTACGCCGCCGACTTTCTCCAGCGCCTGGTAGATGGGCACGGTGCCAATCGGCACGGGGCTGTTGCGCACGATCCAGTCGCGCGTGGTGTGGATGTGCTTGCCGGTGGACAAGTCCATCACGTTGTCGGCACCCCAGCGGATCGCCCACACCAGCTTTTCCACTTCTTCTTCGATGCTCGATGTGACCGCCGAGTTGCCGATGTTGGCGTTGATCTTGACCAGGAAGTTGCGGCCAATGGCCATGGGCTCCAGCTCGGTGTGGTTGATGTTGGCCGGGATGATGGCGCGGCCGCGGGCCACTTCCTCGCGCACGAACTCGGGCGTGATCTCGCGGGGGATGGCGGCGCCCATGGGGTTGCCGCGCAGGCGGGTTTCGCGTTCGGCGTCCACGCCGTACTTGTTGCGCCAGTCTTCGGCGAGATCCAGGCGGCGCTGGTTCTCGCGCAGGGCCACGAACTCCATCTCGGGGGTGATGATGCCTTTGCGCGCGTAGTGCATCTGCGTGACGTTGTGGCCCGCCTTGGCGCGGCGCGGCGTGCGTTGCAGGCCGGCGGCAGCGGCACGCAGGGCGGCCATGCGCTCGTCATGGTGTTCGTCAGGCTTGAGGCCATCGTCCACGGCCTGGATCGAGCGGCCTTCGTAGGTTTCGGTGTCGCCACGGGCCACCACGGCGGCTTCGCGCACGGCCGGCAGGCCACGGGTCACGTCGATGCTGACGTTCGGATCGGTATACGGGCCCGAACAGTCGTACAGGGTGACGGCCTCGCCGTTGGTCAGGCTGACCTCGCGCATGGGCACACGCACGCCATCGTGGCTGCCTTGCACGTAAACCTTGCGTGACGCAGGCAGGGGTTCGCGCGTCAGGCGCGTCAGTTCATCAAGCGCTTGCAGGGCGACAGCTGGATCGGGTGCGTTCATGGGCAGCTCCTTCGGATGGCAGTGGCAACACATGCTCCGAGGGGTGCCTGGAACCTGACAGGTGTCAGGCGCTGCGAGTTGTGATCAGGCCCCTGGTTCATCCATGCTTGGACGCAAGGGGCGAGGGCGGACCACTCGCATCAGGTACAGCTCTTCTTTCGCCGGTATGAACCGGATCAAGTTCAGCGGGTTCGGTATTCCATCTCAGCGCCAGCACGTTTGAACGTGAGGCACACCCCGGAGCAGAGCGCAGTGTAATGCGCCGGCACAAGGCTGCGTCAAACAGGGGGCAATTAAATCGACTTTGCCGGGCGGCAAGCGGTTATCAGCGGGCGTCAGCGGCTGAAGGCGGTTTCCACCACCGCGCCGGCCAGTGCAGGCTTGTTGGCGCGGGCGTCCGTGCTGTTGTCAAGCTGCTGTGACGCCTTGTGGCCCAGGAAGTGGTCCATGAAGTCGGCCAGCACCTTGTCGGCCTCGTGGGGCGTGGGCCCGAAGAGTGCCAGCAACAAGGCCAACGGCGCAATGGCGTACAGCGGTCGCATTTTGTGCGGATGACAGGGGTTTGACCTGAATTAATTCTGAATGGGCTCAGTGTAGGAAGCGGGAGGCGCCACCAGCCATCCCCGGCACGGGGGGGATGCATCCCCCGACTGTGGGGTCCGAAGTCCCGATGCCTGGCAGGGTTGGCGTGTTTCCCTAGCGGATTAACCCTGCCGGGTGCGGATCACCTGGATGCGGTGGTCCTTGGCTGGGGTGGCCTGGTGACCACAGTTGCCGCAGCCGTTCCCACAGGATGAGGAGGGTGATGCCACTTGGCTGGACGAGCAGGCCGCGGTGGGCGGGCTGGCGTTGGGCGCGGCAAACAGCCCGCGCAGCCCCGGCCACCACCGGCGCGCCAGGTACAGCGCGGCCGCCAGGCCAATGGCCAGGGTGGCGAGGGTTTGCCAGTCCAGATGCATGTCAGGCTCCCCAGCGCAGGGCCAGGTGGTACACCGCAAACGAGGCCAGGTAGGCCAGGGCGAACATATAGCCCAGCATGATCATCGGTACACGCCAGCCATTGGTCTCGCGGCGGGTCACGATCAAGGTGGACAGGCATTGCGGCGCATACACATACCAGGTCATGAGCGACAGGGCGGTGGGAAGCGACCAGGATTGACCGATCAGGCCTTGCAGTGCGCTG
The DNA here is from genome assembly GCF_016195855.1 of Aquabacterium sp. Classification (GTDB taxonomy): domain Bacteria; phylum Pseudomonadota; class Gammaproteobacteria; order Burkholderiales; family Burkholderiaceae_C; genus Aquabacterium. The sequence continues at coordinate 339,574 of NZ_JACPYU010000010.1, forward strand.
CTCAGCTCGTCACCCGTCTGGGACATGGAGTAGACCGTGCCCAGGGCGGCCACGGCCACTTCACGTGCCGCCATGCCGGGCACCAGCGCAATGCAGATCTGCCAGGTGAAGCCAATGGGGGCGAAGATCACCTCCAGCGCGCGGCCGGCCATGCCTGCCAGGCTGTACTGGATGGCCGGGCCCGTGGCGCCATCCGGTGGCGAGGGGAAGTTCGACAGGAACCACAGGATGATCATCAGCGACAGGATGATGGTGCCCACGCGCTTGACGAAGATGCTGGCGCGCTCCCACAGGCCCAGTGCCAGGTTGCGCAGGTGCGGCACGTGGTAGTCGGGCAGCTCCATCAGCAAAGGCTGGGCGCTGCCTTGTTTCATCAGCTTCTTGAGCACCAGCGCAACCAGCATGGCCGAGAGGATGCCCGCCATGTACAGCGCGAACAGCACCAGGCCCTGTAGGTTGAAGATGCCCCACACCGTGCGGCCAGGAATGAAGGCCGCGATCAGCAAGGCGTACACCGGCAGGCGCGCCGAGCAGGTCATCAAGGGGGCAATCAGGATGGTGACCAGGCGGTCGCGCGGGTCGGCAATGGTGCGTGTGGCCATGATGCCGGGGATGGCGCAGGCAAAGCTGGACAGCAAGGGGATGAAGGCGCGGCCTGACAGGCCCACGCTGCCCATGATGCGGTCCAGCAGGAAGGCGGCGCGTGGCAGGTAGCCCGAGTCTTCCAGGGCCAGGATGAAGCCAAAGAGGATGATGATCTGCGGCAGGAAGACCAGCACGCTGCCGGCCCCGCCAATCACGCCGTCCACAAGCAGGCTGCGCAGCATGCCGTCGGCCATGTGGGCCTTGACCCAGTCGCCCACCAGGCCCATGCCGTTGTCGATCAGGTCCATGGGCAGCTTGGCCCAGGTGAACACGGCCTGGAAGACCAGGAACATCAGCCCGGCCAGGATCAGCGGGCCCATGACCGGGTGCAGCACATAGCGGTCCAGCACGGCGGTCAGGTGGGAGCCTTGTTCCGGCATGGTCACGCAGGTGGCCAGCAACGCGCTCACGCGCTTGTGGGTGTCTTCCACCGGCGTTTGCGCAATGCGCTGCATGGGCCGGGGGGCAGAGGGTTTGGGCAGGCCGGCCCAGTCCAGCTGGTCAAGCTGTGCGAGCAGGGCCCGTTCGCCACCGGCTTGCACGGCCACGGCCTCGACCACCGGGATGCCCAGTGCTTGTTGCAACCTGGCCGTGTCGATGTGGATGCCGCGCTTGGTGGCCAGGTCCATCATGTTGATGGCCAGCACCATGGGCACGCCCAGGGTTTGCAACTCCAGCACCATGCGCAGGTTCAGGCGCAGGTTGGTGGCGTCCACCACGCAGACCAGGCCTACAGGGGCCGATTCGCCCGCGCGCACGCCGGCGATCACATCGCGGGTGATGGCTTCATCGGGGGTGGCGGCCAGCAGGCTGTAGGCGCCGGGCAAGTCCAGCAGGCGCCAGGCCTGGCCTTTGGGGGACACAAACTGCCCCTCCTTGCGCTCGACGGTGACGCCAGCGTAGTTGCCGACCTTCTGTTTGGCACCCGTCAGGCGGTTGAACAGGGCGGTCTTGCCGCAGTTCGGGTTGCCGACCAGGGCGATCAGCGGAGAGGTTGACACATCGGGTGTCGCTGCCGCCATGGAGTCGCTCCTGCTACTGGCCAATGAGACAATACAAACGCTGAGCGATCAGGCCACAACGACTTCGATCAGCGAGGATTCCAGCTTGCGCATGGCGAAGGTGCTGGTGCCCACCCGGACAGCCAGGGGGCCACGGCCAAAGAAGATGCGGCGCAGCACCTGCACGCGCTCGCCCGGAACAAAACCCAACTCCATCAGCCGGCGCTTGAGGGCACCGCCATCGTGGTGGCCGGCCTTGATGTCCTGGATCGTCGCCACCGCCCGCACGGGCAGCTTGTCCAGCGTGGTGGCTGGCGACGTGCTGTGATGAGGGTGGCGTTGCGATTTCATGGTGCCATTCTAGATTTAAATGCGAACGATTCGCAATGAGTTTGATTGATCCATGTCAGGAAAGTCGGGCATCTTTCCCGCGATCAGAGGGCTGGCAGGTGGGAATCTGCCTAGCCTGTTTTGAATGATGGGACGCGGCGGCCGGGTTTCAAGCCGGGAAAAGCATCGGCTTGGGGCCCACTTCGATCCGCGCCGATCCCTCAGCCAGCCTTGGGCGGCCTGCGCTGCGGTGGGGAGATACCCCAGCCCCAAAGGGGGAAATTCCTCATCCTCCACTTCCAGACCCTATTGCAGGTCCTTGATTCATAAGGACTTTTTTTCTGCATTTTTCCGCCGCAATCGCATCTAAGTCTTTGATTTCATTGAACTTTTTTTTGCTTTTCCCTTGTTTTGGGGGTGCGGATGCGATAAAGTGGGATTTAGTGCAAATTCGTGGGGTTTTGTGTGAGCTTGGTCTTTCAAGGGGCATCAGCGTTGTCGCTGGACGCAAAGGGGCGGATGGCCGTTCCCTCGCGCCATCGCGACGCTTTGCAAGCCCTTTGCGCGGGCCAGTTGACCATCACCAAGAACCCCGATGGCTGCCTGATGGTGTTCCCGCGCCCCGCGTGGGAAACCTTCCGCGACAAGGTTGCCGCCCTGCCCATGTCGGCAGCCGGCTGGAAGCGGATCTTTCTGGGCAATGCCATGGACGTCGAGATCGACAGCGCCGCGCGCGTGCTGATCTCCCCTGAACTGCGTGCCGCAGCCGGCCTCACCAAGGATGTGATGCTGCTGGGCATGGGCAGCCACTTCGAGTTGTGGGATGCCCAGAAGTACGCCGCACACGAAGCCGAGGTCATGGCTCAGCCCATGCCCGAGGCGCTTCAAGACTTCACCTTCTGACGCGATGCAGGAAGGAGTCACACCTTGGCAGCATCAAACTGTCCTGCTGCACGAGGCGGTCGATGCCTTGTGGGATCCGGCCGTCGGCCCGCATCCGCAGGGCGTGTACGTCGATGCCACCTTTGGTCGCGGCGGCCACTCGCGTCTGCTGCTGTCCAAGCTGGGTCCGCAGGCGCGCCTGATCGCGCTGGACCGCGATCCGGAGGCGATCGCGCACGCCACGCAGGGCCCCAACGCCATCACCGACCCACGCTTTCAGATCGTGCATGCGCCGTTCTCGTCGTGGGCGGATGTGGTGGCCGACCTGGGTTTACCGGCCGTGCATGGCTTGCTGATGGACATCGGCGTGTCGTCCCCGCAGATCGACAACCCCGCGCGCGGCTTCAGCTTCCGCTTCGATGCGCCGCTGGACATGCGCATGGACACCACGCAGGGCGAGAGCGCGGCCGACTATCTGGCGCACGCTTCGGCGGACGAGATCGCGGAGGTCATTCGTGAATACGGCGAAGAGCGGTTTGCTTGGCCCATTGCAAAGGCGCTTGTCGCTTGCCGCGATGAGGGTCAGTCTGTGCGCACCACCGCCGAGTTGTCCAAGGTCGTGGCTCGTACGGTCAAAACGCGCGAAGCCGGGCAAGACCCCGCTACCCGAACCTTCCAGGCTCTTCGGATTCACGTCAACCGCGAACTCGGTGAGCTGGAAGACGCACTGGAGTCTGCCTTGAAGACGCTGGCTCCGGGCGGACGCCTTGCGGTCATCAGCTTCCATTCGCTGGAAGACCGCATCGTCAAGACCTTCATCGCGAAACACAGCCGCGAAGAGGTTGATCGCCGGGTGCCGTTCGCGCAACCCAAGCCCCTGATGTTGGACGCCATCGCGCGCATCAAGCCCTCCACTGAAGAAGTGGCGGGCAACCCGCGTTCGCGCTCTGCCGTGCTGCGTGTGGCCGAGCGCACCCTGGTGCCCTGGTCCGAGGCTCTGGTGGCTTCGCCGCAAAAGGGTGGCAAGGGCAAGGCCGGTGCCAAGGGTGGCGGCAAGGCTGGCGCCAAAGGGGGCCGTCGATGATGACGCGCTTCAACCTCGTGCTGGCCGTGTTGCTGTTGCTGAGCTGCTTCTGGCTGATCCGCACCAGCTATGAATCGCGCCATCTGTTTGTAGAGCTGGAGAAGGCCCAGTCGCAATCGCACGAGTTGCAGATCGACTTCGAGCGCCTGCAGCTTGAAAAGCGCGCGCAGGCCACCCCGCTGCGTGTTGAAAAGCTGGCGCGCGAGAAGCTGCGCATGTTCAACAACACGCCCTCGGTCACGCACTACGTGAGCACCGCGGCTTCGGGCGGCGGCGCCACCAGCCAGGGGGTGCAGCCATGAGCCGCCTGGGTGATCTGATGCGTCGCCTGCGTGGCAAGCCGCGCCAGCAGGGCAAGGGCGCGATGCCCACGGTGCGTTATGCCACCAGCCCGCTGCTGGCCTCGCGCACACCGCCCTGGCGCGTCAAGTTCATGATTGGCGCCATCGGTCTGGGCTTTGCCGTGCTGATCGGCCGTGCCGCCTGGATCCAGATCATCCACAACGACTTCTACCTGCAGCAAGGGGCCAGCCGCTACGAGCGCCGCATCGAGCTGCAGGCCAACCGTGGCCGCATCCTGGACCGCAATGGCGAGATGCTGGCCTCCAGCGTGCCCGCGCCGTCGCTGTGGGCCATCCCCAAGGACATGGATGCCTCGCGCGCCGATTTGCGTGCCTTGAGCAAGTTGCTGGACATGCCCTTGGTCGATCTGCAAAAGCGCCTGGCCTCCAGCCCCAACTTCGTGTGGCTGCGCCGCAAGGTCGAAGATGGTGTGGCTGAGAAGGTGGCAGCGCTCAAGATCAAGGGCGTGTACGAGCTGCGTGAATTCAAGCGCCAGTACCCCGAAGGCGAGGCGGCCGCACACGTGGTCGGTTTCACCAACATCGAAGACGAAGGCCAGGAAGGCATCGAGCTGGCCTACCAGAAGCAGCTGGCCGGCCGTGATGGCGCGCGCCATGTGATCAAGGACCGGCTGGGCCGCGTGGTCGAGTCGGTGGGTGATCTGGTGCCCGCTGAAGATGGCCAGGCCATCCGCCTGTCGGTCGATGCCAAGATCCAGTTCTACGCCTACCAGCGCATCCGTGATGCCGTGGCCCTGCACAAGGCCAAGGCTGGCAGCGTGGTGGTGCTTGATGCTGTGACCGGCGAGGTGCTGGCGTTGGCCAATGTGCCCAGCTACACCCCAGAGAACCGTCGCAACCTGACTGGCGCGCAACTGCGCAACCGCGCACTGACCGACACCTTCGAGCCGGGCTCCACCATGAAGCCCATCGTGGTGTCGCTGGCCCTGGAGACCAAGCGTGTCACGCCCGACACCATCATCTCCACCGCGCCGGGCAAGCTGACCATCGATGGCTCGACCATCTCTGATTCACACCCGCATGGTGACCTGACTGTCGAGCAGGTCATCCAGAAGTCCAGCAACGTCGGCACGGCCAAGATGGCCATGCAGATGCAGCCCCGCGAAATGTGGGAGATGTTCACCGCCGTGGGCCTGGGCCAGAAGCCCCAGATTGGCTTCCCTGGTGTGGTGACCGGCCGCCTGCGCCCCTACAAATCGTGGCGCCGCATCGAGCAGGTCACCATGAGCTACGGCTATGGCCTGTCCGCCAGCCTGTTCCAGCTGGCCCACGCCTATACGATCTTCGCCTCCGACGGTGAATTGATCCCGATTTCGCTGCTGAAGCGGGAGGGCCCCGGTGACGATCGGGAACCTCTTCGCAAAGTGGCGAAAGCCCATTCAGGGGACGACAGCGATCGCCCCGTGCTGGCTTTCAAGACCGCCTTCCGCCCGGGGGCGGCTTCGTCGTCTGAGGGCGACCCTTCTGCTGCGGCCAGTGATGAACTGGTGCCCATCCATGGCACCCGCGTGATCTCGCCCGAGACGGCGCGTGCCGTGCGCAAGATGCTCAATATGGTGACCGGCCCCGGTGGCACGGCACCCAAGGCGCAGACGCAGGGTTACAGCGTGGGCGGCAAGACCGGTACCGCGCACAAGGTCGAAGGCAAGGGCTATGCGGGCAACAAGTACCGTGCCTGGTTCGTGGGCATCGCCCCGATCAGCAAACCCCGCATCGTGGTGGCCGTGATGGTCGACGAGCCCGGTGACGGCATCTACTACGGTGGTGATGTGGCGGCGCCCGTGTTCAGCCAGGTCGTGCAGCAGACGCTCAACCGCCTGGGTGTGCTGCCTGACATGGAAGTGCAGCCCAAGATCATCAACACCGAACCCGCTGAAGTGGAGAGCTTTTAAATGAGCCAGACCACTTTGCACCTGCACAGCACCGACGAAGCCCTGAGCTGGCTGCGTCAGTGGGGCATCACGCGCCTGACGGTGGACAGCCGTCAGGTGGCGTCGCTGGCGGGTGAGGGCGTGTGCTTCATCGCCTGGCCGGGCGCCGCGCGTGACGGCCGGGCCTTTGTCGAGCAGGCCTTGAAGGATGGCGCCCGCGCCTGCCTGGTCGAAGCCGACGGCGTGCAGACCTTCGGTTTTGCCGATGCCCGCGTGGCCTCCGTGCCCGGCCTGAAGGCCCGCAGCGCCGAGATCGCACACGGCTTCTTTGCCGAGCCCAGCGCCCAGTTGCAGGTGGTGGCCGTGACCGGCACCAATGGCAAGACCTCGACCTCGTGGTGGACGGCGCAGGCCCTGAGCACCCTGGGCCGTGGCTGCGGTGTCATCGGCACGCTCGGTGTGGGCCAGGTCGATGGTGACTTCGTGCCCACCGGTCTGACCACGCCCGACCCCATCACGCTGCATGCCACCTTCCGCCAGTTCGCGGACAAGGGCCTGAAGGCAGCGGCCATCGAGGCCTCGTCGATTGGCATCGAAGAGCTGCGCCTGCACGCCACGCACATCGCGGTCGCCCAGTTCACCAACTTCACGCAAGACCACCTCGACTACCACGGCAGCATGGAAGGCTACTGGCAAGCCAAGCGCCGCCTGTTCGACTGGCCGGGCCTGCGTGCCGCCGTGCTGAACCTGGATGACCCGATGGGGCACGCTCTGCAGGATCACGCCCGTGGCCGTCACCTGGCCTGCTGGACTTACGGCCTGCAAGAGGCTGTGCGTTTGCAAGCGGCCCACATTCGCTATCAGCCCAATGGCCTGGTGTTCGACCTGATCGAGCGCGACGACGCCTTGTCTCAGGTCGTGGGCCGGGCCACCGTGCAAGCGCCGGTGATCGGCACCTTCAATGTGTCCAACCTGCTGGCTGTGCTGGGCGCCTTGCGTGCGCTGGACGTGCCGCTGGCTGACGCCGCGCGTGCCTGCAGTGGCTTGAAGTCGGTGCCTGGCCGCATGCAGGTGGTGAGCCTGCCCAACTTGCGGGACTTGCCGGCCGAGCTGCCCATGGCCGTGGTCGATTACGCCCACACGCCCGATGCCCTGCTCAAGGCCTTGCAGGCGCTGCGCCCGGTGGCCGAGGCCCGTGGTGGCCGCCTGTGGTGCGTGTTCGGCTGCGGCGGTGACCGTGATCCGATCAAGCGGCCCTTGATGGGCGCCATGGCCGAGCAGCATGCCGACCACGTGGTGCTCACCAGCGACAACCCCCGCAGTGAATCTCCCGCCTTCATCCTGTCGCAGATCCTGGCCGGTGTGGCCGGGCGTGACACGGTGGACGTGATCGAAGACCGCCGCGCCGCCATCGCGCACGCCCTGCTGGACGCCGATGCCAACGACATCGTGCTGATCGCCGGCAAGGGCCATGAAGCCACGCAGGAAGTGGCCGGCGTCAAGACACCCTTTTCAGATGTGGACGAGGCAGCAGCCGCGCTCAAGCGCCGCGCGCCCGCCACCCAAGCTCAACGTATTCCCATGATGATGACCCTGGGCCTGGCCCATGAACTGTTGCCCGGTTCGGTGCTGACGGGTGACCCCGCCACGCCGATTGGCCGTGTGCACACCGATACCCGCACCTTGCAGCCCGGCGACCTGTTCGTGGCGTTGCGCGGTGAACGCTTTGATGCGCATGACTTCCTGCCGCAGGCCAAGGCCGCCGGCGCCGTGGCCGTGCTGGCCCAGCAGGGCGTGGACACCTGCGGCCTGCCTGGCCTGACGGTGCCTGATACCCGCGCGGCCCTGGGCTGGCTGGCCTCGGGCTGGCGTGCGCGTTTCGACATCCCGCTGATCGGCGTGACCGGCAGCAATGGCAAGACCACGGTCACGCAGATGATCGCGTCCATCCTGAAAACCTGGGTGAGCGCGCAAGGCGTGCCCGAGGCCTCACTGGCCACGCAGGGCAACTTCAACAACGAGATCGGCGTGCCCCTGACGCTGCTGCGTTTGCGTGAAGGCCAGCATCGTTGCGCGGTGGTCGAACTGGGCATGAACCACCCTGGCGAGATCGCCCATCTGGCCGCGATCACGGCACCCACGGTCGGCCTGGTGAACAACGCCCAGCGCGAGCACCAGGAGTTCATGCACACGGTCGAGGCCGTGGCGCGTGAGAACGGCACCGTGTTGCAAGCCTTGTCGCGCAGCGGCGTGGCGGTGTTCCCGGCCGATGACGAGTTCGCGCCCATCTGGCGTGAGCAGGCCAACGGCTACCCCAAGTTCGACTTTGCCACCCAAGGGCCGGCTGCCATCACGGGCGCGGCCACCTGGGCCGCCGAGCCCACGCCGCATTGGGTGATCGACATCAGCACGGCGCAGGGCGCCGCCAGCGTCAACTTGAAGATGGCGGGTGCCCACAACGTGCGCAATGCGCTGGCCTCCACGGCCGCGGCCCTGGGCGCCGGCGTGCCCTTGAGCGTGATCGCGCAAGGCCTGGAGGCCTTTGAACCCGTCAAGGGGCGCTCGCAACTGAGCTGCATCACCTTGGGCGCACGTGCCGTGACCCTGGTGGACGACAGCTACAACGCCAACCCCGATTCCGTGCGCGCAGCCATCGACATGCTGGCCGGCCTGCCTGGCCAGCGTTGGCTGGTGCTGGGCGACATGGGTGAGGTGGGCACACAAGGCCCGGCCTTCCATGTGGAAGTCGGTGCTTATGCCCGCGAACGCGGCATCGAACATGTCTGGACCGCCGGTGAGCTGTGCGCGCATGCCGCGCAGGCTTATGGCGCGTCTGCTCGTCATTTCAACAGCGCGGCCGACATCGTCGCGGCGCTGCCCACGCTGGATCAGGTGCCCGTGGCGGCATCGGTCCTCGTCAAAGGTTCTCGCTTCATGAAGATGGAACAAGTTGTCGCCAGGTTGGCTGACCTGTCGGGAGGTGCCCATGCTGCTTAGTCTTGCGCTGTGGCTCCAGGGCCTGCACCCCGAGTGGGGCTTCCTGCGCGTCTTCCAGTACCTGACCTTCCGTTCGGTGATGGCGGCCATGACGGCCTTGCTCATCGGCCTGTTCCTGGGCCCATTGGTGATCCGCAAACTCACCGAGCTCAAGATCGGCCAGCCCATCCGTGAATACGGCATGCAGTCCCACCTGAGCAAGCGCGGCACGCCCACCATGGGTGGTGCGCTGATCCTGCTGGCCATCGGCCTGTCCACGCTGCTGTGGTTCGACTGGGCCAACCGCTTTGTGTGGATCGTGATGATCGTGACCACGGGTTTTGGCGCGATCGGCTGGGTGGACGACTGGCGCAAGGTGGTCTTGAAAGACCCCGAAGGCATGCCCTCGCGCGAGAAGTACTTCTGGCAATCCATCATCGGTCTGGTGGCCGCCATCTACCTGGCGTTCAGCGTGTCCGAGACCAACAACCTGCGCGTGATCGAGCTGTTCTTCCGCTGGGTGTCGTCCGGCTTCTCGAACGACCTGCCACCCAAGGCCGACCTGATCGTGCCCTTCTTCAAGACCATGAGCTACCCGCTGGGCGTGTGGGGCTTCATGGTGCTGACCTATATCGTGATCGTGGGCACCAGCAATGCCGTGAACCTCACCGATGGCCTCGATGGCCTGGCCATCATGCCGGTGGTGATGGTGTCGGCCTCGCTGGGCATCTTCTGTTATGTCACGGGCAACGCCGTGTTCGCCAAGTACCTGCTGCTGCCGCACATTCCGGGCGCAGGTGAGCTGCTGGTGTTCTGCGCGGCCCTATCCGGAGCAGGCCTGGCCTTCCTCTGGTTCAACGCTTACCCCGCCCAGGTCTTCATGGGCGACGTGGGGGCCCTCGCACTAGGTGGTGCGCTGGGAACCATCGCGGTCATCGTGCGGCAAGAGATCGTGCTGGCTCTGATGGGCGGGGTTTTTGTTCTGGAGGCCTTGTCTGTGATGGTGCAGGTGAGCTACTTCAAATATACGAAGAAGAAGTACGGCGAAGGCCGTCGTATTTTGCTGATGGCGCCGCTGCACCACCACTTCGAAAAGTCCGGCTGGAAAGAGACGCAGGTCGTGGTCCGCTTCTGGATCATCACCATGCTGCTGTGCCTGCTGGGTCTGTCCACCCTCAAGCTGCGTTGATCGTTTCACTGCTTCAAGCTCGCCATGCATTACTTACGTGACCTCACCGTGCTGATCCTGGGTCTGGGTGACTCAGGCCTGGCCATGGCGCGCTGGTGCGCCCGGTGTGGCTCGACCGTGCGCGTGGCCGACACGCGTGCCAACCCACCACAGGCAGCCACGCTGGCCGCCGATGTGCCGGCTGCCACGCTGCACCATGGGCTGGATGTGGGCTTGCTCGACGGCGTCAACCTGGTGCTCAAGAGCCCGGGCCTCATGCCACATGCACCGGACGTGTCCGCGCTGCTGGCCAAGGCCGATGAGCTGAGCATCCCCGTGCGCGGCGAGCTGTCGCTGTTTGCATCGGCGCTGGCTGATCTCAAGGCCGACATGGCTTATGCACCCAAGGTGGTGGCCATCACCGGCACCAACGGCAAGACCACGACCACGTCCTTGACCGCCAAGCTGATCGAGCGTGCTGGCCTGCGCGTGGGCCTGGCCGGCAACATTGGCCCGACCTTGTTGGACACCTTGCGTGTGGCGCTGGAGCAAGAGCCACGGCCCTTGAGCGAAGCGCCTGCATCCGAACTGACCGCGTCTGATGAGCTGGCCGAGGCTGCGGCCGTCGCGCCTGACGCTGTGCTGGATGCACCCGTTGAAGACGTGACCATCACGGCCGCTGCCGACGAGGCTTTGCCGGAAGACGAGCCCACCGAGGTTGATCAGCCCGAAGACGCCGAGTCCGAACATGCCGAGCCACTCGACACCGAGCCTGTTGAGGCCACGCTGGCAGAAGACGCCGATGCCCCGCTCATCGAGCTGGCCCCACCGCCACCGGCTGCCCCCACCTTTGAAGTGTTGCCCCAAGCCTGGGTGCTGGAGCTGTCCAGCTTCCAGCTCGATGGCGTCAGCAACTTCGAGCCCGATGCCGCCGTGGTGCTCAACATCACGCAGGACCACCTGGACTGGCACGGCAGCATGGCCGCATATGCCGCCGCCAAGGCCCGCATCTTCGGCAAGAACGGCATCATGGTCATCAACCGTGATGACCCGGTCGTCATGGACATGGTGCCGCCGCCCGAGGTCATCAAGTCCGGCGTGCGGGGCCGCCCGGCAAAGACGGTGTACCGCGATGTCGTGTACTTCGGGCTGGACGCACCGCGTCGCCCGGGCGATTTCGGCCTGGTCAATGAGTCCGGCATGGCCTGGCTGATGCGCGCGCTCGAAACCGACCCCACCATCAAGCTCAAGAAGGGCGAGCAGGCCGAGATCGTGCTGCAACGCCTGATGCCGGCTGATGCCTTGCGCATCCGTGGTCGCCACAACGCCTCGAACGCGCTGGCCGCCTTGGCGCTGGCCACCGCCATCGGGTGCCCGCTGGCGCCCATGTTGCACGGCCTGCGTGACTACCGCGGCGAGCCCCATCGTGTCGAGCACGTGGCCACCGTGGGCGGCATCGATGCCATCGACGACAGCAAGGGCACCAATGTGGGTGCCACCGTGGCCGCCTTGCAAGGCCTGGGTGCCGACATGTCGCCCGGCAAGCTGGTGGTGATCCTCGGTGGTGATGGCAAGGGCCAGGACTTTGCGCCGCTGGCCGATCCGGTCGGGCGTTATGCCCGCGCAGTGGCCTTGATCGGCCGTGATGCACAAGCGATCGAGGCTGCACTGGCCGATGTGCTCACACCCGGTGGCGAGGCCTTGCCCATGCAGCGTCACGAGAGCCTGGAAGCGGCCACACGCTGGAGCTTCGAGCAGGCACGTGCTGGCGACGCCGTGCTGCTGAGCCCGGCTTGCGCCAGCCTGGACATGTTCCGCAACTACGCCCACCGCGCCGAGGTGTTCATCGGCACGGTGCAGGATCTGGCCCACGAACGAGGAGACATCGCATGAGCGACGCAGCCGTTCGACGCCCACTCCTGGCCGGTCTGCTGGACAAGGTCCGTGCCGGTCTGGGCAAGGGCCATTCGGCCGACAGCGCTGGCCCGCTGCCGGTGCGCGATTTCGTCAACGTCACGTCCTCGCAGCCCTCCAAGGTCATGGGCTTTGACCAGCCGTTGGTGTGGCTGACGCTGGCCTTGCTGGCCATGGGCCTGGTGATGGTCTACTCGGCCACCATCGCGCTGCCGGACAGCCCGCGCTTTTCGAACTACACGCCCACCTTCTTCTTCAACCGGCACCTCATCTCCATCATCATGGCCGTGTGCGTGGCGGCGGTGGTCACCCAGATCCCCATGGCGACCTGGGAAAAAACGGCACCCTGGCTGTTCGTGGTCTCGCTGATCCTGCTGATCCTGGTGTTGATCCCGCACGTGGGCAAGGTGGTCTATGGCGCGCGCCGCTGGTTGCCGCTGGGCATCATGAACTTCCAGCCCTCCGAGCTGGCCAAGCTGGCCATCACCTTGTACGCATCGGACTACATGGTGCGCAAGATGGACGTGAAGGAGCACTTCTTCCGCGCCGTGATGCCCATGGCCGTGGCCGTCGGTGTGATCGGCCTGTTGTTGCTGGCCGAACCGGATATGGGTGCCTTCATGGTGATCGCCACGATCGCCATGACCATCCTGTTCCTGGGGGGCGTCAATGGCCGCATGTTCTTCCTGATCACCGCGGTGCTGCTGGGAGCCTTCACCCTGATGGTGACGCTGAGCCCCTGGCGCCGCGAACGCATCTTTGCCTACCTGGACCCCTGGTCTGAAAAGAACGCCCTGGGCAAGGCCTACCAGCTGACCCACTCCCTGATCGCTTTCGGTCGCGGCGAGATCTTTGGCGAAGGCCTGGGCTCCAGCCTGGAAAAGCTGCACTACCTGCCCGAAGCCCATACCGACTTCCTGCTGGCCGTGATCGGCGAAGAGCTGGGCTTCATCGGCGTGGGCATCGTCATCGTCGCCTTCTTCTGGCTGGTGGTGCGCCTGTTCAACATCGGCCGCCAGGCCATCGCGCTGGACCGCGTCTTCTCGGGCCTGGTGGCGCAAGGCGTGGCGGTGTGGATGGGTGGCCAGGCCTTCATCAACATGGGCGTGAACCTGGGCGTGCTGCCCACCAAGGGGTTGACCTTGCCTTTGATGAGCTTTGGTGGCTCGGGCGTGATGCTCAACTGCATCGCCCTGGCCATCTGCTTGAGAGTTGATATCGAGAACCGCCAGCTGATGCGTGGAGGTCGGGCATGATCGCGCAACAAGCCCGAGCGCCGGGCCGCCCCAAGCTGGGCTTGATCCCCTCGGGGGATCGTGCGCGGTACACCGCGCACGAGGGGCAGTCATGACACGCCACCTCGTCATCATGGCAGCCGGCACCGGCGGGCACATCATGCCCGGCCTGGCCGTGGCCGATGAAATGAAGCGCCGCGGCTGGACCGTGAGCTGGCTGGGCACGACCGGCGGCATGGAAAACCGCCTGGTGCCGCCCACCGGCATTCCCATGGACGCCATCGCCTTCAATGGCCTGCGCGGCAAGAACCTCAAGGACACCGTTTTCGGCGGCGTGCGCCTGCTCAAGGCCTTTGCCGATTGCTTCAAGATCCTCAAAGCCCGCCAGGCCAATGCCGTGCTGGGCATGGGCGGTTATGTGTGCTTCCCTGGTGGCCTGATGGGCGTGGCCCGTGGCCTGCCGCTGGTGCTGGTCAACGCGGATGCCGCCATGCTGTTGAGCAACCGCATGCTGCTGCCCATCACCGATGTGCTGGCCTGCGGCTTCGATGGCCCGGCCGCCAGGCACAAGGTGTCGCGCGTGACAGGCAACCCGGTGCGTGCCGAGATCGAAACCATTGCACCGCCCGCCGAGCGCTTCGCCAACCGCAGCGGCCCGCTGCGCGTGCTGATCGTGGGTGGCAGCCTGGGTGCCAAGGTGCTCAATGACGCGGTGCCCAAGGCCCTGGCCATGATCCCCGCCGAGCAGCGCCCGCTGATCACGCACCAGACCGGCATGGCCAACTTCGAGTCGGTCAAGGCCGACTACGTGAAGGCCGGGCTTGACCCTGCCAAGGACGCCGAGGTGCTGCCTTTCATCAACAACATGCCCCAGCGCCTGGCCGACTGCGACGTGATCATCGGCCGCGCCGGTGCCATCACCGTCAGCGAGCTGTGCGCCGCCGGCGTGCCCAGCATCCTGGTGCCGCTGGTGGTGTCGACCACCTCGCACCAGCGCGACAACGCCGCCTACATGGCCGACAACGGCGCCGCCATCCACCTGCCGCAAGCCGAGCTGAGCGCCGCGCGCCTGGCCGAGCTGATCCAGCAACTCAATCGCACGGGCCTGGCGGCCATGGCCATCAAGGCCCGTGGCCTGGCCCGTCTGCAATCTGCCGCCGCCGTGGCCGATGCCATCGAGCAACACGTGACCACTCCAAACGCAAAGGCGTCCACATGAAGCACGCCGTCAAACACATCCATTTCGTGGGCATTGGTGGCGCCGGCATGAGCGGCATCGCCGAGATCCTGCACAACCTGGGCTACACCGTGTCGGGCTCCGACCAGTCCGACAGCGCGACCTCGCGCCGGCTGGCTTCGCTGGGCATCACCGTGCACGTGGGCCATGAAGCCGCGCACATCGAAGGCGCCGAGGCGGTGGTCACCTCCACCGCCGTGAAGGGCGACAACCCCGAGGTGATCGCTGCACGCTCGCGCCGTATCCCCGTGGTGCCGCGCGCCGTGATGCTGGCCGAGCTGATGCGCCTGCGCAAGGGCATCGCCATCGCCGGCACGCATGGCAAGACCACCACCACCTCGCTGGTCACCTCCATCCTGGCCGAGGCCGGTGTGGACCCGACCTTCGTCATCGGTGGCAAGCTCAACAGCGCGGGTGCCAACTCGGCGCTGGGCAAGGGCGAGTACATCGTGGTCGAGGCCGACGAGTCGGATGCCTCTTTCCTGAACCTGCTGCCCATCATGTCGGTCGTCACCAACATCGACGCCGACCACATGGACACCTACGGCCACGACTTTGCCAAGCTCAAGCAGGCGTTCGTGGACTTCCTGCACCGCATGCCTTTCTATGGCTCGGCCATCCTGTGCGCCGATGACCCGGGCGTGCGCTCCATCATCCCGCTGATCTCGCGTCCCGTCATCAGCTACGGCTTCGGTGAAGACGCCCAGGTGCGCGCCGTCAACGTCGAGGCGCTTGCCGGTGGCCAGATGCGCTTCGTGGTGCAGCGTCGCAATGGCACGGTCATGCCCGACATCACCGTCACGCTCAACCTGCCGGGCGTGCACAACGTGCTCAATGCGCTGGCGGCGATTGCCGTGGCCACCGAGATCGAGCTGCCTGACGAGCCCATCATCAAGGCGCTGGGTGCCTTCACTGGGGTGGGCCGCCGCTTCCAGCGTCATGGCGAGTTCAAGACGGCCGATGGAGGGCAGGTCACGCTGATTGACGACTACGGCCACCACCCTGTGGAGATGGCCGCCGTGATCAGCGCTGCCCGTGGGGCCTTCCCTGGCCAGCGCCTGGTGCTGGCCTTCCAGCCGCACCGCTACACCCGCACGCGTGATTGTTTTGAAGACTTCGTCAAGGTACTGGGCACGGCCGATGCCGTGCTGCTGACCGAGGTCTATGCCGCGGGCGAGGCCCCCATCGTGGCCGCCGATGGCCGCGCCCTGACCCGCGCCGTGCGGGTGGCCGGCAAGGTGGAGCCGATTTTTGTGGACGACGTGGCCGAGCTGCCGCAGGCCATCGCCAGCAACGCCCGTGGTGGCGATGTGGTGATCTGCATGGGCGCCGGCTCGATCGGGACCGTGGCGGGCAAGACCGCCGAAATTTTGAACCACCCCCGAAGCGCCTTTGGCGCTCCCCCTCAAGGGGGCGCCGCCAGCAGCCCGGCAAAGCCGGATCTGCGGCGTCCGCTTGGTGATGCCGAGGTGCGCGGCGGAGGGAGCAACTGATTATGAGTTTCAAATCTATTGAACCTTCCCGCATCGACCCGGCCAGCCTGGGCAAGGTGGCCGTGCTGTTTGGCGGCACCTCGGCCGAACGTGATGTGTCCATCATGTCGGGCTCGGGCGTGCTCAAGGCCTTGCAATCGCAAGGCGTGAACGCCTTTGCCTTCGACCCGGCCGAGCGCCCGCTGCAGGAGCTGCAGGCCGAGGGCGTGGACCGCTGCTTCATCGCCCTGCATGGTCGCGGTGGTGAAGACGGCACCGTGCAAGGTGCGCTGGAGCTGCTCAAGATCCCCTACACCGGCTCCGGTGTGATGGCGTCGAGCATCGCCATGGACAAGATCATGACCAAGCGCATCTGGCGCTTTGAAGGCTTGCCCACGCCGGACTGGCGCATGGTGTCCAGCGCCGAAGACTGCGCCCACGCGCTGACGGCCTTGGGTGCGCCCATGATCGTCAAGCCCGCGCGCGAAGGCTCGTCCATCGGCCTGACCAAGGTGACCGACCCCGGCCAGTGCGCTGCGGCATATGCCGCCGCCGCCCAGCACGACCCCGAAGTGCTGTGCGAGCAGTTCATCGAAGGCGAGGAAACCACCTGCCCGGTGTTGTTCGTCGAAGGCGAGGCACAGGCCCTGCCGGTGATCCGCATCGTGGCCCCGGGCGGCAACTACGACTACCAGAACAAGTACTTCACCGATGACGTGAAGTACCTGTGCCCCAGCCTGCTCGACGCCGACGAAGAGGCCGAGATCCAGCGCCAGGTGGTGCGGGCCTTCAAGACCCTGGGTTGCAGGGGCTGGGCGCGTGCCGACGTGATGATCCGCCAGTCCGACCGCCAGCCCTTCCTGCTGGAGATCAACACCTCGCCGGGCATGACCGGCCATTCGCTGGTGCCCATGTCGGCCAAGGTGGCTGGCCTGAGCTACGAACAACTCTGCGTCCACCTGCTGGCCTCGGCCAGCCTGGACAGCCTCCGCTAACCCAAGCACATTCAACACACGACAGCCATGCAGGCCGCCACCCTCAACAGCTTCAGCGCACCCACGGAGACGCCGCAAGACGTCCTGTGGATGAACGCTGCCGCCTCCGCCTTGCTGGTGGTGGCGATCGGGCTGTTGCTGGCCGCTGGCGTCACCAAGCTGACGCGCTTGCCCTACTTCAATTTGCACAAGGTGCAGCTCGAAGGGGATCTGCAGCGCAACAACGTCGCCACGGTGCGCGCCAACATCGTGCCGCGCATGCACGGCGGCTTCTTCAACGTGAACCTTGGCCGCAGCCGCGAGGTGTTCGAGTCGGTGCCCTGGGTGCGCAAGGCCGTGGTGCGCCGCGTGTGGCCCAACGAGTTGCGCGTGGTGCTGGAAGAGCATCGCCCCGCTGCCTACTGGCACCACGAAGACCGAGAAGACCAGCTGGTCAACAGTTACGGCGAAGTGTTCGACGCCAACCTCGGTGATGTCGAAGACGAGCACCTGCCCACGCTCGAAGCGCCGCTCAATCCGACCGCGGGTGAAGCCAAGGCCATGCTGGACATGCTGCAGCGCCTCAAGCCCGTGCTGGCATCGCTGGGCGAGATCGACACCCTCAAGCTGACCGAGCGCGGCTCCTGGAGCGTCGAGCTGGACAACGATGCCACGATCGAGCTGGGCCGCGGGGGCCTGGAAGAAGTGCTGGCGCGCGCCGACCGCTTCGTGCGCACCTTGCCCGAGCTCAAGCGCCAGTACCCCGCACCGCTGGCTCACGCGGACCTGCGTTACCCGGAGGGTTACGCCGTCAAGCTGCGTGGCCTGACCACTTTGCAGGAGGGCCAGAAGGCCCCTGTGATCAAGAAACCCGTCGTTGCCAAACCGGTGGCTGCGCACA
>NZ_JACPYU010000015.1 GCF_016195855.1 Aquabacterium sp.
GGTGATGCTGGGCGTCAGAGCCGAGTTCAGCTTGGCGTTGGGGAAAGCGAATTGCACAACGTCGGAGCCAGCGTAGATGGCGTCGCCGGTGGCAGCACCGAAGGCGTCATACGTGGCGGTCGTCAGCTTTTGCAGTTCGCCGGCGATCACAGCACCGTTGGCGGTGGGCAGGCCCAGGCCAGCAGCGGCAGCAGCAGCGCTGGTTGCGTCAGCCTGGGTGTAGCCCAGACGTGCGCCGATGGAGTTGGCCACGGTCGACACGAAGGAAGCCTTGTTCAGGATGTCCACGGTCATCACGAACATGCCCTTGATGCCGATGTCGTTGAACGACACGGAACCGCCGGTGGCGTCGGTGTCGGTGTACTTGAACGAACCGATGTTGATGTTCAGGTCACCAGCGATCGACACGCCGTCCTGGCCGCTGACTTGGCTCAGGGCTGCGTCGTCGATGGACGACATGGCGGAAGCAGAAGCGGCCACGGCGGTCAGAGCCAGGGCGATGACGGACAGTTTGAAAGCTTGCATGTAGAACTCCAGGTATGTGTGTATGTGAGTCAATGTCTCTCGCCGGCCTTGTCATGCAACCTGCCAGGTGATCAATCCGTTCGGTTGGCCCGATGCGACGTCTGCATCGAAACCGCGACGACAAGGCTGCGGCGTGGACGAATCATCGGGCTTTGTTACAAGCACCTGACTGGCCCAGCAGGCCAAGCGCATGACCCTTCAAACCACCCTAATGAAGGGCGAGGAAACCCCTTAAGTGACAGCCCTTAGGGAACCGTTCACGACTAGGCTGAAGGCGACAAAAAAGGGGCCTCGGCCCCTTGAAATCGCGTGGAAACCCGCTCATCGGGTTGCGTTCAAGCCGCGCGCAACAGCCTTTTTCGGACCCACCAAAAAACAACGCCCAGCAGAACCACGCATGCGGCCAAGGCCACGTAGCTGCTAGTGCCTGGTGCACGCCAGGCCTCGGCCAGGCGGTCCATGAACAGGGAGATCATCACCGTGCCGGGTAAGAGCCCGAAAAAGGTCCCCAGCACGTAGTCGCGCAGGCGCACGCGCAAGGCCCCGGCCACCATGTTGACCACGATAAAAGGCGCCACCGGCATCACCCGCACCGCCATCATCGTGAGCAGGCCGCGCCGCTGCATGTGGCGAGAGAGCAGCGCCAGGCGCCCCTTGGTCCACCGGTCCATGGTTTGCGCGCCGGTATAGCGGCCAATGCCGTAGGTCACCGTGGCGCCTGCCACCATGCCGAAAAGCGCGTAGGCCATGCCCGGCCAGGGCGTGAACACCAGGGCACCCACCGTGATCAACACGAGCACAGGCATGCCCAGCAGCACCGCCACGACATAACCCCCCATCACGGCCAGCGGCCCCAAAGGCGTGGCCAGCAATTGCCTGCCCTGCTCACTGAGCGACTGAGGATCAAGCCAATGGCGCATATCGGGTTGCCGCCAGAGCAGCGCCAACCCGATCAGGATCGACACATACACCGCCAGCACCAACCAACGCCAGGCCAGCCCTGAGGCTGCAACAGGCTTGTCACTCACAACGAACTCCGTCTCACGTGGGGCGCCTGCCACCCCGTCCTTGCCACAGGCAGCAGCATCTTGAGGCAAGATTTGGCGCAAGTCAGCCGGTGCTTACCTTGGCGTTCGGTGAGATCCCCCGGGACTTGGGGGGTAGCGTGGGCTCAGGAGACGCGCTGGCCCAGCAGCCATCGGCCCACACGCACCGCCACGGCCTCGGCCGTCACGGGCAGGCGCATCACTTCGGCAGACCTGGGCAGCCCACCGCGACGCGCAAGTTCATGCTCGCCGCTGTCGGTCAGCGCCAGGATGCGCATGTTGGCAATGGATTCGCAGCGCTCCAGAGTCCGCAACATCGCCATGCCGTCCATGCCCGGCAATTCCAGGTTCGTGATCAACAAGTCCGGCACCTTCTGCCCGATCTGCAGCAAAGCCAGGTAGCCCGTCTCCGCGAAACGCAGCTTGACCGCCGCCCCATAGGGCTCCATGGCCTGCGCACAGCGGGCCTGCCAATCCTGGTCATCGGCCACCAGCAACACATCCATCGGGGCGCCGGAACGGCCCAGCTCAGGCAGAGAAGGCACCGGCGCGTCGTCCAGCAAGGGGCGCTCGTTGTGCCGGTTGAGCGCACTGCGCGGTACCGGCTCGCCACCCAGGCCGGTGCTCAAGGCCAGGGCCTCCACCGCGTTGTAGGGAATGCGGCGATGCCCGCCTGGCGTGCGCGCAGCAGGCAGGATGTTGGCTTCCACCCAGAGTTGCACGGTGCGCAGCGAAACACCCAGGCGCACGGCGGCCTCACGTGTGGTCAACATGCGGGCAGCGGGGCCCAGAGGGATCACTTGCGACATCTCGCGCCTTTCAGGGACTCAAACGGGCGGTTGAAATGGGGTTGTTATCGGCAGCCATTTCATTTTTGCGAGTTCAAATGCGCTTCGGTACACGCGCTGGCGAACAAAGGCGAGACCCTCGTGAAGAAATGACGCTTTCCCCTCGGTCAGAGGATTGGGCACAATCGCGTTCCATGAGCAAAGCCTTCACCAAGGAAACCGAGAGCGATGACGATGACGATCTGTCATTGCCCCCCCTGCCAGCCGGCGGCAAGAACTACATCACGCCGCAGGGTTACCAACGCCTGCGCACGGAATTGCTCAACCTGATCGACATCGAGCGCCCCAAGATCGTGGAGATCGTGCACTGGGCCGCCTCCAACGGCGACCGCTCGGAAAACGGCGACTACATCTACGGCAAGAAGCGCCTGCGCGAAATCGACCGCCGCATCCGGTTCCTGACCAAACGGCTGGACATCGCCGAAGTGGCCGACCCCTGCCTGCACCATGGTCATGACCAGGTGTTTTTTGGCGCCACCGTCACCTACGAGAACCTGCAAGGGGTGTCACGCACCATCACCATCAAGGGCATCGACGAGGTCGACAATCTGCAAGGTGAAGTCAGCTGGATCTCACCCATTGCACGCGCACTGCTCAAGGCACGTGAAGGTGACGAGGTTCAGCTGATGACCCCCGGCGGCCTGGAGCGCCTGGAGATCATCAAGGTCAGCTACCCGGCCCCGCCCACCAGTCACTGACTGAAGCGTTCGGCCTTGAGCACCACCGAGCAGCGCTTGAGCGTGCGGATCACATCGGCCAGGTGCTCGGCGTCGCGCACGGCCAGCGTGAGCTTGAGTTCGGCCGTTTCGCCCAGGCGCTCGTCACCCATCTCGATATGGGTGATGTCCGTCTCGGCGCTGCTGATGGCCGCAGCCACCTGAGCCAGCACGCCCTTGCCATTGGCCACCAGCACCTTCACCGCGGTTTCGAACAGGCGGGTGGGCTCGTCGGACCAGCTCACGTCGATCCAGCGTTCGCTGTCGCGCTCGAACAGGCGCTTGCCCACCCCGCAAGATTGCGTGTGCACGACAAGGCCTTCGCCACGGCCCAGATAGCCCGCGATCGGGTCGCCCGGCACCGGACAGCAGCATGGCGCCAGTTGCACCGTCGCGCCTTCACTGCCATCGATGATGACCGAACCCTGCGACGGGGTTTCATCCGAGAAGCGACCCAGCGTCAGGGTCAAGGCATCGGGCTTGGAGCCCGACTCGGCCATCAACTGCGCCAGGCGCTTGGCCACCATGGTCGCGATCTTGCGGCCCAGGCCGATGTCGGCCAGGAGTTCGTCTCGGCTGCGGTTGCCGCCCCAGCGGATCAGGCTTTGCCACAGCACACCGGCATTGCCCTC
Organism: Aquabacterium sp.; assembly: GCF_016195855.1. Classification (GTDB taxonomy): domain Bacteria; phylum Pseudomonadota; class Gammaproteobacteria; order Burkholderiales; family Burkholderiaceae_C; genus Aquabacterium. The sequence continues at coordinate 3,768 of NZ_JACPYU010000015.1, forward strand.
GGTCGTCTCGTTGCCAGCCGGCATCGTGAGGCCTTCAGCGCGCAGCGCCTGCATCAAGAGCTTCTCGCCCAGCTCCAGCGACTCCTCGGCCTCCATGTTCTTGAGGTAGTGGCGAATCTTGGAGCGGGCGCGGCCCGTGCGCACGAAGTTCAACCAGCTCGGGTTGGGCTTGGCGCTCGCGGCCGTGATGATCTCGACCACGTCGCCACTGCGCAATTCGGTGCGCAGGGCCACGGGCTCGCCATTGACCTTGGCCGACACGCAGCGGTCACCCACCCCGGAGTGGATCGCATAAGCAAAGTCCACCAGCGTGGCCCCCTTGGGCAGCGCCACGATGCGTGACTTGGGCGTCAGCACATAAACCGATTCGGGGAACAAATCGATCTTGAGGTGCTCCAGGAACTCGGCGGAATCGCGGGTCTCGTGCTGGATGTCGATGAGCGACTGCAGCCACACGGCGGCCTGCTGCGGCGAGGCGTCGTCGGCCGCATCCTGCTCCTTGTACATCCAGTGCGCGGCAATACCCTTCTCGGCCACCGCATGCATGGCCTGCGAGCGGATCTGGAACTCCACCGCCGTGCCCACCGGGTTGACCAGCGTCGTGTGCAGCGACTGGTAACCGTTGGCCTTGGGGATCGCGATGTAGTCCTTGAAGCGGCCCGGCAGCGGCTTGTAGAGCTGGTGCAGCACGCCCAAGGCGCGATAGCAATCGAGCAGCTCACGCGCGACGATGCGAAAGCCGAAGATGTCGCTGACCTGGGCAAAGCTCAGGTGCTTTTCGATCATCTTGTTGTAGATCGAGAAGATGGTCTTCTCGCGGCCATAGACCTCGACCTGCATGTCGGCATCGCGGAAGGCTTCTTCTACCTCCTTGCGGATGCGGTCCACCAGGTCGCGGCGGTTGCCACGTGTCTTCTTGACGGCCTTGGACAGCACCGAGTGCCGCCAGGGGTTGATGTACTGGAAGGACAGCTCCTGCAGCTCGCGGTAGGTCTGGTTCAGGCCCAGGCGGTGCGCGATGGGCACATAGATGTCCAGCGTCTCGCGGGCGATGCGGGCCCGCTTGTGCGCCACCATCGCTTCCATGGTGCGCATGTTGTGCAGGCGGTCGGCCAGCTTGATCAGGATGACGCGCACATCGCGCGCCATGGCCAGCAGCATCTTGCGGAAGGACTCGGCCTGCGACTCTTCCTTGGTCGAGAACTGCAGCTTGTCCAGCTTGGTCAGGCCATCCACGATCTCGGCCGTGGGGGCGCCAAAACGCTCGATCAGCTCGATCTTGGTGACGCCGCAGTCTTCCATGGCGTCGTGCATGAGCGCGGCCATGATGGCCTGGGCATCGAGCTTCCAGTCGGCGCACAGGCCTGCCACCGCGATGGGGTGCGTGATGTAGGGCTCGCCACTGGCGCGAAACTGGCCCAGGTGGGCCTCGTCGGCGAAGCGGTAGGCGTCACGGACGCGGCGGATGTCCGCCTCGTCCAGGTAGTCGAGTTTGTGGGTCAGCGCAGCAAAGGAAGCCGCCGCAGCATCGTTGGCCAAGGTCATGTGTTGACTGTAGCTTGATTGAGAAAGCCCCGGGGCCGACTGAATCAATCAGGGAAACCAATCGGGAAATCAATCGGAAATCAACGGGGAAATGGCAAAGGCCCGTTCGAGACGGGCCTTTTATGCAAGTTCGGGGCCGCCGTCAGTCAGCAGCGTGAGCCCGACAGGAACACACGACGATCAGGTCGGGACCTTGCGCAGCATTTCCAGGCCAACCTGGCCAGCGGCGATCTCGCGCAGTGCGGTCACGCCAGGCTTGTTGCGCGACTCGATCTTGGGCGTGTGGCCTTGGCTCAGCATGCGGGCACGGTAGGTTGCAGCGAGCACCAGCTGAAAGCGGTTCGGGATCTTTTGCAGGCAGTCTTCAACGGTGATGCGGGCCATGTGGGCGCTCCGGTAGGGTGTCTGAATCAGCCAAAAAGCCGGTCAGACCAGATTGAGGGCACGGAACACGGCAGACTTGTTCCGGCGCTGAGCTGCATATTTTAACCGCTGTGAGTGAACAATGGCTTTTAAATCGAACAAAGCCGATTCAAAAAGTGCATTCACGACGATGAAATCGAAATATTGCGCCTGGCCGACCTCGATGCGGGCATTGGCCATGCGCAGCTCGATGGTCTCGGGGCTGTCCTCGCCACGGCGGTTCAGGCGCTGCGACAGCTCTTCGTAGCTGGGCGGCAGGATGAAGATCAGGATGGCATTGGGGAATATCTTCTTGATCTGCAAGGCACCCTGCCAGTCGATCTCCAGGACCACGTCCTCCCCGCCCTTGATGCGGCTTTCAATGGCGTGGCGCGAGGTGCCGTAATGGTTGCCGTGGACCTCGGCATGCTCGAAGAAGTCGCCCCGCTCAACCATCGCCAGGAAGTCTTCCGTGGTCGTGAAGTGGTACTCGCGGTCTTGCTGCTCCTGCCCGCGCGGGGCCCGCGTGGTGTGCGACACCGACACCTGCAGGCGCGAATCGAGCTCCAGCAGGGCCTTGACCAGGCTGGATTTACCAGTGCCGCTGGGCGCGGACACCACGAAAAGGTTGCCGGGATAGTCCATGACGTTGTCTCCAGAACTCGCCGGCGTCGCGCCCGCGGACATGGTGGAGGTTTGGGAAGGGTTATCGGCCGTCATTCGATGTTCTGAACCTGTTCGCGCATCTGTTCGATCAAAACCTTCATTTCGACCGAAATCTGCGTCAACTCCAGCGCCGCGGCCTTGGAGCCCAGTGTATTGGCCTCGCGGTGCAATTCCTGGATCAGGAAGTCCAGGCGCTTGCCCACTTCGCCGCCCTTTTTCAGCAGGCGGCCAATTTCGTCCAGGTGGGCCTTCAGGCGCTGCAACTCTTCGTCAACATCAATGCGCAGGGCGTAGGCCGCGGCCTCGTTGAGCGCGCGCTCTTGTGCCGCCTCTGGCGTCACCGAGCCACCCACGGCCTGCAGCGCCTCCTGGTATTTTTGGACGAAACGCTCCTGCTGACGCTGCACGGCCAGGGGCACCAGGGGCGTGGCCTGCTCGGCCAGGGCCAGCAGGCCCTTGAGCTTGTCCTTGAGGATGCCCACCAGGCGGGCGCCTTCGCGCTCACGAGCCTCCTTGAGCGCCTCGATGCACTGGCGGGCCGACTCCAAGGCAGCGTCCTCCAGCTTGACCGAGGGTGCTGCCGAACGGCACCAGTTCAGGATCTCGTTGACCGACAGCGGCGTGGCCTTGGGCAACCAGTTCTGCACCGTGCCCTCCAGCCGCGCCAGGGTGTGGAGCTGGTCAGGCTGGGGCGTAGGCCAACCGGCGTCGGCCGCGCGCTGCGGTTGCAGGCGCAACTCGATCTTGCCGCGCTTGAACGACGCGGTGAGCAGGTCACGCAAGGCAGGTTCGAGCGCACGGAACTCGTCAGCCAGCTTGAAGCTCAGATCCAGGAAGCGGCTGTTGACGGAGCGCAGTTCCGCCCCCACGCCGCCCGAGGCGCTCTTGCCACCGCCAGCGCGTGATGCAGTGGACGAATCCCCCTCATCGGTGTTTTCACTGACGTGGTCGGGAGCCGACGCAACCGCGCTGGCAAAGCCGGTCATAGAGTAGACTGACATGGTTACTTGACACCAGACAAAACTAGATTATGTCAAAGCCGAAACCTGCCCCGTTGCCTTCGGGCACCGTCGTGGGCGGCTACCAAGTCGTCAAGAAGCTTGCCGCAGGCGGTTTCGGGGTCGTTTACCTTTGTGAAGACCCCGATAAACGGCTCGTCGCGCTCAAAGAATATCTGCCCGCCTCCCTGGCAGAACGCGCCCCCGGCGAGTTGATTCCCCGCGTCAAGCCCGACAAGCAGCCGCTGTACCGCCTGGGCCTGAAAAGTTTTTTCGAAGAAGGCCGCTCGCTCGCCCAGATCGCCCACCCCAGTGTGGTGTCGGTGCTGAATTTCTTCCGCGAGAACGAAACCGTCTACATGGTGATGAACTACCTGCAAGGGGATACCCTGCAGGATTTCATCGTCACCGCACGCGATCTCAAGCGCGACAAGGTCTTCCGCGAATCCACCATCCGCTCCCTGTTCGATGAGATCCTGCGCGGCCTGCGCATCGTGCACCAGCACAAGATGCTGCACCTGGACATCAAGCCGGCCAACATCTTCATCACCAACGACAACAAGGCGGTGCTGCTGGATTTCGGTGCCGCGCGCGAGGTGCTGTCCAAGGAAGGCAACTTCATCCGCCCGATGTACACGCCCGGCTTTGCCGCGCCCGAGATGTACCGCCGCGACGGCTCGCTGGGCCCCTGGACCGACATCTACGCGATTGGCGCGTGCATTTATGCCTGCATGCAGGGCTACCCCCCCAACGATGCGCCCCAACGCCTGGAAAAAGACCGCTTAGGGCTTTCTCTCTCGCGACTGCGCAACGTGTATTCGGATAACCTCATCGAAGTGACCGAGTGGTGCATGTCACTTGACCCGCTGGCCCGGCCGCAGAGCGTTTTCGCCCTGCAAAAAGAACTGGCCCGCGAGACCGAAAGACGCTACTCCAAGCTCACCTTTGCTGAGCGGGTCAAACTGCAACTTGAAAACCTCAAATCGGGCGCAAAGGCATAAGCGGGGCATGAAGCAGCCATGAGATTCTCCGTCTACCAGATCAGCCGTAAAGGCGGCCGCGAGAAAAATGAAGACCGCATGGGCTATTGCTACACGCGGGATTCGGGCCTGTTTGCGCTCGCAGACGGCATGGGCGGCCACCCCGAAGGCGAGATGGCGTCTCAACTGGCCTTGCAGACCATGGCCGCGCTGTACCAACGCGATGCGCGTCCCACGCTGGCGGACCCCATCCGCTTCCTGCAGGACGCCGTGATGGCCGGGCACCACCAGCTGCTGCGCTATGCGAGCGAAAAAGGCCTGATGGACACGCCGCGCACCACCATCGTCGCCTGCATCCTGCAAGGCAATGCGGCCTACTGGGCCCACTGCGGTGACTCGCGCCTGTATTTCGTCCGTGGCGACAAGCTGATTGCCCGCACGCGTGACCACTCCTATTCCGAACTGCAGCAGACGCTGTCGACCGTGGTGCCGCTCAACGAGCGCTACAACCGCAACGTGCTGTTCACCTGCCTGGGCAGCCCTGGCAAGCCCGTGGTCGACACGGCTGGCCCGCTGATCATGCAGGAAGGCGACCGCATCATGTTGTGCTCTGACGGCATGTGGGGCACCGTCGAGGACGAAGAAATCACCCGCCACCTGTCCACCCGCACCATCTCGGACGCCGTGCCGGAACTGGTCGAAGTGGCCCTGCGCAATGGCGGCGTCAAATGCGACAACGTCACTGTGCTGGCCATGGAGTGGGAGTCCGCCACCAACGACGACCAGCCTAATGTGCACACCGACAACCTGGGCGACGAGGTGTTTGCCTCCACCATCCAGGCCAGCGTCGGCAGCACCGGCACACCGGGCGACAATGTCGAAGCCGACGACCTGGACGAAGCCGAGATCGAACGCTCGATCCGCGAGATCAACGAAGCGATACGCCGCTCGGCCAGCGCCGCCAAGAAAAGCTGAGCTGCCACCGCCCCCGTCTGACTGATCAACCGGCCGCTGTGGCCGGTTGGTTTTTTTACCAGGAACCTCCCCATGGCATACCAGCGCACCCAAGGCCGTGCCGCAGACGCACTGCGCCCCCTGAGCATCACCCGCGGCTACACCAAGCACGCCGAAGGCTCGGTCCTGATCTGCTTTGGCGACACCAAGGTGCTGTGCACCGCCTCGGTCGAAGAAAAGGTGCCCCCGCACAAGCGCGGCAGCGGCGAAGGCTGGGTCACGGCCGAATACGGCATGCTGCCCCGCGCCACCCATTCGCGCAGCGACCGTGAAGCTGCACGCGGCAAACAGACCGGTCGCACGCAGGAGATCCAGCGCCTGATCGGCCGCAGCCTGCGCGCCGTGTTCGACCTGGCCAAGCTGGGCGAGCGCTCCATCATCATCGACTGCGACGTCATCCAGGCCGATGGCGGCACCCGCACCGCGGCCATCACCGGCGCCTATGTCGCGGCGGTGGACGCCGTCACGGGGCTGATCGCCAAAGGCAAGCTCACCGCCAGCCCCATCCTGCACCCGGTGGCCGCCATCAGCGTGGGCATCGTGGACAGCACGCCCCTGCTGGATCTGGAATACACCGAAGACTCGGCCTGCGACACCGACATGAACGTGGTCATGACAGGTGCGGGACACTTCGTGGAAGTGCAAGGCACGGCCGAAGGCGTCGCGTTCACCCGCCAGGAAATGGACCAGTTGCTGGCCCTGGCCGACAAGGGGGTGCGCGAGCTGATCACGGCCCAGGCCGCCGCGCTGGCCAAGCCTTTGACTCTGGCCTGATCTCCGCCTGATCCCTTTTTGAGCGCACCATGAGCAAGCAACTGATCCTCGCCTCCAACAATGCCAAGAAGCTGCGGGAGCTGCAGGCCTTGATCACCCCGCTGGGTGTCGACCTGGTCACGCAGGGCTCGCTGGGCATCCCCGAGGCCGAAGAGCCGCACGTCACCTTCGTCGAGAACGCCCTGGCCAAGGCCCGCCATGCCGCGCGCATCGGTCAAGGCCCGGCCATTGCCGATGACTCCGGCCTGTGCGTGGCCGCCCTGGGGGGCGCACCGGGCGTGCGCTCGGCGCGCTATGCAGTCGACGCCGGCCGCATTGCCGAAGGCCTGCCGCGCGAAGCCATCGACGCGGCCAACAACGCCTGGCTGCTCGATCAGATGCGTGGGCAGGCGCAGCGCCGCGCCCACTTCACCTGCCTGCTGGTGGCCGTGCGCCATGCCGATGACCCCGAGCCGCTGATCGCCGAAGGCCATTGGGAAGGTGAACTGCTGGAAGCTGGCCAGGGCGAACACGGCTTTGGCTATGACCCCCTGCTGTGGCTGCCCGCCTACCAACAAAGCGCGGCCCAGCTGGCGCCCGAGATCAAGAACGGCGTCAGCCACCGCGCCAAGGCCTGCCAGCGCATGCTGCACATGATCGAGGCCCAATGGGGCCTGGCTGGTGTGAACCACGCCGACACCGATGCACGCTGGCCCTGGCAGCGCTGAGTGCACCGTACAAGACCACACACCCCATGATCACGCTGCAACGCCCCGGTGCCCTGCAGGCCTTGCCGCCGCTGTCCCTGTACGTGCACCTGCCCTGGTGCCTCAAGAAGTGCCCCTACTGCGACTTCAACTCGCATGAAGTCACTCGGCTTGGCAAAGCAGGCCCGAGCATCCCCATTGCCCAGGATGCGCCCAGCGCCTCCAGGCAGCTGAACGCCCAGACAGAAAGCCTCTACCTCGACGCCTTGTGCGCCGACCTCGAATCCGCCCTGCCGCAGATCTGGGGCCGCCGCGTGCACACCATCTTCATCGGTGGCGGCACCCCCAGCCTGTTCTCGCCCGACAGCATCGACCGCCTGCTGGCCGACATCCGCGCGCGCCTGCCGCTGGAGCCGCAATGCGAGATCACCATGGAGGCCAACCCCGGCACGTTCGAGAAGGACCGTTTCAAGGCCTTCCGCCAGGCCGGCGTCAACCGCCTGTCCATCGGTGTGCAAAGCTTTGACGATGCCAAGCTCAAGGCCCTGGGCCGCGTGCACGACCGCGCGCAAGCCATCGCCGCCATCGAAGAAGCCCAGCAGCATTTCGAGACCTTCAACCTCGACCTGATGTACGCCCTGCCCGGCCAGAGCCCCGCCGATCTGGACGCCGACATCAGCCAGGCCCTGGCCTTCGAGCCACCGCACCTGTCGCTCTACCACCTCACGCTCGAACCCAACACCGTCTTCGCCACGCAGCCGCCCAAAGGCCTGCCCGATGACGACACCGCCTTCGACATGCTGGACCACCTCATCGAGCGCACCACCGGCGCCGGCCTGCAGCGCTACGAGGTGTCCGCCTATGCCCGCCCAGGCCACCAATGCCAGCACAACCTGAACTACTGGCAGTTCGGCGACTACCTGGGCATTGGCGCCGGTGCGCACAGCAAGATCAGCTTCCCTGACCGCATCGTGCGGCAGGTGCGCTGGCGCGAGCCCGCCACCTACATGGACAAAGCGCGCCAGGGCCTGGCCTGCTCCAACGACACCGAGGTGGACCTGTCCTCGCGCGCCTTCGAGTTCATGATGAACGCCCTGCGCCTGAAGGACGGCTTCGAGCTGCTGCGTTTTGGCGAGCGCACCGGCCTGACCCTGGCCAGCATCCAGCAGCCACTGGCCCAGGCCGAGGCCCAGGGCCTGCTGCAACGCGATCTGGCCCGCGCCTGGCCCACCGCCAGGGGCTTTGATTTCCTGAGCGATCTGCAAGCCCTGTTTCTGAAGGATTGAGGCGCCCCCCGTCGCCACCTACAATCCGGCGACATTCCCGCTTCAGTCTCAGTCGAACAGCAGCATGACACCAGCCTTGCTCAGCGACGGTACCGTGGCCTTCATCCAGCGGGAGGTGGCCATCGATGTTGCCTCGTGCTCATCGGATCTGCGCCCCAGCGCCTGCCGGGGCTTCGCCTGCCGCGTCTCACCCGACCGGCAACGCCTGACCATTTTCGTGCGCCGGGGCGAAGCCAGCCAGGTGCTGCAGGACGTGCTCGGCCAGGACGTCATCGCCGTGGTGTATTGCCTGCCAGAAACCGAAACCGCCATCCAGATCAAGGGGCGCCAGATCAGCCTGTCTGCGGCCAATGCCGACGACGTTGCCTGCGTCGAACGCTACCGCCACGCCTTTGTGGACGGCATCGTGCGCCTGGGCTACGGGCGCGAATTCGGCCTGTCCCACATGGCAATCGAAGCCGGGCAACTGGTGGCCCTGAGCTTCACCCCGGAGCAGGTGTTCGAGCAAACACCGGGGCCCATGGCCGGCAAGCGCATGGGGGGCAGCCAGCCATGAGTGCCGTCGTGAACGCCGTCTGCATCGCCCATCTGCGCAACTGCTTTGAAGGCGGGGTGCCCAGTGCCCTGTCCACCTGCTCGGTGGATGGCACGCCCAATATTGCCTACCTGTCGCAGGTGCAGTACGTGGACCAGAAGCACGTGGCCACCACCTTCCAGTTCTTCAACAAGACGCGGCAGAACATCCTGGCCAACCCCTATGCCTTGCTGAAGGTCGTGGACCCGCTCAACGGCAGTGGCTACAAGCTGCATGTGCGCTACCTGCGCACCGAAACCAGCGGCCCCTTGTTCGAGAGCATGAAGGCCAAGCTGGCCGGCATCGCCTCGCACACCGGCATGACCGAGGTGTTCAAGCTGCTGGGCTCGGACATCTACGAGGTCGAGCGGGTCGAAACCATCGTTCACCCCATGCCCGGCATCCTGCCCGCTGTTCAGGACAGCCTGCCCAAGCTGCGCCACATGAGCGCCATGCTGAACGCCAGCCGCGACCTGGACGAGTTGCTGGACAACACCCTCACCGCACTGCAAACCGTCTGCGGCATCGGCCACATGATGATCCTCAAGCTCGACGAGTGCGGCGAGCGCCTGTTCACCGTGGCCACCCGGGGGTACGACCAGTCCGGCGTGGGCTCCGAGATCCCGATGGGGCACGGCGTGATCGGCGTGGCCGCGCGCGAACGCACGCCCATCCGCATCTCGCACATGACCAGCGAGTACATCTACGGCAAGGCCGTGCGTGACAGCGCCGAGGCGCTGGGCCTGCACCACCAGCTTGAAACGGCCATCCCCATGCCCGGCCTGCCCGAATGCCGCAGCCAGATGGCGGTACCCATCACGGCGGGCGCCACGCTGTATGGCGTGCTGTACGTTGAGAGCCACGAAGACCTGCGCTTCACCTACGACGATGAAGACATGCTGCAGATCGTGGCACAGCAGTTTGGCTGGATGGCGCAGAGCATGGCCTGCGCCGACCCCGCAGAGCCAGCCACGGATACGCCAACCTTGCCGGCATCAACCGCGTCGTTCACTGTCACTGCTGTGTCCGCCCCGCCGATGACAACCATCACACCAGCCCTCGGTGACGAGCGTCCCGTGCTGGTACGGTATTTCAAGGCCGACCACAGCATCTTCCTTGACGAGGACTACCTGATCAAGGGCGTGGCCGGCGCCATCTTCTGGAAGCTGGTGCAAGTGCGCCAGCACGAAGGCCGCGACCAGTTCACCAACCGCGAGCTGCGGCTGGCCCCGGACCTGTCCCTGCCGGATATCGCCGACAACCTCGAAGCCCGTCTGGTGTTGCTGCAACGCCGCCTGGCCGAGCGGACCCGTTGCGTGCGCATGCACAAGACGGGCCGAGGCCGTTTCCAGCTGCAGGTGATGCAACCCCTGAAGCTGCAATCAGCCGACTGATCAGCCTGACTGCCCCATCACATCAGGCCGCAGCCAGCGCCGTGGTCTGCCGACGGGGCGCCGTCTCGGCCACCACCGAGCGCCCGGCATTGCGCCAGACATTGACGGCAAAGGCCAGGAAAGCCAGCGCCACGATCAGCGAGCCACTGCCCACCACTGGCTCGGCCATGGGCAGGTGATGCAGCACCGCATAGATGCCACCAGCCATCAAAGGCAGCCCCAGGTTGTGCAGCCAGAACTGCACCTTGGCCAACACGCTGCCCGCCATGGCCGGGAAGACCTGGTAGGCCATGGCCATCAGTGCCATCGACACCCAGCCCACCAGGTTGATGTGCACGTGCACCCCCTTGTTCGTGAAGTCGCCCGAAGCGGCCATCACGATCCCCATGCCAATACCGAAGAGCGCGTACAGCACCGCGCAGCGCAAAAGGTTCTTAGCCATGGCAAGCCACCTCCGACTTCAGGGCGGCTTGCAGCTTGTGCCAGGCGCGGGCGTTCAACAAGGGGCGGGCCATGTCCAGCTGGGATGCGAACACCTCGGGCGGCATGCCCTGGCGCATGCCACTGAGCATCTCCACGCGCTCGGGGTGCGACAGTTGCGGCAGGATCCAGCGGAAGTGGTGGGCCATTTCATCCGCGGGCACGCTGGCCAGCAGCGCATCGTGGATTTCGATGAGCTCTTCATCGCTGAAGTGACGCCACAGCACGGCATTGTGCTCACGCTCCTCCAACAACATGTGCTCGTAGTTGTCCGCCACAAACAGGCTCAGCAACTGGTACAGGCGCTGCCAGGCTGAAGCCTGCTGCACCTCCGTGGCGGCCAGGGCCTGCCTCAGGCAGCCACTCAGGGCATCGATGTTGGCCACATGCTCGACATGCTCCTGCGCGCAACTGGCGCTGCTGCCCGGGGCACGGCGCTCCATGGCGGTGTGCAGGAAATCGTTCTCGTGCTTGAGGTGCTCGCCGCAGATGTGCAGCAAGGTCCGCACGACATCAGCCGCCTCCTGGCGCTCCTGCGCGTCGGTGTAATCGGTGCTGCCAACACGAACCAGCGTATCGGCCATGAAGGCGCGCAGCCCCTTGTGCACGCCTTGGTACAGGTTGAAGCGCTGGCTGTGATCCAGGGCCTGGTCAACCAACTGCTTGCCGCGTTGTGCCCCGGGTTGCGCCCCGAATTGCTCGACGGGGATCTCTTGCGTGATGTAGCTCATGATGTCACTTCCTGTTGTGGCCCTGCTTGCTGCACCAGGCCGTTGTTGATGATGGAAGTGACTGTAGGGACGCCGCGCTTTCCCGTTTCGTAAATGCTTCTTCAGCAATTCTTAAAGCGCTCTTAACCCCCCATCAGGGCGCCCTCCGCGGGGGGAATGTTTCGGCGAACGAGCGAGCCAAGAGGCAAAAAAAAGGCCGCTGGCTCTACACCAGCGGCGCCATTCGTCAGCTTGAAGCGCTCAACGCAATCAGGCTGCCTTCTTCTCGTCGCGCAACTCGCGGCGCAGGATCTTGCCCACATTGGTCTTGGGCAGATCGTGACGGAACTCGATGTGCTTGGGGCACTTGTAGCCGGTCAGTTGCTCGTGGCAATAGGCCTTCAGGGCAGCCTCGGTCAAGGTTGCATCCTTGCGCACCACGAACAGCTTCACAGCCTCGCCCGACTTGTCATCGGGCACACCCACTGCTGCGCACTCCAGCACGCCGGGGTGCATGTTCACGACCTGCTCGACCTCGTTGGGGTACACGTTGAAGCCCGACACCAGGATCATGTCCTTCTTGCGGTCCACGATCTTGAACAAGCCCGACGGATCCATCACGCCAATGTCGCCCGTGCGGAAGAAGCCATCGGCCGTCATGACCTTGGCCGTCTCATCCGGGCGGTTCCAGTAACCGGCCATCACCTGTGGGCCACGGATGCAGATCTCGCCGACGCCGCCCACATCCAGGTGGTTGCCGTCGTCGTCCAGGATGGCCACTTCGGTCGAGGGAATCGGGTAACCGATGGCCCCGTTGAACTCGGCCAGATCCAGGCGGTTGGCCGTTGCAACGGGTGAGGTCTCGGACAAGCCATAGCCTTCCACGATCGGACAGCCGGTGACCTTCTTCCAGGTTTCAGCCGTGGACTGCTGAACAGCCATGCCGCCGCCATTGGACACCTTCAGGCCAGAGAAGTCGATCTTGGCAAATTCAGGGTGGTTCACCAGCGCATTGAACAGCGTGTTCACGGCGGGGAACTGGTTGACCTTGTACTTCTTGAGCGTCTCGATGAAACCGGGGATGTCACGCGGGTTGGCGATCAGCAGGTTCATGCTGCCCATGCGCGCGCCCATCATGTAGCAGACCGTCAAAGCGAAGATGTGATAGAGCGGCAAGGCGCACACCACGGTCAGGGGCTGGTCACCCAGCTTGGCCAGCTCGGGCTTGAACCAGGCTTCGTTTTGCAGGATGTTGGCCACCACATTGCGATGCAGCAGCGTGGCACCCTTGGACACACCGGTCGTGCCGCCTGTGTATTGCAGGAAGGCCACGTCATCGGGCTTGATGGTCGGGCGGGTGTACTTGGCCGAACGGCCTTGCGACAAGGCATCCTTGAACTTGGTCAGCTTGCACTTGTCGTTGTTGGGCAGCGTGAAAGCCGGCACCATCTTCTTGACGTTGCGCACCACGAAGTTGACGATCAGGCCTTTGGGGAAAGGCAGCATGTCGCCCATCGCCGCCAGCACGATGTGCTTGACCGGTGTGCGCGCCACGACTTCCTGCAGCGTGGTGGCGAAGTTCTCCAACACGATGATGGCTTCGGCGCCCGAGTCCTTGAGCTGATGCTCCAGCTCACGGGGGGTGTACAGCGGGTTGACGTTGACCACCACATAGCCCGCACGCAGCACAGCCGCGATCGCCACCATGTATTGCGGGATGTTGGGCATCATCAAGGCCACGCGCGCGCCCTTGGACAAGCCCTTGGACTGGAGCCAACCCGCCAGCACTCGCGACATCTCGTCGACCTGCTCGAAGGTCCAGTGCACATCCATGAACGCAGCCATGTTGCGCTTGGCGTACTGCTTGAACGAATGATCCAGCAAGTCCATCAGCGAGTCATATTCGCCCGGGTTGATCTCGGTCGGTACACCGGGTTCGTAGCTGGCCAGCCATGGCTTCGAAATCGTCATCGTCATCCTCTTTGATGGATCAGGTTCAGCGGACACCCGGTAATCGGACACCCAGGGAAATCGCGTAAAGCGCTGCATGAATTCTGCAACATTCGTGACCAAGGGTATTCCCTCAAGTCAGAACGCCGCACTTCTTGTTCATTCCTCCGACAGTCCGAAAAAAACAAGCGTCGAGAGGTTAAACGCCTGCGTGCCGGGCTGCACACGCAAGGCACAATCTCCCGGCAATCTGACTCACAACCTTTCCTTATTTGGGAATAGTTACGCACGGAAGCCAAACACATGGTCGACCGATCCATAGATCACCCACTTCAACCCAAGCGACGCTGGTTTCTCAAGACAGCGCTGGCGATCGGGGCCGTAGGCGGCGCGCTTGGCGCACTCGTTTACTGGCACCGCGGCATGAGCAACGGCAAGCTGACTGAACACGGCCGTGATGTCTTTCGAGGCCTGACCATGGGCATCGTGGGCCCGATGCTGCCCAAGGACAAGGCCCAGCGCGAGGCCATCATGGAAGGCCACCTGACACACACCGAGGCCTTCCTCAACGGCATGCCCAATGTGCTGCAGATCGAGGTCAACGCCTTGCTGGGCCTGCTGGGCAACTTCCCCACGCGCAAGATGCTGACCGGCATGGGCGCCTCGTGGAGCGAAGCCACCGAGGACGAACTTGCCCAGGCCATCGAGACCATGCGGCTCAACCCGCTGCCCACCACCCGCCTGACCTACCAGGTCCTGCGCAGCCTGGTCTGCATGTCCTTCTACTCCAACAGTGCCCACTGGCCCCTGACCGGCTACCCCGGCCCCGTCCAAATATGAGCAAACTCCCCGATCCATTCCGCGAAGGCCTGGCGCGTGGCTGGAAGGCCACCAATGGCGAACAAGGCCTGCCCGAGCAGGTTCAATGCGATGTCGTCATCGTGGGCACCGGCGCAGGTGCGGGCATCACCGCCGAGCTGCTGACCAAGGCCGGCCTGGATGTCGTGCTGGTCGAAGAGGGCCCACTGCGCACCAGCACGGACTTCAACCAGAAAGAATCCGAAGCCTACGCCAACCTGTATCAGGACGGCGGCGGCCGCAAGACCATGGACGGCGCCCTGACCCTGCTGCAGGGCCGCTGCGTGGGCGGCACCACCGTCATCAACTGGACCAGCTCCTTCCGCACGCCCGCCTCGACCCTGAAGTACTGGGAAGACAACTTCGGCCTGAAAGACTTCAATGAAGCCTCGATGGCACCCTGGTTTGGTCAGGCCGAAACGCGGCTGAACATGCACAAGTGGGAAGAGGCCCCGCCCAACCCCAACAACGAGCTGCTACGCACAGGCGCCAAGAAGCTGGGCATCTCGGCTGAGGTGATCCCGCGCAACGTCAAAGGCTGCTGGAACCTGGGCTCTTGCGGCATGGGCTGCCCGACCAATGCCAAGCAGTCGATGCTGGTCACCACCATCCCCTCCTCGCTGGAATCCGGCGCGCGCCTGTTCTACCAGACCCGCGCGCAGGAGTTCATCATCAAGGGTGACAAGGTCGAGGGCCTGATCTGCGTGCCCATCCGGGTCAACGGTCAGAAGACCTCCGACAAGGTGCTGCGCATCACCGCCAAGCACTATGTGGTGTCCGGTGGCGCGATCAACTCGCCCGCCCTGCTCAAGCGCTCGAAGGCACCGGACCCGCACGGCCTGCTGGGGACCCGCACCTTCCTGCACCCGGTGGCGTTCTCGGGCGGCGTGTTCGAGCAGCGCATTGAAGGCTGGGCCGGTGCCCCGCAATCGATCTACTCCGACCACTTCGTGCACAACGCCCCGCCAGAAGGCCCCATCGGCTACAAGCTGGAAGCCACCCCCATGCACCCCGGCCTGGCCGCCGTGCTGATGGGCGGCTACGGCAAGGGCCTGGCCGAGCGCTTCCAGAACTACCCCAACACGCAGATGATGCTGGCGCTGCTGCGCGATGGCTTCCACCCGGAATCCAGCGGCGGCACCGTGATCCTGAACGTCGACGGCAGCCCGCTGCTGAACTACGCGATGTCCGACTACGTGCTGGCCGGCTTCAAGCAGGCACTGCTGACCATGGCGGAAGTGCAGTTCGCAGCCGGCGCCAAGAAGGTCATGCCCCTGCACGAGCAGGCGCACTACTACAGCAACTGGGCAGAAGCCAAGGCGGCCATCTCAGCCTACGAGATGAAGCCCTACTACGTGGGTGGCGGCAGCGCGCACATCATGGGCGGCTGCCGCATGGGTGGCACGGAGCAGCAAGGCGTGGTTCGCCCGGATGGCGTGCACTGGCAACTGTCCAACCTGTCGGTGCACGACGGTTCGCTCTTCCCGACCAGCATCGGCGCCAACCCGCAACTGTCCATCTACGGCCTGACCAACCGCCTGGCCACGGCCCTGGCCAAGCGCCTGTCCGGCAAGGACGTCAGCCTGGTCTGACGCGGCTCTCGGCCTCACAAGCACAAAACCCCGCCTTGGCGGGGTTTTGTTTTGCCTGCTCAGGCCGCCCAGGTTGATGGCTCGCTGCGATCAGGCAAAACAAAAGGCCCCGAAGGGCCTTTTGTGTCAGTGGCGTGAGCCGACCAATTACTTGGTGCGGGTGCCGACCACTTCGATTTCAACGCGACGGTTCTTGGCGCGGCCAGCGTCCGTCTTGTTGTCGGCGACGGGCTGAGACTTGCCCTTGCCTTCGGTGTAGATGCGCGAGGCTTCGATGCCCTTGTCGCCCAGGTACTTCTTGACGGCTTCAGCGCGACGCACCGACAGCTTCTGGTTGTAGGCGTCGCTACCCTTGGCGTCGGTGTGACCCACGGCGATCACGACTTCCAGCGTCAGACCCTTGACCTTGTCAGCCAGGTCGTCCAACTTGGCCTTGCCTTCCTTCTTCAGGTCAGCCTTGTCGAAGTCGAAGAAGGCGTCAGCGGCGAAGCTCACCTTTTCGGTAGCGGGGGCAGCAGGCACCACGGCAGGAGCGGGAGCCGGGGCAGGAGCCGGGGCTGCAGCAGGTGCAGGCGCAGGAGCGGGTGCGGGAGCAGGCGCTGGAGCCGGCACGCCGTCGCAACCTTGCACGCCGGTTTCAGGCGTCCAAGGGTTGTCACGCCAGCAGTGTTCGCTGGAGCCGTTCTTCCAGACGGTGCCGTCGGTACCACGCCAGTTGTCAACAGCCTGCGCAAAAGCGGAGCCAGCCAGAGCTGCGGTGACGAACAGGGCGGCAACTTTGTTGAGTTTGTTCATGCAAATCCTCACGATAAAGACGCAGCATTCCACTGCGGACGCCCTGACAGGGCAACCTCCCCTGATGGGGGTGGGGACGTACCCACAAGGTTAACCCTAGGGCACATAACGAAAACGATTGTGCCATAGCCATTTTCCCGCTCAAGCAAGACAGGGCTTGGTCACGGAGAAGCTGGTCGATTGTTGCGCGTGGACGACATTGGCGGCCAATTACAATCCTCTCTTTGTTCGCTCGCGCGCCCGTGAACCGTCAGGACAGGGGGCGCTGGCGCCAGTGGAAGCCCCTGACGGCCTCAAGCCCTCGCGGCCGAGCCGTCTCTTCTCACCGCTTTAGCCCGCATGACGCAATTCGCCAAGGAAACCCTGCCCATCAGCCTCGAAGAGGAGATGCGGCGTTCGTACCTCGATTACGCGATGAGCGTGATCGTCGGCCGGGCCCTGCCTGATGCCCGTGATGGTCTGAAACCCGTGCACCGCCGCGCCTTGTACGCGATGCACGAGCAGAACAACGACTGGAACCGCCCCTTCAAGAAGAGCGCGCGTATCGTCGGTGACGTGATGGGTAAGTACCACCCGCACGGTGACTCTGCGATTTACGACACCATCGTCCGCATGGCCCAGCCCTTCTCGCTGCGCCACATGCTGGTCGACGGCCAGGGCAACTTCGGCTCGGTTGACGGCGACAACGCCGCCGCCATGCGTTACACCGAAATCCGCCTGACGAAGATCGCCCATGAAATGCTGGCCGACATCGACAAGGAAACCGTCGATTTCGGGCCCAACTACGACGGCTCGCTGCAAGAGCCGCTGGTGCTGCCCACGCGCCTGCCCAATCTGCTGATCAACGGCTCGGCTGGTATCGCGGTGGGCATGGCCACCAACATCCCGCCGCACAACCTCAATGAGGTGGTCGACGCCTGCCTGCATGCGCTGAAGAACCCCGGCTGCTCGATCGACGAGCTGATGGAGATCATCCCCGCGCCCGACTTCCCCACCGCCGGCATCATCTACGGCCTGTCGGGTGTGCGCGAAGGCTACCGCACCGGTCGTGGCCGTGTGGTCATGCGCGCCCGCGTGCACTTCGAAGACATCGGCAAGGGCGACCGCCAGGCGATCATCGTTGACGAGATCCCCTACCAGGTCAACAAGAAGACCCTGCTGGAGCGCATCGCCGAGCTGGTCAACGAAAAGAAGATCGAAGGCATCAGCCACCTGCAGGACGAGTCCGACAAGTCCGGCATGCGTGTGGTGATCGAGCTCAAGCGCGGGGAAGTGCCCGAGGTCGTGCTCAACAACCTGTACAAGCAGACGCAGTTGCAGGACACCTTCGGCATGAACATGGTGGCCCTGATCGACGGCCAGCCCAAGCTGTGCAACCTGAAGGACCTGATCACGGTCTTCCTGGAGCACCGTCGTGAAGTGGTGACCCGCCGCACCGTGTTCGAGCTGCGCAAGGCGCGCGAACGCGGCCACGTGCTGGAAGGCCTGGCCGTCGCGCTGGCCAACATCGACGAGTTCATCGAGACCATCAAGACCTCGCCGACGCCCCCGGTGGCCAAGGCCGCCCTGATGAGCAAGGGCTGGGATTCGTCCATGGTGCGCGAAATGCTGGCACGCGTGGGCACCGACACGCCTGGCGGCGCCGCAGCGTACCGCCCAGAAGGCCTGCCCATGAGCTATGGCCTGCAGCCTGACGGCATGTACCGTCTGTCGGATTCGCAAGCCAGCGAAATCCTGCAGATGCGCCTGCAACGCCTGACCGGCCTGGAGCAGGACAAGATCATCGGCGAGTACCGCGATGTCATGACCGAGATCGCCGACCTGCTGGACATCCTGTCCAAGCCCGAGCGCGTGTCCGTCATCATCGGCGACGAGCTGGCCGCCATCCGCCAGGAATTCGGTCAGACCAAGGTCGGCGAGCGCCGCTCCACCATCGAGCACAACGCGCAAGAGCTGGGCACCGAAGACCTGATCACCCCGACCGACATGGTGGTGACGCTCTCGCACACCGGCTACATCAAGAGCCAGCCTTTGAGCGAATACCGCGCCCAAAAGCGCGGCGGGCGAGGCAAGCAAGCCGCTGCAACGAAGGAAGACGACTGGATCGACCAGCTCTTCATCGCCAACACGCACGACTACATCCTGTGCTTCAGCAACCGTGGTCGCGTGTACTGGCTCAAGGTCTGGGAAGTGCCGCAGGGCTCGCGCAACTCGCGCGGCCGCCCCATCGTGAACATGTTCCCGCTGGAAAAGGACGAGAAGGTCAATGTGGTGCTGCCGCTGACCGGCGAGTTCCGTACCTTCCCCGAAGACCACTACATCTTCATGTCGACCCGCCTGGGCACCGTCAAGAAGACCCCGCTGACCGACTTCAGCAACCCCCGCAAGGCCGGCATCATCGCCGTGGGCCTGGACGAGGGTGACGTGCTGGTTGGCGCCGCACTGACCGACGGCAAGCACGATGTGATGCTGTTCAGTGATGGCGGCAAGGCCGTGCGCTTCGACGAAGAAGACGTGCGTCCGATGGGCCGCAGCGCCCGCGGTGTGCGCGGCATGATGCTGGAAGAAGGCCAGTCGGTCATCGCCATGCTGGTGGCCGAAGACGAAACCCAATCGGTGCTGACCGCCACCGAGAACGGCTACGGCAAGCGCACCAGCATCGTCGAGTACACACGCCATGGTCGCGGCACCAAGGGCATGATCGCCATCCAGCAATCCGAGCGCAACGGCAAGGTGGTCGCGGCCACCCTGGTGCGTCCGGAAGACGAAATCATGCTGATCACGGACAAGGGCGTGCTGGTGCGCACCCGCGTCAGCGAGATCCGCGAACTGGGCCGCGCCACACAAGGCGTGACCCTGATCTCCCTGGATGAAGGCGCCAAGCTGATCGGCCTGCAGCGCATCGTGGAAAACGACGCCAACCCGGCGGCCGAGGGCGACGGTGAAGAAACCCCTGGTGACAGCACTGACGCGGGCTCCGCCGATACTGAAGGCGGCACCGAGAACTGATCCCGACGACTCGACCTTCAGGCCGAGCAAACCCAAAGGACTGACGATGACATTGAGCAAAACAGCATGGGCGACGGCAGTGGCCGCGACATTGGCGCTGACCACCCTGTCTGCACATGCCGACAAGAAGGAGTTGGTCCAGAAGGTCCTGACGCTGCAGCAAAGCGTCTTTGACGATGTGTCGCGCTCCATTGCCGAGCAGCCCGCTCGTCAACTGGTCGCCGGCGTGCGCCCGATCATGGTCCAGGCCGTGCCCGAGGACAAACGCGACGCCACGGCCAAGCAGATCGACGTCGAGATCAAGAAGTACATCGAAGCGGCCACCCCCATCTTCCGCGCTTCGGCCACCAAGCTGGCACCCAGCGTGGTGGGTCCCGTCCTGGAGGAAAAGTTCTCCGAGGACGAGCTCAAGCAACTGGCCGCCTTGCTGGAATCGCCCGCTTTCAAGAAGTACCAGGGCGTGATGCCTGAAGCCACCCAGGCCCTGATGGAAAAGGTCGTCAACGACGCCCGTCCGCAAATCACGACCAAGCTGCAACAGCTTGACGCCAATGTGCGCAAGATCCTGGATACGGCCACGGGCGGCAAGCTCAGCGGCGGCGCTTCGGCCCCTGCGCCAGCGCCCGCCCCGGCAGCCAAACCAGCCGCCAAAAAGTAATTTCGGTTTCCGCCCTTGATCCGCCTCTGAGCCGCTCATGACCCGCCCATTCAATTTCTCCCCCGGTCCGGCCGCGCTGCCGGGCGAAGTCCTGCAACAGGCCGCCAGCGAGATGCTGGATTGGCATGGCTCGGGCATGAGCGTCATGGAGATGAGCCACCGCGGCAAGGAGTTCATCTCCATTGCCGAACAGGCTGAAGCCGATCTGCGCGAGATCCTGGCCATCCCGGCCAACTTCAAGGTCCTGTTCATGCAGGGTGGCGCGATCGCCGAGAACGCCATCGTGCCGATGAACCTCTCGCGTGGCGGCCGGGCCGACTACGTCATCACCGGTTCCTGGTCGGTCAAGTCGGCCAAGGAGGCGCGCAAGTACTGCGAAGTGCATGTGTCGGCCACCAACGAGGCAGACCACCACACCACCCTGCCCGCCTATGGCAGCTGGAAGATCAGCGACAACGCAGCCTATGTGCACGTGTGCAGCAACGAGACCATCCACGGTGTCGAGATGCACGAGTTGCCCGACCTGGCGGCATTGGGCAGCAAGGCCCCGCTGGTGATCGACTGCTCCTCGCACATCGTCTCGCGCCCTGTGGACTGGTCGCGCGTGGGCCTGGCTTATGCCGGGGCACAAAAGAACATCGGCCCCTCGGGTTTGACGCTGGTGATCGTGCGTGAAGACCTGATCGGGCATGCGCTGCCCATCACGCCTTCGGCTTTCGATTACCGGGTCGTGGCCGACAACGGCTCCATGTACAACACGCCGCCCACCTACCCCTGGTACCTGGCTGGCCTGGTGTTCCAGTGGATCAAGCGCCAGCGTGAAGGTGACTTGACCGGCCTGGCAGCCATCGAGGCACGCAACATCACCAAGGCCAACCTGCTGTACGACTACATCGATGCCTCGGGCTTCTATGCGAACAAGGTAGCGGCCAACTGCCGCTCGCGCATGAACGTGCCCTTCTTCCTGCCCAAGGATGAACTCAACGACGCCTTCCTGGCGGGTGCCAAGGCGGCTGGCCTGGTTCAGCTCAAGGGCCACAAGAGCGTGGGTGGCATGCGCGCCTCGATCTACAACCCCATGCCGGTTGCCGGTGTGCAGGCCCTGGTCGCCTACATGAAGGACTTTGCAGCAAGCCATGGCTGATCACGCCCCCGATCATTTCAAGCCCGACGGCCGGCCTGTTGACGAGCAACTGGCCGATCTGCGCGTGCGCATCGACGTGGTCGACCAGCAGTTGCTCAAGCTGCTCAATGAGCGCGCCAAGCTGGCACAGGCCGTGGGCGAGGTCAAGAAGATCGACGGCTCGCCCGTGTTTCGCCCGGACCGCGAAGCCCAGGTCATCGACCGCGTCAAGAACCGCAACCCCGGCCCCATCCTGGCTGACAGCATCGCCCCCATCTGGCGCGAGATCATGTCGGCCTGCCGCTCGCTCGAAGCGCGCCAGCGCGTGGCCTTCCTGGGCCCCGTCGGCACCTTCAGCGAACAGGCCACCCTGAACTACTTTGGCTCGTCCATCGAGCCCATGGCCTGCCCCTCGATCGACGAGGTGTTCCGCGCGACCTCGGCCCGCTCGGCCGACTTCGGTGTGGTGCCCATCGAAAACTCGACCGAAGGCGTCGTGGCCCGCTCGCTCGACCTGCTGCTGCAATCGCCCCTGACCATCGTGGGTGAGACCAGCCTGCTGGTCACGCACAACCTGTTGCGCAAGGAGCTGAGCCGCGATGGCATCAAGGTGGTGGCCGCCCACCCGCAGGCCCTGGCCCAATGCCAGGGCTGGTTGAGCCAGAACCTGCCCGGCGTGGAGCGCCGCGCCGTGTCCAGCAATGCCGAGGGCGCCCGCATGGCCGGCGAAGACGACAGCATCGCAGCCCTGGCCAGCGAACGCGCCGCCTCCCAATACGGCCTGCACGTGGTGCAGCGTGCCGTGCAGGACGAGGCCAGCAACCGCACCCGCTTTGTCGTGGTGACCCACGCCGACGCCCACACGCCCGCCGCGCCTACCGGCCATGACTGCACCAGCCTGGCCGTGTCGGTGGACAACCGCCCTGGTGCAGTGCACGATCTGCTCGTCCCCTTGAAGCACCACGGCGTGTCCATGACCCGTTTTGAATCGCGTCCGGCGCGTTCGGGCCAATGGGAATACGTGTTCTTCATCGACCTGGCCGGCCACCCGGCACAGGACAATGTGGCTGCCGCGCTGGATGCGC
Source organism: Aquabacterium sp. (assembly GCF_016195855.1). GTDB lineage: Bacteria > Pseudomonadota > Gammaproteobacteria > Burkholderiales > Burkholderiaceae_C > Aquabacterium. The sequence continues at coordinate 26,347 of NZ_JACPYU010000015.1, forward strand.
TGCGCGCCCAATGCTCTCTCTTCAAAGTGCTCGGCAGCTTCCCGCTGGACGTGCACTGATCGCTTCTTCAGGACTTTCGCATCATGTTCAACCAACTCGGCCTGATCGGTTGCGGCCTCATGGGCGGCTCGTTCGCGCTGGCGCTCAAGAAGGCAGGCCTGGTCAAGCGGGTCGTGGGCTATAGCAAATCGCCGTCAACGGTCGAGAAAGCCCGCCGGCTGGGCGTGATCGACGTGGCCGCCGAATCGGCCCTGCTGGCCGTGTCCGGCTCCGACATCGTGCTGATCGCCGTGCCCGTGGCAGCCAGTGAAGGCACCTTCAAGGCCATCCGCCATCTGGTGGACCCCGGCGTGCTGTTCATGGACGTGGGCTCGACCAAGCGCGATGTGGTGGACGCTGCCCGCCGGGTGCTCAAAGAGCGCCTGCCCTCCTTCGTGCCTGCGCACCCGATCGCAGGCCGTGAAGTGGCCGGCATCGAGCACGCGGACGCCGCCCTTTACCAGGGCCGCAAGGTCATCCTGACACCCCTGCAGCAAACCGATCCCGTGCTGATCCAGAAGGCCACCGATGTGTGGGCTGCCGTCGGCTGCCAGGTGCTCAAAATGACGCCGGAGAACCACGACGCCGCCTTTGCCGCCGTGAGCCACCTGCCCCACCTGCTGGCCTTCGCCTACATGAACGCCATGGGGGAGCAGCCCCTGGGCCAGGAATACCTGTCGCTGGCCGGTCCAGGCTTCCGCGATTTCACCCGCATTGCCGCGGGCGACCCCACGATCTGGCGCGACATCCTGCTGTCCAACCGCGAAGAAGTGCTCAAGCAATCGGAGGCCTTCCGCCATTCGCTGGAGCAAATGGAGCGGCAGATGCGCGACTGGAACGGCCCCGCACTCGAAGAACAGATTCAAACCGCGTCCGATGCCCGCAGCCAGTGGCAACTGGGCACCAAGCCCCCTGTCACGCGCCAATAAGCCTGTCTCGCGAACTGCCCTGCATGTACACCACCGCTTTCCTTGATCTCCCCCCGCTGCTGTCCGCAGGCGGCACCGTGCGCCTGCCCGGCTCCAAGAGCATCTCCAACCGCGTGCTGTTGCTGGCGGGCTTGAGCGAGGGCACCACGGTCGTGCACGACCTGCTGGCATCCGACGACACCCGCGTGATGCTCGAATCCCTGCGCGCGCTGGGTTGCGATCTGGATCAGGATGGCGACACGGTGCGCATCACCGGGCTGGCCGGCAAGCTGTCCGTGAAGCAGGCCGACCTGTTCTTGGGCAATGCCGGCACCGCCATGCGCCCGCTGACTGCGGCGCTGGCCCTGTTGTCGGCCACGCAAGGCGGCGTGTTCACGCTGTCGGGCGTGCCGCGCATGCACGAGCGCCCGATTGGCGACCTGGTCGATGCGCTGCGCCCCCTGGGCTGCCACATTGAATGCACGGGCAATGAAGGCTACCCACCGCTGCGTCTGGCGGGCGGCCAGCTCAAGCTGTCGGCCCCGATCAAGGTGCGCGGTGACGTCTCCAGCCAGTTCCTCACGGCCTTGCTGCTGGCCCTGCCCCTGGTCTCGCAAGATCAAGCGCTGACGATCGAGGTCGTCGGCGAGCTGATCTCCAAGCCCTATATCGAGATCACCCTGAACCTGCTGGCGCGCTTTGGCATCCAGGTTGAACGCCAGGGCTGGGAACGTTTTGTCATCCCGCAAGGCAGCCGCTATCAGTCGCCTGGTGAGATCCACGTCGAGGCCGATGCCTCTTCGGCGTCCTACTTCATCGCGGCAGGCGCCATCGCAGGGCGTGCCATGGCCGTTCGCGTCGAAGGCGTGGGCGAAGACTCCATCCAGGGTGACATCCGCTTCATCGAAGCCGCCCAGGCCATGGGCGCCCAGGTCACCAGCGGCCCGAACTGGCTGGAAGTGCGCCGAGGCGATTGGCCACTGCAGGCCGTGGACATGGACTGCAACCACATCCCCGACGCGGCCATGACCCTGGCCGTGATGGCACTGTACGCCCAGGGCACGACCCGCCTGCGCAACATCGCCAGCTGGCGCGTCAAGGAAACTGACCGCATCGCCGCCATGGCGTGTGAGCTGCGCAAACTGGGTGCCACGGTGGTCGAGGGCCAGGACTTCATCGAGGTCACGCCGCCAGCACCGGGCCAGTGGCAGCACGCCAGCATCCACACCTACGACGACCACCGCATGGCCATGTGCTTTTCGCTGGCCGCCTTCAACCCGCTGGCCCCCACGGCTACGGACGGTAAACCCGTCTCGGTGCGCATTGATGATCCGCGCTGTGTCGGCAAGACTTTCCCGGACTACTTCGAGTCTCTGTTCCAGGTGGCGCAAACCAACCCGGACCTGATCCCCGTGATCACCGTTGATGGCCCCACCGCCTCCGGCAAGGGCACGCTGGCCAGCGCCCTGGCCACCCGCCTGGGCTACCAGTTCCTGGATTCTGGCTCGCTCTACCGCGTCACCGGCCTGCTGGCTCTGGAGCGCGGCATCAGCCTGGACGACGCCGAAGGCCTGGAGGCCCTGGCCCGCCAGTTGGGTTATGCCATCTCCCTGCGTTTTGATCGGGAACACATCTGGGTGGACCAGCGCGATGTCGGCGAAGCCGTGCGCCGCGAGGAAATCGGGCAGGCCGCCTCCCGCGTGTCGGTTTTCCCAGGCGTGCGCCAGGCCCTGGTCGAGTTGCAGAAGGCTTTCCGTGGCCTGCCCGGCCTCGTGGCAGACGGCCGCGACATGGGCACGGTGATCTTTCCCGACGCCGCGCTGAAGGTGTTTTTGACGGCATCCGTCAAAGAACGCGCGGAACGCCGTTATAACCAATTGATTTCAAAAGGGATTTCTGCTAACCTCGATGAAATCTGTGCAGACCTAGAAGCGCGCGACCTGCGGGACCGTACCCGCGCCGTATCGCCCCTGGTGCCTGCCCCGGATGCCCAGAAGATCGACAACTCCGCCTGGACCATCGAGCAATCGGTGGAAACGGTGCTGGGATTGTGGGTCGAGGGCTGGCCTCACGTGATCGTTCGTCACTGACTGAAGTCATTGACACGCCACGGGGGTCTTTACCAAAAGGCTGTGACTTCCGGCGCATGCTGCCAGGCAGGCGCTTGAGTGATCGGGGCTGCTGCAAAGCGGCCCGGACGTCATGTTCTTCAACCCAACCCGTTCTGGTCGTTCCTGTCGACCCGAGCGTTACCGCTGGCACCCGCCGGCACAGGAAATTCCATGTCTGAATCTTTTGCCGCCCTTTTTGAAGAGTCGCTGCAACGTGCCAATATGCGCACGGGCGAAGTCATCACCGCTGAGGTGGTGGCCGTCGAACACAACTTCGTGGTGGTTAACGCCGGCCTGAAGTCCGAGGCTTATGTGCCTATCGACGAGTTCCGCAACGACCAGGGCGAGATCGAAGTCCAAGTGGGCGACTTCGTGTCGGTGGCAGTTGACGCCATCGAAAACGGCTACGGCGACACCATCCTGTCGCGCGACAAGGCCAAGCGTCTGGCCTCGTGGCTGTCTCTGGAAACCGCACTGGAGTCTGGCGACTTCGTGACCGGTACCGTCAATGGCAAGGTCAAGGGCGGCCTGACCGTGCTGGTCAACGGCATCCGTGCCTTCCTGCCTGGTTCTTTGCTCGATACGCGCCCTGTCAAGGACATGTCGCCGTTCGAAGGCAAGACCATGGAGTTCAAGGTCATCAAGCTGGACCGCAAGCGCAACAACGTCGTGCTGTCGCGCCGTGCTGTGGTCGAAGCTTCGATGGGCGAAGAGCGCGCCAAGCTGATGGAAACGCTGCGCGAAGGCGCGATCGTTCAAGGCGTGGTCAAGAACATCACCGAATACGGTGCCTTCGTGGACCTGGGCGGTATCGACGGCCTGCTGCACATCACCGACATGGCATGGCGCCGTGTCCGTCACCCCTCCGAAGTGGTGACGGTTGGTCAGGAACTGACCGCCAAGGTCCTGAAGTTCGACGCCGAGAAGAACCGCGTCTCGCTGGGCCTGAAGCAAATGGGCGACGATCCCTGGGTTGGCGTTGCACGCCGTTACCCTGCCGGCACCCGTCTGTTCGGCAAGGTCACCAACATCGCTGACTACGGCGCTTTCGTCGAGATCGAACCCGGCATCGAAGGCCTGGTGCACGTCTCCGAAATGGACTGGACCAACAAGAACATCGCTCCCAACAAGATCGTCAACCTGGGCGACGAAGTGGAAGTCATGGTCCTGGAAATCGACGAAGACAAGCGTCGCATCTCCCTGGGCATGAAGCAGTGCAAGCCGAACCCATGGGACGACTTCGCTCAGAACTTCAACCGTGGTGACAAGGTCAAGGGCCCCGTCAAGTCGATCACCGACTTCGGCGTGTTCGTTGGTCTGGCCGCTGGTATCGACGGCCTGGTGCACCTGTCCGACCTGTCCTGGAACGAGCCTGGCGAAGCCGCCGTGCGCAACTACAAGAAGGGCCAGGAAGTTGAAGCCATCGTTCTGGCCATCGACGTCGAGCGTGAGCGCATCTCCCTGGGCATCAAGCAGCTGGACAGCGACCCCTTCACCAACTTCACGACCCTGAACGACCGTGGCGCCACCGTCACCGGCACCGTCAAGACCGTGGATGCCAAGGGTGCCGAAATCACCCTGGGTGAAGACATCATCGGCTACCTGCGCGCTTCGGAAATCAGCCGTGACCGCGTTGAAGACGCTCGCAACGTGCTGAAGGAAGGCGACGAAGTCACCGCCCTGATCATCAACGTGGACCGCAAGACCCGTTCGATTCAACTGTCGATCAAGGCCAAGGACAACGTCGAGCAGCAAGAAGCCATGCAGTCCCTGCGCAGCGAAACCACCAAGGAAGGCGCCGGCACCACCAGCCTGGGCGCCCTGCTGAAGGCCAAGCTGGACCAGAACAACGGTTAATCCGTTTGTTCAGCAACACCCGTGCAAACGGCCCTCAAGGCCTGATGCATCGGGGGTTGTGATGAGCGTGGCAAAGCCCTGGATCCTGGTCCTGCCAGGTTGAAGGGGCTTTTTGCTGATGCTCATCACAGCCTCACGAATTCCCGCCGTCCCCCTATGACCCGTTCCGATCTCGTGGCCAGACTGGCCGAGCGCTTTGGGCAACTCACCCAACGCGACGCCGAATTCGCCGTCAAGACCATCCTGGACGCGATGTCCGAAGCGCTGGCCAAAGGCCATCGCATCGAGATCCGTGGTTTCGGCAGTTTTTCGATCAACCGCCGCCCGCCCCGCATGGGCCGTAACCCGCGCTCGGGCGAGCAGGTGTTGATCCCCGAAAAACTGGTGCCGCACTTCAAACCTGGCAAGGCCCTGCGCGAAGGCGTGGATAAGGTGGATACTCTCGTCCAACAAGACACACTCAAGAGCTGAACACCCTCATGCGAGCATTGAACTGGTTGTGGCGCGGCCTGTTGTTCTTCATCCTGTTCGCGTTCGCGCTGAACAACCAGCATGTGGTGGAGTTGAAATGGCTGCTGGGCTACAGCTGGCAGGCACCCATGGTGTTCGTCGTGCTGGGCGTGTTTGCACTGGGTTGCGTGACCGGCGTGCTGGCCATGTTGCCCAGCTGGTGGCGCCACCGCCGCGAGGCCCGCAACCGCCAGTTGCTCTTGCCCGAGCCAGTCAGCAAGCAGGCCGCCCCCACGCCGTTCGACAGTGGCCCGACGACCCGCTCCGGCCCACCCACCCTGCCCGCAGAACTGCCCTTCCCGCCCGACATGCCCGCGCCGCGCAAGCCGGCGAAGTGATGGACCTTGTGATCGGCAAAGCGACCCCCGATGGAATTTGACCTCTACTGGCTGCTGCTGGCCTTCCCCATTGTTTTCCTGCTGGGCTGGAGCGCCTCGCGCCTGGACCTGAGGCAACTCAAGCGGGAAGACCGCGCCTCGCCACAAGCCTACTTCAAGGGCCTGAACCTGCTGCTCAACGAACAGCAGGACAAGGCGATCGACGCCTTCATCGAAGCCGTCCAGCATGATCCGGACACCTCCGACCTGCACTTCGCACTGGGCAACCTGTTCCGCCGCCGCGGCGAGTACGAGCGCGCCATCCGCGTGCACCAGCACCTGCTGGCGCGCGCCGACCTCAAGCGCGACGAGCGCGAACGTGCGCAGCATGCGCTGGCCCATGACTTCATGAAAGCGGGCCTGTTCGACCGTGCCGAAGAAGCCTTCAAGGCGCTGGAGGGCACCGCCTTCTCCACGGACGCCCGACTGGCCCTGCTCTCGCTCAACGAGCGTTCGCGCAACTGGCACCCGGCCATTGAAGTGGCCCGCCAGCTGGAGGCCGCCGGCACCGGCTCCTTCTCGCAGCGCATGGCCCATCACTGGTGTGAAATCGCCCAGGAGGCCGATGCGCGTGGCCGCGTTGAAGAGGCCGACCAGGCTTTGATGCGTGCACGAGAAGCCGCACCACAGTCCGCTCGCCCATTGGTCATCCAGGGCCAACGCATGGTTCGGCAAGGACAACACGACAAGGCCTTGCGCGCATGGGACGAGCTGATGGCCAAGCAGCCACAGGCCTTCTCGCTGATCGCCATGGACTACGCCAAATCGGCGCTGGCCTGCGGTGAAGACAAGGCCGCCCTGGACAAGCTGCAAAGCCTGTATGCCCAGGTGCCTTCGGTGGATGTGCTGCTCGCGCTCAACAGCCTGCAGCCCGACCCGGTTGCGCGTCGCAAGGCCCTGATGGCCCACATGAGTGCACAGCCTTCGCTGTCAGCGGCACAAGGCCTCATCCGCGAGCGCCTGAGCACGCATGTGGCGCTGGACGAGCCCGAGATCGAGCGCATGCAGGTGGCCATGGCCACGGCCGCCAAGCCGCTGCAACGCTACCGCTGCGCCGCCTGCGGCTTCGAGAGCCAGCACTACTTCTGGCAATGCCCGGGCTGCCAGGGCTGGGACACCTACCCGCCCCGGCGCCTGGAAGATCAGTGAGCCTCGTGCATCGGGCTCTGGTGCATGTGGTTGTGCTTCATGCCGGGCTGCGCAGCTGAGGCCCCACTGGCTGCGGGTGCCATCGTCATCGAACCCGACTTGACTGGCACCTTGACTTCCTGCGTCAGGGGCTTGCCATCGGCGGCGCGCAGCTTGAGCGTGAGCGCCACTTCATCACCTTCCTTGAGTTGCCGCTTGAGGCCCATCAGCATGAGGTGATGGCCGTCCATGCCGGGGCGCAACTCGACGGCCTGGCCTGCAGGCAAAGGCAGTGATGGCACGGCGTGCATGCGCATCACATTGCCGTCCATGGCCATTTCATGCAGTTCGCTTTCGGCGGCCACGCTGGTGCTGAAGCCCACCAGCGTCAGCGGCTGGGTCGCGGTCAGGCTCATGAACCCCCCCGTGCCGCTTTGCCCTTTGACGGTGGCGCGGATCCAGGCCCCCTCCACCTTCACCAAGGCTTCAGCTGGCTTGACGGCAGCAGCAGGCTTGCCGGCCGCCAGCGCGTGCTGCGGAGCGGCCATCACAGCCAGAGCCGCGAGCGCAAGGGCGCGCATGAACGAAGGGAAACGAGAAGGCGAGCGGCGATGCATCTGAAGTGCTCCTGGTTGCCAAGTGACAAGGGGTGACGCCAGAGTCTAGCGGTAACGCGTGGGCATCCCTCGCACATAGGCATCCCACAATTCACGATAGTCCTGCGTCTGCTTGAACGCTTTCATCGCCCGGTCGAAGTCGCCCGACTGCCCGGCCAGACGCCCCGCCTTGGGAAAGGCCACATACGCCAGCGTTCTGTTCAAGGGAGGGGCCAGCAAGACGACATCATCCAGATGCCCCAACTCGCGCAACTCGTGCACGGCGGTCATCTCATTTTCGATGGCAGCATCAAAACGCCCGGCCAGCAACTTCATCAGGTTCAAGCGTGCATCGCTGGCCTCATCCACATGAGCCCATGGCGCGCGCCGCAGCACCTCGAAGCGTTCATCCACCGCCTTGTCGCGGTACAGGCCCACACTGTGTTGCCGCATGAAGGCTTCCAGGTTGCCGTCATATTGAATGCCACGCCCCTTCAGCACCACCAGCACATTGGCACGCATTTGCACCGGCTCTTGCGGAAAGACAAGAAAGGTCTCGTAGTCTGCACGCTTGAGCACGGTGTAGACCAGATCGCAGTCGCCACGCTTGGCCTGATCCACCACCCGCACCCACGGCATGTATCGGATGTCGAGTGCCCACCCCAGCCTCAAGGCCACGGCTTGCAAAATCTCTGTGGCATGCCCCGAGGGCTTGCCGCGTGCATCCGGCATGGTGTGTGGCGCCAGGGGCAAACTGCACGCGACAAAATGCGCTGGCGCCGGATTGGGGGCGGTCTTCGAGGGCAAGGCCTGCGCAGACGACATCGGCGTGAAACCGATCAGCGCCAGGAGGCAAGCAGCAAGTCGGCCATCACGCGACAGACCTGCCATGTTCACCCGTGATTCACCCACATTGCCACCCCACGCATCTCGCGCATTCAACGGCCCGATGCAGGGCACTATATCAACAGTCAGGGCAGGTGAAGTACACGCCGGTACTGGATGGCCTCGGCCATGTGCGCCTGCAAGATGGCCTCCGAGCCGGCCAGGTCCGCGATGGTGCGCGCCAGCTTGAGCACGCGGTGGAAGGCGCGGCCAGACCACCCCAGGCGCGCGCACGCTGCCTGCAGGAAGGCCGAGGCAGCAGGTGCTGGCTGCGCGTGCTCGTCCAGCAAGCTGCCGGTGAGGTCCACATTGAGCACGCCTTGCCGCGCACGCTGGCGTTCACGCGCCTGCGACACGCGTTTTGCAACCTCGGTGCTGGCTTCGCCGTCCGGGCTGTTGGCCAGGACATCGGGCGCCACGGCAGGCACCTCGATCTGCACGTCCACGCGGTCCAGCAAGGGGCCACTGAGCCGCGCCTGATAGCGCGCCACCTGGTCGGGCGTGCAACGACAGGCTTTGAGCGGGTTGCCGAAATGGCCGCAAGGGCAAGGGTTCATCGCACCGAGCAACTGGAAGCGCGCCGGGAAGTCGTGCCGGCGCGCGGCGCGGGCAATCGTGATGTGGCCAGTTTCCAGCGGCTCACGCAGGGCCTCCAGGGCGGCACGAGGGAATTCGGGCAACTCATCCAGGAAGAGGATGCCGTGGTGGGCCAGCGAAATCTCACCCGGGCGTGGCGGCGAGCCCCCACCCACCAGGGCCACGGATGACGCCGTGTGGTGCGGGCTGCGCACCAGGCGCTGGCGCCAGCGCTGGGCGTCAAAGCAGCCAGCCAGGCTGAGCACGGCCGCTGACTCCAGCGCCTCGTCATCGGTCAAGGAGGGCAGCAAACCAGCAAAGCGCTGGGCCAGCATGGATTTGCCGGTGCCTGGGGGCCCGACCATCAGCAGGCTGTGCCCACCGGCCGCAGCCACCTCCAGCGCCCTTTTGGCCGCGGTCTGGCCCTTGACCTCTTTGAGATCAGGCACGATCACGGTCGACGCTGTGGGCTCATTGGCCCTGGCCCGCACCAGATCGGCGCCATTGCCTTGGCCATCCGGGCGCAAGGCCTCGACCACGTCCATCAAATGCGCTGCACCGTAAAGCCGCACGCCATCCACCAGGGCCGCCTCGGCCGCGCTGGCCTGTGGCAACACCAGGCCCCGTGGTCGCGGGCCCCCGGCGGCGCGGCGCAAGGCCAGCGCCATGGGCAAGGCACCCCGCACCGGGCGCAACTCGCCACCCAGCGACAACTCGCCGGCAAACTCCAGCTCGGCCAGCCTGGCCGCGTCCACATGCCCCATGGCGGCCAGAATGCCCAGCGCGATCGGCAAATCAAAACGCCCGGATTCCTTGGGCAGGTCCGCTGGGGCCAGGTTGACGGTGATCCGCTTGTTGAACGGGAATTCCAGCCCTGAATTGCTCAGTGCCGCCCGAACCCGCTCGCGCGCCTCCTTGACCTCCGTGTCAGCCAGGCCCACCAGGGTGAACGAGGGTAGCCCATTGGCCAGATGCACCTCAACGGTGACTTCGGGCGCCTTCAGGCCGTCAAGCGCGCGACTGTGAACGATTGCCAGTGACATGGGATGGATGCGTCATATCGGTGAACCGCCGAATTGTCCTGACCCAGGACTGACGCAAAGCCCCCCTGATGGGCCCCACTGAAGAGCGATTGGTCGGAAACCGGACACAGGCAAAAGCACCAATGTTGTGCACAATTTTTAAGCAGGTGTGGAATGCACACGTGGCTGCACAAAATTCGTGCGAAACGAGGTTCGCCATGCCATATCGGTGCATGGCCCGCGGTACGACCCGAGCCATTCCCCGATTTGGAGCGCTGGCACAGATCATGCAGACCACACCTTGTCTGAATTTTTTGCCAACCTCACCGGAGAACCAACCATGAAAATGGTGACCGCCATCGTCAAGCCCTTCAAGCTTGATGAAGTGCGTGAGGCCTTGTCTGCCATCGGCGTGCAAGGCATCACCGTGACCGAAGTCAAAGGCTTCGGCCGCCAGAAGGGCCACACCGAGCTGTACCGTGGCGCGGAATACGTGGTCGACTTCCTGCCCAAAGTCAAGATCGAAGCTGCTGTCGACGAAGCCATTCTCGACCGCGTGATCGAAGCCATCGAGTCGTCTGCCCGTACCGGCAAGATCGGCGACGGCAAGATCTTCGTGACGTCGCTGGAGCAGGTGATCCGCATCCGTACCGGTGAAACCGGGCAGGACGCGCTGTGATCCCCAGGCCTCACGCCTGACCCCCATTCCCCTTTTTGTGGCCCACACCTGATAGGTGTGTGTGCTGTGCTCACCTATCTGATTCCAAGAGGCATCTTCATGAGAAAGCTCATTGCGTCCATCGCGCTGGGGCTGGCCGCCTTCGGTCTACTGGGCGTCTCGCACGCTCAGGACGCCGCTGCGTCCGCGCCCGTCGCCGCTTCGGCGGCCGCTGAAGCCACCGCACCTGCGTCGGCCCCCGTTGCAGCTCCTGCTGCTGCACCCGCTGCGTCCGAAGCAGCGTCGGCCGCCGCCGCACCTGCCCCCGTGCCCAACAAGGGCGACACGATCTGGATGATGGTCTCCACGCTGCTGGTGATCCTGATGACGGTTCCCGGCCTGGCCCTGTTCTACGGCGGCCTGGTGCGCAGCAAGAACATGCTGTCCGTGCTGATGCAGGTGATGGTGACCTTCTCGCTGATCGTCGTGTTGTGGTTCGTTTACGGCTACAGCCTGGCCTTCACCGAAGGTAACGCCTTCATCGGTGGCATGGATCGCCTGTTCATGAAGGGCATCTGGGACAACGTCGCTGGTACGTTCGCACCTGCCGCCACCTTCAGCAAGGGTGTCTACATCCCCGAGATCGTGTTCGCTGCCTTCCAGGCCACGTTCGCCGGCATCACCTGCTGCCTGATCGTCGGCGCATTCGCTGAACGCATCAAATTCTCGGCCGTGCTGCTGTTCATGGTGCTGTGGTTCACCTTCAGCTACGCCCCGATCGCGCACATGGTCTGGTTCTGGATGGGCCCTGACGCTTACGCCTCCAAGGACGTGGTCGACGCCATGAACGGCAAGGCCGGCCTGATCTGGCAATGGGGCGCGCTGGACTTCGCCGGCGGTACCGTGGTGCACATCAACGCCGCTGTGGCTGGCCTGGTGGGTGCCTATATGGTTGGCAAGCGCATTGGTTACGGCAAGGAATCCTTCACGCCTCACTCGCTGACGCTGACCATGGTTGGTGCCTCGCTGCTGTGGGTGGGCTGGTTCGGCTTCAACGCCGGCTCCGCACTGGAAGCCAACGGTTTCGCCGCCCTGGCCTTCATCAACACCTTTGTCGCCACCGCTGCCGCTGTGCTGGGCTGGTGCCTGGGTGAGAGCCTGCTCAAGGGCAAGGCTTCGATGCTGGGTGCTGCTTCGGGTGCTGTGGCCGGTCTGGTCGCCATCACGCCGGCAGCCGGTAACGTCGGTATCGGCGGCGCCGTGATCATCGGCTTGCTGGCTGGACTGATCTGCCTGTGGGGCGTGACAGGCCTGAAGAAGCTGCTGGGTGCAGACGACTCCCTGGACGTGTTCGGCGTGCACGGCGTCGGCGGTATCTTCGGTGCGCTGGCAACCGGCGTGTTCAACTCGCCCAACCTGGGTGGCCCCTCCACGGTGGCTGACTGGGTCACGGTGACCATGACCACCCCGACCGAGTTCTCGATCTCGAGCCAGTTGCTGGTTCAAGCCAAGGCCGTCGGCCTGACCATCGTGTGGTCGGCTGTCGTCTCCCTGATCGCCTACAAGATCGTTGACCTGGTGATCGGCCTGCGTGTTCCTGAAGAGGAAGAGCGCGAAGGCCTGGACATCACCTCGCACGGCGAAACGGCGTATCACAAGTGATCACCCGCCGAGGTGGCCAGAAAGGGCTGCCTCCGGTGGTGCAACAAGGGGCTGCCTTCGGGCAGCCTTTTTGTTTTGGGGACCGCTCAGGGGCTGCCACGAATCGCCCCGCGCCGCTCACCCGGCACAAAATGGCCAGAACCAATGCGCTCAGGCCTTGAATAAGCGCATACCCGCCCCGAACTTGCTACGATCCCTCATAAACACAGCCACAACGCCCCGCTCCACCATGGTCCCACACCTGATCACCGCGCTCACCGGCCCCATCAATGAACTGGAGCAGCGCATGCTCGAGTCCATGCCCGCCATCGAGCGCTGGTTTCGCCTGGAATGGATGGAGCACACGCCTCCCTTCTACACCTCGGTCGATTTGCGCAATGCGGGCTTCAAGCTCGCCCCGGTGGACACCAACCTCTACCCGGGCGGCTTCAACAACCTGACCCACGAGATGCTGCCGCTGGCCGTGCAGGCCGCCATGGCCGCCATCGAAAAGATCTGCCCCGAGGCCAAGAACCTGTTGCTCATCCCAGAGAAGCACACGCGCAACAGCTTTTACCTGTCCAACGTCCAGCGCCTGATCCAGATCTTCACCTCTGCCGGGCTCAATGTCCGCCTGGGTACGCTGGACGACACCATCACCGAACCCACCGACCTGACGCTGGCCGATGGCTCCACCCTGACGCTCGAGCCCCTGGTGCGCACCAAGCGCCGCCTGGGTCTCAAGCATTTCGACCCTTGTACGATCCTGCTCAACAACGACCTGTCGGCCGGCATCCCCGATGTGTTGAAAGACCTGCACGAGCAGTACCTGTTGCCCCCGCTGCATGCGGGCTGGGCTGTGCGCCGCAAGAGCCAGCATTTCGAGGCCTATGAAGAAGTCGCCAAGAAGTTCTCCAAGCTGCTGGGCATGGACCCTTGGCTGATCAACCCCATGTACGCCGTGTGCGACGAGGTCAACTTCCAGGAAGGCACGGGCGCCGAATGCCTGCAATCGCAGGTGGATGCGCTGCTAAACAAGATCCGCCGCAAGTACAAGGAATACGGCATCAACGAAAAGCCGTTTGCCATCGTCAAGGCCGACAACGGCACCTACGGCATGGGCATCATGACGGTGCGCGACGCCAAGGAGTTGACCGAACTCAACCGCCGCACCCGCAACAAGATGTCGGTGGTCAAGGACGGCCAGGAGGTCAACCGCGTGATCATCCAGGAGGGCGTGCCCACCTATGAGCAGATCAACGATGCCGTGGCCGAACCCGTGGTCTACATGATCGACCGCTACGTGGTGGGCGGTTTTTACCGCGTGCACGCCGAGCGGGGCATCGACGAGAACCTCAATGCGCCGGGCTCAAGCTTCGCGCCCCTGGCTTTCGCCGAGCCCACCCAATTGCCCCGTCCTGGCGTCAAACCCGGTGTCAGCGCCCCCAACCGCTTCTATATGTATGGGGTTATCGGACGTTTGGCGATGTTGGCGGCCAGTTACGAGCTGGAAGCCACCGATCCGAACGCCGAGGTCTACAACTAATGCGTTCTGTCAATCGCCGCATAGCGACAGGCTTCACGTCATATCGCTACTGCAGCGCAGCAAAAACCGTGTGAAGAAAGGCAAAATGGACGCTCTGTTGATTCGTGCCCACTTTCCGTGCCACACAGCTCCAACGCCAAGCTCAGCGGTTCCCAGCTGGCAGCCCTGACCCTGGGTGCCATCGGCATCGTCTATGGCGACATCGGCACCAGCCCGCTGTACGCCCTCAAGGAAGTCTTCGCCCACGGGCATTTGCAGCTCACGCCAGAAAACATCTACGGCATCCTGTCGATGATGTTCTGGACGCTGACCGTGGTCGTGACCTTGAAGTACGTCACGCTGATCCTGCGGGCAGACAACAACGGCGAAGGCGGGCTGATTGCCATGCTGGCGCTGGCGTCCACGGCGGTGAAGGATCGGCCCGCGCTGCGCGGCCGTTTGCTGGCCATCGGCATCTTCGGCACCGCGATCTTCTTTGGCGACGGGGTCATCACCCCCGCCATCTCCGTGCTCTCGGCTGTCGAGGGCATGGAGGTGGCCGCGCCAGGGCTGGAGAAGGCCGTCGTCCCGGTGACCCTGATCGTGCTGACCCTGCTGTTCATGGTGCAAAAGCACGGCACGGGTGGCATTGGCAAGTTCTTCGGCCCGATCACCATGCTGTGGTTCGGTGTGCTGGCGGTGCTCGGGCTGCAGCACATCGCCGAGAACCCGGCCGTGCTGGCCGCCATGAGCCCGCACCACGCGCTGGGCTTCATGTACAAGCATCCCCACCTGGCCTTTGTCGCCCTGGGTGCCGTCATCCTGTGCGCCACGGGTGCCGAGGCGCTGTACGCCGACATGGGCCACTTTGGCAAGCGCCCCATCCGCCTGGCCTGGTTCGGGCTGGTGATGCCCTCGCTGGTGCTGAACTACTTCGGCCAGGGCGCGATGCTGCTGCAGCACCCCGAGAACGTCGAGAACCCCTTCTTCGAGATGGCCCCGCAATGGGCGCTGTACCCGCTGGTTGGCCTGGCCACCTGCGCCACGGTGATCGCGTCGCAGGCCTTGATCTCGGCGGCCTTCTCGGTCACCAAGCAGGTGATCCAGCTGGGCTACCTGCCCCGCCTGCGCATCCTGCACACCTCGGAAAACGAAACCGGCCAGATCTACATCCCCTTCGTGAACTGGGCGCTGTACGGCTGCATCGTGATGGCCGTGATCTTCTTTGGCTCCAGCGGCAAGCTGGCGGCGGCCTATGGCATCACCGTGACGATCGACATGTTGATCACCACCGTGATGACCTTCTTCGTGATCCGCTTTGCCTGGAAGCTGTCGCTGCCGCTGTGCATCTTCGCCACCGGCTTCTTCTTCACGATCGACCTGGTGTACTTCGGTGCCAATGTGATCAAGGTGATCGACGGTGGTTGGTTCCCCCTGCTGATCGGCTTCATCATGTTCAGCCTGATGATGACCTGGAAGGATGGCCGCCACCTGCTCAGCGAGCGCCTGCGCTCCGATGCCATCGACCTGCACCCCTTCCTGGAAGCCGTGTTCTCCAGCCCGCCGCTGCGTGTGGCCGGCACGGCCGTGTTCCTCAATGCGGACGCGGGCACCACGCCCAATGCGCTGCTGCACAACCTCAAGCACAACAAGGTGCTGCACCAGCAGAACCTGTTTGTCACCGTCAAGTCGCATGAGGTGCCCTGGATCAAGCAAAGCGAGCAGCTCGAGATCGAGTCCCTGGGCAATGACTGCTGGCAGGTGATGCTGCATCTGGGCTTCAAGAACGAGCCTGATGTGCCCGCGGCGCTCACGCACCTGAAAGAGCACGGCGTGGAGCTCAATGACATGGAAACCAGCTATTTCCTGTCACGTGACATCGTGATCCCGACCATTGGCAGCGGCATGGCGCCATGGCGTGAAAAGCTGTTTGCCAGCATGCACCGCAATGCCGCCGGGGCCGCTGACTTCCTGAGCCTGCCAACCAACCGCGTGGTCGAGCTGGGCTCCAAGGTCGAGATCTGAACCGGCCCGCTTCACCCGGCCCACACGTGCTGCGCGACCTGTCACCCGCAGCCGTATCGGCCGGTTTTGTCGCGACGCTGGTGGGCTTCACCAGCACCATCGCGCTGATCTTCCATGCGGCCCGCTCGCTGGGTGCCACACCCGACCAGGTGAGCTCCTGGGTGCTGGCACTGGGCATCGGCATGGGCCTGACCACCATCGGCCTGTCGTTGTGGACGCGCGCACCCATCCTGATCACCTGGTCCACACCCGGCGCCGCCGTGATCGCCAGCGCCGCCACCGGTGTCTCGCTGGGTGAGGCCACCGGGGCGTTTCTGGTCTGCGGCGTGCTGATGCTGCTGTGCGGCGTCACGCGCTGGTTCGAGCGCATCATGGACCGCATCCCGGTGGCACTGGCTTCGGCCTTGCTGGCGGGCATCCTGGCCAAGTTCGCCTTGATGGCGTTTGCCGGCGCCACCACCCATCCCTCCTTGGTCGTGGCCATGCTGCTGACCTACCTGGTCGGCAAACGCTGGTGGCCTCGTTATGCGGTGCTGGGCGTGCTGATGCTGGGCACCGCCCTGGCTGCCTCACAGGGCCTGCTCAATACCCAGGTGCTCACACTGAGCTGGGCCAGGCCGGTGTGGGTCACGCCGCAATGGTCCTGGCATGCGGTCATCGGCATGGGGCTGCCCTTGTTCATCGTCACCATGGCTTCGCAAGCGGTGCCGGGTGTATCGGCCATCCGGGTGTCGGGTTATGCGGCGCCGGTGTCCCCGCTGATGAGCTGGTCTGGCGTGGCCACCCTCTTGCTGGCGCCTTTCGGGGGCTATACCTTCAACCTGGCCGCGATCACGGCCGCCATCGTGCTGAACCCGCACGCCCATGCCGACCAGGCCAAGCGCTACACGGCTGCCGTGATGGCCGGGCTGTTCTACATCGCCATGGGCCTGCTGGGCGGCGCGGTGGCCGGCTTGCTCAATGCCTTTCCGGCAGCCTTGATCATGGGCGTGGCCGGCCTGGCCTTGCTGGGCACCATTGGCAGCGGGCTGGCCGCCTCCTTGCGCGAAGACCGCTTCCGTGAGGCGGCGCTTATCACGTTTCTGGTGACGCTGTCAGGCGTGACCATATTGGGCGTGGGCTCGGCCTTCTGGGGGCTGGTGGCTGGCACGCTCACGCTGTTCGTGGAAAACTTCCACCATCGCCCCGCCAACGACACGGACACACCATGAAGCTCCTCTTCGTCGCCGACCCGCTGCACACCTTCAAGACCTACAAGGACAGCACCTTCGCGATGATGCGCGAGGCGGCCGGGCGCGGCCACGAGTTGTGGGCCTGCGAGCCGCAGGACATCGTGTGGCAGCGCGGTGGCCGGGTGCAGGCGCAATCGCGCCGCATCAGCCTGACAGGCGACGAGCATGACTGGTTCGAAGAGCTGGAAGCCGCCGAGCTCGCGCTGGCCAGCGTGGACGCGGTGCTGATGCGCAAGGACCCGCCCTTCGATGCGGAGTACATCTACACCACGCACCTGCTCACGCAGGCCGAACGCGAAGGCGCCAAGGTGTTTAACAAGCCGCAGGCCCTGCGCGAGCACCCTGAGAAGCTGGCGATCCTCGAATTCCCGCTCTACATCGCACCCACCCTGGTCACCCGCAGCATCGAGGCCGTGCGGGCCTTTCATGCCACCCACACGGACATCATCCTCAAGCCCCTGGATGGCATGGGCGGCATGGGCATCTTCCGCGTGAAGGAAGACGGCCTGAACCTGGGCAGCATCGCCGAGACCCTGACCAAGGACGGCCAGCAGACCATCATGGTCCAGAAGTTCCTGCCGGCCATCGCGCAGGGCGACAAGCGCGTGCTGGTGATCGACGGCGAACCGGTGCCTTACGCGCTGGCCCGCATCCCGCAAGGCGGCGAGGTGCGAGGCAACCTGGCCGCTGGCGGCAAAGGCGTGGCCCAGCCGCTGAGCGAGTCGGATTGGGCCATTGCGCGCCACCTGGGCCCCATCCTGGCGGCACGGGGGCTGCTGCTGGTGGGCCTGGACATCATCGGGGAGCAGTTGACCGAGATCAACGTGACCAGCCCGACCTGCTTCCAGGAGATCACACAGCAAACGGGCTGGGATGTGGCCAAGCGTTTCATCGACGCGCTGGAAGCACGTGTTCAGGCCTGAGGTTTGAACTGGCTGCCGAAGTTGTTGAGCAAGCCCAGGCGATTGGCCTCGTACACGGCCTCGCTGCGCGAGTGCACCGCCAGCTTGCCGTAGAGCTTCTTGATGTAGGTCTGCACCGTGTGCACGGTGATGCCTTGCTGGCGTGCGATCTCGGCGTAAGAAAAACCACGCGCGATGAACTCCAGCACCTCCTGCTCGCGGCGGCTGAGCACAATGGGCGAGTCCACCTCGGTGCCAAGGGGGGCCACCTCCACCACGGCAGGCTCGACAGGCCTGAGCGCCTGCTGAGCAGGCTGCATGCG
Organism: Aquabacterium sp.; assembly: GCF_016195855.1. Taxonomy (GTDB): domain Bacteria; phylum Pseudomonadota; class Gammaproteobacteria; order Burkholderiales; family Burkholderiaceae_C; genus Aquabacterium. Next base: position 44,662 of record NZ_JACPYU010000015.1, read on the forward strand.
GCGCAAGAGATGCCGCGCGATCATGGGTGAGATGGGCGAGGCGCCGCGCTTGACCGCCAGCAAGGTGTCGGCGATGTCGGCGGCCTCGTCGTCCTTGTGCACATAACCCACGGCACCGGCTTCGATGCTGGCCAGCACGTTTTCCTCGTCACCGAACATCGAGACCACCAGCATGTCGCATTGCGGCCAGTGCTGGCGCACGTCCCGCATCAGGTCCAGGCCACTGCCATCGGGCAAGCCCAGGTCCACCAGCAGCAGGTCGGCACCCTGCTCGGCAAACCAGGCGCGCGCTGGCGCCAGGGTCGCAAAGGACGCGGCCAGCCTCAACTGGGCATGCCCCTTGACGCAAGTTTCGAGGAAGGTGCGTGTGGCCTGGTTGTCTTCAACCAGCACCACGCGCCAGACTTCTTGTGCTGCCAATGAACTCATGCTGCAGAGGATAAATCAAGCTCGGCATCAGCCTTCAAAGGCAGGCTCACGCGCAACTCCGCGCCCCCCTCAGGGCGGGCCAGAAACGCAATGCGCGCACCGATCACACTGGCCCTGGCCCTCATGGCCTGCAGGCCCTGGCCTTCACCCTCGCCGCTCCAGCCTCGCCCGTTGTCGATCAGGCTCACCTCCAGGCAATCAGCCTTGGCATGGGCAGACAAGGTCAGGCGCGTGGCCCCGGAGTGCTGCAGCACATTGGACAAGCCCTCGAACAGGATGTACTGAAGCTGGCGCAGCGCCGGCGCATGGCCTTGCGGCCAGGGTGGCAGATCGGCCACATCCCACACCAGCTCCAACCCGACCGCCTTCAGCCGTGGGGTGATGCGAAAGCGCAAGCTGGCCAGCAGGCCCACCACATCGCCCGGCTGCAGGGACAAGGCGTCAATGGAGAGCTTGAGCTGGTCCAGTGAATCGCGCAGGGTCTGGGTCACCAGGCCCAGGTCCACCTTGTTTTCTTGCGGCGACTGCAACTGTCTCAAGGCCGATGTCAGGTGCGCCCCCACGCCATCGTGCATGTCGCGCAGGATGCGGCTGCGCTCGGCCGACACCGCCTGTGCACGCTCAAGCTCGGCCAGGCGCGCAAAGCTTTCACGCAAGGCGGCTTCACGCTGGGCCAGCGTCTCGGCCAGGTTGCCGTTGAGCCTGTTGAGCGCGCGGCGCGAGCGGGCATAGTCACCAGCCAGCACGTAGAAAATGCACGACATCATGATCGGGCTCACAAAGGGCAGCGTGTAGATGGCGTCAAACGGCAGCAAGTTGACCTGAAAGGCCACATCATGAGCCGCCGCGGGCACCAGCAAGGCACAACCGCCCAGCAGCCAGACGCCATCACGGCGATCGGACTTGATCACGCCATGGATCGCCTGAACCATGCAGACCATGAAGATCACGTAGGCCACGCCATAGCCGAATACGATCAGATGGACAGAGGCGCTCAACCAGGCCCACAAGGGGGTCACCAGCATCAGCCCCAGGACGCCCCGCTCGACCAACCGAGAACGCCGGCCGACAAAACGCCGAAAGAACAGCGCCATGGCCAGCGCCGACCAGACCATGGCGGTCACCGACAAAGGTGCCCAGACCGCGTCACCGAAAAAGGGGTGGGCCGCGAGGTAGGCCGAATTGCCCACGCCCCACAACACGGCGGAGGCCCCTTGAAAACCGATGGCGACCTGATCACGGTCACGCATCCAGGCGATCATCATGAAGACACCCAGTGCGAGCACGGCCGTGTTGGCAAAGTAGGCACCATCCACTTGCAAGAACAGGCGCGTCTTGTAAGGCGCCTCCAGCAGCGTCAAGGGGCCGACCTGAACGGGGGCCAGGCCATCCCGGCTCATGAAGCCACTCACCACCTTGATGTGGATGACGTTGTCGCCATCACGCCAGGCGCCGGTTGGCACCTGCACCAGCAAAGGCACATACCAGTTGCGCGTCACGGGCGCGCTCATGGAGCCGGTGTAGGCCATGGGCACCCCATTGACCCAGACTTGCGCGTTCATCACGGCACGAGGCAGGTAGATGGCCCAGAGTGCATCGGGCGCATGTGCCATGGTCACGCGAAAGCGGTACCACATGGCACCCTGTTCGTCAGCGTGCGTCTCGCGCCAGATATGGGGCAGCGTGACGTGGCGCCATGCGGCCTGCGGCCCGGGCGGCATCGCGCTGCCGGGCAGGATGCAGGCCGCCTCCAGTGTGGTGACCTCGTGGTCCGCCACGGGAACCGGTGGCAAGGTGTTGGCATCCACCACCGCGTGAACAGGGCCTGGCAAGGAGGCGGCACCAGCCAGGCCAGGCAAGAGCAACACGCTCGCCAGCCACAGCCAAGATGCCGAACGCAGCGCCCAACGCAGGTACTTCCAAGCCAACATGCGCGCATTGTCACCCGAGCGGCGACAATAGCGGGTTGCCCCCTGACTGGATTTCACATGGCTGTTTTGACTCTGAGCGACGCCTGCCTGGCTTTTGGCCACGTCGCCCTGCTCGACCACACTGCGTTCTCGCTGGAAACCGGCGAGCGTGTCGGCCTGATCGGCCGCAATGGCACGGGCAAGTCCTCCCTGCTCAAGATCATGGCCGGCCTGGAAAAACCCGACGACGGGCAGCTGCAGATCCAGAGTGGCATCGAGGTGTCCTACGTGCCGCAGGAGCCAAGCTTTTCAGATGGTGCGACGGTGTTCAGCACCGTCAGCGAGGGCCTGGCCGAGGTCAAGGCCGCGCGCGAGCGTTTCGAGGCCCACGCCGAGGGTGACGATCTGGATGCGCTGATGACCCTCATCGAGTCGCGCAATGGCTGGAACTGGGAGCAACGCGTCGACGAGACCTTGCAGCGCCTGCGCCTGGACGCCGACCTGCCCATCGATGGCCTGTCGGGCGGCACCAAGAAGCGTGTGGCCCTGGCCCGCTCCCTGGTGGCCAGCCCCGACGTGCTGTTGCTGGACGAACCCACCAACCACCTGGACCTGGACGCCATCACCTGGCTGGAAGAGCTGCTGGTGGCCTTCAAGGGCAGCATCGTGCTGATCTCCCACGACCGCGCCTTCCTGGACAACGTTTGCACGCGCATCGTCGAACTCGACCGCGGCATCCTGCGCTCCTACCCCGGCAACTTCGCGGCCTACGAGATGCTCAAAGAGCAGCAACTGGCCGACGAGGCCCTGGCCAATGCCCGCTTCGACAAGCTGCTGGCGCAAGAAGAGGTCTGGATCCGCAAGGGCGTGGAGGCGCGCCGCACCCGCTCGGTGGCCCGCATCAAGCGCCTGGAAGACCTGCGCAGCGCCCGTGCATCCCGCCGCGACACGGTGGGCCGCGCCAAGATGGAAGTCTCACAAGGCGACCGCAGCGGCAAGATCGTGGCCGAACTCGACAACGTCAGCAAGACCTACAACGGCCGCGCGGTCGTCAAGGGCTTCTCGGGCACCATCCTGCGTGGCGACAAGGTGGGCCTGGTCGGCCCCAACGGCGCGGGCAAGACCACGCTGCTGAAGATGATCCTGGGCGAGCTGCAACCCGACAGCGGCACGGTCAAGCAAGGCGCCAACCTGAACGTCGCCTACTTCGACCAGATGCGCGACAACCTCAACCTGGACGCCACCCTGGCCGACTTCATCAGCCCGGGCAGCGAGTGGATCGAGATCAATGGCTCGCGCAAGCACGTGATGGGCTATCTGCAGGACTTCCTGTTCTCGCCCGCCCGCGCCAACTCGCCCGTGCGCACGCTCAGCGGCGGCGAGCGCAACCGTCTGCTGCTGGCGCGCCTGTTTGCCAAACCCTCCAATGTGCTGGTGCTGGACGAACCCACCAACGACCTGGACATCGACACCCTGGACCTGCTGGAAGACCTGCTGGATGAGTACCCCGGCACCGTCTTCCTGGTCAGCCACGACCGGCGCTTCCTGGACAACGTGGTCACCAGCACGCTGGTCGCCGAAGGCGACGGCGCCTGGCGCGAATACGAAGGCGGCGTGGAAGACTGGCTGATCCAGTCGCGCCGCGCCAAGGCCATCTCGGCCGGCAAGCCCGGTGCGGCCACCATCGCCACCTCGGCCAAGCAGGCGCCGGAAGCCAGCACCCGCACACCCGTGACCGTGGCAGCAGACACCGCTGCGCCCGCTGCACCGGCGGCCCCCGTGGTCGCACAGCCCAAGCGCAAGCTCAGCTACAAGGAGCAGCGCGAGTTGGACGAACTGCCCGCCCGCATCGAGGCGCTGGAGACCGAGCAGGCCGAACTCAACAAGCAACTGGCCGACCCGGACATCTACCGCAAGGAGGGTGCCAACGTGGCCACCATGCACGCGCGCGTCGAAGTCATCGACGAAGAGTTGATGGGCTTGCTGGAACGCTGGGAGCTGCTCTCTGCCTGATCGCCCAAACACCCAAACAGGGGATTGCGTCAAATCAAATCACTGATCTCGTGATGTCAATCGCGTAGTTTCCCCAGACTACCTCTCCTTACGTTTAACCGCCATGATGCGGCTTACCGCACTGCACAAATTGCTTGTGCATGCGGATATCAATTGCCACAGCCATGCGGGTTCACCCGCTGCGTGGCACATAAGCGGAGAGGAACCTGTCGCATGTCTGCTCGATCTCCACGCTTGGCCGCCTGGGTGCTGCTGCCCTGTGCCGCCCTGTTCCTTGGTGGCTGTGCTTCTCTCAAGCCCACGCCCCTCACTCCCGCCGAAATCGCCCAGGCCAGTGCCGCCGACCGCGCGCAGCTGCAAAAGGATGTGGCGCCCCTGCAAGGCCCGCTCTCGCTGGACGAGGCCATCGCCAGGGCCATCAAGTACAACCTGAACCGGCGCGTGCAGATCATGGCCGAGGCCGTGGCGCAAGGCCAGCTTGATGTCAGCCAGTTCGACATGCTGCCCAAGCTGGTGGCCCAGGCAGGCTACCGCGACCGTGACAAGGACCTGATCACCCGCAGCACCGACTCGGTCACCGGGCTGCCCTCGCTGGCCAACCCCTATATCTCCAGCGAACGCAAGGTCACCACCACGGACCTGAGCTTCACCTGGAGCCTGCTGGACTTCGGCCAGAGCTATTACGCCTCCAGGCAAAACGCCGACCGCGTGCTGCTGGCCGGCGAGCAGCGCCGCAAGGCCCTGCACAACCTGATGCAGGATGTGCGCACCGCCTTCTGGCGCACCGCTGGCGCCCAGAAGCTGCGTGAGACCGTGCACAACGCCATCTCGGAAGGCGAAGACGCGTTGACCGACGCCCGCAAGGCCAGTGGCGAACGCGTGCGTGGCCCCCTGGAGCCACTGCGCTACCAACGCCAGTTGCTGGAGAACCTGCGCCTGCTCGAGGCCATCGAGCAAGAGCTGTCGACCGCCCAGATTGAGCTGGCCTCGCTCACCAACCTGCCGCTTGGTCAGGCCATCAAGGTGGTCGAACCGTCCGAAACGGCTGGCCAGGAACTGCGTGGCCTGAGCATCGAACAGATGGAAGATCAGGCCATGGCCCGCAATGCCGATCTGCGCACCGCCCTCTACAACAGCCGCATCGCCCGCCTTGAAACGCGGCGCGCCATGCTCAAGCTGTTTCCGGGCATCTCGTTCAGCTACAGCGTCAATGGCAGCAACGACAACTACCTGGTCAACCGCAGTTGGTCGGAAGCCGCAGCGCAGATCTCCTTCAACCTGCTGGGCCTGCTGTCGGCTCCTGCGCAGATGCGCCTGGCCGATGCCGGCGTGACCCTGGCAGATCAACAGCGCATGGCCACGCAGATGGCCCTGCTGACGCAAGTGCACGTGGCGCGGCTGCAGTTCAACAACGCGGTGCACCAGTTCGAACGCGCCGATGCGATCTGGAAGGTGGACCAGGACATCGCCGGGCAGGTGGCCATGCGCGAGCAGGCGCAGACCCAGACCAAACTCGATCGCATCAGCAACAACACGGCGGCCATCCTGAGCCAGCTCAGGCGATATCAAGCCCTCGCGCAGATGCAGGCCGCAGCCGGCAAGCTGCAAGCCACACTGGGCATGGAGCCTGCCCTGCCCGATGGCCACCAGCTCTCGCTGGGCGAGTTGACGAAATTGGTGGCGGCCTCGCTGACCCCAACCGAGAACGTGGCCCACGCCGATACGCAACCTTGAACATCGCACGGCCATGACGACCAACCGTCTGTTGCCCCGTACAGCCCGGCTCGCCATGATCTTGGTCATGGTGGCCACCATGGCCCTGCCCGGCGCCCATGCGGCCGAGCCGGGGCGTGGCACCCCGGGTGCCGCCCCGAACATCATCCCGGCATCGCTGCCCCCCTCCAGCATGCCAGCGCTCGACCGGCGCGAGATCCGTGCGCAGCTGCTGCCCAGGCGCTACACCACGCTGGCTTCAGAGATTGGCGCCAAGGTGAGCCGCCTGCCTTTTGAAGAAGGCGCGCGCTTCAAGGCGGGCGACACCCTCATCGGCCTGGACTGCTCGCTGCAACAGGCGCAACTGAGCAAGGCCGAAGCCACGCTGGATGCCGCCGACAAGACCTGGAAGGCCAACCAGCGGCTTGAAGAGATGAACGCCGTTGGCAAGGTGGAGTTGGCCGTGTCGCAAGCCGAGGTGGCCAAGGCACGTGCCGACGTGGCCGCTGGCAAGGTGGTGCTGTCCAAGTGCACCGTGACAGCGCCCTTCCCCGGCCGCGTCGTCGAGCAAAAAGCGCGCGAGCAGCAGTTCGTGCAGGCGGGCCAGCCCCTCCTGGAAATCCTCGATGACTCGGCCCTGGAGCTGGAGTTCATCGTGCCCAGCAAGTGGCTGGCCTGGCTCAAGCCGCGCCAGGGCTTTCAGGTTCAGATCGATGAAACCGGCAAGACCTACCCGGCTCGCGTGCAGCGCATCGGCGCCAAGGTGGACCCGGTCAGCCAGTCGGTGAAGCTGTCGGCCGTGGTCGATGGCCGCTTCAATGAACTCATGGCGGGCATGAGCGGGCGCGTGCTGATGGCACCGCCTGCGCCCTGATCACGCTCACCACATTCATGCGCCCGGCCCAAGCTCGCGGCAAGGCCATGCAACGCAGTAAAGCCCATCGTCACCACCACGATTCAATCAGGAGCCACACATGAAGCCATCCTCCACTTTGAAGGTCGCCCAGGCATGGGCCTTGGGCAGCGCATGCGCCTTGATCAGCCTGAACGTTCAGGCCTGCTCCAGTGAACCCATCATGGCTTCGATCTGCGTGATGGCCGTGCCCTGGACCAACCTCAACGGCTTCCAACAAGCCAATGGTGCGCTCCTCGCCGTCAGCAGCAACCAGGCGCTGTTCTCGTTGATTGGCACCACCTACGGCGGCAATGGCGTGCAGAACTTCCAACTGCCGGATCTGCGTGGCCGCGTCATCGTGGGTGCAGGCCAGGGCAATGGCTTGCCGATGTACACCCCAGGCCAGGTGGGCGGCGCCAACAGCGTCACGCTCACCACCGCCAACGTGCCCTTGCCCGCCCACATCCACGGCCTGAATGCAGGCGTGCACACGGTGGTCACGCTGGGCACGCTTGCGGCTGCCACCACCCCCACGGGCCTCACCGCCACCACCACCATGACGGGCGTCTCGGCCACGGCATCCGCCTCGGGACTGAGCCTCAAGGGCTCCAGCGGCAATGCCAGCAGTGCATCGGCCAGTGGCGGCTCTTTGGCCACGCCACAAAGCCCGGCCAACCGCATCTACGCCAGCAGCGCACCAGATGTGACCATGGCCAGCGGCAGCATCAGTGGCTCGGCAACGGTGACGTTCACGGGCAACCCCACCACGACGCTGACTGGCAACCTCACGACGACCTTGTCGGGCCAACCCGCCGTGACGGTCAATGGCAACACGGACATGAACACGCCCACCGGCGCCATGGCCCCCGTCAGCACCATGCCGCCCTACCTGGCCATGAACGTGTTCATCGCCACGCAAGGCATCTACCCTCAACGCAACTGAGCGCGGCCCGATCATGACAAGCTGGCGCATGGCCTGCATGGTGCTGCTGAGCGCGATGGCGGCGGCGCCAGCGTGGGCCCAAGGCCGGCCCGCGTCACTGGATCAAACCCTGGCCTCGGCACAAGCCGCCTTGGCGGCCGGCCAGTTCGACAAGGCCTGGCGGCTCTACCAGCGTCAGGCCCCACACAACCCGCTCGCCCAGTTCGTGATCGGCCAGTTCTACCAGCAAGGCTGGGGCCGCCCGGTTGATCAGACCACCGCCTGCCACTGGTTCGAAAAGGCGGCCATGGGCCATGTCCCCTATGCCGAGCACCTGTGGGGAGATTGCCTGGCCCAAGGCCTGACTGGCAAGGCGGATGCAGCCCAGGCCCTGCAGTGGTACCGCCGCGCCGGTGAGGACGGCCACTGGCTCTCGCTGTGCAGCGCGGCGGAGCTGCTGATTCGAGGTCAGGGTGCGCCCCGCGATGTGAACGAAGGCCTCGCCTTGTGCGCGCGTGCGGCCCAGTCTGACTCGGCGCCTGCCATGCTGAGGCTAGCGCGCTACCTCGACCAGGATACCGACGTGCCCGCCAACCCGATGGTTGCGCGGCAGTGGTACCTGGAAGCGGCCAAACGCCAGATACCGGAGGCGCAGTACCGGCTGGGCGTGATGCTGGCCCAGGCAGAAGGTGGTGAGCCCGATGCCCAAGCCGCACGCTATTGGCTGGAGACCGCCGCCAGCGCGGGCTACCTGCCAGCCTACCTGCCCACCGCCGTGATGTACGGCAACGCCAGCCCGCAAGCTGACACGGGGGCCCTGGCGCCGGGTGATCTGGCCAAGGTCTACCTCTGGTCGGCCGCCGCCAGCGTGCGCGAGCCCAATGCCACCCGGCGTGAACGCGCCAATGAGGTCAAGGCGCAGGCACTGGCCGTCATGCCCGCGACCTGGCAAGCCGATCTGGACAAGAAAGTGGCCGAGCACCTGAGCCGCTTCCCCTCTGCCCCCTGAGCCTCACAGGCATTCGAAGGAATCCCCATGCGCACCAAGTTCACGCCTCGGCCCACGGTTCACCCACTCAGCCAGCATGACCTGACGCATGCGGATGCGCCCCGGCCAGGCAGCCAGAAGATGCTGCGAAGCGCCTTGCAGCCCCGCGCACTGGAGCAGCGATTCATGTTCGATGGTGCCGCCGTGGCCGACGCGAGCCATGCCGCCGCGCAAGCCGCCTCCGAGGCCGCCGCGCTCAAGGCCTTGGTAGACGCCCCCTCAGCCGTGGAGGTGCGCGCTGCCGCACCCTCCCGCGATGTGACGCGCAAAGAAGCCGTGCTGGTGGACACCACGCTGACGGACTACAAGGTGCTGGAGCAAGGCATCGACGCGGGCAAGGCCATCATCGAGTTCAATGGCACGCAAGACGGGCTCGCACAGATCGCGAAGTGGGCCAGCGTGCAAACGGGTTATGACGCGCTGCACATCCTCTCGCACGGCGTGCAGGGGCGCGTGCTGCTGGGCAAAACAGATCTGGATGCCACCACTTTGGCCAGCGACGCGGTGAAAGGCGAGCTGGCGATCATTGGCCAGGCCATGCACACGGGCGGCGACATTCTCTTTTATGGTTGCGATGTGGGTGCAGGCATCGAAGGCCAACGCCTGATCACCACCCTGGCCGAGGCCACAGGCACCGACGTCGCCGCGTCGACCGACGCCACTGGCGCGGCCCGGCTAGGCGGCGACTGGGCGCTTGAAGCCCAAACCGGCACGATCGATGCACGCGCCTTGTCGATCGACAGCTATGCGCAAGTGCTGGCGGTGACCTCCTTCTCCAGCGCCGACCCGGACATGGGCTATACGACCACCTCGGTCACACGCACATCGGGCGGGCAGACCTTCACGTTCTCGGGGGGCGTTGGCATTGGCGGGCTGGGTATCGACACCACTTACAACGGCGTTGAAGCCGTGTATGCCTACGAAGGCACCGCCGGCGGCAACGACGTCAAGCTGACCATCGCCGCCCCCAATGGCTATACCTTCGATCTCTCGTCCTTCAAGGCAGGCGCTGCCACGGGGAGCGTCTCCATCGCCCTGACTTATGGCAACAACTCAACCACGTCCTTCAGCAGCAGCGTGAGCACAAGCAGCCTGTCGACGCTGACGAGTTTCAGTACGGCCATCAACGACGTCAAACAAGTCGTGCTCACGTCCACAAACTTCGCAGACTTCAACGACTTCGACATCACCGACGTCAAGCTCTACGTGCCACCACCTACGGTCAGCGATGGCTACATCAGCATCACCAGCTCGGGCAGTGGTAGCGGCGGCGCCTACAAAATTGGCGACACCGTCACCGCAAGCTGGAACAACACCGCCGGTGGACAAAATCAGTCCGGCATCACCGGCGTAACGATGGACTTCAGCCAGTTCGGCGGCGGCTCGGCGGTCACGGCCACGAACTCCGGCGGTACCTGGACGGCCTCCTACCTCATCGCCGCGGGCAGCGTCGACGCGAGCAACCGCAACGTGTCGGTCAGCGCATCCAACAGTGGCGGCACCACCACCACAGCCGACACCACCAACGCCACGGTGGACAGCATCGCGCCCACCGTGACCGACGCCAAGGTCAGCATCAGTGGCGCCAGCGGCCCAGGCGGCGCCTTCAAGATCGGCGACACCGTCACCGCCACCTGGAACAACACTGTGGCCACGGGCGACAACAACGCCGACACCATCAGCAGCGCCACGGTGGACTTCAGCGCGTTCGGCGGAGGCTCGGCGGTCTCCGCATCCAACTCAAGCGGCACCTGGACGGCCACCTACACCATCACCTCCGGGGCCATTGACGCCACCAGCCGCAATGTGTCGGTCACCGCCACCGACAACGCCGGCAACACCACCACAACCGCCGACACCACCAACGCCACGGTGGACAGCATCGCGCCCACGATCACCGATGCCAGGATCAGCATCAGTGGTGCCAGCGGCAATGGCGGCGTCTACAAGATTGGTGACACCGTCACCGCCACCTGGAACAACACCGCCGGCGGCGACAACAATGCCGACACCATCAGCGGCGCGACGGTGGACTTCAGCGCGTTTGGCGGTGGCTCGGCCGTGTCCGCGTCCAACTCCAGCGGCACCTGGACAGCCACCTACACCATCGTGGCGGGCGCGATCAACAACACCAGCAACCGCAATGTGAGCGTGACCGCGACAGACAACGCGGGCAACACCACCACCACCGCCGACACCACCAACGCCACGGTCGACAACGTCGCACCCACCACGACCGTCAGCACGGCCAGCTTTTCGAACGACACGGGCAGCAGCAGCACCGACTTCATCACCAGCACCGCCGCGCAAACCATCTCGGGCACGCTGTCCGCCAATTTGCAGACGGGTGAAACGGTACAGGTCTCGCTGGATAACGGCAGCACCTGGGCCAACGCCTCGGCCGCCGTGGGCCAGAACACCTGGTCGCTCTCCGGCCAGACCTTGAGCGCCAGCAACACGCTGCGCGTTCGCCTGCAAGACGCCGCCGGCAACACAGGCACGGCCTCTTCACAGGCCTACACACTTGACACCAGCGCGCCTGCGGCAACCTCAACGCCGAACATGACAGCTGGCACCGACTCCGGCACATCCAACAGCGACGACCTCACCAGCAACACCACACCCACGTTCACTGGCACGGCCGAAGCGGGCAGCACCGTCACGCTCTACGACACCGATGGCAGCACGGTGCTGGGCACGGCCACCGCCACCGGGGGCAACTGGTCGATCAGCTCATCCGCATTGAGCGAAGGTTCTCACACCGTCACGGCCAAGGCCACTGACGCGGCAGGCAATGTCTCATCGGCCTCGTCGGGCCTGAGCGTCGCCATCGACACCTCGGCCCCCACCAGTACCGCGCTCAACACCACCACCGTCACCACCAGCAGCGCCACGTCTACTGCCACCATCGCAACCTTGTCGGCCACGGACACGCACGCCATCACCTACAGCCTGTCCGTGGGCAACGGCACCAATGATGCCGACAACGGCAGCTTCACCATCACCGGCACTTCGCTGAAGGTGGGCGGTGCATCTCTCACGGCCGGCACCTACAAGATCTATGTCGCGGCCACGGATGCTGCGGGCAACGCGGCTTATCAAGCCTTCACCTTCACGGTGGTCGATGCACCCGGTGTCAGCAGCATCGTGCGCACCGGCGGGGCTGCGGCCACGGTCGCAGCCTCAGGCACATCGGTCAGCTACACCGTCACATTCGATCAGGCCGTCACTGGCGTCGATACCAGCGACTTCAGCCTCACCGCCACCGGCACGGCCTCAGGCAGCGTGGCCAGCGTCACGGGCAGCGGCACCACCTATACGGTGACGGTCAACACACTGAGCGGCGACGGCACCTTGCGGCTGGACCTCAACAGCAGCGGCACGGGCATCCAGAACGGCGGCAGCGTGGCCATTCTCTCTGGCTACACCTCGGGGTCGACCTACACACTCGATCACACCGCCCCCAATGCGCCCTCTACACCCGACATGACAACGGGCACAGACAGCGGCACCTCCAGCAGCGACAACATCACCGCCAACACCACCCCCACCTTCACCGGCACGGCCGAGTCAGGCAGCACTGTCACGCTGTATGACACGGATGGCAGCACCGTGCTCGGCACGGCCACCGCCACCGGGGGCAACTGGTCCGTCACCTCATCGGCGCTGAGCGCGGGCTCGCACACGGTCACGGCCAAGACCACCGATGCGGCAGGCAATGTGTCGTCGGCTTCGTCAGGCCTGAGCGCCACCATCGACACCAGCGGGCCCGCCGTGACCTCGGTTGCCGTGCCTGCCAATGGGGCCTACAAAGCGGGCAACACCTTGAGCTTCACGGTCAACACCGATGAGGCTGTGTTGGTCGACACCTCTGGCGGTACGCCCCGACTCTCGCTCACGCTGGGCAACACCACGGTGTATGCCAGCTATGCCTCCGGGTCGGGCACCTCGGCGCTGGTCTTCACCTACACCGTACAGGCAGGCGACACCGATAGCGACGGCATGGCCGTGGGCGCACTGCAAACCAATGGCGGCACGCTCACCGACACCGCCGGCAACGCCATGACACTGACGCTCAACAGCGTGGGCTCGACCACCAACGTGCTGGTCGACACCACCGCTCCTGTCGTCAACTCGGTGGCGGTACCGGCCAACGCCACCTACTACGATGGTCAAAACCTCGACTTCACCGTGAACCTCAGCGAGGCCGTCACGGTGGACGCCACAGGCGGCACACCTCGCATCGCCTTGACGATCGGCAGCACCACCGTTTACGCCAGCTACCTCTCGGGCTCGGGCACCGACGCGCTCACCTTCCGCACGACGATACTGAGCGGCCAGCAAGACAGCGATGGCATTGCCATGAGTGGCTCGCTGCAACTCAATGGCGGCACGATGCTGGACGCCGCAGGCAACAGCCTGACCACCACGCTCAACAGCGTGGGCAGCACCGCCGCCGTGCTGGTGGATGCGATCGCACCCGATGTGACCAGCGTCAGTGCCTCCACGGCCAATGGCGGCTACAAGGCCGGCGACACCGTCGACATCACCGTGACCTTCAGCAAGGCTGTGACCGTCAACACCACGGGTGGCATGCCCACCCTCGTGCTCAATGATGGCGGCGTGGCCACCTATACCAGCGGCTCAGGCAGCAACACGCTGGTGTTCAGCTACACCGTGGGCAATGGCGAGAACACCGCCGACCTCGATTACGCCAGCACGGGCGCCCTCACCCTCCAAGGCGGCACCATCACCGACGTCAACGGCTCGCACCAGAGCGCCGCCCTCACGCTGGCCACGCCAGGCGCCGCAAACTCGCTGGGCGCCAACAAGGCCATCGTCATCGACACCACGGCACCCACCATCACGTTCAGCGGCCTCACGCTCTCAGCCGACACCGGCACCAGCAGCACCGACTTCATCACCAGGACCGCCTCGCAAACCGTCAGCGCCATGCTCAGCGCCGGCCTGGGCGCGGGTGACGTCGTCTATGGCTCGCTCGACAACGGCGCCACCTGGAGCGACATCACCAACCAGGTTTCTGGCACCACCTTGAGCTGGAGCGGCGTCACCCTCGCGGGCAGCGACACACTCAAGCTCAAAGTCACTGACAGCGTGGGCAACGATGGCGCCGCCACCAGCCAGGCCTATGTGCTCGACACCACCGCGCCCACGATCACCTTCAGCAATCTTGGACTCTCGGCGGACGCGGGCAACAGCGCCACCGACTTCATCACGAACACGGCAGCACAAACCATCAGTGGCACGCTGAGCGCCAGCCTGGGCGCGGGCGACATCGTGTACGGCTCGCTGGACAACGGTGCCACCTGGACGAACATCACCAGCCATGTCAGTGGCACCACGCTGACATGGAACGGCGTGACACTTTCTGCCAGCAACACGCTCAAGCTCAAGGTCACCGACAGCGCCGGTAACGACGGCTCGGTTACCAGCCAGGCCTATGTGCTTGACACCTCGGCACCCACCATCACCTTCAGCGGCATCACCCTTTCGGCCGACACCGGCACCAGCAGCACCGACTTCATCACCAAGACCGCCGCGCAAACCGTGGGCGCCACGCTCAGCGCCGGCCTGGGCGCAGGCGATGCTGTCTACGGCTCGCTCGACAACGGTGCGACCTGGAGCAACATCACCAGCAAGGTCAGCGGCACCACACTCACGTGGGATGGCGTCACCCTCACGGCATCCAGTACCCTGCGGCTCAAGGTTCAAGACAACGCGGGCAACGATGGCCCCATCAGCAGCCAGGCCTACGTGTTCGACAACGTGGCCCCCACGCCGGCCACAGTCACGGCCCTGAGCACCACCAGCACCACACCCACGCTGACCGGCACGGCCACGTTGGCCGGCGGCGACACCATGACCGTCACCGTGGGCGGCGCCACCTACGACGTCACACCATCAAACGGCGTCTGGAGCCTCGACCTCGCCACCGCCACCCCAACCAGCGGCACGCTCGCGCTACAGATTGGCCAGTCCTACACGGTCAGCACAGCCATCACGGACATCGCCGGCAACACGGGCAGCAATGCCGGTTCACTGTCCCTGGCGCCTCCACCCAACCCCACGCCAACGCCATCGCCCCTTCCGGTGAGCACGCCGATCGTCCCTCTGCCGCCGGAACAAGCCCCTTCCCCTCCCCCGTCACCAGCGCCGACCTTCCTTTCACCCGGCACACAAACCTTGCTGAGCGCCAACAGCCTGGACTCCGGGCCTGGCACCGTACTGGGCAACACACGCCCCGTGAACCCGCCAGCCCCCCGCAGCACCGACATCGGCACCCCATCGACCAGCCCTCTGACTGCCACGCCCACGCTCACCCAAGGGGGCGAGGGGCACTTCCAGGTGATCGTGGTCGACAGGGCCGGTACCCAGGCTGACGCGGGTCTGGTCTTGATGCGCGGCATGAGCGATCAAGCCGTGGACGGCGCGGGCCGCACCACCATCACGGTCCCGGCCGATGCCTTTGCCTCAACCGACCCGAACGCCGTCATCCAGCTGAGTGCGCAGCAAGCCAACGGCCGGCCGCTGCCCAACTGGATCAGCTTCAACGCGCGCACCGGCCAGTTCGTCATGCAGGCGCCACCGGGTGTCAATGGTGAATTGGCCATCAAGGTCGTCGCACGCGACGCCCAAGGCCATGAGGTCTCATCGGTGTTCAAGGTCCGGATCAAGGCGAACCGCCCCGGCCAGACCCTGCTCGATGCGCCTGACGGGCACAGCGGGCGAGCAAGCCTGAGCGAACAGTTGCGCCAGGCGAGCAAGCCCGTACGACACCTGGCCAAGACACCCACCACGCCTGAGCGAGTAAGCTGATGAGCGCCATGCTGCAACACTCGGCCGTCCAGCCGGTCGACCCGCTCCTGACCCTGCTGGAGTTGGCCCGCAAGGCCCGCTTGGCACGCGGCACCGACGAGTTGGCCTTCATCGCCGTCAACGACACGCACGCGCTGTGGCCCTACCGACAAGCCGCCTTGTGGATGCGTGAAAGCCGCATCCAGGCGCTTTCCGGCGTGGTCGACGTGGAGGCCAACGCGCCCTATGCCCTGTGGCTAGCGCGCCTGTGCAAGCATTTGCATGCCACGCTGAGTGAGGCCAGCGCCATCTCGGCCGTCGAGCTGCCTTCGGAGCTGGCGAGCGAATGGGCGGAGTGGCTGCCGCCCCATGGCTTGTGGTTACCCCTGCATGCCCCCGATCAAGGCGTATCCGGTCAGGGGCCAGCGGCAGGTGGCCTGCTGCTCGCCGCCGACACCCCCTGGCCCGACAACATCCTCCCGGCCCTGACCGAATGGACTGACATCTGGCTGCACGCCTGGCAAGCCCTCGAAGCCGGCCAGACCGGATGGCTGGCTCGCTGGCCCGTCGCATCGCCAGGTACGCCAGCAAAGCCGCTTTGGCAGCGACGCACGCTGATCGCGGCCATCGCTGCAGCGGTGTGCGTCATCCCCGTGAAACTCTCCGTGCTGGCCCCCGGGGAACTCGTGCCCGTGAACCCGGCCGTGGTCCGCGCCCCACTGGACGGTGTGGTGACCCAATTCCATGTGCAACCCAATCAACGGGTCAAGGCCGGTCAGCCCTTGTTCAGCTTCGATCAAGTTGCCCTGGCCGCCCACCGTGACGTGGCCACACAGACCCTGGCCACGGCCCAAGCCGAATACCGTCAATTCGCGCAACAAGCCGTCTCCGACGCAAGATCAAAAGCGCAACTGGCCGGGCTGCTCGGCCGCATCGAAGAAAAACAGGCAGAGGCCAGCTACCTGCAAGACCAGTTGCAGCGCGCCAGCGTGAGCGCGCCCCAAGATGGCATCGCGCTGTTCGACGACCCCACCGAATGGATAGGCAAGCCCGTGCAAACTGGTGAACGCGTGCTGCGCATCGCCGCGCCCGATGACATCGAGGTGGAGGCCTGGCTGCCCATGGGTGACGCCATCCCGCTCGCCGAACACGCCCAGGTGGAGTTGTTCCTGGCTGCATCGCCCTTGCACCCAGTGAAGGCCGAGTTGCGCTACATCGCCCACGACGCGACCTTGCGCCCGGACGGCCAATACGCCTACCGCGTGCGCGCCCGACTCCAGCAACCCGCCGCTGCCGACACAGGCAAGGCCCAACGCATCGGCCTGAAGGGCACAGCCAAGCTCAGCGGTGAGTCCGTGCCACTGATCTACTGGGTGCTACGCCGCCCACTGGCCACCGTGCGCCAGACCCTGGGGTGGTGACGCACATGCAAACCTGGCCTTCATTGCGCGAGGAACTGGCCCTGCTCCCCGGCCCCGTACTGGCCGACGGGCAACCCAGCCACACCCTGCACGACCCGGTACGCAACCAGTTCTTCCAGCTCGACTGGCCCACCTTCGAGGTACTTCGACGCTGGCACATGGGCTCGGCCGCCGGCATCGCACGTGACATCACCCGCCACACCCCCCTGCAACTCGCCGTGCAAGACGTGCTGCAGGTGCTCGACTTCTTCAAGCGCAACCAGTTGCTGCAAGTGCCACCGGGCGAAGCCGCCAGCCTGGCCCAGGCCCGCCAGCAAGGCCAGGGCAGCGTGTTCAAGCAGTTGCTGCACCACTACCTGTTCTTCCGCATCCCCCTGGTGCGCCCAGATGCCTGGCTCTCCGCCTGGGCACCCAGGCTGGCCTGGCTCTTCACGACCTGGTTCGCCTGCCTGACCTGCGCCGCGCTGGGCTGGGGTCTGCTGGAGGTCTATCGCCAATGGTCAAGCTTCACCACCACCCTGG
The DNA here is from genome assembly GCF_016195855.1 of Aquabacterium sp. Taxonomy (GTDB): domain Bacteria; phylum Pseudomonadota; class Gammaproteobacteria; order Burkholderiales; family Burkholderiaceae_C; genus Aquabacterium. Next base: position 62,351 of record NZ_JACPYU010000015.1, read on the forward strand.
TGGACACGCTGAGCTGGTCCGGCCTGCTGAGCTATGGCGTGGCCATCACCATCGTCAAGGTGCTGCATGAGCTGGGCCATGCCTTCACCGCCAAGCGGCTTGGCTGCAAGGTACCCACCATGGGCGTGGCCTTTCTGGTGCTCTGGCCCGTGGCCTACACGGACACCAACGAAGTCTGGAAGCTCACACAACGACGGCAACGCGTGGCCGTGTGCGCAGCGGGCGTGCTCACCGAAATGGCCGTGGCCGCCTGGGCCACCCTGGCCTGGGCCCTGCTGCCCGCAGGCACCCCAAAAGCACTGGCCTTCGTGCTCGCCACCACCTCCCTGGCCAGCACCTTGCTGATCAACACCAGCCCCTTCATGCGCTTCGATGGCTACTTCCTGCTGTCCGACTGGCTGAGCATGCCCAATCTGCATGACCGCGCCTTTGCACTGGCCCGATGGCGCCTGCGCGAATGGCTCTTCAAACTCGGTGCCACGCCGCCTGAATACCTGCCCACCCGGCGCCGCATGGGCCTGATCTGTTTCGCCTTTGCCACCTGGGCCTACCGCCTGGGTGTGTTCCTGGGCATTGCCGTGCTGGTCTACGCCTTCTTCATCAAGGCCGTGGGGATCATGTTGTTCGCAGTTGAGATTGGCTGGTTCGTGCTCAAGCCGCTGTGGCAAGAGCTGCGCGTCTGGCGCATGGCCTGGCCTGGCTTGCGCCAACACAAGCGCACCTGGTTCAGCATGAGCCTGCTGGGCGCGGCCTTCGCGCTGCTGTTCGCACCATGGCCCACGCGCCCCTCCGGCAGTGCCCTTCTGCGCCCCGCCGAGCAACTGGTGATCTACGCCCCGCCACACGCCCAACTGCTCGACATGCCGGTGCGCGAAGGCCAGCACGTGCCAGCAGGCACCTTGCTGATGCGCATGGGTTCACCCGAACTCGCCAACCGCCTGCGCGCAGCCGACGCCCGTGCCGAGCAACTCGCCTGGCAATCCTCTGCCAGCGGCTTTGACAACGAGCAACGCGCCCGCTGGCAAGTGCTGCAAGCGCAAGCCAGCGCCGCCCAAGCAGACCAGGCCGCTGTGCAAGCCGATGCCCAGCGCTACGCGCCCAAAGCGCCCTTTGCCGGCGTACTGCGCGACGTGCCGCCCGAGCTCCAGCCCGGCGAATGGCTGGGGCACGACGAACCCGTCGCGCGCCTGGTGGCCGATCAAGGCCAGACCGTGATGGCCTACTTCGATGAAGACGACCTTGCCCGCATCCAGGCGGGTGACGTCGCTCACTTCTACGCGGACGACCCTGCCGGCCCCGTTGTGCGGCTGTCGCTGGCCAGCATCGAACCCGATGCACGCCGCACCTTGAACGAACCCGAGTTGGTGCACCTCTTCGGCGGCGGCGTGCTCGTGCGCGAGAAGAACAACCAGTTTTACCCCGAGCGGCCGGTTTACCTGGTCAGCTTCAAGGTCTTGCAGGACGAGCCCGCCGCGTCACAGCACACCTGGCGCGGCAAGGTCGTGGTGCAGGGGGCATGGTCGGTGCCTGGGTGGCGCTACCTGCGCCATGCGGCCGCGGTAATCCGGCGTGAAGCGGGTTTTTGACGCGCCGGACTGATCAGCCCGCAGACATCAAGCGGGGCGCGGCATGCGCCGTGCTGGAGTGAGCGAAAGCCTCCATGCACGTGGCTTCAGGGTCCTCGCTTTGCAGCACCCCCGCCACCAGCGGCGCCAGCCGGCGCGTGTCAGCGCGCAGCACGCGCTGCTTGACCGAGGCGATCTGTGACGGGTGCATCGAGAAGCTGCGCAAGCCCATGGCCAGCAGCAGCTCGGTGAACGCCGGGTCGCCGGCCATTTCGCCGCACACGCTCACGCCCTTGCCCGCCGCGCGCGCCTGCGTGATCGTGGACTGGATCAGTTGCAGCACGGCCGGATGCCAGGGGTCATACAGATGGGCCACGGCCTCGTCAGACCGGTCGATGGCCAGCGTGTACTGGATCAGGTCATTCGTGCCGATCGACACGAAATCAAAGTAGCGCAGGAAGACAGGCAGGGTCAAGGCGGCCGCCGGCACCTCGATCATGGCGCCCAGCTCGACCTCACCAAAGGGCTTGCCGGACTCGGTCAACTGGCGCTTGGCATGCGCGATGTTGTCCAGCGTCTGGTGGATCTCGCGCTGGCTGGCCAGCATCGGGATCATGATCTTGACCGGCCCATGTGCCGCGGCGCGGTACAGGGCACGCAACTGGCGGCGGAACATGCTGGGCTCGGCCAGGCTCCAGCGGATGGCCCGCAGGCCCAGCGCCGGGTTCAGCACAGATTCGTGACGCAATTCACTGGCTGACATGCCTTCCAGCGGCTTGTCGGCGCCGATGTCCACCGTGCGGATCACCACAGGCAGGCCCTTCATGGCCTCCACCGCGCGGCGATAGGCGCCGTATTGCTCTTCTTCATCGGGCAGGTCGCTGCCGCGGTTCATGAACAGGAACTCGCTGCGGAACAGGCCCACGCCCACCGAGCCAGCTTCCAGCGCCCCGGGGCCGTCTTCCGGCATCTCGATGTTGGCCAGCAGCTCCACGCGCTCGCCATCAAGCGTGACGGCCGGCGTATGGCGCAAACGGGCCAGGCGGCTGCGCTCCAGCTCGCTCTGGCGCTGGCGGAAGCGGTATTCCTCCAGCACGATCGGGGAAGGGTCGACGATCACCAGGCCGGCGTCGCCGTCGATGATGATGCAGTCGTCCTGGCGGATCAGGTTGCTGGCCTGGCGGGCACCCACCACGGCCGGGATGTCCATGCTGCGGGCCACGATGGCCGTGTGCGAGGTCTTGCCGCCCACATCGGTCACGAAACCCTTGAACACGCTGCGCTTGAACGACAGCATGTCGGCTGGCGCGATGTCATTGGCCACCAGCACCAGCGGCTCGTCGCCGCCAAAGTCCTGGGCATTGGCCCGGCTGGCATCCGGCACCGCCGAAGGCTCACCGCGGCTCAGGCTGCGCAGCAAGCGCTCCACCACCTGCTCCAGGTCGGCCTTGCGCTCGCGGATGTAGGCGTCTTCCATTTCGTCGAACTGGCGCGCCAGCACTTCCAACTGGGCCGACACCGCCCATTCGGCGTTGTAGTGCCGCTGGCGGATCCAGTCCGCAGCCGCCCCCATCAAGGCCTCGTCCTGCAGCAGCATCTGGTGCACATCCAGCAGGGCGGCCAGCTCGGCCGGGGCATCGGCAGGCAGGTCGCGCTTGAGGTTGTCGAACTCGTCGGCCACCACATCCCGCGCTTTGAACAGGCGCGCCACTTCCTCGTCAATCAGGGACTGATCGATGAAAACGTGGGGCACGTCCACCCGGCTGGATGCCACCAGCACGGCGCGACCAATGGCCACACCCCGGGAGACTGGCAAACCGAAAATCTGGATGCTCATACACCCGATCCTAGCAGCGCATGCATGAATCGTGTTTCAGGATTTGTCATGAGGATTAACGCGGATCAAATGATGCGAACCGGTCAGACCACGCGTCATGCAACTGTCATGACAAGTTCACGGCAGCGTCACCGCGCCAGCCAACACTGCGGACTCATGTCCACGGAGTGAAACGACTGGAGATGACGATGCGTGACCTGCCCCTGCCCACCCTGCCCATGGCAGACCTGTCCTCGCTTTCGGCCGAGTCCCGTGCCGCCCGGAGGTCACTTCACCCAAGCTCTGAGCCTCAACAAGCCAGCAGCACCCGGCAACGGCAAGCCCTGGAGGTCGTTTGGGCTCGCACTGAAGAAGATGTTCGCGCTGCGCAGCGCCTGAGGTACGACATCTTCGCGGGCGAAATGGGTGCCCGCCTGAGCGTGCCCCCCGGCAGCCCCGAGGGCCACGACATCGACCTGTTCGACAGCTATTGCGAGCACCTGCTGGTGCGCCTGAGTACAGGCAACGGCGAGCCCGGCGAGGTCATCGGCACCTACCGCGTGATGACGCCGGACGCGGCCAAGCGCGTAGGCGGCCTCTACAGCGAAACTGAGTTCGACCTGACCCGCCTGCGCCCCCTGCGCAGCAAGATGGTGGAACTGGGCCGCTCCTGCGTGCACCCCGATCACCGCAACGGCGGCGCCATCATGGCCTTGTGGGGCGCCCTGGCTGAGTTCATGGTCCGCAACGACCTGGACACCATGATCGGCTGCGCCAGCATCAGCATGCGCGACGGTGGCCACGTGGCCGCCAGCCTGTGGGAGCAGCTGCGCCAGACCCATCTGGCCCCGATCGACCTGCAAGTGCGCCCCCGCCTGCCCCTGCCGGTTGAAGAGCTGGACCGCCACCTGCAGGTGGACCCGCCCGCGCTGATCAAGGGCTACCTGCGCTGCGGCGCCAAGATCCTGGGCGCCCCCGCCTGGGACCCCGACTTCAACACGGCCGACCTGCCCATGCTCATGCGCATTGACGACCTGCCTGCGCGTTATCGCCGCCATTTCCTGGGCGCTTGATTTCACGCTTTTCCGGCATCCCGAAAGCGCCTGGGAGGGCTGGACACCACGGCAACGCATAGACTGCGCGCCATGAGTCGTCCAGCCCGCCCTTCTCGCCCGCCCTCTTCACCCTCTGATCAAGCGTCATCCCCCCCGCCTGGCAGCTTGCCCCTGTGGCAGTTGCTGAGCGGCTGTGCCGACGCCGTGGCCGCCGTGCGCCAGGGCCATTCGCTGACCGATGTACTGGCCGAGCGCCGCCCGCAAGAGCGCCCCGGCGTACAGGCCCTGTCCTTCGCCGTGCTGCGGCGCCTGGGCATGGCCCAAGCCCTGCGGCAAAAACTGGTACCCAAGGCGCCTCAGGCCTGGGTCGACGCCCTGCTGCTGAGCGCCCTGGCCCTGGCCTGCGGCAGCGAGTACAACGAACACACCCTGGTCGACCAGGCCGTGGAAGCGGCCAAACGCCGCGCCAAGCCCGCCAGCGGCCTGGTCAATGCCGTGCTGCGCCGCTTCCTGCGTGAACGCGCCGAGTTGCTGGCCACCGTTGAGCAAGACCCGGTCGCCCGTTTCAACCACCCGGCCTGGTGGATCAACCGGCTCAAGAAAGACTGGCCCGAACACTGGCAAGCCATCCTGATGGCCAACCAGGAGCAGCCCCCCATGACCCTGCGCGCCAACCAGCGCCATGGCACGGTGGCCGCCTACCGCCAACGCCTGGTCGAGGCAGGTTTGCTGCCCGAATCAGACTTGTCAGCCGAGCAGCCGCCCGTCAACCAGCCTGACCCGATCGCCCTGCCGCACGGCGTGCCCGTTGGCAAGCTGCCCGGCTTTGAGCAGGGTGACGTGTCCGTGCAAGACGCCGCCGCGCAGATCGCCGCCCCCCTGCTGATCCATGCGGGCGGCCATCCCTTGCCCGCAGGCGCCCGCGTGCTGGACGCCTGCGCCGCACCAGGGGGCAAAACTGCACACCTGCTGGAATTGGCCGACCTGGACGTGACCGCCCTGGACGCCGACCCGCAGCGCCTGACCCGCGTCAACGAGACCCTGTCCCGCCTGGGGCTGAAAGCCACCACCCTGGCCGCCGACGCCAGCCAGCCCGCCTGGTGGGACGGCAAGCCCTTCGACGCCATCTTGCTGGACGCGCCCTGCAGCGCCTCCGGCATCGTGCGCCGCCACCCCGACGTGCGCTGGCTGCGCCGCGAATCCGACATCGCCGCCCTGGCCCAAACCCAGGACGCCATCCTCCAGGCCCTGTGGCCCCTGCTCAAGCCAGGTGGCCACCTGCTGTACTGCACCTGCTCCGTCTTCAAAACAGAGGGCCAGGACCGCATCGACGCGTTTTTGCAACGCAACACGGACGCCCAGGCCTGCCCCTCGCCCGGCCACCTGCTGCCTGTGGTCGAATACCTTGACCCCGCCCGGCACAACCGTGGTGATGGCTTTTTCTACGCCCTGCTGTCCAAAACAACCCAAGGTGCGTGATGTCCTTGATGCGCCGCCGAGAACTGCTTGCCCGCAGTGCCTCAGCCTTGCTCGCTGCCACACTGGCGCCGGCAGGGCGGCTCGCGCACGCCGACACCCCGGGGCACCGCAGCCTGGAGCTGGACAAGCTCACCGTCCAGCGCAGCGACGAGGGCACCCTGCTGAGTTACAGCGTCCGCTTCGATCTGCCTCGTGACCTGGAGCAAGCCCTGATCAAAGGCGTGGCCGTGGTCTTCGTGGCCGAGGCCGAGGTCTTTCGCAGCCGCTGGTACTGGACCGACGAACTGATTGGCTCGGCCACGCGCCGCTGGCGTCTGGCCTACCAGCCCCTGACCCGCCGCTGGCGGCTCAGCCTGGAAGGCCTCAGCCGCCACTACAACACCCTGCCCGAAGCGCTGGGCGCCTTGCGCAGCACCGACAGCTGGCGCATCGCCGACCCCATCCCCGCCTCCAGCGACCAGGACCACTATGTGGACTTCCGCTTTCGCCTGGACACCGATGAATTGCCGCGCCCACTGCAGATCGGCCTGGGCGGCCTGTCGACCTGGAACATGGATGTGCGCCGCCGCGTGGCCGTCGGGCCCGCACGCTGAGCCATCAGCCCCCACACAGGCATGAGCACCATCAAAGCCAACCGCTGGGCCTGGATCGTGGCCTCGGCCGCCATGGGCGGCGCCGGCCTGATCATGTCCTTCCTGCTGGCCTTTGCCACGCAGAACAGCGAACGCTACGAGCCACACTACCAATGGCTGCTGTGGGCCAATGTGGCCCTGGCCGCCATCCTCATCCTCGTCATCCTGATTGCGGTGGCGCGGCTGGCCCTGCGCCTGCGTGCCCGCAAGTTCGGCAGCAAGCTGCTGCTCAAACTGGCCGGCATCTTCGGCCTGGTCAGCCTGTTGCCTGGCTTGCTGATCTACACCGTCTCCTACCAGTTCGTCTCGCGCAGCATCGAGACCTGGTTCGACGTGCGGGTTGAAGGCGCGCTGGAGGCCGGCCTCAACCTCGGCCGCAGCACGCTGGACAACCTCACCACCGACCTGGGCAACAAGACCCGGCTGGCCGCCGAACGCATGAGCGCCCCGCAGACCACCACCAGCCTGGTCGGCCCCGCACCCGCCACCGGGGTGCTGGAGCTGGAGCGCCTGCGCGAACAACTGGGCGCGCAGGTGGTGACCGTGCTCAGCGAAAACGGCCAGGTCGAGATGACCGCCGGTGGCGACGGCACACGCATCCTGGCGGCCGAACGCTTGCCCAACAGCTGGCGACAGGAGGCCCGCAGCAAAGGCGTGATGGCCCTGGTCGAGGGGCTGGACGACCGCACCGAGGACAAGGCCGAGCGGCCCCGAGATGGCGCACCGCCCAGCGTGGCACGCGTCGTGGCCCTGGCCTGGATGCCCGATCACAGTTTCAGCCTGCTGGCACGCGGGCGCTACCTGATGGTCACGCAAAAGCTGCAGCCCGAACTGGTGCGCAACGCGCTGGACGTGCAGACCGCTTACCGCGAATACCAGCAACGCTCCTTGGGCCGCGTGGGCCTCAAGCGCATGTACATCGGCACGCTCACGCTGGCACTCATCCTCGCGGTATTCGGCGCCTTCCTGCTGGCGGCCATCCTCGGTCAACAACTGGCTCGCCCGCTGCTGCTGCTGGCCGAAGGCGTGGGCGAGGTCGCGCGCGGCGACCTGCGCCCCAAAGCCATCTTCACATCGACCGATGAACTCGGCGGCCTGACGCGCTCGTTCGCGGCCATGACCCAGCAACTGGCCGATGCCCGCACCCTCGTTGACCGCAGCGTGCAGGAACTCGACAGCGCACGCGCCCACCTGCAGACCATCCTGGACAACCTCACGGCCGGGGTGATCGTGTTCGACGCCACGGGCCGCATCGACATGGTCAACCCGGGGGCCACCCGCATCCTGCGTCTGCCCTTGTCGGTCTACAAAGGCCGCTACCTGTCCGACGTCGCCGGCCTGGAGCCCTTTGCCGAGAACATCCGCCAGCGCTTCGAACTCTATGCCACCGACCCCACACCCGGCGAGCGCCAGCAATGGCAGGAGTCCTACGAGCTCAGCCTGCCCTCCAACCCCGAGCCCTTGACCCTGCTGGTGCGCGGGGCCGAGCTGCCGCCCAACGAACGCCTCATCGTGTTCGATGACCTCACCGAGATCGTCTCCGCGCAGCGCGCCGAAGCCTGGAGCGAAGTGGCTCGCCGCGTCGCGCACGAGATCAAGAACCCGCTCACCCCCATCCAGCTGTCGGCCGAGCGCATGCAGATGAAGCTGGAGGACAAGCTCGAAGACCCCGTTGCGCGCCAGTTGCTGGCCCGATCGGTCAACACCATCGTCACGCAGGTGCAGGCACTCAAGACCCTGATCAACGAGTTCCGCGACTTCGCCCGCCTGCCCACGGCCAAGCTGGTGCCCATCGACATCAACGAACTGGTGCACGATGTGATGGCCCTGTATGGCCATGCACTGGAACATGGCACGCTGCAGGTCGAGCTCGGTGAAGGCCTGCCCGAGATCCTGGGCGATGCCACGCTGCTGCGCCAGGTGATCCACAACCTGGTGCAAAACGCACTGGATGCGACCAGCGAACACCCATCACCTGATGAACCGCCTCGCGTGCTGATCCGCACCGATGCCCCCCGCAAGGAAGACGGCAGCATCCGCGCGGTGCGGCTGCTCGTGCGCGACAACGGCCCAGGCTTTCCAGACAAGATCCTCAAACGCGCTTTCGAGCCCTATCTGACCACCAAAGCCAAAGGCACAGGACTCGGATTGGCGGTCGTCAAAAAGATCGCCGATGAACACGGCGCCCTGGTTCGGCTGCGCAATCTCGGTGACAGCAACGATTCGATACCCAAAAACGTGCCCGAACTAGGGTATCCCTCACAGGTCCATACTGTGAGAGGGGCCCAAGTTTCGTTATCATTTTCAAAGCTGTCATCTAAAACCACCCAAGCTGGGTCACACTAGTCATAGTTCCCATCTAAGGGGTCAAACAAATTCATGGCCACCATTCTTGTTGTTGACGACGAACTGGGCATCCGTGCCCTGCTGTCAGAAATCCTGAGCGACGAAGGACACTCCGTCGAAGTCGCTGAAAGCGCCGCCAAAGCACGCATCCTGCGTGAACAGTGCAAGCCCGATCTGGTCTTGCTCGACATCTGGATGCCCGATGTGGATGGCGTCACCTTGCTCAAAGAGTGGTCTGCCAGCGGGCAGCTGACCATGCCCGTGATCATGATGTCGGGCCACGGCACGATCGACACGGCTGTTGAAGCCACCAAGTTCGGTGCACAGTCCTTCCTAGAAAAGCCCATCACCATGCAGAAGCTGCTGCGTGCCGTTGAACAGGGCCTGACCAAACCCGCCCCCCGCGCTGCCACGCCAACGCCACCCGTGCACCTGGCCACTGTCACGCCCATCACGGCGGCCTCGTCGTACGCCGGCATCAACAGCGTGGTCTCGCCTGTTCGCAGCGAACTCGTTGGCGGTGACACGCACCACCACACCAGCCCGGTGGCCTACAGCGCCGTGCAACCGACACCCGCCATGAACGGCCATGTACCCAGCGGCCCCTCGCACGAACAAAGCTTCGAGCTGGACCGCCCCTTGCGTGAAGCCCGTGATGACTTCGAACGCGCCTACTTCGAGTTCCACCTGGCTCGTGAAGGCGGCAGCATGACCCGCGTGGCTGAAAAGACCGGCCTGGAGCGCACCCACCTGTATCGCAAGCTCAAACAACTTGGCGTTGATTTGGGTCGCAGCAAAAAAGCAGCTGCAAATTGATGTATACTGAGAGTCTTCGCTGATCACTGCAACGCAGTTTGATGTGAAGAGATGGCCTGGTAGCTCAGTTGGTAGAGCAGCGGATTGAAAATCCGCGTGTCGGTGGTTCGATTCCGCCCCAGGCCACCAAAATTCCGAACCCCGCACAGCTCGCTTTGCGGGGTTTTTTATTGCCTGCTCGCTGGCAGAATTCGCAAGATGCCCATGCCCACACCATCGCTGCGTCGCCCATTGGTCGTTCGGCTGTGCAATATGGTCGGTGACGTGGTTCTGGGCCTGCCCGCGCTGCAGTTGCTGCAAGTGCATGGCTATGACTTGCACCTGTATGGCAAGGGTTGGGCCAAAGCGCTGCTCGGCGGCCATCTTGGCGAACAAGGCTGGCACGTCACACCGCGTGCAGGCAAGTTGAGTAGCCGCATCACGCAACTGCGCGAACTCAAGCAACATTGCATGCAACTGGACCCCGGCTTCAACAGCCGCGTCAACACGCTGCTCATGCCCAACTCGTTTTCCAGCGCCTTCGAGCCACGCATGGCGGGCCTGAAGCCGGCAGGCTTTGCGCGTGATGGGCGCAGCCTCTTGCTCAAAGAAGCGTGGCAAGCCCGGCACCCCAGCCCACCCGCACACGCACTGGAGGGCTTCTGGGAGCTGGCCTGCAGGCTCGTCGGCACAGACCTGCCACCACCCGCTCAGATCGAGCTGCAAGTCGCGCAACAGGCACAAGGCAAGGCCGATGAACTGCTCGCTGCGCATGGCATCCAGCCCGGCTTCACCTGCATCGTGCCATATGCGGCCGGCGATGTGGATGGCAAAGACAAGCGCTGGCCCGAGTTCGCAGCGTTCACGCACCAACTCGCCGCACGCAAGGATCGCCAGATCGTCACCTGCCCCGGCCCCGGCGAAGAAGACATCGCGCTGCAGGACCACCCCGATGCCATCTGCCTGCCTGGCGTTGCTCTGGATGTCTACCTGGGGCTCCTCAAACGGGCCAGCCTCGTCATCTCCAATGACACCGGCCCGGCCCACATGGCAGCAGCCGTGGGTACTACCGTGCTGAGCGTGCTGGGCCCGACCAAGCCAGAGCAATGGCGCCCATGGGGCCCGCAAAACCGCATGGCCCAAGGCCCGAACCACCAATGGCCATCACTTGCGGACGTCATGCAGAAGGTGGACGCATGAGCAGCAAGGGGCCCCTGATCATCAGGTTGTGCAACTGGGTTGGCGAAGCCGTGCTGTCGCTGCCTACGTTGACCATGCTGGCCGAACAAGGCTATGAGCTGCATCTGATCGGCAAGCGCTGGGCGATCAACCTGTTTGAAGGCCATGGCTGGGCTGTGCATGTCCGCCCCGCCAAGCGCAGCGAAGCCATCCAGCAGCTCAAAGTCCTGCGACAGCAACTGAGCAAGCAGCACCCGGCCTTCACGCGCAGGCCCAATATGGTGCTGTTCACCAGCTCCTTTTCCAGCGCACTGGAAGCCCGCCTGGCTGGCCTCAAACCCATTGGCTACCAGAAGGAAGGTCGCAGCCTGCTGCTGGGCCACGGCGTGCCCTACGAGCCGGGCTTGCATGCGGCCGACAACTACTGGCGCATCGGCAGCCACTTTGCAGGCGTCCGACAGGCACGCCCACGCCATCTGGGGCTCAAGCCCTCTGCGGCGCATCAGGCCAAGGCCGCGCAGCTGATGCAAGCACACGGTCTGCAACCAGGCTTCATCATCCTGTGCCCGTTCTCGGGTGCGGCCGACACCACAGGCAAGAAGCTCTGGCCTGCGTTCCCGGAACTGGCACGCCAGCTGACAGGCCAAGGCCATCAGGTGGTGCTCTGCCCCGGCCCAGGCGAAGAGGCCCAAGCCCAGGCTGACTACCCGGCCGCACAGATCCTCACAGGCGTGGACCTGGGCACCTACGCCGCACTGAGCCAGCAAGCCGCTTGCACCGTGTCCAACGACACCGGCCCGGGTCACCTGGCCGCCGCAGCTGGTGGCCGCGTCGTCAGCGTGCTGGGCCCTGATGCGGCGCCAATGTGGTGGGTGCAGGGTAACAAGGTCACCGTGCTGAGGCCCGATCAGGGGTGGCCTGCCTTGCAGGATGCACTTCAGGCGATCAACCAGGCGCGGCAACCATGACGCTTGCGCCCCGCCACATCGCGCTGCAATTCGGCCACATCAAGCACTTCAACGAAGGGCTGGCTGAGTTCTCTCGCCAACTGGCCATGCAGTATGCACAGCAGGCTGGCACGCTGAAGGCCGAGCGCAACTGGCACTTTCATTTCATCATGCCCAAACAATGGCATGGCATGTTCGGGCACGAGGTTCAGTACCACGACCTGCATGACGGCATGCGGCTGCGCCATCGTTTCCCGGTTGACCTGGACGTCTGGCATGGGCTGCATCAGCACATGCGCTTTCGCCCACCGGTCAACAGCCGCCGCAACATCATCACGGTGCATGACCTCAACCATGTCTACGCCAAGAAGGGTTTGAGCCTGTGGTGGCAGAACATGCGCCTGACTCGGCACCTGCGGCGCGCGCATCAGCTCGTTGCCATCAGCCAATACGCGGCCGACGACCTGGCAAGGCACCTGCCATGGGCGCCGCCAGCCACTGTCATCCACAACGGTGCCGCAGACCTGACCACGGCTTCTCAAGACCCCATCGTGGCACTCCAAGGCAAGGCCTTCCTGCTGCACATCAGCCGCATGTCTGCGTCCAAGAATGTCGGCGCCCTGATCGACATGGCGGCCGCGTGGCCTGAACAAATGCTGGTCCTCGCCGGCCCTGACAGCCCGGAAGTTCAGGCCCATCGCGCCCGCGTGCAGGCGCTCGGGCTGCGCAACGTCCACTTCTGCACCGACGTCAGCGAAGCCCAGAAAACATGGCTGTACGCACACTGCCTGGCCTTCCTCTTCCCATCGCTGCAAGAAGGCTTTGGCCTGCCGCCCATCGAAGCGATGTTCTTTGGCAAGCCGGTGATCGTGGCACGGCGCACCAGCCTGCCTGAAGTTTGCAGTGACGCCGCCGCGTACTGGCAGGACTTCGAGCCTCGCAGCATGCGCCAGATCACCGAGGCCTGGCTGCTTGCACATCAGCAAGATCCGGCGCGGGCTGATCGCGTGCGTCAGCAGGCTCTGCGCTACACGTGGCCTCGTGCTGCCGCCCAATACCAGGCCCTTTACGAAACGGGCGCATCAACATGCTGAAACTACCCGGCGTCACACTGTGCTGCGTTGATACACGCCTGCCCCGATTGGCCCTGGATGCCATGAACATCTGCATGGGCAAGGTCGAGTTCGGTGACGCCGTGCTCTTCACCTGCCCCAACCATGGGTTGGTGGACGTGCCCGGCAATGTACGGGTCATAGAACTGAGCGACATCAACTCGATCGAAGCCTACTCGCACTTCCTGCTCAAAGGCATGGGGCCCTATCTGCACACCCCGCACATGTTGATCGTGCAGTGGGACGGCTACGTGATCGACCCCGGCATGTGGCGCGATGACTTCCTGAAGATGGACTACATCGGCGCTGTGTGGCCCCAATTCAAAGATCAGCATCGTGTAGGTAATGGCGGGTTCTCGCTGCGATCACGCAAGCTGCTGGACGCGCTGGCGAACGACGAGATTGTTCCTCACCATCCTGAGGACGTTTGCATCGCCAGGACCTATCGCGAATTGCTGGAGCGACGCTGGGGTATCCAATTCGCGGAGGAACCCATGGCCAATCAGTTCGCATTCGAACGAGAGCGCGTCTCACCCTCCAGCTTCGGTTTTCATGGGCTGTCCAACATGGCGCTCATATTGCGTAAGACAGAAATCGAACAATTTGTCCAATCTGCCCCCGTTGGGCTGTTCACCAGTGTTGAAGCCAGGCTCTTCATCAAAAGGTTGATCTCGGCGGGAGACAAAACGCAGGCTCGCCTCGCGTTGAAAAAGCGAATAATCGGTGCCGGCTGGACCCTCGCTGATGCACGCTTGTGGCTCAGGCTTCTTGTCAAGTAAGTTCAGATTGCCTCTCCCCTATACGTGGCAGACAAAAGCATGATCATCAAACAGCTCAAGACGTGGAACCGACGAAGGCTTGAAGCACGCAAGCGTCAGAAATGCGGCATCCCGCATCTGGAGATACAGGTTCAAGAACTACAGAACGTTCTCTCCCCCCCCAATCCAACGACGGCAGCTCAAATTGCCATTGGTCTGCTGGCGCAAAGCGCATCCCCGGCTCAGATTCACGCCAGCTTGCAGGCCATCAGGCAGGCATGCCTGGCGCTAAGCGCCAACTCGCAAGGGGTCATCTATATCGCCAGCACGAGGACCGGAGATTGGCTTGACGAGCAACTCTCTCCCGCCCCGTTTCAGATGCGATGCGTACAGATACCTGACAACACGAAAAGATCCACGGCAGAGAACTTTCTGTTGAAAGAGGCCGCAGCAACCGGCTTTACTCACTACATCAGCATGAGTGCAGATGGCCTGCCAGAACCTGGCGCCATCAAGAATTTGGTGCAGATGTCCATCGCCGCCAACGATGGCGCGCTCATTGAAGCGGTTCTCTTTCCAGACGAGTTGCCCAAGTACTTCAACCCTCAAACCCTTGACACAGACTGGGTGTCGATGACATGCCTGCTGATCCCTGCCCAGATCTACCAGACGATCGGCGGCTTCGATGAAGACTTTCATCACCTTGGGGCGGACATTGATTACTCGTGGCGAGCAAGATCCATGGGCTTCAAGACGAAAACCTGCCCAACGGCACTTTATTTCCAGTCGCCTGGCTCAGAGAGTCGCCTTGAAATGGCGTGCGCAATTGACAAAGCGCAATGTGCCAGCCTGTTGGCAAGCAAATGGCAAGGCCCCACGAAGCGCAAAACAGGTGATGCATTTGACGCTCAGAGAAGCCCGGAGATTGCAAGCTTCAAGTTCGAAAATCAGTATGCGCTGAACAGGTGGTAGTTCATGCAACAGCTCACCACTTATGCCCAGACTCGCTTGTCAGTGATCATCAGGTTTCACGATGATCGGAAGTTGCCTGAACTCAAGCGCTGCATGTTCTCCATCTATAACAGCAGCTACCCAGATATCCAAGTCATCGTAGCCTGTCAAACCTCTGCACTGGACACCTTCAAGCAAATTGAAAGCTACGCCGCGCAGATTGACCGACAACAAGGAAGGCTCCTGACCATCCTGAACCCGACCGTTGCGCCGGGAAAAGACAGTCGATCCCTTTTGTTGAACGTCGGCATGGCTGAAGCGAGTGGGCGGTACATCGCTTTTCTTGATTATGACGATTGCATCTACCCTGACGCCTACACACGCTTGATTCAGAGGCTGACATCCAGCCGCAGCGCCATTTCCTTCGGTGACATAGCGCTCAAACGTGCTTTCGTGCACGAGGACATCACGATCGTAAGGAGCAAATCCAAAGGCTGGGGCGCACGTACCCTGGCGGATTTGCTTGTAGACAATTGCTGCCCGATTCATAGCTATGTGTTCGACAGAGCCTTGATCTCACCGCCTCACCCTACTTTTGACGAGGCACTTGCAAAATATGAGGACTACGACTTCCTGCTCAAGATCTGCATGCAACATCGATCAGATTTTGAAGATTCAGGGGTACTGGTGGGCGACTATTACATCAAGGAAGACGGGTCCAACACCGTCATTACTTCGTCGTCGTATTCACCTGAAGCTCGTGCAGAGTGGGAAAAAAGCAAAGCGATCGTAATGAATCGAAGAGACAACGGTGAAGTGAGCGAAGTCGTTTATGGCCAACTTCAAGCACTTGCGGATGCAATACACAAACCTTTTCATCCCGCAAGCCTGAAAGGACACGACATCATCGTCGCCAGCAAGGCCCTGCGCAAACTCAGGGCGTAATCGACAACGCGTCGGGATCTATGCAATTGCATTGATCCCAGCGAAGAGACAACAAGCACCAGCCATACAGATGCAAGCAACAGACCAATCAGGAAATTCGGAAGCAGCAACACGTGCCGCCGACAGCATATCCTTCCTGGTTGCGACCTATCGAATGGCGCCTTACATCACCGGAATGCTCGACAGCATTCGGTCAGCCATGCAGCCAGGCGATGAACTCATCATCGTGGATGATGGCAGCCCAGACGACACTATCTCCCGCTGCAAAGACTGGCTTGAAAGGAGTCTGCCGACTGCACGCCTGATTGCGCAAACCAACCAAGGTGTTTGCGCCAGCCGAAACAATGCGCTTGGTCTGGCGAACTGCAGTTACGTCCTCTTCCTAGATGGCGATGATGAGGTGGTTGCCTCCACCATTCAAGATGCCCGCGAGGTGTTGACCCAACTGCAACCAGACATCGTGGAGTTTGACTTCGACTATTGGCATCCCGATAGCCCCACACCGCTCACACGCTCTAATAGCAAGAGCCACCGGCCACGGGAGCTCCTCGACGACAAAGAGGAACTCCTTTGTGCCACGCTGGCAGACCGTGCATGGGCACTATGGGGCAGGCTGATAAGCAGATCCGTATTGACGCAATCCAACGCCCCGCTATTCGACCAGGCTCTGGTCATTGATGATGTCCCAACAACACCCTATATCGTCAGCTGTGCGAACAGCCTCTACTATCTGCCTGAGCCCATCATCAAATACAGATCAACGCCGCACAGCCTGAGCAAACAACGGTCAGCCAAACTGTGTCTGGACATCGCGGCCTCGCCAGCTGAAGCGCTTCGTCGAATGTCGCCGACACAATGCAGCCCACGGCTGCAGCGCACTGTTCACTTGTGGATCGCGCGCATGTTCTACGAAGGTGTGAGGCTGGCACTGTATTCGCCCGAGTGCAACGCTGCACTGTTCAGAACCATGTACCAACGCTCGATAGGGGAGCTTTTCCCGAACCCCTCCGAACTCATTCGAAGCCTGCAGGCTACCGACATCCAGCTAGATCGAAAAATCGCTCGAGAGATTCGGCGCTTCGCACAGTTTCCGAGGATGCAAAGCCAACTGAGAGCCATCTCGGCCAGAGTCAAGCGCGCTCGATAAAACTCCGTATCACCATGCGACTTAGCCATCTACTTCGACCACGCCATGTTGTGGTGTCCAGTCTTGCAGGAGGCTTGGGCAATCAATTGTTCCAGTATGCCTTTGGACGTGCCGTAGCACTACAGCACCATTGCGATCTGGTCCTCGACACTCGCATTCTCCAGATCAAGGGCGGTCAGACCCCACGCGAACTTGGGCTGAGCGATTTCAATATTCAGGCGTCGATTGACACACTCAGTCGCCGGCAACTGGATCGTTGCATCGCGATCAAGGAATCAATTTCAAACCACGACGCAGGCATCATGCAAAAGACAGCGCCCGGCTGTCGACTGGCAGGCTACTGGCAGACTGAAAAGTATTTCGGGCATATTCGCCCAACACTCCTCACCGAACTGACACTTCGCGCGCCCGTCTCTCCCTACATTCAGCGCATTGCAGATCAAATCGCAAGCGCACCGCAATCAGCCAGCGTGCACTTTCGGCGCGGAGACTACGTCAGCGACCCCAAGGTGGCTGCCTTTCATGGCGTATGCAGCGTGGACTACTACACACACGCCATCCAGTCATTGAGAAAGCAGGTTCACGACTCACCGCATTTTTTCCTGTTCTCGGATGACCCGGACTGGCTGGCAGCCAACATCCCTGCCGAAGTTGAGTCTTACACCATCGTGGATGCAAGACAATCAAGCGCTCGTGAAGATCTGTGGCTGATGAGCCTATGCCGACACCACGTCATAGCCAACAGCAGCTTCAGTTGGTGGGGTGCCTGGTTAAGTAAACAACAGGGTTTGAACTTTGCGCCCGCAAAGTGGTTCACAAGCGCCGAATTCAACGACTGCGATGTTGCCCCCCCTACATGGCATAAAGTCTGAACACCATGAACATGATGAAATCCGCCCTTCTCCAGCTAAGCGCACTGCGACTGGCACTCGTACAAAAGCCTGTTAAAAAGAGAACATTTCTATCGGCAAAACGCTATCTCCAGGACAGGCAGGCGTTCCTGGCTGCAGGAGGGAGCATTGCGCTGGATCGCCCCATGCTACAGGACCTGTCAGATCAGGCTGGATCAGCGTCTGGGCATTATTTTCACCAAGATCTGTTGGTGGCAACCAAGATAAACCAAGCGCATCCGCAAAAGCATGTGGATGTTGGAAGTCGCATAGACGGCTTTGTTGCACATGTCGCCGCCTTCAGAGAAATCGAAGTATTTGATATTCGCCCATTGAACCCAACAGCGCACCCTCGGATCAAATTTATCCAGGGTGATCTGATGTCCGACAACGGCGCACCATCTGATTACTGTGATTCTTTGAGTTGCCTCCATGCACTAGAGCATTTCGGCTTGGGCAGATATGGTGACCCTATCGATCCAGACGGACACAGAAAAGGCTTCCGAAATCTCACCCGCATGCTGAAGGATGGTGGCATTCTCTATATCAGCTTTCCCATAGGTTCCAGCGGCACACACTTCAATGCTCACAGGGTTTTTGATCCAACTGAAATTCTTGAATGGGGGAAGGAAGACTTTCAACTGATCGACTATCACTATGTCGACGATCAAGGCAGCTTGCAAAAATGCGTCACGCCTTCGGCCACACCCCAACTCCATTATGGTTGCGGCATCTACACCCTACGAAAAACAAAGCGCGACGCGTAAGCCGCCCCCATCATGAAATTCCATATACGCTTCGCAGCGCCGCTCTTTGCTGTCATTGTCATTATTGCGACGTATTGGCCGACAATGCACTTTTTCTCCAATCAATACGACGACTCCTACATCACATACAGATATGCCATTAACTTGGCGGAGGGCCACGGCCTGACGTTCAATGCAGGAGAGAGAACAGACGCCGCCTCTTCGTTTTTGTACACCATTGCACTTTCCATTTTCTGGCTATTGGGTATCAAGAATCTCGAATTCGTGGGTGGACTTCTTGGACTAATTTCGCTAGCAGTTATTTGCCTCTACGTTTACAAAACCGCAAAACACCTTAAAGCAAACGAGGCTTCATCCATCATTGTTTCTGCGGCATGTGGCCTAAACGGCTTCCTTTCTGGATGGGCACTCAGCGGCATGGAGACAATGCCTTGGGCAGCCCTCGTACTGGTATCTATTTATCTAATCCTCAGCGAAGCGAATTCGCTGGTCACCGCACTCACCATCGCGGCGGCAGCATTTACTCGATTCGAAGGCATTCTCCTGATTGCGCCCTATGGATTTCAGTTGCTTCGTCAGAAAAAGCCCCTTTCATCCTACCTGCCGTTGATCACTGTCATATTTGCATTTGGTGGATTCTACGCAATCAAGCATGCCTATTATGGGGTGTGGATTTCTCATGCCTTCAAAATGAAAGAAATCGCCACCTATTATCAAGCAGCCCCAGGCGAGTTACTAAAAAACTGGCGATCGATGGGAGCAATTCCTTTAATGATCGGCACATTAGGACTGATAGGCAGATCTCATCTGCCAATTATCTCCTACATGCTACTAAGCGCTTTATCTGTGATCTTGGGCCCAAAGTCGGATTGGTCGCGTTATTCGGTGCACCTGTTACCAATTTTTTATGTATACACCGCCGTTTGCGTCAGTCAATTTCAATTGACATTGAGCAAAAAAGCAAGTTCGATAACACTTGCAATAGTTGCCACGCTCATGCTGGCCCAATCTGCGAAGGGCTACGCATTCAATTGGAAGAACATGACGGAACTCGCCAGACATCAAGTTTGCAGAAGGCATCTTGGCGAATTCATTCACACGCACATCCCGCAAACTGATTACATTGCATCATCAGACCTCGGCATCATATCTTACGCCGCAATCAATCATCGATTTGTGGATCTCATTGCATTGACATCTAGTGATGTGCTCGAAAAATATTCTCAAGGGGAAACCGCAGATGCCGTCCTCACTCAAAAACAAGTTAAATATCTGGCAGATACTTTCCCTGCTGACGAAAAAAATCGATTCAACACGCTGCTAGCACAATTCCCAAACATTCTCGAACGCTCGCACTTCCGCATCCTAGATGAAGAACCGATGTACAGGTGCTCTGCAAATGGGAAACTTGATTTCAGACTGACCAAGATATTGAACCCTGACGCCACCCCCAACCAAATTCGCTAGATTAAATTCTGATCAACACTTACTGAAAACCAAAGCAGGTCGATTCGCATGAACAACATCAGAAGCGCTTTATACAAGTATGAACGGCGAGGCGTGCTTGCTGGGAAACGAGCGAAGAAGAGCTACGCTCAATGCGGGGAGGATCTGATCATAGATTTCGTTTTAAACGCTATAGGCATTCAGTTCCCCTCATACCTAGACCTGGGTGCTCACCACCCAAGCTACCTGAACAACACGTACATCTTTTATCAGCGAGGTTGCAGAGGCATCAATGTGGAAGCAAATCCAAACTTAATGCCTGACTTCTTTCAAAAGCGAAAGCGAGACGTCAACCTGAATATCGGGATCACCGACACTCCAGGCAATGAGGCTCTTGACTTCTATATCATGACCGCACCAACGATGAGCACGTTTTCCGAAGCCGAGGCGCGCCGCCTGGAACGTGAAAGCAGCATCAGAATCAGCCAAGTCATCAAAATCCCCACCGTCACCTTGGTGGACTTGGTGCATCAACATGCAGGCGACACCTTCCCTGATATTCTGACGTGTGACTTAGAGGGGCTCGATGAAATGGTTATTGAAAGCTTGAAGGCATTCAAGCAGCCTCAATTGCCAAAGATCATTTGCCTCGAAACAGCAACATTTCGCGAACATGGTTTTGGTTCGAAAAAAACACCGCTAATTGAAAAGGTGTGCGCCATGGGTTACACCGTCCACGCCGATACGTTCATCAACACAATATTTTGTCGTCAGGACGTCGTCAACTAAGTCACCGTAGCTTGAAGCCCCCGTTCGCACCAGCGGAACAAGGTGCACCCACAGATCCGCGTCGATGGCCGTTGCACCCCGATAATGCACAGCTTTCGCCATCACTCGATACCAAGGACCGTGCCCCATGAGCATGCTGAGCAACCTGGGTGAGCAAGTCAGCCGCCTTCACGACACCACGCTGAACGAAGCCGGGGGGCCTCCCGTCGCCACGCCCGTGGCTACGACGTCAAGCGACCGGTCATCCCTCCTGTGGCACTGGATCGGCACCAATCACTTCTTCAACAGCAGCTTGTGGGCCGAAGAGGACTTAGCCCGCCGCACGACGGTGAGCGACAGTGAGATTGCGCTGAACAAGCGTGCAATCGACAAGTACAACCAGGCCCGCAACGACGCCACCGAACGGGTCGACGAAATCCTGCTGACCGAACTCGGCTTGGTTGATGCGGCATCCGCTCAGACCGACGCACCCGTTTCCAAGGTTCCAGCCAACGCCCAACTGAACAGCGAAACCGCCGGCAGCATCATCGACCGCATGTCCATCATGGCGCTCAAGATCCACGCCATGCGCGCCCAGACCACGCGCACGGACGTGGACGACGCGCACCGCAGCAGCAGTCAGGTCAAGCTCGACAAGCTACTGCAACAGCGGCAGGACCTGGCATCCTGCCTGGATGCACTGATCACGGACACCCAGGCCGGTCGAGCCTATTTCAAGGTGTATCGCCAGTTCAAGATGTACAACGACCCACGCTTCAATCCGGCGTTGGTGGCGGAACAGGCCAAGGCCAAAGGCTGATGCGGGTCCTGATCGTCAAGACCAGCTCCATGGGTGATGTGGTTCATGCGCTGCCAGCTGTCAGCGACATGGCCAAAGCCATACCCGGCATCGAGATCGACTGGCTGGTGGAGCGTGGCTTCGCAGCCATGCCCAGCCAACATCGGGCGGTCCGGCGCGTCATCACGCTGCAATGGCGCAAATGGCGCAAATCCCTGCGCTCACCGGAAACGCGGTCTGCCCTGCGCGCATGGCGAAACGACATGGGCCGTGACCAATACGACCTGATCATCGATATGCAAGGGCTGCTCAAAAGTGCTGCCTTTGCCTGCTTCGCTCGAGGCCCGCGCGCAGGTTATGACTGGCACAGCATTCGCGAGCCCGTGGCGTCACTCTTCTACACACGCAAGGCACACGTTTCTCGCGGACAGCATGCCGTCGATCGCTGCCGCCAACTTGCCGCACAGGTACTCGGCTACCCCTTGCCCACGTCCCAGCCCGACTTCGGGCTCAAGGCCGCCCCCGAGGCCTGGACGCCGGGCCCCGGGCCCTTTGCTGTATTGATCCCCTGCGCCAGTCGCCCAGAGAAGCTTTGGCCTATGGGCAACTGGGTTCAGATCGGGCGGCAATTGAAAGCGCGAGGCTGGAACGTCGCCATCATGTGGGGAAGCCCGGAAGAGCTCCAGTTGGCGCAAAGCATTGCCAGCGAGGTTCAGGGCGCCGTGCCACCGTTCCTGACCGTACAGCAAGCAGCCGACACCCTTGCACAAGCTCAGGTGGTGGTGGGCCTTGATACTGGCATGAGCCACCTGGCAGCCGCGCATGGTCGCCCCACCGTCGGCATCTATTGCGACCATGAGCCTGGTCTCGCCGGCCTCGTAGGTTCGGGCCCTGTAGCCAGCCTTGGCGGCAAAGGGCAAACACCGACAGTCGAGCAGGTTCAGGTCGCTTTACAGCAGGTTCTCCTTCCTCAACCTCACTGAGTCTCTACAGCAGAGGGTGTCACAATCCCGCGCTTGGCACACGAGTTGCGCCAGGTGCATTACCAATCAACGCCATGGATTTCACTGACACCCGCAATCGACTGCTGAGCTATGTGCGCCCCCAATGGCGCATGCTGACACTGGCTGTTGCGTTCTTCCTGCTCAGCTCGGCCGTGGAGCCTGTTGTTCCCGCGTTGTTCAAGAAGCTCATCGATTCAGGCTTCAAGGAAGGCCTCAAGTACCCCCTGTGGGTTATCCCGTTGGTCGTCATTGGGCTCTTCGTGATTCGAGGCACCTTCAACTTCGCGGGCACCTTCGCCATGAATTCGGCGACCTCACTTGTTGTGCTCAACCTGCGGCGGGATTTGATGCACGCGTTGTTACGCGCAGACTCCAAGCTCTTTACTACCATCAGCCCAGGTGTTGCAGTCAGCAAAGTCATTAGCGACCCGCACGCAGCATCGGCCGCGATGAGCAGTTCGCTGATTTCAATTGTCAGAGATGCTTCGACTCTGATCTTTCTTGTGGCCTATCTGCTGTACGTCAATAGTCAGCTGACACTGCTTGCCTTCATATCCATGCCACTGCTCGCAGTGAGCGTCAAGCGCATTCGCAAGCGCTTGGATCAAGTCAGCTTGGCGCAATATCAAGCCGGACAGCGATTGGTCAACACCGTTGATGACAACGCTCGAGCCTGGCGCGTAGTTAGAACATTCGATGCCATGGATTTCGAGCAAGATCGCTTTGTGGCCGCAGCGACACATTACCGTCGAATGACGATGAAACAGGTGGCCACAAGCGCGTTGGTCACACCCATTACACAGGTTCTGGCAGCTATTGGTGTCTCCATCATCCTGACGCTGGCAATTTGGCAAGCCAGCAAAGGCGCCGCATCCATCGGTGAATTCGTATCCTTCATCACAGCCTTGCTGATGACCATTTCACCAATGCGCCATCTGACGGACATCTACACCCCCATCAGCGGCGCACTGGTCACACTCAAGGGTGCGTTTGAGCTGGCCGACGCGCCCCCCGAGCCCGACAACGGCACCGCCACCCTCCCCACCTGCAAAGGCCACATCGCCTTCCACAACGTCCGCCTGCAATACGAAGGTGCCAACCACCCGGCTCTCGACGGGCTCAACCTCGACATCCAGGCTGGGCAAA
This sequence comes from Aquabacterium sp., assembly GCF_016195855.1. Lineage (GTDB taxonomy): Bacteria > Pseudomonadota > Gammaproteobacteria > Burkholderiales > Burkholderiaceae_C > Aquabacterium. The sequence goes on from NZ_JACPYU010000015.1 coordinate 85,898, forward strand.
CCATTGCACTGGTGGGCTCCTCAGGTGCCGGCAAGAGCACGGTGGTCAGCACCCTGCTGCGCTTTGCCTACCCCAACTCGGGCGACATCACACTGGACGACACCCCCATCGACACCCTGAAGCTGGCCAGCCTGCGCCGCCACTTCGCCGTGGTCTCGCAGGACATCGTACTGTTCGAAGGTTCGATTGCCGAAAACATCGCCTACGCCAGCCCCAACGGCGTGGACCGCGACAAGGTCGAGCGTTGCCTGCGCGCCGCCAACCTGTGGACCCACGTTCAGACCATGCCCGGCGGCATGGACGCCGACATCGGCACCAATGGCAGCAAGCTCTCCGGCGGCCAGCGCCAGCGCCTGGCCATCGCCCGAGCCCTGTATCGGGATGCCGCCGTCTGGATTTTTGACGAGGCTACCTCCGCACTGGACTCCGAATCCGAAGCCGTGGTGCAGCGCTCCATCGAAGACCTGCGCGGCAGCAAGACCCTGATCCTGATCGCGCACCGCCTGAGCACCATCCGCAACGCCGATTGCATTTACGTGATGGCGGAAGGCAAGGTGGCCGAGCAAGGCACCCACGCGGAACTCATGGCACAAGGTGGGCTCTATGCGGGCATGGTCAAGATTCAATCTGCCCACTAAAGCCCTTTTCAACCCCGAATTTGCGCCCTTAACCGGGCATTAATACGGTTTACAGGCTCGCTTGAATAGGTAATGATTTACCTTTGATATTCAAGAATTGCCATTCCTGCAGTGAATTTACATGGCTGATCCGACACTGGCTGAAGCACCTGGATCCCTGTCTGGCGTAGCCCGCGTGCTGGTCAATGCCGGCAAGCTGGACGCCAAGGCAGCAGAATCCATCACCCGCGCCGCGCGCGAGCAAAAACGCAGCTTTGTGACCATGCTGGTCAACAGCGGCGCCATCAGCCCTGACGATCTGGCTCAAACGCTGTCCAAGGCGCTGGCCGTGCCCGTGATGGACCTGGCTGCGGTGGACGTTCAGCGGCTGCCCAAGGGCATCATCGACAACAAGCTGTCAGCCCAATACCAGGTGCTGGTGTTGTCCAAACGCGGCAACCGCCTGTTCGTTGCCGGTGCAGACCCCACCGACCAGGAAGCCATCGAGCGCATCAAGTTCGCCACCCAACTCACGCCAGAGTGGGTCATCGTGGAGCAGGACAAGCTCAGCAAGCTGCTGGAAGGCATCACCGCCACCACGGAAGAGCAACTTGGCGCCCTGGCCTCGTCCGATTTTGAATTCGACGTCACCGACGACACCAGCACCCAGACACCCGAGGCAGACGCCGGCGCCACCGATGTCGAAGACGCCCCCGTTGTGCGCTTCCTGCAGAAGATGCTGATCGACGCCATCAACGCCCGCGCGTCCGACCTGCACTTCGAGCCCTACGAATACAACTACCGCGTACGCTTCCGTGTTGACGGCGAATTGCGCGAAATCACCCAACCGCCGGTGGCCATCAAGGACAAACTGGCCTCGCGTATCAAGGTCATTTCCAAACTCGATATCGCCGAAAAGCGCGTGCCGCAAGACGGCCGCATGAAACTGAAATTCGGCAACAAGGCCATCGATTTCCGGGTCAGCACCTTGCCCACGCTGTTCGGCGAGAAAATCGTGATCCGTATTCTCGACCCGTCCAGCGCCAAACTGGGCATCGAGGCCCTGGGTTACGAGCCCGAGGAAAAAGAGCGCCTGATGAAGTGCATCCAGCGGCCCTATGGCATGGTGCTGGTCACAGGCCCTACCGGCTCGGGCAAGACGGTGTCGCTCTACACCTGCCTGAACATCCTGAATCAGCCAGGTGTGAACATCTCGACCGTCGAAGACCCGGCCGAAATCAACTTGCCCGGCATCAACCAGGTCAACGTCAACGACCGGGCGGGCATGAACTTCGCCACGGCGCTCAAAGCCTTCCTGCGTCAGGATCCTGACGTGATCATGGTGGGTGAAATCCGTGACCTGGAAACGGCCGACATCGCGATCAAGGCCGCCCAGACCGGCCACATGGTGATGTCGACGCTGCACACCAACGACGCCCCCACCACGCTGACGCGGATGATGAACATGGGCGTGGCCCCCTTCAACATCGCTTCCAGCGTCATCCTGATCACGGCCCAGCGTCTGGCCCGCCGATTGTGCGAAAACTGCAAGGCCCCGGCCGACTATCCACGCGAAGCCATGCTCCGCGCCGGGTTCAAGGAAGAAGACCTCGACGGCCGCTGGAAACCATATAAAGCAATCGGTTGCTCAGCCTGTAACAACGGTTACAAAGGTCGCGTGGGCATTTACCAAGTTATGCCCATCAGTGAAGAAATACAACGCATCATTCTCACTCAGGGCACAGCTATGGATATTGCTGCCCAGGCCAAACGCGAAGGCGTGCGAGACTTGCGCGAGTCCGGTCTGGTCAAAGTCAAGGCAGGCCAGACTTCACTGGAAGAAGTCATCGCGGTGACCAACGAGTAAGTAGCGACGCATCGTCACGGAGTTCCGACACATGGCCACGGCAGCAGCCAACAAACCGCAAGAATTTGTCTACGAATGGGAAGGCAAGGACCGCAACGGCAAGCTCGTTCGCGGTGAAATGCGCGCGGGTGGCGAAGCCATGGTCGGTGCGACCCTGCGCCGCCAGGGCATCCTGGTGCAGAAGGTCAAGAAGCGCCGCGTCAGTGGCGGCAGCTCGATCAAGCCCAAGGACATCGCCATCTTCACGCGCCAGCTGGCCACCATGATGAAGGCAGGCGTCCCCTTGCTGCAGTCCTTTGACATCGTGGCACGGGGCTCGACCAACCCCCGCGTGACCAAGCTGCTCAATGACATCCGAGGCGATGTCGAGACCGGTACCAGCCTGTCGGCTTCGTTCCGCAAGCACCCGATGTACTTTGATGCGCTTTACTGCAACCTGGTGGAAGCCGGTGAAGCCGCTGGTATTTTGGAAACACTGCTCGATCGCCTGGCCACGTACCAGGAAAAGACGATTGCCATCAAGCAGAAGATCAAATCTGCGCTGACCTACCCGATCGCGGTGCTGGTTGTCGCCTTTGTGGTGGTGGCGGTCATCATGATCTACGTGATCCCGGCCTTCAAGGACGTGTTCACGTCTTTCGGTGCAGACCTCCCAGCCCCCACCTTGTTCGTGATGGGCATGTCCGACTTCTTCGTGAAGTTCTGGTGGGCCATTTTTGGCTCCATCGGTGGCGGTCTGTATTTCTTCTTCCAGACCTGGAAACGCTCCGAGGCCATGCAAAAACGCATGGACCGCCTGTTGCTGAAGATGCCCGTGTTCGGTGACTTGCTGTTCAAGTCCGCCGTGGCCCGCTGGACGCGCACACTGTCCACCATGTTTGCTGCGGGTGTACCCCTGGTCGAGGCGCTCGACTCCGTGGGCGGCGCGGCTGGCAATGCGGTGTTCGCCGAAGCCACCGAGCAAATCCAGAAAGACGTCTCCACCGGCACCAGCCTGACCACAGCCATGCAGTCCACCAACCTCTTCCCGGTGATGGTGTTGCAGATGTCCGCCATCGGTGAGGAATCCGGCTCGCTGGACCAGATGCTGGGCAAGTCCGCCGACTTCTACGAAGAAGAAGTTGACGAAGCCGTCAAGGCCCTGTCCAGCCTGATGGAGCCATTCATCATCGTGATCCTGGGCTCGATCATTGGCGGCATCGTGGTGTCCATGTACCTGCCCATCTTCAAGCTCGGCCAGGTCGTCTGAGCAAGACTGCCATCCAGCGTTCAGCGACGCCGCCTTCATGTTTGACAATTTGCTGCCGGTTCTGACCGACATCGTGCTCACGCCCTGGGGCCTGGCTGTGCTGGGCTTGTGCGTGGGCAGCTTCCTCAATGTGGTCATTCACCGCATGCCTTTGATGCTGGAGCGCCAGTGGCAGACGGATGCGCGGGCCATGCTGGAGCTGCCCGAGGCTTCGGTAGACAAAGCCCCGGAGCCACTCACCCTGTCCAAACCAGCGTCCCGTTGCCCGAAATGCGGCCACCAGATCCGCTGGTACGAGAACATCCCCCTGGTCAGCTGGCTGGTACTGCGCGGCAAATGCTCGGCGTGCGGCACCCCCATCTCGGTGCGATACCCGCTGGTTGAACTGGCCACGGCAGCCCTGTTCGCCGCCTGCAGCTGGCGCTTTGGCGCACAACCGACCACCTTGCTGTGGTGCGGCTTTGTGGCCGTGCTGGTCGCAGCCGCCCTGATCGACTGGGATACCACCTTGCTGCCTGATGACCTCACCTTGCCCCTGATGTGGGCAGGATTGGTGGCCGCCGCGCTGGGCTGGAACCTGCCCCTCAAAGACGCCCTGTGGGGCACCGTGGTCGGCTACCTTTCCCTGTGGTCTGTCTACTGGCTGTTCAAGCTGACCACCGGCAAGGAAGGCATGGGCTATGGTGACTTCAAACTGCTGGCTGCCCTGGGTGCCTGGCTGGGTTGGTCCATGGTCCTGCCCATCGTGCTGGCCTCATCGGTCATCGGTGCGGTCATTGGCATCGGCATGAAGCTCAGCGGGCAATTGCGCGAAGGCGTCTACGTCCCTTACGGCCCCTTCCTGGCCGGCGCCGGCCTGGTGGTGACCATGGCTGGCTCTCAACGCGTTCTGCAATGGCTGGGCTGGGCCTGACCCCACCCCGGCAGCGCCTGACCATCGGCCTGACGGGGGGCATCGGCAGTGGCAAATCCACTGCCAGCCAGATGCTGGTTGACCTGGGCGCCCATCTGGTCGATACCGACGCCATCTCCCGCTCGCTGACGGCACCCGGCGGCGCCGCGATTGATGCCATTGCCCAACACTTTGGCCCACACCTGATCGACGCGTCCGGCGCCATGGACCGCACCCGCATGCGCGAGCTCGCCTTTGCGGATCCCGGTGCCTTGACCCGGCTGGAGGCCATCCTGCACCCGCTGATCGGCCAGCAGGCGGATGCCCATGCAGGCCTGGCCCTCCCCGACCAACACATCGTCTACGACGTGCCTTTGCTGGCGGAATCAGGCCGCAAATGGAAGGACAAGGTCGACCGCGTGCTCGTGGTGGACTGCGAACCTGAGACCCAGATCGCCCGCGTCATGGTGCGATCCGGCTGGCCCCGCGAAGCCGTCGAAAAGGTGCTGGCCAAACAGGCACAACGCGAAATACGGCTGGCGCTGGCCGATCACGTGATCCTCAACGAAGGCCTCAGCCTGGAAGAGTTGCGCGCCGAGGTCCAGAAGCTCTGGCGTCTGTGGAACAATGGTGCCTGATCGCGTTTGAACGGCTTTCTTCAGGTGGCGCATTGATCCTCTACGAATACCCCTTCGGCGAAAGCATCCGCACGATGCTGCGGTTGGAACACCTCTTCAACCGCCTTGGCATCCTGATGTGGCGCGAAGCCCCTGTGGATCACCACTACGCCTTGTCGACCATTTTCGAGATCATGGATGTCGCCTCGCGCGCCGATCTCAAAAGCGACCTGCTGCGTGATCTGGATCGCTACAAGCTCCAGTTCCAGAGTTACCGCGGCAACCCGGCCATCCAGGAAAGCGCACTTGATGACGTGCTCTCGCGCATCGATCGCGTCTACAACAACCTGAACCAGTTGCCCGGCAAGGCAGGCCAGTCTCTCTCCAGCAACGATTGGCTGATGAGCATCCGCAGCCGCATCAGCATCCCTGGCGGCACCTGCGAATTCGACCTGCCCTCTTACTACGCATGGCAACAAGAGCCCCCCGCCAGGCGGCAAGCCGACCTGCAACAGTGGGTCAGCACCCTCACCCCGCTGGCCGAGGCCCTCAACGTGATGTTGGGCCTGCTGCGTGATGCCGGGCACCCACACATGGTGGCGGCACCCTGCGGCCAGTACCAGCAGAACCTGAAAGACAACCGCAGCTACCTGCTGCTTCGCCTGCGCATCGACCCGGCGTTGGGCCTGATCCCCGAAATCAGCTGCAACCGCCTGATGGTGTCCATTCGCTTGATGCGATCCGACAGCGACGGTAAGCTCAAGATCGCGTCTGATCTGGACGCGGGATTTGAATTGACGCTTTGCGCGTAAGCGGAGGTCTTTTCGATGAGCACCGAGCGCGACGCTTCTTCGCCTGCGACAGGCAAAAAGAACCTGCAAGTGCGCTGCCCCTCATGCGGTGTGATGCACACCTACAGCACCGACAACCCCTATCGCCCCTTCTGCAGCAAGGGTTGCAAGGCAATTGACCTGGGTGCCTGGGCCAGTGAGCAGTATCGGGTGGAGGCCAAACCGACGACGGAGGATCTGACCGATGCCCCGGATGCATGATGCTGCGCTGCATCAACAAGGCTGCGTTAAGCCCACACGTGCAGGACATTCTCAGCTTGCGTGATTGACTGAAAGCACTACGATGTACCCATGCTGCAGCGCAATAACTTCGCCCTCTTTTTTGCCCCCGGTATCGCCCATTAACCCTATTTTTCGCCCTTACACTGGCATCAAGAACGCCAGAGTGTCTGCGTAAGGCCAAGGCGCAACAAATAACGGGAGTGATCGTGTCCACAATGCTGACATGGCGGCTGGCGTCCATATTTGCTGGCAGTTTCATGGTGTGCGCCCTGCTTGTGCTCACGCAACGCTGGCATGGCAGGCACTCACTTGACCATGACCTTGCCGGCGTCCAGAAAATCCATGCAAAACCGGTGCCCCGCATTGGCGGCATTGGCTTGGCTTTCGGGTTGATCATCGCCGTCATTGCAGGCTACCTGACAGGTGGCGCGACATACCCAACCACCCTGCTGCTGCTTGCTTGTGCCACGCCCGTATTCCTTACCGGGCTCGCAGAAGACCTGACCAAGAAGGTTCGTGTTCGCACACGGCTTCTGGCATCGTTCGTCTCAGCGGCCATTGCCATCTGGGTGCTGGACGTCCGTTACACGGATCTGGACACGGTCGTTCTTGATTCCTTGATCCAATACCCGGTGCTTTCGGTTCTGTTCACCGTTTTCGCTGTGGGTGGCGTGACCCACTCCATCAATATCGTGGACGGTTTGAACGGCTTGGCTGCCGGGGCGGTGTCCATCATGCTGGCGGGGTTGGCAACCCTGGCCTGGTTGCACGGTGACATGCTGGTCATGAAGTTGTGCCTGTGGGGCATCGCAGCCATGGGTGGGTTTCTGCTGTTGAACTACCCGTTTGGCCGAATCTTCCTGGGTGACGGTGGCGCCTACCTCGCTGGTTTCTGGCTGGCCCAGTGCGGGGTGATGCTCGTCGAAAGAAACCCCCGCATATCAGCCTGGGCCTTGATGCTGGTGTGGATATACCCGGTGTGGGAAACGGTGTTCTCCATGTACCGGCGCCGCGTTAGGGATGGGGTCGAAACTGGTCAGGCAGACCTGGGGCACATGCATCAACTGCTGTATCGGCGCCTGCGCGGCAAGGCTCAAACCCAAGCCCGACCTGGCCCCGAATGGCGTGCACACGGCTTAGCCAGTGCAGTCATATGGGGAATAACCGGCGCCTGTCAAATCTTTGCAGTTATAGCCAACGAGAAGACCCTCTATTCTTTCAGCTTCGTCCTTATTTTCATATTCGTTTATTGCTGGTTTTATCAACTCCTAAGCCCTGATACGACCCGACAGCACCCCTCCCCCATTCAAGCAGCCAATTTCTGAAAAGTCATCACAATAGACTTTCATGCACCGAGCAAAAACAACGAAGGCACACTTAGGCTCACCTTCAGACGAAGCAAATGATGCTGCGGCTCAAGATGCATTGCCACCGTCGCGTACCGTCGTCATGATTGTGGCCAATATCAAGCAATTTCGCTTTGCATTTTACGAGCAGATTGAAAAGGAACTCCGATCCACGGGCATCAGGCTTCATGTTGTTTACAGCGCTTCCGCGCCCAGCGAGCAAAGCAAAGGGGATTCGAGGGATTTACCTGAACCACTCGGGGTCAAGACACCCAGAAGTTATTGGCTCAAGGAACGCATTCTTTTCCAATATCTCCCTATTTCACTGCTGTGGCGAGCTGACTTGGTGATCATGGTTCAATCCAATGGCTACATGTCAAACTTGGCACTTCATTTGGCAAGGCTGATGGGATGGAGACGCTTGGCCTACTGGGGACACGGCTATAACCATCAAGGCGATGCATCGAGTGCGGCCGAAAAGATCAAACGCAGGCTTGCATGCCATGTGGACTGGTGGTTCACCTACACTCATCAGACTGGCAAGTACCTGCAACAACTGGGATTTCCCGGCAACAAGACGACGGTGATCGAGAACGCAGTTGACACATCGCTCTTTGGCAATGAAGTAACCAATGCGCCACCTGCCTTGCAGACTGCGCTCAAATCAAGGTTGCAAATCCCGGAAGATGCCTGCGTGGGGATGTTTTGTGGCTCGCTGTACGCAGACAAACAATTGGCATTCCTGCTGGATGTCGCCAGACAGATTCATCTGGAACAACCAAACTTCCGCTTGATCATCATCGGTGATGGCCCGCAGCGTCAATGGCTCTTGAACAGCATAGTCGATCAAAACTGGATTCACTATGCTGGAGCGCAGTTCGGACGAGACAAAGCCATTTATTTCTCTATTTCCGATTTCTTTCTGAATCCAGGCCTGGTTGGGCTGGCTATTCTCGATAGCTTTGCAGCAGGGCTGCCTTTCATCACATCCCAATATCCAGGGCACTCCCCAGAGATCGCGTATCTGGAGCATCAGGTCAATGGCCTGATGCTCCCCTTTGACAGACAGGTTTATGCTCAGTCTGTCTTGGATCTGATCCGTAATCCTGCACGCCTTTCCCAACTCCGTACTGGCGCGCTGATGTCTGCACGTCGATATACCGTTGAGAACATGGTCAGTAACGTGGCAAACGGGATCCGTCAATTCCTGCAGAGCAGATTGGTAAACAGCGGAGTAAACGGGTGAAGGTGCTACTCGTTCACAATTGGTATGGATCAAGTGCGCCCAGCGGTGAAAATGCCGTTGTGCTGGCCGAGAAACAATTGCTTCAAGCAAATGGTATTGATGTCATTGAATACTTCAAGTTCAGCGATGGCATCCGAAGCATCGGCCTCCTCGGAAAGATACTTGGTGGACTAGCCACGCCTTTCAATCCATTCACCTATTTCCAATTTCGCGCCTTGTTACGGCGAGAGCGGCCGGACGTGGTTCACGTCCACAACTTCTTTCCTTTGATTTCACCCGCGGTTTTCTACGCTGCCCACCATCAAGGGGTGGCCAGTGTCATGACGCTGCACAACTACCGCATTGGCTGTGGCGCCGGGTTGCCGTTCAGGGAACAGGAGACTTGCCTACGCTGTTTAGAAGGACAGTCCGTACGTCCTCTTCTAAAGTTCCGATGCTATCGAAACAGCTTGGCAGCGTCTTTACCCATGGCTGCGATGATTGCCTTGCATCGTCGCCTAGGCACTTGGAGCCGTCGTGTTGACCTGTTCATCACGCTGACCGACTTTTACTCACAGATCATGCGCGTTACCGACCTCATTCCCGGGAACAGCATGCGCAAGAAGCCCCAGTTCATGGCGAACCCACCTGACCCGGCACACTTCTCGACTCGTCCGATCAAAGCGCTATACGTTGGACGGATCAGCATGGAGAAAGGCGTTTCAACTTTGCTTGAAGCCTGGCGGCAATGGGGAGCGGATGCGCCCAGGTTGCACATCGTGGGGGATGGACCCGACCTCGACAAGCTCAAGTCGACTTATGCGGACGTCAATGTGCATTGGCACGGGAAACTGCCCGCAGATCAAACGCTGGAAGTCATTCGCTCGGCGCAGCTTCTGATCATCCCTTCGATCTGTTTTGAGGGCTTCCCAATGGTAGTCCGCGAAGCCCTGGCTTGCGCCGTCCCAATCTTGGCATCCAACATCGGGCCGATGGAAGAGTTCGTTCTCCCAGCCTTTGGTGAGTTGTTCAAACCCGGGGACTCGGCACAGTTGCTTGACAAAGCACGGCGACTGTTGCGTGAAGCCACTCCACGGCTTTTGGAGATGAGCCAGCAGGCCCGGATCGAGTTTGATGCCAAATACACCGCCGACATCAACTATGAGCGGTTGATGAGCATCTATCAGGAAGCTATATCCATTCACAAGCACAAGCGCTTGAGGTGCGGTTGATTACGTACCGCGCTTAGGCAGGACGCACCGCAACTCAAAGCGCCCGAATGACCTTGGCTGGATTCCCGGCGGCCAAGACATTAGCAGGGATGTCCGCGACAACCATGGACCCCGCGCCAATCACGCTATTGCAACCAATCGACACCCCCTTGAGTACGATGCTACGTGCACCGATGAAAACGTTGTCTTCAATCGTGATCGGAGCGGTCCTGATCGCTTGAGCCAAGTCGTTGAATCGGCGCCCCTCAGGTGGCAAGGCATGAAAATCCGTATCGCAAATCAAGACGTCAGCACCGATCAGACATTCCTTGCCAATGCTGATGGACTGCGCAGCACAGACAGTTGTGCCACTGAGCCCGCAGTCCCGACCAATCTTGATACGTGCTTGCGGCCTAAGCGTGCGCAGAATCACTGGCCGGCTGACGCCCAGAGCAGTCATCTCCGAGACTGAGCATAGGACTGCGTCGGCATCGACCTCTATTTCGGAGCCCTGCACCATCGAGACGATGGGCATGCCAAAAAATTGCACTTTTCCATTTAGCCTCACACCACTGGCTTTCATCTTCACGGGCACAGTCAACCGCCACCAGTTCAGCTTGACGTACCGAACGAGTTTGCTCAGGAACAGGTAAGGCTCACTCATCACGACAATCCATTCCCACCCATCGGTACCAGACTGATGCCCAGCCGGGCCAAGAGGGGTGGATAGAAGAAGATTCGGCAATCGGAAACCTGAAAGAGGAAAGCCGTTTGAGACGCCTCTCAGCAAACAACACAAAAACCTCTCAGTCTTATATGTACGCAGACTTCATGTAAGCCCACAAAGACCAGGCGGGATCAAACAATAGAGATTGTATTGGCGCGTACGCCCATCTACCATGCGACACCTTATAGAAAAACAGAGGCAAAGCAAATAGGGCCAAGCCGTACACCCCCCATCGAACGAGAAGCCATCTCGCCATCCAAAACGCCAAAGCCAGGCCCAATAAAAAATACAAGTAGAAAAAATAGCGCAAAGCAATCTCAGACAAACTGGGCTGCACACTGGCCAACACCACCGCAACACTGACCACCACGATACACAGCAATACACTCCACCCTTTGACGCGTGGCACAAATGCACCTCCACGAATCAAATCCAACAGGGACATGAAAAGCATGGAAGCCGCAAATATCAAAGCCGTAAGATCCAATGCATCGAGTTGCGCACCCTCGCCATTTGCCAGGCGATTAAACACAATACCGATCAGCGGCACCCCTAACAATAGTGGCGCAACTTTTGAAACCAGGGCATAAAAAGATAGCAGGACAAATGCATGGAACAGCACACTCACGCCAGAAGAGAAGCGACGAAGTGGGCGCACAAAACATAGCAAGAGCAAAGGCAGGGCCGAATAATGCATCATTACACCCAAAAGCCCGATTCCCCAACGGCGCCGACCCGAAATGGAATAATCCACCAAAAAGACCATGACCAGAGACGAAGCCAAAAACTGACGACACAAATGCGCCGACAAGCTAAATAACTGCCCAAAGAAAAGCAGGAAAACCAACAGAGACAGTATAGCCCGCCGCTCCAAATGAAGCGCCACCCCTAATCGAAGCACCGCCGAACCCAACAAAAAATAAGGGAAAAAGGTCGACATGAAAATGTACAACCGGCCATCCACATTGGGCAAATTAGCCAGACCATAAAGCGAAACGTAGTATAGCGGCTCTCTCGCATTGAGGAGCAAATAGGACGTCAAGTCAAGTTGTTGAGCGTTATCGAATACTTCCAGATAGTTAACCATGTCACTCTCTGGCAATTTCGTCAGATTTACAAGCGACAGATATAGAGCACCAACAATTATTACAACCAGTAAGCCCCGATCATTTCTATCCTTTGACAGCAAAGCCAGCAACAAGACCACGATAAAAGTCAAGAACGGCTGGGCCAAGAATCCAAGCCCCACGACGAGCGTCAGCCCGATTTTTGTAACGCACTGGAGAGGCGGAACCTTCGTCAGAAGATCGCTGTGCTGAGAAAAGCGCATACGTGACACCATTATCCGCAGCTTGGCAACTTGGTCGCTTCTGGAAAAGAAGCGCAACGACAATCACCCGATTCGCGGCAAGCGCATATGGCAGGCCAGCGTACGCGAGCCACCCAAAATTTGCAAAGAATGGCGGTGTGAAGCGGCATCAGATACCCTGCATATCAGTCTTTTTTTAGTGACAAAAGCATGTGATCAGGACCCAGCGAAGGCAGCCCATCGTACCCCCCCTTCAATAATATCTTGCGGATGAATTGAAACCATTGCATTATTCTCGAGCGCTCATACCCGGCAGAGGCGTACGTGGCATCTTTCGTCAACAACTGGAAGCCTGGCACTTTGCGGAAATACTTGTCGGAAGGAAACACGATGTGCTCCGGGGCCTTCAGATACCACCAGTTCTGACGGGACTTTTCGGCACTGAGGCAGTGCCGGTCTCCCGTCAGCAGAATCAATACGCCGTCTGGCGCCAAGAGTTGGTGAGCGCGACGCAGGAATACAGGGATGTCGTACAGATGCTCGACCAAGTCGAAGGCTGTGATGACATCGAACGTTCCACTCACGTCTTCTAGCCGAGCAAAGGTCTGGTGGCCCTTGCGGGTGAGAACCTCACGGCTCGCCCTTGAGGGCTCTGCGCCGGACGTCTCCGCCCCAAGCGAGCGTACGTGGTCGAGCAACTCGCCTGTATTGGCGCCCACGTCCAGCACTTTCTTGCCTGCCTTGATGTGCTGACTCAATCTGTCAACGATGTTGCGGGACTTGCCTTCGACGAAGGCCGGCGTATCCGCCCATTTTTCGCTGGAGGCACCGGTTTCGTAGAGCAAGAAGGCTGTGGCCTGCGGGACGATGCGCTGCGTGAACCAAGAGTCACATCCGCGGCATTCGAACAGCATTGGCGTATGCGCCAACGCAATCTCGCGCGTGGAGAATCTGATCGGCTGCCGATAGGTGATTGGCCCAATCTCATGCACATCGCCCCCCCCGCACAGCGGACACGCATCCCACTGGAAAGGATTCATCGCGAAGCTTCCGATGGTCTAGGCATTGGCTTGTGCACCGCATAGACAACGTTGAAACCTTGTCCGGGCTCAATGCCCAGAATCAGTTTGTCCACATCCAAGATCTCATCAAAAGTCGCCTCTGCAAAGCATCGGTAGCCCATTTCTCGCAGCTGCCGGGCAATGGCAAGACATGAGTCCCCCCGCATCTCGACCCAGGCCGGTGCCAGCTCCATGATGATCACTGGCTTGAAACGGCTCAGCGTTTCGCTGGCCCCTCGTATGACCTTTCCCTCAAAGCCATCGACGTCCAGCTTGATCAAGGCTATGCGCTGGATGCTGTGCTCAGCCACGTAGGAGTCCAATGTCTGCATCTTTGTGCTGACACGGTCGCATTCCTGCCACCAGCCATTGTCAATCTGACCTTTGTCATCCACACCTTTGGCGGAGCCAATCTTGAAGCTGGCCCGAAACTCCATATCTACATGCCCAAGGTTTTCGTCACTCAAGGCCAATTGCTCGGTCACAATATTGCTGAAACCGTTCAAGCTCGCATTGCGCTTGAGCTTGTCCATGGCCCATGGCACCGGCTCGAACGCGTACACGCGCCCAGATGGACCAACCAGCTTGGCCATGGGCAGTGCATGGCTTCCCACATTGGCCCCAATGTCGATGACGATGTCGGAGGCATTGCAGATCAACTCTAGTGTGCGGGATGTCTGCGGTTCTCGAGAACCACAATAAAACATCTCACTGTCGATCACTTCTCGAAGGTCCAACTCGAAGTTGATTCCATCAATGTTTTTGTGAACCACGCTTGCGCCCTGCCCAGTATTGAGCACGTTGAAATAGAGCTTGCTGAGAAGAGGTGCAAACGGCTTGACCGGCGATTTCTTATAGAGGCTTGCCATATAGGCTGTGGCACCAACAAGATAGCTTCCAAGGTTCATGGCTGATCGTCCTTCAGATCTGGAGTGGTCATCGCAATTTGAACTTCATGAGCACGGCCCTGCTCGGATGCGGATACATGATGACCAGCAGGACTGCTGTGCAGGCCGCAGCCATTAGCAGGTACAGCAACAGCGGGGCTTGGTTTATCCAGTAATTGGAAACAAGGGATAGGACAGCACCCGCGAGGAGCAATGGCAGTAAACGCTGAGGAATGAGAAACGTGGGCCAATTCAGGCCCAGTTGCCGCATGTGCGTGATCAAGAGAAAGATGCCTCCGCCCAACAAGCCTAGCGTTACACCGGCAGCCACACCAGCGCCGCCGAAACGAATCCCCAATACCAGGCCGCTCAAGCCACTGATGACTGACGTCAATATATGACTGATCATGTTCTCCCGCAGCCTGCCAGACCCAAGATTACTGAAATACGACGGACCGATAATAGTATTGCCAAACCACCCCAGGCTCAACAGCAGTGCAAACAGCACGAACGCCTTTTGCAGATGACCGAGCCATAAGATGGAGATCACGCTCATCGAGACACCAAGCAGGCTATAGAAAAGCACGGAGACGTAGAAATTGAGGCTGTAGGCCGTTGTGAAAATACGCCTGATTTGGTCTGTGTTGCAATTCTGTAAAGCAGCAATCGTAGGGACAAGCACCCGACTGGCTTCGATGATAAGACCGCGGCATTGCAAAACTAGACGGTTCGCCATTTCATAAAAGCCTAGTGTTTCCACCCCACCAAATTTACTCATCATCACTTTGACCATGGGATCGAACAACATGCTCATGATCGTGATGACCTGAAAGCGCACACCATAACCGAACATCTCTTTCAGATATTGCAGGCGCCAACGGTGCGGAATCAAAGGCAGGCATTTGATTTGTCTGCACAGCAGCAGCCACATCCCGAGCATGAGTGCCACGTATTGAATCAATTGGGCCCATGCAATACCCTTCAACCCAAATTTCGGCACCAGGACAACCGCCAAACCCAGATAGAGCAAATGGGAGACAGCAGTCAATGCGCTACGGAGATCCATACGCAGACAACCGTCCAAGGCGCCACTGAACACACTTGTTAGCACCATTAACCAGATGGAGACCAGCGCCATCGGCAGAATCTGCAAGGCAACAGGCACGCTGGCAGTGGGCAGCAGCATGGGCAGCGTGTATCCAATGAAGGGCAGCCCAACCAGCAGCAGCAGGCCGACACCCAGACCCAAGGTGATGGTCGTGGTCTGAATGACGTCAGCGGCACGTGCCGCATCCTGCTGCCCCAGCGCTTGAGCTACGAAGCGAACAACCCCTGCGGACAGCCCGAGTTCCCCGATGCGAGATACAGATGAAGCGGCCATGACCAATGACCAGACACCGATTTGCGCAACGCCGAGTTCGTCGTAAAGGAATCGATAAAGGACAAAGAGCACAACGCCGCTGATCAGCACCTGCGCGATCGGGGCCGCAATGTTGCGCGAGAGACGTTTCGATTCAGCCGAGGACATGCCGTAGAGCTCTCGTCAACGGGTTAGGTGGGCGCTACTTTTTCCACTCCACAACTCTGCTGAAGACCTATGCATGTGAACGCCTGGAAAACGCCGCCTTCAACTGGGCCAGCTTCTCGACCATGTCGGGCGACGCCAGTTCCGCACTGAAAACTTCCTTTAGCAAGAGGAAGAAGGTGAGCAGAACAAAGGAGACAACAATCGCCAAACCGGCCAACTTGCTCTTCCTCATATTGCTTTTGTTTTCAGGCACGAGGGCCTCGTCCACTACCTGGATGAACGCGCCTTCCCGCAACTCATCAATCTTGGCCAACTCATACTGCCGAGAAAACAGCTCGAACAAGGTCTCCTGGTATTTGAAGTCCCGGTATCTCTCAATGTAGTCACCCTTTTCGCCGGAGACATCCTGGGTCTCCGCTTTCTGAAGCTGCTCCTTCAAAGCAGCCAGATTCGACTGGGCCATCTTGAACTCTGGTGAGTTTTCCGTCGCGTAGGACCGCATGGACATCAAACGGACCTCCGCCGCCGTGACCTGCGCCTTCAGCGCCGCATAACTGTCAACTGCCGCCTTGGGCTCCATCCTCAACACACCTGAGCTGACACCACTGCCTTGCAGGCTCTTTTGTGCCGCAGCCAAGCGCTCGCGTGTCTGCGACAGCTGCTTCTCGAAAAACACGCGCCGCTGCTGGGCTTCCGTCAAGGCCAGCTCGGAGGTCAATCGGCGCAGTTCGTACACGAAACGATTGGCGATGGCGGCGGCACGCTTGGGATCTTCATCATCAACACTCAAGCTGAGCAGACTGTCTTTCTTACCTACATCAACCTTGATGGCCGCGAGAAGCAAGTCGCGGGTCGTTTCCTTATCCGACGTGCCATACACCTTCTGCAAATCGAAAGCATCAATCACACGATTCAGCACGGTGGTCGACTGCACCAAGGAAACGTATTGGTCCGCGGGATTCTTCACCACCGAAGCCGAGCCGGCAAAATTGGCCAAGACCCCCAATGACTGCATCAATCCCGCCGCCGCGCCTTGCTGTTGCTGAGGAGGAAGGATGACCGTCTTGGCCGTGTAGATAGGTTTGACAAACAGGTAGGCCCCGGCCACCACCAGTGCGCCAACCAGGAGAGGCCCCAGAACCAACAACCTGATTCGTTCCGCCATGAGAATGAACAGATCGATCAAGGTTATCCCGCCTGCGCCATCGTCTCGAGGATGTGTCACGAAAAATACTTTCTGAACGGGGAACAAGCGACCACTTGCCGCGCGAGGCGATCGTTCCTGAGCAGCAGGCAGCCAGACTGCGTCACATTGTAGAGCCGCCGCAAGGCCATTCTGCTGGGCGGCGCGAGCGCTTCAAGCCTGCCGATGCGGCGTTGAGACAGGCACAGGATGCCGCGAACAGTCTACGAAGACGTCAGCCAGTCATTGCGACCTACAATGACGCCACGACACCACGGCCGACACCTGCAACATGCCCAAGACGGTATGCGCGATCATCGCTTGCCACAATAGACGGGCAAAGACCATTGCATGCCTTGATGCCCTCAAGCATCAGGCCATCAACGAGCAGAGCGTTTCGCTGCGGGTTCTGTTGGTCGACGATGGCAGCACCGACGGCACTGCGGACGCGGTGAGGGCCCAATTCCCCGAGGTGGAAATCATTTCTGGCGATGGTGGGCTCTATTGGAATGGCGCCATGCGACTGGCCTTGAGCCACGCCGTCAAGCGCTCGCCGGACTACGTCCTCCTGCTCAACGATGACACGGTTCTGTGTCATCACGCCGTGCAAACGTTGCTGACAACAGCATGCCGCGTAGAGAACAACCACGGCTCCCAAGCCATCATCGTGGGGGCCACGCGGGGTAGCGCCCACGACGGCATCAGCTATGGCGGGCTCATCCGGGGCCCCTGGTGGATCCCCCTGAGAATGCGCAAGGTTCCCTTGTCGGACCAGGCTCAGCGGTGCGACACCTTCAATGCCAACTGCGCCTTGATACCAAGCGCCGTCATCGACGTTGTGGGCAACCTGGATGCTGCCTTTACCCACGCCATGGGGGACTTTGACTATGGCCTGCGCGCGCGAAACCTTGGATGCGAACTGTGGGTTGCGCCCGGCATTGCAGGCGAATGCGAGGCCAACCTTGGGCAAGGTTTGTGGACCGACAAGTCATTGCCCTTGAGCACGCGCTGGCAACGCCTGAAGGGCCCCAAAGGCCTGCCTCCAAGGGAGTGGCTGGTGTTCACCCGGCGCCATAGCGGCCCATTTTGGCCCCTTTACTGGCTCAACCCTTACGTGAAATTCTGGCTGAACTCCATCATGGAAGCATGGACCACACAACGCCCAGCAAGAGGGGCGAGATGAACCGAGCCTGTGAATGCGGCGCCCCCACCTCAGCGCGAAGGGCTGCCTTCTCCGATGGTGAGGTCGATTTCCGTCAGTGCACTCAATGCGACCTGCTTTTTCGGGAAGTGTTCCCCACGCCAGACGAACTCCACGCGATATACCAGCAGGCCTACGAGGAAGAAAAAATTGCCTCGGGCGGCACCAACCAGGAGTCCGGCGCCTTCGCCACGCAGTCTTATGCTGACTTCATCCAGGATCTTGCCCGTCAGCCAGCCCATGCGAGAGTCCTGGATTTTGGTGCTGGCAGCGGCGAACTCGTTGCAGCACTTCGTGACCGATCGATTGAAGCCGAGGGTCTGGAGTTTGCAGAGGAGGCGCGCCGCTTCTGCCTTGAACACCGGGGCATCTCGCTCCTGTCGGACCTCAAGGCGCTGCCATCGGCGCGTTATGGCGTGATCACGATGGTCGAGGTCATCGAGCACCTCACAGAACTGCAACCGACCTTGCGCGAATTATGTCGCCTCATGGAACCCGGTGGCACCCTCCTTGTGACCACGCCCAATCGATTAGGCCTGCGTGCCCGCAGTGAGAAAGGCCATTGGCGAGAGGCCACCAAAAAATTCCACCTGTTCCTGTTCGATCGCCGCAGCCTGCGCCGACACCTTGAAAAGGCCGGCTTCACCCACGTCAAACAGGTACGCTTCAGCCCGCTACAGCGCCCCGGCTTCAAGTTCTGGCTGGCTGCACGACTGCCGCAGATGCTGGGGGTGGGAGGCACCCTGTGCATGACGGCGACCAAGGAGCGCACACCTTGAACGCCGCCACGATGCTGGTTTCGGTTGCGCGCCGATACAAGCACCTGACCAATCCAGTGGGCTTCGTCGCACGCGCCTTCATCAAGCAATCTGGCCTGCAACTGGGCAATGGCAGCGCCGTTACGCGCTCCTGTCTGGACATCGGCGCGGGTACAGCGCCCTATGCCAAGGCCCTGCGGCAGCACATGGGCGTCGAACCCTATATCGCGGTGGACATCGCGCCATCCGAGTCCACATCCATCGTGGCCGATTGCGCCCAACTGCCGTTCCAGTCTGCATCGATCGATCTACTTGTCTCCTTCGACGTCATCCAGCATGTCCCAAGCCCGCAAGCCATGCTTGGGGAAGCCCATCGCGTACTCAAAGAGGGTGGCCACATCCTTCTGACATACCCTTTTCTATACCCCGAGTGTGACGTCAGGGACTTTCACCGCTGGACCTTAGAGGGCATGCACAACATGCTTGTCGCCCATGGCTTTGAGATCGTGCGCGCTCAGCGTCGAGGCGGCGCCCTTTTTGCCTGGACTTGCTGGGTTATCTGGATGATCCAGCATCTCGTGCCTGGACAGCGGCAAAGCTGGAGAGCGAGGCGCAACTGGGCCAGCTTTCTTCGCGCGGGTGTCTTGGCTGCTTTGACGCTGCCCGCTGAACTATTCGGCTGGATCGCGCTCGGCCTCGACAAGGTCCTGCCATCGCAGGGGGTGTACATGGGTGCCTGCGTCCTGGCTCGCAAAGCCCTCGACACGCAGGTAGAGGGAGCACCAAGGTGATCTTCGTCAGCTCATGGGACGATGGTCATCCATTGGATGCCCGCCTGGGGGAGCTGCTGGAGCGCCATGGCTTGAACGGCACGTTCTATGTACCCATCCGCAATCGCGAAGGCCATGCCGTCATGTCGCACGCCGACATGCGCAACCTGGATCGGCTGTTTGAAGTGGCCAGCCACACCCTGGACCACTGCTACCTGACAAGCCTCAGCCACACTGATTGCGAACATCAGGTCAGAGAGGGCAAGCAGCAACTGGAGTCGATTCTGGGGCACAGCGTGCCCGGCTTCTGCTATCCCGGGGGCAAATGGAATGCAAGGGTCCGCCAGACGGTCATTGATGCCGGTTTTGAGCACGCCCGCACGGTGGGTAATTTATGGCTTGGCATCACACGTGATGCCTTCAGCATCCCCACCACAGCGCAGTTCTACCCCCATCGAGCAAAGGTATTGTGGCGAAACTACCTGACGGGCGGACACTATGGCAAGCGGCTGCATGCACTGAGAACCCTGACAGCAAGTGGGGACTGGCTGACCGCCATGAAGCATCTGGCAGACAACTGCGCGGCCCGTGATGGCGTGATGCATATCTGGGGGCACAGTTGGGAAATTGAACAGCATGGCCTGTGGCCCCAGCTTGACGCCCTCTTGACCCACGTCGCGTCATTGCGCCCGCGGGCGCTGACCGTTGGTGAACTGGCAAGCATGAAGTCGGGATTCGACGCGCCTCAACAAAATGAAGGAAGGAGCCGACCTTGAAGCCCGTCACGGACAAAGCAATGCACGAATCCATCCTGGGCTTTGATGTCTGGGCCGGCGGCCTTTCCTCCTGCCTCGACGACATCGTGACGGGCCTGCATCCTCAACGCCCAGCCCCTTCGTGCCGTTGGCTGGCATGCATCAACCCCCACTCCTATGTACAGGCCAAGCGCAGCGAGAAATTTGCTCGTGCCTTGAGGGCTGCCGACTGGCTGATACCCGATGGGGTCGGTATTGTGTTGGCATCCAGGCACCAAGGGGGCACCATCAGAGACCGCGTAACAGGCAGTGACATCTTCCTGGGGCTGATGCCCAAATTGAATCAGCACGCCAGTCGTGTCTTCTTTCTTGGCTCAAGTCAGGACACGCTTGACGCGATCCGCGCACGAGTGGCGTTGGACTTCCCCTCAGTGCAGATTGCCGGCATGTACTCGCCGCCTTACACGGAATCATTCAGCCAGGAAGAGACAGACACCATGATCACCATGGTCAATGCCTCTCGCCCGGATGTGCTGTGGGTTGGGTTGACATCCCCCAAGCAGGATCTCTGGCTTCATGAGAATCACCAGCGCCTGCAGGTGGGATTTGCCGCTGGAATTGGCGCCGTATTCGACTTTTATGCAAACACAGTAAGGCGCTCCGCCCCGATCTTTCAGCGACTTGGTCTGGAGTGGCTGCCCCGCCTGCTGCGCGAACCCCGTCGCTTGTGGCGCCGAATGCTTGTCTCAGCGCCACTGTTCATGTGGGATGTGCTCATGACATCCCAGAAACTTCACTCGCGAGGTAAGCCTTGAGCAGTCCTCAGGCGACATCTCGCGTCGATTGGCTCATGCTCACTGCCTCAGCGTCTTGATCGCCGCCGCACCAAGACTGAATTGATACACGATCTGCGTGATGTCCTTCGCATTGCGCGTGAACACACTCCAGGCACTTTCGTGGTCGGTCTTTTCAGGCAGCACGATCACATCGCCTGGCAATACCGTTGCCCCCCTGACACTGCTGAACCAGCGCCCTGTATTGGTCAACACGCTACCATCTGCACGCAGCACAAAAATCTCGTCGATGTCTGCACCGCTGGTCAGACCCGATTGGTCCAGATACTGCTGCACCGATGCACCTTGCCGCCAGATCAAGGAAGACTCGGTGTTGACCGACCCCAGCACGTACACAAAGTCTGGGCGGGCGGGCACAACGAGACGATCCTGGTTCTCCAGGCGCAATGCTGGCAGCTTGTTTGGCTGCACCTGGTCGTTGTTCAGTCCGAGCATGATCCGGCCAGAGGGCTTCAGGTTACGCAAACGCTCCAAGGCCTGCTTTTGCGCCTGTGCCTCGGCCTGTACGCGGATCTGCGCCACACCGGCGTCGGATGACGACACGCTGGCCGCCGCCGCGCTCAAGCGCGTATCAACCTGCGCCTCCAACCGGCGCACCAATTGCTCCAGGTTCTGCGTCTGGGCGCGCTTGACTTCTTCACGGAAGAAACCCGATCCAAAAAGATAAGCGTCAGGCGTCAGGCCACCGGCCTTCTCGATCAGTTGGGGTAAGCCATCGCCAGGCTGCATCTGGTAGATGCCCGGTCGCTGGACCTCGCCCTCTACGCGCACAAAAACCTGGCGTTTGGCTTGGGGGACGCGCACGTCGTTGACGGAGAACACCGTGACGATGTCACCAGGCTGCAGCGCCAGGTTGTCAGGGCTGTTGGCGTCTTCCAGGGCCTTGCCCAGGCTGAATGGCAACAACTTGACCGACACGTTGACCGCGTCCACGCGCTCGATCACGGCGTAGTCCAGGTTGATTTCATCGACCAGGTTGCCGATGCGGTCTGCCAGGGTGTCAGCGTTGTCCCTCACCTCTTTGGAGGTACGAACGTAAGCGCCACGATTTTGTCCTCGTTGAAGCGGTTGCCCTCCTTGAGCCACTGCCCCATCTTGAGGCAGATACCTTGGCTGGGATGCCGATGCGTCGTCGGGGAAACCATCGGCGTTCGCCGCAAGCCGATCCTCGTCACTGAGCATGACCTCGTTCTGACGCTTGATTGACGCACGCGACATCAAATAAGCCTTGTCAGGGATGAGATCACGGATCTTCATGCCGCTGCGCCATGGGCTGCGGATCGGCTGCGCCACATTGCCGCGCAAAGTCACCGCGTTGCCAAATTCAGGTACCAATGCCGACACCGTCAACAGGTCACCGCTGCGCAGTTTCTTGGACAAACCTTGCGCATCCAGCGCGAAGGCCTCCACCGTGCGGGCGGGCTTCTTGTTGGGATCCAGTCGCTCAAGCTGCGCGCGCTTGGGGTCTGCCACCACAGGCAGTCCACCGGCCACGGCCAGCATGCTGCCAATGGTTTCACCGTCGCCAGCCAGTTCGTACACAGCCGAGTTGGCCACCTTGCCAGACAGCGCCACGAAGCCCTTGGCTGCCGGGATCACGATGGTGTCGCCATCTTGCAGCTTGATGTCAGCGGACTTGTCGCCCTTGGCCAGAAAGGCATAGAGGTCCAGATCGGTCACGGTCTTCTCGGCCCGCTTGACCTGCACATGACGCATGCTGCCGTTCTGGTTGGGGCCACCGCTGGCAAACAGGGCCGATACCAGCGTGCTGCTGCTGCTCAGGGTGTAGGAGCCGGGTTTGCGCGCCTGCCCCACCACGTACACCGTGATGCCACGCAACTGGCCCATGGTGACACTCAACTGGAAGTCACGGTAGTACTTGCCAATGGCCGCGCGGATCACATCTTCAGCCTGCGCACTGCGGATGCCGTTCAGGCTGACGGCGCCAATACGCGGAATGTGGATCATGCCGTCGCGATCAACCACGGCCCGCACATCAATGTCCACCGCACCCCAGCCGCGGATTTGCATTTCATCACCCGGCCCGACACGGTAATCAGGGGACACCGGTGCATTGCTTTGGGGAACGTAGGCCGCAGAAGCCTGAGAAAAGAAGCTGGTTCCGAACAGCGGCAAAGCCTGCCCGGAGGTTTCCAGGACAAAGCGCTGGAACTCATTGGGCGGCAAAGGTTTGCTTGGTATCTGTTGAGCAGACTGCGGCGTAACGGCCGTGGCCCCTTGTGGCGCGTTATTGCTGTCCAGGCCATTGCTTTGCCTGGAGTACAAGCCCGGCAAGCCGGGCAATCGGCCATCCAGGCGCAAGCTGGCGTCGCTTGACTGGGAGCCCATCAAGGCGCCTCGTGCTGCAGTGCCATTGCCATCGGACAGCGACCCGTCGTCTATGGAAGCACTGCCCTGCCGATAAGACGAACCCGAAGACACAGTCGACTGCCCATAAGAGGGCGGCACAAACACGGATACAGACAACAACAAGACGAGGATTCGGCTGACCGGATGCAAACGACGCTGTGTCATGACCCCAATTCTTTCATCTGAAAAGCTCGCCGCATTGTAGAGGTCGCTCCTCCCGTGAATCGGGGCGTTGCGCTGACGCGACCGCACCCCGGTTTCCACCCAATCCGATTTTCAGACATGTCGATAGTCAAAGTTTATTAATGACATCAAATCGATTGACTTCCAAAATCAGCACCACAGACCTAAAGTGACCCCATCGCAGTCGCAAACGTCTTACGACACCCTAAGGAGCCACAACATGAGCACCCCCTTCCACGATCCCAAGTCGGTCACCATCCAGAACCTGGAGGCCGCTTTCGCGGGTGAGTCGATGGCCCACATCAAGTACCGTTACTTCGCCAAGCTCTGCCGCGAGATGGGCGACGAAGAAACCGCCAAGCACTTCGAGCACACCGCCGACCAGGAAATCTTGCACGCCTTCGGCCACCTGGACCTGCTCTTCCCCAAGGGCAACATGACGCCGGCCAAGGCCCTGCAGTTCGCCATCGAAGGCGAAACCTACGAGTACACGACCATGTACCCGAGCTTCAGAAATGCCGCAGTTGAGGAAGGCCGCACGGATGCCGTCAAGGAAATCGACGAGCAGATCGCCGAGTCCAAGGAGCACGCGGCACAATTCAAGGCTGTGCTCGAAAAGGCGGCCAAGCGCTTTGCCGCGCTGGCCAAGGTCGAGGAAAAGCACGCGAACGCCTACCAGGCGGTGCTGGACAAGATCACGGCCTGATTGCCTGGCGAGCGCGCCTCAAGGCGCCCACGTTAAACGCCGACATCGTTGTGCGTGGCGCCGAAACCCCCTTTTTGACGCTTGCAAGCCCGGGGCGCAGCCTTAACTTGCATCAGAATCCACCCCCGTTTTTGGAAGATATTGCTCATGAAAACCTATCAATGCGTTGTTTGCGGTTTTGTGTATGACGAAGCCAAGGGCATGCCTGAAGACGGCATCGCGCCCGGCACCAAATGGGAAGACGTGCCCGCCACGTGGGAATGCCCGGACTGCGGCGTGGGCAAGTCCGACTTCGAAATGATCGAGATCTGATATGAGCGAAGCGGTCGTCATCATCGGCTCTGGCCTGGCTGGCTACAACGTGGCCCGCGAGTTGCGCAAGGCCGACGCCAATGTGCCCATCGTCGTCGTCAGCCGGGACCATGCGGGCTTTTATTCCAAGCCCATGTTGTCCAACGCGCTGGCAGGCAAGAAGACAGCGGCCACGCTGGTGATGAAGCCCGCCGAGAAGATGTCCGAGGACATCAAGGGCCGCGTGATCGCCAACAGCGCGGTCACCGGCATCGACACCCAGGCGCGCACCGTGACGCTGGCCAGCGGCGAAGTGCTGGCCTACCGTGACCTGGTGCTGGCCTTGGGTGCCGACCCGATCCGGCTGCCCCTGCAAGGGGATGCGGCCGACACGGTGCTGTCGGTCAATGACCTGGATGATTTTGCGAAGTTCGCCGAGGCGCTGGACACGGCCGCCGGCGGCCAGCCCGTCAAGCGCGTGGCCATTCTGGGCGCAGGCCTGATCGGCTGTGAATTCGCCAATGACCTGCTGCATCGGGGCATCGAGCCCACGGTGCTGGACCTGGCAGACCGCGCCCTGGCCCGCCTGCTGCCCACCGAGGCCAGTGCCCGCCTGCAGGACAAGCTGCAAGCTGGTGGCACGATCTTCCGCTTCGGTGTGGGCGTGCGCAGCGTGGACAAGGCCGATGCTGGCCTCAAGCTCACGCTCAGCGATGGCAGCACGATGCAGGCTGACCTGGTGCTGTCGGCCATTGGCCTCAAGCCCCGCACACACCTGGCAACCGAAGCGGGCGTGCTCACGGGCCGTGGCGTGATGGTCAACCGCGAGCTGGCCACCAATGTGCCACACGTCTATGCCGTAGGTGATTGCGCTGAAGTGCAAGGCCACCTGCTGCCCTATGTGCTGCCGCTGATGGCGCAGGCACGCGCCCTGGCCGCCACCTTGGCTGGCAAACCGACCCCGGTGTCCTACCCGGCCATGCCTGTGGTGGTGAAGACACCGGCCTGGCCCACCGTGGTGTGCCCCCCACCGCCCCATGCCGCGGGCACCTGGACGGTCAAGGCCGATGAAGAGTCGATCGAAGCGCGCTTTACCGCTGCCGACAACCCAGAACAACTGCTGGGCTTCGCCCTGCAAGGCAAGGCCGTGACGCAACGTCAGGCCATGGCCGCCCTGGTGCCTGCCGTCCTGGCCTGAGCACCCTGCATGTTGCAAACCGGCCTGTCGCCGTGAGGCGATCAGCGCCCGGTTTGGACTCTCACGCGGATTGCGTTAACCTTGAGCCCCTTTTTGGCCAGCACCTCGATCAGGCGCGGCTGAAGCTGACGCAACTTGGCTGACACGGCCGAGTTGGCCGCCAGCAGCGTCCAGCCCTCGTCATCCACCGGGCCCGCCTTCACATAGGCGGCCATGGCGGGCGGCAGGCTGGGCTTGATGGCCTCCAGGCAGTCTTGAGACAACTGCAGCCGCTTGAGCAGGCTACCCAGTTGATTCGAGCGTCCCATGGCCTGCGTCACCTGAGGAACATCAGGTGTCATCGGCTTGTAGGTAGAGGTGCGGGTGTAGCGGCTCGCGCTCATGGCAAAGTGCTCAAGACGTCAGGTTTGATGCGGAAGGTTCTTGCATGCAGATTTTGATCACAACCGGCGTCCTGTCGCGAACCCGGGTGGTGCAGTTTACGCCCCTCACCCTGATGCTGGCGCTGGTGGCCATGGCCCTGCCCATGATGGTGCTCAGCCTGATGCTCTACCACGCGGTGGTGCTCAAGGCCGCGCACGAGCACTGGCCCATCATCTCGCAAGCGGTGCGCTATGTAGAGAAGCAAGAGCTGGCCCAGCGTGATCGCTACATGCGCGAGAACCTGGACGCCATGGCCGAGAAGGTGGGCGACCTGCAAGCCAAGCTGATGCGCCTGGAAGCCGTCAGTGAGCGCGTGGCGGGCATGGCGGGCATGAAGCCCGATGAGCTCAAGAAGATCGAGGCCGAGCCCAAAGGCGCCAGTGGCGGCCCGTTGGTCAGCATGCTGGAAACACGCCCCTCTGCCCGCACCCTGGACGAGCTCAACAACCAGATGGGCAACCTGCAGGCCATGAGCGAACGCGACAGCGACCTCTTCACGCTGATCGAGTCCCACCTCTTCGAGAAGCGCCTGGAAGCCTTGATGGTGCCCAGCAGTGCGCCGGTGGAAGGCCCGATCGGCTCGGGCTTTGGCTTCCGCACCGACCCCTTCACCCACCGCCCGGCCCTGCACACCGGGCTGGATTTCCCGGCCGACCCGGGCACGTCCATCCTGGCCGCCGCCGGTGGGGTGGTCTTGTCTGCGGGGCCGCATCCCCAATATGGCCAGTTGGTTGAACTCGACCACGGCAATGGCCTGGTGACGCGCTATGCGCACACCTCGCGCATGCTGGTCAAGCAGGGCGACCTGGTCAAACGCGGCCAGAAGATCGCCGAAGTTGGCAACACTGGCCGCTCCACCGGGCCCCACCTGCACTTTGAAGTGCTGGTGGAAGGCGTGCAGCAGAACCCGGCCAAGTTCCTGGCCAGCCAAGGGGCTGTTTCGACGGCTTCACAAAAGAGCAACACGGTTTCGCTAAAGTAAGCGCCCATGCAGGGTCGTACACACCGCCGTACCAACTACCTTATGGGCTGGCACCTGCTGCTGGCCCTGGTCATGCTGCTCATGCAGCAGGCCGGGCTGCGGCACGCCCTGCAACACGCCGCGCGTGATGACGGTGCCCCCACCCACACGGTCTGTGTGGAGTGCCTGGCCCACCATGCCAGCGACAGCGGTGTGGCGCCCACCGTGCCCACCCTGGCCCAGGCCACCTTTGAGCATGTGCTGACTGCGGATGCCGCACAGCCGCAATGTGCTCAAGGCGTGGCCTGCGTTTACCTGTCCCGCGCCCCGCCCCTGGTCCTTGCTGCCTGATTCACCTTGTGCCTTGCCGGCCTGACGCTGCCTTGTGGCGGTGACTCGGCAAGCGCTGACAACTGAACCACTCGGCCTGCGCCCATGCGCGCATGGCCCGCAAGAGACCATCATCATGCTGAATTTTCCGTCCGGCCAGGCAGGCCTGGGCGCACGCCGTGCTGGCTGCGCCATCGCCCCATCCTCCACCTTCATCACCCGCCCTCGGCTGCTCACACTGAGCCTGCTGATGGCGATGGGCGCCAGCTCGCCATCCGCCCATGCAGCAGCCAAGGCACCCCAGGCCACGCTGAGCGAGATGCGCAAGCAAATCGACGACCTGCGCGCGCAATACGAAGCCCGCCTCAAGGCGCTTGAAAACAAGCTGGCGCAAATGCAGCAGGAGCGCCAGGCTCAGCAAGGGCAGCAAGCTCAACAGGCGTCAGCATCAACACCGGCTGCGACAGCATCGGCATCGCCTGCCACCAACAGTGCAGCACCAGCCCCATTGGCCGCAACGCCACCCGACGCGCCCGCCATGGCCGCCACAGCGCCAGCAGCGGCAACTGCCGACACCCAGGCCAGCGCCAACGGCTTCAACCCCGCCGTGTCGGTGATCCTGAGCGGCACCTATGCCAGCCTGTCCAAAGACCCAGGCACCTGGAAGCTCAGTGGCTTCGTGCCCAGTGGTGACGAGATTGGCCCAGGCGGCCGAGGCTTCCGCCTGGGTGAATCCGAGTTCGGCCTGAGCGCCAACATCGATCCCTGGTTCTACGGCGCCTTGACCTTGTCGGTCGCCCCTGACGACAAGATCTCTGCAGAAGAAGCCTTTGTGCAAACCACCGCCCTGCCCGATGGCCTGAAGATCAAGGCCGGGCGCTTCTTCTCGGGCCTGGGCTACCTCAATGAGCAGCACGCCCACACCTGGGACTTTGTCGATGCGCCGCTGGCCTATCAGGCCTTCCTGGGTGGCCAGTACAAGCAGGAAGGGCTGCAGGCCAAATGGCTCTTGCCCACCGACCAGTTCATCGAGCTGGGTGCGGAGCTGGGCAATGGCCACGGCTTCCCGGGCAATGACCGCAACCGCAACGCGGCAGGCTCGATGGCCTTGTTTGCCCACACGGGCGGCGACATCGGTGACAGCCACAGCTGGCGTGCCGGCGCATCCTGGCTTCGCACCCAGGCCACCAACCGCAGTTGGGACGACACCAACAGCGCCGACCAGAACGTGACCAACGCCTTCAGCGGCCAGAGCCGCATCTGGGCATTGGATGGCGTGTGGAAATGGGCCCCGCACGGCAACGGCACCCGCACCAACTTCAAGCTGCAAGGCGAGTACTTCCGCAGGACCGAGACCGGCCAGTTGACCTATGCGTACGCTGACCCCGACAACCTGGGCCTGAGCGCCAACACGGACGCCTACCGCAGCGCCCAGTCAGGCTGGTACCTGCAAGGCATCTACCAGTTCATGCCCGCCTGGCGCGTCGGCCTGCGTCATGACCGCTTGGACAGCGGCAAGGTGGACTACGCCAGCAATGCGGCCAACTTCATCGCCACGGGCACCAAGCCCCAGCGCGACAGCGTGATGCTGGACTGGTCGCCCAGCGAGTTCAGCCGCGTGAGGCTGCAGCTGAACAACGACCGCTCGCGGGAAGGCGTCAATGACAGGCAGCTCTTCCTGCAGTACCAGATGAGCCTGGGCGCCCACGGCGCGCACAGCTACTGATCGGCCAGATCAAGGAGCCCCACCATGAACACCACCAAGTTGCGTTTCATCACCCTGCCTGCCTTGACGATGCTGTGTGCACTGAGCACACCGGCCCATGCGCTCAAGGTCTTTGCATGCGAGCCCGAATGGGCCGCGCTGACCAAGGAGCTGGCCGGCGATCAAGCCAGCATCTACACCGCCACCAACGCCTTGCAGGACCCGCATCAGGTGCAGGCCAAGCCCAGCCTGATCGCCGCCGTGCGCAATGCCGAGCTGATGGTGTGCACCGGTGCCGAGCTGGAAGTGGGCTGGCTGCCCGTGCTGCTGCGCCAAGCCGGCAACCCCGCCGTGCAGACAGGGCAGCCTGGCCAGTTCAACGCGGCGGACTACGTCAGGAAGCTGGAGGTCCCCACCCGCCTGGACCGCGCCGACGGCGATGTCCACGCCTCGGGCAACCCCCACATCCAGACCGACCCACGCAACATCGCGGCGGTGGCCCAGGCGCTGGCCAAACGCCTGAGCGAGGTCGATGCGGCCCATGCGTCCGTCTACCAGGCGCGCCTGCAGGACTTCAACACGCGCTGGAGCCAGGCCATGCAACGCTGGGACAAGCTGGCCGCGCCGCTCAAAGGCATGCCCATCGTCGTGCAGCACAAGGGCTTTCCGTACCTGGAAAACTGGCTGGGCCTGAACGAGGTGATCTCGCTGGAGCCCAAGCCCGGCGTGGAGCCCAGCAGCGCCTACCTGTCCACCGTGCTCACGCAATTGCAGAAGCAGCCGGCCAAGGTGATCATCCGCGCGGCCTACAACGATGGCCGAGGTTCGCAGTGGCTGTCTGAACGCGCGCACATCCCCGTGGCCGTGCTGCCCTTCACCGTGGGTGGCAGTGACAAGGCCCACGACCTGTTCGGTCTGTTCGATGACACGATCGAGCAACTGCTGAAGGCCACCAAATGAGCCCCACCTTGATCGCCAGCCTGACCCTGCACGAGGTGGACTGGTCCATCGTCGGGCCGGCCCTGATCGCCGGCTTGCTGGTGCTGGCCACGCACGTGCCCCTGGGCCTGCAGGTGCTGCGCAAAGGCATCGTGTTCATCGACCTGGCCATCGCGCAGATCGCGGGGCTGGGGGTGATCGCCGCCGATGCGCTGGGCTGGGAGCCGCAGGGCTGGGCCGTGCAAGGTGCTGCCGTGCTGGCCGCCCTGGCCGGCGCCGCCTTGCTGACCTGGACGGAAAAGCGCTGGCCCGACATCCAGGAGGCCCTGATCGGCGCGCTGTTCGTGCTGGCGTCCTGCGTGGGCATCTTGCTGCTGGCGGGCAACCCGCATGGCGGCGAGCACCTCAAGGACCTGCTGGTCGGCCAGATCCTGTGGGTGACGCCTGGGCAGTTGTGGGCCGTGGCGGGGCTGTCGGCGCTGGTGCTGGCGGTGTGGTTCGGCCTGGGTGCCCGACTGGGCCGCGCGGGCTTTTACCTGCTGTTCGCGCTCGCTGTGACGGCCTCCGTTCAACTCGTCGGTGTCTATCTGGTGTTCAGCAGCCTGATCATGCCGGCGCTGGCTGTGCGAAACGCGCCACCTGGGCGTCAGTTGCCGCTGGCCTGGGGCGCGGGCGCCCTGGCCTACGCCGGGGGGCTGGCCTTGTCCGCCATGCTGGACATGCCCTCCGGCGCCGTGGTCGTTTTGATGATGGCACTGGTGTGCATCACCCTGAGTGGCCTGGTGCAGAAACGCCTTGACACACCTGGGGCCGCCTCCTCCCTTGAATAAGGGCGGGGAAAGCCCCTCCTAGGTGGGGCGCAACCGCGTCGCGGAAGCGTCACCCCTGGGTGCTACACTTTTTGGCTTTGGTTGACTGGGGAAAGTGTCCCTGGTGCCTGAAGCCCCCGCTTGCCCCGATTGGATTGATAGCTCCATGTTGCCCAAGATACTGACTTCGATTTTTGGTAGCCGTAACGAACGCCTGCTCAAGGAGTACCGGCGCACGGTGGCCAAGATCAACGCGCTGGAGCCCACTTTCGAGCCCTTGAGCGACGACCAGCTGCGCGCCAAGACCGAAGAGTTCAAGCAACGCGTTGCCAAGGGCGAGTCCCTGGACGCCATCCTGCCCGAGGCCTTTGCCGTGGTGCGTGAAGGCTCCAAGCGCGTCTTCAAGATGCGCCACTTCGATGTGCAGATGCTGGGCGGCCTGTCGCTGCACAACGGCAAGATCGCCGAAATGCGCACCGGCGAAGGCAAGACGCTGACCGCCACCCTGCCCGTCTACCTCAATGCCTTGAGCGGCAAGGGCGTGCACCTGGTCACCGTCAACGACTACCTGGCACGCCGCGACGCCGAGTGGATGGGCAAGCTCTACACCTTCCTGGGCCTGTCCGTGGGCATCAACCTGCCCCAGATGCCCCGTGAAGAAAAGCAGGCTGCCTACGCCGCCGACATCACCTACGGCACCAACAACGAGTACGGCTTCGACTACCTGCGCGACAACATGGTCTACGAGGTCGAAGACCGCGTGCAGCGCGGCCTGAACTACGCCATCGTCGACGAGGTGGACTCGATCCTGATCGACGAGGCCCGCACCCCGCTGATCATCTCTGGCCAGGCTGAAGACCACACCGAGATGTACGTGCGCATCAACGCCGTGGTGCCCAAGCTGAAGAAGCAGATCGGAGAGGCCGACCCGCGCACCGGTGAAGGCGTGATCGAACCCGGGGACTTCACCGCCGATGAAAAATCCCGCCAGATCTTCCTGACCGAGGAAGGCCACGAGAACGCCGAGCGCCTGCTGTCAGAAGCCGGCCTGCTGGCCGAAGGCGCCAGCCTCTACGACGCGGCCAACATCACGCTGATGCACCATGTGTACGCCGCCCTGCGCGCGCACCACCTGTTCAACAAGGACCAGCATTACGTGGTCCAGAACGGCGAAGTCGTCATCGTTGACGAGTTCACCGGCCGCCTGATGGCCGGGCGCCGCTGGTCCGATGGCCTGCACCAGGCTGTCGAAGCCAAGGAAGGCGTCGAGATCCAGGCCGAGAACCAGACCCTGGCCTCGATCACCTTCCAGAACTACTTCCGCATGTACGGCAAGCTGTCGGGCATGACCGGTACGGCTGACACAGAGGCCTATGAATTCCAGGAAATCTACGGTCTGGAAACGATCGTCATCCCGCCCAACCGCATCCTCGCGCGCAAAGACCAGCTCGACCTGGTCTACAAGACCGCCAAGGAAAAGTATCAAGCTATCGCTGCGGACATCAAAGCGTGCCACGAGCGTGGTCAGCCTACCCTCGTGGGCACCACCAGCATCGAGAACTCTGAACTGATCGCCCAGTTGCTGACCCGCGAAGGCCTGCCACACCAGGTGCTCAATGCCAAGCAGCACGCCCGTGAGGCCGAGATCGTGGCCCAGGCTGGCCGCCCCGGTGTGATCACCATCGCCACCAACATGGCCGGTCGTGGTACCGACATCGTGCTGGGCGGCAACATCGAGAAGGACATCCAGGCCATCGAAGCCGATGAAACGCTGGACCATGCCGCCAAGGAAGCCAAGATCGCCGCGCTGAAGGCTGAGCAGGCCGCGCTGAACGAGCAGGTCAAGGCCGCAGGCGGCCTGCGCATCATCGCCACCGAGCGCCACGAATCACGCCGCATCGACAACCAGTTGCGCGGCCGCGCCGGCCGTCAGGGTGACCCGGGCTCTTCGCGCTTTTACCTGTCGCTGGACGATCCGCTGATGCGCATCTTCGCCGGCGACCGTGTGCGCGCCATCATGGACCGCCTGAAGATGCCCGAAGGCGAGGCCATCGAGGCCGGCATCGTGACCCGCTCCATCGAAAGCGCCCAGCGCAAGGTGGAAGGCCACAACTTCGACATGCGCAAGCAGTTGCTGGAGTACGACGACGTCTCGAACGACCAGCGCAAGGTCATCTACCAACAGCGCAACGAGATCCTCGAAACCGTGGACGTGGTCGAGGCCATCACCAACCTGCGCAAGGGCGCCATGACCGACGTCGTGCGCACCTTCGTGCCGGCCGAGAGCCTGGAAGAACAGTGGGACCTGGTCACACTGGAGAAGGTGCTCAAGGACGAATGGCAACTGGAAGTGGACCTGGTCAAGTGGGTGGATGGCCAGACGGCTGCCGACGATGAAGACGTGCTCAACCGCGTGATCGAGTCCGCCAACCAGCGCTACCAGGACAAGACCGGCGTGGTGGGCCGCGAGCAGTTCGCGTCCTTCGAGCGCATGGTGTTGCTGCAGTCCATCGACACGCACTGGCGCGAGCACCTGGCTTCGCTGGACTACCTGCGCCAGGGCATCCACCTGCGCGGTTACGCCCAGAAGAACCCCAAGCAGGAATACAAGCGCGAAGCCTTCGAGCTGTTCGGCCAGTTGCTGGACGTGGTCAAGATGGACGTCACCCGCGTGCTGATGACCGTGCAGATCAAGTCGCAGGAAGAAGCCGAGCAGGCTGCCCAGGCCATCGAGAACCAGGGCGAGAGCTTCATGAACGTGACCTACACACACCCCAACGAAGACGGCACCGTGGCGCAGGAAACCGATCCTGCCACCGTGGCTGCCGAGGTGCCGCGTGTGGGCCGCAACGACCCCTGCCCTTGCGGCAGCGGCCAGAAGTACAAGAACTGCCACGGCAAGCTGGCCTGATCCAGCCCCGCTGCAAGCGCATCCCCGGATGCACCAGAAGAAGGCCCCTCGGGGCCTTCTGTCATTGGGGAATCCTTTTGTCGCCCAGGCTGCCCCCAGAGGCACAAAACGCGCCGTGAATTCACCCACGAATGCAGGAACCCACTGGCGAACCCTAAGCACATCCTGTCGCGCACGAATTGACAATGCGAGGGTCGCCACCTAGCGTGTCGTCACTTTTGCATACATGCCACGACGGCGCCTTGATGCGCCGCAACAGGAGACACCCTTGAGCACCTCGTCAAACGCATCATCGCCAGGGCGCAACCTGGTTGGCTGGTTTGCCAACCTCTCCACCCTGTTCCTGCTCATCATGATCCTGGTGATCAGCACCGGCGAGATGATGCATGGCCAGTTGCTCAAGTTTGGCGAGGTCCTGTTCAGCGATCCACAGCAGCAGGTTCAGTACTTCCTGCTGCGCGCCGACCCCGAAAAGCCCACCTGCAATGCCAACCTCAATGTGGACCAGGAAGTGGCGCGCCAGGAGGCTGAAGCAGCCAAGGGCACACCCGCGGGCGGCACGGCAGATGACGTCGACGACCTGTTCGGTGCCCGCAAGTTCAACGCCGCAGCCGTACGCGAATCGCTGACCGCCACGGTCAAGAACTGCGCCGAACGCCATGTGATGTACGACCACATCCGCGCGCACATCACGCCTCAGTTGAAGTTCTACCGTGGGCTGGAAACCAGCTTCTTCACGCTGTTCAAGTTCGGCGCCGACAACCGCGCCATGACGCTGCTGATCCTGCTGACCATCACGGCGGCCTACACCACGCTGGGCTTCCACCACATCAGCCTGCGCCCGGCCCGCTACCTGCGCGACTACCAGGCCCAGGCCTGGGCCATGCTGATCTGCAGCGGCATGATGATGTACTCGTCGGTGCGCTACTACCAGATCTCGGTTGACTCAGGCGTGCCCCTGGAGGACCCGCGCGTCTACTACATGTGGATCGTGCTGTTTGCGGTGATGTCGGCCGTCAGCGCCTTCCGCATCGTGCGCCCACCTCGATCTCAAGAGCCCACCAAGGGCAGCTGGCTGCATGCACTGGAGGCCGTGCCCCTGATTGCCAACCTGGGCATCTTCACCAGCGTGTATTTCTTCATGCACGACCACCCGTCGGGCCCGGCCATCTACGCCAACAAGATCCTGGACTTCATCAGCCTGCCGCTGGCGCTGGCCCTGCACATCTGGGCCGGCATGCTGTTCAAGCAAAGCCGCATGGTCGACATGTTCATGAACATCATGCGGCCCTGGAAGCTCTCGCCTGAGGCGCTGACCTACATCATCTTGCTGGCCGCCGGCCTGCCCACGGCTTACGCCGGTGTGTCCAGCGTGTTCGTGATCGCGGCCGGCGCCATCGTGTACCACGAGGTGCGTGCAGTTGGCGGCACCAGCCAGTACGCGCTGGCGGCCACGGCCATGTCGGGCTCGCTGGGTGTGGTGCTCAGCCCCAGCCTGCTGGTGGTGGGCATCGCTGCCTTGAACCGCCAGGTCACCACGGCCCAGTTGTTCTACTGGGGCTTCTTCGTGTTCGCCCTGACGTCCACGGCCTTCTTCATCGCCTCGCAGATCCACCGCCACAACCGCCATCAGCGTGCGGCCGTTGCCTCGCCCATGGTGGCGGTGCCAGCCATGCTGCGCGAGATGAAGGCTGTGATCCCTTACGTGCTGGTGGTCGGCGCCATTGCCATGTTCTACAGCCATGTGCTGGACACGCCCTTCAACGAAATCTCTGCCCCCAGCATCCTGCCCATCATGATGTTGCTGGTGCTGGTCTTCGACAAGAAGTTCCAGGCCCGTGATGCTGCTGCGCGCAACTTCGCACCGGTTGGCGCCGCAGCCGTGCAGGCCATGCCCATGCCCGAGCCGGCCAGCGAGACCACGCACGTGGAACCGGCCTACGCAGCCCAGCGCCAGAAGACGGCTTCGGGCGCCATCCGCGCCGCCACCACCGAAACGGTCGAACACGTCGGGGCTTACATCAGCCTGATGCTGTTCACGCAGCTGGTCAGTGGTGTGGTTGAGCGCTCCGAGATCATGACCATGGCCCCCCAGGTCTTCCCCAATGTCTGGTGGGCCATGACCTTCCTGGTGATCGCCAAGGTGATCTTGGGCATGGTGATGGAGCCGCTGGGCGCCATCGTGCTGGTCTCCAGCACCCTGGCCCCCATGGCCTACGCCAACGGCATCGAGCCCGTGCACTTCTGGATGATGGTGCTGGTCGCCTTCGAGCTGGGCTACCTGCTGCCGCCTGTGGCCTTGAACCAGTTGCTGACACGGCAGGTGGTGGGCGAAGCGGAGATCGACAAATCCGACGCCGAGGTGGCGGGAGCGTCCTTCTACAGGCGCTACGAGCGCTGGATCCTGCCTTGCCTGGTGATGTCCATCAGCCTGGCCATCGTGGCGTACGGCCCGCTGCTGGTGCAGCGCGTGGACTTCTTCAAGCCCATCGCGCACCTGTTCCACTGATTGCCACCCACACGCAATGGCAGGCCTGTGGGCCTGCCCCACAGAGAGCCTGATCCGGGCTCTCTTTTTTTTGTGTTCACGCCACCCACGAACACCGCCTGCCATTGGCGCCTGCGTTGTGCTGGCCATCTCATCCGCATTGACGCTGGCAAACGATCGGACAATGATCATGAACGCTCCGATGTCTTTCAGCCTGCAGCCTCGTCCATGTTGCCGCCTCCATCCCTCGACCTGCCCCCTCATCAGGCGCCACCTCTCTCGGAAACCAGCGAGGCCACACTCAATCCGCTGCGCACGCTGCTGATCCCCAATGCCAAACGGATCTTCATCACCATGGTGGTGTGGTCCATCCTGATGGCCTTGTACTCGCGTCTCATGGAAGAGCAAGGCATCGAAGCAGCCCGTCAATACGGCCTGTGGCTGTATTTGAGCGGCAACCTGGGCGGGGGCCTGATCGTCTTCGTCGTGAGCATGGTGGGCTGGTACACCGTGGCCAGCCGCTTGTGGCTGCGCAGCGAGGCCGCACGCCTGCGCCATGCCACGGAAGGCATGTATGCCTTGCTGCCCTGGAAGGTGTTCCTGCCCCTGATGATTGGCCTGAGCCTCATTGGCAGCACCGTGACCTACGCGATCTGGGCAGCCTTGATGGCACGCACCCAGGAGTGGGCCACCATGCGCCAGCAGATGAACCTGAGCGGCAACCTGCTCATCACGCTGCTGTACTCCACGGGCATTTTTTCGATCGACTTCTTCCGGGTGCGGGCGGCCATGCTGCACATCCGCGTCGAGACGGCGCAACGCCTGCACGTGGAGGCCCAGCTGCAGCGCCTGCAAGCCCAGATGGAGCCGCACATGCTGTTCAACACCCTGGCCAATCTGCACGCCCTGATCGAGACGCAACCGGGCAAGGCGCAGGACATGCTGTCCCACCTGATCGACTACCTGCGTGCCACCTTGAGCGCCAGCCGGACCGGCTCGGCCCCCCTGCGCGACGAGATGGCCCGCGTGCAGGACTACCTCGCGCTGATGCAAATCCGCATGGGAGAGCGCCTGCGCATCATCACGGATGTGCCCGCCGACCTGCGTGAGGTGATGCTGCCGCCCATGCTGATCCAGCCGCTGGTCGAGAACGCCATCAAGCACGGCCTGGACCCGCTGCCCGGCGGCGGCACGCTGCACATCCTGGTCAAACGCGAGCGTGACATGCTGGAGATCACCGTGCGCGATGACGGCCAGGGGCTCGATGCCGCCCGGGCCACGCCCAGCAACAGCGGCTTTGGCCTGAGTTGCGTGCAGGCGCGCTTGCAAGCTTGTTATGGCCTGGAGGCCCGCCTGATTCTGGAGCCGGGCTCGCAAGGGCCTGGCCAAGGTGCAGCCCACCTGCGCCCCGGCACCGTGGCCATCCTGCGCCTGCCCATGCAGATGCCGGCCCTGCCTGCGACCTCACCCTTGATCACACCATGACCCCGCCACTCACCGCCCTGATCGCCGAAGACGAGCCCGTGCTGGCCGATGCACTGCGTCGCCAACTGCACAAGCTGTGGCCCGAGTTGCAGCTGCTCGAAGTGGCCGGCGACGGCATCCAGGCCCGCGAAGCGGCCTTGGCACAGCAACCGGACATCCTGTTCCTGGACATCCACATGCCCGGCGCCAATGGCCTGGAAGTGGCCGAGCTGGTGATCGACGAATGGCCCATCGACCAGCCACTGCCCCTGATCGTCTACATCACCGCCTTTGACGAGTACGCCGTGGCCGCGTTCGAGCGCGCCGCGGTGGACTACGTGCTCAAGCCCATTCGGCCCGAGCGCCTGGCCATCACCTGCCTGCGCTTGCAGACCCAGTTGGCCGCGCGCCAAGGCCCTGCGGATGACGACGCGTTGATCAGCAAGACGCTGTCGCTGCGTGCGCAGCCCATGGCGCAGCAGGAGCCCCTGCGGGTGCTGCAAGCGGCCGTGGGTGCGTCGGTGTATGTCATCCCGGTGGAGGATATCCTGTACTTCGAAGCGGCCGACAAGTACGTGCGCATCATCACCATCAGCAAAGAAGCCGGCCGGCCGGAGATGCTGATCCGCACGCCCTTGCGTGAGTTGATGCCCCGGCTTGATCAAGGCCTCTTCTGGCAGATCCACCGCAGCCATGTGGTCAATGTGCGCGCCATCGAGCGGGTCAGCCGCCAGCAGCAGCGTTTGCGGGTGCACCTGCGCGGCCGGCATGAAACCCTGGACGTGAGCCGCATGTACGCGCATTTGTTCAAGGCCATGTGAGGCCGACCACTCGCGACCGTATCCGACCATTGACGCAGGGCATGCAGCCATTCGTCTCACCCCTCTTGCCAGGGCTCCGCATGGTTTTCAAGATGGCGGCATCCAGAAAATCAGGAGCCCCTCATGACCACCGCCCCATCCAGATCTGTCCGCGCGCTGGCACTGCTGGCCTTGCTCGTGGCCGCCTTGTTCGGCCTGGCCAGCCTGGTCTACCCGATCAGCATGCTGCAAGGGCAATGGCCACTGGTCAGCCAGCTGATGGCCGCACTGGTATCCCGCGACTTCGTCATGGGCGACCCGCAGACCGTGCAGCAGGTCATCCACAACTACACGCGCGGCTTTCTGGGCATCAGCGCGCACACGGCACTGGGTGGGCTGGCCCTGAGCGCCTGCACCCTGCAGTTCCTACCCACCCTGCGCCGGCGCCATCCACACGTGCACCGGGTGGTGGGCATGGTGGCCGTGGGCAGCACGGTGGGGGCCATGATCGGCGCCATGGCGTATTTGTGGGTCACGCCGGCCATCGACAACGTCTCGGGCCCCGCCTTTGCCGCAGCCTTGTGGCTTCAAGCCGTGACCACCCTGCTCTCCCTGGGGCTGGCTGTGGCCAGCATCCGCCGCCGCGAGATCCGGGCCCACATGGGCTGGATGGCCCTGATGATGGCCAGCCTGATGACGGCGCCACTGTTGCGCATCGGCGATGTCATCGTCGGTTGGCTGCTGCCCCTGAACCTGACCCAGACCACCGCCGGGCTGGCCGCGATCCTGATGCCCCAGGCCGTGCTGCTGATGGCCTGGTGGATGCAACGCGTGGGCCGACTGAACATGCCCTTGCTGCCCCCCCAGTTGAGCATGCTCCCCGCGGCGCTGCGTGCCCTGGTCTGGCTGGGCGTGGGCACCGTGCTGCACGAAGGCCTGCTGGCGCCCTGGGGCCTGGATGCCCTGGCCCACTGGCGCGGCGCCGATGTGCGCCTGCCCGGCATCGCCGGCATCTGGGCGGTGAGCAGCGCGGTGCTGCTGCCCAGCCTGCTGCGCGAGCTGCCCGAGGTGCTGCGCGGCCGCCCCATGAGCGCCCGCACCCTGCTGCTCATGGCCACGGCTGCCTGTGGTGCCTTGGCTGTTGCCGGGCAGCTGCAAGGGCAAAGCCTCGACCAGATCGGGCACCGCTTCTACTGGGCCGCCTTTGGCGCCAGCAGCCTGGCCTGGAGCGTGGCCGGCATGCTCTGGCGTGATGGCAACCGCGTGCAGGCCAACTGGCGCATCCTGGGCCTGATGAACGGCCTCACGCCCACCGTGTGGCTGCCCTACGCGCTGGCCCTGGGACTGACAGGCTGGCCGGCCGCCACCATCACCACCGGCGTGCTCACCCTGAGCTGGGGCTTCTTTGCCTGGCACGGTTTCGTGACCGCGTTCGGCATGCCCATGCCCGGCGTGCCGGCCACCACCCCGCAAACCGGCCAATCCTTGGCCTGACACGCGATTTTCCGCGGGGTGAAAGCCCATGCTGCGGCACAATCTGGCTCCTTGATCGGGCTTCGCGCTGAAGCCCACCCGGAGCCCACACAACATGCCCGTCAACCTGACTGCCCCCAACCCTTCCGATCTGCACCCCGTGCCCGGCGTCAAGCTGGGCATCACCATGGCGGGCATCCGCAAAGTCAACCGCCGTGACCTGACCGTCATCACGCTGGACGAAGGCAGTGCCGTGGCCGGTGTGTTCACCAAGAACCGCTTCTGCGCCGCGCCCGTGCAACTGTGCCGCGAGCGCCTGGCCGCCAGCAGCGAGATCCGCGCCCTGCTGATCAACACCGGCAATGCCAACGCCGGCACCGGTGAAGACGGCCTGGTGCGCGCCCGCGCCACCACCATCGCCCTGGCCCGCCAGTTGAGTGTGTCGCCCGAACAGATCCTGCCGTTCTCGACCGGCGTGATCATGGAGACCCTGCCCGTCGAGCGCATCGAAGCCGGCCTGGCAGGCGCCATCGCCGACCTCAAGGCCGACAACTGGGCCGTGGCCGCCGAAGGCATCATGACCACGGACACGCTGCCCAAGGCCGCGTCGAAGCAGATCACCATCGGTGGCCAGACCGTGACCATCACCGGCATCAGCAAGGGCGCCGGCATGATCAAGCCGAACATGGCCACCATGCTGGGCTATGTGGCCACCGACGCCAACATCGCCCCCGGCCTGCTGCAGGCCCTGGTGACCGAGGCGGCCAATGCCTCGTTCAACCGCATCACCATTGACGGCGACACCTCCACCAATGACTCCTTCGTGCTGATCGCCACCCGCAAGGCCCGGCACACCGAGATCACCGACCTGAACAGCGCAGATGGCCAGGCCCTGCGCGCCGCCGTGATCGCCGTGTCGCAACAGCTGGCCCAGGCCATCGTGCGCGATGGCGAAGGCGCCACCAAGCTCATCACCATCACCATCGAGGGTGGCCGCAACGAAGCCGAGTGCGCCCAGGCCGCTTATGCGATTGCCCACTCGCCCCTGGTCAAGACTGCGTTCTTCGCCAGCGACCCCAACCTGGGCCGCATCCTGGCGGCCGTGGGTTACGCCGGCATCGATGACCTGGACCAGAGCCTGATCGAGCTGCACCTGGACGACGTGCACGTGGTCACCAAGGGTGGCCGCCGCCCCGAGTACCGCGAAGAAGACGGCCAACGCGTGATGAAGCAAAGCGAGATCACGATCCGCGTGGGCCTGGCGCGCGGCACGGCCACGGCCACCGTGTGGACCTGCGACTTGTCGCACGAGTACGTGACGATCAACGCGGACTACCGCAGCTGAAAATCATCCGGCGGGGGCCTTGAAAAGC
Organism: Aquabacterium sp.; assembly: GCF_016195855.1. Taxonomy (GTDB): domain Bacteria; phylum Pseudomonadota; class Gammaproteobacteria; order Burkholderiales; family Burkholderiaceae_C; genus Aquabacterium. The sequence continues at coordinate 127,452 of NZ_JACPYU010000015.1, forward strand.
CTCTGCCCGCCCGCATATCGATGAATAAGGCCAGCGCGGATTCGCAAGAACACCTACAATGGCCTGACTTTTCCTGGGGCCGACCTGGTTTCGACGTGGGTGCGGATTCGGGACAGGGCATGTCGAGGACCAGCCACCTCGTAAATCCATCTGGAAACAAACTAACTGCAAACGACGAATCGTTCGCACTCGCCGCTTAACACCGGTGAGCCTCGCAACAGTTGGCCGATGGGCTGGGCTGTAGTCGCAAGACGATAGCTGCGAGGTCATTCACATTGGCTGGACTTCTACCGGGTCACTCGGTAGGGGTCAAGATTAAGTGACTGGCTGGCTTGGTAGCGTGCTGCTGCGCGATCAGGTCGGCGAGATTCAAATCAGACAGCTACACATGTAGATCTGCTCGATGATGGCTTACGGACGGGGGTTCAATTCCCCCCGGCTCCACCATTCAAACGTCTCAAGAAGTCTCTTGAGACCTAAAAATCCCTAAGTAATCAACGACTTAGGGATTTTTTTCGTCTCAACACATCCCATGGGGTGTCTGGACATCCCGGCCTTGTTGTGGGTAACTATGCGGGTAGCCTGTCTGCGCGAAAACCTGTTACCCGCAACGAAGGGGGCCAGCCATGAGCGCGAAGAATGCAACCAACAAGTTGACCGACCCGGCAATCCGAAACGCCAAGCCACGAGATACCGTCTACAACCTGCCCGATGGTGGCGGGCTAGGGCTGGAGGTGCAGCCCAGCGGCGCGAAGTGGTGGCGCCTGCGATACCGGTTCGGCGGCAAGGAAAAGATGCTGTCGCTGGGTACGCACCCAGAGGTCAGCCTCAAAGACGCACGAGAACGGCGTGACAACGCCCGCAAGGACATTGCGGCAGGCATCGACCCAGGCGCCAAGCGCAAGGCCGAAAAGGAAACACGCACCGCCCTGGCAGCCAACACGTTTGAAGCCGTGGCGCGCGAGTGGCACAAGACCGTGCACACCGCGAAGGTGTCGGAAGGCCATGCCGAACGCACCTTGATACGCCTGGAGCAAGACGCGTTTCCCTGGATCGGTGCCACGCCCATTGCCAAGATCACCGCGCCCAAGCTGCTGGAAGCCTTGCGCAAGATCGAAGCGCGCGGAGCCATCGAAACGGCACACCGCGTGCGGCATGCCTGCGGCCAAGTGTTCCGCTATGGCATCGCCACGGGCCGATGCGAGCGTGATCCAGCCGCCGATCTGCGCGATGCGCTCAAGCCCGTCATCGTGAAGCACCACGCCGCCATCACCGACCCCAAACAGGTGGGTGGCATGCTTCGCGCCTTCGATGACTACCAGGGCATGCCGACCACGCGGGCGGCCCTCAAGCTGGCACCACTGGTGTTCCTGCGGCCAGGCGAACTGCGGCAAGCCGAATGGGTCGAGTTCGACCTGGATGCTGCCATGTGGACCATCCCCGCGCCGAAGATGAAGCGCAGCAAGCAGCAGAAGCTGAGTGGTGCGCCGCATGTGGTGCCGCTGTCAACTCAGGCCGTCGCCGTGCTGCGTGACTTGGCGCCGCTAGCTGGCCATGGTCGTTATGTCTTCCCCAGCCCACGCGGTGGTGACAGGCCCATGAGCGAAAACGGCGTGCTGTCTGCCCTGCGGCGCATGGGCTTTGCCAAGGACGAGATGACCGGCCACGGCTTTCGGGCGATGGCTCGCACGCTGATGGTGGAGCGCCTGGACGTGCCGGAAGCGGTGGTGGAGGCCCAACTCGCCCACTCGGTGAAGGACAGCCTGGGGCGGGCCTACAACCGCACCGAGTTCATGGCACAACGACGGGCCATGATGCAAGCGTGGGCCGACTATCTGGACACCTTGCGACGCGGGGCCGAGGTCATCCCGTTCACGACAAAGCAATCTTGAATCACACCGTTGCCTGGCGTTCATCACCGTCCGAGGTACACCGCCGTTATTTGCTCCCTCTCGTGGCCCAGCTCGCGTGAGATGGTGAGCCTGGCTTGCCTGTCGATGGCCTTCTGTTCGAGGCTCAATTGCTTGGATGTGGGCCCGCCAGCAGCCGGTGCCTTCCAGCCGGTCAACTCAGCGTATCGCGTCTGTGCATACGCATGGCGGAAGCTGTGAACACGGTCGATTCCGGCGAAGGCAGTCTGAGCCTTGAAACGGTTGAGCTGGTCTATGTAGGACATCTCGGCCGGGATCAAACTGCCCTTGTCAGCCAGTGCCTTGGCCTGATTCAGTAGATCTCGCTGCATCTCATTGAGGATCGGGATCTCCCGCTCCTTGCCGCCCTTTGTCCATGTGGACTTGAGCACCAGCACGTCACCTCGATCGGCCCAGCCGGGCTGGATCTTGATGCTTTCTTCGCGGCGCAGGCCAAAGGCCTCTTGAAGCCGCAATGACATGGCTGTGTATGGATCGGACACCTTGCCCAGCTTGCCCTGGTCAAGCTCTTTCGCTTTGGACTCATTCGTCACGAAACGCCGATCAGCAATGCCATAGGCCGCGTTGTCACGAGCCACGATGTTTTCCTTGCCGATCTTCTCGGCCATCCAGCGCAGTGCCGACATGCGGTTCTTCATCGTGCCGGTGCTCGCGCCTTCGGCCTGCCAACGGTTCACCAGGTGTTCGATGTGCTTGGTGCGGATGCCCTGCGCCCGCAGGTTCTTGAAGCCATCTTCGTGAAGCTGGTTCGCCACCATGGTCAGCAGCCGTTCGCGGTCATGCTGGGTAGCGAAGGAGCCATCGCGGTTGCGTTGGCACATGAGCTTGAAATCGCGGTTGAGGGTGCGCATGGGCGAGGCCTTTCAAAGACTGTTCATCGATCCGCTTGCCGTGCCGGAGGCACGGACTTGTGTGTGGTGTGAAGAGGTCAGGTAAGTGTTTCTGTCCGCCCCTCACGCCGCAGCGCGATGGGGACTACAAGGGACGCGGGACACCACTCCCGGTTTGTGCAAGGTTGTTGACTGCTTGCCTGCGTTGCACGTCGCTGTAGCACTGCGCTGGCTTGCCTGTTGGCATAGCGCTATGCGCAGGGACCATTGACCCAGGGTCCGAGGGGTGTGTGTCTCACACACGTCCGGGGTGGCCATCTGACAGGTGGCCTGACGGTGCCTTGCGGTCGGGCCGCAAAGGCACGGCACAGTTGAATGTCATTGGGCTTGCAGCCCAGTGGATTCATGCTGTCAGTACGAATAGGCTCACGGCCCATTGCATGCAGCAACTGACAACAGGCTCGCAGCCCATTGTCGGCATGCTGTGCCCGATAAATGGGCTCGGGGCCCATCGGATCACTGAAGGTGGTCTGGCCATCCTTCGATCCACTTCGATCAACGCCTTGACGTTGATCGATTTGCTGGCATCACTGCGCAGCATCACTGGCGCACGTCACGGTGGTTGACAAGGCGCTCGGTCGTGCTACTGGCGTCGTCACTGTCAGCAAGCTGCCAGTGACGACGCGTGGCGTTTTAAAGCCGCACTCGTGATAACTCGGCCCCATGCGCGCAGGCATTGGATCGGCTTCGAAATGATCGCGGTCGGCGTCGGGCGCCAGCACGCGATCTGCTCAGGTGGGGACAACGATGGAGGCGGGTAACGACCGCAACGCCTTTTCTCCGCAATGGAGGGGACAAGGAGCCCGCGATATGCCCACTCAGTTGACACCCACGGACAACATGGGTCAACAGCCCATCGAGCCGCGCCTACGCAATGCCCCGGCATTCGCCACCATTGCTGATGGCGCTTGACTGGCATCAACCGCATAGGAGCCTGATTGCTGACAACCGGAGAGCAACCATGTGGCGACTCAGCGACCACAGTTTGACGTACCTCGCAGCGGGCACCAATCGACAGCAATCAATCGGTTTATGTGATTCGCGAATAGCGAATTCTTTTTTTGCGCAGCAGAAAACATGAATTAACCTATGTAAATCAACATGTTGAGATAAACGGTAGCATTTTTAAGTACAAAATCTCCGTATACGCCGTACAATCACAAAATTCAGAGAAGAGTTCTCTACGTCTTGAGGGGTTATTTCATGGTTGATGTCCTGCGAAAGAAGAGCCCAAGAGCCCCGTCAATGGCTCTGGATGAGGCGCTGGATCGCGTGATGAAAGCCTACGACAAGGACCGTTTGCATCCTGCGCCGACTGAGGTTGTGGCCCAGAACTTGGGTTACAAGAGTGCAAACAATGGTTCTGCTCTATCGGCAATTGCCAGTCTTCGATACTTCGGCCTTTTGGAGCGCCCTAGCGAAGGTTATCTAGCAATCAGTAAGGACGTAGAGGCGTATAAGTTTGCTCCTGACCAGGCGCATAAGCAGGCTTTGCTGGAAGGCTTCTTGACGAAACCGCCGCTCTACGCTGATCTACTTGAGAAGTTCGGGAGCGGCCTGCCGTCGGAAGCGACCATGCGATACGACCTCATCCAACGAGGCTTCTCACCTCAATCAGCTGATGTGGCGTTAGCCGCATTCAAACGATCAGCTGACTTCGTGGGCTACTTCTCTGCTCAACGTAGATCACAACAGGGCGATGCTAGCCTCGCCCCTGATTTTGAGGAGGATTCACTCCCGACGCCGGCCCTGGTGGAGCCAGTCCAAAAGCCTGTATCACATCCAAGGGATATGCTGGATATCGATGAAGAAACAGACCGGATTCCGGTTCGTTTGCCGGGAGGGCGTCGTGCATGGTTGCTAATTCCTTCGCCCTTCTTCGAAGGCGACAAGGTGAGACTGAAGGCGCAAATTGACCTCCTTCTCACTCAAGACGAAGAGGCGTGATGGCAATCAGAGGTAGACAAGGTTTTCTTTATTCGCGAATAACGAATACGTGGAAGAGGAGGGGCCAACTCGATGCTGAGTTACGATGGCACCTTCAATTCGCGAACTGCGAATAGGCGTTTATGCGAGCCTTTGGATCGAAGCAACCCGTATTGAAGCCTCAGGACCTCATCGTTGTCCTGAAGGTCGCGACCATGAAGGACAACGAGCCGACCTTCGCGGGGATGGCTCGCGACCTATTCATGTCGGCATCCGAGGTTCATGCGGCGGTGCAACGGTGCATCACGTCTCATCTGCTTGAGCGAGATTACGGATCATTCAGCGTAAACCGGGCGTCATTGCGGGAGTTCCTCCTCCATGGAGTGCGCTATGTGTTTCCGGTTGTCGCTGGCCCGGTTATGCGTGGATTGCCTACAGGCGTATCCGCACCACCGCTAAGCGAGCATTTTGAGCATGCCGACGCGCTACCACTAGTCTGGCCCGACCCCGAGGGGCACGTTCGGGGCATTTCGATTTGCCCGTTGTATCCCTCGGTTCCGGCTGCCTGCAGACTTGATCCGCACCTCTATCGAACCCTCGCCCTTCTTGATGCTCTGCGCGGAGGGGCTGCGCGCGAGCGAGAGCTAGCAGAACGAATGCTGATGGACTACATACAGTGAACCAAGATCCGAACGTTGCTATCGTGGAGCTGGTTGTTGCAGCGCTCGGTCCGCTGGCTGATGAGCTTGTATTGGTGGGCGGTTGTGCTGTTGGCCTGCTCATAACTGACCGCGCCCGTCCTCCGGTTCGCCAAACAGTCGATGTCGATCTTCTGACAGAAGTCGCACCGACGGCAAACTACTACGCGTTCTGCGAACGGCTAAGAGCACAGGGGTTCAGAGAGCAGCCGACAGAAGAAGTCATCTGTCGCTGGGCGAAAGGCCATTTGCTCATCGACGTGATGCCCACAGATGGGACGGTCATCGGTTTCACCAACAGTTGGTACGCCGAAGCAGTCACAAGTGCGAAGTTTCAAGCGCTACCAAATGGGCAGGCGATTCGTCTCCTCAGCGCCCCGCTGTTTATAGCCACCAAGCTAGAGGCGTTCAGATCGAGAGGTGCCGGAGACTATCTCCATCACGACATGGAAGACATAGTGAACTTAGTTGATGGGCGGGACACAATTGTTGACGAGGTAACGACCGCGTCGCAGGACGCACAAGACTTCCTTGCGGACGAGTTCGATGCGCTGCTGTCCGATCCAACGTTTGTGGATTGCCTAAGCTGGCTCTTATCTGAGCAGCAGGCACGCAAAGACATCGTCCTTGAGCGAATGCGCCGGATTGCGGGGATCTGAGTTGGAACAGGGGCGGAGAGGTCGCGGCGCGACGCGAACCACCAAGCGAACACACGACGAGCGAACGCATCGAAGGCGGGTAACCCTAAGACTTGTGGGTAACTTTGCGGGTAGCGCGCATCTGGCAAAGTACCAAACCCAGCATCCATACGGGTTCCCAGCCACAGTTCAAGTGACCCCGGCCCACCACACACCCGAACAGCGCCAAGCCTCTTGAGAGGCTTGGCGCTTTTCTTTTTCAGGCCAGCGCCAGCAGCTTGAGCACCAGCCCCACCACCGCACACGCCGCAATAACATGGATCACATTGCGCTTGTAGCGAAACAAGGCCACAGCGGCCCCGAGGGCAATCACGGCAGAAGCCACGTCAAAATGCCCTGACAAGCCCTGCGGCCACAGCACGTGGTAGCCAAAGAACAGCGCCAGGTTCAGGATCACACCCACCACGGCCGCCGTGATGGCCGTCAGCGGTGCGGTGAACTGCAGCTCGTTGTGGGTGGACTCCACCAGAGGCCCACCTGCCAGGATGAACATGAAGGAAGGCAGGAAGGTGAACCAGGTCACCAGGCTCGCCGCCACCGCGCCCGCCAGGAACAGGCTCTCAGGCCCGAACAGGGCCTTGACGTAGCCCCCCACAAAGCCCACGAAAGCCACCACCATGATCAGCGGCCCGGGCGTGGTCTCGCCCAGCGCCAGGCCGTCCATCATCTGCGTGGGGTTCAGCCAGCCGTAGTGCGTCACCGCACCCTGGTACACATAGGGCAGCACGGCGTAGGCCCCGCCAAAGGTCAGCAAGGCCGCCTTGGTGAAGAACCAGCCCATCTGTGTCAAGGGGTGCGTCCAGCCATACAAGGTGGTCAGCAAGCCCATGGGCACCAGCCACAAGAGCCCGCAGACCAGCACGATCCCGATCAGGCCCGACCAGCGAAACCGCGCATGGTCCGGTGTCGGGGTGTGGTCGTCGATCAAGGCGGCACCATAGGAGTTGTCTGCCCCACCATGCCCACCGCCGACCTTGAACCTCTCGGGCGACACCCGCCCGCCCACATAGCCCACGGCTGCGGCACCCAGCACGATCAGCGGAAACGGCAGGTTCAAGGCGAAGATGGCCACGAACGACGCCGCGGCGATGCCCCACAGCACCTTGTTCTTGAGTGCGCGCGAGCCGATGCGGTGCGCAGCCTGCGCCACGATGGCCGCCACCGCGGGCTTGATCCCGTAAAACAGGCCGGCCACCAATGGCACCTGGCCAAAGGCCATGTAGACCCACGACAGCGCGATGAGGATGAACAGCGAGGGCAGCACGAACAGGCCGCCGGCGATGACGCCGCCCCAGGTCCGGCGCATGAGCCAGCCAATGTAGGTGGCCAGTTGCTGAGCCTCAGGGCCAGGCAGCACCATGCAGTAGTTCAGGGCATGCAGGAAGCGCTTTTCAGAGATCCAGCGGCGGCGCTCCACCAGCTCCTGGTGCATGATCGAAATCTGCCCAGCAGGCCCGCCGAAGCTGATGAAGCCAAGCTTCAGCCAGAAGGCAAACGCCTCCCAGAACCCGATGGGGGCCGGCTGGCCGCCCTGATCAAACGCCACAGCCCTTGCTTGGTCACTCATGTCCAGGGAACCCGCTGTCAATGGAAGGGCCCCGAGGATAAGGCATCGTCAGCCTCGACGCATCAAGGCTCGATGCGCGGCTGCCCGTTGAGCTCATGGCGCAACTTGGAGACGGTCAGGTACACGTCCTTGCGCACCCGCGAGATGCCGCCCAGCGGCCGGTGCTCGGCGATGCTGTGCCAGGGCGTGAAAGAGCGCGCCTCGCACACCTCGGCGGCCTCCGGCGTTTGAGCTGGAATCATGATGCGGGCCACCGGCACGAAAGGCGACTTGGCCTCCTTCCACTCCACCGTCGGGTCTTCGATCGGCATCTCGGCGGGCACGGTACGGGTCTGCACCATGAAGTCAAAGCAGGCCCCGCCCTGGGCCAGCTGGGCGCGCAGGTTCTCGCCCAGGCGGTCGGCCGTGTCGGACTGCTCGTTGAAGGTGCTGCCCGCGCAGGGCTTGGCCGAGAACTTCATCTGCTCGGTGCCCAGCCTGGAGGGCGTGGTGCTCCAGTAGCGCGAATTCAAGGGGTTGAGCAGCTTGTGCCCGGTGAAGGACAGGATGATGGGCACCTCGTAAAACAGGTGCCCGGCCAACCAGCCTGTCAGGCTGAGGCCCCCGCCACTGACCGCCTTCTGGAAGGCGCCATAGTCCACCGCGTTGCGGATGAAGAACACGGGGTGGTTGGTCATCAGGAAGTCCTGCGTGCTGGCCGTCTGCTCGTCATCGAGCAGCTTCAGGCCCGGCACGCCCATGACCTTGACGGCCATGCCGCGCGCATCGTTGCTGTGGTCGTCCTGTGATGAGCCCGAGCCATTGGAGAAACGCACCACGGCGTTGTAGGACTTGGGCGTGGCAAACAAGCCTTGCGCCAGCTTGGGCGGCAGCTTGTCAAGCACACTGAAGGTCGCCTGCACACAACCATGCGACTTGCGGTGCGCATCCCTGAAAGCATGCCCGTTCTTGTCAAACCCAGCCTGCACCGAGGCCTGGATGGCGGTGACGATGCCGGCTGTGGCCGCCGCTTCACCCGCCGGAATCACTTCACCATCGGCCGAGGGCACGCCCGTGGGCACCGGCGTGACGGCGCAACCCACCTGGCTGAACACCATCAGGCTGACCAGACTGGCCAGGCGAGTCAGGGACAAGGGGCGTGCAAGCATGGGGCTCTCCGGCTGAATGATCATCGTTTATCTGAAGGTGTTCGACTATGCCCCCGGATGCATGCGTCCCCATTGGGATAATCCCGCCGATGCGCATCTTGAGAACAGACATCCAGATTCTGAGGGCCATCGCGGTCCTGTCCGTCCTGGTCTTCCACTTTGATCTGCCCGGCCTGCAAAAAGGCTTCCTGGGTGTCGACATCTTCTTCGTGATCTCAGGCTACCTGATGTCACGCGTCATCATCGACGAAATGGATACGGGGCGCTTCAGCCCGGCCTCCTTCTATTTCAGACGCGCGCGCCGCTTGCTGCCAGCGGCCATGGCCATGTTCGCCCTGGTCACGGCGGTGGTGCCCTTCGCGCTGACCATGGGCGCCCTGCGGGACTACGTCCAGCAATTGCTAGGGGCACTGGCCTTTGGCGCCAACCTGGTGCTGTGGGCGCAAAGCGGCTATTTCGACGGGCAAGCCACGCTCAAGCCCCTGCTGCACACGTGGTCCCTGGCGCTGGAGGAGCAGTACTACTTCGTGCTGCCGCTGGCGCTGGCCTTGATCGGGCGCCGCTGGCGTGCGGCTGGCCTGGTTGGCCTGTTGCTGGCCAGCCTGCTGGCTTGCCAATGGTGGCTGGGGCGTGACCCGTCCGGCGCGTTCTACCTCTTGCCTACCCGCGCCTGGGAGTTGCTGCTGGGGTCGGTGTGTGCCTTGCGCCGTGTGGAGGCGACGAGCAAGGGCTTCGACAGTGGCTGGCTCTGGCTACCCATCATGGCCTGGTGCCTGCTGCGCGGCGTGGACAGCGTGCACCCTCGCACCGATGCGCTGCTGGTCTGCCTGAGCACCGCCGGCCTGATCCTGCAGCCATCACGCATGCTGCAGTCCACGCGCCCCTGGATGCGCCCGCTGCAATGGATCGGTGATGTCTCCTACTCGCTGTACCTGGTCCACTGGCCCTTGATCGCGCTGGCCAAGAACATCTGGCTGCAAAAGGTGCCCGACACGGTCCTGTGGGCCTTGCTGGGGCTGTCTTTCGTGCTGGCCCAACTGTCGTACCAATACGTCGAGCAGCGCTACCGCAACGTCCCCACACCACAGGCCCTGCTCAGGCACATGGTCTGGCTGCTGGTCCCTCTGCTGCTGGCCATGGGCGCCCTGGCCTTGCACATGCACAACCACAGCCAGGCAGGTGGCGCGGCCCAAGGCCAGCAGCCGGTCTACGGCTTCGACGCCCGTTGCGACCAGGAGGGCGACTTTGAACCCCTGCCAGCATGCATGAACGCGCCCAGGCCGCACACCATGGTCTGGGGCGACAGCTACGCCATGCACCTCATCCCTGCCCTGCAGGCCTCGCCACCCGATGGCGGCGTGATCCAGGCCACACGCAGTGCTTGCGGCCCGTCTCTGGACATGGCCCGCCAATCACCCAAGGACCCGCCAGATCGGGGCCAACGCTGCATCCAGTTCAACCGCTCGGTGCTGGCCTACCTGCGTCAGCATCCCGAGATCGATGTGGTCGCGCTGTCCGGCCGCTGGCAATACTATTTCGATGACCCTGTGGTGGACGCACGCGGGCGCTTCATCCACCCAGGCCCGCATGAGATCGCGGCCTCGTTTGCACGCGTCGTCCAGCAACTGAAGGCCATGCACAAACGGGTCGTGCTCGTGTCGCCGCCGGCGCTGCTGGGTCCCGATGTGGACCTGGGTCGCTGTGGACAGCGTGCCGCGCAAGGCCTGTTGACCATGATGAGCACGCTTCAAACAGATTGCGCCTTTGACCGCCATCAATTCGAAACCCGGCAGGCCCGAACCCTGGCCGTGCTGGCTGAATCACAATCAATGGCTGGCATCGACATGATTGCGCTGGACAACTTCAACTGCGATGAAGCGCGCTGCGTCTCGGTCATGAACAAGGTGCCGCTATACCGGGATGCCGGGCATTACAGTCTGGAGGGCGCGCGCCTGTTAGGGCAAGGCCTGCAACTGGGCCCCCTGGTGCGTGCCAGCGCGCGCTGAGCCGCCGCAAGGTGGCTATGATGGACAACCACGCCATGTGAAAGGTCAGACTTGGCAAATCGTATTTCCGGATTCAGCAAGCTGCTTGGCGCCGTCCTGGCCGCAAGCCTGGCCACACCGGCGGCCGCGACCTACTCGCAAATCATCGCGTTCGGCGACAGCCTGTCCGACACCGGCAACCTGTTTCGGCTCACCTCTTTTCTGCCGACAGGCGGGATGCCTGGCTCGCCTTATTACCTGGGGCGTTTTTCGAACGGCCTGGTCGCAGTCGAATCCATGGCGGCCGTGCTCGGTGTGCCCGTCACCAGCCAGGCCGTTGGCGGCGCCCAGACCGGCCCTGGCAATGAAGGCGGCGCCCTGCTGTATGGCACAGGCGTGAGCGGCCAGATCCAGAAATTCGAAGCCAGCAACCACACGCTGGACGCCGGCGCGCTGTACTTCCTGTGGGCTGGCGCGAATGACTTCTACACCGGCAACAACGTCTACTCGACCACCACCTACCTCACTTCGTCGTCGAACATGGTGAGCAACATCCGCAACCTGTACGACCACGGTGCACGCGATTTCTTCGTCCCACTGATGCCGGATCTGGGCCAGACACCCGAGGCCCTGAGCAGCTCCACTGGTTACCAGAGTGCGGCCCAGGCACGCACCCAGGAGTACAACAGTGCACTCAGCACAGGCTTGCAAAGCCTGAGTGCCAGCCTGCCCGGCGTGAACATCATGGTGTTCGACACACCGGCTTTCATGCAAAAGACAGTGGCCAACCTGGCCTCGGCCGGGATGGATGTGACCGATGCTTGCTACGACGCCAAACTGAAATCTGTCTGCGCCTTTCAGGAGCAATACCTGTTCTGGGACTCTGTCCACCCGACCAATACCGGGCACTGGCTTCTGGGGCAGGCCTTTGCCGGTGCCGTGCAAGCCGTGCCGGAACCCGGAACGGCCCTCCTGGGAGTCAATGGATTGATGTTGGTGGCGTGGGCCGTTCGGCGGCAGCGGGCATCGTGACATAGGTCCACGGTCTTCGTGAACATCAGCGGGTGCAATCAGCAGGCGGGTCAACGCCACCTGTTCAAAGCCAAGGAGAGCAAGATGGCACGGCTTCTTCGGGATCTGTTCTTCGTGGCCGCCGCCACGGCGTTGCTGACGGTGGCAGCGTCAATCGGCCCGGCACGGGCGCAAGCCAGCACTCACCACCACGAAGCAGCCTCGCCTCACAAGCTCACCCTGAACCATGGGCGCAAGTGGCCCACCGATGAGTCATTGCGCGCCGGCATGGCGCGCATCCGCGACGTGCTTGAACCGCAGTTGGGCGCCGCCCACGCTGGCCAGCTCACACCTGAGCAGTACAAGGCGTTGGCCGATCAGATCGAGACCGAGGTCGGCGCCATCGTCGCCAACTGCAAACTGGAGCCCCAGGCTGACGCGATGCTGCATCTGGTGATCACCGATCTCGGCGATGGCACCGACGCCATGAAAGGCAAAAACACCCAGTTGGGCCCGGCGCCCGGCCTGGTGAAGGTGACACAGGCTGTCAACCAGTACAGCCGCTACTTCGATCACCCCGGGTTCAAGCGGCTGCGCGACCTTCACTGACCGCTGCGCTTGATTGTTATCTGGTCGGGGTGAGAGGATTCGAACCTCCGGCCTCTACGTCCCGAACGTAGCGCTCTACCAGGCTAAGCTACACCCCGATGTCGACCCTGCACACGCGTTTCACATGCCAGTCATCACGACGACCTGTGGATCGAATCAAACGATAATTCTAGCAGAGCTTCCCGGTACTCAGATGCCGGCAAGGCATCCAGGCAGCCCTTGGCCAGCTCGGCCTGCGCCTGTGCCGCTTCACGCGTGGCCTCCAGCGCGCCGGTGGCCTTCACGATGGCCACGATCTCGGCCATGCGCTCCACTTCCCCGTTGATGATGGCGTTGCGGATCATCTCGCGCTGCTCCGGGGTGCCGCGCTGCATGGCCACCAGCAAAGGCAGCGTGGGCTTGCCCTCGCGCAGGTCGTCGCCAATGTTCTTGCCCAGCTCGGCCGTGCTGCCTTCGTAATCCAGCAGGTCGTCGATCAGCTGGAAGGCGGTGCCCAGGGCGCGACCATAAGCGGCGCAGGCCTCTTCCACATCAGGTGTCGCATCGGTGATGACGGCCCCCAGACGGGCGCTGGCCTCGAACAGCTTGGCGGTCTTGTATTCGATCACGCGCAGGTAGTCGTCCACCGTGATGTCGGGGTCGTGCATGTTCATCAGCTGCAGGACCTCACCCTCGGCGATGACGTTCGTGGCCTCGGCCAGGATCTCCATCACGCGCATGCGGTTGGTCAGCACCATCATCTGGAAGGCGCGCGAGTACAGGAAATCGCCCACCAGCACGCTGGCGGCATTGCCGAACATGGCGTTGGCGGTTTTGCGGCCGCGGCGCAGGTCGGATTCGTCCACCACATCGTCGTGCAGCAGCGTGGCCGTGTGGATGAACTCCACCACGGCGGCCAGTTCGTGGCGCTGGGTGCTCTCGCTGCCCAGCGCACGCGCGATCAGCAGCAGCAGCATGGGGCGCACGCGCTTGCCGCCCGCATTGACGATGTAGTGCGAGATCTGGTTGACCAGGGCCACCTGAGACGCCAGCCGGCGGTGGATGACCTGGTCGACCTCGGCCATGTCAGAGGCGGAGAGTTGACGGTAACTGGCGATGGGGGCGGAGGAGGAGGTCACGCGGTCGGCAGACAAATGGAACCCGCTGACGCGGGCAAATCGGGGTACGGCAGGTGGAGATTATGTAGGAAGCAGGCGTCACCATGCCCTGGGGCGGTGCATCCAATGCTTGCAAAGCGGCGGACAATACACAGCTTCACGCCCATTGCAGACGATTGCTGTCATGACCACGAACCGCCCGAACGCCGTCAGTCTGGCCATCATCGGCGCCGGCCCCGCCGGCCTGAGCCTGGCCCTGCAGGCCGCCCAAGCCCTGCCCCACGCCCGCATCACCGTGTTTGACGCCCGCCCCGCGGACAAGGACATCTCGGGTGACGCGCGCACGCTGGCGCTCTCGCAGGGCACGGTGCAGGAGTTGCAACGCATGGGCATCTGGGACGCCATCGAGGCCAGCGGCCGCAGCGCCCCCATTCTGGAAGTGCATGTCTCGCAGCAGCAACCCACCGTGTTGTGGCCCGGCCAGCAGCAGCCCGAGGTGCGTATATCTGCCCAGGAACAAGGCGTGCCGCAACTGGGCGCCGTGGTGAGCTACGGCACCCTGGTCGCCCCGCTGCAACAAGCCTGGTTGCACGCGGTGGACCAGGATGAGCACCGCTGCGCCATGCGTTTTGCCACGCCTGTGCGGGGCCTCAAGACGGTGGACGACGGTGTCGAGGTGGACGCCGACATCGCCGAGCAGTTCGATCTGGTGGTGGTGGCCGAAGGCGGCGTGTTCTCGGACCAGGCCAAGCTGAAATGGCCAGAGGGCGTGAGCCACGACTACGGCCAGACCGCCTGGGTCGGCCAGGTGCAACTGGACGACGAGGGCCGCCCCGGCATGGCCTTCGAGCGTTTCACCACCTCGGGGCCGGCCGCCCTGCTGCCCCTGCCACCCGGCCCGGTGGTGCCTGGTGGGCCCAGTGGGCGCCGCGCCGCCCTGGTCTGGTGCGTGCAGCAAGCCGACGACCCGGTGCGCGAACTCAACGACGCGCAGCGGCTCACCCTGCTCAACACCATCTTTCACCCGGCTGTGGGCCGCATCACGCAACTGTCGCCGCTCAAGGCCTTCCCGCTGGGGCTCAACGCGCACCGGCAACTGGTCAATGAAGGCGCGATCGTGCGCATCGGCAATGCCGCGCAGACACTGCACCCGGTGGCGGGCCAAGGCTTCAACCTGGGCATGCGGGATGTGCACGTGCTGCTGGACGCGCTCAAGCACACGCCCTGGTCACCCGAAGACGATGTGGCCACACGGCAGATGAAGGTGCGGCGCGCCTTGCGCGAATTCGAGCGCCGGCGTCAGCCGGACCGCTGGGCCTTGCTGGCCACCACGGACTTCCTGGCACGCAGCTTCACCTGGCCTGCGCCGGTGCTGGCGACCTTGCGTGGCATGGGTATCGGGGCGGTGGGGGCGCTCAGCCCGGTCAAACGGCTGCTCGCGCGCTCGATGATGTTTGGCTGGCGCTGAGCGCGCCTGCCTGCTGGCTCACGTGGTCACGGGCTCAGCCAGGCTCATTCAGCGCTGGGCCACGTAGACCACCGACAGGTTCGGGGCCTGACTCAACTCGGGCACGCTCTGCGATTGCGCCACATACAGTGCGCAGGCAGCCAAAGCGGCAAACAGGGAGTTTTGCAACAGCTTCTTGCGCATGATCGGCTCCAATCGGGTGAATGCCTTCATGCTATGAAAAAGCGCCCGATGCCAAGGACGAAGAACCGCAGGCAAAAGGCCCTATTTGCCGCCTTGATCCCGCACGGTCTCCACCTCCAGGCTGGCATCGCAGCCACTGCCCGCTGAAATCATGCGCCGAGCCCAGCGTAACCACACCGCCCGGCCCGCACGCCGCCACCAGGCGTCCTGCCCACCTGGGCGCGCCACCAGCAAGCCACAGAAGTAACGCCGATCCGGCTCGGACCAGACCAGGGCCTTGCACGCCCCATGGCGCCGTCGGCTGACGATCACCCCCACCGGGCAAGGCTCAGCCAGGCAGCACACTCCGCAGCCATTGCAAGGCGCGCCCAGCGCCGGTTTGGCGGGCGCTTCAGGATGAATGTGGATGACCTGATGCTGCATCGGCATGCAGCATGCCATGGGCGCCCTCGTGGCGATCACCTGAACAGCCGTGCAACACGCCTCAGGGTTTGAGACAATCACGGCCATGAACACCGCGACCTCCCCCTCTACCGCCGGCCAGGCCCTTGATCAGCCAGTCGAACAGTACATGAGCGCCGTGGGCCAGGCCGCCCGCGCCGCCTCGTCCGTCATGGCGGCCGCGTCCACCGCCGCCAGGAACAACGCCCTGCTGGCGCTGGCCGGCCAGATCCGCGCGCACGCTGGCGAGCTCAAGGCTCGCAACGAGGCTGACACCCTCGCCGCCGAGAAAAACGGCCTGGCCGCCCCCATGGTGGACCGCCTGCGCCTGACCGACAAGGTCATCGAGACCATGGCCGAGAGCTGCGAGCAAGTGGCCTCCCTGCCCGACCCGGTCGGCGAGATCACCAACATGCGCCGCCGCCCCACCGGCATCAGCGTGGGCCAGATGCGTGTGCCCATCGGCGTGTTCGGCATGATCTACGAGAGCCGCCCCAACGTCACGATCGAAGCCGCTTCGCTGGCCATCAAGAGCGGCAACGCCTGCGTGCTGCGTGGCGGCTCCGAAGCCATCCATTCCAACCTGGCGCTGTGGAAGCTGGTGCAAGCCGCCTTGACGCAAGCGGGCCTGCCCGCTGACGCCGTGCAACTGGTGCAGACCACCGACCGTGCCGCCGTGGGCCAGCTCATCACCATGCCCGAGTACGTGGACGTGATCATTCCCCGTGGTGGCAAGGGCCTGATCGAGCGCATCAGCAAGGAAGCGCGCGTGCCCGTGATCAAGCACCTGGACGGCAACTGCCACACCTATGTGGACAGCGAGGTCGACCTGGACCTGGCCGTGAAGGTGACCGACAACGCCAAGACGCAAAAGTACAGCCCCTGCAACGCGACCGAGTCGCTGCTGGTGCATGTGAACCAGGCGGCGGCCTTCCTGCCCCGCATCGGCAAGGTGTTTGCCGACAAGGGCGTGGAAATGCGCGCCGATGCCCGCGCCAAGGCCATCCTGGCCGACGTACCGGGCGCCAAGGTGGTCGATGCCACCGAGCAGGACTGGTACGAGGAGTACCTGGCCCCCGTGATCGCCGTGAAGGTGGTGGACACGCTGGACGAGGTCATCGCCCACATCAACAAGTACGGCTCGCACCACACGGATTCGATCCTCACGACCAACCACCCCAACGCGATGCGCTTCATCCGCGAGGTGGACTCGGCCAGCGTGATGATCAACGCGTCCACGCGCTTTGCCGACGGCTTTGAATACGGCCTGGGCGCCGAGATCGGCATCAGCACGGACAAGTTCCACGCACGCGGCCCGGTTGGCCTGGAAGGGCTCACCTCGCTGAAGTTCGTGGTCCTGGGGCAAGGTGAAGTGCGCACCTGATGCGCGTTCATTGAACCCTGCCCACGAGCCCGGCCCCCATGCCGGGCTCTTTGTTTTTCAGCTCACCCGCTCATCCGGC
Organism: Aquabacterium sp.; assembly: GCF_016195855.1. Lineage (GTDB taxonomy): Bacteria > Pseudomonadota > Gammaproteobacteria > Burkholderiales > Burkholderiaceae_C > Aquabacterium. The sequence goes on from NZ_JACPYU010000015.1 coordinate 144,567, forward strand.
TTGCCCTCATGCTCGACCTCAATGCGCTCAATGTCAGCCTGATGCTGCTGGCCTCAGCCGCCGCAGGCCTGGTCGATGCCATCGTGGGCGGCGGCGGCTTGATCATCGTGCCCTCGCTGTTCGGCCTGTTCCCTCAAGCGGTGCCGGCCACGCTGCTGGGCACCAACAAGGCCGCGTCCATCTGGGGTACGGGCTGGGCGGCCTGGCAATACGCCAAACAGGTGACCTTGCCATCGTCGCGCCTCATGGGCGCCATCATCGCCGCCATGCTGGGCGGGCTGATCGGGGCCTGGTTGGCCACGCTGGTGCCGGCTTCGCGCTTTCGTGCTGCCCTGCCGATCGTGCTGGCCGCCGTGTGGCTCTACACCCTGTGGCGCAAGGACATGGGCCGCCACCACGCCCCGCACTGGTCACACCAGACCGAAATGCTGCTGGCCACCGGCATCGGTGCCGCCATCGGTTTTTACGACGGCATCTTCGGCCCGGGCACAGGCAGCTTCTTCGTGTTTGCGCTGGTGCGCCTGCTGGGCTGGGACTTCCTGCATGCCAGCGCTGGCGCCAAGCGCCTGAACTTCGCCACCAATGTGGCGGCACTGGCCTGGTTCATCCCGCATGGGCATGTGGAATGGGCACTTTCGCTGCCCATGGCCGTGGCCAATGTGGCCGGTAGCACGGTGGGCACCCGCATGGCGCTGCGTCATGGCGCCGGCTTTGTGCGGGTCGCCTTCCTGATCGTGGTGGGCGCCCTCATCCTCAAGACGGGCTGGGACGCCTGGCTGCGCTGAACAGCCCCGCGCCACCTGCCCTGGCCCTCACTTGGCCGTGGCGCCTTCCAGATAAGACTCCACCTCCGCACGCGGCACCTGTGGCCCCACATAGGGGATCCAGCCGATCGTGTGCGCATGCAGGCTCTGAATGAAGAGCTTGCCATCGGCCTCGGTGGCCGCCGTCGTCTCGGGGTAAGCGCCAGAAGGATCTTGCAGATCGTCCACCACATGGCCACGCTCGTCATACGCGATCACGTGCCCATAGGCCTTGGGTACCGGCCACAGGAAGCGCGGCAGACGCAGCGTCAGCTTCCTCATGAAGGGGTAGCGCGAGGCCGCGTCGATCACGGGGCTGCGTGGCTTGGTCAGCCCGACCCACAAGCGCCCTGAAGCGCTGCGCGTGAGGTTGTCCGGGAAGCCCGGCAGGTTGTCCACGAAGACACGTGCGGCGCCTTGTTTGATGGCCTGATCCAGGGTGGGCACGCCGTTGTCGCCTTCAGCCGTGCGCACCACCGAGAGCTTGGCCAGGTCCACCGCCAGGATGCGGTAGGTGCCCGTCTCGGAGATGTACATCGTCTTGCCATCGCGCGAGAACTCGATGCCATTGGGAAAGCACATGCCCGTGATGGCCACGCGGGCCACCAGGGTGTCAGGGTCCTGCGCGATGATGCGCCCGGTGCAGCTGTGCTCCAGCACGTCCAGCACGCTGGCCTCGAAGGTGCTGCCCCATTCCTTGGCGCCAAAGCGGCGCGAGGCATCGGTCAGCCACAGGACACCGCCCGGCCCGACCTTGACCGCATCGGCATAACGCACGCGGTCGTCCGGCACGGGGTGCTGCACCTTGCTGAGCAGGGTCTCGACCTTGGCATCGGCCCCACGGCCCGTGATGCGCACCAGGCCACGCATGGCGTCGGCCACCAGCAGGCGCCCTTGTGCGTCGATGTCCAGCCCCAATGGCCGCCCACCCGTGTTCGCCACGATCTCGGGCTGCTGCCCGTCCGTGTTGATCTGCAGGACGTCGCCATTGCTCAGACCGGTGTAGAGCACGCCAGCTCGGGCCACGATGAACTCCGGGCCTTCCTGCCCGCTGGCCAGCGACCATTGCTGCAAATCGGCCAGCTTGTCGTTGACCGCATGGGCGCCCGTGTAACCCGCGTCCTTGGGCGGCTGCCAGGCAACCGGGTCGGCGGGTGTCGGCCAGAAGGCCAGGTAACCCAACAAAGCGACCACCGGTGTCACCCAGGAGGCCAGCCAGTGCATGCGCCCCAGGTGCAGGCGCGCCCCTACAGCCATGGATGGTGTGTGTTTCATCTCTTGTCTCCTCAGGGCAGTACGGTGTTTACCCGCATCATCGTGTCACCCGGCTGCATTGTCTGGGCAATCCGGCCAGCCAATTGCATTTGCCTATTAGAAAAATGCAAACAGTTGTCTGGACGATTCAGCTGCGCAACTGAAAAATGAGAACCATTCTCAATGACACCCCCCCGCCGAGGAAAGGAACACACCATGGCCAAAACCGCCACTTTCGGGCTCATGCACGTGGCCACCTCGTTCACCGTGACCTACGCCTTGACCGGCAACATGGCCGTCGCCGGGGTGGTGACTTTCGTGGAGCCGCTCGTCAACACCGTGATGCACTACTTCTTTGACAAGTACTGGGATCACCCTCGCGCCGAGTCCGCCCGCCGGGCCGTGGCCCGCATCGGCCAGCGTACCCATCAAACGGCCGGCCATGAAAAAAGCCCCGGCACGATCAACGCAGCCGAGGCCTGACAAGCACGCCACCAAGGGGCGGCCCGGTTTATTTCTCGACGAAAGCGCGCTCGATCACGTAGTCGCCGGCTTCGCCTTGTGAGGGCGAGATGTGGAAGCCGCGCTCGTCCAGGATCTTGCACAGGTCGGTCAGCATGGATGGGCTGCCGCACATCATGGCGCGATCGGTGGCGGGATTCAGGGGCTGCATGCCCAGATCGGCGGCCATCTTGCCGTTGACGATCAGGTCGGTCAGGCGGCCCTGGTTGCGGAAAGGCTCGCGCGTCACCAGCGGGTAGTACAGCAGCTTCTCGCGGATCAGGTCGCCCAGCAGTTCGTGGTCGGGCAGCTCCTGCGAGATGTAGTCGTGATAAGCCAGCTCGCTCACGGTGCGCACGCCATGGACCAGCACCACCTTCTCGAACTTCTCGTAGGTGTAGGGGTCCTGGATGATGCTCATGAACGGGGCCAGGCCCGTGCCGGTGCCGAACAGGTACAGGTTCATGGCGGGCTTGAGGTCATCCACGACCAGGGTGCCCACGGCCTTGCGGCTGATCAGGATCTTGTCGCCGACCTTCAGGTGCTGCAGGCGCGACGTCAGGGGGCCATCCTGCACCTTGATGCTCAGGAACTCCAGGTGCTCTTCGTAATTGGCACTGGCGATCGAGTAGGCGCGCATCAGCGGCTTGCCGTTCACTTCCAGGCCGATCATCACGAAGTGGCCGCTGGCAAAGCGCAGCGCCGGATCACGGGTGGTCTTGAAACTGAACAGCGTGTCGTTCCAGTGGTGGACGTGGGTGACGGTCTCTTGGTTAAACGCGGCCATGTTGAGTGTGTCCTGCGGGCGAACTTGCCCTGGGTATGCCTGACGAAAACCCTATATTGTCCCCCATAACGCAGCCCGGCTTGACCCGCCCCCCGTGTATTCGGGGCTTTTGCCTGGGTTCTTGCAACGCATTCGCTTGGGCTATCCTCGAAACGCATCCCGGCGGCTTTGGCGCCACGCCGAGCACCACTTCACATCCTGAAAATGACCGCATCCCCCTCGTCCACCAGCACCTCGGCCCCAGACCCGCGCACCGCCCTGGTCGTGTTCTCGGGCGGGCAGGACTCCACCGTCTGCCTGGCCTTGGCCCTGTCGCGCTATGCCCACGTCGAGACCATCGGCTTCGACTATGGCCAGCGTCATCGGGTCGAGCTGGACTGCCGCCAGCAGGTGCGCACGGAAATGGCCCGCGCCTTCCCCCAGTGGGGCGCACGGTTGGGCGAGGACCACATGCTGGACCTGGGTCTGCTGGGCCAGATCTCGGACACCGCACTGACCGCGTCGCGTGCCATCGAGATGCAGGCCAATGGTTTGCCCAACACCTTCGTGCCCGGGCGCAACCTGCTCTTCCTCAACTTCGCGGCGGCCCTGGCCTACCGCCGCGGCGCCTCGGTGCTGATCGGCGGCATGTGCGAAACCGACTACTCCGGCTACCCCGATTGCCGCGACAACACGCTCAAGGCCCTGCAAGTGGCCATCAGCCTGGGCCTGGACAGCCCCATGACCATCGAGACGCCCCTGATGTGGCTGACCAAGGCCCAGACCTGGCAGCTCAGCCACGACCTGGGTGGCCAGGCGCTCAACGACCTGATCATCGAGCACACCCACACCTGCTACCTGGGCGACCGCCAGCACCGCCACGCCTTGGGTTATGGCTGCGGCAACTGCCCGGCCTGCCAGCTGCGGCAAGAGGGTTTTACCGCGTTCCGGCAGCAGGGGTGAAATCATGATTGCCTGTACAGTGCGGGCCATTCAATCGGCGTCCATCGGCGTCAAAGGGATGGCCTTGTGAACACCTCCAACATCATCTTTCTGGTCATCGCCGCCTTGCTGGTTTTCTGGGCCGCCGGCGCCTACAACCGCCTGGTCCGCCTGCGCAATGAAATTGGCAACGCCTTTGCCCAGATCGATGTGCAACTCAAGCGCCGCCATGACCTGATCCCCAATCTGGTCGAGGTGGCACGCAAGTACATGGAGCACGAGCGCGAAACGCTGGAGCGCGTCACCGCGGCGCGCGCGCAGGTCATGGCCGCCACCGACCTGGTCAAGACCAAGCCCAACCAGCCCGGCCCCATCCTGAGCCTGGGCATGGCCGAAGGCGTGCTGGCCAGTGCCATGGGCCGATTCCATGCCGTGGTGGAGTCCTACCCCGAACTCAAGGCCGATCAGCGCCTGCGCGACCTCAGCGAAGAGCTGACCCATACGGAAAACAAGGTGGCCTTCTCGCGCCAGCTGTTCAACGACGCCACGCTGGACTACAACAACGCGGCCCACCAGTTCCCCACCAACATCGTGGCAGGCGTGTTCGGGTTTCACACGGCGTCCATGTTGCAAGCCACGGCCAGCGAGGCCGAACGCAACCCCGTCAAGGTCAGTTTCTGACCCCAGCGCCCGCTTCTTGTCATGCAGTTCCGACAACACCAGCGCGAAGCCCATATCCGGACAGCCCGATTGCTCGGGCTCTTCGCGCTGCTGCTGGCTGGCTTGAGCATCACGGTCAACCTGCTGCTGGCCCTGCTGTACAAATTGCTCATGCCCTTCAGCGTGGGCTTTCCCGGCCTCTTCTTCGAGACCAATACCGGGCTGATCTTGCTGTTCGTGCTGGGCGGCTGCCTGGTGGAGTCGCAGCGCCTGCGCGATGGCGGCGGCCCGCGCGTGGCGCACTGGCTGGGCGGCCGCGAGGTGCGCAACCCCGATGACGCCACCGAGCGCCGCCTGCTCAATGTGGTCGATGAAATGGCCCTGGCCAGCGGGCAGCCCGTGCCCCGCGTGTATGTGCTGCCCAGGGAAGACGCCATCAACGCCTTTGTCGCCGGTTGGGGCCCCGAAGACCTCGTGCTGTGTGTGACACGTGGTGCGCTGGAGCGGCTGACCCGCGCGGAGCTGCAAGGCCTGGTGGCCCACGAGTTCGGCCACATCAAGGAAGACGATCTGCCTTTGTCGATGCGGGTCTTGTCACTGGTGTGGGGCCTGTCACTGGTGCACGGTTATGGCCAGACCTTGATGGCCCCGGACGACAAAGGCCACGTCGGCCCGCTGGCCTGGCTCGTTGGCCTGGTGTTTTCGATCACGGGCTGGCTGGGCTGGATGGCCGGCCGCATGCTGCAGGCCGCCGTGTCGCGCCAACGCGAGTTTCTGGCAGATGCCTCGGCCATCCAGTTCACGCGCGCCCGCGATGGCCTGGGCAATGTGCTGCGCAAGCTGTGGCACGACCAGCAGATCCTGGCCGGCCGCATGCGCCACCCTGCCGCTGGCATGGTGTCTTACCTGCTGCTGCACGAGCCGGGCGCCGCCACCTGCCTGTCCAGCCACCCCCGCCTGTCAGAGCGCATCCGCCGTGTTTGTGGCACCGTGCTGCCCCCCTTGCCCGCGCCCTTGGTGCACATCGACACGGTGGAGCCGCGCCACAGCGCTGACAGCCTGCCGCCGGCCCTCGCCGCAGCCGCCCCGTTGAGCCCGCAGGCGCAGGCCCAACAAGCACGCCAGGAGCAGCAAGCCGCAGCGCGTGAAGCCCTCAGCCGCCTGCATGGCCGGGTCGGCCCCACCGAGCACCGGCTGATCACGCTGGCACTCATGATGAACATCCACAACGAGAGCGAGCGCGCCTTGTGGCAGCGCATGGCCGGCACGGTGCACGACGCGCAACGCATCCTGGATGACGTTGTCATGCTGCCCGCCAACCGGCGTGTGCCGGAGTTCGAACGCCAGACCGCCCTCATTGCCCGCGAGCCCATCGAGCAACGTCGCGCACTGGTGGAGAGCGCACGGGACCTGCTGAGGGCCGATGGCCGCGTCAGCCCGCGCGAACGCCTGTGGTGGCTGGCCTTGCGCCATCGCGTGAGCGAGCGCCAGAACCGCCAGGCCTATATGCGCCCCACCACCGGTCAAGGCCAGGAGCTGCATCACCTGGGGCCCAGCGAACTGAGTTGCGTCGTCCCGCTGACGACCTACCTGGCCCGCTTCATCCCGGTCGAGGAAAGCGCCGAAGGCTGGGCCGCACCCAGCCTCGCCTGGTTCAAGGGTGTGATGGGCCGCTGCGGCAAGCCGGTGGACACACAGCCCGGCCCACCGCCGGATGCCGATGCGCTGGTGCACGCCCTGGCGGGTGTGCAGGAGCTGTCATGGATGCTGCGGCCCTTGCTGCTCAAGGCCTGGGTGGAAGAAGCCGTCAACCACAGCGCGCATGGCGTGCTGTCAGACCAGACCGCTGACGCACTGCGCCTGGCTGCCGGGCTGATCGATGCCCCCCTGCCCCCCATGCTGGAGGCGCACTACCCCAAGCCGGATGCGAAGGCCTGAGCGCTATCAGTTGCCCGCGATCAGTTGTCCGCGTCGCGGCTGCCCGCCTTGGGCAGGCGCGTCAGGCCCAGCAGGCCATTGCGCAGCTCCTCAGGTGCAGCCGGCCCGATGTACATGCGCATGTAGATCTGATAGGCCAGCTCGTCCTTGATGGCCATGGTACCGCCGCCGTCACCGGTCAGCGCCCTGCCGTTGTGGGTGGCCATCCAGCCTTGGCCGGGCACCCAGTCCAGATTGACCACATCGCCCTTGGACACCCGCTTGACGTTTGCATACGCCGCACCGATCTGGCCGATCGGCCCGATCAGCTTCTTGAATTCTTCATCCGTGGCCGACTGTTTGAAGTCAGACAGGAAGATGCGGGTGATCGTTGACGAGGTGAACTCGCGCAGGATGTTGAGCTGGATGCGGCGCACGCCATCGAGCTTGTAGATGGCATCGGGTGTGGTGCGTTTTTCAGGCAGGTACAGCGCGGTCACGTCGGCCTTGAAATAGCCACGCTTGCGCACTGCTGCACCATTGAGCACCAGCCTGTGCCCGTAGGCCGTGACGGTCTCCGGCAGTTCCACGCCCTCCAGTTCCACCGCCGCATTCGCGGGCGTGGCCCAAGGCAGCAAGGTAGACGCCGCGGCACCGGCCAGCAGTTGCCGGCGCAGCGTGTTCACGGTCTCGTCCTGATCTTGATTCAAGTTGTCCGACATGGCGATGCCTCCAACCCGACAGGGATGATTACAAGGGCTTGGAAACAGTCAACCAGAAAGCCTGGCCTTCCGTGCGATTGCGCGCATCGAATTCCTTGAGGAACTTGCCCTCCAGCAGCATTTCGCCACCGTTCTTGAGCCAGCCAACGGCGGGGCCTGCGGCGTTCACGCTGGCTTTGTTGCCGTTGATGATTTCCTTGGGGCCGCCCAGCGCCGTGATTTGAGCCCCCGAAAAGCCGCTCAGATTCTGCGTGTCCTTGGTCAGCTGACGCACGAAGTAGCCTTGCAACCCAACGCGCACATCGTCACTGACAAACTTCATCAGCTGCCAGTCCAGATTGAACATATTGCCGGAGAAATAGCCGGTGTCCTTGTTGCGGGTGTTGAAGGACAACACACCACGCGCACCTACGTCCCAACCGTCGCCGATGAAGGCGTATTGCACCGAGGGACGGAAGGTCACGAAATTGCCGTAGCCGGGGTTCACGCGCTGCGTAGCTTTGTAGTCACCGGTGGGCAAGACGATGGTGGGGGTGAAGGTCACCGCCTGGTGATCGCCGATCTCCCAGTGCAACAGAGGCGCGAACTCGAAATCACCGATGCCGATCTCGCTGCCGTTTTGCGATGCGGCTCTGGAAGCCAGGAGCTGATCCAGCGTCACACCGGGAATCCCAGAGGGGGCCGCACCATAGGGAGAAGGCGCCGAGGCACCAAAGGTTGCCTTGCGTTGCACCAGGGGCAGCATGGCAGTGAAACCCACGTTGGCGCCCAAAAAGCGGGTTGAATCCAGAAAAGTCACGCGAGGCAGCAAAGCACGGTTGTCGGCCTTGATGGTGGTGTTGGCGCGGATGCTCTGTCCAGGAATGGCCGAGGTCGCAGCGTTGCCGTCATTGCCTTTGATCTTGCTGGCGTGATAGGCCACCATGGGCATCTGCACATACCAACCCGGCACCAGTGGCGTGGTCATGTCGCTACCACCGATACCGGCTGAATAACGTTGCTGACCATTTTCAGCGGCCATGGCCTGCGTGACACCGGCCAGCGCCAGCACCAGGCTCAATAATTTGACGGATGTGGCAGAAACAAATGATTCACTGCGGCGGGCCATCATTACTCCTTGAAACTCGAAACTGACGGGATTCGTTTAATTAGCCATTAAGGCTTTTGCCCCGATTGGGACACCTACTTTGCCCTGCCTCGCTGGGGAATGGCACAGCGTTGTAGTCGACAAACGACACAAAATTCACGGCCATGGGCTTGGCGTTAAAGGTCCCCTCTCGAATCAGGGGGGACATACACCAGGGTTTACTCGCCCTCACCAAACTTGTCGTTGATCAGCGCAACCAGGGCTTTGGTGGCTTCTTCTTCTTTCGCGCCATCGCATTCAAGCTCTACGGCAGACCCCAGGCCCGCGGCCAGCATCATCACGCCCATGATGCTTTTGGCATTCACGCGGCGATCATTGCGGCTCATGTAGACCTCGCAAGGAAAACTGCTGGCGAGCTTGGTCAGCTTGGCTGATGCGCGCGCATGCAGGCCCAGCTTATTGCTGATGGTGACGGTGGTCTTGATCATGGGAAGTAGGTTGGCTGACCTGGTTGTGGGGCCGGCTGGTGGCAATTTGCATGACCCCTTGCGTGCCCCCCGCCACCGCGCGGGTGATCAAGGTCTCAAGGGGTTCACCGGCGTAATTGAGGGCGCGCCAAAGCATGGGCACATTGGCCCCGGTGACCACTTTCACATGCACGCCATCGGCCAGGCGCTGCACGCAATTGCAGGGCGTCGCACCAAAGACATCGGTCAGAACCAGGGCCTCGCCGCGCTCGTCGCCCTCCAGGGCGCGCTCCAGCAGCAGGCGCGCCTGGGCCTCGACCTCGTCAGCAGACAGATTGGGCTGGACATCCAGCACCTGCATGCGTTCGGTGGCCTCGGGGAAGCAATGCTGCGCGGCCAGCTTCAAGGCTGAAGCCAGCGGCGCGTGCGCAATGATGAAAAGGCCTGCCATACAACTCGGATTATCGGCAACTCAGCGGGGAAATTGCAGCCCATTGAAAAAGGCTTGCGCCACATCTTCACTGGTTTGGGCCTTGACCGCATCGGCGGGGCGCCACACCGATGCCTGGAACACGGTCATTCCGTGGGAAAAATGCCACGTCCGGATGTCCATGTCCAGCGGACGCCCCAGGCCATCCGGCCGCTGGGCCTGGAAACGCCAGCCGTGCGCTTGCGGGGTCGGGGTCATGCCGGGCACCGAAATCGGCCCCAGATCCTGCTCGGACAGGGGCGCCCCGCTTCCGGCCATCTGGCTTGCCGCCCCCAGGTTGCGCCGCATCGACAGGGTCAACTCGTGCATGGCCGGCGACAACAGAGCCACATCAGGCAAGGTCAGGTAACTCAAGGCCCAGGTGCCGGCCTCGGTCTGGCACGACAGCATGTGCATCGTGGCGCCAGCAGGCAACCCTGGCCAGGGCACCACACGCTCGTGTGCGTCGGGCTTGCAGGGGAACAGTGCCGTGAGCCCATCGGCCTGCGCGGGACGCACCTCTCGCCAGTTCAAGGCGGGCGAGCAGGCTGACGTCAGCACGAACAAGGTCAACGCCCACACCACAAGCAGGGGGGACAGGGCAAGGCGATCAAGATAAATTCGGACCATTTGCCCATTATGCAAAGGCTGTGACAACCCTCACCCATGCGCGGGATGGACAAGGCGCATGCCACAGACAAGACTGCAAGCCGTAGCACAAAGAACGTAGCATGAACAGCGCCCTGAACCCCAAGCTCAACCTGTCATCAGACTTGTTGGCCGGGCTGTCGGAGGACGCCAGCCCCTTGCAAGGCATGCCTGCTGACCTGCCGCATGCCGACCAGGCCGTCGACACGGAACTGGCCCGCTGGCACGAATTGCTCGGCCAGGTCGGCCGCGAACTGGCTGAACCGCTCACCGCCGCGCTGGAGCGCGTCACCACCCTGACCACCACGGGGCGCATCGACCGCGCGGGCTTGCGTGCACTGCGCGACGAAGTCGACCGCGCCCGCCAGACCGGCATCTGGTGTCAGCAGATTGCCCGCCTGGCTTCGGGCCGCATCCGCCAGTCCCACGAGCGCGTGCACCTGACCAACACCGTGCAAAGCGTGCTGGCCTACCGGGCTCGCGAGATGCACGCCAAGGGCCTGCAGCTGTCGCAATCGCTGCTGCCCATCGAGATCAATCTGGACGCCTCCATGCTGTTCGGCCTGCTCAATGCCCTGATCGACTGGTGGCTCGATTGCGCGCATGGCACGGTGGAAGTGCGCGTGGACACCCGCAACTGGCCGGTGCGCGCCCAACTGCACTGCGCCTTTGCCCACCACCCACCCGATCAGCCCACACCCGCGGCCGACGCGATCAACAGCCGCGTCGACACCATGCACTGGCACCTGCTGGAGCAAACCGCACGCACCCTGGGCCTGGTCTTTGACAGGCAGATCGATGCCTCCCATGTGCGCCTGCGCCTGGAGTTCCCCGACACCGTCCATGCGCTGGCCCACGCCCCCGAGGCCGATCACGACGACCATGGCTTCGTGGACTCGGTGAACTCCAAGCCGCTGGCCGGCAGCCACGTGCTGGTCATTGCGGGGCGCCGCGACCTGCGCCTGCAGATCCGTGAATCACTCAAGTCCATGGGGCTGGTGCTGGACTTTGTTGGCTCGGTCCGCGAGGCCATCGAGTTCTGCCGCGAAGGCCTGCCGCACGCCATCGTGTTTGAAGGCGCCTTGCGTTCACGTCAGTTTGACCAGTTGGCCAGCGGCATCCGGCAGGAAGTGCCCGAGTTCGTGTTCATCGAACTGGTCAATGAAGGGCGCACCTTCGACATCTCGTCGATCAGTGCAACCGGTATGGCACGCGTGGGCTGCGATGGCATCGCCAACGCGCTGCCATCGGCCCTGGTGTACGAACTCTCGCGTGTGATGTAGGCCTGCCGGCGGGCGCCGGGACAGGTATACCAAGGCCGGGGGCAGGCCGGTTTCAGGCCGGCTCGGCCAGCAATTGCGCCAAAAGGCTGTGCAAAGCGGCAAAATCGGGCTCACCGACATACCGTTTGACAATCTCACCCTTTTTGTTGACAACAAACGTGGTCGGCGTCAGTTGCACCTCGCCAAAGCCCTTGGCCAGATCACCCGAGTGGTCGATGGCCACACGAAAAGGCAACTGTCTTGATTGCGCAAACTGCATGACGTACGCAGGCGGGTCATACTCCATGGCTACAGCCAGTGTTTCCAGGCCCTGGCCTTGGAACTTCTGGTAGGTGGCCACCATCTGCGGCATCTCCTTGACACAGGTGCTGCAACTGGTGGCCCAGAAATTGATGAGTGTGACCTTGCCCTTCAGCTCAGCCATGGTGTGCTTGCTGCCATCCAGCTGGGTAAAGGGCAGATTGGGTGCTGCCTGCTGGGAGCCTGAGAAACAGGCCGACAACAGCAAGGGCAGCGCCAGTGTCAGCATTCGGCGGGTCAAGTTCATCCTGGTTACCCTAGCGAAAGATGTCAGATGGAAAGAAAAATGGATCGTCGCACCGTATTGTCGTCTTCCTGGGCCACCGTGATGGGGCTGCTCGCACTCGAAGCCCTGCCCTCGGCAGGGTGGGCCGCCGCTTTCAGCCAGGCAGATGCCTCGGCAGCCCTGAAAGCCGCACTGGAACGTGGCGCGCAGGTGGCCGTCAAGCAACTGGGGGCCACCGATGGCTTTCTGTCCAATGACAAGGTGCGCATCGGCTTGCCCGAGGTGCTGGAAAAGGCCGCGCCCATCTTGCGCACCGTTGGCCGTGGCGCACAGCTTGATGAACTGGTCACCTCCATGAACCATGCGGCAGAGAGCGCGGTGTCGCTGGCCCAACCGTTGCTGCTGCAGGCCATCAAGAGCATGTCGCTGCAAGATGCCCAGCGCATCCTTCAGGGTGGCGACAACGCCGTGACCGAGTACTTCGCCACCAGAACGCGCACACCGCTGAGCCAGAAGTTCCAGCCTGTAGTGAGCAAGGCGCTCGAGAAGTTGTCGATCACCAAGCAGTACAACGACCTGACCGGCAAGGCCAGCAAGCTGGGGCTGATCCAGGGCCAGGCCGTGACCGTGCAGGACCATGTCACGCAGCGCGCGATGGACGGACTGTATTTCGTGATCGGCGAAGAAGAACGCCGCATCCGCAAAGACCCCATCGGCACGGGCAGCGCCCTGCTCAAGAAGGTTTTCGGGGCTTTGTGACCGGTGTGCTGGCGGCCTCGGCAGAGGCTGCTGCCGCCGCGCTGTCTGCCCGGCTGCCATTGACCTTCTCGACCTGCGGGTCGGCCCAGGGGCCGCTGATCTTGAACTCCTGCGTGCCTGCGTCGGCCACCTGCTTGCGCAAGAGCATCTGCGCAATGAAGGTGCCCAGCCCGATCACCGGGTTGATGGCGGCATAAGCCAGCGAGGCACCACCCGCGTTCACCTCGGGCACCACGTACACGTGCAGGTTCTGCGTTTCACGCGCCAGATCAGCCTGCCCTTCCATCAGCACCACGGCTTGCACGCCACGCATGCGCAGGTTGCGCGTGGTGGCCTGGCCCTGGCCGATCTTCACGTCGCCATCGATGCTGTCAAAGGCAAAGCCTTGCTGGAAGATATCGCGGAAGTCCAGCGTCAGGCGGCGCGGCAGCGACTGCAGGCTCAAGACACCCAGCAGCTTGGCCATGCCCGGGTCCACCTTGAGGAACTGCCCTTCGCTGATCTGCACATTGATGTCGCCCGTCATCGACAAGGCATCGGGCTCCATGGGCGAGCCCAGCCAGCTCACCTGGCCCGTGAGCTTGCCCTTGCCACCCTTGATGGTCTGGGGCAGGCCCAGGCGGTTGAGCAGGTTGCCGCTGTTTTGCAAATCCAGCGTGAAGCCGAAAGCCGAACGCGGCTTGAGTTTGGCCGTGCCGCCTGGCCGGCGCGCGGCGCTTTGGGCGCCCAGGGCCGTCCAGTTCCCGCTGGCGCTCAGTTGTGCTTCGGGCGTGATCATGCGCAGCTTGGTCATGCGCCATTCCGGCACCGGGGCCGCCCCCGCCATGGGCACTTGCCGGTTGATGGCATCCACCTCCAGGCGCCCCAGCGGCACACCACGCCACTCCAGTTGATCGATGACCACGTCCAGTGCGGGCAAGGTGGTGGTGGCATCGGGGGACAGCATCTGCTCGGTGGCACGCTCTTCCAGCGCCTGGGCTTCGGCCGCCGGCACGGACAACCTCGACAAGCGCGCCACCACGCGGCTGCCACCGGTGGCCAGGGGCGCTGTTTCAGGCACCCATTCGATCAGGCCGGCCACCTGCTGCGCGTCCAGCTGCACGCGCCACACGCCCGGTGAAGGGTGGGCCAAGGTGCCTGACACGTCCTTGAGCGTGCGTTGCTGGAAGGTCAGCGCCCCTGCCTTCACACTCACGCTGTCAGGCAGGTAGCTCTCGGATGGATCAGGTGCATTGCCTGGCGTTGCGCGCCCGTTGTCGGGCTGCCTGAAGAGCCCCACCACGGCGGACCAGGCATCCAGGTCCAGCGCCGGCACGACGGCCTGCGCCGACACGCCCTTGGCAGGCAGGGACAACAAGCCCGTTGCCTCGCTCATGCCCGCCTGCACCAGGCTGATCGCCCCTCGGGTGACCCGTGACTGCTCGCCACTGGTATCGCGCCGCAGGTCCACGCGCAGCCAGGGAATGGCCGTGGCCGTCATCTGCAGCACCTGGGGGTTGCCCAGGTCCACGATCAGCGCGTCACTGAGGCCTTGCGCGTCTTCCTGCCTGTGGATCACCTTCAGCGGCCATGCGGCCTGCGCAGGCTTGTTGAGCGGGGCAGGCAGGCTGGTGGACATGCCTTGCAAGTTGGAGCTGATCTGCACCTCCGGCAGGCTGCGTTTGCCTTGCGCATCCAGCCGCCCCATCGACACCGTCACGGTCACGGGTGACTCGCCCGTGAAGCGTTGCGCCAGCTTCTGCAGGAAGGGGATCTCCTGGGCCTGGCGCAGGCCTTCGGCCGACATGCTGCCCTGCGCCACGAAGCGCGTCACCCCGTCCGAGCTGCGGCGGCCATCCACGTCCACGGCATGGCCCCAGACCCGTGCACGGGCCTTCACGTTCAGATCGGTCTCTGTGAAGGCGATCGTGCCTTGCAGCGCGGCAAACTGCGGCACGGACGGGTTCAGGCGCAGGCTGGCCCCATCGGCGTCGGTCATGAGCACATTGCCCTTGAGCCGGGTGTCGTCGGCATGGTCAAGCGGGATGTCCAGCGACAGGTGCATGGTGGCCTGGCCACTGGACTGGGCCGTGCCCAGCACATTGCTGGTCCATCGCCCGATGGGCGAGGCCGACAGGAAGCGCACCATGTCATTGAGCGGGCCTTCGCCCTGCCCCTTGATGGTCAGGTGCGGGTCCTTGTGGCCCAGGTCATCAATGCGGCCCTCCACATCGTGCAGGCCAAACTGCCCCGAGCCCACGCCACCCAGCCGACCACGCGCCTCCTGAATCAGCATGCGCTGCCCCTCGAACAGCAGCAGCCCTTCCAGCGACGTCAGGGGGGGCCAGTTCACCGGCTTGGCACCCGGCTGCGAGCCCATCAGGCCTTGCGGCACATAGTCCAGCGACACGTCATGCAAAGGCACCCTCACACGGAAACGACCGCCCTTGTCGTCCTTGAACGGGAACTCGTTGAGGTCCCCCTCCACATCGAAGGAGACCTTCTCGCCCCGACCACTGCGCAGCGCCAGGCGCACATAGTCGCGTGGCGCCTTCGGGATCGCCATGGGCAGGTAGCGCCAGACTTTGGTGGCATCGGCCCGCTCCAGGCGCCCTGTCAGGCTCAGGGTGCCCGGAAAGCGTGACACCGGCTTGCCATCGACGGGCGACAAGCCTGTACCGGTCTGCCAGCTGCCCTCCAGCTGCCCGCTCGCATCGGCATTGGCGAACGAAGCCTGGCTGACATCCACCTTCAGGCGGGCCGGCACCCCTGTGAGCCCGGACGGGGTGACCGTCCACGCCACCCGGGCCTGCAAGGCCGTCAGCGGGATGTTCGGCTCTTCGAACACACCAGGGAAGGCAATCCACCCCTGCTTGACTTCCAGATCCGCATGGCCACCAGACTCATCTGCGCTCACGCTGACCGTGGCCTGGTCCATGCCCGGGCGACTGTCCTTGTCAGACGAAGCCCAGCCCAGGCCACGCACGCGGCCACTGGCCTTGTAGTGCACGGGCGCTTCCAGCAAGCCATCCCAGCTCCACTGCAATTGTTCGACGACACCATGCGGCGCCACATCTGCCAACGTGGTGCGCACGCCGGGCGCCAGGGGCAGACGGTCGGCCAGTTGGGCCAGCAGATGAAGGTCCAGGCGATCGGCCTGCGCCTCGCCACCCCGCGTCAGCCCCCATACCGCGTCAGACAGACCTGCTGCGGGCCAGGGCGCATGCCGCCAGACCAGGTTGCCGCTGCTGGTGGGCCAGACCAGGCCATCGCTCAACACGAACGACAGCTTCTGGAAGGCCAGCGACGACACCTGCGCCTCATGCGACACCGCCACCAGGCCATTCAGACGCTTGAAGGCCAGCGGGGCCAGCTTGGGCGACAGACGGACATTCACGTCCGTCAGCCCCACATCCAGCTTCAGGCCACTGGGCAGGCCCTTGGCCAGGCTCATGTCGACCTGCACCGCGCCACGCCCACCCTCCACGTCGATGGGCAAGCTCACGTGCTGCTTGAGGCGTTGCACGTCCACAAACGGCATCGACGCGCTCACGGTGCCTGACCAGGTCTGCCACTGGCTGGGCCGCGTGGCGTCCAGCTCCCACCGCTCCCAGAAGGCCACGGCCTGGCCATCCTTGAGTGGCACGCCAGAGGCCATCCACAAGGGTTGGGTCATGGCGGCGGCCACCTTGAAACGCTGCCCGAACTCGGCTGGCGGCGTGGCCTCCACCGTCAACTCGTGCACGCGCCGTCCCAGGCCGGGCCGGTTACGCAGGGTCAGGTCCAGCTGGCCAAGCGTCAGGGTGGGCGCCCCCTTGAGTTCATCCGTCCAGCGGATCGTGCCCCGCGAGATCTGGACCCGCGCCTGAGACAACAACCAATCAGCCGCCCCTGAGCCCCCGTCGCCACTGCCGCTGCGGTCGATGCGCAGGCCCGCCACATGCCATTGGCCTGCGGCATCACGGCGCACATCCAGCTCCGGCGCCACCACCACCAGTTGGTCCAACCGCAACTCGCCATCGGCCAGCGCGCGCGGCGACAAGGTGGACAAAGACACGCGGGCCGTGACCTCGGGCAAGCGCAAAGCCACCCGCCCGGCGGCATCCAGCAACTGCACCTCATGCAAAGACAGCGTGGGCCAAATACCATCAGCACGGCCTGATACGTGCCCGATGCGCACCGGCACCCCTATTGCTTGCGTGGCCTGTTCGGCCAGGTCAAAGCGCCAGGCATCGATACGCGGCAGAATTTGGAAAATCAGGACGCCCCATGCCAGGGCCCCCAACAACAACAGCACCCCCGCCAACACGGACAACACCACCATGACCCGACGCCCCACGCGCCCCAAAGTCAGGACGGAGGTTTTCAGGATGCCGCGTTGGCTGGAGCGAGATCCAGCCCGGCGTGTAGGTAGAGATTCGGGGGTCGAAGGCATCAAAGGGGGGCATCATCCGTCGAACCACCTACATTTCAGGCCACTCTGGTGCTCTACCATCACAAGTTGGTACAGCCCCAGGGATCGACAACCGATAACCCTAGCACAGACCACCTCCCTGGCCATTCGGTTCCATGCTTGATTTCCCATTTGACGCTGTAAAGACAACGACCCAGGCCGAGCGATCGCGCTACGTTCAACGTATCCGCCGTCGTTATCCGGCCGAGCTGGCCGCCTTTGCCGACACCGCCCCCGGTCAACCACGTGCCGCCCAGATCAGTGCGCTGATCGAGCATTTGCTGGCGCAAGGGCGCGAGCTGGGCGCTGCCTTGCGCGTGGCCCGCCAACTGGTCATGGAACGCCTGGTGGTGCTGGACGTCGAGCAAGGCGCTGCCATGCTGGACATCACCGCCACCATGACGGAGCTGGCCGAAGTCACCCTGGACTACGCCCTGCGCGCAGCCGAAGCCGAAGCCGATGACAAGCACGGCGCACCGCTCAACGAACAAGGCCAGCGCATCGACCTGTGGGTTGTCGGCATGGGCAAGCTCGGCGGGCGCGAACTCAACGTCTCGTCCGACATCGACCTGATCTATGTCTACGAGGAAGACGGCCACACCACCGGCCTGCGTGACGACATCGGCATCGTCAAGGGCCGTGTCACCGTTCACGAATACTTCAGCCATGTGGCCCGCCGCCTGTCCACCCTGATTGGCGACAACACCGAAGACGGCTTCGTCTTCCGCGTGGACCTGGCCCTGCGCCCCAACGGCAACTCCGGCCCCTCGGTGGTCAGCCTGGGCATGCTGGAAGAGTACTTCCTGGTGCAAGGCCGCGAATGGGAGCGCTTTGCCTGGCTCAAGAGCCGCATCATCGCGCCGCGCCGCGCCATGCCGGGCGGCGAGCATCACAAGCGGGCCCTCGCCCTGCGTGACATCGTCATGCCCTTCGTCTTCCGCCGCTACCTGGATTACGGCGTCTTTGAAGGCCTGCGCCAGCTGCACCGCAAGATCCGCGACGAGGCCAACCGCCGCGCCGCCGGCCGCCCCGAGCGCGCCAACGACGTCAAGCTGTCACGCGGCGGCATCCGCGAAATCGAATTCACCGTGCAGCTGCTGCAGGTGGTGCGCGGCGGGCAGTTCCCCGAGATCCGCACCCGCTCCACGCTCAAGGCCCTGCCTCGCCTGGTCGCGCGCGGCCTGATCCCCAGCGCCACGGCCAACTGGCTGGCCCAGGCCTACACCTTCCTGCGCCGCATCGAGCACCGCATCCAGTATCTGGACGACCAGCAGACCCACCTGCTGCCCACCGACGACAAGGACCTGGCCTGGATCGCCGACAGCCTCGGCCTGCTCGGGCGCGAACAAGGCACCCCGCTCAACCCGGATTGCCACAGCGGCACCTGCCAGTTGCTGGACGCCCTGTGCAGCGTGCGCGAGTTCGTTGCCACCGAGTTCGACTCCCTGCTCCACGACGGCCGCAGCCCGGAAGCCGGCAACGGTGGATGCCGCAGCTGTGGGGGCCCACCCCTGCCCGTGGACAGCGACGAGTTCCTCGCCAAGTTGCCCGAACCCGTCGCCACGCGTGTGCGCGAGTTCGCCCAGCAGCCCAAGGTGACCATGCTGTCGGACACGGCCAAGCTGCGGCTGGCCAAGCTGATCGGACGCGCCACCAAGACAGCCTACGGCAAGGACGGCAAGACCCCGGAAGCCGACTGCCTGGGCCCGGACGCCGTTCTGCACTTCATCAACTGGCTCAACCCCCTGCTGCGCCGCGACAGCTACCTGTCCCTGCTGGCCGAGCGCCCCGAGGTGCTCAACCGCCTGCTGCGCCTGCTGGGCCTGGCCAAATGGCCGATGCGCTACCTGCTGCGCCACCCCGGCGTGATCGACGAGCTGGCCGACCCCCGCCTGATGGAAGGCCGCTTCGACCCCATCGGCTACCAGAAAGAGCTCAACGAGCGCCACAACGCCTGGTCCCGCGCCGGGCAGCTGGACGAAGAGGCCCTGCTCGACACCCTGCGCCGCGCCCACCACGCCGAGGTCTTCCGCACCCTGGTGCGCGATGTCGAAGGCCAGCTCACCGTCGAACAAGTCGCCGACGACCTGTCGGCGCTGGCCGACGCCACCTTGAACACCACCATCCAGTGGGCCTGGGGCCACCTGCAGCAGCGGCCGGGCAAACAAGGTGCGTACGCCGTGGGCCGCCAGCCGCACTTTGCCGTCATCGCCTACGGCAAGCTGGGCGGCCTGGAGCTGGGCTATGGCAGCGACCTGGACGTCGTCTTCCTGTATGACGACACCCAGGACACCGAGCCCGCCAATGCCGGCCCCGACACCGCCGGCCCCATCGATGCCTATGTGCTGTTCGCCCGCAAGCTCGTCACCTGGCTGACCCTGCGCACCTCGGCAGGCGAGTTGTTCGACATCGACACCGCCCTGCGCCCCAACGGCAACTCCGGCCTGCTGGTCACCAGCTTCCACGCCTTTGACGACTACCAGCGCCAGCGCGGCAGCAACACCGCCTGGACCTGGGAGCACCAGGCCCTGACACGTGCCCGCTGGTGTGCCGGCGAGCCGGCCCTGGTCGAGCGTTTCGAGGCCACCCGCCGCGCCGTGCTCAGCGCCCCGCGCGACCCGGCCGCCTTGCGCGAAGAAGTCACCAGCATGCGCGAACGCATGCGTGAAGCGCACACCTGCCCGCCTACCGAGTTCGACATCAAGCACAGCCCTGGCGGCATGATCGACGTCGAATTCGCCGTGCAGTACCTGATCCTGGCCTTCAGCCACCAGCACCCCGAGTTGCTGGACAACAAAGGCAACATCGCCCTGCTCGACCGCGCCGAACAAGCCGGGCTGCTGCCCACCGGCGTGGGGCATGCCGCGGGACAGGCCTACCGCGAACTGCGCCGCATCCAGCACAGGGCCCGCCTGGACGACGCCCCCACCAAGTTCACGCTCGAACAAATGCCCACCCTGGAGCCGCTCAAACAAGCCGTCCAGGCCCTTTGGTCGGCCGTCTTCCCCGCCGACCCGCCGGCCGTGTGAGCGCCCACACCAGGTTCGCCATCGCGCCTGGCACCTGGGCATGGCTGCTGGTCAGCCTGATCCTGGGCGTGCCGGCCGCCATCGCAGGCTGGGTGCCGCTGGAGCAGCCCAGCACCCAGTGGCCCTTGTGGGCCCAAGCGGGGACGCTGCACCCTGATGCCGGCTGGCACCAACCTGCCTGGGTTTTCTGGACCAGTGCCTGGCTGCACGGCAGCAGCGCCCACTTGTCCAGAAACCTGATGGCGCTGGCACTGCTGGCCGTGCTGGGCGCCAGCGCGCGCATGCCCCCGCGCGCCGCCCTGGCCTGGCTGCTCGCCTGGCCGCTCACCCAGATGGGCATGCTGCAGCAAGCCCTGCACACCTATATTGGCCTGTCAGGCGTGCTGCATGCCGGCTTTACCGTCGTGGCGCTGCATCACCTCACCCACCCTATTCAAATGGATCGGCATCAAAGAATCCTGGGTTTGATTCTCCTGGCTGGCCTGATATTCAAAATCCTCATGGAAAACCCCTGGCAACACACCCTGATTCGGCCGGCCGGCTCGGATATAAATGTGGCCCCCTGGGCGCATTTGAGCGGAGCAGCCGCAGGCGCTGTTGTATATCTATTCACTTCTGTTACCACGCGGGCGCTGAGTGTGAAAAGACTGACACGCAAGCAACGTACACTCAATTGAGCACCCCGAGTAAACCCCCGGGAACTTCAGGGCCGCTACAAGATCATGCATTGGTGCCGAAAACGGCCCGTGCAAAAACCAACTGACACAACCACATAAGTTCGACCATGCAAACCCGCCTGCAAGCCATTGCCCGTCAACGCTCTATTCGCCTGATGGCGTTGCTGCCCGTCGTCGTTGCTGCCACCCTGGCTGCCGGCTGTGGCGACAAGTCCAAACACGAGGCCAAAGCCAGCCAGGCCGCCGTTCGCGTCAACGGTGACGAAATCACCGTGCACCAGATCAACCAGTTGCTGGAACGCCAGCAAGGCCTCAAGCCCGAACAGGCCGAAGCCGCCAGCCGCCAGGCCCTGGAAGGCCTGATCGACCAGCAACTGGCCGTGGCCAAGGCTGAAGAGCAAAAGATCGACCGCGACCCGCAAGTCGTGGCCCTGCTGGACTCCACCCGTCGCAGCATCCTGGCTCGCGCCTACCTGGAAAAGGCCTCCGCCGCTGGCGCTGGCACCCCCACAAGCGATGAAGTGCGCAAGTACTTCGACACCAAACCAGCCCTGTTCTCGCAGCGCAAGGTCTATGCCCTGCAGGAATTCACCGTTCCCGCCACGCCCGAGCAGACGACCGCCACGATCGAGAAACTGAAGGCAGCCAAGACGCCCAACGAATTCGTTGAAGTGCTCAAGAACAGCGGCCTGAAGTTCAACGCCCAGCAAACCACCCAGGCTGCCGAAGGCCTGCCCCTGGGCATCCTGGACCAGCTCGCCAAGGTCAATGACGGTGAAGCCCTGTTCGTGACCGCCAAGGACGGCTTCAAGGCCGTGCTGGTCGTGGCCAGCAAGAGCCAGCCCGTCACCTTCGAGCAAGCCAAGCCTGCCATCGAGCAATACCTGACCGTCGAGCGCCGCCGCGAGTTCGCCCAGAAGGAGCTGAAGAACCTGCGCGCTGCTGCCAAGATTGAATACATCGGCAAATTTGCCGAAAAAGCAGCATCTGGTGCAGCCCCCGCTGTTGCCAGCGCACCTGAAGCAGCCGAACCTGTTGCTGCGGCATCTGCGCCTGCTGCAACAGAACCCGCCGCTTCCGCAGGCCTGGATCCCGCAGCCTTGAACAAGGGACTTTCTGGATTGAAGTAATCACCAAAGGCCCTCATCATGAACGAATACCCACCTTTTCGGTGTTCGTTCACCTGATGAGGGCATGTGGTTGGGAGATGTGCCATCTCATGGGGGTGGACCAGAAAGACAAAACGAAGACTCAATTTAGTCCAACTCGACATGAAGACACTGCGCATTCTCGGTACTCGCGGCATCCCCGCGGCCCACGGTGGCTTCGAGACGTTTGCCGAGCATCTGGCGCTGTATCTGCGTGATCGGGGTTGGCGAGTTGTCGTTTACTGCCAGGAAATCGGGCAAGCCCCGACGGGGCATGACACCTGGCAGGGCATCGAGCGTGTGCGGATCTCCGTCCCTGGAGACAACTCGATTTCCACCATGCGGTTTGACTGGCTGTCCATCCTGGACGCGGCCAAACACAATGACCTGTGCCTGACCCTGGGCTACAACACGGCCATCTTCAATACCGTGCTGCGCCTCAAAGGGGTCCCCAATATCTTCAACATGGACGGCATCGAATGGATCCGTGCCAAGTGGAGCAAACCGGCCAAAACCTGGTTCTGGATGAACGACTGGTTCGGCTGCTGGCTGGGTAACCACCTGATCGCCGACAACCCGGCCATCAAAACCCACCTGATGACGCGCGTGCCCGCCGACAAGATCACCATGATCCCCTACGGCGCCGTACCCGTGACCCAGGCGCCTGACGCCCCTGTTCGCCAATATGGCCTGGAGCCCGGTCGTTACCTGACCGTGATCGCCCGCCCTGAGCCCGAAAACTCCCTGCTGGAAATCGTCCAGGCCTTTTCGGCCAAACCCCGTGGCTACAAGCTGGCGGTATTGGGCACCTACCAGGCCAACAACCCGTATCACGCCGCCGTTCGCCAGGCCGCCAGCAAGGAAGTTGAATTCCTCGGCGCCATTTACGATGCGCCTACCGTACAAGCCCTGCGCTTTCACAGCGCGGCTTACGTGCATGGCCATCAAGTGGGCGGCACCAACCCCTCGCTCGTCGAGGCACTGGGCGCGGGTAATGCCGTGATCGCCCACGACAACCGCTTCAACCGCTGGGTGGCCGGCCAGGGTGCCAGCTACTTTGACTCGGTAGACAAGCTGTCCACCTGCTTTGACCAACTGCTGTCGGACAACGGCACGCTCAGCCGCATGCGTCAGGCCAGCCGCGACCGTTTCGAACAAGCCTTGACCTGGCCCATCGTGCTCTCGCAGTACGAAGACCTGCTGATGCGCTTCCTGCCCTCCAACCAGCCCGCACGCCGCGAGTTTCACGAAACCGGCATGGGCCTGGCAGCCAAGCAACGCAAGGCCACCCACAAAGCCAAGTAAGCGCAACGACAGCATGCCATCCCGACTTGCCGTTGTGCTGGTCAACTGGAATGGCTGGCGGGACACGATCGAGTGTCTTGAAAGCCTGCTCCCTACCCTGCCCGATGATGCCCGCGTACTGGTTTGCGACAACGCATCCAGCGACGACTCCCTGCGCCACCTTGCCGACTGGGCCAAGCAACGGGCAGGCGGGCCAGTCGCGTTTGCACGTTACGACCGGGCTCAGGCGGAGCGCGGTGGCCAGGCTCAAGACCCTCAAGTGGTCCTGATCGACACCGGCGGCAACCTGGGCTTTGCTGGCGGCAACAACGTTGGCATACGCTATGCCCTGGCAAGCGGCTTTGACTACATCTGGCTGCTCAACAACGACACCATTGTGGATGAGCACACTGCATCCGCCCTCATCGAACGCATGCAGGCCGACCCACGCATCGGCATGTGCGGCTCGACCATGTACTACTACGACACCCCCAAGATCGTGCAGTGCCTGGCCGGATCCAGCTTCGACTTCGACGCGGCCGTCGGCACGCCTGTCGGCTACGGCAAGCCTTATGACCCTGCCACACCCATTGAGGCCGTGGAAAGCCGCCTGGACCACATTGCCGGCGCCTCGATGATGGTCTCCAGAGCTTTCGTCGAGCAGGTTGGCCTGATGGAAGAAGCCTACTTCCTGTATTTCGAAGAGATCGACTGGGCCGTGCGCGCCAAGGGCCGCTTCACGCTGGCCTGGGCACCTCGCAGCTTCGTCTGGCACAAGGAGGGCGGCTCAATCGGCTCCAGCCACCGCAGCCGGCCTTCGGATCGTTCACTGCGCCACATTCTCGTGAACCGGCTCCGCTTCACGCACAAGCTGGCGCCGCAACACGAACGCACGGTGCGACGGCACATGACATGGGAAACGCTGGTCTACCTCAAGCGCCGCGACTGGCATGCTGCCCAGATCTACGCCTTCGCCCTGACCGGATGGCGCTTCCTGCTGCCCCCCGGCCTGTGACCCGACGGTGATCTAGAGATGGCTGCGCATCACGCGCAGCACCTCACCGGCCCGGGCATAACCGAACTCCGCCCGCGCACGCTGGCGTGCCAGCAAGTCCTCGCCATCCGTCAACGGCCCTGCTTGCAATGCCCGCTCAATGGCTTGCGCAAACGCTTCAGGCTCCGACGCAATCGCAAAACAGGCCGCCACGTGCGCCGGCAGGCCGGCCACACCTTGAGGCGCAGACACCAGCCGCCCGGGGGCGTACAGCATCTCCACCGATTTCACGTTCACGCCGCTGCCGCCGAAAATCGGGTTGACCAGCACCCGCGCATTGCGCAGCACCGGTGCCACATCAGGCGGGTTCTCCAGCAAGACCACGTTGCGCGATTCGGCCACCGCCTGCACGATGGCAGGCGAAGGTGCGCTACCAGCCACCTGCAAACGCAAGGCTGGATGTTGTTGGCGCAAGCGCGGCCACACCTCCTTGAGCAACCACAAGACGCCCTCCACATTGTTGGGCGTGCGCAGGTTACCCAGATAGGCCACATCGAACTCCGGCTCATGGTCCAACGGTGCCAGCAAGGTATTTGCTTTCTCAGGCTGCACCAGCGGCGGCAGCCAGGCGCCTTGCGTGAAACCTTGTTCGCGCCACCAGTTCAGGTCGTCCATCGAGATGTCGAATGCCACCCGCGCCTTGCGCCAGGTGTCGAACTCCACGCGCTTGAGATGCGGCAAGTTCAGGCTCCAGGCGATCCGGTCACGCCAGGATGTGGCACGCGACACCTGCCCACGCATGTAGCGGTGCTCGATGTTGTGACTGCGGTAGAACAAGGGCACGCCATAACGTGCTGCCGCGGCCTGCGCCAGCCAGGCCGGGTACACCGCATCCTGCCACACGGCCTGGGGTTTGAACGCGTCCAGGCTACGCCAGATCTCGGCCAGCTCCGCACCATTCGGGATTCGCGAAGCCACATGCGAGGGCCAGCGCGCCAGGCGGGCCAGGCGCTTGAAGCGATCTGGCCACGAGCCCGTGATCGGCAAGGCATGCACCACCGATGCCACGCCGCGCAAAGCATCCACATGCGCTTGAGGCAAACCGCGCCCTTGCTCGGCATACCAGGTCACCAGCGCCAGGTCAGCGCCTGCCGCCTTCAAGGCATTCAAGCGCGCCCAATCATCCACCAGCCCGCCATGCGTGGCGGGGTAAGGCATCTGGCAGGAAAAATACGCGATCCGCATCACGGTGACGGCGTTTGAGTTGCGCGGCACACGGCCTGGCAACGCGCCAGGATCGTGCGGGCAAACGTGTCGTACCGATACGCGGTTTGCGCAAACTCACGGGCCTTCACGCCCATTTGCTGCACCAGCGCATCGTCAGTGGCCAGCCGGTCCATGGCTTGTCGCAGCGAGCGCGCATCCTGTGCATCGATCCAGATGCCAAAACCCAAGGCCTCGATGTCGATGTCCACCGAGGCATTGCGGGTCATGATCACCGGCTTGCCACAGGCCATCGCATCGAGCAGGCTGGTCAAGCCAGCCAGGCCCTGCACATGCTGCATGGGAATCACGATCGCACGGGCGTCCCGGTACACCGAGGTCAGCTGCCCATAACTCAAGGCATGGCCCGAGCGATCACTCACCACGGTCACGCAACTGGCGTCCGCCTGATGAGGCTTCGTTTGCTCCGAGCAGACGATCACGGTGCGATGCTGTCCTTGGGCTGCGCAATCGGCCAGCAGCTGATGGTCACGGTTGGCCTTGCCCGCACTGACAAAATAGTTGCGCCCAAAACCATGATCCCAGACTGGCTGCTGGTCATAGAAGGCCAGGTCCACCCCCCAGTCAACCGTCTCCATGCGGTCTTTCAGGGCAGGCCATGCCGCCCGGGCATGCTCGCACGCCTGCCGACTGAGAAAGAGCAGGCTGTCATGGCCCCTGACAAAGCGCTCGCCACCCCGCAACCGGCCCGAGACAGGGTGATGGATCACCGCCACGATCGGTTTGCGAAACAAGCCCAGCGTGCGCAAACGGGACAACAACCAGGTCTCGCTCTGACATGCCGAATAGACCACGTCGAAACGATGCTGCTGCAGCAGCACGGCCACTTGCGTGCGCAGCGAGGCAGACAGCGTGGCCCCATGAAACGGGAAGACCACCGCCTGTGCACCCATGGCCTTGAACAAAGACGCACCCCATGAATGCTGCGCGGGGTAACTGCCCTCGGCAATCAACTTGAGCGCCGTCGATATCGAATAGTCGTTCAGCACGGCAACACGCATCGTGTCGGGCGTCGTCGCTTGCGCTTTCACCATGGCCGCCTCACCGAGTCTGCAGGGACAAGAGCCCCCGCATCAGCACGTCGGCCGAGCGCCGCCACGCGAACTGCTCTACCTGGGTCTGCGCACGTTGTACCAATTGCGCACGCGCAGCCGGCGTCATGGCCAAGGCGCTCTTCATGGTCTCGAACAACTCGTCGGTCGACGCCGGGTTGAACAACAGGGCGCCATCACCCGCCACCTCAGGCAAGGACGTGGTGTTGGACGTGATCACCGGCACGCCGCTGGCCATGGCCTCCGCAACCGGCATGCCAAAGCCCTCGGCAAACGCCGGGTACACAAAAAGCCCTGCATGCCGAATCACGGCTGGCAGCACGTCGTCCCCCAGATGGCTGAACAGCATCACCTGGTTGGCCTTGGCCGCACGCTCGATCGCCTGCTTCACATCGGGAAAGCCTGGGTCTTCCTGCCCGACGATCACCAGTGGCGGTGCTGTGGGCCCCAAGCGCGCCCAGGCCTCGATCAAGGCCAGATGGTTCTTTCTGGGCTCAAGCCGTCCCACCACCAGGATGTAATGCCCGGACACCAGGCCCAGATCAGCCACCTGCTGTGCGCCATCCTGGCCCGGGTAAAAGCGCAGGCGGTCTACACCGTTGTAGGTCACCTGCACCTTGCCTGGCTCCACGCCATACAAGCGGCACAACTCGCTCTTGGAGTATTGGCTGACGGTCAACAACAGCGCCGCCCGCTGGGCCGCCATGCGGAACGTGAAGCGGGCCTCCTTGACGAAGCCAGGTGAGAAGAACTGCGGATGGGTCTCGAACAGCACGTCGTGGATCGTGCAGGCCACGGCCGAGGGCCGGACAAATGGCACGCGGTATTGCGTGTGCAGCACATCGATCCGATGGCGCCAGCACAGGTAAGGCAAGCGCAAGCCCAGGCGCACCAGGCCATGGCTGCCTGGCATGTGCACCAGCTTCACATTCGCCAACCTGAACTCGCTGTGCTGAGCAGCCAGGGATGCGGTGTCACCCAGAAAGAACACGAAATCGACATCCGGGCAGGCCTTGATGGCCTCCCTGTAGATGTTCAGAACATGGCTTCTGGATCCCTGAAATATCCCGTCCCATTCGTGAAAGTCGACGCCCAACCTGAATCGTTTGCCAGGGTTCATCGACAACGATCAGTACTCGTTCATGACGACGCCGGCCATCTTGGTGGCGCCCCTGCTGAGCGGGCCAAGCAAATTGCGAAGGGAGTCTGTGCGGGTCTTGTCCTTGCGGGCAATGGCAATGGCCGCACCGCAACTGGCTGCGATCACACGCGCATCGATACCCGAGGAGGCAGACGGCGTATCCACGATGACGTAGTCGAACTTGCCTGGCAGATCCTTGAGCAACAAACCGAAGGTCTGCCCTTGCAGCAATTCCAGGGGGTTGGGTGGGACGATGCCGACCGGCAGCACAAAGAGGCTGGGCAGGCCCGTGACCTTGCGCAGCACATTGCCACCGGCGCGACGCGACAAGATACCGCTGAGGCCACCACGGTTCTCGACACCGAACACCTCGTGCAAACGGGGCGAGCGCATGTCCGCGTCGATCAGCAAGGTGCGGCCACCCAGCTGGCTGAGGACCACGGCGATGTTGGCCGCAAAAAACGTCTTGCCGTCGCCCGAATCAGTGCTGGTCACCGCCAGCGCCACACGCTGATCACGGTTGCTGAACACGGTGCTGCACAAATGGCTGCGGATACCCCGGAAGATCTCAGACTGCTCGCAGAAGGGCTTGTTGGCCACCACCAATTCATCGCTCAGACGAGCGAGGGACTGATTGGCATAGGGATAGTGGAACTGCTGGGCCAGCGCCCAGAGCACTTCGTCCTGATTGGCCAGCCCCAGCGCCACGGCGGCTTCGCCGAACTTGACGTTGTGCTCGCGCTGGTAGGTCAGGATGTTTTCAACCTGTTCAGCAGACAGGTTGTTGGTCTCCCGGATGATGTCGCCAATCGACTTCTCCAGACCCGCTTCGCCAGCCTGTTGACCGACGAACGCGCTGGGCATGATTTCTGTGTCCATATTCATTCTTTACGACGTTCAGGCACCAGGGCCCGCAATGGCATTTGGCGAGGATTGAAGCAACCAGGGCCTGGCCTTGCGACCCAGCAGGCCCGACGGCGCATCCGCGGATTTGAGCAGCACGCCGACCAGCGGCAGATTGAGCTCCATCAGAACGTCGTCGGTCGTGCGGATACGGCGATCATTGAGCTCGATCAGCAGGGCCACCGTCAGCGCCAGGATCAGGCCACCCACGATGCCCAGACCCATGTTGATCAGAATCTTGGGCGAGGAGGCCGAGGGGGAAGGCGATGCCACCTGAACAATGGACACATTGGTCTGGGTCGTCTGGCTCTCCATGCCAGCCTGAACCGCACGTGCCTGAGCCGCGTCGTATGCCTTCTGGAGGTTGTCCACGTCGCGCAGCAGCACGGATGCCGAGTCACGGTTGGCACGCATCTGCAGGACCTTGGCACGCTGCGCTTCCAGCGCAGTACGTGCGCGGGTCAGGCGAGCCTCGTTGACGTTGTTGCTGAAGCCAACGCTGCTGGTCACCTTCTTCGTTTCCTCGGCAATGCGCTTGCGCAGCACCTTCATGTTGGCGCGGGTCTCGATGACTTGCGGGTGAGCATCACCCAGACGCGACTCCATTTCCTCGGCCTTGGCCTCCAGACGCGCCAGATCGGCGGTCAGCGCGCCAACGACCTGGTTGGACAGCACGTCAGCCGAGCTGTCAACAGCACGCTTGGCCTGAATCTCGCGGTTACCGGATTCAGACTGCACGCCCTCCAGCAAGGTGACTTGTTGAGACAGATCGAGCAGCCGACCGTTTTCAATGTCCAGACGCTCGTCGGTGGCGATCAGGCCTTTTTCCTTCTGAAAATCAGACAGGCGGGCCTGTGCCTTTTCGAGCCTCTCGCGCAAACGGGCAGCGAGGCCGTCAAAAATGGCATTGAAGCGGCGGGCCGGATCCGTGCGCAGGTCAGCGGTCGTGTCGATGAAGCTTTCTGCGTAGCCATTGGCCAGCGCAGCCGCGAACTGCGGGTCCGTCGACTCGTAGCTGACCGTGATGACGTTCGACTCACGAGCGGGCTTGACCGTCAGGTTCTTGGCCAGGATGCCAGCCAGCCAGGACTCGAAAGAGCCCACCCCTTTGGTCGCTTCGCGCCATTGCGCCTGCATACCGGGGTTGTCACCCATCTTCAGGCGACGGATCACCTGGATGGCCACACGCTCGCTGGACAGCAGATCGACCTGCGTGGCCATGTAGCTGGGCGACATCATCGCTGGCAGCACCATGCCGATCATGGGATCGGGCGACTTCACGTCAATCAGCACCTGAGCTGAGGAGGTGTACTTCTTGGGCAACAACACGCACGCCAAAGCAGCAATGGCCACCACCGTGAAAAAGACGGAAAGCAACACAACCCACCGGGCTTTGAGGATTGCATAAATCTGGCTTATCGACATGCCTCAACCTTAAATAACTAATTGATACCGAACCGTGTGATCACGACCCAAAGAAACGTGGCCGGAACGCCGACGGTATTTGCTGCTCCAGATCCCGGATGAATGCATCATGCACCTGCTCTGCCGCATGGGCATCGCGGCTTGCCGACGAAACCCGGACCAGCATGCCATCCGCAATTTGCCCGTGCAGGCCGAAACGCAGTTGCGCGAGTTTTCTGCCCAAACCGGGCAAGGTCGCCTTGTCATCCAGGGTGACCCAATATGAAATGTGCTCGACGTAGTTTTCGCGCGTGCCAACCAGCTGGCGCATGGTCAGGGCGTGGTTGGCCAGCTGTGCCTGGTGAATACCCAACTCCCGAACCGTGAAGCCCTGGCCGGTATAACAGAATTCGGGGCGGTGGGCCGCCGTCGATTCAGAGTTCTGGTCTTTGCCGTAAGCAACAGTCAGCATCACAATTTGGCCCTTGTCGTTGACGTACCCGCGCGCCAGGGTCTCCGAATAAGCCGATTCGATCACCTTCTGCACGGTGGGGTCCGGCAAAACGGGCCGCAAGGAGGGCACCTCCTTCCACCCGCCAAACTGGGTGGGAATCAACTGGTCCAGCACGACCTTCGGCCTGATATCGGCCAAACTCTGCGTAGGCTTGAGCGCCTCGGCGCAATACGCGGCGCCGAACATGCATCCGCAGGCCAGTACGAGACCGACAAAGCTATTCTTCGCAGCCATCAAACCCTCTTTTGTCCGTTGGACTCGTCAAAACGGGATGCCAGAACGCGATCCGTCATATAGGTCAAGATCAGGGCCACGACAAACAGCAGCATGCCGGCAAAGCCATGCAAGAAACCTTGCCCCGCCTCGTCCCCCAGGTGATAGGTGACCAGAACCAGCACCATCACCCGGATGACGTTCGAGGCAAACGAAATCGGCACAATCGCCAACGCCAGCAAGGTGTTTCTCGCCCGCGAGTGGTAGTTCATGATCTTCATGTAGAACAGCCCCAGCGATTCCAGCGTGAAAAGCGAGTTGAGACCCGAGCAGGCATCGGCCACCATCAACTGATAGGGGCCGATCGTCAGCGTCACGCCGGAGCGCCCCATGGGGTAATGCGCGGCATGCAAAATGGCTTCGGCCACGATGGACACCGCCACCTTCAAGGGCATCGTGATGGCCTGCACGAGCACCCCGGGCAAAGGCACCATGAACAGCATGAAAAACAGCGGGAACCACGCCAGGCGAACCATTCGCCAACCCCTCAGCATCAACATGCAGGCCATCAGCAAGATGATGTGCGACAGGGCCTCCATGGTGTCGATGCCCTGGGAGCGGCCAAGCACATACATGGCCAGCCCGAACACCAGCACGATCCAGCCCGACACCATCGCAGGCTTGGCTTCGCCCGCGAAAAGCTGCTGGCGGTCATTCCACAACAACCAGAACGACAAGGCAATGATGATGGGAGCGTGCCCGTTGTCATCCTTCATCCAGGCTGTGTTGGCCAGGGAAATATAGGTGGGGATGAACAGCGCAAGCAGGCCCACCCCGAGGATCAACAACTGACGGACGGGCCAGCTCACCTCAGCGGAGGGCGCAACAGGCAAAGACGCTGAAGACTGGCTCATAGAAACGATGGTCGCAAAAGTTGAAGGCAAGCCTGTGATTGTGGCAAGAAGCGCGACTAAGTTCCCGTGAGCCGGCAACAAATCGACTGGTACAAACCCGGAACGCCTCAGCCACCCAGGCGCCGCCGCCCACCGGACGCAGGTGGAGCGGAGCCCTCACTCAGGTGGTCACAACCCGCGCCGCTTGTAGGGCGAAATCCTGAACCGGCGCCCTGGCAGGCACAAGGAGGCCCCGATCAGGCCGAAGATGAACTGGTGAAGCCCCACGGAGGCATGGACCACCAGCATCGTGGCCGAGGCCATCAGCGCCATGGCCATCCCGGCACGGACACCTGTATTGGCTTGCGGCACCCGCAACTCTTCGTAACTGGGGCACAGACGCCAGATCGCCAAACCCAGAATGGCCATGAAGAGCAGGCAATAGATCAGGCCGTAATCCAGCGCGTAGACCAGATAGATGTTGTCCAGGAAGTAGCTGCCGAAATACCCTTTGAACCCAGCAATCTTGGCGCCTTCCCCGGAACCATGCCCCCACACAGGGCTGTCAAAAATCGCTGGGATACCGCGCACAAGCATGCTGACGCGCGCCTCGGAGCTGATCGACTCGTCGGCCGTGCGCCCCCGCAGCAGCTCGAACACCCACAGGGCCGCGACCATCAGGATGAAAGGCAACCACATCAGCTGCACCCTCAAAACGGTGGCCGTCAGGCGGTTGCTGAACTTCGAAGTCCAGGCCATGAACTTCACAACGAAGATCAGCCCCACCAGCCCGGCCCCCAACACCATGCTCGATCGGGTGTAGGTCAGGACCACGCTCCCCAATGTGAGCGCCCCCATGAACATCCAGAACAGGCGCCCCTTGGCACGGTCGAAGAAGCCCTTGGCAAAAAAGGCCACGCCCACCGTGATCAGGAACTGGGCGCACAACAAGGGGTGCTCGAATGTGCCCTTGACCCGGTACACGCCGTCCCGACTTTGGTCGACCAGGCCCACCTGGTTCCACCCTTCCGACGACATGATCTTTTCAAAGACGTTGCGCTTGAGCACGAACTCGATGGGCATGACGCACACCACCACGATCGCAGCCAGGGCCAGCGCACGGAACAGCCATGTGAAGTCCTCTTCACGACGGATGTAGATCGCCGCGAAGGCGAACGCGAGCCATGGGGGCAGGATGTTGTTGATGATGTCGTTGATGAAAAACCCGTTCGAGTAATTCAAGAAGATGTTCAGGACGAAATACCAACTGAAGAAAACCGCCACCATGCGCCAGAGTCGGCGCGTCTCGGCGCCGGAGAACTCGGTCAAGGGCACCCGGAAGGGCTTGATGAGCAGCAAGATGAGCGTCAGGCCGACGAGGGCGAACCGCAGCCAGCGGGCCGGCGAAATATTGGGCAAACCACCCGGGCGAATTTCCGCATAGCTGGGCAAGGCCACCATGCAGAAAATCAAGGCCACAGTCAGCCACAGTCCATAGCGCCGCAGCTGGATCATCACGGGCGCGACCGCGACCCGCGTACGCCCGACGTCGGTGCGTGGCCATGCCTTCATCCCGGAGGCAACAGGTGTCTGACGTGCCATGGTGAATCTTTCGTGTTCAGTTTGTCGCCAATGTGCGTTCCATCGCCTGACAAGCGCGAGACCACGTGAAGCTTTGAATGGACACGCTTGCCGCTTGGGCCAGACGCAAGCGCAGCGAAGGGTCGGACATCAGTGCCAGCACACCCTGCGCCAGCGCATCGGCATTGGCGGGCGGACACATCAGTGCATTGACATCGGCCTGGGCGAATTCGCGATGGCCATCGACATCGGTCAGCACCACAGCCGCCCCGCAAATCATGGCCTCGGCAGGCGGCAAGCCCCAACCCTCGGTCAAGCTGGGCGCCAGAAAAATGGCGGATTGATTGTATATCTCGCGCAAGAGGCGCTGCGAGGGCAACTGGTGGTAGCTGATCCAGTCAGGCAGATCGGCAGGCGCGGGCCCCACCCCGAACAGCGTCACCTTGAGCGTGGGGCACTGGGCACGGACCTGCATGAGTGCCTCCAGGCCATAGCGGCTGCCCTTCCAGGCCGACTGGTGGTAGAGCATGGCCACGGTGTGAGGGTCCCGGTCCTGCGGCGCCACATCCATGCCGAAGGCCTTGAAATCCAGCCCATTCGTGATGTAGCTGGACGGCTCGCCGTGCTGGGCCACCAGGGCTTCGAGCCAGCGGGAGATCACGATCTTGTGCAATGGCAAGTGCCAGGTACGCAGCACCTGGTCGCGGTCCCCTGACCAATCTTCAAAGTGCTGGATCAGGTAAAAGCGGCGACCGTGCCGGGGCGCATAACCCGCCACCCATTCCGCCGTTTCCCAGGAGGTGGCCACCACAGCATCAGATGCCGGCATGAACCAGCGGTGAAGCCAGGGCACGAATCTGAGCTTGACCGCCGGGGCCAGCGTGAACCAGCTTTCGGGCGTGTAGCGGCGCAAGGCCCAGCGCTTGAGAAAGGTCATCCAGTGACGAGGACGCCACAACAGCTTGACCTGGCCCGGTTGCAGGTAAAAGGCATGCGTCACGGTCACGTCATGGCCACGCTGCACGAGGCCGTTGGCGTACTCGTAGACAACCTTGTATCCCCCGACCGGGACGGTCCCGTCGGTCGGCAACACGAAATGCACCTTCATCGACCGAACACTTCCAGAACCCGCTCAAGCCGTGCCTTGCCCTGCTTGGCTGTGGGCTCGATGAAAGAGCCTTCGCCAAACTCGTTCCAGCAGCAAACGACACCCAGTTTCGGGCCCGTTTGCTTCAAAGCCTCCATGGCCTTGCGGCCGTCGCTCAGGTGGCTCTTGAACTCATCCAGGGTGGGCATGCATTGGTCATGCTTCGGGTCGTAAGTCCCACCCCAGGGGCGCCTGTCCCAGCCTGCGGTCAAGGGCAGAATCGCCGGCACCGAACTGACTGAGGCGTACTGCTTCCAGTGAGACTGGTAAGCCGCGCTGAGATCCTTGTACGAGTATGACAACTTGGCCTGCTGCCCCGCGGGCGCATGAAGGTTGTAAGCCGATACCGCGCTGTATCCCATCGCCTTGGCGTCACGCAGCAGGTCGGGCGTATCACCCGTCACGCCCGCCACAAAGTAAAAACCGGGCAGGCCGGCGTCACGGGCACGCTGCTGCGCCCCGGCCAGCAACTGCCGCGTGCTTGAGCCAAACCCTTTGGCCCGCTCAGCCAGATCCAGCGCGGAAAACACGAACACCACAGGCTTGCCATCGACGCGCAGGAACTCGGGGCGCGAAGCGTAGTACTTCACCCACCAGTCCACCATGCGCTCGAAGTTGGCCTGGCTGGTTGGCACATCGCCATGATTGGCCCACAGGATCGAAAATGGCAATTGCGTCTTCTGAGGCGATCGGAAGTAGGCCGACAGCGCGTGATCCAGATACACGCGGTTGTCTTTGCCCCAATACCAATCAAAGACAACAAACTTCAACCCATACTGGATCATCCAATCGAGTTGCAGGCGCATGACATCGTCTTCACCCTCGTCGTACCAGCCCAGCAAGGGTTTGCGCTCAGGATAGGGCTCGATGGGCTGCCACGGCTTGGAGGACGGGGCCGCAGGCGTGTCTGCCCGCCAACCCGGGAAGTAGTAGACGCCAAGGGCCAGATCCGACTGCGCTGCCGACACCCCGCCTGAGGCCAGCGCACAGGCCACACCCAACAAGACAGCGCCCAAACGGCTCAAGCGCGTACCGGCCCTCAGGGGCCGTGCAGCCGGGCTCACTGACTTCTGTGCACTGCAAGCATCGTGATACATATTCTTCTCACCCCGGTTCAATGGGCTTGACGCCAACGGCCAAACACGCCCGACGCAAAGTGGCGGACATCCGCAGACAAGGTCCAGGCCATTGCAGCAAACAACAACATGCTTGTCATCAGCATGACCACGGGCCCCAGCCACGGCCCGGCCCCCAGCCCGTCACCATGGCGGGTGACCCAGGCCAGCGCCGAGACCACCGCCGCGCCAGCCAGGGGCCAACGCACCGCCTGCCAGTAGTCACGCCCGCGCACGCCGATCAACCGCCGCGTGAAGACGACCTGCAAAACCAGGCCGATGGCAGAGCGCCCCACCCACAGCAGCATCGCGAAAATGGGCGCCAACTTGGGCAAGAACAGCAAACCCAGGGCCCACAGCGCCGACGAGACCACGGCGATCCACCAGTTCATGTTCGGCTTGCCGATGGCCATGAAAGCGGGCGGATGAACAAAACCGACAGCCTGCACCGCCCCCATCCCCAAGGCCCATTCGAGGTAGGGAATGGCAGGCTCCCATTGCCCGCCAAACACCAGCTTGACGCCCACACCCGCATACAAAGCGGCACAGACATAAATGGGGGGCGCCAACAAGGCCACATTGCCCAAGACCGACAGAAAACGCTCGCGGAACTGCTTGACGTCACCCGCAACCCTGGCCAGGTAGGGCAACAGGACCGAGGCAATCGGGCCGCACGTCACCTGGAACAGCACATCGAAAATCCTGACGGCCAGAGCGTACACACCCAGTGTGGCCGCACCAAAGACAGCGCCGATCAGCACCTGGTCCAGCCTCACCATGATGGCCTCGAGCAGTTGCGTACCCAGTTGATGGCGAGCCTGACCCACGACAGGCCGGATGGCATCCAGGTAGGTGCGCCAGCGGCCGGCCCAGAGCGGGCGCCAACGCGCGGCCCACCAGACGGTCAACACCCCGGTCAAGGCGTTGGCAACGTGCATGACCACCAGCGCCAGGACGCCTTGCCCGGCATGCGCCATGGCCACACCAATGCAACCACCGACGAATGTCGCCAAGGTATTTCGCAATGCGATGGATTTGTGCTGCAAACGGCGCGACAACAGCGCGTGAGGGACCAAGCCTGCCGCGTTGAGCCAACTGGCGGCACACACCCCCCACAAAGCCCACTGCAGGCGTGGCTCGTGGTACCAACTGGCCGCCAACCCCGACAAAGCGACGATGATCAAACCGCTGCCCGTCGCCAGCGCGATCTGCAACCACAGCACGCCGCTGAAGAAATGGGGATCGTCGGCCGTCTGGTGCCGCATGACCTGCGTGGACAGGCCGAAGTCAATGAGCGCGTCGGCAAAAACGCTGACCGCCAGGGCCATCGCCATGACCCCCAGCTCTGCGGGCGACATGGCACGCGCGATGAGCATGAAGAACACGAAGGACAGGCCACGCGTGCCCAGGCTTCCTGCCATCGCCCACAACGACGCGGACTTCGCCGATGGCCCAGCCGAATCAGAACCCATGCATCACCGCCTCTGCCCCGTCCAATTGTTCACTTTGAAAATCTCGTATGTCTTGGGCTGCGCAGATCCGCCTTGAGCCGCAGTGAATTCTCACTCTAGCATGCCAGTCGGCGAGCAAATCGCCTGCGGAATCATCGATTTCCTCTATGTCGAAGGCGATCAGATCCCGCTGGTTGCCAGGAGTTCCATTGGTCTGAACGTGTTGCCGCGGCGACCCACATCACAACGAACCATCAAACAAATCTGCTATATCTTGGCGGATACTTCGGACGCACCGAAGATCAACTGCGCAGGAGCAAGTGAATGAGCAAGAAAGTCGCCCTGATTACCGGCGTCACAGGTCAGGACGGGTCTTACCTGGCCGAATTTCTGTTGAAAAAGGGCTATGAAGTCCATGGCATCAAGCGCCGCTCCAGCTTGTTCAACACCGACCGCATCGATCACCTCTACCAGGATCCGCACGTCAGCAACCGCAACTTCGTGCTGCACTACGGCGACCTGACCGACTCCACCAGCCTGGTGCGCATCGTCCAGAAGGTCCAGCCTGACGAGATCTACAACCTGGCCGCGCAGTCCCACGTGGGCGTGAGCTTTGAAGAGCCCGAGTACACCGCCAACGCCGACGGCATCGGCGCGTTGCGCCTGCTCGAAGCCATCCGCATCCTGGGGCTGGAGAAGAAAACCAAGTTCTACCAGGCCTCTACCTCCGAGCTGTACGGCCTGGTGCAAGAGATCCCCCAGAAGGAAACCACACCCTTCTACCCCCGCAGCCCGTATGCGGTGGCCAAGATGTACGCCTACTGGATCACGGTGAACTACCGCGAGGCCTACGGCATGTACGCCTGCAACGGCGTGCTGTTCAACCACGAAAGCCCGGTGCGCGGCGAGACCTTCGTGACCCGCAAGATCACGCGCGCCATCAGCCGCATTGCGCTGGGCCTGCAAGATTGCCTGTACCTGGGCAATATGAGCGCGCTGCGCGACTGGGGCCATGCCAAGGACTACGTGGAAATGCAGTGGCTGATGCTGCAGCAGGACCACGCCGAAGACTTCGTGATCGCCACGGGCGTGCAGTACAGCGTGCGCCAGTTCGTCGAGTTCGCGGCCAAGGAGCTGGGCATCACCCTGGCGTTTGAGGGCGAAGCCGAGGCCGAAGTGGGCAAGGTGGTGGCCATCGAGCCCGTCAACGGTGAAACCCTGGCCAAGTGCAAGGTGGGCGACGTGATCGTCAAGGTTGACCCGCGCTACTACCGCCCCACCGAGGTGGAGACCCTGCTGGGCGACCCCACCAAGGCCAAGCAGAAGCTGGGCTGGGTGCCCAAGATCACCCTGGGTGAGCTGGTCAAGGAGATGGTGCTGAGCGACTACTCGGCGGCCAAGCGCGACAGCCTGGTCAAGCTGGCCGGCTTCCAGGCCTACGACCACCACGAGTGAGCCAGACAAGGGCCGACATGGACAAGAACGCCAAAATCTTCGTGGCCGGGCACCGCGGCATGGTGGGCTCCGCCATCGTGCGGCGCCTGCAGGCGGCCGGCTACACCCGCGTGATCACGCGCAGCCGCAGCGAACTCGACCTGCTCGACCAGCGCGCCGTGCACGCGTTCCTGCAGGCCGAAAAGCCCGACTACCTCTACATCGCGGCAGCCAAAGTGGGCGGCATCCAGGCCAACAACGTGTACCGGGCCGACTTCATCTATCAGAACCTGATGATCGAAGCCAACCTGATCCACGGCGCCCACGAGGCTGGCGTGCAACAGTTGATGTTCCTGGGCTCCAGCTGCATCTACCCCAAGCTGGCCCCCCAGCCCATGCACGAAGACGCACTGCTCACCGGCTTGCTGGAGCCCACCAACGAGCCCTACGCGATCGCCAAGATTGCCGGCATCAAGATGTGCGACGCCTACAACGCCCAGTACGGCCGGCAGTACATCAGCGTGATGCCCACCAATCTGTATGGCCCCAACGACAACTACGACCTCAACAACAGCCACGTGCTGCCCGCCCTGATCCGCAAGGCCCACGAGGCCAAGCAACGCGGCGACGCCGCCCTGGTCGTGTGGGGCACCGGCACCCCGATGCGCGAGTTCCTGTACGCGGACGACCTGGCCGACGCCTGCGTCTACCTGATGGAAAAGGGCTACTGCGGCCCGCTGGTCAACATCGGCACCGGCACGGATGTGACCATCCGCGAACTGGCCGAAACCGTGGTCGACATCGTCGGCTTCAAGGGCAGCTTGACGTTTGACGCCAGCAAACCCGACGGCACCCCCCGCAAATTGATGGACGTTTCGCGCCTGAGCGCCCTGGGCTGGAAAGCAAGCACCAATTTGAGGGACGGCATTGAGCTTGCTTACCGGGATTATCTGAACAAGGCGGCTTAAACTCGCCATCAGTATGTCCTCAATTCAGCCGGCAGCCTCTTCATCATTGACCCAAGCCCGCGACGAAACGCCTTCACGCGCCGAGTTGCTGGCCATGGCTGCCGGCCTGTTCGCCATGTACCTGCCCACGTACATGACGCTGGACGCCTCCATCTGGAAAATCGTCGGCCAGGGCCATGGCCCGGTCATGCTGGCGCTCACGCTGTGGCTGATCTGGCAACGCCTGCCCGCCTTCGTTGGCCTGGCGCCCCAGCCCGCCCCACTCAGCGGTGGCGCGCTGCTGGCCGCCGGCCTGCTGCTCTACATCGTGGGCCGCTCGCAAGACATCCTGTTCATGGATGTGGGCTCGCAGATACTGGTGCTCACCGGGCTGACCCTGCTCTACCAAGGCTGGGCCGGTTTTCGGGTCATGTGGTTCCCCATCTTCTTCATCTTGTTCATCATCCCCATTCCGGGCTCCATCGTTGACCAGGTGACGGCGCCGCTGAAAGCCGCAGTGTCTTATGTGGCCGAAGCCATTCTTTACAAACTGCATTACCCCATCGGGCGCTCAGGCGTCACACTGACGATCGGCCCCTATCAGTTGCTGGTGGCCGATGCCTGCGCCGGCTTGAACTCGATTTTTGCGCTGGAAGCCATTGGCGTGTTCTATTTGAGCGTCATCGGGCACACGTCCAGGCTGCGCAATATCGTGCTGGCCATGCTGATATTGCCCATTTCTTTTGTTTCGAACGTGACCCGCGTGATCGCGCTGGTGCTCATCACCTATTATTTCGGCGACGAGGTCGGGCAGGGATTCGTGCACAGCTTTGCTGGCATTTTGCTGTTCATGCTGGCCACCGCATTGACCATTGGTACCGATACGGTTTTAGGGTTTTTCATCCGTGACAAGGCTGAAACCCAGAACCGCGCCGACGCCCTTCAGCCCAAAGTGACCTCATGAACCTCAACCAGCTTCTACTGATACTCAAAGCTCGCAAATGGCTTGTGGTCGGCGTGTTCACCACGGTGGTCGTGCTCATCGTGGGTGTCAGTTTCATTCTGCCCAAGAAGTACACGGCCACGGCATCCGTCGTCATCAACTCCAAGAACCCGGACCCGATCAACGGGATGATCATGCCGGGCACCATGCTGCCCACCTACGTGGCCACCCAGCTGGACATCTTGCGCAGTGACCGCGTCGCCCAGAAGGTGATCCGCGCGCTCAAGCTGGACCAGAACGCGGTGTTGCGTGAACAGTGGCAGGAAGACACCGAGGGCGAGGGCAACTTTGAAGCCTGGCTGGCAGAAGTCCTGCAAAAGAAGCTGGACATCGTGCCCTCCAAGGAGTCCAGCGTGATCAACGTGGCCTATGCCGCAGCCGATCCCAAGTTCGCCGCCGCATTGACCAATGCATTTGTGCAGGCCTATATCGACACCACGCTGGAGTTGCGCGTTGAGCCGGCTCGCCGCTTCACCATGTTGTTTGACGAGCAGGCCAAACAATTGCGCGAGAAGCTGAGCCAGGCACAAGACAAGCTGTCGGCCTATCAACGCGACAAAGGCATTGTGGCCACAGACGACCGGCTGGATGTTGAAAACGCCCGCCTGGCCGATCTGTCCAATCAGCTGGTGCTGATCCAGGGCCTGTCTGCGGAGTCCATGAGCCGCAAGGCACAAGCTGGCGCCAACATTGCCGAAGTGCTGAACAACCCGGTCGTGGCGGCCCTGAAGGCTGACCTGTCCAGGCAGGAAGCCCGCCTGAAAGAGCTGGCGGCATCTCAAGGCAGTGCGCACCCGCAAGTGGTGCAATTGCAAGCCAACATCAACGAACTGCGCGCGCGCATGGACGCGGAAATCAACCGCGTGACCTCCAGCGTGTCGATCAACAACACCGTCAACCTCTCGCGTGAAGCCCAGGTCAAGGCGGCGCTGGAAGCGCAACGCGAGAAGATCCTGCGCCTGAGGGCTCAGCGTGACGAGGCCTCCGTGCTGGTCTCTGATGTGGCCAATGCGCAGCGCGCCTACGACGCCCTGCAGGCCCGTTACGCGCAAACCAGCCTGGAAAGCCAGAGCAACCAGACCGACGTGTCGATCCTCAAGATTGCCACCCCGCCGGCTGACCCGTCCTTCCCCAAGATGATCCTCAACACGGCCATCGCCATCATCCTGGGCGGCATGTTGAGCGTGGGGCTGGCCGTGCTGCGTGAAACGCGCGATCGCCGTATCCGCCAGGAGGAAGACATCATGAACTTCACCAAGTCGACCTACCTGGGCACCATGCCGGTGGCGCTGGAAGCCAAAAAGGGCGCCCTGCTCCCGGTCAAGAGCCCGCCAAGGCTGGCCAAGCGTGCCCTGCCTGAACTGACTGCCCCGAAAAAGGCCTGACCACCTCAACGACCTTGGCCATGAAAAACTCTCAAAACGAAGTCGGCGGTGAAAAGAGCATTGGCAACATCATTGCTGATGCCCACAAGTTGTCCCCTGCGCAGGTCGAAGCGGTCGTTGCCCTGCAACGCTCCAAAGGCCTGAAGTTCGGTGAAGCCGCCGTCGAGCTGGGCTACGTCAAACGTGAAGATGTGCTGTGGGCCCTGTCGCAGCAGTTTCACTACCCCTATGCCGCCGATGGCCGCAACAACATCAGCGCCGAGCTGGTGGTGGCCACCTCGCCTTTCGACTCGGCTGCCGAGTTCTTCCGCGACATCCGCAGTTCGCTGCTGTCCGGCCCCTTCGGCGTCAAGAATGCCCCTCTGGCATTGGCTGTCTGCAGCCCGGACAGTGGTGATGGCAAGACCTTCTTTGCCGCCAACCTGGCTGCCGCCTTCAGCCAGCTGGATGGCCGCACCCTGCTGATCGACAGCGACATGCGCACGCCGCGCCTGCACGAGTTGTTCAACATTGGCTCGGGCACATCCGGCCTGAGCGGCATCCTGTCCGGCCGCTCGGAGACCAACGTCATCCGCCCGGTTGACGCCTTGCCCAGCCTGTATGTGCTGCCGGTCGGGGTCGTGCCCCCCAACCCGCTGGAGCTGGTTCAACGCGCCGCCTTCGACCTGCTGCTGTCCGAGGTCATCATGAAGTTCGACTACGTGATCGTGGACACACCGGCAGCCGTGCATGGCGCAGATGCCCGCGTGATCGCAGCCAAGTGCGGCTCCGCCGTGGCCGTGGCGCGCAAGGGCGTCACCCAGGCCGCTGCGCTCAACACGCTGGTCACGCAGCTGCAAAAAGCCTGCCCTGCCTTTGCGGGCACCA
This sequence comes from Aquabacterium sp., assembly GCF_016195855.1. Taxonomy (GTDB): domain Bacteria; phylum Pseudomonadota; class Gammaproteobacteria; order Burkholderiales; family Burkholderiaceae_C; genus Aquabacterium. The sequence continues at coordinate 187,269 of NZ_JACPYU010000015.1, forward strand.
TCCTCAACGACTTTGCCTGATGACCACGATGCTGTCCGGCCCTTGGCGCATTCACGCACGAACCTGGGTGCTGGCATCCATCCTGTGTGGTGCTGCCGTGGCCGCCCGGTTGGCGCAGCCCACCCTGCACGAGCAGGCCAATGAGCCGCAGCTGGAAACCAGCATCCCCAACAAGATTGGCGACTGGGCTGCACTGGCCTCGCCACTCACGCAGGTATCGATCACGCAAGGCAACGAGCCCGACATCAACCAGCCTTATGACCAATCGGTGCTGCGCACCTATGCGGACAATCAAGGCCATCAAATTGGTGTGGCCGTAGCCTGGGGCAAGCACCAGCGCCAGGAAGTCAAGATTCACCGCCCCGAGCTGTGCTACCCCGCGCAAGGTTATGCGGTCAAGAACATCCAGGATCACACCTTCGGCGTCACCAGCAGCACCAGCCAGCAAGCCATCATTGGCAAGCGCATGATCGCGCTGGACCGCAATGGCTCGATGGAAGTCGTCAGCTACTGGATCCGCATCGGCAGCATCTACAGCGACAGCGCCTTCAAGACCCGCATGCACATCCTCCAGGAAGGCCTGGCAGGCCGGGTCACGGACGGCCTGCTCATGCGCGTCTCGCAAAAGGTGCCCGCCTCGACCGAGCCGAGCCAGCTGGAGAGCGTCTTCCAACGGCAGGAGCAGTTCGCTGCAGACCTGGTCCGCAGTGTGACGCCGGCCACGCGTGACCTGCTGGCGCGCTGAGCCAGCGCGCGCATTGGGCAACGGCAGGTTTCATGGCTGCGGGTAGTCTGTTCAAGAAAACCTTCCTCATGCTCGGTGGCAACATGGCCGCCGTCGTGCTGCAGGCCATCCAGTTCATCCTGCTGGCGCGCACCCTGGGTGCGGCTGAATACGGTGCCTTCGCATCCGTGAACGCCATGGTGGCCATCGTGGTGCCGCTGGCCGGCCTGGGTTATGGCAACGTCATGCTGATGACCGTGTCACGCGACCACAAGGCCGCGCCGGTCCAGTTGGGCAACTGCCTGGCCGTCACCGTCGCGCTGGGCCTGATCCTGGTCATGGCCATCATGCTGGCCGTGCAGTGGGTGTACGGCCCCAAGAGCAACCTGCCCCTGGCCCTGGTGGTTGGCTTGTCCGAGCTGGTGCTGGTGCGGTCCTGCCTGGTGGCCGGCCAGCTGTTCCAGTCCATGGACCAGATCAAGCGCCTGAGCCTGATCAACGTGTCCATCAGCCTGTGCCGTGTGCTGGCCATTGGCGGCCTGCTGGTGAGCGACACGCCCCAGGCCCTCAACTGGGCCATGATCAGTGCCACGCTGCTCTTGCTGCTGACCCTGGTCCATGTGCCCGCCGCGGCGCGACGTGCTGGCGGGTTGAGCCTGTCACTGGCCGCCCTTCAAAGCCAATGGCGTGATGCCACTTACTTTGCCCTGGGCACCTCGGCCAAGGCCGCTTATACCGATCTGGACAAGGTCTTCCTGGGCCGCACCGCCCCCAGTGCCGAGCTGGGCGTGTACACCACCGCCTACCGCCTGGTGGTCATGGCCTTCATCCCGGTGCGCTCCCTGCTGGACGTGACCGCCTCGCGCTTTTTCAAGTCGGGCCAGTCGGGCGTGCAGCACTCGTTTGCCTTGAGCAAGAAGCTCATCCGCTTCTCTGTGCCCTACGGCATGGTCGTGGGCCTGGGCATGTACGTGTGCGCCCCCCTGGTGCCCTGGATACTGGGCCCCAGTTATGGGGACACCGCTGACGTGCTGCGCTGGCTGGCGCCCTTGCCCGCGATCCAGGCGGTGCACTATGTGCTGTCTGATGCACTCACCGGGGCGGGCTACCAGCGTGTGCGCACACAGATCCAGTTTCTGGTGCTGGCCATCTACGCCGGGCTGGGCCTGTGGCTGATCCCTTTGCATGGCTGGCACGGTGCCGCCATCGTCTGTCTCGTCTCTGAAAGCCTGCTGGCTGTGCTGGTGATCCTGGCCGTGACCAAGCTGCTGCGCCAACCTTGAACATGAACATCCTGATGCTGACCCACGAGTACCCGCCCTACCCCGGTGGCGTGGGACGATACTGCGCAAGCCTGGCCGAGGCCGCGGTGCGTGCGGGGCATCAGGTCACGGTGCTGGCGCCGGATCACAAACAGCCTCAGGCCTGTAGCGACCAAGCTGGCGTGAAGGTGATCCGCTTTGAAGGCGATGTGTTTCACTTCAAGGAGCTCAAGGCCTTGCGCGCGCAGATCAAGCGCACGCTGGCTCAGGCCGCACGCCCTTATGACGTGGTGCATGCCGCCGACTGGCCGGCCATCGTCGCCCTGCGCGGGGTGGCCACGCCCGGCAGCCAACGCCTGGCCACGCTGCACGGCACCGACATCCTGCTGATCAAGCGCTCGATCCGCGCGCGTCTGGCGCGGGCATCCAGCGCGCTGGCCAGCTTTGACCGCTATGTGTGCAACAGCCGCTATACCCAGAGCCTGCTGCAAACCCACTTCCCCAAGCTGGCGCCACGGTCCGTCGTCACACCGCTGGGTGTCGATCACAGCTGGTTCGACACCGCCTCGGCGGCTGACCAGCAGGCCTTGTCTGCACGGGCCGGTTTGCAGTCGGACCAACTCATCGTGCTGACGGTGGCCCGCCTGGATTCGCGCAAAGGCCAGCACCGCACCATCGAGGCGCTTGCGCGCCTGCCCGACGCACTCAAGCGCCGCGTGCACTACGTGTGCGTGGGCAAGGAAGTGGAAGCCGGTTATGGCGCACGCCTTCAGGCTGCCGCGCAGGCAGGCCAGGTCAGGCTCACGCTCACCGGGCGACTGCCTGATGGTGAACTCAAGGCCGCCTACGCGCTGGCCCATGTCTTTGCCCTGACCGGTGAAGACGTGCCCGAGCGCGTGGAAGGCTTTGGCCTGGTGCTGCTGGAAGCCGCTGCACAGGGCCTGCCCGCCGTGGTGACCCAGTTGCAGGCCCTGCCCGAGGTGGTGGCCAACGGCCAGACAGGCTGGGTGTGCGCCACCGATGCCGACCTGACAACAGCCTTCCAGGCCGCGTTGCAACAAGCCGGCACGGGCGCCCTGAGGGCACCGTGCATCGCGCACGCCCGCACCTTCACCTGGGACCGATGCGCCGCCCAGAGCTACACCAGCAAGGCAGCACAGGCATGAAGATCGCCTACATCAACAGCTTTTACGCACCCAACGAAGTCGGTGGCGCAGAAAAGTCGGTGCGCTTTCTGGCGGAAGCCATGGTCCGGCAAGGCCATGAAGCCTGCGTGATCACACTGGGCCCCGAGCGCAGCACCAGCGAGCTCAACGGCGTGCGCATCGAGCGCCTGCCCATTGCCAATGTGTACGACCCGCTGGATGCCAGCCCCAAGCCCGGCTGGAAGAAGCTGCTGTGGCATGGGCTGGACAGCTACAACGTCAAGGGTGCCAAAGCAGTGGGCCAGGTGCTGGACCAATGGCAAGCCGATGTGGCCCACACCAACAACGTGGCGGGCTTTTCGGTGGCCGTGTGGCAGCAACTGGCTGCACGCCGCATCCCCATCGTGCACACCCTGCGCGACTACTACATGCTCTGCCCGAACACCGCCATGTTCAAAGGCGGCAAGCCATGCGAGACACGCTGCACCGAATGCCGCGTACTGGGCACACCGCGTGCCCACGCCACCCGCCTGGTCCACACGGTGATTGGCAACAGCCACTTCATCCTGAACAAGCACAAGGCCTACGGCCTCTTCCCCCACGCGCGGGCAGACGTGATCTACAACGCCTACGCGCCAGCAGAACACTGCCCGCCACGTGCGCCAGGCCTGGCCATCAGGTTTGGCTACATCGGTCGGATCGCCCCCACCAAAGGCGTCGAGACCTTGATCAACGCGGCCAAGGTGGCCATGTCATCGGGTACCGCGTTTGAAGTGCTCATTGGCGGCGATGGCGACGAGGCCTACATCGAATCGCTCAAGCATCGCGCGCAGGGCCTGCCTGTGCGCTTCCTGGGCCGCGTCAAGCCCGAAGACTTCTACACCCAACTCGACTGGACCGTGGTGCCCTCGCTGTGGGACGAACCCCTGGCCCGCGTGATCTTCGAATCTTTCTGCCACGGTGTGCCCGTCATTGGCTCCAGCACAGGGGGCACACCGGAGCTGGTTCAGGAAGGGCGCAATGGCCACCTGTTTGAGGCGGGCAACGCCCCCCAACTAGCCGATATCATGGTCAAGGCCGCGCAGGCAGGGGCCGACGCATCCGGCAAGCGCTCGGCCTGCCTTGAAGGCGCCAGCATCTTTGCCCCAGCCTATGTATGCGGCCGCTACCTGACCGCCTATCAACAAGCCGCCGCGCAACGGTAAGTCCGCATCCATGACGCCAACCGAGCAGCCGTTCCAGCCACGCCCCGCGCACGCCATCCTCGCGCTCGGGTTCTTTTTCGCGTGGTACTTCCTGATGGTGGACGGGCTGTGGGGCTACGCCCAGTACGTGGCCATCAAAAAGAAGATCCTGCCCTCCTCCATCTTCGTGCTGATACTGGGGATCGCCATCCTGGGCTTTCGGCGCCCGAAGGATGCGAGCTATGACCGGCGCATCATGCCCATCGTCTACAGCTGGCTTTGCTGGATGTGGGTGGTGGTGCTGTTCTCCACGGCAGACCCCTTTGCCTCGCCGTTTCGCATCCTCTTTGGCTTCTACGTCAACTACTGGTACTTCTTCCTGGCGGCGCTGGCGATCAACTCCTCGTTCCGCGTTCGCGAGGACTTCTTCCTCAAGCTCTTCTACCTGGGCGCCATCCCCATCGTCTGCCTGGGCGTGGCGCAGGGCATCAAGCAGGACAACTTTGCAATCGGCACCTGGATCTCGCAGGAAGCCGCGGCGTTCAACCTGGGCTTCTTCGGGCAGCGCAGATCCAATTCCGCGTTCGCGCACGCCGATGACTTTGGCTTCTTCTGCGGCATCGTGCTGTCCATCTCGTTGGCGCTGTGGCTGGACAAGCGCCATATATGGCTGCGCCTGGCATTGACCGGCCTGATGGGGCTGGCGGCCCTCGGCCTGTACTTCACGCTGACACGTGCAGCCTACCTGATGGCGGCATGCGCCATGCTGGGCACCCTCATGATCTACCGCGCCAAGGGCAAGCCATCAACGGCGTTGTCCTGGTTGCCTGCTGGCTTCGGGGCCCTGGCCATGATGATCTACTTCGCCGCACCGCTGGTCAGGCTGCTGTCGACCTCCAGCAGCATCCTGTCCTCATCATCCTTGGGCGAGCGGCTTTACGGCAACCAGTATTACTTTTCAGAATTGATCCGCCACGGCTGGTACACGCTGCTCACGGGCCTGGGCTGGTACGTGAACGGGCACTACCGCGCGACGTTCGCGATCGACAACCAGTACATCGCACTCGTGTTGAGCGTCGGCCTGGTGGGCCTGGGGCTCTGGTTCGCCCTGACCATCCTGTTGTGGAAGCGCCTCCTGGCGAAAGCGCTGGAGACACGAGGGCCCCTGCTCATTGGCCTGGCCGGCGCATGCAGCCCCTGGTTGGCGCAGTCGATGTTCAACGTGACCAATACGATTGCGTATGTGTCCATTGTGGCGCTGCTTGTCTATCAACGTGAGCCCACCAAAACGACAAACTGACCATCAAGCTGTCACGGCTGGCTTGGCAATCCTCGCTCTGGTGGTCAGTGAAAATCAGGCGCTGCGCAACCAAGGCAGCTCACTTTTCTTTGCCTTGAGTCTGATTGCCATCCCACTGTGTTTTTTCTGCTTTGGGATGCTGGCTCATACCGCCACCGAGCAGCGCTCTCTATCGAGTTTGATCCTCGGAACAATCAAGGTGTATTGCATTGGCATCGTGCTCTACGCGCCAAAGCAAATCACGGCCATAGCCTCACCAGACCTTACCAGCTCACTGCAAGCGCTCGTTTGGGGCACGGGCAATTCGCTCTACAACGCGCCGCTTTGGTTGCTGACGGCGCTCGTGCCTGGCCTTTGCCTCTACAGGATGGGCATCGTTGGCGGCAAGCCGCTCGGCGAGCGTCTCTGGGGCCCGCTGATTCCAGTCGTGGGGATTGGCGCGAGTTATTGGCTCTTGAGCTCCACATTGGCCAGGTCGTATCTGCCCCATGACCTATGGGAACGCCCCATCGGTTTGCCATTCAGCCTGGATCTGTCGCCTCTCGTCGCTTCGCTGCTTCTACTGGGCGCCTGGTATCAGGCCCACCATCAAGAAGTGTCCCTCCACATTCACAACCAATGGCCCGCCTGGCTATCGATTGTCGCCATCGGTGCAGCTTTCTTGATCATGGTGAACTTCGACCCGGCCCTGGATCTCAATTACAGGGTGATTCAGGCATGGCCTGCTGCGCTGCTTGCCACTCTTGTAGGCATGGCTTTGTGCGTCATGGCGTCTCAGCTGCTCTGTATTAACGCGTGTAAAGCTCGACTACCCCTCGCGCTGTTGGGTAGAAATGGACTGATCATCTTGCTCGTGCACGCGCCAATTCAGAATGCCATCGTCAATGCACTACCCGAGACCTCGCAAAGGTCTCCATTGGCAGTTGTTGCGGCGTCCGTCATCCTTTGTCTGAGCATTGCTGGCATAGGGCAATGTGTCCTCAACCGTCACTCACTCATTAAGCGGATTGTGTATGTTTAAACGCTTGGCTCTACGTTCCATACCCATGGCCATCGCCACTTTGGGAATGATTTCGACCAGCGTCGCTGCTCCGTTTTATTTCGGTATGGGCACCCACGTTGGTCAGAACAAAATGAACCAGTCTGAGGCGATGAGCCTGTATTCAATGGGCGGGTTCAACAGCATGCGTGATGAGGCCTATTGGCACCGGATTGAAAAAGAGAAAGATCAACTGGTGTTCCCCACCTCGTTGACCGATCTGGATGCGGTGATCACTCGCATCAGAAGCGCAGGCGGCTCTCCCATGATTCCGCTGGACTACGGCAACACCTTCTACGACCTCGGAGACCTGCCAACGACGGATACGGGCATAGAAGGTTTTGCGCGCTACGCCAAGTTCGTCGCTACGCACTTCAAGGGGCGCGTACCTCTGTACGAAGTGTGGAACGAATGGGACATCGGCTTGGGCTCCAATCGAAAGCCCCGCACGCTCCGTTCGGTAGAGAACTACATCAGGCTGCTACGCCCCACCATGGCGGCAGTTCGCAGTGTTGACCCCAACGCCAAACTGATTGCGGGCGTAACTGCAAACCCCAATGACAAATGGGTTGATGAGTTCATCTCACTAGGCGGGCTGAAAGGCATCGACGGCTTTTCTGTTCACCCATACGTCTATTCACGTCCCACACAGAACCGCCCCGAGGATGCCAATGATTGGCTCGCCAAATTAAGCGCGAAACTGACTGCGGCCAACCAAGGTCGCCCCATGGACATCTACGTGACCGAGATTGGCTGGCCCAACCACCAAGACAAGACGGGTTGGACAGAAAACCAGACGGCCGATTTCCTGCTGCGCTTTCACTTGCTGGTCAGGGCTCAGCCCACGATACGCGGCGTATGGTGGTACGAGCTTCGCAACAGTGGCAAAGACCCGATGGAGAAGGAACACAACTTCGGTCTGGTCACCAAAGACCTGGGCGTCAAGCCGGCCTTCAAGGCATTGAAAGTGGCTGTGTCCCTATTGTCTGAGGGCAGCAAGGTCAGCGTCAGCAATCCAGCCAAGGGTGTGTTCAAGGCTCAGATCAACACAGGGCAAGAGCAGTGCACCGCCTATTGGGCGCGAGAAGGCCAGGTGAACTACACCATCCCCGCTCGCGATCTGACAGGGCGCCTGGCCTGGGGCGTGCTGCCCGAAGAGAAGGCCGAAACCCAGACGGTCGTGACCGAGACGCCCTTGATCACCTGCAGACCAGGGGCCTGATCAGGCCCCTGGCATCTTCGGCAAACCGCTTCAGTTGACGAAGACGAACACGGGGCCGGCGTCTTCGCTCAGCGTGATCTGCTTGGCCCCGCCTGTGGCGGTAGCCGGGGTGATCGTGGTGCCAGTCCAGGACTTCACGGCGGTCACGCCCGCGGGCAAGGTCACGGTCGTGCTGAAGTCAGGATCGTCGTTCCACATCACAAAGACGCGGGCGCTGGTGCTGCTGTTATCCCAGCGCAGCGCATGCGTGTGAGGCGGCACATCGCTGTGGTAGCCCTTGAAGGTCAACTGCCCCACGCTGTTGTAGAGGTTCTTCAGGGCCACAAACGAAGGCTTCTCGTTCAGGTCGGCGTTGAGCAGGCCAAAGTTGTGCTCGCGGTCGGTCGCGTTGTAGGCCGTGTCATACAGGCTGTAGAGCGTGATCAGCGGGGCATCCATCGCCAGTTGCGTCAGCACACGGCGCAGTGTCAGCACACCCTGGCGGTTCAGGGCACGCGGGTCCAGCCCGTTGCCGTAGCGGGTCGAGTCCAGGAAGAGGTAGGAGGAATAACCCGCCTCGGTGTCCCACATCGGCTTGGTGGAGCCGGCAGCCGTCAGCAGCTTCGACAACACAGCCTGGTCCGCCGCATAGGCCTCGGGGCTGTTGGACACGCGCTTGTAGGGGCCGGTGTAGGTGAAGGAGTCAAAGCGATAAGGGTGCACGCCAATCGCGTCCACCTGACTGAGCTTGGTGGTCTGGCCGGCCAGCTTGTACAGGTAGGACAGATCAGGGCCCAGCACCACGCCACCGGTCACGACCTTGGCCGTGCTGTCAGCAGTCTTGATGCCGCTGGTGGCGCGCGAGACCATGTCGGCAAAGGCGACGGGATCAGGTGAGGTCCAGTAGATGCTGCTGTCTGGCTCGTTCCACAGCTCATAGGCCAGCACCGGCTTGTTCTTGAACGCCGTGGCGGCAGCTTGTGCGAAGTTGGCGTAGGCCTGGCGATCGTCGGCCGTTTGCGGTGTGGTGCCGCCATGATCAGGGTGGCCGTAATCGAGCACCCACAGGATCTTCATGCCGCGCGTCTGAACGCCGGGCATGAAGCCCAGGTTGTAATTGAAGTTGAACACGCCGGCACGCTCGGCGCCTTCCCAGTTCAGGTCACGGCGGATGGTGAAGATGCCGGCCTGCAAGGCCTTGTCCAGGTAGAAGGGCTCCAGGGAGTCTGAAGCCACGGCCAGGCGGCCCTTGTAGCTGGTATAGGCACTGGTCACACGCTGGGCGTTGGTCTGCAGGGTGTAATCAAAGCTGGATGCAGCATGCAGACGGATGTCACCAAAGGCCAGGGTGCCAGCCGGGTAGTTCATGCCGCCCGTGGCGAAGTCGTTGATGAAGGGCTGCGCCGAGACGGCAATCGCCACGATGTTGTCGTGCACCACACCATCGTTGGCCCCTGCCCAGTACGACGAAGGCTTGTTGAGCTGGATGTAGACGCGCTGAACGGCATCGGGGCTGCGGTTTTCAATGCCGCGCAATGACAGGGGGTAGCGCAGGACCTGGCCGGTTGAATCCCACAGCATCACGGCAAAGTTGGCCGAGGCGTCCACATTGCGCACGTCGATCGAGAGCATCGACTTGCCGCTGACGGGCACGGAAGCAGGCAGGAGGCGACGCGCGCTGACGGAATTGCGGCAATCGGTCTGGCGCACGACGATGGCGGAAGTCTGGCAGCCGAAGTCAAATTTCAGCAGCACCGAGCCGGAAACATCGGTCGATACGGAGCCGGCCGAGTAGGCCAGCGTCTTGGTGGAACTGAAGCGCCATTGGCTGGCGCCATCTGCGCCGCTGATGACGGTGCCCGTTGGGGCCGCATAGCCCAAGGTGCTGGCCACGGTTTCCGGGGCCGGCGTGGTGCTGCCACCCGTGATGCCGGCGGTGGGGGCACTGCTGCCGGAGCCAGTGCCTGTGCCTGTTCCAGAAGTGCCGCCGGTCGAAGCCCCACCGCCACCGGTCGTGCCTTCAGCGAGCGTGGGTGCGCCGGCCTGGGACTGCAATTGGTCTGTCGCGCCGCCGGAGGTTGCCGAGCTACCACCGCCACCGCCGCAACCTTCGAGCGTTGCCATGCCTGCGGCGATTGCCATGCTCAACAGGCTGTTCGCAAACAAGGAACCCAATTTAACGTACTGTTTCATTTCACCAACCCTGAACGGTCTAACTACCAGGCTATCGACATCAATGGCCCGAAGCTTACCGATTAGCTGTCTTTGCCCCCGTGACGAGTTCACGCCACGCAGTTTCGTCACAAACTGTTGCATGCCCCACCCAGCGGGCGGCGGGCAAGTATAGGACACAGGGTGGCATTTAATGCACTGGGATCTTTGCTTAGTCCGAGCGATCTGCGGCTTGATTCCATTGGTTTGCGCAAAAACGGTGCGCACCAATTTTCATCAATCTGTAATGAAATATTTCAGGCCGCTGCGGGTTGACCAGCAGATGCAAGCCTGGCCTTCAGCGATAGAAAATCAGGCGGAGCAAAGAGATACTTTGCTCGCCCTGATTTCAACCAGTGCGTCAAAATCAGTGAGCCGCCTATACCCAGGCATATACCTGGCACCAGGTAAATCATGAGCGCATGCGCGTGAATGGCCTTTTGCAGGAAAATCCGTACCGTGGCCACAAACAGCAGGTGCACCAGGTAAATATCCATGGAGCGCTCACCCAGGTAAGCCAACCAGGCAAGGCCTTTCTCGGGCAAGGCATAGCACATCGCCATGAAGAGCACCAGGATAGCCAGCGCCGTTAACAGCGCATTGGGCGAAACGGAGCGCAGGCTGTGCGTCCCCATGTCCCACACGGCGTGCACCATGAAGGTCAGCAGCGATAGCCCCGCCAATGCCAGCATGAAACCCGGCCAGGAAGGTTTTTGCACTTTGGGCAACGCGCCAGCCAGGGTCAGGCCCACAGCAAAATAAATGAAGCTCATGCAGAGCTCGGGCAGGCAAAACAACTTGGGCGCCCAGGGGTAAGCCAGCAACAGCAAAGCACCAATCGGCAGCGCCAGCAAGCGCGCCCGCTGAACGCCCGCCAAGTAGATCACCAGCTCAACCAGGGCGAAGGTGAGCAGCAAAACGTAGAGGAACCAGAATATGCCGTGGGGGTTCCAGAGAATATCCAGCAAATTCCCCCAGCCACCGCTGTGGTTGCGCAACCCGGAGCCCAGCACCTCGAACAGGCCGATCACCACCGACCAGATGAGGTAGGGGTAGAAAATGGCGTCCACCTTGCCGGCAAACTCCTTGAGCCCGTGCCGGCGCTCCATGCCTCGGCCATATAAAAGGCCGGACACGAAAAAGAAAATGGGCATGGACAACAGCGTGCAGGCGCTGCTCACACCAGCAACCAGATCAGGGCGCCAGTTGTCGAGCAAACCGGCGCCACTCAGCCCGCGCCACAGATGGGCAAATACGACAACGACGATGCCAATACCCTTGGCATAGTCCAACGCGATGTTTCTGGAAACCACGGTACGCCCTCTTTTTGAATCGAGGGAGCGTACATACAAGTTCTGTGCCTTTTAAGCCTTGCTGAAGTAAGCTTTGTACCAATCCACAAAATGCTTGACACCCTCGTCAATCGACACGCGGGGGTGCACACCCGTCCAGGCCTCCAGCCGGGAGGTATCGGCATAGGTGGCCACGACGTCACCAGGCTGCATGGGCTGCATGTCCTTGACGGCCTCCTTGCCCAGCGCCTTTTCGATGGCCTGGATGAAGGTGAGCAACTCGACCGGCTCGCTGTGCCCGATGTTGAACACGCGGTACGGCGCCCACGATGAGGACGAGTTTGGCTGCTGGCGGTCGAAGCCGGCATCGGGCTCGGGGATGCGGTCCATGGTGGCCACCACGCCAGCGACGATGTCGTCGATGTAGGTGAAGTCACGCTTCATCTGGCCGTGGTTGAACACCTTGATGGCTTCGTCCGCCAGGATGGCCTTGGTGAACAGCATGGGCGCCATGTCAGGCCGCCCCCATGGGCCGTACACCGTGAAAAAGCGCAAGCCGGTGGTGGGCAGGCCGTACAGGTGGCTGTAGGTGTGCGCCATCAGCTCGTTGGCCTTCTTGGTGGCCGCATACAGGCTGACGGGGTGGTCGACCGGGTCACTCTCGGCAAAGGGCATCTTGACGTTGCCGCCGTACACGCTGGAGCTGCTGGCATACACCAGGTGCTGCACCTTGTTGTGGCGGCAGCCTTCGAGCACGTTGACGAAGCCCACCAGGTTGGACTGCGCGTAGGCATGCGGGTTCTGCAGCGAGTAACGCACGCCGGCCTGCGCGGCCAGGTGGACGACGCGGTCAAAGCGCTCCTGCCTGAACAGCGCGTTCATGGAGGACGTGTCCGCCACATCCATCTGAAGGAAGCGGAAGCGCCCGGCGGGGGCGTGGCGGTCGATCTCGGCCAGACGATCCCGCTTGAGCTGCGGGTCGTAGTAGTCGTTCATGTTGTCGATGCCCACGACTTCATCGCCCCGCTTGAGCAGGTTGAGCGTGGTGTGCATGCCGATGAAACCGGCTGCACCTGTCACCAGGATCTTCATGTCGTTTGGCGCCCGATGCTCTCGTAGCTCAGGCCCGCCTGCTTGACCAGCGAGGGCTCGTACAGGTTGCGGCCATCAAAGATCACCGGGGTCTTGAGGCTGGCCTTGATCTTGTCGAAGTCAGGGCTGCGGAACTCCTTCCACTCGGTGACGATGATCAGCGCGTCGGCCCCTTGCAGCGCGGCGTTGGGGCTGTCGGCGTACTTCAGGCGCGCGTCATCACCAAAGATGCGCTGGGCCTCGGCCATGGCCACGGGGTCGTAGGCCGTGACGGTGGCGCCCCGCTCGAACAGCTCTTGCAGCACCACGCGGCTGGTGGCCTCGCGCATGTCATCGGTGTTGGGCTTGAAGGCCAGGCCCCACAGCGCAAAGTGCTTGCCCTTCAGGTCAGCCCCGAAGCGCTTGACCACCTTGCTCACCAGCACGGTCTTTTGGCGCTCGTTGGCGTCTTCCACGGCCTTGAGCACCAGCAGTTCCTGGTCGGCACCGCTGGCTGTCTTGATCAGGGCCTTGACGTCCTTGGGGAAGCAGCTGCCGCCGTAGCCGCAGCCGGCATACAGGAAGTGCGTGCCGATGCGCTGGTCAGAACCAATACCCAAGCGCACCTGCTCGATGTCGGCGCCCATCTTCTCGGCCAGCAGCGCCAGCTCGTTCATGAAGCTGATGCGCGTGGCCAGCATGGCGTTGGCGGCGTACTTGGTGAGCTCGGCGCTGCGCACGTCCATCACGATCAGGCGTTCGTGGTTGCGCTGGAAAGGCGCGTACAGGGCACGCATCAAGAGGATGGCCTGCTCGTCGTCGGCGCCCACCACGATGCGGTCGGGGCGCATGAAGTCGTCCACCGCCGCGCCTTCCTTGAGGAACTCGGGGTTGGAGACCACGGCGTACTTGACGTCGCTGCCGCGCTTGGCGAGCTCGTCTGCCACGGCAGCGCGCACCTTGTCGGCGGTGCCCACGGGCACGGTGCTCTTGTCAACGATGACCTTGTAGTCGGTCATCAGGCGGCCGATGTTGCGCGCGGCGGCCAGCACGTACTGCAGGTCGGCCGAGCCGTCTTCGTCAGGCGGGGTGCCCACGGCGATGAACTGGATGGTGCCGTGCGCCACGGCGCGCGCGATGTCGGTGGTGAACGACAGGCGCCCGGCCTTGACGTTGCGCTCGACGACCTTGTCCAGGCCCGGCTCGTGGATGGGGATGCCGCCTTCTTCCAGGATGCGGATCTTGTTGGGATCCACATCCAGACACAGCACGTCGTTGCCCATCTCGGCCAAGCATGCACCCGTCACCAGGCCCACATAGCCTGTGCCAACCACTGAAACTTTCATGAGAAACTTTCATGAAAACTCCGATTTAACGCACGCAGGTCACCGTGGGAACACGTTCCGTGCTGAACTCATACAGTCCACACAACTGGGCGTGTACACGCTCCATCGTGAACAACTTTTCAAAGCGGGCCCGGCCGGCAAGGCCCATGGCGCGCCATTCTTCAAGGCTGTGCTGCCTCACGGCACTCACGATGCCCGACACGTCGCCCGGCTCGAACAGCAGGCCTGTTTCGCCGTGGGCCACGACCTCCGGCAGGCCACCCACACGGGCCGCCAGCACGGGCACACCGGCCCGCATGGCCTCGGCAGCGGTCAGGCCGAAGCCCTCCCAGCGCGAGGGCATCACCAGCACGTCAGCGGTCTTGAACAAGGCTTCAAGACGGGCCGAATTGATCCAGCCGACGGACTCGGCGTTGTCAGGCAAGGCCAGGCCATGGGTGTCGTAGAGCACCGAGCCACCGGCCAGCACGCCAAAGGCTTCGTCGCCCAGTTCTCGCAGGGCCGCGCAGAACAGGTCGGCCCCCTTTTGCTGATCGAAGCGCCCCACGAACAAGAGGCGCTTGCGGCCGGGGGGCCAGGCCGGCACGTTGCCCCTGGGGGCGGGCGCTTTTTCAGCTACGCCATTGAGCACCACGTGCAGTTGCTCGGGCGCCAGCCCGGCCTCTAGCGCGGACTTGCGTTCGTGCTCGGAGATGCACACCACCTTGTTGCACAACTGAGCGAGCTCACGCTCCACCCATTGGGTGACCTTGCGCGCAACGGGGCCCATGCTGCGGTCCCAAGCCCAACCATGTGGGCAGTAGATGACGCGGCTGGACAAGCCCATCATGGCCAGCAGCGGGCGCACCACGGCCCCAGCGAAGGTGGAGTGGGCATGCACCACCTTGGGCTGATGCTGGCGCACGAAGCGGGCCACGACAAGGCCCAGTTGCATCGCATTGACAGCCCGACCAGCCTTGTCCGGGTAGGTGACCACGATGACGCCCGGCGGCACAGGCAACTCCGAGGCCTGCGAGGCGGGGATCACCACAGCCACGGCACTGCCCCCGAAATCACGGGCCTGACAGACCAGCAACTCACGCAGGTAGCTCGCAATGCCGCCCTTGATGGTCTCGGCACAGTGCAGCACCTGAACGGTGTTGGGCGGCAACTGCTTCATGCAGGCACCCCTTTGAGCAAACCTTGATTGGCCAATTCTTGTGCGACCCGCTTCCAGGTAAATTGCTGCGCCCTGGCCAACCCTTTTTGCTTGAGGGTGTTGCGCAGCGATACGTCGTTGGCAACCTTGAGCAACAACTGGGCCAATGCGGCCGCGTCCTGGGGGTCAAAGTAGATGGCGGCATCACCGCAAACTTCCGGGATGGAGGCGGCACGCGCTGCCAGCACGGGGCAGCCGCACTGCATGGCCTCCAGCGGCGGGATGCCGAAGCCTTCGTAGATGGACGGGAAGACAAAGCACATGGCGCCTTCATACAAGGCGCGCAACTCGGCGTCGGATACGTAGCCCAACCATTTGACGCGATCGGAGGCCAGCTCGCCACCATGACCGAAGACCTTGGCGTTGCCGCCACCCGCGATGGCGACGTCAAAAGGCGGGTTGTCGAGCTGGGTCAGGGCCTCCAGCACCAGGCTGAAGTTCTTGTGCGCGGCCATGCTGCTGACTGCGAGCACGTAGGGGCGCTTGGCCAGGCCGGCGCGTTCGAGCAAGGCACGGTCCGGCAGGTGCCTGAGCACATGCTCGGCGCTTTCGGGCAAGACCGCGATGCGCTCTGCTTTCAGGGGCAGATGCTGGGCCAGATCCTGCCTTGAAAATTCTGAAACAGTGAGGATGCGCGCGCCCACCAGCGACAGGCCGCCGTGGATGATTTTGTAGGCCAGCCGGAAACTCGCGCTGAATGCCTGAGGCACAGAAAATACCGCCGCGTCGTGAATCACCACGATCTGGTTTCTTTTGAAAATGGGCGCGGTATTGCACAAATTGATCAGGCGCCGTTTGCCGCAGTAAAGGGGCAAATCCAGCTGCTCCCAGAGATGGCCCTGGTGACGGCCAACCTGCTGAACCGGGATGTTCTGAAAACGCACGGTGGGCTCGGTACCAGCAGGCACCGCGAGCACCAGGGACAGGCGAGGTAAAGCCCCCGCGCCCAACAGATGGTCGAGCGCAGTCAAGGTCTCTGCTGCAAAGCGTTCCACCCCGGTGACGGGACGCTGCAGAAAGCGACCATTGATCACAATTTGCCCTAGAGCCTCAGCCATCAACTCCTCGTCCAGTGGCCGCAAAAGGCACGCCCAGACTGCAAGGCTGCCAAGCCTTCAAGTGTACGCACAACAGGGCTGGAAATGTCGCATTGGCTCCCCCCTAACGACGGGTTGAGCCCACATTTACACGGCGCCATCACGACACAGCTGTGTCAAGACGAATGATTTTTGCAACAGAAGGTACGCCCTGGCGGTCAACAGCAAACAGAAAATAGTAACCAGGGGGGGCCACCAAGGGGTTAGATGGCGCAGACACCTCGTACACATCTCCATTTTGTTTGAAATTCAATTCAATAAAACGCTGGTCATATACTTGGGAATGGGTGGCGGAACCCATTTTTACCAAAGTAAAGCGACCAATAGGTGCGCTTGCCTTGAGTTGAAAAGCCTTGTCCCATGAAATGAAGTCCGGCACCGCCTGGATGGCGGGGCGCTCGGCAAACTGCCCGCTGCCGTCGGCTTTGAACAGATAGGGCGGGTAGTAGATTTCGGCATCCAGGTTGTTGTCGGCATCTTTGGCGCCAGCGCCACCAGCCCCCGTGAGCACCGTGCCATCCTGTAGCAACAAGGCCACGGAGTGATACAGGCGGGCCTTGGCTGCGACGGCACCTGGCAACCATTTGTCCGTGGCCGGATCCCAGATCTCGGACAGACGATTGGACAGAATCCCGGAGCTGTTGTCGTTGTTGCGCAGGCTGCCACCACTGACGTAGACCTTGCCGTCGGCCAGCACGGTGGCCGTGGCATTGAAGCGCGCCAGGCCAGACCACGCAGCGCGCTTGATCACAGGCTCAGGCTGGTTGATATCGATGTTGTAGGTGATGCCCCCCAGGCGCATGGACAAGATCTTGCCCGGCGCGTACATCAGGGATGGCAAATAGGAATGACCACGGAATACTTTTTGAGGCAATTTGGTGAAACCGCCCTGCCCGTCCACCTTGACGCTGTACATATCACCCAGGCGATTGAGTGAGAAAACATCGCCGCGAGGGGTTTGCCAGGCGCGTGGGTAATTCCAGTTCTGGGAGCCGAAAAGTTCGTTTTTGTCTGCCCCGGGCAAGGTTCGCCAACCCGTCTGGGGATTGAACAACTCGGGGATGGGCGCGTAATGCTCAAGGTCCAGCCGCCCCCCCAGTATCAGTATCTCGCCGTTGGCCAAGGTCATCACGGTGGGATACCAGCGCGGGCGCTCCATGGTGCGCCCGGCCGATTTGATGACGCCGGTCTTGATGTCATAGAAGTTGATGTCCGGCGACGACCAGTTGCGCACCCCGTTGACGGTGCGGTCTCCTCCCACCAGCAGCACCTGCCCGGACGACGGGATGATGACGGCGCCACTGCAGAAGATGTCGGTGCCCGTTCCATTGGGCAAGACCAGGTGCGCATCTGGCCCCGTCCCTTTGCGGGGGTCCCAGACGTCGAACACCTCGTTGGAGCCTTGCTGCCCCTGGCGATCGGTGCCATAGGCCAGCACACGGCCATCAGACAACACGGCAACCTGAATCGGGATGATGGGCCAGGGGACCACAGAACCGAACTTGCCACGAAGGTGGAACTCGGCAGGTGTGACAGCCTGCTGGCGCCACTGCCACCAGCCCGCGCCGGCCACGCCACCCACCAGGACCACAGCCAGAACGCCACGTAAAAGCCCGCTCGCAAACCTCGCCACCATCAATGCCCCTTAACCTGCCCCCATCACATCACAACAGGTTAACGCCTGAAATGTTTGATCAACATCAGCAACACTCTGTATCACTACCCTTCATTCAGGGGTATGCCATGGGCGTGACACATCGAGGGTGCCCAATGCCTAATCTCGTTTTCGCCCCCAGTTGTTAGCAGCAGATGACAAAAGCCATGATTCTGGCCGCAGGCCAAGGTACCCGTGTGAGGCCCCTGACCAAGGGCATGCCCAAGCCCATGGTGCCCATCCTGGGCAAGCCGGTTCTGGAATACCTGATCGAACACCTGGCTCGCCACAACGTGCGCGAGATCATGATCAACGTGGCCCATCACCACTGGAAGATCGAGAACTACTTTGGTGATGGCCAGCGTTGGGGCGTGGAGATCGGCTACTCGTACGAAGGCGTGCGCGAGCATGGCGAGATCGTGCCCAAGCCATTGGGCTCGGCCGGCGGCATGCGCCACATCCAGGATTTCAGCGGCTTCTTTGACGAGACCACGCTGGTGATCTGCGGTGACGCCATCGTGGACCTGGACATCACGGCCGCACTGGCCGAGCACCACGCCAAGAAGGCCATGGCCAGCGTGGTGACGCTGGAGGTGCCGCGCGACCAGGTCAAGAACTACGGCATCGTGGTGGCAGACCCGGATGGCAAGGTGCGCTCCTTCCAGGAGAAACCTTCGCCAGAAGAAGCCCGCTCCACTTTGGCCAGCACCGGCATCTACATCTTCGAGCCAGCCGCGCTGGAGCTGGTGCCGCGAGGCCAGGAATTCGACATCGGCAGCCAGTTGTTCCCGATGCTGGTGGACCAGGGCCTGCCTTTTTATGCGCAAAGCCGCCCCTTCCACTGGATCGACATTGGCCGCGTGAGCGACTACTGGACGGTGCTGCAACGCGTGCTGGCCGGCGAGATCGCCGACATGCGCATGCCCGGCAAGGAAGTGCGCCCTGGCGTGTGGGTGGGCCTGAACACCAATGTGGATTGGGACAAGGTCGACATCAAGGGCCCTGTTTACATCGGCTCTGGATCGTGCATCGAGGCGGGCGCCAAGATCGAAGGCCCGGCGTGGCTTGGGCGTGGTTGCCGTTTGCGTACGGGCAGCAAGCTGGTACGCAGCGTGCTGTTCGATTACACGCGACTCAATAGTGGCAATGAGTTCATCGAAGTCATTGCCTCACCTTTGTATGTGGTTGACCGCCATGGCCAGACCACGTACCAGGGCGAAGAAACCAAGGGCGTGCGCTGGGGTGATGCACGCGCCTGAGCCTCACCATAGTCCGTTCGGATCACGCCAAAGCCGTGTCTTCGGTAACCGGAGGCAAGTGGCTGGTCAAGCATGATCTTTTCCGCAGTGCCTGCTGACTGATTTGGCCGAAGATGCGTCCGGCAATGGTTGTTGGCGGGGCTTCGGAATGCGACGGATTTTGGTGATTGGTGTGCTGGGTTTGAGCCTGGCAGCATGTGGTGGCGGGCGTGATGCGAGCGCCTCCGATTCAGGTGATGCAAACGCGTTGAGTGGCACGCCCACGCAGCGCCTGGCTGCGGCTGGCGCTGCAATAGATAGCACGGTCACACCGGCGTCCCGGCAGGAAGCGGCGCGCTTTCTGACGCAAGCCACCTTTGGACCGACCGAGCCCGAGATAGACCATCTCATGGCCATTGGCTATGAGGCCTGGCTCAAGGAGCAATTCGACGCGCCCTTGCCAACGCTGTCGCACCAGGCGTATTGGGAGATGCGCAACACGGCCTTGAACGCGGCCAACCCCGGGCATGGCGCTGGCGCAGACGAGCTCGTTCACAGCTTCTGGGCACACGCCCTGGCCGGCCCCGATCAACTGCGACAGAGGCTGGCGTTTGCCCTGTCCGAGATCTTCGTGGTGTCCTGGGCGGACGCCTGTGGCGCGGACAACATTCGCGGTGTGGCCTCCTATCTGGACATGCTGGGGCGCCAGAGCTTCGACAACTATCGGAGCCTGCTGGAGTCCGTGACGCTTCACCCGGTGATGGGCTGCTACCTGTCGCACCTGCGCAATCAGAAGGAAGACTCGGCCACCGGTCGCGTGCCCGATGAGAACTTTGCCCGCGAGATCATGCAGCTGTTCTCCATCGGGCTGTATGAGTTGCAGACCGATGGCAGCCTCAAGCTGGATGGCAACGGCCAGCCGATCGAGACCTACAACGCCAATGACATCGCGGGCCTGGCCAAGGTGTTCACAGGCTGGAGCTGGGACTGCCCGACCTGGCCCCAGGAAGGATGCTTTCTATGGGGTGAGGGCCGCAGCGATGGCTCGGCCACGGGCCGGCAGTTCGTCAACAACATGCGCCCTTACAGCCGCTATCACGCCAGCAGCGAGAAGCGCTTTCTGGGTGTGACGATTGCAGCGGCCAGCTTCTTCCCCTCGCCGGAAGGTGACCTGAGCCTGGCCTTGAACACCCTGGCCAAGCACCCCAATGTGGGGCCTTTCATTGGCCGGCAGCTGATCCAGCGACTGGTGACCAGCAACCCCAGCAAGGCCTATGTGCAACGTGTGGCCACCGCCTTCAATCAATCTGGCGGCAGCATGCGCGCCTTGGTGCGTGCAGTGCTGCTGGATCCGGAAGCGCGCAACACCGCTGCAGCCCTGAGCAGCACGACCTTTGGCAAGGTGCGAGAACCCATCCTCAAGCTCTCTGCAGTCTTGCGTGGCGTGGGCATTCACTCCGACACAGGCTACTTCCTCGTTTCACCCACGCAAGAGCCCGCCACCGCCTTGAACCAGGCGCCTCTGCGCTCGCCGTCGGTGTTCAATTTCTTCAGGCCGGGCTTTGTGCCGCCCAGCTCCGCCACAGCCAACGCAGGGCTCGTGGCGCCCGAGATGCAACTGGTGCATGAGACCAGCGCAGCCGGCTATGCCACCTTCATGAGCAACCTGATGTTTGCGGGCGTGGGCGCCTATGGCTTTGGCAATGGCACACGCAGCGATGTCCAGTTCAACTTCAACCTGGACCCGACAGATGGCTGGTTGAAGTTGAGCGACCAACCGCAAGTGCTGGTCGATCTGTTGAGTGAACGGCTGATGTATGGCGCCATGCCGGCAGCGCTGAAGGCCGAGATCGTCAAGGCCGTGTCGGCGGTGGAGTTCAGGGTGCCGGGTGCGACCACGGCGGAGCAGGTTCGCTCCACTGCCTTGACCCGCGTGCGCAGCGCCGTGCTCTTGACCGCCGTGTCTCCCGAATTCCAGGTGCAGAAGTGAGCCAGAACATGTCTACCCCCATCAGTCCCTGCACCCGGCGCCTGTTCCTCAAGCAACTGGCGGCTTTCGCCCCTCTTGGCGCCGGCGCCCCCATGGCATTGAATCTGGCGGCAGCGAGCTCCGCAGCCGCACAGACGGCCACTGACTACAAGGCCTTGGTCTGCATCTTCCTGCAAGGCGGCAACGATGCCTTCAATACCGTGCTGGCCACCGATGCCAGCTCCTGGAGCCGTTACAGCGCGGCACGCACGCAGTTGCCCGACTCCATCGCCTTGCTGAAAGATGTGGCACCTGACTTCAGCGCAGCCGCAGGCACACCCAAGCGCCTGGGCGGGGTCCTGCCGCTGACGCCGGCCATGAACCTGCAAGGCCGCAGCCTGGCTTTGCACCCGCTGCTGCCTTATCTGCAAGGCTTGTTCAATCAGCAGCGCAAGCTGGCCATCGTGGCCAATGTGGGGCCCTTGCTGGAGCCGCTGACCCGTGAGCAGTACAAGGGCGGCAGCAAGGCCATTCCAAGCAAGCTGTATTCGCACAACGACCAGCAGTCGACCTGGCAGGCTTTGCGACCCGAAGGCGCCACCGTGGGTTGGGGCGGGCGCATGGCCGACATGATGGCCGCCGCAGACAACAGCATGTTCACTGCCATATCGGCCTGGGGCAATGCGGTGTGGCTGTCAGGCCAGCAGACGCGCCAGTATCAAGTGTCGCTGGACGGCGCCGTGCGCATGGGCACCACCGTAGACGCGACGGGCAGAAGCCGCTTGTACAACGTGCCGGAGCTGGCCGATGCCATGGCCCGCGTGGTACGCGGTGGCCGCAGCCAGCACGTGATGGAGCGGGACCTGGCCGCCGTGGCGGCACGCAGCATGGATGCGGAAAAGCTCCTGTCGGCTGCGTTGCCGGGCGCCAGCAGCAAGCCGTTTGGCCCTGCCGAGCTGTTGAATTACGCCGACATCCGGGGCGCGATCGGCCAGAACACGCTGGCCAAGCAGCTTCAGATCGTGGCCCGCTGCATCAGTGCCCAGAAGGCCCTGGGCCTCAAGCGCCAGGTCTTCTTCGTCAACCTGTGGGGCTTTGATACGCACAATGGCCAGAACCAGAGCCACGCAGGCCTGATGGCCCAACTCAACCATGCCATCGCCTACTTTGACGGCGTCATCACCGCGATGGGCATGAGCGATCAGGTCACCACCTTCACGGCATCGGACTTCGGCCGCAGCTTCACCAGCAATGGCGACGGCACCGACCACGGCTGGGGTGGCCACCACTTCGTGATGGGCGGCGCCGTGCGCGGCGGCATGGTGGGCGGGGACATCCCGGTGTATGGCACCCGGAGCCAGACCGGCAACGACTTCGACAACTCGCCCGATCAGATCCAGAACGGCATCTTGCTGCCGCGTCTGGCCATCGAGCAGTACGGTGCGATGCTGGCCAGGTGGTTTGGCCTGAGCAATCAGGACTTGATCGAGGTCTTCCCCAGGCTGCCCTACTTCGCCGCTGACAAGATACCGAATTTGCTGCGCACCTGAGCACCTGCCACAGCAGTCCAGGCCCACCACGCCAGCATGGCGAGCAGACAGGCCATGGATGCACCGGCCAAGGCGTACTTCACGTAGATGACCTGCCTGAACGCACCGAAGAGCCAGGGGTCGGTGAAGTCCATCACGAAGCTGAGGTACTGCATCAGGCACAGCGCGATCAGGCCATACCAGGGCAAGCGGGCCTTGGCCAATGCCGCAGCCGACAACACCACGGCCAGCGGCAAGACGGAGGCCCCCAGCCTGCTGGTGTCCGTGCCCAGCAAGGTCTGCAGCAAGGCGATGGCCGCGCCCCCCATGAACATGGTCAGGATGGGTTGGAGGTTGTCCACCTTGAGGATGAAGGCCAGCGCGCACAAGGGGAACAACCAGCCACCGAGTCGACCTGCGATGCCCGTCCAGTAGGCGGGGTGCGGGAACGGTGAGCTGTGCCAGGCGTCCAGCACACTGAGGTGCTGATCGGGTGCGCCCACCAGCCACCTGATCGACACCAGCACCACCATGGCTGGCGCGAGCAGGATCAAGGCCTGCACGATGGCAGATCGGACAGGCAGCGCCTTGCGCCGGTAAGCCCGCCACACCTCATGCAGCGCGGGCAACACCAGCAGGAAGGACAGCTCCCGGTTGGCCACCATCACGGCGGCCAACAAAGCCATGTACCCGTGCCATCTCCTGAGGTAGAAATAGCCCGCCCACATCGTGGCGGCCATCAAGGGCAAATCGGTGACATAGCCCGCCGTGGCGCACAGCTTGACCACCGCGGTCAGCAAAGCCAGCGACAGCGCCAGCAAGGCATGCTCAAGTCGGATCTGCAAAGCCGTGGCGATGCGCCAGGCGGCCAGCGCCATCAGTGCCACGGAGGTGAGCGAGACCGTGCGAAAGAAGGCCAGCGGCTCCAACCCGGACGCGAATGACATCCAGGGGAACAAAATACGGTACATGAAGGGCGAGGCCACATGCGCCTGTGGCCCTTGATGCCCCATCACCATGTACTTGTAGGAATCCAGCCCATCCTTGCTGAGGATCTCGCCAACCGACAAGACAGGCACCGACACCAGGACGACGCAGGCCAGCCCCAACAGCAGGACCGCGACAAGGCGGGCTGGCGACGTCATCAATTGGCCTCTTGCTCCGGCAAGACCGTTGCAGGCATGCGTGGGCGCGTGGCCAGACCCAGCCAGCGCGCCAGGATGGGTTCTTTGGCGAAGCTCTTTTCCGCGTAGCTGCGGGCGAAGCCGCCCAGTTCACGGCGACGGGCCGGATCATCGGCCAAGGCCACCACCGCATCGGCCAGAGACGGGATGCAGTCGGGCGCCACCACCAGGCCACAATGCGACACCACCTGTCCCAGCTCCGTCCCCGTGCGGCACGTGGCCACCACCGGACGGCCACTGGACAGCATGCCTGTCAGCTTGGAGGGCAAGACCAGGTCCTCTGCTTCGGCGCTTTGCGTCAGCAGGTGCACGTCGGCCATGCCCAGCAGATCGCACAGGCGCTCCGTGGGTTGCAAAGGCAGCAAGTACACGTTGCCCAGGCCGGCGCAGGCGGCCTCCAGCTCGGCACGCATGACGCCATCGCCGCAGATCACGAACACGATGTCCTGGCGGTGCTGAAGCAGGCGCGCCGCAGCGGGGATGGACAGCAGGTTCTGCTTGCTCCCCCAGGTGCCAGAGAAAAGCGCGACGGTCTGGTCGTGGCGAATGCCCAATTGCGCCCGGAAGCTGCTGGGCTGCTGCAGAGGGTTCACGCCAGCGGTGTCCACCCAGTTGGGGAACAGCTCGATGGCATCGCCGTCCAGGCCCTTGAGCCGCAGCTTCTCCACCATCTTGGAAGAAATGGATGAGACCTTGTCAAAGCGGCGCAGCACGCTGCGCTCCAGCCACAAGGCCAGCGACTTCAGGCGACGCCCCTTGAGCAGGTTCATCTGAAAGGCGACATCCACCTCGAAGTCCTGCACATGCAGCCAGGCCGTCGCGCCACACAGGCGAGCCGTCAGCCAGCCCATGGGTGCACAGGCCATGGCGGGTGCCACGGTCAACACCACATCCGGGCTCCAAAAGGTCTGGCGCAGCATCACGGGCGCAGAGCTCAGCGCAAAGCTCAGCAGATGCAGCACGCGCTTGACGCCGCCGGGTTGCGCCGGCACCCACAAGGGCGCACGCCAC
This sequence comes from Aquabacterium sp., assembly GCF_016195855.1. Classification (GTDB taxonomy): domain Bacteria; phylum Pseudomonadota; class Gammaproteobacteria; order Burkholderiales; family Burkholderiaceae_C; genus Aquabacterium. The sequence goes on from NZ_JACPYU010000015.1 coordinate 211,924, forward strand.
ACGTCCACCCCGTTGAGCGACTCGCGACGATAGGGCGGCCATTGGTAGCCATCGGCCACTTTCCAGTTCGGGTAATAAGGCGGCGCCGCCACCACGCGCACCTCATGCCCCTTGGCCGCCAACCACTCCGCCATCTCGCCGGAGTACTTGCCGATGCCAGTTGGCTCGGGCGCATAGTTGGCGCTGTAGATCAGGATTTTCATCAGGGCTTCCTCGAATAAGCCCGGATGGTTCCGCAGGCGTGTAACGCCTTGAAGTAGCAGCATGTAGTCCGATCGGCCTCCGGTTGCAGGCACGCCATACCGTGATCCATTCGGATCATGGGCGCAGGGTGCGCTTGTTATCTGCGGTGCGCAAAATGCCCTGCTGCCTGATTGTCTGGAGCTTCTTGCTGTGATCCTCGAAGGCGTGGACTCGCGTACTGGTCCTTCCTTTTCCATGAGCAACCGCCTGGCCCGTGGCCTGTGGGGGGTGGTGTGGCTCACGCTGTTTCGGCCCTCCCCTCGCCCATTGCATGCGTGGCGTGTGGCCCTGCTCAAGCTGTTTGGCGCACGCATCGGCGCGCATTTCCACATCCATGCTTCGGCGCGGGTCTGGGCGCCGTGGCAGTTCGAGGCTGGCGACCACGTTGGCGTGGGCGAGGGCGTGAACTTCTACAACATGGCCAGGCTGACCATCGGCGATAACGCCGTCATCTCGCAAGGAGCGCATTTGTGCGGCGGCACGCATGACTACAACACCGCGAACTTTCAACTGCGCGCCGCCCCCATCCACATTGGCGAGCGGGCCTGGGTCTGCACGGAAGCCTTCATCGGGCCTGGCGTGACCGTCCCGCCGGGCTGCGTGGTGGGTGCCAGGGCCGTGATGATGCGCACGCCACTGGGCGGTGCGTGGGGTGTCTACACGGGCAACCCGGCCGTGCGCGTCAAGTCAAGGGTGATCCGAGATGCGTGAACCACTGGCCATATCGGTGCTGATCCTGACCAAGAACGAGCAGCAGGATCTACCAGGCTGCCTGCACAGCGTGGCCTGGAGCGACGATGTGCATGTGTATGACTCCGGCAGCACGGATGAGACCGTGTCGATTGCGCAGGTGCATGGTGCCCGGGTGACCACGCGCAGCTACCCGGACAGTGCGGCCCCTTTTGGTGGCGACGAAGCCGCCCACCGCAACTGGGGCTTGCGCCACATCCCCTTCAAGCATGAGTGGGTGCTGATGCTGGACGCCGATGAGCGCGCTACCCCCGCGCTGATTGCGGCCATGACGTCCATGTTGAAACAGCCCGTGCATTGCGCAGCATGGCGCATTCACCGACGGGACTACTTCCTGGGCACCTGGATCCGACATGTGACCCCCTCGCCTTTCAACATCCGCCTGATCAAACCGGCAACCGTGCGGTACGAACGCATCATCAACCCCGTCACCATCGTGGATGGCCCCGTGGGCGAGATGGATGCGCACTTCGATCACTTCCCGTTCAGCAAGGGGCTGAGCCACTGGTTCGCCAAGCACAACGGCTACAGCACTTTTGAGGCCGTGCACATCGTGGACGGTGGGCGCGGCGGCGGCGAGTTCAAGCTCGGCCAGGCCCTGTTTGCGAGAGACGCCAATGTGCGCCGCATGCACCAGAAGGCCCTGTACTACCGCCTGCCCTTGCGCCCGTTGGTGATGTTTCTGGGGCTGTACATCGGCAAGCGCGGCTTTCTGGATGGGCGCGCTGGGCTGGTGTACGCCACGCTGCGCGCCATCTATGAATACATGATCGTGCTGAAGGTGACGGAGATGCAGGCTGACCTGCAACAGGGTGGCAAGCCATGAAGCTGGTTCTCTTTTGCCACCCGGCGTTCATGAAGTCCGAGAGCATGCCCCGCTTTGCACGCATGATCGGGCAAGCCATGACAGCCAAGGGGCTGGAGGTAGATTACTGGGCACCCAGGCCCTGCTTGCACCGGCTCTTCAATGACACGCGCCTGGCGAAGTGGGCCGGCTATGTCGATCAGTACCTGCTTTTTCCGCTGGAGGTCAAGCTGCGCTTGATCTCGCAAGGCCGCGATACCCTGTTTGTGTTTTGCGACCAGGCACTGGGGCCGTGGGTGCCGCTGGTGAAGCAGCGGCCCCATGTCGTGCACGCGCATGATCTGCTGGCGCTGCGTTCGGCGCTGGGGCAGATCCCGCAAAATCCAACGTCGTTTTCGGGGCGCATTTACCAGCGCTATATCCGCTGGGGTTTCCGGCAGGCCCGCCATTTCATCAGCGTGTCGAGGCGGACCGCCGATGACTTGCGCGAGTATGGCCATGTCCGGCCCCACACCAGCGCGGTCGTGCACAACGGGCTCAATCACCCCTACCAGCGCCTGGAGCGTCACGAAGCCCTTGAGCGCCTGAAGGCAGCTGGCCTGCCCAACACCGAGCAAGGCATGATCCTGCACGTCGGCGGCCCATCCTGGTACAAGAACTCGGCAGGCATCGTGCGCCTGTACAGCGCCTACGCGCGAGGGCACGACAAGCCCCTGCCCCTGTGGATGATCAGCAGCAGCCACCGCAACGCGGATGTGCAGGCGGTATTGAAGGACGTGCCGCCACAAGGTCAGGTCCAGTTCTTCCAGGGTGTAGGCAATGCCACCCTTGAGGCAGCCTACTCGCTTGCATCGGCCTTCGTGTTCCCCAGCCTGGCCGAGGGCTTTGGCTGGCCCCTGGTTGAAGCGCACGCCTGTGGCTGCCCTGTCATCACCACAGACGACGCCCCGATGAACGAGGTGGCAGGGCCCATGGCCTATTACCTGCCCGTTCTCAAGCCAGAGGACGATGTGCGGGCCTGGGCCCAGACGGGGGCGGATGTGCTGGACGGCATCCTGTGTGAGCCGGAAACACGCCGAGCCGAACAGGTCCAGCAACGGATCACATGGGCAAGCCAGTTCACGACGCAGCGCGCAACCGACCGCTATCACGAGATCTACAAGGCACTCATGGCCCGAGTCAAAAGCCCGTGAGCGTACGGTATTGACGAAGCTCTTCTGCGGTGCCGTGCTGAAAGTAAAAGCACGCTTGCTTGAAGTCGATGGGGCGCTCGCGCCCATAGCCAAAGGGCACATGGCCATATTGCTTGCTGCCACGAGCGAACGCCACCCCCATCTTCTCGAAGAGGCGCCGCACCAGCCGGTGCTGCTCGTAAGACATCAAGCGCCCGACGGGCCAACGGCCCAGCGAGGTTGCGGCGATCATGCACTTGAGCTCAGGGGCCAGTAGTTTGTCTGATCGGCTGATGGCGTGCATCTGTTTGAGAAAGCCGCGAATGGCCCGACGGTCCAGCACCATCATCGATTGCTCGACGAAGTCGCCACGTTGCCCGCCAAACAGGATGGGCGTCTTGATCAGGCGCTGCTCGATGCGCTGGACAAGGTCATCGCCATAGGTGAGCGCGTCCTGCTCCAGGTAGAGGCAGTAGTCGACACCAGAGTACAGGGCGTACTCCAGCCCCATGATGAAGCCAGCCATGAACCCGCAGTAGTGATGTGGGGTGTTCTGTGAGTGCCCCGGGTTGACGAGCAACTCCACGGCGCGCACGTCGGTTTGGGTGAAGGCTTTGTCGTCGACCTTGACCGGGGCGGCCGAGTCCACCACCAGCACGTGGTCGGGCTTGACGAAGGTGTCCACCGACTTCCACCACAGCGGCCGAAAGCCCTCGCTGCGGATTTCATCGTCACCAAAGGTCTGGTAGTCGCGCGGCTTGGCGGCGGCAAACCAACCGGAAATCAATAACTGGCAGGCCATAGACCGAATGAACGTAGCTGGGACTGAAAGGAGAAGACCACGGCGCCCAATGCGCCGATGAGGCAAAGCGGTTGGCGCACCGCCTCGGGCAAGGCGTTCGGCAAGATCAGCGCGAGGGCCGACAGCACGCCGACCAGACAGAACTGGCGCATCAAGGCAGCAAACAGTGGCCCACGGCAACATTGCCAGCACAGGCGCAGGCACAGGCTGCCTTGCAGCAGCTCGATCAGCAAGAAGGCAGCGGCCAGGCCACGGGCATCGAAGAGCCAGCCCAGCCCCAACACCAGCAACACGCTGGCCACGAGCACGAAAGCAGCCACGAAGGCCTGTTCACGCACCTTGTTGGCGGCCTGCAGATACTGCGTGAAGGGGGCAAACAGCGCGAACGAGGCGACGGCCAGCAGCAGGATCGAGAACACGACGCTGTCGAACACGATCTTGCCGTGTGTCCAGACCTCGAACAACCGTGGGCCGAGCACAAACAGCAACAGCCCGCCCGGGAGCACCACCCCGGTGAAGAAGCGCCATTGCAGCCGCATCAGGCGGGCGGACTCTGCCGAGAAGCCGTCCTTGCCCTGCGCGCGGACATACTCGGGCAGCAAGGGGGCAGAGATGACCCCGAAGGCTTGCTGCATGGCGCCGACCAGGGTGCGGTGCACGGACAAGCTGGCCATGGACGCCACCGCCACCACCTGAGGCGCAATCAAGCGCAGGCTGTGCTGGCGAATCGTCTCGAACAAGAGCTTGAGCATCAAACCGGCAGCCTGCTTGACCACGGCCATGCGTACCAGGCGTGGCAGCAGCATCAGGCGCACACCCTGACGCCGAAAGCGCGCGCGAAAGTACAGGATGCAGCTGAACCCCGAGATGGCGGTGGCGATGGCGCTGGCCTGGGCTGCCTGCAGCAGGTCCCCTCCCAGGCTGGCGCACCAGGCCGAGGCGGCGCTGCCGCACAACAGTGTGAGGATGGACCACCAGATCTGCGGGGCCACCGAGCCCTGCACCACACTGGCCCGCCCCATGGAGCCCGCCACCGAGCTGGCCAACGGCCACGACAAGGCCGTCACCATCAGCGCCGCGCCGATCTGGTCTACCCACTGCGTCTCTGACGCCGGCGGGTGCAACATCCAGTGCAAGGCACCGCTGTAATGCAGCACCCCACATATCAGCAACTGAAGCACCGACAGCATCAGGCCGGTGCTGGCCCCCATGGACAGGAACATGCTCAGGCGCCGCGAGGAGCGGCCGCTGTGGCGGATGTAGGCCACTTCCACATAGGCCTGCAAGCCCGCATCCGGCACCGTGATGATGACGATAGCCGATTGCAGGAACATCCAGTAGCCGAACTGGGTCGCACTCCAGTGCTGCAAGTAAAGGGGCACGAGGCCCACCTGCATCAGGAACACCACGCCCACGCGCGCCACCGCTGCGGTCGAGCCCGAGAGCATCCTCTGCCAGGGTGCGGGTGTGCTGCTCACGAACGGCCCCAATGTGGGCGCTTGAACGAGCGCTTGAATGCCTTGACGCGAGCCCACCTTTGCCGCCACGCCGGTGGCGAACGCCGGGCAACGCTGTAGTCGGAGACAGGGGCCGGTTGCCACAAGGCCGCCACGTGGCGCAGCACAAAGCACAGCAGCAGGTACAGCGCAACCTGTTGCGCAAACATGCGAGTGAACGAGTCCAGATACTGCACCAGCGAGTCGCCCGCATAGGCGCTGATGAAGTTGAACCAGATGGTCAGCATCAGCACGGGCGAGACGATGTAGACGCCATCCTGGCGCTTGACACTGTAGAGGTCCAGCGTGAAGAACTTGAGCAGGAAGAAGATCACCAGCACCAGCCAGGCCACATCGTCGAACAAGGCATAAGCGTGGGCGAAGATGGAGCCGGTGCGGTAGCCACCCAGGCTCACACCGTCCTTGATGTTGCACAGGTAGTCACCAAAGGAATAGGCCAGCTTGTCTTTGTCCAGCTTGGGGTCGATCGCCTTCATCATCGGCGTGGGCAAAATGGCATAGATCTTGTCGATGGTGGCCTGAGCCAGGTTCGCACGCTCCGCGTCGCTGAAATGGGTCGCGCAGTTGAGCGCGTTATCGTGAAACTTGGTCTCTGTGAACCGGGCGAGGATGGCGTTGCGCACATAAATCTCGTCGTACGTGACAGCCAGCCGCTCGGCCTCTTTCCCGTCTCGGTACAAGGAGATCGCGTTGCGGTCCAGCAGGGTCTCGTAGGTCTCCTTGATCTTCTGCTTGGGCGTGAGCGACTCGGTCTTCTGGCGCACGATCACCATGGCGGTGGCCAGGTCGTCACCCAAGGACACGCCACCGGCAACAAAGGACAGTGCCACCAAGGCCTTCAACCAGGTCCATCGCCCAACCTGAAAGCGCCCGCGCATGGTCTCGAACAGGGCAAGCAACATGATGACCATGGCGCCACTGAAGATGATCACGCGAGCATTGAGCGCCAGGCCGGCCAAGGCCAGCACCACGGCGTAGATACCGATGTAGACCCAGTACAAGCCCAGGTTCTGGTAAGCCGCTTCGCCACGGGCCTTGAAGATGGGCACCAGAAAGGGCAACCAGGCCAGATAGGTGAAACCGGAAATGAACTTGCCCCCCACGTCACCGAACTCGACGCCCCGGCTGATCATCACGGCATACAGCCCGAACAGGGACATCGCCCACAACTGGCGTGGCGACGGTGCCCCGTACAGGCCGGCAGGCGCCAGCAGACGGGAGGCTATCGCGTTGCGCCAGTTCACAATGGACAACAAGTGTCGGTAGACCCAGTGCAAGGCGATGATGCCCAGCAAGGCACCAGACAGCACTGAAAAGGTCATCACCGGCGTCTTGAGATCGGAACTGATGGGCACACCCTCCAGCGTCTTGGCCAGCAAGGCGCCCAGCAAGGTGGTGATCAGGAACCCCAGAATGGCAAAGGACGAAATCGGCGCATCGTCCATGCAATGGGATCGGCGCAGGTAGCTGATACAGAGCATGGTGGCCATCACCACACAGGCGACCGACAGCAGGTTGTCATACCCGGCATCAAGACAGAGCTGGATGCCGCCTGACAGCAAGGCCACAAGCCAGACCACCGCGTACACAAACGAGGACATGGGTTTGGCAGTCGACACCAGACTCGTCATGGGCTGACCTCATCCAGGATGCGCTGCATCACACGCTCATTCATGTGCCCATTGCGATGCAAGCGTTGTTGCCCAGCCAGGGCAATGGCCTGGCGTTGCGCCTCATTGGCCAGCAAGGCCTTGCACTGCCGGGCGCACTCCTCCACGGAGCCCCAGAAAACAGCCTCGTGGTTGCTGGCGTACATGGCCTCGTGCTCACTGGTTCGCTCGGCACACAGCACCCCGCCCACCGCAGGCACCTCCAAGGAGCGCGTGGTGTGCAGATCCCGGTTGCCCTTGGAGAGCAAGCCCAGGCTGACCTTGGCGCCCTGGATGGCGCGCGCATAGTCGTCACCACCGATGGCCCCCCCCTTCCAGAAAGGCTGAAGCATGGGCCACTCCGGGGCCTTCTGCCAATGCGCACCACGAATGCTCAAGGGCACACCGCGCTCGATCAGGCCTTGGAGGAAGGGGCCGCGCTCGGGCATCCACGATCCCAGAAACAACACCTCGCAAGCCCATCTGGCACGATCCGCTTCGTTCATTGGCCGGGGCGCATGTGACACCTCATCTGCCGACATGAACACACGCAAGACACGGCGTGCACCCAGCGCCTTGGCCTCATCCACGTTCATCTGCCTCATGACCACCATCAGGTCGTACGCCGACGCAGCCTCGCGGTAGGCCTTGAAACGCCGACCGTCACGAGGCCCGGTCGGGTCGTCGATGCAATAGCTGACGACCTGACCTGCGCGCTGCTTCAGCAGACGAACGACGTCTGACGTGACCCACTCACCGCAGTCAACATGGCATAGATCAAATGCGGGGCCATCTACCAGGGCCTGCTTCAAACCCGCCTTCAACCAGGGCGCCAGCAGATGCCCACCCAGACGCCAGGTGACACGGTCTGTCCAGACACTCTTGGGCAACAGCCCACGAGGATCGATGTGCACAACCTGGTGCCCCAGACGGCGATAGGCGTTGGCACGGTCCAGGCAGGTGCCGCTCTGGGTGCCCAGATAGAGGATACGGACCGAACTCACGACAGCAGGCCCTGGTAGATGCGCTTGGCCTGGTCACCGTATTCGCGCCAGCCGCCCGCTTGCCGCACATGGGCCAGGGCCTTGTGGCTCATGGCGATGCGCTCTTGCGGGTGATCGGCCAGCCATTGCATCTTGTCCGTGAGCGCATGAGGCTGGCGGATCGGCACAACAAAGCCGTGCTCGCCATCAACGAACAGGTCCTCGGCACCCGTGTGTACGGTCCCGATGACCGGGCAGCCGCAGGCCATCGCCTGCGCCTGCACCAGCGCCAGCCCTTCTTCGATGCTGGGCAGGACCATCACATGGCTGCGGCTCATCAAGTCCTTGAGCGCGGGTTGAGGCACGTGGCCCAGCACGACGGCATCTTCAGGCCACAGCCCGCGTTCACGCATCAGGGCAATCAGATCCGGCGACGGTGCGCCTGCAAAGGTCAGGGATTTGCGGGGGTGCTCAAGCGCCTTGTAGGCCTGCAACAAATAGGGCACGCCTTTTCGCAGGCTCATGCCGCCCGCAAAGAGCACATCAAAGCGCTGGGCATCCGGTTGCGAGGTGGGATGGAAACGTTCAAGGTTGACGCCATAAGGCAGTCGCCTGATCTTGCTGGCGCTCACCCCGCTCTGAACGAAGGAGCGCACGTTGAAGCTCGAAGGCACGGTGATGCAATCAGCCGCGGCATATTCGGCCTCTTCGCGCGCGATGATGCGTGGGTCGATGCCGGTATAGGCCACGCCCCATCGCTCATGCTCTTCGCGCAAGAGGGCATCCTGCATGCGGATGTGAGAGGAGCCCCGGTCACACACATAGCGCCCGCCCCGGCGCTGCACCTTGCGCCCTGTCAGCAAGGCCGAGCTGGACAAGCCTACAAAGACATCGCAGCCCCGGATTCGCGCTGCCACATAGCGATCCAGCGAGGCACGTGCCAGGTATTCCCACTGGCGAACCAGGCGCTCGCCCAGCCTGTCGCGGTAGGGGAAGGCCATGTAGGCACCATGCACCCAGGGGAAGCATTTGATGTGATCGGCGGGTAGCCCTTCGGCCTGAAGCTTGAAGCGCGGGTAGCCGGTATAGATGGCGGCCAGATGTTGGTCTCGATGCAACTCACGCGCCAGATCAAAGCTATGGAAGGTGCCGATGGTCGACAGAGCCACTTTCATCGCGGGTACCTGCTTTGCCTGTCTCAACGGGACGCCATGGCGCCGATGAGCTTGCCGCGATCCTTGCTGTCCACCGCCTTGAGCAGATCGCCAATGAACTGCTCCTGCAAACGAAAGGCACTTTCCTTCTGAAGCGACACCTCGGACACACGCAGCAGCATGCCATCCACCAGATAGCCCTGCATGGCCATGCTCAGGCGAACCAGATTGCGATCCCTGGAGCCACGCACCACACTGTCGCCCACACGGATGAAATAGGTCAGGGGCTCGGGCCGCTCACCCAGGCGCGTGGCCATGCGCACGGCCTTGATGTCGCCAAAAGGGGTGCTCAGCGTTTCGTCGGCCTGGTCTTCAATGCGGAACCCCTGCGAGGGATAGCATTGCTCCGGCGTATGGATCTGGGTGTCCGTGGACTGATCTCGCCCATAAGCAATGGACAGCATGATCAGACGATGGCTGGGCTTGTGCACATAGGTGCGAGCCAAGGTCTCGGTATAGATGCGGGCCAGGTTCTCGGCCTGCACCGGGTTGACCACCACACGCCCTGCATCTGGCAGCTCGACCCAGTCACCAAAGGCCTTGGGCACCATCGCCGCGTAATGCGGCTCGCCCAGGTGAGTCGCCCAATAGCGACTGGGTTTGAAGATTTCAGCCAGTGCCATGGAGCCCATCATCAGGGACAGGGCCAGGGCGATGACCTTTGCACTCAAGCGGCCAGGCAACACATACTTGGACATCATGCGGCGCGCTCCGAACGCGTGGACAACCAACGCAACATGCGGTCGATCCCCATCAACAGCAGCATCGCGCTGGCAAACAGCACGATGCCGGCAAAGCCATGCAGGAAACCCTGCCCGGCCTCGTCGCCAAAGTGGTAGGTGATCAAGGTCAGCACGATCACCCGGATCATGTTGGCCGTGAAGGAAATGGGCACGATCAACATGGCCAGGCCGAGGTTGCGCATCCACGAGCTGTGCTTGATCACGTTCAGATAGAAAATGCCCATGGCTTCGAGCATGAACAGGGTACGCATGCCAGCACAGGCGTCCGCCACCAGCAACTGGTAGGGGCCGATGTTGAGCACCACGCCCGTGTGCGAGATGGGATAGCCGAACGACCACAGCAGGTTGGACACCGCGATCGAGATGTTCAGTTTGACGAAATGGCTGATGGGATCGAGCATGAAGCCTGGCAGCGGCACCATGAAGACGCAGAAGAAAACGGGGAACTTGAGTGCATTGAGCAGCGGCAAACCGCCTGACATCAGCACTAAGCCAGCCAGCATGGGGATGAAGGCCCCCACCTCGAAATAGATGATGCCCAGAGAGCGGCCCGACACATACAGTGCCGCGCCCACCACATAGCAGGGCCATGCCAACCAGCTGCCCTGCATGGGCGAGGTGGCCTTGTCGGTGAACTCCCGCCAGCGCTTGACGAGCAACCACATCGCCAACGTCAACATGATTGGGCCATGGCTGTGCTCGCCCTTGTTCCACAAGCCGGCGTCGTTGTCCTGGAACAGCTCGAACAAGGTCGGCACGAACATGGCCAGCAGGCCCAGCGACAGCCAGGCCAGATCGCTGGACACAGGCAGCCACGACGCTGGAGATGCTGCGGGCGCCGATGGGGCCGCCATGCCCGGTTGATTCAAGGAGGTCGTCATGGCAGCCTCAGAACTCGTTCATCAGGATGCCTGCCACCCTGACCTGGCTCTTGTTCAGCAGCTTGACCAGGCTCTGCATGCCGGGCATGCGCGTGGCATTGCGACGCCCGACCAGCAGGGCCGCGCCGCAATGCACCGAGATGATCCGGGTATCCGACCCCGCTGCATGCGGCGGCGTGTCAACCAGCACATGGTCGAACTTGCCCAGCAACTCACGCAGCAGCAGGCTGAAGGCGGCACGCTGCAGCAACTCGGTCGGGTTGGGTGCAATGACGCCGGCGGGCATCAGGTACAGGTTGGGCAGATGCGCAGCGGGCTTGATCACATTGGCCTCTGCGCGCCCGGCCAACAGGCCCGTCAGGCCGGTACCCGGCTCGACCCCGAACACCTTGTGCAGGCGCGGTTGCCTCAGGTTGGCATCAATCAGCAGGGTCCGTCCGGGGAGCTGGCTGAATGCCACAGCCAGATTGGCCGCCACAAAGGTCTTGCCGTCACCTGCATCCGCGCTGGTGATCGCCAGCGCCCTGCGTGTGTCGGTCTCGGCCAGCACGCCCAGCACCAGCTGCGAGCGCAGATCCCGGAAGGCTTCGACCTCTTCACAGAACGGATCATTGGCCACCACCAACTCTTCGTTGAAATGGCGATGTTCGGTGGGCAGATAGGGGTAGTGAAACTGCTGCGACAAGGCCCAGATCACGTCGTCCGGCTTGGCAAAGCCCAGGGCCACGGCGGCCTCACCGAAACGCACGTTGTGCTCGCGCTGGTAGTCGAGGGCACGCTCGACCTGTTCGGCGCTCAGGCCCTTGGTTTTGGTCAGGATGTCGCCCAACGAAGCAGGCGACTCCGTCATGCCAGCGGCCTGTGCCGCGTTGTGCTGATAGCTCATGGCAACCTCAAGCCTTGTTCGGCAATGCGGGAACGGGCGTGGATTCAAGCCGGAAGCGCTCTGACACGTCGGCGCTGGGCTTGCGCTTCTTGAATGAAGGAATGGCCCCGATCACGCCATGCTGCAGCAGGTGCTCCACCTCGGCCACGGTGCGCAGCCGGCGGTCAAGCCGCTCGATCAACAAGACCAGCGCGAGGGCCACGGCCGCCGCCCCCATGCCGCCCAGCGCCACGTTCAGGAGCACGCGCGGGCTCGACGGCAAGGACGGCGGCGTCGCATTTTCCAGCGCGCTGACGTTGGCCTGGTTGGCCTGGCTTTCCAGATTGGTGTTGTTCATGCGGGCCAGCACACCGTCGTAGGCACGCTGGGCGTTGTCCACATCGCGCTCCAGAATGGCGGCCTCGTCGCGCACAGCCTTCATGCGCATGACCTTGCCGCGCTGCTCCTCCAGCGAGGCGCGCACCTGGTTCATGCGCGACACATTGACCGCATTGCCCACCCCCACGCTGGAGGTCATCCGCTTGATTTCAGCGTCCAGCTTGCGCGCCGTTTCGGTGATGCCCGTCTTCAACTCCACCACCTGTGGGTGCGCTTCACCCAGGCGCGTGGTGAGTTGCTCCAGTGAGGTCTGCTGACGCACCAGATCGGACTTGAGCGAGGCCACCAGCGGGCTGGCCATCACATCGGGCGATTTGTCACCCTGCGCATTGGCCGCCGCCTGCCGGCTACCGGAATCGGCCACCGCAGACTGCATGGTCACCAGTTGCGAGGACAACTCATTGAGGCGTGCGGTCTCCACGTCAATGCGCGCATCGGTCACCAGGATGCCCTGGCTCTGCTGGTAGGCAGACAAGCGCGTCTGGGCGGCTTCCAGTGCCGCGCGCAACGAGCGCGTATTGGCATCAAAGAAGTCCTTGGATTGCTTGGCCGGGCTGGTGCGCAATTCCAGCGTCGTCTCCAGATAGGCCTGCACAAAGGCGTTGGCAATGGCAGAAGCAAAGCCGGGGTCGGCCGCCTGGTAACTCACATAGATGACGTTGGAGCCGCGTGAAGGGCGGGCCTCCAGGTTGATGCGCAGCACGTTGGCCAGCCAGCCTTCGAAGCTGCCCGTGCCCTTGGTGGACGCGATCCAGCGTGCCCGCATGTCCGGGTTCTCATTGAGCTTGAGCGTGCGCACCACCTTCAAGGCCACACGGTTGGACATGATCACGTCCACCTGCGTCATGAGGTAGGCGGGCGACGCGATCGAGGGGGAGACCATCCCCGCGATGGGGTCGGCATTCTTGACGTCCAGGATCACGGAGGCGTTGGCCGTATACGACTTGGGCGTCAGCAAGGTGATGATGGTCACCGTGCCGAACACCAGCGTGAACGCCGCCAGCGCCACCATCCAGCGCGCGCGCAAGACGGCAAAAATCTGCGAAAAGGTCACTGTATCTACTCCGACGAAACTGAGCGTTGAGCTTGTTGTCGGCGAGTGTAGGCAGCGAGTATGACAATACGTAGTCAGAGCCAAACGGCTCATGCCCCTTGCATCAGGGGGCCATGCTGGCCGCGTTTTTCAGCGGCCAGACGCATCACTTCACAGTGAAATTTTGATGAAAACGAACTCGGGGATGTGCTTGATGATCAACATGATCCAGCGCCAGAAGCCCGGCGTGTAGACAATGCGGCCGCCCTTGTCGATGGCACGCGTGATGTCCTTGGCCACCTGCTCGGGCTTGGCCCACAGGGCACCCTTCTTGAGGTGCGCCGTCATGGGCGTGTCCACGAAACCGGGTTTGACGGTGATGACGTTCACGCCCTTCTTGGCCAGGCGCTGGCGCAGGCCGGATGCAAACGCGCTGACCAAGGCCTTGGCGCTGCCATAGACGTAATTGCTCTGACGGCCACGGTCGCCCGCCACCGAGGAGATCACGGCGATCGCGCCGTGCCCCTGCTGCGCCAACTGCTCACCCGCGATCGACATCAAGGACACCACCGAGGTGCCATTGGTGGTGATCTCGCCCAGGGCGTACGGCACATCGGTTTGTGCACGCTCCTGATCCGACAGCGTGCCGTGCGCGATCAGCACGGTATCGAGCCCGTCCATGAAGCGCGTGGCGTCGGCCAGCAAAGCGGCATGCTGATCGAACTGGTTGGCGTCGAACACCTTGCTGCCCACACGCTGCGCACCGCGCGTCTTGAGGTCATCGGCAACGGACTGCAACTGCTGCGCATTGCGCGCGGCCAGAAAGAGTTGGTCGCCCCGTTGGGCCCAGGCACGTGCACTGGCTTGCGCCATGGCCGACGTGGCCCCGACGATGAGGATTTTTCTCATGTGTTCTCCATGACCCGACGCCAGAAACCGGAGTCAAAGCGCGGGTCGACATACGAAGCAAATTCGGTCCAGCGTGGGTAGCCGGCCTTGAAAACCGCCGCGCTCATGCGGCCATCCTTGGCCGGGTAGAGCCGGCCACCGGCGTCCAGCACGATGCGGTCAAGCTGGGCAAACAAGGCATGCAGCCTCGGCCCCTGATTGGGAAAGTCCAGCGCCAGTGTGGTGCCCGGCTCAGGGAAGGACAGCATGCCCCGCGAAGCCGGCGTGCCGAACTGCTTGAGCACCGCCAGGAAGGAGCCCATGCCGCTGGCCGCGATGGCCTCCAGCAAGGCGCGTGTAGCCGGCAGCGCGCGCTCGGGAGGCACCACGCACTGGTATTGGAAAAAGCCTTTGGGGCCGTAGATGCGGTTCCACTCCAGCAAGGCGTCCAGCGGGTAGAAGAACGGCCGGTAGTGCTGCAGGCTGCGCACCACGTCCTGGCGCTGCTTGTTGAAGTACAGCGTGTTGAAGGACTTGAGCGACAGCGTGTTGATCAGCGAGATGGGCGGGGTGATGGGCACCCGCCGGCTGGGCGTGGCGATGCCGGCGGGCAGGCCTTTGGGCACGGCGTCCACATCCAGCACGGCTGGCGCGTGGTTGCCGCGGTTGAACAGCCCCCGGCCCAGGCGTTTGCCCGAGAAGGCGCAATCGATCCAGGACACGGTGTATTCGTAGTCGCGCTCGGAGGCCTGGCTGAGCTCGAAGAATGCTTCCAGGGAATGAAAGCGGATGGATTCGGTGTCCAGATAAGGGTTGGCCACGCGCCGCAGCTGGATCTCGGCCCAGGTGATCAGGCCCGTCAGCCCCAGGCCCCCGATGGTGGCGGCAAACCAGTCGGCGTTGTCAGCAGGCGAGCACAGCCGCCGCGAACCATCCGAGCGCAGCAACTCCAGCTGCGTCACGTGGTTGCCGAAAGAGCCCGTGGCATGGTGATTCTTGCCATGCACATCATTGGCAATGGCCCCACCCACCGTGACGAACTGCGTGCCTGGCGTCACCGGCAGAAACCACCCTTGCGGCACCACCAGTTGGAGGATGGTCGACAGCAGCACCCCGCCCTCGCAACGCAGCAGGCCGGTGGCAGGATCAAAAGCAATGAAGTGGTCCAGCTGCCCGCCTTGCAGCAAGGCGCCGCCAGGGTTGAGGTTGCTGTCGCCATAACTGCGGCCATTGCCGAAGGGCAGGACGCTCACGCCTGACTCAGGCAGGGTCAAAGGCTGATGCCGGCTGGCCAGCCCCACCACCTCGTGTGCTTCACGCAGCACGCGGCCCCAGGAGGTGAACACCTTGCTGCTCATGCCCACCCGGTCACACGGCCAGCCACAAGGCCACGGCGGCGGCCAGGCCCGTCAGCAGGCTGACTCGGTCCTTGAGGGCGAACACCAGCGGGTCATCGTGCATCTGCCCACGGTGGGTCTGCATCCAGATGCGGCTGACCCAGTACAGCATGATGGGCACCAGGGCCCACACCATTTTGGGATGGTGGTACATCGTGCTGACATCGGGCGAGTTCAGGTACAGCGCCAGCACCAGCACGCTCAGGTAGCCGGAAGCCCCGCCCAGGCTTTGCAGCAAGGCCAGGTCTTCGACCTGGTAGCCACGCCCCTGCGCCTTGAGCTTGCCTTGTTGCTTCATGACATACAGCTCGGCATAGCGTTTGACGATGGCCAGGCTCAGGAAGATGAACACCGCGAACATCAGCAGCCAGAAGGACAGCGGGATACTGGTGGCAGCCGCGCCAGCCACGATGCGCACGGTGTAGAGGCCGGCCAGCGTCAGCACGTCGATCATGACCAGTTTCTTGAGGCCGAACGAGTACGCCAGCGTGACCGCGTAGTACGCACCCAGCACGATCAGGAACTTGAAAGGCAGGAAGATCGACAAGGCCAGGGCCACGATGAGCAGCACCGGCGCGGCCATCAGGCCAAACAAGAGGCTCAACTGCCCGGATGCAAAAGGCCGCTTGCACTTGCTGTGGTGCTGGCGGTCTGCAGCCAGGTCGAGCATGTCATTGAGCAGGTACACCGACGAAGCACACAGGCTGAAAGCCAGGAAGGCCATCAGGCTGTGCAGCAGCACGGTGGCATCACCCAGCTGGTGCGCGGCCGCCACGGGCACGAAGATGAGCGCGTTCTTGGCCCACTGGTGCACACGCAAGGCCTTGAGCACCACCTTCAAGCCACTGCCACGCATGGGCGCAAAGGTGGCATCCACCGTGGTGATGGCACGTGCCGAGGCCACCAGCGATTCACTCGCGTTGACCACCACCGCGGCGCGCGAATGGCGCCAGATGGCCTGGTCGACGCGGTGGTTGCCGCAATAGTCAAAGCCCTTGTCACCGAACTTGGCCACGAGTTGCGCAGCCTTGTTGGGGCCAGCCAGATTGGTCTGGCCATCGCTGGCCATGACGCCGTCAAACAAGCCAAGGTGTTCGGCCACCGCTTGCGCCATGCGCGCATCAGACGCGGTGCACAGCCAGATCTGACGCCCCTGAGCCTTTTGTGCACGCAGCCAGTCCACAAAAGGCTTGGTGTAAGGCAAGGCGGCACCATCAAGCTGCACACGGCTGGCGATGTGCTGCTTGAGCCGGGCCTTGCCTTGCAGCAGCCAGAATGGGATGAGCAGGAGGTAAAACGGGTTGCGCTTGATCAGCAAGAGAAAGGACTCGAGCAACAGATCGCTGTGGATCAGGGTGCCGTCAAGGTCCACACACAAAGGAACGTTTTTAGACATATCGGGCTTGCACAGCTTTGTTGTTTTCATCACGCAGCAACCACACACACAGCCAGCCAATCAACACGGCCAGCCACAGCGTGAGCAGACGGCACACCAGCGTCAGCAAGATGGCCTGTGGGGTGCTGTAGCCATGGGTGACCAGCAAGGCCGCCATCACGGTTTCCGTGCTGCCCAGGCCACCAGGCAGGAAAGACAAGGCGCCCACGATGATGGCAATCGAGTACACGCCCATCGCGGCGGGGATGGACATCAGGTCAGGCGTCACCACATCGGCCACCAGCTTGAGGCCGATGGCTTCGGCAGCCCAGGCCACGGCGCCCAGCGCCAGGCCCATCAGCAAGACACCCGGCGACAGGAACTGGCGGGCACTGGCCAGCATGGCCGCCACCTTCTGAACCAGCTTGAGCAAGGCGCCATGAGGTTGTTGCGCCAGGCGCACGGACACATCGGCCCAGGGGACCAGGGCGATGCCGGCGAGCAAGCCGCCCACCAGGGCCAGGGCCACCCAAAGGAAGAACTGATACTGCTTGAGCTCGGCCAGCACCGCGCTGGCCAGCAAGATCATGACCAGCAGATCAAGCAAACGCTCCACAAAGAAGGCGCCTGTCACCGATGACAGCGAGATGCCATGCGGCAGGTAATAGCGCCCACGCACGACCTCACCCACCTTGCCCGGCGACAAGGTGAACGCAAAGCCAGACATGAAGGTCAGCGAAACAAAGCGCCAGGGCAGGACATGACCAAGCTGCTTGAGATACAAGCGCCAGCGCACGACACGCAGCACGTAGTTCAACAAGGACAGCACACCGGCAGCCACCACAGCCATCCAGCCGGCCTTCAAGGGCGTGAGGTCGATCTGAGCGATGTCACGCCGAAAGGCCAATGCGCACCAGCCCGCGAACAGGGCCAGCAAGCCATAAATCAATGCGCGGCGCCAGGCTGGCACCTGACTCGCCGGCGCATCAGGTGGAGCGTTCTGGGTCATCCGGCGATTATCAGCGCTCGTTAATGACACCCAGCACCGCTGTAACCCTCAAAACAGATCAGCACCCCTCAAAACAGGTGCCTGTTCGTCTTTGGGGGCCAGGCGCAGCGTGAGCTGGCCAGCGGGCCACTCGATGCCGATGGCCGGGTCGCTCCACAACACGCTGCGCTCGCTGTCCTTGGCGTACAGGGCGGTCGTCTTGTAGAGGAAATGGGTCTCGTCCTGCAGCGCCAGGAAGCCGTGGGCAAAGCCTTCCGGGATCCACAACTGGCGCTTGTTGTCGGCATTCAACTCCACACCAACCCACTGGCCAAACGTGGGCGAGCCGCGACGGATGTCCACGGCCACATCGAACGCGGCGCCTTGCACCACGCGCACGAGCTTGCCCTGGGCATGCGGTGGCAGTTGGTAATGCAGGCCACGCAGCACGCCGGCCTTGCTGCAGGAGTGGTTGTCCTGCACAAAGGGGCGAGCGGCTGGCAACCCCAGCTTGCCCAGTTCGGTGTTGAAGCGCTCCTGGTTGAAGCTCTCCATGAACCAGCCGCGGTCATCGCCGAACACGGCAGGCTCGATGATGACCACATCGGGGATACGGGTGGGGATGAGCTTCATGCCGTGTGAATCAGAAAATGGTTTCGTTGATGACCTTGAGCAGGTACTGGCCATAGCCATTCTTGAGCATGGGCTGCGCCAGCTTGGTCACCTGTTCGGCCGTGATCCAGCCAAAGCGGTAGGCGATTTCTTCGGGGCAGGCCACCTTCAGGCCCTGGCGTTTTTCCAGGGTCGAGATGAACTGGCCGGCTTCAAGCAGGCTGTCGTGCGTGCCCGTATCCAGCCAGGCATAACCGCGACCCATGATCTCGACGCTGAGTTGCCCCATCTCCAGATAGCGGGCGTTGACGTCGGTGATCTCGAGCTCGCCACGCGCGCTGGGCTTGATGTCGGCGGCGATGTCGCAGACCTGCTGGTCGTAGAAGTACAGGCCGGTGACGGCGTAATTGCTTTTGGGGACCTTGGGCTTTTCTTCGATGCTGAGGGCCTGGTGCTGCGCATTGAACTCGACCACGCCATAACGCTCGGGGTCGTGCACGTGGTAGGCAAACACACTGGCACCGCTGGGGCGATTGGCCGCGCTGATGAGCAGACGCTGTAGATCGTGGCCGTAGTAGATGTTGTCGCCCAGCACCAGGGCGCTGGGGTTGTTGCCCACGAAATCACGCCCGAGGATGAAAGCCTGCGCCAGACCATCGGGGCTGGGCTGCACGCAATAACTCAGGTTGAGGCCCCACTGGCTGCCATCACCCAGCAACGCCTGAAAGCGCGGTGTATCTTGCGGCGTGCTGATGAGCAGGATGTCGCGGATGCCCGCCAGCATCAGGGTGCTGAGCGGGTAGTACACCATGGGCTTGTCGTACACGGGCAGCAACTGCTTGCTGATGGCCAGTGTGGCCGGGTGCAGGCGGGTGCCGGAGCCGCCCGCCAGGATGATGCCTTTGCGGGTCTGGCCAGTGGAAGCGGTCATGGGGTCATCCTCCGATGATTTCGTTGAGCATGCGCTCGACGCCCTGCTGCCAATGAGGCAGGGTCACGCCAAGCGCTTGCTGGATCTTGTTGGTGTCCAGTCTGGAATTGAGCGGCCGGCGAGCCGGCGTCGGGTAGGCGCTGGTGTGAATGGGCAAGATGGCCTCAGGCGCCACGCGGATGGACTGCCCATGGGCTCGCGCCCATTCAATGACAAAGCGTGCGTACTCGTGCCAGCTGGTTTCGCCAGAAGCCACCAGATGGTAGAGGCCCGCCAGTTCAGGCTGGCGCCCCACCGTGCGGATGGCATGCGCCGTCACGTCGGCCAGCAGGTCCGCACCCGTGGGGGCCCCGATCTGGTCGTCAATGACTTTCAATTCTTCGCGCTCGGCCGCCAGGCGCAGCATGGTGCGGGCAAAGTTGCCACCACGCGCGGCATAGACCCAGCTGGTGCGGAAGATCAGGTGGCGGCAAGTGCTGGACTGGATGGCCAGCTCGCCCTCCAGCTTGGTCTGGCCATACACGCTCAGCGGTGCCACGGGGCTGTGTTCGTTGCGTGCGTTCTGGCCGCTGCCATCGAACACGTAATCGGTGCTGTAGTGGACCAGCAGGGCATTGAGCCGCGCCGCTTCCGCCGCGATCGCCGCCGGTGTCGACGCGTTGATCAGGCGGGCCAGATCAGGCTCGCTCTCGGCCTTGTCCACGGCCGTGTGCGCCGCGGCATTGACGATCACGTCAGGCCGGATGTGGCGCACCAGCGCCGCGACCTTGTCGGGATCACTGAAGTCAGCGCGCAGATCCGGCGCATTGACGGGCCCCGGCGAATCAAAATCAAAGGCCTCAAGCTGACCCAGGGTGGCCAGCGATCTTTGCAACTCCCAGCCAACCTGCCCGCCCTTGCCCAACAGCAAAATCTTCATGCGCGCTCCGCGTAGTTCTGGGCGATCCAGTCACGGTAGGCCCCCGAGCGCACCGTGTCGATCCAGGCGGTGTTCTCCAGGTACCAGCGCACGGTCTTGTTGATGCCGGACTCGAAGGTCTCGGCCGGGCGCCAGCCGATGTCGCGCTGGATCTTGGTGGGGTCGATCGCGTAACGGCGATCATGGCCGGGGCGATCCTTCACGTAGGTGATCAGGCTCTCGTACGGGCTGCCATCGGCGCGTGGGCGCAACTCGTCGAGCTTGCGGCAGATGGTGGTCACCACGTCGATGTTGCGGATCTCGTTGATGCCGCCCACGTTGTAGGTCTCGCCCAGCGCGCCCTTGTCCAGCACCTGGCAGATGGCTTCGCAGTGGTCACGCACATACAGCCAGTCGCGGATGTTGAGGCCATCGCCATACACCGGCAGGGGCTTGCCCTCCAGCGCATTGAGGATCATCAGCGGGATGAGCTTTTCGGGGAAGTGATAAGGCCCGTAGTTGTTGCTGCAGTTGGTGGTCAGCGTGGGGAAGCCATAGGTGTGGTGATAGGCCCGCACCAGATGGTCGCTGCCCGCCTTGCTGGCCGAATAAGGGCTGTTGGGCGCGTAAGCCGCGGTCTCGGAGAAAGCCGGATCGTTGTCGCCCAGCGAGCCGTACACCTCGTCCGTGGAGACGTGCAGGAAGCGGAAGGCATCTTTGTCTGCGCCCGTGAGCGAGCCCCAATAGGCACGGGCCTCTTCCAGCAGGCTGAAGGTGCCCACCATATTGGTGTGGATGAACTCGGCCGGGCCATGGATGGAGCGGTCCACATGGCTTTCTGCGGCGAAGTGCAGGATCGCGCGGGGGCGATGCGTTTGCAGTGCCGCCTTGACCGCATCACGATCAGCGATGTCTGCCTGGATCAGGGTGGCCCGCCCATCACGCAGTTGCGCGGCAATGGTGTTGGGGTTGCCGGCATAGGTGAGCTTGTCGAACACCACCAGTTTCTCGTCCGTGGCCCGTCCAGGCGCGGCTTGGCGTTCAAACCAGTGGTGAACGAAATTACCGCCGATAAAACCAGCGCCGCCGGTGATGAGGATCATGCTGGGCTTCTCCGATAACGGGCCATGTGTGAAAAAACGCATTATGCCGGCAGGCCACTGGCCACCTTCTTTGACGCCCCCCTCGCTCGGGTTACGGGTTGATCTGGATCTCAAGGGTTAGTCCTGAAATCCGAATGTCAGCCACACGACGCCCACCCCGCGATCAAGGGGAGGAGCAGCCCTCGACCTGTTACATGGTGCAACAAATGTCTCAGCGACGCATGAGCACCCGAAATACGATTAACAGGGAGCGATACAAAACGAGGCAAACATGCACAGCTGGTGGAAACGTCATCTCAAGGTCTGGATCTGTGGACTGGCGATTGCATCTCTGAGCGGATGTGTGGCCGATGGCAGTGGCGCCAAACCAGAGTCCCGGGCTGAAGCGTGGCGCTTTCTGACGCAGGCGACCTTTGGCGCCGACGAAGTCAACATCGATCGGGTGATGACCATGGGCTACGAAGCCTGGATCGACGAGCAATTCAGCCTGCATCCCGCCTTCACCTACCGTGATTTCTTCACCCGACGTGATGCTGAAATCAAGGCGGATCACCCAGGCGATGCTTCTGCCAGGGCTGGCGCCGACCAGACGCTGGAAGCCTTCTTCACGCGCGCCCTGACTGACAAGGCGCAGCTGCGTGCCCGGCTTGCCTTTGCCTTGTCGGAAATCATGGTCATTTCCTGCAACGACGACATTCTGGGGACTGTTGCACCGCAAATAGCGGCCGGCTACATGGACACCCTTGATTCAGCGCTGGACGGAAGTTACCGTGACTTACTGGAAGCTGTAGCCAAAAGCCCGGCCATGGGGCAGTACCTGACATACCGCGGCAACACCAAGGAAGTGCCCTCCGTGGGCCATTTCCCGGATGAAAACTTCGCCCGGGAAATCATGCAACTGTTTTCCATCGGGCTGAACGAACTCAACAGCGACGGCAGCAAGAAGCTCGATGGCAATGGCAACCCCATCGAGACCTACACCAGCGACGATGTCAAAGGCCTGGCCAAGGTGTTCACGGGCTGGGGCAATTACCGCGGTGCAGCCTACAGTTCGGCGTCCGACTCCGCCTGTTTTTTTTGGGCCAAGGAATGCCAGGACCCGGAAGGGTTCTATCAGCCGATGGTGCCCTACCCGGCCTATCACTCGGTTTCAGAAAAGAAGTTCCTGGGCGTGACCATTCCGGCCCAGGACACCCCCTCACCACAGGCTGACTTGACCACGGCACTGAACCGCCTGGCCACGCACCCCAACACCGCGCCTTTCATCAGCAAACAACTCATTCAGCGCCTGGTGACCAGCAACCCCACACCGGACTATGTGGCACGCGTGGCCGAGCGCTTTACCGCCACAGGCGGCAACCTCAAGGAGGTCGTCAAGGCCATCTTGCTGGACGACGAGGCGCGCGGCCCCATCACCCTGGTGGCGCCCGAACACGGCAAGCTGCGTGAGCCTGTCCTGAGGCTGACGGCCTTGCTGCGGGCGTTCAAGTTCAACACGATCACAGCCGGCCTGTCTGCATCACCCATGGATGGCGCCAACACCACCCGGCTCGACTACGTGGCCATCGGCAATACCAGCGACCCCGCCACCTCATGGGGGCAGGCACCACTGTACGCACCATCCGTTTTCAACTACTTCAGGCCGGGCTACGCGCCACCCCAAGGTGAGGCTGCTTCAAAGGGCATGGTGGTGCCCGAAATGCAACTGGTCAACGAGAGCAGTGTCACGGGCTACGTGAATGCCGTGCTGGACCTGCTGACCAACGGCATCGGGCCCAGCGTCGTGGTGGACACGGATGGGCAATGCGGTGCCTACACACTGGAAGTGCAGCAGTACATCCAGTCGCTGGACCCCAAAGTGCCTGCCAACAAGGCGCTGCAGGACGCCGCTGCCAAATGCAAACTTGAAACGCTGACCCAGCGCAGCGTGACCATGCAGTTGATCGAGCAGCGCGCCATGGCATACGACGCCAGCACCTTGACGCAGCACATTGCCGATCGACTGCTGGGCGGCAGCATGACGGACAAGTTGCGCCAAGCCATGATCAGCACCCTCTCCACCCTGGACGTGCCTGCCCTCAGCAGCCAGCCCTCCAGCGGCGATGCGGTCAACAGCGCGCTGGACAAACGCGTGTGGACCGCCATCCTGATGGTCGCCGTCTCCCCTGAATTCCTCGTCACCAAGTGAGCACGCCGATGACTTCCATCAAACGCCGTCGCTTCCTGCAGCAAGGGTCCGCCATGGCGGCCATGGGCACCTCAGGTGCCTGGCTGGCCAACCTCGCGGCCGTCAAGCAGGCCTCGGCCCAATCCACCGGCAGCGACTACAAAGCCCTGGTCTGTATCTTCCTGAACGGCGGCAACGACGCGCACAACACCGTCATCCCGGTCGATACGACCTCCTGGCGCTGCTACAGCGCCACCCGTGATCCGGCTGTCATGGCCAAGGTGAGCGGCTCCCCCGCCCCCGACAACCTGAGCTCCATCGCACTGGATCAGAGCACCTTGCTGAGCATCAGCCACCGCAATGCCAAGGGCCTCAACACCGGTCGCAGCTTTGCGCTGCATCCGCAACTCAAGCGCATCCAGAAGCTGTACACGAACGGCTCGGCTGCCATCGTGGCCAACATCGGGCCCCTGATTCAGCCAACCAGCAAAGTCGACATGCTTGATCATTCGTGGCCCATGCCCAGAAAGCTGGGCTCCCACAACGATCAAGCCTCGACCTGGCAATCCTTGGGCGTCGAAGGCACCACCGGCGGCTGGGGCGGGCTCATCATGGACCAGCTCAAAAGCCGCAATGTCAATCAGGCCTTCAGCAGTGTCGGCGTGAACATGCCCGGCGTCTGGCTCAGCGGCAAGACCGTGGTGCCCTATCTGCTGGGCACCGGTGGCTTCCAGCCCATGGGCGGCAGCTCGGGCCAGATACTGGGCAGCAGCACGGTTTACGCGGCGGTACGCGCGGCAGCATCCACATCCACACGGCAAGATGTGATCGCCTCGGACTTTGTCAAGGTCGCTGGCCGGACCTTGTCCAGTGAAGCCGCCCTGAGCCAGGGCTTGCCCGCCACCGCGCAGGCCCCTTGGGGCACACCCGGCACAACAGCCACCACGGACCCCTTGTTGAAATACACCGAGCCAGATACCGGCCTGTCCAAACTGAACCCGCTTGCACAGCAGTTGCAAGTCATC
This sequence comes from Aquabacterium sp., assembly GCF_016195855.1. Taxonomy (GTDB): domain Bacteria; phylum Pseudomonadota; class Gammaproteobacteria; order Burkholderiales; family Burkholderiaceae_C; genus Aquabacterium. Next base: position 236,364 of record NZ_JACPYU010000015.1, read on the forward strand.
GCCCGCATGATCGCCGCGCGCAGCAGCAGCGGCATCAGCGCCGGCCGCCAGGTATTCATGGTCAGCCTCGGCGGGTTTGACACCCACAGCGATCAATTGAAACAGCACGCCCGCCAGTTGGCCAAGCTGGACCACGCGGTCGACTACTTCCAGAACTGCCTGGCCCAGATGCCCGGTGGGGACATCCGCCCGCAGGTCACCACCTTCACGGCGTCCGATTTCGGGCGCGCGCTGGTCAACAACGGCGATGGTTGCGACCATGGCTGGGGTGGCCATCACTTCGTGGTTGGCGGCAGCGTCAAAGGTGGTGATGTCTATGGCAAGTACCCGGCTTTCATGGCCTTCGACGGCAATGGCAACTTCTTCAGCGACGAGTTGCTTGCCGGAGGGGTGCTGCTGCCCGGCCTGGCCGTTGACCAACTCGTCTATACCCTGGGCAAATGGATGGGCGTGTCTGACGCTGCACTGGTGGGCACCACACCCGGTACCGGCATCGCCCCCAATATTGGCAACTTCGACGCAAGCACCCGCGATATCGGCTTCATGGTGTGATGTTCTGACGCCTTGAGAAGGCCGCCTCTGTCAGAATCCGGCTGATTTCACAACAATCCGCCTCACATCATGAAAGTTTCAGTGGTTGGCACAGGCTATGTGGGCCTGGTGACGGGTGCATGCTTGGCCGAGATGGGCAACGACGTGCTGTGTCTGGATGTGGATCCCAACAAGATCCGCATCCTGGAAGAAGGCGGCATCCCCATCC
>NZ_JACPYU010000012.1 GCF_016195855.1 Aquabacterium sp.
AGCCGGCTGATTTCCTCGGCGGCCACCTGGCTGCGCTCGGCCAGCTTGCGCACTTCCGCGGCCACCACGGCGAAGCCCTTGCCGTGCTCCCCGGCCCGGCCCGCCTCGATGGCGGCGTTCAGGGCCAGGAGGTTGGTCTGGTAGGCGATGTCGTCGATGATGGAAATCTTCTGGGCGATCGCCTTCATGGCGTCCACCGTGCGGGTCACGGCCTCGCCACCATCGATGGCCTCCTGGGCGGCCTTGGTGGCCATGCCGTCGGTCACCATGGCGCTGTCGGCGTTCTGCTTGACGGACGCGGCCATCTCCTGCAGCGAGGCGCTGGTCTCTTCCACGCTGGCGGCCTGCGAGGCAGCCGATTGCGACAGCGATTGCGAGGTCTCTGACACCTGGCCCGCGGCCGAGGTCAGCTGCTCTGCCGCCACGCGCACCTCGACGATGGTCTTGCTCACCGTGTCGATCAGCTCGTTGAACTTCTCGCCCATCAGGCGGAAGAAGGGCTCCTTGCCTTCGAGCACCATGCGCTGCGAGAAGTCGCCCTGCGTGGCGCCTTCCACCAGCGTGCTGATCTCGCCTTCGGCGGCCACTTCGGCCGTGCGGTCCTTCCACTCGACCACGGTGCCCAGACGGTTACCTTGATCGTCGTTGATCGGGTTGGCCGTCAGTGCGAAGGTCAGCTTCTCGACCTTGATCTGGGTCTTGTACTCGCTCTTGAGGCCGCCCAGCAGGTTGCGCTGGTGAGCCGGGTTCTTGTGGAAGCTGTCAAAGTTGCTGCCCACGATGCGGCTGGCATCAAACTGCGGCAGCGATTTGCGCAACTCGGCCTCGTTGCGGCGCATCATCGCCACCACCGAGGTGTTCGTGTAGACGATGTTGCCGTCGGCATCGGCAATCATCACATTGGTCGAGCAGGTGTCCAGCGCCTGCCTGACGCGCGCGTTCTCGGCGGCCAGCTTCTGCTCGCGCTCCAGCGCGGCCAGCTCATTGGTCATGTCCTTCCACTCAACCACCATGCCCAGGCGCTTGCCACCGTCGCCGTTGATCGGGTTGACGATCAGGTCGAACTTGCGGCCACCCAGGTTCAGGCGCGTCTTGTGGGTCTGGTTCAGGCGGTCCAGCATGCCGCGCTGGTGCGCCGGGTTCTTGTGGAACTCGTCGATGTTGGTGCCCAGCACCCGCGCGGCCTCAAAGCGGGGCAGGTCCTTGCGGATGTCGGCCTCGGCCACCTTGAGCATCTCGTTGAGCGAGGCGTTGGTGTAGATGATGTTGTAGTCGGCATCGGCCACCATCATGTTGGTGGCGGCCACATCCAGTGCCTGCTGGATACGGGCCGTGGCATCGGCACGCTTTTTGGTATCGGCAAACTCGAAGCCCAGGCGGGTCTGTACCCGCTTGAGCGAACGCATCATGGAGGCGGCCTGGTCATTGCCACTGGATTCGACGATGCCGTCGAAACTCCCCTGGCCATAACGTTCCAGGTGCGACTCGGCCGCCGTCAACAGCTTGTTGAGACGCGAGGACAGCGACACCCCCCCCACCAGCGTCAGCAGACCGGTGAGCACCGGTGCAGCCACCGTGGCCAGCCCCGGATGCAAGGCCGCGCACACCGCGCCCCCCGCCGTCAGTGCCGACAGGCCACCCAGCATGGCCACCTTGCTGCCGATGCCGGCGTTATGCCAGACATGGCTGATCACGTTCAAACGCGCCAGCCCACCGGTGCGCACGCCCTGGCCTTCCACGATGGCCCAGCCTTGCGCCTTGCCCTCTTTGAACATCCTGTAGAGCGCATCGGCCGCTTCGACCTGCTCACGCGTGGGGCGTGTGCGCACGGACATAAAGCCCGTCACCGAGTTGCCTTCCCGCACGGGCGTGGCGTTGGCCACCACCCAATAGTGATCGCCATTCTTGCGACGGTTCTTGACCATGCCCGTCCAGGGCTTGCCCGCCTGCAGCGTCTTCCACAAATCGGCAAAGGCTTCTTCGGGCATGTCGGGGTGACGCACCAGGTTGTGCGGCTGCCCGATCAACTCGGCCTGCGTGAAGCCGCTGGCTTCCAGGAAGTCGTCGTTGATGTAGGTGATCTTGCCCTTGAGGTCCGTGCGGGAGACGATGGTCGCCCCGTCGCGGAGCACATACTCTTGCTGGGTGATGGGAAGGTTGGTGCGCATGGTGAGGTCCCTGTGTGCTGGCGGTGAGGATGGCGTTCGGAGGAGTGGCTTGGGGCGGGCGATCAGCTGTTGTGCTGAACCTGCTCGATGGGGTTGCTTGCGTACAAGCTGAAGGGTGTGCGCCCGCTGCCGCCCGGCCGGGTGGCTTCCACTGCATAGCTGACCAGGGCGGGCACATCCAGCACCAGGGCCACGTCGCCCGACCCGAGGATGGTCGAGCCCGCAATGGCGCGCAGGTGCCGAAAGAGGCTGCTCAGCGGTTTGATCACGGTCTGGTACTCGCCGTGCAATCTGTCGACGATCAGGCCGATCTGGGTGCTGCCATCGCGTGCCACGACCAGGCTGCGGCGCCCGTTTGGCACCGGCTGGACCTTGTGCAGCAAGGCCACGTCAAAGTAGGGCAGCACTTCGCCGCGCAGGTTGAAGTAGCCCACCCCGGTCTCGGGGCTGTCCGCGCATTCAGGCGGCACCTCGATGCATTCCGAGACGATCTCCATGGGCAGGACGTAATACGTGCCCCCCACGCTGGTGAGGAAGCCATCGATGATGGCCAGGGTCAGCGGCAGGCGGATCTGGGTGGTGGTGCCCCGGCCCCATTCGCTGGCCAGTTGCATCTGGCCGCGCAGGGATTCGATGCTGCGCTTGACCACGTCCATGCCCACGCCACGGCCCGAGATGTCGGTGACCTGGTCGGCAGTCGAGAAGCCCGGGGCGCAGATCAGTTGGTCAACCTCATGGTCGGACATCTGTTGGTCGGCCCGCACCAGGCCGCGCTCGACGGCCTTCTTGAAGATGCGTTCGCGGTTGAGGCCGCGGCCATCGTCGGTCACCTCGATCATGACCTGGCCACCTTCGTGGTAGGCATGCAGGGCGATCACGCCACGCTCGGGCTTGCCGGCGGCGATGCGCTCCTCGGTGGTTTCCAGGCCATGGTCCAGGCTGTTGCGCACCAGGTGCATCAGCGGGTCGGCGATCACCTCAACCATGGACTTGTCCAGCTCGGTGTCCGCGCCGGTGATCTGCAGGTCCACCTGCTTGCCCAGGGTCTTGCTCACATCGCGCACCACGCGGTGGAAGCGCGCAAAGGTCTCGCCGATGGGCACCATGCGCAGGGCCAGTGCGCCATCACGGGCAGACTCGACCAGGGTGCGGATGCGCAAGGCGGCCTCGGCAAAGGTGCTGGAGCCTTCTTGCTGGGCCACCAACTGGGCGCCCGAGCTGGCGATCACCAGCTCACCCACCAGGTCGATCAGGCGGTCGAGCTTGTCGGCCTGCACACGCACAAAGCGGGTTTCTTCACCACGGCGGTCACGTTGCGCCTTGCGGCGGTCACCCGGGTTGTGGCGGCGGTCCGCGGGCTGTGCCTCGCTCACCGCCTCGGCTTGGGCATCATCGATGTCCGCAGCCACGTCCACCACGGCCTTTGCCAGCGCGGACAGCGCGCTCGCCTGATGCGGTGTGTGCGCGGTGCTCAAGGGGTCGATGTGCAGTTCGCAATCGTCCGCTGCAAATTCGAAGACGCTGGCAATGGCCTCGCGGTCCCCGGTGGTTTCGTATTCGGCCTCAAAGCCGATGTGGCAGTCTTCGGCATCCAGTGTCTGCAGATCGGGCACCTGCTCGGCCAGCACGCGCACCTTGCGCACCGTGCCTTGTGTGCCCAGGTAGCGCAGGAAGGACACCGGGTCCAGGCCACTGCGCAGGGCATCGCGCCCGAACTGCACCCAGATGCGCCACAGGCCGCCGTCGTTGTCAGATCCGAGCGCAATCGGCGCTTCGGCCTCGGCGCTGGCCACCGCCCCGTCGCCGCCCAGCAGGGCGCGCAGGTCGGCGCTCAGCTCCTGGCTGAGGGCCTGCAGATCCGGGTCACCGGTGGCGGACTCGACATCACCCAGCAAGGCCTCGATCTGGTCGCGGCTGCTCAGCAGCAGTGCCATCGCTTCATCATTGAGCTGGTACTGGCCCGAGCGCACGGCCTCCAGCAAGGTCTCCACGTCGTGCGTGAACGCGACCACACGGTCGCAACCGAACAGGCCGGCCGTGCCCTTGATGGTGTGGGCCGCACGAAACGCCGAGTTCAGGATCTCCTGGTCATCCGGGTCGACATCCAGGCCCAGCAAGGACTCTTCGAACTGGCGCAGCATGTCGCGCGCCTCATCCAGAAAGCCTGCTCTGGCCGCCGCCAGGATCTCCTCGTCGCTGGGATCAATCTGGCTCATGACAAGGCCTCCTCGAGAGACACCGGCTGCAACGTCATGTCCAGGCCGTAGGCTTGCAGCAAGCCCTTGACGGCGGAGCTGGGGTGCACCAGGAGCAGCTCCTGACCCAACTGGGCCACGCTGCGCTGGGCTGACAACAACAACTGCAGGCCGGCGGTGTCCATGTCCGTGATGCCAGAGGCATCGAAGGCAACGATCCCGTCATTGACCAGCGCCAGCATGGCTTCCCGGTGCTGGGCAATGGCGTGGATCGTCCACTCACCTGTCAGGCAGGCCGTTGTGGTGTCGCTCATGGTGGCGTCCTTTGATCAGGCTCAGGCCGCGCACAGCTTGGCCACCGCATCCACCAGCTGCGAAGGCTGGAAGGGTTTGGTCACCCAGGCCCGCACGCCAGCCGCGCGCCCCTCGGCCTTCTTGGCCTCCTGGGACTCGGTGGTCAGCATGATCACGGGCGTGAACTTGTAGTTCGTGGTCTTGAGGTGCTTGACGAAGCTCAGGCCGTCCATGCGCGGCATGTTCACGTCACACACGATCAGGTTGAGCTTGCGCCCATCCAGCTTCGCGCACGCATCCATGCCGTCTACCGCCTCGACGACCTCGTAGCTCGCCTTTTGAAGGGCCATCTTGACCACCTGGCGGAAGCTGCCGGAGTCGTCGATGATGAGAATGGTCTTGCTCATGATGATGAGTCCCTTTAGAAAAACTCGACTGCGGTTTCCCGCTGGATGGAAGTGTTGCCATGGTGTTCTGAACGCTGCTCTTCCATCGTGTAGCTCTCGTCCAGCCTTGCCAGCCATTCGCCGGCTTGCGTCGCACTCAGATCACCACCCTGCTCCAACCATTGCGTCAGGCGATTGATGTCATCGGTCACACAGGTCAGCATCTGGCTGAGCCTGTCTTGCGTCTGAAAACTCATCAGCACGCTCTCGAACTCGGCAGAAACAGCGGCACCGGCCTCCTGCAGCTCGCGCGAGGATCGGTCCATGTCGCCCAGGCTCTGTAGCAGGCCGCTGATCACGGCACGGGCGTTGGCACCGGCTTCATCGCGCAAGGCTTCGTCGCTGCTGTCGTGCGTGGCGGCCTGGTTGCGCAGGGCCTGCAGCTCCAGGTCGACGGTATTGGTGCGCGACATCATCTTGTTGGCCGCGTCGCCGGACTGGGTTGCCAACTGGCGCACCTCCTGGGCCACCACCGCAAAGCCACTGCCGCGCTCACCGGCGCGGCTGGCTTCCACCGAGGCATTGAGCGCCACCATATTGGTGCGCCTGGCCAGTTGCTTGATCTGCAATGCGATCTGGCGCAGATCACTCATGGCCTCGCTGAGCATGTCCAGCTTGGCGTAGACCTGATCGCGTGCCGTGATGGCCTGTCGCAAGGGCTGGAGCATCTGCTCGACGGCCGCTTCATTGCGCTGCACGAGCTCATCGGCGCTGCAATGGCTCAACCTGTTCTGGCTGCCCTGCGTCATCTGGATGGCCTGGTCCAGGCGCTCCGAGATCGAGCCAAACGAAGCCAGGATGGCGCCCACGCTTTCTTCCGAGTGGTTGCGCGCGCTCTCGATCTGGCGCCGCCAGACAGGCAGCACCTCACCCACCAATGGCGCGCTCGAGGTCAACCTGGCGCCGCCATCCACCGGCGTGCGGGTCATGATCCGCATCAGGAGCAAGGTGACAAATGCGCCCAGCCCACCGCTCACCAGCGGGCTGAGATCCGTCCACGTTGCAGCTTGCGCCACCAGCATCACCAGGCAGGACGACACCACTGCAGGCGCCCAGCTGCCTTTTGGCAAGGCGACAGCAGACGCATCTTGCTGAGTCTGATCCGTGGGAGGGTTAGATGCCATGCTCACATACCGGGAAGAACTGCCTGGTTTAGAAATCGAGAGGTACTGCCGGTCTTCGACTCGCTGACCTCATTGTTGAGGGAACACCCCCGGGTCCATGCGTGCAATAAAGCCGGGATAGACGCGCATTTATCACTTGTTACCTGTTGCCCGACTCTCAACAATCCACCCTGCGGCCCGATATAGACACACCGCAAGCCTGCGAGGGGTCGTCCTCGCCCGTTCGTTCGCATCAGGAACCCGCCCATGTCGCACTCAAGCAAGCTGACGCCCCTGTGGGGGCTGCGCATGGCGCGCTGGCGCCGGAGTGAATGGCGGGCATCCTTGCAGGAGTACTTCCGCTACCACGGTGCGCTCGCCCCGTTGGTGCGCCTCATGCGGGATGTGGACTTTCGCTACAAGACCTTGCTGGTGGCCGCCGCCTTCGCCGTGCCGGCCGCCCTCGTCATCAGCACACAGCTGAGCGACCAATGGCAGCACTACCGCGATGCGCAATCGCATCGTCAAGGCTGGCTCTACATCCACCATGTGGACAAACTGGTCACCACGGTGATGCCCTTGCGCGCTGCGCTGGCGCACCCCCAGGACGGCCAGGACAAGGCTGCCGAAGAGGCCCTGGCTCGGGACATCGAGGCCAGCTACCTCGATTTGGCCGCCCTGCAAGATCAGATCGGCAACAGATTCGGCGCAGCCGAGGCCTGGCAAGCGCTGAGCGGCGCCTACGTCAAGCTCAACGAGCCCCCCTCTGGCCAGACCCGCGCCGCGATGTACAGCCAGTTCATTGCCCAGGCCAAAGCCTTGAGCAATGTCGTCAGCGATGGCGCGCAACTGGCCGTGAGCGCCAACCAGCACGTGCACCTGGTCAGCGAACTGGCCACCGAGCTGCTGCCCAACCTGGATGAGGCCCTCTACGATTTGCACAGCCAGCTGCATCTCTTGAGCACCCGCCCCGAACGGCATGCCGCTGCGGCGGAAGCCACGCTGCTGAGCGTCCACGAGTTACGCGAAACGCTCGATGGGGTCAAACAGCACGCCGCGCGCATCCGGACCCCGGCTGGGTCGGCCTGCGTCAGCGGCCATGAAGCCCTGTTCACCGATACCAGCCTGCTGGCCAAAGAGACGCGCGCCTTTGCGCTGGATGCCGCAGCCCCGCTCGACGAGGCCCAAGCGGCACAGACGACCCTGGCCTTGCACAAGCAGGTGCAGCAAATGCGCGAGACCTGCATGGCGCAACTCGATACCGCCTTGACGGCCGATGAAGCCCACATCCGCCAACGCCTCACCTGGCTGGGTGGCACGGCGATCTTCGGCGTGCTGCTGGCGGCCTACGCCATGACGGCGTTCTCGCGGGTGATGCGGGGCGGCATGCAGCTCATCCAGTCCGAGGTAGAGCGCATGGCGCGAGGTGATCTGACAGGCCGGGCACTGGCCCGCGGGGACGACGAAGTCGCCGACACGCTGCGCAGCCTGCGCGCGTCCTTGTCCCGCCTGGCTGACCTGTTCACGGTGGTCCGCCGCGGCGTGTCGTCGGTCTCGCACGCATCCGGCGACATCTCCATCGCCAGCGAAGACCTGTCGCAACGCATTCAGGACGCCACGGTGGCCATGGAAGGGCTGCAGCAGGGCATCGTCGCCACCCTGCAGTACCTGGAGGCCAACCAGCAGTGTGTCGCCGAAGCGGTAGACCGCGCCAAGGACGTCACCGCCGACGCCGGCCGCAGCCGCCGGGCCATGACCAACCTGGCGGGTGTGATCGACAAGCTGCAGGACCGCAGCCGCGAGATCGGCAAGATCGTCAGCCTGATCGACGGCATTGCCTTCCAGACCAACCTGCTGGCGCTCAACGCCTCGGTGGAAGCGGCCAAGGCCGGCGTCTCAGGCAAAGGCTTTGCCGTGGTGGCCAGCGAGGTGCGCGGCCTCGCACAACGCGTGTCTGACGCCGCCGCCCAGATCAGCAAGGTGGTGGGCGACTCCACCAACGAGATCGCGCAAGGCCAGGAAATCGCCAAAGGCACGGTCGAGGCCGTGCGCTCGACCGAGTCCAATGTCAAGGACATGGGACGCATCCTGGCCAAGCTGGCCAAGGTCACCGACGAAGGCCAGCGCAACGCCGAGCACATGACCACCACGCTGGCCTTGGTCAACGACAACTGCGACAAGACCAGCACCCTGGTCACCCAGGTGGCGCACGCCGCCAAGGTGTTGCGACGCCAGAGCCTGAAGCTGGCGGAACAGGCCTCCCGCTTCAAGCTGGGCTGACCAGCGCAGGGCGGATTTCCCGCCATGTGACACCCCCGACGGTGCGCCCTCCCCCGAGGGAAAGGCCTGATCCTGAGACCGGTGATAATCGCGCTGCTAACTAACGGCACCCTTATTTAACCAACCTTCAGCTTTCAGGAATCAGGCCATGGCCTCCATCAACAAAGTCATCCTCATCGGCAACCTGGGTCGCGACCCCGAAGTGCGCTACACCCCCAATGGCGCAGCCGTCTGTAATGTCTCCGTTGCCACCACGCGCAACTGGAAGGACAAGAACAGCGGCGACAAGGTTGAGGAAACCGAATGGCACCGCGTGGTGTTTTACGACCGCCTGGCAGAAATCGCCGGTGAATACCTGAAAAAGGGCCGCCCCGTGTACGTGGAAGGCCGCCTGAAGACCCGCAAGTGGCAGGACAAGGACGGCAAGGACAACTACACCACCGAAATCGTGGCCGAGCAGATGCAACTGCTGGGTGGCCGTGAGGGTGGCGGTGGTGGCGGTGGTGGCGGCTACGGCGGTGGCAACCAGGGTGGTGGTGACGACTTCAATCAGGAAGCCCCGTCCGCACCGAGCCGCCCGGCTGCCCGCCCTGCCGCAGCCCAGCGCCCGGCTGCCCCAGCGCCTGCACCCAAGTCGTCTACCGGCTTTGATGACATGGATGATGACATTCCGTTCTGAGACCCACTGCGCGATGACCGGTTGACCCCGGCCTCCGACAAGCCCCCGCTGTGCAGGCCACACCGGGGGTTTTTTCCTGTCTGGGCAGCCGCCCAGCAGGCACCAGCCACCAACGCCTGTGCATTGCGTCACGCGGCAAATGCCTCCCCGTGAAACGGACCGCGTCAAGGTCTTGCGGATGAAGCCGAAAATATGCAAACCGCGTGCGCAAAATGCGCAAGCACCGCATTGGCATGATCAATCTGGCTTCATCGACACCGCTGGCGCCCCCGACACCGTCCCCGCAAGGGCTGGACGTGGCGGCGCCCATGTCAACGAGCACGTTCGAAGCGGTGCAGCAGCAAGGCTTTCCCTTTTTGCGCTTTCCGCCATCCGTGGAGGCGCACTTCCAGTCCGACAAGGCGCCCGAGCAACTGGTGCAGATGCGCACCGGCGCGCTGATGTCCATCATCCTGTCCAGCGGCTTGCTGATGGCCGACTGGATGATGGTGCCCGACCGCTTCCGCGATGCCCTCACCTTGCGCCTGCTGGTTTTTGCGCCCTTGCTGGGTTTGGCCGCCGCGCTGTGGCACAAGGTGCGCCCAGCATGGCGTGAATGGGTTGGGCTGATCAAGGGCCTGGTGGCCGCCTGCATCATCATTTATCTGTGCATGAGCAGCACCGACGTGCTGGCGGCCCCCTATCTGGTCAGCCTGAGCCTGATCGCGCTGTTCAACGGCGGCGTCGAGCGCATCCGCTTCTGGCCGGCCCTGTTGATCGACCTGGTGGTCCTGGCCCTGTTTGCCTTGGCCGTGCTGAATCTCCCGCACCCCAACGTCCCGGTGATGACGGGCACGGCGCTGGTCATGGTCTCCACGATCGTGTTCACCCTGTATGGCAGCTACTGGCTGGAGCACGAAGAGCGCACCAACTGGTTGATGTTGCAGCACGAGCACCTGCTGCTTGAGAAGCTGGAAACCGGCAACCAGCGCCTGGACCAGCTCACCCGCTTCGACCCCTTGACCGAGATCGCCAACCGCCGCCACTTCGACGAGTTCCTTGCGCAGGTCTGGGCACGCGCCCGCCAGGACGGGCAGGACGTGGCCCTGCTCATGATGGACATCGACCACTTCAAGCTCTACAACGACCACTACGGCCACCCCGTGGGCGACGCCTGCCTCAAGGAGGTAGCCGCCACCATGAGCCGCCACCTGCGCAAGCCCGGTGACCTGCTGGCGCGCTTTGGGGGTGAAGAGTTCATCGCTGTCCTGAGCAAGACCTCCCTGCCCGAAGCCATGGCCGCTGCCGAGCGCGTGCGTGAGGCTGTCTGGCGCCTGCAACGCCCCCATGAAACCTCACCCGTCCAGCCCTGGGTCACCGTGAGCATCGGCGTGGCCTGCCTGCGCGCAGACGCCGATCAGGCCGACATCCCCAGCTTGTTGAAACAGGCTGACGACGCCCTCTACAAAGCCAAGTCCCGTGGTCGCAACCAGGCCTGCACGCTGCAGGAGGCGCCCCACTCGTGAGCACCTTCAGCCGCGCCCTGCCACCCGCACGCCGCACCGTGCAACCCACTGGCCACACCAGCCGGGAGGACGTGGCCGCCGCCACCGAGCAGTTTGACAAGACCCTGTCCTGGCTGCGCTTCCCCGCCGCGCTGGAGCACCAGTTCGTCAACGACAGCGCGGCCCGCAGGCTGCGCTATTTCCTGCTCAGCGGCTTGCTGTCGCTCTTCGTGTTCAACGGCTTTTTGCTGGTGGACTACCTCATGGCCCCCGACGTGTTCTGGCTGGCCGTGAAGATCAGAGTAGGCTTGTTCACCCCCTTTGCGGTCATCGCCCTGTTGAGCGTCTGGCTCAAGCGCCACAGCATGTCGCCCCAGACCTCCACCCTCGTGGGCGAGTGCCTGGTGCTGGTCAGTGGCTCATTCGCTGCGGCCTGCCTGGCCTACATCCTGTCCAACAGCCACGCGACCACCAGCCAGTACTACCACGTCGGCCTGATGGTGGTGATCATGTACGGCAACATGGTGCAGCGCCTGCGCTTCTGGTATGCCGTGGCTTTCTCGCTGACGGTGTACCTCATCCACATCGGCGGGGTGATGATGGTGCCGGCCTTCAACCCTCGGTTGAGTCTGCCCATGGCCATGCTCATCGGTGCGACCATGATCTTCACCTTGATGTCCAACTACGCGCTGGAGCGGGATGAGCGGCGCCAGTACCTGCTGTCGCTGCGCAGCAAGCACCTGCTGCAGGACCTGGGCGAGGTGCAGCAACGCCTGCAGCAGCTCTCGCGCATGGACACCCTCACCGGCCTGTTCAACCGCCGGCACTTTCAGCAATACCTGGAACAGACCTGGCAGCGCGCCCAGTACGATCAGGCGCCGGTGGCCGTGCTCATGCTGGACGTGGACCACTTCAAGCAATACAACGACCGTTATGGCCACCCTGTGGGCGACCAGTGCCTGATGCAGGTGGCCCATGCCATGCAGGACAGCCTGCGCCGCCCGGGCGATCTGGTGGCCCGCTATGGTGGCGAAGAGTTCATCGCCGTGCTGCCCGGCGCCGACAAGGACACAGCGCACCAGGCGGCCGAGCGCATCCGCGAAGCCATCATCAAGCTGGGCATCCGGCACGAGGCCTCTGCCACGGCGCCGGTGGTCACCACCAGCATCGGCGTGGTCAGCTGCCGCGCCCGCGAAGGCGTGCAGGAGCAGGATCTGATCGCCGCCGCGGACTCTGCGCTATACAAGGCCAAACAGGCCGGGCGCAACCAGGTGCTCTCGCTGTCCTTGTGATCAGATGGTGATCAGAGCGGCAGCTTGCCGGTCAGCGTCTGCCACCACATCACCCAGTCCCCCATCAGGCTGTAGAGCGGGTAGGTGAAGGTTGCGGGCTTGTTGTGCTCGAAGTGGAAGTGGCCCACCCAGGCAAAGCCATAGCCCAGCACCGGCAACAGCAAGAGCCCGGACCAGGTCTGCGTGACGATGGCCCAGATCAAGACCGTCAACACCAGCGTGGACCCGACCACGTGCAGGCGCCGGCAGGTCTGGTCCTGATGCTGCGAGAGGTAGAAAGGGTAGAAGGCGCTGAAGGACGCGTAGCGCTCCATATCGTGTCTCCGGGTAAGGCCAAGCTCAGGCCACAGCTTAAGCGCCAGACCTGATCGAAATCAAGGCTGGTCAACCCCTGCGCAACAAGGCTTCGACGATGGCCAGTGAATAGTGCCGGGCCACGGCGTCGATGAAGCGGGGGAAGTCGATGTGGGCGTCGTCATCGGCGCGGTCCGAGATCGTGCGGATCACGGCATAGGGCACGCCGAAGTCATGGCAGACCTGGGCCACGGCCGCCCTTCCATCTCGACGGCCAGCGCGGCCGGCAAGGCTTGCGTCAAGGCGCGGCAGGTCTGCGCCGAGTGGATGAACTGGTCGCCGCTGATGATGAGGCCCTGGTGCACACGGGGCTGCGACAGGCCCAGCGCCTCCAGATGCACATCGGCCAGCGCACCACCGGCCGCCAGCGAGGCGGGGCTGAGCACCTGCTCGACGGTGTCGCGCACCGCGGTGGTCAGCGTGGCAGGCGGCGACAAGGTGGCCAGCCCCAGGCCCGGCAACTCGAAACGCGGGAACAGGGGCGAGGCATCCATGTCGTGCTGGATCAGTGCATCGGCCACGACCACGTCGCCCACCCGCACGCCCTCGCCCAGGCCGCCGGCCACGCCCGTGAAGATGACCTGGTCCACCCCATAACTGCTCAAGAGCACCGTGGTGGTCGTGGCCGCGGCGACCTTGCCGATGCGTGACAGCACGGCCACCACCTCGCGGCCATGCAGATGGCCAACCCAGAATTCGCGCCCGGCCCGGCGCTCCATGCTTTCGTCGGGCATGACGTCAAGCAAGGCTTGCAACTCTTCGGGCATGGCGGCCATGATGCCGATGCGGCGGGTGGGCGTGTTCATGAGGCGACGGGGAGGTGATGGGGCTAGGTGCCCATCATCAAGGCATTCAGCGGCGCTGGGCGCACTTGGCGACGCGCCCATGAAAAAACCACCCCGAGAGGTGGTTTGAAAAAGCCCGAAAGCACCAGCCGGATCCCTTCGTGGACAAGCCACCAGGAGCCTGGCTGTTCGAAGCTGTCACCAGCATCGAAATCATAAAAATTCCCTGAGCGGCGCCATGGATCGTGTTGTGTTTTCAGCGCACAATACATTGTATCGGTCATATTTGACGCTTTCGCGCAAAAGTGAAGTTTTTTTCACCCATCAGATCGACCTGATTGTTGCCCCACATCACCATCATGGACGCAGACCTTGACAAGGATCACAGCGGCTTTCCTTCTGAGGAGAGCCCTTCCTGGGTCAGTGCCTGCCTGTCTGGCCTGCTGGAGCGCCATGGTGTACCGAGCCGGCACCAGGCCACCGAAATCGCGCAAATTTGCGCGATTTCGGTCAGCCAGGCACGCCGCAAGCTGCGCGGAGCCGTCTGGCTGTTCGACGAGGTCAGGGCCATCTGCCAGCACTTTGGCGAAAGCATCGACACGGCACTGTCCGCTGGTTTGCGGTCAGGCCTGCAGCCCCCCGCAACCGGCCACGCCAAACCGGTCACCACCTACCCGGCCACCCTGTTGATGGACGAGCAGCGCCTGCCCTGCGATATCGAACTCGGCCCCTTGTGCACCGAAGAGGCCGCATCGTCCTGCCAGGGCCTGGTGGCCTTCCACCATCCGCTGGAGGGTTGGCAGGTCACAGGCCAGGCCAGGTTGCAACAAGAAGCCTTCCGGGGGCCGCACTATGCCGTCGCGCAACTGCAATGGCGCAACCAGAGCGAGCAGGTGCGCGCGCGCATCGCCGTGCTGGACGATGACATCGGCTCGGCCGACGCGCTGACCGACTGGTTCAACGAAGTCGGCTACGACGCCCATGCCTACACCCGCTCGGAAGACCTGCTGGCGCAGCCCCTCACCGACCACGATGCCTTCGTCGTGGACCTGATCCTGGGGGGCGGCCAGACCTCGCAAGCCCTGGTCGAGCGCATCCGCCGCGAACAACCCGAGGCCCCCATCGTGCTGCTCACCGGGCAGTTGCGGGACGGCTCCGCCTCGGAAGCCACACTGGCCACCATCTTGCGCACCCAGGGCGTCACCTTCTTTGAAAAGCCCGTGCGCCCCGCTGTACTGACTGCTGCCATCCAGAGCAGCCTGGATCGGCTGCACCACCCGCATGGTTGACGCCACCTTGTCATCACAGCCGCCTGCGCGAGATGAAACGCGCATCGTCTTCTGGCTCTGCACCTTGGTGTGCATGGGTGCGGCCTACCTCTCCTTTCATGGCCTGACCAACCCCTGGGACCGCATCGGCGTGCCGATCATGTCGGCTTTGTATGGGCTGACTGCCTGGTGCTTGTGGCGGTTTCCCGAGCGCATGAACACCATCATCTTCACCGCGCTTGTGCCCACCAGCCTCTACATCCTGGGCGGCGTGTACATGGCGGCTCAGGACACCACCGCCACTGGTTTGTTCAAGCTGGCCTCGGGCTCACAGTTCATGCCCGTGTTCTACATCGGCGCCTTCGTGGCCCTCCAGCGTGGCGCCAACCTGATCTGCTGGCTGCACTACGCCGGGCTGCTGGGCCTGTACCTCTTTCAGTATGGCCTGGCACCCAGAAGCAGCTTGCCCCCCCAAGCGGCCATGAACGCCCACGTCTGGATGGTCCTGCTGGTCGCGCAGCCCGCCTGCATCGTGGCCCTGCACTACATCACGGCGCTCAAAGGGCGCTTGCGCGCCACCGAGCTGGCCTCGCATCAAAGCAAGGAACGTTTCCTGGCCATGCTCTCGCACGAGATCCGCAGCCCCCTGCAGGCCATGCTCGGCTCGATCGACTTGCTGGCACTCAAGGCCCAGACCCCGCCCGAGCGGCGGGCCGTTGACCGCATCCGCACGGCGGCCTCCCAACTCGACACCCATCTGCGCGACGTCACCGAGTACACGCGGCTGGAGAACCCCGCCTGGCAATTGCAGACGGCCTCGGTCGACCTGCCCGCCCTGGCGCAAGAGGTCTGCGACACCTACCTGCCGCAAGCGCAAAGCAAGCGCCTGGACATCGTGTGCGAGTGGCCGCAGCAAGACGTACTGGCCTTGCACCATGTCTGGACCGATGGCGGCCGCGTCAGGCAGATCCTGTCCAACCTGATCACCAATGCCCTCAAGTACACGGTCAGCGGGCGCATCACGGTGCGTGTCGGCTTGGACGACACCCACGACGCCACCGCACGCATCGAGGTCATCGACACCGGCATCGGCATCCCGCCGCCAGACCAGCAGCGCATCTTCGAGCCCTATGTGCGCCTGGATGACCAGCGTGCCGGCAACGTAGAGGGCTCCGGCCTGGGCCTGACCGTGGTCAAGCGCCTGGTCGAGCGCCTGGGTGGCGAAGTGAGCCTGCGCAGCGAGGTCGGCCAGGGCAGTTGCTTCTCGGTGAGCCTGCCGCTGAGCGCCTGATCTCGCCTGCCCCCCATCAGGCCTGACAATCAAGGCCTTGTCTCAACCACTGCACGCCAACCCATCATGACCCAGCCCGTCCAGACGCTGCCGCTTGGCACCCCCCTGTCCCCCTCCGCCGCACGGGTCATGCTGCTGGGCGCGGGCGAGCTGGGCAAGGAAGTCCTCATCGCCTTGCAACGCCTGGGTGTCGAAACCATCGCCGTGGACCGTTATGAGCACGCGCCCGGCCAGCAGGTGGCCCACCACGCGCGCACCATCACCATGAGCGACCCGGCCCAACTGCGCGCTCTCATCGAGGCCGAGCGCCCCCATCTGGTCGTGCCCGAAATCGAGGCCATTGCCACGCCGGTGCTGGAAGAACTCGAAGCCCAGGGCGTGGTGCGCGTCATCCCGACGGCCCGCGCCGCCCGCCTGACCATGGACCGCGAAGGCATCCGCCGCCTGGCCGCCGAGACCCTGGGCCTGCCCACCAGCCCCTATCGGTTCTGCGACTCGCTGGCCGAGTTGCAAGCCGCGATCGCTGGCGAGAACGGGCCAGGCATCGGCTACCCCTGCATCGTCAAACCGGTGATGAGCTCATCGGGCAAAGGCCAGAGCAAGATCGACGGCCCGGCCGATGTCGACAAGGCCTGGGACTACGCCATGGCCGGTGGCCGCGTCAGTCACGGGCGCGTCATCGTCGAAGGCTTCATCGATTTCGACTACGAGATCACGCTGCTGACCGTGCGCGCAGCCGGCCAAGGTGCCACGCAAGGCCAGGTCGCGACGTATTTCTGCGAACCCATCGGCCACCTGCAGGTCAGCGGCGACTATGTCGAGAGCTGGCAGCCCCACCCCATGAGCGCCCAGGCCCTGGCCAAGGCCCGCGAGATCGCCAAGGCCGTGACCGACAACCTCGGCGGCCAGGGCCTCTTCGGCGTCGAGTTGTTCGTCAAGGGCGACCAGGTCTGGTTCAGCGAAGTCAGCCCACGCCCGCACGACACCGGCCTGGTCACGCTGTCCACGCAGGTGCAAAGCGAGTTTGAACTGCATGCGCGCGCCATCCTGGGCCTGCCGGTGGACACCCGCTTGCGCGCCCCTGGCGCTTCGGCCGTGATCTACGGCGGGGTGGACACGCAGGACGTCGTGTTCGACGGTGTGGCCGAGGCGCTGTCCGAGCCCGGCACCGACCTGCGCCTGTTCGGCAAGCCCGAGAGCTTCGTCAAACGCCGCATGGGCGTGGCCTTGGCCACCGATGCCACCGTGGATGCCGCCCGCCAGAAGGCCCGCACCGCCGCCGCCAAAGTCAAGCCGCGCGCCGCACGCTGATGCCTGCCGAGCGCTGATGCCCGCCGATTCGCACACCAGCTCGGTCAGCCCTTGATGTCCGCATCGGTGTCAGGCATCGGGTAGGGCAAACCGGGGTTGATCGCCCCGGCCTTGGTCACCAGCGCCGCCATGTCGACAATCTCGATCTCGGCGTAGTGCAAGGCCAGCACGCGTTCGCGCTCCAGCGCACGCAGCGACTTGTTGATCGTCTGGCGCGACACCCCCAGCATGCGCGCCAGGTACTCCTGCGGCAAGCGCACACGCCGGCGCACGCTGGGGTTGGTGGACTGCCCGAAATTCGTGGCCGAAAACAGCAGCCGCCGCGCCACCTGCTGCTCGATGGACAGCGAGGCATTGTCTTCAATGGCCGTGAGGATCAGGCGCAGCTTGGCGCAGGCCAGGCGCGCCAGATCACGCCAGTTCTCGGGGTGCTCGGCCAGCCACTCCATCAACAGCGGGCCGCTCACGACCATGACGGTGCTGTCGGTATCGGCGATCGCGTCCTGGCTGCGCGGCAGGCCATCGATCATCGAGACCTCGCCGAACCAGTGATAAGGCTCCACGTACATCGTCAAATGGTGCGAGCCATCCTTGGGGTTGATGGACCCCAGCTTCAAGGCCCCCGCCACCACGCAGCACAGGCTGTCTTGCGCCTCGCCGCGTGAAAAGAGGATCTCGCCCGGCCCGATGTGCCACAGGCGCGAACGCTCGACCAGGGCCTGCTGAAAAGGTGCAGGGCAACTGGCAAACCAGAGATGGGATTTGAGCGCTGGCAACAAGGTCAGCGGCGTGGATTCGGTTCGGCGCGCCATGGTTTCGTCAAACGGTAAATGGACTCAGTGTTTACCCGCAATACCCCGAAATGGTTAGATGAATTGCGTGTAATTGTCTAAGTTTTGACAATCTAAATGAGACAAACCTCATACGATCGGACCAGTATCTATGAAAAACCCTTAGTCCTATGAGCAATTCACAAGCTGTGCATCCCGGCGCCATCCTGCGTGCCAAGTTCATGGAACAACATGGCCTGTCGGCCAGCGGTCTGGCCATTCGCCTGCACGTACCGGCACCCCGTGTGAACGACATCGTGCGCGAACGCCGTGGCATCAGCCCCGACTCGGCCCTGCGTCTGGCCCGCTTCTTTGGCACCACGCCTCAGTACTGGATGGACCTGCAAACGGCCTACGACCTGCGCGTTGCAGAAGACCTGGCTGGCGAACAGATTCGCCGCGAAGTGGCCCCTGTGCCCGTCGCTGAAGCCCCCGTTCTGGCCGCCGCTGCCTGAACGCTTGAGAACAGGCTGCAGCCGCGCTCCACGAGCCTGCCAGCAGCCTGTCACGCGGCCTGACCCTGGGTAAACCGGTCAGCGCCGCGCAGCCAAGTCAACCAGAACTGGTTAGCCTTTATTGGAACGCCACCTCGGCGAAACTGCGCAGCTTACGGCTGTGCAGTTGACCAGCCATATTGGCCCTTAAACGCTCAATGGCGCGCAAGCCAATGCGCAGATGCTGGTCTACCCGCTCGCGGTAGAACTGGTTGGCCATGCCCGGCAGCTTCAACTCGCCGTGCAGCGGCTTGTCGCTCACGCACAGCAGCGTCCCGTAAGGCACACGGAAGCGGAAGCCGTTGGCCGCAATGGTCGCGCTCTCCATGTCCAGCGCCACCGCACGGCTCTGGCTGAAGCGGCGCTCGGGTTCACGCTGCGGCAGCAACTCCCAGTTGCGGTTGTCGGTCGACGCCACCGTGCCCGTGCGCATGATGCGCTTGAGCTCGTAGCCATGCAGCTGGGTCACGTCGGCCACCGCCCCTTCCAGCGCGAGCTGGATTTCGGCCAGCGGCGGGATGGGGACCCACAAAGGCAGATCCTCGTCGAGCACGTGGTCCTCACGGACATAACCGTGCGCGAGCACATAGTCCCCCAGTTGCTGCGTGTTGCGCAGGCCCGCACAGTGTCCCAGCATGATCCAGGCATGCGGACGCAAGACCGCGATGTGGTCGGTCGCCGTCTTGGCATTGGCCGGCCCCACCCCGATGTTGACCATGGTGATGCCACTGCGGTCCTTGCGGATCAGGTGGTAGGCGGGCATCTGTGGCAGGCGTGGCGGCACCGAACCCAGTGCATCCGCGGCCTCGACAGACTGCCCGACGCGCCGCGTGATCACGTTGCCCGGCTCGACAAAAGCGATGCAGTCGTCGTCGTCGCGCGGGTTCTTCGGGTCGGGCGCGCGGCGCATCAACTCGTGGCCCATGCGCACGAACTCGTCGATGTAGAACTGGTAGTTCGTGAACAGCACGAAGTTCTGGAAGTGCTCGGGCGAGGTGCCGGTGTAGTGGCGCAGGCGGTGCAGCGAGTAATCCACACGCGGTGCGGTGAACAAGGACAGCGGCCGGGGCGCGCCGCCGCGTGTCTCGTAGGTGCCATTGGCAATGCCGTCGTCCATCGATGCCAGGTCAGGCAAGTCGAAGCGATCACGCAGCAGCAAACGGCGCTCGGCCGACATGCTGCCTTCCAGGTGCTGGTGTTCGGCCAGGCTGAAGTGCACGGGGATCGGATCGGCCCCCAGGCCCACCTCGATGGACACGCCGTGATTGGCCAGCAGCAGGTCGAACTGGTCACGGTAATAGTCGGCGAACAGATCGGGGCGCGTCAGCGTGGTCTCGTAGGTGCCGGGCCCGGCCACAAAGCCATAGGACAAGCGGGAGTCCGCGCGGGCCACCGTGTCGGTGTGGATGCGCACAAAGGGGTACTTGGCGCGCACATGGCCCTTGAGCTTGTCGCCGGCCACAAAGCGCTGGAGCGCATCACGCAGGTAGGCAATTTGCGAGTCGTACAGGCGCGTCACGTGATCCAGCGCGGCCTGCGCGTTGTCGAATCGCTGGGTGGGGAACTTCGGGGCTGCCATCTAGGGATCCTGACCAACAGTCAACTTGCAGACCATTGTGCGCGCGGCCATCGGGCCTGGCGCAGCGAAATGCAAGGCTTGTGGCCCCTTGTCGTTCGCGGCCGACATCAGACCCGACATCTGCCCCAACAACAGACAGGGCGATGCCTTGGCGCACGCTGGCGCGCTTTAAGATGGCTTGTTATTTCGACGCGGCCGCAGCCGCAGCACCCGGCGCTTCGGTCACGAAGGCGATGCGGTTGAGCCCCGCCTTCTGCAACACGCCGATCAGCTCGGCCACGCGCCCATAGGGCACGCCCTTGTCGGCACGCAGTTGCACCTCGGTGTCGCGGCGCCGCTTGGCCAGCTCGGTGGCCTGCCTGGCCACGGCCTCCAGCGAGCTGTCCTGATCGTCCAGGTGCACCGCGCCGTCGCCCGTCAAGGCCACGGCCAGCACCGTCTGGTTGTTCTGCGGCGCAGGCGGGGCATCCGCCTTGGGCAGATCCAGCTTGAGCTTGGACGTCATCAAGGGCGCGGTCAGCATGAAGATGACCAGCAGCACCAACATGACGTCGATCAGCGGCGTCATGTTGATCTCGCTCATGGGCTGGCTGCCCTGTGGTCGCTCCAGACGCCCGAATGCCATGGCCGTTCCTTACTTGCTTGCTCAGTCGCGGGCTTGCGCGCCCAGCAGGGCTTCGCGCAGGTCGTGGGCAAAGCCTTCCAGATCGGCCTCGCAGGCCGACACGTACTTGCCAAAGATGTTGTAGGCCAGCACGGCCGGGATGGCCACGGCCAGGCCGGCGGCGGTCATGATCAGCGCCTCGCCCACCGGGCCTGCCACCTTGTCCAGGCTGACCGAACCTTCGGTGGCGATGCCCATCATGGCGTGGTAGATGCCCCAGACGGTGCCAAACAGGCCCACGAAGGGCGACACGGCCCCCACCGAGGCCAGCAGCACCTGCCCCACCTGCAGGCGCGCCAGCACGCCATGCAGGCTGTCGCGCAGGCGGCGTGTCAATTGGGCCTCAGGCAAGGCGCGGGCCTCCAGCGTACCCGCAGTGGCCGGCTCGCTCACGGCATCCACCAGCGGCAGCAGCACGCCTTCGCGGTCCAGCCCCTGCAAGGTCTGACGGGCCGAGACCATGTCGGGCGACTGCCAGAAAGCCTGCACGCCCAGCGTGAGGTCACGGCGGGCCCGCTTGAGCAGCCAGCCCTTCCAGAAGATCACCACCCAGGCGCTGATCGACATCAGCAGCAGCATGATTGCCACCGCACGCCCGATCGCGTCACCCTGCTCCCAATACTGCGTCAAACCACCCATGCCGCGTCCTTGTTGGATTACTTCAGGCCCAGCACATCGTCCATGCCGAACAGGCCATGGGGTTGGTGCGACAGGAAACGCACGGCACGCAGGCTGCCCTGGGCATACGTGGCGCGGCTGGAGGACTTGTGCGTGATCTCGATGCGTTCGCCAATGCCGGCAAACAGCACGGTGTGGTCGCCCACGATGTCGCCGCCACGCACGGTGGCAAAGCCGATGGTGCTGGGGTCGCGCTCGCCGGTCACGCCTTCGCGGCCGTAGACCGCGCATTCCTGCAGGTTGCGGCCCACGCCTTCGGCCACAATCTCGCCCATCTTCAGGGCGGTGCCGCTGGGCGCGTCCACCTTGTGGCGGTGGTGTGCTTCGATGATCTCGATGTCGTAGCCTTCCTTGAGCGCCTTGGCAGCCTGCTCCAGCAGCTTGAAGACCACGTTCACGCCCACGGCCATATTGGGCGACATCATGATGCTGATGTCACGTGCGGCATCCTGGATCTCGGCCTTCTGGGCATCGGTGAAGCCGGTGGTGCCGATGATCATCTTGACGCCCAGTTCACGGCACACGCGCAGGTGTTCCATGGTGCCTTCAGGGCGGGTGAAGTCGATCAGGTAGCGCGCGTTCTTCAGGCCGGCACGCAGGTCGGCCGTGATGGCGACACCGCTGTTGGCGCCCAGAAAGGCCGTGGCATCGGCACCGACAGCAGGACTGGCTGCGATGTCCAGCGCGCCAGCGAGTTGGGCGTCAGCGGCGTTGTGCACGGCCTCGATCAACATGCGGCCCATGCGGCCGGAGGCACCGGCAATGGCAATCTGGTGGACGGGGCTGGCGTTGGCGGCGGTGCTCATGCAGTCAAATCTCGGTGAAGCAGTTGAATCTGGGGGAAATGCGGCTCGGGCTCAGCGCTTGCCGGCTTCCAGGGGCGGGTAGGCGCGCACAGCGCCTTGCGGCACGGTCTTGACCACGTCGCTCTTGGGCGGCACCGGCAAGGCGGCGATCTGCTCGGGCGTCAGGTTCTCCACGTCCTTGCCTTTGACAGGCTTGTCGATGGAGGCCACGAAATCGCGCTCGCTGGGCAGCGGCTCGGTGTCAAAACGCTCCACCGCATCGTTCTTGAAGAACACGCTGACACGGCGCTGCTGGTCGGCCACGCCCTGGCGGCGGATGGTGAAGACGTAGTCCCAGCGGTCGGTGTGGAAGGGGTCGGCCAGCAAGGGCGTGCCCAGGATTTCCTTGACCTGCATGCGGCCCAGGCCCGGCTGGATCTGCGCCATGATTTCCTGCGTGACCACATTGCCCTGCACCACGTCCACCTTGTAGGGCTCAAGCAGGCCGAACAGCGTCTCGGGCTTGCTCAGCGACAAATTGCTGCAGGCCGACAGCATGGCCACGGGGGCCAGCCAGAACAAAGCGCGGCGAAGGGGTTTCAGCGTCATGGATGAGCAGCTTGGTTGGTGCCCGGGGCAGGCGGGCGGAAAACAGGAATCAACCCGCGCAGCACGAATGCCACGCAGCGACAAGGCCCGACCATTTCACAGGTCTCGCCCATGTCGATATCATTGGGCATTCTAGCGGGGGCCGATCAAGGTTGCTCCGCAGCCGGAGCCTCCACCCATGACCCACGCAGAAGAACTCAAGAGCAGCGGGCTCAAAGCCACCCTGCCTCGCATCAAGATCCTGGAAGTTTTCCAGGCGGCCGCCCAGCGCCACATGACGGCCGAAGACGTCTACAAGGTCCTGCTCACCGAGGGCTCGGACATCGGCCTGGCCACGGTTTACCGTGTGTTGATGCAGTTTGAGCAGGCCGGCATCTTGTCGCGCAACCATTTCGAGGCGGGCAGCGAAGCCGGCAAGGCCGTGTTCGAGCTCAACGAGGGCAAGCACCACGACCACCTCGTGTGCGTGAACTGTGGCCGGGTGGAAGAGTTTTACGACGCGGAAATCGAGCGCCGTCAGCAGGAAATCGCCCAGGAACGCGGCTACAAACTGCAGGACCACGCCCTGGCGCTGTACGTGATCTGCGAACGTGAAGGCTGCGCCGGCAAGGCCAACGGCCGCTGAGGCTCAGCCCAAGTCAGCCCCAAGGGCAGCGCTTCAGTTGCCGCCCCGCTCCATCGCGCGCTGGTGGCGCTCGATGAATTCCTTGTAGGTGTCGATGCCGCGCAGTTGCAGCACGGTGTTGCGCACGGCAGCTTCCACCAGCACGGCCAGATTTCGGCCAGCGTCCACCGCGATCACCGCCTTGCGGATGGGCACGCCCATCACCTCTTCGAACAGGGGCTCGTAAGGCAGGCGCTCGAACTCGCGCTCCATGGTTTCCTTGCGGACCAGGTGCACGATGAGCTTGAGGCGCATCTTGCGGCGCACCGCGGTTTCACCAAAGATGGCCTTGATGTCCAGCAGGCCGATCCCGCGCACTTCCAGCAGGTTGAGCAGCAACTCGGGGCAGCGGCCCTCGATGGCCGTGCGCGAGACGCGGAACAGGTCCACGGCGTCATCGGCCACCAGGCCATGGCCACGCGAGATCAATTCCAGCCCGAGTTCGCTCTTGCCCAGGCCGGATTCACCTGTCAGCAGCACGCCCAGACCCAGGATGTCCATGAACACGCCGTGGCGCGTGATGCGCTCGGCGAAATGCTGGGTGAGGTAGCTGCGCAGCACGTCGATGACGTGGCCGGCCGGCTCCTGGGTGACGAACAGCGGGATGCCAGCTCGGCCACACATGGCCACCAGCTTGTCAGAGGGCGCCTGGGCGTCTGCCACCACCACCACGGGCGGCTCCAGCGTCACGATGCGCTGGATGCGGCGCTCCTGGTCCTCAGGAGTCGAGCCCGAGAAATAGGCGGCCTCGCGCCGGCCCACGATCTGGACGCGGTAAGGATGGATGTAATTGAGGTAGCCCACCAGATCGGCGGCGGACTGCGCGGTTTGAACGGCTTCTTCGTCGAAACGGCGCTCAGGGTGTGCGTGCCCGGCGATCCACTCCCAGCGCAAAGCCCCGCGGTTGGCTTCGAAAAGCGCTTCGGCACTGATGATGGCGAGATCTTTGACGCTCACGAGTGATCTGTTTGGTTAACGACAGGATCTCATGATGCCCCAGCCACGCCCGAAAAGACTAGGCTACCGACTTCAGCGGCTGCCAACGCTCGATCAAATCGTGAACCTGAGCCGCATCACCCTCGGTTTTGAGGCGTTCGCGCAACTCCCGGTCAGACAGCAACTCGGCGATTTCGGACAGGATTTCCAGGTGACGCTGGGTGGCCGCTTCGGGCACCAGCAGGAAGATCAGCAGGTTGACGGGCTCGTCGTCCGGCGCGTCAAAAGGAATGGGCTGGCTCAGGCGGATGACGGCGGCCAGCGGGTTCTTCAACCCCTTGATGCGGCCGTGCGGGATGGCCACGCCATGCCCCAGGCCGGTCGAACCCAGCCGCTCACGGGCAAACAGGTTGTCCGTCACGATGGCGCGGGCGATGGCGTGCTGATTCTCGAACAGCAGCCCAGCGTGCTCGAAGACCCGCTTCTTGCTGCTGGCGTCCACGTCCACCAGCACCTGGCTGGCGGGAAGGATGGCTGATAGTCGATTCATCTTGATTCAAGCAGGGGTGACGGCGAGCACCTTGACCCCGGCTACCGGGACGGATGAGGGGCGGATTATAGGGATAGCGTGACAGCGATGACTTATCACACCAACCCTCGATTTAAGGGATTCTGCACCCTTTGCTGCACCGCAGCAAGGGGCAAATTACCCAAAACGCCCCGGAACACCCCGATGCCCGGGTGAAATCCACTCTAGTCCGATCGGTTCGCGTCAGCCCATGAAAAACGGCCCCGAAGGGCCGTTAACTTGGTGTCTACCTGCGCTGGCGACCCGCAATCAGGCATACCAAGCACGCTGTTTGAGGCTTGCGGCGGCAGCGCGTGCTTATTGAATAGCGTCCCAGGACGAATCCTGACGCTTGTGGGATGTGTGATGGTGGTCCTGCACGCGATCCTTGTGGCGGCAGACCTGACGATCCAGCTTGTCCATGAGTTGATCAATGGCGGCGTACAGATCTTCGTGAGAAGTCTCGACGAATATGTCCTTACCCTTCACATGCACAGTGACTTCGGCCTTTTGACGGCGATCCTTTTCCTTTTGCTTTTCAACGGTTAGCAAGACATTGACGTCCACGACTTGATCGAAATGACGGGTCACTCGATCCAACTTAGTGAGTACATACTCACGCAGCGAAGGGGTAACTTCCAGGTGGTGGCCACTGATCGTCAAATTCATACTGCCTCCTTTCGAGAGCAGAAGCGTTGAAGACACCCGGCTGGCGAACCAGCGGCAAAGCCGCATTTTTGTTACGGCTTCACTACCGATTTCATTGCTGAAAATCGTCGACCGGAAGGCCAGTGTGCGCCTGTCGGCGCGGCCTGACAAGTGCATCGCCTCAGTATTTGTATGGAGGTCGAGGGGGCCGTGAAGAAAACCCGCTATCGCTTGAGACAGCTCAAAACCCCTGTCAAACCCTCACCCTCGGGCTGGGGCGGACTGTGTATGCAGGCGCAGCCGGCCCACCCACCAGACCATGATCAGCGTGGTCACGAGGGCCAGCCAGCCGGCGCGGCCGTAACCCTGCACCAGGCCTTCGGGCGTGCGTGAAATCATCAGGCCGCCCACCCAGGCCGACACGCCCATGGCAGCCGATTGCAGGGCCCCGTTGACGCTCATGAACGAGCCGCGCACAGAGGGCTCGGGCGCCGCGGTCAGCAAGGCCATGCCGGGCACCATGCGCCCCGAGACGAACACGAAGAAGGCCGTGGTCACCAGCAGCAGCACCGGCAGCGCCACGACGGGCAGATGGGTCAGGGCCAGCATGGGCAGCACGGCCAGCACGCTGATGACGCGGAACATGAGGACCTTGCCCCAGCGGTCAGTGAGGCGTCCCCACAGACGGGCCGTGAACAGCGTGGCCACACCGCCTGCGAAGTACACATAGGGCACCTGCTCCTGGCTCAGGCCCACATTGGAGGTCGTGTAGATCGTGATGTAGGGAATGATGCTGAAACTGCCCGAGAGCATCAGCATGGACAGCGCGAACGCCCGCCAGTGATTGGGCTCGGCCAGCACGCGCTTGAGTTGCGTGATGGGTGGCTGAGCCGATACACCGGTCATGTGCCCCCGCAGCAAGGGCACCGAACGCCAGGCCGCAACCAGCACGACCAGCGAAGCCGCCGTGATGGCAAAGAAAGGCATGTGCCAACCCCAGCGGCTGGCCATCCACAGCGACAGGGGTACCCCCGCCACCGTGGACATCGAAAACGCCGACATCACCAGCCCCATGGCCTGCCCGCGCCGCTCGAAAGGCACGGCATCGCCCACGATGGTCTGCACCAGTGCGCCCAGCACGCCGCCGAACACACCGGCGGCCACGCGCGCCGCCAACAAGGCACCATAGCTTGGCGCCAGGCCGCAGGCCAGCGTGGCCACCGCAAAGCCGGCGTACACCAGCAGCAGCGCACGCTTGCGCTCGAAACGGTCGATCACCATGGAGACCAGCAAGCCCGACAGGCCGGCGGCCAGCGAATACGCCGAGACCAGCAAACCGAACTCGGCATCACTCACATGAAAGAGCTTGGTGAGCTGCGGCCCCAGCGGCATCATCACCATGAAGTCGACGATGTGCGTGAAGTTGATGGCCGCCAGGCTCCACAGCAGCAGGCGCTCGCGCACCATCAAGGTGGAGGGTATGGGTGGGGCCGTCGAAGCGGTGGAGCTCATGGCAATCGGGCGGAGGCGGTCAGTCAGCCCGACAGTGTCGACGCTTTTGCTCAACCTTGTTGCGGCGGGTCTATTGTGACGAGCCTGTCGCCATCGGGCGCCTGATCTGCCGCGACAATAGCGGCCATGATCACGCCCGCCTCTGAAGACTCCGCTGTTCGCCATCGCCCTCTGTGGTGGTCATTCGGCCTGCTGGCCGTGCTGGCCCCCACCCTGCTGGCCACCCATGAACCTCCCTCGGTGACGTTCTACAACCAGGCACTGGCCGTGCTGGGTTGGGGCTTGTTCGTCGCCGTGTTGGGCGTCCTGCCCAAGGCGAGCATGCAAGGGCCCGCCGGCCTGGCCCTGCGGGGTTTGAGCGCCGTGCTGCTGATCCTGGCAGCCGAGGCCTTCGGGTCGGCCTTTGTCTGGGGGGCTTTACCCGCCGGGCTGGGCATGATGGGTGGCGGCATGAGCCTGGCGGCCTTGCTGGTGTTGTGGGCGGGCTGGCGCAGTGCCCGCAGCCTGGATCAGGATGCCGTTCTGGAGGCCTTCTTCGGGGCGCTGACGGCGGCGGGCTGCATCGGCATGGTCTTCGCCCTGGTGCAGTCCTTCCACCCGGCTTGGGCAGATGGTTTGTTCATTGCGGAGCCCACCATGCCTGGCCGTGCGGTGGGCAACCTGCGCCAACCCAACCATTTCAGCACCCTGCTGGTGTTCTCGTGCTGCGGCGCGGCCTGGCTGGGCGCGCGCCAGCGCATGCCGGCCTGGGTGGCATCCGGCCTGATCGCCCTGTTCATCTGGGGCATCGTGCTGACGGCCTCGCGCACCGGCATGATCGGCATGGCCTTCCTGACCCTGTGGGGCGCGCTGGACCGGCGCCTGCCCCGCGTGCTGCGCATCACCCTGGTGGGTGCGCCGCTGGTTTACC
Source organism: Aquabacterium sp. (assembly GCF_016195855.1). GTDB lineage: Bacteria > Pseudomonadota > Gammaproteobacteria > Burkholderiales > Burkholderiaceae_C > Aquabacterium. The sequence goes on from NZ_JACPYU010000012.1 coordinate 27,828, forward strand.
TGCTGTTCTGGGGCGGCATGTGGCTGTGGGCCCATGCCGACAAGAGCGTGACCTTCGCGGCCGAAGCACGCCTGCATGACAAGAGCGACATCTCCAGCTCGCGCTTCAAGATCTGGGCCAATGTGCTGGACCTGATCAAGACCAACCCCTGGCTGGGCGTGGGTTACGGCGAGTTCAATGTGGCCTGGTCGCTGACACCCTTCCCCACCCGGCCTGTCGCCTTCTTTGACCACACCCACAACCTGCCCCTGCAATGGGCCGTGGAGTTCGGCATCCCCCTGACCGTGCTCTTGCTGGCCCTGTGCCTGCTGGCCTTCAAGGTCTTGTGTGGCGGCCTGCTGCGCGACGAGCTCGACGCCAACAGCCAGCCCACGCGCTCCACCGTGGGGGCCTGTGCGGTGATCGTCACCATCGCCGCGCTGCACAGCCTGCTGGAGTACCCGCTGTGGTACAGCTACTTCCTGCTGCCCACGGCCTTTGCCTGGGGCGCGGGGCTGGCGGCGCAAGCCGGTGCGCTGGAGCCCGCCACGCCAACGCCCCGCCGCTTCAGCCCGGGCATGCTGGCCGGCGGGCTGATCATGGCCTTGCTGGCCATCTGGTGCGCGGCCGACTACCAGGCCGCGGTCAACATCTACGCCCCACGCGCAGGCGCAGGCCCGCTGGACCAGCGCATCGAATTCGGCAAGAAGATGCCCTGGTGGGGTTACCAGGCCGACTACGCGGACGTGACCAGCCTGGACGACGAAGACCCGAGCAAACCGCCCGAGGCCTTCAAGCGCACCCTGCACAACCTGCTGGACGCCCGCTTGATGGCGGCTTATGCCCGCTCGCTGGCCGAGCACGGGCAGGTGGACAAGGGCCGCTACGTGGTGCAGCGCCTCAAGGAGTTCCGCAACCCGATCGGGGACGAGTTCCTGGCGGTGTGCAAGACCCAGCCTGAACCGGGCGAAGAGCGGCCCTTCCAGTGTGAACCGCCCCTGCAAAGCTACACCTGGAAGCAACTGTTGCCCTGAGCCAGGGCGCGCTGGATGGGCCTCAGGGCTGGCGCACCCAATGCCCTGATTTGCCGCCCACTTTCTCCAGCAAGCCCACGTCGGACATGACCATGCCCCGGTCCGCAGCCTTGCACATGTCGTAAATGGTGAGCAGACCCACCTGCACGGCGGTCAACGCTTCCATCTCGACCCCGGTGGGGCCCACGGTCTGCACCGTCACGCGGCAAACCACGGCCGAGGCCACCTCATCCAGCTCGAACTCGACCGCCACCTTGGACAGCGCCAGCGGGTGGCACAGCGGGATCAGGTCGGCCGTGCGTTTGGCCCCCTGGATGGCGGCAATGCGCGCCACGCCCAGCACATCACCCTTGCCCGCCCGCCCTTCGGCGATCAGGGCCAGGGTCGAGGGTTGCATGACGATGCGGCCTTGCGCCACGGCCACGCGGGTCGTAGAAGCCTTGTCGGACACGTCCACCATGTGGGCCTGGCCCTGCTGGTCAAAATGGGTGAGCTCGCTCATGGAAAATCGCCAATGTGGCCCCAGGTGGGGCAGGTAAAGAAATTCAAGTGCCTGAACCTGTGGGTGATTCCGTCGTCCAAGCACGCATGGTTCGCAGCATACTGCGCAGTGAGTTCACCCCGTTTGTGTTCATGCCCTTGACTCTTCGACAACCCTCCGGTGCCACGCTGTCACGCTGGCGCATCGCAGCCCTGATCCTGCTGGGCTGGCCCCTGGGCTTGTCGGTGCATGCGCAGGACGCGCCCGCCCCTGGCAGCTCCTCGCCCTTGCCTGCGCTGGGCGACGCGGCCTCGCAGGAGCTCTCACCCATGGCCGAGCGCCGCCTGGGCGACCGGATCATGCGCTCCATCCTGCGTGACCCGGACGTGGTGGACGACCCGCAGGTGCTGGAGTACATCGGCCAGGTCTGGGCGCGGCTGATTGCCGGTGCCAAGCAACGCGGCGAGATCGGCCCCGAGCTGGAAGCCTCGCATGCCTGGGAGCCCTTCCTGGTGCGTGACCGCACGGTGAACGCCTTTGCCCTGCCCGGCGGCTACATCGGCGTGCACCTGGGCCTGCTGGCCATGACGAGCACACCGGATGAGCTGGCCTCGGTGCTGGCACACGAGTTGTCCCACGTGACGCAGCGGCACATCGCCCGCATGATCGGGCAGCAGTCCCGGCAATCGTGGGTGAGCCTGGCCTCGATGGTGCTGGGCATCCTGGCGGCCAGCCGCAACCCGCAAGCCGCGCAGGCCATGATCTATGGTGGCCAGGCCGTGGCGGTGCAGGGCCAGCTCAACTTCTCACGCGACATGGAGCGTGAAGCCGACCGCGTGGGTTTTGGCGTGCTGGGCGAGGCCGGGTTCGACCAGGCCGGCATGGCCGAGATGTTCGAGCACCTGCAACAGGCCTCGCGCCTGAACGACGATGGCAGCTACCCCTATCTGCGCACCCACCCGCTGACCACCGAGCGCATTGGCGAGGCCCACTCGCGCCTGGGCCCCGGTGGCTGGCGTGTCACGACCGCACAAAGCCCCGGACGTGACACGGCCATCTGGGCGCAGCACACCTTGATGGCCGCGCGCGCCAAGGTCTTGATGGACACACGCAGCGTGTCTTTGCAGAACCTGGCCAACCCGGATGTCAAGAAAGGCGCCACGCCTTTGCAGACGGTGGCGGCTTACTACACCGCCGGCCTGGCCGCACAACGCAGCGGCGACGCCACGCGCGGACTGGCCTTGCTGAACCAGGCGCGCCAGGCTGCACGCGGCTTGCCTGCAGGCCAGCAAGCGATGGCTCAACGCGTCCTGTCGCTGGCGGTGGTCGACAACCAGCTCATCGCCCATCAACCTGCCGAGGCCGCAGCCACGCTCAACCGGGAGCTCGCCGACAACCGCGCCGCGGCCCATGTGGACGCGCGCCCCGAGTTGCTGCTGGCGGCGCACATTGCCCTGTCCTTGCCGGAAGGGCGTGCTCAGCAATCGGCCTGGTCTGATGCGGCGGCACGCCTGCAAACCCATGTGAGCCTCCACCCGCACGATGCCGCAGCCTGGGCTGTGCTGGGCGAGTTGTGGCAACGCCTGGGCGAGCCCTTACGGGCTGTGCGGGCCGAGGCTGAAGCCGCGGCGGCCCTGGGCGACCTGCCGGGCGCCATTGACCGCATCCAGGGGGCGCAGAAGCGCTTCCGCCAGCCGAATGCAGCCGATGTGGTCGAGTTGAGCGTGATGGACTCGCGCCTCAAGACCTGGCAGCGCCAGCAGCGCGAGGACATGCGCGAAGACAACGGCGGCGCCTGAAGCCGCCAGCACACGCCCGTCTTCACAAGCCCTTACGACACGCCTGGGTAAAAGCCACCCCGGCTAGAATGGGCCCGTCCGAAAGAGGAGTAGCGCGCAACCCATCAGGGTTGCGGTGTCATCCCGTCACCACGAAGGCCTGTGCAATGCAGGCTCTTCCGGGGTTCACAGCAGACGCCCGTCTGTCCAGCAAGATTTTTCGGCGCTTGAGGTGCGAGGCCATGTCGGCTTCGCCATGTTTGTTCCTTTTGGAGAACCACCATGCAAACCCTGGCGCCGCTCTGGCTCTGGATCGTTTTCGTTTTGTTCGTACTCGCCGCCCTGTTCGTGGACTTTGTCGTCTTGCGCAAACAAGGCGCCCATGAAGTGAGCGTGCGTGAGGCCATGCGCTGGTCGGCCATCTGGGTGGCGCTCAGCATGGCCTTCAATGGCCTCTTGTGGTGGGCCGTTGCGCAGGAGCAAGGCACGGCCATCGCCCACACCAAGGCGCTGGAGTTCCTCACCGGCTACCTGATCGAAAAGTCCCTGGCGGTCGACAACATCTTTGTCTTCCTGATGATCTTCACCTACTTCGCGGTGCCGCCGGCCTACCAGAAGCGCGTGCTGATGATGGGCATCATCGGGGCCATCGTGCTGCGCACGGCCATGATCCTGGTGGGCGGCTGGTTGATCGCCCAGTTCCACTGGGTGCTGTACCTGTTTGGCGCCTTCCTGCTGCTCACCGGCATCAAGATGTGGTGGGCGGCGGACAAAGAGCCCAATCTGGAAGACAACCCCGCGCTCAAGCTGCTGCGCCGCGTGCTGCCCGTGAGCCAGCACTTTGACGGCGAACGCCTGTGGACGAAGCAAAACGGCGTGCGCATCGCCACACCGCTCCTGCTGGTCGTGGCCCTGGTCGGCTTCACGGACGTGATCTTTGCCGTGGACTCGATCCCGGCCATCTACGCAATCACGGCCGACCCGTTCATCGTGCTGACGTCCAACATCTTCGCCATCCTGGGTCTGCGTGCGATGTACTTCCTGCTGGCCGCAATGGCCGCGCGCTTTCACTTGCTGAGCTACGGCCTGGCCGTGATCCTCGTGTTCATCGGCAGCAAGATGATGCTGATCGACATCGTGAAAATCCCCGTGCTGGCCTCGCTGGGCGTGGTCGTGGGCATCCTGGCCATCACGATGATCTGGAGCGTGAAGACGGCACCGGCCATCGGCCCCAGCAAGACGGCGGGTTGATCAACGCCCTGGTGGGCGGCGGCGATGCCACAGCAGCGTGACCGTCCACACGATGCCAATGGCGGCATGCACCCAGCCATTGGCATCGCGCCAGTCATCGGGGATCAGGTAGTAGAGGCTGTAGCCGGTCAAGGCCAGCAAGGCCGCGCCCACCAGCAGGCCGAGGCCATCGCGCACACGCCAATGCAGGCGCAGGCCGCGCATCACATGGGTGGAGGAGATGCGCCCGATCATGAACAGCATCACCATCATGGCCGCGCCATGCAGCTTCATCAGCCAGGGCTCCCAGGGGCTGGGCAGGCCCTCCATGCTGGCGCGCGACATCACGGGCCAGGCCAGCTGGTGCACGCTCAACCACATCAGCCCCGTCAACACCAAGGCCGCCGTGCTGGCATACAGCAGGCGGCGTTGTGCACGGGAGAGGCGGTTGCGTTGCTTCATGGCGAGCTTGTGGACGGTTCGTGGACCCAGACTTGAGCCCGATAGTGTTGCAGCAAATCGTACGCCAGGCCCTGCTTTCCATGCCGTTGCGGCACCTGTTGTGCCAGCACCTTGGTCAGCGCATCGGCCCAGGCGCATAGGGGCGCCACCACGCTGAGGTGGCCTGCGTGCAAGGCCCCGCTCAGCTTCGAACGTGCCCCGGCCCTGAAATCGCTGGTGGCCATGGCCCCGTCGGCCAGTTCGGCCCAGGGGCGCACGCCACCGCTGTGTTCATCACGCAGGGCGATGGGCAGCGTCAGCCCCTGCACCCGCAGGTCCCCGCCGGCATTGACCCACACGGCTTGGGCACCATGGGCCTTGGCGGCCTGCACGGCCTGGTCCACGGCCCAGCCTTTGGCCAGCCCGCCCAGGTCCAGGCGGGTGGCCGGGCTCAAGCGCACCAGGCAGGTGTGCTCACCATCTTGCTGCAGCTGCCAGGGGCCGGAGCCCAGCGCCACGTCGAACAACCCATCGGTTTGCGCAGACAGGGTTTGCGCCAGCCGCAGGACGTCCGCCGTCCATGGATGCAGGCGCACGGGCTCACCCACCGCAGCGGCATGGCTGCGTGACAGATCGCTGGCTGGCTCGAACACCGACATGGCCTGCTGCACCTGCCAGATGGCCGCAAAGGCCGCCTGCACGGCCTGATCGGCACCGGCTGGCACACCGATGTCCACCAGGGTACCCAACAGCGGGCGGGCACGCCTCAACCAGCCGTGCCCGTCAAGCGGGGGCACGGCCACCAGGCTCACGCGCCGGCCCCGATCTGGCCGCTGCTTCGGGCCATGTCGATCACCGCCGCGATGCGCTTGATGCCTTCGGTCAGGTGGGTGCACGACAAGGTGGCCCCGCTGATGTTGGCGATGTCGCTGCCCACCTTGATGGGCGATTGCGCGGTCTTGCCCACGAACTGCTGGCGCCAGGCGGGCAGGCGCACCTCGCCACCGTGGCTTTCACGGTAGGACAGGATCTCGACCTGCCTGACGCTGCCATCGGCCGAGATGCCCACCGCATAGGTGATCAGCTCGAACTTGCCCACCACGTTGTCGATCACGACCCAGCCCAGGCGCTTGCCAGCCTGGGTGGCCTCCAGCACCTTCCACTGGGCCGAGCGAGCCGGCACGCCATAACGTGTGGCCATGGCCTGCATCTGCGCGGCATCCAGCCGGATCTCGCGCACCTCAAACCGATCAGCCTGCGGAAACAGGGCCTGCTGCGCCTGTTGGGGCGTCATGTAGTCCACGGCATAAGCCGTCACCGGCAAGGCGGCAGCCACCACCGCCGTGGCAGCCAGAGCGGAACATGGCAAGGCACTTGCCGCATCGATCAGTTTGAAGCGCATGTTCAGAAACTCCAGCCCATTCCCAGGTCGAAGCGGTTATTGTCCTTGTTCTGCTTGAAGCGCTGGATGTCGGCCTTGAAGACCAGGCCCTGGCCCACGTTCAGGTTGGCACCCAGGGTGTAGACCTGCTCGGTGGGTGCAGCATCCGGGGTCAGGCCTTGGCCAATGTCAGCATAGGACTTGCGGGTGTTGAAGCGCTCGACACGGGCAAAGGGCGACAGGCTCAGGTCATCCGATGACCAGACCTTGTAAGCGGCCTGCACATAGGCGCCATCGAAGCTCTTGGGGATGGGGAACCAGTCTGGCCCGCTGCTGATGTTGACGGTGTTGAAAGCCGCCGTGCCCGAGATCGTGCCGCGTGCATACACGGACGACAAGTCCAGCGCACCCAGGGTGTAGCGCGCATGCAGATCCCACAAGGTCACGCGCAGGCTGTTGCCCACAGCGGCGGCCTGGCCCTGGCCGCCATTGCCCGAGAACCACGAGCCACCCAGTTGCAGCCCGGGCACGCCGCGCCAGTTCAGGGCCACGAACACGGCCGGGTCCTTGGCATGGGCTTGCGACATCTCCTGGTGCACCGAACCCAGAGGCGACTCGGCCGTCTCGCTGTCATCCGTGGCCCACTTGGACACGTCAAAACTTGTGCTCAAGCCAGCTTGCAGTGTCAGGCCGTTGTCGAAGTTGCCGACCAGTTGCAGACCACCTTCGCGCCAGGTGCTGGGGATGATGGCCGTTTCCACGAAGTTGCGCTCGACACCGTAATACGCCGTGGGCTCATGGTTCTCATTGAGCAGGCCCGATGGCATCAGGAACAAGCCAGCGCGCAGGGCCCAGCGGTCATTGAGCTGGCGCTCGGCGTAGGCCTGCTCGATGGCGACCTCACCCACATCGTCTGCAGATGTCACGCTGTGCTCGACTTCCAGCTCGGTCACGATCTTGGTCTTGGCATCCAGGCGATGCTGCACGCCCAGCACCGCACGGCGCACATCGGCCTGGTTGCGCGACGAGTCCTTGTAGCGGTTGTAGTTGATCTCGCCATAGCCGGTCAGCACGGTGGCGGGCTCGGCCGTGGCACCACCAGTTGCGCCTGCGCCGCCAACGCCGTTCTCCACACCGTTCGCCACGCCGTTCATTGCGGTGGCCGGCGCTGCAGGCGCGGTGGCTTGCGACGCCACGGCAACGGGTGCCACCTGAGGTGCCGCTGCTTGCCGGGTCTGCTGTTGCTTGACCTCGGCCAGCTGCGACTTGAGCTGCTCGACTTCAGAAGCGAGCTTGTCCAGGCGCTGCATCAGCTCGACCTCGCGGACCGAAGGCTGTGCGACCGCTGTGGCGGCAACGGCCTTGGTGGCCGCCGTAGTCCTTGGTTTTGTCGTGGGTTTGGCAGCGGTCTGCGCGCCAGCAGCCGAACACAGGCTCAGGCACGCGCCGGCCAGCAAGGTAAGACGATGCAGTTGGTTCATGGCAAGGGTTCCAGTTGACTTGATGGATGTGAATGGGGGGAAGGCGGCAAGGCCGTCAGCGCTGGCAGGCCAGGTCCGAGCCGGACCAGCCATCGGTCAGCGTGCACAGGAAATTGACCACGTCGGCGATCTCTGCGGCGTTCAATGCGGGGCTGTCACCAGGACCTCGGTTGTAGGGGCCCTCGGTGGTGTTGACGTTGCCGCGGTAGGCCAGCGGCAAGTCATTGAACTTGACATCAGGCTGGCCATTGGCGTCCAGGTAGAACTGATCCGGGTCGATGTCGCGCTGCGCATAGAAGGTCACCACATCCGTCAAGGACGTGAAGCGGCCGTTGTGGAAAAAGGCCTTGCGCAAGCCGGCATTGCGCAGCGAGGGCACCTTGAACTTGCCGCACAAGGCCGCCTTGGTCGAGGCATCCAAGGCGTTGATGGCATCCGTGCCGTTGTCGCACAGGCCCAGGTCGAACTGGGTCGGGTCGGTGGCCACCTTCCAGTTGCGCGGCACGCCCAGCGCGTCATAGGAGAAGTCGGTGAACAAAGGGAAGCTGCCATCCTTGCCGATGGCACTGGGGTGGCAGGCGGCGCAGTTGCCCTTGATCGAGCTGTTGAACAAGGCCAGCCCCCTCAACTCGCTCCCGCTCAAACCCGTCTGCCCACGCAGAAAGGCGTCGTACTTGCTGCTGAAGCGCGCGAACTCGGGGGACTCTTTTTCAAACGCCTGCAAGGCCAGCGCGACACGCTCGAAAGCCGCGTCTGGGTTGTCAAAGATGGCCTGGCCGTACAAGGCCTTGAACTCGCTGGCGTACGTCGCCGCCGCCAGCTTGGTGATGACCGTGGCCACATCGGCGTTGGCCATCTCCTTGGGATTGAGGAAAGGCGCTTTGCCCTGATCAGACAGGCTCGCGGCCCGGCCGTCCCAGAAGAAGCCGCCGGTCGGCGTGCCGGTGGCGGCCGTGCCATCCTCGAACCGGAAAGGCTTGTTGAAGACCAGGTAGCGGATCGAAGGCGACATCCGCCCACCAACAGACACACCATCCGAGCCCGGCTCGGTGGGGATGTCGGTATTCGGCCCCACGAACTGCAGTGGCCCCGCATGCCCACGCTCGGCCACGTGGCAACTGGCACAAGCCTGATTGCCGTTGAGGGACAAGCTGGTGTCCTTGAAGATTTTCTCGCCCAGGGCCGCCGCGGCCGACAAGCCCACCGACTGCGTCGTCGACGAAGAACTGCCCGAGGGCGCCCCACCGCCACCACCACAGGCACTCACGACCAGGCTGGTGCAAGCCACCAGGATCATGCGCAAGGTTGCCCCCAAAGGGGGCCGGAACAAGGCGGGGTTCATGTGCAAGCGAATCTAAATGACAATGGTTCGCATTATCATATTTATTGATTCGCCAGACTTGATCTGGCGCAGCAAGCCAGTCAACTACCCCCGCGAACGGGGGCGGTTGGTGTTCAAACGAAAAGGGCCATCGACAAGGCCGTCACCCGGTCGGCCAACCGGGCCTTCAATTGGCACGCAAACGCTTGGGCGCCTTTTTGCGACCCAGGCCCGCCTGCTGGGCCATGATCTTGACGAAGACCCACAAGGCCGACTCACGTGGCTTGGGCGCCTCGCCCCGACCGATGCGCTTGAGCTGCCCCGTGTACCAGGACACCTCCATCAAGCCGGTCTTGTCGACAAACGAGATGCCGGTCTTGAGCGGGCGCACCTGTTGGCGCGGCTCCTGCCCTGACAGCAAACGCTGCGGCACATCGGGCTCGATGGCCAGCGCGCGCGCCAGGCCGACGAAGTCCACCGCGCCCGATGAGATGGCGTCCGCCATGCCGCGCACCGAGCGAAAGCCCCCGGTGACCACCAGCGGCGTCTTCACGGCCTGCCGGGCCTTTTCGGCAAAGGCCAGGAAGTAGGCTTCGCGCTGGCGCGTGCTCTCCTTGGCTGGCTCCTTGCCGGCCTTCACGCCGGTCATGGCGGGCGCTTCATACGTGCCACCCGAAATCTCGACCAGGTCGATGCCGGCATCGGCCAGGGCACGGATGGTGTCCAGCGACTCTTCTTCGGTGAAGCCACCGCGCTGGAAGTCCGCCGAGTTCAGCTTGATGCCGATGGCGAAGTCAGGCCCGACCTTCTCGCGCATCGCGCGGTAGACCTCCAGCACAAAACGACGGCGCTTTTCGGGCGTGCCGCCCCATGCGTCATTGCGGCGGTTGTGATGCGGCGACAGGAACTGGCTGACCAGGTAGCCATGGGCACCGTGGATCTGCACCCCGGTGAAGCCAGCCTTCTTGACAATGGCCGCAGCGTTGGCAAAGCGCTGGATCAGGCCACGGATCTCTTCATCGGTGAGTTCACGCGGCGTGGCGAACATCATCTTCATCTCGGGCCTGAAGGGCACCGCCGATGGCGACACGGTTTCCTTGTTCAAGCCTTTGGGTGATTGCTTGCCCGGGTGATTGAGTTGCACCCAGCACTGCGTGCCATTGCGCGTGCCGGCCTGAGCCCAGGCCTTGAGCGCCGGCAGATGCGACTCGTCTTCGATGACCACATTGCCCGGCTCACCCAGGGCACGCTTGTCGATCATCACGTTGCCGGTGACGCACAAGCCAATGCCGCCATCAGCCCACGCACCATACAGACGGGCCAGCTCCGGTGTGGCCACACAAGTGCGGTCACTCAAGGCCTCGCTCATGGCGGACTTGAACAAGCGGTTCTTGATCACTTGCCCATTGGGCAGGGTGAACGGTTGAGCCAGTACGGCCTGAGGCGTCATCGAAATACTCCGGTGAATCAGCGAAAGCCAAGATTGAACACCAAATAGGCCAAGGCTGCAGAGAACATTCGCGACACGATTCGGAAGAACGGCGACACCGTCAAAGCATCACTCAAGAGGGCTCAAACAGGGCCCGAGACCGCATAAGCCCTGCTTCAACGCAAAAAATCTTGATGTTCGAGGGCCACAAAGGTGGATGCGGGCTGTTTTTCCCTGGTAAAGCGCATTACCATCGCAACGCACAGCTTTTGAGGAACGCCTGCGTAATGAGCAAGCGCCCAAAGCCGCATCAGATCTGACCTTCGATGGAGTGAATTCACATGGCAACTGCGAAGAAAGCCCCGGCCAAAAAGGCCGCTCCCGCCAAGAAAGCTGCAGCACCCGCTGCCAAGAAGGCCGCCGTCAAGCGCGCGCCCAATGCTGCTTTCCTGAAACCTCTGACCCCAAGCGCTGCACTGGCCGCCATCATTGGCGCCGCCCCGCTGCCTCGCACGGAAGTCACCAAGAAGGTGTGGGAATACATCAAGAAGCACAATCTGCAAGATGCCGCCAACAAGCGCAACATCAATGCAGACGACAAGCTGAAGGTCATCTTCAAGAAGCCCCAGGTCACCATGTTTGAGTTGACCAAGCTGATCAGCGACCAACTGTCCTGATTCAGTGGGGATGCACCATCGAGCCTGACGAGGCAGATGGTGCTGACCAACAGCAAAGCCCGGCCTGGCCGGGCTTTTTTGCGTTTGCACGAACGCGCGGCCTGCGTCAGGCCGCCACGCTCACTCCCACCACGGGTAGAACGGTGGCATCTCGGACGTCTTGCTGGTGAACTGCGCCGGGCGCTTGTCCAGGAAGGCCTGCACGCCCTCCTTGCCATCGCCGATGCTGGTGTAGAACATGGCCAGCGAGTCCACCTGGTGGGCAGCCAGCGGGTGCGGCTGGGCCGAGTTGCGGTACATCATCTGACGCGTCAGCGCGATGCCCACGGCCGAACGCTCGGTGGCGATGCGGCGCGCGATCTTCATGGCCTCGTCCAGCAACTGCTCGGGCGGCACAACGGCCTTGACCAGGCCACCGCGCTGCGCTTCATGGCCATCGAAGATGTCGGCCATGTAGGTCCACTCCAGCGCCTGCGAGATGCCCACGATGCGCGGCAGGAACCAGCTGGAGCAGGCTTCGGGCACGATGCCGATGCGGCCGAATACAAAACCGATGCGCGCCTTTTCAGATGCGATGCGGATGTCCATGGGCAAGGTCATGGTGGCACCAATGCCCACGGCCGCGCCGTTGATGGCACCGATCACCGGCTTCTTGCAATTGAAGATGGACAGCACCACGCGGCCACCGGTGTCGCGCACGCCGTTGAAGATGGCAGGGTCGTCCAGGCGCTCGCGCATGTCCTGCATGCCGGGCTGCTGGGTCTCATCCAGGCCAAACACATTGCCCGGCACGCTCAGGTCCATGCCGGCGCAGAAGGCCTTGCCGGCGCCGGTCACCACGATGGCGCGAACACGGTCGTCGTCGCTGGCCGTGGTGAAGGCATCCACCAGTTCATTGGCCATCTCGACCGTGAACGAGTTGAGCTGTTCAGGGCGATTGAGGGTCAGCAGCAGCACGCCATCGTCGCCGATGGCGTAGTCCAAGGTGTTGTAGGTCATGCTTGTCTCTTCTCGGTCTGTGTGTGATCAGTGCGGGGAGCGATCAGCGCATGTGCGCTGTCAGCGGCGCAGGATAACGCATGCGATCTGTTATAGATTCACGAAAGCGGCCGGCAGGGGAATCCCCCGGCCAGGATGCCGCCCGATGCGGCGCACAATGCGCCCGCTCGATCATTGAACTGGAGAACAAGCATGTGGAAATTGCTCGTGGGTTTCATCATCTTCGCCGCACTCGCCGTGTTCCTGCTGATGAAGGGCGGCGCCAATGTGGACATGGGCGGTGAGAAGCACGGCATCGAAACCGAGGCCACGCATGAAGCCCCTCATGACACGGCTGCGGCATCCGCACCCGCCAGCGCGGCCTCGCAGTAAGCGCCAGGCCTGCGCCCCCGGCCAGCGCGCTCAGCCTGGCTGGGCCTCGTGATGGGTCAGGCCCTGGTGGCCTCGCTCAGCGGCCAGCCATTGCAACACGGGGATGGTGCCCGGCAAGACGGGCACCGCCTCGACAGGCAGGCTCTGCCAGGCCATGTGCTGGCCTTCACGCATCTCGAACTCGCCCTGCCATTGGTAGACCTTGCAAAAGTGCAGGCGCACCCGGGCATGGGGGTAGTCCATGACCTCGATCTGCCAGGGGTGGGCTTCGCCAATGGTGATGCCGATCTCTTCGTGCAGCTCGCGCCGCAAGGCCTGCTCGACCGTTTCGCCGGCTTCGAGCTTGCCGCCAGGAAACTCCCAGTAGCCCGCGTACACCTTGCCCTCAGGGCGTGAGGTGAGCAGGAAGCGCCCTTCCCGCCCCTGCGCATCACGCTCGATCAACACGCCCACAGCCACCTCCACCGGCGTGCGATCGGTGGCGTCCATCACGTGATAGGACTTGCGTTCTGACTTGCGCTCAGACATGGTCACGGCCCGCAAAGTCACGTGCGAACTGATAGGCCACCCGGCCCGAGCGTGAGCCACGCTCGATGGCCCAGACCAGGGCCTCGGGGCGCGCGGTCGCCATCGCCGATTCAGGCAGGCCAAAGTGCGCCAGCCACTGCGCCACGATGGCCAGGTACTCGTCCTGCGTGAAGGGGTAGAAGCTGACCCACAACCCGAAGCGCTCGGACAGCGAGATCTTTTCTTCCACGACCTCACCAGGGTGCAGCTCGCCATCGGCGGTGTGCTTGTAGCTCTTGTTGTCCGCGTGGTATTCGGGCAGCAGGTGGCGGCGGTTGGAGGTGGCGATGATCAACACGTTGTCGCCACTGGCCGAGACGGTGCCATCCAGGATGGACTTGAGCGCCTTGTAGCCCGGCTCGCCATCATCGAAGCTCAGGTCATCACAGAAGATGACGAAGCGCTCTGGGCGGCCGCTGACCAGGTCGATCAGATCAGGCAGGTCGATCATGTCGGCCTTGTCGACCTCGATCAGGCGCAGGCCTTGCGCCGCATGCGCGTGCAGCCCGGCCTTGACCAGCGAGGACTTGCCTGTGCCGCGCGCACCGGACAACAGCACGTTGTTGGCGGGCTTGCCGGCCACGAACTGCGCGAGGTTGCGAGCAAAACGCCCCTTCTGCGTGTCGACCTCCTTGAGGTCTTCATAGCGGATGACGGCCACGTGGCGCACGGGCTCCAGCGCCGCACCACCCCAGGCCGAGGCGCCACCGCGCCGGCGATAACGCCAGGCCACGGACGCCCCCCAATCGGGTTCACTCAGCTGATGTGGCAGCAGAGATTCAAGTTGCGCGACGAGCCGCTCAGCGCGGATCAGCAGGGAGTCAAGAGCAGGTTGAGCCATGGGCGCTAGTTTAGAGCCTTGCCCAAGGCCTGCTCATGGTGTGTTCATGGCCTGCCCACGAGCACCTGCAAGCTGGCCTTCATCGCACGCTCGTACAGCTCGTCGTTGGCCAGTGGCACGGGGCGCGGTGTGTTGCGCTCGGCGCCAAAGCGTTCGCCAAAACGGCCACGCAAGGCGCCCACCGGGACCAGGCTGTCGGCGTCATCCATGCCGCGCAGCGCCAGCCCGACCAGGCGCCCGCCCTGGTCATACACCGGGCCACCACGCGGGCCCACGCCCGGCGGCGCGATGCCCAGGCGACGCGCGCCTGCCGAGCCCGCCAGGGTGGGCGCCCCCAGAAAACCCAGGCGCATCAAGGGCCAGGCGGCCTCACCCGCCGGATCGGGTGCGTAGTCGATGACATAAGCGGGCGAGCCGGGGAAGGCATCGTGCGGGGGCACGGCCATCGCGCCGGGTATCGGTAACGACTCGACCAGCTTCAGCAACACCAGTCCCAGGCCGGGTGCGGTGTCTTGTGGATCAGGTGCCGCTGCGACCGTCTGTCCCAGACCATTGCGCAACCAGATGGCGCCAGATGCAGGCACGGCGGCCTGCGGCGCCAGCGCATGCCGTCCATCGGCCAGCAAGATGGCCGATGCCACCACCCTTGCACCAGGCGCGACGACAGCCCCCGTGGCGAACGGCGCCAGCCTGGCAGGAATGGACAGCAGCACACCATCAGCCAGACACTCGCCCGACTGGAAGCGGCTGCGTGCCGCCTTGACCATCGGGTGATCAGGTGCCGTGGCCTCGGCCTGCGCCAACGTCTGCAAGGCAATGGCCTCTTGCCCGCCCAGCTTCAGCAGCCAGGCGTAGAACACACGCCCCTGCACCTCATCCAGGTGCACGCCGGCCGTGTGCGCGGCAAAGGCCAGGGCATGGCGATAGTCGCCCGCCTGCATCTGCGCGCGCAGGATGCCCAGCTCGATGTGGGCCTCGTGCGCCTGCAAGGCCGCCTGCTCGAAAGCCTGCCGTGCGCCATCGGCATCACCGGCACGCAAGCGGCTTTCGCCTTCGTCCAGCAGACGGCGTCGCTCGGCCAGGGCCTGCGGGGAGCTGCCTGCATCGTGCCCGTGCCCGTGCCCGTGCTCATGGTCACCATGGTCAACTGACACGGCCTGCGGCTGCCCAACAGGTACCGCACCGGGCGGGGTGGCCGCCAAGGCACACGAGGCCACCACACCCAGCGCAGCGGCCCACCATGCGGGCCGCCCCAAGCAACGCCGCATCACTGGCGCGTGATCCGGGGCTTGCTCAGCACGGCGCTGGCGGGGTTGTAGGCCGCGCTCGGTGCCTTGTAGTTGGCCAGATAGGCCGTCAGGGCATCGATGTCCTGCGCGCCACCCAGCGGGTTGGTGCCGCCCACCAGGACACCAAAACCATCACCACCCGTGGCCATGAAGTTGTTGACCGTCACGCGGTAGGTCTTGCTGGGGTTGAGCACCACCCCGCCCTGCACGATGAACTCGGTCGGGCCCGTGACCACCGGCGGGGCCACCGTCACATCCGTGGGCGTGTACGTCACCTCGACGATGCGCGTGCCGCAGGTGCCTGCCGAGTTCCAGCTGTACTTCAACCCGTTGGAGATCTGCATGATGCGGTTGGCCGAGCCCTGGCCATTGCAGTTGGCAAACTGCTGCTCCAGCACATCCTTGAGTTGCTGGGCCGTCAGCGTCATCGTCACCAGGCTGTTGCCAAAAGGCTGGGTGGTGAAGGCGTCGCCGTAGGTCAGGTCATAGGGGTAGGTCCCCGCTGTGTTGACGAAGCCCGGGTTGCGCACACCGCCTGCGTTCATGAAGGCCATCACGGCCCCACCCAGCGTGGCCGGTTGTGTGGCCGCCAGTTGGGCATCGGCGATCAGATCGCCTGCTTCCATTTCACCGGCGGCGTTGGCCGCGTTGGTCATCGGTGCCGTGATGGTGGCGATGACCGCATTGGCCAGCGGGGACACGGCGGCCTTGTAGGCGGCCACCACGTTCTTGACCTCGGGGTTGGCGGTGATGGCGGCGGTGATGGCCGCATCCGTGCGGTCCACCAGCACGTTGTGCGGGCTCACGGCCACGATGTCACGCGTGCCCGGGTCAATGCTCACGTCCACTTCCGTCAGCACGCGGCCAAAGGCGCTGGAGCTGGTCACCGGGATCAGGCGGCCCAGCTTGTTGGGCATGCCCGTGGGGCGCACCGTCGTCACGGCATTGGCCAGCGTCGTGCCACGCACATCAATGGTGTTGGCCGAGCAGTTGTAGGCTGCGTGCGTGTGGCCGCTGATGACCAGGTCCACCGCGTTGTCCAGGCGCTTGACGATGGCGCGGATGTCGGAGTCGCTGCCATTGGTGTTGAGCAGGTCACCCGTGCAACCATTGATGTCGCTGGTGGTGGGCTGGTTGGTGCTGCCCGTCACGACGTTCTGGAAGCCACCCTGGTGCACCAGCACCACGATGGCCTCGATGCCTTGGGCGCGCAGGCGGGGGACCAGGGCATTGACCGTGTCGGCTTCGTCCTGAAAGCTCAGGCCGGCCACGCCGGTGGGCGTCACGATGCCGGGCGTGCCTTTGAGCGTCATGCCGATGAAGGCCACCTTCACACCGTTGAAGGTCTTGATGCCATAGGCCGGCAGCAAGGTCTTGCCGGTGGCGGTGTCGAGCACATTGGCCGACAGCCACTTGAATTTGGCACCATCAAAGCTGCCGGGCACGGCCGAGCCAAAGCCCTTGCAGCTGTTGGGCTCCTGCACGCCAGCCGTGACCTTGCATCCGCCGTTTTGCAGGCGCTTGAGCTCATCCTTGCCCTTGTCGAACTCGTGGTTGCCGACGGCGTTGAACTCCACGCCGATCTTGTTGAGCGTTTCGACTGCGGGCTCATCGAAGAACAGGGCCGAGATCAGCGGCGTGGCACCGATGTAGTCGCCGGCGCCCACCACCACATTCAACGGGTTGGCGGCCTTCATGCGGGCCACGTAGGCCGCCATGTACTCGGCACCCCCCACAGCAGGGCGGCTGGCCGTGGGGACCAGCGTGTTGACCCCGAAGGTGCCCGGGGACTCCAGGTTGCCGTGGTAATCGTTGAAGCCGATGATCTTGACGGTGAAGGCCGCCTTAGGAGGCGTGGTCTGGGCAAAGACGCCGCCAGAGAAGGCCAGCGCCAGGCTGAGGCACAGGGTGCGGATGATCATGTTGGGGTCTCCCGTTAGCGGATGGGCAGCAAAGTGGATCAGCGCGAAGCGCCGCGACGCGACACCAGCCAGGTCGCGCCCAGGGCCGCGAACACGAGGGCCAGCGACGAAGGCTCGGGCACGGCGCTCACGCTGAGCTTGACGGCGCCCGCCGTGGCATTGAGCGGGCTGAGCCCACCTTGGCCGTCGTCCAGCATCAGGGACTGGGCCAGTGCACCGGTGATGCTGTAGGTGCCCGCCCCCAGGGTGAAGACCCCGCGGCTGAAAGCGTTGCTGAGCAAGGCGGCGTCGTAGTCATAACCCACATCGGGGGCGCTGCCATACACCTGCACCGGCACGCTGCTGGTGGCGCCCAGCAGGTGGCCGTTGCTGAACACGTTGAAGGTGTCACCGGCCATGCTGGCATCCACCACGGTCAACTGCCCCACGAAGCCGGCGGCGATGGTGAAGCTGAAATCCAGCGGCGTACCAAACCCGGCCGCGTTGCTGTCGGCGTTGTCGATCCACTCCGTCCCCATGGAGATGGCCGAGAAGTTGTCGACACCAAAGGCCTGCCACTGCGCATCGGCAGCGAGGTTGAGGGTCGTGGCCTGCGCGGCCAGGGACGATGCGGCCAGGACGGCGGCCAGCAGGGCGGGTTGGAAGGACGACATGACACGCTCCAGATTGAAAGGCTTGGAGCGCATCAGAACAAAGCGTCATGACGCGGCGATGGCCTGCGCATGATCCGATGGGCATCGGGCCTGATGGCCCGGAGCGGGCTTCAGGCCACGAGCAGATGCTGCAGCGTGGTCGCCAGGTGTTCGGTGGGTGGGCGTTTGAAACCGGTGCGTGCAAAGCGCTGCAAGCGCCCCAGCAAGAAGCTGGTGGCCAGCGATGCGCCGACCTGCGCGTCCACCGTGGGTGACATCGAGCCACGCGCGTCCGCCAAAGCCCGGTAGCTTTGCCGCAGCAGCGACTCCAGCCGGTCAAGGAACTGGTTCATGCGGGCCGACAGGCGCTCATGCTCGAACACCAGCACGTCGCCCACGATCACCCGCGTCATGCCGGGGTTCTTCTCGGCAAATTGCAGCACCATGGACAGGATGCGCTGGATCTGCACGGCCGGGTCTGCCTCACGCTCGGCAATCTGGTTGGCCAGGGTGAAGATGGACTGCTCGATGAACTCGATCAGCGCCTCGAACATCTGCGCCTTGCTGGCAAAGTGCCGGTACAAGGCAGCTTCGCTCACCGACAGGCGCGCTGCCAGGGCCGCCGTGGTGATGCGGTCGGCATCGGGTTGCTCCAGCATGGTGGCCAGTGCATGCAGGATCTGCACGCGCCGCTCGCCCGGCTTGGGGCGCTTGCGCACGGGGGCCGCAGGCGCACCGTCTGGTGCGTCCTTGTCCGGATCATCGAGCCCCTGTGGTGCCATGTGGTCTCCAAGCGTGCAGTGCCCTGAGCTTTTTGATTCTGACACACACCCCAACGGGCTTGCCATGCAAGCGAATGCCCACTTCGGGGCCGTGTTGGTTATGGCGCAAATAGTGTTGCATCCAGACCGTGCTCAGCCCCACCTTGCGGGCGCTCTTGAGGTTGGCCACCGTGTCTTCAACCAGGATGCAGCGTGAAGCGGGCAGCTTGTAGCGCGCCATCACGATACGCAGCATGCGGGCGTCCGGCTTGGGGCGCAGGTCACCAAAGACCCGCATGCCCTCGATGGCGATGACCCCCTCGAAGCACGAGGCCAGGTCCAGCGCGGTCAGCACGCGCTTGGCATACTCGGCAGGGGCATTGGTCAGCAGGAACTTGCGGCCCGGCAAGCTGCGCAGCGCGGCGCGATCAGCCGCTGGCATGTGCAACTGCGCCTCCAGCCCCGGCAGCACGTGGGTCTGGGCCAGGAAGTGCGCGGCCCGGATGCCATGGTGGCGCTCCAGACCCAGCAAGGTGGCGCCATAACGTCGCCAGTAATGGATACGCAGGCGATCGGCCTCGTCACGCGGCAAGCCCAGTTGCTGCTCGATGTAATCGGTCATCGAGCCATTGAGCCGCCAGAACACCGCACGGCTGGCGTCGTGCAAGGTGTTATCCAGATCAAATAACCAGATGGGGGAGCCCGAAGACATGAGGCGCGGCATTCGTTAGCGGCGAGCAGGGGGGACGGCCGGCCGCCGGGCCGCCCCAAGGCCGGCGCCTCCCCCTTGGGGGGCTGCGAAGGCGCGAAGCGACGAGCTGGGGGGCCTAAGTCTTAATGACTGCGGATCATCGTGCCGTAAGCCTGCTCGGTCAGGATCTCCAGCAACATGGCGTGCGGCACGCGGCCGTCCACGATGTGCACGGCGTTGACCCCACTCTTGGCGGCATCCAGCGCGCCAGCAATCTTGGGCAGCATGCCACCCGAGATCGTGCCGTCGGCCACCAGCTCGTCGATGCGGCGCGCGGTCAGGTCGGTCAGCAGATTGCCTTCCTTGTCCAGCACACCCTTGATGTTGGTCAGCAGCATGAGCTTCTCGGCCTTGAGGATCTCGGCCAGCTTGGAGGCGACCAGATCGGCGTTGATGTTGTAGCTCTCGTTGTGCTCGCCAAAACCGATGGGGCTGATGACCGGGATGAACTGGTCGTCCTGCAGGGCCTTGACGACGCTGGGGTCGATGGCCTCGATCTCGCCGACCGAGCCCACATCGTGCTCCTTGGTCGGGTCCTCCAGATCGATCAGCTTGAGCTTGCGCGCGCGGATCATGCCGCCGTCGCGCCCCGTCAGGCCCACGGCCTTGCCGCCTGCGGCATTGATCAGGCCCACGATGTCTTGCTGCACTTCGCCGGCCAGCACCCACTCGACCACTTCCATGGTTTCGTCGTCGGTGACGCGCATGCCCTGGATGAACTGGCCCTTCTTGCCGATCTTGTTGAGCGCGGCGTCGATCTGCGGCCCACCGCCGTGCACCACCACCGGGTTGAGGCCCACCAGCTTGAGCAGCACCACGTCTTCGGCGAAGTCGGCCTGCAGCTCCGGATCGGTCATGGCGTTGCCGCCGTACTTGATGACGATGGTCTTGCCGTGGAACTTGCGGATGTAGGGCAGCGCCTGGGCCAGGATCTCGGCCTTGTCACGCGGGGCGATGCTGGCAACGGAGTCGGATTGCGGCAGGTGGGTAGGGGCGGTCATGGACAACTCGGAGCGATGGACGGGACAGGCATTTTAAGAGCCATCGAAAGGCACAAGAAAAAAGCCACACGCGGAGCCGAGGCCCCACGTGTGGCTGGCAGCCCTGTCAGCGAGACAGGTGCCGCGAGTCGAATCAACCCTGACGACGGCGACGAGTGACGCCGGACACGCCCAGGCCAATCAGGCCGGTGAAGACCAGCGCCCAGGTGGTGGGCTCAGGAACAGGCACGGGCGTCGTGGCGGTGAAGGTCAAGGTACCCACGTTCTGGGTCGGGATGGGGATGGTGATGCCCAAGGTCTTGGTCACGGTGCCCAGACCTGCGCTGCTCAAAGCGAAAGCGCCGGACACGGAGCCACCCGTGGTCAAGGTCGAGAAAGCAGGCGTCAAGGGCGACACCGAGAACACGGTGACGTCATTGAAGTCGAACGTGGTGGTGCCATTGACGAAGTGGATGTCACCCACCACAGACGAAGTGGTGTTGTTGTAAACCAGACCGTCAAAGGTCATGGCACCGTTACCGGCGATGGTAAAGGTCAGCGCGGCAGTGGGAGCCCAGTTCAGCTGGGTGCCACCGGCAGCCAGATCGGAGGTCGCGGCGCTGAAGGTGTTGTTCGCGTAAGTGCCCGAACCCGAGGCGCTGATCGTCACACCGAAGAAGCTGAACGAATCGGTCAGGGCCGGCAGAAAGGCCACATCAGCGGTGGTGGTGGCCGAGGCAACCGAAGAGGCAGCAACCAGACTGGTAGCCAGCGCCACAGAGGTCAAGGTGCGGAAAATTGCTTTGGACATGCTTGCTCCCGAATAAAGTGTGAAGCCTTCACGGAAAAACCGGGCAGGCCCTGATTAAATGAGGTTTGGGGCATGGTATGGGAACTCGCAGGATTCACCTACTGTAATGAATTGAAAACCCACCATTTGAGGGGGTTAGTGATCACTTGCGTTCGCGCCCTCGCCTCCAGGGTCAACCTGCCGCACCGCTGTCCCGTTGAAGGTAGCAACAAGGGCTCATCCCTTGAAGGAGCATGACGTGAAACTGAACTTTGCCCGCCCCCTCGCTGGCCTGATGCTGGGACTTGGTGTGGCGTTGACCGCCGCCGCCCAGCCGGTCGATGGTGAAGTCATGCGGATCGACCAGGAAGCCGGCAAGGTCACACTCAAGCACGGCGAAATCAAGAACCTGGACATCCCCGCCATGCAGATGGCCTTCCGGGTGGCCAACCCCAGTTGGCTCAAGACCTTGCAAGTGCACGACAAGGTCCGCTTTTCTGCGGACAAGGTGGGCGGCCAGTTCACCATCACCGCCATCGAAGTGCGCAAGTAAACAGCGCAAAAAAAAACAGGCCCCAACGGCGACCGTTGGGGCCTGTCTCGCTGCATTAGTCCTCCCTGGACGTGGTTCTGTGGACAGCGCTCTGGCTGCACTTTTTGTGTTGGCTTGCGCCTTTGGTGTGCAGTTGTACCGAGTCTAGTGTCCGAACATGTCAAATCTGACATGGATACCTCGGAAGTGGTTACAAGATGCAATCCCATGTTCATGTGACCACACCCCATCCCATACCGTGAAATCAGGTCACATGGATGAGCACGGCCGTCATGCTCAGGTAGCGCAGAAACTTGCCAATGCCCATGTAAAACAGGCAGGGCCAGAACGGCAAGCGCAACCACCCCGCCACCGCGCACAGGGGGTCACCCACGACAGGCAGCCAGGACAGCAGGCACGCTGGCGCGCCGTAGCGTTGCAACCACTTCAGGGCGCGGTGATTGGCCGGTTTGTCGTGACCGGGTTGCAGATCAGGCTCATGGCCCGCCTCGTGCCGAACGCGATCGGCCGCCTGCCGGGCGCCCAAGCCCATCCACCAGGTCAGCCCTCCGCCCAGGGTGTTGCCCACTGTGGCCACCAGGATGGCAGGCCAGAACAACTCCGGCTGGAGTTTGACCAGGCCAAACACAGCCGGCTCCGAGCCCATCGGCAACAAGGTCGCCGAAACAAAGGCAATCACGAATATCGCACCCAGCCCGACCTCCGGGACAGCCAGCCAGTGCAGCAAAGCGGAAACCCCCGCCATCAATGCATCTTCCATGTGTGCATTGTGCGGGGGTTGCAGCCTCCCTCGTGCGCGGCCTGGCCACGCGCGTGCAGACAAGGCCGGGTCAGGCGCGGCGGCGAACCAGGCCGATCAAGCCCAGGCCCATCAGCGCCAAGACATAGCTCTCGGGCTCGGGTACGGCATTGATGGCCTGCATCTGCAACCCCCCACTCACGCCCTTGGCCAGCAGGTCCGCGTCGGTGAAGCGGAACATGTAGAACTTGTTGTCGCCGGCCACGCCGGGCACGAAGTCGTTGTCATTGGCCAGCAGCATGGTGTGGTACGTCACGCCACTTTCGACCAGGTCGTCGCCGAAGGTCAGGCCTTCAAGCTTGGCGGGGATCTGCGTGTCGGTGAAACCGGCTGCCTTGAGCATCGCCACGAAGTCCACCAGTTGCGTCTTGGCCAGCAGTTGCCCCTGCAGCGCGGCGTCCCCGCTGAGCCCGCTCACATCGGTGGCGCCGTTGAGCTCGATGGCCCACATCTGCTTGATGACGGCGCTGGAGCCATCGCCCAGGCCCTTGCCGTCACGCGGCAGGAAGGCCAGCGTGTGGTCGTTGATGGCCACGATGTCGCTGTTGTTGTAGCCCTTGGTGCCGATCTGGTTGCTGACCGCGTATTCCTTGGTGTTGCCGGTGGCGATGTCGATTTCGACGATGCGGTTGGTCTTGCCGGCCGAGGTGTCACCGCCGTCTTGCAGCAGCGCGCTCTGCATGATGCCGTAGAGCTTGTTGCCGTCCGGGCTGATGGCCAGGCCTTCCATGCCCTTGTTGGCGACGCGGCCCACGGTGTTGCCGCTGATCTCGTTGTTGCCGATGGCGCTCTGGTTGGTCACAGCCAGGTTGGTCGGCAGTGTGAACGAGCGGATGCGCTCACCGGTGCTGCGGTCGAACTGGTAGACGTAAGGGCCGTATTCATCGGACACGAACACGCTCTTGCCGTCCTTGGAGACGCGGATGGATTCGGGGTCCAGGCGGGCATTGTTCGGGTTGCCGGAGCTGCCCGCCACAAAGCCATCGGAGCGGCCGGTGAAGTAGTACTTGCCATTGGCATTGAGCGTGGGCACGCCACTGGCCAGGCCAGCCGTGCTGCCATAGTTCAGGGGGGTGCTGCTCCACAGCAAGGTGGTGCTCTGCAGTGTTGGGGTGACGGTGTAAGGCAAGGTGCCAGCCGGCACGGCCGACGGGGTCGCCGTCACGTTCATGCTGACCGTGTTGAAGCGGGCGATGTAGGAGGTGGTGTTGTCCACCGCCGCGCCACCGGCGTAGGCCATGGCGTTGGGGCCGCGGTCGGGCAAGGCCAGGAAGGTGTTGCCCCCGGCCCAGGCCAGGCCGGAGCCCATGCCACCCAGGACGTTGGCGGCCACGCCGCTTTCCAGCGTGCCCGTCAGGCCCGACAGGTCGCTGCTGCCGCCCAATGAGCCGATACCGATCAACTCGAAAGCGGCATGGGCAGAACCCATGGCCGAGCTCAGAACAAACACACTGGCCAGACGGGCGGCCACGGGGCTCAGGACGAAACGCATGGGGACTTCTCCAACAAGGGGTTACAACGCTGCGCGGCAGCATGCCCGCGCTTCATGACAATCCCTTGAAAACCCCACGCGCACAAAAAAGCCGGGACATGCCCGGCTTGGCGATGACAGGGCTTGCGCCCGGTGCATCAGTAGCTGTAGCCCACCATCAGCGAGAACACGGAGGGGTGAAAGCGGTAAGACGCTGTCTGCCGGCTCGTATTGGTCGAGATGGTCATGTTGTTCTTGACTGCCGCCGTCGACCAACCTGCGCTGAGCAGCCAGTTCTTGTCGAACTTGTAGTTGACACCGGTCTGGAAGGCAAAGCCGATGGAGTCCGTCAGCTCGATCTTGACGGGGCCATCCGTGTAGAAGTCGGTGCCGGTCTGCGTGGCCTTGGCATCGAAGTGGGTGTAGTTCACGCCCACGCCCACATAAGGACGCAAGGCGCTGGATGCATCGCCGAACTTGTAGTTGAAGAACACCGTGGGCGCGACTTCCTTGACAGTGGCCACCACCTGGTTGTTGGTCGTGGCAAACAGGCCGTAGCTGGCGGTGGGGATGCTGCTCAGCGCGCCATAACCGGCAGGTGCCAGCTTGGAGGCATCGTTGATGCGCAGCTTCACATCGTGCTTGGGAGGTACACCCAGCACCAGTTCGGCGCTCCAGTTATCGTTGAAAGCCCGCTCGATGCTGAACAGCAAGGTGGACTTGGGCTGCACCTCCATCTGCAAGCCGGTCGGAACACCGAGGCCATAGGTGGCACGAAGGGGGTTGGCAGCGGGCAGGGAGCCCTCCAGATCACTGCTGGTCGCGCGAGGATCAATGCGACCTGCGCCGATCTTGAAGGTATAGGTCTGTGCCGAAGCGGCAAACGGGATCACGCCGCAAGCCACAGCGCACACCACAGCGCGAGCGTTCATCTGGAAGAAGGATGTTTTCATAGGGTCCGATGGAGGAAAAAAAACCGTCCCTGAGAGGGGCGGCTTTGGCCGTACAACATTGCAGAATGACTGCAACAGTTGCACATTCTATGCAACACGCTTCGCACCATGCGGGGATCAGGGCGGTACACAACGTCCATTTGTGACGTATCGCACGGGCCAAATCCGCAGATCAAAATTTGATCAAAGGGGGTGCACAGGGTTCACCCGGACAGCTATACTCTGCCTCCTTTTTAAGCAGCCCTGAGCCCATTCCACACGGTTGGTCGGTCAGGGCTTTCCTGTCTTCTTCGGTCAAAAGAGCCCATCCGCTTTTCCGGCAAACCTTTGCTCGCCTCATCCTGATGTCCACCCCTACTCCTCCCGCCAGCACGCTGATGGTCGGCTCGATCAAGCTGCCCAACCGCCTGTTCGTGGCGCCGATGGCCGGGGTGACGGACCGCCCCTTCCGCATGTTGTGCAAGCGCCTGGGCGCGGGTTATGCGGTCAGCGAGATGGTGACCTCGCGCAAGGACCTGTGGCACAGCCTGAAGACCTCGCGCCGCGCCAACCACGAGGGTGAAACCGCGCCGATCTCGGTGCAGATCGCCGGCACGGATGCGGCCATGATGGCCGAGGCCGCTGCCTACAACATCGACCGCGGCGCGCAGATCATCGACATCAACATGGGTTGCCCCGCCAAGAAGGTGTGCAACAAGTGGGCTGGCTCGGCGTTGATGCAGGACGAGGCCCTCGCGCTGGAGATCGTCGAAGCCGTGGTGGCCGCCTGTGCGCCGCGCAATGTGCCCGTGACCCTGAAGATGCGCACGGGCTGGAGCCAGCTCAACAAGAACGCCGTGCGCATTGCCCGCGCCGCCGAGAGCGCCGGCGTGGCCATGCTGACGGTGCACGGCCGCACGCGCGAGCAGGGCTACAAGGGCCAGGCCGAGTACGAGACGATTGCGGCGGTGAAGGCTGCCGTGCGTGTGCCGGTGGTGGCCAATGGCGACATCACCTCACCCGAGAAGGCCGAGCTGGTGCTCAAGCTCACGGGCGCCGACGCCATCATGGTGGGCCGCGCCGCACAAGGCCGCCCCTGGATCTTTGGTGACATCGCCCACTACCTGGCCACTGGCACGCACCGTGCCCGGCCCCTGACCTTGCAGGTCAGGCAGTGGCTGGTGGAGCACCTGCATGAACACTACGGTTTGTACGGCGAATTCGCCGGCGTGCGCACGGCACGCAAACACATCGGCTGGGCGGTGCGCGCCCTGCCCGGTGGGGAGGACTTCCGTGCCCACATGAACACCCTGGACAGCATCGACAGCCAGATCCAGGCCGTGACCCATTTCTTCGACGAACTCAGCCTGCACCACGACCGCCTGCCGGACGCGGCGCCCGCCATCGACGAAGATGACGATGCCCACGAGGACCGCGCAGCCTCGTGTGCCGCGAACTGACAAAGCATCATGAGCAAGAAGAACATCCAAGACTGCATCCGAGACAACCTGGACAGCTACTTCCACGATCTGCGTGGCGCCGAGCCCAATGCCGTGTACGACATGGTCGTCAACGCGGTGGAGCGCCCCATGCTGGAGGTGGTCATGCTGCGCGCCGATGGCAACCAGTCCAAGGCCGCCGAGTGGCTGGGCATCAACCGCAACACGCTGCGCCGCAAGCTGCTTGAGCACAAGCTCATCAAATAAAGCATTCCCCCTGTATCCCCGCTCTTTGAACTGAAGGAAAAACCATGGCTTTGACCGCCTTGCTGTCCGTGTCCGACAAGACCGGCATCGTTGAATTTGCCCAGGCCCTGCACGCGCAAGGCGTGCGCCTGCTGTCCACCGGCGGCACCGCCAAGCTGCTGGCCGAAAAAGGCCTGCCCGTGACCGAGGTCTCCGAAGTGACCGGCTTCCCCGAGATGCTCGACGGCCGCGTCAAGACCCTGCACCCCCGCGTGCACGGCGGCATCCTGGCCCGCCGCGACCTGCCCGAGCACATGGCCGCCCTGAAGGCCCACGGCATCGAGACCATCGACATGCTGGTGGTCAACCTCTACCCCTTCGCCCAGGCCACCGCCAAGGCCGACTGCACGCTGGAAAACGCCATCGAGAACATCGACATCGGCGGCCCCACCATGCTGCGCGCCGCCGCCAAGAACTGGCAGGACGTGGCCGTGATCATCGACCCGATCGACTACGAGCAAGTGCTGTCCGAGATGAAGGCCGAGGGCATCACCCGCTCGACCAAGTTCATGCTCGCCAAGAAGGTGTTCGCGCACACCGCCGCCTACGACGGCATGATCACCAACTACCTGACGTCGCTGGAAGCCGGCTCGGAATTGAAAACCGAAGCCGTGCCGGCCAAGGAAGCCTACCCTGCCGTCTTCAACCTGCAGCTGCACAAGGTGCAAGGCATGCGTTACGGCGAGAACCCGCACCAGTCGGCCGCCTTCTACCGCGAGGCTTCGCCTGCGGTCAGCGTGCTGTCCAACTGGACGCAGATTCAAGGCAAGGAACTGTCCTTCAACAACATCGCCGATGCCGATGCGGCCTGGGAATGCGTCAAGGCCTTTGAGGTGCCCGCCTGCGTGATCATCAAGCACGCCAACCCCTGCGGCGTGGCCATCGGCGCCGGCCCGCTGGAGGCCTACACCAAGGCCCTCAAGACCGACCCGACCTCGGCCTTCGGCGGCATCATGGCCTTCAACCGCACGGTGGACTTTGACGTGATCGAGGCCATCAACGCCAACAAGCAGTTCGTGGAAGTGGTGATCGCACCGAAGTTCACCGACGCTGCCCGCGCCGCCTATGCCTCCAAGCAGAACGTGCGCCTGCTGGAAGTGCCTCTGACCGATGCCACCCGTGGCCTGTCCAATGCACTGGACTTCAAACGCGTGGGCGGTGGCATGCTGCTGCAATCGGCGGACAACATCGACCTGGTGGGTGACATCAAGGTCGTGTCCAAGCTGCAACCCACCGAGCAACAACTCAAGGACATGCTGTTTGCCTGGACCGTGGCCCGCTTCGTCAAGAGCAACGCCATCGTGTTCTGCAAGGACGGCATGACCATGGGCGTGGGCGCCGGCCAGATGAGCCGCCTGGACTCGGCCCGCATCGCCTCGATCAAGGCTGGCCATGCTGGTTTGACCCTGCAAGGCACGGCCGTGGCGTCGGACGCCTTCTTCCCGTTCCGCGACGGCCTGGACGTGGTGGTTGACGCAGGCGCCACCTGCGTGATCCACCCGGGTGGCTCGATGCGCGACGACGAAGTGATCGCCGCCGCCGACGAGCGTGGCATTGCCATGGTGTTCACCGGCACGCGCCACTTCCGTCATTGATCAGCACCCGCTGAATCGCGACAGCCGGCCTGAGGTCACCCCAAAGCCGGCCGCAAAAACCGACCTTCAACGTCGGTTTTTGTTTATGCATATATTTCGCATGCGAAATAAATCCACCCATGACACCCAAACGCCCTCGCCTTGTCTTTCTGCTCAACAGCGCCCAGCGGCGGCTGCAGGCCTGGATCGGTGCGCTGCATGCGCAAACCGCCTCAAGCAGGCATGAAGGCCATGCGCCGCCCACGGCCGTGCAGGCCGGCGTGCTGTTCGTGCTCGCCCGGCAAGACGGCGCCACCATGGGCCAGCTGGCCACCGAGCTGGACCTCGCGCCCTCGGCCGTGTCCGGCCTGGTCCAGCGCCTGGAGGCCCTGGGCTGGGTGCAACGCCGGCCCTGCCCTGAAGACGCCCGCACCCAGCGCGTGTGGCTGCTGGCCGCTGGCCGCGCCCAGTTGCCCCCCTTGCGCGAGGCCCTGGCCCTCATCAATGAACGCCTCACGGCCGGCTTCACCGAAGCCGAGCTGCAAACCGTGGCGCGCTGGCTGACGCATGTCCAGCAGCTTGACGCCACCACCCCACCGGAGCCCCACCATGAGTGACCTCGAATCCATCACCATCACCTGCGCAGACGGTGTGCACCTGCAAGGCCACTTCGCGCCAGCCAGCGGTGGCGCCCCCGGCCTGCCCGTGCTGCTGAGCCCGGCCACCGGCGTCAAGCAGCACTTCTACCTGCGCTTTGTGAGCTGGCTGGCCGCACAAGGCCATGACGTGCTGGTGTTCGATTACCGCGGCATCGGCCTGTCGCGCCATGGCCATCTCAAGCACAACAAGGCCACGCTGGCCGAGTGGGGCCAGCTGGACCAGGTGGCCGCGCTCGACTGGCTGCTGCAACGCACGGGCCGCGACCAGGTGCTGATGCTGGGCCACAGCGCCGGCGGCCAGATGATCGGCCTCTTGCCCAACCATCAGCGTGTCGCGCGCCTGGTGGGGGTGTCGGCGTCCACGGGTTGGTTCCGCGGCATGCGCCTGGGCTTTCGGCTCAAGGCCCACCTGGGCCTGCGTTGCCTTGTGCCACTGGGCACCCTGGTCAAAGGTTATGGGCCGACATCGGCCGTGGGCCTGGGCGAAGACCTGCCCGCCGGCGTGGCGCGCCAGTGGGGCCAATGGTGTGCCGCAGGCGGCTACGCCACCAACGCCATCCGCGGCAAGCCCGAGCAGGACTTCCACGCCGAGGTGCGCACGCCCATCACGGTGCTCTATGCGGAGGATGACGACATCGCCACCCCCACCACCGTGGCCGACTTGCTGCGCACCTTCCCCTCGACGCAAAAGCAAGCCATGCGCATCAAGCCCGCCAGCCACGGGCTCAAGGCCATCGGCCACATCGACTGGTTTCGTGCCTCACACCAGGCGCTGTGGCCCATGATTGCTTCGTCGCTGCGTGGGCAGGGCTGACAGGGCTTATCCTGTCGGCCTCATGATCATTCTCGGCATCGACCCCGGTCTGCAGACCACCGGCTTTGGCGTCATCGAAGCCGATGGCCCACGTCTGCACTATGTGGCCAGCGGCACCATCAAGACCAAAGAAGCCGCGCAGGGCGACCTGCCCACGCGCCTGAAGCTGATCTTCGAAGGCGTGCGCGAGGTGGTGGGGCGTTACGAACCGCAGCAGGCCTCGGTCGAAATCGTGTTCGTCAACGTGAACCCGCAGTCCACGCTGCTGCTGGGCCAGGCGCGCGGCGCGGCCATTGCCGGGCTGTTGAGCACGCCGGTGTCACCCTTGGTGTCGGAGTACACGGCCTTGCAGATGAAGAAGGCGGTGGTGGGGCATGGTCACGCAGCCAAGGCCCAGATCCGCCACATGGTGATGCGCCTGCTGAGCCTGCCCCGCGAGCCGCACAACGATGCAGCCGATGCCTTGGGCCTGGCGATCTGCCATGCGCATGCCGGCCATGCCATGGCGCAGATGGCCAAGGCGACGGACCTGTCCCGCCGTACGCACGCCCAGATCAAGGGCGGGCGCGTTTACTGATCGCTTACTGACCGTCCTTGATCAGCCGGCCGGATTGCGACTGCACAGGCCGTGCGTTCATCGGGTAGAGCTTGGCGAACACGCCGATCTGCTCACGCGAGACGCCGGCCGGTTGCTTCATCACCATCCACAAGACGCCTTCCGAACACGGCGGCGTGGTCAGCGAGCCCATGTAGGTGTAGTACTGGCGCTGCTCAGGCAGCAACTGGCCCAGGTCGATCTGGCTCATGGCGCCCTGCTCCATGTTCTTTTCCAGCGGCAGGTTGTTCCAGACCTGCTGCACCAGCGGGTGGGCCTTGCCCTGGTCCATCAGCACGGCCACCACGGCCAGCTTGCCGTCGATGTCCTTGTGAACCAGGTGGGCCACCATCTCGTACTGGCGGCCATTGATGCGCTCTTCGCTCGGGCGGTGGAAGTGGAACTGCACCAGCTCGTAGCGGTGGCCCATCACGGTGATGCCATTACCCGGCTCGACGTTGACCTGCACGGTGTGGCCGTTGTCGATCACGCGGAAGTTGGAGGGGCGGTAGTCGAACTGGATCGGGTCCAGTTGCACGGGGATGCCGTCGCGGATGTCGATGGGGCTCTGGCGCTTGCCCACCATGCATTGCTGGAACTCGGGCTTGAGACGGCCCCAGCTCTCGGGGCCGGTGTCGCCTGCATAAGCCCAATGCACATCGTGGCCATGGGCATCCAGCAGCCGAGTTGTGGACGAGGATGCGGGCTTGCCGGGCTTGCTGCCCGCCAGCGCAGCCTCATGCGGTTCCTGAGGCAGGAGCGCGCCTTGCGGGTCGTTCATGGCCAGCGCTCTGCCGCCGCCACGCACCCCCGAGGCAGCCCTGGCCGTGCGGGCCGCGGGCTTGGCGCGCACTTGCACCACGGGCGGGGCTTCGCGCTTGGTGCGCACCTCGGCGATCTTCTGGTCGATCAGGTCACGCAACTCGGACATGGACACATTCGATTTGGCGTCCGAGGCGCTTTCGGCCTTGGCATCGGCCTTGCCCGTGGACTCGCGGCTGGCCTCACGTGTCGCTTCGCGCTTGTCACCCTTGCTGCTCTTGGCGCTGCGGCTTTCGCCACGCGACTCGCCACGACCCTCGACGTTCTGCGCCTCGGCCTTCAAGTTGGGCTTGAGCGAGGGTTTGATGCTCGTTTCCTTGGTCTCGCCGGGGTCCAGCGACTCATCGGCATGGCCGTGCGCCTCGGCCGCATAGGCCCCCATCACCAGGGCCATGCTGGCCGCCAGGGCAAAAACAGGGGCAAGACGCTCACGCAACGCTACATTCATGGTCAAACTCTCCGCAATACGCCGGAGATTTCGGCCAGTAAAACGCAGAACTTGAATGCGTCAGCGCGAATAAGTGACCTGGATCAGGCCACCAATGTGAAAAAAGTGTGAAGTCAGCCGATAGGCCGGATTCTGTGCAGCCCCGTGTCTCGCGACGCTGAGCTGTGACCGCCATTCCTCTGGGCCGCCTGTCACCAGAACGGCTCGATGCCACCTACCCGCACACAGCCCCCGGGCCAGGGGTAGAACGACACGGCATGACCATGCCGTTCAGTGTGTGCCTATTTGGTGTTGCTGCGCGTAGAGATTGCCCGTTTCACCCGGACTTAACCGGCTCGTCTCTGTTGCTCTGATCCTCACCTTGCGGTGGAGAGGTGTTACCTCCTACGCTGCCCTGTGCAGTCCGGACCTTCCTCCAGTGCGACCTTTCGATCCTTGCACCAGCGACGGTCTGGCTGACTTCACGGGCCCGATTATCGCCCCACCCGCGGTCAAAGCCCAGCTTTTTCGAGGCTGCGCAGAAAGTCTTCTGGCTTCTGGAAGCCCACCACCTGGGCGGCCGTGCGCTCCTGCCCCTGCGCATCAAAGAAGATCAGGCCGGGCGGGCCGAACAACTTGAAGCGCTGCAACAAGGCGCGGTCGTCGGCCGTGTTGACGGTGACGTCAGCCTGCAGCAGCACCGCGCCCTTCAGGCGTGCCTGCACCTGCGGGTCAGAGAAGGTGGCGTGCTCCATCTCCAGGCAGGAGGTGCACCAGTCGGCGTAGAAGTCCAGCATCACGGGCTTGCCCTGCGCCTTGGCCTGCGCCAGTGCGGCATCCAGCTCGGCCACGTTGCGCACGCGCTCGAAAGGCAGCACGCTGTGGTGCGCCGACACGGCCGGCGCCTGCCCCACCAGGGACTGCAGATACGGCCAGGCCGGGCGGGCCACCCACACGGCCATGCCCAGCATCAGCACGCCGAACAAGGCCTTGACGGCCTTCATCCAGGGCCCCGTGCGTGGCAGCAGGCTGCCGGCCGACAGGCCCACCAGCAACAAGGGCAGGCTCATGCCCCAGGCCATGGCGTAAAGCGCGGTGCCGCCCAGCACCACGTTGTGCGTCTGGCTGATGTAGAGCAGCGCACCGGCCAGCGGCGCCGACACGCAGGGGCTGACCACCAGGGCCGACACCACCCCCATGGCGAACACGCTGATGAACTTGCCACCGGGCAGCTGGCTGGAGCCGGCACCCAGCCAGCTTTGCACGGCGGGCGGCAGTTGCAGCTCATACAAGCCGAACATGGACAGGGCCAGCAACACCATCAGCGCGGCGAACACCAGCACCACCCAGGGGTGCTGCAGGTAGGCAGCCAGGCCTTGCCCGAGCAAACCGGCGGCCACACCCAACGCCGTGTAGACCAGGGCCATGCCCTGCGAGTAGCTCAGCGCCAGGGCAAAGCCCCGCCCGCGGCTGACATGCCCCTTCTGCCCCACGATGATGGACGACAGGATGGGCACCATGGGCAGCACGCAGGGCGTCAGCGACAGCAGGATGCCGGCCAGCAGGAACACCGGCACCACCGTCCACCATTGGCCCGAAGCCAGGGCCCGGCCGATCCCCCCGTCATCCGCGCCACCGTCCGCAGCAGCACCCTGCAGGGTCTTGTCTGCCGCGTTGACGGAGGCCGTTGCCACGGCACCAGAAGCCGAGTTCACGGACAGGATCTGACCGCGCTCATCGAGCTTGAGCAGCAGCTGCTTTTTCTGCGGCGGGTAGCACAAACCGGCATCGGCACAGCCCTGGTAGACGATGGTCAGCGCGTGCTCGCCACGCAAGGTGTCGGGCACCGTGACCGTGCCGGAGACATCACCGTGGTAGACCTCCAGCACCTTGTCGAAGGTGGGGTCGTGCTTGGCTTGGCCGGGAGGCAGGTCCCACTTCAGCAAAAGAGGTGGCGCGCCAGAACCCGCATCAACACGGGCCTCCAGCCGTTCGCGGTACAGGTACACGGCACGCGCCAGGGTGAAGTCCACCTGCAGGGCATGCGGGCCGACCTGGCTGACGCTGGCCTGAAACGCCTTCTCGGGCGGCAAGAAGGTTTGAGCCTGAGCCCCACCCACGCAGAGCACCAGGAACGCGCTCAGGATCACCCACACCACGCGCCAAGGCGCGACAATCCACTTGATGTCATTCATGGCCGACATTCTGCCCGGGCTGGGCTTATCCTGTCTGGCCAGCGTCCTTTTGCGCCCCTGACGCAACCAAGCGCACCACAACGCACTGAAATCCTGGAGTTCAAGATGAAAGCCCTCAACATCCTCGACACCATTGGCAAGACGCCGCACATCCGCATGAACCGCCTGTTCGGCACCGGTCCGGAAGTCTGGATCAAGGCCGAGCGCGCCAACCCCGGCGGCTCCATCAAGGACCGCATCGCGCTGGCCATGGTGGAAGACGCCGAACGCAGCGGCGCCCTCAAGCCCGGCGGCACCATCATCGAGCCCACCTCGGGCAACACCGGCATCGGCCTGGCCATGGTGGCCGCGGTCAAGGGCTACCGCCTGATCCTGGTCATGCCCGACAGCATGTCCATCGAACGCCGCCGCCTGATGCTGGCCTACGGCGCCACCTTCGACCTGACCCAGCGCGAAAAGGGCATGAAGGGCGCCATCGCCCGTGCCCAGGAGCTGGCCGCCGAAACCCCGCTGGCCTGGATCCCGCAGCAGTTCGAGAACCCCGCCAACATCGCCGTGCACGAGCAGACCACCGCGCAAGAGATCCTGGCCGATTTCCCAGAAGGCCTGGACGCACTGATCACTGGCGTGGGCACAGGTGGCCACATCACGGGTTGCGCCAAGGTGCTCAAGGCCGCCTGGCCCAAGCTGAAGGTGTATGCCGTGGAGCCCAAGGCCTCGCCGGTCATCTCCGGGGGCCAGCCCTCGCCCCACCCCATCCAGGGCATCGGCGCGGGCTTCATCCCCGCCAACCTGCACACCGACCTGCTGGACGGCGTCATCCAGGTCGATGCCGAAGAGTCGCGCGAATTCGCCCGCCGTGCCGCGCGTGAAGAAGGCATGCTGGTGGGGATTTCCTCAGGTGCCACGCTCAGTGCCATCGCCCAGAAGCTGCCAGACTTGCCGTATGGCGCACGCGTGCTGGGCTTCTGCTATGACACAGGCGAGCGCTACCTGTCGGTGGAAGGCTTCCTGCCGACCTGATGCCCTGAAGCCCCCCTCCCCGCCGCACACTGTCCATGCCAAGCAGACGCCACCACTTTCTCGACGACGCTTCATCCCCCTGGCCCATGCTCATCGCCTTGATCGCGAGCGTGCCTGCCTTTTACGACTCGATGATGCCGACACCAGCGACGTGGGCAACCTGGATGTATGTGGTCAGCGGGGTGGTGATCCTGGTTTCGGCATGGCGCGTCCAGAAGCTGGGGCAAAGCCGCCATGGCCCGGAGCATGGCGCCAAGACCCGGGCCTGGGGGCATCACCCGCTGGAGATCAAGCTGGACTGGTTTCTGGGGGTGGCGCTGTTGCTCAACGCGGTGCTGCCGCAGAGCAACGAGTCCGAGCCGGCGCTGATCTGGCGCCTGGTCGTGGCCGTGCTGATGCTCTACCGCCTGCTCAAGATCAGCCTGCCCTTGTTCACCGAAACCGGGCTGGCGCGCCTGCTGGCCATGGGCGGCACCGTGCTGGCCTTGTGCGGCATCGGCTTTTACTGGCTGGACCCTGAGGTCAACTCCCTGCACGATGGCCTCTGGCTGGCGTTCTCGACCGCGGCCACGGTGGGTTATGGCGATGTGGTGCCCAGCAGCACAGCCTCGCGCATTTTCTCGGTGTTCGTGGTGCTGCTCGGTTATGGCCTGCTGTCACTGGTCACGGCCAGCATCGCCGCCATGTTCGTGGGCACCCAGGAGCGCAAGGTCGAACACGACATCCTGCGCGACATGCACCAGCAACTGCAGTCCGTGCGCCAGGAGATCGTGGCCTTGCGCCAGGCCGTGGAAGACATGAAGGCCGAGCAGCAAGGCATGCCGCCTGAAGAAACCCCGCCCAAGGCCCAGCGCGCCACGCACACCGAGCAGCCCTGACGGGGCATGCGCCCTGTCGTCAGCCCGCCGTCGGGGTTTGACCCGTCAGACGCTTGGGGTGTGATGCGTCGTCCGGCAGAATCGGTGCACACAGATCGGCACGCAGCGTACCTGCACCGATCGCACCGGACGCCGCCCCATGCCCGACCTGCCCGCCAAGAAAAAACGTGCCGCCACCGTCACCCGTCGCTACGGTGGGGTGGACGCGGCCGAGCGCCGACGCGAGCGGCAGCGTCGGCTCATGGCGGCGGGGCTGGCGGTCTTTGGCACACGCGGCTACCACCTGTCCACCGTGCGGGACATCTGCGCGCAGGCCGGCCTGACCGAGCGCTATTTCTACGAGTCCTTCAAAGCCCTGGGCGAGCTGTTCGATGCCGTCTACGCCGAGTTGCGCAGCCAGCTGCAGCAAAGGGTGATGCAGTCCGTCATCGTGCAGGGTGCACGTCACCTCGACCCAATGGCCATGGGCGAAGGCTCGTTGCGCGCCTGGTATGCCTTCCTGCATGAAGACCCGCGGCGCGCCCGCGTCATGCTGATCGATGCGGTGAGCGTCAGCGACAGCGGCATGCGCGGTGCAGAAGCGGCCATCAACGAGTTCAAGGGCATGCTGCGTGCATTCATCAGCATGATGTACCCCGATGTCGAGCGCCACGGCATCAACATGGACGTGATCGTTTCCGGGCTGGTGGGCGCCACCATCTACATCGCCAAGAACTGGACGCAGTCCGGCTTCAAGCCCTCGCTCGATGAGATCCTGATGCACAACATGATGATCTACCGCAGCCTGGATCTGCTGTACAAAAAACAGCAGGCCGAGCAGACTTCAGTCGCCGCGTATTGAACCATGGTCGTTCAGGATTTCCTGAATCCGATTACGTGTTCCGCTGACAGACAGCGCCCACCCCGCTCCCTATCATTTCCCATGCGAATAACAGGGATAACGGAGCGTGCATGCGTGAAAACCTGCCGATCACACAAAAAGAATACCCGGTCGACGAATTTGAAACCCTGCTGTCCACCACGGACACCAAGGGTCGCATCCGCTACGCCAACGATGCTTTCTTGCGCGTAGCGGGCTACAGCAAGGACGAGTTGTACGGCCAGCCCCACAACCTGGTGCGTCACCCCGACATGCCTCCTGAGGCCTTCGCTGACCTGTGGCAGACGGTGAAGGCCGGCGCCACCTGGTCTGCCCTGGTCAAGAACCGCCGCAGTGACGGTGACCACTATTGGGTGCGCGCCAACGTCACCCCCATCCGCAATGGCAAGGAGGTCGTGGGCTATATGTCCGTGCGGACCCGTGCCGACCCCGATGCGGTGCGCGCCATGGCCCCGCTGTATGAAGCCCTGCGAGACGGGCGCCTGCGGGGCTGGTGCCTCCGGCAGGGCCGCCTGGTGCGATCAGGGGCCCTGGTCTGGCTCGATCGTGTGCGCAACATGTCGGTGGGCAACCGGCTGACGCTGGGCATCACGGCCATCGCGGCCACCAGCTTGCTTGATCTGCTGCCGCAAAGCACCGAATCACGCGCCCTCGCCGTCGCGATCATGGCCTGCACCTGCGCCATGGTCCTGGCCTGGTGGCGCGCCACGGTGTTGCGGCCTCTGACCGAATTGGTGGCCCAGGCTCGGCTGGTGGCCAGCGGGCAAAAGCCCCAGGCCCTGTTTCCCGATCGGGCCGATGAGATCGGCGCCCTGATGCGCGGCATCGAGCAGGCCGGGCTCAACCTGGTGGCCCTGGGCTGCGACATCCGCGGGCAGGTCGAGAAGGTCAAGGTGTCTGTGGCGGCGATGCAGGACGGCAACCTGGATCTGTATGGCCGCACCGGCCGCGCCACCGAGAAGCTGGCCGAGACCGCCTCGGCGATGGAGCAGCTGGCCGCCACCATCACGGCCAACCAGGACACCGCGCAATCGCTGTCGGGCCTGGCCAGCGAGGCCGACGGCGCCACCAGCAATGGCAAGGCCATGATGGCCCGCACCCTGGAGACCATGCACGGCATCGCCCAGTCCGGGCAGCGCGTGTCAGAGATCACCGCCATGATCGATGCCATCGCGTTTCAGACCAATATCCTGGCACTGAACGCGGCGGTCGAAGCCGCACGCGCCGGCGAACACGGCCGGGGCTTTGCGGTGGTGGCGGCCGAGGTGCGGGCCTTGTCCAAGAAGAGCGCCGACGCGGCCAACGAGATCAAGGCCGTGATCGAGGCATCCAAGGCCCAGGTGGATGCCGGCCTGAATGTGGTCGAGCAGGCGGGCACGTCCATGGACAACATCCAGCGTGTGGTGGGCACGCTCAACGAGCTGACCCAGGAGATCCGCGTGGCCGCCGAGCAGCAGGCTGATGGCGTGGCCTGCGTCAACGAAGCGATTGCCGAGCTGGAGACCTTGACCCAGCAAAACGGCGATCTGGTGGAGACCGGCGCCGCCGCCACGATGGCCCTGCACGAGCAGGCCATGCGCCTGAGCGAAGCGGCCTCGATCTACCAGCTCTGCCATCTGTCTCAGCCAGCAGAAACCGAAGCCCTGGCAGACGCCCAGGCAGACACACCAACCCCAAGGCCAGTGCCCCTCACGGAGATGGACGCGACTGCATGAACTTCAGCCCCGCCATGGAACCCGCCGACAGCACGCTGGCCAAAATGCGGCTCGCGCTTGATCACCACGCGATCGTGAGCGTCACGGACCGGCACGGCGTGATCACCCAGGCCAATGACCGCTTCTGCGCCATCAGTGGCTACAACCGCGATGAGCTGATCGGCCGCACACACGGCATCCTCAAGTCGGGCCGCCACGGCGAAGCCTTGTACCAGGACCTGTGGCGCACCATCGCCAGTGGCCAGGTCTGGCATGGCGTGATCTGCAACCGCCGCAAGAACGGCGGCTACTACTGGGTGAAGTCCACCATCGTGCCCTTGTGTGATGCCCATGGCACCGTGCAGGAGTACGTGTCCATCCGCACGGACATCACGGACCGCTTGCTGGCCCAGGCGCACTCGTCCTTGCTCACACAGGTGCTGGACTTGACCGACCAGGGTGTGGTGATCGCAGATCGCGGCGGGCAGGTGATCTACACCAACCACGCGGCCGCCTCTTTGCTGGGCCATGCCGCGTCGGGCCTGCAGGGCCGCTCGGTGCTGGATTTTGTGCCTGCACGCCTGAAGGTCCGCTACCTCAAACGGCTCAACAGCATCACGACGTGCGACTTCCACTGGCAGGGCAAAGTCCCCTTGCTGCGGGCCGATGGTTCGCACATGACCTCGTCCAGCCACGTCGGTGTCGTGGCCAACCACGAGGGCATGCCCGCCTTCTTCTTCAACATCTTCTCGGACTGCTCCGATGACATCGCCAGGCAGGCGGCCTTGCGCGCGGCCAAACAAAGTGCCGAGCAGGCCAGCGCGGCCAAGACGGCGGTGCTCTCCAACATCAGCCACGAGTTGAGGACGCCGCTCAATGCCATCCTTGGGTTTGGCCAGTTGCTGTGCAAAGACCTGACGCAGCCCAGGCAGGCCGGCTTTGCCCGCGAGATCCTGTTTGCAGGCCAGCACCTGATGGGCTTGATCAACGGCATCCTGGATCTGGCCCAGATCGAAAGTGGCCACGATGTGATGACGCTGGAAGCGGTGGACCTGGTCGAACAGCTGCAGGCCTGTCTGTCCTTGCTCCACCCCATGGCCTGCGACAAACAGATCAGCGTCATCAACACCCTGCTGGAGCCCACCTGGGTCAGGGCCGATCGCCTGCGTGTCCGGCAGGTGCTGCTCAACCTGCTGTCCAACGCGATCAAGTACAGCCACACCAGTGGCTACGTCAAGCTGGAGCGGGTGGCCGCGCCCGAGGGGCGCATCCGCCTGGCCATCACCGACCGCGGCTACGGCATCCGCCCCGATCAGATGGGTGAGTTGTTCAAGCCCTTCAACCGCCTGGGTGCCCGTGCACGTGGCATCGAAGGCACGGGCATCGGCCTGGCCATCTGCAAGAAGCTGCTGGACAACATGGACGGCCACATCGGCGTGCACAGTGTGGAACACCAGGGCAGCACCTTCTGGATCGACCTGCCCGCCGCCTCGCCATGTGAAACCGCCACCCCCACAAGCGCGCGGGCTTCATGAAAGCTTGACCCAGGTCAACGGCGCCCGCATTGCCTTCCAGTCGGCCGCAACCATATAGTCCCTGTCCCCTGCATGAGCATAGGCCGGGCCCTTCTCTCATTGCATCTCAGTCGCATTCAAGCAGTCAGCAGTACCGTGACGATTCGTATCGCCATCGCCGATGATCATCCGATTGTGTTCGGAGGGCTCCAGCAATTGATCGCCACCACCACCGACATGCAAGTGGTGGGGCGTGCAGCCACCCGCCTGGAGGTGCTGCGCCTGCTGAGCGACACGCCTTTGGATGTCCTGGTGCTCGATCTCTCGATTCCGGGTGCACAAGGCCTGTCGCTGTTGCAGGAGCTCATGGAGCAGGAGGAAGCGCCGCCGGTCGTGATCCTGTCCATGCACAACGAAGGCCAGATCATCAAGCGCGCCATGAAGCTGGGCGCATCGGCCTACGTCACAAAGGGCAGCGACCCGATGTTCGTGCTCACGGCCATCCGCAGGGTGGCCAGAGGCGGCAAGTACATCGACCCGGCCTTGATGGAGTCCGTGGCATCGTCCTTCGCGCAAGAGCGCCACGAGTTCCTGTCCGCACGGGAGGAGCAGGTCCTGCGGTTGATCGTGTCGGGCGAGCCCATCGGCCACATCGCCGAGCGCCTGAACCTCAGCCCCAAGACCATCAGCACGCACAAGACGCGCATCATGCAGAAGCTGGACATCGGCAACAACGCCGATCTGGTGAAGTACGCGCTCAAGCACGGCCTGAGCTGAGGCAACACCGGGCGCGGCGCCCACGGCGCGCCAGCGCTCACACGGGGATGTCGATCCGGATGGTGGTGCCCCTGCCAGGCGCGGTGTCGATGTGCACCTGCCCCCCCAGGGACAAGACACGTTCGCGCATGCTCAGCAGGCCAAAACCTGCTTGCTGGCGAACCGCCGAGGCATCGAACCCGCGGCCGTTGTCGCGGATGCACAAGGCCAGTTCATGCGCGGTGTGGCGCAAGGTGATGTCGACCCGACTGGCCTGCGCATGCCGAACCACATTGGTCAGGGACTCCTGCACCACGCGGAAGATGGTGGCGGCCTGCGCGTCTGGCAAAGACAGGTCCGAGGTATCGAAGTCCACGTCGCAGACGATGCGGCTGCGTTGGGCCACGTCCTGCGCCAGCCACTCCAGGGCCGGCAAGAGCCCGAAGTCCAGCGCCGCCGGCCGCAAGCTGGTGCTGACGCTGCGCGCCACCATGAACATCTTGTCGACCAGGCTTTGCATGTCATCGAGGGTGGCGCTCACCTTGTCACCGCCGCTGGCGATCTCGCGGCGCACCTGGGCAATGTCCATGCGCATGGCCGACAGCAACTGGCCCAGCTCGTCGTGCAGTTCACGCGAGATGTGCTTGCGGTCTTCTTCACAGGTCACTTCATGGTGGGCCACCATGTCCCGCAACTCGTTGCGCGAGGCCAGCAGGGCCAGCTCCATGGCCTTGCGCTCGCTCACATCCTGTGCGGTACCACGCAGCTTGAAAACGGCGCCACCTGCATCACGTACCGGGTGCCCGTGCGCCAAAAGCCACCCATCGGTCCCGTCGTCGCGCACAAACGGCAGCTCCAGCGCATAGGGCTCGCCCGCTTCAATGGCGCGCGTCACGCAGGCGTGCAGCCTCTGCCAGTGCTCGGGGGGATGGTGGTGCGCCAGCTCGTTGAAACGCGGGGGCGGCAAGGCTGGATCGCGCCCAAAGAGGCTGTACAACTCGGGCGACCAGTCCACGGCATCGGCCTGGATGTCCCAGCACCAGCTGCCCAGGCGCCCGATGCGTTGCGCCTCCTTGAGCTCCTCGCTGGTCTGCCTGATGTCCGTGATGTCGGACACCAGCGCGAAGAAACCCTCCACGACCCCGTCCACGCAATCGGGGATGTAGTGGGCCTGCGTGTGGTGCCGGTCGCCGCGCGGGTCCACGATCGTGCGGTCAAATGTCTGCGCCTGCCCGGCCAGGGCGGCATCCACATAGGGCTTGTTCAAGGCATACAGCTGCGGGCCGATCACCTCGGAGAGGTGCCGCCCATGCATCTGCGCCGGGCTCATGCCGAACCATTCCAGGTAGGCGCGGTTGCCATAGCGGTTGCGCGCGTCCCTGTCCCAGTAGCCCACCAGGGCGGGCAACTCGTCGAGCAGAACGTGGAGGCGCGGGTCGATCTTCACAGACGTCAGACCATGCGCCAGTGCAGGGTTTCGCCACCACGCAGCGGCTTGATCTGAGCCTCGCCAAATGGCAGGGCCTCGGGCACGACCCAGTCCTCACGCACCAGCGTGATCTTGTCGGCGTTGCGCGGCAGGCCGTAGTAATCGGCGCCATAGAAGCTGGCAAAGGCTTCGAGCTTGTCAAGCGCACCGGCGGCCTCGAAGGCTTCGGCGTACAGCTCGATGGCGCAGGGCGCGGTGTAGCAACCGGCGCAACCCGATGCATGCTCCTTCAGGTGCGATGCATGCGGCGCGCTGTCGGTGCCCAGGAAGAACTTCGGGCTGCCACTGGTGGCGGCCTGGACCAGGGCCACACGGTGCTCTTCGCGCTTGAGGATGGGCAGGCAGTAGTAGTGCGGGCGCACGCCCCCCATGAAGATGGCATTGCGGTTGTACAGCAAGTGCTGGGGCGTGATGGTGGCGCCCACGAAGCGGTCGGCCTCGTTCACATACTGCGCGGCCTCCTTGGTGGTGATGTGCTCGAAAACCACCTTCAGCTCGGGGAAGTCACGGCGCAGCGGGATCAGCTTGTCGTCGATGAAGGCCTTCTCGCGGTCGAACACGTCCACATCGCCGTCGGTCACTTCACCGTGCACGCACAGCACCAGGCCCTCGCGCTGCATGGCCTCCAGCACCTTGTAGGTCTTACGCAGGTCGGTCACGCCCGCATCGCTGTTGGTGGTGGCCCCGGCGGGGTAGAGCTTGAAGGCCACGGCGCCCATGGCCTTGGCCTTGGCCGCTTCTTCAGCCGGTGTGTTGTCCGTCAGGTAGAGCACCATCAAGGGCTCGAAGCTCATGCCGGCTGGCACGGCCGCCAGGATGCGCTCGCGGTAGCCCTGCGCCTGTTCGGCCGTGATCACGGGCGGGCGCAGATTGGGCATGACGATGGCGCGGGCAAATTGCCGCGCCGTGGCCGGCACCACCGCCGCCATGGCCGCGCCATCACGCACGTGCAGGTGCCAGTCATCGGGGCGGGTCAGAACCAGTGAGGAAGGCGCAGAGGTGGTCATGGCAGGCAGGCGGGCAGCAAAAGGGGCGAAAACAAGGATTTTCTCATTTCCGACATGACCTTCGTCCAGCTCCCTAAGTGTGGGGGCGCCACTTCGTGAATTAGGGCCCCTGTTCTAGGCTCCCGTGCCGCCCGCCGCCCCCACCCTTAGGGGCAAGCCCGCAAAGCAGCCTTGTGGCGCGGCACACCGCTCCCTAGCCTTCGCTTCCATACCGATCCAAGTCCGGCTCGGTGTTGTTGTGAGACCGCTTTTGGAGGCAACCATGAACCTGTTGTTGAACCCCCATGCCCCCCGTCTGCTTCGGCAGCCGCTGCGGGCCTGCGCACAAGGCAGCCTTGCGCTGCTGGCGCAACTGGCCCTGAGCCAGACCTCGATGGCCCAGACCGCACCCGGCGTGCGCATCGACACTGTGTCGATCAGCCCGGATGCCACCGTGCTGCGCGTGACCGTGCCCAAGCCCATGCTGGCCAATGTGGAAACCACCAGCGGCCTGTTCCAGCGCTTTGCGCAGGGCGGTGGCACCGGCGCCGTCAGCAATGACAGCGACGAAGTCGGCCTGCCCGAAGTGCCGGTGGCCGGCTTCTCGCTGGCCCTGCCCGTGGACGGCAAGGGCGGCGTGGTGGACATCACACCCGAAGGCGGCATCCAGCGCCTGCCCGCGCGCCTGTACCCCATCCAGCCGCCCATCTCCGCCAGGCTGGGTGACCATGAACTGCCCAAGTTTGCGTTCAACGCCGACATCTGGGCCAAGGGCGTGAAGACCCCGGGCCAGAAGCAAGGTGAGCGCACCATCTTCAAGGGTGATGCCAATGTGCAGGGCTACCAGCTCAGCCCCTATGGCTACGAC
Organism: Aquabacterium sp.; assembly: GCF_016195855.1. GTDB lineage: Bacteria > Pseudomonadota > Gammaproteobacteria > Burkholderiales > Burkholderiaceae_C > Aquabacterium. Next base: position 71,638 of record NZ_JACPYU010000012.1, read on the forward strand.
CCCAGCCAGCAGCTGATCACCTACTACCCCAGCTACCTGGTGACCATCAAGCACCCCGGCAACTGCTTCCAGTACGACCGCCTGCAACTCAAGGGCGTGCTGGGCACCACGCAGAAGGCCGGCTTTGACGGCATCGACCAGCGCATCGAAAAGCTGCTGCTGCCCGCCGTGCAGTTCACGCTCAACAAGTCCCTGGTGGCCGAGCTGACCTGTGCCCCGCCCATCACGCTGGACCCGGCCTTCCTGGGGGCCCGCTACCTGATCATCACGCACCCCAACTTCAAGGCCGCCGCCGATGCGCTCAAAGCCCACAAAGAGGCTTTGGGCATCTCCACCCGCGTGGTCACCACCAGCGAGATCACCGGTGCGGGCGCCAGCGCCACCAACACCCAGATCCGCAACTGGATCAGCAGCTACTACAACAGCCACCTTGTGCGGCCCAAGTGGGTGCTGTTCATGGGTGACGCCGAGTACGTGCCCACCCACTACGATGCCAAGAACATCTGGGACAGCGCGAAGAATGCCGGCGACATCTGGTTCGGCCAGTTCCTGCCTGGTGCCACCGCCACCACCATCCCGCCTTTCGGCATCGGTCGCTTCCCGGTGGACACGCTGGCCCAGGCCAACACCGTGGTCTCCAAGGTGATCGCGTTCGAGAACGCGCCGCCGCCCAATCCCATCTTCGGGCAGGACTTCTACAGCCGCCTGACCTTTGCCTCCTACTTCCAGGGCGGCGGCAGCACCGACCAGCGCTGGTTCGTCGAAACCACCGAGCGCGTGCGTGACCACGCCGTTGGCAAGGGCTACAGCGTGCCGCGCCTGTACACGGCCTCGGCCTCGTCCAACCCCTTGTTCTACAACAGCGGCGCGGCCATGCCCTCGGCGCTGAACAAGCCTGGCTTTGCCTGGAACGCCACCCGCACGGACATCGCCAACGCCATCAACCAGGGCTCGGCGCTGGTCTACCACCGCGACCACGGCTGGTGGGACGGCTGGGGGGACCCTTCGTTCAGCACCAGCGACCTGTCGCTTGTGTCGGTGACCAACAACCAGTACCCGGTCGTCTTCAGCATCAACTGCGCCAGCGGTGTGTTTGACAACGAAACCGTGGACCTGCCCGGCAACATCTGGGGCTCGGGCTACGGCATGTCCACCAGCACGACCTACTGGGCCGAAGCCTTCCTGCGCAAGGCCGACGGCGCCCTGGCCGTGATCGGCGACAGCCGTCAGAGCAGCACCACCGACAACAACCAGCTCACGCTGGGCCTGTTCGATGGCGTCTTCCCTGGTTTGATCACCACCTACGGCACCAGCAGTCCGGTGCAACGCCTGGGTGACCTGCTCAACTACGCCAAGGCTTATGTGAGCGATGTGGCCAACGGCTCGCAAAGCAACCAGCACCCGCTGGACAGCACACAAAGCCGCCCCGGCATCGTCAACCTGCAGCAGGAGCTCAACATCTACAACCTGCTGGGCGACCCGACCGTCAAGCTGCGCGTGGCCCCACCCTGGAAGTTCAGCATCCCCATCATCACGCTGGAATCGAACATCGCGAAGATCAAGGTGCCCTTCCAGCCTGGTTGCCTGACCTGCCCGCCCAATCTGGCCAAGCCTGAGTGGATCACTGCCATCGCCATCGACCCGCTCACCGGTGGCACCGTGGGCCGAGGCCTGATCGATGACAACGGCAACGGCTCGATCGACCTGGGCGACTTCAAGGGCAACAACGTGTGGGTGCGCGTGGGCTCGCCTGATGGTGCCACCACCCAGGCGGCCTCCACCGAGACCGACACCGATGGCGACGGCGTGCCCGACAGCCGCGACAACTGCATCCTCGTGCCCAACAAGGACCAGCTCGACACCGACGGTGATGGTTATGGCAACGCCTGCGATGCCGACCTGAACAACGATGGCTTCGTCAACTCGCTGGACCTGGCCGCCATGCGCAACCAGTTCGCCAAGCGCCGCGTGCCCGGCGACCTCAACGGCGACGGCATCGTGAACTCGCTGGACATCAGCCTGTTCGCCAAGCTGTTCGGCAAGGCCCCCGGCCCCTCGGCCTTCCACCTCGACACCATCACCCGCAAGTGAACCCCTGTCCAACACCTTTCATCAACCGCAACCCTTCAACGGAGATCACCATGAAACTGCATCAAACCCTGCTGGCCTCGGCCACCCTGCTGGCCTGCCTGGCTGCGCAAGCCCAGACCGTGTCCATCACCCCCTCATTGAGCAATGTGAACCTGGGCGACACCTTCTCGGTGGACGTGGCCGCCACGGGCTTCCCCGACAAGATCTTTGGTGGCGGCTACAACCTCGCCTTTGATCCGGCCATATTGCAACTTGATGCCGTCACCATCCCCGCGTCGTGGGAGTTCGCCACCTCCACCGGCCTGCTGGACCCGGTAGCCGGCACGGTCAGCGACGTGTTCTTCAACACCTTTGTGGCCCCGATCAAGGGCGACTTCCTGACCGCCACGCTGAAGTTCACGGCGGTGGGCAGCGGCACCTCGGCCATCAGCCTGAGCGAGTCGGGCGCCTTCCCATTCGGTAACGAGTTCGGCAACCCGGTGGCCGTCACCTATGTCAACGGCAGCGTGAACGTGGCGGCCGTGCCCGAGCCCTCCAGCCTGGCCTTGCTGCTCGCGGGCGTGGCCTGCATGGGCCTGGTGAGCTCGCGCAGAAGGACCTGATCACAGCGGCATCTGGCCTGCCAGGGCGACCACTGGCACCAGATTGAAGGGCCTTCGCGACGCGAGGGCCCTTTTTTGTCGCATGGGCATCGACGCCGCACGGTACATCGCTTAGGGTTCGGGTCCCAGACCACTTGTGTGCCTGCCAAGCCTCTGCCCGCCATGCCGCTGATCTCGCGCCCTTTCACCACCCTGCTCGCCGCACTGCCCCTGCTCCTGCCCGCCGCCGCGCACGCCGCCGACCCCAGGTTGTGCGTGTTCGACCTGCAAGGCGCCAGCGGCGAGATGTTCAACGCGGCCAAGGACTATGCCCTGGCCATGCAGGGTGCCGGCTTCAGCCTCACGCTCAAGTCCTATGTGGACGAGCGCGTGGCCGTGGATGACTTTCGCACCGGCCAATGTGATGCGGTGCTGGCCACGGCCTTTCGCACACGCGCCTTCAACCCTGTCACCGCGGCCACCGACTCCTTCGGTGCGGCCTTGATCCTGCGCCAGGGCAAGGTGGACCATGCCGCTGGCCACGAGGTCATCCGCATGGCCAGCCAGATCTTCAACGCGCCGTCGGCATCCAGCTATGTGGTGCAAGGCAAGTACGAGATGGCGGGGCTGATCGACGTGGGCGCGGTGTACGCCGTGGTGCGCGACAAGCGCATGAACACCCCCGAGGCCATGGCCGGCAAGAAGATCCTGGCCTTCGATCACGACAAGGCCCAGGCCCACCTCATCCTCAAGGCAGGTGCGCAGCCCGTCACGGCCGACGTCACCAACTTCGCCAACAAGTTCAACAACGGCATGGCCGACATGGCCGCCGCACCGGCGATCGCCTTCAAGCCGCTGGAGCTGCTCAAGGGCATGGGCCCACAAGGCGCGGTCTGCCGCTTCCCTTACCTGATCATGAGCTACCAGCTCATCATCGACCGCACGCGCTTTGCGCCCGCCTTCGCCGACACCTCGCGCCGCTACTGGTTCACCCACTTCGACGAGGTGCTGGCCCGCATCAACAAGGCCGAGGTGGAGCTGCCCGCCAGCGTCTGGATGGACCTCTCGGCCGAGAACACGCCCAAGTACGCCGAGTTCCTGCGGCAGACACGCGTGGAGCTGGCCGAACAAGGCATCTACAACAAGCAAGGGCTCAAGCTGCTCAAGCGCATCCGCTGCAAGCTCAATGCAGCCGATCAGGAATGCACGATGCCCACTGAAAACTGAGCCGATCAAGCCGTCGCGCAATCGTCCTCACCCGTTCGGTCTATATCGCTATTCCCAGCAGGAGATACCCGTGTTTGGCACCGCAGGCCAAGTGCCCCGCGTCCAAAGTAAAGAATGATTCGTGACGTGCCAGAACAATGCGTCAACTCGTCGCACCTCTGATTCAAAGGGCGGCGATGAACCCCTCTCATAAGCACACTGAAAGGACGACAGCATGTTCAAGATCAAACACACACTCGGCGCATTGAGTCTGAGCCTCCTGGCCCTGGCCTCCACCGCGACCCACGCCGTGCAGAACGGCCCCGCCCCCACCCTGGACGCCATCAAGGCCGACGGCCCCTACGCCATCACCTCGCAAGCCGTGGCCGGCAACGGCTTTGGTGCCGGCACCATCTACACGCCCACGGCCGCAGGCAAGTACGCCCTGGTCGCCATCTGCCCGGGCTTCGTGTCCGCACAGAGCACCATGGCCGGCCTGGCCAAGCGCCTGGCCACGCATGGTTTCGTGGTGGTGGCCATCTCCACCAACACGCTGTTTGACTTCCCCTCCAGCCGCGCCACGCAGCTGCTGGCCGCGCTCAAGACCGTGAGCGCGCTGAACACCGGCGCCGTGGCCGGCAAGATCGACACCACCCGCCAGGCCGTGTCCGGCTGGTCCATGGGTGGTGGCGGCACGCTGGAAGCGGCTGGTTCTACGCCGGGCCTGGTCGCTGCCGTGGCCTTTGCCCCCTGGGATACGTCCACCACCAAGATGAAGGTCAACAAGGTGCCCGCCGCCATCATCGGTGGCACGTCTGACACCATCGCCCCGGTGGCCAGCCACTCGCAGAAGTTCTATGACGCCATCCCCGCCACCACGCCCAAGCTGCTGGCCGTGATCGAAGGCGCCGACCACTTCTTCCCCACCAAGGCCAGCGAGCCCACCAGCTACACCAACATCTCGTGGATGAAGCGCTTTGCAGATGGCGACACACGCTACAGCACCTTCCTCAATGGCAACGACGCGGCCCTGGCGAGCTTCTCGTCCAACGGCCCGTTCTGATGGCGGTGATGGCCGTGCCCTGTTGATCATTCAGGCACGGCTCGCAAGCACCCAAAGAGACCGGCGCATCGCTGCCCGGTCTCTTTTTCATGAACACCTGGAGATTCAAACAAAGTGACGCTGAAGAAGTGGTTGGTGATATCGAGCGCAACCGTGGCCCTGGTGGGCCTGGGCATGTGGGCGCTGAGCCCGCAAGTGAGCTCGACCGGCGCAGGGCCGCATCGCGATGGGGTGGCCTCGTGGTTCAGCCATGACAGCCGAGCATCAGGCAACGTGGCATCGGCAGCATATGGCGCATCCACACCGAGCCCCGTCAAACCTGCCTCGCCGCTGGACACCATGATCCTGCCCACCTTCCGCGCCACCGACAAAGGCACGCTGGTCATGGATCAGCAAACGCGCCTGGATGTCGAACGCATCCACGCGCTCTTCCCGCGGGACGAAGCCCTGGCCAAGCTCGACAGCCAGTCCGTCGGCCTGCCCAGCCAGGCGCAGCGCGACCTCAAGGCGCTATATCAGCAGTACAGCCAGTACGCCCAGGCTGTGGCCCAAACCTTCCCGCCGGGCCTGAGCAACGGCACGCTGGAAGAAGCCACGCAACAGCTCAAGGGCCTGCATGAGCTGCGTCAACAGTACTTCGGGGCCGAGGGCGCCGAGACCTTGTTCGGCGAAGAAGAAAAAACCTCGCAGGAGTTGCTGGAGCTGATGCGCAAGCAGGCTGACCCCAAGCTGTCGCTGGAGGACAAGGCCGAGCAGGCGCAAGCGGAATGGAAGAAGCGCCAGCCCCCCGCCCAGCCCTGAAGCCGCCCGGCGCCAACAAGCGTCAGTTGAGCCCGCCCCCGCCCGCCTGCCCGGCCTGCTCGCGGCGAAACGCCCCCGGTGAGCAACCCATCCAGCGCTTGAAGGCGCGGTTGAAGCTGGCGTGGTCGGCAAAGCCCAGCGCCACGGCCAGCTCCGACAAAGGCATGGCGGTGTCACGCAGGTAGCGCTGGGCCTGCGCCTTGCGCACCTCGTCCACCATCAGCCTGAAGTTGGCGCCGGCCTCGTCCAGGCGCCGCTGCATGGTCCGTGCGGGCAGCTTGAGTTCGGTGGCGACGTCCTCCAGGCTCAACGCGCCACTGTCCAGCCGGCGGCGGATCAGGCCACGCACGCGGTCCACGATGCCGTCTTCACCGCGCGATAGCTGCTCCAGTTGCTTGAGCGCCTGGCCCTGCAGCAGGCTGTGGCTGGCCGTGTCACGCGAGACGATGGGCAGGTCCACAAAAGAAGCGTCACCCCACATGGTGTTCGTGTCCTGATCGAAACGCACCGTGCCGCCAAAGATCCGCCGATAGGGCGCCACATCCAGCGGGGCAGGACCCTCGAAGGAGGCATCCAGCTTCAGATCGGGGCAACCGGTGAGCCAACGCAGGCGTTGCGCCCACACCGTCAGCGACAGGCGTGCCAGCCTGTGAGAGGTCTCGGCCGAAGCCGGCACCAGGCGCAACAGGAAGCGCGGCCCATCCAGGCCACGCTGCACCTCGAAGACGTCATTGAGCAGGTGATGAAAGCGCCGCAGCAGCTTGGCCAGCTCTACCACGGTGCCACTGGTCATCAAGGTGAAGCCCAGCAGCCCGGCATGCCAAGGCTTGAACTGCTCGGCCAGTTGCGGCACCAGGTCCGGTGAGCCCAGCAAGGCTTCCACCGTGTCCATCAAGGCATGCCACTCGGTGAGCGTGCAACGTGCCAAGGGGTCACGCTCCTCCAGATGGCGCAGGTAGGCGGGATCGAGCCGCGGCATCAGGTCAGGCCGGCTTTGCTGCAACTGGCTGACCAGCGTGCGCGCAAAGGTCACGTTGAGCGTGCGGGGTGCGAGAGCAGGGTTCGATCGGGTGGCGGGCATGGGCAAGCGCAGAAACACAAAGGTGCCGGGCAGCCCCATTGTCAATCGGATCGCATGGCACGCACATCGGTAATCTCACCCACGGCTCACCCATGGCATGCGCATGACAGAATCACCCAACAGCCCATGACACAAGGAGGATGGCATGCCCGTGATCGACAACTTCCCCAATCGCAATCAAAGCCTCGTGCGCAAGGTGGCCGCCACGGGCTTCGTACTGTTCGGGCTGTACCTGCTCAGCCCCGTGGTCGTGATCACGGCAGGCGACCGGGGCGTGATGACCACCTTCGGCCGCGCCGATGACCAGGTCTACCAGCCCGGCATCCACTTCCGCATCCCCCTGGCCCAGTCCATGCACATGATGGACGTGCGCCTGCAAAAAGGCGAAGGCGAAGGTGACGCGGCATCGAAGGACCTGCAGTCCGTCCACACGCGCATCGCCATCAACTACCACCTGGACCCCAAGGACGTCGTCAACGTCTTTCGCAACATCGGGCCCAGTGCCGACATCGCGGCCGATCGCATCATCATCCCCGCTGCACAGGAAGCCGTGAAGGCCGTGACGGCACGCTTCACCGCAGAAGAGCTGGTGTCGCGCCGCACCGAGGTGCGTGATGCCATCGGGGCTTTGCTGCGCGAGAAGATGCAGCGCCACGGCCTGATGCTCGATGAGTTCGCCATCGTGAACTTCGCCTTCTCGCGCTCGTTCTCGGAGGCCATCGAAGCCAAGGTCAAGGCCGAGCAGGAAAAGCTCAAGGCCGAGCGCGACCTGCAACGCATCGAGGTGGAGGCCAAGCAGAAGGTGGCCAGCGCCAAGGCCGAAGCCGATGCCCTGGCCCTGCAACGCCAGCAGATCACGGCCGACCTGCTGGCCCTGCGCCGCATCGAGAACGAGCGCGAGGCCATCCGCAAATGGGACGGCAAGCTGCCCAATGTGACCGGTGGCACCGTGCCCTTCATTCAGGTGGATGGCAAGCACTGACGCGCCCCACTAGAATGCCCAGCATGGACACCCGCCCGACCACCTTCATCAGCCTTCGCACCCGCGAAGCTGCGGTCGTCGTGTCCAAAGCCAAAAAACAGCTGCTCGTCTGACCGGGGCTGCTGCTGCCGTCAGATGAGCGACGGTAACAGCCTGCCAACGGTCAGGGCCTTGCAGCCCCACCCCAGCCCAGACAACGCCCAAGCCCATCCGGACGGTTCTTGATACCGGTCTGTTGGTGTTTGCATTGGAGCGTTACATGACTGATCTCTCAGGGATCTGGGTGGCCATCGTCACCCCCTTTCTCGGCCCCACCTTCAGCCCGGCCCAAGGCCTGGGTGTGGACCATGCGGCCTTGCGGCAGTTGGTCCAGCACCTCAAGCAGGCGGAAGTCACCGGCCTGGTGGCCCTGGGCAGCACGGGCGAGCCCGCTGCGCTGGACGATGACGAGCAAAATGCCGTGCTCGACACGGTGCTGGACGCGGCGCAAGGCTTGCCGGTGATCGCCGGGCTGGCGGGCAACCATGTGGGCCACCTGCATGCCAGACTGGCCCACCTCAACACCTTGCCCCTGCATGCCGTGCTGAGCCCCGCGCCCTATTACGTGCGCCCCTCCCAAGCGGGGCTGGTCGCGCATTTCAAGGCGCTGGCCGACGCCTCGCGCGCGCCCCTCATGCTGTATGACATCCCCTACCGGACCGGCGTGCAGATGGACCTGGACACCCTGCTCACGCTGGCCGCACACGAACACATCATCGGCCTCAAGGACTGCGGCGGTTCGCTGGACAAGACCCAGCAGCTGATCGCCGATGGCCGGCTACAGGTGCTCAGTGGTGAAGACGCGCTGATCTTCCACAACCTGTGCCTGGGTGGTGCGGGTGCCATCACGGCGGCCGCGCAGGTGGCACCACAAGCCTTCATGGCCATGTACCAGGCGCTGCGCGAAGGGCAACTGGCGCCGGCGCGCGCGTTGCAGCACCAACTGGCGCCGCTGATCCGCAGCCTGTTCAGCGAGCCCAACCCGGCGCTCGTCAAGGCAGAACTGGCCCGACAAGGCCTTGTGCTGCCGCATCTGAGGCCCCCCTTGCTGGAGGCAAGCGCCGGTGCTGCGCAGGCCCTGGAGGCCTGCATGCATGCGCTGGCCGCCGGGGGCTGAAGCGCCGAGGCCTCAGTCAGGCCTGCACGTCGATCCAGCAGGCGATCAGCAGTTGCCCACCCCAGAGCACGGGCGGGCCGCTGCGTCGGGCCTCCACGCCCACACGGCGCAGCAGGCGCTCCATGCCATAAGGGGAGACGGTGATCAGACGCTTGGCGCCCAGGTCGGCCGCCCTGTCCAGCACGGCCCTGGCCAGCAGGCGCGTGCGCATCAGGTCACCATCGGTATCGGCCCCATCCGGGCCGCTGGCCGAGCTGGCCCAGGTGGCAAAGCGAGACACCTCCCAGACCGAGGCGTCCGAGGGCAGCGGCTGCCCATGCATCAGGACGGGGAACACCTCGCCCAGCAGATAGGGGTGGTCGGTCGGCAGCAGGCGGGCACAGCCGCAGATGGCGCCATCGTCCTGCCGGGCCAGGACGTACTCGGTGTCCGCTCGATCGAACTGGTCCAGCTCCTGCCCCACAGGGCAATCCAGGGGCCACCCCAATCGGTTGACGAATACCTCATACCGGTATGCAGACAAATCCCTGTACGCGATATCTGACATATCCGCTTTTCTACCGAAGATCGTCTTCATGAATACTCCCCAAATGGGGATATTCAAGTGCACGCGTTCGGCGCGCTCAACTGAAACCAATGACAGTTGCCGCGCGTGTGCGCTTGTGCATGCCGGGGCCGCCCCCTTAATGCAGAACGGGCGGAAAGCCTGCAGAAGCAACCGGGGTCAAGGGCGTGGCGACATGCGCCAGCTCCACGGTCAGCTGTTGCGGCCAGGACAAACTGGCCAGGTATTGACGCAACAGGTACTCGGACGCTTTCGCCCCCAGGTCGGCCATGGCCTCCACCGTCACCAGCATCACATTGCTGCGCACGTCCCAGGGCGCCATGCGCACCTGCATGGTCGGGGCATCGACATACCAATCCCACCCGATTGACAGATGGATCGCCGGCACCCACCATTCCGTATAGCCCGCCTGACGACAGGGAATACAAAGGCTGTCAAGCATGCCTTTTACACTAGGGTCTTGCGCACTGCACAAATGCACGAGGTGCATGGCTTTCAATTCCGCCAGCGTGAGGCGCAGGTAGCCGTCGGGGTGGTGCCGGGTTTGCGGTAATCGTTTCATCATCAAATGATGGTAGGTGATTCGATCGCATCGCGGGATGTCAGAAATATCAGGTCGAAGAGGTTGCGCTTGATCCTGTCCAGCCAGACGATTCTTCAAGAAGCCATCGGCAGTGGCGGCCTGACCGCGGCCATCGGACACCTGACCCAAGTCTCCCAGAATCTGGGCTTCCCCTTCTTTGCCTATGGCGTGCGATGTCCCCTTCCGATCTCGCAACCGCGAATCGAGATGGCCAGCAACTACCCCGATGCCTGGCAACAGCAGTACCAGGCCCGTCATTACGCCCAGATCGACCCCACGGTTCGGCACTGCACCCGCGTCACCACGCCCGTGCTGTGGGACGCATCCGCCTTTGACGAGCGCCACTTCGCCGAGCAGGCCATGTCCCACGGCATCCGAACCGGGGTCTCGATCAGCGTGCGGGACGCCCAGGGCCGCCTCGGCATGGTGACCCTGGCCCGAGACCAGACCCTCTGCACACCCGATGAGTTCGCCCACATCGAAGGCAGCCTGACGCTGCTGGGGCAACTCACACACGCCGCCCTGGTTGAAAAGCTCGTTCAGCGCAGCAGCCAGCCGGCGCCCGCGCCCGCACTCAGCGAGCGGGAGTTGGAAGTGCTCAAGTGGACGGCCGAAGGCAAGACCTCCGGCGAGGTGGCCATGATCATGAACATCACCGAACGCACGGTGAACTTCCACATCAGCAACTGCATCGTGAAGCTGGATGCCTCCAACAAGCTGCACGCGGCGGTCAAGGCGGCGATGTCGGGGCTGCTGGGCTGATCTCCTCGGCTTGCCTCAGCGGATCTGTGCCTTCATTGAACGTCTGCGCGCTCGTTGGACATGGAAGAAGGCTCCCTGGATTTTGTATATTGCCCGGGAGTGTGTTGACACCCTTGCGCGCGGGCAACTGTCATGGTTGACAGTTCCCGCCAGGTGGCCTTCGTGCAGGGGTAGGCGCGCAGGGTTGACGGGTCAGGCCATGTCGGCGTCGGCGTTGGCCACCTGCGCCTCATGGCCACCTGCCTGCTGCAGGCGCCACATCTGCGCGTAGCGGCCATTGGCGGCCAGCAGCTGCGGGTGCGTGCCGCGCTCGATGATGCGGCCGTGGTCCATCACCAGGATCTCGTGCGCATGCACGATGGTGGACAGGCGGTGCGCAATGACCAGCACCGTCTTGCCTTGCGCCACCGCGGCCAGCTCGGCCTGGATGGCGCGCTCGTTGGCCGAGTCCAGGGCCGAGGTGGCCTCGTCGAACACGAGGATGGGCGGGTCCTTGAGCAAGGTGCGGGCAATGGCCACACGTTGCTTCTCGCCACCTGAGAGCTTCAGCCCCCGCTCGCCCACCATGGTGTCATAGCCCTTGGGCGTGCTGCTGATGAAGTCGTGGATGCGCGCCGCCCTGGCCGCGGCCATCACCTCGTCCTGCGACGCTTCGGGCCGGCCGTAGGCGATGTTGTAGGCCACCGTGTCGTTGAAGAGCACGGTGTCCTGCGGCACGATGCCGATGCTGCGGCGCAGGCTGTCTTGCGTGAGGCCCTTGATGTCATGCCCGTTGACGGTGACACGGCCGCCCTGCACGTCATAAAAGCGGTAGAGCAGGCGCGCCAGCGTGGACTTGCCCGAGCCCGAGGGCCCGACCACGGCCACGGTCTGGCCCGCCGGGATCTCGAAGCTCACTTCATGCAGGATGGGGCGCGCAGGGTCATAGGCGAACTCGACGTGGTCGAAGCGCACCGAGGGTGGCCCCTTGAGCAACAGCGGCTTGGCGTCAGGCGAATCGGCCACCTCGCGGTCACGCAGCATCAGCGTGAACATCTTGTCCAGGTCGGTCAGCGACTGCTTGATCTCGCGGTAGATCACGCCCAGGAAGTTCAGCGGGATGTAGAGCTGGATCATGAAGGCGTTGACCATGACCAGGTCACCCACCGTCATGCGCCCGGCCACCACGCCGCCTGTGGCCCGCCACAGCATCAGGATCAGGCCCATGGCGATGATGGTCTGCTGGCCGGTGTTGAGCAGGGACAAGGTTTGCTGCGTCTTGACACCGGCGCGGCGCAGGCGCTCCAGGGCCTCGTCGTAACGACGGGTCTCGAAGGCTTCGTTGTTGAAGTACTTGACGGTCTCGTAGTTGAGCAGGGAGTCGATGGCGCGGGTGTGGGCCTTGGAGTCCAGCTCGTTCATCTCGCGGCGAAAGCGCGTGCGCCATTGCGTGACCGACACGGTGAAGGCGATGTAGATCACCAGCGCGGCCAGCGTGATCCAGGCAAACACCATGTCGAACTTGATGGCCAGCAGGGACAGCACCATCGTGACCTCGATCAGCGTGGGCACGATGCTGTAGAGCGAGTACGAAATCAGCGAGTGCACGGCACGGGTGCCGCGCTCGATGTCGCGGGTCATGCCACCAGTCTGGCGCTCCAGGTGAAAGCGCAGGCTCAACGCGTGCAGGTGCGAGAACACCTGCAGCGAGATGCTGCGCGCCGCGCCTTCGGTGGCCTTGGCAAATACCAGCTCGCGCAACTCGGTGAACAAGGAGGTGGACAGGCGCAGCAAGCCATACGCCACCAGCAGCCCCACCGGCACGACCAGCATGGCCTGGGCGCTGTTGGCGTTGGGCGCCAGCTTGTCGACCAGGGACTTGAGCAGCAGCGGCACCCCCACATTGGCCACCTTGGCGCCGATCATGAAGGCCAGGGCCAGCACCACACGGCCTTTGTAGGCCCACAGATAGGGCCACAGGCGAGCGAGGGTGTCGCGGTCGGAACGGGGGGATTCCGTGGCGGAAGCCTGGTTTTCAGGCGCGGGGATGTGTGCGAAGCGGCGCATTCTGGAACAATGCTTTTCCTGATGTTGTAGAGGCCGATTGTCGGCCCGATTCCCCATGACCGTTGCGCCACCGCCCAATACCCTGCTGACCCCCTCCGACCTGCACCCCGAAATGGAGCTGGTCATGCGGGTGATGCCCATGCCCAAGGATGCCAACGGCAACGGTGACATCTTTGGTGGCTGGATCATGTCGCAGGTGGACCTGGCCGCGTGCGTGCTGCCGGCGCGGGTGTCGCGCGGGCGCGTGACCACGGTGGCGGTCAACGAGTTTGTTTTTCGCAATGCGGTGTCCGTGGGCGACTTGTTGTCCTTCTACGCCCGCGTCGAGAAGATCGGCAACACCTCGATCACCGTGCACGTCGAGGTCTGGGCCGAGCGCCGCCCGGCCGACCCCATCCTGGTCAAGGTCACCGAGGCGCACGTCACCTACGTGGCCATTGACCGCGACGGTAAACCGCGCCCGGCTCGGCCGGTCTGAGCCTGCCAAGGCCGAATACCCCGCCATGGGCTTTGACGCCTGCCCAGAATCAGGCCCGCGTCACCCGTGTCAAACTGATCACGCCCGTCACAGCAAGGTTTTAACGCCATGACATACCGCCATCACCTTCGCCAGGCCCCCACTCGTTCGGCACGGGCCATCAGCCTGCAGGCGCGTCGCCAGCAAATGGTCGCACGCGTGGTCAGCGCCCTCGTCGGGCTGACGCTGGTCGCCGGTGGCTTGCTGACAGCCCTCAACGCGCACGCTGGCACCACGGCCACCGCCAAATCAACGGCATCGGCGGCTTCGGCTGCCGCGGCCACCCATGGCACCGTTCAAGCGGTGCAGGCCGTTCAGGTCAAAGGCAAGGGCAGCGGCGTGGGCGTCGTGGCGGGCGCCGTGCTCGGCGGCCTGGTGGGCAACCAGATGGGCAAGGGCACGGGCAACACGGTGATGACGGTCGGTGGCGCCGTGGCCGGTGGGTATGCCGGCAACGAGGTCGAGAAGAACGTCAAGAAGCAGACCCTGTACAAGACCACGGTCAAGCTGGATGACGGCACAGTGCACGAGTACACCGTCGGCCAGCAATTTGCCGTGGGTGCCAAGGTCAATGTGTCGGGCAAGAAACTGACACTGGCCCACTGAGGCCGCGCAGATTTGATGCGCCTCAAGCCCTGCTGGCAAGCGGGGCTCGCGGTTCGTGCGAGGATCGCGGGATGGACGCTTTGAACCCTTCCCCGCTGGAACAGGTTCCTGCCGCGCTGCACAAGCAAGGCTGGGCCGTGATCAGCGCCGATACCCTGCTGAACTGGCTGCGCACCGATCAGGCCACGGCCGACGCCGTGCACGCCAGCTGGAACGACCTCCCGCCCGACCAGCACTTGCGCGACGGTGGCCATTACCGTTTTCGGCGTCACAGCTGCTTCAAGCTGGACCTCGCCACCGGCACTTTGAGCCAGACACCTCACCGCGCCCACTGGCAACCGGTGACCTACAACGCCCTGCATGGCGGCTTTGAGCGGATGTTCCAGCCCATCGAGCCGGCCGTCTGCACGCACCCCATGTGGCAGGCCTTGCTGGCATCGATTGGCGGCCTGCTGGCACAAGCCAAGCCAGTGCCCACCTGGTACATCGAAGCCCACCAGTTCCGCGTGGACACCACGGGCGGCATCGGCCGCCCCACCCCCGAAGGCGCGCACCGCGATGGCGTGGACTTTGTGGCCGTGCTCATGCTGGAGCGCCATGAAGTCAAAGGCGGCGAGACACGCGTGTTCGAAGCCGACGGCCCGCACGGTGTGCGCTTCACGCTGACCCAGCCCTGGAGCACCCTGCTGCTGGACGACGAACGTGTGATCCATGAGTCCACGCCCATCCAGCCGGTGGGCGAACATGGCTGGCGCGACACGCTGGTGCTGACCTTCCGCCAAAGCGCCTTCCAGGGCCCGAACTGAGGGCGCTGGTGCGGCATGCTGGCCTGATCAGGCCGTGCCGTACTTGGTCTCCAGCCGGATGCCGATGGCCTGCAACAGCGGCGTCGGCAGCACCCCGCCTGCACACACGACCACGGTGTCATTGGGCAGCGTGCGCTCGCCCTCTGGCGTCTTCAGTTGCACCTGCGTGGCCTCGATGCACAGCACCGTCGATTGCAGGCAGACCTGGATGCGCCCGGCATCCTGCAGCTGCTTGAGCTTTTGCCGGTTTTTGTCCTTCACGCGCGAGAAGCCCTGGCTGCGATAGGACAAGGTCACCGTGGTACCGGGCTCTTCGGCCAGCGCGATGGCGGCCTCCAAGGCACTGTCCCCACCGCCCACCACGAGCACACGCTGCCCACGGTACTGCTCGGCATCGATCAGGCGGTAGACCACCTTGGCCTGCTCCTCGCCGGGCACGTCCAGCTTGCGTGGTGAACCTCGGCGCCCCAGGGCCAGCAAAACCGCCTTGGCGTGGTAGCTGGCCTGGCTGCTGCGCACGGTGAAGCTGCCGTCTGCGTTGCGGTCGATGCCTTCGAGCTTTTCACCCAACTGCAGGCGCAGGCCGGTTTGCTTGACCACGTCCTGCCAGAAACTCAGCAGGCTTTCCTTGGCCACCTCGGTGCCCAGGTTCATCTCGCCAATGAGGTCCAGCCTGGCGGGGGCCGTCATCACCACCTTGTTGCGCGGGTAGTGGTAGACGGTACCGCCCAGTGCGTCTTCCTGCTCCAGGATGGCATAGCGCAACTGGTGATGCAACGCGCTCAGGCCCGCCGACATGCCCGCGGGGCCAGCGCCCACGATGACCACATCCAAGGGCGTGTCGACGCGGCTCTGTTGCACGCGCTGGCGCATCGCCTGCATGGCCTGGCGCCCCTGCTCGGTGGTCTTGCGAATCAGGCCCATGCCGCCCAGCTCGCCGGCAATGAAGATGCCCGGCACATTGGTTTCAAACTCCTTGCTCAGCACCGGGATGTCCACCCCGCGCTCGGCCGTGCCGAACACCAGCGACAAGGCCTGGCTGGGGCAAGCTGTGACGCAGGCGCCATGGCCGATGCAGGCCGAGGCGTTGACCAGCGTGGCCTTGCCATCGACGATGCCCAGCGCTTGTTCGGGGCAGGCTTTCACGCAGGCACCCGAGCCAAAACAGCGATTAGGGTCCACCACCGGGTGCAAGGAGGCCGGCTCGTTCAGGCCCGCCTGACGCGACGCCGTCAAGGCGAGTTCGGCAGCCTGGAGCTTGCGGTGGCGCAACAGCAGGTGCAGGCCCACGGCCAGGGCGGCTGCACCACCATAAACAGCGAAATAAGCAGGTATCAACATGAAGACAGGACTGTGCCAGCGACCACAAGCGGCGGGGCTGATCGAGATCATCAGCCCCGCCTGAATTCTGTAAGCGATGTTAAACGTGTGCAAATCGCACATTTTCATAGGGTCCCTCTGGCTAGAATCCGGACGACGGGCTCACAAGGCCTTTCTTCATCTTTCGCAGTACAGGCCCCCATGAGTGCCACCAGCTCGACTTTCAATGCGGCCGACACGGCCGGTGCGTCGTCATCCGCCCGCCCGGCAGGCTCGGCCGAGGCGAAAAACGCCGTGGGCGCTGTGGCCGTCGCACGTGCCCGCCTGCGCACCGACCTGCTCATCTACGTTGGCGTGGCCGCCCTCACGCTGAGCGCGTGGTGGGTCTCGCTGCAAGGCTGGTTCACGCCCTGGTCGCGCACCGGCTACTGGCTGGGGGTGGCGGGCGGTGTGGCCATGCTGCTGCTCTTCACCTACCCTTTGCGCAAGCGCTGGCGCGTCACCTACAACTGGGGCGCCTCCAAATACTGGTTCGTGGCGCACATGGTGCTGGGCATCATGGGGCCCTGGCTGATCCTGCTGCACTCGACCTTCCACATCGGCTCGACCAATGCAGCCGTGGCGCTGTTTTCCATGGTCATCGTGGCCCTCAGCGGCGTGGTCGGGCGCTTTCTGTATGTGCGGCTTCATGCCGACCTGCGCGGCGAGAAGGCCACGCTGGCCGGCTTGCGCGGCGCCATGGGCAACCAGCACCAGGCCGCCGACACGCGCCTGCAAGGCATGCCTGGCGTGCTAGACGCGCTGCACGCGTTCGAGCGCGACACGCTGGACGCCAGGCCGAAACAAGGCGCCCGCCACCTGTGGCGCCTGTTCGTGCTGCCCATCCGGCGCCAGCGCGTGGCGCAGCAATGCAAGGCCGAGGTGAAGAAGCTCATCAAGCAAGGGGCGAGCGGGCAGAAGTGGTCCAAGACACAGGCCCTGTCACGCTACCGTGCCTGCTGTGAACAGGTGGACAGCTACGCCATGGCCGTGCAGCGCGCGGCGCAGTTCCAGACCTTCGAGCGCCTGTTCTCCATGTGGCATGTGGCCCATGTGCCCTTCGTGTGGATCATGGTGCTGTGCGCCGTCTTCCATGTTGTGGCCGTGCATGCCTATTGACGACCGCATCGAGCCATCGACATGAGCTTGCGCTGGTTGCGCCGCTTTGGCTTGCTGATCGGGCTGCTGCTGGCCGCCCTGCTGGCACCTGCGCACGCGCAGTCCATCGAGTCGGTGCTGGCGCCGGGTGAGGTCATCGCGGGCCACGCCAAGGTCGAGCACGAGTGCGCCAACTGCCACGTGCGCTTCAACCCCAAGGGGCAGGATGCCCTGTGCATGGCCTGCCACAAGGAGGTCGGCCAAGACATGAAGGCCCGCACCGGTTTTCACGGCCGCCAGCCTGCGGCCACCTGCCGCAGTTGCCACACCGACCACAAGGGGCGCCAGGCCAAAATCGTGCAGCTGGACACCAAACGCTTTGACCACAAGCAGACCGACTACCTGCTCAAGGCCAGGCACCTGGACGTGGCCTGCGACAAGTGCCACGCCAGCGGCAAGAAGTACTGGCAAGCCACCAGCGAATGCCTGAGCTGCCACAAGAAAGATGACGTGCACAAGGGCGGCATCAGCGGCAAGTGCGCGGACTGCCACACCGAAACGGGCTGGAAGCACACCGACTTCGACCACGGCAAGAAGACCCACTTCGCGCTGGAAGACAAGCACGCCACCAAGGCCAAGTGCGACGACTGCCACAGCAATGGCCGCTACAAGGACACGCCCAAGACCTGCATTGGTTGCCACAAGAAGGACGACGAGCACAAGGGCCAGTTCGGCGCCAAGTGCGAGACCTGCCACGGCGCCAAGGCCTGGAAGACGGTCAACTTCAACCACGACACCGACACGTCTTATGACCTGAAGGGCAAGCACCGCAAGACCGCCTGCACCGATTGCCACACCGGCCCGCTGTACAAACAGAAGCTGCCCGAACAATGCTGGGATTGCCACAAGAAAGACGACAAGCACAAGGAGAGCCTGGGCAAGGACTGCGCCTCGTGCCACAGCGAAAGCGGCTGGAAAGACCCGCCCCGCTTTGACCACGGCAAGACCCGCTTCCCCCTGCTGGGCAAACACGGCAAGGTCGAGTGCAAGGACTGCCACCAGAGCGCCATGTACAAAGAGGCGCCCATGGACTGCCATGCATGCCACAAGAAGGATGACAAGCACGAGGGCACGCTGGGCAAAGCCTGTGTGGACTGCCACTCCGAGCGCGACTGGCGCGCCACCGCTGGCCGCTTCGACCATGACAAGACCCGCTTTGCGCTGCGCAACGCCCATGCGCGCGGCCAGATCAAGTGCAGCGACTGCCACAAGGGCGGCCTCAAGGCGTTCCGCAACACGGAGATGGCCTGTTATGCCTGCCACAAGAAGGACGACAAGCACGAGGGCACACAGGGCCAGCAATGCGCGCAATGCCACGGCGACAAGGACTGGAAGGCCACCTTGTTCGACCACGGCAAGACACGCTTTGCGTTAACCGGCAGCCACAACCGGGTCGAATGCAAGGGCTGTCATGCAACAAAACGTTTCAATGACGTGCAGCGCGACTGCGTGGCCTGCCATCGCAAAGACGACCGCCACAAGGCCAAATTGGGCGCCCGTTGCGAGACCTGCCACAACACACGCAGCTGGAAATCCTGGGATTTCAACCACGCCAGACAGACGTCCTACCCCCTCACAGGTGAACACATCCGCGTGACCTGTGAAGCGTGTCACACCCAAGCTGCCCCAAGCGGCAAAACCGTGGCCGAGACCGGCCAGCGCTGCCTCGACTGCCACAGCAAGGACGACACCCACGACGGCCAGTTCGGCGTGCGCTGCGAGCAGTGCCATTCGACCAAAGGCTGGAAACAACTTGAAAAACACTTCAGCCTGCGCCCGGACAATATCCCTACAATGAATGTGCAGTTTTCACATTTAGCAGTTGTAGTCGCAGTTTGCAGTACCCCGCCCTTCGTTCATGACGCCCACCCACCTCATCAGGCCCTGGATCCAAGCCGCCGCGTTCGCGCTGCTGCTGGTCTTGGGTTTGATGCTGGGTGTGGTGCCCGGGCGGGTTGAGGCCCAGACGGCCGCTACCAGCAAGTTCGATCACTTCAAGACCGGCTTCCCGCTCAGCGGTGCGCACGGCACCTTGCGCTGCGAGTCCTGCCACACCAACGGGATCTTCAAGGGCACCCCCAAGGACTGCCAGACCTGCCACACCACCGGCTCGCGTCTGTCCAAGTCCAACGTGGTGATGCCGCCCACGCACATCCCGACCAACACGGCCACCCAGACCTGCGACAGCTGCCACGGCACGCAGACCTTCACCAACCCGCGCTTCAGCCACACCACGGACGTGCCGCCTGGCACCAGCTGCCAGACCTGCCACGATGGTGTGCGCACCCAAGGCAAGCCAGCGGCTCACATCCCCACGCGTGCGGCCTGCGACACTTGCCACACCACCCGCAACTGGAACAGCGCCCGGCCTGACCACAGCGGCTTCAACACCTCGACCAACTGCGCCTCCTGCCACAACGGCGCCACAGCCAGCGGCAAGAGCTCGAACCACATCCCCGTCACGGCCAACTGCATCAGTTGCCACAACGTGAATGGCTGGAAGCCCACCAGCTGGAGCCACACCCAGGTCAACGTTGCCGGCGCCTGCTCGACCTGCCACTCTGGCGCCTTCCCGCCTGCCGATGGCCGGCCAGCCAACCACATCCCCTATCAGTCGCTCTCTGGCGTGGCCATCAGCAACTGCGACAGCTGCCACAAGGGTGGGTTCAACTCCTGGAACCCCGGGCTGTTCCACGCCAACGTGGCCGTCTCCGGCCAGTGCGCCAGTTGCCACCTCACCACCGCATTCAGCCTGACGGCCAAGCCGGCCACGGCCACACACAGCACGGTGACGGGCAACTGCGAGTCCTGCCACAACAGCACGGGATGGAACAGCGTCAAGGTCGATCACAGCAAGCTGCCACCGGGCGCGCAATGCGCCACGTGCCACAATGGCTCGACCGCGACCGGCAAGCCGGGCAACCACATTCCGGTGTCCGCCAACTGCAGCACCTGCCACAGCACCACCGGCTGGAAGCCCACCAACTGGAACCACACGCAGGTGCTGGTCGCCGGTCAGTGTTCCACCTGCCACTCCGGCAGCTTCCCGCCCGCGGATGGGCGGCCGGGCAACCACATCCCTTATCAGTCGCTCAGCGGCGTGGCCATCGCCAACTGCGACAGCTGCCACAAAGGCGGCTACAGCAGCTGGAACCCCGGGCGCTTCCACAGCAACGTCAGCGTCATTGGCCAGTGCGCCACCTGCCACCTGAGCAGCGCCTATGGCTTGACCAGCAAGCCGGCCAATGCCACCCACAGCGCGGTCACGGGCAATTGCGAGTCCTGCCACAACACCAGCGGCTGGGCGGGTGCCAAGGTCGATCACAGCGGCTTCAATGCCAGCACCCAGTGCGCCACCTGCCACAACGGCGGCACCGCCACGGGCAAGCCCGGCAGCCACATCCCCGTGACCGTCAACTGCTACAGCTGCCACGCCACCACGGGCTGGACACCGACCAAGTGGAACCACACCCAGGTCACCGTGGCGGGCACCTGCTCGACCTGCCACTCCGGCGCCTTCCCGCCGGCTGATGGCCGCCCCAGCAACCACATCCCTTATCAATCGCTGACCGGTGCCGCCATCAGCAACTGCGACAGCTGCCACAAGGGGGGCTATACCGCCTGGAACCCAGGGCGCTTCCACAGCAATGTCAGCATCGTGGGCCAGTGCGCCACCTGCCACCTCACATCGGCCTATGGCCTGACCACCAAGCCCGCCGACACCACCCACAGCACCGTGAGCGGCGGCTGCGAGTCCTGCCACAACACCAGCGGCTGGGCCGGCGCCAAGGTGGACCACAGCAAGTTCACGGCAGCCACGCAGTGCGCTTCTTGCCACAACGGCAGCACGGCCACGGGCAAGCCGGGTAGCCACATCCCCGTGACAGCCAACTGCTACAGCTGCCACAACGTGACGGGCTGGACACCAACGAAGTGGAACCACACCCAGGTCACCGTGGCCGGCACCTGCTCGAGCTGCCACTCCGGCGCCTTCCCGCCGGCCGATGGCCGCCCCAGCAACCACATCCCTTATCAATCGTTGACCGGTGCGGCCATCACCAACTGCGACAGCTGCCACAAGAGCGGCTACAGCGCCTGGAACCCGGGGCGCTTCCACAGCAATGTCAGCATCATCGGGCAATGCGCCACCTGCCACCTCACCGCAGTCTATGGCTTGACCAGCAAGCCGGCTGACAGCCTGCACGCCACGGTGACGGGCGGCTGCGAGTCCTGCCATAACACCAGCGGTTGGACCGGGGCCAAGGTCGACCACAGCAAGTTCACCGCGGCCACGCAGTGCGCCTCCTGCCACAACGGCAGCGCCGCCACCGGCAAGCCCGGCAGCCACATCCCCGTGACGGCCAACTGCTACAGCTGCCACAACACCACGGGCTGGACACCGACCAAGTGGAACCACACCCAGGTCACCGTGACGGGCGTGTGCTCGACCTGCCACTCAGGCGCCTACCCACCGGCCGATGGCCGCCCCAGCAACCACATCCCTTATCAGTCCATCACCGGTGCGGCCATCGGCAACTGCGACAGCTGCCACAAGAGCGGCTATGCGGCCTGGAACCCCGGGCGCTTTCACGGCAATGTCAGCGTCATCGGCCAGTGTTCGACCTGCCACCTCACGGCCGCTTACGGTCTGACCAGCAAGCCCAATACCGCGCTGCACGCGGGCATTGCCAGCAACTGCGAGTCCTGCCACAAGTCCACGGCCTCCTGGACCAGCGTGACCTACGCCCACTCGGCCGCTAACGCCGTGGGCACCGGCACCTGCGACAACTGCCACAACGGCAGCACCGCCACCGGCAAGCCCAGCAGCCACATCCCCATCCAGGTGGGTGGCGTGAAGTGCGACAGCTGCCACAAGTCCCAGCAAGCCTGGACGACCAGCTTCACGATGAACCACACCGCCGTGAGCGCGCAGGCTTGCAAGACCTGCCACACCCCGACTTACGCTGGTTCAGGCGCCACGGCCAAACCCAACAACCACATCCCTGAGGTGCAGTTGCTCAACGGCTCGATGATGGACTGCAAAGCCTGCCATACCAACACCAATGCAGGCGGCTTCAGCACGGCCGTGATGAACCACAACAACAGCCAGGGCGGCGGATCGGGCTGGTGTTACGCCTGCCACAACGCCGGCACGGCCTACCTGGGCAGCATGGAACGCAAGTCGCTGACCCACCAGAAGAAAACCGGCGTCACCGACTGCTCCCAATCCGGCTGCCACCGACCGCTGGGCGGGGTGGGCAGCACCTACCGCAACTGGAACTGACGCGCGCCAGCCAGCCCTCATCACCACAACATGAACCCTGTGACACGCCCCCGGCTGCTGGCCGCACTGATGGCCCTGAGCACCTGGTCTGCTCATGCAGAAATCCTCGATGACATCGACGTGCGCCGCGAAGGCGCCAACGCGGTGGTGCAGATCCGCCTGAGCAACCCGGTCAGCCTGCTGCGCTCGACCCCATCGCGCTCCAAGGACCTGACCCAGGCCTACTACCAGGTCCGGCTCACCGATGTGCCGCCGGTGTACGTGGCCGGTGAACGGCGCGTGGTCAAGACCGACGGCCTGCCCACGCTCACCATCGAAGACGAACCCGTTCGCACCGACAAGCTCGATGACATCAACCGTCGGCTGGTGATCTCGTTCAGCCAGGCCACCGCATTCAAGGTACGCACCGGCAAGGGCGACCGCACCATCGAGGTGGTGCTGGAAGGCCTGGGCGCAGCCGTCAAACAGGCTACCGCCAGACCCGAGCCAGCGCCCGCACCCGAGCAGCGCTATGTCATTGCCCTGGTCCGCTCCAGCGACCCGAATATCAGCGTGGACGTGCCCATTCCCCAGTCCCTGCAGAACTGCCAGGTGTTCACGGCGCGGCGCATCGTGGACGGCAAACAGGTCCACGAGATGGACCTGGGCTACTTCGCCACGCTGGCTGAAGCCGAAGCTGCGCTCAAACAACTGAGCCGCTTCCCACAAGCCGCGATCGTCAAGCTGGCCGAGCCCGCGCAAGCCAAGGCCGATGCCGGCGCGCCAGCCCCTGCCGCCATGCCCGCCCCCGCGCCGGCCGCACCCCAAGCCACCGCGCAACAAGCGCGCGATCTGCTGGACCAGTCCCGTCAAGCCTATGAGCAACAAAGGCTGGACGACGCCGTCAAGCTGCTCAACCAGTTGCTGGACTTGCCCCCTAGTGCCCTCACCCCCGACGCCCAGGAGCTGCTGGGCATGGTGCGGCTGGCACAAGGCGAGCCCGCCAAGGCCCAGGCCGAGTTCGAGACCTACCTCAAGCAATACCCACAAGGCCCGGGCGCCGAACGCGTCAAGTCGGCGCTGGCCGGCATCCAGCCGACCGAGCTGAAGCCGGCCACCACCATTGAAACCCTGGCCAAGCCCGAACGCACCAACACCGTCACCGGCTCGGTTTCGCAGTACTACTACGGCGGCAAATCGACCACGGAAACCCAGGCCGTGCGCGACACCGACGGCTCGCCGCTGAGCCCCGACGAAATCGACAAGCGCAGCAAGGCCCCCATCAGCACCAACGACCAGCGCCTGTTGTCCACCAATGTGGACACCACCTGGCGCTCGCGCGACACCGAGCGCGACATGAAGATGGTGTTCCGTGACCAGTACGACTACAACCTGCTGAGCGACGCCCAGCTCAAAGGCAAAAGCCGCAGCCGCAACCGCCTGACCGCGGCCTACTTCGACTACCAGGGCTTGAAGAATGGCCTGCGCACGCGCCTGGGCCGGCAGTCGGCCATGTGGGGTGGCGAAGGCCGCTATGACGGCGCCTCCGGCAGCTATGCGCTCAAACCCAAGCTGAAGGTGTCGGCCGCCGTGGGTTCGCCCACGGATCAGCTGGGCAACGCCAAGCGCTACTTCATGGGCACGGCCCTGGATGCCGATGCGCTCACGCCCAATCTGGGCGGCTCGATCTTCGCGCTGCAGCGCATGGTCGATGGCGAGGTGGACCGCCGCGCCGTGGGCGCCGACCTGCGCTACTTCACGCAGAACGCCTCGCTGATGGGCTCGACCGACTACGACGTGATCTTCAAGAAGCTCAACGTGGCCAGCCTGCAGGGCATGTACATGGCCGAGGACAACACCACGGTCAACGCCCTGTACGAGCGCCGCGCCCTGACCCCGGCTGCCCTGAGCCAGACCCTGTTCTTCCAGTTCCAGGATTTTGTGGACGCGGGCATCATCCCTCAGACCATCACTGACCTGAAGAACCACGGCTACAGCGTCGACCAGTTGCGCGAGCTGGTGCGCAGCAACGTCTCGTACTGGACGCATTCCATGGTGTCGGTGACCAGACCGGTCACCACCCAATGGCAGGCCGGCGCCACGGTGGACCTCAACCGCACCGGCCCCATCGCCCCCAACCCGGTGCTGCCCACCGGCCAGCCCGACAGCGGCCAGTCCCGCACGCTGAGCCTGCTGGCCATTGGCTCCAACCTGTACTCCGAGCGCGACACCAATGTGTTCACGGCCTCGGTGATGCGCGGCCGCCAGGTCAAGACCTACATGCTCAACTACAACAACATGACGCCACTGAGCGATGCCTGGCAGATCGAGCCCGGCCTGCGCTGGCAGCGCAATGTGAGCCAGGACCTGACGTCTGGCCTCAATATCACGACGGTCGCCTGGGGGCCTGGTTTGAAGGCATCATTCAAGCCTCGCCCCACCGTCACGCTGGAGAGCAATCTGAACGTGGACTACACCCGCACAGAAGGCACCAGCATCGACCGCAGCACCCGCTATACCTACTTCCTTGGCTACCGCTACGACTACTGACCCCGGACACTGGCACGTGCGCGCCCAGGCACTGGCCTGCCGCCGGGGTGCCCGCCTGCTGTTCGACCAGCTGGACCTGAGCGTGCAAGCCGGCAAGCTGGTGTGGGTGCGCGGCCCCAACGGCCAGGGCAAGACCAGCTTGCTGCGCCTGCTGGCGGGCCTGTCCGAGTCGGCTGAGGGCCAGATCGAGCGCGCCGCCCGCGTGGTCTACCTGGGCCATCAGCACGCCTTGAAAGACGACCTCAGCGCCCAGGAAGCCCTGGCCTTCCTGGTGGACCTGCACGGCGACCAGGCCGACGAGCCCAAGCTGGTGGACGCCCTGGCCCACATGGGCGTCAAAGGCAAACGCCACAGCCCGGTTCGCACCCTGTCGCAAGGCCAGCGCCGGCGCGTGGCCCTGGCGCGGCTGCTGCTGACACCGCCCGACACCTGCTGGGTGCTGGACGAGCCCTTTGACGCGCTGGATGACACCGGCGTGGCCACGCTCAACGCCCTGCTGCAGGCGCATCGGCAAGCGGGCGGCTCGGTCGTGCTGACCAGCCACCAGGCGCTCACCCTGCCCGACCGCATCGAGCTGGACCTGGCCGCTGTGGCCAGCCTGGCGCGGAGCTGATCACCATGTGGACCCTGATCCTGCGTGACTGGCGGCTGGCTGCACGGCGCCGCGTCGAGGCCCTGCTGCCGCTGGTCTTCTTCATCGTGGCCGCCAGCCTGTTCCCGCTGGGTGTGGGGCCTGAGCCGCAAACCCTGCGCACCATCGCGCCCGGCGTGGTGTGGGTCTGCGCCCTGCTGGCCTCGCTGCTGTCCCTGGGCAGCCTGTATGGCCCTGACTTTACCGATGGCAGCCTGGAGCAGATGCTGTTGAGTGGCCGATCACTGCCCGGCCTGGCCCTGGCCAAGGCCTTTGCCCACTGGACGGTCAACGGCCTGCCCCTGGTGCTGGCCTCACCCGTGCTGGGCTTGCTGTTTGACCTGCCCGGCGAGCCGTTGCTCACCTTGGTGGCCAGCTTGCTGCTGGGCACGCCGGTACTCAGCCTGCTTGGGGGCGTGGGCGCGGCCTTGACGCTGGGCCTGCGCAGCGGCGGCATGCTGATCGTGCTGCTGGTCTTGCCCCTGGCCGTACCGGTGCTGATCTTTGGCGCCGGCTCGGTGGTGGCCGTATCCTCGGGGCTGTCGCCCGAAGGCCACCTGTCCCTGCTGGGCGCCTTGTTGCTGCTGACCCTGCTGGGCGCGCCCTGGGCCACCGCCGCTGCCTTGAAGATTGCCCTGGATTGATGCCCCGGACCGAACCATGTCAAACCTGAGCTGGACCACCTTTGCCGCCCCCTCGAAGTTCGAGTGGCTGGCTTCGGCCTTGATGCCCTGGCTGTGGGCCCTGTGCCTGATCATGTCGGCGGCCGGCTTGTACCAAGGCTTCATCGTGGCCCCGACCGACTTCCAGCAAGGCCAGTCCTACCGCATCATCTTCATCCACGTGCCGGCTGCGTGGATGTCCATGGTGCTGTACATGGCCATGGCCGTGTGGGCCGCCGTGGGCTGGGCCTTCAAGGTGCGGCTGGCGTCCATGCTGGCGCGCGCCATCGCCCCCACCGGCGCGATGTTCACCTTCATCGCCCTGTGGACGGGCGCCTTCTGGGGCAAGCCCACCTGGGGCGCCTGGTGGGTGTGGGATGCCCGCCTCACGTCCGAGCTGATTCTGCTGTTCCTGTACCTGGGCTACATGGCGCTGACCGAAGCCATCGACGACCCACGCCGCAGCGACGCGGCCGGCGCGCTCATCGCCCTGGTGGGCGCCATCAACGTGCCCATCATCTATTTCTCGGTGCGCTGGTGGAACACCTTGCACCAGGGCGCCTCCATCAGCATGACCGCCGCGCCCAAGATGGCCTCGACCATGCTCACCGCCATGTTGTTGATGACCGTGGCCTTCTGGGCCTATGCCTTCGCCGTGGTCTTCACCCGCACCCGCGCCATCGTGCTGGAGCGCGAGCGTGAAACGCAGTGGGTGCAGGCGCTGGTGAATGGCCGCAACGGGCGCAATGGGCTCAAGGAGTAAGCCATGTCGACACCGCAATGGCACAGCCTGTCTCAATTCATCGCCATGGATGGCTATGGCCTGTACATCTGGGGCGCGTATGGCGTGACCTTGCTGTGCATGGTGATCGAGCCGCTCATGGCCCTGCATCGCCGCCGCCAGGCCTGGCAGTCCGCCCAAGAGATGGCCGCGACCGAACAAGAGGAAGC
Source organism: Aquabacterium sp. (assembly GCF_016195855.1). GTDB lineage: Bacteria > Pseudomonadota > Gammaproteobacteria > Burkholderiales > Burkholderiaceae_C > Aquabacterium. Next base: position 99,058 of record NZ_JACPYU010000012.1, read on the forward strand.
CTGACATGACCCCGCGCAAAAAGCGCCTGACGCTGATCCTGGGTGGCCTGGCCATCCTGGGCGTGGCCACCGCCCTGGTGCTCAACGCCTTCCAGAAGAACCTCGTGTTCTTCTTCACGCCCTCGCAGATCGTCGCCAAGGAGGCCCCGCTGGACCGCACCTTCCGCCTCGGTGGCCTGGTTGAAAAGGGCTCCGTATCGCGTGACGGCGTGATGGTCAATTTCGTGGTGACCGACACCTTCCGCAAGGTGCCCGTGCGCTACCAGGGCATCCTGCCCGACCTGTTCAAGGAAGGCAAAGGCGTGGTGGCCCAAGGCAAGCTGGGCGCCGATGGTGTCTTCGTGGCGCAAGAGGTGCTGGCCAAGCACGACGAGAACTACATGCCCCCTGAAGCCGCCGAGGCGCTCAAGCGCGCCGCGCAAGCCAACGCCCGCATCGAAGCAGGGCAAGCCAAGGAGATGAAATGATCCCCGAACTGGGCCAGATCGCCCTGGTACTGGCACTGGCCGTATCCCTGCTGCTCTCCGCCGTCCCCATGTGGGGCGCCTACAAAGCCGATGCAGCCTTGATGAGCCTGGCCCGCCCGCTGGCGCGTGTGCTGTTCGTGCTGATCGGCGCGGCCTTCATCGCGCTGATGGCGTCCTTCATCCGCAATGATTTTTCGGTGCTGTATGTGGCCTCGAACTCCAACAGCGCCTTGCCGCTGCCATACCGCATTGCCGGTGTGTGGGGTGGCCACGAAGGCTCGCTGCTGCTGTGGGTGATGATGCTGGCCTTCTGGATGCTGTGTGTGGCGCAGTTCAGCCAGCACCTGCCGCAAGCCGTGCTGGCGCGCATCCTGGCCGTCATGGGCATGATCAGCATGGGCTTTTTGCTCTTCATGCTGGTCACCTCCAACCCCTTCGAGCGCCTGCTGCCCATGGCGCTTGATGGCCGCGACCTCAACCCACTGCTGCAAGACCCCGGCATGGTGGCGCACCCGCCCATGCTCTACATGGGTTATGTGGGCTTCTCGGTGGCCTTTGCCTTCTCGATCGCGGCCCTGCTGGGCGGCCAGCTTGATGCCAACTGGGCCCGCTGGACCCGGCCCTGGACGATTGCCGCCTGGGTCTGCCTGACCATCGGCATCATGCTGGGCAGCGTGTGGGCCTATTACGAGCTGGGCTGGGGCGGCTGGTGGTTCTGGGACCCGGTTGAAAACGCCTCCTTCATGCCCTGGCTGGCCGGCACGGCCCTGATCCACTCGCTGGCCGTGACCGAAAAGCGCGGCAGCTTCAAGAACTGGACGGTGCTGCTGGCCATCACGGCCTTCTCGCTGTCCCTGCTGGGCACCTTCCTCGTGCGCTCGGGCGTGCTGTCTTCCGTGCACGCCTTTGCCTCGGACCCCAAGCGCGGCCTGTTCATCCTGGCCTTCTTGGTGCTGGTCATCGGTGCATCGCTGACGCTGTATGCCTGGCGTGCGCCCACCGTGGGCCTGGGCCAGCGCTTTGGCCTGCTGTCCAAGGAGTCCTTGCTGCTGGCCAACAATGTGCTGCTGATCGTGGCCACCGGCTCGGTGCTGCTGGGCACGCTCTACCCGCTGTTCCTGGACGCCATGGGCCTGGGCAAGATCTCGGTTGGGCCGCCCTATTTCGACACCGTCTTCGTGCCCTTGATGACCCCGCTGGTCTTCCTGATGGGCGTGGGCCCGCTGGCACGCTGGAAGCAGGCCGAACTGCCTGAACTGGCTGTGCGCCTGCGCTGGGCGCTGGTGGTGTCCGTGGTCGCCACGCTGGCCACCCAGTGGCTGGCCGGCAAGATCACGCTGGGCACGTCCGTCGGCTTGTGGATGGCCTTCTGGATCGTGGCATCCGTCTGCGTCGACCTGTGGGACAAGATCAAGCCAGCCTCCAACATCGTCAACGGCTTGCGCAAGCTGCCCACGGCCATGATCGGCATGATGGTGGCCCACCTGGGCGTGGCCGCCTTCGCGTTTGGCGTCAGCATGGTCCGGACCTACGAGACCGAGCGCGACGTCAAGATGAACATCAACGACAGCACCGAGGTAGGTGGCTACGTGTTCACGCTGCGTGATGTGCGCGAGGTGCAAGGGCCCAATTTCGTGGCCGCACGCGCCGAGATGGCCATCACCCAGGGCGGCGACAAGCCCGTCACCACGCTCTACCCGGAAAAGCGCGTCTACCGCGTGCAGAGCAACCCGATGACCGAAGCGGCCATCGATGCCGGCGTCACGCGTGACCTGTACGTCTCCATGGGCGAGCAGCTGGATTCGGGCGCCTGGATCGTGCGCATCTACTACAAGCCCTTTGTGGACTGGATCTGGGGCGGTTGCCTGATCATGGCCATGGGCGGCATGCTGGCCGCCAGCGACCGCCGCTACCGCGCACGCAAGGCGGCTGAGGCCACCACCACGCAAGCCGTGAAAGGGGCTGCCGCATGAAACGTTTCCTGCTCCCGCTGGGCATCTTCCTGGCGCTGGCCGTGTTCCTGGGCCTGGGCCTCAAGCACGACCCGCGTGAAGTGCCCTCGCCCCTGATCGGCAAGCCCGCCCCCGCCTTCAACCTGCCCACGCTGAGCGATGGTCAGCGCGCGCTGCGCAAGGAAGACATGCTGGGCAAGGTGTGGATGCTCAATGTCTGGGCCTCGTGGTGTGGCGCCTGCCGTGAAGAACACCCCGTGCTGGTCGAGTTCGCCCGCCGCAATGTGGTGCCCATCTATGGCCTGAACTACAAGGACGAGCGCCCCGATGGCCTGGCCTGGCTGCGCGCGGGCGGCAACCCTTATGTCGAGTCCCTGTTCGACCACGATGGCCGCATCGGCATCGACTTCGGCGTGTACGGCGTGCCCGAGACCTTCATCATCGACCAGCACGGCGTGATCCGCTACAAGCAGATCGGCCCCATCACGCCCGAGGTGCTGCGCGACAAGATCGAACCTTTGTTGAGGCAACTGAATGGCTGATCGAACGCTTCAAGTGCACGCTGACAGGGGACCTGGCTCGCCCCGCTTGCTCGGTTGGTTCGGCTGGCTCGGCGGATGGCTGAGCCTCTGCCTGCGCCCGGTGTCGGTCCTGTGCCTGGCGCTGAGCTTGGTCCTGAGCTGCCTGCTGGCCAGCCCGGCCCACGCGGGCGAGGCCCAACCATTGGCCGACAACCCCGAGCAGGAGGCCCGCATGATGGCCATCGCCAGCGAACTGCGCTGCCTGGTCTGCCAGAACCAGACCATTGCGGATTCGCATGCCGGCCTGGCCATCGACCTGCGCCAGCAGATCCGCGAGCAGTTGCAGCAAGGCAAGAACGAGCAGCAGATCCGCGAGTACATGACCACGCGTTACGGCAACTTCATCCTCTACCGCCCGCCGGTGGAAGGCAACACGGTGCTGCTGTGGTTTGGGCCCGGCCTGCTGGCCGTTGGCGGGCTGGGCTTCCTGTGGTGGAACCTGCGCCGCCGTGCCCGCATGTCGGCCGAGGCTTTCGACCCCGATACGCCAGACGCCCCGGACCAAGCTTGATCAGCCCTGATCTGCCCGCCCTCCACCGAAGCCCCACATGAGCAGCGCCATCGACCAACTCAAGACGCAACTGCGCCAACTGAATGAACTGGCCCAGAGCGGCGCCCTGCCTGAGGACCAGGCCCAGGCGGCCAAGGCCAAACTGGAGCGCCAGTTGCTGGACGCCGTGATGGCATCGCAAGATCAGCCTTCGAGCCCCCCCACGCCATTGGCCGCCGTGCCCGTACCCGTACCCGCCGCAGCCAGGGTCTCGAACAAAGTGTTGTGGTCCATGTTGGCTTTCGTGGCGGCCATCGGGGCCGGCGGCTACTACCTGGTCGGCACCCCCTCGGCCTGGCATGTGGGCCCGGCCGGCAACAACAGCGAGACCGCATCGGCTTCGGCCGACCAGGGTCAGGGCGGCGGCGCAGGCAGCAGCGCCCCCCACACCATGAACCAGGACCAGATCAACGCCATGGTTGATGGCCTGGTGGCCAAGCTCAAGGCCGATCCCCAGAACGCCGAGGGCTGGGCCATGCTGGCGCGCACCTACTCGGCGCTCAAGCGTTTTGAAGAGGCCCTGCCCGCTTACCGCCAGGCCATCGCGCAACGCCCCGAAGACGCCCAGCTGTACGCCGACTACGCCGATGCCTTGGCCGTCACCCAGGGCCGCACGCTGCAGGGTGAGCCCGCAAAGCTGATTGACAAGGCGCTCAGCCTGGACCCCAACAACTTCAAGGCGCTGTCGCTGTCAGGCACCATCGCCTATGACAAGCAAGACTTCAAGACCGCCGCATCCTTGTGGGAGCGCGCCGTGCAGCACGCCCCGGCGGACAACCCCGACATCGCCCGACAGATGCAAAGCGCACTGGACGACGCGCGGCAACGCGCGGGCCTGCCTGCTCAACAGGCGCCGCAAAAAGACGCCTCAGCCGCAGCCAACGGTGGGGCGGTGTCCGGCACGGTGAGCCTGTCCCAGGCGCTGGCCGGCAAGGTTTCGCCCGACGACACCGTGTTCATCTTTGCCAAGGCAGCGCAGGGCCCCAAGATGCCGCTGGCCATCGTGCGCAAACAGGTCAAGGACCTGCCCTACCGCTTCGAGCTGACCGATGCCATGGCCATGGCGCCACAGTTCAATCTGTCCGGCTTTGCCGAGGTGGTGGTGGGGGCCCGCGTTTCGCGCAGCGGCGACGCCATGCCTCAGCCGGGCGACTGGTCCGGGCAATCCAGGCCGGTCAAGGTTGGCACCTCAGGCGTCCAGATCGACATCAGCGACGCGGTGCGCTGACCGCCCTGCGCTGATCAGCCACATCGGCCTGTTCAACGATAACCCGCTCAATTGCAGCCGCTGTGGACGTTGACCTCGGTGGCGTTCAATGCGCCGCTGCTGTTGTAGCCGTGCCCATGCACCTCAACGCAGGCGCCATTGGCCAGCGTGCCCTCCACCACCGAGGGGGTGTAGGCCACGGTCACGCCTCGCACCACGAAGGTCTGCCCGGACAACTGGCTGACCGCACCGTACAGCTCGGTCTCCTCGCTCTCCAGCACACTGGGGTCTTCCAGCTCGGTGGCCACGAGCACACCGGCCTGCAAACGCCCTTCCACGCGCACACGCTCGCCCAGGGTCAGGCCCGAGACGGACGACGACGACAGGCGGCTCACATCGACCGGTGAACCATCAACCTGCATCACACCGTTGTGCGGCAAGCTGGTGACCAGGCCTTCCAGGCTGGCTTCTTCCGTGTCGGTCACCAAGGGCTGGTCCACCCGAATGCGCGTGGCAGACCATTGCCCGTTGACCTGGGTGGCGCCAAACCACACACGCACCCGCGCCCCAGGGGTCACGCCAGCGGGCAGCGCCGCCGCGCCATACGACACGATCAGGTTGCCGTTGAGCCCCAGGTGCATGTCCAGGTCATCCACGCTGTTGACCAGGGCCACGATCTTGTAGGTGCTGGTGGAGCCGTCCAGCGTATCGATGCGGGTGGCGATGTAGCCGCCCATGGCATCGGCCAGGCCATGCACTTCGACCACATCGTTGACGTTCAAGGGCAGCGCTGGCTGCACCGTCTTGGCCGTGATCCTGACGGTCTGCCCCAGCACCGTGATGGTGGCGCCAGCAAGGTCCACCGCCGACACCGGGCCGATCAGGCTGCTGCCATAACGCACGGTATAGGCCGCCGCCAGGGGAAGCCCGCCATTGCCGGCCGGCACGCTGCCCGAACCGCTGACGGCCACCATCATGCCGACCTTCACCTCGGACGGGTCGTGCACCACGCTGTCATTGGCATCGTCGTCACGATGGACCGCCGCGCCCGTCACGTCATAACGCAAGCCGTTGACGATGATCGAGCCCAGGCCGGACACCGGGCCATTCGAATAAGAACCCGTTCCACCCGAGCCCACACCACTGCCATTGGCCTGCGTGTCGCCCGTGCCGCCGCCGCAACTGGCCAGGCCCAATACCAAACCAAGCACAAGACTCAGCAACCACACACCGCTCAGTCGGATGGATCTCAACATGTCATTTCCCACTGGGCAAACGCCGAGGGGGCACCCCTGCATCGCCGGTTTCTGACCCGGTCTGCGCCAGGTCCTCTTGGAAGGTGAAAAGCCCGAGCCGCACGCGGCGGGTGGCGTCGTCAGGCGCCTTGGCGTCCAGCTCGATGCGGCGCTCCAGCAGGGGCACGGCCTCGGTCATCAAGGCCTTCCAGTGCTTGCGGGCCAGCGTCCGCACCTGCTCGACCGATTCAGAAGACAGGCCTTGCGCGAACACGGCCTGCTCGAAGTGGTGTGCAGGCTCGTCGCTCAGCACATTGTCCACGGCCGCACGCAGGTGGTCACCCACGTTGTCCCCCAGGAAGGCGATCATGCGCTGCCAGTCGCCACGCGGGGTGAAGCCGTCCTGGGTCAGGTGCACGGTGTCGGTGCCGGCATCCCAGCGCGCCAGATTCAGGCGGCAGAGTTCATCCAGCAAGGTGCGAGGGTGCACGTCCTGTGTGATCGAACGTGCCAGGGTTTCAAAGCTGGGCGCATCACCCTGGCGCGGCAGCACGCGGGGCTTGCCCTTGACGCGCAACTGGCGGTCGGACACCCAACGCGTGAACAGCTGCGACACCAGCGATGCCCCCGCAGGAGTGGGCGCACCGGCATCGGATTGGGTCAGGCGCGTGACCTCGCGGCGGTTGATGCCTGTGGCTGCGCTGATGCGGCTGACCAGGCGGCTGGCGGGCAGCCCTTGCGCCAGCTGGGCCTCTTGTGCGGACCGCACAAACGCCTGCTTGAGCGCTTCTTCCACCGTGGCGAACGTCAGCCCCTTGGCCACAGACAGATCGGCCAGCGGTGCCAGCACGGCCTGAATGGCATCCAGCAAGGCATCGTGGTCAGTAGGAGGCGTGGAGCCCGATTTGGAGGCCATCAATCTAACAGTCAAAAGGCTGCGCCAAGGAAATGGGCGCCGCACCCATTTTAGTTCACCAGCCCCCTCGGCGCGCAAAAGATTGACCCCACGCAAAGCAGGTCTTGCCCAGGTGCAGGTCGCCACGCTGCGCTGCTTTACACTGCACCACACACATGCACGCGCGCCGCATCCCCCATCAACACTGGATCATCTGGGTGACCGCCCTGGTCGTCCTGATGGCGGCGCTCGCGCCCACGGTGTCGCGCTGGCTGGCCTTGGCCCCCACCGGGCCGCTGGCCTTGCAGGAGGTCTGCGTCAGCCGCGGCGTGGGCCCATCGGTGATCATGCTCAAGTCCAAGGCCGCACCGGCTGGCGACCATGTGCTGCTGGACCATTGCCCCTTGTGTGTGCTGCAAGCCGACCACCTCGGCCTGCCGCCCACCCACCTGGCCGTGCTGCCCGTCAGCGGCCTGCGTGACCAAGCCCCGGCCCTCTTCCTGCACGCCCCCCGCACCCTGTCCATCTGGGCTGCGGCACAGGCACGCGCACCACCTGCCGTGCTGGCCTGATCAGGCCCTCCCCCACCTTTTGAGTTCGAGTGTGGCCTGGCATGGCGCCAGGCCGTGCCTTGCGCGCCTGCCTGTGGCCTCTGGCCAGCGCGGCCTGCGCCTGCGCCTCACGGCCCAACCCGGGCGCTGAGCCAGAAGGCTCGAACACCTCATCGACTGTGCCCGCGTGCCGCGCCAAAGCGGCCGGCACGCGCGCTCGCCATTTTTGGATTCTTGTCATGCCCAAACCCATACACGCCTTTGCACGCACCTGGCTGGCTGCGCTGTCACTGGCCACCTTCACCCTGCCGGCCCTCGCGCACGTGAGCTACACCGGCCGCGACCTCGGCACCTACGACGGCCTCACCGCCGCCGGCACCACCATCAGCAACCAGGCTGTCTCCGGCAACTACGGCTGGGCCGATGCTGCCGATGCAGACTGGGGCGACAGCCACAAGGCCAAGTGGTTCACCTTCACGCTGAACAACGACGCGCTGGTGACCCTGACCGTCAGCGCCAACGCCTCGGCCACCAGCACGTCCATAGGCGGCCTGCTGCCGGGCTTCTCGGTCTACAAGGGCATCGCGCCCACCAGCGTGGACCCGCTCAACCCAGGCATCAGCTACCTGTCCTACGACACCTCGACCGCCTCCACGGCTTACAAGGCCAGCCTGCCCTTTGCCGTTGAAGGGGTGTGGAACGCCGTGGGCGACTTCGCCATCGGCAATGACTTCGGCGCCCTCAACACCCTGAGCTTCGTGGGCTACGCGGTGGATGGCGAAGGCACGGTGCAAGGCGGCATGGCTGATGGCCTGCGTGACGGCCGCACCAGCAAGACCTTGCAACTGGGCGCCGGCACCTACTCCCTGCTGGTGGGTGGCGCCGACTACGACGCGCAACTGAGCACCAATCCCCATCTCGCAGCCGCTTACGGCATGAGCGTGGGCATCCAGGTCAGCAGCATCCCCGAGCCAGGCACCCTGGGCCTGAGCGCCTTGGGGCTGGGCGCCCTGAGCCTGGCCGTGCGCCGCCGCGCCCCGCGTTGATCACCCAGGCAACCCCCTTCACCTTCAACAAACTGAAAGCAAGCACATCATGAAACTGTCTACATGCATGCAAGCCGTCGTGGTGACGGCATCCCTGTTGGCCCTGGCCCCATCGGCCCAGGCCCAGAGCACGCTCGATGGCCGCAGCCTCACCATCGAATACGGCCTGGACGCCGGCACAGGCTGGCAGGCCATCAAGTCGCAGACCTTCACCGTCGGCGGCGGCCTGGAGGTCAGCAACTGGTCCATCGACAGCAAGAACACCATCCAGTGGAACATCGACGTCAGCGGCACCGATGTGGTGTTCACCTATGTCGGCAGTGGCGACTTCATGAACTTCGGCTCACCCGAGAAGCTGGGCTTCCGCCTGGTCGACGCCGGCAACAGCGTGCCCGACATCCTGGGGGTACAGGCCAGCAACACGGCTTACGTGCCCAATGTGCAGGGCAACTTGCTGGAGGGCTTCGACCCGGCCACGGCCTTGAGCTTCGACGCCAACCAGGTCTACGTCAACCTCAACGCGTCCATGTACCACCACCATGCCATGCCAGGCATGGGTGACCCGGTGCGCGACACCATCGCCCTGCACCTGAACGTCAGCGCCGTCCCGGAGGCCGCCACCTGGGCACAGATGACGGCGGGCTTGCTGGTGCTCGGCGGCCTTGCACAGCGTCGTCATCGCCGTCAACAGCACAAGGCGTAAGCAGCATGATGTACCGGACTGTTGGATGGGCCTGCCTGTGCCTGTGGATGGGACATGAAGCCTTGGCCCAGACCGCCAAGAGCGACGATGGGCAAGCCTTGCCCGAGATCGTCATCACCGCGACAGCGCCGCCTCAGGCCACGCAAGCGGGCACCAGGCTCAAAGGCCAGACCGATGAGCAAGATGACGTGGCCCAACTGCTCAGGCAGTTCAGCGGCATCCAGGTCAACCGACAGTCCGGCACGGCCGGCACCGTGTTGCTGCGGGGGCTGGGCGGGGCCCGGCTGCCCGTGATCAGCGATGGCATCGCCATGGAAGGCGCCTGCAACCATGGCATGGACCCGGCCACCTCCTACATCGCACCCGATGACATCGACCAGGTCACCGTGGTCAAAGGCCCCAGCACGGTTCGCCATGCGGGCGTGCTGGCTGGCGCGCTGGTGTTCGAGCGCCGCAACCCGAATGCCTCGGCACCATCGGGCCTGCAGCTCAGCCACACGCTGGCGGCCTTTGACAAGCAGCAGACCCATGCCGAAGGCCTGCTCAACACCGAGGCCACCTGGGCCCGGATCAAGGGCCGGCATCTGCAAAGCGGCGACGAGCGCGATGGCCATGGGCAGCGCATCCCCTCGCGCTACCAACGCGACAACCTGGATCTGGACCTGGGCTGGCGCCTGAATGCGCAACAAACCCTGACGGCCGACCTCACCCGCAGTGATGGCTGGGCCGTCTACCCCTCGTACCACATGGATGGCACGCGCTTCCTTGCCAACAGCCTGGGGCTGCGCTGGCAGGCCAAGCGCCTGTCGCCCTTGATCAGGCAGGCCGAGGTGCAGACCCGCTGGCACAGCGTGGACCACGCCATGGACAACTTCAGCCTGCGCGGTGAAGAAGGCACCTACCAGCCCGATGCGGACAACCGGCTGCGCGAGATCATGCAACAGCAAAACCGCTCGCGCGCGGCCAGCGCCCGTGTGGAGCTGGATGTGGCGCCAGACCATGTGCTCAGCCTGGGCGTGGATTCGCGGCTGGATGGCTACAACGCGCGCAACCACCTCTCCAGCACGCAGTGTTTCGACTTCGGCTCAGGGCCGACCTGCTTCAGCAACGACCCGGGTGTCCTGCCCTATTACGACCTGCGCATCCAGCAAAGCGGTGCGTATGCCGAATGGCGCAGCAGCCAGGCCGCCACGCTGTGGACCGCAGGATTGCGCGTAGACAGCCGCAGCGCGCGTGCGGGTGATGTGCGCGAGTTCAGCGTCAATGCCCGCCCCGTCAACGGCCAGGACACGCGCCGCCACATGACACTGCACAGCGGCTTTGTCAGGGCCGAGCACACGCTCGATGATGACCCGGACCACAACTGGCAGGCCCACGTGGCGCTGGGCCAGGCCGAACGGGGCCCGGACTTCGTCGAGATCGGCAGCCTGCAGGGCTGGAACCTGGCCATCGAACGGCACCATGAACTCAACACCGGCCTGCAGTACGCCGCGCAGCGCCTGAGCGCCAGCGTCAATGGCTTCATCAACCTCATTGACAACTTTGTGCTGGTGACCAGCGGCACCAGCGCCAAGAACATCACGGCCCTGCGCCGCGGGCTGGAAGCCGAGGCCAACTGGGCCATGAGCTCGAACCTGGCGGTGGGCGGCTCGCTCAGCACCGTGTGGGGCAGCAACCGCAGCGACCACGTCGCCCTGGCCCAAACACCGCCCACCCAGTTGCAGCTGCACACCAAGTGGCAACAGGGCGGCTGGGGCCTCAAGCTGGGTACGCGCATGGCCGATGGGCAGCAGCGCATCGACCTCAACCATGGCAGCACCAATGGCCTGGACGTGGCCGCCACACCGGGCTTCAGCGTGTGGGACATTCAGGGCGAGTACAAGGCCAGCAAGCAGCTGCAGATCAGCGTGGGCATCGACAACCTGTTCGACCGCTACTACGTCGAGCACCTCAACCACAGCAGCTCGCCCTCATGGGTCAACCTGGGGGCCAGCCTGCCTGATCAGATTCCCGAGGCGGGGCGGCGCTGGTGGCTCAAGCTGGGTGTGAGCCTGCCCTGATGCCGATGGATGCGGGCCTCAAGCCTGATGCCAGTCCTTGTGATTGGCCGGCAGCATGTGCGCGTCGGCCACGATGACCTTGTCGCGCCCGGCCCGCTTGGCCGCATACAGGCCTGCGTCCGCACGGGCGATCACATCGGCCCAGTCTTCGTCCTGATGCAGGCTGCGGGCCACGCCGATGCTGATGGTCACGTCCAGGCGCGCGCCCTCGGCACAAGTGATCGACAGGTCTGCCACCTGTTGGCGCAGGCGCTCGGCCACCTGCCGCGCATCCTCCAGATCCGCCGAGGCCAGCACGATGAGGAACTCCTCGCCACCGATGCGCCCCACGCGGTCGCCATCACGCAGCTTGCCGCTCAACAGGTGCGCCACCTGGCGCAAAACCTCGTCGCCCTTGGCATGGCCATGGCGGTCGTTGATGCGCTTGAAGTGGTCCACATCGCACATCATCAAGCACAAGCTCTGGCTGGCCTGGCGCCGGTCCCGATGCAAGGCCTCCAGATGGGCGAGGATGGCGCGGCGGTTGAACAAGCCGGTCAGCGCATCGCGCTCGGCCATGTCGGCCAGCTGCACTTCCAGCGCCTTGCGCTCGGTGATGTCCAGGATGGTACCCACGATGCCGCTCAACTCGCCTTGCGCGTCATACAGCGCGGCCTTATGGAACACCACGTGGCGGCGCTCGCCGTCGCAGCGCTTGATCTGCGCCTCGTAGCGTTGCTCGCCACCAGCGCGCATCAGCGCCGCGTCGGCGTCGAAGTGGGATTTGGCGTACTCCTCGGGCGAGATGTCGAACACCGTCAGCCCGACGATTTCCCGGCGGCGACGCCCGATGAGACGGGCGAAAGCGCGGTTGCACCCTTTGTAGACACCATGGCGGTCCTTGAAAAAGACCGGTGTGGGCAGGGCATCCAGCACGTCCTGAACCTGGTCAGGCAACAAGTGAGAGAACAACAATTCACCGCCCCGGCTGAGGTCAAAACGTATCTGACATTATCAATGTAAGGGTTTGAAAGTCACGCGCAGGATTCACGCTTTGAGGTGTCAGATGGGCTTCTGATCGCCTTCAACGCCTGCAGCACCAACATGGTGCCCAGCGCCACCAGGCCCACGATCTGGGCGGTGTCGACATCGGGCAGCTTGAACTTGAACAAGCCCCTCAAGACGGGCACGGCCAGCACCAGTGCCAGCAGCGCGACGGTCGCCGCCAGCGTGCGCCAGAGGACGGGGTTGGGCCTGAAGAAGGCGAGCAGGATCTGCCCGCCGAACGCGCGGTTGCCCATGATCAGCACCACATTGGCCGCCACCAGGGACAAGAAGCCACCCACCCGCGCGCTGGCCTCGTCAAGGCCCTGGTGCAGCAGCCAGGCATACGCGGCCGCGACGATCATCAGCACCAACAGGCCCTGCAGCAGGCTCCAGCCCATCATGGCGCGCGTCAAGAGGGGCCGCCCGGGCTCACGCGGAGGCCGGCGCATGATGTCGCGCTCTTCGGGCTCGGCCTCGAACACGATGGAGCACACCGGGTCGATGATCAGCTCCAGGAAGGCGATGTGCACGGGCGTCAGCAGCAAGGGCCAGCCCATGAGCAGCGGCAGCAAGGTGAGCCCCGCAATGGGCACGTGCACGGCCAGCACAAAGGCCATGGCCTTGCGCAGGTTGTCGTCGATGCGCCGCCCCGATCGCACCGCCTGCGTGATCGTGCCGAAGTCGTCGTCCAGCAGCACCATGGCCGCGGCTTCACGCGCCACATCGGTCCCGCGTGCACCCATGGCGATGCCGATGTCGGCGGCCTTCAAGGAGGGCGCATCGTTGACACCATCCCCCGTCATGGCAACCACCTGGCCGCTGGCCTGCAAGGCCTTGACGATGCGCAGCTTCTGCTCGGGCATCACGCGGGCAAACACGGCCGCCTGGGCCACCCGCTCACGCAAGGCCTCGTCAGACAGGGCAGCCAGGTCTTCGCCCTGCACCACCCCGCCTTGCACATCCAGCCCCGCCTGCGCCGCAATGGCCAGTGCCGTGACCGGGTGATCGCCGGTGATCATGGCCACGTGGATGCCCGCCTCGCGGCAGACCTGCACGGCGTCGCGCACCGTGGGCCGCAGCGGGTCGGCCAGTGCCACCAGGCCCAGGTACTCGAAGTCGAAATCGTGCTGCAAGGCCGGCCAGCTGCTGTGCGCATTGGGGCCACGGTGCGTCGAGCGCGCCACACCCAGCACACGCATGCCTTGCCGCGCGAACACGTCGGCGGCCTGCCGCACCTCGGCCAGCCGAACGGCATCCAGGTGGCACAGATCGACAATGGCTTCGGGCGCGCCCTTGGTCGCGATCACATGCCCATCCTGCCCTGGTGCCCGCCACACGTGCGACATGGCCAGCATCTCGGGGCTCAAGCCGTATTCATGCACCATCTTCCATTCAAGGTGGGCCACCTCTTCGGCAGACAGGCATTGCGCCCCCAAGGCCCAGAAGGCCTTTTCCATCGGATCAAAAGGGTCGCGCTCGCTGGCCAGGATGCCGTGCTGCAGCAGCGTGCGCAGGGCGGGCGACAAAGGCCCGCCGTCCTCGTCCTGGGCCAACCAGGTCTGCCCCGGCACCTGCATGGCCACGATGCTCATGCGGTTGAGCGTGAGCGTGCCGGTCTTGTCCGTGCACAAGACGGTGGCCGTGCCCAAGGCCTCGATGGCACTGGCCCGCCGCACCAGCACGCGCTGTTGAGAAATGCGCCAGGCCCCCATGGCCATGAACACCGTCAGGATCAGCAGGAACTCTTGCGGCAGCAAGGACATGGCCAGCGAGATGCCCGCCAGCACGGCGGCCAGCACATCGCCGCGCGTCCAGACATAGATCAAGGTCATCAGCAGGCTCAGCGTCACGCCGGCCACGGCAAAGGTCTTGACCAGTGCACGGGTCTGCTGCTGCAAGGCCGGTTGTGACGATTCAATCTGCCGCAAGGCCACGCCAATGTGGCCCATCTCGCTGCGCGCCCCGGTGGCCGTGACCTCGGCCAGCCCCTGCCCGCGGACCACCATCGAGCCCGCATACACCCAGGCTTGCCCGTCGCCACCCGGGCGGGCCGCAGCCTGCCCCTGGGCCCACACCACCTTGCTCACCGGCACGGACTCGCCCGTGAGCAGCGACTCGTCGGTCAACAGGTCATTGGCCGACAAGAGGCGCGCGTCAGCCGGCACGCGGTCACCCTCTTCCAGCACGATCAGGTCACCCGGCACCACCTCCCGGCCGGCAATGCGCTTGCGCTCACCACCCCGCAACACCAGCGCACGCGGGCTGCTGAGGTCCCGTAAGGCCTCCAGCACGCGCTCGGTGCGGGACTCCTGCACCAGCGAGATCAGCATCGACAGGACCACGAAGGCCAGCAGCATGCAGGCCTCGCCCACATCACCCAGGACCAGGTAGATGCCCCCGGCTGCGGCCAGCAGCTGCAGCATGGGCTCACGCAGCAGCTCTGCGGCGATGCGCCACCCGGTGCGCCGGGCCGCCTGTGGCAGCTCATTGGGGCCGTGCTGGTGCAAGCGCTCTGCGGCTTGCGCCTCGCTCAGGCCCGTCAACTCAGGCAAGGGTGCTCCCCAGCCGCTCATGGATGAGCAGATCGATGTGCGTGACCCGGATGGGCTTGGGCACATAGTCGTCAAAGCCCGCATCGCGGATACGCTGCACATCCATGGGCATGGCATTGGCCGTGACCGCGATCACCGGTGTGCTGCGGGTGTCCGGGTCACTGCGCAAGCGCCCCAGCACGGCATAACCATCCATGTCGGGCAAATGGATGTCCAGCAGGATCAGATCGGGGCGGTGCGCCTTGGCCAGCTCCAGCCCGAGCTGCCCCAGCGGGGCCGAGATCAGCGTCACCCCCTGGTGGCGGGACACGATCTGCGTCATCAGTTGCAGGTTGGCTGGGTTGTCTTCCACGTACAGCAAGGTGGCCATGCGGGGAGACGGGGGCACGCCGGCCTTGGTGGGCCCCATGGGCGACTGTGCCGAGGCATGCGCGCCATCGCCATCGTGCGCCAGCACACCAGGCATGGCGCGTGGCATGTCCACCCAGAACAGGCTGCCCTCGCCCTCCTGGCTGCTCACGCCCATGCTGCCGCGCATCAACTCGGCCAGGCGCCGGCACAGGCTCAGCCCGATGCCGGTGCCTTCGATCGGGCCCGCCTCGGCGCCCAGGCGGTTGAAGGGCTGGAACAGCATGCCCAGGTGGCGCTCGGCAATGCCCGCGCCCGTGTCTCGCACACTGATGCGCACAACCTGCTCGGCCTGCACCTGGGCATCCAGCCACACCTCGCCACCCGCCCGGTTGTACTTGACAGCGTTGGACAGCAGGTTCAACACGATCTGCCTGATGCGGATGGCATCGGCCATCACGGCCAGGCCCTGCATGTCACCAATGTGCAGGCGCACCTCTTGCCTGTCGGCCAGCGGCTGCATCAAGGACAGCAGCTCACGCGCCAGTTCGGCCACGTCGACCACTTCCGTGTTGAGCGCCACGCGCCCGGACTCGACCTGCTCCAGGTCCAGCACATCGTTGATCAGGTGCAGCAGGTGCTTGCCTGCACGCAGGATCTCCCGCACATGCCCCTGGGTGCGAGGCGAACTGCCCGCCTCCAGCTCGATGAGCTGGGAAAAGCCGAGGATGGCGTTCATCGGTGTGCGCAGCTCATGGCTCATGCGCGAGAGGAACTCGCTCTTGGCCCGGCTGGCCTGCTCCGAAGCATCGCGCGCCTGGACCAGCTGGCGCGAGCGCTCATGCACGATCTGCTCCAGCTCGTCACCATGGCGGGCCAGGGCCTGTTCGGCCTGCTTGCGGTCGGAGATGTCACGCGAGAGCATGATGAAGTGATCGCGCGCATTGCCCAGCATGCGCTTGCGTGCCACCGACAGCTCGAACCAGCGCTCACCTTGCGGCAGCGGCAGCTTGATGTGCGTGCCCGCAGACGAGCCATGTGCCGCGGCCTCATGCAAGGCCTGCATGACCAGGTCTGCGGCCTCCGGTGGCATCACATCCTGCACCCTGCGGCCCTTCAGATCCTGAGGTGGCGCCGCCAGCAGGTCCGTGCGGCGGGCGCGGAAGTCCACATAGCGGCCATCCAGGTCCAGCTCGAACAACAGATCGGGCACGGCCTCCAGCGTGGCATTGAGCTGGGCCAGCGTGCGCTCGGCATCCTGCTTGGACTGGGTCAGCTGCGTGAGCGATTCCGACAACTCTGCGGTGCGCGCCTGCACGCGCCGGCGCAGGCTGATGTTCCATGCGCCCAGCACGAGGGCCAGCCCCCCCACGGACAGCAAGGCGTACGCCCCGTAGCGCAGATAGGCCGGTGTGTCCGGCGTCTGGACAGCCGCTCCCAGCCAACGTTCCTGCAGCCCACGCATCTCGGCCGGCGTGATGCGCGCAAAGCCATCCTGCACCAGCTTGAAGGTGGCGGCATCGCCCTTGCGCACCGCCCAGTGGAACTGCCCGATGTACAGCGGCCCGGTGCTGCGGAACTGCCGGTCCAGCTGCTTGCGGATCAGGAAGTAGGTGGCGGGCGGTTTGTCTTCACAGAACACGCGCACCTCGCCCACGGCAGCCGCGTCGATCACGGCCTCGTAGCTGGGGTAGCGCCGGAACGACTCCAGCCCCTGGTTGACGAGGTAGTCAATGCAGGCATCGCCGTCCTTGACGCCGATGGTGAAGCCCTTGAGCGACTCCGTGGTGTTGAGGCCGCCGATGCTTTCGTGAAAGTAGATTGGGACCTCGATGTCGCTGTAGGACGGCCCGAAATCGTAGATGTCCTTGCGAGGCGCCGTCTCGAAGATGGTGTCGATGACATCGGCGCGCCCCACCTGGATCTGCGCCTGGGCCTTGGCCCAGTCCATGCCCACCAGGTTGACCTTGATGCCCGTGCGCGCCGACCACAGATCCCACACATCCTTGCGGATGCCTTGCAGGCGGCCGGCGTGGTCCCGGAACACATAGGGGGGGTAGCTGTCGTCGATGACGACGATGATGCTGCGCGGTGCCGTGGGCTGCGACGGCGACGAGGCGGCGGCCAAGGCCGACACCGGTGCCGCGGATGGCGGCTGGGGCTGCGCGTGCACCACGCCCGCCAAGGCCCCGCAACAGAGCCAGAGCGGCCACCGCACGCTGCGCCACGCCCGAACGACAACGATCAGGCGCGACCAACCGGCAGCATGCCGGTGCCACGAACCAGACTCACGAACAGCCATCTCGGACGCTTCCCCATTTGCTCTCAGCACAGCGGCGTGTCCTGAAAGCCTTATGGAGCCATTATGTCCTCAACACTTCGAGAAATCGGGCTTGCGCTTTTCCATCACGGCACTGATCGCCTCCTTGGCAGCCGGGCCTTGCAGCAGCTGGCCGAAGTGCTTGAGCTCCTCGGTCATCACCGGCGCCAGTTGCGTCTGGGACATCTTCATCAGCGACTTGGTCACACGCAGCGACGCAGCCGGCTTGGCAGCCAGCTTGGCGGCTTGTGCCTGGGCATAACCGTTCACCTCATGCGGCGGCAGGATGCGGTTGATCAGGCCCATCTCCAGCGCCTCTTCAGCGTAGAAGGCCTCGCCCAGCATCAGCTTTTCAGCGGCCTTGGGGTAGCCGATGATCTGCGGCAGCAGCAGGCTGGCACCGGCCTCGGGGCACAGGCCCAGGTTCACGAAAGGCAGGCTGAAGGCGGCGTTGTCACCGGCGTAGACCAGGTCGCAATGCAGCAGCAGCGTGGTGCCGATGCCCACAGCCGGGCCGGCCACGGCCGCCACGATGGGCTTGGGGAAGTCGCGGATCGCGTTGAGGAAACGCACCACGGGCGCCACCTCGCCACCGGGCTTGCTGACGGGCGGGTTGTTGAGGAAGTCGGCCAGGTCATTGCCTGCCGTGAAGATCTCGACGGCGCCCTGGATCACGGCCACGCGGATGCTGTCGTCGCCCGTGGCGGCTTCCAGCTCGTCGGCCAGGCGGCTGTACATCGCCGTCGTGATCGCGTTTTTCTTGTCCAGGCGGTTGAAGGTCAGCGTCAACACACCGGCTTCACGGTGTTGCAGGATCTCGCTCATGGGCCACAGTCTCCAGGTTCTTTTCGGGTTCTCAAAGAAGCCTGAATTAGACGCCAGATTCGGGGGGTTTGGGCGACAGTGGCAGGACAGGATCGGCGACAAATGACAAAGGCCCGGCAATCACCGGGCCCGCTTAACACGCTTGGTCATTCGCGCTGCGCAATGCGCTGTGCGCGATGTGAAAATCAAAGCCCGATCACAGACCGATCACAGACCCAAGAGCGAATACAGCGCGTTGCTGATCCAGCTGAACAAGGCGATGCCTTCGGCGTTCTGCACCGTGCGTTGGGTTTCGTAGGCACGCATCACCGGCTTGCTCGTGTCCAGCAGGTTGTCGACGAAGGCGCCCACATCGGGCAGGTTGGCCTCCTTGATGCCCGTGCCGCTGAAGGTGGCCGTGGTCAGCGTGTGCGACTTGAGGAAGTCGCGGCCATAGGGCACGTAGTAGCCCGTGTTGCTGTAAGGCTTCATGGCGTTGACCCAGGTGCCCACTTCCTTGACCCACTTGGCGTTGAGCAGTTCGTCGCGCTTGGCGCCGGCCGGCACCGCCGCGATCTCGGGGTAGAACTTGGTGTACGAGAAGGACGAGAAGATCGCATCGCGCTGGAACACGGCGTAACCCAGGCGGTCTTGCGGGAAGACCTTGGCCAGGCCGGTGGTCAGGCTGCCCAGGTTGTCCACCGTGCCCGCAGTCGGGAAGGTGGCGATCATCTTGGAGGCCAGGCCGTTGTCACCATCCAGACCCCAGGCCGTGCGGATCTTGTTGTGCAGCAGCACCGAGGGGGCCTCTTCGGGCGTGGCGTTGCGGTCCACCTGGAACAAGGGGCCGGAGTCACCCAGCAAGGCCGATTGTTTGGGCTGGTCAGCCAGGCGGATCAGCCCATACATGGCCGTGGCCCCCACGCCGCCCGCCGAGAAGCCGGTCACCAGCAGCTTGTCCTGCTTGGGCAGGTAGCGGCCTACCCAGTTGGCAATGGCCTCGCCGTTCTTGAAACCGCGGTGGTAGTAGGTGATGGGCGCGCTCGGGTCGGCATCGCCATACACGGCCGTCTTGTTGCCGGTGTGCACGTCACCTGTGCAGTAGGGCGCATAGATGATGTTCCAGCTCTGCGTCTGCACCTTTTGCAGCGGGTGCGTGCGCGAGGTGAAGGGTGTGATCAGGCCGCCCAGCGCCAGGCCGGTGCTCATGTAGTTCGTGGGGATGCCCTTGTAGTTCGTGGCCCCCAGCACGCCGTCCTTCATCTGGCAGGCGTTCTGCTCCCAGCAGGCCCCGCCACCTTCGAACACGATCACGGTCTTGGCCATGTTGGCCGCGTTGGTCGTGCGGTTGACGAAGAAGCGATAGGGTGTGCCGTTGCCGCAGCTCGCGCCAGATTCGGCCGGGGCCTCGATGGCTTCCCACTTGTTGAAGCTGGCGGGCGCAGGGCCCACATTGCCGCTGGTATTGGGCGTCCAGGGGGTGGCGGCGGCCCAGGCCGAGGAGGCTGAAGCGGCAGCGAAGGCGGCGGCAAAAACGGCGGCGATGGCGCTCAGGCCGAAATGCCCAACTTGGCGTTGCATGACGTTGCTCCGTGGTGGTCACGCTCGCCACCATGGCAATCCATGGAAAAGGGATCAGAGCGTCACCGAATGAATTGGTGGTGCATTGTGGCGATTCGCTTAACGCGCAACATCGGTGCAAACGTCATAGCCTGAACAGGGGGCCGCGTTATCCCGCAGGGGCTTTCCCCGTCAACCAGCCCAGGGCCATGGGCCACAGGCGCTCGGCCGAGGTGGCCTTGAACAGCCCGAAGTGCCCGATCTGCTTCATGCCCAGTTGATGCGGGTGCAGGTGCTCGAAGCGCACCGGCGCCTTTTCATACAGGCGGTAGAGCTTGCGGATGCCGGCCGGCTGCAGCAACTCATCGTCATCGAGCACCACGGCCGTGATGGGCACCTCTACCCGCGCGTAACGGGCGCGCAAGGCTGGGCCCTCGGCACCCAGGTAATCGGGGTGCAGACACCATTTGCGCCACTGCCACATGGCGGCGGCGGGCAAGTCCCCCACCGCGCCCAGGCGTTTGCCGGGGAAGTAGCCCGCCACCCCGATGGCCACAGGCGCCAGCACCCACCACAGCAGCGGCGCCTGCAGGCGCACCGCCGGCGCATTGAGGCGCCAATAGCCATTGCCGCTGGCCACGGTCAACACACGCTCGAAGCGCTCAGGCTGGTCCAGCCAGCCGAAGAGCTGCCCGCCCAGGCTGTGGCCCAGGTAGGTACGTGGCACATCGGGCCAGCGCGCGCAGAAGGCGTCCACCACGGCGGGCAGGTCCTGGGTGGCCCAGTCGGTGATGCTGGCCTTGTAGCCTCGCAAGCGCGGCGGCGCAGACTCGCCCGTGCCACGCCAGTCAAAGCTCATGACGGCCACGCCTTGTGTGCTCAGCCATTGGGCGAAAGCCTCGTAAAAGCGCTGGGGCACACCCATGGCCGAGGTGATCAGCACGGCGCGCTGCACCGGCCTGTCTGGCGTGTCGGGCGCATAGACGCGTGCGGCCAGATGATGGCCATCGCTGGTGAGGAGACGCAGTGCTTCCATTCTTTGCTCGGCTTGGTTGGGTGCTGGTGGTGAGGTTCTAGGTGGCGTGATAGGTGGGCTGTGGCTTTGCTGGGTATTTTTTGGCGGGGTTGGCGGTGGAGCGAGACCAGGGTGACGGGGTGGGCGTTCTCCGGGCTCGACGCGGGGCACGACCGAGCTTGGTCAGCATCACCCCTTGAAGGCCAGCCAAGCTGTTCACCAGTCAGGACACCGCGAATGATCCCTTCGCCCACCCACCCCATCCCCCCGGTCCAGCAGCATGGGGGCGCGCCAAAAAGACACCCAGCAAAGCCAGGCGGTGGCGTGAGTTGGAGGGTATGGGGGCGGCTTGCCGCCCCCATACCCTCTCTCGCCCAACCTCGGTGTGTCGCGGGCTGGTGGCGATGTGTGCATGCGAAGGGATCATTCGCGGTGTCCTGGCTCTCAAGCTACCTGGCTCGTGTTCAAGAGGTGGTAGCTGCGGGGCTCGGTCGTACCCCGCGTCGAGCCCGGAGCAGGCACACATCGCCACCAGCCCAGTGCTCACACCGTCACCCACCACCCAACCAAAACCTCGCCAAAACCCCTCAACTCAACAAAGCGCACCAACAAAAAAGCCCGCAAGGATCACTCCATGCGGGCTTCTTGTTCAAACAGCCATCAATCAGACCTCTACAAGCGCCTGATCAACAGCATGCTTGAGCCGACCATCACAGGCTGTCGACGCGCTCGAAGATGCCAGCAGCACCTTGGCCGGTACCGATGCACATCGTGACCATGCCGTACTTGCCGCCCGTGCGACGCAGACCGTGCACCACGGTTGCAGCACGGATGGCGCCGGTCGCACCCAGGGGGTGACCCAGGGCGATCGCACCGCCCATCGGGTTCACCTTGGCGCGGTCCAGCACGTGGCCCTTGCTGTCCAGGTCCTTCAGCACAGCCAGAGATTGCGCAGCGAACGCTTCGTTCAGCTCAACCCAGTCCATGTCCGAAGCCTTCAGGCCAGCGTATTCCAGGGCCTTGGGGATGGCTTCGATCGGGCCAATACCCATGATTTCAGGCGGCACGCCCTTCACAGCGAAAGCCACGAACTTGGCCAGCGGCTTCAGACCGTACTTCTCGCAAGCTTCCTTGGAAGCCAGGATCAGGCAGCCAGCGCCGTCAGACGTCTGCGACGAGTTACCGGCCGTGACCGAACCCTTGGCAGCGAACACGGGACGCAGCTTGGCCAGGCCTTCCACGGACGTGTCAGGACGGGCGCCTTCGTCGCGGGTGATCGTCTTCTTGGTGATCGTCACTTCGCCTGTTTCCAGGTTGGGTGTGCGCACTTCGATTTCGATCGGCGTGGTTTCAGCGTCGAACCAGCCAGCTTGTTGAGCGGCAATGGCACGGCGGTGCGATTCTGTGGCGAAAGCGTCCTGCTCTTCGCGGGTCACCTTCCACTGCTCGGCCACCTTCTCGGCGGTCATGCCCATGCCGTAGGCGATACCGACGTTCTCGTCCAGGTCAACGACCTTGGGGTTGAACGAAGGCTTGGAGCCGCCCATGGGCACCATGGACATCGATTCCACGCCACCGGCGATCATGACTTCGGCTTCGCCCACACGGATGCGGTCGGCAGCGATCGACACGGCAGTGATACCGGCCGCGCAGAAGCGGTTCACGGTGGCACCGGCCACGGTCTTGGGCAGGCCAGACAGCAGCGTGGCGATCTTGGCCACGTTCATGCCTTGTTCGCCTTCAGGCATCGCGCAGCCAACGATGGCGTCTTCGATGGCAGCAGGGTCCAGCGTGGGAACCTGGCTGAGGGCGTTCTTGATGGTGGCGACCAGCAGATCGTCAGGACGGGTGTTCTTGAACACACCACGGCCAGACTTGCCGATCGGGGTACGGGTGGCGGCAACGACGTAAACGTCGCGGAGTTGCTTAGACATAGATTTGTCTCCGATCGATCAGTTGCGGACAGGCTTGCCGGTTGACAGCATGCCCATGATGCGTTCTTGCGTCTTGGGGTTGTCCAGCAGCGTGCAGAAGTGCTTGCGCTCCAGGGCGTGCAGGTATTCCTCGCTCACCAGGGTGCCGCCATCGACGTCACCGCCGGTCAGCACATCGGCGATGCAAGAGCTGATGTAGTAGTCGTGGGCGGAGATGAAACCACCGTCACGCATGTTGATCAGCGACGACTGCAGCGTGGCCTTCACGTTGCGGCCTGCCACAGCGAACTGCTTCTTGGCAGGGGCGCGGTAGCCGGACTCGAACATGGCCTTGGCTTGGGCGATGGCCACATACAGGACTTCGTCCTTGTTGGGCACAACGATGTCGCTGTCCAGCAGGTAGCCGAACTTGCGCGCTTCGATGGCAGAGGTGGCCACCTTGGCCATGGCGGCTGCCTGGAAGCCTTCCTTGACGAAGCCCATCAGTTCGGCGCCGACCATGCCGGACACGCCCTTGGAGGCTTCGACTTGTTCAGCCGCACGGCGAGCCAGGTAAGCCAGGCCACCGCCGCCGGGGATCAGGCCCACGCCGACTTCAACCAGACCCACATAGGTTTCCATGGCGGCCACGCGCTTGGCAGCGTGCACAGCCAGCTCGCAACCACCACCCAGGGCCAGGCCGTGCATCGCTGCAACGGTCGGCACATTGGAGTAGCGCAGCGACAGCATGAAGTCCTGCAGTTGCTTCTCGAACGGGGCGATGGCCTTGCCACCACCGCTCATGAAGGCGGGCATCATGGATTGCAGGTCGGCACCAGCAGAGAAGGGGCCGTCTTGCGTCCAGATGACCATGCCCTTGTAGCCGGCTTCAGCGATTTCCAGACCCTTGGCCAGGCCAGCGGTCACTTCGGCACTGATGGTGTGCATCTTGGACTTGATCGAAGCGATGACCACTTCGTCGTCCAGGGTCCACAGGCGGATGGCGGCGTCTTCGAACAGGGTCTTGCCAGCGGTGGCGGCGTTCGGGGCTTGCGAGCCCAGCACGTTTTCACGGAAGGCTTGACGCTTGTAGACGGGCAGATCACGGATCGGCACGTACTTGCTGGTCTTGGGCGACCACGAACCTTCGGCGGTGTGCACACCGTCGCGGCCGTCGAACACCCAGGCGGGCAGCGGGGCCTTCGACAGGGCCTTGCCCGCGTCGATGTCGGCCTTGACCCATTCAGCCACTTGCTTCCAGCCGGCTTCTTGCCAGATCTCGAACGGGCCTTGCTTCATGCCGAAGCCCCAACGCATGGCGAAGTCCACTTCACGAGCGGATTCGGCGATCGATTCCAGCGTGACAGCGGCGTAGTGGAAGGCGTTGCGCAGCAGGGCCCAGATGAACTGGGCTTGCGGGTGAGCGGACTCACGCAGGGCCTTCAGACGCTCTGCAGCAGGCTTGCGCAGGATGTCGGTGACTTCCTTGTCAGCCTTGCCGCCAGCGGGCACGTACTCGCCGGTTTCAGCGTTGAACTGAAGGATGGCCTTGCCTTCCTTCTTGAAGAAACCAGCCTTGGTCTTCTGACCAAAGTTGCCCAGGGCCAGCAGCTTGTCCAGCGCCACAGGGTTGGCGAAGCAGCTGTTGAACGGGTCGTCCTTGGCGCCGTTTTGCAGGGTCTTGATGACGTGCGCCATCGTGTCCAGACCCACCACGTCGGCGGTGCGGAAGGTGGCCGACGAAGCGCGGCCCATCTTCTTGCCGGTCAGGTCGTCGACGATGTCGTAGCCCAGGCCCGAACGCTCGACTTCGCGGAAGGTCAGCATCATGCCGGCCACGCCCACGCGGTTGGCGATGAAGTTGGGGGTGTCGTAAGCACGGACCACGCCCTTGCCCACCACGGATGCCGAGAAGGTCTCCAGCTTGTCGACCACGTCAGGCGCGGTGAACTCGGTGGGGATCAGTTCCAGCAGGAACATGTAGCGGGGAGGGTTGAAGAAGTGGATGCCCAGGAAGCGCGAACGCAGCTGCTCGGGCAACACATTGGCCATCGCGGTGATGGACAGGCCGGAGGTGTTGGTGGCCAGGATGGCCTTGTCATTCACGAAAGGCGCGATCTTCTTGTACAGATCTTCCTTCCAGTCCAGACGCTCGGCGATGGCTTCGATGATCAGGTCGCAACCGCGCAGCTCTTCGAGGTGCTCTTCGTAGTTGGCTTGCTGGATCAGCGCAGCGTCTTCGGTCACGCCCAGGGGCGAAGGCTTGAGCTTCTTCAGGCCTTCGACAGCCTTGGTCACGATGCCGTTCTTGGGGCCTTCCTTGGCGGGCAGGTCGAACAAAACGACCGGCACCTTGCAGTTGACCAGGTGGGCCGCGATCTGGGCGCCCATGACGCCGGCGCCGAGCACGGCAACCTTGCGCACATTGAATTGACTCATGTTCTCTCCTAGCAGAACTTGGGAAATGGAGATGGAAAAGGGAGGCTGCAAAACAACCTCCCTTTGAACGGCCTGTTGATTAGAACAGGGCCTCGTCCATTTCCATCAGGGGCTTCAGACCGGCCTTGGCCGTGACCATCAGGGTCTCGACTTCAGGCAGCAGCTTGGCGAAGTAGAAGCGGGCCGTGGCCAGCTTGGCGATGTAGAACTTGTCGCCGGAAGCTTGCTTCTCCAGGGCGATCTTGGCCATGCGGGCGAAGAAGTACGAGTAGACCAGGTGGCCGACCACGCGCAGGTAATCCACAGCAGCAGCGCCGACTTCGTCGGGGTTCTGCATGCCCTTCATGCCGATTTCCATGGTGAAGGCTTGCACCTTCTGGCCCAGGTCAGCCAGGGGCTTGGTGAACTCTTGCATCGCTTCGTTGTCGGCGTTTTCCTTGACGAAACGGCCAACCAGCTTGCCGAACTTGGTCAGCTTGGCGCCAGCGTCGCCCAGCACCTTGCGGCCCAGCAGGTCCAGCGATTGCACGGTGTTCGTGCCTTCGTAGATCATGTTGATGCGCGCGTCACGCACGAATTGCTCCATGCCCCACTCGTGGATGAAGCCGTGGCCGCCGTAGACCTGCTGGCAATGCGTCGTGGCATCCCAGGCGTTGTCGGTGATGAAGGCCTTCACGATAGGCGTCAGCAGGGCGACGGTGTCGTCGGATTCCTTGCGGACGGCTTCGTCAGGGTGGTTGTGCGCCTTGTCCAGCTCGATGGCCGTGAAGTACACCAGGGCGCGGGCGCCTTCAGCCCAGGCACGGGCGGTCAGCAGCATCTTGCGCACATCAGGGTGCACGATGATGGGGTCGGCAGCCAGGTCAGGACGCTTGGGACCCGACAGGGCACGCATCTGCACGCGGTCCTTGGCGTAGTTCACAGCGTTTTCGTACGCGACTTGGGTCAGGCCCAGGGACTGGTTGCCCACGCCCAGGCGCGCGCCGTTCATCATCACGAACATGGCGGGCAGACCGCGGTGAGGCTGGCCCACCAGGGTGCCGATGGCGTCTTCCAGAACGATCTGGGCTGTGGCGTTGCCGTGGATGCCCATCTTGTGCTCCAGGCCGGCGCAGAAGATGCCATTGCGCGAACCCAGCGAACCGTCGGCGTTCACGTTGAACTTGGGCACCACGAACAGGGAGATGCCCTTGGAGCCAGCAGGTGCGTCAGGCAGGCGAGCCAGCACCAGGTGGACGATGTTCTCGGCCATGTCGTGTTCACCAGCCGAGATGAAGATCTTGGCGCCGGTGATCTTGTAGGTGCCGTCAGCTTGAGGCTCGGCCTTGGTGCGCAGCAGGCCCAGGTCGGTACCGCAATGGGGCTCGGTCAGGCACATGGTGCCGGTCCACTCGCCGGAGGTCAGCTTGGGCAGGTACAGCTTCTTTTGAGCGTCGGTACCGTGGGCTTCCAGGGCGGCGTGGGCACCGTGGCTCAGGCCAGGGTACATGGTCCAGGCCTGGTTGGCCGAGTTGTTCATTTCATAGATGGCCTGGTTGATCAGCTGAGGCATGCCTTGGCCGCCCCACTCCGGATCGGCGCTCAGGCCGGACCAACCGTTTTCGGTGTACTGCTTGTACGCGTCCTTGAAGCCATCCGGGGTCTTGACTTCGTGGGTTTCCTTGTTCAGCACGCAACCTTGGGCGTCGCCGACCAGGTTCAGGGGGGCCAGCACCTTGGAGGCGAACTTGCCGCCTTCTTCCAGCACTGCGTTGACGGTGTCTTCGTCCAGATCGGCGTAGGCCGGAATCTGCTTCAGTTCGTCAACAGCGCCCAGCAGTTCGTGCATCACGAATTGCATGTCGCGCAGTGGGGGGTTATAGGAAGGCATCGTGAAGCTCCTCGGTCAGAAATACGCGTTGAACAATTGAGAAACCTGATCCAGGTGGCCAGGCGACAGGGGGGATCAAACAGACGTCAGGGGTGCGGTCTGTGCGACCGAGCCCCCGACAGTAGGCGGGCCCGAAGGCCCGACCGCTCCAGACGACATCGGCGCACCCAGCGTGTAGTACTGGATGAGACGCTCGAACGCCGTGCGAGCCCGATCAATCGCATCCGGCGAGCGCAGAAAACGCGCGTCGTGGTGGAGCGACAGGATCAGGCCATGGATCTCGAACTGCATTTGCATCGGGTCGGTGTCGGCACGCAGGTGGCCCATATCGATGGCCATGCGGATCGCACGCACCAGTGACCCGTGCCAGGTCACGACCATGCCGGCGAGCGCATCGCGCACGGGGCCCGGACGGTCGTCGAATTCAACCGCACCGCTGATGTAAATGCAACCAGAATCGATTTCGGTGGCCACCTTGGCCACCCAGTTGTCAAAAAGGGCACGCAAACGCGCCAGACCCCGGGGCTGGCGGATGGCCGGCATGAAGACTTCTTCTTCAAAGCGCTCGTGGTATTCCCGGATGACGGAAATCTGCAACTCCTCGCGCGAGCCGAAGTGGGCGAACACGCCGGACTTGCTCATGCCGGTGACTTCGGCCAGGGCGCCAATCGACAAACCCTCGATGCCCATCTGGGAGGCCAGGTTCAGCGCGGCCTCCAGGATGGTGGCCCGGGTCTGCTGGCCCTTGTGCGCGCCACGCCCACGCTCACGCACCACCTCGGGGGCGGGTTTGGCGTCTTGGGGCAGCAAATCGGACAAAGGCATTCCTCGGAATAAAACGAACGGTCGTGCTATTTTGCAAAAAAAGATGACAGCTGTGTGAGCTTTCCCAAACTTTTTTTTGTGGCATTTCTCCCATCTCGCTGCATCGCGCGTCAGCCATGCCTGCCACCGGCCAATCAGCCTAGGTAGTCACCCTGGGTGTTGCCATGTGGCCGCGAGAAACCGGTCACCCTGCACTCAAATGGTTGAGAAAGTCATGCAAGCTGCACTATCCTGTGCTCATCATCGCCTTGTGAGGGCTGTATGGACGTGCTGCAACTTGACGTGTCAGGCCGTCCGCAGGCTTGGCTGTCAGCCAAGGAAGCGGCGGTTCTGTATGCCAGCAACGGTGTCGCGTGGACGCTGGGGGATCCCTTTATCGTGCTGCGCGGCGGGATCCAGCGCCGCACGGGGCAACAGTCCCGGCTCGAGCTGCACCCCATCGTGGCCGTGCATGGCGCCATGCCCAGCCGCGCCTGGCGCCAGCAGCCTGCCCTGTCCAACCCCAAGCTGTTTGCCCGCGACCGCCAGTTCTGCGCGTACTGCGGCGGGCGGTTCCACTTTGATGACCTCACGCGCGAGCACATCGTGCCCACATCACGTGGCGGGCACGATACCTGGATGAACTGCATCACGGCCTGCCGCAGCTGCAATGGCCGCAAGGGCAACCGCACGCTCAACGAGCTGGGCTGGTCGATGTACTACCTGCCTTATGTGCCCAGCCTGCACGAGGACATGATCCTGCGTGGCCGGCGCATCGTGGCCGACCAGATGGAGTTTCTGCTCGCCAGCGTGCCGGCGCACAGCCGGCTGAGGACAGCGCTCAGTTGATGACCATGTGGGCGCGCCGAGCCGGACTGGCCTGGCGCGCACACCGACTCACGTCCAGTTGGCAGCGATCACACTGTTGAGTGCCGTCTGGTAGTTGGCAGGCAAGGTGGTCTGGCCCGCGGCAGGTGGGGTGAAGCTGGCCATGGCATTGACCAGGTTCTGCACATTGGCGGCCGACAGCGTCTTGGCATTGCCGCCAGCCACGATGGACTCCACCTGGTAGAGCCCGCCCAGGTACCAGCTGTTGATGGTGACCTTGTCGGTGGTGCCGATGACGCTGACCACCAGGTCGTTGCCCGATTTGGCCAGCCAGACCTGATCGGCATTGATGGCACCATCAAGCAGCAGTTGATCCTGGTTGCCCACGGTCCCGTCCGAGTCGTAGATGGTGTCGGCGCCATCACCACGCTGGAAGTGGTAGGTGTCGTTGCCGATCGAGCCATACAGGCTGTCATTGCCCAGGCCGCCGTAGATCGTGTCGTTGCCGCTGTAGCCAAAGAGCTTGTCGTTGCCACCATAGCCATACAGGGTGTTGGCGCGGTTGTTGCCGGCCATCAGGTTGCTGCCGTCGTTGCCATAGGCCGTGCGCGCAAGGTAGCTCTGCATGTACAGGCGCTCGACGTTGTCGGCCATCTTGATGCCATCACCATAGGCCCAGATCTGGTCGAGCCCGCCACCGGCCTGCTCGATCACGGTGTCGGTGTTGTCGGTGAGGTAGTAGTAGTCGTCGCCTGCGCCGCCTTCAAGCGTGTCGACGCCGTCATCACCGTAGATGAAGTCCAGCCCGTCACCACCCTTGAGGTAGTTCTTGCCGGTGTTGCCCGTCAGGTCGCAACCGGTGTTGTTGGACGTGGCGTTGATGTCGGATGTACCCGTGAGCACCAGCGCTTCGACGTTGTCAGGAGCCGTGTAGCTCACGGAAGACAGGATGGCGTCGTAGCTGATGGCGCTGTCGGCCTCGAGCTTTTCGACCACCACGTCAGCCGTGTTGTCGACGATATAGGTGTCGTCTTCCGTGCCGCCCACCATGGTGTCGGCGCCCAGGCCGCCATCGATGGTGTCGAGGCCGGCATCACCCACGAGGTAGTCGTTGCCAGCCAGGCCTTGCAGGTTGTCGGCACCCAGGCCGCCGTCGATCAGGTCTTCGCCGCCGGTGCCGGTCAGCGAATCGTCGCTGGCGGTGAGCTTGCGGCCCACCGTGCCGGCATCCCAGGCCCAGCCATTGGCAAACTGGATGGCCAGGCGATCTGCCAGTGCGCGGTTGAAGTAGCCCTGCACGAGCACGCTGTCGGTGGTGCCGGCGATCTGCAGCAGCAGGTCGGCCGTGCCGGGTGTGCTCACCTGGATCTCGTTGGGCAACACATCGGCGCCGAAGATCAGGCGGTCTTGCGTACCGGCGGCATCGGAGGCATCGGCCTGGACCGTGTCCTGGCCATCGCCGCGGCCAAAGAGGTAGGTGTCGTTGCCTTGGCCGCCGCCCATCCAGTCGTTGCCGGTATCGCCATAGAGGGTGTCGTCGCCTTCCATGCCGGCGATCACGTCGTCGCCCTGGCCACCGTCAAAGGATTCGGCGGGCGGCTGGCCCCACAGGCCGTCGCCGGACACGGCCAGCTTGGTGTCGATGGCGTCGCCTGTCCAGTAGCTGCCATCGGCAAAGCGCACGGTAACGCGGTCGGCCGCAGCAGGTGTGAAGTAGCTGTCGATGTAGATCTGGTCGCTGCCACCGCGCAGGGCGATCAGCAGGGCGCCCGATGCGTTGGACACGTCGACATCGGCCATGGTGATGCCGGCGCCCAGCTCCAGCACGTCGCCGCTGGTGGCGTTGACGATGTGGTCGGTGCCGTCGCCGCGGCCGAAGAAGTAGGTGTCCTGCCCTGCCCCGCCGTCGAGCTGGTCGTTGCCGGCGTCGCCGTACAGGGTATCGTTGCCGGCGCCCGCGTTGATGGTGTCGTCACCCAGGCCGCCGTCGATCACCTCGGCGGCAGCGGTGCCGGCCAGGGTGCCGGAGGTCGCGCTCAGCTTGCGGCCGATGAGGGTGTCGTCCCAGCTGCCGCCTTCGAGGAACTCCACGCGCAGGCGGTCAGCCACGGCCACGTTGAAGTAGTTCTGCACCAGCACGCTGTCGCGGTCCTTGCCACCCTTGATGGTGAGCAGCAGGTCGCTGCCGGACTGGGCGACGTCCACGTCGGCCATGTTGATGCCGTGCGCCAGGCGCAGGGTGTCCACGACGCCGGCGGAAGCGGCTGCGCCGGCCACCACGGTGTCGGCGCCATCGCCGCGGCCGAACAGATAGGTGTCGGCACCATTGCCACCGTCGAGGACGTCGGCGCCAGCATCGCCGTACAGCGTGTCGTTGCCATCGCTGCCAGTCAGGGTGTCGGCACCCAGGCCGCCCTCTTGCCAGTCGTCGCCGGTGGTGACGGCGGCGCCATTACCCGAGCCGGTCAGGTTGTGGTCCACGGCCAGGCCATCGAGCGTGAGGCCATCGGTGAAGCGGATGACCGGGCGGTTGGCCGCGGTGATGTCGAAGTAGCCTTGCAAGGTGGCGCGGTCTTGCGTACCGCGGATGGCCACGAGCAGGTCCGAACCATTGCGGCTGAGGTCCAGGTCGCTGACGTTGACATCGGCACCCAGCTTCAAGGTGTCGCCGCCGGCATTGACGCCGCCAACCACGATGGTGTCGCGGCCATCGCTGCGCCCGAAGATGATGGTGTCGGAGCCGCCACCGCCGTCGATCCAGTCGGTGCCACCATCGCCGTAGAGCGTGTCGTCACCGGAGGCGCCGGTCAGGGTGTCCTGGCCGCCACCGCCATCGAGCACATTGGAGCCCGGCAGGCCGGTGAGGGCCTCGTTGAAGGATTGGCGCTTGCGTTGCAGGTCGTCAGCGCCCCAGCTGCTGCCGTCGTCAAAGAGCACGGTCACGCGGTAGCTGCTGGTGTCGTTGAAGTAGCCCGTCATGCGCAGCGTGTCGTTGCTGCCGTGCAGGCGGATGAGCATGTCGCCCTGGTCTTCGAGCACGTCGACATCGGCCATGGTGATGCCCGAGCCCATCTGGATGGCGTCCGACACGCTGGTGTCTGCGCTGGCGGTGGCGTTGAGGGTGTCCTGCCCGTCACCCCAGCCGAAGTAGTAGGTGTTGTGGCCGATGCCGCCATTGAGCTGGTCGTTGCCGGCATCGCCGTACAGCACGTCGTCGCCGTCGGAGCCGTTGAGGATGTCGTCACCCAGGCCACCATCGAGCGTGTCGGCCGCGGCGGTGCCGGTCAAGGTGTCGTTGCTGCTGGTGATCTTGCGGCCCACGGCGCTCGAGTCCAGGCTGACGCCGTCGGCAAAGTCGATGCGCAGGCGTTCGGCGGCCGTGATGCCAAAGTAGTTGACCACGCGCACGCTGTCCTTGCCGCCGCGCAGCGCCACCAGCAGGTCGTTGCCGCTCTGGCTGAGGTCCACATCGGTCATGGCAATGCCATGGCCCAGGCGCAGGCTGTCGACCTTGCCGGACGTGGCGGCGCCCGCCACCACGCTGTCCTGGCCATCGCCCCAGCCAAAGAGGTAGGTGTCGGCACCGGTGCCGCCATCCAGGCTGTCGCGGCCCGCATCGCCATAGAGCGTGTCGCTGCCTGCGCCACCGGTGACGGTGTCATTGCCAAAAGTGCCATCCAGCCAATCGTCTGTGGCGGTACCGGCCAGCGACACGCCGGTGGTGGTGAGCT
This sequence comes from Aquabacterium sp., assembly GCF_016195855.1. GTDB lineage: Bacteria > Pseudomonadota > Gammaproteobacteria > Burkholderiales > Burkholderiaceae_C > Aquabacterium. The sequence goes on from NZ_JACPYU010000012.1 coordinate 131,515, forward strand.
TGCGCGTGATGGTGGCCGCGTCCCAGCTCAGGCCGTTTTCAAAGCGGATGGTGGGGCGATTGGCCTGACTGGCCACGAAGTAGTTCTGCAGCTTGACGCTGTCGCCACCGCCGCGCACGTTGAGGATCAGGTCGTTGCCGCTTTGCACCACGGCCACATCGCTGACGTCCATGGCGGCCGACAGCAGCAGCTGGTCGCCCACGCTGTTGACGTTGTCCACCACGATGGTGTCCTGGCCGTCGCCACGGCCGAACAGGAAGGTATCGGCACCGGCACCACCGTCGAGGTAGTCGTTGCCGGCCGCGCCGTACAAGGTGTCGTTGCCGCCTGCGCCGTTGAGGGTGTCCTGGCCCAGGCCGCCGTCATACGAGTCGTTGCCCGAGGTGCCGACGTAGCTGTCGGCCTGCGACGAGGTCTTGCGCAGGAAGGCGGCCATGTCCCAGCTGCTGCCATCGGCGAACTGGGCGGTGAAGTTGTACTGGCTGGGGCCCGAGAGGTAGTCCTGCACGCGCACGGTGTCGGTGCTGCCGCGCAAGGACATGACCAGGTCGCCAAAATCATTGGAGACGCTGATGTCGGCCATGGTGATGCCATAGCCAAAGCGCAGGGTGTCGGACTGGCCCGCGCCTGCCGAGGTGGGCGAGATCACCAGGGTGTCCTGGTCGTCTCCCCAGCCGAAGAAGTAGGTGTTGGCGCCCAGGTCGCCGACCAGCACATCGTTGCCGGTGTCGCCATAGAGCGTGTCGTTGCCGGCATCGCCGTTGAGCAGGTCGTCGCCCGCGCCGCCGTCGTACAGGTCGTTGCCGGTGGTGCCCGCGTAGGAGTCCTCGGACGCCGTCAGCTTGCGGTTGATGGCGGCCAGGTCCCAGCTGGTGCCGTCGGCAAAGTCGAACACCATCTTGCCGGCGTCGGAGCCGCTGGCAAAGCCTTGCACGTAGATGCTGTCGCGCCCGTTCTTGAACTTGAGCACCAGGTTGGCGGTGTTGGTCGGGTCCAGGCTGACGTCGATGTCGGCCATGTTGATGCCGGCGCCGAATTTGACGTGGTCGGCGTTGGACGCCAGCAGCCCGCCGCTGGAGACGATGGTGTCCTGCCCGTCGCCCACGTTGAAGTAGTAGAGGTCAGCGCCACTGCCGCCATCGATGAAGTCGTTGCCGGTGTCGCCATACAGGGCGTCCACGCCCGCTGCGCCGGTGATGCTGTCGTTGCCCGCACCGCCGTGGATGGTGTCATTGCTGCTGGTGCCGGTCAGGGTGTCGTCGCCGGACGTGCCTGTGATGCTTGCCATGTGTCTCTCTCAGTGCCTGTGGTGCAGTGGGCACGACGCACCCGCTTCGATGCGAATCGTGCAATGAGACATGTTTATAGGAGTTTGGCGGCGTGTGCCCTCCCCGCACTTGCCCCTAGGCCAGGACGAACGGGCGACAGCCCCCCCCGACACAGGGGGGCTCTACAACCCTGACTGGGCGCGGTCAGGCCCAGTTGGCGGCGATCACGCCGTTCAGGGCCGTGCTGTAGTTGCTCGGCAGGGTGGTCTGACCTTGCGCAGGCGGGGTGAAGCTGGCCATGGCGTTGACCAGGTTCTGCACATTGGCGGCCGACAGCGTCTTGCCATTGCCCCCGGCCACGATGGACTCCACCTGGTAGAGCCCGCCCAGGTACCAGCTGTTGATGGTGACCTTGTCGGTGGTGCCGATGACGCTGACCACCAGGTCGTTGCCGGACTTGGCCAGCCAGACCTGGTCGGCCTTGATGGCGCCATCGAGCAGCAGCTTGTCCTGGTTGCCCGCGGTCGTGTCCAGGTCGTAGACGGTGTCGGCGCCATCACCTCGTTGGAAGTGATAGGTGTCGTTGCCGATCGAGCCGTACAGGCTGTCATTGCCCAGGCCGCCGTAGATCGTGTCGTCACCGCTGTAGCCAAACAGCTTGTCATTGCCACCGTTGCCGTACAGGGTGTTGGCGCGGTTGTTGCCGGCCATCAGGTTGTTGCCCTCGTTGCCGTAAGCCGTGCGCGCCAGGTAGCTTTGCATGTACAGGCGCTCGACGTTGTCGGCCATCTTGATGCCATCACCATAGGCCCAGATCTGATCGAGCCCGCCACCGGCCTGCTCGATCACGGTGTCGGTGTTGTCGGTGAGGTAGTAGTAGTCGTCGCCTGCGCCGCCTTCAAGCGTGTCGACGCCGTCATCACCGTAGATGAAGTCCAGGCCGTCACCCCCCTTGAGGTCGTTGTTGCCGGTGTTGCCGGTGAGGTCGCAGCCGGTGTTGTTGGCGGTGGCGTTGATGTCGGCGCTGCCGGTGAGCACCAGGGCTTCGACGTTGTCGGGTGCGGTGTAGCTCACGGAAGACAGGATGGTGTCGTAGCTGAAGGCGCTGTCGGCCTCGATCTTTTCGATCACGACATCAGCCGAGTTGTCGACGATATAGGTGTCATCGTCTGCGCCGCCCGCCATCGTGTCGGCGCCCAGGCCGCCGTCGAGGTGGTCCAGGCCGGCATCGCCGTCCAGGAAGTCGTCACCAGCCAGGCCCAGCAAGGTGTCATTGCCCAAACCACCTTCCAACGCTTCGGGCGTGTCGGTGCCTGTCAGCTGGTCGTCCCAAGGCTCGACTTTGCGCTTGACCTCGTCGTACGTCCATTGCCAGCCATCGGCAAAGGCGATGTTCACGAACTGGTCCATGTAGCCGCCGAAGTAGTTCTGAAGCAGCACCTCGTCCGTGCTGTCCTTGAGCTTCAAGAACAGGTCACCACCTTGCCTGGTCACGGCCACGTCCGCCATGGAAATGCCAGCATCAAAGCGCAAGGTGTCGGCGCCCCCTGTGGGGTAGCCATAATCGGCCACCACGGTGTCCTGGCCATCTCCTCGGCCAAACAGGTAAGTGTCGGCACCTTGGCTGCCGGTCAGGACGTCGCGGCCGGCTGCGCCATACAGCGTGTCATCACCTTCCATGCCGTTGAGCTGGTCATCGCCGCGGCTGCCCACCATCATCTCTGACTGCGGCGTACCGTACTGGTAAGTGCCGTAGGCATTGAGCAAACTGTCTACGCCCTTGCCATTGAGGCTGCTGCCGTCGGCAAAGGTGATCAATGGGCGTTGCTCAAACGGCAAGCTGACGTAGCTGACCAGGGTCACGCTGTCGCTGCTGCCTTGCACCTGAAGCAACAGGTCACTGTTTTGCACGCTCAGATCCAGGTCACCCAAAGTGATGCCGGCACCAAAGCGCAAGGTGTCGGTGATGCCTGGGGCATCCCCCCAGCCGGCCATGACCGTGTCCTGGCCATCGCCACGGCCGAACAGATAAGTGTCGGCGCCTTGGCCTCCATCGAGGACATCACGCCCGGCAGCACCGTACAGCGTGTCGTCGCCCTCCATGCCGTTGAGCTGGTCATCCCCACGGCTGCCCACCAGCATCTCGGATTGCGGCGCGCCAAACTGGTAGATGCCACTGGCGTAGATCAGGTTGTCCACGCCCATGCCGTCGAGGCTGCTGCCATCGGCAAAGGCGATGAGCGGGCGGCGGTCGAAGGGCTGGCCAAAGTAGTTGCTCAACGTGACCGCGTCACTGCTGCCTCGCAGCTTGAGCAACAGATCGCCGCCTTGCACAGAGAGGTCCATATCGGCGATGCCGATACCCGAACCCAGGCGCAAGGTATCAGTGACGCCAGGCGCATCGCCCCAGCCGGCCATCACCGTGTCCTGCCCGTCACCACGGCCAAACAGGTAGGTGTCCGCACCCTGGCCGCCGTCCAGAAAGTCGCGCCCGGCAGCGCCGTATAGCGTGTCGTCACCTTCCATGCCGATGAGCTGGTCATCGCCACGGCTGCCCACCAGCATCTCGGATTGCGTTGTGCCGAACTGGGAAATGGTATTGCCCCAGACCAGGTTGTCCACGCCCATGCCGTTGAGGCTGCTGCCATCGGCAAAGGTGATCAGCGGACGGCGGTCAAACGATACGCCGAAGTAATTGGCCAGCGTCACGCTGCCACTGCTGCCACGCAGCTTGAGCAAGAGGTCGCTGCCGTTCTGGGCGCTGAGGGCCACGTCGGTGATGCTGATGCCCGCACCCAGGCGCAAGGTGTCGCTGGTGCCGGGGGTGTCACCATAGCCGCTGTAGGCCACCACCGTGTCCTGCCCGTCACCACGGCCAAACAGGTAGGTGTCGGCACCTTGGCCGCCGTCCATGATGTCGCGGCCAGCGTCGCCGTACAGCGTGTCATCACCCTCCATGCCGTTGAGCTGGTCATCCCCGCGGCTGCCCACCACCATCTCTGACTGCGGCGTACCGTATTGATACGTGCTGTAGCCATTGACCAGGTTGTCCACGCTCATGCCATTGAGGCTGCTGCCGTCAGCAAAGGCGATCAGCAGGCGCTGATCGAAAGGCCAGCCGAAGTAGCCAGCCAGTGTCACGCTGTCGCTGCTGCCTTGCAGCTTGAGCAGCAGGTCATTGCCATTCTGGACGCTGAGGGCCACATTGGCCAGGCTGATGCCCGAACCCAGGCGCAAGGTATCGATCACACCCGGAGGCTCGCCATAGCCGCTGTTGGCCATCACGGTGTCCTGGCCATCGCCTCGGCCGAACAGATACGTATCAGCGCCTTGGTCGCCGTCCATGAAGTCGCGGCCCGTTGCCCCGTACAGGGTGTCGTCGCCTTCCATGCCGATGAGCTGGTCATCGCCACGGCTGCCCACCAGCATCTCCGCTTGTGGTGTGCCAACCTGGTAAGTACCGTAGGCATTGACCAGCGTGTCCACGCTGGTCACGTTGAGGCTGCTGCCGTCGGCAAAGGCAATCAGAGGGCGTTGCTCGTAGGGCATGCTGAAGTAGCCTGCCAGCGTCACGCTGTCGCTGCTGCCACGCAGCTTGAGCAGGAGGTCGCTGCCGTTCTGGGCGCTGAGGGTCACGTCGGTGAGGCTGATGCCGTACCCCAGGCGCAAGGTATCGCTGGTGCCGAGGTCGCCACCATAGCCGCTGTAGGCCATCACGGTGTCCTGCCCGTCACCACGGCCAAACAGGTAGGTGTCGGCGCCCTGGCCGCCTTCCATGATGTCGCGCCCAGCGTCGCCGTACAACGTGTCATCACCCTCCATGCCGTTGAGTTGGTCGTCGCCACGGCTGCCCACCACCGTCTCCGACTGCGGTGTACCGTACTGGTACGTGCCATAGGCGTTGACCAGGTTGTCCACGTTCATGCCATTGAGGCTGCTGCCATCGGCAAAGGCGATGAGCGGGCGCAGGTCGAAGGGCTGGTTGAAGTAATTCGCCAGCGTCACGCTGTCACTGCTGCCTTGCAGCTTGAGCAGAAGGTCGCTGCCGTTCTGGATGCTGAGGGCCACATCGGCCAGGCTGATGCCCGCACCCAAACGCAAGGTATCGGCGATGCCGGGGGCGTTACCCCAGCCACCTACCACGGTGTCCTGGCCATCGCCGCGGCCAAACAGGTAGGTGTCGGCGCCTTCCCCACCATCCAGAAAATCGCGGCCGGCATCACCTGACAAGGTGTCCTGGCCGGTGTCCCCGATCAGTTGATCGTCCCCGGCGCCACCGAGCATATGGTCGTCACCCGAAGTACCGCTCAAAAAATCCGCACCATCCGTACCTTGAATGAGATTGGCCATGCTGGCTCCCCTGTGTTTGATTGTGTGGGTGACAGGGGGCGCCGTTCACCGGTCTTCTTGCGCCCTGTCTTCATGTTCGGTTCGCACGCGCGCCTGTGCCTGAACACCGCACCGCGCGCAAAACACCGGGCAGCATATCAATATGGGAAATGAGGGCAAAGCCCCGCCTTGGGTGGGCCGCGCGCCCTGGCCAGGCGTGTCAGCGGCGCGACAACCCGTCAAAGGTGGTCGACAAAACCCATTCGATGATCTGCTCGTGGGCGTGGCCACCCGCCTTGAGCACCCCCAGCACCGGGTCGCAGGCGCGGGCAAACAAGGTGTAGAGCACCACCTCGGCGGGCACGGACGGGGTCAGCAAGCCTTGCGACTGGGCCTCGCCGATCCAGGCGCCCAGTCGCTCGCTCACGGCAATCAGCTGGGTCATGTAGTCCATGTCGTTGACCAGGGCGGCGCGCAGGCTGGAGTTCTGCGCCGGCAAGGAGGGCATTTCACCGGCCAGTTGCACCTCCATGGTCCAGCGGGTCACGGCCTTGAGGCGGCTGAGCGCGTCGACATGGTCTTCCTGGGCGACCTGATCGAGCAGGGCCATGGCCCGCGTCAGCAGGCGTTTCATGGCGGCGCCAGCCAGCGCTTCCTTGGAGTCGAAGTGCTTGTAGAGGCTGGCCTTGGCGATGCCGACTTCGGCCGCCACGGCGTCCACCGTCATCAGGTCAAAGCCTTTTTCTGCCAGCAAGCGGTTGACGGCATCGATGATGGCGTCTTCACGCGCCTTGAGAACCTGCTGCTTGAACGGGAGTCTGGCCATGGCGCATTGTAGAAGGCCTGGCGAGGCTGCTCGGCCGGCCAGGCGTATCTGCGCTCAGGCGCTCAGGCCTTGTGGGGCCCGGGCACGCCGCGCTCGACCACGTAGCGGGCCTGCGTGCGCAATCTGGCGTCTGGTCGCACCGGGTGCGGCGTCGAACGGAACTCGCATTGCACCTGCTGGGTTGAGACGTCCAGCAGCAGGTAGCCGCGCTCGTCGCCCCGCATGTGCAGCAAGTCCGGGTTGCTGTTGCGGACCAGGCCGGAGAGGAATTCGCTGAGCCCGCGGCTGGACACCGAGCTGGCGACGAACTCGCTGGCCACGATGGGTGAGTTCAAATCCTGCGGGTTCAGGCGCAGATTGGCCGCCACGTGGCGGTGCACATCCCCGCCCAGGCAGACGACGTCAGGGACGCGCGGCTGCGCAATGGCGGCCATGAGCCGTTCGCGCGCCGCCGGGTAGGCGTCCCAGCCATCGGCATAGACCACCGGGCCAACCGGGGTCCGGATGCCGCCAGGCGCGATTTGCGTGGGCTGGGCGATGAACTTCCAGGCGCGCTCGCTGGAGGCCAGGCCTTCGGCCAGCCAGTACTCCTGCTCGACGCCCATCAGGGTGCGCTCAGGCTGCTCGGCTGCGGCGCAGCGCCACAACGCCCGCCCGCCTTGGGGCGCATGCACCCCATTGCAGACGTGCGGGTCGCGGAACTGGCGCCCGTCGATGGTCCAGATGTCAGCCAGCATGCCCCATTGATAATGCTCGTTCATGCGCATGCTGGCACCGACCGGCGCGCGCGTGGGCGACACGGGCAGGTGCTCGAAGTAGGCCTGGTAGGCCGCCGTGCGCACCCGCAGGAAGGCGTGCTGCTCCTCCAGATCGAGCGAGGTCATGCCGGCATAGTCGTTGACGACCTCGTGGTCATCCCAGACCATCAACCAGGGGTGCGCCGCATGGCAGGCCCGCAGGTCCGCGTCGAGCTTGTAGCTGGCGTGGTGCAGACGGTAGTCGCTCAGGGTGTAATGCGCCTCGTCATCGGGAAACACATGCGGGTGCTGGCGCACCTTGGCGAACGACGGCGCCTCGGTTTCGTAGATGTAGTCGCCCAGAAAGAGCACGAGGTCGATGTCGGCCGCCGCGATCTCGCGGTGGACGGCGTAAAAACCCGTCTCGAAGTGCTGGCAGGACGCCACGGCCATGCGCAGGCGCTCGACGTGCTCGTCTGCCGCCGGCGCCGTGCGCGTGCGCCCGATGGGGCTGATCTGGCCCCCTGCGCGAAAGCGGTAGTAATAGGTGCGCCCCGGGGCCAGGCCGCCCACGTCCACGTGCACGCAATGCGCCGACAAGGGCTCGGCCACCGCGGCGCCATAACGCACGATCTGGTTGAAGCGCTGGTCGGCAGCGACCTCCCACAGCACAGGCACGGCGCGGGCCGGCATCCCGCCGTCGGGCGACATGGGCTTGGGCGCCAGGCGCGTCCACAACACGACGGCATCCGGCCTGGGCTCGCCGCTGGCCACGCCCAGGGTGAACACCTCGCCGGACTCGGCCCAGTTCCCGGCATCGGGCCCCTGGGCGCGTGCCACGGGGGCAAATACCCGCTGCCACGCCAGGGCTGCGGCAAGCTGGCTGAGGCGGGTAAAAAGTTGGCGGCGTTGCATGAAGGCGCCGATTATGCGTTGCAACAAAGTCCAAAGCGCCACCAAAGCATCGCCAAAGCGCGACACCCGAGCCTGCCGGGGGCACAATGGTCTGGCCAATGTGACGACCCCTTCGGGAGACAGCCATGCCCACACGCCCACCGAGCCCGGATCCCACCGGCGCCACTTCAGCCGACCCAGGTGCCAACCCGTTTGCCTCGCTGAGCGCTGGCATGGGCGCAGGCCTTGGCTTCTTCCAGGACTGGATGAAAGCCGCCGGCAGCGCCCTGCCCAATCTGCAAGGCGCAGCGGGTGCAGCGACGTCGGGCATGTCTGCCTGGACCATGCCGACGCTGGACCCGGCCGAGCTGGAAAAGCGGATCCAGGACCTCAAGACCGTGCAGTTCTGGCTGGAGCAGAACGCCCGCATGATCGCCATGACCATCCAGGGCCTGGAAGTGCAGCGCATGACGCTGTCCACGCTCAAGGGCATGAATGTGTCCATGGACGCCCTGCGGGATTCGCTCAAGGCACGCCCGCAGGCCGCCGATGCCAGCCCGCCCCCTGCACGCGCACCGGAACCCGCCGCATCGGGCTCGGATGACGCCCCGGCGGATGACGCACAGGCTGGCGCCGCAGGCCAGGAGGGCGCCGAGCTGATCAACCCCATCCGCTGGTGGGACACCCTCACGCAGCAGTTCACCCACCTGGCCTCGCAAGCGGCGCAGACGGTGGGCGACTCGGTCGGCGAGTCCATGGACCGGATCAAACAGGCCCAGGCCCAGGCGGCCGAACAAGTGGCGGAGTTCGCCGCTGCCCCGGCCAAACAAGCGGGTGCAGCGTCAGCCAAGGCCGGCACCCGAGCGGCCACGAAGTCGACCGGCAAAAAGCCAGGCGCCGGCAAGGCCAAAGCAGCCAGCAGCAAATCGGCACGCGGCACACCGACCTCGTCCTGATCCCCACTGAAAGCCCCATGTGAGTTCACCCATGCGCTTCCTCCACGCCCACGCCATGCACCCCCGGGGTGAGCTGGCGCTGGAGTTGGTTTGGGCGCAACTGGCGTCGCAAGGCGCGCACCACATGGAGGCCACGCTGGGCTGGTGCTACCTCACCGAGGAGCTGGCCGACAGCGCTCAGACCATCCTGGCCAGCCTGCGTGAACGCCTGCCGCATGTGGCCTGGGTGGGCGCGGTGGGTGCCGGGGTGCTGGCCACCGGCGTGGAGTACATCGACGAGCCGGCCCTGGTCGTGATGCTGTGCAACATGCCCATGAGCGACTTCCGGGTGTTCCACGGCCGCCAGCCGCTGGCGCCCAACCACCCGCTGGCAGCGCGCGAGGGCATGTGGCGCGCCCACACGGCCCTGGTGCATGCCGATGGCCATTCTCCCGATCTGCCCGAGCTGATTCAGGAACTGGCCGAGCGCACGGACACGGGCTATGTGTTTGGCGGCGTCAGCGCGGGGCAATCCCAGAGCCTGCACATGGCGATGGACCCGCACGTGCAGGTGCACGGCGAGCCCGACGCACCGCCGCCCAGCGGCATCTGGCATGGCGGCCTGTCGGGCGTGGCCTTCAATGACCACGTGCGGCTGGTGTCCAGGGTGACCCAGGGCTGTGAGCCCATTGGCCCCAAGCGCGAGGTCACCGCGGCCCACCGCAATGTGGTCTATGAACTGGACGGCCTGCCGGCCCTGAACTGCCTGCTCAAGGACCTGGGTGTGCCGGTGACAGTGAGCGAGAGTGACTGGCACCGCGATGCCCTGCCCAAGGTGCGCGCCACCCTGGTGGGCCTGAGCGACGCCGGCAGCGACCTGCTCAGCCACGGCCCGCACTTTGGCGCAGACACCCGCGTGCGGCACCTGGTGGGCCTGGACCCCAGCCGTTATGGCGTGGCCCTCAGCGACCTGGTGGAGCCCGGCATGCAACTGGCCTTCTGCCAGCGCCATGTGGCTGCCGCCCGCCAGGATCTGGTGCGCATCTGCGCCGAGATCCGCGAAGAATTCGACCCGGTCGACCACCCGGGCAGCTCCCCCGTTGGCGCGGTGTACGTGAGTTGCGCCGGCCGGGGCGGGCCCCATTTCGGCGCCCCCAACGCCGAGATGGACATCATCGCCCATGCGCTGGGCGACATCCCCGTGGTGGGCTTCTTCGCCAGCGGCGAGATCGCCCGCCACCACCTCTACGGCTACACGGGCGTGCTCACGGTATTTGGCGGCTGAAACCGACACGGTTTCCCCCTTCTGTGGGCCCCCTTGTGGCTGCACCTCCCGAGGGGATTTTCAAGGCGTGAACGGCCTCGCACACTCCCGGCCGTTGTCTGCAGTTGGACACCAGCCGGAGTACGCCATGATCGCTCGCCCTGTTACCCGCCCCCGCCCCATCCCCTATGCCGAACAGGCACCGGGTGCCAAGTCCACGCGCCCCGTGAGCTGGGCGGCTTCGTCCGGCCCCGCGCCGCTGGCCGGCCTGGAGGCTGCGCCCTCCCCCCGGACCGTTGCCACCCTCCTGGCGCCGCCCGCCCCCGCCCGGCGCTCGCCGGTGCGTGTGGCCGCCAATGACGCGCCCCACCATGCGGCCCACAATGCTGTCCATGTTGCCCCCGCAGCCCCCAGGCCGACAGCCAAACAAGCGGCCGTGCCCACCACCACGGGTGCCCCCGCCAGCGGTGAGATGCTGGCCAAGTTCGTGGGGCATGGCGCGCTGAGCGTGCGCTCGTCCGTCACCGGCCGGCACTACCGCTTCCAGGGCCATGGCGACTGCCAGAAGGTCGACAAGCACGACATGATGATGCTGAGGCGCATCCCCGATCTGATCGTCAGTTGACGACACATTGAGTTGCTTGCGGCGGCCCTCTGCGCAAGGTGCCGATGGGTATAAAGTGATGCCGATGGACACCACGGTCACCCCCACACCCGACGCCACTGCGGCAAGCCGCCCGCAACGACAGCAAGCAGTGGTCAAGGCCCTGCAACGCGTGCTGCCCGAGCGCAACCTGCTGTGGCGCGACGAAGCTGTCACCCCCTTCGAATGCGATGGCCTGAGCGCCTACCGCCAGCGCCCTCTGGTCGTGGCCCTGCCTGAAACCCATGAGCAGGTTGGCGCCGTGTTGCGGGCCTGTCATGAACTGGGCGTGCCCGTGGTGGCACGCGGCGGGGGCACCGGCCTGTCGGGTGGTGCCCTGCCCCACACCATGGGCGTGACGCTGTCGCTGGCCCGCCTCAACCGCATCCTGCACATTGACCCGCTGGCCCGCACGGCCGTGGTCGAGTGCGGCGTGCGCAACCTCGCCATCAGCGAGGCCGCCGCGCAGCATGGCCTGTATTACGCCCCCGACCCCAGCAGCCAGATCGCCTGCACCATTGGCGGTAACGTGGCCGAGAACGCGGGCGGCGTGCATTGCCTCAAATACGGCCTGACCGTGCACAACGTGCTGCGCGTGCGCGGCTTCACGGTCGAAGGCGAGGTGTTGGAGTTGGGCAGCGAAGCCCTGGACGCCGCGGGCCTGGACCTGCTGGCCGCCTTCATCGGCAGCGAAGGCCTGCTGGGTGTGGCCACCGAGATCACCGTGCGCCTGCTGCCCAAGCCGCAGGTGGCGCGCTGCCTGATGGCCAGTTTTGACGACGTGGGCAAGGCCGGTGACGCCGTGGCCGCCATCATCGCCGCCGGCTTGATCCCCGCCGGCCTGGAGATGATGGACAAGCCCATGACCGCAGCGGTCGAAGACTTTGTCCACGCCGGGTATGACCTGGACGCCGCGGCCATCTTGCTGGTGGAAAGCGACGGCAGCCCCGAAGAGGTCGATGAAGAAATCGAGCGCCTGCGCGCCGTGCTGCAACAAGCCGGGGCGACCAAGCTGGACATCAGCGAAGACGAGGCCCAGCGCCTGCGTTTCTGGAGCGGGCGCAAGAACGCCTTCCCCGCCACGGGCCGCATCAGCCCGGACTACCTGTGCATGGATGCCTCCATCCCGCGCAAGGCCCTGGCCACCATGCTGGCCGCGATCAACGAGATGCAAGGCACCTACGGGCTGCGTTGCGTGAACGTCTTCCATGCGGGCGACGGCAACATGCACCCGCTGATCCTGTTTGATGCCAATGACCCGGATCAGCTCAAGCGGGCCGAGGCCTTTGGCAACGACATCCTGCGCAAGGCCGTGCAACTGGGTGGCAGCATCACCGGTGAACACGGTGTGGGCATTGAAAAGCTCGATGCCATGTGCACGCAGTTCACCGATGCCGAGCGCGAGCAGATGCTGGCCTTCAAGGCGGCGTTCGACCCCAAGGCCATGCTCAACCCGGGCAAGATGATCCCGATGCTGGCGCGCTGCGGGGAGTTGCGGCCGGGGCCTGGCCAAGGGCTGGGGCAGACGCCGGCCTTGCGTGAGGCCCTGGCTGACCTGCCTCGGTTCTGAAGCCTGCCGGCACGCCACGGCCGCACCGTTTCACTCGGCATCACGCCCCGGCTGCAATCCTTTGCCTGGCCTGGTAGAGCATGTCCAGCGTGATGTGCCGCACCTCGGCCTTGCTTTGGGCCACGTGGGCCTTGAGCAGGCGCAAGGCCTCATCGGTGCGACGGCGCGTGATCGCGCGCAGGATGCGGGCGTGCTCGTCGTAGGTGGCCTCGACGCGCGCGGGCTTGGTGAAGTCCAGGCGGCGGATGATGCGGATGCGCTCGGTGATGTCCTCGTGCACGCGGATCATCTCGGCGTTGCCCGTGGATTGCACCAGCGCCGAATGAAAGGCCTCGTCGAGCTTGTCCACGGTGATGAAGGCGGTCTGACGCTCGTGCGGCTTGATGAGCCAGATGTCGGCCAGCTCCTTGAGCACGGGGCGATCCTCGGCCTCGCACAGCCGGGCCACGGCATGGGTCTCCAGCAACACGCGCAGGTCATAGAGCTGGTCGAAGGTCTCGAAATCCAGCGGGGCCACCTGCCAGCCACTCTTGGGGAACACCAGCAGGAAGCCCTCTCGCTGCAGACGCTGCAAGGCCTGCCTGAGCGGCGTGCGGCTGACTTGCACCTGGTTGGCCAGGTCGCTCTCCGAGAAGCGATCCCCGGGCAGGAGCGCGAAGTCAAAGATCAACTGCTTGATCTGCGCATAGACCCGCTCGGCCAGGGTCACATTGGGCAAGGAGGTCGGGTGGGTAAGGGCTACCAGTTTCATGAAGACGCGCCGGGTTGGAAGGGCACCATGCTGACGTGCGCGGACACGATGCGCCAGCCTTCTGGCAGACGCACCCAGGTCTGCGTCTGAAAACCATGCAGGTCGGTGTCGCTGCGCTTGAACTCGCACATGGCCACGGCCATGTCGGGCCCGAAGGCGGTGATGCGCACATCATGCAGTGTGCGCGTGAAGTCGGGCGCGGGCACGGCTGCACGGTAAGCCACCAGGGCATCATGGCCCAATTGCCGGTCCTGGATGCCATAGCGGGTCACGGCCGGGTGGCGCCAGAAGTAGGCATTGAGTGCCTCGGCGTCATTGCGCATCAACGCTGATTCATAGTCCAGGAAGATGCGGGTGACTTCCTGCACCACATCGTGCAGATTGACCTGTGCTTGCCCCAGCGTCATGCGGCTCTCCTGTCTGCATCGGCTGCGGCGCTTTGCGCCTTCACATGGGCCATGTAGGCACGCCAGCCGCCGAAGTGGCTGATGTCCTGCGCACCGGACAGGCCGCAAGGCTCGCAGATGAAGCCCTTGACCCAGGTGCCGTCGGCCAACTCGACCGAGCCCAGGCCCAGCGGTGGTGGGATCAAGGCCAGGAAGGAGCCAATGCTGGACAGGGGCAGCGCATACACCTCCAGCTCGATGGCATGCCCCTCTTCTGGCGGGGCATCGTCCGGCACGCGCGCCAGCCCTGGCTTGGGCGGAACCGTACCGGGCAAGGCATGCAGGCGATAGCGGGGCGCCGTCTGGGTGGCCGCCAGCAAGCGGGCTTGGCGCTCGACCAGTTGCCCGTGCAAGGGCATGCCACTGAGGTGGGCACCCACCACGGCCAGGGCCATCACAGGCTCGGACGCAATCGGGCAGCCGGTAGGCAGGCTCAACTCGCTGTCTGTCGCCGCAGGCAAACCGTGCCCCAATGCGCAGACATTGTCTGGGCCCTTGGCCAGCCCCTCACCCCCGGCACCCGCGATGCAAGCGCTCGCGGCCTGCCAGCACGCGCCGAGGTCCAGCAAGGCCGCATCAGCGCCACCCGGGCCGATCAAGGTGATGCCAAAAGGCAGGCTGCCTGCGGTGAAGCCCGCCGGCAAGGCCAGCGCAGACAGCCCCAGCAGGTTGACGAAGTTGGTATAGGTGCCCAGTTGCGCGTTGCGGCCGACGGGGTCGGCTTGCACGCTCGCGGTGCTTGGCATGGTGGGCGCAGTGGGCACCATCAGCACATCGATCTGGCCCCACACCGGCTGGGCCAATGCGGCCAGCTCGCGCAGGCGGTACAGGCCCTTGAAGGCAGACACCGCGTCATGCCGATGGGCGCCATCGATGATGCCGCGCACCACCGGGTTCATCGCATCTGCCTGCTGCTCGATGAAGCTGGCGATGGCGGCGTAACGCTCGGCCACCCAGGGGCCTTCGTACAAGAGCCTGGCCACAGCCGTGAAAGGCTGCATGTCCACCGGCACCAGGCTCACGGGCCAGGGCGAGCCATCGGGCTCTTTGAGCATCGCCCATTGGGCCTTGGCTTGCTCGAAGGCAGCAGCGTAGTCGGCATCACCAAAGAACTCGGGCGACACGGGCACCCCCACGCGCAGCGGGTGCGGCAATCTGGGCAATTGCGGCGTGAAGGTGTTGAACACGGGCTGGCCCGCCATCGGGCCCTGCACCACGTGCAAGACGCGCGCGGCATCGGACGCCGTCAAGGTGAACACAGAGACGCAGTCCAGGCTCTTGCACGCGGGCAGCACGCCATGCGTGGGCACCAGGCCAGGCGTGGGCTTGAGCCCCACCAGGTTGTTGAAGCCCGCCGGCACGCGGCCGGAACCGGCCGTGTCGGTCCCCAGCGCGAAAGGCACCTCGCCACGCGCCACCACCACGGCCGAGCCCGAGCTGGAGCCCCCGCTGACATGAGCCTCGCTGAAGGTGGAGGCAGGCGCGCCATAAGGCGAGCGCTGCCCCACCAGGCCGGTGGCGAACTGGTCCAGATTGGTCTTGCCCACCACGATGGCACCGGCGGCCATCAGGCGGCGCACCACCTCAGCGGACTCGGCTGGCTCATGGGCGAAGGCCGGGCAGGCCGCCGTGGTGGGCAGGCCGGCCACATCGATGTTGTCCTTGACCGCAAAGGGCACGCCGTACAGCGGCAGGCTGGCAGGCGATTGCCCTTGCAAGGCATCGAGTTGGGCTTGCAGGAAGGCCTCGCTGGCGCGGGTGATCCAGGCCGGGTCTTGCGCCATGGGCGTGGCTTGCCAGCGTGCCCACAGGCCGGCGATGACCTGCGCAGGCGTGAGGCGGCCATCGCGGTAGGTGGCCAGCAGGCCCGCGATGGTGGCGGGGACGGCGTCGACAGGTTGAACGGTGGTGAAGGACATGCTCGGTGGCGTCTTGATGAAAGGCTGCACGGCAAAGGGAACGGAAGGCAAGGCGATGGATGAGGTGTTGTGGGAGCGAGGTTGAAGCGAGGTTGAAGTGACAGGGCTACATGGCGTTCACGCGGTGCGTACCGCGGCCACGGGTTCCAGCACCGAGGCCATGGCAGACAACAAGCCCTCGCTCGGCGCCGTCCAGCCCACGATGGCGCCTTGCGCGCGGATCATGTCCAGCGCAGCTTGCTTGAAGGCGGGGAAGTAGCTCTCGGTGCCGTCCTCAACAAGCAGGCAGTCGTAGCCGCGGTCATTGGCTTCGCGCATCGTGGTCTGCACGCACACCTCGGTGGTCACCCCCATCACGATGAGGTGGGTGATCTCGCGCACGGTGAGCGCCTCGTTCAGGCAGGTCGCATAGAACGCGCCTTTGCCGGGTTTGTCGATGACCAGCTCGCCCTCGATGGGTGCCAGTTCGGGGATGATGGCGTGACCCGGCTCACCTCGGATCAGGATGCGCCCCATGGGGCCGGCATCACCAATGCGCAATGTGGGTGCGCCCCGGTTGAGCTTGGCGGGCGGGCAGTCCGACAGGTCGGGCTTGTGGGCCTCGCGGGTGTGCACCACCCAGCCACCCATCTCGCGCCAGGCCTGCAGCACGCGCTGGCAGGTGGGCACGATGGCCTGCAGCAGGCTCACGTCATTACCCAGCGAGGCACCAAAGCCACCGGGCTCGACGAAGTCGCGCTGCATGTCGATGATGAGCAGCGCCGTGTGCCGGATGTTGAACGTGAAATCAAAGGGCTGGGCGTGAACGGTGGTGATCATGCGACCTCCGGGACAGGATGATGGTGGTGCGCACCGCCCATGAAGGCGCCGAGCACATGGCGATCGGCCTCGCGGGCATCGCACTCGTGCACGATGCGGCCCTCGCTCATGACCACGATGCGGTCGGCCAGCTTGAGCAACTCGTCCAGGTCTTCGCTGACCAGCAGCACGGCTCCACCCTTATTGCGCACGGCCATGATGCGGCTGTGGATCTCGGCCACGGCGGCGAAGTCCAGGCCGAACACGGGGTTGGACACGAGCAGCACATCGACCTGGCCATCGAGCTCGCGGGCCAGCACGGCACGCTGCACATTGCCGCCGGACAAGGAACGGATGGGGGCGTTTTCACCCTGGGTCTTGACCTTGTAGGCCGCAATCAGCTCGCGCGCCTTGTCACGCAGCAGGCTGCCGCGCATCCAGCCCATGCGGGCCACAGGCGCCTGGTCAAAGCGGCGCAGGCCAATGTTGAGTGCCACGCTCAAATCGCCCACACAGGCATTGCGCAAGGGCTCTTCAGGCAGGCTGCGCACATTCAGGCGCTGGTTCTGCTCGCGCCGCGCGTGGTAGCGCTCATCGGCCATCCAGACCTCGCCAGATTCGCGGTCACGCTGGCCAACCAGAGCCTCCATCAACTCGCGCTGGCCGTTGCCCGACACCCCCGCGATGCCCACGACCTCGCCGCCACGCACCTGCAGGGACAGGTCGTGCACGGCGCGCTCGCCCCGGTCACCGGCCACGCACAAGCGGTTCACGCGCAGACGCAAGGGCGCTTGGGGGAAAGGCTCGCGGGGCATGTCTTCAGCCGCCATGGACGCCGCCGTGGTGGCGCCGGCACTCAGGCCCATCATCTCGGCACCGAGCAAGGCAGGCGTGGTCTCGGCCACGCGGTGACTGCCCATGAGTTGCCCGCGGCGCAGCACGCTGACGTCGTCGGCCACTTCCATCACCTCGCGGAACTTGTGCGAGATCATGATGACGCTGACCTCACCGGCATGTGCGCGGTCACGCAAGGCGCCCAGCACCTCGTCGGCCTCTTGCGGGGTCAGCACCGAGGTGGGTTCATCCAGGATCAGCAGGCGCGGCTTGAGGAAGAGCTGCTTGAGGATTTCGAGCTTCTGCTTTTCGCCGGCGGACAGGTCCATGGGGCGGGCATCGAGGTCGAGCTTGAAGGGGGTGGTGGCCATGAAGGCTTCCAGCTCTTGCCGGACTTTGCGCCAGGGCACGATGGCGGGCAGCTCGCCCTTGGCCAGCAGGAGGTTCTCGGCCACGGTCATGCCGGGCACGACGGTAAAGTGCTGGTAGACCATGCCGATGCCGAGGTGGCGCGCGACGACGGGCGAGGTGATGGCGTGTTCGCGGCCATCGATCAGCACGGCGCCGTCGTCGGGCAGGTGGTAGCCCACGATGGCCTTGACCAGGGTGCTCTTGCCTGCGCCGTTTTCACCGAGCAAAGCGTGCACGGTGCCTGGGCGCACGTCGATGGAGACGTTGTCCAGTGCGGTGAAGCTGCCGAAGCGTTTGGTGAGCTGGTAGGTGGACAGGGCCAGGGCGCCTGTTTTGGGGACAGGCTGCAGGCTGGGATCGAGGGGAGCGGTCATGAGTGGCTTGCTCCTTTGGGATGGCTGGGCACGCCCGGTCTGTTTTGATGGGGATGGGGGTGCGGTGAAGACGGGGCATGCCACTGGGGCGCACGGCTACGCTCATGTCCCCCGGAATGGGCATGGCCCATTCCTCCTCCTTTACTTTGCTTCGCCGTGCACCCCAGTGGCCTACCCCTCACACCGCGGTGGGGGTGGGAGGGGTAGTTGCAGAGCGAAGGCGCTGCCAGAGCGTGTCGCTGCCGTGAGGCTTGGCTGGATAGCGCAGCGAAGTAAAGGGGGAGGTCAGGCGCAGCCTGGCCGGAGGACATGAGCGGAGCTGTCCAGCCAAGCCTCACGGCCTGCTCGACCGCCAAAGCCCCCTGAGCGGAGCGTTCAAAACAGATCATGTCCACGCACTCCAACCCACATCAAAGCGACTGCAACGCCTTGATCACAGCCTTGGAATCAGACACTGCACCAAACACCCCACCCTGCATCTTGATCATCGAGAACGCAGCCGCATGGTTGTTCGGATCGGTGGCCCCCGTACAGTCCGTCAACATCACGCACTCGAACCCACGGTCGTTGGCGTCCCGCATCGTCGTGTGCACACACACATCCGTCGTGATGCCCGTCAGGATCACGTTCTGGATACCCTTGGTGTGCAGGATCAGTTCCAGATCCGTCGCATAAAACGAGCCCTTGCCCGGCTTGTCGATGATGGGCTCCCCATCGATGGGATACAGCTCAGGAATGATGTCCCAGCCCGGCTCGCCCCGCACCAGAATGCGCCCACACGGCCCCTCATCGCCAATGCCAACGCCATTGGTCCCGATCTGGCGGGAACGCCAGCGCTTGTTCGCCGGCAAGTCACTCAAATCCGGCCGGTGGCCCTCCCGCGTGTGGATCACCAACATGCCCACTTGCCGCGCCACCGCCAGCAAAGCCTTGATGGGCTCGATCGGTGCGCGGGTCAAGGACAGGTCATAACCCATCTTGTCCACATAGCCTCCCACACCACAGAAGTCCGTCTGCATGTCGATGATGATCAAGGCCGTGTTGGACGGGCGCAGATCGCCGTTGTATGGCCAGGCATAGGGCTGGGCATCCACATAGGTACTCATGAACACTCCTTCAAGCTGACAAGGCAAAGGCCCTCAACGCGACACACCCAGCTCCATCGGCGCGCCTTGCAAGGCTTGCTTGGGGCTGCAGGTCCACACCAGGATCAACAGGGTCAGGGCATAGGGCATGGCATTGAACAAGTGGTAGCCCCAGCCTATGCCCACCGATTGCAGTGCCGGGCCCAAGGCCCCTGCACCACCAAACAACAAGGCCGCGCCCAGGCAGGCCATCGGGCGCCAGCGCGCAAAGATCACCAGGGCCACGGCGATCAAGCCCTGCCCGCTCGACAAGCCCTCGTTCCAGCTGCCCGGGTAATACAGCGACAAGGAAGCCCCGCCGATGCCCGCAATGAAGCCGCCTGCCGTGGTCGCCAGCACCCGCACCGTGTTGACCGAGTAACCCAGTGCCCGCGCTGCATCACTGCTGTCACCGGCCATGCGCACGATCAGCCCCCAACGCGTGTCGGCCAGGGCCCAGGCCATCAAGGCCGCCAGCAACACGCCGATCGGGAACAAGGCATTGATGCGCAGCGCTGCCTGCACCTGCGCCGAATCACTCCACATGCCCAACTCGATGGACGGGATCTGCGCGGCCTGCGGCTGGATCAAAGGCTTGCCCAGATAAAAGGCCAGGCCCGCCCCCAGCAGCATCAAGGCGATGCCGGTGGCGATGTCGTTCACACGCGGCAGCGAGCACAAGAGTCCATGCAACATGGCCAGCAAGGCCCCTGCCACACCGGCCAGCAGCACCCCGGCCCACGGCGAGCCCGTCAGGTAGCTGCCCGCAAAGCCCGCCATGGCCGACAAGACCAGCACGCCTTCCAGGCCCAGGTTGATGCGGCCGGATTTTTCCGTCAGGCACTCGCCCAGGCTCACAAACAGAAAGGGCGTGCCCACGCGGATGGCCCCGCCCAGCACGGCCACGGCCACATCGCCCCACAAAGATGCGTCACTCATGCAGCCTCCTGACGTGCGGCGTCCAGCGCCGCCTGCTCTCGTGCCAGGCGGGCACGACTGGTTTCATGGGCGACGCGCTCGGCGCGCACAGCCTGTTGCCTGACCATCCACTCACCCATGCGACCACGCAGGGCTTCACTGGCCAGGATCAACACAAAAGCAAAGCCTTGCAGCACCAGCACCGACGCATCGGGCAAGTCAAGCCGGCGCTGCAGCAAGCTGCCAGCCGACCCGAAGCCACCGAACAGGATGGCCACGGGGATCACAGCAAACGGGTTGTGGCGGGCTACGAAGGACACCAGGATGCCCGTGTAGCCCAAGCCCGCGATCAGCGAAGCATTGGCGTTGGTATGTACCGCCGCCACCTCGATGCCACCCGCCAGCCCAGCACAGGCCCCACCCAGGCCACAAGCCGTGATGATGAGCCGGTGGCTGGGCAAGCCCACCAGCCGCGCCGCACGGGCATTGCCCCCCACCACCCGCGTGGCAAAACCATGCGTGGAGCCAAACAGCCACAGGCCCGCCACCACACAGGCCACCGCGCCCCACACCAGGCCCCAGTGCACCTCGTAACCCGGCAGCAGGCCCAACAGATTGCGCTCATTCAAGGGCAAGGTAGAGGGTTTGTTCAAGCTACTGGGGTCCTTCATAGGGCCCTCCACAAAGTGCTTGAACAGGCCAATGGCCAGGTAGCTCATCAGCAGGGAGCCGATGGTTTCGTTCACGCCGCGGTATTGGCGCAGCACACCGGCCAGCGCAATCCAGGCACCACCGGCCAGTGCACTGGCCAACAGCACCAGCACGGTGCCCATGACACCCGCGGGCGGGGCAAACAGGTAAGGCAGGCCCGCACAGGCCAGCCCACCCAGCACCAGCGCCCCCTCGCCACCAATCACCATCAGGCCGGCACGCTGCGGGATCGCCACGCACAAGGCCGTCAGCATCAGCGGTGCGGCACGCTGCAGGGTGTTCTGCCATGAGAAGGCATCACCGAAGGCCCCCTTGAACAGCAGCAGCCAGGTCTCGGTCGGGCTGGTGCCACCCAGCCACACAAAGCCGCCAAACAGCAGCACCGCGCCAGCCAACGCCAGCACAGGCAAGACCACGCTGTCGAACACCACGGCCACGCGTGAATCACTCATGGGGCACCCCGCTTGTCAGACCTTGCCGATCACACCTTCAACCAGGTAGTTCATGCCCTCCAGCGCCGGGTCGATCTGCTTCATCGTGGTGCCCTTGGGGATCACGACCTTGCCGGTGTTGTCCTTGATCTCACCCTTGAAGATCTCGAACTCGTCCTTGAGCATGGCGGCCTTGATGGCATCGGCCTGCTTGCGCGCGCCATCGGGCACCATCGGCCCATATGGCGAGGTCTTGACGAAGCCTTCCTTCAGCCCACCACGCAGGAAGTTGGGGTGCGGCTTGCCGGTGCGCGCCGCGTCCACGATCTGCTTGTAGGGCGTGACCCAGTTCCACTCGGCACCCGTCAGGTAGGCATTGGGCGCGAGCCTGGCTTGCGAGGCGTGGTAGCCGCACACGAACTTGCCGCGCTTGGCCGCGGTTTCGACGATGACCTTGGGGCCGTCCACGTGCATGGTGAACACGTCCACACCCTGGTCAGCCAGGCTGTTGGTGGCCTCGGCCTCTTTCACCGGCATGGACCAGTCACCCGTGAAGATGACCGAGCAGGTGATGTCCGGGTGCACCGAGCGCGCGCCCATCGTGAACGCGTTGATGTTGCGCAGCACCTGCGGGATGGGCTTGGCCGCCACGAAGCCGATCTTCTTGGACTTCGTCATGTGGCCAGCGATCACGCCGTTCAGGTACTGGCATTCGTCGATGTAGCCAAAGAAGCTGCCCACCGTCTTGGGGTGCTTGGCCGCGTCCCACATGCCGCCGCAATGCGCAAAGCGCACATCGGGGTTCTTCTTGGCCACCTCCAGGATGTGCGGGTTGAAGTAGCCGAAGGAGGTGGGGAACAGCAGCGTGGCGCCGTCCTGCGAGATCATGCCCTGCATGGTCTTTTGCACAGCCTGGGTTTCAGGCACGTTTTCTTCACCGACGATCTTGATGCCAGGCATCTTCTTGATCTCGGAGGCGGCTTCGTAGTGCGACTGGTTGTAGCCGAAGTCATCCTTCGGCCCGACGTAGATCATGCCGATCGTCAGCGGTTTCTGGGCCATCACCAGGTCGGACCAGCCCCCGAGCGCCAACCCGGCCCCCGTTGCACCGACACCCTTGATCCACGTCCGACGATTCCATTGATCCATAGCCATGCGTCTCTCCTTGCACCAGTCTGTTGCGCAACCCATCTCCCGTGCACCGCCTTGAGGCGGCGCTGACATACCGGGTGATGTACAGACTGGTATACAAGCAATGGCTATGCCTGATCCTTGGATCGCCAGGCGCTACGTGGTCTCCGCCTTGAAGGACTGCAAGATGCCGTCGTCGATCCAGCGGCGCAACAGGCTGGACGCCAGCATGGCCACGTCCGCTTCGGGGAAGCGCTCGGCCAGCAGGGCGCAGATGTCACCAAATGGGCGGCCCAGCAGCATGGCCGTCAAGGCCACGTCCTCCTGAGGGGTCACGCTGCGAAAATGGGGGCGCTCGTCTTGCCGCCAGACAAGCACCCCCATCGGCGCCGGCAAGGCCTGGGCCTCGGGGACGTCTTCGCCCTGGTCCAGGGCATGCCACAGGCTCAGGGTGTTGTGCTGCATGGTCAGCACGGCCACACAGGGCTGCGCCTCCAGCATCACCTCGCCCCAGGCCTCGGCGGGCACGGCGGCCAGATCAGCCAGGGTCGCCACAGGCTGATCGGCCGCATCGAAGGCCCGCCGCAAAGACCAGTCCAGGCTGGCCAGCTCGGCCACCTCGGGGTGGTCGCCCGCCCCCGCCGCAGCCAGGCGGTCGCCCCCCAACCAGTCCGGCCACATCTGGCCATACCACCGCAAGTTGGCATGACGAGACGGGTGCTGCTCGATGAAGGCCAGCGCCAGGTGGTTGAACCACCCGTCACCCAGGTAGCTCAGGGTATGGCCAAAGGTGTCGCGCATGGTTTCCAGCAAGCGCGCACGGTAGGCATGGTGGTAGATGCCCAGGCGGCGTGCGCTGCTCAAGGCGCCGCTTGCTTGCACATCGGCCAGCGCGGCCGCATCGCTCGAGACATCACTGGCGACATCACCCGCCAGCACATACGCCTGCATGCGCGCCTGGATGGCCGCCAGATCGCCGCCCGCTTCGATGACCTCGGTGTTCATGCCGCCTCCTTCCAGGCGCCAGCCGCCATCCGCCGCGCCTGGTCCAGCTCATTGATCAGTTCAGGCAAAGGCGGGATGTGGTCATCGCGCTCGATCATCGTGGCCACATGACCAAAGCGCCGGCATGCATGCGCATACAAGGCCCACACCGGGTCGGACACGGGTTGGTCGTGCGTATCGATGATGTGGTCGCCGTTGTGCGAATGCCCTGCCAGGTGCATCTGCTGCACACGGTGCGCGGGCATGCGGTCGATATAGCCCATGGCATCAAAGCCATGGTTCACGCTGCTCACGTAGATGTTGTTGACATCCAGCAGCAGCAGGCAGTCAGCGCGCTCGCACACGGCAGCGACAAAGTCCCACTCGCTCATGTGCGACTGCTTGAAGTTCACGTAGCTGGAGACGTTCTCCAGCACCAGCCGCCGGCCCAGCACATCCTGGACCTGGCGCACATTGCGCACCACCACGTCCAGCGCCTCATCGGTATAGGGCAAGGGCATGAGGTCATGCACTTGACGACCGTGCACGCCCGTCCAGCACAGGTGGTCCGACACCCACAGGGGCTGCACGTGGTCCACCAGTTGCTTGAGCTGCTGAAGGTAGGCCCGATCGGGGCCCTCTACAGAGCCGATCGACAAGGCCACGCCATGCATGGCCATGGGGTAGTGCGCGCGGATGGCGTCGAGCATGCGCAGAGGCTTGCCGCCTGGCACCATGTAGTTGTCGCTGAGGATCTCCAGCCAGTCCACGCGTTGTGGCTGCGCCAGAAAGTCGGCGTAGTGCGCCGTGCGCAGGCCCAGCCCGAAGCCGGGCGAAGGCTGCGTCAGGCGCCCATGGGCCCAAGCGTTGTCAGCAGCACGGAACATGCTCATGATCGCGCCCGCCCGCTTTACTTGGCGTCGATATCGCCGATGGTGCCGCCCTTCATGAAGCAGGCCTTGGCATCCAGCGCCTTGAAGCCATGGCCCTTGCAGGCGTTCTGGCCCTTGCACGCATGTTCAGCGGTCTTGCAATCGCTGTTGCCCTTGCAGCTGTGCACGCCGTAGCAATGCACCTTGTCGCTGGCGGCCACGGCGCCCCCCATGCTGCCTGCAGGGGCGTCAGCGGCGAACACGGCGGTGCTCAGGGCCATCAGGGCGGCAGCGGCGGCCAGGGAAGCGGAAGTACGTTGGGTCATGTTGATTTCTCCGTAAGGTCAGGTGTTGAAGTGATTCCCCGGCAGCTTTGTTCGCCGGGGACATTGAGTAGTCGACGAGACCGCCCAGTCCTTACACCCTTACGGAAAAATCTTCAGCCTGGATTCACGCGCAGGTCTTCCAGCAAGGTGCCGTACATCAAACAGGCCTCGTCATGACCCGGCTCACGCCAGGGTTCGGCCAGCCCGGCTTCGTACCATTGCTGCATGGCGGGCAGGGCCAGCAGGCGCTGCACATAGGCCTGCGCCAGTGGCGACAAGGTCAAGCCATAGGTCTGGATGCGGAAAGCCACAGGCGCATAAAAGGCATCCACCGCGGTGAAGGCCGCACCTGCCAGGTAGGGCCCGCCAAAGCGCGTCAGCCCCTGACGCCAGAGCTCATCAAGCCGGGCCAGATCAGACTGGATGCGGGCCAGGGCAGCCTCATCCAACTGAACGCGCAGGCCACAGTTCATCGAGCAGACCTCGCGGAGCTCACCAAAGCCCGAGTGCATCTCGGCTGCCGCACAGCGCGCCCAGGCACGGGCATCGGCCCGCTCGGGCCAGACACCGGCGTGGCGCTCGGCCAGGTATTCGGCAATGGCCAGCGAATCCCACACCACCTCGCCCGCCTGATGCAGGCAAGGCACCTTGCCGGTGGGAGAAAACGACCTGAACGTGGCCCAGTTGGGCCCGGCCGCGAAAACCTGCAGGTGCTCCTGGAAGGGCAGCCCCAGTTGCTTGAGCAGCACCCAGGGGCGCAGGGACCACGATGAGTAGTTCTTGTTGGCGATGAAGAGGTCGTACACACCAGCTCCCGAAGTTGTTGCGCTTCGGGCAGAGCTTAGCGCGCTCTGGTTCGGACCGCACCTTGGCGCGGGCACGTTCTTTATTGCTGCCGGCCCTGCGAAGCTGCCGCAGCCGCATCAGCGGTGCTCGCCAGGCGCGCTGTTTCAGCCGCCGCACGCTTGCCGCGTGCCTGCGCATCGGGCTCGGCGTCATTGAGCAGCCCCGTCAGGATGCGCTTGGCTTCGGTGAGGTCCATCTCGCCATTGGTGATGCGCACCGGCAGCTCACCGATCAGTTGCTCGGCCAGCTCCTTGCGACGGGCCTTGTCCGGCGACTGGGACATGCCCTCCCACAGCTCCAGCTGCTTGTTGAAGCGCAGGAAATTGACCAGGCGCGTGAGCTCGCGATCGGGGTCCCCTGCCTGCTGCGAGACGCCCTTGAGCATCTGCCACTCCAGCGCAGAAACGAACGATGGCCGCTCCTTGACGGGGCCCACGATGGGCTTCAAACCAGGCTGCTTCTCCAGCTCCTTGGCCGCCTCCTGCTGGCGCTCCTGCATCACCTTGGTCTCGACCTCAATCTGGGCTGCCGTCATCGTGCTGCTGGCCGGCACCTGCGCGGCCATGGCCTGAGAAGCGCCCGGCGAGGCGTCGGTCACGCGGCCGGCGTCTTCCGGACTGGGCGAGCGCGACCACCACATCGCCGCTGCCGCCACCACCGCCACGGTGCCTGCGACCGCAACCCACTTCATGTTCGAATTGTTTTCCAGATGAACTTGTGCCATTTTCAGACCTGTCTGTTTGCAACGATGACGTCCAGCCCAGTTTGATCGGACACGCCCCACGGGTTCCTGAGCAGTAACCCGAAATCGGGCCCTTGCCCCCCGAGAACGAGCGGGAATGCAAGCCGACACACACCGAGGCCACGCGCCAAAGAAAAAGCCCACCCGGGCAAGCCGGGCGGGCTGAACATCAACTACTCAGGATCGAAAAGCGATCAGTAAGAAGTCGGTGCGGGCGGGTTCACGGTGAACGAGTAGGTCTGGCCCGAGCCGGACATCATGGCCGACAGGATGGCCGAGATGAAGCAACCCTTGACTTGCGGGAAGGTGGTGGTGCCAGAGAAGTTCAGGCCGTTACCCAGCGCAGACACAGGACCGTCGAAGTCCAGAGGGAAGGCCACGGGCGTGACCGTCTTGCACTCGCCAACAGGGATACCCGACACCGAGGTGATCGAGATGTCAGCGTAGGCCTTGCCATGCACGTGCAGCTTGCCAGCGTTGTCCAGCGAAGCGGTGCCGGTGGTGGCGCCGTTCGGGGTGACCTTCATGCCGATTTGCGAACCGATGCCGATGATCTTCAGCGATTGCTTGAAGTCAGGCACGCTCAAGGTACCGTTGAGGGTCTTGGCGGTGATGTCGGTCGTGGCCGTGAAGGTCGAGGCAGCCGGCAGGTACACGGTCTGGCCCAGGGTCTTCAGACCAACGGTTGCGGTCAGCGGCCAGGCGTCCAGCTTCACGATGAAGTTGCTGCCAGGCGCGGTGTTGGTGTTGGTGGGCGTGGGGTAGCCAGTGGTGTTGGTCGCGCAGGAGCTGGGAGCAGCCTTGCCGGCAAAACGGTCGGCCATCCAGGCCAGCGCCTTCGGAGCAGCCTGGAACTGGGTCACGATGTGCTCGCTGGGGTACAGGTCGAACTGGACCTTGCCGCCATTGGCGCAGTAGTAGCGCTTGAGGTCGATGTCCTGAGCCAGGGGGATGAACTCGTCAGCCTTGCCGTGGTACTGGTACATCGGCACGGTCAGTGCGCTCTTGCCCAGGTTCTGCTGGTTCAGCGTGGCTTCGACGGCCGGCACGCCCAGGATGTCGTCCAGGGTGATACCGGTGGGGTCAACCGTGAACTGCGACAGGGTCTTGTTCTGCAGATCGAACAGGGCCGTGAACACGCATTCGGTCTTCAGCTTGGCGATCTGGGCCTTGCCGTCAGCGCTGGCCAGCAGGTTGAAGTTCTTGCCGATGGTGCCGGGGTATTGCACGCCCAGGCCAGCCACGCCGGAAGCCAGGAAGGCGGCGCCCAGGTTGCCGTCCAGGAAGTGGGCGGCAGCGATGAAGTTGGCGGGGATGCCACCAGCGGCCACACCGGCCACCTTCAGGTCAGGTGCGTAGGTGGACAGCACTTCGGCAGCCCAGGCAGCCGATTGACCACCTTGCGAGAAGCCCCAGATACCGACCGGTGCGGTCGCGGAGATGCCAACCGAAGGAATCGCGGTGGCGGCCTTGAAGATGTCCAGAACGGCATTGCCTTGCGACTGGCCGGACAGGTAGGTGGACTCGGTGCCAGTCAGGTAACCAGCGTAGTCGGACACCAGCACAGCGTAGCCAGCCTTCAGGGCGGCGTTGATGTTGGCGTTTTCATATTCGTTGCTGCCAGCGGCGAACTGACGCGAAGGGGCGCAATCCTGAGCCAGGCCTTGCGTGCCCACGGCGTACAGGATCACGGGACGAGCGCCCGTGCCCGACCAGGCGGTCGTGGGCACCAGCACGGTACCGGACACGGCGTTGGGCTTGCCGAGCGAGTCAGTGGACTGGTACAGCACGTTGAAGGCCTTGGTGGCCGGGGCGCCGGCGCCCAGGTTGACCGTGGCAGGACGGTACTGGATCAGGTCGCCATGGGCGCCGC
Organism: Aquabacterium sp.; assembly: GCF_016195855.1. Taxonomy (GTDB): domain Bacteria; phylum Pseudomonadota; class Gammaproteobacteria; order Burkholderiales; family Burkholderiaceae_C; genus Aquabacterium. The sequence continues at coordinate 159,472 of NZ_JACPYU010000012.1, forward strand.
CCAGAACGGCTGGGTTGGTGTAGAAAGTGGCGTCGGAAGGACCAACGACGGGGGCGGCATAAGCAGACGACACCGCCAGGGCGATGGCGGCCAGGGGCACGCTCAGAACGGTCTTGCGCAGGGTACGGATCATGTGTCTCTCCATGTGAAGCTTGGCGATTTATCGAACGCCAACAATCGGTTAACTGTCACCGTTAGTCTCTCGAACTGTTGCAGGCTGAACGAATAGGGTTTTTGCGCGACTGGCGGGAAATCCACCCCAAACCCCGTGATCGCGGGAGATACAAAACGCCCCAATCGGCTTGGGTTCCCCCTCTCCCCCGAGAGGGTTAACCCAGAAAAAGCCCCCTTCTAACCCCCTCAAAAAGCCTGTCCGACAAGCGCCTGCGCGCCCCATCCGGACAGCGCCAAACCGCACCACAAACCGCCCACCGCGCCGCGAAACAGCCCCTTTGATTCAGGGGGACACACAGGCTGAAGTGCCAAAACCCGCACGATCGTGCGCAATGACTTGCCACAAGCGGCCGACTCTGGGGTATAAACGCGTCCTGATTCGAACGACCGTTTGAAAAGAACGATCGTTCTAAAAGCAACCATTCCCCCAACAGCGCCACTCGACTCTGGCGCCCGACCGAACCGAGGTGACATATGCCGCAGTACAAGGCCCCTTTGCGCGACGTGCGCTTCCTGCTCAACGAAGTGTTTGACTACAGCGCGCACTACGCCCAGCAGCCCAATGCCGAAGACGCGACCCCCGACATGGTTGACGCCATCCTGGAAGGCGCTGCCACCTTCTGCGAAGAAGTGCTGGCCCCGCTGAACCTGTCGGGCGACCAGGAAGGCTGCACCTTCAAGGACGGCGAAGTCACCACCCCCAAGGGCTTCAAGGAAGCCTACGCCGAGTACGTGGCCGGCGGCTGGCAAGGCATCTCCCACCCCAAGCAGTACGGTGGCCAGGAGCTGCCCATGTCGCTGAACCTGCTGAAATCGGAAATGATGGGCACGGCCAACTGGTCGTTCACCATGTACCCCGGCCTGAGCCTGGGTTGCATGAACACCATCTTCCAATTCGGCACCGAAGCCCAGAAGAACACCTACATGCCCCCGCTGGTTTCCGGCGAGTGGACGGGCACCATGTGCCTGACCGAACCCCAGTGCGGCACCGACCTGGGCCAGGTCAAGACCAAGGCCGAGCCTCAGGCTGACGGCACCTACAAGATCACCGGCACCAAGATCTTCATCTCCGCTGGCGAACACGACCTGGCCGAGAACATCATCCACATCGTGCTGGCCCGCCTGCCCGACGCCCCCAAGGGCACCCGCGGCATCTCGCTGTTCATCGTGCCCAAGTTCCTGGTGAACAAGGACGGCTCGGTGGGCGAGCGCAACACCGTGGCCTGCGGCGCCATCGAGCACAAGATGGGCATCCGCGCGTCCGCCACGGCCGTGCTGAACTTCGACGGCGCCACCGGCTTCATGATTGCCGAGCCCAACAAGGGCCTGGAAGCCATGTTCACCTTCATGAACACCGCCCGCATCGGCACCGCCGTGCAGGGCCTGGCTCACGCCGAGCTGTCGTACCAAGGCTCGCTGCCCTACGCCAAGGAGCGCCGCTCCATGCGCGCCTTGTCGGGCAAGAAGGACGGCGACCAGGTGGCCGATGCCCTGATCTGGCACGCCGACGTGCGCCGCATGCTGCTGACGCAACGTGCCGTGGCCGAAGGCGCCCGCTCGATGATCTACCACGCTGCCAAGCTGGCCGACAACATGGTCGCGGGCGTGGCCGAAGGCAACAAGGCCAAGTACGAAGAGTTCGACGACCGCCTGGGCTTCTACACCCCCATCCTCAAGGGCTTCATCACCGAGATGGGCCTGGAGTGCGCCAACATCGGCATGCAGGTCTTTGGTGGCCACGGCTACATCAAGGAGCACGGCATGGAGCAAATCGCCCGTGACGCGCGCATCTCCACGCTGTACGAAGGCACCACCGGCATCCAGGCACTCGACCTGCTGGGCCGCAAGGTGCTGCTGCAGACCCGCGGCAAGTGCATCAAGGAATTCACCAACGAGATGATTGCCCAGGCCAAGCCCCACCTGCTGGACGGCGGCCCCATCGGCAAGATGGCTCGCCTGGCCTTCAAGCGCGCCATCCAGTGGAAGATGCTGACCCTGCGCATCATGCTGCGCGCCGCCAAGGACCGCGATGTGGTCAGCGCCGCCTGCAACGACTACCTGATGTACTCGGGCTACGCCATGATGGGCCACTTCTGGCTCAAGCAGGCCCTGGTGGCCAACGAGAAGCTGGCCAAGGGTGGCAAGGACTCCGCCGAGTTCTACAAGGCCAAACTGCAAACGGCCGAGTTCTACTTCGACCGCCTGCTGCCGCGCGCCGATGGCCACAAGAAGGCCATGCTGGCACCCACCAGCTCGCTCATGCAGATGGACAAGGAACACTTCAGCTTCGTCTGATCGCACACACGCACACGGCCTCCCGCCGTGTCGCCTCAAGCCCGCCACGGCCTCCAGCCCGGCGGGCTTTTTCATGGGCCTGACCGGATCGCTCGGCCCATGAAAAAGCCCCGGGGCGCCTTGCGCTCACCCCGGGGAACAGGAGCGTGGAGAAAAAGTACAGGGGTCGGGCCGGCCGCCACACGGGGCTTCACAGCAGGCGCCACGGAGAAGTGACAGTTAACCAGGCGTTCGATGTCGCCGGCCCGATGGTTCGGCCATGTCAGCCGATCAGCTCAGCCCATCAGTTGTCCACCGGGGCCGGTGGCGTGATGGTGAAGGTGAACTGCTGGCCACTGCCAGACACCAGCGCGGTCAGGATGCCCGAGATGAAGCAGCCCTTGATCTGCGGGAAGGTGGTCGAGCCCTTGAAGATCAGGTTGCCATTGCCAAAGGACGCGATGGGGCCGTCGAAGTCCAGCGGGAAGACCACGGGCTCGACCATCTTGCACTGCCCGAAGGGGATGCCCATCAACGAGGTGATGGTGATGTTCATCGGCACCGAACCGTGCACGTGCAGGATGCCGTCGTTGTCCAGCGAGACCGTGCCCGTCATGTCGGCAGCCGGCTTGATGCTCATGCCGGTCGAGAAAGGGATGCCGATGATCTTGACCGGGTAGGCGAAGTCAGGAATGTTGACCTGGCCCACGATCTTCTTGGTCGACAGGTTCACGTTGGCCGTGAAGGTCGAGGTGTCGGGCTCAGGGAAGTCCTGCATCAGGGTCTTCAGGTGCACATTGGAGGCCAGCTTCCACTTGTCCATCTTGACGATGAAGTCGCCGCCGTTCGGGGTGGCGTTGGTGGAGGTGGGGTCACCCTTGGTGGTCGAGCAGGTGCTGGGCGCAGCGGTACCGGCGAAGCGATCGGCCATCCACGACAGGACCTTGGGCGCGGCCTGCGTCATGGTGGCGATGTGCTCGCTGGGGTAGAGGTCAAAGGCCACCGGCGTGCCCAAGGCGCAGTACTTCTTCTTCAGCGCCATCTCCTGGTCCAGCGGGATGAACTCGTCAGCCTGGCCATGGAACTGGTAGAGCGGCACATTGATCTTGGTATTGCCCAGGTTCTGCGCATTGAGGGTGTCGGCCACGGCGGGCACACCCAGGATGTCGTCCAGCGTGGTGTTGGCCGGGTCATTCGTGTACTGAGACAAGGTCTGGTTCTCGTGCTCGAACAAGGCCTGGAACACGCACTCGGTCTGCAGCTTGCTCAACTCGGCCTTGCCAGACGCGCTGGCCAGCAGGTTGAAGTTGCGGCCGATGGTGTTGGGGTACTGCACGCCCAGGCCCGACACGCCGGACGCCAGGAAGGCAAAGCCGATGTTGCCGTCCAGGTTGCGTGCCGTGCGCATGAAGTCGCCCGGCACGCCACCGGCCGCCACACCCACCACCTTCAACTCAGGGGCGTAGGTGGACAGCAGTTCACCCGCCCAGGCCGCCGTCTGGCCACCTTGCGAATAGCCCCAGATGCCCAGCTTGGACGTCATCGAGAAGCCCACCGAGGGGATGTTCGTGGCCGCGCGGAACAAGTCCAGCACGGCCTGCCCCTGCGACTTGCCCGACAGGTAGGTGGCCTGCTGACCATTGAGGTAGCCAGCGTAGTCCGACACCAGCACGGCGTAGCCGGCCTTCAGCGCGGCCACGATGTTGGCGGCCTCGTAGTCCTTGCCCACTTCGAACTGCCGCGAAGGCGAGCAGCCACTGGCCAGGCCATGGGTACCGATCGCATAGACCAGCACCGGGCGGGTGCCGCCACCGGCGTAAGCCGTCGTCGGCACGATCACCGTGCCGGACACCGCATTGGGCTTGTTGAGCGAATCGGTCGATTGGTAGACAACGTTGAAGGCCTGGGTCGACGGTGCCCCCGTGCCCAGGTTCACCGTCGTGGGGCGGTACTGGATCAGGTCACCGGCCTTGCCGGACAGGCCGGCGGGCACGTTGTAGAAGGACGCATCGGATGGGCCGACGGGCGCGGCCCAGGCTGACGACACCGCCAGCGCCAGGACGGCCACAGGCACGGTCAGGACGGATTTGCGAAGCAAGTTGTTGATCATGTCTCTCTCCAGATAAACAAGGCGGCTTATCAGGCCACCGACAATCGATTAACTGTCAACGTCAGTCTGAAGAACTGGCACATCAGAAACGCAGAGGGTTTATGCCGAGCTGTCAGGCAATCACCCCGAAACCCCCGTAAATATGGGACCGGCTTCAATTCAAACCCTTATTGGGTTGCCCCTCTCCCCCAATAAGGGTATGCGATATTCTGAAAATCGCCCTTTTCCATTCACAATCCAATCAATATAGTTACGCAGCGTAATTGTTCCTGCGCTGCATCAACGTACTCGAATCGTCGTCATTTCGTCCTGCGCCGGTACGGCCGTTATATGAAGTCCCCTACTCCCACCACCAGCAGTTCCCGCGTCTACCGCGGTGCCACGGCTGAAGACCGGCGCCAACAGCGCCACGAGCGCCTTCTGGAGGCCGCCTTCGAGAGCTTCGCCCGGCATGGCATCACGCGCACCACGATGCGCGACATCTGCGCCGTGGCCCGCCTGACGGACCGCTACTTCTACGAGTCCTTCCGCAACACGGACGACGCCTTCGACGCCGTGTACCAGTGGCAGAAGGGCCAGTTGATGGCGCGCCTGACCGGCGCCATGCAGGAAGCGCCGCGCAGCCTGATGGAGCTGGCCAGAGCCGGGCTGCGGGCGTTTTACGAGTTCATGAAGGAAGACCCGCGCCGGGCGCAGGTGCTGCTGATCGACGCGTTCAGCGCCAACCAGCAGACGCTGGCCAAGTCACGCGCGGCCATGAGCCAGTACGCCACCCTGGTCAACCAACTGGCGCAAGAGCTCTACCCCCACATGCGGCAGCAGGACTTCAACATCGAGATGATGACCTCGGGCTTGCTGGGCATGACGCTGCAAGTGGGCATCAACTGGGCGCAAGGCGGCTACCAGCAGCCCATTGAAGAGGTGCTGGCGTACAACCTGTATGCCTGGCAGGGCCTGGAGGCCTGGATCGGGCGGATGATTTCAGACGCCAAGGAAAAAGACCTGCGCCGGCGCGCCACGGACCCCAAACCCGGCGAGTTCGGTGTACCGCCCGGCCTGACCAACGATTGAGCCCCACGCGGCCCCAAGAAAAGGCCCCCGAGCTTCTTGATGGAGGCTGCGGGGGCTTTTCTTTTGGCCGCCCATTCCATACCGCCCTGTTTGCGCCGCATTAAATGGTGGGTTTAGAGGCCACGCCACCACCTGTGGCCCCAAGCCTGGGCACGCCGGCCAAGCCCAGGATTAACGGACATCGACAAATAATCGGCGAGATCACAAACCAAAACACCTGCGCCAGCCGTGTGCATGCGCCTGAAGTTTTGAATGCGCAGATATTCTTATTGATCTGATGAAACACTTCACCAGATCAGGACGCAGACATCCCAACGCTGGCGCACGCAGCCCGCGGATCACGCCAAAGAGGCGCCTTCCCCCTGGGAAGAGAGCCACTGGTGCAGCCCGGACCACGCGTAAATATTATGGTCCACCAGAATATCAACCGGGGTATCAAACTGCCGTTGAGACCAGACGGTGGCGGTGTGAATCACCATGCCGACAAAACCACCCACCACCAACTCCACATCCAGCGGGATGCTGAGTTTCGGGTAGCGCGCGCTGAAGCGCCCGCGCAGCAGGTCAGCATATTGACTGACACGTGCATTCAGATTATGTGGATTGGTCAGGCCGGTGGTCACGGCATCCACCAGCAGAATTTGAGCACGGCGCGCGTCTTCCTTGATATATTCAAAAAAGGCTGTCAAGCCCGCCCGGGTTTGCAATATCGGGTCATCGGCTTGTTGTGCCACTTGCAACATGATGCGCGCCGCCACGTCAGCCGATAATTGCTTGTGAACGGCTAGGAATATCTCGTCAAGCGTCGCAAAATGCTCGTAGAAATACCGGTCATTCAAACGGGCCTGCGCGCAGATCAGGCGCATGGTGCTGTTGCGCCAACCTTGTCGCCCGAAGACGTCAAGCGCGGCCTCGATCAGCCGCTCGCGCCGCTGGGCCGCACGCTCAACGGCAGAGGCCCCGCCGTAGCGGCGTGCGGTGTTCACAACAAGAGGGTCGTCGGACTGCTGGGTCATGGCGGGCTCGGGAGGCATGGGCCGCATCTTAGAGAGGATCACCCAATCGGGCGACCCTCGTTAAACCCAGCGGGAACAATGTCCGCCAGTTGGCCCGTTAGTTAGCCCAGTGGCGCTTCATGAACTCGGCCTGGCGGTCCAGCGCCTTGACGGAGCTGGGCATCAGGCTGGCATGCGCCTGGAACACGTGCCAGCGCTTGAGGTAGATCTCCAGCTCGGACGTGCGCCCTGCGGCGGTGGCAGCCTCGACCGCCCAGACGGCGTTGTCGTAGAGCACCTCGTCGTCACCGACCTGGATCAGCGAGGGGGGCAGCCTGGACAGGTCCTGCTCAAGCGGATTCGCCAAGGGGTGGTCGGCTGGCACCTTCAGGGCCCGCTCGACGTCCTCGCCCCAAGCCAGACGGATCATCGGGTCGCGCGACTCGCGCTCTTTGTGCGTCGAATGGGGCAGCGGGTGCAGGCTGAACGCGGGCGACATCATCACCAGTGAAGCGGGGCCCGGCATGCCGGCCTTCATCGCGGCAATGGCGGTCATGAAGGTCAGGTTGCCACCGGCCGAGTCGCCGGCGATGGCGATGCGGCTGGGGTCGAAGCCCTCTTTCAACAACTGGCGGTAGCAGGCCACGCAGTCGTCCAGTTGCGCCGGGAAGGGCGCTTCGGGGGCCAGGCGGTAATGCGGCACCAGCACCAGCGCGTCGGTCAGGGCCGACAGGCGGCGCGTGATGCTGCGGTGGGTGCGCGGGCTGCCCGCCACAAAGGCACCACCGTGCAGGTACAAGATGGCGTGACGCGGCTTTTTCGACTGCCCCTTGGGCGTGATGCGCTCCACGGGGATGTGGTCGATGCGATCGGCCTTCACCTGTGCACGACCGTCTTGCGGCATCAGCGCCGAGCCGATGGCCAGCGAAGCCCGCTGCACCGCAAACGGCCAGGGCGGCCCCAGGAAGGGCTTGAGGCTGACGCGCAAGGCGATGCGCATCGCCGCGGCAACCAGCGACTCCTGCAAACCAGCGGGGGGCTGGTAGCGACGGATGACCGGGTGGGCCTGTGCCTGTTGGGCACCTGAATCGATGTTGGCAGCCGACATTGGTGAACTCCTGTCAAAGCGACAAAGCCGGACGCACAGGCCCGGCTTGATGGATCTCAGATCACGCCGGGCCGATCAGCCCAGCATGCCCTTTTTGGCGAAGAAGGTGGTCATGGGTTGGTACCAGGAGCCGCACACGCGCACCAGCAGGTCCAGGAACTTGGCGTCCGGGCCCACCACCACGCGGCGCTTGTTGCCCTCCACGGCACGCAGGATCTGCAGCGCGGCGCTCTCGGCGCTGGTGGTGTTGAGCAGCTTGTCGAACTTGTCCTTGGCGGCCTGCGCGCTGCCACCGGTCTTGGCCGTGATGCTGTGGTCCATCTTGGCGTCGCGGGCGATGTTGGTGCGGATGCCGCCCGGGTGCACGCAGGTGGCGCTCACGCCGCAGTTCTCGATGTCCAGCTCCTGGCGCAGCGCTTCCGTAAAGCCGCGCACGGCGAACTTGCTGGCGTTGTAGGTGCCTTGCGTGGGCAGGGCCAGCAAGCCGAACAGGCTGGAGGTGTTGATGACATGGCCTTCACCGGCCTTCTTCAGGTGCGGCAGGAAGGCTTGCGTGCCCCACACCACGCCCCAGAAGTTGATGCCCATGATCCACTCGAAGTCCTTCGGGCTCACGGTGTCCAGGAAGGCACCCAGGGCCACGCCGGCATTGTTGAAGACCAGGTTGACCTTGCCATGATCGGCCGCAGCCTGATCGGCCCAGGCCGTCACGGCTTCGCGATCGGCCACATTGACCTTGGCCGTGGTGACCTTGACGCCCAGCTTGCTGGCCATCTGCGCCGTTTCCGCCAGACCGACTTCATTGACATCGCTCAGCGCCAGATGGCAACCACGCCGCGCCAGCTCCAGTGCCAGCGTGCGGCCCATGCCCGAAGCGGCGCCGGTGATGGCCGCCACCTTGTTCTTGAAGTTTTTCATGTCTCTGCTCGGTCCGTTTTGTCGTCGTCAGGAAAAGAAAGCGCCTGCGTGGCCTGTTTGCCCCACTCAAGTGAAGGTCCTTGCGTCAAACCGGGCATTCACCACATTGGCGTTGTCACGAACGTAGGGCAAGATGCCGCCTTGCTTGGCGCAAGTTTGCTGAACCATTGCCTCATCAAACCCGTTATTTTGACAATGGTCAATTTCAGAAATAGTATTTGACAATGCCCGTTTCCAGAAATAGGGTTATCCCTGAAACACCCTCCACTCCGGGGACTACCGGGCGGCGTTATGGCGGCATCGACCCCGAAGAACGCCAGCGCCAGCGCAAGGCCAAGCTGATCGAGGCGGGGCTGGTGGTGTTTGGCGAGCAGGGTTATCACAACTCGACCGTGCGGGACGTGTGCAAGCAGGCGCAACTGACCTCGCGCTACTTCTACGAGAACTTCGATGGCATGGAGGCGCTGTTCAAGGCCGTGTACACCTCGGTGAACCGCGAGCTGATGCAGACCACCATCATGTCGCTGGCGAGCTGCCAGCCTGACCCCGAGAAGCTGGCCGAGGCGGCCTTGCGCAACTTCCTGGAGTTCATCCGCCAGGACCCGCACCGCGCCCGCGTGGCCCTGATCGACGCGCTCAATGTGGGCGAAGGCATGAACATGCTGGCCGACAAGGCCTCGCAGGATTTCGCCCACCTGATCGCCGGCTTCATGCACCAGATGTTCCCCAAGCTGGACGCCCAGGGCAGGCTCAACTTCAAGATGCTGGCCAATGGCCTGGTGGGCGCCAACACGCGCATCGCCACACAATGGGTGGCCGACCGCTGCAAGGCCCCGCTCGAAGACGTGCTGGCCAATACCCTGACCCTGTTCAAGGCCTGCATCGGCTACGCGCGCACGCTGGAAGCCGAGCTCAAGGACTGAAGCCCCGGACGTGGCACCCGGATACGCCACGGGGCAGCCAGAGCCGCCCCGTGTGGGTGTCAAGCTGATGCGTTCATCAGCTCAAATCAGGCCTCAACCTTCTTCGGAAGGCGAGCTGCACTCGGCTTCAGCCGGCGTGGCAGCGCAACGCACCTTCTTGATCACCTTCAGGCCCTGCTTGTTGTAGACGCCCTTGCCTGCGATGTCGATGCGCGACTCGCGCAGGATGGCGCTGTACTTCTTGACGTGATCCGGCGCGACCTCGATCCAGGTCCCGGCGGGGATGCTGGCGTCGGCGTTCTGGATCAGCTTCATGGCGCGGTCGAACTCGGAGACCCAATGGTCACGCGACTTCTCGCCAAAGCCAGCGGGGAACTTGGCCTGGTTGAGCACGACCTGATACGTCAGGATCATCAAGGGGAAGCGGGCAATGCCCCCCTTGGCGCCCAGGCCCTTGCTCAACTCCAGCGGCTTGTAGGCCAGCGTGGGCGCGGCGATCATGTCCACCTCGCCACCATTGAACTTGGCCGACAGGTTGTTGATGTCAGCGGCCACGGGCTTGCCGCCCACGCGCTGGATCATCATGGCCTGAGCCTGGTCATACTCCAGCGCGGCGATCTTCTTGCCAGCCAGGGCCTCGACCGAGTCGATGGCCCGGTTGTTGACCATCGGGTAAGCGGCGCCCAGCGGGAAGATGCCACCGATTTCATAGTTGCCCTCCACCATCAGCTTGGCAGCCTGGGGCGAAGAGAAGGTCTGCACAACCTTGCGCACAACCTCGTAGCTGGCGGGCAAGTCCACCTTGCCATCACGCACCACGGTGGTGGCGCCCAGTGTGTCGATCGACCCGGCCACGCCATTGAACTGGCGGGTGCGGAAAGCCGTGGCCATCAGGGCATCGCATTTGCCGGCGCGGAACTCGTCCACCGCCACAGCCTCGTTGACGTAGGCCTTGAGCTCGACCGTCACGCCGTTCTTCTGCATGGCCACGGCATAGTCCTTGGCCATGTTGAAGGCATCACCGCTGGCACCAATGATGTCGAACACGCACATCGTGTTGGCAGCCTGGGCAGACAGGGCGACTGCGCTCAGCGCCAGGGCGGCGCCAACGTACTTGACAGCCTTTGCTTGGAATTTCATCTATCTCTCCTGTGTAGGGGGACGGCCGCACGGCCGCAGTGGTTGCATCAGGCCTGGTTCAGGTCGACGCCGGCGGATGCTAGGGGCCACCCCGGCAGCGATGTAACGACTTACATTCGCTTGCAGCAAAGACGCTGCGCCGCAGGCCACGTGCCCATCGGGCAATCCAGGCATCCTCCCAGGGCCAGGCGAGGCATCGCGGCCGAACCACTCCGTTACACAAGTGACGGGCCTCGCCGTGTTTGATACCTCGGGTGTTCGCCCCACAACACACGATGCAATAATTCTCGATCACGCCCCGCATCACATGGACAACGCACCCCAACAGAACCGCAACGACAATTTGCAGATGCTGCGCTTCTTCGCTGCGGCGTTTGTCTTGCTGACCCACATCACCTTCTACATCCACGAGCGGGTCGACAGCACCATCGGGGTCTGGCACGTGGGAGAGGTGGGCGTCCCCATCTTCTTTGTCATCAGCGGCTTCGTGATGCACCTGTCGGCGGCCCGGATCCCACTGAACAGTGACGGCGCGAGGATCTTCATGCACAGGCGCGTCTCGCGCATCTTTCCCCTGTACTGGTTGATCACCATCGTGAAACTGTGCATCGCGTTTGCGGTACCCGCCGCGATCCTGCACAACGCCCCGGACCTGCTTCACAGCCTGGGCTCACTGGTGCTGTTCCCGATGTTCAACAGCGAGGGGCAGATCCGCCCCATCCATGGGGTCGCTTGGACCTTGCTGCACGAGATGCTGTTCTATTACATCTTCGCGCTGGCCATGGTGTTGCGCCGCTCGCCCTATGTGTTCAGCTCGGTGCTCATCACCGGCATGTGGGCCGCCGGCCTGTTCATCCAGCCAGAATCTGCCCTCGCCTATGTGTGCACAGACCGCATCAACCTGATGTTCGTGGCGGGCATGAGCCTGTCGGCCTGGATCAAGTCCGGACGCGCGATCCCCCGTGCGCTGGGGCTGTTGATGCTGGCGGTGGCCTTTGCTTCGTTGCAGGGTATGGACGGGGCCGTCTTTGCCTTCATCCACGGCTACAACATCGATGCCGCGCTGATCGTGATGGCCGCCATGGCGCTGAGCCTCAATGCCCTGCCCCCGCTCAAGCGCCTGCTGGTCTCGCTGGGCGACAGTTCTTACTCGCTGTACATGCTGCACCCCATCCTGGCGCCGGCCATCTGCGTGCTCCTGCTGAAGCTGAAGATCAGCTCGCCCTACATCATCGTTCCTGTTGCGTTCGTGGCATGCGTCACAGCAGCCAACTTGCTGTACAGGTATATTGAAAACCCCCTCAATGAACTGGCCAAACGGCATCTGGGCAAGGTGTTCCTGAAGTCCCGCCCAAGCCACGTGGCCGCCAAAGGAAGCTGATGGCTGACACTCTGACCCGCATCCTGCAAGGGGCACTGGCTTGTGCGCTGATGGGCTCGACGGCCCTGTCCCAGGCTGCGGATTGCGACAAGGGCAAGAACTGCCTGTTCGTGATTGGCAACTCCCTGACTCGCCATGGCCCTTCATCAGCGATTGGCTGGCAAGGTGAATGGGGCATGGCCGCCAGCGCCGCCGACAAGGACTACGTGGCGCAATTGCTGAAACTGTTGAACCAGGATGCGGCCGGCGCATCATGGGCTGCACACAAGGAAGACGGCGGCGAACTGGAACGCCACCCGGCCCTCTATCACGTTGCGGACGAGACAAGCCGCCTGGCCCGCCAATCGGCTCTTGTGGTGGTGGAGGTCGGCGACAACGTGGACACCGGCAAGACGCCCCTGCCCATGTTTGCCCAAGCCTACTCGCAAAGTCTCGAGGCCTTGAAGCCTGAAGCCGGCGTACTGGCTTGCGTGAGCACCTGGTGGCCCTCGGCTGAAAAAGACCAGCTCATCAAGGAGCGCTGCGAAAAGGCCGGAGGGGTGTTCGTGGACATCTCCAGCATCGCCCGATCACCCAAGAGCATCGCGCGCAATGAGCGCACGATTGCGCATGACGGCGTGGGCGCTCACCCCGGGGACGCCGGCATGAAGGCGATCGCCAACAAGATCTTCACCGTGGCGGGGCCACGCCCAAGCGCGGACAAGGCGGCACAGCCCGTCAAGACACCGGGCAAGAAGCAGCCCTGACAGGCGTCAGGCTCGCGCTCATTTCGTACCGGGCGCAGGCTTGCGCCCAGGCACCGCGCTCTTGCTCGCATACGTCACCTGATGCTCGGCCAGGTAGTCCCGGATCATCTGCCGCACCACCTGCGATGGCGTGAGGTCCTGGCTGGCGCACAAGGCCTCGAATGCGGCCTTCTTGTCAGGGTCGATCAGCAGCGTCAGGCGAGCGGTTTTGGATTCCATGATGGCGCGCAAGGGTAAGTCAAAAGCATTGTAGGAGCCCGCTCACGCACGGCGCAGGCTTTGGGCGATGTGGGCGAAAGCGGCTTCCAGCTGGCTCCAGGCCGCATCCGGCAAGCCGGCCGGACGGGGCGCCGGCAAGGCCTCATGCAAATGCCCCTTGCAGGCGAACACGGTGGCGTTGTCTGCCTCGGGCTCGACCACGACATGCACCTCGCCCTTGAAGGCCGCGTGAACGCGGGCCACGTAGGTGTCGAAGTGCGGGTGCCTGTAATGCAGGTTGACCACCAGGATGCCGCCGGGCTGCAAGGCCTCGTAGCAGTGCTCGTAAAAGCGCTGCGAGCACAGCCTGGCCGGGATGCCACTGACCTCGAAGCCGTCCACCAGCAGCACGTCGTACTGTTTGGGCGGGCGCCGCACGAACAGCGCGCCGTCCCCCTGCAGCACCTTGAAGCGGCTGTCGTCCTGAGGGATCAGGAAGGCATCGCGCAGCGCCACCACATGGGGGTTGATCTCCACCACCACGAGGCGGGCGCGAGGCAGGTAGCGGTAGCAGAACTTGGCCATCGAGCCGCCGCCCAGCCCGATCATGGCGATGTTGTCGGGCCTGGGGTTGAACAGCAGGAAGCCCATCATCGTGCGGGTGTACTCCAGCACCAGGGCGTCGGGCTGCATCAGGTTCATGCTGCTTTGGATGGCCGAGATCGAGAAGTACAAGGACTTGGATCCCAAGGTCTCCGAGACAAAGGGTTTGACGAACTCGTCGGGGTCGGTGGTGTCAGGCATCCGGATTCAGGCTATACAACTTTAATTTGCCTTTGATTATCATCACATTAACATGTAATGTGATCAATTGATCAACGCAAGTTGACAAGCCATCCAAGCTTGAACGACGGCCAGCGGCCACCACCGCGAGACAAATCGTCCGAAGTGACGATCGTGATTCAGCGCCCGTTGCTCTAGCGTGTGACCCTCACCACCACGACGGGCTGCATGATGAGCGAGCATCCTTCCACAGGCGCCTCCGGGTGCCCCATGAGCACGCCCGACGCGGGTGGCGGCCAGCGGCACCGCCGCCTCCTGGGCCTGTGGCGCAACCCCTCTGTTCGACGCGAGATCGCCGCCCTCGACGCCCAGCGCGACTGCCAGCGCATCGTGCACCTGCTGACGGCCTATGAGTTCCCCGCCGACATCCAGCGCGCCACCGAGCTGGCCCTGTTCCACACCTATGGCAGCCACTCGATCTCCGCGCTGCTGGACCGCACCGGCCAGTTCAGCAAGCTGGGCCAGAAGCGCTACGACGACACGCGCCTGCTGATCGCCCAGTTCATGGAAAGCGGCTGGGCATCCGACCCGGGCCAGCGCTCGATCGCGCAGATGAACCACATCCACGCGCACTACCGCATCGACAACGAGGACTTCCTCTTCGTGCTGTGGACTTTCATCGACTTCCCCTTGCGCTGGCTGGACGCGTTTGGCTGGCGCCGCGTCACCGCGCACGAGCGCCAGGCCTGGTTCCATTACTGGGTGGAGATTGGCCGGCGCATGCGGCTGCAGCACATCCCCGGCAGCCCGGAAGCCTTCGATGCCTTCGTGCAGGCCTACGAGGCCCGCCAGCTGCACCACACGCCCGCCAACGAACGCGTGGCCCAGGCAACCATCGCCATCATGGCGGCCTGGCTGCCCAAGCCCTTGCGTGGCGCGGTCGCCCCGGTGGTCCGTACGCTGGTGCCAGCTCGTTTACTGCCAGCCATCGGCATGCACGCCCCGTCGCCTGTGCTCAAGGCCTTGGTCCACGGGGCGCTGAAACTGCGGGCGCTGGCCAAGCGCGGGTTGCCGTGGGAGGCTTACCCCACCATGCTGGCGAACACGCGCAACCGCACCTACCCGGGCCAGTGCTACCGCATCGAGGAACTGGGGCCACCATTTGCGCACCGACTTCAGGCCGGCAGCGAGGATCAGGGTGAGCTTGAGGGTGAAGCGCAGGCCCAGGTCAAGCGGGCAGGTTGACCCTGCCGCTCAGGTGCAAAGCACCAAGGGTCAGACCTTCACACCCGCCTGCATGGCCTGCTGGTCCGCGTGGTAGCTGCTGCGCACCATGGCGCCCACGGCAGCGTGCGTGAAGCCCATCTTGCGGGCTTCTTCCTCGAACATCTTGAAGGTGTCCGGGTGCACATAACGGCGCACCGGCAGGTGGTGGCCTGAAGGCGCCAGGTACTGGCCGATGGTGATCATGTCGATGTCATGCGCGCGCATGTCGCGCATCACCTGCAGGATCTCTTCGTCGGTTTCACCCAGGCCGACCATGATGCCGCTCTTGGTCGGGATATCCGGGTGCAGGGCCTTGAACTTCTTGAGCAGGTTCAGGCTGAACGCGTAATCACTGCCTGGGCGCGCTTCCTTGTACAGGCGCTGCGCGGTTTCCAGGTTGTGGTTCATCACATCGGGCGGGGCGGCCTTGAGGATCTCCAGGGCGCGCTCGTCGCGGCCACGGAAGTCAGGCACCAGGATCTCGATGCGCGTGGCGGGCGATTGCTCGCGGATCTGCTTGATGCACTCCACGAAGTGGCCGGCACCGCCATCACGCAGGTCATCGCGGTCCACGCTGGTGATGACCACGTACTTGAGCTTGAGGGCGGCAATCGTCTTGGCCAGGTTGGCCGGCTCGTTCACGTCCAGCGGGTCAGGGCGGCCGTGGCCCACGTCGCAGAAGGGGCAACGGCGCGTGCACTTGTCGCCCATGATCATGAAGGTGGCCGTGCCGTGGCCAAAGCACTCGCCGATATTGGGGCAGGAGGCCTCTTCGCACACCGTGTGCAGCTTGTGCTCGCGCAGGATGCTCTTGATCTCGTAGAAGCGTGTGCTGGGCGAGCCTGCCTTGACGCGGATCCACTCGGGCTTGCGCAGCACTTCTTCCGCGGGCACCACCTTGATGGGGATGCGGGCCGTCTTGGCCTGGGCTTTTTGCTTGGCGGAAGGGTCGTAGGCGGGCGCGGGGGCCTGGGTCAGGCCTTGTGCAGGATCAGCGGGGGTGTTTTCTGTGGACATGGCAAGGCTTGATTTCAACGCCCGGCTTTTGGCCGGGCCATCTGCCACTTTAGCCGATTGGGGCCCGCGACGGGCGAAAGCCCCGGTGTGGAAAGCCGCAGGCCGGTGAATCAAGCACAAGGATGGCGCACGTGGGGGCGCCGCTGCGGGCACCCACCGTGTGCTCAGGGCGCCAGCCGAAGGTCGAGCTGATGCGCCTGCACGGCCGCGACTTCATCCCAACCCACGTCCACACCGATGCTGGCCAGGTCCACGGTGCGCAAGCCCTGGTAGCCGCAGGGGTTGATGCGGCCGTAGGGGCTCAGGTCCATGGCCACATTGAGCGCCATGCCGTGGTACGTGCAGTGCCGGCTGACCTTGATGCCCAGGGCGGCGATCTTGCCCAGGCCCTTGAAGGGGTCGCGCGGGTCAGCGGGGGTGCTGAGCGCAGCGTGGGCAAAAGGGTCGTCCAGCCGCACGTAGATGCCCGGCGCGCCAGCCACGCGGTGCCCCGTCACCCCGAAGTGCGCCAGGGTGCGGATGATGGCTTCTTCCAGCCGGTATACATACTCCTTGACGAAGTAACCGCGGCGCTGGAGGTTGAGCAGCGGGTAGGCCACGACCTGACCCGGCCCGTGGTAGGTCACCTGCCCGCCCCGGTTGGTCTGCACCACGGGGATGTGGTCGGGGCCTTCGGGGTTGAACAGCACGTGGTCAGCCTTGCCGGCCAGGCCTTGCGTGAAGGTGGGCGGGTGCTGGCACACCCAGATTTCATCGGGGGTGTCCGCGGTGCGGGTGTCGGTGAAGGCCTGCATGGCCGCCATCGTGGGGGCGTAGGGCACCAGGCCCAGGTTCTGGATGATCGTGCTCACAGGCGCATTTTGACACCCCAGCCCCCAACCACGCCGGAAAGCGGGCGCCGCTCAGGCCAAGCCCACGCGCTGGAACAACTGCCCCGGCAACCGGGCGACCTGCCCCATCAACTCCAGCTCCAGCAGGCGGGCGCCCAGGTCGGCCGCCCCCCAGCCCGTGCGAGCCGACAGCGCCTCCTGGCTGACCGGGTCATAGCCCATGGCGGCCAGGATGGGGTCTTCGTCTGATGTGACCGATGTTGCCTGGTCCTGGCAGGTGTTGGCGTCGGCAGAGGACGCGTTTGCCGCAGCGCCCAAGGCCGAGCTCTCCAGGTGCAGCTCTTCCAGCACGTCCTGCGCGGTCTCGACCAGCTTGGCGCCTTGCTTGATCAAGGCGTGGCAGCCACGCGCATGCGGCGAGTGGATGGAGCCAGGGATCGCGAGCACCTCGCGCCCCATCTCGGCCGCCAGGCGCGCCGTGATCAGGGAGCCGGACTGCACGGCCGCCTCCACCACCAGCGTGCCGCGCGTCAGGGCAGCGACCACGCGGTTGCGCTTGGGGAAATTGGCCTGCAGGGGCTGCGTGCCCAAGGTGAACTCGCTGAGCAGCAGGCCTTGCTCGGCCAGGCGGTGGGCCAGGGCCTGGTGGGCCTTGGGGTAGACGCGGTCCAGGCCCGTGCCCACCACCGCGATGGTGCTGCCCAGGCCGCCGTCCAGCGCACCTTCATGGGCGGCACCGTCCACGCCCAGCGCCAGGCCCGAGACCACGGTCACGCCGGCCTGGCTCAAGGCCTTGGCAAAAGCGTAGGCGTTGTCTCGCCCTTGCGGGCTGGGGTGGCGGCTGCCCACCACGGCCACCGCTGGGCGCGCGAGCAGGTCCAGCCGGCCTTGGGCAAACAGCAGCAAGGGCGGGTCCGCCGCCTGCAGCAGCATCTGGGGATAGGCGGGATCAGCCAGACTCAGCACCTGCCTCGCCATGCGGCCGCTGGCCAGTTGCGGCGACTGCGCCAGCCACGCCAGGGTGGCCTCCACCTGCTCGTCCAGGCCTTCGGGCTCCTCGCCCAGCGCGGTGCGCTCGCGTTTGCTCACCAGGGCCACCAGCGCCGCTTCGGGTGCGGCAAACACGGCCTGGGGCGAGCCCAGTGCGGCCAGCAATTTGCGCGCACAGCCCGGCCCGACATGCGGCGTCAGCACCAGGCGCAGCCAGGCTCGCAACTCTGCCCGCGCCATGTCCTCCCGTTCCATTTTCTTGATCCGTATGCAAAACAGTAAACAAAAGGGCAGATTGGGAAACCCAAATCTGCCCTTATTTCGCCCTTGAGGCACGGCGGCACCAGGGCCGCTGAAGCTCAGACCACCGAGGGCCTGAGGACGCCCATCAGGGCTGCGTGAAACGGTCACCCGGCTTGACCGGGTCCTTGACGTTGAGGATCAAGGCGTAGGACACGCGGTCGAACACGCGGAACACGAACAGCAGGCCATGGCGCTCGTCAGGCAGGTTCATCACGGCCCTGTCATCGCTGGTCTTGTCGCGCATGGTGACACCCGCACGCCACAGCGCCAGCACATGGCCACGCTCCATGCCGTCCTTGGCACCCTTGTTGAGCGCCACGATCTGGCTTTGGCCAGCGGTCAGGGCATCACCGTAGATCGACACGATCTGGCCAGACAAGTCCTGGGCCGGCGCGTGCGGCACCATGTTGGTGTACTCACGCGGGGGCACCGGGGCCAGGCGATCACCCACGGCGGACTCCTGGCGCAGGCTGGTGATGGTGAAGGTGGAAGGGATGACCACCTGGCCGCCGTCCGCACCGGTGCCTTCCGCGCCGTCGCGGGTCATGGTGGCCGTGCCAACATACTGCGCTTCGTAGCCCAGCACCTCACGGGTAGCCGGGTCGCGCAGGGGCTTGGGTTCGCGGAACAGGCGCCAGTCACGGCGGCCGCCCAGGTCACCGCGCACGTAGGCGGTTTCACCACGCGACAGCACGACACGGCCCTCCTGGGTGGCCACCACGCGGGGCGCCTGCAGCAACTCTTCGCTGGTGTCGAACACCACGGCTTCGTTGAAGAAGGGCTCCAGCAGGTGCACGCGCACGCTGCTGATGGCGTCGTCCAGGCTGCCTTCACGCACGCGCGGCGACAGCTTGACGGTACCGTTGGCCCCCACCACCGGCTCGCCCACACGCAGGCGGGCGCGGCCATTGCTCTTGTCCAGGTACAGCATCTGCCCCGGGAAGATCAGGTGCGGGTTGCGGATCTGCTGCATGTTCATGCCCCACAGTTCTGGCCAGCGCCAGGGGGTCTTGAGGAACAGGCTGGAGATGTCCCACAGCGTGTCGCCGCGCTTGACGGTGTAGGTGTCGGGCGCGTTGGGCGACAGCTCGGACAGCGGCACACCGGCTTCGGCCACCTTGGCCGCCGTGGCTTTTTGTTGTGGGGTGATGGGGTAGTTGGGGAAACCTTCGGCCTGGGCAGCCGTGGCCAAACTACCTGCCAACACGCCCAGCGCGGCAAGCGCCGATACACTCAGGGCACGGGTCCGACTCACAAGGGCGGGGCCGCCTGCCTGCGTGAACCGAGCCATACAGGACAGCGATCGCTGGGTCATGAATACAGTCTCCAATTACCGTTCAAAGAGATTCCCGCAGACAGGGATACCTCATATTCGGCAAAATCTGGTCAATGATCATTTGATTCTGCCCGCAAAAGCTGCGCAGTCGCAACGAAAATTGCCCCGTGTTACCGGTGGTTGCCGGCCCATTGCTGATTCAGCCGTTGCGCCGCTTCCACAACGATATTGTTGATATCCCTCGCTGAGACAAGAGTAGACCATGGCCCTGCTGCCCATCCTGACCTACCCCGACAACCGCCTGCACACGGTGGCCAAGCCTGTTGCCCAGGTAGACGATCGCATCCGCCAGCTGGTCGATGACATGCTGGAGACCATGTACGACGCCAAGGGCGTGGGTCTGGCGGCCACCCAGGTGGACGTGCACGAACGCGTGGTCGTCATCGACACCAGCGAAGAGCGCAACAAGCCCCTGGTGCTGATCAACCCCGAGATTTTCTGGGCCAGCAAGGAGATGCTGGTGTGGGAAGAAGGCTGCCTGTCCGTGCCAGCCATCTACGACAAGGTCGAGCGCCATGTGCGCGTGAAGGTGCGTGCGCTCAACCGCGACGGCCAGACCTTCGAGCTGGAAACCGACGAGGACCTGCTGTCGGTGTGCGTGCAGCATGAACTCGACCACCTGCTGGGCAAGGTGTTCGTGGAATACCTCTCGCCGCTCAAGCGCAACCGCATCAAGGCCAAGATGCAGAAGAAGGCCCGTGAAGAACGCACGACTGCATGAGCATGAGCAAGCTCAAAGTCGCGTTCGCCGGCACGCCTGAATTCGCCAGCGAAGCCCTGCGCGCCATCCTGGCTGCGGGCTTTGAGGTGCCGCTGGTGCTGACCCAGCCTGACCGCCCCGCTGGCCGCGGCATGAAGCTGCAGGCCTCGCCTGTCAAGCAACTGGCCCAGCAGCACGGCATCACGGTGGCGCAACCCCACAGCCTGAAGCTGGACGGCAAGTACCCTGACGAGGCCAAGGCCGCACACGAGGCCCTGCTGGCCGCCGCGCCCGACGTGCTGGTGGTGGCCGCCTATGGCCTGATCCTGCCGCAGTGGACATTGGACTTGCCCCGCCTGGGCTGCCTCAACATCCACGGCTCGCTGCTGCCACGCTGGCGGGGTGCCGCCCCCATCCACCGGGCCATCGAAGCCGGCGATGCCGAAACAGGCATCACCATCATGCAGATGGACGCGGGCCTGGACACGGGCGACATGCTGCTGATCGAGAAGGTCGCCATCCAACCCGAGGACACCACCGCTACGCTGCATGACCGGCTGGCCGCGCTCGGCGGGCGCCTGATTGTCGAGGCACTGGAATGCGCCGCCTGCAATGGCCTGAAGCCCACGCCTCAGCCCAAAGAGGGCGTGAACTACGCGCACAAGATCGAGAAGGCCGAAGCCGCCATCGACTGGTCGCTGCCCGCCGCCCAGATCGCGCGCCGTGTGCGCGCCTTCGACCCCTTCCCCGGCACAACCTTCCAGTGGCCCGGCGAAGAAGGCTCGGCCGCCCCCATCAAGGACACCATCAAGTTGTGGGCCGCAGACCTGGTGCCGGACGCCAGCGGCACGCCCGGCCAGATCCTGCAGGCGCAGGGCGACACCCTGGTGGTGGCCTGCGGCCAGCAGGCCCTGGCCTTGCGCGCATTGCAAAAACCGGGGGGCAAGCGCATTTCTGCACGTGATTTCCTGCAAAACGCAAGGACCATACCGGCTTCCCTGGCTTGAACTTTCCGGCCGGGCACCCATCTAAAAGGCTGCCACCATGAGGTGGTGTGTTTCCATTCGCGGGTCAGGAGGCCCGACAAGATGTTCAACATGATGAAAACCGCCATCCTGATGGCGGCGATCACTGCCCTGTTCATGGCCATCGGCGGCATGATCGGTGGCCGTACCGGCATGATGCTGGCCTTGGTCGTGGCCCTGGGCATGAACTTCTTCAGCTACTGGTTCAGTGACCAGATGGTGCTCAAGATGTACAACGCCCGCGAGGTGGACGAGACCTCCGCGCCGCGTTTTTACGCCATGGTCAAGGAGCTGGCCCAGCGCGCCCAGCTGCCCATGCCCCGCGTCTACCTGATCGACGAGGCCGCGCCCAACGCCTTTGCCACGGGCCGCAACCCCGAGCATGCCGCCGTGGCCGCCACCACCGGCATCATCAATGTGCTGACCGACCGCGAACTGCGCGGCGTGATGGCACACGAGCTGGCCCACGTCAAGCACCGCGACATCCTGATCAGCACCATCAGTGCCACCATGGCCGGCGCGATCTCCATGCTGGCCAACTTCGCCGCCTTCTTTGGTGGCCGTGATTCGGAAGGCCGCCCCGCCAACCCGATCGCCGGCATCGCTGTGGCCATCCTGGCACCGCTGGCCGCCAGCCTGATCCAGATGGCGATCAGCCGGGCCCGCGAGTTCGAGGCCGACCGAGGCGGCGCCGAGATCAGCGGCGACCCACAAGCCCTGGCCAGCGCGCTGGAGAAGATCCACCGCTATGCCCAAGGCATCCCGCTGGAAACGGCCGAAGCTCACCCCGAGACCGCCCAGATGATGATCATGAACCCGTTGTCCGGCGGCGGGCTGCGCAGCCTGTTCTCCACGCACCCGGCTACCGAAGAGCGTGTGGCGCGCCTGATGGCCATGGTCCATTGAACATTCAATCGTTACGCAGCATGACAATGGGTGTGACACTCTTCACGCCCGGTGCCACCCTGGCACGGTCTTGGGGCACCACCCCCTGATTTGAGGGTCAAGCCCGACAGCACCCGTCCGATACACCGACAACGCGCTCCGCCTCGCAGGCGGGC
Organism: Aquabacterium sp.; assembly: GCF_016195855.1. GTDB lineage: Bacteria > Pseudomonadota > Gammaproteobacteria > Burkholderiales > Burkholderiaceae_C > Aquabacterium. The sequence goes on from NZ_JACPYU010000012.1 coordinate 181,821, forward strand.
TGCGCCATGTCAAGGACACTGGATGCTGATCGACATTCGCAAGACCGAAGAAGAATCGCAATGGCTGCACCGCTGTGCCTGGGCTGTGCTCGCCATCGGCTTGCTGTTCAGTGGCGTGGCCTGGTGGCGTGCCAGCGACCGCATCCAGAAAACCGCCGACGCCACTTTTGCCCAGCAGACCGGCGACGTCACCGAACACCTCACCCAGTTGCGCGACCACTACCTGGACGTGTTGCGCAGCTTTCAGGCCATGTACCTGGTGGACCACAAGGTCAGCCGCACCAATTTCCACCAGCACTTTCTCAATCTGAGCGTCTCGGCGGACTACCCCGCCTTCATGGCCATCCAGTACGCGCAGACGGTCACGCACGCCGACCGGGCCGCCTTCGAGGCCGCGATCCGCGCCGATCGCAGCATGGACGCAAGCGGCTACCCGGGCTACGAGATCCTGCCGCCGGGCCAGCGCCCCCAATACCTGCCGGTGGTCTACAACGAGCCCATGACGCCCAACCACACCGTGTTGGGCTACGACATGGCCTTTGAGGCCACGCGCCGCGAGGTGATGGAGCGCGCCCGCGACAGCGGCCTGGCCCAGGTATCCGCGCCCCTGCACATGCTGCAAGACCAGGGCGACAACCTGGGCGTGCTGGTGCGCCTGCCCGTCTACAAGCCTGGTGCCCGCGTGAACGACACCGCCAGCCGCCGTGACGCCTTCGTGGGGTTGATCAGCGGCGTCATCCGCGCGTCGACCCTGATGAAGCAGGTCGCCAGCAGCAAGGACTGGCACAAGCTGCATTGGGTGGTCAGCGACATCGGGCCCAGGCCGGATACGGCGCAAGCCGATGCGCAACAGCTGTTCGACAGCGCGCAGCACATGAACCAGGGTTACCGCCGCACGAGCGAGATCGACCCGGCAGACCAGCGCAGCACCCAGATTGAATGGGGCGGGCGCCAATGGCAGATGAGCTTCGTGCGCGAACCCGTCCGCGCCATGACCCAGGCCTACCCACTGGCCCTGCTGCTGGGCGGCATCTTTGCGTCGGTCGGCCTGTGGTGGGCCATCCGCAATGCGGCCAACCGGCATGCACTGGCCGCCGCCATGGCGCTGGAGCTCAGCCAGAAGGCGCTGGACAGCGAGCGCCGTTTGCGGGCCTTGCTGGACAACACCGTGGACGGCATCCTGACGCTGAACCCCTCGGGCAAGATCCTCAGCGTGAACCGCGCGATCTGCCTGATCTTCGGCCAGAGCGAGGCCGACATGGTCGGCCAGCACATGGGCATGCTGCTGCCCGCCGCCAGTGCGCACCCACAGCAAGGCGTGGACGCCTTCCTGCAGGCCCAAGCCGTCGGCATCGATGGTGTGGGGCGCCGCGTCGAAGGCGTGAGAGCCTCGGGCACACGGTTTCCGGTGGACATGGCCGTCAGCAGCATGGCGCTCAACGGCCAGACCCAGTTCATCGTTGTGCTGCGCGATCTCTCGGCACAGGAGTCCGCCGAGAAAGCCATCCGCGAAGCCCAGCGCCAGCTCAATGAAGTCGACGAGATGCGCCGCGTGATCGTGCACAACGCACCCTACGCGATCTTCGTGCTCAACACGCAGGGCGTGATCCAGACGGTCAACCCCGCCGGAGAGAAGATGCTGGGCGTCAAGGCGCAGGATCTGGTCGGGCGCTGCACGGCCCGCCGCTTCTTCGATGCCGACCAGGTGGCCGACCGCGCCCGCTTGCTGGCCTTGCGCCTGAATGAACCCGTGCGGGAGCTGGATGTGCTCACCCACCTGGCCCACGAATCGCCCGGCCTGCCCAGCGAGTGGACCATGCGCCGCGACGATGGCAGCTTCCTGGTGGCCGAGATCACCGTCACGGAACTGAGCAACGAGTACGGCCTGCTCAGCGGCTACCTGGCCATGGCCTACGACGTCACCTCGCGTCACGATGCCGAGAACCAGTTGCAGCACATGGCCCAGCATGACGCGCTGACCTCGCTGCCCAACCGCAACATGCTGCAAGAGCAGCTCAAGGCCTGCATGAACCAGGCCGAGCGTTACGGCCGCCACATGGCCATGATGTTCCTGGATGTGGACCGCTTCAAGAAGATCAATGACGGCCTGGGGCACAACGTGGGCGACAGCGTGCTCATCGAGATCGCCCGCCGCCTGCGCACCGGCATGCGCACCTCGGACATCGTGGCCCGCCTGGGTGGTGACGAGTTCGTGATCCTGCTGCCGCAGATCGCGGCCGTGGAAGACGGCGAGCGCGTGGCCCAGAAGGTGCTGGACCTGTTTACCGACCCGCTGCGCATCGGCGCCCACGAACTGCGTGTCACGCCCAGCATCGGCCTGGCCATCTACCCGGAGCACGGTGCCGACACCGTCACGCTTATGCGCCACGCGGACCTGGCCATGTACCAGGCCAAGAACAATGGCCGCAACCGCGTGCAGGTCTACAGCGACAAGATGCAGGCCCCGTCGGCCGAAACGCTGGTGCTGGAGAACGACCTGTACAAGGCGCTGGAGCGCGACGAGTTGCGCCTGCACTTCCAGCCTCAGTTCGACTGCGCCACCGGCCGCATCAGCGGCGCCGAGGCCCTGCTGCGCTGGGAGCACGGCGGCAAGCTGGTGCCGCCATCCGACTTCATCCCGATGGCCGAAGAAACGGGCCTCATCGTGGCCATGGGCGAGTGGGTGCTGCGCCGCGCCTGCATCATGGCGCAGCAATGGCGTGAGCGCTCGGGCTGGCCACTGCGCGTGGCCGTGAACCTGTCGGCCGTGCAGCTGGATCAGGCCGACATCCCTGGCCTGGTGGCGCAGGTGCTGAAAGAAACAGGCCTGCCACCCACGGCGCTGGAGCTAGAGATCACCGAAAGCGTGGTGGTGCGCGAATCACTGCGCGCCGCCGACATCCTGACGCAGTTGCGTGCAGTGGGCGTGAGCATCGCCATCGACGATTTTGGCGTCGGGTACTCCAGCTTCGCCTACCTGCGCGAGCTGCCCGTGGACCGCCTCAAGATCGACCGCAGCTTCCTGTCGTCCATCCCCTCGTCGCCCGGCGACAGCCGCCTGGTGGCCGCCCTGATTGCCATGGGGCACAGGCTGGAAGTGGGCATCGTGGCCGAAGGTGTCGAAACCCCCGAGCAAGCGGCCTTCCTGGTCACACATGGCTGCGACGAGGCCCAGGGCTACCACCTGGGCCGCCCGATGAACGAGGCCGCGTTCGAGGCCCTGCTGATGGAGCACAGCCGCGAACAGGCGCTCAAGCCTGCACCCACACCCGAGCCCCAGCCTGTGGCGACCGAGGCCAAGCCCGCCGACCCCGATCTGGCGCCTGCAGACCCGACGCTGATCGTCTGATCTTCCGAGCATCCTGAGTGCCGTCGGCGCGGCGTGGCATCTCTACAATGCCGCACCGCACCCGCGTGGCCCTGCCATGCCTGATGCCGACGCCGACATGACCGCCATCCTCGCTTCCAACGCCAAGCCCCTCACCTCGCTTCTGGACGACAGCCGCACGGCCGCCGCCCTGCTGGTGCTGCACCTCCTGATCTGGACAGCCCTGCCGCTGCTGGTTTCGCGCAACCTGCCGCTGGACGTGGTCGAGGCCCTGGCCTGGGGCCGCGAGTGGCAATGGGGCTATTACAAGCACCCGCCGCTGTCGGGCTGGCTGGCCGAGATGGCGCGCCTGGGGCCCTCGAACTGGAGCTTGTTCCTGCTGGCGCAACTCATGGTGACAGGCGGCATGGCGGCCAGTTGGGCACTCGGGCGCGAGCTGCTGGGCACGCGCCTGGCCACGCTGGGCCTGATGGCCACGGAGGGCATCCACTACTTCAACATGTCCAGCACCGAGTTCAACGCCAATGTGGTGCTGTTCCCGCTGTGGGCGGGCGCCTCGCTGTGCGGCTGGCGCGCGCTGCGCAGTGGCAAGCTGGGCTGGTGGATGGCGCTGGGCTTGTGCTGCGGGCTGGGCACATTGGGCAAGTATGTGTTCCTGCTGCTGCCGGCCTGCCTGGTGCTCTACACCTGGATCAACCCGGTGGCACGCCAGGCCTGGCGAACCGCCGGCCCCTGGGCCGCCGCCGCGGTGTTCCTGCTGGTGATCGCGCCGCATCTGAAGTGGGCCATCGATCACGACTGGGCCACGCTGCACTACGCCCTTGGCCGCGGCCACAGCGATGAACTGGCGCAACAAGGCAGCTGGCGTCAGGAGTTCATCCACTTCGTGCTCGCCCAGGCCCTGACCTTGCTGCCAGCCTGGGGCCTGTTGCGCACCCTGGGTGCCAGCCGGCCCACACAGCGCCCTGCGCACGAGCGCGGGCTCTTGTTCACGTTGGCCCTGGCCCCCTTGCTGCTGATCATGCTGGCGGCCACCTTGGCACAGGCCCAGATGCTGCACATGTGGGCCTCGCCCTTCTTCCTGTGTGCGGTGCCACTGTGGCTGGCCTGGCGCCAACCGGCCGCGCTGAACACATCGCGCTTCACCTGGGCTTGGTCAACCTGGATGCTGATCACGGTGGTCATCTTCGCCAGCACCGCCTTGCTGGGCCCGCAAAAGAAGCACAAGCTGGACCGCACCAGCTACCCGGGCCAGGAGATCGCCGCCATCCTGACGGCCAAATGGCACACCCAGACCGGGCGGCCTCTGTCCATCGTGGCGGGGGAAGAGTTCGTGGCCGGCACGGTGGCGCACTACAGCGCTGACCGTCCCTCGGTGTTCTACGACGCCGATTTCAGCGAATCACTGTGGTTGCGCCCCGAGCAGGTCACCCAGCAAGGCGCGGTGTTCGTGTGGCCGCTCAGCCGCGGTGAGGTTGACGTGACCACACTGCCCATGGACAGCCGCGAGCAGGTGGCCCCTTTGCTGGCGCGCTACCCCCGCCTTCAAATCCAGCCCACCTTGCTGGTGAACACACACTGGATGGGCAAGCCCTATACCGTGGCGGTGGCCTGGGCGATCCTGCCGCCCTCACCGCCGGCTCAGAACTTCTCGGCGCGGTAGACGTAGGGGCTGCGCAGGGTGCCAAATGTCATGCGCGCGCTGGGGTCCTTGTCGTAGCTGCTCGAACAGGATGTGGTCCCGAGATAACCGCTCACCGCATTCAGGGGTGCGCCAGCGGTGCTGGTGGCGGTCACGCAATTGTTGTCGCTGGCCCCCAGCTTGATCGCGACGTTGGACGCCACACTCGCACTGAGCATCACCGAGCCAACGCCATTGGACAAGGTGGTGCTGGCGTTCTTCGCGGTGGGCCTGGGCAAGGCGCTGGACGCGATCGTGCCCGTATTGAAATTGATGGCCGTGCACACGTCATCGGTATTGGTGACGAAGGCCGAGCCGTTCCAGTACTGGGCCGTGAGTTGCATGGACGCGGGCGACACCGACGTGGCCTGCCCGTCGGACAGTTTCAAGACGCCGTAGCGCAGCTTGGTGGCGGCCGAGTCGCACGAGGTGGTCCCCGCGGCCGCCACGCCATTGCATGTCGTGATGTTGGCGTCACTCGATGTCACCCGCACCACGAAGGACTCGTAGCTGGGCGGCGCGGCCGACACCGAAGACAGCCCGGCTGGCCGTGTTGACGTGACCGAGGCGGCGCTCAGCGCGTATTCACCGCCACTGGCCGTGCCGTGTGTCAGGTCGCTGGCCCAGGTAGGCGCCGTGATCGTGAGCGGGTTGATCGTGGCGGCACCGCTGTTCAACTGCGAGAAGGTGAAGGTCGGCTTGTTGGGCGCACTCGCGGTCAAGCGGGTCATGCGGTTGCCCAGGGCATTGATGGCATCGATGGTCACGCCATAAGTCAGCGGCTGACCAAAGTAGGTGAACTTGCTGTTGCACGCCGGCGTGATCGTGTGCACGGCCGTGTAGTGGTGCGCGATGAAGCTGGGGGTGGTGGCGCTGGCCGTGTTGGCAATGTTGCAGCCATACTTGCCACTGGACAACACGTTCGAAGACGATGCGGGGACGCAGTCACTGCCAGCGACATCACCCGACCCCGAATTGGCCACGTAGGTGGTGTCCGTGACGGCGCCGGCCGGAATGGTCAGCGGGCCGAAGTCGGTGTAGTTGAAGCTGTTGCCGCTGGCCACCCCGGACACAGCCGCACCGAAGCTGCCGCTGAACGAGCCCCCTGCAATGACCACTGATTTCCAATCGGTCATGCCGGTTGTCGTGAGGGCTGGTGTCCCGGTATAGGCCGTTGTGGTCGTGCCCCCGTTGTTGACGGCCGTCGCCGTCATCGTGTAGTTGCTGCCAGCGGCCTGGGTGGCCCCGCTCGCAGGGGTGGACGAGATGGCAAACGACGCGGGCCGAATGGTGAACGAGTCGATCGAACAGCTCGTTGCAGACACACCCTGACTCGAGTTGTAGCCATAAATGCGCACCTTGGCTTTGGCAACCGCCTGTGACGCCGTGAAGGTGTAGGTCTTGCGGCCGTGCTCTGACCCGGTCCAGTTGTAGGACATGCTGGTGCCACCGCCATAGGCGCCAACCCCACTCGTGCCATTGGTCACGCCACTGACCTGGTTGGCGTCGCCGATGGAGCCGCAGTTGCCACCTGACTTGGTCCAATCGACGAAATCAACGTAAGACTGGCCCGATGCGTAGACCGTGCCGTAAGGAAACCCCGCGTTCACGCTGCTCTGGATGGTGGTGTTGTCGGTCATGTACACGCCCGCCAGCACATCCAGGCTGAAGGCAATGCCGGCGACCTTTGTATAAATCTGGGTTGCGGCTGGCACGCTCGTCGGAAAGGTCGTGCCGGATTCAGTCGCATCCAGGTAAGCACTCTTCACCCCCAAGGACGCGCACCCTGCGAATACAAACGGCACCATCAGCATGGCGATGAGCACGCGCACCATGCGACGTTGAGCAAAATGGGCTGCGGCGCTTGCGAGCATCGATTTCATGATGTCATCTCCGGGTTCGCATGAGGCAATACCTTGTCATGAGAAGGCCTGACCAGACCGCTCATGGGTACTGCACAATCATCTCGACCTGACGCTCAACGTAGCTGACATTGAGTGTCGTGGTATTGGGGCAAGCCCCGCCTGAAGGCTGATTACAAGCGGTTGCCGTGATTTTGTACAGGGGCGCCTTGGAACTGTCACAGGTCACCGTGACGGTGATGCCCGTCAAAGAGGCCGCGGTGGCAGGCAAGGTGTTGGAGGTGGACGCCGCACACGATGGCCCGCCCTGCGTGACCTGGTAGGCACCCCACTCCAGGCCGCTGCGGGCAGCAAGGAGCACACGGGCCCCTTGAATGTCTGCCGCCGACCCCAGCTGCTGCATGGGCACGAAGCTCGCCGCAAAAGCCCCCAGCCCAGCCAGCACGACCAGGATGATGATGGCGGTGATGAGCGCAAAACCGCTTTGCTGCCTTGGCTTCATGGTGTGTTGTCCACGTGAATCTCGCGCATCAGCGTGACGCTGTCCACCCCGGAGCTGTCAGTCAGCGTCAGCGACACGATCAGCACACCGAAGGTCTGCGCCGATGCCGGGTAGCTGACACTGCAGCCGGCATTGGTCGCCATGATGGCTGACGAGCCGCCCCCCGTTGCCGCCGCCGCCGCGGCAGAGGGCGTGCCATACAGGCCATAGTTCCAGTAGCGCTTCATCGTGCCCTTGCTCGGTGAGATCGTGCACGCGTAGATCACGGCCTTGGTGCTGCCCGGCACGACTTGAAAGCGCGACGTGGAAGGCCCAGGAAAGCCGAACACATTGAGCCCTGTGGCGCCCGCGGTCAGGGTGGCCAGGCTGCCCGCCAGGCTGGTCACCCGGCTGATGTTGCAGTTCGTCAGCGAGGCACAGGCATAAGCGTTGTACTGGCTGGTGATGTCGTTGTTGTTGGTGTTGTTCAAGACGATGTAATCGCCCACCGCCATGGCCGGGTTGCTGGGCATCGGGCTGGTGATGGTGAGCTGGCAGTTGGCCGGGGTGACCAGACACGTCGTCAAGCCGGCGAAAAAGCCGGTGCCTGTGGTGAACGCCCCGCCCCCGCTGGTGGCGATGTATTCGATGTAGCAGGTCCCGGACACACACGAACCGACGTTGCCGGCCGAATCGGAAATCCGAAGGCTGTTGGGCACGCCGTGGCGCAACTCCCGGGTCAGGCGACGCAAGGCGAGATCGGCCGTATCGGTGAGCTCGGCGCGCCGGGCCGAGTCGAAATAGCCTTTCACGGGCCCCATGATGATCTGTGCCACGATGCCCGCCAGGATGCCGGTCAGCACCATGGCCATGATCATCTCGATCAGCGTGAAGCCCGCTTGACGCGAGCCTGGTCGGGTGGAGGGGCGAGCGTTGATCATGGCGAAATCATCGGTGCGGGGGACCAACGGGTGCGGTAGGTATCCAGGCGCAAACTCTCGCTGCCGTAGTAGACCGTGACGGTCACCCGCAAGACGTTCATCGTCGCCGCCGTGGCGTTCGATGTGACGCCCCACAGGCTTTCAGGCGTCAAGGCCACGGTGGCCCAGTAGCCGACCGGTGCACCCGTCGTGCTGCCCGTCAGGTCGGGCATGGCCGTGCTGGCAGAACCCAGCGTCAACAAGCTGCAGCTGCCTGCACTCGGCCCTGCGTTGCTGCAGTAGTTGCCCAGGTTGTTGAAATTGCTGCGGGGCGACACACCGGCGGTCGGGTAGCCGAATTGCTGGTAGGCCCCGGCAGGCGTGCACTGCGCCGTGGTCGTGGCCGTGGGGTTGGTGTTGCTCACCGGGTCACAGGCACTGAAGGGCATCTGGTCGATCTCGTCCAGCAGCCCCTCAGCGATGGTCTGCATCTGCTTTCGGATCATCGGGTCGGCGCTGTGCAAGACACCGATGTCCAGCATGGACACCACGCCGGCCAGGGCCGTGCCCACCACCAGGGTGAAGATGATCAACTCGATGAGCGACACGCCGCGTTGAGGCTTGCGCACAGGTGGCGCGCGCCCTGGTGTCGGGTCCATGCTCGGTTCAATGGACATAACCACTCTCCGCCTCCACCGTGAACGTCGAGGACTGGCTGACGCTGGCGTCCGTCATGGTGATCGTGGCTGGCGCCCCCATCACGGGGCGGCCCTCGGCATCGAAGTCGAGCAACACCACCGGGCTCAGCGTGACGTTTTTGGGCGCCGTGATGACGTTCGAGCCGGATGGCAACAACAAGGTGCTGGCACAGGTGCCATTGACATGGCTGACGGGCAGGCCTCGGTCCGAGGTCACGGTGACGGTGCTGGCCGCGATGCTCACGCAGACATGCCGGCGCTGGGCCACGGCGATCTTGCGCGCGTAGTCGATGGTGGCCATGACCTGGTCCTTGTAGCCTGACGACTGCAGCGCCATGACCTGGGTCAGTTTGGGCAAGGCAAAGAAGGCCATGATGCCAATCAGGCTCATGACCGTCACGAGCTCCACCAAGGTGAACCCGCCTTCAACCCTTGACTGCAAACCTTTCACGGAGCCGCTCCATCAAGTAATCAATGACCCAAGTCCGCCTTTGAAAGGATGTCAAACCGGAACTGTTGCTGATTGTGGAAAAAGTGGCAAAAACGCAAGCGCCAAATAAGCAGGGGATCACCACCCAGACCTGCGCCAGAAGGACCGAAGCCACCAGAACCAGAACGCACACTGGTTTGGTGGCTTGCAGACGCCGGGCTAGCCCGATCAGTTGATGGTGCGTAAGCCCGTGAAGGTCGCCGTCTTGGTGGCGTCGGTGTCATCAACGAGCGTGCAGGTCACGGCCGTACCAGGGGGCGAGGCAATGGCCGCGGACGTCACCGTGTAGCCCGTCAAGGGGGTCTGCATCAGGTTGCTCACGTCGGTGCAATTGGTGATGGCCACGCATTTGCCTGCCGCGGCCACTTGGCCGTTGGCCGCGCAACCGGAGTAATTGATGGACATGGCGCTGTTGGCCGAACCCGCCATGCCTTTGACGGCGGCGGTCTTGGCATCGCCGCTCAAGTCGATGAACTTGGGCAGGGCTGTGGCAGCCAGGATACCCAGGATGACGATGACCACGATCAATTCGATCATGGTGAAACCAGTCTGCGTGCGCTTCATGAGCATGACCTCCAACGGTGAGATGCGGCCTGCGCCCCCACGGACGCCCGGTCCACACAGGTGAATATGCTTCCCTTGCCTCTATTTCGGCGCACACCCGTGATACTTGAGGCCGTTACATCTTCATGTGAAAAAGCCACCAAACCGGAACGCATCCTGGTTTGGTGGCCTGACCGGGCCGAGCAGCCTCGATCAGTTGATCGTGCGGATGCCCGTGAAGGTCGCCGTCTTCGTGGCGTCGCTGGAGTCAGCCAGCGTGCAGGTCACAGCGGTGCCGGGGGGCGAGGCAATGGCCGCGGCGGTCACGGTGTAGCCCGTCAACGGGGTCTGCATCAGGTTGCTCACGTCGGTGCAATTGGTGATGGCCACGCACTTGCCGGCAGCGGCGACCTGGCTGTTGGCGGCGCAACCTGCGTAATTGATGGACATGGCGCTGTTGGCCGAGCCCGCCATGCCCTTGACGGCGGCGGTCTTGGCGTCGCCGCTCAAGTCGATGAACTTGGGCAGCGCGGTCGCGGCCAGGATACCCAGGATGACGATGACCACGATCAATTCGATCATGGTGAAGCCGGATTGATTGCGTTTCATATCAATTACCTCGTAGATTGGCAAAGACCATTTCATGGCGCCGGTCGTGCAAGCCAGCGTTATCACAAATGCACGGTTGAACATCTTTTCGTCACGATCCAGCCTGGCTTTAGCCTTGCTGAAAAATTCTTTTAAATCACGGATTGCCCGCAGAAATACCCGAGAACTGCAAGGTGTTGCCGGAGCTGATCTGGGTCACCGTGCAATTGCCCGTGCTGCCATTGGTGGTGGTCAGATCCGTGTGCGAGATGGTGTATTCGGTGGCGTCGATCGGTTGCACCAGCACGGCCACGATGTCATCGCAATAGCGCACCGTCTTGCACTTGTCGGCATTGGCGCCGCTGGTCGAGTTGGATGTCGCAGAGCAGCCGCCATAGTTCACCGTCATGGCCCCCGTCACCGTGGCCGTGATGCCCTTGAGCGCCGCGGACTTGGCGTCGCCCGACAAGTCCAGGAACTTGGGCAAGGCCACCGCGGCCAGGATGCCGAGGATGACAATGACCACGATCAACTCGATCATCGTGAAGCCAAGTTGACGTCGCTTCATGGCAGTCAGTCTGATGGTTTGTCTGGCGCCTGTGGGCTGATGACAAAACAATGTATCGATCATTTGTGCACCATTTCACGCGAATTGAGCATGCTCTGGCTCCTTGATCAGTGCTTCATGGCCGCGCTGCCCAGGTTCCACATCGGCAGGAACACGCCCAGCGCCAGAATCAGGACCAGGCCGCCCATGAACACGATCAGGATGGGCTCGATCTGCTGCGACAGGGTCTTGAGCGAGTACTGCACCTCTTCGGTGTAGAGCTCGCCGACCTCTTCAAGCAACTCGTCGACCATGCCGGTTTCTTCACCAATGGCGATCATCTGCAGCACCATGGGCGTGAAGATGCCGGTGCTGGCAGCCGCACGGGCCAGGGTCTCGCCGCGCATGATGTGGTCGCGCATCTGATCGATCTGCTGCGTCAAATAGGCGTTGTCTGCCGTTTGCGCCACACCAATCAGCGCCCGCTCCAGGGGCACCCCGCTTTTCAAGGACAGGGCAAAGGCCCGGGTGAAACGCGCCAGCGCAGCCTTGGTGACGATGTTGCCCACCACGGGCATGCGCAGCACCAGCCGATCCCAGACCAGCTTGCCTTCCGGCGTCTTGCTCCAGTAGCGCCAGCCAAAGAAGCTCGCCACGAAAAGCCCCAGGATGGTCCAGCCGTGCTGGATCGTGAAATTGGAGGTCGCCACCAGGATCTTGGTGGGCAGGGGCAATTCAGACCCCAGCGACTTGAACACGTTGGCAAAGGCCGGGATCACCATGATGTTGATCACACCCAGGGCGCCCACCATGGCCATGACCACGAAGCTGGGGTAGCGCGTGGCCGACTTCACCTGCTGGCGCATGAAGAGCTCGAAACCAATGTGCTCGGACAGCCGCAGGAAAATCTCTTCCAGGCGGCCAGACGCCTCGCCCACCTTGACCATGGCCACGAAAAAACCATCGAACACCTTGGGGTGCTGGGCCATGCAGGCCGACAGCTCGACCCCGCCTTCCAGGTTGCGGCGCAGGTCCAGCAGCACATCCTTGAGCGTGGGGTTCTGCGTGGTTTCCTGCAGGCCCGCCAAGGCCCGCAGGATCGGCACGCCTGCCTTGAACAGCGTGTAGAGCTGCTTGGCAAACATCATCACGTCCATGGGCAAGATCTTGGGCTTCATGAACTCCGGCGTGGCCATGGCCCCGCTGGCGGCGCTGCCCGCATTGCTTGCGGTAACAGGGCCGTCTGGCGTGATCTTGAGCGGCACCAGGCCTTTGGCCTGAAGGTCACTGGCCAGCGACGAGGCTGATGCCGCGTCCTGCGTGCCCTGTATCGTGCCGTGCGGCCCCTTGGCCACATAGTTGAACCGACTCATTCGTCGACCTCGGCACTGACACGCATGGCTTCATCGACCGTGGTGCGACCCTGCACCACCAGCCTGGCCGCGTCGCGGCGCAAGGTGTGCCCGGCCATGTGCGTGCGCGCGGCCTTGGCGAACACGCCTGGCTCAGGGTGGTTGAGCGCATCGATCAGGCCCAGGTTCATTTCCAGGAACTCGTACACACCGGAGCGGCCTTTGAAGCCCGAGTGGTTGCAGTCGGGGCAACCCTTGCCAAACTTGTAGGTGGCGTTGTCGGCCTCCGCGCCCAGCAGGCTGCGCAGCCAGGTGTGCTCCTGAGGCGTCGGCTCATGCGACACGGCACAGGCCTGGCACAAGGTGCGCACCAGGCGCTGCGCCACCACCAGCTGCAGCGAGAGCGCCACCATCCAGCGTGGCACGCCCATGTCGATCAGGCGGGCGGGCGTCGAGGCCGCGTCATTGGTGTGCAAGGTGGACAAGACCAGGTGGCCGGTCATGGCCGCACGCAGGCCGATCTCGGCCGTGGCCTTGTCGCGGATTTCGCCCACCAGGATGACGTCCGGGTCCTGACGCAAGGCGGCGCGCAGCACGCGGTCAAAGCCCAGGTCGATCTTCTCCATCACCTGCACCTGGTTCAGGCCGGGCAGGCGGTATTCCACCGGGTCTTCCACGGTGATGATCTTGCGCTCGGTGCTGTTCAAGGCATTGAGCGCGCCATACAGGGTCGTGGTCTTGCCGCTACCGGTCGGGCCGGTGACCAGGATCATGCCGCTGGGCTTGTCGATGGCGCGACGCAGCGCAGCCAGCATCGGCTGCGGCATCTTCATCTTGTCCAGATCCAGCATGCCCGAGCTCTGACTGAGCAAACGCATCACCACGGATTCGCCGTACTGCGCCGGCATCGTCGAGATACGGATGTCCACCGTGCCGTCCTTGAGGCGCACGGCAAAGCGGCCGTCCTGCGGCAGGCGTTTCTCCGAGATGTCCAGGCCCGACATCAGCTTCAGGCGAAGCGCCACCGCGCTGGAGATCTTGGCATCGGCTTCGGTCTGCACATGCAGCACACCGTCGATGCGAAAACGGATGCGCAGCTGCTTTTCCTGCGGCTCGATGTGGATGTCGGACGCGCGCAGGCGCAGCGCCTGCTCGAACACCGAGTACAGCAGGCGCACCACGGGCGCGTCTTCATTGCTGGTCGAGTCCACGCCCAGCAGGTCGCCCAGGTCAGACTCCGTGCCGGCCAGCTCGGTGGTCAGCTCACGCGCCAGGCCTTCGATCTCTTCGGTGCTGTGGTAGACACGGTCCAGCGCGGCGTTGAGGTGCGTCTCGGTGATGACGGCCAGGTCGATGCTGCGCTTGAGCAGGCGGCCGATCTCGTCGAACGCGTAGATGTCGGTCGGGTCGGCCATGCCCACCATCAGGCCGCTGGGGGGGTCGTCCAGCACGATGGCGTGCATGCGTCGGGCATGGGCCTCGGGCAGCAACTGCGCCAGCTCGGGCCGCAAAGGGAAATGCGCCAGGTCGATATAGGGCGCGCGCAACTGGCGCGCCACGGCCTTGGCGATCTGGGCTTCGGTGATCCAGCCGTGGTCAACCAGCACCTGGCCGAGCTTGCGGCCACTGCCGCGCTGCTCCCCCAGGGCCTGGTTCAACTGCTCTTCGGTGACCAGCTTGTCCTGGACAAGCAAGTCCCCCAGCCTGAATTTCTGTGGGCGTGACATGGTGCTGCCCCTTTAGTTGGACGCGGTTTCCTGATCAAGCAGCGGCGTCGCGGGCACGACCGGGCTTGCGCCGGGGTTGTCATCCGTGATCACGGTGGGCTTGATCAGGATGACCAGCTCGCGCTTGACGTTGCTGCTGGACTTGTAGCGAAACAGGTTGCCCACCACAGGGGCGTCGCTCAAGACCGGCAAGCCCGCTGTGCTGTTGCTGCCCGACTGCTGCATCAGGCCACCGATGGCCACGATCTGGCCATCGCGCACGCGCACCATGCTGTCGGTCTCGTTGATTGAAATCGCCACACCGGGCACCTGGTATGTGCCCGCATCGCCCAGTGTCAGCGACAGGTTCTTGGTGGTGGCCACGCTGATGGCCGGGTGCACATGCAACATCACCGTGCCGGTGTCGTCGATCTGAGGGGTGACGTCCAGCGAGATGCCGCTGAAATAGGTCTTGGTGCCCACCGTCGGCGAGTTCACGGTGTTGCCGTTGCCCGAGGTCGTGACGTTGTTGGTCACCGAGGTCACAAAGGTGTCGTCGCTGCCCACCTTCAGCACGGCCTTCTGGTTGTTGAGCGCGGCAATGCGAGGGCTGGAGAGCACCTGCACATTGCCCTGCGTTTCCAGGAAGGACAGCAAGGCGGCAAAGTTGGGCGTCTGGATGGCCAGGCCATAGAAGCCCTTGCCCGCGGCCGAGGAGCTCACGCCGGTGCCCGGTGTGACCGACACATTGCTGTTGCTCAGCAAGGTACTGGTCAAGGTGGTGCCGGGCGCCATGTTGATCAGGCCGGCATGGCCGTCAATGCCTTGCGAGCGGAAGGCGCCCCAGTTGATGCCCGTCTCCGAGCCCTTGGACAACTGCACCTCGACGATCTTGGCTTCCAGCATGACCTGGCGCTCGATGGTGACCTGCACAGCACGCAGGTACTCCGTGACCTGGCGCAATTCTGCCGGCGTCGCCCGCACCAGGATCACGCCGGCACCGGGGTTCATCGTCACGCTGCGGCCATCCTTGCTGCCGATCATCGAGGTCAGCGAATCGCTCACATCCTTCCAGAAATCGGCATCCGAGGTCGTGCGCACCGATGAGGTCAGGCTGTTACCGCCAGAGCCCGATGCACCAGGGGTCGTGCTTGTGCCTGTTGTCGAGCCGCTGCCCGCATTGGCTCCTGAGGCATTGGCCTGCGCCGCCGAAGAGATGCTCAGCTCGGACGAGCCCACGCGGCGCCCAGGCAGGTAGTTGATGCGGTAAAGGCGCGTCTGAACCGTGTTCGAGGAGATGAACACGCGGTTGCCCGTGATGCGGTAGTCGTAGCCATACATCTCGCGCAGGGTGTCCAGCGCTTCGTGCATGGTCGTGTTCCTCAAGGTCAGGCTGATCGCGCCAGACAGATCGGGCGGCACCAGCATGTTGTAGTTGCTGCCTGAGCCAATCTGCGCGAAGACCTGGGCGGCCGGCGCATTGCGCACCGCGATGTCGAAACGGGTCTCGCCAGGGCGTGTGCTGGGTACGCCTCCAGCGGGCGGCCGCGCCTGCAACTCCGATTGCATCTGGCGCAGGCTCAGGCTGGTGCTCATGCGGCCCGCCAGCGCAAACGAGTCAGCACCTCCAGCCTGGTCATCCATATTGGCGGCATAGGTGCTCCCCCAACCGGCCATGCTCAAGCCCAAAACCAAGGCGCGCTGGATTGTGTGCAATGACTTCATTTCTTGTCCTTTCGTCCGCGCTTGGCGGCACGGGCCGGCGCCCTGCTTTGATCGATCACGTCTGGCAGCTTCAGCCGCCGGGCACCTGCCGGGCCCTTGAGTTCCACGGTGTCATGCGTGATGGACACGACGGTCATGCCGCGCACCTTGTCACCCACCTTGACGACCTCATCGCCCACCACAGCGACGCCCTCACCATTGCCCAGATTGATGCGGATCCCGGTAAGGGCCAGTGCCTTGGCCTCGGCAGCCGCCTCGGCGGCCGCTGCACTTGCCGCGGAGGCGGCCGCTACTGCCGCCGCTGCCGCAGCGGCATCATCGGCAGACGCACCGCCGCCGCCAAACTGACGGGCCAACACGCCGGGTGGCGGCTTGGTCGGGTCCCCCACGCCACGCAGATCCGGCTCACCGGAGACCGCCGCCAAGGGCAGCAGGGCCATCAGCCCCAGCAACACATTCACGCAGCCGCGCGCAGGGTGTCTCATGGCGAGATCTCCAGGGCATCCCGATCAGGGCTAAAGGTGTGAACCTGCAGCGTCAAGATCACCGTCCCGATGTCGTTGGTCTTGAGGGTCAGGTTGTCCCACAACAGCTTGCGGGGCAAAGCCTCCACACTGCGCAGCCAGGTCAGGACTTCAATGAAACTGCCCGACACCGCCACTTCCATGCTCTGTCGGTACAACATCGATTGGGACAGGGCCACGCCTGGCACGGGCGCAAACTTCACGTCTTCGGGCGGCAAGGTTCGCATGTTCACCAACTGCAGGCGCCCGTTCTGAACCAGCAAGCCTTCCAGCAGGCTGCGCATCTCGCGCGCCGAAATCAACATGGCCTGCTGTTGGGCCAGGGCCTGCTTGCTGCGCTCGATGCGCTCCTTGATGCGCGTGATCTCCTGCTTGGCCTCGGCCTCCTTGAGGGCCATGTCCTGCTTGCGGCGCTGGGTCTCGAGCACCAGTGCATCGCGGTCCATATTGGCCGCCTTGCTGCGTTTGCTGGCCTCGTTGAACTGGCGGAACGAAGGGGTCATCAAGACCGAATCGAGCAAGAACCAGATCATGGCCACCACCGCCACGATGATCAGGCGGCGCTCGTTGAGCAGGCGCGCATCAAACAAGCGACGGCCCTGCCGCCAGCGCGTCTGGATCAAGGGCACCATGGAGCGAAACAGTGCTGTCATTTCCCGTGCGCCTCTTTGTTCGCTTCCTCGGCAACCCGACGCACGGCCCGCAGCGCGGCTTCGCGTGTGGTCGTATCGCCCTGGTCCTTGCGGATGCCCTTGAGGGTGAACTGCACGACGCCATCCGTCATGCCGCCGCCAGCCTCCATGGCGTTCATTTCAAGCTGGGCAAAACGACGCCCCTTGAAACGCTCTTCAACCCCCAGCTTCTGCAGGTAGTTGGGCAGGGCGGACACGTTGACGGTTCGCCCCGTCAACACGATGTCGCTGCCATCGCCAAACACGCTCAAGCCTGTGATCCACACGCCCGGATAGGTCTGACGGCCCAAGGCCATCAGGTAGTCCGAGTAGCCTTGCGAGGCCCAGATCATGCTGCCTTGCAGGGCATCCTGCACCTGGCGCTGCTGGGCTTCCTTCTGACGCAGGCTCTCCAGCTCTTTCACCGTCGGCGAAGCGGGGTTCGCCGCAGCGGCCATGCGCAAGACATTGATTTCCTGCTCGATGCCCGCAGCACGCATGTTGAGGGTGCTCGCAGCTGCCCGCAGCCCCAGCCCCGTCACCAGCCCCAGGCCCAACACGCCTGCGGCCACGCGCACGCCCAACAAGGCACCCCACGGCGGGGCCTGGCCCAGCACGCTGTTGGGGTCCAGCAGTTGCAGCTGCATCCGTTCGGCAAAATTGGGATGCGCCCTCAGCGCAGCACCCAGCACACACAGCTCGCTGAAGTTGGGGCTTTGCGCCACGATGTCCGCCCGCTCGCCCAGCTGGTCCAGGTCGAACCACAGGCGCAGATCCAGTGCGGTCAAAGGCACGTAAATCAGCTCGGAGAGCATCTCCAGCGCGCCCTCGCCGCAGCCCGGCGGCAAGGCCACCGTCATGGCCGAGAGATGGACCTGGCTGTGCATGCGCTCGAAGGTGTCGACCGTGCGCAGGATTTCCAGCGCAGCCCGGCTGAGCGCCGCACCACGCGTTTCGTCATCGCCCGTCACGGCAGACAGCGTCACCTCGATGTGGCGCGCCATCAGCAACTCGCCTTTGAGCGTGATGACCAACATGCCGTGCGTCTCGCCAAACACCATCAGCGCGTGGGCCTTCTCGCCGTCTTCGGCCAGCCCACACAGGTTGCGCAGGGCCGTTTCAGGCACATCCAGCGCGGTCCAGCTCAGGCCCAGGTCGTCGGCGGCCAGCTCCACCGTCGTGTAGTCCACGCGGGGCACCAGAAAGCTCATCACGGCGCTGTTGCTGCGCAAGGTGCTTTGGGGCACCCCCAGCACGTCCAGCACGGCATCTTCAACCGGGAAGTCGACCTGCTCCTTGAGGTGCCAGCGCATGGCGTCGCGCCAATCCGCTTGCGGCACATCGGGCGTGTCGGTGGCGAGCATGCGGTAGTGCTGGCGGCTGAGCACGCCCACCAGCGAGCAGCCCCGCAGCCGCTTGGCGGCCTGCAGGGCGCGCAGGCCGGCGCCGACGCCTTCGGCCTCGCCCTGCCACAGCCAGTTCACGCACGGCCGCCCCTCGGGGGTGTACACCACTTGCGCAGCGTGCACGGCCGATCCCTCCTGGATCGTGGTGACCCATTGCGAACCATCATGTGACTGGCGTCGAAAAAGCATTCCGCACTCCGAGACTCTTACATCGGAATGCTGACAGAAGGGATTCCACCAAGTGGAAGGAATAAAGGCGGGTTCGTGTCGTATTTCTCGGAAGCTGGTTCCGAGGAACGAACCCGCTCAGCTCAGCAGGCGCGCAGGGTCGGCGTCGAGCTTGGCCAGCGCCTCGCGCGTGGCCCGGGTGGTCAGCGGCTCGTCCTCGACCGGCACGAGCAAGCCGGCCTGCAGGAAGGCAGCCAGGCGGTGCAACTGGAACAGCACGCCGCGGCCATTGGGCGACACAAACAGGATCAGCTGCTTTTGCAGCCCCTGCCAGGCCAGCTGGACCGATTCGGTCTGCCCGCGGTAGTCCAGCTTGAACCAGGCACCGACCTGCAGATCACGGGCCCAACCCAGCATGGCGGGCGTCGGCATCGTGCCGCCTTCTGCCACGATCTCCAGGTTATCACTCTCATGTCCAGACAAGTCACGCAATGTCTGCTCATCCAGCTCGATGTCACCGATATCGGGCAACACGTCGGAAAGGGACTCCAGGCGGTCGGTGACCGCCTTCAGGTGCGCCGCCGACAAGGCCGCCGAGCGGGCCGAGAAGGCCGCCGCCAGGGCCGTGTTGAGCGACTGGATGTGTTCGTCCTGCTTGTCGACGGCCACGCCGGAGCGGGCCATGCCTTCACGCACGGTTTTCAGCAAGGGTGGCAGGCGCATCAGCACGTCGGCACGCTCTTCACGCGAGGTCTTGGCACTGGCCGACCAGATCAAATCGGCCGCCGCCTTCTTGAGGGCGCGGGTTTCATCGCTGGACTGGCTGGTCTGCACGGCGTTGTGCGCCAGCACGTCGGCCCAGACCTTGAACAGGAACTCGCGCACGCCTTCGTGCACGGGCACGCCGTCGAGCATCTTGCGCAGCTCGATGGTGTACTGGATGGCGTAAGTCTCACGCTGCTCGACCTGCTGCGCCAGCGAAACCCCCTTGCGGCTGGCCTCGTTGTGCTCGCGGAAATAGCTCTCCAGAAAGCGCTCGAACTCGGTCAGCACCGTCTGGAACACGCGCCGGCCGGTATCGGGATAGGCCTCCACCACCTGCACGATGCGCTTGATTTCGCGGTGCAAGGCGTCGTCGTGCTCTTGCGCGCCAGACACAAAACCCATCACGCAGGCGCCCATGCGGTCGATCAGCACGCGCGCGGGGTGGCTGGTGGTGGCGAAAAAGTCGGGTTCACCAACGGCCACGCGCAACACGGGCATCTGCAGGCGGGCAAACCACACGCGGATGCTGGCGGGCAGCCGCTCTTCCTGCAGGATGGACTGGAACAACAAGGCCACGATCTCGATCGTGGCGCGCTCCACCGGGGTGGAGGCAGCCTGCTTCAGCGCCTGCTTGCTGTGCTGCAACTCCTGCAACAAGGCCGCCGGAGTGCCGGTGGGCAAGCCCTGCTGGCTGTCCACATGGTGGCGCACCACCTGGTCCACCGCCGCAATGGCCTGCCCCAGCGAGGGGCTGAGCGCCACGGGCGCCTGCACGGGCGCGGTTGGCGCAAACCCCGGCACCTGGCGAGACACCACCTGGTTGAGCTTGCTGAGCACCACCTGCTGCTGCGCGGAGGCGCGCATGCCCGGGGTCTCGGTCAGCATGTGGGTCTCGTCGTAGGCCTGCCCCAGAGGCTGCAGACCGCTGTTGCCAGCCGGCGCCGCGGGGGCGCGTGCCGCCCCGGGCCTGTTGGCTACACCTGGGCTCTGGATGGGCGCGCCCAAGCCACCAGGCGCGGTTGCGCGAGCCTGGCCACTGTCACGTGTGCGTTTGATGAAGGGGCGCAGGTCGATTTCAGGCCGCACCCCGTGGTCCAGCAGCACCCGGTTGGCGTGGTGGTAGGCCTCCTGGGCCCAGTGCGACACCTCGTTTTGCAACACCGTCTGCAAGGTCGCCCAGTGCGCGATCGTCATGCCAGCCGCCAGCCAACCCTCGACCACACCTTTGGCCAGCCACTGGGGCGCCAGCACATCCACCTGGCCATTGGCGGTGTCCACCTGTCCACCCACGGCCTGCAGGCGCGCGTTGAGGTCGGTGTACTCCTGGCCCGTCAGGTCCGACACGGCTTGCGACAGGCGCGAGGCCGTGAGGTCGCGGTCCATCTCGCTGTCGTCAACCAGGCTCAGGGGGATGTCGATCTTGGGCTCGCCGTTGCCAAGCGGCCGCAAGCTGACCGGGCGCCCGGTGCGCAGATCGCGCAGGGCGTCGTGGATGCGTTTGTCGATTTCGGCCTGCCATGTGGCCGTGGCGCGGGGCAGGTCCAGCACCACGTCCTGGCGGCGCTGGCGCAACGTGGCCTCGGCCGACTGCATGGACAGCATCCGAGCGCCCTCCAGCGACGCCTGCACCAGGGCACCAACGCCTTTGGCCAGAGACTCCAGAAAGCAGACGCGGGCCGTCAGCGCCAGCGCTCGGTGTGAACCAACAGTCATGGATGTGGCAGTAGTTCAGCCGACCGGGTGACAGCCTTCCCGGCCAAGCTGGATTGATTCAATACTGCCAAAGACTCTACACCACCGCGCCAGCGTGCGGATCGTTGGGATCGAGGTCTTTTTTACCCGTTTTAATCAGATCATCGCGTTTAACGCCCAGCCACATCGCGATGGCCGCGGCCACGAAGACCGAGGAGTAGATGCCGAACAGGATGCCGATGGTCAACGCCAGGGCAAAGTAGTGCAGCGTCGGGCCGCCGAAGATCAGCATGGCCAGCACCATCATTTCGGTACAGCCGTGGGTGATGATCGTGCGGCTCATGGTGCTGGTGATGGCGTGGTCGATCACCTCGGGCGTGCTGAGCTTGCGCATGCGGCGGAAGGTTTCACGGATCCGGTCGAAGATCACCACCGATTCGTTCACCGAGTAGCCCAGCACCGCCAGCACCGCCGCCAGCACCGAGAGCGAGAACTCCCACTGGAAAAAGGCGAAGAAGCCCAGGATGATGATGACGTCGTGCAGGTTGGCGATGATGGCCGCGACCGAGAACTTCCACTCGAAGCGCATGGCCAGGTAGATCATGATGCCCAGCACCGTCACGCCCAGCGCCAGGGCGCCGTCATGGGCCAGTTCGTCACCGACCTGCGGGCCGACGAATTCACTGCGTTGCAGGTTCACGGGCTTGGCGGCACCGGCCTGGCAGACCTGGGCGGGGCCCTTGTCGGCGTCCTGCGTGGTGACCTGGCCACCCTCGGCCGCACACAGCGCACCGAAGACCTTGTTGACCACTTCGCCTTGCTTCATGCCGCCGCGCAGAGGCAGGCGGATCAGCACATCACGCGATGAGCCGAAGTTCTGGACCTGCACCTCGCCGTAGTTGAGCTTGTCGATGGCGGTGCGCACCTTGACCAGGTCGGCGCTCTGAGCGTACTGCACCTCGATCAGCGAACCGCCGGTGAACTCGATGGACAGATGCAGGCCACGCGTCACCAGGAAGAAGACGGCGGCCGCAAAGGTCAGGAACGAGATCGCGTTGAAGATCAACGCGTGGCGCATGAAGGGGATGTCGCGCTTGATGCGGAAGAATTCCATGTTGTGTGCTCCCTCTTATTCCTGAGCTTTCCAGACCTGCCCGATGGACACGCTCTTGAGCTTCTTTTGACGGCCATACCAGAGGTTGACCAGACCGCGCGAGAAGAACACGGCGGAGAACATCGACGTCAGGATGCCCAGGCAGTGCACCACGGCAAAGCCCTTGACCGGGCCGGAGCCGAAGGCCAGCAGGGACAGGCCTGCGATCAGCGTGGTCACGTTGGAGTCCAGAATCGTGGCCCAGGCATGCTCGTAACCGGCCGCGATCGCCGACTGCGGCGCCGAGCCGTTGCGCAACTCTTCGCGCACGCGCTCGTTGATCAGCACGTTCGAGTCAATGGCCATGCCCAGGGTCAGGGCGATGGCGGCGATACCCGGCAGCGTCAGCGTGGCTTGCAGCATGGACAGCACGGCCACCAGCAGCAGCAGGTTGACCGACAGCGCGATGGTCGAGAACACACCGAACAGCATGTAGTAAAAGACCATGAACACCGTGATCGCGGCAAAGCCGTAGATCAGGCTGTTGAAGCCTTGGGCGATGTTCTCGGCACCCAGGCTGGGGCCGACGGTGCGCTCTTCGATGATCTCCATGGGCGCAGCCAGCGAACCGGCGCGCAGCAGCAACGCGGTGTCATTGGCTTCTTCGGTGCTCATGCGGCCGGAGATCTGCACGCGGCCACCACCGATTTCGCCACGGATCACGGGGGCCGTCACGACCTCGCCCTTGCCCTTCTCGAACAAGAGGATGGCCATGCGCTTGCCCACGTTTTCGCGGGTGATGTCACGGAAGATGCGCGCGCCACGGGCGTCCAGCGTCAGGTGCACGGCGGCTTCGTGGTTCTCGTCGAAACCGGCTTGCGCATCGGTCAGGTTGTCACCCGTCAGGATGACCTGGCGCTTGACGATGACGGGCAGGCCGCCACGCTCCAGATAACGCTCGTCGCCGAAGGGCACGGCCCCCGCGCCACTCAGCGCGGCTTGCGCCTCGGTGCTGTCATCGACCATGCGCACTTCCAGTGTGGCGGTGCGGCCGATGATGTCCTTGGCCTTGGCGGTGTCCTGCACGCCGGGCAACTGCACCACGACGCGGTCCGCGCCCTGCTGCTGGATCACCGGCTCGGCCACGCCCAGTTCGTTGATCCGGTTGTGCAGGGTGGTGATGTTCTGCTTGATGGCCTGATCCTGGATGGCGCGCTCGGACTTGGGGGTCAGCTTGCCGACCAGGGTCAGGTCGCCGGACTCGTCGGTGCCATCGGTCCAGACCAGGTCGAGCAGACCATCGTTCAGCACGGGGCGGGCGGCCTTGCGACCGGCCTCGTCACGCAAGCGCACGATGACGGACTGGCCGTCACGGCGGATGCCGCTGTGGCGGATGTCCTTGTCGCGCAACAGCGAGCGCATGTCGCCGGTGATGCTTTCGAGCTTTTGCGTGAGCGCCGCCTTCATGTCCACCTGCATCAGGAAGTGCACGCCACCGCGCAGGTCCAGGCCGAGGTACATGGGCTGGGCATGCAGGGCACGCAGCCACGAGGGCGAGCGCGACAGCAGGTTCAGCGCCACGATGTAATGCGGGTCGGTGGCATCGGGGTTGAAGGCGCGCGTGATGATGTCGCGGGCCTTGAGCTGGGTGTCCGTGTCATTGAAACGGGCACGCACCGAGCTGCCGTCGAATTCGACGAAGTCAGCCGACAAACCGCCCTGCGTGAGCGCCGCCTTGACCTTGTCCACCGCCTCGGTATTGAGCTTGACCGTGGCCTTGCCACTGGAGAGCTGCACGGCCGGCGCTTCACCGAAGAAGTTGGGCAGGGTGTAGATCAAGCCGATGAACAAGGCCACGGCGATGATCAGGTATTTCCACCAGGAATAGCGGTTCATGAGGTCCTCTAGAGGCGACGGCGTGTCGGTCTTCTTGTTTACTTGTAGGTGCCCTTGGGCAGGACCTGAACAATGGCCACGCGCTGCAGTTGCAGCTCCACGCCATTGGCCACTTCCACGCTGACAAAGGTTTCACCGATCTTGGTGATCTTGCCGATCACGCCACCTTGCGTGACCACTTCATCGCCCTTGGCCAGGGCGTCGAGCATGGACTTGGTCTCTTTCTGGCGCTTCATCTGCGGGCGGATCATGACGAAGTACAGGACCACGAACATGAGGACCAGGGGCAGAAAGCTCATCAAACCACCCTGCGCACCAGCGGCGGGGGCAGCGGCCTGGGCATAGGCTTCGGAAATAAACACGGCAATATCCTTCAAACAAAGGGCCGAGGCACCTCACTCGACAGAGTGACGGGCGCGCCGGCCAAAACCGATCGATTGTATGCCGCGGGCGTGACATCTCACCCGGGTGCTTACCGCTGGCCGCTACAGCAGCGGCCAGCAAGGTTTACAGCACGTACTTGACCAGCGGGTGGGCGGTCAGGCCGCGGTAGATGTTGTCCAGCTGGGTGCGGCTGGTGGCCGTGACCGTGATGGTCAGGCCCAGGTAATTGCCACTGCTGCTGGGGCGGCGCTGGATGGTGCTGGCGTCAAAAGCCGGGTCGTGCTCGCGCACGATGGCGACCACGGCATCCACGAAGGTTTCCTGGTGCGCGCCCATCACCTTGATCGGGAAAGCACAGGGGTATTCAATGAGCGACTGCTCGGGCGGGATGTACGGGTTGGCGGGGGTGTGATCTGGCTGACTCATGTCGGCCTCCTTCTTCTACAAAATCCGGTGCGAAACGACTTACTGGATGCCCAGGCGAACGGCATCCCACATGCGGCCCAACCAGCCTGCGCTGGGGACAGGCTCCAGGGCCTGCAAGGGCAGCGTCTGCCAGGGCTGGCTGCCCAGGGTGATCGTCAAGGTGCCCACGGTCTGCCCCAGGGTCAAGGGCGCCATCAGGGGGTCATTGCGCGTCAAACTGGTCTGAACGGTGCGGCCCTGGCCGCGTGGCACCACCACCAGCACGGGGTGGGTGGCACCCAGGCGCACCGTGCTGGACTGGCCCTTCCAGACCCGGGCGGTGGCCACGCTCTGGTTGGCGTCGAACAACTTGACCACATCAAACGCACTGTAGCCCCAGTTGAGCAGTTTCTGGCTCTCGTTGGCACGGGTTTCAGGCGAGACGGCGCCCAGCACCACGCTGATCAGGCGCCGCTCGCTGCCCTGGGCTGTGCGGTGCGCCGTGGCGACCAGGCCGTAGCCGGCGGCTTCGGTGTAACCGGTCATCAGCCCATCGACCGTCGGGTCACGGTGCAGCAGCAGGTTGCGGCTGAGCTGCCGGTAGCCGTTGTAGCTGAACTCTTTCAAACTGAAATAGGCCAGTGCCTGGGGGTAATCGGTGATCAGGCGCGCGGCGATGAGCGACAACTCGCGCGCCGTGCTGACGTGCCCGCGGGCGCTCAGACCCTCGGGGTTGGCGAAGTGGGTGGCCTTCAGACCGAACACCTGGGCCTGGCGGTTCATCATCTCGACAAAGGCCTCGACCGAGCCGGCCACGCCTTCGGCCAGCGCCACGGTGGCGTCATTGCCGTTTTGCACCACCATGCCCTTGATCAGGTCATCCACCTTGACGCGGCTGTTGACGTCCATGAACGAGCGCGAGGCGCCGCTCATGCCAGTACGCCAGGCGCGGTCCGAGATGGCCAGCTCCTTGGTGGCGCTGAGCTTGCCGTTTTGCAGCGCCTGGAAAACCAGGTAGGCGCTCATCAGCTTGGTCAACGAGGCCGGCTCGACTGGGGTGTCGGCATTGCGGGCCGCCAGCGTCTGGCGCGAGCCCATGTCCTGCAGGATGAAGGCGCGCGCGGCGATTTCAGGCGGCAGGGGCATGGCCACGGTGGGCTGGGAAAACATGCCGGACGCCACGGGCGCTGGGGCGGGGGCGGGGGCCGGCGCGGCGTTGGTAGTGGTGGTGTTGGTGCTGGAACCAATGGGCGCGGCCTTGCCGGCTGCCGCGGCCTGCGCAGGCAAGGCGCCCAGCATCAAGCCCGCCAGCAGCGCCAGGCCGCACAGGACGGCGCGTGGCGAGGTGATCGAAGCAAAGCAGGACTTCAGGGCGTGGGTCATGAAAGCGTTGGGTAGAGGTATGCGTCGATATGGGTGCCTGCGACCGGAAATGCAAGGCCAGCAGGCCTGGGCGTCTGCAAAAAAACTCCGGACGGCACCGGTCGCACAGAGGCTGCAGGTGTGAACAGGGTCAGACGGTTTCAGGCGCGGCGGCCTGCAAGTGCCGCAGCACCACCTCGCGCAGCCGCGTCAACTGCCCATGGTAGAAGTGCCCGGTCCCCGGGATCACCGTGACCGGCATCGCCTGCGGGCGCGCCCAGTCCAGGATGCTGCCCAGCGGCACGACATCGTCCTGCTCGCCTTCCACCACCAGGGTGTGCGCAGGCACCTGCGGCACCTCGAAGCGCGACACGGCGGGGCTGATCAGCACCAGCTGCGCGGGCACCTGGATGGCGGGCTGGTTGGCGGCAGCCTGCGCCAGGCGGGTGTAGACCTGCGCGGCCACATAGCCCCCAAATGAGAAGCCGGCCAGCGCCACGGGCAGGCCACGCACGTCCGGATCGGCCTGGAAATGGCCCAGCACGGCCATCATGTCCACGGTCTCGCCGCGCCCTTCGTCCCAGCTGGATTCGGACTGGCCGACGCCCCGGAAGTTGAAGCGCACGGCCCGCCAGCCGGCCAGCACAAAAGCGCGCACCAGGGTGTGGACCACCTTGTTGTCCATCGTGCCGCCCATCAAGGGGTGTGGATGCGCGATCACGGCCAGGCCGATGGGTGGGGTCTGAGGGTCTTCAACCACCACCTCGATCAGGCCGGCTGGCCCGTCGATGGTGCTGGAGGTGGGGCGTCCAAGCATGGTTCTAGATGGCCGCGCTAACTCAACGGCCCACGTCTGGCGGCAACACCAGGCGCTCGACCACTTCGCCCTTGATCAGGTGGCTGTCCACGATCTCGTCGATGTCGGCCTTGTCCACGAAGGTGTACCAGGTGCCTTCGGGGTAGACCACGGCCACGGGGCCACCGGCACAGCGGTCCAGGCAGCCCGCCTTGTTGACGCGCACCTTGCCCGGCCCGCTCTGGCCGGCGTCGGCGATGCGGCGTTTGCAGTGATCGAAACCTTCCTTGGCCGCATGGTCGCCGCAGGAGGCCTCACCATTGATGCGCTGGTTCAGGCAGAAGAAGATGTGGCGCTGGTAATAGCTCATGGGGGCATTTTAGGTGTTCACTCGAGGGCATCGGGATGATGGGTTTCTCGGCCCGCCAGGCGCCCGATCAGCCAGACCAGGGCCACATAAGGCCACAAGATGCCCATCCAGCGCGACAGGCCATGGAAACGGATGAAGCGCCCGTTCTCCCATTCCTGAAGTGTTTGCGCATAGTAAGGGTCCATCGGGGCCAGATGGATGAGCCCGATCAAGGACAGCACCATCAGCACCCCCAGCACCGCACAAGTGCGTCGAGAGCAGCCCACCAGCACGGCGCCGCCGAACGCGCCCAGCAACATCCCGATCGCAGAAGGCAAGGTCAACCAGCTGAACGCGTGGGTCGGCCCGAAATTGAGGCCCGCCGACAAGGCCGTCACCCCCATGCCCAGCAGCACCAGCACCGACATCAAGGCCAGCCGCAGCGACCGTGGCCGCGCCACCGCACAGGCCACGCACATGGGCACCAGCAGGCCGGTGGTGGTGGCCAGTGTTTCCACCACGGGCAACCAGCTGGATGACACCACCGCGGAGTGGAACGACGCCCACATGGTCAGCGGGTCAGCGGGCAAGATCCAGGCTTGCAGGGGCGTGTCCTGCGTCCACTCCACCAGGGTGATGCGCACACGCGGCAACAACTGGCCCTGCCCCAGCGGCCAGGGCGTGGGAAACAGCAGCCCCAGGGGCCACATGGACAGCAAGGCCAGGCCATGGCCAGCCTGGGGAATGAACCAGCGCTCGCGCAGGCGGTGCCACAGCTCGACCAGGCCCAGGGCACTGAGGGTCAAAGCCGCCAGCGCCCCCCAGGCCATGCCCAGGGTGTTGAGCATCCAGTCGGTGATGGAGGGCACGCGCGCCGGCAGCGTGTACTGGGTCAACTCCACCAGGTAGGACACGGCCGAGCCGGCCAGCACCGTGAGCACGGCCGCGGCCAGGGGGCCTCTGCCGCTGCGCAGGTGCGCAATGCCCATGATCAGGCCGAAGGGCAGGTAACCCAGGATGTTGGCGACCAGGTCGTTGGCCACCTCGAAACCCAGCTTGGGCAGCAACCAGTGGAACACCTGGCTCTCAGGCCAGCGCCAACCGCTCCAGGGAAACAGCGAGGCATACACGATCAGGGCCGCCGCCACCCAGGTCAGGGGCCATGCGGAGCTGCGGTGCACGGACATGCGTCAAGACCCGCGTCAGGAGATCGCCGGCTTGAGCACCACCAGGCACACGATCGTGGCAAACAGCAGCACCGACACCTCGTTGAACACGCGGAACCAGCGGTGGCTGCGGCGGTTGGCCAGGGACTCGAAATCGCGCAGGATCTTGCGGCAAACGTGGTGATAGCCCACGACGCCTATGACGAGGATCAACTTGAGGTGCAGCCAGATTTGCCCGCCGCCCTTGCCCATGCCAAAGTACAGCCACAGCACGAGACCGAAGACCAGCGCCGGCACCATCAGCAGGCTGCTGAAGCGGTAGAGCTTGCGGGCCATGAGCAGCAGGCGCTCGCGCTCGGCGTGGCTGTCGGATGGCACCATGGCCAGGTTGACAAACAGGCGAGGCAGGTAGAACAAGCCGGCAAACCAGCTGGCCACGAAGATGATGTGCAGGGCCTTGACCCAGAGATAGGCGTTGCTCATGGTGGGATTATGAACAGCAGCCTGCACCGGCCCGGGTTACCAAATGCCTCGGTAGAAAAAAAAGAGCCCCGGCGCGAGCCGGGGCTTTCAAGCCTTAACGCTGTCATCACGGTAAGGCACCTGCTCAGGGAGGAAAAGCAGGGAATGAAGGCCTTGCGGCGTATCATTCAGGAACAATTATAGATGGGATCGGGTGGCATGTCTCTAAGCCATGTCCGGAAAAACCCTTTTCGGACGTGTTTTTTTGCGCGCTTTGCATTCCTTCACAGATTTTTAACGTCCGACCAAAATGAACTTTTCGCAGCATTTCCCCCACCATCGCCCCCGTCGCCTGCGCAAAGATGAGTTCACTCGTCGCCTGGTAAGAGAGCACACACTCACATCCGCCGACCTGATCTACCCGGTGTTTTTGTTGGACCAGGACGACGGCTCGCAGCCCGTGCAATCCATGCCTGGCGTAGCCCGTTTGGGCCGTGGCCCCCTTTTCGCGGCGGCCGAGCGTTGTGTGGAACTGGGGGTGCCCGTGCTCGCCCTGTTCCCGGTGATCGACAGCAGCCTGAAGACCCCGGACGGGCAGGAAGCCCTGAACCCCGAAGGCCTGGTGCCGCGCACCGTGCGCGAGTTGAAGAAGCGCTTCCCTGAACTCGGCGTGATGACCGACGTCGCCCTGGACCCGTTCACCAGCCACGGCCAGGACGGCCTGCTGGATGACACGGGCTACATCCTCAATGACGAGACCGTGGCCGTGCTGACCCGCCAGGCCCTGGTGCAGGCCGAAGCCGGTGTGGACATCGTCGCCCCCAGCGACATGATGGACGGCCGCATCGGTGCCATCCGCAACGCCTTCGAATCGCAAGGCCTGATCCACACCCGCATCATGGCCTACAGCGCCAAGTACGCCAGTGCCTTCTACGGCCCCTTCCGTGACGCCGTGGGCTCGGCGGCCAACCTGGGCAAGAGCAACAAGAAGGTCTACCAGATGGACCCGGCCAACAGCGACGAGGCCCTGCGCGAGGTGGCCATGGACATCGCCGAGGGCGCCGACATGGTCATGGTCAAGCCCGGCATGCCCTACCTGGACATCGTGCGCCGCGTCAAGGACGAGTTCAAGGTGCCCACGTTTGCCTACCAGGTCAGTGGCGAGTACGCCATGATCAAGGCGGCCGCCCAGAACGGCTGGCTGGACCACGACGCCACCATGATGGAGGCGCTGCTGGCCTTCAAGCGCGCCGGCGCCGATGGCGTGCTGACCTACTTTGCACTGGACGCCGCCGAGAAACTCCGCGGCTGATCGCGCGGCTGAACCCTCGCCGGAAAGCCCCGGCAAATCGCATAAGCTCTCGGGTGGAGACCCGGGAGCCGGTAGTGCGCTTTTTCCTGATCAACGACAACTTCACCGAACTGACGGACTGGCCCAAGGCCCTGCCGGCCCAAGGCTTTCTGTGGGTGACGACCAGCCGGCGCGTTTTTGAAGTGCAATTGCCCCAGGTGCAGCAGCACCTGCATCGCCTGGCCGGCGGCACGCTGGTGGACCTGCACATCTCCGACCTGCTCAACCCGCAACTGCCCTCGCAGTACGACTACACCTCGTGGTACGACCTGCTGGTGTTCCGCCGCCTGGCCGCCGGCCACGGCACCGAGCGCCTGTTCCTGGACGAGGAACGTGGCACCGCATCCAGCGCGCGCCAGGCCATGGCGGCCATCGACACCAGCCCCGTGGGCTTTGCCCTGTTCGACCGCGTCCTGCTGACGGTGCACCCGGCCGATTGCTCGGTGCGCGACTTCTTCGAGGCGCGCCTGAGCCAGATGATCCCGCACCCGCCCCGCCACGACGCGCAGGACGTGAGCGTGCTGGCGCAAGGCCCCAGCTATGCCAGCGAGGCCGCGCAAGCCGGTTCCGGCAACGCCGACGCGCAAACCGATGACAACGTGCTGCCACCCGTGCACGATCACGGCCTGGACAACGCCCAGGTGCCGCGTCACGAAGGCCGGGGTAGCACCTCCCGCCTGCCGCCCAACCCGGCCGACCTGATGCTGCGCATCGTCAACCACATGGTGGACAGCTACCTGGACCTGCGCCGCCTGCTGACCAAGCAGTTCGGCTACCTGCAGCAGGAGCTGCTGAGCAACCGCAACCAGTTCACCAACTGGCAGGCCCTGCTGGACTCGCGCAACACCCTGCACATGCTGGAAGACACCTGCGAGGACCAGCGCAGCGCCGTGCAGGAATGGATCGATGCGCTGGAAGAGTGGCCCATCCCCGCCGAGGCACAGGCCGCGCGCGAGCGTGAACTGCTGCGGGTGCGATCCAAGGACGTGCAGGAGCACATCGAGCGGGTGCTGGGCCATGTGCGCCGGCTGGAAAGCTCGGCCGAAAGCGCCGTGCAGATGCACTTTTCGGCACAGGGCAGCCGCACCAACGACATCATGCGCACGCTCACCGTGCTGACTGCCGTGTTCCTGCCGCTGAACCTGATCACGGGCGTCTTCGGCATGAACTTTGATGCCCTGCCCCTGATCCATGCCCGCGTCGGCTTCTGGATTGCCTGCGGGCTGATGGCTCTGGTCGGCCTCGGCCTGGTGTGGTGGTTCCGCCGCCAGCGCTATCTGGGTGACTAGCCTGGGTGACTAAACCTTGTTGCGCATGACCTCGCGCGCCAGGCACAGGTCATCCCAGGCCAATGCCTTGTCGGCCGGGCTGCGCAGCAGATAGGCGGGGTGATAGGTGACGATCACCGGCACGCCTGCCACCTCATGCACCCGGCCGCGCAACTTGCCGATGGGTTCGGTGGACTTGAGCAAGGACTGCACGGCAAAGCGCCCCATGGCCAGGATGACCTTGGGCTGGACCAGCGCGATCTGGCGCAGCAGATAAGGCTCGCATTGCGCGACCTCCTGCGGCTGCGGATTGCGGTTGGCCGGCGGGCGGCACTTGAGCACGTTGGCGATGAAGACCTGGCGGGTGGCCTCGGCCTCGGCGCGGGTGAGGTCCAGGGCGGCCAGCATGCGGTCGAGCAACTGCCCGGCCCGGCC
Source organism: Aquabacterium sp. (assembly GCF_016195855.1). Lineage (GTDB taxonomy): Bacteria > Pseudomonadota > Gammaproteobacteria > Burkholderiales > Burkholderiaceae_C > Aquabacterium. The sequence continues at coordinate 213,935 of NZ_JACPYU010000012.1, forward strand.
CACGAAGGGCTCGCCTTGCTTGTCTTCCTGCTCGCCGGGGGCTTCGCCCACGATCATCCATTGCGCCTGCTCGTTGCCGACGCCGAACACGGCCTGGGTGCGGCTCTGGCACAGGCTGCAAGCCTGGCAAGAGGCCACGGCGTCGCGCAGGGCGGGCCAGTCCATGGTCTCGACGCCCACGGGGCGGGGGCCCAGTGGCACCTCGGTGGGTTTGGCGCTGGGGGCGCTGGAGGTGCGGGCGGGTGCGGCAGGTGCGCGCCCTGCAGGCCCTGCCGGGCGTGCGCTCGGCTGAACGGGCAACTCGCCGGCATCGGCCAGGCCTGTCGAGCCCGCGGCACGCTGGATCGCTTCTTCGGCCACCGCGGCGATGCGGCGCATGGGCTGATCTGGATCGGCCGCCTGGGGCGCGGCGGCTTGCGCGGGCGGCGCCTCGCTGGGCTCGGCTTCGACGGGCCAGAACGGGGGGATGCCGATCTCGCGCAGCATGGCGCGCTGGCGTTCAGTCCAGCTCATGGCGCACCCCGTTGAGCAGGTCGATGTCGCGCTTCATGACCAGGGCGTCTTCACGCCCCTGGGCGGCGGGGTAGTAGTTCTTGCGCACGCCCACCTCGATGAAGCCTTCGCGGCGGTACAGCCCCCGGGCCGGCTCGTTGCTGGGGCGCACCTCCAGCCAGAGCAAGGGCGCCTGGCGTTGGCGGCAGCGCGCGTACAGCACCGACAGGAAATCGCGTGCCACGCCCTGGCCATGCAGGTCACGCGCCACCGCGATGTTGAGCAGGTGCACTTCGTCCACGCCGTCCATGGCCACGCACACGGCCACCACGCGGCCAGAGTCGGCCTCGCAACGCACGCGCGCCCAGTAACCGGCGCGCATGGACGAGCGGTAGTTGTCGTCGCTCCAGGCGTGAACGGGATGCAGGCAGGCCTCGCGCTCCATGGCCATCACGGCCGGGATGTCGGCCTCGGTCATGGGGCGGTCAACGTAGCGGGTCTGCAAGATCGTCATGTCAGGAGTGGGGGCGAAGGCCGAATCATGCCCGAACTACGGGCCGTCCGTCATGCACGGGTGGCATCCTGGGGGGTGGCCTTGGCGGCCTGGCGCTCGGCGGTCGTCTGGGCCACTTTGTCGCGCACATACAGGGGCAAGGCCAGGGCCGCATCCAGGGTGTCGCCGCGTTGCCAGGCGCGTTGCGCCAGCTCGGCCAGGGCCTGGCCACCGGGCACGGCAGGCTCGCCATGTGCCACCCATTGCGCAGGGTGCAAAACGGCCAGCTTGTCGGGGTAGGCGCGCAAAGCGTTGCCTGCCCAGCGCACACCGGCCTGCATGAGGCCATCGGGCGCCCAGCGATGCAAGGGCTCGTCCAGCGACCACAGTTGCGCGGCCTGCTCGACCTGCCAGTGGGCACCATCCCAGCGGAAGGCGCCCACGTAGAGCTCGTCCATGCGGGCGTCCTGCAGCACCCAGACCACCTCGCCCGCAGCGAGCGCGTCTGGTGCGGCCAGGCGGGCGTGTTCGGCCACGGCCATGAGGGTGTCGATCGCGATCACGGGGCAGCCCAGGGCCAGGGCCAGGCCCTGGGTGACGGAGCAGGTGGTCCGCAGCCCGGTGAAGGCGCCAGGGCCGCGCCCGAAGGCGATGGCGTCCACATCGGCCCAGGCGTAGCCGGCCTGGCTCAACAGGCCCTGGAGTGCGGGCAGGAGGCTGGCGGAGGCCAGGGCGCCACCGGGCAGATCCAGTGCGTGCACCGTGGCGCCCGCGCTCAGGGCGGCGTGGATGCGGTCGGTGGCGGTGTCAAGCGCCATCAGGATGGGCGCAACAGAAGCGGGCGAAGACATGGGCGGGAGTGTAGGGCTTCTATGATCGGCGGCATGACCCGCCTGTTCCTGCCCAAGCTGTTCGCCACCGTTTTGCCCCTGCTCCATCAGGGCGCCTGGGCGATCGAACCCACCAACGCCCTGCCGGCCAGCCTCGCGGCGGCACTGCAGACCGCCGGGGTGCCTGCTGACGCCGTCTCGCTGCTGGTGTTGCCGGTGGACGCCGGCCCGGGCGCACCGCCCCGCCTGGAACACCAGGCCCAGACTGTGCGGCAGATGGCCTCTGTGATGAAGCTGTTCACCACCGGCGCGGCCTTGAACACACTGGGGCCGGCCTATGTGTGGCGCACGGATGTGGCGCTGGGTGGCCCGCTCAAACCCAATGGCAAGCTCGACGGGCCGCTCTACATCCGAGGTAGTGGCGACCCCGGCCTCGTACTGGAGAACGTGCAGCTGATGATGGCCCGCTGGCGTGGTGCCGGGCTCAAGGACATCAAGGGCGACCTGCTCATCGACCGGCACGCGTTCGAGGTGCCGCCGCATGATCCTGCGGCCTTCGATGGCCAGGGCCTCAAGCCCTATAACGCGGGGCCCGACGCCCTGCTGCTCAACCACCAGGCGCTGATCCTGCATGTCATGCCCGACGCAGCCCGGCCCGGGCAGGTGCGCGTGAGCATGGAGCCTGCGCTCGATGAGGTCCGGCTGCAGTCCCGCATCCAGGTCAAGGCCACGGGTGCCTGCGGCGACTGGCGTGAAGCCATGAGCCTGGACATGCGCCCGGCCAGTGGCTGGACGCAGCACGGCATCCGCCCCTGGACCTTGTCGGTGCAAGGGCCCTACCCGGCGGCTTGCGGCGCGCGGGACTGGCCGGTGCTCTGGCAAGGTGAAGGCGCAGGGGACTATGCGGCGCGCTTGCTGCACGCCACCTGGCGCCAGCTGGACGGCAAACTCGGCGGTGAGATCAAGGCCGGCGACTGGCCTGCCGACGCCGTGGTGTGGCAAAGCTGGGCCTCTGCGCCCTTGGGCCAGCTGGTGCGCGACATCAACAAGTTCAGCAACAACGTGATGGCGCGGCAGCTGTTTCTGAGCCTGGCTTTGGCGGGAACGCCGGGCCCAGCCAACGGGGCAAACGGGACAAACGGGGGCAACGCGACAAACATGGCCAATGCGGGGGATGCAGGCCCTGCCACGCTGGACAAGGCGCGCGCCATCGTCAGCCAGCAAGTGCGCCAGGCCACCTCAGATGGCAGCGGGCACACCGTGTGTGAAGGCGACGCGCTGGCGCTGGACAACGGCTCGGGCCTGTCAAGGGTGGAGCGCAGCAGTGCGCACTGCCTGGGCCGCTGGCTGCAGGCCATGTGGGCCAGCCCGACCATGCCCGAGTTCATCGCCTCGCTGCCCATCACCGGCCTGGACGGCACAGCCCGCAAGCTGCAGAGCGTGAGCGGCAAGGCCCACATCAAGACCGGCTCGCTGGATGGGGTGGCGGCGCTGGCGGGCTATGTGGAAGGCGACTCCGGCCGCCGCTGGGTGGTGGTGGGGGTGGTCAACCACCCGCAGGCTGACGCGGCACGGCCCGCATTGGCGGCACTGATTGGCTGGGCGGTGAAGGACCAATGAAAAACGGCCCTTGAAAGGGCCGTTTGGATGCGTGCGCGCGTGGGGGTCAGAACTGGTTGGACGCGCGAGCGTAGGCCACGGAGCCAATGTTGCTGTGGGCCGTGGTGCCCAGGAGCTTGTCAGTCGCCCAGATGTAGGTGGACGCATAAGCCACGTCTGCTGTGTCGCGACCAGCATAGGTGGACGAATTGCAGTACAGCACGGAAGAATTGTTCTTGACACCGTCAGGGGTCATCATCGGATAGGCCTTGGTGAGATCCTTTTCGCAGAACTGCTTGTCGCTGACATACGAGGCGCTGAGTGCGAGTGAACGAACAAGCTGCTGAGCGTCCACAAAGGCGTAGTCGCGCCCCTGGTTGACATAGTCTTGCAGGCCACGCAGACCCGTGTCCTTGTCACCGATCTTCAAGGTCTTGTTGAAGTCCTGAACGATCTTCTGCATGTCCCCATTGCAAGGCGGCGCAGCCGAGTTGTCGCTACGGACGCTCGCATCACACGATGTGGTCGCACCCGACATCTGGCTGACGGCGTAGGGGGAGAAGCCCAGGTCAGCCACACCGACCACGATCACCTTGGCACCACTGTTGATGATCGGCTTGATGACCCCGGCCAATTGGTCCGCGAGCAACTTGGCCTGGTAACGCTTGGCATCCAGGGTGGCGTAAGTGTTGTTCGTTAACAGGGTGTAGAGATCGTTCTGCCCCACCCACACCGTCACCAGGGCCCCTTTGCCCAAGGGCGCGTCGGCTTGGGCCGCATTCAACTGACCTTGCAATTGGGACACCGTGGCCCCCTCGCTGGCATAGGTCCGGGCACCCGGGTAATCCAGGCCGCACCCATTGGGGTCATTGCGAAAACCCAAGCCGAACGAGCGGGCAACTGCCTGGATCCAGTTGGCGGATGCATTGCACCCATAAAAAAGCCCGATCGTCCTCTTTGCCTGCGATTGAGGCCCTGTGACGCCATCAGTAACCGAACCCAAGGTGATCATCGTCACCAGGTTGATACGCTCATCTACCGTGCCGAAATGGTATCCAATCCCCAATGGGTTGGTGGTGCTGGAGGGCGACGTGGCCACGAAAGTTGTCATATCCGGGTCCGCCAACAGATTCGCGTCCAGGCACAAGGTGCTGCCCGTCTGCGTCGTATCGCTACAGACCGCCGAGGTGTCGCTCACGGTGCTGACCGGGTTGATCGTATAGACCAGGCCCTTAACCACATAGCCACCGCTGCTCGCCAAGGTATACGTTGCCAAAGCGCTGTTTTCATCGCCCAACGCCACCACGCGCTCCGGCACGTAGTCCTTGGCACGATTGCCCCCACCACAGCCCACCAGGGTCAGGGCGGAACAGACCACAGCCGCCAGGCCTAGCAGGCGCAGGGACTTGGGGCTCTCAGAGGCAGCAACACGAAACATGAAATCTCCGTCAAACGGTCGGGTCAGGCGATCAAGCCCAGAGCATAACGGCGCCCTGGAGCGTCGCAGAGTCTGCCACGTAAAGTAAGGCAATCAGGCTGGTGAGCCTATTTTCAGGATGCGGCGGCGCGGGCAAGGCGGTCGCGCACGCCATCCCAGGCGGGGTCGTCGGGCGGGGTCTCCACCCAGATCAGCTCGACCCCGGTGGCGTCCAGCTCGCGCAGGTCGGCGAAGAGGTCTTGGGCGGCGGTCACGGCATCCCCGGGCATGGACCGGTGGACGATGGCCTTGTGCTTGGGGCGCCAGGCCCACAGGCTGCGCGAGTACACGGCGATGCGCGGGGCTTGATGGGGGTCGCGGATGACGGCGGCGGAGAGCTCGGGCTCCATCACGTCCAGCGCGGCGTTGAGGCGCTCGTCGTCCATCAGGCGGACCTTGGCGCGCGGCGCGTAGTGCGACGCCAGGGTGCCCGAGGCCTTGGGGGCCAATGGGTCCGGCGCTTCGGGGCGCGACCACTGCACGGGCTCGCCCGCCACGGCCTCGATCTCGGCCAGCGTGAGCTTGCCGGGGCGCAGCAGCACGGGGTGCCCGCGCGAGCAGTCGATGATGGTGGACTCGATGCCCACGTCACAAGGGCCGCCTTCGAGCACCCAGACTTCGTCCAACCCTTCCCCCTGGTCCTTGAACTCTTCGACCACGTGTTCGGCCCGCGTGGGGCTGATGCGGCCAAAGCGGTTGGCGCTGGGCGCGGCCACGCCCAGGACATCGCGTTTGGCGCACTCGTCCAGCAGGGCGCGGGCGACCGGGTGGTCCGGGCAGCGCAGGCCGATGGTGTCCTGCCCGCCTGCCGCCGCGGTGGCGATCTCGGGGTTGCGGGGCACGATCACGGTCAGGGGGCCCGGCCAGAAAGCGGCGGTCAGGCGCTGCGCCACGGGCGGGAAGGCCGAGACAAAGCTCAGGGCCGCGGCCTGGTTGGGCACGTGCACGATCAAGGGGTGATCGGCCGGGCGGCCCTTGGCGGCGAAGATGCGCGCCACGGCGGCATCGTCATCGGCGCGGGCGGCCAGGCCATAGACCGTCTCGGTCGGCATGGCCAGCAGGCCACCGTCAACCAGGCGCTGGGCAGCCAGCTCGATCGCATCGGCTTGTTGGGCGGGGTCGAGCAGGCGCATGGACGTGGTCGTTCGGGTAGGAAGGCAGCGGTGGATCAGAACGGCGCAATGCCAAGGATGGCGGCGGCGCGCAAGGCCACGGCCTTGGCGGCTTCGGGTGTGGCGCCGGTCACCGTCAGGTGACCCATCTTGCGGCCCTGACGGGCCTCGGTCTTGCCATACAGGTGCAGGTGGGTGCCGCTCAGCGCCAGCACGGCGGCCCAGTCCGGCTCCTGCTGCGTCATGGCGCCATGGGGGAACCACAGGTCACCCAACAGGTTGAGCATCAGGCAGGGGCTGTGCAGCACGGGCTCGACCAGCGGCAGGCCGGTCATGGCGCGCACCTGCAGCTCGAACTGGGACACATCACATGCGTCGATGGTGTGGTGGCCGGAGTTGTGCGGGCGCGGCGCCATTTCGTTGGCGACGATACGGCCATCGGCCAGCACGAAGAACTCGATGCACAGCACGCCCACGTAGTCCATGGACGCGGCGATCTTGTGGGCGGACGCATAAGCCTGCTGCGACACGGCTTCGGTCACATTGGGCGCGGGCACGGTGGTCACGGCCAGGATGCCGTCGCGGTGCAGGTTCTGCTGCAGCGGGAAGTGCACGACCTGGCCATCGCGGCCACGCGCCACCAGCACGCTGACTTCATACGCCAGGGGCAGCATCTTTTCGAGCACGCAGCCCACGCGCTGCAACTCGTCCCAGGCGGCGATGAGCTCTGCACGGGTCTTGACGCGGATCTGGCCCTTGCCGTCGTAGCCCAGGCGGGCGGTTTTCAGGATGCCGGGCAGCAGGTCGTCACTGACAGCGGCCAGTTGCGCGGGGGTCTCGATCAGGGCGTGCGGGGCGCAGTCCACACCGCAGCCCACGAAATGGGCCTTCTCGCGGGCGCGGTCCTGGCAGATGGCCACCGCGCTGCCGGCCGGGGCCACGGGGCGCGTCTCGGCCAGCTTGTCCAGCGCCTGGGCAGGCACGTTCTCGAACTCGGTGGTGATGGCGGCCGACACCTTGGCCAGCTCGGCCAGGCCAGCAGCGTCCAAGTAGGCGGTCTGGATGTGGGCGTGCGACACCAGGCCGGCGGGGCTGCTGGGGTCGGCGTCGAGCACGGCGGTGCGGTAGCCCATGGCCTGCGCAGCGTGCACGAACATGCGGCCCAACTGGCCGCCGCCCATCACGCCCAGGGTGGCACCGGGCAGGATCACGTCTTTGTTGACCGTCATGCCTTGGTGTCCATGGTCAGGTCCTTGGTCATGGCACGGGCGACTTCGGTCTGGCGTGCGCGGAAGGCATCCAGCTTGGCGCGCAAGGCAGCATCACCATGGGCCAGCATGGCCACGGCGAACAAGGCCGCATTGCCCGCACCAGCCGTGCCGATGGCAAAGGTGGCCACGGGGATGCCTTTGGGCATCTGCACGATGGAGTGCAGGGAGTCCACGCCTTGCAGATGGCGGGATGGCACCGGCACGCCCAGCACGGGCACCGTGGTCTTGGCGGCCAGCATGCCCGGCAGGTGGGCGGCGCCGCCCGCACCAGCGATGATGGCGACCAGGCCACGGTCGGCCGCGGCTTCGGCGTAGCGGAACATGTCGTCCGGCATGCGGTGAGCCGAGACCACCTGCGCCTCGAAAGGCACGCCGAACTCGGTCAGAATGTCGGCAGCATGGCGCATGACGTCCCAGTCGCTGCTGGAACCCATCACCACACCCACTTTCACAGTGTTCACGCCAGTCGTGTCAGTCACGGCTTGATCCTTTTTCGTCAAATCGACTCATCAAACCCCGGATTTTAGGCGTTGGCCCGCCAGCCGCCCACCTTCATCCTCGCAAAGATCTGCCCAACATGATCGACATCACGCTCGAAAACTTCGAATCCGACCTGATCACCACCTCGATGCAGGTGCCCGTGCTGCTCGATATCTGGGCCGAGTGGTGCGGCCCCTGCAAGTCGCTGGGCCCGGTTCTGGAGCGCCTGGAAGAAGAATACGCCGGCCGTTTCATGCTCGCCAAGGTCAATGCCGACGAGCAGCAGGAAATCGCCGGGCAGCTGTCGCAGATGTTCGGGGTGCGCTCGATCCCGTTTTGCGTGATGTTCGTGGGTGGCCAGCCGGTGGACGGCTTTGTGGGCGCCCTGCCGGCCGAGAAGATCCGCGAGTTCCTGGACAAACATGTGCCGGGCGAAGGCGAGATCGCCTCGGCGGAAGAAACCACTGAAGCAGAGGAGCTGGCCGAAGAGGGCGACCTGGACACGGCCGCCGCCAAGCTGGAAGACGCCCTGGCCAAGGACCCGAACAACGACGAGGCCCGCTATGACCTGATCAAGCTGCTGCTCAGCGAAGGCCAGGTGGAAGCGGCCAAGCACGTGTTCCTGCCGATCGCGGGCCGCGCCACGGGGCCGGTGCCGGAAGCCCGCCCTCTGGCCTTCAGCCGCTATATCTCGGCCGTGCAGGCGGCGCGCCAGGGCCGTGCCCCGCAGGAGCTGGAAGCGGCCATCAGCGCCAACAAGCGTGACTTTGCCGCCCGCTTCGAGCTGGCGCAGCTGTTCTGGGCCGCCAGCCAGCCCACCATGGCGATGGACGAGCTGCTGGAGATCATCATGCGCGACAAGGCCTGGAACGAGGAGCTGCCGCGCAAGACCTATGTGGCCATCCTGGAAGTGATGACCAAGCCGCAGCCCAAGCCGGTGGCGGGCAAGCCCGTGGCCGGTGCACCGGGCGCGCAAGACAAGCCCAAGCTGGAGATTGCCGGCAAGGTCGAGATCACGGGCAATGACCCGGTGATCGACCAGTACCGCCGCAAGTTGAGCATGGCGCTGTTCTGAAGCCGAGGCGCGTCACCGCCAACGCCGACGCCGACGCCGACGCGTAAACACCTAGCGTTAAATCAGCGTCGGCACCTCTAGCATGGTGTTCATCCGTACGTGTTTGAACAAAGAGGAGAACCAGCCATGCCAGCCACGCCACCACGCAGCGGGAAGCCGCTGACGCGCCTCGCCCTCAGCGTCAGCGCCCTCATCCTGTCCATGAGCGCCCAGGCCGCCGATTTCGAGCGCGGCCCGGCCCCAACAGACAGCGCCCTGCAAGCCAACGGCCCCTTCGCGATCGCCACCACCACCATCGCCAAACCCGATGGCTACGGCAGCGCCACCGTCTACTTCCCGCGCGATACCAGCCAGGGCAAGTTCGGTCTGGTTGTGCTGACACCGGGGTTCCTGGGCGTGCCCAGCTACTACCAGTGGCTGGCCGAACGCGTGGCCACGCATGGTTTCGTGGTGGTCAACATCGGTACCAGCACCATCTTTGACGTGCCCGACGCGCGCGCCCGCGAAATGGCCGCCGCGCTCAAACAGGTGGCAGCCCTGGCTGCCCTGCCCGACACGCCTTTCGGCAGCGCCACGGACTCCAGCCGCCGCGCCCTGATGGGCCACTCGGCAGGTGGCGGCGGCACGCTCACGGCAGCCCTCAAGGACCCAATGCTCAAAGCCGCGATCCCGATGACCCCGGCCACCACGGGCTCGGACTTCTCCGCCATCACCGTGCCCACGATGATCCTGGCGTGCGAGAAGGACGCCATCGCGCCCAACAAGACCTTCTCGGCCAAGTACTACGCCTCGCTCAGCCCCGACATCAACCACGCCTACCTGGAAGTGGCTGGCGCCGATCACCTGTGCCCGCTGTCGCTGGCCAAGGACAGTGTGCAAAACACCGTGGGCAAGACCGTGATCAGCTGGCTCAAGCGCTATGTGGACGAGGACAAGCGCTACGAGCCCTTCATCACCGGCGCAGGCACCCCGACCTACTCCAAGGTGGACGTGCAGATCGGGCGATGAAGGAGGCACCATGGGATGCCAGGGCCAGCCACACCATGGCGCGGTCTTTCATGGACAATGGGCCGCACCTTGATCAGCCCACGTGCCCATGAATGTGCCCATGATCTCCACGGAGCTTGTCACCCTGCCGGCCAACGGTGCCGAGCAACCCTTCCTGAACTGCCGTGTGGCGGGCCCCAAGGGCGCACCGCTGCTGCTGTTCCTGCACGGCTTCCCGGAAGCCGCTTTCGTATGGGATGAGCTGCTGGCGCACTTCAGTGAGCACTACCGCTGCGTGGCGCCCAATCTGCGCGGCTATCCAGGCTCTTATGCACCGGCAGACGTCAAGGCGTATCGAGCCCAGGTGGTGCTGGGTGACCTGATCGCGCTGATCCGCCAGCAAGCCGTCACACCGGATACACCGGCCGCCGCCGTGATCGCCCATGACTGGGGTGGCGCACTGGCCTGGGGGCTGGCCGCAGCGGCGCCGCAATGCATGCAGCGGCTGGTCATCCTCAACGCCCCGCATCCGGGCCTCTTCCTGGCTGCGCTGCGCGACGACCCCACCCAGCAAGCCGCCAGCAGCTACATGAACCTGCTGCGCCAACCCGGTATCGAGCCTCAACTGAGCGCCAATGACTTCGAGCAGATGTGGGCCTTCTTCGAACGCTTTGGTGGCGCCACCTGGCTGACGCCGGGCCTGCGCGCGCAATACAGGCAAGCCTGGTCGGCCACCCCCACACCGATCGATGGCGTGGCCACGGCCAGTTCTGCCCTCACCGGCCCACTGAACTACTACCGTGCGTCGCCCTTGCATCCCCCCTCATCGCCCTCCGACCCGATCAACACGCTGCAATTGCCCGACGCGCTGCTGCAGGTCAACGTGCCCACCAGCGTGATCTGGGGGGAGGCTGACACAGCACTGCCGCCCAGCCTGCTCGATGGCCTGGAACGCCACGTGCCTGATCTGCACATCACACGCCTGCCTCGTGCCACGCACTGGCTGGTGCACGAAGCACCCGCTGAGGTGCGCGCGGCCATCACGGCGGCGCTGCATCGATGAACGGGTACCCGCACATCAAACGACACCATTGCCAGCCCCATCACCACCAACCTCATCCGATGCCCACCATGCCCATCGCCCCCCTGATCTCCGCGGAAGAACTGCAACAAGCCCTGCCCCGGCACGATCAGGACTGGCTGCTCATCGATTGCCGCTTCAACCTGGGCAACACCGCGGCCGGCGAAACGGCTTACGCGCAAGGCCATGTGGCAGGCGCGCTGTATGCCCATCTGGACCGGGACCTGTCCGGCCCCAAGACGGGCACCAATGGCCGCCACCCCCTGCCCGCCCCCGAGGCTTTTGAGCACACCGTGCAAAGCTGGGGCATCCAGCCCGGCACGCGCGTGGTCGCTTATGACGACGCAGGCGGCATGTTCGCTGCACGACTGTGGTGGTTGCTGCGCTGGGCTGGGTTTGAACAGGTGCAGGTGCTCGATGGCGGCTGGCAGGCCTGGCTGGCTGCACAAGGACCTGTGGACACGCGCGCGGCGGCTCGCCCGCCCAGTGCGTTCAAGATCCAGCCACGCGCCAGCTGGGTGCTGCGTGCCGAACAGGTGCTCGCCAATCTGGGCCAAGCCGATCGCCAGGTGCTGATCGATGCGCGCGCACCCGACCGCTTCCGCGGCGAGAACGAAACCATGGACCCGGTGGGTGGCCACATCCCCGGCGCGCGCAACCGCTTCTTCCAGCTCAACCTGCAGCCCGATGGCCGCTTCAAGCCGGCAGACCAGTTGAAGGCCGAGTTCGAGGCCTTGCTGGCGGCAGCACCCATGGACACCGTCGTGCACCAGTGCGGCTCGGGCGTCACCGCCTGCCACAACCTGCTGGCCATGGCCCAGGCCGGCCTGCCCGTGACCCGGCTGTACGCCGGCTCCTGGAGCGAGTGGTGCGCTGACCCGAGCCGGCCCGTCGAGCGCTGACTTCGGCGCTGGATCCCGCGCCCCACCCTCCCCCTGAGCACCATCCCCAGCGGTCGTCACGCCACCGCTGAACGGTCGCGCTCGTCCGACGAACGGTTTTACGCCAATCAAGCCCCGTGAACAGCTGCTCGCAACAAGACGTAAACCGCTTCTAAAGCGTCGGATTTGTCACGGTTATCCGGCCTTCCAGCCCTTGGGGGGCATCCCAGAATTCCTGTCGCGAGGACATCATTTCCTCAAGACAAGGGGTTTTGCGCATGCACACATCCACCACTCAAGGGCCCGCCCGCCCAGCCATCACCGGCTTCACGCTGGTCGAAATGCTGATCGTGATCGCCATGATCGGCATCCTGTCTGCCGTGGCGATCCCGGCCTACCGGGACTACAGCACACGCGGCAAGATCCCCGATGCCACGTCCAACCTGGCGCTCAAGCAATCCAAGCTGGAGCAGTGGTTCCAGGACCAGCGCAGCTACCTGGACGGCGCAGCCTGCGGCGGCGTGCCAGCAACCGACACCAGCTCAAGCAGCTACTTCACCTTCACCTGCACGGCCACCGCCACCACCTTCCTGCTCACGGCCACCGGTACCGGCGCCATGGCGGGCTTCGTGTACACGGTAGACCAGGACAACGCCCGCAATACCACCGCCGTCCCCAATGGCTGGACAGCCAAAAACGGCTGCTGGGTCTCAAAGAAGGGCGGCATATGCTGAAGTCCTCACGTGGTTTCACGCTCATCGAGCTGATGGTCGGCCTGACCATCATGGCCTTCCTGCTGATGTCCGGCCTGCCGTCGATGTCGGAGTGGATTCGCAACTCGCAGATGCGCAGTGCGGCCGAATCCATCATCAATGGCCTGCATTCGGCCCGCGCCGAAGCAGTCAAACGCAACACCTCGGTGCGCTTTCAGTTGACCAGCACGCTGGGCAACGACTGCACGATCGACTCATCCGGCAAGAACTGGGTCATCAACCTCTCGGGCACCAGCCCGGATGGCCAGTGTGGCAAAGCCCTGTCTGATTCAGCCGAGCCCTACATGCTGCAAAGAGCCTTGGCTGCCAACGACAGCAACCCGATCCTGATCAAGGCCTCGCAAGCTGCCATGGCCTTTACCGGCCTGGGCCAACAAGGCAGGGCTGACCCCGCACAACCGGTCGTCACCGTGACCATCGACATCACCCCGACGGAATCCGGCACCTGCCGCAAGGACGGCGGCAAGCTGCGCTGCCTGCGTATCGTGGTCTCGCCTGCAGGCCAGGCTCGCATGTGCGATCCCAGCATGAGCAATTCCAGCAACGACCAGCCCATGGCTTGCCCGACATGAAAACCGCTCGCCCCCACCCCCCTGCACGGCACGCTGCAAGAGGCGTGCAAGGCGGCGTCATGCTGCTCGAAGCCCTGGTGGCCATCCTGATCTTTTCGCTGGGTGTGCTGTCCGTCATCCAGTTGCAAGCCGTCTCGATCAGGCAAGCCTCCAGCGCCGAATACCGATCGATGGCATCCATGTTGGCCAACGACCTTGTCAGCCGCATGTGGTCCGCCGACCGCACACCCGCCGTACTGCAAACCAACTTTGGCAGCAGCACATCAGGCGCCGGCTACACACAGTGGCTGGCCACGGTTCGCCGTTCTGGCTTGCCCAATATCAGCGCCGATCTGGGCACGCTGCCCACGGTGACCTTCGTCTCCGTCCCCAGTGGGTCCGCTACCGGCACCCCCAGCAGCCAGGCCACCGTCACGATCTACTGGAAAGAGCCCGGGGACACCACCCGCAAGCGCAGCTACCAGGTTGTGGCTCAAATCAAATGAGGAGCACCCACACCATGCAAGCTCCTTCTTACACGACAACACAGCGTGGCTTCAGCCTGGTCGAGATCATGGTGGGCCTGGTCATCGGCATGGCCACCGTCGTGATCATGCTGCAGATGCTGTCCAACTCGGATGCCACCAAGCGCAAGGCCGCAGGCGGCAACGACGCCCAGATGAACGGCACTTTGGCGCTCTACACGCTGGAGCGGGAAATCCGTGCGTCAGGCTACGGCATCAACGACCAAAGGTTGCTGGGCTGTGACCTCACCTACAAGACCAGCACCGATGGCGCCACTGTCACCGTCCCGTTGCAGCCAACTACCGTCCTCACCACCGGTAGCGTGCACGCCCCTGCCGTCGATGCCAAGACCGACGCCTTGCTGGTCATCTACAGCAACAACCAAGGCTCGGCAGACGGCGACAAGCTGCTGTCGAACTCTTCGGCCGGCAGCTACCAGGTCTCCACGCCTTCGACCTACAACATCAATGACGTCATCATTGCCCAGAACTCGGCAAGACCCTCGCCCTGCGCGCTCACCACAGACAAAGTCCTCAACATCAACGGCTCGACCCTGACCGTCAATCCAGGCGTGATGGGCATGCTGGCAAACTCGGTGATCTACAACATGGGGGGCACCCCGGTCATCAATGTCTACGCCATCCGCAACGGCAACCTGACGGTCTGCGACTACACCGCATGGGATTGCAGCAAAGCCAGCTACGCCAACCCCGTTGACAGCAATGTATGGGTCCCTATTGCCAGCAACATCGTGGCCATGCGTGCGCAATATGGGCACGATCTTTTGCCAGGCGCTTCCGGCGGTGGGCTCCAGAAGATCGTCAGCCAATACGACCAGATCACGCCCGACAAGACCACCGGCATGAACGGCTTTACCACCGATTGCAGCTGGGCCAGAACCCTGGCTGTGCGCATCGCCCTGGTTGCGCGTAACACCTCCTACGACAAGACCGAACCCACCAAGGTGACCCCGGTATGGAGCGGCAGCACGGCGGACGGCGTCAGCTCGCCGGCCAACCCGACGGCCCTGCCCTTTGACCTGAGCGGCAACGGCGATTGGAAGAAGTACCGCTACAAGTCCATGGAAACCACTGTGCCCCTGCGCAACGCCATCTGGCAAGGAGGCTCGACATGCTCCTGACACCTACCGCCCCTCAAGGTGAATTGCACCGCCGTGCACGCGCCCGACAAGAAGGCGTCGTGCTGATGATGGCCTTGATCGTGTTGATCGCGCTCACTCTCGCTGGTCTGGCACTCACACGTTCGGTCTACACCTCCAACGTGATCGCCGGCAACCTCGCGTTCCAGCAATCGGCCACCCACTCGGCCGACACGGGCGTTGAAACCGCAGTCGCCTGGCTTGAAGGCAACAATGGGCAAGCCTCGTCCCTCACCGCCGTGCCTTGCGAAAGCGGTTCGGTGCTCGATTGCGACCAGAAGGATCGCGGCTACCGCGCCATACGGGAGGACCCCACCGCTGGCCAGAGCTGGGGCAACTTCTGGAAAGAGAACATCGAGAAAGACAACCTGGCCATGGACTTGCCCATAGACACCAAAACTGGCAACCAGGTCTCGTATTTCATCCAGCGCATGTGCACCAAATCCGGTAGCTCGCAAAGCCTCAGCAACAACTGCACAACATCCCCCGTGGATGCGGCCGGAACCTGCGCAGGCGGCAGCAGTTGCCTGAGCGGCAAGGAGAACCTGGCTGCGACCAGCCAGATCTACTTCCGCATCACGGTGCGGGTCATCGGGCCGCGCAATACCCAAAGCTTCGTCCAGTCGATCGTTGCGCTTTAACGCAACCGGAGAGCATCATGCATCACCCCCGCTTTCTGCCTACGCGCCTTGCTCGCGCCCTTGGCTGCGCCCTCCTCCTGAGCAGCGCGACCAGCCATGCACCCGCCGCGCTAACCGATCTGGCCAGCGCCCCGCTGGAAACGTCCACCGCGACCCTGGTCAAGCCCAACATCCTGTTCGTGCTGGACGATTCGGGCTCCATGTCTTGGGACTTCCTGCCCGACTGGGCCAACAGCTCGACTGATGGCCTGGCCCGCAATGCGCGCTACAACGGCATTTACTACGATCCCACCATCACCTACACGCCGCCGATGAAATACGACGGTGCCAGTTACCCAAGCATGACGGCGGCGAACTCATCAAGCTGGACGGCCGTGCCCTTTGACGGCTTTGGCGTGCAAACCCCGTCGAACATGCCCAACACGGGCACGAACAACCTGTTCACCACCTCATCCTCGGGCACGACACAGAACCTGGTAAGCAACGCCTACTACTACACCTTCATCCCAGGTGAGTACTGCACTTCAGATACGCTCAAGACCTGTGCGACCCAAAGTGCACCGACTGCAACCTACTCGGTCCCGGCCTACTTGCGGTGGTGCAGCACCTCGGCCCGCACCAATTGCCGCGCAACCCGCATCGACACCGCCCCCAGTGGCGGATCGACCTACACCTATGCGCGTTACCCGGGCATGACCTCGCCCGTGGTACCTGGCAGCAACACCAGGGTCAACATCGTCTCCAGCAACAACAGCTACCCCTACCCAGGTACAACAGCCAAGGCGACGACGCGAACGGACTGCGCAGGAACGACCTGCACCTACACCGAGGAAATGACCAACTTCGCCAATTGGTGGGCCTACTACCGCATGCGCATGCAGATGGCCAAGTCCGCTGCGTCGCTGGCTTTCTCCGTGGTGGACTCGGGCAAGCGCCTGGGCTACATGAGCATCAACAACAACACCGGCACGGACTTCCTGGGCGTATCGGATCTAACCACCGGCAGCGGCGGCCAGAAGGCCCAGTGGTACAGCAAGCTGATCAACGCCAAGCCCAACAACAGCACCCCCTTGCGGGTAGCTCTGTCTACCGCAGGCCGCTATTTCGCCGGCAAGCTCAGCAAGGTCAACACCGTCACGGCGGCTGACCCGATGCAGTACGCGTGTCAGCGCAACTTCACCATGCTGTCCACCGACGGCTACTGGAACGAATCAAGCAACCCGGACCAGATCGACGGCAGCACCGATATCGGCGACCAGGACAGCGCCAGCACTATTTCTCGCCCGTATTTCGACGGCACAGCCACAGGCAACACCCTGGCGGACGTGGCCCAGTACTACTACGTCACCGACATTCGTGCCGCAGCCTTCAGCAACACCAATGGCGCACTCGGCACCGATGTGGCCAGTAACAACATCGCGGACAAACAGCAGCGCATGTACACATCCACGGTGGGACTGGGCGCCTCCGGCTACATGCGCTTCCAGTCCAACTATCAAACGGCAGACAGCGGCGACTACTACGACGTGGCCCAAGGCACCTCGACCAGCTCGACCACGGCCAGCAATGGTGTCTGCAGTTGGCAAACCTCGGGCAAGTGCAACTGGCCCAAGGCCGCGAGCAACACACAAACAACCATTAATGACCTGTGGCACGCGGCCGTCAATGGCCGCGGCGTGTACTACAGCGCCGCCAACCCGGCCCAGTTGCGTGATGGCCTGACCAGCTTCATTCAGTCGGTCAACGCGGCCACATCAGACGCATCTGCGGCCACCACCAGCAACCCCAACGTGTCGGCGGGCGACAACTTCGTGTTCAAGTCAACCTTCCACTCTGGTGACTGGTACGGCGAACTGGCGCGCTATACGATCAACATTGACACGGGCGCGCTCTCAACCTATCCGGACTGGTCACAATCCGGCGAGGTTTTCATCAGCGCGTCGACCAAGGCCCCCGCCTTGCTGGACACAACAGCCTGGGCCACACGCAACATTTATACCTACTCGCCATCATCGGCGACGCCTTTGCTGCCTTTCAATTGGACCTCCATGCCCACCACCATGCAGGCCTACTTCAAGGTGAGCAACATGAGCGGTCTTGCTCAGATGTGTGCATCGGGCGCCTATTGCCTGCCCGCGACATCCCAGGTTGACAGCAGTACGGCGGGCACCACAACGGGGGCAGGCGGCATCAACCTGGTCAACTTCCTGCGAGGGGACCGCAGCAACGAAGGCAAGGCTTCTGACACCGACGCCTACTATCGTCAACGCATGCACGTGCTGGGCGACATCGTGAGTTCGCAAGCCGTGTATGTAAAGGCTCCTCGCTTTGGCTACGTTGATGCGGGCTATTCGAGCTACCGTACCTCACAGGCATCGCGGCAGCCCATGTTGTACGTGGGCGCCAACGACGGCATGCTGCATGCCTTCAAAGCCGACACGGGCACAGAAGCCTGGGCGTACATTCCCTCCATGCTGCTGCCCAAGCTCTACAAGCTGGCCGACAAGAACTACGAGTCCAACCACACCTTCTACATCAACGCCACCCCCGCAGAGGGCGACGTGTACTTCGATGGCGGTTGGCACACGATTTTGGTGAGTGGTCTGGGCGCAGGTGGCCGCGGCTTCTTTGCCCTGGACATCACCGACCCCACCACCCCCAAGGTGCTCTGGGAGTTCACGTCCGACACCACCAAGGGTTCAGGCTACACCGTTGACGCCGATCTGGGCTACTCCTATGGCACACCGATCATCACCAAACTGTCCGATGGCAGCTGGTCGGTGATCGTCACCTCTGGCCATAACAACGTGTCACCCGGCAGCGGCCATGGCATCGTCTGGGTGCTCAACCCCAAGACCGGGGCCGTCATCAAGAAGATCGACACGGGTGCAGGCAGCAGCTCATCGGCCGTCGCCGGTTGCGCGGCCGCCCCATGCCCGGCCGGCCTTTCCAAGGTCGCCGCCTATGCAGACAACAACTACGCCAACAACACATCCGTTCGCTTGTACGGCGGCGACTTGTTGGGCAACGTCTGGCGCATGGACATCAGCAAGCTTACCGCAGCAGGCGGCGATGCTCCGGTGCAGTTGCTGGCCACGCTGGCTGACGCCAACGGCACCCGTCAACCCGTCACTGCACGCCCCGAGCTGGGCAACGTCGTGGGAGTCCCGGTGGTCTATGTCGGCACCGGCGCCTACCTGGGCGTCTCGGACATCTCGACCACGGGCCGTCAGTCCATCTACGCCATCAAGGATCCGCTGACGACGGTGTCAGGCAGTTCCGGCATCTATGGCAGCCCACGCGCGGCCACATGCTCCGCATCGGGCAGGAGCAACTGCTTCATCAAGCAAACTCTGCAAGACTCCGGTGGCATCCGCACGGCCAGCAGCACAGTGAGCTACACAGTGGACTACACCACCATGTATGGCTGGTACACCGACCTGCCCGAAACCGGTGAGCGCATGAACACCGACCCCGACCTGCAACTGGGCGCCCTGGTCTTCTCGACCAACATCCCCAGCGCCTCCGACGCGTGCAGCGTGGGTGGATCCAGCTACTTGAACTACCTGGACTACCGCACGGGCCAAACCCTGACGGGCGCCACCCAGGTCGGGTCGCTGCTGTCCAACGGCACCACCACGGCCCTGGCCACAGCCCCCACGCTGGTGCGCCTGCCCAACGGCAAGATCATCTCCATCACAGACTTGTCCGACGGCTCCACCGTCACCAAGGAACTGCCCCCACTGGGCACTGGCCAGAAGACCCGCCGCGTGTCCTGGCGCGAGCTGATCAGCATCAACTGATCCAGCGCACGATGCAAGACAGGCCCTGTTCAGCCGGACAGGGCCTCGTCCAACACCTCCAGCCAGTGCTTGACTGGCGTGTCGGTGCCTGATTGCAGGTGCACGATGCACCCGATGTTGGCGCTGGCAATCAGATGCGGCTCGGTGGCCTGCAGGGATTTGAGCTTGAGGTCACGCAACTGGCGCGACAACTCGGGCTGCAGCACGCTGTAAGCCCCACCGGCACCGCAGCACTGGTGGCTGTCCTGCACGGCCAGCTTCACTTCAAAACCCAACTCGCGCAGCCCTGTTTCGATGGGGCCTGGCTTGGCCGCACTGCTGAGCTTTTGCGCATGGCTCAGGCTGCATGGGGGGTGGAAGGTCACCGCACCCAGTCCGGCTTGAGCGCGCTTGCCCAGCTTGCGCTTGAGCATGGGCATCCAGCTGGCGAGCATCTCGCCGGGGTCGCGCACCATGGCCACCACCCGCTTGGCCTTGTCGGCATAAACCGGGTCATCGGCCAGCAGGCTGTCGTAATCCTTCACCCAGGCGCCACAGCCCGAGGCATTGATCAGGATGGCCTCCACCGGCGTGGGTGATTCGATGTAAGGCCACCAGGCGTCGATGTTGCGCCGCGCGCGGGCCTTGGCCCCATCCACGTCACCCATGTGCCCTTGCACCGCACCACAGCAGGTGGACGCCGAGGCCACCACGGCACGGATGCCGATGGCATCGAGCACACGCGCGGTAGACGCATCGATGTGAGGCCGCAAGCCCGGCTGCACGCAGCCCTTGAGCAGCAGCACGCGGCGAGCGTGCAGGCTCTTGCGCGGGTCAGGCCAGGCCGGCGCCGACATCGGTGGCCGAGAAGGCACCTGCTCACGCAAGGCTGCGGGCAAAAGGGGCCGCACGGCCTGCCCCAGCTTGAGCGCCGGCGTGAACCAGGGTGAAGGCATCAGCTTGACCAGGCCCCAGCGCATCAGGCGTTCACGCCAGGGGCGCTGCACCTGCGCGTCCACCACGGGCTGGCCGACAGCCAGCAACTCGTGGTACTGCACGCCCGATGGGCAGGTGCTTTCGCAATGGCGGCAACCGATGCAGCGGTCCAGGTGCTCCTGCGTGGTGCGCGTGGGCGTTTGCCCCTCGAACACCTGCTTCATCAGGTAGATGCGACCGCGCGGGCCATCCAGCTCGTTGCCAGTGACACGGTAGGTCGGACAGGTGGCGTTGCAGAAACCGCAGTGCACGCACTGGCGCAGCACCTCCTGGGCCTTGAGGCCTTCGGGGGTGGACTGGTGTTGGGGGGCAAGCTGGGTCTGCATGGTCAATCCGCGCGTCGCGACCACAGGCGACCTGTGTCGAACACGCCATGAGGGTCAAAGGCTTTTTGCACCTGCTCGTGCAGACGCTGCTGGACAGCCGACAAGGCCGTTGGCGCCACCAGGGCACGCGTCTGCAAGGCCAGGAAAGGCTGGGCATGGCCGCCGGCCTTGGCCACCACCTCATGCACCGCTGCGGCCGGGGCCGGCGTGCACACCCAGCGCAGGCCGCCAAACCACTCGGCCAGCAACTCGCCGTGCAAGCCCAATGGCGCGGTGGTCGGGGGCACGGAGATGCGCCACAAGGTGACGCCATGTTGCCCGGCCTGCATCACGGCCTGGCGCGCGCGCGCGAAGAACTCGTCGCTGTGGTCGCGCACGCCTTGCCAGAAGCCATCGGCCACGGGCGGGGCCAGCAGCTCGCCACGACGCTCGCGGTACATGCCCTGCACGGCGCTGGCCACGGCCGCACGGGCACCACGCAGGCGCACCAGCAGCGTGCCGTCCCACCAGGCCGAGGCGTCGATGGGCAAAGGCTGGGCGGCCCACTTGTTGATCTGGGCCAGGGCTTCGGCTTCGTTCACATCAAAGCGCATGGTGGCCGACACCGTGGGCTGCGGCATCACCTTGAGCGTCACGTCCACCAGCACGCCCAAGGTGCCCATGGAGCCGGCCATCAAACGAGACAGATCAAAGCCTGCGACGTTCTTCATCACCGCGCCGCCAAAGCGCAGCAACTCGGCCCGCCCGGTCAACACGGTGCAGCCCAGCACGTGGTCGCGCACCGCACCGCGCGAGACCCGGCCCGGGCCACTCAGGCCGCAGGCCACGACGCCGCCCAGCGTGGGCTCATCACTCTGGCTGGCCACAAAGCCATAGCGTGGGGGCTCGAACGCCAGATGCTGGCCCCGCTCGGCCAGCACCGCCTCGACCTCACGCAAGGGCGTGCCGGCGCGCGCGCGGATCACCAGCTCGCTGGGTTCGTACGATTCGATGCCCTGCCAGGCCCGGGTGTCCAGCAACTCGCCCCGGGTGGTGTCGCCCAGGTGGTCCTTGCTGCCCCCACCGCGCACGCGCAGGCAGGCCCCCCGCCCGGCAGCGTCCTGGATGTGTTGCGCCCACTGTGCGGGGGCATCGCCTGCCGAAAGGCCTTCGGCTTGCGCGTTCGCGTCTTGTTCGGCCATGATGGCGGCAAGCATAAGGCAAGGCCGGGCCTGTCTTGCCTGCCCCTCTTACAGTCTGGCCATTTGTTATTCCTGATCACATGAAAGTTGCTGCATTGCAAATGGTGTCCACCCCCCGCGTGGACGAGAACCTGGCCCAGGCCCGCACCCTGATCGCCCAGGCCGCGCGCGCTGGCGCCGAGCTGGTCGCCCTGCCCGAGTACTTCTGCCTGATGGGTTTGCACGACAAAGACAAGGTCGCCATCGCCGAGCCCCTGGCTGATGCGCGTGCGCCCGATCCGGCCACGGCGCCGATGCAACACATGCTGGCCCAGGCGGCCCGCGAACACGGCATCTGGGTCATCGGTGGCACGTTACCGATCCACAGCCACGAGGCTGATCGGGTGTTCAACACCGTGCTGGTCTTCAACCCGCAAGGCGAGCGCGTGGCCCGCTACGACAAGATCCACCTGTTCTGCTTTGATGATGGCGAGCGCCGTTATGACGAAGCCGCCTCGCTGACGCCCGGCCGCCAACCGGTGTCCTTCGAGATGCAGGACAAGGCCGGCGAGCACTGGCACATCGGCCTGAGCGTCT
Organism: Aquabacterium sp.; assembly: GCF_016195855.1. Lineage (GTDB taxonomy): Bacteria > Pseudomonadota > Gammaproteobacteria > Burkholderiales > Burkholderiaceae_C > Aquabacterium. Next base: position 236,223 of record NZ_JACPYU010000012.1, read on the forward strand.
GTTATGACCTGCGCTTTCCCGAGCTGTTCCGCACCCTGGGGGCGGCCAAGCCACTGGACCTGATCGTGCTGCCGGCGGCTTTCACCGACACCACGGGCAAGGCGCATTGGGAGTTGTTGCTGCGCGCCCGCGCGGTCGAGAACCTGTGCCACGTGCTGGCCCCGGCCCAAGGCGGGCTGCATGAAAACGGGCGCCGCACTTTTGGCCACTCGCTGGTGATCGAGCCTTGGGGCGAAGTGCTGGCGGTGCAGGATGAAGGCGCGGGCGTGGTGATGGCTGACATCACCCATGAGCGCCAGACCACGGTGCGCACGCAACTGCCGGCGTTGACGCACCGCGTGCTGGGTTGAGGGCGAGGGGCGCCTTAGCGTGGTCTCTGTGCGCCCTCTGTCCGCCCGCGTCAGGCCTTGGTCAAGGCTTATTCAGGCAGGTCCGTCCACTCGGCGATCACCGTGTTGGACTCCATGTTGCGCGTGCCATTGGGGTTGAACAGGTTCAAGGCGTGTGAGCCGGCACCTTCGCGGAAGTGCTTGCGGTCGAACAGTTTGAGCTGGGCTTCCATCGGCAGGTCGGTGATGCACAGCACATTGCGGCGGATCAGCGCGTCAATCAAGTCTTCCAGCACGCGCAGGAAGCTCGCGTCCAGCGAGGCAAACTGCTGCTGATCGGGGTCCAGGCCAATGAACTGCCGCACCTCGGGGTGGTCTTCCGGCAGGGTTTGCGCCCCGACCACGGGGTCACGGTGCAGACTGCATATCTGACCGGTAGCGTCGCGCAAGACGTAGAACATGGTGACCTCGACAAACATACAGATGGCTGATGTCGGTTTATCGGCGGGCGTTGTGCATTCTTGAGGGGTGGGCGGTTGTTTTTCACGCGACATCCGGCTAGCGGGATGCCTGTTTGCAATGCGGAAAATGAGCCCCGATTTTGGCGTTGGCATTAGCGTTGGGGACAGGCTGGAGGAGGTGCGCTTTCTCGGGGGAGCGCGAGGCGGGGGCTGAGCCGGCATCCATCCAGGCTTCATGTTGACGGTCCCGCCGCATGCCACCTCAGCCGCGCCCCGCGCTCCCCCGCCAAAGCGCTCAGCAGCAACACGCACCGCGAGCCGCCCAAAAAAATGCCGCCGACCGAAGCCGGCGGCCATGAAGCAACGCCATCACACCAACAATACAAGGCGTCACAGGAGAGCAGACCACTGCTGCAGTGAACTTTGCAATTACCAGGCCAGCCCCCACAGCGTGCCGTGCATCAGGCACGGCACATGCCATGCACCAGCCTGGTCAGCCAAACGCTTACAGCGTCAACAGGTACTGCACCAGATTGGCCACTTCCGCCCCCGACTTGGCGCACCAAGGGTGAGGCGTGGCCGGCATGCCAATGGGTGCAGCCGCCCCCATCTCAGGGCCAAACTCGCGGCGCATCTTCTGGAAGTCCCAGTAGTAGTTGTTCGCGTCAAACGCAGGCACCGTGAAGTACTTGTGCCGCTCGACGAACAGGTTGCGCGCCGGCGAGGTCCCGTCAAAGATGCTGGCCTGCTTGGCCTTGGGCACGCGGAACACATCACCCTTGCGGTTCAGGTCCGGCATCGGCGTGGGCTGGTCGGCCGAGCCTGGCACCGGGCGCACCGGCGCATGCAGCGTGTAGTACTGGTTGTACAGCGCCGAGCCCTCACTGCAACGATCGGGGTTGACCAGGTCCTCCAGATTGCGCACGTGGCCGTCACTCAGCAGGCCGCGCGACGTCACCCAGTACAGGTCACGCAAGTAGGTCGCCCGGATAGATTGCTGCTTGACCTGAAAGCCCGTCGGCGCAAAGAAGCGCCCCACCTGGTTGAGCGGGATCATGCGCTCGTTCGTGTTGGCCCCCAGCTTGTCCGAGTGGCAGCTCGCGCACGCCTGGTCATAACTGGCCTTGCCTGCCGCCACCGAGGCCGCCACCAAGGGGTAGCTCTGCCAGCCGCTTTGCACGAAGCTGCCTTCGCTCGTGCTGGTGCTGCCCGTTTGCGCCAGCTTGCCGCTCGATTTGAGCCAGCGGTACAGGCCCACATTGCGCAGGTCCCCATCGTTCTCGTCCAACGTGGACATATAGGCCGTCAAGGCCTTGAGCGAAGTGGCGTCCATCGAGCCCATGGCACCATCCGGCTCCTCGGCATGGATGTAAGAGCCCTCAAAGCCCACATACGACTCCGTGTGCGACAGCGAACGGCGGATCGGCAGGTGGAAGGTCACATTGGGAATGGCCACCGGCGAGAAGATGTAGTCGTTGTCGTACAGCGTGCCTTCGCCTGCCGTGCGCGTGATGGTGGCCTCGGCCGCCCCTGCAGGCATGTGGTAGATCAGCGCGGTCTTGTCCACGTTCTTGCTGCCCGACATCCAGCTGGGGCCCGGCTCCGTGCCCGTGATGTACGAGAAGGTTGCCGTGGTCGAGCCGGTCTTGTCACCCAGCACCGCCCACTTCATGGACCAGCCCGGATTGGGCAGCCCCGGGAACACCTTGGTGACCGTGCCACTGCCCTTGCTGTAGCTGATACGGTAGCCATGGCAGGACGCGCAATTGAAGCCGGCCCACGCGCCCTTGCCCAGCAGGGGGTGCACGGACTCGGCCTTGCGGTAACCCACCCAGCCGGTCGAGCTGGTATTGCCCTCGGTCAGTTGCGGCCCGATGCCCAGCAGGCCCGGCGTGGGGTTGAGCTGTGGATAGGGCTTGAAGTACACATCGCTGTAAGCCTCGGCCGGCACCTCGCTGCTGTTGATCTTGTAGGCCCCGAACAAGGCCAGCGGATCGGCTGCAGCCCGCGTGTACGGGTCCGTTGTCTTGTAGTTGAGGATCTTGTCCCAGTCCAGGTTCTTGAACTTGTGGCTCAGGCCCAGGTTGTAGTCGTAAGACCAGAACATCTGCCGGCCCAGCGTCACCATCGCGGCAAAGCTGGGGTTGCTCACGGCCACATCGATGGGCGTGATGGCCTTGGTTTCTTCCGACAAGGTGGACACCACATCGCAATTGGGGTTGGCCGGTGCCGGCACCCGGTAGACCTGCGCATCGATCACGTTGTGTGGGCCCGCCTTGATCAGCGAGTTGTTGTAGCCCGTGCGCTTTTGCACCTGCAACTTCAAAGGCCCCTTGCTGGCGTGCGGTGGGACGCGGAACTGCACCTGCGTGTCGGACCAGGCCAGCACATCCTTGGGCCAGCTGCTGCGCACCACACCGGTTTCGTAGTTGGCCGTCGAGATGATGTCGAGCTTTTGCTCGTACATGACCAGATCGGTTTCCAGCACGCGCGCGTTGCCGATCATGATCTTGCTGAAGTCGATGTCGGTGCCCTGCCCGAAGCCGCTGCCCTCGAGCGTGACCGTGTCGCCCGGCTTGAGCACCGGCGCCGCATTGGCCGCACCCGCTGTCCACACCACGGCCCCATTGACCAGCATCTGCGACACGGTTGGCGCAGCGAAGTTCTGCGCCGATGCCGCACGCTGCTGCTCACGTGCCGCATTGAAGCTGCACACCGACTCCTGATTCGGGAAGGCGGGCGCCGCCTGCACACTGGCCATCAGGCACGCCTGAGCCGACAGGGCCACGGCCCCCATCACGGGCACCCGTGCCCTCGAAAAACGCGATTGTCTGGCCATGGCCATCTCCTCAAACAGACTGTTGGATGAACGATGGCGCCATGGTGCGCAAGGCCATCCTTCATCCATGTCAAGACGACGACAAATCAGGGAAAGACCTCAGCACCCTGATGGATACGGGCTCAGGACGTGATGGTGGTCGTGGACGTGGTCGGCAGGAAGAAGCCCGAGCGCTCCAGCATGCGGCGCTCGACCGGGGTCAGCATGGCCGCGTCCACCAGGGCCGCGGTGTCCAGCACATCGATCAAGCCGTAGGACAGGCGGATCACACCGCGCTGCTCCAGCGCCCGAAGCAGCTGGTTCACGGTCTGCCTGGACAAGGACATCATCAAGGCCAGCTGGGTCTGCTTGATGGTGAGCCGACGCCGCCCCATCTCGCCGCCCGTGACCGCGCAGTACGTCAGCCACACCAGGCGGCGCGCCAGCCGCTCGGCCGGTTGCACGATGGCCAGATCCTCCAGCGCGATGAAGGCCATGCGCACCTTGAAGGCCATCAGCACACCGAAGTGCCGCCAGTAAAGCGGGCTGGCATCCAGCAAAGTATCCAGCGCAGACAGCGGAACAAAAAGCAAAGTGGTTGCGCCCTCTGCCACCGCATCGTGGGTGCGCGGCAGGCGGTCGAACAAGGCGATCTCACCAAACCACATCGGCGGCTCGATCAGCGACAGCATGGCCTCCCGGCCCTCTCGCGTCACACCGGTGATGTGCAGGCCACCGTCCAGCACGGCATACAGGCCATCCACCGCCTCGCCACGGCGAAACAGGGCCTCCCCATCGCGCAGGGTCTTGAGCAAGGCCAGGCTCATCAAGGCCTCGGCCAGGGCCAGTGGCACCTGAGAAAACCAGATGTCGCTGCGCAAAAGCTCGCGCTGTACTGCCGTGAGGGTCGCCATGGGGGGCGATGATGCAAGCCACCATCACGTGGCCCTGTCATCCCCCCGACAATCGAGGGAAAGCCCGCCCCAGACCTGGGTGGGCCCAGAGGCTCAGGTCGGCTCGGCAGCCCGGCCCTTGGGGCCACCCGGCTGCAACTGGCCCAGGATGCGTTTTTCCGTGGCCGACACCCCCGCCCGCTCCATCAGGCGTGCACGGTCGAGCACCTCGATGCGGCCATAGGCCACGCGCAGCACACCCTGGTCCTGCAAGGACTGCAAGACCTGGTTGGTCGTCTGCCGGGACAGCGAGAGCATCAACCCCAGTTGGGTCTGGCTGATGGGCACCACGCAAGGGCCTTCGGTTGGCGTCAAGGCCGACGCCTCCACCAGCCACACCAGACGGCGCGCCAGGCGCGACTCGGCGGGCAGCAAAGCCAGGTCTTCCATGCCGATGAAGGTCAGGCGCAGGCGCAAGGCCATCAGCACGCCCAGCTCGCGCCAGTAATGCGGCTGGCGCTCCAGCATGGCCAGCAAATCGTGCTGCGGCACATGCAAGAGCTTGACCGTGCCCTCGGCCACCGCGTTGTGGGTGCGCGGTAGGCGGTCGAACACGGCGATCTCACCAAACCAGCTGGGCGCATCCACCAGCGACAAGATGGCCTCCTTGCCCGCCTCGGTCACGCCGGAGACACGCAAGGTGCCCTCCAGGATGGCGTACAAGCCATCCGCCGCGTCACCACGAAAGAACAGGTGCTCACCATGCTGCAGGCGGCGCGGTGTGGCCAGGTCCAGCAAGGCCTGCTCGAAGTCCTTGGGCACGCTGCCGAACCAGGGGTCGGCACGCAGCAAGGCCAGGGCCTCGGGGGAGATCCATTCACGCATGCGCGCAGCCTTTCAACGGTTTACAGCTGACCGTAGGAGTGCAGACCAGACAAGAACATGTTGACGCCCAGGAAGGCGAAGGTCGTCACGACCAGGCCCACCAGCGCCCACCAGGCCGCAAAGGTGCCACGCAGGCCCTTCATCAGGCGCATGTGCAACCAGGCTGCGTAGTTCAGCCACACGATCAGGGCCCAGGTCTCTTTCGGGTCCCAGCTCCAGTAGCCGCCCCAGGCCTCGGCCGCCCAGAAGGCACCCAGGATGGTGGCGATCGTGAAGAAGGCAAAGCCCACGGCAATGGCCTTGTACATGACGTCATCGGCCACCTCGGGGGCGGGCGTGCGCTCATTGATCCAGGCCCGCGCGCTGATCACCAGCGCAAAGAACACCACCAGGCCACCCACCATGCGGCCGGCCTTGGTCACCGCCGCCATGTTGTCGGCAGACAAGTCACCAAACAGCGCAAAGCCCAGCAGGGGCAGGCCAATGAACACCACGGGCAAGCCGACCAGGCCCTTCCACAAGGCTGCGGGCTCGGCCGTCTTGAGCAGGTAAGCCAGCGCCACCATGGCCGACATCGCAAAGGTGCCATAGCCCACGAAGTTGGCCGGCACGTGGATCTTCATCCACCAGCTTTGCAGGGCCGGCACCAGGGGCTGGATCTCGCTGGCGCCACGCACCAGGGCGTACCACAGCAAGAAGCCCACGGCCGCGCTCACCACCAGCATCACAAAGGCGCCCAGCGAGCCCAGAGCCTGCCCCATGCGGGCAAAGCGGTCCTCGTAGTACAACCAGAAAGCCGTGGTCAGCCACGAGAACAGCACGAAGACTTCATACAGGTTGCTCACCGGGATGTGCCCGATGTCAGGCGCAATCTGGTGGCTCTCGAACCAGCGCACCATCGTGCCCGTCAGCGCCATGAACACCCCGGCCCAGGCAATGCGCGAGCCCAGCTTCGTGCCCGTGTCGCTGCGCGTGACCACGCCAATCCAGTAAAACAGCGTGCTCATGAAGAAGAGCAGGCTCATCCACAAAATCGCGCTCTGGCTGGACAAGAGGTACTTCAGCCAGAACACCTGATCGGCCTTGGACAAGTCCGCGCCATAGTCGTCCGTGGCGCGCATGTACAGCGCCACCGCGGCCCAGGTGGCCAGGCCAACCAACAGCATCAACAGGCGCAAGGGACGCCAGAACCAGCCCAGCGCGATCAGGCTGGGCACGGCCGCCGCCAGGATGCCTTTTTCATAGACGTCCATCGCCGTGCCGAAGCTCATGAAGGCCCATCCGCCCAGGGCGACCACGGCCAGCGCAAACAACCAGTCTGTCCAGTGGCGTTGACCCATGGAGGGCCCGGCCATGGGCGCGCGGTTGGTCGTAGAGGTGCTGCTCATTTCATGCATCCTTGCAAATCAGGTGTCGGCGCGGGCCGCCTGCTGGCCCAGCACCCCGTCACGCAGACGATCGAATTCCCGATCGGTATCCAGTGTTTGCCGCGTCGACGACAAGGCCATGCTCACGCGCGTACCGCCTTGTCCATCATCCTGCAGCCAGACCCACACCCGGCGTTCGCGGATGTAAAGCATCGAGAAAACGCCAATGATCAACAGAACGCAGCCCAGATAGACCACGTTGCGACCAGGGGTGCGCGTGACCTGGAAGACGCTGGCCTGCTTCTGCTCGAAGCCGTCGAGTGTCAGCAACATCGGCGAGGGGTAGTACATCGAATCCGAAATCGACAGCACCGCCGCGGTGATGAAGTTGCGCGCGCTCTCTTGCTCGGGCGGGCGTTTCTCCAGCCCGGCGCGCTCGCGGCTGATGTTCCACAACTCGAACATCGCGCCATTGAGGATGCGGATCAAGGTGGACGAGGTGTGCTCGCGTTGGTCCGCTGGCACCACCTGCTCGATGAAATTGGACAAGGCCTGCAAGCCGCCATTGAGCGCCCCCGCAGGCAAGGCATCGCCCGCCTGCGGCTTGAGCTGCACCGAGCCCGAGAACAGGTCCAGCGAGCGCTGCGCCGACACGGTCAGCTGCTGGCGCAACTCGGGCTTGTCAGCCGGGGCAGCGCCGTCACCGAAACGACGGGCCGCTTCGGCACGCGCAGCCGGGTCGTTCAAGGCCTGGCGCAGGCGCAACCAGCCCTGCATGCTCATGTCCTCGTCGGCTGGTGCACGCAGATAGCGGAAGGCCTCCGCGGGCGACTCACGCACGCCCCACAGGAACATGGCCTGCCCATCGATCTGCACCGGCGCCATGTAGTTCTGGAACTCGCGCGCCTGGCCCGCCGCATCACGCAGCTTGTAGGTCACCGAGGGCCCGATGTTGACCAGCTTCTTGTCGCCGGGGGCCTTGGCGCCCGAGCCCAGGTGCTTGCTCAGCTCCGTGAGGTTGACGCCGCGCACGTCCGTGCCATCTGCCCCGTCGGCGGCACCTGATGCGCCCGCCGCACCGTCACGCGCGCGTTGCGCCGTCGACAAGTCTTCCACGTTGATCACGCGCAGGCCGGTCACCTCCAGCCGCACATTGGCTGCCGTCTGGCCATTGGCTGCGGTGCCCAGCAACTGGCGCGGCTCGCCGCCCACCACGCCCTCGATCGCGCGCACGCCTTCATCGCGCGTGCCGATCAGGTTGTGCGGGCGCAGGTGCACCACCGAGCCGCCGTCTTCAAAGCTGGACTGGAAGATCGTCACCCCGTCATAGACCACCGGGTGGTTGACCTCGACCGTGAACGCCTTGGCCACCTTGAGCTTGGGGTCGTGGATCACGATGTCGCTGGCAAAGCGCTTGGGCATGCCCGTGCTGTAGTAATCGACCGAGAACTTCTTGAGCTCGATGTCGAAAGGCAAGGGCTGCACCAGCATGCCCTGGTCCAGCGCGATCACGGCCGTGTTGGTGCGCTGGCCCTCCGGCACAAACAGCTGCGCGCGGTAAGCCGGGTTGTTCTCATTGAGGCGGCTGTGCGCCGTCTCCACGCCGCCCTTGAAGGGCTTGAGGTCCTGCAGCCAGGCCTGTGTCTTGACGATGAGGTCGCCGTCAAACAAGCCACCCAGGCACACCAGCACGATGGCCGAGTGCGCGGCGATGTAGCCCAGCTTGTTGATGGCGCCCAATCGGGCCGCGATCATGAAACCCGCCTCGCCCTTGGCCGAGGCCTCGCGCTGCTGCGTCTTGACCGACCAGCCCTGCAGCGCCAACAGGTTGATTACCTGCTCGCGCACCTGCTCCAGCGGCATGGCCAGCATCCCCGACGCCTTGTGCGGGAAGGCCTGCAGCGCCTTTTCGCGGATGTATTCCTTGTGCGTGCGCCAGTCCACCAGGATCTTGGGTGCATTGCGCGCAATGCACAGGCTGGTGGAGGTGACCAGGAACGCCAGGATCACCAGGAACCAGGCGGTGCTGTAGACACGGTACAGGCCCAGCGCCCCGAAGACCTCGGCCCAGAACGGCCCGAACTGGTCCACATAGTTGACGAAGGGCTCGCCCTGCTTGACCACGGTGCCGATGGCCGAGGCAATGCAGATCACGGTCAGCAGCGCGATCGCAAAGCGCATCGAAGCCAGCAACTCCGTCAACTCACGCACCACGGGACGGTTCGGCGCCGGGGCCTGGGGTGGAACTACAGCAGCAGACATAGGTTCTGATCGGGCATGGGCCAACTATAGCGACGGCCTGACTGCACAAAAGTCGGGCAGGCGACCTGTCTCGCTGGTGAAAACGCTGACGCCAGGAAGACAAAAGGCGGGCAGCCCGCAAAAGGGCATCCCGCCTTGGATGTGACAAAGGCATGCCGTCTAGCCCGACATGCCCTGGGCATCAACGCAGACCGGCGATGTAATCGGCCAGCGCTTCGATTTCCTTGTCGCTCAGGTTGGCAGCGATGCTGGTCATCTGGGCGTTGTTGGTGCGATCACCCTGGCGGAAGGCCGTCAGCTGGGCCTTGGTGTAGTCGCCATGCTGACCGGCCAGACGGGGGTACTGGGCAGGCATGCCCGCGCCATTGGGGCTGTGGCAGCTGGCGCATGCCGGCACACCCTTCTTGGCAATGCCACCGCGGTAGATCCGCTCGCCTGCGGCCACCAGATCGGGGTTCTTGGCGGTGCCGTCCTTGGCCTTCTTGCTGGCGTAGAAGGCGGCGATGTTGCGCATGTCTTCAGGCGTCAGGGCGCCGGCCATGCCGTTCATGATGGCGTTCTTGCGCTTGCCTTCCTTGAACTCGGTCAACTGCTTGACGAGGTATTCGGGGTGCTGGCCTTGCAGGATCGGGTAGGTGGGCATGCCGCGCGAACCATCTGCCACGTGGCAGGCCGCGCAAACGGTGGAGGCCTTGGCTTCGCCGGCAGCCAGATCAGGCTTGGCAGCGGCTTTGGTTTCCGAGCTGTGGGCCACGCCCGACAGGGACAGGGCCACTGAGGCAAGGGCGATCTGGGTCAAAAAGCGCTTCATGGCGTTCGTCATGGCGGGTGGGCTGTAGGTTGATTAGGCAGATAAACCGGAGGATTTTACAATGTCCTATGACCCGCCCAAGCACAACCCGACCAAAGCGTCCTCAGAAGGACGACAAACAGGGGGCCAACGCCCCCATTCAAGCCACAACGCAGAAGGCACCTGACCCCGCCAAGGAGGCGCTGGCCTGGGCCCACTCGGCTCGCTTTTTCACCACGGCGGCCCAACTGAACCAGCTGCCGGTCACCGAACTGCCCGAAGTGGCCTTCGTCGGCCGCTCCAATGCGGGCAAATCCACGGCCATCAACACCCTGGCCCAGCAAAGGCAACTGGCTTTTGCCTCCAAAACACCTGGCCGCACCCAGCACATCAACCTCTTCCACCT
>NZ_JACPYU010000013.1 GCF_016195855.1 Aquabacterium sp.
CATCAGCATCTGCTTGGAGGTCATGTTGGCGGTTTCCGAGGCGTAGTCCACGTCCATGATGCGGCCCTTGGCGGCATCGGTGTTGGTGCGGATGTTGGCCAGGTTGTTGTAGACGTGGTCCAGGCGGTTGGCATACGCACCCAGCGAGGAGCGGACCTTGCCGACTGAGTCGAGCGCCGTATTGAGCTTGCCGATGGTGGCGTTGGCGGTGGCCGTCAGCTCGGTGCCGGTCCCTGCTGCGGTGTAGTTGGACGAGGCCAAACCGAGGTTGGTGTCCAGCGTGCCCATGTCGGTCGACAGGTCAGCCGACATGGTTTCGGCAGAGCTTGCGCCGATCTGGAAGACCACGGGGCCGGTCCCCAAAGTGCCGCCCTTGAGCAGCTTGGCGCCACCGAATGAGGTGTTGCCCAGGATGTTGCCCAACTCTTGTCCCAGGGCGTCGAATTCGGATTGCATCGCGGTCTTGTCGTTGGCCGTCGAGGTGCCGTTGGCCGCTTCCGTGGCCAGGTCCTTCATGCGGGTCAGGATGTCGGTGACCTCGCCGAAGGCACCTTCAGCCGTCTGCATCATGGAGATGCCGTTTTGCGTGTTGCGCTGGGCCACGGCCATGCCGCGGCTCTGGGCGTTCATGCGGGTGGCGATCTGCAGGCCGGCGGCGTCGTCCATCGCGGAATTCACGCGAAAGCCCGAGCCCAGGCGGGCCATCGACGTGGACAAGGCCTTCTGTGTGGCACCCAGCGAATTCTGGGTGGACAGGGATGCGACGTTGGTTTGCAAGCTGAGCATGGTGTGGGCTCCTACTTAGGTGATCTGACTGGGTGATCTGGCATGTCGGGCATCGTCTTTGATGCCCTTGAACACACAAGGCGACGTCAGCGGGGCAAACATTAAGCTGTGGTGGCCATTAATTTCGAGTTGCCGACAGGCAAAAGAAAAAGCCAACCCCTGGGGGTTGGCCTGGCCGAGTGCGAGCGCGAGTGCGAGTGCGAGTGCGATCAGGGCTTATTGCATCAGCGACATCACCATCTGCGACATGCTGTTGCTCTGCTTGAGCATCGAGGTGCTGGCCTGCATCAGCATCTGCTTGGAGGTCATGTTGGCGGTTTCCGAGGCGTAGTCCACGTCCATGATGCGGCCCTTGGCGGCATCGGTGTTGGTGCGGATGTTGGCCAGGTTGTTGTAGACGTGGTCCAGGCGGTTGGCATACGTGTAGTTGGCCGTGGCCGCCCCGAGGTCGGTGTCCAGCTGGGTCATGTCAGCCGCCATATTGGCCGTCATGGTTTCAGCCGAACTGGCGCCGATCTGGAAGGTGATCGCCCCTGCAAGCGTACCGCCCTTGAGCAGCTTGGCGCCGCCGAACGAGGTGTTGTTCATGATGTTGCCCAACTCTTGCCCCAGCGCGTCGAATTCAGACTGCATCGCGGTCTGGTCGTTGGCGGTCGAGGTGCCGTTGGCTGCTTCGGTGGCCAGGTCCTTCATGCGGGTCAGGATGTCGGTGACTTCGCTGAAGGCGCCTTCGCCTGTCTGCAGCATCGAGATGCCATTTTGCGTGTTGCGCTGGGCCACGGCCATGCCACGGCTCTGGGCGTTCATGCGGGTGGCGATCTGCAGGCCGGCCGCGTCGTCCATGGCGGAGTTGACGCGGAAGCCGGAGCCCAGGCGGGCCATGGAGGTGGACAAAGCCTTTTGCGTCGCGCCCAGCGAGTTTTGGGTGGACAGAGAGGCGACGTTGGTTTGCAAGCTGAGCATGGTGCGGACTCCTTCGTAGCTGATCCGGTGTCTTGGGGACATCGACATCGACGCCCTCAACCACACAAGGCGACACTCGGGAGGCGGCCATTAAATCGGGAAGCAAAAATTTTGCTTGCCCCTTTTTGCCTCCTTGTTGCGCCCGCGTCAGATGGCGATGGGCCTGGCCGATGAGACGGCCTGGCGCGCCATGCTGCCCAGCACCAGGGTATCGAACAGGGCCTTGGCCATGAGCAGGCGCTGTGCGCGCGCCTGCGGGGCCTCGATGTGCTCGAAACACAGCTTGAAGGTGTGGTCGATGAGGATGGCCAGCATGGGCCTCAATGTGGACTCGGGCAGGGGAGGCAAGGCCTGGCGCATCTGCAACTCGCGCAACATGTCGTCCTGCAACTGGCTCAACATGCCCTCCACGGCGTCGCGGATGGGCCCGGGCGGGCCGTAGCGTTCGCGCATGGCCACAATGAACACGTCCTGATGGGCGAGCGCGAAGTCCAGTGTCCAGCCAACCACGCTGGCCGTCAGTTCGTCCAGCGATGACGCTTCCATGCGGGCCTGGCGCAGGCCTTCGCGCAGCTGCGTTCCGAAATCGGTCACGATTTCTTCAAGCAGGGCTTCCTGTGAGCTGAAATGCCGGTAAAAGGTGTTGTGGTTCAAGCCGGCTTCGCGAGCCAACTCGCGCAGCGACACCGCATGCGCACCGCTCAGGCGGCGGGCCAATCGCACGGCCGCGTCCATCAACAGGCGTTTGCCCTGGGCCATGCGGGGCGGGGGAGGGGCGTGTGAGGCAAGGGGCATGTCACGCGATCGTGTGCACGATCTCACCGATGGGCTCGATCACCAGGCGCAGCGTGTCGCCCTTCTTGAGCCAGTGGTTGGTCTCCATGCCACAACCGCCGGGCAGCGTGCCCGACGCAATCAGCTCGCCGGCCTGCAGTTGCTCGCCCCGCGACAGATGGGCCAGCACCTCACCCGGCGTGTAGCGCATGCCCTTGGTGCTGGTGCGGCTGACGACCTCGCCATTGATCTCGACGTGGGCCTGCAATTGATCTACCCGAGGCAGGATCTCGTCGGCCGTGACCAGGGTGGTCGACATGCTGCTGAGAAAGTGCTTGGACTTTTGCGGGCCCAGGCCGGACTGCATCTCTTCACGCTGTACATCGCGCGCGGAAAAATCATTGACCACCACGAAGGCGCCAATGGCCGCTTCGGCCTCGGCTGGTGTCGCATTGAACAGGGGCTTGGACAGCACCCAGCCCAGCTCCAGCTCGTAGTCCAGCGCCCGGGTGTAGTCCGGCGGTGTCACCGGTGTGCCGCTGGGCACCATGGTCAAGTGGTTGCCGAAGTAGTAGATGGGTTGCTGGCGCCAGAGGCGATGCGGCCGGTAAGCCGGGAAGGGCTGATGGGTCAGGCGCTCGAACAGCCGGGTGACCTGGTAGCTGCCAGGCAGGAAGCGGCGCGCATACCCTCGCGAGGATTGCACCCAGTGCTGCTCGAACAGCATGCAGTCCCGAAAGGACAGGGGCTGAAACGGCAGACAGGGTTGCACTCCTGGTTGCCAGACCGGCAGCTTGAGCAACCAGTCCAGACCTGCCTGAGCCAGCTCCGCGCCTGTGCAGTCGACCCAATCGGCGCCTTGCGCACGTTGCCACGATGGCTGACCGGGGGAGGGGGGAGTCGAGGCCTTGGCAGGCAGGCGGCGCAGCTTCATGGTGCTCGGTGAGGTATCCAGATGGCTGCAATGTATCCATATGGATACTTTTGTCAACCCAAGAGGCCTGTCAATCTGGGGGGAAGGATGGGGCAGCGGCGCGACACAAGGGGTGTCCGGGTTTGCCGTGCCTTACCATTGGCGCCAAGCTCAACAAATAAACAAGGGAAGTCGCAAGCGAGGGCATGGCGGGCATAGATGTCGCATGCACTCGGGGCAGGCCCTTTCCTCCGTTTTCCATACGATGAAACGTCTTTCTGCCCGGCTTGTGGTGATGCTTTCCTGCGCGCTTGCAGGCGCGGGTGCGTCGCATGCGCGTGAGCGCGCGGCCACCATCACCATCCTGGACGGCCAGGCCACGCTCATCCACGCCGCAACCCGGCTGCTGGCGAAAGAAGGCGCCGCCATCGAGGCGGAAGACATCATCGAGACCTCGTCAAGCGGCGCCCTGATGCGCCTTGAATTCGACGGTGGTGGCACGCTGGACCTCGGCCCCGCCAGCCGCGTGATGATCCGGCCCCAACTGGCTTCGGCCGGCAACGGCGTGCTGGTCTATGTGCTGGAAGGCTGGGCCAAGCTGTCGCTGGACAAACCCGGCGAGCAAGGGCCCGTGCTGCTGGCCTGCGCCCCGCTGGACGTGACCGGGCTGGCGCGTGACCTGGTGGTGCACGTCAAGGGCATGGAGGCCGAGCTGTTTGCCGAATCCGCCCAGGTGCAGACCCTGGTGATGAACAAGGCCGGCAAACCCGAGCCCACCAAGGTCGACAAGGGCGCCTTCCTGGCCCGGCGCGCGGATGGCACGGTCAGCGTGACGCCCAGGCCCGTGCCCGCCTTCATCCAGGCCGTGCCGCGCGCCTTCATGGACACGCTGCCGTCTCGCCTGGCCCTGTTCAAAGGCAAGGACATCAAGCTCGATGCCGGCGGCAAGCTGAGCTATGACGACACCCAGGCCTGGCTCAATGCCGAACCCCGCATGCGCACGCGCTTCCTGGCACGCTGGAAGCCGCTGGCGCAGGACGAGCCTTTCCGCCGCGCGCTGGTGGCGCAGATGGCCCTGCATCCCGAGTGGCACAAAGTGCTGTTTCCCCCTCAGCCGGCCGGTCAACTGGCGAGCCAGCCTGGCCGCAAGCCTGCCCCGCATCCTGTGATCTCTTCCGAGGCTCTCAAACCATGAAGCTCATCCTCAAGTTCAACCTGGCCTTCCTGGTGGTCTTCCTGATCGGCCTGGCGGTGTCGGGTTATGCCGCCCGTGACCTGCTGCAAAACAATGCCGAACACGAGGTGCTGGACACCGCCGGCCTGCTGATCCAGAAGGCCGAGGCCGTGCGCAACTACACGGCCCAGCAGGTGGCCCCGCTGCTGCAGACGCAGATGAAGTACACCTTCCTGCCGCAGTCGGTGCCCTCGTTCGCGGCCATCGAGGTGCTCAAGGGCCTGACCCAGAAGTTTCCTGAGTTCACCTACAAGGCGGCCATGCTCAACCCGACCAACCCGCGCGACCGGGCGTCCGACTGGGAGGCCGATCTGGTCACCCATTTCAAGCAGAACCCCGATGCCAAGGAGATCGTGGGCCAGCGTGACACACCGGCTGGCCGCGCCCTCTACATCGCGCGCCCCATCCGCCTGAGCAACCCGGCCTGCCTGCAGTGCCACAGCACCCCGACAGCCGCCCCCGCCACCATGATCGAGAAGTACGGCCCTGCCAACGGCTTTGGCTGGAACCTCAACGAAACCCTGGGCGTGCAGGTGGTGTCCGTGCCCCTGTCCTTGCCGCTGGCGCGCGCCGACAAGGCCTGGTGGACGGTGATGGCCATGCTCACCGGCGTGTTCGTGGTGATCGGCCTGACACTCAACCTCATGCTCTGGAAGCTGGTGATCCAGCCGGTGACACGCCTGTCTGCCCTGGCTGACCGCGTGAGCATGGGCGAGATGGAAGCGCCTGAATTCAGCGCGCCGGCCAAGGATGAAATCGGGGTGCTGTCCGACTCCTTCTCGCGCATGCGCAAGAGCCTGCAGCACGCCATGAAGTTGCTGGAGGGCTGAGGCCGTGTCCAATCATCCAACCCAGCTAGGGAAGTACGCCATCGACGGTGTGCTGGGTTCCGGTGCCATGGGGGTGGTCTATCTGGCCACCGACCCCATGATCCAGCGTCGCGTGGCGCTCAAGACCATCCAGCGCTCATTGGTGGATGGCGACGTGTCCGGCTCGTCGATCGCCGCGCGTTTTCGCAATGAAGCCCAGGCAGCAGGGCGGCTCACGCACCCGGGCATCGTGTCCATCTACGAATACGGTGAGGACGGGGACACCGCCTTCATCGCCATGGAGTACGTGGAAGGGCAGGACCTGGCCAAGCTGCTGGGGGCCAACCCCATCATCTCCGAGCCCATGCTGCTGCAGGTGATGGACCAGTTGCTGGCCGCGCTGCAATATGCCCATGAACACGGCGTGTGGCACCGCGACATCAAGCCCGCCAACCTGATCCTGACCCAGTCGGGCCAGTTGAAGGTGATGGACTTCGGCATCGCCCGCATCCGCGATGCCGGCATCACGCAGGTCACCTCCACCATCGGCACGCACGGCTACATGGCGCCCGAGCAATACCGCGGCCAGGACTTCGACCACCGGGTGGACATCTTTGCCTCCGGTGTGCTGCTGTATCGCCTGTTGACTGGCGAGTCGGCGTTTTCAGGTGCCCCTGAGGCCATCATGTACCGCGTGCTGCACATGACCCCGCCGGCACCCAGCACGGTCGGGCGCGTCAAGCGCACCATCGAGCTGGATTCGGTGGTGTCCAAGGCCCTGGCCAAGGACGCGGCCGAGCGCTACCAGACCGCCGCGGCCTTCCGTGAAGCACTGCGCCTGCATGCCGGCAAAACCTCACAAGGCAACCCCGTGATCGCATCCGTACTGCATGGCGACGAAACCGTGGTGGACCCGCAGGCCGCGCAGTTGTTGCGCAACGCCGCGTTGGCTGCCTCCGCCACCTCCCCGGGCAGCAACTGGGATGCCAGCATGCTCACCACCCTGGAGCGCGCCCTGGCCAGCTTTGTCGGGCCACTGGCCAAGATGCTGGTCAAGCAGGCGGCCGCCAAAAGCGTGGACTACAACACCCTGGTGGGCGCGGTGGCGCAGCATCTGCAGTCAGACGATGAGCGGGCCCAGTTCATGGCCAAGATCATCAAGACCGGCACGATGGGCTCGGTGGTGCAGCGCACGGGGCCTGGTTCGTCCGGCGTGTCGCAAGCGGGCACCTCACCCAGCATGGGCACGGCCGGTGGCACCGGGCCCACTGGTGCAGCGGGCACGGCCGGTACGGCTGGTACGGGCGGGTCTGCCGCCCAGCAGGCGCTCACGCCCGGGTTTGTGGCCCACGCCACCCGCGTGCTGGCCTCGCACATGGGGCCGCTGGCCAAGGTCATCGTCAAGAAGGCCGAAGCCCAGGCTGGCAACGCCCAGCAGTTCATCGACCTGCTGGTGCAGCACTGCGCCGATGGCGTTGACCGTGACCGCCTGCAGCAAGAGCTCAAGAAGGGGTTGGGCCCTCAGACGGGCGCCTGATCCAGCAGATTCGGCTGCTTGCTTTGCTCGGCGATGAGGTCTTCGCCATGCTCCAGCAAGAGGTAGCGGAAGGCCTCTGCCGCCGGTGACAGCACCTTGGACGCCTGGTGCACCAGGTTCCAGGTGCGCACGATGGGCGTGCCCTCAAAATCAACCAGGTGCAACTGCCCGGTGCGCAACTCCGCGGCCACCGCGTGCAGCGACAAGAAGCCGATCCCCAGCCCTGCCATGACCGAGGCCTTGACGGTTTCATTGCTGGGGATCTCCATGGCAATGCGTGGCGCCAGCCGGTGTTCGCGCAGGTAGTTGTCCAGCGTGTGCCGCACCTCCGACCCCAACTCCCGCGCCACCAGGGGGTAGTGCACCAGCGCATCCAGCGGCGGGTGGCCCACGCCCAGCAAAGGGTGCCCCGGCGGGCAGACAAACACCATCGGGTGGCCGGCAAAGGGCTCGGAGCGCAGGGCGTATTCCTTGGGCGGGCGGCCCATCACAGCCAGGTCGATCTCGTTGCTGTGTAGCCGATCGATCAATTTGGTCAGGTCTCTGGTTACATCCAGACGCACTTCGACCCCTTCATGCTCGGCCTGGAAGCGGGCCAGCAACTGCGGCAGGAAGTAGCCCGCCGTGCTGATCAGCCCGATGGTCAGCACCCCTGTCTCGACCCGTTTGAAACGGTTCATGACGTTCTCGGCATCCTTGAGGGTGGACAGCAGGCGTTTGGCATAGACGAGGAAGTACTCCCCAGCCATCGTGAGCTGGATCTGGCGGCCCTGGCGTTCAAACAGCGGCAGGCCCACGTGGCCTTCCAGCTCCTTGACCTGCATGGTCACGGCAGGCGGCGTGAGGTGCAGTGCCTCGGCCGCGCGGCTGAAGCTCAACTGCCTCGCCACCTCCGTGAACACCCTTATTTGCCGAAAAGTCACGCTCTTCATTCAGTCATTCCTTAACTGATGGATAACTATTTTTGAATTTACCTTATTTGACCGCTTTTCTACATTGAACCCAGTCCTGCGATCCACGCATTGAGCAACAAGGGGTTCAAACATGAACAAGCCGGTCGAAGAAGGCGTCATCACCGACGCGAAGAAGCGCTACAGCGCGGGTGTCCTCAAGTACCGCCAGATGGGTTACTGGGATGCCGATTACAGCCCGAAGGACACCGACATCCTCTGTCTGTTCCGCATCACGCCCCAGGATGGCGTGGACCCGATCGAGGCCGCCGCGGCCGTGGCCGGTGAATCGTCCACCGCCACCTGGACCGTGGTCTGGACCGACCGCCTGACCGCCTGCGACATCTACCGCGCCAAGGCCTACAAGGTCGAAGAAGTGCCCAACAACCCAGGCCAGTACTTCGCCTGGGTGGCCTACGACCTGGTGCTGTTTGAAGAAGGCTCCATCGCCAACATGACGGCCTCGCTGATCGGCAACGTCTTCAGCTTCAAGCCGCTCAAGGCCTGCCGCCTGGAAGACATCCGCATCCCCGTGGCCTATGTCAAGACCTTCAAGGGCCCGCCCACCGGCATGATCGTCGAGCGCGAGCGCCTGGACAAATACGGCCGCCCCCTGCTGGGCGCCACCACCAAGCCCAAGCTGGGCCTGTCTGGCCGCAACTATGGCCGCGTGGTTTACGAGGGCCTCAAGGGCGGCCTGGACTTCATGAAGGACGACGAGAACATCAACTCGCAGCCCTTCATGCACTGGCGTGACCGCTTCCTCTTCGTGATGGACGCCGTCAACAAGGCGCAGGCCGTGACCGGTGAGGTCAAGGGCAGCTACCTGAACGTGACCGCCGCCACCATGGAAGACATGTACGAGCGCGCCGAGTTCGCCAAGCAACTGGGCTCGGTCGTGATCATGATCGACCTGGTCGTGGGCTGGACGGCCATCCAGTCGATGGCCAACTGGTGCCGCAAGAACGACATGATCATGCACATGCACCGTGCGGGCCACGGCACCTACACGCGTCAGAAGAACCATGGCGTGAGCTTCCGCGTGATCGCCAAGTGGCTGCGCCTGGCCGGTTGCGACCACCTGCACACCGGCACCGCCGTGGGCAAGCTCGAAGGCGACCCCATGACCGTGCAGGGCTACTACAACGTCTGCCGCGACGCCATCACCAAGCAAGACTTGCCGCGGGGCCTGTTCTTCGACCAGGACTGGGCCGACCTCAAGAAGGTCATGCCCGTGGCATCGGGCGGCATCCACGCCGGCCAGATGCACCAGTTGCTGGACCTGTTCGGTGACGACGTCATCTTGCAGTTCGGCGGCGGCACCATCGGCCACCCGCAAGGCATCCAGGCGGGTGCCGTGGCCAACCGCGTGGCACTGGAAGCCATGGTCAAGGCCCGCAACGAAGGCCGTGACCTGCTCAACGAAGGGCAGGACATCCTGGCCACGGCCGCGCGCTTTTGCTCGCCGCTCAAGCAGGCCCTCGACACCTGGGGTGCCATCACCTTCAACTACGCCTCGACCGACACGAGCGACTACGCCGTGACGCCGTCCGTCGGCATGTAAGTACACCTATTCACATTAACGCGACAAGGTTCGCCGCCGGGCCGCCCCAAGGCGAACGCTCCCCCTCGGGGGGGCGACGCCGAAGGCGTCTTGGGGGCCAAGGAGTTCTACCATGATGACCAACCCCACGGGCCGTTTGACCCAAGGCCAGTTCAGCTTCCTGCCCGACCTGACGGACGCCGAGATCACGATGCAACTCGCGTACGGCCTGAAGAAGGGCTACGCCTGGAGCATCGAATACACCGATGACCCACACCCGCGCAACACCTACTGGGACATGTACGGCCACCCCAACTTCGACCTGGAAGACCCGGCCGGCATGATGATGGAGCTCAAGGCCTGCCGCCAGGCCTTCCCCCAGCACTACATCCGCATGCTGGCGTTTGACTCGACACGCGGCGTGGAAACCGTGGTCATGAGCTTCATCGTGAACCGCCCATCCAATGAGCCCGGCTTCCAGCTGGAGCGCATGGAGATGGACGGCCGCAACATCCGCTACAGCACCCGCTCGTACTCGGTCGAGCGGCCTGAAGGCGAGCGCTACAAGGACTGATGACCATGAGCTCGCTCTACCGCATTCCCGGCACCAGCGAGGCCGCCACGCCAGCCTCCGCTCCCACCACCACCGCACCCGGCATGGGGGCAGCAGGCTTGGTGGCCGCCGGTGCCGCGGTAGGCGCAGCCATGGCCAGACAGCCTGCCCGGGCCGAGCCCACCGCAGCAACGACGGCAACGACTGCCGCCACGGTGCCCCGCTCGGTGGGTGAGGTCCTGGCGCAAAGCCAGGTCGAAGCCGTGCTGGACGAGCTCGACCGCGACCTGATCGGCCTGGCGCCGGTCAAGGCCCGCATCCGTGACATCGCCGCCTTGCTGGTCATCGACAAGCTGCGGGCGGCGCACGGGCTGGCCGCGCAAAGCCCGTCCTTGCACATGTGCTTCACGGGTAACCCTGGCACCGGCAAGACCACGGTGGCCATGCGCATGGCGCAGATCCTGCACCGCCTGGGCTACGTCCGAAAAGGCCATCTGGTGGCCGTCACCCGTGATGACCTGGTGGGCCAGTACATCGGCCACACCGCACCCAAGACGCGCGAGGTGCTGAAAAAAGCCATGGGCGGCGTGCTCTTCATTGACGAGGCCTACTACCTGTACAAGCCCGAGAACGAGCGCGACTACGGGCAGGAAGCCATCGAGATCCTGCTGCAGGTGATGGAGAACCAGCGCGATGACCTGGTCGTGATCCTGGCCGGTTATGCCGACCGCATGGACACCTTCTTCCAGAGCAACCCGGGGATGTCCTCGCGCATCGCGCACCACCTGGGCTTCCCGGATTACTCGGTGCCCGAGCTGCTGCACATCGGCACCGCCATGCTGGAACAACAGCACTACCGCTTTGGCCCAGGCGCCCGCGAGGCCTTTGAAGACTACCTGCAGCGCCGCCTGCAGCAGCCCCATTTCGCCAATGCCCGCAGCGTGCGCAACGCGCTGGACCGGGCCCGTCTGCGACAGGCCAGCCGCCTGTTTGCCGACCGAGACAAGGCCTTGAGCGCCGACGAACTCAGCACCATCGAGGTGGCCGACATCCGTGCCAGCCGCCTCTTTGCCATCCCCTCTACAAACACAACAAGCAATGAGGAAGAAAGCCATGCATGAGATGCTCACTCTTGAACAGGCGCTGGCCCAGAACCTGTCTGACGCCGCGCCGGAAGTGGCCGCCGCCCTGATCGACACCATCGGCACGATCGCCCAGGCTTGCGCGCGCATCAGCGATCTGGCCGGGCAGGGCATGCTGGCGGGCGCCCATGGCCTGGCCGACAGCGCCAACTCGCAAGGCGAGGCCCAGAAGAAGCTGGACGTGCTGTCTGACGAGCTGATGTCGCACCACCTCAATGGCTGCAGCCATGTGGCCGGCTGGGCCAGTGAAGAGCACGAGTGCCACCTGCTGTCGAAACAGCATGCGCGCAAGGGCCGCTACCTCGTGGTGTACGACCCGCTGGATGGTTCGTCCAACATCGAGGCCAACATCTCGATCGGCACCATCTTCTCGGTCCTGCCGCATGTCTACAGTGGCATGCTGCCCACCGACTCCAGCTACATGCAGCCCGGCCACGAGCAGCTGGCCGCAGGCTATGTGCTCTACGGCCCGGCCACCATCATGGTCTTGAGCTGCCGCCGCGGCGTGCTCATGTTCACGCTGGACAAGCGCAGTGGCGGCGAGGGCCGGCCCGCCCGCTGGCTGCTCACGCAAGAGGCCGTGCAGATTCCCGCCCAGACCAAGGAGTTCGCGATCAACGCGTCCAACCAGCGCTTTTGGGAAAAGCCGGTGCAGCGCTACATCGCCGAATGCGTGGCCGGCGAGAACGGCCCCCGCATGAAGGACTTCAACATGCGTTGGGTGGCCTCCATGGTGGCCGAGGTGCACCGCATCATGACGCGTGGCGGCGTCTTCATGTACCCGCGCGACACGCGTGAGCCGCGCAAGCCTGGCCGCCTGCGCCTGATGTACGAGGCCGCGCCCATGGCCATGCTGATCGAGCAGGCCGGGGGCAGGGCGGTCAACGGCACCAGCGAGTTGCTCGACCTCATCCCCGATACCTTGCACCAGCGCGTGCCCGTGATCCTGGGCTCGCGCGAAGAGATCGACCGCATCGTCAGCTACCACGCCGACCCGCATGAGAACGTGTCCTGGCAGCTGTTCAAGACACGCTCGCTGTTCGTGCAACCTCAAGCCTGATCGAGGCCGCACCATGTCCAGACGCTATCCCATCATCGTCGTGACCGGCTCCAGCGGCGCCGGCACCAGCACGGTCAAGACCACCTTCGATACCATCTTCCGCCGTGAAGGCGTGACGGCTGCTGTGATCGAGGGAGATGCCTTTCACCGCTACACGCGCCCCGAGATGAAGCAGGCCATTGCCCTGGCCGAGCGCGAGAGCCGCAACTTCAGCCACTTCAGCCCCGATGCCAACGAGTGGGCCGAGCTGGAGCAGCAGTACCGCGCCTATGGTGAAACCGGCCGCTGCAAGACGCGCTTCTACCTGCACAACGAGGCCGAGGCCGCGCCTTATGGCCAGGAGCCCGGCACCTTCACACCCTGGGTGCAGACCCCGGTGGACACCGACCTGCTGTTCTACGAAGGCCTGCACGGCTGCGTCAAGACCGACAAGGTGGACCTGACCCGGCACGTGGACCTCAAGATCGGCGTGGTGCCCATCATCAACCTGGAGTGGATCCAGAAAATCCACCGCGACACCAAGTCCCGTGGCTATTCCAAAGAGGCCGTGGCCGACACCATCTTGCGCCGCATGCACGACTACGTGCACTACATCTGCCCGCAATTTGCCGAAACGGACATCAACTTCCAGCGCGTGCCGGTGGTGGACACCTCCAACCCCTTCATCGCGCGCGACATCCCCACGGCCGGCGAGAGCATGACGGTGATCCGCTTCAAGAACCCGCGCGGCATCGACTTCCCCTACCTGCTGTCGATGATTGGTGACTCCTTCATGTCACGCGCCAATACCATCGTCGTGCCTGGGGGCAAGATGGACCTGGCCATGCAGCTGATCCTGACACCGATGATCCTGCGCCTGATGGAGATCCGCCGCGCGCAGATGCAGTGAAGAGGCGAGCCGGCGCAGTGAGCGCTCAGCAACATGCAGGGCGCTTTGTCTGCAGGTGATTTCCCCTTGTCATGCGGCCGAGGCTGTGATTCCATCACGGGAAAAGCTCACGAAAAAGCGCATCCGCCTCGATCAGGCCCATGGATGCTCATCTCGGTCTCGCTACCGAGCCCTGCACCCGTCTCTCATGTTGTTCTTGTCGTCCTGACCTGACCGAAGCTTGAAAGGAGCGCACCATGGCCGTTAGCACCCCGATCGCCGATATTGGCTGGAAAGCCCCCATGTTCCGCCTCAAGGGCGTGGACAGCCACTACCACTCGCTCAAGCAGCTCTCGGGCATGCGCGGCACGGTGGTGGTCTTCATCTGCAACCATTGCCCCTACGTGAAGGCGATCATGCCCCGCCTGATCCGCGATGCGAAGGCGCTGCACGACCTGGGGGTGCACACCATTGCGATCAACGCCAATGACGACCGCGCCTACCCGGAAGACAGCTTCTCGAACATGAAGGCCTTTGCACGCGAGTGGGACTTGCCCTTCCACTACTTGCACGACGACACGCAGGAGGTGGCGCATGCTTACGAGGCTGTCTGCACGCCGGACTTTTTCGGCTTCGATGCCGACCTGCGCCTGCAGTACCGCGGCCGCCTGGACGCCGGCCGCAAGGACCCGGTGCCCGACGACACCCCGCGTGAGCTCTACGACGCCATGCGCCTGATCGCGCACTACGGCTATGGCCCGGGCGAGCAGCAGGCCAGCATGGGTTGCTCCATCAAGTGGCGCCTGCCTCAGGAAGATGCCGATCTGAACTGGATTCAACCAGCGGCATGACATATCACGCCAGTTCGCGAATAAATTTGCAACTGGCTGGTATTCGGACATCACTTCCATGAATCGGTTTGCACGGTAAACGTTAACTTGCTCACATGCGTGTCCGAAAACACGCAGACACCTTGATGCTTTCAAGCGGTATCGAAAGCAGTCAAGTTGGCGAGTCAAAGGTCACTCCGTCCGGCCTGGGCATCGATAGCAAGTTCCAGGCTGGCGGATGCAGGGTGACCTGAGACGTTTTTCCTTCAACCTTTTCAAGGAAGTCTCTCACCATGTCTTACTCTTTCAAGCAATTCGCCCGTCAAGTCGCCGTTGCATCCGGCCTCGTGACGCTCGGCATGAGCGCTTACGCCGCTCAAGGCAGCACGGCCAGCGCCAGTGCTTCAGCCACCATCGTCAGCCCCATCGCGATCACCAAGACCTCTGATCTGGTCTTTGGCAAGCTTGCCGTGGGAGCCGTCGGCGGCAACGTTGCTATCAGCACCGCCGATGTCGTGTCGATCAGTGGGGCCGGGACCACCGTGGCCCAGCCCGCCGGCAGCACCGGCAACCCCGCCGCCGCCGTGTTCGGCGTGACGGGTGAAGCAGGCTTCACCTACGCGATCACGCTGCCCGGTGACGGCGCCGTGACCATCAGCGATGGCGCCTCCCACACGATGGCCGTCAACGGCTTCGTCAGCAACCCAGGCACCTCCGGCACGCTGTCGGGCGCAGGTACCGACACCTTGAAGGTGGGGGCCACGCTGGTCGTGGGCAATAACCAGGTGCCCGGTACCTACACCGGTACCTTCAACGTGACCGTGTCCTACAACTGACAGGCTGATGGCGTTTCATGGGCAGGGCCGCAAGGCCAATGCTGCCCTCCGCCTCTCTGGCTTTCTGTTGGGGCTGTTACTGGCCGCATTCGAGGGTTTGGCGCTTGTTCAGGCACGTGCCGCCCCGGTTGCTGCAACAGCCAACGTCAGCGCTGTCATCCTGGCGCCTGATCCCGTGGTCAGCGTGGTCGATACCCTGCCAGCAGGGGTCAACGCGTCAACCGGGACCGTGGTGGTTCATGTGGCCACCACATCGGCCCAGGCGTCCAAGGGGCCCGACCCTGTCAATGCGAGTGAGCCTGCTGCCGTGGCGGCGGTCATGCTCAGCACCAAGGCAGGTGATGGCACCTTGCGAGACGGCGGCCTGACGGTGGCGGTGACAGCCGCACCCCGGCGCACGGCTTCGAATGCGCCTGGCAGCCCCGACACAGTCAACGTTCTCGTCGAATTCAACTGACACGTCATGAACCTTTCTCTGCATCTTGCGTGCAGAGGATGGGCTTGCCTTTGCCTGCGGATTCTGTGCGGATTGGCTGCGGCATCCTGCTGCGCGCACGCGGCTGCACAGAACGTGAGCAACACCGGCAACTTGTCCTTTGGCACCTTCGTGGCCACCAGTGCAGGCACGGTCGCCGTCCGCGCTGATGGCAGCCGTGGCCAGTCTGGCGGTGCCTTTGTGCTCAACCAGGGCAGCAATACAGCGGCAGCGGCGCAGTTCGCGGTGCATGGCAAGGCCAATACGGTCTATGCCGTCACCCTGCCTGCGGACAACACGGTGCTCATGAGTGACGGGGCAGGGCATTCGATGGCGGTCAAGTCGTTTACCAGCAACCTGAGTGGCACCAGCATCCTGTCAAAGAACGGGAACGGCCAGTTCAGCGTCGGCGCCACCCTGGTGGTGGGCGCCTCACAAGCAAGGGGTAGCTACACGGGCACGTTCAGCGTGATCGTCAACTACCAGTGAATCTTTCTTCGTTGTTCAATTGGAGTACGCCATGTCTACATCACGCTCGCCTTGGCTGTGGGCCCAGTGGCTGATTGCGGGCTTTCTGAGCCTGCACTCTCTTCCTGCCAGGGCCGATCTCATGTTGTTCCCCACCCGTGTGGTGTTTGAAAAGGAGCAACGCTCGGCACAGGTCGAGCTGGTCAACCAGGGCAAGACGCCCGAGACCTACCGCATCAGCGTGGTCAACCGCCGCATGGGTGAATCCGGCGAGTTCATCGTCATCACCGAGCCGGGCCCGGGCGAGCAGTTTGCCGAGTCCATGCTGCGTTATTCGCCCCGCCAGGTCACCATCCCGCCGGGCAGCTCGCAAACCGTGCGCATCCTCTTGCGCAAGCCCGCCGACCTGGTGCCGGGCGAGTACCGATCCCACCTGCAGTTTGACCGCGTGGCCGATGCATCGGGCAGCAGCAGCGTGGAAGAGCAGGGCAAGGACAAGGCCGGCGGCGTGGGCGTGGTGCTCAGCGCCCTGGTGGGGGCCTCCATCCCGGTGATCGTACGGCACGGGGATACGGACGCGCAGGTGTCCTTGAGCAAGCTGGCCTTCCTGCCGCCTGGCTCGCCCAACGGGCCGGCCCTGACATTCGAGATCAACCGCCAGGGCAGCCGCTCGGTGTATGGCGACATCGATGTGAGCTTCACGCCCAAACAAGGCATGCCCATGGACGTGACCAAGGCCGCAGGCGTGGCGGTGTATGTGCCCAATGCCCTGCGCCGCGCGCGCATGCAGGTGAGTGTGCCCGAGGGCACCGTGCTCGCAGGGGGCACCTGGCATGTGCGCTACCGGGAGCGAGCAGAAGCCGGGGGCAAGCTGCTGGCCGATTCCACGCTCGTGCTGCCTTGAACAGCGCAACAGGCATGCGCTGACACGCCCGCCTCACCACCATGCAACAAGATGGCCGTCTGAGCCAGGGATGCGCGCGCGCGTTGGCGCTGCTGTGTCTCGTGCTGTACCTGCTTGGATGGGCGTGCCCGGCCGCTCAGGCACAAGGCTTGCCCGCCGCGCCAGCGGGCCCCGCCGTGGGCCATGGCCGCATCGACGACAGCAACGTCATCGTGCTGGAGGCCGTGCTGGATGGGCACGTGCTGTCCGACAGCCTCACGGCCTACCAGGACGGCGATCAGTTCCTGTTGCCGCTGGGCGAACTCGCGCGCCTGCTGACGCTGGCCATCACCGTCAACGCGCAAGAGGGCAGTGCCAGTGGCTTCATCATCCGTGAAGACCGGCTGTTCGGTCTGCATGTCGGCCGTGCGCTGGTCAACGTCAACGGGCGCGAGCAGCAGATCGACCCCAGCCTGGTTCACGTGCTCGGCGACGACATCTATGTGGCGCACAAGGCCTTGCAGCAATGGCTGTCCATCGACTTCGAGGTTGATCTGCCGACCTTGCAACTGCGCATCAAGCCCAGGGTGCGTTTGCCCATGCAGGAGCGCCTGCAACGTGAGCGAGCTGGTGCACCGCCAGGCAGCCTGGGCCCGCCCGCCTCGCGCGACGGCGCTTACCCCATGGTCAGCTCACCCTATGCCATGGCGCGTGCCCCCTTCATCGACCAGACCCTGGGCAGCGATGCCCGCTTTGGCCGGGATGCCGCGCAGTACAAGACCGCTTACGCCGCCTACATCACCACGGACATGTTGGGCATGGAGGCCGCAGCCTACGTCACCGCCTCACGCGACAAGCCCTTGCCCGAGTTGCGCATGACACTGGCCCGGCATGACCCCGACGAGCAGATGCTGGGCCCTTTGCATGCACGTGCACTGGAGCTGGGGCATGTGGTGGTGCCCAGCGTGCCCAATGTGTTGATGAGCGGGCAGGGCGGCATGGGCGTGATGGCGAGCAACCACCCTTTGGGCCAACCCACCAACTTCGATCGCCACAGCATCCGCGGTGACCTGCCCCCTGGTTGGGATGTGACCCTGTACTACAACGATGCCCTGGTTGGCTACCAGCCCGCTGGTGCCGACGGGCGCTATGCCTTTGATGACCTGCCCCTGTCTTTCGGGCCCAACGAGTTCCGCCTGGTGTTCAACGGGCCTTTGGGCCAGGTCCGCGTCGAGAAACAGCACTTCCTGCTTGATCAGTCCGTGGTCAAGCCCGGTGAGGTCTTCTACGCGCTGGCCCACCAGCAGACACCCAGTGGCGCGCTGGACGTGGCGCAGCTCGATCTGGGCCTGACGCAAGCCCTGTCTGCCCAGATCGGCGTGGTTCGCCAGCCGGCGGGCGAGCGCACGCCTGCGGCCTCATACAGCCAGTTGGGCCTGCGCACCTACTGGGATGGCCTGATCCTCAACGCGCAACTGACGCAATCGCCCGGCGGAGGGCTGCTCACCGACACGGGCATCAAGACCCGTGTGGGGGGATACGCCCTGGCGGCTGAACACATCCAGCGCAACCAAGGCTTTTACAGCGAGGTGTTCGCCGCAGGGCAGGACAACATCCGCTTTCGCGACAAGCTGGGCCTGACAGGCTCGGTGCAATCAGACGAATGGGCACCCATTTCGATGGCACTGGAGGCCGCACGTGACGTGCTGGCATCGGGCAGTGACAAGCTGGGCGTGGCGGCGCGGGTGTCCACCCTGCTGGGCGGCAGTGCCGTGTCCAACAGCGTGCGCTGGCAACGCGATGCGCAGAAGTACAGCACCGAGGGCAGCATGCAGGTCAGCAGGCGGGTGATCGACATCGGGCTCAACGCCCAACTGGACTACGCCCTTCGCCCTGAGGTGGCCTTGCGCACGCTGGCGCTGACGGCCGATCACAGCCTGGCCAATGGCTACCGCATCAACGGCGGGGTGCTGCACAGCCCGACTGCCCGCAGCACCCAGTTCTCGGGCGGGCTCAGCAAGAGCTTTGGTGGCTTTGCCATGGCCGTGAGCGCCGGCTATTCCACCCGCCACGAGCTGATCGTGGGCCTGCAGTTGTTCATGGCCCTGGGCCGCGACCCACGCTCCGGCAATTGGTTTGGCGACGCCCAGCCCCTGGCAGGGACGGGCGCGGTGTCCGTGCAGGCCTTTGTGGACAAGAACATGAACGGCGTGCGTGACCCGGACGAAGAGCCCGTGCCCAACGCCGGCTTTTTCATTGGCAGCGGTGGCCGCTACCCGGCGCGCACCGGGCGCGACGGCACCGCCTTCATCAACCGCCTGTCACCCGCGCAGTACGCTGACATCGCGCTGGACCCGTCTACCCTGGAGGACCCGCAGTGGAAGCCCTCCGTCCAAGGCGTGCGCGTGCTGCCCCGGCCGGGCGTGGTGCAGGTGGTCGATTTCCCCGTCATCTACACCGCCGAGGTGGAAGGCACCGTTTACCTCGTGGACGCGGCTGGGCGCCGGCGCGGCATTGGCGACGCACGCCTGGAGCTGGTCAACGCGCAGGGCGAGGTGCTGGCCACGACCAAGAGCTCACCGGATGGCTACTACCTGCTGCACCAGGTGGCGCCGGGGCCGGCCACCTTGCGCATTGCGCCCGAGCAGGCCCGCAAACTGCGGCTGACCGGCGCCTTGTCCCGCCCGCTCCAGGTGCCGGCCGATGGCGAGTTCCTGTCCGGGCAGGATTTCGAGTTGCAGATCCAGGCCCAGCACCAGTGAAGGGGGGGGAGGGCCGCGCCCCCGCTTTCGCGGGGCGGGAAAGTCCCCTCGGTTGACGAGAGGCGCCTCTGGAAGAATACGACCGACATCAAACATGCTGTAGTTGCCATGGATTTCGCCTCGCTTCTCGTTTTCAAATCACCTTATGCCATCGTGTTCTGGGGCGTCATGGCCTGGGCGTACACGATGGAAAGCATCCAGCACCGCAGCAAGATGAAGCGCATGGCCAGCCACGATGGCGCCGACCGCTATTCCGGCCTGGTGATCTCGATCGGCTGCGGCTTGCTGCAAATCGTGGCCTTCCTGTTGGCGGCCTACCAGCAATGGGGCGTGCCCGAATCCGAGGGCGTGCCCATGTTCTACACGGGCGTGGCCCTGATCGTGGGCGGCATGCTGCTGCGCATGCACTGCTGGCGTGTGCTGGGGGCCTTCTTCACCCCCACCGTGACCATCGCCAATGACCACCGCGTGGTCGACCAGGGCGCCTACAAGTGGTTGCGCCACCCGTCTTACCTCGGCGCCCTGATGACCTTGGCCGGCCTGGGCCTGGCCCTGGCCAACTGGGCGAGCCTGTTGCTGCTGGTGATAGGCTCCTGGGCCATCTACATCTACCGCATCGAGGTGGAAGAAACCGCGCTCGAATCGGCGCTGGGCGCGTCCTATACCCAATTCAAGAACTCGCGCAAACGCCTGATCCCTTTCGTCTACTGACGCGGCAAAGGCGGGTAGACCATGTGGAGCAGGTTCCTGGCCAGCAGGTGGTTCGTGCCATGCGCGGTCCTGCTGGGTGTGCTGTTGATGGCCCCGGCCATGAACATCGGCTTGGTGGCGGATGATTTCCTGCACTGGGCCATGCTCACCGGGCGCTCGCCCAATGCGCAACCAGGCTCCTATTGGGGGCTGTTCACGTTTTTTGATGGCGTGGTGGCCCACAACCAGGCCCTGAAGGATTCGGGGCGTTTGATCTGGTGGGGCTCGGACCAGCTCAAGCTGTCCTTCTGGCGGCCCTTGTCCGAAATGAGCCTGTGGCTGGACTACCAGCTGTGGCCCCATTCGCCGCTCATGATGCACGTCCACAACCTGCTGTGGTACGGCCTCTTGATCTATGCCCTGAGCCGCCTCTACCGCCTGCTGGACCCGAATCAGCAACAGGCCCATCTGGCCACCTGGCTGTTTGCCGGCAACCTGATGCACGTGTTCGCGGTGGCCTGGCTCGCCGCCCGCAACCAGTTGACCGTCGGCGTGTTGCTGGCCGGGGCGCTGGCGGCTTTCCATCTCTGGCGCACGGGGCGGGGTGCCCGCTATGGCTGGGTGGCCGCCGTCTTGCTGGCCATCGGTTTGCTCAGCGCAGAAGCGGCCATTGCCATCGTGGGCTACATGGTGGCTTACCTGCTCACCATGGAGGCTGGCAAGCCCGTGTGGGGCCGGCTTCGCGCCATCGTGCCCTTTGTGCTGATCGTGCTGGTGTGGAAGGCGGTGCACAGCCACATGGGTTATGGCAGCGTGGCGTCACCGGCCTACATTGACCCGGCGGCCAACCTGCCGCGCTTTGCGCAAAGCATGGTGCTGCGCCTGCCAGCCTTGATGGCCGCGCAGTGGTTTGGCGCCTCAACCGGCGTGTTCGAGCAACTGCCGCGCCAGATGCAGGTGCTGTATGCCGGCGTGTCGCTGGGGCTGCTGGGTGGCCTGGGCCTGGTGGTGCATTACCTCAAGGGCTTTGCCTCGCCGCTGGCGCGCTTTTACCTGTTGGGCTCCATCTTCGTGCTGGTGCCCGCTTGCGCCACCCTGACGATGGACCGCCTGGTGCTCAACGCCAACATCGGCATGAGCGGCTTCCTGGCCATCGTCATCTGCCAAGTGGTGGCGCGCAGGCAAACGCTGGTGGGCTGGCCGGCTGCTGCAGCCAAGTGGGTGGTGTATGTGATGGCCGCCATCCACGTGGTGTTGTTCCCGCTGGCGTCGGGTGTGTCGTCGGCCTTGCTCAAGACCATGCTGTGGCCCACCACGCAGGGCGAGCCGCTGTCTGTGCCCGATGCCCGCCAGATCAAGGCGCAGCACGTGATCCTGGTGAACCCGCCCACGGCCGAGATGGTGTTTTACTACCCTGTGGTGCGTGCGTACCTGGGCGTGGCCAACCCGCCCTCCATGCACGCGCTGGGGCCGGGCATCCAGGCCATGAGCCTGAGCCAGTTGGACGATGTCACGCTCAAGTTGTCGGTGCCCGGGGGCATCAAAGCGACGATGGCGCGCGACGAGGTCTCTCAGCCTTTCAAGGTGGGCGACACGACGATGATGGGCGGCATCCGGGTCGAGGTGCTGGAGATCACGCCTGAGCGTGTGCCCAAGACGGTGCTGTTCCGCTTCCCGGCGCCAGTGTCTGATCCGCAATGGCAGTTCTATGCCTGGAAGGGCGAGGGTTACGCGCCGTTTGATTTGCCGGGTGTGGGCAAGTCGGTTGACCTGCCTGCGGTGGATCTGGCCAAAATGGTGGCTTCGCGTTTGAAGTCCTCCCATTGACTGGATAGAAGATGAGCACACCCGTTCGATACCTCAACCCTGAAGCCCGTTATTCGGATGCGGCCATCCACGGCGGCGTGGTGTACCTGGCGGGGCAGGTGCCCACGGATACCAGCGCTGACATGGCGGGGCAGACACGGCAGGTGCTCGATCAGATCGATGCTTTGCTCAAGGAGGCTGGCAGCAGCCGTGGCCGCATCCTGATGGCGCAGGTCATCGTGAAGGACATCGCGGATGTGCCGGCGATGAATGGGGTGTGGGAGGCGTGGTTTGCTGGGGTGACGGCACCGCCAAGGGCGACGTTTCAGGCGGCGTTGGTGAATCCGGCATGGCGGATTGAGGTGATTGTGACGGCAGCTTTGTCGGTCTGACCTTGGTGTGGGACAGGGGCACCGGGTGGTCAACTCCGCTCATGTCCCCCGGATTGGGCTCGCCCAATCCTCCTCCTTTACTTCGCTCTGTTGACCACCCGGTGCCCCTGTCTGGGAGAGGTCGGAGCGTGCGGGGAATGGATATCCTGCTCCAGTTACTGACGAGCTGGTTTGATGAACGTCTTTGACAGTGTCGCTTGGAGAAAGTAGTCTTTCATCAGGGAATCAAATCAGGACCGACTATGAATGAGCCCACGATGTTCATTACTTGCGAAAGAGGTCGTGCCTCTAGCCTTTACTATATTTCTCACCATTGGGTGATTCGGTGCTCGGGGCACACAGATGGCGAACGTGTTGCGACGACGTTTATTCGCCGACGTCCCATCGAGTACCAGCGAGGCAATCTCACTTCCCATATTCCGGCGATCGGTTATGAACCGATAGAAGGCGGACATACAGGCCATCCAATCGTGCAAATTCTCGGTACGGGATACAACGCCAGTCAGTTGCCATTGCAATGGGTGTCTGCCAGCGGCGTTTCGTGGGCTGTTGCCGTCAAAGAAATCGACGAAGCCGTTGCCTACGCGCAAAAGACCCAGTACGAGCGAGCGAGTCGCGTAGTTGGCGATTCAGAATTCATTCGAGACTAGCGAGTCGATTTTGCGAGGCGCTTGGATGCGTTGAAGCGTTTGCCGGACGCGAGGACGGTAGTGCCGCGCATGTTATTCAATCAGCCTGAATATGGATGCAGGCCCAGTAGCCATCCCGTTTTCGCCCCCGCGCATCGGTGGCCCAAGTCAGCCCTCAGGCCTGGTCTCCTCAGTAGAATGGCTATATGGCTCAGTCATACAAGATGGCACACCCGCTGTCTGAGTCAACACCATTGAAAAGGGAGCCCTTGTGAAGCGGTCTGTGATTTTTGGCGCCATGCTGGCGGTTTGCGGTTTGGCGTCGGTGCACGCGCAAACTTACACGTTCACCGATCTGGGGCATGCCAGCGGGGTGGCCTCGGCGGCGGCGAACATCAACAACTTTGGGCAGGTGGTTGGCCTGGTGCAGGATGCCAACGGGTGGAACTATGCTGTGACCTGGCAGGATGGCCAGGCTACTCAGTTGGGTTTGGCGTCGACCAATTGGGGTGCCTCTGACAGGTTTTCCAACCCATGGGGCATGTCCGGTTCCGCCGTTGGCATCAACGATGCCGGCCAGATCGCCTGGACGAACACCGACCTCAACAAGGCGGTCTATGCCACAGTGTGGGCCAACGGCGTGACCACTGCGCTTGGCACACTAGGTGGCGCGCAGAGCGATGCCCGAGGCATCAACCAGGCTGGTCAGATCGTTGGTCGGGCGCAAGATGCGAATGGCAATTGGCGGGCGGTCGTCTGGAGCGGTGGGCAGCCTACCGAGTTGGTGACACCGAACGCTTCGTCCTCCTCTCGGGCTACTGCGATCAACAATGCTGGCCAGATTGTTGGATACGAGCAAAGGCAATCGGAACAGTTCCCCTTGCATCCCGTCCAGTGGGACCAGGGCGTAGCAAGTAGCCTGGATGAGTCCTTGGGGCATACGAATACGCATTTGCCTAATGCCTATGGCCTCAACGACCTCGGCCAGATCGTGGGCAGCGTGAAGGCGCCCAACACGGTGGACTACTACCGCGCGGTGCTGTGGGATCACGGCGTATCCAGCATGCTGGACATGCCTTCGGGTTTCTACGCCGCTGAGGCCAAAGACATCAACAATGCGGGTCAGATCGTGGGCTTCATGCTGTCCCATGACCGCAACGTTGATTTCCGCGCCGCAACCTGGATCAACGGTCAGGTCATCGATCTGAATTCGCTCTTGCCGGCCAGCGTGGTGGATGCAGGCTGGGTACTGCTGGGTGCCAACGCCATCAACGAAGTTGGGCAGATCGTGGGTCAAGCCCGCAATACCAAGACGGGCGTGATCGATGCCTTCGTGCTGACCCCCGTGCCGGAATCTGGCACCTGGGCCTTGATGCTGCTGGGCCTGGGCGCCATGGCCATCCATGCCCGTTGGCGCAGCCCTCGCAAGCGCGAGGCTTGATCAAGGGTTGCAGTGCTCGCAGTGCTGCGGCTCGGCAAACAGCCGGTCGGTGCGCCGCTCGCTGTGTTGGTGGCCGCAGCTCACGCAAGCCCATTCCTGGCTCAGGTAGGTCTTGGTGGGTTGCTTGCAAGCCTTGCAAGGCAGGCCGCCTGTGCGTTGGGTGATCCAATACCCGGGCTTGGCGCAAGCCGGGCAAGTGGACTGCAGGCGCTTGAGCAAATCCTGAGCGGCCTCGCCAATGCGGGCCATGCGTGTGGGGTTGGCGAAGGCACGCAGGTCCAGTTCGACGAACACCTGGCCGTTGCTGGCCTGGCTCACGCAGGCATCAAAGGCTGTGCGCAGGGCAGGCCAGTCGGTGATGCCTTTGATCAGGCGCGGGTCGTCCTGGTCCTGGGGCCGTAACACCAAGTGGTGGCTGGGGAAGCCTTCTTCGTCGGCGAACCGCTCCAGGGCGGCCCAGTCGCCTGTTTGCAGGTGGCCGCTTTGTGCGGGGCCTTGGGCCATGCCCACTACTTCGATGCCCAGGCGGTCGTCCAGCCACACCAGCATTTCCACGTTCCAGGGGAACATGCCGGTGAATGGGTCGGGGCCGAAGCTGCCTTCGCTGGCCA
This sequence comes from Aquabacterium sp., assembly GCF_016195855.1. Taxonomy (GTDB): domain Bacteria; phylum Pseudomonadota; class Gammaproteobacteria; order Burkholderiales; family Burkholderiaceae_C; genus Aquabacterium. The sequence goes on from NZ_JACPYU010000013.1 coordinate 24,956, forward strand.
GGCCCACGGGCAAGCCTGACAGGGTCATGCCCATGCGGGCTTTCTGGCGGGCGGCTTCCAGTTGTGAGCCGGGGCGGGGTACATCGCGCGTGAAGGTGCCGAGTTGGTCGGTGTCGAAATGATCCACGTGGTGGACCACGCAGCCCAGCGCGGGCTCCAGCACCGGGGCGATCACCCGCTCTTTGCCATGCTGGGTGAGCAAGGCCACCCGCTGATCTGTCCAGTGCTTCATTGCAGTGCCTCCGGGCCATGCCATTGCCCGTGCACTCGGCGCTGCAGGCCCGCATCATCCATGCGCCACAGGTGCAGCCATTCGTTGTCCAGCAGCTGCCGCACGACGGTGTATTTGGCCACGATGGCGTCAATGGCGGCTTGCGGCGCATCGATCACCACGGTCAGGCGCAGTGGTTCGTGCATCCATTGGGCACCGTCGTGCACCGACTGCTGCGACAGGCCGATGCGCAGGTCGCCGCCGTTGCCTTCGAACACGCCCAGGTTGCCGCCCACCACGTTGTGCAGCACCTTGTTGCCGCAGCCAAAGCGCGCGGGCTCGCAGGTGGAGGCGTGGTATTGCCAGTTGATCCAGTTGGTGACCAGCATGGGCGCGGTCATCAAGAGCTCCAGCACGCTGCCGTCCGTGTCCTGTTGGGCATCGTAGTCATGCAGGAAGGCGCGGCCACCCAGGTTCAAGCCTCGGGTGCGGGCGCGTGGCGCGATGATGAACGCGGCGTTGCCGGCCAGACCCCACTCAGGGCGGGTCTGTGCGCCATCGTTGGCACGGCGGCGATAGGCTTTGAACAAGCTGGCTGCATCGGCTTGTGCGTCCATGCCCAGGCTGGGGGCACGTTCGCGGCGCACCTGGTCGCCTGCCTGGCTCAGTGCGGTCTGCAAGCTGGCCCAGGTTGCTTGGGCTGATTCGGGCAGCGCATCGGCATCGAACACCTCGACTTCGTCGGTGGTGGTGTTGTGCAGCGCGGCCACGAACAACGTGTCTGGCGCGATCGACAGGCCCTGGGCCTGCAGGCCCGTCCGCACCTCGGGTTCATTGAGCAAGCCGGCCAGCACGCGGGCGTTCACTTCGCCGGTTTGTCCGCCACAGGCGCCGCAGTCGAGTGATGCGGCATGGGCGTTGTTCGTGCTGTGGCCGCCGTGGCCGACCAGCAGTACCAAGGGGGCGAGGTCATGGTCCAGGCCCATGGCGTGCAGCACGCGCGCAGCCAAGGTGACTTTGGCTTCGGTGCTCAGGCCTGTCAGGGCAGGGCAGCACAGGGGGCGGTAGCGAGCGGGCATGCCGGCCAGATCATCACGCGGGCGCTCGCTGTGGCCCGGTGCCAGCCAACGGCCCAGCTTGCCCAGATAGCCCAAGCCCGCTGCTTCCACGAACGAGAACGCGGCGGCGGGCCAGCGGCTGGCGGTCTGCAGGGCTTCGCTCCAGGCAAAGCGGTTCTGGCGGGCTTGCGCCATCGCCAGGGCATCGGGGCCGGTGTCTTGCACATCCAGAGTAGGGGCCAGCAGGCCGGGCAGTTGAGGCCGGCGGGCGGTGGTGCCCAAGGGGGTGTAAGCCACAGGCAGACCAAAGAAGCCGGCAAAGCCCACGGTCTGCACGGCAGGCCAGGCGGCTTCGAGCGCGCGGCGCAAGGGCTCGCTGCGCACGTCGATGCAAAACGCGGCTTGCACTTGCGTTGATTCGAGCGTGTTTGCGGGCTTGGCCTGCTTCGCCTGGCTGGTCAACTGTTGAGCCAGTTGCCGCTGGTAGCCGGCTTCCAGGGCCACTTGCCAGACCTCGTCCACCAGCAGGCGGGCCTGGGCGTGGGCCAGCACGGCCTTGGCCTGGCGCCATTCGTTTTGCACGGCTTCAAAGGCCTGGCGCGCGGCATTGTCGTCCTTGCACTCCAGCAGCAGGGCACCCCAGGCCAGGCGGATGGCCAGCAGGTCGCGCAGGGGCGCTGGCGCCTTGTCGGCGGCTTCGCCCTTGAGCTGGGCTTGCCAGCCCAGGTAGGCACACCACGAGGCCCAGCCATTGATCGACAAGAGCACGGCCTCCAGATAATCGGCCCATACCTCGGTGGGCAAGCCCAGTCGGTGCATGGCCCAGCGCTCGGCGTCTTCACGGGTTGCAGGCAGGGCGCTCAGGCCTTGCTTCAAGTGCGGCAGGCCCATCAGCAGGCCGATGCCGTGGTCGTGCTGCAGGGTTTCGCGCCAGAAGGCATACAGGCCCTCATCGCGTTGTGGTTGCCAGTCGGCCTGGTGCGCGTCAAAGTAGGCGGCACAGGTCTGGCTCACCTGGTGGGTCACGGCCTGGCGCCAAGACAGGCGCTTGTGGCGCGCGGGGTCGTCGTCCAGCACGTCGATCAACAGGGGCAGACGTGGCAGGTTCTGAGGGCGGCTCAAGGACTCGATGCATTGCTTGGGCGTGAGGGTGGCGCTGTGCGGCAGCTTCTGTTGCAAGGCCCAGCTCAGATCCGCCTGGCTGATGCGGCCACTTTGCCAGGCTTCGCTGATGTAAGCCCGTGTGGGCAGGACTTGGATGCCAGCCAGCACGGCCATGCGAGCGGCCACTTCGAGCACAGAGCGGCCCACGCGCTGCCAGTGAGGGTTGACGGCGATCGAGCGGTCCAGCGGCCAGGTGGGCGCCATCATCTGGCAGGCCTGCGCGCAGGCGGTCGCCACCTGCGCATGCGTGGCTTGCAGTTCTGCAACGAAGTCATTCATGTCGGGCTCCTCAGTCTTGTGCGGCCATCAGTGAGCTCGATGGCGCCCACTCGTCCTTCTGGTCGGCCTTGCGGGGTGTCCAGCGCGCGGGCCACAGGCTCAGGGTGAGGCGCGTGTACACCTCGTCCACATAAAAGCCCGCATAGCTCCAGCGGCGCCAGGCTGACAGGGTTTGAGGCCAACGCTGCAGCACCACCAGGGCGGCGTACATCAGGCCCATGGCCAGCGCGACCACCCAACCTGCCGCATGGTGTGGCGCTTCGTTCAGCCCAAGGGGCAGGGTGTGGGCCAGGGTGGCCAGCACGGCCAGGCCCGCCACCAAGGCGGTGCCAGCGCCCAGCACCATGGCGACGGAGCGGCCCGCTTGCGCATGGGCTGGGGCCCACAGCAAGGGTGCCCAGGCCAAAGCCAGCACCACCGTCCACCACCAGGGCCAGCTGTGAAGGGACATCAAAGCGAACAAGGCCTGTATGGACACGACCACAGCCAGGGTCAACGCCGGTGCCATCAACAGGCTCCAGGTCGCGGGTATGGTCTGGCCACGCAGCTGCTGCAAGCGGGTCTGTTGCACGGCGCTGGAGGAAGACAAGAAGGCATGTGCCTTGTAGAGCGAGTGGCCCAGCAGGTGCAAGGCCGCCAGGGTGTACAGGCCCAGGCCACACTCCATCACCATGAAGCCCATCTGCGCCACCGTGGACCAGGCCAGGCGCACCTTGATGCTGATGCGCGTCATCATCACCATGCCGGCCAGCAGGGCCGTGATCACGCCCATGCCCACCAGCAGCCAGCGCGCCAAGGGCGAGGCCTCGATCAGGCTGGACTGGCGAATCAGCACCCAGCCGCCCAGGTTGACCACGCCCGCGTGCAACAGGGCCGACACTGGCGTGGGGGCCTCCATCACCTGGATGATCCAGCCATGTACGGGCAGCAAGGCCGTGCGCAACACCACCGCCAGCACCAGCAGCACCGCGCTGGTCTGCAAACCCAAGGTCACCGTGCCCTGGCTTGTCTGCTGGGCGACGTGTTGCGCCAGTTGCGACAGTGAGCCGCTGCCCGCTTCCTGCCATGCCAGGGCGGCCGCGCCCAGGAGCAGGGTGTCGGCCAGGCGGTCGGCCAGGCGCTTTTTGTGGGCAGCCAGCAAGGCAAAAGGCCGGTCCGCGTAGAAGCACAGCAGGCGCTGCAAACACGCGCCCACAGCAGCCCAGGCCGCGATCAGCAGCAACCAGTGATCGGCCAGGAGCAGCACCTGCACCGAAGCCAGCACCCCGGCCAGCGCAGAGGCATACCGGCGCTGGCCTGCGAGGCCCTGCACATCACCTTGCAGGTAGCGCCCGGAAAACGAGGCAATGACGCCGGCCAGCCCCTGCACCAACAAGGCGAGGGTGGCACTCAGGGGTGTCAGCGCCAGCAGTTCACCCCAGGCGGCTTGCGCGGGGCTGATGGCTTGTGAGACCGCTGCCCCAACTGACGCGATCAGGCCCGCCCAGATGGCACCTTGCACGCCACGCCAAAGCTGGGCTGTTGTCGACGCCTGACCCGTGTGTGCCCACCCCGCCACCAGCAAGGCCAGGGCCGGTGCCACCAGGGCCAGAGCGACTGCCAGGTTGCTGGCCAGGCTGACCGCGAAAGCTGCCCATTGATCCATGACGTCGTACCTCCAAGACACGCCCGCCATGGTGCCGACTGGGTTTTATTCTGTAAATTACATTGATTGGAACGTTTTAATCTATTAAAAAGAACGAATGAACCTGGATCAGCTCAATTTCCACCACCTGTTCTACTTCTGGCGGGTGGCCAAGATGGGTCACCTCACCCGCGCGGCGCAGGCGCTGCATGTGTCCCAATCGGCCTTGTCGGCCCAGATCAAGCAGTTGGAAGACCGCCTGGGCGAGCCACTGTTCGAGCGCGAAAAGCGCCGTCTGCTGCTCACGGAAACCGGGCAGCTCGTGCTGTCTTACGCCGAGAACATCTTCGGTCTGGGGCAAGAGATGCTGGGCCGGCTGCAGGGCAGCAGCGAGGGCATGACCCGCCTGCGTGTGGGCAGTGTGGCCACCTTGTCGCGCAACTACCAGGAAAACTGGATTCGGCCGCTGCTGTCCGATCCGTCCGTCACCTTGACCCTGGAGTCGGGCTTGTTGCATGACCTGCTGGATCGCCTGCTGCAACACCAGCTCGATGTGGTGCTGGCCAACGAACCCGTTCCCAGCGACCCCCAGCAACCCCTGCATTGCCGCTTTCTGGGCAGCCAGACCATTTCGTTGGTGGGGCCTGCTTCGCCATGGCGCGGGCAAACCTTGGCCATTCCACAAGGATTGGATGGGCTGGAGCTGGCCCTGCCTGGCCCACGCCACGCATTGCGCGCGCAGTTTGATGCCCTGTGCTTCTCGGCCAGTGTGAAGCCCCGCATCCGCGCCGAGGTCGATGACATGGCCATGCTGCGTCTGATCGCCCGCGACAGCGGCTGGCTCACCGTGTTGCCCGAGGTGGTGGTTCAGGACGAATTGAGATCGGGCCTGCTGGTGAAGGTGGGTGAGTCAAGCGAGCTGAAGGAAAACTTCTACGCGATCACCACGCCCCATCGATACCGCATCGAGCGGCTTGAGCGCCTGCTCGCGGGCGTGTCATGAAGCGTGGTTCGAAGGGATGGCAGCTTGTCGGCGCGCAGGCTCAGGCGATCGCGGCCATGTCCTGCACCTGATGCGCGAGTGCAACCCCTTGCGCTTTCTCTGCGCACCGGCCCCAGGTGTGCGAGTTCGACACCTCGATGCCCGCCATGCCCTCGTCCCAATCGGTGGCTTGCACGGTGTGCCAGTCGCGGCCCAGTCGCACGGCGCCTTGGGCATCCATCAGCACCACCATGGAGCCTTCGATCAACGGCGCTGTGAGCGCCTTGAAACCTTGGGATCGAATGAGCCTGGCGGCCTGCTCGTCAGACAAACCGTGCAGCATGTCACGCAGCAGGCGAGCCAACTCGGATGTGTCGCTCACGGTGGGGTCTTGCGGGGCCAGGTGCGCAATGCTGCCGTTGTGCATCAGCAGCAGGCCGGGGCGGACGATGTAGGGGTGCGCCATGTCGTGGTTGACGTCGCCGTAGGTGGCGCGGCGCAGGTGCAGGTAGACCTCGGTGTCCAGGGGCAGGCGGGCGTTGTGCTCGATCAGCTCGCCCAGGTGCAGCCCACGTGCCCAGATCACCTCGCCCTCGTCCATGTGGAAGCAGCCCCAGCCGTGGGAGTTGCGCTGCCAGGCGTTCTCCAGGAAGTCGGCAGCAATGTGGCGTCCGAGGGGCTTCTTGATGATCAGGCACATGTCTGGGATTATGGGCAGCAAGGGGCTTCGTCAATATCGACAAGAACCGGCTGAACCTTAAGCTGTTCCTGATTTCTCGCAAGAAATATTCCATCAGATGGATATGCGGCAGCCTCATGCCCTGCAAGGTTCATCCAACTCTGATAACTTCGCGCCTCGACATGAATTGAGGAGAGTGCGTTTGACCAGCTTGATTGACCGCCTGCGTGCGCTGAGCCCGGAACGCCTCCAGGGCATGCGCCGCGGCATCGAAAAAGAGAGCCTGCGCACGCGCCCAAACGGTCAGCTGGCCCTGACGCCGCACCCCCGTGCGCTGGGTTCGGCCCTCACCAACCCCCACATCACGACCGATTTCAGCGAGTCGCAGTTGGAGATCGTCACCGGCGCGCACACCCGCGTGCACGATTGCCTGGACGAGCTGACGCGCATCCACCAGTTCGTGTACCGCGCCATTGGCGACGAGCAGCTGTGGGTGAGCAGCATGCCCGGCGAGCTGCCGCCTGACGACGAGATCCCGATCGGCCAGTACGGCACGTCTAACGTGGGGCGGGCCAAGAGCGTTTACCGCATGGGGCTGTCGTACCGCTACGGCCGGCGCATGCAGACCATCTCCGGCATCCACTACAACTGGTCGCTGCCGGGCCTGAGCAACGACGATTACTTTGGGCTGATCCGCAATTTCCGGCGCCGCTCGTTCTTGCTGCTGGTCTTGTTTGGTGCGTCGCCAGCCGTTCCTGCAGATTTCGTCAAGGGGCAGGCGCATGGCCTGCAGCCCTTGGGAGAGGGCACGCTGTACCTGCCGCACGCGACGTCGTTGCGCATGGGGCGCCTGGGCTACCAAAGCGATGCGCAAAGCGCGCTGGCCGTCAGCTACAACGGGCTGAAGGGTTATGCCGCCTCGTTGCAAGATGCCTTGACGCATGCCTACCCGGCCTACGAGGCCCTGGGGCTGCTTGATGAGCATGGCGACTACAAGCAGCTGTCCACCTCGCTGCTGCAGATCGAGAACGAGTTCTACAGCACCATCCGCCCCAAGCGGGTGATCTTCTCGGGCGAGCGTCCCTTGCATGCGCTGCGCGAGCGGGGTGTGGAGTATGTCGAGGTTCGTTGCATGGACCTCAACCCCTTCCTGCCGGTGGGCATCGACGAAAGCACGGCGCGGTTCCTCGACGTCTTCCTGTTGCACTGCCTCTTGTCTGACAGCCCCTTGGACACGCCGCAGGAGATCGCCGCCCTGGCGCGCAACCAGCAGGCCGTGGCCTCGCGAGGGCGCGAGCCGGGCCTGCGCCTGGATCGTGGTGGGGAGCAGGTCCTTCTGATGGACTGGGCCCAGGAAGTGGTGGCCGAGTGCGCATCCATCGCCGAGGCTTTGGATGCCTTGCAAGGTGGTGAAGGCTACCGCCAGGCTTGCGCCGCGGCAGCGGCAGCCCTGCGTGACCCCGCCACTTTGCCCTCGGCACAGGTGGTGGCGGCCATGCAGCGTGATCTGGCTGGCGGCCATGTGGGCTTTACCCAGGCCCGATCAGCGCAGACCCGCAAGGCCTTGATGGCGCTGGATCTGCCCTTTGACGTGCTGGCCCACTTCGAGCATCAGGCACAGGCGTCTTTGGCGGAGCAGGCGAGCATCGAAGCGGCAGACAGGCTGTCGTTCGAAGCCTTCCGCCAGGACTACATGTCGGCCTCGCACCTGGTGGTGTGAGCGCGCTGGCTTGCCCGCCGTTCACTGCCCCTGCCTGCTTGCCCTGGCTACTTGTGCTTGTCGAGGTAGCGCATCACGGCCTTGCCGATGTCGTACGAGGCGATGTCGAGTGACTGCCCAACGGCCGGCAGGCTGACCTGGTACAGGCCTTCTTCGCGCCAGGCAAAGAAGCGCCAGTGGGTGTTGTCAACCGAGTCCGGGAAGCGGTAGAGCACGGTCTGGGGAACGCCATCGGCCGTGAGGGCCTCTACCCGGGCGGTGATGCCACCCATGCGGGCCGTGTCACCCACCTTGAAGGGCTGCAGGCGCACGTCGCGGGTGATGGTGCCCTTGAAGCCCGTGGGCACGTTGACGCGCAGCGTGGCGTCGTCCACGCGGGTGAGCGTCAAGGCCTGGTTGTTGGGCCCCAGGGCGTGCATGGTGGCCGGGTTGTGCATGCCGTGATACTCACGGGTTACCGGGAAGTAATACGTGGCCTCGGCCGAGGGGGCATTCAAAAGCAGGTAATGCAGATTGGATGCCTCGCCTGCATCTGGCAAAGCCAGCGCGCCCAGTGCTTCACCCGAGGTATTGATGGTTTTCATCATGGCGGATGAAACCAGTTTGCCAACCGGGAACACCACCACGTGGACCAGACCGATCAGCAGAATCAGGTATTTGGCCGAACCTTGCGCCCAGCCTGTCAATTGTTTGCGCCGCTGCCAGACGCTGATCAGCACAATGGCCAGCAGGCCGCTGGCACCAATATCTGAATTCACCGTCAGACGGTCAAATGGATAACCGGCGCAAGCCGGTGCCAAGGCCATGATGGATGCCGCAGCATAAAAACGCACCAGGGCTGATTTGAATCCGCCCACATATTGAATGGCATAAACCAGGGCGAGCAATAACAGGGCGGCACCACCCGCATACATATATTGCACCGGCCGGCTGAGTTGCTCGAACATCACCGACGACACGCCATACCACTGTGCGAGCATCAAGGCGGGCAGGCGCAGCACCAGGCTGGTCAGGAAGCCGCCCGCGTTGGAGCTGGGATCCACATAACCGGGTGAGCCGTAGCTGCCGTAGCCCAGGTGGCTGTGCGTGGCCTTCCAGACCAGCACGATCACGATGAAGGGCAGCAGGGCGCCAAAGCGGCTCAGCAGGGGCTTGCCCGCCTCCAGGAACAGGGCGTAGGCCACCAGATAGCCCATGGTCTGGATGGCGGCCTCGGCGCTGAACAGGCCCACGATCAGGCTCACAGCGGCCAGCAGGCCATACAGGGCCGATTGCCCCTGGCGCCAGCGGTGATAGGCCAGCACGGTGAGCGCCAGCAATATGCCGCACAGCATCTGGTTGCGGCTGGCCAGCCATGCCACGGCAAATACGTGCAGCATGTTGCCGGCAAACAGCCAGGTGGCCGTGCCGGCTTGCTGGCGCTTGGCGTCCAGTTCGTGAAACAGTTTGCCGACCAGCAGAATCATCACCCCGTACAGGAGGAGATTGTGCAGGTGCATGAGCACGGGGGAATCAGGCCACAACTGGTAATCGAGCTTCTGGCTCAATTCGGCCAACGGGCGCCAGAAGGCAATGCGCAAATGGTCGCTGGCCCACCAGACGAGTTTGCCCGAATCCATCAGGATTTGATTGGCGTGCTGGCTGCCATCGGCAAAGGTGAACAAGCCGAAAAAGGAACCTGGTTGTGCGTTGGTGGCACGGCCCGTGAGGAGCGACCAGTGCAGATAATCATCCCCCATGAGGCCCATATTCATGGCGGGGGCGATGAGCAACATCCCGATCAGGGCTGCGAGCCAGATATTCCAGCGGCCCGATATCAATCTTTCCAACACGACCCAATTCCTTGGAAAATAATTTGATCTTACGCACGCAGGCGTGTTTATCAATTCGAGTTTACCTTTATTCATTCATGGGTTTGACCTGGGTTCACGCAAACAGGGGGTGGGAAAGTCCTGCACGGGGTGGCTTTTGGGTTCTGGAAAAATCCGGCAACCCCAATCTCAATTCACTGACTGTTTTCGGACGTTACATGGCCAAATCGCGATCCACCCTGGTTCTGGAGAAGCGCGTACGCGCGGGTGTGACCGCCTCGCCCCAATATCTCTCGGGGCTGGACATGTTCCATTCGCACGCCAGCTTCCCGCTGGTGCTGGTCTACAAGCGTGGCCTGGATCTGGCGCTGCTCGAAAAGGGCCTGAGCGAGGCGCTCAAGCGCTACCCGCTGGTGGCTGGGCGCTACAAGAAGGACGCGCAAGGCCAGGTCTACATGGACTGCAACGACGCCGGGGTCGACTTCAGGGTGCACCGCTGCGAAGGCAAGATGCCTTACAGCGAAGAAAACCCGCTGGGCAAGGACATCATGAAGCACGTCAAGGTGCAGATGCCCTGGGCCATGGTGGGCAAGGACAAGCCGCCGCTGCAGGTCAATGTCCATCAGTACGAGGACAAGGGCGTGGTGCTGTGTTGCTACGCCACGCACTCCGTGTTCGATGGCGCCAGCTTCTGGAATTTCATGATGGACTGGTCCAAGGCCTGCCGGGGCATGGTGCTGGAGCCCCATCAGGCCTTGAACCGCAATTTGATGATCGATGCAGGCAAGGCACAGGTCGACCCGGCCAGCTATGACCTGCTGGAGAAGCCCCCGCTGTTCAAGCTGATCGGCCTGTTTGCCCGCCTGGGCTGGCGCGCCGTCAAGGGCATCGACAGCGGGCTGTTTCGCATTCCGGCCGAGACGATCCAGGCCTGGAAGGACCAATCGGCTGCGGCCCTGCCGGGTTCGTCAGGCGCGAGCACGGGCTCGCTGGTGACGGCCTACATCATGAAGGGCATCTCGCCGGCCTTGCAGCCTGGGGTGGACCGCAGTGTGGGCCTGGTGATGGACCTGCGCTACAAGCGTGACTTGCGCTTGCCGCGTGACTACTTTGGCAACGCGCTTTGTTATGCCGAGGCGCGCTACACGCCCGAGCAGCTGGCGAAGGAAAGCCTGCCGGTGCTGGCCGAGAAGTGCCGCGCGCCGGCCGAGCAGGTCAACACGGCCAGCCTGCAGCGCATGCTGTCAGACATGGAGGCCTACCGGCAGAAGAAGGCGAACTGGCGCTTGCTGTTCAAGCCCACGGTGGAAACCTTGAAGGCCGGCCTCATCCTGAACAACTGTGTGCAGTTCCCGATCTATGACATCGACATGGGCAGTGGCGCGCCAGACTGGTACGAGATGTGCCCGGCCACGATCCGTCTGCTGCTGATCGTGCCGACGCCCAGCAAGGACGGCGGCGTTGACCTGCTGTTGAGCGCCAGCACGGCGGAGCTGAAGTCGCTGCGGGCGCAGTTTGCGGCTGATGGCATCAACACCGCCTTGAAGACGCCCAGCAAGGCGCCTGCCGACCTGGCCTCAGTGGGCTAGGCTGCCGTCGTTGGGTTTGATCGTGCGGGCATAGGCCAGCAACTGGGCATGGTCTTCGGGCAGCAGGAAGCCCTGGCTCAGCAACTTGTCGGCCGCTTTTTTATAGGCGTCGTAGTAGGCCTGGTCGGTGGGGTAGAGCTTGCGCACCACCTCCAGGGGCAGCGGGTTGCGGCTGCCGCCCGCCATGCAGGCATAGAACGACCACGCGCCCCACTGGCTGCTGGGGAAGTTGCTGTACATGCCATGCTGCGCCAGCGGCACATCCAGATCGGGCAGGCGCAAGCCACCCATGGCGTTGCCGTATTCATCATCCTGAACGAAGCCCAGGCGCGTGCGCTGCATGCGCGGGGCGATGGGCGGTGCCTTGCCTTCGGTGACCCAGGTGCGCAGTGCGCGCAAAGCCGTGCGGTTGAACAACCTGGCGGGCAAGGTGTTGGTGGGCTTGCGGCAATGCGGCATCTCCAGCGCCTTGCCGCTCAGGTCCACGGCCAGGGCCTCTTGTTGCATGTACTTGTCCAGGTGCGAGGCGCCCGGGATCTCCCAATGCCGCAGGGCGTTCGTGTCCGGCGTGCGCGACAGCTGCCACCCCACCATCACTTCCATCTCGGTCGACACCTGCATGACGGGTGCTTCGGGCGTGGCGCGGTACTGCGGGCTGAAGTAGCGCGAGCCCGAGGTGGTCAGCGGCATGCCCACGGCGGCCGTGCTCATCAGGTAGAAGCCGTCAAACGCGTGCGTGCGTGGCTGGAAGGCGTTGAGGTAGGTGATCAGGTAAGAGCCTGACTGCGAATAGCCCAGGGCCAGCAGGCGCACCCCCGGTGCCTTGCCCGCCTGGCTGGCCAGCCCCCATTGCGGTGCGAGCTGGCGGATGAGCCCGGCCGCCTGGGTGTAGATGTCGAAAGCCTGGCCGTTGTCTGCCTCGGCCTTGGCCTGCGCGTAGCGGGTTGGATTCAGGCCCTTGAGAAAGCTCACGCTGAGTGCCTCGGCGCTCACGCCCACCCAGGCATAACCTTGGCGCATGATCTCGTCGCGGTTGAGCATCCAGCCGCCGTCCAGATCAAAACTCAGGGCGGTGTTCATCCACTCGACCAGCACGATGCCGTTGAAGCGAGCCGGGTCCTTGGGCTTGCGCACCAGGATGCGTGTCTCGTAAGGCTGAGGCGGGTGCGAGGCCTTGACGCGCCACAAGCCGTCATCCTGCCATTCGCCGTCTGCCACATAGCTTTGGGCCTGGCCGCGCAGCCGCCATTCCTGCTCACTGTAGTCCGTGGCGGCCAGTTGCGACTGGCGGCTGGAGCTGGCCTGGCCTTGGGTGAAGGCCAGCAGGCTGGCTTGTGCAGCAGGGGGGACTGCTGGCACTGTTGCCGTGGCGGCGGCCGCGGTGATGGCCGCGGTGGTGGTTGCGTTTGTGGCAGGGTTGGTGGTCGCGCCGGTAGCAGGTGTGCCGGCCTGCGCGCAACCCGTGCTCATCAGCCCCGTCAGGCCCAGCAGCAGGGCGCCACATGCCCTGGCCTGGGTGCCCCAAGCCGGATGTGAGAGGAGGGCGCGTATCAGGCGCATGGTGGCATCAGGCCTGTCGCAGGCATTCGATGATGCTGAGTTGGCCGGCGCGCCAGGCTGGCACGAAGCCGCCCAGGAAGCCCATCAGCAGCGCAAAGGACATGGTCTCGATGCCCACCACCCAGGTCAGCTTGAAGCGAAATGCCAGCTCGGAGAACGTCGTCATGTTCAACGTGGAGATGTTGACGGTTTGCATGACCGATGCACCCGCCAGGCCCAGCAGCCCGCCCACCAGGGCCAGCCCCAGCGCTTCACCCAGGAAGGCGATCAGCACGGCTTCGCGCCGGAAGCCCAGGGCACGCAGCGTGCCGATCTCGCCGATACGCGAGGCCACGGCGGCGAACATGGTGATCATCGCGCCCACGATGGCCCCGATGGAAAAGATCACCGACAAGGACAGCCCCAGCAGGGTGATGAACTTGGTCATGCCTTCCGATTGCTCGGCATAAAAGCGCTGCTCCAGCTTCACATCCAGCTGCAGTTGCGGGTCGTCGGCGATGGCCTTGGCGATGGGGGCGAAGGCTTCGATGCTGGTCAGCTTGAAGACGATGGCCGAGTACACCGTGCGGCGGAAGGACTGCATCACCTGGTCGCTGTCGCCCCAGATCTCGGAGTCAAAGCCGCTGCGCTTGGCGTCGAAGATGCCGACGATGGTCCACTCGCGGCCGGCCATGGACAAGGTGTTGCCCAGGCTGATGTTGGCAAAGCCCTTGGCCACGGACTGGCCCACGATGATCTCGGTGGTGCCGGGGCGGAACATGCGGCCTTGCACCAGCGTGACCTGCGGGCGGATGTTGATGCCGACCGCGGACGTGCCGCGCATGGTCACGTTGGCGGTGTCTTCCGAATCGCGTTTGGGCAGGTTGTTGAGCACCACGGATTCACGTGCCACCTGGCGTATGCCCTGGCTGTCGGTCATGATGCCAGGCAAGGCCTCCAGGTTGGTCGCCTGAGCGCGCAGGATGGCCGAGTTGATTTCCGTTCCGGAGCCCTTGCGCAGCACGATCACGTTGTCGGGCTGGCCGGTGGCGACCATGGTCTCCTTGATGCCCTCGCTCATCATCAGCACCGTGGCGAACACAAACACAACAAGGGACATGCCGCCAGCGGTCAGGACCGTGGTGACACGGCGCACCCAGAGGTTGCGCATGACGTAGGACAGGGGAATGGCTCTCATCTGATGTCCCCGTTCAGGCAACGTGCCGCAAGCCCTGGACAATGTCGATGCGCGACATCTTCCAGGCAGGCCAGATGGCCGCGATCACGCCGACGAACAGCGCCGCGATGGCCTGATAAACCATGGTGATCTGGGAGACCTCGAAGACCTTGAACACATTGTTGGTCTGCATGAGGAAGCCCTGCGCCAGCGGGAAGGTCATGCCGATGCCGATGACCCCGCCAATGAAGGCGATCAGCATGCTCTCGCCGAACAGCAGCTTCACCACAAAGCCGGGCGAGAAGCCCAGGGCCTTGAGCGTGGCGTACTCGGCCAGGCGCTCACGTGCCGTCATGGTCATGGTGTTGGCCATCACGGCCATGATGATCAGGATCACCACGAAACTCACGGCGCGGATGGCCATCAGGATGGCACGGCTCATGGACACGACCCCGAGCTGGAAGGCTTTTTCGGTCTCGGTGCGGGTTTCGGCCACGGAGTTCTTGAACAGGCCGTCAATCTCCTGCGAGATGACGGAGGCCCTGGCCGGATCCTTGATGCTCACCATGAACAAGCCGACCTGGTTGGCGGCGTTCGAGCCCAGGCGCTTGCGCACGCTCTGGTCGATCAGGTTCCAGTGCATGAGCATCAAGGTTTCGTCGTAGCGCGCGTCCTTGACGGTGTAGATGCCGCGGATGTTGAAGGTCCAGCTGCCGGGGTAGATCGTGCCGCTCAAGGGGATGGTGTCGCCCACTTGCCAGCCAAAGCGTTGTGCGGTCTTGCGGCCCAGGATCACGCCTTGCCGGTCGGCCATGAAGGCGGCCTTTTCTTCGTCGCTGATGTTGAATTCCGGAAAGAGCGAGAAGTAACTGGGGCCATCGATGGCCATGCGCGCGAAGAAGTTGCGGCGGTCGATGTAGATGCCGCCGAACCAGTTCATCCAGGTCACGCCGGTGACGCCGTCGACCTTCTTGATCTTGTCGGCGTAGTACACGGGCAGCGGGTAGCCCAGCGAGATGGAGCTGCGGGTGATCAGGCGGGTGTTGGAGGTGCCCTCCACGCCGGCATACCAGGCGTCCACGATGGTCCGCAGCAAGCCGAAGGCGCTGATGGCCACGATCAGGCCGACCATGGTCAGCAAGGTGCGCAGCTTGTGCCTGAAGGCGTTCTTCAGGAGGAGCTTGAAGAGGAACATGTACTACCTGGCCTCGGCCTGCTCAGTGCCCATCGGCGCCGGGGTCATCGACCAGCACGCCCTTTTCCAGGTGGATCATGCGGCTGGCGCGTGAGGCGGCCTTGGGGTCGTGGGTCACCATCACGATGGTCTTGCCCAGATCGCGGTGCAGCTCGTCCATGAGCTTGAGGACCTCCTCGCCGGTGGCGCGGTCCAGGTCACCGGTGGGTTCGTCGGCCACGATCAGCGTGGGGTCGGTCACCAGGGCGCGGGCAATGGCCACGCGCTGCTGCTGGCCACCCGAGAGCTCGTTGGGGTAGTGGTCCATGCGGTCGCTCAGGCCCACCATGGCCAGGCAGGCCTCGACGTGCGTCTTGCGCTGGCGGCGGCTCAGGTTGGTGAGCAGCAGGGGCAGCTCCACGTTCTCATAGGCCGTGAGCACGGGCATGAGGTTGTAGAACTGAAAGATGAAGCCCACGTTGGCGGCGCGCCAGTCGGCCAGCTCGCTTTCGTCCAGCGTGGCAATGTCCACGCCGTTGATCGAGATGCGGCCCGAGCTGGGGTGGTCGATGCCGGCGATCAGGTTGAGCAGCGTGCTCTTGCCCGAGCCGGATGGGCCCATGAGCGAGACGAACTCGGCGCGGCCCACTTCCAGGTTGATGTCCATCAGCACGGGGATGGGCTGGCCGCCCCGTGTGTAGGTCTTGCTCAGGTGTTCGATGCGGATGACGGGCTCACGCACGCCTGCGGTATCACTCATGGTCGGTGCGGGCTGGTTCAGGGGGTGCCGATGTTGACGCGCGAGCCGTTGCGCAGGGTGGCCGGCGGGGTGGACACCAGCTTGTCGCCGGCCTTGATGTTGCCGCTGACCTCGCGCAGGTCGCCCAGCTTGCGCAGGGCTTTGACGGGCACTTCCTCGACGGTGTTGCCGCCGCCTTCAACAGGCTTGAGTTTGAAGACCACCTGGCCGCCATCGCGGCTGACCAGTGCCGTGTTGGCCACGGCCATCACGGGCTCCTGATCGGAGGCGCTGATGTCTTGCGACAGGAAGCTGACCTTGGCGCTCATCTCGGGCAGGATGCGTGGGTCGAGCTGGTCGAAGCGGATCTTGGTCATCACGGTGGCCTTGGCGCGGTCCACCGTGGGCACGATGCCGGCCACGTGGGCACGGAAGCGGGCCGAGGGCAGGGCGTCGAGCGTGACTTCAACCGGCTGGCCCACCTTGGTCTTGGACAGGTTGCCCTCCGACACGTCGGCTTCGACTTCGAGGGTGCTCATGTCGGCCATGGTGACCACCGCACCCTGGGCGCCCGCGGCGCTGGACATGGGGGTGATGATGTCGCCCACGTTGGCGTTCTTGACCAGCACGACGCCATCAAACGGCGCGCGGATTTCGGTGTAGTCCTGGGCTACCTTCTGGGCTTTGAGTTGGGCCTGGGCCTGCTCCAGCGCGGCCTGCGCGGCGGCGGTGGCAGCAAAGGCGGCCTTGTTCTTGGCCAGGGCGTTCTCGACGGTTTGCGGCGAGACAAAGCCTTGGGCTTCGAGGCTGCGGGCGCGGGCCAGGTCGGCACGGGCCTGGATCAGCTGCACCGTGCTTTGCCTGACGTTGGCTTCAGCCTGATGGACCGCGGCTTCGGCGCCCAGGATGGCGGCCTTGATGTCGCTGGCGTCCAGGCGGGCAATCAGGTCGCCCTTCTTGAGTTGCGAGCCTTCGCGGGCGTTGAGTTCAATCAAGCGGCCCGAGGCCTTCGAGGCCACGGCGGCGCGGCGTTGTGCCACCACATAACCGGAAGCGGTCAGTTGCACGTATTGCTGAGACGGGGTGCTCATCACCACGGCGGTGGTGCCGATGTCAACCGTGCGGGGCACGAAGTAATAGGCGGCGGCGCCAACGGCGGCCACACCAGCCAGCACCCAGGGCAGGATGCTTGTTTTTTTCTTTGCCGAAGCCTGAACGCCTCTGTCGATCTTGAGCTGGGAGAGGGCCGATGGAGCGGCGGCGGGTACATCAGTCATGGCGTTACTAGGCTAAAGATGGAGATTTTGCACTGACCCGACACCCTTAACGATAAGCGTTGTGCCGACCCTTGAACGGATGGCCGCCTGGGGTAGCCCGGGTGGACAATATTGTTACGGTATGTTATGGATGCGGGTTGATCGCCATTGTTGCTTTCGAACTCGTCTACCTCGAAAGGTGGGGGTGCACGAAGACTAAGGCAGGCGGGATGCGTCAAAGCTAGGGGATTGCATGGGCACCCCTTCATGTGAATGGTGCGTGCACCGCCAAGGTGCGATTTCACGAGTCAACGTGCCGTGGCCCGGTTGCTGATGCCTGCACGCAGGCGCTGTTTGCGGTATTGGCCGGGTGTCATGCCGGTCCAGCGCTTGAAAGCGTGGTGAAAGCTCGATTGCGTGGCAAAACCCAGCATGTGCGCCATGTCGATGAGCGAGATGTCGACGTCGCCCATGTAGAGCAGCACCTGCGCATGGCGCATGCGGTCGAGCAGGGCGCGGAAGTTCAGCCCGCTTTCTTCGAGCCGGGTTTGCAGCGTGCGCACGGACACCCCTGCCTCTGCGGCGATGTCGTCCAGGTTCACCTCGCCGGTTTCCAGGCGGGGCTTGATGATGCGCTCGACCTTGTGCACGAAGCTGGTCGAGGTGTCTTGCAGCGAGGCCATCTCGGCCATGAGTTGGGCGCGCAGGGTTTCCTGCACGCCATGGTCACCACGCGAGACGGGCAGCGTTTCGTATTCGGCCGGGCCCAGCAGGCACGAACGCGGTGCATTGAAGGTGAGGGTGCCGCCAAAGGTTTTTTGCAGCGCGGCCGTCAGTGAGGGCGCGGGCATGTCGAAGGTGAAGGTGGCGTCGAAGTGCAGGTCAGCGCGGCGAGACAACCAGCGTGCGTGCCAGCAGATCGTGGCCAGCGTGAGCCGCTCCAGGCTGGGCGAGATGTGTGCGCTCAGGGGGCGCATGGCGATCTCGAATCGCTCGCCCACGAGTTCGGCGTCCAGCGTGTAGACGTCGTTGAGCAGGTTGTAGAACTGCGCCAGCGCCTCGGCCGCTTCGCGCAGGTTGTGGCTGGCCATCGTGATGAAGCCGATGGGGCCGGTGTCCCAGGGTTTCACGAACTCGGCCATGCGCAGGGCCACATCGCGTTCGCTGTGGGGCTGAGCTTGCTCGACCAGGGCTTCCCATTCTTCAATGGGCCGGCGGGTGTTGGGGTCCAGTGCGCCCAGCGTCTGCAGGTAGTCGCCACCCCAAAGCCCGTCCACGTCGATGCCATCCTGCTTGAGGCAGTCGATCAGCATCAACAGGTAGCCCAGGTGCACGGTGCACAGGCTGGCTTGGGGCAGGGACATGGATCAGCGTGTCGAGGTGGCGCTTGCTGCGTCCAGCAGGCTGCGGCGGCTGGTGTCCGCGCGCGCCTCAAGTTGCAGCGTGTTGGTGGGCTCGGCAGGCTCGGCATCGTGGGCCGCAGGTGTGGGCTTTTGCTGCTGCTGGAACGATTCGGACGCCGACTGCGCGGCCAGCTCGCTCTGGTCGATGATCGGGGCCTGCTTTTCCAGCTCGGATTTGGCCTCGGCCAGACGCGTGTGCTGCAGCTGCGGGTTGGGCTCCAGATCCTTGATGAGGGCTTTGGCCATCATCAGGGCCTGGCGCCCCAGCAACTCGCCGCGGCTGTAGTGGTCTGGCAGCACCTTGAGCAGGTGCTGGCCCAGCGTCGCGCGCTCACTGTTCATGGGTCCGTTCTGCAATTCGTTCCACAGTGCGATGCGCTTCTGGAAGCGGCTGTGGTCCACGAGGCGGGTCAACTCGCCATCCTTGTCCTGGCGATCGGCCAGTGTCGATTCAATGGCCTGGATCTCCTGCTCGCTGGGCTCGGTGGCGAGCACCCATCTGGGCTGGGTCGCCCCTGGTGCCGCCGGTTCACGCCCGGCGGGGCCGAAATTGCTGTGGCCAGGCTGGATCCAGCCGGCAAACAGCGGGCGGGTTGCCGTGGCGCTGTCTTCTTGAGGCGCCTGTTCGTTGTCACTGGGCCACCAGAAGCCAAGGGCCGCCAGGAGCGTCACCGTCACCACACCTGCTGCTGCCATCCTGCCGTGCCGATGGGGCCTCGGCGCAGGAGCGGTACTGCTGGTCGTGGATGAAATGTTCATGTGCTGCGGTCCTCTCTTGCGGCGGGACTGTGCAGCCTTGTCTCGCCTGTGTCATGTCGTGTTTTCCCGGGGCCGTGAAAGCCGCTTGAGGCCTTTCCCTCGGTTTGCGCCTGAGCGCAAAACCTTTGCACGCGCGGGTAAGACAGCTTACAGCGAGTTCGACAAGATCCACGCCGGCCTTCCACGTGACACGCACGGTATGGATAGGCAGACAAACACAGTACATGAGCATGTTGAACGAGACGATCCTGAGCCGAGATGGTTTGAAGCTGGTGCGCCGGCACTGGCGCGTGGCACAGCCCCGCGGCACCGTGGTGCTGGTGCACGGCATCGCAGAGCACAGCGGGCGCTACCACCATGTGGCGGCCCAACTCAATGAATGGGGCTGGTCGGTTGAAAGCTATGACCAGCGTGGGCATGGCGAATCCGAAGGGCCCCGCGGGCGCCTGTGTCGTGATGATGACCTGGTGCAGGATCTGGCTGCCGTGGTGGCCCAGGTTCGTGCCGAGCAGGCGCCGGGCCCACTGTTGCTGATGGGGCACAGCATGGGCGGGTTGGTGGTGGGCTGCTATGGCGCCGATCTGCTGGAGCCCCGCTCACCGACGGCGCCGCCCGACGTGGACGGCGTGATCATGATCTCGCCCGCGCTGGCCATACCCATGAACTGGTTCCGGCGCTTGCTCATGGCCAGCATGGGGCGCCTGGCGCCGGATCTGTGTGCGCGTACTGGCTTCAACCCCAAGGCGATTTGCCGTGATGCCGCTGTGGTGAGGGCCTACAAGGGCGACCCGCTGGTGCATGACCGCATCAGCCCGCGTCTGGCCCGCTTCATTCTGGAAGGCGGCGGCTATGTGCGCGCCCTGGCCGGCCAGTGGGTCAAGCCGACGGTGTTGCTGTATGCCGGGGCCGATGAGATCGTGGACCCGAAGGGCACCCGGCAGTTCGCGGACGCCGCACCGGCGCATGTTCACACCCGTTGCTTTCCGCACATGGCGCACGAGATCCTCAATGAACCCGACCAGGTCATGGTGTTCCATGCGCTGCATGCCTGGCTGGAGGCACGCTTCGCACCTCACCTTGCGTACCCCGGGGGCAGCTTGAACGCGGCCTGATCCCTGTTGGCTGGATGCCTCGCTGGTGCGGGCCAGCCCTGGTGGTCCTATCATGGCTTCATCGAGCTTTGCGCTTGCTTGTGGCCACCAGATCAGATGCCCTCTTCGATCCATTTCCATCATGCCGAGTCAGCACAGGCGCTGGCCCAGGATCTGGCGGGCTTTGTGGCGCAGCAACTGCGTGAGAGTCTGGCTCGGCGGGGGCAGGCCTTGCTCGTGGTCTCGGGGGGCAGCACGCCCTTGCCCTTTTTCAAGGCCTTGTCGGGCATGGCGCTGGATTGGTCGCGTGTGTGCGTGACCCTGGCTGATGAGCGCTGGTTGCCACCCGATCACGCTGACAGCAACGAGCGCCTGGTGCGCGAGGGGCTGCTGCAGGGCTTGGCGGCGCAGGCACCGTTCCTGCCGCTGTTCAATGGCGCTGCTTCGCCCGAGGCGGCGCAGGCAACGGTCTCACAGGCCTTGGATGGCTTGCCCTGGCCGGCTGATGTGGTGGTGCTGGGCATGGGAGGCGATGGGCACACCGCGTCGCTGTTTCCGCATGCACCCGAATTGGCCGATGCGCTGGCCGACGGCGCGGGGCCGCGTTGCCTGCCGGTGGCCGTGCCGGCCCTGCCCAATGTGCCTGTGCCCCGCCTGAGCCTCACCCGCCGTGCCTTGCTGGACACGCGGCACCTCGTCATCCATGTCACCGGGGCATCCAAGCTGGCCTTGATCAAGCAAGCCATGCAGGACGGGCCTGTCGAGCCATGGCCGATCCGGCTGGCCTTGTTGCAAAGCCAGGTGCCATGCGAGGTGTTCCATGCAGACTGACTACCCCAAGTTGCTGGGTGACATCGGTGGCACCAATGTGCGGCTGGCACTGAAGCTGTCGCCTGACGGCGAGATCAGCCACATCCTCAACCTGAACTTGCGTGACCATGCCGATGCGGTGTCGGCCGTCGAGCATTACCTGACGCAGGTGGGGGCTGGCAGCGGCCCCATGCGGCCGCGCACCGGCAGCATCGGTGCAGCCGGGCCGGTGCTGGGCGACCACCTGCAGTTGTTCAACGCGCCCTGGGGCTTCTCCATCGAGGGCTTGCGCCAGGCCCTGGGCTTGACACGGCTGAGGGTGCTCAATGACTTCACGGTGCTGGCCTTGGCCTTGCCGCATTTGCCCCAGGCCGAGTTGCGGCAGATCGGGGGGCTGGCGCCTGTTGCAGGCATGACCATGGGCCTGCTGGGCGCGGGGACGGGCCTGGGCGTGTCCGGCCTGGTGCCCGATTTGCAAGGGCAGATGTCGCCCATTGCAGGGGAGGGTGGGCACGTCACCCTGGCCGCTTCAGATGACAACGAAGAGCGCCTGATCGCCTTGCTGCGTCGGCGCTTCGGGCATGTGTCGGCCGAGCGGGTGCTGTCTGGCTCAGGGCTGGTGGTGCTGTATGAGGCGCACGCGCAACTGGCGGGGCAGCCCGCCGAGGCGCTCATGCCGGCCGATGTGACGCAGCGTGGTCTGGCCGGACAATGCGCCCTGTGCGAGGCGGCCTTGAACAGCTTCTGCCTGTTCATGGGGACGGTGGCGTCCAACCTGGCCGTGTCGCTGGGGGCCCAGGGCGGGCTGTTCATCGGCGGCGGTATCGTGCCGCGCCTGGGCGAGTTCTTCGAGCGATCCGGCTTTCGCGAACGCTTTGACGCCAAGGGACGCTATGCAGACTACCTGCGACGCATCCCCGTGTTCGTCATCCACTCGCCGTATCCAGCCTTGATCGGGGCGGCGCAGGCTTGAGTTGATTCCCGATGACCCCGCTTACTCCGCTTGCAGGCGGGGCTGCATCTTGGCTGGGCTGCTGGGGAACGAGTGGCGCACGATGCGCCAGATCACCTGGCTGAACTGCGAGACCATGGAGCCGGTGTTGTACTGCACGCCATAGCGCGCGCAGATCTCGCGCACATGCGGCGCCATGTCAGCGTAGCGGTTGGCAGGTACATCGGGGAAGAGGTGGTGCTCGATCTGGTGGCTCAGGTTGCCCGTCATGATGTGCAGCAGCTTGCTGCCCGACAGGTTGGACGAGCCCAGGACCTGGCGCAGGTACCACTGCCCGCGGGTCTCGTTCTTGACGATGCTCTTGGGGAAGGTTTGCGCGTTGGTGGTGAAGTGGCCGCAGAAGATCACCGTGTAGGTCCAGACATTGCGGATGCCGTTGGCCACCAGGTTGCCTAGGAACACCGACCAGAATGCGGGCCATGCCAGCAGAGGGAAGACAAGGTAGTCCCTGATGAGCTGGCGGCGCGTCTTGCGCAGCACCGGCGCGGCCTCCTTGAACAGCTGGCGCCAGGTGATGCGGCCAATGAAGACGCGGCCCAGGCGCAGGTCCTGCACGGCCACACCCCACTGGAACAGCAAGGCGAAGATCACGGCGTACAGCGGCTGCAGCAAGGCAGCGGGGTACCACTTCTGTTCGGGGAACAGGCGCAGCACGTCGTAGCCGATGTCGTCGTCCATGCCGTGCACATTGGTGTAGGTATGGTGGCGGAAGTTGTGGGTCTTGACCCAGTTGGCGCTGGTGCCCACGATGTCCCACTCGAAGGTCTTGCCATTGAACTTGGGGTCGTTCATCCAGTCGAACTGACCGTGGATGACGTTGTGGCCCAGCTCCATGTTGTCCAGGATCTTGGAGATGCCCAGGATGACCGCGCCAGCCAGCCAGGTTGTCCACAGCCAGCCCTCGGGCATGAACAGGCCGGCCATCAGCAGGCCACGGCCCAGGACCTCGGTCCAGCGCACGGCGGCGAAGATGCGGCGGATGTAGCGGGCATCGCGTTCGCCCAGGTCGGCCACGGTGCGGGCGCGCAGGGCGTCGATTTCAGCGCCGAAATGCTGGAGCTCGTCGGCAGTCAGGGGGCGGCGGAGGGCTTGGCTCATGTCTCTTGTCTCAATCAGATGTCCAGCGAGAGGTCGCTCACGGCGCGGCTGACGCACAGGCGCACCTGGGTGTCAGGCTCGGTGTCCTGATCGCCCGTGTTGATGTGGCTGGTGGTGCCTTCATGCTTGGTGCACACGCAGGTGTTGCAGATGCCCATGCGGCAACCGGAGGCGGGGTTCATGCCCGCTTGCTCCAGCGCGACCAGCAGGGACTGGCCGGACGACACATCCAGTGCGCGGCCGCTCTTGCGCAGTTGCACGCGCACGGTGGTGGTGGCCTCGGGTATCAGCGCAGGCGCTGCAGGGGTGAAGCCCTCGGCCAGGAAGCTGCGGGCCGTGCCAGCGGTCAAGGTGCGGGCGGCTTCCACGAAACCGCCGGGGCCGCAGGCATAGATCTGGCGCTCGGGCAGGTCTTTGACCAGCTCGGTCACTTGTTCGGCGCTGATCAGGCCCCGGGCCTCGTCGGCCAGTGTCTGGGCTTCGTGGGTCAACACCACCTGCAGCTTGAAGTTGGCGTGGCGCTGGGCCAGGTCGCGCAATTCGCGCAGGAAGCACAACTCGGCGCGGGTCTTGGCCCAGTAGATCAGGCTCAGCTCGACAGGCATGCCTTGCGCGGCCAGCTGGCGCGTCAGGCTCATCAGCGGGGTGATGCCACTGCCGGCGGCCAGGAACAGCCATTTGCCCTGGGGGTGGGCGTTCAGGGTCATCTCGCCGAAAGACGTGCCCAACTCCACCACATCGCCTGCGCGGACATCCCGGCAGAGGTGGGTGCTGAGCTTGCCGCCCTCGACGCGCTTGACGGTGATCTCGATGCGCCCGTCACGGCCGGGCACATTGGTGATGCTGTAGCTGCGCGTGGTGCGCCGGCCATTGACCTCGGCGCTCACATTGATGTGCTGGCCGGGGCGCACCTTGCCGCAGTGGCGGTTGGGCTGCAGCACCAGGGTGATGGCGTCCTGCGCTTCCACGCGGCGCTCCACCACGCGGGCCAGCGGGCGCGCCCAGGACCAGGCCGGGTTGATCAGGCCTGCCCAGAAATCGAACACCGATGGCTCGATCAGCGGCGCGACCAGCCTTTGCAGGGGGCCGGCGCCGGGGCCGACCGAGGAGGTGGGGGCAGAAACGGACACGTGAACCACTTTCAAAAACAGCTCTTCAGGCTGGTTGGCCTGGGAATGCGCGCAAGTATACGCAAGCATAGACAATTGTCTATACACTTGTGCATTAATTGCTGACGATATGATGTCGGACCTTCAGATCGGCATCAATGAGTACGAACCTGTCCCCTGTTCAGGTGGCCACCCCAGGCCGCAAACCGGTGATTTCCCGCGAGGACATCATGACGGCGGCGCTCAAGCTGGTGGGCCCGCACCGCAGCGTGTCTTCCTTGAGCCTGCGCGAAGTCGCGCGGGAAGCGGGCATCGCGCCCAACAGCTTTTACCGGCAGTTTCGCGACATGGACGAGCTGGCGGTCGCCCTGATCGAGCGCGCGGGTGCATCGCTGCGCCAGATCATCGGGGAGGCCCGTCAGCGGGCCACTGCAGATCGCAGCGTGGTGCGGGGCTCTGTCGAAGCCTTCATGGAGCAACTGCACACAGACGACCGCTTGCTGCAGATCCTGCTGCGTGAAGGCACGGTCGGGTCATCGGCGTTCAAGCAAGCCGTGGACAAGCAGCTCAATTTCTTTGAAGAAGAGTTGAAGCTGGATCTGATCCGCCTGGCAGAAGCCAACAAGACAGGCTTGTTCGAGCCGGCACTGACGGCCAAGGCCATCACGCGGCTGGTGTTCACCATGGGCGCCACGGCCATGGACCTGCCGCAGGACAAGTACACCGAGCTGACTGAGCAGGTGGTGTTGATGGTCCGCATGATCGTGACGGGCACGCAGACGCTGGCGGTGACGGGTTCACCGGATCGCTGACGGCCGCTGCGCTGCGCATGCAGGCGTTTGCTGTTCTCACCACACCCGGTTTTTGCACCTTGTTACGTGGTGTATAAATAAATTAATAAGACCCAGCAAATGGGGCGGGAGTGATTCATGGTCAGGTGCGTCGATGGCGCGCGCCTGCTTCACGGCTGTCCACTTGTTGTTGTCGATGTCTGACCTCAGGTGGAGTTGTTTGCTGTGCCCCTTTTCCGACTGAACGCGAATGCCGCGATGGGCTGGGTGCTGCTCGCCAGCGGCGCTTTGGCGTTCGCTGGCTTGGCCTTGTCGAACCTGCAGCAGGCTGCGGTCTTGGGGCTGGGCCCGCTCATGCAATGGAGCGGTGCGACGGGTGGGCTTTTTGCCGTGCTGGCCCTCTGCATGGCCTGGCTGTCCCGGGGCCTTCCCCTTTCCCTTTCATCCGGCCGCGACCTTGCCCTGCGTCAGCTCGGCAGGTTGGTTTGCCTGGCCTACCTGCTCGTGCACCTGTATGCCTTCACCCGTCTCGCAGCGCTGTGGACGGTGGGCTGCATGAGCCTGGCCGCGTTCGGCCTGGTGTTGAGCAAGCTGCCCGGCGGTGCGCGCCGTGGCGCTGCGTCGTGAATTGTTTTCTCTGTGTTTTCAACCAAGGCAAATAAAGGAGCCAAGCATGAGTTTCGTCCGTACCCTGGCCAAAGTGGCCGTCGTGTCTTCGATCGCGTTGATGGCCGGTTGCGCCAGTGTGAACAAGGCCCCCGCGTCTGTGGACGCCGAGTCCAAGCAGTTCAAGGTCAACGCTGCAGTGGCACAGGTTTATGTGTACCGCAATGAAACCTTGGGTGCGGCTTTGTCCATGCCCGTGGCGGTGGATGGCAAGGTGGCAGGCTCGACCGGCCCGCATTCCTTCTTCAAGTTCAACCTGCCTGCAGGCAGCCACACGATCACCTCGCAGGGTGACGAATCCAAGCTGACGCTGAACACCGAGCCGGGCAAGCTGTACTTCGTGTGGCAGGAAGTCAAGATGGGCATGCTCTCGGGCAGCTCCAAGCTGCAACTGGTTTCTGAAGACCAGGGCAAAAAGGGCGTGGCGGAGTGCACGCAGATCCAGTCGAACTTCTGATCACCTTGTGATGTAAAAAAATTCAGTCCCCCCACCCATCCGGGTAAACACATGAACTGCACATAGCCATGCAGCGGGAGCGATGCGGCCCCAGTGGAGAGATCGGGTCTGGAGCAAGCCCGGACAGGCTGGGTCCTTGGGGGGACTGAACAAAACGTGTTGAAGGCCCGGACGATCAGGCCCTCAACACCCACCAATTGACGCGCGGGTTGAGCTCTTCACAGATCACCTCGCGCTTGACGATGTATTCGATGGTGGGGCAGTGCTCGGCCGGGACCACCGGCGCCTGGGTGAGCCAGTAGTGCACATGCGCCTGCGTGATGCCGTTGCCGATTTCGCGCGCGAGCCGGGTCTGCGAGCCGACGATGCCGATGGCTTTGAGTAAGGCTTCCTGGGGTGTCATTGTTTTCTCCTGCAGACGTATTTGTAGTCAATTATCGATATTTCTGCAAGATGCCCAACAAAGAGTTTTGTAGCATCCACGCATGAGCAAGAAAAACAGCGAATGGGACAGCTATACCGGGCGCCTCCTGTGGGCCATGAGCCGGGCAGGCAAGACCAACCAGAGCGAGCTGGCCCGCGCGGTCGGTGTCAAACCCCAATCCATCCAGTACCTGTGTGATCCCAATGCTGGTGCGCGTGGCAGTTCGCACACGCCTTCGCTGGCGCGTGAACTGGGCGTGGGCGCCGAGTGGCTGGCAACGGGGCAGGGGCAGCCAACAGGTGCCATGGCACTGGGCACACGTGAGGCCGCTTCACCGGGGTATGCCGTGCGGCAGGTGGACGCGGGGCAAAGCCGTGCCCTGCGGGTGACAGGTGCCGTGCGTGTGGGGCCTCACGTGGGTGCCCAGCCCGGCGAGTTGCACAGAACGGATCTGGCCAAGGGGCAGGCTGACGGCTACCTGACCTTGCCTTTGATGCTGCCCGGTCCGCCCGTGGTGTTGCGCGTCCAGGGGGCGGCTTTAGCCCCAGGCATCAAGGACGGGCAGTTCCTGGTGCTGCAGGCTGTCCATGACGCCTTGCAACTGGAGCCCGAAGACACCTTGCTCATCACACTCACCGATGGGCGCGTGATGCTGCGCGAGTTGATGGTGGTGCGTGAAACCAGCTTGCTGGTGCTGCCTATGGCGGGTGGGCAGCCCGAGCCCCTTGCGCGCGAAGACATCGCCAGCATTGAGTTGATCGTGTGTGTGGTGCCGCGCCGCTGGTGGCGTGTGGGGGCGTGAGGCGACCCTTCCCGATGCCATGTTGAGGCCCCGCGCCAGCAATGGCCACGCACCAAGGTGGTCCATAACTTGCTGCTGTCACACAGACGCCTGCACACTGGTGCGGGCCAGCCCTAGCCGGAGATCTGTGTGTCCATTCACGTCGCCCTCAATCACGTCACGCACTACAGCTACGACCGCCTGGTCAACCTGTCGCCGCAGGTCGTGCGTCTGCGGCCTGCGCCGCATTGCCGCACCCGCATCCTGTCGTACTCGCTGAGGGTCGAGCCGGCCGTCCACTTCGTCAACTGGCAGCAGGACCCGTTCTCCAACCACCTGGCCCGCCTGGTCTTCCCGGAGCAGACCCAGGAATTCAAGATCACGGTGGACCTGGTCGCCGAGATGGCGGTCTACAACCCCTTTGACTTCTTTCTGGAGCCTGAGGCCGAGAACTACCCCTTCCAGTACGACGCCTCCACGCTGCATGACCTCGGGCCTTATCTGGTCAAGAGCGAGCTGACGCCGGCCTTCAAGGCCTTTGTTGACAGCATCGACCGCACCGAGGTGCGCACCATCGACTTCCTGGTCGGGCTCAATCAGCGCCTGCAAAACGACATCAGCTACACCATCCGCATGGAGCCGGGCGTGCAGACGCCTGAGGAGACGCTGACGCTGAAGTCCGGCTCATGTCGGGACACCGGCTGGCTGATGGTGCAGGCCTTGCGCCACCTGGGCCTGGCGGCACGCTTTGTGTCCGGCTACCTGATCCAGTTGAAGGCCGACGTGGCCGCGCTGGACGGCCCCTCAGGCACGGAGGTGGATTTCACCGACCTGCATGCCTGGTGCGAGGTCTTCCTGCCCGGCGCTGGCTGGATCGGCCTGGACCCGACCTCCGGCCTGCTGGCAGGCGAGGGCCACATCCCGGTGGCCTGCACGCCCGAGCCCACGGGGGCCGCGCCGGTGGCCGGTGCCGTGGACGAATGCGAGGTGAGCTTTGAGCACCGCATGGGCATCACCCGCATCTATGAAAGCCCGCGTGTCACCAAGCCTTATACCGATGAGCAGTGGCAGGCTATCGACGCGCTGGGCGCCAAGGTGGATGCTGACCTGCGTGTGGGCGATGTGCGCCTGACCATGGGCGGCGAGCCCACTTTCGTGTCCGTGAGCGACCGCGATGGCGCCGAGTGGAACACCGACGCCCTGGGGCCAACGAAGCGTGGCCTGGCCACCGAGCTGGTCCACAAGCTGCGCCAGCGTTATGGCGAAGGCGGCTTCCTGCACTTCGGGCAGGGCAAGTGGTACCCGGGTGAGCAGTTGCCGCGCTGGGCCTTGTCGATTTTCTGGCGCACCGATGGCCAGCCATGCTGGCATGACCCCAGCCTGTTTGCCGACGAGCGCAACTCGGTGCGCTACACCAGCCAGGATGCCCGGCTCTTCATCGACACCCTGGCCACCAAGCTGGGCGTGGGGTCGAGCTACGTCCAGCCTGGTTATGAGGACACCTTCTACTACCTGTGGCGCGAGCGGCGCTTGCCCGTCAACGTTGACCCCTTCGACGCCAAGCTTGATGACGAGATGGAGCGCATGCGCCTGCTGCGCGTGTTCGATCAGGGGCTGGAGCACCAGGTCGGTTATGCCTTGCCCCTCAAGCGCAACGATGCGCTGGGCCTCAGCGGCCCCAAGTGGGTGACGGGGCCGTGGTTCTTCCGCGATGAGCGCATGTACCTGTTCCCAGGCGATTCACCCATGGGTTACCGCCTGCCACTCGATTCCCTGCCCTGGGTGAGCAAGGGCGACTTCCCTTACAGCCATGAGCACGACCCGTTTGCCCCGCGCGGGGCCTTGCCGGCAGCGGCCTCGCTGAGGGCCCAGTACGGGCAGCATCAGGTTGGTGGTGGTTTTGCGCAAGGTGGCGTGGTCGGCACGCAGGGCCAGAACGTGGCCGGTCTGGGGGGCGCGGGCGTCAATGGCGAGTGGGGTGCCCTGGGCGCCAACCCGCCCGCAGGCCTGGGCGAAGCTGGCAAGCCGGGCGGCGACCCTGCGCGCATGCCCAACCGCTTTGAGTCGGCACACTGGATCACGCGCTCGGCCTTGTGCGTCGAGGTGCGCAACCCTGATCGTGCCAGCGGCCCCAAGGTGGAGGCCGAAGGCCAGGGCGGTGGCGTGATGTATGTGTTCATGCCGCCCCTGACCTTGCTGGACGACTACCTGGACCTGCTGGCCGCTGTGGAGGCCACGGCGGCCGAGTTGGGCATGGCCATCGTGCTGGAAGGCTACCCATCCCCGCGCGATCCCCGCCTCAAGCTGCTGCAGGTCACACCCGACCCCGGCGTCATCGAGGTCAACATCCACCCCGCCTCCAGCTGGGAGCAACTGGTGGACCACACCGAGTTCCTCTACCAGGCTGCGCACGAAACCCGCCTGTCCACCGAGAAGTTCATGGTCGATGGCCGGCACACCGGTACCGGCGGCGGCAACCACTTTGTGCTGGGTGGGGCCACGCCATCGGACAGCCCCTTCCTTCGGCGTCCGGACCTGATCCCCAGCCTGCTGACCTTCTGGCACAACCACCCCTCGCTGTCCTACCTGTTCTCGGGCCTGTTCATCGGGCCGACCAGCCAGGCGCCCCGCATCGACGAGGCGCGCATGGACCAGGTCTACGAGACCGAGATCGGCCTCAAGGAAATCGAGCGGCAGATGGACATCTGGGGCCAGTGCCCGCCCTGGTTGATCGACCGCACCTTGCGCAACCTGCTGATCGACGCCACCGGCAACACCCACCGCAGCGAGTTCTGCATCGACAAGCTGTACTCGCCCGACGGGCCCACGGGCCGTCTGGGCCTGCTGGAGTTGCGCGCCTTCGAGATGCCGCCCCACGCCAAGATGAGCCTGGTGCAGCAGTTGCTGCTGCGGGCGCTGGTGTCGTGGTTCTGGAAGACGCCCTACAAGGGGCATGGCGCCCAGCGCCTGACCCGCTGGGGCACGGGCCTGCATGACCGCTTCTTGCTGCCCAGCTTTGTCGAGCAGGACTTTGCCGACGTGCTGGCCGAGTTGCAGATGGCCGGCTACGACTTCCATAGCGAGTGGTTTGCGCCGCATTTCGAGTTCCGCTTCCCCTATATCGGCGAGATCTCGTCCGCTGGCGTGCGCCTGACGCTGCGCGGCGCGCTGGAGCCCTGGCATGTGATGGGTGAAGAGGGCTCGCCAGGCGGCACGGTGCGCTACGTGGACTCCTCTCTGGAGCGGCTGGAAGTGCGTGTGACGGGGCTCAATGGCAACCGCCATGTGGTCACGGTCAATGGCCAGATCCTGCCCTTGCACCCCACTGGCCGGGTGGGCGAGTGCGTGGCGGGCGTGCGCTACCGTGCCTGGCAGCCGCCGTCCTGCCTGCACCCGACCATCGGCCCGGACGCCCCCCTGACTTTTGACGTGGTGGACGGCTGGCTCAAGCGTTCGCTGGGCGGCTGCCAGTACCACGTGGCCCATCCGGGTGGCCGCAATTACGACACCTTCCCCGTGAACGCCTATGAGGCCGAAAGCCGGCGCCTGGCGCGCTTCTTCCGCATGGGTCACACGCCAGGCTTGATGCCGATCAAGCCCAAACCTGCCGGTATCGAGCACCCGTTGACGCTGGACCTGCGCACGTCACGCTCAGCTTGAGGGTGGCAAGGGGCAACCCTAGGTACCAGCAGGGCCGGGGTTTGACACACTGGACTTATGGGTTGTAATCCCAACCCGTCGTTCATTAGTCAGTACCCATGTCGGTTTCGCCCCCCAGTGGCACACCTCAACCATCGGCCTCGTCTCCCGGGACGGCCTTGGGCGAGGCTGTGTACCGCGATTGCTTTGATCTGTCCCCCGCCGCCCAGGTGATCCTCAATCACCGGGGCGAGTTGCTGGACCTCAACCTCCAGGCCTGCACGGTGATGGGCCGCGATCGGGCCGCGCTGCTGGGGCACCGCCTGACGGACGTGGTGCACCCGGATGACCGCGCCGAGATCTTCGCGGCCATCGAGCACAGCACCGAGCACAGGGTGCCTTTCGAGTTGGCCTGCCGCGTGCAGTCTCCGGGGCAGGCGCTGCGCTGGTTCCTGGTGCAGTCCCGCCCTGCCAGCCATGCCGAACACGGCACGCTCTGGTACACCTTGCTGGCCGACATCACCGAGCGCAAGAAGCAGGAGGCATGGCTGGCACACCGCAATGCCTTGCTCACCGCCCTGTCGCAGGGCTTGCCGGGCATGATCTACGTGTTCAGGCCCGGTATGGACAAGGGTGGTCGCCTGGACTTTGTCAGCGAAGGCGTGCGCCATTTGTTTGGAGCCTCGCCCGAAGAGGCCCTGGCCAGCCCATGGGTGCTGTACAACCGCGTGCCACCCGAAGACCTCAACAATTTCTTCCAGCAGCGTGACCTGGCCATTGGAGAGTCCAGCCGCCTGCACAGCGAGTTTCGTGTCCGCAACGCCGAAGGCGAGTTGCGCTGGTGTGCGGCCGATTCGGTTGCCGGCCTGGACGCCGATGGCAACGAGGTGCGCTGCGGTTACATCGCCGACATCACCGAGCACAAGCTGTATCAGGATGCGCGTGTGGCCGCGGAGACGGCCGAGCGTGCCAGCCGCGCCAAGTCGCAGTTCCTGTCGCGCATGAGCCATGAACTGCGCACCCCGCTGAACGCCGTCATCGGGTTCGCGCAACTGCTGCAGATGGACAATAGCCCCGCGCTGGCCGACGGGCAGCGCCAGAAGGTCCAGCTGATCGAGCGCTCGGGCGCGCACCTGCTGGACGTCATCAGCGACGTGCTGGACCTCTCGCGCATCGAGGCTGGCGACATGCCCTTGTCGGTCGAGCCCATCATGCTCGGTGGCGTGATCAACGACGCCCAGGCCATGGTGGCCGAAGCGGCGCACCGGGCGAATGTCCTCATGACGGAGTCAGGGCGCAGCTGGGACATGTATGTCATGGCCGACCGCGTGCGCCTGCGCCAGGTGCTGGTCAACCTGCTGAGCAATGCGGTCAAGTACAACCGGCAGGACGGCCAGGTCTGCGTGTCCGTCCGCATGGAAAACGACACCCGCGTTTTGCTTGAAGTCACCGACACCGGCGTGGGCCTGAGCGAGAGCCAGATCACCCATCTGTTCGAGCCCTTCAACCGCCTGGGGGCCGAGCACTCGGGCGTCGAGGGCACCGGCATTGGCCTGGTGATCGTGCACCGATTGGTGGAGCTGATGGGCGGCACGATTACCGTGCGCAGCCAGGCCGGGCAGGGCACCACCTTTTCCTTGAGCCTGCCTGCCGCCGAGGTGGACCTCGCCTCCGATCATGGCGTGCTGGACGAAGCGCTGCCCGAGTCTCGTCAGGCCACCATCCTGTACGCCGAAGACAACGAGATCAACGTGCTGCTGGTGCGCCAGATCCTGGAGTTGCGCCCTTCCTGGAAGCTGGAAGTGGCCCACAGCGGTGCCGAAGCACTCAAGCTGGTGAGCAAGATCCAGCCCGATCTGCTGCTGCTGGACATGCACCTGGGTGACATGACCGGGTTCGAGCTGGCAGACCTGCTTGATCAGAACCCGGCCCTGCAGGGCGTGACCAAGGTGGCCCTGTCGGCCGACGCCATGCCTGATCGGGTTCATGCTGCCCGCGCCAAGGGCTTCAGTGCCTACCTGACCAAGCCGCTGGACGTGGCCGCGCTGCTGCGTTGCCTGGACGAGCACCTGGCTGCCAGGTAGGTGCGGGCGCTTGTGGCTCAGACCTTGAAAACGTCCACCACCTCCGCCAGAGTTTGCGCCTGGTGCTTGAGGCTTTCAGATGCGGCCGCCGACTCTTCAACCAGGGCGGCATTTTGCTGCGTGACTTGATCGAGTTGCGACACGGCATCGCTGACCTGCGTGATGCCCGTGGTTTGCTCGTTGGTGGCGGCGGCGATCTCTGAAATCAGATCGGTGACACGGCGCACCTGGACCACGATGTCGTCCATCTGGCGGCCGGCCTCGTTGACCAGGCCCGAGCCGTTTTCAACCTTGGTGACACTCTCGTTGATCAGGCTTTTGATCTCCCGGGCGGCTTGCGCGCTCCGTTGGGCCAGGGTGCGCACCTCACCCGCCACCACGGCAAAACCCCGGCCTTGCTCGCCTGCACGCGCGGCTTCGACCGCCGCGTTCAAGGCCAGGATATTGGTCTGGAACGCGATGCCGTCAATGACACCGATGATGTCCGAGATCTTGCGGCTGGACGTCGAGATGTCACCCATGGTGCTGATCACCTGCTCCACAACCGAGCCGCCCGTCGTGGCGGCCGAGGAGGCGCCCTGGGCAATCTGGACCGCCTGCCTCGCCGTATCGGCGTTTTGCTTCACGGTGGCGCTCAACTGCTCCATGGATGCGGCGGTCTGCTGCAGATTGGACGCTTGCTCCTCGGTGCGTTGAGACAGGTCGGCGTTGCCGCTGGCGATCTCGGTTGAGCCGGTGGCAATCGAATCGCTGCTGTGGCGGACCCGGCCCACCAGGCTGGCCAGGCTGTCATTCATGCGCTTGAGGGCGCTCAGCAACTGGCCGGTTTCATCTTGCCCATGGGCGTCGATGTGTGAACGCAGGTCGCCGGATGCCACCAGTTCGGCCACCTTGACTGCCTGGCCCAGTGGCACGGTGATGGAGCGCGTGATGTACAGCGCGGTCACCACGCCGAGCAGCACCGCGATGAAGGCGATCGAGAGCAGGGCCGTGACAGACCGGTGGTAGGTGGCCTTGCTTTGATCGGCCTGCTTCTGCCCCAAGGTCTCGTTATAGCCCCACCAGGCGTTGATGGCGGTGGTCAAGGTCTTGTAAGCGGTCCAGGACTCGCCCATGGCGATCGCGCGTTGCGCGACGAGCTGAGCCTGATCCAGGTCGGTCTGGATGCTGGGGTCGGCTGTTTTCCTGACCTGAATCACGTAGGCGCTGAACGCGGACTTGACCTGGTCGAGGTGGTGTTGGTCCTGCGTGTCGTCAACCAGCTTTTCATAAGCCGCAAGGCCTTGTTGCACCGCTGTTTCGGCCTGGGCGATGTCCTTGAACGTGACCAGACGCTCATTGAGCGCAGCCTGTTGCAGTGCACGCAACTCAAAGCGTCGCAGGGCGTTGAGGCCGTCGTTCACCTGGTAAATGACCTTCAAGGACGGCAGCAGGCGCGTGTTGTAGGTGTCGGCGTTCGCGTACAGGT
Organism: Aquabacterium sp.; assembly: GCF_016195855.1. Lineage (GTDB taxonomy): Bacteria > Pseudomonadota > Gammaproteobacteria > Burkholderiales > Burkholderiaceae_C > Aquabacterium. Next base: position 59,550 of record NZ_JACPYU010000013.1, read on the forward strand.
TGCCAGCTTGCACGGCCGCGAAGCCGACCATGCCCGCGAGCATGAGCAAGATGATGGCGAAGCCACTGGCCAGGCGTTGGCCAATTTTCAGTCTGCTCAATACATGCATGGCAAATCCCTCTCGTTCAATTCCGGTGGACGATCTGATCGGGGCTATTTCCTGGCAGCTCATAGGGTTATCGAACAACCGGGACCCAGCTTGAGGCCATCTCTTTTGCGCTAGATCAGGGAGAGTCTCTGGCCGGTCTCTTGCTTGCATGCCTGACAATCGGTCTGGCTGATACCAGCTGTCTTGCCCTCAAGCACCCCTATGTCCTCGACCCTTCAGCTTTTTGATGACCCTGCCGAGCCGCTCTCGGTTGCGGGTGACATGCAGCGGCAGGCGCGCGCGGTGGAGCCGGGGCATTACGACGAGCTGCGCGATGACGAGGGCCAGTTGCGCCCGGCCTGGCAGGCTTTTGCCGAGCACCTGGGCGCGCCGCTGCCGGACCTGACGCGCCGCCAGAGTCTGCTGGCGCACCAGATCCAGGAAGACGGCATCACCTACAACGTCTACAACGCACAAGGGGGCCCGAGCCGCCCCTGGTCGCTGGAGGCTTTGCCGTTGATCCTGTCGGCGGCCGACTGGCAGGCGCTGGAGCGCGGTGTGGCCCAGCGCGCCAACCTGCTCAACCGCGTGCTGGCAGACGTGTACGGCGAGCAGACCGTGCTCAAGGAGGCCTTGCTGCCTTCCGCGCTGGTATTGGGGCACCCCAGCTACCTGCGCGGCCTGCAGGGCGTCAAGCCAGTGGGTGGCGTCTACCTGCACGTGGTCGCTTTTGACCTGGTGCGCGCGCCCGACGGCGCCTGGTGGGTGGTGTCGCAGCGCACCCAGGCCCCATCTGGCCTGGGCTACGTCATGCAGAACCGCCTGATCGTGTCGCGCTTGTTCCCCGAGGCCTACCGGGCCATGAACGTGCAGCACCTGGCCAGTGGCTACCGGCGCCTGCTGGACACCATGACCGAGCTGGCCAGCCTCTGCGCCGAGGGCGAAACACCGCGCCTGGCCCTGCTCACCCCCGGGCCTTACAACGAGACCTACTTCGAGCACGCTTACCTGGCGCGCTACCTGGGCCTGCCCCTGGTGGAAGGCGGCGACCTCGTGGTGCGCGACGAAGGCCTGTTCCTCAAGACCGTGCAGGGCCTGGAGCCCATCCACGGCTTGCTGCGCCGCCTGGACGATGATTTTTGCGACCCGCTGGAGCTGCGGTCTGACTCGACGCTGGGCATACCCGGCTTGATGCAGGCCGTGCGTGCCGGCAAGGTGGTGCTGGCCAATGCCCTGGGTACAGGCTTTCTGGAGTCCCCCGCGGTGCATGGCTTCCTGCCGGCACTGTCGCGCAAGCTGCTCGGGCAAGAGCTGGCACTGCCCTCGCTGCCAACCTGGTGGTGCGGCGAGTCGGCCGCCTGGCGGGACGTGCGCGACGAGCTCACCGAGCGTGTGATCCGCCCCAGCTACCCCCATGCCGGCACACCGGGCTTTGGGGGCTCCAGCACCGTGCGCCAGAGCTTCGATGCCGTCATCGGGCGCGTGCTGACCCCGGCTGCGCTCAAGGCCTGGCGAGAACGCATCGACCACGACCCGGCCGCCTACACGGTGCAACGTTTCGAGCCCTATCCCCAGGCGCCGGTCTGGTCGGGCGGGGCGCTGAGCATGCGCGGTGCGTCCTTGCGGGTGTACGCCTTGTCCGACGGGCAGGGCGGCTGGCAGGTCCTGCCCGGGGGCATGACACGCATCGCCACGCGTGATGCCGGCCCGGTCTCCATGCAACTGGGCGGCAGCAGCCTGGACACCTGGGTGCTGACCGACGAGCCCGTTGACACCTTCTCGATGCTGCCGGCCTCCATCAAGCTCGACGAGCTGATGCAGCGCCAGCGCCCCGTGGCCAGCCGCACCGGCGAGAACCTGTTCTGGATGGGCCGCTATACCGAGCGCACCGAGCAGCAGTTGCGCTTGTTGCAGACCTCGGTCAGCCTGCAGTCCGGTGACGACGAGATGCAAGAGCGCGTCTCGCTGGCCTTGTCGGATCTGGCCGAGTCCAATGGCCTGGTGCCCCCCGGTACGCCCAGCCTGATCAAGTCCCCGCGGGTGTTCGAGCGTGCGGCGCTGGACGCGTTGGTCGACGTGTCGGCCAAACAGGGGGCTTACAGCCTGGGCTTCAACCTGGGCGCCCTGGCGCGCTCTGCGCAAAGCCTGCGCGAGCGCCTGTCCCCAGAGCACGCGCGCCTCTTGCGTGCCATGGGCAGCGACTTCCAGCACCGCCTCACACAAGCGGCCTTGCAAGCGGCCTTGCCACATGAGGAACACGAGCACGACGATGAGAGCGTTGAGCAAGCCACCCGCACGCCGCAAGCGGCCAGGCTGCGCAGCCTGACGCAGGCGCAGGATGCCTTCGAGCACCTGGGCATGCAATTGGCCGCTGTGACCGGCGCCCAGACCGACCGCATGACGCGCGACCCCGGTTGGCGCCTGCTGACCGTGGGCCGGCTCATCGAGCGTCTGACCGGCTACGCCAGCATGCTCAAGGCCTTCTGGGAGAGCGAGGCCCTCACGCACCCGCAGGGCTTTGACCTTGCGCTGGACCTGTTCGACAGCACCATCACCTTCCGTGCGCGCTTCCAGCGTCGCCTGGAGGTGCCTGCCTTGCTGGCCTTGCTGGTGATGGACGAGACCAACCCGCGTGCCCTGGCCTGCGTGCTGCGCCGTTTGCGCACCGAGCTGATCAAGCTGCCCGCACGCGGCGGCTCGCACGCCGACATGCTGGCCTTGCTGCCACATGAAGGCGTGGGTGCGTCACTGGCCGAGCTGTGCGATGCAGACAAAGGCCACGAGGCCGTGCTGGCGCTGCTCAACCGCCTGATCGACGCCGGCTGGCGCTTGTCCGACGAGGTAGGGCGCCGCTATTTCGCCCACGCCGAGCCGACCGACTCCATGGTGAGCGCATGAGCGAACTGTCGAGCGAGCCCCTGCCAGACAGCGCGCGCCTGTCCGTCGAGCATGAGACCCTGTACGAGTACAGCCGCCCGGTCGACCAGGCGCAGCACATCGCCTGCCTGAGGCCTTTGAGTGACGCAGGGCAACAGCTCGAAGTGTTCGACATGTCGGTCAGCCCGACACCCTCGCAACACAGCACGCGCCGCGACAGCCATGGCAACAGCCGCGCCTATTTCGCCTTGCACGCCGCACACAAGACCTTGCGCGTCACGGCGCGCAGCCAGGTGACGGTCACGGCGCGCTACGAGGGCCTGGAACCCGATCAGGGGCCCACTTGCGGCGAGGTGAGGGCGCTGCTGGCCTACCGTGCCAAAGCCCCGTTTCAGCCGGCCAGCGAGTTCGTGTACGCCTCACCTTACGTGCCTTGCCTGACCGCCCTGCGCGAATACGCCGAGATCTCGCTCAAGGACGATCGCCCGCTGGCCGAAGCCGCCATCGAGTTGATGAACCGCATCCACGAGGACTTCGACTACGCGCCCGCGTCCACCGACATCTCCACACCCATCCTGGACGTGTTTCTGCAACGCAAGGGCGTTTGCCAGGATTTCGCGCACCTGATGCTCGGTTGCCTGCGTGCCTGCGGCCTGGCGGCGCGTTACGTCAGTGGCTACCTGCTGACGCGCCCGCCACCGGGGCAGCAGCCTCTGGTCGGTGCAGACGCCTCGCACGCCTGGTGCAGCGTCTGGATCCCCGGTCTGGGGCTGGAGCGGGCCCAGGACTGGCTCGATCTGGACCCCACCAACGACTGTGTGCCCGGTATTCACCACGTCAGGGTGGCCCATGGGCGCGACTTTGGCGACGTCACCCCCTTGCGCGGTGTGATACGGGGCGGGGGGCGCCACACCTTGTTGGTGCGCGTCACCACCCGCTTGCTGGACGAGCCTGTCCGACAAAACCCTGCCCGCACCACTGCGGCCTAGCGGCGCCCCAGGATGGGGTGCATCATGAGGTGGGTGCCCGAAAGCTGTGCCAACTCAATGGCCCTCATGCCGACCCTGGCACACTCTGTGCATGACTGAGTTGACCGCAGCTTTATTCACCCCTACAAGGGGCCAGACGATGCGATTCTTCGACGAGATGCATGTGAGCAGCGCCCAGGTGCGCGACCACTACAGGACCTACGACCGCTGGTTGGGGCGACAGCCTCGCGAGCTGATGGCCTCGCGGCGCGAAGAAGCAGAAATGATCTTCCGCCGGGTGGGGATCACCTTTGCCGTTTATGGCGACAAGGACGAAGACGGCGCAGGCACCGAGCGCCTGATCCCCTTCGACCTGATCCCCCGCATCATCCCCGCCAGCGAATGGCGCGAGATGGAAAAGGGCCTCAAGCAACGCGTGACCGCGCTCAACCGCTTCATCGAGGACGTCTACCACGGGCAGGAAATCCTCAAGGCCGGCATCATCCCCGCCGAGCCCGTGCTCAACAACGCCCAGTTCCGCAAGGAGATGGTGGACCTCAAGGTGCCTGGCGGCATCTACTCCATCATTGCCGGCATCGACATCGTGCGGGCCTGCAACCCCGATGGCTCGGGCACCTATTACGTGCTCGAAGACAACCTGCGTGTGCCCAGCGGCGTGAGCTACATGCTGGAGAACCGCAAGATGATGATGCGGCTCTTCCCGGACCTGTTCGCCGAGCACCGTGTGGCACCGGTGGCGCACTACCCGGACTTGCTGCTGGACACCTTGCGCGCCATGGCGCCCGCATCGGTCAACGAGCCGACCGCCGTGGTGCTCACCCCCGGTGCGGCCAACTCGGCCTATTTCGAGCATGCCTTCCTGGCCCAGCAAATGGGGATCGAGCTGGTTGAAGGCCAGGACATGTTCGTCAAGGACGACTTCGTCTACATGCGCACCACCCGTGGCCCGCAGCGCGTGGACGTGATTTACCGCCGCCTGGACGACGACTTCATGGACCCGGAGGTCTTCCGCAAGGACTCGACCCTGGGGGTGCCCGGCCTGCTGCGTGCCTACCGCGCCGGCAACGTCACCCTGGCCAATGCCTTTGGCACCGGCATTGCCGATGACAAGTCCATCTACCCCTATGTGCCCAAGATGATCGAGTTCTACCTGGGCGAAAAGCCCATCCTGCAGAACGTGCCCACGCATGTCTGCCGAGAAAAGGACGACCTCAAGTACACGCTGGACAACCTGGCCGATCTGGTGGTCAAGGAAGTGCACGGGGCAGGGGGCTACGGCATGCTGGTGGGGCCTGCGTCCACCAAGGCCGAGATCGAGGATTTCCGCAAGGCGCTGCTGGCCAACCCCAGCAACTACATTGCCCAGCCCACGCTGTCGCTGTCGACCTGCCCGACCTTTGTGGAGTCCGGCATTGCGCCGCGCCACATCGACCTGCGGCCCTTTGTGCTGTCAGGCAAGACGGTGCAGATGGTGCCCGGCGGCCTGACCCGCGTGGCACTCAAGGAAGGCTCTCTGGTGGTCAACAGCTCACAAGGCGGTGGCACCAAGGACACCTGGGTGCTGGAGACCTGATCACCCCATACGGCGACGAAGGAGGACACCACCATGCTCAATGAACGCATCGAAAGCCATCTGCCCTCCCACGTGATCGAGACTGAAACAGGGGCCTTGCGTGTCAGCAACGCCTCGCATCTGGAGACCAAGCCCATGCTGTCGCGTACCGCTGACCACCTCTTCTGGATGGCACGCTACATGGAGCGCGCCGAAAACACCGCTCGCCTGCTCGATGTCAATTACCAGACCTCCTTGCTGCCGCAATCGAGCGAGTCAGCGCAGGCGGGCTGGCGCGGCTTGCTGGGCATCAGCGAGTTGATGCCGGAGTACACGGCCAAGTACGAAGACATCAACGCGCGCGATGTGATGGCCTTCATGGTGACCGACGCATCCAACCCGTCGAGCATCCTCAACTGCCTGCGGGCCGCGCGTGAAAACGCCCGGGCCGTGCGCGGGGCCCTGACCACCGAGGTGTGGGAGACCATGAACCAGACCTGGCTGGAGTACAACCGCCTGGTCAAGTCCGGCGCCCTGGCCAAGGACCCGGGTGAACTGTTCGAATGGGTGAAGTTTCGCTCGCACCTGTCGCGCGGCGTGACCCTGGGCACCATGCTGCAGGACGAGTCTTTCCACTTCCAGCGTATCGGCACCTTCCTGGAGCGTGCCGACAACACCGCCCGTTTGCTGGACGTGAAGTTCCACGCCCGCAACACCGAGTTCTTCGGCTCTGGCCTGGGCAACGAGGGCAAGGAGGTGGACTTCTACCATTGGTCAGCCGTGCTGCGCAGCGTGTCGGCGTTCGAGGTCTACCGCAAGGTCTACCGCAACGTGATCCGCCCGGAGAAGGTGGCCGAGCTGCTGATCCTGCGCGCCGAGATGCCGCGCTCGCTCGTGTTCTGCATGGACGAGGTGGTGAGCAACCTGCGCGCCGTGGCCAATGACCACAGCCACGAGACCTTGCGTCGCGCCGGCCGCCTGCGTGCAGATCTTCAATTCAGCCGCATCGACGAGATCGTGGCCACCGGCCTGCATGCCTACCTCACGCAGTTCCTGGACCGCGTGGGCGACCTGGGTTATGGCATCAGCCGTGACTTCCTGATGCCTGCTTGAGTTCACGCTGGCCTGACGACAGGCGTAAAAAAGCCGACCAGAAGGTCGGCTTTTGTTTTCAGCGCGGTGCGCGATCGGTGATCGATCAGGCAGCGCGGCGGCGGGCCATGATGGCGCCGAAGGACAGGCCCAGGGCCAGGTAGGCCAGGGTGCCAGCTTCAGGCACTGGCGCGGTGGTGCCGCCCACCACAAAGCGGGTCTGGCCGGCCGCGATGGCGGCGTTCAGGTTGGTCAGGAACGCGCCGTTGAGCGCGAAGGTCTGGTTCGTGTAGCCGGTCGAGACCAGGTCGCCACCGTACGTGGCACCCGTGCCCAGGTCGGCGTAGATGCCGGCGTCACTTTCGCTGTTGAGCAGCGTGTCGACGTTGCCCGTGTAGTCCACCAGGGTGTACTGCAGCGGTGCCGTGACGTCGAAGCTGTTGAGCGTCAAGGAGGCGCTGGTCACCGGGGTGGTCACACCGGAGATGTCGAAGACGAAGAAGTTGTTGTAGTAGTGGCCGCCGCAGTTATTGCAAAAGCCTGCGATGTAGTTCTGGTTGGACGGGATGTGCATGGCGTCGTCGCGGTACCAGCCGCTGTTGGTGGCCTGCACGATCTGGCTACCGTTCAGGGACAGCACGTTGCTGGACGACGTGTCGCTCGAACCGAAGATGTAGGCATCGCCTTCCATGGCGTGTGCAGATGCACCGAAGAGCAGGGCCGAAGCGAGCACCAGCGTGGAGGCGCGGAAATTCATGGTCATCAAAATTCTCCCTTGAGTGATTTGAACATCATGAAGACGTTGCCATTGAACGGCACGCTGCCAGCTCATGCTGCGTCTTCGCAAGCAGAAACGATTCTAGGACCTGCCCACTCGCAAAAGCCGGCACCACGATCGCCCGAATGGGGGGTTACCCTCAATCAAGGTGTGTGGTGCCGGGCGGCGCTCAACGCGAGGGCAAGGGGGCCCCTGTGACCACTGCCTTGGCGAAGTCGGTGCCGATGACGAGCGAGCCCGCTGCGGTCGGGTGGTTGCCATCCCAGAATAGGTGCTTGTCAGGGGTGTCGCAAACGGGGCCGGGGATGCCCATGAACTTGGGGTCGTAGCAGGCCTGCATCACATTGAAGCCTTCGGCGGCAGCCTGGGTCACGCGCGTCTGGGAGTAGGTGAAGGTCTCGAAGGTGCGCACGGTGGCCAGAGGGTAGCTCTTGGCAAAGCCTTTGAGCATGGTGGTCAGGGCCGCGGCCATTTCCGCGCTGCGCGCCTTGGCGTTTTCGTTGTAGTTGGTCAAGGCCGCGTTGTGGATGCGGGCCGAGGGCGTGATGCTCAGGTCAGGCATCTGCGGCACGAAGAAGTGGCGTGCACCCCGCTGGTACAGGCGCGTCATGCCCAGGCGGATGTCGTTGATGATGGTGGCCGTCGTGCCGGTGTTGAACACATTGCCGTCGGCATAGTAGTCATCCGGGCCGGTCCACAGCACATACAGGCCGTTGGCATCCAGCCGGGCGGTGGGGCTGGGTTGGTTGTCCAGCAAATCCTGAATCTGCTGGAGCATGCCCTTTTGCATGCCGTACACCGGCACCAGGTTGTTGTAGCCGGAGCGGGCGCCAGCAAAGGCGTAGTTGACCAGTGGCAGGTTCAGGGCATTGGCCATGGCCTCCAGCACCACCGGCCCGTTCGAAAAGCGGCCCTGGTAGTTCGGCGTCGTGGGCAGCGGGATCTTGGCACCGTTGGCGCGCATCGCGGCGTACATATTGCCCGTGTCGCTCATGCTGTCGCCGAACGAAAAAATCTGGGTGTAGCTGTTGCCATAGACCTGGGCCGGTGGCGTGGGCGCGCTGGGCACCGGGCGCAGGCGGGGCGTCTTCTTCAGGGCCAGTTGGCGCAGGTCTTCGGAGTAAGGTGCCATATAGGGCACCACCATGTTGACCAGGCCGTTCCACAGCGAGGGGGTGACGGCAATGGTGTACATGGTGACCGGCGACACCACCACACCGGACAGCTGGCCTGTCGTGGCCAGAAACAGCGTCGGCAATTCAAGTTGAGCTTGAGCCGATGTGGAGAGCAGCGCGGCTGCGATCGACAGGCCCAGGCGCCTGCGCATACGGGTGGTGTGCTTCATGTTTCGGGTGACCCTGTTTAGTACGAAAGATGTGCGCACAATGCCATCCGTTAAAGCGCCATGCTTGCCCAAAAGCGCCAGTTAAGGGTAGGTCCCACCACGCATTCATGCGTGACGCAACTTCACCCCACGTCAGGCGCCTACCCCGATCGGATCATGTCGGGCGCGTGGGTGTCAGCGGTGCTTCTTATTGGCCGCCTGTTCAGCGCACAAGGCTGGTACAGGCCGATGGCATGCCTGACACGAGCGCTTCCTATCCTGATGGCAGGTTGAAGGACCGGTTTTGAGGTCCGCCGAAGTTTTTCAGGGAGCTTCTCGTGATGCCCATTCGATTCGCCATGGTGGCCTTGACTGCGCTTGGCCTGCTGTCCACCACATCGGCCTGGGCCGATCCGGCCAACCACGTGGTGGCCAACTATGGGGATGTGACGCTGCCGTTCACACGCAGCATCGGCAACACCTTCTCGGGCTCACTGGCCACGGGCTTTGTGTCGCAGGACGGCCAGCCTGTGGTTTATGCGTCGTTGGGTGGCTTGTCGTACTTCTATGACGACTATGTGTTCAACCTGCCCGTGTCACCTCAGGCCAGCTTCAACGCCGCCGCCGTGTCGATCGACTTGGGCAGCTTCCTGAGCCTGCAGAACTTTTCGGCCCGGCTGTACAAGCTGGACGCGGGCCTGGCCTCTTTGACGACCGGCCTGCCCAGCAGCGGCAAGCCCATCCAGGCGTGGACGTCGACGGCACTGCTGGCGCCAGGCCTGACGGGCACCACCGTGCTGTTCCAGAACGTGGATCTGCAAGCGGGTGCCAGCTATGCGCTGGAGTTGCGCGGCACGATCAACGGCAGCTTTGGCGGCAGCTACGGTGGCAACTTGAACATCACGCCAGTGCCGGAGCCCAGTGGCATCGCCTTGCTGGCGGCCAGCCTGGGCGTGATGACGCTGGGTAAGCGCCGTCGAGCTTGAGCAAGGTGGCGTCCCCCTGGTGCGCATCACAGGGAGGACGGCCGCCACGTGCCGTGCTGCAGCCGTGCTGCCCGTATCAGGTGCGGCGGCGTTTTTGCAGCACAACGCCCATGCCGGTCAGGCCAATCAGGCTGAGCAGCAAGGACTGAGGCTCAGGTACGGCGGAGGTGGTGCCTCCCATGGCGAACTCGGTCTGACCGTTTCGAATGGCGGTATTGAGATCGACCAGGGCAGCACCGGTAAGCGTGAAAGACATCAACGAGTTGTCGTTGCTCGGGCCAATGACGCCCTGTCCATACACCGCGCCATCGCCCAGATCGTTGTAGATCGCGGCGGCGGTGGCACCCGTGTTATCCGACTTCAGGCTGGAGATGTCGCCAGCGTAGTCGTGCAGCGTGAAGGTCAGTGTCTCGTCGGCGATGTAGGTATAAACCGAGAACGAAGCGGACGTGACCGGCGCCGTCAGGGTGCTGATATCAAAAACAAAGTAATCATTGGTCGAGGAGCCCGCTGCCACGCAGTTGGCGCACACGCCCGCGATGTAGTTCTTGTTGCTGGCGGTGTGGGTGAAGTCATCACGGTACCAGCCACTGTCGATGTTGGTGAGGTTGATGGTGCCGTTGACGGTCAACACATTGCGCGTGTCGAAATTACTTGCACCCAACACGAAAGCGTTGGCACTGGTAACCGAGCCGAGCGATGACAGGGCGAAGAAACCAGCCAGCCATTTGCGATTGAACATTGCATCCTCCTTGATTGATATGTTTGGGCTTTGACTATGGTGCAGGCGGCACGTAGCCTTGCACCTGCTCGGCACCGGCGCCAAAGAAGAATTGCTCCATCTGGCGGGCCAGGTACTGGCGCGCACGGGCGTCGGCCAGGTTCAGGCGGTTTTCATTGACCAGCATGGTCTGATGCTTGAGCCACATCTGCCAGGCTTCCTTGCTGATCTCGTTGTAGATGCGCTTGCCCAACTCGCCCGGGTAGGGCGCAAAGTCCAGGCCTTCGCCTTCCTTGTTGAGGTGCTTGCATTGAATGGTGCGTGCCATGGTTGTCTGTCCGAGAGAAAAAATCGATTACTTGAGTTGCTTGACCAGCACCTGAGAGCGCCGGTCCCACTTGTAGCTGCGTTTGCGGGCTTCGGGCAGCCAGGCCGGGTCGACTGGCGCAAAGCCACGCTTGATGAACCAGTGCATGGTACGCGTGGTCAATACAAACAGTGTGGACAGGCCCATTGCCCGAGCACGCTGCTCGATTCGCTTGAGGATGCGTTCGCCGTCGCCCTGACCCTGCACGCTCGGTGAAATCGTGAGCGCGGCCATTTCACCGGTGCCGGCTTCAGGGAAAGGGTAGAGCGCGGCGCAACCGAAGATCACGCCGTCGTGCTCGATCACGGTGTACTGGGCCACATCGCGTTCGATCTCGGTGCGGCTGCGTTTGACCAGGGTGCCATCCTGCTCGAAAGGCTCGATCAGTTGCAGGATGCCGCCCACATCGTCTGGCGAGGCCTCGCGCAGGCTTTCGAGCTTTTCGTCCACGATCATGGTGCCCACGCCATCGTGCGTGAACACCTCCATCAGCAGGGCGCCGTCCACCAGGAAGGGGATGATGTGCACGCGCTCGACGCCCCCTTCGCTGGCCTTGACGGCGTGCTGAAGGTAGAAGGCCGTGTCGGTGGGTTGCAAGGGGTTGGGCAGGGAGGCCAGCAGGCGCTTGGCCTCGGCCAGGGCCAGTTCCTGGTCGATCTCGACTTCGGGGTCGTGTTGTTTGGCTTCCAGCTCCTTGGCTTTGGCTGGTTCCTGCACGATGTTTTGCAGGATGCCGCGCACCTCGGTCACGAAGATGAGTTTGTCAGCCTGCAGGGCGATGGCGGCGCTGGTGGCCACGTCTTCCATGCTCAGGTTGAAGGCTTCACCGGTATGTGAAAAACCGAAGGGTGAGAGCATCACGAGGGCGCCGGTGTCGATGGCGCGGCGCACGGCCATGGCGTCGATTTTGCGGACCAGGCCGGTGTGCATGAAGTCCACGCCGTCCACGATGCCCACGGGGCGGGCCGTCACAAAGTTGCCCGAGATCACGCTGACAGAGGCACCGGCCATGGGCGTGTTGGGCAGCCCCAGCGAGAAGGCCGCTTCAATTTCGTAGCGCAGTTGGCCGGCGGCCTCCTGGGCGCAGTCCAGCGCCACCGGGTCGGTGATGCGCATGCCGTGGCTGAATTTGGAATCCTGCCCCTTGGCGCGCAGTTGCTCTTCCAGTTGCGGGCGAAAACCGTGGGCCAGCACGATCTTGATGCCCATGGCCTGCATCAGGGCCAGGTCCTGCACGAAGCTTTCGAGCTTGCCGGCTGCAATCAACTCCCCGGACAGGCCCACGACAAAGGTCTTGCCGCGGTGCGCGTGGATGTGGGGTGCCACGGAGCGAAACCAGGGCACGAAGGTGTGGGGGAAGACCAGGTCCATTGAGCGGGTGCAGGAGGGGCGAGCGGGGCGCCAGCGAGGCGGCCGATCAGAAAGGTGTGGCGAAATGCGTCAAGCCGTAATGTTACGGGCAATGTGCGCTTTCCACACGTTGTTGAACGAGCCTCGCGTGCGCCAGTGCGCCGCCTCTCACAGTTTCGGGCGCTTGTCGAACCAGGGCCGGGCCTGTTCCAGCTGGGCGGCCAGTTGCAGCAGCAGCACCTCCGAGTTCACGCCCCCGACAAATTGCACACCCAGGGGCAGGCCTTCAGGTGTCCAGTACAGCGGCACGGACATCGCCGGGCGGCCGGTGAGGTTGGCCAGCGGGGTGTAGGGCGTCCAGGCCAGGTTCTTGAGGATGATGTCGCGGAAGAAGCGGGTCTTGCGGATCACCCCGAACAGCCCCAGGCCCGACATGACCTTGTTGACCAGGTGCAGGGCTGGTGGGGTGGTCAGCGCGCCGATGGGGATGGGCGGGGCACTCAGCGTGGGCGACAGCCAGAAATCAAACTGCGTGTGGAAACGGGCCAGGTCCATGGTGTGCAGGTGCCAGCGCTCCAGGCAGGCCAGCAGCTCCGGCGCCGACACGGTGCGCCCGACGGCGGCCAGCGCCTGGGTGTCAGGCTCGAAGTCAGTGGGCTTGAGGCCTTCGACCCGGCCAAGCTCGTCGATCAACATGGCCTGGGCGCAAGACCAGGTCATCAGGAAGTCGGCAGACAGCTGTTCGCCGTCAAAAGGCAGCTTGACCTCTTCGACATGGTGGCCCAGCGCGCTCAGCAATTTGACGGCGTCTTGCGTGGCGGCGACCGCCTGCGCGTCCACCGGGGTGCCTGTGGGCGAGATGGTGGAGTAGCCGATGCGCAGCGTCTTGGGTGGGCGGGTGATGGCCTGCAGATAAGGCTGCTCGGGCGGTGGCATCCAGTAGGGCGCGTGGGGTTCGGGGCCTTGAAGCAGGTCCATCATCGCGGCGGTATCGCGCACGCTGCGCGACAGCACGCCTTGCACGGCGGCGCCAAACAGGCCCTCGGCGGCCAGCGGGCCCATGGAGATGCGGCCCCGCCCGGCCTTCAAGCCGAACAGGCCGCTGCAGGCGGCAGGGATACGGATGGAGCCACCGCCATCGTTGGCGCCAGCCACCGGCACGATGCCGGCTGCCACGGCCGAGGCCGATCCGCCCGATGAGCCACCGGGCGTGCGGGAGGTGTCCCAGGGGTTGCGGGTCGGGCCGCAGGCCAGGGGTTCGGTCACGTTGCGGGCGCCGAACTCGGGCGAGTTGGTGGCGCCGAAGATCACCAGGCCGGCCTCGTTCCAGCGCCTGACAACGTCGCTGGTGAGCGGAGCCGGGTTGCGCGCATGCTGGCGATTGCCCCAGCCGCAGGGCACGCCTTCCCACTCCTGGAAGAGGTCCTTGATCAGGAAGGGCACGCCGGCAAAGGGCTGTTCAGCCTGGAAGCCGTGTTTGAGCCGTTGCTGCGCGCGCTCGTCGTAGCGACGGATGATGGCGTTGAGCTTGCCGTTGACCTCGTCTGCCCGGCTGCTGGCCGCTGCCAGCAATTCCGCGGGCGAGACCTCGCCGCGGCGAACAAGGTCAGCCAGGCCCAGGCCGTCGTACTGGATGTAGTCGTGAAATTGCATGGCGGGCATCATGGCCGACTTTGCCCGGGCCGTGCATCCGTTTTTGCCTTGAAATGTGTCGCGTTGTTTTTGACATCGCGCGCCAATTGATGACCTTGGAAGCCCGTGCCGGGTGCTGCTGGCGCACGCTGGATAATGTGCGCCTTGCCTGTGTGCCCCAAAGCCTTCTGTGTCTGCCCGTCCCACCCTCATCGAGTTTCCCGAATCCCTGCCCGTCAGCGGCAAGCGCCACGAGATCGAGGCTGCCCTGCGCGAGCACCAGGTCATCATCGTCTGCGGTGAAACGGGCTCGGGCAAGACCACGCAGCTGCCCAAGATCGCCCTGACCATGGGCCGGGGCGGCTGGGGGCAGGAGCGGGACCCGAATGCCCCGCGCCACCTGCGGCCCAAGCTGATCGGGCACACCCAGCCTCGGCGGATTGCCGCATCAAGTGTGGCCAAGCGCATTGCGGAAGAGCTCAACACGCCGCTGGGCGAGGTGGTGGGCTACAAGGTCCGTTTCCAGGACCGTCTGCAGCCGGGTGCCTCCGTCAAGCTGATGACCGACGGTATCCTGCTGGCCGAGACCCAGGGGGACCCAGACCTCAGGGCCTACGACACCATCATCATTGACGAGGCGCATGAACGCAGCCTCAACATCGACTTCCTGCTGGGCTACCTGCGCCAGTTACTGCCGCGCCGCCCGGACCTGAAGATCATCGTGACCTCGGCCACGATCGATGCCGAGCGCTTTGCCAAGCACTTTGAATCGGCCAAGGGGCCCGCGCCGGTCATCATGGTCTCTGGCCGGCTGTTTCCGGTGGAGCAGCGCTACCGCCCCTTTGAGGAAAGCCGCGAGTACGGCCTGAACGAGGCCATCACGGACGCCGCCGATGAACTCTGGCGCGAGGGCAGCGGCGACATCCTCGTCTTCCTGCCCGGCGAGCGCGAGATCCGCGAGGCGTCCGATCACCTGCGCAAGCACTTTGCCCACCACCGCGTCACGGCCACCATCCTGCCGCTGTTCGCGCGCCTGAGCCAGCAGGAGCAGGACGAAGTCTTCAAGACCGGCGGCGGGCGGCGCATCGTGCTGGCCACCAACGTGGCCGAAACCTCGCTGACGGTGCCGGGCATCCGCTATGTGATCGATTCGGGCATGGCGCGGGTCAAGCGTTACAGCTTCCGCAACAAGGTCGAGCAGTTGCAGATCGAGCCGATCAGCCAGGCCGCCGCCAATCAGCGCGCCGGGCGATGCGGCCGGGTGGCCAATGGCATCTGCATCCGCCTGTACGACGAGAAGGACTTCACCGCCCGCCCGCGCTTCACCGACCCCGAAATCCTGCGCTCTTCGCTGGCCGGGGTGATCCTGCGGATGAAGTCCCTGCACCTGGGGCTGGTGGACGATTTCCCCTTCATTGAGCCCCCGCTGCGCAAGGCCATTGCCGACGGCTACCAGTTGCTCAACGAGCTGGGCGCGGTCGATGACAACAACGAGATCACGAAGCTGGGCATGGACCTGGCCCGCCTGCCGCTGGACCCGCGCGTGGGCCGCATGATCCTGGAGGCCAAGGACCGGCAAGCCCTGGCCGAGGTGCTGGTGATCGCTGCGAGCCTGAGCGTGCAGGACGTGCGCGACCGGCCCATCGATCAGCAACAGCAGGCCGATACCAAGCACAAGCAGTTCGACGACGAGAAGTCGGAGTTCATGGGCACGCTCAAGCTGTGGAAGTGGCTGGATGACTCGCGTGGCGGGCACGCACACCACGAGCCCGGTCAGCCAGAGAAACACAAGCTGAGCCACCGCAAGTACGAGCAGCTGCTGCGTGACAACTACATCAACCCGCGCCGCGTGCGCGAATGGCGGGATGTCTACACGCAACTGCACACCGTGGTGGCCGAGCACAGCTGGCGCCTCAACGGCAGCCCGGCCACGTATGAGCAGGTGCACCTGTCGCTGCTGGCTGGTCTGCTGGGCAACATTGGCTGCAAGAGCGACGACGAAGACTGGTACCTGGGTGCACGCGGCATCAAGTTCTACAAGCACCCTGGTGCCAACCTGAGCAAGAAGCCGGGGCGCTGGATCCTGGCGGCCGAACTGGTCGAGACCACGCGCTTGTTTGGCCGCGGCATCGCCAACATCGACCAGCAGTGGCTGGTGTTCATGGGCGGGCACCTGCTCAAGAAACAGTTGCTTGAACCCCATTGGGAAAAGAAGGCGGCCGAGGTGGTGGCGATCGAGCGGGCCACGCTGTATGGCCTGGTCGTCTACAACAACAAGCGTGTCAACTTTGGCCTGATCGATGCGCCCAAGGCCCGCGAGATCTTCATCCGCGAAGGCCTGGTCAACGACGAGTGGGAAACGCGCCTGCCATTCCTGGCGGCCAACCGCAAGCTGATCAACCAGGTCGAGCAACTGGAGCACAAATCCCGCCGGCAGGATGTGCTGGTGGACGACGAGCTGATCTTTGCGTTCTACGACGCGCAGATCCCGCCCGAGGTGATGAGCGGCCACAGCTTCGAGCGCTGGTACAAGCTGGCCAGCCGCGAGAACCCCAAGCTGCTGTACCTCAGCCGCGACGAGTTGATGCGCCACGAGGCCGCCGGCATCACCAGCAGCGCCTTCCCCAAGGTGCTGCGCATGGGCGGCGTGGACTGCAGCACCAGCTACCTGCACGAACCCGGCGACGCCCGCGATGGCGTGACCGTGACGGTGCCCATCTTTGCGCTCAACCAGGTCAGCGAAGAAGCTGGCGAATGGCTGGTGCCGGGCATGCTCAAAGACAAGGTGCTGGCCCTGATCAAGAGCCTGCACCAGAAGCCGCGGGCGCGCCTGGTGCCGCTGCCGGACTACGCTGAGTCCTTCGTCGAGTCTGTGGACTTTGGCAAGGGCGGCTTGATGGATGTGCTGTTCAAGGCTGTGCGCGACAAGACCCAGCTGGATGTCAAGCGTGCGGACTTCAAGCTCGACATGCTCTCACCCCATCTGTTCATGAACTACCGCGTGGTGGATGAACACGGCCGCCAGTTGGGCATGGGGCGCAACCTGCCTGCCATCAAGGCCGAGCTGGGTGCGTTGGCTCGCGGGGCCTTCCAGGCGCTGGCGGCGCTCAAGGCGCACGCCGTGGTGCAGGGTGGTGAGGCGGCGGGCGCGCACTCGCCCGAGCCCGCGCAGCAGGCGGGTGGTGCGCAAGCGCCAGGCCACAAGCCAGGTGTGCAGCGTGTGCAGGCTGCGGGCCAAAGAGATGGCAAAGGGGGCGCCAACGTGCCGGCATCCAGCAGCAAGCCCGCACCAGCCGCACAAGCCCTGACCGACTGGACGTTTGGCGAGCTGCCTGAGTTGATGGAAATCCAGCGTGGTGGCCACACCCTGATCGGCTTCCCGGCCTTGATCGACAAGGGGCAGCACGTCGAGATCGAGGTGTTTGACGAGCCCGATGTGGCCGCAGCCAGGCACCGCGCCGGCCTGCGCCGCCTGATCGCCTTGCAGATCAAGGAGCCGCTCAAGTACCTTGAAAAGAACATCCCCGATCTGCAGAAAATGGCCATGACCTACATGAGCCTGGGCACGGCCGACGAGCTGCGCGACCAGATCATCGAGGTGGCGCTGGACCGCGCTTACCTCAACGACCCCTTGCCGACCGACGCTGCCAGCTTCAAGGCCCGAGTGGAAGAGGGGCGCACGCGCCTGAACCTGATCGCGCAGGAAGTGGCACGGCTGGCGGGCAGTGTGCTGACCGAGTACGCCGCCGCCACGCGCAAGCTCAAGGACGCGCGCCCACCCAAGGACGTGGCCGATGACATCACGGCGCAGTTGCAGCGCCTCATGCCCAAGCGCTTTGTGGCGCTGACACCGTATGCGCAGATGCAGCACTTCCCGCGCTACCTCAAGGGCATCACCCTGCGACTGGACAAGCTCAAAGGCGACCCGGCGCGCGATGCGCAACGCCTTACCGAGTTGCGCCCGCTGGACCAGCGCTTGACGCGCCGCCTGAGCGAGCTCAAAGGCACGCATGACGCACGCCTGGACGAGTTCCGCTGGTTGCTGGAAGAGCTGCGCATCAGCCTGTTTGCGCAGGAGTTGCGCACGCCACAGCCTGTGAGTGTCAAGCGCCTGGAGAAGGTCTGGTCGCAGATGACGTCCTGACGACGCCATCTTCTGCGAAGTGGATCAGGCCTGATCGACTTGCAGGTCTTCAGGCTGGCGGCTTTGCAAGCGGAACGCCGAGGGTGTCTGCCCCGTCCAGCGCTTGAAGGCATGGGCAAAGGCGGCGGTCTCGCTGTAGCCCAGTTTCTCGGCGATCAGCTCGATGGGTAACTGGGTGTGGCGCAGATGGTGGATGGCGCGCTGCTGCTGGACCTGCGTGACCAGATCCTGAAACGTGCAGGACTCGCCTTGCAGACGTCGCCGTAGCGTGCGCTCAGCGCAATGCAGGCGGTCGGCCACGGTGCCCAGATCCGGCATGGGGTGCGTGCTCAGCAACAGGTTCTCGACCTGCCTGGACCAGGGGTTCTGCTGGCGCTTGAGCAACTGGGCCTCGCACTGCTCCTGCATGATCTTGAGCGTGATCGGGTTGGCCAGCCGCAGTGGCTTCAGCAGTGATCGCCTGGGGGCAATCACGCGCGTTTCGGTTGCGCCAAAGTGCAAAGGCCAGCCAAAGAAGGCTTTCACGGCTTCCAGCTCGGCGGGCGCCGCCATGGCGATTTCCATGTCGTCCACCAGCTCGGCCCAATCCTCGGCACCGGCTTCCTTGCTCAGGTTGCGGATGAAGGCCAGATCCCGCATGAGATAGAAATCCCGGCAGTCTCCCAGGTCCATGCAGTCCACATAACGGGCGCAGACCTGTTTGCCATCTTCTTCCATCAGGACGCGAAACGGTGTGAAGGTCAGATCCACGTAGCGGGCCAGGAAGCGGCAGGCCTCCAGCATGGTTGGGTGGCTCACCAGTGCCGCCCCCAGCGTGCCAAAGCTGTTGTAGTGATAGAAGGTGCTGGCCCGCAGGCCCGGCACGCTCTCTCGGGTCAGGCGCAGGTAGTTGCGAACCACGATCAGCTCAAGGCTGAAAGGGACGTCCCGGTTGGCATCGCGCAGCAGGGCTTCGGTCAGCCCCGTGCCTGCCAGCAGCTGTTCGGCAGGCAGCCCCTCATCCTGCGCACATTGGAGCAGGGGGTACACCGACATGGTGGAAACGCGAAGCGAGCGAAGGTCCATGACATCCAGATTTGCGCAGAACTACCCCATACAGCGAATTGGCCAGATCGATCAGTAGCTTGACCGATCACAGCATCCACACCCGATCACCCGCCACCTAGCATCACCTCGTTCATCACAACAAGGAGATGTCGTGCAATTGAGCGATGAAGACATCGTCATGATCGACGACAGTTTGCAGCACATATGCAGGGATCTGGCAGAGGATGTGTTCGCACGGCCGGAGCAGACATGTGAGCCATCCCGGTTCCTGGCGGCGCTGGATCTGTTCGTGGATCAGGGGTTTGTCAATACAACAGACGATGACGGATGCGGGCTGTGGGAAGGATGCGAACAAGCACCGCAACTGGCCTTGACCTTGCGCAACCTCACCACAATTGCCAAGGTGAGCGCATCGCTGGCGCTGAGCTTGCACCGATCGGCCCTGGCGCTTCATCTGCTGAGACAGCTGGGTGAAAGCAACATCGGCGAGCCTCATCCCTGTATCAGCCTGCATGGCCGCCATGGCATTGGCCGTGGCGAGCTGGCCAACTGGTGGTGCGGGCAGCCAGTGGATGAACCCTTGCTGCAAGATGTATTTGATCCAGATCGGGTTTGTAGCGGCGTGATGCATGGGCAGGTGCGTGTGCTGCTGGCCCCCGTGTTCACTGCAGGGGCGATGGCGTGGCAGCTCATCCGGGGCGAGGTGCGTGGCAGCACCTCCGGGCATGGCCTGGACGAGTTGCACGACGGGGCTTTTGAGTCGGGCCAGGCGCGCACCGTCCAGGTGCCCGCGCACCGGGCCAAGGCGCTGGCCCGCGACATCTGGCACCGCGAGTGGTTGGGCCTGTTGGCCATCCAGCGAGGCTGCGTCCAGCAGATGATGGAGATGGCGCAGCAGTTCAGCGCCCTGCGTTTTCAGGGCGGGCGCGTCATTGCCGGGCACCCGGCTGTGCAGATCATGCTGGCTGACATGCAAGCGGCCCTGACCGATGTGCGCATCGTGCTGGCAGGCCAGGCCTTGAACGAATCAGGTTTTGTCGATCTGCTTCGTGCGCGCAACCGATTGCATGAAGGCCTGGCCTTGGCCGCCAATGTGGCCATGCAGACCTTTGGTGGCCTGGGCTATATGCGCGACAACGGCATCGAAAAGCGCTGGCGTGATGTCAATCACCTGCGCCAGCAAAGCGGCGGCGCGTTGGACATGCAGCTGATGTCGGCCAATTGGGCCTTCACCAGGACCACGGCAACCGGAGCACACGCATGACCACACTCGATCACATCGAAGGGCATGTACCACTGCTTCACGGGCTGAACCCCTTGCAGCGGATCAAGGAGCTCAACGCCCTGGGCCGGGCCCTCACACACTATGGCCCTGCCGACCTGTGGGAGATGGACACGGCCAGCCTGCCCACCGCGCTGGGGCATTTGCGCCGGCGCGTGAGGCAGTTCGCGCAGGCCCACATGGCGCCCAACGTGCGTCTGCTGGATGAGGCCGAACATGCCCGGCCTGGCACCTTGCATCCCGTGGCGCGGCAACTCTTGATCAAGGCGGGGCGTGCCGGCTTCATGTCCAATGCCGTGCCTGCACCGCTTGGTGCTGCCTCACTGTGGGACATGCGTTTTTCACCCGCGTACCGCATGGCCATCCAGGTGGAGGAAATGTCTGCCGTGTGTGCCGGCCAGATGCTGCTGCTGAGCGCCCATCATCTGGGCCTGGCGCCCGTGCTGCTCAGTGGCGACCTGAATGCAATGTGGCGCTTCATCCGCCCCATGCATCACGACTTCATGCAAGGGCGGCCCCATCTGTTTGCCTACGCCATCACCGAGCCGACGGCGGGCAGCGATGCAGAGGATGGCCATGGCGCGCACACCAACCGCCCTCGCGTGGTGGCCAAGGCCGTGCCCGGCGGCTACCGCATCAACGGCCAGAAGTGCTACATCAGCGGCGGTGATGTCGCCCGCAAGGTGGCGGTGTTCGCGGCGCTGGAAGGCGAGGGCTTCGAGTCCTGGACCTGCTTCATGCTGGATGCCGGCAACCCCGGCATGAGCGCCCGCCGTACCGAGTTGAAGATGGGCATGCGCGCCAGCAGTGCGGCAGAGCTGACCTTCGAGGATGCCTTTGTGCCCGAGGCCGATGTGATTGGCGGCCTGCGCAAGGGGTGGGCCCTCAACCGCGCCACGCTGAATGCCTCGCGCTACCCGGTGGCGGCCATGGCTGTCGGTATCGCCCGTCGTGCCTGTGAACTGGCCTTGAACCATGCGCTGGACACCCGCCTGGGCGGCCGCCCCTTGATCTCGTATCAGGAGGTTCAGCTGCAACTGGCCCAGATGGTGGCCGAGACCCGCACGATCCGTTCGCTGCTGTGGCAACAAGCCCGTGGCAGTCAGCAGGCCAGGCAATCGGGTGCCTGCATCAGCAAGTTCATGGCAACCGATCGGGCCCAGGCGATCTGCGAGATGGGCATGGCCTTGATGGCCGAGCACGGCACCCGTACCGCCACCGGCCTGGAAAAGCTGCTGCGCGACATCCGCCTGACCCGCATCTTCGAAGGCACCAACCAGATCAACCGACTGGGCCTGATCGAAGACATGCAAACCCAGCTGCTGGCCCGCATGGCTGGCGAGCCGATCCACATCAGTGTGTAAGTAAGGACAAGACATCATGCGAAGCTATTTCGACGTGGACAGGCAGACCTACCCGACCCGAGTGGGGCCGGTGGCGTTGCCCATCCTGTACTACAACGCTGCTGCGGTGTTTGCCTCTTTCCTGGTTGACATCGACAAGGCCCAGGCCGTGTTGCCGCCGGAGCTGAAGGCGGTGCCCCTGCGCCCTGGCAAAGGGCTGGTGACCGTGGCCTTCTTCGAATATGTGGACACCTCGGTGGGGCCCTATAACGAAATGGGCGTGGCCGTGGCAGCGCACCCCGTCAAGACAAAGTTCAGGGATACAGCGGCCTGGCATTGGGGCCAGTCGGCCTTGCCTGGCATGTACGTGGCGGACTTGCCTGTGACCACCGCGGCAGCCCATGCGGCTGGCCATGACTGCTGGGGCTACCCGAAGATCATCGTGCCCATCGACTTTCAGTTGCGCGACAGGGATCTGGAATGCACCGTGCGCAGTGAAGATGGCAAAGACCTGCTGTGCCGTTTGTCCGGGCGCGTGGGGTGGGGCGTGAAGATGTCCGCGCCCAATCTGATGACCTACACGCTGTTCAAGGGGCAACTGCTGCGCACTGTGATCAATACCAGAGGGCGCATGCGGCATGGCCTGGGCGGTGATGTGAGCTTGCACTGCGACGGCGGCGGTAACCATCCCCTGAGCGCGCGCTTGCGCGATTTGGGCCTGCATGGCGCCACACCCTTGATGGTTCAGACCATCCAGGGCATGCACGCCATCCTGCCCTCAGGCATGCCGGTGAGATGATTTTCAAACAACAGCTGTACCCGGGCCAATTTTCAGCATAGAATGCCAGCTTCGTCGGGGCGTAGCGCAGCCTGGTAGCGCATCTGCTTTGGGAGCAGAGGGTCGTGAGTTCGAATCCCACCGCCCCGACCATTGAATCCAACGGGTCAGCATCATCAGGTGCTGGCCCGTTTTGCTTTGCGGGCCCGCTCATCCAGAGGCTGTTCACCCCCGAAAGCGCCTTCTAGAATCTCCCTGGTGCGGCATATTGCGCACTCGTTTCACGATGCGACAGGCTGCCAGGGAGGCCTGCTTTGAAGATCACCAACACCATTCATTCAGAACGCAAGCAGCGGGGCATGTCCTTGCTGGAGATGGTGTGCACCATCTCCATCATGGGCGGCTTGTCGGCCACGGCCTTGCCGCATTTTGCGGACCTGCCGGGTGACGCACGCAAGTCGGTCGTCATGGGTATGCAAGGTGCCATGACGTCTGCCAGCACGCTGATGCACATGAAGTGCGCGACCCAGTCAGGTTGCAAGCTTCATGAAGGCGGCTCGTCGGTGGCCATCAGCGACACGACGGTGGCCATGTCGCGTGGCTACCCGCAAGGCGGCGACCCGGCAGGCATCCAGAACGCCTTGCAGTTCTCCGGCTTCAACCCCGTTCATGTCGGCGACAAAACGGTCTTCCAGAAAGAGGGCGCACCGGATGCCGCCGCCTGCTCGGTGACCTATGCATCGCCACAAGTCGATGGCGGCCTGCCGCTCATCACGGCTGAGCTATCTGGCTGTTGACCGGGCGCCTGTTGCGCGCCAGCCCCAGGCTTGATCAGGCCGCGCCTGATCTGACCCCTGCCGTGCCGCCCGATAACTGCTGACGCAAGAAGGGCACCACGGCCTGCGCCACGCCCTGCGGGTCATCGGCGAACGGGAAGTGGCCACTTTGCGGCAAGAGCACCACCTGTGCTTTGGCGAAGGTCTCTTTTTGCTGCTCTGCGTAACGCGCAGGCAGATACGGGTCGGCCGCACCCCACACCACGAGCGTGGGCGGGTTGAGTGGCGCGAGCATCTTGCCCAGGGCCTGGCTGCGGTTGTCCAGGTCGCCGGTGGCGCGGTAGAGCTTGAGGATGGCGCGCTTGGTGCCCCAGTTCAGGTCGTCGTACATGCGGTTGACGAATTCGAGTGGCAGGCCCTTGGGGCAACCCACTGAAATCGCCCATTTGAAGCCGCTGCGGGTGGTGATCAATTGTTGCAACTCGCCCAGCAGGGGGGTGCGCCAAATGCGTGCCATGTAGTGCCAGCGGTAGCCCTTGAGGATGCCTGTGTTGATCAGGGTGAGGCTGGCCAGCCCCAGGGGGTTCATGGCCGCCCACATCAGGCCCCAGGGGCCACCAAAGTCATGCAGCACCAGGTGCGCACGCAGCACGCCCAGTTGCTTGAGCGCTTCGGTCAAAAAGGCCGTGCCGCCTTCAACGGAGTAGGGGTAGTCGGCAGGCTTGTCGGCCTGGCCAAAGCCGGGCATGTCGAGGGCGATGACGCGGCCGTGCGGCGCCACTGCCTGCATCAACGCGCGCCAGTCTTCACTGGAGCCGGGGTTGCCATGCACGAAGACCACGGCCTCCGTGGCTTTGAGATCCTGCCCGCCTTGCAGCACCCGGGTGCGGATGCCGCAGGCACTCAGGCTGGACGACTGAAGTGGCCACTGATCATGGGGTGCGCTGGACATGGGCGGGCTCCTCGTGTTGTGGATGGGGCAAGCCCCAAATCATGCACGCAAAGCCCCCCGTTCGTCATGTGCCATGTGACCAACGCCTCAGTGTTGTGACGAATGGCAGCTGGATGCCGCTGGCGGTAATTGCGCGCCGGCCAGGTCGTCCAGGATCGGGCAGCAGGCGCGCTCGTCGCCATGGCATTGCTCGGCCAGGTCGTTCAAGGTGCGCTTCATGGCTTCCAGGGCCTCGATGCGTGCCTCCAGCGCGGCCACGTGTTGCACCGCCAGTTTCTTGACGGCGGCGCTGGAGCGGCGGCGGTTGCGCCACAAATCCAGCAGTTGCCCGATGTCGGCCATGCTGAAGCCCAGATCCCGCGCGCGCCGGATGAAGTGCAGGGTGTTGACGGCGTCATCGTCGTAGCGCCGGTAGCCCGACTCGGTACGCGGTGGCGCCGGCAGCAGGCCCAGCCCTTCATAGTGCCGGATCATCTTGGCCGACACACCCGTCAGCCTGGAGGCCTCGCCGATGTTGACGGGCGTGGCGTCAGGCCTGGACTTCATAGCCTTCCTCGGTGATGGCCTGGGCCGTGGCGTCGCGGTCGAGCGTGGTCTGCACGGTGACCATGCCTTGTGGCAGGTCCACCGACACAGTGGCGGCAGCATCCAGCGCCTGGATGGCCTTGGTCACCGCTTTCACACAGTGCTGGCAGCTCATGCCCTTGACCTGAAGCTGGTGGCTGTGGGTGTCGCTCATGGGGATCCTTTCTAGGTGATGGCATTGTCAACGCAACTCAGTCTGAACCTTGCCATGATGGCAAGGTCAAGCGAGCTGGCATGACCGTGGTCAAAACAGGGTGAGATGTTCAATAGGCTTGACCTTGACATGATGTCAGGGTTGAAAGTGCCATCATCATGGACCTATCCAAAGGCCGCGTCATGTCCTCAGTCTCTCCTTCCTTGTCCCTGGTTGAGCCCGTGCAACTGGCCGTGCGGGGCATGACCTGCGCCGCCTGTGTCGGCCGTGTCGAGCGGGCCTTGCGCAAGGTGCCCGGCGTGCAGGAGGCGCAGGTCAACTTCGCCACGGAGATCGCCAGCGTGACCTGGCGCCCTGAGGCCAGTGCCCCGAACCCGGCCGGGCTGGTGAGCGCAGTGGAGGACGCGGGCTACCACGCCCTGATCCAGCAGCCCGATGCGCCCGTGGTGGAGGAAGTCGTGCCCTGGTGGGATGTCTGGGGGGCCGTGATCCTGGGCGGCGTGGCCAGCTTGCCGCTGGTGCTGCCCATGCTGTGGGGCGCCCACCATTTCTGGCCCGCCTGGGTGCAGTTCGCGCTGGCCACGCCGGTGCAGTTTGGCCTGGGCGCGCGCTTTTACAAGGCAGGCTGGGCCGCGCTCAAGGATGGCAGCGGCAACATGGATCAGCTTGTGGCCCTGGGCACCAGCGCGGCCTGGGGCCTGTCTTGCTGGCTCTGGTGGACGCACGCCCAGTCCGCACATGCAGCACATGGCGGGCCCGATCTGTATTTCGAATCCTCGGCCGTGGTGATCACCCTGGTCCTGCTGGGCAAGGCGCTGGAAGCACGCGCCAAGCGCCAGACCACGGCCGCCATCCGGGCCTTGCAGGCGCTCAGGCCTGACACGGTTTCCCGCCTGGGGCCGCAAGGCGAGGTCACGGTGCCGCTGTCTCAGGTGCTGGTCGGGGACACGCTCATCGTGCGCCCGGGCGAGCGCATTCCCACCGATGGCACGGTCACAGAAGGTGCCAGCCATGTCGACGAGGCCATGCTCACGGGCGAGCCCTTGCCGGTGGCCAAGAACCAGGGCGATCGCCTGACGGGTGGGGCCATCAACGCGGAGGGGCGGCTGGTCATGCTGGTCACGGCCGTGGGTGGGCAGACCATGCTGGCGCACATCATCCGCCGCGTGGTGGACGCCCAGGCCACCAAGGCCCCCATCCAGCGCGTGGTGGACCGGGTCTCGGCGGTGTTTGTGCCCACGGTGTTGGTCGTGGCGCTGCTGACGGGGCTGGGGTGGTGGTGGCATGGCGCCGGTGGCGAGTTGGCCTTGATCCGGGCCGTGGCCGTGCTGGTCATCGCCTGCCCATGCGCCTTGGGGCTGGCCACACCGGCGGCCATCATGGCCGGCACCGGGGCGGCGGCGCGCCAGGGTATCTTGATCAAGGACCCGCAGGCCCTGGAGGTGGCCCACCGCGTGCAGGTCGTGGCCTTTGACAAGACCGGTACCTTGACCCAGGGTCACCCCAGGCTGATCGACTGGCAGGTGGCGCAGATGACCTCCATGCCCTCGATACCCGACTGGGACAAGCCGCAGGCCTTGCGTGTGGCCGCGGCCTTGCAAGCCGGTAGCGAACACCCGCTGGCCCGTGCGGTGCTGGAGGCGGCCAAGGGGCAGGCACCGCTTGCGGCGCAGGCCGTCCAGGCCATGCCTGGCAGAGGGGTGGTGGGGCGCTTGAGCGAGGCGGGTGGCGACGCAGCTGGCCTCCTTGCGCTGTCGGGGAACTGGGGGCTGGGCAGCGCCCGCTGGGTCGACGAGCAGGCCAGCCCTGTCACCCCAGCTTTGAAGGCGCAGGCCGATGCCTGGGCCGCCTGTGGTTCAACCGTGTCCTGGTTGATGCGCCAGACGCAGGTCGCTGATGGTGAGCCCGCCTGGCAGGTCATGGCCGCCATGGCCTTTGGCGACGAACTCAAGCCCGGTGCCGCCCAGACGGTGGCCCGCCTGCATGCCTTGAAGGTGCGCACCGTGATGATCTCGGGTGACAACCGGGGGGCGGCGCAGGCCATGGCCAGCCGCTTGGGCATCCAGCAGGTGGTGGCCGAGGTCTTGCCGGGTGACAAGGCCGACCACATCCAGCGCCTGCAGCAAGGCGAGGGCGGCCAGCGCCTGACCGTGGCCATGGTCGGTGACGGCCTCAACGATGCGCCCGCGCTGGCAGCGGCCGATGTCGGCATGGCCATGGCCAACCCCGAAGGCGGCACCGATGTGGCCCTGCAGGCGGCAGGCATCACCCTCATGCGCGGCGACCCCATGCTGGTGCCCGCCGCCCTGGAGATATCCCGGCGCACCTCCGCCAAGATCTGGCAGAACCTGGCGTGGGCTTTTGGCTACAACGTGGTCGGCATCCCGCTGGCCGCGTTTGGCGGGCTCAACCCCATGCTGGCCGGCGCCGCCATGGCGCTCAGCAGCGTGAGCGTGGTCACCAATGCCCTGTGGCTGTCTCGCTGGAAGCCTGCGCGCATCGCTTAAACTGCCAGCTTGGCTGCCCGTAGCTCAACTGGATAGAGCAACTGCCTTCTAAGCAGTAGGTCGGGGGTTCGAGTCCCTCCGGGCAGGCCAGATTGATTCAGGGATTTCGCCATGTGTATTTCAGCAACCTGAACAGAGGCGCTCAGGTAGACTGGCTCATGGATAGACCCTCTGTTCCCTCGGGAACCACCCTCGCATGTTTGCCTCCATCAAGCGACTGATAGGTTCAGCTGGCGCCGCGCGCGACGAGGGGCAAGCCTTGGGTGCCTGGGCCAAATCGCAAGGTTTTGCGTTCAAGCGCGTCAAGGACAAGACAGGCGGCGGCTATGTGGTCGAGACCGACAAGGGCTGGCGCGTGGAGTGGGGCTCGTCGCAGCGCCCCTACATCACCGGGCACGAGTTGCGGTTCCGTTGTGACACCGGCTTGCCTGGCGATGTGCAGATGATCTTGCTCAGCAAGGTGGTGGCCCAGACACTCGAGTCCGATGTGTTCAGCCGCTACACCAACGCGATGCAGACGCAGATCGACAACACCTTGCCCGATGAAATGCGCTGGCTGGCCATGCACCCGCGTGTGAGCCTCAACACTTCGGCCGTGCTGGCCAAACGCTTTGCCTTGTTCTGCAACGCCGAGGCCGTCATGCAGTCCTGGCTGGACGCCCCGACGATTCAGGAGCTGGAAAGCGCCGCAGCCAACTGGTGGACCGATGGCCTGTTGCTGGTCATGACAGTCAACCGGGGCATGCTCACCTTGCGCATGCCCGGCCAGAACGTGGAGCCCGGCCAGTTGCAGATGGTGGGCAAGCTGTTTGCCCAGATGGCCGCACGCATGCGCCAGGTGGCCTTCGAGCTGACCTGATCTGGCTCAGCGGCCTTTACCCTGCAGGAAGCGCTCGATGGCCTGGCCGGCTTCGGGTCGGCTCAGGTTCACCAGGAATTGTTGTTTTTCAGCGTCCAGTTGTGCGCGCAAAGGGCGGTCCGCGTCGTTGACCAGCTCTTTCACGCTCGTCAATACCTGAGGGGCGACCTGTGCCAACTGCTCGGCCAGCTGGAGCGCGTGGTCCAGTGCCATGCCAGCAGGTGCCAGGCGGCTCACCAGGCCCAGGGCCTGCCATTGCTGCGCGGATTGCTGCTCACCCAGCCACAAACACTCCAGCGCCTTACCGCGGCCCAAGGCCCTGCTCAGGTGCCAGCTGGCGCCGCCGTCGGGTGACAGCGCGACCTTGTTGTAGGCCATCACGAAGCGGGCGCCCTCGGACGCCACGATCAGGTCACAGGCCAGGGCCAGCGATACACCACCGCCGGCGGCCACGCCCTCCACAGCGGCGATCACCGGTTTGGGGAAGCTGCGCAGCGCCTCGATCCATTGGTGGAACGCATCCAGATTGGCGCCTTGCACCTGCATGTCGTGCTGGCGGTTGTGGGCCAGCCTTTGCAGGTCGCCACCTGCGCAAAAGTGGTCGCCAGCGCCCGTGAGCACCACGGCGCGCACGTCCGGGCTGGACTCGGCCATGTTCAGGGTTTCGATGCCCGCGGCGTAGACCTGCGGCGACAGGGCGTTGCGGGTGGCTGGGCCCGACAGCGTCATCACCAGTGTCTGGCCCTGTCGTTCAGTCTGCAGTTCGGTTGTCATGCTTTATTTCGATGAAATCGGACGTGTTGTTGTCAGCAAGTCTCAAAGTGAGGAGTTGGCCTCGTTCTCACGGGCTTCCCACCAGATGGGAGCGAAAGCCTTCATGCTAGAGTCAAAACCTGGGCCTCATGATGCACCGACATGAATAACTTTAAGCGGGTATCGGCCGCGGTTCTAGCTGGTATGACGCTGCTGTGTGCGGCCGGGGCTTCCTACGGCTTGGGCTTCGGTCACGCTAGCAGCCGTGCCGTTTTGGGCGACACCCTGAAGGTGAGCGTTCCTCTTCGCCTTGAACCCGGCGAAGAAATTCCCAATGAATGCGTTGCCGCCGATGTGTATTTCGGTGATGACAAAGTCTCGCCCAAGGTCATCTTCACGGAGGTGCTTGCAGGTGAGGGGCGTGACCGCGTGCTGTATGTCGGCAGCACCATCGCCATCAGCGAGCCCGTGGTCACCATCTACCTGGCGGCCGGATGCAAGTCCCGCATCACGCGCAAGATCGTGACCTTCCCTGATCCGCCTGGCGCCTCGGTTCCGTTGGTCACAGAGGCCTCGCCGGTCAACGTGGCCGAAACCATCCAGGCTGCTACCTTGCCCGCAACCGGCACTGTCAGCCCGCCTGGCGCCTTGCCAGGGCGCAAGTCCCCCTCGCGCATGGCGTCACCCCAGGCGTCGACACTGGGCGACTCGCCTGTGCAGGCAAACAAAGCGGCCAGGTCGGCCAAGGCTGTCAAAGCCAGAAGCGCCGTGATGCCCAGCATGACGGTGGCTGATGTGGCCGCGCCAGCGAGCGACAAGCCTGTGTCGGCCGGCGCTGCGCCATCGCGCAAGGCGGGTACCAAAGGCCGCGCTTCGCCAGCCAGTGAAGATGGCGGCCGCCTGCTGCTGGATCCGGCCGATACGGATGCCATGGTCATCCCCAATCTGCGCATGACGCCTTCGCTGGGCTCGCCCACCTCAGCCGAGGACGCGTCCCCCGAAGTGGCGGCTCGTCGGCAAACTGCCGCGGCCATCTGGCTCGCGCTCAATGCCTCGCCCGAGCAAATGGCCCGCGACCGTGATCGCCTGCAGCAGCTTGAGCAGCGCCTGGCGCAACTCAAGCAGGAGGGTGATCAGGCCCAGCAGAACATGGCCGCACTGAAGACACGCCTGCAAAAGGCCGAGTCCGGAACGGGCAGGTCCTCCTATGTTCTGTGGCTGTTGCTGCTGGCGGCGCTGGGCCTGTCGGCCTATCTCTATCAACGTTTGCGCCAGGAGCGCAAGCGCAGCGAGTCTTGGTGGCACTCGCAGGCCCAGTCCAACCTGAGTGAGCAGGATCTGGACCGCGAGCCGGAGCTTTCGCGCACGTCTGCCGAGTTCGTCCATGTGCCCTCCGGGTCATCGTCCACGGAAGGCCAGACCGAGGCGGGTGTGTTCACCCCCATGGCAACCGAGCCCAGCAGGCCGCTGACCTCGGCGACGATCCACAAGTTTGTGCCGGATGCCGTGCCGCCGGCCATCCAGATGCCGCCGGTCGGTGCTGCTCACAGCGAGCCGCTCAGAGAGGTGTCGGTCGAAGAGTTGATCGACCTGGAGCAGCAAGCCGAGTTCTTCGTGGTGCTGGGGCAGGACGATGCCGCCATTGACCTGCTGGAAGGCCATGTGCACCACACGACCGGTGCCAGCCCCTTGCCCTTCCTGAAGCTGCTGGAAATCTACCGCCGCGTCGGCAAGCGCACCGACTACGAGCGCGTGCAGGCCGAATTCAACCAGCGCTTCAATGCTTACGCACCCGCGTGGGATGCTGATCTGCAGCAAGGGCACATGCTCGAGGATTACCCCGGTGTGATCGAGCGCCTGCAGGCCTTGTGGGCCGAGCCCGTCCGTGCCATGGCGGTGCTGGAGAAATCCCTGACCCGGCCTGAGAGCGGCGATGACACCTTCGAGTTGCCGGCCTACCGTGAACTGTTGTTCCTCTACGCCGTGGCCCGTGACCTGTCCGAGCGCGACATTGTGGATCGCCACAGCGTGGACCTGCTGTTGCCCGTGGTGGACCTGTCGGCCAACGAGCCCGCCGCCTCGGTCCACGCGGCGCCGGTGATCGAGCCTCTGATGGCCACGCGGCCCATCAAGGCCCAACCAGAAGCCAGCCCCAGCATGAACCTGGATCTGCACCTGGACGATCTGCACGTGACACCGCCCGATCAGCGGTCGTGATCAGGGGCAGCCGTCAAAGGCCGCATCACAGACCACTTCACAAACCGTAGTCGACCTCGCTCTGGCCATGGGCCGGCGATTGCATGGCCTGCATGATCAGCGCCTTGGTCAGGCGATCCGAGATCAACTCGGCAAAGGCCAGCACAAACTGGCGCAGGTAAGCGCCACGCTTGAAAGCCAGCCTCGCCATATTGGGCCCGAACAGGTGACCAACGGGGCGCCAGACCAGTTCACTGCCGGGCGTGCTCATCGTCGGGTCGTCCTTGACGGCCATCTCGGCCACCAGGCCAATCCCCAGGCCCAGCCGTGTATAGGTCTTGATCACATCGGCATCAATGGCTTCGAGCACCACATTCGGTGTCAGGCCACGTTGTGCGAAAGCCTGGTCGATGCGCTTGCGGCCGGTGAAAGACGGGTGATACGAGATCAGTGGCTCGGCGGCCAACTGCTCCAGTGTCAGGCGCGGCACCTGCGTCAGCGGGTGCGTGGCCGGCATCACCACCACGTGCTGCCATTCGTAGCAAGGCAGGGTGACCAGCTCTGGGAAGTCGCTCAGCGACTCGGTGGCCAGGCCGATGTCGGCGGTTTCGTCCAGCACCATCTGGGCAACCTGCTCGGGCGTGCCCTGGTGCAGGCTGACCGACACCTTCGGGTACTTCTTGCGCAGCGCCGCCACCGGCTCGGGCAAGACATAGCGGGCCTGCGTGTGCGTGGTCGCGATCGACAGGGTGCCCGCATCCTGCATGGCGTACTCGTCGCCAATGCGGCGCAGGTTGCCCAGCTCGCGCAGGATGATGTCGATGGATTGCAGCACCTGCTGGCCAGGCTCGGTCACGCGCTTGAGGCGCTTGCCGTGCCGCACGAAGATGTCCACGCCCAGTTCTTCCTCCAGCTCCATGATGGCTTTGGAGATGCCAGGCTGCGAGGTGTGCAGCGCTTTGGCGGTCTCAGTCAGGTTGAGGTTGCGTCGGGCAGCCTCGTAGACAAAGCGGAACTGGTGCAGGTTCATGGCCGCGCTTCCCTCAGTCTTCGGGCTGGGCCAGCTGCCAGGCCGCGTCCACCAGCCCCTGGATCAGCACGTCCGTCTCACCGACCGCCTGGCTCAGCGTCCAGCGGATATCGGGGTGCTGGCGGGCCATGTCATCCAGCAGTTGCGGCAGGTCCTTGCGCACATGGCCGCCAGCCCCCAGGAACAAGGGCACCACGGTGATGCGCGTGCAGCCCTTGCGAACCAGGTCGGCGGCGGCTTTGGCAATGCTGGGCGACATGAACTCCAGGTAGGCGAGCTCGACCTCGTCGCCACTGGCCGCGGCGCGGGCGCGCAGCCGGTCGGCCACGATTTCAAACGGGCGGGCCCAGGCGGGGTCGCGCGCGCCATGGGCAAAAAGCAGGATGCCGGATCGGTCCATGAGTCAACCTCAAAACGTGAGCGTACGGGTGTTTCAGCGGTAGCGCACCAGCCAGACAAAGGCGCTCAGTGACAGCAACAGGTAGGCGATGCTGGGTGCGGCCGCTGCCAGCCAGGGTTGCCATTGGTGCAGCAGGCCCAGGTGGCTGGAAATATGGTTGATCAGCACGAAGCTGATGCCCAGCATGATGCCGCCAAAAATCTTCAGGCTCATGCCGCCGCTGCGTGCGTGAAGATAGGCGAAGGGCAGGGCCAGCGCCACCATCACCATGCAGACCAGCGGGTAGAAGGTCTTCTTCCAGAACTCGATTTCATAGCGCTGGGCAGCCTGGGCGTTGGTGGCCAGATGCTGGGTGTAGCGCCACAGCGCCAATGTGGACATCGTTTCCGGCGGCAGCACCGAAGCCGACACCACCAGCGGCGTCAGGCTGCTCTGCCAGTCCATCTGAGCCGGATGCGTCTCGGCAATGATCTTGCTGCCGTCCAGCACGGCTTGCTCGCCCACCATTTCATGCGACAGCCAGCGGGTGTCGGTCACCTGCTTGAGGTGCCAGACCGAGCCCGTGGCCGTGGTGGCATCGCCCAGCGCTTCAACCTCGGCACGCTCTGCTGCCACGCGGCGGATCAGGCGCCCTTGGGTGTCGAACTCGAAAATGCGCACCAGCCCGAACTCACCCTGGCTGTTGGCCGAGCCGACGTTCACGGTGATGTTGTGAAAGCCTTTGCCCGTCACCTCCCGGCGTTCGCGCAGCCAGGTGCCACCGTGGCCCAGGTTGAGGCCTTGTCGGCTGCTGAACTTGGCGCGGTGCAAAGCCAGTTGCTGCTCGGACCAGGGCACATACCAGTTGCCCACCACCACCATCAGCAAGGCGGCCAGGATGCCCAGCACGCCCAGCAGGCTGAGCGCCCGGCCGGGGCCCAGGCCACCCGTGCGCAAGATGGTGAACTCCGAGGTCTGTGCCATGCGGGCCAGCGCCAGGATGCCGCCGATCAGCAAAGCGATCGGGAACAGGTCATAGAAGTGGGCGCCTTGCAGGAAGATGCAGGTCCAGATGGCGTTCATGACCGAGTAGCCACGGTGCCCCAGGTCCTGCAGCTCTTCCACAAAGTCGATGAAGAAGAACAGGGCAGAGAAGGCCAGCGTCACGAAACCCACATGGGTGACCATCGTCGTGAAAATCAAGCGACGAACGGTGTTCATGCCGCACCTCCCGCGCGTTTGAGTCGACCAGAAGGGCCCGCACGGCGCGCCACCGTCTGCCCCGGCATCAAGGCGCCATCACGCCACCAGAGCACGGCCAGCGCGCCCAGTGTCAGCCCGCCATGGACCAGCAGCAGGCCGGGGATCCAGCCCAGCTTGCCCTGGCTCACCCAGTTCTGGCTCAGGCTCAGCAGGTTGAAATACACCACGAACACCAGCAAGGCGTAAACCAGATTCCAGTTGCTGTTGCGGCGCGCGTTGCCGGCGGCCAGGCTCAGGCCTGCCAGCACCATGTTCAATGTGGCCCAGACCAGGCCGAAGCGCCAGTTCAGCTCACCATGGGCTTCCTTGCTGTGGACGCCCAGCAGCGTGTGTGTGGGCAAGGACCGTACTTCAGGCGCCAGCTTTTGCGGGTCCACCACTTCGCCCACGAGGATACGGGCCGTCTCAAAGCGTGAGAGGGTCTTTTCAGAGGTGGCCAGATCCGTCTGGGTGCGCTCGCCCTGGCTCAGCACCAGGTAACGCAGGTCCTGGTCGATGCGCAACTGGCCCTCGCGCGCGGTGATGACCGACTCCTGCCCCTTGTCGGTCAGCACCATGAAGACGTTCTTGCCGGTTTGCTGGCCATCGCTGTGGCTGTCGATGAAGAACACGCGCTTGCCGTCCGCAGAGGTCTGAAACTGGCCGGGCGACACGCGGGCCATGTCCGAGCGTTTCTCGAACCGGTACTTGAGCACCTGGGTCTGGCTCTGGGCCCAGGGCCGCGCCACCAGTGTCGAGAAGGCCACCACGGCCAGCACGGGCCAGGCCATGCGCAGCAGCGGGGGCACGAAATTGAACTGCCGGGCGCCGCTGGCCTGCCAGACCACCATCTCGCTGTCGCGCCAGAGCCGGCTGAGCACGGTGACCACCGCCACGAACAAAGCCAGGGCAATGAGGATGGGCAACTGGCCGATGACGGTGTAGCTCAGCACCAGGCTGACGTCAGCCGGCGCGAAGCTGCCCTTGGTCGCCTGGCCGAGGATGCGGATGAGCACCATGGTCAGGACCACGGTCAGCAACACCACCAGGGTGCCGATAAAGCTGCGCCAGAGTTCGCGGCGCACGGAGGAATCGAATAACATTGGTCAGATCAAATCAATCCGTCCATTATGGACTTGCACTGCATGGACTACCGCTCCACCGTGGCCGAAGGGCCCGCCCTGTCTCAGGTCAACGCTGACGCGCTGCTGCTGGTTCTGACCAGCGATCAAGCCAATACGGGCGACGCGGTGCTTGACAAACTCGTCAAGGAGGCCGTGGCGGCTGAAGATTTCGCCTTCAAGGCCGGGCGCGTGCTGTATGTGCACCGCCCCGCTGGCGTGAAGTCGGCCCGCCTGCTGCTGTTGGGCGCGGCTGACAACAAGCCCAAGTCCTACAAGGCGGCTGTGGCGAAAGGCCTGGCCCAGGTGAAGGATCTGGGCGCTGCGCATGTGGCGGTGGCCGCCGCCAAAGGCTTCAAGCTGACCGCTGAGCATGCCAAGGCCCTGGTGCTGGGCACGGCTGACGCCACGTATGTGTACCGCCACACCAAGCCCAGCGCGCCCAAGGCCGGCGCCCTCAAGAAGGTGACTGTGGTGTCTTCGCAGGCCGAGGCCGCCGCCGTCAAGGCCGGCCTGGCTCAAGGCCAGGCTGTGGCCGAGGGCGTGGCACTGGGCCGTGAGCTGGGCAACCTGCCGGCCAACTACTGCACGCCCACCCACCTGGCCAACGAGGCCAAGCGCTTGGCACGCACCTTCAAGCACATCAAGGCCGAGGTGCTGGAGCGCCGAGCCCTGGAAAAGCTGGGCATGGGCTCCTTCCTGTCCGTGACCAACGGCTCGGCGCAGCCGCCCAAGTTCATCATCCTGCGTTATGAAGGCGCCCCCGCCTCGCAAGCACCGGTGGTGCTGGTGGGCAAGGGCATCACCTTCGATACGGGCGGCATCTCGCTCAAGCCCGGTGCCGGCATGGATGAAATGAAGTTCGACATGGGGGGCGCCGCCAGCGTGCTGGGCACCTTCCGCGCCGTGGCCGACCTGCAGCCCAAGCTCAACCTGATCGGCCTGATCCCCACTTGCGAGAACATGCCCAGCGGAACGGCCACCAAGCCGGGCGACGTGGTCACCAGCATGTCGGGCCAGACCATCGAGGTGCTCAACACCGACGCCGAAGGGCGCCTGATCCTGTGTGATGCCTTGACCTATGCCGAGCGCTTCAAGCCCGCAGCCGTGGTGGACATCGCCACCTTGACGGGCGCCTGCGTGGTGGCCCTGGGCAACGTCCACAGCGGCCTGTTCTCGGCCGATGACCAGCTGGCCAATGCCCTGCTGGCCGCCGGCCAGACCGCCCAGGACACGGCCTGGCGCATGCCGATGGACGAAGAGTATGGCGAGTCGCTCAAGAGCAACTTTGCCGATCTGGGCAATGTGGGTGGCCGCGAAGGCGGCGCCATCACGGCGGCCGTGTTCCTGAGCAAGTTCACCAAGGCCTACCGCTGGGCTCACCTGGACATCGCCGGTTCTGCCTGGAAGTCGGGTGGCGCCAAGGGTGGCACCGGTCGCCCTGTGGGCCTGTTGACCCAGTTCATCCTGGATCAGGCCGCCGC
This sequence comes from Aquabacterium sp., assembly GCF_016195855.1. Lineage (GTDB taxonomy): Bacteria > Pseudomonadota > Gammaproteobacteria > Burkholderiales > Burkholderiaceae_C > Aquabacterium. The sequence continues at coordinate 95,938 of NZ_JACPYU010000013.1, forward strand.
AGGCAAGGACGCCATTGCGCCCTTGCCCAAGAAGGCCGAGGGCAAGGCGGTCGCGGGCAAGGCTGTGCGCCGCCGCGCTGCGGCCCCGCGCAAGACTGCTGCCAAAACGGCGGCAGCCAAGGCATGACAAGGTAGCCATGGGCAAGGTGGAGTTTCATCACGGCGTGGGCGACAAGCTGTCGTATGCCTGCCGCCTGTTGCGCAAGGCTTACAAGGCCGGCGCGAAGGTCGTCGTGACCGGCGACGCGGCCACGCTGCGCACGCTGGACAAGCAGTTGTGGGTGTTTGACGACCAGGAGTTCCTGCCGCATGTCATGGCCTCGCAGGGGCAACCTGTGTCACCGCGCCAGCATGACACCCCGATCTGGTTGTCAGAGGACCCTGACACGGCGCCGGGCGACCGCGGCATCCTGATCAACCTGGGGCAGGAGATGCCTGCCGGCATGGCCCGCTTCGAGCGCCTGTTTGACATCGTCAGCAGCGCGCCGGACGACCGCCAGTTGGGTCGCCAGCGCTGGAAGGCCTATGCCGCCATGGGCTGGCAGGTGCAGCCACACGAGGTCAAAGAATGAGCCAAGGCGCCCAACCCAATCCGGCCCAGGTGCCCACCTTGACCGAGGTGATCGAGCTGCTGTCGCCCACCCCCGTGAGAGACGATGGCTTGAACACCGCGGCCCGGCCGGCCGCGCCCGCGCAAGGCACCCCTGCGGCCACACCCATCGTCACCCGTGGCTTGCCCGCCAGTCAGCAAGGGCGCAGCACCTGGGCGCCGATGACGACGGTGGTCGTCTCCTCGCTGGAGCCCGTGTCCAGCCAGGCGGTGGTGGCCCTGGCCGACTTGCCGGTGCTGGAGGCGGTCGTGCCTGAGCCTGCGGTCGAGCCCGTGGCCGCAGCGGCCAGGCCGCCTGTGCTGCCCGCTGCAGTGCCGCTTGTACGGCAGCCCACCCAGCAGCCTGTTCAATCGGGGCTGATCCCGACGGTGACGGACGAGGTCAAGCCCGTGGAGCCCATCGTGGCCGCGCCCCTGGTGCCCGCTTTGCCTGTCTTGCCCGAGATTTCCGAGGCGCAACTGGCCCATCGGGTGATGGGCGATGTCCAGCGCCAGATCGACGGCATGCTGGACTTCCGCCTGCGCGAGGCGATGGGCCCAATCCTGGCCCGGCATACCGAGGCCTTGGTCAAAGACCTGCGCGAAGAGCTCAACCGCACCATGCGCGATGTGGTCACCCGTTCGGTGGCCCAGGAAATGGCCAAGCTGCGTCAGCGCTGAGGTCTTGTTCGCTTTCCCCGTTTTTACCCATCATTTACCAATCATTCAGTTTTGAGGTGGACCCGATGTCTGGATCTGTTCTGTCTGTTCAAGTGCGCCTGACCCTGGCTGCTGCGGCTGCCGTTGCGTTGCTGGCGCCTGCCGCCCAGGCTCAAACCGTCGTGAAGATTGGCCACGTCGGCCCGGTGTCTGGCCCGCAAGCCCATTACGGCCGAGACAACGAAAACGGCGCCCGCATGGCCGTGGATGAACTCAACGCCCAGGGCGTGCAGATCGGCGGCAAGAAGATCAAGTTCGAGCTGGTGGCCGAAGACGATGCGGCCGATCCCAAGCAAGGCACCGCCGCGGCCCAGAAGCTGTGCGATGCCAAGGTCAATGGCGTGGTGGGGCACCTGAACTCGGGCACCACGATCCCGGCGTCCAAGGTCTACAACCAGTGCGGCCTGCCCATGATCTCGCCCTCGGCCACCAACCCCGAGCTGACCACGCTGGGCTACAAGAACGTGTTCCGCCTGCTGGCCAATGACAACCACCTGGGCGCAGGCCTGGCCAACTACGCGGTCGACACGCTCAAGCTCAAGAAGGTCGCCATCATCGACGACCGCACGGCTTACGGCAAAGGCGTGGCCGAGGTGTTTGCCAGGGTCGCCAAGGAGCGGGGCCTGGAGGTGGTGAGCCAGCAGTACACCAACGACAAGGCGGTGGATTTCAGCGCCATCCTCACGTCCATCAAGTCCAAGAAACCGGACGGCATCTTCTTTGGCGGCATGGACCCCCAGGCCGGCCCCATGCTGCGCCAGATGCAGCAGCTGGGCCTGAACAAGGCCTACCTGTTCGGTGGCGATGGCATCTGCACCGACAAGCTCATGGACTTGTCCAGTGGCGCCAAGACCCTGGCCAATGTGGTGTGTGCCGTGGGTGGTGCATCGCTGGACAAGCTGCCCTCCGGCAAAGCCTGGCGCGCACGTTATGACGCCAAGTTCCCCAGCCAGTTCCAGGTCTATTCGCCCTACACCTACGACGCGACCATGGTGCTGGTGGATGCCATGAAGCGCGCCAACTCCGTTGACCCCAAGGTCTACGGCCCCAAGATCGTGGAAGCGGCTTATCAAGGCGTGACGGCCAAGGTGGCTTTTGAGCCCAATGGCGAACTCAAGAACCCCGCCATGACGCTCTACAGCTACAAGGACGGCAAGAAAGTGCCGCTGAACTGATTTCTTCAGAACGCACCGAAATCCTTGCTACAATAGCGGGCTTCGGAGAGGTGGATGAGCGGTTTAAGTCGCACGCCTGGAAAGCGTGTGTAGGTTAATCCCTACCGCGGGTTCGAATCCCGCCCTCTCCGCCAGGAACTTGAGAGCCCCAAAATCCCTGTCATGTCAATGACTTGCGATGATGGGGCTTTCCTCATTTCCCCCACGCTTTTTCACCCTGTTGCCTGCTGGATATGCGCGGTCAGCTTGCCGAATACTTTTGCAGTGCTTGTTGGGTTGTCCAGCTGCTGCTGGTCTGGGCCTGCGATATCTTGGTAGCTGCGTCGAGCAGGGCGCTTTGCTGTTGCTTCAGGGCGAGCGCCTTCTCGCCTGACCTGACGGACGCCACGTTCAGCCGGCCCTTGTCTGCAAGCTCCGATTCGGCTCGTTTGGCCATGGCCTTGCCAAGCTGAGACAAGGTGGAGATCGCGGCATCCGGGTTGGCCGCCAAGCTCTTTTGCAGGACGGACGAGTCCAGTGTCAGCGTGCCGTCTTGTTGTCTGGTGAAGCCCAGCTTGCTGAGTTGTGATCGTGACGCGTCTGATGTGGACAGCGTTCTTTTCGACTCCGTCAATGCCCTGGATGCATCGGTCTGGCTCTTGCCATTTGCCGCAGTTGCCGAGTTGGCCTGTTTGATGGCGGCGTTGAATGCGGAGACGAAGCGCTCGGCCATCTTGACGGTGTCTGCCGCGGTGGTTTTGCTCGAGCCGTTGGCGAGGGCATTGGCTGCGGTCGCCAGGCTTGAGATGGCCGCTTTGTACTGACCCAGTTGCGATATCGAGGTGGATTCAGATTGAGCCTGCGCGACGATGCGCTCGTGCGCCTTCGCCAATGCAGGAGATATCTTTGTCAATGCCGAGGATGCCTGGCTTTGTGCCGTACTGGTCGATGAGGATGAGCTGCTTTTCTGCGCACTGGAGGCGGTGACTGTGTTCAATGGCAGGGTGCTCATGTCTTGACTCGATTGATTTCACTGTCCCAGCACACTGCCAGCAAGCAGCCCCAGCCTATGCAAAGAAAAGGACGACGAAACGGGCAAGTCAGCCTGCTTGACTTGTCATTGATCATGGTTCGTCAAGCGGTGCGTCAATCGGCACGCGTTACATTTGGGGCCGGCCCTGTGCCGCTGCTCCTGAGACCCACGCACACAACCCGACATGCTTCATCCGCAGACTGCATTTTTCCTGGCAGGCTTGCTGTACATCGCCTTGCCCTTGACGGCGTGGTCGATCCTGCGGCGTCGCCATAACGGGCGTGCCGTGACCCTGTGGTGTCTGGGGGGCGGGGTGTTTGGCATTGGTACCGCACTCATCGGCATGCGCGGGACCGCGCCGGCCTGGTTGAGTTTCGCCGTGGCCAACTTGATGGTCTTCGGGAGTTATGCCTTGCGATCCGCTTCGCTTCGGCGGGAGCTGGGGCAGAGCGATGGGCTGAGGGTGTCCGGTGCCGCATGGCTATCGGTCAGCGTGCTCTACCTGATGCTGCTGACGATATCGCCGCTGGACGCGCCGCGTGTGGTGCTCAGTTCTGCAGCCAATATGGGCGGCGCACTGTCCCTGTCCTGGCTGGCATGGAAGCTGTTCCGCATCAAGGGCTATCGCAGTGCCGCCATGCTGTCGGTCGCCTATGGTCTGTTTGCCATGTCCATGCTGATGCGTGGCGTAGTCAACGTCGTCAACTGGCAGAAGGTCGTGGTCTTCTCATCAGGGCCGGAGTTCGTGTTCGCCTTCATCGCGGCGCTGATTGCGGCGTTGTACGGCAACCTGGGCTACATCGGCATCGCGCTGGAGTCGGCGCGTGAGGTCGAGCTCGCCCGCGCCACGGAGTTGAGCCGCGAGCAGGAGAAGCGCGAGCAGATCGAGCTGCATTCACGCGAGCTGTCGGTGCTGCTGGATGAGCGCACGCAGTTGCTGGCGCACCGCGAAGAGATGCTGGGCGTGATGGCACATGAGGTTAGGCAGCCTTTGAACAATGCTTCAGCTGCCTTGCAAAGCGCGGCAGCGGTGCTGGCGCGTGTCCATGATGGCCAGGAGGCCATGCTGCGCCTGAACCGTGCCAACGCGGTGCTCATGCAGGTGTCGGCGTCGATCGACAACGTGCTGGCCGACGCGGTGTTGCTGGACGGGGGCGAAGCCATGGTTCGTCAGGAGACGGACATCGACACGTTGCTGGCCCTGGTGCTGGCCGATATCTCTCCCGAGGTTCGGCACAGGGTGCACGTCGAGCGCCCGGCTGCGGCCAGAACCGCGGACATGAATGCCAGCCTGATGCGCCTGGCGCTGCGCAACCTCATCGTCAATGCCCTGGTCTATTCGCCAGCCGATGCGGACGTGATCGTGCGTGTCAGCGACAGCGACAACCCTCTGGGGCTGAACATCGATGTGTGTGACCGCGGCCCGGGCTTCGAGCCCACGGTGCTGGACAAGTTGTTCACCCGTGGCACGCGGGGCACAAGGGCGGCTCAGCCGGGTGGGCATGGCTTGGGGCTGCACATCGTGCAGCGCGTCATGCACATGCACGGCGGTTCAGCCCAGTTGGTGCAGAACCTGCCCGGCGAGGCCGTGGTCATGCGCCTGGTGCTGCCTCAGACCGAGGCTTGACGCGGCCAAGGTGCTAGATGCAAAAAGCCCGCAAGACACGAGGTCTTGCGGGCTGTCAGGCGATCAGCCGGGCTGATCAGTTCAGGGCGCTGGTGGGCACCACAGGCAGGACCACGCTGGATGGGTAGTTCGGCTCGTTGAGGATGGTGCTCACGTTGCCATTGGCTGCTGCCTGCTGCGGTGTGGGCCACACACCTTGTGCCTGGTTGCTGGCGCTGATGGCGATGCGCAGCTTGTGCCCCTTGCGCACCAGGGCGGCAGCAGGGAACACTTCCACAGGCACCAGCATGGGCTGGCCGGGCACCACAGCCTGCCTGGACGCCGCCGTGAACGGGTGCCAGGGCTGCATCATGATGCCCTTGACGTAGCGCGAGCGGGTGGTGTCGACGGCACGGTAGCTGGCCGACATCAGACCGTTGGTGATCGGCGTGGCCTTGCCGAAGATGTCGACGTCGTCCACGCGAACCGACAGGGCCGCCTCGGTCTTGGTCGCCTTCATCCAGATGTCAGCCTGAATGGGGCCGTTGAGGTAGAGGTCGCTCGTGAGCATGGGCGTCTCGTACACCAGCGCGTTCTGGGCATTCTCGACATACGCATCGTTCGAGTAACAGGCCTTGGGGAACAGGCCGGAGATGCCCAGCGACCATTGCACATAGCTGATCGAGCAGTCGCTGCCATCGTTGATGGTCACTTTGGCTGTCACGGTGCTGCCGCTGCTGCTGACGCCGTAGGTCACGACGGGTGCATCGGGCTCGCTGATGGTGTGCGAGGGTTCAGCCACGGTGGGCTTTTGCGCGTTCAGGCTCATGTTGCCGCGCAGGTACATGCGCTGAGGCGCCATTTGAGGGTGGGGCCAGTCGGTGGCACGGGCGTAGCGGTCGGTGCTCAACAACCCGTAGCCTTGAACGTATTGGGTGACGTTGGGCAGGCTGGTTGCCCCGGTGTTCATGCCCTTGAGGTACTGGTCGAACCACTGCAACAGCAGGGATGCGGCGCCTGGTGCACCCTTGGAGGTCGAGTTGTTGGCGCCACTCAAGGCAGCCTGGACAGCGCCCACGTGCGAGCCTGGCAGGATCACCAGCTTGGTGTTGACGTTGTTCTTCAACTGCTCGTAGAGCAGCGGTTCGTCGCGCTGGAAGATGTCGTTGGAGCCGCCAATGAGGAAGGTGGGTACCTTGATCCTGGAGGCCGTCTCGATGGGGGAGCGCACCGACCAGAACGAGCCGTCGTCGGTGGCATAACCTGTCACGCCGGCCAGGGAGTTGTTGACGGTGGGCAGGTACCAGTCGTTGATCGCTGCGATGTGCTCCTGGTTGGCCGCTTCAATCTGGTCGGCGTACTCGGGGTGCAGCGATTTGGCCAGGTCATTGGCGACACTCAAAGATTGCGTCAGGGGCAACCAGATGCTGATGAACTTGGCGTTGAGCAAGCCGCCCGTGCCGACGGTGCCGCGATAGGCATCACCCATCGGCACTTCGGCGAACACGGCCTTCACGGCGGGGTTTTGCTGGCCCGCTGTCAACAAGCTGGTGATGCCCAGGTACGAGGTGCCGGCCAGGCCAAGCTGGCCGTTGAACCATGGCTGCCTGGTGACCCAATCCACGGCTTCAGCGTAGCCGGCCTGCTCGTCTTCGCCGATCAAGGCTTCTTTGCCGTCAGACATGCCCGAGCCGAGGATGTCCACCGCCACGGAGATGTAGCCGCGTTTGATGTTGAACTCGTCCTTGCCGCCCACCAGCAGGGTGTTGCCCTTGGTGGCAAAGGTGCCCAGCAGCAGGCCGGTGTCAATGCGATAGGCCGTTTGAGTCAGGACAGCGGGGAAGTTGCCCGCAACCGGGTTGCCATCGGCATCGGCCGGTACCGACACGAACACCGCCAGCTTCTTGCCATTCTTCATGGTGATGAACTGCAGCGGCAAGGTGGTGATCTTGGGGTATTGCTCTGCCCGCGAATACTCAGACCAGGTGCTGCTGGCGTTCGTGGTGATCGCCGTGTTGGTGCTGCTGTTGCTGCCGCGCGTGCCCAGGGTGGTGGTTTGCGCCGAGGCCAGGCTGGCGATGCCAATCGACAGCAGGGCGGCAACCAGGCTGCGCACTGCGAAGCGGGTGCCGTTGTCCGATGAAAGTTTCACGTTGACTCCTTTTGTTGTGCTGATTGACCATGCTAGAAACAGAAGGAGGCGCGACCAATAGCCGGATTGACCAACTTATTGGCTGTGGCGGATCAGGCTTACCCGGATCAGGCTTACCCTGATGCTCACCAGGTCGACGGCTCGCTGCCGTTGACCGGGCCCCCCGCTTGGCCTTCCCGCCAGGCCGATGGCGTCAGGCCGGACCAGCGCCTGAAGGCGCGATGGAAGCTGTGAACGGAAGAGAAGCCAAGGGCATCGGCAATTTGCTTGAGAGGCAGCTTGCCCTCAGCCAGCAGGCGCTCGGCCATGAGGCGTTGGCACTCCTGTGCCAGCTCAGCGTGGGATGTGCCCAGCAGGCCCAGCTGCCGCCGAAAGCTGCGCTCGTTCATGCCCATTTGCGCAGCCGTCTCGGACACCGTTGGCAACCGGGGGAAAGCGTTCAGCAACCATTGGCGCACCGTATCGGCCATGTCGGAGCCAGCCTGGCGAGCAGCGAGCACGGACTCGGCGCGCGTTCGGGCAGCCATGTACGCGACAGGGTCGTGGGTGGGCATCCTGAGGTCAAGCAGGGCGGGGTTGAAACTGATCGAGCAGGCCTTGCGCTCGAAAAGGATGCGAGGGCCAAAAGTCGACAGATAACGCTGCTCATGCCCAGTAGGGATCGAATAAGGGAATTCGACCTGGTAGATGTCCGAGCTGGCCGCTCCCGTGAACCTGAGCATCTGCACGGCGCTGGTGGCGACCTGCTCGGTACGGAAACGCCCGCTCAAGCCGTTCTCGATCACCGGGTTGACCACGAGGCGAGCCGTCTGGCCTGACTCCACCAGGTCAATCTCGGCACGCTCGACCGCCAGCAGGGCAAAGCGCTTGATGTCGTCGAGCAGCTGGCGCAGGCTGGGCGTGGACAAGGCCAGGGGCGTGATGGCACCGTATTTCATCAGCGCGATGCTCTTGCCGGCCACCAGCCCAAAAAATGGGTCTCCGGTTTCTTCGACGGCCGCGGCCATCAGCCGATCAAACAGGTGCAGGGGAAGCCAATCACCATCTTCTTGCAGATCGTCAGCGGACTCGATGCCGCACTGCCTCAAGACGCCGCTGGAGTCGAAGCCTTCGACGTCCAGGGTGTAGGCCAGGATCTTCAGGTTGATGGGCGAGATGCGCATAAAAGAACAAGGCTGGTGCGGCGTGAACAGCCAAAATCGGGGGAGTCTGCAGGCTCGCTAGTCTGGCGGCTTTCCATGAGCCAAATCACGTCGAACGATCGGTGATTTCCCTAGCGTGGCGCATCGGGCTTTAAGCTTCACCTAAGTCCCGCGCGGCATAGTGGTGACTTTCAAGGACGGCGAGAATGAGGCTGCTGCTGGTAGAGGACGATCACATGATCGGTGAGTCCGTGTCGGACATTCTTCGCTCGGAGCACTATGCTGTCGACTGGGTAAAGGACGGCTTGTTGGCTGACTCTGTATTGCGTACGGAGGCCTATGACCTGGTCTTGCTGGATCTGGGCTTGCCCGGCAAGGATGGCATTGAGGTGTTGCGGGCCCTGCGCCTGAGCAGGAACCGCACGCCGGTGCTGATTGCCACCGCGCGAGATGCCGTCGAGCAACGCATCGCGGGGCTGGATGCAGGCGCGGACGACTATGTGCTCAAGCCGTACGACCTGGGTGAACTGCTGGCTCGCGTCAGGGCATTGTTGCGACGTGCCGCAGGCCGAGCCGAACCGCACTACGAACATCTGGGCGTGACAATCAGCCCGGCCACCAGAGAGGTCTCGGTGGCGGGCCAGCCCGTGGTGCTGTCTTCCCGCGAATGGGCCGTACTGGAGTTGCTGTTGGCCCGGCCAGGTGCGGTGCTGTCACGCAGCCAGCTGGAGGAAAAGATTTTCGGTTGGGAGGATGGTGTGGTGAGCAACGCGGTTGAGGTTTACATCCACGGTTTGCGCAAAAAGCTGGGTGCCGGTTTGATCCTGAATGTGCGCGGCGTCGGCTACATGGTGCCCAAGGGATGACGGGCCAGGCCACGCATTCGCTGCGCAAGCGCCTGCTGGTATTCCTGCTGGGTGCGATCACGTTGGCGGCTCTGATCCAGGCCGTCACGGTCTACCAGACAGCGCTGTCTCAAGCCGATGTCATCTTTGATCGGCACATGCAGAAAATGGCCCTGTCGCTTCGATCGGGCGTGCCGCTGGTCAATGCGCAGGCCAACGAGGACTTCAGCCAGGACCGTGAAAACGAAGATTTTGTCGTCCAGATGTGGACGTCCAAAGGCGTGCCTGTCTTCCAGTCGGCCGCGCATCGAACCCTGCGCAAGCCGGCGCAACCGGGCTTTTCCGATGTGAGGACGCTGGACAACCGTATTTTCCGCGTCTTCTCCATCAGCACCTCGACGCAGGTCATCCAGGTGGCGCAGGACATGGCAGCGCGCCAGGACATGGCCCGTGCCCTGGCCTTGCGTACCGTGGGCCCCAGCCTGCTGGCCGCACCCATTCTGATGCTGGTGGTGGGGTGGGTTGTCTCCCGGTCATTGGCGCCGGTGGCCAAAGTACGCTCCCAGATGGCATCACGCAAGGCAGACGACTTGTCTCCCTTGAGCGAGGCTGGCTTGCCTGAAGAGATCCAACCCTTGATCCAGGAACTCAACCTGCTCTTTGATCGGGTGCACCACGCCTTCGAGGCGCAAAAGAGCTTTGTGGCCGACGCTGCCCACGAGTTGCGCTCGCCATTGGCGGCGCTCAAGATCCAGGTGCAGGGCCTGCAGCGTGCGGTGGATGACAAGGCGAGGGATACGGCGATCAAGCGCCTGGCTGCGGGCATTGACCGGGCCACGCACATGGTGGACCAGTTGCTGGTGCTGGCGCGGCAGGAGGCCAGCGTCGTGGCGGGGGTGCAGTTCGAGCCCATGGACGTGGCGCAGGTCGGCTTGCTGGCGCTCACCGATACCTTGTTGGCTGCGCAAACGCGCCAGATCGACCTCGGTGTGCATCAGGCCCATCTGTCCATGGTCAACGGGCATGCGGAGGCCCTGCGTGTTCTGATCCGCAACCTGCTGGACAACGCCGTGAAGTACACGCCACCGGGGGGCACCGTGGACCTGGATGTGAAGCCCACGTCAGTGGGCATCGTCGTATCGGTCGAAGACTCGGGCGGCGGCATACCTGCGGCTGATCGGGATCGCGTTCTGGATCGTTTTTACCGTGTCAGCGGAACCGGGCCAGAGGGCAGTGGGCTGGGCCTGGCCATTGTGAAATCGATTGCCGATCTGCATGGCGCCACGATCCTCATCGATGCCTCACCGCGCCTGGGTGGCTTGCGGGTGCAGGTGATTTTCCCCGCTTTGGTGGCCTAGGGGCTGCTTCTTAAGGCTCGTCTAAGTGTTGTTGTCGACAATCAGGTATCTGCCCGTTTGAATGACGGGCGCCCTGACTTGTGTTTCATGACAAAGGACACCATGCGCTTTTCCTTCATTGCCCTGGCATCAATCGCAACGCTGCTGGCTGCTTGCAGCAGCAGGCCACCCATGACTGCTCAGGCCCCGGCGACGTCGGCCGTTGCGCCCCAGAAGGCCGCATCTAGCAATGCTCAAGGCGGCTCGGTCAACCAGGCTCAACTGGATGCCGAGAAGCTGGCAGCGCAGTTGCGCCAGCAAAAGGCTGATCTCAATGCCAGCCAGGTGCTGTTCGATTTCGATGACTACAGGGTCAAACCCGATTACACGGACATGCTGCAAAAGCAGGCGCAGTTCCTGAAGGCGCAAGGCCTGGACAAGCTGGTCCTGCAAGGCAACTCCGATGAGCGCGGTGGTGCCGAGTACAACCTGGCCCTGGGCCAGAAGCGCGCCGATGCTGTGCGCAAGGCCCTGCTGCTGCTGGGCGCCCCTGAAGACCGCATTGAGACGATCAGCTTCGGCAAGGAAAAGCCCAAGGCCAGTTGCCATGAGGAGTCCTGCTGGGCCGAAAACCGCCGCGTCGACTTCGTTCACAACGACAAGCGCTGAGGCGGCAAGCACAAGGCCGAGAAGGCCTTGTTTGACATACCGCTGTCATGTTCAAGCTGCAAAGTTGTGAGACCTTTGTCTGACTTTTTTGAACCATGACCAACGCACTCATGATCCGTACTTTCTCTGCCTTTGCCCTGTGTGCAGCTGCCCCGGTGGTGTTCGCTCAGAACATCACGGGCGCAGGCGCTTCCTTCCCCGCACCGGTCTACAGCAAGTGGGCCGCCGACTACCAGCGATCCACGCAGCAGCAGGTGAACTACCAGTCGGTGGGTTCCGGTGCAGGCATCAAACAGATCAAGGGCAAGACCGTCGACTTTGGTGCCTCGGACATGCCCCTGACCGACGAGGATCTGGACAAGGACGGCTTGCTCCAGTTCCCGACCGTGATTGGTGGCGTGGTGCCTGTCGTGAACATCAAGGGTGTCAAGCCCGGCCAGATTCACTTGACAGGCCCCTTGCTGGCCGACATCTACCTGGGCAAGATCACCCGCTGGAATGACGCGTCGCTCAAGGCCTTGAACCGCGACGTGCCGTTGCCCGATGCACCCATCGCCGTGGTGCGCCGCGCCGACGGGTCCGGTACGACCTTCATCTTCACCAATTACCTGTCCAAGGTCAGCCCTGACTGGAAGAGCAAGGTAGGCGAAAGCACGGCGGTCAATTGGCCGCTGGGCACAGGTGGCAAGGGCAATGAAGGCGTATCGGCCTTTGTGCAGCGCCTGGACAACTCGATCGGCTATGTGGAATACGCTTACGCCAAGCAGAACAAGATGGCCTACGTGTTGATGGCCAACCGCGAGGGCCGCTTTGTGGAGCCGATGGACAAGAACTTCAAGGCGGCCGCTGCGGGCGCCGAGTGGTCAAAGTCCTTCTACCAGGTGCTGACCAATCAGCCGGGTACCGATGCCTGGCCCATTTCGGGCGCCACCTTCATCCTGATGCACAAGGTTCAGGACAAGCCTTTGCAAGCCAAGGCGGCCCTGAAGTTCTTTGATTGGGCCTACGCACACGGCGACAAGATGGCCGCCGACCTGGACTATGTGCCGATGCCTGATTCGGTCAAAGCCATCATCCACAAGAAGTGGGAAGGCATCAAGAGCGCCGATGGCAAGGCTGTGCTGAGCATGTGATGCGACGGGGTGACGATGGCGGCATGCCTCGTCACCCTGGCGGCGCATCAGGGACGGGCTGGCGCGTGATAGCGACGGTGGTGTTGCCGGCCGCCGCTGCGCGGGCTGGATGCCGGGCAGGTGATGGCAGAGGCAGCAGAGGCCGCGCAAGGTGGCATGGCGGCCGCCCCCATCCCTTGTCTCATCATGCCGGGCCCTGACCCGGGGCCCCCCGGCATGGCAGGCGGCATGTCTGGCAAGGTCATGCCTTTGGCCTGGGCGCGCTTTTTCATCTCTTCGTGGTGCTCCGCCCGAATGCGGTTGCGTTCTTCATCGCTTTGAGCTGCCCACATCCGTGCACGAAAGGCCGTACGCTCGGCATCCGTCATCAATTGGCTGCCATAGATGGGCATCTCGTTGGCAGCGGGCGCCGTTGTGGCAGCTTTGGGTGTGGCCGCCCGGGCGCCGTGCAGTGCCATTGGCAGCAGGGTGCAAAGGCTGGCTGTCAACAGCCCGATCAACAGTTGCTTGCGGTCCATGTGTTTTCTCCTGGCCGGGCCATCAAATTGTTGGTGCAGGGCTGGCCCATTACCTCGCGAAAAGCATTGTCTACCTGGCAGATGCTCGCTGTATTGCGCTGCAGCAGTCCAGATTCTGATTTTGCAGAATGGGAACGGGGCGTCGCTTTTCACGACTTTGCATTGTTCTGGTGTGCAGCAAATTGCACACTTTGCTCGTTAGGGTTAACATGCGCATGCCTTGATTCTTCAAGGCCCGGCTTTCCTCCCTGAGCCGGTGGTGCACCGTGATGACAGCGATGCACTTTGCGGCCTGCTGGTCCTTCGAGACTGGCAGGCTTTCTTTTTTCCTGATCAGCCTTTGTCAGTCTGCCGCGAGGCGCGCAGGCGCATCAAGAGGTAGACGGCCAAACCCGTGGCCACACCCGGTGCCAGGCCCAGCAGCAGTGCGATCCACCCATGGCGCATGCCCTGGGTGCGGGCTTCGTACCAGACCCATACGGCCAGCACGCACCAGGACATGATGGCATCGGTGGCATAGCCGGCGGCGTAGGGGTTCACGAAGCCGGCCAGTGCGGCGCCGATCACGTCCGGCTTGGCCAGCAAGGGCGGGATCACGGTCACGCTGAAGGCCAGGGCAAAGCCCAAAGCCAGCAGGATCAACAAGGTCTTGTAGACGGCGGTGTGCATGGGGGCCCCTTCATGACAAAGCGCCCCGAAGGGCGCTTGAGAGAACGTGGATCAGCAAGCCAGCTGGTGATCAGCGGTTGCTTTCCTTGACGATCACCCACTGGCCGTCGATCTGCTTCCAGGTCAGGACCTTGAGGGTCTTGTCCTTGAAGTTGGCCGAGGTGTAAGTCTGGGTGAAGCTGGTCACCACCGCGTCGCCCTTGGGCACGGCCTTGATGTCGCCCACCTTGACGTCGATCTCGCCGGGCTTGCCCACCAGGCGGCGGCGCTCGTTGATCCACTTGGCCGAGGTCGACTTGGCCGGCGCGAAGTCCTTGGCGTAGAAGGTGAAGTAGCGGGCTACGTCCTTGGCCATCCAGGTGGCGGCCCAGTCGCGCAGGCGCTGGGCCACGGTCTCGGCGGCGGCCTCGTCGGCCATGGGGGCTTCGGGTTTGGCGGCCACGGCTGCAGGCGCAGCAACCGGTGTCACCACGGCTGGGCCGGCCAGCTTGCGTGCGCGGGCATCGAGCTCATCGCGGCTGGCCGAGGCTGCGTCCACCGTGGTCACCGGGCAACGTTGGGCCGCATCGCTGGCGGATTGCCAGTCGCGCACCAGATCCTGTGTGCCGGCTTCGTCACGTGACAGGCCCAGCGTGGAGGTCAGGGTGTTGCGCGAAGCCTGAACGCGGGCGTAAGCCAGTTGCAGGTCGGACTCGGCATTGGCGTAAGAGCGCTTGGCGGTGTAGAGCTCGTTCTCGGCGTTCAGCAAGTCCAGCAGGCTGCGCTGGCCGATGTCGAACTGCTGGCGGTAGGCGTCACGGGCCTTCTCGATGGCCAGGACGTTGCGGTCCAGGGCGGCGAGTTGGTCCTTGAGCTTCTTGATGTCGTTGTGCGCGATGGCTGCGGTCTGGCGCACGTCGCGGCAGGCCTTGTCACGCTGGTCGGCGGCCTGGGTGATCAGGTCGCTGTACTGGCGCACGCGGGCCTGGTCAGAGCCACCGTTGTAGAGGTTCCAGTTCAGCACGATCTCGGCAGAGGTGTCGCGCTTTTGGTCCTGCACGCCATCAAAGTTCTTGCCCACACCGGAGCGCACGCGCGCTTCAACCTTGGGTTGATAGGTGCCTTCCTTGCCGGAAGCCTGGGCCTGGGCGGCACGCAGGTTTTCAACGGCGGCGCTGATGCTGGCGTGGCGGGCCAGGGCCTGGTTCACGGCATCGCCGTTGGCACCCTGGATGCCGCGATCAAGGCCTGTGGCGGCGGGTTGCTTGCTGGCAGGCGCTTCACCCACCACACGCAGGTAGCGGGCACTGACGTCATGCAGGTTGGCCACTTCGGTGGTCAGGTTGGAGTCGGCCAGGGCCAGGCGGGCATTGGCCTGTTCGCTGTCCACGCCGCGGCCCACACCGGCCTTGAACTTCGATTGCAGTTGGTCGAAGGCGTATTTGTGCTGCACATAGTTGTCTTCGGCCAGCGCCACCAGCTTGCGGTAGCGTTGCACGTCGATGTAGGCGCGTGCGGCTTCCAGTGCCGTGTCTTCCGTGGCCGAGACGAATTCAAAGTAGCGGGTCAGGCGGGCGTGGCCCAGGCGCTCGACTTCCTTGCGCGTGGCCTGGCCGTCCCACAGCAACTGGTTGGCGCTCAGCGCGATGCCGTTGCGGCTGAGGCTTTGCGATTCGGGTGTGCGGCTGGTGATGCGGTCACGGTCGCGGCCCACGCTGGCGCTCAGGTCCACGCGGGGGTAGTAGCCACCACGGGCGACATCGGTTTCATTGGCAGCGGCACGCAGGGCGTTGAGCCGTGCGGTGACTTCCGGATTGGTGGCAATGGCCTTTTGGGCCGCATCGGCGAGGGAGCCCGCCGGGGCATTCTGGGCGTGTGCACATGCCACGGTCATGCAGGCCAGAGCCAGGATGGTCAGACGGGATTTCATCATCAAGTGGGTCACCTTGCACCTCGGTCACGATTCATGAGGATCCAGCTGACTTTCCACCGGAAACCCCGGTATCAACTGGACACATTTGGTGTTTATCGGCGCATTTTGGCATTAAATGAGTGGGCGTTTCACGTGGTGCATCCTGGCGACGTGCATGTACGTGCATGTAGGTGGTGCGCCGCACCGTTAACGGTCAAGTTTTACCCTTTCTGGTCGATTTGACACTGTGGTTCGCTTGCGTCCGAAAACTCCACCGTTAACCCCGTCCTGGTCTGCCAGGTGGCTTGCCTTCGGGCGGCTGTGCTTGCGCGCGCCCATGGCCGCACTGGTCCTGACGCTGGCTTGCGGCTGGGTGGCCACCCAGGCCTTCGAGTCGCCCAAGGTGGTGCTGGCAGCCCAGAAAATGGGCCCTGCGGCACTGGCCCGGGCGCAGGCCCTGCTGCAGGAAATTGCCGAGGCCGCCAGCCAGGACGATGAAACTCGCCTCAAAGCCATCAATACCTATTTCAATCGCCAGATCCTGTATCGCGATGATCGGGAAACGTGGGGTGTGGTGGATTATTGGGCGTCGCCTCTGGAAACTCTGGCCAAAGGGCAGGGCGACTGTGAGGATTACGCCATTGGCAAGTATTTTTCCCTGATTGCCGCAGGCATTCCCAGTGTGAAGATGCGCATGGTGTATGTCCGTGCGCAGGTGGGCTCTGGAATCCAGGCTCACATGGTGCTGGCGTATTACCCGGAGCCAAATGCGGAGCCGTTGATTCTGGATAACCTCGTCACCGAAATTCGTCCTGCCTCCAGGCGTCCGGATCTGGTGCCTGTTTTCAGTTTCAACGCCGAAGGTTTGTGGCAAGGTGTGAGTGGGTCCAATGCTGGAGACCCGTCAGCCCGCCTGTCACGTTGGCGAGATGTGTTTGCGAAGGCCAAGGCTGAGGGCTGGTGGTGAGGCTGCAAAGGTAAGAACCGTATGTCCTTGATTCGTCAGATCTGGTTGTTGTTGCTGGTGACGCTGTTGATGGCGTTCTTCGGCAGCTTTGCCGTCTGGATGTTGTCGGCGCGCGGCTACCTGGAGACCCAGTTGCGGCTCAAGAACGCGGATAACGCGCAGTCGCTGGCGTTGAACCTGTCGCAGCAAAAGGGTGACATGCCCTCGATGGACCTGACCGTATCGGCCATGTTCGATACGGGCTTTTATCAGCGCATCACCTTGAAGGATGCGGGTGGCCGTGTGGTGGTCAACCATGAGGCTGACGCCAAGGTGCTGCGCGAGGCCGCACCGGCCTGGTTCGTGAACCTGGTGCCGGTCGAGTCGGTACAAGGTGTGGCACAGGTGTCGGACGGCTGGCGCGCGCTGGGTTCGGTCGAGGTGGTCAGCCATGCGGGTTTTGCGCATGCGCAGCTCTGGCAGGGCAGTGCCAAGACGGCGGGCTGGTTGTTCGTGCTGGGTGCGCTGTCCTGTGTGATTGCCGCCTTTGGTGTGCGCCGCATCCGCGAGCCACTGGACGCCACGGTGGCCCAGGCACAGGCCCTGATGGAGCGCCGCTTCGTGACGGTGCAAGAGCCCAAGGTGCCTGAGCTGGCGCGCCTGAGTCAGGCCATGAACGCCGTGGTCGTGCGCTTGAAGTCGGTGTTCGAGGAGCAGTCCGGCCAGGTCGAGCAACTGCGTCAGCAGGCCCATTGCGATCCGCTGACGGGCTTGTCGCACCGCCGGCATTTCATGGCGCAACTGGGCGCGGCGATCAGCAGCGAAGAGGGCTCTGGTGCGGGTGTGCTGTATCTGATCCGCCTGGTGGATTTGTCGGGCATCAACCGGCTGCTGGGGCACCGTACGACGGATACCTTGCTGCAACATCTGGCGCGCGCACTCAAGGAAGTGTCGGCGGGCATTGATGGGGCGGCGCAAGGGCGGCTCAATGGGGGCGACTTTGCGGTCTGCCTGACCAGCGCCGATGCCTCCTTGCCGGAGCCCGAGTATTACGTGGATGCCTTGCGCCGCGCCTTTGCCGAGCAGGCCGTGTCGGCCTCGGTGGTGGTGGGGGCCGTGCACTGGAAGCGGGGCATGCCCTTGCAGCAGGTGCTGGCCTCGGCGGATTCGGCGCTGGCCAAGGCAGAAAGCCGTGGCGCGTTTGCCGTGGAACTGGCCGAGCAACCCGATGCCATGTTGACGGTGCTGGGACAGGATGAATGGCGTCGCCGCCTGACGGCCGCCTTGACGGAGCGCCGCATCAAGTTGATGCGTTACCCCGTGGTGGACAAGCAACTGATGCTGGTGCATTACGAGTGCCCCTTGCGCATGCAACTGGACCCTTCCGGCGAATTCGAGGCCGCGGCCAATTGGTTGCCGATGGCCTTGCGCTCCGGCCTGATCGCCCAGATCGACGAAGCGGCCGTGCTGTTGGCCCTGGAGGAAATCGGCCAGGATTACCAGGACCGTGGCGTGAACCTCTCGCCCGTGTCGCTGGCCGACAGTGGCTTCATCCCCAGGTTGTGCGCGCACCTGGCCGCTGCGCCCGAGGCGGCCAAGCACCTGTGGCTGGAGGTCCCAGAAACAGCCGCCGTGGACCGTTTCGATCTGGTGCGTGAGTTGTGCAGGCAGTTGCGCCCCTTGAACGCGAAGATTGGCCTGGAGCATGCCGGCGAAAAGCTGACCCGCATCGAGTTCCTGTTCGAGGCCGGGCTGGACTACATCAAGCTGGATGCCTCGGTGGTGCAGGGTGTGGCGCAGGACGCGGCCCGCTCGGCCTATGTGTCGGCCACGGTGAGCATGTTGCATGGCCTGGGCCTGCAGGTGTACGCCGAAGGTGTCAGCGAGTCGGCAGACATGGTGGCTTTGCGCCAGGTCGGGGTCGATGGTGTGACCGGGCCGGCTGTGAGGCTGTGAGCGCGGCACCTGTCTGAGCGGGCTCAAGCCCATCTTGGCCATAAAAAAAGCAGCCCCGGTGAGGGCTGCTTTTTGTTGGGTGCCTTGGCCGCTCAGCTGTGGTCTACCAGCAGCTTGCCGCGGTTCATCAGTTCGCTGATGATCTGGTGGTCATTGGCACTTTGGTCCAGCCCCAGTGAGGAGCGCAGGTCCACATTGGCCAGCACGATGTGCTGCTGGTCGGCGCAGCCGGTGCTGTCGCTGTGCCCTGTGGCGTCTGCCTGGAAACTGCCGCTGGCGCTGACGTGGATGATGGTGCTGCCCGGCTGCGAGTGGGTGTCGAAGTCCAGGAAGTTCAGCAGCTTGTCCACGCTGGCGGTGCCCGATGTGCTGGTGCTGTGATCGGTCTGCAGCAGGTCGCGCAGGTCGAGCACGTCACCACCGGCCGTGCGGGCCGCGCAGTTGAAGTCGGTGATGGTGTCGATGTGGTTGTGCTCGCCCGAGGTCGGTCGGTCGGCCAGGGTCCAGGCGAACACGTCGGTGTCGCAGGTGCCATGGTGCTCGCCGCTGCCCGATACCGTGTGCTCGGTCAGTGTGGGCGCATTCACGTCGATCGCGACGATGCTGCTGGAGATCGTCTTGCTGTCGGTGGCGCCGGCTGCGTCCGTGGCCTTGATGGTCAGCTGCGGGAACAGATCGACCGACAGGCCCAGCACATGCGCGGGGTCATAGCTCAAGGTGGACAGCAGGTGGTTGACCTGCGCCACGTCGATGGTGTGGCCCGGGGTGTCGGACTCGATGACCAGATGGCGCGAGTCGTTGCCGCTGATGTGCAGGCCTTGGGTGAGGGCCGGGTCCAGCGCCAGGCTGAGCTTGCTGTGGTCGCCCAACAGCGTGCCCAGCGACAGGAACTGGCCCACGCTCACGTCCACGCGGATGAGGTTGTTGTCCACATCGGCCACGGCCACATGCTGAGTCTTGCTGAGGTCCAGCAAGGGGTTCACGGCCAGATCGACCAGGCCCAGGATGTTGTGGCCATCGTTGCCAGCGCTCACCACCGGGGCGTGGTTGGCCGCAGCTGTGGCCGCGGTGGTCAAGGTGATGGTGCCGCTGGCGTGGTCGCCGTCCTTGTCGACGATGGTGTAGCTGAAGGTCTCGTCGGTTCCGTCGTGGCCTTGCTTCATGGTGAAGTCGCCGGTGACGGTGTTGAGCTTGATCTCGGCGCCAGACTGCAGCGTGATCGTGAGGATCTTGGTGCTGGGGTCCAGCACGGAGCTCACTTGCTTGCTTGATGAGAAAGCCTCGATCTTTTGCAGGCCATCCGCACCGGCCAGCCCGGCCAGGCTGCCGGCCTTGAGCGTGGGCACGGTGTCAAGCAGGTACTTGCTGAGCTCGGCATTGGTCTTGAGCGTGGTGGCGCCTTGCTCTGTGCCGGTGATGCCGTTGTAGGCGATGGGCTCGATGTTGGCGATGTACTGCGCTGTCAGGGTGCCCGTGCCAATGGCGTAGGAGTCAATGTGGTTATCCCTGAGGAAGGTCTCCCAATTGGTTTCGTCCTTGCCGGTGTCGATGCCTTTGCCGGTGTTGGGGTTGCCATCGGTGATGAAGTAGGACACGTTGACGCCATCGCTGATCTTGCCGGTTGCGGCAAATGAGGCTTTGGCCGCGGCCAGCGCTGCGTCGTAGTTGGTGCCGCCGTTGGCGCTCAGTGCGTCGACGAAGGTCTTGGCCTGAGCGACCGTCATCCAGGCGGCGCGGCCCTGGCCGGCGTCGCTGAAGGTCACGATCTGGACCTTGACATCGCCCAGGTCGTCGTAGCGGTCGATCAGCGACTTGATGGCGGCCTTGATGCCGTTGACGGTCTTGTCGGCCAGCGTGTCCTTCATGCTGCCCGAGGTGTCGACGATCAGCATCAGGTTGGTGTTCTGCGTGCCGGTGCTGCTGTCGACCTGCATGACCTGCGCGCCAGACAGCGGGCTGTCGTCTTCGATCAGCACATTGAGGGCGGCGGTGCTGGTGGTGTGGCCATCGCTGGCCTGCACCTGCAGGTTGACGCCGAGCGCATCTTCGGTGCTGGTGTTGGGGTGGTCCAGCGGGCCTTGCAGGGTGACCTTGTAGTGGCCCTGGTCGTCGATGGTGGCGGTGAGGATGGGCGTGCTGCCCGCCTTGCCGATCAGCGGGTCGGTGGCGGTGCCGCTGCCCGACCATGTGATGACCACGCCGCCCGATGTCAGGCCACTGGGGCCGGAGAGGGTGAGGCTGACCTTGTCGCCATCGGTATCGCTGACGGTGAACTGGCCACTGGCTTCCTTGGTGTTGACGGTGTCGGGCGAGCCCTGGTTGTCGGGGTTGCCGCCAGCCAGACCTTCTTCTGACAAGGCGGCCGGGCCGCTTTGGTTGCCGATGATGGGCGCGTCGTTGACCGGGTTGATACCGATGTCGATGGTGGCGGTGGTCGTACCGCCATGGCCATCAGAAACCGTCACGGTGAAGCTGTCGGCGCCGTTGTAGTCCTTGGCGGGTGTGTAAGTCCAGATGCCGTTTTCGTTGACGGTCACAGTGCCGTGCGTTGGGTCGGAGCCCTTGGCGTAGGTCAGGGTGTCGCCATCGGCATCGGTCGCCTTGACCTGCCCAGAGACAGGCTTGTCCTCATCCGTGGTCAGGCTGTAGTGGCCGGTGACCGGATCGAAGTTGCCGCTGTCGGGGTCGTCGATCTTGGGCGGATCATTGACCGGGTTGACGCCGATGTCGATGGTGGCCGTGGTCGTGCCGCCGTGGCCGTCAGACACCGTCACCGTGAAGGTGTCGCTGCCGTTGTAGTCCTTGGCGGGCGTATAGGTCCAGGTGCCATCGTCATTGACGACCACCGTGCCATGCGCTGGGTCAGCGCCCTTGGCGTAGGTCAGCGCATCACCATCGGGGTCGGTCGCCTTGACCTGGCCGGAGA
>NZ_JACPYU010000016.1 GCF_016195855.1 Aquabacterium sp.
AGAGGATTTGCCTCAACGCAGGCCCTCGTCATTCTGGCTCGCAAGCTTCTGAGAGTCGCATGGGCAATCTGGCGCAGTGGAAAAACCTTTGATGCAAGCCAGATGGGCGTACAAAACGCTTGCGTCAAAACATAGAACCTCACTGCGCGGCTGCGCCGCTTCGTTCAAACAAATCGGGCCAGTCAGATAGACGAAGCACGCTACGCGTGCCCACCTCGCCACTGCGCGTCTCGGCGTCAACAAGGCGCCCGGCCAGATACCGGCTCAGACCTTTTCCGCCTCGCTCGTGGCATGCATAGGCCCACGTCCTGGTGGAGGGCGCAGTTCAGGCTTCAGGGCTACAACGCCATTGCCATTGCCATTGCCATTGCCATTGCCATTGCCACCGCGCCAGCAACCGTGGCGATACTCAAGCGGGGCGACAAAGGCTGAGGTGGTGTGCGGCAGGGCGCCTTGTTGGCGTCGGAGGCGCGCAGCGAGATTCAGGTTTGCCCCTTGCCAAGGGCAAGGGGATGGCGAGCATGTTTGAGGCCGCAGGCCGAGTTGCGCAGCCACCTGAGTTGAGCGAGCACTGGAGAGCAGTCCCGCTTCAGCGGGACCGCCAACATTGAAGCCCGGACGCATGCCACCTCGGCCGCGCCCCGCGCTGCCCCGACAAAGCGCGCATCAACGCAACTTATGCAAGCTGAGGACTCAGCTCACACCTGCGGATCAATCCCCAACTCAACCGCCATGCGCTGCACCAATGCACGCAAGGCATTCAACTCACTGGCCATACGCGCCTGCTCGGCCTTCAACGCCGCCAGTTCCTCATCACGCACAGCAGGCGCAGCACCGTAAGAGGCCGATGCCGTCACCGCAGGGATCTGCACCTCACCGCACAGCAAGTGCGCCCAGCGGCTTTCGCGCTCGCCGGGGGCGCGTGGCAGCTTGATCACCCGCGCCGGTTGCTTTTCAGCCAGCTCTTCCAGAAAACCTTCGACCGACGAGACATCGGCAAAGCGGTGCAGGCGCTCGGTGTGCAGGCGCAGCTCGGCGGACGTCTGCGGGCCACGCAGCACCAGCATGGTCAGCAGCGCCACGGACTGGCTGGGCACACCCAGGCCTCGCGCGGCATTGTGGTCAAAGCGCACCACACGGTTGCCACTGACCTCATTGACCAGACTGAGCTCCTTGAGGCCATTGATGGCCTGCAGGGCATCCGCCTCGCTGAGCTGCATGACGGGCTCACGTGCCGTCTTCTGGTTGCAGCCCAGGGTCAGGGCGTTGAGTGACAAGGGGTAGCTGTCCGGCACGGTGTGCTGTTTCTCCACCAGCACGGCCAGCACGCGGGCTTCTTCAAGGGTGAGAGGACGGTGGCTCAATGCAGACTCCTGATGCGATGTGGCTTGAGCTTATACCTGTTGCGAACGGGTTTGCACCGCAATCATGCCGCCGCTTCCCGCCCAGTTCGCTGGCTGGACAGCGCGTAGGCACTGAGCGCCTGCGTCAGGTAGCGAAACAGCGTCATCACCGGCTTGTTGTGGCGCAGGTCCCCGTGGGTGGCCAGCCACATGTCCAGGCTGAAGGTCAGCTGATCGGGCAGGACCGGCAGCAGCTCAGGGTCGCGCCCGGCAATGCCGATCTGGCTGCCGCCAATGCCCAGGCCGGCGCGCAAGGCGGCCAGCAGGGCCAGATCGTTGTCACAACGGAAGGTGAACATCTCGCGTGACAGCGCCACGCCTTGCTGCTGCGCCAGCCGGGTGGCCACGGTGCCTTTGTCCGGGCCGATCAGGGCGTGCCGGGCCATGTCCGCCAGGGTGCGGGGCATGCCCCTGGTATGAACATAACGTTGGTGCGCATACAGGCCGATGTCGACACGGCCCAGCCGTTTGGCGATCAGGGCTTTTTGCGTCGGTCGCGCCATGCGCACGGCGATGTCGGCTTCGCGCTTGAGCAGGTCGTCCATCTTGTCGTTGAGCACGAGCTCGATGGTGACCAGGGGGTGCTGGGCCTGAAAGCGGCTCAAGAGCTCGGGCAGGACTTCACCGCCCATCATGTGGCTGGCGGTGATGCGCACGGTGCCGCGCTCGTCTTGCTCGGCGCCCGAGGCCATGCGCTGCGCGTGTTGGGCGGCTGCGTCCATGGCCTGTGCAGAGGCCTGTATCGCCAGCGCGGCGGCGGTGGGTTTGAGCCCGTCTGGCCCGCGCGTGAACAGCGGGATGCCCAGTGCGGCCTCCAGCGCGGCCACATGGCGCCCCATGCTGGGCTGCGTTGTGCCCAGCGCGCGCGCGGCGGCAGACAGGCTGCCTTCGCGCATCACGGCGAGGAAGGCGCGGTAGAGGTTCCAGTCAATATGGGATTTGGCCATGCATGAATGTATAGCTGGTATGCATTGCTAGGCAATTGATGAATGGGGTGCCAGTCTCTAGCATGGGCCTGTCTACATTCATGGAGCCGTCATGAGCTCGACCAAACCAGTACATTCAACACCCTCCCGCGCCTTGATCGTGGGGGCCACGGGCGGCTTTGGCGCCCAGATGGCGCGCACCTTGTTGGCGCAGGGCTGGGCAGTTCACGCCTTGACCCGGCATGCCGACATGGCCGAGCAGGTGCGCTCGGGCACCGCCAGCTGGCGTGGCCTGGAAGCCGTGCAGTGGCACCTGGGCGACGCGAGCGTGGCCGCCGATGTGCGGCAGGCCGCACAAGGCGCGCAGGTGATCGTGCATGCGGCCAACCCGCCGCGCTACCAACGCTGGCGTGAGCTGGCCCTGCCCATGCTGGCCAACAGCGTGGCGGCGGCGCGTGAAGTGGGTGCCCGCCTGGTGTTGCCAGGCAATGTCTACAACTTCGGCCCGGACGCTGGCGAGCTGCTCAACGAGCGCTCGCCACAGCACCCGCTGACCCGCAAAGGCGCGGTGCGCGTCGAGATGGAGCAAATGCTGCGTGAGGCGGGTGCGAGCAAGACGCAGCCCGTGCGCTCACTCGTGATCAGGGCAGGGGATTTTTTTGGTGGCCACTCGCCTGCATCGTGGTTCGGCAACCTGATGGTCAAGCCGGGCAAGCCTTTGCGCGAGGTGGTGTACCCCGGCGTGCCGGATGTGGGGCACAACTGGGCTTACTTGCCTGATGTGGCCGAGGCCGTGGCCCTGTTGCTGGCCTTGGATCTGCGTGAGCCGCAGCGCCTGGCCACATGCGAGGTGCTGCACTTTGAAGGCCACTGGCTGCCGCAAGGTGGCGAGCTGGCTCAGGCTGTACGGCGCGCATCCGGCAACCCCCGGCTGCCGATCAAGCGCTTGCCCTGGTGGGTGCTGACAGCCTTGTCGCCGCTGGTGCCACTGTTCAGGGAGATCCGCGAGATGCGCTACCTGTGGCAGGTGCCGCTGCGGCTGGACAACCGCAAGCTGCTGAGCCTGATCTGGCAGGAGCCGCACACGCCCCTGGATGAGGCGGTGCGGACCAGTCTGATCGAGATGGGCTGCCTGAGCCGCACGGCCGCGAGCGACTCATCGGCGGCAGCTCGGTCAGCCAATGCGGTGGCCAGCGTGGCTTAGAACAAGCCGCTCAACGTGGGCGCGAACATCGCGATGTTGGCAGCCAGGGCGCCGCCCCACACCAGCGATCGCATCGGGGCGATGTTGGCGAAGTACAGCGCCGTGTAGACCACGCGCAGGCCGATGAAGGCCAGGGCCAGGTGGTCGGTGCGAGCCTGATCCAGGCCGGCAGCCTGGGCGGCCAGCACGCCGAACACGAACAAGGGCAGGGCTTCAAAGCCATTGTTCTGCGCCGCAGCAGCGCGGGCCTTCCAGCCTTCCTGCTTGGCAGCCCAGCCGCGTGGGTCGTTGTTGTCGTAGCCACCCTGGCTGCGCTTCTTGCCGGCCGAGGCGGCTTTGGCCACGCCCATGGTGAGGACGGGCATCACGGCGGCGATCAACACGGCGGTATTGGCAATGGTCATGTCTGGTGTCTCCAAAGAGGATTGTTGTGAACGGCTGTGCCCATGAAAAAGGCCCGGCCATTCTGGTGTTGACAACAATCCTTGTCAATTACAGAAATGGACCGGGCCAGTTTTAACGATGACCGTTTTCAAGCGCACGCTGGCGCTTGCGGCACAGCCGCGTCAGGCGGCCAGGGCGGGGTAGTCGGTGTAGCCGTGTGCGCCGGTGCCGCCGTACAGGCCGGTGTCGGTGAACAACTCGTTGAGGGCGGCGTTCTCTTGCAGGCGGCGAGGCAGGTCAGGGTTGCTGATCGTCAGGCGGCCGAAAGAGACAAGGTCGCCCTTGCCGCTGGCGATGGCTTCCTGTGCCATCTCCTTGCTGTAACCGTTGTTGACCATCCACACGCCGCTGTAGAGCTTGTGCAGGGCTTCGTAGTCGAACGGGGCGTTGTCACGCGGGCCGCCAGTGTGGCCTTCGACCACGTGAATGAACACGGGGTGCAGTTTCTCCAGCTCACGCACCACGTACTCGAACAGCGGCTGCGGGTTGCTCTCGCTGGAGTCATTGACGGGCGAGACCGGGGACAGACGGATGCCAACCTTGCCCGCGCCGATCTCGGCGGTCACGGCGGCCATCACTTCCAGCAGGAAGCGGGCACGGTTCTCGATGCTGCCACCGTAGATGTCGGTGCGCTTGTTCGAGCCGTCGCGCAGGAAGGCGTCCAGCAGGTAGCCGTGGGCACCGTGGATTTCCACGCCGTCAAAACCAGCGTCGATGGCGTTGCGCGCTGCAGTGGCGAAGTCCTTGACGATGCCGGGGATCTCGGCCGTCTCCAGTGCGCGGGGCACCGAGGTGTCGACCATGCCCTGGCCGGGCACAAAGGTCTTGGCCTTGGCAGCGATGGCCGAGGGACCCACGGGCGCTTGTTCACCCGGTTGGTAAGCCGTGTGCGACATGCGGCCGGTGTGCCACAGCTGCACGAAGATCTTGCCGCCCTTGGCGTGCACGGCGTCGGTCACCTTGCGCCAGCCGGCCACTTGCTCAGGCGTGTGCAGGCCGGGCGTGGAGGGGTAGCCCTGGGCTGTGGCCGACACCTGGGTGGCTTCGGCAATGATCAGGCCGAGGCTGGCGCGCTGGGCGTAGTACTCGACCGTCAGCGGGCCAGGCACGTTGCCCTTTTCGGCGCGGCTGCGTGTCAGCGGGGCCATCACCATGCGGTTGGCCAGCGTGATGTCGCCCAGTTTGAAGGGCTGGAAGAGTGCGTCTTGGGTTCCCATTGAAAAGGCTCCAGTGGTGGGTCGGGGGATGCCGGTAATCGGCGATGAATGGATGTTCGGGGTGTCAGGGTTTGAAGAACTTGTCGAGCATCAGATCGACGACGTCTTTCAAAGGCTGTGTGCTGTGTTCGACCTTCATGCGCAGCACCGCGCCTTCCCAGGCATCCCAGAAGAAGCCGGAGAGCGTGGCGGGTGGCAGGTCGGTGCGGACCAGGCCTTGTTGTTGCGCTTGTTCGATCAGCGCAGCGAGGCGCTCCCGCCAGCCCACCATCACGCTGCACAGCACAGTGCGGCAGCTGGTGCTGGACTCGGCCATCTCGGCGGCGAAGTTGCCCACCAGGCAGCCTTGCAGGCCGCTTTGCTCATGGTGCTGGATGAAGCTGCCAAACAGGTGGCGCATGGCCGCCGTGGGTTCGGGTGGGGCGTCGCGCATGGCGGTGTCCCAGGCCCGGTCCACCCAGGCGCCGTAGTTGCGGATGATCTGCGCGGCGAAGGCTTCCTTGCTGTCGAAGTGGTTGTAGAACGAACCCTTCGGCACGCCGGCCTTGTCGGTGATCTGCTGGATGCCCGTGGCGTTGTAACCCAGCTGGTTGAAGAGGGTGTAACCCGCTTCAGTCAGGCGGTTGGGGATGTCGGTTTTGTCTGCGGTGCGGGCCATGGGTCAAATAATATGACCAGTCGTCTTAAAACTTTGGCGACCACTTTTAACCCGACTAATCTGTGTGGTTATGAGGCGAGCTGAGGCAGGCTCAAGCCATCTCGCTCAGCCCATCTCGCTTTCATGCCAGCCGCCCAGCACCCAGCGCGACAAGGCTGCCAGCGAGACGAACACCGCCACGCCGGTCAGGGAGATCAGCACCAGCGCTGCGAACATGCGGGGAATGTCGAGCTGGTAGCCCGACTGCAGGATCTGGTAGGCCAGGCCGGTGCCGGTGCCCCCCGTGCCAGCCACGAACTCCGCGACCACGGCGCCAATCAGCGACAGGCCGCCCGAGATGCGCAGGCCCGCAAAGAAGTAGGGCAGCGCAGACGGGATGCGCAGGCGCAGCAGCGTTTGCCAGCGGCTGGCCTTTTGCAGCTGGAAGTAGGCCGCCAGCCCTGGGTTGACGCTGCGCAGCCCGATGGTGGTGTTGGAGATGATGGGGAACAGGGCCACGAGCGTGGCGCACACCACCAGCGAGGCTGTCGGGTCTTTCACCCAGATGATGATCAGCGGGGCAATGGCCACGATGGGCGTGACCTGCAGCAGCACCGCATAAGGCAGAAAAACGGCCTCGATCCAGCGGCTTTGCACCATGGCAAAGGCCACGAGCACACCCAGCACGATGGCGCTGATGAACGCCAGCACCGTGATCTTGATGGTGACAAGCAAGGCACTGCTGAGCACGGCCCAGTTCTGGACCAGGGTCTTGGCGATCACCCAGGGAGAGGGCACCAGGTATTCGGGGATGGCCTGCAGCGTCGTCCAGGCCTGCCAGATGCCCAGCAGTACGAAGGCCATGAAGAGGGGCAAGGCCGCTTGTTTGAGCTTGTGGGCGAGTGTGCTCATGGTGCATCCCCTGTCAGGGCCGAGGCCTGGCTCAGGCGATGCTGCAGGTGGCGCACGTGCGCATTGAAGGCGGGGCTGGTGCGATGGTCGTCATCACGCGGCCAGGGGTTGTCAAGGGCGTAGTCTTCAACCACGCGGCCGGGCCTGGCGCCCATCACGATCACACGGGATGACAGGAACACCGCCTCGGTGATGCTGTGCGTGACGAACACCACCGTGAGGCCTTGTTGTCGCCACAAGGCCAGCAAGTCCGCATCCAGCCGGTTGCGCGTGATTTCGTCCAGTGCGCCAAAGGGCTCGTCCATCAGCAGCAGCCGTGGGCGGGTGACCAGGCCCCGCGCGATCGACACGCGCATCTGCATGCCGCCGGACAACTCGCGCGGCCTTTGCTTGGCAAATGCGCTCAGGCCCACGAGTTGCAAGGCTTCGTCCACGCGGCCATCGGCTTGCGGGCGTGGCACGCCGGCCAGGTCCAGCGGCAGGCGCACATTGGCATGCACGTCGGCCCAGGGCATGAGCGTGGCTTCCTGGAAGACGAAAGACAGCTGCTGGCCCGACAACTGGATGCGGCCCGCGGTGGGTTGCAGCAGCCCTGCGATCATCTTCAGCAGCGTGCTCTTGCCGCAGCCGGATGGGCCCAGCAGGGAGACGAACTCACCCGGCCGGATGTCCAGTGACACGGGCATCAGCGCCCGCGTGCCATTGGGGTAGACCTGCTCGACCTCGTGCATCGAGACAGCGGAAGCAGCCTTGTCACCCATCAGGGCATGACCCTCATGTCCTTGACGAACTGGGTCGTGTAGGTCTTCCTGATGTCGACCTTGGTGGGGTCCAGCAGCTTGTGTTGCACCAGCAGGTCGTAGGTCTGCTTCATGCGTTCATCGGTGATGACGCCGATGCCGTACTTGGCCGCGTCACCGCCCATGACCGCGCCTTGTTCCTTGATCTTGCCAATGCCGTAGGCCAGCAGGTCGTCGGTCATGTTGGGGTTGTCTTTCTTGATCAGGGTGTTGCCCGGCGTGGGGTCACCTTTGAGGTAGCTCTTCCAGCCCTCCATCGAGGCCTTGACGAAGGCAGCCACCTGCTTGGGGCGTTCCTGGATGGTCTTGACCGAGCACACCACCGTCATCGCATAAGGGGGCCAACCCTGGTCGGACAGCATGAACACCGTGGGCTTGACCTTGCTTTCCTTCTCGATGGAGAAAGGCTCGGAGGCCAGGTAGCCTTGCTGCGCGATGTTGGGGTCGGCCAGGAAGGGCTGGATGCTGAAGTTGTAGGGCTTCATCTGTGCATCGGTGAAGCCGTATTTGGTCTTCAACCAGGGCCAGTAGGTGACCTGACCAGCGCTGCCGACCAGCAGGGTCTTGCGCTTGAGTTGCTCGAATTGCTTGACATCGGGGTGGGCCACGATCACGACCGGGTCTTTCTGGAAGGCGGCGGCCACGGTGACGGCCTGGATGCCTTTTTCCCACACTTGGATGGTCTGCACGTCGTAGCCCATGACGCAGTCGGCCTGGCCGGCCATCATCAATTGCATCAGGTTGACCTGGGGGCCGCCCATCTTGAGCGTGACGTCCAGCCCGGCCTTGGCATACAGGCCGGTGGCCTGGGCCTGGTAGAAGCCGCCATGTTCGGCCTCGGCATACCAGTTGGTGATGTAGGTGAATTTGTCAGCCGCTTGCGCCGCCTGGTGCGCGCACAGGGCGGCCGCGGCGCAGATCGTCAGGGTGGCCAGACGGGAGAGCGGGGAGAGCGGTTGGGCAAAAGAAGCGGGAATCATGGGCGGGGGCTCCATTCAATGACGGCTATCCAGCCCCGCTTTGTACCTGAGCTTGGTCTGGCTCGCCTCGATTGTGTCCGGATTGTGGGTTTGCGTGAGGTCCGGTGAGCTTGACTGAGGCCCGCCAGCCACAACGATAAAATGCGCGGCTTCGTTCAAATCCCCGGGGGCCCTTGTGTCGGATCGTCTCTTCGTGTCATTGCAGTATGTCCTGCCCAAGAAAGCCCTGACCCAACTGGCGGGCTCGCTGGCCTCGCTGCGTGGCGGTGCGGCCACCACCCGCTTCATCCAGTGGTTCGTGGGGCGCTATGGCGTGAACATGAGCGAAGCGGCCAACCCCGACATCGCCAGCTACCCGACCTTCAACGAGTTCTTCTCGCGCCCCTTGAAGCCCGGCGCCCGCCCGCTGGCCAATGCGGACCTGATCAGCCCGGTGGACGGGGCCATCAGCCAGTTCGGCCCCATTCGCAAGGACCAGATCTTCCAGGCCAAGGGCCACGATTATTCGACCACCACCCTGGTGGGCGGTGATGCACAACTGGCGGCCCGCTTTGAAGATGGCCACTTCGCCACCCTGTACCTGAGCCCCAAGGACTACCACCGCATCCACATGCCTTGCGAGGGCAAGCTCACGCGCATGATCTACGTGCCCGGTGACCTGTTCTCGGTCAACCCGGCCACGGCGCGCGGCGTGCCCGGCCTGTTTGCGCGCAACGAGCGCGTGGTGTGCGTGTTTGAGTCAGCACGTGGCCCCTTTGTGCTGACCCTGGTGGGCGCCACCATCGTGGGCAGCATGGCCACCGTGTGGCATGGCGTGGTCAACCCGCCGCGCGGCGGCCAGGTGCGCGAGTGGCGCTATGACGATCAGGACATCCGCTTCAAGCAGGGGGATGAAATGGGGCGCTTCCTGCTGGGCTCGACCGTGGTCATGCTCTTCCCCAAGGGGCCTTTGAGCTTCAACCCGACCTGGGGGGCAACCAAGCCCATCCGCATGGGCGAGATCATGGCCAAGCTCTGATGCCGGGCTGAAGGCGCCTGCAAATGGGCGCATCATGGCGGTGTGAAGGAGGCCTTCATGAGCGCTGTCGAGACCCTGTATGCCATGCAGATGGATGGCCCGGGCCGCCCGCTGCAAAAGGTGTTGCGCGATGCCGTACCGGTCCCCGATGCGGGCCAGGTGACGATCAAGGTGCACGCCTGTGGCGTGTGCCGCACCGACCTGCACATCGTCGATGGGGACTTGCCCTTCCCCGGCCAGGCTGTCGTGCCGGGGCACGAGGTGGTCGGCACGGTGGTGGCCCTGGGGGCTGGTTTGAGCAGCGAGAGTGGCTTGCAGTTGGGGGCCCGCGTGGGCGTGCCCTGGCTGGGCTGGACCTGCGGCCGTTGCGACATGTGCACCAGCGGCCACGAGAACCTGTGCGAGCAGGCGCGCTTCACGGGCTACCAGATTCATGGCGGCTACGCGACCCATCTGGTGGCCGACGCGCGCTATGTGTTCCCCATTCCTGCCTTGTATACCGATGCGGAGGCGGCGCCCTTGTTGTGCGCGGGCCTGATCGGCTACAGGGCCTTGCGCATGGCGGGGGAGGCTTTGCGTGGCACGCAGCCCCGCCTGGGGCTTTATGGCTTTGGCGCCGCCGCCCACCTAGTGGCGCAGATGGCCAGGTTTGAAGGCTGCGAGGTGTATGCCTTCACGCGCGAGGGCGATGCGGTCGCGCAGGCGCTGGCCCTGCAGCTGGGTGCTGTGTGGGCGGGGGCCTCCGAGCAGGCACCGCCCGTGGCCCTGGATGCAGCGCTGATCTTTGCGCCGGTGGGGGCGCTGGTGCCACTGGCGCTGCAAGCCATCCGGCCCGCCGGCATCGTGGTCTGCGCGGGCATCCACATGAGCGACATCCCGTCCTTTCCCTATGCCTGGTTGTGGCGCGAGCGGCGCATCGTGTCCGTGGCCAACCTCACGCGCGCCGATGGCGAGGGCTTCATGGCGCTGGCGGCGCGTTGCCCCTTGCAGGTCAGCACGCACGTCTACCCCATGGAGCAGGCCAACGAGGCCCTGGATGACCTGCGGGCTGGCCGCTTCAGCGGGGCTGCGGTGCTGATGCCTTGATGGCCGCCTGCAGATCCAGGCTGCGGCCACAGTGGAATTGCCGTGTCGAACCCGTGACCGGGTCAACAAAGGACAGCGCTTGAGCCAGCAGTTGCAAGGGCTGCGAGAAATCCGGCGCGACCTCCGGCGGCAAGGCCGGTAGCAGTTCAGGGTAGATTTGGTCGCCCAGGATGGGCATGCCCAAGGCCGACATGTGGGCGCGCAACTGGTGCTTCTGGCCGGTGATGGGGCTCAATCTGAAGCGCCCGAAGCCCGATGCGGACTCGATCAGCTCGATGTGCGTGTCGGCGTTGGCGGGGCCTTCGACCTCGTGCATGGCCATGAAACGTTCGCTCTCTTCCAGCCTGGATTGGTAGCGCAAGGGCAAGCTCACCGCAGGGTTCAATGGCGCAATGGCCTCGTAGGTCTTGGTGATGGCCTTGTCCCGGAACAGGCTCTGGTAGGCATTGCGCGTGTGCGGCTGGATGGTGAAGGCCACCAGGCCCGCCGTTTCGCGGTCAATGCGGTGCATCGGCACCAGGGTGTCGATGCCCAGCTTGCGCTTGAGGCGCACCAGCAGCGTCTCCTGCAGGTAGCGGCCCTTGGGCGTAACGGGCAGGAAGTGCGGTTTGTACGCCACCACCAGGTAATCGTCCTGGAAGACCACGGCCTCATCGAACGGCACCTTATGCTCGAAAGGCAGGCTGCGCCAGTAGTACAGCTTGGTGTGCGCGCGAAACGGCGCTTGCGGGGCGATGGGCTGGCCTTGTGCATCGACCACCTCGCCCTGGCTCATGCGCCGGGCCCAGTCCTCGCGGGGCACCGCAGGGATGCGCTCAGCCAGGAAGTCCAGCATGGTCATCCAGGGGCCGTGGGGCAGGGCGACGCAGCTGGGGCTGACACCATCGATCGTCGGCAGCATGGCTGCTGGCTCAGTCCGGCTTGTCATCCTCGGCGGGCGGCGCATCAGGGCGCGCGCTGGGCACTTTGGGGGTGAAGGCCGACAGGCGGTGCGCCCGCTCCAGGCGCCACAACTCGTCGGGCACGTCGGTGCGGTAGACGTCGTCGGACGTGGTGTCGGTTTCCTGCAGGTGGGTGTCGACCGCCACGCGGTTGTCGAACACAAAGCACTCGCCTTGCCAGTCCTTGTCGGCGTCGGGCATGGCCTGGAAGTAGTTCATGATGCCGCCGTCGAGCTGGTAGACGTCCAGGCCGAACTGCTGCATCCAGGCGCTGGTTTTTTCGCAGCGCACGCCACCGGTGCAGTACATGGCCACACGCTTGCCCTGCGCCTTCCACTCGTCGGCATGGGCTTGCACATAGCCAGGGAAGTCGCGGAAGTTGCCCACGCTGGGGTCGATGGCGTTCTTGAAGCGGCCCAGGCGGTATTCGAAGCTGTTGCGGTTGTCGATGAGGACGACGTCTTCTTGCGCAATCAGCTCGCGCCATTGCTGGGGGCTCAGGTGCTGGCCTTCGTTGCGGTCAGGTACGACGCCGGTGACGCCGTCCAGGCCCAGGGCCACGATCTCTTCCTTGCGGTGCACGCGCACCTTCCAGAACGGCGGGGTGCGGCAGGCACTGCGTTTGAAGGGCATGTCCGCGAAGGCGCCTTGCAGGCGGGGGTCTTCATGCACGGCGCGCTCGAAGGTGTCGAGTTGCTCGGTACTGCCCGCCAGCGCACCGCTGATGCCCTCGTGCGCTACCAGCACACTGCCTTTCAAAGGCTGGACCAGTTCGCGCAGGATGTCGGCCACCTGGTCCGGGTCACTCAAGGGTACAAAGCGGTAGAACGAGGTGTGCTGCAGCGCGGCCTGCTGAGTGGCAGGCTCAGGGGCCGTTGGCGCGGTGGGCGGGAGCTGGGGCGGGGACGACTTGGAGGCGGGCATGCCGCTATTGTCTCAAACGCCGCCAGCGCGTGCGCCATGGGGGGGAATCAGCTCAGCAAGTCCAGCAAGGTGCGGGCCACCACCTTGGTGGCGCGGTGCAGGTCTTGCAGCACCAGGTGCTCGTCGGCACGCTTGGCGTTGGACTCGAACACCGTGCGGGGCCCGGCGCCATAAATGACGGCCGGGATGCCTTGCGCGCAGTACAGGCGCACGTCGGTGTAAAGCGGCGTGCCGCTGGTTGGGATGGGCTCACCAAAGATGGCTTCGCCGTGTTTTTGCAAGGCCTGGACCAGGGGCTCCGTGCCAGGCAGGGGGCGCAGCGAGTGGGCCAGCAGCAGGCGCTTGATGTCGACACGGATGCCGGGGAAGGTGGCCGCAGCCTCGTTGATGACGCGGCGGATGTCGGCCTCGACCACCACCGGGTCTTCTTCCGGGATCATGCGGCGGTCCAGTTTGAGCGTGACCTTGCCGGGCACGACATTGGTGTTCGTGCCGCCCTCGATGCGGCCCACATTCAGGTAGGGGTGCTGGATGCCCGGCACGCCCGAGGTGATGCCCTGGTAGACCTTGTTCTGGGCATACAGGGCATTGAGGATGGTGACGGCGCCCTGCAGCGCGTCAATCCCGGTGTGGGGAATGGCTGCATGGGCCATCTGGCCATGTACGGTCACCTCCATCTGCAGGCAGCCGTTATGAGCCGTGACCACCTCGTAGCTGAAGCCGGCGGCAATCAACAGATCGGGCTTGGTCAGCTTCTGCTTGAGCAGCCAGCCGGGGCCCAGTTCGCCGCCGAACTCTTCGTCATAAGTGAAGTGCAGCTCGACCGTGCCGTTCACGGTGGTGGGCGGCAGTTGGGCCGCGACGGCTTCCAGCGCACGCAGCGCGAAGCTGTAGGTGGCGAAGTCGCTTTTGCTGACGGCAGCGGCCCGGCCATAGAGCTTGCCGTCGGCCACCTCGCCACCATAAGGGGCATGCGTCCAGCCTTCGCCTGGTGGCACGACGTCGCCATGCGCATTGAGTGCGATCACCCGGCCACCGTCCCCAAATCGGCGGCGCACGATGAGGTTGGTCAGGCTTTGCAGGCCATAGGCTTGGACTTCGTGTTCTGGCACGCCATAGGCTTCGGCCTGCCAGCCGAACTCATTGAGCAGGGCGGCCGTGCGTTCGGCATGCGGTGCGTTGTTGCCGGGCGGGGTATCGGTGGGGACCTGTACCAGGGCCTGCAGGAAGCGCACCTCTTCCTCGAAGTGGGCATCGATCCATTGATCCAGTCGGGTGTAGTGCTCGGCTCGTGCGCTCATAGCTGCTCCAGCAGGTGCATGAAGGCGTCCACGCAAAGCTGCGCGTCGTCATTGGTGATGGTTTCCAGCGGGTTGTGGCTGATGCCGGCATTGCCGCCGCGCACGAACAACATGGCCTGAGGCATGCGCTCATGCAGCTTCATGGCGTCATGCCCCGCGCCACTGGGGAGCCTGAACACGGGCAGCCCCACTTTGGCCACGGCGGCTTCCCATCGGGCTTGCCAGCCTGGGTCGGAAGGTGCTGCGCTGGCTTGCATGGTGCGCTCCAGCTGGAAGCGCAGGCCACGACGCTGGCAGATGTCAGCGAGCTGTTTTTGCACGTCGGCCACCATGGCGTCGCGCTGGGCGTTGTCGGGGGCCCGCAGGTCCAGCGTGAACTGGCAGCGGCCGGGTACGACGTTGACCGAGCCGGCCGGCACCTGCAGCACACCGACCGTCCCCACCGAAGGGCCTTGGGGCAGGGCAGCATCTTGCGCCGCGCGTTGCTCGACATACAGCAGCAACTCGGCCACCGCCGCGGCAGCATCCTTGCGGCGGCCCATGGGCGTGGTGCCGGCGTGGCTGGCCTGGCCGACCACCTCGCCGGCAAAACGTGCGCTGCCGTTGATGGCGGTGACCACGCCCAGGGGCTGGTCGATCTCGTCCAGCCAGGGGCCTTGTTCAATGTGCACTTCGACAAAACCCAGATAGCGGGCGGGATCGCGTTGCAGCTGGTCGATGTCGTCCAGGCTGGCCGAGAGGCCCGCCGATTGCATGGCCTGGCGCAGGTTGATGCCGTCTGCATCGGTCTGGTCCAGCCAGCTCGGGTCAAAACCGCCCACCAGCGCGCCCGAGCCCAGAAAGGTGGCCTTGAAGCGCTGGCCTTCTTCTTCTGCAAAGCCAATGAGCTCGATGCCGTGCTGCAGGCGGCGGCCTTGCGCATGCAGCTCGCGCACACAGGCCATGGGCACGAAGATGCCCAGCCGGCCGTCGTACTTGCCGCCGTTGCGCACGGTGTCGTAGTGCGAGCCGGTCAGCAGGCGCGGTGCACTGGGATCACTGCCATGGTAGATGCCGACCACATTGCCCACGGCATCCAGCGAGACCTCGTCAAAGCCGCATTCGCGCATCCAGGCTTGCAGTTGGGCCGCGCAGGCCTGGTGGGCTGGCGTCATGTAGGTCACGGTCAGCTGGCCTTGCTCGGCGTAGGCCGGCTCGCTGTGGGTGGCCAGGGCCTCGGCCCAGTCCCACACCAGATTGCCCAGCACGGGCTCGGTGCCGAATTTGTCATGCAGGCGGATCTCGGCGATGCGGTGGATGTGGCGCAGGCACTCGGCGAGTTCGAAGTCTGCCGGGTTGTCGAGCCGCCGCGCAAAGGTGTCGATGATCTGCTGGCGTGTCAGGCCCAGGCCACGCGGGCCGCGCACAGCCAGGATGAAGGGCCAGCCAAAGCGCGCCTTGTAGTCGGCATTGAGTTGCTGCAGCCGGGCAAACTCTTCGGGCGTGCAATGGGTGAGGCCGGCGCGGTTTTGCTCGTTCGTGGACTCGGCCGTGAGCTGGCCTGCCACGGCGGCTTTACCGGCCAGCTCCGGGTGGGCGCAGATCAGGGCCTTCTGGCGCGGGGCGCCGGCTTGCCGCACCACCTGCGCCAGCGCGAACTTCAAATGGGCGATGGTGGTGAAGGGGCGCAAGCCCCAGGCGGTTTCGGCGATCCAGGGCGAGTGCTCGTACACCCCGTCCAGCAGGGCGACGAAACGGGGCTGGTCGGCGGCGTTGAGTTGGTCCAGCGTCAGGCTCATGCTGTGTTTCCTCAAGCTGGCGCCTGCACCGAAGGCGTGCCAGGTTGGAAGGGGTGAACCTGCTGCCAGTGCCGCGCAATGTCGATGCGGCGGCACACCCACACCTTGTCATGCTGGGCGATGTGGTCGAGAAAGCGCTGGAAGGCCTTGAAGCGGCCAGGGCGCCCCAGCAGCCGGCAGTGCATGCCCACGCTCATCATCTTGGGCGTGTTGTCGCCCGCCGGGTCACCCTCTGCATAAAGCAGGTCAAAGGTGTCACGCAGGTAGGTGAAGAAGTCTTCGCCTTGCGCGTAGCCCTGCGGCAGCGAGAAGCGCATGTCGTTGACATCCAGCGTGTAGGGCACGATCAGGTGGGGCACCGTCTGGCCATCGCTGCGCTGCACTTCGGTCCAGAAGGGCAGGTCGTCGCCGTAGTAGTCGCTGTCGTAGGCAAAGCCACCGTAGTCGGCCACCAGTCGGCGCGTGTTGGGGCTGTCGCGACCGGTGTACCAACCCAGGGCACGTTGGCCTGTCAGCTCCTCAATGATCTGCATGCCGATGCGCATGTGCTCGAGCTCCAGGGCTTCGTCCATGGCCTGGTAGTGGATCCAGCGCCAGCCGTGGCAGGCGATCTCGTGGCCCAGCTCGACAAAGGCCTGTGTCAACGCGGGGTGGCGCTGCAAGGCCATGCTCACGCCAAACACCGTCAACGGCCAGCCGCGTTTTTCAAACTCGCGCAGGATGCGCCACACACCTGCGCGCGAGCCGTATTCGTAGATGGACTCCATGCTCAGGTGGCGATCCGGGTAAGACGCCGGGTTGGCCATCTCGCTGAGAAACTGCTCGCTGCCCGCATCGCCATGCAGCACGCTGTTCTCGCCGCCTTCTTCGTAGTTCAGCACGAACTGCACGGCAATGCGCGCACCGTCGGGCCATTGCGCATGCGGGGGCGTGCGACCGTAACCGATGAGGTCGCGTGGGTAGGGGTGGGGCGCGGCTTGGGTCATGGCTGGGGGATTGATCAGGTGGGCGCGGATGTGCGGGGTGCTTCAATCAACTGGCGCTCCACCGATTCCAGATGGTCATGGAGCAATTGCAGGGCCAGGTCGGTGTCCCTGGCCTTGATGGCCTTGAGCAATTGCGCATGCTCGGCATTCGAGTTCTGTGCGTTGTCGGCAGACTGGTACATGAGCGTGATCAGCGAGCAGCGCGAGACCAGCTCTTGCATCAGGTCCATCAGCACCTTGTTGCCCAGGACCTCGGCCAGCCGTACGTGGAAGTCGAACAGCAATTTGGTGCGCGTGGGCACGTCGATGCGGGCTACGGCGTCTCGCTCGGCTTTGAGGTGGGCCTTGAGCTTGCGGATGTCAGCCGGCTTGATGTGGGCGATCAACTCGCGCAGCATTTGCGACTCCACCATGCGCCGCACGGCGAACACCTCTCTCGCCTCTTTGATGGAGGGGGCCGCCACGAATGCACCGCGCGCGGGCTCCAGGTGCACCAGTTTCAACTCGGACAGGCGGTACAGGGCCTGACGCACTACAGTACGCGACACACCAAAGCGGTCCCCGAGTTTTTGCTCGACCAGCTTGGCACCGGGCAGCAAGCGGTGCTCCACGATGGCCCGCGTGACCGCCGCCACGATGTGCTCGGTGCTGGACACCTCGGGTGACGAATCTGGTGCATCTGGTGCGGCAATGAGGTCGGCATCCGCACGGGGCAACCGGGCACGCCGGCTGCTTGTGTGTGGTGAAGAAGGAGATGCCTTGCGCACGACGCTCATCATGATTAAAGTGTATACACTTTGAGATTGCACATGCAAGTCAATCTGCAGCCAGTCCGCAAGCCCATCGCCGCGGGAGCCACCTCATGAGCAACCAAGCCGACCCATCCGGTACATCGCCAGCCGCTTCGCCCAATGCGGGCTACCTCACCACCCATGTGCTGGACACCGTCCACGGTACGCCAGCAGAAGGCATGAAGCTGGAGCTGTATGTGCGTGAGACTTCGCCCGACGGTTGTGGCGATGGCCGCTGGTTGTCCTTGCGCAGTGTGGTCACCGATGCCGATGGCCGGCTCGATCGCCCCTTGTTGTCTGGCGACGATTTCAAGACGGGCTGCTACCGCCTGATCTTTGATGTCGAGGGCTACTTCAGGGCCAAAGGCTTGCCGCTGCCCAAGCCCGCATTTCTGGGCAAGGTGTCGCTGGATTTTGGTATTGCCGATGCGCAGGCGCACTACCACGTGCCCTTGCTGGTGAGCCCCTGGTCGTATTCAACCTACCGCGGAAGCTAAGGGCCTGCTGATGATGGAGATGTCCCCCTTGTTGGTCTATGCCCTGGACTGGGCCAACCTGCTGCTGCGCTGGGCGCATGTGATCGTGGCCATTGCCTGGGTGGGGTCATCTTTCTACTTTGTCTGGCTGGACAACTCGCTGACGCCCCCGACCGATGTGCAATTGAAGGACAAGGGCGTCGGCGGCGAGCTCTGGGCGGTGCACGGTGGGGGCTTTTACAACCCCCAGAAGTACATGGGGGTGCCCAAAAGCCTGCCAGATCATCTGCACTGGTTTTTCTGGGAGAGCTACTCCACCTGGTTGACCGGCTTTGCCTTGTTCACGGTGCTCTACCTGTTCAACGCGGGCACCTTTTTGATCGACAAATCCGTGCATGCCTGGACACCGGGTGTGGCCGTGCTGGCCGCCCTGGGTTTTCTGGCAGGTTTCTGGCTGCTGTATGACCTGGTCTGCCGCACCCTGGGGCAGGGCAAGAAGGGCGATCAGGTCGTCGGGGCGTGCGTGTTCGTGATCGTGGTGGGGGCGGCCTGGGCCGCTTGCCAGTTGTTTGCGGGGCGTGCCGCCTTCCTGCTGGTGGGGGCCATGATTGCCACGGCCATGAGCGCCAACGTGTTCTTCTGGATCATCCCGGGGCAGCGCAAGGTGGTGGCGGCCATGAAGGCGGGCGAGCCGGTTGACCCCATTCATGGCAAACGGGGCAAGCAGCGCAGCGTGCACAACACCTATTTCGTGCTGCCCGTGCTGTTCGCCATGCTCAGCAACCACTACGGCTGGGCTTTCGGGCACGCGCACAACTGGTTGGTGCTGGTGCTGATCATGCTGGCCGGTGCCTTGATCCGTCAGTTCTTCGTGGCCCGCCACAAGACGCAACTGGCTGAGGCACGCTCGCCCTGGGGCTGGGCGCTGGCGGGTGTGGCCATCCTGATGGGTGTGGCGATCTGGCTGGCACCCGCGCCAACGGCGAATGGGGCGTCCTCTGCGTCAGCGCCGGCCCCGACGCTGGCCCAGGTGCAACTTGTGGTGGCCCAGCGGTGTGTGCTTTGCCACAACGCCCAGTTGGCCAACAAAGGCGTCAGGCTGGACACGCCGGAGCAGATCAGCGCGCATGCGCAGCAGATCTACCAGCAGGTGGTTGTGCTCAAGGCCATGCCCATGAACAACGCCACCGGCATCACCGATGGCGAGCGGGCCTTGCTGGCGCACTGGTTCAATGTGGGCGCCCCCGCACCTTGATGGGCCAGAGTTTCCACGAGGTGGGATCTGGCCCGCTTTTTCAGGGGGGACTCCCCCGGCTTCGGGGGGCAAGAAAGCAACATAAGCCGACAGCCGCTCGTTATAGTTAGCACATACCGTTACAAATCAAGGTCTGGCCGTGAAGAAGTTTGCAATCGCCGTACTGTCATTGGGTCTCCTGGGCGCCTTGCCCGTTGCACAAGCTGCCTCCGTCACCGTGGACGCAGGCAACTACCTGTTGAGCTACGAAGACACCTTCCTGCCGGGCGCTTCGGTGAGCGTGGCTGGCGGTGTGGTCACCTTCGGTGGCCTGGCCTACAGCACCTTCGCCATTGGCGGTTCCATCGAAACGAACGGCGTGCTTGGTTCGTTCGACAGCTACGGTGGCAATCCTTTCCCCATCGTGATCACCGCCAAGGCCGGTTACACGCTGTCCGGTCTGGTTGAGTCGGTCGCCGGTGACCACCGTGCCGTGGCTGGTGAAGCGCAAGACGCGCAAGCTGGTGTGGTGGCTGGTCTGGTTTCCCGCTGGGTGACGGTCAACGGCACCGATCCACTGGGTCAGAACACACCTTACCAACTGGTGTCGCTGGCTCCTGGCCAGGCTTCGGCTGGTGCCTTCAACGCAACGGGCGCGCTGGCTTTCTCGTCGTCTGGCCCCATCGGCCTGTCGGCACTGGACCTGCTGGCTGGTGCTGGCGCAACCGGCCAAGGCAGCGCTGCCTACGTGTCGCTGAGCCAGTACAAGATTGGCGTGCAGACCACGGCCGTGCCTGAGCCTGAAATGCTGGCTCTGGTGCTGGCTGGCCTGGGTGTGGTGGGCTTGCGTGCCCGTCGCGGCCAACAAGCCTGATGGCTGGCGGGGCCGCGAGGCCCCGGCAAAAATTGCAAAGCGCGCTGCTGAAAGGCAGGGCGCTTTTTTCATTCACGCCACATTCATGCCAGTTGCAAGGCCAGCTTGTTGTGCCGCTCAATGAGCGAGGGCAGCAGCACGGTCGTGATGTGCCCGTGGTCGGACACGATGCGGCCATGCACGATGGTCCAGGCGGTTTGCGCAGGCTGGGTCATCAACAAGGACGCAACCGGGTCATGGATGGCGCTGCCTGCCATCGCCAGCGTCTGCAGGTCGTAGATGGCCAGGTCGGCGGCCATGCCTAGCGCGATCTGGCCGATGTCATCGCGGCCCAGCACCTGGGCACCGCCACGGGTGGCCAGCCTCAAGGCCTCTCGGGCAGCCATGTCGGCCGGGCCATAGTCGCATCCAAAGGGTTGCAGGCTGCGCCCGACGCGGGCCAGCAGCATGGCCTGCCGTGCTTCACCCAGCATGTGGGCGGCATCGTTGCTGGCCGAGCCATCCACGCCCAGTCCGACGGGCACGCCCGCGTCCAGCATGCGGCGCACCGGCGCAATGCCTGAGGCCAGGCGCATGTTGCTGCAGGGGCAGTGAGCCACACCGGTGTGCGTGGCGGCAAAGCGGCCAATGCCATGCTCGTCCAGCCTGACGCAGTGCGCGTGCCACACGTCGTCCCCCAGCCATTCCTGCATCTCGGCGTACTCAGTGGGGGTGCAGTTGAACTTCTCGCGCGTGTAGGCCACATCGTGGTCGTTCTCGGCCAGATGGGTGTGTAGGCGCACGCCACCTTGCCCGCTGCTGCGGGCCAGTCGGGCCGAGTCGCGCATCAGCTCGGGGCTGACCGAGAACGGCGAGCACGGGGCCAGGGCCACACGCAACATGGCGAAGCGCCGGGCATCGTGAAAGGTGTCGATCAGGCGCTGGCTGTCCTTGAGGATGTCGGCCTCGCGCTCGACCAGGCTGTCGGGCGGCAGGCCACCTGCGCTTTCGCCTACGCTCATGCTGCCGCGGCAGGCATGAAAACGCATGCCGATCTCGCTGGCGGCGGCGATGCTGTCATCCAGGCGGATGCCATTGGGATACAGGTAGAGGTGATCGCTGCTGGTGGTGCAGCCGCTGAGTAGCAACTCGGCCATGGCCACTTGCGTGGACACGTGGATCATCTCGGGTGTCAGCCTGGCCCACATGGGGTAGAGCGTGCGCAACCAGCCAAACAGTTCGGCGTTCTGCGCGGCGGGCACGGCGCGCGTCAGGCTCTGGAACATGTGGTGGTGCGTGTTGACCAGGCCGGGGATGACGATGTGGCCGCGCGCGTCGATGGTCTGCGTGGCTTGCGCCAGCAAATCGGGCGGCAGGGCGCTTGTGGGGCCAATGGCCACGATTTCATGGTCTCTGATCAGAATGCTGGCATGGCGCCATTCCTGGCCTTGATCATCCATGGTGGCAATGCAGTCGGCATCCTTGATCAGCAGCGTGGTCGGGCTCACTTCAGGCTCACTTGATGTGCTGTTCGAGCATGGCGGCTGGCGCTGGTGCCACGGCATGCTGCTGCCTCAACATCAGCAACTGCGCCACGACGGCCACGGCAATCACGGCAGGCTCCTTGCCTTGAAGGCCGCCCAAGCCGATGGGGCAGGTCATGTGCGCCAGCTGGGCGGGGCTCAAGCCCTTGTCTTCAAGGCGATGCAGGAACTTCGCGCGTTTGGTTTGCGAGCCGATCAGGCCTGCGAACAGGCTGTCGCCGCGCCGCAGCACGGCCTCGATGATGCGCAAGTCCAGGTCATGCCGGTGTGTCAGCACCAGGTGGATGGCACCAGTTGGGGCGTCGGCCACCTCGGCTTCGGGGCAGTCTGATGGCAACCAGTTGATGTGGGCAGGCAAGCGCTGCAAGGTGGCTTCGTCGGGCAGGCCGCAACCAGCATCGTCGCTGTCGCGCGTGTCGATCCAGCGCACCGAGAAATCCAGGTCGGCCAGCAGCTTGACGATGGCCTGGCCCACATGGCCCGCGCCATGCAGTTCGATGTGCAGGCCCTGGCTGATGGGCCACTGCTGCATGGCCAACTCGTTCAGCGGCGCAAACTGCAGGGTCACCACACCACCGCAGCATTGGCCCAGCGTGGGGCCCAGCGCAAAGGTTTGTAGCCAGGTGCCTGGCGGTTGGTGCTGGCACTCCTGCAGGGCCTGCCGGGCCAGCGCAATGGCCTGCCACTCCAGGTGCCCTCCGCCGATGGTGCCGTGCCGCTCGGCGGTGGTGACCAGCATGCGGGCTCCCGCGTCGCGCGGCGTGGAGCCCTTGCTGTCGGTCACGGCGACCAGCATCGCGCGTTGGCCGCTGCGAACCCAGTCGCATGCCAGTTGGCGAAGCGCGGGGGCACTCAGGCTGGACATGACGCGCCGGCCTTGACGGCGTCAATGGCGTCCAGGATCGCCTCGGGCGTGGCGGGGGCGCGCAGGGGTGGGTCAACCTCGTGGGCAGCGACCGAGGAGATCGCATCGCGGATGGCCAGAAAGACCGAGAAGGGCAGCAGCAGCGGCGGCTCGCCCACGGCTTTGGATCGGTACACCGTGTCTTCGACGTTCTGGTTGTCAAACAGCTTGACGCGGAAGTCGGCGGGACAATCGCTGGCCGTGGGGATCTTGTAGGTGGACGGTGCGTGCGTCATGAGCTTGCCCGTCTGCGGATGCCACCACAGCTCTTCGCTGGTCAGCCAGCCCATGCCCTGGATGAAGGCGCCTTCGACCTGGCCGATGTCCACCGCGGGGTTGATGGACTGACCCACATCGTGCAGCACGTCGGCACGCAGCAGTTTCCACTCGCCGGTGAGGGTGTCCACCAGCACCTCGCTGACAGCCGCGCCATACGCGAAGTAAAAGAAGGGGCGCCCCTGCATGGTCTGGCGATCCCAGTGCAGCTTGGGGGTGGCGTAAAAGCCGTCGGACCATAACTGCACGCGCGCCATGTAGGCGGCCATCACCACGTCCTCAAAGCGCAAGGCTTCGGGGCCCACGTGTACCATGTCATCCCCAAAGCGGATGGCTTCGGCCGGCACCTGGTGTTTGCTTGCCAGCATCTGGACCAGCCGGTCGAGGATCTGTTGGGCTGCGTTGGCGGCGGCCTTGCCATTGAGGTCGGAGCCCGTGGATGCGGCGGTGGCCGAGGTGTTGGCCACCTTGCTGGTGTCCGTGGCGGTGACACGCACGCGCTCGGGTTTGACACCCAGGGTGTGCGCCACCATCTGCGCCACCTTGGTGTTCAGGCCTTGCCCCATCTCGGTGCCGCCGTGGTTGACCAGGATGCTGCCGTCGCTGTAGATGTGCACCAGGGCGCCCGCCTGGTTGAGGTGCACCACATTGAAGGAGATGCCGAACTTGACGGGCGTCAGGGCCAGGCCCTTCTTGAGCACCGGGCTGTTGGCGTTGA
Organism: Aquabacterium sp.; assembly: GCF_016195855.1. GTDB lineage: Bacteria > Pseudomonadota > Gammaproteobacteria > Burkholderiales > Burkholderiaceae_C > Aquabacterium. The sequence continues at coordinate 23,354 of NZ_JACPYU010000016.1, forward strand.
AGGTGGACAAGGCAGCGCGGCGCGCGCGGTAGTCGCTGCTGCTGGCCAGCTCGTCCATCAACGCGCGCATCACATTGTCTTCAACCGTCTGCCCGTAGGGCGTGACGTTGCGCTCGGTGGTGCCGTACAGATTGGCCAGGCGCACGTCCAGCGGGTCCTTGCCCAGCTGGCGCGCGATCGAATCCAGGATGACCTCGATGGCCAGCGCACCTTGCGGCCCGCCAAAGCCACGGAAGGCCGTGTTGCTTTGCGTGTTGGTGCGGGCACAGTAGCCATGCAGGTCCACCGCAGGCAGGTAGTAGGCATTGTCGAAATGGCACAGGGCGCGGGTCATGACCGGTGCAGACAGGTCGGCAGAAAACCCCGCGCGCGCCAGCATCTCGACCTTGGCACCCAGCACGCGCCCCTCGGTGTCATAGCCCACGTCGTAGTCGTGCACGAAGCAATGGCGCCGGCCCGTGATCATGAAGTCGTCATCACGATCAGGGCGCAGCTTCACAGGCTTCTTGAGCTTCCACGCGGCGATGGCCGCGATGCAGGCGAACACGGCCGATTGCGACTCCTTGCCGCCAAAACCACCGCCCATGCGGCGGCATTCCACCAGCACATCATGGGCATGCAGGTTCAAGGCGTGCGCCACGGCATGCTGCATCTCGCTGGGGTGCTGGGTGGAGCAGTGCAGCAGCAGGCCATTGCCTTCTTTCGGGATGGCGTAAGAGATCTGGCCTTCCAGGTAGAACTGCTCCTGCCCGCCAAGCTGGAAGTGGCCTTGCAGCCTCGCGGGTGCATCAGCCAGTGCCTGGGCCGCGTCCCCGCGATGCAGGTGCATGGGCGGCACCACGTACTGGCCTGCTGCGTGAGCCGCCTCGGGCGTGAGCAGGGCGGGCAAGGGCTCGATCTTCAGAAAGTCCGGTGCGCGGGCGGCCACGCGCCGCGCGGTGTCCCGGTTGCGAGACAGGACCACGAACACGGGTTGACCCAGATAGCGCACGTCACCGTCAGCAAGGATGGGGTCGTCGTGGACCAGGGCGCCGCAGTCATTGAGGCCGGGGATGTCTGCCGCTGTCAGGATGGCCACCACGCCAGCCTGGGCCTTGAGGCCTTCGACGTCGATGGACAGCAGCTTGCCGTGCGCCACGGGCGACAGGCCCAAGGCCGCGTGCAGGGTGCCAGCCAGCTCCGGCAGATCGTCGATGTAGGCGGCTTGCCCAGCCACATGCAGGTGCGCGGACTCGTGCGGCAAGGCGCGTCCGGCTGCCGTGCTGGGGCGAAAGGCGTCAACGGTCTTGTTCATGTGAGCTCGTTCGATACGTCATGCCGGGTGTTCATGTCGCGTGTTCGTGTTCATGCGGCAGCCGCGGGCCACACCTGCACGTCCTGGGGTCGCAAGGGATGGGTCGGCCTGGTTTCAAGCCAGAAGCGTTCCAGCAGGTTGGCCGCCACCTTGATGCGGTAGTCACGGGTGGCGCGCAGGTCGGTCATGGGCTGGAAGTCCCGGGCCAGTGCGGCCTGGGCCTGGCGCAAGGTGGCCTCGGTCCAGTCTTGACCGACCAAGGCGGCTTCGGCCTGGCTGGCCCGACGCGCTGTGGCCGCCATGCCACCCCAGGCCAGGCGCGCTGCGGTGATGCGGTCGCCATCGAGTTCGATGTACAAGCCTGCGCACACAGCCGAGATGTCGCTGTCACGGCGTTTGGAGATCTTGTAGGCGCGCAGCACGCCGGCATCCTGGACGCCGATCAAGGGGACTTGCACGGACTGGATGAACTCGCCGGCCAGCAGGGTGTTCTTCATGTAGTCCAGGTAGAAGGAGGACAAAGGCAGCTGGCGCGTGGCCTGGCCTTGGCGCAGGATCAGGGTGGCATCCAGCGCAAGCAGGATGGGCGCGCTGTCGCCGATGGGTGAGCCGTTGGCGAGGTTGCCTACCAGCGTGCCGGCGTTGCGCACAGGTGGCGAGGCAAAGCGCAGCCAGATCTCGCGCAGCGCCGGCATGTGCGTGGCCAGCGTCTGCCAGGCCTGCTCCAGCGTGACCGCGGCACCGATGTCCAGCGTGGCGGGCTGATCACTTTGTGCCGCTGTTGCCGTGATGGCCTGCAACTCAGCCACATTGCCCAGATAGATGATGTCGCCCAGCGCCTTGAACTGCTTGTTGACCCACAGACCGATGTCGGTGCTGCCGGCCAGCAGGCGGGCTTCGGGCATGGCCTGGCGCAGTGCAGCCAGCTCGGCCAAGCTGCGGGGCGCAAAGAACCGGCTGCGTTGGGCGCTGTCGGTGCAAGACGGGCCTTCGTACACAAGGCCTGACGGTGAGGCTGCGTTCAGGCTGTTCAACTGCGACAGCAATGCGCTGGTCGAAAACACTTCGCGCGGTGCCTCGTACATCTTCTGCCCCGCATCCAGGATGGGCCGGTAGCCCGTGCAGCGGCACAGATTGCCTGACAGCGCGTCGGCCAGGTCTGTGCGGCTCGGGGCCTGCTCGTGTTGCTGGTAGACGTCCCACAAGGACATCACGAAGCCCGGTGTGCAAAAGCCGCACTGCGAACCATGGCAGTCCACCATGGCTTGCTGGCAGGGGTGCAGTTGGTCGCTGCCGGCTGGCTGCAGATCCTCCACTGTAACCAGGGCCTTGCCGTCCAGCGTGGGCAGGAACTGGATGCAGGCATTGACGGTCTTTTGACGCCATGCACCCGTATCGGGGTCAGATTCACCCACCACGACGGTGCAGGCACCACAGTCGCCCTCGGCGCAGCCCTCTTTGGTGCCTGTGCAATGCGCCTGTTCACGCAGCCATTGCAGCACCGTGGTGGTGGGGGGCAGGTCCTTGACTTCCTGTATCTGCCCCTGATGCACGAAGCGGATCGGGCGGGGGGCGGCGGTGCTCATGCGCAAGGCTCCTTCAACAAGTGGTTTCACGTCCGGTGAAAGTGTCCGCAAAGCCCGTGCCTGCGCTGCCACTCACCACGAAGAGGGTATCGCCAGTGTAGAGTCTGGCCATACCATTTTGCTAATAAGCATTATCAGAGTTGGTGTATGAGCAAGAGCGCACTTTTCGAGAAGATCGACCTCTCCCTGATACGTGTCTTGCACACCGTGATCACTGAATGCAGTGTCTCGCGGGCGGCCATACGCCTGCAATCAAGCCAACCGGCCGTCAGCTCTCAACTCAAGCGCCTGCGCGAGTTGACGGGCGACCCTTTGCTGGTGCGATGCGGGCAGGCCATGGCGCCCACCGATGTGGCGCTCAGCCTGCTGGAGCCTGCGGCGGCCATCTTGCAGCACGCGCAGAGCATGTTCGGCCACACGAGCTCGGTGCGCGAGTTCGACCCCGCCACCACCAACCTGACCTTCCGGCTGGCCGCCACCGACTATCTCGACCCCTTCTTTCTGCCCGAGCTGACATTGCGCCTGAGGCGCCTGGCGCCCCATGTGCGCGTGGAGGTGGTGCAACTGTCGGCCGATCTGGACTACCGCCGCAGCCTGGCGCGGGGCGAGGTCGATCTGGTTGTCGGCAACTGGCTGGAGCCTTCCGACGAGTTGCATCTGGGGCGCCTGCTCAGCGACGAAGTCGTGTGCCTGGTGTCCGAAGACCACCCCGCTGCGCGGCTCCCGAAAGAAGGCAAGCGGGCGTGGTCGGTTGACCAGTACCTGGCGTGCGAGCACGTGGCGCCGCCGGCCTTGCACCCCGGTGCGCTGGGCATCATTGACGAGCATCTGGCTGCACAAGGTCTGCGCCGCAACATCGTCGTGCGCAACCCGCACTTTGCACAGCTGCCTTACATGGTGGCCGGTTCCTTGCTGGTGCTCACCACCGGGCGGCGTTTCTGCGAGCGTTATGCGCAACAGTTGAACGTCAAGATCGTGCGTTGCCCGGTGTCCTTCCCGCCGATGAACTACTATCAGCTCTGGCATGACCTGACGCATCACTCTGCGGCCAGCCGCTGGCTGCGCGAGCAGGTGCGTGACGTTGTGCGCGGTCTGCAACTCGTTCGCCCACCCACGCGTGCGCAGGCCTTGCCTGTGCGCAGCGCCAGTTGACTGCCCCACCTGACAGCTACACCCCATGACCCCTGCCGGATCTGACCTGCCCCCACCAGCTTCAGTCGAGCGCCTGGTCTTGTGGGGCGATGTGCTGGACTTCAGCGACGACCCAGGTTTTGCGTCGCCCAAAGAGGCGAAAGGCATGCGCTGGCGCCCTGACCACGCCGTGTTGATCGAGGGCGGGCGGGTGCTGGCTGTTCAGCCACGCGGCAAGGCCTTGGCGGCCGACTGGCAGGAAGCGCCGGTGCAAGATCACCGCGGCCGCCTGATCATGCCGGGCTTCATCGACACCCATGTGCATTGCCCCCAGCTCGACGTGATCGCCAGCTTCGGCACCGCTTTGCTGGACTGGCTCAACACCTATACCTTCCCGGCCGAGCGGCGCTACGCCGATCCTGCCGTGTCGAAAGACGGTGCCCGGCGCTTCCTCAAGGCGCTGTGGGCCCATGGCACCACCACAGCCGTGGTCTTCCCCACCGTGCACAAGGTGAGCGCCGAGGCCTTGTTTGAAGAGGCAGATGCCAACGCGATGCGCCTGGTCACCGGCAAGGTGCTGATGAACCGGCACGCCCCCGAAGGCTTGCGTGACGACGTGGCCCAAGCCGAGCGCGATTGCGTGGACCTGATCGACCGCTGGCACGGCAAGGGCCGACAGGCATTTGCCGTGACCGTTCGCTTCGCGCCCACCAGCACACCCGAGCAGTTGATGATGGCCGGGCAGTTGTGCCAGACCTACGCCGGCACCTATATGCAGACCCACGTGGCTGAAAACCAGGACGAGGTGCGCTGGGTGGCCTCGCTCTTCCCGGATGCCCGCAGCTACCTGGACGTTTACGACCGCGATGGCCTGATCGGCCCGCGTGCCGTGTTGGCGCATGGCATATGGCTCGATGACAAGGACCGCGCCGTGTTGCGCGAACGGGGTGCACAGATCGCCCACAGCCCCTCGTCCAATCTCTTCCTGGGCAGCGGCCTGTTCGACTGGGCCCAGGCTCAGCGCGAGGGCGTCAACGTGAGCCTGGCCAGCGACGTGGGCGGTGGCACCAGCCTGTCCATGCTGCGCAACATGGCCGATGCCTACAAGATCCAGGCCCTGCAGGGCACGCGCCTGACGGCCTGGAAGGCGCTGTACACAGCCACCCTGGGCGCCGCGCGTCACCTCGGGCTGGCCGATGAGATAGGCCGGGTCGAACCCGGCTGCATGGCCGACCTGGCCATCTGGGACTGGGCCGTGAGCGATGTGGCGGCGCACCGCGATCAACTGGCGCAGGCCAGTGGTGATTTGCACGAGCGCCTGTTTGTCTGGATGACCCTGGGGGACGAGCGCAACCTGGTGGGCACGCTGATTGCTGGTCAAACTGTATACAAAACACGGGCCGCAGCATGAGCCTTCGTCTTGAATTGCGCGGCATCACCAAGCAGTACCCCGGCGTGCGCGCCAATGACGGGGTGAGCCTGAAGGTTCAGCCCGGCGAGATCCACGCGGTGCTGGGCGAAAACGGGGCGGGCAAGTCCACCCTCATGAAGATCATCTTCGGCTCGGTCAAGCCCGATGCCGGCGAGGTCTTTTTCAACGGCCAGCCCGTGCATGTGAAGTCGCCCCAGGAGGCGCGCGCGCTGGGCATCAGCATGGTGTTCCAGCACTTCTCGCTGTTCGACACCCTCACCGCGGCCGAGAACGTGTGGCTGGGGCTGGACAAGTCGCTCAGCCTGGCCGAGGTCACCCAACGCATCCGCCAGGTGTCCGGCGAATACGGGCTGGAGGTCGACCCGGACCGGCATGTGCACTCGCTGACCGTGGGCGAACGCCAGCGCATCGAGATCGTGCGGGCGCTCATGACCAACCCGCAACTGCTGATCCTGGACGAACCCACCTCGGTGCTGATCCCCCAGGCGGTCGACAAGCTGTTTGCCACCCTGCGCCAACTGGCCGATCGCGGCTGCGCCATCCTCTACATCAGCCACAAGCTCGACGAGATCCGGGCCTTGTGCCACCACTGCACGGTGATGCGCGGTGGCAAGGTCACCGGCGAGGTGGACCCGCGTCAGGAGAGCAATGCCAGCCTGTCGCGTTTGATGATCGGCGCCGAGCCCGTCGAGTTGAACCGGCAGGCGCCCGTGCTGGGCGAGGTGGCGCTGGCCGTCAAGGGCTTGAGCGTGGCCAGTGACGACCCCTTTGGTGTCAGCCTCCAGGACGTCAACTTCGCCTTGTGCGCGGGCGAGATCCTGGGCATCGCTGGCGTGTCGGGCAATGGGCAGCAGGCCTTGATGGCGGTGCTCAGCGGCGAGGACCCGCGCGGCGCGCCTGGCAGCGTCACCCTGTTTGGCCATGACATCAGCCGGGCCTCGCCCATGAAGCGCCGTCACCTGGGGCTCAACAGCGTGCCCGAGGAGCGTCTGGGGCGCGGCGCGGTGCCCACCATGTCCCTGGCGCATAACACCTTGCTCACGCGGATGGACGCGATCGGCCCTGGCGGCTGGTTGCGCATGGCCGGCGTGTGGGATATGACCAGCGAGTTGATCGAGCGCTTCAAGGTCAGGGCGGCCGGCCCTCAGGCCATGGCACGGAGCCTGTCGGGCGGCAACCTGCAGAAGTTCATCATGGGTCGCGAGATCGATGCCGAGCCGCGTGTCCTGCTGGTGTCCCAGCCGACCTGGGGTGTGGACGTCGGTGCCGCGGCCCAGATCCGTGGCGAGTTGATCAAGCTGCGGGATGCCGGTTGCGCCATCCTGGTTGTCAGCGAGGAGTTGGACGAGTTGTTTGAAGTATGCGACCGCCTGACGGTGATGGCGCAAGGGCGCTTGTCGCCCAGCCTGGCCACTGCCGATGCCACCGTCGAGCAACTGGGGGTGTGGATGAGCGGCCTGTGGGGGCACCACGAGGGGCACCATGAGGGCCACCACGCGGCAACGGGCCAGGAGGGCGGGCATGTTCAAGCTTGAGCCGCGCGCCACACCATCGACCACCTTGATGCTGGCGTCGCCGCTGGTGGCGCTGGCCATCACCGTCTGCATCGGCGTGCTGCTGTTCCTCGCACTGGGCAAGGACCCGCTGGCCGGCCTGCAGATGTTTCTTGTCGAGCCCCTCAAGAGCAGCTATGCCTTGTCCGAGCTGAGCGTCAAGGCCACGCCGCTGATCCTGATCGGGCTGGGGCTGGCAGTGTGCTTCAAGGCCAATATCTGGAACATCGGGGCAGAGGGGCAGTTCGTCATGGGGGCGGTGTTCGCGGGCGGCGTGGCCATGCGGGCAAGTCCGGACAGCGCCAGCTGGATCTGGGTGCTGGTCTTGCTGGCCGGGGCGCTGGGCGGCATGTTGTGGGCGGCCATCGTCGCCTTGCTGCGTGACCGCTTCAATGCCAGCGAGATCCTCGTCAGCCTGATGCTGGTCTATGTGGCCGAGATGGTGTTGAGCTACCTGGTTTACGGCCCCTGGAAGGACCCAGCCGGCTACAACTTCCCCCAGACCATCACCTTTCTGGACGTGACACGGGTGCCCAAGCTCGTCAGCGGCTTGCGCATGAACGTGGGCGTGGGCATTGCCGCGGTGGCGGTGCTGGTGTTGACGGTGTTCATGGCGCGCACCTATGCAGGCTTTCAGCTGCAGGTGGGTGGGTTGGCCCCTGCGGCGGCCCGCTACGCCGGTTTCTCATCACGGCGGGCCTTGTGGACGGCCTTGCTGCTGTCGGGCGCCATGGCTGGCCTGGCGGGGGGGCTGGACGCGGCCGGGCCGCAAGGGCAGCTCACGCCCTACATCCCCATGGGCTACGGTTTTGGCGCCATCATCGTGGCCTTTGTCGGGCGCCTGCACCCTGTCGGCATCGTGTTCTCGGCGGTGTTGATGAGCATGTTCTACATCGGTGGCGAGCTGGCCCAGTCACGCCTGGGGCTGCCCAAGGCCCTGACCGGCGTCTTCCAGGGCTTGTTGCTGTTTGCCTTGCTGGCCTGTGACACCTTCATCCATCAACGCCTGCGCTGGGTGGCTGCCAAATGACCGGACTGACCGCTGATTCCCTGGCGCTGCTGATCGCCGCCACCCTCAACGCCGGCACGGTGGTGGCCCTGGCCGCGCTGGGCCTGCTCATCAACGAGCGTGCCGGTGTGCTCAACCTCGGCGCCGAGGGCATGATGCTGGTGGCCGCCATTGCCGGTTATGCCACCGGCGTGCAGACCGGCAGTGACACCCTGGCTTTCGTGGCTGGCGCGCTGGCGGGTGCTGCCATGGCTGCCGTGTTCGGTGTGCTGGTCATCTGGCTCAACACCAACCAGTACGCCAGCGGGCTGGCGCTCAGCCTCTTTGGCGCGGGCTTGAGCGCGTTTGCCGGTATCCAGTACACCCAGCAGCGCCTGCCCGAGCGCGCGCACTTCGACATTCCCTTCCTGGCTGATCTGCCTTTTGTGGGCCCGGCCCTGTTCCGGCATCACCCCTTTGTCTACCTGGCCGTGGCGCTCACCATCGCGCTGAGCTGGTTCTTGTTGAAGTCGCGATCTGGACTGGTGCTGCGCGCCGTGGGTGAGTCGCCCGAGTCGGCGCATGCGCTGGGCTACCCGGTGCGTCGCATCCGGCTGATGGCCGTGATGGCGGGTGGCGCGCTGTGCGGCCTGGCAGGGGCTTACATCTCGCTGGTGTACACGCCCTTGTGGGTGGAAGGCATGGTGGCGGGCAAGGGCTGGATCGCCCTGGCCCTGACCACCTTCGCCACCTGGCGGCCAGCGCGCGTGCTGCTGGGCGCCTACCTGTTTGGCGGTGTCACCATGCTGCAGTTTCAGTTGCAAGGGCAGGGGGTTCAGATCCCCAGCCAGTGGTTGACGATGTTGCCTTATCTGTCGACCATCGTGGTCCTCGTCCTGATCTCGCGCAATCCGACGTGGATTCGCATCAACATGCCTGCTTCCTTGGGCAAGCCCTTCCATCCGGGCGCCTGAGTTGGCATGATCGCGGCATGATCATTGCTGCGGTCCAGACTTGTTTTCAACCCTGGAGATGACATGACTTCACCGATGTCCAAGCGTTCTTTGTTGAAGTTGGCTGGCCTGGCCACATTGGCCGCATCGGCTAGCCTGGTCGGATGCGGCAAGAAAGACGCCGCCGCCGCCCCCGAGGCTGCTTCTGGCGCCTCTGCGGCTGCCGCCGCTGCGCCCGCGGGCCCCCTGAAGATCGCCTTCGCCTATGTCGGCCCTGTGGGTGACGCAGGCTGGACCTACGCCCACAACGCCGGCCGCCTTGCGGTTGAAAAAGAATTCGGTGACAAGGTCAAGACCACCTTTGTCGAGAAGGTGCCTGAGGGCCCCGAAGCCGAGCGCGTGATCCGCGACCTGGTGGGCCAGGGCAACACCCTGATCTTCGGCACCACCTTCGGCTACATGGAGCCCATGCTCAAGGTCGCGGCCGACAGCAAGGACGTGAAGTTCGAGCACGCCACCGGCTACAAGACCGCGCCCAATATGCGCACCTACGACTCGCGCACCTACGAGGGTGCCTACATGGCCGGCGTGATCGCAGGCGGCATGAGCAAGTCGGGCGTGCTGGGCGTGGTGGGCTCCATCCCCATCCCCGAGGTGATCCGCAACATCAACTCGTTCACCCTGGGCGCGCAAAGCGTCAACCCCAAGATCAAGACCAAGGTCGTGTGGGTGAACGCCTGGTTTGATCCTCCCAAGGAAACCGAAGGCGCGCAGAGCCTGATCAACCAGGGCGCGGACGTGCTGTTCCAGAACACCGACTCGCCGGCCGTGCTGCAGACCGCCGAGAAGGCGGGCAAGTACGCCTTTGGCTGGGATTCGGACATGACCCAGTTCGGGCCCAAGGCGCACCTGGCATCCAGCGTGATCAACTGGGGCCCGTACTACATCAAGGCCACCAAGGATGTGCTGGAAGGCACCTGGCAGACCGGTGGCGTGTGGTGGGGTGTGAAGGAGGGCGCGATCGACATCGTGGCCATTTCCGACAAGGTGCCCGCTGAGCTCAAGGCCAAGGTCGACACCGTCAAGGCCGGCCTCAAGGATGGCAGCTTTGTGATCTGGAAGGGCCCCATTCTGGGCCAGGACGGCAAGGAAGCCTTGGCCAAGGACGCCGTGGCGGATGACAAGTTCCTGGGCGGCATCAACTTCTATGTCAAGGGCGTGGATGGCGCGGTGCCGTCCAGCAAGTAAGCACACCAGATGACCTCAACCCTGACCTCAAGCCGTTTGGCCATCTCCAGGGACAAGCTGCCTGCCCTCGTGCAGGCCATGCCCAAGGCCGAGTTGCACATGCACATCGAGGGCTCGCTGGAGCCCGAGTTGATCTTTGCCCTGGCCCAGCGCAATGGGGTGGCCTTGAGCTACCCCAGCGTCGAGGCCTTGCGTGCGGCGTACGCGTTCACCGATCTCCAGAGCTTTCTGGACATCTACTACGCGGGCGCCTCGGTGCTGCTCAAGGAGCAGGACTTCCACGACATGGCCTGGGCTTACCTGCTCAAGGCCAAGGCCGACAACGTGGTCCACACGGAGATGTTCTTCGACCCGCAGACGCACACCGATCGTGGCGTGCCCTTCGAGGTCGTGATCAAGGGCCTGAAAAGCGCCTGCGACAAGGCCAAGGCGGAGTTGGGTGTCAGCGCGTCGCTGATCATGTGTTTCCTGCGGCACCTGTCTGAAGAAGCCGCCCTCCAGACGCTGAAAGAGGCCTTGCCTTTCAAGCAGCATTTCATCGGTGTGGGGCTGGACTCCAGCGAGCGCGGTCACCCACCTGAAAAATTCGCACGCGTCTTTGCCAAGTGCAAGGAACTGGGCCTGCACCTCGTGGCCCATGCTGGCGAAGAGGGGCCACCCGCCTACATCATCAGCGCGCTGGATGTGCTGCATGTGGAGCGCATCGACCATGGGGTGCGCTGTGTGGAAGACCCGGCCCTGGTGCAGCGCCTGGCCAGGCAGGGCACGGCCTTGACGGTCTGCCCGTTGTCCAACGTCAAGCTGTGCGTGTTCAAGAAGATGGCCGACCACAACCTCAAGACCTTGCTGAAGCTGGGCTTGAAGGCCACGGTCAACTCGGATGACCCTGCCTACTTTGGCGGCTACATGAACCAGAACTTCCTGGCCACCTTTGCGGACCTGGATCTGGATGCGGACGACGCCTACACGCTGGCCCGCAACAGCTTCGAGGCCAGCTTTGTGGATGCGCCCACCAAGGCAGGCTGGATCGCCCAGCTGGATGCGGTGTTTGCCCGCTTTGCCTGAGACAGCCGTTTGACTGGGCCTGTGTTTCAGGCCTGAGCCAGCGATTCAGCCAGCAGCGCCGCACCCGGGCCGAAGCCATAGGCATCCATCGCCAGATGCCCGTGCGTGACGCTGGCATGCAGGCGCTGGCCCAAGGCCGGCATGGCCTCACCCACACAGGCGGCACCGGCAGCAAAGTAGAACGGCAGCCAATGCTCGTCGGTCGGGTGCATCTCGACAGCGAAAGGTGCCTGGGCGCGGTAGTCCAGCAGGGCAGGCCAATCGGCCGCATCGGTGCGTGCCTGAACCCAGGCCCTGAAGGCCGCGCAGTCGCTTTCTTCCGGGGCATCAACCGGGGTGGGGCGCTTGAAGAAGCGGTGCAGGTTGTGCGTGAGGCTGCCTGAGCCGATCACCAGCACGCCTTGTGCTGCCAGCCCTTGCAGCAGGCGGCCCATGGCCAGCACCTCTGCAGGCTTGCTTTGCGGTGTCAGCGACACCGGCACCACGGGCACATTCACCTGCGGGTACAGGTGCATCAGCGTCGTCCAGATACCGTGGTCCAGCCCGCCCTGTGGCGTGAACTGCGCCAGCAGCCCTGCATCGGCCAGCAGGTGGGTGACCTGGTGCGCCAGCTCGGGCTCGCCGGGGGCGTCGTAGTAGATCTCGTCCAGCGCCTCGGGGAAACCGCCAAAGTCGTGGATGGTGTCGTGGTGCGCCGCGCCCAGCACGAAGGGGGTGCGCGTGGCTGTGTGCGGCGACATGATCACGATGGCGCTCGGGCGGCCCCAGATCCGGTCGATCGTCGGGCCCAGGCGCTGCATGAACAAGCCGGCCTCGCCGGGCTCGATCGCGATCATGGGCGAGCCATGCGACAGGAACAAGGTGGGGAGGGAGGCTGGTGTGCTCATCCGCCCAGTTTAGCGACGCAGGGGCAGGAACTGCACCGAGGCCAGCAATGCCAGCACGAGGGCCAAGGGGACGGTCGACACATAGCCTACGTGCTTGAAACCCAGCGCGCCAATCACCCCGCCCACAAAGAAGGACAGCACCAGCCCCAGGTGCACGAGCAGGCGCTCCTTGTTGGCGCGCACCAGGGGCTGCGCCTCGCTTTCGGCGCTGGCGTTCCAGTACAGCATCTTGCCCAGCTCGATCCCGATGTCCGTCACCAGGCCGGTCACGTGCGTGGTACGGATCTCCGCGTTGGAGACCTTGGTGATCATCGCGTTCTGCAGCCCCATCACGTAGCACAGCAAGGCCACCGTGATGCCCATGGACGTGCCGATGTAATGGTGCATGGCGCCCAGCACACCGAAGGCCAGCAACAGGGTCGCCTCGATCAGCAGGGGCAAGGCGTATTCGTGGCGCGAGGCGCGTCGGCGCGCCCAGTTGATCAGGATGGCCGAGGTCGCGGCACCCAGCAAAAAGGCCAGCAGCGAGGTGAACCAATCCACCACCAGGTCCAGGCGGCCCAGGGCCAGGTCATCGGCCATGCTGGACACCACCCCGGTCATGTGCGAGGTGTACTCCTTGACGGCCAGGAAGCCGCCCGCGTTGGTGGCGCCAGCCACGAAAGCCAGCGAAAGCCCCAGGTGCAGATTGGTTCGGCGGGTGCGCTCCGGGGCCGTGAGCGTCCTGAGGTAATCAACGGGCATGTGCGTGGGTGGAGCGAACTTCCATTTAAGCTGCCATCATCGCGCAATCTTTGTGCCAATTCAGTCCAACCGCATGAATGTCTCGTCCAGCAGCATGACCGTACCGGCCTGGCGTTGGGCCCTGCTCCAGACGCGGCGCGACCTGCGCGCCAGCAGCATGCGCTTCTTGCTACTGGCCGTGGTGCTGGCTGTCGCAGCCTTGACGGCTGTTGGTTTTTTCGCCGACCGCATCGAGCGTGGCCTCACGCGTGACGCAGCCCAACTGCTGGCTGCCGATGCCGTCGTGGTGGCCGACCAGCCCATCCCCGAGTCGCTGAAAACCGAGGCTACAGCCAAAGGCCTGCGGGTGGCCGAGACGGCGGTTTTCGCCAGCATGGCCCGTGCACCGGACGAGCAGGGCGGGGAAGCCCGGCTGGTGGCCTTGAAGGCAGTTTCGCCCAATTACCCCCTGAGGGGCCAGATGACGCTGGGCCGCATGGGGGCCGATGGCATCGTTCACCCCGGTGGCAAGGCGCCTGCAGGCGGCCCGCCCGCCGGGCAAACCTGGGTCGAGCCGGGGCTGCTGCTGGCCCTGAACCTCAAGGTGGGGGACGAGCTCTGGCTGGGCGAGGCGCGTTTTCGCATCGGCGCCGTGATCGTCAGTGAGCCCGAGCGGGGTGGTGGGTTTGTCGCTTTCTCGCCGCGTGTGATGGTCCGCGCAGCCGATCTGCCGCGCACGCAACTGGTCCAGCCTGCCAGCCGCATCACCTATCGGTTGCAGGCTGCAGGCCCTTCACGCAAGGGCGACGCCGACACCACCCGCGTGGCGCCGCTGCCCGGCGATGGCAGCCAGCAGGTGCAGCAGTTCGTCGAGGTCGCCCGCAAGATGTCTGAGTCGCAGCGCGGCCTGCGGGTGGAGACGCTGGACACGGGCCGCCCCGAAATGCGCGCCACGCTGGACCGCGCAGGCCTGTTTTTGCGCCTGGTCGCCTTGCTGGCGGCCTTGCTCTCGGCCGTGGCCGTGGCCATGGTGTCGCGTGACTTCGCCCAACGCCGCCTGGACGATTGCGCCTTGCTGCGGGTGCTGGGCGTGCCGCAGCACGTGATGGCCTGGTCCTACGGCTTTCAGTTCGCCCTGGTTGGCTTGATGGCCAGCGTGCTGGGTCTGCTGCTGGGCTGGTTGTTTCACCTGGTCTTCGTGGCGCTTTTGTCGGACCTGGTGGGTGTCTCCTTGCCGGCGGCGGGCTGGCAGCCGATTGTGCTGGGCCTGTCCGTCGGGGTGCTGCTGACACTGGGCTTTGGCCTGCCGCCTGTGTTGCAGTTGACCCAGGTGCCACCGCTGCGTGTGCTGCGCCGCGAGCTGGGACAGTTGCGTCCCATGTCTGGCGCCGTGTGGGCCTTGGGTGGTGGGGCCATGCTGGCCTTGCTGATGATGGTGGCGCGCGACGCGAAGATGGGCAGCATCGCCTTGGGTGGCTTTGTGGGCGCCGTGCTGGTCTTTGCCTTGTTGGGTACGGTGGCCGTGGCCGTCTTGCGGATGCTGGCGGACCGCCTGGTCGGGCAGATGCCCACCTGGTGGACTCTGGGCACCCGCCAGCTGACGGCCCAGCCCATCCAGACGGTGGTGCAGGTCTGTGCCTTGAGCGTGGGCTTGCTGGCCCTGATGCTGTTGATCCTGATCCGCACGGACCTGGTGGCCAGCTGGCGCAATGCCACGCCGCCCGATGCGCCGAACCGCTTCGTGATCAACATCCAGCCCGATCAGGTCGAGGCCTTCCAGGCCGATTTGCGGCAGGCCGGTGTGAAGCAGTTCGACTGGTATCCCATGGTGCGGGGCCGCCTTGTGGCCATCAATGGCAAGGCCGTGCGCATGCAGGATTACGCCGAGGACCGTGCACAACGCCTGGTCGATCGCGAGTTCAACCTGAGCTTTGCGGCCCAGTCACCGGCCTACAACCCGGTGGTGTCCGGGCGCTATGTGAAAGACGAAGCCGATGCCTTCAGCGTGGAGGAGGGGTTGGCCAAGACCTTGGGCCTCAAGCTCGGTGATCGCTTGCGCTTTGACATGGCGGGCGTGCTGCAGGAGGGCCGCATCACCAGCCTGCGCAAGGTGGACTGGTCGTCCATGCGCGTCAACTTCTTCGTGATGGCACCCAAGGCGGACATGCCCCAGTGGCCGGTCACCTACATCACCGCGTTCAAAATGCCGCCCCAGGCCAGGCTGGACCGCACCTTGGTGCAGCGCTACCCCAATGTCACGGTCATTGACGTCTCGGCCACGCTGGCCCAGATCCAGGGTGTGCTGGGGCAGGTGATCACGGCCGTCGAGTTCCTGTTCGTGTTCACCCTGGCCACGGGCTTGATCGTGCTGATGGCGGGCTTGATGACCTCGCGCGAGCGGCGTGCCCGGGAGTGGGCGGTGCTGCGTGCCATGGGGGCGAGCCAGCGCCTGCTGTCCACCGTGCAGAACGTGGAGCTGCTCAGCCTGGGGGCGCTGGCTGGCGCCATGTCCGCCGCCGCGGCGCTGGGCATCGGCTGGGGCCTGGCCACCAAGGTGTTCGAGTTCGAATGGCAAGCGCCCCTGTGGTGGCCCCTGTTCGGAGCCCTCGTCGGGGCGCTGTTGGCCTGGTCGGCCGGGTGGTGGAGCCTGCGCGGGGTGGTCAGCAGGCCGGTGGCCCTGACCTTGCGGCAGGCTGAATGAGCTTGCCTGGCTGGGGCCGGATCAAGACAGGCTGTTGATCAGGCCCATCTCGGCGCTGCCCATTAGCGATTCGATGTCCATCAGGATCAGCAGGCGGTCGCTCACATTGGCGATGCCGGTGATGTAAGTGGTGTCCACCACCGAATTGCTCATTTCCGGGGCGGGCTGGATGGCCTGCTCTGACAGCTGCATCACGTCGCTCACCGAGTCGACCACGGCGCCCACCACGCGGCCCTTGACGTTCAGCACGATCACCACGGTGAAGCTGTTGATCTCGGTCTGGCCGTCTTCGTTGTAGCAGTTGAACTTCACGCGCAGGTCAACGATGGGCACGATCACGCCGCGCAGGTTCACCACACCCTTGAGGTAAGCGGGGGCGTTGGCGATCTTGGTGGGCGGTTCGTACGAGCGGATTTCCTGCACCTTCAGGATGTCGATGCCGTATTCCTCGGTACCCAGGCGGAACGTGAGGTATTCACGGCCGGCGGGCACGTGGCGCACCTGGCGGTTGACACTGTTGCGCATGCCAAATCCTGTGGGGGCGGCGTCACTGCGGGCAGCGGGCTGGGTCTGGGGGGCGGCTTGCAGGGTTTCCATGCTCGTCCTTCGGGGATCAGGGTCGTGCGCCAAGCGGGGCGTACACCGTGGAGACTGGTCTTGCGTCAATATCGGTCAGCTCGCATGGAACTGAAGCCCGAAATTGACCGTCAGAACGTGAGGCCGTACCAGCCCAGGCCGACGCCCCAGGCCCGGCAGTTCGGGGTGGCATTGCTGCGGCTGGTGGTGACATCCAGCCCGAGTTGGTCCGGCAGCAGCCACCAGCGCAGGCCCACCGCCTGGGTGGCGGGGGTGTTGCTGTGGCCCAGGATTTCCGCAAAGACCAGCCAGCGCTCATGTGGGGTCCACGCCAGGGCGGCCCCGTAGTTGTTGGCGCTGACCTGGTTGAGCTTGTTGCGTTCTCGGCCCAGGTTCAGGTGCAAGGTCCACTGCTCGTCCAGGGGCAAGCTGGCGATGGCGCTGAAGCCGGTGACAGCTTGGTGCCATTGATGGCCGTCCGCCGCTTTTTCGCTGCCAGTGCCGGCCTTCAGCCCGAAGCGCCAGCCTTGCCAGGTGGCCCAATCCGGTGCCCATTTCAGTCCGACGCCCCTGGCTTGGGGCTGCGCCTCGCTCGGGGACACCCTGATCAGCTCGAATCCCAGCTCCAGCCCGTCGATCAGGCCGCAGGCGGGCGCCAGGTGGTGGCTGCGTGCGTCACTGGCGCTGTCTACCCAGGCTTCGAGCTGGCATTGGCCCTGGCTGTTGACGCTGGCATCGTCCGTGAGCAAAGGGCGTCCTGCATGGGCATGCCCTGCCGTCATGGCGGCCAGGCATGCCAGCAAGGGCGGCAACAAGCGTGAGCGGCGTGGCACCGCAGTCAAAGTCATGTAGGGCGTCTGCATGCGGTGGCCTGGTCGCCGGGGATCTGGTCACACCTTGAAGATGGCCATCGATTGTGTCAGCTTCATGGCCTGATCCTTCAGGCTGGCGGCTGCGGCGGCAGACTGTTCCACCAGCGCGGCATTTTGCTGCGTCATCTGATCGAGATCGGCGACGGACTGGTTGACCTGTGCGATGCCGGTGCTCTGCTCGGTCGAGGCCGAGGTGATCTCGCCAATGATGTCCGACACGCGCTGCACGCTGGAGATGATCTCTTCCATGGCTGCACCGGCGTCATGGACCAGGCGGGTACCCGATTCGACCTTGGCGCCCGAAGCCAGGATCAGTTGCTTGATCTCCTTGGCGGCGGTGGCACTGCGTTGCGCCAGGCTGCGCACTTCGCCGGCCACCACGGCAAACCCACGACCCTGCTCACCTGCACGGGCGGCTTCCACGGCGGCATTGAGCGCCAGGATATTGGTCTGAAAGGCAATGCCATCGATCACGCTGATGATGTCGTTGATGCGCTTGCTGGTGCTGTCGATCTCGTCCATGTTGGAGACGACTTCCGTCACGATGCTGTTGCCACGGTGGGCTGCGCTCGCTGCGGAATGGGCCAGTTCATTGGCCTGCAGTGCCGAGTCTGCGCTGTGACGCACCGTGCCGGTGAGGTGCTCCATGGAATTGGCCGTTTGCTGCAGGTTGGACGCGGTGTTTTCCGTGCGGGACGACAAGTCCATGTTGCCGCTGGCAATCTCGCTGGAGGCCACCGAAATGGAGTCGGCCGAAATGCGAACGTCCGAGACAATGGCGCGCAGCGATTGCTGCATGCTGAGCAAGGCGGCGAGCAGTTGGGCGGGCTCGTCGGCGCCACTGGTGTCGGCCTGGTTGCTCAGATGACCTGCCGCGATGGCCTCTGAGATGCGCTGCGCTTCTTCCAGCGGGCGGCAGATGCAGATCTGGTTGAGGATGGTCAGCGGCGCCACGATCAGGATGGCCAGGATCACGGCGCCCGCGAAGAGCGCGACCGTTTTGGTCACGGTCTGGCGTTGTTCTTCATCGGCGGTCGCAGACTCCTTGCTCATGATCGCGTCGATGCTGTCCAGATGCGCATCAAATTGGTCTGCCATGGCCGTGGCGGAGGCCAGTTTGCCCAGGCCGTCATGGCTGCTGAGGTTGCCAGAAGCCAGGTTGCTGCTTTCTGCCTCGACGGCCTTTTGGTAGTCGTCCAGTCGCGTCAGCATTTTGCGAACGATGGCGTTGTCCTCGTCCTCTTCGCCCTCCAGCATCTTGGCGCCGAGGTCCCGGAGCGTCTTGATGTTGTCGCGCCAGGTCTGGACAGCCTTGTTCACCGCGGAGGCATCGCCAGCAAGCAGGAGCATGTTTTTCTCTTCGACCCGAATGTGCCCCAAGGCTTCGCGCATGCCAGACAACTCACCCACTTCAGAGAATGAAGCCTTGCGGTACGCCTCGCCCGCTGCCTGGTTGTGGATCAGGCCATACAGCCCGACGCCTCCCACCAGCATCAGGAGGAAAAGCACCACGGCAATGGCGCTGTACATGCGGAATCGGATGGTGAAACCGCGCATCAGGGAAAACATGTTCATGGCCTGGGCCCAAATCCAAAACTGGAGGGTGGTGGCGCCATGAAGCGGGGCAGTTGCCCGGTCCCAAGTCGCCTTGTTCAGGGGGGTTTCGGCGACTTTGCTCACGTCTTGAGCGTTTTGGCTTTCTTCTGGCAAAAAATTGACGGATGTCCGGATCTGCGATGGGCTCGGCAAGCAGTCTGCCCCGTGCGATCGGCTCCCCAAACAAAAAAGCCCCGCAGAGCGGGGCTTGGGAGGGCGGCCTGAACCGGGTCAGACGTTGAACAGGAAGTTCAGCACGTCACCATCCTTGACCACGTATTCCTTGCCTTCTGCGCGCATCTTGCCCGCATCCTTGGCGCCGGCCTCACCCTTGTACTGGATGAAGTCGTCAAAGGCGATGGTCTGGGCCCGGATGAAGCCCTTCTCGAAGTCGGTGTGGATCACGCCGGCTGCTTGAGGGGCGGTATCGCCCACGTGGATCGTCCAGGCGCGCACTTCCTTCACGCCAGCCGTGAAGTAGGTTTGCAAGCCCAGCAACTTGAAAGCAGCGCGGATGAGGCGGTTCAGGCCGGGTTCGTCCTGGCCCATTTCGGCCAGGAACATGGCCCGGTCTTCGTCTTCCATTTCAGCCAGCTCGGCTTCCGTCTTGGCGCAGATGGCCACGACTTCACCCTTTTGTGCCGCGGCGTATTCGCGCAGGCGATCCAGGAAGGGGTTGTTCTCGAAGCCGGTTTCCGACACGTTGCCCACGAACATCGCGGGCTTGGCCGTGATCAGGCACAGCGGCTTGAGAATGGCCAGCTCTTCCTTGCTGAAGTCGATCGAGCGCACGGGCTTGGCCTGGTCCAGCGCGGCCTGGCACTTCTCCAGCACCTTGACCAGGGCGGCGGCTTCCTTGTCGTTGCCGGAGCGGGCAGCCTTGTTGTAGCGGTGCAGGCTCTTTTCCACGGTGCCCAGGTCAGCCAGGCACAGCTCGGTCTGGATGACCTCGATGTCGGCGATCGGGTCCACCTTGCCGGCCACGTGGATCACGTTGTCGTCCTGGAAGCAGCGCACCACGTTGACGATGGCGTCGGTTTCGCGGATGTGCGAGAGGAACTGATTGCCCAGGCCTTCACCCTTGGAGGCACCGGCCACCAGGCCCGCGATGTCCACGAACTCCACGATGGCCGGCAGGATGCGCTCGGGCTGGACGATTTCAGCCAGCTTGGCCAGACGGGGGTCGGGCACCTCCACCACACCCACATTGGGCTCGATGGTGCAGAAGGGATAGTTTTCAGCCGCGATGCCGGCCTTGGTCAAAGCGTTGAAAAGGGTGGACTTGCCGACGTTGGGCAGACCCACGATGCCGCACTTGAGGCTCATGGATGTTCCTGGTTGGATACAAAAGAGGATGCGCGGCGGCCAACCCGGGTGGGCTGGCCGCACGCGCCAAACCGCGCATTTTACGCGGCTGACGAGGTCTTGGGGGACGGGAGGGCGCCGGCGGGCGCCAGTTGCATCCAGTGAACCAGTTCATCAAGCAGTTGCTGGCGGTCTACAGGCTTGGTCAGCACGTTGCTCATGCCCGCGCTCAGGCAACTGTGCCTGTCTTCCTCAAAGGCATTGGCGGTCAGGCCGATGACGGCCACGTGACGGCTGAGCTCGCCCGCTTCGCCCTGGCGCAGGCGCCGGGTTGTCTCCAGCCCGTCCATGCCGGGCATGCGCCAGTCCATCAGCACGGCCGCCGGCTTGTGGCTGCGCAGGTAGGTCAGGGCGTCCGGGCCATTGTCGATTTCCTTGACGCGGGCGCCTGCACCCAGCAGCATTTCTGCCGCCAGCATGCGGCTGACGTCATCGTCGTCCACGATCAGCACCAGGTGGCCTTGAAGGTCGTGCATGACGCCTTGCGCGTGGATCGGGGTGACCTTGGTGTCCTGCAGGATAGGCAAGGGCAGGTCCACGTCAATGCGCGTGCCATGGCCAGGCTGGCTTTTCAGATTGAGCTGGCCCTTCATCAGGTTCACCAGCTCCTGGGTGATCGTCAGCCCCAGCCCGGCGCCGCCATGCTGGCGGTCACTGCGGCTGTCAGCCTGGTAAAAGGCCTCGAACACCTTGCTCTGGTCTGCCTCGCTCATGCCCTGGCCGGTGTCGATCACGCTCATGCGCAGCCAGTCCTCGCCGGCATCGGCCTGAGGCAGGCGCCGCAAGGTCAGGCTCACGTGGCCATGGGTGGTGAACTTGATGGCATTGGCCAGCAGGTTGATCAACACCTGGGTCAGGCGCAACTCGTCGCCCATGCGGGTGGCAGGCAGGTCGTCAGGCACGCCCACCAGCAGTTTGATGCCCTTGAGTTCGGCCATCGGTTTGACGGCGTTGCAGGCCTTCTGAACGATGGCGTGCAGGTCCATGGGTTGCTCCACGGCTTCGACCTTGCCGGCTTCGATGCGGGACAACTCCAGCACCTGATCGATCAGGGTCAGCAGGTGCTGGCCGCTGGTTTGAATCGTGTGCAGCAGGCGCGCGTCCCGCTGGCTGTCGGCCGGCAGGTGCCCCTTGTCGGCCAGCAGGTCGGCCGAAACCAGCATGGCGTGCAGCGGCGTGCGCAACTCGTGGCTCATGACGGCCAGGAAGCGACTCTTGGCACGCGAGGCCGCTTCTGCCGCGTCACGCGCGCGGGCCAGCTCATCGGTGCGGTCCTTGACCCACATCTCCAGCGCCTGGCGGGCATCGCTGGGGCCGTCCTTGTGGCCCGACACGATCAGGCCAATGCCGTGCTTGAGCCGGTCCACGCTGATCAGGCTCACCAGGAAGGTGATCTGCATGAGCACACCGTTGATCACCAGTGATTGCATCACCCCGGACCAGGCCGCATCGGTCGAGGCCAGCTCCAGCCAGATGGCGGGCAGGGCCACCATCGCCAGCATGCCCAGCGACAGGCGCACGGCCCAGCGCCACGGAAAGGTCAGGTGCAGCAGCAGGGACACCACCGGCATCCACTGGAAGTTGTTGGCCACCCAATAGGGCGAGACGGTCTGCCTGTTGAAAAACAGGGCCGACAGGGTGCTGACCATGAAGTACACGCCCAGGCCGCCCGCCGCGATGCGCTGCGTGGCCACCAGGGTGTTGGGGTTGCGCTCCAGCGTGCGGTAGAGCCACAGCATCAACAAGGCCAGCCCGGGCTGAGCCCAGCGGTCGTGAGGGGCGATCAATTGCGTGTACAGCTCGCACCCCCACAAAACCAGTGCCGCCACGGCGGCAATCAGGTAGATGCGCAGCGCGGTCTTGCGCTCGATCAGCGACAAGTAGCGGGTATGGCCGGCATCATGCGATTCGGCCGAGGTGGCAAGGGGATGACCCAAAGCAGTCCTCCACAGACGGTTTACTGCCATTTACGCCCTGCTTTCAATTTGATTTAAGAATTCCACGTTAGATTACTGGAAACGCGCCCTGTTTTCGTATGGGTTGCACGGGTTTGACGTTCGATTTGGTTTCTCAAGGTTATGGCTGGTTTTGATGTGTGCGTCAGTGGTTCGGGTGCGGTGGCCATGAGCCTGGCCCTGGCCTTGTCGGCCGATGGCTGGAAAGTGGCGTGGGCGCGTGCGCCGGAGTCCGGCAAACCCGCCACCCCGGATGTGCGCACCTATGCGCTCAACGCGCGGGCCATCAAGCTGCTGGAGCACTTGCGCGTCTGGCCCGCGTTGCAGGCGCATGCCGCGCCCGTCATGGAAATGGATGTGCGTGGCGACGAAGGCGGTGCCTTGTCCTTCTCAGCCTGGCAGCAATGCGTGCGTGAGCTGGCCTGGATCGTGGATGCCGCCGAACTCGAACGCCTGCTGGGCGAGGCCCTGCGGTTTGCACCCCGTGTGGAAGTGGTGCCACCGGTGGGCGAGCATGGCGCCCCGGTCGAGGCCTCCTTGCTGGCCATCTGCGAGGGCAAACATTCCGCTACCCGCGCTGCGCTGGGCGTCAGTTTTGCGCGACAGGAATATGGCCATTGGGGTGTGGCTGCTCGCCTGAAGGCGACGCAGGCCCACCACGGTGTGGCCCGGCAGTGGTTCCGTTCGCCAGACATCCTGGCCTTGTTGCCCTTCAACCAACCTGACCCGATCGCGTCTTATGGCCTGGTCTGGTCGGTGCCGCAGGCACGCGCCGAGCACCTGCTGGCCCTGAGCCCGACCGAGTTCGAGCGTGAGTTGCAGGACGCCATCCTGCGATCAGACCCCTCGGCGCCGGCGAAAGTCGGCGAGTTGAGCCTGACATCCCCGGTGGCAGCATGGCCTCTGGCTTTGGCGCAAGCTAGCCGCTGGACAGGGCCGGGTTGGGTGCTGTTGGGCGATGCGGCGCACCAGGTGCACCCTTTGGCCGGGCAGGGCCTCAACCTGGGGCTGGCTGATGTCGACACCCTGGTGGCGGTGCTCAGGCAGGCCCGTGCTGACGAACCCTGGCGCGCGCCCGGCGACGAGCGCACCTTGCGTCGTTACGCTCGCCAGCGTGAGTGGCCGACCAAGGCCATGGCCGGTTTGACAGATGGCCTGCTGCACCTGTTTGCCGATCAGCGCGCACCCATGAAGGATCTGCGCAACGCCGGCATGTCGCTGGTTCAACGCCTGGGGCCGGTCAAGAGCTGGTTGATTGGCAAGGCCCTGGATGCCTGAGCAGGTTGGGCCTGCCGGGTCTGATTTCACATCAAAGGACTGAGGATGTATTCCAAGTTTCGCTGCCTGGCTCTCGCTTGCCTGGTTCTGACGCTGGGCCCCGTGGCCCAGGCGCAATCGGGTGAGTTGTCTGCGGGCCAGTTGGCTGCGCTCAAGCTCAAGCTGTCGCGCATTGCCGAGTTGCCGCCGGTCGAATCGGCGCGCACCACGCCCATCCCCGGTCTCATCGAGCTCAAGGTTGGCAACCAGGTTGTCTACACGGACGCCAATGGGGACTACCTGATCGAAGGGCAGATGCTGGAGGTCAAGTCCCAGCGCAACCTCACCGAAGAGCGCCTGGACGAGATCAACAAGGTGGATTTTGCCTCCCTGCCTTTCAAGGACGCCATCGTCTGGAAGAACGGCACGGGCAAGCGTCGCCTCGTGGTGTTCGCCGACCCGAACTGCGGCTACTGCAAGCACCTGGAAAAGGAGCTCCAGCAGATCAAGGACGTGACGGTCTACACCTTCATGATCCCCATCCTGGGCGAGGACTCCAAGGTCAAGCTCGACAACATCTGGTGCGTCAAGGATCGCACGCAAGCCTGGCGCGACTGGATGCTGTCCGGCACGCCACCCGCCAAGTCCTTTGGCATGTGCGCCTCGCCTGGGCAGCGCAATGCGGCTTTGTCGCAAAAACTGCGTGTGCAGGGCACACCTGCCATGTTCTTTGAGGACGGCTCCCGCCTGGCCTCGGCCGCGCCTGCTGCAACCATCGAGCAGCGTCTGAACCGTGCCACCGCCAAGATCGGCGGCTGATCACTGTCAGGCGTCGCATCCTGGCGATCTCTGGGGCTGGCGATGAGCCTCAGGGCTTGCCGGGTTCGCCGCCCGGTGTCTGCTGAGGGGCGCCTTCCATCTTCATGTCGAGCGTGACCTCGCCTGCCTTGGTCAGGATGCGGATTGGCAGGTACTGCAGCGTAGGGGCAAACCAGGTCTCACCCACGAGGTCGCCCTTTTCCTGGTTCGTGCGCCGTGGCTTGACGCGCAGCGCAGGGATGTCACCGATGTCGGTGTGCTGCACATCTTCTTCCATCACGTCAAACGCCAGGGTCTCGGCTTTTTTGCCATAGGCCAGGGGCAGCTCGATCGTGTTGCCGGGCTTGAGCAATTGCGGCTTGGTGATGAACTGGTAGGCCAGGTGGATCAGCAGGCTGACCGGGTCCTGCATGTTCGGCTCGCGTGGCACGCGCTCGCCAGTGCCCAGTACCACCTCGCTGTCTTCGAAGCTGACTACATTGATCTTCGGTGCGCGCAGGGCAACCTTGTTGACGCTCTCGTAGCGTTCGGGTGAAAGGCCTTCCCGGCGGATCAGGCCTTCGCTGATCATGCTCATGCTGCCCAGCAAGGCCACATTGGCATCCAGCCTCACCTGGTAGCGGTTTTCCTGGCGGACCCATTCAACCGAGGCCGTGCCATAGAACGGGCCCCGGAAGTAGCCCTCCAGCTTGTAGCTGACCTTCGTGGCCTTGGGCCAGATGAAAGTGGGGCCGGCGGGCGTGGTCGGGATCTCCTGGGCGTAAGCCGGGTCTGGTATCGGCCCTTTGGGTGCGGACTCCTTCCAGGCCGGGGGCTCGGCTGCCACCGGCTCGGACGCCGCTTGTGTCACGGCACTGGCACTGCCCTCTGCCACCGCCACGACGGTTTTTTCCTCGGGCGCAGAGGCGGCCTTCACCGGCTTTGGCTTGCGCTTCTTGACGGGTGTGGGCGCTGCGGGCGCCGTTTGGGTGGGTTGGGGCAGCACGGCTGCGGCAACGGGGGGCGCACTCAGGCTGACCTGGGTCACATACGTCGCCTCCATGCGCTTGATGGTCAGCTCCGGCGGCGCGAGCTCCTGCATGCGCGAGGACACCTCATGCGTCAGCCACAAATGCACCGCCACCACCCCCACCGTCAGCGCTGCCAGGGCGCGCCGGTGCTGTGGGGCTCGCCAGCCTGCGCGCTTGATCAAGTCTGCAGCCATGCTTGCCGCCGGGCCATCTTGTCAGGTGCTGCGTTCACGTCAGACAGGGCCAAGGTCACGATGTCCGATGCCGGCGGCGTGGGGGCCGGCACGCGCGGGGGCTTGCCTGCTTTGCCTGCGGGCCGGGTCAGCGCCGGCACAGTCAGTGGCAGGATGCGCTGGTCACGGTTGACCAGCAGGGGCTGCGCGCGCTGGGCATCGTGCCACGCGGTCAGGTCCTCGGTCTTCTTGATGCGCCAGCCGTCCAGTGCCAACAACTCGTCGCCGGCACTCAGGCCGATCCGTTCGGCCAGGCCACCACGCATGACGGCCTGCACCTTGGCCATGCCGTTGCTGTCCTGAACGCGCATACCCCACTGTTGAGGCAGTGGGGCCGACTTGCTGCTCCAGGCCACACCCAGACGGTCCAGCAGGTGTTGCAGGGGCAACTCTTCGCAGCCCTCGGTCCACTTGTCCAGCAGCGTCTGCCAGGCTTCCACAACCGGTGTGCCAGCCTTGACAGGCAGCATTTGCGGGTAGCGACCGGCCTCGTCTGCCAGGGCCTGAGCGACATCGGCTTGCGTGATGGGCCGGGCCAGTTGCCACAACCGCTGCATGACGCCGTCCAGTGAGGGGTGGGCCTTGCCGGATGCGGGCAACTCCCGCAGGGCCAGGTCCAGCGCCAGCGCGACCAGCGAGCCCTTGGTGTAGTAGCTCACCGTGGCATTGGCCGTGTTCTCGTCGGGGCGGTAGTAACGCGTCCAGGCATCAAAGCTGGCCTGACCCACGCTGTAGCTCAGCCGCCCTGGCGTGGCCAGCACCTGGTTGACGGTCTTGCTCAACAGCTTGAGGTAGGTTGCTGCGTCAATCAGGCCGGTGCGCAGCAGGAACTGGTCGTCGTAATACGAGGTGAAGCCCTCGAAGAACCACAGCATGCGGGTGTGGTTCTCTTGCGTGTAGTCATAAGGCGCGAACTCGACGGGCTTGAGCCGCTTCACGTTCCAGGTGTGGAAGTACTCGTGGCTGATCAGGCCCAGCAGGGTGGTGTAGGCGTCTTTGTTGAGCGTCTTGCCCACCCGGGGTACATCCTTGCGCCCGCAGATCAGGGCCGTGCTCTGGCGGTGTTCCAGGCCGCCGTAGCCATCTTCGACCACGTTGAGCATGAACACGTAGTGATCGAAAGGGGCCTTGCGGCGGCCGTGCCAGAAGCCGATCTGGGATTCGCAGATACGCCGTGTGTCATCCAGCAGGCGCTGCCCGTCCAGATCGGCCGTGGCGCCAGACACCACGAACTCATGGCGCACGCCGCGGACGGTGAACTCGCCGCGCCAGAAGCTGCCCATCTCGACGGGGTGGTCGACCAGGGCGTCGTAGTCGGGGGCCAGGTAGTCGCCCAGGCCCTTGGCATCGACCTCGACTGCGGGGAGGGCCGTGGCCACTTGCCAGCCCTTGGGCAGGCCGATGATCTTGACGGCCTGCGGCTGATCTTCGAAGCCATGGGCTTTCAGAAAGACGCTGGTG
The DNA here is from genome assembly GCF_016195855.1 of Aquabacterium sp. Classification (GTDB taxonomy): domain Bacteria; phylum Pseudomonadota; class Gammaproteobacteria; order Burkholderiales; family Burkholderiaceae_C; genus Aquabacterium. Next base: position 50,059 of record NZ_JACPYU010000016.1, read on the forward strand.
CCGTTGAAGAAGCCCCGCTGCGCGTCCAGGAAGGCGGCCCGCACCGAGGTGTCGAAGGCGTAGACCTCGTACTGCACCGTCAGGGCTGCGCTGCCCTGCGTGTCCAGCTCCCAGGTGGACTTGTCCAGCGGTGTCACACGAACAGCCCGCGTACCTTGCCGGGCTGTCAGGGGCGACAGGTGGCGGGCGAACTCACGCACCAGATAACTGCCAGGGATCCACACCGGCAAGCTCAGTTGCTGGCGGGCCTGAGGTTTGTCCACGCGCAGCGTGACCAGGAAGCGGTGAGCGTGGGCATCGGCCACTTCAATGCGGTATTGGATCATCGTGTGTGCAGGGCGGGGAGGGCGTTTGGGCGTTCAGATTCAGATCTGGGCAGCGGCCAGGAAGCAGCACAGGCTGGCCACGCAGGTGAGGCGAAAGCGCAGCGTCAACCAGCCGGCTACGCCCAGTTCAGGGTAGCGCTTGCGGTCTGACAGGTAGCAGGCCACCAGCAGCACGCCCATGATGACCAGACCGGCGTGTGGTGGCATCAACAGGGCCATCCAGGCGGCCAGTGTGTAGATGACGCCGGTCCACAGGGCGCGTTTGTGGTGATCGGGCATGGGCATGCCGGAGGCCGAGCGCCACATGATCAATCCCCAGGGGATGCCACCGAGGAAGGACACCACCAACGCCGCATAGCTCGTGAGGGCACGAACCACGAACATGAAGGGCTCTTCGTCTATGCGCCCCACCAGCAGCCAGATGAACACAGCCCCTGCCACAAAGGGCGCCAGGCCGGCATAGCCCAGCTTGCGGGCCAGCTCATCGGGCTCGGCGTGGTGGTGGTCGGGCAGGGTATGGGTGGCGGGCAGGGCGTTCATAGGGGACTTCTGGGCAAGGTTGCCATTGTGGCAAGAAGCGCGCGCTCGTGAGGGCTCATCAGGCGGCCAACCAGCTGAAAACCGTGGGAATGTCGTCAGGCAGAGTCACCGGCAGCTTGCGCCAGCGCTCGACGGTATCGGTTCGGCTCCAGCCCTGGGGCAGGGTCAGGCCGCAACTCACGCTCAACAGGGTGTTGCCTTGAAGGTGTTGCAGCAGGGCTTGCCACAGGGCGGTATTGCGGTAAGGGGTCTCGATCACCAGTTGCGTCTGGTGCGCCTTGCGCGAGGTCTGCTCCAGATCCTTGATGCGCTGGGCACGCTCCTGCGCTTCAACCGGCAGGTAGCCCACGAACGCGAAACTCTGGCCATGCAGGCCGCTGGCGGCCAGGGCCAGCACCAGGGAGCTGGGGCCGGACAGGGGCAGCACAGGCACGCCGGCCTTGTGCGCGGCCAGTACCACGGCGGCGCCCGGGTCGGCCACGCCGGGCAGGCCCGCCTCTGAAATCAGGCCGACGTCGTGGCCGGCCAGGGCCGGGGCCAGCAAATCGGTGATCTGGCGATCCTCTTGCGGGTCGGGGCGTTTGCTTGTGCCTTTGTTGCCACCCTTGTTGGGGCGAGGCAGAACCTGGATGTCCTGCTCCTGCAAAGGGGCTCGCAAGGGGCTGATCTCGCCCACGCGCTTGAGGAAGGCGCGTGTGGTCTTGGCGTTTTCGGCGATCCAGTGGGTGAGGCTGGCTGCGGCCGTGATGGCGCCCATGGGCAGCACGTCGCGCAGGTCGGGTGCTGCTTCCCCGGTAGAGTCATCCAGGCAACCGAAATCCAGCGTATTGGGGATCAGCAGCAAGCGACCCGTTTGTGGACCGGTTTGTCGACCTATTGGCTGGCTGGGCTTGTTTTGTTTTGTTGATGACATGGTTGTGATGTGAGGGGGCTGCGGGTCGACGCTGATTCAGCGCAAGGCGGTTCGCCAGCTCAGTGGGTCAGCGCCTGCTTCCCGCAGCAATTGGCTGGTGGCAATCAAGGGCAGGCCGATCAGGGCGGTCGGGTCGTCGGACTCGATGGCGTCCAACAGCACGATGCCCAGGCTTTCGGCCTTGGCGCTGCCCGCGCAGTCATAGGGTTGCTCGGCGTGCAGATAGGTGTCGATGTCCTCGTCGCTCAGTTGGCGGAAGACGACCGTGACGGTACTCAGGCGGGTGCCCATGTAGCCGGTCTGAGGGCGCACCACGCACACGGCGGTGTGAAACAGCACGCGCTCCCCGCGCATGGCCTGCAGTTGGGCTGTTGCACGCTCGTGCGTGCCAGGTTTGCCCAGCGCCTGGCCGTGCAGTTCGGCCACTTGATCGGAGCCAATCACCAGGACGTCGCCGCTGCCTTGCGCTGCCACGTCCTGCGCCTTGGCCTGAGCCAGGCGCCAGGCCAGGTCACGCGGCAACTCGCCGGGCTGGGCGGTTTCCTCGACACGCGGCGCACAGGTCTCGAACGGCAGGCCGATGCGGGACAGCAGTTCCTTGCGATACGGCGAGGTCGACCCCAGCACCAGACGGGGCCAAAGGGCGCTGGTCTGCGCTGGCGACGAGGCATTTTGTGTGCGAAGCGGCATGGGCGAGTGGGTATGGCGGGGTGTGCGCAGGTCGCTATTGTCCCAGGGCTGGCGCCCTTGCCCTAAACTGGCGGGAATGAAAGCACGTACCTTTGCACCCCGGAAGCTGGACATCGGGGCATTTATCGAGTCAGGCGAAACCATGGAAGGGGCCTTGCCCTTGACGGACCTGCCGCGCCTGGCCCAGGAGTTGGCCAAAGACGCCAATGTGGCTGGCTTGCCGCTGGTCAGCTGGTCTGCCACAGGGCGCCAGGTGCCGCAGCGCGTGGGTGGCCCCCAGCTCTGGCTGGACCTCAAGGCCGAGGGCGAGATGGCCATGGAGTGCCAGCGCTGCCTGCATGCCGTGAGCCTGCCGATGTCCGTTGATCACAGCATCCGCTTCGTGAAAGACGAGGCGGCCGCAGCCGAGCTGGACGCCGACAGCGACGATGACGTGCTGGCCCTGTCACGGCAATTCGACCTGATGGCGCTCATCGAGGACGAGTTGATCATGGCCTTGCCCATCGTGCCGCGCCACGATCAATGCCCCACGGACGTGGTCTCGCTGATGACGGCCGAGTCCGAAGCCTTGCCGCCGGGCGCCGAGCCCGAGCCAGCCGCTGACGGTCAGGCCACGACGGCTTCGGGGCGCCCCAACCCCTTTGCCGTGCTGGCTTCCTTGAAAAAGGATCGCTCCTGATTTGATATCAGTGCGCGACTCGTGCTAGAATCGCGAGTTTTCCGGGTTACCCGTTGGTAGCTGCGGTCTAATTCCCAAGCAATTTCATTAACTTGCGGACTGCAAGGCGGCCGGCTTCAGGCAATTTGGAGCTGGCAACGGTGTGGTCTGACAACCCGCGAGCTGCAAACAAGTTCGCACTTTCGGAGTCCATCATGGCCGTTCAGCAAAACAAAAAGTCGCCCTCCAAGCGCGGTATGCACCGTTCGCACAATGCCCTGGTCACGCCGGGTACGGCTGTGGAACCCACCACTGGCGAAACCCATCTGCGTCACCACATCAGCGCCACCGGTTTCTACCGTGGTCGCAAGGTCCTCAAGACCAAGGCTGACGCCTGATCTTTCGGGCCTTACCCGGTTGCTGACCGGGTGGCAAGACACGCCAAGAGGGCTGGGTCAACCGATCACATCGGTTTGCGCCAGCCCTTGTTCTTTTTGCGCGTTCCTTGTGCTTCGCTGTGCAGCGGGCCGCGCGTCTTTCGAATCTGCCCATGACTGTTTCCACGCCTCACTCGTCTGCCCCGACCGCGGGTACTCGATCGTCCGAGGGGGTTCTGTCCCCCGTTCGCATCGTCGTGGACTGCATGGGTGGTGATCATGGCCCGACGGTCACCTTGCCGGCGGCCAAGTCCTTTCTGGACAAGCACCCTGAAGCCGAGCTGGTGCTGGTGGGCCTGGCAGAGGCCATCGAGCCCGCCCGCAACTGGCCCCGCACCACGCTGGTCACTTGCACGGAAGTCGTCACCATGGATGACGCCGTGGAGGTGGCTTTGCGCCGCAAGAAGGATTCGTCCATGCGCGTGGCCATCAGCCAGCTCAAGGCGACGGCCGACAAGCCCGCGCTGGGGCACGCCTGCGTGTCGGCTGGCAATACCGGCGCCCTGATGGGCCTGGCGCGCTACCTGCTCAAGACGGTGGAGGGCATTGACCGCCCGGCGCTGGCCACGGTCATGCCCAACCAGAAGGACGGCTTCACCACGGTGCTCGACCTGGGGGCCAATGTCGACTGCACGGCCGAGCACCTGCTGCAATTTGCTGTCATGGGCAGCGCCCTGGTGTCGGCGGTGGACGGCAAAGACAGCCCCAGTGTGGGTTTGCTCAACATCGGCGAAGAGATGATCAAGGGCAGCGAAGTCATCAAACAGGCTGGTGATTTGCTGCGCACGGCCAACGAACGCGGCCTGCTGAACTTCTACGGCAACGTGGAAGGCAACGACATTTTCAAGGGAACTTCGGACATCGTCGTGTGCGATGGCTTCGTCGGCAATGTCGCCTTGAAGACCGCCGAGGGGCTGGCTGGCATGTTCTCGGCCTTCATCAAGCAGGAATTCACGCGCAACATCTTCACCAAAATGGCGGCTTTGGTTGCCATGCCGGTGCTAAATCACTTCAAAATGCGCGTTGACCACCGTCGCTACAGTGGCGCGGCACTGCTGGGCCTGCGCGGCCTGGTGTTCAAAAGTCACGGCTCCTCCGACAAGCTGGCGTTTGAAGTGGCCCTGAATCGGGCTTATGATGCCGCCCGTCACAAGCTCTTGGACCGGGTTCACGACCAGATCGCTGCCACGCTTGTCAGTCTGCCGACTTCGGCTGACACAACAAGTGGTTCGGCGGATGTGGGGCAGGCGGCCTGATCCTCCCTTCAATGTCCACAAGACATACAGACGACAGTTCTCGTTTACCCAAACAGACTTTGCCGGGCGCTCGATACGCCCGCATTGCCGGAACAGGAAGCTACCTTCCTCCACGCCGCGTCACCAACCAGGATCTGGTTGAGCAGTTGGCAGCCGCAGGCATCCAGTCATCCGATGCCTGGATCGTCGAGCGCACCGGGATTCAGGCGCGGCACTTCGCCGAACCTGACGTCACCTCCAGCATGCTGGGCGTTCAGGCGGCGCTTCGTGCCATCGAGGCAGCCGGCATCCAGCCAACCGACATCGACCTCATCATCTGCGCCACGTCCACGCCGGACATGGTCTTCCCCTCTGCGGCCTGCCTGATTCAGCGCGAACTGGGTATCCACGGCTGCCCCGCGTTCGACGTGCAGGCGGTGTGCTCGGGTTTCATCTACGCGCTCACCGTGGCCGACTCGATGATCCGCTCAGGTGCTTCGCGCCGGGCGCTGGTCATTGGTGCCGAGGTGTTTTCCCGCCTGCTGGACTTCAAGGACCGCACGACCTGCGTGCTTTTTGGCGATGGCGCCGGTGCGGTGGTGCTGGAAGCCTCTGACAAACCCGGCATCGTGAGCTCCTGCCTGCATGCCGACGGCCGCCATGCCAATCTGCTCAATGTGCCGGGCAACGTCTCGGGCGGGCAGATTCTGGGCGACGCCACCCTGAAAATGGACGGTCAGGCCGTGTTCAAGCTGGCCGTGACCGTGCTGGACAAGGCGGCGCACGAGGTGCTGGACGCCGCCGGGCGCGACGCGCATTGCATCGACTGGCTCATTCCGCACCAGGCCAACCTGCGCATCATGCAGGGCACTGCCAAAAAACTGAAACTCCCGTATGACAAGATCGTGGTGACCGTGGATCAGCACGGCAACACCTCGGCGGCCTCCATCCCTCTGGCGCTGGATCACGCTGTGCGCAGCGGTCAGGTCCAGCGTGGTCAGACCCTCATGCTCGAAGGGGTGGGGGGGGGCTTCACCTGGGGTGCGGTGCTGGTCGACTATTGATGTTCATCCCGACCGCTTCTGCTTTTTCCCTATAACAACCACGCGAGACAAGGATCAAGGACCCCGTCATGACTGCATTTGCTTTTGTGTTTCCCGGCCAGGGCTCTCAGGCCGTTGGCATGCTCAACGCCTGGGAAGGCCATGCGGCCGTTCGCGACACCCTGGCCGAAGCTTCTGACGCCCTGGGCGAGGACATCGCCCGCCTGATCGCCGAAGGCCCCAAGGAAACGCTGGACCTGACCACCAACACCCAGCCTGTGATGCTGACGGCGGGCATCGCCTGCTGGCGTGCCTGGCAGGCCGAAACGGGCCTGAGCCCTGTGGCGGTGGCGGGTCACTCCCTGGGTGAGTACTCGGCCCTGGTGGCTGCGGGTGTCCTGACCCTGAAAGATGCTTTGCCCCTGGTGCGCTTCCGTGCCCAGGCCATGCAGGATGCCGTGCCCGTGGGCACCGGTGGCATGGCCGCCATCCTGGGCATGGACGCCGAAGGCGTGAAGGCCGGTTGCGCCCAGGCCGCTGCGGCATGTGGCGAAGCCGTGGAGGCCGTGAACTTCAATGACCCCAAGCAGACCGTGATCGCCGGCACCAAGGCCGCCGTGGAAAAGGCCTGCGAGGTGTTGAAGGCCGCTGGCGCCAAGCGTGCGCTGCCGCTGCCTGTGTCGGCCCCGTTCCACTCCAGCTTGATGAAGCCGGCTGCCGAGCGCCTGAAGGAAAAACTGGCCGCCACGGCCTTTGCCTCGCCGCTGATCCCCGTCATCAACAACATCGACGTGGCCGTGGTGTCTGACGCCGATGCCATCCGCGATGCGCTGTATCGTCAGGCTTTTGGCCCAGTGCGTTGGGTGGAAACCATTGCCGCCCTCAAAGCGCGGGGTGTGACACACGTGATCGAGTGCGGGCCGGGTAAAGTGCTGGCCGGCATGGTCAAGCGCATCGACGCCGACCTGATTGCAACCACGATTTTTGATCCGGCTTCACTTGCTGAAGCCAAGGGGCTGCTGGCATGAGCACGGAATTCAAAGGGCAGATTGCGCTGGTCACCGGCGCCAGCCGCGGCATCGGTCGCGCCATTGCGCTGGGCCTGGCGCAGCGGGGCCTGAAGGTCATCGGCACCGCCACGACCGAATCCGGTGCCCAGGGCATCAGCGAGGCGCTGGCAGGCTTTGAGGGCAGCAAGGGCATCGTGCTGAACGTGACCGACGCCGCTGCCGTGGACGCGGCACTGGATGCCATCCTCAAGGAGCACGGTGCGCTGCATGTGCTGGTCAACAACGCGGGCATCACCCGCGACACCCTGGCCATGCGCATGAAAGACGACGACTGGGATGCCGTGATCGATACCAACCTCAAGGCGGTGTTCCGCCTGAGCCGCGCCGTCATGCGCCCCATGATGAAGCAGCGCCACGGCCGCATCATCAACATCACCTCGGTCGTGGGTGCCAGTGGCAACCCCGGTCAGGCCAACTACGCCGCGGCCAAAGCCGGCGTGGCCGGCATGACCCGTGCACTGGCCCGCGAGCTGGGTAGCCGTAACATCACCGTCAATTGCGTGGCGCCGGGTTTCATTGACACCGACATGACCCGCGCCCTGACAGAAGAGCAACATACCGCCCTGAAGGCGCAAATCCCGCTGGGCCGTCTGGGCCAGCCCGAAGACATAGCCGATGCGGTGGCCTTTCTGGCCTCGCCGCAAGCGGCCTACATCACGGGTGTGGAATTGCACGTCAACGGCGGCATGTACATGAATTGATTTTGAGATGGTTCAGGGAATCTCAATTTCCTTTTTCGAGCCGCCGGCGTTATAGACACGCCGTACCGGTAAAATCCCTGGTTTGTTTGCACCACCTCCTGGAGGAGTCATGAGCGATATCGAAGCACGCGTCAAGAAGATCATTGCAGAGCAACTTGGTGTTGCCGAGTCTGAAGTCAGCCCTGAGAAGGCTTTCGTTGCCGACCTGGGTGCCGATTCTCTGGACACCGTTGAACTGGTGATGGCCCTCGAAGACGAGTTCGGCATCGAGATCCCGGACGAAGAGGCTGAAAAGATCACGACAGTGCAACTGGCGATCGATTACGCCAAGTCGCACGTCAAGGCCTGAGCCGATTGAGTCAGACCAAGGCCCCTGGTCCGCATCAGGGGCCTTGTTCACATCGAATCAACTTATCAGCAGATCAAGCATGACCCGTCGTCGCGTCGTCGTCACAGGCCTGGGCCTGGTTACCCCCGTGGGCAACAACGTTCAGGAATCCTGGTCGAATCTGGTTGCAGGGCAATCCGGCATCCAAACCATCACCAAATTCGACGCCTCGGCGTTCGCCTGCCAGTTCGCGGGCGAGGTCAAGGGCTTCAACATCGAGGATTACATCCCCGCCAAAGAAGCCCGTCACATGGACACCTTCATCCATTACGGCCTGGCTGCTTCCATGCAGGCAGTACGTGATGCGGGCCTGCCCACGGGCGAGGCCCTCACGCCCGAGCTGGCAGAACGCATTGGCGTGATGGTCGGTTCCGGCATTGGTGGTCTGCCCATGATCGAGCAGACCCACAAGGAATACAGCGAACGCGGCCCCCGCCGCATTTCGCCTTTCTTCGTGCCCGCCTCCATCATCAACATGATCTCGGGCCACGTCTCCATTCAGTACGGCTTCAAGGGCCCCAACATTGGCGTGGTCACGGCCTGTACAACGGGCTTGCACGCCATCGGCCTGGCGGCCCGCATGATCGAGTACGGTGACGCGGATGTCATGGTCGCCGGCGGTGCCGAAGCCACCGTGTCGCCCTTGGGCATTGGTGGCTTTGCCGCCGCCCGCGCCCTGTCGACCCGCAACGATGACCCCAAGACGGCCTCGCGCCCCTGGGACAAGGACCGCGACGGCTTCGTGCTGGGCGAGGGCGCCGGCGTGATGGTGCTCGAAGAGTACGAAAGCGCCAAGGCGCGCGGCGCCAAGATCTACGCTGAACTGATCGGCTTCGGCATGACCGGTGACGCCTATCACATGACCGCTCCGGATGTGGACGGCCCCAAGCGCTCGATGCTGTCGGCGCTGCGCAACGCGGGCGTCAACCCCGATCAGGTTCACTATCTGAATGCGCACGGCACCTCCACCCCGCTGGGTGACGCCAACGAAACCAACGCCATCAAGGCGGCCTTCGGCGACCACGCGAAGAATCTGGTCGTGAACTCGACCAAGTCCATGACCGGCCACCTGCTGGGTGGTGCTGGTGGCATCGAATCCGTGTTCACGGCGCTGGCGCTGCACCATCAGGTGTCGCCCCCCACCATCAACATCTTCAACCAGGACCCCGAGTGCGACCTGGACTACTGCGCCAACACCGCGCGCGAGATGAGGATCGACGTGGCCGTCAAGAACAACTTCGGCTTCGGCGGCACCAACGGCTCGCTGGTGTTCAAGCGCGTCTGACCAGCGGCTGAGCCAGGCTCTCTTGTATTGATCAAGTCAGCATGGCCATGCATCCTTTGATGAAACCCGCCTCGTGGGCGATCTGGTCCGGCTCCGGTGGCATCCCCACCGTGCACCGGGCTGCCGCGGCATTCTGGCTGGCCGGTGCGGCCATGCTCGCTGCCTGGGTCGCCGGTTTGTTGCGTGAGGCGGCGATCTGGGGCTCGTCACCGCTCTTGCTGATCTCCGGGCTGTCGGTGGCCGTGGTGTGGTGCTGGCTGGCCTGGTCCACGTGGTCGGCCTGGCGTGCGGACCGCGCGCTGCTGACCCTGATCTGGACGGGGCCCATTCGCGAGAACCCCGATGATCCTGATGATGCCTCCGCCCGGCTTGGCGGCTTTCGCCTGGCGCAATGGGATGCGCCGGTGAAAGTCGAGGCCGTGCTGGACCTGCAGCGCTGGATGTTGTTGCGCGTGACGGCAACAGGCGGGGTGCCAAGGCAGTCCTGGTTGTGGCTGGAAACCACGCCCCGCAGCCCCCTGCATCAGCTGCGCACCTTGGTTTATCTGCCGGCTCGCCTGACGGTGGCAGCTGGCAGGATGGCCCCCCATGATGGAGGGGCAGGCTGGCGGCTGTTCCATGCAATGGCATCATGGGCGCACTCATTCAAATCAGGATCCAAGTTGCGTTCATCTGTCATCCCGTCGCGCACTGTGCAAGGCGCCAGTTCGCTGTCCTTGCCCTCGGAGTCCGCCTTCCCTTCCACGCTGGTCATGCGTGAAGAGGACGCGCTTGATCCTTGCGTCGCCGCCCGTGCCGGAGAACGCGCGTGACGCCTCGTGAGCCTCATGATCCAGGCGCCGACGACTCTCGCAAACTGCCTGATCAGATCCTGTCGGAGCCCGGCATCCGCGTAGCTGCCGTCACGGACGCGGCCGAGCACAAGGAACTGGTCGAGCCCATTGTGGATGTCGATGCCGCCTTGGTCGAACGCGTTCAGCGTGGCGATCAGAAGGCCTTCGAAATGCTGGTGGTGAAATACCAGCGCCGCATTGAGCGCCTGATTGCACGCATGGTGCGTGACGTCGATCTGGTCGAAGACATCGCCCAGGAAACCTTCATCCGGGCCTATCGGGCCTTGCCCAATTTCCGTGGTGAAAGCGCCTTCTACACCTGGCTCTACCGCATCGCCGTCAACACCGCCAAGAAGGCCATGATCGGCCTCAAGCGTGATCCTGTTCTCACCGAATCGGCCATGGCGTCAGCGGATGATGAGGAAGAAGGTGGCTCCCGCGTTGAAAACGAGTTGAGCGATGGCGAAACCCCGGAGTCCGTCCTGGCCAGCCGCCAGATTGCGGAGACCGTGAATGCCGCGATCGAATCCCTCTCCGAGGATCTGCGCCAGGCAATCACCTTGCGCGAAATCGAAGGCATGAGCTATGAGGAAATCTCCGAACTCATGAACTGCCCCATCGGGACGGTCCGCTCCCGGATCTTTCGGGCACGCGAGGCGATTGCGACCCGCCTGAGGCCTTTGCTCGACACCCGGCAGGGCGAGCGCTGGTAATTGTAAAACTCAGTGAACTTTTTTCCCTGCCCCTGGTCTGTTCAACATGTGGATGACGTTTGACGCGTCATCTGTGGTGCGAATCTGGAGCAAACCCTCATGTCTGACCGTTTCAGTGACCGTGATGCAGAACGTGAAGCGCTGTCGGCCCTGGCCGATGGCGAGGCGCAGTCCCAGGAAGTGGCCCGAGCTTGCGCCGCTTGGCGCGATCACGCTGATGCGCGGGCCAACTGGCATGCCTACCAGTTGATTGGTGACGTGATGCGATCCGAGGATCTGGCTCAGGCCAGTTCCGGCGAGGCGTTCCTGAAGAACTTCCGTGAGCGCCTGGCCCAGGAGCCCGTGGTGCTGGCGCCCAGTGCCGCGCAGGCTCAACGCGCTGTGCAAGAGCAGGCCGCACGCCAACAACTCAAGCCACTGAAGCGTCGTACCTGGGCTGGCCCTGTGGGCGTGGCAGCCGGCTTTGTGCTGGTGGTGGGGGCGATGTTGTCCTCGCAGATTTTGCCAACGGGCCCGCAAGGCGGTGACGCCACCCTGGCGCAGTCCGGTGCTGTGCGTGGCGGTGCGCTGTCACTGGCCAATACCGGGCAATGGTCTGCGAGTGGCTTTGTGCCTGATGGGGCGCATGCCGCGACCCTCACGCTGGGTGGTGCGTCATTCCAGCAACCGGGTGAGGTGGTGCTGATCCGCAATCCTCAACTGGATCAGGCGCTGGCCTTGCAGCGCGCCAATCAGTCGGGTGATGTGTCGTTCGAGGGGCAGGGTGCCCTGACACGCCAGGTGGTGTTTGACGGCCGCTGAAGCAGCTGTTTTCTCCATCATTCAGGCCGCGTTCAGCTTTCGAGCTGATTGCGGCCTTTGACGTTTAGCATCGGCTTTACGAGACTTCACGTGCCCACGGTGAACTGTCAGCCATAAGTCGGTCTCCTACGTTGTAGTTTCTGTCCTTCCGTTTTTTTGTCAAACGAGGTTTTGCAAATGACGTCTTCTCTGCAGTCTGGTTCTTCGACCCACTCTGTTGTTCGCCGTACCCTGGTTGTCGGCGCGGTGGTCTCGGCCGTCGGCCTGGTGCTGAGCTCCAGCTTGTTCCCGCATGAGTCCCAGGCGCAACAACCTGCGCCGACCTTCAGTGTGCCGGCCCCTCAGGCCGCGCAGCCACCGGTGATCGTCAAGGGCTTGCCTGATTTCACCGAACTGGTTGAGCGTGTGGGCCCCTCGGTGGTCAGCATCCGCACGACACAGCGTGTGGTGGAAGACGCCGATGAGGGTGACGAAGAAACCGATGCCCAGATGCGCGAGTTCTTCAAGCGCTTTTTTGGTACGCCCATGCCCGGCCAGACACCCCGCAAGAGCACACCCAAGAAGGGCGGTGACCAGGGTGAAGAGCGCCCTCGCGGCGTGGGCTCGGGCTTCATCCTGAGTACTGATGGTTATGTGATGACCAACGCCCACGTGGTGGACGGTGCCGACGAGGTGTACGTCAACCTGACCGACAAGCGTGAGTTCAAGGCCAAGGTCGTTGGTGTGGACAAGCGCACTGACGTGGCCGTGCTCAAGATCCAGGCCAGCAAGCTGCCTGCCGTGTCCATTGGCGACGTCAGCAAGCTGAAGGTCGGCGAGTGGGTGATGGCCATTGGCACGCCCTTTGGCCTGGACAACACAGTGACCGCCGGCATCGTCAGTGCCAAGGCGCGCGACACGGGTGAAGAGATTCGCTTCATCCAGACCGACGTGGCCGTGAACCCCGGCAACTCTGGTGGGCCCTTGATCAATATGCGCGGCGAGGTGGTTGGCATCAACTCCCAGATCCTCAGCCGCTCCGGTGGTTTCATGGGGATCTCGCTGTCGATCCCGATTGATGACGCCATGAAGGTGGCCGAGCAACTGCGCGCGGGCGGCAAGGTGATCCGTGGCCGCATTGGCGTGGCCATCGCGCCGGTGACCAAGGATGTGGCCGAGTCCATTGGCCTGGGCAAGCCGGTTGGCGCCTTGGTGCAAAGTGTCGAAGCCGGCACGCCCTCCGAGAAGGCTGGCCTGGAAGCGGGTGACATCATCACCAAGTTCGCAGGCCAGACCATCGACAAGGCGCAGGATCTGCCTCGCCTGGTGGGCGCGACCAAGCCGGGCACCAAGACCTCCATCCAGGTCTTCCGTCGCGGCAGCTACAAGGACCTGAGCATCACTGTGGCCGAGCTTGAGGCGACCAAGGCCAAGGATGACAAGGCCGATGCCCCCAAGGCCGATGCCAAGCTCGCGGCCTCTGCGCTGGGCTTGAAGATCGTTGACCTCAACGCCGAGCAAAAGCGCGAGCTCAAGCAAAGCGGTGGTGTGTTGGTCGAAGGTGTGGATGGGCCCGCAGCGCGTGCAGGACTGCGCCCGGGTGATCTCGTGCTGGCCGTGGCCAATGTGCAAATCAGTGGCGTCAAGGAGTTCGAGGCCGTGCTGGCCAAACTCGACAGGTCCCGCCCGGTGAGCGTGCTGGTGCGTCGCGGTGAATGGGCTCAGTACGCGGTGATTCGTCCCAACGCGAAGTGAGGCCTGTCTCGCCTGAAAGGCAGCCCTGATCGGTACCCGAGGCCCGATCAGGGTTTTTTATGGCGAAAAAGTCGTTGAAAACTTGACCAGTTTCATGGGTTGTTGGCTGGCCTCTACACCCCGTTTTGCTGTTGATAACTGAGCGGTAGCAGTTGGGAATGCCCGTACAATCCCCGGGCTGACGAGGCTCCCTTCAAGAAGCAAGAAAAATCGCCAAAGTTACCCACATTCGCCTGTTGATAACTTGTGGATAACGTTTTTTGGGGGGCTTGCGCCATCCCTGTCTACGGCTGTGACGCGGCCTTTTCAGCGGGGCTTTTCGATACAATGAAAGCCCAACAAGCAGTTGCCATACGTTTTTGTTGGAAGGCGCGTCACACCTTTGGACGTGCCTTTTTTTTATGAATCACATCCGTAATTTTTCGATCATTGCCCACATCGACCACGGCAAGTCCACGCTGGCCGATCGCATCATCCAGCGCTGCGGGGGCTTGAGCGACCGTGAGATGGAAGCACAGGTTCTCGACTCGATGGACATCGAGCGCGAGCGTGGCATCACCATCAAGGCGCAGACCGCTGCGCTGCAATACAAGGCCAAGGACGGCCAGGTCTACAACCTCAACCTGATCGATACCCCGGGCCATGTGGACTTCTCTTATGAAGTAAGCCGCTCGCTGTCCGCGTGTGAAGGCGCCTTGCTGGTGGTGGATGCCAGCCAGGGTGTGGAAGCCCAGACCGTGGCCAACTGCTACACCGCACTCGATCTGGGTGTGGAGGTCGTGCCTGTCCTCAACAAGATGGACTTGCCTCAGGCTGACCCTGAGCGCGCCAAGGCAGAGATCGAAGACGTCATCGGCATCGATGCCACCGACGGCATCCCTTGCTCGGCCAAGACCGGCATGGGTGTGGACGAAATCCTGGAGGCCGTGGTCGCGCGCATCCCGCCGCCCCAGGGCAATCCTGATGGCCCGCTGCGCGCCATGATCATCGACTCCTGGTTCGACAACTACGTGGGCGTGGTGATGCTCGTGCGCGTGGTGGATGGCCAGTTGCGCAAGGGTGAGCGCATCCGCATGATGGCGTCCAATGCCGTCTACCCGGCCGAGCACCTGGGCGTGTTCTCGCCCAAGTCGGAAAACCGCGATGCGCTCAAGGCAGGCGAGGTGGGTTTCATCATCGCCGGCATCAAGGAGTTGCAGGCGGCCAAGGTGGGTGACACCGTCACCGTTGAAAAGAAGCTGCCCAATAACGCAGGCCCCGCAACCGAGGCGCTGCCTGGCTTCAAGGAGATCCAGCCTCAGGTGTTCGCCGGCTTGTATCCCACCGAGGCCAGCGAGTACGACCAACTGCGTGACGCACTGGAGAAGCTCAAGCTCAACGATTCGTCGCTGCGCTATGAACCTGAAGTCTCTCAGGCCTTGGGCTTTGGTTTCCGCTGTGGTTTCCTGGGCCTGCTGCACATGGAGATCGTGCAGGAGCGTCTGGAGCGCGAGTTCGATCAGGACCTGATCACGACGGCGCCCAGCGTGGTCTACCAGGTCGAGTTGAACGATGGCGAGGTCATCGAGGTGGAGAACCCCTCGAAGATGCCCGAGGTGGCCCGGATCAAGGAAATCCGCGAGCCCATCGTCACCGTGCACCTGTACATGCCGCAAGATTATGTCGGCCCGGTGATGACGCTGGCCAACCTCAAGCGCGGTGTGCAGCTCAATATGGCCTACCACGGCCGCCAGGTCATGTTGACTTATGAGATGCCGCTGGCCGAGATCGTGCTGGACTTCTTTGACAAGCTCAAGAGCGTGTCGCGTGGTTATGCCTCCATGGACTACGAGTTCAAGGAGTACCGTGCCTCCGACGTGGTCAAGGTGGACCTGCTGATCAACGGTGACCGTGTGGACGCCTTGTCGCTGATCGTGCACCGCGCGCAGAGTGCCTACCGTGGTCGCGCCGTGGCGGCCAAAATGCGCGAGCAGATTCCCCGTCAGATGTATGACGTGGCCATCCAGGCGGCCATTGGCGGCAACATCATTGCGCGTGAAAACATCAAGGCCTTGCGCAAGAACGTGCTGGCAAAATGTTATGGCGGTGACATCACCCGCAAGAAGAAACTGCTCGAAAAACAAAAGGCCGGTAAAAAGCGCATGAAGCAGGTGGGCTCCGTCGAGGTGCCGCAAGAAGCTTTCCTGGCCATCCTTCAAGTGGACGATTGATGAGTTTGATCACAGGTGTGTTGTACGCTGCCCTGGTGGCGTACTTGGGGGGCTGGTACGTCGGCCAATGGCAGGGCAATTTTTCCCTGCTGTTGTTCGTGCTGACACTGGTCACGCTGGTCTATTGGCTGGCCGAGCGCTACAAGTTCCAGCCGGAGCGTGAAGCCGCGGCGGCCAGGCTGCTGGTTGAAGACGAGGCCCGTCGCAAGCAGCTCGCCAGCCAGGGCATCGCGCAGGTGGACGGCAATGTCGGCCAGGCGCGTGACAAGCTGCTGATGCAGCCCTGGTGGCTGGACTGGACTGCAGGGCTGTTCCCGGTCATCTGTGCCGTGTTCCTGATGCGCTCCTTCCTGTTCGAGCCATTCAAGATCCCTTCCGGGTCGATGATCCCCACCCTGCTGGTGGGCGACCTCATCCTGGTCAACAAATTCCACTACGGTATTCGCCTGCCGGTGATCAACAAGAAGATCATCGCCAACCACGAACCGCAACGTGGCGACGTGATGGTGTTCCGCTACCCCGTGAACCCCAGCCTGGATTACATCAAGCGCGTGGTGGGCCTGCCGGGTGACGAGATCGCCTACATCAACAAGCGCCTGACCATCAACGGCACGCCGATCGAGCAGACACCGCTGGCCGAGTTCTACGACGAGGACAGCCTGAAGTATTCGCTGCAGTACTCGGAGAACCTGATGGGTGCAAGCCACCGCATCCTGGTGGACAAGGACCGTCCGCCGTTCGTGCCACCTCAGGCGATCGAAGACTTCCCCAACAAGGAAAACTGCCGCTACAGTGGTGAGGGTGTGGTCTGCAAGGTGCCGCCGGGTCACTATTTCATGATGGGTGACAACCGCGACAACTCGCAGGACTCTCGTTTCTGGGGCTTTGTGCCCGATGAAAACATCGTGGGCAAGGCATTCGTGATCTGGATGAACTTCAGCGATTTCAAGCGCATCGGTTCTTTCCACTAAGCCAAGACAGACATGATGAACCTGACGTCTCGTCCTTTTCTCGCCCGCCATTCCCAATCGGGCATCACGCTGGTCGGCCTGCTGTTTTGGGCCGTCATGGTTTCCGCCTTTGCCTTGGTCTTGATGAAGGTCTTCCCTGCGGTGACCGAGTATCGGACCATCCAGTCCATGGTCAACAAGGCCGCTCATGACGGTGGGGGCACGGTATCGGACATCCGCACCGCATTTGATCGTGCCGCCTCTGTCGAGTACGGCGTGACCTCGATTGCCGGGCGTGATCTGGAAATCACCAAGGAAGAAGACAAGGTGGTAATCAAGTTTGCCTATGACAGGGAGATTGAATTGATTCCGCCCGTCTACTTGCTGATCAAGTTCCAGGGGCAGTCCAAGTGAGGCTGGCCAGGTGATGCCGGCTTTGTGGCAAATGACACTCGACGGGCCTGAGTTCAGGCCCGCTTTGTTTTGATGGCGACCTCCTCTACAAGCAAAAAGGGTGGCTCGGCAGGTGCCGTGCCGCTTGCGCCTCATTTGCAAGCGTTGCAGCAGCGGCTGGGGCATGTGTTTGCCGATGGCGGCTTGCTGGCCCGAGCGGTCACGCACAAGAGCTTTGGGGCAGATCACTACGAGCGCCTGGAGTTCCTGGGGGACGCGGTGTTGAGTCTGGGTGTGTCGGCCTTGCTGTACCGCCGGTATGACCGCAGCGATGAAGGTGACCTGACACGCGTGCGTGCCCATCTGGTGCGCCAGGACATGCTGTTCAAGCTGGCTCAGCAACTGGGCCTGCCGGACGTGATGCGCCTGAGCGAGGGCGAGGCCAAGGGGGGCGGTGCACAGCGGCCTTCCATCCTGGCCGACGCCCTGGAGGCCATCATCGGCGCGGTCTACCTGGATGCCGGTTTTGATGCTGCCCGTGATCTGGTGCTGCGCCTGTTCGAGCCCCTGGTGGCCGAGTCCACGATGGAGGGCTGGAGCAAGGACGCCAAGACAGCCTTGCAGGAATGGCTGCAAGGGCGCAAGCTGGCCGTGCCGGTCTATCGCATTGAAGAAACGCGTGGCAAGGCGCATGAGCAGACTTTCGTCGTCGCCTGTGAATTGCCCGTGCAGGGCCTTGTTGTGACCGGCGAAGGCCTGTCGCGTCGCGCGGCCGAGCAGGCTGCGGCGCAGGCTGCGCTCACGCGTGTGCAAGCCCTGTCATCCAAAGAGTTGCCCAAAGCCGCGGCCAAGCCGGCCGTGGTGGTCAAGAAAAAGCGCGTCTGACGCATCGCCCGAACCCAACTGATTGATTGCCATGCCGAAGAAGCCCAGCACACCGACCGCCTCCGCCAAGCCTGCCACGCCCGGAAAGACTGCCAAGCCGGTCAATGCGAGCAAATCAGGGCCTGCTGCCAAGTCAGGCAAGCCTGCGCCTGCAGCCAAGTCCGCCAAGTCCGCCAAGCCAGCCAAGACGCCCAAGCCTGCCTCGGACAAGGTCAACCCCGATCTGGACGCCATGCTGGCCAATCTGTCGATGGCCAAGAAGAACGGTGGCGATTCGGCTGCGCCAGCTCAGCAGCAGCGCTGTGGCCTGATCGCCATCATCGGTCGGCCCAATGTGGGCAAGTCCACCTTGCTCAATGCGCTGGTGGGGCAGAAGGTGTCCATCACCTCGCGCAAGGCGCAGACCACGCGCCACCGCATCACCGGCATCCGCACGGACGGCGACACGCAGTTCGTGTTCGTGGACACGCCCGGCTTCCAGACCCGCCACACAGTGCGTGGCACGGCCGCGCTCAACCGCAACCTGAACAAGACCGTGCAGGCGACGCTGTCGGACGTGGACGTGGTGCTGTTCCTGGTCGAGGCCGGCAAGTTCGGTCCGGATGATGCCAAGGTGGTGGCCTTGCTGCCCAAGGACAAGCCCGTGATCCTGGTGGCCAACAAGCTGGATCTGGTGCACCGCCGCGAAGACCTCTTCCCCTGGTTGCAGGGCATGCAGGAACACCATTCCTTTACCCAGTTCATTCCCCTTTCTGCCCAGAAAGAGGACGACACCAAGCGGCTCATGGCCGTGGTCAAGCCCTATCTGCCCGAGCAGGCCTGGTGGTACGACGCCGAGGCCCTGACTGACCGCACGGACCGCTTCCTGGCCAGCGAGATCATCCGGGAAAAGCTGTTCCGCCTGACGGGGGACGAGCTGCCCTACACCTCGACCGTGGTGATCGACCTGTACAACGAAGAGCCGCCCCCTCCGGGCAAGCCCAAGGCCACGGGCCTGGTGCGGATTGCGGCGACCATCATTGTCGAGCGCGAACAGCACAAGGGCATGGTCATTGGTGACAAGGGCGATCGCCTCAAGCGCATTGGCACCGAGGCGCGCACCGAACTTGAGCGCCTCATGGGCGTCAAGGTCTTCCTGGAAATCTGGGTGAAGGTGCGCTCGGGTTGGGCCGATGACGAAGCCCGTCTGCGTACTTACGGCTACGAGTGATCGCGGCCGCAAAAGGGCAGGTGGCACGTGGCGCGCGCGTCTCAACGTCCTGGGGTGACAGCGTATGTGCTGCACAGCCACGACTGGAGTGAGTCCAGTCTGATCCTGGACCTGTTCACGCGTGAGCATGGGCGCGTGGTGGCTGTGGCCAAAGGGGCCAAGCGGCCTTACTCGCAGTTGCGCCCGGTGTTGATGCCGTTTCAGCGTCTGTCGCTGGTTTTCGGCGTCAAGCGCTCTGAAGACGCCGAAGTCTGGCTGTTGCGTCAGGCCGAATGGGCCGGTGGCCCGGCGTGGCCGGGTGGTGCCGCCTTGCTGCCAGGCTTTTACCTCAATGAGCTGCTGATGCGCCTGATGGTGCGTCACGACCCGCATCCCGCTCTGTTTGACGCCTATGCGCAGACCTTGCACGCCATGGGTGACCCGGCACTGCTGCAGGCCGCGTTGCGGGCCTTCGAGCTGACCTTGCTGCGGCACCTGGGCCATCTGCCGCAGCTTTCGGTGCAGACCGTCGACAACCGGGCTGTGGTGGAGGGCAAGCCTTATGAACTGCACCCTGACCTGGGGGTGCGCGAGGCCTTGTGGCTGGGCGAGCCGGGAGCCGGCCCGGTGGTGCTGGATGGGCAGGTGCTGATGTCGATCGAACACGCCTTGTCGCTTTCGGATGGCATTCCCACGCTGATGGCGGCCTGCATGCCTGCATTGAGTGAGCTCAAAGCCCTGTTGCGCACCTTGATTCACTATCATCTCGGTTCCCAGACGCTGCGCACGCGCCAGCTCATGATGGAGCTTCAACAACCATGACCTACTCTGGCTCTCAACTGACCGCCGTGGATGCACCTTTGCTGGGTGTCAACATCGACCACATCGCCACGGTGCGCAACGCGCGTGGCGGGCGCTTTCCCGACCCCGTTGCCGCCGCCTTGCTGGCGGTCGAGGCTGGTGCCGACATCATCACCTTTCACCTGCGCGAAGACCGTCGCCACATCCGTGATGAAGACGTGCAGCGCCTGAAGGCCCACGTGCCCGTGCCCCTGAACTTCGAGGCGGCCGTGACTGACGAGATGCTGGACATCATCGAGCGCACGGCGCCCGAGCATGTCTGCCTGGTGCCCGAGCGCCGTCAGGAGATCACCACGGAAGGCGGGCTGGACGTGCTGGGGCAGCGCAGCCGCATGCAGGACGCCTGCCAGCGTCTGGCCAGGGCGGGTTGCCGCGTCTCGCTGTTCATCGGTGCTGACCCCGCTCAGATCCAGGCCGCAGCCGAAGTGGGGGCACCCTGCGTCGAGTTGCACACGGGGGCCTTGGCCAATGCCTGGTGGGACGGTGATGCCGCCTTGCTGGCCCACGAGCTGGGCCGCCTCAAAGCCGGCCTGAAGCTGGGCCGCAGCCTGGGCTTGCGCACACACGCAGGCCACGGTCTGGCCTTGACGCAGAACCTGCCTGTGGGTGACGAGCTGGTCAAGCCTGGTCAGGCCAGCAGCACGGCCCTGGTGGCCGCCTTGCCGGACGTCAGCGAGTTGCACATTGGCCATGCGCTGATGGGGCATGCGCTCTTCGTGGGCCTGCGTGAGGCCATCGCCGACTTCAAGGCCGAGGCCGTGATTGCCCGCCGCCAGGCATCTTCCAACTGATTCAAACTTAGCTATCTCATGAGCAACAAAAGCAAAAACAGCCAGGCCAAGTCAAGCGCGCCAGCGCCGGAAGCCATCGCCCACGCGCCGGTGGTGCTGGACATCGCGGGCCTGAGCCTCAATGACGACGACCGCAGGCGCCTGACCCACCCGCTCACAGGCGGCCTGATCCTGTTTGCGCGCAACTGGGCCAACCGTGCGCAACTGACGGCACTGTGTACCGAGATCAAGTCCATTCGCCCGGACGTGCTGATCTGCGTGGACCACGAAGGTGGCCGCGTGCAGCGCTTTCGCACCGATGGCTTCACCCATGTGCCCACCATGCGCAGCCTGGGCGAGATGTGGATGAGCGATGGCAAGGGCGGTGAGGGCGCTGGTGCCATGGTGGCGACCGATGCGGCCACGGCCTGCGGCTACGTGCTGGCCAGTGAGTTGCGCGCCTGTGGCGTCGACCTGACGTTCACCCCGGTGCTGGACCTGGATTGGGGCGAAAGCGGTGTCATCGGTGACCGGGCCTTCCACCGTGATCCGCGCGTGGTGTCGGTGCTGGCCAAGAGCGTCATGCATGGCCTGCTGCTGGCCGGCATGGCCAACTGTGGCAAGCACTTCCCGGGGCATGGTTTCGTGAAGGCCGACTCGCATGTGGATGTGCCTGTTGACAAGCGCAGCCTCAAAGCCATCCTGGCGGACGATGCCAAGCCCTATGAGTGGCTGAGCACCTCGCTGACCAGCGTGATGCCGGCCCACGTGATCTACCCGAAGGTGGACACGGCGCCGGCCGGCTTTTCGCGCAAGTGGCTGCAGGACATCCTGCGCGCGCAGATGGGCTTCACCGGCGCGATCTTCAGCGATGACCTCAGCATGGAAGGCGCCAGCGTGGCCGGCAACCATACCCAGGGGGCGATCGCGGCGCTCAATGCGGGTTGCGACATGGTGCTGCTGTGCAACCAGTCGCTCAACGGTGGTGAACCTGTCGACGAGCTGCTGGATGGCCTGAGCGGTTCGCTGGCCCGTGGTGAATGGTTGGCCAGCCCCGACAGCGAGGCACGCCGCCTGGATCTGCTGCCCCAGACCGCGCCGTTGACCTGGGACGAGTTGATGCACGCGCCGATGTACCACCATGCCTTGTCCAGGCTGCCTCGCTAAGGCTTTATGAGGGCCTCACCAAGGCCTCACCAAGCAGCCTGCGTCAGCCAGTTTGATCGGGTGTGCTCGATTCAGTTCGCGTAAAGCGACTGGATCAAGGCGTGCTGGCGCTCCAGCACCACTTTGCGTTTGACCTTGAGCGTGGGCGTGAGCTCGCCGCCCTCGATGCTGAAGGGCTGGGTCAAGACCGCGAACTTGCGGATCTGCGCCACGCGCGCCTGCTGTTCGTTGACGTGGTCCACTGCGTGTTGCAGCGCCTCTTGTACCTTGGGGTGCTGGTGCAGGTCGGGCCCCTGGGTGAGGCCGTGGGCCTTGGCAAAGTCGGCCAGGCCTTGCGCTTCCAGCGTCAGCAGGGCCGTCAGGTAGTTGCGGCCGTCCCCGCACACTACGGCGTATTCGATCAGGTGGCTGTCCATCAAGGCGGCCTCAATGTTGGCGGGCGAAATGTTCTTGCCCCCTGAGGTGATGATCAGGTCCTTCTTGCGCCCGGTGATGTAGACGTAACCATCGGCGTCCAACCGCCCCAGGTCACCTGTCAGCAGCCAGCCATCCACGATGGTTTCGGCGGTGGCCGTGGGTTGCCCCATATAGCCCTTGAAAATGTGCGGGCCCCGGATCAGCAGTTCACCGTCTTCGGCCACGCGCACATCGGTGCCGGGCAAGGGCTTGCCCACCGTGCCAACGCGCGTGGAGCCCGGCAGGCTCAGGGTGGATGGGCCGCAGGCTTCGGACTGCCCATACAGCTCCCGCACCAGGATGTTGAGCCCATGGAAGAACTTCAGGCTCTCTGGCGCGATAGGGGCCGCACCCGTGCTGAGCATGCGGGCCTGATCAAAGCCCAGCGCCTCCTGGACCTTCCGGTAGATCAGCTTGTGGGCCAGCGACTTCTGCAGATCCAGCCAGAGCCCGGGGCGTTGGCCGGCCATGTCCAGCTCGTTCCAGCGTTGCCCCACCGCCATGGCCCAGGTGGCCAGTTTGGCCTTCACGCCCGTGGCCTGCTGCAGCTTGGCCTCGATGGCGGCCTGCATCTTTTCCCACACACGGGGCACACCGAAGAACACGGTGGGCTTGACCTCCTTGAGGTGCTCGCCCAGTTGCTCGATGCTCTTGGCAAAGTACACGGCAAAGCCCGCGTACACCTGGTTGTGCATGGTGCCCATTTGCTCGGCGATGTGGGCCAGCGGCAGGTAGGACAGCATGCGGTCGTCCTCATCTGCATGGAAGAGCTTGCCCAGCGAATCGGCCACCCACCAGAGGTTGCCATGGCTGAGCACGACCGCCTTGGACGGGCCCGTGGTCCCGGACGTGTAGATGAGCGTGGCGGTGTCCTCGGCCTGGATGGCCGACAACCGCTTGTTGATGACCAGATCCTGCTCTGACGCCTGCGCAGACAGGCCCTGCAGCATGAAGTCCTGCCAGGGCAGGGTCTGGCAGGTGGACATGGCTTGCGGCGTGCCATCGAGCTGCACGACCGTGCGCAGGTGCGTCAGGTTCAGCGCGCAGGCCTGAAGCCGCGCGAAGCGGTCGGCGTCTTCGATCACCAGCACAGGGGCCTTGCAGTGATTGAGGATGTATTCGATGTCGGCGGTGGAGCTGGTCCAGTAGATGCCCACCGGAATGGCCCCGATGCTCATGGCGGCATACGCCGTGATCGCCCATTGCGGCCGATTGAAGCTGAGGATGGCGACGGCATCGCCGCGCTCGACACCCAGCGACAGCAAGGCACGGGCAGCTTGCTTGACCTGCTGTGCGTAGTCCTGCCAACTGGTGGCCTGCCAGCTGTGCTCGCCCCTGACCCAGTAGGCCGGCCTGCCAGCCAGATTGGCGGCTGTTTCAAACAGCTTGACGGGTGGGGCAATGAAGTCTGCGAATGTCGTGTCCACGTCGGTCTGCTCGCTGGTGGATGGGGTCTGTGAGGGCCAGGAGCGTGCGTGCGTCGCTGAGGAAAGGGTAGGCATGCCGATCTCCAAGATAGTCCGAAGATTAGATGGCATGCTTGACGTATGCGTCAACACATTGGCGTTAAGGTGAAACCCTCATGGATTTCCTGCGGGCATGAAAAAACCCGGCGCGAGGCCGGGTTTTTTGGGGGGTAGCCTGATCAGGCTGCGTTTTCAAAGGGCAACGTGATCTGGTTGAGGTCCTTGCGGGTCTCGACCAGGATCAGCGGGCCTTCGTCCAGCACCACGGCGGGCTTGCGCTCGCGGGGCACATGCACGGGCTTGGGTTCGCTGGCGATGGCTTCCTGCACGATGCGGATCTTCTCCGCGTCGGAGTTCACCCATTCCAGGCCAGCCGATTGGGCAATGGACTGCAACTCGCCCATGGGCAGCACGAAGGGAGCGGGCGCAGGCTTGGCTTCCTGTGCGGCCACCACCGGGGCTGCAGCCGCCTGGGCAACAACCACAGGCGCGGCTGCCGGTGTCTCGACAGGGGCTTCAGACGCTGGTGCGAGGCTGAATGTGCCAGTATCTGCCACGACCGGGGTCGGCAAGGGCATCGACAGCGCAGAAGCGGCTTCGGCGTTGGGCAGCGTGTCTGCAAATGCCGTTTCGCTTGGCTGGCCGGCGTTGTCTGCGTTCTCGCCACCTTCGCTGCGGTCACGGCGGACGCGGTCACGGCCGCGACGACGACGGGCACCTTCCTGGCCTTCACCTTCGACGCCAGTTTCGTCGCCTTGGGCCGCGGCGTTGTCGGCGGGCTTGGCATTGGCGGCTTCGGCATCAGCCTGGGCTGTGCTTTCCGCACCGTCCGTGCCTTCCACCAGGTTCTGGCCTTCTTCGCGTTCACCGCGACCACGGCCACCACGACGACGACGACGGCCGCCCTCGCGCTGTTCGCCTTCGGCTGCGGGTGTGTTGCCAGCAACTTCCACGTCCTGGGCGCCGGCAGCGGTGGCCTGGCCAATGGCTGCGGCTTCAGCGGCAATCGCTTCCCGGTTGATCACCGGACGTTCACCGTTGCGCTCGCCACCTCGACCACCACGACCACGGCGGCCTTCGCCACGGTTGCCGCCTTCTTCGGTGCGGGCTTCCGCACCTTCAGCCAGTTGGGGGCGCTCTTCACGTTCCTTGCGACGGCCACGGCCGCCTTCGCGGTTCTCGCTGCGCTCGCCCTTGTCGGCGCGGTCACCTCGCTCGCGGCGCTCACCATTGCGCTCGCCACCACGTTCTCCACGTTCACTGCGTTCGCCACGGCGTTGTCCGTCACGACGGCCACGGCCTTGGCCCTTGCCGCCTTCCTTGGACTCTTCCTGTGCGGGGGCCACGGGTGCGGCCACAGGCGCGGGGGCAAGCACCGGTGCAGGTGCCTCGCCGCCGAACAGGCGCTTGATCCAGCCAAAGAAACCGCCAGACGATGCGGGGGCAATCGGGGCAGGGGCAGGCGGTGCAGCCATCGGTGCGGCCGCCACGGCGGGCACATCGTGCTCGGGCTTGGGCGGTGCCACGGGCGCGGGCTGATCGGGCAGCACGCCCTTGATCACCGGCTCCTGCTTGGGCTTGGCCTTTTCGCGGCGGGTGATGCCCACTTCGTCGTCCGGCTCCTCGATCATCGAGTAGCTGGCCTGGATGTTTTCCAGGCGCGGATCGTCGTGGCGCAGGCGTTCCAGCTTGTAGTTCGGCGTGTCGAGGTGCTTGTTGGGCACCAGCAGCACGGTCACGCGCTGCTTGAGTTCGATCTTGGTGATCTCGGTGCGCTTCTCGTTGAGCAGGAAGGAGGTCACTTCCACCGGCACTTGAACGTGCACGGCAGCCGTGTTGTCCTTCATGGACTCTTCCTGGATGATGCGCAGGATCTGCAGCGCCGAGGATTCGGTGTCGCGGATGTGGCCGGTGCCGTTGCAGCGCGGGCAGGTGATGTGGCTGCCTTCGCTCAGTGCGGGGCGCAGGCGTTGACGCGACATCTCCAGCAGGCCGAACTTGCTGATCGAGCTGAACTGCACACGGGCGCGGTCAAAGCGCAGGGCGTCACGCAGACGTTGCTCGACCTCGCGGCGGTTCTTGGACTCCTCCATGTCGATGAAGTCCATGACGATCAGGCCACCCAGGTCGCGCAGGCGCATCTGGCGGGCGATTTCGTCGGCCGCTTCCAGGTTGGTGCGGAAGGCGGTTTCCTCGATGTCGCTGCCACGGGTGGCGCGCGCCGAGTTCACGTCCACCGCCACCAGTGCCTCGGTGTGGTCGATCACGATGGCGCCGCCGGAAGGCAGGTTCACTGTGCGGCTGAAGGCCGTTTCGATCTGGTGCTCGATCTGGAAGCGCGAGAACAGGGCTGCATCGTCGCGATAGCGTTTGACGCGATTGGCCTGGTCCGGCATCACGTGCAGCATGAACTGGTTCGCCTGCTCGTAGATGTCGTCCGTGTCGATCAGGATCTCGCCGATGTCGGAGGTGAAGTAATCGCGGATGGCGCGGATCACCAGCGACGATTCCTGATAGATCAGGTAGGCGCCCTTGCCGGCGGTGGATGCCTCGTCAATGGCCGTCCACAGCTTGAGCATGTAGTTCAGGTCCCACTGCAGCTCGGCAGCGGTGCGGCCGATACCAGCCGTGCGGGCGATCAGGCTCATACCCTTGGGGTACTCGAGCTGATCCATGGCCTCTTTCAGCTCCTCACGCTCATCACCCTCGATGCGACGGCTCACGCCACCGCCACGGGGGTTGTTGGGCATCAGGACCAGATAACGGCCAGCCAGAGAGACGAAGGTGGTCAGGGCGGCGCCCTTGTTGCCGCGCTCTTCCTTTTCGACCTGGACGAGCAGTTCCTGCCCTTCCTTGATCACGTCCTGGATGCGGGCGGAACGGACTTCAACGCCTTCCTTGAAATACTGGCGCGAGATTTCCTTGAACGGCAAAAAGCCGTGACGCTCTTCGCCGTAATCGACGAAGCAGGCTTCCAGGGAGGGCTCGACTCGGGTAACGACGGCCTTGTAGATATTGCCCTTGCGCTGTTCGCGCCCTTCGATTTCGGTTTCGAAGTCGAGCAGTTTCTGTCCGTCAACAATGGCCAGGCGCCGTTCTTCCGGCTGCGTGGCGTTGATCAGCATGCGCTTCATGTGGTCTCCACAGATCGTATCGAGGCCCCGCCGGGATGGCGCCGGAAAAGCCTCCACTCACCACCTCCCTTGCGGGCGGTGGCAGCATTCATGCACGAGCAACGATGTGGAACCTTAAAGGAATTGCCGTGGCTGTCAGTGACGCGAGAGGCGTTCTTTCAGCAGGGGCGCGCGCGCCGAGACTTGGACACGGGCCTGCCGCCACCCCACACCGGCACAACGATGCGCATCTGGCGCAATCAGCCGGGTCAATGAGGCGGGGGAAGGGGCGCCATCAAATCGCAGCCCCGACACGGCACAGCGCAGACTGCCGGCTTCCCATGCACGTTGTGGCATGCGGGAGGCGGCCTGCTGACGGGCGGCTCGGGTGGAGGATCTGATGAGGCGGGACACGTGGGCAGTCACTCGACACAGATACCAGCGGAATGCAGATCGGTTTGCAACCATGCGCTGCGCTGGAATCCAATAAACCTTGAATCGTGGTTCTTTCAACGTTGGCTCTGACACATGCAGACCACTGGCAAAACCACACCTTGGGTGGTTTTCTCCGGTGGGCAGCACGTGCTGCATCACCATCAAAGTGGCGGGACACCCCGCCGGGCCTTGTCATGCAGCGCCGCCAAACCCGCTCAAAAGGTAAAATGGAATCTGGCTTTGCCTATTTGTTGCTGTTGACACAAGCACAAGCCATATCAACAAACAAACATTTCACAACGTGGCTCAGCCCATTATAGGTGCGAAATCCGCACCCCGCCGCTCCAAAATAGCCGCGAAAACACAGCTGACCAGCAAGGTCAAGCCCCCAACAGGGGTGTCTGTCGCCCGAACATCCCCTGCGCAGCCGGTCGCGCCAGCGGCGAGCCCGCTTGCCCCTGTAGCGCAAGTGCAGCACATCGTGGTGGACGAAGGCGGAGCAGGGCAGCGCCTGGACAACTTCCTCATCAAGGTGCTCAAAGGCGCGCCCAAGACCCTGGTCTACCGCATCATCCGCAGTGGCGAGGTGCGGGTGAACAAGGGCAGGGCGGGGGCCGACACCAAGCTGGCGATGGGTGACAACGTGCGCGTGCCACCGCTGCGCCTGGCTGAAAAAGACGAGGCCAAGGCCGCAGCCGTGCCGGCGCGCGAATTCCCGGTGCTGTTCGAGGACGACTACCTGCTGGCCATCAACAAACCGGCCGGCGTGGCCGTGCACGGTGGCAGCGGGGTAAGCTTTGGCGTGATCGAACAATTGCGCCGCGCCAGGCCGCAGGCCAAGTTCCTGGAGTTGGTGCACCGGCTGGACAAGGAAACCTCGGGCATCTTGCTGATCGCCAAGAAGCGCAGCGCCCTGGTCACCCTGCAGGATTTCTTCCGCCACCGTCAGGCCCACAAAACCTATGCCGCCCTGGTGATCGGTGACTGGCCGGATCGCAAGAAGGTCATTGACGTGGCCTTGCACAAATTCCTGACCGCCGAGGGCGAGCGCCGGGTCAAGGCCGTCAAGGGTGACGACGATGAAGGTCGCCGCTCGATCACGCTGGTCAAGGTGATGCAGCGTTTCGAGGGCTTCAGCCTGCTGGACGTGACCATCAAGACGGGCCGCACCCACCAGATCCGCGTGCACCTGTCGCACGAAGGGCATGCCATCGTCGGCGATGACAAATACGGTGACTTCACGCTCAACAAGGCGCTGGCCCGAGGGGCAGGGGACCAGTCCATTCCGGGCGTGGACCGGCGCAAGCTGGATGACGGCCGTTTCGAGCGCATGTTCCTGCACGCACGCTACCTGCGCCTGCCGCATCCGCACACCGGCGAAGACATCGTGCTGGAGGCGCCTTTGCCGCCTGAATGCGACACGCTGCTGTCCGCACTGAGTGCGGTGTCATCGCGCGCCCAGTAAAGTGGATGCTTGGCTACACAGGAGCTTGCTTGAACCCCACCGACAACGGACTGCGTCCACGTGCCTATGACCTCGTCGTGTTCGACTGGGACGGCACCTTGTATGACTCGACCGCGCTGATCGTGCGCTGCATCCAGTCCGCCTGCGAGGACCTGGGCTTGCCCGTGCCGGCGCGCTCCGAGGCGGCCTACGTGATCGGCCTGGGCTTGCACGACGCCCTGGCCCATGTGGCGCCCACCTTGCCGCCAGAGCGCGTGCCTGAACTGGGCCTGCGTTACCGCCACCATTACTTCCAGCGTCAACATGAGTTGAGCCTCTTTGAAGGCGTGTTGCCTTTGCTGGCCACGCTGAAGGCGCGCAACCACTGGCTGGCCGTGGCCACCGGCAAGACACGTCAGGGGCTGGACGAGGCCCTGGCCCACGTCGAGCTCAGCGGCCTGTTCGACAGCTCCCGCACGGCAGACGAGACGTTTTCCAAGCCGCACCCGCGCATGCTGCAGGAACTCATCGCCGAATTTGGTGTCGACCCAGCCCGCACACTGATGATTGGCGACACCACGCATGACTTGCAACTGGCCGTCAATGCCGGCACACACAGCGTGGCCGTCAGCTTCGGGGCGCACGAACCTGCCGCTTTTGCCGATTACCCCACCCGCTTTGTGGCTCACTCGATGACCGAACTGCACGACTGGTTAAGCCAACATGCCTGAGTTGAATCTGGAGCCGCAGTATTTGTGCGACTCCGCCGCGCTGCAGGAATGCGGTGATGCCGTGACTTTTGAGGTGTCCGAGTGGGGCGAGACCGCCCCGGCCTTTGCGGTTCGCTTCGACAATGTGGCCGTGGCCTACCTGAACCGCTGCGCGCACATTCCCGCCGAGATGGACTGGCAGCCTGGCAAGTTCTGGGACATTGACAAGCGCTTCATCATCTGTTCCGTGCACGGCGCCCTGTATGACCCACCCAATGGCTTGTGCGTCAGCGGGCCTTGCCATGGCGCCCATCTGGCGGCCATCGAAGTGCGCGAAGAGAACGGCCAGGTCTATTGGTATCCTTCCGAACGCTTTCAGCCCTTGTTCTGATCGCATCAGCCTGATTCAGCCCCGCCCCATTCAATCAACCGAGCCCTTTCATGAGCGCTGTCGACCCCTCCTCGTCGGACAACCTGTCCGCGACCAGCAATGCCCTGCTGAACCAGTTTGCGCAGGCCTATCTGGACCAGCAGCGGCGTGAGAAGCGTTGGCGCTGGTTCTGGCGCATCGTCTGGATCGGCGTGGCGTTCAGCATGATCTGGGCCACGCTGCAGAACGTGCCCTCGGCCAAGTCCCAGTCTTCGCCCCACACGGCACTGGTTGAAATCCGGGGCGAGATCGCCGCGGATACCGAAGCCAATGCCGACAACCTGCTGGCCGCGCTGCGCAGTGCCTTCGAGGATGCGGGTGCGCAAGCAGTCGTGTTGCGGATCAACTCGCCGGGGGGGAGCCCTGTGCAGGCAGGTCTCGTCAACGACGAGGTGCGGCGCCTGAAGGCCCTGCACAAGAAGAAGGTCTACGCCGTGTGCGAGGAAATGTGCGCTTCTGCGGCCTACTACATTGCCGTGTCGGCCGACCAGATCTTCGTGGACAAGGCCTCGATGGTGGGGTCGATTGGCGTGCTGATGGATGGTTTTGGCTTCACCGGCATCATGGACAAGGTGGGGGTGGAGCGCCGCCTGATGACCGCTGGCACGAACAAGGGCATGCTGGACCCCTTCTCTCCGCGCAACCCACGCCATGAGGAGTTCGCCCAAGCCATGCTGGACCAGATCCATCAGCAATTTATCGGTGTGGTGCGCGAAGGGCGCGGCAAGCGCCTGAAGGAGTCGCCAGAGACATTCTCAGGCCTGTTCTGGAATGGTCAGAAGGCGGTGGAGCTGGGCCTGGCCGACAAACTGGGCAGCCTGGACGAAATCGCGCGTGACGTGGTCAAGGCCGAAGACATCATCGACTACACCCAGAAGGAAAACCTGGCCGAACGTCTGGCCAAGCGTTTCGGTGCGGCTTTTGGTGCCGGTGCCGTTCAGTCCATGCGCTCATCGGTCAGCATCCACTGACCCTGGTGTCAACTGTCCATGCCGACCAGCAGACGGTAGGCTGATTCATTGGACAGGTTGAGCAGCTTGGCCACGTCGGCCACGTCGTCGGGCATGGCGGCCTGCGCATGCGGGTCGTCCCAGCCATACTGCGTGTGGCGGGCAATGCGCACACCCAGCATCACGCTGCGGATCTTGGGGTCGGTGGCATTGCGGTCATCCGTACAGCGGATCAGCAGATAAGGCAGTTGCCAAAGCCGCATCAGATCCTGGGACAAGTCCGCCAGGTGAATGCCCAGCACCTCTTGCTGAACATCGGCCGAGCGCATGGTGTAGTCAGCCTTGAGACGGTTGGCAATCTCCAGCGCCAGCTTCGGTGCGTGACACCAGAGCATCATTTCGGCAAAGTCGTGCAGCAGCGCCGCCTCCTGGATCACCGCGGCGTCCTCGTCCTGGCGGCGCAAGGCAAAGCCCATGGCAAAGTGCGCGGCCCGTCGCGAGCGGGTGATGACCTTGATCAGGCCACTCAAGGCCTCGGGCTGTTCGCGCAGCCATTCCAGGATGGTGGGCACCTGCTCGAAGGCTTTGAAGAAGGGCGTGATCCCCTGCATCACGATGGCGCCCACCATGGTCTCTGGGGGCTCGACGCTCAGGCGGGTGCAGTAGCGGGAGACATGAACCAGCACCTTGAGCGTCATCAGCGGATCGCTGGACAGGCTTTCGGCCAGGGTGTGCGCATCCACCGTGCCCTTGGTCTCCTCGATGACGCGCAGTTGGCTCAACTCGGCAACGGAGCCAGGCAACACCGGGATCTCGATGCTGCTCATGGCATCGACCCACGCGCGCAAAGAAGGCAGGGCAGATTCGATCATGGTCGGGTTAACCCAGTACTCATGATCCCCTTATCGACACATTGTCTGGATTTGGCAAGCCGGGCTTGCCCGCGAACATGCCGATTACGTCACATCGGTCGCGTAACAATTACTTACTTTGAGCCGATCAGGGCTTCCTTGAGGTCGGAGTCCACCGGGGAGTTACCCAGCCAGATGCGCAGCAGGGCGGCATAAAAATCGTCACCGGCCATGTCGGGGCCCTTCTGGACACCGTCGACCAGCACACGCGTGCCCGCCCCGGGGGTGTTGTCGATGTGGATCGACGTGCCTTTCTTGACCTGGCCAAAACCCATCATCAGCGTGCGGATTTCATCCAGCTTGGCCTGGTACTTCGCGACGTCTGCATCGCTGTTGTTCTTCTTGAAGCCCTTGACCATGGCGTCGGCGAAATCCTCGCCCGTCAGGTCACGCAGCAGCACGATCTGCATGCTTTTGGGGCCTGGCTGGCTGATGAGCGCGGCGGCGTTGTGCTCCTTGTGGGGGACGTACAGCCCCGCCGCGTAGACGTCGACCACGATCTTCACGCGCACGCCCGCACCATTGAGTTGCAAGGCCTGGTTGGCGAGCTGGTAGGTGTCGCTGAACTTGGCGCCCTTGATCTCGATGGCAGCCCACGCGGGCAAGGTCGCGGCCAGGGCGACGGACAAAACCAGTTTGCGTGTGATGGACTTCATGGCGTTCTCCAATGCTTCGAACAGGGCAATCTTGTGACGCGCAAGCCATCCAGGTTCGGTGGCTGCCGCGTTTTGGATCGCACAATATCTGAACTGACCGCTGACTTGTCCCCCCTCAATAGGTAATTGTTTCGCCGTCGTGGCTTTATTGCTGCACTGCGGCAACGGCGGTGGCCGCGTATTGCAGCGACAATGCCTACCCATCAAAGGCCGGGGTGTTCCTCGCGAACGAGATTGCGCATGTCTTTTTTGGTCATCGATATTGGTAACACCCGCCTGAAATGGGGCCTGTATGCTCATCCGGCCCCTGGCGCCGAGTTGCTGGCGCACGGTGCGGTGGTCCTGGAAGACATCGACTACCTCTGGGAGCTGCACTGGAAGAACCTGATGCACAAGCCCCAAGGCATGCTCGGTTGTGTGGTGGCCGGTGAGGCCATCAAGAAGCGTGTCGAAGAGCAGCTGATCGAAGGCTGGGGCCTGGCGCCCCACTGGCTGTCCTCCAGTGCCCGTGCGGCTGGCGTGGTGAACGGTTACGAGCATCCCCAGCGTCTGGGCTCCGACCGTTGGGCGGCCATCATTGGTGCCCGCCAGCGTGCCTTGCAGCAAGACCCTGCCGATCCGCCCCCGGTGCTGGCCGTCATGGTGGGCACGGCTGTGACGGTTGATGCCGTCGATCAGGCCGGCCGTTTCCTGGGTGGCTTGATCCTGCCCGGCTTTGGCCTGATGTACCGCGCGCTGGAAAGCGGCACCGCGGGCCTGAAAGTGCCCACGGGTGAGGTGAGAGACTTCCCCACCAATACCAGCGATGCGCTGATGAGCGGTGGCACCGATGCCATTGCCGGCGCCATTGAGCGCAGCCTGCGTCGTTTGCGTGTCCAGTGCGGCCGTGAGCCGCTGCTGATCATGTCCGGCGGGGCGGTGACCCGCCTGTCCCATGTGGATGAGTTGCCGATCCGCGTGGTCGAGAACCTCATCTTCGAGGGGCTGTTGACGCTGGCGGCGAACGCGTCGACACCGCCAGCGCAACCCTGAGGCCGTCAGCGCGGCTTCACAGGATGAAGCGCGACAGATCCTCGTTGCGAGCGAGTTCGCCCAGGCGGCGGTCCACCTCGTCCGCGTCCACCGTGTGCGCCTGCCCCTGCATGTCGGGCGCGTTGAAGGACAACTCGTCCAGCAGGCGCTCCATCACGGTCGACAGGCGGCGTGCACCAATGTTCTCGGTGCGCTCATTGACCTCGAAGGCGATCTGCGCGAGCCGGCGGATGGCGTCGGGCGTGAAGTCCAGCGCCACGCCTTCTGCAGACAGCAGAGCTTGATACTGCTTGATCAGGCTGGCTGTGGGCTGCGTGAGGATGGCCTCGAAGTCGTCCACCGACAGCGACGACAGCTCCACGCGGATGGGAAAGCGTCCTTGGAGTTCGGGGATGAGGTCGCTTGGGCGGCTCAGGTGAAACGCGCCGGACGCGATGAACAGGATGTGGTCGGTCTTGACCATGCCATATTTGGTGTTGACGGTGGTGCCCTCCACCAGTGGCAGCAGATCGCGCTGCACCCCCTGGCGGGAGACCTCCGCGCCTTGTCCCTCGGCGCGGCTGGCGACCTTGTCGATCTCGTCGATGAACACGATGCCGTTCTGCTCTGCGCGCTCCAATGCGCGGGACTTGATGTCCTCGTCGTTGAGCAGCTTGACGGCTTCTTCCTCGATCAGCTGTGCGCGTGCTTCAGCTACCGTCACCTTGCAGGCTTTGCGCTTGTTCTGCCCCAGTTGGGAGAACATGCCGCGCAATTGCTCGGCCATGTCTTCCATGCCGGCAGGGCTCATGATCTCGACCGTCGGTGTTTTGGTTTCTGACAGCTCGATCTCGATGTCCCGGTCGTCCAGCGTGCCTTCGCGCAGGCGTTTGCGCATGACCTGGCGCGCGGTGTTGTCGGCCGGGGGCGTCTGGGTGATGCCGAACTCCGAGCGAGGCGGGGGCACCAGCACATCCAGCAGGCGCTCTTCTGCAGCCTCTTCAGCCTTGACGCGCTGAGTCTGCATCTGGTGCGCGCGCTCCTGCTTGACGGCGGTCTCGACCAGGTCCCGGATGATGGTGTCGACATCCTTGCCCACATAGCCCACTTCGGTGAACTTGGTGGCTTCGACCTTGATGAAGGGGGCATCGGCCAGTTTGGCCAGGCGGCGCGCGATCTCGGTTTTGCCCACGCCTGTGGGGCCGATCATCAGGATGTTCTTGGGTGTGATCTCGCTGCGCAGTTTCTCGTCGACCTGCTGGCGACGCCAGCGGTTGCGCAAGGCAATGGCCACGGCACGTTTGGCGTCGCGCTGGCCGACGATGTGGCGGTCCAGTTCGGTGACGATGTCTTGTGGGGTCATGCTCATGGTGGTTCAGTCCAGCGATACGATGGTGTGGTTCTGGTTCGTGTAGATGCACAGGTCGCCCGCGATCTCCAGCGACTTCTTGACCATGTCTGTGGCGGGCAGATCGGTGTTGGCGGCCAGGGCGCGCGCGGCGGCCTGGGCATAGGCGCCACCCGACCCGATGGCGATGATGCCGTGTTCGGGCTCCAGCACGTCGCCATTGCCGGTGATGATCAGGGAGGTTTCGCGATCGGCCACGGCCAGCATGGCTTCCAGTTTGCGCAGCACGCGGTCGGTGCGCCAGTCGCGCGTCAACTCGACGGCGGCGCGTGTCAGGTTGCCCTGGTGCTTTTCCAGCTTGGCCTCGAAGCGCTCGAACAGGGTGAAGGCGTCGGCTGTGGCGCCCGCAAAGCCTGCCAGCACCTGATCCCGGTAGAGTTTGCGTACCTTGCGGGCCGAGGCTTTGACGACGATGTGGCCCAGGGTAACCTGGCCGTCGCCGCCCATGGCAACCTGCCAGCCATTCGGTGTCTGGCGGCGGACGCTGACGATGGTGGTGCCGTGATAGGAGTCCATGACGCTACGTGAGAAGTGCATAGGCACGAAGTAGCGGCAGTTTGGGGCAAGGCCACCGGTTTCAAGGGGTCGAATGTGCCAGCGCAGACGGCGCCAGCGTCAGACTGTCTGCAGTTTGACTTTGGCGTGCTCGTTGATGCCCATGGCACCAAAGAACAAGGCGATGAGCCGGTGAGGGTTGAGGAACACCACCTGGCGGTCTTCCGCACGGCGGGCCAGCACCCAGTTCAACAGGTCGCCTGCAGCGATGAAGTCCACGCGCAACAGGTGTTCGCAGTCGATTTCCAGGGTCACGCTGGCGCTGAGTTGGTCGTCCAGTTGGCTCAAGGTCTGGCCGATGTCGCCCACGAGCTGGCCGGACAGGTTCAGCGCGGCAACCTGAATGAACTCGATCTCATCGTCCTGCAGTTGGGATTCGACGAAACTGGTTGTGATCTCACTAACATGTGAGAGCGGGCGGGTGTGTGCCTGGACGGCATCGGTCTGCTCGCGCACGCGACAGACGGCGTGTTCCCATGAGGGCGGAGACAGTTCGTAGGTGACGCAGTAATCAATGGCCACTTCGTCGAACTGAACGGGCAGGTTGCACAGGCGGAGGATCTCCAGCCTCAGCATCCAGTAAGCAGGGTCGGCGTCCTTGACGCCCGAGGGCGAGGCCTCACCCAGCACATCCAGCAGGTGGGAGGCGCCAATCCAGATCAGCTCCTGGCTCTCGCGAGCCCACAGGCGCATCAGTTGCACCAATTGCCCGGCGCCCTCCGGGGTCACGGTTTCCACCTGCGTCCAGTCCATGATCCAGGGGCGCGGCATCTGCAGCACCTCGATGCGCAAACGGGCCGTGGCTTCGGAGTCGATCAGGTCGGGCGCAACCCAGCCCTCAAGGCGGGCGGAGGGGAGGGCGTCCAGCGGCAGGGGTTCGGTGTTGACGTGGGCTTCAGCAGCGGCAAGCTGCAGGTCTTCTGCCGGCGTCGGCTTGGCTTTTTCCCGGCGAGCCAGGAAGGCCGCCACTTTTTGCGGCAGCGAATACCACTGAGGGGCCGATACACCGAACTTCTGCGCAAAGGACACGGCCAGGTTGTCGAATTTCTGCTGCAGATCCAGCGTGCGGTAGAGATCGAACAGGACCAGCCATGTTTCGGGTTGGTCATGCCGCTGCGCGCCGGGCTGAACCAGGTCAAGCAGGCAGCGCTCGCACTGGTCGAAATCGGCGTTGGCAAAAGCGATGACGGCCTCATCAAGCTCCGGATCGTGCGCGACTTCAACAACGTGCACATCCAGGTTGCCGTGCAGGCCACCGTTGACCGAGGCGGGGGCGGCCGCCGACATGCGCGGCGCAGAAGACCGCGCCATGTCCAGCACCTCTTGGGAAATTTGCGGGGGCTCTTCGTCGTCGTCGTAGCGCAAAGCGGCAGGCACCGTCAGGGTGTTGGGTGCCGTGGTGGCCGGGTCGATCAAGCGTCCGGGCATGGACGGTTGCGCAGCTGGCTGCAGCACGGGCGGCCGGCCTGAGCCGCCCACCATCTGCAATTCGATTTCGTCGATCTTGGCCTTGACGGCCGCATCAGAGCGGGTGCTGCTGCTCTGGGGGCG
This sequence comes from Aquabacterium sp., assembly GCF_016195855.1. GTDB lineage: Bacteria > Pseudomonadota > Gammaproteobacteria > Burkholderiales > Burkholderiaceae_C > Aquabacterium. Next base: position 86,947 of record NZ_JACPYU010000016.1, read on the forward strand.
CGAGTCCGGGTCCATGTTGGACGGGCTGCTCAAGGCCAGCGCGTTATCCGGGCTGAGACCCTCGCGGCGGATCTTGCGCAGCATGTCAAGTTCGCGCTTGCGCACGAAGTCGTTGCGCCGCTTGCGCTCGATCATCGCCTTGATTTCGGTCTTGGCGTATTCGCTTTCGCCGCTTCCGGCGCTGGGCGCGTCAAGCTCCGTCCAATCCGTGGTCGGATTGGCAACGAAGCGCGCAACCTTGCGCAGGAAACCGCCCGATTCCTTGCTCATGAATCAGTCGCCAAACATTTTTTGCTTGAGTTCACGACGCTGCTGCGCTTCGAGCGACAGCGTGGCAGTGGGGCGGGCCAGCAGGCGGCCCAGACCGATGGGCTCGCCCGTTTCGTCGCAGAAACCGTATTCGCCGGAATCGATGCGGACCAGGGCCTGAGAGATCTTCTTGAGCAGCTTGCGTTCGCGGTCGCGGGTGCGCAATTCCAGTGCGTGCTCTTCCTCGATGGTGGCGCGGTCGGCCGGATCGGGCACGATGGAGGTGTCTTCGCGCAGGTGCTCGGTCGTCTCGCCAGCGTTGGACAGCAGGTCTTCCTTCTGGGCTTCCAGGCAGGCGCGGAAGAAGTCCAGTTGCTTGTCGCTCATGTACTCCGCTTCGGGCATGGCGAGCAGTTCTGCTTCGGTCAGATCTTTGCCGGCTTTGGTTTTCCAGGCGTTGGCGAGTTTGGTGTCAACCTTGGTGGCAGGGGTGGGCATGTTGTCTGGGGTACTGATTTTTGACGACGATCGTCCGGTAGCCACGGATTTGGCTGATACGACAGCTTCGGCAGGCTTTGCCTCGGCTTGAGTAGGGGTTTTGACGGGTTTGCTCTCGGCTGGCGCCTTGGTGGCGGCGCTGGTCTTCTTGGCGGCGGGCTTGGCTGGTGTTTTGGCGGAAGGGGGGCTCGCCTTGGCCGTTTTCGCCGAGGTGGTTGCTGCCGATTTGCTCGCAGAGGCGGATGTTTTCGTCACAGGATCCTCCTTCCCAAAATGCGTGATCCACAGACTGATGTCTTGATTCGGTAACGCGTGGCCAGGTACTGCTCCATCGCCAGAATGCTCAAACGAGGGCCCCGTTCTGGCTGTCGCCAGCACGGGAAGCGCGCGGATTGTAGCCACGCTTGTCATCAGTTTTCACCAGACTATCCCTCAAGGTGTTCATTTCGGTTACTTCGGCCTCAGGACAGGCACTGGTCCAGGCCGGCCTTGAACAGATCCTGGGGCAGGTCGATGCCAATGAACACCATCTTGCTGATTTTGGTCTCGCCGGGCGCCCATTTGGGCCCCACGTCGCTGCCCATCAGCTGGTGCACGCCCTGGAAAACCACCTTCTTGTCCATGCCGGTGACGTGCAGCACCCCTTTGTAGCGCAGCATGCGCGGGCCGTAGATCTGGACCATGGAGCCCAGGAAATCTTCCAGCTTGGTGGGGTTGAATGGGCGCGTGGCCTTGTAGACGAAGGACTTGACGTCGTCGTCGTGCGCGTGGTGGTGCGGGTGGTTGCAGTGCTCGCCATGCTCATGATCGTGGTCATGATGATGGTGGTGATCGTGCCCGTGGCCGTCTTCCTTCAGGAAGTCGGGGTCGATGTCGAGCTTGGCATTGAGGTTGAAGCCCTTGATGTCGAAGACTTCCTTGAGCGGCACGTCCCCGAAATGCACACGCTTTTGCGGCGCACGCGGGTTCATGTGCTTGATTCGGTGGGACAGGGCGTCGGCCTCTTCCTGGCTGACCAGATCGGTCTTGCTCATGAAGATCTGGTCGGCGAACCCGACCTGGCGGCGCGCTTCCTGGCGCTCATCCAGCTGCTTGTCGCCGTGCTTGGCATCCACCAGGGTGACGATGGCGTCGAGCAGGTACAACTCGGCGATCTCGTCGTCCATGAAGAAGGTCTGGGCGACCGGGCCCGGGTCGGCCACACCGGTGGTCTCGATCACCACGCGGTCGAAAGTCAGGGTGCCGGCGCGCTTTTGCTTGGCCAGGTCGGCCAGGGTTTCGCGCAGGTCTTCGCGGATCGTGCAGCAGATGCAACCGTTGTTCATCTGGATGATCTGCTCTTCGGTATCGGCAACCAGGATCTCGTTGTCGATGTTTTCTTCGCCGAACTCGTTTTCGATGACAGCAATGCGCTGCCCGTGGGCTTCGGTGAGGACGCGCTTGAGCAGGGTGGTTTTACCGCTGCCCAGGAAACCGGTGAGGATGGTGACAGGAATCAGGCTCATAGCACAAGTGTAGCCCTGTGTTGCGCGCCCTGAGCGGAGGCTGTGACTGAATTGACGCGACCATAGGGTATTCTTGCGGCATCCCAACCACGACACCCCCGCCGTGTCCGAACCTTCCCATAGTCGGCCCTCCAAGGGCGACAAAAATCATGCGCATCCCCACAAGCGGGAGCGTGATCAACGCAGCCTGTTTGTTCGCCTGGTGGAATTCCTCTCACCAGGGCCGGACTCCACGGCAGAACTGATCGCAACGCTGGCTGATGCCGAGCACCGTGAGCTGATCGAGCCCGAATCCCGTGTGATGCTGGAGGGCGTGATCCGCATGGCCAGCATGACGGCGGGTGACGTGATGGTCGCCGTCAAGCGCATGGACCTGCTGGACATCGACTCGCCCTACGACGAATTGCTGGGCCAGGTGATTTCAACTGGTCATTCCCGTTTCCCCGTGTTCGATGGCTCGCGCGACAACATCATCGGCATGCTGATGGCCAAGGACCTGCTCAAGCTGCAGCGGGCGCCCGAGCTGAACCTGCGTACCTTGCTGCGCGCGCCGGTGTTTGTGCCGGAGTCCAAGGGGCTCAACGAGTTGTTGCGCGAGTTCCGCTCCAACCGCAGCCACATGGCCATCGTGATCGACGAGTTCGGCAAGGCAGCCGGCCTCATCACCATCGAAGATGTGCTGGAGGAGATCGTCGGGGAAATCGAAGACGAGTTCGATGAGGAGGACATCCAGTCGAGCATCTTCACCCTGGCAGATGGCAGCCAGCGTGTGGCAGGGGACACGGCGATCGTGTCCGTGAATGAAATGTTCGAGACGAACCTGCCCGAAGAGGACTTCGACACCATTGGTGGCCTGGTCGCCCACGAACTGGGGCGCGTGCCTCGTCGGGGTGAGCATGTGGACATCGGTGGCTTGCGGTTTGCCGTCATGCTGGCGCGAGGCGGGGCCGTGCGCTGGTTCAAGGTGACACGCGCGCCCGACGTGACCGAAACCGCTGAACAGTGAGGCGCCTTACATGACGCAGTCTGCGCCGTGGTGGCGCCATCGTGCGCTGGCCTGGGCCATTGGGGCTGGGGCGTTCCATGCGTTTTCGTTGTCGCCCTGGTGTCAGGGCTGGCATGAGGCTGCGCCCGCGTTGCTTCAGACGCTGGCGCTGGGCCTGCTGCTGTGGGTGCTCTGGCGTGAGGACCTGAAGCCGGGCAAGGCTGCGGCCACCGTCTGGGCGTACGGCACGGTCTGGCTCGTCGGTGCCACAGGCTGGATGTATGTGAGCCTGCACCGTTATGGCGAGTTGCCTGGCTGGCTGGCGGCCACGGCTGTGGTGGGCTTGTGTGCGGCCTTGTCCTTGTACATGGCGCTGGTTGGCTGGGGCTGGGCACGTTGGCGCTGCCACGTCTGGTGGGCCGACGCCTTGCTGTTCGCGGGCTTGTGGCTGCTGGCCGAGATGGCGCGCGCCGTGATCTTCACGGGCTTCCCGTGGGGCGCAAGCGGTTACGGCATGTTGGCCGTGCCCCTGGTCAAGCTGGCGCCCTGGCTGGGGGTGTATGGCCTTGGCTGCGTCTGGGCTTTGGCTGTGGCCCTGCTGGTGTGGTCCGTGCTGGGTGGCGCGGTCGCCCTGGTGCGGGTGGGGGTGCCCATGTTGCTCGGGTTGGGTGTGGCGGTGTTGGCGTTCATGCCCACGCAGGTGTTCACGCAAGCCCATGGCCGGCCCTTGAGCGTTTCGCTGCTGCAAGGCAATGTGCCGCAGGACGAGAAGTTCGTGTCCGAACGGCAGGTGCCCATGTTGATCTGGCATGGCCGGCAGATCCTGACTGCCCAGGGGCAGTTGGTGGTTGCGCCAGAGACGGCCATTCCGCTGCTGCCCATGCAGCTGCCCGAGGGCTATTGGGATCAGATCAAAAGCGCCTTTGGCCCGGCAAGCCATCGGTTTGCCCTCATTGGTGTGCCGCTGGGCGACTTCGAGCAGGGCTACACCAACTCGGTGGCGGGCCTGTCTGCCGATTCGATGGCAACACCGCAGGGCATGTACCGCTACAACAAGCACCATCTGGTGCCCTTTGGCGAGTTCATCCCCTTGGGCTTTCACTGGTTCGTGCAGATGATGAACATGCCGCTGGGGGACTTCAGCCGCGGGCCGCTGAATGCGCCGCCTTTTGCCGTGCTGGACCAGCGCGTGGCGCCCAATATCTGCTACGAAGACTTGTATGGCGAGGAGATCGCCGCGCGCTTCAAGGATGAGGCCGTGGCGCCCACGATCCTGGTCAACGTGAGCAACCTGGCCTGGTTTGGCGAGCGCGTGGCCATTGCGCAGCACTTGCAGATCGCCCGCATGCGTTCGCTGGAGTTCCAGTTGCCCACGCTGCGCGCCACCAACACAGGGGCGACGGTGGTGATTGACCATACCGGGCACGTGACGCATGCCTTGCCTACCAATACACGCGGCGTGCTGGAGGCCTCTGTGCAGGGGCGATCGGGCGTGACGCCCTTTGCCTGGTGGGCCTCGCGATGGGCCTTGTGGCCCCTGTTCGGGCTGGCCATGGTGCTGATTGCCGCCGGGTGCGCGGGCGTGCGAAACCGCACGCCTGAGCCTCCTGGCGGGAACAGCCCCGTCATTCACTAGAATCGAGCTTTTGCACTCGGGTCTGGCGCGCTTGTTTTGCGCCCCCGCTGTGTGAGACAGAACAACACACATCCACCGATCAAGGGCGCGCCTTGCAGCGTCCTGTATCACACAAGGCAACACCATGCTGACCTTCCAGCAACTGATCCTGCGTTTGCAAAGCTACTGGGACGCCCAGGGCTGCACGCTGCTGCAACCCTACGACATGGAAGTGGGCGCAGGCACCAGCCATACCGCCACCTTCTTGCGCGCCCTGGGCCCGGAGCCCTGGAAGGCTGCTTATGTGCAACCGAGCCGCCGCCCCAAGGATGGCCGTTATGGCGAGAACCCCAACCGCCTGCAGCACTACTACCAGTACCAGGTCGTGCTCAAGCCTGCACCCAGCAACATCCTGGAGCTGTACCTGGGCTCGCTGGAGGCGCTGGGCTTTGACCTGAAGAAGAACGACATCCGCTTCGTGGAAGACGACTGGGAGAACCCCACGCTGGGTGCCTGGGGTCTGGGGTGGGAAGTCTGGCTCAACGGCATGGAGGTGACACAGTTCACTTACTTCCAGCAAGTGGGCGGCATTGACTGCAAGCCCATCACCGGTGAGATCACGTATGGTCTGGAACGCCTGGCCATGTACCTGCAAGGCGTGGAGAGCGTGTACGACCTGGTCTATTCGCCCGGTGTCAAGTATGGCGATGTGTTCCACCAGAACGAGGTCGAGCAATCCACCTACAACTTCGAGCACAGCAACGTCGACTTCTTGCTGGACGCGTTCACCAATTACGAGACCCAGGCCAAGTACCTGATGGATCAGCAACTGGCCCTGCCGGCTTACGAGCAAGTGCTCAAGGCTGCGCACACCTTCAACTTGCTGGATGCCCGTGGTGCCATCTCGGTGACCGAGCGTGCTGCCTACATCGGCCGCATCCGCAATCTGGCGCGCGCCGTGGCGGCCAGCTACCTGGACAGCCGCGCGCGTCTGGGCTTCCCGATGGCCCCCAAGGCCTGGGCAGATGAAGTGATCGAACAACTCCAAAACAAGAAGGCTGCCTGAGCATGACGTCCTCCAACCACAAGGCCAACCTCCTCGTCGAACTGTTTGTCGAAGAGCTGCCGCCCAAGGCGCTCAAGAAGCTGGGTGAGTCTTTTGCCCAGGTGCTGGCCGACAGCCTCAAGGCCCAAGGCCTGGCCACGGCCGATGCCGTGGTGACGGCTTTCGCTTCGCCGCGCCGTTTGGCCGTGCATGTCAGCCATGTGGCTGCCAAGGCGGCCGATCAGGCCGTGCAGCAAAAGCTGATGCCCGTGGCCGTAGGCCTGGACGCGGCTGGCCAGGCCACGCCTGCCTTGCTCAAGAAACTCGCCGCCCTGGGCGCAGGCCCTGAAGTCGTGCCTGGCCTCAAGCGTGCCCTTGATGGCAAGGCCGAGGCCCTGTTCTTTGACAGCATCAAACCTGGCGCATCCTTGGCCGAGGGGCTGCAAAAGGCGCTGGACGAGAGCATCGCCAAGCTGCCCATCCCCAAGGTCATGACCTACCAGCTGGAGCAAGGCGAGGGCGCCCACTTCCAGCCAGGCTGGACCAGCGTGAACTTCGTGCGTCCGGCGCATGGTCTGGTCGCCTTGCATGGTGACCAGGAAGTGGCCGTGGCCGCGCTTGGCCTGAAGGCCGGCCGTAGCACGCGTGGCCACCGCTTTGAAGCCCGTGTCGACAAGATCATTTTGCTGACGGCCGACACCTATGCCGAGCAGTTGCTGCACGAGGGTGCCGTGATCGCCAGCTTTGCCGAGCGCCGCGCCGAGATCGAGCGCCAGTTGGCTGCAGCTGCGGCCAAGGCGGGTACCAACCTCAAGCCTATCGAAGACGATGCCTTGCTGGACGAGGTGACGGCCCTGGTCGAGCGCCCCAATGTGTTGACTGGTCGCTTTGAAGAGGCCTTCCTGGCCGTACCCCAGGAGTGCCTGATCCTCACGATGAAGGCCAACCAGAAGTATTTCCCGCTGCTGGACACCTCGGGCAAGCTGACCAACCAGTTCCTGATCGTCAGCAACATCAAGCCTGACGATGCCAGCGCCGTGGTGGGTGGCAACGAGCGCGTTGTGCGCCCCCGTCTGGCCGACGCCAAGTTCTTCTTCGATCAGGATCGCAAGAAGACCCTGGAGTCCCGTGTGGATGGGCTGGCCAAGGTGGTGTACCACGGCAAGCTGGGCACCCAGGGTGACCGCGCCGAGCGCGTGCGCGCCATCGGCCACGAGATCGTCAAGCAGATGAGCCTGGCCACGCTGCCGTTCACCGTGGATGCGCAAGATCACTTCGCCGTGCTCGACAGCAAGGTGCAACAGGCCGCGCGCCTGGCCAAGACCGACCTGTTGACCGACATGGTTGGCGAGTTCCCCGAGCTGCAAGGCATCATGGGTGGCTATTACGCCCGCCATGAGGGGCTGCGTGACGGCGTGGCCATCGCCATTGAAGACCACTACAAGCCCCGCTTTGCCGGTGACGCGCTGCCGCGCAACCACACGGGCACCGTCGTGGCCCTGGCCGACAAGCTGGAAACCCTGGTCGGCCTGTTCGGCATCGGCCAGTTGCCCACCGGTGACAAGGACCCGTTCGCGCTGCGTCGCCATGCGTTGGGCGTGATCCGCATCCTGGTCGAAAACAACCTGCCGCTGGCCTTGCCTGAACTGGTGGCTGCTGCGATTCCCGTGTTTGGCGAGCTGATCAGCAACCCGGCCGAGCACCTGCTGGTGTTCTTCTCGGATCGCCTGGCGGTGTCCTTGCGTGAACAAGGCTACAGCGCCCAGGAAGTGGACGCCGTGCTGGCCTTGCAGCCTGAGCGCCTGGGTGATGTGCCTCGTCGCCTGGCGGCGGTGCGTGCTTTTGCTGCGCTGCCCGAGGCCGCCTCGCTGGCTGCGGCCAACAAGCGCGTGGGCAACATCCTCAAGAAGACTGAAACCCATGTCGAAGCCAAGGTTGACGAGGCCCTGCTGAAGGAATCCGCCGAGCGCGCCCTGTATGACGCATTGCAGGCGGCTGCGCCAAAAGCACGCGCATCCTTCGAAGAAGGTGACTACACTGCAAGTTTGCAGGCGTTGGCGGTGCTCAAGGCGCCGGTTGATGCCTTCTTTGACGGCGTCATGGTCAATGCCGATGACGCCGCCCTGAAGGCGAACCGTCTGGGCTTGCTGGCCACCTTGCACAAGGCCATGAACCAGGTGGCGGACATCTCCAGACTGGCGGCCTGAGCAGGTGTCTGGACGCATCCACCCCGGAGAGGGCATGAAACTGGTCATCCTCGATCGCGACGGCACGATCAACCACGAACGCGAGGACTACATCAAGTCCAGCGACGAGTGGGTGCCGCTGCCTGGCGCACTGGAGGCCATTGCCCGCCTGAACCACGCCGGCTGGCATGTGGTGGTGGCGACCAACCAGTCGGGCATAGGCCGAGGCCTGTTCGACATGGTGGCGCTCAATGCCATGCATGCCAAGATGAACCAGATGCTGGCGCGCGTGGGTGGTCGTGTCGAGGCCGTGTTTTTCTGCCCGCACACCCCCGAAGACCAGTGCACCTGCCGCAAGCCCTTGCCGGGGCTGTTCCAGATGATCGGGCAGCGCTTCGGGCGCAGCCTGGATGGTGTGCCCATGGTGGGCGACTTGCCGCGTGACGTGCTGGCCGCGCAATCCGTGGGGTGCGAGCCTCACCTGGTGCGCACAGGCCAGGCGGCCACGATGAGCGAGTCCGATCTTTATGATCTGCGCCAGCGTGTGCCTGACCTCACCATTCACCCTGATCTGTCTGCGTTTGCAGACTTTCTCATCCTGCGGGATCGCAAGGCCCATGGCGAAGACAGCCCGGTCGCGACCCATATGGGAGAGTTGACTTGAGACTCTCCGAGCCGATGCAACTGGGTCTGTGGGGAGACGGTGATCTCTGCGCTGATCCGGCGTCGGCTGTATCTGCCGTTTCACATTCCTTGCCTCCTTTGACTGCTGCTGTATCGCCGCTCGCGGCTCCCCCTTTGTCCTCTTCTTCTCTGGCCGCTGACCCCGCTGTTCGGGGCGATGGTGTGCCCAGCCCTGACGACGCCCCGGCGTCGAAGACATCTGCCCTGCGCGTGCCCCATCATGCGCACGACGAATGTCATCCCGTGAGTGGTCTGCCCTGGTTCCGCCACCCTCAAGGTGAGCATGAAATCCGCCTGGGCAAGGCCATGGTGTCCTACGAAATCAAGCGTGCACGCCGCCGCAGCATCGGCATGGTGGTCGGTGTGGAAGGCCTGAGTGTGCGTGCGCCGCGCTGGGTGTCGTCCGTCGACATCGAGACCGCTTTGCGCGCCAAGGAGCGCTGGATCTGCAACAAGCTGGTCGAGCAGCGTGAGCGTGCCCAAAAGCAGCTGTCTGCGCGCATCGACTGGCGTGAAGGCGCGACCGTGCCCTATATGGGCGAGTCGGTGGTGCTGGTGCTCGATCCGCGTGTGGACGGGGCGGCGCTGCAAGCGCCTTTCCAGCAAGCCGAGCAAGGCCTGCCCGGGGTGGCGCAACGGGCGCTGCATCTGGGCTTGCCGCAGAACGCTTCTGCCGAGCAGATTCGCGACGCCGTACAGGCCTGGCTGCAGCGGGAGGCCATGCAGGTCTTCCTGGCGCGTGTGCCGGTCTATGCGGATCAGTTGGGTGTATCGGTGCGCAAGGTCAGCCTGTCATCGGCCAAGACCCGTTGGGGCAGTGCCAGCGCCGATGGGTCGATCCGGCTGCACTGGCGTCTGGTCCACTTCAGCATCAGCGTGATCGATTACGTGGTGGCGCATGAGTTGGCGCACCTGCGTGAGATGAACCACAGCCCGCGTTTCTGGGATGTGGTGCGCTCCATCATGCCGGAATTCGACGGCCCGCGTGACCAGTTGCGCCACGCGATCATCCCGGACTGATCAGGCCTTCTCGAACAACAGGGTGCCTTGCGCATCCTGGTGGCGATGAAGCTGGCCCCGGTGCCACAGGTAGTTCAGGTGGGCGATGGCTTCGCCCATGGCGAAGGTCGTCTGGTGCAGATCCAGCTGGCGCTTGAACAGCACGGGGAGCATGTCTGCAGCGGTGGACGGCTTGAGCGCGCACGCATCAAGCACATCGCGCAGGCGATCGTCGTGGTGGGCCTTCAGTTGCTGGATGCGGGCATGGATGCCGGTGAAAGGCAGGCCATGCGAGGGCAGGGCCAGGGTGTCGCCAGGCAGCGATGCCATCTTGTCCAGTGAGCTCAGAAACAGGCCGAGCGCGTCCCCTTCGGGCTCCATGTCCACCACGCTGACATTGGTGGAGATGCTGGGCAACAGCATGTCCCCGGAGATGAGCAGGCCGTCGCGTTCGTTGAACAGCGCGATGTGCTCGGGGCTGTGGCCGTAACCAGCTATGCAGCGCCAGTCGCGCTCGCCGATGCGCAGCACCATGCCGTCCATGAGGCGGCGGTAGTTGTAGGGCACGGCAGGCACCAGCGATTTGAAATAGTTGCTGCGCCCCCGAATCTTCTCGACGTCTTCGGGCTTGTTCAGACCGTGTTGCAGGAAGAAGTCCGCCGCACGGGCGCCGCCAAAACCGGTGGTCGACTCGCATGCAAGCTGGGCTGCGAAGTGGTCGGTGGCGCTCATCCACAGGCGTGCCGGCTGGCCTGGTGCGCTGAAGTGCTCGATCAGCCATTGCGCATTGCCGACATGGTCGGGGTGCATGTGGGTCACCAGCATGCGCGTCAAGGGCTTGTCGGCCAGTTCGCCTGCCCACAGGGCCTGCCAGGCTTCGCGGATGGGTTCGGTGGCCACGCCGGCATCCACGATGGTCCAGCCAGCCTGACCGTTCTGTTCATCGTCCAGCGCCCACAGATTGATGTGGTTGAGCGCGAAGGGCATGGGCATGCGCAGCCAATGCAGGCCGGGCCTGATGTTCATCAGTTGGCCCGGTTGCGGTTGGGCCTTGTCCAGCGGGTAGTGCAAGGCTGGGTGGGGCGGCTGCGTGGGCAAATCGGGCTTGGCGGCGTCAGAGGAGGCGGGCATGGGGCACAGCGAGATGGAGGCAAGTCATTGTGCCTTGCTGCATGCCGATCCGCTGGAGGGGGAAAAAGAACCCGGGCCAACCCGACCCGGGCGAGAAGCATCAGCCGAACCGGCGACGCTCATCTGAAAGAGGAGACGGTGGGATTGTTATGTGCAACAACAATTTCGTCATCATGGCAAATACCGAGATGGAGTCGGTTCTTTTGTCCTGCCTTTCCCGGATCGGGGGCATCCCTTACTACACTGTCTGTCATGAAACTTGATCACCTGTTTGACAACAACCGTGCTTGGGCACGAGACATTGAACAACGCACCCCTGGTTTCTTTTCCAGGCTCCAGAAGCAGCAGTCTCCGGAGTACCTGTGGATCGGATGTTCGGACAGCCGCGTGCCCGCCAACGAAATCTGCGGGCTTTTGCCTGGCGAAATGTTCGTGCATCGCAATGTGGCCAACGTCGTGGTGCACTCGGATCTGAACTGCCTGTCCGTGGTGGAGTTCGCCATCGACATGCTCAAGGTCAAGCACATCATGGTGGTGGGGCACTACGGGTGCGGCGGCGTGCGTGCGGCCATGGATGACATGCGCATCGGGATCGTCGACAACTGGATCCGCCACGTCAAGGACGTGCGCAACCAGCATCTGGATTGGCTGATGACCGTGCCAGAGGGCGATCATCGATACAACGCGCTGTGTGAGCTCAATGTCTTGCAGCAGGCGTACAACATCTGCCAGACGACGATGGTCCATGAGGCCTGGGCGAGAGGTCAGGAGGTTGTGGTGCACGGCTGGGTCTACGGCATCCATAATGGCCTGATCAATGACTTGCGCATGTCGGTTGCAGCACCAGAAGGCCTGGCTCAGGCTTACGCCGACGCCATCGACAAGCTCAAGCAGCGTTACGCCGACGAGGCTTGATTTATTCCAGGGCACACGATGTTTCCACAGCAGCTGACCGACTCCCGGGTCTTTGAGATCGCCAAGGCTTTGCTGGACGGTTTTGACCGCCACTACAAGATCTTCAGCGAAACCAGTGCGCAGTCCAAGAAGCGCTTTGAACAGGCAGACTGGCACGGTCAGCAGACGGCACAGCGTGTGCGTATCGAGTTCTACGACCTGCGCGTGGAAGAGGCGGTCGAGCGTCTGGAAACCGACTATCAGGCCAGCACCTTGCCCATGGAGGTCTGGCATCAGATCAAGTTGTTCTACATCGGCTTGTTGACCGGGCACAAGCAGCCGGAATGTGCCGAGACCTTCTTCAACTCGGTCACCATCAAGATCCTTCATCGCAAGTACTACCGCAACGATTTCATCTTCGTGCGCCCCGCGGTGTCGACCGAGTACATCGACGACGAAGAAGGCGAGGGCAACGCCACCTTCCGGGCCTACTACCCGACGCGCGACAACCTGCGCGAGATGCTCAAGACCCTGGTCTTGAACTACGAGCTGGCCATCCCTTTTGATGATCTGGATCGCGACATCGGCTTTGTTTACGACGCGCTGCTGGAGCAGATCGGCAACGTCCGCCTGCGCACCAACTTCCAGATCCAGGTCCTGTCGTCCCTGTTCTTCCGCAACAAGGGGGCCTACATCGTCGGCAAGGTGGTCAACGGCTTCCGAAGCTTGCCGTTTGCCATCCCCATCCTGCACAACTCGAAGAACCGGCTCTACATCGACGCGGCCTTGTTTGGCGAGGACGACCTGCTGGCCTTGTTCAGTTTTGCGCGCGCCTACTTCATGGTGAACATGCCGGTGCCATCAGCCTATGTGCAGTTCCTGCGCACACTGATGCCCCGCAAGCCACGGGGTGAGCTCTACAGCGCGATCGGTCTGCAAAAGCACGGCAAGAACCTGTTCTACCGGGACTTCCTCTTTCACCTGAAGCATTCCAGCGACAAGTTCCGCATCGCGCCCGGTATCAAGGGCATGGTCATGCTGGTGTTCGACCTGCCGTCCTACCCGTTCGTGTTCAAGGTCATCAAGGACTACTTCCCGCCGCAGAAGGAAACCACGCGTGACATGATCATGGGCAAGTACCAGCTCGTGAAGCAGCACGACCGCGTGGGCCGCATGGCCGACTCGCTGGAGTTCACCAACGTGGCCTTTCCTCGCCACCGCTTCGATGAAGAGCTGATCGCGGAGCTCAAGAAGTTCGCGCCCAGCGTGATGGAAGAAGACGAGGATGGCCAGGTGCTGATCCTCAAGCACCTCTACATCGAGCGCCGCATGGTGCCGCTCAACATCTACATCCAGGAGGCGACGGGCGAGTCGCTGGAGCATGCCGTGATCGAGTACGGCAACGCGCTCAAGGATCTGGTGGCGGCCAACATCTTCCCGGGCGACATGCTGTGGAAGAACTTTGGCGTGACGCGCAACGGCAAAGTCGTGTTCTACGACTATGACGAGATCGAGTACGTCACCGACTGCAACTTCCGCAAGGTGCCCGAGCCTCGCACCGAGGAAGACGAGATGTCAGGCGAGATCTGGTACAACGTCGGCCCGCACGATGTGTTCCCCGAAACCTTCGGGCCTTTCCTGCTGGGCGACCCGCGCGTGCGCAAGATCTTCATGGAACATCACGCCGATCTGCTGGAAGCCGACTTCTGGCAGCAGCACAAGGAGCGCATCAAGGCGGGCTATGTGCATGATGTGTTCCCGTATGACCGGGCGCGCCGCTTCATCCACAAAATCCACCTGGAGCAGGTTCAGGCCGAACCTTCGGATGAGGTCGCACCGACTGAAGAGCCGGTGGATGTGCGGCCTCTCGGCCGCGAAGTGCATGATCAGGGGACGCTCTCCGGCTTCACAACCGGTGGCGCGGCCAGCGGGGACTAAAGCCCTATGCCGGTGGCCGCTGGGGCCCCTGCATCACCAGAGTTGCCACCAGGGCTTCTTGACCGGGGTGGGGCGCTCGGTGACAGCCTGGTCACCCAGGTAGCCGCTGTTGGGGAAGCTCTGCTTGAGCACGCGTTGCGCGTCATCACGCAATTGCGTCAGGCCCAGCTTGTCGTAGCTCTGGACCATGATGTAGAGCGCCTCTTCGATGGCGGGCGACTGGCGGTAGTCCTTGACAGCTTGCTGGGCGCGGTTGGCCGCAGCCAGGTAGGCCCCGCGACGCAGGTAGTAGCGCGCCACATGCACTTCGCCGGCAGCCAGCGAGTTGACGATGTGGTTCATGCGCAGGCGCGCGTCGGGCGTGTACTTCGAGGCGGGGAAGCGCTCGCTCAGCAGCCGGAAGGATTCGTAGGCGTCGCGCGAGGCCTGTTGGTCTCGCTCTGACAGGTCCTGGCTGGCCAGGCGGCCGAACAAGCCCAGGTCATCGTTGAAGTTGATCAGGCCTTGCAGGTAGTAGGCGTAGTCCAGCGCAGGGCTGGTCGGGTGCAGGCGGATGAAGCGTTCCAGCTTGGCCAGGGCCTGCGCTTTTTCGCCTGTCTTGTAGTACGAGTAAGCCAGGTCGATCTGCGCCTGTTGTGCCAGGATCGTGCCGGAGGCGCGTGCCTCGACCTTTTCCAGGCGCTTGATGGCGTTCTCGTAATTGCCGTCAGCCGCTTCTTCCTTGGCGTCTGCGTACAATTTGTCCGGGCTGATGTTGGCAAACTCGTCTTGAGGAGCCGATCCGCATGCCGCCATCAGGGCGCTCACAGCCAGTGCCAGCAGGCCGGCACGTTGACCGGTCCAGGTGCTCCAAGAGGTGTTCTTCAGCAGTTTCACGTGTGTATGTTGCGGATCGCTCCGCTTGCAGTTCCGCCTTGCAGCGCCAGAACCCGCAGTATAGAAGCCCTCTGCCTTTTCTTTTTTCCGCTTACCAGGTTTGTTTGCCACATGGCCCGTCGCACCCCCGTTGAATCTCCGTCGCCCACCACAGGCGTTTCCCCCGAAGTGGTCGATCTCGATCTCGCGGACGACGAATGGCTGGAGCCATCCGATGTCATGCCGGTGGCCCCGCCCAAGGAGCCCGAGCGCCGGGTGTGGGACGTGAGCGAAGCCGCGCATGGCCAGCGTCTGGATGTGTTTCTGGTTTCCGGCGCCTCCGAGTTTTCTCGCAATCACCTCAAGCACCTGGTCGAGGAGGGTTGCGTCGAGGTCGATGGCAAGGTGGCGAACTCGGCCTCGCGCAAGGTACTGGCCGGGCAGCGCGTGGCGGTGTTGCTCAAGCCCACGGCGCAAAGCCAGGCCTTTGTGCCCGAGCCCATGGACCTGCCCATCGTTTTTGAAGACGAGCACCTGCTGGTGGTCAACAAGCCCGCGGGATGGGTTGTGCACCCAGCGGCAGGCAACTGGACGGGGACGCTCATGAACGGCCTGCTGGCGCACCATGCGGGCGCCGTGAACCTGCCTCGCGCCGGGATCGTGCACCGGCTGGACAAGGACACCAGCGGCCTGATGGTGGTGGGCAAGACCCTGGCAGCGGTCACGGCCTTGACGCGTGCCATTGCCGCACGCGAGGTCAGCCGGCAGTACCTCGCGCTGGTGCATGGCATGCCCCCCGAGTCGTTCACGGTCGAGTCCTCCATCGGCCGCGACCCCGTCACCCGGATCAAGATGGCCGTGGTGCCTTCGGGCAAACCTGCGCGCACGGATGTGCAGCGTCTGCTGGTGGGTGAGTGGGCTCCGGCGTCGCCAGCGGGCAAGGGTGAGCGCGCGGCGCCGCGCAGCTTCAGCGGGGTGTTGTGCACCTTGCACACCGGGCGGACGCACCAGATCCGTGTGCATCTCAGCAGCCGGCGTTACCCGCTGGTGGCCGATGCGCTCTATGGCGGCGCGCAGGCACTGGGCATGACCCGCCAGGCGCTGCATGCCGCCCGCCTGTCCTTCCTGCATCCGATCAAGGGCGAATTGCTGAAATTCGAGGCGCCGCTGCCAGAGGACATGGCCCAGGCCTGGGCACTTTTGTCTGACGCTGGCGGGGCGGTTTGATGATCTGTGCCATGGCAAGGCGCAACTGGTGCATAATGCATCGACAAACAACGGGCGCAGAGCCCGGATACAGGCGGCTTTTCAAAAAGCCGAGCAAGGGTTGAAGCGCCTCCTGGCGCTCCCCGGCCTGATCACCTCACAGAGGTTCCTTTTTACAAGCCGGGCGGAAAACGCCTCGTGTAACCCGACTCGCGGACTCGCCACGTGACAACAAGCGTGTCCGCCTGCTTTGAATGTCGTCCGCAAGCCCTGCAAGGCAGCCCGACCCTATTCGATTGAAGAGATGGAAGTCCTCAATCCTCAGGATGCCCAGTGCATTCTTGAAGCGGCGCTGATGTGCGCCGATCGGCCCATGACGGTGCGCGAGATGCGCCAGTTGTTCGACGACACGATGTCGGCGGATTCCGTGCTCGCCTTGCTGGCGGAATTGAGCGCGCGCTGGGATGGGCGAGGGGTCGAGTTGCGTCAGGTGGCCCACGGGTGGCGCTTCCAGACGCGTGCCGGGGTGCAGGCCCATCTGGATCGCCTCAATCCAGAGAAGCCGCCCAAGTACTCGCGGGCGACGCTGGAGACGCTGGCCATCATTGCCTACAAGCAGCCCGTGACCCGCGGCGACATTGAAGACATCCGTGGTGTGACAGTCAGCGCCAACATCGTCAAGCAACTGGAAGACCGGGGCTGGATCGAGGTGATTGGCCACCGCGATGGGCCTGGCAGGCCAAGCCTGTTCGCCACCACCAGGCAGTTCCTGGATGACCTGGGGCTGGCCTCGCTCAACCAGTTGCCGACACTGGATGGCTTGCCGGTCAGCCAGGCCTTGCTGCCAGGTCTTGAAGAGGCTGATACCGATGAGGCGCCGGCCGATGAGGCAGGCCCGACGCAAGACCAGGCCTCCTTGCTGGAGGCGCCTGCTGGCGAGACCCTGATTCAGGCTGAGCCCGCGCTCCAAGAGGAAGCCGCGCTGCAGTCACCCGATACCGAACCGAACACAGAATTTCCTGCTCCATGACCACAGACAACGTGCCCATGCAAGATCCCAATGAACAGCCTTTGGTCACCGAAGAGGTGGTCAAGCCCAAGCGAGCCCGCCGCCCGAAGGTGACTGAGGACGCAGCGCCGCAAGCCGAGGCCGTGGCCTCTACCGAGGAGGCCGCGGTGCCCGCCAAGAAAGTCGCGCCGCGCCGCAAGAAGGTCGTTGAGGCTGAGGTGCCTGCGGCGGCAGAAGTCGCTGCAGCGGCCGAGTCCGGTGGCGACGACCTTGCGCCGGCCAAGCCCAAGCGCGCGCCTCGCAAGAAGGCTGCGGAAGTGGTCGAGGCCGCATCTGCCGATGAGGTGCAGGATGCCCCCCGCGAAGCGGCACCCCAGGCACCTGCCGCACCGGTGCAGGCTGAATTGGCGCTGCAAGGCGACGTGACCGAGCAGGTGTCTGATGCACCTGCCCAGGCCGGTGAGCAGCGCCCCGAAGGGCGTGGCAACCGCCGTGAGCGTGATCGGGATCGCCAGCGCGGCCCGCGTGGCGATCGCCCACCTCGTCAGGATCAGGTCATGGCTGCGGCTGATGGTGAAGAGCGCGCCGTGCAAGACGGCGAAGGCCTTGAAGGTGCCGGTGAGCCGGGCGAGCAGCGTCCCTCGCGCCGTGCCGCCATCGCCGCTGAGCAGGCCACCGAGGTGTATGCCGAGTTGCTGTCGGGTGATTTCGACAAGCAGCGCGAAGAAGAGGCCGCCGAGGCGGCTGCGGCAGAAGAAAGCGGCCCTTACAAGCGCGTTCTGCGCCCCGAACCTGACGCACCCAAGCTGCAGAAGGTGCTGGCGCAAGCCGGCGTCGGGTCGCGTCGCGACATCGAGCAGATGATCGAAGACGGCCGCATCGAGGTCAACGACCAGGTTGCCCACATCGGTCAGCGCATTTCCTTTGGTGACCGCATCAAGGTGGCCGGCCGCCCGATCCGGGTCCGCATTGCGCCGCCGCCCGCGCGCATCCTGGCCTATCACAAGCCGACCGGCGAAGTGGTCACGCACGACGATCCCCAAGGTCGTCCGACGGTGTTCCAGCGCCTGCCACGCCTGCAAAACGGCAAGTGGATGTCGGTTGGCCGTCTGGACCTCAATACCGAAGGCCTGCTGCTGTTCACGAACTCGGGCGAGCTGGCCAATCAGCTGATGCATCCCCGCTTCGGCGTGGAGCGTGAGTACGCTGTTCGCGTGCTGGGTACCCTGGATGAGGTCGCCCGCAACAAGCTCCTGTCTGGTGTCGAAATCGAAGGTCAATCGGCCTCTTTCGTGTCCATCAGCAAGGGCGAAGGTGAGGGCGTGAACCAGTGGTATCGCGTGGTCATCACCGAAGGCCGCAACCGCGAAGTTCGCAAGCTGTTTGACGCTGTGGGCCTGACGGTCAATCGCCTGATCCGCGTGCGTTACGGCGCCATCGTGCTGCCGCGTGGTCTCAAGCGTGGCATCTGGGTCGAGCTGGGCGAGTCGGACGTGCGTGCCGTGAAGTCGCTGGCAGGCATGGACCGGCAGGAGTTTGGGCAGGGCCAAGGTCAAGGCCAGGGGCAAGGTCGTGGCGGCAAGGGCCAAGGTCAAGGCCAAGGCCAGCAAAAGAGCCAGCAGGGCTTCAAGGGCAAGCCGCAGCAAGGTCGTGGTGGCCAGCAGGGTCAGCAGGACCAGCGCGGTGGCCGTCCGCAAAATGGCGGTCAAGGCGGCGGCCAAGGTGGTGGTCAGGGCGGCTTTGGCAACAAGCAGCAACGTGGCCCCATGCAGGATCGCCCCCAGGCGCCTCGCCACGACATGGACGACGATCTGGACCACATCGGGCCGATCCCCAACCCCCTGGAGCAGACCTTCGACAAGCGTTTTGTGAAGGGTTCCAAGCGCATTACTGCCGGATTTGGTCGTCCTGACCAGAACCACGGGCAAGACCAGGGCGGTCAGAAGAAGGGCCAGGGCCCTCGTCAACCCGATCCGCTGCAGACCTCTGTGGGCTACATCGGCGCCGATGCCTACTTCGGCAAGACCGGTGGTGGTGGCCGTCGCGGCGGTGGCGGCGGCGGTGGTGGCCGCGGTCGCCGTTGATTTCATCAAGTGACATGACAGCGCTCAGGGAAACCCGCGTTGACAAGTCACCGTTTCAATCTTGTATTGCATTGCACTGACACCTTCGCACAGTACAATGCTGGGTTTTGTCAAATCTGCCGACTCAGGAGAACTAAATGGCTATCGAACGCACCCTCTCGATCATCAAACCCGACGCCGTTGCCAAGAACGTCATCGGTCAAATCATCAGCCGCTTTGAAGGCGCTGGCCTGAAGGTCGCCGCTGCCAAGCTGGTGCAACTGTCGCAAGCCGAAGCCGAAGCCTTCTACGCTGTGCACGCTGCCCGTCCTTTCTTCAAGGACCTGGTGAGTTTCATGATCTCCGGCCCCGTGTTCGTGCAAGTGCTCGAAGGCGAAGGCGCCATCCTGAAGAACCGCGACCTGATGGGCGCCACCGACCCCAAGAAGGCCGAAAAGGGCACCATCCGCGCTGACTTCGCTGACAGCATCGACGCCAACGCCGTGCACGGCTCTGACGCCGCTGAAACCGCTGCCGTTGAAATCGCTTTCTTCTTCCCCGCTCTGAACGTCTACGCCCGCTGATTGGCGACAAGCGTTGTTGTTGAAGAAGTATGGACGCCGTCAACCTGCTGGACTATGACCTCGACGGGTTGACCGCGTTTTGCGAGCAACTGGGTGAAAAGCGTTTCCGCGCCACCCAGTTGTTCCGCTGGATCCATCAAAAAGGTGCGACCGATTTCGACCAGATGTCGGATCTCGCCAAGTCGCTGCGCGGCAAGCTCCAGGGTGTGGCCACCCTCAAACGTTTGCCCGTGATCAGTGAGCACGTTTCGTCCGACGGCACCATCAAGTGGCTGTTTGACGTGGGCGGCGGCAACGCCGTTGAAAGTGTCTACATCCCCGAAGACGATCGCGCCACGCTGTGCATTTCATCGCAGGCAGGTTGCGCCGTGGGCTGCCGTTTCTGCTCCACCGGCCATCAGGGTTTCAGTCGCAATCTCACCACGGGTGAGATCCTGGCCCAGTTGTGGCATGCCGAACACACGCTGCGTCAGCGTCTGGGCACTTCCGAGCGCATCGTCAGCAATGTCGTGATGATGGGGATGGGTGAGCCGCTGCAAAACTACAACGCGCTGGTGCCGGCCCTGAAGGTCATGCTCGATGACCACGGCTACGGCCTGTCGCGTCGGCGCGTCACCGTGTCGACCTCGGGCGTGGTGCCCATGATCGAGCGCCTGAAGCACGACTGCCCGGTCGCGCTGGCCGTGTCGCTGCATGCACCCAACGATGCCTTGCGTGACGAGCTGGTGCCGATCAACAAGAAGTACCCGATCCACGAATTGCTCGATGCCTGTCGCGATTACCTGACAGCCGCGCCGCGTGATTTCATCACTTTCGAATACTGCATGCTCGATGGCGTCAATGACACCGACGAGCATGCCCGCGAGTTGATTGCCCTGGTCAAGGGACGCATCAACTGCAAATTCAACCTGATTCCTTTCAATCCCTTCCCGCAATCGGGACTGCACCGTTCGCAAGCCGAACGCGTTCAGGCCTTTGCACGGATGCTGGCTGACGCGGGCATCATCACCACGGTGCGCAAGACGCGGGGTGATGACATCGACGCGGCCTGTGGCCAGTTGGCCGGCGAAGTGCAGGATCGCACCAATGCGCGCGACCGCATGTTGCGCCAACCTGTCGAGGCCAAAGTGGCCGCCCCCAAGCCCGGGGAACGCAATCGCCACGCCCATTGAGGCGCAGTGAGGGGCGCTGGAGCCTCTACACTGGATCCCTTTCTTAGGAGACTGCTGCATGAGGATGCTTCGCTCGGTGGTGTTGACAGCTTGCTGGCTGGGTGCCTGCCTCATGGCGCTGGGGCAACTGGGTGGCTGCGCCGGTGGTCCGATGACCAGGGCGTCGTCGTCATCCGGCGACATCACCACCGCTTCGGATGAAGGTGATGTCCGCCGTCGTGCCCGGCTGCGCATGGAGCTGGCCTCCACGTATTACGCGCAAGGGCAATACAACACCGCACTGGACGAACTCAAGCAGGCTGTGGCCATTGATCCCTCCTTGCCCGATGCATATGAAATGCGTGCGCTGATCTATGACGCCATGGGCGAGACCGAGCGAGCCGAGTCGAACTACAAGCAGGCGCTGTCGCTGGATGAGCGCAACGGCAGCGTGTTGCACAACTATGGCTGGTACCTGTGTCGCAAGCGCCAGTATGCCGAGGCCGATGCCTTGTTCGAGCGCGCCGCTGCCTTGCCGCAGACCGTGGCCACCAGCAAGACCTTGCTGGTTCGTGGCGTCTGCCAGATCAATGCCGGCCTGTTCCCCGAGGCTGAAAAAACGCTGGCGCACTCCTATGAAATGGACCCGTCCAACCCCGCCACGGCTTACAACCTCGCATCGGTGCTTTACCGTCGCGGTGAGCTGGAGCGCGCGCGCTTTTACATCCGCCGTGTGAACAATGTGCCCAACCAGGTGACGGCCGAGTCCCTGTGGCTGGCGATCCGCATCGAGCACCGCCTGGGCAACATCAATGGCCGCGACGAACTCGGCGCCCAACTGCGCAGCAAGTACCCGACAGCCCGCGAGGCCAACGCACTGGAGATGGGGAAGTTCGATGACTGAGCCGACGCCCATCATCCTGTCCTCGCCGGACGCGGGCAACCGTGGTGCGGGCGAGATCCTGCGCCGTGCACGCGAAGCCCAGAACATGACGCTGGAAGGTCTGGCAGCGACCATCAAGGTCACACCAGCCAAGCTGGAGGCGCTGGAGCTGGGTCAATTCGATCGTCTTCCGGATGCCAATTTCACGCGAGCCCTGGCGATGACGGTCTGCCGCGCACTCAAGGTGGACCCGTCTGAGGTGCTGGCAACCTTGCCAGCCGCCAAGCCCACGGCACTGGCCGAAGGCAAGCCCCCCTTGAACCAACCCTTCAAGGACGTGCGCGGCGGGTCGCCCTTGTTCGATCATCACTGGGACTGGTCGAATTTGCTCAGCTTCAAATGGCTTGCGCCCATGTTGCTGTTGCTGGGGGCCCTGGGGATTTACGTTTTGCCTGATTCGGTGGATGTGCCTGCCTGGTTCCACCAGGTCCTGCAGATGGCGCCGCGTCCTGCCGAGGTGGCCAAGGCCGAGCAAGCAGCCTCTGCGACCCAGTTGGAGCCGCCTGTGGCCGCTTCAGCACCAGATCTGGCGGCGCTCCCAGCCGTGTCCGCGGAGTCCGCGGCCTCTGTGCCAGGCGTGGCCCTGCCGGTGTCGCCTGCTGCGTCTGGGGGCGTGTCCTCCTTGGTGCTGGACAGAACAGATGCAACCGCAGCCGCGCCAGCACCGGTTGCGGGGCAGGACCCCCGTCTGGTTCAGGCAGCGTCCGTGGCAGCGCCGGCCAGCGCGTCGTCTGGTGGCTCGTTGGTGTTGTCGGTGCGCGATCCCTCCTGGATCGAAGTGCGTGACGCCAAGGGTGGCAAGTTGCTGTCGCGCAATGTGCTGGCTGGTGAAACCGTGGCCCTGGATGGCCTGGCGCCACTGAGCCTTCGCATCGGCAATGCGCCTGGTGTGCAGTTGAGCTACAAGGGCCAGCCTGTTGATCTGACCGCTGCGACACGCAACAACGTGGCGCGCCTGGAATTGAAATGACCCTGGAAAACCTCAGCCTCATTGACGTCGCCCGACCTGCTGCGCGGCGTTCGCGCCAGGCCCGCGTCGTGTGGGGCGCGCGGGTGGTCACCATCGGTGGCGATGCGCCGGTGCGTGTGCAGTCCATGACCAACACCGATACCGTGGATGTCATCGGCACGGCCATCCAGGTCAAGGAGCTGGCCTTGGCTGGCTCGGAGCTGGTGCGCATCACCGTCAATACGCCTGAGGCCGCGCAAGCCGTGCCTCATGTGCGCGATCAACTCGATCGCATGGGCATCGACGTGCCGCTGGTGGGTGATTTTCACTACAACGGCCACCGCCTGTTGACCGAGTACCCGGCGTGTGCTGAGGCCCTGTCCAAGTACCGCATCAACCCCGGCAACGTCGGCAAGGGTGACAAGCGCGATCGCCAGTTCGGGCAGATGATCGAAGTCGCCATGCGCTACAACAAGGTCGTGCGCATCGGCGTGAACTGGGGCAGCCTGGATCAGGAGTTGCTCGCGTCCATGATGGACGAGAACGCCCGCAGCGCCGACCCATGGGATGCCCAGCAGGTGATGTACCAGGCGCTCGTCAGCTCGGCCCTGCAGTCGGCCCAGGCCGCACAGGATCTGGGCATGTCACCCGAGCAGATCATCCTGTCCTGCAAGGTCAGCGGCGTGCAGGATCTGATCAGCGTCTACCGCGGTCTGGCTGCACGTTGTGATTACCCCTTGCACTTGGGCTTGACCGAGGCCGGCATGGGCACCAAGGGCACGGTGGCCTCCGCCACGGCCTTGTCCATCCTGCTGCAGGAAGGCATTGGTGACACCATCCGTGTTTCGCTGACGCCGCAGCCCGGCGAGGCCCGCACGCAAGAAGTCGTGGTGGCGCTTGAGATCCTGCAGGCGCTGGGCTTGCGCACCTTCGTGCCCAGCGTCACGGCATGCCCGGGATGTGGCCGTACCACCAGCACGACCTTCCAGGAGCTGGCCAAGCAGATCGACGATTTCCTGCGCGCCCAGATGCCCATCTGGCGCAACCAATATCCCGGCGTCGAAACGATGAAAGTGGCCGTCATGGGCTGCATCGTCAATGGCCCGGGTGAGAGCAAGCACGCCGACATCGGCATCAGTCTGCCGGGTACCGGTGAGGCTCCCGCAGCGCCGGTGTTCATCGACGGCGAGAAGGCCTTGACCCTGCGTGGCGAGCGCATCGCCGAAGAGTTCCAGCAGCTGGTGCAGACCTACATCGAACGCCGCTTTGGCGGGGCCTCCGAGACCGGACAGGCCTGAGAACCCATACCAACAAGAAGACAGACATGGCCGAGATCCTGAAAGCCATCAAAGGCATGAACGACATCCTGCCGCCGGAATCGGCGCGCTGGGAGTGGCTGGAAGACGTGGTGCGCAAGGTGATGCGCCGCTATGGCTACCAGAACATGCGCACCCCCATCGTCGAACCCACGGCCCTGTTCGTGCGCGGCCTGGGCGAGGTGACCGACATCGTCGAAAAGGAGATGTACTCCTTTGAAGACAGCCTCAACGGCGACAAGCTCACGCTGCGCCCTGAAGGCACGGCCGGGTCCGTTCGCGCCATCATCGAGCACAATTTTCTGTACGAGGGCGGCAAGCGCCTGTACTACATCGGCCCGATGTTCCGTCATGAGCGCCCACAGAAGGGACGCTATCGCCAGTTCCATCAGGTGGGTGCCGAGGTGCTGGGCTTCGCCGGCCCCGATGTCGATGCCGAGTTGATCCTGATGACGGCTGCCCTGTGGCGCGATCTGGGCTTGAAGGTCGGGCACGACGTCGTGCTGCAGATCAACAGCCTGGGGCAGCCGGATGAGCGCAAGGCGCACCGTGCCGCCCTGATCACCTACCTTGAATCCCACGCCGAACTGCTGGACGAGGACGCCCGTCGTCGCCTGCACACCAACCCGCTGCGGATTCTGGACACCAAGAACCCCGCCATGCAGGCGATGGTTGAAGGTGCCCCCAAGCTGATCGATTTCCTGGGCGAAGCCTCGCTGTCGCATTTCGCGGCCGTCAAGCAGGTGCTGGACGCAGCCGGCGTGCCCTATCAGGTCAACACGCGCCTGGTGCGTGGCATGGACTACTACAACCTGACCGTGTTCGAGTGGGTGACCGACAAGCTTGGCGCCCAGGGGACGGTTTGCGGTGGTGGCCGCTACGACGGCCTGATCGAGCAACTGGGCGGCAAGCCCGCGCCTGCCGTGGGCTGGGGCCTGGGCATGGAGCGCCTGTTGCTGCTCTTGCAGGAAGTGGGTGTCGAGGCCCCCACCAATGCGCCGGATGCCTTTGCGGTCGTGTTCAATGGCGCGCCGCTGAGCACCGTCCTGACCACCATCGAGGCCCTGCGTGCCAAGGGCGTGCAGGTGGTGCTCAACCCGGCAGGCAAGGATGGCCCGGCCAGCCCCAAGTCGCAGTTCAAGAAGGCGGACGCCAGCGGCGCCCGATATGCCTTGATCTTCGGGCCCGACGAGGTCGCGCAAGGGCAGGTGTCCATCAAGCCACTGCGGGATGGCGGTGAGCAGGTTTCGCGTCCCCTGGCTGGTACTGGGGATTGGGCGGAGACCTTGCTGCCTGCAGCCCAGTCATAATCCACGGCTTTTACATACATACAAAACGGGAACCGTCATGGCGACCTACGATCTTGAACAACAGGAACAACTTGACCAGGTCAAGCACTTCTGGAAGCAGTACGGCAACCTGATCACCTGGGTGCTGGTGTTGGTGCTGGGCGCTTACGCGGCCTGGACGGGTTATCTGTACTGGCAACAGCAGCGCGCCGTGGGCGCCGGTGGTCTGTACGAGGAGCTGGACCGCGCAGCCGGCGCCGGCAATACCGACAAGGCCATCCAGGCTTTTGCCGACCTCAAGAGCAAGTACGCTGGCACCACCTTCGCCGAGCAAGGCGCCTTGATGGTGGCCAAGGTGGCCGTCGAGCACCAGAAGGCGGACCAGGGCAAGGCTGCCCTGCAGTGGCTGGTTGACAGTGGCAAGAACGCGAACCTGGTGGCCATTGCCCGTCTGCGTCTGGCCGGGATCCAGATGGATGCCAAGCAGTACGACGAGGCCCTGAAGACTTTGTCGGCGGACACGCCTGCGGAGTTTGCGGCCCTGGTTCAGGACCGCCGCGGTGACGTCCTCCTGGCCCAAGGCAAGAAGGATGAGGCTGCCAAGGCCTATGGCGAAGCCTGGAAGGGCATGGACCCCACCGTGGAATACCGCCGCTTCGTTGAAGGCAAGTTGACGGCGCTGGGCCAGCCGCCTGCAGCGGCTCCGAACAAGGTGGCGCCGACAAACTGAAGCGGGCCTGCGGGCTTGCTATCGTTTCGGTCTGATCGAATACTCTGGACGCTTTCTTAGGCAGCACACATGACCCTGACCCGCGCCAAACTGGTGAACCTGACTCCCTCGGCCTCGCGTCTCGTGAAGCTGGCTGCCGCCTGCGCTGTCCTTGCTGTGCTGGCAGCTTGCGGGTCCAGCAAGCCTTCGCCGGCATCGCTGGAGTCGCTTGGCGCGCCGGGCGTGCGCCTGACCACCGCCTGGTCGCAGCGCATTGGCTCGGTTGAGGGCCAGTTGAACCTGGCCGTTGGCAATGGTGTGGTCACCACGGCCAGCACCGACGGCGACATCGTCTCGTTTGACATCGCCTCCGGCAAGGAGCGCTGGCGCGCCCAGGCGCATGCTGATCTGTCTGCCATCGTTGGCAGTGATGGGCGTTATGCGGCGGTGGTCACGCAGGCCAATGAACTGCTGGCCTTTGACCAAGGCAAGCTCCTGTGGCGTGAGCGCCTGCCGGGGCGTGTCATCACGGCGCCGCTGGTGGCTGGCGAGCGCGTGTTTGTGCAGGCTGTGGACCGCAGCGTGCGCGCCTATGACGTGCTGGATGGCCGCTGGCTGTGGCAGTACCAGCGCCCCGGTGGCGAGCCCCTGGCGCTGGCCACCTCCGGCGTGATCACGGCTTTCCGCGACACCTTGCTCGTGGGGCAGGGCGCCCGCCTGGTGGGGCTGGACCCGCTCAAGGGCACGGTGCGCTTTGACGTGAACGTGGGCACCCCCCGCGGCACCAATGAGGTCGAGCGTCTTGGCGACCTCGTGGGGCCCCTGGCCCGTGCTGATGACGAGGCCTGCGTGCGTGCCTTCCAGCTGTCGGTCGCCTGCATGGAACTGAACCGCGGTTCGCTGCGCTGGACGCGCCCGCAGGCGGGTCGTCAGGCCGTGGCGGCGACCGAGCGCATGGTGGTCGGCAGCGACGGTGCTGACCGACTGAGTGCCTGGAAAGCCGAAAACGGCGACCTGCTGTGGCGTGTGGACCGATTCACTTACCGCAGCCTCAGCGCCCCGGCGATCTGGGGCAATCGTGTTGTCGTAGGTGACTACGATGGCTACCTCCATGTGCTGGCGTCCGACGACGGCCGTACCCTGGCTCGCACCGAGCTGGACAGCGCACTGGTGGCCGCTCCCGTCGTGGTGGACCAGACCCTGCTGGTCGTCACGCGCAAAGGCACGCTGTATGCGTTGCGTGCCAACTGATCTGTTAGCTGAAATTTCATGAAACCAGTTATTGCCTTGGTCGGACGACCCAACGTCGGCAAATCGACGTTGTTCAACCGGATGACCAAGAGCCGCGATGCCATCGTGGCCGACTTTGCCGGCCTGACCCGCGACCGTCACTACGGCGAGGGCAAGTTGGGCCCGCACGAGTTCATCGTCATTGACACCGGCGGCTTCGAGCCCGAGTGCACCTCCGGCATCTTCAAGGAGATGGCCAAGCAGACCCGTCAGGCCGTGGCCGAAGCCGATGCGGTGATCTTTGTCGTGGATGCCCGCAACGGCTTGTCCGCACAAGACCACGACATCGCCAAGTACCTGCGTACCGCCAACAAGAAGGTGCTGCTGGCCGCCAACAAGGCCGAGGGCATGCAGACCGGGCCGCAACTGGCCGAGTTCTATGAGCTGGGCATAGGCGAGCCGATTCCCGTCTCTGCCGCGCACGGGCAGGGTATTCGCAGCCTCGTGGACATGTCGCTGGAAGGCTTCTTCCCTGAAGAGGACGAAGAAGACGAATTGCCCGAAGGCCGCGACTGGCGCGAGATGGACCTGGACAAGCCCATCCGCCTGGCGGTGGCAGGGCGCCCCAATGTGGGCAAGTCCACGCTGATCAACACCTGGCTGGGTGAAGAGCGCCTGGTGGCATTCGACATGCCCGGCACCACGCGTGACGCCATCAGCGTGCCCTTTGAACGCGAAGGCAAGCGCTTTGAGTTGATCGACACGGCTGGTCTGCGCCGCAAAGGCAAGGTCTTCGAGGCCATCGAGAAGTTCTCGGTCGTCAAGACCCTGCAAGCGATCTCTGATGCCAACGTCGTGCTGCTGCTGGTGGACGCCACACAGGGCGTGACCGAGCAGGATGCGCACATCGCCGGTTTCGTGCTGGAGTCCGGCCGCGCGGTGGTGATCGCCGTCAACAAATGGGATGCCATCGACAGCTACCAGCGCGAGATGCTGCAGCGCTCGATCGAGCAGCGCCTGGCCTTCCTGAAGTTCGCGCCCGTGCTGCACATCTCGGCCATCAAGCGCCAGGGCCTGGGGCCCTTGTGGAAGGCGATCACGGCTGCCTGGGTGTCTGCCACCAAGAAGCTGCCCACGCCTGTGCTCACGCGCCTGCTGCAGGAAGCCGTGCAGTTCCAGCAACCCAAGCTGGCAGGGGCCTATCGCCCCAAACTGCGTTATGCCCACCAGGGTGGCCAGAACCCGCCCATCATCGTCATCCATGGCAACTCGCTGGAGCACATCAGCGCGGCCTACCAACGTTACCTGGAAGGGCGTTTCCGCGAGCATTTCAAGCTCACTGGCACGCCCTTGCGCATCGAGTTCAAGTCGTCGCAGAATCCGTTTGCCGACAAGGACCAGTAACCCTTGCTGCTCTGGATGACGCCGAAAGGGGCAATTAACCCCAGTCAGCGTCAACCATCACATAACCTGAGCCGGATAGGCGACGGGGACTGTGTTAAGGTGGCAAATCCGAAACTTTTCAACACGGAGCATATCGTGAGCAACAAAGGGCAACTTTTACAAGACCCGTTCCTGAACCTTTTGCGCAGAGAACATGTGCCGGTGTCCATTTACCTGGTCAACGGCATCAAACTTCAGGGCCACATCGAATCGTTTGACCAGTACGTCGTGTTGCTCCGCAATACGGTGACACAGATGGTCTACAAGCACGCCATCTCCACGGTTGTGCCTGGGCGTGCAGTCAATTTCCACGCCAGCGAAACGACCGAGGACTGATCAGCATTGCTGAGCAGTCCTACCCAACCAGCCGACCCCAGACCTGACTGACGCCTTGACGACTTCTTCAACGTCTGTGCTGAACGCATCTCAGGATCCCAGGGTCGTGCTGGTAGGGGTTGATTTGGGCCCCGGCTCATCTTTCGATCCCACGCTTGACGAATTGGCGCTGCTGGCCGAGTCGGCAGGCGACATGCCGGTTGCCAAAGTGACAGCCAAACGCAAGGCACCCGATGCCCGTTTGTTTGTCGGCTCAGGCAAGGCCGATGAGATCAAATCGATCGTGGACCTTTACCAGGCTCACGGCGTGATCTTCGATCAGGCACTCTCTCCCGCCCAGCAACGCAACCTGGAGCGCCATCTTGGCGTCGAGGTGCTGGACCGCACGGGCCTGATTCTCGAAATTTTTGGCGCACGCGCCCGCAGCCACGAAGGCAAGCTGCAGGTCGAGTTGGCGCGCCTGCAATACCTGTCCACCCGGCTCGTGCGCCGCTGGTCCCACCTGGAACGCCAGCGCGGCGGCGTGGGGCACCGCGGTGGCCCCGGCGAAACCCAGCTTGAGCTGGACCGCCGGATGATCGAGTCCAAGATCAAGTCGCTCAAAGAGAGCCTGGTCAAGGTCAAACGGCAGCGCAACACCCAGCGCCGGTCCCGTGAGCGCACGGGCACCTTCCGTGTCTCGCTGGTGGGTTACACCAACGCGGGCAAGTCCACCTTGTTCAATGCCTTGACCAAGGCCGGCACCTATGCCGCCAACCAACTTTTTGCCACGCTGGACACCACCACACGGCAGTTGTTCCTGGCCGAGGCGCAACGCAGCGTGACGCTGTCCGACACGGTTGGTTTCATCCGCGACCTGCCTCACTCGCTGGTGGAGTCCTTCGAGGCCACCTTGCAAGAGGCGGCCGAGGCGGATTTGCTGCTGCACGTGGTCGACGCGGCCAGCCCGGTGCTGCACGAGCAGGTCGACGAGGTGCTGCGTGTGCTCGACAGCATCGGAGCCGGGCAACTGCCCCAGGTGTTGGTGTTCAACAAGAGCGATTGTCTGCCCGAGCATCAGCAACCCCGTCACGAGCGCGACCTTTACGAGTTGCCGTCCGGCCGCCGCTGCGTGCGCGTCTTCGTCAGCGCCCTCAAGGGTGAGGGCCTGGATGTGTTGCGCGCGGTACTCGCCGAGGCGGCCTTGCACGGTCTTGGTGATGCTCCCAATGAGAATCTGCCGTCGGATCCCCGTTTCGGCATGCACAATCCCATCGATGCAGAGGCGCCCAGCCCGGAGCGCCCTGACTTTCCGACAGTCCGAACATGAACATGCAATCCCTGGAAACAGGCGTTCAGCCTGAACAAGGTCGTACCTGGGTGATGAGTGCCGTGCCTCAGGCAGCCTGGCTCGTGGCTGGTTGTGCCCTGGGCATGGCCCGTCGGGCTGGCTGGTTGGCGGCGCAGGCTGTGCGTCAGGCCATGCCCGGGCTTGCCAAACCGCAAGGCATGATGAGCGAGCGCAATGACGGCCCGCCCGATCTGGACGAGCTGTGGCGCGACCTCAACCGCAAGCTCAGCAACATTTTTGCTGGCCGCAACGGCGGTGGCGACAATGGCCCGGGCGGCAGCATGACACCCGACCCGACCGGCGCGGGCATCGGCATCGGCCTGGTGCTGGGGCTGGTGGCCGTGATCTGGCTGGGCAGTGGCTTCTTCATCGTCCAGGAAGGCCAGCAGGCCGTGATCATGACCTTTGGTAGCTACAGCCATAAGGTCGATGCCGGTTTCCAGTGGCGTGCCCCTTTCCCCATCCAGAGCCATGAAGTGGTCAACCTGACCCAGTTGCGCTCCATCGATGTGGGCAGCAATTCGGTGATGCAGGCAACGGGGCTGCGTGACTCGTCCATGCTGACGCGCGACGAGAACATCGTCGACATCCGCTTCACGGTGCAATACCGTCTGTCCGACGCCCGTCAGTACCTGTTCGAGAACCGCAATTCCGACGAAGCCGTGCTGCAGGCCGCCGAGTCGGCCGTGCGCGAAATCGTTGGTAACAGCACCATGGATTCCGTGCTCTACGAGCAGCGCGACGCCATCGCCGCCGAGCTGGTCAAATCGATCCAGAACCAGGTCAACAAGCTCAAGGCCGGTGTCACCGTCGTCACCGTCAACGTGCAAAGCGTGCAGGCGCCCGAGCAGGTGCAGACCGCGTTTGACGATGCCTTCAAGGCCGGTGCGGATCGCGAGCGCCTCAAGAACGAAGGCCAGGCCTACGCCAACGACGTGATCCCCAAGGCGCAGGGCACGGCGGCACGTCTGCGTGAGGAAGCCGCTGGTTATGCGGCCCGCGTGGTGGCTCAGGCAGAGGGTGATGCCCAACGCTTCAAGTCCGTGCTGGCCGAGTACCAGAAGGCCCCCGGCGTGACCCGCGATCGCCTCTACATCGACACCATGCAGCAGGTCTACAGCAACGTCACCAAGGTGATGGTGGACTCCCGTCAGGGCTCCAACCTGCTGTATCTGCCGCTGGACAAGATCATGCAATTGTCTTCCCCGGGTGGGGCTGTGCCTGTGACCCCGGTGCCTGCAGCCACGCAAGGCAATAGCAGCGCCGGTGCCGACGCACCTGCATCGTCTAGCGCCGCTGCGGTCAATCAGGACGTCCGCTCGCGGGACGGCCTGCGCAGCCGTGACCGTGACGCTCGTTGAGCCGCGCAGCAAGGACAGGCAAGGAATCTGACAATGAACCGATTTGGCATCATCCTTGGCGGCTTCGTGCTGGCCATCATCATCGCGGCATCGACCCTGTTCGTGGTCGATCAGCGGCAGTTTGCGGTTGTTTACGCGCTGGGCGAAATCAAGGCAGTGATCAGTGAGCCTGGGCTCAAGATGAAGCTGCCGGCGCCTTTGCAAAACGTGGTTTTCCTGGATCGCCGGATCCAGACCCTGGACAGCACCGAGTCGCGCCCCATTTTCACGGCCGAGAAAAAGAGCCTGGTCATTGACTGGCTGGTCAAGTGGCGCATCGTCGAGCCCAAGCAGTTCATCCGCAACAACGGCGTGGACCTGCGTAACGCCGAGAACCGCCTGTCGCCCATCGTGCAGGCCGCCCTCAACGAAGAGGTGACCAAGCGCACCGTGGCCAACATGCTCTCGTCCGAGCGCGAGAAGGTCATGCAGGCCGTGGTCAAGCGCCTGGCCGATGATGCCAAGTCTTTCGGCATTGAGGTGGTGGACGTGCGCATCAAGCGCGTGGACTTCGCCGCCAACATCACCGATTCGGTTTACCGCCGGATGGAGTCCGAGCGCAAGCGTGTTGCCAACGAGTTGCGCTCGACCGGTGGTGCCGAGGGTGAAAAGATCCGTGCTGACGCCGATCGCCAGCGCGAAATCATCGTGGCCGAGGCTTACCGCGATGCGCAAAAGATCAAGGGTGATGGTGACGCCAAGGCTTCTGCCATCTATGCCGATGCTTTCGGCAAGGACCCGCAATTTGCGCAGTTCTACCGCAGCCTGGAGGCTTATCGCTCGACTTTCCGCAGCAAGACGGATGTGATGGTGTTGGACCCCAGCAGCGATTTCTTCAAGGCCATGCGCGGCAGCGGCACCGCAGGCGCAGCGCCTGCCCGCAAGTAAGCAGCCCGATCGCCGAGCGCGCTCATGTCCGATGCGATCTGGATCGCGCTGGCCTTGCTGCTGGTGCTGGAGGGCCTGATGCCGGCGATCAACCCAGATGGTTGGCGGCGCATGTTCGAGCAATTGCTGCGTCTGAGTGACCAGCAGGTGCGGACCATCGGGCTGATCAGCATGGTGGCCGGGCTGATCATGCTCTGGCTCATCCAGATGGGTGATTGAGCCCTTTTGCCGGGCTCTGCGAGCCTTGGTTCACGGGGAAGATCCCTCCGGTTTGTGAAACCGACGTCTTCCCCCTGTAGAATCTCGTTTTTAACCCCCACACGTTTTCTTATGTCGTCTGCTTGGCTGTTGCCAGAGCACATTGCTGACGTTTTGCCTGCGCAGGCGCGTCGCGTGGAAGAGTTGCGCCGCGTCTGGCTGGATGCGGCTCGCAGCTACGGCTATGAGCTGGTCATGCCGCCGTTGCTCGAGCACATCGAGTCACTGCTGTCTGGCACCGGCCATGCCCTGGACCTCAAAACCTTCAAGCTGGTTGACCAACTCAGTGGCCGGACCCTGGGTGTGCGCGCCGATGCCACGCCCCAGGTCGCCCGCATTGACGCGCATCTGCTCAACCGCGACGGCGTGACCCGGCTGTGCTATTGCGGCCCCGTGCTGCACACGCGCCCGGCCAGCCCTCATGCCAGCCGCGAGCCCCTGCAACTGGGCGCCGAGATCTATGGCCATGCCGGCCTGGAAGCCGACCTGGAAGCCACCGAACTGGCGCTGGAAGGCTTGCAGGCGACGGGCCTGGCTGGCCTGGTGATCGACCTGGCTGATGTGCGTCTGGTCAATGGCGTGCTGGCAGGGCTGGGTGTGCCCGCGCTGGATGCCGCCACGCACAACGTGCTGATCGCCGCCCTGACGACCAAGGACGTCGGCACGCTGCGTGAACTGGCTGCCCAGGGGGCGCTGGCGACCGTGCCATCGGCCGGCGACGTGCTGGTGCGTCTGACCAGCCTGTTTGGCAGCGAAGATGTGCTCACCGAGGCGCGCAAGGTGCTGCCCAGTCATGCGCTCGTTGATGCGGCGCTGAACGATCTGGCCTGGCTGGCCACGCAATTGCGTCAAGCCCAGCCGAATGTGACCGTGGGCTTTGACCTGTCTGATCTGAGCGGGTACGCCTATTACAGCGGCACCCGTTTTGCCATCTACGCCAAGGGGCATGCCGATGCCTTGGTGCGTGGTGGTCGCTACGACGAGGTGGGGGCGGTCTTCGGCCGTCGCCGTCCCGCCGTGGGCTTCAGTCTTGACCTGAAGATCCTGGCTGATCTGCTGGCTGGCCTCAAGGGGCTGGCTGTGCGTTCGGCCGTGCGTGCACCATGGGGTGAAGACCCAGCCTTGCGCGAGGC
Organism: Aquabacterium sp.; assembly: GCF_016195855.1. Lineage (GTDB taxonomy): Bacteria > Pseudomonadota > Gammaproteobacteria > Burkholderiales > Burkholderiaceae_C > Aquabacterium. Next base: position 120,768 of record NZ_JACPYU010000016.1, read on the forward strand.
CGTGCGCGCACTGAGAGGGCAGGGCCACACTGTGGTGTGCGTGCTGCCCGGACATGAACACGACGTCCAGGAATTCGACTGCGATCGCGAACTCGCGCTGGTCGATGGACGCTGGTCGGTGCGCGCGCTTTAAGCGCGCCCCGACCTTTTTCTGCGAAACAGGAATCCGCCATGCAAAGCACTTCCGCGTCGGCTCGTCCCGGCACCGCTTCCGCTCGTAACGTCGTGGTCGTCGGCACCCAATGGGGTGACGAGGGCAAAGGCAAAGTCGTCGACTGGCTGACTGACCACGCTGCGGCGGTGGTTCGCTTCCAGGGTGGGCACAACGCCGGCCACACGCTGGTCATCAACGGCAAGAAAACCGCCTTGCAACTGATCCCCTCGGGCATCATGCGCGACGGTGTGGCCTGCTACATCGGCAACGGTGTGGTGGTGGACCCCACCCACCTGCTGTCCGAGATTGAGCGCCTGGAGGCCGCTGGCCTGAACGTGCGTTCGCGCCTGTTCATCAGCGAATCCTGCCCCTTGATCCTGCCTTTCCACGTGCAGGTCGACAAGGCCCGCGAAGCGCTGCGTGAAACCAGCGGCAGCGGCAAGATCGGCACCACGGGCAAGGGCATTGGCCCGGCTTATGAAGACAAGGTGGCGCGCCGTGCACTGCGCGTGCAGGACCTCAAGCACCCCGAGCGCTTTGCAGCCAAGCTCAAGGAGTTGCTGGAGTTGCACAACTTCGCGCTCCAGGGCTACCTCAAGTCCGAAGCGCTGGCGTTCCAGCCCATCTACGACGAGGCCATGAAGGCTGCCAAGCAGATCCTGCCCATGCTGGCTGATGTCGGTGTGCGCATCCATGCCCACAACGTAGCTGGCGGCAGCGTGCTATTTGAGGGCGCACAAGGCACGCTGCTGGACATCGACCACGGCACATATCCTTACGTGACCTCCAGCAACTGTGTGGCCGGCAACGCCGCCGCCGGTTCGGGCGTCGGCCCTGACAAGCTGCACTACATCCTGGGCATCACCAAGGCCTACACCACACGTGTTGGCAGCGGCCCCTTCCCGACCGAGCTGGATTGGGAGACGCCCGACACGGTGGGCTACCACCTGTCCACCGTTGGGCAAGAACGTGGCACTGTGACTGGCCGCGCCCGTCGCTGCGGCTGGCTGGACGCTGCAGCGCTCAAGCGCTCGGTGCTGATCAACGGCATCTCGGGCCTGTGCATCACCAAGCTGGACGTGCTGGACGGCCTCAAGGAAATCAACGTCTGCACGGGCTACATGCTCAATGGCCAGCGCGTGGACATCCTGCCGCTGGACGCGGACGAGATCGTGGCCTGTGAACCGATCTATGAAACCTTCCCGGGCTGGGAAGGCACCACCTTCGGCATCACCGAGTGGGACAAGCTGCCAGCCAATGCGCGCGCCTATCTGGAGCGCGTGCAGGCCTTCATCGGCGCGCCCATCGACATGGTGTCCACCGGCCCTGATCGTGATCACACGATCTTGCTGCGTCACCCTTACAAAGGTTGATTCAGTTGACGCCGGCAGGTCTTACGCTCAAACCATCGCAATCCAGCAAGAAGGAAGTTCTCATGCTCACTGACGACGGCAAGCATCTGTATGTCTCCTGGGAGGAGTACCACCAGTTGACGGAGCGTCTGGCCTTGAAGGTGCACACCTCGGGTTGGCAGTTCGATCAGATCCTGTGTCTGGCTCGCGGCGGGATGCGCCCTGGTGATGTGCTGTCGCGCATCTTTGATCGCCCGCTGGGCATCATGTCGACCAGTTCCTACCGTGACGATGGCGGCACACTGCAAGGCCGCCTGGACATGGCCAAGTACATCACCATGCCCAAGGGCGAGTTGGCTGGCCGTGTGCTGCTGGTGGATGACCTGGCTGACTCGGGTGTGACCTTGCGCGCCGTGGTGGATCGCCTGCGCAGCATGCCAGCCATCACCGAGTTGCGTTCGGCGGTGATCTGGGTGAAGGGGGTGTCCAGCTACACGCCTGATTACTACGTCGAGACCTTGCCGACCAGCCCCTGGATTCATCAGCCCTTTGAAGACTACGATACCCTGCGGCCTGAAGCGCTGATGAAGCGCTACAAGGTCTGAGTTGGCCGCATTGCCAGCCAAGCATTGAAGCAGCCTGCGGGCTGCTTTTTTCATGCCTGTTTCTCAGGCTTGATATGGCGGGTGAGCTTGGGGCAGTTTGGTTTGTGCAAATGAAAAAGCCGCTTCGATACAGAATCGAAGCGGCTTTTCAATTGGTGCCCAGGAGAGGACTCGAACCTCCACGGAGTTACCCGCTAGTACCTGAAACTAGTGCGTCTACCAATTCCGCCACCTGGGCAGGTACTTTTTTGAATCAGCGTTGTTGCCAGCGCGTCATCGAGACCACGACTATAGCATGACTTTTTCTGTTTTCAGGATTTGTGGCTCGATCGCATCAAAAAGCCGGGCTCAGATGCTTTGCCGACTTCATTGGCGCGTTGAGCCCGTGTGCTTATCTTCGTTGTGGTGTGCGACAAGTGCCACACGCCGTGTTGCAGCCGGAGAAACGGTGTACGCTGGCTTGGCATTTGCAGATTTGATGATTACCAGCTTTTTAATTTCATGGCATGCGCCAGATACGTGGCGCAATCGCGGCGGCCCAACGCTTTGGAAGCGAGGTGCTGTATGGGCGACATGCGAGATTGAAGTCATGGCTGGAACCTCGCGTCGCACCCCGCTCTGCATCAGGCAAAGAAAAAGCCGCTTCGATGCAGAGATCGAAGCGGCTTTTCAATTGGTGCCCAGGAGAGGACTCGAACCTCCACGGAGTTACCCGCTAGTACCTGAAACTAGTGCGTCTACCAATTCCGCCACCTGGGCAGGTACTTTTTTAGCTTCTGACTGTTTGCACACTTTGAAATATGTGCCTCAGTCATCAGCGAAGAATTCAATTCTAGCATCAAAATGATGACTATGACAACACCCTCTCAAAATTTTGTGAACCTCATGAGCGAAGTCATTGGCACCGTACAGGGCCACCGTGATGGACACGGCTTCGTTCAACCTGATGAAGGTGATGCGAGCATCTACCTTTCGCCTCAGGAAATGCGCTCGGTCATGCACCGCGATCGGGTCAAGGTTCGCGTCGTGCGCTTTGACCGCAAAGGGCGCCCCGAGGGCTTGGTCCTTGAAATCGTCGAGCGCCGCAAGACGCCGATCATTGGCCGCTTGCTGAACGAAGGCGGGGCCTGGCTGGTGGCGCCTGAAGACAGGCGTTTTGGCCGCGACATCCTGATCCCTGCCAAGGCCACGGCCAATGCCGAGCCGGGGCAGGTGGTGGCCGTCGAGCTAACAGAGGCGCCATCGCTCAATGCGCAGCCTGTGGGCCGTGTCACCGAGGTGCTGGGCGGCATTGACGATCCCGGCATGGAAATCGAGATCGCGGTGCGCAAATACGAAGTGCCGCATCGCTTCAACGACGACACGCTGGCACAGGCTGCCAAGCTACCCGAGAAGCTGCGTGCGGCCGACAAGAAAGGGCGCATTGACCTGAGTGATGTGCCGCTGGTCACCATTGACGGTGAAGATGCGCGCGACTTTGACGACGCGGTGTACTGTCAGCCCGCCACGATCGGGCGGTCCAAGTCGCCCAATGGGTGGCGCTTGCTGGTGGCCATTGCCGATGTGAGCCACTACGTGAAGCCGGGTGATCCGCTGGACCGCGATGCCTACGAGCGCGCGACCTCGGTGTACTTTCCTCGTCGCGTCATCCCGATGCTGCCGGAGAAGCTCTCCAATGGCTTGTGCTCGCTGAACCCTGAGGTTGAGCGCCTGTCGATGGTGTGCGACATGCTGGTCACGCAGGAAGGCGAGGTACATGCCTACCAGTTCTATCCCGCGGTGATCAATTCGCATGCGCGCTTCACCTATACCGAAGTGGCGGCGATCCTGGGCAACACGCGTGGCCCCGAGGCGCAAAAGCGTGGCGAGCTGGTGCCGCATCTGTTGCACTTGTACGAGGTATACCGTGCGCTGCTGAAGTCGCGCTCCAGCCGTGGTGCGGTGGATTTCGACACCACTGAAACGCAGATCGTGTGCGACGACAATGGCCGCATTGCCAAGATCGTGCCGCGTGTGCGCACCGAGGCCCACCGCCTGATCGAAGAGGCCATGCTCGCGGCCAATGTGTGCTCGGCGGATTTCATTTCGCGCGCCAAGCATCCGTCCTTGTTCCGTGTACACGAAGGGCCAACACCCGAAAAGCGCGCCTTGCTCAAGAACTACCTGAAGGCGCTGGGCCTGGGCTTGAGCCTGGGTGAGGAGCCCACGCCGGGTGATTTCCAGGCGATTGCGCAAGCCACCAAGGACCGCCCGGACGCCACGCAAATCCACACCATGCTGTTGCGCTCTATGCAGCAGGCCATGTACACGCCGGTCAACAGCGGCCACTTCGGTCTGGCTTATGAGGCCTACACGCACTTCACCAGCCCGATCCGTCGTTATCCGGACTTGCTGGTGCACCGCGTGATCAAGGCCTTGCTGGGCAGTGGTCGTTATGGCTTGAAGGTGCCGCCCGGCGTGGTGTCGTCGGTTGGCAACGTGAAGCGCAAGCCTGGTGGCAAGCCAGGGGCGCCCGCCAAGGGCTTGCCCGCCGCGCCCACCAAGGCAGCGGCTCGCATCAAGCTGCCGCCCGAGGAGTTGGTGGCCTGGGAGACCGTGGGCATCCATTGCAGTGCCAACGAGCGCCGCGCGGACGAGGCTTCACGCGACGTGGAAGCGTGGCTCAAGTGCATGTTCATGCGCGAGCGCCTGGGCGAGGAGTACGGTGGCACGGTGACAGCTGCCACCAGTTTCGGCCTGTTTGTGCAGCTCGACGGCCTTTATGTCGAGGGGCTGATCCACATCACCGAGCTGGGTGGCGAGTATTACCGGTTTGACGAAGCGCGCCAGGAGCTGCGCGGCGAGCGCACAGGTGTGCGCTACAGCATCGGGGCCCGTGTGCGTGTGCAGGTGAGTCGTGTCGACCTGGATACCCGCAAGATCGATTTCCGCATGGTGAGGGAGGGGGCCGAGTTGCGCCCTGTCAGTGCGCCGGCCAACGCGCGCCGCAGGGGGCGTGGCGGGGATGCGCCCTGGGCTGGTGATGTGTCCGCGCAGGATGAGCTGGCTGACATTCAGGAGGCCGACCGCGAAACCAAGCGGGCCGGTAAATCGGCAGGCAAGGGCGGCAAGGCGGCGGTCAAGGGCAGGGCGCACGGCCCTCAGCCCGAGGCGCCGGCGCCTCGCTCTGGTGGTTCGGGGCGTGCGGCCAAGACGGCGGGCAAGAAAGCGGTCAGCCGAAAGAGCGGCAAGGGCAAGCGCTGAGTTTCATGCTAGAATGCCAGAGTTTGCCCGAAATGGTTTGGGCAAATTACTCGCGAAGCCGTCAATTCCCAAGGTGTCGCAGCGGGGTTCAAGGTCAGTTTCTGGCCTGTACCACCCCCTGAGATCGCTGGCGGCTTCTAGAACCAACCTCTGGAGCATTCCATGTCCGTATCCATGCGCGAAATGCTGGAAGCCGGTGTCCACTTCGGTCACCAAACCCGCTTCTGGAACCCCAAGATGGCCCCGTATATCTTCGGCCATCGCAACAAAATCCACATCATCAACCTCGAGAAGACGCAGCCTGCGTTCGAGGATGCACTGAAGTTCATCAAGCAGCTGTCGGCTCGCCGCGGCACCGTGATGATGATCGGCACGAAGCGTCAAGCCCGTGACACCATCGCTCTGGAAGCTGAGCGCGCTGGCGTGCCTTTCGTGAACCAGCGCTGGCTGGGCGGCATGCTGACCAACTTCAAGACCGTCAAGGGTTCGCTGAAGAAGCTCAAGGACATGCAGGTTCAAGTCGAAGCCGGCCTGGACAACCTGAAGAAGAAGGAAGGCTTGCTGTTCCAACGCGAACTGGCCAAGCTGGAAAAGGACATCGGCGGCATTCAGGACATGAACGCGTTGCCTGACGCCCTGTTCGTGATCGACGTCGGTTACCACAAGATCGCCATCGCCGAAGCCAAGAAGCTGGGCATCCCCGTGATCGGCGTGGTTGACACCAACCACTCGCCCGAAGGCATCGACTACGTCATCCCCGGTAACGACGACTCCTCCAAGGCTGTGGCGCTGTACGCCAAGGCCGTGGCTGACGCCGTGCTGGAAGGCAAGGCCAACGCCGTGAACGAAGTGGTTGCCGCTGCCGCTGGTGGCGACGACGAGTTCGTGGAAGTCAACGAAGCTGCTTAAGCTGCCTTGACTCAACAAGAAGGGGCTGACGATCAGCCCCTTTTTTTCAAACAGATTTCCTTGTGATGCGGTGATGACACCGCACCTGAATCAAACGGAGAAAGCAAATGGCTGCTATTACCGCCAGCATGGTCGCCGAACTGCGCGCCAAGACCGACGCTCCCATGATGGAGTGCAAGAAGGCTCTGACCGAGGCCGATGGCGACTTCGCCAAGGCTGAAGAGATCCTGCGCGTCAAGCTGGGCAGCAAGGCCTCCAAGGCCGCCGCTCGCGTGACCGCTGAAGGCATTGTGTCGTCCTACATCGATGGCTCGACCGGCGCCCTGGTCGAAATCAACTGCGAAACCGACTTCGTCTCGAAGAACGACGACTTCCTGGGCTTCGGCAAGGCTGTGGCCGAGCTGATCGCCAAGAAGAACCCCGCCGACGTGGCTGCCCTGTCGGCACTGGATCTGAACGGCTCGACCGTGGAAGCCACCCGTTCCGCGCTGATCGGCAAGATCGGCGAGAACATGACCATCCGTCGCTTCAAGCGTTTCAGCGGTGACAACCAGCTGGCCGCTTACCTGCACGGTTCGCGCATCGGCGTGGTCGTCGAGTTCACTGGTAGCGACGTGGCTGCCAAGGACGTGGCCATGCACATCGCTGCCATGAAGCCTGTGTCGCTGTCGTCGTCGGACGTGCCTGCCGCGCTGATCGACATCGAACGCAGCGTGGCCACGGCCAAGGCTGCCGAGTCCGGCAAGCCCGCTGACATCGCTGCCAAGATGATCGAAGGCGCTGTTCAGAAGTACCTCAAGGAAGTCTCCCTGTTCAACCAGGTCTTCGTGAAGGCTGCTGACGGCAAGCAAACCGTCGAGGCTTACCTGAAGTCGGCCAACACCGTCGTCAAGGGCTTCACGATGTTCACCGTGGGTGAAGGCATCGAGAAGAAGCAGGAAGATTTTGCTGCTGAAGTGGCGGCCACGCTGGCCGCTGCCAAGGGTCAGTAACCCGACGCAAAACAAGGGGGCTTCTGGCCCCCTTGTGCTATGCGGCTTTGCCTGCCCCATGCGGCAGAGGCTTTACAAAACAAAGGTCGCCGGTTGGTGGAACCATCGCGCGATCAGTCTTTCAAAGACCTCAGGTCTGGGTGAGTTCAAAGTTGCGATAACCTTTGAACTTGCCGCAAGTCATCAAACAAGGACGTCCGAATGCCCGCCTACAAGCGCATCCTCTTGAAACTTTCTGGTGAAGCCCTCATGGGTGATGATGCCTATGGCATCAACCGCGCGACCATCGTCCGCATGGTCAAGGAAATCCAAGAGGTCACCGCCCTGGGCACCCAGGTGGCGGTGGTGATCGGCGGCGGCAACATCTTCCGCGGCGTGGCGGGTGGTTCTGTCGGCATGGACCGCGCCACGGCTGACTACATGGGCATGCTGGCCACCGTGATGAACTCGCTGGCGCTGGCGGACACCATGCGCCAGGAAGGCATGACGGCGCGCGTCATGTCGGCCATCAGCATCGACCAGGTCGTCGAGCCTTATGTGCGCCCCAAGGCCTTGCAGTACCTCGAAGAGGGCAAGGTCGTGGTGTTTGCGGCCGGTACCGGCAACCCCTTCTTCACCACCGACACGGCCGCCGCCCTGCGTGGTGCCGAGATCGGCGCGGAGATCATGCTCAAGGCCACCAAGGTCGATGGCGTGTACTCTGCTGACCCCAAGAAGGATCCCCTGGCCACGCGTTATGGCAGCATCACGTTTGATGAGGCCTTGATCAAGAATTTGCAGGTGCTGGATGCGACCGCCTTTGCGCTGTGCCGCGATCAGAATCTGCCCCTGAAGGTGTTCTCGATCTTCAAGCCCGGTGCGCTCAAGCGCGTGGTGCTGGGTGAAGACGAAGGCACTTTGGTTCACGTTTGACAGGGTCGTCGCCCGTCGTTTTATTGTTCAGTTATCCCTCTCACGCGTTTGTCGGGTTGTAAAACATTCGCACGGAGTTTCTTTATGAGCATCGCAGATATCAAGAAAAGCGCTGAGCAGAAAATGCTCAAGTCCATCGAGTCGTTCAAGAGCGAGCTGGCCAAGATCCGTACCGGTCGTGCTCACCCAGGCATTCTGGATCAGGTGCAGGTCGATTACTACGGCTCGCCCGTGCCCATCAGCCAGGTGGCCAACGTGTCCTTGCTGGACGCCCGCACCATCAGCGTTCAGCCTTGGGAAAAGGGCATGGGCGCCAAGATTGAAAAGGCGATCCGCGAATCGGATCTGGGTCTGAACCCCTCCACGCAAGGTGACCTGATCCGCGTGCCGATGCCGCCGCTGACCGAAGAGCGACGCAAGGAGTTGACCAAAGTGGTCAAGAACGCCGGCGAAGATGCCAAGGTCTCGGTTCGCAATGTGCGTCGCGATGCCAATGAGCAAGCCAAGCGGATGCTCAAGGACAAGGAAATCACCGAAGACGAAGACCGCCGTTCGCAAGACGACGTTCAGAAGCTCACCGACAAGACGATCTCCGAGATCGACAAGCTGGTGGCAGGCAAAGAAGCCGAAGTGCTGGCCGTTTAAGCCTTTCGCTTTGTCATAATCGCGACGCAGTCTGAGGCGGCTTTGCCGCCTCGCTGTGTTTCTGGCGCGCCTTGTTGTGGGCGCGGTGCACCCTCTCACCTTTGTTGCGCTGATGGCCAAGTCTCCCGCTGTTGATCCGGTTCCTCGTCACGTTGCCATCGTCATGGACGGCAATGGGCGTTGGGCGCGCAAACGCTTCATGCCGCGTGGTGTGGGCCACAAGGCCGGGGTGGACGCGCTGCTCAAGGTGGTGCAGGCGGCGGCTGACCGTCACATCGGGTTCCTGACGGTGTTTGCTTTCTCTTCAGAGAACTGGAAGCGCCCGGAAGAAGAGGTCTCGGGTTTGATGAGTCTGTTGCTGGTCGCGCTGTCCAAGCACCTGCTCAAGCTTAAGGCAGACGGCGTGCGCCTTCGCGTCGTGGGCGACCTGGCCAATGTTTCCGAGAAAGTGCGCAATGCCTTGCTGGAAGCCCAGGCCTCGACGGTGGACAACAGCCGCCTGATCCTGACGGTGGCCTTCAACTACGGTGGCCGTTGGGACATCGTCCAGGCTACCCGCCAGGCGATGCGTGCAGGCGTGTCGGCCGATCAGATGGATGAAGCCACGTTGTCGCGCTACATGGCCATGAATTACGCGCCGGACCCGGATCTGTTCGTCCGCACCGGCGGTGAGGTGCGCCTGTCCAACTTCCTGCTGTGGCAGAGTGCGTACGCCGAGCTGTATTTCACCGACTGCCTGTGGCCCGACTTCGACGCGAAGGAGCTGGACAAGGCCATCGCCAGCTATGTCCAGCGCGAACGTCGTTTCGGTGACGTGGGTGCGTCTGGCGAAGGCGAGGGGGCGATCGGTAGTGGCGGCTCTGGTGACGGCGAAGCCGACGCCTTCGCTTGAAGGAGCCTGGCGGATGCTCAAGCAACGTGTCATCACGGCCCTGATTCTGGTGGCCATCCTGTTGCCGACATTGGCAGCGCAGGCGGCCTGGCCATTCGCCATCCTGACCTTGGTGTTCATCTCCGCCGCGGGCTGGGAGTGGTCGCGTCTGAACGAGGCGCCTGGCGCGCGCGCGGTGATCATGGGCGCGGCTGTGGCGGGCTCTTGTCTTTTCGTAGCCCGGTATCTGGGCTTGTCCGTGTGGGGCGCGTCGCAGGCCCCCGTGTCTGACTCCCTGGGGCATGTGCACGGCTGGGGGCACCCGCTGGTGGGTTTTGCCACGCCGGCCATCATCTGGCTGGCGGCTTTGCTGATCTGGGTGCTGGGCGGTGCCGCCGTGTTGCGCTTTGGTACGGCGCACTGGAAGCAATCCCCCCAACTCCTGCGCAGATTGCTTGGCCTGGCCCTGCTGGTCCTGGCCTGGTTGGCCCTGGTTGAAAGCAAGGCTCAGGGCCTGAACTACCTGCTGTCGGTGTTCTGCCTGGTCTGGGCTGCAGACATCGGCGCCTACTTTGGTGGCCGTACTTTCGGCAAAAACAAGCTGGCGCCGTCCATCAGCCCTGGCAAGAGCTGGGAGGGCGTCTGGTCAGGCATGCTGGCCGTTGCGCTCCTGTCGGCCATCTGGATCTGGATTGACCGCAATGTCGGGGTGGATTCCCCCAGTCTTTACAGCCGCTTGTTGATGGGGCTGGGCCCCGTCGGTATGCTGGCGGCGCTGGCCTTCCTGGCTGCCATGAGCGTGGTGGGGGATTTGTTCGAGTCCCTGATCAAGCGCCAGGCCGGTGCCAAGGACAGCAGCCAGTTGCTGCCTGGCCATGGCGGGGTGCTCGATCGCATCGACGCCTTGCTGCCGGTGCTGCCTTTGTCGCTGGCTTTGATGACCTTGTGCCATGGTTGACCACACTTCTACCCGCCCTCAACGCCTGTGCATCCTCGGTGCCACAGGCTCCATCGGGACCAACACGCTCGATGTGGCCGCGCGCCACCCTGAGCGTTTCGAGGTCTGGGCGCTGAGCGGCGCGTCTCGCGTGGACGAGTTGCTGGCACAGTGTGCCCAGCATCAGCCGAAGTTTGCGGTGATGCCGTCCGAGGCCGTGGCGGCGCAGTTGCGGGACAAGGTGCGTGCTGCCGGTCTGCGCACCGAGGTGCTCAGTGGCGAGCAGGCGCTGTGCGACATCGCCTCGCATCCCGATGTGGATGTGGTGATGGGCGCGATCGTGGGGGCGGCCGGGCTGGCGCCCTGTCTGGCTGCGGCCCGCGCGGGCAAGCGCCTCTTGCTGGCCAACAAGGAAGCCCTGGTGGTGGGCGGTGGCCTGTTCATGCAGGCCGTCAAGGATGGTGGCGCCACGCTGCTGCCGATCGACAGCGAGCATTCGGCCATTTTCCAGTGCCTGCCTGAAGACCCGGCTAGCTGGGCTTCACGCATTGACCACATCGTGCTGACCGCATCGGGCGGGCCCTTCCGTCAGCGTGATCCAGCCACGTTTGCAGACATCACGCCGGATCAAGCCTGTGCGCACCCGAACTGGGTCATGGGCCGCAAGATTTCGGTGGATTCGGCGACCATGATGAACAAGGCGCTGGAAGTGATTGAAGCGCGCTGGCTGTTCAACCTGACGCCTGATCAGATCCGCGTGGTGCTGCACCCGCAGAGCATCATCCACTCCATGGTGGTGTGCCGCGATCGCTCGGTGCTGGCCCAACTGGGCACGCCTGACATGCGTGTGCCCATCGCCTATGGCCTGTCGTGGCCGCAGCGCATCGAGTCTGGTGCCGAGATGCTGGATTTCAGCCAGCTTGGTGCCCTGACTTTCGAGCAGCCGGACGCCGCCCGCTACCCCGGGCTGCAACTGGCCTGGCAGACCTTGCGTGCGGCGCCTGGCAGCACCTGCGTGCTCAATGCGGCCAACGAGGTGGCGGTGGATGCCTTCCTGAATCGCCGCATCCGTTTCGATCAGATTCACCACGTGAATGTGCAGGCCTTGTCTGATTGTGTCGTGCCATCTGGCGCGGTCGAGTCGGTTGAAGGCTTGTTGTCACTGGATGGGCAGGCTCGCCGTGTGGCAGAGTCGGTGGTGACGGGCCTGGCACGCTGATCGTGCAGCGGCCCACCACATCGGGTGCCTCAAAGGCCGTGTTCCAAGGAGTAGGGCGATGCTGATCACCGTGCTGGCGTTCATCTTGACCATCGGGGTACTGGTGGTCATCCATGAGTATGGGCATTACCGGGCCGCCGTGGCGTGCGATGTCAAGGTGTTGCGTTTCTCGGTGGGCTTTGGCCGCGTGCTGTGGTCGCGCGTGCGTGGTGAAACCGAGTTCGTGGTGTCGGCCTTGCCGCTGGGTGGCTACGTCAAGATGCTCGACGAGCGCGAAGGTGCCGTTGATCCCGCCGAGCTGCATCGCGCGTTCAATCGCAAGCCTTTGCCGCAGCGTGCGTTCGTGGTGGCCGCGGGCCCGCTGGCCAACCTCGCGCTGGCGGTGCTGCTGTATGCCTGCGTGAACTGGGCGGGTGTGTCCGAGTTGCGCCCCTGGTTTGCGCAGCCCAAGGCTGACAGCCTGGCCGCGCAAGCCGGCCTGCAGTCGCGCGACGAAATCATCGCCTTGAAACCCGACGGCGCCGATGGGGGCGATGCCACCGAGTGGTACGCCGTGCGCTCCATGAATGATCTGCAATGGCGCCTGACCCAGCATGCGCTCAAGGGGCAGGATCTGGTCTTGCGCGTGCAGTCGAAGGTGAAGGCTGATGAGCCTGCCGGTGGCGAACGCCTCTTGCATCTCAAGCTGAGCCAGATCAGCGCCTCGGAGGTCGACGGCGAACTGATGAGCCGCATCGGCCTGACAGGCCCTTATGGCGAGCCCATCATCCGCACCGTGCTCGATGGCGGTGCCGCCCAGAAGGCGGGGCTGCGCAATGGTGACCGCGTGCTGGACGTCAACGGCCAGGCACCCACCGACGTCTCGCATCTGCTGCGCATCATCCGTCAGAGCCAGGACAAGGGGCAGGCCTTGCCCATGGACATGCGCATCGAGCGTAGCGGTCAGGTGTTGCAGCTGCACGTGCTGCCGGTGATGAAGCAGGTAGAGGGGCAGATGCTGCCCCGCATCGACGCTGCGCTGGGTGGGCCGGCCGCCACGGTGACAGTGCGCTATGGCCTGCTCGATGGCATGCAGCGCGCCCTGGTCAAGACCTGGGATGTGTCGGTGCTGAGCCTGAACATGCTGGGCAAGATGCTGGTGGGGCAGGCTTCCCTGAAGAATCTGAGCGGGCCGCTGACCATTGCCGACTACGCAGGGCAGTCCGTGCGCCTGGGGTGGGCTTACTACGTGGGCTTCCTTGCGCTGGTCAGCGTCAGCCTGGGGGTGCTCAATTTGCTGCCGCTGCCGGTCCTCGATGGCGGACACCTCATGTATTATCTTTTCGAAGGTGTCACGGGCCGGCCCGTCTCTGAACGTTGGCTGGAGCGCCTACAACGTGGTGGCGTCGCCATCATGCTGGTGATGATGTCACTGGCCCTTTACAACGACCTGGCGCGCCTGATGGGCGCGCACTGAGTTATTTCCGCATGCAAATTCCTTCCATGACTGCTGTCCGGTTCAAGCCGACCCTGCTCGCTGCCTTGCTGGCATCTTCCTTGTTCCAGGCTGCATGGGCTGTCGAGCCCTTCGTGCTCAAGGACATCCGTGTTGAAGGCCTTCAGCGTGCCGATGCCGGTACCGTGTTTGCCTCCCTGCCTTTCCGGGTGGGTGACACCTATACAGACGACAAGGGCGCTGCCGGTTTGCGCTCCCTGTTTGCCACCGGCCTGTTCAAGGACGTGCGCATCCAGATCGATGGCAACATCGTGGTGGTGGTCGTGGAAGAGCGCCCCGTGATCTCCCGCGTGGAGTTCGTGGGCACCAAGGAGTTCGACAAGGACAACCTGGTCAAGGCGCTGAAGGACGTCGGCATTGGCGAAGGTCAGCCTTTCGACCGTGCGCTGGCCGACCGCGCCGAGCAGGAGCTCAAGCGCCAGTACCTCACGCGCAGCCTGTACGGCGTCGAAGTGGTCACCACGATCACGCCCGCCGAGCGCAACCGCGTGAACGTGACCTTCACCGTGACCGAAGGCGAAGTCACCAAGATCAAGAGCATCCGCATCACGGGCAACCAGGCTTTCTCGGAAGGCACCTTGCTGTCGCAGATGGACCTGACCACGGGCGGCTACCTGACCTGGTACACCAAGTCCGACCAATACGCCCGCTCCAAGCTCAATGCCGACCTGGAGTCCATCAAGGCCTACTACCTCAACCGTGGTTACCTTGAATTCAAGATCGAGTCCACCCAGGTGGCGATCTCGCCTGACAAGCAGGACATCTCGATTGCGATCAACGTGACCGAAGGGCCGCGCTACGTGATCACGGGCGTCAAGCTCGATGGCGATTACCTGGGCAAGGAAGAGACCTTCCGCAAGCTGATCACGATCAAGCCGGGCGAGGCCTACCGCGCCGAGGACGTGGCCTCGACCATCAAGGCCTTCACAGACCGCTTTGCCGCATTCGGCTATGCCTTTGCCAAGGTGGACTTCCGCCCCGAGCTGGACCGCGAAAAGGGCCAGGCCGTGGCCGTGCTGGTGGCGCAGCCGCAGCGTCGTGTCTACGTGCGCCGCGTCAATGTGGCCGGCAACTCCCGCACACGTGACGAAGTGATCCGCCGCGAGTTCCGCCAGTTCGAAGCGGCCTGGTACGACGGCCAGAAAATCAAGCTGTCGCGCGACCGCGTGGACCGTCTGGGCTACTTCAAGCAGGTCAACATCGAAACCACCGAGGTGCCCGGTACGGCCGACCAGGTTGACCTGACCCTCACGGTGGAAGAAAAGCCCACCGGCAACCTGATGCTGGGCGCGGGCTTCTCCAGCGCCGAGAAGTTCACGCTGACCGCATCGGTCAAGCAGGACAATGTGTTTGGTACCGGCAACTACCTGGGGGTGGAGCTCAACACCAGCAAGTACAACCGCACCATCGTGGTCAGCACGGTGGACCCGTACTTCACGGACAACGGCATCTCGCGTTCCTACGACGTGTTCTACCGCACCTCGCGCCCCTTGAGCACGCAAGGTGGTGACTACGAGATCGTGACCCCGGGTGCCGCGGTGCGTTTTGGTGTGCCTTACACCGAGTTCGACACGGTGTTCTTCGGCGCCGGTGCCGAGCAGACCGCGATCCATGGCACCACGGGCTTGCCCGTGAGCTACCAGCTGCACCGCGAGATCTTTGGCGAGCGCAGCCTGTCCGTGCCCCTGACCGTGGGCTGGGCGCGTGACGCCCGTGACAGCACCATTGCCCCCACCAGCGGCCGCTACCAGCGCGTCAACCTGGAGTGGGGCGTGGCGGGTGATACGCGCTACCTGCGCAGTGACTACCAGTTCCAGCAATACCTGCCGCTGACCAACCGCTACACGCTGGGTTTCAACAGCGAGTTCGGCTACGGCACGGGCCTTTCTGGTAAACCCTATCCCGTGTTCAAGAACTTCACCGGTGGCGGTCTGGGTACGGTGCGTGGCTTCGAGCAAGGCTCGCTGGGCCCCGTGGACATCGAAGGCGCCTACGTGGGCGGCAACAAGCGCATCAACCTCAATACCGAACTTTACGTGCCCTTCCCCGGCGCGGGCAATGACCGCACGCTGCGCTTGTTCGGTTATGTGGATGCAGGTAACGTCTGGGGTGAAAACGAAGCGGTGCGCTGGAAGGACTTCCGGGCATCGGCTGGTGTTGGTATCAGCTGGGTGTCGCCGGTCGGCCCGCTCAAGCTGAGCTACGGCAAGCCCTTCCGCTACCTCGATCAAGATAAAATCCAGAAACTCCAGTTCCAGATCGGCACGGCATTCTGATCATGAAATCGATTCTCAAGACACTGCTCGCCAGCGCCATGCTCATGGGCGCGGTGGCTGTTCACAGTCAGGAACTCAAGATCGGTTTTGTGAACCTGGATCGCGTCTTGCGTGACGCGGTGCCGGCCAAAGCCGCGCAGACCAAGCTCGAGGCGGAGTTCAACCGCCGCGAGAAGGAGTTGGGTGAGACCGAGTCCCGTCTCAAGAGCGCGTCCGATCGCTTCGAAAAGGATGCCCCGACGCTGGGTGAAGGCGAGCGCGTTCGCCGCCAGCGTGACCTGGTGGACCAGGACCGCGAACTGCAGCGCAAGCGCCGCGAGTTCCAGGAAGACCTCAACCAGCGCAAGAACGAAGAGCTGTCCAGCGTGCTGGACCGCGCCAACCGCGTGGTCAAGCAGATTTTCGACCAGGAAAAGTTCGACCTGATCCTTCAGGAAGCCGTGTTTGCCGGCCCGCGCGTGGACATCACTGACAAGGTCATCAAGGCCTTGAATGGCGGATCGAGCAAGTGAGCGGCTCCTCGTCAGCGCCTGACACGATTTCTTCTGCTGACCGTGCCGCGCCCCGCCTGACCACCACGCTGGGGCAGCTCGTGGATGCGCTGGGCGGCGAGTTGCACGGTGACCGCGAGACGGTCATCCAGAACATCGGCCCGCTTGACACGGACCGTGGCGCTGCGATTTCCTTCCTCTCCAACCCGAAGTACCGCAGCCAGTTGCTGACGACGAAGGCGGCGTGCGTCATCGTGAGCGCCGCAGCGCAGGACGAGGCCGTGGCCCGTGGCGCGGCGATCGTCACGGACGACCCCTATCTGTACTTTGCGCGCCTGACGCAGTGGTGGGCGCAACGTGTGCGGCCTCGCCCGGCGGCCGGCGTGCACCCCTCGGCGGTGGTGGACCCCAGCGCCGTACTGGGGCAGGGCGTGAGCATTGGCCCTCTGGCAATCATCGAGGCCGGTGCCGTGATCGGTGATGAGGTGATCATCGGCCCGCATTGCGTGGTCGGCGAGCGCGCCCGCGTGGGTGCACAGACGCGCCTGGCGGCCCATGTCACGCTGGGTTTTGACTGCGTGGTCGGCCAGCGCTGCATCTTCCACAGCGGCGTGGTCATTGGCGCAGATGGTTTTGGTTTCGCCCCCAACAAGGGCACCTGGGAAAAGATCGAGCAGCTCGGTGCCGTGCGCATTGGCGACGACGTCGAACTGGGCGCCAATACCTGCGTGGACCGTGGCGCCATCGAGGACACTGTCATCGAAAAGGGCGTCAAGCTCGACAACCTGGTCCAGATCGCGCACAACGTCCACATCGGCGAGCATTCGGCCATGGCCGGCTGCGTGGGTGTGGCCGGCAGCGCGCACATCGGTGCACATTGCACGGTGGGTGGCGCTGGCATGATCCTGGGGCACCTGACCCTGGCGGACAATGTGCACGTGTCCTCCGGCACGCTGATTTCGCGCTCCATCAACAAGCCCGGCGTCTACAGCGGGGTCTTCCCATTCGACGAGAACGCATCCTGGGAGAAGAACGCGGCCACGCTGCGCCAGCTCCATGCCCTGCGTGATCGCATCCGTACCCTAGAGAAACAGATCAAATCGTGATGGACATCCACAAGATCCTCGACAAGCTCCCGCACCGTTATCCCTTCCTGATGGTGGACCGTGTGCTGGAAATCGAAAAGAACGTGCGGATCCGCGCCTTGAAGAACGTGACCATCAACGAGCCGTTCTTCCAGGGCCATTTCCCCACGCGCCCGGTGATGCCGGGTGTGCTGATGCTCGAAGCCCTGGCGCAGGCCGCTGCCTTGCTGGCTTTTGATGCGATGGGCGAGGGCGCCGATGAAAACTCGGTGTACTACTTCGTCGGCATCGATGGTGCGCGTTTCAAGCGCCCCGTGGAGCCCGGTGACCAGCTGATCCTGGACGTGCAGATGGACCGCAACAAGGCCGGCATCTACAAGTTCAACGCCCAGGCCTTCGTGGGTGAGGAGCTCGCCGTGTCTGCGCAGATCATGTGCACTGTGCGCAAGGTGGCCTGATTCCGTCATGGCAAGCATCCATCCAACGGCCCTTGTTGACCCGCAGGCCAAGCTGGCCGATTCCGTGTCGGTGGGCCCTTACGCCCTCATTGGGCCCCATGTCAGCATCGGTGAAGGCAGCACGGTTGGCGCGCATTGCGTGATCGAGGGCCACACCACGATCGGGCGCGACAACCGCATCTTCCAGTTCGCCTCACTGGGGGCCGCCCCGCAGGACAAGAAGTACGCGGGCGAACCCACCCAACTGATCATCGGCGACCGCAACACCATCCGCGAGTTCACGACCTTCAACACCGGCACAGTGCAGGACAAGGGCGTCACGCAGATTGGCGACGACAACTGGATCATGGCTTATGTGCATGTGGCGCATGACTGCGTCATCGGCAACGACAACGTGATCGCCAACTCCGTGCAGTTTGCCGGCCACGTGACCGTGGGCAACCACACCCTGATCGGTGGCATCAGCGGCGTGCACCAGTTCGTGCGCATCGGTGATTTCGCCATGGTGGGCTTCCAGACCCGCCTGTCGCAAGACCTGCCGCCCTTCGTGCAAGCAGCCGGCAACCCGGCTCAGGCTCAGAACGTGCACCAGGAAGGCCCTCGCCGCCGCGGTTATTCGGCTGAGCGTCTGAGCACGCTCAAGCAGATGTACAAGCTGCTGTACCGCAAGGGCCTGACCCTGGAGGCCTCCAAGGCCGAGATTGCAGCCTTGCGTGGCCAAGTGCCTGAGGCGGACGCCGACATCGACATGATGTTGGGCTTCCTGGCTGACGCTTCGCGCGGCATCGTGCGTTGAGCGGCATGACGACCGGTCCGCGTGTGGCCATGGTGGCCGGCGAAACCTCCGGCGACCTGCTGGCGGGCTTGCTGCTGGGTGGCATGCGCGCACGCTGGCCTGATCTGACGGCCTCCGGCATCGGCGGCCCGAAGATGGCGGCACACGGCTTCCAGGCCCATTGGCCCTACGAGAAGCTGGCCGTGCACGGCTTCAACCTGGAAGTGCTGAGGCGCTTTCGCGAGATCTGGGGCATCCGTGAGCAACTGGCGGCGCGCCTGTTGCAGGAGCGTCCAGACGTGTTCATTGGTGTGGACGCGCCTGACTTCAACCTCGGGCTGGAAGCGCGGCTGAAAGCCCAGGGCGTCAAGACCGTGCACTTCGTCAGCCCCTCCATCTGGGCATGGCGAGGCGGGCGCATCAACAAGATCCACCGTTCGGTGGACCACATGCTGTGCCTGTTCCCCTTCGAGCCCAAGCTCTATCAGGACAAGGGCATTGCGGCCACTTATGTGGGGCACCCGCTGGCCGATACCATCCCGCTGGAGGTGCCGCGTGAAGCGGCCCGTGCCAAGCTGGCGCTGGGGGCCGATGTCCAGGTGGTGGCTGTGCTGCCCGGCAGCCGTGGTGGCGAGATCCGCCACATCGCGCCGACCTTCCTGCAAACGGTGGCCCGCCTGAGCCAGCAGCGGCCTGATCTGCGCTTCCTGCTGCCCATCGTGCCCGGCATGCGCGCCCTGGTCGAGCCCATGGTGGCCGAACATGCGCCCAAGGCCGCCTTGACCTTGCTGGACGGGCAGTCACACGAGGCGTTGGCCGCTTGCGACGTCACCCTCATTGCCAGTGGCACGGCCACGCTCGAGGCGGCCCTGTTCAAGCGGCCCATGGTGATCGCATACAAGATCAGTGCGCTAAGCTGGCCCATCATGAAGCGCATGGCCTACCTGCCCTGGGTGGGGCTGCCCAATATCCTGTTGTCTGACTTCGTCGTCCCCGAGCGCCTGCAACATGAGGCCAACCCCGAGCAACTGGCTTCGGATGTCCTGGCCTGGCTGGACCAGCCCGCTCGTGCCCAGTCGGTGCAGCAACGTTTCCTCGAACTCCATCACACCCTGAGGCGAGACACCGCCCGGGCCGCCAGCGATGCCATCGCCCAAGTCCTCGAAAGCCGTTAAGGCGACCAAGGCCGCGTCCTCGCGCGGTGAACCCCTGCTGCCACAACAGCTTGACCTGTTGTGGCCAGCCGACTCGGCGGGTTTGCTCGCCGGTGTGGACGAAGCCGGTCGCGGCCCTCTGGCAGGCCCCGTGGTGGCCGCCGCCGTGATCCTGGACGACGAGCAGCCCATCACCGGCCTGGCGGACTCCAAGAAGCTCACCGCACGCCAGCGCGAGCGCCTGTACGACGAAATCCGGGCCAAGGCACTGTGCTGCTGCATCGCCGAGGCCACGGTCGAGGAAATCGATGCCATCAACATCCTGCAGGCCACGATGCTGGCCATGCGCAGGGCCGTGGAGGGTTTGCGCCTCAAGCCCGCGATGGTGCAGGTAGACGGCAACCGGGTGCCGGTGCTCAATGTGCCGGCACAGGCCATTGTCAAGGGCGACTCGAAAGTGCAGGCGATTTCTGCGGCATCCATCCTGGCCAAGGTGCACCGTGACCGCTTGTGCGTACAGTTGCACGAGGCCTACCCGCACTACGGTTTTGACGCCCACAAGGGCTACCCGACGGCAGACCACGTGGCCGCGCTGCGCCTGCATGGCGCGACCCCGGCGCACCGCCGCAGCTTCGGGCCCGTGAAGGTGGCCCTGGGGCTGGCACCTGACCCTTCCCTGATTCAGCCTCGCTGACCCCTGCGCCACTTCGATGGCCTGATTTTGATGAGCACCACCCAACTGATCACCTCGCGCGACAACCCGCTGGTGCAGCGTCTGCGCAAGCACGCGCAAGATCCGTCTGCCTACCGCAAGCTGGGCGAAGTCTGGCTGGAAGGCGATCACCTGTGCTCGGCCTGTCTGGCCCGTGGCGTGCCCGTGGCGCTGGCGGTGATCGCCGACACGGCCTGGCTGGGCGAGCACGGCATGGCCGCTGGTCACGACGAACTGGCACGCAAGCTGAGCGAGCTGGCCCGCCGGGCCGACAAGGTCGTGGTGGTGCCGCAAGCACTGTGGAAGGTCTTCAGCGGCCTGGAGTCGCATGCGCACCTGGGTTTCCTGCTGTCCCGCCCCGAGGGGGATGCGGCGGGCTCGGGCATCCGTTCCGGTTTGCGTTCGGTGGTGCTGGACCGTGTTCAGGACGCAGGCAATGTCGGCAGCATCCTGCGCAGCGCGTCGGCCATGGGGTTCGAGCAAGTGGTGGCGCTCAAGGGCACGGCCGCCCTGTGGTCGCCCAAGGTCTTGCGCGCCGGCATGGGGGCGCACTTTGCGCTGCATCTGGTGGAGCAGGTGGTGGCGGACGATCTGGCCGCGCTGGCTGTGCCGATGGTGGCCACCAGCTCGCATACCGATCAACTGCTGCCCACGGCGCCGCTGCCCGATCCTTGTGCCTGGGTGCTGGGGCACGAAGGGCAGGGCGTGGCCGAAGCCGTCATGGCCCGCTGTGCGCTGAAGGTGGCCATTCCGCAGCCGGGTGGGGAAGAGTCGCTCAACGTGGCAGCCGCCGCAGCGGTGTGCCTGTATGAGTCCCTGCGCCGTCGTCAGCCGGCCTGAGCCTGGCGGAACTTTGCTCGTTTTCACAGGCTGAAATTGCAGTTGAAAAGACCCTGGCTCGCCCGCAGATAAGGGGCAAGGCGCTTGGGGTTGACATAAGCCGCCTACAATCACCGCGGAACCTCAGCCCCATTGGCTGGCCCCAAGGAGGGGCAGTCTGGCCTGACTCCTTTTGCGTTTTCCGGAGGAAACATGGAACGTTCGTTGAAGCCCCTTGATGTTGTGTATGGCTCTTCGCTGGGCGTGGACCGTCAGCGGGTGCTGCGCAATACCTATGCCTTGCTGGCTTTGTCGATGCTGCCCACGGTGCTGGGCGCCTGGCTGGGTGTGGCAACTGGTTTCAGCTTTTTCGCTGGCAGCCCCCTTATCAGCTTCGTCGTGTTCATGGCTGTGGCCTTTGGCTTCTTCTTCGCCATTGAGAAGTTCAAGAACTCTGGCCTGGGCGTGCTGCTCCTGCTGGGTTTCACCTTCTTCATGGGCCTGATGTTGTCCCGTCTGGTTGGTTTTGCTTTGGGCATGTCCAATGGCGCCAGCCTGGTGGCCACCGCGTTTGGTGGTACGGCCGTGGTCTTCACGGGCATGGCCGCCATGGCCAGCACCATGAAGCGCGACGTGTCCAGCCTGGGCAAGTGGCTGTTCATGGGCATGATCGTGATCCTGGTGGCGGGCGTGGCCAATATCTGGCTGCAACTGCCGGCGCTGCATCTGGCCATCTCGGCCATGGCCGTGGCGGTCTTCTCTGCTTTCATCCTTTATGACATCAAGCGCGTGCTGGATGGCGGCGAGACCAACTACGTGACGGCAACCCTGGCCATCTACCTGGACGTCTACAACGTGTTCTCGTCTCTGCTGCAATTGCTGATGGCACTGGGCGGCAGCGACGACTGATCTCGCGCCTCTTGAATTGGCGTGAGTTGATACGACATGGGGTATAGCTCTCTCGGAGAACCCCATGTCTGCTTCTTTTGAACTGGTTTGCCCACACTGTCAGGCGATCAACCGCGTGCCGGCTGATCGCGTCCAAGACAAGCCCCAGTGCGGCAAATGCGCACAGGCTGTGCTGCCTGGCCAGCCTGTCAACCTGAACACCCAGCATTTCGAGCGCTTCATCACGCGCAACCAGTTGCCTGTGCTGGTCGATTTCTGGGCGCCTTGGTGTGGCCCCTGCAAGATGTTTGCGCCCGTGTTTGCGCAGATGGCCGGTAGCTACAACGGCCGTGTGCTGTTTGCCAAGGTTGACACCGAGGCCGAGCAGCAACTCGCCGGCCGCTACAACATCCGCAGCATCCCGACGCTGGCCCTGTTTGCCAATGGCCGCGAGATCGATCGCGTGTCGGGTGCCTTGCAGCCAGCGCAGTTGAAGGCCTGGCTGGCTCGCCACGGCCTTTGATCGGCCGCCCTTCGGCCTGCTCAGAACTCAGTACTGATCGCCTTCGCCGATGTAGCTGCCAGGCGCCAGGTTTTCGAAGCGCGTGTTCGACTTCAGGAAGGCCAGGTGCAAGCTGCCCACCGGGCCGTTACGCTGCTTGCCGATGATGATTTCGGCCACACCCGGAATCTTCGATTCCTTGTTGTAGTACTCGTCGCGGTAGATGAACATGATCACGTCGGCATCCTGCTCGATGGCACCCGATTCGCGAAGGTCGGACATCATGGGGCGCTTGTCAGGGCGGGTTTCGACAGAACGGTTCAGCTGCGACAGGGCGATCACCGGGCACTGCAGTTCTTTGGCCAGCGCCTTGAGGCCCCGCGAGATCTCACCGATCACGGTGGCGCGGTTTTCCTCGTTGCCACCGGAGCCGCTCATCAGCTGCAGGTAGTCGATGATGATCAGGCCCAGGGTGCCGCCGAACTGGCGGGCCAGGCGGCGTGCGCGGGCGCGCAATTCATTGGGTGACAGGCCGGGCGTTTCGTCAATGAAGACGTTGGCCGTGCGCAGCTTCTCGACGGTTTCGCTCAGGCGGCCCCATTCGTCATCGCTCAGACGGCCGGTACGCAGGTTCTGCTGGTTGATGCGGCCAATGGAGCCGACCATGCGCAGCGCCAGTTGGGACGCGCCCATTTCCATGGAGAACACGGCCACAGGCAGGCCTTCGTTGACCGCCACGTTTTCGCCAATGTTCAGCGCGAAAGCGGTCTTACCCATGGAGGGGCGGGCGGCCAGGATGATCAGGTCGCCCTTTTGCAGGCCGGCTGTCATCTTGTCCATCTCGGTGAAGCCGGTGCGCACACCGGTCACGTCTTCGGAGCCGTTGTCGGCCAGTTCCTGCACGCGGTCCAGCAGGTCCACCACCAGGCCGTCCATGGAGTGGAAGCCTTGTTTGCCCTTGTTGCCTTCCTCGCCGATCTTCATGATCTTGGCTTCGGCCTCGTCGAGTTGGTCGGCCACGGACTTGCCGTTGGGGCTGAAGGCGTTGGTGGCGATTTCATCGCTGACCGACACCAGCTTGCGCAGCACCGCGCGCTCACGCACGATTTCGGCGTAGCGGCGCATGTTGGCGGCGCTGGGCACCGACTGGGCCAGGGCATTCAGGTACATCAAGCCGCCAGGAACATCCGCGGTCTTGCCCTGCATCTGCAATTGCTCGAAGACCGTGATCACGTCAGCGGGCTTGGAGCCATTGATCAGTTGCTGGATGGCCGTGAAGATGAGCTGGTGTTCGTGGCGGTAGAAGTCGCTGTCGGTCAGGAGGTCCGAGGCGCGGTCCCAGGCGCTGTTGTCCAGCAGCAAGCCGCCCAGCACGCTCTGCTCGGCTTCGATGGAGTGCGGCGGCACCCGCAGCTTGGCGATTTCATCGGCGCCAATCGAGGCACTCAGGCCTGATGGGGAGAAGGGTGTCGGGAGAACTGCGGCCATGGTCGTCAATCATAAGGTTGTCAGCGTCTTGCGCATGTGGATAATGCTGTGGACATGTGTGCAAGTCTGTGGGCAACCTTGGGATAGCTTGGGGATTGGCGTGGATAAGTGGCGTGCCCAATGAGAAAGCCGGCTCAAGGCCGGCTTCCTGGGGGCTGGATCCGGTGCGAACACCGGACTCTGCTTGGTCTGGTATGACCCGGTACTTAGGCGGCTTCGCCAACCACAGCGACGGTGATCTCGGCGACCACGTCGGTGTGCAGCGACAGCGACACAGGGTGCTCGCCCACGGTCTTCAGCGGACCGTTAGGCAGGCGGATCTGGTGCTTGGCCACTTCGAAGCCGGCAGCCTTGAGGCCTTCAGCGATGTCGAAGTTGGTGACCGAACCGAACAGGCGGCCGTCCACGCCAGCCTTCTGGCTGACGGTGATGGTCTTGCTGGCGAGCTTGTCGCCCAGGGCTTGAGCGGCGGCCAGCTTTTCGGCTTGAACCTTTTCCAGTTCAGCGCGACGGGCTTCGAATTCGGCGACAGCCTTTTCGGTGGCGCGACGAGCTTGGCCAGTGGGGATCAGGAAGTTACGAGCGTAACCGTCCTTCACGCGGACCACATCACCCAGGTTGCCCAGGTTGGCGACTTTTTCGAGGAGGATGATTTGCATGACAGAGAACTCCTTAGACGCGGTGCTGGTCGCTGTAAGGCAGCAGGGCCAGGAAGCGAGCGCGCTTGATGGCGGTGGTCAGCTGACGCTGGTAGATCGCGCGGGTGCCGGTCAGGCGTGCGGGGATGATCTTGCCGTTTTCAGCGATGAAGTCGCGCAGGGTGTCAACGTCCTTGTAGTCGATCTGTTCGACGTTGGCGACGGTGAAGCGGTAGAAGCGCTTGCGACGGAACAGCAGGGATTGCGTGTTGCGCTTGCCCTTGCGGTCTTTGGAGAACTTGCCGTTCTTGGAGCGGGGAGCAGCCATGATGACCTCTCAGTATCCGAATGGATGTGTTAAACGATGTCGTTGAGTTCGGTGATGTGGAGCAGCACGCCACGTCCGTTGCGCGGAGCACCCAGGAAGCCGGCAATGCTCAATGGCACGCCAACCGGCTTTCGGTTCAATTGCTCTGCAATCGGACCAATTGCCACGGCCTTGATGTCCAGCTTGACCTTGCGGGGAAGCAGGGCCTCGGTCACTTCGGATTCGTGCTGAAGCACGACGTCGAGTGCGGGCAGGCCGGCGGGGGTGTATCTCAATACGCTGCGTTCAATGATCTGGGCTGAAATCAGCACACGGTTCATGAACGTGGACGCAACGCCTGTCGATGCCTTGCGGCATCAATCAGGCAGCGGCTTGCTCCTGCTGGGCCTTGCGGGCCTCTTCACGCTCAACTTGCTTCATCATCACGGAAGGAGCGGTTTCAGCCTTGTCCTTCAGCACGGTGAGGTGACGCAGCACGGCGTCGTTGAACTTGAAGCCGGTTTCGAGTTCAGCCAGGGTTTCCTTGCTGGTCTCGATGTTCAGGCACAGGTAGTGAGCCTTGGCCAGCTTGTTGATCTGGTATGCCAGCTGACGACGGCCCCAGTCTTCAAGACGGTGAACCTGGCCGCCGGTGGAGGCGATCAGGGCCTTGTAGCGTTCCAGCATGGCGGGAACTTGCTCGCTTTGATCCGGGTGGATCAGCACGACGATTTCATAGTGACGCATGGATACTCCTTGTGGATTCCAGTTGATGGAAGCCGCCACGAAGCGTCAAACCCGTAGACGGCAAGGGCTGCTCAAGAAATGAGCAACTGGCGGAAAAGCCTGCGATTGTAGCAGTGAAAACGCCACCCGAAGGTGGCGTGTGAGGTTCGCTCAGCTGGATTTGACAACGAAATCCGGCTGTTTTGTCCGAAAACCTTATTTGGCAGCCAGGCGCTGCCAGGTTTCGACCACGGTGTCGGGGTTCAGCGAGATCGACACAATACCCTCGGCGGCCAGCCACTCGGCGAAATCCGGGTGGTCGGATGGGCCCTGGCCGCAAATGCCGATGTACTTGCCGTGGGCACGGCAGGCGGCAATCGCGCGCGAGATCATGGCCTTGACGGCTGGATCGCGTTCATCGAAATCGTGGGCCAGCAGCTCCAGGCCGGAGTCGCGGTCCAGGCCCAGGGTGAGCTGGGTCAGGTCGTTCGAGCCGATGGACATGCCGTCGAAGAACTCCAGGAACTGCTCGGCCAGGATGGCGTTGGACGGCACCTCGCACATCATGATGATACGCAGGCCGTCGTGGCCACCCTTGGAGGCGCGCACCAGGCCGTGATCGGCCAGCATGTTGGTCACGCGCTCGGCCTGCTTCAAGGTGCGCACAAAGGGCACCATGATCTCGATGTTGCTCAGGCCCATGTCGTTGCGCACGCGCTTGAGGGCTTCGCATTCCATGGCAAAGGCCTCGCCGAACTCGGCGCTGATGTAGCGCGAGGCGCCGCGGAAACCCAGCATGGGGTTCTCTTCCTCGGGCTCGTAGCGCGAACCGCCGATCAGCTTCTTGTACTCGTTGGACTTGAAGTCCGACAGGCGCACGATGACGGGCTTGGGCCAGAAGGCAGCAGCGATGGTCGCGATACCTTCAGCGAGCTTGTCCACGTAGAAAGCGCGGGGCGAAGCGTGACCACGGGCTACCGACTCGACGGCCTTTTTCAGGTCGCTGTCGATGTTGGGGTAGTCCAGGATCGCCTTGGGGTGGACGCCGATGTTGTTGTTGATGATGAACTCGAGGCGGGCCAGGCCCACGCCGTTGTTGGGCATCTGGGCGAAGTCGAACGCCAGTTGGGGGTTGCCCACGTTCATCATGATCTTCAGGCCGATGTGGGGCATCTCACCGCGCTTGACCTCGGTGACCTCGGTTTCCAGCAGGCCTTCGTAGATGTAGCCGGTGTCGCCTTCGGAGCAGGCCACGGTCACCAGGGTGCCGTCGGTCAGGCGCTCGGTGGCGTTGCCACAACCCACCACGGCAGGGATGCCCAGTTCACGCGCGATGATGGCGGCGTGGCAGGTACGGCCGCCACGGTTCGTGACGATGGCGCTGGCGCGCTTCATCACGGGCTCCCAGTTGGGGTCGGTCATGTCGGTGACGAGCACGTCGCCGGGCTTGACGGTGTCCATCTCGGAGATGTTGTGCACGATGCGCACGGGGCCGGTGCCGATCTTCTGGCCAATGGCACGGCCTTCAGCCAGGATGGTGCCGGTGCTCTTGAGTTTGTAGCGTTGCTCGACCTTGCCTTGCATCTGGCTCTTGACCGTCTCAGGACGCGCCTGGAGGATGTAGAGCTTGCCGTCGGTGCCGTCCTTGCCCCATTCGATGTCCATCGGGCGGCCATAGTGCTGCTCGATGACCAGCGCGTAGCGGGCCAGCTCGGTCACGTCCTCGTTGCTCAGGCTGTAGCGGTTACGGGCCTCGACGGTGGTGTCCACGGTCTTGACCAGCTTGCCGGTGGCGGCCTTTTCTTCCGGCGTGGCGAACTCCATCTTGAGCAGCTTGGAGCCCAGGTTGCGGCGGATCACGGCCTGCTTGCCAGCCTTCAGGGCGGGCTTGTGCACGTAGAACTCGTCGGGGTTGACGGCGCCTTGCACCACGGTCTCACCCAGGCCATAGCTGGAGGTGATGAAGACCACGTCCTGGAAGCCCGATTCGGTGTCAATGGTGAACATCACACCGGCGGCGCCCAGGTCGGAGCGCACCATGCGTTGAACGCCGGCCGACAGGGCGACGACGTCATGGGCGAAGCCCTTGTGCACGCGGTAGGAGATGGCGCGGTCGTTGTAGAGAGAGGCGAACACCTCCTTCATCTTGTGCAGCACGTCTTCGATGCCGACCACGTTCAGGAAGGTCTCTTGCTGACCGGCAAACGAGGCGTCAGGCAGGTCTTCTGCGGTGGCGGACGAACGCACGGCGAACGAGGCCTGCAGGTTGTCGCCAGCCAGCTTGGCGAAGGCGCCGCGGATAGCCTTTTCCAGGTCGGCAGGGAAGGGCTGGGCTTCAACCCAGCCACGGATTTCGGCGCCGGCCTCGGCCAGGGCGCGCACGTCCTCGGTGTTCAGCGCTGCCAGGCGCTTGCTGATGCGGTCGGCCAGGCCGTCGTGCTTGAGGAATTCGCGGAAGGCGTGGGCCGTGGTGGCAAAGCCCGTTGGCACGCGCACGCCATCGGGCAGTTGCGAGATCATCTCGCCGAGGCTGGCGTTCTTGCCGCCGACGACCTCGACGTCGGACATGCGCAGTTGCTCGAAGGGCACGACCAGATCGGTCGGCTCAAAGCGGTTGGTCATAAAAGCTCCAGGATGGTGAAAAAAATGGGTTGGCATCCACGGGTGGGCGCAGGTCTGTTGGTGTTGTTCGGGACCTTTGCCGCACATCTGACAACAGCTGTGGACACGAGATGGACTGATTGTAGGGTCAGGCCTATGATCGTGGGCTCAACAAGATCAATTCCTCTGGTCCACGAACGGGTGTTTGCGTGCAAAGCTGGCACGTCCGATTGAGGGGCCTTCTTCCTTTTTGTCTGCTTATGTCTGATCGCAGCGTGTTTTTCGTGTCCGATGGCACAGGTATCACGGCCGAGACCATGGGTAACTCCATCCTGGCCCAGTTCGCCATCAAGCCCCGGCACGTGCGTCGGCCCTTCATCGACACCGTGGACAAGGCGCATCAGGTGGTGCGCGAGATCAACGCGGCGGGGCAGCGCGAAGGCAAGCGGCCCATCGTGTTCACGACGCTGGCCAACGACGATGTGCTGGCCATCTTGCGGGGGTGCGAGGCCAAGGTCTTCGATGTGATCAAGACCTTCGTCGAACCGCTCGAAGAAGAGTTCAGCATGAAGTCCAACCATCGGGTGGGCCGCTTCAGCGACGCCAGCGTGGACCAGGAATACAACGACCGCATCGAGGCCATCAACTTCGCGCTGGAGCACGACGATGGGCAGTCTTCGCGCAGCCTGGAGCTGGCGGATGTGGTGCTGGTGGGTGTGAGCCGTTGCGGCAAGACGCCCACATCGCTGTACCTGGCGATGCAGCATGGCATCAAGGCCGCCAATGTGCCATTGATCCCCGAGGATTTCGATCGTGGTTTCCTGCCCTCGATGCTCAAGCCCTACAAGAAGAAGTGCTTTGGCCTGACGATCGAGCCCAATCGCTTGAGCCAGATCCGCAACGAGCGCCGCCCGGGCAGCAAGTACGCCAGCCTGGACAACTGCCGCCTGGAGGTGGCGCAGGCCGAATCCATGATGCGCCGCGAGGGCATCGACTGGCTGTCGTCCACGCACAAGTCGATTGAAGAGATCGCCACCACCATCTTGCGTGACATCAGGCCCGATCGCCTGATCTACTGATCTGCCGATTATTGAGGTTGCGCACTTTGGCGCTTGTTGGCCTGATGGTGCGTGGCCATTTCGATGAAGTGGCTCAGGCGTTTTGACAAGGCCTCGGCCGTGTGCAGGGTGTCGCTGTCAGCATGCCGCGCCTGTTCCTGAGTCTGCACTGCAAGCCGGGCCAGTTCAGGTGTATGCAGGTTGAGGGCGGTGCCCTTGATGTTGTGGGCGATCTTGGCCAGTTGTTCCAGGTTCTGGGTCTGGATGGCGCGCTCAAGTTCCTGCTGGATCTCGCTGAGGGTGTCACCCAGCATGGCGATCAGGCGGTCAAGGAGTTGAGGCTGCGCCTGGTAGTACTGCTGCATGGCCTGCCAGTCGGTGATGTCCTGCTGCATGTTGGGCTCGGTGCTTGTCGTTGCTTGGGCTGCCATGTCGTTTGCCTGCGGTACATCCCCGGGGCGCCAACGTGCAAAGCGGCGTATTTCGTCAACCAGAGTATCCAGCATATAGGGTTTGGTGACGTAGCCCACCATGCCGGCCCTTCTGGCCTGTTGCTTGGCGGTGTCGAACGCGTGCGCGGTCAGCCCGATGACAGGGAGCGAGGGCGCGATGTGGCCGAGCGCCTGGGCGGCCTGGTAGCCGTCCATGACCGGCATCTGGATGTCGCACAACACCACGTCGAAGCTCGATGGCCCATGCACGCGAACCTGCTCCAGCGCATGGGCGCCATCGAACGCGAAAGTGACGATGGCGCCTTCTTGTTCCAGCATCTGTTGCAGCACCAGGCGATTGACGGGGTTGTCTTCGGCGGCGAGCACACGGATGTGCGCCAGCCGCTGTGTGCTGCTCACGGCCGTTCGGTTCAGCTTGGTCTTGATGGCGTTGAGCAGGCGCAGGGGGCTCAAGGGGCCGGCAACCACAGGCAGGTCGTTGTGCAGGGCTGGCGGCAATTCCACCACCATGCTGGCGGGCGCATTGACCAGCACCGTGTGGCCGAGGGCGACGTTGCGGCGAATCTCGTCGGCGGCGCATTGGGCCAAGGCGTCGGATGACAGGATGATCACGTCAGGTTGGCAATCTGGTGGCAGAGGAAGGGCGGGGGTGTTGGTCACCTTCAGTGCTCGATCGCAAAGCGATTCGGTCAAGGCGATGGACGCCGGCGTGGGTGCGCCCACCATGGCCACGTGGCGGATGTTGCGCACGTCGCCGGCTTCAGGGTGCAGCACCGGGAGCTTGACCGTGAAGGTGGTGCCCTGGCCCGGCTGGCTGTGGACCTGGATATGGCCTCGCATCATCTCCACCAGCCGCTTGCAGATGGCCAGGCCCAGGCCCGTGCCACCAGCCTGTGCGGGGTGGTGGCCATGCACTTGCACAAAGGGCTTGAACAGTTGCTGGAGCTTGTCCTCGGACATGCCGATCCCCGTGTCGGTGACCTCCATGATGAGATCGGGGGCGATGTAGTCCAGGCGGATGGCAACCTGCCCGGCGTCGGTGAACTTGATCGCGTTGGAGAGCAGGTTCAGCAGGATCTGGGACAGACGGGTGGCGTCACCATGGAAGTACTGCGGCACATCGGCCGACTCATGGATGATCAGCGGCAGGCCTTTGGCCTGAGCCAGGATCGCCTTGAGCGTGAGCACGTGTTCCAGCACCTGGCCGAGGTTGATGCGTTCATAGTGCAGATTGAGCTTGCCCGACTCTATCCGGGAGAAGTCCAGCACGTCATTGACCAGCGTGAGCAAATGTTGGGCGGAGTCGAGCATCTGCTCGAAGGTTCTGGCCTGAGGTGTGCCGACCGCCTGGCGCGCGCCCACCTGGGCCAGGCCGAACATCGCGTTCAAGGGTGTGCGCACCTCATGGCTGATGTTGGCCAGGAACTCGCTCTTGGCCTGGTTGGCAGCTTCGGCGGCCAGTTCGGCCTGCTTGATCTGGCTGATGTCGAACACGATGACCAGAAAGCCTTGCACGACGCCGTTGACGATGTCGGGCAGGTAGTGGGCTTCGCTGTGGCGGTGTCGTCCGGGCTGCCGCGGGATGGGGATCAGTGTTTCAAAGCGCTGGGGCAGCCCATTGAGCACGGCTTCGATGTAAGGCCAGTTCTGGGCGAAGAGTTCCGGCCCCAACACCTCCTTGATGTGCAGGTTGCGCAATTGGTCGGCGGACATGCCGAACCACTCGACGTAGGCCTTGTTGGCAAAGCGGTTGCGCAGGTCTTTGGTCCAGTAGCCGATCAGGCCGGGCACGCCGTCCAGGATGTTTTGCAGCAGGCGTTCGTGCTCGCTGAGTGCGGCTGTGCGCTCCTTGACGCGCTCTTCGAGGGATTCGGTGAGCTTGAGCACGGCATGCTCGGCCTTCTTGCGGGCCGTGATGTCCATGACGATGCCGGTGTAGGTGGGCTGGCCGTCCTGCCTGGGTTGGCCGGGCTGGCCGCGTGACAGGATCCACCTGACAGGGCCGCTGCTCGGGTTGGTGCGCCACTCGATTTCGAATGGGACGCGGCATTGGCTGGCGGCAAAGACCGTCTGCCTGGCATACGTGCGATCTTCCGGGTGGATGCTGGCGAGCCAGGCGTCCTGACTGGCTTGCACGTCAGGCGAGAGGCCAAACAGGGCCCAGACCTCTTGAGACCAGGTGTTGAGGTTGGTGTCAAGCTGCCATTCCCACAGGCCTGCCTGGGCGGCGGACAGCGCCATCCTCAGCCCGTCATCCGTCGGCATGAACCGAAGGGGGGGCGTGTCGATCTCCGTCAGGACCTGCATATGCCTCCTTGTGCGGGAGCTTGAGGTGCGCTGCGTCGGGCTTGCGGCCGCTGCGCTTGACTGATGGGGCTCAGGAAATCGGGTACAGCAACCTGTCCGATGAACCCGGATCGGATGGGCAACATTAACGTTTATGCGCCTGCTTGGCAATGTGCCAACCTGAAATCTGCACGGTGTTGGCGGCTGGAAACAGTCTGGCCCGCCTGGGACGGGTGTCCTGGGCGGGCCAGTTGTGCAGGGGACGGGCGGATCAGTCGCCGTCTGGCCGGATCAGCTCTGGTAGTCGCTCACCGGCACGCAGGAGCAGAACAGGTTGCGGTCGCCATGGACGTTGTCCACGCGGCCCACCGGCGACCAGTACTTCTGCTTGCGCAGGCTGGCCACGGGGTAGGCGGCCAGCTCGCGACTGTAGGCGTGCGGCCACTCGGCCTTGAGCAGGCTGGCGGCGGTGTGCGGCGCGTTTTTCAGCGGGTTGTCGTCTTGCGGCAGCTTGCCTTGTTCCACCAGGCGAATTTCCTCGCGGATGGCGATCATGGCGTCACAGAAGCGGTCCAGTTCGGCCTTGGATTCGCTCTCGGTGGGCTCGACCATGAGCGTGCCGGCCACGGGGAAGCTCAAGGTGGGGGCGTGGAAGCCGTAGTCGATCAGGCGCTTGGCCACGTCTTCGGCGCCGACGCCGCTGGTTTCCTTCAGGGGGCGCAGGTCCAGGATGCACTCGTGGGCCACACCGCCACCCTTGATGGTCTGGCTACCACCGCTGAAGTGGATGTCGTAGTGGTCGGCCAGGCGGGCGGCCACGTAGTTGGCGTTGAGGATGGCCACTTCGGTGGCCGCCTTCAGGCCGTCGGCACCCATCATGCGGATGTACATCCAGCTGATGGGCAGCACGGCGGCATTGCCCAGCGGGGCGGCCGACACGGCGCCGACCTGCACCTCCGAGCCGATGCCGGCCGAGCGGTGGGCAGGCAGATAGGGGGCCAGGTCTTCGACCACACAGACGGGGCCGACACCGGGGCCGCCACCGCCGTGGGGGATGCAGAAGGTCTTGTGCAGGTTCAGGTGGCTGACGTCGCCGCCGAACTGGCCAGGGGCGGCCAGGCCGACCAGGGCGTTCATGTTGGCGCCGTCCACGTAGACGCGACCGCCATGCTGGTGGACCAACTTGCACAACTCGGTCACGCGGGTTTCGAACACGCCGTAGGTCGAGGGGTAGGTGATCATCACGGCGGCCAGGTTGGCGCTGTGCTGCTCGCACTTGGCCTTGAGGTCGTCCAGATCGACGTTGCCGTCGGCATCGCACTTGGTGACCACGACCTTCATGCCGACCATGTGGGCGCTGGCGGGGTTGGTGCCGTGTGCCGATTCGGGGATCAGGCAGATGTCACGGTGGCCCTGGCCCTTGGCCTCGTGGTAGGCCTTGATGATCAGCAGGCCGGCGTATTCGCCTTGCGAGCCGGCATTGGGTTGCAGGCTGATGCCGGCGTAACCCGTGGCCTGACTCAGCCAGGCGCACAGCTCTTCATTGAGCAACTCGTAGCCCTTGAGCTGGTCGCGGGGAGCGAAGGGGTGGATGTGCGCGAACTCGGGCCAGGTGATGGGGATCATCTCGCTGGTGGCGTTGAGCTTCATGGTGCACGAGCCCAGCGGGATCATGGTGCGGTCCAGCGCCAGGTCCTTGTCGGCCAGGCCGCGCAGGTAGCGCAGCATTTCCGTTTCGCTGTGGTGGGTATTGAACACCGGGTGCGTCAGGAAGGCGCTTTCGCGGCGCAGGTTGGCCGGCAGGCCCAGGGCCACGCCGTTCTCAAACGCGGCGAAGGAGGGCAGTGGCTTGCCGCCAGAGAACACCGTCCACAGGTCGATGATGTCGTTGCGGATGGAGGTTTCGTCCAGCGAGATGGTCACGCTGTCGTTGCTGGCATCGCGCAGGTTGATGCCCAGTTTGACGGCGGCGGCCAGCACGGCTTCACGGTCTTCGGTCAACACCTGGATGGTGTCGAACCAGGTGGTGTGCACGACCTTGCGGCCCATGGCCTTGAGGCCTTCGGCCAGGATGGAGGCGTAGCTGGCCACGCGCAGGGCGATGCGCTTGAGGCCTTCGGGGCCGTGGTAGACCGCGTACATGCTGGCCACGACGGCAGGCAGCACCTGGGCCGTGCAGATGTTGGATGTGGCCTTTTCGCGGCGGATGTGTTGCTCGCGGGTTTGAAGGGCCAGGCGGTAGGCGGGGTCACCATGGCTGTCGACGCTCACGCCGACCAGGCGGCCCGGCATGGAGCGCTTGAACTCGTCCTTGGTGGCCAGGTAGGCGGCGTGCGGGCCACCATTGCCCATGGGCATGCCAAAGCGCTGGGTGTTGCCCAGGGCGATGTCGGCGCCCAGCTCGCCCGGCGGCGTCAGCAGGGTGAGGGCCAGCAGGTCGGCGGCGACGATGGCCAGTGCACCCTTGGCGTGCAGGGCATCGACCAGGGGGCGAAGGTCACGCACCTGGCCGTTGACGCCGGGGTACTGCATCAAGGCCGCGAAGCAGTCGTTGTTTTGCAGGTGCTCGGCCAGTTGCGCGGCGTGCACCAGGTCGACGGTGATGCCCAGCGGCTTGGCGCGGGTCTGGATCACTTCCAGGGTTTGCGGGAAGACGTCATGGCAGACCACAAAGCGGGTGGACTTGCTCTTGCCACCCCGTGCAGCCAGGGTCATGGCTTCGGCGGCTGCGGTGGCCTCGTCCAGCATGGAGGCGTTGGCGATCGCCATGCCGGTCAGGTCGGTGACCATGGTCTGGAAGTTGATCAGCGCTTCCATGCGGCCTTGCGAGATCTCGGCCTGGTAGGGCGTGTAGGCGGTGTACCAGGCGGGGTTCTCGAGGATGTTGCGCAGGATGACGCCGGGCGTCAGGGTGCCGTAGTAGCCCTGGCCGATGAAGTTGCGCATCAGCTTGTTCTGCTGGGCGATGGCCTTGAGTTCGGCCAGTGCCTGGGCCTCGGTCAGCGGCGCGGGCAACTCCATGGGGTTCTCGCGCTTGATGGTGGCCGGCACGATGCCGTCGATCAGGGCCTGACGCGTGGCCACGCCAATGGCGCTGAGCATGTGTTGCTGCTCTTCGTCCCAGGGGCCGAGGTGGCGGGCCTGGAATTCGGTCGCGTTTTCGAGTTCAGCGAGGGTGGGCAGGTGGGTGTTCAGCATGGCGTTCGGCGTCGGGCGGGATCAGGCAGGCGGGCAGACAGGCTCAGGGGGCAAGGCACAAGGCGCCACCACGTGGCGGCGCCTCGGGGATCACTTCAAGGGTGATCAGGCGTTCTTGAGCAGGTCGTCGTAGGCGGTCTTGTCCAGCAAGGCATCGAGCTCGGCCGGGTTGGCCAGCTTGACCTTGAAGAACCAGCCGGCACCTGTGGGGTCGCTGTTGGCCAGCGAGGGGTCGTCGCGCAGGGCTTCGTTGACTTCGGTGATCTCGCCGGTCACGGGCATGTAGACGTCGGCAGCAGCCTTGACGGACTCGACCACGCCGGCCACGTCCTTGGGGTTGAAGGTGGTGCCCACGGCGGGCAGGTCGACGAAAACCACGTCGCCCAGCGCATCTTGCGCGTGGTGGGTGATGCCGACGATGGCGGTGCCGTCAGCTTCGATTTGCAGCCATTCGTGGTCGGGCGTGTACTTGATGGTCATGGTGGACGTCCTGGAAAAAATGGATAGATGGAGGTGCTTGTTTGCCGAACGGGCGAGAGTATCGCCCAGGGTTCAGCCGCGGTAGTAGCGGTTGGGCACGAAGGGCAGGGTGGTCACGGTCATGGCGACGCGCTTGTCGCGCACGATGGCGAACACCGGGGTGCCCACAGCAGCTTGAGGCGTGGCCACGTAGGCCAGTGCGATGGGCTGGCCGAGGCTGGGGCTGGGGGAGCCGCTGGTGACCACGCCGATCTCTTGTCCGTCTGCGTTGACAACCTTGGCGCCTTCACGCACGGGCATGCGCTCCGTGCTGATCAGGCCCACGCGCTTGCGGGCCGCACCGTTGGCCAGTTGGCCGTCGATCACGCTGGCGCCGGGGTAGCCGCCGGCACGAGCACCACCGGCGCGGCGCACCTTCTGGATGGCCCAGGTGATGCTGCCTTCAACGGGCGTGGTGGTGGTGTCGATGTCGTGGCCGTACAGGCACAGGCCGGCTTCCAGGCGCAGGGTGTCGCGGGCGCCCAGGCCGATGGGTTTGACTTCGGGTTGGGCCAGCAGGGCGCGGGCCAGTTGCTCGGCCTTGTTGGCAGGCACGGAGATCTCAAAGCCGTCTTCGCCGGTGTAGCCAGAGCGGGTCAGGAAGCAGTCGATCCCGTCCAGCACGAAGTGGCCGCCAGTCATGAAAGTGAGTTTTTGCACATCGGCGTTCAGGCGGGCCAGTGCGGTCACGGCTTGCGGGCCTTGCAGGGCCAGCAGGGCCTGGTCGGGCAGGGGCTGCACGGTGCAACGGCTGCCGATGTGCTGCTGCATGTGGGCGATGTCCTGCGTCTTGCAGGCGGCGTTCACGACCACGAACAGGTCGTTTTCGCGGCGGGTGACCATCAGGTCGTCCAGGATGCCGCCTTGCTCGTTCGTGAACAGGGCATAGCGCTGCTTGAACTGAGGCAGGTCGACGATGTCCACGGGCACCAGGGATTCGAGTGCGGCGTCGGCGCCTTCGCCCTTGAGCAGGAC
Source organism: Aquabacterium sp. (assembly GCF_016195855.1). Taxonomy (GTDB): domain Bacteria; phylum Pseudomonadota; class Gammaproteobacteria; order Burkholderiales; family Burkholderiaceae_C; genus Aquabacterium. The sequence goes on from NZ_JACPYU010000016.1 coordinate 157,510, forward strand.
CTGGCCCATGTGCGAGACGTCAAACAGGCCGGCAGCGGCGCGGGTGTGTTTGTGCTCGGTGAGGATGCCGGTGGCGTACTGCACGGGCATGTCGTAGCCACCAAAGGGGACCATCTTGGCGCCCAGTTCGATGTGCAGGGCGTGCAGAGGCGTCTTCAACAAGGTGTCGGGTGTGTCAGCGGACATGGCAGTAGCTGGCTGCGAGGCCAGCGGGAGGGCAATCTGAGTGGATCCAGACCCGTTTCGCGACCCGGTCAGTGACCTTGTCGAAACCCGAATCCAGTGCTGCCCTCTCTGTCCGCTTTACCTGAGAGATTGACCCCTCGCTGCAACCTGGTCGCGGCGTTATGGGCTTGCCCCTTCGGTGGCCGGGCTCACCTTGCTTGAAACAAGGTCACCAGGCTCTCTCCAGTGAGGATCATGGTGGCTGTAACCCCGCCATGTTTGCCAGTCCTTTTGCCTGAGCGTTCGGGCGGCCAACTCACGTTGGGTGGCCCTGCGCCTTCGGCGGCCTCGGCACAGTGGCGTCGGCTCTCTCCTGACAAGCCGCGAGTGTATCAGCCAGTGCCGGCTTCGCGTGTGAAAAAAGCCGCGCCAGCGGGGTGCGGGCACGGCTTTGAGGGGGGAGGGGCTGGGTTGCCTATTGCATCAGCAGGTGGGGAAGCCACAGCGAGAGGCCCGGCCAGTAGGTCACCAGGCCCAGGAAGGCCAGCATGGTCAGCAGCCAGGGCCAGACGGCCACGGTCAGCTCGGTGATGCCCATCTTGGTGATGCCCGAGGCCACATACAGGTTCAGGCCCACCGGCGGGTGGCACATGCCCACTTCCATGTTGACCACGATCAGGATGCCGAAGTGGATGGGGTCGATACCCAGCTTGACGGCCACAGGGAACAGGATGGGCGCCATGATCAGCACGATCGAGGAGGGCTCCATGAAGTTGCCCGCCACCAGCAGCAGGATGTTGACGACCAGCAGGAAGGCGATCTGGCCCAGCCCCATGCCAACCAGCCAGTCGGCCAGCTGTTGCGGGATGTTCTCGTTGGCCAGCACGAAACTGAACAGCACCGCGTTGGTGATGATGTAGAGCAGCATCGCGCTCATGTTGGCCGAGTTCAGCAGCACGCGGGGCACGTCTTTCAGACCCATGTCCTTGTAGACGAACACGGCGATGATGAAGGCGTAGACGGCGGCCATGGCGGCCGCTTCAGTGGGAGTGAAGATGCCGGTGTAGATCCCGCCCATCACGACCACGATCAGCAGCAGGCCCCAGAAGGAGTCCTTCAAAGCCTTGACGCGCTGTGCGAAAGAGGCCTTGGGCTGACGCGGGTAACCAAACTTGCGCGCCCGCCACCAGGTGGTGAAGCCCAGCATCGAGGCCAGCACGATGCCGGGGATGACGCCCGCCAGAAACAGCGCCCCCACCGAGGTGTTGGTGGACACCGAGTACATCACCATCACGATGGAGGGCGGGATCAGGATGCCTAAAGCGCCCGAAGTGGTGATGACGCCCGCGCCGAACTTGTTGGGAAAGCCTGCCTTGGTCATGGCCGGCAGCAGGATCGAGCCAATGGCCACCACCGTGGCCGGTGAGGAACCAGAGACCGCCGCAAACAGGGCACAGGCCAGCACCCCCGCCAGCGCCAGGCCGCCATGCCAGTGCCCCACCATGCTGGTGGCAAAGTTGATCATGCGCCTGGCCACGCCGCCGTGCGTCAGGAAGTTGCCGGCCAGGATGAAGAAGGGGATCGCCATGATCTCGAACTTCTCGATGCCGGTGAACAGCTTGAGTGCGACGGATTCCAGCGGCACTTGCGTGAAGCCGAAGATGAACGTGAGAACCGTGAGGCCCAGCGAGATGCTCACGGGCATGCCCGTGAGCATCAGTGCCAGCAGCACAGCGAAAATGATGATGCCGTTCATGTGCTGCTCCTTCAGGCCTTGGCGACTTCTTCATCAAGGCCATCCACATGGCCATGATCGTGGTGAGGCAATTCGCCCGTGCGGGTGAAGTTCCACGCGACCTGCAGGAAGCGGAAACACATCAGGGAAGAGCCCAGCGGGATCGCCATGTAGATGATCCAGGTCGGCCACTCCAGGTCAGGCGTGGTCGGGCCTTCGATCAAGTCAGTCATGTCCAGGTGGAAGGCGTTGTAGAACGCGTAGTGCGCGCCGTTGTGCCACACGAAGCTGGCGCCCATGGTGGCGATGGTGCCGGTGAACAGTGCGCCCGCCAGCAAGCCAAACAGCACGAAGAACTTGCGCTTGGGCGGAGACAGCTGGTTGATGAGCACGTCCACCCCGACGTGGATGCCGGTGCGCACGCCGTAGGCCGCGCCGAACTTGGCCATCCAGACGAACAGGTAGATGGTGGCCTCTTGTGCCCAGGCGAAGTTCAGCGTGAGCAGCCAGTCCTGCATGGGGCTGTTGAAGCCGACCATGTAGCGGTGCAGCACGGACACAAAAATGATCAGCGTGGCGGCGCCCATGAAGGACGCGATCAGCCACTCTTCCAGATGGTCAAGCCATTTCATGATGGGCTCTCCTCGGTATGAAAAAGCCCACGGCTTGGCGTGGGCTGGGTCGCAGTGTCATCCCACGTCGATCACATCTTGCTGGGATCGAAGCTGGTTTCCTTGTAGATGGACTGGATGACGTCTTCCCCGATGCGAGAAGCCATTTGCTTGTGGACCGGCATCAGCGCCTTCTTGAGCAAGAAGCGCTCGCCGATCGTGGGCTTGTAGACCACGGTCTTGCCAGAGGCTTGCACCTTGGCCAGGGCCTCCTGGTTGTCCTGGAAGGCCACGTCGTTGGCGACCTGGGTGGATTCAGCCATGGCCTTGGACAGCGCCAGGCGGACGTCAGCGGGCAGGCCGTCCCAGAACTTCTTGTTCACCACCACTGCGTAACCGAGGTAGCCATGGTTGGTGACGCTGACGTGCTTTTGCACTTCATGCATCTTCTGGGTGTAGAGGTTGGAGGGAGGGTTCTCGGTGCCATCGACCACGCCAGTCTGCAGGGCCTGGTAGGTCTCGGAGAAGGCCAGCACCTGGGGCAGGGCGCCCAGCGCGCGCATTTCGGCGTCCAGCACCTTGGAGGACTGGATGCGCATCTTCAGGCCCTTGTAGTCTTCAACGGCCTTGAGCGGCTTGTTGGCTGACATGACCTTGAACCCGTTGTCCCAGTAGGCCAGGCCGTGGATGCCGCGTGACTCCAGCTTGCGCAGCAGGCCTTGCCCGATCGGGCCATTCGTGACCTTGTGCAGGGAGGGGTAGTCGTCAAAGATGAAGGGCAGGTCGAAGACCTCGAATTCCTTCACGCCCAAGGGCGCAAACTTGGACAGCGAGGGCGCCAGCATCTGGACGGAGCCCAGCTGCAAGGCTTCCATCTCTTCCTTGTCCTTGTAGAGCTGGCTGTTGGGGTAGACCTCGACCTTGACGCGGCCTTTGGTCAACTCGGCTGCACGCTTGGCAAAGAACTCGGCGGCCTTGCCCTTGGGTGTGTCCACGGCCACCACATGGCTGAACTTGATGATGATGGGTGACTGGGCGAATGCCGTGGGCAAGAGCGCCATCGATGCGGCCAGGGTGAGCATGCTGCGGCGCAGCGTGTAGGCGGATTTCAGCTTGAACATGGCGGCGTCTCCGGATCGTTTTGGATGGCCCATTGTTCCGTTTCGGCTGCCTGCGGCAAATTGTGGAGATCCACATTCGTGCATCACCCTAGGGTTGCACCGGGTGCAGGCCATCTAGACTGCTTGCATGACCAATACGGACAAGGCCCGCAACAGCGCACCAGGCATCCGCGTGCCTGAGCGGCCCGCTCTGGCTGTGCCGCCACGCCCCAGATTGCACCTGCTGGGCTCGCGTTTTGCCCTGATGCCCTCGCTCTGGGCCTGGCCGCTGGTGTTGTCCGTGCTGCTGGTGGCGGGGGTCATGGTCTGGCTGCAGGCCAAGGAGGGGGCTGACCGCGAAGCCCAGCGTGCCGACATGATCTCTGACGCCCTGTCGCTGGAGGCGCAGATCACCAACCGGCTGGACGAAGAAACGAACAAGCTGCGGGCGCTGGCCGATGTCATCCAGTCCAGGCCCCTGAGCCAGGATGCCTTTGCGCGGCATGCGCTGGTGCTTGACGGTCTGCGGCGCTTCTGGGTCAGCGTGACCTGGCTTGGGGATGATGGGCGCATCATGGCCCATGTGCCTGACGACGCGATGCCGGCACACGATGCGGCACGCAACATCGGGGACGAAGTGGGCATGGCAGGGCACCTGTCGGTGTCGCTGGCCGGGCACGAGGAGCATCTGGGCGGCATGTTGGTGGCGCGCTACTCGGCCGGCGCGCTGTTGCGGCAAAAAGTGCCCTGGTGGCTGGCCAGCAAGTACGACATCCGGCTGGTGGACGAGTCTGACGAGGTGATTGCCGCCACGGTGGATGGGCCCCGGCACCCCGCGCAGGCCTGGTACCGGGTGTCGATGACGCCCTCCTTGCCCAATGCCTGGCTGGAGCTGGCCTCGCGCGAGCGCATCACGCCCTGGTGGCGCACCATGCCCATGGCCCTGATGGGTGGCTTCGTGGTGCTGCTGGGCATTGCCAGCGTCATGCTCAGAAAACAGATGCACAGCGTGTCCAGGGCCGAAGAGGCCTGGCGCACGGAGGCCGCCTGGCGGTCGGCCATGGAGGACTCGCTGGCCGTGGGCATCCGCGCCCGGGACATGCAGGGGCGCCTTGTTTACGTGAACAAGACCATGGCCGACATGGTGGGCTACCAGCCTGACGAGCTGATCGGTTTGATGCCACCCATGCCTTACTGGGTGCCACACGAGCTGGAGCAAAGCATGAGCCGGCACTTGCGCAACATGGCCGGCAAGGCGCCGCGGGAAGGCTATGAGTCGCGCTGGCAGCACCGGGATGGGACGGAGGTGGATGTCATGGTGTTTGAAGCCCCGCTGGTGGACGCCAAGGGCATGCAGATCGGCTGGATGGCCTCCGTGCTCAACATCACCGAGCGCAAACACATGGAAGAGCGCGAGCGCAAACAGATGGAGACCATGGCGCACAACGCGCGCCTGACCATGCTGGGCGAGGTGGCCTCCACGCTGGCGCACGAGCTCAATCAGCCGCTCTCGGCCATCGCCAGCTACAACGCAGGGCTGCTCAATGCGCTGGGTGCGCGAGACGACATGGACCCGCCCATCATGAAAGCCTTGCAGCGCATGGGCGAGCAGGCCGCTCATGCCGGGCGCATCGTCAAGCGCATCCGCGAGTTCCTCACGCGGCGCGAGCCCCGGCGCGAGCCCTGCAGCATCATGGGTGTGATCGAGTCCGGGGTGTCACTCCTCAAGCGGGACCTGTCACGCCATGATGTGCGCGTGCACATTCAAGGCGACGCGCATTTGCCCGATGTGGTGGCCGACCCTGTGTTGATCGAGCAGGTCGTGGTCAACCTGGTGCGCAATGCCAGCGATGCCTTGTCCACGCAGGCGGGCGAGCGCCACATCCATGTGTCGGCGGCCCAAGCAGGCCGCTTCGTGCGCGTGTCCGTGGCCGACAATGGCCCCGGCCTTCAAGGGGTGCGTGGTGACCGCCTGTTCGCCCCGTTCTATTCAACCAAGGCCGATGGCATGGGCATGGGGCTGGCCATTTGCCGCTCCATCATCGAGTTGCACTATGGGGTGCTGGACGCAGAAGAGGCGCCAGAGAGGGGGGCGGTGTTTTCCTTCAGCCTGCCCATCGACGTGGCAGACCCTGGTGCCGATCCTGCCGATCCCGCTGATTCAACCGAGGAGGATGCATGATCTCTGCGCCAATGAAAGACAAGGGTGTGGTCTACCTCGTCGACGACGAGGCCGTGGTGCGTGACGCGCTGGTGTTTCTGCTGGGCTCGCGCGGCCTGGTGGTGCATGCCTTCGACGGCGGGCCGGCCTTGCTGGATTTCCTGGGCAAGTCCAGCCTGCCCATGCCCGGTGTGTTCGTGCTGGATGTGCGCATGGAACCCATGTCCGGCCTGATGCTGCACGAGTCCTTGCTGTCCATGGGGCTGCGCAACCCCGTGCTCTTCCTGAGCGGGCATGGCGACATCCCCATGGTGGTGGAAGCCTTGAAGAAGGGCGCTTTCGACTTCCTTGAAAAGCCCTACAGCGACAACACCCTGGTGGACCGCATCGAGCAGGCATTGGCCGTGGAGGCCGCCTCACGGGCGCACAACGCGCAGGCGCAGGAGCGCCAGGCCCGCCTGGCCAGCCTCAGCGAGCGCGAGCAGGAGGTGATGCACCGCGTGGCAGCCGGCAAGCTCAACAAGGTGATTGCCGATGAATTGCACATCGCGGTCAGAACGGTGGAGGTGCACCGGGCACGGGTGTTTTCCAAGCTGGGTGTGCGCTCTGCCGCCGAGTTGGCCGGCTGGTTGGCCAGCGGATGAATTGACGACGCCTTGGGGGCTGTGGACGTCAACTTGCGGGGGCGACAGGTGAAACCCCTTGCTGGTGTGCATGGGGCGTTTGGTAGATTGACTTACCCAATATTCACATGTGGACGAGTCGATGCTGCCTGCAACCCTTTCGCGTTTCCGCCCTGCAACATGGCTGGCCCTGGGCCTGATCGGTCTGGCCAGTGCGCCGGCCTGGTCCGCCCAGACGGCTTGTGTCTTCGACATCATCGGGACCACGGGGCCGGCCTATTCCGCCGCAAAGGATTTCGTGCTGGCCATGCAGAAGCTCAACATGGGCGTTGACATCGAGCTCAAGGCCTACACCGATGAGCGCGTGGCCGCAGAAGACTTCCGCAGTGGCCAGTGCGATGCCATGGCCGTGACCTCGTTCCGCAGCAAGCCCTACAACCTGGTGGCCGCCACGGTGGATGCCATTGGCGCCACCACCATGGAGCGTAATGGCAAGATCGACATGGAGGCCAGCTACGAGATCCTGCGCAAGGCCATCGAGGTGTTTGCCTCGCCGGGCGCCAGCAAGCTGATGGTGCAGGACAAGTACGAAGTGGCCGGCATCGTGCCCATGGGTGCGGCCTATCCCATCGTCAATGACCGCAAGATCAACAGCGTGGAAGCCGCCGCCGGCAAGCGCATTGCGGCCTTCGACGTGGACAAGGTGCAGAACATGGCCATCACGCGCATCGGCGCGCAGCCCATCCCTGCCGACATCACCAACTTCGCCAGCAAGTTCAACAATGGCCTGGTGGATGTGATCTTCGCGCCGGCCCTGGCCTACAAGCCGCTGGAGCTCTACAAGGGCATTGGCACCAAGGGCGCGATCTCGCGCATGCCCATCACCTTCCTGACCTACCAGATCATCATCAACAAGAACAAGTTCCCGGCGGGCACGGGCTTGAAGGCGCGCCAGTACTGGCTGGGCCAGTTCGAGACGACCATGGGCATGATCCGCAAGGCCGAGGCCGAGTTGCCTGCCAAGGTGTGGATGGAGATCCCTTCGGCCGACCTGGTTCGCTACATCCAGATGCTGCGCGATGGCCGCGTGGAGATCGCCGAAGTGGGCCTGTACGACAAGCGCGCCCTGAAGGTGCTCAAGCGCATCCGTTGCGACATGAAGCCCAACGATTCGGAGTGCACCAGCTCGGCTGAAATTGAATGGCCGGACAAGCCCAAGGCTGCTCCGGCCATCAACTGAGCTGAGGTGATTGCCGTCGCCTTTACTTGAGCGACTGGATGTAGGCGATGACGTCGGCACGCGCTGCGGCGTCATCCAGCCCGTCGTACTTCATCTTGCCACCGGGGACCAGTTTCTTGGGGTGAGTGATGTACAGGTCGATCTTGTCGGGTGACCAGGTGATGCCACTTTGTTTCATGGCCTCCGAGTAGTTGAAGTCGGCCACCGTGCCGGCTTTGCGTCCGATGACGCCAAACAGCGGGGGGCCCTTTTTGGCCTTGCCTTCCTTGGGGCTGTGGCAGTCACCGCATTCGCCCGCAAAGACATCTGCGCCTTTCTTGGCATCGCCTGCCGCCGCGGCATGGCCAGCCATGGTCAGCGTGCACAGTGCCATCAACAGGGCGTGCATGGGCTTCATGTTCTTCATCGTTTGATCTTTCGAAATCGGTTGCTCAACCGGGTTGTTTGTGCGTGGCTTCGTCCAGCACGTCCTGAGGCTCCACGCCGCCTTCAGGCTCCTTGTGCGCGATGCCGTAATGGCAATCGATGCAGGTCTTGCTGCCATTGAGCAGTTTCTTGTGCTGTGTCTGGGCGGTCTTGCCCTGCATGTCGGGGTCCATGGCCTTGACGTCATGGCAGTTGCGGCACTCCTTGGAGTCCGTCTGCTTCATGCGCAGCCAGACCTTCTTGGCCATGTCCAGGCGGTGAGCCTCGAACTTTTCCTTGGTGTCGATGGTGCCCAGCATGTGCTGCAGCACGTCGTTGGAGGCCCGCGCCTTGCGGATCACCGTGTCGACGAACTCATGCGGCACATGGCAGTCCGAGCAGATGGCTTTCACACCCGTGCGGTTTTTCGCATGGATGGTGTGGCTGTACTCGGTGTAGTTGTTGTCCTTCATCTCGTGACACGAGACGCAGAATTCGAGCGTGTTGGTGTGGTCAACCGAGGCCTTGCCGCCAACCGCCAGGGCGGCGCCCATCATCATCAGGAAGATGGCCTGAATTTCGAGGACCTTGGCCCAGGGCTTTTGTTGCTTGATGCGCTGCCAGAGGGACGTCATTGCGTGCTCCACAAGCGCCTTGCTGCACGAGCTTGTGCAGGCAAGGCGCCATTTGTCTTCAGGCTCAGAACGAGGTCCAGGCGAACAGGCGCAGGCTGTTCATGTCGCCAGGCTTGCCCAGCACCGTGCTGGTGTCGGTGTCCTCGTCATACGTCACGAAGCGCTTGAACGCGATGTATTGCAGGCCCACGCGCAAATTGGCCCAAGGTGCGGCCCACGAGGACTCCTTGCCCCATGGGGTCCAGTCCACCTGGTAGAGGAAGCCACGGTTGCCTGCGTGCTGGTCTTCGCTGGTGGCCTTGAAATAGCCCAGCGTGGCGCCGTAGGTGTTCTGGAAGTGGTAGGACGCGGCCAGCTTGGTGTTCTTGACCGTGTTGCTGGCTTCACCGGTGTCCGTGGCGGCCGTGGTGCGCTCACGGATATAGCTGCCATTGACCGTCACCACGTGCTCGCGTGTGCCCAGGAACTGGTAGCTGCCGTCGATGCCGAAGTCCTTGAACTTGACCAAGTCGGTTGATGCGCGGTCTTCCAGCTTGCCGTTGAAGGCCAGCAGCCCCACGTTCCAGGCCTGTGTGCGCAGGTCCTTCATGTAGGCCAGGCGCACATAGGGCGCATTGCTCATGCTGGCAAACTCTGCGCCATCGGGGTAGCGGCCGACGCCCAGGCGAGACTGCAGCGCGGGTGAAATGCTGTTGTACAGCCCCAGCTCCGCGTAGATGTTGTCGTCGATGAGGCTGTAGGCGTTGACACCGATAACGCGCTGTTCAACCGAGGCGGAGGCCATGTCCACCCCGGGGTTGGTGACGCGGTCAGACGCGGTGTACGGGAAGCTCCACACGGACAGGGTGTTGAACGGGTCCTGCACGGTAGGGTTGTTGTTGACGGACAGGCCCACCAGAGCTTCCTTGCCGCCGCCGATGTTCATCGTGGTGGCGTAGCGCAGGTCGGCCTGGTCAATGCCGGTGGTGTGGTCCACGCCGCTGTTGGTGACCTGCACGAAGCTGCCGATGTTGTCGCTCAGCTTGCCGGCCAGGAACACGGAGGACTCGGCCAGGCCCAGCTTGGAGGATGTGACGTTGTTGCCGTTGGCATCCGGCTCCTTGAAGCGGGCGTATTCGGCGATCACCATGGCCGACAGCGGGATCTTGCCGGCTTTGCCGTCAGAGTCCACATAGCCACCCAGCTTGAACTTGATGCCAAAGGGCGTCAGTTGGGGGCCATAGGCGCCGATGTGGCAGGCCGCGCAATCCTGGCCAGTCTGGCGCGCGAAACTGGGAACGGCTTGTGCCTGGCCGGCCAGGAAGGCCAAGGCAAGGGGCAGGCTAGCCCACAGCGCTTTGCGCGCCAATGAAAAACGGTTACTCATGCTTGATCCTCTATCTCCGTGTTGTGGTGCGCGGCGTGCATTCAGGCGCAGCCGCACTGGAATCCCTGGGGCTTGTCGTTTTCGTTGTCGTGAACGCGACACCAGAGATCGGAGGGGATCTTATAAATGTGCATTCATCCCATTAGTCTAGGTTTGGCTTTGGCGCAACCTGGGCGAAATGGCTGGGATGAACGTAAAGTTCTGTGAATCAAGGGGGTTTAACGGACTCCGGTCGAGAATGATTCTCGATAGGGCTTGGGGTATTTACCCGGCAGCCTGGCCAGCCCTTTTGGCCTGGCGCTCCAGCACGCGTTCGATCACATCCACCAGCACCTGCGTCTGCTGCTCGACCTCGATGTTGAGCCGGTCACCCACTTTGTACTGGAACAGCCCCGTCACGCGGATGGTCTCGGGGATCAGGTTGACGCGGCAATAGCCACGCTCCGAATCGGCCTCAGCCAGGGTCAGGCTGCAACCGTTGATCGACAGGAAGCCGCGAGGGAACAGGTAGTTGCGCCACGGTGCGCGTACATGCAACTCCACATGCGCGCGGGGGCCATCCAGCACGATGGAGCTGATGCGGGCCGTGTCCGACACGTGGCCATACATGGCATGGCCACCGTTTTCATCACCCTGACGGGCCGAGCGCTCGATGTTGACCACGTCGCCCACCAGCCGGTCGCCCAGGTTCGTGCGCTCCAGTGTGGCGTTGATGGCGTCGAACGACACCAGCTCGCCATCGATCGTGACCACGCTCAGGCACACGCCGTCTACCGACACGCTTGCACCGATCTGCAGATCGTGGAGCAGCACCTGGGGGATGCGCAGGGTGAGGTGCAAGCCGCTGATGGTCGGGGTGAGGGTCACGACGCGACCGAGGCCCTGGACGATGCCGGTGTACATGATCGAAAAATCCTGTGGTTCAAGCCAAGCCGCCATTATCGTTGCGCTGCAACAAGCCTGGCTTGAGAGGGGCGTCGGGGCGATAGCGTGAAATAGGGCCGATGCGGGGTTTTACAAGGCCTGAACAAGCGCCGTTTCCCTCCGTGAAAGCGATAGACCATGCGGGGGTATGCAGGCCTACACTGAGTCTGTATCCAGGTTTCCTGCTGCGCGGCGAGCCTGTCGATCGTGATCAGGCATGACGCGGTGCAGCAGACCTCAGGAGGTCGTGATGAACGCACCGCTGCCGGCAGATGTGCTCAAGGCCCTGGCGACCCTGTCGCTGGACGACAAGTACGCGCTTGATCGAGGCCAGGCCTTCATGAGCGGGATCCAGGCGCTGGTTCGCCTGCCCATCCTGCAACACACCCGAGACGCCATGGTGGGCCTGAACACCGCTGGTTTCATCAGCGGCTATCGAGGCTCGCCACTGGGTGGGTATGACCAGGCCTTGTGGCAGGCCAAGCCCCACCTGCAGAAGCACCACATCGTCTTCCAGCCTGGCGTCAACGAAGAGCTGGGCGCCACAGCGGTATGGGGCACGCAGCAGCTGGCGCTGACACCGGGGCCGCAACGGTTCGATGGTGTCTTTGGCATGTGGTACGGCAAGGGGCCCGGCGTGGACCGTTGCTCGGACGTGTTCAAGCACGCCAACATGGCTGGCACATCACAGTACGGTGGCGTGGTGGCCGTGGCGGGTGATGACCACACCGCCAAGAGTTCTTCCGTGGCACACCAGAGCGACCACATCTTCAAGGCCTGTGGCCTGCCGGTCTTCTTCCCCAGCACGGTGCAGGAGATCCTGGACCTGGGCCTGCACGCCTTTGCCATGAGCCGCTTTTCGGGGCTGTGGTCCAGCCTGAAGGCCATTCAGGAGGTGGTGGAGTCATCCAGCACGGTGTCGGTGGACCCGGACCGTGTGCGCATCGTCCTGCCCGATGATTTCGTGATGCCCGAAGGCGGCCTGCACATCCGCTGGCCTGACGCCCCCTTGGCGCAGGAAGCGCGCCTGATGGACTACAAGTGGTACGCAGCCCTGGCTTACATCCGCGCCAACCGCCTCAACCACACGGTACTTGACAGCGATAACCCCAAGCTGGGCCTGATTGCCAGCGGCAAGGCCTACAACGACCTGCGCCAGGCCCTGCATGATCTGGGGCTGGACGATGACACCTGCCGGCGCATCGGCTTGCGCATCCACAAGGTGTCGGTGGTGTGGCCGCTGGAGGCCAGCAGCACGCGCGAGTTCGCCACCGGGCTGCGCGAGATCCTGGTCATCGAAGAAAAGCGCCAGATGATCGAGTACCAGCTCAAGGAAGAGCTGTACAACTGGCGCGAAGACGTGCGCCCCAATGTGCTGGGCAAGTTCAGCGAGCCCGATGGCGATTTCACCGGTGGCGAGTGGTCCATGCCCAACCCGGCTTCGCGCTGGTTGTTGCGTGCCAAGGCCGACCTGAACCCGGCCATCATCGCCAAGGCCGTGGCGCAACGCATCGAGAAGCTCGGCCTCCTGCGCGACATGGAGCCTGCCTTGCGCGAGCGGATCGCCGAGCGCCTGCGCGTGATCGAGGCCAAGGAGCAGGCCCTGGCGCACCAGGGCGCCAGCGTCGAGCGCGCACCCTGGTTCTGCAGCGGCTGCCCGCACAACACTTCCACGCGTGTGCCTGAAGGCTCTCGGGCCATGGCGGGCATCGGTTGCCACTACATGGCCATGTGGATGGACCGCAGCACGGGCACCTTCACGCAAATGGGCGGCGAGGGCGTGAGCTGGGTCGGCCAGGCGCCGTTCACCGATGAAAAGCACGTGTTCGTCAACCTGGGTGACGGCACCTACTTCCACTCGGGCTTGCTGGCGGTGCGCCAGGCCATTGCGGCCAAGGTCAACATCACCTACAAGATCCTGTTCAACGACGCCGTGGCCATGACCGGCGGCCAGCCCATAGACGGCACCTTGTCCGTGCCGGCGATGACGCGTGAGCTGCATGCCGAAGGCGCACGCCGCGTCGTGGTGGTCAGCGATGACCCGGACAAGTACCTGTCCATCGATGACCTGGCGCCTGGCGTGCAGGTGTTCCACCGTGACGACCTGGATCAGGTTCAAAAGGAGTTGCGCGAGGTCGAGGGCTGCACGGCCATCATCTACGAGCAGACTTGCGCCACCGAGAAGCGCCGCCGTCGCAAGCGCGGCACCATGCCCAAGTTGGCCAAGCGGGTGGTCATCAACGAGTTGGTGTGCGAAGGTTGTGGCGACTGCGCTGTGCAGTCCAACTGCCTGAGCGTCGAACCGGTTGAAACCGAGTTCGGGCGCAAGCGCAAGATCAACCAGAGCTCGTGCAACCAGGACTTCTCGTGCGTGAAGGGCTTCTGCCCCAGCCTGGTCACCGTTGAAGGAGGTCAACTGAAAGCGCCCAAGGCCAAGGAAGGTGCGCCTGACCTGAGCAAGCTGCCCCCGATCCCCGAGCCTGATCTGCCCGCGGCCACATCGGCCTACGGCATCGTGGTGGCCGGCATTGGCGGCACAGGCGTCATCACCATTGGCCAGTTGCTGGGCATGGCGGCGCACCTGGAAGGCAAGGGCGCGGTGACGCAGGAGTCAGCCGGCCTGGCCCAGAAGGGCGGGGCCACATGGAGCCACATCCAGATTGCCGATACGCAGGACGCCATCTTCACCACCAAGGTGGGCATGGCCGAGGCTGATTTGGTCATCGGTTGCGACCCCATCGTGGCGGCCCATGCGACCACGGTGTCGGTGATGCGCAAAGGCCGCACGCGTGTGGCGCTCAATACGCATCACACGCCAACGGCCGCGCTGATGCAGGATGCCAGTTGGCAGTTCCCGGCCGGCCACTGCGACCAGGTTCTGGCCGACGAAGTGAGCGTGCAGGCAATCAAACGGCTGGATGCCGTGGCCCTGTCTACCCGCCTGCTGGGCGATGCCATCTACGCCAACCCCCTGATGCTGGGCTACGCCTGGCAGATGGGCTGGGTGCCCTTGAACCTGGCCTCCTTGACCCGGGCCATCGAGCTCAACGCCGTGCAGGTGGAGCGCAATCTGGCGGCCTTCGAGTGGGGGCGCCGTGCCGCGCATGACCCGGTCTTTGTGGCCCGCATGAGCATGCCCGCGCAACCGGTGCAATGGGCTGCGCGCCCGCTGCGTTATGGCAAGGAGGACCTTGACACGCTGGTGCAGCGCCGCATGGGTTACCTGGCCGAGTACCAGGACGAGGCCTATGCAGAACGCTACCGCGCGCTGGTCGGGCGCGTGCGCCAGGCCGAGTCCACCTTGAGCAGCACACGGCTGACCGAGGCTGTGGCGCGCCAGCTGTTCCGCCTGATGGCCTACAAGGATGAATACGAGGTGGCTCGCTTGCTGACGTCCAAGGCCTTCAAGGCCCAGCTGGACGAGCAGTTCGAGGGTGACTGGCGCATGGTGTTGCACCTGGCGCCGCCATGGTTGGGTGGGGCCAAGAGCCCGGCTGATCGCCCACGCAAACACGATTTCGGGCCCCTGTGGCAGTTGGGCATGCGTGGCCTGGCGACGTTACGCAGGCTGCGCGGCACCTGGCTGGATCCGATGGGCTACAGCCATGATCGCCGTGAAGACCGGGCCGTGCTGGCGCAGTACGTGGGCATGCTGGAAACCATCTTGCGCACGCTGAATGCTGAGAACCTGGATACCGCTTGCAAAGTGGCCGAACTCGCCGACAAGATCAAAGGCTATGGCCCTGTGCGTCACGCGAACCTGGTCCCGGTACAGGGTGAGTGGGCCAGGTTGATGACGGCTTTCGGCAAGGCGTGATCAAGGCCTCGCAGGTGCGCGATCGGCGCGATCAGCGTGAGCAGTCCAGCCCGTAGCGCTTCTTCAACTCCTTGATGTCCGACTCGGGCGCGTGCGAGAGTTGGGCGCAGGTGGTGAAGTTGCCGCGCATGATGCGGGTGTCGGCCTCGGTGTACATCCAGTCCACCACATCAGCGCGCTTGAAGGGCACCTGCTGTGAGAACTGGTACTTCTTGACGATGGTCGGGATGGCGCTGATCGTGCCCTTGTAGCCGCCCTTGTCCAGGATGGTGAAGGGTGCCAGCCAGACGTATTCGAGCTTCTTGCCATCTCGCAGCGCCACGCGCACGGAGATGTTGCCGATATTGGGGTTGCGCACCGACACCGTCTTGATGAAGTCGTCGAAGGTGGCTTGCGCCTTCTTCACGGCGGCTTTCATGGCCGGGTCTTCGGTGTCGATCTCGACCACTTCATCGGGTTTGGCGGCCGCTTTTTGCGCGGCCTTCTGGTCCGACTTCTGGTCGGCTTTCGGGGGCACCTTGTCAGCCAGCGCCTGTTGCGCAGTCAGCAAGAGCAGGGACGCCAGGGCGAAACTGTGGAATCGGTTCATGTTGTGAGAGCGGCAGGGTAATGCGTTGCCCCGCAGTCTACCCATCTCGGGTGATGCCGACCTAGCTGAAACCCCTGAGCTTGCGCCGGGAGAATCGCGTGCTACCCGGTGCCGTGCATCAAAGTGGGCTAAGGTGCCGGGCATGACGAACAGGGCCAGCACTGAAGATTTTCATCGCCATCAACGCATGCAGGGCCTGATTTTCGCGGTGGTCGGTGCGGTCGCGTTCTCTGGCAAGGCCGTGGTGGCCAAGCTGATGTACCGCATGGGGGCGGACCCGTTTTCGGTGGTTGGCCTGCGCATGGCCATGGCCTTCCCGATGTTTCTGGCCATGGCCTGGTGGGCAGGGCGCCAGCAGCAGGCTTCGGGTGAGGGCGCCCGTCTCACGCGGGGGCAGTGGTGGCAAATCGTGGGTTTGGGCTTTTGCGGCTACTACCTGGCCAGCACCCTGGATTTCATGGGCTTGCAGTACATCAGCGCCAGCCTGGAGCGCGCCATCCTGTACCTGAACCCGACCATCGTGCTGCTCCTGTCGGCGATCTGGCTGGGGCAGGTCGTGCGCTGGCCGCAGGTGTTCGCCATGTTGTTGTCGTATGTCGGCGTGGTCATCGTGTGGTTGCACGATTGGGATGCGGCGGCGCTGGTGGCCGCGGGTGCCCATGGGCTGCAGGCTCACCATGCAATCACCCTGGGCTCGGTGCTGGTGTTCCTCAGTGCCGTGTCTTATGCCATTTACCTGATGGGCAGCGGCCAGTTGGTGCAGAAGCTGGGCTCCCTGCGCCTGGTTGGGCTGGCGTCGTGTGCGGCTTGCGGCATGGCGCTTTTGCAATGGTGGGTGGTCACTTGCTTGAGCGATGGGCAACAGGGGCAGGTGGCCCACTTGCCTTGGCAGGCGTGGGCTTTGTCGGCCGTGAACGCCACTTGCTGCACGGTGCTGCCTGTCTGGCTGGTGATGCGTGGGGTGCAGCTGGTGGGGGCGTCCATGGCGTCCCAGGCTGGCATGGTGGGGCCTTTGTCGACCATCTGGATGGCGGCCTGGTGGCTGGGTGAGCCAGTGACCTGGCGCCTGATGGTTGGCACCGCCATGGTGTTGGCGGGGATCGTGATCCTGGCCAGGGCCAGCCGGCCTGGCAACGCTCAGACCGTAGCAGCTTCTGTCACGCGGGCCAAGGCCTGAACCAGCGCCTGGGCCTGCGATTGAATGGCGGGGGGCAGGGGCTGTGCGCCTTCCCGCACCTGGGCGATGTACTGCGCCGTATCGGCTGCAGCGTGGCTGACGGGTAGATCGGGCAAGGTCGTCAGCACGCCCTCTACGGGTGACAGGCTGCGCGCCTCGTCGTGCTCGCCACCAATGAAAACGTCGCACTTGGGCTGGCGGCGGGCATCGGCCACGGGCTCGCCTTCCGTGCCGCGCATCAGCATGGCGTTGGCGCGGGCATGCTGCAGATAGGCGCGCAAGGAGTGGGCGTATTCCGGGTGCGTGTGGTTGACCACGCGCACGCTGGGCACGTGGCCGTGCGAGAGCGTGAACGGGTCCAGCAACTTGGCAACCGAGTGGCCGGGGTTGCGCAGGCCGATGGTCCAGCGCACGGCCAGCAGCTTGTCCATGGCGGGGCACAGGTCGGCGATGTCCATGAAGGCCGGCAGGCCAGCCTGCCAGGCCGCGGCCAGCTCGGTGGCGCTTTGCACGACGGGCAGGCCCGCTGCCGTAAAGACCTGGGCGGTGGTCACGCGGGTGGGGTCGATGGACGGGCCGTGAACCAGCACGCCCACGCCTTGCCGCGCCAGTTCCAGCGCCAGCAGGGCTGTCAGATTGGGCAGCTTGCGCGCTCCGTTGTAAGAGGGCAGCACGACGATGCCTTTGGGCGCCACCCCGATCGCCTCGGACAGGTCAATGCAGCGCGCATGGGTGGCCTGCACAAAACCATCAAGCTCCTCGACGGATTCACCCTTGATGCGCATGGCCAGGCAGAAGGCGCCGATCTCCAGGTCGGTGACCTTGGCGTCCAGCACCTGCTCGAACAGGTCGCGTGCCTCGTCCACGCCCAGCGAGCGGGCGCCGTCTTTACCGCGGCCGATGATCTTGATGTAGGCAGCAATGCTCATATGGTGTGTCCCCGTCTTGGCGGGCCATTATCCCGCCGGACGTGGACAAACGCTGGCTTTGATCAAGTGGCCGACGCCACAGCCGGGTGGAGCTTGACGAGTTGCCGCAAGGCAGGGATGCAGGAGCCGCAGTTGGTGCCGCACTTCAAGGCGCCTTGCAACTGAGCCAGCCGCGCATCGGTGTCACCCTGGCAGGTGGCCAGCGTGTCGATGATGGCCGGCTCCGTCACATTGAAGCAGGTGCAGATCTGCTTGCCCTTGGAGACGACCGCCACCGGCGGCGTGGCACCGGGCGAGAGCAGGGCGCGGCCATAGGCATCGGCCAGCAACTCGTCTTGCAGCAGCGGCTTGATCCAGGCTTCTGCGCTGATGTCGCCGGCCAGCACGAAGGCGTCCAGCGTCAGGCCCTCGGCGGTGCGTTCCATGCGCATGGCACGGCGCTGGCCCCGGAACTTGTCTTCGTAGCGCAACACATCCACGCCCTCGATGCCCAGGATGGCTTCGATGCGGCTGATGAGTTCGCTGCTGGCGGCCTCCATGGCGGCGGCACGGAACAACACGCCCACCTTGCCCTTTTCATGCGGCTCACGGCCAAAGGGCACGCAACTGGTGAAGGCAAAGGCTGCCATCAAGGGCTTGAGCGCCTCACGCGCGGCCAGGGCTTCGGTTTCAGGCATCCAGGCCACGGCCAGCAAGCGCCAGGGCAGGCGGGTGGCCGTGATCTTGATGGCAGCGTGTTTGAGCTCTGGCTGCTTGGATTTGGGGCAGAAGGTGGGCACGGTCAGCGCGTTGACGCCGCTCATGGCCTGGCCCTGGTTGTCCAGGCCGCTGATGTACTCCTCGCCCCAGTGCATGGCCATGAAGGACTGCATGGGCGAGATGGCGTCGCTCGGCTGAGCCGGCACGATGATCTGGCCGCGCCGTGAGGCCACCTGCACCAGGTCGCCGGCCTGCAGGCCCATGCGGGCCATGTCGCCGGGGTTGAGGTCGATGCTGGGCTCGCTGACGTGGCCAAAGAGCCTGCCCAGCGTACCGGTGCGGCTCATGCCGTGCCACTGGTCGCGCAGGCGGCCGGTGTTGAGGCTGAAGGGGTAGCGCTGGTCACGCGGCTCGCTCACCGGCTCGTAGCGCATGGCCGAGAACCTGGCCTTGCCGTCTTCGGTCGGGAAACGGCCGTCGGCATACAGGCGGGCCAGACCAGCCGTGGCGCCCTCGGGCATGGGCCATTGCTGCGGGCCGATGTTGTCGAGGATGGCGTAGCTCAAGCCCGTGATGTCCAGGTCACGGCCGCGCGTGGATTCGCGGTGCTCGTTCCAGACGGACTCCGGCGAGTCGTAGGGGAAGAGCGTCTGGGTGCCGGCGCGGTAGTGCGCCGTGCGCTGCGTGAGGCGCTGTTCCAGACGGCGGCCGAAGTCGCTGAGGATGGCCCAGTCGTGGCGGGCTTCGCCGGATGGGGGCACAGCGGCGTTCACACGGCTGATGCGGCGTTCGCTGTTGGTGACCGTGCCATCTTTTTCACCCCATGTGGTGGCGGGCAGCAGCAAGTCGGCAAACGCGCAGGTGGCCGTGGTGGCAAAGGCTTCTTGCACGACCACGAACTCGGCCTTCTCCAGCGCCTTGCGCACGGTGGCCTGATCGGGCAGGGACTGGGCAGGGTTGGTGCACGCAATCCACAGTGCCTTGATCTCGCCTCGGGCCGCGGCCTCGAACATCTCGACAGCGGTCTTGCCCGGCTGCGCGGGGACCTCGTCCACGCCCCACAGGGCGGCCACCTCAGCACGGTGCGCCGGGTTGGCCAGGTCTCGGTGGGCGCTCAGCAGGTTGGCCATGCCACCCACCTCGCGGCCGCCCATGGCGTTGGGCTGGCCGGTCAGCGAGAAGGGGCCGGCCCCGGGGATGCCGATCTGGCCTGTGGCCAGGTGCAGGTTGATCAGTGCGGCGTTCTTGTCCGTGCCGCTGCTGCTCTGGTTCAAGCCCTGGCAGTAAAGCGACAAGGTGGGCGTCTGCGCGCCAAACCAGCGTGCAGCCTGGACCAGATCGGCCACGGGGATGCCGCAGGTGCTGGCCACGACTTCGGGGGTGAAGTCGTGCACGATGGCCTGCAAGGCCTCGAAGCCTTGTGTGTGGCGGTTCACATAGGCCATGTCGATCAGGCCATCGGCGATCAGCACGTGCAGCATGCCGTGGAACAAGGCCACGTCCGTGCCCGGCAGGATGGGCAGGAAGAGGTCGGCCATGTCCGCCGTTTCGGTGCGGCGCGGGTCGGCCACGATCAGCTTCATGGCCGGGTTGGCGCGCCGCGCGTCTTCAATGCGGCGGAACAGGATGGGGTGCGCATAAGCCGTGTTGGCACCCACGATGAACAGGGTCTGCGCGTGCTTGAAGTCGTCGTAGCAGGCGGGTGGGGCGTCGCTGCCCAACGTGGCCTTGTAGCCAGCCACGGCGCTGCTCATGCACAGGCGCGAATTGGTGTCGACGTTGTTGGTGCCGATCAGGCCCTTCACCAGCTTGTTGAGGACGTAGTAGTCCTCGGTCAGCAACTGGCCGGAGCCATAAAAGCCCACGGCGTCCGGGCCGTGCTGGCGGATGATGGCCGCGAACTTGTCGGCGGCTTCTTCAAGGGCGGTGTCCCAGGCGATGGGCGCTGGCGCTTCACCACGTTGGTCGCGCCGCATGGGGGCCAGCAGCCGCGTCTGCTGGGTGACCGCTGGCGATGCGGTGAGGTGCAGGGTGCTGCCCTTGGTGCACAGGCGGCCGAAGTTGGCCGGGTGCTGCGGGTCACCCTGGACCTGGATGATGCGGCCCTGGCGTGATTCGATCAATACACCGCAACCGGTGCCGCAATAGGGGCAGGTGGCGCGGGTGGTCTGGGTGCCGGCGGCAGGGGCGAGTTCGGGCGCGCCCAGTGTGGCGCTGATGTTGTTGCTCACGGTGCTTACTCCGCCGCCTTGACGGTTTCGAGTGCGAGGCTGTTCAACTCATCCAGGTCCAGATAGACCTGGCCAGCCTCGACCTTGACGGAGAACTTCGGCGTGCAGCCTTCATCGGGGGCTTTCGCGCAGCCGTTGTCCAGCCCGATGGTCCAGTTGTGCAGCGGGCAGGCCACGCTGTGGCCGAAGACGATGCCCTGGGAAAGCGGGCCGCCCTTGTGGGGGCAGCGGTCCAGCAGGGCGAAAACCTGGTCATCTGCCGCGCGGAAAACGGCCACTTCGCCACCCTGCTTGCGCTGCACGCGGCGTGCACCCAGTTTGGGGATGTCTTCAACGTTGCAGATGGGCTTCCATTGGCTCATGGCAATTCTCGGTTTCGTTGTGCTTCTCAGCGGGTGGTGGCGACGGGTGTTCGCCAACCTTCAATTGTTGGTCCAAAGAACGATGCGGTCAGGCCGCGGGTTCAGCAGGGCGCGCGACCGCCCCACCTCACCTGATTCACGCCAGCTTGCTGTACAGGCCGGTCACCTTGTCCATCACCTGCAGGATGTTTTCACTGCTGGTGAAGACCTCGGTGGCATGGTGCAAGCTGCCAGTGTTGTCCCCGATGCGGGCAAGGGCGTTGTCAAAAAAGATCCATTGCTGCCTGGCCAGCTCCAGCTCCTGCTTGATCGCGGGCGTGGCCTGTGGCGCACTGCTCAGCATGGTCAGGGCTTGCGCAAATTCCTGGCGCGCCACGTTGAGCTCCTTCACCTGCTCCGGCACCGCTGCGCCCCAGCTTTGGCTGAGGTAGAACTTGGCCGTGCGTTGCGACAACATGCGCTGGCGGCCCGCCACGTTCACGAGCTTGCCGGTTGCCTTGCCCGAGTATTGCTCCAATTGCGCCGTGCACTGGTGGGTCAGCTTCAAGACCTTGGCGTCCAGGCCCAACAGAATGGGTGCTGCGCTGCGATCAGGTGCCGAGCCCACCAGGGCCGATTTGTAGTCGCTCCACACAGGCTCCAGCGCCTTGTAGCTGGCCTCGATTTCAGGTGTCGGCGCATAGGCTTTCAACTCCACGAACTGGCGGTCGAACCAGGCCATGGAGTCAAACAGGATCTTTTCGGCCCGCTTCACATCCACACCCTGGCCCAATGCCAACCAGGCCTTGGCCATGCGCTGAGACAGCATGCGCTGGCGACCAGCCTTGTTGATGGCCTCGTTCAGACTCGAAATCTGCGCCGAGGCGGGGGCGATCCATGAAGCGCCTGCGGCCAGGGCCAGGCTCTGCTTCAACCATATACGACGACTTTCGCGGCGACTTTCAATCAACTGCATGCTGCCCCCCGACAGGGGTCTCCAGATAAAACAATCTCGGCGCTGGCTCAGACAGACAGGGGCTCGAACTGACGGACATCGACATTGGCCTTGTCGAACTCGAACCAGGGGTCGGGCTCGCCGTCCAGCGAGAACTGCAACTTGGCCCACAGCGCCTTGCGGTGGGCGTGGTCTTCCAGGATCTTGCCCTTGACGTAGTCCAGGCCCACGCGGCTCACGTAGTGGCAGGTGCGCTCCAGGTACCAGCCTTCTTCGCGGTAGAGCTGCAGGAAGGCGCCCGAGTACTCCAGCACTTCTTCGGCTGTCTTGACCTTCGCGAAGAAGTGGGCGACCTCGGTCTTGATGCCACCGTTGCCGGCCACATACAGCTCCCAACCCGAGTCCACACCGATCACGCCGACGTCCTTGATGCCGGCTTCGGCGCAATTGCGCGGGCAGCCCGACACAGCGATCTTCACCTTGTGCGGGGCGTACATGCGCCACAGGGCCTTCTCCAGGTCCTTGCCCATCTGTGTGCTGTCCTGTGTGCCGAAGCGACACCATTCGCTGCCCACGCAGGTCTTCACGGTGCGCAGCGCCTTGGCATAAGCGTGACCACAAGGCATGCCAATGTCCTTCCAGACATTGACCAGGTCTTCCTTCTTCACGCCCAACAAGTCGATGCGCTGGCCACCCGTGACCTTGACCGTGGGGATCTTGTACTTGTCTACCGCGTCGGCAATGCGGCGCAGCTCGTCTGCCGTGGTCTCGCCACCCCACATGCGTGGCACGACGGAGTAGGTGCCGTCCTTCTGGATGTTGGCGTGGCTGCGCTCGTTGATCAGGCGGCTTTGCGGGTCATCCACGGCCTCCTTGGGCCAGGAGCTGATCAGGTAATAGTTGATGGCCGGGCGGCAGGTCGCGCAACCATTGGGTGTGCGCCAGCCCTTGACCTTGTAGACGCCGTCGATGGACAGCAGCTTCTCGTCGCGGATGGCATCGCGCAGATCCTGATGGCTCAGGTCCGTGCAGCCACAGATGGCCTTCTTCTTGGGTGTGGCCGAGTAGTCGCCGCCCGCCGTGAACATGATCAGCTGCTCGACCAGCCCGGTGCACGAACCACAGGAAGCACTGGCCTTGGTGTGCTTGCGCACTTCGTCCAGCGTGAACAAGCCCTTGTCCTTGATGGCCTTGCACACGGCACCCTTGGTCACACCGTTGCAGCCGCAGACCTCGTCGGTATCGGCCATGGCCGCGGCCTTGCTGTGGCCCTCGTGGCCGGTGTCGCCAATGTTGGACTCGCCGAACATCAGCTTGTCACGTTTGTCGTTGACGCACGTGCCTTCTCGGATCAGCTTGAAGTAATAGCTGCCATCGACCGTGTCACCGTACAGGCACGCGCCGACCAGCTTGTTGCCCCTGAGCACCAGCTTCTTGTAGACACCACCAAAAGGGTCGGACAGCACGATCTCTTCCGTGCCTTCGCCGCCCATGAAATCACCTGCCGAGAACAGGTCGATGCCCGTCACCTTCAGCTTGGTCGACACCTGTGAGCCTGTGTAGCGGCCGATGCCATACAGCGCCAGGTGGTTCGCACAGACCTTGCCCTGCTCAAACAGCGGGGCCACCAGGCCGTAAGCAATGCCGCGGTGCGCAGCGCACTCACCCACCGAGTACACGCGCGGGTCGGTGACCGTCTGCATGGTGTCGGTGACGACGATGCCTCGGTTGCAATGGATGCCGATCTTCTCGGCCAGCTCGGTGTTGGGGCGGATGCCCGCGGCCATCACGACCAGATCGGCCGCCACCTCGGTGCCATCCTTGAACTTGACCGCCTTGACCCGGCCATCTTCGCCACCCACGAGTTCCTGCGTCTGGGCACCAATGCGGAACTTCAGCCCGCGCTCTTCCAGCGAACGCTGCAGCAGCTTGGCGGACACATCATCCAGCTGGCGCTCCATCAGCCACGGGGCGATGTGCACCACGGTCACTTCCATGCCGCGCAGCATCAGGCCATTGGCCGCTTCCAGGCCCAGCAAGCCGCCACCGATCACGACCGCATGCTTGTGCGTCTTGGCCGTTTCGATCATGTAGTTGGTGTCGGCGATGTCGCGGTAGGCGATCACACCTTTCAGATCCTTGCCCGGCACAGGCAGGATGAAGGGGTTGGAGCCCGTGGCCAGCAGCAGGCGGTCGTACTCGGCCTCGGTGCCATCCTCAGCCACCACCACACGGCGGGTGCGGTCGATGCTGACCACCTTCTTGTTGAGGTGCAGCTTGATGCCGTTTTCCTCATACCAGGCCAAAGGATTGAGGATGATTTCGTCCACCGTCTGCTCGCCGGCCAGCACGGGCGACAGCAAAATCCGGTTGTAGTTGGGATGAGGCTCGGCGCCAAAGACGGTGATCTCGTACAGATCAGGCGCGACCTTCAACAGCTCTTCAAGTGTGCGGACCCCGGCCATGCCGTTGCCCACCATCACCAGCTTCATCTTCTTCATGCGAATGCTCCGTCAGCGGGAATCGAAATAGTTGTGCCTTTCACTCAGCAATAAGCGGGCCAGCACGGTTTCGGGGCGCACCAAATTGAGCATGTCCATCCAGCTGGGAGGAGGTCACGATTCACGCCCTCGGCTTGCACCGATAGCGGGCGCAGAACTTGCGTCGCCCTGGGTTGAGAAAATGACGCACACAAACAGTGCAGTCACCCAGACAACACGCTGAAGGACACGAATGAGTTTCGACCTGGATGTGGGCTACGCCAGCCAGCGCGGCCCCCGATCGGTGCTGGAAGATCACGCTGGCGTGGGGCAGCCCGCGCCCCATGAAGAGGCCTGGGGGGTGATCGCCGCGCTGGCCGATGGCGTCTCCACGGGGGGCTTGGGGGGCGAGGCCGCGCAGACCACCGTCGAGACCCTGCTGCGCGATTACTACGCCACGCCCGCTACCTGGGACACCACCGTGGCACTGGACCGCCTGATCGGCGCGCAGAACGCCTGGCTGGCCGATCACAACCGGCGGCGCCAGGGTGTGCGCAACCTGGAGGGCCTGGGCGTGGCCGGCATGACCACGCTGACGGCCATGGTGCTGCGTGGCCACGGCTACACGCTGGCCCACGTCGGTGACACGCGCGCCTATCTGCTTCGGGCTGGCGAGTGCACGCAGCTCACGCAAGACCACACCCTCGGGCCGCTTGAATTTCAGGGCGGTTTGACGCGGGCCGTCGGGCTGGACGACGGCCTGCGCGTGGACTACCTGGAGGGGGATCTGCAGATCGGCGACACCTTTGTGCTGACCAGCGATGGGGTGCATGGGGTGCTCAAGCCCAAGCTCCTCAAGGAGCTGGCAGAGCAGGGTGGTGCACAAGAGGCCAGCGAGGCGCTGGTGGCCAAGGCCCTGGCCTCCAACGGCCGCGACAACGCGACCGCACTGGTCATCCGCGTGAAGGGCCTGGCAGCGGCCCGGCTTGAGGATGCGGAACGGCGAGGCCGCCAGTTGCCCATTCCATCGCGCTTGCAGCCCGGCGACGTGATCGACGGCATGCTGGTCGAGGCCAGTGTGTTTGCCAACGGCGTGCACCGGCTCTATCAGGTCAGGCATCAGCAGACCGGTGAGTTGCTGGCGCTCAAGACCTTGCACGAGGCGCGCGCCAACGACCCTGAAGAGCGGGCCATGCTGGCTCATGAAGCCTGGTTGGGTGCCCGCGTGACCGAGCGCAACGCCAAGGGCCTCGTGCGTGTCCACGAACCCAGGGAGGCCTCCAGCTTCTACGCCTTGTTCGATTGGCACAGTGGCCAGACGCTGGGCGAGTTGCTCGACGCCAAGAAGCGCTTCACCGTCACCGAGATCGTGGAGGCCGCTGCCAATGTGGTGCGCGCCTTGGGGCGGCTGCACCAGTTTGGCGTCATCCATCGGGACATCAAGCCCGATAACGTGCACCTGGGTGACGATGGCCAGTGGCGCTTGCTGGACCTGGGCGTGGCCTTGTCGGGCAAGGAGCCCGAGAGCTTGCGTGTGCTCCATGCCGGCACGCCCAGCTACATGAACCCCGAGCAATGGAGCGACGACCCCGAAGCGGCACGCGTCAGCGCGCAAAGCGACCTGTTTGCCTTTGGGGTGACGCTGTACCAGTGGCTGACGGGGCGCCTGCCCTATGGCGAGATCGAGCCCTATCAGGTCGGACGCTATCGCCGGGACCCGACGCCCCCATCCAGGCTGCGCCCCGACGTGCCCATCTGGCTGGATCACCTGGTCTTGAAGGCCGTGGCACGTGACCCCCGCCAGCGCTTCGAGACCGCCGAGGAGTTGCTGCTGGCGCTGGAGCGCGGCGCCTCCAGGCCGCTGTCTGCGCCCTTGTCAACGCCTTTGCTGGCGCGTGACCCGATGGCCATCTGGAAGATCGCGCTGTTCGTGTCGGTGCTGCTCAATGTGCTGATGGCCTATTGGCTGCTGTTCCTGCCTCATTGAGACGCAAAAAAGCCCTGGAAGGACGAGAGACCTCCAGGGCGACTGACCAGGGGTGTCGGTCAGGTCAATACCGCCCTTATGGGGCGGCTTTTGATTGAAACGGGTGTGTTGGGCGTGTCAGCGGCTGACGGCTTGCTTGCCGTAGGCGCCGGCTGGTGCAGCCGGGGTGGTGCGGGCGCGGCCACCCTTCTCGGCCCAGGTGCGGGTCCAGCGCACTTGCATGACGCGCATCATGCCCAGCGAGATGACCGCCAGCACGGCAATGGTCACGAAGCCCCAGAGGTAGGTGCCAGCGTACTGCTTGGACATGCCCATGGCGTTGGGCACCAGGCCGCCGCCGAGTGCGCCGATCTCGCCGATCATCGAGCCCGCCACAGCGGTGCTCAAAGGCCAGCGCAGCGGCACCAGTTGGAACACCGCACCATTGCCGGCGCCCAAGGCAGCGAAGCACAGCATCAGCAAGAGCGTGGTGGCAGTCAGTGACTCGCTGCTCAGGCCGCACAGCACCAGCGAGATCGCCACGGTCACGATCACGACCGTCAAGGTGTTGACGCCGCCCCAGCGGTCAGAAATCCAGCCCCCGAAGATGCGCAGCGCCGCGCCCATGAAGGCTGCCAGCATGGTCAGCTGACCGGCTTGCACCTTGCTCACGTGGAACTGGTCGTAGTAGTAGCTGGGCAGAAAGGAAGTCAGACCGATGAAGCCACCGAAGGTGACGCCATAGATGATGCTGAAAGCCCAGCCATCCTTCTCGAACAGGCAGGCGATGTGCTCGCGGAAGCTGGCGTGCGCATCGCGGTCTGGCGGCTCTTTGGCGAACACGATCATCACGATCATGGGGATGCAGATGGCGATGGCGGCAAAGCCGTACACCGTCTGCCAGCCGTAGGCCTGGGCCAGCGGCGGTGCCACCAGCACGGACACGGCCGTGCCGACGTTGCCGGCGCCCACCAGTCCCATGGCCAGGCCCTTGTAGCGCGGCGGGAACCAGCCCGAGCCGAGCGACAGCGCCACGCCGAAGCTGGCGCCGGCGATCCCCAGCAGGGTGCCCATGGCCAGCAGGTCATTGAAGGTGTGGACGAAGAAGTAGCCGAACAGCATCGCGACGGCAATCAGCCCCATCTCCACCAAGGTGGCGGGCTTGCGGCCGATGTATTGCGCCAGCAGCCCCAAGGGGAAGCGCATGAAGGCGCCTGCAAAAATCGGGATGGACAGCATCAAGCCCTTCTGGGCGGCCGTCAGCTGCAGGTCATCGGTGATGAACGGGGCCATGGCGCCGTTCAATACCCAGATGCAGCAGGAAAACGCGAAATACAAAAAAGATGCGAACAAGGTCGGGCTATGGCCTGCCTTGAGGAAGGTCTTGAAGGAATCCATGTTTAAGCCTCAGCGATTGATCGACGTCTTGATTCGCGTCGATTCTGCAAACGGTCAAGCCAGAATCGTGCCAACTCTGCCGACGCACGAAGCCGGTGCAAATGGCTTGACGTGGTGCAAGCTGGTGCACGATTTGGCGCTGCCGTGCCCTGTGAGTAGGGGGCGTGACAAGGGGGGCGCTGCGGCGATGGTTCTGGCTTGAAGCACAATCACGCCTGTCAAAAGGAGCATTCATGAGCATCAAGTCAGACCGCTGGATCCGCCGGATGGCCCAAGAGCACGGCATGATCGAACCCTTCGAGCCTGGTCAGGTTCGGGCGGCGGCCGATGGCCAGAAGATCGTGAGTTACGGCACGAGCAGTTACGGCTACGACATCCGTTGTGCGCCGGAGTTCAAGGTCTTCACCAACATCCACTCCACCGTGGTGGACCCCAAGAACTTCGACGAAAAGAGCTTTGTGGACATCAACGCCGATGTCTGCATCATCCCGCCCAACAGCTTCGCGCTGGCACGCACCGTCGAGTACTTCCGCATCCCCCGCAATGTGCTGACCATCTGCCTGGGCAAGAGCACCTATGCACGCTGCGGCATCATCGTCAACGTGACACCGTTCGAGCCCGAGTGGGAAGGCTATGTCACGCTGGAGTTCAGCAACACCACGCCATTGCCCGCCAAGATCTACGCAGGCGAGGGCTGTGCCCAGGTACTGTTCTTCGAAAGTGACGAAGTCTGCGAAACGAGTTACCGTGATCGAGGTGGCAAATACCAGGGGCAAACTGGTGTGACGCTGCCTAAGACCTGAGCCGTATTGGCCGATAAACCGCTGTATCCACCCTTATGAGGGTACGGCGGTTCATTACGGTCTGTTACAATCGGTTCAGAGCATCGAGCGCAATCCAAACGCCAGTCACGGCGGTGCGCCTGGTACGTGATCCCACTGAAACGGGCATGTCGAAGGACAGTCGTCTCTTGCAAGAAGTAAAAAAGCAGAAGGTGGTCATGAAAAAGGGCTGTGCATTCACACAGAGGTCTTGAGAAGGCTTCAGGGAGGGGGTGTCGAGTGCGCATTGATGTCGTTTTGAATCTTTTTTGGGCCTACCCCCATGCGCCGACCGCTACAGTCCCCTGCGTTGATCAACGCGTTTTATGACAGCCTTCGCCCTGAGCAGCGTGATACCGCTCAGGCCATGCACAAAGCCATCCTGGCCGCCGCGCCCCACCTTCGTCCTGAAGTGAAATGGGGCAATCTGTGTTTCATGAACGATGGCGACAACGTCATGGCCATCGTGCTGCACAAGATGCATGCCCACCTCCAGGTGTTCAACGGCGTGTTGCTGGTGGGCGAGTTTCCTGAACTGGACGGCGCCGGCAAAGGCATGCGCCACATCAAGGTGCGTTACCGCCAGCCCGTCAATGAACAACTGGTGCGCGAACTCACGCTGGCTTGCCTGCAAGCCTGGGGCGCGTCGCAATCGCGTTCAACTCCCCGGTGGGGTTAATCCCCGCAAGCCAGCCAGTCCGCTGGCGGCTTGATAGCATTCGATCATGCATTTGATGAACGCCGTGATGAACGCTGATTTGCACTGCCACTCCAACGTGTCGGACGGCACCTTGTCGCCAGAAGATGTCGCCGAGCGTGCCAGCCGGAACGGTGTCGAGTTGTGGTCGCTCACCGATCACGACGAGGTGGGTGGTCAGCATCGGGCGCACGCCGCGGCGGCGGCCTTGGGCATGGCCTATCTACCTGGGGTCGAGGTCTCGGTCAGCTTTGCCAACAAGACGGTGCACATCGTCGGCCTGGGCTTTGACCCTGATGACCCTGCCATCCTGCAAGGCCTGGCCGACACGCGTGGCGGCAGAGAGCGTCGTGCGCGCGACATGGCGGCAGACCTGGCGCGCGTGGGCATCCCCAATGCGTTCGAAGGCGCACTGAAATACGTGGGCAACCCCGATCTGATCTCCCGGACGCACTTTGCGCGTTACCTGGTCGAGATCGGCGTGTGTGGCGATCCCCACGAGGTGTTCAAACGCTACCTCACCGAGGGCAAGCCAGGTTTTGTCGAGCACCGCTGGGCCAACCTGTCTGATGCCGTGAAGTGGATCGTGGGGGCGGGTGGCGTGGCCGTGGTTGCGCACCCGGGCCGGTATGACTTCACCCCCAACGAGGAATACGCCTTGTTCTCCGAGTTCAAGGGGCATGGCGGGCAGGGTGTGGAGGTGGTCACGGGCAGCCACACGGTGGCCGAGTACAGCAAGTACGCGGACCTGGCCTGCGAGTTCGATTTGCTGGCCTCGCGTGGCTCCGATTTCCATGACCCGTCCGAGAGCCACACGGACCTGGGCACCTTGCCCAATCTGCCGGGCAGGGTCACCCCCGTCTGGGAAGCGCTGGCGCCCCGGGTGTTGCATCCTTGAAGAAAACGCCGGCAAGGTTCATTCAGGCAGGCCCTTGCAGGCCTTAGGCTAGAGGGCTATGGCCCAATACTTCGAAGTCCATCCTGAGCACCCCCAGCCCCGCTTGCTCAAGCAGGCGGTGGACATCCTGCAGCGTGGCGGCTTGGTGGCCTTGCCCACCGACTCCAGCTACGCGCTGGTCTGCCATCTGGACGACAAGTCGGCGGTAGACCAGTTGCGCCGTGTTCGCGGGATTGACGAGCGGCAGCATCTGAGCCTGCTGTGCCGGGACCTGTCCGAGCTGGCCAATTACGCCCGTGTGGACAACAGCCAGTATCGGCTTTTGAAGCTGGGCACGCCGGGCCCCTACACCTTCATCCTCGAAGCCACCAAAGAGGTGCCCCGTCGCGTGTCGCACCCATCGCGCCGCACCATTGGCTTGCGTGTGCCTGATCACAAGGTCACACAGGCGGTGCTGGAGTTGATGGGCCAGCCTTTGATTGCGACCACATTGATCCTGCCTGGCCAGACCGAAGCACTCAACGACGCAGGTGAAATCCGCGATGCGCTGCAAAAGCTCATTCAGGGTGTGGTGGATGCCGGGGCCTGCCATCAGGAGCCCACCACCGTGATCGACCTCAGCCAGGGTGGCGCCGAGGTGATCCGTCAGGGGCGCGGCGATGTGGCTGCGTTGGGATTGGGCTGAGCCTGTGCGGCAGCTTGATCCGATGTCTTGAGGGCTTGCGCAAGCCAGACCGGGTCAAAGCCCAGGTGCCAGCGCGTGCCAACGCGTACCAATGGTGTGCCCGGCGCGCCATGCGCATCGAAGGTGGCGCGGCAACTGCCATCCTGCTCGACATCGCACTCGTCCCAGGGGATGTCATGCTGTTTGAGCCAGGCCCGGGCTTTGGCGCAGTAAAAACAACTCACTGTGCTGTACATCGTGATGCGCTGCCCGGGGAGGTGCGCCTTGATCTGATCGACCGCCTGCTTGTCACGCCACCACGACAAGCCTTGCGTGACGCCCACAACCAGCAGCACGACCAGCGCCAGGCTGGCGAGTGAGCCGCGTCTGTTGCGGGGGTGGGTTCTCATATGGGATCAGGAGCGCGTGTGAACGGGCTCACTGCCCGGTGGGCGGTGCGGCTTTTTGCCCCAGCTTGCTTTCCTGCCCGGCCAGCAGCTTGCGGATATTGGCTTCGTGGCGCCAGATCAGCAGGGCGCTCATCACGGCCACGCCGATCGTCATGGCGCTGAAACCCCAACCCTGGAACTGGATGAGGGGGGCGGCGATCGAGGCCGTCAGCGCGGCCAGCGAGGAGTAGCGGAACACGACGGCCATGGCCAGCCACACCAGCAGCACCAGGCCACCCAGGGCAGGGGCAAAGCCCAGCAGCACGCCGGCCGCCGTGGCCACACCCTTGCCGCCTTCAAACTTGAAGAACACCGGCCACAGGTGGCCAAGGAAAGCACCCAGGCCCACGGCCGTGACGGCGACGGTGTCCAGCCCCAGGTGCTGCGCCATCGCTACCGGGATGTAGCCCTTGAGCGCGTCGAACAACAGGGTCAGGATGGCCGCGGCCTTGTTGCCCGAGCGCAGCACATTGGTCGCGCCCGGGTTGCCCGAGCCATAGCTGCGCGGATCGGCCAGGCCGAACACGCGGCTGACGATCACGGCAAACGACAGGGAGCCGATCAGGTAAGCGACAGCAGCGCCGATGACGGCAAGCAGTTTGGGGTCCAGGCTGGAGAGGTTCATGCGAGAAAAGCGTGTACTTTGTAAACGGGCGTGTCCGTGACAGGGCGCAAGTGTAGTGGCTTCGGTACGGTGTCCGGCTCGCCGGGGTTTGTCCCATGCTGAGGCGCGCTATCCTGTGCGGACAATCCCGGGATCTTGTTTGCGTCCCGTTAATTGCTGGCAGGTAATGTGTCCATGATCTCATACGAAAACCCCAAGCTCTGGCAGCGCACATGGGTTCTGGCCATGGCGCTGGGCGGTGGCGTGGGTGTGGCCGCATGGTGGTGGCAGACGCATGCGCCGGCGCAACTCGATGAGCCTGTCGTCACCAGCAAGGGGGCATCCGCAGCCACGACGGATGCGGCTAAAACGGCCCCGAAGATCGATTCTGCATTGCTGGTCACGCCCAAGGTGATGGAAGACGGCCGCCCCTCTGATTTCACCCCCGAAGACTGGGCCGCGCTGAAAGAAGCCATGTCCAAGACGGCCAACCCGCGCAGCGAGCTGGAGCGTGTCGTCAAGTACCTGCGCTTTCAAAAGGGCTTCGAGCAATGGCAGAGCCTGCAGGACAGCCCGGACGTGACCACCCGGCATCAGCTCGCGCGGCGCTTGCTGGAGCAGATCCCGGATCGCCTCAAGCAGGCCGAGTTGACCATGGGCGAGGCCCTGATGCTGGAGTCTGCCCTGTGGGCAGACCTGGAGCCCAACGAGGACATACGCAAGCAGAAGCTGGAGCAGGCTCAGGCGGCGCTGAATGGCGCGGCACCTCAGCCGGAGGCCGAGCAACAGGCTCGGGAGGCCTCGCTTCAAAAGGAATACAAGCGCCGCGAGGCCGCCATCCTGGCCGATTTCCAGGCCAAGCCCGAAAACCAGCGCGATCAGGTCAAACTCGAGCAAGCGCTGGAGTCAGCGCGCGTGTCGGTATACGGCCGCAAGAATTGATCGGCTTTGTGACGTCCAGGAGACGGGGAGGTCGATAAAATCCCCCCGTTCATGACCCAAGCGATCGATCACCCCCTCAAACCCATCTGGAGCCTGCTGGCCGCCGTCGCCCTTGTTGGCGTGCTGTGGTGGCATGCTGCCGTGCTGGCTCCTTTCGTGATCAGCCTGGTGCTGGCGTACGCGCTGCATCCTGCTGTTGACAAGCTGGTGGCCTGGCGCTGGCCCAGGTCACTGGCCGTATCGGCCTGTTTGCTGTTGCTGGCATTGATTGTGGCGACCTTGCTGGTGCTGCTGGTGCCCATCGTGTCGCAACTGGTGCCGGCCTTGCGTGATCAGCTGCCCGATCTGCTGTCCGCCATCTGGGGCAAGTTGACGCCCTGGTTGTCGCAGTGGGGTGTCAAGCTGCCCACCACGGTGGACGCGCTCAAGGGCGAGTTGGTCAAGCTGCTTCAAAGTCACGCGGCCCAATGGGGCGGCACGGTGTGGACTTCACTGCTGATTGGTGGCAGCAGCATCATGACCCTGGTCGGGTTGGTTGTGCTGTTGCCCATGCTGGCCTTTTACTGGTTGCTGGACTGGCAGCCCCTGACGGGCCACTTCCGATCCCTGCTGCCCGCCAGATGGCGCCCTCTGGCACATGACGTCATGGCCGAGTGTGATGACCTCCTGGGCCAGTACCTGCGTGGCCAGGCGCTGGTCATGCTGATCCTGGCTGTTTACTACAGCGTGGGCTTGAGCCTGTTTGGCTTCAATCTGGCCTTGCCCATCGGCGTGTTCACCGGGCTGGCCATCTGCATACCGTATCTGGGGTATGGCGTGGGGCTGGTGCTGGCCATCCTGGCTGGCTTGCTGCAATTCGGCGTGGCCACGCCGCAGGCCACCTCGCCTTTGCTGGCGGTGGCCGTTGTGTACGGTTTTGGCCAGGTCATCGAAAGCTTCTTCCTCACGCCCCGCCTGGTCGGTGAGCGCATCGGGCTGCACCCCTTGGGCGTGATCCTCGCGCTGATGCTCTTTGGCAAGTGGATGGGCTTTTGGGGGGTGGTCATCGCCTTGCCCATGGCGGCTTTCCTGACCTTGCTGGGACGGCGGCTGTTGCAGGCCTACCAGGCCAGCCGGTTTTTCCAGGCGCAGTAGGTGGTGATGTGACGACTCTGGAAGCCGTGGTCGAACGCCCGGAACAACGTGCCGCTCCCATGCGCCAGATCCCGCTGGATCTGGGCCCCGCCGTGATGCAGGGGCTGGATGATTTCATCGTCGGCGGGAACGAGCCGCTGCTGAACTGGCTGCGTACCTGGCCGCATGTCGAGGGCACGCTGTCGCCGGCCTACATCTGGGGTGCGGCGGGCGCGGGCAAGACGCATCTCTTGCGCGCCATGGTCGAGCGCGCCTTGTCCATGGGCTTTGGCGCGATCTGGCTCAACGCCCAGACCTGCCAGATGTGGGATGCAGAAGACCCGATGATGCCCACCCTGGCCGTGATCGACGAGTGCGACAGCCTGGGGGAAGACCACCAGCATCTGGCCTTCACGCTGTTCATCGAATCGGCCAGTTCGCTGGCGGCGCAAGCCAGCGGGCAACTCGACGAGCGGGGCGCCGGCCCCCTGTTCATCCTGGCTGCCGGCGCCATGCCGGCGGTGGACTTGCCCGTGCGCGATGACCTGCGTACCCGCCTGGGCTGGGGGCTGACCTTCGCGCTGACCCCGCTGGACGAAGCCGGTTTGCGCGCCGCCCTGCAGCACGAGGCCGCCCGCCGGGGCATTGCGCTGGGCGAGGGTGTGGTGAGCTACCTGCTGACCCGCTACAGCCGTGACCTGGGCTTCCTGATGGGCTTGCTTGACCGGCTGGACCGCTTTGCCCTGGCCGAACACCGCGAGGTCACCGTGCCCTTGTTGAAACAAATGCTGGCCCTGGAGACCGCATGAACCTTTGTCTGTTTGATCTGGACCACACCTTGCTGCCGCTGGACTCCGATCACGAGTTCGGTGAATTCCTGATCCGCCAGGGCCTGGCCGACGCGGTCGAGTACCGCCAGCGCAACGACGGCTTCTACCAGCAGTACTGCAACGGCACCCTGGTGCTGGGCGAGTACATCCAGTTCACCACCAGCATCTGGCGCCAGCTCGATCCTGCGGGCCAGCAGGCGCTGCAACAGGCCTTCATGGACGACGTGATCTTCCCGGCCATGCAACCCCAGGCCATCGAGCTGGTGGAGCAGCACCGCGCCCAGGGCGACCTGATGGCCATCGTCACGGCCACCAACGAGTTCGTCACCCGGCCCATCGCCGATGCGTTCAATGTGCCCGACTTGCTCGCCGTCAGACTGGCCAGGGATGGGCAGGGTCGTGTCACGGGCGACATCGATGGCGTGCCGTCCTTCCGAGAGGGCAAAATCACACGTGTGGAACAATGGCTGGCCGATCAAGGTCGGCAGTTGAGCGATTTCGATCGCATCAGCTTCTACAGCGACTCTCCCAACGACCTGCCCCTGCTGGAACGCGCCAACGACCCGGTGGCCACCAACCCCAGCCCTGCGCTGGAAGCCGTAGCCCAAGAGCGTGGCTGGCGCATTCTTCGACTGTTTGCATGATCAAAAGCCTGATAGACAAGATCCTGGGCAAGACCCCGGCCAAAAAGCGCACGAGCACCGCAGGCGGGCGTTCGGCCAAGACGCCGCGCATCCCGACCGGCAAGCGGGTGGACGTGCCCGCCAGCGAACACGGCATCGACGTGTCACTGGTGGACGACCGCGCCCGCAAGGTGGTTGAAACCCTGCAGGAGGCCGGCTACGAGGCCTACATCGTGGGTGGTGCGGTTCGCGACCTGATCCTGGGACACCGCCCCAAGGACTTCGACGTGGCCACCAACGCCACGCCAGAGCAGGTCAAAGGCCTGTTCCGCCGCGCCTTCATCATCGGCCGGCGCTTTCGCATCGTCCATGTGGTGTACGGCCGTGGTCGTGAACACGAGGTGATCGAGGTCTCGACCTTCCGCGCCTACCTGGATGCCAATGCCGCCGAGCAGGTGGCCGGCAACGAAAAGACCTCCCGCAAGGACCTGGCCGACAAGACCCACGTCGTGGACGCCAGCGGCCGTGTGCTGCGCGACAACGTCTGGGGCCCTCAGGACCAGGACGCCGCCCGCCGCGACTTCACCGTCAACGCCATGTACTACGACCCGCACACCGGCGTGGTCGTGGACTACCACGGCGGCATCAAGGACGCCAAAAAGCGTGTCCTGCGCATGATCGGCGACCCGGAAACCCGCTACCGCGAAGACCCGGTGCGCATCATCCGCGTGGTGCGTTTCGCGGCCAAGCTGGGCTTTGACATCGAGCCCAAGACGCGCGAACCCCTGCAAAACATGGCCGAACTGCTGGCCAATGTGCCGCAGTCGCGTTTGTTCGATGAAATGATCAAGCTGCTGCAGACCGGCCACGCGCAAGCCTCGCTGGACCAGTTGCGCAAGCAGGGCCTGGACCGCGGCGTGTTCCCGATCCTGGATGCGGTGTTTGACGAAGCCCGTCGCCACCCCGGGCGTGACCAGTTCGTGCAACTGGCCCTGGCCGACACCGATCGCCGTGTGTCTGAAGGCAAGCCCGTGGCGCCCAGCTTCCTGCTGGCCTGCCTGCTGTGGCATGACGTGCTGGAGCACTGGAAGCGCAACCAGGCCCAGGGCGAGCCGCCGTTCCCGGCGCTGCAATCTGCTACGGATGCCGTGTTCGATGCCCGCATTGGCGACATCTCCGGCCGAGGCAAGCTGGCCGCCGACATGCGCGAGATCTGGACCATGCAGCCGCGTTTCGACCGCCGCTCCGGCAATGGCCCGTTGACGCTGGTTGAGCAACCGCGCTTCCGTGCCGGCTTTGACTTCCTGCGCTTGCGCGCTGCAGCCAACGAGGCCGACCCCGAGTTGGCCAAGTGGTGGGAAGACTTCTCGCTGGCTGACCACAACGAGCGCCGCGACCTCATGGACGTGGCCCGCCAGCAGGATCTGGCCAAGCGCCAGGCCCGCGTGGCCTCGGGTGACACCGAATCTGCAGGTGCCGGTGCCGGTGATGCGCCTGCCAAAAAGCGCCGTCGTCGCCGCCGCAAGCCAGCGGGTGAGGGCGGTGGTGCACCTGTCTCTGCCGGTGGCGATGCCGGCGGGGATGCGGATTGACCATGAGCCCCAGCCTGCCCGAGGCCTTGTCGGCGGTGCCCAGGCACCGAGCCTTCATCGGCCTGGGCGGCAATCTGGGCGATGTGCAGGCGCGTTTTCGCGCTGCGCTGGCGGGGCTGCATGGCCTCCCTGGCACCCGTGTCGAGGCGGTGTCTTCGCTGTACAGCACACGCCCGGTCGAATCATCGGGGCCGGATTACCTCAATGCCGTGGCCGCGCTGCAGTCCGCCTTGGGCCCGCGCGAATTGCTGCATGCCTTGCAGGCGCTCGAGCTGGCCCACGATCGCGAGCGCCCTTACCAGAATGCACCCCGCACGCTGGATCTGGACCTGCTCAGCTACGGCGGCTACCGCTGCCACAGCGCCGAGCTGACCCTGCCGCATCCGCGCATGATGGCGCGCGCCTTCGTGCTGGCGCCTTTGGCAGAGGTCATGAGTAGTCTGGGTGCCCCGAGTGACGTGGATGCCGCGGTGGGCCAGGCTTTGCCCGACGCCGCCTCACGCCTGGCCCTGGCCCAAAGCCAGGGCATTGAGCGCCTGGGCCCGCTGGATTGGGCTGCCTGACGGCGTCAATTCCCGCTCTGACGGG
Organism: Aquabacterium sp.; assembly: GCF_016195855.1. Classification (GTDB taxonomy): domain Bacteria; phylum Pseudomonadota; class Gammaproteobacteria; order Burkholderiales; family Burkholderiaceae_C; genus Aquabacterium. The sequence goes on from NZ_JACPYU010000016.1 coordinate 194,878, forward strand.
CGCCATTGAAACCAATCCGGGTGGATTTCCAGCGCGAAATAGCCAGCGCACTGGAATATTGATCAAAATCGGGGTAGAATCTCAGGCTTTGTTGGTGGGGCTTCGTTGCGTGTTTGCAAAGAAGTCCACCGGTGGTGAAACTTTTGGGTTTCAGCCAGCGAGCGTTTTGAGCAGCGCCGTGCACACCGAGACCGGTCAACCCGTTTTCGTCCGCGAATTCCGGACGTGGAACACGGGAGCGGGCCCAGACCCTGGTGGCTACGAGCAAACCCATTGGGTTTTGTGCAGCAAACTTGAAGCAATCAACCGGTGGCCATGTGGCAGCCCTGTGAATGCATTCAATCTGAAAGCGAATCTGTAATGACGACCATCCGTGTCAAGGAAAACGAGCCGTTCGACGTGGCCCTGCGCCGCTTCAAGCGCACCATTGAAAAGCTGGGCTTGCTGACCGAACTGCGCGCCCGCGAGTTCTACGAAAAGCCCACCGCTGAGCGCAAGCGCAAGAAGGCTGCGGCCGTCAAGCGCCACTACAAGCGCGTGCGCAGCATGCAGCTGCCCAAGAAGCTGTACTGATTCGCTTCTTGCTGTCTCACCCGCACCATGCGCTGATCGCGCTGTAGCCGGGTCGGCACCAAAGCCCGCGCGGGGACGCCCATGCGGGCTTTTGCTTTTTTCTTCCTGACACTTTTTGACCGAGCTGATCACCATGAGCCTCAAAGAACGCATCACCGAAGACATGAAGAACGCCATGCGCGCCAAGGATGCCGAGCGCCTGGGCACCATCCGCATGCTGCTGGCTGCCATGAAGCAAAAGGAAGTCGATGAGCGTGTGGAGCTGGACGACACCATGGTCGTGGCCATCGTCGACAAGCTGATCAAGCAGCGCAAGGACGCGGCCCAGCAGTACGAAGCCGGGGGCCGTCAGGATCTGGCCGACAAGGAAAAGTCCGAGATCGTGGTGCTGGAAGCCTACCTGCCCAAGCGCCTGAGCGCCGATGAGGTCACGGCGGCCGTCAAGGCCATCGTGGTCGAGATGGGCGCCTCCGGCCCTGGCGACATGGGCAAGGTCATGGGCGCGGTCAAGCAGCGTCTGGCAGGACAGGCTGACATGGGCCTGGTGTCGGCTGCCGTGAAGGCGGCGCTGGCCGGCTGATTCCAGCCCATCACGACGTTTGCGTGATACTTCCTCATCCATCAAACAGGGTCCACCATGAGCAATTCCGTGTCGCTGCAGCCCATTGCTGAAGATGTTTACGCCGCACCCCAACTGACGCCCGAAGCCATGGCTTCGGCAGCTGAAGCCGGGTTCAAGGCCGTGATGAACAACCGCCCCGACATGGAAGGTGGCCCTGATCAACCTACCAGCGCTGCCATTGAGGCTGCCGCCAAGGCCGCAGGCCTGGCCTATGCCCACTTGCCGGTGCAGGGGGGTTACCAGTCTCCCGAAGAAATCGCCCAGTGCGCGGCCTTGCTCAAGAGCCTGCCCCGCCCGCTGCTGATGTTCTGCCGCAGCGGCGCGCGCTCGACCAGGCTGTACATGCAGGCTGTGGCCCTCGACGAATAAGGGCGCGCCTCGATGCAAAGCTACATCCGCTTGATGGATGCGGTGTCGCGCTGGTGTGGCGTGCTCGCATCCTGGGCCTTGCTGGCCGCCTGCCTGATCAGCGCTGGCAACGCGTCGCTGCGTTATGCCTTCAACATCGGCTCCAACGCCTGGCTGGAGGTGCAGTGGTACCTCTTTGGCATGGCGGTGTTTGCCGGCGCGCCCATGCTGCTTCGGCTCAACGAGCACGTGCGCGTGGACGTGATCTACGGTGGGCTCAAGCCCCGCACCAAGGCCTGGGTTGACCTGCTGGGCATCGCGCTGGTCCTGCTGCCCATGTGCGCCATCGTCGTGCACCTGGCCTGGCCTTTTGTGGTGGAAGCGTATGCCGAGCACGAGACCTCGCCCAGTGCCGGTGGCCTGATCCGCTGGCCCATCAAGCTGGCGATCCCGTTGGGCTTTGCGCTGGTCGGCCTTCAAGGGCTGGCAGAACTGTTCAAACGCATCGGATTCCTGCGCGGCACGTCCAACCTCGATCTGCATTACGAGAGGCCGCTGCAATGATCGAGATGCAACATCTGGCGCCGATCATGTTCGGCTCCTTGATCGTGGTCATGCTGATCGGCTTCCCTGTGGCGTTCACGCTGGGTGGCCTGGGTCTGGCTTTTGGCTACTTCGCGGTATCGCAAGGCTTCTTCCCCGAAGCCTTCATGGCCAATCTGCCCTTGCGCTTGTTTGGCATCGTGTCCAACGAGTTGCTGCTGTCGATCCCCTTCTTCACCTTCATGGGCGCCATCCTGGAGCGCTGTGGCCTGGCGGAAGACCTGCTGGAGGGCACAGGGCAGCTGTTTGGCAGCAAGCCTGGTGGGCTGGGCTTTGCCGTGATCATCGTGGGCGCCATCCTGGGTGCCATCACCGGTACGGTGGCGGCCAGCGTGATCGCCATGGGCGTCATCTCGCTGCCGGTGATGATGCGCAACGGCTACAACATGCGCTATGCCACCGGCGTGATCGCCGCGTCCGGCACGATCACGCAACTCATCCCGCCGTCACTGGTGCTGGTGGTGCTGGCAGACCAGCTGGGCCGCTCCGTGGGCGACATGTACCGCGGTGCCATCGGCCCGTCCATCATGCAAACGGGCATCTTCCTGCTCTATACCCTGGGCGTGGCGATCCTCAAGCCGCAATGGGTGCCGCCTCTGCCTGAAGAAGCGCGCACGGCGCGCGGCTGGGCCCTGATCCGGCGCGTGATGTGGGGCATGCTGCCCTCGATCGTGCTGATCTTCCTGGTGCTGGGCACCCTGTTCATGGGGCTGGCCACGCCAACCGAGGCGGGCGCGCTGGGGGCGATCGGTGCGATGGTGTTGGCCGCGCTGCACAAGCGCCTGACCCCGTCGCTGATCTGGCAGGCCATGGATTCGACCATGCGTGTCACGTCCATGGTGATCTTCATCCTCCTGGGCTCCAGCGTCTTCTCGCTGGTGTTCCAGGGCGTGGACGGCAGCAAGTGGATCGAGCACATGCTCACCAGCCTGCCAGGCGGCCCGGTGGGCTTCCTCATCGTGGTCAACATCTTTGTCTTCTTCCTGGCCTTCTTCCTGGACTTCTTCGAGATCGCCTTCATCATCGTGCCGCTGCTGGCACCGGTGGCCGACAAGCTGGGCATCAACCTGGTGTGGTTCGGCGTGCTGTTGTGCGTGAACATGCAGACCAGCTTCATGCACCCGCCGTTCGGCTTTGCGTTGTTCTACCTGCGCGGCATTGCAGACCAGATCTTCAAGAACGGCGCGATCCCCCGGCCCATCCTGTCCAAGGACATCTACCTGGGTGCCATTCCCTGGGTGTTGATGCAATTGGCCCTGGTTGCCGTGGTGATTTTCTGGCCCGAGTCGGTCACCTACTGGCTCGACAAGGAGCAGAAGGTCAATGTGGATGACGTCAAGATCGAGATGAAGATCGAAGACACGGCCGCGCCTGATGACGCTGCGTCTGCCGCCAGCGCGGTGGATGGCGCTGCCGCCTCCGATGCGACGCAGGCGGTGCCCATGCCGGAAGTCCCTGCTGACGAGGACCCGACCAAGGCCGTCAAGGACGCCGTGGGTGCGGTCAGCACGCATTGATCATGCTGCCGCTGTCGGTCGGTTAGCCATCCAGTGGCCCATCGCAGCCTGCAATGAAAAGGCCTCCCGGTGCGGAGGCCTTTTTCACATCTGGGGCGTGGTGTCGGGTGCCTGCGCGGGCAGGTGGTGGCGGCCTCGGTGCATCCACCAGCGCCAGGGCGCACCGATGAGCGGATGAGCCGCCAGCCGGGCGCCCAGCGTCGGGTTGCTCTTGAAATGCGCCCAGATGCTGGCCAGCATGAACAGCACGGCGGGCAGGCGCGCCACGAAGGCATTGCCAAAACTCAACACCAGGCAGATCACGCTGACGGTGCGCCAGGTGCGTTGCAGGGCGTGCTCACCCCAGTCGTGATGTGCATGCAGTGCCCGCAGGGGCAGGATGCCGTGGTGCCGCCGGTGATCCGGGCTGTGGCGAGTGGAGAGAGGGGCAAAACTCATGGAGGCTGTCCTGACGCGGGGATAGGCTACCCCGGGTAAATCGACCGGTTCAATGCCCTACTTGAGCATGCGCCGTGCCTGCAACCATTGTCTAAGGACAAGCCCCATATAAAAAGGGCCCGCAGGCCCTTTTTTGGTGATGGATTACCCGCGGATCACAGCTTGGCAGCTTGCATGTAGCGGTCAAACGTGGCCTCGGTGAAGCGGAACCACAGGTTCTGGTCGCCGCGGAACTTGGCGTAATCGGCGTAAACCTTGCGCCAGTTGGGGTTCTTCTCGCTCAGCTCGCTGTAGATGTCCATCGAGGCCTTGAACGAGGCGTCCATGACGGCCTTGGGGAATTGCACCAGCTGGGTCTTGGCGGCCACCAGTTGCTTGAGCGCCAGCGGGTTGCGGGCATCATAGCGCGCCTGCATCTCGATGTGCGCCTGGGAGGCGGCCGTTTCAACCATGGCTTTGTACTCGGCGCTCAGGCCGTCGTAGGCCTTCTGGTTGATGAAGAAGTCCAGCTGCGGGCCGCCTTCCCACCAGCCGGGGAAGTGGTAGTAGGGCGCGACTTTATGGAAGCCCAGCTTCTGGTCGTCGTAGGGGCCAACCCATTCGGCGGCATCGATGGTGCCTTTTTCCAGTGCCTGGTAGATCTCGCCGCCAGGGATGTTCTGGGGCACGGCACCCAGGCGCTCGATGACCTTGCCGGCAAAGCCGCCAATGCGCATCTTCAGGCCCTTCATGTCGTCAATCGACTTGATGGGCTTGCGGAACCAGCCGCCCATCTGGGCGCCGGTGTTGCCACCGGGGAAGCTGATGATGTTGTACTTGGCGTAGAACTCGCGCATCAGCTTGAGGCCGTTGCCTTCGTACATCCAGGCCGTCATCTGACGAGAATTCAGGCCGAAGGGGATGGCGCAGCCAATGGCGAAGGTTTCGTCCTTGCCCACGAAGTAGTAGGGCGCTGTGTGGGCCATTTCGACCGTGCCGTTCTGCACGCCGTCGACCACGCCAAAGGCCGGCATCAACTCGCCACCCGCGTGCACGGAGATCTGGAACTTGCCGCCCGACATCTCGCCGATCTTCTTGGCGAAGACGTCTGCCGCGCCAAAGATGGTGTCCAGGGACTTGGGGAAGCTGGAGGCCAGGCGCCAGCGGATGGTGGTTTGCGCGTGGACGATGGCCGGGGCTGCACCGGCAGCCAGTACACCGGCCAGGCCTGCGTGGTTGATGAAGGAACGACGTTGCATGTAAGGCTCCTGAGCGTCTGCTGGGGTGGACGGCAGGATTCTAGGAGTGCAGGACCACGTGAAAACGGCCGCCAACGCAGGGCTTACCCGGTTGCGGCCGTCTTAGGGGGGGAGAAGCGGGGCGAACGTGGTGTCCCCCCAACGTGCGAGGCTGGGTGAAAGGCTCAGTGCCCGGCGATTTTCATCTTCTCGATCAGCACCGAGCCGATGGTTTTGCTGCCATAGGTGTAGGCATCGGCGCCCACGGCCACGATCTGCTTGAACATCTCGCCCAGGTGGCCGGCGATGGTGATCTCGTGCACGGGGTACTGGATGACGCCTTTTTCAACCCAGTAGCCGGCCGCGCCGCGTGAGTAGTCGCCCGTCACGTAGTTCACGCCCTGGCCCATCAGCTCGGTCACGAACAGGCCGGTGCCCAGCTTCTTGAGCATGGCCTTGAGGTTGTCCTTCGGGTCGGTCAGGCGGCTGTGCAGCACGAGGTTTTGCGAGCCACCGGCGTGGCCGGTCGTGCGCATGCCCAGCTTGCGTGCCGAGTAGCTGGAGAGGAAGTAGCCCTGCACCACACCGTTCTTGACCACATTGCGCTTGCGCGTGAGCACGCCTTCGTCGTCAAACGGGGCGCTGCCCTTGGCCTTGAGGATGTGCGGGTCTTCGGTGATGCTGATGTGCTTGGGGAAGACGGGCTTGCCCAGGCTGTCGACCAGGAAGGTGGCCTTGCGGTACAGGCTGCCACCACTGGTGGCTTGCACGTAGGCCCCCAGCAAGCCTGCAGCCAGGGTGTTCTCGAACAGCACAGGCACTTCGCAGGTGGCGATCTTGCGTGACTTCAGGCGCGCCAGCGCGCGCTCGGCGGCATAGCGGCCCACGGCTTCGGGGCGCGCCATGTCGCGGGCATCGCGCTCGGACGTGTACCAGAAGTCGCGCTGCATGTCGTTGCCGCGGCCGGCGATGGGCGAGACCGACAGCGAGTGGCGCGAGCTGGCATAACCGCCACGAAAGCCTCGGCTGTTGCCGGCCCAGAAATGGGATTGCTGCGCCGACACGCCGCCACCTTCAGAGTTGGTGATGCGCGGGTCGACGACCAGGGCGGCGTCTTCGCAGCGGCGCGCCAACTCGGCGGCGGCTTCGGCGTCGATGGCCCAGGGGTGGAAGAGGTCCAGATCGCGTTTGGCGGCGCGGCCCAGGGCCAGGTCTTCCGCATCGGGCAGGCCGGCAGCGGGGTCTTCCGCCGTGTAGCGGGCGATGTCGTAAGCGGCGCGCACAGTCTGCTCCAGCGCCTGGGGCGAGAAGTCGGACGTGCTGGCGTTGCCACGGCGCTGGCCCACGTAGACGGACACGCCGATGCTCTTGTCGCGGTTGCGCTCGACGTTTTCGAGCTTGCCTTTGCGCACGGAGACCGACAGGCCGGCGCCTTCGGACACTTCGGCTGCTGAATCGGTGGCGCCCAGTTTTTTGGCGATGGCCAGGGTGTCTTCGATCAGCTGCTGGAATTGCTCGCGGGTGTAGGCAAAGCCGGTGTCTTTTTCAGATGACGATTTGCCTGCGGTGGATTTGGGAGCGAGCTTGGGTGTTTTGGCGGCCATTTTGTGGATGCAGTGAGAGTGCCCCCGTATCATAGCGAGGACATGAATCCGAACCATATTGATCAAGACTCGGGGTTTGACCCTGAAGGCGACGCGCCACACGGTGCCGAGTACGGCTACACCAAGCCCAGCAAGAGCATGCTCAAGCGCGAAAGCGCTGATCTGCAGGCGCTGGGCAAACAGTTGCTGGAACTGCCCGACAGCCGTCTGAAAGACCTCGACATGCCCGAGCGGCTGCGCGATGCGCTGGACGCCTGGAAGAAAACCAAATCTTTCGAAGGCAAGCGCCGTCAACTGCAGTTCATCGGCAAAGTCATGCGCGGCGTGGATGCAGAACCCCTGCGTGAGGCCGTTGCCGCCTTCCAGTTGGGCCATGCCCGCAACGCCCTGGCTTTGCACCAGGCCGAGCGTTGGCGTGCCGAACTGTTGGCTGAGAACGACAAGGACGCCTTGAATCGCTGGGTCGACACCTATCCAGGTACCGATCTGCAGCAGTTGCGCACCCTGATCCGCAATGCCCGCAAGGACGCCGCCCTGGAGCCGGAAAAGCGCAGCGGCCGTGCCTACCGCGAGATATTCCAGTACATCAAGCAGGTGATGGAGACCCAGGCGGCCGTACCGGTCACGCGCACCCACACCGACGATGACGACGACATGGAAGACTGACATGGGCCAGCCGAACAACGCGTTCGAAGCCGTCCGCATCGGCGTGGTGTCCATCAGCGACCGCGCCAGCACCGGTGTCTACGAAGACAAGGGTCTGCCTGCCTTGCAGGACTGGCTGGGCAGGGCGGTGCGCAACCCGGTGACCTGGGTGCCGCGCCTGATCGCCGATGAGCGCGAGCTGATCGCCCGGACCTTGCGCGAGCTGGTGGACGAGGAAGGCTGCCACCTGGTGCTGACCACGGGCGGCACGGGCCCTGCGCTGCGCGACGTGACCCCCGAAGCCACGCTGGACGTGGCCGACAAGGAAATGCCGGGCTTTGGCGAGCAGATGCGCCAGATCAGCTTGCGCTTTGTGCCCACGGCCATCCTGTCGCGCCAGACGGCGGTGATCCGCAAGCAGGCCCTGATCCTGAACTTGCCGGGGCAGCCCAAGTCCATTGCAGAAACACTCGAAGGCCTGCGTGACGAAGAAGGCAAGTCCATCGTACCGGGCATTTTTGCGGCGGTGCCGTATTGCATCGACCTGATCGGCGGGCCTTACATCGAGACCAACGCCGCAGTGTGTGAAGCTTTCAGGCCGAAGTCCGCACGGCGGCCAATTCCAGCTTGACTGCCTCGATGACCCGCTGACGGAACCACAGGTTGGTCGGGTCGTCGTCCAGCGAGGCGTTCCAGTACAGGTGGGCGTCCAGTTGCGCCGCTGACAGCGGGAAGCTGTGCAGGGCGTTGTCGAAATGCTGGTTGGCCACCCGGGCGTACTGCTCGGGCATGGTCAGCAGCATGTCCGTCTGGCTGACCACGCGGCAGCCGGCGAAGTAGTGGCGGCAACGCAGGCCGATCTGCCGCCTCAAGCCCTGACGGCTCAGTTCGTAATCCTCCAGCCCCAGGCCCTGGCGACGGGCAGACACGAGCACGTGCGAGGCGTCCAGGTAGGTGTCCAGGCGCAAAGGGCCTTTGCCGATGATGGGGTGATCGGCCCGCGCCACCACCACCAGCTTGTCCAGCACCAACCGGGTGTGGTTGACCTCGGCCGAAACGGGCAGGGCGATGTCGACCGCCGCATCCACACGCCCTTGTCGCAGCGCGTCGGCAATATCGTGCCGCTCTACCTGGATGCTGTTGACGCTGATGCCCGGTGCATGCAGCCGGATGTGCGCCATCAAGCCGGGCAGGGTGAGTGACTCCAGGATGTCGCGCATGCCGATGGTGAAGACGCGGTCCGATCGGTTTGGTTCAAAGCCTTGTTGCGCGCCCTTGATGCCGGTTTGCAAGGTGCTCAAAGCCTGCCTCACCGACATCGTCAGGCCTTGCGCATAGGGTGTGGGCAGCATGCGCCGGCCTTGCCGGATGAACAAGGGGTCACCCAGGGCCTCACGCAGGCGGGCCAGGGCGTGGCTCACCGCTGGTTGGCTCAGGTGCAGTTCACGCGCGGCGGCGGTGAGCGAGCCGGTCTGCACGATGGCGTCGAACACCAGGAACAGGTTCAGGTCGATCTTGCTCAAATTCATTTCATGAATGTATCTGAATTCACATAATTCATTTGATTCATCCTTGGTGGGTTTCTACACTGGCGCGCACCAGCGAAACAGTCAGAAAGAGAGCAGCCCATGGACTTCGGATACTCACCCCGTGCGAAGGAATACATCGAGCGCGTCAAGAGCTTCATGCGTGATCACGTGATCCCGGCTGAAGAGGCGTACCACGCGCAGATGAGCGGCTCGGCCGACTGGCGGCAATGGCGTCAACCGGCCCTGATGGAAGACCTCAAGGCCAAGGCCAAGGCCGCCGGCCTGTGGAACCTGTTTCTGCCGGACCCGCACCACGGCGCGGGCTTGAAGGTGGCTGAATACGCGGCCCTGGCCGAGTTGATGGGCTACAACACCATGGCCGCCGAGGTGTTCAACTGCAATGCGCCGGACACCGGCAACATGGAAGTGCTGCACATGTACGGCTCGCCCGCGCAGCAGGACCGCTGGTTGACGCCGCTGCTGGCCGGCCAGATTCGCTCGGCCTTTTGCATGACCGAGCCCGATGTGGCTTCGTCGGACGCGACCAATATGGAAGCCACGGCCGTGCCCGAGGGCGATGAGGTGGTGGTCAATGGCCGCAAGTGGTTCAGCTCCGGCATCGGCCACCCCAACTGCAAGATCCTGATTTTCATGGGCCTGACAGACCCGACGGCCGAGCGCCACAAGCGCCACTCCATGATCCTGGTGCCGCTGGACACCCCGGGTGTGAAAATCGAGCGCATGCTGCCGGCCTTTGGCGTGTACGACGAGCCCTTCGGCCACGGTGAGGTCACCTTCGACAACGTGCGCGTGCCCAAGGAAAACATCATTGCCGGCCTGGGCCGCGGTTTCGAGATCGCGCAAGGCCGCCTGGGCCCAGGGCGCATCCACCACTGCATGCGCGCCATCGGTGGCGCCGAGCGCGCATTGGCCCTGATGTGTGAACGTGGTGACAAGCGCGTCGCGTTTGGCAAGACGCTCAACCAGCTGGGCGGCAATGTGGACGTGATCGCCAACGCGCGCATGGCCATCGAACAGGCCCGCCTGCTGACGCTCAAGGCCGCGTGGATGATGGACACGGTGGGCGTGAAGGCGGCCATGAGCGAGATTTCGCAGATCAAGGTGGTTGCACCTAATATGGCGCAGGTGGTGCTGGACGCGGCCATCCAGATGCACGGTGCACTGGGTGTCACGCTGGACACGCCTTTGAGCACGCTGGCGGCCTATGTGCGCACCGTGCGCCTGGCCGATGGCCCCGACGAGGTGCACCGCAAGGTGGTGGCCAAGTTCGAGCTGGCCCGGCAACGCGCGGCGCGTGGCGAGGCCTGAGCCCCTGAAGAGACCAACAAGGAGACAAGCAAGATGAGCGAGAAGTTGATCGACGCCGCAGGCAAGGTGCGCGCCGGTGAAGAAGTGGACCTGGCCCGTGTGAGTGCCTACCTGCGCGCAGCCGGCCTGGAGCTGCAAGGCGAGCCGCAGCTCAAGCAGTTCCCGGGCGGGGCGTCGAACCTGACTTATCTGCTGAGCTATGACAACCGCGACCTGATCCTGCGTCGCCCGCCGTTTGGCCACATCGCCAAGTCGGCCCACGACGTGGTGCGCGAGGCCCGCATCATGCAGATGCTCAAGCCCGTGTACCCGGCCGTGCCCCATGTGTACGCCATCTGCGAGGACGCGGAGGTGATCGGCGCGCCGTTCTATGTGATGGAGCGCCTGGTGGGTGTGATCCCGCGCCAGAACTTGCCTGAAGAGCTGGGCCTGGATGCGCCCAAGACGCGCCAGCTGTGCCTGAACGTGCTGGACAAGTTGATCGATCTGCACATGCTCGATACCAAGGCCACCGGCCTGGACACCCTGGGCAAGGGCGAGGGCTATGTGGCACGCCAGATCGAAGGCTGGAGCAAGCGATTCCGCGCCGCGCGCACGGATGACGTGTCCGACTTTGAATCGGTGATGCAATGGCTGGCCGAGAAGCAGCCCAAGCAGGAGGTGGCGATCTGCCTGATCCACAACGACTTCCGCTTCGACAACGTGGTGCTGGACATCGCCGACCCGATGAAGGTGATTGGCGTGCTGGACTGGGAAATGGCCACCATGGGCGACCCGTTGATGGACCTGGGCAGCTCGCTGGCTTACTGGGTGCAGGCCGACGACGATCCCTTCATGCTGGGCTCGCGCCGTCAGCCCACCAATGCGCCGGGCATGCTGACGCGCAAGGAAGTCATTGACTATTACGCGCAGCGCACGGGCTGGAGCGTGGCCAACTTCGATTTCTACGAGGTGTATGGCCTGTTCCGCCTGGCCGGCATCGTCCAGCAGATCTACAAGCGCTTCAAGGAAGGCAACGCCCGCAACCCGGTGTTCGCCACCTTCGGGCCGTTTGCGAACTACCTGGGCCAGCGTTGCGAACGCATCATTGCCCAATCGTCTTTGTGAAGTGCAGGAACCCCTCTCAACATGAGCATCCCCAACACCTTTGATCTGAGCGGCAAGGTTGCCCTCGTCACCGGCGCCAGCCGCGGCATCGGCGAAGCCATCGCGCGCTTGCTGGCTGCCCACGGTGCACACGTCATCGTCTCCAGCCGCAAGGCCGAGCCTTGTGAGACTGTGGCGCAATCCATCCGCGACGCGGGCGGCAAGGCTTCCGTCATCGCCTGTCATGTGGGCGAAATGGTCCAGATCGACAGCACCTTTGCGGCCATCGAGCAGCAGTTTGGCCGCCTCGACATCCTGGTCAACAACGCCGCGACCAATCCCTATTTCGGGCACATCAGCGACACCGATCTGGGCGCTTTCCAGAAGACCGTGGACGTGAACATCCGCGGCTATTTCTTCATGTGCGCCAAGGGCTCGAAGTTGATGGCCAAAAACGGTGGTGGGTCCATCATCAACATCGCGTCGGTCAATGGCGTGATCCCGGGCATGGCGCAAGGCATCTATTCGATCACCAAGGCCGCCGTGATCTCGATGACGCATGCCTTCGCCAAGGAGTGCGCGCCGATGAAGGTGCGTGTCAACGCCATCCTGCCGGGGGCGACAGATACCAAGTTCGCCTCGGCGCTGACCACGAATGACGCCATCCTCAAGGTGGTGATGGCGCACACGCCGCTCAACCGTGTGTCCGACCCCAAGGAGATGGCCGGTGCCGCCTTGTACCTGGCCAGCGATGCCGCCAGCTACACCACAGGCGCCTGCCTCAATGTGGACGGCGGCTACCTGACGGCTTGATTCAGGGCGACAGGCCTGGAGGGCTTACCGCATGGCCTGCACATTGGCCTCTGGCAAGGTGTCGGCAAAATCGGCTTGCATCGCCGGCTGAGTGGGCGGTGGTGCTGCCGGGCGTCGCGTTGCGGCCTGCCGTGTCTGGCTGTGGATCTTGCGTGCAGCTTGCATGGGCAACCACAAGGCCGCTGTCCAGTAGCTAGAGCGGATCAACTCTGCCAGCAAGAGGCTCAGGCTCACGCTGGTCAACCAGCTCAGCGTCGCGATCAGCCAGGGATCTGCATCTTGCAGCACCCATGTCCAGGCATGGCGCCCCAAGGTCTGCAAAGGCCAGTGGAACAGCAGGATGAAAAGGCTCTCGCGGCCGCACCGGCTCAGGGTGGTGCTGGCAAGGGGAACGCGCGACAAGCCATTGGCCACGGCCATCACCAGGGTGATGCCTGCCAGTGAGCTGACCATGTACGAGATGACGTACTCGGCCGATGATGGGTCAACCGAGCCCGATTGCAGCAGATACTGCGCTGTCAACAGAGCCCCCAGCGTCGCGACGACGAGTGGCCACGACATCCGCCAGGATGTCCATATGGACCGTGTCATGCGACCCAGCATGAAGAACGCCAGGTTTTTGGGGATCGCTTCCAGCTTGAAGGGCGCGCCAGGTACCAGGCCGGTCATCCATATCCCCACATAGAGCGCCAGGGTGATGGCCACGATCTTCGTGCCGGGATGCCAGTTATCGAATCGGCCCTTGCTCAGCAGCACGTGGCCGCTCATGAAGACCAACCAGAGGTGCGGCAGGTACCAGAGGTAATAGATCCAAGGCAGATAGTGGCCGCCACCAGCAAGGATGCCCATCACCAGCGAGGCCGGGTCGGTTTCGCCGATCGCCATTCTGGCTGGGGCCTGCAATAGGGCCATCACCACAAAGGGTTTGAGCAGGGCGTCGGCTTTTTGATGCGCCAGTTGCCAGAAGCCTTGTTTGAGGCTGATGAAGGACCCAGCCACAAAGAACATCATGGGCATGCGGATGGACCACAGCGCATGGTTGATCACGGTGTCGGTGAATTGGGCGTTATGTCCCCATACAACCAGGATGATGCACAACCCACGAGCGATGTCCACGGATTGAATCCGCATGTGTCCACTCCTGCTTTGTCTTGTTTGGCAGGAGTGTGCGGCTAGGGGCAGTGTTACCCCTTTGCCTTGTTGTAAGCATTGCTACGGCAGGCTACGCCTGGCCCTGCAATGGTGTCAGGGCTTACAACTGTGTCGCGCAGAACGTGAACTCAAACCAGGCGGTTGAGTCCTTCGGCGTCGAAATGCTCGGTGGTCTGCGCGTCTGTGGGCAGGCAGGTGCGTGCGTCTTCGGTCTGGGCTTCCTTGGCCAGTTTGCCGATGGCTTCCCACAGCAAGGTGATCTGGTGCTCGTGGCCTGAGGCGTGGTCGATCAGGCCGCGCAGTGCTTGCGACAGCGGGTCATCGCCCTCGGTCACACCATAAGCAGAAAAGCCCATTCGGGCCGCCAGGGCCTCGCGTTCGGCCTGCTTTTCATCCAGCACAGTGGCCTTGGCGACGATGATGCGAGCGGGGTTGCCCACCGCTGTGGCGCCGGGCGGCACAGGCTTGGTCACCACGGCATTGGAGCCCACGCGGGCGCCGTCACCGACCGTGAAGCCGCCCAGCACCTGCGCGTTCGCGCCGATGATGACGCCCTGGCCCAGCGTGGGGTGTCGCTTGGCGCCCTTGCTCAATGAGGTGCCGCCCAGGGTCACGCCCTGGTAGATGGTGCAGCCGTCACCGATCTCGGCGGTTTCGCCCACGACCACGCCCATGCCGTGGTCGATGAAGACGCGCCGGCCCACCTTGGCGCCAGGGTGGATCTCGATGCCGGTGAAGAAGCGGCCCCAATGCGAGATCCAGCGGCCCAGCCACTTGAGGTCGTGCGTCCAGCACCAATGCGCGAGGCGGTGCATGGCCAGGGCGTGCAGACCGGGGTAACAGGTCAGCACTTCCCAGGCGGTGCGGGCCGCGGGGTCGCGTTCAAGGATGCAGGCGATGTCTTCTCGCAGTCGGGCGAAGAGCATGAATGTGCTTATGCGGTTTTCAGATGCAGGAGGTCGAGTTTACCGGGGCGTTCAATAACCGGACAGACATGAGGTGTCGGGCTCAACGTGGTAAGGGCAAGGTGCCAGGCGCATGCGCCGCGAATCAGGACTTGTCGATGATGGCCTTGGCAATGCCCCGCAGGATGTGGATCTCTTCCTGGCGCAACTCGGCCCGGTTGACCAGTTGGTTGAGGCGGGGCATGAGCTTTTTGGGCGCGGCCGGGTCCAGGAAGCCCAGCTTGATCAAGGCCTTCTCCCAGTGTGCCAGCGCGCCTTGCACCGCGCTGCCGCTGGCCAGGTCGATATCCGGCGTGCGGGCTTGCACGGCAAAGGCACCCAGCGCCTGGCGCCATTCGTAGGCCAGCACCTGCACGGCCTGCGACAGGTTGAGCGAGCCGTAATCCGGGTTGGTGGGGATGCTGATGACCGCGTTGCAGCGGTACACGTCTTCATTGGCCATGCCGTAGCGCTCGCTGCCGAACACGAAACCAACGCGGTGCATGGGCGTGCTCGTTGCCAGTTTGGCCAGGCCTTCACGCGGGGTGATGGTGGGCGGGCCGAAGTCGCGTGGCGTCATGGCCGTGCCGATGGCATAGGTGATGCCATCCAGCGCTTCGGCCAGGGTGTCCACGACGCGTGCACGCACCAGGATGTCGGCGGCGCCGCTGGCCAGGGCCACGGTTTCCTCCTGGATCAGCACATCGTCAAAGCGGGGGCGCACCAGCACCAGGTCGGAAAAGCCCATCACCTTCATGGCACGGGCGGTGGCGCCCACATTGCCAGGGTGGCTGGTGCCGATCAGGATGAAACGTGTGGGATCGCGCTGGCCCGAATGCCCGGGTGGCGCGTGAGGAGATGAGGCTTGCATGGCGTGGGAAATCTTCATGAGATATCGCACAAACATGCGATAAGCCCTTGATTCTCATCGAAATCGCTGAAAAAGGGGGTGCAAAAACAAATGGGCTTCTATACAATGCTCGATTCTCGCTCGTTCTTTGATCACCGCTGCGCCCCCATCTCCCTGCCTCGACGCTGTCTGGCTGGTGCTGTTCACCGTTCCGCGCTGTTGCCGCCCTTCGCTGTTGAAGGCGGCCCGTGCGTTCTGACCGTGTAGCCCATGCCTTGTCGTGGTGGTTTTTCTGGTTTCCAAGGTCCACCCATGTCTCAAGCCCTGCATCCCATGCTCAACATCGCCATCAAAGCTGCTCGCGCAGCCGGGGCGATCATCAACCGGGCCTCGCTCGACATCGAGCGGCTGACAGTGATCGCCAAGTCGCACAACGACTTCGTGACCGAAGTGGACAAGGCAGCAGAAGACGTGATCATCGCCACAATCCTGGAGGCCTACCCTGGCCACGGCATCCTGGCTGAAGAATCGGGGCGTGAACACGGCGCCAAGCACAGCGACTACGTCTGGATCATCGATCCGCTCGACGGCACCACCAACTTCATCCACGGCTTCCCCGTGTACGCGGTCTCCATTGCGCTGGCCTTCCGTGGCCAGGTGCAGCAGGCCGTGGTGTATGACCCCTGCCGCAACGACCTGTTCTACGCGTCCAAGGGCAAGGGCGCCTACATGAATGACCGCCGCATCCGCGTGTCCAAGCGCACGCGCATGCTCGAATCCCTGATCGGCACGGGCTTCCCCTTCCGCAAGGGCGACAACTTCCAGCGCTACATGAAGATGTTCGAAGAGGTGATGGTGCAGTGCGCTGGCGTGCGCCGCCCGGGCGCCGCTGCGCTGGACCTGTGCTACGTGGCTGCCGGTTTTTATGATGCCTTCTTTGAAACCGGCCTGAGCCCCTGGGACGTGGCCGCAGGCTCGCTGATGATCACCGAGGCTGGTGGCCTGGTGGGCAACTTCACGGGCGAGCCCGACTTCCTGTACCAGCGCGAGATCCTGGCCGGCACGCCCCGCATCTATGGCCAGATGGTCAAGATCCTGGCGCCGTACACCCGCGTGATCGCCGATGCTGGTGCGCAAGCTGAAGGCGCCGAGGGCGGTGAAGACGAGGGCGAATCCGATCCCGAAGACGATGCGCTGATCCAGTCGCTGCAGGCGGCCGAAGACGCGGCCCAAGCGGCCAAGGCAGCAGAGCCCGCAGCCCCCAAGCGCACGCGCATCACGGCTGCAGCCAAGGCTGCCGAGGTTCGCCAGGACAAGGGCGACGCGCCGTTCTGATCTTGCAACTCGCGGGCGGCGTCGGGATGGCGTCACCCGTGAGTGACTCACGCGCAACTCACGCGTTATGCTGGCGCCTCTTCACTGACGCCTGCCTCATCAATCACCTCTGTCCCAGTCATGGACTTCAGCGCGCACACGCCCATGATGCAGTAGGGTCTGCTGAGGCAAATTTGCGAGGTCACCTTAAAACCTATACTAAAACCTATACCTAGGAGGGGCTGCTTGTGCAGCTTGGTGGTGAACCGGCCTAGAGTCGGTTTTTTCATTTTGCGCCCTGCGTGAACTCTCTGCCGCTGGTGCAAGACCCGCCGTAACCTGGTCCCAGCGAACGACGCGAAGCGCATCGATGTTAGCGAGCGATTTTGGGGCCGCCAGCACAGTAGCTTGATCTCATGAAGTTCATCTACGGCTGATGCCCGCTATTCGGTTGGCTGCGAATTCCAGTTGAAAGCGCAATCCATTCCGATTCAAAGCTACCAGTTAGACCAGTACTCGCAAGGCCAGCAGTTTGACAACGACTGGTCATCCGCGGTCATCGACATCTCTGCTGTGAAGGTCCAGTCTAGGCTGTGAGCGGTCAGCCACGAACGACTGCTTTGAGTCAGCTCTTCAGTACCTCGAACGATAGCCATGCTGGCCGAGTAGCCGAAGTGCCCAAGGGGCTGAGTGCAGCCCGGCGCCGAGCCGAGCAAATGCGTGAAGATCATGGTGGTGGCCACATCGGCGTGCCCCAACAGATCCTGCACCGCACGAATGTCACAGCCATCCTGCGGCCGTTGCTTGGCGAACGAATGTCCCAGCCCATGCAGCGTTGTCGGTTTGCCGCTATCTGCGGAAAAGAGTCAGACTAATTGCCAACTTGGCACGCAGGAGCCTCACGCCCCATTTTTTGCCGATACGCTGGCCGAGGTGGCTCCCGATGTAGCAGCAAGAACGAACAGAGATCATGGCCTTCGAATTCCAGACCCATGCCAAGCGGCACTTTGAACACTACGCCCCGACGTCGCGGGATGCCGCATCGGGAGTCCCTCTCATAGCGCAGAGCATGCGAACCGGCCGGTTGGAGTGGCGGCAAATTCAGAATTCCCCCTGCGTCGCACTGCTCGGCGAACCCAACATTGGCAAGAGCCGCGAGTTCGAGCATCAGCACAAGCTCCTGAAGGACCAAGGAACCCGCTCGATCATTACCAGGCTGAAGGACTGGCTCCCTGCCGAGAACATCCTGGAGACCGAAGCGGAGCTCAGGGCGGCGCTGGACAGCGGCGAAGAGTTCCACTGGTTCGTCGATGCCCTCGATGAGGGTCGGCTGCAGTGGCCAGAGCTTTTCGCGGGCCTGTTCCGGCTGCTGCGAGACCTGCAGAAGGAGGGCAGGCTGGGCCGCATGAGGCTACGCCTGTCGTGCCGCGCGAGAGAGTGGAAGCAGCATGAGCAGGAACGCCTAGCAACGCTGTTCGAGGACAACATGCACGAGCATCCAGGCATGGTCGTGGTGCGCATGTTGCCGATCGACGAGGCCTCGGCCCGCGAGCTGATCGCGGAAAAGCTCGGGGCCGACATTCAGGTTCAGCACTTTCTGGATACTTGCCAGTCCAACAACGTGCTGGGCCTGGTGGGCTTCCCACTTTTGCTGGCGTCCAACCTCCTGTGCTCGGTGGCTGCCGGCGACTACGCGGATCGACTGAAGTCAGGCGTCGCGCTATCGCCGAAGAATGATCCCGAAGACGAGATCGCGGGTGCGCTGCTCACCGGGCTGTATCCCGAGCACATGTCCGTCGACGAGGCGCTGGCGCTGTTCCATGTGCCGCGATCGGCCATGCAAGGGAAGCGTTTCAAGGACTTCTGGAGCAAGGCGTTCTGGGCGGACCACCTCGACGCGGACCAGCGGCAGCACGCCCTCCAGGCCTTCGCCGATGCGTTCCAGCAGTTCGACAATCTGGCCGCCGGCGCGCCGGAAGCGGACCATCAGCGGATCTTGGGCGGGATGACGCGCGGCGTACGGAGTGTGTTCGAAGCGTTCTGCGAGCAACTCAAGGCAGAGGCCGAGGCGCCAGGGAGGGACCTCAACATCCTGGGGCCCTGGTTGCTGACCGCGTCAAACTGGAGTCGGCGTTACATGTTGCTGGCACCGCAGCCACTGAGCGCAGCGTCGGATGCCGGCCAACTGCGCGCTGAAGTGCTGCGCTGGGCCGCGGCGGCTGCACCGAAGGACCGAGACCTTCGGCCAGCATCGGACATTCCGTACTTCCGGGACGCGTTCGGCATCGCCGACCTTGATCTCCTCATAGATCTCATCCGCGACCACGTCAAACAGCCGAGGATCAGCGTGCCAATGTTTTCCGCGGTGCTGGGGCTGTGGATGTCGTCGGCCAGCAAGGAAAACAGGCAAGACTTGGGTCTCGTGGCTGGACTGTCGCCTGAACTCTTGGCGGCTGCCGAGCAGTTCAAACGGGCCAGGCTCCAGAGCGAGGAAGAAAAGCTGGCCTACGCCGAAATGCTTGAGGCGGAGGCGACCGACCAAGGCGAATCGCCGCATCGTCCTCTGGACAGCGCCGAGATCGAGGCTATCAAAGCCGGCAGCGTAGACAGCCTGTTGGAGCAGCTCATACATTCCAACACCGATATCGCATCGCAAGAGTTCTCGCAACGCCTGGAGAACCTGCCCGTTGCCACGAAGGATGCAGCCAAAAAGGGTGCGCTGGCCGCATGGACCGCCTTCTCTGATTCATCGGTGCTGTGGTCGCGAAATCACGTTCAGAACACGTTTAGCGTCTCGCCGGGTGTGCTGTCGGCCGTCGTGGGGTTCTGGCTTTACTGCAAGACCCTGGACAGCGATGACGATCTGCAGCTGACGCCATCTCAGGCAGAACTGGTGATCTGGATGGCTCGAGAATCCTACACCGAGTTTGAGCGCTTACTCGGCGCGGTGTGGGCACGCTCGAACGCCGTGGCACGGTCGCGGCTTCAGGCGTTGCTTGAGGTCGAAGACCAGCAGAGTCCAGCCGTCGGCCAGACCCTCTGGGACCGGCTCAGGGACCGCGTCAATCTACCGCCCGACCTCGTTGATTTTGTGAAGGCCTTCGCGTTCGGACACCTCGAGGCGAAGAGTACCAAGGTGCGGGGACTGGTTTTCGCGTTTCTCCGCCGACACGCCAATGCGGCGCAACTACTAGGCCTGGTCCCTTCACTGGAAGCGGCCGGCCTGGCCTGGGTGGCGGACCGCTTCGACGGGCCGGCAGAAGAGCCGGCCCTTCGATCGCTCGCTATGGCGTGGCTGATCGATGGCGAGGCCATCGGCAGGTTCGGGTCCCGCGTATTCTCGGGGCCCAACCACCTGAGGCGCGCGCATGCGTTCACCAGCGCGATCAGCGATATCACCCAGCCCGGTCGCATCCCGTTGGGCTGGGCGGAGCCGATCGACGTGGAATCTCTGGGCGGCCTGGTACCGCACTTGTACTTCAAGGACGAGAAGGCCCAGGCAGCGACCATGTCTGGCATGAGCATGTTGGGGCGGGACCATGTCTTCCGCCGGATGCTCGAAGCCAAGGACGATGGACCGCAGGTTCTCCGACTCTTAGCGAAGTGGAAGAACGATGAGCGTTTTGGGGATTGGCGCTCGTACCTCACCGACGAACACGCCAAGTTGCAGCGACGCCTGTCAGAGGAGGCATGGAGCCCGATGGACCGGGACGCTGCGGCCGCCCTGCTGCGCTGGCAGGGCAACGTGGTCAGGGGCGCGCGCGACGTCGTGTACTTCATGGATGAGCTGATCGAGACGAAGTTGGCGCCCTCGTTCCGCACGGACCACTCCCTGACGCCGCTGCTCTGGGGCAAGAAGGACGAGAACGACCCCCGCGACGAGAAGGATGTGCCTGCGGACTATGGTGAAGGCCTGTATGGCGAGAACGGCTTGATGCGGGGTGTGGTGGTCTTCGTCCCCTTTGACGAGCGCGGCGTCAGCAAAGGCAAGCCACTCGAGAAATTGGGGCAACGCCCACTTCCTCAAGGGGAAATCTTCTTTGATGAGGTGCACGTTCCGCGTCGCTATGTGTTGGGAGATGAGGGGGCCTTCCAGGGGCAGTTTTTCGGGGCGTTCACCTTGGCCAACATGGAAATGGCGTGCGTGTTTTCAGGTCTCGCAAGAGCTGCATTTGAGCAGGCATTGGCCTATGTCCATGAGCGTAGGCAAGGTGGGGCCTTGCTCATTGAGCATCAGCCTTGAGCAACAATCTCGGCAAGCCGCTTCGCAGCGCAAGGAGTCTGTCGTCACCAGCAGGTGTATGGGGGGTATCGGCCGTCAAGCAGCCGCTCCGCTGAACAGTTCGACACGAGCTGACGCCCCACTGGCGCGACCTTCCCAGGCTTCCGAGGTTGCGAGGGACTGTGCTTGCGGCAGACTATGTCGTCACCAAGCAGGAGAAGCGTCTTCGTGGCATCGGCGCCAGGAGGTGCGCTCTGAGAGTGCCAAGCCGCCCGTAGTCGAACTTCACACAAGCTGCGTGCCAAATGCGACCGAGATTCGTCCAGGCAATGAGGCTTGCTGGCAACTCGTCCCCCGACCGTGAACTCACTTGCTTGCCCTTGCCGTTATCGCGGCGGAAGTCCGCAATGGTCTTGAAGTCGGGGGCCAGCCTACCGATCAGCCACATCAACTCTACGTTGCGCTGGCACTCACGCTCCAGCCGGCGACTGGACTGGATGCGGTTCAGATAGCCATACAGCTTCAGCATCACCGACGGGTGATAAGAGGGCCGCCCGGTTGCCGCCGGGCTTGCGCCGTCGAAGCCCAAGGCCACCAAGTCCAACTCACCGATAAAGACATCTACGATTCGTACCGTGTTGTCTTCTGCAATGAAGTCGTCCAGGCACTCAGGCATCAAGGTAACTTGGTGCCTGTCTTGTCCCTCGATGAATCTGGGCATACGTGACCTCCATGTAGTCACGTGCATGCAAACCCGGGGCCAAGTTCCAGCGAATCAGCGAGTTTTCACACAGCCTCAGCCTATTGCTGACATCAAAGAGCTAGACGTCCAGTTTGCAGCGGTTGCGGCTCGTCACCTCAAGCGGTTCGACTCACGCCTCCTGATCTGTCACATTGTGAATTGTTGCGAAAACAGCGGTTGCACGATACGTTTTCTGCAAGGCCGGTGCTGTTGTTGGCCAGCGATGCGGAGCGATCGATGGTAGTCCAGATAAAAATCGAACCAGCGTGCTTGGAGCTGAACGATGCGGCCGCATACGTAGGCTTGGGGAGTTCTACCTGGCAGGAGTTGGTCAAGAGGTCCCTCGCTCCGCCACCCCGCGAACTCTCCGCAAAGAGGGTAGGGTGGTTGCGAAAAGAACTCGATCAATGGCTTGATTCCAGGCCCAAATCGACGCAGCTCCCGCCACCCAACACAGGCGCCAAAAAGCCTAAGAAGCAGCAACAAGCTCTTCCCATCGCTGAGCAATCCGCGTGAGCCAAATGCGACGCTCTTGATCGTAGGAGTGCAGGTCATAAACACCAACAACCCCTGGGGCCATGTGCCCAAGCACAGCTTCAGCAACGGGCGCAGGACAGTTCATCGCAGACAGTGCGGTGCGCACGGTTCGCCTCAAATCGTGTGGTGCCCAGTGGGTGACCGTGAGGCGAGGGCGCACGTCGGTTGGGCGCGTTTTTGAGTACGGCTGATGGTAGAAGACTGCCGTTTGGATGGTTTTCTGCTGCGTGTAGCCCTCTTTGGTTGTGGATGGGAATAGATACCCAGACGGGAACAACTCCCGGCGCCTATTGACGATGCTCGCAGCACGACCGATCAGCGGGACGCGCAGATCCCCAGCTTTTTCATGCCTTGCATTCTTGGTCTTATGCTTTGGTATGGTCCACCACAGGCCATCAGCTTCCTCGCTGATCTCGCTGGCGTGCATCGAGACGATCTCGCCACCGCGGCAGCCGGTCCACAGGTAAATGGTGAGCACGTCCTCGACGACACGCGAGAAATTGGGTAGCCATTTCACGAGCGCGCCAACCTCGGCGTTTTTCAGAACTCGCTTGCTCTGGCCAACGTTTTCTCCAAGGATCTTCTTGCCCTTGGATTTCAAGTCCCCCTTGAGGATACGTTTCCACCAGTTCGGTGCATCCTCCGGGATGAGGGCGGAGTCAGCAGCCTTTTCCCAGGCTGCAGCGAGTTCCGCTTTGAGCTTCATCGCCTGGACCGGCGCATGGCTCCACCTTGAGATGAGGGCGTGCGCCTGCTTTCGTGTGTACGTCTCCACCTCGGCTGAGGCGTCGTCCCCCAACATTTTCTGAAACATGCGCGTGAGCTCTTTGCGCCCCTTTTCGGCGCGATTCACGGCGACGTGTTTTGTCAAATAGTCAGCTGCCACGTCACCAACGGTCACGCGTCCACCAGCCTTCTTCTTTTGAGCTTCCTGGGTGGCGACCTTCCTGGCGGCCTTCTTTTCCAGCGCAGGATCCAGGCCAGCATCACGCTTGTCGCGAGCAAGCTCCCACGCTGCCTCAGCCTTGCGGATAGTCATCGCCGGGAAGTTCCCTAGCTTGATTTGCCTCAGCTTTCCATCTGCCGGGCTGCGGTAGCGGTAGATCCATGTGCGCCCACTCGCTGTCGCTTGGACACGAAGGCCGGGGCATTCTTCGGTGGTAATGTGCTCGCCTGGCGCAAGCTTCTGGATGTCTCTGGCGTCAAACATGTTGGTGTAGGTTTTCTCGGCTGCTCACTGGTGTGGTGTAGGTTTTTGTGAGAGGGCTCTAAAACCCATACTGTATCGCCAAGTGAGGCCGGGTGCAGATGGGCGTGGCTGGTATTAAGCGAAAGAGCGGCTGATGCTGCAAGTTGTTGATTTAAATAGAGAAAATGGATAAAAAGCAGCAAAATCAATCACTTGCAAGCGGCGAGTTTTCCTCTCACACGCCCATGATGCAGCAGTATCTGCGCATCAAGGCCGAACATCCCGACACCCTCGTGTTCTACCGCATGGGGGATTTCTACGAGCTCTTCTTTGACGATGCGCGCAAGGCCAACCGCCTGATCGACATCACCTTGACGGTGCGAGGCCAGTCTGCTGGCGAGCCCGTGGTGATGGCGGGGGTGCCCGTTCATGCGGTGGAAACCTATCTTGCCAAGCTGATCAGGCTGGGCGAGTCGGTGGCCATTGCCGAGCAGGTGGGCGAGGTGGGCCTCAACAAAGGGCCGGTGGAGCGCAAGGTGGTGCGCGTGGTCACGCCCGGCACGCTGACCGACACCGAGTTGCTCAACGAGCGCGCCGATGCGCTCTTGCTGGCCGTGGTCATGGACAAGCGCGGGCGCCATGCCGAGCACGCCGTGCCTTGTGCGCTGGCCTGGCTGGGCTTGTCCAGCGGCAAGCTGGGCCTGACCGAATGCACCGAGCGCGATCTGGCCGGCTGGCTGGCGCGCCTGCAGCCTGCTGAAATCCTGTTTGACCGCGAACGCATCCCGCCCACGTTGCAGCCTTTGTTGACGCAAGGCGGCAAGAGCGTGGCCATGACCAGCCGCCCGACCTGGCAGTTCGATTCGGGCCTGGGCCTGCGCAAGCTGTGCGAGCAGCTGCAGGTGAGTTCCTTGCAGGGCTACGGCGCGCAGGACCTGAGCCTGGCGCACTCGGCGGCGGCCGCGCTGCTGAGCTTTGCCGAGCACACGCAGGGCAGGGCCTTGTCGCACGTGGCTTCGCTTGATGTGCCGCGCACCAGTGAACTGCTGGACCTGCCGCCCGCCACGCTGCGCAATCTGGAGTTGACCCAGACGCTGCGCGGCGAGGACGCCCCCACGCTCCTGTCCCTGCTGGACACCTGCCGCACCGGCATGGGCAGCCGCGCTTTGCGCCAATGGTTGACCCAGCCTTTGCGTGACCGCGCTACGGCCCGCGCCCGGCATGACGCCATCGCCTGCCTGTTGGCGCCACCGGCCATGGACCAGGGCCACGAATCACTGCGTGAGGCCTTGCGCCAGATGAGTGACGTGGAGCGCATCACGGCGCGCGTGGCCCTGCGCCAGGTGCGCCCGCGCGAGCTGGCCGGCCTGCGCGACACCTTGCTGACCCTGCCCGCGTTGCGCCAGCGCGTGCCCGATGCGGCTCCCTTGCTGGCCCAGCTGCACACTGCCTTGCAGCCTGATGCGGCCATTGCCCAGCAACTGCAGGCCATGCTGATGGAGACGCCCGCGGTGCTGCTGCGCGATGGCGGCGTCATCGCCACGGGTTTCGATGCCGATCTGGACGAGTTGCGCGCCATCTCGCAAAACTGCGACGCCTTCCTGCTGGAGCTGGAGGCCCGCGAGCGTGCGCGCACCGGCATCAGCAACCTGCGCGTGCAGTACAACAAGGTGCATGGCTTTTACATCGAGGTCACGCAGAGCCAGGCCGACAAGGTGCCGCTGGACTACCAGCGCCGCCAGACACTCAAGAACGCCGAGCGCTTCATCACGCCCGAGCTCAAGGCTTTTGAAGACAAGGCCTTGTCTGCGCAGGACCGCGCCCTGGCCCGCGAGAAGTTGCTGTTCGATCAGCTGATCGACTTCCTGCAATCGCATATTGCGGTGCTGGGTGCCCTGGCGCGTGCCTTGTCCTCGCTGGACGCGCTGGCCGCTCTGGCCGAGCGTGCCGCCACATTGGGCTGGACGCGCCCTGATTTCAGCCCGCATCCCTGCATCGAGATCGAGAAGGGGCGCCACCCCGTGGTCGAGGCACGCCTGATGGAAACCAGCGGCGCGGCCTTCATCCCCAATGATTGCCGCTTCGACGCCAACCGCCGCATGATGATCGTCACCGGCCCGAACATGGGCGGTAAGTCGACCTTCATGCGCCAGGTCGCGCTGATCGTGCTGCTGGCCGCCATGGGTTCCTACGTGCCGGCTGCATCCTGCCGCCTGGGGCCCATCGACGCCATCCACACCCGCATCGGTGCCGCGGATGACCTGGCCAACGCCCAGTCCACCTTCATGCTGGAGATGACCGAGGCCGCGGCCATTGTGCACAGCGCCACCGAGCATTCTCTGGTGCTGATGGACGAAATCGGGCGGGGCACCTCCACCTTTGATGGCCTGGCCCTGGCCGGCGCCATCGCCAGCCATTTGCACGACAAGAACAAGTCCTTCACGCTGTTTGCCACCCACTACTTCGAGCTGACCGCGTTGCCCGAGAAGCACCCCCGTGCGCTGAACGTGCACGTGGGCGTGGCCGAGTCGGGCGACGACATCATCTTCCTGCACGAGTTGCAGCACGGCCCCGCCAGCCGCAGCTACGGCGTGCAGGTGGCTCGCCTGGCCGGCATGCCGCACTCGCTGATCCGGCAGGCACGTGCCACGCTGGAATCGCTAGAGGCGCAGCAGCGCCATGCCGATGACCAGATCGACTTGTTCGCTCAGGTAGGCGCGCCAGGTGGCATCGACCTGGACGAGCTGGCCGCCAATGCCATGGCCAAGGGTGGCGCAGTCCTTGCTGATGCTCAGGGCGAGACCCTGACGCCAGCCGAAGCACAGACATTGAGCTTGCTGGCCAGCATCGACCCGGATACCCTGACACCTCGTGAGGCGCTGGATGCGCTGTACAAACTCAAATCGGTGATCTCATCATGACCTACTGCGTGGCCATGCGCCTCAATGCCGGGCTTGTCTTCCTGTCGGATTCGCGCACCAACGCGGGCATGGACCAGATCAGCACCTTCCGCAAGATGACGGTGTACGAGAAGACGGGTGAGCGCGTGCTGGTGTTGCTGTCGGCGGGCAACCTGGCCATCACCCAGGCTGTCAAGCAGCTGCTGGGCAGCGAAACGATAGAGGGCTCTGACGGCGAGCCTTGCACGATCTGGACGGCCAAAAGCCTGTTCGACGTGGCACGCATTGTGGGCAGTGCGGTGCGCAAGGTGCATGCACGCGACGCCGAGGCGCTCAAGAAGCACGGCATCGATTTCAACTGCAGCCTGATCATCGGCGGGCAGATCAAGGGCGAGACCATGCGCTTGTTCAATGTCTACGCCGCTGGCAACTTCGTCGAGGCGGGCATTGATGGTGTGTGCTACTTCCAGATCGGCGAGTCCAAATACGGCAAGCCCGTGATCGACCGCGTGGTCACACCGCTGACGCCCCTGCAGGAGGCCGCCAAATGCGCCTTGATCTCGATGGACTCGACGCTCAAGTCCAACCTGTCGGTGGGCTTGCCGCTGGACCTGATGGTCTATGAAGGTGATTCGCTGGAAGTGGACAAGCTCATCAACATCGATGACACCAATACCTACTTCCGCATGATCCGCACCAGTTGGGGGCAGCGCCTGCGCCAGGTGTTCGACTCCATCCCCGACCCGACCTGGCATGGCGAGCAGCCTGATCTGGCCAGCAACGGCGTGCCGTCTCAGGCGCAGGCCATGAACCCGCTGAGCAAGATCACGGCGCCCAACGGCTGAGGCGCCTGACCTGCTTGCTGGCCAGCCTGCTCGGCCTCAACCCCAGGCTTGCGCAATGCGTTCGTTGGTCGGGTGGCGATCCAGCCACCAGACCACGAAGAGGCAGCCCGCCACAGCCAGCCCGGTGGCCAGCAGGAAGGTGGGGCCGTAGCCCAGCCTGTCACCCAGCACGCCGCCCGTCAGGCTGCCCAGGCTGCTGACGGCCACGACCACGCTGGCCAGCAGGGTGTAGTCGGTGCCCGCATGATCCGGGTCGCAGGCGTCCATCATCAAGGTGAACAACACGACCGTGGCCATGGTGCCCACGATGCCTTCCAGCACCGTGGCCGCCCATAGCAGCTCGACACCGCCAAGCCCGAACGCCACGGCCACGTACAGGCCGAAGCCCGCTGCCTGCGACAGGCCTGCGAACAGCGTGGCTTTGCGGCGCCCCATCTTGTAGGTCAGCCAGCCGCCGATGCTGGCGCCCAGCAGGCTGGTGCCGGAGCCGACAGCACCCTTCATCACCGCGATCGTGCTTTTGCTCACCCCGTGGTCCAGCAGGAAGGGGGGCAGCAGCGAGTTCAGGATCTGGTCGCCAAAGCGGAAGCAGAAGATCAGGCCGAAGAAGGTGAGCATGCCGGGCGCCAAAGCCCGATGCAGCCAGCCGAGCACCAGCGCCATGCCTGCAGGGCGCTGAGGCGCATCCACCCGCCGTGCTGGCTCCTTGAGCGGCAGCACAGGCAGGATGGTGAGGCCCAGCAAGGCGGCCATGCACAAGAACATCACCTGCCAGCCCGTCTGCGCAAAGAGCCACAGCAGCAGGCCGCCACCCAGGATCATGCCCAGGCGGTAGGCGCCGACCTGAATCGCGTTGGCCAGGCCGCGTTCCTTGGTGCCCAGCAGCCGCACGGCCAGGCCGTCGGTGACGATGTCCTGCGAGGCGGCAATCAGGTTGATCAGGAAGACGGCGGCAAACAGCACGATGCTGCCGGTCTGCATTGGCAGCTGGGACAAGGCCAGCGCCATCAGGCAGGCGCTGCACTGAAAGAACATCAGCCAGCCCCGGCGCGAGCCGTGGTGATCCAGCGCGGGTGCCCACAGGAACTTGATGCCCCAAGGCAGCGCAAGGAACTGCAGGAAGCCAATGGCTGTCAGCGACCAGCCGGCATCACGCATCAGCACCGGCAGCGCCAGTGTGAAGAAGCCGAAGGGGATGCCTTGTGCCGTGTACAGGCCACTCAGCAGGGCAATGCGTTGCGCCTGGCTGTTCTGGGCTGGCCCACTCATGCCTTGTGGGACGTGGTGCCTGCTTCGCGATCCAGCTCGTCGATGCAGGCCTTCATCTGCGCATGGCACTTGGCCATCAAGGCGGGCATGTCATCCAGCGTCAGGCCGGCTGTGGGGATGGGGGCCAGGGCGCGCATCGCGACCGTGCTGCTGCGCCAACGATTGAGGCTCATGCCGCGCACATAGTTGTTGGCGCACAGCGGGATGATGGGCACCCCGGCATTGATGGCCATCTGGAAGGCACCCTTCTTGAATGGCGCCAGCCCCTTGCCGTGACCACGGGTGCCTTCGGCAAACACCCAGATGGTCATGTCCTTGTGCTGCAGGGTGTCCGTGGTGGTCAACATGGCCTTCTTGGCCTGGATGGCATTGCCGCGGTCGATCAGCACGTTGCCAGCCAGCCAGTAGAGCTGCCCGAAGAACGGGATCCATTTCAGGCTGGTCTTGCCCAGTGTGACCGTGCGGTGCGGCACGGCGTGCCCGAACACGAACAGGTCGTAGTTGGACAGGTGGTTGGCCACGATCACCGCGGGGCGCTGGTGTTTGAGCACGCCGTCGAGCTCAAGGCGCATGCGCAGGCCCAGGATGTACTGGGCCGGTACCGCATAGAAGCGGGCCGCGATGCGGCTGTTGTCGGGGTTGAAAGGGCGGCAGATGCTGACCAGCAGACCCAGCAGGCTGGCCAGTACGAAGTGCACGCATAACAACAGCATGCGCAAGGGCAGAAGCATGACTAAACCTTGAAGTGCGTCAATCGGCGCCCGCAAGCGCCATCAGGCGTCGAGCACCAATTTGTTCGACGCGGGGAAAGCGGTGCAAAGATACACCGCATTGCCCAACATATTGCCGACGACGTCACCTTCTCGAAGAATCAACTTGCAAGTGCCACACATGCCTTGTCTGCAACCGGTCTCGACGGGCACGCCGTGCCGCTCTGCGATCTGCATCAGGCTCAAGCCCTGATCGGCCTCCGTCAGCTGCACGCGGCGGTCCAGGTGGCGGAAGTAGATCTCGGCTTGCGCGGCCTTGAAGTCCGCCGGCGTCAGCGGTTTGATTTCATGGGCCACGAAGCGCTCGCTGTCGAGCTTGCCCAGGTCGTAGCCCATTTCCTTGAGGATGTTGACGACCTTGTCCATGAAGCCTTGCGGGCCGCACAGGTAGATATCGCGCTCGCGGAAGTCCGGGAACAGGGCTTCGATGTTGCTGACGTCCAGCGTGGGCGCGAACTGCCCCGAGGCCTTGTCTTGCGCGCTGGGGCGGCTGAGTGCCTCGACCAGCGACAGGCCTTCGCTGCGCCAGCGTTGCAAGGTGTCCTTGAAGATCACGTCTTGCGCGGCACCGAACTGGGCGTACATGGCCATGTCCGGGCGGATGTGGTAGCCCAGCAAGGACTTGAGCATCGAGTAGCATGGCGTGATGCCTGCGCCGGCACAGATGAACAGGATCTTCGACTGCTGGCGATAGCAGAAGTGGCCTTGTGGCTGGCCGATGCTGAGCACCATGCCGGGCTTGAGCTCGGTGTGCACCCAGTTCGAGAGCTTGCCGCCCTTCACGCGTTTGACGGTGATGGTGAAGCAGTCGTCCTCCATCGGCGACAGACTGTAGTAGCGGCTCACCGCCTCGCCATTGACCTTGGCGTTCAGTGCGATGTACTGGCCGGGCTCCATGCCTTTCCACAACTGGTTGGGCATCAGGGTGATGGTCTTGACGTCCGGGGCCTCGTCCTTGATGCCCACCACAATGGCCTGCAGATCGTAGGTCCAGATGAAGTCGTTCCAGCGACGGTTGAAGTCCGTCATGGTGTTGCTGGCGACATAGTCCAGCCAGTCGCGGCCAATGTGCTTGAGGGCCCAGCGGTTCAGGCGGGACAGCATCGCCTCAAGCATGGCCGGTTCCTGCGGGGTGCTGCTGCGTCTGCGCGGCGGGTGGGAAGGAGTGCTTCCACATCACCGACAC
Organism: Aquabacterium sp.; assembly: GCF_016195855.1. Lineage (GTDB taxonomy): Bacteria > Pseudomonadota > Gammaproteobacteria > Burkholderiales > Burkholderiaceae_C > Aquabacterium. The sequence goes on from NZ_JACPYU010000016.1 coordinate 225,122, forward strand.
GTAGTTTCGGATGGCACGGCCCCAGGTCGGGTTGCACTTGTAGTCGACACCGTACTTGGCGCACACGGCTTTGACTTCCTTGGCCATGTCCGGGTAGTGGTGCGAGGGGATGTCCGGGAACAGGTGGTGCTCGATCTGGTAGTTCAGGTGGCCCCACAGGATGCTCATGCGGCGGCTGCCCTTGAAGTTCACCGACGACTCCAGTTGCGACAGGTACCAGTGGCCCTTGTGCTTGAGCGCGTCGGCAGATTGAAGCGGCTCGGTGAAGTGCGTGGCCTGGATCGTCATGCTGATCCAGTAGTTGTTGATGGCATCGGCCAGCATGTTGCCCAGCAGCACCTTCAGCCCCGAAAAGCCGGTCGCGGCAGCCAGCAGGGGGAACACGATGTATTCCTTGGTCAGCACGCGCCAGATCGAGCGGCTGTTGCGCTTGTTGAGTTGCTCGTCGCTTTGGCCGGCGGTGTCCACGGGGGCGTAACCCTTGTTGCCCTCCGGGAAGGCGCGCTCGCGGAACTTCTGGCCAAAGCCCAGGTTCTGCGAGTTGAACTGGTAGAGCATGGTCGGGTAGGCCGCCAGCAGGTACATGGGCACCTGAAAGAGGTGCCGCTTGTTCCAGGGCGTCAGGTCATTGGTGCGCAAGATGCCGTGGTTGAGGTCCGGGTCCATCTCGAACACATTGGTGTGCACGTGGTGCAGGCCGTTGTGCTCGCGGCGCCAGCCTTCTTCGTCCACGGGCGCCTTCCACTTGAAGTTGTGCGCGTGGAACTGCGGGATCTCGGGAAAGTAGTCATACTGCCCGTGCAGCACGTTGTGCCCGATCTCGATTGACTCGATGTTGCGGTGCAGCCAGGTGAAGAACACCCCCAGCGAGAAGGTGATCGGCTCTGGGCTGACCCACAACAAACCGCGGCCAATGGCTTCGAAAATGCGAGAATTGCGCCGAAGTCCCTTGATATAGGCAACATCCTTGGGGCCAAGCTTCGCGCGATAGCGTTGCTTGATGTCGTCGATTTCCTTCTCGATCTGGTCAAACAGGGCGGGATCGACGTTGAGGAGCGCCGAGGGGCGTCCCGTGAAGATGTTGTGGGTCATGAAGGCCGGGTCCGGTGTGATGGCGGCGCGGTGCGCAAACTGCCTGGGCGCAAAAGCCGCGCAGTATAGAAGACTGCTATGGGTTAACCGGGCCCCAGTATCGAGGGGCTTGATGTGGCGCAATCCGCGGTTCAAGGCCCCGACAAACCCCTATAATGCCGCTTTACCACCGCAGCGCCCGCCTCATTCGCGGGCGCTTTTGCGCAATGACCAAGTTTGTCTTCGTCACGGGCGGTGTGGTGTCCTCGCTAGGCAAGGGCATCGCCGCCGCGTCACTGGCCGCCATTCTCGAATCTCGTGGCCTCAAAGTTACCCTGATCAAGCTCGATCCGTACATCAACGTCGATCCGGGCACGATGTCGCCTTTCCAGCACGGCGAGGTCTTCGTGACCGACGACGGCGCTGAAACCGACCTCGACCTGGGCCACTACGAGCGCTTCATCACCACGCGGATGAAGAAGGCCAATAACTTCACCACCGGCCAGATCTACAAGAGCGTTCTGGAAAAGGAACGCCGTGGTGATTACCTGGGCAAGACCGTGCAGGTCATCCCCCACATCACCAACGAAATCCAGGACTACGTGCGCCGTGGCGCGGGTGTGGGGACGGCCGATGCCGTGGACGTGGCCATCGTTGAAATCGGTGGCACCGTGGGCGATATCGAGTCCTTGCCCTTCATGGAGGCTGCCCGTCAGCTGTGCCTGAAGGCCGGCCCGACCAATGCCGCTTTCGTGCACCTGACCTACGTGCCCTTCATCGCGGCTGCCGGCGAGCTCAAGACCAAGCCGACCCAGCACACCGTGCAGAAGCTGCGCGAAATCGGTATCCAGCCCGATGCGCTGCTGTGCCGTGCCGACCGTGCCATCCCCGCTGATGAGCGCGAAAAGATCTCGCTGTTCACCAACGTGCCCGAGTCCGGCGTGATCTCGGTGTGGGATGCCGACACCATCTATAAGGTGCCCCGCATGCTGCACGAGCAGCATCTGGACGACCTGATCTGCAACAAGCTGCAGCTGCAGACCAAGCCCGCCGACCTGTCGCGCTGGGACAACCTGGTCTACGAGGTCGAGAACCCCAAGAAGGCCGTCACCATCGCCATGTGCGGCAAGTACACCGACCTGTCGGATTCGTACAAGTCGCTCAACGAAGCGCTGCGCCACGCCGGCATCCACAACCACGCTCGCGTCAACATCGAGTACGTGGATTCTGAAACGCTGACGCCTGAAACCGTCTCGCAACTCAAGCAGTTCGACGCCATCCTGGTGCCCGGCGGCTTCGGCAAGCGCGGTGTGGAAGGCAAGATCTGCGCGGCCCAGTTCGCCCGTGAAAACGGCATTCCCTACCTGGGCATCTGTCTGGGCATGCAGGTCGCCACGATCGAATACGCACGCCACAAGGCTGGCCTGACCGACGCCAACTCCACCGAGTTCGAGCCCAACACGCCGCACCCCGTGATCGCCTTGATCGACGAGTGGCTGGACGCCGACGGCACCGTGCAAAAGCGCGATGCCTCGTCTGACCTGGGTGGCACCATGCGCCTGGGCGCGCAGTCTTCCGACGTGAAGCCCGGCACCATTGCGCACGAGATCTACGGCCCGGTCGTGACCGAGCGCCATCGCCACCGCTACGAAGCCAACGAGCGTTACCTCGATCGCCTGCAACAGGCTGGTCTGGTGATCTCGGCCATCACGCAGCGCGAAAAGCTCACCGAAATGGTCGAGCTGCCCAAGGCGGTTCACCCCTGGTACGTGGGCGTGCAATTCCACCCCGAGTTCAAGTCGACACCGTGGGGCGGCCACCCGCTGTTCACCGGCTACATCAAGGCCGCCCTGGAGCACCAGGCCGCCACCCAGAAAGCCTGAAGGACCTCACCATGAAGCTCTGCGGATTTGACGTCGGCCTGAACCATCCCTTCTTCCTGATCGCCGGCCCCTGTGTCGTCGAATCCGAGCAGTTGCAGATGGACACGGCAGGTACGCTCAAGGAGATCACCTCTGCCTTGGGCATCCCCTTCATCTTCAAGTCCAGCTACGACAAGGCCAACCGCTCCAGCGGCACCTCCTTCCGTGGCCCGGGCATGGAAAAGGGCCTGGAGATCCTGGCCAAGGTCAAGCGTGAGCTGAACGTGCCCATCCTCACCGATGTGCACACCGAAGCCGAGATCCCCGTGGTGGCCTCGGTGGTGGACGTGCTGCAGACGCCGGCCTTCCTGTGCCGCCAGACCGACTTCATCCATGCTGTTGCCCAGTGCGGCAAGCCGGTGAACATCAAGAAGGGCCAGTTTCTGGCGCCTGGTGACATGAAGAACGTGATCGACAAGGCCCGTGCCGCTGCGCGCGAAAAGGGCCTGAACGACGACAACTTCATGGCCTGCGAGCGTGGCGTGAGCTTCGGCTACAACAACCTCGTGTCCGACATGCGCTCGCTGGCCATCATGCGTGAGACCAATGCACCTGTCGTGTTCGACGCCACCCACTCGGTGCAACTGCCGGGCGGGCAGGGCACGTCTTCGGGCGGCCAGCGCGAGTTCGTGCCCGTGCTGTCGCGTGCGGCCGTGGCCGTGGGCATCTCGGGCCTGTTCATGGAGACCCACCCGGATCCCTCCAAGGCCATGTCCGACGGTCCCAACGCCGTGCCGCTCAAGCACATGAAGGCCTTGCTCGAAACCCTGGTCGAGCTCGATCGCATCACCAAGAAAAACGGCTTCCTGGAGTCGAACTTCTCCTGATGCCGCGGGTCCGACGCGGGCCGCACAATCTTTCGCTTCCGTTTTTGTTTTTGTTTTTTCTTATCTTCTAATTTTCTTCCTGAGGAAACCCAGATGAGTGCCATCGTTGACATCATCGGCCGCGAGATCATCGACAGCCGAGGCAACCCCACCGTTGAATGCGACGTTCTGCTGGAGATCGGCGTCATGGGCCGTGCTGCCGTGCCGTCTGGCGCGTCCACCGGTTCGCGCGAAGCCATCGAGCTGCGCGATGGCGACAAGTCGCGTTACCTGGGCAAGGGCGTTCTGAAGGCCGTTGAGCACATCAACACCGAAATCGCCGAAGCCGTTCTGGGCCTGGATGCCTCCGAGCAAGCTTTCCTGGACAAGACCCTGATCGACCTCGACGGTACCGACAACAAGGGCCGCCTGGGTGCCAACGCCATGCTGGCCGTGTCGATGGCCGTGGCCCGCGCCGCTGCTGAAGAAGCCGGCCTGCCCCTGTACCGCTACTTCGGTGGCATGGGTGCCGTGCAGTTGCCCGTCCCGATGATGAACGTCATCAACGGCGGCGCACACGCCAACAACAACCTGGACATCCAGGAGTTCATGATCCTGCCCGTGGGCGCGCCCACCTTCCGTGAAGCCCTGCGTTACGGCGCCGAAGTCTTCCACGCGCTCAAGAAGATCCTGCACGACAAGCACATCAGCACCGCTGTGGGCGACGAAGGCGGTTTCGCGCCTTCCGTGGCCAGCCACGAAGAAGCCATCCAGCTGATCCTGCAGGCCATCGAAGCCGCCGGCTACACCGCTGGCGAGCAGATCATGCTGGGCCTGGACTGCGCCGCTTCCGAGTTCTTCAAGGACGGCAAGTACCACCTCGAAGGCGAAGGCCTGAGCCTGACCGCCGAGCAGTGGACCGACATGCTGGCCACCTGGTGCGACAAGTACCCCATCATCTCGATCGAAGATGCCATGGCCGAAGGCGACTGGGCTGGCTGGAAGCACCTGACCGAGCGTCTGGGCAAGAAGGTCCAACTGGTGGGTGACGACCTGTTCGTGACCAACACCAAGATCCTGAAGGAAGGCATCGAGAAGGACATCGCCAACTCGATCCTCATCAAGATCAACCAGATCGGCACCCTGACCGAAACGTTTGCCGCCATCGAGATGGCCAAGCGCGCCGGCTACACCGCCGTGATCTCGCACCGCTCTGGCGAAACCGAAGACAACACGATCTCCGACATCGCCGTGGGCCTGAACGCTGGCCAGATCAAGACCGGTTCGATGAGCCGCTCCGACCGCATGAGCAAGTACAACCAGCTTCTGCGCATCGAAGAAGACCTGGGCAACGTGGCCGTGTACCCCGGCCGCAGCGCCTTCTACAACCTGCGCTGATCCCCATTCAGGGTTAGCAAGCCGCAAGACGGGGCCTGAGCCAGACTCAAGGCCCCGTTTTTCATTCGGCCTCTCGTGGATAATGTGAGCATGCGTTTCGCCGCCATCATCCTCCTGGCACTACTTGCAGTGGTTCAGGCCGAACTCTGGTTCGGCAAAGGTGGTGTGCCGCGCGTGATGGCCTTGCGTGCGCAGGTGCAAACCCAGCAGCGCGCCAATGCAGAGGCCCAGGCCCGCAACGAGCAGTTGTCTGCCGAAGTGCGCGACCTGCAGGAAGGCCTGGAGATGGTCGAGGAAAAAGCCCGCACCGAGCTGGGCATGGTCAAGCCCGACGAAATCTACGTCCAGCTGACCACCAAGCTGCCTCAGGTCACGCCCGCCCCCTCGGCGCCATCGGCGCCTTGAACATGGCCTTCGGTCCGGATGGCCTGGCAGCCTCCCTGGTGTGGCTGGACCCTTGGTTGGCCCCCAGTTTCACCGCATGGGGTGTCCCGGTCAGCCAGCTGGAGTGCTGGGCATTCGTGCTGTCCTTGTTGATGGTGGGCTTGAACCTCAAGGTCAACGACCTGGCCTGGCCACTGGCCATCATCAGCTCGGTGCTCTACGGCCTGCTGTTCGCGCGCAGCAAACTGTATGGCGAAGCCAGCCTGCAGCTGCTGTTCGTGATCATTTCTTGCTGGGGGTGGTGGCAATGGGTGCGTGGCGTGGGCCGTGATCAACGCCCTTTGAGTGTCCGCACCTTGAGCCCATCCGGCCGCTGGCTGGCGCTGTGCGTGAGCCTGCTGCTGTGGCCAGCGCTGGGCTACCTGCTGCACCACATCACCGATTCAGACGTGCCCTATATGGATGCCTTGCCCACGGCCGGCAGCGTGGTGGGCCAATGGTTGCTGGCGCGCAAATGGGTGGACAACTGGCCTTGCTGGTTGCTGGTCAACCTGATCAGCATGGGCTTGTTTGCTTACAAGCAACTGTGGCTGACCGTGCTGCTTTACGGGCTGTTTGCGATCTTGTCCGTGGTGGGCTGGCGCGCATGGCTTCGCATGAGCCAGCAAGCCCCAAGCTCGGCGGCGGGGGGCTGAGATGCCAGGGCAGGTCATCGCCTTGTTGGGCGCCGAGAGCACCGGCAAGACCACGCTCGCGCGGGAGTTGACGCGTGTTTTGACCGCGCGTAGCCTGGACGCCGTGATGGTGCCCGAGCTACTGCGGCTGTTTTGCGACCAGCAGGGGCGCACGCCCTTGCAGCATGAGCAAGCCATGATCGCCGCAGAGCAGACGCGTCAGATCGAGCTGGCCCGGCAAGCGCACCGCATCGTGCTGGCCGACACCACGGCGCTGATGACGGCCGTGTACAGCGAGCACATCTTCCATGACCCCAGCTTGTATGCCCAGGCCTTGGTGGACCACGCACAGGTCCAGTCCACGCTGCTGATGTCGCTGGACCTGGCCTGGACGGCGGACGGCTTGCAGCGCGATGGCGCCCATGTGCGCGAACCGGTTGATGGTCTGATCCGCTCGGCCTTGCAGGGTGCGGGGCAAGGCTACGCGGTGGTGGCGGGGCATGGCACGGCGCGCGTGGACCATGCCTTGTCCGTGATCGAGCACCTGCTTGACGAGCCCGCCAGGCAACAGCGCAGCGTGGGCGCGCCCCGCTGGCGCTGGTTCTGCGACAACTGCGACGATGGCGAGTGCGAGCAGCACTGGCTCGCGCCCAAACGCTGAGTCAGCGCTGAGCCAACCATGAGTAACGACACCGCGCCCCTGACCATCTTGTGGCAGGACGAGGACATGGTGGCCGTGCACAAGCCCGCCGGCTGGCTGGTGCACCGCACCGGTCTGGATGCGCACGAAACCCGCTTTGTCATGCAGACCTTGCGGGATCAATTGGGGCGCCATGTGTTTCCCGTGCACAGGCTGGACAAGGGCACGTCCGGCGTGCTGCTGATGGCCTTGCACGCGGATGCGGCACGGGCCCTGTGTGCGGTGTTCGAGCAGCACCAGATTCACAAGCGCTACATCGCGATGGTGCGGGGCTGGCCGCTTGCTGCGCAGACCGTGGACCATGCGCTGCGCCCCGAAGATGCCCCGCCCGAGGCACCGGCGCAGCCCGCTTGCACCACCTTCCGGCGCCTGGCCACCTTGCAACTGGAGGTGCCGGTTGACCGCTACCCCAGCACGCGCGTGGCCCTGGTGGAGGCGCAACCCCTGACAGGCCGGCGCCATCAGATCCGGCGCCACCTCAAGCACATCGCACATCCCATCATCGGCGATGCCACGCATGGCAAGGGGGCGCACAACCGCTGGTGGGCGCAAGAGCTGGGGCAGCAGAGACTGTGGTTGCATGCGCTGTCGCTGCAACTGGTTCAGCCCCTGTCCGGGCAGCGCCTGAGCCTCGTGTCTCCGATACCCTCGGGTGCAGATGATGCGCTGGCGCTCAATCAGGACTGGGCGCATCTGCTGCGCCACCATTCCTGGCAGGTCGAGTACCCCATAGACCCGGGCGCCTGAGCCCAGCCCTTCTTCACGCGTTCATCACGCCTTATTGCAGCCGGGACGAGCTGGGCGGTGTGTCTGCGCCATCGCTGAACAACTCGGTGGCATCCACCGGGTCGAATACATAGTGCTGCCCACAGAAGTCGCAGCCGATCTCGACCTGGCCTTGCTCGGCCACGATGGAGTCGATTTCTGCCTGACCCAGGCTGCGCAGCATGTTGCCCACGCGCTCACGCGAGCAGGTGCAGGCAAAACGCGGGCCATCGGCGCCTTGCTGTGGCTCGAAGTAACGCACGTCCTCTTCCCAGAACAGGCGCCGCAGGATGGTGGGCGCATCCAGTGTCAGCAACTCTTCTTGCGTCAGCGTGGACGCCAGGTGCGCGATGCGGTTGTAGTGCTCGGCCATCTCGATCGGGTCGGCTTCATGTGCTGCAGCGCCCTCCAGGTTGCCTTTGCCCTCTACCGGCAGGCGCTGGATCAGCAGGCCGGCGGCAACCTCGTCGTTGGCAGCCAGGATCAGCTTGGTTTCCAGCTGCTCCGACTTGCGCATGTACTGCTCCAGCACCGCGCTGATGTCATGCAAGGGGGCGCCGTCCTCGCCATTGAGGGGCACCACGCCTTGATACGGCTGTTGGCCGGGCAGGCGGTCCTTCGGGTCCAGCGTGATCGCGCAACGCCCTTGTCCATTCACATTGACCATGGCTTCAAGAGGCAGGCGGCCGTTGTCGGTGGCGGGCAACTCACCCACCACCTTGGCCGTGGAGCGAAAGCTCAGATCCGGCTGGACTTCGGTCACGGCCAGCTTGACCGGGCCATCGCCAAATATCTGCATCACCACCGCGCCATTGAACTTGATGTTGGACTGCATCAGCACGCCCGCGGCGCTCATCTCGCCCAGCAGGCGGCGCAGCGGCGCATCGAAGGCGCCAGCCGACTCCCGGCGGCGCAGGGCCTCCTGCCAGCCATCGGTCAGGCGGACCAGCATGCCCCGCACGGGCAGGCCTTCAAACAGAAACTTGTGCAATTCACTCATGGGGTTCTTTACTTCGCGGGCACGTCAATGCGCACCATGTCTGTCTTGTATTGGGCCGATTTGGCCACATACAAGGCCGTGCCGATGTGCATGCGGGCCAGATCGCCTTCGCTGAGCGGGCGCACGGCCTTGGCTGGCGAGCCCATGATCAGCATGCCGTCTTCGAACACCTTGCCCTCGGTGACCAGCGCGCCGGCCGCCACGAGGCAGTTCTTGCCGATCACCGCGCCATTGAGCACCACGGCCTGGATGCCGATCAGCGAACCATCGCCAATGGTGCAGCCGTGCAGCATGGCCTGATGGCCCACCGTCACGTCCTGACCAATTGTGAGCGCATAGCCGATGTCGGTGTGCAGCACGGACGATTCCTGCACATTGGAGCGCTCGCCGATCACGATGGGTTCGTTGTCGCCCCGCAGGGTCACGTGCGACCACACGCTGGCGCCTTCCGACAAGGTCACGTCGCCGATCACATCGGCCGACTCGGCCACGTAAGCGCTGGGGTGAACCTGGGGGGCCTTGTCGTTGATGCGGTAGAGCGCCATATGAAATGGCCGGGCAAAAGCCTCGGCGCGGCAGTAGAGGGGATCTGCGATTTTAAGAGTGTTGCGCAAGTCCTGCTTGATGCCCTCTGACACCCCTGGCTGGAATCTATGATGAGAAAATAAGCCATCTCAACCCGACACAGCATGGGTACAAGCATGAAAACCGTTGGCGACAAACTGGAACATTTCAAGGTCGTGGGCGTCAAGCCTGGCTTCAATCAGCCCGAAGAGCATGGGCAGTCGGCTTTTGAAGACATCACGGAGCAGAGCTTTCCGGGCAAGTGGAAGGTGATTTACTTCTACCCGAAGGACTTCACGGCTGTGTGCGGCAGCGAGGTGGCGGCGTTCGACAAGCTGGCCAAGGCGTTTTCAGACCTCAACGCCGTGCTGCTGGGCGGCTCGACCGACAACGAGTTCTCCAAGCTGGGCTGGCGCCGTGAGGCCGCCGAGTTGGACAAGCTGGGCCACTACAACTTTGCCGATGAAACCGGCTCCCTGGTTGACCAACTGGGTGTACGTGACAAGCAAGCCGGCGTGGCCTTGCGCGCCACCTTCATCGTGGACGCCGACAACGTCATCCAGCACGTGTCGGTCAACACCCTCAAGGTCGGCCGCAATCCCGAGGAAATCCTGCGTGTTCTGGATGCCCTGCAAACTGACGCCTTCTGCCCTTGCAACCGTGAGCCAGGTGGCGCCACGCTCTGATCGTCATGCTGATTTTGCTGTCCCCCGCCAAGAGTCTGGACTATGACTCCGCTCCCACAACCGACAAGCACACCTTGCCGCAATTTGCCAAGGACGCCGCGGCCCTGATCGAGGTGCTGCGGCCCTATACGCCTGCGCAGATCGCGTCGCTGATGGACCTCAGCGATGCCTTGTCCACGCTCAATGTGGCGCGCTACGCAGCCTGGAGCCCGAAGTTCACGGCGAAGAACAGCAAGCAGGCCATCCTGGCCTTCAATGGCGACGTGTACGAAGGCCTGGACGCCGCCAGCCTGAAACAGGCGGATCTGGACTGGGCGCAGGAGCACGTGGGGCTGCTCAGCGGCCTGTATGGCATCTTGCGCCCGCTGGACTGGATGCAGCCTTACCGCCTGGAAATGGGCACCCGGCTGCCCAACCCCAGGGGCAAGGACCTGTATGCCTGGTGGGGCGACACCCTGGCCAAGCACCTCGATGCCAAGCTGGCAGAGCAAGGTGATGACGTCATCATCAACCTGGCCTCCCAGGAGTATTTCAAGTCGGTCAAGCGCAAGGCGCTCCAGGCGCGCGTGGTCGAGTGTGTGTTCGAGGACTGGAAGGGTACAGGCTGGAAGGTCATCAGCTTCCACGCCAAGCGTGCACGCGGCATGATGGCGCGTCACGCCATCGTTCGCCGTGCCCGCAAGCCGGCGGACCTGCTGGATTTCAGCGCCGAAGGCTACGCCTACGACAAAACGGCTTCAGAGCCTGATCGCCTGGTCTTCAGGCGGCGGTTGAACAATTGAATTGAACAGGAGCGCGCATGACGGGGCAACTGATCACGCCGGAGCTTCGCCGCTGGATCATTGAGCAGGCTGAAGCCGGGCACGCCGCCGACACCGTGCTGGCCGCCATGATGGCCAGTGGCTGGGAGGAGGGTGTGGCGCTGTCTGCCCTGGAAGAGGTCATGGTTGAACGCGCCACCCAGGCTCAGGCCGGCATGGGGCGGGTGCCCGATGTCTCAGCCGAGGGGGTGTCGGAAGTGTGGGCCCATGACAAGTCGGTGAAGATCCTGGTGCAGATGAAAAATCCGCGCGTGGTGGTCTTTGGCGATTTTCTCTCGCTGCAGGAGTGCCAGGACCTGATTGACCTGGCCACGCCTCGCATGATGCGCTCACAGACCGTGGTCAATGCAACCGGGGGCAGCGAGGTCAACGAGGCGCGGACCAGCCAGGGTATGTTCTTTACGCGCGGTGAAAATGAACTCTGCGCCCGTATCGAAGCGCGCATCGCGGCCTTGGTGAACTGGCCGGTTGAGAATGGGGAAGGCATCCAGATACTCCGGTATGCACCGGGCGCCGAATACAAACCCCATTTTGATTATTTCGACCCGACCCAACCTGGATCCGCCGCCATCTTGAAGCGCGGGGGGCAACGGGTCGGCACGGTGGTGATGTACCTCAATACCCCTGAGGCGGGTGGCGCCACCATATTTCCGGACGCGGGGGTTGATGTCCATGCCGTGGCCGGGCAGGCGGTGTTTTTTGCATATGGCATGCCGCATCCCTCCACCAAGACCCTGCACGGCGGCGCGCCGGTCAAAGAGGGGGAGAAATGGGTGGCCACCAAATGGCTGCGTGAGCGCGCTTTTGAATGAGTGAAAATTTTTTGTGCAGTGTGTCAACCGAATCGAAAGCCCCCTCGTTTTGTGTCTACAGGTTCGGCTGTGACCGGGTCTGACAAGCAACCACATACCTCTTTGGAGTTTTCTCATGAAAAAGCTGATCGCCGCTCTGATCGCCTCGATGTTCGCTATTGGCGCTTTCGCCGCTGAAGCCGCCTCTGCTCCTGCTGCTGACGCTGCTGCCTCTGCTCCTGCCAAGAAGGCCAAGAAGGCTCACAAGGCCAAGGCTGCCAAGAAGGCTGCTGCCGCTTCCGAAGCTGCTTCGAAGTAATTCAGGCGGTCCGGTCAATCTGACCGGGCAGGCAAGAAAAAACCCGGCCTGGCCGGGTTTTTTCATTTCAGGCCAGGAAGACTGGCTTCGGTGTCAGGCCTGTCAGCCCCGTACGCGCCGTGGGGCGGGTGTGGATGCGACGGGCTCGTTGTTGGCAGCATCCGAGCGGCGGCGCATGTCCTGGGCTTGCGCTGGCTTGTAAGCCCCTGCAGCCTGGCGTTGGCCACCCTGGTTGTTGCCAGAGAAATTGCTGGATTTGCCTTTGGGGGCCTGTTGCCCGCCACGGTTGTTGCCTGAGCCAGCACGCCCGTTTCCGCCGCCGCCACCACCACCGCCAGAGCGTGAGCCCGGCGCACCATGCAGCACGCGTCGGCCCAGTTGGATGGGCTCGGCGCGGGCGTGGGGGTCAGGCTCGAAGCCGGGCACGACCTCACGCGGAATGCTGCGTTTGATGAGCTTTTCGATGTCGGCCAGAAAGCCTTCTTCGTCGATGCAGACCAGCGAAACAGCTTCGCCCTCGGCGCCAGCGCGACCGGTGCGCCCGATGCGGTGCACATAGTCCTCGGGCACGTTGGGCAACTCGAAGTTGACCACGTGGGGCAGTTGATCAATGTCGATGCCCCGTGCGGCGATGTCCGTGGCCACCAGCACCTGCAATTCACCGGACTTGAAATCGGCCAGTGCACGCGTGCGTGCGCTTTGGCTCTTGTTGCCGTGAATGGCCATGGCGGTCACATCTTGCTTGAGCAGATATTCGACCAGGCGATTGGCGCCATGTTTCATTCGTGTGAAAACAAGTACCTGATGCCAATTATTGGTTTTGATCAAGTGCGTGAGTAATTCGCGCTTGTGATCGCGGTCAACAGGATGAACCTTTTGGGCGATGGTTTCGGCGGTGGCATTTCTGCGTGCAACCTCAATCACCTTGGGTGCATTCAGCAAACGCTCGGCCAGTGCCTTGATCTCGTCGGAGAAAGTCGCGGAGAAAAGCAGGCTCTGCTTTTTGGGTGGGAGGACGGCCAGCACGCGGCGGATATCGTGGATAAACCCCATATCCAGCATGCGGTCAGCTTCATCCAGCACGAAATATTCGACGTGACTGAGATCCAGCGTGCCTTGCTGAAGGTGATCCAGCAGGCGCCCAGGTGTGGCCACCAGCACGTCAAGGCCCCGTCGCAGCGCTTCGATCTGGGGGTTCATGCCCACGCCGCCGAACATCACGGCCGAGCGTATCGGCAGGTATTTGCTGTAAATGCGCACCGATTCTTCGACCTGCGCCGCCAATTCGCGCGTCGGGGTCAGGATCAAGGCGCGAATATGTCGTCGCCCGCCCGCCTGAGGCGCACTGGGTGACGTCATCAGTTTGTGCAGCAATGGCAAAGTGAAACCGGCAGTTTTACCTGTACCGGTTTGCGCGCCTGCCAATAAATCACCGCCTGCCAGCACGGCGGGAATCGCCTGAGCCTGGATCGGGGTGGGGGTTGAATAGCCCGCTTCGAGAACGGCTTTCAACAGGGGTTCAATTAACCCCAAATTTTCAAACGACATACAACGGCCCACTTCTGGTGAAACGGCGACTGCACTCACCTGGTCCGGGCCTGGAAAAGATGAGTCAACCGATTAGTGGCAGGAGTGCAGGAAAACCCGCAAACTACGACGCGACGTATTTAATCGCGATTGATCAAATTGTAGGGCGGCGCGTGCATCTTTCATAGCTTCAAACGAGTGTTTGGTGCCGACTTTGTGAGTAAACCTGTTTCCAGATGTATCCGTTGCGCAGCGCGAAAGTCTGCCGGGGGGCGTTGGCGTCTCGCGGGCGCCCTAGAATCGCTGGATGAGTTCAATGGTCCTCGCACGCAAATACCGCCCCAAAGGCTTCGACAGCATGGTCGGGCAGGGGCATGTTGTTCAGGCGCTGAGCAATGCCTTGTCGCAGCAGCGACTGCATCACGCCTATCTGTTCACCGGCACACGGGGGGTTGGCAAGACCACGGTGTCGCGCATCCTGGCCAAGTCGCTCAACTGCGTCGGCCCGGACGGCCAAGGCACCATCACCGCCTCACCCTGCGGGCAGTGCCAGCCCTGTCGCGACATCGACGCGGGGCGCTTTGTGGACTACGTCGAGCTGGACGCAGCCTCCAACCGTGGCGTGGAAGAGATATCGCAGCTGCTGGAGCAGGCGGTGTACAAGCCGGTGGTCGGGCGCTTCAAGGTCTACATGATCGACGAAGTGCACATGCTGTCGAACACGGCCTTCAACGCCATGCTCAAGACGCTGGAGGAGCCGCCGGATTACCTGAAGTTCGTGCTGGCGACGACCGACCCCCAAAAGGTGCCGGTCACGGTGCTCTCGCGTTGCCTGCAGTTCAATCTGCGCCCGATGGCCGCGCAGACGGTGCACGAGCACCTGGCCAGTGTGCTGGCGGTAGAGGGCATTGCCTTTGAGCCGGAAGCGCTGCGCTTGCTGGCACGGGCAGCACGTGGCTCGATGCGCGACGCGATGTCCTTGAGTGACCAGGCCATTGCGTTCGGTGGTGGGCAGCTGCAGGAATCGACCGTGCGGCAGATGCTGGGCGCGGTGGATCGCCAGCACGTGCAGCGCCTGATCGAAGCCGTGGCCGCCTGTGATGGCAAGGCCATCGTGGCGGCTGTGGACACCTTGCGTCAACTGGGCTTGTCTGCTTCGGGCACGCTGGAAGAGTTGGCCACCGCCTTGCAGCGCATGGCGGTGATCCAGGCCGTGCCTGGCCTGGAAGATTCAGATGATCCGGATGAGTTGGTCTGGCGTGGCCTTGCGCCCTTGCTGGCACCGGATGAAACGCAGCTTTTCTACAGCCTGTGTCTGCAAGGCCGGGCTGAATTGGCGCTGGCGCCTGATGAGTACAGCGGTCTGCTGATGCTGATGCTGCGCTTGCTGGCGTTCAAGCCTGGCAGTGGCTTGGGGCAGGGGGGATCTTCTCGCCCAAAAGCTGAAGGCTCGGTCAGGCAGCAGCCCAGGACCGAGCCGGTTGGCAGCACGGTTGCAGCAGCCCCCGCCCCGACATCGGCACAGGCCTCGGCATCTACCGCTGCAATTTCGCCGCGTCCAGGCCCAGCCCCGGCGCTCGCGCCTGCGCCTGCGCCCACCCTGGTGCCCGCGGTGCGCCCAGAGCAGACGGTGCCAAACGCGGTCGCTTCGGGTGGCGGTGCGAGCTCGCCTACGCGGCCTGCGCCCACCAAACCTGTCGAGTCTCAAAGTGGTGGTCAATCGGTGCCGCCTTGGGAGGCGCTGCCGCCCGAGGCCGATGCCGCCTTGATGGAGGGCGAGCCCTCGTCCATCGGCATGCCACCCGATGAGCCTTTTGCGCAGGAGCCCGCGTCGGCGTCGGTGCGCAGGCCTCAGCCAGAGGTGGCGCGGGTTGCCGAGCGGGTGGCCGAGCGCGAGCTTGGGCGTGAAGGCGGGCGTACGGTCGAGCGCATCGCCGAGCCTGTGTCACCCAGCGAGCGGACGGTGTCCATCGAGCTGCCGCCTGTTGGGGCCGAGCCCTTGTCGGATCGGTGGGCAGATGTTGTCGCCCAGTTGAATGCCAAGGGCGCCATCACGGCGCTGGTGCGCGAGCTGGCCATGCAGGCCCAGTGCGTGGCACAGCACGATGAAGGCGGGCAGAGCATGTGGCGTTTGCGGGTGGACCGCGAAAGCCTGTGCAGCGAGACCAACCGCGAGCGCCTGGCCCAGGCCTTGAGCCAGGTCGTGAGCGGGCAGGTCATGCTGGAGCTTGAAAAGGGCTCGGCTCACAATACGCCTGCCCAGCGCGATCAGGTGGCGCGCGAGCGTCGTCAGCATCAGGCTGAACATTTGATAGAGAGCGATCCTCTGGTGCGCAGCCTCCTGGCGCAGTACCCAGGGGCACGCATCGTGCCGGGATCGATCCGGCCATTGTGAGCTGCAGGCATTGACTGCGGCGACAATCACGTTTTGCGCAAGAAAGGATGATGAGCCATGCTCAAAGGACAACTCGCCGGCTTGATGAAACAAGCCCAGCAAATGCAGGACAACCTCAAGAAGGCCCAGGATGAACTGGCGCTGGTCGAGGTGGAAGGCCAGTCGGGCGCAGGCCTGGTCAAGGTCTTGATGACCTGCAAGAACGATGTCAAGCGCGTCACGATCGACCCCAGCCTGCTGGCCGATGACAAGGACATGCTGGAAGACCTGGTGGCCGCCGCGTTCAACGATGCGGTGCGCCGCGCAGAGGCCACCAGCGCCGAGAAGATGGGCAAACTGACCGCTGGCATGCCCATGCCGCCTGGCATGAAGTTCCCGTTCTGATGCGCAGCGTGCGCTGACTGCATCAGATGGCCGACCCCGCACTGGAAGGGTTGATCGAGGCTTTGCGCTGCCTGCCTGGCGTGGGCCAGAAGTCGGCGCAGCGCATGGCGTATCACCTGTTGCAGCATGATCGCCCTGGCGCGGTCAAGCTGGCGCGTTCGCTGGATCTGGCTGTCTCGGAAATCGGGCACTGCCAGCGTTGCCACACCTTCAGCAGGGCGCCTGTGTGTGACGTCTGTCTGGACGAGGCGCGAGACCGGCAGCTGCTATGTGTGGTCGAGACACCGGCCGATCAGGCCGCGCTGGAGCGCACGGGCAGCTACAAGGGGCAGTACTTTGTCTTGCTCGGGCGACTGAGCCCGCTGGATGGCTTGGGCGCGCGCGACATCGGGCTGGCAGCCTTGCTGGAGCGCGCATCCGATGGGGTGGTCAGCGAGGTGATCCTGGCCACGAGCTTCACGGCGGAAGGTGAGGCGACCGCCCATGTGCTGAGCGAGCAGCTGCGCGCGCGCGGGCTGAAGGTCACGCGCCTGGCCCGCGGTGTGCCCGTGGGCAGTGAGCTTGAATATGTGGACCTGGGCACGATAGCCCACGCCTTCATGGACCGGCGCTGAGGCACCCGCCCGCGCTGGATGAGCGCGGGGTCAGGGGCAGAGGTCAGGCGCTGTGGTTCATCAACGTGCGCTGGCCACGCGAACGCGCGCATTGCGGTTTACGGTGGGCTTGGCTTTCACATTGTTGCGCGCAGGCGTGCGGGCCGCACTGGCCAGCACACGAGCTGGGGCGCGGTTCTTGGCTGTGACCACTGTGCTGGTCGAGCGCCGGGCGCTGGCCACATTGCGCACGGCAGCCTTGTTGGGCACGAACACCACGATGGTCTGGCCACGCGAGAACGTGGCAGAGGCCGAGGTGCGGTTCCATTGCGCGACCTGCTGCGGTGAGGTGCGATAACGCTTGGCGATGCCGGCCACCGTGTCACGCTTGCCTGCCTTGAAGCTCATGCGGCGCATGGGGGGCAGGTCTGGTGCCAGTGCCATCATGGCGTTGTCGGCCACGGACTCGGACACATCCTGTTCACGCTGGACAGAGCGCGGCACCAGCAGCGCCGAGCCGGCCTTGACCAGCATCTTGGGTGGGATGTGGTTGATGTCACGCAGGTTGGCTTCGCTCATGCCGACCTGGCGAGCTGCATCGGCGGGGCGCATGGTGCGCGGCACGACCCAGGCGGTCCAGCTGGCCAGCGGGCCCTTGTGGTTGCTCAGGTTGTGCACGAACAGGCTCGCGTTGTCATAAGGCAGCAGCACCTGCGGGGTGCCTGCGGCCAGGATGACGGGCTTGTTCAGTGAGGGGTTCAGGGCCTTGAACTCGTCCAGCGGCAGGCCGGCCAGGCGGGCTGCCAGCGGGGCGTCCATGTCACGCTGGATGGGCACACTGACGAAGTAGGGGTGGTTCTCGATCGGTGTGAGCGTCAGGCCGAAGGTTTCAGGGTGCCAGATGATGTTCTTGACCGCATGCAGCTTGGGCACATAGTTGCGTGTCTCGGGCGGCATGTTGAGGCTGGCGTAATCCGTGGGCAGGCCCATGCGCGCATTGCGGTTGATGGCCTTTTGCACATTGCCTTCGCCCCAGTTGTAGGCGGCCAGGGCCAGGTGCCAGTCACCGAACTGCTTGTTCAGGCGCTGCAGGTAATCCAGCGCGGCGCGGGTGGAGGCCAGTACGTCGCGGCGGTCATCGCGGAACAGGTTCTGCTTGAGCTCGAAATCCTTGCCTGTGGCGGGCATGAACTGCCAGATGCCCGAGGCGCGGGCCGAGGACAAGGCCTGCGGGTTGAACGCGCTTTCGATGAAAGGCAGCAGGGCCAGCTCGGTCGGCATCTGGCGACGCTCGATTTCGTCGACCACATGGAACAGGTAGCGGCTGGCCCGCTCGGTCATGCGCTGTACGTATTCGGGGCGGCTGGTGTACCAGCGCTCGTGCTCCAGCACCAGTTGGCTCTCGAGCGGTGGCAGGCCGAAGCCTTTGCGCACACGGCCCCACAGGTCCTGGTTGGCCGTGGTGTCGGTCAGGTCGAGCGCGGCTTCCGGGCGCAGCGGGTCGGTTGGCGCGCCGATGGCTTCCTTGCCTTCCTGCTCGTCTGCGGCGGCGGCTGCCGAGTCGCTTGATGGGGCAGCCAGCGCGGTGGTGCTGGCTGTTGCAGTGCTTGTTGCCGTTGCCGCTGTTGCAACAGCAGGCGTTGCCTCTGCGCCGTTGATCGTGGCCGCGCCAATGTCAACGCGCAGGCCTGATGTCGGGTCTTGCTTGACGGCGCCGCGCAGGAACTTGCCTTCATTGCCGGCCAGTGCATTGCCTGCACCCGGCGGGGCGCTTTGCAACAGCTTGTCCATGTCGAACTGCTGGCGGCTTTGTGGGCCGTAGACCGAGCCGCATGCCGTCATCAACAGGCATCCCAGCATCGTGGCACTCAAGGTGAAGGAGCGATGGAGCAAGCGTGTTGTCTTCATCTTCAGAATGTGTTTTTCCATAGACGCAGGGCGGCAAAGACAGCCTCGGGGCTGGCATCCTTTGCGCCGTGCTGCAGGGCGCTGGAGACCACTTCGGGTTCAGTGCAACGCAAGAAGGGGTTGACCGCCTTCTCGGTGCGCATGGTGCTGGGCAGTGTCGGCAGCGCGTTGGCCCTCAAGGCCTCGCAATGCAACTGGTAAGCGCCAAGGTCAAGGTTATTTGGCTCAACAGCCTTCGCAAAGCGCAGGTTGCTGAGGGTGTATTCGTGTGCTGCACAGACGCGGGTGGCATCTGGCAACTGCTTCAGGCGGGTGAGGCTCGCGAACAACTGGTTCATGCTGCCATCAAAAAGACGACCGCAACCCGCAGAGAAGAGTGTATCTCCAACAAAGGCGATCGGATCGAACCCCGCTTGACTTGGCGCATGCTCGATCAGGTAAGCAATGTGTCCGGCCGTGTGACCTGGGACATCCATCACACGGATGGTGATGCCCGCCCATTGGAGTGCGTCGCCTTCGCCCAGGACCTGGGTGATGCCGTCGATGGCCTCGTGTCGTGGCCCGTAGACAGGAATGTGGCCAGATTGCAGAGACCGCAGGCCACCCGTGTGATCCGGGTGGTGATGGGTCACTAGAATGGCGGTCAGCGTCAATCCGCGTTGCTGCAGTGCTTCAAGCACGGGCGAGGCCTCACCTGGATCGACCACGAGGGCTTGTTGCCCGTTGTGCAGCATCCAGATGTAGTTGTCGGTGAAGGCGGGTAGAGCTAGTAATTCCATGACCAGAGTCGATCCAATTATAGAGTTGCACCCCTGGTTGGCTTTGCCGCCGGGTCAGGCCCTGCTCGAATGGGAGCAGGCCCAGATGGACCGACTGGTGGCCGATATCTTTGGCTTTCATGCGCTGCAGCTGGGCTTGCCCGAGCTGGATGGCTTGCGCACGAACCGCATGCCGCACCGCTGGCTGGCGCTGGACGCAGCATACGCGCATTGGGCGCCGCCTTCGGGCATGTCGCCGCTGGTGCATGAGCCATTGGTGGATGGTGGCGAGCTGCTCAATGGCGCACCGTTCAGCTTGCGTTGCGATTTCGAGGCCCTGCCTTTCCCGAGCAACAGCCTGGACTTGGTGGTGTTGCCGCATGCCTTGGAATTGGCGCGTGATCCGCACGACACCTTGCGTGAGGTCGAGCGTGTGCTGGTGCCTGAGGGGCGTGTGGTGATTGCGGGCTTCAACCCGGCCAGCCTGTGGGGCATGTGGCAGCGCATGGGGCGCTGGGGTGTGCAGTCGGCACTGGTGCTGCCGCAAGGCGAGTTCATCGCCTACTGGCGCTTGCGCGACTGGCTGCGCTTGCTGGACCTGGAGGTCGAGGCGGGCTGCTTTGGTTGTTATCGGCCGATGGTGCGCAGTGAGCAGTCGTGGTCGAGGCTGCGCTGGATGGAGCATGCCGGCGACCGCTGGTGGCCCGTGCTCGGTGCTGTGTATTTTGTGGTGGCCGTCAAGCGGGCGCGTGGCATGCGCCTGGTCGGCAAGATCAGGAAGGCCCGTGTCGCACCGTCTGCGGCACCGGCCGTTGTGGCCCAACGCCATCAGCGTGATGGCCACCTTTAACAGGATGTGAATGGATGACTGAATCAGCAACGCCTGCCGTCGTGATGTACACCGATGGCGCGTGCAAGGGCAACCCTGGCCGTGGTGGCTGGGGCGTATGGATGGTCAGCGGCCCGCATGAAAAGGAAATGTGGGGCGGTGAGTTGATGACCACCAACAACCGCATGGAGCTCACCGCCGTGATCGAGGCGCTGAAGGTGCTCAAGCGGCCGTGCCAGGTTGTGATCTACACGGACAGTGAATACGTGCGCAAGGGCATCACCGAGTGGATCACGGGCTGGAAGCGTCGCGGCTGGAAGACGGCCGACAACAAGCCCGTCAAGAACGATGACCTGTGGCGCAAGCTGGAGGACATGGCCGCGCAGCACCAGGTGGACTGGCGCTGGGTGAAGGGGCACGCGGGTGACCCGGGCAACGAGCGGGCCGACGGCCTGGCCAACCGAGGTGCGGCCGAAGCGCGTTGAGGTGTGCTTCGGTGTCTGAGGCAGGCCTCAGAGGATGAGGACCATGGTCAGCTTGTCGAAATAGCGGACCTGCCCGGGGGCATCGACCAGCTTGATGGCATGCGGCAGCACGCCGCAGGCCTGGAAGCCGGCGCGCTCATACAGACGGATGGCAGACTCGCTGGAGGTGCTCACGCGCAGCATGATCTGCTCCAGGCCGATCGAGCGGCGAGCCTCGGTGATGGCGGTGTTGACCAACATGAGGCCGATGCCTTTGCCTGTGTGCCTGGGGCTCACCATCATGCTGTTGAGTTCGGCGCTGTGGCGCAGCTTCTGCAGTGACTGGCGCTCCAGGCCGATCATGCCCACGAGTTCTTTCTCGACCCAGGCGCCCAGCAGAAAGCTGCCACCCAGGGTTTCGCTCAAGCCCAGTCGGCCCAGGTAGCTCTCGGGAGGGCGCGCGCGCTCGCTTTCGATGTCGGCATCAAAAGCGTCAGGGTGCAATTGCAGGCCTTCATCACGAAGCTTTTTGTATGCGCTCAACTCGGCAGGCGCAATGCGTGCAATGCGTACGGAAGAATCAATCCCGACCACGCAGTGTCTCCAGGCTATTCATGTTGGCAAAAGCGCTCGTGTCGTTAAAGGATACGCTGGACCAGGATTGGCTACGGACCCAATGGCCAACTTTACGTTCACCATTCACGAACTGATGGAGAGTGTCAGGGCAAACCCGCTTGCGAATCAATCCACAGACCCAATGGTGATGGGGCTCCGGGGTGCCCGATTCCGTGCAAGGAATCACGATGTCCGCGTTTGTTTGCACGGCTTGCTGCATCAGGCGCGCCACGAGGTCGTGCGGCAGATGGGGCATGTCGCACGGTGCCACCATCAGCCATTCGGTGTCGGTGTGGCGCATGGCGGTGATGAGGCCGGCCAGTGGGCCACTTCGGGGCTCGAGGTCGGGGTCATCGGGGACGACGGCATTTTGCGGCGCATCAAGGTGCCCGCCGCTCGCTTGAAGCAGCAGCTGTGCGTAGCGATCCAGATTGCGGTTGGCGCTGATGCGCAGCGTCTGGCATTGCGGCGCCAGGCTGCTCAGCACCCATGCAGCCAGCGGCCGGCCCTGATAGTCGACCAGACCTTTGTCCTGGCCTTGCATGCGCCGGCCTTCGCCGCCTGCCAGCAACCAGCCCGTGACGTCCGCTGATGCCGCTTCAGCCACCGATGTAGCTCATTTCAACGCGTGGTGCAGGCGTGTCGCCCGATGACTGCTGAGGCAGCCCCCGCAGTTGCGAGTAGCGGTCCTGGCGTTGCGACCACAGGCCAGCCAGGCGTGCCGCGATCTGTTCGTCGGGCAGAGGCTGGTCGCTGCGCAGCAGGCTGCGCAGGTCATGGCCCTGACTGGCAAACAGGCAGGTGTAGAGCCGGCCATCGGTGGACAGCCGCAGGCGGGTGCAATCGCCGCAGAAAGCTTGCGTCACGCTGGAGATGAAACCGACGTGGCCGCCGCCATCTGCGTAGGCCCAGCGTTGGGCGGTGGCGCCATGCAGTGCTTGTTCTGCGGGGCGCAGCACGAAGGCCTCGTGGATACGCGCGCGGACCTCGTTGGATGGCAGCACATGCGCCATCTGCCACTGGTTGGTCTGGCCCACATCCATGAACTCGATGAAGCGCAATTCGATGCCGCTGTGCCTGAAGTGGCGCGCCAGCGGCAGGATCTCCTGATCGTTGACGCCCTTTTGCACCACCATATTGACCTTGATGGGCTGCAAGCCCACAGCCTGTGCGGCCTCGATGCCGGCCAGCACGTCAGAGACCGACAGGTTCGAGTCGCTCATGCGCTGGAAGGTGGCCTCATCCAACGCGTCCAGGCTGACCGTGACGCGCTGCAAGCCGGCGTCCTTCAAGGCCTGGGCCTTGCGCTTGAGCAGGCTGCCATTGGTCGTCAGCGTGAGTTCGGGTGGCTGGCCATCCAGGGTGCGCAAGCTCGCCAATTGGCCGATCAGCTTGTCGATGTCCTTGCGCAGCAGGGGCTCGCCACCGGTCAGGCGCAGCTTGGTTACGCCCAGAGACAGGGCGATGCGGGCTGCACGGGTGATTTCCTCAAAGCTGAGCAGCTCCGCTTGCGGCAGGAAGGGGTGGTCTGAGCCAAAGACGGTGCGCGGCATGCAATAGCCGCAGCGGAAGTTGCAGCGGTCGGTGACCGAGATGCGCATGTCGCGCAAGGGGCGCCCGAGCGTGTCAGTCGGCTGGCCGCCCGCAGCGACTTGGCCGGCGGTGGGCAAGGGCAGGGCGTCGGGTGAAGACGTCCGGATCGGGATGATGCGTCCGGTTTGCTGCGCGGGTAACTGACTCATGGCCCCGCATTGTGCGGCAAGTTCGGCTGGCTTGCCGTGGCCCTGCTGGCGACTCAGTTGTTGGGCGGGGGCGTTTGCTGATGCGCGCTCATGGCGGGTGCCCGTCGAGCACCGTCAAAACGCTGCTGCCAGTAGGCCTGGCGCATGTCCTCGACGCGAACCTGTCCACCCGCACGGGGCGAGTGGATGAACTTGTCGTCACCGATGTAGATGCCGACGTGGGAGAAAGTATGGCGAAGCGTGTTGAAGAACACCAGGTCGCCCGGCTTCAACTCGGCTTTCTGGATCGGGATCAGGTCGGGCGAGTTGGCCTGCTCGATGGCGCGGCGGGGCAGGATCAGGCCCACGCTGTTTTCAAATACATGGCGGGTGAAGCCGCTGCAGTCAAAGCCGCTTTGGGCAGACGAGCCGCCCCGGCGGTAGGGCACGCCCAGAAAGTTCATGGCCGACAGGACCAGCTCGGAGGCCATGTCCGTGGCTTTGTCGCGAACCTGCTGGGCCAACTCGACCACGGGTTTGGTATTGGGCAGCAGGCCTTTGTCGGCCAGGAAGCGGGAAACGGGGTCGGTATTGTCTGTGGCCGCAACTGGTGTGGCGTTGGCGGCAGGCGCGGGGGCGGCGCTGCCTTGTGTCGTGGTGATGTTTGCTGTGCCGGGTTGCGTGGCCGTGCTCACGGCTTGAGCCGAGGCGGAAGAGGCCGCGCCCAGCATCAGGCCGCAAGCCAGCAGGCCGGCAGCAAACGATGTGTGGACACCAGAAGGGATCCCGGGGGCAGGGTCGCCCAAAACTTGGGCTGGGCCTTGACGGCGGATCGTGAAAACCATGGGTTGCAAGCGTAGGCGCTCAATAGCAGCGCGTCAACCTCGGTAGGCTGGGGAAAACCTGAGATTAGCACCGAATTTCCGGGTTTTATCCCGAACTTCGCGCCCTGAACGCTTGCAGACCGCGTCAATCAGACCAGATTGAGGGTGACCTGGATGTTGCCTCGGGTGGCGTTGGAGTAGGGGCACACCTGGTGGGCGGCATCGATCAGTGCCTGCGCTTCACCCCGGTCCATACCAGGAAGGCTGACGTTGAGGGTCACTTCGATGCCGAAGCCTGCAGGAATGGGGCCGATGCCGACTTCTGACGCGATCTGGGTGCCGGCAGGCAGGAACTTCTTGGATTGCGCTGCGACGTGACCCATGGCGCCGATGAAACAGGCGGCGTAGCCCGCGGCAAAGAGTTGCTCGGGGTTGGTGCCTTCGCCATTGCCGCCCAGTTCCTTGGGGCGAGCGAGGGCAACGGAGAGCTTGTTGTCCGAACTCACGGCACGGCCGTCGCGGCCCCCGGTGGCGGTTGCGTGAGCGGTGTAGAGAACTTTGTCGAGCGCCATGATCTTGCCTTTCCAGATTCATTGAATGAACAATTGAATTGTGTGCAATTTAAAAAGCGCCTGCCAGCGCTGTAGAAAAAGTCCTGGCGACGCCGGGGTTAATGGGGCGGCGCGTCCGGCATCAGGCGCGCACGCAGAGCGTGCAGTTGCACGCGCAGTGCGGCAATCTCCTGGCCGTCCAGTTGCAACTGGCAGGCCATGTTCACGGGCACGGCAGACGCGCGCTGCTTGAGTTCGCTGCCAGCCAGGCTCAATGTCACACGCACGCGCCGTTCATCGAGCGTGTCCCGATGTCGTGTCAGCAGGCCCTGGGTTTCCAGCCGCTTGAGCAGGGGTGTCAAGGTGCCCGAATCCAGATGCAGCGCATGCCCGAGTTCATTGACGGTGCGGTCGTCTTGCTCCCATAGCAGCAGCATCACCAGGTATTGCGGGTAGGTCAGGCCCAGCGGTGCCAGCATGGGCTTGTAGACCTTGGTCATGGCCAGCGATGCCGAGTACAGCGCAAAACACAACTGCTGGTCCAGCCTGAGCAGGTCGTCAGGGCTGGTGGCGGGCTTGGTCGGGCAGCCGTCAGTGGCGAGTGAGGACGGGGATGACATGGCGCAATGTTAGCCCGGTGCGCGCCAATTGGCTGGCGTGGCTTGACATGCCGCAAGGCGGGCGCCGGGTTTGCTGACTATTCTCAAAAAAAGAACCGACCCGGAGAATCAGATGCCAAGCAATCAAGCGCCCGTGTTGGCGTTGGCGCCCGAACTGACTGATGAGCAAGTGGCGCGCTTCAAGTCCAGACTGCAGGAGCAGGCGCTCGCCTTGAGCGAGCAGGATGGTGAATTGCGTGCACGCCTGGCGGCAGAGGAGTCCGTGACGGCCAATACCTTTGTCGCGGGCATCGAAGGTGCCATGGCTGCGGAAGCCGACGACGAGGTCATCGCCTTGTTGCACCACGAGCAGACCGAACTGGCCGCCACCAGGCAAGCGCTTGAGCGCATTGAAAACGGCGAATACGGCTTCTGCACCGAGTGCGGGGACCCCATCGGGGCGGCCCGTCTGGAGGTGCTGCCGCAAGCCCACTTGTGCGTGGGTTGCCAGGACATGCTGGAGCACCGCCAGGGGCGTTGATCAGGCTTCGAGTTGCTCGATCTGATCGGTCAAGGCCAGCCAGCGGGCCTCGAGGGCTTCGACCTCGTCGCCCAATGCCTTGAGGCGTTTGCCTTGCTCTGCGCGTTCTGTGCCTGACAAGCTGGGGTTGGCCAGGCTGCCGGTCAAGGTGGCCTGTTCCTCATGGGCCTTGGCCAGGCGTTGGTCCAGTTGCTTGAGCTCGGCCTTCAGTGGCTTGGTTAGATCGGCCACGCGCTGGCGTGCCTGGGCTTGGGCCTTGCGGTCTTCCTTGCCCTTTGCTGGCACTTCTGCGGGTGCGCTGGGTGTGGCGACTGGTTCTACAGCCGCAGGCTTGGCTTGGGTTTTGCCGTTGCGGTCTGCGTCACGCGCGGCGCGGGCGGCTTGGGCCACTTCTCGGGCTTGCTCCTGCAGCCACTTCTGGTAGTCGTCCAGGTCGCCATCAAAGGTGCTGACGCTGCCTTTGGCCACCAGCCAGAACTCGTCGCACACCTCGCGCAAGAGCGCGCGGTCGTGGCTGACCAGCATGACGGTGCCCTCGAACTCGTTGAGCGCCATGCTCAAGGCTTCGCGGGTGGTGAGGTCCAGGTGGTTGGTGGGTTCGTCCAGCAGCAGCAGGTTGGGGCGTTGCCACACGACCAGGGCCAGCACCAGGCGGGCTTTTTCGCCACCGCTGAACTGGCTGACAGGCTGGTTGACCATGTCGCCAGAGAACTGGAAACGGCCCAGGAAGTCGCGCAGCTCTTGCTCGCGTGCATTGGGGCCCACATCGCGCGCCAGCCGGATCATGTGCTGCATGGGGCCTTCGTCCATGCGCAGCACGTCCAGCTCCTGCTGGGCGAAGTAGCCGATGCTCAGGCCTTTGCCTTCGGTGATCTCGCCGCTGATCAGCTTGTTCATGTGGGCCAGGGTCTTGACCACGGTGGACTTGCCCTGCCCGTTGGCGCCCAGGATGCCGATGCGTTGGCCTGGCAGCACCGAGCGGTTGATGCCCGAGACGATGGTCAGGGGCGCCTGGCCTTCGCGGTGGTAGCCGCAGGCCAGGTCTTTGAGGGCCAGCATGGGGTTGGGCAGGCTGGCAGGCTCAGGGAAGGTGAACTGGAAGTCGCTGGCCGTAAGCACGGGCGCGAGCTTTTCCATGCGCTCCAGCGCCTTGACGCGGCTTTGCGCCTGTTTGGCCTTGCTGGCCTGGGCCTTGAAGCGCGCGATGAACTTGGACAGGTGGGCGATCTTGTCCTGCTGCTTGCTGAACGCGGCTTGCTGCTGGCTCATGCGTTCGGCGCGCATGGATTCAAACGCGGTGTAGCCACCCGTGTAGCGGGTGAGCTTGCCGTCATCCAGATGCAGGGTGACCTTGGTGATGGCGTCGAGAAATTCGCGGTCGTGGCTGATGATCAGCAGCGTGCCTTCATAGCGTTGCAGCCAGGCTTCCAGCCAGACGAGGGCGTCCAGGTCCAAGTGGTTGGTGGGTTCGTCAAGCAGCAGCAGTTTGGCCGGGCACATCAGGGCGCGGGCCAGTTGCAGGCGCATGCGCCAGCCGCCCGAGAAGCTGTTGACGGGGGCCTGGGTCTGGTCGAGCGTGAAGCCCAGGCCGAGCAGCAGGGCTTGCGCGCGAGCCGGTGCGTCGAAGTAGCCGACCTCGGCCAGGGTAGCGTGGGCCTCGCCGATGGCGTTGCCGTCGTCGGCTTCTTCTGCGGCAGCCAGGTCAGCCAGTGCCTTCATCAAGCGGGTGTCGCCTTGCAGCACGTACTCGGTGGCGGGGTCGTCCGTCTCTGGCATGTTCTGCGCGACTTCGGCCATGCCGCCGGGCAGCAACCAGCTAGGCGGGATCTCGACATCGCCGGCGTCGGGCTGCAGCCGCCCGGCCAGCAGCGAGAACAGCGAGGACTTGCCCGCACCGTTGCGCCCGATCAGGCCAACTTTCTCGCCGGGGTGCAAGGTGGCGCTGGCCTGGTTCAGGACGGGCTTGGTGCCGCGCAGCAGCGAGACATTCTTGAGAACGATCATGGGGGCAATCAGTAAAGCGGATGGGCCCGGCTGTGGGCGCCGAGCGTGCGCAGTCTAAGGCAAGGCCTCAGGCCAGCAGCGCTTCTCGGGTGATGAGCAGCACCTGGTCGTCACCCGATGAGGTGGGCAACCAGAACACAGGCAGCTCAGGGAAGGCGCGTTCGAAGTGTTCGCGTTCGTTGCCGATTTCCAGCACGAGCACGGCATCGGGTGTCATGTAGCGGTCAGGCTGGGCGCGCAGGTCGGCGATCAGCTGGCGCGTGAAGTCCATGCCGTCTTCGCCGGACGCCAGGGCCAGCTCTGGCTCGGCCCGGTATTCGGCCGGCAGGGCTTTCATGGACTGCGCATTGACGTAGGGCGGGTTGCACAGGATCAGGTCATAAGGGCCCTGGACCGATTGCAGGCCATTGCTTTGCAGCAGCGTGATGCGATCGGCCAGCTCATGCTGGTCCACATTGATGCGGGCCACGGCCAGGGCGTCGGGGCTGATGTCGGCGCCATCAACCGTGACTTCGGGGTAGGCCATGGCGGCCAGCACGGCCAGGCTGCCGTTGCCGGTGCACAGGTCCAGCACGCGCTGGGTCTTGTCGCTCAACCAGTCGTCGATGGTGCCTTCGGCCAGCAGCTCGGCAATGAAGGAGCGCGGCACGATGGCGCGTTCGTCCACATAGAAGGGCACGCCTTGCAGCCAGGCTTGCCTGGTCAGGTAGGCGGCCGGCTTGCGGGTGGTGATGCGCTCTTCGATGAGTTGCCTGACCTGCTCGGCTTGCTGGGGCGACACGGCTTGATCGGCCGCAGCGTCCAGGTCGTCAATGGGCAGGCCCAGGCGCCACATCACCAGCCAGGCCGCTTCATCGAAGGCGTTGGTGGTGCCATGGCCATAGCCCACATGGGCTTGCTCCAGTCGGTCTGCGCTGTGCTCGATCAACTGGATGACGGTCATCGCGGTGCTCGTCGTGGTGCCCGTCACGCCAGCAACCTTTCCAGGGTCTGCTTGTAGATGTCCTTGAGGGGCTCGATGTCGGCCAGGGCCACGTGTTCGTCGATCTTGTGGATGCTGGCGTTGACCGGGCCGAACTCGACGACCTGCGGGCAGATCTGGGCGATGAAGCGCCCGTCGGATGTGCCGCCGGTGGTGGACAGTTCGGTGTCGATGCCGGTCACGCTCTTGATGGCATGGGCCATGGCGTCTACCAGCGGGCCGCGGCGCGTCAGGAAGGGGCGGCCGCCGAGCGTCCAGTCGATGTGGAAGTCCAGGCCATGGCGCTGGAGCAAGGCTTGCACGCGGGCCTGCAGGTCTTCTGGCGTGGACTCGGTCGAGAAGCGGAAGTTGAAGTCGATGACCAGCTCGCCAGGGATGACGTTGTTGGCGCCGGTGCCCGCATGGATGTTGGACATCTGCCAGCTGGTGGGCGGGAAGTGGTCGTTGCCCTGATCCCAGACGATGGTGGTGAGCTCGGCCAGGGCCGGCGCCGCCAGGTGGATGGGGTTTTTGGCCAGATGCGGGTAGGCGATGTGGCCTTGCACCCCCTTGATGCGCAACTTGCCCGAGAGCGAGCCGCGGCGGCCGTTCTTGATCATGTCACCCACCTGCTTGACCGAGGTGGGTTCGCCCACGATGCAGGCGTCCAGGCGCTCGCCGCGTTCTTGCAGCCATTCGCAGACCTTGACGGTGCCGTCCACCGAGGGGCCTTCTTCGTCGCTGGTGATCAGGAAGGCGATGCTGCCTTGATGCTGCGGGTGCTCAGCCACGAACTCTTCACTGGCCACGACCATGGCTGCCAACGAGGTCTTCATGTCGGCGGCGCCGCGGCCATACAGCAGGCCATCGCGGTAGCTGGGCACGAAGGGCGGGCTGGTCCATTGGTCCAGCGGGCCGGTGGGGACCACGTCGGTGTGGCCGGCAAACACCAGGGTGGGGGCGCCTGCGGCATGGCCACTGCCGCGCTTGATGGCCCACAGGTTGGTGACCGGGGCGGCCTGCGGCCCGTAGACCAGGGTCTGGCATTCAAAGCCGATGGCGCGCAGACGCTCGGCCATCAAGTCCTGGCAACCGTGGTCTTCAGGGGTGACGGATTGGCGTGCAATCAGCGCCTCGGTGAGGCGCACGGTAGCGGTCATGAGGTGGTATCAGAAACGGGTGGACGAGAAGCTCTGGCCATCGTCGTTGTTGTTGACGTCCAGCGTGATCTCGGTGAACGATGGGCCGTCGTCCTGCTCTTCGGCCTTGGGCGCGAGCTTGGTCTTGTTGCCCATGTCGTTTTGCAGGCGCCACATGAGGTTGGTGGGCGAGTCGGCATGGATCAGGCCTTCGTCGCGGGTGACCATGCCTTCGTTGATCAGGCGGGCAATGTCCTGCTCGTAGCTCTGCGAGCCTTCTGCCATGGACTTCTCCAGCGCTTCTTTCACGCCGGTGAAGTCGCCCTTGACGATCATCTCGGACACCAGTTGCGTGTTGAGCAGCACTTCCACGGCCGGCACGCGCCCGCCTGTGGTGGATTTGAGCAGACGCTGCGACACGATGGCCTTGAGGCCCGAGGCCAGGTCACTCAGCAACGCGGGGCGGGCTTCTGGCGTGTAGAAGGACAGGATACGGCCCAGGGCGTGGTAGCTGTTGTTGGCGTGCAGGGTGGACAGCACCAGGTGGCCTGACAACGCGTACGAGATCGCGGCCGTCATGGTTTCGCGGTCGCGGATTTCGCCGATCAGGATGCAGTCAGGCGCTTGGCGCAGGGCGTTCTTCAGGCCGACCTGCAGTGATTGCGTGTCGCGCCCGACCTCACGCTGGTTCACGATGGACTTCTTGTTGGTGAACAGGAATTCCAGCGGGTCTTCAATGGTCAGGATGTGGCCCGTCATGCGCTGGTTGCGGTGCTCCAGCATGGCGGCCAGCGTGGTGCTTTTACCGGCGCCGGTGGCACCAGCCAGCAGGATCAGTCCACGCTTTTCCAGGATCAGGTTGCCCAGCACATCGGGCACGTTGAGCGAGTCCAGCGCGGGGATGTCGGAGGGGATGTAGCGAAACACCGCTGCCACCGAACCCCGTTGCTTGAAGGCGCTCAAGCGGAAGATGGCCACACCGGGGATGGTGATGCCCAGGTTCAATTCGCCGGTCTCGTCCAGCTCTTCCATCTGCGTCGAAGAGATCATCTCCGACAGCAACTGGCGAGGCTGGGACGGGCTCAGCACCTGATCTGTCAACTGCATGATCTGGCCATGGAGCTTGATGAGGATGGGCGTGCGGGCGGACAGGAAGACGTCGGACGCCTTCTTCTCTGCCATCAGACGCAAGACCCTTTCGAGATTGCCACCACTCATCGATGTGCTCCTGGTTGAATCGGATGCTGTCAGGGGATCAGGTTGGCGCGCGCTCAGGCGCCGCGCAGCAGGTCGTTGATGCTGGTCTTGGAGCGCGTCTGGGCGTCCACGCGCTTGACGATCACGGCGCAGTACAGCGAGTACTTGCCATCGGCCGAGGGCAGGTTGCCCGACACGACCACGGAGCCGGCGGGGATGCGGCCGTAGCTGACTTCGCCGGTGGCGCGGTCATAGATCTTGGTCGATTGGCCGATGTACACGCCCATCGAGATCACCGAGTTCTCTTCCACGATCACGCCTTCGACCACTTCGGAGCGGGCGCCGATGAAGCAGTTGTCTTCGATGATGGTGGGGTTGGCCTGCAGGGGTTCCAGCACGCCGCCGATGCCCACGCCGCCCGACAGGTGGACGTTCTTGCCGATCTGGGCGCACGAACCAACGGTGGCCCAGGTGTCGACCATGGTGCCTTCGTCAACGTAGGCGCCGATGTTCACGTAGGAGGGCATCAGGATCACGTTCTTGGCCTGGAAGCTGCCACGGCGGGCCACGGCGGGCGGCACCACGCGCACGCCAGAGGCGCGCAGCTGTTCTTCGCTCCAGCCCGCGTACTTCGTTGGGACCTTGTCGTAGAACTGCAGGGGGCCGTCGCCCATGGGCACGTTGTCGTTAAGGCGGAAGCTCAGCAGCACGGCCTTCTTGATCCACTGGTGGGTCAGCCATTCACCATCGATCTTCTCGGCCACGCGCAGCTTGCCGCCGTCCAGCGCGTCAATGATGTGGTTGACGGCGTCGCGGATTTCAGCGGGGGCGCTGGCAGCGGACAGCGAGGTGCGCTGTTCCCAGGCGTTGTCGATGACGGTTTGCAGAGCTTGGGTCATGTTGTTCTCTCAGATTCAGACGGATTGGGATGGGATGAAGGCCTGGATGAAGGCTTTGATGCGTTCGGCAGCTTCGACGCATTCGTCGACACCGGCGACCAGCGCCATGCGGATTCGGCCTTGGCCCGGGTTCATGCCATTGGCCTCGCGGGCCAGATAGCTGCCGGGCAAAACGGCCACATTGTATTGAGCCAGCAGCTCGCGGGTGAATGTTTCGTCACTGCCGTTGCAGATGTGGCTGGGCACTTTGGCCCACAGGTAGAAGCTGGCGTCCGGCAGGGCCACGTCCATGACCGAGGCCAGGATGGGCGTGACACGCTCGAACTTCTGGCGGTAGAGCGCGCGGTTTTCCACCACATGGGTTTCGTCGTTCCAGGCGGCCACGCTGGCGCGCTGTACGGCCGGGCTCATGGCGCTGCCATGGTAGGTGCGGTAGAGCAGGAAGGCCTTCAGGATGGCCGCATCACCCATGACGAAGCCAGAGCGCAGGCCGGGCACGTTGGAGCGTTTGGACAGGCTGGTCAGCGCGATCAGGTTCTTGAAGTCGTGGCGGCCCAGCTTGGCGGCCGCTTCCAGGCCACCCAGGGGGGCTGCATCCGCGCCCTCACGGAAGTAGATCTCGGAGTAGCACTCGTCCGACGCGATCACGAAGCCGAAGCGGTCGCTCAATTCAAACAGGCGCTGCCATTCGGCCAGCGGCATCACGGCGCCGGTGGGGTTGCCAGGCGAGCACACATACAACAGCTGCGTCGTGGCCCAGACCGATTCAGGGATGCTGGACCAGTCGGCTGCGAAGTTGCGCGACGGGTCGGAGTTGGCAAACACGACGCGGGCACCAGCCAGCAGGGCCGCGCCTTCGTAGATCTGATAGAAGGGATTGGGGCAGACCACGGTGGGGCCGCCGGCGCCCAGGTGCTGGCTGGGGTCGATCACAGTCTGGGCCAGGGCGAACAAGGCCTCGCGCGAGCCGTTGACGGGCAGGATCTGGGTGGCGACATCCAGCTTGAGGCCGTAGCGGCGCTCAACCCAGGCGGCACAAGCTTCACGCAGGGCAGGTTCGCCGGCCGTGGCCGGGTAGCTGGCCAGGCCATCCAGGGCGGCGGTCAAGGCCTCTTTGATGAAGGCCGGGGTAGGGTGCTTGGGCTCACCAATCCCCAGGCTGATGGGGCGGTAGGCGGGGTTGGGTGTGACACCAGCCGTGAGGCCGCGCAGGCGCTCGAACGGATAGGGCTGGAGTTTCTTCAGCAATGGGTTCATCCCGCGATTATCCCAGTCCTGTGCGGGGCGCCATGGCGGCAGGGGCAAGTCACGCGTCAGGGCTTATCCGGGGGCGCGGTCACGTTGCGGTCACGGCCTTCGCTTTTGGCCTGGTACAGGGCCTTGTCTGCGCGCTCCAGCGTGTGGTTCAGGCCTGTCACGGTTTCATGTACTGCCAGGCCGGCCGAGAACTTCACGCGCAGATTGGGCACGGTGTCGGTCACGGTGCAGTTGGCCAGGGTCTGGCGCAGCCGCTCCAGCGCGATCAGGGCTTTTTCCGCGTTGGTGTTGGGCAGCAGGAAGATGAACTCTTCGCCACCCCAACGGGCGATGATGTCGGTTTCACGCAGCACGATGCCGGCGGCGTTGGCAAAGGCCATCAGGGCCTGGTCACCCACCTTGTGGCCGTACTGGTCGTTGACGCGCTTGAAGTGGTCCAGGTCCACCAGCACCACCGTGAAACGCTCGCCATAGCGGTCAAAGCGCTTGACGGCGTCTTCCAGTTTGTCCTGCATGAAGCGGCGGTTGTACAGGCCCGTGAGCACATCATGCGTGGCCATTTGCTGGACTTGCTCCAGCGCGACACGCAGGTCCCGGCGCTGAGCGGCCAGGCGGTTGCGCCATGAAGAGATCTGGTAGGCCGAGAAGATCAGGGTGGGTACGGTCCCCAGCAGCAACTCGAAGCGCAACAACTCCAGGTCTGGCGGGTAGTAAGCAGGGTCGATGTGGGCCAGGATGCCCATGCTCAGTCCCAGCAGCAACATGGCCAGTACCCCGATCTGGACGGACTGCTTGGGGGTGTGCGTGTACATGCCGAACACCATGACCAGCGCGATCAGCACCAGCACCACGCCCCGGTCGTGCGGGGCAATGGCCGTGTAGGCAAACGCGATGGCCAGCAGCGCGAACACGTTCTGCGGCAGCATCAGCGTCGGGTCCTTGAGGTGCTTGGTCTTGCCAAAGCGCACCAGGGAATAGAACAGCACGTAGGCGGGCATGCTCGTGGCCCACAGCAGCTTGGGGGCAAACGGCCGCATGAGGTTGATTTCGGCGGCGTAGTACGCGGCGCTGCAGCAGATGGCGTACATGATGGCGCACAGCAGGATGGCCGCAGTGCGTGCGCGGGTGGCGCGGTCAGGGCCAAAGACCAGGTTGACCATCCGGCCAACGGCTTCGACGATCGGGTCGTGGGCCGGTGCAGGCGGCGAGAACTGTGTCATGACAGGACCTCCCCCGATACGGCCTGGGGTGCAGCCAGGGGCTTGAGTTCGGCGCCAGCGAGCAGGCAGCGGTTGCGGCCCTGGTGCTTGGCGTCATACAGCGCCTGGTCGGCCCGCTCGATGAGGTGTTCCAGCGTTTCGCCTGGCAGGGCTTGCGCCAGGCCGGCCGAGAAGGTGATCCGAAGCTGCGGGTAGCCGGGGAAGTTCAGCGTCTCGACCGATTGGCGCAGCCGCTCGATGGCGATCATGGCTTCGGCCGATGCGATGGTGGGCAGCATGATCAGGAACTCTTCGCCGCCCCAGCGCGAGAACTTGTCGACCTGCCTGATCTGGCCCTGGGTGTGCTGTGCCACACCCCGCAGGACGGCGTCGCCAGCATGGTGGCCAAAGTGGTCGTTGACGTGCTTGAAATGGTCGATATCGATCAGTGCCACGCACAGCGGTGCCCCGGTGCGCTCGATCAAGCGCAGCTCGGTCTCGGCCAGGTCGGTCATCATGCGGCGGTTCAGGGCGCCGGTGAGCATGTCGGTGGTGGCCATCTGCTTGACGGTGTCCACGGCCTCTTGCAGCTCACGGGCCTGGCGGCCGATGCGCACGCGGATGTCGCTCACCCATTTGCCGATCAGCGACAGCGTCAGCAAGGTGGAGCCGCCGACCACGAAATGCGTCCAGGCTGACGAGCCATTGCCGCCCAAGGTGTTGGTCATCGTCATGGCGACGATGCTGATCCCCAGCGACACGATCGTGAACACGCCCAGCATCAGCACCTGCATGGGCCGCAACCGGAACATGGCCAGCACGATGGTCTGGGCGATGAGGATCATCACATTGCCGCGGTTTTCGCCGAGCTGAACGTAGGCCGCGATGCACAAGGCGATGGACACCAGCGCGTGCGGGAAGGTCAGGACCGGGTCGCCAAAGCGCTGTGACCAGCCGGAGCGCACCAGCGCAAACACGACCAGGAAGGTGATCACGCTGGCTGCCGTCAGCTCCTGCGCCGTGCGCATGTCCAGCAGGCCCAGGTGAACCGAGTGCATGATCACCCCGAGGTTCACGATGTAGGGCTGCAGGGTCAATACGACGAGCAGGACGTGGCGACGCCGGTGCGGTTCAACGCCCAGCAAAAGGTTCGACAACACTTGCAGCCAGAGAGGTTTGTTCATCAAAGCTCGACAGGTTTGACGGTCTATCGGCATTGTGTGGAAAAGCTTGACCCTTGGGTCGGCTCAGTGTCAGGGGGCGGGCGCCAGAAAGTGCGTGGGGATTTCCCGCTATCCAAAATCTTCAAGGGCGCCCAGCCGATGGGGGCAGGTAGCGCTGGTCTGAATAGGTCAGCATCCATTCAGGCTTGAAAGCCACGAAGATGGCGGTGAGCATGCCCGTGCTGATGGCCTCGCCCCAGCCCAGCAGCCAGTGCGCGAGCATCCATTCTTCGAAGTCGATGGTGTCGGGCTTGTGCTGGGCGAAGGTGGCCAGGTAGCCCGTGGCCGTGACGGCCAGCGCCGTGGCCATGAAGCCCCGGCCAAGGATGTAGACAAACAGGTGTTTGGGGAGCCAGCGGCGCACGGCCAGGCCCAGCAACAAGGCCAGGGTGGCGGGGATCACGCCCAGCCAGACAATGTGGGTGACCAGGGCGTCCGGATCCGGCCAGGCACGGGTTTGAATGAGCTTGGCTGCCAGCCCGATCGGCAGGAGGCTCCACATGGCCAGTGGCCAGCCGAACATCAGGACCAGCAGGCAGGCGCCGCTGACATGCAAGGCCAGGCCGTTGGGCAGGAGGTGCTCGGTCCACCAGACCCAGGGCAGCAGCACCATGGCGCCGATCCAGGGGTTTTGCAGCGGCGCATGCCGCAATGGCAGCCAGGGCTTGAAGAGCAGGGCCAGGCCAAGGGCCGTCAACAGCACGGCCCAGTCCAGCCATGCCGGCAGGTTAGCCATGGGCCTGTTCCGCTCGCAGGCGATCAGCCCAGCAGGCCCGTTTCGGCGTTGTGCTGAGGCAGGTCTACCTTCGGGGCGGGCTTCCAGCCCTTTTTGCGGTGCTCGACCACGACGTTCGTGTAGATGCCGCCGCGCACATACCACTTGGCCGTGATGCGTACATAACGTGGGTTGATGGCTTTGACGATGTCCGTGAGGATGTCGTTGGTGACCTTTTCGTGGAAGGCGCCGTCATTGCGGTAGCTCCACATGTACATCTTCAGGCTCTTGAGCTCGATGCACAGCTTGTCGGCGATGCAGTCGATGGTGAAGTGCGCGAAGTCGGGTTGGCCGGTCAGGGGGCAGAAGCAGGTGAACTCGGGCACCTGGAACTGGATGACATAGTCGCGCTGGGGCGCTGGGTTGGGGAAGACGTCCAGCGTGCGCGAGGGGGCCGAAGGGGGTGTCGCGGGCTTGGCGCGTTCGCCGATGGCCAGGGCGCCAGCCTTGGCTGCAGTCTTGTTTTTTGCGCTGACGTTGGCGCTGACCAGGGTGTCGGCAGCGGAGGCAGCAGGGGCTTTCTTGGCCATGGCGGACTACTTATCGGTAAGGGGGAAATCGGCAAAAGTGCAATGTTATCATCTTTGGTTGATCCTGGCCTGTTTTGGTGCGGGTTTTGTCAAACAAATCAATGACTTAGCGGATTTTTGGGGGCGCGAGTCCCGGGCCGACATCAAGCATGCGACTGAATTCGATCAAGCTGTCTGGCTTCAAGTCATTCGCCGAACCGACCCATTTCCAGCTGCCTGGGCAGCTGGTGGGCGTGGTGGGGCCCAATGGTTGCGGCAAATCCAACATCATGGACGCGGTGCGCTGGGTGCTGGGCGAGTCCAAGGCCTCCGAATTGCGTGGCGAGTCCATGCAGGACGTGATCTTCAACGGCTCGGGCAACCGCAAGCCGGCCAGTCGCTCCAGCGTGGAACTGGTGTTCAGCAATGAAGACGCCCGTGCGGGCGGCCAATGGAACCAGTTTGCCGAGATCGCCGTCAAGCGCGTGCTGACCCGCGACGGCAACTCCAGCTACTTCATCAACAACCAGCCAGTGCGCCGCCGCGACGTGCAGGACGTGTTCCTGTGCACCGGCCTGGGCCCGCGTGCCTACGCGATCATCGGCCAGGGCACCATCAGCCGGATCATCGAATCCAAGCCTGAAGAGCTGCGCCTGTTCCTGGAAGAAGCCGCTGGCGTCTCCAAGTACAAGGAGCGCCGCCGCGAGACCGAGAACCGCCTCAAGGACACTCGCGAAAACCTCACGCGTGTCGAAGACATCCTGCGCGAGCTCAACAACAACCTAGACAAGCTCGAAAAGCAGGCCGAGGTGGCCACGCGCTATCACGGCCTGCAAGAGCAGGGCACCCTGAAGCTGCACCAGTTGTGGTTCCTCAAGCACCGCGATGCCGCGACGGAAGAAACGCGCATCAAGCAGGCCGTGCTGGAGGCCACCAATGCGCTGGAAGGGCGCATGGCCGAGTTGCGCGCGGTGGAGGCCGAGCTGGAGCATGTGCGCCAGGACCACTACGCCGTCAGCGATGAATTGCACACCGCGCAAGGCGTGCTGGCCGAAGCCAATCTGGAGGTCAGCCGCCTGGAAGAGCGCATCCGCTATGTGGTGGAAGGCCGCCAGCGTGTCGAGCAGCGCCTGGCCGAGCTGAAAGGCCAGAACGACCAGTGGGCCGAGCGCAAGGCGGCAGCCGAGTTCGAGCTGGAAGAGCTGGCCGAGAAAATGATGGCCACCGAAGAGCAGGCCGAGATCCTGGCCGCTCAGGCCGAGGAGCTGGCGGGCAACATCCCGACCTTCGAGGACGCCGTTCGCGCTGCCACCACCCGCGCCAACGAGCAGCGTGGCGTGGCCGGGCAGGTGCAGCAGCAGATCCAGTTGCTGGCCGCCGAGTCACGCAACATCGATGACCAGTCCCGCCAGTTGAACCTGCGCCGCGAGCGCCTGGCCACCGAGCGCCAGGGCCTGGCTGCCAGCGACGATGCCCGCCTGATCGACCTGCGTCGCCAACTGGCTTCGGGCCAGGAAGAGCTGGCGGTGTTCGAGGCCCAGCTTGGCGAGTTGACCGAGACCGTGCCCGAGCTGGATGAGGCCCGCAAAGCCGCGCACAACGACAGCAGCGCCCAATCTGCCAAGCAGTCCGAACTGGCCGCCAAGCTGGAGGCCCTGCGTGCCTTGCAGGAAAAGGTGCAAACCGAAGGCAAGCTCAAGCCCTGGCTGGCCAAGCATGGCCTGGACAGCCTGCAGGGCCTGTGGACGCGGGTGCACATCGAGACGGGTTGGGAAAACGCGCTGGAGTCGGCCCTGCGCGAGCGCCTGTCTGCCCTGGAAGTCGGCCGTGTCGAGACGGTGCGCGCCTTCGAGAACGACGCGCCACCTGCCAAGCTGGCCTTCTACAGCCTGCCGCAGGCCGGCATCCAGAACACGCACCACACGCTGCCCCGCCTGTCGGATCTGCTGCGCCTGAATGACCAGGGCCTCAAGGCCTTGATGAACGACTGGCTGGAGGGCGTCTACACGGCGGCCAATCTGGAAGAGGCGCTGGCCAACCGTGGCAAGCTCACCCATGGCGAGGTCATCATGACCAAGGGCGGCCACGCGGTCAGCCAGTTCGCCGTGAGCTTTTATGCACCTGATTCCGAGCAAGCCGGCATGCTGGCGCGCGCCCAGGAAATCGAGAACCTCGAAAAGCAGTTGCGCGCGCAGTCACTGATTGCCGAGGATGCACGCGCGGCCATGATTCGCGCCGAAGCCGCTTACACCGATGGTGCCCAGCGCCTGGCCACCTCCCGCCGGGACACCAGCGAGATCCAGCAGCGCACACACCAGTTGCAGGTCGAGGTGCTTCGCCTCACGCAACAAGCCGAGCAGACCAATGCCCGGCGCGGCCAGATCGAAGAAGAACTGGCCGAGATCGACGCCCAACTGGGTGACTTGCAAGAGCGCCGCGCCACCGGTGAGGCTCGCTTTGAAGAGCTGGACATCAGCCTGGGTGAAGCCCAGGAAAAGCACGCCCTGCTCGAAGAAGGCGTGATCGAGGCCGAGCGCAAGCTCAACCAGGCTCGCGAGCAATCACGCGCCCTGGAGCGCCAGGCCCAGGAGGCCCAGTTCAGCGCACGCACCATGGCCGCACGCCGGGGCGAGTTGCAGCGCGGCATCGAAACCGCCGCCCAGCAGATCCAGGCCAACGAGGCGTCTGCCGCGCAATTGCAGGAAGAGCACGCCCGCCTGAGCGACACCACCTCGCAGACCGGCCTGGACGACGCCCTGGCCGTCAAGCTGGAAAAGGAAGGCTTGCTGCTGCAGACACGCAACCGTTACGAGGACCTGTCGGCCCAGTTGCGCCGTGCGGACGAGCAACGCATGGCCTTCGAGCGCAGCCTGCAGCCCCTGCGTGACGAGATCACCAAGCTGCAACTGGAGCAACAGGCCGCCACGCTGGGTGGTGCCCAGTTCATGGAGCAACTGACCGCTGCCGAGGTCGACCTGGAGGCCCTGGCCGCCGGCATCGAACGCGATGGCGTCAAGCTCTACGGCCTGCAAACCGAGATCGACCGCATCCAGCGCGAGATCAATGCCTTGGGCGCCGTCAACCTGGCCGCCCTGGACGAACTCACCGCTGCCCGCGAGCGCAAGACCTTCCTGGACTCTCAAATGGCCGATCTGATGGACGCCATCAACACCCTGGAAGACGCCATCCACAAGATCGACCTGGAAACACGCGATCTGCTGGGTGCCACCTTCAACACCGTCAACGAGCACTTTGGCCGCATGTTCCCCAGCCTGTTTGGTGGGGGCGCGGCCAAGCTGGTCATGACGGGCGACGAAATCCTGGACGCTGGCGTGCAGGTCATGGCCCATCCACCCGGCAAGAAGAACAGCACGATCCATTTGCTGTCCGGCGGTGAAAAAGCCCTGACTGCGATCGCGCTGGTGTTCGCCATCTTCCAACTCAACCCCGCCCCGTTCTGCCTGCTCGACGAAGTGGATGCACCGCTGGACGACGCCAACACCGAGCGCTACGCCCGACTGGTCAAGAGCATGTCCAGCGGCACCCAGTTCCTGTTCATCTCCCACAACAAGATTGCCATGGAGATGGCCGAGCAACTGATCGGTGTGACCATGCAGGAACAAGGCGTGTCCCGCATCGTGGCGGTGGACATGGAAGCCGCGTTGGGCATGGCCCACGCTGCTTGAGGATCAAATCAACATGAACAATTCATTGACCCTGTACCTGGCCATCCTGGGGGGTGGCGTGCTGGCCGCCGTGGTGGCACACGGTGCCTGGACGGCCCGCAAGGCCGCCGCCCGGCAACCCAAGCGTGCGACGCTGGAGCCGATGGATGGCAGCGCCCGCCCTGGTGATGCCTCGTCCCGCAGCGCGATGGACGACATCCCCACCCAGCCCATGGACGAGGTGCCTGGCGCGGCAAGCAAGCCCAGCATGCCACCTGTGAGGCGCACGGGCCCCAGGCTGGATGCCCTGGTCGACGCCATCGTCACGATCAGCATCGACGCCCCCATGAGTGGCGACCACATTTTGTTGCATGTGCCCACCACGCGCCGCGCCGGCAGCAAGCCCATGCTGATCGAAGCCCTGCGCACCGATTGCGGTGAGTGGGAGCAGCCTCAAGCCGGTGTGACCTACAGCGAGTTGCAGGCCGGCGTGCTGCTGGCCAACCGCACCGGTGGCCTCAACGAAATCGAGTATTCCGAGTTCGTGCAGAAGATCCAGACGATGGCCGATGCCCTGGGTGCGTCGCTGGAGGCCCCTGACATGCTGGACGTCGTGGCCCGTGCCAAGGAACTGGATGCCTTCGCGGGTGCCCATGATGCGCAACTGGCCCTGCGCCTGCATGCACGTGGCAGCGCCTGGTCCTTGGGCTATGTGACCCAGCAGGCCTCGCGCCATGGCTTCCTGCCTGGTGCCTTGCCTGGCCGCCTGGTGCTGCCTTCGCCCGAGGAAGGCGCTCCGCCCATCCTGACCTTGGTCTTTGACGCCCAAGCCGCGTTTGCCGAAGACCAGGAGCAGGCCACCTTGCGCGAGCTGGTGCTGTCTTTCGACGTGCCCCAAACGGCCGTAGAACAGCAACCCTTCAAGGCCTGGTGTGCCGCCGGCGAGGCGCTGGCCATGGCCATGGACGCCACCATGGCGGATGATCAGGGCCACCCGTTCACCACGGCGGCCTTCGCCTCGATCGAGGGCGAGCTGGGCAAGCTCTACGAAGCCTTGGCCGCACGTGATCTGGCTGCTGGCGCACCATCCACGCGCCGCCTGTTCAGCTGAAGCGGAGCCCGGCATGAGCCAGTCTGATCTGTTTGGTGCGCCGCCCAGCGGCACACCAGCCGAGCTGTCGCCCGCGCAACAGGCGGCCAGCCTGCGCGAGCAGCTGCATGTCCATGCGCACCGCTATTACGTGCTGGATGATCCGCAGATCCCGGATGCCGAGTACGACCGCCTGTTCCAGGCCTTGCAGGCACTGGAAGAAGCGCATCCCGAACTGCGTACCCCGGACTCGCCCACCCAGCGTGTGCTGGGCAAGGTGCTCGATGGCTTCACGCCCGTCAGGCACGCGGTGCCCATGCTGTCGATCCGGACCGAGACGGACACGCAAGCCAGCGGCGCAGAGGCCTTTGATGCCCGCGTGCGGCGCGAACTGGGCCTGACCGAAGAAGCTCCACCGGTGGAATACGCCGCCGAGCTGAAGTTTGATGGCCTGGCCATCAACCTGCGCTATGAACACGGTGTGCTGGTGCAAGCCGCCACGCGCGGTGATGGCGAGCAAGGCGAAGACGTCACGCAGAACATCCGCACCATTGGCCAGATCCCTCTCAAGCTCAAAGGCGTGGTCAACGGCGCTGCACCCGAGGTGCTGGAAGTGCGTGGCGAGGTCTACATGCGCCGCGACGATTTCGAAGCGCTCAACGAGCGTCAGCGCCAGCAAGGTGACAAGACCTTCGTGAACCCGCGCAACGCCGCGGCCGGTGCCGTGCGCCAGCTTGATCCGGCCATTGCCGCCAAGCGCCCTTTGAGCTTCTTTGCCTATGGCCTGGGCGAGGTCAAAGGCTGGGATGTGCCACCCACGCACAGCGGCCTGCTGGATGCCTTGGCCGAGATGGGCATGCCCGTCTGCGCCGAGCGCACCGTGGCACAAGGTGCATCCGGGCCGCATGGCCTGGTGGCCTTCCATCAAGCCATTGGCCAGCGCCGCGACCAGCTGCCCTTTGACATCGACGGCGTGGTCTACAAGGTCAACAGCCGCGAGCTGCAGGAGCGCCTGGGCTTCGTGACCCGCGAGCCCCGTTGGGCCGTGGCGCACAAGTACCCCGCTCAAGAGCAGCTCACCCAGGTCGAGGGCATCGACATCCAGGTTGGCCGCACCGGCAAGCTCACACCCGTGGCCCGCCTCAAGCCCGTGTTCGTGGGCGGGGTCACCGTCACCAACGCGACCTTGCACAACCTGTTCGAGTTGCGCCGCAAGCGCGTCAGGGTAGGGGACACGGTCATCGTGCGCCGCGCCGGTGATGTGATCCCCGAAGTGGTCGGTGTGGTGGGCGAGGCCCGCGCCAGTTACGTGCCCAACTTCCGCATGCCCGGCAACTGCCCGGTCTGTGGCAGCACCGTGGTGCGCGAGCCCGGCGAGGTGGACCACCGTTGCACCGGCGGCCTGTTCTGCGCCGCGCAACGCAAGCAGGCGCTGCTGCACTTCGCACAGCGCCGTGCCGTGGAGATCGAAGGCCTGGGCGACAAGCTGGTTGACCAACTCGTGGACAGTGGCCTGGTGCGCACCTTGCCTGAACTCTACAAGCTGGGCTTGCTCAAGCTGGCCGCGCTGGACCGCATGGCCGACAAGAGCGCGCAAAACATCGTCAATGCGCTGGAGAAGAGCAAGACCACGACCTTGCCGCGCTTCCTGTTTGGCCTGGGCATCCGGCACGTGGGTGAGGCCACTGCCAAGGACCTGGCACGCCACTTCGGTGGCATCGACCGCGTCATGGACGCCAGCGTCGAGCAACTGCTGGCCGTGCGCGATGTGGGCCCGGTGGTGGCCAAGAGCATCCGCACTTTTTTTGACCAGCCTCACAACCGCGAGGTGGTGGAGCAGTTGCGCGCAGCCGGTGTCACCTGGCCCGAGCACGAGCCCTCGGCCGAGGCCGATGCGGCGTCCTTGCCGCTGTCCGGCAAGACGCTGGTGTTGACGGGCACCTTGCCTACCTTGTCTCGCGATGAGGCCAAGGCCATGATCGAGGCGGCGGGCGGCAAGGTGGCGGGGTCCGTGTCCAAGAAGACGCACTACGTCATCGCGGGTGAAGAAGCCGGCAGCAAGCTGGAAAAAGCCCAAAGCCTGGGCGTGCCCGTGCTGGATGAGGCTGGCCTGTTGGCTTTGCTGGCGCAGATGGCAGGTGATGCACCTCAGGCAGATCACGGTACAACAAGCTGAAGGGCGGAGGAGCCATGGCCATTTGCGAGATCCTGAAGATGGGCGACCCCAGGCTGCTCAAGGTGGCCAGCCAGGTTGAGGCCTTCGACACCTCCGATTTGCACGACCTGATTGCCGACCTCAAGGACACGATGGCTGCCGCGCAAGGGGCAGGCCTGGCCGCACCGCAGATCGGTGTGGACCTGGCCGTGGTGGTTTTTGGTTTTGGCCGCAGCCAGCGCTACCCGGACGCGCCGCCCGTGCCCGAGACGGTGCTGATCAACCCGGTCATCACACCCTTGTCCGACGAGGAAGAAAACGGCTGGGAGGGCTGCCTCTCCGTGCCGGGTTTGCGCGGTGTGGTGCCGCGTTTTGCGCGCATCCGCTACACGGGCTTCGATCAGTACGGCCAGCGCATCGACCGGGAGGCGGAGGGCTTTCATGCCCGTGTGGTGCAACACGAATGCGATCACCTGATCGGCAAGCTCTACCCCATGCGCGTGCGCGACTTCAGGCTGTTCGGCTACACGTCCGTGTTGTTTCCTGAACTGGACGCCCAGGCCGACGACTGATGCCCGGTGGCGCTATCGTCGATATCATGCATTGTTGGGCCTGACGGGCTGGTAGGCGCAAGCCTGCAGCACCTCCAGCGGCACCACTTCCAGCGCCTTTTCGTGCGTGCAGTCCAGCACCACGGGCGGCGCGACGCCAGCGTTCCAGGCCTGCAGCCATCGCGTCGCACAGACACACCAGCGGTCGCCAGGCTTCAGCCCAGGGAAGCGCCATTCGGGGCGGGGGGTGACAAGGTCGTTGCCCTGGCTCAGCGCGTAGCTCAAAAACTCCTGGGTAACACGGGCGCAGATCACGTGCAGGCCTTCGTCCTCACCCCGGGTGCGGCAGCAGCCGTCACGGAAGAAACCGGTCAGCGG
Organism: Aquabacterium sp.; assembly: GCF_016195855.1. GTDB lineage: Bacteria > Pseudomonadota > Gammaproteobacteria > Burkholderiales > Burkholderiaceae_C > Aquabacterium. The sequence continues at coordinate 269,734 of NZ_JACPYU010000016.1, forward strand.
GGCGAACGAGCAGGCCCGTAAAGGCCCCCCCAGTACATTGCGTCCGGAGGTCAGTTCGATGCTCATGGTACGGCCAGGGTCTTTGATGGGCTCAGATGGGCTCAAGCACGAGATAGCAACTCTCGATGGCGCGAATGCGGTGCACGCCCGTCTGCGGTACATGGGGGCCATGATGACGCGCCAGCCAGGCGCTGCCCCGGTAAAGCACTTCGGCTGTGCCATCAGGCGCCCAGCCGACCACGCTGACTTCCTCACCGACATCCAGGTGGCCCAGCCCCGTCGTGGTGTAGCCCTCGGTGTCAATGGGCCCCCGCTTGAGCAGGTGCCGGTGCCAGGCCATCACACCGCCACCACCAATGGCCGCTGCAACCAGCAATTGCACATCCTGAGGCAGGTGTGCCCAGGCGCACAAGGCCGCGGCGGCGGCGCCAAAAGCCAGAATCAGAAGGTAAAGCGAACTCGTCAGCATTTCCAAGCTGACAAAGAACCCTGCAACGATCCACCAAAGAGTCGACTCGCTCATTCCGCGTTCACTCCTTTCGGGAGGTGAGTTTAAGTCCTGAAACTGCCCCTTGAACATCCCTGCCGGGTTTCCCCCGAAAACTTGTTCGCCAGATCAAACAAACGGGCCTCCGAAACCCCTAAACTTCGCGGACTTTTTTGATTTCCGCCATTTCCGAGTCCGCCTCGCACCTCAAGGGTTTCTGGCCATGCTGCGTTTCCGTTTTCCCATCGTCATCATTGATGAAGATTTCCGCTCCGAAAACACCTCCGGACTTGGCATCCGGGCGCTGGCCGAGGCCATCGAAAAAGAGGGTTTTGAAGTCCTTGGCGTGACCAGTTACGGGGACCTGGCCCAGTTCGCCCAGCAGCAAAGCCGTGCCTCCGCCTTCATCCTGTCGATCGACGACGAGGAGTTCACCCCCGGGCCCGAGCTGGATCCGGCCGTGCTGAACCTGCGCAAGTTCATCGAGCAGATCCGCTTCAAGAACGCCGACATCCCGATTTACCTGTACGGCGAGACGCGCACCTCCGAGCACATCCCCAACGACATCCTGCGCGAACTGCATGGCTTCATCCACATGTTCGAGGACACGCCCGAGTTCGTGGCGCGTCACATCATCCGCGAAGCCAAGAGCTACCTCGATGGCCTGGCCCCGCCTTTCTTCAAGGCGCTGATGGACTATGCGCAGGATGGCTCCTACTCCTGGCACTGCCCGGGGCACTCTGGCGGTGTCGCGTTCCTCAAGAGCCCCGTGGGGCAGATGTTCCACCAGTTCTATGGCGAGAACATGCTGCGCGCCGACGTGTGCAACGCCGTGGAAGAACTCGGCCAGTTGCTGGACCACACCGGCCCGGTCTACGAGTCCGAGAAGAACGCCGCGCGCATCTTCAATGCCGACCACTGCTTCTTTGTCACCAACGGCACATCCACGTCCAACAAGATGGTGTGGCACCACACTGTGGCACCCGGCGACATCGTCGTGGTGGACCGCAACTGCCACAAGTCCATCCTGCACAGCATCATCATGACCGGGGCCATCCCCGTGTTCATGACGCCCACGCGCAACCACTACGGCATCATCGGTCCGATCCCCAAGAGCGAGTTCGAGCCGGCCACCATCCGCAAGAAGATCGCTGCCAACCCTTTGCTCAAGGGCGTGGACCCCAAGAAGGCCAAGCCGCGCATCATGACGCTCACGCAGAGCACCTATGACGGCGTGCTCTACAACACCGAGGCCATCAAGGCCACGCTGGACGGCTGGATCGACAACCTGCACTTCGATGAAGCCTGGCTGCCGCACGCCGCCTTCCACAAGTTCTATGGCATGTACCACGCCATGGGCAAGGGCCGTGCGCGCCCCAAGGAGGCGGTGGTGTACTCCACCCAATCCATCCACAAGCTGTTGGCCGGCATCTCGCAGGCCTCGCATGTGCTGGTGCAGGATTCGCAGAACGTCAAGCTGGACCGCAACCTCTTCAACGAGGCCTACCTGATGCACACCTCCACCTCGCCACAGTACGCGATCATCGCGTCGTGCGATGTGGCGGCGGCCATGATGGAAGAGCCTGGCGGTACCGCCCTGGTCGAAGAGAGCATCAAGGAGGCGCTGGACTTCCGCCGCGCCATGCGCAAGGTCGACAAGGAGTACGGCAAGGACTGGTGGTTCAAGGTCTGGGGCCCGGACAAGATCGCCGCCGACGACATCGGCAAACCCGAGGACTGGGTGCTCAAGGCCAATGAGAAGTGGCACGGCTTCGGTAACCTGGCTGAAGGCTTCAACATGCTGGACCCGATCAAGTCCACCATCATCACGCCGGGCCTGGATGTGTCGGGCAAGTTTGCCAAGACCGGTATCCCTGCGTCCATCGTCACCAAGTACCTGGCCGAGCACGGCGTGGTGGTCGAGAAGACGGGCCTGTACTCCTTCTTCATCATGTTCACCATCGGCATCACCAAGGGCCGCTGGAACACGATGTTGACGGCGCTGCAGCAGTTCAAGGATGACTACGACCGCAACCAGCCGCTGTGGCGCGTGGTGCCCGAGTTCTGCAAGAAGTACCCGCGCTACGAGCGCATGGGCCTCAAGGACCTGTGCCAGAGCGTGCATGAGGCCTATGCCAAGGGTGACATCGCCCGACTGACGACCGAGGTCTACCTGTCGGGCCTGGAGCCTGCGATGAAGCCTTCGGATGCCTACGCATGCATCGCCCGCCGCCAGACCGAGCGTGTGGACATCGAGAAGCTGGAAGGCCGCATCACCACGGCCTTGCTGACGCCTTACCCGCCTGGCATCCCGCTGCTGATCCCTGGTGAGCGCTTCAACAAGAAGATCGTGGACTTCCTGAAGTTCGCGCGTGACTTCAACGCAGCCTTCCCGGGCTTCGCCACGGACGTTCATGGCCTGGTGGCCGAAGAGCTGCCAGGTGGCGGCGTGCGCTACTACGTGGATTGCGTGGCCGCAGACTGATCGGGCCCGTGCCGCTCAACTTCGCAGGTTGAGCGCACCAGCCTGGCGGCCGGTGTTCGCGCCCAGTTGGACCTGGGCACTGCCACGGCAGAACTTGCTGCGCATGTCCTGCACCATTTCAGTCAGGATGGGTGCGTCCTTGGTCTGGTCGCGGTAGCGTGTGAGCATCATGTCGGCCAGGTCCAGCAGCTTGGCGTTCAGCGTCTTGGTGCCATGCACCAGCAGGGTCTTGACGCCATCACCGGGTGCGTTGTTTCTGGCTTGCTCCATGGCTCTTTCCGCATGGTCCACGATGGCCTTGTAGGCCACGTGCACGATGTCGTCGTACGGCTTGTAGCGGGCCACGGACATGGCCAGCAGGTCCGTCGAGGGCTTGGAGATGCAAAAGCGTGATGCGAGCCGTTGAACCCAGAGCTCGGCATCCGGCAGCTCCAGCTCGTTGTTGCGCAAGCGGGTGAGCAGGCCCAGCATGTTGCCCGCGGCCTCGAAATCGAAGTCGGGCATCTCGAAGTCGGCCACCATCTCCTTGACCAGGCGCACCACCTCGGCCACCTGGCGCTGCAGCATCAAGGCCAGCACGGTGACCAGGCTGGTCATGCGGCGCAGGCGCCCGCTGTTGGCCTGCTTTTCATAGGCGTGCTGCAAGTTGACCAGGCAGCGCTGCACGCCTTTGTAATCCTTCTGCTCGAAACGGATCTGAGCCAGCATGACCAGGCTCTGGAAGTCGAACATCTTGGATGACACGCCCAGGCTGGTGGCGCGCTCCAGGCTGCGGGCCGCCTCGTCGTTGCGGCCCAGGTAGTAGGCGAGCATGCCGACCTTCTGCAAGCGGCTGATCGACGAGGGGGTGATCTCGGCCGCGTGCTGGTAGGTCTCATAGGCATCGTCAAACGAGCCTGCCTGCAACTGGGCGCGGCCCATCACGTCATAGGCATCGGCAAAGGTGGGGTTCTCTGACAGCAGGCTCTCCAGCGTGCGGCGGGCAGGCTGGGCGTGGCCGCCGTCGAGCTGGGCGCGGGCAATGCCCAGCCGAGCCCAGGGCAAGGCCTTGGTCTGGTCGATTGCCTGAAACAGCTTGCGGGCTTCTTCGTGCCGACCCAGGCGCAGCAGCAGCTCGCCCCCGATGCGCGCGGCGTAGACCCAGTACTCGTCGCGATGGGCAAAGCGCTGCAGACACAGCTCTGCGGCAATGCCGAACTCTTCCCGCTCGATGGCCTCGAAGATGCTGCCCAGCACCACCTTGCGGTGACGTGCCATGTGCAGGCGCTGGGCCAGCGTGTTGGAGTTGTGCGGCTTGAGCAGGTAGCTGTCCAGTGCGGACTCGGCCGCTTCTGCCACCTTCACGTAAGAGGCCTCGCCCGTGATCATCACGAACACGGTGGAGTAGGGCAGGAGCTGGGCCCGGCGCAGGTCGTCCAGCAGGTCGGAGCCGGTCATCTTGCTGTCGTCGAAGTGGTAGTCGCACAGCACGACGTCGTAGGCCTGTGTCTCCAGTGCCCGCCTGGCATCGCTGATCTTGGCAGCCTGGGTGATGGTATGTAGCCCCAGATCGGCCAGCATCGCGCGCAGGATGCTGCGCGAGGTCTGGTTCGTGTCGATGATCAAGGCGCGGCACGTGCTCAGGTCGCCCACCGGCATACCAGCGGGCTGCTTGATTTGCGAGACGAAGGCAGGGAGGCTCATGATGTGCCCGACTTTCCCACTTTATCGTCGGGGGTATCCGCGAAAAAGTGAGACCATGACATCATAAATGTCAGGGTAGCCAGAGTTCAAAGCGCGCGCCACCCTCAGGGCGGTTGCGCAACGCGATGCGCCCCTGGCGGTCGCCAGAGCGGTGCGCCTGGGCCACGGCCTTGCACAGATCCGTGCCCAATCCTGTTGACGCGGACGAAGGGTCGGTGGCGCCCAGGCCTGGGCCGTCATCGTCAATGGTGAAGACGAGGAAGCCGTCCTCCTGGCGCAAGCTGAGGGTGACTTCCTCGCGCGCGAAGCGGCTGGCATTGTGCAGCGCCGCGTCCAGCGCCATGTGTACCAGGCGTTGGTCAAAGTACCAGTAAGGCGGGGCGTTCTCGGCCACCTGCATGGCCACGCGCGGCGCCTTGGGCAGACTCAGTCTGCGGATCTGCCCTGCGCGATACAGCTGCTCCAGCAAGTCCTTGGGGGACTCGTCCTCGCAGTGCGTGTGCATGCCGTCCGCTGCACCATAGACCGTCAGGAACTGCACGAACTGGCGGCGCAACTCGGTGCAGCGCATGTAGGCGCTGTGTGCCATGGCGGGGGAGGGGTCATCGATCAGCGCCTCCAGCTCACCCTCCAGCGACCCCAAGGCGTTCTTGAGGTCGTGGGCGATCAGGGCAAAGGAGGCGGCTTCCATGGTGGCTTCAGATCTGGGCGGGCTGGGTTTGCAGCGCACCCATGGTTTCGCGGAAGTAGCGGCGCATCATGACCACCCGGTCGTTGGCTGGCATCAGCTTTTCCAGGCGGGTGAGGTAGAGCTGCACACGGTCGATCATCTCGTCGTTGTGCTCCTTCTTGAGGCGCAGGGCCATGCAGTTGAGCTGGGCTGCCTGCAGCAAGACACCGGTGTTTTCAGGGTAGGCCTGCACGGCATTCTCGATGGCACGCACCGCATCGTCAATCTTGCTGTCTCTGAACAGCTTGCGCGCATCCTGGACCTTGCTCTCCAGCAGGGCAGAGCCGCCTTCCACGATGTCGCCGACTTTGTCTTCGTGGCCGGTCTCGCGCAAGGTGTTGGCCACCATCTGCTTGATGCGTGGGTTTTCGTGGTCGGCGCTGACGGTGCTGCTCAGCAAGGCAAGCCCAGCCTCCACATTGCCGCTCATCAGCTCGGCCTTGGCCAGGGCGACGGAGGCGAAGTCTGCTCGGCCTTTCTGCATGGTTGCGCGGGCTTTTTCCAGCAGTTTCTGGGCTTCATCGGGCCGGCCGGCTTTGGACTCGGCCTGGGCCTGGATGGCCAAAGCCACGTTGCCGAAAGCCGGGTTGGTCTGGTTGGCCGGTGCGGCGTCTTTCAGCACCTTGATGGCATCGGCCGATTCGCCAAGGTCCACCATGGCCTGGGCCAGCATGAGCGTGTCCTGCACCTGGGCCACGACCGAGCCTCGGGTGGCCTTGGTGGCTTTCTGGAGCATGGTTTTGGCGGTGTCCAGGTCACCGTTGCGGTAGGCGCTCTCGCCCGCGACGCGCTGCCTGCGCGCCGATGGGACGATGCTGGCCGCATCACGCAGGACCCACATGGCGGCCTGCGGGTCGCCTTGCGCCTCCAGGGCTTCGGCCACCACGTCATAGGCGGCCACGTTCTTTTCGCCCTCGCGAGACTGGATGATCTGTTGCGCGAGTTTCTTGGCCTCCTCGAACTGGCCGGCAGCTTTATGGGCGCGGGCCAGGCCGAGTTGAGCCCACACCAGCTCAGGGCGCTTTTCCAGCGCCGACAGGTAGATGTTCTTGGCCTCGTCGTTCTTGCCCAGCTTGAGCAAGGTCTGGCCTTTGATCTGCAGGGCCTGCATGAACCAGCGGTTTTGCTGGGCCAGCAACTTGTCGCATTCAAGCAGGACACCAGGTAGATCGTCCTTGCTTTGCTTTTGCGAGATCGGTAGCAGTGCCGCGCGCTTTTCAAGCTGGACCTGAAGGCGGTTGCCAATGTCCGATGCGGTGGTGGGCTTGAGCAGGTAGGCGTCGGGGTGATGCTCTGTTGCGGAGGCCACGGAGGCGTAGCTGCTCTCGGCCGTGATCATGAAGAACAGGCAGTCGGCTGGCAGCAAGCTGTTGTCGCGCAGGAATTCAAGCAGTTGCTGGCCGTCGGTCTTCTGGTTGAGGTTGAAGTCGCACAGGATCAGGTTGTAGCGGCGCTGCTTGATGAGCCTGGTTGCGTCCTCGGCGTTGCTGGCAATGTCCACCTTGGAGATGCCCAGCATGGTCAGGTGGCCACGCAGCGTGGACTGCTGAACCGGCATGTCGTCCACGATCAGGGCCTGGATATTGGAAAAGTCGGTGGTCTGAATGGCCATGGCGTTCTACTCGGCATGCGTCAACCCTGATCCTTTGTGGACCAGCACATTTCGCATTTCGGCACGACTTTGCACAAACTTGAGGCAGATGACCGAAAACCCATGGCCGGAAATGGAAAAGGCACCCGAAGGTGCCTTTGAATGCTGCCCATACCGGTGCGGCTGGAGCGGGCTTATTTGAAGATGTTCTTCACGCGGTCCGTCCAGCTTTTGGAGTTGGGCGAGTGTTTCTCGCCCCCTTTGCGGAAGGATTCATCCAGCTCCTTGAGCAGCTTGCGCTGGTGCTCGGTGAGCTTGACCGGCGTCTCCACCGAGATGTGGCAGTACAGGTCGCCCGGGTAGCTGGAGCGGATGCCCTTGATGCCCTTGCCACGCAGGCGGAAGGTCTTGCCGTGCTGCGTGCCTTCGGGAATCTCGATTTCCGCCTTGCCGCCCAGGGTGGGCACCTCAATGTTGCCACCCAGCGCGGCCGAGGTCAGCGGGACCGGCACCGAGCAGTGCAGGTCGTCGCCGTCACGCTCGAAGATGTCGTGCTGCTTGATGCGGATCTCGATGTACAGGTCGCCAGGAGGGCCGCCATTGGTGCCCGGCTCGCCGTTGCCAGCCGAGCGGATGCGCATGCCCTCGTTGATGCCTGCCGGGATCTTGACCTCCAGCGTCTTGGTCTTCTTGACCCGGCCCTGGCCATTGCAGGCCGTGCAGGGATCGGGGATGACCTTGCCGGTGCCCTGGCAGTGCGGGCAGGATTGCTGCACGCTGAAGAAGCCCTGGCGCATGTGGACGGTGCCCGAGCCATTGCAGGTCGGGCAGGTCTTGGCGCTGGTGCCGGGTTTGGCGCCAGAACCGTGGCAGATGCCGCATTCGTCCCAGGCGGGGATGCGGATCTGGGTGTCCTTGCCGGCGGCGGCTTCTTCCAGCGTGATTTCCATCGCGTAGGAGAGGTCGCTGCCGCGGTAGACCTGAGGGCCACCACCGCCACCACCACGGCGGCCACCGCCGCCCTGGCCGAAGATGTCGCCAAAGATGTCACCGAAGGCATCGGCGAAACCGCCAAAGCCTTCAGGGCCACCACGGCCGCCGCCCATGTTCGGGTCGACGCCGGCGTGGCCGTACTGGTCGTAGGCCGCCTTCTTCTTGGGGTCCGAGAGCATCTCGTAGGCCTCTTTGACCTCCTTGAACTTCTCTTCGGCTTCCTTGGCCTTGTCCCCCTGATTGCGGTCAGGGTGGAACTTCATGGCCAGCTTGCGGTAGGCCTTCTTGATGTCTTCGTCGGACGCACCCTTGGTGAGCCCGAGGACTTCGTAAAAATCGCGTTTTGCCATGATCTTGATGTCCAGATCCGACAAAGGCACAGGGCGTGAGCGCGCGGCTCACACGACCTGTGCCCTGTCGGCTTACGGGTGAACCCGATTAGTCCTTCTTGACTTCCTTGAACTCGGCGTCGACCACATTGTCGTCGGCGGGCTTGGCCTGTTCGGCGCCAGCGGCACCTTCGGCACCGGGTGCACCGGCAGCGCCTTGGGCAGCCTGCATGTCGGCGTACATCTTCTCGCCCAGCTTCTGGCTGGCGGTCATCAGGGCATTGGTCTTGGCCTCGATGTCGTCCTTGTCCTCACCCTTGAGGGCTTCTTCGACTTCCTTGATCGCGGCTTCGATCTTTTCCTTCTCGGCCGCATCCAGCTTGTCGCCGTACTCGGTCAGGGACTTGCGCACGCTGTGGACCAGGCCGTCGCCCTGGTTCTTGGCCTGAACCAGCTCGAGCTTCTTCTTGTCTTCGGCGGCGTTGAGCTCGGCATCCTTGACCATCTTCTGGATCTCGTCTTCCGACAGACCCGAGTTGGCCTTGATGGTGATCTTGTTTTCCTTGCCGGTGCCCTTGTCCTTGGCGCTCACGTGCAGGATGCCGTTGGCGTCGATGTCGAAGGCCACTTCGATCTGGGGCACGCCACGCGGTGCGGGCGGGATGCCTTCGAGGTTGAACTCGCCCAGCATCTTGTTGCCCGAGGCCATTTCACGCTCGCCCTGGAAGACCTTGATGGTCACGGCAGGCTGGCTGTCGTCGGCGGTCGAGAAGGTCTGTGCGAACTTCGTCGGGATCGTCGTGTTCTTGGTGATCATCTTGGTCATGACACCGCCCAGGGTTTCGATACCCAGGGACAGCGGGGTCACGTCCAGCAGCAGCACGTCGGTACGGTCACCGGCCAGCACCTGGCCTTGCACGGCAGCGCCCACGGCCACGGCTTCGTCAGGGTTCACGTCCTTACGGGGCTCCTTGCCGAAGAATTCCTTGACCTTCTCCTGCACCTTGGGCATGCGGGTCATGCCGCCGACCAGGATGATGTCCTGGATGTCGCCCACGGACACGCCAGCGTCCTTGATGGCCATGCGGCAAGGCGCGATGGTGCGCTCGATCAGCTCTTCAACCAGGCTTTCCAGCTTGGCGCGGGTCAGCTTGACGTTCAGGTGCTTGGGGCCGGTGGCGTCTGCCGTGATGTAGGGCAGGTTGATATCGGTCTGGGCGCTGCTGGAAAGCTCGATCTTGGCCTTTTCAGCGGCTTCCTTCAGGCGTTGCAGGGCCAGCACGTCCTTGGACAGGTCAACGCCTTGTTCCTTCTTGAACTCGGAGATGATGAAGTCGATGATGCGCTGGTCGAAGTCTTCGCCGCCCAGGAAGGTGTCGCCGTTGGTCGACAGCACTTCGAACTGCTTTTCGCCGTCCACGTCGGCGATTTCGATGATGGACACGTCGAACGTGCCGCCACCCAGGTCATACACGGCGATCTTGCGGTCACCGGCGCCATGCTTGTCCAGGCCGAAGGCCAGTGCGGCAGCGGTGGGTTCGTTGATGATGCGCTTGACTTCCAGGCCGGCGATGCGACCAGCGTCCTTGGTAGCTTGACGTTGTGCGTCGTTGAAGTAAGCCGGCACGGTGATGACGGCCTCGGTGACTTCTTCACCCAGGTAGTCTTCGGCGGTCTTCTTCATCTTGCGCAGCACTTCGGCCGACACTTGGGGTGGCGCCAGCTTCTTGCCGCGCACTTCAACCCAGGCGTCGCCGTTGTCGGCAGCCGCGATGGTGTAGGGCATCAGGTCGATGTCCTTTTGCACTTCTTTTTCGGTGAACTTGCGACCGATCAGGCGCTTGACCGCGTACAGCGTGTTCTTGGGGTTGGTCACAGCCTGGCGTTTGGCCGAGGCGCCAACCAGCACTTCACCATCTTCCTGATAGGCGATGATCGACGGCGTGGTGCGTGCACCTTCGCTGTTCTCGATCACCTTGGTGGTGTTGCCTTCCATGATGGCCACGCACGAGTTGGTGGTGCCCAGGTCGATACCAATGATCTTGCCCATTTAGATAGCTCCTATCGAATTTGCTTTGGAAGCCCGCTTGATTGAAGTCGGCTCCCGCTTGTTGTCTGATATGTGAACGACCGTACGCTTTTCAAGTCCCTGTTCGGACAAAACAGGGCGGTATGGGTCGATTTCCAGTTTATTTATTTGGGTGCAGCCACGGTGACCAGGGCAGGGCGCAGCACGCGATCGGCAATGGAGTAACCCTTTTGCAGCACGCCCACCACGGTATTGGCCTCCTGGTCGGCAGGCACCATGCTGATGGCCTGGTGGATATTGGGGTCGAACTTCGTGCCGGCGGGCGGGTTGATCTCCAGCACCTTGTTGCGCTCCAGGGCCGAAGCCAGTTGGCGCAACGTGGCCTGCACGCCTTCCATCACGGTTTCGACGGGGGTATCAGGCTTGGCGGCGTGGGTGGCCAGGGCAGCTTCCAGGCTGTCGCGCACGGGCAGCAGGCTGTCGGCGAAGGACTCGACCGCGAACTTGCGGGCCTTGCTGATCTCTTCTTCCGAACGGCGGCGGATGTTTTCACCTTCGGCCTTGGCGCGCAGGTAGGCGTCGGACACCTCGGCATGCTTGGCGATCAGTTCGGCCAGTTGCTGCTCGACGGGAACGTAGCCGACTTCTTCAGGCGCGCCGGGGGTGCCGGGTTCTGCTTGGTGCTCAGGGGTGGCAGACGTGTCGCTCATCTCGCTTCTTCTCGAAATTAAGGTTTGTTGATTGCGAAAACCATGCGCATGTCAGGGCAGGGGCGCCCATTTCAAGCCTGGGATTCCAATAAATTTGTAACAAGGCCAAGCGTGGGATTGTCGCAGGCCTTTGGTCCGCCGAGCTTGATCTGGCTGCGGATTTTTCGGACGGGCCAGTTTGCGCCTGTTCGTCGCTGTTTGTCGCTACTCGTCGATGCTGGCGGACCAGCGTTGCCAGTCGGCGAGTTGGCGGCGGTCGCGCTTGGTGGGGCGGCCTTGCTCGATGCTCTCTGCCGGCTCGCCGGCCAGTTTGCGCTGCTCGGTGAACAGCGCCTTGCGGGCGATGCTTTCTGCGGTTTCTTCGTAGAGTTGCTGGGCTTGCGGGGCGGGGCCACGCACGGTGCTCAAGGCCCGGATGACGACGGTGCGGGTCAGGGCACCCTGGCGGATGTCAACGCGGTCGCCTGTTTTCAACTCGCGCGAGGGCTTGGCCACCTGGCCATTGACCTGGATGCGGCCCTTGTCGATGTCTTCGGCGGCCAGGCTGCGGGTCTTGTAAAACCGAGCGGCCCACAACCATTTGTCCAGTCGCAGGCGTTCGGCCAATCCAGGCAGGGAGCGGGTGTCTTCTTTCATCGTCAGGTGTGACTTTACTGCGCGTTGCCGCCTCGTGTCATCCGGCGCACCAGGAAGCGGGCTGGGTCGAGCGCATCACGCAGGTCCACCTCCACGGGGCAGGGGGAGCCGGTCACCCAATGGGCGAGCAGTTCGGCGGCCAGGCAACTCCAGGTGATGCCGCGTGAGCCCAGGCCGGTCAAGGCATACAGCCCACCACGTTCCCCGCGCTGGCGTGGGATCAGGCGGACCTGGTCCAGCCGGCGGTGCTTTTGGGCCGATGTGGTTGGTGATGCCAGGCGGGCCTGGCTCCAGGGCAGGGCGCCAACCAGGGGCAGGCGATCAGGTGTGGTGGCACGCCAGGCCGTCCGGCCTTGCAGGTGCCCGGGCAAGGCGGCAGATTCGGGCCACTCGGGTGCGGCACCCAGTCGTGCGGCCTGACGCAGGTTGTGACGGTGGTCGGCTTCGCGCACGGCAGGGTCGTCATCGTGGTGCTGGGTGGTGGCGCCGCACAACAAGGTGTCATCGGGCAGGGCCAGCACGTAGCCACTGCCAGCCACCGGCAGCAAGGGGCGCTTGAAGCCGGCCGGTGAGTTCAGCGGCATGTTGGAGATCTGGCCTCGTACCGCACTCAAAGGCAAAGGGTGCACGGCATGCTCGGCAGGCAGGCTGCCCAGCAAGGCGGAGGACTGCGTGGCGCTGCAGATCACCAGCGTGGGGGCTGACGCCAGCGCTGCGCCTCGATGCAGTGCCTGCCAGTCACCCTGCTCAGTCTGCCGGATGGCGCTGACCTGCTGGCCCCACAGGCACTGCAACAAGGGTTGACCGGCGCGTTGGAGCGCCTGAGCGGACTTCAACATCAAGCGGGCCATGCCTGCGGGATGCAGCCAGCCGCCTTGATGAAACAGCCAGCCGCCGCTGTCCACGGGCAGGCCCGAAAGGGCTTGCGCCTGGGCCTGATCCAGCCATTGAACGTGATCGGGCGGCAGGGTTTGCCGCGTGAGCCAGTCGCGTGCCTGCTCGGGTGTGGTCTTGGCGTCCAGCCTGAGCAGGCCGTCAGCCTGTCCTGCCAGGAGGCCTTCGTCGATCCACGCTGCTGCCTGGCGCCAGGTGGCCATGGCTGCGGCACGGTGAGCTCGTGCGTGGATGCCATCTTCTGCATGCAGCACGCTGTGGAACATGCCGCCCGGGTTGCCTGAGCCTTCTTCTGCAGGGCCCTCGTGCTGGTCAATCAGGGTCACACGCCAGCCCTCCAGGCACAGGGCGCGAGCTGCCGCGCACCCCGCCAGGCCCGCACCGATGACGATGGCGTGGCGGTCTTCATCTCGATCGGGCGGTGGGTGCCAGCCTCCTGCTTGCAAGGGCGGCGTGAAGCGAGGCTTGTAGACCGCGTGCAGCATGTGGGGCTTGTAGGCAAAGCCCTGGATGCGCTCGACCTCGAAGCCCGCTCTGGTCAATGCGTCGCGAACTGGCCGCGCGCAGGACCAGGTGGCGGCTGTGCTCCCGGGAGCTGCCAGGCGGTTCAGGCGAGACAGCAGGCCCTCGTCCCACATCTGTGGGTTCTTGGCCGGCGCGAAACCGTCCAGGTAGAAGGCATCCACACTGGCGACAAGGCGGGGCAGCAGGTCGGCCACATCGCCCAATCCCAGGATCAGGCTCACGCGCTGCCCGGATGATTGCTCAAGCGGGTTGGCGCCCTGATCGGCCCGATCAAAGTGCAAACAGTGCATGCCCGGTGTGAGTGCGGGCCAGGCGTTGACCAGTTGCTGCGCCAGTTCGAGGCGTGCCGCGCGGTCGGCCGCGCTCATCTTGTTCAGGTCGACCACGGAATCGTGAGCCGCCTCATGCGTGCCTTCACCCGTGTCGGGGCTCGGCAGGCCGTGCACCTGAGCCAGGTCTTCTCGGCGCAGGGGGTGCTTCTCGATCGACATGAACACCAGGTGATCGCAGCGCTGCGGGTCGGCGCGCCATGCGGCCCAGGTCGCCAGGAAGTTGTTGCCCAGGCCAAAGCCGGTTTCCAGGATCACGAAGCGGGTACGCCCTTGCCATCGTCCAGGCAGACCATTGCCGGCCATGAAGACGTGCTGGGCCTGTGCCCATGCACCCACAGCGGGGTGATACAGATCGTCATACAGCGGCGAGTAGGGCACACCCGCCGCATAGCCCTCGGAGACTTCCCCGAGGGCTGCAGGCAACACGGTCATCGCTTACTGGGCCACCCAGCCACCATCTACGTTCCACGCCACGCCACGCACGTTGTCCGCACCTGGCGAGCACATGAACACGGCCAGATCCCCGAGTTGCTCGGGCGTGACGAACTGCAGCGAGGGTTGCTTCTCGCCCAGCAGGTCCTTCTTTGCTTCGTCGATGGTGATGCCGCCCTTGGCTGCACGGTCGTCGATCTGCTTTTGCACCAGCGGGGTGAGCACCCAACCGGGGCAGATGGCATTGACCGTGACGCCGGTGGTGGCGGTCTCCAGTGCCACCGACTTGGTCAGGCCGATCAAGCCATGTTTGGCCGCCACGTAGGCTGACTTGCCAGCAGAGGCCACCAGGCCGTGGGCCGAGGCCAGGTTGATGATCCGGCCCCAGTTCTTGGCGCGCATGCCAGGCACGGCCAGGCGCATGGTGTGAAAGGCCGAACTCAGGTTGATGGCGATGATGGCATCCCATTTCTCGATGGGGAAGTTCTCGACATTGGCCACGAACTGGATGCCGGCGTTGTTGACCAGGATGTCCACGCCGCCAAACTCGGCCTGGGCATAGGTGAACAGCGCTTCGATCTCGGCGGGCTTGGACATGTCTGCCCCGTTGTAGCCCACCTTGATGCCATGGGCCTGGCCCGCGGCCATGACAGAAGCCTTGGGCGCCTCGACGTCGCCAAATCCGTTCAGAATGATGTTGGCGCCCTGCGCAGCCAGCTTTTCAGCGATCCCCAGACCGATCCCACTGGTGGAACCTGTCACGAGGGCGGTTTTTCCTTTCAACATCTCGGGCCTCCTGTCGGCAAGAAGAAACACAATGTGGACTGGCCCATTATCTGACGACACACCCAAGCGTATTGCCATGACCAGCACTCAAATCGACACATCACCTGCACCCACCATCGAGCCGGTCCTCAAATATGTGACCTGCCCTGGTGCGAGCAAGACCGATGCCCAGACGCACCGCATGGCTTACTGGCAGTGGGGTGACGAGTCCAATCCGCGCATCCTCATCTGTGTGCATGGCCTGAGTCGTCAGGGCAGGGACTTTGACAGCGTGGCGCGCAGCCTGTGCGACCAGTATCAGGTGATCTGCCCGGATGTGGTGGGGCGTGGTCATTCGGACTGGCTGGCCGACCCCAAGGGCTACCAGGTGTTCTCGTATGTGTCCGACATGGTTGCCTTGATGCAACAGTTGCGCGCGCAGGTCAAGGCCACGGAGCCCCTGGACATCGACTGGCTCGGCACCTCCATGGGTGGCCTGATCGGGCTGGGCTTCTCGACCCTGCCGCCTGAAGTCAGCGGCGTGAAGTTGCGTAAATTCGTGCTCAACGACGTGGGCCCCAAACTGCGCTACGAAGCCATGTTGCGCATTGGCGAGTACCTGGGCCAGCCCATGCGCTTTGACAGCGAGCAGCAAGCAGCCGACTACCTGTGGAGCATCTCCACGGGCTTTGGCCCCCACACCCCCGAGCAATGGCTGGCCTTGTCTCGCCCCTTGCTGCGCCCGGCGCCCGATGGCCAGGGCCTGGTGCTGCACTACGACCCGGCGTTGGCCGAGCCCTTCAAGACCATCACCGAGGAGAGTGCGGTCAGTGGTGAAGCCATGCTGTGGCAGGTGTACGACGCCCTGACTTGCCCGGTCATGCTGCTGCGTGGCAAGAACTCCGACTTGCTCGACCACGACACCGCCACGTCCATGACCCAGCGCGGCCCCAAGGCCCAACTCATCGAGTTTGACGGGGTTGGTCATGCCCCGATGTTGAACAACCCGACTCAACTTGATCCCCTGAAGAAGTTTTTGCTTGCATGAAAACTGGTCTCCTGAACCCGGTCACGTCGAACACCGATGCCCATGCTCACGCGCCCATCGTGGAGTTGGCAGAGATGGCGCCTGGCGTCGAGTCGGGTGCGCAGCAGCCGGGCGGCTCGCTGCCAGATCAGCTGCTGGGCAGGGCGCGTGCGTTTGCCGAGCCCCTGCTGACTGGTCAGCGCTTTGACACCGGTGAAGATGCCCTGGCCCATGCCGATGGGGTGAGCTTCATCCTGCAAGGCATTGGTGCGCCGCCGTCCTTGAGGGCGGCCGCTTACCTGGTGTATGCCAGCGTCTATCTCAATCAGCCCGAGGATGTGATCGCGCGTGCGTTCGGGCCGGATGCCGCAGGCCTGGTGGCCCACACGCGCAAGCTGGTGCAGATCCAGCGCAATGCCCGCGACGCCATGGGCGATGAGTCCGAGGGTCCTTTGCCTGCCGAGCAGGTGGAGCGCATCCGCAAGATGCTGCTGGCTTTCTCGCGGGACCTGCGCGTGGTGCTGCTGCGCCTGGCCTCGCGCCTGCAAACGCTGCGCCACTATGCGCAAAGCAAGCTGCCTTGCCCGCGTGCCTTGGCGCGCGAGTCCATGCAGGTGTTCGCGCCGCTGGCCAACCGTCTGGGCATCTGGCAGATCAAGTGGGAGCTGGAGGACCTGTCCTTCCGCTTCCTGATGCCCGATGCTTACAAGGACATCGCCAAGTCATTGCACGAAAAGCGGCTTGAGCGCGAGCACCACATCGAGCAGGTGCGCGATCAGCTGGCGCAGGCCATGCACGATGCGGGCATCCATGCGCAGGTGCAGGGGCGCCCCAAGCACCTCTACAGCATCTGGAAGAAGATGCAGGGCAAGGGCTTGTCCATCGACAAGGTGTTCGACATCCGGGCCCTGCGCGTGATCGTGGATGATGTGCCCGCGTGTTACGCCGCGCTCAGCCGTGTCCACGAGGTCTGGCACCCTGTGGCCGACGAGTTCTCGGACTACATCGCCCGGCCCAAGCCCAATGGCTACCAGTCCTTGCACACCATCGTGAAGGACGAGCAGGGCCGCTTCATCGAGGTGCAGATCCGCACCCAGGCCATGCACGACCACGCTGAAAGCGGCGTGGCGGCGCACTGGGCCTACAAGGAGGCGGGCACCAAGGGCTATGCAGGCGTGCAGGCCGCGGGCGATTTTGAGAGCCGTGTGGCCGAGGCGCGCAAGACGGTGCTGCGCCAGCTGCTGGCCTGGGAGCGAGACCTGGCTGCGGCAGATGGCGAGCAACAAGGCTCGGCGGGCAGCGGCCTGTTCGAGGACCGCATCTACGTGTTCACGCCAGGCGGGGAGATCATCGACCTGCCGGCCGGCGCCACCCCGATCGACTTTGCCTACACCCTGCACACCAATCTGGGCCATCGTTGCCGTGGCGCCAAGATCGACGGTGCCATGGTGCCCTTGAACACCGCCTTGCAAAGCGGGCAGACCATCGAGATCGTCTCCGTCAAGGATGGCGGCCCTTCCATGGACTGGCTCAACGCCGACCTGGGCTACCTGCGCAGCCACCGTGCGCGCTCCAAGGTGCGGGCCTGGTTCAATGCGCTGGCGCAGCAAGCTTGCATCGCGCGTGGCCGGGAAGCCGTTGAAAAGCTGCTGCAACGCGAGGGCAAGACCGCGACCAAACTTGAAGATCTGGCCGCGAGCCTGGGCTTTCGCAATGCCGATGCCTTGTTCGATGTGGTGGGCAAGGACGAATACTCGCTGCGCAACATCGAGCAGCATCTGCGCCCGGCCGAGCCCGAGCCTGATCCCGATGAGTTCCTGGCCCATCGCCTCTCAAAGGGTGATGCAAAGCTGGGTGGTGGGGAAGGCCGTGGTGTGCTGGTGGTCGGTATGGACTCGCTGCTCACGCAGCTGGCGCGTTGCTGCAAACCCGCACCGCCTGACGCCATTGGCGGCTTCGTCACCCGCGGCAAGGGCGTGGCTGTGCACCGGCTCGATTGCAGCAACTTCAGGCAGATGGCGGGGCGCCACGCCGAGCGCATCATCCCGGTGACCTGGGGGCGCCAGGCCACAGCGGCTTCCGCGCAGTACGCGGTGGACCTGATGGTGGAAGGGCATGACCGTACCGGCCTCTTGCGTGACGTGTGCGACGTGCTCGCACAGGGCAAGATCCACGTGCTGTCCCTGCACAGCCAGGTGGTGCGCGAACGCATCACCATCACCTTGACCGTGCAGACGGCCGACACCGCCAGACTGGGTGCGATGTTGGCAAAAGTGTCACAAATCAACGGCGTCTTGCGCGCACGCAGAAAATGATGCTATAGTCATGGTCTTGCAGGCGCTTAGCTCAGTTGGTTAGAGCACCACCTTGACATGGTGGGGGTCGTTGGTTCGAATCCAATAGCGCCTACCATCACCTTCAGTGATGGGACCAAATTGTCGTTGCCAGATACCCCTCTACCGGCCTCCCTACCAAGGGCTTAGCTGGCAAAACCGAAAACCGCTCACAAGGCGGTTTTTTTATTTCCGGCGTTTGTCTCCAGTGTTGTGCCAGATGTCGTGCACATGGTCGTGTCACGTGCTCGGGCGAGAATGCGCTTTTCTCAAGACGAACACGGAGGGGCCATGCGGAAGTGGCTGGTGCGTGGCCTCATGCTGGGGCTGACGCTGTTGATGGCGCTCGGAGGCGCCTGGTTCATCATGGCGCACGCCGCCAATGCCGATGCAGAGCCTGTTCCGCCGGAGCTCGCCCGCGAAGCATTCAAGCGCAGCGTGGTCTGGATGAGCGCGCATGAGCAAAAGGTGCTGGGCGATGGCAATGCGGCCTTGTGGTGGATGGTCAGCACGGCGGCAGAGCGCTCGGGTGACCCCAGATTGCAGTCGCTGGTCAAGCGCTCTATTGAGCTGTCTTACGGTGGGGCGAACGCCACATCACCGTGGCGCAGGCTGGTCGAGCCGGGTGCCAGCATCGAGTTGCGCGACCGCATGATCGAGGGGTTGCAACCCTATCAGCGCTTTTATTACTACTCGGCCACCTGTCGGCCAGTCGAGGCGGACCAGAGCGGCTTGGGCTCCGAGCAGTTCATCGAAGGCAATGTGTGCCAGCCGATGTGGCGCAAGGTGCTGCTGAGCGACAACGTGTGTACAACGCACCAGTTGCTGGGCATTCGCATGGCCAGGCGTTCGGGTTGCCCGTTGAGCCCCCAAGTCGCTGCACTGGAGTCGGAACTGATTGACGACATTGCCCTGCAGTTGCGGCTTGATCCGGTCTTTCGGGACGCCTACATCCAGCGCGTGCTGACCATGCAATGGGTGGCGGGCCCGCAACATGTGAAACCCATCTGGCTCAGGCGCGTGCTTCAGGCCCAGCGTGCCGACGGCGGCTGGAGTGGTGACCGCTTTCTGCTCGGCCTGCCTGGCTGGTTGCAGCCGGCTGCATTCAGACAATGGATGAGCGCGATCATGCCCAGCCGCTTCCCAGCCGGGGAGCCCGAGTCCGAGTTCCATGCAACGGCACAGGGGCTGCTGCTCATGGCGCTGGCCATGAGCCCGCCATCTGCAAGCGTGTCGGATCGGTAACGGCTGCGAGGCAAGATGGCGCCGATCACGGCCGCAGGCGCCATTACGCTCCTACAATGCACTCAACCTAAAGGAGACGGTCATGAGCGCAGCCCCGAAAAGTCGCCGCACGAACGCCGAAGACGGCGACGCGTTGCCGCCGGAAGGTGAGGCAGCGGCCGAGGCGCCTGTCGGAGTGCGTGCGATCAAGAAGTACCCGAACCGTCGCCTCTACGACACCCAGACCAGCAGCTACATCACCTTGTCTGACGTCAAGGACATGGTCATGGCCTGCGAGCACTTTGTGGTGGTCGATGCCAAAAGCGGTGAAGACATCACCCGCAGCATCTTGCTGCAGATCATCCTGGAGGAGGAAACGGCCGGCGTGCCGATGTTCTCGACCCAGGCGCTGGCCCAGATCATCCGCTTCTATGGCCACACCATGCAGGGGCTGATGGGCAACTATCTGGAACAGAACATCCAGTCCTTCATCGACCTGCAATCGCGCCTGACTGAAAACTCGGTGATCAACCTGCAGAACCCGCTGATGCAGAACTTCATGGGCGGCTACATCGAGCAGTCCCGCCAGATGTTCACGCAGATGCAGGAGCAGATGAGCAAGCAGGCTGAAACCTTGATGGGCAATCTGGGCGCTGGCCTGACGCCCAAGAAATAAGCCCCAGGCCTCTCCTGGCTGTGCGTCAGAGCAGAGGCGCAAGGACGGCCCACACCTGATCCAGCATGATCGGGTGTCCCTTGGGCAGCGGATGAATGCCGTCAGCCTGGAACCAGTCACGCGCATCGGGCCTGTCGGCAATGCCTTTGAGCAGGAAGGGCACCAGGGCGGTGTGCCTGTCCTTCGCCAACTGCGTGAACATGGCTGAAAAGTCTTCCGTGTAGCGCTTGCCGTAATTGGGCGGCACCATCATGCCCACCAGCACGACCTGCGCGCCAGCTTGCTGGCTGGACTGGATCATGGCCAGCAGGTTCTCCCGGCTGCTCTTGAGCGACAGGCCTCGCAGTGCATCGTTCGCGCCCAACTCAATCACCACATGCGTGGGCTTGTGTTGCTGCAACAGCGGCCCCAGGCGTGTTCGCCCACCCGATGTGGTCTCGCCGCTGATGCTGACGTTGACGACCTCGCTGGCCATACCTTTGTCTTTCAAGCGGGCCTGCAGCAGGTTGACCCAGCCTTTGCCGCGGGGCAGGCCATACTCGGCAGACAGGCTGTCGCCCATGACCAGAATCGTGTTGGTGCGCGCCTTGGCTTGCGCCATGCCCATTGCGGTCAACAACCCCGTGGCAGCCAGGATCAGCGCGCGTCGCTTAAAGTCGGTCTTGATCTGATTCATCTTTCGAGCCGAAGGCTTTCCAACGTTCGAGCACATGACGTCCATTGCATCCAGCCAGACCCCATCGCCCGCGCCAGCCATCGTTGTGCACGACCTCAACAAGGTGGTCGAGGACTCCAGTGGCCCCTTGACCATTTTGCACAATATCTCGCTGACGGTGCCGGCTGGCGAGTCGCTGGCCATTGTGGGGGCATCAGGTTCGGGCAAAAGCACGTTGTTGTCACTGCTGGCCGGGCTGGACACCCCCACCAGTGGCCAGGTGATGATGTGCGGGCACAGCTTGTTCGACATGAGCGAAGACGAGCGTGCCGCGCACCGCGCCAGTCATGTGGGTTTCGTTTTCCAGAGCTTTCAACTCATCGCCCACCTCAGCGCGCTTGAAAACGTCATGCTGCCGCTGGAGCTGCGCGGCGACCGCGAGGCCCGGCGCAAGGCGACCGCCATGCTGGAGCGCGTGGGGTTGGGCGCCCGGCTGCGCCACAGGCCTGCGCTGCTGTCAGGCGGTGAGCAGCAACGCGTGGCCCTGGCTCGGGCCTTTGTCATGCACCCAGCCATCCTGATGGCCGACGAGCCCACCGGCAGCCTGGACCACGCCACGGGGCAGTCGATCATGGACCTGATGTTCGAGCTCAACCGCGAAAACGGCACCACCCTGATCCTGGTGACGCACGACGTCCACATCGCCCAGCGCTGCCACAGCCAGATCCGGATCAGCGCGGGGCAGATCATCCACGACATCAGCGGTTAGGATGCCGGCATGAGTCTCAAACTGCTATTTGGCTTCCATGCCGTGTCGGTGCGCCTGAAGGTTGCACCCAAGTCCATCCGCGAGTTGCACGTTGACGCCACCCGGCGCGATCAACGCATGAAACAGTTTCTGGCCAAGGCCGAAGAGGCGGGCCTGCGTGTCATCGACAGCGATGACGACAAGCTGCAGAAGCTGGCGGGCACGCACCGCCACCAGGGCGTGGTGGCGCGGGTCGAGGCCATCCAGCAGAGCAATTCACTGGACGACCTGCTGGACTCGCTGACCGAGCCCGCACTCTTGCTGGTGCTCGACGGCGTGACCGACCCGCACAACCTGGGCGCCTGCCTGCGCGTGGCCGATGGCGCCGGCGCGCACGCCGTGATCGCTCCCAAGGACCATGCGGTGGGCATTAATGCCACGGTGGCCAAGGTGGCCAGCGGTGCGGCCGAAACCGTGCCGTACTTCATGGTGACCAATCTGGCGCGCACGCTGACCGAGCTCAAGGAGCGTGACATCTGGATCATCGGCACCTCTGACGATGCGCCCCACAGTCTGTACGAAGGCCGTGACTTCAAGGGGCCTGTGGCCTTGGTGCTGGGCGCCGAAGGCGCGGGCATGCGCCAACTGACGCGCAAGCACTGTGATGAGCTGGTCAGCATCCCGATGTTGGGCGGCGTCTCCAGCCTGAACGTGTCCGTCGCCAGTGGCGTGTGCCTGTACGAGGCGCGCCGCCAGCGCTTGGCTTGATCTCATCCAGCAGACGCCGCGGATCCGGCTACGCCGGTCCGCTGGCGTGCCTTGCAGGCCGCGCCAAGACTGAAGCCTTGGCCCTTCGCCAAGCAGGGAACGTCCGCAGGACCTTCCCTGTCTAGGCTCAGCCCCCTTGAGGGGGAGGGACGAAGGCGCTTCGGGGGTGGGTCATCTTCTGAGCCCACCAGCTCAAAGCCCAGGCCACGATCATCAAGGCCAGGCCCAGCCAGTGCAGCTTGCCATAGCCATGCTGGGTCAACACCCAGCCACCGCCCGAAGCTCCCACCGCATGGCCCAGGTAAATGGCCGATGTGTTCAAGGCCATCAGGGCAGGCGCCAGCCGCGGTGACAAACCGCCCAACCGCGCCTGTTGGCCCGAGTTGGTGGCAAAGCCGCTCAGGGCCCATGGCACCAATACCAGGGCGAGCAAGGGCAGGGTATGGCCAAGCGGCCAAGCCAGCAGGCTGAGCACCATCATGCTCAAGGTGATGGTCACGGCGGGTGCCGCCCCCATGCTGTCCACCACGCGGTTGAGCACCAGGTTGCCTGCCAGGGCCAGGCAGCCGAACCAGGCAAACATCAGGCTGATCTGCTCCGGGCCGGCGCCAAACTCATATTTGTAAAGCGGGGCTGCGTAGGCCAGCACCGTGAACTGCCCGGCACTCTGGCATGCGGTCACCAGCACCACGGCCATGAGCAAGGGTGAGCGAAACACCTTGCGCCAGGCGCGCATCGACAAGGCTGGGGGCCGAATGCCGGCAGGCAGGCTTTTGTGCACCATCCAGGCCGCCAGCAGGCCACCGGCTGCCACCAGCATCATGGCCAGTCGCCAGCCCATGCGCTCGCCGATCCATGCAGCCATCGGCATGCCCGCCACCGACGCAATGGACCAGCCCATGAACACAAAAGTGATGTGGCGCCCACGGTGGGCCGGCGTGCTCATGAAGCCCATGGTCGCAGCTGCCTGTGGCGTGAAGATGGCGGCCGACAGCACGGTCAAGGCGCGCAGGGGCCAGAGCCACTCGTAGTCGGGGGCCAGTGCGCACAAGGCATGGCCCAGCGCGTACCAGACCATGGTCCAGGTCAGCAGCTTGCGGCGGTCCATGTGGGCCACGGCCGCGGCCAGCAAGGGTGCGCCCACACCCATCATCACCGCGGCAATGGCAATCAGGTGGCCGCCTTGGGTCACGCTGATGCCCAGTGAGCGTGTCAGGTCATTGAGCGTGCCGCCCACGACCATCACGCCGCAGCCGATCACGAAATTGCCTGCCAGCAGCGCCCAGCGCGCTGCGTTCATGCTCTGACGGGAGAGGGCGCGTTCGAGCTCCAAGTCAGGCGGGCCTCAGTGGTGAACCTTCAGGGCCTCAGGATTGACGATGTTCGTCGGGGTGCCGGCGATGAAATTCAGCAGGTTGTCGAACGCCGTGCTGAACAGCTGCTCGTAGTTGTCTTGTTCAACGAAGCCGATGTGCGGCGTGCACACGGCGTTTTCCAGGCGCAGCAAGGGGTGGCCTTGCAGGATGGGCTCGCTTTCAAACACATCCACCGCGGCCAGGCCGGGGCGGCCGCGATTGAGCGCAGCCACCAGGGCGCCGTCCTGCAGCAGTTCGGCGCGCGAAGTGTTCACCAGCAGGGCAGTGGGCTTCATGCGGCTGAGGTCATCCAGCGTGACCAGGCCCCGCGTGCTGTCAGACAGGCGCAGGTGCAGGCTCAACACATCGCTGGCTTCGAAGAAGGCTTCGCGCGTCGGTGCCGGGATGTAGCCGTCGGCCTTGGCCTTGGCCCGCGAGGCCTCGCTGCCCCACACGGTGACGTGCATGCCAAAGGCCTTGCCATAACCGGCGACGAGCTGGCCAACACGCCCATAGCCCCACACGCCCAGTGTCCTGCCCTTGAGCGACAGGCCCAGCCCGAAGTTCACCGGCATGGACGCCGATTTGAGGCCGGATTGCTGCCAGGCACCATGCTTGAGGTTGCCGATGTACTGCGGCAGGCGGCGCATGGCCGCCATCACCAGCGCCCAGGTCAGCTCAGCTGGCGCATACGGCGAGCCCAGCCCTTCAGCTACGGCAATGCCGCGCTGCGTGCAGGCTTGCAGGTCGATGTGGCTGCCCACGGGGCCTGTCTGGCAGATCAGCCGCAACTTGGGCAGCTTTTCCAGCAGGGATTGGGGGAAGTGCGTGCGTTCACGGATCAACACCAGCGCTTCGGCATCACGCAGGCGCACGGCCAGTTGCCCGGTGCCTTTGACCGTGTTGGTGAAGACCTTGGCAGCCAGTCCGTCAAGCTTGTTGGCGCACTGCAGCTTGCGGACGGCGTCCTGGTAGTCGTCGAGGATGATGATGTTCATGGGGCTGTCGGCAGTCCAGCCCGTCATTTTGCTACGGCTGACAACAAACCTGCCCGATAGGGGCAAGATTTGTCTTCACCAGGACGTGACTTTGCCGTGGCGCTGCTCTTCACGGCTCGAAGAGCGGACCGGGAAATGGCTGTCCAGCGCATCCAGGCGCAATTGGGCCTCGATCTGGCCACGGTGGACCGAGATCACGCGGAACACATCGGCACGCAGGTGCCACAGTTCGCGCAAGGAGCGGGCTTGTTCAACCAGGCTGCGGACCTGATTGGCGCGCAGGGATTGCAGATCCCACATCGCGGAGTTGAACTCTGATTTCACTTTGCGCAAGCCCGTGGCGGGTGCGGGTGTGCGAGGCAGCTCATCCATGTCCCACAGCCAGCACCAGAAGCCGGAGGCCCAGGCCTTCCAGAGCGGCCGGCTGCGTGAGAAGAGGGAAGGGGGCACCACTTGCGCCCGACGATGACCCAGGCCAGAAGGCGTGCCCTCGCTGTGAACAAAGGCGTCGTCCGCAGAGGCCGGGCCGCATTTGACCGAAGTCAGCGCGGGGCGGGCTGCAGCCGCTTGTTGTTCAACGGGTGCTGCTGCGTCGTCGTTCGAGAAGAAGAATGAAGCCATGTCGCCCTCAAGGATTGCGCTTTACCCAGCGGTTCGTCCTTGGTATCGGCTGCTTGGGGCGCGGGCTTGAGGGTGCTTGAGGCCCGGAACACGTCTCAAAATGGCGTGGTTCTCACACCTTGAAACGTTTGACGATGAACTTGCTCAAGGCGTGAATTTGTCTCAGGCGAGCACAAGCGGGATGGTGCGTGCGGCCTGGCGGGTGGCTTCCTCGGCGCAGGCGGCGGCCAAGGTCTCGCGTGCGCAGCTTTCGCAACGGCCGCAGCAGGTGGCGGCGCCCGTCTCCATCTGCAATTCCTCGAAGGAGTCGCAGCCAGCCACGGCCAGGCGCTTGATGTCGCGGTCAGACACGCGGTTGCAGACACACACAATCATGATCACCACCTGGCAAGAGATGCAATGCGTTCATTCTAAATGAGAATGATTCGTATGCAATCACTTGATCAGGCGGTTTGTAGGGGCATTGTTCAGCTGCTCACGTCGCCCATCATGGACTGCAGGTAGTTGGGCAAGCCCACCTTGTCGACCAGATCGATCTGGGTCTCCAGGAAATCGATGTGCTCTTCGGTGTCGTCCAGGATCGCTTGCAGCAGATCGCGGGACACGTAATCGCGCACCGACTCGCAGTACGCGATGCCATCCTTGATCGTGTCTTGCGCGCCGCTCTCCAGCTTGAGGTCGCACGCCAGGAGCTCGGGCACGTCCTCGCCGATCATGATCTTGCCCAGGTCCTGCAGATTGGGCAGGCCATCGAGCGTGAAGATGCGCTCCATCAGCTTGTCAGCGTGCTTCATCTCGCCGATGGATTCTTCGTATTCCTTCTTGGCCAGCTTGTCGAAGCCCCAGTGTTTCAGCATCCGGTAGTGCAGGAAGTACTGGTTGGTGGCCGTCAGCTCATTCTTCAGTTGAGCATTGAGGTGCTCGATGACTTTGGGGTCGCCTTTCATGGAATCCTCACTGATGCAGACGCGTGGCTGCGGGGGTTGATGACTTGTCGGTGACAGGATCGGTTATACTCCTAAGGTTTACCCGCAACCACCCCCCGCCTAGCGAAACCCCCTCGTTTCCTTTACTGGACTCGAACTTGTCACGTCCGTACGACGCGCGTACAGATGTCAAGGGCAGAGCTGGGCGCGCACAACAAACGGAGAATGAACCCGTGCTGCCCGTACTGCCCCAAGCTCTTCTGGCCCTCGCAGACGGCACGGTCTTTCTAGGCACTTCGATCGGCGCTGCCGGTCAGACAGTCGGCGAAGTGGTGTTCAACACCTCGCTCACCGGCTACCAGGAAATCCTCACCGACCCGAGCTATTGCCGCCAGATCGTCACCTTGACGTATCCGCACATCGGCAACTACGGTGTCAACGGTGAAGACGTCGAAGCCTCGAAAGTCCATGCCGCTGGTCTGATCATCAAGGATCTGCCCATCCGCACTTCCAATTTCCGTCAGACCCAGACCCTGTCGCAGTACCTGCAAGCTCAAGGCACGGTCGGCATCGCCAACATCGACACCCGCAAGCTGACCCGCCTGCTGCGCACCAAGGGTGCCCAAAATGGCGCCATCATCGCCTTGCCGGTCGGCCAGGCCGTGACCGATGCGCTGATCGCCGAGGCCATCGCCAAGGCCAAGGCCGCCCCCAGCATGGCTGGTCTGGACCTGGCTCAAGTCGTGTCGCGCACGGAAGTCGAAAGCTGGACCGAAACCGAGTGGAAGCTGGCCAACCCCGAGCTGGATGGCAAGCCAGGCTTTGGCAAGCAGACGGCGCCCAGGTTCCACGTGGTGGCCTATGACTTCGGTGTCAAGCGCAACATCCTGCGCATGCTGGCCGAGCGCGGCTGCAAGGTCACTGTGGTGCCCGCCAAGACGCCTGCTGCCGATGTGCTGAAGTACAAGCCCGATGGCATCTTCCTGTCCAATGGCCCTGGGGACCCCGAGCCTTGCGACTACGCCATCGCCGCCACCAAGGAACTGATCGAAACCGGCATCCCGACTTTTGGCATCTGCCTGGGTCACCAGATCATGGCCCTGGCCTCTGGCGCCAAGACCTTCAAGATGAAGTTCGGCCACCACGGCGGCAACCACCCCGTGAAGGACCTGGACACCGGCCGCGTCAGCATCACCAGCCAGAACCACGGTTTCGCTGTTGACGAGAAGACGCTGCCGGCCAACCTGCGCGCCACGCACGTCTCTTTGTTCGACGGCACGCTGCAAGGCCTGGCCCGCACCGACAAACCCGCTTTCTGCTTCCAGGGTCACCCGGAAGCCTCGCCCGGACCGCATGACATCAGCTATCTGTTTGATCGTTTTGTTGCGCTGATGGAGAAGAACTGACATGGCAAAGCGCACCGATCTCAAGAGCATCCTCATCATTGGCGCCGGCCCGATCATCATTGGTCAGGCCTGTGAATTCGACTACTCCGGCGCACAGGCTTGCAAGGCCCTGCGTGAAGAGGGTTACAAGGTCATCCTGGTCAACAGCAACCCTGCGACCATCATGACGGACCCGAACACGGCCGACGTCACCTACATCGAGCCCATCACCTGGCAGGTGGTCGAGCGCATCATCGCCAAGGAGCGCCCTGACGCGATCCTGCCGACCATGGGTGGCCAGACCGCGCTGAACTGCGCGCTCGATCTGCACAAGCACGGCGTGCTGGACAAGTACAAGGTCGAGATGATCGGTGCCAACGAGCACGCGATCGAAAAGGCCGAAGACCGCCAGAAGTTCAAGGAAGCCATGACCAGCATTGGTCTGGACTCCGCCAAGTCGGGCATCGCCCACTCGCTGGAAGAAGCCTGGGCTGTGCAAAAGCGCATCCAGGCCGACATCGGTGGCGCTGGCTTCCCGATGGTGATCCGCCCCAGCTTCACGCTGGGTGGCACGGGTGGTGGCATTGCCTACAACCCTGAAGAATTCGAGGAGATCTGCAAGCGTGGTCTGGACCTGTCCCCGACCAAGGAGCTGCTGATCGAAGAGTCCCTCATCGGCTGGAAAGAGTACGAGATGGAAGTGGTTCGCGACAAGGCGGACAACTGCATCATCGTGTGCTCGATCGAGAACCTGGACCCGATGGGCATCCACACCGGTGACTCCATCACCGTGGCCCCGGCTCAGACCCTGACCGACCGCGAATACCAGTTGCTGCGCAACGCCTCGCTGGCCATCCTGCGCGAAATCGGCGTGGAAACCGGCGGCTCGAACGTGCAGTTCTCGATCAACCCGGACAACGGCCGGATGATCGTGATCGAAATGAACCCCCGCGTGTCGCGCTCGTCTGCGCTGGCATCCAAGGCCACCGGCTTCCCGATCGCCAAGATCGCCGCCAAGCTGGCCATCGGCTACACGCTCGATGAGCTCAAGAACGACATCACCGGTGGCGCGACACCGGCTTCGTTCGAGCCTTCGATCGACTATGTGGTCACCAAGATCCCGCGTTTCGCTTTCGAGAAGTTCCCGCAGGCCGACAGCCGCCTGACCACGCAGATGAAGTCTGTGGGCGAAGTGATGGCCATGGGCCGCACCTTCCAGGAATCCTTCCAGAAGGCCCTGCGCGGCCTGGAAACCGGCATCGATGGCCTGACCGAGATCAGCAACGACCGCGAAGAGATCCTGCAGGAAATCGGCGAAGCCGGTCCCGAGCGCATCCGCTTCCTGGGTGACGCCTTCCGCATTGGCCTGAGCCTGGATGAAATCTTCGAAGAAACCAAGGTCGACCCCTGGTTCCTGGCTCAGATCGAAGACATCATCAAGACCGAGGCCGAGGTCAAGGCGCGCAAGCTGGAAACGCTGAGCGCCGCCGAGATGCGTTACCTGAAGCAAAAGGGCTTCTCGGATCGCCGCCTGGCCAAGCTGATGGGCACCAACCAGCATGACGTGCGTCGCGCTCGCCACGCCCTGAACGTGCGCCCGGTCTACAAGCGCGTGGACACCTGCGCTGCCGAGTTCGCCACGCAAACCGCCTACATGTACTCGTGCTACGAGACCGAAGGCGGCGAGTGCGAAGCCGAACCCACCGACAAGAAGAAGATCATGGTGCTGGGCGGTGGCCCGAACCGCATTGGTCAAGGTATCGAGTTCGACTACTGCTGCGTGCACGCCGCGCTGGCCATGCGCGAAGACGGCTATGAGACCATCATGGTCAACTGCAACCCCGAGACCGTCTCGACCGACTACGACACCTCCGATCGCCTGTACTTCGAGCCCGTGACGCTGGAAGACGTGCTGGAAATCGTCGAAAAGGAAAAGCCGGTTGGCGTGATCGTGCAGTACGGTGGCCAGACGCCTTTGAAGCTGGCGCTGGACCTCGAAGCCAACGGCGTGCCCATCATCGGCACCTCGCCTGACAGCATCGACATCGCCGAAGACCGCGAGCGTTTCCAGGCCTTGCTGCACAAGCTGGGCTTGAAGCAGCCGCCCAACCGCACTGCCCGTACCGAAGAAGCCGCCCTGGCCCTGGCGCAAGAGATCGGCTACCCGCTGGTCGTGCGCCCGAGCTATGTGCTGGGTGGCCGCGCGATGGAAATCGTGCACGGCGACAAGGACCTGGAGCGCTACATGCGCGAAGCCGTCCGCGTCTCTGACAAGTCGCCCGTGCTGCTGGACCGCTTCCTGAACGACGCTGTCGAGGTCGACGTGGACTGCATCAGCGATGGTGCCGACGTCATGATCGGCGGCATCATGGAGCACATCGAGCAAGCTGGCGTGCACTCCGGTGACTCGGCCTGTTCGCTGCCTCCCTACACGCTGTCGCAAGCGCTGCAGGAAGAGCTGCGTCGCCAGACGGCCTTGATGGCCAAGGCCCTGAATGTGGTCGGCCTGATGAACGTGCAGTTCGCCATCCAGGGTGACGTGACCAAGGGCCTGAATGACGCCACGGTCTATGTGCTGGAAGTGAATCCCCGCGCTTCACGTACCGTGCCTTACGTGTCCAAGGCGACCGGCCAGCCGCTGGCCAAGATCGCCGCGCGCTGCATGGCTGGCCAGAAGCTGAGCACACAGAAGTCGCCGGACGGCAAGGCCCCGCGCGAAGTCGTGCCGCCTTACTTCACCGTCAAGGAAGCCGTCTTTCCGTTCAACAAGTTCCCGGGTGTGGACCCCGTCCTCGGCCCTGAAATGCGTTCGACCGGTGAAGTCATGGGCGTGGGTGTCACCTTCGGCGAAGCCATGCTCAAGAGCCAGCTGGGTGCCGGTTCGCGCCTGCCTGAAAAGGGCACGGTCTGCATCTCGGTGAAGGATGGTGACAAGGCTCGCGCCGTGGTCGTCGCCAAGGATCTGGTGGCGCTGGGCTTCAGCGTGGTGGCCACCAAGGGCACGGCTGCAGCGATTGCCGCTGCAGGTGTGCCGGTCAAGCCGGTGAACAAGGTCAAGGATGGCCGCCCGCACATCAGCGATGCCATCAAGGCAGGCGAAATCCAGCTGGTCTTCACGACCGTGGATGAAACCCGCACCGCCATCGCCGACTCGCGCAGCATCCGGCAGGCCGCTCTGGCCAACCGGATCACCTACTACACCACCATGGCTGGCTGCGAAGCCGCTGTGGAGGCCATGAAGCACCAGGACGATCTGGTGGTGTATTCGCTGCAAGAGTTGCACGCCAAACTGCACTAAACTGCGAGTTCTGCCTGGGGCATCCGTGCTCCGGGCAGGGATCCAGACAAGCATCCAGTCAAACAGAAGGGCCGCGCCCGGCACCGTCAAAAGATGGTCAAGGTCGCGGCTCCGTTCTTTTGTGTAGCCCTGATCGCGTGTGTGAAGCGCAGGGCACCGATTCGATTCAAGAGAGACGCGCACTATGTCGACCATTCCCCTTACCAAGCTCGGCGCTGAAAAGCTCAAGGAAGAGCTGCATCGCCTCAAGCACGTCGAACGTCCTGCCGTGGTGCTGGCCATCGCCGAAGCGCGCGCCCAGGGTGACCTCTCTGAAAACGCCGAGTACGACGCCGCCAAGGACAAGCAAGGCTTCATCGAGGGCCGCATTCAGGAAATCGAAGGCAAGCTGTCTGCTGCGCAGATCATCGACCCGTCGTCGCTGGACGCCGGTGGGCGCGTGGTGTTTGGCGCCACCGTTGAAATGGAAATCGAAGCCACAGGTGATGTGGTGACCTACCAGATCGTCGGCGACGATGAGGCCGACCTCAAGGAAGGCAAGATATCCATCGGTTCGCCCATCGCGCGCGCCCTGATCGGCAAGGAAGCCGGCGACGTCGCCACGGTGCAGGCCCCCGGTGGTGCCCGTGACTACGAGATCATCGAAGTCCGCTACGAGTGATCAGCCAGCGCTGTAAGCCATGAAGCTCTTGCGTTTCCAGGCCTGGCTGGCCGCTCTATGGGTTGGCGTGATGGTAGGCGTGGGCGGCGTGGCTGCCCCGAGTGTGTTCATGGTGCTGGAGCGCGAGCTGGCCGGCAAGGCCGCTGGCCGCATGTTCACGCTGGAAGCCAAGCTCGCGCTGGGGCTGGCCATCGTGTCTTTCATGATTGAGCGCCGCCGCGTGCGTGATCTGGCTGAATCCGGCCAGACCACCACGGTGATGACTGGCAATCTGCTGCTCATCCTGGGCGCGCTGTTCCTGGCGATCTTTGGTGAGTTTGTGCTGCACCCCATGATCGAGGCGGCCAAGGCCGGGCAGCCGGTGGCTTTGTCCTTTGGGGCCTTGCACGGGGTGTCGTCGGCGCTGTACTGGGTGCGCGCCGTCATGGTTGGCTGCCTGGCCTGGCGGCTGACAGCCAACCGCGCCTGACTCAGGCGGGCTTTTTGCTCGTCACGCGCTTCTTGGCGCGCTTGATGAGGCCGCCAGCGGTCACGCGCTGGTTGCCCATGACTTGAACCTTCTTGACCTCAGGGCGGCGCAGGCCACTCTTGGAGAACTTCAGAATCTTGACTTCGCGTGGGCCAGCCCCGCGGTCTTCCCTGGCCTCGGCCTGGGCTTTTTCTGGGATCGGGCGCCACAGCACCAGCAATTTGCCGATATGCTGGATCGGTGCGGCGTCCAGTTGGTCGCACATCTGGGCGTAGATTTCTTCGCGGGCGGCGCGGTCGTCACCCAGCACGCGCACCTTGATCAGGCCGTGAGCCTTCAAAGCGGCATCGGCTTCCTTCAGCACGGCGGGGGTAAGCCCATCTCCGCCGATCATCACGACGGGGTCCAGGTGGTGCGCATCAGCCCGATAGGCTTTGCGCTCGGCAGTTGTCAATTGAATAGCAGGCATCCCTCTATTATCGAGCCATGAAAGTCCAAACGAAAAGCAAAAAAGTGAACAAAGCATGGTTACATGACCATGTCCATGACACTTACGTCAAATTGGCAGGAAAAGAGGGCTATCGTTCGCGCGCTGCCTACAAGCTCAAGGAAATCGACGAGGCCCTTCACCTGATCAAGCCCGGTCAGCTGGTGGTGGACCTGGGGGCATCGCCTGGTGCGTGGAGCCAGTACGTGCGCCGCAAGTTCGCGCCCAAGGATGCCGGTACGGGGGGCGCGGCCACCGGTCAGCTCAACGGCACCATCATCGCGCTGGACCTGCTGGATTTCGAGCCGGTTGACGGCGTGCAGTTCATCCAGGGCGATTTCCGCGAAGACGAGGTGCTGGCGCAACTGCGCGAGGCCGTCGGCGAGCGCCCGGTTGACGTTGTCGTTTCTGATATGGCGCCCAATTTGAGCGGCATTGAAGTCTCAGATAGCGCGCGTATTGCGCATTTGGTCGAACTTGCCGTCGATTTCGCGCAAAACAACCTCAAAAAGGATGGTGCGCTCGTCTGCAAGGTTTTCCATGGCAGCGGCTACAGCCAGTTGGTCGAGCTGTTTCGTGAGCATTTCCGCGTGGTCAAGCCCATCAAGCCCAAAGCGTCCCGAGACAAGTCGGCCGAGACCTTTCTCGTGGGCATCGGGCTCAAATCCCGGTGAATTTTGTTGAAGGCCGTCTTTTAAGTGCCGAAAACAGGTGTTTCACAGGGGCTTGATTTCTGCAGGGTCTCTCTTGACTGTTCTAGAATCGTCCCCATGTACCGCGAAGATTGCGTTTGGCTTATTCAGTCTGATGGGTTTGAGCGTGATTTTTGAAACCTGCCGCGGTGGGTTGATGCATACAGCGTCAGCCGGGGCAGGTGTGAATGGGATGAAGGAGCCGCGGTGAACAATCAATGGTTCTCGAAGATTGCAGTCTGGCTGGTAGTGGCGCTGGTGTTGTTCACCGTGTTCAAGCAGTTCGACCGCGCCAGCACGGGTGGTAGCCAGATCGGCTACTCTGACTTCCTCGAAGAAGTCCGTGCCAAACGCATCAAGAGCGTCACGCTGCAGGAAGGCGGCGGCGGCACCGAGATCATCGCCACCACCACGGACGACAAACGCATCCGCAGCACGGCCACTTACCTGGACCGCGGTCTGGTGGGCGACCTGATCAACAACGGCGTCAAGTTCGACGTCAAGCCTCGCGAAGAGCCCTCGCTCCTCATGAGCTTGCTGGTGTCCTGGGGCCCCATGCTGCTACTGGTCGGCGTGTGGATCTACTTCATGCGACAGATGCAGGGCGGCGGCAAAGGCGGGGCGTTCAGCTTCGGCAAGAGCAAGGCGCGCATGCTGGACGAGAGCAACAACAACGTCACCTTTGCTGATGTGGCTGGTTGCGATGAGGCCAAGGAAGAGGTCAAGGAGTTGGTTGACTTCTTGCGTGACCCTCAGAAGTTCCAGAAGCTGGGTGGCCGCATTCCGCGCGGCGTGCTGATGGTCGGCCCTCCTGGTACCGGCAAGACACTGCTGGCCAAGTCCATTGCGGGCGAAGCCAAGGTGCCGTTCTTCACCATTTCCGGCTCCGACTTCGTTGAAATGTTCGTGGGTGTGGGCGCGGCCCGCGTCCGTGACATGTTCGAGCAAGCCAAGAAGAATGCACCGTGCATCATCTTCGTGGACGAAATCGACGCCGTGGGCCGCCATCGTGGCGCTGGCCTGGGTGGTGGCAACGACGAACGCGAGCAGACCCTCAACCAGATGCTGGTCGAGATGGACGGCTTCGACACCAATGCAGGCGTGATCGTGATCGCCGCAACCAACCGCCCGGACATCCTGGACCCGGCCCTGCTGCGCCCCGGTCGTTTCGACCGTCAGGTGTACGTGACCCTGCCTGATGTGCGTGGTCGCGAGCAGATCCTCAACGTGCACGTTCGCAAGGTGCCCGTGGGGCAAGATGTGCGTGCCGACATCCTGGCGCGTGGTACGCCTGGCTTCTCTGGTGCCGATCTGGCCAACCTGGTCAATGAGGCTGCCTTGTTCGCTGCGCGCCGCAATGGCCGCGTGGTCGAAATGCAGGACTTCGAGAAGGCCAAGGACAAGATCATGATGGGCCCCGAGCGCAAGTCCATGATCATGCCTGAGGAAGAGCGCAAGAACACGGCTTACCACGAGGCAGGCCACGCGCTGGTGGCCCGTCTGCTGCCCAAAACCGATCCGGTCCACAAGGTCACCATCATCCCGCGCGGTCGTGCGCTGGGTGTGACCATGCAGTTGCCCGAAGGCGACCGTTACAGCATGGACAAGACCCGCATGCTGGACACGATTTCGGTGCTGTTTGGTGGCCGTATCGCCGAAGAAGTCTTCATGGATCAGATGACCACCGGTGCGAGCAACGATTTCGAGCGCGCCACGGCCATTGCCCGTGACATGGTGACCCGTTACGGCATGACCAATGAGCTGGGCCCCATGGTCTACGCGGACAACGAAGGCGAAGTGTTCCTGGGGCGTTCGATCACCAAGACCAACAACATGTCTGAAGAGACCATGCAGAAGGTCGACAAGCAGATCCGCAAGATCATCGACGAGCAGTACGCCACCGCGCGCAAGCTCATCGAAGACAACAAGGACAAGATGCATGCCATGGCCAAGGCCTTGCTGGAATGGGAAACCATCGACGCAGACCAGATCAATGACATCATGGAAGGCCGTGAGCCGCGTCCTCCCAAGGACTGGACGCCTCCCAGCAACCGTCCCAGCGGTGGCAACAAGCCCCCGATGAGCACGGATGGTGCGCCGGCTGCTGTCTGACCACTGGTCCGGCATCCAACCACACGGGGCTTCGGCCCCGTTTTTCATGGGGCCACGCGCTGGGCCCGACATCGAACATGACCATCTGGCAAACCACCCGATTTGACATCGACCTGAGTCGCCCCAGGATCATGGGCATCGTCAATGTCACCCCTGACTCCTTCTCCGACGGTGGGCAGTACCTCGGTGCCAAAGACGCCTTGCAGCAGTGCGAGCGTCTGGTGCAGGAGGGGGTGGACATCCTGGACATCGGTGGCGAGTCCAGTCGCCCCGGGGCGCCCACGCTCAGCCCTGATGAAGAATGGGCGCGCCTGGCAGAAGTGCTGAAGGCGGCGGTGTCACTGGGGGTGCCGGTGTCCGTGGACACCTGCAAGCGCGAGGTCATGCATCGGGCACTTGATGCGGGCGTGGACATCATCAATGACATCCGCGCGCTGGAGGCCCCAGGTGCCGAGGCGGTGGTGGCTTCGCATGCGCGCTGTGGCATCTGCCTGATGCACATGCAGGGCGACCCGGCCAGCATGCAGAACCGGCCGACCTATCCCGATGTGGTGGCCGAGGTGAAAGGCTATTTGAAGCAGCGGCTGGACGCGATGCTCGCCCTGGGCGTTCATCCTTCTCGCATCACCCTTGATCCGGGTATCGGTTTCGGCAAGACGCCAGCGCACAATATCGAGTTGTTACAACGTCAGGAAACGCTGCTGGATCTGGGGCGCCCGTTGTTGCTTGGGTGGTCGCGCAAATCGACGCTGGGGCACATCACGGGGCGGCCCGTCGAGCAGCGTCTGGTGGCCAGCGTGGCCGCCGCACTGGCGTCGATCAGCAGGGGGGCTCGCATAGTGCGGGTGCACGACGTCGCGGCCACAGCCGATGCCTTGAAGGTCTGGGCTGCCGCGAATTTGTCAGACTGAAACAGGGCTGCCGGGCGCACAATGCGCCTTCGGGTACAGCGCTATCAAATTTTTAGAACAACATGGCTCGTCAATATTTTGGAACCGATGGCATCCGTGGCACGGTGGGGCAAGCCCCGATCACGCCAGATTTTGTCCTGCGTCTGGGGCATGCCGTGGGCCAGGTGCTGCGTCGCACCGAGAAGCGTCCTACCGTTCTGATCGGCAAGGACACGCGCATTTCCGGCTACATGCTGGAGTCAGCCCTGGAGGCGGGTTTCGCCTCGGCTGGTGTGGATGTGCTGTTGACCGGGCCGCTGCCCACGCCCGGTGTGGCCTACCTGACCCGGGCCTTGCGCCTGAATCTGGGTGTGGTCATCAGTGCATCGCACAACCCTTTTGCGGACAACGGCATCAAGTTCTTCTCGGCCAAAGGCGAAAAGCTGCCCGATGAGTGGGAGCTGGCCGTGGAGGCGGCGCTCAACGATGCCCCCAACTGGGTCGATTCGCCCAACCTCGGCAAGGCCCGGCGCCTGAACGATGCGCGCGGCCGCTACATCGAGTTCTGCAAGAGCACGTTTTCGTCCAACCTGTCACTCAAGGGCCTGAAGCTGGTGATTGACGCCGCCCATGGTGCGGGCTACCAGGTGGCGCCGGAGGTGTTCCACGAACTGGGCGCCGAGGTGATTCCCATCGGCTGCTCGCCCACTGGGGTGAACATCAATGAGGGGGTTGGCGCCACGCACCCCGAGGCCTTGATCAAGGCAGTGGCCGAGCACGGCGCGCATTACGGCATCGCACTGGATGGTGACGCTGACCGCCTGCAACTGGTGGATGCGCAGGGGCGCCTCTACAACGGCGATGAGTTGCTGTATGTCATGGTGGCTGATCGCATCGACCAGGGCGAAGCCGTTCCCGGTGCCGTTGGCACGCTCATGACCAATATGGCGGTCGAGCTGGCGCTGCAAAACCGTGGTGTTGATTTCGTGCGCGCCAAGGTCGGTGACCGTTACGTGCTGGAAGAGTTGGTTTGCCGCGGCTGGCAACTCGGTGGCGAAGGGTCCGGGCACCTGATCGCACTGGACCGGCACACTACCGGTGACGGCATCGTGAGTGCCCTGCAGGTGCTGCAGGCGGTGGCGCGCAGTGGCAAGCGCCTGGATCAGTGGTTGGCGGGCGTGAACCTGTTCCCGCAGCGGCTGATCAATGTGCGGCTGGCACCTGGCCAGGACTGGCGCTCCAGCGGCGCCCTGGCTGATGCGCAGAAAACGGTGCTGGCGCAACTCAATGGTCGGGGGCGCGTGTTGATCCGCCCATCGGGCACCGAGCCACTGCTGCGCGTGATGGTCGAGGCCGAAGACCAGAATCTGGCCGATCAGTGCGCGCAAGCGCTGGCGGACGCGGTCAAGGCCTGAGCACCTCGGCGCATGCTCGCCAAAGAAAAAGCCGGCACGTGTGGCCGGCTTTTTTCATGCCCCGAGCAGGTTCGGTTTATTTCTTGGGCGGTGTCAGCACGCGGTCGATCACGTGGATGACGCCGTTGCTGGCAGGCAGGTCGGCCTTGGTGACCAGGCCATCGTCCACGGTCACGAAATCACCGGCCTTGGCCACGTTCATCTTGGCGCCGGTGGAGGTGGTCAGCGGCTGGCTGCTGTCGATGTCGCCCGATTTCACCAGGCCAGGCACCACGTGGTAGCCCAGAACGGCCTTGAGCTGGGCAGGATCCTTGGCCAGTTTGTCCAGGGTGGCGGCGGGCAGGGCCTTGAACGCTTCATCAGACGGGGCGAACACGGTGACAGGGCCGTTGCCTTGCAATGTGTCCTGCAGGCCAGCTTGCTGGATCAGTTTGCTGAATGTGCTCAGTTCAGGGTTGGCGTTGGCAGCCACGACGACGTTGGCCGGCGTTGCAGCCACGTTGGTGCTGGCGCAACCTGCAAAAGACAGGGTGAGGGCGAGCAGGCTGCTCAGCAGCAGAAGGTGAGGGCGGCGAGTGGTCATAGATAAGGGTCTCCGTACGAGGTGATGGCTCCACCAGAATCCGAGGAGCATGCCGGCACGATAGATTTGTCACATGACGATTGCGTGACGAAAACATGACGCGACTGTCATGAAAATGGTGCGCCGTACGGCCTGTCTTTTTGTGACAAGGCTGAAAATTGCTGTCACATACGCGTCACAATCGCGCTCTAAAGTCCGCCCCATAGAAATCTGTCTGTCACATGACAAGAAAGGCGTAGACATGAGCTTCAAGATGATTCGCACCGCCGCGGCTGTTGCCCTGGCTCTGGTTTCCGGCGCTGCTTTTGCCGAAGACGTCACGGGTGCTGGTGCGACTTTCCCTGCGCCGCTGTACGCCAAGTGGGCCTCGGCGTTCAACACCGCCACCAATGTGCGCATCAACTACCAGTCCGTCGGTTCCGGCGCTGGTATCAAGCAGATCAAAGCCAAGACCGTTGACTTTGGCGCTTCCGACATGCCCCTGAAGGACGATGAGCTGGCCAAGGAAGGCCTGGTTCAGTTCCCCACCGTCATCGGCGGCGTGGTTCCCGTTGTGAACATCAAGGGCATCACGCCCGGCCAGTTGAAGATGACCGGCGAAGTGCTGGGCAACATCTACCTGGGCAAGATCACCAAGTGGAACGACCCCGCTCTGGTGGCACTCAACCCTGGCGTGCCGCTGCCTGACGCCGCCATCGCCCCGGTTCGCCGTGCGGACGGCTCTGGCACCAGCTTCATCTTCACGAACTACCTGTCCAAGGTGAACGCCGAGTGGAAGGCCAAGGTTGGTGAAGGCACCGCCGTGAACTGGCCGACCGGCGCAGGTGGCAAGGGCAATGAAGGCGTGTCGGCTTTCGTGCAGCGCCTGCCCAACTCGATCGGCTATGTGGAATACGCCTACGCCAAGCAGAACAAGATGTCGCACGTGGCCTTGAAGAATGCTGCTGGCAACTTCGTGGAACCTGATGACGCCACGTTCAAGGCCGCAGCCGCTTCCGCCGAGTGGAACAAGTCCTTCTACCAGGTGCTGACCAACCAGGCTGACAAGAACGCCTGGCCCCTGAGCGGTGCCACCTTCATCCTGATGCACAAGTCGCAAGACAAGCCTGCTCAGGCTGGCAGCACCCTGAAGTTCTTTGAATGGGCTTATGTCAACGGCGACAAGACGGCTTCCGAGCTGGAATACGTGCCGCTGCCCGCATCGGTCAAGGATCTGGTCCGCAAGCAGTGGGCTGGCATTGCCGACACGGCTGGCAAGGCCGTTTCGTACAAGTGATTGCCTTGAGTTGATGTTCTCTTGACGCCGGGCACTTGTTCAATAGGTGTCCGGCCTTGTTGTTTCAGCTGATCCCGTAGTACATGACCCGGATGATCCTCGCCGACGGAGGCTTTCGATGACTGCCATTCTTCCTGCTGACATTGATGACGCCGATGTTCCGCCTTCCCGTGGTGTCAAGGGCCGACCTATGACCAATCCTCCCTCTCGACGCGTGATGGCCCCCTGGGCCGATGCGGTGTTCGCGACCCTGGCACGCGCTGCAGCCATCCTGACGCTGGCTTTGCTGGTGGGCATCATCGGCTCGCTGGTCGTGGGTGCATGGCCCGCCATCAAGGCCTATGGCATCAGCTTCTTGTGGCGCACGGAATGGGATCCTGTTCAGGAGCAGTTCGGCGGCCTGGTGATGATCTATGGCACCTTGATGACCTCGTTCATCGCGCTGTTGATTGCCGTGCCGGTGAGCTTTGGCATTGCCATGTTTCTGACCGAGTTGTCGCCTTCGTGGTTGAAGCGCCCGCTTGGCATCGCCGTCGAGTTGCTGGCCGCCGTGCCCTCCATCGTGTATGGCATGTGGGGCCTGCTGGTGTTTGGCCCGCTGCTGGCGACCTATGTGCAGCAGCCTTTGCAAAGCGTCACGCAAGGCGTGCCTTACATCGGCGCGCTGTTCAGCGGCCCTCCTGTGGGCATCGGCATCCTGTCGGCAGGCATCATCCTGGCGATCATGATCATTCCCTTCATCGCCTCGGTGATGCGCGATGTGTTCGAGGTGACGCCTCCGCTGCTCAAGGAGTCTGCTTACGGCCTGGGCTCGACCACCTGGGAGGTGGTCTGGAAGGTGGTGCTGCCTTACACCAAGACCGGTGTGGTGGGCGGCATCATGCTGGGCTTGGGGCGCGCGCTGGGCGAGACCATGGCCGTGACCTTCGTGATCGGCAACATGAACCAGCTCAACTCGCTGTCGGTCTTCGAGGCCGCCAACAGCATCACCTCGGCGCTGGCCAATGAGTTTGCCGAAGCGGGTGAGGGCCTGCACCAGGCCTCGCTGGTCTACCTGGGCCTGATCCTGTTCTTCATCACCTTCGTGGTGCTGGCCTTCTCGAAGGTCTTGCTGGCTCGTTTGAAGAAGTCTGAAGGAGCGCGAGCATGAGCGCCGAACTGCAAGCACTGCGCGCCCGCCGTCATGCGGGGCGCAAACGCACCAATTTCATTGCGCTGGCGCTGTCCTTGATGGCCATGGCGTTTGGCCTGGTCTGGCTGGTCTGGATCCTGGTCGAGACGGTGCGCCTGGGTATCGATGGCCTGACGCTGGCCACCTTCACCCAGATGACGCCGCCGCCTCAAGAGGCAGGCGGTCTGGCCAACGCGATCATGGGTTCGCTGATGATGGTGGGCCTGGCCACGGCCATTGGTACGCCGGTGGGCATCATGGCTGGCATCTACCTGGCCGAGTATGGCCAGAAGGGCTGGCTGGGCAGTGTCACGCGTTTCATCAACGACATCCTGCTGTCTGCGCCGTCTATCGTGGTGGGCCTGTTCATCTACTCGATGGTGGTGGCGCGCATGCATTCGTTCTCGGGCTGGGCGGGTGTGCTGGCGCTGGCCTTGATCGTGGTGCCGGTGGTGATCCGCACCACCGAGAACATGCTGTCGCTGGTGCCCAATGCCCTGCGCGAAGCGGCTTATGCCCTGGGTACACCCAAGTGGCGCGTGATCCTGACGATCACCTTGAAGTCAGCCCGTGCGGGTGTGATCACCGGCATCTTGCTGGCCGTGGCCCGCATCTCCGGCGAGACGGCGCCTTTGCTGTTCACGGCCTTGTCGAACCAGTTCTGGTCGGCTGACCTGAGCAGCCCGATGGCCAGCCTGCCCGTGACGATTTTCAAGTTCGCGATGAGCCCGTATGAAAACTGGCAGAAGCTGGCCTGGGCAGGTGTGTTCCTGAT
This sequence comes from Aquabacterium sp., assembly GCF_016195855.1. GTDB lineage: Bacteria > Pseudomonadota > Gammaproteobacteria > Burkholderiales > Burkholderiaceae_C > Aquabacterium. The sequence continues at coordinate 310,900 of NZ_JACPYU010000016.1, forward strand.
CACCGCCGGTGTGCTGGTGCTCAACATCATCGCCCGCACGATGTTCCGTCAGCGCTGATCGGCGCGGCCTCACAAGATTCACGAAAGACCCTGCACCATGGATGCCAAGGTTCAAACCCAGACCCCCAACAAGGCCAAGCTGGCCGTGCGCAACCTGAACTTCTACTACGGGAAGTTCCATGCGCTCAAGAACGTGAACATGGAGTTGCCCGAGCACAAGGTGACGGCCTTCATCGGCCCGTCCGGTTGTGGCAAGTCCACGTTGCTGCGCACCTTCAACCGCATGTTCGAGCTCTACCCCGAGCAGCGTGCCGAAGGCCAGATCCTGCTGGATGGCCAGGACATCCTGACCACCAAGGAAGACGTGTCCCTGATCCGTGCCCGCGTCGGCATGGTGTTCCAGAAGCCCACGCCTTTCCCGATGTCGATCTACGAGAACATCGCCTTTGGTGTGCGCCTGTTCGAGAACCTGTCGCGCGTCGAGATGGACGAGCGCGTGGAGTGGGCCTTGAAGAAGGCCGCGCTGTGGAACGAAGTCAAGGACAAACTCAACCAGAGTGGCTCCGGCTTGTCAGGTGGTCAGCAGCAGCGTCTGTGCATTGCGCGCGGCATTGCCATCAAGCCAGAAGTGCTGTTGCTGGACGAGCCTTGCTCAGCGCTGGACCCGATCTCGACCGGCAAGATCGAAGAGCTGATCCATGAGCTCAAGAACGACTACACCGTGCTGATCGTGACCCACAACATGCAGCAGGCTGCGCGTTGCTCGGACTTCACGGCCTATATGTACCTGGGTGAGCTGATCGAGTTCGGTGCCACCACCGACATCTTCATGAAGCCCAAGCGTACGGAAACCGAGGATTACATCACCGGCCGTTTCGGTTGATGCAGCCCACTCCAATCAATAGCAAAAACAGGTTTTCGAAGGAGTTTTTCCATGTCCGAGAAGCATTTGTCCAGCCAGTTTGATGTCGAGCTCAGCGGCATTTCCACGCGCGTGCTGGAGATGGGTGGCCTTGTTGAATCCCAGGTGGCGCAGGCCATCTACGCCTTGACGCACTTCAGCGGCGAAACCGCCAGCCAGGTGCTGGAAGGCGAAGAGCGGGTCAACCAGATGGAGATGGACATCGACGCGGACTTGTCGACCATCATCGCGCGCCGCCAGCCTACTGCGCGTGACCTGCGTTTGCTGATCGCCATCTCCAAGACCATCGGCAACCTGGAGCGCGTGGGCGACGAGGCTGCGCGCATTGCCCGCACGGTGCAGCGCCTGATCAACACGGGTGTGTCGAGCCGCCTGCGCCTGCCGGTGAGCGACGTGTCGTTCGAGGCTTCGCTGGCCACGGCTTCGCTGCGCCGCGCGCTGGATGCCTTTGCGCGCCTGGACACGCAGACCGCACTGGAAGTGATCAAGAGTGACAACGAGATTGATGCCGAATTCGACGGCCTGATGCGCAAGCTCATCACCTACATGATGGAAGACCCGCGCACCATTTCAGCTTCGATCGACCTGGTGTTCGTTGCCAAGGCCATCGAGCGCGTGGGCGACCATGCCAAGAACCTGGCCGAGCAGGTCATCTACATCGTCAAGGGTACCGATGTTCGCCACAACACGCCCGAGGCGGTTGAGTCGATCATCAAGTAAGACACCAAACTAACGTACAAGCACGGAGAACACCTCATGAGTCGTGTGCTGGTTGTTGAAGATGAAATGGCGATTGCCGAGTTGATCGCCTTGAACCTGCGTCACTCGGGTTTTGATGTGGTGGTTGCCCACAATGCGGACGATGCGCAAAGCGAGATCGACAAGGTCTTGCCGGATCTGGTCCTGCTGGACTGGATGCTGCCAGGCCAGTCAGGGCTGGCTTTGGCCAAGCGCTGGCGCAGCGCGTCTCGCACGCGTGATCTGCCCATCATCATGCTCACGGCGCGTGCCGAAGAGGTGGACAAGGTCGCTGGCCTGGATGCCGGCGCCGACGATTACCTGACCAAGCCTTTCTCGACACACGAGTTGATGGCGCGTGTGCGTGCGGTGCTGCGTCGCAAGGCGCCTCAGGCACTGGATGCAGCGGTGGAGGTGGCGGGCTTGCGTCTGGACCCGGCCACGCGCCGTGTGTGCCGTGGCGACCAGGAAATCAAGATCGGCCCGACCGAGTTCAAGCTGCTGCATTTTTTCATGACCCACCCGGAGCGCGTGCACAGCCGTGCGCAGCTGCTGGATCGGGTCTGGGGTGATCATGTCTTCATCGAAGAGCGCACGGTGGACGTGCATGTGAAGCGTCTGCGCGAAGCCTTGTCGCCTGTGCAGCGCTCGCAATTGATCGAGACGGTGCGTGGGGCTGGTTACCGCCTGACGCAGCAGGTGGCTGACGTCGCCGCCTGAAGATCCCTCTTTTTGAAGAGTCATCGTGGATTCAAGCAATTCGTGGCTGTTGTCACGTGTCGGCGCACGCCTGTTGACGGCGTCGACCGGCGGGCTCGCGGGGTGGTGGGTTGGCAGCCAGATTGGTTATCCCGTCACACTGTGCATGGGGGCTGCCGCATCGGCGGTGCTCCTCCTGTCCGTGACCGACACGCTCAAGGGGCACCGTCTGCTGGACTGGTTGCGAACGCCAGAGGCCGTGCCGCCTGATCTGCCTGGCTTGTGGGGCGAGGTTGCGCATCGTGTGCAGCGCGTCATCCATGTCAAGGATGAGCACATTGCGCAGGAGCAGGCTCGCCTGCAGGAGTTCCTGTCGGCCATCGAGGCTTCGCCCAATGGCGTGTTGCTGCTCGATGCACGTGAGCACATCACCTGGATCAGCGCGGCCGCTGCCGATCATTTCGGCTTGAACCCGCAGCGCGACCTGCAGCAGCGCGTGACCAACCTGGTTCGCCAGCCCGCTTTTGTTCAATACCTGGCGGCAGGTGACTACCGCGACGTGGTCAAGTGCCAGATGAGCCATGGCACGCAAACGGTGTTGCAGATCCAGGTGCGCGTTTACGGTGAGGGGCTCAAGCTGGTGCTGTCTCAAGACATCACCGAGCGTGAGCGAGCCGACACCATGCGCCGTGATTTCGTGGCCAACGTGTCCCATGAGATTCGCACGCCGCTGACGGTGCTCAATGGCTTCATCGAAACCATGGGGGCCTTGCCGCTGACCGAGGTGGAGCGCAAGCGCGTCATCGCACTGATGACCCAGCAATCCGAGCGCATGCAAAGCCTGGTGAGCGACCTGCTGACGCTGGCGCAGATCGAGGGCAGCCCCAGGCCAGCGTCGGACCGCTGGATCAAGGTGGACAGCCTCTTGCAGCGTATTGAGACTGACGGCCTGGCCTTGTCTCGTGAGCGGCATCCGATGTCGTTTGTGCAGGAGCCTGCAGACAAGCCCTGTGAGATCGCCGGCATTGAAAGCGAGTGGCTCAGCGCCATGGGCAACCTGGTGTCGAATGCCGTGCGCTACACGCCTGAAGGCAAGGGTATCGATGTGCGTTGGACTTTGCTGGCCGGTGGTGGCGCGGAGTTCAGCGTGAAGGACGGCGGCATTGGCATCGCGCCTGAACACATCCCGCGCCTGACCGAGCGCTTTTATCGGGTTGATGGCAGCCGATCACGCGAGACGGGTGGCACAGGCCTGGGCTTGTCCATCGTCAAGCATGTGGTGCAGCGCCATGGCGGCGAGTTGCGCATCACCAGCGAGCCTGGCAAGGGCTCCACGTTCACTTTGACGGTGCCCGCGGCGCGTGTGCGCCGGATCTGACGGCGCGCTCAGTCAGGCTGCGTCTGCGTGGGGGCAAGGCGCCGGTAGATGACGACCTGCTCGGAGTTGTGGGTCCGTTGGTTGTACTGCGCAACCCTGGCCCACCCAGGTGCATGTGGCGCCTTGGTATGAGCGGGTGTGCGCAGCACCAGCCACTTGCAAGTGCTGGAGGCAGGGTTGGTGGAGGTGCTCAAGCCATTGACACGATAGTGCCCGAAGTACTCCATGGCTGTCAGCAGGCCCACGGGGGCATCGGGCGCGCAGATCTGTTCGCCGTCAGGTATGTGAGGGGCCATGCGGGCCATCACGAGGCGGTAGCTTTTGGCCTGATCCAGCAAGGGCAGCCACAAGGTCATGAACAGCAGCCAGCACAGGGCCACACCACCGGCCGGGAGCACCAGGCTCTTCCAGAGCGCGTGGGCCTGACGCGCGGTGCGCCAGCGCACCAGGCCTAACCAGAGCACGGTGCCGATGATGGCTGGGATCAAAGCCAGCCAGGAATAGTGCGCCACGTAGCCCGGCACGAGCTTGGCCACATTGGCGGCCACCTTGGCGGGGGCGCCCGTGTGCATGGCCACGTAAATCACCCAGATGGCGCCGGCGCAGGCCGTGAAGAAACACACCGAGAACCAGTCGATGGCGGAGCCGAGGCTGCGCTGGAGGATGGGCAGGGCGAAGGCCGCCAGCACGGCCAGCGGCGGCAGTGCGGCGAGCAAGGCGCGTTCGTTGGCACCCATGGCGATGCAAGCCACGAAGCCCACCGCTGCGGCAAGCAGGGGAACGGCGATGTGGCGGCGCCAGATTTGCCTGCGCCAGTGCCAGATGGTCAGTGCGGCCAGCGGCAGCGTGGGCCAGGTGAACCAGCTGATCAGCTGGATCGCTTCCTTGGGGTTGAGGTCCTGGTCAATGCGCCAGGCCCAGCCAGAAAGCCCTGAGGTGGTCAGGGCCGTGGCCAGGCCCAATGCCAGGGCCAGGGCGGCCAGGATCCAGCCCAGGTGGGCTTTCATCTCTGCCTGGCGAGAGCGCAGGCAGACGATGACGCCAACAAGCCCCAGCATGGCGGCCACCGCCGGGCTGCCGCTGGCGGCCATCACCGGCAAGGCGAGCAGGGCGGCAACGCGCGCCTGAACAGGCTGTCGCTGGACCGCGGCGAGGCTGAACAAGAACAAGGTGCTACCTGCCAGTTGGAGCAGCTCGGGCGTGGTTTCATGCCCCAGCTGGAGCAGGCCCAGGCTGGCGATCAGGGCCAGCAGGCCACCGTCGGCCACGGCCCGGGCGTAATCCCGTGGCTTGGCTTCGCCGCCAAACGCCAGCGGCAAAGGCTGGGCGGCATCTGTCAGGGCGAGCTGGTAGGTGCTGTACCAGGTCAGCGTCAGGATGGCTGACAGCAACAGGGCAAAGGGGACGCGTGCGGCGAGCGCCGGGTCTACCCAGGGGCTCAAGGCGGAAATGAAGGCCCCGCCCAGCCAGTAAGGCAACACGCCACCGGAGGTGGGCAACACGCCGCCCACATTGGGGTGCAGCCAAGAGGCCTGGCCCAGTGCCAGGCTCCACATGTGACCGAAAGACGCGATGTCTTCGTTCTTCCAGGGGTCTCGTCCGAGCAGCCCGGGGATCACGTAAGCGGCGCAAAACAGCAGCAGCGCCCAGCGCGGCAGGCGTTGCACGGCCTTCTGGGTGACCAGGGCAGGGGAGATGACCGGGGCCTGTGAACGGGCGTTCATGTCTGTGGGATCAGCCTGGGCAGTTCAGTGTGAGGCAGAAATGCAAAAGGGCAGCCAGAGCTACCCTTTCGATGTGAATCAGGAAATCGGGCGTTGCGAAACAGCGCCCGATCGGCCCGATTACTTGCGGAACTGAGCGAACTTGGTGCGGAACTTTTCCACGCGACCACCCAGAGAGTCAACAGACTTCTGAGTGCCAGTGTAGAAAGCGTGCGACTCGGACGAGGTTTCCAGCTTGAACAGGGGCAGTTCACGGCCGTCTTCCAGCTTGATCGTTTCCTTGGTAGGAGCGCAGGAACGGGTCACGAACTTGAAACCGTTGGATTGGTCCACGAAAACGACTTCGCGGTAGTTGGGGTGGATACCTTGTTTGGGCATGTCAAAAACCTCTTGCTGTTTGCATCATCGGGAGCCACCAGGCACCACGCCTGGCACTTTCCGACAGCCGGAAAACCCGAAATTCTAGCATGAGAACCCGGGGTTGGCGAAAAACTGGTGAAGAAACTTGGCCTCCTCCAGCGACCACCGCGGAGCCGGCTTCGCCGGTCCGCCAGTGGTGCCCCCTTTCAAAGGGGGCGCGCGCAGCGCGTAGGGGGTTAGCCCCCTCTACGCATCATGTCGAAGAAATCGTGGTTGTTCTTCGTCGAGCGCATTTTGTCCAGAACGAACTCCATCGCCTCGATTTCGTCCATCGGGTAGAGCAATTTGCGCAAGATCCAGCTCTTTTGCAGGATTTCGGCCTTCAGGAGCAACTCTTCGCGGCGGGTGCCGGACTTGTTGATCAGGATGGACGGGTACACGCGCTTTTCGGCCATGCGGCGATCCAGGTGGATTTCGCAGTTGCCGGTGCCCTTGAATTCTTCGTAGATCACTTCGTCCATGCGGCTGCCGGTGTCGATCAGGGCGGTGCCGATGATGGTCAGCGAGCCGCCTTCTTCGATGTTGCGGGCCGCGCCGAAGAAGCGCTTGGGGCGTTGCAGGGCGTTGGAGTCCACACCACCAGACAGCACCTTGCCCGATGAAGGCAGGACGTTGTTGTAGGCGCGGGCCAGACGGGTGATCGAGTCCAGCAGGATCACGACATCCATCTTGAGTTCAACCAGGCGCTTGGCGCGCTCGATCACCATTTCGGCAACCTGCACGTGGCGCTGGGCCGGCTCGTCGAAGGTGGAGCTGATGACTTCGCCGCGCACGGTGCGCTGCATTTCGGTTACTTCCTCGGGGCGCTCGTCCACCAGCAGCATGATCAGATGCACTTCGGGGTGGTTGGCGACCAGGGCGTGGGCCAGGTTCTTCATCATCACCGTCTTGCCGCTCTTGGGAGGGGCGACCAGCAAGGCGCGCTGGCCTTTGCCGATGGGGGCGATCAGGTCGATGATGCGGCTGGTGACGTTGTCATCGGCCTTGGAGCCGGTGGCAGCCGTCTCGCGCTCAAGCTTGAACTGCTCGTCGGGGAACAGCGGCGTGAGGTTTTCGAACATCAACTTGTTCTTGTTCACCTCGGGTGACAAGCCGTTGACCGTGTCCACCTTCACGAGGGCGAAGTAACGTTCACCATCCTTGGGGACGCGCACTTCGCCTTCGATCATGTCGCCGGTGTGCAGGTTGAAGCGGCGGACCTGGCTGGGCGACAGGTAGATGTCGTCGGTGCTGGCCAGGAAGCTGGTGTCCAGCGAGCGCAGGAAGCCGAAGCCGTCAGGCAGCACTTCGAGCACGCCATCGCCGAAGACCTGTTCGCCGGCCTTGGCACGCTTCTTCATGATGGCGAACATCAACTCCTGCTTGCGCATGCGAGAGACGTTCTCGATTTCGAGACCCTCTGCCATCTCCACCAATTTGGAGATGTGCAGTGCCTTCAGTTCTGAAAGATGCATGGATTGAGACCCTGAACGAAACCGGCTGTCAGTGAGTCGTCAACGGTGACGCTACGCCAAGCAGGTGGACAAATCGTGGGTGGATGGGGTGGGCAGACAAATGGCCGGGAAACAACTGAAACCAGGCCGAAGGTTTGTCGTGGTGCGTTTTAGAGAATATCGCCAGACTGCGATCAGGCTGTTGCTTCTCTGCACCGGCCGTCTGAGTATCAGACTGGCCCGACGAACACCGGCTGAAGTCTATCAGCCGGTGGACGCATTATAGGGACGAAATAAAGAGAAAAATCACAGGTTGCCGTCGATGAAGGCCGTCAATTGAGCCTTCGAGAGCGCGCCGACCTTGGTGGCAGCCAGTTGGCCGCCCTTGAAGATCATCAGCGTGGGGATGCCACGGATGCCGAACTTGGCAGGCACTTCACGGTTCTGGTCGACGTTCATCTTGGCCACATTCAGGCGACCCGAGTAGCTCGTGGCGACTTCGTCCAGAATCGGGGCGATCATCTTGCAGGGGCCGCACCATTCGGCCCAATAATCCACCAGCACGGGCTGGGCAGATTGCAGGACGTCGGCATCGAAAGAGGCGTCGGAAATGTGTTTGATCAGGTCGCTGCTCATTTAACTATCCTTCAGTTTGCTGGCGCGATGGCGGCACCCATAGGTGTTTTCCCAGCAGGAGTGCGAAGATTCTGACACAGAAGATGTGATCGATCGGTCGCATTCCAAGAGACCTTCTTCAATGACCGCGATAGCCAGATTCTTTGACACCCGCAGCATGACGATCCAGCCCAGCCCCTGGTTTTGGGCGCCGCAGTCGAGCGCCCAGACGTGCTGGCAGGACTGGGCCGCCGAGACGTCCGCGTGGCTCAAAGCGCAGCAGGCCGACGTGCGCGACGCGCTGATCGTGCTGCCCGTGGGGGCGGTGTTGTCGCAGGCCCGCCAGGCGTGGGCAGCGGCCGTGGGTGGATGGGTGCCGAGGATCGACACCATTGCCGCCGTGTCCGAGAGCCTGGCCTGGTCCTGGGCGCCTGAGCCGATGCAAAGCGAGGCGGGTTTGCCGCCGGTCACCCTGGATGCGGTGCTCGATCGCTTGCAGGCGGCGCGCAGCCTGGGCAGCGAGGCCTGGGGCAAGCAGTGGGCGCAGCGGGATCGGCGTGGCTTCGAGTTTGCGTTGGACCAGGTGGTGGAGGCTGCGCAGACCTGGGTCAGACGCATGCAGTCCATGGCGCCGGCGCAGCGCCCGGCCTACCTGGACCATGCCCGGGAAGTGCTGGGTGTCGGGGTGCCGCAGGGCCCGGGTGGGCGGGAGCGTTTGCTGCTGGCCTGGGCGCTGGAGTGGGCGGGCGCAACCGCCGTGGCCGGCCTGCCCGGTGACCCCCTGTTCGGCTTGCGGCCTTCTGCCCTGGTGGTGGTGACGGCGGGTGAGGCGGTGTCTCCGGGCACGGAGATCCACCTCACGCTGGGTGTGATGAGCCATCTGGCCGAGCAGGGCGTGCCCGTGTTGTGGCGTTCGGCCTCGGGGGGCGCTTTGACGCCGGGCCTGCCGCGTGAGCGTGCCCCACTTGCCCGGCCATGTGGCAATCCAGAAGACGAGGCCCAGGAGGCTGCGGCTCAGGTGCTGGCTGCGGTCAACGACGGGCGCACACAGGGGGCCGAGGCACCTGTGGCCTTGATCGCGCTGGACCGCAGCCTGATCCGGCGCGTGCGGGCCATGCTGGAAGGCGCTGGCGCCCTGATCGCCGATGAAACGGGTTGGCTCTTGTCCACCACGCGGGCGGCTGCCGTGCTGACGCGCCTGCTGCAGGCCTCGCACCCACGTGCGTCGACCGATGACTTGCTGGACTGGCTGAAGTCGGGCTGGCTGGATTGGCCACAGGACGGTGGTGCGCATGCGCGCCCCGACGGCGTGAACCTGGACCAGGCGACCGGCGACCTGGAGGGCTGGTGCCGCCGTCATGGCATGTTGGGTGCCTGGGGGCTGCAGGTGGCGGCCAAGGTGCCCAGCGAGCAGGTGGACGACGCGCTGCCCGCCCAACTGGTGCCAAGTGGGCGCCAGGCCATGCCCGGCCCAGCCGCGTGCTTGTGGCATTGGGCGGTGCAGGTGGTCGAGCCTTTGCAGGTGCTGTGGTCGGGCAAGCGGCCCTCCTTGCGCGACTGGTTGCAAGGCTTGCAGACGGCGCTGGCGCGAGCGGGTGCCTTGCAGGCCTTGATGGCTGATGCAGCGGGCGAGCTGGCTTTGCAGTCCTTGCGCTTCGAGACCCTGGATGCCGCCGAGCCAGGCGGGGGCATGTGGGCGGGCTTGTCCAGCCAGACGCGGCTGGACGGCCCGGCGTTTCTGCGTTGGGTGGGGACCGTGCTGGAGGCCACCACGTTTCGCCCGGCTGCGCCGGAGCAAGCGGCCGATGTGGTGATCACACCGATGGCGCGTGCGGCCCTGCGCCCCTTTCACGCCATCGTGCTGCCGGGTGCCGATGAGCGCCAGTTGGGCGCGATGGGCAGCCAGTCGGGCTGGATGAGCACCAAGTTGCGTGAAGCACTGGACCTGGCCACGCCGGCAAGCCAGCGCGCCGCGCAGTGGGATGCCTTCAGCCTGCTGATGAGCCGCCCGGGTGTGATCTGCCTGCACCGTCATGCGCAAGGCAGCGAGCCTTTGGAGCCCAGCGCCTGGCTGGAGCGTTGGTCGGCCCAGGCTGGTGTGGCCATAGGGCAGGCGCTGGACGTGCGCTTGCCGGTATCGGTCAAGCCCAGCCCGGTTCCGCCGCCTTTGCCCAGCCTGCGCGAGGCCCTCTGGGCCTTGCCTGCGCAAGTCACGGCCACGTCTTACGAGGCTTTGCGGCAGTGCCCTTATCGCTTCTTTGCCACCAGCGTGCTGGGCCTGCGTGAGCAAGATGAGCTGGAAGAAGGCCTGGACCGTTCCGACTTCGGCATCTGGCTGCATGAGGTGCTGCGCAGCTTCCACGATCAACGGCAAGGCCAGTTGGCCATCAGCACCGAGGCCGAAGACGTGCAGGCCTGGCTGGATGCCGCGCAGCGCGTGATCAAGGAAACGGGGCTGGACCGGGACAGCCAGCGCCCGTATTTCCTGCCTTTCCAGGCTGATCTGGATCGGTTGGCTCGCGCCTACGTGAAGTGGCTGCGGGGCCACGAGGAAGGCGGCTGGGCCCTGCAGGATGCCGAGCGCATCGAGCAGCGTGAACTGCAGGTCAGCGATGAGCTGTCGGTCAGGCTCTATGGGCAGATCGACCGCATTGATGCACGGCATCACGATGGCGGCAAGCAGCATCTGGTGCTCGATTACAAGACGGGCAGCCTGGAAGGGCTCAAACGCAAGGTGGCCGCGCCGCTGGAGGATACGCAACTGGCTTTCTATGCGGCTTTGTCGGACCCGCAATGGGCGGTCTCTGCAGCCTATCTGCACCTGGATGTGCAGGATGTGAAGCAGCTGCATCACCCCGATGTCGAGCGCAGTGCACAGGTGCTGCTGGAAGGGCTGGCCCGGGACTGGACGCGCCTGCATGCTGGCGCCGCGATGCCAGCGCTGGGTGAAGGCAGTGCGTGCACGTATTGCCAGGCTCGCGGCTTGTGCCGCAAGGACCATTGGACCCTGCAGGAGGTGTCGGCATGAGCCAGGCCGCATACGAAGTCAACGGCGAGATCGTGCCCAGCGACCTGTTCTACCAGGTGGCTTGTGATCCTCACCGCAGCGTGGTGGTGGAGGCCTGCGCGGGCGCGGGCAAGACCTGGATGCTGGTGTCGCGTATCTTGCGGGCCCTGCTCGATGGCGTGCCGCCCAATCAGATCCTGGCCATCACCTTCACGAAGAAGGCAGCCGGCGAGATGCGCGAGCGTTTGCACGGTTGGTTGCGTGACTTTGCGCAAGCCAGTGATGCGCAGCGCGAGTTGGAGCTGCGCATCCGTGGCGTGGCGCCTGACAAGATCGCCGAGATGGCGCCCCGGTTGCAGCAACTGTATGCGCGCTGGCTGGACGAAGGGCGGGGCGTTGACATTCATACCATCCACGGGTGGTTCTCGCGGCTGGTGAAGGCGGCACCGCTGGACATCCTCAACGAGCTGAACCTGCCGCCTGAGCTCAACCTGGTCGAAGACACAAGCGAGCATTGGCCCGAGGTGTGGGGGCGCATGCTGCGCCGCCTTGATGCACAGGCGCCATCCCGCAAGAACGGTGATGAGGCGGGGCCTGACTACCTGGCCTTCATGGCCATCGTGCGTGAGGTCGGCCGCTTCAATGCCGAGGCCTGGCTGCACACGGCGCTGAACAACCGACTGGAGCTGACACTGGCCGATCAGGCCGGGCGCCTGGCCGGTGGTGTGGCCTGCGCGGCAGACTGGTCGGCGCAGTGGTCCGGGCTGGCCCACCCGTGCGAGGCACTGGCACGCCAGAGTGTGCAGGATCAACTCTGGTCCCTGGCGCGGCAATTGGCCACCGCCAAGGGCGCCAAGGCGCAGAAGGCCGGTGTGGCCATTGAACAGGCCCTGGGCCTGGCTGATGTGCAGTCTCGGGCGCAGGCCTTGTTCAAGGCGCTGTTGACCGACAAGGGTGAGCCGCGCAAGCAACTGGGGGACATGGCCGATCTGGCGTGGGCCCAGTCCTGGCTGATGGATTTGCAGCAGGCCATGGTGCAGCAAGAGGCGCATGTGTTGCACGAACACATGGTGGGCTTGTCGCGCTTGCTGTTTGACGAGTACGCGCGTTTCAAATCCGAGCGTGGCCTGGCCGACATGGTGGACCTGGAGTTGGCAGCCGCCAGGCTCCTGGGTGATCCCATCTTGTCGGGCTGGATCCAGGAGCGGCTGGACAGCCAGGTCAGGCAGTTGCTGATGGACGAGTTCCAGGACACCAGCCCGCTGCAATGGCAGACCCTGAAGTCCTGGCTGTCGGCCTATGCCGGTGCGGGCGGTGGGCAAAGCGGGCGGCAGCCCATCAGCGTCTTCCTGGTGGGCGACCCCAAGCAAAGCATCTACCGCTTCCGCCGTGCCGACCCTCGCGTCTTCAGTGCCGCCAAGACCTTTGTGCTGGAGGCGCTGGACGGTGATCTGCTGGCCTGCGACCACACGCGGCGCAATGCGCCAGGCATCATCGATGCGCTCAACCTGGTCATGGGGCAGGCTTGTGCGCAAGGCCGCTTTCCGGGCTTTCGGGCGCACACCACGGCGTCGGAAGACGGTGCCAGCATCCGGGTCCTGCCCTCGGTCATGCGCACAACGGCTGAGAAGGCCGAGCCCGATGAGGCCTGGCGCGACAGCCTGCTGACGCCGCGCGAGCAGGCTCACACGACGATCAAGGAGATCGAAGCCGAGCAGGTGGCGCAGGCGATCACGGCGATGGTGCGGCAAGAGGGCCTGGCGCCATCGGACATCTACGTGCTGGGCCGCAAGCGGGCCACGCTGGCCATGGTGGCGCAGGCGCTGGACGAGCATGGCGTGCCGCACATCGCGCCCGAGGACACGCGGTTGATCGACACGCCCGAGGTGCGGGACCTGGTGGCCGTGCTGGATGTGCTGGTGTCGCCGCACCATGACCTGGCACTGGCCCATGCCTTGAAGTGCCCGCTGTTTGGCGTCACTGACGGGGAGTTGCTGCAACTGGCCTCTGTCGTGAAGCAGGCACGCGTGAAAACCTCGTGGTGGGACAGCTTGCTGCGGATGGCCGCGCAGGCTGACAGCCCACCCACCCTGGTGCGGGCGGCGGCCTTGCTGCAGGCCTGGGCCGCGCTGGCGCGTGTGGCCCCCCCGCATGACCTGCTGGAGCGCATCGTGACGGATGGCGACTACCGCGCGCGCTTGCTGGCCTGTGTGCCCGCCAGCCGCCGTGTGCAGGCGCTGTTCCATGTGGACGCGTTGTTGTCGCAAAGCCTGGAGATGGACGCGGGCCGCGATGCCACGCCTTACCGCTGGGTGCGTGCGCTCAAGCGCCTGCCCTTGAACCTGCCGCCACGCTCGCAGGCCGATGCCGTGCAGTTGCTGACCATCCACGGTGCCAAGGGCCTGGAGGCCAAGGTGGTCTTCATGGTGGACACCGACCCGGAGCCCGCCCGCAAGGACAGCTATGCCTTGATGGTGGATTGGCCCGAGAGTGACGAGCGGCCCCGGTTTTGCGCCTTCATCCGCTCGCAGAGCAGCCCGCCGCCCAGCCTGGCCGCCAGCCTGGATGAAGACCGCGAGGCCGACCAGCGTGAGGAGTTGAATGCCTTGTATGTGGCGCTCACGCGGGCCCGGGAGCAACTGGTGTTCAGCCGCACGCAGCCCAGAGGTCAGGCTTCGGACAGCTGGTGGCAGCGGCTGGCCAGCAGTGGGGCCATCGATCCGGAACAGGTCTGGCACGTGACCCTGCCTGAAGCAGCGCCCGAGGATGGTGGCGCGGCGGCCGACGAACCCGTGTCCTGGTCAACCTTGCCTGTGGTGCCTGCGCGGGCGGGGGCAGGCCAGGCCCAGCCGGCGCTGGCAGAAAAGAGCAGCACCCAGCAGTTGCTGGGGCAGGTGGTGCACCGGGTGCTGGAGTGGCTCACGCCCTTGCCGGTGGGCCAGCGCACCCCGGAGCGCATCGAACGTGCCGTGGTGGCCGCGGGCAAGGCCTTGCTGCTGGAAGCCGAACACCATGGCGCCGCCCGGCACCTGGTCAACACGATCTTGACGGCACCGGCGCTGCAACCCTGGCTGGACCCGGCCAAGCTGGCCTGGGCAGGCAACGAGGTGGCCTTGCATGACCAGGGTCAGGTGCTGCGCATAGACAGGCTGGTGGCCGTTGACACGGACGGTGGCAGGCAATGGTGGGTGCTGGACTACAAGCTGCAGCACCGGCCGCAGGCCCTGGAGGCCTACCGGGCCCAGATGGCGCGCTACGTGGCGGCCGTCGCCGCCCTGCAGGCCCCGGAGCCTGTGCGGGCCGCGTTCATCACAGGAGCGGGCGAGTGGGTGCCCCTGGCCTGAGGGGCCAACACGCTGGCGGGCGCGGTCTTTGTGAAAAAGCACCGCGATTACCTCCCTAGACGGGGTTTTGCAGATGCCCGGCCTGTAGTGCAATCAAAGTGTTTACATGGGGATACATTCATCCCCGGAGATCCACAGTCCTGCACACCACGATGCCCGCTGTCTTGCCTCCTACGACCACGGCGCCCCGGTACTTCGGGCGATTCGAGCTGCGGCAGTTGCTCGGGCGCAGCCATGCCTCGGGCACCTGGCTGGCGGTCGACCCGCGTCTGCAGCAAGAGGTCTTGCTGTGTGTGCCGCGCGCACAACCGCAGAACGATGCCGAGCGGGATGCCTGGATGCAGGAAGTGCTGTCAGGCGCCCGGCTCAAGCACCCGCAGCTGGTGGATGTGCTGGAAGTCTCTTCCCACGACGGCTGGCCCTTTGTGAGCTATGCACGCGGGCAGAGCGTGACGCTGGTCGAGCGCCTGTCTTCGGGGGCACCTCCCGTGCCACTTGAGGTGGTGACCATGGTGTGCGACATCCTCGAGGGGCTGGCCTATGCCCACGAAGCTGGTGTGGCGCACCAGGATCTGGCTTTGCACAACCTGCTGGTCGACAAGGCCGGGCATGCCCGTGTGGCGGGCTTGAGTTGCGGCCTGGCGCCGCTGGCGCAAGGTGAGCTGGTCAGGCCACCTTATGGACGTCAGCAGATGCGTCTAGCAGCCGAGCGCGATGTCCTCATGGTTGGTTTGCTCATGTACCGCTTGCTGGTCAACAGCCCAGCGCTGGATGACCCCGATCTGGGCCACGCGGCCAGCCGGATCGGCACCGAGATCGTGCGTTTGCCCTGGACGACGCCGCACCCGGTGCCCGAGACCTTGCGGGCGATCGTCAACCGGGCCACCGACCGGCAACATCGCCAGCGTTACCTGAACGCCCGCACGCTGCTCAGTGCCTTGCAGGGCTGGGTCAAGACCAACGCCGAGGACACTGGCGGCCCGCTGGCCTTGCTGCTGGATCGACTCAATGCGGTGGGCACCTTGCCTGGCCGCCCCCATACCGAGCGTGCCTTGATCGCGACCTTGTCGCAAGAGACGCTGCGTGTGGATGACTTCGTCGACATCATCGTCAAGAACCCCGCCTTGTGCTGGGAGATGCTGCGGTCGGTCAACGTGGCCTCTTACCGCTCCCAGACGGTGGACGACGGCGTGACGACCCTGTCGCGCGCCGTCATGTTGCTGGGGCAGCAAGGCTTGCGCAAAGTCGCCGGTGGCGTGCGCGCCTGGCCAGGGGCAATGGGTGCGCAAACGAGCCTGTCCGGCGAGGATGGGCAGCAGGCCATTGCCGACCTGGACAAGGAGTTGCGCCTGACCTGCCTGGCCGGGCACATCGCCCGCTTGATGGCACCTTTTTCCATCAGCGACGAAGAGGCGTCCATCACGGCCATGTCCCAGCGTCTGGGGTGGCTGCTGGTCCTTTATCACTTCCCAGACGAGGCGGCGCAGATCAAGCGGCTGATGCAGCCTGGCCCACCTGCGGAAGAAGATAGCACCACGCCCACACCGGGCATGAGCATGGATGCCGCTGCAGGCGCCGTGCTGGGTGTGAACCTGGATGACCTGTCCATTTCGGTGCTGAAGCACTGGGGCATGCACGAGCGTTTGCTGCATGCCTGCAGGCCGCTGAGCCGCAGCACGCCGGTGCGCACGCCCACAACGCCGGAAGACACCTTGCGCGTGGTGGCCAGCCTGGCCAATGAAATGATCCAGACCTTGTCACTGGAGCCGCAGAAATCGGCCCAGTCCCTGCACCAGGTCTATCTTCGGTATGCCCGCGCACTGGGCCTGACGGCCAAGGAGTGCAACCTCACGCTGGAACACGCCATGCGTCTGGTGGACGGGCCGGCCTCCAAGGCCGCGAAGGTGGTCAGCCCCGCTTGAGCGCCTGGGCGCATTCCTTGACGAGTGCGGGGCCCTTGTAGATCAGGCCGGTGTAGATCTGGACCAGATCGGCGCCTGCATCGCGTTTGGAGCGGGCATCGGCCGCGCTCATCACGCCGCCCACACCGATGATGGGGTAGCGCGGGCCCAGGGCCGCACGCAACTGACGGATCACCTGGTTGCTGGCTTCCAGCACCGGTGCACCACTCAAACCACCGGTTTCTTCGGCGTGCTTCAAGCCCTTGACGGCCTCGCGCGAGATCGTGGTGTTGGTGGCGATCACGCCGTCGATGCCGTTCTTCTGCAGCGTGGCGGCAATCACGCCCACTTGCGTTTCGTCCAGATCGGGGGCGATCTTCACGAACATGGGCACGGTGCGGCCGTGGCGCTTGACCAGGTCCTGGCGGCGCGCTTGCAACTGGCCCAGCAGCGCGTCCAGCGCTTCGTCGCTTTGCAGGGCGCGCAGGTTCTTGGTGTTGGGCGACGAGATGTTGACCGTGACGTAGTCGGCGTGCGGGTAGACGCCCTCCAGGCAGATCAGGTAGTCGTCCACCGCGTTCTCAATCGGCGTGAGGGCGTTCTTGCCGATGTTCAGGCCCAGGATGCCGCCTTTGCTGCGGAACTGCGCGCGCTTGACATTGGCCAGGAAGCTGTCGAGGCCTTCGTTGTTGAAGCCCAGGCGGTTGATCAGGGCATTGGCCTCAGGCAGGCGGAACATGCGGGGCTTGGGGTTGCCAGGCTGCGCCTTCGGCGTCACGGTGCCCACTTCCACAAAGCCGAAGCCCATGGCGCCCAGGCCATCGATCACGCGGCCATTCTTGTCCAGGCCGGCGGCCATGCCGATGCGGTTGGGGAAGGTGATGCCTGCCACTTCAACCGGGTCCTGTACGCGGTCGGCTCCCCACAGGCAGGCCAGTGGCGTGTTCTGCAAGCGCGCCAGGCCGGCCATGGTCAGGTCGTGCGCGGCCTCCGGGTCCAGGTTGAACAACACGGATTTCGGCAGGGAGTAGGGAAGCAGGGCCATGGGTGGCAGAGGTGATCGGGTGAACGGTTGAGGCGCATATTGTCCCCGATCTGCCTGCGGTTTTTCCGGTGGCGGGCGGCAGCGTCCGCGGTGTCATCCGGACAGGGGGCTGTTTCCGGGGCTATTTCACTGCTTGGCCTCAAAGCGATTGGCTAACCTGCCTGTTACCGCAAAAGCCCCGTGTCTGTCAGCGAAGTTTGCTTGTGCAGGGTTGATTTTGATCACGCTACCCCTTGGAGTCCGTTCATGACTGCCCTTCAAACTGCTCGCCCTCGCTGGTTGCAAACCTTCTTCAGGCCCGGTGCCGATCTGGATGCGCTGCAAGCGCAACGTGAGGTCGCCAATGACCACGCCGCCCAGATTGCCGCGATCAGCCGCGCTCAGGCCGTGATCGAGTTCAACCTCGACGGCACGGTGCTGACGGCCAACGACAATTTCTGCAAAGTAATGGGCTACCGCCTGGACGAAATCCAGGGACGCCATCACAGCATGTTTGCTGCGCCGGGGTACGCGGATACCTCGGCATACCGCCAGTTCTGGGCCAAGCTCAACAACGGCGAGTACGACGCAGGCGAATACAAACGCGTTGGCAAGGGCGGGAAGGAAGTCTGGATCCAGGCCTCCTACAGCCCCATCATCGGCCCCAACGGGCGGCCCGTCAAAGTGGTGAAGTACGCCACCGACATCACCGCACAGAAGCTGCGTAATGCCGATTTCGAAGGCCAGCTTGCCGCCATCAGCAAGGCGCAGGCCATCATCGAGTTTGGCCTGGATGGCCGCGTGCAGTGGGCCAACGACAACTTTCTTTCGGTGATGGGCTACACGCTGGCCGAGATCAAAGCTCAGCATCACGCGATGTTCGTGGACCCCGCTTACCGGGACAGCCCGGATTACAAGCGCTTCTGGGAAAAGCTGGGCCAGGGCGAGTACGACGCCGGGCAATACAAGCGGTATGGCAAGAACCGCAAGGAAATCTGGATACAGGCGTCCTACAACCCGATCATGGACATGAACGGCAAGCCCTTCAAGATCGTCAAGTACGCCACCGACGTGACGGCAGAGGTCAAGGCCAGCAACATGCTGCGCGAGGCCGTGGAACAAGCCCAGCAGGTGACAGCCGCCGCCCAGAACGGCGACCTGTCCAAGCGCATCTCGCTGGACGGCAAGACCGGGCCGATTGCGGCCCTGTGCGCAGGCGTCAACGCCTTGATGGAAACGAATGCCGAAATCTTCTTCGACATTGGCCGCATCTTCAGCGGCTTGGCTGCCGGTGACCTGCGCCAGCGCATCACGCGCGAAGCCCAGGGTGTCTTCAACCAGGTCAAGCAGGACGCCAATGCCAGTTGCGACAAGCTCTCAGGTGTCCTCAGCCAGGTCCACGCGGCCTCGCTGGCCTTGACGAGCGCCGCCAACCAGGTTAGCAGCACCGCGCAGTCCTTGTCGATCTCGGCCAGCGAGCAGGCGACGTCGGTGGATGCGGTGTCGTCCTCCATCGGCTCCATGGCGAGCTCGATTGCCCAGAACCGGGACAACGCCACGATCACCGACGGCATTGCCGCCAAGGCCAGCAAGGAAGCCGTTGACGGCGGCCAGGCCGTGGGCAAGACCGTTCAGGCCATGAAGCAGATTGCGCAGAAGATCGGCATCATCGATGACATTGCCTACCAGACCAATCTGCTGGCGCTGAACGCCGCGATTGAAGCCGCCCGTGCCGGCGAGCACGGCAAGGGCTTTGCGGTGGTGGCGGCCGAGGTGCGCAAGCTGGCCGAGCGCAGCCAGGAGGCTGCCAGGGAAATTGGCGACCTGGCCTCCACCAGTGTGTCGACGGCGGAGCGCGCGGGCAAGTTGCTCGATGAAATCGTGCCGTCCATCCAGAAAACCAGCGGGCTGGTGCAGGAAATCTCGGTGGCCTCGCAGGACCAGAACCAGTCTGTCGGCCAGATTGACCGGGTGATGGCCCAACTGAGCCAGGCCACGCAGCAGAACGCCGCGGCCTCGGAAGAGCTGGCCGCCACGTCGGAAGAGCTCTCCGGGCAGGCCATCGAGTTGCAGCAGGCGGTGTCCTTCTTCTCACTGTGAGTTGCCTGCCCCGGCGTGGGCATATGGCAAACTGCGCCCCCTCAACCACTGAGTCTCGTTTGAGAGGGCCTTCTTTTGGACAAGATCCTGATGCAATTGGCGGCCGAGCTGAAAGTTCGCCCCGCCCAAGTCAATGCCGCTGTTCAACTGCTGGACGGTGGTGCCACGGTGCCTTTCATCGCCCGTTACCGCAAAGAAGCCACGGACGGCCTGGACGACACGCAACTGCGTGACCTGGAAGCGCGCCTTGGCTACCTGCGTGAGCTGGAAGACCGCCGCGCAGCCGTGCTCAAGAGCATCGACGAGCAAGGCAAGCTGACACCTGAGTTGCGTGCGGCCATCGAGACCGTGCCCACCAAGCAGGAGCTGGAAGACCTGTACCTGCCTTACAAGCAAAAGCGGCGCACCAAGGGCATGATCGCCCGCGAGGCCGGCCTGGAGCCCTTGGCCGACAAGCTGTTTGCCGACCCGACGCTGGACCCGCAGGCCGAAGCTGCAGCCTTCATCAATGCCGATGGGGGTTTTGCCGATGCTTTGGCCGTGCTGGACGGTGTGCGCGACATCCTCTCCGAGCGCTGGGCTGAAGACGCCACCCTGATCGGCAAGATGCGCGACTGGCTGTGGTCCGAAGGCCTGTTCAAATCCAAGCTGATGGCCGGCAAGGACGAGAACAACCCCGATGTGGCCAAGTTCCGCGACTACTTCGATTACGACGAGCCCATCCGCACGGTACCCTCGCACCGCGCCTTGGCCGTGTTCCGCGGCCGCACGCAAGAGATCCTGGACGCCAAGCTGGGGCTGGACGAGGAAGTGGTGCCCGGCAAGCCGACCATGGCCGAGGGCCGCATCGCCATCCACCTGGGCTGGAGCCATGCCAAGCGCCCATCCGATGACCTGATCCGCAAATGCATTGCCTGGACGTGGAAGGTCAAGCTCTCGCTGAGCCTGGAGCGCGACCTGTTCACCCGCTTGCGCGAATCGGCTGAAGCCACCGCCATCAAGGTCTTTGCGGAAAACCTGCGCGACCTGTTGCTGGCCGCACCGGCCGGCAAGCGCGTGGTGATGGGCCTGGACCCCGGCATCCGCACAGGCGTGAAGGTGGCCGTGGTCAGTGACACCGGCAAGGTGCTGGACACGAGCACGGTGTACCCGCATGAACCGCGCAAGGACTGGGAAGGCTCCATCCACACGCTGGGCCGTTTGTGTGCGGCGCATGGCGTCAACCTGATCGCCATTGGCAACGGCACGGCCAGCCGGGAGACCGACAAGCTGGCGGCCGATCTGATCAAGCGCATTCAGCAGATGGCGCCCGGCACGCCCATTGAAAAGGTGGTCGTGTCCGAAGCGGGCGCATCGGTGTATTCGGCCTCCGAGTTCGCCAGCAAGGAACTGCCTGAGCTGGATGTGAGCCTGCGTGGTGCCGTGTCCATTGCCCGCCGCCTGCAGGACCCGCTGGCCGAGCTGGTCAAGATCGACCCCAAGAGCATCGGCGTGGGCCAGTACCAGCACGATGTCAACCAGAGCGAGCTGGCGCGCACCCTGGACACCGTGGTCGAAGACTGCGTGAACTCGGTGGGTGTGGACTTGAACACGGCATCGGCGCCGCTGCTGTCGCGCGTGTCGGGGTTGAGCTCGGCCGTGGCCAACAGCATTGTGCGCTGGCGTGATGCCAACGGCGCCTTCAAGAACCGCAAGCAGCTGATGGACGTGGCCGGCCTGGGTGCCAAGACCTTCGAGCAGTCGGCCGGCTTTCTGCGCATCCGTGGTGGCGACAACCCGCTGGACATCTCGGGCGTGCACCCTGAGACCTATCCCGTGGTCGAGAAGATGCTGGCCTCCACGGGCAAGAGCGCGGGCGAGTTGATCGGCAAAAGCGATGTGCTGCGCACGCTCAAGCCCGAGCTGTTTGCCGATGACAAGTTCGGCGTCATCACGGTCAAGGACATCATCAGCGAGCTGGAAAAGCCCGGCCGTGACCCCCGCCCCGATTTCAAGGTGGCCCGCTTCAACGACGGCGTGGAAGACATCAAGGACCTCCAGGAGGGCATGGTCCTGGAGGGCACGGTCAGCAACGTGGCGCAGTTCGGCGCCTTTGTGGACCTGGGCGTGCACCAGGACGGCCTTGTGCACGTGAGCCAGCTGGCCAACAAGTTCGTGAGCGATGCCCGCGAAGTGGTCAAGACAGGCGACATCGTCAAGGTCAAGGTGATCGAGGTGGACCTGGCTCGCCAGCGCATCTCGCTGACCATGAAGCTTGATGCCCCCACGGGCCAGAAGGCGGCAGG
Organism: Aquabacterium sp.; assembly: GCF_016195855.1. GTDB lineage: Bacteria > Pseudomonadota > Gammaproteobacteria > Burkholderiales > Burkholderiaceae_C > Aquabacterium. Next base: position 332,490 of record NZ_JACPYU010000016.1, read on the forward strand.
TGGCTCGCGTGACAACAGCTTCAAGCCGGCTGCGCGCAACGAGCGCAGCAGTGGCGGTGGGGCAGGGCGCGGCGCACCTCAACCTCAAGGGCAATCTGCCATGGCGGCGGCCTTTGCCAAATTGCAGCCCAAACGATGAGCTGAGCCGGCAGGCTTGAAGCGATCGCCATAACGAACCTGAAAAAGCGCCCGGTTATCGCCGGGCGTTTTGCCGTTCAGACCCTGGCGCGCAACAGCCTCAGCCCATTGAACACCACCAGCAGGCTGGCCCCCATGTCGGCAAACACTGCCATCCACAAGGTGGCCTGACCGGCTAGTGCCAAGGCCAGGAACACGGCCTTGATGCCCAGTGCCAGCGCGATGTTCTGCTTGAGCACGCGGCTGGTGGCCTGGCTCAGGCGGATGAACTGGGCCACCTTGATCGGGTCGTCGTCCATGATGGCGACGTCGGCTGTTTCAAGCGCGGTGGCCGTGCCTGCGGCCCCCATGGCGATGCCCACTGTGGCGCGTGCGAGGGCAGGGGCATCGTTGACACCGTCACCGACCATGCCCACGGCGCCGTGTTCTGCCACCAGCTTCTCGATGGCGGTGAGCTTGTCGCCAGGCAAGAGGTTGCCGCGGACATCTTCAATGCCGAGCTGTTGCGCGATGTGCTGGGCCGTGGCCTGGTTGTCACCCGTGAGCATCACGGCGCGCACGCCCAGTTGCTTGAGTGCGTCTATGGCCTGGCGGCTTTCAGGGCGGGCAGTGTCAGCCATGGCCAGCACGGCCACCGGGCCTTGGCTGTCCATCAGCACGAACGCAGTCTTGCCTTGCAACTCCAGCGTCTCCAGCCTGGCCTCCAGTTCGGGCGAGCACAGGCCCAGGCCTTCCACCAGGCGGTGGTTGCCCAGTTGCCATTCCTGATCCTGAAGCCGCCCTTTGATGCCCAGCCCGGGCAGCACATCAAACTGTTCGACGGGCCACAAGGCGCCATGCGGGTCACTCTCGCGCCAGGCCTCGACCAGCGCCTGTGCGATGGGGTGGCTGCTGCGCTGCTCCAGGCTGGCGGCCAGGCGCAGTGCATGCTGCGCATTGACGCGCTGAAGCGGCACCACATCGGTCAGGACGGGGCGGCCTTTGGTCAAGGTGCCGGTCTTGTCCAGCGCCACGGCCTTGATCAAGCGGCCTTGCTCCAGGTGCACACCCCCTTTAATGAGGATGCCTTGGCGGGCCGCATGGGCCAGGCCGCTGACCACGGTGACCGGCGTGGACACCACCAGCGCGCAGGGGCAGGCAATGACCAGCAGCACCAGGGCCTGGTAGACCCAGTGCGAGGTGCTGCCCCCGATCAGCCAGGGCCCCAGCAGCGCGACCAGCAGGGCCAGCACGACCACGGCAGGCGTGTAATAGCGGGCGAACTGGTCCACGAAACGCTGCGTGGGCGCGCGCTGAGCCTGTGCTTCTTGAATGGCCGCCGCGATGCGGGCCAGCGTGCTGTGGCCGGCGGTGGCCGTGACCTGAGCCTCGATGACACCGTCTGACACGATGGTGCCGGCGTACACCGAGTCACCGGGTTGTTTGTCCACCGGCATGCTTTCGCCGGTGATGGGTGCCTGGTTGACTGCTGCCTGGCCTTTGAGCACGCGTGCATCCAGCGCGATGCGCTCGCCAGCGCGGACCATGATGGTGTCGCCTTCGGCGATGTGCGCTACCTCGCTGCTTTGCCATTGCGCCTGGCGCCACACCATGGCCGTGTCTGGTGCCAATGCGCTCAAAGACTGCACGGCCTTGCGTGCCCGCTCCAGCGACACCGCCTCGATGGCTTCGGCGATGGCGAACAGCACGATCACCATGGCCGCCTCGGACCAGTTGCCGATCAGCACCGCGCCGGTCACGGCCAGGGTCATCAGGAAGTAGATGTTGAGCGTGAAGTGCCGCAGCGCGATCCAGCCCTTCTTGAGGGTGGGGCCACCAGCCATGGCCACGGCCAGGCCGGCCATCAAGGCCACGCCCCAGGTTTGCTCCTCACCCATCTGCCAGTGCAGGGCTTCTGCGCCCAGTGCCGCCAGGCCCGCGGCAGCCAGCTGCAGCTTGTCGTGCAAGGGCAGGGCCTCAGGCAATGGGGCGGCGCGCTGGCCGGCTTCCAGCAGGCGCGGCGCCATGTCCAGTTCGGTCAGGGCGGCTTCCAGCACCAGCGTGCTTTCCAGTTGGTGAAAGACGGTCAGCTCGCGCGCCAGCAGGTTGAAGTCCAGCCGCACCACGCCGGTCATGGGCTCCAGCCGGTTGCGGATGAGCCGCTCTTCGGTCGGGCAGTCCATCTTGTCGATGCGAAACCGGACCTTGCTGGTGCCGTCCGGCGCTGGCTGGGGCGCAGCTTGAGGCGCGGTCAACAAGCCGCCAGGGGCACAGCAATCGTCATCATGGGCGCAGCACGCATCGTCACTGTGCTGGTGGCCCTCGTGATCAGGCTCGTGCTGGACCACCGGTACAACGCGGATGGGGATGTTGATCGGGCGACGGGTCGAATTGCTCATGTGACGGGCGCTCAGGGCCTGGATGGCCTGCTTGACACCCGATTCTGGCATGTGCCCCTCGCAGCCGCGAGCCTCTTCTCTAAAGCCCGCTTTCAGCGCCCCAGCATCGTGCCGCACTCGTTGAAGCGTGCGTGCCAGGCCAGCGCTTCCCTCAGGATGTGGGGCGTGTGCCCCCCCAGGCGGCAGGCGGTCTCGAAGTAGTCTTGCAGCGCGCCGCGGTAGGCTGGGTCCGCGCAGTGGCGGATGATCTCCACCGCCCGTTCGCGAGGGGCCAGGCCACGCAGGTCAGCCAGGCCGTGCTCGGTCACGAGGATGTCCACATCGTGCTCGGTGTGGTCCACGTGGGACACCATGGGCACCACGCTGGAGATGGCGCCGCCCTTGGCAATCGACTTGGTCACGAACACCGAAAGATGGGCATTGCGTGCGAAGTCCCCGGAGCCGCCGATGCCGTTCATCATGTGCGTGCCCCCCACGTGCGTGGAGTTCACATTGCCGTAGATGTCGAACTCCAGCGCCGTGTTGATGGTGATCAGGCCCAGGCGGCGGATCACCTCGGGGTGGTTGCTGATTTCCTGCGGGCGCAGCACCAGCCGCGGCTTGTAGTCATTGATGTGGTTGAGCACGCGCTCGTAAGTCGCCTTGGACAAGGTGATGGACGAGGCCGAGGCAAAGGTCATGCGCCCGCTGTCGAGCAGCTCGATGGCGCTGTCTTGCAGCACCTCGGAGTACATGCGGATGTCCTTGAAAGGCGAGTCGATCAAGCCGTGCAGCACCGCGTTGGAGATGGTGCCGATGCCCGACTGCAAGGGCTGCAGCGAGGCAGACAGGCGCCCGACACGCACCTCGTTGCGCAAGAATTCGTCGAGGTGCCCGGCAATGGCCTGCGTCTCGGCATCAGGTGGCAGCACATTGGAGGGGCTGTCCGCCTTTTCGGTGATCACAATGGCGGCGATCTTGGCCGGGTCGATCGCGATATAGGGCACACCGATGCGCTGCTCCGGCGAGATCAGCGGGATGGGCTGGCGATGGGGGCGGTAGGTCGGGATGAAGATGTCATGCAGGCCTTCCAGCTGCGTCGGCATCTTCAGGTTGATCTCGACGATCACCTTCCTGGCCAGGATGGCAAAGCTGGCCGAGTTGCCCACCGAGGTGGTCGGCACAATGGCCCCGCTTTCCGTGATGGCGGTGGCTTCGATCACCGCGATGTCCACGCCGGGCAACTGCTTGCTGCGCAACTGCTCCACCGTCTCGGACAAATGCTGGTCAATGAACATCACCTCGCCCGCGTTGATCTTCTGGCGCAGCGTGGCGTCTACCTGGAAGGGTAGGCGGCGCGAGATGGCATTGGCCTCGGTCAGGATCTTGTCGGTGTCATTGCCCAGCGAGGCGCCTGTCATCAAGGTGATCTGCAGGTGCTCCTGGCGGGCACGGTCAGCCAGGGCGAGCGGCACGGCCTTGCAGTCGCCAGCACGGGTGAAGCCGCTCATGCCCACCGTCATGCCGTTCTCGAACAGCTCGGCCGCATCGTGGGCGGACATCACCTTGTTGCGCAAACTGGCCAGGCGGATTCGGTCTTCGTACATGCGGTCTCCACGAGCTGCGGTAGCGGTCGATGTGCGCGGCTACCTGTTTGAGGGGCGTTATTCGCGGACAAGTATAGAAATCGGCATGCATTCCTGCTGCGACTTATATTCATGCCTGGCATTCGCAAAATTCATGCATGAAAGAGCCCAACCATGGACCTCAGAGCCTTGCGCTACTTCGTGGAAACCGCCCGCCAGCGCAGTTTCACCACGGCCGCGGCACACCTGTACGTCACGCAATCCACGGTAAGCAAGATGGTTCGTCAGCTGGAGGATGAAGTCGGGCAGGCGCTGCTGATACGCGAGGGGCGATCGGTACGCCTGACCGACGCCGGGCAGATCGTGTTCGACCGCGCGCAAGAGGCGCTGGCCGTGGTGCAGCGCCTGAACCGGGACGTGGCCGATCTGTCGGATCTCGCACGCGGCGAGCTGACGATTGGCATCCCGCCCATGGTGAACCTCTTCTTCCCGCCGCTCATCCAGCGCTACAAGGCGCGCTACCCGCAGGTGAAGCTCACCATCGTCGAGGCAGGTGGCCAGGTGATCGAGCAAAGGGTGCGCCAGGGCGAGCTGGAGCTGGGCGTCACCGTGTTGCCCACCGAGCCCGGTGCCGAGCTGGCCGCGCATGAAATGGGGCGCTACCCCATCTGCCTGGTGGGCACGCCGGACGCCCCCTGGGCCCGGCTCAAGCGCCCCGGCCTGGCTGCACTGCACCAGCAGCCCGTGGTCATGCTGGGCGAAGACTATGCCTTGACCCGCCGCCTGCACGAGGCCTTTGACGCCGCTGGCGTGCAGCCCGAGGTCATCGCCCAAAGCGGCCAGTGGGACTTCCTGCTGTCCATGGCCATGGCAGGCATGGGCACGGCCTTGTTGCCCGAGCCCTTGCTGGCGCGACTGCAATTGCCTGCATCGGTGGTGGTTCGGCCTTTGCACGTGCGTGACCTGGCCTGGCGTGTGGGGCACATCTGGGTGCCCGATCGCTATATGTCGCATGCAGCGCGTGCCTGGCTGGATGTGTGTGCCAAGTGAGGCCCCGCGTGCATTCAGGCGCATGCAGGCTGGGCTATTCTCTGTGTCCATGAAGGCACTGCACATCCATGTCGGCGAACGCGCGCGCCGGCACATCGAGGCCCACGGCCTGAGCCCGCAAGACGTGCGTCTGGTCCCCGCGGCGGCCGGTGGCCCCAAGGGGCTGATCCTCAACCACCTTGATCAGCATCTTTTCGGTCAATGGCTGCCGCAAGGTGGGCACACCGTGCACCTGGTGGGGGCCTCCATTGGCGCCTGGCGCATGGCCACCGCTGCGATGGCCGACCCCGTGCAGGCCTTCAAGGATCTGGCCTACGGCTACATCCAGCAGAACATCGAGCCCGAGGTCGGCCGCAAGATGCCGTCTGCGCAGCGCATCACCGCAGGCTTCACCGACACGCTCAAGTCCTTCTTTGGTGACAGCGTGGAGGGCATGCTGCAGCACCCGCGCTACCAGTTGCACATCCTGACCTCTCGGGGCAGGCAGGTCTTGCGCCGTGGGTCCCCCGCGCGGACGGCGCTCGGTTTCACCGGCCTGGCGCTGGGCAACGCTCTGACTAGAAAGGCCGTGGGCCTGTTTCTGGAGCGCACCGTTTTTTCAACCCGTGGCGAAGCCTTGCCGGTGCCCTTGAGTGACTTACCCACCGGCCGGGTCGAGCTGGATCGGGCCAACTTCATGCCCGCCATGCTGGCCTCGTGCAGCATCCCCTTCATGCTCGAAGCGGTCAATGACATCCCGGGCGCGCTGCATGGCTCCCACTGGGACGGCGGCATCGTGGATTACCACTTCCATTGGCACTACTCGGCCATGGACAAGGGCCTGGTGCTGTACCCGCACTTCCAGCGCCAGGTGGTGCCGGGCTGGCTGGACAAGGCGCTCAAATGGCGTCACCGCGCCAGCCCCTGGCTGGACAACATGGTGCTGCTGGCGCCCAACCCACAATGGGTCGCCACGCTGCCCGGTGGCAAGCTGCCTGATCGCAATGACTTCAAGCGCCTGAACTACGCGCAGCGCGTCCAGGTCTGGACCGATGCCGTGGCCCGTTCCGCCGTGCTCGCCGACGAGTGGCAAGCCTGGCTGCAACAAGGCTGCCCCGCCGACCAACTCAAGCCCCTGTGAGCCACCTCGCTACACTGTGCTCATGGACCCGATCGCCAGCCTCCTGCTGATTGCCGGCTTGATAGCCGCCAGCGCTTTCTTCTCGATCTCCGAGCTTGCTGTGGCAGCCGCGCGCCGCCTGCGCCTGCGCCAGATGGCCGACCTGGGTGATGCACGCGCCCAACGTGTGCTGAACGTGCAGGAAGAGCCGGGCGATTTCTTCACTGCCATCCAGATCGGCATGAACACCGTGGCCATCCTCGGTGGTGTGGTGGGCGAGGGCGCTTTTGCCCCTTTGATCCTGCCTTGGTTGTTGCGCCTGCAGTTGCCCGTCTCCCACGCCGAGACTTTGAGCGCGGTCGCTTCGTTTGTGCTGGTTACCAGCCTGTTCATCTTGCTGGCCGACCTCTTCCCCAAGCGCCTGGGCATGAGCGCCCCCGAGCAGGTGGCCGTGCGCGTGGTGGGCCCCATGCACGCCGTGCTGACCTTGCTCAGGCCGGTGGTGTGGCTGTTCAAGCGCCTGACCGATGGCCTGTTCAAGCTGCTGGGCCTGCCGGACCGGCGCGACGACGCCGTCACCCCGGATGACATCCTGGCCATGGCCCAAGCCGGCGCCGATGCAGGCGTGCTGGCCGGCGCCGAGCACCGCGTGATCGAGAACGTGATCGAGCTGGACACCCGCCTGGTCACCAGCTCCATGACCGCCCGCGACAGCATCATCCACTTCCTGCTGGACGACAGCGAGGCCCTGATCCGTGCCCGCATTGACCAGTACCCGCACTCCACCTACCTGGTCTGCGATGGCGACATCGACCACGTGGTCGGTTATGTGGACTCCAAGGACTTGCTCAACCGTGTGCTGAACAACCAGTCCATTGCGCTCAATGCCGAAGGTCTGATCAAGAAGGTACTGATGGTGCCTGACCGGCTCACGCTGTCGGAGATGCTGGCCCAGTTCCGCCAGGCCTTCGAGGACTTCGCCGTCATCGTCAACGAGTACAGCCTCGTGGTGGGCATCATCACCATCAACGACGTGATGAGCACGGTGATGGGCAGCCTGATGGCCCCGCCGGACGAAGAGCAGATCGTGCAGCGCGATGCCAACTCATGGCTGATCGATGGCGTGACCCCCATCGAGGATGTGCTGCAAGCCCTGAGCCTGGACAGCCTGCCGCATCAGGAGGACTACGAGACCCTGGCCGGCTTCCTGATGGTGATGCTGCGGCGCATCCCCAGGCGCACGGACACGGTGTCCTGGGGTGGTTTCCGCTTCGAGGTGCTGGACGTGGACAGCTACAAGATTGACCAGGTCATGGTGACCCGTTTGCAGCCGGTTGAATCAACGCCCGGCGGTGCCGATCCCGCCCATCAAAGCCATCACATCGAGGCCGACAACAAGTCCATGTAATCGTCCGCCGTGGCGATGCGCGGGTTGGTCTTGTGGCAGTGGTCGGCCAGTGCGCCGGTCACGATCTTCTCGAACCATTCACGTTGCACGCCCAACTCGGCCAGGCCCTTGGGCAGGCCCAGGCGCGCATTCATGTCACGGATGGCTTCGGGGATGTCGGCCGCCCCCTTCAGGCCCATGGCGTGCGCCATGCGTTCCAAGCGGCGCTCTTTCTGGATGGACTCCGCGGCGGCGTTGAACTTGATGACCTCGGGCAGGAACATGGCATTGAGCGTGCCGTGGTGCAGTTTGGGGTTCACGCCGCCCAGGCTGTGGCTCAGGCTGTGCACGGCGCCCAGGCCTTTCTGGAAAGCCATGGCGCCTTGCATGGAGGCGCTCATCATGTTCAGGCGCGCCTCGCGGTCGCTGCCGTCTTTCGTGGCGCGCTCGATGTGGTGCCAGGCGCGCTCCAGGCCATCCAGGGCAATGCCATCAGCGGGCGGGTTGAAAGCCGGCGCCATGAAGGTTTCCATGCAGTGCGCGATGGCGTCCATGCCGGTGGCGGCGGTCAGCGAGGGCGGCAGGCCCAGTGTCAACTCGGGGTCGCAAATGGCGGCTTTGGGCATCAGGTTCCAGGAGTGAAAGCCCAGCTTGCGGCCGTCGTCCACGATCACGATGGCGCCACGCGCCACTTCGCTGCCGGTGCCCGCCGTGGTTGGCACGGCGATCAGCGGGGCGGCCTGCGCTGTGATCTTGGGCGAGCCGCCTTCGATGGTGGCGTAGGTCTTCAAGGGGCCCGGGTGCGTCGCCATGATGGCCAGGCCCTTGGCCAGGTCGATGCTGGAGCCACCGCCCACGGCGATCAGGCCGTCGCACTGGTTGGCCTGCCAGACTTCATGCGCCGCGCGCACGGCCGCTTCGGTGGGGTTGGGCGGCGTCTGGTCGAACACGGTCACCGGCAAGTCCTTGACCGCGTCCAGCGCCTTTTGCAGGACGCCCGCGGCGCGCACGCCTGCGTCGGTCACGATCATGGGGCGGCGCATGCCAACGCGCTCGCATTCGGATGCCAGCAGCTTGATGGCGCCGAATTCAAACTGGATCTGGGTGAGGTACAGGATGGTGGCCATGGGGAGGTGTCTCTCTCGCTGTTCGTTTAACTCAGACGGGTGAGACTTTAGCGCGTTTAGACTCCCGGCCATGCCAAGTACATGCCATTCCCCTGACGCGCAAAGCTCCCCTGTATCGGAGGCGGGCTGGGACCGCCCGCGGCTGGTGTCCGTGGGGGTCTTTTTGCTCGTTGCGGCCTGGGTGGCGCTGTCAGCGCACCTGCACACCGCCTTGCACCATGACATGGCCGAGCAATTCGTCTGGGCCCATTCCTGGCAACTGGGCTACCCCAAGCACCCGCCGCTGCCTACCTGGCTGTTCATGCTGGCGCAAACCGTGTTGCCGGCCAAACCTGCCACGCTCTACGGTTTGTCTGCCGTGTGCATCGGGCTGACCGGCGTCTTCACCTACCTGGCTGCCCGCGAGCTGATGCCCCCGACCCTGGCCCTGTGCGTTGCTGGTCTTTGGGGCTTGCAGCAACCCTTTGGCTGGCGCGCGTGGATCTACAACCACAACACCGTGCTCGTGATGACGGTGGCGATGGCGGTGTACTTTGCCGCGCGTGCGGCACGGCGCAACGAGCAGGGGAGTTGGGCAGCGGCCGGCCTGGCAGCGGGCTTGGCCATGTCCACCAAATTGCAGGCCGTGGTGCCGCTGGTGGGGGTGTTGTGGGCCTTGTGGCGCAGTGGCGGCCTGGAGTCGCTCGCGTCGCGCAAAGGGGTGGCCATGGCCATCGTGCTGGGCGCCTTGGTGTGCACGCCGCCGCTGTGGTGGATGGCAACGGGCCACACCAATGCGCTGGCGTACGCCACGCACCAGTTGGGCAGCGGCGCAGGCGAGGGTGATTCCGTGCGCATGGGGCAGTTCGTGGTGTCCGAGCTGCGCATGCTGGCGCCGGCGCTGGTGGTCTTGCTGATCTGGGTGGTGCGCGCTTACGGGCAACGGGGCACCGAGGGTGTGGCCAATGCACCTGTTGCCAGCCGCGCGCCACTGCGCGCCTGGGTCGAGGGCTTGCTGTTCGTGCCTCTGGCCTTTGTGCTGGCCATGGGCATCTTTGGGGGCTCCAAATTGCATGCGCAGTGGGGTGTGCAGACTTTCCAGTTCGCGTCCCTGGCGCTGGTGGCCTGGTTTGGCACCTATTTCGACAGGGCGCCTGTGCGCGGCCTGGTGCTGACGGTGGCACTCGTTCAGGGCATCTCCTTCCTGGTGGCCGCATCGCCCGCCGGTGCGCGGCTGCATGCGCCCGGTGCGGTGCAAGGCTACCCCTCGCGTGAACTCGCTGACCGTGTTGAGGCAGATTGGCAACATGCTGCGCCTGGTTGCGCCTTGCGTTACCTGGATGCCCCGTTTTTCGAGGGCGGGCAGGTGTCGGCGTTCGGACACGGCTTCCCGGCTGTCCTGCAAGACGGCCGTCGCCGCGACAGCCCCTGGATCAATGAGGCGGACATGCAAGCCAAGGGCAGCGTGATCATGCGCTACCTGGCCCAGGACCTGCCGCCGGATGTCATTCACACACCCGACATGGTCCTGATCCCGCCAAGCCGGGTCAAAGGCGTGGTGCCCGTGGTCTGGGGCATCCGCTTACCCAAGGGTGAATGCCTGTCCGCGAGGGGCGGCAGGTGACAGACTGAGGAATTGTTCACGACATGGCTGTGGTCGCTCCCCCGGATATTGGGGGAATCGGCAATTTTCTGAGGGCCTTTGTGTTGCAAAGGCGTCGGTCTGGCATACCATACGCACCCAACGATAAAACGGACGTTTGAAACGTTCGTACTGTGTGTACCTTGGAGACCCGTTGACCATGCCTCAGGCCTCGACACGTCTGTCGCCTGCCGATACAAAGACGCGCATTCTGGACGCGGCCGAAACCCTGTTCGTGAACGGCGGGTTCGAGTCCATGTCCATGCGGCAGATCACCAGTGCGGCCAATGTGAACCTGGCCGCGGTGAACTACCACTTCGGCAGCAAGGACGCCCTGATCCAGGCCGTGCTCTCGCGCCGGCTTGATCCGCTCAACGAGCAGCGGGTTGCCATGCTGGACGCATTCGAGTCCAACCTGGGTGACAAGCTCACCTGTGAGCACATCCTGGTCGCGCTGTTCCTGCCTGCGGTTCGGATCTTCCGCAGCGACGCCCCCCTGGCTGATCGCTATCTGCACTTCCTGGGCCGTTCGTACACTGACCCCTCGCCCGTTGTGCGCGACTTCATCAACACCCACTACATCCAGACACTGGGCCGCTTTTTCTTCGCCTTCCAGCGCGCCTTGCCTGACCTGAGCCGCGAAGACCTGGGCTTTCGCCTGAACTTCGCCATGGGCGCCTTGTCCGGCATCCTGGCCGGTGGCAACACGCAGCGCCTGATCCGTGAATTCACGCAGCAGCAGGGTGACCACGAAGCCGTGATCCTGTCCCGCCTGGCCTCCCTGATGGTGGCTGCGCTCAAGGCCCCGCTGCCCGGCCCCAATGAAGCACTGCAGTTTGGCGCCATGGCCAATCTGCCCGGTGTGGCACTGATCGGCCAGGGCGCCGCGGCAGATGCCGACGCCGTGGCTGCGCCTGCCCATTCCTGACGCCTCGCGCCCAAGGCCATGAACCTCATTCCTTGTCTGTCCTCCCCCGGTCTGACAGGACTGCTTGCCCCTCAACAGGGCGGGCTCTTCCCGCTGGCTTGCCGTTTGGGCAAGCCGCTCTCTCAACCAGCCTTGACAGGACTGTTCACGTCCGCTGGCTTCACCACCGAAGAGTGTCTCGCATGAAAGACGGTTACCTCGACTTTGCCAACTCGCCCATGGGCGCCAAGCTCATCAATGCCCTGGGTCTGCCCAAGCCGCTGCAACTGGAGCGTTACAAGGCCGGCCAACCCGTCGTTCAAGGCACGGTTCTGATCGGTGGTGGTGGTGAGCCTCAACTGCTGGAAGCCCTGGCTGCGGCGTTCAAGAACATGGGCGCGCAAAGCATGGCCCACGAAAAGCTGCCCCAATGGGTGGCCGTGGCCAACAAGGCCGGCCTGACCACCGGCCGCTGGGGCAGCAATGGCCAGCCTGGTGAAAAAGTCAAATGCCTGGTGTTCGACGCAACCGGCCTGGAAGACAGCACGCAGTCCGACGCGCTGTACTGGTTCTTCCACGACGTGGCTCGCTCGGTGCTGCCTTGTGGTCGCGTGGTGATCCTGGGCCGCCCGCCTGCAGAGTGCAAGTCGCCTCGCAAGGCCACCATCCAGCGTTCGCTGGAAGGCCTGAGCCGCTCGCTGGGCAAGGAATTGAAGAAGGGCATCAACGCCAACCTGGTGTACGTGTCCGAAGGCGCTGAAGGCAACATCGAGTCCACGCTGCGTTTCCTGCTGTCGCCCAAGTCGGCCTATGTGTCGGCCCAGGTCATGCACGTTGGCAAGCCCGTTGGTGATCTGGTGGTGCCCACGGACTGGAACCTGCCGCTGGCCGGCAAGAAGGTGCTGGTCACCGGTGCCTCGCGCGGCATCGGCGCAGCCATCGCCGAAGTGATGGCCCGTGACGGCGCCCAGGTGATCTGCCTGGACGTGCCGCAAGCCCAGGAAGGCCTCAATGAAGTGGCCAAGAAGCTGGGCGGCACCGCCCTGGCCATGGACATTGGCGCCGCTGATGCGCCGCAGAAGCTGGCTGAAGCAGCCAAAGCCCAAGGTGGTTGGGATGTGGTCGTGCACAACGCCGGCATCACGCGTGACAAGACCATTGCCAACATGAAGGAACACCTGTGGCAGCTGGTGGTCAACGTGAACCTGTCGACCCAGGAGCGCATCAATGACGAGCTGGTCAGCTCGGGCGCCTTGAAGTCCGGCGGTCGCATCGTCTGCGTGTCGTCGATCTCGGGTATCGCCGGCAACATGGGCCAGACCAACTACGCCGTCTCCAAGGCGGGTGTGATCGGCATGGTCAACAGCACCGCCCCGATCTTTGCGGAGCGCGGCATCACCATCAACGCCGTGGCACCTGGTTTCATCGAAACCCAGATGACCGCCGCGATCCCGTTCGCCATCCGCGAAGCCGGTCGCCGCATGAACTCCATGAGCCAGGGCGGTCAGCCCGTGGACGTGGCCGAAGCCATTGCCTGGTACGCCAGCCCGGCCTCCGCAGGTGTCACGAACAACGTGATCCGTGTGTGCGGTCAGAGCTTGATTGGCGCTTGATCAACGATCACCACGAGATCCCATGAAGATCATCGAAGTCAACAAGCTGCCCAGCGCCATTTCGCTGAACCTGGGTGCCTTGCGCTCCAGCAGCAAGCGCCCTGGCGTGGTCGAGGCCTTGCCCGAGATCACCTATGTGCGTCCGCGCGTGGTGGTTGATGGCAAGCAGGTGGCGGCCTATGCCAAGGTGTGCGGCTTCAGCAAGGCGCACGGCGTGCCCATGCTGTACCCGCACATGGAGGCCTTCCCGCTGGCCATGATGCTGTTTGGCACCAAGGCCTTCCCGTGGCCGGCCATGGGCCTGGTTCACCTGGGCAACAGCGCCAGGCTGCTCAAGCGCATCAATGTGGGCGACGAACTGCGCATCGAGATGCGCACGGGTGAGCTCTACGCCCACGACAAGGGGCAGGTGTTCACGCTGCATGCCCGCGCCTTGCGCGCAGGCGATGTGGTGTGGGAGAGCACCTGGACCTTGCTGCGCATGGGCGTGCGCAACCCCAAGGGTGCGCCTTACACCAGTGCGCTGGTCGATGATTCGCCACTGTCTCACCAGGCTGATTTTTACGCTGGTGCGGGCATTGGCCGGGCTTACGGCCGTGTGTCGGGTGACATCAACCCGATCCACCTGTCTGCCATCACCGCCAAGTTCCTGGGCTTTCGCAAGGCCATTGCCCACGGCATGTGGACCAAGGCTCGCGCCCTGGCCACGCTGATGCCCCGTGAGGACGTGGACCACGCCGAAGTGATCGTTGAATTCAAGACACCGCTGTTCCTGCCGGCACGCGCCTCACTGTGGGTTGCGCGCCAGGAGAGCGGCGCCTTGTTCGAAGTGCGCAATGCCAAGGGCGACAAGCCTCACCTGCGTGGCCGAGTCACTTACTGACCGCCCCGCACCCTGATTCATTCCATTCAAAATCGAGAAGGACAACCTCTCATGAGCACCATCCGTCGCGTCGCCATCATCGGTGGCAACCGTATCCCCTTTGCCCGCTCCAACACGGTGTACTCGCATGCCTCCAACCAGGAGATGCTGACCGCCACCATCCAGGGCCTGGTCGACCGTTTCAATCTGCATGGCAAGCGCCTGGGCGACGTCGCCGCCGGCGCCGTGATGAAGCACTCGCGTGACTTCAACCTGGTGCGCGAGACCGTGCTGTCCACGACCCTGTCGCCCGAGACGCCTGCCTACGATCTGCAGCAAGCTTGCGGCACCGGCCTGGAAGCCATCATGCTGGTGGCCAACAAGATCGCCCTGGGCCACATCGAGTGCGGTATCGGTGGCGGTGTGGACACCACGTCTGATGCCCCCATCGGTGTCAACGAAAAGATGCGCAAGATCCTGATGGAAGCCAACCGCGCCAAGGGCACCGTGGCCCAGCTCAAGGTGATCTCCAAGATCCGCCCCAGCATGCTGGTCAAGCCCGCCATTCCCAAGAACGGCGAGCCCCGCACCGGCTTCTCGATGGGTGAGCACGCCGAGCTGATGGCCCGTGAATGGTCCATTCCCCGTGAAGAGCAGGACCAGCTGGCCGTGACCAGCCATGCCAACCTGGCTCGTGCTTACAAGGAAGGCTTCTTCGCCGACCTGATGACCCCGTTCAAGGGCGTGAGCAAGGACAACAACCTGCGCGAAGGCATCACCATCGAGAAGCTGCGCACGCTCAAGCCTTGCTTTGACAAGAAAATCGCCCCGGGCCAGGGCACCTTGACACCTGCCAACTCCACGCCGCTGACCGATGGCGCTTCTGCCGTGCTGCTGGGCAGCGAAGAATGGGCCAAGGCCAACAACCTGCCCGTGCTGGCCTACATCACCTTCAGCGAAGTGGCCGCCGTGGACTTCTTCGGCCCCAAGAAGGAAGGCCTGCTGATGGCCCCGGCCTACGCCGTGCCCCGCATGCTGGCCCGCGCTGGCATCTCCCTGCAGGACTTCGATTTCTATGAAATCCACGAAGCCTTTGCCGCGCAGGTGCTGTGCACGCTGAAGGCCTGGGAAGATCCCAAGTACTGCAAGGAAAAGCTGGGCCTGGACAAGGCGCTGGGCTCGATCGACCGCAGCAAGCTCAACATCAATGGCAGCTCGCTGGCAGCCGGTCACCCCTTCGCGGCAACCGGTGGTCGCATCGTCGCCACGCTGGCCAAGATGCTGGCCCAGAAGGGTTCCGGCCGTGGCCTGATCTCCATCTGCGCTGCTGGCGGTCAAGGCGTGGTCGCCATCCTCGAGCGTTGATTTTTCCTTGTAACCCGAGCTTGGAAAACCCTTGAAGAGGGGGCTCGGGTTGATACACTCCGTAACTTGACCAGGCGACCTGCCTCGGGCCTTTGCGCCCGTCGCAGGCACAAAGCCATCCTGCCGCAGTCCAGTAAGCAATTCAGGCAGGCACATGAGGAGATCCGGATGACCCAATCAGCAGCCGCAGCGTCGGCTTCGCCCGCGCAGTCCATTGTCAACCCCGATGGTTCGACCAACCGCATCTGGTTGTCGTCCTATGTGGCGGGCGTACCGCACGACATCGACCCGAACAAGTACAGCTCCCTGGGCCAGTACTTTGACGAGTGCATCAACAAGTACCGCAACCGTCCGGGCTTCGTCAGCATCGGCACGGAAATGTCGTATGACCGTCTGGACCGCCTGGTCAATGCCTTTGCGGGCTGGCTGCAGAGCCAGGGTGTGAAGAAGGGCGATCGCGTGTCGATCATGCTGCCCAACACCTTTCAGTATCCGGTGTGCCTTTTCGCGGTGCTGAAGATCGGGGCCGTGGTGGTCAACGTGAACCCGCTGTACACGGCGCGTGAACTCAATCACCAGCTCAAGGACAGCGGCGCCGAAACCATCATCGTGATGGAGACCTTCGCCAAGACGCTGCAAGACGCGCTGCCCGGCACCAAGGTCAAGCGCATCGTGCTGACCCAGATCGGTGACCTGCTGTCTGACGGCTTCATCAACGCCAAGGGCCGCCTGCTGAACTTCGTGCTGCGCAAGGTCCAGAAGATGGTGCCTGACTACAGCCTGCCTGGTGCGCTGTGGATGCGTGACGTGATCAAGGCCGGTGCCAAGGTCAAGGTCAAACTCGCTGATATCAAGCCTGAAGACCTGGCCTTCCTGCAGTACACCGGTGGCACCACCGGCGTGGCCAAGGGTGCCATGCTGACGCACCGCAACGTGCTGGCCAACTGCCAGCAGGCCCTGGCTTTCGCCGAGGGCCAGCTGACGGGTGACACCGAGACCGTGGTCACGCCGCTGCCGCTGTATCACATCTTCTCGCTGACCGTGAACTGCCTGATCTTCATGGCACTCGGCGGACGCAACATCCTGATTGCCAACCCGCGTGACACCAAGCGCGTGATGATGATCCTCAAGAACGAGAACTTCAGCGGCATCACCTGCGTGAACACGCTGTACTCGTCCTTCCTGGATGACCCTGATTTCCGCAAGCGCGACTTCTCCAACCTCAAGCTGGCCGTCGCCGGTGGCATGGCGCTGCAACGCTCCATCGCCGAGCGCTGGAAGGAAGTCACCGGCAACTCCATCGTTGAAGGTTACGGCCTGACCGAGTGCTCGCCCATCGTGACGCAAGCCCCGGTGGACATCAGCAAGCCTGGCCCCGCCTTCACCGGCTCGATCGGCGTGCCTGTGCCTTCCACGGAAGTGCGTTGCCGCCGTGATGACAACACCTGGGCCAACATCGGTGAGCCTGGCGAGCTGTGCGTGCGCGGCCCTCAGGTCATGAAGGGCTACTGGCAGCGTCCTGAAGAAACCGACAAGGTCATCGACAGCGAAGGCTGGCTGGCCACGGGCGACATCGCCGTGATGGACGAGCAGGGCTTCCTCAAGATCGTGGACCGCAAGAAGGACATGATCCTGGTCTCCGGCTTCAATGTGTACCCGAACGAAATCGAAGACGTTGTGGCCATGCACCCTGATGTCAAGGAATGCGCCGCCGTGGGCGTGCCTGACGAAGTCGCCGGTGAACGCGTGAAGATCATCATCGTGCCGCGCAACCCTGGCCTGACCAAGGAAGCCATCATCGAGCACTGCCGCAAGAACCTGACGGGCTACAAGATTCCCCGCATCGTCGAGTTCCGCAACGAAGAGTTGCCCAAGACACCCGTGGGCAAGATCTTGCGCCGCGAGTTGCGTTGAACGGCCGCTGATTCAGTTTCGGCTGAGCCACAAAGAAACCCGCCCGGTTCGCCGCGCGGGTTTTTTCATGCACGATGTGGTCTGTCACTTCAGCCCGATAGATGGCACCAGAACCATGACGCGTCCCGCCGATTTCAGCTTCACCCACCGCCTGCGCGTGCGCTGGATGGAGGTCGATGCCCAGCAGGTGGTCTTCAATGGCCACTATCTGACCTACCTTGATGTGGCCATCTCGGAGTACTGGCGCGCAGTGGGGCTGCCATACCCGGAAGGTGTCAAACACGAGCAGGGCGACATCTTCGTGCGCCGCAACACGCTGGAGTACCACGCACCGGCCCGGCTCGATGACTGGCTGGACATCGGTGTGCGCTGCGAGCGCATCGGCAACTCGTCCATCACCATCGCCTGGGCCGTGTGGGCACAAGGGCGCTTGCTGGCCACTGGCGAGACGGTGTATGTGCACACCAGCCTGGTCACGGGCAAATCTGCCCCCGTGCCCGAGACCGTGCGGGCCCAGATCGAGGCCCATGCCCAAGGGCAACCCGTTCACCAGGTGCTGTGCGGTGCCTGGCCCGACATGAAAGCCAGCGCCCGCGCGGTCAGAACCGCCGTGTTCGTGCAGGAGCAGGCCATCGACGAGGTCGACGAGTGGGATGAGGACGACGCCGATGCCGTCCATGCGGTCGCCAGCAACCTGGCAGGGCTGCCGCTGGCAACGGGCCGTCTGATCCATGTGGGACTGGAGCCCGGCCACGCCAAGATCGGCCGCATGGCGGTGCTGCGCAGCACGCGCGGCATGGGCCTGGGTGATCTGGTGTTGCTGGCCTTGATGGACCAGGCCCGCCAGCTTGGTATCACGCATTTAAGCCTGAACGCCCAGGTCAGTGCCCAGGCCTTCTATGCGCGCCATGGTTTCATGCCGCAGGGGGATGAATTCGACGAAGTCGGCATCCCCCACCAGCGCATGACACTCACACTTTGAGGGGGCGCGTGCGGCTGTTCTTGATCAGGCTGCGCGCGCGCGTCTTGCGCACCGGCTCCATCTCGGCCAGTGCGTGGTTGTCCTGCTCGGACACCTCACTGCTCTCGAACACTTCTTCGTGACGCATCTCGGCCGGGGGCAGGGTGGCGTCGAGCTTGGCCACTTCGGTTGCGGCCATGGTGTGCCGTGGGGGCCAGTTTCGCAGCGTGACCCGGCGCAGCAAGGCCATGTTCGAGGTGGCCGTGAACGTGCGCTCCAGCACGTGCGTGACCAGGCGCTTGTGAATGCGCTCGGTGATGACCAGCGTCGAGCAACGCGTGCCGTACAGGCCGTTGGGCGACTTGATGAAAGCCGAGGACAACAGGCGCTCCCATTCTGTTGACACGCCGGTGTGAGGCAGTTGCTCATCGGGCGCGACGCTGGGGTCGGCCAGCGCTTCAAACAGCCGGTTGGCCAGCACGTCAACATCTTCCGACTGGGCGATGGCCTGCCGCGTGCGTGCCTTGAGTTGCTGCACCTTGGGCCAGG
Organism: Aquabacterium sp.; assembly: GCF_016195855.1. Taxonomy (GTDB): domain Bacteria; phylum Pseudomonadota; class Gammaproteobacteria; order Burkholderiales; family Burkholderiaceae_C; genus Aquabacterium. The sequence goes on from NZ_JACPYU010000016.1 coordinate 351,026, forward strand.
GCGTGTTCAGGATGGCGTTGGACAAGCCAAACACCCCTTTTTGCAGACGCTCGGGGAACAGCTTGCGGTTGTTCAGCCAAAAGCATTCGCCATCGGCGAAATCCAGCGCCAGCATGTTGAAGCCGTTGTAGCCCGAGATGGCCAGACGCGGCCACAGCATGGGCATGGACAAATCACCCTTGAGCCATTGCGGCACGATCTGGCCACGCGAGGGGGCCTGCGGGTCCATATTGGACGGGTCGCGCACATTGGTCACCAGGCCCAGGCGCCCGTGTGCCGTCAGGCCCAGCCAGGTGCCGCCGGCCTGTAGATCACGGCCACCGAGGATGGGCGGGCCACCGTCGGCAGGTTCCCACCAGCCCAGGCGAGCTGCGGGGCGGTCATAGAACTCATCACGATTGGCAGCCAGCACAAACGGAAAGCGGCTGCTTTGATCGAGAGCCAGAGCGACCAGGCACATGGCAAAACCTCTTCAAAACGCTGGCAGGGCTTCAGGAGCGGCCTGCCATGGGGCAAAACGTCTCGACGTGCCGCGCACCGATCAGCCCATGAGGCAGGGCATCGGCCAGATCACGCAAACGCGCTTCACACGCGGCGCTGACACCATCGGGGTGCTCGTAGACCTCCATCCAGGTGGCCTCCGGGCTGCCTTCGGGTGTGTCGGCGCGTTGCATCAGGCGCGTCGTCAGACCGGGGTGCTCCTCGTGCAGACGCTGCTGGATCACGTTGATGGCCTGGCGTGCGGCGGCCTGATTGGCCAGGGGCACGCGGTAGTACACGAACAGTGATCGGGGCGGTGTCGCAGTCAAAGCGGCGAGGTCGTCAGACATTCCAAACTCATCTGCGGGCAGCGTAACCCATGATGCAGTGCCGCAAAGTCACCAGGGGCAACAAGACTAGTCAAACGAGGCCTTGTTGCGTTAAGGAATTGACGATATGGGCGCTGCATGCGTCGCGGCCATATCGCGTGTCTTCCTCAGTGGTGCCTCATGGGCGTATCAAGCAGCCTCTTCGGCAGAGGGCAAGGCATACGGCAGGTTGCCCACCATCAGCTTGACGCCGTCTGCGGCGCCTGCGCGCAGTTCCGCGTCCAGCGCGCTGAGCTTGAGCTCGATCAGGGCGCTGTGCACACCGCCAGCCGAGGCGCTGTTGATGACCAGGCCTGCAGGCTGACCGGGGTCGGTGACGCTGAAGACCTCCTGGCCGGGCGGCAATGCCTGTTCGGCATGCACGACAAAGGCACGGCGCTTGGTGGTGCCCCGGTACTGGCTGCGCGCCACCACTTCCTGGCCGGGGTAGCAGCCTTTCTTGAAGTTCACGCCGCCAATCAGCTCGTAGTTCACCATCTGGGGCACGAACTGGTCGACCGTGCTGGCCTCGATGCGGGGGATGCCGCTCATCACGTCCAGCCAGGCCCAGGCGCCAGGCTCGACCGCAGGCAGGGCGGACGCCAGCGCTTGCGCTTCGGCCTTGGGCCCGACCCAATACCAGCGCTTGGCCCCCAGGACTTCCGGCAAACCCACCAGCAGCCCCTGGCCATGCGGCTGCACACACCAGGCACCGAGCTGGGCGGCTTCACCCAGGCTGGCTGCAGCCGGTGAGCCCAACAGCCCCACCACGCCCAGCGACGCACTCGCATCCGTCAACTTGGCCTTGGCGCGCAACACGAACATGGACAGGCGCTTGAGCAGGCCCGGCAGCACCTGGCTGTCGGTCAGCAGCCAGAACTGCTCTGGCTGAGGCCGCAGGGTCAGCAGGCTGGCCAGCATGCGCCCCTTGGCTGAGCAGTAAGCCGCCAGCCGGGCTTCGTCAGCGGGCTGGCCGTTGACGTCCTGGCTGAACTGGCCGTGCAGGAAGTTCGCTGCATCGGCGCCTTCGGCCTGGATGATGCCCAGATCGGACAAAAGCAGGGCACCGCCCCAGGAAGTTGGATCAGGAAGTTGGATCGAGCTCATGGGGCTCATTATCATCACGCCCGTCATGCATCAGAAATCCAACCGGGTGTATCCCACTTCCTCCGTGCGGCAAAGCGTCTGCCTGCCCGTCCTGCCTGTCCGGCAACAAGGCGGCATCTTGCGCAGCCTGATCCTCCTCGTCCTGGCGCTGTCCCTGGCCTTGGCTGCCGGGGCGGCCTGGTGGCTGGGGCAACCCCTGCGCCTGGCCGCGCCCACCGTCGAGTTGTCTGTTGAAGCAGGCAGCACACCCCGCGAGATCGCCAAGGACTGGGTGGACGCGGGTGTGGATGCCTCACCCTGGTTGCTCTACCAGTGGTTCCGGTTTTCGGGGCAGTCGCGCCAGATCCGGGCGGGCAGCTACGAGCTGGCCCAGGGCGCCACGCCCCGCGACCTCTTGCGCATGATGGTGCGTGGGGACGAGCGCCTGTCTGTCGTCAAACTGATCGAGGGCTGGACCTTCAAGCGCTTTCGGGCCGAACTGGCCCTGGCGGACGGGCTCAAGCAAAGCACCGCTGGCCTGCCTGACAGCGAGATCATGGCCCAGTTGGGGATGCCCGGCGAAGCGGCCGAAGGCCATTTTTTCCCGGACACTTATTCCTACGCCAAAGGCAGCACCGATCTGGCCGTGATGAAGCGGGCCCTGAACGCCATGCAAAAGCAGCTGGATGCGGCCTGGGCGCAGCGCCAGAGCAATGTGGCGGTCAAGACACCCCGGGATGCCTTGATCCTGGCCTCCATTGTCGAGAAGGAGACGGGCAGGGAGGCTGACCGGCCCATGATCTCGGGCGTTTTCAACAACCGCCTGCGCGTGGGCATGCCTTTGCAGACCGACCCTTCCGTGATCTACGGCCTGGGTGAGCAGTTCGACGGCAACCTGCGCAAGGTGCACCTGCAGACCGACACGCCCTTCAACACCTACACCCGGGCCGGCCTGCCGCCCACGCCCATTGCCATGCCCGGCAAGGCCGCCTTGCTGGCCGCCGTGAAGCCCGCCGAGACCAAGGCGCTGTATTTCGTGGCGCGGGGCGATGGCAGCAGTGCGTTCAGCGCCACATTGGCTGAGCATAATCGGGCGGTCAACCAATACCAGCGTTCAACACGCAACCCCGGAAAGACGCCATGAGCAACAAGGGCCGATTCATCACCTTCGAGGGCATCGACGGCGCGGGCAAGACCACGCACCTGGATGCCCTGGAGCAAGCCTGGAAGCAGGCTGGTCGCGAGGTGGTCCGCACCCGTGAGCCCGGCGGCACGCCCCTGGCTGAAAAGCTGCGTGGCCTGTTTCTGCACGACGCCATGGACCCGCTGACCGAAGCCCTGCTGGTGTTCGGCGCGCGCCGCGACCATATCCAGACCGTGATCAGGCCGGCGCTGGCGCGTGGCGCCTGGGTGCTGTGTGACCGTTTCACCGACGCCACCTTCGCCTACCAAGGTGGTGGTCGCGGCTTTGATCTGCAGGTGCTGGGCACCCTGGAGGGCTGGGTGCAGGAAGGCTTGCAGCCCGACCTGACCTTGCTGTTTGACCTGCCTCCCGTGGTGGCCGCCGAACGCCTGAGCACCGCCCGTCAGCCCGACCGTTTCGAAGCGCAGGACCAGGCCTTTTTCGAGCGCGTGCGCGGCGCTTATCTGGCTCGCCAGCAAGCCCAGCCAGCGCGTTTTGCCCTGATCCAGGCTGACCAGACGCAAGCCGACGTGGCCGCGCAGATCCAGTCCGAGTTGCGCAGCCGAGGGTTGCTGTGAGCGAGCCGCGCCCCGCACTCTGGCCCTGGTTGCCCAAGCCGCTTGAAGCTGCCCTGGCCCAACTCAACAGCCACGCCGTGTTGCTGCACGGCCCCGAGGGCGTGGGGCAGTTCGAGTTCGCACTGGCCCTGGCACGTTCATGGTTGTGCGAGGCCCGGCCAATGGGGCAAGGCTTTGCGCCCGCCTGCGGCCGTTGCGCCAGCTGCCACCTGATTGATGCAGGCTCCCATCCGGACCTCATGGTCGTGCTGCCGGAGGCCTTGCAGGCCAGCCTGGGCTGGCAGTCTTCCGCAGAGGACGGCGAAGCCAGCGAGAAATCCGGCGGCAAGACCAAGAAGCTGAGTCAGGAAATCAAGGTTGATGCCATCCGTGCCGTGGTGCAGTTCTCGCAGCACACGGCCTCGCGTGGCAGGGCCAAGGTGGTGCTGGTGCACCCGGCCGAGCGCATGAACCTGATCGCGTCCAACACCTTGCTCAAGACCCTGGAGGAGCCACCAGGCCAGGTGCGCTTCGTGTTGAGCGGTGCCGCGCTGGACCAGCTGCTGCCCACCGTGCGCAGCCGCTGCCAGGCCTGGCGCCTGCCCATGCCCACGCCTGATGTGGCGGCTGAATGGCTGCAGACCCAGCTGGACGGTCTTTCCCTGGCCGATGCCCGTGTGTTGCTGGACGCGGCCGGCGGGCAACCCTTGACCGCACGTGATCGCCATCAATTGGGCCTGGATGCGCGTTATTGGCCCCAAATCCCGAAAGATCTGCTCAATGGTGCGGCCACCGCCTTGACGCAGTGGCCTTTGACCCTGGTGGTCGAGACCCTGCAGAAGGTCTGCCACGACCTGGCTTGCGTGGCTGCCGGTGCCGCGCCACGCTATTTCCCGGCAGCCAGCCTGCCGGCCGCGCCGGACCTGAATCTGCTGACCACCTGGGCTCAGGAGTTGCGCAAGACCAGCCGCCATGCCGAGCACCCGTGGAACCAGAACCTCAAGGTGGAAGCCCTGCTGGTGCAGGCCCGGGCGGTCATGCGGCCCAGGCCCTCAAGGGGCAACCCGACCGCTTGATCAAGGGGGAAGGGCGCCCAAATCAGGATCAGGGTGTTTCCAGAAGTAAAGCAGCGCCAAGGTGAGCGCAATTTCACAGTCTTTGCCAAGCCTCAGGCATTACACTTTGCCCACGATGAGCGAGTTCCAGACCACAGCCCTGCCTTCCGCCTTTGCCCCGTCCGGGCCTGGCCGGATGGCGTCCGCCCTGGGTACACCAGGCGCTGCAGCGGCTGCTGCTCGCCCCAGCGTGATCCAGCTGGTGTTCCGCGAAAAGGGTGCGCTGTATGCCGCCTACATCCCCGCATTCACCGAAGGTGGGTTGTTCGTGCCCACCACGCGCGAGTACACGCTGGGCGACGACATCTACCTCCTGCTGTCCCTGCCCGAAGACAACCAGCGTTACCCCGTGGCCGGCAAGATCGCCTGGATCACACCGGCCAATGCCTCCGGTGGCCGCACCCAGGGCGTGGGTGTGCGTTTCCCTGGTGACGACAAGACCCGCCTGCTGCGCGTGAAGATCGAGCAGATTCTGGGCACCAACATTTCCTCCAGCAAGCCGACACAGACCCTGTAAAGCAGAGTCGGGCCCTTTGCGGCAACAATAGCGGGTTGACATCAGTCAAACCCGCTTTTTTGTTTGTTCGCCGCTGCCGCCATGTTTGTCGATTCGCACTGCCACCTCAATTTCCCGCAATACGCCGAGACGCTCGATCAGGTTCGCGCCGACATGAGCGCCGCCGGCGTGGACCGCGCCCTGTGCATCAGCACGACCCTGGAAGAGTTCCCGCAAGTGCATGCCCTGGCCATGCGCTACGAGAACATGTGGGCCACTGTGGGTGTGCACCCTGACAACGAAGGCGTCCAGGAGCCCACGCTGGGTGATCTGCTCGAACGTGCCGCCTTGCCCCGCGTGGTCGGCATTGGCGAAACCGGCCTGGACTACTACCGCCTGGGCGAGCGCAGCGTGGCCGACATGGCCTGGCAGCGCGAGCGCTTTCGCGTGCACATCCGTGCTGCACTGCAAACAGGCCTGCCGTTGGTGATCCACACCCGCGAAGCCAGTGAAGACACCCTGGCCATCCTCAAGGAAGAAGGCCAAGGCAAGGTGCGCGGTGTCTTCCACTGCTTCACCGAAACCGATGCCGTGGCGCGTGCCGCGCTCGACCTGGGCTTTCACATCTCCTTCTCGGGCATCCTTACCTTCAAGAACGCGGGTGACATCCGCGATGTGGCCCGCATGGTGCCCATCGAGCGCTGCCTGATCGAGACCGATAGCCCCTACCTGGCCCCTGCGCCGCACCGCGGCAAACTCAACTCGCCGGCCTATGTGTCGCTGGTGGCCAGGCAACTGGCCGAGCTCAAAGGCATGGATGTGGATGAGCTTGGCCGCATCACATCGAACAACTTCGAGGAATTGTTCTCGCTCGTGCGTACCTCACCGAGGGTTAGCCCAACACACCAGTAAAACCCTTGTCAGACAATTTCTGACAGGAGGTTTGGTTGTTCGGCGACTACCGCCTCCAGACCCGGATGCCTACAGTGAACACATCACGACGACATCTCTCACCCCGGAGGCCTTTATGCAAAAGCAAAGTCTGTACGCCAACCCGTTTGCCCTGATGATGGACCCGCAGGCTGTGCTGGAAGCGATGGAGCGCTCCGAGCGTCTCAACCGCCTGCAAAGCCGCGTGTGCCGCCCGCTGGACAAGCCGCTGATCCCTCTGGTGAACAGCGAGGGCCAGGACTTTGACCGCGAGGTGGACGCCGCCCCCGATGTTGTGGAAGAGATTCAGGAAGAAGCCTGAATCTTGCCGGCCTGAAGAGGCCAACCCGCCGAATACTTGCGGCGCGATTTCAGCGCGCGTGTAGCGCTCTGACAGCGTGAAGTGGCCCGTCCTGGTGACGGGCCATTTTCATGGGGGCCGCGATTCAGCCCGGGCTCAATGCGTGCCCTTGGCCCAGCGCCGCTCCAGCATGCGCCCCGTGCGCGACAAGCCCAGGCACATCAGCGCGTAGACCATGCCCACGGCCAGATAGGCTTCAAAGTAGTAAGGGCGCCACACCGGGTCGCCGCCCAGGCTCAAAGACAAGCCGCCGGTGAACTCGTGCAAGCCCACCACCAGCACAAGCGAGCTGTCTTTCAGCAAGCCAATGCCGTGTCCGACCAAGGCTGGCAGCACCGCGCGCAGCGCTTGCGGCAAGACCACCATGCGCTGTGTTTGCCACCAACTCAGCCCCAGGATGGCGGCCGCCTCACTTTGCTCCTGCGGCACCGTCTGCAAACCACCTCGGACGACCTCGGCCATATAGACCGCTGAAAACAGCGTCAACGCCAGCGTCGCCCGCCAGACCAGTGGCACAGGGTGGTCCTGCGGGATCAAGACAGGCAGCATGAAGGCAGCCATGAACAAGAGCGTGACCAGTGGCACGCCACGTATCAGTTCGATGACGGCCGTGGCTGGCACATGGAGCCAGATGCGCGCTGAGCGGCGCGCAAGGGCCAGCCCGATGGCCATGGGTGTCGACGCCAGCAGGCTCACGAGAAACAGCCAAAGCGTGAGGGGCAAGCCACCCCAGGCATCGAACGGTACGGTCTCCAACCCGGCAAAGCCCCCGCGCATCAGGGCTGAGGCCATGAGCACATACGCGGCCAGGGCGAACAAACCGTTGCCCGACACCGCACGCCGCCAGCCCGCCAGCCAGGCGCCCAGGCCGAGCAGGGCGCTGCCCAGCAAGACCAGCATGGGCCGCCATTGCTGCTCGTAGGGGTAGTGGCCCAGCAGGATGGGGCGTATCTTTTCAGCGACGACACCCCAGCAGGCGCCATGGTGCTGCAAAGCCTGGCAGGCCAGGGCGTCCGGCCTGAACACGGCCCGCCACACAGCCCAGTCCAGCAGGCGCCAGGCCAGCCAGGCGCACAGGATCAGGCCCAGGCCGGATGCCATCAAGCTGAACCAGCTCTTGCCGCCTGCAGGCCGCATGACGTGGCTCATGCCGGCCCCTTGAGCGCATGCCGCGCATTGAACCAGTTCATGAGCGCCGTCGTGCTCAATGACAAGGCCAGGTACACCGACATCATCACCAGCACGCACTCGACCACGCGGCCCGTCTGGTTCAGCGCGGTGTTGCCCACGGAGACCAGGTCCGGATAGCCCACGGCCACGGCCAGCGAGGAGTTCTTGATCAGATTGAGGAACTGGTTGGTGGCGGCGGGCACGATGGTGCGCAAAGCCTGGGGCAGCAGCACCCGCGTGATCTGTTGAAAGCGCGTGGCGCCCAGTGTTTCGGCCGCCTCCATCAAGCTGGCAGGCACGGATTCGATGCCGCCGCGGATGACCTCGGCCAGAAAGGCGCCGGTGTAGATGCTCAAGGCCAGCGCCAGCGAGAGGTATTCGGGGCTGACCGCTGCGCCGCCCACGATGTTGAAGGTGTCCTGCTGCGGCCAGCTCCATGCCCAGGCCGCGCCTGCTTCGCCTGGGCCAAACCAGGGAAAGGCCAGGCCGCCTTTGCTCAACCAGACGCCAGGTAACACCGGGATCGCCTGGGTTGAATCAGGCAGCCATTCGATCAGCAGGAAGTACCACATCAGCAACTGCAGCAGCAGAGGCGTGTTGCGAACGGTGTCGACGTAAATACCCGCCACGCTGCGCCACACACGTGAGCCCGACGTGCGCCCCAAAGCCACGGCCAAGCCAATCAGGCAGGCCAGCAGCAGGGCGGGCAAGGACACGCGCAGCGTGTTGCCCAGGCCAACGAGGAGGGCACGCCACAAAGGCTGCGCGGCATCGAACACCAGCAGGCCGGTTTCGCCGATGTCGAAGCCCGCAGGCTGATCCAGAAAACCCAGCATCTTGGGCGGGGGTCAGCGAATCGGGGGCGGGTAGACCAGGCCGCCCTGGTTCCACAGCTTGTTGACGCCGCGGGGCAGCTTCAGGGGCGACTGCGCGCCGACGTTGCGCTCGAAGATCTCACCGTAATTGCCCACAGCTTTCAAGGAGCGGTAGAGCCAGGCCTTGTCCAGCCCCAGCAGCTTGCCGGTATCCTCGCCGGAGCCGATCAGGCGCTGAATGGCCGGGTCGGTCGAGGCCTTCAACAGCTGGTCGACATTGGCCCGGGTGAGCCCCAGCTCTTCCGCTTCCTGCAGGCCAAAGACGGTCCATTTGACGATGGCAAACCACTCGTCGTCACCACGGCGCACGGCCGGGCCCAGCGGCTCTTTCGAGATCAGCTCGGGCAGCACCAGATAGTCGTCGGGGTTGGGCGCTTCCTTGTTGCGGATGCTGGCCAGCGCCGAGGCATCGGCCGTGTAGGCCTGGCAGCGGCCGGCAAACAGGGCCTTGAAACCGGCTTCGTAGGTGTCGAACACCACAGGCTTGATGGCCAGCTTGTTCGCACGCGAGAAGTCCGCCAGGTTCTTCTCGGTGGTGGTGCCCGATTGCACACACACCTGTGCGTTTTTCAGCTTCTTGGCGCTGTCCACCTTGAGTTTCTTGGGCACCAGAAAGCCCTGGCCATCAAAGTAGGTGATGGCGGCAAAACTCAGGCCCAGCGAGGCATCGCGTGTCAGCGTCCACGAGGTATTGCGCGAGAGCATGTCCACTTGGCCGGATTGCAGTGCCGTGAAGCGCTGTTGGGCATTGAGCGGCGTGAAGGCCACCTTTTCGGGATCACCCAGCACAGCCGCCGCAACGGCGCGACAGAAGTCCACATCGAAGCCAGACCAGCGCCCCTTGGCATCGGGTGCGGAGAAGCCGGCGACACCGGTGCTGACCCCACACTGCAACTGCCCGCGTTGTTTGACGGCGTCGAGTGTTTTGCCAGCCCAGGCATGGGGCACCACGGCAGCGCAGGCCAGGGCCAGCGCCAGGCCCAGATGAGAGCGAACTTGCATGAGACCTCGGGATCAGGCAACGAAGACAGCAGCAAGCATACGTGAGGAAGCGCGCTCAGGCACGGTGCCCGAAGGTTCGGTGCAAAAACCCACCAAGCAGCATGGCCGGCACGAACAGCAGCACCTCGCCATTGCCAGACAACAGGGTTGCCAGCGCGGGGCCCGGGCAATAGCCCGTCATGCCCCAGCCCACACCAAACAGCGCCGAGCCCATGATCAACGGGCGATCGACCTTGAGCGAGTTTGGCAAGTGGAAGCGTTCACCCAGCAGCGGGCTGGCGCGCTTGAGCACCACACGGAACATCACCAGGGTGATCAGCACGGCCGCGCCCATGACGAAGGCCAGGCTAGGGTCCCAGTCGCCGGCCACATCCAGAAAGTTCTGAACCTTCAGCGGGTTGGTCATCTGCGCCACGGCAAGGCCCAGCCCGAACAAGGCGCCTGCGATCAGGCACGTCAACAAACGGATCATGTCGGCTGCCCCTCAGATGTGCGCCACATGGCGCAACACGAAGACGGTGAGCGCGCCCGTGGCCATGAAGGTGAGGGTGGCCGCCAACGAGCGCACGGACAGCCGGCCCAGCCCGCACACGCCGTGGCCACTGGTACAGCCATTGCCCATGGACGTGCCGTATCCGACCAACAGGCCACCTAGCACCAGCAAGCCCGATGGGTAGTGCTGGCGAGGGTTGACGGTGGCCGCTGTGGCATGGAAGTAAGCCCATGTGGCTCCAACCATGCCCAGCAGGAACACAAAACGCCAGGCCGCGTCCATCGGCTTGCCCTGGCGCAGGCTGGCGACCAGCCCGTGCGCGATGTTGCTGATGCCTGCCAGCCGGCCTGTGAAAGCCAGCAAGACCACGGCGGATGTGCCGATCAATGCCCCGCCCATCAAGCCGGCGACGGGGGTGAATTCACTCATCAAGGTACTCCAGATCGATCAAGGGCTGAAGCTTACCAAGGGATCTGGGTACCTGGGGGTGTATTTAGGTGCAGGAGCGGGCGGCCTCTGCGCCTTCGATCAAGAGTTGACCTGCGTGTGGCAACAACTGGCCGCTACTGATCAACTGCCGTACGTGTTTGATGAAGACCGTCAGGCCGGCTTGCGCAGCCGGAGAGTGCGGCATGCCCATTATGTGGCGTTCTGCTTGCAGCATGGCGCGCAGGCTCTGGGCAGGGCCGTGGTCCAGCATGTCGGCCCTCTCCAGCGCATCAATTTGCTCGATCAAGGCATTGACCCGGTCCAGGGCGGTGAAGGTGGGGGCGCTGCCCGAGTGGGTCACAGGGCCGCCCCAGGCCCATGCGGGTGCGCCAAAGCCGAGGCAGGCCGTGGGTGCATCGGCAAGGGCCAAGGTGCCGGAGTAATAGTCGTGTATGAAGCCCGAGCCGTTGTTGTAGATCGAGTTCGGGATCGGGTTGCCGTTGGTTTCTTCTTGCCAGACATAGAACTGCCCGGTCTGGCAGTTGACGTACTGGGTTGGGGCAGGGTTGAAGTTGATGGGCGGTGGGGAGGCCAGCTGCATGCTCAGGAAGTAGGAGGACAGTGCCACGCCCCACTGTTGCTTGTAGACGTTGCGGTTGCCATTGAGGCCTGCATAGGGCACGCGCAAGGTCGTATAGGTCTGCTGCAACCCACGATCTGGCGTTACGGCGCCATCACCTGCGATCACCAGTGGCTGGCCCGTTGCCACGTCGCGCACCCGAGGCTCCCAGATCACGATGACCGAGTCAAAGGCCGGGTCAAGCTCCTTGATCACATCACCCTGGGCTGGCCACCAGCCCTCAAAGAAGGGCGAGAGTGACTTCAGTGGTTCGTGCGCCACCCTCGCGGTGAACTCAGGCAGCATGTTGCTGCTGCTCAGGGCAGGAATGTCGTGCTGCACGAAGCGCCGCGCCTGATCCAGCGTCCTGTCGACATCCCATCGCGACATGGCGCCCGTGACGTGCCGGCTGACGCCCAGCGCATCGGTGTAGGTGACATCGGTTTGCGGGTAGATCAGCACCAGGACCTTCCAGCGCGGGTGCGGCGTGTTGGCCACCCGAGGGACCAGTGTGAGGTCGTCATACCAGGCGGTCCCTGAGGCCAGGCCGCCCCAGAAGCCCAGCCTGGGGGTGATCAGCAGGGGGCTTGTATCCGTGAAGAAGCTCATGCCCACGGCGTGCCACGGCGTGGTGCCCAGCGTTGGCGCCGGTTGATCCCAGCGGCCCAGAACGGATACCGTGGCACCGGGGCTGTCCGGTTGACCTACGCGCTGGATGTTGTTGGACTTGATCCAGCCACCCAGGTACAAGAGCGTGTTGGTGGGCACGTTGGCGGACTGCTGCCAGGTCGCGTCATCCGGCGCGCTGGCATCAATGCGCACGCTGAACTGCCCGCTGTGAGCGGTCGCGTTGTCCCAGGTGCCGAGCGACGAGCCATAGCCCGTATCGAAAAGCCAGTTTGCGGGGGGGCTGCCAGGGGCGTAACTGCCTTGCTCGAACCCAGGGTTGGACACCAGATTGGGCGGCGCCGTGCACATGGTGGCGGCCAGTGCAACGCTGCTCAGGCTGGCCGTGCACAACGCAACCAGAGCCTGATGAGCAATACGGGAAGGATTGAAGCGTACCGAGTCCATAAAACCTCCAGAAGATGGAAGCCGCAGACTTCGCAGCGAAGGGCCGAGTCTAGGAGTTGCAAAGGCCGTGCGCAATGCGCCAGATCAACCGACTGAAACAGTCAAAATACAGCGCATGAATTGCCCCCGTCGTACCCTGATCGCTGCCACATCTCTCGCCGCGCTGTTGACCGCCCTGCCGGCCCGTAGCGCAGAAACACAGGCAGAGCGGGGCGGGGCTTGCCCAGCCAGCTTCAATGCCTTTCTGGACCGGTTTGCCATGGATGCCGGCTTTCGGACGCAACACACCGAATACCCCTTGATCTATCTGCGGCCACGTGGTGCCCGTATGGAGACGATGCGGGTGACACCGGCCATCAAGGCCCACTACCCAGGGGCCAGCTTTCCGTCAGACAAGGAGCAAGCCGCGATGCCGCTCGACAGGCACATCACGGCCACCGCCAGCGGGACCTACACCGTGGCGCTGCGCAAAGATGCCGCTTACGACCGCACGTTTGTGTTCCGCCAGACCCCGGGTTGCTGGCGCCTGATCCAGGTACGCAACGCGGTGTCGCTGTAGCCCGCGATCAGGCAGGCTTGGCTGACGCCGGGAAGAACTGCCGGATGTCGGCCCAGACGGTGCCTGAACGATCCGTCAGTGCTGCATAACTGGGGTCAAAGGCCTGCATCTTGGTCATGGGGACAGGCACGGCACGAGGGTCCTGGGCGCGGGCCAGCGCGGTGTTTTCCTCGCTGCAAGTCAGTGCGTCGCGATCCACAACAGCCAGGGAGCGGCAGTTGTAAGGGCGATGCTCATAGATCGAGCAAAGGTTGTCGACCAGGAACGGACACGGCGTGTTCACGTGTTTGGGTGAATGGCCGGGGACGGTGTGCCGCCCGGGCGGCAGCGTGGCCATGACCCTGCCGGTTGCGTGCGCGATATGGCGGGCTTCCAGATCGGATATCTCGACCGGGATGGTCCGGCAGCACGCGGTGCATCCTGCGGCGCAGGCCAGATGAGGCGCCCTGACAGCGGCGACTTCCTCCATCATGGCGTAGAGCCTGGGCAACTTGCTGCGAGGCGACGAGGCCTCGTGGTTCAGCTTGGTGATTCGGGCCTGCATGGACGCCTTCCATTGGGGCGTCATGTCCTTGTCGATGGCGGCCAGTCGCAATGTGGATTCTGTGCGGCCCTCGGCTTTGCGCTCGACCAGGCGTTGGATGACCGAGTCGGTGTCGTCTGGATGGTTGAAGTCCATGTTGAAGCTCTTGTCGTCGTACCTGACTTTCTGTTGTGTGCGCTCGACGCTGCTCGGACACTGGATGACCAGTCGGTGTCGAGAACGGGGTGGCGCGTGCCGTATCAAGTGGATGCGTTTCGCGCAGCGGCTGGGATTTTAGTGGTTTGTAAAGTTGTGTTGAGTGGGGTTGAGCCGGGGGAAGTTGCCTGTGGCGTACTTTCATATACTTTCTACGATGTATATTATGTAAACCAAAGAAGGTGGCGATGGTCAATTGCCTTTCAGGCCCTTTGCCATAACGATGCCCCCATCTCATGCTCAAAAAGGGAACGTCGTCATGTCAAAGCAAGAAGCTGAGGCCCTCATCACCTGGGGCCGGTTCTGGAACGGCTATGTCTGGATTCAAAACGACACGGCCAAGCGCGAGGAACTGATCGCGCATGTGAACAAGAACCTCAACGCCATCGGGTTCAAGCTCGGCAAAGGCTGGCAGAACTACGACCCTGTGATCCGTCGCAAAGGCAAGCCCAGCTCCTACCTGCAGATCGCAACCTGGGCGAACTCGAAAGACGACAAAGGCAAGGCCCTGGCGCAGTCTTTTCTGGATTGGGCCACTGGCGACAAGGTCGGGTTGAAAGATCTGCCGGTTCAATTGCAGGATCTGGCCATCATCACGCACCTGGCCGAAGTGGGCAGAGGCTACGCGTCCAGCCTGGACCTGGAGTTGTACCCCTGGCTCAAAGCCATCGTCGCTGGCAGCAAGACCTGGGGCAACTACAACGACTTTTCTCCGTCGCTGAAGTATGCCGAGGACAACTTGCAGGATTGGGACGAATGACTACGGCTGCCGTGCAGATGGGGCGGCGTTTTCTTGCGCCATGTCAACGCTGCACATGACAAGCACATGATGAAATGAGCCAGAACTTGGGCAAGCCATCAGAAGCAGGAGGTTGACATGGCTGCAGTTGATCACGTTGAGGACGCACTTGCCGGCCTGACACGGGCATCGCATATCCAGGATCTCAGGGCTGCCAGCCGGTGCGCCGAAAGCGGTAATCCGGCAGTCTTGTCAACGCCCAAGGGCGTGCCCATCATTCGCGAATGGGAGTATGCAGAAGGCCCCGTACTGGTGTTTACCAAACTGCTTTCATGCCTGGGTGCCATCCAGTTGACTGGCCGCAACTCCCTGCGGGGCATCCATTGCTCCGAGTTTGCAAGCGGCCTGATGGTTGACCGGGTGAGCTTTGATCGCGCGATGAAGTTTGCCGGCTTCGACGTGGATCGGCCCATTTACTACTTCGGCGGCAGCCTCAGCGAGTGGAAGAACGGCGTCAAGGGCCTGGCCGAAGGGCTGGGCAATTCCCGCTGGATGCCCATGGACGTGGACGCATTCCCCAAGCTGCCCAACTTCAAGGATCAAAACAGCAGGGGCTGGGTTTTCGAAACCACCGGCAATGACATCGGCCAGATCACGAGCGAGCCGTTGAACTACGGTTGACGCTCACCAGCAACAAGGCCACACACCACATCAAGGGTTGGTAGATCCGGTATTCGTCGATCACGCCAAACACCCACAGCGCCAGCGCATAGCCAGCCAGTGCGGCACTCAGGCCCATCAGGCTCGTGTTGCGTGCCTTGATGGCCTGTGCAGCCAGGCTGATCAGCGCGGTCACATAGAACACGATGATCAGGAAGAAGGCCGAGGGGCGCTGCACAAAGCGCATCAGCGTCTCCCAGTTCTTGGCGTGGTTGAAGTGGTTGCCGAAGGCCGCATGCTCGACGTCATGCCCCACCCCGTCCAGCGATGAAAACTTGAACAGGTAGTGACGCAAGGCTTCCGTCACGATCAAGGAGGCAATGGACAGCGCAGCGCCCTGCCCGATCATCCGGTAGTTGATGGGGCACCCTGCCCACTTTTCAGCCGCGCCGCGCACCATGAAGTACACGCCGATCAGCACGGCGGTTTCCTTGTTCAGCATCGAGACCAGAACAAGCGCTGCGAGCACCACACGGTTCATCTTTTCCGTGAGCGCAGCATAGGTGAACAGCAGCAGGCACAGGGCTTCGGTCAGGTCCCAGGAATAGAACCAGAAGTGATGCTGGAAGATCCACATCAGCACCGCACCCTGCACGGCCAGCACGGCACGCGCGACGCTGCCTGTCAGGCGCAGCACCAGGCCGTAGAGCACGCAGTTGAGTGCGAAGATGCCGGCGGCCATGAAGAGGATGAAGGGCTTGTCCGAGATGAAGCCCAGTGCATAGACCAGCCCGGGCGAAAAGATCCGGTTCTGAAAGGCGCGCCAGTGGGGTGTGCCATCAAAGACGCCGTAGGCCGCACCGATGACGGCTTGCATGTTCTCTTCGTGGATCAGCACCCAGTTCTTGAACTGGAAATACGAGATGACGAGGACCAGCAGCAGCCCCAGTAGTTTCAAGGGGGCTTGGTCTTTGATGTGCACGGAGGTGTTCTCGTCAAACGGTTGTCAGGGGCGGACGTCCGGGGCGGCTAGCGCCGGCAGGCCTTGTTCTTGGCCAGCGCGCCACTGCGCGTCCTGTGCTCGTTGGTAGCCAGCTCGCTGTTGCAGCCTGGCCCAATACGCAGCCACGTGTGGCGTGAACTGCTCGGCCAGGCCCAGATGCTGTGCCAGCAGCAAGGCATAGCCCACGGACACGTCTGCCGCGGTAAAGCGCCCTGCGCACAGGAAAGCCGAGTCGGTCAGGCGAGGCTCCAGGGTGCGCAGCCTGGCCAGGAACCACTTGGCATAGTCTTGCGCCACCTGGGGCTGCTTTTTGCCTTCGGGCTCGAAGTGCGTATAGCGCAGCACCAGGGTCTGGGGAAAGGTCAGTGTGGCTTCGCCAAAGTGCAGAAAGTTCAGGTAGTCGCCATACGCGGCTTCGTGAACGGCCACGTCCAGCTGTCCGGGGCTGTGCCGGGCGGCGAGGTACTGGCACATCGCTGCAGACTCGGTCATGCGGGTGTCGCCGTCGAGCAGCAAGGGCACGGTGCCCAGCGGGTTGAGCGCCAGGAACGCGCGTTGATGCACACGTGGCGGGAACGGGAGCATGTGCAACTCATAGGCCAGGCCGAGCTCCTCCAGGAGCCACAGGGGGCGGAATGAGCGCGCGCTGATGCAGTGAAATAGTTGGATCACCGTCTCATCTTATCTGGTGCCAGGTGCTTGCCTGACACGCTCCCCCCTCACTTCAAGGTATCGCCATCCGAAAAACCGGGGCGTTGCACCGTATGATGGCGCCCTGTCGTCGGATGGGTTATCGACGACCATGCCCCAGCAGTACGCGGCATATCAATCGCCACCCAGCCAATACCGCCACCGCCTGTATCCCGGACAGAAATAGATTTGTCCGGGTGGGCTACTGCATGTCAATACAATGAAAAAGTTTTGCGCATTGATTGTCTTTTGCCTGGCCTCGTTTTCCGTGATGGCAGCCGACGAGATTCTGATTGGGCAGACGGCCGATTTCAGCAGCGTCGCAGGCACGCAGATGAAGGAGTTCAACGCGGGCGCCCTCGCCTATATCAACCGGGTTAATGGCACGGGGGGCGTCAAGGGCAAGCAGATCAAATTGATCAGCCTGGACGATGGTTATGCCGCCGACAAGGCCGCGCAAAATGCCAAGGAATTGATCCAGAATAAAAAGGTGTCGGCGTTGTTCGGCATCCGGGGGACGGACCCAACCGAGGCGGTCATGAAGGTGGCCGAGGCGGCCGGCGTGCCAGTGATTGCCCCAGTGACGGGGGCGGATTCGGTGCGCAAGAGCCCGGTGACCTTCCCTGTTCGCGCCAGCTACCGCAGCGAGATCGAGGCCATGTTGCGTCACATCGCCTTCATGCCAACGAAGGTGGCCCTGCTGGTGCAGAACGACAAGTTCGGCCTGCCACTGGCCACCTTCATCGAAGAGCGGGTGGCCAAGGAGTACCGCAGCATCACCATCGTCAGGAAGGTCACGTTTGACCGCAAGGCCACGGATCTCAAACCCCAGGTCACCACCATCCTCAATGACAGCCCCAGCGCGGTGATTGCCTTGTGCAACCCCACTTCTTGCGAGGCATTTTCGAGGGAGGTGTTGGGCCAGGCGCGTCAGTCGCAACGCCCTCGCCCCACCATTTACCAGACTTCGATCTCCGATATTTACGCCCAATTCAAGAAACTGGGGCCTGAGGTGGTGCAAGGCAATCCTTATTCGCAGATATTGCCCGACCCGCATCGCACGCTCAGCCCTTTGACCAAGGAATACCTGGCGGCCATGAGCAAGGCCAATCTGCCTGTGACTTATCGCAATTTCGAAGGTTATGTGTCGGCCAAGGTATTGGTGGCGGCGCTTTCAAAATCGTCTTCCAATAGCCCGAAAGTATTGCTCGATACCCTGGAGGGCATGGGTTCTTATGATCTGGGTGGGCTGACCGTCCGCTATAGCAGCGATGAGCACCAGGGCAGCAAATACGTTGATCTGGTGACGCTGGATGGTTCTGGCCGCCTGGTTCATTGATGGTTTGACGCCATGTTTGCAGCACGTCGTGATGGGTGGCCTCGCGCCCGGGTGTCAGGGAAAGCCGACTGGTTCCTGATCGGCATGGTGTCTGCCGTCATCGTGGCCACCCTGGCCCCCAACGTGGGGCGCACCGGCGGCCTGATGCATGTGGACGCCGTGACCGACCTGGGCGTGCTGGCACTGTTCTTCCTGCACGGCATGGGCCTGTCCACCGACAGCCTCAAGGACGGTGCCAGCAAGTGGAAGTTGCACCTGCTGGTTCAGGTTTGCACCTTCGTTGCCTTTCCCTTGTGGTGGGCACTGTGGGCCAAGTTGCTGGGGCCTTATATGTCCCACGACCTGATGATGGGCTTTTTCTACCTGGCCGTGCTGCCGTCCACCGTGTCGTCGTCCGTGGCGATGACGGCCATGGCGCGCGGGCACGTGGCCGCGGCCGTGCTCAATGCGACCTTGTCGACGCTGTTGGGTGTGTTCATCACACCGCTGCTGGTCAGCCTGGTGATGAACGGCGCGGGGCACCATTTCGATGTGGCCGGCACCATGCTGAAGATCGCCAGGATGCTGCTTTTGCCCTTCATCGTCGGGCATTTGATGCGGCCGGTGCTGGGTGCGATGTTCGCCCGCATCAAGCCCTACACGATGGCGTTTGACCGGGCGGTGATCGTCTTGCTGGTGTGGTCGGCCTTCAGTGATTCGGTGGCAGATGGGCTGTGGCGCAACCATGGCCCGGGCTTGCTGGCTCAAGCCGTGGCGGGCACGATGCTCTTCTTGCTGCCCATGCTGTGGTTCTCGCGCATGCTGGCGCGTCGTCTGAACTTCGATGTCGAGGGCGAGATCGTGGCGGTGTTCTGCGGCTCCAAGAAGTCCATGGCATCGGGCATGCCCATGGCCAAGCTGCTGTTTGGCGGCAGCGCGTCCATGGGCGTGCTGGTGCTGCCGATCATGCTGTACCACCAGATCCAGATGTTCGTGTGCACGCTGATGGCGCGGCGTTATGCCGCGCGTTCGACGCCGCCCTGAGGATCAGGCCGCCAGCTTGGTCAGGTGAGACAGGTGCACATGGGCCCCTGTCTTCAAGCGGATCTCTTCAGGCGTCACGCCGGGCGCCATGTCCACGCAGACAAAGCCTTGCGGTGTCACGTCCAGCACGCACAGGTCGGTGATGATGCGGCTGACCACGCCCACACCGGTCAGCGGCAAGGTGCAGCGTTGCAGCAGCTTGTGTTCACCGTTTCTGGCACAGTGCTCCATCACGATGACCACGCGCTGAACGCCGGCGACCAGGTCCATCGCGCCGCCCATGCCCTTGACCATCTTGCCGGGGATCATCCAGTTGGCCAGGTCGCCCGAATCGGACACCTGCATGGCACCCAGGATGGACAGGTGCACCTTGCCGCCGCGGATCATGGCAAAGCTCTCGTGCGAGGCAAAGATGGACGAACCCTTCATGCAGGTCACCGTCTCTTTGCCGGCGTTGATGATGTCGGCGTCCACCTCGTCTTCGGTTGGATACGGGCCGATGCCCAGCATGCCGTTTTCCGATTGCAGCCAGACCTCGATGCCGGGCGGCACGTGGTTGGCCACCCTGGTCGGCAGGCCAATGCCCAGGTTCACGTAAAAGCCGTCTTGCAACTCTTGCGCGGCGCGCGCCGCCATCTCGTCATGCGTCCATGCCATGTTCATGCTCCTGCGGGTTCGAGGGAAGTGGTTTGCGTGGAAACGGTGCGTTTGTGGATGCGCTTTTCCGGCACGGGGTTGTGCACGATGCGGTGCACGTAGATGCCGGCCAGATGGATCTCGTCGGGGTCCAGGGCCCCCGTCTCAACGATGTGCTCGACCTCCACCACGGTGATGCGCCCTGCCATGGCCGCCGACGGGTTGAAGTTGCGCGCCGTGCGCCGAAAGACCAGGTTGCCTGCCTTGTCGGCCTTCCAGGCTTTGACGATGGCCAGGTCGGGCCGCAAGGCCTGCTCCAGCGCATAGTGCTTGCCGTCGAACTCGCGCACCTCCTTGCCCTCGGCAATCAGGGTGCCCAGCCCGGTAGGTGTGAAGAAGGCGGGGATGCCCGCGCCCCCTGCCCTGAGCTTTTCAGCGATCGTGCCTTGCGGCGTGAACTCCAGCTCCAGTTCGCCCGCCAGGTACTGGCGCTCGACCTCCTTGTTCTCGCCCACAAAGCTGGAGATCAGCTTGCGGACCTGCCGGGCCTTGATCAGGCGCCCCAGCCCGAAGTCCTCGACCCCGGCGTTGTTGGAAATCAGCGTGAGCTTGCGCACGCCTGATTGGCGAACGGACTCGATCAAGGCCTCTGGGATGCCGCACAACCCGAAGCCGCCAACCGCAATCATCTGGCCGTCCCGAACGATGTCGGAGATGGCCTGGTCGGCGTTTGCATACACCTTGTTCAATTCATGACTCCTTGCTTGATTCAATGCACGATCTGACCCGTGCTGTTGAGCGTGACCAGGTCGACAAACGTGCTGCCAAGATGATTGCCTTTGGCGTAATGCACGGTGAAGCCGCCCAGATCGCGGGTGCCCATTTGCTCCATGGACTGGATGAGGCCTTCGCGCGTGAGCGTGGCCGCCTTGGCCAGCGCCATCACCAGCACTTTGGCCGCCACGTAGCCTTCGAAGCTGCGGTAGTTGATGGGGATGCCCTGCCCTTTGAGTGCGGCGCGGTACTCCTTGGCCAGGGGGGCGCTGGTGTGCACCGGATCTGGCAGGACCTGCGTGAAGGGGTTGCCGCCAGGGAAGTCGGCTTTCATCGCGCTGAACTGGCTGTAGGCATCCGAGATGGAGGTCTGGTAGATGGTCGGGCGCGTGGCACCGGTATGGCGCGTCTGCTTCTGGATCTCGCGCAAGAAGGCCTCGCAGGAGGTCGGGTTGCACAAGGCGATCACCGCATTGGGCTGGCTGGCCAGGATGGTGTTGACCTGGGCCCTCATGTCGGTGCACTTGCGGTCAAAGAAGGCTTGCTTCACCAACGAGATCGTGGGGTACTGCTGCAATCGCGTTTGCGTGAAACGGGCCAGTGGGTGGCCGAACTTGTCGTTCTGTACCAGCATGGCCAGGCGCACCGGCGCAAAGGCCATTTGCTTGAACATGGTGTCGAGCTCCAGCCTGTAGCTGGCCCTGACCGGGAAGGCGACCGGGCTCTTGCGCACGGTGTCGGCCCCACTGATGGGGGCGATGACGGGCACACGAGCGGCATCGGCCACGGCCAACACCGCCTCGGTCGGGTCTGTGCCACGCGTGCCGAAAATCGCGAGCACCTTCTGCTCTTCGATGAGTTCGCGGGCGTTCACGCTGGCCAGATGGGCCGACATGGCATCGTCAAGATGAATCAGCTGGATGGGGCGACCCTTGATGCCACCGGCCTTGTTCACCGTGTGGAGGTAGACCTTGGCGGCTGCATTGAAGTCTTTCATCTGGGCGCTGGACACGCTGGACAGGTCAGCCGTCTGCCCGATCAGGATGGGCTCGGTGGCCCCTGCCGAGAAGGGAAAGGCCAGCAGCGCGAGCCAGGTCAAGACACGCTTCATGAACATCAAGGGATCTGCAGTTCGCGCTTGGCTTGGGTGAGCAGGTCCAGCCGGGTCCATTCCCAGGCCTTGGGCGGGCTGGACAGCCTGCCGACACCGAACTGCTTCATCAGCTCGGTGGTGGTGTCGATGTGCGCCAGGCTCACGTCATAGCTGTAGGGCGCGTTGCCAATGGCGTCCTGGAATTCGTCATGCGTCAGCTCGTTGCGGAACATGCGCTCGCGCACATATTGCTCGGCCATTGCCGGGCTCTTCACGAATTGCGCGGTGGCATCTACAAAGCACTTCACCACGCGCAGCGCCAGCTCGCGGTTGCGATACAGGCGCTCGCTCATGACCAGCAGGCGTTTGGGCTGGCCCAGTGCCGTGTCGTAAGGCTTGAGCAATTCGCGGCCGATCTGGCGCCGAATCGCCTGCGACGATTGGGGTTCGGACTGCATCATGGCGTCGATCTGCTTGGCTGCCAGCGCCTGGTTCAGGTCCGCAAAAGGCAGGAACACGACTTCGATGTCCTTGGTCTTGTCGGCGGTGGTTGACCAGCTGAGGCCAGCCTTGTCCAGCACGGCGTACAACAGCAATTCCTGCGCCCCGCCCCGGGTCACGCCCACGCGTTTGCCTTTGAGCTCGCGCAGCGAACGAATCGGGGTGTCCTTGCCCACCACCATGCGCGCCCCACCCTGCGCAAAGCCGGCCACCGCATAGATGGGGACGCCATTGGCACGCCCGGCAATGGCGCCATCAGAGGCCAGCGCGGCCAGGTCGATGTCGCCAGCCACGATGGCCGGCATGATGTCCGGTCCCTTGGCAAAAACGTGTTCGGCCACGTTGATGCCGTATTTCGGGCAGACCTCTTTCATGTAGGACACAGCCCCGTAGTGGGCAAAGCGCAGGTTGCCAAGGTGGATGTTGTCGGCCGCTTGGGCGGCCATGGCCGTGAGGCTGGCCGCGATGGCCATGCAGGCGTGCTGAATGAGCTTGTTCAAGACCAACTCCGCTGAGTGATGTGTTGGATGGGCATGGCGTCAGTGCGCTGTCTCCGACTGGATGAAGCGTTGCTGCTCCGCCATGACCAGGGATTCGATCTGGGCCTTCAGTTCGAGATAGGGTGCCGAGCCCGTGTTTCTGGGGTATGAAAAATCAAGCGGGATATCGGCCTTGATCGTGCCGGGGCGGTGCGTGAGCACCACCACCCTGCTACCCAGGTGCAGCGCTTCCTCGATCGAATGGGTGACGAAGAGCACCGTCGTGCCGGCGCCTTTCCAGAGCTTGAGCACCTCGTCCTGCAGGGTGCGACGCGTCAGCGCGTCAAGCGCGGCAAACGGTTCGTCCATCAGCAAGATGGGTGGCTTGAGCACCATGGCCCGGGCAATGGCCACCCGCTGCTTCATGCCGCCAGACAGCTCTTTGGGGTAACGTCCGGCGAATTCGCTCAAGCGAAGGAAGGCCAGCATGTCACGAACCCGCTGGCGTGCTTCCTGGTTGGGGACACGGGTTTGCTTCAGCCCGAACATGACGTTGTCTTCAACGGTCATCCAGGGAAAGAGTGCGTACTCCTGAAACACCATCAGGCGCTGCGGTGAAATGCCCTGCACGGCCTGCCCGTTCACTGACACGGTGCCTTGGGTGGGGCTGTGAAAGCCCGCGGCAATGTGCAGCAAGGTGGACTTGCCGCAGCCCGAGGGGCCCAGCAGGCAGACGAATTCGCCAGCCTGAACGTCCAGCGTCACACCGTCCAGTGCCAGGACGCCACCTGCAAAGACCTGTTTCACGCCGGAAAACGAGATGTGGCTCATGCGCGGGCTCCCATCAGTGCAGGCCACGATGCCAGCGCAGCAGCACCCTGGCCGCCAGAGCCAACGCACCGTCTATCCCCAGCCCCAGCAAACCGATGACCAGCATGCCCGCCAGGATTTTGTCTGACCACATGTATTCTCTTGCCTCGAGAATGCGAAAACCCAGACCGTTCTGCACGGCAATCATTTCCGCCACGATGACCACGATGAATGCGGTACCGATGCCCACGCGCATGCCATTGAGAATGGCGGGGGACGCCGCAGGCAATATCACGCGTAAAAACAGCGCCCCATTTTGAGCGCCCAGGTTACGGGCAGCCAGCACATGGATTTTGTCAACCTGCTGCACGCCGGAGGTGGTTGACAGCAATATGGGAAAAAATGCCCCGATGGCGATCAGGAAAATGGCGGGCGCGTTGCCGATACCGAACCAGACAATGGCCATGGGGATATAGGCAATGGGCGGAATGGGGCGCAGTATTTGCAATACCGGGTTGAGCAACCTGTGCAACATGGGAAACATGCCCATGCCCAAACCCAGCGGCAAGGCGATGAGGGCGCCAAGCGAGAAGCCACCCAGCACGCGCGCCAGGCTGGCCGTGGCGTCTTGAAGCAGCTCGCCACTGCGCAGCCCTTCGAAGATGGCTCGGAAGATGGCCGTTGGTGCGGGCAACACGATGGCAGACACCCACCCCGCCTGCGCCGACAACTGCCAGGCAAGCAGGACCAACAATGGAACGGCCAATGAATAGCCCAAATGCATGAGGCGGCCCGTCATAACCCGTTCGTATTAGTTCCCGCGGCATCTTGCGTGCCGCCTTAACCGTTCATCCCTGAACCACCCCCCGAAAAAGGTGGGACCGTTCTGGCACAGTCCCCCTCAAGCAGGCGGGTAGGTATTGCTTTGGTCTGGATCATACTGGGCTTGTATCCTTGCCCAAACGTACGCAAGGTATGTCCATATACCGAAATGGACGATGAGCGAGGGCGTTGCAGTGTGTAAAAGCGGCGTTTCCCTAGGGAAACCCACAGGAAGATGCACACCCCTCCTCGTGGTGAATCATTTACGATTTATCACAAGAAAGAACGGGCCTTGCATTAAAAGCAACGCTCGCACTTCAAGTACTTCGCCAGTCAACCGAAAGACACCGGTAGTCATGCTGAACGGTCTCAAGCACCTCACGGTTGGATTGATCGAAGTGCCCTCCATCCCGAATCCTCTCCAGGACCTGAGGCGGCCAGGTTTCGACCTGACCGAGCCGACGGAGCTGGATCAGACGCCGGTTCAGGCTGAAGAGTCACGTCAGATCGATCGTCTGCTGGAGCAAGGCTTTCCATGGCTGCGCTTCCCGGCAGCGCTGGAGGCGCGCTTCTTCCTGGATCAGGCCGAGCAACGGCTCAAGCTGCTGCTGGTCAGCGGCATGCTGGTCACGGTGTTTTTCAACTGGCTGCTGCTGTCCGACTGGCTGATGATCCCGGACATGTTCGAGCAGGCCCTCAAATTGCGCCTGTTCGTGTTCACGCCCAGCATGATCATTGGCCTTTTCCTGATCGCGAAATTGCCGCCCCCGCTGGCCAGAGAGTGGCTGGCCATGGGCATGGGCCTGGCGGCGTCCGCACTCAATCTGTACATCTGTGTGAACAGCGCGGACACCATGGCCGGGCCTTACCTGGTCAGCCTGGTGCCCGTCGTGATGTTCAGCAACTCGGTGGCGCAGATGCGCTTCTTCCCCGCGCTGGTCATGGACACGATCATCCTGGGCATGTTCGGCTATGGCGTCTACAGCCTGTCCGGGCAGTCTTCCATGGCCATCATGATCCCGGCTGGCCTGACGCTGACCTCGGCCATCGTGTTCACGCTGTATGGCTGCTACATGCTGGAGCGCGATGAACGCCAGAACTGGCTGCTTCACCTGCGTGAGCGCGTCCTGCTGCGTGAACTGGAGCGGGCCAACAAGCACCTGGACGAAGTTTCACGCTGTGACATCCTGACCGAAGTGGCCAACCGCCGCCATTTCGATGAATACCTTCAGCATGTCTGGGACCGCGCTTGCCGCGATGGCAGCGAGATCTCGTTGATGATGATCGACGTGGATCACTTCAAGTCCTACAACGACCGCTACGGGCACCCCGAGGGTGATGCCTGCTTGAAGGATGTCGCGTCGATGCTCAAGCGCCGCCTGCGCCGCCCGGGTGACCTCATAGCCCGTTTTGGGGGTGAAGAGTTCATTGCCGTGCTGGCCGGTACGCCTTTGAGTACGGCAGCCAGCGCCGCAGAGCGCGTGCGCAAAGGCGTTGAAAGCCTCAACAGGCAACATGCGGCCTCACCCACGCAAGCCGTGGTCACGGTGAGCATCGGGGTGGCCTGCCTGCGCCCCAATTCACCGCACGCCAGCCCTGCCCAGTTGATCTCGGCGGCCGATGAGGCGCTCTACCAGGCCAAATCACGCGGTCGCAACCGTGTGTTTGCCTTCGGCACCAACGACTGAAGCCGGCCCGAGAGATGACGCCGTCCCCCAGTTTGAGTCCGCCCACCGCCCCGGCGCACCAACCCGCTGGTTTGGATGACCCTATGATGGTGCGGATCAACCGCCTGCTGGACAAAGGCTTCCCCTGGATGAAGTTCCCGGGTGCGCTGGAGCAGCAGTTTCTGCTGGACCTGGCCGAGCCGCGCAGGCGGCACTTCCTGATCAGCAGCCTGATCTCCCTGATGATCTACAACGGCTTCCTGGTTGTGGATTACCTGATGACCCGGGACGTATTCTGGTTGGCCGTGCAGTTGCGGATTCTGTTTTTCACGCCGCTGTCGATTGCCTTCATTTACCTGATCTGGCGAAAGAAAGGCGTTTTCATCCACAGCATGCCGCCGGCCTCGCTGGAGGTCATCGTGGTGAGCAGTGGCTTGATCGCGGCGGCGAGCCTGGCCTTCATCCTGTCCGAGACCAAAAGCCCGTTCGCGCCTTATTACCACGTCGGTTTCACCATCATCGTGCTGTACGGCAATATCGTGCAGCGCCTGCGCTTCTGGTATGCCGTGGTGTTTTCAACGGCGCTGCTGGGTATTCACCTCTCGGGCATATTGCTGCTGGGCAGCTTCCCGCATCGATTGCTGTGGCCGATTTTGTCGCTGGTGCTGTCGGCGGTGGCGTTTTCCTTGACGGCCAATTACGTGATGGAGCGCGACGAGCGCAAGCGCTATCTCCTGACCATGCGCGAGCGCGGGGTGGTGCGTGAGTTGACACGCGCCCATGAGCGGCTGCAGGAGTTGTCTCGTGTGGATGGCTTGACCGGTTTGTACAACCGTCGGCACTTTCAGGAATACGTCGAGCGTGTCTGGGAGCGCAGCCAGTTTGATGGCGACGATGTCAGCATCATGATGGTCGACGTCGACCACTTCAAGAAGTACAACGACCGTTATGGTCACCCCGCCGGGGACGAGTGCCTGAGCCAGATTGCCAGGGTGCTGCAACACACCTTGCGCCGCCCGGAGGACCTGATTGCGCGCTATGGCGGCGAGGAGTTCATTGCCGTGCTGCCGCAAACTGCGTCGGCTTATGCCGTGGCGGTGGCCGAGCGGGTGCGCGAGGCGGTCGAGGCCCTGCAGATGCGCCACGAAAGCTCGACTTCATCGCACTTCGTGACGGTCAGCATTGGTGTGGCATCGTGCAAGGCGGACTTTTTACTGAAGGCCTCACAGCTGATCTCGGCGGCCGATCTGGCGCTCTACCAGGCCAAGCACGAAGGCCGCAACCGGGTGTGCGTGCAGGGCGTGACCAAGGCGTTATAAGGCGAGAGCGTCAGCGCCCTGAGACCGGGTCCAGGTGGGTCATCACATCCAGCACGGGTAGCTTGCGCATCACGCGTTCGCGCGCCGTGGCCGCGATGTCGTGCCCCTGCCTGACCGACAACTCGCCGTCGACCTCCAGGTGGGCGTCCACCATGATCATGTCGCCCATCTTGCGCGTGCGCAGGTCGTGCACACCTTGCACGCCGGGCGTGTCGGTGAGGAGCTCGCGGATCTGCTCGATCTGCTCGTCCGAGACGGAGCGGTCCATCAAATCATTGAGCGCATCCCAGCCGAACTCCCAGCCCATCTTGGTCACCATGAAGCCCACGATCAGGGCTGCGACCGGGTCCAGCAAGGGGTAGCCCACCAGGTTGCCGATGATGCCCAGCGCCACGACCAGGGACGAGGCCGCGTCGGAGCGGGCGTGCCAGGCATTGGCCACCAGCATGCTGGAGCGCACGCGCTCGGCCGCAGCCAGCATGTAGCGGAACAGCAGCTCCTTGGACACCAGCGCCGCCAGCGCCACATACAGGGCCACCGGCCTGACCTTGGGGATCAGCTCCGGGTCACCCAGCTTGTGCACGGCGCTCCAGAGCATGCCGATGCCCACGCTCAACAGCAGGACGCCCAACACGAGCGAGGCCGCGGTTTCATAGCGGTGGTGGCCGTAGTGGTGGTCTTCGTCGGCCTCTTTGCGGCTGTGCTGGTTGGCCAGCAGCACGACAAAGTCGGCGATCAGGTCAGACAGCGAATGGATGCCGTCGGCGATCAGGGCTTGCGAATGGGCGAACACACCCACGATCACCTGCACGGTGGTGAGCACCAGGTTGACCGCCACGCTGACCAGCGTGCTGCGCTTGGCCACCACGTGCCGCTCGGGGGTGTCCTGTTCCGGGTCGTCCTGGGGTGTCAGATCCAAAGCCATGTTCATGCGCGAGCCCGATCAGCCCAGCCAGTCGATGTGGTGCCCGAGCTTGCGGGCCTTGGTGCCCAGATAGCGCTCGTTTTCGGCCTGGACATCAATGCGCACCGGCACGCGCTCTTCGATCTTGACGCCGTGCTGGGTCAGGGTGTCGACCTTGCGCGGGTTGTTGGTCATCAGCCTGACGGCATTGACGCCCAGGTAAGCCAGGATCTCGGCAGCGGCATCAAAGGTGCGCAGATCAGGGGCAAAACCCAGATGCTGGTTGGCCTCCACGGTGTCCATGCCCTGGTCTTGCAACTGGTAGGCCCGCAGCTTGTTGGCCAGGCCAATGCCACGGCCTTCCTGGCGCAGGTAGACCACCACACCGCTGCCCTTCTTGCCGATTTCGCTCATGGCGAAGTGCAGTTGGGGGCCGCAGTCGCAGCGCAGGGAGCCGAAAACATCACCGGTCATGCACTCGGAGTGCACACGCACCAAAGCGCTGCCGGCGACATCGCCCATGACCATGGCCACGTGCTCCAGACCGGTGGCTTTCTCGCGGAACAGCTTCATGGTGAAGCTGCCGTGTTCGGTGGGAACGCGCGCCTCGGCCAGGAACTCGACCAGGGCGGTGGTCACAGGTGTCAACGTATCGACAGGGGGCTTGCTGGCGGAATCAGGGGTGGACATTCAATTTCCTCAGGGGCCCGTATTTTGCCAAAAGCCGCTGCACTCGGCATTTTGGCTGCCAAAAAGACCTGCGTGCGGAAAAAGTGGTGAAGTTCTTGACCAGGGTCGTCTTTTGCGTGGACACTGGCAGACATGAACTGCTCCTTCGTATCCCGAACCCGCCGAATTTGGCTAGCGCTAGCTGACAACAGCTGGTGTGTTCGGGTTTCGTGTATCTGATCGAGTTCATTCTCCTTCCCTACCCCGACAACGCCAGCCCAGCCGCTGGCGTTTTGCATTACGGGGTCGTTGACAAGCAGTAGGTCAACCGGATTTGGGCCCCACGCCAGTCGGCTTTCTTTCAATCTTGAGGAAAGTCACTGTCATGAGCATGCTCACCACCCCCGCTACCAAGTACCCTGCTTCCCCCGTTCTGGCCTTGCCTGACCGCACCTGGCCCAATCAGCAGATCACCCGAGCACCCATCTGGATGAGCACCGATCTGCGCGACGGCAACCAGGCCTTGTTCGAGCCCATGAATGGCGCCACCAAGTTGCGCATGTTCCAGTTGCTGGTGGAGATCGGTTTCAAGGAAATCGAAGTGGCCTTCCCGGCGGCCTCTCGCACGGATTTCGATTTCGTGCGGACCTTGATTGAGGGCGGCCACATTCCGGACGACGTCACCATCGAGGTGATCACCCAGGCGCGCGAGGACCTGATCCGCGAGACCTTCGAGGCCTTGCGGGGGGCACCCAAGGCCATCGTGCACCTCTACAACGCCACGGCACCGGCCTGGCGTCGCACCGTGTTCGGCATGAGCCGCGATG
This sequence comes from Aquabacterium sp., assembly GCF_016195855.1. GTDB lineage: Bacteria > Pseudomonadota > Gammaproteobacteria > Burkholderiales > Burkholderiaceae_C > Aquabacterium. Next base: position 380,517 of record NZ_JACPYU010000016.1, read on the forward strand.
AGGTCAAGCACCTGGCCGTGCGCAGCACGACCTTGATCCGCCAGTTGGCACAAGCCCAGACGGACACGCGCTGGACCTTCCAGTACAGCCCCGAGACCTTCAGCACGACCGAGCCTGAATTCGCATTGGATGTGTGCAATGCGGTGATCGAGGCGTGGCAACCCACCGTGGCCCAGCCCATGATCATCAACTTGCCCGCGACCGTGGAGGCCAGCACGCCCAATGTGTACGCGGACCAGATCGAGTGGATGCACCGACGGCTCGCCCAGCGCGGGGCCGTGATCCTCAGCGTGCACCCGCACAACGACCGAGGCACCGCGGTGGCCGCCGCCGAACTGGCCGTGATGGCGGGCGCCCAGCGCGTCGAGGGTTGCTTGTTTGGCAATGGCGAGCGCACCGGCAATGTGGACCTGGTGACCTTGGCCTTGAACCTCTATAGCCAGGGTGTCAGCCCCGAGTTGGACTTCTCCAACCTGCCCGCGATCGCGCGCACCGTGGAGCACTGCATCGCCTTGCCCGTGCACCCGCGCCATCCGTATGCGGGCGACCTGGTCTTCACCGCGTTCTCGGGCTCGCATCAGGATGCCATCCGCAAGGGCCTGGCCGCGCAGCAGGCCGATGCACCCTGGACCGTGCCTTACCTCCCCATTGACCCGCGCGATGTGGGGGCCAGCTACGAGGCGGTGATCCGGGTGAACAGCCAGTCCGGCAAAGGCGGCATCACGTATTTGCTGGAGTCGGCCTATGGCCTGGTGATCCCGCGCCGGGCGCAGGTGGAGTTCAGCGCCAGCGTGCAGGCCGTGGCCGATGACACCGGGCGTGAATTGACGGCCGGGGCCTTGTGGGCCTTGTTCCAGGCCGAGTACCTGGCTGCGCCTGGCCCCTGGGCCTTGTTGCACCACCATGTGAGCGACGACCTGGGGCAAAGCCGCGTGGAGTTGCTGGTGCAGACCCCGCATGGCACACGCCGTTTGCAAGGGCATGGCAATGGCCCGCTCGATGCCGCCTGGCAGGCTGTGCAGGAGTTGGGCTTGCCCGACGGGGCACAGTGGCATGGCTTTGAAGAGCACGCCACCCGCGAAGGTTCGGACGCCACGGCGCTGGCCTGGGTCGAGGTGGGCGCGCCGGGCGTGGCGGCCAGCGTGTATGGCGCCGGGCGGCATCCGCACATGGTGAGCGCATCCGTGCAGGCCATGATGCAGGCGCTCAACCGCCTGGCCATCAAGGCGGGTTGGTCGGCTCAGGCCGAGATGGACCCGGACAAGGAGCGTGCCGCATGAGACGCGCATCCAATATGTTCGGTGTCTGCCCGAGTTGTTGCCATTCGGGGCCCTTGCTGCGCCATGCCGTGCGCCCGAGCTGGTGGCGCGATGTGCCTCAGGACGGGCGGCCACAGGTTCGCCGTGGGCACATCGTGCGCTGGCGTTGCCCGGCCTGCAGCCAGACCCACTCCTGCCAGCCGGATTGGGCCTTGCCAGGCAAACGCCTGACCCGGGCACTGGATGCCTGGGTGCGGCAGGCCTTGCAGGCAGGCCAGAGCGCACGCGCCGTGGCCCGCTGGTGCGGGGTCGACGAAAAAACCGTGCGCACCTGGGGCAATACGAGCTAGCGCCCGTACTGGACGGCAGCGTTCATTCCCGCTAACATACTGTATGCGCATACAGTATTGCGTTGCTTGACATGAACCTGCCTTCTGTTTCTCTTTCCCTGCCCCGCGGCGCCGCAGCCTTGCCCGAGCATGTGGCTCAGGCCGTGTGGCGTGGGGATGCCATGGGGCGGGCGGCCAGCACGGTCATCGCCAGTGGGCACCCGGCGCTGGATGCCGAGTTGCCTGGCGGTGGCTGGCCTTGTCAGGCCATGACCGAGGTGCTGCTGGCCCAGTCTGCCCAGGCCGAATGGCGCTTGCTGGGCCCGGCGCTGGCGCAGGTCGTGCGGCAAGGTGGCAGCGTGCTGTTGATTGGGCCGCCTCATCCCCCTCACCTGCCCGGTTTGTCCCGCGAAGGCTTGCGTGACGACCGCCTGATCCGCGTGGACGCCCGCACACCCGCCGAGCGCCTGTGGGCCACCGAGCAGGCCTTGAAGGCGGGTTGTGTCAGCGCGGTCCTGAGTTGGCTGCCGCAGGTGCGCCCGGAGCAGATCCGGCGCCTGCACGCCTGTGCGGCGCAGCACCCCGGGCCGCTGTTCGTGTTCCGTCCCGTCAAGGCTCAGGCCGATTCATCTGCCGCCCCTTTGCGTGTGCTGCTGGGGCTCGGGGCATGTCCACATCCCTTGCAAGTGCAGATCATCAAACGACGAGGGCCCATGCTGGATCAGGTCTTGAGCCTGCCGCATTGGCCGGCTGGTTTGACGTCACTTCTGCCGCCTCTGCCCCCTCGCTCACTTGCACCTTTGCCTGCTGTTTCTCTACCTGTTCCGGCTTCTTCATCCACCACAACACCATCCAGCCCAGAGTCCGATGCTCACCGCAGGCCACACCATGCTGCACTGGATCGCGCTGCTGCCCGGGCATCTCGAGCCATGTCCTGAGGCTCATGCCAGCCAGGCGGCCCATCACGACGAGCCCCAGGCTGAGCCTCAGGTGCCAGCCTGTGTCATGCCAACGGTGCTGAGCCCCTTGCATCTGGGCTGGTGGGCACTGCAGTTCACGCCTCGTGTGGCCTTGCTGGAAGACGCCGTGGTGCTGGAGGTGCAGGCCAGCGAGCGCCTGTTCGGTGGCGCCAGGGTATTGCGCGAGCGCATTGTGGATGAGGCCAGGGCCCACGGTGCAGAGGCCTTCGGTCATGCCGCCACGGCCTTGGCGGCGGTGGCGCTGGCTCGCGATGGGCGAGCCAAGATGCCTGACGACGGCCATGATGATGAGGCCGAGGTGGATGGGCTGGGCAAGCTGGCAGTATGTCTGGACACGCTGCCGCTTGACGTCTTGCCGGGTGTGGCCACGCACGGCCCCACGCTGGCCAGGCTGGGTTGCCGCACCCTGGCGGATGTACGCGCCCTGCCCCGTGGCGGCCTGAGCCGGCGCTTTGGCGCAGGCTTGCTGCAAACGCTGGACCGCGCTTATGGCCGCAGCCCGGAGGCATTCGACTGGCTGGTGCTGCCACCGGTGTTCGATGCCCGGCTGGAGTTGCCCGGCCGGGTCGAGTCGGCTCCTGCCCTGTTGTTTGCGGCCAGCCGCTTGCTGCAGCAACTGTGTGCCTGGCTGGCAGGCCGGCAAGCGGGTGTCACGGCTTTCACCTTGCGCTGGCTGCATGACTGGCACCGGCGAGACAGCAGCCGCGAAGGCGAATGGACGGTGCGCCTGGCCAGCCCCACGCGCGACTACCCCCGCCTGAGCCGCCTGCTGGCCGAGCACCTGCAACGCATCCAGTTGCATGCGCCCGTGGGTGACATCAGCCTGCATGCCGATGCCATCGAAGCACTGCCTGTGAGCAGCCAGCAACTCTTCCAGGAGTACCGTGAAGACCAGTTGAACGCTGGCCCCGATGCCTTGCTGACACCTTCGGCGCAGCGTGCCCAACGTGATGCCTTGCTGGCTTTGCTGGAAAAGCTCAGTGTGCGGCTGGGGCCCGAGCGCGTGCTGCAAGCCCGGATACAGGCCGATCACCGTCTGGAGTGCGCGCAGCAATGGCTGCCTGCCGTGCAAGCCTTGTCAGACAAGAACCGGCAGCCGACACCAGCCAAGCTGCTTGCCGACACACCGCAGCCTTGCTGGGTGCTGCCCGAGCCCTTGCCCCTGGCGCTGGAGAGGGGCATGGGCCAGCACCCGGTCTACCAAGGGCGCCTGACGCTGCTGGCGGGCCCGCATCGCGTCGAGGCAGGCTGGTGGGATGCGCACACCGGCCATGCCCGTTTCACGCGCGACTATTACCTGGCCAGCAGTGCCCATGCAGGGCTGCTGTGGGTGTTCAAAAGCCAGCAGGCCACAGACGAAGCGGGCAGCCCCTGGTACCTGCACGGCTTCTTTGCCTGAGCGGAGCCCTGCATGCTGCCTCCTTCCCCGCTCCCCTCCTTGCCATTCGCCCTGCCTGACTACGTCGAGCTGCATGCGGTGTCGAACTTTTCTTTTTTGCGCGGCGCCTCGCATGGGGAGGAACTGGTGCAGCGCGCCCTGGCGCTGGGCTATGGCGGCCTGGCCATCACGGATGATTGCAGCCTGGCCGGCGTGGTGCGGGCGCATCTGGCCTTGCGTGAGGCACGTCAGGCAAAGCAAGCTGGCGCTGAAGACTTCAAGTTGCTGATCGGCAGCGAGTTCCAGGTGTTCGAGGATGCACAAGACGAAACCCCCTTTCGCCTGATTGTGCTGGCCTGCCACCGCCTGGGTTACGGCCTGCTGAGCGAGTTCATCACACGCCTGCGCCGTGCCACCGAGGGCAAGGGCCAGGCCCGGCTGGCGCGCGCCCAGATCCGCCAGGAGGCCTTGGGGGATTGCGTGGTGCTCATGGTGCCCAACCGCTGCTGCTCTGCCGCAGCCATCGAGGCGCAGGCACGGTGGCTCAAACAGCACTTTGCCGGTCGCTGCTGGCTGGCCCTCGAGTTGCACAACCAGCTGGATGATGCGGTGTGGCTGCGCACCTTGCGCCATGTCAGCGAGGCCAGCCGTGTGCCATTGGTGGCGTCTGGTGATGTCCACATGCATGCCCGCTCCCGCAAGCCCTTGCATGATGTGCTCACCGCCATCCGCATCGGCAAGCCCTTGCCTGAATGCGGGCTGGAGCTGGAGCGCCATGCCGAGCGCCATTTGCGCAGCCGCCTGCAACTGGCGCAGCGCTACCCGGCTGACACCCTGGCTGCCACGCTGGATGTGGCTGCGTGTTGCACGTTCAGCCTGGATGAGTTGTGCTATGAATACCCTGAAGAAGTGGTGCCTGCTGGCGAGACCCCAAGCAGCTACCTGCGGCGCCTGACTGATGCGGGGGGCAACTGGCGCTACCCGCAGGGCGTGCCTGCTCGTGTTCGGCAGCAGGTGGACAAGGAGCTGGCGCTCATTGCCGAGCTGGACTATGAAAAGTACTTCCTCACGGTGTATGACATCGTGCGCTTTGCCCGCTCCAAGCACATCCTGTGTCAGGGCCGAGGCAGCGCGGCCAACTCAGCCGTGTGCTACTGCCTGGGCGTGACCGAGGTCGATCCGGATCAGGCCACCCTGCTGTTCGAGCGCTTCATCTCCAAAGAGCGCAACGAGCCGCCCGATATCGATGTGGACTTCGAGCATGAGCGCCGCGAAGAGGTCATCCAGTACCTGTACCAGCGTTATGGCCGCGACCGTGCCGCCCTGACCGCTACCGTCATCAGCTACCGCACGCGCAGTGCCTTGCGCGACGTGGGCAAGGCACTGGGCTTTGACGCCAGGATGATCGAGCGGGTCGGTGACAACCACCAGTGGTGGGACGGCCAGGGCATCCAGACAGAGCGCTTGGTCGAGCTGGGGCTGGACCCGCAAGACATCCGGCTGCGTCAATGGCAGGACTTGTCGCGCACCTTGATGGGTTTTCCGCGCCACCTCAGCCAGCACACCGGCGGCTTCGTGATCGCCAAAGGCGCCTTGTGCCGCATGGTGCCCATCGAGAACGCCAGCATGCCCGATCGCAGCGTCATCCAGTGGGACAAGGATGACCTGGACGCATTGGGCCTGCTCAAGGTCGATGTGCTGGCGCTGGGCATGCTCACCGCCTTGCGCAAGGCCCTGGATTTCATCGGCCAGCAGCGTGGCCACGCGTTCGAGCTGCAAGACATCCCCAAGGAAGACAAGGCCACCTACGACATGATCTGTGAGGCCGACACCATTGGCGTCTTCCAGATCGAAAGCCGGGCGCAGATGAGCATGCTGCCGCGTCTGCGCCCTGACAAGTTCTATGACCTGGTGGTCGAGGTGGCCCTGGTGCGCCCGGGGCCGATCCAGGGCGGCATGGTCCACCCCTATCTGGAGCGCCGCGAGATCTACCGGCGCGACCCATCAGCCATCACCTACCCGCCCCGTCTGGAGGCGGCGCTCCAACGTACCCTGGGCATCCCTATCTTCCAGGAGCAGGTGATGCAGATCGTGGTGCTGGCAGCCGGCTTCACGCCGGGCGAGGCCGATGAGTTGCGCCGCTCCATGGCCGCCTGGCGGCGCAAAGGTGGCGTGCACAAATTCAAGGACAAGGTCATCAATGGCATGGCCGCCAACGGCTATGACCCGGGCTTTGCCGACCAGATCTTCAAGCAGATCCAGGGCTTTGGCGAATATGGCTTCCCGGAGTCCCATGCGGCCAGCTTTGCGCTGCTCGTCTACGCGAGTGCCTGGGTCAAGTGTCATGAGCCAGCCGCCTTTCTGGCCGGCTTGCTCAACGCGCAACCATTGGGTTTTTATTCACCCAGCCAGCTCGTGCAGGATGCGCGCCGGCATGGTGTGGAGGTGCGCCCACCCGACGTGATGGACAGCCTGTGGGATTGCACGCTGGAGGCGCCACTTGCTGCGCCGCATCGATCCAGTGCCAACCGGACTGAAGCCCGCGCAGACCAGCCCGCTGTGCGCCTGGGCTTGCGGCTGGTGGCCGGGCTGTCTCGCCAATCGGCCGAACGCATCGTGAAGGCACGCGAGCAGGCGTCCTTTACCGATGTGGACGACCTGGCCCGCCGCGCTGACCTCGATCAGGCTGATATGCGGGCCCTGGCTTCAGGTGATGCGTTGATGAGCTTGTCCGGGCACCGCCGCCAGCAGGTCTGGGAGGCTTCGGCCCTGCACCGCGCCCCGCTGTTGCTGCGCGAAGCCCCGGTGGCAGAAGACAGGCTGACCTTGCCTCAGGCCCACGAGGGCGAAGAGATCGTGTTTGACTATGCCTCGCTGGGCCTGACCCTCAGGCGCCACCCCCTGGCCTTGCTGCGCCCCAAGCTGGCCGCGCAAAGGCTCTGGACGGCGCAGGAGATGCGAGACTTCCCTAACGGGCGGCTGGCACGCGCCTGCGGCATCGTCACCGTGCGGCAGCAACCCGCCACGGCCTCGGGCGTGATCTTCGTGACCCTGGAAGACGAGACCGGCACGGTCAACGTGGTGGTGTGGAAGCATGTGCGCGACCGCTATCGCCAGGCCTTGCTGCAGGCCCGTTTGCTGGCGATCTATGGCGTGTGGCAGCGCGAAGGCGAGGTGCGCCACCTGATTGCCCAGCATCTGCGTGACCTCACGCCCTTGCTGGGCAGCCTGGCCACGACCAGCCGCGATTTCCATTGAGCGCTGTCGGTACTTGCGAGCGTGCGTGCAACTGCTACATTGCCGGCTCGGACCTGCATCAGCAATGGCCCCCTTCCAATTTCTCCACGTATGGCTCCTTGCCTTTGTTGTCAGCCTCGTCGGCTTGAATGCCGGCGCGGTGGTGCTGGGCGATGGCGCCGCCTTGTCGGAGCCTTGGCCACCTGCTGTGCAGCCCTCACCACCAGACAACTGCGCTGCGAGGCTGACAGGTCGCCACACCACTTATGACGTGGGCCCCGGGCAGCCTCTGACCGAGCTCACGGACGTACCCTGGCTGGCTTTGCAGGCCGGCGATGTGGTCAACATCCATTACCGCCCCGAGCCCTATCGAACGAAGTTCGGTTTGCGTGCGCAAGGTACAGCCGATGCCCCCGTCGTCATCAATGGCGTGACCAGTGGCACCTGCGCCCGCCCTGTGATCTCTGGCGAGCAGGCCGTCACGGCACGCGATGCCCGCATGGCGGACTTCAACCGCAGCCCGGAAGGGGCAGGCCTCATCCTGATTCATCGGCCACCCAGTGGCCCTGGTGAAGCGTTCACGCCGAGCCACATCGTCATCCAGAACCTCAAGCTCACGGGTGTGAGGGCGGGCAAAAGCTTCCTCAACGCTGAAGGCATGGCGCAAAAATATGGGGACTTTTCTGCGGCCATCTACGCCTTGCGCGTCCACAACCTGACGGTGGAGAACTGCGAGATCACCGGCAACAGCATGGGCATCTTCACCGATACCAAGGGCGACGCAGCTGACGAATACAGCGCCAACATCATCATTCGCCGCAACCTGATCTACTACAACGGCAACCCAGGCCGCTACTACGAGCACAACCTGTATATCCAGGCTCGTCGTGCCCTTTACGAGGGCAACTTCATCGGACAGGCCTACGGGGGATCATCCTTGAAGGACCGCAGCAGCGGTACCGTGATCCGCTACAACAAGATCCTGGCCAGCGGGCATGCCATGGACCTGGTCGAAACCGAAGAAGAACAGTTCAAGATCCTCCGGATGGACCCGCTCTACCCGTACGCCTGGGTCTACGGCAACATCATCATCAATGACAGCCGGGCCCCAGCGGGCATGGCCGTCAACATGGTGCATTGGGGCTTTGACAACGCGGTCGAGCGCGGCCGAAACGGGGTGCTTTTTTTCTATCACAACACCGTGGTCAGCCGCATCGAGCCGCAGGCGTTTCCTTACGTGGTGGCATTCCAGATCGGGCGCGAGGGCCTGGCACCTGTGGGGGCCTCGGTGGAGGCCGCATCCAATGTGTTCTGCCAGCAATCTGACAACGAATGGCGCTTCCTCAGCCAGGCTGGCAGCTTGAAGCTTGTGGGGACCAACTATGTGCCCGAAGGCTGGGTGCCTGGCAAGCCGAATGTGCAGGCCGATGTGGCACTGACCGGTGCCAGGTTGATGGCCGGTCTCAACCCCAAGCTGGATGCCGCGGGCGTGCCGCTGGTTGACTCACCGGTCTGGGATCAACTCGACATGGGGCCAAGCTTCACCCCGCCAGGCGCCACGGCGCAGAACCTGACGGTGCAGCATCAGTACAAGATCGGCGTGGGCGTTGCGCCCAGGCCTGCTTCGGGCAAACCTGGGCGCGCGGCCCTGGGGGCCATGGCTGCGCCCTGATCAGCGCTTGCGCACCGGCATCAGGTCGGTGCAACTGCCATGCGCGGCCTCGGCGGCCAGGCCCACGCTTTCACCCAGGGTCGGGTGCGGGTGGATGGTCTTGCCGATGTCGACCTCGTCGGCCCCCATCTCGATGGCCAGGGCCACTTCACTGATGAGATCGCCCGCATGCGTGCCCACGATGCCACCGCCCACGATGCGCCCGGTCTCGGCATCAAACAGCAGCTTGGTGAAGCCCTCTGCGCGGCCATTGGCCAGCGCGCGCCCGGAAGCCCCCCAGGGGAAGAGCCCCTTCTTGAGCGCCGTGCCTTGCGTCTTGGCCTGCTCTTCCGTGAGTCCCACCCAGGCGATCTCGGGGTCGGTATAGGCCACGCTGGGGATCACCAGCGGGTCAAACGCCGCACTGGCGAGTTCATGGTCACCCAGCAATTCACCGGCGATCACTTCCGCGGCCACATGACCTTCATGCACGGCCTTGTGCGCCAGCATGGGCTGCCCGACGATGTCGCCGATGGCAAACAGGCTGGGCACGTTGCTGCGCATTTGCGCGTCCACCGGGATGAAGCCGTGCTCGTTGACCGCCAGCCCCGCTTTGTCGGCACCGATCTTGCGGCCATTGGGGCTGCGGCCCACCGACTGCAAGACCAGGTCATAGGTTTCGGGTGCCGGCGCATCCATACCGGGCTTGGCCGACTCGAAGCTCACGCGGATGCCTTGCGGGGTGGCCTCGGCTGCCACCGTCTTGGTGCCCAGCATGACGCGGTCAAAGCGCCCGGCATTGAACTTCTGCCAGACGTTGACGAGATCGCGGTCCGCGCCGGGCATGAGCGTGTCGCTCATCTCGACCACATCGATCTTGGTGCCGCCTTGTGCGCCCAGCGTGGAGTAGACCGTGCCCATTTCCAGGCCGATGATGCCGCCACCGATGACCAGCATCTTCCTGGGGAGGGATGGCAGGTTCAGGGCGCCGGTTGAATCAACCACACGTGGGTCATCAGGCAGGAAAGGCAGGCGCACAGCCTGCGAGCCCGCCGCGATGATCGCGCGCTTGAAGCTGATGGTGCGAGCCTCGCCTGTCTTGTCCTGGCTGCTGCCGCTGGTGAGCTCCACCTGGATGTGGTGGGCATCCACGAGTGAGCCATAGCCACGCACGATCTCGACCTTGCGGGCCTTGGCCATGCCGGCCAGCCCGGTGGTGAGCTTGCGTGTCACGCCACTCTTGTGTGCGCGCAGCTTGTCCAGATCCAGCGTGGGCGCGGCAAAGCTCACACCCAGTGCGTCGAAGTGCCTGACCTCGTCCATCACGGCGGCCACGTGCAGCAAGGCCTTGGAGGGGATGCAGCCCACGTTCAGGCACACGCCACCCAGCTCGGCATAACGCTCGACCAGGATGACCTTGAGGCCCAGGTCGGCCGCGCGGAAGGCGGCGCTGTAACCGCCCGGGCCACCGCCGAGCACGAGCACGTCGCAGTCGGTGTCAGATGGGGCGTTAACGGCAGGGGCTGCCGCAGATGATGAGGCGGTTGACAAAGCCGCAGCCGCTGCGCCCGAAGAGGCCGCCCCTGCTTGGGCACCAGCCACTACAGCATTGGCCGCAGGTGCTGCCGTTGCCGCGGCGGTGGCGCCGGCCGTTGCAGAAGCCGTGATGCTCGGTGTGGATGCCGCCTTAGCCGCACCAGCCTCTGCCACATCCAGTGTCAGGACAATCTGCCCCTGGCCCACGCGGTCACCCAGCTTCACCTTGATCTCGCCCACCACCCCGGCCTGGGGTGAGGGGACCTCCATAGAAGCCTTGTCCGACTCCAGCGTGATGATGCTTTGCTCTGCTGCAATCGTCTGCCCTGGCTTGACCAGGATCTCGATGACGGCCGCGTCGGCGATGTCCCCGATATCGGGGACGGGAATGTTGATCAATGCCATGTGCTTGTTCCCTTGCTCACACCAGCGCGCGGCGGAAGTCGGCCAGCAGGCTGGCCAGGTAGGTGTTGAACTTCGCTGCCGACGCGCCATCGATGACGCGATGGTCGTAGCTCAGGCTCAAAGGCAGGATCAGGCGCGGCACAAACTCCTTGCCGTTCCACACCGGCTTCATCGCCGAGCGGCACACACCGAGGATGGCCACTTCAGGCGCGTTGATGATGGGCGTGAAGGTCGTGCCCCCAAAGCCACCCAGGGAGGAGATGGAGAAACAACCACCCTGCATCTCGGCAGGCGAGAGCTTGCCCTCGCGCGCCTTGGCCGCCAGTGCAGCCGTCTCCAGCGCGAGCTGGCTCAGGCTCTTTTGATCGACATCGCGGATCACGGGTACCACCAGGCCGTTGGGCGTATCGGCCGCAAAGCCGATGTGCACATACTGCTTGAGCACCAGGTCATCGCCATCGAGCGAGGCATTGAACTGCGGGAACTTCCTGAGCGCCACAGCGCAGGCCTTGAGCAGGAAGGCCAGCAAGGTGAACTTGGTGCCGGCCTTGGCGTGCTCGTCGTTGAGCTTGAGGCGCAGGGCTTCGAGCTCGGTGATGTCAGCCTCGTCGTTGTTGGTGACGTGGGGGATGCGCACCCAGTTGCGGTGCAGGTTGGCCCCCGATATCTTCTTGATGCGCGACAGCGGCTGGCGCTCGATGGCGCCGAACTTGGTGAAGTCCACCGTGGGCCAGGGCAGCAAGGTCATGCCGCCCAAATCGGACGAACCGGCCGAGCCTGCGCCACCACCCGTGGCACCAGCCTGCGGCTGATCCGCGCGGACCATCACCCCCTTGACGAAGTTCTGCACATCGACGTGGGTGATGCGGCCCTTGGGCCCGGTGCCAGGCACTTTGCTCAAGGCCACACCCAGTTCACGCGCAAAGCGGCGCACCGAGGGCGAGGCGTGAGACACCGCGCCCAGCGCAGGCACTTCCAGCGTGGCCAGGGCCGCCGTGGGGGGCGTGCGCTCGGCGGCGGGCGCCACAGCAGGGGACGCCGCGGCAACAGGTGCAGCAGCCACCGCAGCCGCAGCAGCAGGAGTTGCTGAAGCCGGCGCAGATGGGTTTGTTGCAGCGGGTGCAGCAACTGGCGCCGCCGCCCCTGCCCCATCCACCGTCTCCAGCAGGCCCACCAGCGAGCCCTGGCTCACCTTGTCGCCCAGCTTGACGCGCAACTCCTTGAGCACCCCACCCACAGCGCTGGGTACTTCCATGGAAGCCTTGTCCGATTCGATCGTGATCAGGCTTTGTTCAGGTTTGATGGTGTCGCCCGGTTTGACGAGCAACTCGATCACCGCGGCATCGCTCACATCGCCGATGTCGGGCACGGTCAGTTCAATCACAGCCATGAGATGTCTACCTTCCTGCCTCACGCGTACAGCGGGTTGATCTTGTTGATGTCGATGCCGTACTTGGCAATGGCCTCGGCCACCTTGGCCAGCGGCACCTGCCCGTCATCGGCCAGCCCCTTGAGTGCGGCCACCACGATGTAGTGGCGGTTGATCTCGAAGTGCTCGCGCAGGCGGTAACGGAAGTCACTGCGCCCGAAACCGTCGGTGCCCAGCACCTTGTACGAACGGCTTTTCCCATCCTTGTACTTCGGGATGAAGGCACGGATCTGCTCAGGCAAGGCCTTCACGTAGTCGGTCGATGCCACCACGGGGCCGGCGGTACGGTTCAATTGCGCCGTCACGAAAGGCACGCGGGGTGTTTGCGTGGGGTGCAGCAGGTTGTGGCGCTCGGCATCCAGCCCTTCGCGGGCCAGCAGGTTGAAGCTCGGGCAACTCCAGACGTTGGCACCCACACCCCATTCGGCCTCCAGCAGGTCCTTGGCTGCCATGGACTCACGCAGGATGGAGCCCGCACCCAGCAGGTTGACGCTGAGCTTGTGCTTGGCATCCGCTTCCTGCAGCAGGTACATGCCCTTGATGATCTCGGCCTCGGTACCGGCCTTCAGGCCCGGCTGGGCGTAGTTCTCATTGAGCAGCGTCAGGTAGTAGAAGACGTTCTCCTGCTTCTCGACCATGCGTTTGAGGCCATCCTGGATGATCACGGCCACTTCGTGCGCGAAGCTGGGGTCGTAGCTCATGCAGTTGGGAATGGTGCCTGCCACCAGCTGGCTGTGGCCGTCTTCGTGCTGCAAGCCCTCGCCATTGAGCGTCGTGCGCCCCGAGGTGCCGCCCAGCAGGAAGCCGCGCGCCTGCATGTCGCCGGCCGCCCAGGCCAGGTCGCCCACGCGCTGCAAGCCGAACATCGAGTAGTACACGTAGAACGGGATCATCACGCGGTTGTTCGTCGAGTACGACGTGGCCGCCGCAATCCACGAGCTCATGCCGCCCGCTTCGTTGATGCCTTCCTGCAGGATCTGGCCGGCCTTGTCTTCGCGGTAGTACATGACCTGGTCGCGGTCGACCGGGGTGTACTTCTGGCCTTCCGGGGCGTAGATGCCGATCTGGCGGAACAGGCCCTCCATGCCGAAGGTGCGGGCCTCGTCCACGAGGATGGGCACCACGCGCGGGCCCAGGCCCGGATCGCGCAGCAAGGGTGTCAGGCAGCGCACAAAGGCCTGCGTGGTCGAGATCTCGCGGCCTTCTGCGGTCGGCTCCAGGATGCTCTGGAAGGCGCCGAGATCCGGCACGACCAGGGTCTCTTCCGCCTTGGGCCGGCGCTTGGGCAGGTAGCCGCCCAGGGCCTGGCGGCGCCCGCGCAGGTACTGCATCTCGGGGGTGTTTTCTGCCGGCCGGATGAAGGGCAGCTTGGGCAGGTCCTCGTCGGTCACAGGGATGTTGAAGCGGTCGCGGAAGACCTTGATGTCCTCGTCCGTGAGCTTCTTGGTCTGGTGCGCGGTGTTCTTGCCTTCACCGCTCTTGCCCATGCCAAAACCCTTGACGGTCTTGATCAGCAGCACGGTAGGCTGGCCCGTGTGGTTGACCGCCGAGTGGTAGGCCGCGTAGACCTTTTGCGGATCATGACCGCCGCGGTTGAGGCGCCAGATGTCGTCATCCGACAGGCGCGCCACCATCTCCAGCGTCTTGGGGTCGCGACCGAAGAAATGCTGGCGCACAAAGGCACCGTCATTGGCCTTGCAGGCCTGGTAGTCGCCGTCGACCATCTCCATCATGATGCGGCGCAGCGTGCCGTCCTTGTCGCGCGCCAGCAGCGGGTCCCAGTACGAGCCCCACAGCAGCTTGATGACGTTCCAGCCCGAGCCGCGGAACTCGCCTTCGAGCTCCTGCACGATCTTGCCGTTGCCACGCACCGGGCCGTCCAGGCGCTGCAGGTTGCAATTGACCACGAAGATCAGGTTGTCAAGCTTTTCGCGCGCGGCCAGGCCGATGGCGCCCAGCGATTCGGGCTCGTCCATCTCGCCGTCACCGCAGAACACCCAGACCTTGCGCTTGGACGTGTCTGCGATACCGCGGGCATGCAGGTACTTGAGAAAGCGCGCCTGGTAGATCGCCATGATGGGCCCCAGGCCCATTGACACGGTGGGGAACTGCCAGAACTCGGGCATGAGCTTGGGGTGCGGGTAGCTCGACAGGCCCTTGCCGCCCACTTCCTGGCGGAAGTTGACCAGTTGCTCTTCGGTGATGCGGCCTTCCATGAAGGCGCGTGCGTAGATGCCTGGTGCGGAGTGGCCCTGCACGTACAGCAAATCGCCGCCGTGATCGGGGGTGTCGGCATGCCAGAAGTGATTGAAGCCGCAACCCAGCATGGTCGCCAGCGAGGCAAACGAGGAGATGTGGCCGCCCAGGTCACCGCCATCAGCGGGGTTGTGGCGGTTGGCACGCACCACCATGGCCATGGCGTTCCAGCGCATGTAGGCGCGCAGGCGCTCTTCCATCTCCAGGTTGCCCGGGCAGTGGGCTTCGTCTTCCACGGCAATGGTGTTCACATACGCCGTGGTGGCCGAAAACGGCATGTCGATGCCCGCCTGGCGGGCATGGTCCAGCAGTGTCTCCAGCAGGTCGTGGGCACGGGCCCGGCCTTCGGTTTCGATCACACCGCTCAGGGCGTCCAGCCACTCGCGGGTCTCTTGGGGATCCATGTCCATGGATGCGGACGGAATTGGATCAATTGCAGACATGGGTTCAGTCTCCTGTTGATGAGGCTTATTTCACAGTATGGACATAAGCCAAGAGCCTGCGAACGTGGATAAACGCCGCAAACCTGGACACACTGCCAAACGTGCGATCAAAGCAACGCCTGGCGCGGTGCACAAAATATACGATTTGCGGGCCTCTCTCAAATTGTGGAAGCCCACACCGATAATTCCGACATGGCATTTTCTGCATCCACCAACTCTCCGGCGACCTTGCCCATGGCAAACCCCGGCCAGACCAACCGCTTGTTCTGGCGCTGGTGGCGCAAGCAGTCTCCCTCCCAGCAGGACCGGTATGCCACCCTGGGGCCGCTGGTTTCCGTGCTGCTGTTTCT
Organism: Aquabacterium sp.; assembly: GCF_016195855.1. Classification (GTDB taxonomy): domain Bacteria; phylum Pseudomonadota; class Gammaproteobacteria; order Burkholderiales; family Burkholderiaceae_C; genus Aquabacterium. The sequence goes on from NZ_JACPYU010000016.1 coordinate 395,770, forward strand.
GGCGGCGATCATTGCCGCGTTCTGGTATTTGCGTAATGAAGAACTGGAGCGCGAGCAGGAGTCAGTTAAACGCGACACCGAGGTGGTTCAGCAACAGGTTCGCCTGCGCCTGATTGAAAACCAGGAGCAATTGCTGCGTCTGGGCCGCGAAATCAGCATCAAGGCCGTCACGCCAGAGCAGTTCATGCGCCAGGCGGGCGACTTCGTCCGGGCGCGCCCGGAAGTGATCAGCGTCTCTTGGGTGCAGGCCGACGAAAGCGTCAAGGCCGCGCGCACCACCTTGAGCCTGCCGCTGGACCCCGGCCAGGCCATGGACCTGGATCCCCTGGGTACGCGCCCCGAGCAATATGATCCGTTGCATGTCAGCAAGGAGCAGCAAAGCGCCTTTCGTCTGGCCCGAGAGCGCAACCAGCCCATCTACTCCAAGCCCTACGCCAACCAGATGGGCGGCAAGGTCATCCAGGTCCACATTCCCCTGATCGATCGAAGCGGCTTCATCGGCACCGTGGTGACCGAGTATTCGCTTGAGTCGCTGATGCGCTACCTGGTGCCGCGTGAGGTGGCCGCCCGCCACGCCATGGGGCTGATCCAGGCTGACGGCGACATGCTGACCAGCACGGTGGGTGGCGACAGCGGCACCTCGGCCAAGCCCACCTTCATGTATGACGTCATCGTCACGCCGGTGGGCAACGGGCTGATGTTGCGCGGCATGGGCTTCAGAACCTCGTCCAACCTGATCGGCAACACCCTGTTCTGGATGGTGGTGGCGCTGTCGGCCCTGACGGTCTGGACGCTGATGGGCACCTTGCGCCACATGCGCCGGCGCTCCCAGATCCAGAAAACGCTGGTGCAGGAAACCAACTTCCGCCGGGCCATGGAGAACTCCATGCTCACCGGCATGCGCACCATCGATCTGGAAGGCCGCATCACCTACGTGAACCCGGCCTTTTGCGCCATGACCGGTTTTTCGGAAGAAGAGCTGATCGGTTGCGTGCCACCCTACCCTTACTGGCCCAAGGACAGGCTCGACGAATTCAACCGCATGTTCCAGCAAGAACTGCTCGGCCGCAGCCCGATGGGCGGCATCGAGGTGGTGATGCAGCGGCGCGACGGCAGCCAGTTCGACGCCCGAATGTACGTGTCGCCGCTGATCGACGCCCAGGGCGACCAGACCGGCTGGATGACCTCGGTGACCAACATCACCGAAGCCAAGCGCGTGCGTGACCAGCTCACCGCCGCCCACGAGCGCTTCACCACCGTGCTGGAGGGCCTGGACGCGGCCGTGTCCGTGGTGTCCGTGCAGCGTGGCGAATTGCTGTTTGCCAACCGCTCCTACCGCCTGTGGTTCGGCGCCAACCCGGATGCCCATGCCCAGCTGACCGGCGGCGAGATCATGCCCGACGAGGTGCTGGATGGCGATGAATCCGTGGACCACTTCGGCGGCCTGCCTACCCAGGCCTTGACCAATGCAGGCAGCGACACCCGTGAAGTCTTCATGGACGGCGTCCAGAAGTGGTTCGACGTGCGCGCCCGGTATGTGCAATGGACGGACGGCCATCTGGCCCAGATGCTCATTGCCACCGACATCACCGCGCGCAAACAGGCTGAAGAGGCCGCCGCCCGCCAGGCCGAAAAGTCCCAGTTCACCAGCCGCCTGATCACCATGGGCGAAATGGCCTCGACCGTGGCGCACGAGCTCAACCAGCCTCTGGCGGCCATCTCCAACTACTGCAGCGGCATGATCAGCCGGGTGCAGTCCGGCAGCATCGACACCGAGCAACTGGTCGGCGCCCTGGAGAAAACCTCCCGCCAGGCGCAACGGGCCGGCCAGATCATCCACCGCATCCGCCAGTTCGTGAAGCGCAGCGAGCCGCAGCGCCAGCCTGCCAAGGTGCGCGACATCACCGACGCCGTGCTGGAGCTGGCCGTGTTCGAGATGAAACGCCGCCGCGTGACGCTCAACACCACGGTCGCCAACCGCCTGCCCGTCATCATGGCGGACCCGATCCTGATCGAGCAGGTGCTGCTCAACCTGCTGAAAAACGCCGCCGAGGCCATCGATTCGGCACAGATGCCACAGTCGCGCCGCATCATCGACCTGCGCGTGCAGCAGCGCAAAACCGAAGAACAAGGCCCGGTCGTCGAGTTCTCGGTCAGCGACGGCGGCCCGGGCATGAAGGAAGAGATCCTGGCCCGGCTTTTCGAGGCCTTCCATTCCACCAAGGCGGAGGGCCTGGGGATAGGCCTTAGTCTGTGCAGATCCATCATTGAGTCACATCATGGTCGCATCAAGGCCGAGAACATCTACAATGAGGACATGGTGGTAGGGTGTCGTTTCACGTTCACCCTGCCGATCGACAGTGGGAGTGCCACGGATTTCGCAGATACCGTCACCCCCCCTTCCAACGACTTACTTGCCGATAACCCATGAGCTTGATCCCAAAAAAAGGCACTGTGTATGTGGTTGATGACGACGAGGCCGTTCGCGACTCGTTGCAGTGGCTGCTGGAAGGCAAGGACTACCGCGTCCGTTGCTTCGATTCCGCTGAATCGTTCCTGGCCCGTTTCGACCCCCGTGAAGTCGCTTGCCTGATCGCCGACATCCGCATGGATGGCATGAGCGGTCTGGAGTTGCAGGACAAGCTGCTGGAGCGCAAGTCGCCCCTGCCCATCGTGTTCATCACCGGCCACGGCGACGTGCCCATGGCCGTGAACACCATGAAAAAGGGCGCGATGGACTTCATCGAGAAGCCCTTCAAGGAAGACGCCCTGGTGGCACTGGTCGAGCGCATGCTGGACCAGGCCCGCGCCGCCTTCTCGCAGTCCCAGGAAGCCGCCAGCCGCGAGGCCCTGCTGTCGCGCCTGACCACGCGTGAGGCCCAGGTGCTGGAGCGCATCGTCGCCGGCCGCCTGAACAAGCAGATTGCCGACGACCTGGGCATCAGCATCAAGACGGTGGAAGCTCACCGCGCCAACGTGATGGAAAAGCTCAACGCCAACACCGTGGCCGACCTGCTCAAGATCGCCCTGGGTGCCAACGCGCCCGGTGCTGCTCAGACCAAGTGATGTCCCCTTGTGGGCGGCCTGGCCGCTCACTCAGGTGCATCCACCGGACCTTATTAAGGCCGCCTCACCCCACCGTGGCGGCCTTTTTCTATTGAATTTTCCGTATTCACTCGCTACCAACGCTTTCCCCCCGGAGCAGCCCATGACAGCCCAACTCATCGACGGCAACGCCCTGTCCAAACAACTGCGCGGCGAAGTTGCCACCCGCGCCGCCAAGCTGACCGCCCAAGGCATCAAGCCCGGTCTGGCCGTGATCCTGGTAGGCGACAACCCTGCCAGCCAGGTCTATGTGCGCAACAAGGTCAAGGCCTGTGAAGACGCCGGCCTGAACTCCGTGCTGGAAAAGTACCCTGCCGACATGAGCGAGGCTGACTTGCTGGCGCGCGTCGACGCGCTCAACAACGACCCCGCCATCCACGGCATCCTGGTGCAACTGCCCCTGCCCAAGCACATCGACGACCACAAGGTCATCGAGTCCATCTCCCCCGTCAAGGATGTGGACGGCTTCCACGTGGCCAGCGCCGGTGCCCTGATGGTGGGCGAACCTGGCTTCAAGGCCTGCACGCCCTACGGTTGCATGAAGATGCTCGAATCCATCGGCATGGCCAACCTCAAGGGCAAGCATGCCGTGGTGATCGGCCGCTCCAATATCGTCGGCAAGCCCATGGCCATGATGCTGTTGCAGGCCAATGCCACCGTCACCGTCTGCCACAGCGGCACGGCCGATCTGGCCTTCCATACTCGCCAGGCCGACGTGATCGTGGCCGCCGTGGGCAAGCGCAATGTGCTGACGGCGGACATGGTCAAGCCTGGCGCCGTGGTGATCGACGTGGGCATGAACCGCGACGACGAAGGCAAGCTCTGCGGTGACGTGGATTTCGCTGGCGTCAAGGAAGTGGCCGGCTGGATTACCCCTGTACCCGGCGGTGTGGGCCCGATGACGATTACCATGTTGCTGGTCAACACCATGGAAGCAGCCGAGCGCGTTGCGGCCGCCCGCGGTTGAGGCCCACTCTGAGCTGAGTATCTGAGGTTCACACGCACCGTCATTGCCAACAGGACACCATGAGCACCAACCCATTGCTAGACACCACCGGCCTGCCCCAGTTTGACCAGATCAAGCCCGAGCATGTCACCCCTGCACTGGACACCCTGTTGGCGGACGCCGAAGCCGCGCTGGCCAAGGTGGTGGGCCCCGATGTCCCGGCTGACTACGATGCCTTGTCCCTGCTGCTGGACGTAAGCACCGAGCGCCTGGGCCGTGCCTGGGGCGCCGTGGGCCACCTCAACGCCGTGGCTGACACGGCCGAGTTGCGCGCCGCCTTCAACGACAACCTGCCGCGCATCACCGAGTTCTACACGCGCCTGGGCGCCGACGAGCGCCTGTATGCCAAGTACAAGGCCCTCAACGCCGCGCAAAAGACGATTGACCCCGAGTTGCGTTTGAGCCCCGCCCGCCAGCGCGCGCTCGACAACGCCTTGCGCGCCTTTGTGCTGGGTGGTGCTGAACTGCAAGGCCAGGCCAAGGTGCGCTTTGCCGAGATCCAGGAGTTGCAGGCGGCACGCTCGCAAGCCTTCTCCGAGCACGTGATGGACGCCACCGACGCCTACGCCCACTATGTGCGCGAAGACGAGCTGGCCGGCGTACCCGAAGACATCATCCAGGCCACCAAGGCGATGGCCGAAGGCGAGTCCAAAGAGGGTCACAAGCTGACCCTGCACATGCCGGTCTACCTGCCCATCATGCAGTACGCGAACAATCGCCAGCTGCGTGAAACCATGTACCGTGCCTACAGCACACGCGCCAGCGAGTTCGGCCCGTCCGAGCGCGACAACACACCCCTGATGACCGAGATCGTGGCCCTGCGCCAGGAAGAGGCGCAACTGCTGGGCTACAAGACCTTTGCCGAGGTCTCGCTGGTGCCCAAGATGGCCAACAGCCCGCAGCAGGTCATGGACTTCCTGCGTGACCTGGCCAAGCGCGCCCGCCCCTTCGCCGAGAAGGACATGGCCGAGCTGCGCGAGTTCGCCAAAACCGAATGCGGCCTCGACGACCTGCAAGCTTGGGATGTGGCCTATGTGAGCGAAAAACTCAAGGAAGCCCGCTACGCCTTCAGCGACCAGGAGGTCAAGCAATACTTCACCGAGCCCACCGTGCTCAAGGGCCTGTTCGGGCTGATCGAATCGCTGTTCGATGTGAAGATCCAGCCTGACACGGCACCCGTGTGGCACGAGTCGGTGCGTTTCTTCCGCATCGAGCGCGTCGGCCAGCTGGTTGGGCAGTTCTACCTCGACCCCTACGCCCGCACCGGCAAGCGCCCAGGCGCCTGGATGGACGACGTCCGTGGTCGCTGGAAGCGCCCCGACAACGGTGCCACCCAGACCCCGGTGGCCCACCTGGTGTGCAACTTTGCCAAGGGCGTGGGTGACAAGCCTGCCCTGCTGACGCACGACGATGTCACCACCCTCTTCCACGAGTTTGGCCACGGTCTGCACCACATGCTGACCAAGGTCGAGGACCTGGGCGTGTCCGGCATCAGCGGTGTCGAGTGGGATGCGGTTGAGTTGCCCAGCCAGTTCATGGAGAACTTCTGCTGGGAATGGGACGTGGTTCAGAAGCTCACCAGCCATGTGGACACCGGCGCCCATCTGCCGCGCGCCCTGTTCGACAAGATGACCGCCGCCAAGAACTTCCAGAGCGGCATGCAGACCCTGCGCCAGATCGAGTTCTCGCTGTTCGACATGCGCCTGCACGCCGAGCCGGGCCGCGAAGCCAATGTGCAGTCGGTCATTGACGAAGTGCGCCAGGAAGTGGCGGTCAACATCCCGCCGGCATTCAACCGTTTCCAGCACAGCTTCTCACACATCTTTTCAGGTGGATACGCTGCGGGGTACTACAGCTACAAGTGGGCTGAGGTACTCTCCGCCGATGCTTATGCCGCTTTTGAAGAGGCTGCCACGCCTGCGACCGGTGTGCTCAACCCCGAGGTTGGCCGCCGTTACCGAGGCCATCCTGGAGGCTGGTGGCAGCCGGACGGCCATGGAGAACTTCAAGGCCTTCCGTGGCCGCGAGCCTCGGATCGACGCCTTGTTGCGCCACCAGGGCATGAGCTGATCAACAGGATTTGAAGAATATGCATCGCGCTGTACTGTCGTCGTTGTTGGCTGTTCTGGCCTTGCTGTCTGGCTCGTCCGCATGGGCGCTGTACAAGGTGGTGGGTCCTGATGGCCGCATCACCTACACCGATCGCCCGCCCAGCGACCGCCCGGCACAAGCCATTCGCGCCAACGGCGCCACGGCGTCCACGGAAGGCTTGCCTTACGAGTTGCAGCGGGTAGTGGGTCGCTATCCAGTCAGCCTGTTCACGGGCCCCAAGTGCCCGTCATGCGACGCAGGCCGCCAATTGCTGAAAGAGCGTGGTGTGCCTTTTGTCGAGAAGACCATCAGCACCGCAGACGATGTCAAGGCCTATACCAAGCAGGAGGCCACGGATCAACTGCCTTCGGTTCGCATCGGCCAGAAGCAGTTGCTGGGCTACAGCCAGGGTGACTGGACGAGCTACCTCGATGCCGCAGGCTATCCCGCCAAATCGGCGCTGCCACTGAACTACCGCTGGCCCGAGCCTGCCCCACTGGCCCCGCCAGCTGAGAGCAAGCCCTCGGCGCCTGCACCCGGCCGCAATGCCACCCCGGCTCCGGCCGACTCTTCCGCACCACCCGCAGGTTCTTCGCCCGCCGGTATCCGCTTCTGACTTTGACTGATTCCCTGCAAAACAAGACGCCCGCGTGCGCGTCAACCAAGCCCTGCGTGGCCATCGTGGGTGGTGGGCCGGCTGGCCTGATGGCCGCCGAGGTGCTGTCTCAGCAAGGTGTGAGCGTCGACCTGTTTGACGCCATGCCCTCCGTGGGACGCAAGTTCCTGCTGGCCGGGCGTGGTGGGCTGAACCTCACGCACTCCGAGCCCCTGGCCACCTTCATGACCCGCTTCGGCAGCCGACAGGCTGAGCTGGCGCCGCTGATCGAACAGTTCACCCCTGACGATTTGCGCGCCTGGGCGCAAGGCCTGGGAATCGAGACCTTTGTGGGCACATCGGGCCGCGTCTTTCCGACCGACATGAAGGCCGCCCCGCTGCTGCGCGCGTGGTTGCACCGTTTGCGTCAGGCAGGCGTGCGCTTTCACATGCGTCACCGCTGGCTGGGCTGGACCGATGCAGGCCAATTGCGCTTCAGTGCGCCCCATGGCGAGGTGTGCCACCAGGCCCACGCCACCGTGTTGGCGCTCGGCGGTGCCAGCTGGGCCCGATTGGGCTCTGATGGGGCCTGGGTGCCCTGGCTCCTTGACGCCGGCGCGTCGGTGGCCCCGCTTCGCCCAGCCAACTGCGGTTTTGACGTGCTGCCCACAGGCCCGGATAGGGCCGGCTGGAGCGATCACCTGCGCCAGCGTTTTGCCGGGCAACCCATCAAGCCGGTGGCCCTGGCGTTGCCAGGCGAAGACGGCCAACTCATCCGCCAGCAAGGCGAGTTCGTGTTGACCGACACGGGCTTGGAGGGCAGCCTGATCTACGCATTCTCGGCCCGCATCCGCGACGAGATCGACCGCAGCGGCCAGGCCATCGTTTACCTGGATCTCCTGCCCTCGCACACCCTGGCGCAGGTGCAGGCCGAAACCGCCAGGCCACGTGGCCCGCGCAGCCTGTCCACCCACCTCAAGAGCCGGCTTGGCATCCAGGGCATCAAGATGGCCTTGCTGCATGAGTGCCTGACGCCTGCCGAATTGAACGATGCCCAGGCGCTGGCGGGCAAGCTCAAGGCCTTGCCGATCACGCTGGCGCGCCCTCGCCCTGTGGACGAGGCCATCAGCACGGCGGGTGGCGTCACCTTTGAATCGCTGGATGCCAAGGGCATGCTCAAGGCCCGGCCTGGCTTGTTCTGCTGCGGTGAAATGCTGGACTGGGAAGCGCCCACCGGCGGCTATCTGCTGACTGCCAGCATGGCTTCGGGCAAGGCCGCGGCGCTGGGCGTGCGGGCTTATCTGGCCAACTCAGTCGCCACCTGAGCACGGCCAGCCTGGCTGGCGCTGATTCAGAAGCTCAGCGTCTTGACACCTTGCGAGGTGCCCAGCAGGCAGACCGATGCCTTGTTGCGGGCGAACACACCCACGGTGACCACACCGGGCCACTGGTTGATGTCCGACTCGAATGCCGCAGGCTGGGTGATGCGCAGGCCGGTCACGTCGACGATGACATTGCCGTTGTCGGTGGTCACGCCTTCGCGCACCTTGCCCGTGCCGCCCAGTTTGGCAAACGCACGGATCACCTGGGCTGCGGCCATGGGGATCACCTCGACGGGCAGCGGGAACTTGCCCAGCACGTCCACCAGCTTGGATTCGTCGGCGATGCAGACGAACTTCTCGGCCAGATCGGCCACGATCTTTTCACGGGTCAGGGCCGCACCGCCGCCCTTGATCATGTTGCCCTGGTGGTCGATCTCGTCGGCGCCGTCGATGTACACGCCCAGTGCCGTCACCGATTCAGAGGGCAGCACCTTGATGCCCAGCGCTTGCAGGCGCTCCGTGCTGCGAACGGAGCTGGACACGGCGCCGGCCACGCGGGCCGGATCGGCTTTCAAGGCCTCGCCCAGGGCATCAATGAACTTGTCGACCGTTGAGCCGGTGCCCACACCGACGATGCTGCCAGCTTGCACATAGTCGAGGGCGGCGCGGCCCACCAGGGTCTTGAGTTCGTCTTGGGTCATGGCGGTCGGTTTCAATCAGGTCGAAGATCGGGTCAAAGGGGCGGCAAAGGGATGAGTTCAGGCGGCGTCATGGTGTGGCGCGGCCGGTCAGCATCATCCACGCCTGCAGCCCGCCGATCAGCACGGGCTGATGCACCATGTAAAAAGTCAGGCTCCAGCAGCCCAGCGTGGACAGGCTTTGCCTGATCGCCAGGGGCACGCGCGCCAGGCCGGCATTGTCGCCTGAAACAGCGGCCTTCCCTGCCACCGGGGCGCCGGCCCAGGCCAGCCAATGTGCACGATGGCGCAGCAGCCATTGCGTGCCGGCCAAGCCCCACCACATCACGCCGATCCAGGGCAGCAAGGGCACGTAGTCTTCGGTGATGGGCTTGTGCGTGACCAGACCCACCCAGTTGGTCAGGCGGCTGTCAAAGAAGGGGTGGGATACCAGTTGAGGCAGGGCCACGGCAAGCAGGCCCAATGGCCACAGCCAGCTACCCAGCGGCGCCATGAGCCGCGCGATGATCAGCATCACCGCCATGCCGTGCAGCACGCCAAAGTAGATGAAGCTGTTGGGGAACATGAACCTGCTGCCCAGGCTGACCAGGGCGGCGCAAGCCACGATCTGGGCCCAGCGGCGCCAGAACCGCGCCCAGCTCTGGCCCTGGTTGGTGGCCACGGCCTGGCCAGCCCCGGCGCACAGCAGGAAAAGAGACAGGATGCAGGTGCGCTGGTTGGTCCACAGCGCATCGGTGTAGAAGTTGGCGTCCAGCAGGCGGAAATTGCTGAGGTCGAAGCTGAAGTGGAAAAGCGCCATCCAGATCAGCGCGAAGCCGCGCAAGGCGTCGAGGCGGTCATAGCGCGGGCGAAGCCCCTTGCCTGGGGCCTCACCCTGGCGGCCACCCCGGTCATTTTGGGCGTCTACTTGGGGTGTTATCCGTGGGGTTTTGCCTTTTCCGGAGCGCATGGCGATAGTATCGGCGGTTTGCGCTTTCGACCGTCGCCCCATGTCCCTCGCCCGCCACGAAATTGAACTGCTTGCCCCTGCCCGTACCGTCGAGATCGGTATCGAGGCCGTCAACCATGGGGCGGACGCGGTCTACATCGGCGGCCCCTCGTTCGGTGCGCGCAGCAACGCCAGCAACGAGGTGTCCGACATCGCCCGGCTGGTGCAGCACGCACACCGCTACAACAGCAAGATTTTCACCACGCTCAACACCATCTTGCGCGACGACGAGCTGGAGCCCGCACGCAAGCTGATCTGGCAGCTGTATGACGCTGGTGTGGATGCCCTCATCGTGCAGGACATGGGCCTCCTGGAGCTGGACCTGCCGCCCATCCAGTTGCACGCCAGCACCCAGACCGACATCCGCACGGTTGAAAAAGCCAGGTTCCTGCAGGACGCCGGCTTCAGCCAGATCGTGCTGGCGCGCGAGCTCACGCTCAAGCAGATCCAGGACATCTCGGCCAACACGCATTGCGCCATCGAGTTCTTCATCCACGGCGCGCTGTGCGTGGCCTACAGCGGTCAGTGCTTCATCAGCCATGCGCACACGGGCCGCAGTGCCAACCGCGGTGACTGCTCGCAAGCCTGCCGCCTGCCCTACAACGTGATGGACGGCGCCGGCCAGGTCGTGGCCTTCGAGCAGCACGTGCTGTCGATGAAGGACAACGACCAGAGCGCCAACCTCAATGCCCTGATCGACGCGGGTGTGAGCTCCTTCAAGATCGAGGGCCGCTACAAGGACATGGGCTATGTCAAGAACATCACGGCCCATTACCGCATGCTGCTCGACGAGATCCTGGAGGCCCGCTCCGAGTTGCAGCCGGCCGCCTCGGGCGAGTGCACCTTCTATTTCCAGCCTGATCCCGATCGCAACTTCAACCGTGGCAGCACGGACTACTTCGTCAATGGGCGCAAGGAAGACATCGGCGCCTTCGAGTCGCCCAAGTTCTTGGGCCTGCCGCTGGGCGAGGTGGCCAAGGTAGGCGACAAGTGGTTCGATATCGCGCTGAATGCCGAGCAGCAGGCCGTGGGCATGAGCAATGGCGATGGCATCAACTACCAGACGCTGACGCGCGACATCATCGGCATGAAGATCAATGTGGCCGAGCCGGTGGGCAAGTCGCAGCGGCTGTGGCGTGTGTACCCGAATGAGGACATGGCTGCGCTCAAGGACCTCAAGCCCGGCGTGGCCGTGAACCGCAATGGCGACCGCTCCTGGGAAAACGCACTGGCCAAAAAGTCTGCCGAGCGCCGCATTGGCGTGTGGATGAGCCTGAGCGACACACCCGATGGCCTGCACCTGACCGTGACCGATGAAAACGGCAACGTGGGTGAGGCCAGCGTGGCCTGCGACAAACAGGCGCCGCAAGATGCAGACAAGGCGCAAGCCAGCCTGCGCGACAACCTGGGCAAACTGGGCACCACCATTTTCTCGGCCCATGACGTGACTTTGGCCACGGCGCAGCCCTGGTTCGTGCCGGCCTCAGCCGTCAATGCACTGCGCCGGGATGCCATCGCTGCGCTCGAAGCCGCGCGTGCACAGGCTTACATCCGCCCGCAACGCACGCCGGCCGTGGATCCCCCCGTGCCTTATCCCGAAGACACGCTCAGCTACCTGGCCAATGTGTTCAACCACAAGGCGCGGGACTTTTACGCCAAGCACGGCGTCAAGGTGATCGAGGCTGCGTACGAGAGCCACGAGGAACACGGTGAAGTCAGCCTGATGATCACCAAGCACTGCGTGCGCTTCTCGCTGAGCCTGTGCCCCAAGCAGGCCAAGGGCGTGACGGGCGTGCAAGGCCAGGTCAAGGCCGAGCCACTGCAGCTGGTCAATGGCAAGGAAAAGCTCACGCTGCGCTTTGACTGCAAACCCTGCGAGATGCATGTGGTGGGCAAGATCAAGAAGTCGGTGCTCAACCAGGTACCGGCGGCGCCGATTCAGTTCTACAAGGCCAGGCCGAGCGCCTGACGGGCATCGGCCCCGACGCCTCGGCGCATCCAGCCTCAGAGCATCCGGTCCTTGGCCACAAAGTACTTGCGGGTGTAGGCCACCAATTGGCCGTCGGTCGGGTGGTCCACGGTTTCGATGCCCACGATCTTCTCGGCCACCTTGGGGTCGTGTGCGTGGGCATGCTTGAGCAGCGCCAGTTTGGCTTGCCCGGGGCCCACGATCAGGATCTCCTGCGCACCGGCCAGGGCCTCAATGATCGCGTGGTAATAGTGCTGGTCTTCCGGCGAACGCCCGGTGCCGACATCCCCGTTTTCGATCGTGCCCCGCTTGTGGTGCAGGTGCTTGTGGGGGTGATCAGGCTTGACGACGGCCTTCTCGACATCGTCCGGGCTGACGTGCATGACGCGGGCTTGGGCGTGGTCCACCCAGACAACAGCGTGGTAGTGGGACATGTCGGTTCCTCCATTGGCAATTGAGGCTGTCAGCGTACTCCGATTGCACCTGGAATCCAAGGCAGGGCCTGCGCAGGCTTGTGGTGAATCAAATCGTCACCGTGTCGTCGCGAGGTTGTCACACGCCTTGCCCACCATGGGCACATGCGGCCCTGGATCAACGCCCCCTTGCTGAGAGCCTTGACATCGCCTGCTGGCCAACTGGCCGGCCTGGGGCGGGGCGCGGCGCCCTCTCAGGATGAGGAGAAGGCGCCCAGCCACCAGGTGCGGGCCGTGTGGATTTCGGATGTGCACCTGGGCACGCCCGGTTGCCAGGCCCACGCCTTGCTGGACTTCCTCAAACACGTCGAGTGCGACACGCTCTATCTCGTGGGCGACATCATCGACGGCTGGCAGTTGCGCCGCAACTGGTACTGGCCTCAAGCGCACAACGACGTCGTTCAAAAGCTCTTGCGCAAGGCCCGCAAAGGCACGCGGGTGATCTTCATCCCCGGTAACCACGACGAGTTCGCGCGCAAGTTCCTGGAGCATTCCTTCGGCGGTGTCGAAGTGGCCGAAGAATGGATCCACACCACGGCAGACGGCCGCAAACTGTGGGTCACGCACGGCGACCTGTACGACGGCGTGATCCAGTGCGCCCGCTGGCTGGCCTTGCTGGGCGACTCGCTGTACGAGTTCACTCTCAAGCTCAATCGCCACCTCAATTCATGGCGAGCCCGCGTGGGGTTGCCCTACTGGTCGCTGTCCAAATACCTCAAGCTCAAGGTCAAACGGGCCGTGAGCTATGTGGGTGACTTCGAGCAGGCATTGGCTCGTGAAGCGCGCAAGCGCGGTGTGGAGGGGCTGGTGTGCGGCCACATCCACCACGCCGAGATGCGGGACATCGACGGCATCCTGTACTGCAATGACGGTGACTGGGTAGAAAGCCTCACGGCCTTGGTCGAGCACCCCGATGGCCAGCTGGCAATCCTGGATTGGGCTGAGGTCATGGCGCAGCGGAACCGATCCTTGCCCTTGACGCAGCCAGCCTGAGTTTGCGCCCGCCAGTGGCTTGGCCTGCGGCAAAATAGCGCCCCTGCCCCAAGGAGCTCTCATGGCCTTCGCCGACAACCTCAAACAACTCCCGCCCGTGGCCCATCTGGCCGCCCTGCAACTGATGGACGCCGCCGGCCAGGTGGCCGCCACCATCGAGAACAAGCCCGGCCAGGCCGGTTCGCTCGCCGTGTACGCGGCCCTGGCCGCCAAGCACGGTGGCATCAACGGCCTCGCCGCGCAGGAAGGCCTGGAGATCTACGCCGAGCACACGGTCGACTCACGCGCCAACCCCGGCAAGCACCCCAATATCGACCGCCTGCTCAAGGTCCTGGAGACCGGTGAGGGTTTCACGGTCAAGCTGATCCCGGCCTGATCTTTCGCCGGTGGCGGGAGTACGATTGAGACAAACAACCGTACGCTCCATGGCCACAGAAAACGCCTCACCGTCGGACGCCGTCGCGCCGCAGCTCAAGCTCAAGCGGGTCGCCATCGACACCTACCGCGAAAACGTCGCCTACCTGCATCGCGACTGCGCCATCTACCGCGCCGAGGGCTTTCAGGCCCTGTCCAAGCTGGAGATCCGCGCCAATGGCAGGCGCATTCTGGCCAGCCTCAATGTGGTGGACGACACCTGCATCGTGGGGGTGGACGAACTGGGTGTCTCGGAGGACGCCTTCACGCAACTGGGCGTCGAAAACGGCCACCCGGCTTTCATCAACCAGGCTGAGCCTCCCTCCTCCATCCCCGCCCTGCACCGCAAGATCGCGGGCGAGCGCCTCAGTGGCGATGACTTCCGCGCCATCGTGCGGGACATCGCAGAGCACCGCTACTCCAAGATCGAGCTGACGGCTTTCGTGGTCGCGTCCAACCAGGGCGAGCTGGACCGCGAAGAGGTCTACTACCTGACGGACGCGATGGCCTCGGTCGGCCGCAAGCTGGACTGGCGCGAGCACCCGGTGGTGGACAAGCACTGCATTGGCGGCATCCCCGGCAACCGCACCTCCATGCTGGTGGTGCCCATCGTGGCCGCCCACGGCATGCTGTGCCCCAAGACCTCCTCGCGTGCCATCACCTCGCCAGCAGGCACGGCGGACACCATGGAGGTGCTGGCCAATGTCGAGCCACCGTTCGACAAGTTGTGGGACATCGTGCGCGAGCACCGCGCCTGCCTGGCCTGGGGCGGCACGAGCGACCTGTCGCCCGCCGATGACGTGCTGATCGCCGTGGAGCGCCCCTTGTCCATTGACTCACCGGGGCAGATGGTGGCGTCCATCCTGTCCAAGAAAATCGCGGCGGGCTCGACCCACCTGCTGCTGGACATCCCTGTGGGGCCGACCGCCAAGGTGCGTGCCATGCCCGAGGCGCAGCGCCTGCGCAAGCTGTTCGAGTTCGTGGCCAACCGCCTGGGCCTGACGCTGGATGTGGTCATCACCGATGGCCGGCAACCGGTGGGCAACGGCATCGGCCCTGTGCTGGAGGCCCGCGACGTGATGCGCGTGCTGCGCAATGACCCGCGCGCACCAGCCGACCTGCGTCAGAAGTCCTTGCGTCTGGCCGGCCGCATGCTGGAGTTCGACCCCGATGTGCGCGGTGGTGACGGCTTTGCCATTGCCCGCGACATCCTCGATTCGGGCCGCGCCTTGAAGAAGATGATGGCCATCATCGAGGCACAAGGGGCCAAGCCTTTCGACCCCGATCACCCCGAGCTGGCCTCCTTGAGCTTCGATGTGCTGGCCGACCGTGATGCCGTGGTCACCAGCATCGACAACCTGCAGCTGGCCCGCATCGCGCGCCTGGCTGGCGCCCCCAAGGTGCAAGGCTCCGGCGTGGACTTGCTGCACAAGATGGGCGAGGCCGTCAAGGCCGGTGAGCCGCTCTACCGCGTGTACGCGGCCTTCCCGGCTGATCTGGCGTTTGCCCGCCAGGCCAGTGAGCGCAGCACGGGCTTCACCCTGGGCCGCGCAGAAGACATGCCCCCGCTGTACGTGGAGTTCTGAACCATGTCCGCCTTGTTGCTCCATTTTGAAGACGAGCGCGCCGCGGCGCAGCGTCTGGCTCAGGCCAGCGGCATCCCTGCGGCCTGCATCGAGGCGCACCGCTTCCCTGACGAGGAGTTGCGCCTGCGCCTTCCGGTGGACGCGAACGGCCAACTGCCTGCGCAGCTGGTGATCTACCGCAGCCTGGACCGGCCCAATGACAAGCTGATCGAGCTGATGCTGGTGGCGCGGCAGGCCCGTGAGCTGGGCGCCCGCCACATCACCCTGGTGGCGCCTTACCTGGCCTATATGCGCCAGGACATGGCGTTTCACCCGGGTGAGATCGTCAGCCAGAAGGTGGTGGGCCGCTTCCTGGCCGACCTGTTTGATGCCGTGATCACGGTGGACCCGCACCTGCACCGCATCCGCACGCTGGACGAAGCCATTGCCCTGCCCCATGCCATCAGCCTGTCAGGCGCACCCATGCTGGCGCAGCTGATTGCGCGGCATCACGACAAGCCCCTGCTCATCGGCCCCGATGCCGAGTCTGCGCAATGGATCGAGGCGGCCGCGCGGGTGCATGCCTTTGACTACGGCGTTTGCACCAAGCAGCGCCATGGCGACAAGGACGTCGAGATCACCCTGCCCGCGGTGAGCGTCAAGGAGCGCGCCGTGGTGCTGCTCGACGACGTCGCCAGCTCCGGGCGCACGCTCGCCGTGGCCGCACGTCTGCTGCACGATGCGGGTGCGGCGTCGGTGGACGTGGCGGTCACCCACGCCTTGTTTGCGGGCGATGCGCTGGCCGTGATCCAATCCGCTGGCGTGGCGCATGTCTGGAGCACGGACTGTATCGCCCACGAGAGCAATGCCATCGACATGGCACCCGTCCTGGCGCAAGCCTTGCTGCCCCTTTTGAAGTCAACCCCAGTCATCACACCATGAGCGACGAAAGTTGGTACGACCGGCATGTGCTGCCCTATCTGATCGACATGGCTTGCGGCATCCGGCCCGTGGCCAGGCAGCGCGAGAAGGTTGTCCCGTTGGCGCAAGGCCAGGTGCTGGAAGTCGGCATCGGCACCGGCCTGAACATCCCCTTCTACGACAAGACGCGCGTCACCCGCGTGACGGGCGTCGACCCGGCCTTGCGCATGCACAGCCTGGCGCAAAAACGCATTGCACAAGCAGGCCTGGACGTCGATCTGATCGGCTTGTCAGCCGAGCGCTTGCCTGTCGATGACGCCAGCTTCGACACTGTGGTCTGCACCTACACCTTGTGCACCATCCCTGATCCGGCCGCGGCGTTGGCCGAGATGCGGCGCGTGCTCAAGCCCGGCGGCAAATTGCTGTTCTCTGAGCACGGCCGGGCCCCGGACGCCAATGTCAGCAAGTGGCAGACGCGCCTGCAGCCTTACTGGCGCAAGCTGGCGGGTGGCTGCATGCTCGACCGCGACGTGCCCTTGCTCTTGCGCGACGCAGGCTTCCAGTCCGAGGTGCAATCGCGCTATCTGCCTGGCCCCAGGTTCGTGTCGTACCACTACTGGGGTGTCGCCCAGGTGCGTTAATCTAGGGATGGCCGAGCCAACGGTGGCGCGTATCCTGTGACTGTTCATGAAACCAGTTTGGAGAAGGATGATGGCCGAAGTCACCAAATACCACGTGCTCGTCTACGGTGGGCCGGAGGGCTACCAGACCAACCGCTCGCAGATCGCCTTATACGGCACCGCGGGCAACGCCATTGCCTACGTCCGCTTCAACGACCCCGGCATGGTGTTTGAAAACGATGCCTACAACAACGGCGTCATCACCATGCACCTGCCCAGCACGATGTTTCAGAGCGTGCTCGACATCCTTCGCAACGAAAAACCCATCCAGATCTACTTTGCGCAAGGCCGGGGCTTCTTCGGTACCGGCGCCACCGAGCCTGTCGGCGAAAACGAATAAACCGCCTTTTCTAATGAAGGCGATTTGGTGGCTTCATCAGGAGATCACCTCTGGGGCGTGGGCTCCGTCGGGCCTGGCATCACGAGCCCCACATGGCGGGCCTGCAGCTGGGTGCCTTGCTGATCAGGTGAGGCGCCGCCGGGTGCTGGTTGAGGCTCGCTTGGGTTCTCGATCAGCACCTCCGGCTTGATCCAGACCGAGACCGACTGCATGCGCAACCTGGCCTCGGTGATGGCCGCCTTGGGGTAATACCAGCCCAGGGTGCAGGCGATCAGACTCCAGTTGCGTGCGGTCAACTTGAGCAAGGCGGCCACGGGCACTGCGCTCTCAAAGCGGATGTGCTCGTGTGCCGTGCCCGACCACAAACGGTTCTGCAACTGCACGCTGAGATAGGGGTAAGGCAGCGCCATCATCGCGACGATGAGCAGCAACACGCCTGGCACCCACACCAGCGCCAGCCGGATGCTTTCCGCATTGTGCTCGGCCTGCTTCATGCGTGCCACGGCCGACCAGTCCAGCCCGACCAGCTCGGACAGGCCCCAGGTCAAGGGCAGGACGATGGCCAGCAGGGCCAGGAAGGCCAGCAAGGCGGTGACCAGGGTGACGCCCCAGGCCTCACCCCGGGGCAAATCCGTCGCCTGCGCATTGGGCCAGTTGCCCAGCACGGCATGCCGATGCTGGTAGCGCTTGAACTGCACATACACCCAGGGCAGCGCGATGCACAGGGCCAAGGCAGCGAAGCCACCCAGCACATAGGACAAGGCACGCTGCCCGCCCATGCCCGCGATCACAGCCCAGACGGCCGTCACACCACCGACGATGTAGAGCAGCGTAGGCAAGCCCATGGCCTTGATGGCATCAACCGGGGTGGCCGCCAGCTTCAGGCGCTGCCCGCGCCAGCTCGTGTGCTGAAGCTGGAACTCCAGATAACCGTGCAAGCCGATGGGCAGCATGGCGGCGGTGAGCAACTGCATGGCCGCCACGCCCATCAGGCGATAAGGCCCGGTCAGGGAGATGCCGTAGTAGATGGCGTTCAGGATCACCGTGGCCACCAGGTTGCCGGCGAACATCTTCCAGGGGTTGACGTGGTAGTCCAGGTTGGCGCCGGCCACGTAAGTGTGCTGGTAGAAATAGCGCAGCCGGCCCACCAGGGCCCAGGGCAAGGCGATCCCGGCCGTCAGCAGCATCAGCAGCATGTTCTTGCGCCAGATGGGGCGGTAGGTCTCGGCATCGCCGGTGAAGGTCACCTCGTAACGGATATGGGACATCTTGTTGACTGACGCAAAACGGGTAGCACGGCGGGCGGCGCGCTTGGCCTGGATATTGTCCGTTGCCCGTAACGCGGTCAGCCGTGGTGTATTCCCCCGCTGAAGGCCTCTGAACCCCGTCAAACGCCACTTTTCACCCACTCATTTGCGGGCGTCTGCCGGTGTCTGCGCTTGTTTTCCTCGCTTGACTGCCTCTGTGCGCTTTCCTGGGGAGCCTGAAGGCGGGCGCCGGTTGTCTTTTTCGCCCGGATGGCGCTATCGTGCGGTTCGATGGCTGACACCCGTGAGGCAGTGATGACGCGGATGCTGATGGGCTTGATTCTGTGTGTGCTGCTTGCTGGCAGCCCGCTGGCATGGGCGGCAGACGTGGTGGTCTACCCCCGCCATCAGGCCCAGAACGACCCGCAGTTGAACTACATGCTGGACGCCTTGCGGCTGGCCTTGTCCAAGTCGGGCAAGGCTTACGAGCTTCGGCAATCCACCAGCGTGATGGTGCAAAGCCGGGCGATTGCCGAACTGGCGACCAATTCCGGGGCGGTGGACGTCATCTGGGTGATGACCACACCGGAGCGTGAGGCGCAGCTCATCCCCATCCGCTTCCCCATTGACCGTGGCCTGATCGGGTGGCGGCTGGCCCTGGTCCATGCCCAGCGCCCCGGTGTCTTGAGTGAGGTCAAGGACCCGGCTGCACTGGCCAGGTTCTCCTCGGGCCAGATGCATGACTGGCCGGACACCGACATCTTGCGTGCCAATGGCTTGACGGTGCTGGTGTCCCCGACGTATGAGGGCCTGTTCAAGCAACTGGCATCCAGGCGGATCGACTACTTCCCGCGCTCGGTCATGGAGATCCGCAACGAGCTCAAGGCACACGACAGCATGCCCGTCGTGATGGACGAGTCGGTCATGATCCGCTACCCGGCGGCCTTCTACTTCTTTGTCAGCAAGAAGCGCCCCGATCTTGGCGCGGACATCAACAAGGGGCTGGAGGCCGCTTTGGCCGATGGCAGCTTCTCTCGCCTGTTCAAGAGGCACATCGTGCCCTTGCTGGATGGGCTCAAGTTGCAGGGGCGCACGGTCATTGCGCTGAAAAACCCGTCGCTGCCAGTGGCGACGCCGCTGGCGCGCCGCGAGCTCTGGTTCGAGCTCGACGAGTTGCGCGACAAGCCCAGGTAAGCTGTCAACCAATGACCTCGCCTGTGAACAGGGTTGCCAATGAAGAACGCCGACTACTACATCGCAAAGCTGGGCATGACGCAGCACATCGAAGGCGGGGCCTTCAAAGAGCACTACCGAGCGCCTTTGCTGCTGCCGCAGTCAGCCTTGAGCCCGACGCACAAGGGCGACCGCAACGCCAGCACGGCCATTTACTTCCTGCTGCGCCACGGTGAGTTCAGCGCCTTCCACCTGCTGGCTTCCGACGAGGTGCTGCACTTCTACGATGGCTCGCCCTTGCATGTCTATGAGATCGATGCGGCGGGCGCCATGCATGTCCACAAGCTGGGGCGCGATCTGGACAGAGGTGAGCGGTTCTCCCTGGTGATCCCGGGCGGCAGTTGGTTTGCCTTGCGCTGCGAGCTGGCTGGGAGCTTCAGCCTGATCGGCTGCACGGTGGCGCCCGGGTTCGACTTTGATGACTTCACGCTGGATGACCGCGCCGTGCTGCTGGACAAGTTTCCACAGCACGCACAACTCATCCAGGAGATGACGTTTGCGCGCGGGGCTGTTCCTGGCGTCTGAGGCTGCCGACGGCCTTTTGGCTGAGTGGGAAGGCATGAAAAAGGGGCTCCGAAGAGCCCCTTGATCGTTGGCGCAATGCCTGGCTGGCAGGCGATCAGCCCACCCACTTGCGCGCGTTGCGGAACATGCGCAGCCAGGGGCTGGCATCGCTCCTGTCGCCGCTGGTCCAGCTCATCTGGATGTTGCGGAACACGCGCTCGGGGTGCGGCATCATGGCCGTGAAGCGGCCGTCAGCCGTGGTGACACTGGTCAGGCCGCCAGGCGAGCCGTTCGGGTTGAAGGGGTAGACCTCGGTGGCTGCACCGGTGTTGTCCACAAAGCGCATGGCCTTGTGCACCTTGGCCGCGTTGCCACGCTGCGCGAAGTTGGCAAAGCCTTCACCGTGCGACACGGCGATCGGCATGCGGCTGCCAGCCATGCCTTCGAAGAAGATCGAGGGGCTTTCCAGCACTTCGACCAGGCTCAGGCGGGCTTCAAAGCGGGTGCTCTGGTTGTGCGTGAACTTGGGCCAGTCCTGTGCGCCCGGGATGATGGGGCTGAGTGCGGCCAGCATCTGGCAGCCGTTGCACACGCCCAGCGCGAAGGTGTCCTGGCGACCAAAGAAGGCGGCGAACTGCTCGGCCAGCTTCGGGTTGAACATGATCGAGCGGGCCCAGCCTTCGCCAGCGCCCAGGGTGTCGCCATAGCTGAAGCCACCGCAGGCGATGAAGCCCTGGAACTGGTCCAGGCGGGCGCGGCCGCTTTGCAGGTCGCTCATGTGCACGTCAAAGGTGTCAAAGCCACCTTGCGCCACGGCGTACGACATCTCCACATGCGAGTTCACGCCCTGCTCGCGCAGGATCGCCACCTTGGGGCGCGATTTGTTGATGAAGGGCGCGGCGACGTTGTCCAGCGGGTCGAACGTCAATTGCACATGCATGCCGGGGTCGCTCGGCAGGCCGATGGCGGCGTGTTCGCTGTCTGCACAGCTCGGGTTGTCGCGCAGCTGGGCAATGCGCCAGCTCACGTCGTCCCAGGTCTTGTGCAGCTGCGCCAAAGGTGCGCTGAACACAGGCTTGGCATCACGCCAGACCTGCACTTCGTCCTTCGCTGCGCCAGTCAGGATGGGCTTGCCGATCACGTGGCTGTGCTTGCTCAGGCCATGCTCGCGCAGGGTCTGGATCACGGCGTCGCGGTCGGTCGTGCGCACCTGCAGCACCACGCCCAGCTCTTCATTGAACAAGGCCTTGAGCGTCAGCTCGTTGCGGCGCTCACCCACCTGGCCGGCCCAGTTCTTGGAGTCACCGGTGTCGGCGCGGCTGTCGGTGATGCCGTCGCCTTCGGTGACCAGCATGTCCACATTGATGCTCACGCCGGTGTGGCCCGCAAAGGCCATCTCGCACACGGTGGCCCACAAGCCGCCGTCGCCACGGTCGTGATAAGCCAGCAGCTTGCCTTGCGTGCGCAGCGCGTTCACGGCGGCCACGGTGGCTTTGAGCATCTCGGGGTTGTCGCAGTCGGGCACCTCGTTGCCGAACTGGCCCAGCACCTGGGCCAGCATGGAGCCGGCCATGCGCTTCTTGCCTTCACCCAGGTCGATCAGGATCAGGCTGGTGTCCAGCGTCTGGCCGTTCTCGGAGGTGATCAGTTGCGGCGTCAGCGTGGGGCGCACGTCGTCGATCGAGGCAAAGGCCGTGACGATCAGGGACACGGGCGCGGTCACCGACTTGCCTTCACCCTTGTCGGTCCATTTTGTGCGCATGGACAGCGAGTCCTTGCCCACGGGGATGGACACGCCCAGTGCCGGGCACAGCTCCATGCCCACGGTCTTGACCGTGTCGTACAGGGCGGCGTCTTCACCGGCCTCGCCGCAAGCGGCCATCCAGTTGGCCGACAGCTTGACCTTGCTCAGCTCGATGGGGGCCGCCAGCAGGTTGGTGATGGATTCGGCCACGGCCATGCGGCCAGAAGCCGGCGCGTTCACTGAGGCCAGCGGCGTGCGCTCGCCCATGGCCATGGCTTCACCGGCGAAGCCCTTGAAGTCGGCCAGGGTCACGGCCACGTCGGCCACCGGCACCTGCCAGGGGCCAACCATCTGGTCACGTGCGTTCAGGCCGCCCACGGTGCGGTCACCGATGGTGATCAGGAAGCGCTTGCTGGCCACGGTGGGGTGACGCAGCACATCAAAGGCGACCTTGTCCAGCGCCACGCCGGTCAGGTTCAGCTCGCCACCGTCCCATGCCACACGCTTGACGTCGCGGTGCATCTTGGGCGGCTTGCCCAGCAGCACGTCCATGGGCATGTCGACTGGCTTGTCAGCGTCAGGCTGGGTGGTGTCTTCAAGGATCAGCTCACAGGCCTCGGTGGCCACGCCGATCACACCAAAGGGGCAACGCTCGCGGTTGGCCATCTCGGTGAAGATGGGCAGTGATTCAGGCGCGATGGCCATCACATAGCGTTCCTGGCTTTCGTTGCACCAGATCTCTTTGGGGGCCATGCCGGTTTCTTCCAGCGGCACCTTGCTCAGATCGAAACGCGCGCCCTTGCCTGCGCCGTCCACCAGTTCAGGGAAGGCGTTGGAGATGCCGCCCGCGCCCACGTCGTGGATGGCCAGGATGGGGTTGTTGGCGCCCAGGCCCCAGCAGTGGTTGATGACCTCTTGTGCGCGGCGCTCGATTTCGGGGTTGCCGCGCTGCACGGAATCGAAGTCCAGCGCGGCGGAGTTGGTGCCTGCCGCCATCGACGAGGCCGCCGCGCCGGCCATGCCGATGCGCATGCCGGGGCCACCCAGCTGGATCAACAAGGTGCCTGCCGCGAACTGGATCTTCTTGGTCTGCTCGCTGCTGATGGTGCCAATGCCACCGGCGATCATGATGGGCTTGTGGTAACCGCGGCGCATCGCACCAGCGCCCTCACCCACCGTCTGCTCGAACACGCGGAAGTAGCCGCCCAGGTTGGCGCGGCCGAATTCATTGTTGAACGCGGCGCCACCCAACGGGCCTTCGATCATGATCTGCAGTGCGCTGGCAATGTGCTCGGGCTTGCCGAACTTCACGGCCTCCCAAGGCTCATTCGTGCCGGGCAGGTTCAGGTTGGACACCGAGAAGCCCGTCAGGCCCGACTTGGGGCGCGAGCCACGGCCCGTGGCGCCTTCGTCACGGATCTCGCCGCCAGCACCGGTCGACGCGCCAGGGAACGGCGAAATCGCGGTCGGGTGGTTGTGGGTTTCGACCTTCATCAGCACATGGGCCAGCTCTTCGCGGGCCTGGTACTGCGGGGCGTTGGTGTAACCGGCGGGCATCCAGCGCTCGATCTGGTGGCCCTCCATCACCGAGGCGTTGTCGCTGTAGGCCACCACGGTGTGCTGCGGGTTCAGCTTTTCCGTGTTGCGGATCATGCCGAACATCGACAAATCCTGAGGCTGACCGTCGATCGTGAACTGCGCGTTGAAGATCTTGTGGCGGCAGTGCTCGCTGTTGGCCTGCGCGAACATCATCAGTTCGACGTCCGTCGGGTTGCGCTTCAAGCCGGTGAAGGCGCTCACCAGGTAATCGATTTCATCATCCGACAAGGCCAGGCCGAAGGTCACGTTGGCTTCTTCCAGCGCCTTGCGGCCCTGCCCCAGCACGTCCACGTGCGCCATGGGGGCGCCTTGCTGCTCGTCGAACAGGTGGCGGGCTTCATCGCGGCCCAGCAGCACGCTTTCCGTCATGCGGTCGTGCAGCAGCGCGGCGCAGGCGTTCAAATCCTGAATGGCCAGCCCTTTGGCACCGCCCATCAGGGCGCCGATCACGCCAGCCTTGACCGTGATCCGGTACTCGGTCACGCGCTCGACGCGGCGGATGCCCAGGCCGCAGTTGTGGGCGATGTCGGTGGCCTTGGAGGCCCAGGGCGACACGGTGCCCACGCGGGGGGCCACCACGATCAGCTCACCTTCTTTGGGGCCGTCGTAGGCGTCGCCATAAGTCAGCAGGGCGGCCAGCTTGTCCATCTCACCTTGGGGCAAGGCCTTGTCCATGGCCACCCAGTGCACAAAGCGGGCATGCACGCCACTGATGCGGGGGTTGATGGCTTGCAGCTTGGGCAGCAGAGCCTGGACTTGGTGGGGAGCCAGGGCGTTGCCGCCCTCGAAGTGCATCAGGTTGGACATCGCTTGGGGGGTGCGTTCGGTCACGGCGGGATGGGCCTTTTTGCTACACCTGCGAAACACGCGGGTGGGGCTGTCGTGAGGAAAAACGCGCATTTTACCGGCCCCAGGCCCCTCATGCCTGAAATTCAGTGCCTTTCTCATTCCCCTGCCTGCGTCATAGCCCTCGCGAAATACGGATAATTCGCGTCCATGAGCATCACCATCAAAACAGGCGCCGACATCGACGCCATGCGTCTGGCCGGTCGATTGGCGTCCGAGGTGCTGGACTACATCACCCCCTTCGTCAAACCCGGTGTCACCACCGAAGAGCTGGACAAGCTCTGTCACGACTACATGGTCAACGAGCAGGGCTGCGTGCCCGCCCCGTTGAACTACGCCCCGGGTGGCCACAAGCCCTACCCCAAGTCCATCTGCACCTCGATCAACCAGCAGGTTTGCCACGGCATCCCCAGTGACAAGCAGCTGAAAGACGGCGACATCGTCAACCTGGACATCACCGTTATCAAGAACGGCTGGCACGGTGACACCAGCCGCATGTTCATCGTGGGCAACGGCTCCATTGCCGCCAAGCGGCTGTGCGCCGTCACCTACGAAGCCATGTGGCGCGGTATTGCCAAAGTCAAGCCCGGCATCCGCCTGGGCGACATTGGCCACGCCATCCAGACCTTCACCGAAAACCAGGGTTTCTCGGTCGTGCGCGAGTTCTGCGGCCACGGAATCGGGCAGAAGTTCCACGAAGAACCCCAGGTGCTGCACTATGGCCGCCCCGGCACGCTGGAAGAGCTCAAGCCCGGCATGATCTTCACCATCGAGCCCATGATCAACGCCGGCAAGAAGGACATCAAGTCCTTGGGTGACGGCTGGACCATCGTGACCAAGGACCGCTCCCTGTCAGCCCAGTGGGAGCACACCATCCTGGTGACCGAAACCGGCTTCGAGGTCCTGACCCTGTCGGCGGGCAGCCCGCCCCCGCCCGACTTCATCACGTCGACCAAGACCTGATCCGTGCAGGCCCTGTCCCACCCCGGCAGGGCCTTTGTCTTTGCAGTACCGCCTTGAAGAACATGCCCCTGGACGTCGCCGCGCTGCGCTCGCAGTTCAAAACCGCCAAGACCGAACTGCTGACCCAGTTCCAGCAAAGCCGAGCATCCACCGTGACGGCAGGGCGCCTGCTCACGCAGCTGGCCCGGCTGGTTGACCGCACCCTGATCCAGATCTGGGACGCGCATGCCCTGCCCAAAGGCGCTGCCCTTGTGGCCGTGGGCGGTTACGGGCGCGGCGAGCTGTTCCCTCACTCCGATGTGGACGTGCTCCTGCTGCTGCCGGTGTCACCCTCGATTGGTGGCGATGAAAGCCTGGCACCCAGCGTTGAGAGCTTCATCAGCGCCTGCTGGGACATCGGCCTGGAGATTGGCTCCAGCGTACGCAGCGTCGAGGAATGCGGCGAGGAAGCCCAACGCGACGTGACCGTGCAGACGGCGCTGCTGGAGGCCCGCTTCATCTGTGGCTCCAAGGCGCGCTTTGACGAGCTGCAGCACTCCACCTTCGATCACATGGATGTGGCCGCCTTCGTGACAGCCAAGATGCTGGAGATGCGCCAGCGGCACACCAAGTACGAGGACACGCCCTACTCGCTG
This sequence comes from Aquabacterium sp., assembly GCF_016195855.1. Taxonomy (GTDB): domain Bacteria; phylum Pseudomonadota; class Gammaproteobacteria; order Burkholderiales; family Burkholderiaceae_C; genus Aquabacterium. The sequence goes on from NZ_JACPYU010000016.1 coordinate 421,701, forward strand.
GAGCCCAACTGCAAGGAAAGCCCCGGTGGCCTGCGCGACCTGCAGGTCGTGCTGTGGCTGGCCCGCGCCGCACGCCTGGGCAAGAACTGGCATGAGCTGGCCAAGAACGGCCTGCTGACGGCTTTCGAGGCCCGCCAGTTGCAACGCAACGAAGGCACGCTCAAGCTGATCCGCACACGCTTGCACCAGATCGCCGGGCGCCGTGAAGACCGCCTGGTGTTCGACCTGCAAACCGCCGTGGCCGAGTCCTTTGGTTACAGCAACACCCCTGCCCTGCGCGCCAGCGAAGCCTTGATGCGGCGCTATTACTGGGCGGCCAAGGCCGTTACCCAGCTCAATCAGATCCTGATCCTCAACATCGAGGAGCGCGTGCATGGTTCGCAAAATGCGCCCATGCGCCCGATCAACGAGCGCTTCATGGACCGCGGCGGTTTCCTGGAGGTGGTCAGCGACGACCTCTACCAGCGCGACCCGCATGCCATCCTGGCGACCTTCCTGACCCTGCAGCAGGACAACACGCTCAAGGGCCTGTCTGCCCGCACCTTGCGCGCGCTGTACAACGCCCGCAACGTGATGGACGGTGCCTTCCGCAAGGACGCGGTCAACCGCGAAGCCTTCATGGCCATCCTGCGCCAGCCGCAAGGCCAGACCCGCGTCATGCGCCTGCTCAACCAGACCTCCGTGCTCGGGCGCTACCTGTGGGTGTTCCGCCGCATCGTGGGGCAGATGCAGCACGACCTGTTCCACGTCTACACCGTCGACCAGCACATCCTGATGGTGGTGCGCAATGTGCGCCGCTACTTCATCCCGGAGCACGCGCACGAGTACCCCTTCTGCACGCAACTGGCCGCCGAGTGGGACAAGCCCTGGCTGCTGTACGTCGCAGCCCTCTTCCATGATGTGGCCAAGGGCCGTGGCGGTGATCACTCCGTGCTGGGGGGCACCGAGGTCCGGCGCTTCTGCCGCGACCACAACATCACCGGCGACGATGCCAAACTGATCGAGTTCCTGGTGGCCGAGCACCTGACCATGTCCCGCGTGGCCCAGAAGGAAGACCTGTCCGACCCTGACGTGATCCAGGCCTTCGCCAAACGCGTGGGCAATGAGCGCACCCTCACCGGCCTGTACCTGCTGACCGTGGCCGACATCCGGGGCACCAGTCCCAAGGTCTGGAATGCCTGGAAGGGCAAGTTGCTGGAGGATCTCTACAAGCTCACGCTGCGTGCGCTGGGCGGCGCGCGCCCGCACATGGACGCCGAGATCGAGGCCAGCAAGCAGCAGACCCGCCACACCCTGGCGCTCTACTACATGCCCAATGGCGTCGAAGAGCCGCTGTGGAAGACGCTGGACATGAGCTACTTTGCGCGCCACGACTCGGCCGACATCGCCTGGCACACCCGCATGTTGTGGCGCCATGTCCAGACTGAAAAGCCTGTTGTGGCGGCACGGCTCTCATCCGTGGGCGAAGGCCTGCAGGTGCTGGTCTACGCGCCAGACCGGCCGGACCTGTTCGCACGCATCTGCGGCTACTTCGACAAGGCCGGGTTCAGCATCCAGGACGCGCGCATCCACACCTCCAGGTCGGGCTATGCGCTGGATACCTTCCAGATCCTGGCTTCCGACAACATGGCCTTTGATGGCGTGCATTACCGCGACCTCATCGCCCTGGTCGAAAACCAGTTGGCCGAAGCGGTGGCCTCAGACAAGCCTTTGCACGAGCCCAGCCGAGGCCGCCTGTCGCGGCGTGTGAAGTCCTTCCCGGTCAAGCCCCGGGTCAGCCTGCGCCCGGACGAGCGTGCCCAGCGTTGGCTGCTGAGCGTGTCGGCCAGCGACCGCTCGGGCCTGTTGTATGTCATTGCACGCACGCTGGCACGCCACCACGTCAATGTGCAACTGGCGAAAGTCAGCACCTTGGGCGAGCGAGTGGAAGACACCTTCCTGGTCACGGGTGACGCCCTGCGCCAGGACAAGCTGCAGCTGACGCTGGAAACCGAACTGCTGGAAGCCCTGGCCGCCTGAAATCCGCTCAGGCGGGCTCTTTGGGGTCCAGCATCAATTCCAGGCGCGCGATCAGGTCCCGCAGCAACAGGCGGCGCTTCTTGAGGCGGCGCAGGGACAGCTCGTCCACCGGCGTCTGCTCGGCTGCGCGGTCAATCAAATTGTCCAGATCAGCATGCTCCATCCTCAACTCGATGAGCTGGCGATGGGGAGAGTGCAGGTTTTCTTGCATCTTGGATGCCACAGGGCTCCATGATTAGGCGCTTGAACAAGGGATGCCCCGGGGCATCGCCACCCCCCGGATCCTACTAATTAGCGATTATAGTTTTCCCATGATGAATGCACCGTCCAGTTTTCGACTGGTGGCCGCTACAGGTATCCATCGGGGAGACCGGCCGTATCAGCAAGACCAAGTGGAAATCATCCCTCACCCCCGGGTGCAGGGGTGTCTGCTTGCCGTTGTCGCGGATGGCATGGGGGGCAAAAGCGGCGGGCGCAAGGCGGCCGACCAGGTCATCATGACGGCCCGCCAGGTGTTTGACCGCTACGTCCCCAGCAAGGACGAATCGGCCCAGACACTGGAGCAACTGGTCAACGAGGCCCACCTCATGATCAAGCTGACGGCGCTGGCCTTCGAGGAGGAGCCCCACTCCACCATCGGCGCCTTCATCGTCAACCCCGACCTGTCGGCCGACATCGTGCATGCCGGCGACACCCGGGTCTACCATTTCCGGGGCCCGGAGCTGGCTCACCGCACGCTGGACCATTCCTTCGTGCAGCGCCTGGTCGACGAGGGCCAGATCACCGAAGACGAAGCCAATGTGCACCCCCAGGCCAATTTGCTGACGGGGTGCCTGGGTACGCAGCAGGATCCGCCCGTGGCCACCCACCGCATCCATCAACTGGAGATTGGCGACAGCCTGCTGGTGTGCTCGGATGGCCTGTGGCACTACTTCACCCCCAAGGAACTGGGCGCCATCGTGCACACCCTGCCGCCGCGTGAGGCAGCCGAGATGCTGATCGGCAAGGCGCGCCACCGTGCGCGCGCTGGTGGCGACAACCTTTCGCTGGCCCTGGTGCGCGTCGAAGCTTCAAACTGATCGTTGGAGCGCCCGTTGACGCGACCCTCCCACCTGCCGTCGCTCGATGGCATTCGAGGCCTGGCCATCTTGATGGTCATTGCGCACAACGCGCAACTGCTGGACCTGCCCGTGATGCATGGCGCCGTAGCGGTGGCGCAGTTCGTGCTCAACATTGGCTGGGTCGGGGTCCAGCTGTTTTTTGTACTGAGTGGCTTCCTGATCACCGGTATCCTGCTCGATTCAGTGGGGCAGGCGCACGGCTTGAGAAGCTTCATCACCCGGCGTGCATTGCGGATCTTTCCGCTGTACTACGGGACGCTGGTGCTGATCTTCGTGCTGCTCCCCTTGCTGGATGCGCAACCAGAGATGTACAAGGCGCAGGCGCCTTATCAGATATGGCTGTGGGTTTACCTCTCCAATTGGACAGATGCGATGGGCATCGGCCCAAAGAGCTTGCCGCATTTCTGGTCCCTGGCGGTCGAGGAGCAGTTCTATCTGCTGTGGCCCTTGCTGGTCTTTTCGCTGCGCTCGCCGGTGCGGGTGGCGGTCATGTGCATGGTGGTGGCCCTCGTTGCGTTGCTGTGCCGCATTGCCTTGTTCAATGCTGACGCCCACCATTACGTCGTGTACGAGTGGACGATCTGCCGGATGGACGCACTGGCATTGGGTGGCCTGGCCGCAACGTGCTGGCGCGTGGATACATGGCGAAGCTGGATCGCAGGGCACCGTCGTCAACTGACGCTGGCGCTGCTGATGCTGCTGACGGGGTCCTTCTTGTGGACGCACGCTTTCCCGCGTGCCTCGCTCAGGGGGGCCACAGAGGGCTACACCATCCTGGCCATCATGTTTGCGTCCTGGCTTTACGCCAGTGCCAATCGCGATGCACAGGTGACCCACGGTGGTGTACGCACACCTGCCTGGCACCGTGCCCTGTGCCATCCGGTGCTGCAAAGCGTGGGCAAGTACAGCTACGGGATGTACGTCATCCACAAGCCCTTGCATGACCTGTTCAGTGCCAAGTTGCTGGCCAAGATGGGCGTGCAGACGGCGGGGCATATCGTCAACGCCAGCCTCCATGTGCTGGCGGTCATGCTGATCAGCTACGCGGCCGCCTGGTTGTCCTACCACCTGTACGAAGTGCACTTCCTGCGTCTGAAGCGCTACTTCGTTTGAGCAGCGGCCGGTGCCGGCATCAAGTCAGTGACGTGTCCACCACCCGGCGCTCTTCGCTGAGATACTCCTTGGACTGCATCTCGGTCAGGCGAGACACCGTGCGCGGGAACTCGTGCGACATCGGGCCTTCGGTATAGAGCTGCTCGGGCGGCACTTCGGCAGAGACCACCAGCTTGCACTTGCGGTCGTACAGCACGTCGATCAGCCAGGTGAAACGGCGCGCCTCCGAGGCCATGCGCACCGGCATGTGGGGCACGTCAGACAGCATCACCGTGTGAAAGCGCGAGGCCAGCTCCAGATAGTCGTTCTGAGAGCGAGGCCCCCCGCACAGCGTCTGGAAGTCAAACCACACCACCCCGCCGGCACGGCGCTTGGCTTTCAGCACACGGTGCTCGATGTGCAACTCGGGGTCTTCATCGGCCGTTTCTGCCAGCTTGCCGAAGATGTCGCTCATCTCCTGGGCCGTGTCGTCATTGAGCGGCGTCAGGTAGAGGTTGGCCAGCTCCAGTGTGCGGCGACGGTAGTCGTTGCCACTGTCCACGTTCACCACCTCCAGCTGGCTCTTGAGCAGCTCGATGGCCGGCAGGATGCGGTCGCGGTGCAGGCCGTTCGGGTACAGGCCGTCGGGATGGAAGTTCGACGTGGTGATGATGCTCATGCGGTTGCGGAACATGGCGTCCAGCAGGCGGTAGAGGATCATCGCGTCGGTCACGTCCGCCACATGGAACTCGTCAAAGCAGATCAGGCGGTGCTTGCGCGACATGCGCTTGGCCAGCACCTCCAGCGGGTCCTGCACACCTTTGAGCTCGTGCAACTGGCGGTGCACTTCGCGCATGAACTCGTGAAAGTGCAGGCGCGTCTTGCGCTGCAGCGGGACCGCGTTGTAGAAGCAATCCATGATGAAGCTCTTGCCCCGCCCCACCCCGCCGTACATGTAGACGCCCTTGGGCAGATCGGGGTAGCGCAGCATCTTGGTCAGGGCGTTGGAGCGCTGGCGCTTGTAGCCAGCCCATTCATCCTGGCAACGCTGCAGCGCCGCGATGCCCTTGAGTTGCGCCGCGTCAGCCGTGTAGCCTCGCTCGGCAAGGCTCTTGTGGTAAAGCTCGGTAACGGAGATCGCGGACGCTGGCATGACACAATGCGAAAAAGACAAATGAAAAGGGGCAGCTCAGCCGCCCCTCAGGTGCAAAGCGTGGCCCGGATCAGAAGTTTAAGGTGCGCTTGTCCACCGCGAGTGCGGCTTCCTTGGTCGCCTCACTCAAACTGGGGTGGGCGTGGCAGATGCGCGCGATGTCTTCCGCGCTGGCCTTGAAGGCCATGGCCACCACGGCCTCCGAGATCAACTCGCTGGCAAACGGCCCGATGATGTGCACACCCAGGATTTCGTCGGTTGTGGCATCGGCCAGGAACTTGACGAAGCCGGTCGTGTCGCCCAAGGCTCGGGCGCGACCATTGGCAATAAAGGGGAAGGAACCGGCCTTGTAGGGCCGGCCCTCCGCTTTCAACGCCTGCTCGGTTTTGCCGACCCAGGCGATCTCCGGGCTGGTGTAGATCACCCAGGGAATGATGTTGAAATCGACGTGCCCGTGCTGGCCGGCAATGCGCTCGGCCACGGCCACACCTTCTTCTTCAGCCTTGTGTGCCAGCATGGGGCCGCGCACCACGTCACCCACCGCCCACACATTGGGCAGGTTGGTCTTGCAGTCGTCGTCCACGATGATGGCGCCGCGCTCGTCAAGCTTGAGGCCCACGGCTTCGGTGTTCAGGCCATTGGTATTGGGCACGCGGCCGATCGACACGATCAGCTTGTCCACGTCCAGCTTCTGCGCTTCGCCCTTGGCATTGGCGTAGCTCACACTGACACCCTTCTTGCCCGCCTTGACTTCGCTGATCTTCACGCCCAGCTCCAGCTTGAGGCCTTGCTTGACGAAGATCTTCTGGGCTTCCTTGGCGACCTGCTCGTCCACGGCGGCCAGGAAGGTCGGCAGGGCTTCCAGCACGGTCACCTCGGCACCCAGGCGGCGCCATACCGAGCCCATTTCCAGGCCGATCACGCCGGAGCCGATCACGCCCAGCTTCTTGGGCACTTCGCCAATGGCCAGGGCGCCGTCGTTGGACAGGATCAGCTTTTCATCGAATTCGGCGCCAGGCAACTGGCGGGCGTTCGAGCCCGTGGCCACGATGATGTGCTTGCCAACGAGGGTTTCAGGCTTGTCACCCGCCACCGCGATCTCGTAGCCACCTTCGGCGGCCTTCACGAAGGAGCCGCGGCCATGGAAGAACGAGACCTTGTTCTTCTTGAACAGGTAGAGGATCCCGTCGTTGTTCTGTTTGACGACCGTGTCCTTGCGGCCGACCATCTTGGCCACGTCCATCTTCAGGCCTTCCACGGTGATGCCGTGGTCCACGAAGTGGTGCGCAGCCTGTTCGTAGTGCTCGGACGATTGCAGCAAAGCCTTCGAGGGGATGCAGCCGACGTTGGTGCAGGTGCCGCCAGGCGCGGGGCCACCCTTGCTGTTCTTCCACTCGTCGATACAGGCTGCCTTGAAGCCCAGTTGCGCAGCCCGGATGGCCGCGATGTAGCCGCCGGGGCCACCACCGATGACGATGACGTCAAATTGATTGGACATGATGTGATCCGCTTGTTGTGCCGTGATGATCAGTCGTGGTTTCAGTCGTCAGGAACGAAGATCCACAGCAGGATGTAGAGCAGGAGACCTGAACCCCAGAGCAGGAACATGGCCGCGAAAATCAGCCGCCAGATCCAAGACTCCATGTTCGTCAGACGCGCGATCCCACCACATACGCCACCCAGCCAACGGTCGTCTCGTGAACGACGCAGTTGGCTGACCTCCAGGCTGCCGGGAACGTCGGCTGGTAAGCCGCCGCCCGACTGGGGCAATTCTTGGATAAGCCGGGTCTTGATCTGCTGGAACTCTTCATCGCTGAGCACGCCGCGTTCGTGCAGCGTTGCGATGCGTTCAAGTTCATCAGCCAGAGACATGTGTGTGGATCCTGTCAGGGGTCTTGCAAGTCCGGAGCGGGCCCTTTTGAGGCCCGCCCGGCCGCAAAATCAAAGGTCGTTCAGATGTCGAACAGCAGGCGCGCGGGTTCTTCCAGCGCTTCCTTCATGGCCACCAGACCGAGCACGGCTTCGCGGCCGTCGATGATGCGGTGGTCGTACGACATGGCCAGGTAGTTGATCGGGCGGATCACGATCTGACCGTTCTCCACAACCGGGCGGTCCTTGGTGGCGTGCACGCCCAGGATGGCCGACTGTGGCGGGTTGATGATGGGCGTCGACAGCATGGAGCCGAAGGTGCCACCGTTGGAGATCGAGAAAGTGCCGCCGGTCAGGTCGTCCAGGCCCAGCTTGCCGTCACGGGCCTTGGCACCGAACTCGGCGATCTTCTTTTCGATCTCGGCGAAGGTCATCTGGTCGGCATTGCGCAGCACCGGCACCACCAGGCCACGGGGCGAACCCACGGCCACGCCGATGTCGAAATAGCCGTGGTAGACGATGTCATTGCCGTCCACCGAGGCGTTGATCACGGGGTACTTCTTCAAGGCATGCACGGCAGCCTTGACGAAGAAGCTCATGAAGCCCAGCTTGACGCCGTGTTCCTTCTCGAACTTCTCCTGGAACTTCTTGCGGATCTCCATCACCGGGGCCATGTTCACTTCGTTGAACGTGGTCAGGATGGCGTTGGTGGCTTGCGACTGCAGCAGGCGCTCGGCCACACGGGCACGCAGGCGGCTCATGGGCACGCGCTGCTCGGGGCGCTCGCCCAGCGGGTTAGGCACATTGGGTGCCTGGACGGCAGGCAGCGCGCTGGTCGGTACACCGGTGGGGATGGCGGGCGCTGCAGGTGCGGCGGCTGCCGGCCTGGTGGCGCCGCTGGCCACGGCCTGCAGCACATCACCCTTGGTCACGCGGCCATCTTTGCCGGAGCCGGCCACTTGAGCTGTGCTCAGGCCGTTGTCGGCCAGCAGCTTGGCGGCAGCAGGCATGGCCACATCGGCCTTGCTGCCACCTGTGGCGGCTGCAGACGCGGCCGCAACCGGCGCGGGCGCCGCAGCGGCGGGGGCTGCAGCAGGCGCTGCCACGGCGCCGGCAGAGGCTTCGGTATCGATCTGGGCGATGACCTGGTCGGACACCACGGTGCCACCGTCGGCCACCACCAGGGCAGACAACACGCCGGCAGCGGGCGCCGGCACTTCGAGCACGACCTTGTCGGTCTCGATTTCGATGAGGATTTCGTCGGCCGCGACGGCGTCGCCGGGCTTCTTCTTCCACTGCAGCAGGGTGGCTTCTGCCACCGACTCGGACAACTGGGGAACCTTGACTTCAATGATTGCCATGATGTGTATCTCCTGAGGGCCTTGCGCTCACGCTCACCGGCTTGGCTTGACCCCGCATGGGGTCAGGCAGCACGACTCGAGCGCCACGCAGCGGCGCCTGAACCTTTACTTTGTGAGAACGAAGCCCTTGAGCTTGGCGAAGGCCTGGTCCAGCAATGCTTTTTGCTGTTCCTGGTGCAGGTGGGCATAACCCACTGCGGGCGAAGCCGATGCAGGGCGACCTGCATATCCCAGCTTCTGACCGTCAGCCATGTTCTCGTGGATGTAGTGCTGAACGAAGAACCAGGCACCCTGGTTCTGCGGCTCGTCCTGGCACCACACCAGATCCGTGAGGCCCGGATACTTCTTGACCTCGGCGGCGAAGGCTTTGTGCGGGAAGGGATACAGCTGCTCGACACGGATGATGGCCGTGTCCGTGGCCTTCTTCTCTGCGCGCTTCTTGACCAGGTCGTAATAGACCTTGCCCGAGCAGCAGATCAGACGCTTGACCTTGCTGTTGTCGATGGTCTCATCCACCTCACCGATCACGGTGCGGAACTCGCCGCGTGTGAACTCGGTCAGGGGCGAGGTGGCGTCCTTGTTACGCAGCAGCGACTTCGGGGTCATGATGACCAGCGGCTTGCGGAACATGCGCACCATCTGGCGACGCAGCACATGGAAGATCTGGCTGGCCGAGGTCGGCTGCACGATCTGCATGTTGTTGTCGGCGGCCAGCTGCATGAAACGCTCCAGGCGGGCCGAGCTGTGCTCGGGGCCCTGACCCTCGTAGCCGTGCGGCAGCATCAGCGTCAGGCCATTGGCGCGGCCCCACTTCACTTCGCCGGAGGCGATGAACTGGTCGATCACCACCTGGGCGCCGTTGGCGAAGTCACCGAACTGGGCTTCCCAGATGACCAGGCTGTTGGGGTCGGAGCCGGCATAACCGTACTCGAAGCCCAGCACCGCCTCTTCCGACAGGATGGAGTCGATGACGACGAACGGCGCCTGATTGTCGGCCACGTGCTGCAGGGGCACGTAGGTACCGATGTCCCACTTTTCGCGGTTCTGATCGTGCAGCACCGAGTGGCGGTGGGTGAAGGTGCCGCGGCCGCAGTCTTCACCAGAAAGGCGCACCGGGTAGCCAGAGGCCACCAGCGAGGCAAAAGCCATGTGCTCGCCCATGCCCCAGTCTACGTTGACATCACCGCGGCCCATGGCGGCGCGGTCATCAAGGACCTTCTGCACCAGCGGGTGAGGCTTGAAGTCCTTGGGGACGTTCGTGATGCGTTCGGCCAGACGGCGGAACTCGGCCAGCGGCAAGGCTGTATCGGCGCTGTCGGTCCACTTCTTGCCCAGGTAGGGCGTCCAGTCAACGGCGTACTTGCTCTTGAAATTGGTCAGCACCGGGTCAACCGTGTGCTTGCCCGCTTCCATGGCGCCACGGTATTCCTTGACCATGTCGTCGGGGCCGGTGGCAGGCAAGGTGCCGCCTCCCACCAGCTTGTCGCCGTACACCTTGCGGGTGCCAGGATGCTGGCCGATCTTCTTGTACATCAGCGGCTGGGTCATGGCAGGCGTGTCCTGCTCGTTGTGACCCAGCTTGCGGAAGCAGACGATGTCCACGACCACGTCCTTGCAGAACTCCTGACGGTAGTCCAGTGCCAGTTGCGTGGCCAGTACGACGGCTTCGGGATCGTCGCCATTCACGTGCAGCACGGGGGCTTCGATCATCTTGACCACGTCCGAGCAGTACAGCGTCGAGCGGCTGTCGCGCGGATCGGAGGTGGTGAAGCCGATCTGGTTGTTGATCACGATGTGCACCGTGCCGCCCGTGTAGTAACCGCGGGTCTGGGCCAGTGCCAGCGTTTCCATCACGACGCCCTGGCCGGCAAAGGCCGCGTCACCGTGCACCTGCACCGGCAGCACTTGCGAGCCCTTGACATCGCCGCGGCGGTCCATACGAGCCTTGACCGAACCTTCGATCACCGGGTTGACGATTTCAAGGTGGGATGGGTTGAAGGACAAGGACAGGTGGACGGGGCCGCCAGGCGTGGTCACGTCGCTGGAGAAGCCCTGGTGGTACTTCACGTCGCCGGATGGCAGGTTCTCGGGGGCGGTGTGTTCGAACTCGGAGAACAGCTCGGCAGGTTGTTTGCCCAGGGTGTTGACCAGCACGTTCAGGCGGCCACGGTGGGCCATGCCGATGACGATTTCCTGCACGCCCTTTTCACCGGCGCGCTGGATCAGCTCGTCCATGGAGGCGATGAAGCTTTCGCCGCCTTCCAGCGAGAAACGCTTCTGGCCGACGTACTTGGTGTGGAGGAAGCGCTCCAGGCCTTCAGCAGCCGTCAGGCGCTCCAGGATGTGCTTCTTCTTTTCGGCGGTGAAGGTGGGCTTGGAGCGGATGGACTCCAGCTTTTCCTGCCACCAGCGCTTTTCACCGGGGTCGGTGATGTGCATGTACTCGGCGCCGATGCTGCCGCAGTAGGTCTCACGCAGGGCCTGCACGATCTCGCGCAAGGTCATGTGCTCGGCCTTGGTGAAATACGTGTTGGTGGCGCTGAACGTGATGTCCATGTCCGACTCGGTGAAGTCGTAGAAGGACGGTTCAAGTTCGGGGATCTTGAGGCGTTCCTGGCGCTTGAGGGGATCGAGATCCGCCCAGCGGGAACCGAGGAAACGATAAGCAGCAATCAATGACTGAACGTGAACCTGCTTGCGTGCCACAGCCAGATCAGCCGAGCTGGTCTTGACCATGAAGGCATTGGCCTTGGCACGCTGGGCAAACGATTCAACCACGGGCGCATGGGCCACATCACGGTGATCGGTGCCATCTGCGGCTGGGACGTTCTGGAGGGCGTCGAAGTAGGAGCGCCAGTTGTCTGGCACGGATCCGGGGTTGTTGAGGTAGGCCTCATACAACTCTTCGACATACGGGGCATTGCCCCCGAACAGGTACGAGTTCGACCTGAACTGCTGCATCATTTCGCTCACCTCGCTCCAGGGTCTGCCTGGACATTGGCTGGTTGAGAAACCTTCCGCGACACGGCTTGACCGGTTGGCGGATTGCGACCCGCCTTGCTGACTGCTTGGAAAACAAAATCCAGCAAGGGCGACGGGAAGGGCTATAAAAAACCGAGATCAAATGTACCACCGAAGTCGCACGCCACCACGGTGTATCGCGGAAAACACAAAAAGGACCTCGGGTATTGGATGCGGCGCAGCAAAGCCGTGATCCAACAAAAAACCGGGCACATGGCCCGGCTTTTGGTGTTGCCTGTTCAGGCAAAGGCTGGGTGATCAGCCGAAGTATCAGCCAAAGTTCTTGGCAGCGAAGTCCCAGTTCACCAGGCTGTTCAGGAAGGTCTCCACGAACTTGGGGCGGGCGTTGCGGTAGTCGATGTAGTAGGCGTGCTCCCACACGTCGATGGTCAGCAGCGCGGTGTCGCCTGTGGTCAGCGGGGTGCCGGCGGGGCCCATGTTGACGATGTCGACCGAGCCGTCGGCCTTCTTGACGAGGAAGGTCCAGCCCGAACCGAAGTTGCCCACGGCCGACTTGGTGAAGGCTTCCTTGAAGGCGTCGTAGCTGCCGAACTTGGCGTTGATGGCATCAGCCAGCTTGCCGGTCGGCGCGCCGCCACCCTGGGGCTTCATGCAGCTCCAGAAGAAGGTGTGGTTCCAGATCTGGGCGGCGTTGTTGTAGATGCCACCGCTGGACTTCTTCACGATGTCTTCCAGCGACAGGTTCTCGAACTCGGTGCCGGGGATCAGGTTGTTCAGGTTGGTGACGTAAGCCTGATGGTGCTTGCCGTAGTGGTATTCGAAGGTTTCCTTCGACAGGTGGGGGGCCAGTGCGTCTTGCGCGTAAGGCAGAGGAGGAAGCGTGTGTGCCATGGTGCTTGTTCCTGATGGATGTGAAGAAAATCGACGCGCGATTGTAGGCACGCCAGGCCTGCGCTTGCGAGCCTGGGGGCTTTAGCGATCGTCTGTGTCGGGCATAGGGGGGCGATCAGGCCGAGATGCCGCATCCAGCGTGACCTCGGTGATGTTCATGCGCAACAGGCCGTCGGCCAGAACCCCTGTCACCTTGCCACCCGCATGGGCCTGGCTTGCGCGGGTCATGGGCTGCCCGGTGTCGTCGGTCAGCCAGGCAAAACCACGCTCGAGCACCTTGTGGGGGTTGAGCGCGGACAAGCGCGCCTCCCAGGACTGAAGGCTGTGCGCCTGCCGGCCTTGTTGAACAGACACAGCCCGCGTCATGCGGTCCTGCAGATGCGGCAGTTGCTGGCGTGCGCGCCGAACACGCGCCTGGCAGGCCGACAGCATGCGGTGCTCCAGCAGGCTCAAGTCTTGCCGCTGCCGGTTCAGCACCTGTGCGGGACGCGCCATGCGCACGGCGGCCTGATCCAGCCCTTGTGCCAGGCCGTCGAGCCGCTGGTGGACGCGGTGCGCCAGGTGGCGTGACAGGGCATCGAGTTGGGCCAGCGACGCCCCCTGATCTTGCGCCACCAACTCGGCTGCCGCGGTGGGTGTGGGCGCGCGCAGGTCGGCGGCGAATTCCGCCAGCGTGAAGTCGGTTTCGTGCCCCACGCCGCAAATCACCGGAATGGGGCAGCCTGCGATGGCGCGCACCACCCTTTCGTCGTTGAAAGACCACAGGTCCTCCAAAGAGCCGCCGCCACGGCAGACGATCACGGCGTCGATCTGCATGCCAGCGCGATGGCTCAGGGTCACGTTGGTGATGGCCTGCACGATTTGCGCAGGCGCTTCTGCGCCCTGCACCGCGCACGGTGCGATCACGACCTCTACATGCGGGCTGCGCCTGCGCATGGCGGTCAGGACATCTCGAAGTGCCGCCGCCGCTGTCGAGGTGACCACGGCCACGCGAGATGGGAAGCGAGGGATGGCGCGCTTGCGCCCCGCATCAAACAGCCCCTCGGCTTCCAACCGGGCTTTCAGGCGCAGGAACTGCTCGTACAGGGCGCCCGCTCCGGCGCGCTGCAAGCCTTCCACCACCAGTTGCAACTCGCCGCGCGCTTCGTAGACCGACAGGTTGCCGCGCGCCTCCACCAGCATGCCCTCGCCGGGCGTGAAGTCCACCTGCGACAGGGCGCGGCGAAACATGGCGCAGCGCAGCGAGGCATTGCCGTGCTCGTCCTTGAGCGTGAAGTAGCCGTGCCCACTGGCGGCGCGGGTGAAGCCGCTGATTTCGCCTTTGACCACGCAGGAGGAAAACCGTGCGGCCAAGGTGTCGCCCACCGCCTGCACCAGCGCCGCCACGCCCCAGACCCTGGCCTGCGCCGATGGGCGCTCCGGCATCCAGCTGCTCATCGGCTCGCCCCCCAAGGGTGCGCTGCCAACGGGTGGGCTGCAGGCCATGAACAAGTGCGCGCACAACTGTCTTGACAAGTGCCGCCACGCAGGTGGCACGAGAGGACAAGTCCACACCCCGCAGCGGGCTGCGCCGCAAGGGCTGAGCGCCTGTCACGGCGCCTTAATATTGTCCTAAGCATATGATTTATATGACTTTTTATCTGCTTAAAAATGAGGCAATCTGTTGATTGCCGTTGATTTTCGCGGGTTTGGGCGCGATCGAGCCTATTTACCCACAAAGTTATCCACAGCTTCGGTGGATGATTTTGCCGCACCGCAACACGCGTGCCTGAAACGGTCGTTTCAGACCCATTGGGGGTAAGTCCTGAGCCAGCCTGACAACGCTCCACGATGCGGGAACCCTTGATTTCAGCCCCATAATCAAGGGCTTGTCTCGCACCTTGTCAGGTCGCGCCACATCACGGGCGCCCATGGTGCCCTGCCCTTCGGGAGTCCTCTGTTGCTGTCGATCCTTCAAGCCGCCGGTTGGCCCATCATTCCCCTCGTGCTGTGCTCCATTGTGGCGCTGGCCCTGGTCATTGAGCGCTTTCTCAGTCTGCGTGAGGCGCGTGTCGCCCCCAATCGTCTGGTCGATGAGGTGATTTCGGTCACCCGCTCCGGCCTGCCCTCGGCCGACACCGTCAACAAGCTGGCCGAGAACTCCATCCTCGGCTTGTTGCTCGCTCAAGGCTTGCGCGCCGCGCTGGCCGAGCCTCGCATCAGTGATGCCAACCTGCGTGGTGCGTTCGAGTCTGCGGGCCGCGATGCGGTCCACCAGATGGAACGCAACCTCAATGCCCTGGGCACCATTGCCAGTGCAGCCCCGCTGATGGGCCTGCTGGGCACCGTGATCGGCATGATCGAGATTTTTGGCGCCTCGGGCGCGGCCACGGGCACGTCTGGCGCCAACCCCATGGAGCTGGCGCACGGCATTTCCGTGGCGCTGTACAACACGGCCTTTGGCCTGATCGTGGCCATTCCCTCGCTGATGTTCTACCGCCATTTCCGTGCGCGCATCGACGCCTACACCGTGGCCATGGAACAGGCCGCCGAGCGCATGGTGCCGCACCTGCTGCGCCTGACTTCCAGCCGCCGCTGAGCGACAAGGGCCCCACCCATGTCGATGAACTTTCGCAAGCACCACCTGCGCGAAGAAGAGCCTGAGATCAACCTCATCCCCTTCATCGACGTGCTGCTGGTCATCCTGATCTTCCTGATGCTGACGACCACCTACGCCAAGCTCACGGAACTCAAGATCAACCTGCCCACGGCGAATGCGCAGGCCTCCAAGCCTCGTCCGCATGAGCTGGTGGTGGTCGTGACGGCAGACGGGCGTTACACCGTCAACCAGCGCCTCATCGAAGGCCGCAGCGTGGACGTGCTGGCCGCCGGGCTGGCTGCGGCAACCGGGGGCATCAAGGACACCGTGGTGGTGGTCACCGCCGATGCCTCGGCAACGCACCAGAGCGTGATCAATGTGATGGATGCGGCCAGGCGTGCCGGCCTCAGCCAGCTCACCTTTGCCACCCAAGGGCAGACCGAGCCTGGTGCCGCTGGTGCCGCTCAACCTTGAGGCCACAGCGGTGGCCGTCGATCTGATGGCCTGTGCTCGCCAGGCCCACATGCTGCATGAGCCGTCTTGAAGCCCGCCTCAATCAGGCCTGGTTGCACAAAGGGCCCCTGGCCATGTCGCTGCTGCCGCTGGCCTGGCTGATGGGCGCGCTCGTGGCGCTTCGGCGCCAGGCCTACCGGATGGGCTGGCTGGCGGGCGGCAAGATGCCGGTCCCGGTCGTCGTGGTGGGCAACCGGATCGTCGGCGGCGCCGGCAAGACGCCAACCACGATGGCCCTGCTCGCCCATTTGAAGGCCCAGGGCTGGCGCCCGGGTGTCCTGACGCGCGGCTACAAGGCCGCGTTGCCTGAGGGGCAGCAGGGGTTGCTGATCGATGCCGATTCGGCCTCTCGGCTGAGCGCCAGGCAGACCGGGGACGAGCCCCTGCTCATCTGGCGGCGCACGGGCGCGCCGATCATGGTCAACCGTGACCGTGCGGTGGGCGGGCTTGCGCTCCTGCGGGCGCACCCCGAGGTCGACATCCTGGTCTGTGACGACGGCCTGCAACACCTGCGCCTTCAGCGCGACATCGAAATCATCGTGTTCGATGGGCGAGGTGCAGGCAATGGCTGGCTGTTGCCGGCAGGCCCCTTGCGCGAGCCCGTCGACACACCGCCGACGCCTGGCCTGTGCGCGCCGCCGCTGGTGCTTTACAACGCGCAGCGTGCCAGCACTGCCCTGCCCGGCCACCTGGCCACCAGCACCATGGCGCCTTTGTGTGCACTGAGGGATTGGTGGCATGGCCAGCAGTCAAGCAGCAAGCTGAACCCGTCTGAGGCCTCGCAGGCTGGCGTATGGGCGGTGGCCGGTATCGCCCATCCTCAGCGCTTTTTTGACGCACTGCGTGGTCAGGGCTTTCAGATCACGCCCCTGGCTTTGCCTGATCATGCCGAGCTTGTCGACATCCCCTGGCCGCAAGAGGCCCGCGAGGTCATCGTGACCGAAAAAGATGCCGTCAAACTTGACCCGGATCGACTGGCTCGCGAACGCCCAGGCTGCCGCGTGTGGGTTGCGGCACTAGACTTCCACCCTCAGACTTCTTTCTGGCGCGAGCTTGACGCGGCGCTGGCAAAGCTTCCGAATCGCCACCAACCTGGCTGAAGAACCGCTATGGACACTCGACTCATTGAACTGCTGGTCTGCCCTGTCTGCAAAGGGCCCTTGCAGCGCCTGCCTCAGGGCCAGCACCTGATTTGCCACGCCGATCGCCTGGGTTTCCCCATTCGCGACGGCATCCCCGTGATGCTGGAAAACGAGGCCGTTGCGCTGGATGACAACGATGTTCCCGTGACCCCGGCGCCAGCCGCCCCGATGGGGTCTTGAGCATGGGCTTCACCGTCCTGATTCCTGCGCGGCTGGCGTCCACGCGTCTGCCGGACAAACCTTTGGCCGACATCGCTGGCCTGCCCATGGTGGTGCGCGTGGCGCAGCGCGCGGCGCAGAGTGCCGCCAGCCAGGTCGTCGTGGCCACGGATGACCCACGGATCCAGCAGGCCTGTGAACGGCACGGCGTGCGCTGCGTCATGACCCGCGCGGATCACCCGACCGGCAGCGACAGGCTGGCAGAGGCCTGCACCATCCTGAGCCTGGATGGCCTGGATGCGGTGGTCAACGTGCAAGGTGATGAGCCCTTGATCGACCCTGCCTTGATCAACGCCTGCGCTGCGCAACTGGATCAACGCCCCGACTGCGTGGTCAGCACGGCGGCGCACCCGATCGAGGACGATGCCCATTTTGGCAACCCCAATGTGGTCAAAGTGGTGCTGGATGCCCAAGGGCGTGCCTTGTATTTTTCGCGCGCACCCATCCCGTGGTGGCGTGATGCGCCGCGAGCTGGTCAGCCCGGCAGCGGGGACGCCAGGCCGCTGCGCCACATTGGCATCTATGGCTACCGCGCGGGTTTCCTGCGGCGCTTTCCGCAACTGCCGCCCAGCCCCCTGGAGGCAGCCGAGTCGCTGGAGCAACTGCGGGTGTTGTGGCACGGCGAGCGCATTGCTGTGCACGTGACACAACAGGCACCTGGCGCTGGTGTGGACACGCCTGAAGATCTGGAGCGGGTTCGCGCCCTCTTTACCTGACGCAATCAGGTATGCGAATTGCTGGCGGCTGCTGGTCGCATGCGGTGAATCCCCCGCCCTATGTGGGGGTACCCATGCTATCCTCCCGCCCTTGAAGGACTGATCGGCTCATGGCCATCAGTGAGACTGGATACCGAGGAGATACATGAGACTCATCCTGTTGGGCGCACCCGGCGCCGGTAAAGGTACGCAAGCGGCGTTCCTGTGCCAGAAGTTTGGCATCCCCCAGATCTCGACCGGCGACATGCTGCGTGCGGCCGTCAAGGCGGGCACCGAGCTGGGCCTGGCTGCCAAGAAGATCATGGACGCGGGCGGGTTGGTCAGCGATGACATCATCATCGGCCTGGTCAAGGACCGCATCACCCAGGCCGATTGCGCCAATGGTTTCCTGTTCGACGGCTTCCCCCGCACCATTCCTCAGGCCGAGGCCATGAAGCAGGCCGGCGTGAAGATCGACTTCGTGCTGGAAATCGACGTGCCTGACTCGTCGATCATCGAGCGCATGAGCGGCCGCCGTGTGCACGTTGCATCGGGCCGCACCTACCACGTCGTGTTCAACCCGCCCAAAGTGGCCGGCAAGGACGACGCCACAGGTGAAGACCTGATCCAGCGCGAAGACGACAAGGAAGAAACCGTTCGCAAGCGCCTGGACGTCTATCACCAGCAGACGCGCCCTCTGGTGGATTACTATGGCCAGTGGGCTGCCACTGGCGACACCGTGGCGCCCAAGTACCGCAAGATCAGCGGCGTGGGCTCGGTGGACGACATCACCGGCCGCGCGCTGGAAGCCCTGTCCAAGTAAGCTGCTTGTCAGCCCCCAGGCTGACGACAACGGCCCCGTCGCCAAGCCGCGTCGGGGCCGTTGCGCTTGAAGCGCCTCATCTGTTCTTGTTGCTGCCGTGATCCCACCGTCATTCATTCAGGACCTGCTGGCCCGCACCGACATTGCCGACCTGGTTGGTCGCTATGTCACCCTGAAGAAGGCCGGGATCAACTTCAAGGGCCTGTGTCCTTTCCACGGCGAAAAATCCCCCAGCTTCATCGTCAGCCCCTCGCGCCAGACCTACCACTGCTTCGGTTGCGGCGTGCATGGCAACGCCGTCGGCTTCCTCATGGAGTACGGCGGCCTGGGCTTTGTCGATGCCGTCAAGGACATGGCCCAGATGCAGGGCATGCAGGTGCCCGACGACAACATCCGGCCGGAAGAGCGCGAGCGCCAGAAGCAGATCAAGGAAAAGCAGGTCTCGCTGACCGATGTGATGGCCAAGGCCGCGCAGCACTGGAAGCAGCAACTCAAGAAGACGCCGCGTGCCGTCAACTACCTCAAGGGCCGTGGGCTCACGGGCGAAGTGGCGGCCCGCTTTGCGCTGGGTTATGCGCCTGACAGCTGGCGTGGGCTGGCCAGCGCCTTCCCCAAGTACGACGACCCGCTGCTGGTGGAGTCCGGGCTGGTCATTGCGCATGATCCCGATCCCGGTGAAACGGAGGGCAAGCGCTACGATCGCTTTCGTGACCGGATCATGTTCCCGATCCGCAACCCGCAGGGAGAGGTCATCGGTTTTGGTGGGCGCGTGCTCGACAAGGGTGAGCCCAAATACCTGAACTCGCCCGAAACGCCGGTCTTCATCAAGGGCCGAGAGCTTTACGGCCTTTACGAGGGGCGCGCGGCCTTGCGCAACAAGGGTTACGCCATCGTCACCGAAGGCTATATGGACGTGGTGGCCCTGGCCCAATGGGGATTTGGCAACGCCGTGGCCACCCTGGGCACCGCCTGCACGGCCGACCATGCTCAAAAGCTGTTCCGTTTCACGGACCAGGTTGTGTTCAGCTTCGACGGTGATGCCGCAGGGCGCCGCGCCGCGGGCCGCGCGCTGGAGGCCGCCCTGCCCTATGCCACGGACACCCGGCGCATCAGCTTCCTGTTCCTGCCCAAGGAGCACGATCCGGACAGCTACATCCGGGAGTTCGGCGCGGAGGCCTTCGAGCAATGCGTCAAGCAGGCCGTGCCGCTGTCGCGCCAGGTGCTGGAGCATGCCGCGGCCGACTGCGACATGGACAGCGCCGAAGGCCGCGCACGCCTGCTGGTGCAGGCCATCCCGCTGATTGCGCAGTTCCCTGAAGGGGCTTTGCAAGGCCTGGTGGCCGACGACCTGGCCCAGATGGCGCGCACCTCGCCCGATGAAGTGCGCCGCCGGCTGGCCGAGCATCAGCAAAAAGCCCGCCAGCAAAGCGCGGGGCGTGACCGCCGTGCGCCTGGCGGTGGTGCTTCGGGTGCGCAGCATCCGCGCTCAAGTGACGCGTCTTCGGATTGGGATGGCAACTTTGGCGACATCCCGGCGTTCGAGCCCGATGGCGGCGGCAGCGAAGACTGGAGCCAGGCTGGAGGCGGTGGCGCAGCTTATGGCGAGTACGAGCCTTCGGCGCCATCCAGCCAAGGCTGGCAAGGGCAAGGCGGCTACAAACAAGGCGGTGGCCAGCGCCGCGATGGCAAACCCTGGAAGCCCTGGAAAGGCGGCAGCGGTTCACGCTGGCAGAGCCGAGGCAGCCCGGTCGAGCAAAGGCCCCTGCCCCAGGCTGCCACGCCCCTGGATCGCATCGTCTGGGTGTTGGTGTGCCACAGCGAGTTCTGGGAGCAGTTGCCCAGCGCCACGCACGATCTGCTGTGCGACCAGCCCGCCCCGTATGGTGAATTTTTCCGCTGGCTGGACCGCATGCTGCTGGCCCAGGGGCTGCTGCCTGCCGAGGCACTGCTCCAGCTCATGCGCGGGGACGCACAAGACCCTGAGCACCCCGAGGAAACCGGGCACTTCCAGCCCCTGGCCAAGCGCATCGCCCAGTTCGTGGACGTACCGGATAACAAGGACACCGTGGAGCAATTGATGAACCTGATCCGCCCCATCGAGCTGGTGGCCCTGCGGGAGGAGCTGGACCTGCTCACGCAATCTGGCGAACTGTCCGAGGCGGCCGAGGCCCGGAAAATGGAACTGGTCAGGTTGACCCTGGCCATGAAACTTGAAATCAGCCAGAGCCGCCCCATCTCAGGATGAGGTTTTGAGCGGCGGGCTGAGGATTTAAACAGCCCATTTGGACAAGATTTTTGACGACCCCCTTCCATTGCGCGATAATGGAAGGTTCGATAAGCACCCAGAATTCTCTTTCGAGGAAGCGCATGACCGCGAAAAAAACCGCGAAAAAAGCTGATACAGCGGCGACGCAAGCCGACGAGACCGACAAGAAGGTCAAGACCCGCGCCGCCAAGGCCAAGGGCGCTGATACGGCTGAAGTCGCTGCACCTGCCGAGCCCAAGAAGCGCGGTCGCAAGCCCAAGGCCGCGGTGGCAGAAGCTGCACCCGCTGCCAAGAAGGAAGCCGCCAAGAAGGCCAGCTTCGACGAAGACGATGTGGGTGACATCGAGGCTGAAGTCGAAGCCGATCTGGAACTTGGCGAAGCCGAAGTCACCGAAGAGGCCGGCGAAGACAAGCCCAAGGCCAAGCCCCTGCGCATGAAGGTCTCGCGCGCCAAGGAGCGCGCCCTGATGCGTGAGTTCGGCATCGACGACACCACGCTGACCGAAGACGAAGTCAACAAGCGCCGTCAGGATCTGAAGACCCTGATCAAGCTGGGCAAGACCCGTGGCTTCCTGACGCACCAGGAAATCAACGACCACTTGCCCGAAAAATTGGTCGAAAACGAAATCCTCGAAGCCATCATCTCCATGTTGAACGACATGGGTGTGGCGGTCTACGAACAGGCGCCTGACGCTGCCACGCTGCTGATCTCCAACAGCGCGCAGTCCACCGCCACCGAAGAAGAAGCCGAAGAAGCCGCTGAAGCCGCCCTGTCCACCGTGGACTCGGAATTCGGCCGCACGACCGACCCCGTTCGCATGTACATGCGCGAAATGGGCACGGTCGAGCTGCTGACGCGTGAAGGCGAAATCGAAATCGCCAAGCGCATCGAAGGCGGCTTGCAGGCCATGATGCTGGCCATCTCGGCCTCGCCCACCACCATCGCCGAAATCCTGTCGCTGTCCGACAAGATCCGCGCTGGCGAAATGACCATCTCCGAAGTCGTGGACGGCTTCGTGGCCGCCGACGAGGCCGATGACTACGTGGCCGAAGAGGACTTCGACGAATTCGATGAAGACGAAGACGATGACGGCAATGGCGGCTCCAAGGCACTGACCAAGAAGCTCGAAGAGATGAAGAACCAGGCCATGACGAAGTTCGACGCCCTGCGCGTCAACTTCGACAAGATGGCCAAGTCCTTCGAGAAGGATGGCTACAAGTCCAATCCTTACAACAAGGCCCAGGAAGCCATCAGCCAGGAGCTGATGACCATCCGCTTCACCGTCAAGACCATCGAGCGCCTGTGCGACGTGCTGCGCTCGCAGGTGGACGACGTGCGCCGCTATGAGCGTGAACTGCGCAAGATCGTGGTCGACAAGTGCGGCATGGGTCAGGAGCAGTTCATCAAGTCCTTCCCTCCCAACATCCTGAACCTGGACTGGGCCGTCAAGGAATCGAACGCCGGCAAGAACTACAGCGCCGTCATGGGCCGCAGCCTGCCCGCCATCCAGGAATTGCAGCAAAAGCTGATTGACCTGCAGGCCAAGGCCGTGGTGCCCATCGAAGACCTGAAGTCGATCAACAAGCGCATGAATGAGGGCGAAAAAGCCTCTCGTGACGCCAAGAAGGAAATGATCGAGGCCAACCTGCGTCTGGTGATCTCGATTGCGAAGAAGTACACCAACCGTGGTTTGCAGTTCCTGGATCTGATCCAGGAAGGCAACATCGGCCTGATGAAGGCGGTGGACAAGTTCGAATACCGCCGCGGCTACAAGTTCTCGACCTACGCCACCTGGTGGATCCGTCAGGCCATCACGCGTTCGATCGCCGACCAGGCCCGCACCATCCGCATCCCGGTTCACATGATCGAAACGATCAACAAGATGAACCGCATCTCGCGTCAACACCTGCAGGAATTCGGCTTCGAGCCCGATGCCCCCACGCTGGCCGCCAAGATGGAAATGCCGGAGGACAAGGTCCGCAAGATCATGAAGATCGCCAAAGAGCCGATCTCCATGGAAACGCCGATCGGGGACGACGACGACAGCCACCTGGGCGACTTCATCGAGGACACCAACAACACCGCTCCGATCGAGGCTGCCATGCAGGCCGGTCTGCGCGATGTTGTCAAGGACATCCTCGATTCGCTGACCCCGCGTGAAGCCAAGGTGCTGCGCATGCGCTTCGGTATCGAGATGTCGACCGACCACACCCTGGAAGAAGTCGGCAAGCAGTTCGACGTGACCCGCGAGCGCATCCGCCAGATCGAAGCCAAGGCCATCCGCAAGCTCAAGCACCCCAGCCGCTCGGACAAACTGCGTACCTACCTCGATAACCTCTGATGGGTTCGGCCTCCCAGGTCGAGCTTCATGAAGGTTACTGAACCCGGCCATGCGCCGGGTTTTTTCTTGGCGGCCCCGTGCCTGCCCCTGCCTCACCCGAAAAATCGCGCCCAAAAACCGTGCATTTCGTCACGCTGGCATTTTGCAAAGCGCGCGAACATACTGAGCTATGGGCACGACCAAAGAACGCGCCATCCTGTTTGCGGACCTCCGCGGCAGCACGGCGCTCTACCTCAAGCTGGGCAACACTCAGGCGGCTACCGTCGTCACGCACAGCCTCGCCATGCTCGGGCAGATCATTGCCCGGTCGGGCGGGCGTGTCATCAAGACGCTGGGCGATGGCCTCATGGCGGTGTTTGACGACGCCGAGCGCGCCGTCGAGTCCGCCGTGAGCCTGCATGACTCTCTGGAGCGCATTGCACCCGTTGGCGAAGGCATGCCGGTCAAGGCCGCGGCCATCAAGCTGAAAGTGGCCATCGCCTGGGGCGAAATGGTCGAGGTCGATGGCGACTGCTTTGGTGATGCCGTCAACGTTGCTGCGCGCCTGCTGGACCTGGCCGGCGACAACGAGACGCTGACCACGGCCCAGCTGTTGCGCGAATTGCCCACCGACCAGCACGAGCGCTTTCGCAGCATCGACAAGCTGCACCTGCGTGGTCGCAAGGAGCCTGTGCCCGTGTTGCGAATGGACTGCCGCCGCTTCGGCGACACCATGTCCACCATGATCATGGACGCGGCCCCCAGCGACATGCCCGATGGCGTGCGCCTGACCTGGCTGGGCACCGAGCGGGTGTTCTCGCCGGCCAGCATGCCGTTGATCCTGGGTCGCAGCCCCCAGGCCTCGTTTTGCGTGAGCGACTCCCGCGCCTCACGCTCGCACGCACGCATCGAATCCCACAGCGGTCACTTCTACCTGACCGACCTCAGCTACAACGGCACCCACGTCAAGTTTGATCACGACGATCAGGTGCTGACGCTGCGCCGTGGCACCTGCACCTTGCACGGTAGCGGCATCATCAGCCTGGGCGCCCCGCCCACGGACCCCTCCAGCACCCAGATTCACTTCGAGGTGTTGAGCTTTTCAGACACCCTGCCTCAGTATTGACGTGTAGGCGTGATGACGCCCACATAGGCTAGAGTCTGGTCATGACCGTCTTCAGATGACGCAGGCATGACCCTGAACGCTGTTCCCCAAGATGACAACGAGCGCGTCACCCTGTTGCACGCGACCAAACTTCTTGATGCAGAGGTCGCGCCAGCCTTTGAAGCCATTCAACGCCTGATCAGCAGCAGCCTGCATTGCCCTGTTGCCGCCATCAACCTGGTGGACACGCACCGCGTCTGGAGCATGGTCAGGCAAGGCCTGGATGTACGCCAGACCTCGCCCTCGGACTCCTTCTGCCATACCGTGGTCCAGCGCAAAGCGGGGCTGCAAGTGGCTGACGCCAGCACCGACCCGCGCTTCCAGGATCTGTCCATGGTGACGGGCCCTGCGCGGGTTCGTGCCTACCTGGGCATGCCTGTGCTGGTGGAGGGGCAAGCCCTGGGCACGGTCTGCGCGATGGACCATCAAGCCCGCGTCTGGTCGCGGCAAGAGGCCGCCGCACTCCAGGACATGGCCACGGCCGTGGCGGCCTTGGTGCAGTCTCGGCTCGATACCCAGCGCCTGCGCAAGATGGAAGCCCGCGTGCGCACCGCCAGCCTGGCCGGCAGCGACTGGCTCTGGGAGACCGACAAGAACGGCATCCTGCAATGGGTGTCGGCGGGGCTCAAGCAGCACACCGGCCTGGACCCATCGACCGAGATCGGCGTCAAGGGGGCCGACCTGTATGTGCCGCGCGAAGGCGAAACCCGTGAAAGCTGGGATCGCTTCGTGCAGGCGCGCGCCCGCCGCGAACCCTTCAGCGACGCCATTGGTGTGCGGATGACGCCGCGTGGTCCCATCACCGTCAGTATCAGTGGCACGCCCGTGTTTGACAGCCGCGGCCAGTTCATGGGCTACCGTGGGGCGAGCCGCAATGTCACCCGGCAAATCGACGCCGAGCACGAGGCCCGCCGTGCGGACCAGTTGCTGCGCCAGGCCATCGAGTCCTTTCAGATCAGCGTGATGATCACGGACCCGGACGGCCGTGTGGTGCTGTCCAACCAGCATTGGCGCGACCACGCAGGCCAGGCGCACGACGACGCCAACCCTTACTGGGTCGATACCTTGCGGCGCATGATCAGCCAAGGCGCCTACCCGCAAGCTGAGGGGCGCGAGGACGAGTACGTGACCTGGCGGTTGAACCTGCACACGCAGGCCGAGCCGACCGAGGTGCAGTTCCACAACCGCTGGATCCTGGTCAAGGACCATGAGTTGCCCGATCACAGCGTGGTGCATTTCGCCATGGACATCACGCAGAGCAAGCGGGATGCCGAGAAGCTGCGCGAGAAGCAGAAAGCGCTGGCCGAGACCAAGGCCCGCTTGCGCGCCGTGCTGCGCGCCCTGCCCGACCTGTGGTTCGTGATCGACAACAAGGGGCGCTACATCGATGGCCATGCCGATCACCCCTTGCTGCTGCGGCCCATGGCCGAACTCAAGAAGACCCCATTGGGCAGCCACTTGCCCCCGGAGACGGCGCAGCTGCAACGGCAGGCCTTGCACCGCCTGCAAGAGACCGGGCAGCCTCAGCGCTTTGAATACGAGTTGACCATGGCCGGCAACGGCACGCGGCACTTCGAGGCCCGCATGACACCCATGCCTGAGGGACATACCCTGTTCCTGACGCGTGACATCACCGAGCGGCAACTGGCCGCCGAAAAACTGCGTGTCAGCGAGGAGCTCTACAGATCGGTGGCGGCCACCATCAGCGATGGCCTGGTCATCGTCGAACTCAGTGGTCGCATCGTGGCGCTCAACCCGGCCGCCAGCCGCATCCTGGGTGTCACGCCGGAGCAGTTGATCAACCTGACTTCACCGGCCGTGCCTGGGTTGACGCTGCTGGAGGACGACCTCGTCACGCCACTGCCATTCGACCAGTGGCCCATCAACCAGGTCCTGGCCACCAGCCAGCGCGTGGACAACCGTGTGCACCCCTTGCGGCGGGCCGATGGTGAGCTGCTGTGGGTCCAGGTGTCCTGCCATTTGCTGCGGGTTGCCGCCGACGCCCCACCTTTTGCCGTGATGGCCACCTTGCGCGACATCACTCAGGAGCGCCACGCCCAACAAGAGTTGCAACTGAGCGAAGAGCGCTGGAAGTTCGCCCTGGAGGGCGCTGGTGATGGCGTGTGGGACTGGGACCTCGACACCGGCCGTGTCTTCTATTCGCAGCGCTGGAAGACCATGTTGGGCTACGAGGCCGATGAGGTGCTCAACAGCGCGGAGGAATTCCTCAACCGCGTTCATCCCGCCGATCGGGACTTGATGGTGCGCAGCCTGAACCGCTATTTTCAGGAAGGCGAAGGCCTCAACCAGACCGAGTTCAGGCTTCAGCACAAGGACGGGCACTACCTGTCCATCCTCTCGCGCGGCAAAGTGGTCAGCCGCACGCGCGACGGCAAGCCCTTGCGCGTGGTGGGCACGCACTCGGACATCACGCCGGTCAAGCAGGCCGAGCGCGCCCTGCGTGAGAAGCAGACGGCCGAGGCGGCCAGCGCGGCCAAGTCCGAATTCCTCTCGCGCATGAGCCACGAAATCCGCACGCCGCTCAATGCGGTCAACGGCTTTGCCCAGTTGCTGCAATTGCAGCTCTCCCAGTTGGGTGCCGAGAGCGGCCCCCTGAACTATGTCGAGCAGATTCTCCATGCCAGCCGACACCTGATGGGGCTGGTCAATGACGTGCTGGATCTTCAACAGGTGGAGGCAGGTGTACTGAGCTTCAAACCCGAACGCCTGGCGTTGGCCGATGAGGTCAGGCAGTGCCTGTCCATGCTCGCCCCCCTGGCGGACAAACGCGGCATCACCTTGCTCAACATGCTCGATCAGCCCTGGCCCATCGTGGCCGATCGCCAGCGCTTGAGGCAGGTGATCATGAACATTGGCTCCAACGCCATCAAGTACAACCAAACCGGTGGCACCGTGCGTTTATACGCAGAAGTCTTGCCTGAAACCGAACTTATGCTCACAATCGAGGACGCCGGTCCTGGCATGAGCCCCCAACAGTTGTCGAAGCTGTTTCAACCATTCGAGCGTCTTGGGCGTGAGACATCCAGTATCGAAGGGACCGGTCTAGGCCTTATCATCACGCGCTCATTGCTCGAAGCCATGGGAGGTCGCATGGATATTCGCAGCCAGCCCGGTGCTGGAACCCGGGTCAACATCATCCTCCCGCTGGCGGCGCGCACGCCTTCTCTCATTGACCCCGCACCAGATTCTGCCTATCCGCCTTTGTCGGACTCGGGCAGCCCGCTCGAACCGACCATGTCCCCGACTGACTTGAACTCAGACGGTGCGAAGGGCTTGCGCCCACTGCACGTGCTGTACGTAGAAGACAACCGCATCAACGCGATGCTGTTTGAAGAGGCCCTGCGCCCCTATCCGCAAATTGACCTGGCCATTGCCGAGGATGGGCAAATGGCCCTGTCCATGGCCCGTGACCGCGCCCCCGATGTATTGGTCCTGGATGCCCATCTACCGGGCATGTCCGGTTTCGAGGTGCTGGAGGCGCTGCGCGCCCTGCCCGATCTGGTCGATGCGCCAGCCTTCATGTGCTCGGCCGATGCCATGCCCGATGACGTGGCCCGCGCCCAGGCTGCAGGCTTCACAGGCTACTGGACCAAACCCATCGACATCGTGGCAGTGACCACAGAGCTGTGCAGGTTGGCCGCCAGAGGCGACAATGCTGCGCCATGAGCGTAGCCAAAGAACCCGAATACCAACACGGCCAAGCCCCTCGTACCGGCGTTTTGCTGGTCAACCTGGGCACCCCCGAGTCCCCCACCGCTGGCGCGCTGCGCCAATACCTGGCGCAGTTCCTCGCTGACCCCCGCGTGGTCGAGATCCCGCGCCTGGTGTGGATGCCCATCCTGCACGGCATCATCCTGCGCGTGCGCCCGGCCAAATCCGCGGCCAAGTACGCCAGCATCTGGATGAAGGAAGGCTCGCCGCTGCGCGTGTGGACGCAAAAGCAGACCGCGCTGCTGCAGGGCTTTCTGGGTGAGCAAGGCCACCAGGTGGTGGTCGAGCACGCCATGCGTTACGGGCAGCCCAGCATCGCCAGCCAGTTGAGCGCACTCAAGGCCCAAGGCGTGCAGCGTGTGCTCGTGCTGCCGCTCTACCCTCAGTACTCGGCCGCGACCACGGCCAGCGTGATGGACGAGGTCTTCACATGGGGCCGCCAGACCCGCTGCTTGCCCGAGCTGCGCCACATCAACCATTTCCACGATGACGCCGGCTACCTGGACGCCTTGGCCGAATCCGTGAAGACCCATTGGCAGCGCCACGGCCGTGCCGGCAAGCTGGTCATGAGCTTTCATGGCATGCCCCACCGGACCTTGCTGCTGGGTGACCCCTATCACTGCGAATGCCTGAAGACCGGCCGCCTGCTGGCCGAACGGCTGGGCCTGGGTGCAGACGAGTACCTCGTCACCTTCCAGAGCCGCTTCGGCAAGGCCAAGTGGCTGGAGCCTTATACCGAGCCCACCTTGCGGGCACTGGCTCAAAAGGGCGAGCAACGCGTGGATGTGATCTGCCCTGGTTTTGTCGCCGACTGCATCGAGACCCTGGAAGAAATCGCCATGGAGGGCAAGCAGGCGTTTCTGGACGCGGGTGGCAAGCAATTCAACTACATCCCCTGCCTCAACGACGACAAACGCTGGATCCGTGCCTTGAGTGAGCTGACCTTGCAGCATCTGCAGGGCTGGCCCACCAGGCCGTCAGAGCAAGTTCGGCCCGAAGCCTTGGCGCAGCAGCGTGCCCGTGCGTCAGCCGCAGGCTGCCGCCACTGACTCCGACTCGACAGGGCGTGCCAGCCAGCTGCGGGCGGCATCGGCTTCGAGCGGGCGACTGAAGAAGTAGCCCTGCACCACGTCGCAGCCGTGATCGGCCAGCCAGTCCACGCTGGTGCCGTGCTCGACACCTTCGATGGTGACGGTCAGGCCCAGGCGGTGGCCCACCTCGATCATGGCCTGTAGCACCGCCTGCTTGCGCCCGAAATCCTCGATGTCGGTCACGAAGCTGCGGTCCACCTTCATCTCGTCCAGCGGCATTTCCTGCAGGATGCCCAGTGAGGAGTAGCCGGTGCCGAAGTCATCCAGCGCGATCTTGACGCCCTCACTGCGCAACCTCGACAGGATCTGCGTGGCGCGCTCGCGGTCGCTCAGGGCCGCAGACTCGGTCACCTCCAGGATCAGGCGGCATGGCGGGCAGCCGACATGGCGCAAGGTCTCCAGCACCTTGTCCACAAAACGGGGTGTGGCCAGGTCAAAGGCGGTGATGTTGACCGAGACGCGCACCTGCGGATCAGGCAGCGTCAGGAGGAAGCGCGCGGCCTCGCCGATGGCCCACATGGTCAATCGGTTGATGGCACCGGTGGCCTCGGCTTCGGCAATGAAGGCGCCCGGCGGGATCATGCCGCGCTCGGGATGGCGCCATCGCACCAGCGCCTCCAGCGAGTCCGTGCGGCGGGTTTCCAGCGTGACCTTGGGTTGATAGTGCAGCAGCAACTCGCCCCGGTCGATGGCGCCTTCCAGGTCCAGCGTCAGGCCATAGGCCAGTTGCTCGCGCTTCATGCGCTCTGCATCAAAGGGCACCACGCGCCGGTGGGCGCTGCACCACTGCAAGGCAATGCGGGCCTCGTCGCTCACGCCCACAGACTGAGCCAGGTGCGCCTTGCTCACCGACGCGACGCCCACGTGCGGGTCCCAAGCGACAAACAGCCCTTGCCACTCGAAGCGGCGCACCAGGAAGCTCTCCAGATCGCTCATCAGCGTCTCGGGGGGATCGCAGATGGTCACGAAGGCCAGGGTACTGTCGTCCAGCGCAGCCAGGAGATGTTCGCCTTCGATGCTCATCAAAGGCGTCTGCACCCTGGCCGTGAACCAGTGGCGCAGCTCTTCTGCATAGATCTTGACGACCTGAGTCAAGGTGTCGGGCGGCAGAATGGATTCCAGAAAGCCAAAGCGGTTGAGCTTGACGATCCAGATCGACAGGCCTTCGTCAGCCTGCTCCAGCCGGCTGCGCACCGACTCTTCCAGCATGGCCTGATTGGGCATGCCGTAGCGTGGGTGATGCGACACGACGTCACGCAACTGGGCCTCGTAGGCCAGGCGGCGCTCCAGCTCCATCGTGTGTTCCGCCTGGGCCCGGGCCCGCTCGCGGCGGTCTTCCTTCATGCGATAGAACAGGGCGGCGGCCAGCGTCAAGGCCTTGATGACGCAGGCGTACATGCTGGCCACGCCAAACTGCCCGTGGTAGATGCCCAGCACCCCGACGGCGTTGATCAACAGCGCCACCATCTGCACGCCCATGCCCAGGCACAGCAGGCGCGCGACGGCGCCCTCATGCCAATGCCGCGCGCTGATCCAGATCAGTGCGATCGGGTAGATCACGGAGACGCCTTGGACCAGTGCGCTGATCTTGGGGGCGTGAAGCGGGAACAGCCACGCAAAGGCGAGGATCAGGACGGACGACAGGGCCAGCGCCTTGATGACCTGATCTTCCCTGCGGGTGGGTTGAATGATCAGCCGGAACACCATCGTTGCGGCGGCGATGCCGATCAGAATCCACATGTAGGGCGGTATGTTGAATTCGGGGTGCGTGGGCCAGAGCAACTGGTAGGCATCACCTTCACGGCTGGCCGTGGCCGCCAGCACGGGCAGGATCTCTGCCAGCATCAGGAAGGACAGCGGGTTGCCGTTGATGAGCGCCAGCACGATGGACACCAGCAACGTGAAAATCAAAGCGCCATAACAAAGCGCGCGGGAGAAGGCGGTTTCGCGCTCCTGTATGGCGTAGCTCTCGGGTGTCCAGTACTGGAAGGTGGCCGCGGTTGACCCGTTGTTGCGCAGCAGGCACTGGAGCGTCACGGTGCTGCCTGGGTACAGGTTCACCGGCACGGCCATGGCTGGGTATTTGATCGGGCGGACATCGAAGAGGCGTCTGTCGCCCATGCGGTAGACGTCGATCGCGCTGCCATCGGAGTCGACAAAGCAGTCGACGTAGTCGGTGTAGGGCTCGGTCACCAGGATCCAGCCCAGCACGGGTGTGTCGGAGCTGTTTTTCAGGGCGGTGCGTGCCCACACGCCCTTGTATTCAAAGCCGATGGTGCGCACGCCATGGCGCTGGGTTTGCCAGGCAGCCTTGTCGTCCGGTGGATGGGGTGGGCCTGCTTCAAGTGGCGGCTGGCTGGAAGCCAGGGTCTCCATGTCCAGCCATTCGCCCTGCCCCTTGGCGTGGGCGACGTCGAAGGGCGTGCCTGCCCAGGCCGGCGCCACGAGCAGCAATTGGATCAGCAGCAGAAAGAGGTTCAGCAGTGATTTCACTCAGCAACCGGGAGCACTCATGGCCCCAAATCGGTAAACAGGACACTCGGTCTCTGTCTATCGGTTATTTATGCTGAGGACTTGAGTCAGGCCTCGTCTTCCAAGGGCAAACCCGGCTCCAAACCTGGCTCGCTGGGCAGCAAGGTCTGCGTTTGCGCATCAGGCATGGCTTCAACCTGTTTGAGTGCGCGTCCCATCACGCGGGTGCGGGTTTCAACAGACGAAATCGTGTTGCTGGCTTCTTCCAACTTCTTGCGGGTCCTGGCCAGCACGTCGCCGAACTTGCCGAACTCGGTCTTGACCGCCCCCAGCACCTGCCAGACTTCGCTGGAGCGCTTTTCCAGCGCCAGGGTGCGGAAACCCATCTGCAGGCTGTTGAGCGTGGCCAGCAAGGTCGTGGGGCCGGCCAGCATCACGCGGCATTCGCGCTGCAGGGATTCGACCAGGCCGGGGCGGCGCAGGGCCTCGGCATACAGGCCTTCGGTCGGCACGAACAGAATGGCGAAATCCGAGGTGTGGGGCGGTGCGAGGTATTTGTCCCGGATCGTGCGGGCTTCCAGGCGCAGGCGCTGCTCCACGGCTTTGGCCGCGGCTTCCACGGCGGGGGCATCGGCCCGGTCTTGTGCGTCCAGCAGGCGCTCATAGTCTTCGCGGGGGAATTTGGCGTCGATGGGCAGCCACAGGGGCGCCCCATCGGTGCCGCCCTGCCCTGGCAGCTTGATGGCGAACTCCACGCGGGCACCGCTGCCCGGTACGGTCTCGACGTTGACGGCGTACTGCTCGGGCGTGAACACCTGCTCCAGCAAGCCCGCCAGTTGGACCTCACCAAAAATACCGCGCGTCTTGACGTTGTTGAGCACCCGGTTGAGCGAGCCCACGTCGCTGGCCAGGCGCTGCATTTCGCCCAGCCCGCGGTGGACCAGTTCCAGCCGCTCGGCCACTTGTTTGAAGCTCTCGCCCAGGCGGGCTTCCAATGTGGCGTGGAGCTTTTCATCCACGGTCTGGCGCATCTGCTCCAGCTTTTTCTCGTTGTCGGCCTGCAAAGCCTGCAAGCGGGTCTCGACGGTGGTGCGCACGTCGTTCAGGCGGCGCTCATTGGCCTCGGACAGCACGCGCAGTTGCTCGGCCACGCCCTCGCCCAGTCGGCGCAGCGCGGCCTCCTGAGCCTCGTTGAACCGCGCCAGGGCCTGAGCCTGGGCCTCGCGCAGGCCGGCCGCTTGAAGGCCTTGTTGGTGGGTGGTGTCGCGCAGGCTGTCCACCAGGCCTTGCTGCATGCTGGCGAGCTGGGTGCGAAAGCTGTCCAG
The DNA here is from genome assembly GCF_016195855.1 of Aquabacterium sp. Taxonomy (GTDB): domain Bacteria; phylum Pseudomonadota; class Gammaproteobacteria; order Burkholderiales; family Burkholderiaceae_C; genus Aquabacterium. Next base: position 454,531 of record NZ_JACPYU010000016.1, read on the forward strand.
CTGTTCGTTCTGGGTGCGGGTGGCGTCGCCCTGAAGCGAAGTCAGGGTTTGCTGGAAGGTGCCCAGTGTGGCGCCCAGTTCTTGTCGCGTCCCGGTTGCGCTGCGGGCCACTTCGTCGCGCAGATTGCGCTCAAGCTGGTCACTGCGCTCGCGCAAGGCCTGGCTCAACTCGGCCCCGACCTTGTTGACGGCCTCATCGTTCTGCCGGGCTGGGCGCACCAGCAGCCAGACGAGGAGCAAGAGGTTGACAACAAGCAGCAGCGAGGTGATCCAGTTCATGGGCCGCATTGTCTCAGAGCAAACCGGGTGGCCTGTCGAGCGACTGATCGGGGCGCCAGAAACAGACAAGGCCGCCTGATCGGCGGCCTTGCTGCAAAAGCAGGTGAGCGTGCTCAGGCTTCCAGGTGAGACAGGTGCACGTGCGCGCCGGTCTTCAGCCGGACCTCTTCGAGCGTCACGCCGGGCGCCAGCTCCACGCACTTGAAGCCCTCAGGCGTCACATCAATCACACACAGCTCGGTGATGATGCGGTCCACCACGCCCAGGCCGGTCAGGGGCAGCGTGCACTTCTGCAACAGCTTGTGCTCGCCGTTCTTGGCGGCATGCTCCATCAGCACGACCACGCGGCCCACACCGGCCACCAGGTCCATGGCGCCGCCCATGCCCTTGACCATCTTGCCGGGGATCATCCAGTTGGCCAGGTCGCCCTTCTCGGACACCTGCATGGCGCCCAGGATGGACAGGTTGATCTTGCCGCCGCGGATCATGGCAAAGCTCTCGTGCGAGCCAAAGATCGAGGAGCCGGGCAGCACGGTCACGGTCTGCTTGCCAGCGTTGATCAGGTCAGCGTCCACCTGGTCGTCTGTCGGGAAGGGGCCGATGCCCAGCATGCCGTTCTCGGACTGCAGCCAGACGTCGATGTCCGGGCTCACAAAGTTGGCCACGAGGGTGGGCAAGCCAATGCCCAGGTTCACGTAGAAGCCGTCTTGCAACTCGCGGGCAGCGCGTGCCGCCATTTCGTCATGTGTCCAGGGCATGTTCAAGCCTTCCGCAGAGCCGCCTCAAGGGAGGCTTGCGCCCCCTTGGGGGGCAGAAACGAAGTGATAGTGGGGGTCATATCAAGCTCCTGCCTTTTCAGTGATGGTGCGCTTCTCGATGCGCTTTTCCGGCGTCGCGTTGAGCACGATGCGGTGCACATAGATGCCCGGCAGGTGAACCGAGTCAGGGTCGAAGGTCCCGGTCTCGACGATTTCTTCCACTTCCACCACCGTGATCTTGCCGGCCATGGCCGCGGCCGGGTTGAAGTTGCGTGCCGTGCGGCGGAAGATCAGGTTGCCGGACTTGTCTGCCTTGTAGGCCTTGACCAGCGCGACCTCGGGCAACAAGGCCCGCTCCATCACATAGACCTCGCCGTCGAACTCGCGGGTTTCCTTGCCTTCGGCCACGATGGTGCCGACACCGGTCTTGGTGAAGAAGGCGGGGATGCCTGCGCCACCGGCGCGCAGCTTCTCGGCCAGCGTGCCCTGGGGTGTGAACTCCAGCTCCAGCTCGCCGGCCAGGTACTGGCGCTCGAACTCCTTGTTCTCGCCCACATAGCTGGAGATCATCTTCTTGATCTGACGCGTGTTGAGCAGCTTGCCCAGGCCGAAGCCATCCACACCGGCGTTGTTCGAGATCACCGTGAGGTTCTTCACGCCCGTTGCCTGCAAGGCATCGATCAGCGCTTCAGGGATGCCACAGAGGCCAAAGCCCCCGACCGCGAGCAACTGCCCGTCTTTCACAATCCCAGCCAGCGCGCTGGCGGCGTCGGGATAGACCTTGTTCATCCAATCACTCCTTGGCTACAGGGGTTCATCAATGCGGCTTTCGCTGCACTGCAACATGGAAAGCGTACACCGGGTCGCCGTCAAAAATCCAGCGTTTTGAATGAAAAAGACACGCCAGCATGTGCATGACGTGTCCTGGTGACGCCTTGAAGGCGTGGGCTGTGGTTTCAGTGCTGACCTGGCCTGCCGACATGGGCAGGCCGATGCACCAATCCAGTGATCGCGAAGCCGCTTCTTCCCTGCTCACTTGCCCGGCAAGGCGCGCGGGGCGTCCGTGCCCGGCAGGGCCGGTGTGCCCTTCAATGCGCGAATGGGTTCGGGCAGCGGCACAGGGCGCCCATCCACATTGCTCACCCAGACCAGGGTGGCGCCACCGGCGGCGTAGGGTGAGCCGGGCTCGTCCGCACGTTCGATGGTCACGTAGGTGTCGATGCTGGTGCGCCCCGGGTCGGCCACATACAGCTTGGCAACGAGGTTGCCCGGGAAGACGAGGGGGCGATAGAAGTTGAAGAAGGCATTGGCGATCACCGGGCCTTCCTTGTCGCCCCCGACGGCGCCATTGATGGCTTCGATCCAGGACACGCGAGCCTGCTCCATGTACTTGAAGTAGACGGTGTTGTTGACGTGGCCGAGCGCGTCCATGTCGCCCCACATGATGGGCAAGGACAACTCGTGGACGAGGATCTTGTGTTCCGGGATGTCTAAACGCATGGTGTCAACGGCATGAAAAAGCCCGCAAGGGCGTCACAAAGGGTCTGTGATGCCAGATGCGGGCTGCGCGCTTGAATTCAAGTCGGGTATGGGCCCGACCCTGCTTGATCATGGTGCGTCAGGCGGCCACCATGCCATCGTCGGCAGAGATGATGGCACCATTGATGAAGTCGCTCTGGGCCGCACACAGGCTCACCAGCATGGCATCCAGGTCCTTGGGTTGGCCCACGCGCTTGCGCGGCAGCATGCTGACCAGCTTCTTGCCTGCTTCGGTGTTCCAGTGGTGGTGGTTGATCTCGGTGTCGATGTAGCCAGGGCAGATGGCATTGGTCGTGATGCCAAAGCGCCCCCACTCGGCGGCCATCACCTTGGTCATGTGGACCACGGCAGCCTTGCTCATGCAGTACACCCCGATCTGCGGCATGGTGCGCAAGCCCGCAGCCGAGGCGATGTTCACGATGCGGCCACCGGTGAAGGTACCGGGCGCCGAACCCTGGGCGCGAGCCAGCATGCGCTTGGCCACTTCCTGGGCCACGAAGAAGGCGCCGCGGGTGTTGGTGTCAAAGATGAAGTCATAGCTGTCTTCACTGACATCGATCAGGCGCTCGGTGGTGCTGACGCCCGAGTTGTTGATCAGGATGTCGATGGCGCCGACTTCGGTCTCGGCGTGGGCCACGGCAGACTTGATGGACGCCACATCGGTCACGTCCAGCCCGACCACATGGGCATCACCGCCATAGGCCTCGATCTCGGAGCGCAGGGTCTTGAGCCGCTCGACACGGCGACCTGCCAGGACCACGGCGGCACCGGCCTTGGCCAGCGTGTGAGCAAACTGGGTGCCCAGGCCACTGGAGGCGCCGGTGATCAGGGCCACGCGGCCCGACAGGTCGATGGTGTAACTCATGCAATGTGCTCCTATGCGAGATGCGACAGCTTTTCGCTGTCAGAAACGGCTGTGACCTTAGCACGACGTCCCCCGTCGAATCCCTTTTGTTGCGGGAGAGACCACAGTCAATCTTGATCCCCCGTATTAGCGGGGGAATTATCGAACGGTCGTGCTATTTTTTGTCAGAATATGGGCTCGGCCTCGACTTAGAATCGCGGACTTCATTAAAAACAACTGAACCCTGTTTTGTCCGAACAGAAGGAATCACGATGACGCCCCAGGAAATCCTTGAGCAGTTTGGCCCCCGCGAGTCGATGGAATACGACGTTGTGATCGTCGGCGCCGGCCCTGCAGGTCTGTCCACTGCCATCCGCCTGAAGCAACTGGCCGAGAAGGCCGGCAAGGAAATCAACGTCGTCGTGCTCGAAAAGGGCTCAGAACCTGGCGCGCACATCCTGTCCGGCGCCGTGATGGACCCACGCTCGATCACCGAGCTCTTCCCCAACTGGAAGGAACTGGGCGCACCGCTGAACCAGCCTGTGACCGGCGACGAAGTCTTCGTGCTGACCGAAGGCGGCCAGATCAAGACGCCTGACGCGCTGGTGCCCAACTGCATGCACAACGATGGCAACTACGTTGTGAGCCTGAGCGACGTGACCCGTTGGCTGGCGCAGCAGGCTGAAGGCCTGGGTGTGGAAATCTTCCCAGGTTTTGCTGCGGCCGAAGTGCTGTACGACGACAACGGTGCCGTCAAAGGTGTGGCCACCGGCAACATGGGCATCGACAAGACGGGCGAGCCCACAGCTGACTTCCAGCTGGGTATGGAACTGCTCGGCAAGTACACCATCTTTGCAGAAGGTGCACGCGGCCATCTGGGCAAGCAGTTGATCGCCAAGTTCAAGCTGGATGACGGCAAGGCCCCGCAAAGCTACGGCATCGGCATCAAGGAACTGTGGGAAATCGATCCCGCCAAGGCCAAGCCAGGCCTGGTCGTTCACACCGGTGGCTGGCCCATGGACACCGAGACCTTCGGTGGTGGTTTCCTATACCACCTGGCTGACAACAAGGTCACGCTGGGCTTCGTGGTTGGTCTGGACTACAAGAACCCCTGGTTGAGCCCCTTCGAAGAAATGCAGCGCTGGAAGACCCACCCGGTCATCAAGCAGTACCTGGAAGGCGCCAAGCGCATCAGCTACGGCGCGCGCGCCATCAACAACGGCGGCCTGCCCAGCCTGCCCAAGACGGTCTTCAAGGGCGGCGCCCTGGTTGGCTGCGACGCTGGCTACATGAACGCAGCCCGCATCAAGGGTTCGCACGCTGCCATGAAGTCCGGCATGCTGTGCGCTGAGGCCGTGTTCGAAGCCGTGATGGCAGGCCGTCAGCAAGATGAACTGACCGCCTACCCCGCCTTGTTCGAAAAGAGCTGGCTGCATGACGAGCTCAAGACCTCGAAGAACTTCAAGACCTGGTTCAAGAAGGGCTTCTACGTCGGCACGATCATGACGGCCGTCGAGCACTGGCTGCTGCCCCGCCTGGGCATCAAGGAGGCCCCGTGGACCTTGCGTAACCCCGCACCGGACCACACCTTCCTCAAGCCTGCGGCCACGATGCCCAAGATCGACTACCCCAAGCCCGATGGCAAGATCACGTTTGATCGCCTGAGCTCGGTGTTCGTCTCCAACACGAACCACACGGAACACCAGCCCGCTCACCTGACGCTCAAGAACGCGTCGGTGCCCGTACAGACCAACCTGGCTCAGTTCGCCGGCCCCGAGTCGCGTTACTGCCCGGCCGGTGTGTACGAGTTCGTGAAGAACGACGACAACAGCGACCGCCTGGTGATCAACGCGCAGAACTGCGTGCACTGCAAGACCTGCGACATCAAGGACCCGACCCAGAACATCGTCTGGATCACGCCTGAAGGCGGCGGTGGCCCGAACTACTCGGGGATGTAAGCCCAAGCGACAAGGGAGCCTGCGGGCTCCCTTTTTTGTGTCTGTGGTGATCACCTATGCAAGACGCGCTGTTCCCTGACCCGCCTTCAACGGCCAGCGAAGTTTCGCTGGCCAAGCCACAAGTGGCACCGAAGGCGAGCGCCAAGGTCAAGGGCGATCTGAAACACGTGCAGGCGGCCCAAGTTCAGGCTGAGCACATGGCCCTGGCCGCCCGATTGCCGCCCCTTGCAAGGCTGGGTACCTCGTCCTGGAGCTACCCGGGTTGGACTGGCCTGGTGTGGGCTCAGGATGTGGGCGAGTCATTGCTGTCCCGGCATGGTTTGCCCGCCTACAGCCAGCACCCCTTGATGCGCACGGTCAGTGTCGACCGAGCGTTCTACCGGGCACTGAGTGTCAGCCAGTACGCCGCCTATGCCGAACAGGTGCCCGATGACTTCCGCTTCATCGTCAAGGCGCCATCGTCCGTTTGTGACGCCTTGGTACGGGATGACAAAGGGCGGGGGCTTCAACATAACCCGGTGTTTCTGGACGCGGGCCTGGCCGAGCAGGAGTTCATCCGGCCTGCGCTGCATGGCCTGAGGCACAAGGTGGGTGCCCTGGTGTTCCAGATCAGTCCCCTGCCTCCAGAGTGGCTTCGGCAACGCGACAGGCTGTTGGCGCAACTGCATGCCCTGCTCCGCCCCCTGCCTGCACTGCGCCCCACAGCACCCGATGGCGTGATCGCCGTGGAATTTCGTGATGCGGCCATGGTCGCGCCCGAGATCATCCCGGATCTGGTGGCCATGCTGCGCGACGTTGGTGCCACCTACTGCCTCGGACTGCATGCCAAGATGCCACCCGTCGAGGCGCAACTGCCCATCCTGCGCAGGCTCTGGCCGGGGCCCTTGGTCTGCCGCTGGAACTTGCATCGGCGCCATGGAGCCTACGGGTATGAAGACGCGCAGGCCATGTACGCCCCCTTCGATCACATCCAGGATGCTGACGAAGAAACCCGCCAGACGCTGGCTCGCGTGATCCTGGGCACAACTGGCGCAGGGCTGCCGGCTTATGTCTCGATTAGCAACAAGGCAGAAGGGTGTGCGCCGCTGTCGGTTGTGGCGCTGGCGCAGGCCATCAGGGATGGACTGCCATCGCCTGCCCGGCCATCGCCTTGACGGTCAACCCTGATCGCCGGGCAGTTCGATGACGTGGCCAACTGGAATTGACTCAAGCTCATCCGGTGATTCGCCCGACTCGATCACGTCCATGCCATGCAGCGCTTGCTTGGCGGACAAGGCTCGACGCTCGTCCCTCAACGCCTTGATGTGTGCCCGACGTTCGGCAAAGAACTGCTTGAGCAACTGGCTGCTGGCATCGGCCAGCACCCCACCGACGATGCTCGTGTGGTGATTGAGCTGTTTGTTGGCAAACAGATCCAGCACGGAGCCGGCCACACCGGTTTTGGGATCGGTTGCGGCGAACACTACACGCTTGAAGCGCGCATGCATCAAGGCCATGGCGCACATGGCGCAAGGCTCCAACGTGACGAACACCTCGCACTCGGGCAGGCGGTAGTTCTCCAGCAACTGCGAGGCATGTCGCAAGGCCACGATCTCGGCGTGTGCGGTCGGGTCGTGCGTGGTGATGGGGCGGTTGTAGCCCGTGGCGATCACCTGGCCCTGGCGCATGATCACAGCGCCCACCGGTACCTCGCCAGCCAGCCAGGCATTCTGGGCCTGGTCCAGCGCGATGCGCATGGCGAATTCGTCGGACGATGTGTTCTGAGTGTCGATCACAGGCATTCAAGGCTTGGGCAATGGCGATGCAGGACGCAAAGGCCAGCGTCCCTCTTCAATATAGACGCCTTCGCCCACCACGGAACGGATCAACACGAAATCCTGCGCCCGCCAGGTAATGGGATCGATGGGCCGCTCCAGCGCCGGCGAGCGACCATAGAACAAGGTCAGATGAGGCGTGAACTGGCGGTGATGCTCTCCGTGCGTCAAACCAGCCCGCTTCATCATCTGATCCAGATCGGACTGGAATGACATCAACCCTGGTGACGCGGCCCCCAGCAGCACGATCGGCAAGCGCCCTGGTTTGCCCTTGAAGCTTCCCACCTTGTCGAACGCCACATCAAACGGCGCGGCGGCCATGCGCTGTGCCGCCTGCCTGACAGCACTCAGCGTGCTCGCCGGGATCTCGTCCAGAAAGTTGCCAACGTGGAACAGCGTTACGTGAAAGCGAGCTGTTCGCGTGGCTTTCACCGCAACGCCTTGCGCTTGCCCCAGGCTCATGGCCAGGGCTTGCGCGCGCGCTGCGGCGCCTGCATCGGGCATCAAAGCCAGAAACAGGTTGTAGAGCCGCGTTGTCTTGGGCTCGAAACCATCCAGAGACATTTGACCGGACATGAGTCAGAAATCCGGGTTGGGACGCTTGCTCAGGGCTTGTCGGCGCCTTCGACGCCGCGATCCACCTCGGAGGCCCTGCCCTGCGTCAAGCGGTTCATGTCGTCCTGAACGCGCTGCTGAACTCGGCGGGCATCGTCAGCGTTATCCACCTTGGGCAGGTCAATGCCGGCGCTGGAGGCGGCAGAGGCCGCAACGCCCGACGCTCCCTGATGTGTGGCACTCAACTGCTTTCTGGTCAGGACGGCCACGATCAACAAGGCCAACAACAAGGACAACAGGCCCAGCGCTTTCATATGGCACTCCTATGCAGGTTCACCAGCCCACCCAAAGCAATCGTCCGCTTATTCCCACTCGATCATTTCCGGCACCTTGAGAGCCGCATGAACACTAGGTTTTTGAAGTTCCAAGATTTCTTTCTACCGTCATTTTTACCGACGCTGGAAGGTGGTGATTGCAACGATGGTTGCCGGTCAAACGACAGCCATAACGCGGTTTCTAGTGTACACGGCGAGCCTGAAAACTGTGGGGGACAGGAACACCCCTCGGGTTGCAGCTTCCAGCACGTCGGGCATGAGAACCTAGCGGTTGGGGTGCCGCCTTGAGCCGCGCCAGTCTACAGAAAGAGTCAACATGCCCAGATGATCCTCGGCCACCCACTGCTCGGCGTGCGCATCTGGCAAAGTAGACGCAGTTCATTGGGCGGTGGTCACACGGACTCGCTTTGCAAGCCGCCTCAGGCTTGGGCATAAGGGGACGTTTGCAGGACCTATTTGCGCGACGACCCAATCAAAGTGTGGTTCCCATACCTGCAACCCAGACACCTTGCCGTCAAGCTTGCGCGTGTACACCCTGATGCCTAATTGCAACTCCAAGATGACGTATAGGTCACGGATAGGTCCATCCCCCAACCCGAGCCAGTTACGCAGGTTGAGTGCATCCTGTTCGGCCTGTTGGCGCACATCTCCGGCCAGGATGCTCTTTTCGGCGGGATAGTTGTAGGTCTTTTGAACACCAAGAATGTTCTCAAGCTCGACCTCCGCCTTGACCAAGTCGTTGAGCAACCTTGCTGCCGTATCTATACATGGTTCGCCAGTTTCAGCGAGTGTGCGAAACCGAGGTACGAGGTCCACATGGACAGACTCACGACGCAGGATTGAATTGACGGACACGCCGTAGGACCTGCACAGGTCCTGCAGCTCCATGAGCTTGGCAGCGCGGTGCCCCTTCTCGATGGCCACCAACGTGGTTCTTGAAAGTCCGGCAGCCTTCGCAGCCACGTCTTGCGTCAGGTTAGCGGTCTCCCGCGCGCTTCTAAGTCGCTCGCCGAGCTCAAATTGGCTCAGTTCATAGTTCTCTTTAGTCATGATGCACTACTACGTATCCACTGCCTCACGAAAGACCTCGGTCCAAGGTCCTTCGTGAAGGCTGACCATTCCTTGGCGTGCTGCCGCAGGAGCCGGTCAAGCTTTTGCGACACGCTGACGGGGCTCTCCCCGAGGGACTCAGCCAGTTCAAAATTGCTTAGTCGTCTGGTCAGTTGGTAGTCAGACCTACTTTGAAGCCCTGCTAAGTGCTCGAAGTGGAAAACCGGCATCACCAACCCCATGGCTGCAGAAATGCACAACTGGGACGGATCACCCGTTTCGTTTTTAAGAAAGACCGAGTTGACCGGTGTCGATGCATCCAAGCAAGCACACCGACCGACAAACCTTTGGGTAGGCGCCGCACCTGTCGTGGTCGCGTGCGGCGCTGAATTCTTGACCACGAACCGATGGGGCGACGGAATCCGTGCCATTGGCGATCTCCATGAGATTCCACCTTCACTCACGACCAACCCGCTGTTCGGGCGGCGGGCCCTTGACCATGGGCACACATCATGTCTGACTCATCCACCTCTCGATCCTCAAAGCGCCGGGTTCAGGAGACATCCAGCCCTGGGCGCTCAAGCCAGCACCAACCCGCACGCCGTCAAAGTTGGGCAGGCAAGTCGCCCCAGGACATCCTGGCCCACTACCCCACAGGCAAGACGCCTCCGCTCAAGGTGCTGGAGGTGTTGATCGAACTGTTCAACACCCTGCATACCTCGATGGCCAAAACCGTCTCACACAAGACAAGGCAGGAGCGCGCCCAGTTCCTTCGCCGATTCTTTCGAGACTTGAAGACGAAGGCCGGGTTCAAGACGGTGCCTGACCCACGCAACCTGGGGCAAAAGCACCTCCGGGCCATGGTGCAGGTCTGGCAGCGAGAGCACCTAGCCCCGGCGACGATCCAGACCTACCTGAGCTTTCTGCGTGGGTTGGCCATGTGGATGGGCAAGCATGGCTTCGTGCGATCACCAGACCACTATGGTTTGAGCATTGACGAATACCAGCGCCATGAGTACGCCAGCCGAGACAAGGGTTGGTCGACACAAGGGGTGGACATCGACACCGTGATCACCCAGGTCTGTGACCACGACCGCTTTGTGGGAGCCTCGTTGCGGCTGATCCGCGCCATGGGGCTGCGGCGCAAGGAATCGGTGCTCTTTCGGCCATTTGAGAGCATCGTGCCCTTCGAGTCCACGGGCCTGCCGCCCGAGGACAAGTTGGCGGATCGGTACGCCAAGATCAAGGGCAAGGGAGGCCGGGTGCGCCACATCCCGCTGGACAGCTCTGCGCGACTCGCCGCCGTGACATTCGCGCAGGGCGTGGTCAGCAGCCAGGATGCCCACATGGGCAACCCAGCCCATGACCTGCGCAAGAACCTCAGGCATTTTGACTACGTGTTGACCAAGTTCGGCATCACCGTGCGCGAACGGGGAGTGACCGCACATGGCCTGCGCCATGAGGCGCTGATCTCGCACTATGAGGCCCTGGCCGGGACCGCGCCCCCAGTGCGGGGCGGGCAGGTGGTGCCGCCGGAGCTGGACCGTCGGGCCCGGCAATCCGTGTCGAGGTTAGCCGGGCACGCGCGCATACGGGCTTCGGGGGCCTACCTTGGTGCGGTGCAGGTGCAGCGCCATCCAGGATCACGTGATGTGGATGGCATGAGCGACGCACCGCCAGAGCGGTCGTCGTGACAAACGCCAACGGCGCAGAGCCCTTGTCTGCGCCGGGTTGGTGGGAAAAGCTCTGTGAGCCTCAGGCCGCTGACTCCGCGAGTTCATCGACCTCAGAATGGGAATCGTCCAGGCTGGCCGTCTCGACTTCGCCTGTCGCCGCAACCGAGGCAGCTTGCCCCCTCAGGCATGACGGCAACCAACCCGACCCAACCAAGGCCAACTCGGCGGCCACCACGGCGGCATCCTTCTTCATACCTGCCAGCGGCGCTGCCGCGTTGATGTCCACCGCCTCTGTGACCACGTCCACCACGCGGCTCTTGGACACATGGTTCAGGTAGGAAGGGCCGTTGGCGGTCCACCAGCGGCGCATGTCCAGGCCCAAGGCCTGTGCCAGCACATCGGTGCGTTGGGTCGGTGACTCCACGCCCTGAATGCCTGTGACTGAGCACGCCACCGCCACGGTCAGCAGTTGGAGCACTGTGGCTTGGTCTTGCGCCAGCAACCACGGGAACACGGCATCCAGATCTTGGGGCAGCTTCTGCGCCCAGGCGCTGCGCTCGGCCTCCATGCGCAGCCATGCCGGGCTGGCCTCGATGTCATCGGCAGCAGATTGCAGCGCAGACTGGCTGTCCGTGACCGAGACATCCAGCACCTGTGGCTGCTGGTGGTAGCGATAGTCGCGGCTCAAGAACAGCTTCTGCGCCAACTGGGCCGTGAGCGCCACCAAGGCCACGTCCGGGCGGGCAATCAACTCAGCCTGTACGGCGGCGACCCGGTGTGCCGTCAGGCGGCGCATCAGCTTGTCAGAGTGAACCGGTCGAGCCTTGGCCGGTGGGCCGGACAGCATGTCACCTTGCCCACCGCACTCGCCTGTCTGCCCTGTGCCCTGGGTCAGGACATGGGCCATGGCGCTGCGGTCCTCCGGGCGGATCAGGCCACATTTCACCGTGGCCGCGCCGTTGTGCCCCACGTGGACCACGCACCCGGCCTGCGCCATCAGGTCGGCGGGCCACACGCTCAGTTCATCGTCGATGGCCTTGAGCCGCAATTGCAAGGCTGCTTGCTCGCTTTCAAGCTCCTGGTACACCGCGCCATCACCCTGATCGGCGTCATCGTCGTCCATGTCATCCAGCGCATCCAGACGCTGTTGAACGGCCTGCATCGCGGCCTCCAGTTCCGCCAGCGCAGTGGCCTCGTGCTCGGTGGGTTCGCGTCGCACTTTGCGCAACTCGACGTGGCCGTTGTACTCGTCACGGTCATAGCGCACTCGAACGTCCACCCACTTCCAGCCCTCGGCACGCACCTGCTTGGCCTTCTTGTTGAGCTTCTCCATGGCCAGACGTTCCAGCAATGGCGCGTCCAGCAAGTAAGCCTTCTTGTCGTCGTCGCTGAACAGGTCACGGCGCGTGGCCCCACCGGCCTTCTCGTATGCCTTGAGCGTCACGTACTTCGCCACCGGGTCACGGTCGGACTCGATGTCGCCCTGCGTCAGCAACTGACGCAAGTAGTCGGGGCGGCGGTTCCATTGGGGCAAGCCAGCCCAGGCCTGTTCCTGCTTTTCGTGGTCATCGACCGACGCCAGCACCATCAGGCATTCCAGGCTGATGTCATCCGCCCGGAACTCGTCCATCAGCTTGGGCGACACGCTTGCCAGCTTCATGCGGCGCTTGACCACCAAGGGTGTGACGCCAAAGGCCGCTGCCACCGTCTCGACGGACTTGCCCTCGCCCAACAGGCGAGAGAAAGCAAGGTACTCGTCGGCGGCATGCATGGGCACGTGAAAGATGTTCTCGGACAGGCTGGCCATCAGCGCCTTGTCAGCAGGCACGATGAGGATGGGCACAGGGTAGTTGTCGGGGATATCGCCGTTGCTCATCAGCAAGTTCAGCGACTCCAGGCGACGGCCACCGGCGCACACTTCAAACAGGCCACGCGGGCCCTTGATGACGATCAGGTTCTGCAACACGCCGCAGTCCAGGATGGACGCGGCCAACTCGGCGATGCTCATCTTGCTGGTGCTGCCGCCTGGGCGCACCTGATGGTCTGCCGACAGCACCAGCTTGTTCAAGGGGGCTGTGGTGCGGGGGGATGCCGCGATCACGGCATCGATCTCTGCCTTGGTGAATTTCATGAGGGGCTCCTGCACGGTTGAGGGACATGCCTTGTGCGCGTCCATGCATTCAGAATCTCATCCGCCCCTCTGAAATCAAGGTCGTGGACATGGCCGTCCACAGGCCCTCAATCCACTCCACCCATCGATCCACAAGGAACTTTGTGGCCGCAACCCTTCCTTGAAGCGCTGTACCATTTCCACTGTTTCGGTCTGGTTGCCACGCGCGCAGATCACCCACCCTTGATCGGTCAGGACACGCTGTAAGTACGCGCCGATATTCACCGACGAGGTCTTTCGTTGAACGCATCGGCTACCGCTCCGCTTTCTGTCCTGCGCTTCTGGCGTGACCTGGAAGTCTTCAACATCCCCACCGCACCATCGGCCAAGGACAGCAGCGACCAGGTCAAGATCGTCACGCTCAGGCGCGGCGATGTCCTGCCTTGGCAACACCCTCACTTTCAGCCAACACAAGAGCATGGCTACGTCCATGTCGTCTATGTGGGCGTGGCCGACACGGAGGACCTCTCCCGGTTGATGCTGCAATCGGTGTTCCCCGAGGAAGACCTCAGCGAGCGCGAACGCCAGCGCGCAACCGGAAACGGCTGGCTTGCTGCCTTCGTCGCCAACGAAGATGGCCACCCCAAGCTCGACAGCTACCTGCCTGCCAGCTTTGCACACGGGGTCGATGCGCTGTGGCATTCCGAGCCGCTGGAGAACGTCAACGCCCGACTGGCACGTGCCACCGATGAGTTCGGTCAACGACGCCACCACCTTCGGCCCGTCGCCACCGACGCGCAGCAAACACCGACCACTGGCCAGCCGGACACCCCACCAGCGCCAAACCCCTTGACCTGGGGCGATCTGGACGAAGAGTTGCGCGCCGTGTGCAAGCTGCTGGGCCCAGGGGCCGATGCGGCTGGTCTGGACTGGCGTGTGGTGGTTCGGGTGTCACGGGTCAAGCGCCGTTTCCTCGACGACAGCCTCAACGCCGCCATCGACTACCTGAACTCCTTCTACCTGGATGACCTCAACCGCCTGATCACTCAGGGGGGCAAGAACAAGCCTTTTGGCAAAGCCCTGAGCACTTTTCTGGGCGCGCCCATAGCACCCGAACAACGCATCGACATCCTGAACGACCACGCGGCCATGGGTGAACTGGTGAGCGTGGCCCGCTTGCCCAGCGCTCGTTGGCCAGCCTCACCAGAGGCCCCGCTGGTGCTGGCTCAGCAGGCCGCGGTGGCCCAGGTGCTCAGCACCTTGGGACGCGATGGCGGCACGCTGGGCATCAACGGCCCACCGGGCACGGGCAAGACCACCTTGCTGTGCGACGTGATCGCCGAGGTGGTCACAGAGCGCGCACGCAAGATCGCCGCGCTCAGCCGCCCCATCGAGCTGTTCGAAGACAGCGTGAGCGTGGCGGGCAGGAATTTCTTCCCCCTCAAGGCCAAGGTGGTGGGCGGCTCGTCCATCGTTGTGACCAGCACCAACAACAACGCGGTCAAGAACATCACGCAAGAGCTGCCTGCACGCGAGAAGGTGCACAGCGACTTTGCCTCGGCCACCTACTTTGACGAGGTGATCCGAGAGGTGTTCGCGGCCCAGAAGGTGGTGGACGACGACAAGCAACCCATCGACTGCTGGGGCCTGGTGGCTGCCGCATTGGGCAACGCCGGGAACCGCCGATCTTTCGCCCGGGGATTTTTTCGGGACGAAGCGCGTCAGGCACCCAACACCGAGACGTCATCGCCCGGCAATGCACAAGTAGACGATGCCCCAGGTGCGGCCGCTCAAGCTAGCACGCCTGCGCCCGCCGATCCGTTGCCACCGTCGATCAAACAACTGCTGGAAGCGGCCAGCAACGACTACACGCGCTATCAGGGCGAATGGCATGCGGCCAAGAAGTCCTTCCTGGCGCTGCTGGATGACTTCGATGCCCGCCGTGGCGTCTTGCTTCAAGCTGAAAAAGCGGCTCAGCGGATCGATGCCTGCCAACTGCGGGTCAATGCCCAGCGTGATGCCGTGCAGGCCCTGGCCGAAGCCATCGACCAAGCCAGCCGCCACCTCAAACAGCTTCAGGACAACAAGGCCATCCAGCATGCCTTGGTCGATTCCCGCCGGGCCACGCTCGACCAGGCGCGTTCACAATGCCTGCCCAAGCTTTGGGACAAGCTGTGCGCTTTGTTTGGGCAGGACACCGAACGCATGAAGACGCTGCGCGCCACGCTGGTCGAGCCCACGCTGGCCTTCGCACAATCCACCGAAGCGCTGGCCCAACTGGCGCAGGATGGCGCCATGGCCGAGGCACGGCTTGAGCAACAGCGCGAGGCGCACCGCACCCAGGTCTTGACACTACAGGGTTCCGAGCGCGAACTGCAAGGCCACCAACGTGCGCTGAAAGCCGGACACGACGCCGGGGCGCGGCACTTCCCCAACGCCAGTTTCTGGCAACTGCCCGCCGATCAGCGCCATCGCGCGTCGGTGGCGGTCAGCCCCGCGCTGGACGCACTGCGGGCTCGCATCTTCCTGCAAGCCATGGAGCTGCACCGACTGACAGTGCTGGCCAACGCAGGCAAGTTCATCGGCAACCTGCGCGCCGTCAACGGCATGCTCACCGGTTCGCTGAAAGACAAGCTGTCCTTGGAGCAGCGCCCCCTGTTGTGGGACGCCTTCTTCTTCATCGTGCCGGTGGTCTCGACCACCCTCGCCTCATTCGACCGCCTGTTCGCTGGCATGGGTCAGGACAGCCTGGGCTGGCTGCTGATCGATGAGGCAGGACAAGCCACCCCGCAATCTGCAGCAGGTGCCATCTGGCGCAGTCAGCGGGCAGTGCTCGTGGGCGATCCCTTGCAGATCGAACCCGTGTTCACCGTGCCCCTGATGCTGGTCGAAGAGTTCCGCCGCCGCCACGCCGTGGACCCCTTGTGGTCACCCAATGACGAATCGGTTCAGACCCTGGCCGACCGTGTCACCCGGCATGGCTCCTGGGTCGCATCCCAAGTCACGGGCACCGTCGTAGATTCGGAGAAGGCTCAGCCCATTTGGACAGGCATGCCCTTGCGCACGCACCGTCGCTGCGACGATCCCATGTTCAACGTGGCCAACCGCATCGCCTACGCCGAACAGATGGTGCATGGCCGTGTGGACGATCAAGGCCAGCCTGAGAAAACGAAGTTCACCTGCGTGCTTGGTGACAGCGCCTGGCTGGACGTTCGCGCCACCCGCGCCAGCCATCCGGTCGTCGAAGACGAACTCCATGTCCTGGTGAACTGCCTGCGCCAACTTCAACAGCAACCGGCGTTCACACCTGCCAGGAAGGCCGGAGGCAAGGACAAGGCCGCCAAGGTGTTCGTGATCTCGCCGTTTCGCAAGGTCAAGAACGCCTGCATCAAGCGGATCAAGGATGCAGGGTTGGGCCAGATCGAATGCGGAACCGTGCACACCTTCCAGGGCAAGGAAGCAGAAATCGTGTTCCTGGTGCTGGGCACGGCCCCTGGTCAGGCCGGGTCAGGAGCGCGTGCCTGGGCCTCGGGCAAGCCCAACCTGCTGAACGTGGCCATCACGCGGGCCAAGCATCGCCTGTATGTGATCGGGGATGCCTCGCAATGGGGTGGACTCAACCACTTTGACCAATTGGCCGAAGACATGCCTGCCCGACAAACCCCATCAACGCCCCGGTCGTTTGACGCCATTGCTCATGAAGCCCGCCTCTAGATGTTCAAAGCGTGTCCATGTGTCTTTCTTGAGGAAGGACACCGTCGCATCGTCATCCAGCCCTTGGCGAAAATTCATTTCCTCCTGAATGATCGCATCGGCAATGGCGATGCACCACTCAGGCGCGTACTGGGTTTCGTCTAGAAGAACGTTGTCTTGGCGCCCGGAATTCACCGCCAAGCAGGCTTTGTCCCACCAACGAATCACCCTGAGCAGCTCGTCCTTCAGACCAGGCTTCTCTGGGAGTTTCCCAGCTATGCACGATGTGCTGAGGGCATCAATGGCTGAGCGACGAGCGAGTTGCTTCAGCCGGTCCTCCTCATGATGCGCTTCACACAAGCCTCCCAGGAACGGAGCCTCCTCACAGCCCCATCGTCTGCAGGTCAGCGTTTTCTTTCTTCCCACGTTGTACCTTTCGTGTTGACACCAGTTGCGTCAGCTGCGCAATCCAAACACATCATTCGCAGCAAACAACAATGTCGGTCCCGGGCACCATGCCGCCTGGTCATCCGACGGCAGTTCATGGGGAAACGGCACCATGTTGAGTTCGTAGAGGTGCAGCATGCCTTCTATGGGCATGTAACTGCCATCCAGCTTTGAACACGTTGGGCAAGCATGGCGTGAGCCGACGGCATGCACGTCATGGTTCTTCAACATCCTGGATCGCCGCAACACCTCATAGTTGCGACTGAGGGCCCGAACGAAGCCGCCGACAGCTAAGTTGTCGCAAACCCCCATGAGCGCGTCCAATCCTTCGTTGGCGACCCGATAGTCAGGTGATGACGCCATGAACAGTGCGTCCACAATAGGCATACAGCCCAAGGTAAGACCTGCCAAATCCGGCATGAAGCTCACTTCACTGAGGGTTGGCAAAAAGCGGTTGAAATCGGGGGCACTCATGTGATACCCATTGAGCTCGATATCCCGTTCCTGCGCGATCAAGCGGTTGGCAGCATCGACCCGGTCTTGCTCCATCTGGAAAGGGGACCGTCCTGCCTGACGCGCCTGGACGATCTGAGCCAGCGTCTCCGCCTCCACCTTGTCCATCAGACGTTTGTAATCAGGCTCGGTCAGGGTCAGATACGCGCCGACAAGTCCATTGATCTCAGTCCTGATCTTTTGCTTGTACCGCTCTTCCTCAGGTGTCAGATGCATATGCCTTGTCCACAGTCCGCGTCAATCGCTGACGCTGAAGTTGATGGCGCTGATCGGGATCCGAGCGTGCAGGCATTCTGGATCTGTCAGCCACTGTGGCAACAAGGACAGCTCAAGATGGATGGGGATGGAGGCATCTTCCATGGTCCCCTTTGTCAGGGCATGGACCAGCGCCTGGCGATCACGGGAAGACAGGTGAAAGTTGAGCATCGCGCCATCGGATCGATGGCGAACGTAGATTTCAATACCGCTCATGTTCGGCGCCTACACACACGTAGGTGTTGATTGTGCCCACGGTGCAGGACAGGTGTCATTCACCCTGGCGGGCAAATTTATCCACAGAAACTGGGGATAACTTACCGCATTGGAGGGCAATTGTCCGCCTGCCCATAGCAGAAACCTCGGGCTGCTCCTTTTTGGGGCAACCCTTGCCAAGGGCTCAACGCGCCCAACCCAGATCACGAAGCACAAACCCAAGGGCCTCGATAGCGAAGGCACCATCGGCGTCCGTGACGTCGCGGGTGCCCAGACGCTGCTGCTCATTGGACTTGCCCCTGGGGTGGAGCTTGCAGACGACATCTGCTGCTGCACGAAACAGCTTTGATTCCGGTGGCAGCTTCGCAATCAACGCGCCAAGGTCCTTTTCAATGACCTTCGCATCCTCCCCGGCATCCAGATGAAGGTGCGCGGACAAGATCACGCCCATCGCATCTCGGCAGAGGTCCACCACAGTGATGCCACTAGATCGATGCGCGCCGTCTACCACCTTGATGACGGCGGCGCTCACACGCTCTCTCGCTGCTGACGGAATGGCATCCAAGACCAGATCGGGCAGAAAACCGAGGTTCGAGCGGGCACGCATTGTCACCACATCCTCGTCGTTGCCCGACCGCTCGACTGAGACGATGTTCCAGACTGTGACTGCCGCCCCCGCACCTAGAACGACCAGCGTGCGTGGCGTGGTCACCAATCGCTGACTCACATTGCCCATTGGGCTGAACGAAATGAGCGACTTGGTGAATCGCCCTTCATGGGCTTGGTGACCGACATCCTCGGGCAAGACCGGGTGCTTGTGGACCCACCACTGATCAGGCTGTTGCCGCCCCGCCACCTCGTAGAACCGGCCCCGCCTGATGCGACTGACAGGGTCGAAGTAATCTTCCCTGAAGACGCACATGGCGCTGCGAAGAGCACCGCTGCAGGGCACTTTGCGCCAGTCGGCCTCAGCCTGAACGAAGGTGGCAACAGAAACCATCGGGGCTGGTGAGACGCCATGTCCGTGGTTGGACAAGCCTTCGTACATCAGCCAGGTGTTGGGGTCGAACGCAATCATGTGTTGGCGATTGAAGAAAGTTGCTCAGCAGGCCATTGAGCCCAGGAAAGACGAGACAAATGCATGAACCTACCGCCCTTCAGGCGCGCTCCCTGACCGACATGAGCGTGCGCACCAACAGAAAGTCCTCAGGGGCATCAATGAGCAGCTCGCCGTCGGTCGCCACATGTACCTCTGCAACCCGCGCGTGAGAAAGCATGCCCTTGGCAATCGGGCGACGTGCAAATGGGTTGTGCAGCACGTAGGCGCCGTCGAGCAAGTGCTCCTCGTAAGCAGCCTTCAACGTGGCCTTGATCCTGGGCTTGATGTCATCGCCATTGGGGTGATAGGTGGTGTAGACCGTCTTTGCCAACGGGTTGTCCGCCAACGCACGCACTTTCCCCCAGGTAGCCAGGGAGCTGTACACGACAGCGGAGACTTCAGCATATTGGTCGTCGCAGAACAAGCCGAGCGGGATGTCAACGGTTTCCGACTTCGCAGCAGAACTGACGTTGTAGCTGACAACACGACGCGCTCCTCTCGGCGTTGCACTTTCATCGTGGTACAGACCATAGAGTGCAGCAAAGATTGGACGACTGGCCGCGAAGTGCGCAAGCGGGCGATCAAAAGCGCCAATGCCGATGACAAAAGGCTTGTCAGCGACATGGGGCAAGGTCGAGTAGTAATTGCGATAGCGCCTGACTTTGGCATTGAAGCTATTACAAATCCGCAAAGCCGCCTCTCTGTTGAACTCAGTGAAATCGTCTGGAATGTCTGCGATCGAATATCCGATGGGGGCCTTCCCGCCTTTAGCTGGCGCGGCAATGGCCGCCTCGACGCACAACGGCATCGGTTCACCAACCACAAAATCGGGAGAGGCAAAGGACATATCGGGGGACAGCCCCCAGCCCCTCAAAGCGGCATTGAGATACAACTCCCAAAGACCTGACTCAAAAGTCATCTGAAATTCCTGTACGAACTTCCCGTCGCGGTCTTCAAATCCTCTAGCCCAAGCATTGAGCACGGCACGCTCAGGCGCGTACTGTTCGTCCAGCAGCATCCTGAAAACCTGATGCTGCCGGGCCGTTTCCACTTGCGGGGTGAACAGATCGAATGTCATTGTTCCCTTTGGCCTACTGCAATTGCTTGATCAACAGCTCCCAGAAGAACTCAGCGAGTCCCTCGTGAGAAAGCTTGTCATCCCTTCCCCTGTGCATCGCCATGCCCAAAGGTTTGAAGTACATGGCCTGATCGTCCTTGTCCACAGACACCATCTCGTTGTAACTGCCTGCCGGTGCAGAAGGATCTGACGAATAGGTGATCCCACCGCTGCGGAACCCCAAAGCACCAAGACGGATACCGCACTGGCTAACTTTCTTGCCGTCACGGTAGATCACGCCACTGAACGCATTGGCGTCTATCCGACGAAAGACGCCTTCGACGCCCGTCGTTCTGGCTTGCAATTCAGCCAGAGATCCTTCAAAAAAACGCGCCAGGTAATCAAATGCGGCATGCAGGAATTCATCCTGGTCACGCTCGGTGAACTCCTTGCGCATGCGCAGGTTGCTGGATCGAGGCAGCGACACCTGTTCTGCTCGAACAGGGCTGGCCACTGCAGGCGGCTGAGCCCTGCTGACGGTACCCGCGTCATGAGCACGCCCGCCCAGTTGCGTCACAACAGCCCGGATACTGCGCGCCACGTCGGTGTAAGCCTCGTCGTGGTTGGCCCACATGGTGATGGCCTTGCCATCCTTGGGTACCGCCATCAAGCCACTGAGGGGCGGTTGCTGCCAATCGCAAGGCCGAACGATCACCGGAATGACTTGCGCTTCCCCCCTGCTCTGGCGCTCCAGCGCACGCGCCATTTCAATGGAATAGCAGTAGCGCGAGGACAAAAAACTCGCACTCACCAGCAGCAAGATCACATCCGCCTGGTTCAACTGATCGTCAATGACCTGGTTGAGGTCGGCGCCCGCCAGGATACGACGGTCATGCCAGGATTCGATCAGCCCCTCATGTCGGAGCAACGCCAGGTGCTTCTCCAGTTGGTCCCGGTATGCCTCATCGTCATGCGAATAGGAAAAGAAAACCTTGGCCATGCGTGTCTGTGGATTCGTTGAAGTTTGGGGCAGGGTTTGCCCCTTGCTGGCACTCGCGCACAACGAGTGCCAAACACTATATCTAGTTATTCTCGCGCACTCAAGCACTACGGGTAGTGCCCACCACAGAGGCCACTCGCTGACTCGTGCGGACGCCGAGCAGTTTCATCGGTGAAAATACGTGACCATGAACGAATCAAAAACCTTGGCAGACATCGGCAAAATTGGTGGGATAGATTGGCGACGCCAATTACCTGACACCTTGGTGCAGTCCATGATGAAGGCCTCCGACGTCACTGCGGGCTGGCGCAAGCATCTGGACGCGCTAGGGTCGGCGGCGGACCTCCAACGCATCTTGCGTCAGCACGAAGGGCTCAGCGCGCATGCTGCGGCGATCCGCGCAGCGCAACTGAGTCAGCAGCAGATGCTGGGCAAACAATACGCGGACATCCTTGCCAAGGCCGCTCCTTTCACAGGAAACGCGGCGTTGTTTGGCGATCTTCAACGGCAAGTTGACGCCGCTTCCAGCAGCGTTTCAGTTGAGTTAATGCGCATGGTTGACGACATGTCCAGGGGCACCGCATTGAAGGCGGCAATGGACATGGCCAAGGCTTGGCAAGATCCATTCGAAGACATCCGAAAGAGCCTGCTGGGATATCAAGCGCCGTTTCAAAGACTGACTGAAAAGGCGCTCATCGATTCCATCGCCAAGTCGGGCTTTCACGCCAGCCTCAAGAGCACCGATTTCAGCGCCGTTTGGCAAGAGTTAGACGCCAAGCTCAAGGCGCAAGCATCCTTGACAATGCGGACCATCGCTCACGAGGCTGCCGAACAACCGACCCCAGAAGCTGCTCTTCAACAAATCCTGGCAGCCATTGCCCAGACAAGCGAGCCCAAGCTGCAGAAGGTGCTGTGGCTCATCGTTGTTCCCATGGTGTTTCTGCTGCTCAATGCGTTCTTGGCGCCTATCGGCGACTTCTACGTCAAGAGGTTGCTGGAAGAAAAGCCTCGCCAAGAGGCGCACAAAGCGGTCAAGCAAGCTGCGTCGGATACCGTGGGAGACCTGAGGCTCTTGAGCGACCACCGCTACGTTGCCACGCAATCCCTGATGGTTCGCTCAAGTGCGTCGGCCCGATCACCAGTCATAGGTCAGCTCCACTTTGGCCAGGCCGTGCATGTTCTACAGAAAAACAAGGACTTCACGCTCGTTTCGTGGACCAGCCCTGACCACACATCCGTCATTCGAGGTTGGGTTTTTTCTCGGTATTTGAAGCGCTTTGACTGAGCTGCGCCTCAGCAAAAAACTGTCGCCCATGCTCAATCAATCCACCTAGGTCGCAGTTGCTTGCTCATACCAATCTTGAGCACCAATCGGCCACGGCAAAGCGATGCCATTTGCCAAGCCTTGTTGATGGCGCTTCCTGTCACCTTGGCTGCATAGATTGAGAAAAATACAGGGGGAATCCATACTGCAGCGGCTACCTGTGGACATCGCGTTCACGCAGCCTTCAATGGAGATTTAGGTCTCCCTGAAGTCCAGCCATGCTGGCGTCGCAGTCGTGACCTGCCTTGTAGAAGCTGAACCTCGGTTCAGCTTGGCCATGTCAATGGCCTTGTGCCTCGTTCAGCACTCATGCTGAACACCGTGTCATCGGCGCACCTCACCGTGCCGCCGCCGAGCCGCTTCAACCGCCAAGGTTGAAGCATCCCAAGTTGGGGAACCACCATGTTCCCCATCGGGACGAGGCGTTCCCCTTCACACCCTGAAGGAGAACGTCATGAACGCATGCCCTCATGCGACAAGGGAAACGCGCGCCATTTGCGTGCTGTTGGGTGGCTCCGGGCTTGCCCGCGAGCCTGTGATCCGTCCTGCAGTGCTACCCGCATTGCTGAAGCCTGCGCCGCCTGTCTCGCGACAGGTCGAACAGGTCATGGCTTACCGTGCTGCCGCCTGAACCACTTGACTGTGGTACAGCGTCAGCACATTGACACCGTGGCGATTGACCTCGCCTGCAGTTCGGGTCGAACACGAAATGACGCGCAGACCTCCCCGGTCTCGCCCAACTTGTGTTCACCCGCGTTCGCATCCCATTGAAGTCAAACCCGATTGATCGGGAGCCCTCGACTTCATGGGATGTGAACCGTCTTTCATGTGCCTCAGCCATTCGGCTGTGCTGCACTTCCACGCAACCCTTTGGGGAGTCCACCGTCTCCCCGCCGGGATAGGTGTGCCCTCATCCTTTCTGGAGTTCACACCATGAATCATGAAGCGTCTCGCGCTCGCTCCAAACGCACCTGTGTCGAGATTGAAGAGTCCCGTGCCTGGATGGGCTTTTACCGCCGTGTGGGTCAGGACCCCGTCATGGCCGCCGAAGTCATGGCCCAGTTGGAGGCTGATCCGCTGATGAAGCGCAACCACCTGGCCCTGTACCTGTGCTGCAAGCAATCCTTGCGGACACACAAAGCCACAGCCGCACGCAACAGGCGCATCGGTCAGTTCGTGCGTTGGCTGTTCCATGGCGTTTTTGTTGCGCCAGCTTTGGCACTTCGACAAGTGCTGCGCCAAGGCGGCGACATCGCCGTTGAATGCCTGCCACCTACTGCCAACGAACCAGCTGCAACCCAGGTCAAGCGCCTGAAGAAAGCGCCGGAGTTTGCGCAGGCTCAATCGTCTTTTGAGGTCCAAGGTCCTGTGCCCAAGGACGTGCCATCCGCCACGTCGGGCGAGCTGTCAAAGCCCAATGCTGTGCCTCAAACAGCCTGATTCCCCGCACGTCAAGACCACCGCGTCTTGACCGTGCCGGGGCCAGCGCCCTGGCCCTGCCCAGATCGACCCACGCGCCTGCCCACCTGCTGGTGGTGCATGCCGCGTCCTCCCCCATTTCGCCCGAATCTGCCCGAGTGGCAGTGCGGCACACCCACGGAAGGAATTTCCCATGACCACTGCAACCGACGCCTTGTGCGCCATCGAGAAGCGTGCCCACCGGGCCATCGTGCAGGAACTGCGCTTGCTGATCAAGGAAGTGCAGGCCCTTCAGCCTGGCCTGGCAGGTGATGACCGCGCACATGCCCATGCACTGCTGCTGAAGCTGGAGCACCTCCGACAAAGCCAAGTGGTGGACAGCGTCTGCGATCAGCCCCCCATCCGGTTGGCCGCGCAAGGCTGATCCCGACCTGATAGCGACACAACACGCCTGCGGGGCCACGGCCCGAGCGGCGGTGCGCCCCAAGGCTTCCACACAAGGAATCCTCATGACCACGGTCACACTCAACTTGGAGCAAAAGCTCTATGTCATCACGGAGCGATCAGGCCACAGTTGCTTTGGCTTTGACAATGCTCGCGATCATGCCAACCAGATCGCACAGCAACTCGACCAAAGCCACCTGGCCTTTGCGCCAGGCGACTATGCCACGCTGGCGGGCTATCAGAAATACCTGATGGCCACAGCCGCATGGGGCCGCTCCCCACAGAGCCAACGCACCTACTTTGCGCCCGGGACCGATCCTAGAGCGGCCAAGGTGCTGGAGTCCTATCGCCGAACTGGCGAGAAGATCCGCCTGATACTTGGCGACCTCGCCACGGGTGAACCGTGGCTTGATGAGCATGGCGTGGTCGGCCGCATTGGCCGATCTGGCGGCATGCTCAAAATCCCCCTGCTGGTCGAGCCCGGCCAGTCAGGTGGCGGCGCCATCTTGACCGACTGCATCCTGTGCCTGGTGGACTGGCAGACCGGCAACACGCCGTATCGGCATCCAGCCTATCGCGAGGCCAACTTGAGCCTGTCGCCCAATGAAAGCCCGAACCTGCCATGGGCCGTGAGGCGAGGCAGCGATGCCATCGCTTGTTTCGCGGACATCGGCAAGGCCGCTTCCTACCTGGCCTTCATGCGCGGCGCCACCATCGAGCCACGTGTCTTTGCTTGATGAACCGCCAGGCTGCGTGCGCATTGCTACGCCACTGAGCGGCATTGCTGGTACTCGCGGTCGATCAGCCAATGCAGAAACTGGGTGTCCCTGGAGACGCCCCAGTAGTGCGCCTTGCATTGCGCGATGTAGGCATCCAGGTCAGCCAGCGTGCGGATGCCGACTGGCTCCAGATCGGTGATCAGCTTGAAGCGCTCAGTCTCTCGCCGAGTGAGCCGGATGTGGGGGCCAAAACGGATCATGGTCGTGCTCGTTGCATGGATTCGAGTCGCCATCTTGGCGAAATTTCAGGCCCGTGTCACGGCTTTGGCCACCCACTGAAACAAGATTTCTGTACTGAACTTCAGGTGATATTCAGCTATCACCCAGGCGTGCACTCAACAATGACCCGGTTCCATGGGGCCTTGTCCATGGCATGCAGCGATCAAGGCTTGAACGCTTCTGACCATCACGACACACTGCCCACCGCTACATGCATTCCATCGCGGAATGCGCTCCGACCTTGAGTCGGCGTCGCAGTCGTCACCTGCCTCATTGACCGTGCTGACCTCGCGTCAGCACATCCCGAGCGGGAACATCCATCCCCTCGGGACAGGACGTTCCCGCTTTTCCTTTTTGTGAAGGAGAAATCCGTGAATGTCACCCACTTGTCCAGTGCCGAACTGGTCAGCGAGTTACTCGCCGCACCTGTTCGCCAAGCCCCACTCCCTTTGCCATGCGCCTGCGATGCTGCAGCGACGTACCAGGCCTTTGAGCACGCTCCCCCAGAGCTGGCCTACAAACTCAGCGTCGCACGCGAACTGCTGCTGCGCGACATGCGCGCCAAGATGCTGGACGGCCCAGTCATGGCCTCGCCCAAGGTTGTGAAAGACTGGCTGAGCATGTACTGCGCCGGGTTGGAGCACGAGGTGTTCCTGGTGCTTTACCTTGACGCGCAGCAAGTCCTGATAGAGGCCGAAGAGCTGTTCCGGGGCACGCTGACCCAGACTTCGGTTTACCCACGCGAGGTTGTCAAAAGATCCCTGGCCCACAACGCGGCATCCGTTTTGTTGGCCCATAACCACCCGAGCGGTCAATTGTCGCCAAGCAGTGCAGACGAGCTCTTGACCCAGACGCTGAAATCCTCTTTGATGATGGTGGACGTGCGCGTGCTCGACCACTTCATCGTGGGAGGTGACCGCGTCCTGTCTTTTGCGGAACAGGGTTTGCTGTGAAGAGGCCAGCCTACCTGCCTCGCGTGGCACAGCCAAATTCTTGCCAAGAAGGAGTACGCCTTGGATAAGACCATCGTGACCAGGTTGTTGGAACTGGTCGAGCCTCTGGCCGCCTTGTCGATCAGCCACCTGACGGCCACCACACGCCAGAAGCTGGCCAATGACGATTTGTCGGTCAATGTATACCCGAACGACTATGGCGGCTTCGTCTACGTAGGCGCCCCGCCCTACACGGTCCCCGCAGAGAGCGACATGGCCATGATCTTCGAAGCGGCCAGGTTGGCTGGCATCGTCTGGCTCAAGTTCGACAGCGATGCGGCCATCGTGGACGGCCTGCCCATCTTCGAAGACACCGATCCCCTTTGATCCCCCACCGGGCGTCGCGCCATCAGGCCGACGCCCATTTTTTTGCTCCATCCTCGGTCACCCCGTGATCGCGCATCGCATCCAGGTCGATCACGGCGTCGGCCATGGCGGTCAACTCCGGCGTTTGAGACACAAAGAACTCCCGCTGGTAGCCGCCCACGCGCAGCACCTCGCGCTTCATGGCCATGAACATGCGTTTGCGCTCCGGGTCCAGCGCCCCATCGGCTTCGTCCGAAAACAAGGCGTCGTAGCGCCGACCGGCATGCTGTGCCAGGTACAGCGCCACCGCCCGCGTCAGGCACTCGTTGACCCACACGCGCTCCCCTCCGCTCATCAGGCCCAGGCTCTTGCTGTCCCCCGACTCGCCGTCATGCACGACGATGTCAAAGCCCTCGCGTTGCTCGCCCTTGCCTGTCTCCACCAGCGTGAGGATGGACACGGAAAAGCGTGGCCCATAACAGGCCAGCAGCAAGTCATTGGCCAAGCCAGACAAAGCTGGTCCTGCATCGTCAATGGCCAGGGCGATCAGGCCATCGTTGCTCATGCATCGGGCAAACAGGTTCCAACTTCCCAAGCTGTCCTCCGCTCGGGCCATGCGAGATTGCACCTGCACACGCCGGTCAGCCAGGGCCCGCGCCTGAGCCATCAATTCAATCCTGGACTGGGCATCGCGCTCGGCGGCCAGGTGGGCTTGCTCTGCGGTGGACAAGGCCAGGCGCTCTTGGGCCTCAGCCTGGGCGGCAGCGGCCAGCATCTGATGGTCAAAGGGCGTTGGCAACCCCTGAAGCACCGCATCCAGGCGATTGAGCGCCTCCCGAAAATGCTGCGCCTGTTGCACCAGCGCCTGCGCGATCCGCTGTCGTGTTGCCTCGATCTGTAGGCGCTCGGCCTGCTCTTCGGTCGTCTCGTTGCCTTGGGTCCGGCCAAGCTCTGCCATCAATGAGGACAGTTCAAGCTCAAGGGTCTGCAAAGCGGTGCGGGCTTGGCTGATCTGGCCTGCCCTGGTCGCCAGCAGCGACAAGCGAGACACCCGTGTTCGAGCCATATCGACCAAGCGTTCGACCCGGGCCAGCGCTTGCGGCGCCTGGGCCAGCTCTTCGTACCGATGGCGGATCAGGGAGAGTTCCTGTTCTGCCAGGGACTTGTCCTGCGCCAGGCGACTGATCTGGCCTTGTGCGCTGGGCATCAGAGACTGGGCTTCATGCGCATCCCCCAGCAGCTTGCATTGCCCTTGCAGATCAGTGCCCGCACAAGGCACCTCACCGACCAGGCCAAAGCGGTGCGCCAACTCCTGGGCCTTCAAAGCCGCCCTGCCTGCCTCCAGTTCGATGCTGGCTAGCTTCTGCACTAGCAGTCGTTCCGTGGCCTGTGCATCCCTCATCGCCTGCACCTGCTGTCGGCACACAACGATCTCCTGTTGCCTGGCACTCAGCACCAGTTCAGCCAGAGGCAGGCGATGTGCCGCACGCTGGACCGTGTCAGCTTCTTCCAGCACGTTCAGGCACTGGCGACGTGATTGCATGAGCGCGCTTTGCCGAGACTGCGCTTGCGTGCGCCTACTGTTGATGCGTTGCGCCAAGCGCTCCAAGCCTTGCAAGGCATCCTGCTCTTGAGCCTTGAGCCCCTCGATGGCTCGCGTGCCGGCAACGATCAACGCCTTGCGCTCCTCAAGCAACTGCGCACGACGCGCCTCGGTGCTCTGTGACTGATCCCGTTGTGCCTGCAAGCGGGCATGGCCAACCCGATGCCCATCCAATGCCTGCTGCGCTTGTTCTCGCTCAATCAAGGTCTGCGCAACTCGGTCGGATGCACCTTGCAAGCGATGCAGTCCCGCATCCAGGCGAGCATGCTCCGCATCTAGGCCGGCCAACTCCTGCCTGATGGACGACAGCCCGGCCTTGATCAGTTTGGCGGTGTCATTGGCCTTTTGCCCCAACGCTCGGATTTCTTCCTGGCCGAGCAAGTCGGACAGCAGGCTCTTGATCTCGGCATTGCGGTAGGTGCTGAGTTGGCGCTTGCCCTGCGCTGAGAACGCGGAGGTGAAGAAGGTATCAGCGCTGCCACAAATGGATTCCACACAGCGGCTGTAGGTCTCGACCTTGCCATCGGACACCAGACCATCGTCGAGACAGACGGGGCGCCATTGGCCCTCATCACTGAGTGCATGCAAATAGGCCTCGGTCTTGCGGCGCCCGTTGAGCCGGATCACCACTTGGGATCGATAGCACCTGCCTTCATGTGACCAGGTCAGATCCTTTTCGTTTTCCGGTAGACAGACATGGTCGTAGTAGGAAAAGCCGCCGGGGCCGCTCAAGGCCGCCCGTGACGGCATCGTCAGATAGGGGTGCATGTTGTCCATCAGCGTGGTCTTGCCCCGCCCATTGGCCCCTGCAATGGCGACGAGTTCAGCGCCATCGGCCAGGCGCTCGAAGTCCAGGGTCAACACGTCTTGCCCCAGGCCATAACGGATGCCCCGAAAGCCTTTGAGGGTGAGTTTCAGTGGTTGCATGGTTGGCTCCAGCGGTTTGCTGAAACCAGTTTCCGACGTGATGTCACGTTGTCAACGTCTGCCTGTCAGTACGGTGAATGCCAGCACTGCAGCGGTTGCTGCCTCTCAATAGGGCGACCGTGCATGACCGCTCTCGATGCCATTGAGGTCATTGAGCAACAGCGCTCAGTGCTGCAGCAATGACTTCAATACAGGTGACAGCGGCCTGCATGGTTGCCATCCCTCTGACCCTCATTCACGGCTAAGTATGGTTCCATATTCTCTTAGAAACGCAAATGTCGCATTCTTTCGGAGAGACACCATGTACCGTTACACCAGAGTGGGCCTGTTGGCCACAGTCATCATCGCCACTGGCGTTACCGCACTCGCGGCCAAGGCCAGTAACGACAACGATGCTAAACACATCCCGCAAGCAGCAGTAACGCTTGGGCAGGCTGTCGCTGCTGCGGAGCAGCATGTACATGGCCGAGCCGTTCGCGCCGAATTCGAGCGGGCTCGTCAGGGCTGGGTATACGACATTGAGGTGATCCAAGGATCCAAAGTCTTTGACATCAAGGTCGATGCAGAGAAGGCAAGCGTCCTCTCTGCAGTAGAGGACCGCGTGGATCGTGACGACGATCACGACAAGCAAGACTGACTAGACCAAGCGGGAGCTCGCTATCGAGCTCCTGGCTTTATGGCACCCCGAATGGAATACTTCAATCACGTGCTGTTCATATGGCTCAACGCTCCGGCACAGCCGGCTGCTTCCGTTCTATTTGGTGCAGTCTTCTTGGCGGAGTGGCTCATTTGGTCGATTCCTATCTACCTCGGGGCGGGCTGGCTCTTAGGCGGCCGGCAGCTGCGCAAATCCGTATTGATTGCAGGCGTGGCGGCGCTGATTAGCCTTGCTATCGCGCAAGCACTTGGGTCATGGTGGCCTCATCCACGTCCATTCATGATTGGACTGGGGCATCAGCTCGTCGCACATGTACCGGATGCCTCATTCCCAAGTGACCATCTGACATTGTGGTGGGCTGTGACTTTGGGATCCATGACGCAGCGATGTACGCGTACCACCGGCTCAGTGATGGCCCTCACAGGGATTGCCATGGCGTGGGCACGTATCTACGTGGGGGTGCACTTTCCATTGGACATGCTCGGGGCGTTTGTCGTCGCGATGGCTGGAGCCTGGCTGAGTTGGTACCTGGCACCCTTTTACATGCCTGCCGCCTATAGCTTGGCGCAACGCGTCCACCTGTATCTGTTCGGAGCGCTGATTCGGCGTGGTTGGGTTCGCGAATAAGTCTGCGACCTATGCCTGTGCTAAGTCGTCTTCATCAGACTGAAAGCATCGCGAATTTATCTGTGGAGAAATTCATGAGCTGCATACCTGCCCAGCCAACCAAGAGCTGGCTGAACAAAGTGCCGGAGGTCACGCTGGCCTTCTGGATCATCAAGATCATGTCCACTACGGTTGGCGAAACCGTGGCTGATTTCCTCGCTGTCAATGCGGGGTGGGGGCAAGGCGCTACCCGTTCAGTCATGGGCGCATTTTTGATTGCCGCATTGGTCATGCAAGTCCGCACGAGGCGATACACCCCGTGGATTTACTGGCTGACGGTCGTGCTGATCAGCGTGGTCGGCACTCAAATCACAGACTTGCTGACGGACGGTTTGGGCATCAGCCTTTATCTCAGCACGGCTGCATTTTCCGCCCTGTTGGCGGCCCTGTTCTACGTCTGGTATCGAGTGGAACGCACACTGTCCATCCATGACATTGTGACAAGGCGTCGGGAGCTGTTTTACTGGGCCACGATCTTGTGCACCTTTGCATTGGGTACCGCTGCAGGTGACTTGGCCACGGAAGCCCTTGGACTTGGGTTCACGCTTGGCGTGATGGCCTTCGGCTCGTTAATCGGACTCACGTTTGCTATTTGGCGGATGGGTGGCCATGCTGTCTTGACATTCTGGATCGCCTACATCCTGACGCGTCCATTTGGTGCCGCCTTGGGTGACCTGCTGACCCAGGCCAAGGCATACGGTGGGCTCGGCCTGGGTGCGATGTGGACCAGCGCCTTGTTCCTATCGGTCATTGTCATTTTGGTTTCCATCGCACAGCGCCACACCAGATCGCCTGAACTTGTACCCACTTCGCGTTAAGCCCCTTCCTTACGCGCCAAACAACGAGAGTCCAACATGCTGATTCCAAAGACATGCTTCCGCCCTGCAGTCGCTGCATCCTTGACCTTGCTCCTGACGTTCGCCTCAGGGTGTACGAAGCACACCGACACGCCCACGGCGACAACGAACGCTCAAGCGCCTCAAAGTGGCGTCGCGTCAAAACTTGGTGACTTGTCCACTTTCCAAAGCATCGCCACCGATGTTTCTTCGTTGGTGGACAAGGGGGATCTATCCCAGGCAAAAGCGCGCATCAAGGACCTGGAAGTCGCGTGGGATGCGGCAGAAGCCGGCTTGAAGCCTCGCGCAGCCGAAGACTGGCACAAGCTCGACAAAGCGATCGATCAAGCCCTTGAGGCACTGCGAGCCGATACGCCCAATCAGACTGCTTGTAAGACCGCCATGACACAGTTGATGCAGACATTTGCCGCGCTGGCAGGCAAGCGCTGAATCGAAAGAACCTCACCATGACGTCCACCACCGAACGAACGCTGGCCAAAGTGCCTGAGGTCACGCTGGGCTTCTGGCTCATCAAGGTTGCCGCTACCACCCTTGGAGAAACCGGTGGCGATGCAGCATCGATGTCCTTGAATCTGGGCTATCTGCTCAGCACGGGCATCTTTGCTGCGGTGTTCCTGGTCGCCGTCATCGCTCAGATCAAGGCCCGAAAATTCCACCCTGGCCTGTACTGGACCACTATCGTTGCGACGACGACCGTTGGCACAACTCTGGCAGATTTCGCCGATCGATCACTCGGGATTGGCTACGCCGGCGGCAGCAGTCTGCTGATGGGCCTGCTGCTCGCCTCGCTGCTCATCTGGTACCGCACGATGGGTTCTGTGTCGATTGATGCGGTGAACTCGCCCAAGGCCGAGGCGTTCTACTGGATCACGATCATGTTTTCCCAGACACTGGGCACTGCCCTCGGAGACTGGACCGCCGATACAGCAGGGATGGGCTACACAGGTGCGGCACTGCTGTTCGGTGGCATGCTGACTCTGATCGCGGCGGCCTATAGTTGGACCAACATCTCCCGAACGACTTTGTTTTGGAGCGCTTTCATCTTGACTCGCCCGCTGGGCGCAGTGGTCGGTGACTTCCTGGACAAACCACTGAGCAGCGGCGGCCTGGCGTTGAGCCGCTATGGCGCGTCCTTGGCTTTGTTGGGCTTCATGGCTGGTTGCATGTTGGTGTTCAGGCAGCGCGCAGCATCGGCAGCGCACTGAGTACACTCTGAATCCAGTCGAATGAATGACAGGAGAGCGCATGCGGGTCCTGCTTGTAGAAGATGATCCCATGATTGGTGATGCCATCCAAGCAGCCTTGAAGGACGCCTCCTATGCTGCGGACTGGGTCCGCAATGGCTTGACCGCCATGGGGGCGCTGAAGAGTCAGCATTACGACCTTGTGTTGCTCGACTTGGGTTTGCCGGGCAAGGATGGTTTGGAGGTGTTGCGCAGCGTACGTGCGGCCAACAACCCCGTACCTGTGCTCGTCATCACGGCCCGAGACGGCCTGGATGACCGCCTGCAAGGCTTGGATGGGGGCGCCGATGACTATGTGCTCAAGCCTTTTCAGATGGCCGAGTTGCTGGCCCGCATGCGCGCTGTCCTGCGGCGCAAAAGTGGTCAGGCGACGCCAGTATTAGGCAACGGGATCGTTTCGCTCGATCCTGCCACCAGGCAAGCTCAGGTGCGCGATGCCAAAGCCATTCAATTGTCCGGTCGGGAGTTCGCCTTGTTGCAGGCGCTTCTGATTCGTCCTGGAGCCATCTTGTCGCGCGGTGAATTGGAAGACCGCATCTACGGCTGGGGCGAAGAGGTCGAGAGCAATGCTGTGGAATACCTGATTCACGCCATCCGGCGCAAGTTGGGTGCTGACGTCATCAAGAATGTGAGGGGGGTGGGATGGATGGTTTCCAAACCCGCTTGAGGGCACATCTGACGCACTCCCTGCAATTCAGGCTGTCTTTCTACCTGGCCGTCACCAGCCTCATTGCCGCATTGGCTGCCGGCGTGGTGTCATTCAGTGCGGCTTTGGCAGAGGCGCATGAGTTGCAAGACAGCATGCTCAAACAAATCGCCGTTTTGGCAGCCATGACCCCGGACCAGCACAAGGGTCGCGTGAGTGCAGATTTGGCGACGCCCGATGCGGATGAGGAGACGCTCGTTTCAGTGCAATGGTTGCCCCGCAGAGGCCAGCCCACGACGAGTCCAGCTTCAGCATCCAACTTGCCTATCCCCGCGGACATGCGCGATGGTCTTCACACCTTGACCGTGGATGGAGAGGACTATCGCATCGTGATTCGGTCCACAACAGACGGCTCTCGCGTGGTCGTTGCTCAGGAAGCCGGCATGCGCGATGAAATCGCCAGAGGCAGTGCCTTGCGGACGATTGCGCCCATGCTGCTGCTTGCGCCCCTGTTGGTCCTGGTGGTCACCTTCATGGTGAGACGATTGTTGACCCCGGTCACACTGCTTTCGCAGGAGGTCAACGCGCGCTCCGAACAAGCTTTGCATCCAGTTCAAGCTGAGAACGTGCCTATCGAATTGCGTCCATTCATGGCCGCCGTCAACGGGCTGCTTGCCAGAGTGAAGCAATCCATGGACATGCAACGGCGCTTCCTGGCTGATGCAGCGCATGAGCTGCGATCGCCGCTGGCAGCCCTGTCTTTGCAGACAGAGCGTCTGGCACAAGCCGAGATGTCAATCACAGCCCGAGACCGGTTGATCACCGTACGGGAGGGAATTGAGCGAGGGCGTCACCTGTTAGAACAGCTTCTGTCGCTCGCTCGAGCTCAGGCGGACGCGCCGAGACGGGCGACAACATCGGTGTCTGTGGGTGGCTTGGTACGCAAAGTGATTGAAGACTTCATCTGTCAGGCGGAGGCCAAAGGCATCGATCTGGGGATGACCAACAGCGATGACGCGGAGGTCGATGCCGATGAAATGGCGCTCATGACTGCTGTGAAGAACTTGGTGGACAACGCCATCCGCTACAGCCCGCAGGGAAGCCAGGTCGACGTTGGCGTACACCTGATCGACGAGCATGTCAGCATCACTGTCAGCGACCATGGCTCCGGCATTCCTGCGCCAGAGCGGGAGCGCGTTTTCGAGCCCTTTTATCGGATCTTGGGCACTGAGGAAAGCGGCTCTGGCTTGGGGCTGTCCATCGTCAAGGAAATCACTACTCGCCTCGGAGCCGAAGTCATCCTGACTTGCACAGAGCCAGAGCATGATCGTGGCTTGACGGTGGCGTTGCGTCTCCCTTGTCGCCCCCCATCGACCTAGGCCCATGTCTTCTTCGATTGATCGGTTCTTCGAGCGGAAGGTCGTTCTGGCTTTCAGCCTCTTGTGCGCGCTGACATGGTTGCTGGTCAAGGTCACCAGTGAAGTCGTTGAAGGAGATGCCCTGCGCGTAGATCAAGTGATTGTGCAAGCGCTGAGGCACGAGGACAACACACCCATTGGTACAGCGGCTCTCGTCGATGTCGCGCGAGACATCACAGCCTTAGGCAGCCCGATCGTCTTGTCATTACTGGTGATCGTGACGACAGTGGGGCTGCGATTGGCGCGACAGCGCCTCATGGCTGGCGCAGTGCTGGTATCAAGCGTTTCGGGCTTCGGTGCCACCTTGCTGATGAAGACGGCGATCGCCAGAGGGCGGCCTGATGCCGCATACAGACTCATCGAGGTCAGTGGCATGAGTTTCCCAAGCGGACACGCCATGATGTCCTCTGTCATCTATCTCACGCTGGCCATTTTGATAGCCAAGGCCAGCCGGGATATCCGCATGAAGTTGTTTGTTTTGGTTGTAGCCTTGACGCTGGCGGGGCTGGTTGGGCTGAGCCGCGTTTACCTTGGCGTGCATTGGTTTTCCGACGTGGTCGGTGGCTGGGTCGCAGGAGGTGTATGGGCTATGGCTTGCTGGATCACGGTGGACAGACTTAGCCAGAGCGAGCAATCCTGACGCCCCGCCTGTGTATTCAGATCCTATGGATGGCCTGGATGAGGTACACAGCGAGCTCAGTGTCGCTATCGTCATTGTCAGTTGGCTCTGAAAGCCATCCCTGCACGGCATGGAGGATAGCCAAACCTGAGAGGGCCAGCATCATCAGCGTCATCAGTCTGCTTGACATGTCGGAGCGATGTTCGAAAGACATGCCACAGGCTATCCGGGAATACTTAGCGGTGAGTTAGGGCGTACCACGCCAAACGAACGAAGTAGCGACAAAATGACTCATGTGCGCAGGGCGCCTGCACGAGCCGCGCATCGCCCCTGAACTTTGATTCAAACGGCTTGGCAAGAGCTAAGCAGGCAACAGCCTGGCATTGGCGCCTGCAGGCCATTCACAGGTGCCCGTCCCTGGTCAGATGCCTGCGCCACGTTTCTTTACATGCCGTGAAATCTGGCTGTCATCTGCCTTATCGAGCATGCTGACTTCACTTTGCATGAGGTAGGCATGAAGAAATCCGCTCTCTCCCTGGCCGTGATGGCCACTGTGGCCTTGTCCGGCGTGGCGCACAGTGCAGACACCCTTAAGCCGGTCGCCAGCAGCGTACTGCTGATCTCGGTTGACGGCTTGCACCAGAATGATCTGGACTGGTTCGTCAAAAACCATCCGAACTCAGCCTTGGCACGCATGGTCCATGACGGAGTGAACTTCAAGAGTGCGCGCACGCCATTCCCATCTGACTCCTTTCCGGGCATGGTGGGTTTGGTCACCGGCGGCAACCCACGTACCACGGGTGTCTACTACGATGATGCCTACAGTCGCAAGCTCCTACCTGCCGGCACCACAGATTGTGCTCATGCGGCGCTTGGCGCTGAGGTCCAGTATGCGGAGAACGTAGACAAGAACCCAGACCGCTTGGATGCTGGACAGAACATCCCAGGCCTGTACAACAACTTCGATTTGATCTCGCGGTTGAGCGCGCATCCAGCCAAGGACCTGATCGACCTGGCTCAACTGCCTGTTGATCCCAAGACCTGCTCGCCTGTCTTCCCGCACCAGTACATCAAGGTCAATACGGTGTTTGAAGTGCTGCATGCCAACGGTTTGCACACCGCCTGGTCTGACAAACACGCTGCTTATGACATCCTCAACGGTCCATCGGGGGTTGGCATTGACGACCTCTTCACTCCCGAGATCAACGGCTCGGTCACCGACCCCAGCTTGCCTGGCGGCGCAGGCGCCGACTTCACCAAGGACAACCTCAATACTCAGCGCTACGATAGCCTCAAGGTCAAAGCTGTTCTGAACTGGATCCAAGGGCATGACCATGCCGGTAATGGCAAACCAGGCACGCCTGCTTTGTTCGGCTTGAACTTCCAGTCGGTATCAACTGCACAAAAACTCAATGTGTCGAGCTATCTGGACAACAAAACGTCCACTGTGATTGCCGGTGGTTTGGCAGGGTATGTGATCGACGCCAACGGCAAGACGGTACCTGGCCCTGTTCTGGAAGGCGCCCTCACGTTTGTTGACCAGCAAATCGGCCAGTTGCTCAATGCTGCGGACTTGAACAAGACCGTATTTATCGTCACAGCCAAGCACGGCCAATCACCTCAGGCCCGCGAAGAGCTGACCATCATCAACGATGGCGCGATGATTGATGCTCTCAACGCGGCATGGGCCAGCAAGTCAGGCGCCGCTGCGACCCCGCTGGTCGCTCACGCGATGGACGATGACGGTGTGCTGTTGTGGCTCAATGATCGATCGGAAGCGGCAGCTCAATTCGCGGGAGACTTCCTGGCCCGTTACGCCGGCACCGGCATCGGCTCGGATGCCCAGGGTAATAAGCTCGCCAAGAGCTTCACCAACGCAGGCTTGAAGAAGATTTTGATCGGCCATGAAGCTGCGGAGTTCATTGGCGTGAATACTCATGACGACCGCGTGCCAGATCTCATTGGCATTGCCAAACAAGGCAGTGTCTACGGTGGGGCCAAGTTGTCCAAGATTGCCGAGCATGGTGGCGACGCCGCTGAAGACCGCCATGTGGGGCTGGTCGTATATGGCAAGGGTATCCATGCCGCAGAAGTCAATGCACCGGTGGAAACCACACGCGTCGCGCCAACCATCCTCAAGCTCCTTGGATTGCCTGTTGACAAACTTCAGGCCGTGCGAATTGAAGGCACTCGGGCTCTGCCAGGCGTTGCCGACTAAGGAAGACGAAGGTCAGCACAGCGCAAGTTCGTGCTGACCGCTCATCGGCAGAGCCAGGTACTCACGTTGAAGTGCCGGATGGCGTCTGTTTGCTTCAACGTAGTCCCTGCGCTTGGGAACGATCTGCCTCCGACCGGTTACAGCGCGGACCTGACTTACGCCAGTGGAAACCATCAACGTCAGCTTTAAGTTGGCGCCGACGTTCAGTGTCGAAACTCATGCGACTGCAAGCAGCCTTGGCCTGCCGCTCAGGTGCGTGGGCACAACGACTGCTCATGGCAGATCCGCGTTGGTCGATGGCACCCCTCATCCACCCTGCACGTGTATGACTGCGGAACGGTAGATCGACACAGCAGAACGTCATCGCTAGACACCATTCGCGGCTCATACGCCCTTGATGCCACCATCACCGCAACTTAGGCATTTCGCTTCCAAAATTCTGCCAGCGATTTCATCGGGCTGTGAACACACCAATTCACCAAGGCATCTCAGCAGCCCCGCATGCTGAACACCCGTTGCCTGCGCCCAAGCCGTGACTTTCTGTTCCAAACTGTCCAACTGCGAAATGCCCGCCGCTCTGGTCCGCACAACCGGCACGATGCGCCCTTCTAACTTGACTTCAGCTGCCGCACCCAACGCCTCCTGAATGGCCTGGCGATTGACCTCATGGCGATCTTCGTCCGCCACCGTCCACCGGACACGCACGAACGCCCCGGCAACGTCCTGTTGCGCCACCGCATCCCGCAAGGTGTCGAGGTCTGGCTTGCCGTCAAACACAATGTCAACCGTTCGCCGAGCAGGTGTCGGCTGCAGCGTGCAGACCGCTGACGAGGTATCCACCTCCCACAGCAGCCAGCCCTTGTCGCCATCCTCCCCATAGTGGAAGCGCCCGATGGAGCCCGCATAGGCGATGCGCTGCTGCCCATGCCGCGCCTCACAGTCCCATGCCTGATGTCGGTGGATGTGCCCCAGCATGAAAGCCTGGGCCTCGGCAGCAAACAATGCGCCCGTGGTGAACTCGTGGTCGAATCCGGCCATGGGAACGCCGTGCTCGCTCATGCAGCCAAAGACGGTGCCATGCGATACGCCGATGGACGGCACCGCCAAGGTCTGTGCGCGTCGGTGGCTCTCGGCAAACCCGGCCAGCAAGACGGCCAGGTGCTCGCCCACTGCCTCGGCAGCAGCCCCCGCCCCCACCGTCGCCGCCACAGCAGCCTTGTTGACCGTGGGCACGCAACTGAACAGGGCCATGAGCCCATCTGGCAGCACATCGAAACGCCAGCTTGAAGAAACCTGCCAGCAGCCGTTCGGCATGAGCGCCACTTGTCCAATCTGGTCGACCACATGGACAGGGTAACGCCCGCCCAAGGATTTGAAGATGGACAGGGTGCCCGGTGGCTCATGAGAGAACGTGCCTTGCAGCATCAGCACCGGACAATGGTCAGCCAGGCGACGCACCTGCGCCACCAGGCGTTCGGCAGCGGGCGAATGCAGGTCCAGGGCGTGATCGGTTGAATCCCCAGACAGCACTGCAGCCTGCACACCTGAGGCCATGGCCATGTCGATGGCTGCCCCGAAACAGCGGTCGGCCTCGATCAGGTTCTTGGGGCCGTAGTGAAGGTCAGAAAAATGAGCAATGCGAACCATGCCGTATCTCCTTCATGTCACCCGGTGCAGTTCGCTCTCGATCTTGTCGAGGTAGCCCTGCGGGTCGTTGCGATAGCGATCCAGTTCATCCCAAGCACGGCGACGACCATGCGGGTTAAGCCGCCACCCTCGGCCCCACCGTCGGTCGGCGTAGGCCTGGTATTGGTCCGCAGCAATGCCATAGGCTTGGGCACGCGCCAGGAGGTGTTCCAAGGTGAGATCCCCGTCGTGCACCGGGGCGTCCTTGGGTGCCTCAGCGATCACCGACGCCACAACGGCATCCACATCGGCATCCACATCGGCACCAGCACCCTCCCACGTTGGGGCCCCATCCAGGACCTGAGTGGCCAGTTGCGCTTGAACAATGGCCGTGTCTTCGTCCTCCCTGTCACGCAACAAGGCGGTCACATCCACAGGCGCTTCCAATTCGATGATCCATTGCGGCACACGGGTGGGCAGGCCCGTCTCGTCGATGTGGGCAACCTCCATCAAGCGCTTGGTCAGGTAAAACGGGGTGCGTTGCCGATCCAGAAAGCCAGAGATACGACCGCCACGCAGAAAGCCGATGGTTTCGAACTTCTGGATGGCCGCGTTCATCGCGTAGAAGCTGTTTGTAGGCAACTCGAACGCACTGATGGAGCGGATACCCGGGATGAAGAACAGGAACCGCCCGGTCAGGTTGCAGCGCCGCTGCTGGTAGTCAGCGCAGGACTCGGGCTCGCAAATGCCGCCGTTGTCTTCGCGCAGAACCGTCTTGCGCCCACCGAAGATGCGGATAGAGCGCCGGCCCGTGTTGTCCATGGGCACAGGTGCATGGCACATGCAGTGGCGCACACGGCCATCAGCCGAATACTGCGACCAGTAGCGCTTGTCCTGCGCCCCCCAGGCCGCGAGTTCATGCGGCATCACGGTCTGCCACTGGTCAGCCGGAAAGACGATGGGGAAGCGATAGAGGTGAAGGCCTTCACCACGGTCCTCGCCATAGGCTTGCAGGATCTGCTTCGGTGTCTCGGGATTGGGGAAGTCTTGTGCCCGCACGGTAAACCAGGGCACGTTGCGCGGGATCAGCGGTGACTTGAGATGCGGGAGCGCACCCACGATGGCGCGCTCGATCTGGTCGAAGGACTGGCCGGCTTCAACGCCCTCGTCGTAGAGGCTTTGAGCCTGGGGCTGCTCCGCCGCCTTGCGGGTGAGCACCTTGATGCCTGCGCGGATCTTTCCGCCTGTGGGGATGCGGGCGGGGCCTTGCCCGAGCAGGGTCGGCAGGGCCGCCGAACCGCCCTGGACGGTGACAGTGGTTTTGACCATGGTGGCGCTCCTTCATGAACATGCGATGGTTCATGCTCTCGCGACTTCATGCTGCGTCAACCCATTGAAAATGCCCGGCAAAGCAAAGCGCGATTAAGCGAAGAAGTCTCGGCAGTACAGATTCACGCCTCAGCCCTCACAGATCAGATCCGTGCGTTAACGCAACGGCTGACACATGGGCAATCCCCGAAGTACTTCCCGGATCTCACGCCTTCAAGGACCTGAGCAACCGATGGACATGCAATGCCTTAGGCTCTAAGGCAGCTTTGGTCAGAGCCACCGAAGCTTGGCAGCCAAGTTCAGGCACGCCCGCAACACCCGCGCTCCTGCTGAATGGGCGGGCATGGCACCGATCCGAACGAACAGAACACGCAGCAATCGCCCGGCTTGGGACGCAGAAGCGTATGGCAGGCCAAGCACTCGTAGTAGAACTGGCAGGCGTCCGTGGGCATGGCTTCCTTCTGAGTGTGGCCGCAGTGCGGGCAGGTCAGCACGGATTCGAGGATGACGGCGCTCATCTTGGCATCACTTCTGTACGGTGGACGGATAGCCTGCATCCGTTGTGGCCGCTGTCAGCGCCCCCAGCTGAGCTTTATCGGCGTCATAGGTAACAGTCGCCGTCTTCTTGCCGAAATCGACTTTGACCTCACTCACGCCAGGCACCTTTTCCAGCGACTTCTTGATCGTGATCGGACACATCTCGCAGGTCATGTTCTGCACGGCCAGCGTGACGGCTTTTGGGGCGGCAGCCAGCACCACGAGGGGCGCGGCGACTAGCAGGACAATCAGCAGCTTACGCATGGAAATCTCCTTTCAGTAGAACAACAGGACAAGCCACGGCGTGGCCAACAGACCAAGAAGCAGCATGGTGATGATCCAGAACGTCAGGCGCTGCCTTTGGCGTGCACGCGGATCAGCGCATAGCGCGCCGTGCGTGCAGACCTGTGGCACCAGATAGAGTTTTCGGAAAGACAGCCCAAGAAACAACAGTGTCAGGCCGATGAAAACGGGTCGGTACGGCTCCAACAAGGTCAGGCTGCCAACCCATGAACCACCGATGCCAAGTGCCAGCAGAACAAGCGGCCCGACACAGCACGCCGACGCACCAATGGCGGCCAGTACACCCGCGATCAACGAGCCTTTTTCAGTGAGTTGTGTCATGTCTCTGTCCATGAACTTGTTTGCCCAAGTGTTACTCTAAATGCCGTACCTAAGTACGGAGTCAAGGGGCTGATGTGGCAACAGAACTGACCATTGGCAAGCTTGCTGATGCTGCCGGGGTGAACATCGAGACGATTCGCTACTATCAGCGGCGTGGCCTGCTGGACGAGCCACCCAAGCCGGCAGGTGGGCATAGGCGCTATGCGCCCGAGCAGGCCAAGCGCCTGCGCTTCATCAAGCGGGCACAGGCGCTTGGTTTCACGCTGGACGAGGTAGGCGCACTGCTGACCCTGGATGCCGCGTGCGCCTGCGGTGAGACCCGGGCGCTGGCCGTTCGCAAACTGGGTCTGATCGATCAGAAGATGGCTGACTTGGCGGCCATGCGGCAGGCACTAGGGGGATTGGTACAGCAGTGTGATGAAGGCAAGAATGGGACCAACTGCCCCATCATCGATGTGCTGGCGTGTGACTGATGCCATCACCTCTCTGCCAAGGCAGCGCCGAAAGTTGACTTGACGAACGGAGACTGACTCACCTAAACTACGTTTAATAGTACAGACTTTAGGCAAATCCGCTTCACATGCCCACCCACGCCTTCACCGTTCGCAAGCTCGCCGACACAGCAGGTGTCGGCGTAGAAGCGGTGCGCTTTTACCAGCGGCGTGGGTTGTTGCGTGAGCCTGCCCGTGAAGGCAATGGCTTTCGGCAGTATGACGAGGGCGACGTGCGGCGCCTGCGCTTCATCAAGCGTGCGCAAGAGTTGGGCTTCTCCCTCGACGATGTGGCCTCGTTGGTGTCCTTGAGCGCCGAGACCGATCAGGTGCGCGTGCGCGAGATCACCCAGCAACGTGTGCTGGACATCCGCCAGCGAGCCACTCAACTGGAGGCCATGGCCGTTGCCCTTGAAGGCTTGGTCACTTGTTGCCAGAAGTCGGCCAAAGGCGATCACTGCCCCATCATCGCGGCCCTGGTCGATCACGGCACCCGACCTGCAGAGCAGGTGGCCGCATGACCATGCCCCGCGCGTTCAAGCATTGGATTTGTCGACTGATGGTCGGCGTGATCCTGCTCGCGCAGAT
The DNA here is from genome assembly GCF_016195855.1 of Aquabacterium sp. Lineage (GTDB taxonomy): Bacteria > Pseudomonadota > Gammaproteobacteria > Burkholderiales > Burkholderiaceae_C > Aquabacterium. The sequence continues at coordinate 497,263 of NZ_JACPYU010000016.1, forward strand.
GAGCGTGGCGGCCTATGCCTGCCCCGGCAACATGGCCTTCGGCAATGCTCCCGTCGAAGCCATGACCACGATGGACGCCATGGTCGATTGCGATCAGATGGGCGGGCAAATTGGCGAAGAAATGGGCGAGGGAATGGGTAGGTACCTGGACCAAGCCAACCCCAGCTTGTGCGCAGAGCATTGCCACCCCACCCAGCAAAGCGATCACACCCAGGTGCCCACGGTGCCTGCGGCGCTGTTGATCGCGCTGTACACCGTCGCCCTGACGGTGGATGCGTCCGGGCCTGATGGTCTGGCGCCGACTGCGGACAGCCGCCTTCATGCGGTGCCACCGCCGCTGTCCATATTGCACTGCTGCTTCCGAATTTGACACGCTGAGCGACGCGGTGCTGAAGGCCTGATGGCCGCTTCAGCGCCTGGTCGTGGAGGTTGCTGGCCAATGCAGACGCCTGGCGTTCTGCCGCGCTCGCCCTGCACGCGCCAACGCCATTGGCTTCATTCGGAGGTGTCATGTTTCCCCATTTTTCGCTGCTGCCCCGCAGGGGCATGCAATGGGTCGTCCTCGACCTGCCCACTCGCATGCGCTTGCAGCGTGTCGCCATTGTGGTGGCCCTCAGCCTTGCTACCTTCCAGGCCCATGCCCAGGGTGTCCTGGCGTTTGAACAGGCACTCAGCCTGTCTCAAGCACGCTCGCAGCAACTGGTGGCCCAAGATCACGCCACATCGGCTGCGCGCGACATGGCCGTCTCAGCCACTCAGCAGCCCGACCCCATCCTCAAACTGGGCATCAACAACCTGCCCATCAATGGGTCTGATCGCTTCAGTGTCACCCGCGATTTCATGACCATGCGCTCGGTGGGCCTCATGCAGGAGTTCACCCGGGAAGACAAACGCCTGGCACGGTCCAGGCGATTCGAGCGGGAGGCCCAGGCCAGCGAAGCCAGCCGCGCCTTGGCCCTGTCGCAACTGCAACGCGACACGGCCATCGCTTGGTTGGATCTCTACTACCAAGGGCGCATGCTGGCTTTGGTCAAGGCCCAGCGCGATGACATCCGCCTGCAAGTCGATGCAGCAGAGGCCGCCTATCGGGGTGGACGGGGATCGCGAACCGATGTGGTCTCCGCACGCGCGGCACTCGCCCAGATGGATGACCGCATCGACCTGGCTGCGCGTGAAGTCAACACAGCCCAAACCGCACTGAGTCGCTGGACAGGCCGTGCAGCCGACACGCCCCTGGGTGAAGCACCCGACACCAGCCATGTTCACCTGCATCAGGCCGATCTGGAAAGCGTTCTGGCCACACATCCCGACATCACCGTCATGGTCAGGCAGGAAGAGATGGCCCAGGCCGATGCAGACCTGGCCCGAGCCAACAAGCAATCCGACTGGGGTGTCGAGTTGATGCTCAGCCAACGTGGACCTGGGTATTCGAAGATGGCCTCAGTCAATGTCTCGGTCCCCTTGCAATGGGATCAGAAAAACCGCCAGGACCGGGATCTGGCTGCCAAGCTGGCCACCGTGGAACAGATGCGTGCCCAGCGAGAAGAGGCAACGCGGGAGCACCTCGCCGAAGTCACGACGATGCTGCAAACCTGGCAAAGCGGCCGTGATCGCATGCGCCGCTACGACAGCGCCTTGATTCCGCTGGCAGCCGATCGAACACATGCTGCCTTGACAGCCTACCGAGGCGGCAGCGGCACGCTGTCCTCCGTGCTGGACGCGCGGCGCATGGAACTGGACACCCAAATGGACCGGCTGCGGCTCGACATGGACACCGCCCGCATCTGGGCCCAACTCAATTACCTGATCCCGGTGGAGCACGACGTGGCCATGCCCCGTCCTTGACCACTGCAATGGAGACGCACATGAAACTCAAAAACCTGGTGATCGCACTGATCGCCGCCACCGCCCTGAGCGCCGCTGCGTATGGCTTGTACGCACTGGGCATGCAAAAAGGCATGGACATGAATGCAGCTTCTGAGCAGCACCCCGCCCAGCCAAGCACCGAAGCCAGCACCACTCAAGCCCTGCCGCAAAGCGTGGCCGAAGGCGAAGACGCAACCAGGCGCCACATCGCCAACGGCCTCAAGGCGGGCGACATGGACCCGGTCACCGGCAAGAAGGTCTTGTACTACCACGACCCCATGGTGCCGGGCAACAAGTTCGACAAGCCTGCCAAGTCACCCTTCATGGACATGATGCTGGTGCCCGTTTATGCCGACAGCGATGGCGATCAGGGCAAGGTCACCGTCAGCCCACGCATCCAGCAGAACCTGGGCGTGCGCACCGCAGAGGTCACCGAGGGGGTGCTCTCGCCCCAGGTCTCTGCCGTGGGCAGCATCGCCTACAACGAGCGCGACCAGGTTGTCATGCAAGCGCGGGCAACCGGGTTTGTGGAACGGCTGCATGTGCGCGCCACGCTGGATGCGGTCAAACAAGGTCAGCCCCTGGCCGATCTCTATGTGCCCGACTGGGTGGCCGCGCAAGAAGAGTTCTTGTCTGTTCGCCGTATGCAGGGTGCAGACATGGGCAGCCTGGTCGATGGTGCCCGCCAGCGCATGCGTTTGGCAGGCATGAGCGATGCACAGATCAAAAACGTGGAGCGAACCGGGCAGACCCAGGCACGCATCACCTTGGCGGCGCCCATCAGCGGCGTGCTCAGCGAGTTGATGGTGCGTGAAGGCATGTCCGTGATGCCCGGGGCCACCTTGTTGCGCATCAACGGCATGTCCACGGTCTGGGCCAACGCCGAAGTGCCAGAGAGCCAGGTTGCGCAACTCCGCCCAGGCACCAAGGTGCAGGCCCGCAGCCCGGCAGTGCCCGGCACCACCTTCGAGGGCACGGTGCAGGCCCTGGTGCCCGAGGTCAACCCCGGCACGCGCACCCTCAAGGCACGGGTGCAGTTGAACAACCCCGGCGCCCGCCTGGTGCCGGGCATGAGCGTGAGCATGCAGTTCATGGACATGCGTGCCGAGAAGGCCTTGTTGATCCCCACCGAGGCCGTCATCCAGACGGGCAAACGCACCGTGGTGATGCTGGCCGAAGACAAAGGGCGATTCCGTCCGGTCGAAATCGAGGCAGGCATCGAGAGCAATGGGCAAACCGAGGTCAAGCGCGGCCTGGATCTGGGGCAGCGCGTGGTGGTGTCCTCGCAGTTCCTGATTGACTCGGAAGCCAGCCTCAAGGGCGTAGAGGTACGCCTGAACAGCGCCTCGCCACCTGCCACAGCCAACACAGGGCCAAGGCATGAAGGACAAGGCAAGGTCGAAGCCATCGGCAGCGATGCCATCACGCTGTCGCATGGCCCCATTGCCTCGCTCAAGTGGGGTGCCATGACGATGGATTTCAAGGTGCCGCTCAAGGGCGGGTTGCCTCGCAACCTGAAGGCAGGCGACCCAGTGAGCTTTGAGTTCTACATGGATACCGATGGCATGCCGCAACTGACGGGTCTGTCACCCATGGCACCAGCCAGAGGCATGGAGATGGACATGAGCAAAACAGGGAGCAAGCCATGATCGCCCGCCTGATCCGTTGGTCCATCACCAACCGCTTTCTGGTGCTGCTGGCCACGTTGATGCTCAGTGCATGGGGGGTGTATTCGGTCGCGAGGACGCCGCTGGACGCCTTGCCCGACCTGTCTGATGTGCAAGTCATCATCCGCACGACCTACCCGGGCCAGGCACCGCGCATCGTCGAGAACCAGATCACCTACCCGCTGACCACGACGATGCTGTCCGTGCCGGGGGCAAAGACGGTGCGCGGCTATTCCTTCTTCGGCGACTCGTATGTCTACGTGCTGTTCGAGGACGGCACCGACCTGTACTGGGCCCGCTCGCGCGTGCTGGAATACCTGAACCAGGTGCAGTCCCGCTTGCCCGCCAGCGCCAAAGCCTCGCTGGGGCCCGATGCCACGGGCGTGGGTTGGATCTACCAGTACGCATTGGTGGACCATGGCGGCACGCAGGATGCAGGCCAGTTGCGTGCCTTGCAGGACTGGTTTCTTAAATACGAACTCAAGACCGTGCCCAATGTGGCGGAAGTGGCTTCGGTGGGCGGCATGGTGCGCCAATACCAGGTCGTGCTCGATCCGGACAAGCTCGCGACCTACAACATCCCGCACACCAAAGTGGTCGAGGCCATCCAGAAGGCCAATCAGGAAGCAGGCGGTTCGGTGCTGGAGTTGGGCGAGGCCGAGTACATGGTGCGCGCCTCGGGCTACCTCCAATCGCTGGAGGATTTCCGGCAAGTGCCCTTGATGACCACGGATGCGGGTGTGTCGGTGCGCCTGGGCGATGTGGCCCGCATCCAGATCGGGCCGGAGATGCGCCGGGGCATTGGCGAGTTGGATGGCGAAGGCGAGGCCACAGGCGGTGTGATCGTGATGCGCTCGGGCAAGAACGCGCTGGAGACCATCGCCGCCGTCAAGGCCAAGCTCAAGACGCTGCAAGCCAGCCTGCCCAAAGGCGTGGAAATCGTGCCGGTGTACGACCGCTCCAGCCTGATCGAACGCGCGGTGGACAACCTCTCGCACAAGCTGCTCGAAGAGTTCGCTGTCGTGGCCGTGGTGTGCTTTGTCTTCTTGTTCCACCTTCGCTCGGCTTTGGTGGCCATCATCTCGCTGCCTCTGGGCATTTTGGCCGCCTTCATCGTCATGCACTACCAGGGGGTGAACGCCAACATCATGTCCCTGGGCGGCATTGCCATTGCCATCGGCGCCATGGTGGACGCGGCCGTGGTGATGATCGAGAACGCGCACAAGCACCTGGAGCATTGGGCACATGCGCATCCTGATCAGACTTTGGAAGGACCAGAGCGCTGGAAGGTCATTGGTGACTCGGCTGCCGAGGTCGGACCGGCTTTGTTCTTCTCGCTGTTGATCATCACCTTGTCCTTTGTGCCAGTGTTCACGCTGGAGGCCCAAGAGGGGCGGCTGTTCTCGCCACTGGCTTTTACCAAGACCTACGCCATGGCCGCTGCCGCAGGCCTGTCGGTCACGCTGATCCCTGTGCTGATGGGGTATCTGATCCGTGGCCGGATTCCAGATGAGAAAAGCAACCCGCTCAACCGCTTTCTGATTGCCATCTACAGGCCATTGCTCAACGCCGTCTTGCGCAGCCCCAAGCTCACGCTGATCGTGGCCACCGTGCTGCTCGTGCTCAGCCTGTGGCCCTTGCAGCACATCGGCGGCGAGTTCATGCCTCGGTTGGATGAAGGCGATCTGCTCTACATGCCATCGGCCTTGCCCGGCTTGTCCGCTGGCAAGGCGGGCGAGTTGCTCCAGCAGACCGACCGCCTGATCAAGACGGTGCCCGAGGTGGCCAGCGTGTATGGCAAGGCGGGGCGCGCCGAAACCGCCACCGACCCGGCGCCCATGGAGATGTTCGAGACCACCATCCAGTTCAAGCCCAAGGACCAATGGCGGCCCGGCATGACGCAAGACAAGCTGGTCGATGAGCTGGACCGCATCGTCAAGGTGCCCGGCCTGGCCAACATCTGGGTGCCGCCGATCCGCAACCGCATCGACATGCTGGCCACCGGCATCAAGAGCCCCGTGGGCGTCAAGGTGGCAGGCACCGACCTGGCCACCATCGACCGGCTCACAGGCGAGATTGAGCGTGCACTCAAAGATGTGCCTGGCGTCAGCAGCGCCTTGGCCGAGCGCCTGACGGGTGGGCGCTATGTGGATGTCAACATCCGCCGCGATGCCGCCGCACGCTTTGGCATGAACATCGCCGATGTGCAGTCGGTCATCGCGTCGGCGGTGGGTGGCGAGAACATTGGCGAGACGGTGGAAGGCTTGCAGCGCTTCCCGATCAACCTGCGCTACCCACGCGAAACACGTGATTCGCTGGAAAAACTGCGCACCTTGCCCATCGTCAACGAACGTGGCCAGCGCCTGGTCTTGTCCGATGTGGCTGACATCCGCGTGACCGATGGCCCACCCATGCTGCGCAGCGAGAACGCCCGCCTGTCTGGCTGGGTGTATGTGGATATCCGAGGGCGGGATTTGCGCTCGGCGGTGCAGGACATGCAAAAGGCTGTTGCAGCCAAGGTCACCTTGCCGCCGGGCTACTCGGTATCCTGGTCAGGCCAGTTCGAGTTTCTGGAGCGGGCGACAGCCAAGCTCAAGGTCGTGGTGCCCTTCACGCTGCTGATCATCTTCGTGCTGCTGTACTTGACCTTCGGGGCCTTTGACGAGGCCTTGCTGATCATGGCGACCTTACCCTTTGCTTTGGTCGGCGGCATCTGGCTGCTCTACCTGCTGGGCTACAACCTGTCGGTAGCGGGGGCTGTGGGCTTCATCGCGTTGGCGGGGGTATCGGCGGAGTTCGGCGTGATCATGCTGCTGTACCTCAAGCAAGCCTGGGGCGAGCGCATCGACAAGGGCCAGGTCAGTGTCGATGACCTGCTCGATGCCATCCGCGACGGCGCTGTGCTGCGCGTGCGGCCCAAGGCGATGACCGTAGCTGTGATCCTGGCTGGCTTGCTGCCGATCATGTGGGGTGCGGGCACAGGCTCGGAGGTCATGCAGCGCATCGCGGCGCCCATGGTCGGGGGCATGGTCACCGCACCGCTGCTGTCGATGTTTGTGATCCCGGCTGCTTACCTTTTGATTCGCCGACGCAGCAAGCCAAGGCCCATCACGGCAGAGCCCAGAGAGGCGCAATCATGAACATCGCGCATCGCATCACCAAGGTCTTGGGTTCAGCGGCATGCGTCCTGTTCGTCGGCGGCATGTTGTGGTCGGGATTGAATGGCCTTCCCAGCCTGTCGCCATCCCCCAAGGCACAAGACCTGGCCAAAACCCAAGGCCTGTTCTTGTCAGAAGGGATGCGCGAGCCCATGCCCGGCATGGCCGATGGCAATGACTGCGTCATGTGCCGCTCAGCGCCTGGACCAACGACCCTGTCAGCGGCACAGAAAACCAAAGCTGTCTTGCCTTCGTCGGCCTGGTATGCCCATTGGCAGCGGCCCGTTGATGGCTTTGTTCAACCCAGAGTGAACTTTGCGCATGCAATCACGCCCATGCGAATCGCGTTTTGCAGGTGGCTCAATTGAAAGCAGGCTGGCGAGCCTCGCTTTCATCGAAAACACCATCCACATCCTCTGAGGAACACATCATGAAAACCACCCAATACCTGATTGCCGCGACCATCGCGATTGCCACCGTAGCGTTGGCCCCTGCACAAGCCGAAGTGCGTCGCCCGTCCTTCTCTCACGCGATGGACATGACGCACAAACCCACGTCGGCACAGGCGGACCGAACCATTGACATCACCCCGCAAACACAGTGGGTCAACGTCAAGCGATTGGAAGTCGTTCAGTTCGTCAGCCAGGTCAACGGCAATACCAGGACATTCACCTGGCAAGCCCCCGCGCACGCCCTCAAGCCCTTCAGCCTGAGTGACATCGCGCCCTCGGACTTTGCCGCACAACCCATCACGGTGTATGTCGCGCCTAGTCGCCTCTCTCGTTAAGCCACTCCGTCAGCGGCGCCAGCAGATCTCGCCAACCAGATCATGGTGCTGCTGACCAAACTCACCCATCGCATACCAACCATTGAAAGAACCTCATGATCAAGAACACACTGCAATCTCTGGTCGCCATCAGCCTGATTCCCGCCGCCACATTGGCCATGGCACAGGGCGATGACATGAAAGGGATGAAGGGCATGGACATGCCTGCCCAGACGTCCACTGCTCCCAAAGCCACGCACACGGCCCACGGCGTCGTCAAAGCGATCGATCTCAAAGGCGGCAAAGTGACCATCGCGCATGCCCCCGTCAATACGCTGAACTGGCCCGCCATGACCATGGCCTTTCTGGTCCACGACAAGGCTCTCTTCAGCAAGCTGTCTGTTGGCAAAGAGATCCAGTTCGAGATCACGCCCGTGGGGCAAGGCTACATGGTGAGCGCTGTAAAGTGACCTCGTGAGCGTGTGCCTGCCCTGCCGGTCGACTCAAAACCGCCGGGCAGGCAGATCGGCACATGCGGCGCACCTTAGCTGCCGCGGCACGCCACAAATGCCGGGAAACCCAATCACCCAAAACTACTCCGATGCCATGCTGCAAACCATCTTGCTGTTCGTCCTCACGGCTGTGGCTGAGATCCTGGGCTGTTATCTACCTTGGCTGGTCCTGAAGCAGGGCAAGCCCATGTGGTTGCTGGTCCCGGCGACGGCATCTCTGGCCTTGTTCGCGTGGCTGTTGACCCTGCATCCCAGCGCAGCTGGGCGAACCTATGCGGCTTACGGCGGGGTCTACATCGCAGTCGCCTTGGCTTGGCTGTGGCTGGTGGATGGCATCACCCCGTCAAGATGGGACCTCATCGGAGCAGGCGTGGCCCTGCTGGGCATGACCATCATCGCACTTCAGCCACAAAAATGACCTGGATCAGAGCATCCCGGGCGAGTCTTTGTCTGAGCCAGAAAATGCAGTAAGGTGTACGAAGCGTGTTGTTGGTGCAAATAGTTGGTTCCTCGTCCATAGCCCTCTGTCATTGGAGCGACAAATCATGAAACCTTCCATCCCGGCCATTTCGTTGATCTCTCTGGCCGCTTTGACATTGTCTTCACCCATTCTGGCGCAGCCCGCTAAAGCTACCGACAAAAGCGCGGACAAGGCCGCTGTGGCCCCAAAAGTCACACCACCAAACCCCGCTGAGTTTGACAAGCAAATGAGCCAAATCCAGACGCACATGCAGCAGATGCAAGCGCAGATGGACAAAATCCGGCAAACCCAAGATCCTCAAGAGCGCCAACGGCTGCTCCAGGACCACTGGAACTCGATGCAAGCGGCCATGAGCACCATGGATGGCATGTGGGGCCCCAATGGCTGTTTTGGTGGCGCCGGCATGATGGGTGGGGGCATGGGCATGATGGGTGGCGGCCACATGATGATGGGTGGCAACATGATGGGCTGGGACCACATGCGAGGCTATTACTCCGGGCTCACGCCTGAACAGATGAAGCAGCGCCAATACATGATGGACCGATACATGCCCATGCAACAAATGATGATGGATCACATGTTGTGGCATCAACGCTGGCAGAGCACCCCGCCAGCGGCTCCTGAAACCAAATGAAGCCTCAGTTAACAATTCTTGCTCCGGCCCACCTCTGAGCAGAGATCAGGCAGGCACTCAAGGTGCCTGCCCCTAGACCAAAGACGCGTCGGACTGCGCCAAACTGGCGGTTTTCAAGGCGTATTTGCGAGGACTTTGGGGGCAATGCGGCGTGGCGCTGCTGCCGTGAGCGCAGGACCAAAGCATTGAAAGGCAAACTCCTTAGGTAATCAATCGTCGCCGCCCGTCTTTGCCCCCCAACACCGCTTCTTGCGCTCCCCAAATGGTTATGAAAAAGGCCAGGGTCGTTATTGCGAGCCCTTGGGAGCGCCTAGATCAACGGTTCATGCATTCACTGACACGCTGAGAGGCCGAGTTGTTAAGCGTTGTCAGCTTCGATGACGACAAGACCCCACCCATCACCACCGTAGTAGCAAGAATTATTCGACCAAGAGAGCGTCGAGGCAGCCGCTGACATAGACCAAATTGCCGACTTTCAATGTCTGCCCCTGCTTAATGGGCACGATCCACTTGTTTCTTGTCTTTGGCACCCCCGTCAGTTCCTCCACAACAACAAGTGCGAATTGACCAGAATTCCGATCACCGTACTGGCGGCAGTCTTTTGCAACCGGACCTACGAAATCCTTGCTATCCACAATATCCAAGACCTGTGCGCGCAAACGGCCTTCAGCCTCAACAGGAATTGGTTTCCAGCCCGCGCAGCCCCCGAGTGCAAGCGCTGTAGCAATCATGCCAATAAGATATTTCATACCAAGGGTACCTTTCATAGAAAGTCAACGATTAACCACATTTGAGCGAATAGGGGTCGTGAATGTGAGAGCTTGGGAGGCACTTTGAATCAGTTTTGCCGCATGGTCGGCTGCCTTGCCGAACGAAAATTGATAGCGAACGCCACCACGACAACGAGCAAAACAGCAAGCTGGGCCAGCACCGTTTGCCACGATGGATAGATGCCAAGCAAGTCGATCCGAGGAATTGCCATCGAATTGACATGTACCAGCCCAGCCTCTTGCAGCCCTGCAATGCCCTTGCCGGCCAAAATCACCGAGAGCGCGGCTACCAGTGTGGAACTCACCGCAAAAAACTGACCAATCGGCAACCGAGCACTGGTGCGCAGCAGCACCCAAGCCAGCAATGCCAAAAGCGCCATGCCTGACCCCAAACCGGCAAGCAGCGGCCATCCATTTCCCTCTGACCAAAGGGCTGTGTAAAACAGCACCGTCTCGAACACCTCGCGGTACACCGCGACGAATGCCAACGAGAACAAGAACCACGCTGTACGCTTGTTGAGTGCCGACGACAGTTTTTCCTTGAGGTAAATCTGCCAGCGACCAGCGACGCTTTTGTTGTGCATCCACATCCCGACGCCGAGCAAAACAACAGCCGCAAACAATGAAGAAAGACCTTCGGTCAACTCCCGACTGGCGCCACTGACGCCGACCAGATAGGTCGCGACACCCCAAGTGATGCCACCCGCCGCTAGTGCGGCCACCCATCCTGCATGCACATAAACCACGACATCGCTGCGCTCAGCCTTTTTGAGAAAGGCCAGCATGGCAACCACCACAAGCAAAGCTTCCAAGCCCTCTCTGAGCAAAATAGTCAGAGCCCCAATAAAAGCCGCGACAGCATCGTTCTCCGAGGGAGCGAGTACCTTATCTGCTTCATCGAGCATGCCCTGCAACCGTTGATGCGCAGCCTGCACTTCGGTCGGAGTGCCGTTTGCCACCAACGCTCGATAAGACACCATCGCGGCTTCGATCTTTTCAAACAACTGGCGATTGCGGGTGGCAAGCGCAGGTTCGACAGGCTCGAAACCATCAAGGTAGGCGGATAAAGCCAACTTGGCCGCAGCCGCGCGATTCCCGCTTTGCAATGCAATCACGCTCTCTCCGAGCTTGGTCTTGGCTATTGCCGTACCTTTCTGGTTTGCTTCCAACGCAGTTGGGTTAGCGCGTAGATAGGCGGTTAGCGCTCTAGCTGTGGGTTCATCCAACCTATCTGCCAATACATGCTCAGATGTTTGCGTCAAAGAGTCCAGATTGGCAATCGCTTGACGGGTTTGGACATTGGCGTGCCAGAGCTTCGCCCCTTCGGTTTTGTCGCTCTGCTTATAGGGCAACGTACCAACAAAGAACGCCAGCGCCCAACGATCTTCGTCCGAGAGTGCAGCAAAGCTTTGCATCGCAGTACCCGGGACGCCGGTGGTAATGATTTGATGCAATGCGAACAAGCTGCGCTCCCGCGCCCGCAGGTGTTCGGCCAGCGCGGTCGGTTTGGGGCTCAGCGACGCAGCCAATGGGCCATCGCCATGTCCCTGCTGTCCATGACATGCCACGCACTGCCCCTGGAATATCTGCGCACCCCGAGCCAAGTCCGGCAAGGCGGTGGGAGCGACCGGAAATGGATATGCCGCCTGTACAGCACTGGACAGCGCATGCGCCAGTTGCGCCACGGAGGCTGAATCGACTTTGCTCGCTACCGCTCGACGTAGCTCTGCCGCCTGCTGTTGCAAACGGCCCTTGTTGGAATGGCTTGGCAACTCGTCCAACTGACGTTCGGCCAAAGCCGCGAACTCTTGCATCTCCGCATATTCCGAAGCCTTCAGCACTGCGCCGTTGTTCACCGCACCGCCGTAATCGACGGCCACGTAGTCCAGAAGCTGCCAGACTTGCTTGGCCTTGGTCTCAGTAGCGTCTGCAGCGTGTGCGGCCCCACCGACGACTGCAAACGCTACCAGCAGCAGCGCCTGCAGCCAAGAACAGGATGCACGACAAAGCATAGAAATCCCCCAACAACATAAATGCGAATGATTGTAATTCTCATCTAAATTCATGTCGAGCACTTTGCTTTGCCTCAAGGCGGCACACGTCCGCCAGACGACGCGAGCTTGAACTCCTCATACTCGTCCATGTGGCGCTGTGCGGTGTGGTTCAGGCTGTCTTGGTTCACTTGGAACTTCCAACTCGACGATCAAGGAAGGCTATAACCGAACACTCTTGAACAAGCCGCAAACCTTCATGGGAGTCAATCTGCTCCAGTGCAAAGCCCAAAAAGTCTTGCCTGCTGAACGAGCGCCGCAAGCGCACCACAGCCACCTCACCAGGCTTGCTGAACAGACGCAATGGCAGCCCTGCACTTGTCTTTGGGCCAGCTTGAAGCACATGCTCACCGGGATCAATATCAACCGCCATGGTCGAGAAAGGAATGGTGTCCACCAGTGGACTCCCGTCCAGGTCCACTGCGGCATGACCATGCACATCAAACCAGTCATTCCTGATGATGACGATGCGACTGTTTACCTTGGAAGTGCCCCGAAGCTGACGCACTTCAGCGATCTGGGCCGAAGAAAGTGGCGAAATGGGAACGCATGTTTTCACCACGCCTCGCCGATGGCAGCGCTCTTTGGCTTCACTGGCGCTATTGCCTGGCATGTTCGCGCACCCGGTAATCAGGACGACGCTTACCACGAACAATGTTGCAGCAGCCCTCAACGCGCAACTCCAGTTGAGTAAGGGGCGACGATTTGGTCGAGCACGGCCTGCCTGTTCGCGGTGAACGCATCCTCATCGCTCGACTGAGCAGCGTTGTGCAATCTAACAGGCTGGCTGCAATCGACAATGTTGATATCAACCTGATCTCCAACCGTCAGAACCAAGTCACTCGGCACGGCAACGATCTGCTTGGCGCGCAATGTTGAGCGACCTCCGAAGCTGTAGGAAACCACCGCATAGCGAGCGTGAAGTGGATCTGGCGCCAGTTCCTCGCGGCAGTCTTTTCTGACCACCCGTTCCGCAGTTCGTGTCACGCCGACCTCCAATACCTTGGCGTGACGCCCCCCATTGTTGAAACTGTATGGGTCGTTTTCGGTGGAGGCGCAGGCCGTCATCAGCAACGATGCACCGGCCAAAGCACAGGTCAATATCTTGGTCATGGCTCTCTCCTTGATCACAGAAGGTGAGTCGGTTAAATGCAAATGCGCATTTACGTCTTCAACTCGCCTGCCAGAGGTGCCCCAATTCCTGGGCGCACCTCTGGGCCGCCTTCGGGCTCGTCCTCATCGCCACCATGCGCCAAGCGGTAGAGCACTGGCAGCATGAGCAAAGTTAAGATGGTCGAAGACAAGATTCCTCCGATCACCACCGTGGCCAGCGGTCGCTGCACCTCAGCGCCTGTGCCAGTGGCAATGGCCATGGGGATGAAACCAAGGGATGCCACCAGCGCGGTCATCAGGACGGGCCTCAAGCGAGTCAATGCCCCTTCCTCAATGGCCGAATCAAGGCCGTATCCATTGTCTCGCAGGCTGCGGATGAACGAGATCATCACCAGCCCATTGAGCACAGCAACGCCAGACAAAGCGATGAAGCCCACCGCAGCAGAGATGGACAACGGGATGCCCCGCGCCCACAGTGCCAGCACGCCACCCGTCAGCGCAAAGGGAATGCCCGTGAACACCAGCAAGCCGTCCTTGATGTCGCGGAACATTGCGAACAGCAAGGTGAAGACCAGCAACAAGGACACTGGCACCACCACCATCAGGCGCTGGCGGGCAGACTGCAGGTTCTCGAACTGACCGCCCCAGACGGTCCAGTAACCCGGCGGGATCTTGACCTGCTGCAAGGCGCTTTGCGCGTCGCCGACAAACGAGCCGATGTCACGACCTCGCACATTGGCGCTGATGACAATGCGGCGCTTGCCGTTCTCGCGGCTGACCTGGTTGGGGCCTGGCGCGAAGTCGATGGCCGCCACCTCGGACAATGGGATGAAACGAGCCCCACCGGCCTGTATGTCTTTAGCTGGCAAGGGAATGGGCAGGCGCTTGATCGCATCCAGATCGGTGCGCACACCTTCAGGCAGGCGCACAACGATGCCAAAACGACGGTCGCCTTCAAACAAGGTGCCTGCTTCTTGCCCACCGAAGGCGATGGCCAAGGTCTCTTGCACGTCTCCCACGTTCAGGCCGTAACGAGACGCCTTCTCGCGGTCGATGTCCACGGTGAGCATGGGCAGCCCCGTGGTCTGCTCCACTTTGACCTCTGACGCACCGGGCACCTGTTGCAAGGCCTGAGCGAGCTGATTGGCCGTGGTGTTGAGCACCTCCATGTCATCGCCAAACAGCTTGACGGCCACGTCACTGCGCACCCCTGAGATCAATTCGTTGAAGCGCATCTGAATCGGCTGCGAGAACTCGTAGTTCTGCCCGGGCAGCTTGGCCACTTCCTCTTGAACAGCGGCAATCAGCTCATCGCGCGTCTTACGCGGTTGTGGCCATTGCTCCGTGGGCTTGAGCATGACGTAGCCATCCGAGATGTTTTGCGGCATCGGATCGGTAGCCACCTCTGCCGTGCCCGTGCGCGCAAACACACGCTCAATCTCGGGAAATTTGGCCTTCAGGTGGGTTTCGAGCTGGCGCTGCATGGCCACAGACTGCGTCAGGCTGGTGCCTGGAATACGCAAGGCCTGTACCGAGAAGTCACCCTCGTTCAGACTGGGTACGAACTCACTGCCCATGCGCGAGGCAACCACCCCCGACAAGGCAATCATGACCACCGCCAAGGTCAGCACCACCGGCTTGGCCGCCAGGGCCTTTGCGAGCAAAGGCGCATACAGGCGCTTGGCGCCTTGCATCAGGGCGTTCTCCTTCTCGGCCACCTTGTCGCCAATGAACAGTGCCACCGCCGCTGGGATGAACGTGACCGACAAGATCATCGCCCCCAACAGGGCCATCACCACCGTGAAAGCCATCGGGTGGAACATGCGCCCCTCCACACCCGACAGCGCAAAGATGGGCAGGTAGACGATCATGATGATCAACTGCCCAAACAGCAGTGGCCTGCGAGCTTCTTGCGCGGCCAGAAACACTTCATGAAAGCGCTCCTTGAGCGTGAGTGTCCTACCATGGTGGGCCTGCGCATGGGCCAGGCGGCGCACGCAGTTCTCCACGATCACGACGGCGCCGTCCACGATGATCCCGAAATCCAAGGCCCCCAGGCTCATCAGGTTGGCGCTGACTTTCTGACTGACCATGCCACTGAAGGTGAACAGCATCGACAGCGGGATCACCAAGGCCGTGATGAGCGCTGCGCGCAGGTTGCCAAGGAACAAGAACAAGATGGCAATCACCAGAACCGCCCCTTCAAAGAGGTTCTTCTTGACCGTCGCAATGGCCTTGTCCACCAGGTCGGTGCGGTTGTAGACCGTGACCGCGTGAACGCCGCTGGGCAAGGTCTTGTTGATCTCGGCCATCCGCTTGTCCACGGCCAGAGAGACCGTGCGACTGTTCTCACCAATCAGCATGAAGACGGTGCCCAGCACGACCTCGCGGCCGTTGTCCGTGGCCGCCCCCGTGCGCAACTCCTCACCCAACCCCACATCGGCCACATCGCGGATGCGGATGGGCACGCTGTCGGCTTGTTTCACGACGATGTTGCCGATGTCCGCCACGCCCCGGACCTGGCCAGGCGCCCGGATCAGGTACTGCTCACCCCGGCGCTCGATGTAGCCCGCGCCCACATTGGTGTTGTTGCGCTCCAGCGCCTGGACCACGTCGGCCATGGTCAGGCCGTGCGCGATCAACTTGTCGGGCCAGGGGGCCACCTGATATTGCTTCGCGTAGCCACCGATGGCGTTGATTTCGGTCACACCCGCCACGTTGCGCAATTGCGGTTTGATGATCCAGTCCTGGATCTCGCGCAAATCGGTTGGCGTGTACGGTGTGCCATCGGCCTTCTTGGCACCTTCCTTGGTCTCCACCGTCCACATGTAGATTTCGCCCAGGCCCGTCGAAATCGGCCCCATTTCTGGCGCGATGCCTTGTGGCAAGCGCTCCTTGGCACCCTGGATGCGCTCGTTGACCAGTTGGCGTGCAAAGTAGATGTCCGTGCCGTCCTTGAAGATCACGGTGATCTGCGACAGGCCATAGCGCGACAGCGAGCGGGTCTCCTCCAGACCCGGCAGGCCCGCCATCACGGTCTCAATCGGATAGGTCACGCGTTGCTCAGCCTCCAGAGGCGAATACCCCGGAGCCTGCGTGTTGATCTGGACCTGGACATTGGTGATGTCCGGCACGGCGTCAATGGGCAGCTTCTGGTAGCTGAAGCCCCCCAATGCGGCCATGCCCAACACAGCCAGGATGACCAGCCAACGCTGCTCGATGGCAAACCGGATGATGCGTTCAAACATATTGATTTCCTCGCATCAATCGTCGTGCTCGGCCGAAGCCTTGCCGACCTCGGCCTTGATCACAAAGCTGTTGGTCGAGGCATAGCGGTCCCCGGCTTTGAGCCCACTGGTGATTTCGGTACGTTGCGCATCCGCGTGCCCGACCTTGACCGTCCTGGCTTGAAAGCCCCCCGACACTTCGACAAACACCACATCGCGCCCTTCGAGGCTCTGCACGGCGCTGGAGGCCACCGTCACGGGTGCATCGACCTCACCTGCGACGACTTCGACGTTGACAAACAAGCCGGGACGCCAGGCCAGCTTGGGGTTGCTCAAAACCACCCGAGCTGTCGCGGCGCGGGTCTGCTCCCCAAGCAGGGCGCTGACATAAGCCACCGTGCCAGTGGCAACGCCCTCAAAGGCGCTGGAGCGCACCACGACTTTCTCGCCCACACGGATCAGGGCGAGATCCTTGGCGGCCACACTGACCTCGGCCCACACCGTGGACAGGTCCGACAGTGTGAAGACATGGGCGTCTTCCTTGACGGCCTCACCCAGGGCCAGGTGCTTTTCCACCACCATGCCATCGAAGGGTGCGCGCAACTCGTAGCGATTGAGCTCACCCGCCACAGGCGAGGCGCCCAAAGCCTTGAGCTTCTGACTTGCATTGGCCACAGCGATCTCGGCCTCTCGCCATGCCTGCTGCGCCTGCAGATAGTCCATCTGCGGCGATATCTTGTCCTCGAAGAGCTTCTTTTCTCGCTCGTACGTTGTCTTGGCCAAGACCAGGCGCTTCTGGGCTGATTGCAACTCGCTGCGCAAATCAGACAAGACCACGCTGGAGATCACCGCCAGCACCTGGCCCTTCTTGACCTGCTGCCCCAGGTTGGCCGATACGCTCTCGACCACCCCGGCCAGACGCGGCACGACGTGTGCGGTGCGGTCTTCGTTGAAGCGCACCTCGCCAGGCATCTGCACCGCGGTGCGAACTCGCCCCGCACCGGCTTGCTCGACCACAATGCCCGCCGACTTGATCTGGTCGGCGCTCAAGGCCACGGGTGGCTCTGCCCCCTCGTGACCGGCAGCCTTCTCATGGCGGTCCTCATAGCCATGCTCCTTGGCATCTTCATGGGCAGGCTTGCCTTCGCTGGGCTCCTTGGCATCTTGGCTTTTTGCCTCAGCTTGGCCATGCTCCTGGCGAGCCCCCTCCGGGGCCGAAGAACCATCGTTGCGGCCTTTGAGCACGAAGGCGCCAGCGACCAGGCCAAGCACAACGATGACGGCCATGGCAATGAGTTGGGGTTGGCTGATGCGCCCAGCCTGGCGCTTGAACAGGGGATTCATTGGTGTGCTTTCTCTGAACTGGCAGGAGGCGCTTCTGAAGCCTCTGTGCCCAGCAAACGGTCGATGTCGGCGGCGGTGCGATGCATCTCAGCCAGCGCACGCAGGTACTGGGCGCGAGCCTGGAACAAGGTTCGCTGTGCATCCAGGGTTTCCAGGAAGCTGAACTTGCCCAGCTCGAACCCCGTCACGGCGGCCTGCCACGCGCTCTGCGCGCCGGGCAGCACGTCTTGCTGAAGAGTCTGAACCTCGGCGTGAGCCGCCTGGTAGCGCTCGGTCAACTGCGTCCATTGGTTGTCCACCCGGATCTGCATGGCGGCAAGGTCCGCTTCGGCCTTGTCTTGAAGGCGCATGGCTTGCAAGACATTGCCCTGGTTGCGATCCCACAAGGGCAGCGGCAAGGCCAGACCGATGACGGCCTGGTTGCGCCCCAGCTCCTCCGAGCGCTTGGTACCCAGCGTCACCGTGATGTCGGGGATGCGGCGGGCCTCTTCCAAATCGGTCAGGGCTCGTCGACGGTCCACTTCCAGTCGGGCCTGACGCAACGCGGGAGCGTCGGCCAGTCTACCGGCTTGCTGGTTCATGAACGCTGGGTTGAGTGCGACGGTGCTTTCAACCAAGGGCGCCCAGTTGATGGGTGCCAGGTCTGAGGCAGACTGGCCCATCAAGCTGCCAAGGCGTTGCTGGGCCACACGCCACTCGCTTCGCGCCTGAAGCAGCTCGACATCCACGGACGCTTGAGCCACCTTGGCGCGTGTTTCCTCCACCGGAGAGACCTTGCCAGCCTGAACGCGCTTGGACACGGCCAGGGAGGCCCGAGCGGCCAGCTCAGACGATGCTTGAGCCAGCCGCACGCGCTCTTGAGCGATGGCTGAGGCAAAAAAAGCCTCGGTGACATCGGCGCGCACTTGGGCACGCCGCGCCTGCCATTCGATGCCGACCTGAGTCTGGGCCAGTTGTGCGGCCGACACGCGTGCGGCACGCTTGCCCCCCAGCTCAATTGGCTGGGCCAGCTGCACGGTGGTTGTGCGCGTCTGCGCCCTGGTGTCTTCCATCAGGGTCTGCAGTTCTGGATTGGGGCGTGCGCCAGCCTGGATCACCGCGCCTTCGCTGGCCTGAACGTCCTGCTGTGCAGCACGCAACTCCGGGCTGTGTTGCAACGCCAAGGCCATGGCCTGAGCCAGCGTCAGCGCAGGTACCGGGGTGTCCGCGCTGCGCTCAGGCAAATGCCCAGCCTGCGCGGCCTCTTTGGAGTCGGTAGAAACTTGAGAATGGACTTGCAGCGGAAAAACTGCAGTCGTCAGTGTTGTCAGTGCCGCCAGCGGCACCCATAGCCTGTGCATCGAATTCTCCGGGTTGTAGACACAACGAGGGTGAGTTCGACGAGCCGGTACACGCCAACAGGCGCGTCACCTCAACAAAAAACCATGAAGGGTGGATCGTCTCGCCGATTCAAAGCAAGACCGACCAGTTGGGGCGTTCAATCCTGGGGGGATCAAGGTACTGGTAGGCGCGAGGCACGACGGCATTGAGCTGCTGCCCGTGAGCGCCATCTGGCAACACGCTGATGCCGGAGGGCAGCAAGTGGGCGCCGCACAAGTGGCCAGCACAGCCACAATCGCGATCAGCCTGCTGTTTGCCTTTGGCCAGCTTCTTCGTTGCTTCCACACCCGTGTGATTCAGGTGCCCGTGGTGGCCAAAATGCGGCGCGTGCTGCCCTTGCTCGTCCTGGCAATAGTTCGCCGCTACCGCCCAACTGAGTTGAAGCGGCAGCACGAACATCAAGAGGATGGCAATCCAGCGGCGCATAGGTTTGAGTATATCGGTTGGGATGTGAGGGCCCTTGAACCCATCAGCGGGAAATGGGGGCACGCAGCAAGCGCAAACCATTGCCCACGACGAGCAAACTTGCCCCGACATCCGCGAACACGGCCATCCACATGGTCCCCAGGCCAACCAGCGTCAAGACCAGAAAGACAGCCTTGATGCCCAAAGCCAGCACGATGTTTTGAACCAGCAGGACATGGGTGCGGCGTGACAGCCGCACAAAGCGTGGCAGCTTGCGCAGGTCGTCATCCATCAAGGCCACGTCGGCAGTTTCGATGGCCGTGCCCGTGCCTGCTGCCCCCATGGCGAAGCCAATGTCGGCACGGGCTAGCGCGGGCGCATCGTTGATGCCATCGCCCACCATGCCCACCGAACCGCCCTGCCCGATCTTGCCCTCGATCGCCCTGAGCTTGTCCTCAGGCAGCATGTCACCCTGTGCTTCGTCGATGCCGACTTTCCCAGCAATGGCGCGGGCCGTGTGGGCGTTGTCACCCGTGAGCATCACCGTCTTGATGCCCAGCGCATGGAGTTCGGCGATGGCCTGGCGGCTGCTGTCCTTGACCGTGTCAGCCACCGCAAACAAACCTTGCACGCTTTGCTCATCGCTCAGCAAGATGACGGTTTTTCCTTGCTCCTCCAATGCCGACAGGCGCGCCTCAAGCTCAAGGGAGCAGCAGCCTTGCTCGTGGATCAAGCGGTGGTTTCCGAGGTAGCAAAGTTTGCCGACGATGAGGCCCTTGACGCCACGCCCGGGCAGCGCTTCGAAGCCCTCTACGTTTCGCAAGACAATGCCTTCTTGTTGGGCGGCTGCAGCCACAGCGCGTGACACGGGATGGTCGGAACGGCTGGCCAGACTGGCGGCCAAGCTGCGAACATCCGCCTCGTTGTGGCCGTTCAACACGACAAAGTCCGTCTGCACCGGCTTGCCGTGGGTGATCGTGCCGGTCTTGTCAAGGGCCAGCCAAACCAGCTTGCGGCCTTCTTCCAGGTAGACCCCACCTTTGATCAGGATGCCTTGGCGCGCGGCGGCGGCCAGGCCGCTCACGATGGTCACCGGGGTCGAGATCACCAACGCGCACGGGCAGGCGATGACCAGCAAAACGAGCGCCTTGTAAACCCAGTCGAACCAAGCCGCACCCATCAACAGCGGCGGCAGGATCGCCACCGCCAGCGCGATGGCAAAAACCACGGGCGTATAGACGCGTGCGAATTGATCGACGAAGCGCTGTGTTGGCGCCCGCGCACCCTGAGCCTCTTCCACCGCGTGGATGATGCGTGCCAAAGTGCTGTCGCCTGCTGCGGCCGTCACGAGGTATTCGAATGAGCCCGACTCGTTGATGGTCCCGGCAAAAACCGCATCACCCTGTGCCTTGTCCACCGGCAGGCTCTCGCCGGTGATCGGGGCCTGGTTGACCGTTGACCGACCGCTGACCACTGTGCCATCCAATGCAATGCGCTCACCCGGCTTGACGCGAACACGCGCCTGGATGGCGACCGACTTCGCCTCCACATCCCGCCAAGTGCCATCGTCCTGCAGGACGGAGGCACGCTCTGGCGCCAGTTGAATCAAGCCCTTGATGGCGTTGCGCGCACGGTCCAAAGATTTGGCTTCGATCAACTCCGCCACCGTGAACAGCACCATCACCATGGCTGCTTCGGCCCACTGGCCCAGCACCAGCGCTCCCGTCACAGCAATGCTCATCAAGGCATTGATGTTCAGGTCGCCATGACGAATGGCCACCCAGCCTTTTTTGTAGGTACCGATGCCGCAGGCGAGCACCGCTGCCAATGCCAGCAAAGCAGGCAGCCATGTGGGCAACCCCAGCCAGACGGCGGCCTCGGAGCCGATGGCCGCCACTCCGGCCAAGGCGAGTGGCCACCATGGCTCGGCAGGTTCTGGCGTGCCAACAGCCTCGGATGAGGCGTCGGTGACGACCTCTGGCGTGAACCCCAAAGAACGAACCGCTTCCAGGATGAGATCAATGGCCTGTGGCTCGTGTGACACCGTCAGCACACGCTGCATCAGGTTGAATTCCATGCCCGAAACTCCAGCCATGCCGCCCAGCCTCTTGCGCAAGAGCGCCTCCTCGGTCGGGCAGTCCATCTGCATGATGCGAATGGGCGTTTGCGTGTAACCGCCTTTGGCCGCAGCTTTGCCCAATGTCACCTTGGCGGGTTGGGCATCTTGCCCACAACACGCCGTGTTGCAGGACGCAATAGGTGGCGCTGGCTCAGCGCAGCAAGGCTCATCGTCATGAGCAAGGCCGTCATCTGGGTTGCGGTCAAACGGGAGGTTTTCTTGTGGGGCAGGCATGGTCATGGCGAATCTGTTTACCGCATTACACAACCTGAAGCTACTATAGAGTCAAGGGGTTTCTGGAGTCCTCATGAAAATTGGTGAGTTGGCGCAGGTTGCGCAGTGCACGGTTGAGACCATCCGCTACTACGAAAAGGAAGGCCTGTTGGCTGCACCCACCCGTACGAGCGGTAACTTCCGGGTGTACGGGCCCGAGCAGGTGGAGCGCCTGCGGCTCATTCGCAACTGCCGTGCGCTGGACATGAGTCATGATGAAATCCGCACCTTGCTGGGCATGGCAGACCAGGTCGAACAAGGATGTGGCGCGGTGAACGACGTGGTTGATCAGCACATCGCTCACGTTGACGAACGCATACGTGAGCTCAACCACCTCAAGCAACAGCTGACGGCATTGCGCCAGCGATGTCAAAGCGAGCGAACCGTGCAATCGTGCGGCATCCTGCAAGGGTTGGCGGCCATGGAAACCGAAGCCAAACCTGAAAGACACACCCATCTGGGTTGAACACGCCAAGGAGTGCTGCATGCAAAACAAAGAGCACTGGGAAAAGGTCTATTCCACCAAAGCGCCGGACAGCGTTAGCTGGTTTCAGCAGCACGCCGATACGTCCATGCGGCTGACCAAGGCAAGCGGCCTCGACCGAGGCGCGGCCATCATCGATGTCGGCGGCGGAGCCTCCACGCTGGTCGATGACTTGCTGGACGATGGCTACACCAACCTGACGGTGCTGGACCTGTCGGCTGCCGCCTTGGCAGAAAGTCGGCACCGCCTGGGAGCCAGATCGGATCGCGTGACCTGGATGGAGGCTGACATCACCCGTGCGGCCTTCGCCGCCCACAGCATCGACCTCTGGCACGATCGCGCCGTGTTCCACTTTCTGACGACGCAGGCAGACCGTGAGGCATATGTCGAGCAGGTCTTGCGTGCGCTCAAGCCGGGTGGCCACGTCATCATGGCCACGTTTGGCAGCGAGGGGCCGACACAGTGCAGTGGCCTGCCAGTCATGCGTTACGCACCAGACGAATTGCACGCCGAGTTCGGAGAGGTCTTCACCCTGCTGGCCCACGAAGAGCAGGTGCACCACCCCCCCTTTGGTACCGAGCAGCAGTTCATCTACTGCATGTGCAGAAAGCGGTCAACATGAACGGGCTGCACCGCGCAGCCTGGCCTGCTTTGGGTGCAGCCATCCTGTTTGGCGCCAGCACCCCTTTCGCCAAGCAACTCATCGGCGCAGGCAGGATCACCTCGTCGCCCGTTTTGCTGGCCGGCTTGCTCTATCTGGGCAGCGGCCTGGGTTTGACGCTGGTTCGACTGGTACGTGACAAAGGTTGGCAATCGCCCGGCATACCAAGCCACGAGTGGCCCTGGCTGCTTGGAGCCATCGCTTTTGGCGGCGTGCTCGGTCCGCTGATGCTCATGGTCGGTCTTGAACACACCACTGCGGCCACAGCGTCTCTATTGCTGAACCTGGAGTCGGTGCTGACCGCCGTGCTGGCGTGGATGGTGTTTCGTGAGAACACCGATCGCCGCATCGTGTTGGGCATGGTGCTGATTGTGATCGGGGGCGCCGTGCTGGCTTGGCCAGCAGGCGGGACGTTGGCAATCGGCCTCGGCCCATGGGCTTTGGCGAGTGCCTGCCTCGCGTGGGCGATCGACAACAACCTCACGCGCAAGGTGTCCGCATCTGATGCCTTGTTCATTGCGGGCAGCAAAGGCCTGGTGGCTGGCAGTGTCAACACCGCATTGGGCTTGGCGCTGGGCGCCACATGGCCTCATACCGGGTTCTTGTCATCGGCCATGCTGATTGGCTTTTTAGGCTATGGCATGAGTCTGGTGCTGTTTGTGCTGGCCTTGCGCGGCCTGGGTGCGGCCCGCACGGGCGCCTATTTTTCGACAGCGCCGTTCGTTGGGGCGGCGCTGTCAGTCGTGATGTTGGGAGAACCCACCAGCGCCGCGTTCTGGGTGGCGGCCACGCTGATGGCGGTGGGAGTTGCCCTGCACCTCACCGAACAGCATGTGCACGAACACGAGCACACCGATCTGTCTCATGTCCACCCGCATCGACACGATGTGCATCACCAGCACCTGCATGAGTTCGAATGGGATGGTACAGAGCCTCATGCACACGCGCATCGTCACAGCAAGCTGAAGCACAGCCATGTGCACTTCCCAGACATCCACCACCAACACAATCATTGAGCACGCTTTATGCGCGAGGTTCCCGAGCAGCAAGTGATTGCAACAGGCCTGCCTGCGGCCTTGAGCGTTGCCGGTACCGTCATCTCGTGCGATGCCGGCGTCACGGTATTTCACGCCGGACAGCCCGCCCGTGCGGTGTACTTTCTTGTCTCAGGTTCTGTTCGCCTGGTGAGGTATGGGCGAGCCGGTGAAGAGGTCTCGCTCCACGAAGCTCGGCCCGGCGAGTTCTTCGCCGAGGCCTCGCTGGACAGCGATTGCTACCACTGCGACGCCATCGCAAACGAGTCGAGCGAGTTGCTTCAATTTCTAGCCCCGGCTATGCGAAACCACTTGGCATCAGATGTCACGCTGTCGCGTGAATGGATGGCCCTGCTTGCTCGGCAGTTGCGCACGGCCCGCACCCGCGTCGAGCGGCTGTCCTTAAAGAATGCGGCGGAACGGATTCGGCATTTGCTTTATTCAGAGGGACGAGGCGATCGGTGCGAAGTCACCTTGCCCGGTACGTTCAAGGAACTTGCGCGTGAGTTGGGCCTGTCGCATGAAGCGCTGTACCGAACACTGGCCACGATGGTGCGAGAAGGCATCATCGAACGTGAAGGCATGACCTTGCGATTCAAAGAGTCGGCGTCACGCATATGACCGAAATCACATGAAGTCACCCGCATGCTGCGACACCATGGCGCATTTTCATCACGTCAAGGCCCATTCATGATCGACCTATTTCGACGCACTGCCCTAGCAGTGCTCATCCTGCTACCGCTGCTGTCCTGCGCGGCTGACAGCAAGCGGCAGGCAGAGGTGGGCAGGCTCGGCGCAGATGTGATGCCTTTCAGCCTGAAGGCAACAACGCACATTTTCACAAAAACAGCCGAAGGCGGTATTCAGCGCGTGGTTGCAAAAAGCATGACCGACACACCGCAAGTCACTTACGTACGAGAACACCTGCATGAGATCCAGGCCCAGTTCCTCAAGGGCGATTTCTCAGGACCGACACACATCCATGGCAGCGAGATGCCTGGCCTAACTGAACTCAAGACCGCCAAACCAGGGCAGATCGCCATTTCATATCAGGATGTGGTCGGTGGTGCGGAGCTGCGCTTCAGCACGACCAATGTCAGGCTGGTGGAGGCACTGCACACTACTTGGTTTGATGCACAACTGTCTGATCATGGCGCTGACGCCATGGCAGGTCATCACCACCATGATCATCAAGACATATCTGCGCCTTGACTTGTCGCACACCATCAGCGAATCCTGGCGCTCACCATCACAGGCAAATCAGGTTGAACGTGGATGGCCTTGCAGCAAAGATCGACTCAACGCATGAAAATGCATTTCGATCGCGCTTGCTTGCTAGACACGATTGGATTGCAGCCACCAAACAAGAAGCTGGAACAAGACGCCGCCAAGATAGTGGGCCTTTGCCTGGGTCTTTCATAAACGCCGGTAACCAATCACGCGCGCCTCGAACACCAACTCAACGAGAAGTTCTCGAAAACGGTCTTGCACGAAATGGCCGGATCGGCGCCCCAGCATCGCCTGAAAGACCTGCCGCTGTTCGTGCACATGGAGAACAGTCCGCCTGCCCCGACTGCGCCAACGATGAAAATGATGCCTGCTCACGTAGTGCCGTATGCAGGCCTCCAAAACCTCCCATGAGCAGACCTCTTTGATGGAAAATACAAGTAAAAGGTTCACCCGCCAATATTAGCGCGTTGGCACAGCAACTGGATGTCAATGCCATCCCACCGGCGTTCGACAAGCGGTGCCAGGAGTGCGTGACGAAGAGCCTCTCGCGTGCGAAGCACTCGCCGGTCACCGAGAGCCCGACCAATTCGGCTAGGGAGGGTCTGCACAAATGAGCACTGACCGAGGATAGGGCACTGATATGACCAGATTGAGGCTAGACGGCATTAGCGCCGATCGAAAAAACGAGCTCAAATTCGGATTAACAGGGCCAAACATGGCTTCAGCAAGACGAGGGCGATCCTCTGATTTGATGTTGCCTCGCCAACGTGACAAACAGCGCTGGAGCTCCTTTCAAGCGGCATCAAATATCGGATGATTTCCGACAAACCACCACATAGTGCGTGCAATACATTGAGCGGAATGGATACATTTTAAATTTCAAATCACCCTTCAAATTGTACTTTTCTGCAAACCCAGAAAAAACAATATAAGCAAGTTGAAAGGGATACAAAAAAACAGAAGGAAGTAACATCCAATAATTTCTTCTCTTGCCAACAAAATACTCAATCCCCTCCACTTTGAATCCTGAGTCCTGCAACAACCGGATCATCATGCCCAATGGGAATAAATTCCATATATTCTCCCCTTGCAAACGAAGAAGCTTTTGCCTTCTGGTTCTACCCAAAAAAAAGAACATGATTCTATCTTGCAGGGTTTGCACGCTGTCGTTTGAAACAATCAGCCCTCCACCGTCAGCCAGGTTTTCGTGACAAAAATCCAAGAACCTCGACGTATTTCCAAATTCCATGATGCCGCTGATGCATGTAACGACATCAAAATTCGGATGCTTGCCTTGATCGATGCATGGAGATGCCGCATCGATTCTCTGATAAAACTTCTCCGACAGATACTTTGGATCGAGCAATATATCAGCCCCCAAAACATCCATACCGACATGCATTTTAACAGTCTGAGCGAATAAACCATTCCCACACGGGATGTCAAGCAACCGCTTCCAGCCACGGCTCCGCGCATGAGCCAACAAGTATTTGACAATATATGCGTTTACTCCGCGAGTGGTATTGCCTTGCGGAACATGAAAAACACCCACCCGATCAGTCGTCAATTCCTTCTTCTCGATTGCCTTGAGTGGCGAATTTTTTTGACCGGCAAGGCCAGGCTCACGCTCAATGGGAATAATGGTCTTTCTGAACATTGTGTCTATTCAAATTCGAGTCAAGTCTGCTATTGCGTCACCAATGACGCAGAACCGAAATTTGATCTCATGTCTGCGCCCGAAGAGTTCAAACCATGTCCGATGCCGCTCATGCTGGCGTCAGCCGCTTGAGCGGCAACACGCAATCCACAACGTTCACTGACACCCAGGCGCCAACCTCCAGCCCCCGGTCAGCTGCGGGGATGCCGACAGCGATTTTCTTTCTCAGATTGGGATCCCCTCCGAAGCTGTAGGACACGACTGCAAACTGGGCGTAGGAAGCACCAGGTGGCAACATCGTTTGGCAGTCTTTGATGGCTGACGGCGTCACGGTGCCAGCGCGGACGATTTCCAGCACTTGTGCACGCCGCCATCCGGCTTGGTAATCGCCAGCCTCACGTTCAAGCGAAGCGCATGCGCTCAAAAACGACACCCCGCCCCAAAGAATCAAGGACATGTGTTTGGCCATCGTGATCTCCTGTAACAAAAATCGTCAACGCCCTTCACCACATTACGATCTAGGCCTCGAACCACAAAGCAAGTCATGACGGCGGGCCGTGAACTCACGAACCGCCTCAACCACTCATGGCATCACTTCAAGGCGAACCACGACAAGCGCACCAGCCTGTCTTTCCGCGCGAAATTTGACCTTGTCACCGGCTTTGACCGTGTTCAACAACGACTCGTCCTTGACCTGGAACACCATGGTCATGCCCGGCATCTCCAGGTTCTTGATTTCCTCATGCTTGATGGTGATCTTCTTGGTCGACGCATCGACCTTGCGGATCACGCCTTCAGTCAACGCCATGGCGTCAGACTCTGCGCCAGCGCCAGAAGCCATCGCTGTGGCCTGGGGCATGCCATGTCCAGCCATGTGATCGGCCGCCTGTGCTCCCGTCAATGAGTAAGCCAGCGCCGCCAACAAGGTTGCGCGAGCCAGATGGGTGTAGGTCTTTTTCATGTCGGTCCTTTGAGTAAAAAAGAATGTGCAAACTGCGCCTGCAGTCAGCAATGAACGGGCTCAGTGCTGATGGGTTGCCTGTGAGGCAGGTGCACCGACAACGTTGACACGCCCCTTCATGCCCGCGTCGAAATGCCCCGGCTGAAGACATGCGAAATCGACAATGCCCGCTTTGGAAAACGTCCAGATGATTTCACCCGTTTGACCAGGGGGCAACGTGATCATGTTGGGATCGGCATGTTCCATTTGAGGGTTCTTGAGCATCAAGGCGTAGTGCGATTTGAGTTCTGCCGTGGTCCCCAGCACCATCTCGTGCTTGAGCGTCCCTGCGTTCTTCACCACAAAGCGCACGGTTTCGTTTTTCTTCACCTGAATCTCAGCCGGTGTAAAACGCATGCCATCGCTCATCTCAATGGTCAGCGTGCGTGTGGCTTGGCTGGCCATTCCAGGTTGACCGATGGCCGCATACTCCGAAGCATCGTCACTGCCATGCGCATGGCCTGCGTCTTGGTGATGCGCGCCCTGAGCTGTGTCGGCCATGCTCAGATTGCTGGCGACAAGAAGCGGCAGCAACAACCAGATTTTCTTCAAATGCATGATCAAGTCCTTGAGGTTAAAAGAGTTGAAGTTGAATCAATGACCTGCATGCCCCGTCGGTTTGCGAACCTGAAGGTCGATACTGGCTGGAGTCTTGGGGGGTGTGGGCGTTTCTCGAACAGGCTCGCTCAACTGTCCTGACCATTCATAGGCCACTGATCCTGCTGGCGGCTTGAACCAACCGGGGTCCTTGTAGTCCCCGGGCTTTTGGTCTTTGCGCACCTTGACCATTGAGAACATGCCGCCCATCTCCACAGACCCGTAGGGGCCCTGCCCCGTCATCATGGGGGGGTCGTGTTGTCTGGCAAGGGCATTTCCATTTCTGCCATGTCTGCCATGCCACGCTCACCCATCACCATGTAGTCGGGGATCAGCTGCGTGATCCGCTTGGACACGTCTTTGTGGTCTACGCCGATCATCGTTGGCACATCGTGTCCCATCGCGTTCATGGTGTGGTGGCTTTTGTGGCAATGAAATGCCCAATCACCCTCCTCGTCAGCCAGAAACTCGATTTGCCTCATTTGCCCCACGGCCACGTCGGTGGTCACCTCGTACCACCGGGTGGACTTGGGTGTCGGGCCACCGTCCGTGCCTGTGACCAGGAACTCGTGCCCATGCAAATGGATGGGATGGTTGGTCATCGTCAGGTTGCCGATGCGGATGCGCACCTTGTCGTTCTTGCGCGCGACCAATGGCGAAATCCCCGGAAACATGCGGCTGTTCCAAGTCCACAAGTTCTGATTCAACATCGTCATGATCTTGGGGGTGTAACTCCCCGGATCGATGTCATAGGCATTGAGCAAGAAACAGTAATCCCGCTGAACGTCGTCAATCAATGGGTGTTTGCTTTTGGGATGGGTGACCCAAAAGCCCATCATGCCCATGGCCATCTGCGTCATCTCATCGGCATGAGGGTGGTACATGAACGTGCCGGGGCGCCGGGCCACGAACTCATAGACGAAAGTCTTTCCCGGTTGAATCGTCGGTTGATTCAACCCACCGACCCCATCCATCCCGTTGGGCAGACGCTGACCATGCCAATGGATGGTCGTGTGCTCCGGCAGCTTGTTCGTCACAAAGACGCGCACCCTGTCTCCTTCCACCACTTCGATGGTCGGACCAGGAGACTGTCCGTTGTACCCCCACAGGTGAGCCCTCGTCCCCGGAGCCAGTTCACGCACGACGGGCTCGGCCACAAGGTGGAACTCCTTGACACCATCCTTCATGCGCCATGGCAACGTCCAACCGTTGAGCGTGACCACGGGGTTGTAAGGTCGACCGCTGTTGGGCACAAGCGGAGGCATGGTCTCTGGCGAGGACTGAGACATGGGCTCCGGCAGGGCGGCCATGGCGACTCGACTGACCGCACTGGCCGCGACCGCCCCGCCAGCGAGCCCCAAGCCTTGTAGAAAACGTCTCCTGTCATCCATGGATGTACTCCGTCAAATCTTGATCTGTTCAATTACTTGCCGCGGTCGATGACACGCTTGCTGCCGAGCTGCTCAAAGGCGGAGGCCCAACCAGCGCCAACTGCATGTCACTTTGAGCCAACCAGAAATCCCTTAATGCATCGATGTAGCCGTTGACGGCCATCACCTGCGAGCGGGCATCCGCCAGCAGATCAAAAACACCAATGAACATGCCGTTGTAGCGAAGCTGGTTTTCTTCCGAAACCCGCTTGCGATTGGGTACGACCTCATCCTTGTAGTGACGTGCGATGTCATAGCTAGACCGATAGGCCGCATAGGACTGCCGGATCTCAGAGCGGGCATTGACAGCCGTCTGCGACAGGCGGTCAACCGATTGCATGTACATCGCTTCGGCCTTTGCCGTTCGCGCACTGCCCCAGTCAAACAAGGGCACCTCTAGGCTGACAACGTAGCCACGTTGCGTCAGCGCCGCGTTGGACGTGTTGCTGACCGCGCCCAACTCCAGCACGTTCAAAAAGCGTGTGACTTTGCTCAGCCCCAGGTTGCGCGCCAGGCCTTCGCTTTGGGCCTTCATTGCCTGCACGTCCAGGCGCTGAGCCATGCCGACCTGTTCGACGTCAGGCTGATCGGTCGGCATTTTGGGCAGCTCGGGCAAGCGATCAGGCAAGTTGAAACTCAGCTGTTCACCCCACACACCCATCAAGCGGGTCAACTTCTCGCGTGCATTGAGCTCAGCTTGCGTTGTTCGGGCAAGACCCAGCGCTGCGTCAGCATAGAACCCCTGCTCCCGTGCGTGATCCAGTTTGCTCCAATTGCCTGCAGCGGCCATGCGAGACGCCAACTCTTCACCGATCTCTGCTGACTGCAAAACCTGCTGCGCATATCGCACCGCCTCCTTGGCAGCCACAGCGTTGAACCACGCCTTGCGTGTTTCAAAGACCAAGCTCAAGGTCTCCAGGGTTGCGATTCGGCGCGTTTGTTCAAACCGCCTGGCCTCAATCCCGGAGACCAGCGGTGCAGTCAACATCCTAGCCAGATTGAACTGCAGACCATGATCAAACTCGACCTCATCACCTCGTCGTAGGCGACCAAATGAAATGCTGGGGTTGGGCAGTCGAGACGCCTGGACCAAATCGGCTTCAGACACCCCCAGTTCAGCATAGGCGGCTTGCAAGCCCCTGTTGTTGAGCAAAGCCACCTGCACCGCATCGTCTACAGATAACGTCTTGGACAACAGCGCGGAAACCTCCTGACGCGCACTGGTTTGCTCGGCGTCACTTCTGAGCCACTGCGCTTTGAGCCCTGTTCTCAACTGCGTCTCGCGCTGAACCGGTGCAAAGCCGCCATCAGGCTCAAACGTCGAGCACCCACCCAGCACGACGACACTGGCAGACAGCAACAAGGCGCCAGTGCGCGAAGACAGCAAAAGATTCATCCGCATGTTCACTTTCCCCGATGCCCTTGATGAGGCGCCTCCGACGGCGTCATCGCGCCACCTGTTACTTGGTCCGGACGAGCATAGCCACCGGACTCTGGTGCTCTGCCGCCTGAGTTTTTGTTGACCATCGCGTTGCTTTGCCTCCAATCGTTGACTTCTGGGCTCGCCAGACGACGCACGCCAGCCAGTGCAGAGCGATAGACAACCATGGGCACGCTCGCCAATGTGTTGGCAGGATCAGCCTGTTGAAGCCTTGCCCTCTCCATGTCATTGGCTATGGCCTGTGATTGGGATTGCGCAATGGCCCCGACTGATGCTGTTGCCAATGAGGCAAACATCAGCGCACAAACGGCTGATTTCATTGCCGCACGAGAATTCAAAAACATGACAGCCCTCGTAAAAGTTGACCGCATCTAACTCAACGCCGGGAAAGGCGATCCGGTGCCACGTACACCATCACGTTGGCAAGACCTGACGCCAACCCTTCTGGTGCCAACTTCGACAGCGGATAGGGCTGGTTTGACAAAACGTCCATGCGACGAATGAATTCATCAGGTGTGCCACCAGCGGGCTTCACAACGAACCGAATCACCTCCGCCCGCCGGACATTCACCCACCGAGTCGCACCTGGCTCAACCGTGATGGTTCGGTCAACGCCAATGCGAAAGTTTTCAGCGATGGCAGATGTGTCGCGCTCGGCGTGACGCTTGGGTGGCTCATGGTCAGGGCGGGCCCATGCCCCCACAGAGCACAAACTAACAAGCAGGCTTGCAAAAATGACGGAAAGGCGTTTCATGATGATTCTCCGAATACCGAGGCATGAGCGCTTCGCTTTGTGGCTTGGCTCAGCACACGCCACCTCAACGGCACACCCGCCAGCATCAACCAGCAAGGCATTACCTTGAGACTGCATCCTATGCAGCCAGGATCACAGCAACCTGACCCGCAAATTACATTTTTGCAATGTAGTCACTGCTCAACGAGCGTTCGCCACGCTCATGACCGGACCATGACCAAAATGACATGTAAGACCACACGTCTTTCGCACGTTGATCCCCCCACTCTCAATCAGAGGAAAACCCAGAATCGGCCCATGCTTTGGAGACCCGCATGGATTGGCTGCAACCCCTCATCATCCTCATGGGCCTGTCCGGCCAGCTTCTCATTGCCAAGAAAAATCCCGCGGGATATGCCTGCTGGATCGTTGGCAACATCAGTTTGATGTTCGTCTATGTCGATCTGCATCAGTACGGACTGATGGGACTGCAAGCGGTCAACACGGTCATCCAAATCTACGCGCTCAACGATTGGCTCAAAAGCTTTCGGCACAGCAAAGCTGTGCAACCGACGTGATCATCAATCGACCACGTGCTACAGCCTCTGCGAGATGTCGATGATCGGCTTGATCCCCGAACCGAATCGGGCAATGGCATCTCGGTGCTTCTGCAACTCACCGTACGGCAGGTAGCGGATCCCCAACTCGGATACTCGGCTGAACGCAGGTCTGGCCAACTGTTGTTTGACTTCGTCGCGTCGGCTGTCGGGAGCGACAAGAAACAGGACACTGGATGCCCCCACATCACTCCCCAGGGCCAGATCCAGCATGCGCACGATCCCCGAGTAGATGGACGTGGAGTGCTCCACCTCAAAAGCCGCCGCCACGCTGGCGGCCCCCTTCTCCAGCCAGATCACGTCAATGAGGCGAACCGCATCACCTCGCGTGCTGACGTTCACGGGCAGATCGGCCAGGCAGCCATCGCCCAGGCGCCCGCCGCCGTAGGTGCGGCCGCGGTCATTGGAGGCGATCCAGACATCAAAGCCCAAGGCCAGACCCAGGTCCCTCAATCGTCCCTGGATGTCGGTGTGGGTGGCATCGCTTTCCGCATCACGCAGCCACTGCTTTTGCGCAGCGGAC
This sequence comes from Aquabacterium sp., assembly GCF_016195855.1. Lineage (GTDB taxonomy): Bacteria > Pseudomonadota > Gammaproteobacteria > Burkholderiales > Burkholderiaceae_C > Aquabacterium. Next base: position 530,436 of record NZ_JACPYU010000016.1, read on the forward strand.
GATTCCTCGCGAACCTTGTTGAGATCGGCTTCCCAAAGTGCTCTGGATTGCGACATGGCATCCGGGTCATCCAACCTGGGCGGCGCGGCATACCGTCCATTGCCCACATCGAACATCAAACCGGCCAGCGCACCCAGGTCATTGGACAGTTGTTGACGGTGCGCCTGGTTGATCCGAACCAAGCCCTCTCGCATGGACAGGTAATGGTCCCATCGCCCAAGTTTGACATTGGCCCCCGTCACCGCGTTGTAGCCTCGGACAATCGCGGTGTTGAAGGGTGAAACCAGCGTGGGGTGAATGAAGTACAGGAGGTTGGCCACAGCAGGCCCCAGGCCTTTGATCTGCAGTGCATCGATGCGCTGAATCGCCTCGATGATCGATTCGATCGTGTCACAGCAATCACAGGCGTCGAGCAAACGGGCAAAGGCCTTTTGGTTGGCCGCGTTTTCATAGATGTCGGGAATGCGCAGCTTGGGTTTCCACAGGAAGGCGTGGTCAGCCCCCTTGAAAATCTGGCGCTGTTCGGCCACTGAGCCCACCACCGTCTCCAGAGACGAGCCTCGGTAGGCATTGCCGAAAGTACCTGCATCGATGTCGCGAACCACCTGTCCGATGCCTCGGCGGATCGAGCGGAAGTTCTTGAGCCGCTCCTCCCACAGAAACCAGGTGTTGTAGGTGCTGTGCGGATCGCTCTTCCAATGGTCGATCAGGACGGTCAGGGTGTCATGCATGTGATCAAGCAGGTGGCTATGGTTGTAGCTGCGGGGATGGTTGGCGCGCCCACAAGGCTGGGCGCAGCAGCACCAACGCCAGTATCGCCACCAATGGCGCCGTCAGCCAACCATAGCTGTGCTGGGCAGCAACACCGAACAGCCATCCACCGACAGCCGAACCCACGATCTGGCCCACGCTGCTGGCGGCGGCCAGCCCCCCCATCGTGACACCCAGCCTGTCACGCTCGGCGCCCGCCGCGACATAGGCGATCACGGGCAGCACCAGGCCTGTGCCAGCCGAGGTCAGGCTGACGCCCAGGTACATCCAGGCCTCGGCCCGATGCCAGGCAAGCAAGGCCAAACCGGTGATGGCCAGCAACAGCCCGACGCAGATGAGTTTGCGCGGCGGGGTCCGCTCCAGCAGTTCAGAGAAAAACAGCACGGCATTGACGCCCAGCATCACCAGGCTGCATTCGGCAAACATCATCGACACCTGGCGCGAGCTCAGATCGGGATGCTGCTGACCTTGCAACATGATGCCGACCTCAAACCCCGACAAAGCAAACATGACCAAGGTGTCGAGCCCACACAGCGCAGCGAAGCCTTCGGCCTTGTCACTGACATGCTCAGGCCTGGACGATGGCGGTGTCTTGGGCGAATGAGGCAAGGTCCAGATCTGCCCTGCCATCGTCGCAGCACCCAGCAAAGCCGAGAGCACCACCACGACCTGGGGCGCCGATATCCCGCGCAAGGCACCCTGGCTGATCCAGTCGGCCGCCGCGTTCAACCACGGGCCAAACAGGAATCCGATCAGCGACACGGCACCGAGCCAGGCGAAGCGACGTGCACGCTGCCATGGCCGAGTGTGCTCCGCGATCAAGGCAGACACCACGGGAATGACTGCCGCAACAAAGAAACCGCTGGTGCACCGCAAGGCATACAACCCCGACAGCCCCGCCAACGATGGCGCCAGCAACAAGAGCAGGCTCGCCACATAGCCCGCCAAGCCCATGATCAGGATCGGCTTGCGCCCCACGCGGTCAGAGACCAGTCCCCAAAAAGGTGCCCCCATTAATACTCCGAACGCATACACCCCTGTGATGAACCCCACATGGTCGGCGATGTCACTGGCTGCAGCATCAGGCCTGGCCAGCGCCAGCCAGGTCGGCAGCAAAGGCATCAAGGCCCCATAACCCGTGGACACCACCAGGATGGCGGCAGCCAGCCATGCCAATTGCATGCGCCCTAATTCGCCCTGGACATTGGAGGTTTCTGGAAGTTGGTCCTGCATGAAGCAAATGTAATGTCAGCGTCATGCTGCAGATAACTACGCGAGCCTATCCTGCAAATGTGCTGACGCGTGGATGCTGCCCGAAGAGCCTGCAGTGTCCATCCGCAGCTTCGAAGCCGCCAGCAAACAGGAGATCCAGCATGCACAGATTTGTCGGATTGCAACGCCGCCAGTGGTTGGTGGGCGCATTGGTCCTCGCCACAGTGGGCGCCTGGGCCCAGCCTGATGGCCCGATCGTCGAAGTATGGAAAGACCCCCAATGCGGGTGCTGCAAGGACTGGGTTGCCCACATGGAAAAAGCCGGCTTCGTTGTCCGAGTGCATGAGACAGGCAACGTCGGCGCGCGCAAGCGCCTGGGCATCCCCGACAAGCTGGGCTCCTGCCACACGGCCAGCGTCGGCGGCTACGCGCTGGAGGGGCATGTCCCTGCACGCGATGTCCAGCGCTTGCTGAAAGAAAAACCCCGTGCTGTTGGCCTGACGGTGCCCGGCATGCCAGTGGGGTCGCCAGGCATGGATGGTCCAGCCTATGGCAACCGTTTGGTTCCCCATGATGTGTTGCTGGTCCAAGCAGATGGCCGCAGCACGGTGTACCAAAGCTACCGCTGATCTACCGGACAACGTCCTTTCCCCTTTCTATTGGAGCCTGAACATGAACACCATCGATCTTGAAGTCCAGGGCATGAGTTGCGGCTCGTGCGTCAAGCACGTCACTCAGGCACTGCAGACACTGAGCGGCGTGCAGCACGTGGACGTGAGCCTGCAGTCCGGCCACGTCAAGGTGAGCGGTGCTTTGGCCACCGATGGCCTGCCCCTCATCTCAGCCCTGAATGCGGCAGGCTACCCGGCCAAGCTGTCCACCTCAGCCTTGCCTGTGCAGGGCAAGCCATCTGGCGGCTGTGGCAGCACCGGCAAAGCCAAGGGTGGATGCTGCTGTGGATGATGGCCAAATCAACACTGAACGTGTCCTCACAGGACCACTGGCGCGTCCGGTAGTTCATTGTGGGCATGTTGTCCGTGCGAAGGAAAATGCCGAGAAAGGTGCTGCGCCACCGCACCAATGCAGGTGATGGCGCCTTGTTCGTATTGGTCGCTGCGAAACGCAGCCTCCATGTCCCGACACAGCGCCTCCCAACCGCCTGGTCCGACGCGGGCATGGATGCCCCGATCGGCCACGATTTCGACGCGCCGATCGGCCAGCAACAGGTAGATCAGCACACCGCTGTTGTGCTCGGTGTCCCAGATGCCCAACAGCGAGAAGACCTCGATGGCCCGCTCACGCGCGGACTGACCTCTCAGCAGAGGTAAGCCATCGAGTGCGCCTTCCACCACAAAGCGAATTTCGCCTGCATGGCCGACTTCGGCTGCCTTGATCGCCTGCTCGATGGCGTGCATGGACTTGGGCGGAAAGGCCCGGTGGACACACCCGCGTGTGGTCGTCATGTGCGACACGATCCTGGAGAGTTTGCTCATCACCATCTCCCTGACGCACCGCCGCCGCCGAAACCACCGCCACCACCTCCAAAGCCCCCGCCGCCGCCATAGCCTCGATGACCGCGCCCGCCCATGGCCGCCAGCAAGCCCATGCCCCCAGCCAGCGTGAAGACCAGTGAGATGACCCCGGCTGCCAAGGCCAATGACAATGCGCCCGCCATGAACCAGGTCACCCCAGCCACCACGCCTCCTGTGACCAAGGCACCGGGCAAGCGGCCCAGCCAGGCGCGCAAGATGCTGCCCAAGCCCAGCGCCAGGATGATCGCCACGGGTGCGAACTGCTGCACATCGTTGGCCCCCTGGTCGGGCCGCTCCTGGGGGGCAGGCAGAGGTTCACCATCGACCACGCGGATGATCTGATCGACGCCCGCAGCGATGCCACCCGCAAAATCCTGTTGCTTGAAGCGTGGCACGATGACCTCACTGATGATGCGCTTGGACGTCGCGTCGTTGAGCGCGCCCTCCAGGCCGTAGCCAACCTCGATGCGCAAGGTGCGGTCTTCTTTGGCCACCACCAGGATGGCGCCATCGTCCACTTTCTTGCGCCCGATCTTCCACTGCTCGGCCACACGCAAGGCGAACTGCTCGATGGGCTCAGGCGCCGTGGTGGGCACGATCAGCACAGCCAATTGGGAGCCTTTTCGGGTCTCAAAGGCTTGCAGCGTTTGGCTCAAGCTGGCTTGTTGCTCAGCGCTCAGTGTGCTGGTTTGATCAACCACGCGCCCGCTCAGGGGCGGCACGGGCACTTGCGCACCGGCCAGCGCCGACCACCAGAGCGAGATGGCAAGCAGCAGCGCCCTTGCCATGGTGGGTGTCACTTCGACGCCCCGGCCGCAGCGCCAAAGTCCACAGCGGGCGGCTTGGAGATTTCCTTTTCGTTCTCGACGGCGAAGTTGGGCTTTTCCTTGTAGCCCATGACCATGGCCGTGAGGTTCGAGGGGAAGGTGCGCACCGTCACGTTGTAGTCCTGGACCGACTTGATGTAGCGATTGCGCGCCACGGTGATGCGGTTTTCCGTGCCTTCCAGCTGAGCCTGCAAATCCCGAAAGCCCTGGTTCGCGCGCAGTGTCGGGTAGTTCTCGGTCACCACCAGCAAGCGAGACAAGGCGCCAGACAACTCGCCTTGGGCCTGCTGGAATTTCTGGAAGGCTTGCGGGTCGTTGACCAGCTCCGGCGTGGCCTGGATGGACGTGGCCTTGGCACGCGCCTCCACCACCTTGGTCAGCGTGCCCTGCTCGAAGTTGGCCTCGCCCTTGACCGTGTTGACCAGGTTGGGCACCAGATCGGCTCGCCGCTGGTACTGGTTCACAACCTCCGACCAGCTTGCCTTGATCTGCTCGTCGGTGGTTTGGAAGGTGTTGTAGCCGCAACCGCTCAGGCTCAGGGCCGCTGCGGTCATCGTGATGGCGATCAGCTTGCGCATGTCATTGCTCCAAATGGAATGTTGAGTTAAAGGTCTTGAACGCCTTGGCAGAAGTACTGCTGGAACAGGGTCTCGCCCATGGCGTCGCGCAGGTGCCGCCCGTTGTCCATGACATCGGCCACGCCCTTGGCCGCTTGGACCTGGGCTTTGAGGAATGCGTTGCTGGGCTCAGCAGGCTGTCTGTTGTCTTTGACCCAGGCCGCCCAGGGTGCGAGGGATGCGGTCAATGGGTTGAGCGCCGTCGCAAAGGCATAGCGCTGCACGCGCATGGGATGCATCCACTTTTGGATGGCCGCACCCCAAGGGTTGGCCCAGGTGCGCACCCATGGGCTGACCCAGTTCGCATAGGCCGACTCGTTGATTTCCGAGACCTGGCGCACCTTCTCGAAGGCTTGCCTGGGGTAGGCGTAGTGCACATCCTCCACCTGCCGCTCCTCGTAATGCACGCGTGCCGCACCGCGAGCCCCCTCTGACTCATCAGCGGAGTCAATGACCATCTGGTAAAGACCGGGCGGCAGGGTTTCGATGCGCTCCAACTCCTGCAGGATCGCGTGGTGCTCATGACGCGCGACACTGGCCGACACGAAGATGCCCAGGTGTCCCACGTGCCGATTGATCAGGTACACGATACGCTGCCCGGCATCCTTGAGTGCCTGAGTGCTGGGGTAGACAGCGGGAATCCAGTTGAGCGCCTGATGTGGCGGGGTGATGTTGTCAGCGCTGGATGCAAAGATCACCACCGGGTGACGGATGCGGCGCAGGTCGGCCACACAGTGCTCGCAGATGCGCATCAGGCCTTGTTCCAACTGGTCCCCGATGAACAGGTTCTCCACGATGGTCTTGATCTCTTCACGGCTCAAGAAGTAGTAGCCGCTCCACCAGCGCTCGAAATCCAGGAAGCGCTCACGCTCCGTGTCCACCTGAGAGAACAACTGGTAGTTCTTGGTGAAATACGAGTGCGCCGGGTTCAAGCTCTCGAAGTTCTGCACCAGCCAGGCGCCATCAAAAAGGCCATTGCCCAAGTCCGATGTGAAGTGGGACAACCAGGCACCGCCCAGAAAGGCCCCAGCCAGCCGCATGGGGTTCACGTCAGAGGCCCCCGCCCAATACGACAGTGGCGAGCCGTTCATCACCACTGGCCCGGCGGTGCCTTCGCAGTCAGCGGCCAGCAGCGCCACGGCCCAGCCACCCTGGCAGTTGCCGTACAGAGCCGGCGCCACACCCTCATGCAGCTCGCACACCTTTGCCACGAAGCGGCGCAAGGTGTGGTGGACATCGGCCAGCGTTTGCTCAGGTCGAGGCTCGGGGAAAAACACTACGAAATAAACCGCCCGGCCATCGGTCAAGGCCATGCCCACTTCGGAGTCGCGCTTGAACCCGCCGATACCAGGACCATGACCGGCACGGGGGTCCACCACCAGGATGGGCCGGTGATCGGGCGAGACCTTGGTTGGCTCATCGTCATTGGAGGGGAGGATGCGCAACAAGGCGTAGTTCACCGGTACAGCGAACTGTCTGGCGTCCAGCACCACCTCGTGCGCGAAATCCAGCAAGGGCGGCATCCCAGCCGCTTCGTGGGCCAGCATGTTGTCGGCACGCTGGCGCAGCGTGTCCATGAACAGGATCGAGCGCTGAACCACGTCGATCTGGTAGCGAAACAATTGCTCCGCCAGGCTTTGATGCTCGCCCGTCGCAAGCGCGTCGGGCGCATGGGCCATGTTGGTCAAGGCTTTGGCTTCTCCAACCACTACAGCTTGGCGATCAACTCCCGAAGCCTTTGCTAGCCTGGAGGACTGTCGGGGTTTCAAGGTGGCGCTCATCAGCGTCTCACACCTTGGCCGAACGCAGGCGAAGCGCATTGCCAATCACAGAGACCGAACTCAGTGCCATCGCCGCGCTGGCCACGATGGGGCTGAGCAAGATGCCCAGGAAGGGATACAGCACGCCAGCGGCCAGCGGCACGCCCAAGAAGTTGTAGATGAAGGCAAAGAACAGGTTCTGGCGGATGTTGCGCATGGTGGCCTGGCTCAATTCACGCGCCTTGGCGATGCCGCGCAAGTCGCCCTTGACCAGCACGATGCGTGCGCTGCTCATGGCCACATCGGTGCCAGTGCCCATGGCGATGCCGACATTGGCCTGGGCCAGCGCAGGCGCGTCGTTCACACCATCGCCCGCCATGGCCACAATGCGCCCTTGATCCTGCAAGGCCTTGACGTGCTTGTACTTGTCTTCGGGCATCACACCCGCCTTGACGTCGTCCAGCCCCAGGAGCTTGCCCACGGCGGCGGCCGTCACTGGGTTGTCGCCCGTGAGCATGACAATGCGAACGCCTGAGGCCTTGAGCATGGCAATCGCTTCCGCCGTGGACGCCTTGATGGCGTCGGCCACACCCACATAGCCCGCCAGCTTCGATCCTGCCGCCAGGTACATCACGGTCTGACCTTGCAGGCGCAAGGCTTCCACATCCTTGTCAACCGACGAGGTGTCAACCTGCGCGGATGCGAGCAAGCGTGCGTTGCCCAGCAACACGGTTTGGCCGTCAATGACGCCGCGCACGCCCTGCCCCGTCACCGCATCAAAGCCGGACACAGCCGACAGCGTCACGCCATCGGTTTGAGCGCGGCCCACGATGGCGGTGGCCAGGGGATGTTCGCTGAGCTTTTCCAGGCTCGCAGCCCAGGCCAGCACCTGCTGTTTGTCAAACCCGTCGGCGGCCACCACGGTCTGTACCGTGGGCTTGCCCTCGGTGAGCGTGCCAGTCTTGTCTACCACCAGGGTATCGACCTTTTCCATCAACTCCAGGGCTTCGGCATCCTTGATGAGCACGCCTTCTTTGGCCCCGCGCCCCACACCCACGATGATGGACACGGGCGTGGCCAGACCCAGCGCACAGGGGCAGGCAATGATCAACACCGAAACAGCGACCAGCAGCGCGTTGGCCAGCGCAGGAGCAGGCCCGAATGCCGCCCAGACCAGCGCGGCCACCAGGGCAATGGCCAGCACCGACAGCACAAACCAGCCAGAGACCTGATCGGCCAGCTTCTGGATGGGCGCACGTGAACGCCCCGCTTCGGCCACCATCTGAACGATGCGGGCCAGCAGCGTCTCAGACCCGACACGCTCGGCCCGCATGGTGAACGAGCCAGTCTGGTTGACCGTGGCCCCCGTGACCTTGCTGCCCGGCACCTTCTCGGCAGGAATGGGCTCGCCCGTGATCATGGACTCGTCGATGCTGGACTTGCCATCCAGCACCACCCCGTCCACCGGCACCTTGCTACCCGGCTTGACCCGCAGGGTGTCACCCACCACCACTTGCTCCAGCGGCACCTCGGCCTCCACGCCATCTGCACCGATGCGGATGGCCGTGTTGGCCGCCAGACCCAGCAGATCCTTGATGGCGGAGTTGGTGCGCGAGCGAGCGCGCAACTCCAGCACCTGCCCCAGCAGGACCAGGGTCACGATCACAGCCGCAGCCTCAAAGTACAGCGGCAGGCCGTGCTCGGTCAAAAAGGCTTGAGGCAACGACTCGGGCAACAAGATGGCATAGACGCTGAACAGGTAGGCCGCCCCGATGCCAATCGCAATCAGGCTGAACATGTTGAGCTGCCACGTGACGAACGAGCGCCAACCACGTGCAAAGAAGGGCCAACCGGCCCACAGCACCACAGGTGTGGCCAGCAAGGCTTGCACACATTGAGACCAACTGACCTTGAGCAAGTGCGGCCAGCCCAACTGCGTCGCCAAGCCATCGACCACCTCGTCAACCCAGGCAGCCAAATTAAACGGGAAGAACTCGTGCATCGCCATCATCAGCAAAGGCACGGTCAAGACCATCGAGAACCAGAAGCGCTGCGTCATCGAGCGCAACTCGGGGTTGTCTTCTTCGCCCACGGTCGGCAGCAAGGGCTCCAGGTTCATGCCACAGATCGGGCAATTGCCGGGGTGATCCTGGCGGATCTGGGGATGCATCGGGCAGGTGTAGACCGTGCCTGGTGCTACAGCGGTGACGGGGCCACTCGGCGCACCTGGCGCAGTTGGCGCATGGTGGTGCGCATGGCCTTGCGCAGAACTCGGCTTTGGCTCAATGTACCGCTGCGGCTCTTTGCTGAATTTACCCAGGCAGTTGCTGCTGCAAAAGTAATACGGTCTGCCCGCGTATTCCTGCTTGTGCGGTGAGGCCGTCGTGACGGACATGCCGCACACCGGATCGGTCAACGCCTGATTTGCCGTCGCAGGTGCAACCGATGCCACAGCAGCGTGATCGTGATCGCAGCCTTCGTGCGCCGATCCGTGCTGATGCTCACCGTGCTCACCATGTTGATGGCCCTCGTGGCCGTGAGCCGCGTCCCCCCCGTGGTGATGGTGTGCATGGGGATCGGAGGGCTCTTTGCTGGTGGGTTGCTCGGACGTCATCGTGATTCCAGTTCTTCTTGTTGTTGATCAGCCTACGAGGCGGCTGCGCAGGCGAGGCAGGAAGCGCGGTGTAACCGCCGCATAGTCGCGCCAGGTCGAGCCAAAAGCGCGTTCGGAGTCCTTCTCCTCCGTCAGAGACAGGCGCACGTACATCACAGTGAGTACCGGGAACATCAGCACGGTCAGTACGGTAGGCCACTGAAGCAGGAAGCCAAACATGATCAGCTCGAAAGCAACGTATTGCGGATGCCTGATGCGCCCGTAAGGGCCTGTGCTGGCCATCGAGCCACGGCGCTGTGCGTGGTAGAGCACCCGCCAAGCGGCCGACAGCAACCAGAAGCCGCCGCCGATGAAGACCAGGCTCAACATGTGAACCCCGTCTGTGTGGGGATCTCCATGTTGACCGGTGAGCGTCCACCACAGGTGACCCGCGTCATGCGACAGCAAGTTGACTTTGGGATAGCGCGCCTGCAACCACCCCGACAGCAGATAGATGGTCAGGGGAAAGCCATACATCTCGACAAACAAGGCGACGATGAAGGCCGAGAACGCGCTGAAGCTGCGCCAATCCCTCGTGGTTTGCGGCTTGAAGAAGCTGAAGGCAAAGGCGATGAAGATGGCCGAATTGAGGGCCACCAGCCCCCACAGGCCGTAAGCGGGCATGTTGTCATGCGTCATGGCCGATCTCCAGTTTTGGGCGCTGGTGAATCGTTTTGCTCACCTGTGCTGCCATGCTGATGTGGGCCGTGTTGGCCATGACCGTGTCCGTGGTGCATGAACACATGCATCAAGGGGCAAGCCAACAGCAACACAAATGGCAGCGCACCGGCCAGATGGGCGCGGTGCTCGGTCCACAAGAAGTAGCCCGCCACACTGCCCAGAACGATCAAGCCCACGCCATAGCGTGAACGCCAAAATGAGGCTGGTTCGCAGTCGTGCTGCTGGTCGTGTTGATGGTCCATGGGGCTCACCAATTTTTTTTGTTTGGATCTGACGGGGCACTGCCTGGCTCGTGGTGGTGGTGCCCGCCATGTCCGCCATGTCCATGGAAGACGTGCATCAATGGGCATGCCAACAGCAGCAGATAGGGCCAACTACCGGCCACGTGTTGCCAGTGTTCACGCAGGACATAGAAAGCGGCGATCAAGGCCAGCATCGCCACGGCGACACCCACGGGGCTCTTGAAGAACGATGCGGATGAGCCTTCAGGCCCCGTGCCGTGTTCATGCTGATGGTCCATAGCGACTCCTGATGTTCAGATGGTTGACGGGCGCACAAGCGAAGACGTTGCGGCGGGCACCCCACCACAACGCCGCGTCGGCCTTACTTGCTTGCAGCGTCCTGCATCGGCTTGGCACCCATCTTGGAGCCCATGCCCATGCCCGGCTTCATGTCGCCACCAGGAGCAGAAGCTCCCATGCCTTGAGCGCCCATCATTCCCATATTGCCGCTCTTGTCCATGCCGCCGTTTTTGTCCATGTGCTCATGCATCTCTTTCATGTGCTTGTCCATGAGCTTCTGGCGTTTGGCGGGGTCCTTGGTGCCGTGGATCTTCTTCATCTCCTTTTGATGCTTGTCGTGCATCTCGTGCATGCCCTCCATGCCGCCCATCCCGGCTGGCTTGGAGGCCATGTCGGCGGATGGCACCGGTGCAACTGCTGAGGCCGCAGCCTGGGGATGGTGGGCCTTGTGGTCCTCTTCTTTGGTTTGGGCCGAAGCGTTACCAATGGCGACCAAAGCCAGCATCAGGGAGGAAATCAGTTTCGTGGGGGTGTGCATGTCATGCTCCTTGTTCGTCAGCTTGAAAAAATGAAGATCTGCGTCAATCCTTGGGTTTCACCACATGCTCTTTGGGTGGTTGGTAAGAGCTTAGGCCGCTGCACTGTCCTGCGGATTACCGCAACATTACGATTTCGTCATGTTGCAGGCCCCGAGCAAACATGACGCTCACAAATTGATCTACGTCAATGCTTGTGACTTTCGTGATCGTCTGCGCGAGGAGCCAAAGGCGTGAAGCGCGCCTGCTGCTCGTCTTGCCCGGCCAGCTTGATCTTGACCACAGCCTTCAAGTCTGGCTGCGAGGCATACACCGCGTGCCCCGTCAGCTTGTTGTCGCCATCGGGCGCCAGCGCAGCGCTGACCTTGGTTTTGCCTGACAGCAGCGTGACCGAGCCAGACGCACCAGCGGTCGGGATTTTGGTTCCAGCATGGTCGGTCACATAGACCACGATGGTGTTGTCTTTGGCCGCTTTGCTGTCTTTGACGACCACGAGCTCGTAGTGGCTGCTACCTGCCATGCGCAACTGGCCACCATGTGGCGCCGTCAGCGTGTCCAGGTACGCATCGTCGTGCGCATGGGCCAACGGGGCCAATGCAAGGCCCAAGGCCAAGCCCGAGGCCAGGGTCAAGGTTTTGATCGCTTTCATCATGAGTTTCCTTCTTTGCTTGGTCAAAAGTGCGTTGCCCTCAACGCGGTCAGTAGCTCTCGCCCGAGTGGGCGCTCAGCAGGTGCGCCAGGGATTTGCGCCCCCAGAGCCAAAACATCAAGGGGGTGAGCACGGTGTCCAGCACCGTCGAGCTGATCAGCCCGCCAAAGATCACCACAGCCACAGGGTGCAGCACCTCTTTGCCGGGTGCGTTGGCCGACATCAGCAGCGGCACCAGCGCGAACGCCGCCACCAGGGCTGTCATCAACACGGGCGTGAGGCGCTCCAATGAGCCGCGCACGATCATGGGTTGACCGAACTGCTCGCCCTCCAGCGCGCACAGGTTGATGTAGTGACTGATCTTGAGGATGCCGTTGCGTGTGGCAATGCCGGTCAGCGTGATGAAGCCCACCAGGGCCGCCACTGACAGGGCCTGCCCCGAGATCCACAAAGCCACCACGCTGCCCACCAGGGCCAGTGGGATGTTGCCCATGATGATGGCCGTGAGCACCACCGAGCGGTAGCGGCTGTACAGCACCATGAAGATCAGCACCAGCGAGATGGCTGCCAGCAGCGCCATGAGCTGGGCCGCTTGCTCCTGGGCCTGAAACTGCCCTTCCAGCGCCGTGAAGTAGCCTTCAGGCAAAGGCTTGGATGCGATCTCCGCACGGATGGCCTTGACCACCTCGGCCAAGTCACGGCCATCGGTGTTGGCCGAGATGACGATGCGGCGGCGAGCGTTCTCGCGGCTGATCTGGTTGGGGCCGTCGGCGTCCTGGATCTGCGCCAGTTGGGACAGTGGCACCCGGCCGGTGGGCGTCTCGATCAGCAAGTTGGCCAGGTCGGTCGCACCGCGCTGGCTGTCGGGCAAGCGCACCAGCAGGTCAAAGCGCCGGTTGCCCTCCACGACCTGGGTGATTCGCTCACCCTCGATCATCTCCTGCAGGGACCGCAGCAAGGTACCCGGTGCCACCCCCAGCCGCGCGGCCTGGTCGTAGTCGATGCGAATCTTGACCTGAGGGATCAGCACCTGCTTTTCGATCTGCAGGTCGGTAATGCCTGGGATGCGACTGAGCCGGGACTGCATGTCACCCGCCAGGCCACGCAAGGTGTCCAAGTCATCACCATAGATCTTCAGCGCAATCTGGGCGCGCACGCCGGACAGGAGGTGGTCCAGGCGATGGGAGATGGGTTGCCCCACGTTACTGACGGCGGGTAACACCGCCAGGCGGGTGCGCAGGTCCGCGATGATTTCTTCCCGCGAACGGGCTGAAGGCTTGAGGTCCACATCCATCTCGGAGGAGTGCACCCCTTCAGCGTGCTCGTCCAACTCCGCTCGGCCTGTGCGGCGGCCTACCTGTGTCACTTCCGGCACGCCGGCCATGATCTGCTCGGCCATGGTGCCAATGCGATTGGACTCGGCCAACGAGGTGCCCGGGTTAAGCAGCAAACTGACGGTGAGCGTGCCCTCGTTGAACGGTGGCAGGAAGGCACGCGGCATCCAGGCCATGGACGCGCCTGCCAGCACCACGGCCACAGCTGCGATCGACAGCAGCACGCGGCTGTGCTGGAAGGACCAGTTCAGCAAGCGGGTGTCGCCGCGCTTGAGCCAGCGCACCAAGGGGCTGTCGCCATGGCCCTCCAGCTTGAGCTTGGGCAAGAGGTAGTAAGCCATCACGGGCGTGAGCGTGACCGACACAATCATGCTGGCCAGGATGGACACGATGTAGGCCATGCCCAGCGGCGTGAACAACCGGCCTTCGATACCAGGCAAAACGAGCAGCGGCACGAACACCAGCACGATGATCAGCGTGGCGTACACGATGGCCGAGCGCACCTCCAGCGTGGCATGCGCGATGACCTCGATCACCGGGCGCGGTGTGGGCAAGGCCTGGTTGAGCCTCAGGCGGCGCAGCACGTTCTCCACACCCACCACGGCGTCGTCCACCAGCTCGCCAATCGCAATGGCCAGGCCTCCCAGGGTCATGGTGTTGATCGACAGGCCCATGTAGTGGAACACCAGCGCGGTCACCAGCAGAGACAGCGGGATGGCCATCAGCGAGATCACCGTGGTGCGCACATTGAGCAGGAAGAGGAACAGCACAACGGCCACCAGGATGGCGCCATCGCGCAAAGCCTCTTCGACGTTGTTCACCGAGTGCTCGATGAAGTCCGCCTGCTTGAACAGGAACTGCGGTGTAGCCAGCCCATGTGGGCGGGCTTTGGCCAGATCGCCCATGGCCTGTTCCACCGCCCGGGTGACGGTCACGCTATCGGCGCTGGGCTGCTTCTGCACGGAAAGAATGACGGCGGGCTTGCCGTTGTAGCTGGCATCGCCTCGCTTGGTGGCCGCAGCCACTTTGACGTCCGCCAGTTGTTTGAGCAGGATGGGCTGCCCGTTGCGCACTGTCACCACCAGGTTTTGCAGGTCCTCGATGCGGCTGGTTCGCCCGATCTGGCGGATCAGGTACTCGCGGCCGTTGGCTTCCAGAAAGCCGCCACTGGTGTTGGCGCCGAAGTCCTGCAAGGCCGTGGCCAGCTTTTCTCGCTCCACGCCCAGGGCCATCAATTGCTCAGGCTTGAGCTCGACCCGGTACTGCCGCACCTCGCCACCGATCGGGATAACCTGTGCCACGCCAGGGATGGTCAGCAAGCGGGGCCGCATCACCCAGTCGGCGTATTCGCGCACCTGCATCGGGCTCACTTGCGCCGGGTCGGCGGGCAAGGCGATCAGCATGATCTCGCCCATGATGGAAGAGATCGGGCCCAACTGCGGCACGATGCCGGGTGGCAACTGGTCACGCACCAGGTTCAGCCGCTCGCTGACCTGCTGGCGATTGCGGTAGATGTCGGTGCCCCAGTCGAACTCGACGTTGACCACGGACAGGCCAATGCCCGAGACCGAACGCACCCGGGTCACCCCAGGCATGCCGTTCATGCTGGACTCGACCGGCAAGGTCACCAACTGCTCGACCTCTTCAGGGGCCATGCCACCGGCTTCGGTCATCAGGGTGACGGTGGGTTTGTTCAGGTCCGGGAAAACATCCACGGGCATCTGACGCACGGTCAGCACCCCGTAGAGCACCAGGAGCATGGAGACGACCAGAACGATCAGCCGCTGCTTGAGGCTGCTGTGAATGAGGAAATCGAACACGGTGTTCCCTTGGTGTGTTGACGCTCAGCGCACTTGGGCCAGCAAGCTGGCACCTTGGGTCACGATGCGATCGTGCTCACCCAGGCCCGAAGTCACCACCACGGTGCGGGCATCCAGCGGCTGGGTGCGCACAACCTTGGGGGCAAAGCGCTCAGGCGTCTGGTGCAGCCAGACCACCGTGTCACCCGCAGCGTTGCGGCTCAGTGCGGCTTGCGGCACGGCCACGCCTTGCACGGCCCGTGCGGTCTTGGCGGTCACCTTGAGCGTCTGCCCGATGGCCACGGGCGCATCGGCCTGGGTCACGCGAAACAGCAAAGGCATGGCCTGATCGCGCAACTGGCGCCCGCCGCCCATGAACTGCAAGGCCAGCGTCCCGCCAGGGATGGCGGCACTGGCCTGGCTCAGCCCTTGGGTGAGCGCCGCGTCGTAGGCCAAGGCCTCGACCACCAGGCGTGTGGGGTTGACCACCTCAAACAGCACGTCCTTGGCGTCCACCACCTGGCCGATGACCACGCTGGATGACACCACCGTGCCACTGACGGGCGACAACAATGCCTCCGGGGCACTCACGCTGGCACCGATGGCGGCGCGGCGCTTCTTGAGGGCATCGCGCTCATACCTAGCGGCCTCGATGTCCTTTTGCGGCACCGCGCCTTCCAGTTGTTCATAGCGGGCCAGCTTGCGCTCGGCCACAGCGTATTGCGCCTCCAAATCGGCCAG
Organism: Aquabacterium sp.; assembly: GCF_016195855.1. GTDB lineage: Bacteria > Pseudomonadota > Gammaproteobacteria > Burkholderiales > Burkholderiaceae_C > Aquabacterium. The sequence continues at coordinate 546,069 of NZ_JACPYU010000016.1, forward strand.
CGCGGACTGCTGATTGCCCCGGTCCAGACTGCTGGTGGCGGGACGCAAAAACGCGAGCACCTGACCTTTGACCACTGATTGGCCCAACACCGGCAAGCCCTGAGGACCGGGCTCGATGCGACCACCTTGTGTGGCCTGGACACGGCCGCCCGCATTCGGGTCAGCCAGCACGCGGCCGTTCAACTCAACGGCCACGGCATGGCTTTGAACCTGCGCCAGCAGCGTCTGGATGCCCAATCGATGCTGCACAGCCTTGGGCACCCACAGGCTCCCATCAGGCTGGCGCTGAGGTGCGCTGACATCCGATGACGACACCACGCCAACGACGGCAACGGCCTTGGGCTTGGCATCCCCGTGGTCTTCGTCGCCATGGGCGTGTGCGATCGGCGAAAGCACTGCGGCGACCATGATGGCCAGTGCAGCTTGAGTGAAAGATATCTTCATAAGCTCAGCCTTCAATCGGTGAGGTGCCTGGGCGGCGGCGCCATGCCCATCCGGCGATGATCAGCACCAGGGCCAAACCGGCGGCCCAGCCTCCCAACTTGCGCCAGACAGGGGCCGATTCAGGCGAAGAAGTAGATGCCGAAGCCTTTGGCGCCTCGTATTGCAGCGAAGCTTCGAGCAAATCAGCCCCGTCGTCGGTCTGCACCGACACCGTCAGCGGGTAACGCCCTGGCTTGGCAAAGACCTGGCCTGCAACGGTGTACACACCCGCCTCCACCTGTTTGGCCACGGCTTTGAACGCCCCGCTTTCCACCTCGACGGTGGCGCCGGCAACGGGCGCGTTGGTGGCAAAGCGGTCCAGGTACAAGGTCAACACGGGCGGGACAGTGGGGTGGTCGTGTTCCGGTTCGCCAGACGCATGAGCGCCCGTCAGCACCATCACCAACTCGAAATCATCGGTCTGAGCCACAGCGCGTGGCGCCTGCCCCACTTGAACCGGCGCAGCCGCAGCCTCGCCATGGTCTTCGCCGCCATGGGCCCCCGCCGTCAGCGCGCCACATGCGAGCGCGCAGGCAATCAATGTTCTTTTCAAGGCAATACCCCTTGGGCTTGAAGAAGTCGAGACTGCGCCAGGGAGTGGGCCGTCTCTTGACGTTTGAACCAGGCCTGCGCTTCATGGGAGGCAGCGCGGGCGCGCATCAGGGTGGGCAGATCGGACTCACCCAACTCGAACGAGCGCTGCGCCAGGTTCAAGTTGTCTGCGGTCAAGGCCTGACGCTCACGCGCCATGTCCAACTGCCGCTGGGCCAGATCCAACTCGCTTTGCGCTCTGAGCGCCTCTTGCTGCGTGCGGGTTTGAGCAAGGGTCAACTCCGCTTCAGCCTGCGCCAGTTCTGCTCTCGCTGCAGCGCCATCCTGGCGCACCCTGGCACCAGAAGACAGAGGGATGGTCAGCTTCACCCCCACGGCCTGGTCATACGGCGTCATGCCGTCGCCGCGTTGGTTGGTCCATCTCACGGCAATCTCGGGCGCATCGCGCTGGCTGGCATCCACCAGCGCCAGGCGACTCTGTGCCACCTCGGCGATCGCCTGCAAGGCGCGCAATTGGGGATGCAATGACAGGCGCGATGCTTCCACGTCCTGCGCCTGTGCGGTTTCAGCCGGAAGTGCAACTGGAGCGTCCGCCCCCGTGAGCGTGCGATAGGCCTGCATCGCTTGCTGCAAGCCACTGTCGGCGTCGAGCACCTCGGCCTGGGCTGCCAGGCGTTCGGTCTTGACCAGGTTCGCATCCACACGGGCCAGATCGCCGGTCTTGAACCGGCGCAACACGCTACCCTCCAAAGCCTGCGCGGTTTCCAGTCGCTGATGCGCCAGCGCTGCCGCATCACGTGCCGCAGCCACCCGCCACCAGGCTTCGCGCACCTCGGCAGCCAGTTGCAGCTTCAGGCTGGCGTTCCTCGCATCCAGTTCGACCGCCGCCTTTTCTGCCAGGGATTCGCGCGCGCTCCTTTGTCCTGGCAACCAGAGGGGCGTGGCCAACTCTACTTCCCACTCACGGCGCCCGGTGTTTTGGTTGAGACGGTCGTTCAAGTGGTTGAGCGACACGGATGCTGGCCCTGGCGTCAAACCTCGCGCAAGGTCCAGGCCTGCCTGTGCTTCAGCTTGCCTGGCGCTCAGGGCAACGGCCTGAGGCGCGCGTGCCCAAGCCGCATCCAGCGCCTGGGTCATAGTCTGCGCCACCACGCCGCGCCCCGAGGTCAGCCCCATCAATAAACCAAACATCCAGGCGGCTTGGGCATGTCTACGCTTGCTCAGCATGTCACGGTCTTTCACGGTTCCCGTTTTGGAATGCCGCGATCATGCGCAACCCCACCCAACAATCGAGTTACCAGAACATGACAATGTTGTAATGTTCAGCTCATCTTTCAGACAGCCGCCGTTCGCTACAGTGCGGCTGTCGCCTCGGTGATCTGTGTGTTTTGAATGGGAGATGCCCTCGTGAAATTGCTCGTCGTCGAGGATGAAAGCAAAACCGCCGACTACCTCCGGCAAGGGCTGATGGAGGCCGGTTTTGTGGTGGATCTTGCACGCACTGGTCTGGATGGCCACCACCTGGCCATGACCGAGCCTTATGACCTGATCGTGCTGGATGTGATGCTGCCTGATGTGGATGGCTGGCGGATCTTGCAATCCCTGCGCGAAGCGGGTAAACAGACGCCCGTGCTCTTTCTGACCGCCAGAGACAGCGTGGAAGACCGCGTCAAAGGCCTGGAGTTGGGTGCCGACGACTACCTGGTCAAACCCTTTGCCTTTGCCGAGTTGCTGGCACGTGTGCGCACCCTGATGCGCCGGGGCAGCACGCCTGTGCAATCAGACCGCCTGCAGGTGGCCGACCTTGTGCTGGACCTGGCCAAACGCCGTGCCATGCGGGGCACGGCGCGCATCAACCTCACCGGCAAGGAGTTCTCGCTGCTAGAGCTGTTGGTCCGCCGCCAGGGCGAAGTCCTGCCGCGCTCTCTGATCGCCTCCCAGGTTTGGGACATGAACTTTGACAGCGACACCAACGTCATCGATGTGGCCATCCGCCGCTTGCGCGCCAAGATCGATGATGAGTTCGAGCCCAAGCTGATCCACACCGTGCGTGGCATGGGCTACAGCCTGGAAGCACCCGATGATGTCTGATGTTGTGCAGCGTCGGCCAGCATCGCTGGCCCTGCGCTTGACCGTGTCCATCGGCATCGCGATCACGCTGGTGTTTTGGGCCCTGGGCTGGATCATCCAGAACTCAATCGAACAGCACTTCATGCAGCAGGACGTGGAAGAGCTGGAGGTGGTGGCGCATTCTGTTGAACGGGTGCTGACCAGCATGCCCGACGCTGCGCCCGAGCAGGACATCGCCCGTCGGCTGGCAGGTGCCGTCAGTGGTCACCACGGCATGTACTACCTCGTGGCCGATGGCACCGGCCGCACCTTGTTTGCCACACCGGGTCCTAAAATGGAAGCCCTGGCACAAACGCAGCCTGCGGCCTCTGGCGTGGATGCTGACAAGCTGCATGTCTGGCAGGAGCAGGATCAGTCCTACCGTGGCACCGTGGTGCGTACGGATGCCGAGCAAGGCGCCACGCAGCCTTACACCATCGTCGTGGCGACGGCCACCGGCTTTCACGATCATTTTCTGGTGAGTTTTCGGCGTACGGTCTGGGCTGCCATGGCCGCGGCGGGCCTGTTTGCCATTGCAGCAACCTGGCTGGCGGTGTACCGGGGGCATGCACCGCTGCGCGACATGAGTGACCGCATTCGCGGCATCTCTGCCGACCAGCTTCACCTGAGGTTGGACCCCAAGAAGGTGCCTATTGAGTTATCAGGTTTGGCCGCGTCCTTCAACGACATGCTGGAACACATTGAGCAGGACTTCAGACGCCTGAGCAATTTCTCTGCGGACATCGCCCACGAGCTGCGCACTCCCGTCACCAACCTGACAACCCAGACTCAGGTGTTGCTGTCACAAGCGCGCGGTGCTGACGCATACCGAGAAGTGCTCTATTCGAACCTGGAAGAGTATGAACGCATGGCCAAGATGATCAGCGACATGCTCTACCTGGCACAGACAGACAACCAACTGATCAAGCCAGACCTGGTGGACGTGGACATGGCAGCCGAACTGGACGCGCTGTTCGAGTATTTCGAGCCCTGGGCCGAGGAGCGTCACATTCAATTGAAGCGCACAGGTCAGATGCCTAGGGTGAGGGGTGACAGACTGATGATCCGGCGCGCATTGAGCAACCTGCTCTCCAACGCCATCCGCCACACAAGCGGCGAACAGGCTGTGACCGTATCGCTTCGGCAGGACCAACAATCAGTGGTGATCACCGTATCCAATCCGGGTGACACCATCGCGCCCGAGCACCTGCCCCACCTCTTTGATCGCTTCTACCGGGTGGACCCGTCCAGGCAACGCAATGGAGATGGTGCGGGCTTGGGTCTGGCCATCGTCAAGTCCATCGCCGAGGCCCATGGCGGTGAGATTGCCGTCCGCTCCAGCCATGGCAACACGGCCTTTGAGTTCCGCCTGCCCTGTGCGTTGAACTGAGCTTGCTCAGTGGTTTCTGAGCATGACCGCCTCGGGCAACGCAGGCATCGCTTCAGTGCTCCACCACAGCCAGGGAGCGGCACCGGCCGCTCGTACAACACGCTCCTTTTCCGTACGCTCCTTGGGTGCCATGAAGGCGCTGATGACGTGCAAAGGCAGCGGCAGTGGTCCCGCGTCCAATAACAAGGCATTCGGAAATGCAGCGGCGCTCCTGGCGTCGTAACGCAGAGGTTTGACAAAACGTCTGCCCTGATCCACCAGGGCATGCACCAGCGGCAACTCGTGCACACCTTCAATCGGAATCCAATGCTCACTGGTCAACATCAAGCTGGCCGCATCGATCTCATAGGTGTGCTCCCTGCGTGCCCGGATCAGCGCCGCCAACACCAGACGCACCTTATGTCCGCTGTCGGCATCGCGCGCTTCGAACAACGAGGCGAACACGCGCTCGATGCGCTCCCAAGTCTTGGTGCCCACCAACAAAGGGGCATCGGGCATGTGCTTGACCCAGACGCGACGGCCTAAGGTGGTGGCCTCGCAGACCTTGAATTCACCGATGACCACGGCCAGAGGGCTTTGCCCTTCATGGGGTCGCAAGACGGCCAGCTTGTTTCGCCGACGTTGCGCTGCCTCGAATTTGCTGGCCTCGTTGAAGGCCTCGGGCACATAAAGCCGATCACTCAGCCCCACGCCTTTGACCACCACGTCCTCGGCCGCATGCATCAGGTATTTGTGTAGCACCCCCTGGTTGCGCTTGCCGGCCATGGCCGGGCTCCATCGGTTGAAGCCCGCCCTCTCGAACAGAAAGTGCATCAAGGCATGCAGGCTCATGCGTCGCCTTGGCGCCTCCACCTCGGCCACCCCATGCACTTCCCCCCTCACCAGGTTTCGCCCCGCCGTGCGCACCCATGGAAAGTCCACGCGCAACTGGATCTGCCCGTGCACCAGTTCTAGAATGGCCTCACCCACCAACTCGCCCAGGCCTGATTGCTGGCACTCCGGCTCAAACGAAGGGCACGACGGGTGGTGCAGACACCCCGTGTCTGGCATGCGTTTGACGACAAACAGACGGTGTCGCGCCACGTACATCTCCACCCCACCCGGGATGCACAGACACCGAGGGCGCTCTGGTGTTTCGTACACGTGGGCCAGCAGTTCCTGCATGTCCGAGGCATTCGCTTCCACCACCCTCCCCTTGATGGAAAAGCGCTGAATGTCACCCTCTGCGATGTTTGGGGGCACCATGATGTTCACACCAGTTCATCGAGCAGTTGCTCAATGGTCGGCTTATGGCGTGCCAGCAGCTCGCGCACCGCACTGCGTTCGCTGATGCCCAGAATCAAGCCGACATCATCCTCATCGGCGCCACGCTCGTACAAGCGCGCAACCACCGTCCGCCGCACCGACAGCGCCGTCACATCTTTCATCCCACCATAGCGAAACAGCTTGCGGTATGTTTCCAGGATCGGTCGACACAGAAACCGGCGCTGACCGGCTTCACCGTAGGGCGTGATCTTGAAGCCCACCCCCGTGGGCGACAGGAACAAGCGGCTGAAAGGGTCCAGCCCCCGGTAGGCGTCCATCTGCCCCACGCCCAAGTCCTGCTGAAGACGCTCTTGTAGATAGTGCGACAGGGCATCGTCCAGGCGCGTGCTGAGGAAGTACAACGGCCTGGCCTTTTGCGTGATGGCCACCTCGGCCCGCATCTCAGATCGTCGCCGAACACTGCCGTCTGCGTGCAAGTAGTCACGCACCTCCAGCCTGGCGATTTCCAGCGGGCGGGCACCTGTGGCGAACAGAAGGTAGAACAACGCCAGGTCGTGCCAAGGGTGGACGCTGCGCGCCTTGATGCGCTTGCCTGCCTGAAGGATTTCATCGGCAGTCAGAATGCGGTTCGACCGATGATCATCTGGCCGTTTTGGATCGAAGGCCTCCAAGGCCACAAGGATCGCGTCCTTGTGCTGGCGCAAGCGGCGCACAAAGGAGGCACTGTCTTCGTTCAAGCCTTCGATACCGGCAACCTGGCTAAGCCTGACGGCAATCGCTTTGATCCTCCGCTCCACGGCGGTGCGGGTCACCCCGAAGCAGCCCGCCACCGCTTCGTACGTTCCGCCTTCGACCACCGCGATCAGCATCCTGATCGACTGGGCAACGGTATCCCCATCCTGTTCTGGCTCTGGTTCGCATGACATGACCCTCTCCCTCTTTCGTTCCCCTTCCCTCGTGCCTAACTGCATCTTGATGCTCTGCCCCTCGATGGGTTTTCACCAGTCAAATGGGCCGATGAAGACGGGGGCTTTCGGCATCTGACGGGCCCGGTCGGCCATGGCCAGATCAGCGCGAAGGTGGCTCTCACCAAGCAATTTCTGTGGCATCTACCCAGGCATCAGGAATTGCGCCATGCGCAATGGCGGCACAAACACGACGATCTGGCGGTGCGTTGCTTCATCGCAAATGAAACCTGTGCACCGAGACCGCACCAACAAGCACCAGCTTGTGATCGCCAAACCTACTGGCCTTGCGCTGCAATCCATTGCCTGATGTCTTCGACCCGCCAAGCCGTGACGCGAGGAGACAGCTTGACGGGTTCAGGAAAGGTGCGCGTTTGCACACGTCGCCACAGCGTGGACTTGGATATTGGGATGAATTGCAGCACCTGCGCCTGCCTCAGGAAGCCCACTTGAGGCAGAGTGAGGGCATGAATTGGAGGAAGCGATGCTGCCGCAGGCAAAGCCGCAGCCGCCCGACTGGTTGACGTGGTTCGGGGCATGATCTGGCCTCGTCATGGCGTGAGCCAATGCAAGACATGACCTGCTCTGTAGCGGCCGCGCTAGGTCAGAGTTGCGCAAACCGGTAGGAACGCTGAACTCAAGCAGCACACCGTCGGCGTTCCGGTCGCACGGTGCAGCAATGTCAGGCAGGCAGGTATCGACTGCGACGCCGCCGCGATGCGGCGAATGCACGCCCGAAGCCAGGCATGCCGAAGACTCTGTTCACTGAGGCTTGTCCACCATATCAGAACGACCGAGTTGCATCCATCTTCAAGCCTGGCTTCACCACGCAAGGCCCCTTGATGTCGTGCGGTTGCATGTGGCAAGCGTGAGATCACTTGTCCTTCGCAGGCCTGTGGCTCAGTCAGTCCTGACCGCTCACGTTGGCTGTTTCCACCACGGACACCAGTCCAGACTCAGTGGCAGATGCCTCCGGCTTCGGCAAGCTCTCTTGAGCAGGTACCCCCGGATTGGCCATGGCATCCGGGCCCAAGGTTGGCTCGGCTTGGCCGCCGTCGTCAACGAAGCCCTGCCGCGCGCCCATGGCATTCATGCGGCGACGCAGGCCAATGGCAAAGTTGCGTGCACCGTTGGCCACATCACGCACCTGGCGCTTCAATGCGGCGCGCTGGATGTCCACGGCTTGTGCCGTGATGACCTCGTGGATTTCGAGTGTCTGCAACAGAGGCATCAACTGATCCAGCTTGCCCAGCACCTCAAGAAAGCGCCGCCCCGATGACGACAACACCCCGACCTCCACGTCCAGGGCCACCGTGTCATAGGTCGCCACGCTGGTGATGCCATGAGCCTTGAACAAGGCTTCCGCGTCGTCAATCGCACTGTTCAGGCTCTCGTTGACGGCGTCGAGTTGCGCCCGAATAGTGGCCTCCACCTTGGCAATGTCATCGTGATCCAGCCGGGTGCGTGCAATCACCGAAATAAAGTGTGTGTTGAGTTGCAGCGTGTTGAAGAGGCGCACAAAGAATCGCTTGCCTTCGGCGCTGGTGAAGCGTGTGGGCATCTTCACGCTGGCGGCCTCGATGCGTCGGAAGTCGGCTTTGGTTTCTTTGGCCAGGATGCGGGCGTTGACCCCGCCTTGATCCACCTTGACGATCTGTATGTCAGACATGTTGCGCTCCCATCGATGGCGTGCTCGCCACCATCTTGCGAAGCGGCCTTGCGCATCACCACAGGGAATCATCGGCATTTGAAGGGCGTTTCGGCATCAGCTTGCGTTTTGCGCTCCAAGCGTCTTGACCGCTCGCCTTGTCGGCACTACCTTGTCACCATGCAGCAGCTGGCCCTGCATTCAAACGAGGCAAGCCTTGGAGTTCATGCACCCTCGTGATGGCCACGCCATCACCAAAGACATCACCATGCCATCGAGGTTACTTTCGAGGTGAGGGCACGTCCGCACTGAGGCGGCATGCGCGCATTCACCCCGAAAGCTTTCTTCGATCGGTAGCTGGCACACCGATCCGAACGGGCTCACCACCCGATCAAGCCAGCCCTGGAGTCTCTTCATCGCCATCGGCAGTGCGTCAAGACACCACGCCGACTGTTCATCACCCTGTGGGGCATTGCCCCACCCGTGGTGCGCTGTGCCTCCCTATTTCACATGGAGGCCACGATGCTGCACACGAGCACATCCCTGGTTCACCCCCCAGCTGCCTTGAATGGCTTCACAGGGGACACGCAGTCCGTTTTCCCGGAAGAATCGCCAGACCCACTGTCGCTGGACGCCCCGACTGAACGCATCGACTGGAGCGAGGAAGACATCGTCTTCCTGCACTGGCGCTTGCTGCAGGAAGTCAATCAGTTGTCTGACCCGGCCACGCCGCTGGAAGACAAGTTCGACACCCTGCGCTGGGTATTCACCGAGCAGGACAAGGACAGACAGCCGTTCTCGTTTGTGAACTGCCTGCGTGTTGTTGGCTGCAGCCCGCTTTCACCGATTGCCTATTGCGGCCTCGTCGATGCGCAAGACATCCGCGACCACATCCGCAACAAGCTCAAGGTCTGGTTGTCTGAATCGCTTGCCCGATACCCGCAATGGGTTCGCGACGCCATCGCCAACAACCCCCAGTGGGTTGAGACGCGGCTGGCCAAGAACCCGCAATGGATCAATGAACAGATCAAACAGATGTCCGAGCAAGGCGACCTGTTCACCTGACCCGACATACCCAAACAGGGCCGAGCTCCGATTGTTCGCCTCGTCCCTGACATCACATATGGAGTGCCCTATGCACAAACAAACCTATGCCCATGGCCACCGCATCCCCATGCTGATGGTCGTTGAACCACAGGACATCGAGTTCCTGGTCAAAGAAAGCGAAGTCTTGACCGGCCAGGCTGGCCGCATCTTTGTCATCGCCGGAGCCGACTGGCTGAGCTACCGCGTCCTGTGGAGCCAGGCAGGTTTCAAGGTCGAGCGCCTGGACGACAAAGGCCAGGTCTTGCACACCCAGTACCAACTGCCCTGGGAGTTCGCCGAGCACAGCGTGATCGAAGCACTACAGGCGGGGCAGCTGTTCACCCCATCGGTTCGCCCTCGCGGCTAACCACCCCCCCCAGGAGGACATGTCACCAACACGGAGTTCATCATGAACAATCCCGAGTACGAAGCTCGCATTGACGACGTCAAACGTCGAGCCCACGGCCGCTGGACCGAAATCCTTGGCAGCCTGGGCGTCAGCGAGCAGATCCTCAAGAAGCGCAACCAGCCCTGCCCGCTCTGTGGCGGCACGGATCGGTTTCAGTACACCGACAAATTCGGCGAGGGCAACTACCACTGCCGCGCCTGTGGCGCAGGAGGTGGCTTCAAGCTGCTGCAGGCCGTCACGGGCCTGGATTTCAACACCGCACTCAAGGAAGTCGAACGCTTGGTGGGCACCTCGCCCGCTGCACAGCACGAGGCATCGCCTGAGCCCTCGGCCGAGCGCATGAAGGCCCTGGCCAAGCGGCTATGGGAAGAAGCCATGCCCGTAACGCCTGGTGATGAGGTGGACCGCTACCTGTCCGGTCGGCGGCTCGCCTTGGCCCACTACCCCAAGGTGCTGCGACTGCATCCCGCCCTGGGCTACTACGAGAAAGACCCGACCTCGGGCAAGTCGCGCAAAGTGGCCGAATACGCCGCCATGCTGGCTTGCATCCAGGGCGCTGATGGGCATGCCGTCACGCTGCATCGTACGTACCTGAAGGATGGCCGCAAGGCCAATGTGAGCGAAGCCAAAAAGGTACTGTCCTCAGGCATCAATGGGGCAGCCGTGCGGCTGTTCGAGCCCGAGCACGAACTGGCCATTGCCGAGGGCATCGAGACCGCCATGGCTGTGCACCTGGCCACCGGCAAACCCGTGTGGGCAGGACTCAATGCCGGGAACCTGGAAAAGCTGTGGCTGCCCGACTCGGTGCAGAGCATCTGCATCTATGCCGACAACGATGCCCACGCGGACTTTGACGGCCAGATGTTTGCCTTTGCCCTGGCTCGGCGGCTGAAGAAGCAGGAGCGCCAGAGCGGCCCTCGGCAAGTGCGGGTGCTCTTGCCCAAGACCTCTGGCACCGACTGGGCCGATGTGTGGCTGGCCAAGGCAGAACACGCCTCCCGAACCGCATAAGTCATGTTTCCCCACTGGTAGCTGTCAGACCAGGCCAAGCCACATGGCAAGGCAAAGACAGCCCTGGCGTTTTGTATGAGTGATTTGTGAATTGGGCGAGCCCTGGCCTGTGGTCAGTTTGCGCCCTATGTGGATGGGTCAACACCCATCCGTCATCAACCCTGGCGGGGATGTGCATCCCCGCGTGTGGGTCATGCCGTCTCCGCCATTTCTTTCCCGAACAGGAGCTTGATATGAGAAGCGGACGTTCCCTGGTGAGCCTGGCCCATGAACTTGAGCGCCAGTTGCAATCAAAGAAGGACCTGGTTGTCCCCTCGTCGCTGTTACGGCACGACACCGATGACACAGGCGAGACCCGCCTCGTCATTGGCGAAGGCGGGGGCTCCACGCCCTATGGCGTTTTGCCGCTGGCGCGCCGCCAGTTGGCGGACAAACTGAAGATTCCCTATGCGTACTTCGAGCGCATGCGCTCCGAGCAGCCGGTGCTGCTGGACCGCAACGTGAACACCTGGCTGCAAAGCGACGATGACCGTCGCATGATCCGCACGCTGGATGGCAACGTCCGGGCCGTGCTGTCAGACCGCTATCGTCGCCTTGACAACTACGATCTGGCCGAAAGTGTGCTGCCCATCCTGCAGCAGTTGCCTGATGTGCGCTTCGAGTCGGTGGAACTCACCGACACGAGGATGTACATCAAGTGCATCACACCGCAATTGAAGGTCGAAATGGCGCCTGGCGACATCGTCCAGGCTGGCGTGGTCATCTCCAATTCGGAGGTGGGACAAGGCACGCTGTCGGTGCAGCCCTTGCTGTATCGACTGGTGTGCCGCAATGGCCTGATTGCTTCAGACCGCTCCTTGCGCAAAACCCACGTCGGGCGGGCACTCGGATCTGACGAAAGCATCATGGTCTTCAAGGACGACACCTTGCAGGCCGACGACAAGGCCTTCTTCCTGAAGGTTCGCGACGTGGTGCAGGCGGCCGTGTCTGAGGCAACGTTCATGCAGGCAGCGCAGAAGATGCAAAAGACCTTGCAGATTCACCTCGTCGGCAACCCCGTCAATACGGTGGAAGTGCTGGCTCAGCGCTACACATTGAATGACGCCGAACGCGCCGGGGTGCTGCGACACCTGATCGCCGAAGGTGATCTGTCGGGGTATGGCCTGGTGAATGCCGTCACGCACTTCTCCCAGGAAGTTGAGGACTACGACCGTGCGACCGAGTTCGAAGCCCTGGGCGGGAAGTTGATCGAACTGCCAGTCAAGGATTGGAAGGAGTTGGCACAAGCCATTTGATCTCGGATCACAGTGATTCACCACCAGGGCCTTGGCTCTGGTGGTTTTCTTGTCGAAGGCAAGTTCAAAGCATCACGCCCATTGACTGTGACAAATGCGACAGGCAATGCGGGCTGTTGTCGATGGCAAACACGCCATCCCCCCGCACTCGGGCATTGATTTCAATCGGTGGTCGTGAATATGCTGAGCCGACCCATCACTCCAATCACACACAACGCCAAAGCAGTCATACCTCGCCGCAATACCTGGCCCATCTCTACTCACATGTGGGCACACCGACAGGAGAAGACCATGAGCAGCATCCAGTTCACCGATGTGCAGTTGACCAATTTGTACCTGTTGCAAGCCATCAGGCTGGGCATCGCGCAAGATCGCGTATCGACATGCGGCAAGTTCGGGCTGGACGCCGCCCAAGCAGAGTTCCTTGGTACCATGAGCCAGGAACAGTTGTGGGCATTCGTTGATCAGATAGGCCAAAGCACCCTCTTCCCTCCACGCCAGGATTTGCTTGCCTTGCTCAAGGCGCCCGCGCCGCTTCAGGCATCACTGGCCGCCGTTCATGCGCCAAGGCCACGGCAACTCGCGACCATGGCGCCCGCAAGCACGTCGTGACCGGAGAGGACCATGATGTCAACACGTGCTGACCGCCAGTTGTGCGCCATACGCCTGGCGCAAGACTGTGCTCAACTGGGCGCCCGGGTGCGCACCATCCATCACATCACAGGGCTCAACCCACGGGACGTGCAGAGGCTGCTCTTCAATGACCCTCAAGCCATCCCACGCGGACGTCCGCCCAACTCCCTGGAGTGGTATCACAGCGCCAACCTCATTGCGAGGGCTGAATCGTCGATCTTCATGTCGATCTACCGCCGTCTGCGCAACACTGGCTTCGGCGCAGCAGAGACGCTGGTCTGCGCCTATCGTGGATACCAAGCCGTCTGCCAGTGTCCGCACCGCATCAGTTTTGACCGGGCGTTTGATCTGGCATCGCACACCGATGGCATCTGGCTGGCCTGCACCCCGGTGTTCGAGGTCCTCGCTTGCCCGACCTGCGGCAGCGATGTGCTGGTGGCCATCGGCACCGTGGTCCACTTGGGCGACAACTGTCCGTTCTGCAAACTGGTACAGCGCTACAGTTGCGATCCTCGGCTCCAGGCGTCATTTCCCAAGAACGGGGTGGCGACCACACCTGCGACTGCCCCTGAACCGATGGCCTTGTAATCAACCTACTTTCAGTTGATCCAGTGTCTTGCCAGCGGCCAACGCGGCCTTGATCCACTTAGGCTGAAGTCCTCTTCCGCTCCAGGTCTCGCCCGTGTCAACGTTGCGATATTTTGGGGCGACCTTGCTTCCTGCTGTAGCACTGGAGCGGGTCGCCACACCGGCTTTCAACCTCAGGTCGGCCACAGTCAAACCATTGGCAGCCAACAGTTGCTTGATGTGGTCAATCACCCCTGCTCGCTCTGCCTTGCGGGCATCCTGCAATTGCCTGTCCAACTCCGAAGCCTGCTTGTCCAGGGAGGCTTTCTGGGCAAGGAGTTCTTGGTACGTGGTCATGATTGCAATGTTTGGCTTTCGCCGAGTTCGGATTCCAACATCCTACATTGCAAGTTCCGTGGCTTCGTGACCAACGTGTCGACATCCTCGTCCTGGTATGTAGAGTGAAAGCCAAGGTATCGGACGAATCGACGCCCATCGCTCTGATCCGCAATGGCCGCTCATCCTTCAAGCCTTGATGGCGAAAGCCCAAATGAACAGACGCCATTTTGAGGTGCGCGCGGCAATGCATGGTGACCAAATGGCTGGGTCATTTGCAATGGACCACCATGCTTGCCCCGTCTCAGCCACACAGCACTTTTGCATCGTCAGATCCCGGCTTCGAGGCCCTGCCCATTGATGATCTGCTGTCGCAACACTATGACCTGATCGTCCGAATCAAGCTCTGCCATGGGTCTGACCGCGCAGATTTCGAGCAGACCATCATGTCGCTGATCAGGCGATATGCCAGCCTGGTACACCTGCTGCCGGCCACATCCGACAACTACTTCTGCATCCCTGGCGGCCTGCTGCGCCTGGGCATGGAAGTCAGCTTCTTCAGCCTGCAAGGTACCGACGCCCACATTTTTTCCGGGCGCTCCACCATCTCGGCACGTCGCCACTTGGAACCGCGCTGGCGTCTGGCCACCTTCGTCGCTGGGCTTTGTTGCGAGGCCCACCGGGTCCTCAGCCACATCATCGTGACCGACGCCCCTGGCGAGGTCTGGCCAGCCTACCTGTATCCCCTGAGTGATTGGCTGACAGCACGCCGGGCAGACCGCTACTTCTTGCGCTGGCGCCCACAAGCCATCGAGACACGCAGCCTGGGCGTGTTCACGCTGGCCCATGTCGTGCCACCTGCGGTCATGCATTACCTGGCAGAAGACAACACGGTCATCGTGCCTCACCTCATGGCCTGCGTCAGCGGCATTTCGCAGTATCGAGATCACAACGTGCTGGACGAATTGGTCCGTCGCGCCTTGGCGCTGGTGATTGACCGCAACCTGCTGGCCAACGCCGACCGCTACGGCACGCCCCAATACGGCTCGCACCTTGAACGCTACCTGGTTGATGCACTGAGGCACCTCGCGGGCTCCAACTCGGGGTGGCAGGCAAATCGCGAGAAGTCTCGCGTCTGGTTCGGCCCCGATGGCCTGTTCCTGGCCTGGCCGAGCGCTGCAGAAGACATTCAAAAACATCTGGACACCACGCAGTTGCCGGGCATCCCAAAAGCACCAGAGACCATCATGGAAGTACTCCTGCTGGCCGGGGTCTTCGAACCCACGTCCGCAGGAAACTCGACCTGGCTCATCCAACCACCAGGCGGCAAGGCCAAGATCGAAGCGGTCAAACTATCCTCAACAGCCATCCTGTTTGCAGGGCATGACCCGTTCCCGCCTCCTCTGGCGCAGAGCCTCACAAGTCCCCCACGCAACAACCCTCCATCAGTGCAAGCAGCCGAACCGATCGCACTACAGCCTCTACCGGATGGCCCGCCAGGCACTCAGCTCTTGCTCATCCCAGACAACGCCGAGCAAACCCAACAAGCAGCTTCGAATAGCCAAGACGCTCAAGCCGAAGCGGCACTACTATCGACCGCCCCTCCATCTGACCTGGCATCGACAAGCGACGCCCAAACAACTCAGCAAGCGACGATTGGTCTTCAAGCGCCTCTGCGCCTCAACCCCGTGGTGCGCGACGCATTGACCGAGGTGGTCAACACCTTGAACACCGGCGCCGGACCCGCCCGGTGTTGCACCGTCGCTTTTGGGCTGTTTGTGCCTCTGTACGAATTCGAGCGGCGCGCCATTCAACCCTCTATGGCCCTGCGTGCCTTGTCTGATGTGCACATGCTGGTTCGCGCACCGGGCAAAGGTCCACCCACAAACTCAAGGGATTTCAACGGCACACCGACCGTGGGGTTGACCATAGCGCCACGCTTCATCAGCGGCTTAGACATGGAAGCCTTTGCCTCGCCCGAGGCTCAGGGAGGGTGACATGCCCATCCGCCGTTACGAGATGCCATGGCGCCACGCCTACGAGGCTTTCGCAGGCCTTGCCTGGGGCATCGCGCTGATGTTCTTCACAGCGGTCGGTGCCATCGGCCAACTGCCTCGCGCTCTCGCTTTCCCCCTGTCCATCGCTTGCCTCGGCATGAGCGCCCTCAGGTTCTCGCAGGCACTGCGCATCCTCGTGCTGCGGGCGTCACTGGCTGGTCACGCCATCCAGGTGATCAGCACGCAAACTCAGGCGCGGTGGTGTCAGGATCCAACAGCCGTTTTCCTGGGCTTCGGCTTCGAGTGGCGGCCCGTGCACTCACAGCGTCTGTATGAACTGGCCAAGATCGACTACCGCGATTTCACGGTGTCTCCGCGCCTCTTGAGTCTGCTGGGGTATGACAGCGCACCCCAACCTGATGCCGAGATCGGTTTGCCCTACATACACGGCGTCGAGCCCCATGAGGTTCCACTACGTCGCCCCTTGCAGAACTTCGAAGGCGGCACGCTGCTGGTCGGCACCACGCAGTCAGGCAAGGGGGTGGCCCTGGCCAACCTCATCACCCAGGCGGTCAGACGCGGCGACGTGGTGATCGTCATCGACCCCAAGAACAGCCGTCGCCTCAAGCGCGTGGTCGAGCGCGCCTGCCAGGACTGGCGAGAGCCCGACACTTTCATGGAGTTTCATCCGGCCTTCCCGGAATCCGGTGTGCGACTGGACTTCACCTTCAACTGGCAAAAGCCCACCGAGATTGCCTCCCGTATCCAGTCGATCATGCCGCAGGACACGGCCGGCGCGTTCTCTGCCTTTGGCTGGGACGCCGTCAACGTGGTCGTGCAAGGTCTGGTCGAACTGGAAGAGCGCCCCAACTTGGCCAAGCTGACCCGCTACATCGAGGGCGGCATCGAACCAGTGCTGGAGGGCTCTTTGCGCCGCTTCTATGAGGAAACCTTGGGGCCTGCCTGGCGTGATCTGCCCGAGATGAAGAAGCTGATGCAGGAGGCTCATCGAGGCCACATGAAGCGCCCATCAGAAGCTGCCAACGCCGAGTTGATGGCCTTCGTCGCGTACTACGAGCACCACATTGCCCAGTCCCAACGCAGCAAGGTGATCGATGCCCAGGTGCGCACCTTCAGGCACAACCGTGAGCACTACCAGAAGATCACGGCCAACCTATTGCCCGTGCTGTCGATGCTGACCTCAGGTGACCTGGGTCGTACGCTGTCGCCCGAACCGTTCGACGCCAACGACATGCGCCCGATCATGAACTTCGAGAAGATCGAGCGCGGCGGACACGTTCTGTACATGTGCCTGGATTCGCTACCCGACCCCTCGGTGGCATCTGCCATCGGTGCACTGGCATTGGCCGACCTGGCCGCACGGGCGGGCATGCGCTACAACCTGGGCGGCTATCGGCGCATTGCCCTGTTTGTGGACGAGGTGGCCAACGTCATCAACCAGCCCTTGATCGAAATCCTCAACAAGGGTGCCGAGGGTGGCATCTACACCACCTGCGCGATGCAGACGTTGGCCGACCTGGCCAAACGTCTGGGCAGCGAAGCGGCGGCACGCATGGCACTGGGCAACCTCAACAACCTGATTGCACTGCGCTCGAAGGACCGACCCACGCAAGATTTCATCGTTGAGACCTTTGGCAAGACGGCCATCCATTCGATGCGCGTTGGGCTGGGGCATGGCGCGGACACCCATCTGGTCGACTTCTCGACCAGCTATTCAAGCCAACTCTCCGAGAGCTTCGAAGAGATGGTGCCTGCTGATGTTTTGGGAAAATTGCCCAACCTGCAGTACTTCGCCTCGGTGTCTGGCGGGCGCATCATCAAGGGTCGCTTCCCCATTCTTGATCCGGATCCGCAAGGGGTCCATCAACCCATCAGGAGAGCAGCATGATCAGGGCGATGGCCGCGGCATCGCTACTGGCACTGCTGGTTCTGGTTCTCTATGTGCCGTCCGCCCACCCGCCAGAACGGTTCGTAGAGCAACTGCGAACGGAATACGCCAATGCGGCGGTGTTCTGGGGCAAGGACGAAGGCACCCGCATGCTGTCGCGTGCGATGAGCATGCAGGTGTCTGCACGTCAGGCATCACCCGTCCCTTCATCCAAAGACGCGGCCCCAGCGAGTAGCGTCAACGCAGCAGTCAGCCGAGAAATGGCCTCGGTCAACCAACGGCTGTTCAACAATCCCTACTTCCGCTCGATTGACGCACTGCTGCTGCTCGCCAGCTTCCGCCTGGCCATGCTGCTGGAATGGCTCCCCTGGCTGATGGCCTTCCCGGTTGCTGCCTTGGTGGATGGCTGCCTTGTGCGACTGGTCAAAGCCAAAGAGTTCCTGCACCACAGCCCGGAGATGTTCGCTTTTTATGCCTGCTTGGCCATCCTGACCAGTTGCGCAACCGTCCTGGCGTTTGTGCTGCCCATCACCTTGCATCCTCTTGTCGTGCCATGCGTGCCAGTGATCATCGGCACGTTGATGGGAGCAGCGATCAGGGACTTTCATCTAAGAGCTTGAGATTGGTCCGTTCACCACTGTGATTATGAGTGAAACGTTATCATTACACTTGATAGACAGAATCCGGGCAACAAAAAAGCCGGGTGCATGCGATATCACCCGGACCGATCCAGACACGCGCGGCGTCCGGCTTGAAAGAATTCGATGTGCTGCTGGCTCACGCCGTCAGCACCGCCCCCATCGGCGAGATGGTGGACGTGATGGACGTCGGGCTGACCTGCGCTTACCTGGCCAGCCCGTTTGCACACCACCTGACGGGCTCGACCGTCTACGTGGATGGCGGCTCAACATCATGGCCTGAAGCGCCTCAGACGCTTATTCAGCCAGCTTCTTGAAGGTGGCGATCACGGCATCCCCCTTGAAGGGTTTGACGATCCAGCCCTTGATGCCGGCGGCCTTGCCACGCTCTTTCATGATGGGCGTGTTTTCCGTGGTCAGCATGATGATGTTGACCGAGGCATTGCCCAACTCGCCACGGATCTTCTCGGCCATGGTCAGGCCATCCATATTAGGCATGTTGACGTCACTGACCACCAGCTTGACGCGGGGGTCCGCCTTGAGCTGGGCCAGGCCGTCACGACCATCCACGGCCGTGATCACGTCCAGACCGTTTTTCTTCAGGAAATCACCGACTTCGTTGCGAACGGTTGCGGAGTCGTCGACGACGAGAACTTGTGCCATGTTTATTCACCTCACTAAAAAATCAGAAGAGCTCCAGCTTGCCCGAGTCAAACAGATCTTCAACCAGTGCTTCGTTTTCCTTGAACTTGTCAGGTGACCAGCTCAGGTTGAAAACGAAACGTTGGTACAAAACGAGATTGGGCCCGTCACCACTCTTGTCAGACAGCGTGTACTTGAAGCACAGCTGGGGATCCTCTGAACCGAAGGAGATGTAGCGGTGCAGGTGGTTGACGATGATGGGCACCTGGGAGGCACGGCCTTCCAGCGGCTCAAAGGCGACGAAGCGGTTCCTGAACGAGCCCCAGACTAGGTTGGTCACCTCGCCCAACACGTGGTTGATATCGCGGAAGTTGACCATGCTGTCGGTGGCGATGTGGGTCTTGCCTGCTTCCACGAAGCGCACCAGGGGCTGCTCTTCGGTCTGCAGCATCATGTAGCCACGGCACCAGTTGCTCTCCAGCGGGATCAGCGTGAACAGCTCACCGTAGATGATGCGATCGCGCACGATGTAGGGCGCCTCGGAGTTGACGTCCATGTCCTTGAACTGGCTCTCCAGCGCGGCCTTGGTGATCTCCGTGATACCGCGCACCAGCGCGTTCGGATAGACCAGACTGAAGATGGTCTCGTTGACCACGGGGCCCAGCTTGTCGATGTTGTCGATCGAGTAGGCCTGAGAGAACAGGCTTCGGTCATGCTCGGAAAATGAGTCCAGATCATCCACGCCGTTGCGACGCAGGAAAACCGGCAACTCAGGGCGAACCTCGTGGATCTCACGCGCCAGGGCAACCCCGCCGTCATCGCCACCGTAGCCCTCGCACAAGAAGATCGCACCCAGGTCCACATTGGACTTGAGCACGCCCATGACGTTTTCCAGCTGGGCTTTCACACCAACAAGATTGTTCGCGTCACAGAACGCCTTGATGCGCACCGCGCAGTCCGCAGACTCTTCGAGCACCAGCACTTTGCTGACCAGCTCTGCCTTTTCAACCATGATCCAAATCCTTGTGGTGGGGAGGGGACGACTAGAACAGCTCCAGCTCGCCGTTGCTCTCTTCGGTCTGAGTCATATCGACGGTGAAGTCGATATCTGCAAAGTCACAGACGCACAGGCTGGCGTGCATCGTGAAGTTGTCGTTGATCGAGATCTTGAAATGCTGGGTGTAGCCTGCATCCAGTTCGGTCAGGTAGTCCACGCATTCGCGGTCCAGCACATTGGGCGTGGACATGCCCAGATGCGGAAAGTGGTTGCCCAGCTCTCGGTTGAGGGCACCACAGAAGATGTTGCCGCACTCGCAGATCACATCCAGGAAGTCCGAGTCACTCATGGCCTCGACTTCAGAGCGATTGATGGCCGCGAAATGCGCCTTGGTGTCCTTGTTCAGCGTGAAATAGACCATGGTCATCACGCGGAACACATACGACGACACGGTCAGCAGCACAACCTTCTTTTCTTTGATGTCCTTGATGTCGCTGATGACGGTGACTTCGCACCGATCGTCCGGCGACGCCACCATCGAGCTCTTGAGCGCCGAGGTGACGACGAAATCCAGCGCGTCTTTGGCTTGCTGACTGATCATGGCTGTCAGACCGTTTCAACGACCAGGGCATCCTTGGTCTTGCTGTTGATCAACTGCAACTCGGTCACGGCACCAATGATCATCTTGCCGCCCGCCTGCAGGTCCTGGAAGGTGGTCGTGGTGATGAGGTCGTTCTTGTAGAGGTTGTTGCGGTAATCGTTGGACAAGGCCTCGGCCCGGTTGGCCAGGGTCCGCACCTCGTTGGCCACCACCGCAAAGCCCTTGCCTTGCTCACCCGCGCGCGCCGCCTCGATGGAGGCGTTGAGCGCCACGATCACCACCTGGCGCACGATGGCCGCGAACTCGTCGTTGCGGTCATGCATCTCGCGGTTGTGCGTGATCAGCACGTTCATGTCGGCATGCCAGCGCTCGAAAGTCTTGATCAGCGTGAGCAGCTTCTCGATCGAATCGGCCAGGCGGTTGCAATTGACCAGCGTCTGCTCCTTGCTGCCCGAGGCCATGGCCTGCACGTCACGCAACTGACGATCCAGGCCTTGCTTGAGCTGGCTCATCTCGGACTTCGCCGTGGATTGCTCTTCGTGGAGACGGCGCTGGTGCTGGTCCAGCTCCTGGCGCAACTCTTCAATGGTGTGCTGCAAGCTGGCTTCACGGGCGTGGGCCTCGCTGGCCAGCACCACCTCACCGCGGAGCTTCATGGCCCGCTGGTGATGAAACCACGCACCCAGCGCACCAAGCAGGCATCCCGATAAAAACACAATCGAGTAAAGCAGCATCTTGAGAACCCTTGAGGTGATCGCGCGGCTGGCCATGAACCCATGGTGACAACCACATCGTTACTTCAGCTTATCGGCGCATACGGCACGTCATAAAGTTGCACTGGCGTTCAAATTGCACGCATTTCACAACTTGCACTCGCCCTTGTCACAACAAGGGTATGGCCGTAAAACAAAGGCCCCACCGGCGTGCACCAGCAGGGCCTGGTCATGCGCCTGAGCCCGATCAGGCCTTGACAGCGAACTTCTCGGGCAGGGTGATCACCAGCTCGAAAGCTCGCTGATCCGAACCGGCGTTGTTGTCTGTGAAACGGATGGCCACATCGCCGCCTTCCTTTTGCAGGAAGCCACGAACCGCATCCATGCCCACGCCGCGCCCGGACACCTCGGTGACCTTGTCGGCCGTCGAGAAGCCCGACGCGAAGATCAGGTTGGCGATCTCTTCGGGGGAGCGGGTCTCGCCTTCGCTCAACACGCCGTTCTCGATGGCCTTCTGACGGATGCGCCCCACGGCCAGGCCGCGGCCATCGTCATGCAATTTCAAGGTGAGCTGCCCCGCATCCAATGCCGCAGCCAACTGGATGTGCCCCACCGGGCTCTTACCCGCAGCCTGACGCGCCTCGGCTGCCTCCAACCCGTGGTCCATGGAGTTGCGGAACAAGTGCGTGAACACGTTCTTGAGCAGGCCGATGGCCTGGTTGCGCACCACGATGCCGTTGTCGGCAATGCTGATCTGCGGAGCCTCCTTGCCCAGCTCCTTGGCCAGGGAGGGCATGGACTCGACGATGCCAGCCAGCACGACATCGATCTTCTCGGTGCCGATCAGGCGCAGTGTGCGCTCGACTTCGCTCAAGGCCTTGCGTGCATCAGCCAGGTCGCCCGTGTTGGCGGCCTTGACCAGCTCCATGGTGCGAGCAACCTGATCCTTGTCGACCATGAGGAAGCGCTCGACATTGCCGCGACGGCCCGGGCCCTTGCGGCCCAGCTTGAGGTCGTTGATCTTGTGGTATTCGTCAACAGAGGCATGGACCAATGCGAGCTGGTTCAACAAGGCATCCTGGTCCCAGACTTTTTCTTCGTCCTTGCGCAGGTCGTCGTACTCCTGCTCGGTCTCGTGCACGACGTTGGTCATGTTCAGCAGGCCATAGGTACGGGCGTTACCCTTGATGGTGTGCATGTTGCGGAAGAGCAGGCCAATCGCATCGAGGTCCTTCTGAGGTGCCTTGCGGATGATCTCTTCGTTCTCGGCCACAAATGTGTAGGCGCTCTCGATGAAGTCCTGGAACTTCTCCTGGCTGACAGCCAGGATCTCGCCAATGATGTCCAGTTCACGCTTTTGCGCGCCGGCTTCGCTTTCCAGCCGCTTGAGCTCGGTCACGTCGCGCACGCACAGCATGAGCTTTTCGACCACGTCGTTGTCATCCGAGATGGGCGACCAGCTCAGCTCCAGGCTCTTGGCCACGCCATTGGGCATGGTCTTGTTGAACTCGGTGACCAGCAGGTGCGAGTTGAACTCGTAGTTCATCAGGTCTTCGCCGATGCATGAGCCCACAGCCGCATCCACCTGAGACAGGTCGTTGGAGCCCAGGCTGGTGTTGGTGAACACCAGCTCCATCATGTTCTGACCGGCGATGTCTTTGGTCTCGAAGATGGTCTCCATGTAGGCCGAGTACTCGGGGTGGATCACACCACCGGGCAGCACCGTCAGCACACCTTGAGGCATGTTCTGCAGCATGGCCTGGATGTCGTGCGTCTTCTGACGCAACTGGGCCGTGCGCTCTGCCACCCGCTTTTCCAGGGTGGCGTTCTGCTCGGCAATCACGGCCATCATCGCCACGTTGTTGCGGATGAAGAAGACCAGCACACCCATGAAGATCAAGTTCATCACGCCCAGCGCGATGCCCATGTACAGGTTGAGCTTGACGGTCTGCTGCGATTGCGCCAGCGTCTTGACGAAGTTCTGATAGCTCGATTCGCGGAACTTCTTGATCGACTCGCGCAACGCATTGAGCGTCTTGTTCATGCGCTTGGTCTGCTCCGGCATGTTGGCGATCTTGTTCTTCAGGAAGTCCTCGGCCGTCTGCAAGGCCATGGCGTTGTACTGCTTGTACTCTTCACGCAGGGCCTTGATTTCCTTGGTGCGCTCGGGGTAGATCTGCTCGATCTCGACGAACACCTCGTCGCCCTTCTTATAGAAGTCTTCGGCCTCATCAAGCGGGTCATGGTCACCCAGCATGACGGAGCGCATGAACAGCTCCTCCATCTTGTCCAGGCGAACAATATTGGCTTCGATCTTCTGCAGCACAGGGAAGTACAAGTCCTTGATCGCAGAGAGCTGGTCGCTGCTCTGGAAGGACTGGCGCACGCTGTAGCTGGTGACGGCCAGGAACACAAAAATGGCCACGCCGACCATGAAGATGATCTTGCGCATGGGGTTGGCCGTGGACGGTGCCGCGCTGGCAGCCTCATGTCCTGATGCGACTTGCTTGCTGGGGAGCTCGGCAGGACTTTGCATGATGTGTTCCATCGCCTTCAACCTCTTTCATGAATCTGCCGGATTCGCGGGGCATTGCCGTGGGCAGGCCGACACTGACCGGACTACTTCTGCGCTCAATAATTTATGAGCGGCAAATCAGAATACGAAATACAGGACAGGTTTACGGCCGGAAAAGAGAACACTTAAGCCTTCAGTAAGATCTTTTTCATTGGCTTGTGAGAAAACGCGCAAATCTGGCAAAAAAAAAGCGCGCCGCAAAGGGCACGCTTTTCAGTGTCGAAACGACGAGCGGCTGATCATTTATCAGGCATGCGCCGCCCGCAGCTTGCGAGAGAAATCCTGCAATGCGGCAATGCCGCTGGCCTCGGCACGCTGGCACCAGGCCTGCAGGTCCACCACCAGCTGCTCAGCGGACACATTGGTGCGTGTCCACAGCGTACGCAGCTCTTCGCGCATGGCGATGAGCTTGTCGAGATGGGGGTTGGCCGCGCGAGCCTGGTCCACTTGCTGCTGGATGTCCATGGGCATCTGATCGGCATCGCGGTGCATCCAGTTGCGCACACGCTGCAACTGGTTGGCGGCAGACACCTGGCCGCTGGCCTTGAGGCGGCTGACTTCAGCCGAGCAGGCCGAACGCACCTCGTTGGCATAACGGGCCATCAACTCGTAGCGGTTGGCCACGATGGCCTCCAGGGTCTTGGCATCGGCCACCGGCTTGATGTCACCCAGTTGCAGGCGCGGCGGTGTCTTGCGAACCTTGGCCAGCCCTAGCATTTCCAGACCGCGGATATAGCCCCAGCCGATGTCGAACTCGTAAGGCTTGACCGACAGCTTGGCCGAGGTCGGATAGGTGTGGTGGTTGTTGTGCAGCTCCTCGCCGCCAATGATGATGCCCCAGGGCGACACATTGGTGGACGCGTCGGGCGCCTCGAAGTTGCGGTAGCCCCACCAGTGGCCCAGGCCATTGATGATGCCGGCCGCGGTGATCGGGATCCACAACATCTGCACGGCCCACACGGTGATGCCGATGGCGCCAAACAAGGCCAGGTCGATCAGCAGCATGGCGATCGGGCCCCAGTCGTTGCGCGGGGTGTAAAGCTTGCGCTCAAGCCAGTCATCGGGCGTGCCATGACCGTACTTCTTGAGGGTTTCGGCCTTCATGGCCTCGTCGCGGTACAGCTCGCGACCTTCCAGCAGCACCTTCTTGATGCCGTGAGCCACCGGGCTGTGGGGATCTTCAGCGGTTTCGCACTTGGCGTGGTGCTTGCGGTGCACGGCAACCCACTGCTTGGTGACCGTGCTGGTGGTCAGCCACAGCCAGAAGCGGAAGAAATGCGAGGGGATGGCATGCAACTCGAGCGCACGGTGCGCCTGCGAGCGATGCAGGTAGATCGTGACAGATGCAATGGTGATGTGCGTCACAAGCAGTGTGAAAGCCACAATTTGCCACCAGCTGGCGTCTGTCAGACCTTGGATCGCCCATTGCACGAGACCATCGTGCAGCGACCCGGAAAACTCGGAAAAAAACATCAGGGACCTTTCAACGGGACGCGAGATTGTAGAGGCCCCAGAAAAATTGTCTTTGTCCGGAAACAATAAAGGGTTGCCACACGAACAATCGCGTGACAACCCTTGCCCGGAGAGACTTATTCCACGGTCAGGACAACTTTGACCGTGCTATCCACTGCGGATTTTTCGATGTAGCCGATGGCGTCCACGTTGGCGGCCACGTGTTTCTTCACGTCAGCGGCCGTCGGCACTTCCTTGGGAGGCGTGGCCTTACCAGAGAAGGTCAGACGGGCCCAGGTGGCTTTCACCTGCGCGGGCGATTTGCCGGCCGCCTTGCTGTAGAAGATTTCCCGAGCCTGGCTGGATTCTGGCAGATCGGCCGGAACGGCGGTCTGACCGGAAGGCAGCGTCGAGCTTTTGCCCAGGAAAATGGCGGCGGCCTGCTCGGGCGTCATGGAGGCCATCGAGCTCTTGGGGTTGACGATCACAGCGACCTGGGCGCTGGCTGCTTGGGCCAGGGTCAAGAGTGCAACTGCGGCGGCGGCTTGAAGGGTGTGCTTGAGTTTCATTTAATGCTCCCTTCCGCTTAGAACACGAAGTCCATCGACACGGACAACACGTTGACCGTACGGCGGTTTTGCAGGAAGGATTGCTCTTGAGCAGCACTGGGGTCCCTGGTAAAGAAAAGTCCCCATGAATCTGCCGGTTTATGAATTTGATCCCACTGGGCTTTCAAGGCCACATTGGGCATCACGTCCCAACGCGAACCCAGGGTGATCGTGCGCTGAGCCAATTTTTGAACGTTCAGCACGCTTTGGATGCCGCTGTTAGCACCATTGGCAAAGGTCGTCAGAGGAGCGACCTGAGCAAGCGGCACGACGGTTGTAGCCGTGACATTGGCGCTGTTGACAGTCAAGCGAGAGAAGCCGATGTAGGGCGTGAATTTCCCCACACGGTAACCAACATTGGTGTACCAGCCAGTGGTATCAGCAATGAAGCTGTTACTGCGGCGCTTGGTGTATTCGCCTGAAATGATCCAATTGTCTTGGTCATAACTTGCGCCAAAGCCAACAAAAGAAATATCCTTGTCCTGGGTCACCAGCGTCGCGTTGGTGGCATTCGTGATCTTCGTGCCAACGTCAACCAACGCGGGACTCGAATTGAGAATACCGAGGCCAGTAGCTTGTGCACCAAGGGCCAACAGACCGTTTACTGAGTCTGAAGTCAACGATATCTTGGACTTTGAATACCCAGCGCGAAGCGTCAGGCCGTTGTCCATTTCGGCGGTCAGGTTCAAACCTTTCAGCTTCTTCAACTGAAAGTTGGAAGGCCCCAACTCCCGACCACTGCTTCTGAAAGCAGAGGCGTAGTCAGCCTTGGAATCGCCGGCATAAAGCGTGGCATTGAAGGTGGTGGACCCCAGCGCGTACTGGTAGGTCACGTCGCCGCCTTCAAACTGATCCGTGGGTACCTGCCCGTACACATCCAGGTTCGGACGCACGGTCGTGTTGGCGTAGCCCACGTTACGGAAGTCAGAAACCATGAAGAACGGGGCACCCATGCGCCCCCCACGCACGGTCAGCGCTGGCAGCGCTTGCCACTTGGCAAAAATCCAATCGACCGAGGGCACGTATTGCGAACTGGCGTCGTAGCGCGCCATCACCTGGGTCGTGGCGGAAAACGTCGGTGTGAACTTGTAGGAGCCTTGAACCGCCAACTTGCTGTCGGGGCTCATGTTCGGCGTGGTGCCCGCGCCGCCACCTTGCCCTGGGTAGTTGAATTCGACGTCATTGGTGCTGCTGTGCACTGCACCCAGCGTACCGAAGCCGGACAAACGGAAGTTGCCGTCAGGCGATTGGTAGTCAGCCTGGGCACTCATGCAAGTGACCAAGGCTGCGGCCGCCAGTGGAAGGCGCCGAAGTTTTTTCTCTGACATTGGAGGGACTCCTCAACAGGGTTGACGGGACGCCGAATCGGTCTGAACACCTGATGCTTTTTGGAAGTCGGTGTTGTGACCGAATGCGCCACCACTTTGCCTAAGGGCTTTGCGGTTGTCGTCAGAGTAGAGTTACCACTTGACACCAATCCCCTGAATAAGGTGTTTCGCAACGTGCACTTTTTCACTAACGCACGAATTAATGATTTTGCAGATGCAGGGAATCGGACAGTTGGGCCTGTAACAAATCTGCCAGCGCCCTTCTGTCGGCGTGCGCTACCGTCTGCAAAGGCAGGATGTGAGCGTGCACTCGCAACCCTCT
Organism: Aquabacterium sp.; assembly: GCF_016195855.1. GTDB lineage: Bacteria > Pseudomonadota > Gammaproteobacteria > Burkholderiales > Burkholderiaceae_C > Aquabacterium. The sequence goes on from NZ_JACPYU010000016.1 coordinate 573,601, forward strand.
GGCGGTGACGATCCACCACAAGGATTGCATCAGGGTGGTGTCGCCCACATAGGCCGCAATGGGGCTCACGGCATGCTGAGGGTCGCTATAACGCAACACCACGGGCTGCACGGGCGCAGGGGCATCGATGGCCGCCTGCAATAAATTCGCGTGAAAGTGCATCACGCCATGGCCGTCGCCGGTGGTGCCTTCCGGAAAAACCGCCAGGGTGTGGCCCTCGCGCATGGCCTTGGACATCAAACCCAGCACGCGCATGGCGTCCCGGCGGCGCTCCCGCACCAGATACAGGGTGCCTGCCGCGGTCACCAACCGGCCGACCAGAGGCCACTGCCCCACCTCGGCCTTGGATACAAAGCGCGAGGGCACCACGGAGTTGATGGCGACGATGTCCAGCCAGGACACGTGGTTGGACACGACCAGCTTGGCGCCGGGCCGAGCCTGCCCCTGCACCGACAACTCGATGCCCAGGATGGTCAGCAGCTTGCTGGACCAGCGGGCCGTTTCGTCATGCCAGCCCTGCTCGTCCAGTTTGGGCCAGACGAGGTAGGAGCGCACATAGGCGACCAGGACATGCAGCAGGACGCGCGACAGCCGCCACGCCGCCAGGGGCACGGCCTGAGCCAGCTCCAGCGGGCCGGACGGCCCGGGCTGGCGTTGTTGATCACCCAGGGTGGCACTCATGCCGCCACGCGTCGCGTTTCAGCTTCGTGCGCGACCTGACCGGCCACCAGCGTGAGTTGCACCCGGCCCGCCAGCTCGAAACCGGTCGAGCTGAAGGCAAAAGGTGTGTGCTTGCCTTGACTGACCAGCGCAGAAGGCTCGACCACCCAGCGCGCAGCCGGGTCAAAGATCACCACATCGGCCACACCGCCGGCAACCAGACGCCCCGCGCTGGACGACAAGGAGCCCAGGGACTCGCCCAGGACCTTGACCGGCCCTTGCGTGACCACCGACAGCGCGCGGCGCAGCTTGGCTGCATCGGGCTGGTCGCTCTGGTCTGCACCCGACCACTTCAGGGCCAGGCTGAGCAACAGCTCCAGGCCGGTGGCACCGGGCTCGGCCTCGCCAAACGGCAGGGTCTTGTTGTCCTCGTCAACCGGGGTGTGGTCGGACACCAGGGCGTCGAGCGTGCCGTCCAGCAGGCCGGCCTGCAGGGCATCGCGGTCGCGGCCCTGGCGCAGCGGCGGGGTCACGCGCATGGCGGGGTTGAAGTAGCCGATGTCCACGTCCGTGAGCAGCAGGGAGTTGATGCTCACGTCAGCCGTGATGGGCAAGCCCTGGGCCTTGGCCTGGCGGATCAGCTCGACCCCTTGTGCGCTGGAGATGCGGCACAGGTGGACCCGCGCGCCCGTTGCCCGCACCAGCTCGATGATGGTGCACAGCGCAATCGTTTCGGCGCTGACGGGCACGCCCGACAAGCCCAGGCGTGTAGCCACCGGGCCGCTGGCAGCCACGCCCTTGCCGAGCCAGGCATCCTGCGGACGCAGCCAGACGGTGTAGCCAAAGGTGCCCGCGTACTGCAGGGCGCGCTGCAGCACCTGGGTGTCCTTGATGGGCACTTCGGCCTGCGAATAGCCGACGCAGCCTGCCTCATGCAACTCGGCCATCTCGGTGAGGTTCTCACCCTTGAGGCCACGCGTGAGCGCTCCCAAGGGGAACAGGCGGCAGCGACTGAGCTTGCGCGCACGCAGCTTGAGCATCTCGACCAGTCCGGGCTCGTCCAGCGTGGGATCGGTATCGGGCAGGCAGACCACACTGGTCACGCCACCCGCGGCAGCGGCGGCCAGCTCGGACTCCAGCATGCCTTCGTGCTCATGCCCCGGCTCTTTCAGGCGCGCAGCCAGATCAACCAGGCCGGGGGCCACGATCATGCCGCTGGCATCGATGACGCGGTCAGCGGCGAAGTCGGCACTGGCAGCGCCAATGGCACTGATGCGGCCCGAGGTGATGGCGAGGTCGCCAATCTGGTCCAGGCCGGAAGCGGGGTCGACCAGACGGCCGTTCTTGATCAGGATCTTCATGCTTCATTCCCCGCGATGATGGACATGACCGCCATGCGCACGGCGATACCGAAGGTCACCTGGGGCAGGATCACGCTTTGCTTGCCGTCCGCCACGGCCGAGTCGATCTCCACACCGCGGTTGATCGGGCCCGGGTGCATCACGATGGCATCGGGCTTGGCCAGGGCCAGCTTGGATTCGGTCAAGCCGAACTCCTTGAAGAACTCGCCGGCGCTGGGCAGCATGCCGCCGGACATGCGCTCGTTCTGCAGGCGCAGCATGATCACGACATCTGCACCACGGATGCCTTCGGCCATGTCGTGGCACACGCGCACGCCCATCTCGCGCAGGTCACCGGGCACCAGGGTGCGCGGGCCCACCACACGCACTTCGGGCACGCCCAGCGTGGTCAGTGCATGGATGTTGGAGCGGGCCACACGCGAGTGCACGATGTCGCCCACGATGGCCACGGTCAGGTTGCTGAAGTCCTTCTTGTAGTGCCGGATGGTGTACATGTCCAGCAAGGCCTGCGTGGGGTGCGCGTGGCGGCCGTCACCGGCATTGACCACATGCACATGCGGTGCCACGTGCTGCGCGATCAGGTAGGGCGCGCCGGACTCGGAGTGGCGCACGATGAACATGTCCGCCTGCATCGCGCTCAGGTTGGCGATGGTGTCCAGCAGGCTTTCACCCTTGGAGGCCGATGAACGGGCGATGTCCAGGTTGATCACGTCGGCGCTCAGGCGCTTGGCGGCGATCTCGAAGGTCGTGCGGGTGCGGGTGCTGTTTTCAAAGAACAGGTTGAAGACGCTCTTGCCGCGCAGCAAGGGCACCTTCTTGACTTCGCGGTCGTTGACGCTCAGGAACTGCTCGGCCGTGTCCAGGATCTGGTGGATGATGGGCTTGGGCAGTCCTTCGGTGGACAGCAAATGGATCAGCTCGCCATGCTTGTTGAGCTGTGGGTTGGTCTTGAGCATCAAACCCTCTCGAAATGGAATTGGAAGCGGCCGTCTTCGGTGCGGTCCAGCGACACCCGCTCATTGGCAGGCAGCGTGATGCGGGCCGCCGACAAGGCCGGCTCGATGGGCAACTGGCGGCCACCGCGGTCCACCAGCACAGCCAGTGTCACGCTGGCGGGACGGCCAAAGTCGAACAGCTCATTGATCACGGCACGCGTGGTGCGGCCGGTGTAGAGCACATCGTCAATCAGCAGGATGTGACGCCCTTCCACCTCGAACGGCAGGTGGGTCGCGTCCTTGGTGGTGGACATGCCGCGGGAGCTGAAGTCGTCACGGTGCAGGGCCGACGAGATCACGCCGTGAGGCGTCTTGATCCCCAGGTCGCGGTTTAGACGCTCGGCCAGCCAGGCGCCACCTGACCAGACGCCCACCAACGTGGTCTCCGGGGTGACGATGCGGCGCAAACCTGCCAGCAGGTTGTCGTAAAGCGCCTCGGCATCAAGGTGCAGGGTGTGGGGCGTGGTGTCGCTCACGGTGGCCTCTTGCTAGTCAGGGCTGTGGATGATCGTTGAAATATTGTTGCAGCAAGATGGCGGCAGAGGCCGCATCCAGGTCGCGCGCACCGTCGGCAATGGCCTCGGTGGTGGAGTAGCGCTCGTCGACCTCGTGCACCGGCAGGTGAAAGCGCCCGCGCAGCTGGCCGCCAAACTTGCGTGCTCGCAGCGTATTGTCGTGCTCCGCGCCGTCCGGATGGAAAGGCACCCCGATGACCAGGGCATCCGGGCGCCACTCTTCGATGAGTTTGGCGATCTGCTCGAAACGGGGCTTGCCTTCGGCGGCGATGGTGCGCAGTGGCTGCGCCTGGCGCATCAGGCTGTTGCCCGTGGCAACGCCCACCCGCTTGAGACCGTAGTCAAAAGCGAGGTATGTCAGGGTCGGGCCACTCATGCGTGCCCAGCCTCGCCCATCAGGAAATTGCGGTCGATGCCAAGCAGAGACAAAGCCTTGTCATAGCGTTGCTCCACTGGCGTGTTGAAGATGATGTCGGGTTCGGCGTCTACAGTAAGCCACCCGTTGCGGGACAGCTCTTCCTCCAGTTGCCCCGCGCTCCAGCCGGAATAGCCCAGCGTGATGAACACCTTGCGTGGGCCAGCCCCGTTGGACAGCGCCTCCAGCACATCGCGCGAGGTGGTCATCTCCAGGCCCTCGGCCACTTTCAAGGTGGAGTTGTAGTGCCCCCCCTCGGCATCCAGGCTTTCATGCAGCACAAAACCCCGCTCGGTCTGCACCGGGCCGCCAAAAAACACCGGCCGGCTGGCCAGGTCGGGCCGCTCCAGGCTGAGGTCCACCTTCTCGAACAGGTGCTTGAGGTTGATGTCAATGGGCCGGTTGATGACCAGGCCCAACGCACCTTTGTCGTTGTGCTCGCACATATAGACCACCGTACCGGCAAAATTGCCGTCTCTCATCCCCGGCATGGCGATGAGGAACTGGTTGGTCAGATTGATAGGGTTGGAAGCACCGGCAGACATGGCGCAATTTTAGACGCCCGCGCCCTGCCCTTTCATGCTGATTGGCCCATTTACCCTTCACGCAAGCCGGCTTGCTGACAAACGAACGCCCAAGACATGACCGAAGTCATCGATTCAGCCCTGGTCTGGTTCCGACGCGACCTGCGCAGCACGGACCACGCGGCGCTTTACCACGCCCTGAAAAACGCCCGCCGCGTGTGGTGCGCCTTTGTCTTCGACACGGACATCCTGGACCCGCTCCCCCGCTTTGACCGGCGCGTGGCCTTCATCCAGCGCAGCCTGGTCGAGCTGGACCAGGCGCTGGAGGCCCTGGGCCGGCAACACCCGCTGGCGCAGCTGAACGCCTCAGCTGCCAGCGGCGCCACCTGCGGCCTGATCGTGCGCCATGGCTCGGCCAAGGTCGAAATCCCCAAGCTGGTGGCGCAACTGGGCGTGCAGGCGGTCTACGCCAACCACGATGACGAACCGGCCGCCCAGGCCCGGGACGCCCAGGTGCGCGGCCAGTTGAGTAACCTGGGCGCCGCCCTGTTCACGTCCAAGGACCACGTGATCTTCGAGCGCAACGAGGTGCTGACGGGCAACGACTCGCCTTATGGCGTGTTCACGCCCTACAAGAACGCCTGGCTCAAGAAAATCGACCCGTTCTACGTCAAACCCTACCCCATTGAGCGCTTCGCCGCCCATCTGGCGCCCATACCCGCCAAAGTGCACCCGGTTGGCTCGCCCAGGGTGCCCGAGCTGAGCACCATCGGCTTCGAGGCCGTGGGTGAGATGAAGGTGCCCGCCGGCATGAGCGGCGCCCAGTCTCTGCTGGACGACTTCCTGCACCGCATCGACCACTACGACGAAACACGGGACTTCCCCGGCATCAAAGGCCCCAGCTACCTGTCCACCCACTTGCGCTTTGGCACCGTGTCCATCCGGCAGCTGGCGGGCCTGGCCTGGGAGCGCGCCAAGAACGGCTCATCGGGCGCGCAGACCTGGCTGTCCGAGCTGATCTGGCGCGATTTCTATCACCAGATCCTGTTTCACCACCCCCACGTGGTGGGTCACGCCTACAAGCGCGAATACGACCTCATCAAATGGGCGCATGGCAGCAAGGCCGAGGCGCATTTCCAGGCCTGGTGCGATGGGCGCACCGGCTACCCCCTGGTGGACGCGGCCATGCGCCAGCTCAACCAGACGGGCTATATGCACAACCGCCTGCGCATGGTGGTAGCCAGCTTCCTGATCAAGGACCTGGGCATCGACTGGCGGCGCGGCGAGGCCTATTTCGCCGAGAAGCTGCTGGATTTCGATCTGGCGGCCAACAACGGTGGCTGGCAATGGGCCGCCTCCAGTGGCTGCGATGCGCAACCCTGGTTCCGCATCTTCAACCCCATCAACCAGAGCGAGAAGTTCGACCCGCAAGGCAAGTTCATCCGCCGCTACGTGCCCGAGTTGGCCGCCCTGCCCGACCGGGCCTTGCACGCGCCCTGGCTGGCTCGCCCCAGTGACCTGGCCAGCATCGATGACGTGGTGATCGGGCGCGACTACCCGCAACCCATCGTGATGCACGACGAAGCCCGCGCGGAAACACTGGAGCGCTATGCGGTGCTCAAGACCGCCAGCGACAAGGACATCCAGAAGCTGGCCCGCAAGAAGCCTGCAAAGAAGGCCGTGAAGAAATAGGGCTGAGCCCAGCCGGGCGTCAGATCAGAACAGCTCGACGTCGCCGATGTGGGTGTCTTCGGATGCCAGCACGCCCTCGCGCACCAGGGCCTCGAAGCACAACACCTGGTTGCGCCCCTGGTGCTTGGCCTGGTAGACGCCCTGGTCAGCCCGCGCAAAGGACACGTTGGGCGTGTCCTGGTGCTGGATCTCGGTGAAGCCGACGCTCACCGTCACCTTGTGGACCTGCGGGAAGGGGTAGGACTCGACATTGCAACGGAAACGCTCGAAAGCGCCCATGGCATCGACTTCGTTGCCACCGCGCAGCAGGATCACGAACTCTTCGCCGCCAAAGCGATAGAGCCGGTCGTAGTGACGGAAGGACTGCCGCATGATGCGCGCCACCAGCACCAGCACCTCATCACCAATGAGGTGACCAAAGCCGTCATTGACCTTCTTGAAATGGTCGATGTCGACCACGCCCAGCCAATAGCCCGTCACCGGCACGGCCCGACGCTCACCGGCGGGCACCTGATGAAGGTCGGACGCCACGGGCATCGAGGCCTTCAGGAAGGACGCATCGAAAGTCTGGCGATTGAGCAAGCCCGTGAGCGCATCACGCTGGCTCGACTCCAGCAGGTTCTGAAAGTTGCCAAACACCTTCAGCAGGGTCTGGATGGGCCGCAGGGCTTGCAAGGACAAGGGCTTGTCCGACCACACTTCCAGCACGCCAGGCAAGCCCACTTCGACCTGCAAGGGCAGCACGGTGACGTGACGCAATGCGGGATCAGCGCAGGCCTCTTCGCTCAACTCGGCCTGCTCCAGCAAGCGCGCCTCCAACACGGACTCGCGCATGGGGTAGGCGCCCAGGGGCGGCAGGGATTCCAGGTCCACCCAGGGTGGGTCGCTGACGGTCAACTGGCTGCGGCGCGCCAGGCCACTGCACAGCCAGTGGCGCGGCTCTTCGTCACGGCCGACCAGGCGATACACACCGACGCTGCTGACCGACAGCAACTCCAGCACCCCTTGCGCCAGCGACACGTCCAGCATTTCGCGGTCGCGCTGGGCCGTCAGGGCCGCCAGATGGGAAATGGCATCCTCGGCAACCGGTTGCACGGCCGCGGCGTGGGATGGGGTTGCGGTGATGGCCAACAAATCTTTACTGCAATGAATCAGACCGCCACTTCATGCGGCACCGTGTAGCGCGCCACCAGTGCCAGCAACTCTTCTTCGCCGTATGGCTTGCCCAGGTAGTGGTTCACACCCAGCTCGGTTGCGTAGTCACGGTGCTTCTGCGCGATACGTGAAGTGATCATGATGACCGGCAGATCAGACAACTTTTGATCCGCGCGGATGTTGCGAACGAGGTCGAAACCATCCATGCGGGGCATTTCAATGTCGGACAGTACCACCGCAGGGCGCTCCTGTGCCAGCAATTCGAGGGCTTCCAACCCGTCTTTTGCCAGCATCACGCGATAACCTTCACGCGCCAGCAGGCGCTGGGTCACCTTGCGCACGGTCAGCGAATCGTCAACCACCAGCACCAGCGGGGCCTGGGGCTCCGCGGATTCCGTCACGGCCTTGGCCTTGTTGGACTGCTTGCTGTCAGCTTGCAGCCAGCCGTCCAGATCCGAGGCGGCAGCAGCCAGTGCCTGCGCCGTCTGCGCGTGGGCACGGTCACCGTACACGGTGGCCAGCGCCACCGGGTTGTAGATCAGCGAGACGGCACCGGAGGCCAGCAGCGTCATGCCCGCCAGACCAGGCAGGCGCGCCAATTGCGGCCCCAGGTTCTTGACGACCACTTCCTGGTTGCCCAGCACTTCGTCCACGTGCAGCGCAACGCGTTGCTGCGCCGAACGCACGATGACCACCGGCAGCGTGCGCCCGCCTTCCATGCCGCGCGGGCTGAAGTCCAGCAGCGCACCCAGCCAGTAGAAGGGCAGAACCAGATCTGCAAAGGCATAACTGCCTTGCTGATAAGCCTGCACCACTTCTTGCGGACGCGCGCGGCGCACCATCTCGATCAGGTGGGTCGGCACGGCGATGTTGATGGCGCCGCACCGCAGCATCACCACCTTGGTCACCGCGGTGGTCAGCGGCAGGATCAGCGTGAAGCTGGTGCCCTTGCCAACCGATGTCGCCGTTTCGATGCGGCCACCCATGGCGTTCACTTCGGAGCGAACCACGTCCATGCCGATGCCGCGGCCGGCCAACTCGGTGACGGACTCGGCTGTCGAGAAGCCCGAGGTGAAGATCAATTGCGCCAGTTCGGCTTCGCTGGGCTTGTCGTCCGGCAGCAGCAGGCCCATGGCCACACCGCGCAAGCGGATGCGATCCAGATTCAGGCCTGCGCCATCGTCACGGAACTCGATGGCCACTTCGTTGCCTTCATGGCGCAGCGCCACGATGACCTGGCCCGTGGCGTCCTTGCCATTGGCCGTGCGGGTGGCGCCATCCTCGATACCGTGGGTGATGCAGTTGCGCAGCAAGTGCTCGAACGAGCCGGTCATGCGCTCCAGCACGCCACGGTCGATTTCAGTGGAGCCGCCCTGGATGTCCAGCCGCACCTGCTTGCCGGTTTCCTTGGCCGCCTGGCGCACCACGCGGTAAAGGCGATCAGACAGGCCGTCGAACTCCACCATGCGGGTGCGCAGCAGGTCGTCCTGCAGGTCACGCGTCAGGCGCGCCTGAGCGGCCAACTGGTCTTCTGCGGTTTCCAGGTTGCGCTGCAAGGTGCGCTGCACGGTGGCCACGTCGTTGACCGACTCGGCCATCATGCGGGTCAGTTCCTGGAAGCGCGTGTAGCGGTCGAACTCCAGCGGGTCGAAGTTCTGGCTCATGGCACGGGCCGCTTCCATGCGGGTGCTGAGCTGGGTTTCGGCCTGCAGTTCGATGTCGCGCAGTTGCTGACGCAAGCGCTCCAGGTTGTCCGTCAGGTCGGTCAGGGAGCCACGGATCTGCCCCACCTGCGACTGCAGACGGGTGCGCGTGATGCTGACCTCACCGGCGTGGTTGACCAGGCGGTCCAGCAACTGAGGGCGCACACGCACGGCCGCCTGCGACGGGCCCTGCACATGCTCACGCTCGATGCGCACCGAAGGCACCTGGCCTGCGCGGCTCAGGCCGGCCCAGTCGATGGGCTCCAGCTTGGCTTCGCCGGGCTGACGCGGCATCAGGGGCGTGACGGACACCGGCAAAGCCTGGGGCTCGACGACCGCAGGAGCCTCAAGGGCCGCGACCACGGTCGGCTCAGGCACAGACAGCACCGGCTCGGCGGGCGGCAACGGACGGCTGGCCTGCTCGTCGTAACTTTGGGCATCACGGGCACGCAGGGCCTCGAACACCTCGACCAGGCGGTCAACGCGCCCTTCCAGCGGCGCCACATCGGCCGGGATGATGTGATCGGACGCCAGCAAGCGCTCGATCGTGGACTCCATGCGGTGTGCCAGCTCGCCCAGGCGCATGGCACCGGCCAGGCGCGCACCACCCTTGAAGGTGTGCAGCGTGCGCATGCAGGCGGCGGCCGCAGCGGGGTGATCGGGCATCTCCAGCCACTGGCGTGTCTGGCTGGCCAACTGGGGCAGCAGTTCCTGAGCCTCTTCCTCGAAGATGGGGAACAGGTCAGCGTCTACATTGTCCTGCGCATCGATGTCGGACTCGTCGTCCCAATGCACGGGCCCTGCCCCGCTCAGACCCTGCACGCTGGGTAAAGCACCTTGCAGTGCGTCGGCCTCGGGCGTCAGGGGCTCGAACTCCTTGAACTCGGCCACGCCCAAGGGCGCGGGCTGGGTGGCCTCGACTTCATCGGCAGCGCGAACCAGGCGCAGATGCGGACGCGCGTCTTCAACCGGCAAGTCACCCATCAACGAGTCAGACGGAGGCTGGCTTGCACCTTCAGGCGCAAAGGGATCGACATGCGGGGGCGCATCGAGCACCACCTGCTCATCCAGATCGCTGACCAGGCTGCGCGCCTCGATGCGGCGCGAGGCCTCGTGGTCGTACCACTCCAGGCGACGCATCAGCTCGTCGGACGGGGTCTTGAGGAAGCCCGCGGCGAACTGATGCAGCAGGCGCCGGATCTCTTCAGCCGCTTCATTGAACAGCGACACGGCCTCGGCTTCGCCACCACCCAGGGCCTGCGAGCGCATCAAGGCGTGCTCCAGGAGGCGGGCCAGTTGCGACAGCTCCGTGTAACCCACGGTGCCGGAGTTGCCAGCCAGGGAGTGCGCCAGCGCGATGGCGTCATCACCCACAGGGCGATGCAACTCCAGGGCCCACTCGCCCAGCGAGGTGCTCAAACGGCGCGATTGCTCATCGGCCTCGTTGAGGTAGATGTTGAACAGCGGGATGCTGATGCGCAAAGGACCCACCACCTTGACCTGCTCATCGACAGGCTCGTCGGCGACGGCGCTGTCGACGGCTTGCGGCTGCTCGCTGTCGGTGGGTTCAGCTGGTTCGGTGCGCGCGGTGCTGTCAGCACGGGCCGACTCGGTTGGCAGGTCCAGCAAATCGCCAGCCTGCGTGGGGTCGTTGTCGTCAAGGAGCACAAACTCCTTGGGGTCGGTCAAGGTCACCTCGGCCAGCGGCTCTTCAACCACTTCCTCAGACTCGGAATACAAGGCAGCAGGCGTCGAAGGCGCATGGATGGTCTCGACCACCAGCGGCGCCTGCGGCGTGCCAGCCGATGCATCCAGATCCAGCACGATCAACTCATGATCGGCCAGTGGTTCGGCCATCAGGTCCTGCGGCTGGGTGTCCACCTCGGGCAGGGCCTGCGGGTCCAGCACCGTGTCGGGCTCGGTGGTCACCACCAACTCTGGCAGGTCCATCTCGGACACCACCACCGACTCCAGCGGCGCGGGCACCGCGTCAGGCAGATCCAGCTCGTCGAAGGACAGCGTGGGCGCCACCGGCTCAACCTGAACCGGCGCTTCTTCCGTGACCTGCCCCAACTCGGGCAGCTCCCAGTCCAGGCCGGGCGGAACGGGCTTGGGCTCGGCCAGCAGAACGGGTGCAGGCTCAGCCAGGGTCTCGATCACCGGCGCGGACGCAGCCGGGGCAGGCTCTTCAGGCTCGCCGCCTTCGGGCTCAGACGCGGGGGCAGAGGCCACCTCAGACAGGCGTTTGCGCTGGCCATGCAGACGCAGGGCATCGGCCACTGCGATCACGGGTTGCGCCTTCCAGCCGGCATCCTGCTTGGCCGAGATCGCGTCCGTCCACAAGGCAAAGTGGCCCAGCAACTCGGCCGTGACGGCCTGCAAATCTGCGCTCACGGGATCATGCGACGCCAACCAGGCGTTGTACATCTGCTCGCAAGCCCAGCCAGCCTCGCCGTACTCCTTGAGGCCCACCATGCGCGAGCTGCCCTTGAGGGTGTGAAAGCCCCGGCGCACGGCCGTCAGCGAACCCACATCATCGGGCTGCGCAGCCAGGTGGACCAGCGCCTGCTGCATGTTGTCGATGACCTCGCGCGCTTCCTCCAGGAAGATGTCGCGCATTTCGTCGTCTTCTTCCAGGCCGGTTTCCTGCGTCACAGCGGCAGGTGCCAGTGACAAAGGTGCCTGTGGCGGGAAGTGGGGTTCAGGCTGCAGGGTTTCGGCGTCTGACACCGACTGCGTGAAGTCGGTCAGCACTTGCGAGACCTGCTCGCGTGCAGCGGCCAAGGCCACCTCATCGTCGCTGGCCTGGGCCGATTCGATGGCCGCCTGGGCTGCGGCCACGCTTTCGGCCAGGCCGGCCTGCTCCTGCACGTGCTGCGTTTCCGCCAGCTTCTGCAATTGCTCGGACACCTCGCTCAAAGAGGCGTCATCGCGCTCCAGAACCTCGGCCACTTCTTCGACCACCGCATGCGCTTCTTCCAGCTGAACATGCTGCGCAACGACTTCTACGGGGTCAGCTTGGGTTTTTTTTTCCCGCCCCATCACCGGCGCGAGCACGCCAGTGGCCTCGTCCATCGTGAACAGGGATTTGGCCAAAGCAGGCTGCACGCCCATCATGTCGATCAAAAAGCCCAGTGCGCCCAGGTTGGTTGCCAGGCGATCGAACACGCCTTCTTGCGCAGCCTGATCCAGGTCGGCACCGGGCACCAGCAGGTGGTCCACGGCCTCGCGCATGCGCACGGTGGCGTGCGCCGCCACATCCAGGCCCAGCACGGCCAGCACGCCGCGCATGGACTGCAACTGCCCCGGCACGTTGACCAGGGGGGTGGTGTCCTTGGGGTCGCGGAAGAACTGGTCGATGTGCTTTTCGCAGTCGGTCAGCGTGGTGCGCAGCTCCTGAACCACGCTGCCGATCGTCTGGCGATCGGACACCCGGCGGTACAGGTCCTCCATCCAGCTTTCCAGCGGCTGGGCATCATGGCCATCGCTGACGCTGTTGATGCGCTGCGCCAGGCGCTGCACGCGCTGCTGCTGATCGGGGCTGTCGAACTCGCCGTCTTCCAGCGAGGCTTCGATGTACAACAAGCTCGTGGCCACTTCCATGGCCAGCGAAGGCTCGGGCGCCTTGGCGGCCTGAACCGTGTTGTGCACGGCATGGGTCAAGGCGTCAGCCAGGGACTGGCCTTGCGGGAACAGGCGGCGCAGCGAATCACTGACCAGCGAGAACTGCTCGTTCAGGCCGCCCAGTCGCAACAACTCGCCAGCGGCCACGGCGGACCAGCCGTCTTTGGCGCCACCCACACGCTTGATGGCCTGCGCCACCCAGGCCGGGTCGTACTTGCCCAGCGAGGACGCCTGCAGGTCCACAGGCTTGTGGCGCTCCAGGCCAAAGGTGCGGCGCACACGCGCCAGCACCGAGTTCTCGGCGGCGGGCACATCGGAGGCCTGCGCGCAAAAGAACAGCAGTTCATTGGCCAGCCGGTCGGACGGCGTGGCGTTGCCTTTGACCAGCACGCGCAACTGGCTGAGCAGTTGCGACAGCACGCGCTTGGCATGCACGCTCAAGGGCACGTGGGCACCAGCCAGGCCTTCCAGGAAACCACTGGCAAGCATCCAGGTGGCGGACTCCCGGTGTGCCGAGCGCTGCACGGCACCGCTGGCCAGCGAGGCGCACAAGTCGGCCAGGGCCACGGCATCGACAGGCTGATTGCGCTTGAGCAGGTTCAGCAGGCCGGTTTCAAAATCGTCGACGGTGGCCGCATCGGCGGCCCGCGGCTGCACGTTCTCAGGCGGGGCCAGTGGCGCTTCCAGCGACAGATCGGGCCAATCCTGCGACCACAGATCGGTCGGGCGTGGCAGCACGCTGCCTGCGCGGGCCATCAAGGCCTCGTACTGCGGGAACAGCGCCATGGCCGAGACGGGCTTGCCCGACAAACGGCGGCTGACATAGTCCAGCAAGGCAAAGGAGGCCTTCTCGACGTCGCGCACGGCCTCTTCGGTGATGGACTGCGGACGGTTGACGAACTTCTGCACCACGGCTTCGGCGGCACGCAAAAGCGTCGCGCCCGCGGGCACACCGGCCAACTCCAGCGCACCCACACCCTGGTGGATCTGCTGGCGTGCCGTGCGCAGGATGGCCGGGTCCATGGCGTCCATGTCGGACAGCCCGGCCGATGTCACATCCTTGAGGCACCGGTGCAGCGCCTTGTGGGCCGCATCCAGCGACTTGCGCAGTTCCTCGTGAACCCAGGCCAGGGCACTGAGGTCATCGGAGGGCGAAGGAGCGTCGTTGTGCAAGCTGTCCATGGTTCATTCGCTCTTTTAGGAAGCGATCTTGAATCGGGCCACCGATTGTTGAAGTTCGTTGGCGGTCCTGGACAACTCACGCACCAGTTGCGTGGTTGAACGGGTACCTTCACCGGTCTGCTCGGTCACGGCAAAAATGTGCTGAATGTTGGCCACGACCACGTTGGCGGACTCCGCTTCCCGCAGGGCCTGCGAGGAAATCTGCTCAATCAGCTCGGCCAGTCGGCGAGACACGCGGTCGATGTCGCCCAGCGCGGAGCCGGCGGCGTCGGACAGTCGGGCCCCTTCCACCACACCCTGCGTGGAGCGCTCCATGGCGCCCACGGCATCTTGCGTGTCGGTCTGAATGGTGCGCACCAGCGCGGCAATTTCGCGCGTCGCATCGGCGGAACGTTCAGCCAGACGCTGCACTTCTTCGGCCACCACCGAGAAGCCGCGGCCGGCTTCACCAGCGGATGCGGCCTGGATGGCGGCGTTCAGCGCCAGCACGTTGGTCTGCTCGGTAATGTCGGAAATCAGCTCGGTGATTTCGCCGATTTCCTGAGACGATTCGCCCAGCCGCTTGATGCGCTTGGAGGTTTCCTGGATCTGCTCGCGGATGGTGTTCATACCGCCGATGGCGTTCTGCACGGCTTGCAGACCGGAGTCGGCAGCGGCCAGCGATTGGCGCGCCACTTCAGCAGAGTGCTGGGCTTGTGCAGACACCTCGTTAATCCGGCCGGCCATCTGCAGCACGGACTCACCGGTTTCACGGATCTCGCGCAGCTGCTCGTCGGAGGCGGCCAGCAGTTCGGTCGACGTGGCTTCCACCTCACCGGTGGTCTCCGTCACCCGTTGCACCGTGCCTTGCACTTGTGCCACCAGGTTGCGCAGCTCTTCCACCGTGAAGTTCACCGAGTCGGCGATGGCGCCGGTGATGTCTTCCGTCACCGTGGCTTGTTGCGTCAAGTCACCTTCAGCGACGAGTTGCAGTTCGTTCATCAATCGCAGAATGGCGGCCTGGTTGGCGTCATTGACGCGCTTAGCTTCGCGCTCCAGGCGTTCGGCTTCCTGACGCTGCTGTTCAGCCACCTGACGACGGTGGTTCTGGTCGGTCAGGAACACGCGCAGCAAGCCGTAAGCGGCTGCCACGGTGATCAACAGGAAGACCAGGATCAGGGCCACGTTGACCCCGCCAATACCGGCGCTTTCAGTCAGCTTCTGCTGAACCGTTTCCAGACCCTTGCGCAGTGGCTCGGAGTCATCGATCACGGCCACCTGGGCATCACGTGCGGCTACCAGGCCTTGCAGCGAACCCAGAATGAAGGTCGACTGTGTGCGGGTACGCTCGAAGATCTTGAGCAGCGCATCCAGTTGTTCGCGCACGGCCGGGTCTTTCGAGGCGACCAGCTTCAGGTCGGCGTTGCCATTGAGCAGGCCTTCGGCGATTTCCTTGAAGGCGTTCAGGTCCTTGCCCAGCAAGAACACGGCCTCGGTCGACACGCCTTCCACCGTCAGGAATTCGTTGGCCGACTTACCGATACGCTGCGTCAGCATGACCAGCTGGTTGAGCGATGAGGCTTCAGCGGGCGTCACGCCGCCCTTCTCGATCTTGGTCGTGGCAATGCCTTCGGCCAGGTCCAGCAGTTCGGACGACTGGCTGTTGACTTCACGCAGCGCCTGGCTCACCTGGGTCAGCGTCTGCTTCTGCTTCAACACGTAGTCCGCGTTCTTCTCGGCGCGGTCCACCAGGGGCAGCAGCTTGGTCAGCTCTTCCTTGGCAGCGCCATGCACTTCGCTCAGGCCCAGTGCGGAGTCGCCCTTGTCCAGACCACGCACGTTGCTGGCCAGCACCTTGGAGCTGTCTGCCACTTCGCCGAAGGCCTGTGCCCGGCCGATCAAGGCCTGCGACACCGACTTGGCCAGGCGTTGCGACTGCATCAGCGCCTGACCGGTTGCCCCGGTCTGCGCCGCACGGCGGTCGGCAGAGGTCACCGACAGGAAGGCGGACAGCAGCAGACCCAGCATGCCCACACCGAGCGCACCGCCGATGAAGCGTTGCTGGCGGTCCAGGCGCCACTTGCCGATCACGGGCAGGCCGGTTTGCGGCTCGGCCATCAAGGGGCCATCAGGCACCTCGTTCTTGAGCCGGTTGTCGTGGTAGTCAGGCGGGAACTCGGACGGCGCGTCCTCCGAGATGATCGAATCGGACGTGATCGTGCTGCCACCGGGCTGGATGGTGGAAGGCGCGGCCTGGGTGTCGACCGACTGCGCGCCAGAGGACGTCACCATGCCCTCGGTGCTCAATGCCTCGGACTGGACCTCGTCGTCGTCCTGCGTTTTGCCCAGGTCCTTGATTCGACTCAGGAAACTCATGCCTTTTGCTCCACTGTGTACTGCCAGACGGGGTCAGCCCCGTCAAACATCAATTTTCAGAAAGGCCTCGTCGGCCACCAGGCCGGCGAGATCCAGTTCGTACCATGTGCGGCCCAACGCGTCGTTGAACTGCTGGCCGATGAAATGCGGTTTGACCACGCCGGCTGCGTCTGGCGCCGGCGTCAGGGCCGTGGCGTTGCGCAAGCCCATCAGGCGGTCGATCAGCAGGGCTGCATTCATCTGCAAGCCCGAGTTGAAAGCGATCAGGCGGCCGGCGTCCCGGGTCACCGATTCGTTGAGGCTGCGCGTCTGGCGCTGCGGCAGCCCCAGGAAGGCCGCCATGTCGACCACACCGTGCAACTGGCCGCGCAGGTTGGCCACACCCAGGAACCAGGCCTGGCTGTGCGGCACAGGCTGGATGGTGGACAGCGGGAAGATCTCGCCCGCCTGGTCCAGTGAAAGCAGAAAACCGTGACCGGCAATCTCGACAGCCAACCAACTGCGCGCGGGCGCTTGTTGACGCACCATCTGCAGACGATCTGCCAGACGTTGCTGCAACTCCCTCAAGGCTTCTTTATTGGCCATCTTGCTGCGACCTCTTCTTAGCCGAAGGCCTTGATTTTGGACAGCAACTCTTCAGGGTTGACTGGCTTGACCACGTAGTCTCGCGCCCCCTGGCGCATGCCCCAGACCCGGTCGGTTTCCTGGTTCTTGCTGGTGCAGATGATGACGGGCACGCTGGCAAAAGCCGGATCGCGCGTGATGGCGCGGGTCAGCTGGAAGCCGTTCTGACCGGGCATGACCACGTCCATCAGGATCAGGTCAGGCTTGTCTTCCTGCAGACGGCGCATGGCTTCCTCGCCATTTTCGGCCGTGCGCACCTGGTAGCCCTTTTTCGTCAGCAACTCGGACAGGACATGCAATTCGGTCTTGGAATCGTCAACCAGCAATATTTTCTGAATGGGCATATCAACTCCTCGGTGCACGCTTGACTCAGGGTTTCGGGAAGCCCGGCGCACACGCATTATTCATCCTGACAGGCACCAGCCTGACAGCCAATGTTGCAATCAACTGGCGCTGTATTGCGCCACAGCCTGCAGCAATTGGTCCTTGGTAAAAGGTTTGGTCAGATAGTCCTGCGAGCCCACCATGCGCCCACGCGCCTTGTCGAACAGGCCATCCTTCGAAGAAAGCATGATCACCGGGGTATTGGTGAACCGTGGGTTTCGTTTGATGATGGCGCAGGTTTGATATCCGTCCAGACGGGGCATCAGAATGTCACAAAAAATAACATCTGGATTGTGGTCATTGACTTTGGAGAGGGCATCAAAACCATCTTCGGCCAACACCACTTCGTAACCGCCTTGTTTCAAAAAGATTTCGGCGCTGCGGCGAATGGTATTGCTGTCGTCAATGACGAGCACCTTGGTGCCCGCCTTCAATTCGGGGTTCTCAGCATCAGACACGGACGCGTTCCTCCAGACGGCCAACGCCCTTTGGGGCCTTGGCCAAAATCAACTCGATCACGAAGATCAGACCTGGACCATTTCGAAGTCTTCCTTGCGCGCACCGCACTCAGGACAGACCCAGTTCATCGGAACGTCTTCCCAGCGCGTGCCGGGCGCGATACCCTCTTCAGGCAAACCGGCGGCCTCGTCATAAATCCAGCCGCAAATCAGGCACATCCAGGTACGAAACTCGTTCACGTCGGTCCAAACCAGCTTGAATACAATGAACTGATTGTAGCCACCAGCCGCTCCCGTGAACCCCAGGGTTTGTGGGCACGGGCTCACCTTCTAGCCAATACTGCACACGCATGAACGCCCCCCAGACCGGTCCAGAGGACCACACCGCCGCAGAAGATCAGGACGCGGGCTCGCCAGCATGCGTCATGAGCTTCAATGCCAATGACGCCAGCGGGGCATCAGGGATCGGGGCGGATATCGCCACGATCGCCGCCATGGGTGCGCACGCGCTGCCTGTGGTCACCAGCCTGCTGATTCGCGACTCTGCCGAGGTATTCGAGTCCCACGAGATCGATGCCGAGGCGGTGATCGACCAGGCGCGCAGCGTGCTGGAAGACATCACCATCGCATCCTGGAAGGTCGGCTTCCTGGGCAGCGCCGAGGGCATCAGCGCCGTCGCCGAGATCCTCTCCGACTACACCGACACCCCGCTGGTGTCCTACCTGCCCAACCTGTCCTGGATGGACGAGGACGCCCAGATGGGCTACCTGGACGCCTTCCGCGAATTGATTCTGCCCGCCAGCCAGGTGTTGGTGGGAAACCACAAGACACTGACCGATTTCCTGCTGCCCGAATGGGACGCGGAACGTTCACCGTCTGCCAGAGAGCTGGCTGTGGCCGCTGCCGAACATGGCTGCGCCTATGTGCTGGTGACCGGCGTGCAGTTGCCCGACCAGTTCATTGACAACGTGCTGGCCTCGCCACAAGGCGCGGTGGCCGGTGAGCGTTTCGAGCGCTTCGAGGCCAGTTTCGTGGGCGCAGGCGACACCCTGTCGGCCGCCCTGGCCGCCATCCTGGCCACGGGCACCTCGCTGGATGTGGCCGTGTCGGAGGCCCTGAGCTTCCTGGACCAGGCCCTGGATTCGGGCTTCCGCCCCGGCATGGGCGGCGTGGTGCCCGATCGCTTCTTCTGGGCCCTGCCCCCTGGCGAACAGCCACCCGAAGGCGCGCCCACCGAGGGCGACATCACCGATCTGAACGACCAGCTTCCTCCCCCGCACACCCGCAATGTCCACTAACGCCTCGCTTTTTGAGCGCGCCCAACGCGTCATCCCTGGCGGCGTCAACTCGCCCGTGCGCGCCTTCCGCGCCGTGGGCGGCACGCCCCGCTTCATCACCCGTGCCCAAGGCGCCTCCTCAAACTCGTGCCCAGCGCCGAGCAGGTGCGCCTGGTGAGCTCGGGCACCGAAGCCGGCATGAGCGCCATCCGCCTGGCGCGCGGCTTCACGGGCCGCAGCAAGCTGATCAAGTTCGAAGGCTGTTACCACGGCCATGCCGATGCGCTGCTGGTCAAGGCCGGCTCGGGCCTGGCCACCTTCGGCCACCCCACCAGCGCCGGCGTGCCCGCTGAGGTGGTGCAGCACACTCTGGTGCTGGAGTACAACAACATCGCCCAGATCGAAGAGGCCTTTGCCACGCAAGGCGCCGACATCGCTTGCGTGATGATCGAGCCGATTGCCGGCAACATGAACTTCGTGCGCGCCAGCGTGCCCTTCATCAAGCGCATCCGTGAGTTGTGTGACCAGCACGGCGCCCTGTTCGTGTTCGATGAGGTGATGAGCGGCTTTCGCGTGGCCCTGGGCAGCGCGCAAAGCATCTACGCCAAGGCCCTGCCTGGTTTCAAGCCCGACATCAGCGTGTTCGGCAAGGTGATCGGTGGTGGCATGCCGCTGGCGGCCTTTGCGGCCCGCCGCGAGATCATGGCCAAGCTGGCCCCCCTGGGCCCGGTCTACCAGGCCGGCACCCTGTCGGGCAACCCGGTGGCCACCGCCTGCGGCCTGGCCACGCTCAAGCTGATCCAGCGCCCCGGCTTCTTCGAGGCCTTGTCAGCCTCCACCCGCAGCCTGATGGACGGCTTCTGCGCCGAGGCCAAGGCCGCTGGCGTCGAGCTCACCGCCGATTGCGAAGGCGGCATGTTCGGCTTCTTCTTTGCCGACCACCTGCCCCAGCACTACCAGGCGGTGATGGCCAAGGGCACCGACAAGTTCAACCAGTTCTTCCACCTCATGCTGGACCAGGGCGTGTACCTCGCCCCTGCCATGTACGAGGCCGGCTTTGTGAGCGCGGCTCACACGGCTGACGACATTGCCCAAACCGTGGCGGCCGCCGGCAAGGCCTTCCGCCAACTCTGAGCTTTACATGCACATCCATATCCTCGGCATTTGCGGCACCTTCATGGGTGGCGTGGCGGCCCTGGCCCGTGAAGCGGGCCACCGTGTGACCGGCTGTGACGCCGGTGTCTACCCCCCCATGAGCGACCAGCTGCGTGCCCTGGGCATTGAGTTGATCGAGGGTTATACGGTTGACCAGCTCAAGCTCGAACCCGATCTGTTCGTGATCGGCAACGTGGTCTCGCGCGGCAACCCCTTGATGGAAGCCATCCTGGATGCCGGCCTGCCCTACACCAGTGGCCCGCAATGGCTGAGCGAAAACGTGCTGCAAGGCCGCCATGTGCTGGCCGTGGCCGGCACGCACGGCAAGACCACAACCACGTCCATGCTGACCTGGATCCTGGAGTTCGCAGGCAAGCAGCCGGGCTTCCTGGTGGGGGGCGTGCCACAGAACTTCGGTGTGTCGGCAAGGCTGGGGGACACCGCTGCCGATACGCGCCCCGCAACGGGCCACCCCTTCGTGATCGAAGCGGACGAGTACGACACCGCGTTTTTCGACAAGCGCAGCAAGTTCGTGCACTACCGCCCCCGCACGGCCGTACTCAACAACCTGGAGTTCGACCACGCCGACATCTTTGCCGACCTGGCCGCCATCGAAACGCAGTTCCACCACCTGGTGCGCACGGTGCCCGGCACCGGCCGTCTGGTGGTGAACGCCCGCGAAGAAGCGCTGGAGCGCGTGCTGGCGCGGGGCTGCTGGAGCGACGTGGCACGCTTTGGTGTGCGCGGTGATGTGCCGGGCTTCCGCGCCCGTGGCGAGCCGCACGCCTTTGATGTATTGAAGGCGGGCGTGCTGGTGGGCCGCGTGGAATGGGCCCTGCTGGGCGAGCACAACCAGATGAACGCGCTGGCGGCCATTGCGGCGGCCGAGCACGTGGGTGTGACGCCGCAACAGGCCTGCGAGGCCCTGGGGCAGTTCGCCAATGTGAAGCGCCGGCTGGAGTTGCGTGGCGAAGTCAAGGGCGTGGCCGTCTATGACGACTTCGCGCACCACCCCACGGCCATCCGCACGACCGTGGACGGTCTGCGCCGCAAGGTGGGCCCGGCCAGCCGCATCCTGGCGGTGTTCGAGCCACGCTCCAACACCATGAAGCTGGGCACCATGAAGGCCCTGCTGCCCTGGTCACTCGAAGAGGCTGACCTGGCCTTTTGCCACAGCGGTGGCCTGGGCTGGGACGCCAACGAGGCGCTGGCTGAAATGGGTGAGCGCGCCATCGTGTCCGACAACATCGACACGCTGGTGACCAAGGTGGTCAAGGCGGCCAAACCCGGCGACCAGATCCTGTGCATGAGCAACGGGGGCTTTGGCGGCATCCACGACAAGCTGCTCAAGGCCCTGGGCTGACGCCCTGGCGCTGCTTGCCGGGGCCCTTCGTTCAGGCGATGTTCAGGCGATGAATTCTTCGGCCACGTACATCAACTGAGCGGGGTTGGCGCCCAGGCGGGCCTGAGGTTCAAACAGGTCGACCCGGTCCGTGATCAGCCCGTCCAGGCCAGCCAGCCACAAGGTGCTGGCGCGCGAGGCGTCGTTGACGGTGTAGGTCAGCATTTTCAAACCGACGGCGTGGCCCAACTCGATCCGATCGGCGTCGAGCTGGGTCTGGTTGACCACCAGCGCCTGGCAGCCCAGCGACTGGGCCTGGTCCACGGCGTCACGCACCCATTTGTCCAGCAGCAAGGCGCGGGGCAACTCGGGCTGCGCCTCCTGTGCAGCGTGCAAGGCGTCCACACTGAAGGAGCTCAGCAAGGGCTTGATCTGGGACTGTGCCCACAGGCGGGCCACATGTTGCGCCACGATGCGGCCGGTGCGCACTTCTTCACCAGGCGTGGGCTTGATCTCGAGATTGACCATCAGACCCAAGGCCTGCAGCCAGCGCGAGAGCGCCTCCAGGCGCAGCAGCGGCTCCCCGGCGTAGGTGCGGCCGTGCCAGCTGCCCGCGTCCAGGCGGGACAGCGCGTCCCACTTGAGCACGCCGGCCACGCCCTGGCCATTGGTCGTGCGGTCCAGCTCGTTGTCGTGCAGGAGGAAGGGCTCACCGTCGGCGCTGAGCTTGACGTCGCACTCGAACATGGCAAAACCATGCTCGGCACCCAGCCTGAACGCAGCCATGGTGTTTTCGGGCGCCAGCTTGCCCGCACCGCGGTGGGCAATCCAGCATGGATAAGGCCAATGGGCGGCTTGGGGTCCGTATTGGGTCATGGCGGGCTCTACTACGCTTTGAATTCTGAACTGCTGCTCAGAATATCGATTTGAGCCAAGGCTAAACCCTTTCAGAAGACCCTGTCGGTTGCCCTTTTCTGCCCGAGGGCTTGACCTGCTGCGTTAACATCTCGCCTCAGGCGCGAAAACCACCCTCCCCCGCAGTGCCTGGGCGTTATCCCAAACCCCAGGCGAATTGCCCTTTGTTGAACCGGTTTGTTCGCGTCTGGCGCCTTCATGAACGCACCCATCGAGCTGACCCACATGACCGCCCAGGCCGCCGACGCCCATGCCGACGGCCAGCCCCGCCTGCGCGAGATTCCCTACAACTACACCTCCTTTTCGGACCGTGAAATCGTCCAGCGTTTGCTGGGCCAGCGTGCCTGGGAGGTGCTCAGCCTGCTGCGCACCGAGCGCCAGACCGGCCGCTCCGCCCGCATGCTCTACGAAGTGCTGGGCGACATCTGGGTGGTCCAGCGCAACCCCTATCTGCAAGACGACCTGCTGGACAACCCCAAGCGCCGTGGCCAGTTGATTGACGCCCTGCACCACCGCCTGGGCGAGGTCGACAAGCGTCGCCACCCCGAGGATCAGGCAGGCTCCGATGGCGCGCGCGACGCGCTGGTTGGTGAGTTGCTGAGCGCCGCGCGCAATGCCGTGGACCGTTTTGCCAAGGCCTTTGACCAGATGGGTGGCCTGCGCGAGCGCACCAACAAGGTCCTGGGCAAGGTCACCCGGCACGACAACATCAAGTTCGATGGCCTCAGCCGCGTCTCGCACGTGACGGACGCAACCGACTGGCGCGTGGAATACCCCTTCGTCGTCCTGACACCGGACACCGAAGAGGAAATGGCCGCCCTGGTCAAGGGTTGCGTCGAGCTGGGTTTGACCATCATCCCGCGTGGGGGTGGCACCGGCTACACCGGCGGCGCAGTGCCCCTGACCTGGAAGAGCGCGGTGATCAACACCGAAAAGCTCGAGGCGATGACCGAAGTCGAGATGGTGAACCTGCCGGGGCTGGACAAGCCCGTGGCCACCGTCTGGACAGGCGCCGGCGTGGTGACGCAACGCGTGGCCGATGCGGCCGAGCGCGCGGGCTTCGTGTTCGCCGTGGACCCGACTTCGGCCGAGGCCTCCTGCGTGGGCGGCAACATCGCCATGAACGCCGGTGGCAAGAAGGCCGTGTTGTGGGGCACCGCCCTGGACAACCTCGCCTCGTGGCGCATGGTCACGCCCAATGCCGAATGGCTGGAAGTGGTGCGCCTGAACCACAACCTGGGCAAGATCCATGATGTCGAAACCGCCAGTTTCGAGCTGAAGTATTTCCAGGCCGACGGCAAGACCCCGATCCGCACCGAGCGCCTGGACATCCCCGGCCGCACCTTCCGCAAGGAAGGCCTGGGCAAGGACGTCACCGACAAGTTCCTCGCCGGCCTGCCCGGTGTCCAGAAAGAAGGCTGTGACGGCCTGATCACCAGCGCCCGCTGGGTCGTGCACCGCATGCCCGGCCACGTGCGCACGGTGTGCCTGGAGTTCTTTGGCAACCCCAAGGAAGGCGTGCCCTCGATCGTCGAGATCAAGGACTTCATGTTCGAGGAGATGAAGCAGCCTGGTGGCGCCATCCTCGCAGGCCTAGAACACCTGGACGACCGCTACCTGCGCGCCGTGGGTTATGCCACCAAGAGCAAACGCGGCACCCTGCCCAAGATGGTGCTGATCGGCGACATCGTCGGTGACGACGAAGACCGCGTGGCGCGCGCCGCCAGCGAGGTCATCCGCCTGGCCAATGGCCGCTCGGGCGAAGGCTTCATCGCCGTCAGCAGCGATGCCCGCAAGAAGTTCTGGGCCGACCGCAAGCGCACCGCCGCCATCGCCAAGCACACCAACGCCTTCAAGGTCAATGAAGACGTGGTGATCCCGCTGCCGCGCATGGGCGAGTACACGCTGGGCATCGAGCGCATCAACATCGAGCTGAGCCTGCGCAACAAGCTGGCCATTGCCGATGCGCTGATCACCTTCGTGCAAGGGGGCAACCTGCCAATCTCTTCGTATCTCGGCAAGGTCGAAGATGCCGAAGAGCTGCCCAGCCCCGAGCAACTGGCCGAGAAGGTCGGTGCCGCGCTGACCCAGCTGGACAAGGTCCGCGCACGCTGGCAGTTCCTGTACGAGCACATCGACACCCCGCTGAGCACGGTGTCGGACCAGCTCGTCGCACTGGGCTACGAGCAACACCGCAACGGGACCTACACCCCGGAAGCCGGCGACACGGTCTTCAACCTGCTGCAAACCTGGACGATCCGCGCCAGCTGGAAGCGCGAGATCCGCGACGAACTGGCCAAGGTCTTCACCGGCACGGCGCTCAGCCCCATCGTGGACGAGCTCAAGCGCATCCACAAGCAGGTGCTGCGTGGCCGCGTCTGGGTGGCCCTGCACATGCACGCCGGCGACGGCAATGTGCACACCAACCTGCCCGTCAACAGCGACAACTACGAGATGCTGCAGACGGCCCATGAAGCCGTGGCCCGCATCATGAAGCTGGCGCGCGCGCTGGACGGCGTCATCTCGGGCGAACACGGCATCGGCATCACCAAGCTGGAGTTCCTGACCGACGACGAGATCGCCAACTTCACGGCGTACAAGCTCAAGGTCGACCCCGAAGGCCGCTTCAACAAGGGCAAGCTGCTGCGCGGCGCCGCCCTGAAAGCCCTGGGCGATGACGTGCACGCCGCCGACCTGACCGAGGCCTACACGCCCTCCTTCGGGCTGATGGGCCACGAGTCGCTGATCATGCAGCAGTCGGACATCGGCGACATCGCTGCCTCCGTCAAGGACTGCCTGCGCTGCGGCAAGTGCAAGCCCGTGTGCGCCACGCATGTGCCGCGCGCCAACCTGCTCTACAGCCCGCGCAACAAGATCCTGGCCACCTCGCTGCTGGTCGAAGCCTTCCTGTATGAAGAGCAGACGCGCCGCGGTGTGTCGATCAAGCACTGGGAAGAGTTCGAGGACGTGGCCGACCACTGCACGGTCTGCCACAAGTGCCTGACACCCTGCCCGGTCAAGATCGACTTCGGCGACGTGTCGATGAACATGCGCAACCTGTTGAACAAGCTGGGCAAGAAGAGCTTCCGCCCGGCTGCTGCAGCCGGCATGCTCATGCTCAACACCAACAGCCCGCAGACGATCAAGATCGTGCGCAGCGCCCTGGTGGATGTCGCCATGCCGCTGCAGCGCCTGGGCAACGAGGTGCTCAAGCTGGCCGCACGCAAGCAGACCAACGCACCACCGGCATCGGTGGGCACGGCCTCGCTCAAGGAACAGGTCATCCACTTCATCAACAAGAAGATGCCGGGCGGCCTGCCCAAGAAGACCGCACGCGCCCTGCTGGACATCGAGGACAAGGACTACGTCCCCATCATCCGCGACCCCAAGGGCACCACGGCCGATACCGAGGCGGTGTTCTACTTCCCCGGTTGCGGCTCGGAGCGCTTGTTCAGCCAGGTGGGCCTGGCCACGCAAGCCATGCTGTGGCATGCCGGCGTACAAACCGTGCTGCCACCGGGCTACCTGTGCTGCGGTTACCCGCAACGCGGTGCCGGCCAGTTCGACACGGCCGAGAAGATGATCACCGACAACCGGGTGCTGTTCCACCGCGTGGCCAACACGCTGAACTACCTGGACATCAAGACGGTGGTCGTGTCCTGCGGTACCTGCTATGACCAGTTGCAGGGCTACCAGTTCGACAAGATCTTCCCGGGCTGCCGCATCATCGACATCCACGAGTACCTGCTGGAAAAGGGCATCACCCTGCAAGGCAAGGGCGCCTTCCTGTACCACGACCCCTGCCACACGCCCATGAAGCTGCAGGACCCGATGAAGACCGTCAAGGCCCTGGTGGGTGACGGCGTCATCAAGTCCGATCGCTGCTGCGGCGAGGCCGGCACGCTGGCCGTGAGCCGCCCGGATGTGTCCACGCAGATCCGCTTCCGCAAGGAAGAAGAGATCCGCAAGGGCGAGGCCGAGTTGCGCAGCAAGGGCCTGATCGGCGAGAAGGACAACGTCAAGGTGCTGACCTCGTGTCCCGCTTGCCTGCAGGGCCTGAGCCGCTACGTGGACGATGCCCAGACCGGCCTGCTGGAAGCCGACTACATCGTGGTCGAGATGGCCAAGCAGATCCTGGGCGAGAACTGGATGCCGGACTATGTGGCGAAAGCCAACAACGGCGGCATCGAACGCGTGCTGGTCTGATCATGGGGCAGCTTGATACTTCCCGCGTGGTGGGCTGCGAGTTGTGCACCCAGGACGGCGGTGTGCTGATCCTGCGCACCGACAAACTGCGTGTGATCCGTGCGCTGGACGAGGATCACCCCGCCTTCTACCGCGTGATCTGGAACGACCACGTGGCCGAGTGGACCGACCTCGTCCCCGAGGACCGCAGCCACATCATGCAGACCGTGGCCAAGGTGGAAACCGTGCTGCGTGAGGCGCTCGCCCCCACCAAGATCAACCTGGCCTCGCTGGGCAATGTGGTGCCGCACCTGCACTGGCACGTGATCGCCCGCTTCGAATGGGATGCCCGCTGGCCCGCGCCGGTGTGGGCGCCCAAGCAGCGTGAGGTGGACGACGCCAGCAAACGCCTGGCCCTGCCGCTGCCCCAGCTCGACGCCCTCATTGCCAGCGCCCTCCAGGCGCGCTGAATTCAGTCAGCCGCCTTTGGCCGGCTCGGTGCCCGCAGCCCCCGCATCGCCGCTCTGGCGTCGGGCCAGTTGCCGCTCCATGCGCACATAGTGGCTCACCATGTGGGCCAGCCCGTCCACCAGCTCGTCATAGGAAATGGGCGGGTTCGGGTCCGACATGTGCCGGATCACGGTGAACATCCCCGCGTTGACGAAGATGTAGCTCATGGCGGCAAAGCGCTGCATCCCGGCGTATTGCGGGTTGTGCAGCAGGTACTGCACGATGATGTCACCCAATGATCGGGACACATCGGTGAGGTCAAAACGGAAATCCGCGTTGAACACCTCGCGGGCGTACTTCAGGTAGCGGTGCTCATCCCGCAGCAACAGGGCCTGGACGTCATACAGGATGAGCGGGATGGCCTCCGTCAAGGGCATGCGCACGATGCGCGGCGTCAGGGGCTGCAGCACGCCAATCAGGTCCCGCACGAAACGATCCCGCATGGCCTCGTAGATCGCTTCCTTGTTCTTGAAATACTCGTACAGGGAGCCCACGCTGACGCCGGCGATCTCGGCGATGTGGGTGGTGGTCGTGCCCGCCAGCCCGTGGCGGCCCAGGCTGATGTAGCCCGCATCCAGGATGGCTTCGACGGTGGATTTGGCGCGTTGCTGCCTGGGAATACGTTGCATGGGCGAAGACCTGAGGCCGAAATGCAGAGATCCGAATTGAATCCGAATAAACATTCGGAACAAACTGGCGCTGATTATCGTGCACGTCAACCGGGCGTGCCGCATCCACCTCTGGAGACACCTGCATGTCCGACACCGCCGCGCCACGCGCGCTCACCGGCGCCCAAGTGGGCATCCCCCCCCGTCACATCGATTTCCGCTTCTCGCGAGACAGCCAGCGCCATTTCTTCTACGACAACAACCCGCTGGCCAGCCTGATGTTTGTCGTCTTCTCCGGCATCTTCCCGCCGGGTGAGCGCTTCTTCATGGAGTCGGTGCGTCACTTCCGCGATCGCATCACGGACCCGGTGCTCAAGGCACAGGTATCGGGCTTCATGGGCCAGGAGGCGCTGCACGGCCGCGAGCACGAGCGCCTCAACGAGCTGTTTCGCGAGCGCGGGCTGGATGTCGATCTGCCTGCGCGCTACGTCCGCTTCGGGCTGCGCCAGCTGGAGCGCTTCTCGCCCCGCTTGCAACTGGCCTGCACGACCATGATGGAGCACTTCACCGCCCACCTGGCCGAGCAATGGCTGACCGACAAGGCGCTGGCCGCGTCGTCAGACCCCGAGATGCTCAAGCTCTGGTACTGGCATGCGCTGGAGGAGCTGGAGCACAAATCGGTGGCTTACGACGTCTTCGAGCTCATCGGCGGCACGCAACGCGAGCGCAAGCAGGCCGGGTGGCTGGTTGGCATCTTCGTGATGCTGCCGGTCGTCGCCAGTTGGCTGCGACTGCTGATCAAGGAGGGGCAGCTGTTCAATCTGGCGGAGAACCGCCGGGGCCTGCGCGCCTTGTTCGGGCATGGCGCCTTGATCAGCCAGGTGCTTCGCCACATGCCCAAGTTCTGGCGCCGCAGATTCCACCCCCGACAGCAGCAGACCCAGGCGCTGGAAGAGGCCTGGCGCGCCCGGCTGTTTGGCCCCGCGGGTGAACTCAGCGATGTCTACCGCAACCCCGGCAAGGCCGTCGGCTGAAAGGGGGCCCACCAAAAGCAAACGGGCCTTTGAGGGCCCGTTGTGTCGTCTCGGCTTAGCCGCACATCACTTGTAGATGCCGCCGCACACCACGGTCTCATCGAGCTTTTCGCAGTACATGCTCTTGGGCTCGATCTTCTTGGTCTCGGGGTTGGTGAACTTGTAGTCCTGCCAGAAGGTGCCATGGGTCTTGGCCATGTCGACACGCTCCTTCACGAAGGCCTTGCCGTCGATGTCCTTGAGCTCGATGAGGTTCTTGCCCACCATCTTGGCGTTGGCGCCGTGTGCGCGCACCACGCCATCCAGCCCGTAGACCACCAGATACAGGTCATGCTGGTGCCAGGTGGTATTGGCCTTGTCGCCAAACTCGGCATAGGTCTTGTCTGCGCCGGCCGACTTGATGGTGGACACGCCTTTTTTCACCATGGCCACGGCATCTTCCTTGGTGGCCCCACCCTCGGCAGCCCAGACCGAGCCGGTCACAACAGACAGTGCCAGGGCCATTACGCCAAACAGTTTGTTCATGATGTCATCTCCTGTTTTCAATCAACAAGACCCATGTCCTGGCTCATCAGCATGCTTTCAATGTCCAGCAGGATGACCATGCGTTCCCCAACCTGAGCCAGCCCACGGATGTAGGTGGCCTCGATGGCCGAGGTCATTTCTGGCGCGGGGCGCATGGCCTCGGCCGGGATTTCCATCACGTCGCTCACCGAGTCCACCACCACACCGATGGTGCGTTGACCAATGTGCAGGATGATCGACACGGTGAAGGCGTTGTACTCCGCAGAGGAGCAGCCAAAGCGCATACGCAGGTCGACGATAGGGACAATCGTGCCGCGCAAGTTGACCACACCCTTGAGGAAATGCGGTGCGTTGGCAATGCGCGTGGGGTTCTCATAACCACGGATTTCCTGCACCTTCAGGATGTCGATGCCGTACTCTTCATCGCCCAGGCGGAAGGTCAGGTACTCGCGTGCCAGGTCGGCCTGCACGTCCAGTTTTTCCATCATGCCCATTGCATGGTCTCCTGTTGAACTCAGTGACGCGAGCGGCGCACGAGGCTGCCCACGTCCAGAATCAAGGCCACTCGGCCGTCACCCATGATGGTGGCGCCCGACACATCGTTGACCTTGCGGTAGTTGGTCTCGAGGTTCTTGACCACCACTTGTTGTTGCCCCAGCAGTTCGTCGACCAGCAGGGCCACACGGCCGCTTTCTGCCTCGACCACCACCATGATCCCGCTGTTGTGCTCCCAATCGAATCGGGGCACCTGGAAGACTTTCTCCAGCTCGATCACCGGCATGTACTCGTCACGCACTTCGACCACGCGGCCCGAGCCACCGATGGTCTTGACCATCTCCTGGCTGACCTGGAAGGACTCGACCACCGACGACAGCGGCAGGATGTAGACCTCTTCGCCCACGCCCACGCTCATGCCATCCATGATGGCCAGGGTCAGGGGCAGGCGAACCGCCACGCGCATGCCGTAGCCTTCGGCCGAATCAATCTCGACCGTGCCGCCCAGCGAGGTGATGTTCTTCTTGACCACGTCCATGCCCACGCCGCGGCCGGACACATCGGTCACCACATCGGCCGTGGAGAAGCCGGGGGCGAAGATCAGGTTCCAGACTTCGGAGTCGGTCAGGCTGTCGGGTGCATCAATGCCCTTTTCGCGGGCCTTGCGCAGCAGCTTCTCGCGCGACAGGCCACGGCCATCGTCACGCACTTCGATCACGATGGAGCCGCCCTGATGGGAAGCGGCCAGGGTGATAGTGCCGACTTCGGGCTTGCCGTTGGCAATGCGGTCTGCAGGCATTTCGACACCGTGGTCGCAGGAGTTGCGCACCAGGTGGGTCAGCGGGTCGGTGATCTTCTCGACCAGGCCCTTGTCCAGTTCGGTGGCTTCACCCTGGGTGACCAGCTCGACCTTCTTGCCCAGCTTGTTGGCCAGGTCGCGCAGCATGCGGGGGAAGCGGCTGAACACCGTCGACATCGGAATCATCCGGATCGACATCACGGCCTCTTGCAGGTCGCGGGTGTTGCGGTCCAGATCGGTCAGGCCTGTCACCAGTTGCTGGTAGACGACCGGGTCCAGGCCGCGGCTGTTCTGGGCCAGCATGGCCTGGGTGATCACAAGCTCGCCCACCAGGTTGATGAGCTGGTCGACTTTTTCCACGGACACGCGGATGGTCGAGGCTTCGAGTGCGGCAGCGGGCTTCTCGGCCTTGGGCGCCGCAGGCTTGGCCACGGCGGTTGCAGGCTTGGGCTGCTGGGGCTCGACAGCCGAAACGGGGGCAACAGGCTGCGCGGCGGCGGGGGCGCCAGGCGCATCGTCGAAGAAGCCGTAGCCCTTTTCAGATGCTTCAGCCTGCGCAGCGGGTGCGGCAGGGGTGGCGGCATCACCGTAAGGCAGGAAAGCCACTTGCTCACGCGCCACATGGAAGGTGAACAGGTCCAGCAGTTCGGATTCGGCGGAGGCGGTCTCCACCTTGAAGCGGCGGGTGGCATCCAGGGATGGGTCATCGGGCAGCGGTTCAATGGTGCCCAGATCGGTGATTTCCTTGAACAGGTCCACCAGGTTGTCGGCCTGCGAGAGGTCGTTCAGCGGGCCCACGCGCAGCTCGACGATGCGCTTGCCTGTGGTTGCAGCCGTTGCCGCAGCCGCGACAGGTGCCTGGGCCGCAGGCGCTTGCGCCTTGGCAACAGGGGCCTCCGCAGCAGGCGGCGCCTCGCCGGCCACCATGGCGCGGATGTTGAACAGCAGGCCCGAAGTGTCCACCTCTTCGCCACCGGAGCCCTGATGGCGTCCCAGCATGGCCTTGAGGGCATCGCCGGACTGCAGCAGCACGTCCACCATGGGCGGCGTGGGCACCAACTCATGGCGGCGCAGCTTGTCCAGCAGCGTTTCCATCTGGTGAGTCAGCTCGGCCACATCGCTGAAACCGAAGGTGGCGGCACCACCCTTGATCGAGTGCGCGCAACGGAAGATGGCGTTCATCTCCTCGTCATCTGCCGCCTCGATGTCCAGCTCCAGCAGAAGCTGTTCCATGTTCTCAAGGTTCTCACCTGCTTCTTCGAAGAAGACCTGATAGAACTGACTGAGGTCAATGCCTGCTGCCGCGCTGTGATCGGTGCTTGTGTCTGCCATCTCTGACTCCTGAAATTCGTCGTGACGCCCGTGGACCTGGCTCTCGCCCGGTTAACGGATCACCTTCTGGATCACTTCGATCAGCTTGGTCGGATCAAAGGGCTTGACCAGCCAGCCGGTTGCACCTGCGGCGCG
This sequence comes from Aquabacterium sp., assembly GCF_016195855.1. Lineage (GTDB taxonomy): Bacteria > Pseudomonadota > Gammaproteobacteria > Burkholderiales > Burkholderiaceae_C > Aquabacterium. The sequence continues at coordinate 605,560 of NZ_JACPYU010000016.1, forward strand.
GCCTGCCTGCTTCATCTGATCGCTGGACTCGGTGGTCAACATCAGGATCGGCGTCGTCTTGAACTGGGGAGATTCGCGCAGCTTCTTGGTCAGGCTGATGCCATCCATGCGCGGCATGTTCTGGTCGGTCAGCACCAGATCGAAACTGCGGCCCTGCGCCTTTTCGTAGGCATCCTGGCCATCGACCGCTTCGACGACGTTGTAGCCAGCGCTCTTGAGCGTGAAGGAAACCATTTGACGCATGGATGCAGAATCGTCGACGGCAAGGATCGAGTGCATGTCGCTCTCCGGGGCTTAATTGAATGCTGGTTAGGCGGACGTTATTTCGGCTGGTGGGACGGCTTCTTTAGAACAACTCCACCGATCCGGCGTCCACCTCGTCCTGGGTGACCGGGTTCGGCTTCATCGGGGCCTCGTCCACCACCGCCACGCCATCGGGATCGTCGTCCCCCAGCGCGTCGCGGGCAATCTGGTCGGCGCAGTTGCGCAAACGCTTGTTCGTGTGGGCGATCAGCTGCGTCGCCATGTCCTGAAACTGCAGGGCGGTGACGGTCTTGTAGAGCGTCTGCCTCACGGCCTGCAGATGCGGCGTGACCTCGTGCCCCAGATCGATGACTTCACCCAGTTGGCCGGCCGTTCCGTGAAATCCTTCCATCAGGACCTCGCAGGCATCGTCCAGCAGGCGCTGCAGGCGCTCCAGGTCATGGTGGGCGGTCATCAAGTGATCTTGCAGCTCGGCTGCCAATAACAATGGCATCTCGGGCGGCGGGGTGTCGACGGGATCGTCGTAGCTCATCTTGGCTCCACTCAACCAGATTACGAACGGACCGTCTTTGACCAGACGGCATGGCACAAGGACGTTGTCGGCTGAATTCGGGTGATCCTTAATACCGAAATCAATCAGATCACGCGGCTTTGCCAGTTGTTAGAATTTTTCGCATTTCCCGGTGTGAGGTGATCACAATGACACGGGAAAACTTGGCGTATATCGCCAGATCGAACCAGCGAAGGAAGTCCGTGTCCGATATGTCCCCATTGACGGATCCCGCCCAGACCGGCGTCACGCCCATGCCGCCAGTGAAGCTGCGTGTCCTGCATCTGGAAGACAACGACGAGGACCATGCCCTGGTCGCCATCCACCTGCGCCGTGGCGGGATCAACACCGACATCGTGCGCGTCGAGAACGAGGCGGCGCTCATCGAGGCCCTGGAGCAGGACTGGGATCTGATCCTGTCGGACTACAACCTGCCGGGTTACTCCGGCCTGGCGGCGCTGGACAAGGTCCGCTCCATGGGCAAGCTGGTGCCCTTCATCCTGGTGTCGGGCGAAATCGGAGAGGACATCGCCGTGCAGGCCATGCGCAACGGCGCCAACGACTACCTGCTCAAGAGCAACCTGGCCCGCCTGGCGCCCGCCGCCCTGCTGGCCATCGAGGCCAACCGCACCCGCATCGCCAAGCAGCGTGCCGACCTGGCCCTGAGCCGCTCGCGCCAGCAGCTGCGCGAACTCGCCCAGCACTTGCAGACCAGCATCGAGCAAGAACGTGCGGCCATCGCCCGCGAAATCCACGACGATGTCGGTGGTGCGCTGACCGCCGTCAAATTCGACCTGGCCTGGATTGCCCGCCACGCCAGCTCGCCAGAAATCGCCGAGCGCGTCCAGCAGGCCCTGGAATCCGTTGGCCACGCCCACGAGGCCAGCCAGCGCATCATGCACAACCTGCGCCCGGCCATCCTGGAGCAAGGCCTGGTGGCCGCGCTGCAATGGATGAGCGATCGCTTTGCCAAGCGCACCGGCCTGAACGTGGCCTTCCGCACCAGCCATGAGCAGCTGCAACTGGCCCCCGGCGTGCCCCTGGTGGCCTACCGATTTGCACAAGAAGCGCTGACCAATGTCTCCAAACACGCACAGGCCAGCAAAGTCAGCGTCGATCTGACGCAAGCTGGTGGCGTCCTGTCCATCGAAGTGACTGACAATGGCCGAGGCTTGAATGCAGAGGACTTGGCCAAGGCCCGCTCCTTCGGCATCCGCGGCCTGCATGAGCGTGCTGAAACGGTGGGCGGCTGGGTGGACATCAGCAGCAACCCGGACGGCACGACCTTGATCCTGTCCGTGCCGCTGTCAGGCCCGGAAAATGGTTTCATCGATCGACTGTTGCCCGATCTGGAAGCCAGCGCGTTGGGCAACGAGGCTGACCCTGACGACCCCACCGTATGGGGCAAACTATGATCAAAGTCATTCTCTGCGACGACCATGCCCTGATCCGACGCGGTATCCGCGACACGCTGGCCGATGCACCGGACATCGATGTGGTGGGGGAAGCGGCCGATTACGGCGAATTGCGCACCCTGCTGCGCGACAAGAGTTGCGATGTGCTCGTGCTGGACATCAACCTGCCCGGCCGCAGCGGCCTGGACGTGCTGCACGTGCTCAAGGAAGAAGGCAGCACGCTCAGGGTGCTGGTCGTCTCCATGTACCCCGAAGACCAGTACGCCATGCGGGCGCTGAAGGCCGGTGCATCGGGCTACCTGAACAAAGGCAGCGACGCCGCGCAGATCGTGGCGGCCGTGCGCACCGTGGCGCAGGGCAAGAAGTACGTGACCCCTGAGATGACGCTGATGCTGGTCGAGAACCTGACCGCACCGGCCCAGGAGGACGCGCACCAGAAGCTGTCTGACCGCGAGTTGCAGACCCTGGTGATGATCGCCTCGGGCAAGCGCCTGTCGGACATCGCCGAGCAACTGCTGCTGAGCCCCAAGACCGTGAGCGTGTACCGCGCCCGCGTGCTGGAAAAGCTCGGCCTGACCAACAACTCCGACCTGATCGCCTACGCGATCCGCAACGGCCTGGTCTGATACCACGCCGGGCCAGCATCCGGCCCGGCCTGCGCCTTATTCGATCGGCGTGAGCTTGGCGACGCTCAGCATCAGCCACTTCGTGCCGTGACGCCCGAAGTTGACCTGCACGCGGGCATCCGGCCCATTGCCCTCCAGGGTCAGCACCACGCCTTCGCCAAACTTGTTGTGGAACACGCTCTGGCCCACACGCAAGCCCCCTTCGGTTTTGGCCTGGGCCATCTTGGTGGGCAGCGGTGCGGTCAGGTCCTTGAAGTCGTCCTCCTTCTTGGCGCCGTAGTACTGGCCACCGTAGCCACCTCGGCTGCCCCCCTCACCTGAACCACCACTGGATCGGTAAGGCTGAGCCCCGGCCCCCACCATGGACCCCATGCCCTTGCCGCTGGCCCAGGCATCGTTGTAGGACTTGGCAAAGCCCGATCCAAAGCCCTGGTTGCGCGGCGTGAGCCACTTGAGCGCGCCCTCGGGCAACTCATCGAGGAAGCGGCTCTTGATGTTGTAGCGGGTCTGGCCGTGCAGCATGCGCGTCTGGCTGAAGCTGATGTGCAGGCGCTGGCGGGCGCGGGTGATGGCCACGTACATCAGGCGGCGCTCTTCCTCCAGGCCATCGGTGTCGTTCATTGAGTTCTCGTGCGGGAACAGGCCCTCTTCCAGCCCGGTCAAAAACACGTTGTTGAACTCCAGCCCCTTGGCGGCATGGATGGTCATCAGCTGCACGGCATCCTGGCCTGGCTGGGCCTGGTTGTCGCCCGCTTCCAGCGAGGCATGCGTCAGGAAGGCCAGCAAGGGCGAGATGATTTCGCCCGTTTCAGCGTCAGGCAGGGTGTCAACCTGGGCCACGGCCGCAGGCAGGCCCTGGGCAATGGTGCCAGCGGGCTCGTCCACGGGCAGGGCCACGGCGTCCTTGCCAAAGCCCTCCTGGGTCACGAAGGCTTCGGCGGCGTTCACCAGTTCGGCCAAGTTTTCCAGGCGCTCCTGGCCTTCCTTCTCTGCGCGGTAGAAATCGGCCAGGCCCGAGGCCTCCACCACGTGCTCGATGATCTGGCGCAGCGTCAGGCCACGGGTGGCCTCGCGCATGGCATCAATCAAGGCGACAAAGCCTTGCAGGTTGGCGCCAGTCTTGCCTGGCACCGCCGTCACGCTCTGTCCCAGACTGCGTCCAGATGAACGCGCCGCATCCTGCAAGACCTCCACGCTGCGCGCGCCAATGCCACGCGCCGGGAAGTTCACCACGCGCAGGAAGCTGGTGTCGTCATTCGGGTTCTCAAGCAGGCGCAGGTAAGCCAGCGCGTGCTTGACTTCAGCCCGCTCGAAAAAGCGCAGGCCGCCATACACCTTGTAGGCCACACCGGCGTTGAACAGCGCCGATTCGATCACCCGCGACTGCGCATTGCTGCGGTACAGCACGGCCACTTCATGCAGGGGCTGGCCTTCGCGTTTGAACTGGCGGGCCTCGTCCACCACCCACTGGGCTTCGGCAAAGTCGCTGCTGGCCTCGTAGATGCGGATGGGTTCGCCCTGCCCTGCGTCGGTGCGCAGGTTCTTGCCCAGGCGGCGGCTGTTCTGCGCGATCAGGGTATTGGCCGCATCCAGGATGTGGCCAAAGCTGCGGTAGTTCTGCTCCAGCTTGATCACGCTGGGCACGCGGAACTCGCGCTCGAAATCGGCCATGTTGCCCACCAGCGCGCCGCGGAAGGCGTAGATGCTCTGGTCGTCGTCGCCCACGGCAAACACGCTGTTGCCGGTGACGGCGGGGTTGCCGGCGAACATCTTCAGCCAGGCGTACTGCAGGCGGTTGGTGTCCTGGAACTCGTCGACCAGGATGTGCTTGAAGCGGCGCTGGTAATGCTCACGCACCTCGGGGTGGTCGCGCATGATCTCGTAGGTGCGCAGCATCAACTCGGCAAAGTCCACCACGCCTTCGCGCTGGCACTGGTCTTCATAGGCCTGGTAGACGGCCAGTTGCATGCGGCCCAGCTCGTCGCGCGGCTGGATGTCCTTGGGGCGCTGGCCGGCATCTTTGGCGTTGGCGATGAAATAACTGGTCTGCTTGGGGATGCACTTTTCTTCGTCGAACTTCAGCGCCTTGATGATGCGCTTGACGGCGGAGAGCTGGTCCTGCGTGTCCAGGATCTGGAAGGCCTGAGGCAGGCCGGCGATCTTGGCGTGTGCGCGCAGAAAGCGGTTGCACAGGCCGTGGAAGGTGCCGATCCACATCGCCCGCGTGTTGACGGGCAGCATGGCCGACAGGCGCGCCTGCATCTCCTTGGCCGCCTTGTTGGTGAAGGTCACGGCCATGATGCCCGCGGGGGACACCTGCCCGGTCTGCAGCAACCAGGCGATGCGCGTGGTCAGCACACGGGTCTTGCCCGAACCCGCACCCGCCAGGATCAAGGTCGGGCCAGGTGGGGCCGTCACGGCGGCCAACTGCTCCGGATTGAGGCCCACCAGCATGGGGGAATTGCCTGCAGGGGGCTGTTGAGGAAACAATCCAGGGGTGTCAGTGCGCTCGTTCATCTAAAAATTGTAGGCGGGCTTGCCGGACATACCTGGTTAAAGGCCATCAAAGGCCTGGCCATCACACAAAAAAAACAGGGAAAAACATGAACCAGCTTCGCCTGCCCGGCCCGCCAGCCGGCGGCATGACCGCCTCGCCCTTCATTTCCGCGATGGGCGCGCGGCCGGCCAGCCTGCACACCATCCATTTCACCGGCTCGGGCAGCGAATATTTCAGGATCTGGGTCGTCAACCTGTTGCTCACACTGGTCACCCTGGGGCTCTACTACCCCTGGGCCAAGGCGCGCAAGCTGCGCTACTTCTATGGCAACACCTTCGTGATCGGCCACCCGCTGGGCTTCCATGGCAACCCGCGCCAGATGCTGCGCGGCTTTCTGCTGGTCAGCCTGCTCATGGTGCTGTATGGCGTGGCGGGGCGGGTGTCGCCCGTTTCGGGCGCTGTCGCCGGGCTGATCCTGGCTGCCCTGTGGCCTGCGCTGCTGCGCTCGTCCCTGCAGTTCCGCCTGTCGCAAACCAGCTGGCGCGGCTTGCGCTTTCACTTCACCGGCTCGCTCAAAAGCGCCTACATGGTGTTCCTGAACCCCATGCTGATTGGCGTGGGCGTGATGATGCTCAGCGGCATCCTGATGGCCTTTCTGCCGCGCGACCTCGGCAAAGCCGTGGTGCCCATGGTGCTCTCGGTGGTCATGGTGCTGGGCAGCCTCGCGCTGGCGCCCTACATGATCTGGCGCATCAAGCGCTATCAGCATGCCCATTACGCACTGGGCCAGCTGCAGACCACGTTCAAGGCCACTTACCGCAACGTCCTGGCCATCTTTCTGAAAACCGGCCTGCTGACCCTGGCCGCGGCCACGGGCCTGGTCCTGGTGGGCGGGCTGCTGGGCTCGGTGCTGGGCGGTGGGCACATGGCCCCCCGGCCAGACCCCAAGCAGTTGCTTTCCGCCATGTCCATGATGCTGCCCGTGCTCGCTGGTTACATCCTGCTGACCCAGGTCATCGTGGCGCCCTACTTCAGCGTGCACCTGCAAAATCTGGTGTGGACACAAACCGGCAACCGGGTGGTGCGCTTCAAAAGTCACCTGCGGTGGTCTGACATGGCCGGCCTGGCACTCAAGAACTGGCTCCTGATCATGCTCACCTTCGGCCTGTACTGGCCCTTTGCCGCCGTGGCACTGGCACGGGCCCGGCTGCAAGCCATCGTGATCCACACGCGCCAGGACCCGGACACGCTGGTCGGTCAGGCACGCCAGGCTTGCGCCAACGCCACAGGAGACCTTGCCGCGGACCTCGCCGGCATTGACCTCGGGCTGTGATCCAGCCCATGTCGTCCTCTCACCAACTGTCGGTGGCCTATTTCGATGGCCTGACCGCCCGCGCCCAACCCGTTCTCATGTGGGTGGAGCGCGGCATGCTGCAGTTGTCCGGGCCTGGCCTGATCCGGCAGGTGCCACTCAACAAGGTGCAGTGGAGCGAGCGCACGCGCCATGGCGCCCGCCTGGCCCACTTCACCGACGGGGGCACCATCCAGGCGGTCAACCCTGCGGACTGGGACAGCTGGCTGGACCACCATGACCTGGGCGCCCCACTCAGCACACGCGCACACCAGAGCTGGCGATGGACCATGCTGGCGACCACCGTCTTGCTGATGGTCGCGGTGATGGGCTACTGGTGGGGGCTGCCGCTGGCAGCGAGGTTCGTCGCGCCGCTGATCCCACAGGCGGTAAGCCAGCAGGTCGGCCGCGCCACTTTGCGGGCCATGGACGAGCAATGGCTCAAGCCCAGCCAGCTCAGCCAGCAGGAACAGGCGCGCTGGCGTGTCTCGCTGTCCAAGGCCATTGCGCAAGGGCTGGATGGCGCAAGCGCAGACACAAACGCCACACCACCGCCCATCCAGCTTCAATTCAGGCAGGCGCGCATCGGGCCCAATGCCTTTGCCCTGCCAGATGGCAACATCGTCATCACCGACGAGCTGATCGGCCTGCTGCACGACCGCGAGGACGTTCTGATCGGCGTGCTCGGGCATGAGATCGGGCACATCACGGGCCGCCATGGCTTGCGAGGCCTGATTCAGGCAGGTTTGCTCGGGGTGATCAGCAGCGTGGCGTTCGGTGACTTCAGCACCGTACTGGCCAGCGCCCCTGTCCTCATGGGGCAACTCGCCTACTCACGTGATCTGGAGCGCGAGGCGGACGACGCGGCCATCGTCTTCATGCACCGCAACCACGTCCGCCCATCGGTGATGAGCGTGTTCTTTCAGCGCATCAAAGATGAGGGACAACACAAGGGCCATGCTGCCCCCCCTGCAGGCGATGACACCGACAAGCGCATCGGCATTGCATTCAGCAGCCACCCGGCCGACGCCGAGCGCCTGGCCCACTTCACCTCAGCCGACATCGACAAGGGGCTTGAAGCCCCGGCTCACCCCTGAGCAGGATCAGGCCGCAGCGGCCAGCGCCGCTTCTTCGCGCGTCAACAAGCGCTCCATCAGATCCCGCACGCTGCGGATCTGGCTGCCAAAGGGCAAGGCACCGGTGCCGCGGAAGAACAAGCCCTTCTTGACGTCACCCCGCATGGCCGCAGCCAGCTGGTTGTCGATGCAGAACTGCCCCCAGCCTTGCAGGCCATCGCGCAGGCCACATTGCGCCAGGCAATCAAAGGCCTTGGTGCAGCGCTTCTTGGCATGGCTGACCGCCTGCAAGCGTGACTCGATCTTCAAGTAAGCCTTCAACCAGGGCGTGGCCACGGCACGCGCGGGCAAGCCGGCCACGCTGGTGAACTCGACCATGTCCTCGTCACGGGCCTCGGCCAGCACACGCTTGAACTCCGGGTGCGCGTCGCCCTCCAGCGTCACGGCAAAAGGGGTCCCCAACTGCACGCCATCGGCACCCAGGTTCTGGATACGGCGGATGTCCTCGTGCGTGCGGATGCCACCTGCAGCGATCAGGGGAATGTGCTTTTCGATCCCGGCAGAGCGCATGAAGGCCAGCACCTCGGGGATCACACGCTCGAAATCAAAACGCGGGTCATTGAGATCGGCGATCTTGGCCGCACCCAGGTGCCCACCGGCCAGCCGCGGGTGCTCGATCACGATGGCATCGGGCAGGCGCTTTTTGCGCTCCCACTTCTTGATGATCAACTGCACGCCACGCGAATCCGACAGGATCGGGATCAGCAAAGCCTTGGGGTGATCCTGAGCCAGATCCGGCAAGTCCAGCGGCAGGCCGGCGCCCACCACCACCGCATCAATGCCGGCCTCCAGCGAACGCTTTACATAGCCGGCGTAGTCACTGACGGCGCGCATCACATTGATGGCCAGCAGGCCACGCCCCTGGGACAGCAAGCGTGCGGCTTTGACCTCACGCTCGACCGCCTCCAGATTGGCGGCATTGATCCGCTCGCGGGTATCGTCGTCCTGCCCGATACGGGATGACAGCCCCTGCGTGCTGGCCATCAGATCCGGGTGATGCCGGCGGATGTCCACGCAAGACAGTGTGCCCATGCCGCCCATGGCCGCCACGCTGCCCGCCAGCTTGTGGGCCGACACCCCGATGCCCATGCCCCCCTGCACGATGGGCAAAAGCGCCCGCCCACCCAGGTGCATGCTGCGCAGCCCACTGGCGCCGAACTTGCGCGCCAGGTCCACGTCAACATGATCCGAGGGGAGTGAGGGCGATTCGAATGTGTCGTGCGTCATGGGCAGCGTTCAAAAATGAAATTGCCCCCGACGGTAACGGCCTGACGCGCTCGCGGCTTTGCGACAGGTCAACTCAGGTCCACCGCGTCCCTGTAATCCGGTACGCTGGCGTTCCAGTCCAGGTCTTCGCCCACACGCAGGCGCAGGGTATCGGCCGCCTGAGGCTCGCCATGGTTGATGAAGACGTGCTCGGGCGCCTTGCCCAGGGCCTTGAGCCAGGCCAGCAAACCGGCCTGGTCGGCATGGGCCGACAGCCCCTCGATCTGCACCACCTCGGCGCGCATGGGCACGTACTCGCCAAACATCTTGAGCGAGGTCGCGCCCGCCGCCAGGGAAGCCCCACGCGTGCCACCGGCCTGAAAGCCGCTGAGCACGATCGAGTTGCGCGAATGCGGCCCATAGTGCGCGATATGGTGCAACACGCGTCCCCCCGTCACCATGCCACTGCCCGCGACGATGATCATCGGGTAGCGCTGGCTCATCAAGGCCTTGGACTCTTCCACATCGCGCACGAAACGCGTCATCTGGCGAATGCCATCGCACTCTTCTTCGGTGAGGCGGTGCTCCGCACGGTGCCGCTCATACAGGCCCGTCGCGGAAATGCCCATCGGGCTGTCCAGGATCACCGGCATGTCGGGGATGGCCTTGGCCTCCCGCAAGCGATAAAGCGCATAGAGCACGCCTTGCGTACGCCCCACAGCAAACGCAGGGATGATGACCACGCCGCCACGCGCAGCGGTACGCCTCACCACATCACCCAGCTTCTCGATCGGGTCCAGCTCAGGGTGCAGGCGATCCCCATAGGTCGACTCGATCACGACCCAATCGGCCTGTTGCCCGGTGGCGGGCGGCAGCATGACCAGATCGTCATCGCGCCCCAGGTCGCCTGAGAACAGGGCTGTCTTGCCCTGGTACTCGATGGCCACGCTGGACGCGCCCAGGATGTGCCCGGCACGCGTGAAGCGCACCCGCACATCCTCGTCCAGCTCCACCACGCCGTCTGGCGGCACGCGCTTGATGTGCTTGAGGCAGGCCCGCACGTCCTGCACGGTATAGAGCGGCTCGGCAGGCTTGTGCTTGGTCGCGCCGTGGCGGTTGCGGTAGCGCGCCTCTTCTTCTTGCAGGTGCGCCGTGTCCAGCAAAAGCACCTCGCACAGGTCGGCCGTGGCCGCTGTGGCCCAGATGGTGCCCTTGAAGCCATGGCGCGTGAGCAAGGGCAAGGCGCCGCTGTGGTCGATGTGGGCATGGGTCAGCAAGACGGCATCCAGGCTGGCCGGATCAAACGGCAGGGGCGCCCAGTTGCGCTCACGCAAGGTCTTGAAGCCCTGGAACATGCCGCAGTCCACCAGCATCCTCACATCCCCGGCTTCAACCAGCGTCTTGGAGCCGGTCACCGTGGCGGTTGCGCCATAGAACGTCATGCGCATGGTCATGCCTTTGTGATGTCTTGGTTTTCCGGGTTCATGGGCGAGCCATCTTTCGCGCTATTGATTGAGCGATTGGCCGAGCTATTGGCCACGCCATTGAACTGCGCCAGCAAAGGCAGCACCACGGGCTGCAAACGCTGCCAGGTCTGCCAAACCCACAGGCCTCGGCCTGCCAGGCGCACCACGCCCTTGGGCCGCCAGACAGCCAGCGCCACGGCGGCTGCCACCACCCAATAGGGATGGCGCCCCACCCAGCGCCCCGTGGACACAGCCCGGTCCGCCAGCCCCGCCAAGGGTGCCACGCGGGCATCGACCTGCAGCGCAAAGGCATGCCGCAACACAGCGCTGCGCTGGCGCAGCATGCGCTTTTTCAAAGCCAGTTCAGCCATGCGAGCCGACATGCGCATCACCCTTTCTGGTCAGGCTCAGACGAGCCCTTGGCCGCCGCCAGCAAGGCGTCGTGATCATCCTGAAGCTCAGCCAGTGTGGCGGCCAGCATGCCCTCCGGCGATGCCGTGATCGCTTGAACGCGCTTGACCGCCCACAGGCACACCGCCGCGAAAGCCAGCGTCAACAAGCCCAGCACCAGAAGCGGGTGCGTGTCCCAGAACAGCACGGTGATGAAGCCGGCCAGGAACACGCTCGCCACGGTGCCCATCAAGATGGCCACGGCCCCCCACCCCAGCACCGCCAGCAGGCGCTGCTTCTCTTCCTCGACCTCGGTGGCCAGCAGCTCCAGCCGCGTCTGGAAGATCGCCATCAAGGTGGCGGCCAGGCCCTGCACCGAGGACATGAGCCGCCCCCGATGCGCCTGAGCTGATTGGGACGATTGATCGGCGGATTCAGCCATTCATCGACGGCCCAGCAGCAGGCCGATCAGCAGCCCCGCGCCTGCGGCAATGCTGATGGACTTCCAGGGGTTCTCGTGTACGTATTCGTCAGTCACCTTGGCGGCGGCCTTGGCCTTGTCCACCACGGCGGCCTGCGCCTCGATCAGCCCCGTCTTGGCGCTCGACAGCGTGGCCTGCACGCGCTTGCGCAACTCGGCCACGCCCGCACCGGCGTCACCAGCAGTAGCCGCCAAAAGCGCCTCTGCATCAGCCATGACCAGTTGCAGGTCGGCCATCAGCTTGTCCTTTTGGGTGGAAGTCAGTTCGCTCATGTCATGCTCCTTCGGTTGTTAATTGATCAAACGGGAATCAAACAGGGATCAATGCAGGATCAACAAGGGCACCTGGCTGTGAGCGAGCACGCTCTTGGCCAGCGAACCATGAATCAGGGCATCCAGACCGTGGCGACCGTGCGTGGCCATCACGATCAGGTCACAGGCCTGCTTGCGCGCCGTGTCCACGATGCCCTGCTGAACGTTGTCGGTGATCATGAACTGGCCATCAAAATGCACCCCGGCCTCCTTGGCCCGGGCCGCAAACGCTTCGAGAATTTCACGGGCATGCGCCTCACAGCGCTTTTCATGCTCCTGAAACGTGGCCACGTCATAAGCCACGGCGGCCTGCTCGACCACCAGCACGGGCAGTGGCGGCTCGGCTGTGAACCCGGTGATCGACGCGCCCAGCATCTTGGCCAGGCCAATGCTGTGCTCAATGGCCTTGTTCGACAACTCGCTGCCGTCTACCGGCACCAACAAATGTTCGTACATGAGGGCCTCCTAACGCCTTGCATTGCAACTTCAGTCAAGCGACTGATCTGGCTTCATCCTAGATCGCGAATCGCTTCACGCCAACACCTAAAACCACACAACAACATCAAAACCTCAGGTTTTTGATCCATGACATGAAAGCCTGCCAGGCCAGAAAGCCTCGCAAGGGCGCTCAGCCGACCTAAAATCGCGGTTTGGCCCAGAGAAAGCGCCCGCTTCGGGCGCAGACCAGCCTCCCAACACCATGACCGAACTCGCCAAATCTTTCGACCCCGCCCCGATTGAAGCCAAATACGGCCCCCAATGGGAGCAGCGCGGTCTGTACAAGCCCACACTGGATACCGCCAAGCCATCCTTTTGCGTTCAGTTACCACCGCCCAATGTGACCGGCACCCTGCACATGGGCCACGCCTTCAACCAGACCATCATGGATTCGTTGACGCGCTATCACCGCATGCTGGGCCACAACACCCTCTGGGTCCCCGGCACCGACCATGCCGGCATCGCCACCCAGATCGTGGTGGAGCGCCAGTTGCAGGAAAAGGGGCAGAACCGCCACGACCTGGGCCGCAAGAACTTCGTGGCCAAGATCTGGGAATGGAAGGAGCAAAGTGGCTCCACCATCACCCAGCAAATGCGCCGCATGGGCGACTCGGTGTCATGGGAGCACGAGTACTTCACCATGGACGACAATCTGTCCAAGGTGGTGAGCGACACCTTCGTCAAGCTGTACGAAGAAGGCCTGATCTACCGCGGCAAGCGCCTGGTCAGCTGGGACCCGATCCTCAAATCCGCCGTGTCCGACCTCGAAGTCGAAAGTGAGGAAGAAGATGGCTCGATGTGGCACATCCGCTATCCGATTGCCGGAAGCGATGAGACCCTCGTCGTGGCCACCACCCGTCCTGAAACCATGCTGGGCGACACCGCCGTCATGGTCCACCCCGAAGACGAGCGCTACACCCACCTGATCGGCAAGCTGGTCAAGCTGCCCATCACCGGCCGCCTGGTGCCCGTGATCGCCGACGAGCACGTCGACAAGGACTTCGGCACCGGCGTCGTCAAGGTCACCCCCGCGCACGACACGAACGACTACCAGGTCGGCCAGCGCCACAGCCTGCCGATGATCACCATCTTCACGCTGGACGCGCAGGTGGTGTCGCATCTTGAAGAGATCCCCGAGGCCTACCGTGGCCTGGACCGCTTCGTGGCTCGCAAGGCCCTGGTCGCCCAGCTCGAAGCCGAAGGCCTGCTGGTCGAGGTCAAGAAGCACAAGCTGATGGTGCCGCGCTGCGCCCGTACCGGCCAGATCATCGAGCCCATGCTGACCGACCAATGGTTCGTGGCCATGACCAAGCCCGGTGCGCAAGGCAAGTCGATCGCCGAGCAGGCCATTGAAGCGGTCGAGTCCGGCGAGGTCAAGTTCGTCCCCGAGAACTGGGTCAACACCTACAACCAGTGGATGAAGAACATCCAGGACTGGTGCATCAGCCGCCAGCTGTGGTGGGGCCATCAGATCCCGGCCTGGTACGGCAGCAACGGCGAGATCTTCGTGGCCCGCACGGAAGAAGAAGCCCATGTGCGCGCCAAGGCCGCTGGCTACGAAGGCACGCTGACCCGCGATGAAGACGTGCTCGACACCTGGTACTCATCCGCCCTGGTGCCCTTCTCGACGCTGGGCTGGCCCGAGCAGACCAAAGAACTCGACCTCTTCCTGCCCTCGTCCGTGCTCGTCACCGGCTACGACATCATCTTCTTCTGGGTCGCCCGGATGATCATGATGACCAAGCACTTCACCGGCAAGGTGCCCTTCAAGCATGTCTACATCCACGGCCTGGTGCGCGATGCGCAAGGCCAGAAGATGTCCAAGTCAGAAGGCAATGTGCTGGACCCGGTCGACCTGATCGACGGCATCGAACTGGCCCCGCTGCTGGACAAGCGCACCACCGGCCTGCGCAAGCCCGAGACAGCGCCCAAGGTCCGCAAGAACACCGAAAAGGAGTTCCCGGATGGCATCCCCGGCTATGGTGCCGACGCGCTGCGCTTCACCTTCGCGGCGCTGGCCAGCCTGGGCCGCAGCATCAACTTCGACAGCAAGCGCTGCGAGGGCTACCGCAACTTCTGCAACAAGCTGTGGAACGCCACCAAGTTCGTGCTGATGAACTGCGAAGGCCAGGACTGCGGCATCGTCAAGCACGAGCCCGGCCAATGCGCGGCCAACGGCTACCTGGACTTCAGCCCCGCAGACCGCTGGATCGTCAGCGAACTGCAACGCGTGGAAGCTGCTGTTGAGCAAGGTTTCAAGGAGTTCCGTCTCGACAACGTGGCCAACGCCATCTACCAGTTCGTCTGGGACGAGTACTGCGACTGGTACATCGAGATCGCCAAGACCCAGCTCAACGTCGCCAAGGACAGCGGCAACGAAGCCCAACAGCGTGGCACGCGCCGCACCTTGATCCGCGTGCTGGAGACCGTGCTGCGCCTGCTGCACCCCATTACCCCCTTCATCACCGAAGAGCTGTGGCAGGTGGTGGCCCCCGTGGCCGGCCGCAAGCAGGCGGGCTCGGACGACAGCATCGTGCTGGCGCCCTACCCCGTGCCGGATCTGAGCCGCGTGTGCGCTGAATCCGACGCCTGGGTGGGCAAGCTCAAGGCCCTGGTGGGCACAGCCCGCAACCTGCGTGGCGAGATGAACCTGTCGCCTGCAGAACGCGTGCCCATGCTGACCACGGGCGATGCCGAGTTCATCACCAAGGCCGCGCCCATCCTGAAGGCCCTGGGCAAGCTCAGCGAAGTCAAGGTCCTGGACGACGCCGCTTTTGCCGAAGCCACGTCAATGGCACCGGTGGCTGTTCAAGGCGAGGCCCGCCTGGCGCTGCACGTCGAAATCGACGTCGAAGCCGAAAAGGCGCGTCTGTCCAAGGAGATCACCCGCCTGGAAGGCGAGATCACCAAGGCCAACGCCAAACTCGGGAACGAAAGCTTCGTGGCCCGCGCCCCCGCCGCTGTGGTCGAACAGGAAAAGCAACGTGTGACAGAGTTCACAGCCACGCTGGGGCGCGTCAAGACCCAGTTCCAGCGACTGGGATAAACGCCCGCTTTTGCCCCCCGCGAATGAGGCGTCCCCCCCACAAGGTAGGGACCGCCTCTTACACAACATGATCATGCCGGTGACACAATCCCGGCCAATCGCTCAGGAGCTTTGCATGTCCATCACGAAGGCCATCTTTCCCGTCGCCGGCCTCGGCACCCGGTTTTTGCCCGCAACCAAGGCCCAACCGAAAGAAATGCTGCCAGTGGTGGACAAACCGCTGATCCAGTACGCCGTTGAAGAAGCCTACGACGCAGGCATCCGCGAAATGATCTTCGTCACGGGCCGCCACAAGCGCCCCATCGAGGACCACTTCGACACCGCTTTCGAGCTGGAGTACGAACTCGAGCAAGCCGGCAAGATGGACCTGCTCAAGCTCGTGCAGTCCATCAAGCCGGCCGATATGGAGTGCGTGTTCGTGCGCCAGCCCAAGAGCCTGGGCCTGGGCCACGCCGTGCTGTGCGGCGAACGCCTGGTGCGGGGTGAGCCCTTTGCCGTGTTGCTGGCCGATGACCTGATGGTGGGCCAGACGCCCATCCTCAAGCAGATGGTGGACCAGTTCGATAAGTTGCAAGGCTCTATCCTGGCCGTGCAGGAAGTGCCTGCCGAACACACCAAACGTTATGGCATCGTGGCCGGCACCCCCGTATCCGAGCGCGTGATGGCCATCTCCAAGATCGTGGAAAAGCCCTCGCCTGAAAACGCCCCGTCACGCCTGGGCGTGGCCGGCCGCTACATCCTCACCCCCGCCGTGTTCGAGCAGATCCGCTCGCAACCGCGTGGCGTGGGCAACGAGATCCAGTTGACCGATGGCATTGCCGGCCTGCTCAACCTCGAAAAGGTTTTTGCATACCAGTACGAAGGCAAACGCTACGACTGCGGCAGCAAGGAAGGCTTCCTGGAAGCCAACGTCGAGCTGGCACTCAAGCACCATCAGGTGGGCGACTGGTTCCGCAGCTACCTCAAGCAGCTCAAGCTTGACTGACCGGTGATGATGAAGGGGGCTGTTGTGGCCCCCTTTGTGCCTGCTGGGCAGGCAGCAAGCCAGCGACCTCCAGCTGCATCATGATCATGTTGACCAGCGTCGCCACAGACGGGCGGCCAGTATCGACGCAGTAGTGCGCCGTCTGCTCGTACAACGGGTGGCGCTGCTCGAACAATTCGCGCAACTTGGCCAGAGGGTCAGCGACCTGCAGCAAGGGGCGCTGCGTATCGTGCCGCAGGCGCCGGTACAGCTCATCTGGCGTCGAGCGCAAATACACCACCGTTGTGCGTTGATGCAAGCGCTCGCGGTTGATGGGGCGCAGCAAGGCGCCACCGCCAGTTGCCAACACCAGGGGCTGCGCTGCCGCATCTTGGGTAGCAGAGGTCAACTCGTCGATCACCGCCTCTTCGCGATCGCGAAAAGCGGCCTCACCGAACTGCTCAAAAAACTGACGGATCGGCATGCCGATCCGTTCTTCGAGAACCACATCGGAGTCGACGAATCGAGCTCCGATGCGCTTCGCTAACTGCCGCCCGACGGTGGATTTACCGCCGCCGGGGAGGCCTACCAAACTAACCTTCATCTTGCACGAAGATCAGAATGGCGATGCGCAAGAAGCTCTGCGACCAAAGGGACTCACCACACCTGCCGGCGCCGTGTCCGCCTTGTTGAAGTCAGAGGACATACCACTGACAACAAACGTTGCGTCCCTCTTGGACTCTGTCCCAGCAACGGTAGCGGTTGCGCGAAGCGTCACCTGCACCCAGGGCGCATAGCTCTCGGCATACAGGAGATTAATCGTCGCACGACCGTTCGCATCGGTTGTCACGGTGCTGTTGCCCGGCGCAAGGGATATCACATTCCCGGGTTCCAAGCTACCACTGCTATTCGTGTCTTCACCTGAGTCCAGCGTGCCATTGCTATTGGCATCCTCGCTGGCACACCAAAGAATATTACCCGCCGGCATGACAGTATTGACGTCAATCGCACCGGTGTAGTTGGATGCCTCCCAGACTCCATCCGTTGAGGAGAATGCCAACTGCCCCTTACCGTAAGCCACAGAAAGAATTCTGATGGTCAGCGTCTTGCCTGACACTGCGACACCGTTAGCGTCAGTGACATACACGGTCCAAGGTTTGACATAAGTGGTTTCATCCACGACGCCATTGACAGTCAAGTTGCTGATCGTATTGCTGGTACCCAACGCGATAAACAAGGCCTGCTGGTTAACCGTCAGTTGCGTGTCACCAAAGATCGACGTACCAGACACGGTACCTCGAATCTTGACGCCATCAGTGGCGGTGGAGTTCGGGCCAGAAATGTATTTCACGGAGGCTTCACCATTGGTGTCCGTCGTCGCCGATGGTGCGCTGAGATCACCAATACTCGGGTCCGCAGTACGCGAGAAGTCCACCGTTACGCCCTTGACAGGGTTACCGTTGACATCTGTCACACGAGCCGAAACCGTGGATTGTTGCGCAACGCTGCCATTCGTGTTCGGCGCGATCGCCGAAGGCGACACCTGCAACACAACACTGGAAGGCGTCGTGGCAACGTAAGAAATGGGCAAGCTGATCGTTCCCACGCCACTGATCGTCGCCGTCACCGTGGTAGCGCCTGCAAACGTAGAGGTCAGGGATGTGGTCGCTACGCCGCTGCCGTTGGTTGTCGCCGTCGCCGCCGTCAAGGTACCTGCTGTCGCAGCGAAGTTAACCGTTGCCCCGGATACCGCTGCGCCATTCAAGCGATAACGCACAGAGATAGACGTCGGTGCACCAACAGTTACCGATGTGCCTGAAGCCGGGGAAGTAAACACGAAGTCTTGCCCGCTGATGACCAGCGTCGCCGTCGTTGTTGCACCCAAGGCAGAGAAAATCAATGAATCGGTTCCGGCGTTGGTTGGCGTATAACTGAACGTCGCAGAACCGTTCGAATCAGTTGTGGCGGACAAGGCGGACAGCGCATTGCCCAAAGTGCCAGCTGTCACGTTGACAGTCGCCCCTGGGACCACCGCACCCTTAGAGTCCTTTACCAACAACGACATGTTGCTGGCTGCAGCCCCGGCACTGAAAGAAGTGGCGCCGGAATAGGCAACGGTCGTACCAGTCACTTGAACATCGACATAACCCGAGGCGTTACCCGACGTTGCGCTCACCCTGATGGTGCGATTTGCCTTGTCGCTTGCATTGGTGCCCGGCGTCAGGGTGGCCGTGACCATTCCACTTGAATCTGTTTTTGTAGCTGCAACTGCCAGGGAACCCGAGGACGCCTGCAGCGTCACAGCGGTGTCAGGAAGCACAACGCTACCCGCCCCCTTGACCACAACAGTGATCGTTACTGACTCCCCTGCACCCGACCCTAGTTGAAGCGAGCTTGATGACACATCAACAGCTGAAGCAGTTGATGTAGTTGTAGTCGGTGTGTTACTCGAACCGCCATACAAGGGCGTGCCCGCACCACCACCGCCACCACAAGCCGTCAGCGACGCCGCAGCGGCCAGAACGGTCAACCATGTCTTCCAATTCATTGTCTTAACTCCCAAGAAGGGGATCCTCTAAACGGTTGCTGTCTTCAACGCAATGCTGCTTTTTCTGTCACCACCTTGGGTGTCAGGAAGATCAGCAACTCGGAACGCTGGGCATTCCTGACGTTGGATTTGAACAGATGTCCCAGGACCGGCAAATCCCCCAGGAACGGGACCTTGGTCTCCGTCGAATTTTCACTTTGCAGGAAGATGCCACCGATCACCACCGTGCCGCCATTCTCCACCAGCACCTGTGTCTGTACGTGTTTGGTATCGATGGCGTAACCGGCATTGGTCACTTGACCGACGCTGTCCTTGTTCACATCCACGTCCAGGATGATGTTGCCTTCAGGTGTGATCTGCGGCGTGACTTCCAGCTTCAGGTTGGCCTTGCGGAAAGCCAGCGCCGTGGCACCGCTCGAAGTGGCCACCTGATACGGCAGTTCGGTACCCTGTTCGATCAGGGCCTTGACCTGGTCTGCCGTGATCACACGTGGGCTGGACACGATCTTGCCCTTGCCATCCGCTTCCAGTGCGGACAACTCCAGGTTCAGAAAGCGGTTCGAGCTGGCACCAAACAGCGACAGTGCGACCGACGAGGCGCTGTAACCGTTGAAGCCCGTGCTGGGCAGGTTCACGAAATAGGTGTTGGGCGTATAGCTGCCGGATGTGGCCGCAGCCTGCAAGGTCTGCTCACCCACACCCTGGTAGGTACCGGTGATGGCCAGACGATTGTCATTGCCAATGCCGAAACCCGGTGTACCACCACGCAGGCCGCGCATGTCCAGTGCCCCCAGACGCACACCCAGCGAACGACCAAAGGTATCGCTGGCCTCCACAATCCGTGCCTCGATCAAGACCTGGCGCACAGGGATGTCGATCTTGGTGATCATCCCCTGGATTTCTTCCAGCTTGGATGGGATGTCGTTGACGAACAGTTGGTTCGTACGCGTCTCGAAAATCACACTTCCGCGAGGAGACAGGATACGCGTGGCTGTACCACCACCACCGGTGCTGGTGCCGGCCAGGCCCTTGGCGATTTCTTCCGCCTTCGTGTAGTTCAGCTGGAAGGACTGGGTGCGCAGCGGCTCCAGTGCAGCCACTTGGGCCTTGGCTTCCAGGTCGATCTTTTCCTTGGCGTTGATTTCATCCTTCGGCGCAATCCAGAGCACATTGCCGGACTTGCGCACACCCAGGCCCTTGGCCTGCATGATGATGTCCAGGGCTTGATCCCAAGGCACATCCTTCAGGCGCAATGTGACGTTGCCGGTCACGGTATCGCTGGTCACCACGTTGAAGTTGGTGAAGTCGGCGATCACCTGCAGCAAGGCACGCACTTCGATGTTCTGGAAATTCAGCGACAGCTTTTCGCCCGAATAACCAGGGCCCTGGGTCAGCTTGTTGGGGTCAACCTTGCGAGGACGCACTTCCAGCACAAACTGGTTGTCGCTCTGGTAAGCGGAGTGCTCCCAGTCACCGCGGGGGTCCACCACCAGCTTGACGCGATCGCCAACCTGGCTGGCCGACACGGCTTGCACCGGCGTGCCAAAGTCCATCACGTCGAAGCGGCGGCGCAGACGCTCCGGCAAGGTCGCACGCATGAACTCCACCACCAGGCTCTGGCCCTGCTGTTTGATGTCCACGCCAACCTGGTTGTTGGGCAACTCGACCACCACGCGACCGGCACCATCCTGACCGCGACGGAAGTCGATGTCTTTGAGGGCCAGGGGGTTGGCGTTCTTGTTTTCGGCAAACCGCACGGTGTCATCAGACTTGCCTGAGGACTTCACCGCCGTGGTGGGTGTAACGGCGGCAGCAGACGCCACCTGTGGCGGATTGGACCCCGAGTCCAGAATCAGCATCAGGGTCTTACCCTCCAGCTGAGCGCGGTAAGTCGTGGACTGACGCAGGTTCAGCACCAGACGGGTCCGCTCACCAGCTTGCACCACGTTGACCGAGCGCACATTGCCTTGGTTGACCTCCACCGAATTGCGAGACATCGCGCTGGTCACACCAGGCAGGTCGATCGCAATGCGAGGCGGCACCTGAATGACAAAGCCCGCCGGCAAAGATGCCAATGGCTCGGACATTTCGATGCGAACCACGTCAGAGCCCGCCTGCTGGGTGCTCGTGATCGCCTGGATCGCCGCAGCAGCCCAGGTCAGAGGCGAGACCAAAGTCAAGGTCAGCCCGGCCAATGCAACACGCCACGGTTTCATAGTCATCATCTCCAGATTCGTTTTCATCGGCTGCCCTCCTGCAACTGCAGTGTGGTGGGCCGCTCAATCCATTCGCCTGCGGCGTCCTGCACAATCTCACGCAAGGTGATTTCGGTCTCGGTGATCTTCATGATCTTCCCGTAGTTCTGCCCCAGGTATTCGCCAACCTTGACCTGATAAAGCAGGTTGTCGACCTTGAGCAAAGCGTAGGGCACACCCTTGCGGCTGACACTGCCCACCATGGACATGCTGTCCAGGGGGAAGGCCTCCAGTGGCTCCTTGCGTCGGCTCAATTCGGCCGCGACAGCCGAGTTGGGTTGAGCCGCCTCCTGCTTGAGCGCGCCGGTCAGCTTTTGCGTGCTGAATGGCTCAACACCATCCATACCAGCATAAGCCTGCGGGTTGAACTTTTGAGGGGGAGACAGCGGCTGCACGCTGGGCTGCACTTCGTGTCGCTGCTGATCCATCCAGGCCTGCAACTCTTCCTGCTCACCCGTGCAAGCGGTCAAGGCCAACAAGGCAACAGAGGCCATCAGCCAATTTTGGGGGCGGGTCATCACTTCTTATCCCCCTTCTTCTGCTTGGCTTTTTCGGCACGCATGGCATCAACCTCTGCCGGATCCAGATAACGGTAAGTGCGCGCGGTGGCCTCCATATAGAGGTTGCTGCCCTGGTTGTCCTTGCTGTCCTTGGCGTTGACAGCGGCGATGACCAGGTTGTGCAGCGTCACGATGCGCGAGAGGTTGGCGATGTCCGCCGTGAACGCACCGATGTCGTGATAGCGGCCAGAGACGCGGATCGAGATCGGCAACTCGGCGTAGTAGTCCTTGACGGACACCTGACCTGGGCGGAACAGATCGAACTCCAGACCACGACCCAGACCGGCCTGGTTGATGTCCGACAGCAGTGCATCCATTTCGGCTTTGCCAGGCAACTGCTTTTCGAGTTGCTTGACGTACTCTTCAACCTGGATGCGTTGCTTGCGCAACTCGCCCAGGTTCACGGCCTGCGCCACCTTGGAGCGGTACTCTTCCTTCAGCCTGGGCTCCTTGTCTCGCTCGGCCTGCAGCTCGTCGCTTTGCGACGAGAGCACGCCAAACCAGCCAAGCCCCACGATGACGGCACCCGTTGCCAGGAAGCTCAGCAGCTTGGGCAGGATGGGCCATTGGCCGGGCTCGTTGGGATTGAGCCCGCGGAACTGCTCCTGGGCATTTTCGAACCAGGCGTTGAGATCAATGTTCAGATTGGGATTTGCCATGGCATCAACCTCAGGACTTCGCCGCAGCCGAAGCCGCTGGCTGTGAGGCCTTGACCCCGGAAGCCGCGCCGCCAGGTGCAGATGCACCACTGGCTGCCGTCGACACCTCACCAGGACGCTTCAGGCTCACGCGCATGGAGAAGTCGAACAGGCGCTTGTTGTCTCGCCCATCCTTGCCCGGCGTGGCCGCCTTGATTTCCACCAGCTCGGGATGTTCCAGCCACTTGGAACGCGCATTGGTGTTGCGCAGAAACTCCGAGACGCGTTCGTTGGTCTGCGCATAACCGGCGACGGTCACGCTCTGGCCATTCTGGTGAATGGACGTCAGGTAGATGCCCTCAGGCGTCTGGGCAACCAGTTCGTTGAGCAGATAAACAGGCATGTTGCGATCAGTCTGCAGATCTTCCACAGCACGCTGACGCGCCTTGAGCGAGTCGATCTCGGCCTTCAGGGCAGACACGTCCTTGATCTCTTCGTCCAGCTTGTGGATGGCCGAGGTCAGGATTTCATTGCGCGATTGCTGCGTGGCCATCATGCGCAACTGCACGGCGTACCAGAGCGCCACAATCACGGCCCCTGCCACGACGGACAGCCCCAGGCCGACAAAGAAGGCCTGCTTGCGCAGCTTCCGTTTTTCCTCACGATGAGGCAACAGGTTGATCAAAATCATGCGAGGAACCTCCGCATGGCCAGGCCACACGCGGTCAGGTAAGCGGGCGCTTCACGCCGCAGCTTGCTTTCACGTACCGCCGACCCCAGTTTCATGCCCTCAAAGGGGTTGACGACCATGGAGGCAAATCCGGTCAACTCGGTCACCCGATCCTTCAGACCAGGCAGCGTTGCCGTGCCGCCGGCCAGCATCACGTAGTGCACCTTGTGGTGGGGGGTGCTGGTGAAGAAATACTGCAGTGCGCGCCCGATTTCCTGCGACAGGCTGTCGACGAAGGGGCCCAGGATCGTGTTCTGGAAGTCCTCGGGCAGATCGCCTGACAGTTTCTTCTGCTCGGCTTCTTCAAACGAGAACCCGTATTGGCGCGAAATCAGTTGCGACAGTTGCGCACCACCGAAAGCCTGATCGCGGTCGTACAGCAACTCGTCATCACGCAGCACCTTGAGGCTGGTGTTTTCAGCGCCGATCTCGAACAAGGCCACCAACGCATCCTTGCCTTCACCAGGCAGTGCGGCAATGAGGCGCTGCATCGCCAGACGCGATGCGTAAGACTCGATGTCGAGAATGGCCGGCTTCAGGCCAGCCGCTTCAGCCAACCCCTGCCGGTCCTGAACGCGGTCCTTGCGAGACGCGGCAATCAACACCTCGACGTCACCCGCCGAGGTGGTGCTGGGGCCCACCACGCAGAAGTCCAGGCTGACCTCGTCCAGCGAAAAAGGAATGTACTGGTTGGCCTCGGCCTCCACCTGCATTTCCATTTCCTCTTCGCGCAGCCCCGCCGGCAGCATGATCTTTTTGGTGATCACCGCAGATTGGGGCATGGCCATGGCAGCGTGTTTGGTGCGCGTGCCACTTTTGTTGACCACCTTGCGAACCGCTTCGGCCACTTCGTCGAACTTTTCGATCTGCCCATCGGCAATCCAGCCCTTCTCGAAGGGCTCGGAGGCAAACCGATCCAGGATGTATTCGCCAGATGCACTCTGGCTCAGCTCGACCAGCTTCACGCTTGATGAACTGATGTCCAGTCCGATCATTGGCGGATGCTTGCGGCCCAAGAGCGTGTCAAGAAAGCTCACACCGTCCCCCATGCGCCAGAGCTGGCGCTGGAAAGTTAATAAACCACTTGAATGCTATCAGTAAAGTTTTTGTGTATGAAACGAGAGAAAGCAGGATAAATCCCAACCTCGTTGCGATATGCACACGCCTTACAAGCGGTTGCAAAACCAACAAATCGCAATCAATCGACTCACCAAGGCTGGTGTACGAGGGGTGTCCCGGGGGTTTCTATAATCTCGGAACCTTCTACGGCAAGTCTCCATGAGCGATACCAACACCAACGACAAGCAACCTCGATCGGGCCGCGCAGGCCCCTCCCCCGCTCGGGCTTGGTGGGTGCAATGGCTCGTCAAACCGATAGCGGTTCTGGCCGGGCTGGGGCTTGCTGGCTTGCTCAGCGCCGTTTTCATCGCCGGCATCGGGCTGGCCGTGGCCTACCCCAATCTGCCCGAAGTACGTGGTTTGGCCGACTATCAACCGAAAATACCTTTGCGTGTTTTCTCGTCGGATCAGGTTTTGATTGGCGAATTTGGCGAGGAAAAACGCAATTTCCTGCCTATTTCAGAAATTCCCCGCGTGATGCGGGACGCGGTTCTCGCGATTGAGGATGCCCGCTTTTACAAACATGGCGGGGTGGATTACGTCGGCGTTTTGCGCGCCGGCCTGGCCAACTTCGGTGAGGCGCGAAGCCAGGGGGCGTCCACCATCACCATGCAGGTCGCCCGCAATTTCTACCTGCCCACAGAAAAGACTTTCACCCGCAAGATCTACGAGATTTTGCTGGCCTTGAAGATCGAGAGCCTGCTGAGCAAGGACCAGATCCTGGAGCTCTACATGAACCAGATCTACCTTGGCCAGCGCGCCTACGGGTTTGCCGCAGCTTGCGATACCTATTTTGGCAAGCCCATCAAGGACATCACCGTGGCCGAGGCGGCCATGCTCGCGGGCCTGCCCAAGGCCCCTTCGGCCTACAACCCGGTGCGCAACCCCAAACGCGCCACCATCCGCCAGCAGTACATCATCGATCGGATGTTCGAAAACGGCTTCATCACGAGCAAGCAGCGCGACGAAGCCAAGGCAGAGGCCCTTCATTACCGGACCAAGGCTCCCATCCCGATTCACGCCGAATACGCCGCCGAAGCCGCACGCCTGCTGATGCACGAGCAATATGGCAACGAAGCGTACTCGCGAGGCCTGAACGTCTACACCTCGATCAACATGACCGAGCAGACCGCCGCCTACAAGGCCTTGCGCAAAGGCTTGCTGGACTTCGACAGACGCCAGTCCTGGCGCGGCCCCGAGGCCTATATCGACCTGCCTGCCGACCCCAAGCAGATGGATGTGCGCATTGCCGAAGCGCTTGAAGAACACCCAGACAGCGAAGACATCCGCGCCGCCGTGGCGCTACAGGTCGAACCCCGCAAGCTCGTGGCCGTTCTTCAATCGGGCGAACAGATCACGATCACGTCAGATGGTCTGAAGGCTGTGGGCAACGCACTGACAGACAAGGCCAACCCCAAGCAGCAGATCCGACGAGGCGCGATTGTCCGCGTCAACCAGGACAAGCAAGGCCAGTGGTACGTGCAGCAACTGCCGGAAGTCGAGGGGGCATTCGTCTCGCTGGACCCGCGTACCGGCTTGATCCGGGCCATGGTGGGCGGCTTTGATTTCGGCCGCAACAAGTTCAACCACGTGACCCAGGCCTGGCGCCAACCCGGCTCCAGCTTCAAACCCTTCATTTATTCGGCCGCACTGGAAAAGGGTTTCACACCCGCAACCGTCGTCAACGATGCGCCCTTGTTTTTTGATGCGGGCACCACGGGCGGGCAAGCCTGGGAGCCCAAGAACTACGACGGCAAGTTCGAGGGCCCGATGCCTTTGCGCAGAGGCTTGGCAAAATCCAAGAACATGATTTCCATCCGCGTGCTGCGCTCCATCGGTGCCAGATACGCTCAAGACTGGATCACGCGCTTTGGCTTTGAGGCAGACAAGCACCCCGCCTACCTGACCATGGCACTGGGCGCCGGCTCGGTGACGCCACTGCAGATGGCCGACGCTTATGCGGTGTTCGCCAATGGCGGCTACCGCGTGAACCCTCTGCTGGTACTCAAGGTCACCGACACCCGGGGCCACCTGTTGGCGCAATATCGCCCGAGCCAGCTCAACGAAAGCATGCGCGCCATTGACGCCCGCAACGCCTTCATCATGAGCAGCCTGCTTCAGGAAGTCACCCGCTCAGGCACCGCAGCCAAGGCCCAGGCAACCCTCAAGCGCCCCGATCTGTACGGCAAGACCGGCACCACGAATGACTCCATGGATGCCTGGTTTGCGGGGTACACGATGCACAACGTGGCCGTGGTGTGGATTGGGCATGACCAGCCACGCAAACTGGGTGACAAGGAAACCGGTGGCGGTTTGTCGCTGCCCGTGTGGATCGACTTCATGAGCACGGCGCTGCGCAACGCCCCGGTCGAAGAACCAGCCGCACCGGAAGGCGTGCTCAACGTCGGCGGCGAATGGTTCTACGAGGAATACACATCCGGTACGGGCGTCAGGGAGCTCGGCCCTGACAACACGGATGGCCCAGCAGGCAGCGCCCCAGCACCCAGCTCCGAGGATGAGAAAAAAGGCATCCTCAATATGTTTGGCGGCAAGCCCGAATAGTCGTCAGAAGGTCAAACCTGGCTTGCCGCCCTGCTCACTGGCACAACTTGACAGCAAGGCGAAGAACTCCTCGCCACCGCGGCTGTCTTGCCACTGGCCCGAGCTGTTCAGCTTGAAGTGAAAGCCCCCGCGGCGGGCAGCCAGCCACAACTCATGCAGCGGTGGCTGCGCATTGACGATCAACTGCGTGCGGTTGGGCAAGGTCAGCGTCAACATGCCGCCAGAACGGGCCGTGTCGATGTCGATGACGTCATCCTCCAGCCATTTGTCCACCGTGCGCTCAATGCGCGCCAGGGCCGCCTGGATGGCTGCGTCGTACTGCGCATCGGTCAGGCCCGAGGGGGTATCGAGGGGGGACATGGTGACTTCCTTAGAATGAGAACATGATTCAAGAACCTCAAATTCTAGGCAGTACCGCCAAGACCGCGCGACTTGCTGGGCCATCTGGCCCGACAATGGGTGGGCGTTCGTTGCGCCAGACCCTCGCCCGGAGCCTGATGGGCGCCGCCGTGTGCGCATTTCTCAGCGCTTGCGGCCAGAAAGGCCCGCTCTACCTGCCCACGCCGGCCCAGGCCGCCTCAACCCCTTCTTCCAGCGTTTCAAAATGACCTTGCCCGGCTCTCCCTATCTGGCCTACAAAGAGGCCGATCTGTACATGGACAACGTCTCATTGCGAGACCTCGTTCGCCAGCATGGCAGCCCGCTGTATGTGTATTCACGCCCAGCCATGCTGGCTGCGTTGGCGCCTTATCAACGTGCGCTGAAGGGCCGCCAGCACCTGGTGTGCTACGCGGTCAAAGCCAACTCCAACCTGGCTGTGCTGCAGACATTTGCACAGGCCGGTTGCGGCTTTGACATCGTGTCCGCAGGTGAACTGGCGCGCGTGCTGGCCGCTGGCGGCGATGCTGGCAAGGTGGTGTTTTCCGGCGTGGGCAAGACCCGCGCCGAGATGAAATTGGCCATCGAAACCGGCGTGCGCTGCTTCAACGTGGAGAGCACAGCCGAACTCGAAGTGCTGTCGGAAGTAGCGGCTGGCCTGGGACAGCGTGCGCGCGTCAGTTTGCGCGTCAACCCCGATGTGGATGCAGGCACCCACCCCTACATCTCGACAGGCCTCAAAGGCAACAAGTTCGGCGTGGCACACGAGTTGGCGGTGAACACCTACAAGCGTGCGGCCGCCTTGCCCGGCATCGACGTGGTGGGCATCGACTGCCACATCGGTTCGCAGATCACCGAGGTGTCGCCTTATCTGGATGCGCTGGACCGCGTGCTGGATCTGGTTGAGGCCATCGAAGCAGGCGGCGTCCAGATCCACCATCTGGATTTGGGTGGCGGCCTGGGCATCACCTACACGGACGAAACGCCCCCCGGCGCCGACGAACTGATCGCGCAACTGCTGGCGAAGATCGACGCACGCGGCCATGGGCATCGCGAACTGGTGTTCGAGCCCGGCCGTTCGCTGGTGGGCAATGCCGGTGTGCTGCTGACCGAGGTGATGTACCTCAAGCCCGGCGAGAAGAAGAACTTCTGCATCGTGGACGCCGCCATGAACGACCTCATGCGCCCAGCGCTGTACGAGGCCTATATGGGCATCGTCAACACGCAGCAGCGCGACGGCGCCACGCAAACCTGGGATGTGGTGGGCCCGGTGTGCGAGTCGGGTGACTGGCTGGGGCGTGACCGCGCGCTGAATGTGCAGGCCGGCGACGTGCTGGCGGTGCTGTCGGCGGGCGCGTATGGCATGACCATGGCCAGCAACTACAACACCCGCGGCCGTGCGGCCGAGTTGATGGTGGATGGCGACCAGGTCTGGGTCGTGCGTGAACGCGAGGCTTTGGCCGACTTGTTCAAGCTGGAGAAGCTGCTGCCCGCTTGACGATCTGCCAA
Source organism: Aquabacterium sp. (assembly GCF_016195855.1). GTDB lineage: Bacteria > Pseudomonadota > Gammaproteobacteria > Burkholderiales > Burkholderiaceae_C > Aquabacterium. Next base: position 634,061 of record NZ_JACPYU010000016.1, read on the forward strand.
CCACAAAGCAAGGCCCCGAAACAAAAAACCGCCCGAAGGCGGTTTTTTGTTGATTGCGTAGCAATCAGAACTGGTGACGGATACCCACAGCCACGACACGCGTGGTGGCATCGATGTTGGCGCCGGCAGCCGAGAAGAACGGCGTTTCCAGCGAGCCCAAGCCCGTCAGCAGAGGCAACGGGCCACCGGCAATGGGCTGACCCGCGCCCGTGGTAGCCAGCTGACCACGCTCATCCTTGGCATAACCCGCACGCAGATAGACCTTGGTGCGCTTGGAGAAGTTGTAGTCACCCATCAGCATCAGGGACGTGTCCTTGCCCTTGGTGAAATTGGCGAACTTCGAGTAGGCGTATTCAGCACCCACGGCAAACTGGCCAATCGGGTGCTTCACACCCAGTGCGATGGTGTTGATCTTGGGGCCCGCAGCATCACCTGGGTCGTTCTTGAACTCACCGCGATGGAAGATGGCAGCCAGTTGCGTGCCTGCACCGGGCACGGTGTACTTGGTACCCAGCGAATAAGCCAAATAATTGCGCAGATTAGCCAGCACAGTACCCGACGTACCAGAAACCAGCTGCGCATTGCCAAAACGGTTGGCGTGAACCGAGCCGTTGACCATCAAGGCGGGGTCCACCATGTAGTTCAGGTACAGACCAGCCGATTGCCCACGATTTTGCGTGTTGGCTGCTTCCGTACCGGCCGATGCACCACCCACGATCTGGCCGTTGGTGGTCCCAAAGGGCGAACCTGTCCGGTTCGAACTGATCTTCTGGTCAACACCAGCATTGGGCGAGTAGGACAAAGAACCGGTCAGGTCCCCCGCCTTCAGCCAATAACTGATCTGGTTGTCCTGGCGAACCTGCAGGTTGTTGACGATCAGGCCGGAGCCCATGATGTCAGCACCACCCAGTGCTTCAACCGTGGCGGTTGCGAAGGCGTAGAACATGGGGGCATATTGGCGACCCAGGCGAACTTCGCCGTAGGGCGTGGTCAGGCTGACAAAAGCTTGACGGCCCCACATGCGACTGTCCTGGCCGCTTTGTGCACCGGTATCCAACTGGAACTGACCTTCGAGTACGAAGCCACCCTTGTAGCCACCGCCGATGTCTTCAGTGCCTTTGAAACCCAGCGCGTTCACCGAGGAAATACTTGATGTGAGGCGGGTGACCGTGCTGGGAGCCGTCACCGCGGCGAGCGTAGTAGGAGAGGCCGCATACAGGGTGCCGGAGGCATCACCTTGCCCCTTGTGGACATTGTCAACTGCCACGTCGAGGTTGCCGTAGATGGTCAGGCTGGATTGAGCGAACGCGGCACCGACGCCGAAAGTGGCCAGAGCAACCGCGACGGCTTTGGTCAGGACGGTTTTTTGCATCATGAATCTCCTTGATTACCCCCTGAACCGGGGGGCGCAAGGAATTGTTGCTGAAAGCGCTTCAAAGGTCTGCAAGGTTTCTGCTATGTGTCGCCTATTGACGACAAAGAAATGCGCACCCCAGAAACGAAAAAAAGGGGCCGAAGCCCCTTTTGGAATCACGAGTCTGACCGAGATCAGAAAGCGTGACGGATACCAACGGCGATGCCGTGGGTGGTCTTGTCGGCAACGGAAACAGTGGGGCCGCCAGACACGCCGTACAAGGTACCGGTGTCGTTGTTCACGTTGGTGAACATGCCGTACACAGCGGTGCGCTTGGACAGGTCATAGATCGCCTTGATGGTGGTGATCTGGACGTTGTCGTCGCCAGCAGCGCTGCCTTCGGTGTTGCGAGCCGTCGACAGGCCAGCGATCACGGTGAAGTTAGGCGCGACAGGCACTGCAACCTTGGCACCCAGCAGCGTGAAACGCTTGCTGTTGAGGCCAGTCGTTTCAGCGTCGTAGTAACCGGTGACCTTGGCAGCGCCGAAGTCGTAGCCAGCGTACACCAGGGTGGCGTTAGCCTTGTCCTTGACAGCCGTGCCAGTGGATTCGTCCTTGGCGTTCAGGTAGCCCAGGCCGGCCGACAGGGGGCCAGCGGCGTACTTGACGCTCAGGCCGTAGGCCTTGCCTTCGCTGGAGCCAGCGACTTCACCAGCGGGGGTAGCAGAGCCACCAGTGCCGGTCGAGTACTGCAGCTGAGCGCTCAGGCCAGGAACCAGTGTTGGCAGCAGGTAGGTCACGGCGTTGCTGACGCGACGATAGCTGTCACCACCACGGGTGCCCAGGAGCTTCAGGTCGTCGTAGGCTTGTGCGCTCAGCACGTTGCCAGCGATGTCACCGATCGACGAATCGGTACGGCCCAGACGCAGTTCACCGAAACCGCCACCGATACCAACCCAAGCTTGGCGATCCCAGAAGGTCGAACCAGCAGCGCCGGTGTCCACGGTCACGGGAGCTTCCAGGTTGAAAGTGGCCTTCATGCCGCTACCCAGATCTTCGGTGCCCTTGAAACCCAGGCGCGAAGTGGCCAGGTTGCCAGAGGTCACGCGGGTGACAGTCTTGTCGCCCTTGACGCTTTCCAGCGAGGCGTCGACCACGCCGTACAGGGTCACGGAAGATTGAGCGAAAGAGGCAGAAGATGCGGCGATGGCAGCCAGAGCCAGCAGAGTCTTTTTCATTGACTTCTCCAAAGTTGAACCAGAGGCTTCAGCGGCTTGTTGTGTTGGCACGGATGTAAACAACTCGTGCTGCCTGACGACCCGGAAGTCGTTTGGCTCCCGCTGAAACTAGATGGCATTGCAGCAGACTTTTTCAGTTTTCGTGGTGACAGGGTTGTCATAAACCCCAATCCAAAAGGATTAACGTTGCCGCTACGCAACAACGCCTGGGGCGGGATAATCGCGACATGAGCATCCAGACCGACGACTTCAGCCCACCTCGCCGAAGCAAGAGCACCCCGGCGGCCTCTCCGTTCGAGGCCCCTGCGCGCATGGTCGAGCCCTCCGTGAGTTCGCCCAATGAAGACGCGATCGAGCGGGCGCTGCGACCCAAGGATCTGGATGAGTACGTCGGGCAGGCCAAGGCGCGCGAGCAGCTCGAAATCTTCATTGGTGCGGCGCGCAAGCGAGGCGAAGCGCTGGATCACGTGCTGCTGTTCGGCCCCCCGGGGCTGGGCAAGACAACGCTAAGTCACATCATCGCCACCGAACTGGGCGTCAACCTGCGGCAAACCTCGGGGCCGGTGCTGGAAAAACCCAAGGACCTGGCCGCCATCCTGACCAATCTGGAGCGGCACGATGTGCTGTTCATCGATGAAATCCACCGGCTCAGCCCCGTGGTGGAGGAGATCCTCTACCCGGCGCTGGAGGACTATCAGATCGACATCATGATTGGCGAAGGGCCGGCTGCGCGCTCGATCAAGCTGGATCTGCAGCCCTTTACGCTGGTGGGCGCGACAACACGCGCCGGCATGCTGACCAACCCGCTGCGCGACCGGTTCGGCATCGTGGCGCGGCTGGAGTTCTACTCGGCCGAGGAGTTGCAGCGCATCGTGACGAGGTCGGCCGGCCTGCTGGGTGCCCCCATTGATGCGGCAGGGGCGATGGAGGTGGCCAGGCGCTCGCGTGGTACACCACGCATTGCCAACCGGCTGCTGCGCCGGGTGCGGGACTATGCCGAGGTCAAGGGCGATGGCCGCATCACGCGCGAGATGGCCGACAAGGCCCTGGCCATGCTGGATGTGGACCCGCTGGGCTTCGATGTGATGGACCGCAAGCTGCTGGAGGCAATCCTGCACCGCTTCGATGGCGGCCCTGTCGGGCTGGACAACCTGGCTGCGGCCATTGGTGAAGAACGCGAGACCATCGAGGACGTGATCGAGCCTTATCTGATTCAGCAAGGCTTCCTGCAGCGCACGCCGCGTGGGCGCATTGCCACGGCGGCAGCGTTCAAGCACCTGGGTTTGCAGGCGCCGCAAGGCGGCGATTTGCTCGACTGACTGAGCCTCAGCGGCGGCGAAGCAGGTGGACGTATTCGTCGCGGCCTGCCACTTGCTGAGCTTGCTGATCAACCAGATCGTTGCCGGTCTGGCGGGCAAAGGCCTGGAAATCGCGCACCGAGCCTGGATCGGTGGCCAGCACCTTGAGCACCTCGCCGCTGTGCATGTCGGACAAAGCCTTCTTGGCCTTGAGGATGGGCAAAGGGCAAGTCAGGCCGCGGGCGTCGAGTTCTTTGTGGATGTCCATGGCAAGGTCCGTATCAAGGTCAGGCGGGGAAGACACCCGTCGACAGGTAACGATCGCCCCGGTCGCAAACGATGAAGACGATCGTGGCATGGCTGAGATTCTGCGCCAGTTGCAGCGCCGCCCAGCAAGCACCTGCCGCAGAGATGCCACAGAACAGGCCTTCTTCACGGGCCAGGCGACGCGCCATTTCCTCGGCATCGGTCTGGCTGACGTAGATGAGCTCGTCGACCCGGTTGGGCTCGTAGATCTTGGGCATGTAGGCTTCGGGCCACTTGCGGATACCCGGGATGCGGGAGCCTTCCTGAGGCTGGGCACCGACGATGCGCACCTCGCTGTTCTGCTCTTTCAGAAAGCGCGAGACGCCGGTGATGGTGCCGGTGGTGCCCATGGCGCTCACGAAGTGCGTGATCCGCCCTTGTGTGTCGACCCAGATCTCGGGGCCGGTGGTGTCGTAGTGAACCGCCGGGTTGTCGGGGTTGGCGAACTGGTCAAGCACGACGCCCTTGCCTTCGCGCACCATCTGGTCGGCCAGGTCGCGTGCGTACTCCATGCCGCCGCTCTTGGGCGTGAGGATGAGTTCGGCGCCGAAAGCCTTCATGGTTTGCGCCCGCTCGATGCTGAGGTCCTCCGGCATGATGAGGACCATGCGGTAGCCGCGGATGGCCGCCGCCATCGCCAAGGCAATGCCGGTGTTGCCGGACGTGGCCTCGATGAGCGTGTCGCCGGGTTTGATCTGGCCGCGCTCTTCGGCACGACGGATCATGTTGATGGCGGGGCGGTCCTTGACGGAGCCGGCGGGGTTGTTGCCTTCGAGCTTGGCCAGGATGACGTTGCCACGGGCATCGTTGTCCGCCCCGGGCACGCGTTGGAGTCGAACGAGCGGGGTCTTGCCGATGGCGTCTTCGAGCGTGGGGTAGTTCATGGCGGATATTGTCGCAGGCAGACAAAGACCAAACGCAGCCCAATGCTTTACAGCCGGGCTGGCTAGAACGTGCTGGGAAGGATAACAAGCGGGAACAGAACGTTCGCTTGTGTGGTGCCCCGGGCCGGACTCGAACCGGCACTCCTTGCGGAACCGGATTTTGAATCCGGCGCGTCTACCAATTTCACCACCAGGGCGTCCAGTGTGAAGACCGAAAGCATAGCACAGGCGCGCCAGGCACCAACAAGCCGGGCCGATGGCCGTTGCATGGTGCAAACGCGCGCCCACCACGGCCTCGATCACCTGAAAACAGGCTGATTTCCGGCCACTTCCGCCTGGGAAGGGTTTTATGTCAGGGGGGACACATGTCTACACATCAGCGCTACAGCCACTTCGAAGAATGGCCCTGACCTGCCGCGATGGGGTGGCAGGCGGCACCGCGGATCGCGATCAACAGATTGCTCACCTCCGTGGACAGACATGTGGTCAATGAAAGGAATCAACCATGACGACCATATCCAGTGGTATCTCAGGCATGAGCAATTGGGGCGGCATGCAGCCGTCTCGCATGGAAGGCCGGGGCGGGGGCAAGCCCTCGTTCTCCAGCATCGACACGGATGGCAGCGGCGGCCTGGACAAGACCGAACTGCAGGCCATGATCGACAAGGGGCCTCGTGGGGCACAGCGCGCACAACAGAGCACGCAAGGCAGCGAGAGCACCAGCAGCACCAGTGGCGTGTCGACGGACGACCTGTTCAGCAAGCTCGACAGCGATGGTGACGGCACCATCAGCCAGACCGAGCTGGACACGGGCATGAAGCCGCCCGGGCAGGACAGCCAGAGCAGCCAGAACGCCTTTGGTGGCATGGGCATGGACACGCAGGGCTTTGCGGCCATGATGGGCGCCGGGATGGGGGGGATGATGGGCGGCATGCCCCCTCCCCCACCGCCGGACGATGGCGACAGCTTCTCGCTGAGCCAGCTCGACAGCGATCAGGATGGCAGCATCACCAAGGCGGAGTTTGGCCTCAGTAGCTCGACCTCGTCGAGCAGCACATCGTCCAGCAGTTCAACGTCCGCCACGGATGAAACGCAGCAGGCGCTGTTCGACATGATCGACAGCGACAAGAGCGGTGACATCAGCAAGGCCGAAGCCAGCAGCTTCCAGGACAAGATGAAAGCCTTGTTCGAGACGATGCAGCAGATGGGCGCCCAGCAGTTTGACAGCAGCTCAAGCAGCCTGAGCGTGACAGCCTGATTCGCTGACGGCAGGGAAGGCGGCCATCACGCACCAGCCTGGCTTGCTGTCACAAGCTCCAGGCAATGGTGGATGGCCGCTGCGGCAGGTTCAGCGTGGCCACGGTTGGGGGCGTGCGCGCGATGACCTGACCGCGCCTGACCACCGCCAGCCGGGTGGCACGCAGGCGAATCGCTTCAACGGGATCGCGTGCTTGCAGGAGCACGAAGTCGGCGTGGCAACCGACGTCCAGCCCATACCCCTCCAGCCCGAGGATGCGCGCGGGTGTGGTGGTCACGGCCTCAAAGCACTGGCGCATGGCCGCTTGGCCCGTCATCTGGGCCACGTGCAGGCCCATGTGGGCCACTTCCAGCATGTCGCCGCTGCCCAGGCTGTACCAGGGGTCCATGACGCAGTCGTGCCCGAAGGCCACGTCGATGCCGGCCGCCAGCATCTCGGGCACGCGGGTCATGCCGCGCCGTTTGGGATAGGTGTCGTGGCGACCTTGCAAGGTGATGTTGATCAAGGGGTTGGCGATGGCCGCCACGCCGGCCTCCTTGATCAAGGGCAGCAGCTTGCTGACGTAGTAGTTGTCCATGCTGTGCATGGAAGTCAGGTGCGAGCCGGCAACGCGGCCGTGCAGGCCCAGGCGATGGCTCTGGCTGGCCAGGGTCTCGATGTGGCGAGACAAGGGGTCGTCGGATTCATCGCAATGCATGTCGACCCGCAGGCCGCGCTCCGCAGCCAGCTCGCACAGGATGCGCACCGACTCGGCGCCATCGGCCATGGTCCGCTCGAAATGCGGGATGCCACCCACGACGTCTACGCCCATGTCGAGTGCACGTGTCAACTGGGCCAGGGCACCGGGGCTACGCAACACGCCGTCTTGCGGGAAGGCGACCAGCTGCAGATCCAGATAGGGCTTGACCTGTTGTTTGACCTGCAATAGGGCCTCGACGGCCAGCAGGCGCGGATCACACACGTCCACATGCGAGCGGATGGCCAGCAGGCCTTTGGCCACGGCCCAGTCGCAATAGCGCAGCGCGCGCTCGATGATCGCGTCCTGGGTCAGGTGGGGCTTGAGCTCGCCCCACAGGGCAATGCCCTCCAGCAAGGTACCGGACTGGTTGACACGAGGCTGGCCGTAGCTGAGCGTCGAGTCCATGTGGAAGTGCGCGTCCACAAAGGGCGGGCTGACGAGGTGCCCGGCAGCGTCGATCTCTTGCGCCGCCGTGCCCGCGATGGCGGGATGCAGCGCGGTGATGCGGCCCTTGCTGATGCCGATGTCCTGATGGCTGCGGCCATCAGGCAAGGTGCAATGTCGAACAATGAGATCAAACAAGGCAGGCTCCTGGCAGTCCTGGCAGCGGCGCCCATGCGCCACGGTCAGCAGACTAGCAGGGATCAGACCAGATCAGACGGTGCCGAAGATGCGGTCACCGGCATCACCCAGGCCGGGCACGATGTAACCATGCTCGTTGAGGTGGCTGTCGAGCGAAGCGGTCACGATGTGCACGTCAGGGTGGTGCTTGAGCATATTGGCCACGCCCTCCGGTGCGGCCAGCAGGCTGATGAGCTTGATGCTGGCGCAGCCCGCTTCCTTGATGCGGTCGATGGCGGCCACGGCCGAATTGCCCGTGGCCAGCATGGGGTCGACCACGATGACCTGCCGCTCGGCGATGTCGGCCGGGACCTTGAAGTAGTACTCGACGGGCTCCAGCGTTTCAGGGTCGCGGTACAGGCCGATGTGGCCCACGCGCGCCAGCGGCAAGACGGCCAGGATGCCGTCGAGCATGCCGTTGCCCGCACGCAGGATGGAGACCAGGCACAGCTTCTTGCCACTGATCACCGGCGAGTCCATGGTGGTGATGGGCGTGGTGATGGCCTGCAGCTCGGTGGGCAGATCTCGCGTGGCCTCGTAGACCAGCATCTGGCTGACCTCACGCAAGAGGTTGCGGAAGCTGTCCGTGTTGGTGTCCGTGCTGCGCAACCAGGTGAGCTTGTGCTGCACCAGGGGGTGATGGACCACGGTGAGGTTGGGGAAATCTGCCGTCATCTTGTCTTCCTGTTGTCAAAACACGGTGCCGTCGCTGTCCAGGTGCATGGGGGGCGGGCCACCCGGGCGCTTGGCCAGGGCAATCTGCCGCCCGGCAGCCCAGCTGCCGCCTTCCAGCACACGGGCCAGCGGGAACTGCTCCTGGGTCAATCCGAGTTCACTCCGCACGGCCTCGGCCAGATGATCCAAGATGGCCACGGTCAGTGCACGCCATTCAACAATGGGCTCGGCATCCACGGCCCAACGTGTGGTGTGAAAGGCACGATCGCGCGCCTGCAACAAGCCCAGGTCCAGCAGCAGGCCACCATTGCGGTACTCCGGCAGGCCCGTGAGCTCATCGAGCCCGATCACGCTCAGGCCCGCGTCCTCCAGGGGTTCCAGCAACGAGTACGTCATCCACTGGCTGAGCTTGTGGAAGGGCAACCAGCCATCCGGCGCATCCGGATGCGGCCAGCAATCGCCCAGCGGCACACCACCGAGTTCATGCCGACCCGGCCAGATGTGGCCCAGCGTGTGCAGCAGCAGCGACAGCACATGGGCCGCACGCACCTGCCCTGTGGGCGACTGACGGAACAAGGTATCGATCAGGTGCCCGGGCCTGAGCAAGCCGGGCTCGTCCGGGCGACTGAAGACATCGGGGTGGGCCTTGAGGGCCAGCGCCAGTTGCCGCAGCAAATTGGCGCGCCCCTCCAGGCCGACGAGCGGGTTGTTGTCCGACACCTGAAAGGCCAGCGCCAGATCGGCTGTTTGCACGCGCTCGAGGCCTTTGGCGTCGGCCCGACAGGGCTGGTGGGGATCGCTTGAGAGCCCGCCATCGGCCCACCACCTGAGGCTGGCCACGCCCAGGCCTTCTGAGCGACTGAGCGTCTGCTTGCTGGGCACGTCCTTGTAGTGCCATGACGGGCCGGCACCGGCATCCAGCAGCACACTGGTGATGGCCAGGTCCACACGCGCACGAGCCCGCTCCAGCCTCGCGGGCATCGCATCCAGCCCGTGTTCATGGGCCACCGCCGACCAGCGGTCCACACCACCTGCCTCGAAATGCCGCCAGCGGCTGTGATACGGCACCTTGAGATCCGGGTAGCGCTGACGGATCACATTGCTCACATAGGCCGACACCACGGCCATGCGCTCGGGGTGCCAGGTGAAATGGCGCGCACGACCGGCCTGCGCCAGGGCCATGATCGCGGCGCTGTGCTGCCGAACGGCGCAGGCGCTCAACAGCTTGTCCGCCAGACTCGGTACAGGGGCATGCAGGGCGCTCATTCCATCAACCCCCGGCCCTTGGCCTGTGCCAGCTCGCTCGCGTCGGGCGTGTAGGTCGAGAAATAGCCCGCCGCCTTCTTGGCGTCCATTTCGACCTGGGCGTCTGCGGGGATCAGTGCATCCGGGATCGGCACGCGCTCGACCACCTCGATGCCTTGCTCGACCAGGGCCCCGTGCTTCATGTTGCTCATCGACGCCCAACGGTCGATGCGCTTGATGCCCAGCCAGTGGAAGACATCGGGCATGAGTTGCTGAAAGCGCATGTCCTGCACGCCGGCCACGCACTCGGTGCGCTCGAAATAGGTCTCGGCGCGGTCGCCCCCGTTCTGGCGCTTGCGGGCGTTGTAGACGAGGAACTTGGTGACCTCACCCAGCGCGCGCCCTTCCTTGCGGTTGTAGATGCACAGGCCCACGCCGCCTTGCTGCGCCATCTCGATGCACACCTCGATGCCATGGGCCAGATAGGGGCGGCAGGTGCAGATGTCGGAGCCAAACACATCGGAGCCATTGCATTCGTCGTGCACGCGGCAGGCGACCTTGGTCTCGGGCTTGCCCAACTGGCTGACGTCACCAAAGAAGTACAAGGTCATGCCCCCGATGGGCGGCAGAAACACCTTGAGATCAGGTCTGGTCACCAGCTCGGGGAACATGCCGGCGGTCTGCTCGAACAGGTGGCGCCGCAATGCGCTTTCCTTGATGCCGAAACGCTCGGCCAGGCCCGGCAGGTACCAGACCGGGTCGATGGCCGCCTTGGTGACCTTGACATCGCCATTGGCGTTGAGGATGTCGCCATCGGGCTTGAGCCGGCCGCTGGCGATGGCTGCCACCAGCTCGGGCATGTTGATGTGCGCTTTGGTGATCGCGATCGTGGGGCGCAGGTCGATGCCGGCATCCAGTTGGGTCTTGAATTCGCTGGCCACCAGGTGGCCCCATGGGTCCAGCGAGACGATCTTGCCCGGGTCCGCCCATTGTGGGTGCGGCCCGATGACCTCGGCGGGCATGGTGTTGGTGAGATCAGGCTTGTGATCGCGGTGCAGGGCCCCTGAGGCCACGGCCAGGGCGCGGTAGACGGAATAGGCTCCAGAGTGCGTGCCGATGACGTTGCGCACGCCAGGATTGGCCACACTGGCGACAAGCGGGCCGCGCTGTGCCGCGGTGGCCGCGCCCCACTGGATGCCCTGATGGGCCTCATCGCTCTTTTTTCGAGCAGGGTGCGACGTCAATACGATGTGGGCTGACATGGTCAAAGACCTCCGTCTCCAAAGTGCCCGCCGATCTGTCGCCAGGCTTGTCAACACATTAGCGAGTTGCGTGCCAACCTGCTGTGACGGATCACCGGAGATAGGCGGAATCAAAGGGTCTGTCCCGAGGACCAGGGCGCCATGGGGGCTTCCTCCCGGCCCTTATGATGTGCGCCTACCTCCACTGCTTATTTCAGAAAGCATGCCGCCGCTTCCCCCCATTACCCAGGCACTGATTCTGATCAACGTCGCCATGTTCTGCCTGGACGATGCCTTGAGTGGCGGTGCATTGCGGTTCTACCTTGAACTGTGGCCGCTGCAAAGTGGCCACTTCCTGCCCTGGCAGTTGGTGAGCTATGCCTTCCTGCATGGCTCGATCGGACACCTGTTCTTCAACATGCTGGCGCTGTGGATGTTCGGTGGTGAGCTGGAGCGCGTCTGGGGCACCCGGCGCTACCTGGAGTTCCTGCTGGCCAGTGTGGTGGCCGCGGGCGCAACCCAGTTGCTGATGTCCGCCCTGGGTGGTTGGGGTCACCCCATGGTGGGCGCCTCTGGCGGCATCTACGGCCTGCTGCTGGCCTACGCCATGATGTTCCCCAACCGGATCATCATGCCGCTGTTCCCGCCCATCCCCATGAAGGTCAAGTACTACGTGCTGGGCTTCGGTTTGCTGGAGTTGTTCCTGAGCTGGCAGGACACCACCTCGGGCATCGCGCACTTCGCGCACCTGGGCGGCATGCTGGGAGGCTGGCTGATGATCCGCTATTGGCGCGGGCAGCCCCCGTTCAAGTCGCGCCGGGGCCCTGGCCGCCGCTTTTGACCCTGGACGAGATGGCAATGCCCGCGGTGATCAGCACCAGGGCAATGGGGTGATACCACTGAGGATGCTGACCCAGCAGCAAGGCCGACCACAAGGCCGCAAAGATGGCTGTGAGGTTGCCAAAGAAGGCCGCCATGGTGGGGCCCACGGCCTGCACGCCCAAACCCCAGCAGCGATAAGCCAGGATGGACGGCCCGATGGCAATGAAGACCATCGCGCCCCAGGCCTGCCAGCTTGAAGGCCACAAGGGCGCCTGCCCAGGCCCTGACAGCCAGGCCTCTACCGCCGTGCAAGCCCCGGCCCACAGCAGACCGAACAAGACCTGAATCTGCAAGAAGGCCGCCCAGTCCCAGTCTGGTCGCTGCTGCCCCAGCATATTGGTTGGCGGTCTGGCCAGCATCCAGCTGTAAAACGCCCAGGCGAGGCTGGCCAGCAGCATCAACAGGTCGCCGGGCACGAGGCGCACATGCCGGAGCACCTCCCACTGGCCTTGTGCGATCACCAGCACCACACCCAGGGCAGACAGCAGCGCACCCAGCAGTTGCCGCGCATGCAGGCGCTGCCCATAAGCCAGCCAGCCAACCAGCATCATCCAGATGGGCACGCTGGAGCCGATCAGGGTGACGTTCAAGGGCGTCGAGGTCTGCAGTGCCAGGTACTGCATCGCGTTGTAGGTGCCCACCCCCAGCACGCCGATGGCGGCAAGGTAAACCCAGCGCTGGCGTATGGCCGCCATGTCCCGCCAGACGCGGGTCGACAAGGGCATCAGCATCAGCGCGACCATCAGCCAACGCAAGGCGTTCATCGCCACAGGCGGCAAGGTCCCGACCATGAGGCGGCCGACCACGGCATTGCCTGCCCACATCATGGGCGGCAACATCAGCAGGATGAGGATGCGGGGCTGAAGGTAGGCAGGACGCGTCAAGACAGGCTCAGGCAGGTGGTCGATCACCTGCCATTAGAACAGCCTGACCAGGGTGCGGATGCGGCGGGGGATGAGCGCGCAAACAAGCGTTCAGCGAGGCGCTCAGTCACGCGCCATGGTGGCCGCACGGTAGGCGTGCCACGACGCATGCCCCACCACCGGACCAACCACCAGCAAGCCCAGAAAGCCCGGCAGCATGGCCATGACGATGGCCAGCGTGATCAAGGCGCCCCACAGCAGCATGACGCCCGTCTGCGTGGTGACCAGGCGCATGCTGGCCAATGCGGCCGAGATCGCATCGGTGGATTTGTCCAGCATCATGGGCATGGAGATGACGCTGAAGGCAAAGATCAGGCCCGCAAACAAGGCCCCGACCGCCATGTAGGCGGCAAAGAAGATCAGGTACTCCTCGGTCATCATCGAGGACAGCGGGGCATTGAAATCCGGCACGCCATCAAAGCTGATCGCAAAGACGATCATGGCCGAGCGCCCCCACAGCATCTCCAGCACCAGCAGCACGCAGGCAAAGATGGCCAGCTGGCCACTGCTGATGCGCCAGGCAGTCAGCGAAGACCACATGCTGATCGGCTCGCCGCGACCCAGGCGCCGGCTGACCTCGTACAGGCCCAGGCACAGGAAAGGCCCCAGCAACAGGAAACCGGCAGACAGGGCCAGCGTGTACTCCGGTGCCTGATGGAAACAGGCCAACAGCAACCAGCCCATGAGGACGAAGCAGGCACCGTAGAACAGGCCGATCAGCGGGGCGCGCGTGAAGTCATGCCAGCCCAGCGACAGCCACTCGAAAGGGTCGCGCCAGCTCAGTTGGGCCAGCGGCATGTCCAGCACGCTGTTGCGACGTGCAGCCTCTGCCGGATCGGCATCGATGATCGAGGCCACATCGACCTGCCCTGGCGCAGACGCCAGCTTCATGCCAGGTGCCAGAGGCGCCTCGGCAATCGGCGTCAGGAAACGCGATGCCAGCTCAAGCTGGGACGATGGGGCGTCTTGTTGTGAGGGCTGCGAAGGCCACAGATGGGCCCTGCGCAGCGTCGGGCGACGACGGTGCGTACGGCGACGAGAAACCAGGACATGATGTGTCAGACGACCAGCCGTACCCATGCGTTCTCCTTCGAAGAACCTTCGATAGGAGAAAAGTACGCCTGGAATTGATCTGAGTCACTGGTGGAAACACGGGGAAAACAGACACCCCGGTGTGAACCACCCGCCTTTTTGTCGCCAAATGTATTTAACCGCGACGAACGCGCCGCAGTTCATCCAGGATCAGCAAACCGGCACCGATGGTGATGCCGCAATCGGCCACGTTGAAGGCCGGAAAGTGCCCGCCCGGGAACATGGGTGCCAGGAAGCCCCAGTGGAAATCCAGGAAGTCCACCACGTAGCCGTGCACCAGGCGGTCGATGACGTTGCCGATGGCGCCGCCCAGGATCAGTGCCATCGCCCAGGCAAACAGCTTCTGGCCACTGTGCTGGCGCAGCATGTAGATGATGAAGCCGGTCGCCACAAAGGCCAGGCCGACGAAGAACCAGCGCTGCCAGCCGCCGGCGTGGGCCAGGAAGGAGAAGGCCGCACCGCTGTTGTGCACGCGCACGACATTGAAGAAGGACAGCACGTGACGGCCATCCCCCAGCTGGAACATGCCCAGGATCAGCACCTTGGTGAACTGGTCCAGCAAGATGAGGATGAAGGCGATGCCCAACCAGGGCAGCAAACCCTGGTTGGCGCCCGAAGCGGACTTTCTGGTGGCCATGCGGGTACTCAGGCGTGTTCGCGGTGTTCACCTTCGCCATGCAGGTTGCTGTCGCAACGGCCGCAGATGGTGGGGTGCTCGGGGTTGATGCCGACGTCGTCGCGGTAGTGCCAGCAGCGCTCGCACTTCACGGCCTTGGACGGGTTGACTTCGATTTGCGTGGAGTGGCCTTCTGCCAGCTCGACGCTGGAGACGATCAGCACGAACTTGAGGTCATCGCCCAGGCTGCGCAGGTCGGCCAGCAGGCGCTGGTCATCGGCGCTGATGGTGACGAACAGATTGGCCTGCAGCGAGGCACCGACCTCACCGCGCGTGCGCACTTCTTCGATCTGGCGGTTGCACTCTTCGCGCAAAGCGCGGATGCGTGACCACTTGGCCAGCAGCTCGGTGTCCTTGTCGGCTTCGTGGAAGTCCCAGTAGGTTTCGGTGAAGATCGTGTCGCCCTTGTTCTGGCCACCGTTGAACACCTTCCAGGCCTCTTCGGCCGTGAAGCTCAGGAACGGCGCCATCCAGCGCAGCATGCCGTTCGTGATGTGCCACAGCGCGGTCTGCGCGGCGCGGCGGGCGTGGCTCTTGGCTGCCGAGGTGTAGAGGCGGTCCTTGAGCACGTCCAGATAGAACGCGCCCAGGTCTTCCGAGCAGTAGACCTGCAGCTTGGCCACCACCGGGTGGAACTCATAGCGCTCGTAGTGCGCCAGGATGTCTTCCTGCAGCTGCGAGGCGCGGGCCAGGGCGTAGCGGTCGATCTCCAGCAGCTCGGTGAGCGGCACGGCGTCCGTCTCCGGGTTGAAGTCGGAGGTGTTGGCCAGCAGGAAGCGCAAGGTGTTGCGGATGCGGCGGTAGCCGTCCACCACGCGGGCGAGGATCTTGTCGTCGATGCCCAGGTCACCGGAGTAGTCGGTCGACGCGGCCCACAGGCGGATGATCTCGGCACCCATCTTGGTACTGATCTCTTGCGGCGCCACCGTGTTGCCCACGGACTTGGACATCTTGCGGCCCTGGCCGTCCACGGTGAAGCCGTGCGTCAGCAGGCCCTTGTAAGGCGCGCGGCCATAGATGGCGCAAGCGGCCAGCAGCGAGCTGTGGAACCAGCCGCGGTGCTGGTCATGGCCTTCCAGGTAGAGGTCGGCTTCGTGCAGTTCGTCGTGGCCGGCATCGGGGTGGCTGCCTTGCGCCGGGTTGAGCACGTGGAAGAAGGAGGTGCCAGAGTCGAACCACACATCCAGGATGTCGGTGGACTTGCTGTACTCGGCGGCCTCGGCACCCAGCCACTCGGTGGGGTCCAGCTTCGACCAGGCTTCCACGCCACCGGCTTCGACCAGGTCAGCGGCCTTGTCCATGAAGGCCATGGTCTGCGGGTGCAACTCGCCCGTCACCTTGTGCAGGAAGAATGGCAGCGGCACGCCCCAGTTGCGCTGGCGGCTGATGCACCAGTCAGGGCGGTTGGCGATCATGTCGCGCAGGCGGGTGCGGCCGTTCTCGGGGTAGAAGGTGGTGTGGTCGATGGCGTCCAACGCGGTCTGGCGCAGGGTCTTGGCGGGCTTCTCGGTCGCAAACACGCCCTCGCCTTCGTCCATGCGCACGAACCATTGCGCGGCGGCACGGAAGATCACCGGCGTCTTGTGGCGCCAGCAGTGCGGGTAGCTGTGCACGATGTCCTTGGTGGCCAGCAGGCGGCCGTGCTCGCGCAGCGTCTCCAGCACCACCGGGGCGGCTTTCCAGATGTGCTGACCGCCAAACAAGGGCAGATCGGCTTCGTAGACGCCATTGCCCTGCACGGGGTTGAGGATGTCGTCGAACTTCAGGCCGTGGGCGATGCAGGAGTTGAAGTCGTCCACACCGTAGGCAGGCGCAGCGTGCACGATGCCAGTGCCGTCTTCCGCGCTGACGTACTCGGCCAGGTAGACGGGTGCTTCGCGGTCATAGCCCTTGTCCACATGGGCCAGCGGGTGCTTGAACTTCAGGCCTTCGAGCTTGGCGCCCGGTGCCGTGGCGATGATCTTGACCTGATCGGCCTCGAAGCCGTAACGCTGCGCGGCCTTTTCCACCAGGGATTCAGCCAGCACCAGCAGGCCCTTGGGCGTGTCCACCAGGGCGTAGCTCAACTCGGCGTGCACGTTGAGCGCCTGGTTGGCAGGGATGGTCCAGGCGGTCGTGGTCCAGATCACCGCGAAGGCGTCTTTGCCGAGCTGCTGCAGGCCAAAGGCGGCGGCCAGCTTGGCGGGCTCGGCACTCAGGAAGGCCACATCCAGGGTCTGGGACTTCTTGTCGGCGTATTCGATCTCGAACTCGGCCAGCGAAGAGCCGCAGTCAAAGCACCAGTACACGGGCTTGAGGCCACGGTAGACGTAACCGCGCTCCATGATCTTCTTGAGCGCGCGGATCTCGTTGGCTTCGTTGCCGAAGTCCATGGTGCGGTAGGGATGGGCCCAGTCGGCCAGCACGCCCAGGCGCTTGAAATCGGTGCGCTGGCCGTCGATCTGCTCGGCAGCGTAGACGCGCGCCTTGGCCTGCACGTCATCGCGGCCGAGGTTGCGGCCGAAGGTCTTTTCGATCTGGTTCTCGATGGGCAAGCCGTGGCAATCCCAGCCGGGCACGTAGATGGCGTCCATGCCCTTGAGCTGGCGCGCCTTGACGATCATGTCCTTGAGGACCTTGTTGACGGCGTGGCCGATGTGGATGTTGCCGTTGGCATAGGGTGGGCCGTCGTGCAGCACGAACTTGGGGGCACCCTGGCGGGCCGCGCGCAGCTTGTCGTACAGGCCCGTCTTCTCCCACTCGGCCACCCAGCCCGGCTCGCGCTTGGGCAGGTCACCCCGCATCGGGAAGGGGGTGTCGGGCATGTTCAGCGTGGCGCGGTACTGGCCTTGGCCTTCACCGGCAACATTGACTGCGGTGTTGGCGGAGGCGGCGGGCTTCTTGTCTTGACTCATGATCTCTCTCGGCAAAGGAACACGACAGGGCGGCCACATGTGGCCCCGTTGCCATCGGGTTCCTGGGAATCAGGTGAGCCGCGCACCACGCTCGCTGTCAGCAACGGCGGGGAAAGCGGCCAGGCTAGGTTGGGTCAGACGGTGGGCGTCAAATTCGATCGCGGGTGGTCTGACGGCGCTGTGCCTGGAAGAAGGACTTTGCATCGGCAATGTCCTTGTGGATGGCGGCCTGCAACGCGTCCAGCCCGTCGTAACGGGCTTCATCTCGGAGTTTGTGCAGGAGTTCCACGCGCACGATTTTACCGTAGCCCCCTTCCGCGCCCAGATTGGCGGGCCATTCAAAGCAATGGACCTCCAGCAAGACGCGGCCGGCGTCTTCCACGGTGGGGCGCACACCCAGGCTGGCCACGCCTTCCAGCGGGTGGTCTGCCAGGCCGTGGGTGCGGACCACGAAGATGCCGGTGGTGGCCGGTTTTTCGTGGCCGAAGCGCACGTTGAGCGTGCGGCAATCGAGGCTGCGGCCCAGTTTGGCACCGTGGATCACGTGGCCGCTGACGGTGTAGGGGCGCCCCAGCATCTGCTCGACACGGGCCATGTCACCGGCCGCCATCGCATCACGCACCACCGAGGACGACACACGGGTGCCGTGCACCTCGTAGCTCATCATGCGGGCCACATCAAAACCCAGGTCGTTGCCGGCGGCATCCAGCAAGTTGTAGTCGCCGGCGCGTTTGGCACCAAACCGGAAGTCGTCGCCCACCAGCACATACCGCGCGTTCAGGCCTTGGACCAGCACCTTGTGGATGAAGTCGTCCGGGCTCTGGCTGGCGAAGTGGCGGTCAAAGCGCAGGATCACGACCTGGTCCACCCCGCAGCGCTCCAGCTCGGACAATTTGTCGCGCAGCGTCGCGATGCGCGACGGCGCGATCTCCGGTTTGCCGGCCAGCTGGGCGAAATAGTCACGCGGGTGCGGCTCGAAGGTCAGCACGGTGCTGGGCACCCCTCTGTGCTGGGCTTCATTGCGCAACAGGGCCAGCATGGCCTGATGCCCCCGGTGCACACCGTCAAAGTTGCCAATGGTCAGTGCACAAGCCGGGGCGAGTGCCGCATGGTGAAAACCACGAAAGACTTGCATAGACCCAAATTATGCCCGGCGATCCCCCAGCCAGAGGGGCGGATGTGGTGGGATCCATGGATGCACGAAAAGTGATACTAGAATCACATAAAACGAAATGAGGGAGGAACTGCTGCCTTGCGGCAGCGGGCGCCTCGTGAACAAGAGCTCGGCGTGACTTAGACTGCGCCTTGATGTCCCACAAGCTTTTGCCGTCAAGCATCCACGCACGCGACGGCCTGACACTTCACCTGTCGCACTGGCCCGTGACCACACCGAAAGGCGTGGTTGTGTTCTTGCACGGGCTCACCGAGCATGGCCAACGCTACAAGGAGCTTGGGCAGCGCCTCAATGCGCTGGGGTGGTCGGTGCTTGCACCCGACATGCGCGGGCACGGCCTTTCGGGTGGCCCGCGGGGTGGGATGAGCCGCGACGACGACTTCCTGCACGACCTGGCTGCCGTGATCGACGTGGCCAGAAGCACGTACCCGCAAGGCCCGCTGGTGCTGTTTGGCCACAGCACGGGTGGCGCCCTGGCGACGCGCTTTGCCGCGGCGCAGGCCCTGCCCCGCGAAGACGTGGCCTGGGCGCGCCCCATCGACGGTTTGATGTTGTCGGTGCCGGCATTGCAGCCCACCATGAGCCTGGTGCAAAAGGCGCTGTTGTCCACCATGGGGCGGCTGATCCAGGACGTGGCCGTGCCCGTCGCGTTCAAGCCGGAGTGGAGCAGCTCCGACCCCGCCGTGATCGCCGAATTCAACCATGACCCGCTGACGCACACGAAGATCACGCCGCGCGTGGCCTTGTTCCTGGCGGGACTGGCCCCGGTGGTCATGCGACGCGCGCCCAGCTGGACGATCCGCACCCTGATGCTCTACACCCCGGACGACAGGCTGGTGGTGCCGCAGGGCTGCGAACGTTTCATGGCGGCGATGCCGGCCGACCTGGCTACCACACGGGCCTTCCCCGGCTTGCTGCATGACATGCTGAGAGAGCCTGATCGCGCCCGTGTCCACCTGGCCGTGTAACAATGGCTGGCCACCCACTTTCCCGCATGAACAAGGACCTCGCCCCAACCCGGCGCCGTACTGGCCGCCCTTCCAAGCAGGATATGGAGCCGGGGCAGGACGCCAAGACCATGCTGTTGCAGGCCGCTGGCGCCGAGTTCGTCGAGTCGGGCTATGAGCACACCACCTCCAACCGCATCGCCCACCGGGCGGGCTTCGCACCGCAGACCTTCTACCGTTGGTACAAGGACAAGCTGGAGGTGTTCATCCAGGTGTTTGAAGCCTGGACCGATGCCGAGCTGGAGCAACTCGACGCCCTGCTGACCGAGCAGACCGGCAGCCGCCAGATTGCCGAGGCCTTTGTGGCCAACTACCGCGGCTTCGCCCTGTTCAAACGCAGCCTCCAGCAACTCGCCGCCACGACGCCCGAAGTCCGGCAGGCGCGTGCAGCGTGCCGCCTCAAGCAGATCCAGCAAGTCAAACGCTGGAACCCGGCCCTGCAAAACGATGAGTTAATCGCGGCGCTGCTGGTTGCGGTCGAGCAACTCTGCCAGTCACTGGCAGAGGGCGAGTTCGAGGACATGGGTTTGACAGGCGACGCGGCTTACCAGCAGCTGTCCGACCTGATCGATCGCCTTCGCCCGCCGGTCTCTGCTGCCTGAGCAGCGCCCTCAGGACAGCTCAGCGTCCCCTCAAGGCAGCACCAGCTTGGGGTCTTCCAGCCAGCGCCACTGCCCAGGCGCCAGGTCATCGGACAAGGTCAGGCGGCCGATCTGGCTGCGATGCAGGCCTTCAACGCGGTTGCTCACCGCCGCCACCATGCGCTTGACCTGGTGGTACTTGCCTTGCAGCAGCGTCAGACGCAGATGGCAGGTTTCACCCTCCCCCACGGCCTCGGCCGCATCGGCCTTGACCGGCAGGGGGTCGTCGTCCAGCACCACGCCTTTGAGCAGCTTCTCGCACATGGCCGGCGTCACGGGGTACTTGCACGTCACCTCGTAGACCTTGGGCACATGGTGCTTGGGCGAGGTGAGTTTGTGCAGCAAGGGGCCGTCGTCGGTCATCAGCAACAGGCCCGTGGTGTCCTGGTCCAGCCGGCCGACGGGTTGCAGGCCACGGCGTCGCAAAGGCACGGGCAGCAGGTTGTGGACGCCTGGCCATGCGCCCGGCTTGAGCGAGCATTCGTAGCCGGCCGGCTTGTGCAGCACGATGAGCGCCTTGACGTGGGTCACCCAGGGCATGCCGTCCACCACCAGCTCCAGCCGGTCTTCCGGGAAGACCGCGTCGGGGTCGTCCACCACCTCGCCCCGGACCTGCACCAGGCCGTGCAGGATCAGGCCTTCGCACTCGCGGCGGGCACCAAAGCCTTGGGCAAACAGAATCTGGGCCAGGTGCTCATGACCGGCCGGCAAACGGGAACGTGGGGGCATGGTAAAAAACGAATCCGACTGACGCGGCCAGCTACTGGCCAAAGCGACATTGTGCTGCCATCATGGCCGCGCTGGCCATCAGCACGAATCAGCACGAATCAGCATGAAGGGTTCAGGCATGAAAGTTCACCATCTGAATTGCGGATCGATGTGCCCGCTGGGGCGCCGGTTGCTCAATGGCGAAGGCGGCTGGCTGGCCCCTGCACACATGTGCTGCCACTGTCTGCTGATCGAGGGCCGTAATGGCCTGATCCTGGTGGACACTGGCCTGGGCACGGCCGACGTGAGCAAGCCCGCGCGCCTGGGGCTGGGCTTCAATGCCGTGGTCAGGCCCAAGCTGGTGATGTCGGAGACGGCGCTCTACCAGATCCGCGAGTTGGGCCTGGACCCGCGCGATGTGCGCCACATCGTGCCCACCCACCTGGATCTGGACCACGTTGGTGCGCTGAGCGACTTTCCGCAGGCCGAGGTGCATGTCTACGCCAAGGAGCTGCAAGCCGCACTGACACGGCCCAGCATGAAGGAAAAGAGCCGCTACATCCCCGCGCAATGGGCGCACGGCCCGAAATGGTCGCCGCACAACGTGGAGGGCGAGCGCTGGATGGGTTTTGAAGCCGCCCGCGCCTTGCCAGACACCGATGAAGAGGTGTTGCTGGTGCCGCTCACCGGCCACACACAAGGCCACTGCGGGGTGGCCGTACGAGGTGACGACGGCTGGCTGCTGCACTGCGGTGACGCCTACTTCTTCAGGGGCGAAATGGACCTGGACGAGCCCCACTGCCCGCTGGGCTTGCGGCTCTTCCAGAGCATCGTGCAGATGGACGGGGCGAGTCGCATGGCCAACCAGTTGCGCCTGCGTGAACTCAAGCAGCAGCACCGCCAGGACGTCACGCTGTTTTGCGCCCATGACCCGGTCGAGCTGGCGCAATTGAGCGGCCAGGCCCGCGAACGCCAGGGGCCGCGCGCGCAATATGCAGCCTGATTCCGCGGCGTGAGCCCCGATATCCCCCGCAATCAATAGCGCTTGGTCAGGGTCAGGGTGTCGTTCTCGCGCTTCATCTGAAACCGCGTCAGGAAGGAGTTGCCCAGCAGGATGTGCGGCATGGCCTGGGGCAAAACGGCCGCATCCACATTGAAGACCTCGACATCCTGGATGCGCACCGAAGTCAGGCTCACGCGGTAACCCACCACCATGCCATTGGCGGTGCTGCCATAGAACTTGGCGCCATCTTCAAATTTGATGCCCATGCGACGGGCCTCGTCGGCCCCCATGGCCACGGACGTCGCCCCGGTGTCCACCATGAAGCGCGTGGACTTGCCGTTGACTTGGCCCTGGGTGACAAAGTGCCCCCCTGATACGGCCGACAGCACGATCTGCGTGCCGTTGGCGCCGCCGCCAGAGCCGCCAATGCTCACGGGGGCCTCGCCCAGGCGCACGGTCTGGCGCTTGCCCGCCACCTCGATGGCGGCCTGGTCCGCGCTCACGCTGAGAACCTTGACGCCTTGATAGGTGTCGCCAGCCGCCAGCGCCTTGGGCGCCCCGCCGTTGATCACCAGCAAGGCCTTGCTGCCCATGCCACCGGTCATGGCCACGCTCTGCGCCAGCGCTGACAGCGGCATCACACCGCCACCCAGCGCCAAGGTCAAAGCGATGGCAAGGCGCACCTTCAACTGCCTGGATTCCATCTGCACAGCCTGATCTCCCTGTTTTGTTGTCAGCTGCATACCGAAACCGCGCTGAAACCGCCCGAGGGCAGGCTCAATCGCGGAAGTTGTTGAACGTCAGCGGCGCTTCCGTCAGGTCCTTCTTCATCAGGGCCATGGCCGCCTGCAGGTCATCGCGCTTGGCGCCCTGCACACGCACGGTATCACCCTGGATGCTGGCGTTAACCTTCAATTTGCTGTCCTTGATCAGCTTCGTGATTTTTTTAGCCAACTCGGCCTCGATGCCGGCCTTGAGCTTGATGACCTGCTTGACCTTGTCGCCGCCGATTTTTTCGGCCTTGCCGATGTCCAGGAAACGGATGTCGACCTGGCGCTTGGTGAGCTTGTTGTTGAGGATGTCGCGCACCTGGTCGAGCTGGAAGTCGCTGTCACCCAGGATGGTGATTTCTTTCTCTTTTTCCTTGAATTCGATGTTGGCGCTGGTGCCTTTGAAATCAAAGCGCGTGCCGATTTCCTTGGTGGTCTGGTCTACTGCATTGCGAACTTCGACCAGATTGGGATCGAGCACGGTGTCAAAACTGGGCATGAATTTCTCCTTTGTCTGCGAAAATTCTGCCATG
The DNA here is from genome assembly GCF_016195855.1 of Aquabacterium sp. GTDB lineage: Bacteria > Pseudomonadota > Gammaproteobacteria > Burkholderiales > Burkholderiaceae_C > Aquabacterium. The sequence goes on from NZ_JACPYU010000016.1 coordinate 657,223, forward strand.
CACACGCCCACCGCAGTCCCATCCCCCTCTTCTCTCGTGATCGAACGAGGGGCGAGCCTGCGTGCTTTCAACACTTTTGGCCTGCCCGCCAACGCCAAAATACTGGTGCGCCTGGCCTCCGAGGCCGATGTCAAGAAGGTGGTCAATGACCCGGAACTGGGCCGTGCGCCCAAGTTCATCCTGGGCGGCGGCAGCAACCTGGTGCTCACGCAGGACGTGGACCTGTGCGTGCTCAAGATCGAGATCAAGGGCCGCCGCCTGGTGGAAACGCGCGACGACGCCTGGATCGTGGAGGTTGGCGCTGGCGAGTCCTGGCACGAGACGGTGCAGTGGTGCCTGGACCAGGGCCTGCCCGGCCTGGAGAACATGGCGCTGATCCCCGGCACGGTGGGCGCCGCGCCGGTGCAGAACATCGGCGCTTATGGTGTGGAACTCAAAGACCGCTTCGAATCGCTGGATGCGGTGGACATGATCACCGGCCGGACCGTCACGCTGGATGCCGAGACATGCCGCTTTGGCTACCGCGACAGCGTGTTCAAGCAACGCCTGGGTGGCAAGAGCGTGATCACCAAGGTGCGCCTGCGCCTGCCCCGCCCGTGGCAGCCGGTGCTGGGCTATATGGAACTGGAGCGCAAGATCGCCGAGACGGCCAATATCCGCCCGGATGCTCGCCAGATCTTCGACTGGATCTGCGAGGTGCGCCGAGCCAAGCTGCCCGACCCCGCCGTGATCGGCAACGCCGGCAGCTTCTTCAAGAACCCGGTGGTGTCGGCAGAGCAGTGCCGCGACATCATTGGCCGTGACCCCGAGATCGTCCACTACCCGATGGACGACGGCACGTACAAGCTGGCCGCGGGCTGGCTGATCGACGCCTGCGGCTGGAAGGGCAAGTCCATCGGGCGCGCCGGCGTGTACGAACGCCAGGCCTTGGTGCTGGTCAACCGCGGCGGCGCGAGTGGGGCCGAGGTCGTCACCCTGGCGCGCGCGATCCAGGAAAGCGTCTACGGGCGCTTCGGCATCCGGCTGGAACCCGAGCCTGTCGTGGTCTGAGGCCGTGGCACCAAGCTCACCGCATCGGCAAGGTCAGCTCGGCGCGCAAACCGCCTTCTGGCCGGTTCAACAAGCGGATGCGGCCACCATGCCGGTGCACCAGTTCGCGTGCGATGTACAAGCCCAGCCCCACCCCGCCGGTGTCACGGCTGCGTGAATTGTCCAGCCGCACAAAGGGTTTGAACACGGCCTCCAACTGATCAGGCGCGATGCCTGGCCCGCGGTCATCGACGGTGATGATGACCTCGCCGGGCTGACCAGCTTGACGCGAGATGCGGATGTCGGCTGCATGCCCATAACGCAGGGCGTTGTGGACCAGGTTGTTCAACACGCGCTTGAACGACACGGGCTGCACGCTCAAAGTCACCTGCTCACCGCTGGCCGTGACGGGCTCACCTGCCTCCTGCAAGTCGTCGGCCATGGCCTGGACCATGGCGAGCAGGTCCACGCTGCGGGGCGCCTCCTGGCGGCGCTCCTCGTTCATCACGTCCAGCACGGACTCGATCATGGCGTTGATGTCGTTCACGTCGTCCACGCAGCGCTCGGCCACGGGGTCGGGGCGCAGGCTCTCCAGGCGCATGCGCAGGCGTGTCAGCGGTGTGCGCAGGTCGTGCGACACGGCCGCCATCATCAGGCCACGCTGCTCGAACTGGTCGTGCAGGCCTTTGGCCATCTGGTTGAACACATGGGCTGTCTGGCGAACCTCCAGCGGGCCGCGCTGTTCGTCCAGAACGGGCAACGCCCCGCCCCGGCTCACGGCCTGCTCCAGGTCCTGGGAGGCCTGGGTCAGCCGGCGCATGGGCGCGGTCAACCAGCGTGAACCCAGCCAGGCGGCCAGCCCCATGACAAGCACGCGCGCGGCATAGTCCAGCCACAGGGAGGGCGGCGCATGGTGCGGCAGGGCGGCCTGAGACGGGCCGGGATCGTGGTCCGGCCGCAGCTCGTCCATGGGCGCATGGAAAGGCGCCGTATCGGCATCCACAAAGGGCGGACGATCGTGCGGAGGCGGCCCCAGATGCGGACGGTCCTGATCAGGCCCACCGGGAGGCACCCCGTGCAGGCCCATGATGGGCGGCAGGCTGGGCAGGAACCAGCCCGGATGCAGGCCCGGTCCACCATCACGGTGCCCAGGCTCGTTGACCTGCGGGTGCGCCAGCCAGAAGCCCAGCAGGTGGCTCAGGACCAGGGTCACCCATAGCAACAGGAACAGCCGCTTGCCCAGCGTGTCGGCCCACCACCGCTTGCTCATGCCTGAACCTGCGTGGCAAACAGGTAGCCCTCGCCCCGCATGGTGCGGATCAGGCCGCCTGCCTGCCCGGCATCACGCAGCTTGTGGCGCAGGCGCGATACCGTCAGGTCCACGCTGCGGTCGCTGAGCGTGGCCCCGGGCGATTTGCTCATCTCCAGCAACCGGTCGCGCGACAGCACTTGCCCCGCATGGTCCACCAGCACGGACAGCAGCCGGAACTCGGCGCTGGAGAGGTCCACCATCACCTCGTCGGGCGAGGTCAAGCGCCTTTTCACCCGGTCGAAGGTCCAGCCCTGAAAGCGCGCCACCGGCATCGACCCTTTGATCTCCTGGACGGGTGTCCCGCGGGTGCGCCGCATCACCGCATGGATGCGCGCCACCAGCTCGCGCGGCTCGAAAGGTTTGCCCAGGTAGTCGTCGGCCCCCAGCTCCAGCCCGATGACGCGGCTGACGGGGTCACCCTGCGCCGTGAGCATGATGATGGGGATGACGCTGCTGCCACGGATCTCACGGCAGATGTTCAGCCCCTGCCCATCGGGCAGCATCAGGTCCAGCAGCATGACATCGAAGCTGCGTGTCTTGAGCGCCGCGCGCATGGCCTGGGCCGTGCCCACGGCCGTCACTTCCATGCCGTAGCCGCCCAGGTAGCCCTCCAGCAGCGTGCGAATCTCGACGTCATCTTCAACCAGCAAACAGGCAATCACGGCGTCCCCAACCTCATCCAGAGCCAAATTGCAGGGCAGGATAGCGAGATGCCCCGGCGCCGTGTGGCCGCGCAACCCGACTTCACACGACTTCACCGCCCAGCAACAAACCACCCTTGCTAGGGAGAGGCGAAAACCGACGTGCGACCTATACTGCGGCCATCGAATTTCGGAGGTCTGCCCATGCGTTCTGCTACCCACGTGCGCGCCGTGTCGCGCTGGTCCATCTCCCTGCTGAGCGCAGCGGTCGTTTCGGCCCTGCTCGCAGGCTGTGCCTCGACGGCGCCCACGCTGGGCGACAACAAAGGCGTGGTCAGCGGTGCGGCCGGTGGCGAAAGCGCCGATGGCCAGAATTCCCAGCTGGAAAACTGCCCGGAAACCCTGGGCACCCTGGCCATCGAGGAAGACACGAACGCCCCCTGGTATTACCAGTTGCGCGACCACCAGCTGGGCTCGACCGTGCCCGTGCTGCGCCTGATGATCCAGCAAAGCAACTGCTTCGTGATCGTCGAGCGCGGCAAGAGCCTCAACAACATGATGCGCGAGCGTGAGTTCGCCCGCGGCGAAGAAAGCCGTGCCGGCAGCAACTTCCAGAAGGGGCAGATGGTCGCGGCTGACTACACCATGAGCCCTGCCATCCAGTTCTCGGGCAAGACCGGTGGCGGCAGCGCCTTCGGTGGCGGCGGGGCGCTGGGCATGCTGGGCGCCATCGCGGGCAGCGTGGGCCGCAATGAGGCTTCCACCACCCTGCTGCTGATCGACAACCGTTCGGGCGTGCAGATTGCGGCGGCCGAAGGCACGGCCAAGAACTTCGACTTCGGCATGTTCGGTGCGGCCTTTGGCGGCGGCGGCTTTGGTGGCGGTGGTGGTTATGCCAAGACCCCGCAAGGCAAGGTGATCGTGGCGGCCTTTGCCGACTCGTACAACCAGATGGTCAAGGCCCTGCGCCGCTACAAGGCGCAGACGGTCAAGGGCGGCCTGGGTACCGGTGGCCGCCTGGGTGTTCAAGGTGGTGACACGGCCGCGTCCAAGGAGCTTGACGCCAAGCCCGCCACCAAGCCCACGACCAAGAAGAAGTAAGGTGGCGAGGATGACCGTGATGCGCCGTCTCGCTCACCTGGCTGTGGCCGCGCTGGCCCTGTGCGCGGCGGCGCAGGCTGGCGCCGCCGAGTTCAACCTGTTCCTGAACTGCTCGGGCAAGCTCAGTGCCAATGGCAAGGGCAAGGCCGCCACGCTGGATCTCGCCATGCGGGACAGCAACGAGACCGCCTTGATCCAGCGCTCCAATGTGCTGCCCGTGGGTGAACGCCTGAAGTACAAGGCCTCGCCCATGGTCTATTCCATGGTCTACAAGCTGCCGCAGCCAGGCACCCATTACTACAACGACTGGGTGCACGGCCAATGGGTGGTGTGGCAGCCCAACCTCAAGCGCCTGGCCACCATCCGCCTGTCGGTGGACCGCCAGACGGCCGAGCTCGAAGGCGAGTTGCTGGACTTCAATGACGACTCGCTGGGCACCATCGCCATGAGCTGCAAGCCCATGACGGCAGACGACATGCCGGAGCCCAAGTTCTGACCGGACCAGCCCCGGCCTGAGGTGCTGGACGCCCCAAAGACAAAAGGCCGCACGGGTGTGCGGCCTTTTCTTTTGCCTGGCGCTTCAACCGAAGTGGCAGATGTAGTGGTAAGGCTCGCCTTCCACCTTGATCTCGAACGAGGAGTTGCCAGGCACGTTGTAGCTTTCGCCCGGGCCGTAGCTCTTCCATTCGGTCTCGCCCTTGAGCTTGATGCTGCAGCGGCCCGCCACGGTTTCCATGATCTCGGGCGCGCCGGTGTTGAAGGTCAAGGCTGCAGGCAGGATCACGCCAACGGACTTGCGAACGCCGTCAGCCAGGGTCACGGTGTGCGAGACGCACTTGCCGTCGAAGTACACATTGGCTTGTGTGGCAACGGTGCCGGCCAGAGTGGTGGTGGTCATGAGAGGGTCTCCAAAAACGTAGAAGGCCGAGGCTCGCGCCCCGGCCTGTCAGACATGCTTACTTGGCAGCGGCCTTCTTGGCTGCCGGCTTTTTGGCCACAGGCTTCTTGGCAGCCTTTTTGGCGGCAGGCTTGGCAGCAGCAGCACGCGCCGCCTTCACATTGGCACCAATGCGCAAGCGCAGGGCGTTGAGCTTGATGAAACCAGCCGCATCAGCCTGATTGTAGGCGCCGCCGTCATCGTCGAAGGTCGAAATCTTGGCGTCGAACAGGCTGTCGGTCTTGGACTCGCGGCCCACGACCAGGATGGTGCCCTTGTACAGCTTGAGCTTGACGGTGCCGTTGACGGTTTCCTGGCTCTTGTCGATCAGGCCTTGCAGCAGTTCGCGCTCGGGGCTGAACCAGTAGCCGTTGTAGATCATGCGGGCGTAACGCGGCATCAGGTCATCCTTCAGCGCCAGGACTTCGCGGTCCAGGGTGATGGATTCGATGGCGCGGTGGCCGCTCAGCAAGATGGTGCCGCCAGGGGTTTCGTAGCAGCCGCGGCTCTTCATGCCAACGTAGCGGTTCTCGACCTTGTCCAGACGGCCGATGCCATGCTTGCCGCCGATTTCGTTCAGCTTGGTCAGCACGGTGGCGGGCGACATCTTCACGCCGTCGATGGCGACCACGTCACCCTTGGCGTAGGTCAGCTCGATGATTTGCGGCTTGTTGGGCGCCTTCTCGGGCGACACCGTCAGGCGCCACATATTGGCTTCGGGTTCGAAGTTCGGGTCTTCCAGCACGCCGCCTTCGTAGCTGATGTGCAGCAGGTTGGCGTCCATCGAGTAAGGGGCGCCGCCCTTGCGCTTCTTGAAGTCCACGGGGATGCCGTGCTTGTCGGCGTAGGCCAGCAGCTTCTCGCGGCTCAGCAAGTCCCACTCACGCCACGGTGCGATCACCTTGACGCCGGGCAGCAGTGCATAGGCACCCAGCTCGAAACGAACCTGGTCGTTGCCCTTGCCGGTGGCGCCGTGGGAGATGGCATCACCCTTGGTCTTCTTGGCGATCTCGATCAGGCGCTTGGCGATCAGGGGGCGGGCGATGGAGGTGCCCAGCAGGTATTCGCCTTCGTACAGCGCATTGGCGCGGAACATGGGGAACACGAAGTCGCGCACGAACTCTTCGCGCAGGTCTTCGATGAAGATGTTCTCGGGCTTGATGCCCATCTTCAGGGCCTTGGCGCGTGCGGGCTCGATTTCTTCGCCCTGGCCGATGTCAGCCGTGAAGGTGACCACTTCGCAGTGGTATTCGTCCTGCAGCCACTTCAGGATGATGGACGTGTCCAGACCGCCGGAGTAGGCCAGGACAACTTTCTTGACTTTCTGAGTGCCGGCAGCAGATGCCTTGGTGGCAGCCACGGGAGCGGCAGCAGGCGCAGTTGCGGTTGCAGCGGCCTTGGAAACCTTGGCCGGCTTGGCGGCGCGGGCTGGCTTGGCAGTTTTGGACATGGTCGAATCGGTGGATAGAGACGAAACCGGGCATTTTACGCTCTGAGGCTGTGCCTGCGGCTGCCCGGCAGGTTTACGCCGGTTTGAGGCGTCTTTACGCAAACTTCACGCGTCAGTGGTCGACCCATCCCGGTGCCGGGTCGTTGAGTCTGCAGGCGTGCCATCTGGTGCGCCCAGGTCACCAGGAGATCACCATGCACACCCGATTCCCGCTCACCCACCGCACCAGTGCCCTGGCCATGGGCTCCCTGCTGGTGGCGACCGCTGCCAGCGCCGGCCCGCGTGTGGGCGACATGGTGGGCAGCCCCAGCACCACCTCGCTGACCGTGCAGGCCAAGGTCGTGTCGGCCACGCCGGTGATTGGCCAGGTGCCCGTGCCCCGACAGGTCTGTTACGACGAATTGCGCCAGGAGCCGCCACGCTCGTCTGGTGCCGGGGCCCTGATGGGCGCCATCGCGGGCGGCGCCATGGGCAATGCGATCGGCAAAGGCTCTGGCCGTGCCTTGACCACGGGGCTGGGCATCTTTGGCGGCGCCATCGTGGGCAACCATGTGGAGAACGACGGGCGGCCGGGCAGCGCCAGCACCGTGCGCCGTTGTGAACAGCAGTCTGCTTACGAAAACCGTGTGGTGGCCTACAGCGTGGTCTATGAGTACGCGGGCCAGCGTTTCAGCACGCAAATGGCGCAGGAGCCCGGTGCATCCATTCCGCTTCAGGTGACGCTGACACCGGCTGTGGCCGCCCCTGCCACCGTGGCACCCGTCAGTTACGCACCGGCCCCCGATCCGTATGACGACGACGAATCAGACGATCGGGGCTGGCGCCGCCGTCGCCATTGGGATTGAACGGCCCGCGCTGAAGCTTCAGGCCTGCGCACGCAGGCTGGCTTGGGCGAGGGGTGGCGGCTCGGACAATCGGCAGGCGTCCCGCCCTGCCGCCTTGGCCGCATACAGTGCCTCGTCGGCACGTTGCAAGGTCCGGTCGATCGGTTCGGCAGGCAGGTGTTCAGCGACACCAGCGGAGAAGGTGACCTGCAAGTCCGGCATCTCGGGGCACAAGTGCGTGCCCGCCAGCGCCGAGCGCATCCGGGCCATGGCCTGAACGCCGTTCGCGCCGGGATCGGCCCCAACCAGCAGGACCAGGAACTCCTCGCCACCCCATCGGCACAGCACGTCGCTGTCCCTCAAGTGGGCCTTGGCAGCCTGTGCGAACCCCACCAGCACCTCATCCCCCACGGCATGGCCATGGGTGTCATTGACCGCCTTGAAGTGGTCCAGGTCGATCAGCGCCACACTGAAGGACCGGCCGCTGCGTTGATGCCGCACGCACTCGCGCTCCAGCAGCACCTGCATGTACTGGCGGTTGAACAAACCGGTCAGCGGGTCGCGCATCATGATCTGGCTGAGGCGCTCGGTCGCCTCTTGCAACGCCTTCTTTTCGGCGCGCACTTTCTCGCGGATGAGGCTGAAGCGGTGGGCCTGCAAGCTCAGGATCCACAGCACCAGACAGGTCATGGCCACTTCCAGACTCTCCTTGCGCGCGTTGAAGTCAGGTGCATCGCCTAACGCTCGCGCAGCCAGCACAGCCAGCATCATGGCCAGGTAGAAGCGCCCAACCCAGAGTGTCTGCTTCGGGCGGAGATTGGAAAAGCCAAAGACCAGGCTCACGCACACCATCTGCAAGGTGCTGGGGCTGGTTGAGGGCATCAGGCCGTAGCCGATGATGACCCCTGCCCCACCCCACAGCACCTGTGGCAACACAAAGGCGGGGTCACGCCAATGGGCCGTCAGGCCCAGGCGCAACAAGGTGTAGGTCACGACGATGGCCAACGTGTTGTGCGCCACAAAACTGTAGCCCGCCACCCGGGGCAACACACCCGACGGGATCAGGTAGAACAGAAAGCCGGCAATGGAGCTCAGGTAGACACACATGCCGAACATGCTCATGTACATGGCAGGACGCAGCCTGGGGTTGCTGCCCCACAGCAGCGTGAGCAGGCGTGCACGCCAGCCCGGAGCCTGTGCGGTGTCGGTTTCTTCAGGATCGGGCTGCTCATCGAGCTTGCCCGCCACCATGGCCGTCCATGGCGACGCTTCGTTCAGGTTCAACTCAAGGCTGGCCGCGCCCGCCTGCCCACGGCGCTCGCGCGGCGGTGAGCCGGTGGGCGCCACGACAGCTTGCAGCACAGGGCCATGCACGACCACCCTGTCTCGCCCCTGGGCCTTGGCCTCGTACAGCGCCTTGTCGGCCAACTCCAGGGTGTGCTCGCTGCTGTCCTGGCGCTGGTGCTCGCAAACGCCGGCCGAGAATCTCACCTGCAAGCCACTCGCGTACTGTGCCCAGTCGTGGGCGTGACAAGCCTGCCTGAGGCGCTCCAGTGCGGACCAGGCCTGGCTCTTGTTGGTCTCGGACTGCAGCAACAGGAACTCTTCGCCGCCCCAGCGGGCGAACATGTCTGCGCTATCGGGAAAGACCTCGCGCGCGATCTGTGCAAACGCGCGCAACACGGCGTCCCCGGTTGCATGACCATGCTCGTCATTGATCCGTTTGAAGAAGTCCAGGTCAAGCAGGGCCACGGTGAAGGGCCGACCACTGCGCCTGCTTCGGCGCACCTCGTCGTCCAGCAGCGTGAGCATGTGGCGGCGGTTGTAGACCCCGGTGAGGCCATCGCGGATGGACAACTGGTGCAGGTGCGCGAGTGTCTCGGTCATCTGCTGCTTCTGCCGGGTGTGCCGCGCCCTCGTCGTGCGCGCCTGAGCCGACACAAGATACAGCACGGGCAACACCACGGCCAGGATCAGCAAGGTGAACAGCTCTCGCCCCCAGTCAAGCGACACCAGGTGCCAATAGTGCCTGGACACCGTGGCCAGCATGGGCAGGACAATGCACAAGCCCATCGCCAGGTGAGCCTGTCGTCTGGGCAGGCGCCACAGGTCGAACACCACGATCACGCTCAACCAGAGCAAGGCGGTGCTGCGCAGGTCATCCAGCAAGGCATAACCGATGGCCACCATCGCGATGCTGAAGGACGACTGGGTGAAGGCCAGCATCGGGTCCTGCGTGTGCACGGCCAGCCCGAAATGCACCGCCACGAAGATGGCAGCCAAGGCCAGCGCGATCGAGCCGCTGAGCAGGTAGACCACCCCTGGCTTGACGGACCCCATATAAGCCCCCAGCCACAACAACAGCAGCACCCCCACGTAGGACGGCACGGCCAGCCAGAAGCGCTTGCGCCCGTGAGCGCGCAAGGCCTGATGGTCATCCCTCACCGCGCCGGGCAGGTCGTCAGACGGCGGGGACGAAGGGGTTGCGGTCATGCGGGAGGGGCAAGGCGGGGCATGGGGTGTTTTCGTCCGATCGAGGTGGGCACTTGAGCGCCCCAAAACCGCTGCCAGCCTCTCTTAGCTTGCTTGCGACACCGAAAAGCCGTGAGTTCATCACGCTTTTCACAGCGTTTAACTCGCTACGGAACACGCAATATCCGAACGTGCACCCCATGATGACGTTGGGGTACCGCGTGGTGTACTGGGTGGGGGTTTGTCCATGTCCGCGTCAGTTGAGGCGATGCGCCGTGCAGGGCACGGCCGGAGGGCTGCATGAAGCGCAAGGCCCCGTCTCTGCTCGCTTTGTTCGGACGCCCTGCCAAAGCAGCGGTCGAGGCGCGCTTTGATGGCCGGCTGGAAGAGCTGGAGCCCCGCATCCTGTTCAGCGCTGACGCCACCGCGCTGCTTGTCGACCCCACGGCCACACCGGCTGCCGACCTGAGCGGGGCGATCCAGCAGGTGCTGCCACCGGCGACGCCGACGCCGACGCAAGCTCAGACACCCGCCGCGCAAACCGCACTAGCTGAACAGGGTGCCCAGGCCCGCACCGCCACCGGCAGCACCGAGCTGGTGTTTGTGGACGCACGGGTGCCTGACGCCCAGGCGCTCATGTCGCAGATCCTGGCGCAGCAGGATGGCACGCACACCCTGGAAATCCATTGGCTGAACGCCGACCGCGACGGTGTGGCGCAGATCACCGAGGTCTTGCAGGGGCGCCATGACGTGTCGGCCCTGCACCTGATCAGCCACGGCTCGGACGGCAATGTGCAATTGGGCAACACCTGGCTCAATGAAGCCACCCTGCCCAGCCACCTGCAGGCCTTGAGCAGCTGGCAAAGCGCCCTCACCGCCGACGCCGACATCCTGATCTATGGCTGCGACGTGGCCCAGACCGCTGCAGGCCAGCATTTCGTGGACGACCTGTCCTTGCTGACCGGTGCCGATGTGGCCGCCAGTGACAACAAGACCGGCGCGGCCACATTGGGCGGCGACTGGTCGCTGGAATACCAGGCTGGCGTGATCCAGTCCTTCCTGTTCCAGCCAAGCGCGACCTTCCCGCAGTGGAACCACGTGCTGGCCTCCCTCACCCTGCAGGATGGCAGCAACAGCTATACCGGCACCACCGATACCTATCTGCACACCAGCATGGGTATCGCAGACAACACCGACTTCAGCACCTCCACGACCTTGCTGGCAGGGGAAGACGGCACGGGCGGACAGGCCCAGACCCTGATCCGCTTTGACAACCTGGTCGGCACGGGCGCCAACCAGATCGCGACGGGGTCGACCATCACGGCCGTGACCTTGACCCTGCAGATCACGACCGCCAGCACTTTCACCAACCCGACCTTCGACTTCCACCGCATGCTGGTGTCCTGGTCGGACACCTCGACCTGGGACTCGATGGGATCGGGCATCTCGCTGGGCACGGAGGCCTCCAACACCACGGATGGCAGCATCACCGAGAGCGGCACCGGCAGCTACACCATCGCCTCCAATGCCAATATGGTGGCGACGGTGCAGGGCTGGATCAACAACCCGTCATCCAACTATGGCTGGTACACCGACAACGGCAGCTATTCGGCTCGGATTGCCTGGGGATCGGCAGAAAACGGCACGCTCGCTTATCGCCCCAAGCTGACGATCACCTACACGCCGCCTACGCCCCCCTCGATGGACCTGGACGCCAACAACAGCTCGGGTGCGGCGGGCAACAACTACAGCGGCGCCTTTGTCGAAAACAGCCCGGCTGTCAAGGTGGCAGACAGCGATGCCACGATCACCGCCGGCGGCTCCAGCTCGTTCACGGGCATGACGGTGACGCTGGGCGCCGTGCCGGATGGTGCGGCCGAATCCTTGGCCGCCACGACCACGGGCACCAACATCACGGCCTCGTATTCGGCTGGCGTATTGACGCTCTCTGGCACGGACACGGCGGCCAACTACCAGTCCGTCCTGCGCAGCATCACGTACAACAACACCTCGGACACACCCAACACAAGCGCGCGCGGCCTCACGATCGTGCTGACCGATGCCAATGGGCAGACGGCCAGCGCGACGTCGTCGCTGTCGGTCACCGCCACGAATGATGCACCGGTCATCACCAGCAATGGCGGCGGGGCCACGGCCAGCATCAGCGTGGCCGAGACGCTGACCGCCGTGACCACGGTGACCTCCACCGATCCGGAAGGCACCGCGCGCAGCTATTCGATCGTGGCCGGTGGCGACGGCGCCAAGTTCAGCATCAACGCCAGCACAGGCGTGCTGACTTTTGTCAGTGCACCAGACTTCGAGAGCCCGACTGACAGCAACACCGACAACGTCTATGTGGTCACGGTACAGGCCAGCGATGGCAGCCTGACCGATACACAGACCATCAGCGTGACCGTCACCGATGTGTCGTCGGCACTGGTGGTCACCACGACCGCCGACACCAACGACAGCGGGCTGGGCAGCAGCTTCACCGCCGAACAACTCAATGCCGTCAACGCAGGCAGCGATGGCAAGATTTCCTTGCGGGAAGCCATCATCGCGGCCAACAACACGAGCGGCACCGACACCATCTCGTTTGCCATCACCGGCGCCACCGGCAGTTATGGCGAGTACACGATCACGGCCGCCAGTGCGCTGCCCACGATCACGCAGGCCGTCAACATCAATGCCGCCACGCAAAGCGGCTATGTGGCCGGTGGCGTGCACACCGTTGTGCTGGACGGCAACGATGCCGCGGCCTTTGGGCTGGACCTTACCAACACAGCCGATGGCAGCACCATCCGTGGGTTGGTGATCCGCAACTTCACGTCTTACGGCATCTACGTCGAATCGGGATCGGACAACAACACCATCGTGGGCAACTTCATCGGCAGCTTCAATGCCGATGGCAGCAACAAGGGCGTCGGCTTTGGCAATGCCACGGCCGGCATCGTCACCTACGGCGCCAATACGTTGATTGGCGGCACCACGGCGGCAGACCGCAATGTGATCTCCGGCAACCCGGGTGGCTACAACATCTACATGGCCACGGGCGCCAATGGCACGACCATCTCGGGCAACTACATCGGCCTGAACGCGGCGGGCACATCGGTGTTCAGCACCACCAACCCGAACTACGGGATCATGATCGAGACTTCCGCCACCAATGTGACGATTGGTGGCACGGCTTCTGGTTCGGGCAACGTGATCTCGGGCCATGTACGCGAGGGCATCTGGGTCACCACCACCGGTGCGGTCACCATCCAGGGCAACTACATCGGCACCGATGTGACCGGCACGGTGGACCTGGGCAACACGCGCTATGGCATCTACCTGGACGACACGGGGACGGCCACCATTGGCGGCACAAGCGCTGGCGCCGGCAACCTGATATCGGGCAATGACCTAGGCGGCGTCTACGCGTCTAACAACAGCGTCACCGTGCTGGGCAACATCATTGGCCTGAACGCAGCGGGCACGGCCAAACTGGCCAATGCGGGGTCGGGCATCGAAGTGCGCACCAGCGCGGCCTCGACCATCGGTGGCAATGGCAGCGGCTACCGCAACATCATCTCGGGCAACACGGCCTACGGCATTGATGTCGAGACCAGCAATGCCCATGTCATCAAGGGCAACTACATCGGCGTGGGCGCGGACGGCGTCACCTTGCTGGGCAACACCCAGGCTGGCATCTACATCAGCGCCACGGGCACCATCGTGGGCGGCAAGACAGCGGGTGACGGCAACATCATTGCGGGCAATGGTGGCGCAGGCATCGCGGTGGCCGGTGGCAATGGCAACCTGTTCTACCGCAACTCGATCTACAGCAACACCGGTATTGGCGTCGACCTGGGTAATGATGGCGTGACCGCCAACGACTACAACGATGGTGATGGTGGCCCCAACTACCAGACCAACTACCCTGTCATCACCTCGGTGGTGACCAATGGCACCAGTACCACCATCACCGGATCGATCGATTGGTATCAGGGCCCCGACACCATCTACATCGAGCTGTACGCCAGCACCAGCAAGGATGCGACGGGGTATGGGCAAGGCAAGACCTACCTGGGCGCCGCACAGGTCACCACGACCAGCGGAACGGGCGATGCCACCTTCTCGCTGACCGTGACCGGCGTGAGCGTGGGCGACTGGGTCAGCGCCATCGCCAACGTGGAGACTTCCTTCATTGGTGCTTCGGAGTTCTCTAAAGCAGTGCAGGCTGTTGCCCCCGCCAATGCGCCGCGCGGCCGCGTGATCTGGAACAACAACGACCGCTTCTACCAAAGCTATGCGGACTGGAGCACAACCGGCTTCAGCGGCATCGGCACGGATGGCCTGAGCTTCAGCGACGACATCTCGATGATCACGGCGGCGGAAGCCCCCACGCGCAACGAGATCCTGTTCATCGGGTCGGCAGACGCATCGGGCAAGATCCTGGCGGGCATCTGGAACGGCAGCACGTGGTCATCGGTCATCTCCATACCTGTCGCCAGCCCGGGCGCTTCGGCACAGAACTACGACAGCTTCGCGATCACCTATGACCCGATCAGCGGCGATGCCATGATGGTCTGGGACAACGGCAACACCGGCACCACAGGCCTGTCGTATGCGACCTGGAACGGCACCAGCTGGTCGGCCATCAACACCATCACCGCACCCGTCAGCGGCGAGCCGTTGCACATGAAACTGGCCGCCAAGCCCAATAGCCACGAGATGATGCTGGCGGTGGAGACCAGCGCGGCCTCGAACAACCAGTACGCCATCGTCTGGAACGGCAGCAGCTGGGGCAATGCCCAGGCGCTGGGCACCAACACCAACGAGCAGTACTTCGAGCTGAACGTCGCTTACGAACAGCAAAGCGGCAAGGCGATGGTGGTGTACGACAACTCGGCGTCGAACTCGTCCAACGTCCAGTACCGCACCTGGAATGGCAGCAGCTGGAGCAGCGAGGGCACGATCACGGCACCTGCGGGTGTCACCGCGACCTCTGACCTCTACAACACGGCCATCGCGTCCGACCCTGGCAGCAACCGCATTGCCATCGCAGCCAAGGACGCCGCCAACGAGACCTGGCTGGCGGTGTGGGATGGCAGCAGTTGGGGCTCGACACAACTGGCAACCACCTCGGGCGTGGACACGCCTGATCACCACGCCACCATGGCCGTCGCGTTCGAGAGCCAATCGGGCGACCTGCTGGCTGTATATGGCAAGTCAGCCGGCCCGAACGTCTACTACCGCACATGGACCAGTGGCGGCGGCTGGTCTGCCGAGAACACCGGGCCCAGCGTAGGCGGCACGGACGTCCCCTACATCAGCAAGCTGTATGCGGACCCGTACTCCAACACCATCATGCTGGGCGTGCAGGACAACGCCTATGACCTGAACTTCGTGGCCTGGGATGGCAGCGCCTGGGGCGCGGTCACGGAGCTGGACAACAACACCGTCTTCTACTACCGCGAGAACTTCACCTATGTGTGGTTCCAGAACGCGCCGGTGATCGCCAACCTGTCGGGCGACACGCTGGCCTTCACCGAAGACCAGTCCGCCCAGGTGATCGACCAGGGCACCAGTGCCACGGTCAACCTGGGTGACCAGACGCTCTACAACGGCGGCAACCTCACGGTGTCGTTCACCGCGGGCAGCACCAACGCAGAAGATGTGCTGGCCATCCGCAACCAGGGCACCGGCGCCGGACAGATCGGAGTCAGCGGTGGCAACGTGACCTACGCTGGCACCACGATCGGCACCTACACGGGCGGCAGCGCTGGCGCCAGCCTGGTGATCACGTTCAACAGCAACGCCACCGATGCGGCCGTCACCGCGCTGGTGAAGAACATCACCTACCAGAACACCAATACATCTGCGCCGTCCACCAGCACGCGCACCGTGCGT
Source organism: Aquabacterium sp. (assembly GCF_016195855.1). Taxonomy (GTDB): domain Bacteria; phylum Pseudomonadota; class Gammaproteobacteria; order Burkholderiales; family Burkholderiaceae_C; genus Aquabacterium. The sequence continues at coordinate 672,884 of NZ_JACPYU010000016.1, forward strand.
TTCGTGGCCACCAATTCGCAAGGGCAGGCCAGCGCCAACAACGATGTGTCGGTCACGGTCACGTCTGTCAACGATGCCCCGACCAACACGGTGCCCGCCGCACAAAGCGTCAACGAAGACACCACGCTGGTGTTCTCGTCGGGCAATGGCAACCTGGTGTCGATCGCCGATGTGGATGCGGGCAGCAGTTCGGTGCAGGTCACGCTCACCGTCACCAACGGCACGCTGACCCTGTCAGGCACCACGGGCCTGAGCTTCACCACGGGTGACGGCACGGCCGACTCCACCATGACCTTCACCGGCACGGTCAGCGCCATCAACACGGCCCTGGCCGGCATGGGCTACAGCCCGACTGCCAACTACAACGGCTCGGCCTCGCTGACCATCCTCACCTCCGACCTGGGCAACACCGGCAGTGGCGGCACGCTCACCGACACGGACGTGGTGAGCATCACCGTCAACGCCGTCAATGATGCGCCCATCAACAGCGTGCCCACGGCGCAAACCACCAACGAAGACACCAACCTGACCTTCTC
>NZ_JACPYU010000003.1 GCF_016195855.1 Aquabacterium sp.
TCGCGCAGCGACACCGCCCACGGGAAGAGGAAGGCGATTTCCAGGTCGAACAGGATGAACAGGATCGCGACCAGGTAGTAGCGCACGTCGAACTTCATGCGCGCATCCTCGAAGGCCTCGAAGCCGCATTCGTAGGGGCTGTTCTTCTCGACGTCGGGCCGGTTGGGGCCGAACACGAAGCCCAGCACCTGGGGCGCCACGCCGACGGCGACGCCGACGAGGATGAACAGGATCACGGGCAGGTAGGGTTGCAGGTCCATGGCTGTCGGTTCTTCGTCAGGCTCGAGTCAGGTCTCAACCGGTCGCAAAAAAAGCGCGCCTTGCACTGCCCGACTGGGGCGGTACATCCGGCGCGCTCTGTTGCCGTCGCCTTGTCTTCCTGGGCGGACGGATCGTCTGTCTTCCTTCTGGTGCCGACGGCGAGACTCGAACTCGCACAGCTTTCGCCACTACCCCCTCAAGATAGCGTGTCTACCAATTTCACCACGTCGGCAAGAGGGCCCGCAAAAATGCTTTGACTGGACCCGCTCGTTTGTTGCTTCGGATTGCTTGAGGTTTGCTCACCGAAGCCTCTTATTCTAAACCGATTTTTGTCGCCGATTCGTCACTTGTTCGGAATCAGTGCGGCACCAGAGGCTGGGGCAGCAGGCGCAGACACAGCAGAGGCCGCAGAAGCGGACACCGCGGCACTGGCCGCCTGATCCAGCACGCTGGCTTGATCGGCCGAGCTTGCACGGTGGTTGCCAAAATACGCCAGCGCCAACGTGGACGAGAAGAACACCGCGGCGGCCACAGCCGTCGAGCGCGACAGGAAGTTGGCGCTGCCGGTTGCCCCGAACAGGCTACCCGATGCACCGCTACCAAAAGAGGCACCCATGTCGGCCCCCTTGCCATGCTGAACCAGCACCAGACCAATCATGGTCAGCGCGGACACAACCTGGAGCAAGAGCACCACCGTCATCAAAGCTTGTTGCATGAAAGAAAACTCCTAGACCTTTTCCAGTCAACGACCTCAGGCCGCGCGCGCAATGGCCGCGAAATCCGCCGCCTTGAGCGCAGCGCCACCAATCAGGCCGCCGTCGATATCAGCCTGAGCAAACAGCTCGGCCGCGTTGTCGGGCTTGACGCTGCCGCCATACAGCAAAGGCACCTTGGCCGCCTCAGGCTGAGCCGCCTTGAGCTGGCCACGCAGGAAAGCGTGAACAGCCTGAGCCTGCTCGGGCGAAGCGGTCTTGCCTGTGCCAATGGCCCAGACAGGCTCGTACGCCACCACGATCTGAACCAGCTGCGCACCCAAGGTGTCGATGACCGCCTTCATCTGACGCGCCACCACTGCCTCGGTCTGCCCCGCTTCGCGTTCTGCCAGCGTTTCACCCACACAGACGATGGGTGTCAGGCCGTGAGCCAGCGCAGCCTTGGCCTTGTCGGCGACCAGCTGGTCGCTCTCAAGGTGGTAGCTGCGACGCTCCGAGTGCCCCACGATGGCGTATTTCGCACCGAATTCGCGAACCATCGGCCCCGAGACCTCGCCGGTGTAAGCGCCTTGCGCCTGCACGGAAAGATCCTGCGTACCGAAGGCGATGGCCGAGCCCTTGAGGGCCTCGGCCACATCCGCCAGGAACACGAAAGGCGGGCAAACCGCCACGTCTGCCTTGGGCGCCGTGGCGGCCAGATCAGCCGCCAGAAGACCCTTGATCAGTTCAGCATTGGATGCACGGCTGCCGTGCATCTTCCAGTTGCCAACAACCAGTTTCTTCATGGCGCGGATCACTGCTGCTGTTGCTGCTGAGCCTGGCCTTCGGCGTCACCGCCTTGAGCCGACGTCTCTTGCTCGGCGCGCGGCGCACGGTCACGACGCTCGCCACGGTCACCGCGATCACCACGGTCACGACCACCGCGGTCGCCGCGATCACCACGAGGACCACGGTCACCGCGATCGCCACGCTCTTCGCGCTCAGGCATGCCCTCAGGACGCTCCAGCAAAGCCTTCATGGACAGCTTGACGCGGCCCTTTTCGTCGGTCTCCAGAACCTTGACCTTGACGATCTGGCCTTCCTTCAGATAGTCGCCCACGTTCTCGACGCGCTCGTGCGCGATCTGGCTGATGTGCAGCAGACCGTCCTTGCCGGGCAGCAGGTTGACCAGGGCACCGAAGTCGAACAACTTGGTGACGGCACCTTCATAGGTCTTGCCGATTTCGACTTCAGCGGTGATCTCGTTGATGCGCTGGATGGCGAAGTTGGCCTTCTCGGCATCGGTCGAAGCCACGGTGATGACACCGTCTTCAGCGATGTTGATCTGGCAACCGGTTTCCTCGCACAGGCCACGAATGGTGGCGCCGCCCTTGCCGATCACGTCACGGATCTTCTCGGGGTTGATCTTCAGCGTGTACAGACGGGGCGCGAACTCGGAGACTTCGGTGTTGGCGCCAGCCATGGCTTCCACCATCTTGCCCAGAATGTGCAGACGGGCTTCCTTGGCCTGAGCCAGCGCGACCTGCATGATTTCCTTGGTGATGCCCTGGATCTTGATGTCCATCTGCAGGGCCGTGATACCAGACGTGGTACCGGCCACCTTGAAGTCCATGTCACCCAGGTGATCTTCGTCGCCCAGAATGTCGGTCAGCACGGCGAACTTGTTGCCCTCCTTGATCAGGCCCATGGCGATACCAGCCACGTGCGCCTTCATGGGCACGCCAGCATCCATCAGCGCCAGGCAGCCACCGCACACGGAAGCCATCGACGAGGAGCCGTTGGATTCGGTGATTTCAGAGACCACGCGCAGGGTGTAGGCGAACTCTTCCTTGGGAGGCAGCAGCGGCACCAGGGCGCGCTTGGCCAGACGGCCGTGGCCGATTTCGCGGCGCTTGGGGCTGCCGACACGGCCCGTTTCGCCGGTGGCGAACGGAGGCATGTTGTAGTGGAACAGGAAGGTGTCGCGGAAGTCGCCGGTCAGGGCGTCGATGCGCTGAGCGTCTTGTTCCGTACCCAGGGTGGACACGACCAGGGCCTGGGTTTCACCACGGGTGAACAGGGCCGAGCCGTGCACGCGGGGCAGCACGCCGGTGCGGATCTCGATGGGGCGCACGGTGCGGGTGTCGCGGCCGTCGATGCGGGGCTCGCCTGCCAGGATCTGGCTGCGCACGATCTTGGCTTCGATGTCGAACAGCAGGCCTTCGACCTTGACGCTGTCAAACGCGATGCCGTCTTCGGTCAGCGCGGTCTTGACTTCGGCATAGGCCAGGCGGCAAGCGTGTGTGCGAGCCTGCTTGGAGCGGATCTGGTAAGCGGCGCGCAGCTTCTCTTCAGCCAGGGCATTGACCTTGGCGATGAAGGCCTCGTCCTTGGCGGGGGGCAGCCAGTCCCAGGCGGGCTTGCCGGCATCACGCACGAAGTCGTGGATGGCCTGGATGGCCACATTGCCTTGCTCGTGACCAAACACGACACCACCCAGCATCACGTCTTCCGACAGCTGGTCGGCTTCGGACTCCACCATCAGCACAGCGGATTCGGTACCAGCCACGATCAGGTCCATCTTGGACTCGGCCATCTGCGAGGGGCTGGGGTTCAGCACGTACTCGCCATTGATGTAGGCCACGCGTGCGGCACCGATGGGGCCGTTGAACGGGATACCCGAGATCGACAGCGCAGCGCTGGAAGCGATCATGGCGGCGATGTCGGAGGCCACTTCAGGGTTCAGCGACACCACGTGGATGACCAGCTGCACTTCGTTGTAGAAGCCTTCGGGGAACAGGGGACGGATCGGGCGGTCGATCAGGCGCGAGGTCAGGGTCTCGAACTCGGAAGGCTTGGCTTCACGCTTGAAGAAGCTGCCAGGGATTTTGCCGGCAGCGTAGGTCTTTTCGAGGTAATCGACCGTCAGGGGGAAGAAGTCCTGGCCAGGCTTGGCGGTCTTGGCGCACACCACGGTGGCCAGCACGACGGTGCCTTCGATGTCGACCAGCACGGCGCCGGTGGCTTGACGGGCGATTTCACCCGTTTCCATCGTGACGGTGTGGTTGCCCCATTGGAAGGTCTTGGTGACTTTGTTGAACATGGTCATGGAAGTGATCTCCGTTTTATGTCGGGTGCCCGAGGGCACCTTTGGTTATGCCGTCACTCAGTCGCGATGCCATTCCAGCGGGATTGCAGGGCTCAACCCCGTTGGAATGACACAGCGTTCGCTGGTCGAGTGTCTGGCGTCAAAAAACAAAAAGCCTGTGCTGGGGGAGACCAGACAGGCTTTTTGTCGTCATGCGGTGCTTACTTACGCAGGCCCAGCTTGGCGATCAGGGCAGAGTAGCGGCTGAAGTCCTTGTCCTTCAGGTAGTCCAACAGCTTGCGACGACGGCTGACCATGCGCAGCAGGCCGCGACGACCGTGGTGGTCCTTCTTGTTGGCCTTGAAGTGGGGGGTCAGTTCGTTGATGCGAGCGGTCAGCAGGGCCACTTGCACTTCGGGAGAGCCGGTGTCATTGGCGCCACGGGCGTTGTCTTTGACGATGGCTGCGGTATTGATGTCTGCGACGGACATGGTGTTTCCTGAAAAACAGATGCAGGCCGACGGCGCAGACTGATCAATAAGCCAGGCACCAGCGGTTTCTGCGTTGAACTTGCGACGCCAGGTGAAACCAACCCGGGTCGTGCGAAATTGCCACCCTCAACCTGGGGCTGAAAGGCAGCAAGCCGCAAAGTATAGCAAAAAACCTCAGAGGGTGGCCAGGTCCCAGCGCGGCTTGACGTCAAACGCTGGCTCGGCGCTGAGCGTGGCCAGGCCCGCCTGCAAGCGCATGGCCGCGGCCAGGGCAATCATGGCGCCGTTGTCCGTGCACAGGTGCAATTCCGGATAGTGAACACGGATGCCCCGCCGGGCGCAGGCGTGATTCAGTTGCTCGCGCAGCAATTTGTTGGCCCCCACGCCACCAGCCACCACCACACGCCTCAAGCCGGTGGACTTCAGTGCGGCCAGCGACTTCTTGACCAGCACCTCCACAATGGCCGCCTGCGTGGACGCAGCCAGATCAGCGAGCACAGCCTGGTTCTCGGGTGCGACCAGCTTGTCAGCCTGATCCAGCCACCCCAGACGCACCAAATGCGTGCGCACCGCGGTTTTCAGGCCGGCGAAGGAAAAATCCAGGTTGCCCGAGTGCAGCATGGGCCGAGGCAGCTCGAAGGCATCCGCGCGCCCCAGCGCCGCCAGCTTGGCCAGATGCGGGCCGCCCGGATAAGGCAGGCCCATCAACTTGGCCGACTTGTCGAAGGCCTCTCCGGCGGCGTCGTCCACCGTTTCGCCCAGCAGCTCGTAACGCCCCACCCCATCGACCCGCATCAACTGCGTGTGACCACCCGACACCAGCAAGGCCACGAAGGGAAACTCGGGCGGGTCGGCAGACAGGAAGGGTGACAACAAATGCCCCTCCAGGTGGTGCACACCCAACAAAGGCTTGGCCAAGGCCGCACCCAAGGCACAGGCCACCCCCGCACCGACCAGCAAGGCACCCGCCAGACCGGGGCCTTTTGTATAGGCCACCACGTCCACATCAGCCATCTTGAGGCTCGACTCGCTCAAGACCTGGCGAGCCAGCGGCACCACGCGCCGGATGTGATCGCGCGAGGCCAGCTCGGGCACCACGCCACCATAGGCCTGGTGCATGTCGATCTGACTGTGCAGGGCATGAGACAGCAGCCTGGGTGCGCCGCTTTCGGGCAACGCCACCAGCGCCAGCCCCGTTTCATCACATGAAGATTCGATACCCAGGATCAATGTTTCAGCCATCCCGCGAGTGTAGATCCCCACCAACATCGGTGCCATGGTCGTCGCGCGTGGGCTTGTTTGTTGCATGATCGCGCCCATGAGTCTTCCAGCGCAGCAGCTACGCGTCGTCATCGTCCTGCCCGTCACCTTGTCCATCGAACCCGATGACGATGAGGTGGCCGAGGTCGAGCGCACGCGCATCCTGCGTATTGCGCTGCTGGAGGCCGGCTACAACGTGGTCGCCACCCTGCCCGGTGACCGCTTCCTGCCTGATCGCCTGGCCGAGATCCAGCCCGACATGGTCGTGGTGGATGCCGAATCACAAGGGCGCGACATCCTGGAACACGTGGTGATGGCCACCCGTGATGAGCGCCGGCCCATCGTGATGTTCACGGACGATGAAGACACCAGCTATGTGCGCAAGGCCATTGCCGCAGGCGTGTCGGCGTATGTGGTGGCAGGCACACCGGCAGAACACATCAAGCCGGTGCTGGACGTGGCCATGGCCCGCTTCGAGCACGAAGAGAAGCTGCGCAGCGAGCTGGCTGACGCACGCAACCAGCTTGAGGAGCGCAAGGTGATCGACCGCGCCAAGGGCCTGCTCATGACCCGCCAAGGCCTGTCTGAACAAGAAGCCTATGCGCGCTTGCGCAAAGCGGCCATGGACAAAGGCATCAAGCTGGCCGACGTGGCCCAGCGCCTGATCGATGCGGCCGACTTGCTGGGCTGAGCTACCCGGCTGACCTGCCCGGCTGACTTGCGGTGCGCCATGCGCGTGACATGTGCACGCACTCGCCCCATGCTGGGCTGATGCGCCCCAAGATCGCGCCAAGACCGCCCAAACGTGCCCTGCAAAGCGGGCAAAACACCTGGCACACCGTTTGCATTAACTGAGTCAAGCAAAGTCAACGGCGACTTTGCGTGCCTTGGGTGCTCAATGACGGGCCCCGAGCTTCCGACAAAGGTGTCATCGAAGCGTGCATCCGTCCCTGTGATGGAGGCCTGCTGCGACGACACCTTTTTTGTTTTTCAAACAGGAAAGCTTTGCACCATGAACTCGCAGGATCTGAAAATGACCCGCCGCACCATCTTGAAAACCGCAGCCGCCGCCAGTGCCGTCGGGGCTGTACCTGGTCTCCAATCCGCTGTCTGGGCCGCTGGCTCCGACAAGCCTGAGCTGGAGGAAGTCAAGATTGGTTTCATCCCCCTGACCGACTGCGCCTCCATCGTGATGGCCTCGGTATTGGGCTTCGACAAGAAGTACGGGATCAAGATCATCCCGTCCAAAGAAGCCTCCTGGGCCGGTGTGCGAGACAAACTGGTGAATGGCGACCTGCACATGGCGCACGTGCTGTACGGCCTGATCTATGGCGTGCAGCTCGGCATCGGTGGCCCCAAGAAGGACATGGCCGTGCTGATGAACCTGAACCACAACGGTCAGGCCATCACGCTGTCCAAGAAGCTGGCTGATGCCGGCGCGGTAGATGGCGCTTCGCTGGCCACCTTGATGGGCAAGGAAAAGCGCGAATACACCTTTGCACAAACCTTCCCCACCGGCACGCACGCCATGTGGCTGTATTACTGGCTGGCCTCTTATGGCATCAACCCGATGAAGGATGCCAAGGTCATCACCGTGCCGCCACCGCAAATGGTCGCCAACATGCGTGTGGGCAACATGGACGGCTACTGCGTGGGTGAGCCCTGGGGCCACCGTGCCATCGTGGACGGCATCGGCATCACCGGCGCCACCACACAGGACATCTGGCAAGACCACCCCGAGAAGGTGCTGGGCACCACCGACGAGTTCGTCAAGAAGTACCCCAACACGGCACGCGCCGTGATCATGGCCGTGCTCGAAGCCAGCAAGTGGATCGATGCCGGCTTGCAGAACAAGCTGAAGATGGCTGAAACCATCGCCGCCAAGTCCTATGTGAACACCGGCGTGGAAGCCATCAACCAACGGATTCTGGGTCGCTACCAGAACGGCCTGGGCAAGACCTGGGACGACCCCAACCACATGAAGTTCTTCAACGACGGCAAGGTCAACTTCCCGTACTTGAGCGATGGCATGTGGTTCCTGACCCAGCACAAGCGCTGGGGTTTGCTGAAAGACCACCCGGACTATCTGGCGATTGCCAAGCAGGTCAACAAGGTTGATTTGTACAAGCAGGCAGCCAGCGCCATGGGCGTGGCCTTGCCAAAGGATGTGATTCGCACCAGCAAGCTGATCGACGGCACCGTTTGGGACGGAAAGGACCCGAAGAAGTACGCCGACAGCTTCAAGATCAAGGCCTGACCTTGATCCACAGGTTTGTGCAACCTGCCCGATTCCCTGTCTGAGTTTTTTGAGTTTCGCCAAAAAACCAACTGAGTCCCGCTGAGACCCGACCCTGCCGGGGCGCCCTCGAAGGCACCCCAAGGTCATCCACTTGAATGGATGGCCCCGGCTGGTCACCTTTTTGCAGACATCGAATCGGGCAGGCCCCTGCGCTTCGCTCACACCTCACAGGCCCATTGAAGGAGTTCCTCATGGTCAGCGCCGTCTTTCACAGCCCCTCGGATGCCAGCGACGCCTTGCGCGCAGACAAGGCATCCGGCAAGCCCACATCCAATCCCATGACTTCCATCGCCGCGCCCGCTGGCGCCACCCCCACCTCTGCCAGCACCAAGCCCGCCACCCCACCCAAGGCCCCTGTTGATTGGGCCGGACTGGCCTTGACAGCCCTTGCCCCCTTGGCCGGCATCGCCTTGCTGGTGGCCATCTGGGCCTTGCTCACCATGAAGGGCGGTAACTTCCCGACGCCACTGGCGACCTGGCAAGAGGCCGTCAAGCTGTTCTCGGACCCTTTCTACAGCAATGGCCCCAACGACCAGGGCATCGGCTGGAACATCCTGTTCTCGCTCAAGCGCGTGGCCATGGGTTTTGGCCTGGCTGCGGTGGTCGGCATCCCGCTGGGCTTCCTGATTGGCCGCTCCAAGATCGCCAGCGCCATGCTCAACCCGCTGATCAGCCTGCTGCGCCCGGTCTCGCCGCTGGCCTGGCTGCCCATCGGCTTGCTGGTGTTCAAGTCGGCTGACCCGGCTGCCATCTGGACGATCTTCATCTGCTCGATCTGGCCGATGATCATCAACACCGCCGTGGGCGTGCAGCGCGTGCCCGAGGACTACCTCAACGTGGCCAAGGTGCTCAACCTGAGCGAGTGGAAGATCGTCACCAAGATCCTCTTTCCCTCCGTGCTGCCTTACATGCTGACGGGTGTGCGCCTGTCGGTGGGCACCGCATGGCTGGTGATCGTGGCGGCTGAAATGCTGACCGGCGGCGTTGGCATCGGCTTCTGGGTCTGGGACGAGTGGAACAACCTGAACGTGCACCACATCCTGATCGCCATCTTCGTGATCGGCATCGTCGGCCTGCTGCTTGAAAACGCCCTGGTTGCTGTCGCCAAGCGCTTCAGCTTCGAATAAGCCCCGCGCCCCATCCACCGCCATCCAAGGAGTCACTCATGTCCCACTTCATCGACATCAGCCAGGCCGAAATGGTGTTCAGCACCAAGAAGGGCCAGTTCCACGCCCTGCGCGACATCAACCTGGGCATCGAAAAGGGTGAGTTCATTGCCCTGATCGGCCACTCGGGCTGCGGCAAGTCGACCTTGCTCAACCTGATCGCCGGCCTGCTCATGCCCACCAGCGGCGGCCTGATCTGCGACCAGCGCGAAATCGCCGGCCCCGGCCCCGAGCGCGCCATGGTGTTCCAGAACCACTCGCTGCTGCCCTGGCTGACCTGCTTCCAGAACGTCTACCTGGCCGTGGAGCGTGTGTTCGGCGCCAAAGAGAGCAAGGAGCAACTCAAGAAGCGCACGGAAGATGCACTGGAGCTGGTCAACATGTCCCACGCCACGCACAAGCGCCCCAACGAGATCTCGGGCGGCATGAAGCAGCGTGTGGGCATCGCCCGCGCCCTGGCCATGGAACCCAAGGTGCTGCTGCTGGACGAGCCTTTTGGCGCCCTGGACGCCCTGACCCGCGCCCACCTGCAGGACGAGCTGCTCAAGATCGTGGCGCGCACCAAGTCGACCGTGGTCATGGTGACCCACGATGTGGACGAGGCGGTGCTGCTGTCAGACCGCATCGTCATGATGACCAATGGGCCGGCCGCCACGATTGGTGAAGTGCTGGACGTACCGCTGGCTCGCCCCCGCAACCGCGTCGAGCTGGCCGAGGACTCGACCTACATCCATTGCCGCAAGGCCGTGCTGGACTTCCTCTACACACGCCATGGCGTGGCAGACAAGAAAGCCGCCTGATCAGGCCAAACAGACCGTACGGAGAAACCGAGGAGCAAACAGAGGTCGATTCAGCACGCTGGCACACCCCTTGCATAAGGATCCATGACCGCTCGATTCGCCAGAGCCGGGCGGTCTTCCTCAGCGGGGGTCAGTGGGTCCGCGAAAACTCCACCGACCTCTTAACGCCTTCCAGTCTCAGGACTGGAAGGCGTCTTTTTTTGCCATGCCCCAGAACAGGGCCCCCAGGACGATCATGGGCACGCACAGCCATTGGCCCATGCTCATGTTCAGTGCGAGCAGGCCCAGGAAGCTGTCCGGTTCACGGAAGTACTCGGCGATGAAGCGGAAGGTGCCATAGCCCAACAGGAACATGCCGGACACCGCCCCCTGCTGGCGCGGCTTGCGGGCGTACACCCACAGCAGCACGAAAAACAGCACCCCCTCCAGCCCGAACTGGTAGAGCTGGGAGGGGTGGCGCGGCAAATCGCTGCCGGATTCCGGAAACACCATGGCCCAGGGCAGGCTCGGGTCAGCCGCCCTGCCCCACAACTCGCCATTGATGAAATTGCCGATGCGCCCGGCCGCCAGACCAAGGGGCACACAGGGCGCCACCATGTCGGCCACCTCGAAAAAATGTCGGCCTTGGCGCTTTGCGAACACAGCCATGGCGGTGATCACACCCAACAAGCCCCCATGGAAGGCCATGCCGCCCTGCCAGACCGCGAAGATCTCTGCGGGGTGGGCCAGATAGTGCGAAGGCTTGTAGAACAGCACATACCCCAGCCGCCCACCCAGCACCACACCCAACATCGAGAAGAACAACAGGTCCTCCACGTGCTGCCGCGTCCAGCCGCGTTCGGCAAAAGGTGACTGCTTGACGCGCCAGGTCGCCAGCAGGTAGGCGCCCACAAAGGCCACCAGGTAAGTCAGGCCGTACCAGTGCACCTTCAAGGGGCCCAGCGACACGGCAACAGGGTCAAATTGGGGATGAATCAGCATGGCGCGAACGATAACCGATGTGGCCAGCCACATGACCGCACCCGATGTGAAGATGTGTTGGGCTGCTAGGATCAAAACATGAACCCGACCAACATCCAGATCATTGGTGCGAGCCTGTTTGCGGTAGCCCTGCTGCACACCTTCTCGACCAAGTTCTTCGAGCGCCTGGCCCACACACGCCCGACCCATGCGGGCCTGTGGCATCTGCTGGGAGAGGTCGAGGTGGTGTTCGGCTTCTGGGCATTCGTCATGATGGTCGTGATGTTCATGACCGAGGGCAAGGCAGCGGCCACCCATTACCTGGACACGCGCAACTTCACCGAACCGCTGTTCGTGTTCGCGATCATGGTGGCGGCTGCCAGCAAACCCATCCTGCAGGCAGCCGGCGGGGTGACCAGGCTGCTGGCACGCCTGCTGCCACTGGCACCCGGCTGGTCATTCACGCTGGTCGTGCTGACGATCGTGCCGCTGCTGGGCTCCTTCATCACCGAACCCGCCGCCATGACCCTGGCCGCGCTGCTGCTGCGCGATGGGCTCTACAGCCAACCTATCTCCAACAAGCTGAAGTACGCCGTGCTGGGCGTGCTGTTCGTCAACGTGTCCATTGGTGGCACCTTGACGCCTTATGCCGCGCCGCCGGTGCTGATGGTGGCCAGCGCCTGGGGCTGGGACCTGGCCTTCATGTTCCTGAACTTTGGCGACAAGGCCGCGCTGGCCGTGACCCTCAACGCGATCGGGCTGGTGCTGCTGTTCGGCCGGGAACTCAAGGACCTGCCCCCTCTGGCGCCGCCCACCGAGGTGCGGCCAACCTTGCTGGTCACCGCCATCCACATCCTGCTGCTGGCCGGCATCGTGGTCTTCGCCCACCACCCTGCGGTGTTCCTGAGCCTGTTCATGCTGTTCCTGGGCTTCACGGCGGCCTACGAGCGCTACCAATCCCCGCTGATCCTGCGTGAAGGGCTGCTGGTGGCCTTCTTCCTGGCGGGGCTCGTGGTGCTGGGCGGGCAACAGCAATGGTGGCTGGAGCCTTTGCTGCTCAAGATGGACGCCAACGCCGTGTTCTTTGGTGCCACGGCCCTGACGGCCATCACCGACAACGCTGCGCTGACTTACCTGGGCTCGCTCGTGCAAGGCTTGAGCGACGAGTTCAAGTACGCCCTGGTGGCCGGCGCGGTGACCGGCGGCGGCCTGACCATCATTGCCAATGCACCGAACCCTGCTGGCGCCTCCATCCTCAAGGGCAAATTCGAGGACCAGGCCATCCATGCCGGTGGGCTGCTGCTGGCCGCGCTGGGGCCCACCCTGGTGGCGCTGCTGGCGTTCAAACTGCTCTAGCCAGCTGAGCCATACGCAAGCATCACGAACCGAGCAAAACAAAGGGGGCCAAGCGGCCCCCTCGTTCTTTCTGCCAGGATGCAGGTGGTCTGGTCAGCGTTTGATCTGCGAGAGATCACGCACCGCGCCGGTGTCCGCCGAGGTGGTCAGCAAGGCATAAGCCTGCAAGGCTGCCGACACATAACGTTCACGCTTGACGGGCTTCCAGGCGTGGGTGCCACGTGCCTCCATCGCCTCGCGGCGCTGAGCCAAGGTCTCGGGGCTGACCGCCAGGTGGATCTTGCGGTTGGGGATGTCGATCTCGATGGTGTCACCATCTTCGACCAGCGCGATGGCGCCACCTTGCGCTGCTTCAGGCGAAGCATGGCCAATCGACAGGCCGGACGTGCCACCCGAGAAGCGGCCATCAGTCAGCAGCGCACATTGCTTACCCAGACCGCGGCTCTTCAGGTAGGAGGTGGGGTACAGCATTTCCTGCATGCCTGGGCCACCCTTGGGGCCTTCATAGCGGATGATGACCACGTCACCAGCCTGCACGACTTCGCCCAGGATGCCGTCCACGGCGTCTTCCTGGCTTTCGAACACGCGGGCCTTGCCGGTGAACTTCCAGATGGATTCGTCCACACCAGCGGTTTTGACGATGCAGCCCTTCTCGGCGATGTTGCCGTAGAGCACGGCCAGGCCACCGTCGGCGGTGAAGGCGTGCTCCTTGCTGCGGATCACGCCCTTGGCGCGGTCCAGGTCCAGCGCCTTCCAACGGCTGTTTTGCGAGAAGGCCACTTGCGTGGGCACACCGCCCGGTGCGGCCTTGAAGAACTCGTGCACGGCTTCGTCCTTGGAGACGGTCACGTCCCACTGGGCAATGGCGTCACCCATGGTCTTGGTGTGCACGGTCGGCACATCGGTGTGCAGCAGGCCGCCACGGGCCAACTCACCGAGGATGGACATGATGCCGCCCGCACGGTGCACGTCTTCGATGTGCACGTCAGGCACCGCTGGTGCCACCTTGCTCAGGCAAGGCACGCGGCGCGAGATGCGGTCGATGTCCTGCATGGTGAAGTCCACGCCGGCTTCCTTGGCGGCAGCCAGCAGGTGCAGCACGGTGTTGGTCGAACCGCCCATGGCCACGTCCAGGCTGACGGCGTTCTCAAAGGCCTTGAAGTTGGCGATGTTGCGGGGCAGCGCGGATTCGTCGTCCTGCTCGTAGTAGCGCTTGGCCAGGGCCACGATGCTGCGGCCAGCCTGGCGGAACAGCTTTTCGCGGTCGGCGTGTGTGGCCAGCGTGGTGCCGTTACCGGGCAAAGACAGGCCCAGCGCCTCGGTCAGGCAGTTCATCGAGTTGGCGGTGAACATGCCAGAGCACGAACCGCAAGTCGGGCAGGCAGAGCGCTCGACCTGGGCGACCTCTTCATCAGAGCAGCTCTTGTCGGCGGCCTTGACCATGGCGTCCACCAGGTCCAGCGAGATGACCTTGCCTTCGAGCTTGACCTTGCCAGCCTCCATGGGGCCACCGGACACGAAGATCACGGGGATGTTCAGGCGCAACGCCGCCATCAACATGCCCGGGGTGATCTTGTCGCAGTTGGAGATGCACACCAGCGCATCGGCGGTGTGGGCGTTGACCATGTACTCGACGCTGTCGGCGATCAGGTCGCGCGAAGGCAGCGAATACAGCATGCCGCCGTGGCCCATGGCAATGCCGTCGTCCACGGCGATGGTGTTGAATTCCTTGGCCACACCGCCTGCCGCTTCAATTTCGCGGGCGACCAGTTGCCCCAGGTCCTTCAGGTGCACGTGACCGGGCACGAACTGGGTGAAGCTGTTGGCAATCGCGATGATCGGCTTCTCGAAATCACCGTCCTTCATGCCCGTGGCGCGCCACAGGGCACGGGCACCCGCCATATTGCGACCGGCGGTGGAGGTACGGGAACGATACTGAGGCATGAAACGGCTCCGGGGGGCTTGTTTTCGGAAAGGAACGATTTTATCCCCTACCCCGACAAAGACCCGACTTCAGCCGTTCAACGCTTACCTTTCTTGGGGCTTTGCAAACCCAGGGCATCCAGCGACTTCTGGCGACGTGCCTCGCGCTTGTCGTCGATCTTCTGCATGGCCTTGCGTTGGGTCATGCCAGACCAGTCCGACCAGGCCCACCAGGCGACGGCCAGCCCGAACGGCAGCAGCATGATCCACCAGTCGTCCTTCCAGGTCCAGGCCCCGACGGGACCAATGCCAGCCAGGTTCAGGACCAGCAACACAACGCCAATTGCGACAAACCACATGATTGCTGCCCTATGAAATGCACGCTGAGACAAAAAAGACACGCCTGTCAACGCGCGCCCTGCCAGAACGTTTATAAAACACCCTCAACTGTAATTCACCCTCTGCGGAAGGACCCCCATGAAAATCCTGCCCTCCCTGATGCTTGCCGCCACACTGGCCGCCGTTGGCGCCCCTGCCATGGCCAATATGGAGCTGGCACAGAAAAAGGCCTGCCTGGCTTGCCACAGCGTGGACAACAAGGTCGTTGGCCCGGCCTACAAGGACGTGGCCAAGAAGTACAAGGGCCAGAAGGGCATCGAGGCCAAGCTGGCCGAGAAGGTCATCAAGGGCGGCAAGGGTGCATGGGGTGAAGTGCCCATGCCGGCCAATCCCCAGGTCAATGAAGCCGAAGCCAAGCAACTGGTGAGCTGGATCCTGTCGCTGAAGTAAGCCCCGGCGGTCCCTCGCCCATGAAAAAAGCCCCGCTGTACGCGGGGCTTTGTTTTTCAGGGCTGGCCGACGCTTGTGGCATCGACCAGCCTGGTACAGATCAGCACATCAATCGCCTGCGTAGATGTCGACGTCCTTGGTCTCACGCACGAACAGCAGGCCGATCACGAAGGTGATGCTGGCGATGATGACCGGATACCACAAGCCGTTGTAGATGTTGCCCGTCTGGGCCACGATCGCGAAGGCCGTGGTCGGCAGCAAGCCACCGAACCAGCCGTTACCGATGTGGTACGGCAAGCTCATCGAGGTGTAGCGGATGCGGGTCGGGAACATTTCCACCAACATGGCGGCAATCGGGCCGTACACCATGGTCACGTAGATGACCAGCAGCGTCAGGATGGCCACGATCACGGGCTTGTTCAGCTTGGCTGGATCAGCCTTGGCTGGATAACCCGCCGTCTTCAAAGCGGCGCCAACCGACTTCTTGAACTGCGCTTCGATGACTTTGGCCGCGGCGGCCTTGCCGTCCTTGTCGAAAGCAGCCAGGGTCGCGCCTGCTTCCTTCAAAGCCTTCTCGGCATCCTTGAGCTTGTCTTGTGCCTCCTTGCCTGAGACACCAGCGGCCTTCATGTCATCCACCTTCTTGAGCGCCGACTCCTTGGCCTTGGTGGCGATCTCCTTGGCAGCGGGCACATCAGCCTCGCTCACCTTCGTGGGCGAGAAGCTGTTGATCACCGTGTCACCCACCTTCACGATCGCCACAGAGCCCGCGGCACCCGCCACGTTCTCGTAGTTCACCGAGCTGCTGGCCAGCAGTTGCTTGGCCACGTCGCAAGAGCTGGTGAACTTGGCGGTACCTGTCGGGTTGAACTGGAAGGAGCACTCGTTCTGGTCGGCCACCAGGGTCACCGGGGCGGTGGCCTGGGCACGAGCCAGATCGGGGTTGGCGGCTTCGGTCAGGGCCTTGAACAAGGGGAAGTAGGTCACCGCAGCGATCAGGCAACCACCCAGGATGATGGGCTTGCGGCCGATCTTGTCGGACAGCGAACCAAACACCACGAAGAAGGGCGTGCCAATCAGCAGCCCCAGGGCCACCAGGATGTTGGCGGTCGCACCGTCCACCTTCAGCGCCTGCGTCAGGAAGAACAAGGCATAGAACTGCCCGGTGTACCAAACCACGGCCTGACCCGCGACCAGACCAACCAGGGCCAGGATCACGATCTTCAGGTTGCCCCACTGACCAAAGGACTCGGTCAGCGGTGCCTTGGAGGTCTTGCCCTCTTCCTTCATCTTCTTGAAGGCCGGGCTTTCGTTCATGCTCATGCGGATCCACACGCTGACACCCAGCAGTGCAATCGACACGATGAACGGAATGCGCCAGCCCCAGTCGGCGAAGGCTTCTTCACCGATGGCCGTGCGCACACCCAGGATCACCAGCAAGGACAGGAACAGGCCCATCGTGGCCGTGGTCTGGATCCAGGCGGTGTAGGCGCCGCGACGACCGTGCGGCGCGTGCTCGGCCACATAGGTGGCAGCACCACCGTACTCGCCGCCCAGTGCCAGACCTTGCAGCAGGCGCAGCACGATCAGGATCACGGGGGCCGCAGCACCGATGGCGTTGTAGTTGGGCAGCACGCCCACGATGAACGTGGACATACCCATGATCAGGATGGTGACCAGGAAGGTGTATTTGCGGCCGATCATGTCACCCAGGCGACCGAACACCAGGGCACCGAAGGGGCGCACGATGAAACCGGCCGCGAAGGCCAGCAACGCAAAGATGAACGCCGAGGTGGGGTCAAGCCCGGCAAAAAACTGTTTGGCGATGATGGCCGCCAAAGAACCGTACAGGTAAAAGTCGTACCACTCGAAAACCGTGCCTAGGCTGGAGGCGAAGATAACCTTCTTCTCCTCAGCCGTCATAGGTGCACTGGAAACGTTGCTTGCCATGGTGTAGAGCTCCTCGTCATTACAGAAGTAAGCACGCTTGTGGCGCACTCACCCCTCAATCTAGGGGGGGTCGTTAATAAATGTAATGAGGGTGAATGCTTAGAAGCCGGTGAAATTGCACATATTCCAACATGGGGTTTTCACCAGCACAAAAAACCCGATGGCTTTCGACATCGGGTTTCACGCTCATTCGAATATCTGAAAACCAAAGTTTTCAATTACTCTGCGACAGCTGATCGAGAATCGCCGGGTTTTCCAGCGTGCTGGTGTCCTGCGTGACAGGCTCGCCCTTGGCCACCACGCGCAGCAGGCGACGCATGATCTTGCCGGAGCGGGTCTTGGGCAGGTTGTCGCCGAAGCGGATGTCCTTGGGCTTGGCAATCGGGCCGATCTCATGGCCCACGTGGTTGCGCAGCTCATTGGCCAGTTGCTTGGCCTCTTCGCCAGTGGGGCGTGGGCGCTTGAGCACCACGAAGGCGCAGATGGCTTCGCCGGTCAGGTCGTCAGGGCGGCCCACCACGGCAGCCTCGGCCACCAGGGGGTGCGACACCAGCGCCGATTCGATCTCCATCGTGCCCATGCGGTGGCCCGACACGTTCAGCACGTCGTCGATGCGGCCGGTGATGGTGAAGTAGCCCGTGTGCTCGTCGCGGATGGCGCCGTCACCTGCCAGGTAGTACTTGCCCTGGAAATCTGCCGGGTAGTAGCTCTTCTTGAAGCGCCCTGAATCACCCCAGATGTTGCGGATCATCGATGGCCAGGGCTTGCGCACCACGAGCACGCCGCCCTGCCCCCATGGCACTTCCTTGCCGGTTTCATCCACCACGGCCGCGTCAATGCCGGGGAAAGGCAAGGAGCAGGAGCCCGGTGTGAGGGCATGCGCGCCCGGCAAAGGCGTGATCATGTGGCCACCGGTTTCGGTCTGCCAGAAGGTGTCGACGATGGGGCAACGGCCACCACCGATTTCGCGGTGGTACCACTCCCAGGCAGCCGGGTTGATGGGCTCGCCCACCGTGCCCAGCAGGCGCAGGCTGCTCAGGTTGAAGTTGCGCGGGTGCACGGCGTCGTTGGACTCGGCCGCCTTGATCAGGGCACGAATGGCCGTGGGCGCGGTGTAGAAGATCGAAACCTTGTGCGCCTCGATCATGCGCCAGAAGCGGGCCGCATCCGGGTAGGTGGGCACGCCCTCGAACACGACCTGCGTGCCACCGACGGCCAGCGGGCCATAGGCCACATAAGTGTGGCCGGTGACCCAGCCGATGTCGGCCGTACACCAGAACACGTCGTCGGGCTTGAGGTCAAACGTCCATTTGGTGGTCACGGCTGCGTGCAGCAGGTAGCCCCCGGTGCTGTGCTGAACGCCCTTGGGCTTGCCAGTTGAACCGGATGTGTAGAGCAGGAACAGCGGGTGCTCTGCCGAGACCCATTCGGGTGGGCACACCTCGGATTGCGCCGCCACCACGTCGTGCAGGTACACGTCGCGGCCAGCCACCATGGGCACCTTGCCGCCCGTGCGTTGCCAGACAATGACCTGGCGCACGCTGTCGCAGCCGCCCAGTGTGAGGGCTTCGTCCACGATGGCCTTGAGGGGCAGCGCCTTGCCGCCACGCAACTGTTCATCGGCCGTGATCACGACCACGGCACCCGCGTCTTCCACGCGGTCCCGCAGGCTCTGGGCCGAAAAGCCGCCGAACACCACCGAGTGCGTGGCACCGATGCGTGCACAGGCCTGCATGGCCACGACGCCCTCCACCGACATCGGCAGATACAGCACGACGCGGTCACCCTTCTTGACGCCCTGGGCCTTCAGCGCGTTGGCCAGCTTCGAGACGCGGGTCAGCAACTCCTTGTAGGTCACCGGGGTGACCTGGCCATCGTCGGCTTCAAAGATGATCGCGGTCTTGTCGCCCAGACCCGCCTCGATGTTGCGATCCAGGCAGTTATAGGACGCGTTCAGTTCACCATCCTCGAACCACTTGAAAAACGGGGCGTTGGATTCGTCCAGGGCCTTGGTGAAGGGTTTGTGCCAGCTCAGGAACTGCCTGGCCAGATCGGCCCAGTAGCCCTCGTAGTTTTCTTGCGCCTGGGCGCACAGCTTGTCGTAGGCCGCTCGGCTGCCTACGTGGGCAGTACGGGCAAAGGCCTCGGGAACAGGATATTGCTTGTTCTGATTTGTGGTCTCAGTTGGGCCAGTCATGTCTTTTAACTCCATCTGGCGGCGCTTGTGGCGTCGCGGTTTCAATCGGTCAAGATTTGCCTGGGTTGCAGACAAACCTAGCCAACTCGGCACCATGCGCCCAACTTTGGGTCATCCAACTAAGGACTATCCCCAAGCCCCAGGCCGCATAAAGCGCCAAGACCGACGCAGAAATCAGAGGAGGTGTGACATATGCCTCGGTGCTTTCACGATACAGCCGCACCTTCTATCGCGCCAGTGGTTGCGCGAACTTCTTTGAGGTAGCGCTCCAGCATGGGCAGATCGCCACCCGCGTGGCGAATGACGCGTGCGAGCAACTCCCGGTCCAGCTCCCGCAGGCGCCAGTTGATTTCCCTGAGGATGGCGGCCACCTCGCGTTGCATGGCGGGAGACTCGTTTTGCAGCCAGGCCCCGTCGGGCTGAACATCCAGGCCCGTGCTGGACCAGGCGCGCCGGATGCTTTCGGAGCGCTCCAGCGCATGCCCCCACAGGGATTTGAAGGGCCCACTGGCCCGATCGAACATGGGCTTGAACTCGGCCTGCACGGACAAGATGCGGTCCAGCCGCTCGCCCAGCTCGCGCGACATGTTCAAGGCATCCTTCAAGGCCTCGCCTTCAGCGGCAGCATCAGCCTCACGGCATTCGCGGAAGGTGCGGCTGACCACGTCGATCACGGGGCGACTGAACTCGCCATGGATCAGCTTGACCGCCACATCGGCCTGCTGAAGTGCGCCGCCGCCTTTGTCGAGCATCCCGCCCAGCATCTCGGCCACGGCCAGGATCTGGGCGCTGTCAGACACCTCCCCCATGCGGCGCCCTTGCGGATAGCCAAAACCGTCAAGGCGCTCGTGGTGGTCCAGGATCAGGGCGCTGGCCGGCTTGGCAAGGCCAACCAGATCCTTGAGCAGGCCATGGGCGATCACCGGATGGGCCGCGATGTGGCGCCACTCCTTGGGCCCCAACTGAGCGTCTTTCTCCAGGTAGCGGGGGTCAATGTACAGCTCGCCCACATCGTGCCCCAAGGCTGCCACCAGCATCACGCTGAGCGCATCGTTTTCGCCGGGCATCATGCGCTGCACGAGGCTGATGGCCAGCAGGGCGACGCACACGGCGTGATCCAGTTTGCCTGCCTGGTGCTCGGTGTAAACCGTCAACAGCGTCTGCAAGCGCCCGGCAAAAGTGCTGTCGGCAATCAGTTTGATCGGGCTGGCTCGTTTATCGGACAGGCACACGGCACGCAGCGCAGGGTAGGTGTCGAGCATGCGCTCGGCCATCTCCGCACACCGCTTGCCAGTGACGCCATCAGACACCGCCATGCAATCTTCCAGCGGCTTGATCAGTTTGTGCTCGATCAAGCGCTCGCGCATGGACCGGTTAATGGCATAACCCTTTGCCACCAGTTTCATGCCATTTTCGGAATAAATATCTTCCGTGGCCTCTACCTGGCGCTCTTCAGCCACGGTCATCACGTGGTCCAGATAATGGACATTGACCGTGGAATGGGCGGTTTGATTCGTCAAGGTAACCAGTCCAGAAACGACAACACTCGCAATGGTTTGCGTGCACGGTTTCATTTTGATGGACACAGGCATGCAACGCATGGCTTATCAACAAAGCCAGCCAAGCCTTGCGGAAAATTGTCACGCCAGGACCTGGTCCAGCAGACAAAACTAAAATCCCCTCTCACACTTGGTCACCACACCCCCCATGAGCAGCAATCACAAGTCACCCAAAACAGGTCTCCTGCCATCATTTATCTTTGCCAGCAGGTGGCTGCAGTTGCCGCTGTACCTCGGCCTGATCCTGGCGCAAGTGGTCTACGTTTTTCACTTCTGGGTCGAGCTGGTTCACCTGGTCGAGGCGGCATTGGGCAACCAGGACGCGCTCAAAGCCATCTTCGAGGCCTCTGGCCAGCATGGGGGCACGGCCCCCGATCACCTGACCGAGACCACCATCATGCTGGTGGTGCTGGGCCTGATCGATGTGGTGATGATCTCCAACCTGCTGATCATGGTGATCGTGGGCGGCTACGAGACCTTCGTGTCCCGCATGAACCTGGAAGACCACCCCGACCAGCCCGAGTGGCTGGACCACGTCAATGCCTCGGTGCTCAAGGTGAAACTGGGTACGGCCATCATCGGGATTTCGTCCATCCACCTGCTCAAGACCTTCATCAACGCCGAGAACTACTCGGACAAGGCCTTGATCGCGCAGACGGTGATCCACATCGCCTTCCTGCTGTCGGCCATGGCCATTGCGGCCACCGACCGCATCCTGCATCCGGTGGGGGATACGCACGAGAAACATTGATCGGCACGCCGCCGGCGCGCCAAGTGCGCGCGTCCTTGGCACAATGTCGGTTTTCCCGTATCACCCTCCCCGCCCCAAAAAACGCCCCACAAAGGCCACTGCCATGACGACCATTCGCTACGACGACCTCGTTGAAAGTGTCGCAGCCGCGCTGCAATACATCAGCTACTACCACCCCGCTGACTACATCGCCCACCTGGCCCGCGCTTACGAGCGTGAAGAGAGCCCGGCAGCGAAAGACGCCATCGCCCAGATCCTGACCAACTCGCGCATGTGCGCCGAAGGCCACCGCCCCATCTGTCAGGACACCGGCATCGTCAACGTCTTCCTGAAAATCGGGATGGGCGTGAAGTGGGAAGGCTTTGGTGCCCGCTCCATCCAGGAGGCCGTGGACGAAGGCGTGCGCCGTGGCTACAACAACCCGGACAACAAGCTGCGCGCCTCGGTCCTGTCTGACCCCATCTTCGAGCGCAAGAACACCAAGGACAACACGCCTGCCGTGGTCTTCATGGAGCTGATCCCCGGTGACACCGTGGACGTGACCGTGGCCGCCAAGGGTGGTGGCTCCGAGAACAAGTCCAAGGTCTACATGCTCAACCCGTCCGACAACATCGTGGACTGGGTGCTCAAGACCGTGCCGACCATGGGCGCGGGCTGGTGCCCGCCCGGCATGCTGGGCATTGGCGTAGGCGGCACGGCTGAAAAGGCCGCCCTGCTGGCCAAAGAATCGTTGATGGACGACATCGACATGTACGAACTGCTGGAGCGCGGCCCCCAGAACAAGCTGGAAGAGCTGCGCATCGAGTTGTACGAGAAGGTCAACGCCCTGGGCATCGGCGCGCAAGGCCTGGGTGGCCTGACCACCGTGCTGGACGTCAAGATCAAGACCTACCCCACGCACGCCGCCTCCAAGCCCATTGCCATGATCCCGAACTGTGCGGCCACCCGCCATGCGCACTTCGTGATGGACGGCTCCGGCCCCGTCTACCTGGATCCGCCCAGCCTGGACCTGTGGCCCAACGTGCACTGGGCACCCGACTACAACAAGTCCAAGCGCGTTGACCTGAACACGCTGACCAAGGACGAAGTCGCCAGCTGGAAGCCAGGCCAGACCCTGTTGCTCAACGGCAAGATGCTGACCGGCCGCGATGCCGCGCACAAGCGCATCCAGGACATGCTGGCCAAGGGTGAGAAGCTGCCCGTGGACTTCACCAACCGCGTCATCTACTACGTGGGCCCAGTGGACCCGGTTCGCGACGAAGTGGTCGGCCCCGCAGGCCCCACCACCGCGACCCGCATGGACAGCTTCACCGAGATGATGCTGGCCCAGACCGGCCTGATCTCCATGGTGGGCAAGGCCGAGCGCGGCCCCACTGCCATCGAGGCCATCAAGAAGCACAAGTCGGCTTACCTGATGGCCGTGGGCGGCTCGGCCTACCTGGTGTCCAAGGCCATCAAGGCCGCCAAGGTGGTGGGCTTTGCCGACTTAGGGATGGAAGCCATCTACGAGTTCGACGTGGTCGACATGCCGGTGACCGTGGCCGTGGACAGTGGCGGCACCAGCGCCCACATCGAAGGGCCCAAGACCTGGCAGGCCAAGATCGGCAAGATCCCGGTTGCCGTGGCCTGATCGCTTGCAGCCATAGCTCACAGCAGCCCCGACGCTTCGGCCTCGGGGCTTTTTCTTGCTCGCAACACCACAGCAACGTTCGTGCAGTAGCCTTTGCTCATGAAGAACCCCTACTTCAACCCTGCCAAGAAGCACCACCGGCCAGACGGCTTCCAGAACAACTACATCTCGTTCAGAGGCAAACGCTGGCACGAGATCCTGCGCTGGCGCTGGCAGGCCTGGCGTGCCGGGCACCCTCGCCCGATGCACGAGCCCATCCCCGTGGTCGCGCCTGACCTGGCCTTCATCCATGCCAATGCCAAGGCTGGCCTGGCCATGCAGCCCGCCATGACCTGGATCGGGCACATCACGGTGCTGGCGCAGATCGGCGGGCTCAACATGCTGACCGACCCGGTATTTTCGGAGCGCTGCTTCCCGGTGCAATGGGCGGGCCCGGCGCGACAGACCCCACCGGGTTTGCGGCTGGATCAGTTGCCCCACATCGACGTGGTGCTGCTGTCGCACAACCACTATGACCACATGGACGAAGGCTCGCTGCAGGCCTTGGCAAAGCAGCCTGGCGGGTGCCCGCTGTTCATCACGCCCCTTGGACACAAGCACTGGTTCGCACGGCGCGGCATCCAGCGCGTGATCGAGCTGGACTGGTGGGACACGCATGTGCTGGACGCCACTGCGCAATCAGCGCGGATACCGGTGACCTTGACCCCGGCCCAGCACTGGTCTGCGCGCACGGCGACTGACGCGCTGCGCAGCCTGTGGGGCGGCTTTGCGGTGCGCTCGCCTGATTGCCACCTCTTCTTTGCGGGCGACACGGCCTACTCGAAGGACTTCATCGACATCCGCCAGCACTTCGCGCGCGAGCAGACGCCTGAACTGGGTGGAGGCTTCGACATCGCCCTGCTCCCTATCGGCGCCTATGAGCCCCGCTGGTTCATGAAGGACCAGCACGTCAACCCGGAAGAAGCCGTGCAGATCTTCCAGGACCTGGGGTGCCAGCGCGCGCTGGCGGTGCACTGGGGCACGTTTCAGTTGACGGACGAGGCGCTGGATGAGCCGCCCAGGGCGCTGGCGCAGGCGCTGTCGACTCAGGGCCTGTCTGACAAGGACTTCCACGTGGCCGCCATCGGGGAGACCTGGCGCCTGCCTGCGCGACTCAAGCCGAACTCATCGACGCCTTGACGAGTTGCTCGACCTCTTCCGTGATGGTCGCCATGCGCGCGGCCACCACCGCGAACTCCCGGCCACCTGGGCCTGCGCGATGGGCCGAGACCTGGGCATTGAACGCCACCACACGGGCCTCGCGTGCCACGGACTGGATTTCCTCGTTCAGGCGCGCGCGTTGCGCTTGTTGTGCCCGCGACAGCTGATGCGCCTCCTGCTCATATGCCTGTGTGATCTGGGTCAGCACAGTCAGCAAGGACGATGACGCGTCCACCACGGCCGACTGTGTGGCGTCAGTCAAAGGCTCGCCACGCCGCAGGCTTTTGATGGTGCGGCCAAGCAAGTCAATGAAGGCTTCGATGCGCGCCCGCGCCTGCGACACCCCATCAAAGGCCTGCCGCAAGCTCTGGGAGAACAGGCCTGGCAGCCCGTCCCCACCCTGGGCCAGCAAGCGGTGGCTGGTGCTGAACTGCCCGAGCACCTCCTCGGCCGTGGACAGCGCATCAGCACGCCCTCCTCCCGCCAGCACCACGAACAAGGTCAAGCGCTGCGACAACATGCGTTGACGCCCCGCCAGGTTGATCAGGCGGGACAGGGTGTCCGCACAGGGCACGGCGCCCGTCTTGGGCGCCATCGCGGCAGCGGGCGGGCTTGATGGTCGGGACGAAAGGACAGCGGTGGGCATGGTGGATGCGCGGCAAGGCCGATCTGGATGATTGCACCGCTCATGCAAAGGTCATTCCAGGTGCTGCACCAGGATGCAGCCTTGGCGATCAAGACCGCGAAAACCATGAAAGAAGCCACACGGCCCGCAAGCACGTGTGGCTCATGATCAAGCCCTGATCAACCCGGCGCCCTGCGCCGGCCTGTATCAGTGCACCGTTCGGTCGAACTCGAACTCGCCGGCTTCGCTGACCTTCACCGGGATCACATCCTTCGGGCCAAACTTGCCCTGCAAGATCAGCTTGGCCACCGGGTTCTCGATGCGCTGCTGGATGGCGCGCTTCAAAGGCCGCGCACCAAACACCGGGTCGAAGCCAACCTTGGCCAGCTCGATCAGCGCCTCGTTAGACACATCGAGCTTCATCTCCAGCTGCGCCAGGCGCCCTTCCAGGCTCTTGAGCTGGATCTTGGCGATCGACTGGATGTTGGCCATGTCCAAGGCGTGGAACACCACCACCTCGTCAATGCGGTTGAGGAACTCGGGGCGGAAGTGCTGCTTGACCTCGACCCACACCGCGTCCTTGATGTCCTCCGAAGGCTGCCCCGCCATCTGCATGATGTGGTGCGAGCCCAGGTTGGAGGTCATCACGATCACGGTGTTCTTGAAGTCCACGGTGCGGCCCTGGCCATCGGTCAGGCGGCCATCGTCCAGCACCTGCAGCAGCACGTTGAACACGTCCGGGTGGGCCTTCTCGACTTCATCGAGCAGCACCACGCTGTAAGGCTTGCGGCGCACGGCCTCGGTCAAGGTGCCGCCTTCTTCGTAGCCCACGTAGCCCGGAGGCGCGCCAATCAGGCGGCTCACCGAATGCTTCTCCATGAACTCGCTCATGTCGATGCGGATGAGGTGATCTTCGCTGTCAAACAGGAAACCGGCCAGCGCCTTGCACAGCTCGGTCTTGCCCACGCCGGTGGGGCCCAGGAACAGGAAGGAGCCATACGGACGGTTGGGATCAGACAGCCCTGCACGCGAGCGGCGGATGGCATCCGACACGGCCACGATGGCCTCTTCTTGCCCCACCACACGCTCGTGCAGCTTGTCTTCCATGGCGAGCAGCTTGTCGCGCTCGCCCTGCATCAGCTTGGACACGGGGATGCCGGTGGCACGCGCCACCACTTCGGCGATTTCCTCGGCGCCCACTTGCGTGCGCAGCAACGTGGGCTTGCCGCTGGCCTTGGTCTTGGCGTTCTCCTTGTCCTGCGCGTCCTTCAGGCGCTTTTCCAGCTCGGGCAGCCTGCCGTATTGCAGCTCGGCCACCTTGTTGAAATCGCCCTTGCGCTTGAACTCCTCGATCTGGAAGCGGATCTTGTCGATGTCTTCCTTGACCGTGGCCGAGCCTTGCGCCTGGGCTTTTTCGGCCTTCCAGATCTCTTCCAGATCGGCGTACTCGCGCTCCAGCTTGACGATCTCTTCTTCGATCAGGCCCAGGCGCTTGATGGAGGCTTCGTCCTTCTCACGCTTGACGGCCTCACGCTCGATCTTGAGCTGGATGAGGCGGCGATCCAGGCGGTCCAGGGCCTCGGGCTTGGAGTCGATCTCGATCTTGATCTTGGCCGCGGCCTCGTCGATCAGGTCAATCGCCTTGTCGGGCAGGAAGCGGTCGGTGATGTAGCGGTTGGACAGCTCGGCCGCAGCCACGATGGCCGGGTCGGTGATCTCGACGCCATGGTGAACCTCGTACTTTTCCTGCAGGCCGCGCAGAATCGCGATCGTCGCCTCGACGCTCGGCTCGCCGACCAGCACCTTCTGGAAGCGGCGCTCCAGGGCAGCGTCCTTCTCGACACCGCGCGCCAGGGCGGGCTTGAGCATGTTGCCGGCGTCCATCGCGCCATCGGCCTTGCCCGCACCCACCATGGTGTGGATCTCGTCGATGAACATGATGGTCTGGCCTTCGTCCTTGGCCACTTCCTTGAGCACGTTCTTCAGGCGCTCTTCAAAATCACCGCGGTACTTGGCACCGGCCAGCAGCAAGGCCATGTCCAGCACCAGCACGCGCTTGTTCTTGAGGCTGTCCGGCACCTCGCCGGCCACGATGCGCTGGGCCAGGCCTTCGACGATGGCGGTCTTGCCCACGCCGGGTTCGCCGATGAGCACAGGGTTGTTCTTGGAGCGGCGCTGCAGCACCTGGATGGCACGGCGGATCTCTTCGTCACGGCCGATGACCGGGTCCAGCTTGCCGGCGCGGGCGCGCTCGGTGAGGTCCAGGGTGTACTTCTTGAGCGCTTCGCGCTGGCCTTCGGCTTCGGGGTTGTCCACCTTCTGGTCTCCTCTGACGGCTTTGACGGCGGCTTCCAGCGACTTGCGGTTCAGCCCGAAATCACGCGCCACAGAGGCCGTGTCACCCTTGTGGTCGGCCAGGGCCAGCAAGAACATCTCGCTGGCAATATACGGATCACCCTGCTTGTGGGCTTCTTTTTCGGCGCCTTGCAGCAGGCTGACTGTGTCGCGCCCGGCCTGGACCTGCTCCGCACCTTGCACCTGGGGCAGTTTGTCGAGCTGCTTTTCCAGCTCGGTGGCCAGCCCCGGCACCTTGACGCCGGCTTTTTCCAGCAAGGCGCGCGGGCCATCGTCCTGGCGCAGCATGGCCAGCAGGATATGGGCCGGTTCGATGTAGGGGTTGTCGCGCGTGACAGCCAGGCTCTGGGCCTCGGTCAGCGCTTCCTGAAATTTGGTGGTGAGTTTGTCGAGTCGCATGAGCACTCCCGGTGGTCGGAGGGGCCCCGCAAGACATGCAGAGCCGATTGCTCAAGAAGATAAGGCGATGGCCAGACATTTCAAGCCCTGCATGCCCGCATGGCTTGAGAAAGATCAATCAGTCGCCGCTGACCACCCGGTTGCGGCCCGTGTGCTTGGCCTGGTACAGGCAGGCGTCAGCCCGGGCCAGGTCGTCTTCCAGCGAGGTGTCCTCGCGGTGGTAGGCGATGCCGATGCTGACGGTGACACGGATCTCGCCCCGGCGTGTCTCGAACGGGCTGAGTTCCACGATTTCGCGCACGCGCTCGGCGATGGACTGCGCCTCCAGGCGAGACCGGACGGGCAGGAGCACGGAGAATTCCTCGCCGCCGTAGCGGGCCAGCAAGGCGTCGTCCCGCAGGTGGTCACGCACGGTGTTGGTCACATGCCGCAGCACGTCGTCACCGGTGGCGTGGCCGTATCGGTCGTTCACGTCCTTGAACAGATCGATATCGATCATCAAGACCGCCAGAATGCTGGCCTGCGCCGACTGCAAGGCGACCATGCGTTCGCCCAACTCGCGCAGGCCGCGGCGCGACAAGGCGCCCGTCAGGTCGTCGGACAGGGAGCGGGCACGCAACTGCTGCATCAGGCGGTCATTGACCGACGCGAACACCACGGACGACACCGCCAGGGGCAGCAAGGCAAAGCTCAGCCCCGTGATGGGCATGAGCCAGTCTGGCGTGTGCAGCCAATGCGAGGGATAGGGCCCAGGCTGGGTGAGAGCCCAGTACAGCAGGACCAGCCAGTTCAAGGCGAATTCGCAGGCCGCCACCAGCAAGCTCAGATCGCCGCCGGTGAACTTGCCGTTCTGGATGGTGATCAGGCTCTGGTCCAGCGCCATGCCCAGGCTGATCAGGCTGAACACGATGCCGATGACCTGCACATACTGCGTATCGGTGCCAAAAGCAGCTGCTCCCCAGAGCGACAGGCCCACCAGCAACACCACCACCAGCCCCGCCACGGGATAGGTCCGGCGCCCGTTGAGTTGCCGGAAGGCCCAGGCCAGCAGCGCGACGCCCATGCCGGCAAAACCGATGGCCCCCTTGGTGACCTCCGGCCGGAGATTCAAAGGGCTCAGTTGCACGCACAGCAGCGCCGACAGGCACAGCAAGGCCCAGCGGAACAGCCCCAATGCATAGCTCACACGGGCTTGTTCCGTGCGCACCATGGCCAACAAGCCCAGCCCCACCAGGGAGCCTGCGCCCGCAACCGCATAGCAGGTATAGACATCAATCGACAGCATGCCCGGTTTTTATACTCTGAAAGTAAGGGCTTTATCGGCACGCCGGCCCCCAGATTGATACTTGCATCGTTTAACAACAGCAGGACCATGTTGACAGCGGGAACATATCGCGTTTCAATGCTTATGTTCACAATGTCAACATAAAAGGAGCCGATCATGCGCCACGCCAGCCTGCCTCTTTCTGTCAATAACGATGAGTCGGCCCCCTCCACCCAGTTGCTCGGGCAGCAAAGCCAACAGGGGAACCTGTACCTGGAAGGGCCTTTTGCCCCGGTTGACCGCGAAAGCACCGCGACCTCCCTGAGCGTCAAAGGCGCGATCCCGCCCGAACTGGACGGCCTGTATGTGCGCATTGGCCCCAACCCGCTCAAGCCGCCCTCGCCTGCCCGCTACCACTGGTTCACCGGGGACGGCATGGTGCATGGCGTGCGGCTCTCGGGTGGGCAGGCGCTCTGGTATCGCAACCGCTGGATCGGCAGCAAGACGGTGCAAAAAGCGCTGGGGCGCGACGTGCTCCCCGGCAAGACGCGGGGCATCTTCGACACGGTCAACACCAATGTGTTTGGGCATGCCGGCCGCCTGTGGGCATCGGTAGAGGCCGGCCCCGTGCCGGTGCAACTCGACGCCGAACTCCAGTCCGTGCGCCATGGGCTCTTTGACAGCGCGCCCACCGTCGCCTTCTCTGCCCACCCGCATCGTGACCCGATCACGGGCGACCTGCATGCGGTGACGTACGACGCCACCGAGCGCAAGGCCCTGAGCTATGTGCGCGTGAACGCGCAGGGCCTGGTCGACAAGGTGGTGCGCATCCCCGTCAAGCACGGGCCCATGGTGCATGACTGCGCCATCACACGCACGCAGGTCATCGTGCTGGACCTGCCCGTCACCTTCTCGTTCTGGTCCCTGCTCAAGCGCTCGCCCTTCCCTTATGTGTGGAACCCCGCCCATGGCGCGCGGGTAGGCCTGCTGCCGCGCGACGGGCAAGCCAGTGACGTGCGCTGGTTCGAGGTCGACCCCTGCTATGTCTTCCACCCCTGCAACGCCTTTGACCAGGCCGATGGCTCGGTCGTGCTGGACGTGGTGGTGCACCGCCACATGTTCGAGCACTCCCGCATCGGCCCCGAGGCCGACACGCAACCCCGTTTCGAGCGCTGGACGCTGCCTGCGGGCGGCACCCGCGTGGTGCGCGAGGTGATCTCGGAGCGCCAGCAGGAGTTCCCGCGCCCGGATGAACGCCTGTTTGCCCAACCCTATCGCTACGCCTACGCGGTGGAGTTCAGCGTGGACACCCGGGGCGGGCAATCGGTGCTCAAGCACGACCTGGCCACGCGGACCACCACCGAGCACCGCTTTGGCGAGCACATCAAGCCAGGTGAATTCGTATTCGTGCCCCGGCACGCCAAAGCCGCAGAAGACGATGGCTGGCTGATGGGTTTGGTGAGCAACCTGGAAACCGGCCTGGGCGAGTTGCACGTGCTGAATGCGGCCGATGTGGGCGCTCCGGCCGTGGCCATTGTCGAGATACCCGCGGCGGTGCCACTGGGCTTTCATGGCAATTGGGTCGCTGCCACCGATCTGAGTTCGATGAACTGAAGCCCTGGCCGCTGCCACGCAGCCGCCGCCGCGTGGCCAGCCTCAGTCGCCGGGCTGGATCTGGACGTTGACTGCGCTCAGGCCACCCCAGCGCGCCGCGGCCTCATCATCGGCGCTGCGGGCGTCCACCCAGCGGCTTTCCCCGCCGGAGGACTCCTTCTTCCAGAACGGCGCCTGGGTCTTGAGCCAGTCCATCAGGAACTCGGCGCACTGGAAGGCTTGCCCCCGGTGGGCCGAGGTCACCGCCACCAACACGATCTGGTCGCACACCTGCAGCGGCCCCACGCGGTGGATGACGCGCACACCACGCACATCAAAACGCCGCCACGCCTCCAGGATGAGCTTGGCGATGCTGCGCTCGGTCATGCCGGGATAGTGCTCCAGCTCCATGACCGATGCCCGCGCCCCCTGCCCGGCGTGCTCATGCCATTCCCGCACGGTGCCAACGAAGCTGACCACCGCGCCGACACCCACGTCGCGGCCACGCAGGCGGGCCACTTCGGAGGACAGGTCAAAATCCTCGGGGCCCACGTGCACGCAGGCCAAGGCGGCCTCGAAAGAGCGATCCGGGAAAACGGGGGGCGCACTGCTCATCTCAGCCCCCGGTCACCGGCGGGAAGAAGGCCACTTCGTCTCCCTCGCTCAAAGGCTCGTCGGCATCGCACAAGGTCTGGTTCAAGGCCATGCGCAGGCCACGGGCATCGTCCAGCGCTGCGGCGTGGGCGGCAGACTGTCTGGTCAGCCAACCCTGCAACTCGCCCACGGTTCGGGGCGCATCGCCACCGTCCAGCGACACGGTTTCACCCGCTCCGAGCTTCTCGCGCACGGAGGCGAAGTAACGCACTTGAATTTTCATGATGGACGGCTGATCAGCCAGCAACAAGCTGACGGGCACCACTGGCCGGTTGCAGCAACTCGGACAGCGGCAGATAGGCCACTGTATCCCCAGGCTGCACAGTCTGACCAGGAAGCAGATCAATCAACCCGTCTGCCCACACGGCCGAAGTCAGCACGCCCGAGCCCTGGTTGGGGTAGAGGGTGACGCGGCCTTCTGCATTCAGACGCGCGCGCGCAAACTCACGGCGCTTGTCGGCCTTGGGCCAGCTGAAGTCGGCCGTCAGGCTCAAGGCCTGCGGCAAGGACCAGGGCTCGCCAGCCAGCACGCCCAGCACGGGGCGCGCCAGCAACAGGAAGGTGACGTAGCTGGCCACCGGGTTGCCGGGCAGACCCATGTAGAGCGCACGGCTGCCATCCGCGCGCTGGAGCCAGCCAAACACGAAGGGCTTGCCCGGCTTGATGGCCAGGGCCCAGAAGTCCAGCCCGCCCTCGGCCAGCACGGCATTGCGCAGGTGGTCTTCCTCGCCAACCGACACGCCACCGCTGCTGATGACCAGGTCGCTGGTTTCCGCTGCCTGACGCAGGGCCGCGCGGGTCGCCTCCAGGTTATCCGGGACGATGCCCAGATCCTGGGCCTGCGCGCCAGCAGCCTGCACCAGGCCACGCAGGGTATGCCGGTTGCTGTTGTAGATCGCGCCGGGTGGCAAGGGCTGGCCTGGCATCACCAGTTCATTGCCCGTGGTCAGGATGCCCACGCGCGGGCACTTGTAAACGGCCAACTCGTCCGCACCCACGGAGGCCGCCACACCCAGGCCTGCCGCCGTCAGACGCAGCCCGGCTTGCAGCACGGCCTGGCCTTGGGCGATGTCTTCGCCGCGGCGGCGGATGTTCTGCCCGGCCTTCACCGGCTCGTTGAAGCGCACGGTGCCGGCGGCGGCATCGGCCGTGGTGTGCTCTTGCATCACCACCGCATCGGCCCCGTCTGGCACGGCTGCACCGGTGAAGATGCGGGCGCATTGCCCCGCCTGCAGCGCCACGCCAACCTGCCCGGCTGCGATGCGCTGGGCTTGTGGCAAGGTCACGGCAGCACCATCCACATCAGCCTGCCCGTCCTGCCCAGCGTGAACCAGGTCGGCCGCGCGTACGGCATAGCCGTCCATCGCGCTGTTGTCCAGCGGGGGCACATCCACCGGCGAGACCACCGCTTGCGCCAGCACCCGGCCCAGGGCCTCGAAGCTATTGACCGATTCGGTCTGGCGCTGGCCCTGCGCACCGGCCACGTGCTGCTCGGCAGCCGCGCGCAAGTTGGACCAGGCCTCATCCAGAGGCATCAGGGGCTTGAAGGCCGTGGCCATGGCTTGCCTTTATGTTGTTGGTGCGATGGCTCAGTCGTTGCAGTGCTGGACGACGTAGTCCTTGACCTGCTGTGTGCTGTTGGGCACCACCACAAAGCGCTTGGGCAGGGACTCCAGGCCATCCAGGCCTTTGATCCAGCTGGGGCGTTCAGGTTGGCGGCCCGTGGCCTCGACGATGGTGTCGGCGAACTTGGCCGGCAAGGCGGTTTCCAGCACCAGCATGGTCACGCCGGGCTTGGTGTGTTCACGTGCCACCTTCAGGCCATCGGCCGTGTGGGTGTCGATCATCACGCCGAAGCGCTCGAAGGTGTCCTTGATGGTGGCCAGGCGGTCACTGTGCTTGCTGGTGCCCGACACAAAACCATAGCCCGCCACCTTGGCGAACTCGTCGGCCGACAGGTGGAACTCGCCACGCTGCTCCAGCGCGTCCTTGAACAGGGACTTGACCTTGGCGCCATCGCGGCCCAGCAGGTCGAACACGAAGCGCTCGAAGTTCGAGGCCTTGGAGATGTCCATCGAGGGCGATGAAGTTTCATACGTCTCGGCACTGCCGCGCACGCGGTAGCTGCCGGTGCGGAAGAACTCGTCGAGCACGTTGTTCTCGTTGGTGGCCACCACCAGCGTGTCGATGGGCAGGCCCATCATGCGGGCCACGTGGCCGGCGCACACATTGCCGAAGTTGCCCGAAGGCACCGTGAAGCTGACCTTCTCGGCATTCGACTTGGTGGCGTAGAAGTAGCCGGCGAAGTAGTACACGACCTGGGCCAGCAAACGGGCCCAGTTGATCGAGTTGACCGTGCCGATCTTGTACTTGCGCTTGAACTCCAGGTCGTTGGAGACCGCCTTGACGATGTCTTGCGCGTCGTCGAACACGCCTTCCACCGCCAGGTTGTGGATGTTGGGGTCCTGCAGGCTGAACATCTGTGCCTGCTGGAAGGGGCTCATGCGGCCATTGGGCGAGAGCATGAACACGCGCACGCCCTTCTTGCCGCGCATGGCGTATTCGGCTGCGCTGCCGGTGTCACCCGAAGTGGCGCCCAGGATGTTGAGCGACTCGCCACGGCGCGCCAGTTCGTACTCGAACAGGTTGCCCAGCAGCTGCATGGCCATGTCCTTGAAGGCCAGCGTGGGGCCGTTGGACAAGGCTTGCAGCGCCAGACCAGGCTCCAGCGGCTTCAGGGGCGTGATCTCGTCAAAGCCGTACACCGCCTTGGTGTAGGTCTTGGCGGCAAGTGCCTTGATGTCGGCCTGGGGGATGTCGTCGATGTAGAGCGACAGGATCTCGCCAGCCAGCTCGGCATAGCTCAGGCCGCGCCACTTGGTCAGCGTGGCGTCATCGATCTTCGGGTAGGACGTGGGCAGGTACAGGCCGCCATCGGGGGCCAGGCCTTCGAGCAGGATCTCGGAAAAACCGCGCTCGGTCTTGTCGCCACGTGTAGAGATGTATTTCATATCGATTACTCCATGCCCCACCCAGCGAGCGCCGCAGATCCGGCTTGGCCGGTCTGCTGGTGCTGCCCCCTAGAGGGGGCGCGCGAAGCGCGTAGGGGGTGGGCCATTGTTTAGGCCAACTCTTCCTTGCGCAAGCGGACGATCGGGGCGAGCACTGTTGGCAAAGCCTGCATGGCGGCCAGGGCCGTGTTCATGCGGCCTTCCTTGGTGTCGTGCGTCAGGATGATCAGGTCGGTCTGGTTGCCGCCTTCACCGCTGACCTCATCGGCTTCGCGCTGGATGACGGCGTCAATCGAGATGCCCTGCTCGGCCAGGATGCCGGTGATCTTGGCCAGCACGCCGGTCTGGTCGGCCACCCGCAGGCGGATGTAGAAGGAGGTGACGACCTCCTCGATCGGCAGGATGGACAGCGAGGACATTGAATCGGGCTGGAAGGCCAGATACGGCACGCGCGCCGCCGGCGCGGCATCGATCAGGCGGGCGATGTCCACCAGGTCGGCCACCACGGCAGACGCTGTGGGCTCGGAGCCCGCGCCCTTGCCGTAGTACATGGTCGTGCCCACGGCATCGCCCTGCACCATCACGGCGTTCATCGCGCCTTCGACATTGGCGATCAGGCGGCGCATGGGCACCAGCGTCGGGTGGGTGCGCAGCTCGATGCCGGCCACCTTGCCGTTGACTTCCTGGCGGCGGGCAATGCCCAGCAGCTTGATGCGGTAGCCCAGTTGCTCGGCGTACTTGATGTCCGTGGCCGACAGCTTGGTGATGCCTTCCACATGGGCCTTGTCGAACTGAACGGGCACGCCAAAGGCGATGGCGCTCATGATCGTGGCCTTGTGCGCGGCGTCCACGCCTTCGATGTCGAAGGTGGGGTCGGCTTCGGCGTAACCCAGGCGCTGGGCTTCCTTGAGTACCACGTCGAAATCCAGGCCCTTGTCACGCATCTCGGACAGGATGAAGTTGGTGGTGCCGTTGATGATGCCGGCCACCCACTGGATCTGGTTGGCCGTCAGGCCTTCACGCAGTGCCTTGATGATGGGGATGCCACCGGCCACCGCGGCTTCAAACGCCACCATCACACCCTTTGCACGGGCTGCGGCAAAGATCTCGGTGCCGTGCACGGCCAGCAGGGCCTTGTTGGCCGTGACCACATGCTTGCCGGCCGCGATGGCTTCCAGCACCAGGGCCTTGGCAATGCCGTAGCCACCGATCAGCTCCACCACCACGTCGATTTCGGGGTTGGCGATCACGGCACGGGCGTCGGACACGATCTGCGCCGACTCGCCCACGACCTTCTTGGCCAGCTCGGTGTTCAGGTCAGCCACCATGGCGATCTCGATGCCACGGCCGGCGCGGCGGCGGATCTCTTCCTGGTTGCGTTTCAGCACGGTGAACGTGCCGCCACCGACGGTACCGATGCCCAGCAGGCCGACCTTCACGGGTCGCAGTTGTTGTTGGCTCATTCGAATCTCTCTTGAAGAAAACGTCCGCGGGCTGCCGATCGGCGCGCCGCGCATTGAAAAGGAAGTCAGGCTTTCACGGCGGCGTGGCGCTTGCGGTAGCCGTCCAGGAAGCGGGCGATGCGGTTGATGGCCTCGGCCAGGTCATCGCTGTTGGGCAGGAACACCAGGCGGAAGTGATCCGGGTGCGTCCAGTTAAAACCCGTGCCCTGCACGATCAGCACCTTCTCTTCGGCCAGCAACTCGTAGGCGAACTGCTGGTCGTCGGCGATGGGGTACATCTTCGGGTCGAGCTTGGGGAACATGTACAGCGCGCCCTTGGGCTTGACCACGCTCACGCCCGGGATCTTGTTGAGCAGCTCGTAAGCCAGGTCGCGCTGCTTGCACAGGCGGCCGGTCGGCGCCACCAGGTCCTTGATGCTCTGGTAGCCGCCCAGTGCCGTCTGGATGGCCAACTGGCCCGGCGTGTTGGCGCACAGGCGCATCGAAGCCAGCATGTTCAGGCCTTCGACGTAGTCCTTGGCATGGCGTTTCTCGCCTGACACCACCATCCAGCCTGCGCGATAACCGCAGGAGCGGTAGTTCTTGCTCAGGCCGTTGAAGGTCAGGAACAGCACATCCTCGGCCAGCGAGGCCATGGACGTGTGCGTGGCGCCGTCGTACAGGGTCTTGTCGTAGATCTCGTCGGCCATCACGATGAGCTGGTGCTCACGGGCAACCTGGATGATCTCCTTGAGCAGGCTCTCGGGGTACAGCGCCCCCGTCGGGTTGTTCGGGTTGATGACGACGATGGCCTTGGTACGCGGCGTGATCTTGGCGCGGATGTCGGCGATATCGGGGTACCAGTCGGCCTGCTCGTCGCAGATGTAGTGCACGGGGCGCCCGCCCGACAGCGCCACGGCGGCCGTATACAGCGGGTAGTCCGGTGCCGGCAGCAGGACTTCATCGTCCTCGTTGAGCAGTGCGTTGAGCGCCATCACGATCAGCTCGGAGGCGCCATTGCCCAGATAGACGTCATCGACCGTCACGCCCTGGATGCCCTTTTCCTGGCAGTAATGCACCACCGACTTGCGCGGCGCAAACAGGCCCTTGCTGTCCGTGTAGCCCGCCGCCCCCGACAGGTTGCGGATCATGTCCTGCACGATCTCGTCGGGCGGCTCCAGCCCGAACACGGCCAGGTTGCCGATGTTGAGCTTGATGATCTTGTGGCCCTCTTCCTCCATCTGCCGCGCTTTTTCCAGCACGGGCCCACGGATGTCATAACAGACGTTGGCGAGTTTGCTGGACTTGGCGATGGGCTTCAAAACAGTCTCCAAAACAGAGCGATGCAGGGGCGATACGAGGGCGAACGGTGTGCCTCAAACCCCTGCCGGCTGTCCGGGCAGACCAAAACGAGGGCGAAATGAGGGAAAGCTAGAATTTAACCACACTGATCCGACTCATATGAAACTGCAAGCCGACCGCGCCGAA
Organism: Aquabacterium sp.; assembly: GCF_016195855.1. Taxonomy (GTDB): domain Bacteria; phylum Pseudomonadota; class Gammaproteobacteria; order Burkholderiales; family Burkholderiaceae_C; genus Aquabacterium. The sequence goes on from NZ_JACPYU010000003.1 coordinate 37,204, forward strand.
GGCGTGAACATCATCAACGCCTACACGGCCGCGTCTGTGTCCGTCAACGGCGAGCCCTACACCACCAGCATCCTGGTGCCGCCGACCGGCCCGGTGATCCCCTGGGACGTGAGCGCCCTGTCGGACCTCACAGAAGCCCATTTCGAGCGCATGGCTGAGGCCCGCCCCGAGCTGATCATCTTCGGCAGTGGCCGCCAGCTGCGTTTCCCACCCCCTGCCCTGCTGCGCCCCTTGATGGCCGCGCGCATCGGGATCGAGACCATGGACACGGCCGCCGCCGCCCGCACCTACAACATCCTGGTGGCCGAGGGCCGTCAGGTGATGGCCGCCTTGCTCATCCATTCGTGATGCGAAAAACGCCCTCCTTGTGGGGGATGTGCCCCGAGTTTCGGGGGGAGGCCAAGAAGCACTTTATAATTGCAGGCTAATCAAGCAGGCTGCTGATCACTACAACATGACACCCGCCCTCAACAAACCTTTGCCGGAATTTGAAGCTGTCGCCACCGGAGGTGTGAAATTCACGCCTCACGCCTTCGTGGGACAGACTGTGGTGCTGTACTTCTACCCGAAGGACCATACACCTGGATGCACCACCGAAGCCATGCAATTCCGTGACAAACACAAGGAATTCGTCAAGGCTGGCGCCGTCGTGTTTGGCGTGTCGCGAGACAACCTCGCCTCGCACGACAAGTTCAAGGAGAACCTTGAATTGCCTTTCGAACTCATTGCCGATACAGAAGAAAAGCTCTGCCACATGTTCGGTGTGGTCAAGAACAAGATCATGTACGGCAAGAAGGTCAAGGGCATCGAGCGCTCCACCTTCCTGATCGGGCCTGACGGCGTGCTGCGCGAGGAGTGGCGCGGCATCAAGGTCGCCGGCCACGTCGACGACGTGCTCAAGGCCGTGAAGGACCTCAAGCAAGAAGCGGCCTGACCGCCTCTCGCCCCAGAACAAGCGCCCCTCGGGGCGCTTTTCTTTTGGCAGGGGCCCACATGCCACCCACCGGGTCGCCCCGAGGGGGACTTGCCCTCATCATGAAAGTTGCTCAGGGAAACCGTGATGCATTCGGCCTGTTGAAGCGCAGCAACAGCACCACATCGCAGGCACGGAGTGTGCATAATCGTTTACATGCATCTGAGCTGTTCTGAACTCAGTCCACTGTCTGACCACCGATCCACCGAGCATCGACCTGATGCCTGTGAGATCGACCAGCCTGAGGCCGCACATTGTCTTGTGCGGCCTTTTTGTTTGTGCCTTCACTCCTGACGGACTTCATCATGCCTCTGCCCAAGCCGCCCACCAAACGCGCTGACATGCTGACCGCTGAAGACTTCGCGTCCCAGCCCAAACCTGTCAAGCAAGCCAAGAGCAACACACGCTCTTCATCGGCCAAAGCAGCCCCCATCAACGTTCAGCCACCCGTGCTGGAGTTGGTGAGACCCGCCCCCGCCGTTGCCGAGCAAGTCACCGCACCCAAACCCGCAAGCACCAAAACGGGGCGAGCGCCTGCCCCCATCGTGGCCGACAAGGCCGATTCGATGCCGGTGGCCACCAAACCCAGCAACGGCGACACCCGATCCCGCGCCAACCCCTCGCCGGGCTCCAGCCCCACACGCCGCCGCCGCGACGTGGGTGGCCCCGCCAAGCTCTTCGTGCTGGACACCAACGTCCTGCTGCACGACCCGATGTCCCTCTTCCGCTTTGAAGAGCACGATATCTACCTGCCCATGATCACGCTGGAAGAGCTGGACGGGCACAAGAAAGGCATGACCGAAGTGGCGCGCAACGCTCGCCAGGTCAGCCGGGATCTGGACCAGTTGGCCGCCGACATGAGCAGCCGCCAGCAGGTTGACCCCGCTTCGGGCATCGACCTGACCAAGACCGGCCACGTCGAGGCCAAGGGCAAGCTGTACTTCCAGACCATGGGCATGGAGGTGCACCTGCCTGCGGGCCTGCCACAAGGCAAGGCCGACAACCAGATTCTGGGTGTCGTGCAGGCCCTGCGCAGCCAGCATCCGGGGCGCGATGTCGTGCTGGTGTCCAAGGACATCAACATGCGCATCAAGGCCCGTGCGCTGGGCCTGATCGCAGAAGACTACTTCAACGACAAGACCCTGGAAGACGGCGACCTGCTGTACACCGGCGTGCTGCCCCTGCCCGCCGATTTCTGGGACCGCCATGCCAAGGGCATGGAGAGCTGGCAGCAAGGCGGCATCACCTACTACCGCGTCAGCGGCCCGATGGTGCCGGTCTTCCTGGTCAACCAGTTCGTGTACCTTGAAAGCCCGGGTGCCACGCCCTGGTACGGCAAGGTCCTCGAGATCACGGGCAAGACAGCCGTGCTCAAGACGCTCAAGGACTACGCCAACCAGAAGCACTCCGTGTGGGGCGTGGCTGCGCGCAACCGCGAACAGAACTTCGCCCTCAACCTGCTGATGGACCCGGAATGCGACTTCGTGACGCTGACGGGCTCGGCCGGTACCGGCAAGACGCTGATGACGCTGGCCGCGGCCTTGTGCCAGGTGCTCGACGAGCGCCGCTACACCGAGATCATCGTCACCCGTGTGACGGTGCCGGTGGGTGAAGACATCGGCTTCCTGCCCGGCACGGAAGAAGAAAAGATGTCGCCCTGGATGGGCGCGCTGGACGACAACCTGGAGGTGCTCGCACGCGGCGACAACAGCGCGGGCGAATGGGGTCGCGCGGCCACCAATGAACTGGTGCGCAGCAAGATCAAGATCAAGAGCATGAACTTCATGCGGGGCCGCACCTTCCTGAACAAGTTCCTGATCATCGACGAGGCGCAGAACCTGACACCCAAGCAGATGAAGACGCTGATCACGCGTGCCGGCCCGGGCACCAAGATCATCTGCCTGGGCAACCTGGCCCAGATCGACACGCCGTACCTGACCGAAGGCAGCTCGGGCCTGACCTACGCGGTGGACAAGTTCAAGGGCTGGCCGCACGGCGGGCACATCACCCTGGCACGTGGCGAGCGTTCACGCCTGGCAGACTTCGCCTCTGAAGTGCTCTGAGCACCACCCAGCTTCATGCTGCACAAGGACCCCATTCGGGGTCCTTTTCCTTTATGGCTTTCAGAAGATGGAAATGCGCGCATTACTTGGCACAAACAGCGAGACAACTTGATCCGGCCCCGACACAAAGCACTTGCAAATCGACAGAATGAAGAAGTAAGCAGCAGTAAGTCTTCATCTTGAACCCGGCCACCACCATCGCAACAACTTCATCAGGCATCAGCACCACCCAGTTTCTGGTCGTGCTGGCCCTCATGTTGATCCTGATGGTTGCCGGCCTGGCAGGGCTGACTCAGCGTCGTTCACGCCGATTGACATCCTGGCACTGGCTGGACCGGCTGTCTGACCTGGTGCTGTCCAAAGACCCCAAGCAGACCGTGCTGCTGCTGCGCTACCTGGTGGGGGCCGCCAACAGCGTGGCAGGGATCGCGGCGCTGAACTACGGCGTATCTGAAAAAGTCATCGAAGCCGATGGCAGCAGTTGGCTGACGGCCACCGCCATTTTTTGCGCACTGGGTTTCTACGCGGTGATGCGCATGGGGTTCAACCAGCGCTTTGCCGACCCGTCCATGGCCGCACCGCAGATCATCTGCGCCGTGCTCTTCCTGGCCTGGGGCTACACCTTGGGCGGGCCGGGCAGCCCCATCGCCCTGCTGCTGTTGTTCGTGTTCCTGATGTTCAGCATCTTCACCTCCACCACACGCACGCTGATCCAGGCTTGCCTGGTTGCGGCCGTGGCGTTCGGGGTGGCCATGACCCACGTGGCGCAATCAACGCCGCAGGTGCCCTACATGGCCAAGCTGCAGCTTGTGTATTTCTGCGTGATGCTGTTCATGCTGGTGAGCGTGTGCGTGCTGGTCTCCCAGTTCAACCGCATGCGGGACAAGTCCACCCGGCGCAAGCAGGAGTTGTCTGAAGCCCTGGCCCGCATTCAGGACCTGGCCACGCGCGACGAACTCACCGGCCTGTTCAACCGCCGGCACATGCTGGAATTGCTCAACAACGAGAAGCACCGCAGCATCCGCAGCGAACGGCGCTTTTGCATCGCCCTGATCGACGTGGACCGTTTCAAGTCGGTCAATGACACGCATGGGCACGGTGTGGGCGACGAGGTGCTGGCCTCCGTGGCGGGCGTGATCACCGGTGGCCTGCGCGAAACCGACGTGGTGGCACGCTGGGGTGGCGAAGAGTTCCTGGTCATGTTCACCGACACCGACTGCCCGACCGCCGAGCTGGTGCTGTCGCGCATCCAGATGATGCTGTCGGCGACGATGGTCAGCCAGGCGGTGCCCAGCTTGCATGTGACGTTCTCGGCCGGGCTGACCCACTACGACGCCGAAGAGATGCTGACACGCACCATCGACCGCGCCGACAGGGGGCTCTACATGGCCAAGGCAGGCGGGCGCAACCGCGTGGTGCGGCTGGAGCCCGGGCAACCCGAGGTCGCCACACCTGCTGCAGCCCCTGCAGGCAAGCCGACGACGATGTCCTCAGTCGCGCTCGAAAACCGCCATGCTTTCGACGTGGGCGGTATGGGGAAACATGTTCACCGCCCCGCCTGAGACGCAGCGGTAGCCCGCCTGGTGCACCAGCAGGCCGGCATCCCGGGCCAGGGTGGCCGGGTTGCAGCTCACGTAGACGATGCGCTTGGGCGGCACCCAGTCTGGCACCAGGGTCGGGTCCTGATGCAGGTCGGCCATGGCCTTGGCCAGGGCAAAAGCGCCTTCACGCGGTGGGTCCACCAGCCACTTGTCGGCGTGGCCATAACTGGCCAGCTCCTGCGGGGTGATCTCGAACAGGTTGCGCGCCACGAAGCTGGTGTTGGCATCCACCTGGTTGAACTTCGCGTTCTCGCGTGAGCGCGCCACCAGGGCCTCGCTGCCCTCGATGCCCAGCACCTCAAGGGCCTGTGTGGCCAGCGGCAAGGTGAAGTTGCCCAGGCCGCAGAACCAGTCGATCACGCGCTCGGTGGGCTGCACGTCCAGCAGGCGCAGCGCCCGGCCCACCAGCACCTGGTTGATGGCGTGGTTGACCTGGGTGAAGTCGGTCGGCTTGAATGGCATGGTGATGCCGAATTCAGGCAGGGTGTAGTCCAGCGACGGCAGGGATTCGTCCAGCGGGTGCACGGTGTCCGGCCCCTTGGGCTGCAGCCACCACGAAATAGTGTGCTTGCCGCCATCGTGGGCGCTGTGCTCGATGGCAAAGTCCTTCAGGCGCTGCGCGTCGGCCGCGCTGAGTGCGTTCAGATGGCGCAGCACCAGCACGGTCACCTGGGTGCCGATGGCCACTTCGATCTGCGGCAGGCTTTCGCGCTGGTCCATGCCCATGATCAGCGCGCGCAAGGGCATCAGCAGGCGGCTCATGTGGGGTGGCAGGATCTCGCAGGTCTGCATGTCGGCCACATAGCGCGACTTGCGCTCGTGGAAGCCCACCAGCACGGTGTTCTTCTTGGCCACGTAGCGCACGGACAGGCGGGCGCGGTAGCGATAGCCCCAGGTCGGCCCCTCGATGGGGCGCAGCAGCATCTCGGGCTTGACCTTGCCCAGGTGCCAGAGGTTGTCCTCCAGCACGCGTTGTTTGACGGCCACCTGGGCGCTGGGGTGGAAATGCTGCATCTTGCAGCCACCGCACAGGCCGAAGTAGGTGCACTTGGGCTTGACGCGCTGCGAGCTTTCGCTGCGCAACTCGGTCATGGTGCCCTGCTCCCAGTTGTTCTTCTTGCGCGACACGGTGACGCGCACCTCTTCGCCAGGCAGGGCATCTTCGACGAACACCACCTTGCCGTTGGCGCGGTGAGCAACGCCCTGGGCTTCCAGATCCAGGGATTCGACCTTCAACCACTCCAGGTGGGCAGGCACGGAGATGTCAGCGGGTGTCGCCACGGCTTCAGCGGGGGCGGCAGAAACAGAAACGGGGGATGAATCACTCATCCCCCGATTGTCTCAGGACTGGAGGGCTCCCCGGCCGGGCGGGGCCCCTCACCTGTGCGGTTCAGCCGTGCGGTTCAGCAGTGAAGCCTCATCGGCTGGGCAATTGTTTGGCCGGGTCGATCGGCTTGCCTTGCTTGCGAATCTCGAAGTGCAGCTGGACGCGATCGGTGTCGGTCGAGCCCATTTCGGCAATTTTCTGGCCCTTGCGCACAGCCTGGTCTTCCTTGACCAGCAGCGTCTGGTTGTGGGCGTAGGCGGTCAGGTACTCGCCGTTGTGCTTGATGATGATGAGGTTGCCATAACCGCGCAGGCCGGAGCCGGCGTACACGACACGGCCGTCAGCAGCTGCCAGCACGGGGTCGCCCGTCTTGCCACCAATGGCCAGGCCCTTGCGCTTGCCCTCTTCGAAATTGCCGATGGTCGGGCCATTGGCAGGCCAGGCCCATGCGGGTTCGTCCGCATCCTTGCTGCTGTCCTTGGCGGCCTCCTTGCCTGTGTCCTTGGCCTCGGCGGCACTGGCTGCACCACCCGAGGATGCCGCGCTGGCTGCACCGCTGGCGGCACTGGCCGAACCCGCAGCAGCGCCGGATGCGCCCTTGGCCGGGCCGCCCTTGCTGTCCAGCGCGCGGCTTTCAATCTTGGGGCTGGTGACGGGTTTGGCCGAGGCAATGGCCGAAGAACCCGCCGCACCGGCGTCTGCCGTGGGTGGCACAACGCGCAGGACCTGCCCGACCTCGATCAGGTTGGGGTTGTCCAGATTGTTCCAGGACGCCAGATCACGCCAGTTCTGGCCGGCATCCAGCGAGATGCGGATCAAGGTGTCGCCAGGCTTGACGGTGTAATAGCCGGGCTTGCCTGCGTTCTCGGCGCCGGGCAGCACGCGTGGTGCGGTGGTCGCCGCAGACGAGCCTGGCGCACCCGTGCGCGAACGGTCTTCGACCGGCGCATGGTGACCTGGCGAAGCGCAGCCAGCCAAAATGAGCAACAACGCCGCCGAAGCAGCCAACCTGATAGTGGAAGTCATGTGCATGAGGACACTCGATCGGGCCTGGGTGCACGGATGCACCAGCCCAATAACGTCATGTGGTGCCTGATTTTAGAGGGACGAACAGGACCGCACCGGCGCGACTGTGTTGCAAGCTGCCATCCAGCAAGCGGTCCAGAATGGTCAGCACCTGCGTGCCGCCACGTGCTTCTTCAAGCGGGGCCACCAGGCGACCGCCTGGAGCCAATTGATCAATCCAGGCCTGCGGCAGCGCCGATCCACCTGCTGCAGCAATGATGGTGTCGTAAGGCGCCAGTGGTGCATGGCCAATCATGCCGTCACCATACACCAAACGCACGTCGGGCCATTCGGGCAGGTGCTGGCGCAGCGTATCCAGGTTGGTTCGGGCCTTCAAATGCAGATCGCGCAGGCGCTCGATGGACACCACGCGGCGCGACAGGTGCCCCAGCAACGCCGCCTGGTAACCGCAGCCACTGCCGATCTCCAGGCACACGCCCAGCGGTCTGTGCGGAACGCCCTCGGCCGCGGCCGGCACCCCAGGGCGCACGCACAGCAGCTGCATCATGGCCGCCACCACGGAGGGCTTGGAGATGGTCTGCCCCAGCCCGATGGGCAGGCTGGTGTCCTCATAGGCCTGGTTGACCAGGGCGGTATCGACAAAAAGATGGCGCGGCACCCGTGCAAACGCGTCCAGCACATGGGGATGGCTGATGCCGTCGAGCATCAGGCGCTCGACCATGCGGCGCCGGACATGGATGGAGTCCAGGCCCACCCCTTGCGGCGTGCTGTGGCGACGGCGGTCCTGCTCGGCCTGCTGCAGGTGGGCTTGCGGACGCAGCAAGGTCCGCGTGCCGGCGGGCGGCACGGGCGCGGATCTGGGGCCCGATGACTTGACCGTGGCCACCTGATCCAGCTGCAGCGGAAAGCGGCGCGGCTTGCGATCAGGCTGGCTGGCACTCATCGGGTGGCCACCCATCCTTGCCACGCCGGCAGGCGCTGGTGGTCGGTCATGTCGACCTGCAGCGGGGTGATGGAGACCTGGCCCTGACGTACAGCGTGGAAATCGGTGCCCTCGCCGTCTTCCTTGGCTTCGCCAGCCGGGCCGATCCAGTAGAACATGTCGCCCCGCGGGTTGGCCTGCGGCACGGCGGGGAAGCTGGCGTGCCGGCGGCCCAGGCGGGTGATCGCCCAAGGGGCCTGATCAGCCTGGGCCGAGGCAGGAATGTTGACATTGAGCAGCCAGGGCCGCGAGGCGGGCGCCTGGGCCAGCACGTGCTCGACCACCTGGCGCGCCACGCGTGCGGCCACATCCAGGTGCTGCCAGCCCTTGTCGGTCAAGGAGAACGCGATGGAGGGCACGCCAAACAGGTAGCCCTCGGTGGCGGCGGCCACGGTGCCGGAGTACAAAGTGTCGTCGCCCATGTTGGCGCCGTTGTTGATACCCGACAGTACGAGGTCCGGTTTGGGGATCAAACCGGAGGTCAAGGCCAGGTGCACGCAGTCGGATGGGGTGCCGCTGATGTAGCGGAAGCCATTGGCGGCGGTGTGCAGGCTCAGCGGTTGATGCAGGCTCAGCGCGTTGGACGTGCCGCTGGCATTGCGCTCTGGCGCGAAGACGTCCACATGGCCCAGCCCATTGCAGGCTTCGACCAGCGCGGCAATGCCAGGCGCCAGGTAGCCATCGTCGTTGGCAATCAAAATTCGCATACCTGGATTGTAGAAGCGCAACGCCTTTAATCGTCAAACCGTTTAAGCGGGGGGCCCAGTCGTGACGCACAGCGTTCCGGACCTGATAATCTCCCGGTGTCCGTCCGAAAGGATGACCCCGCCTGGTCCTCGCCGGGGCGGGCGCAACCGCAACCCTGGCAGGCCAACATGGCGGCTTCGGGAGGAGTGCCATGGCCGTCAAGGTATTGATTCTTGAAGACAACCCGGTCGCCCGGGGCTTTCTGTGCCGCGTGGTACGAGAGAGCTTCAGCGACGTCAGCAGCATCACCGAAGCCGGTGATCTGGATGCTGCACGCCATTTGCTGGGTCACGCCGCAGGTGGTCGTGCCGCACCGTCGGATGATCCTTATCAGTTGATCCTGGTTGACCTGGAGTTGCCCGATGGCAGCGGCCTGGAGTTGCTGACCGAGCTGGCCAACTACCCTGCCACCCGCATCGTCACCACCTTGTACTCTGACGATGACCACCTGTTCCCTGCCCTGCAATGCGGCGCCGATGGTTACCTGCTCAAGGAAGACCGCTTCGAGGTGCTGGTGGAGGAGCTGCAGAAGATCGTACGGGGGCAACCACCACTGTCACCGGCCATTGCGCGCCGGCTGCTGACGCATTTCCGCTCCGGGGATGGCATGGGCAATGGTCATGGGCAAGCCCAGGCTCCGCAAGCGGTGGCCCCGGTCGCCGCTGCAGCGCCTGCCGTGCTGGACCACGAAAGGCTGACACCGCGCGAGAGCGAGGTCCTGACGTATCTGAGCAAAGGCTTCACGATCAAGGAAATCGCCTCGCTGATGGGCATCAAGTGGTTCACGGTGAACGACCACATCAAGTCCATCTACAAGAAGCTCAACGTCTCCAGCCGCGCTGAAGCCGCCGTTCTGGCCAGCAAGCAAGGGCTGGTCTGACGTGCCCCCAACGGGCCTGACCTGCCCGGCCACGCTGCAAGACCACCATGGCCACACCCGGATCACACAACACGCTGGGCGAACGCCGGACAGGCTGGCCCAGCCTGGACGAGGTCCTGCAAGGCTCGCATGAATTGCCGCGCTGGATCGGCTGGCGCTTGCGTGCCCTGGTCGGCACCGTGCTGCTGGGTTGCGCGCTGTTTTTCCTGGTGGCGCACTGGCTGTCCACCCAACCTCACCTGCCTTTTGCGCTGAGAGCCACGCCTGAAGGGCTGGTCAAGATCCAGGGCGTGGACTACCCCCCGCTGATGCACCTGGAGGGCCGCGTGCTGGATGGCTTGCGGCTGGATCGCTCCGTCGAAGGGGGGGTGCAGACCCTGGTCGCGCCCATCGAGTTGTTGTCGCTGCAACGCTCGGAGCGCTGGATCATCGACCCGGACCTGCGCCAGCGCCACCTGCAACTGCATCAACGCATGGGCACGCTGCTGCAGGCCGCGTCCGAGCGGAACATGATGGTGAGCCTCGATCTGCTGCATGCGCCAGACGAACCCGTCCTGATCACGCCGACAGGCTGGACTGGGTTGAGCCCGCTGTTCTGGTTGCTGGGGCTCTTGTCCATTGGGGTGTTTGGCGTAGGGGCCGTCGTGCTGCTGGCTGGCCCGCAATGGCGCAATGTCGCCTTTGCCGCCTTGGCACTCAGCCAGAGCGGGCAATTGATGTTCATTGCCATCGAGAACAACCTGGACCTGTTTGCGCCCGCCTGGTTCGTTCAACTGGACATGCAGTTGCGGCTGGTGTTTGACCTGGTCGGGACGGCTGCCCTGGTCCAGATCGCCGTGCTCCACCCGCACAGGATGGCTGGATGGGGCTGGTACGCCGCGCTGGCCTGGCTATCTGCCATAGGGCTGTGGGTGGGCATGAACCATCTGGACACCACCTTGAACTGGTGGGTCGTGCAATCGGGCTGCCTGGGCTTGTCCATCGCAGCGATCAGCCTGATGACGGCGTCGTTTCACATGGAGCCTCACCCCTTCACACTGATGATGCGGCGCCTGGTGGTTGTGGCCGTGCTGACCTGGTTGCTGCTGAGCCTGGCCATCTGGCGTGGCGTGGCGCGCGCCGACATGCAACTGAACATCACGAACTTCGGCGTGTTGACCTGGCAGGTGTTCGCGGCCATGGCGGTGTTGCTGTCGCCGTACCTGTCACGTTCGCGGCCCATCTTGCAGGAGTTCTCGCTGCTGGCGGCCTCCAGCACGATCGCGGCCTCGCTGGACCTGCTGTTCGTGGCGGTGTTCTCGCTGGGTCAGTTCACGTCGATGACCCTGTCGCTGTTCTTCTCGTTCGGGCTGTACCTGATCATCCGCCGCTGGGTGATGACACGCCTGCCAGGCCGCGACTCGCTGACCATGGAGCGCTTGTTCCAGCGCCTCTACCGCATTGCCCGCGAGGTGGAGCGCCAGCCCGACGCCCTGGACGCCTCCCTGATGCGCCTCATGCGTGAGTTGTTCGACCCGCTGGAGGTCGCCCTGGTGCCCGGTGACGTGGGCCACACCTCGCTGCGCGGCAATGGCTCGGTGCTGCTGGTGCCCATTCCAGGCTGGGGCGCGCGCCCCGCCGCGGTCCGACATGTGCTGGTGCTCAAGCATTCGCACAAGGGGCAGCGCCTGTTCACGTCTGAAGACGCCCGGCTGGCCGAGCGGGTGATGGAGCAGCTCTACCGCGCCTTGAGCTTTGACCAGGCGGTGGAGCAAGGCCGCAGCGAAGAGCGCCTGCGCATTGCCCAGGATCTGCACGACGACATCGGCGCGCGACTGCTGACGCTGATGTACCAGGCACCCAATGCCGAGATCGAGGAGTACATCCGCCACACGATCCAGGATCTCAAGACGCTGACGCGCGGGCTGGCCGCACAGTCTCACTTGCTGAGCGAAGCGGCAGGCGAATGGAAGCGCGACCTCAGCCAGCGCCTGGCTGCTGCACGCTGCGATCTGGACTGGCACATGTTCCAGGACACCGACCTCACGCTGACCATGGTGCAGTGGTCGGCCCTCACCCGCATCATGCGTGAACTGGTCAGCAACGCCATCAGCCACGCCAAGGCCAAACGGGTGCAGGTTCAGCTGCGGCTGGAGAACGACCGCCTGACCTTGTCCGTGGAGGACAACGGCGTGGGCCGCGAGCCCGCCACCTGGTCACATGGGCTGGGCCTGGGCGGCGTGCGCAAACGCGTCAAGCAACTGGGCGGCAACGTGCGTTGGCTGGAGGTCGAGCCCAAGGGCATCCGCTGCGAGGTGGTGATCGACTACTTCTCGGGCTCCAGCGGCATGACCGGCACCGGGGCCGGTACGCACCAGGGTGGCACGCACCCTGGCGACAGTCAGTTTTCCCACTAATTTTCCCACTGAGGCGTGTTGCGCAGGACCTCGTCCAGCGTGGTGAGGCCCTCGGCCACCTTCATGACGCCACCCAGGCGCAAGGGGCGCAGCCCATCCTTGGCGGCCTGCTTGCGGATGCGGGCCATGTCCACTTCAGGATGCATGCCCGCACGAATGGCCTCTGATACAGGCAGCAGCTCATACAGGCCCACGCGGCCCTTGAAGCCTGTCATGCGGCAATCCAGGCAGCCCACGGGCTTGTAGGCGTTGATCTTGCCGTTCATGCGCCAGGGCTTGATGGCCTCGGCGAGCGTGGCCGGGTCCAACTGCTCATCGGGTTGTTTGCAGGCCGGGCACAGCGTGCGCACCAGGCGCTGGGCCAGCACGCCGATCACCGTGGCGCTGATCAGGTAGGACGGCACGCCCAGATCGGTCAGGCGGGTGATGGCAGAAGCCGCGTCGTTGGTGTGCAAGGTCGAGAACACCAGGTGGCCGGTCAACGAGGACTGGATGGCCATCTCGGCTGTTTCCAGGTCGCGGATTTCGCCCACCATGATGATGTCCGGGTCCTGGCGCATCAGGGCGCGCACGCCTTCGGCAAAGCCCAGGTCGATGGCCGGCTGCACCTGGGTCTGGTTGAACGAGGGCTCGATCATTTCGATCGGGTCTTCGATGGTGCAGACGTTGACCTCGTCGGTGGCCACGCGCTTGAGCGTGGAGTACAGCGTGGTGGTCTTGCCTGAGCCGGTCGGGCCCGTGACCAGGATGATGCCGTGCGGGCGCGACACCAGCTCTTCCCAGACCTGGGTCTCGGAAGGCGCAAAGCCCAGGGCCTCGAAGGACTTGACGGTGTTGTCCGGGTCGAAGATGCGCATCACCAGCTTTTCGCCAAAGGCGGTGGGCATGGTGGACAGGCGCATTTCAACTTCGTCGCCGCCCGGGTTGCGCGTCTTGATGCGGCCGTCCAGCGGGCGGCGGCGCTCGACCACGTCCATGCGGCCCAGCAGCTTGATGCGCGCGGTCATGGCCTGCATGACCGACAGCGGCACCTGGTAGACGGTGTGCAGCACACCATCGATGCGGAAGCGGATGGCGCCCATCTCCCGACGCGGCTCCAGGTGGATGTCCGATGAGCGCTGGTCAAAGGCGTACTGCCAGAGCCAGTCCACCACCTGGATGATGCCCTGGTCATTGGCGTCCAGCTGGCGGTTGGTCTTGCCCAGCTCCACCAGCTGCTCGAAGTTGTGGGCCACGCTGTCGCCCGTCTTCTTGTTGGCGTCGCGGACGGACTTGGCCAGTGTGTAGAACTCGGTGCGGTAGCGCTGCAGGTCCAGCGGGCTGGCCACCACCAGCTTGATGGTCTTCTTGGTGTGCGCCAGGATCTCGTCGATCCAGCCGACGTCCAGCGGCTCGCAGGTGGCAATGGTGATTTCGTTGAGCCCGAACTGCACCGGCAGGGCCTTGCGGCGCTCGGCGTAGTTGATGGACATGACCTCGGCCACGCGGGCCACATCGACCTTGAGCGGGTCGATGCGCAGGTAGGGCATGCCGATGTGATGGGCCAGCCATTCGGTGAGCGGCTCCAGCTCCAGGGCGGCCCCGGTATCGGCGCGCTTGAGCCCCAGGCCGGCCAGGCGCACCAGCGGGTGCTGGGCACTGTCGCCCGCGCCGAAGCGCTGCGCCACCGATTCGGCATCCTTGAGCGAGAGCACCTTGTCTTCGGTCAGCCAGGTCAACAGCGCGCGCCACTCCAGGGGGCCCTTGTAGGTCACGGGGCGCTTGGTGTGCGGCTTGTGGGCCCCATGCGGGGCACCCGAAGACGAGGCGTGTGCGGTCATGTCTTGCTGGTTGCGGCAGGCGTGAAGGTGGACAGAAGCTTGACCCATTTTCGCGCGGGAAGCGACCACCGGGTCTGTAAAGTTTCGGCACGTTGTGCCAGCACTTCACGCTCAGGCATGTCAAAGCCCTTCCAGGCCAGCACGATGGTGTTGCCTTCGGTGGTGGGCTTGAGCATGGCCACCCGGCCTTCGCCAAAGGCGGCGCTGATGCGCGAGGCGCTGCGCTCGAAGCTGGCGTCGCGCCCGAAGAGGTTGACGGTCATGATGCCGCCGTCGTCGAGCACACGCCAGCAAGCGCGGTAGAAATCCTCGTCATCGAGCACGGGGCTGGCGGCGTCGTGGTCATACAGGTCGACGCACAGGGCATCGGCGCTGACCACGTTGTCATCCTTGTTCACGTACTTGGCCGCATCACCCAGGATGACGTGCAGGCGCTCGTCGTCTTCAGGCAGGTGGAACCAGTTGCGGCACGCGGCAATGACCTGGGGGTTGATCTCGACGGCCGTGGTGGGCAGGCGCAGCACGCTGTGGCAGTACTTGGTGATGGCGGCCGCGCCCAGGCCCAGTTGCAGGCAGCGCGTGTAGGCCAGCTCGGCCGGGTCGCGCAGCAGCATCCAGGCCATCATGCGCTGGATGTAGTCCAGCTCCAGCTTCTGCGGCTGGCGGATGCGCATGGCGCCCTGGATCCAGGGCGTCTCAAGGTGGAGGTATCGAAGGCCACTTTCTTCAGAAATGGTGGCGTCAGGCAGGGGGACAGCTTTGGTGCGTTTCACGCCCGTCAGTGTGGCACAGTCGCCTTCATGGCCCGCCCGCGTTCGCCCAGTCCTGCTGCAACCACTGACTCGCCTGCACCACGGCTGTCGGGCCTGGGGCCGGTCGCGGCACCGGGCGCCAGGTTGCTGGTGCTGGGCAGCTTCCCCAGCGTGGCCTCCTTGCAGGCCCAGCAGTATTACGCGCACCCACGCAACCACTTCTGGCCCATTCTGTCGGCCTTGTGGGGGCTGGAAGGCGCCCAGGCCTTGACCGCCCTGCCCTATGCCGAGCGGCTGCCCATCGTGCAGGCGCATGGCCTGGCCATCTGGGATGTGTACGCCGGCTGCGAACGCCAGGGCAGCCTGGACAGTGCCATTCAGAAGGCCGAACTCAATGATCTGGCCGGCCTGATCCAGCGCATCCCGACGCTGGAGGCGATTGCGCACAACGGGGGCGAATCAGCCCGCCACATGAAGATCACGCAGGCGCTTGGGCTGCCGGTCTACAAACTGCCCTCAACCAGCCCGGCCAATGCGTCCTGGTCTTTCGAGCGCAAGCTGGCGGCGTGGCGCACCGTTTTCGCCACGCACAGATTGGCGTGATCGGTCAACGCTTGACAGCGAAGGTCAAGCCCCCGCGGGCCGGTTTCGAAACAATGGGCCCATGTTGATGGCCGGCACACGCACCCGCGTTGTGACCTGAGCCCGCGCGCTGCTTCAGCCTTTTGAATCGGGTATGCCCATACCCCGATGGCGTCAGCCTGCGCGTCTTTTTTCATGGCATTTGAATGGGCGATACAGGCAGGTTTGGCTATGCGGCGCTGGAATGGCTGGGGTGACGAGAACAACCACTACCCCTTGAGGGAGGCGGGCCTGCAATACATCCGCGGCCTGATCGGCCAGGGGCGTGTGTTACCCGATGCCACGCTGGCGTCGGTGCGCCAGAGCGTGCCCGCCAGCCGCCTGCCGCATCACCCGCTGGTCTCCACAGACCCGGACAGGCGCATCCGGCATGCCCGAGGGCAGAGCCTGCCGGACTGGTACGCCATGCGCTCCGGCCAGTTCGGGCAGTTTCCGGATGGGGTGGCCGAGCCCACCAGCACGGATCAGGTCCGCGAACTGCTGGCCTGGGCGCATGGCATGGGTGTCCAGGTGATTGCTTATGGCGGTGGCACATCCGTGGCAGGGCACATCACGCCGCAGCCCTCGCCTCAGCCCGTGCTCACGATCTCACTGGGACGGATGAACCACATGCTGGCGCTGGATGAGGTCAGCCAGATTGCGCGCTTCGGCGCGGGCACGCCCGGCCCCATGCTGGAGCAGCAACTGGCCGACAAGGGCTATGTGCTGGGCCACTTCCCGCAGTCGTTCGAGCTGTCGACCGTGGGGGGTTGGGTGGCCAGCCGGTCCTCGGGTCAGCAGTCCATCCGGTATGGGCGCATCGAGCAGTTGTTCGCGGGGGGCCGCATCGAGACCTTCAAGGGCACGCTGAACATCCCCACCATCCCGGCCTCGTCTGCCGGGCCGGATCTGCGCGAGATGTTCATGGGCACGGAAGGCCGCATGGGCATCCTCACCGAGGTGGATGTGCGCGTGCAGCGCCTGCCCGAGCACGAGTCCTTCCATGTGGCCTTTGCACCGGATTGGGATGCCGCCTTGCGCATCGTGCGCGAGCTGGTCCAGACCAAGGTGCCGGTGTCCATGCTGCGGCTGTCCAACCCCGAGGAGACACGCACGCACCTGCTGCTGGGCGCCGAAGCCTGGCAGGCCCGGTGGCTGAACCGCTATGCGGCTTTGCGCGGCTGCCCGGATGGCAAATGCATGATCACCTTCGGCGCAACGGGCACGGCGCGGCAAGCCCGGCACGTGCTGGGTGAAGTCAAGCGCGTGGTCCGGCGTGAGGGGGGCTTCTACGGCGGCACTTTCATGGGCCGCAAATGGGCGCATTCGCGTTTTCGCTCGCCGTATCTGCGCCACGGGTTCTGGGAGCACGGCTACTCGATCGACACGCTGGAGACCTGCGTGAACTGGGCCCATGTCAGCGAGGCCATGCACGAGATCGAAGCAGCGGTGCGGGCCCATGCCGGGCCTGGCGAGCAAGCCCATGTGTTCAGCCACCTCTCGCACATGTACACGCAAGGCTCCAGCATCTACACGACCTACTTCTTTCGCAACTCGGACAACTACCCCGAAACGCTGCAGCGCTGGCGCGCCATGAAGCTTGCTGCGTCAGACGCCATCGTGCGCGTCGGCGGCACGATCAGCCACCAGCATGGTGTGGGCCGTGACCATGCGCCCTGGCTTCAGGCCGAGAAGGGCCCATTGGGCATGGCGGCCATCGGGCAGGTGCTGCGCTACTTCGACCCGCAGGAGCAACTCAACAAGGGCTGCCTCGGGCGCTTCCATGACTGATCCACGAGCGAACCCACACCAAGGAGGCACCGCCATGTTGGGTCAAAGAAGGGCGCTGCCGGAGCTGGCGGCGCACGGTGCCTGGGATGCCGTCGTGATCGGCGGCGGCATCACCGGGGCTGGCATCGCGCTGGAAGCGGCGCGCAGAGGGCACAAGGTGCTGCTGCTGGAGCAAAGGGATTTCTCGTGGGGCACGTCCAGCCGCTCATCCAAGATGGTGCACGGCGGGCTGCGCTACATCGCGCAGGGCGACATCCAACTCACGCGGCATGCCTTGCAGGAGCGCGAGCGCCTGCTGGCCGAGTTGCCGGACCTGGTCGTGCGCATGCCTTATGTCTTCCCGATCAGGCAGGGGCGCTTTCCTGGCCGCTGGCCGATGACCTTCATCCTCAAGCTGTACGACGCGCTGGCGGGCATCCGCGATCACCGCTGGATGAGCCGTGACGAAGTCCGGCAAGCCTACCCGGCCCTGAACGATGCGGGCTTGCGCGGCGCCATGCGCTACACCGATGCCCTCACCGACGACAGCCGGTTGGTGATCCGCGTGCTGCAGGAGGCCGCGCTTGAAGGAGCCAGGGCGCGCAATTACACCGAGGTGCTGGACATCAAGGCGCAGGGTGACATGCATGAACTGCTGGTGCAGGACACCAACACCGACAACGGCGCCCGCCTCACGCTGCACGCCCGCCACGTTTTCAACGCCACGGGCCTGTGGGCAGACCGCCTGTCTGGCACGCCACCCGTGGTGCGGCCTCAACGCGGCACGCACTTGTTCGTGGCGGCCTCGCGCCTGCCCGTGCGGGATTGCCTGACCATCCTGCACCCGGATGACCACCGGCCGGTGTTCGTGTTTCCCTGGAAGGGCCAGACCTGCATCGGCACCACCGACATCGACCACCGCGAGGGCCTTCAGGACGAGCCGCACTGCACGCCGGCCGAAATCGACTACCTGCTCAAGGTCGCCAACAGCGAGTTGCCAGCGCTGCACCTGCGCCGCGAAGACGTGCTCGCCACCATGGCCGGTGTGCGCCCCATCATTGCATCCGGCAAGGGCAAGGACCCATCGAAGGAGCGGCGCGACCACCTGGTCTGGCAGGCCAATGGGGTGATTTCGGTGTCGGGCGGCAAGCTCACCACCTTCAGGCAGATTGCCCTGGACGCGCTCAAGGCCGCGGGCCTGATCGACGCGGCCACGCACCGCCAGGCACACCAGGGCCGGCACCTGCGCTGCTTCAGGCACGCCGTGCCCTCACCGCATGGTTTGAATGACCCCGTGCGCGGCACCGCCTCGGGCGGCGTGCTGCAAGCACAGGTCGAGTGGATCCTCACGCACGAGATGGTGGTGCACCTGGATGACCTGCTGCTGCGGCGCCTGCGTCTGGGCGTGCTGTGCGCCGATGCGGGCGAATCGCTGCTGCTCTCGCTCAAGCCCATGTGCCAGCTGTATCTGGGCTGGGATGAGGCGCGCTGGCAATGGGAATGCACACGCTACCGCGCTGTGATCGCCAGCAGCTACCGATGAGGCCCGCCATGCCCCACGCGCAAGACCTGATCCTGTCGATCGATCAAGGCACGCAAAGCGTGCGCGCCATGCTGTTCGACCTGAACGGCCAGTTGGTGGCCAAGTCGCAGCAGCACATCACGCCCTACTTCTCCAATCAACCGAACTGGGCCGAGCAAAACGGCGATTACTTCTGGCACCACCTGGGCCTGGCTTGCCAACACCTGTGGCGCGACTACCCTTTGCTGAAGGAGCGCGTGTCCGCCGTGGCCTTGACTTGCCAGCGTGCCTCCATGATCTGCCTGGACGAGGAGATGAAGCCGCTGCGCCCTGCCACGATCTGGCTGGACTCGCGCCGCACCGATCGCTACCCGGATCTGCCGTGGTGGTTGAAGCTGGGCGTGCGCCTGGTCGGGCAGCAGCACATGATGTACCAGTTGCAGTCCAAGGCCGAGTGCAACTGGCTGGCCTCGGACTTCCCGGAGGTGTGGGCGCGCACGCGCCACTTCGTGCAACTGTCGGCCTACCTCACCCACCGTCTGACCGGCCACCTGCGTGATGCGGTGCCATCGCAAGTGGGCTACGTGCCCTTCGACCACAAGCACCAGCAATGGGCGGCCGACTCCGACCTGAGCTGGCGGGCCTTGCGCGTGACACGAGGCCAGTTGCCAGAACTGGTGCAAGCCTCCGACGCGCTGGGCACGATCTCCGCCACGGCCGCCCGGCAGACCGGCATCCCTCAAGGCCTGACCTTGTATGCCGCAGGCGCAGACAAGGCCTGCGAGGTGCTGGCCTGTGGCGGCATCAGCCCGGACATCGCCTGCATCAGCTATGGGACCACGGCCACCATCAACACGGGCAACACCCGCTATGTGCCGCCCATGCCCTTCCTGCCGGCGTATCCGGCCGCCATCCCGCACGCCTACAACTCTGAAATCATCGTGCAGCGGGGCTACTGGATGGTGAACTGGTTCAAGCGCGAGTTCGCCGCGCAGGAGGTGCGGCTGGCCGAGGAACGCGGCATTGCCCCCGAGGTGCTGTTTGACGCCCTGCTGGACGAATCCCCTGCCGGCGCCATGGGCCTGGTGCTGCAACCGTTCTGGAACCCCGGCGTGAAGTTCCCCGGCCCCGAGGCCAAAGGCGCGGTGATCGGCTTTGGCGATGTGCATACGCGGGCCCATTTGTACCGCGCCATCATCGAGGGCCTGGCCTACGCCCTGCGACACGGCAAGGAGCAACTCGAACACCGCAACCGCGTGCCCATCCACAGCCTGCGGGTGGCCGGCGGCGGTTCGCAAAGCGACCGCATCATGCAGATCACGGCCAATGTCTTTGGCTTGCGCACGGAACGCATTCACACGTTCGAGGCCTCCGGCCTGGGCGCGGCCATCAACGCGGCGGTGGGCGCCGGCCACTACACCACGCATGCCCAGGCCGTGTCAGCCATGTCGCGGCCAGGCCAGGCGTTCGAGCCTGAGTCGGACAAGACCCGCCTTTACGACCGGCTCTACCGCGAGGTCTACAACCGCATGTACGACAGGTTGTCGCCGCTCTACAGGTCGATCCGGCACATCACCAACTACCCCAAGCACTGAGCGAGCAGGCCGCCGCAACCGCGCTAAGCTGTCGGCCATGCGCCCTTCTGTACGCCAACACTTTGAACTGCGCCTGCTGTGGCCCATCTTGCTGATGGCCGTCGCGGTATGGGGCTTCATGAAGATCGCTGGCGAGGTGCTGGAGGGCGATGCCCGCACCGTGGACCTGTGGATCCTTCATCTGCTGCGAACCGGCGACCAGCACCTCACCCCCGCAGGGCCGCTGTGGCTGCAGGAGGGCATGCGCGATCTCACGGCACTGGGCAGCCCGGCCGTGCTGACGCTGGCTGTGGGCGCGGTATGGGGCTACCTGGTGATGGCGCGCCAGCGTGTCATGTCCTGGCTGGCGCTGGGCTCTGCGATCGGCGGGGTGCTCGTGGCGTACAGATTGAAGACCCTGTT
Organism: Aquabacterium sp.; assembly: GCF_016195855.1. Lineage (GTDB taxonomy): Bacteria > Pseudomonadota > Gammaproteobacteria > Burkholderiales > Burkholderiaceae_C > Aquabacterium. Next base: position 57,681 of record NZ_JACPYU010000003.1, read on the forward strand.
TTCCCGCGCCAGGCCGGATGCTGTCTTCCACGCGGCCGTGGCCTCGGGCTACAGCTTCCCGAGCGGCCACGCGATGATGTCGGCCATCGTCTACCTGACCTTGGCGGCGTTGATCGCCCGTCTGGCGCCACGCACCCGCCTTAGGCTGTACGTGATGGCCGTCGCGCTGCTGATCACGGGCCTGGTCGGCTTGTCGCGCATCTACCTGGGTGTGCACTGGGCCTCCGACGTGGTGGGGGGCTGGGCAGCCGGTGCAGCCTGGGCCCTGATGTGCTGGCTGCTGGCCAGCAGGCTGCACCTGGGGCAGGAGAGCAGCCGATGAAAGGCCACCGCTTCCTGGATCGCCTGGGCTATGCCTGGGCTGGCCTGCGTGCGGCCTGGCGCATGGAAAAGAGCCTGCGCACGCACGCGCTGGCCGCTGCGGGCGTGTTGGCAACGCTGCTCTTCACGCGCGCGCCGGGTGTGTGGTGGGCCGTGTTGACCCTGACCGTGGCCTTCGTGCTGGCCACCGAGTTGCTCAACACCGCCCTGGAGACCTTGTGCGATCACCTGCACCCGCAGCGCCACGAGGCCATCAAGCTGACCAAGGACATCGCAGCCGGTGCCGTGCTGGTGAGCAGCCTGGCCGCCCTGCTCGTGGGCGCGGCCTTTCTGGTTGGCCACGTGCTGCCCTGGCTGGGCTGGATCAGGCCATAGCGCCTTCGCTGCGCCTGCGGGCCTGCTCTGATTTGACAGCGGCCAGAACGGCATCCAGGCGCAGCAGCACCCCCCCAACGTCCAGTGGTTTGGGCCAGAAGTCGGCGAAGCCTTGTTCACGCGCGCGGGTCAGCGGGTCCTTGGAGACATCGGCCGACATGGCGATGCAGATCAAACCCTGGCCTTGGGGCATCTGCCGGATGAGCGCCAGCACCTCGCCACCACTCATGTCGGGCAGGTTGATGTCGATGAGCACCAGGTCGGGCCAGCTGTGCTGCAACCTGTCCAAGCCCTTTTCGCCGTCCTCGGCAATCAGCAGCTTGACGTCCGGGCGAAGGTCGAAAATGGCGCGCAGCAAGGCGGCATTCAAGGGGTTGTCTTCAATGCACAGCACAGTGGTCAAGCTGTCATCGGCCTGACGGGGGCGGGTTGCAGCCGGCTCAGGCGGGGCGGCTGGCGCGCTGGCCTGCGCCACCAGCGGCATGTGCACGGTCACCGTGGTGCCCACGCCCTCCGTGCTGTCCAGGGTGATCTCGCCCCCCATCGATTCGATCAGCCGGCGCGTGATCACCAGGCCCAGGCCCGTGCCCTCGATGCCATCGCGGTCGGCCCCCAGGCGGTTGAACGGCTCGAACAGGCCCCGCATCTGCACGGCACTGAGCCCTCGGCCTGTATCGGCGATGCGCAACAACAGCCGCTCGCCTGCGCCCTCGCCCTCGTTGATCGCGCAATGCACGGTGACCTTGCCACCCACGCGGTTGTACTTGACGGCGTTGGACAGGATGTTGATGAGCACCTGCTTGAGCCGACGCTCATCGCCCATGATCTGGCGGCGCTCGACCTTGGCCGCGTCCACATGCACCGACACGCCCATGGCTTCGGCTTGCGGCAAGACCATGGGCAGGCTCTGAGAGATCAGCTCGCCGATGCGCACGGGCTCTATCGTGAGGCCCGCATCACCCGATTCGATGCGGGTCAGATCCAGGATGTCGTTGATCATCTCTAGCAAATGCTCGCCGGCCCGCAGGATGTACTCGACGTGCAGACGCTGCCCTGCTGCCATGCGCGAATTGGCATCATGCAAAAGCAGTTGGGCGAACCCGATGACGGCGTTGAGCGGGGTGCGCAGCTCATGGCTCACGCGCGACAGGAACTCGCTCTTGGCCTGGCTGGCCTTCATCATGGCCTGGCGCTCCAGCAAGGCGGCCTCGGCCTGCTTGCGCTCGGTGATGTCACGCGAGAGCACGATGAAACGGGTGTCCAGCCCGTTGACCCCACCCTTGCGGGACACCGACAGCTCAAACCAATGAGGGCCTTGCGGCAAATCGACCTCAAGTTGGGCACCCGCAGAGGTGCCGCTCGACAACGCAGCTTCCATGGCGGCCACCACCACCTGCGCCTGCGAGGCAGGCATCACGTCCTGAATGGTCTTGCCCAGCAGCTCCTCGGCGGGCCGTATCAGGGTGTCGGGGCGGGACGAGTGCACGGCGTGGTAGCGGCCATGCAGGTCCAGCTCCAGCATCACATCGGGCACGGCATCCAGCGTGGCGCGCAACTGGTCACCCATGAGCGCCATTTCGCGGTAAGGCTCTTCGATCACTTCCACAAACACGGCGCGGTACAGGAAAAGGTAGGACACCACCTTGTACAAATGCCCGGTGAAATTGTAGATGTCACCCATCGTGGCGTACAGGGTGAAGAAGCACTCGCTCATGGCCATGACACACACGGCGCCAAACAGGGATGCGGCATTGAATGGCAGGGGCCGGCGCATCTGCATATAAAGACACCACGCGGCAGCCAGGTTCATGCCGATGATCAGGTACTCGGCGCCGATCTTGAACGCGGTCAGCCCGGTGCCTGGGCGGAATGTCGCAGGCACCCAGTCAGCGTGAAACAGAAAGACCCAATAGCTGGCAGCCACCACGCTCAACACAGCCAGCAGCCAACCAAAACGCCCCATTTGGGAAGCTGATCGGCCCGGCGGCAGCATCGCCACGGCCAGCAGGGCCGATGCGGCCAGGAACCGGGCGGCCAGCCAGAAATGGATCGCCTTTTGCGGGCCCGCTGGTGTGACGAAGCGGGGCATGCCCATGAAGGACAAGGCATGCGCAAAATCCAGCATGGCCACGCCCAGGAAGGCGCAGGCCAGAATCACGGCATGGCGTGGCAGCGCGCGGCGATAGGCGTTCCAGCCCGAAGCAAACACCAGCACGGCAATGACGACCGCCACCATTTCCAGCAAGGTGTGGATGGGGACGTAGTCTTCGATTTTTTGAAAGCCCGCCCAGAATGGCACGGTCCAGGCCAGGATCAGGCCCAACGCCATGACGGTGATCAGGATCAGGGCCTGCCGCATGGGTGCGCGATGGCTGTGATGCAGCATCACACCGCTCCTTGAAGTTTATGTCTTGGAGTCTGGGCACCGGAGCCACAACAACATCAACGACAAATACAAGGGCGTGTGCCAAGACCTGTGGCAAACATTGTGTCACGCCCGGTTCATTGTCACCAACTTGGTGCACGCCAGGCACCTGTCAACTCAGACAGGCCAGACAAGGCCTGCAATGCGTTGGCCGTGGTGCGGGCTTGGGTCTGCTCGGGCGTCCAGCCGCGCAAAGCCGCCAAGGTCAGCGCAATGCGGGGCAACTGGGCCGGCTCGTTGCGGCTGCGTTGCCCTTGCGCCCGTGCTTCGGCCGTCTGGTAGAGCCAGTGAGGTGGGATGTCGGGGGCATCGGTCTCCAGCACGAGGGCGTCTTCAGGCAGGCTGGCCGCCAGGCGGCGGATCTGCAGGGCGCGCTCAAAGGTCATGGCGCCGCCAAAACCCAGCTTGAAGCCCAGGTCGACAAAGGCCTGAGCCTGCTGCTCGCTGCCGTTGAAGGCATGCGCGATGCCGCCGCACACTGGGCGCCCGGCGTCACGCAGACGCCGCAGGTGCTTGAGCAGGCTGTCCGCGCTGCGGCGCACATGCAGGATCACAGGCAGCCCATGGGCCACGGCCAGATCCAGCTGCGCCGCATACAGGCGCTCCTGCAAGGCCTTGCTGCCTTCGTCCTGCAGGTCGGGCACGAAGTAATCCAGTCCGATTTCGCCCACGGCCACCAGGCGCGGGTCGTCTCGCCAGGCCTGCAGGGCCTGGGCCAGGCTGGCCAGGGCCTCTTGCTCGGGCGTGTCGCGCACATAAAGGGGGTGGATGCCCAGGGCATACGCGCCACCGCATTGCATGGCCGCGGCACGGGCGGTGGCAAAGGTGGCGGGTGACACGGCGGGGACCACGATCAGCCCCACGCCCGCGTCCCGCGCCCGCTGGATCACCGCCGCGCGGTCCGCATCAAACTCGGGGGCATCGAGGTGGCAATGGGTGTCGAGCCACATGAGGATCCCCCTGCCCGATCAGGGCTCGAACCGCCCGTTGACCAGGCGGTGGCGCTGCGCGCAGCGTTGCGCCAGGCTGGCGTCGTGGGTGACCATCACAACGGCCGTACCCTGGTCGGCTGCGAGTTGCAGCATCAGGTCGAACACGATGTCGGCCGTGTTGCGGTCGAGGTTGCCGGTGGGCTCGTCGGCCAGGACGCAGGCAGGCTGCGTGACCAGGGCGCGGGCCACGGCCACACGCTGGCGCTCGCCGCCAGACAGCTCGGCCGGCCGGTGCTCGACGCGGTTGAGCAGGCCCACCCTGTCCAGCCACTGGCGTGCCTGCGCGCGTGCCTGCTCCTGCGGCATGCGGCGGATCAACAAGGGCATGGCCACATTGTCCAGCGCCGTGAACTCGGGCAGCAGATGGTGGAACTGGTAGATGAAACCCAGGTGCTGGTTGCGCCAGGCGCCTTGTTGCGCCGGGTTCATGTCGGCCAGATCACGCCCCATGAGCTGCACACGCCCGCTGGTGGGGCCATCCAGCCCGCCCAGCAGGTGCAGCAAGGTGCTCTTGCCCGAGCCCGAGGCCCCTACCACGGCGACGGTTTCGCCGCGCGAGACATGCAGGTCCACACCCTGCAGGATGGTCACATCCAGCGGGCCTTCGTGGAAACGTTTGACCAGCCCTTGGGCCTGGAGAATAGAAGTGTCAGCCATGCCGATCAGATATTGAGCAACCACACCAGGACGTTCTTGGCAATGAAGCCCAACATCCCGAAACCCAGCACGATGAACAGCATGAAGGTGCCGAACTTGCCGGCCTTGGACTCGCGTGCCAGCTGGAAGATGATGAAGAACATGTAGAGAATGAAGCCGCCCACACCGACGGTCAGCCCCAATTGAGCAATCTGCTCCTCGCTCAGACCAAACATATCAAACCGCTTCCCGGACCACCAGATCGCGATACGCATGCCAGGTGGCATGGCCCAGAACCGGTATCACCAGAATCAAACCAAACATCAGGGTGCCCAGCCCCAGCAGGCTCAGCGTCATCACGATCGCGGCCCAGGTACTCAGGCAAATGGGGTTGGCCGCCACGGCCCGCCAACTGGTCAGCACGGCGCGCTGCACGCTGACCTTGCGGTCCACCAGCAAGGGAATGGCCACGACGCTGGACGCGAACACGGGCGCGGCCATCACGCCGCCGACCAGCAGCCAGATCTCGAAGAAACCAGGGTTGGGCGAGAGCACCACACGGTGCAGGAAATCAGTCGGCGTGGTCACGGGTGGCTTGATGCCCAGCGTGATCAACGCGGCCGAGGTCATGACCCAGCCCGTGCCCAGGGCCGCCAGCAGCAGGCCGAACTTGACCAGGCGACGGTCCATGGACGACCACACCGCCCATACGGCCTCGAAGCCGGCGGGCTCGCCACGCAACAAGGCGCGGCTGACGGCATACAGCCCGGTGCTCAGGATGGGCGCCACCATCAGGAAGCCGGACAGGGCCCCGGCCAGGATCCAGAAATGATCCCAGGCCATCAGCATCAAGAGGCCACCAAAAGCCCCCATGACCGCGCCATGAACCAGGCCCACCACGGGCGCTTCCATGAAGTCGCTCCAGCCCCGGGCCAGCCAGATGAAGGTCCGCAGGGAATGCACCTTGCGGACACGCAACGGACGGTCTTGAGCACGCAGCAGTTCACTCATAACGCAGGGCCTCGGCGGGTTGCACACGGCTGGCGCGCCAGCTGGGGTACAGCGTGGCAGCCAGGGACAGAACCAGGGAAATCAGGGCGATGGGGATGATGTCGCCCCATTGCGGGTCAGAGGGCATCTGGGAGATCAGGTAGATGCTGCCAGGCAGGAAGCGCACGCCCAGCAGGTGTTCGATAAAGGGCACGATGACGTCCAGGTTGAAGGCCACCAGCAGGCCCAGGCCCAGGCCACCCAGGGTGCCCATCACGCCGGACAAAGCGCCCTGCACCATGAAGATCGCCATGATGGAGCGCGGGCTGGCGCCCAGGGTACGCAAGATGGCGATGTCAGCGCGTTTGTCGGTCACGGTCATCACCAGGGTGGACACCAGGTTGAAGGCGGCCACCGCCACGATCAGCGTGAGGATGATGAACATCATGCGCTTTTCCACCTGCACCGCGTCAAACCAGTTGCGGTTGGTGCGGGTCCAGTCGCGCACGATCACGTCGGGGCCGAGCGAATCGGCCAGCTCATTGCCAACGCTGCGGGCCAGTTGCGCGTCCTTCAACTTGAGCTGCACGCCCGTCACGCCACCGGTACGGAACAGCTTGGCAGCGTCATCGGCATGCATCAGCACCAGGCCGCTGTCGTACTCGTAATGGCCGGCATTGAAAACGCCCACCACCGTCACCTGCTTGAGGCGCGGCACCACGCCGGCTGGCGTCATCTGGCCGCTGGGGGCCACCACGGTGAGCACATCGCCCTCGTTCACGCCCAGGCTGCGCGCCATCTCGATGCCGATGATCACGCCCCAGCCACCGCTGTGCAGGCGCGCAAAGGTGTCCTTCATGCTGGCGGCCAATGGCGTGACCGCCACTTCTTCAGACGGCACGATGCCGCGCACCAGGGCGCCGCGCATGTCATCACCCCGGGCAACCAGGGCCTGCGCGGGCAGGAAGGGCGCCACGCCGACCACGGCAGGGTTGCGCCGGGCCTTGTCGGCCAACACATGCCAGTCGGGCAAGGCACCGCCACGGGCATCAAACAGCTCGACATGGGCCACCACGGACAGCATGCGGTCACGCACTTCCTTCTGGAAGCCGTTCATGACCGACAGCACGATGATCAGCGCCGCCACGCCCAACGTGATGCCCAGCACCGACACGCCGGAAATGAAAGAAATGAAGCCGTTGCGGCGTGTGGTACGGCTGGCGCGGGTGTATCGCCACCCGACGCGCCATTCAAAAGGCAAATTCATGATGGGGGGAGTGTACCCACTTGATAATCACGCCTTGTTCACACGCCCTATGCCTGATCACGTGACGCCCCCGCCATCCCTGCACTGGATCGTGCCCTTTGCCGCCAGCCTGTCCGAGCCCTGCCAGCACGCACTGCCCCGCCTGGCCGATGCCAAAGCCTTGCCCCATCTGCGGCGCTTGCTGAGCCAGTTGCAGGAAGTGGCCCGCATCGAGGGGGACGAATACGCCTTGTCCATGCCGCACGAGCGGGTGCTGGCTGCCGCCATGGGCTGGCCGGATCAGGATGGCCTGCTGCCCTGCGCAGCCTGGTGGGCGAAGCAGGACGGCGTGAAGCTGACGGCCGATGCGCACTGGGGCCTGCTCAGCCCGGGTCACTGGCTGATGGGGCGCGATCACCTGACCTTGCTGGACCCGGCCACCCTGGGCCTGAGCGAAGCCGAATCACGCGCCCTGTTCGAGGCCGTGCGGTCCCTTTTTGAAAGCGATGGCTGGACGCTGATCTGGGGCGCCAGCCAGCGCTGGTACGCCTCGCACCCCTCGCTGCAAGACCTGCCCACCGCCTCGCTGGACCGCGTGATCGGCCGAAATCCCGATGTCTGGCTGACCGACCACCCCCAGGCCCGCACCCTGCGCCGCCTGCAAAGCGAAGTGCAGATGCTGCTCTACCAGCACCCCATCAACGACGCCCGGGAGCAAGCCGGCCTGGCCACGGTCAACTCCTTCTGGCTCAGCGGCTGCGGGCCGGTGCCAGCCTGTACGGCCACGCCCGATCACATCCAGTTGGTCAACGACCTGCGCGCGCCCTTGCTGGCCGACGACATGGCCGCATGGCTGGACGCCTGGGCCCAGGTGGACAACAACGTGCTGAAACAGGCGCTGCAGGCCATGGATGCCGGAAAGACCATCGCGCTGACCCTGTGTGGTGAGCGGCATGCTGTCACACTGGCCACCGCACCTGCGCCCGGACTGGGGGGCCGCATGTGGCAATCTGTGAAACGCCTGACCTCATCCCGCAGTGGCCCGGACCCCGTGGCCCTGCTCAACAGCCTGTAAGCGACGCCCATGAAAATCACCCCCCGAGAGGTCCCTCCACGCACAGCCTGGGCCCTGGAGGAAGCCGGCGTTCACCCGCTGCTGGCGCGCCTGTTTGCCGCCCGGGGCGTGCGCAGCGTCGACGAACTCGATGACAGCCCGGCCCGGCTGCTGGCCCCGCAGGACCTGAAAGGCGCCACGCAGGCCGCCACCTTGCTGGCCGACGCCATCACGCAGGGCCAACGCATCTGCATCGTGGCCGACTACGACTGCGATGGCGCAACCGCCTGCGCCGTGGGCCTGCGCGGCCTGAAGATGCTGGGCGCGCGCGCTGATCAGGTCAGCTACGTGGTGCCCGACCGCGCCGTGCATGGCTACGGCCTGACGCCGCCCATCGTGGACATGGTGCGCGCCAAGCAGGCCGATGTGCTGGTGACCGTGGACAACGGCATGGCCAGCCACGAGGCCGTGACCAAAGCCCGCTCGCTGGGCTTGAAGGTCATCATCACCGACCACCACTTGCCTGTGGTACTGGACGACGGCCAGGTCAGCCTGCCCGATGCCGACGTGATCGTGAACCCCAACCAGCCCGGCTGCCCGTTTGCCAGCAAGGCCCTGGTGGGCGTGGGCGTGATGTTCTACGTGCTGCTGGCCTTGCGGGCCGAGTTGCGCCAGCGCGGCATGTTTGACGCCGCCAGCCAACCCCGCATCGACAACCTGCTGGACCTGGTCGCCCTGGGCACCATCGCCGACGTGGGCCGGCTGGACGCCAACAACCGCCGCCTGGTGGCGCAAGGCCTCAAGCGCATCCGCGCCGGGCGCATGCAACCGGGCATCGCCGCGCTGTTTGCGGCCGCGGGCCGTGATCCGGCCAAGGCCACCAGTCAGGACTTCGGTTTTGCGCTGGGCCCGCGCGTGAACGCCGCCGGCCGCCTGGCCGAAATGGGCCTGGGCATCGAGTGCCTGAGCACGGATGACGCCGGCCGCGCCGACCTGCTGGCCCGCCAGCTGGACACCATCAACCGCGAACGGCGCGAGCTGGAATCGGGCATGCGCGAGCAGGCCGAGCAACTGCTCGAATCCGTCATGCCAGAAGGTGAGCCGCCCGCCGCGGTGTCCATTTTCGATCCCGATTTCCACGAGGGCGTCGTGGGCATCGTGGCCTCAAGGCTGAAAGACCGGCTGCACCGCCCCACCTTCGTGTTCGCGCTGGGCCAGGACGGGCTGCTCAAGGGCTCGGGGCGCTCCATCCCCGGTTTTCACCTGCGCGATGCGCTGGACCTCGTCAGCAAGCGCCACCCCGGTCTGCTCAAGCGCTTTGGTGGCCACGCCATGGCGGCGGGCTGCACCATCGCCGAAGCCGACTTCGAGACCTTCGACACCGAGCTGACCCGCATTGCGCAGGAGGGCCTGGACCCCAGCCTGCTGCTGCGCCAGATCAGCACGGATGGCCCGCTGGACGCGCAATGGTTCACACCCGAGACCGTGGCCCAGCTCGACAGCGCCGTGTGGGGCCCGGGCTTTGACGCGCCCGTGTTCAGCGACCAGGCCGACGTGCTGGGCCAGCGCCTGGTGGGCGAACGCCACCTCAAGCTCAGCCTGCGTGTGCAGGGCCAGGTGCGCGACGGCATCTGGTTCGGGCACACCGACCCCTTGCCGGCGAAAACGCAATTGGCTTACCGCGTCAGCCTGGACGAATTCCAGGGACGTCAGCGTGTTCAGATCGTGGTGGAAGGCGCCGTCGACATCGCCTGACACCGTTTGCGGTGCCAGCGGGGACAGGCCCAGGCTCAACGGTAGGCGTTGAGCGCCTTGGATACCGGCGTCTGGGCCAGGTTGCCGTAAGTGCTGCTTTCCTCGCGGGGAAACAGCACGCTCAGCGTGCGGTCGATGGAGGCATTGGCCCGGTTCACGGCCGCTTGCTGGGCCAGCACACGGGTCTGCGCCAGTTTCAGGCGCGAGCGCAATTCATCGGTCAGGGGCATCAAACCGGCCTGCTCGGCCTTGCGAAATGCCACGAGCGACTCGGCCAGGCCACGCTGCAGGTGCAGGGACTGCTGGGCGATCTGCTCGCCGTCACCAGAGGCAAAAGCCTTGTCCAGCTCGGACAGGCGCTGCTCGATGTCCACCACATGGGCGGCCATCTCCGCAGACACCTCTTCAGAACGGGGCAATGTTTGCGCCATGGTTGACTCCAAGCTCAGCCTCAGCCCTGCTTGCCTTGCAGCAGTTCCTTGGCATTGCTGATCAGCTTGTCAGCGATGACTTCAGGGTTGACCTGGTAGGTACCGCTGTCGATGGCGTTCTTGACGCTGGACACCTTGTCCGCATCAAAACTGCCGTCTGCCGCCGAAATCAAACCCGCAGCCGCGTTGGAGAGCGTGACTTTTGCACTCTCGCTGACGCCGCCCGATGCCGATGTCTTTCCAGTCTTGCTGCCGCCCTCGGTACGCTGGCTGACGCCACCTACCGCTTTGTCTAAAGGGTTGCCGATCTTCATGATGTACTCCTTGATCCCGGTGCATACCGAGTGGTCACATCCGCGATATCGACGCGGGGCTGACCGACTTTAATGCCAAACACGCCAAACCCCCTAGCCAGGGGGGACGAATTGGCAAGAAACTGTTTCACAGGGACAACTCCACCTGTCGATCGCCAACCGGGTGTCCGCAGACCACCCGGCCGTTGTCGGTGCGCACGCGGGCACATTGGCCCTCGTCCCCGGGCGTCAAGGCCGTGCCTTCTGCCGCAATCTGAAAACCATCGCCGCGCACGGTCAGGCGCACGGGGTCACCGGCGGCAAACCAGCGGCGGGCTTTCACATCGTCCAGACGGACGCTTTGACCCGTTTCGATACCGCGCACCAGGGTGCGCCCCACGATGTCCGCCAGGCGCGTGACAGCGGGGGAAGTCTTGTCGGCCAGGTCCACCTCGGCCAGGCGCAGGTCGCTTTCGGCCACCGGGTTGCCAGGGCGCAGCGGCACCGCGGCCACCAGTGCCTGTCCCCAGACCTTGACGGTGACCGGCCAGAACACGTTCCAGCGCACCGGGCCTTGCTCGCAGCGCAGGCCCACGCGGGTCTTGCCCCACATCTGGACGCCGTCGGGCATATAGGTACGCACCTTGTCGCAGGGCGCCAGCTTCAGGCGCGGGTCCAACTGGCCCAGCACCACCTCGACACGCCAGGCCTTTTTTTGCGATGCGGCATCGCTCGCAATGCCTTGAGGCAAGGCCTGCTGCTTGAGCAGGGAGCTCACCTGGGACTGCAGGCCCACGGTGTCTGCCAATGGCGCAGCTTGCGCGCGCGCGGGCGGCGCAAAGGTTGCCGCAAACGTGCACATCCCGGCCCACAGCATGGAGCTGAGCACGGCCATCAGGAACTGGGCGGGTGCCAGCCCGATGTCCTGGCAGAGGCGGCCGGAGCGATCGATGGACGTTTTCATGGTGAGTTGACTGTACGAAGCAAGGCGCCCATGCAAGGAAAGGAAATGAAGGCGGAATGGCCCGCTATTTCGGCTCATGTTTTCGCCCCAGCCGATCAACATCCCAGACAAGCTGCCTCGTCGTGCATGTGCCTTGGAAAAGGCGCCACGGCACCAGGCGGTAGATGTGACCAGCCCCGGAGGGCCCAGACCATGCTGAACCGATTGACCGACTCCTTGAACTTCCAGGCCGAAGCGCTCTCGCTGCGGTCGGAACGCCAACGCCTGATCGCCAGCAACATCGCCAACGCGGACACCCCGGGCTACGTGGCACGCGATTTTGATTTCGCCACCGCCCTGCGCCAGGCCTCCGGACAAGGCTCGGTCGGTGACAGCGCCGTGCACGGCCCCAAGCTGACCATGGCCGCCTCCAACGGCGGCCACCTCAACCGCAATGGCCAGCCCGTCGGTGGCCGTGATCAGCCCGACATGAACTACGCCCTCGCCTCGCAGACCAATCTGGACAGCAACACCGTGGACATGGACCGCGAGCGCGCCAACTTCGCCGACAACACCGTGCGCTACGAAGCCACGCTGCGTTTCATCAACGCGCAGGTTCGCACGCTGAACACGGCGATCACAGGCCAGTAAGGAGACCATCATGTCGATGTTCAAGATTTTCAATGTGGCAGGCAGCGCGGTCAGCGCGCAGTCGCAGCGCCTCAATGTGGTCGCCTCCAACCTGGCCAACGCCGACACGGTGGCCGGCCCCGATCGCGCCGCCTACAAGGCCCGCCAGGTCGTCTTCACCACGACGCCCATGGGCGAAGTCGGCACCGCTGGCGTCACCGTCAGCCAGGTCACCGAAGACGCCAGCCCCGGCCGCCGTGTGCACGACCCCAAGCACCCCCAGGCCGATGCCGAAGGCTACGTGACCTACAGCAACGTCAACACGGTCGAGGAGATGGTCAACATGATCTCGGCCTCGCGCTCCTACCAGAACAACATCGAAGTCATGAACACGGCCAAGAGCCTGCTCATGAAGACCCTGCAGATGGGTCAAGGCAGCTGATCACCCCAAGCATTGATTGAACAGGACCCGCCATGACCACCGTCACCAACAACACAGCGACCAGCGGCACCGCCGCCACGTCAAGCACAGCGACCACGTCCAAGAACAGCATGTCCGAGGCTTCGGACCGCTTCCTCAAGCTGCTGGTCACCCAGATGCAGAACCAGGACCCGCTCAACCCGGCCGACAACTCGCAGATCACCAGCCAGATGGCGCAGATCAACACGGTCACGGGCATCGACAAGCTCAACACCACGATGACGAGCATGAGCACCAACATGACGCAACTGCAGATGCTGCAAGGCGCCAGCCTGGTGGGGCATTCGGTCGTCATGGAAGGCAACCAGCTGGGCACCAACACGGCAGGCAACGGCGTGGGTGGCTATCAACTGGCCGCCGCCGCATCCAACGTCCAGGTCGATATCTACAACTCGGCCGGCATCAAGCTCGACACCATCACGCAAAGCGGCATGAGCGCCGGCCTGCAGTCCTTCGAATGGAAGCCGCCCACGGGCACCAGCATGAGCGGCCTGACCTTCAAGGTCACAGCCAACAGTGGCGGCAAGGCCATCACCAGCACGCCCATGATGAGCGACCTGGTCGACGCCGTCAGCACCGGCAGCAGCGGGCTCATGCTGGAGCTGCGCAACTCGGGCAGCACCGCCTACAACAAGATCAAGACCGTGTCCTGATCGACTCCCCCACCGTTTTCACCACGCCACCGCAGTAACGCCGAAAGGACATCACCATGGGCTTCCAGCAAGGACTATCCGGTCTGAACATCTCCAGTAAAAATCTGGAGGTGATCGGCAACAACGTGGCCAACGCAAATACCTACGGTGCCAAGTCATCGCGCGCCGAGTTTGCCGACATGTATGCGGCCTCCCTGGGCGGCGGCGGCAGCAACGGCATCGGTATCGGCGCCCGCGTGGCGGCCGTGGCGCAGCAGTTCACGCAAGGCAACATCACCACCACGTCCAACAGCCTGGACCTGGCCATCAACGGCCGGGGCTTCTTCGCGCTGGCCGACTCGCAAGGTGAGACGGTCTATTCGCGCAATGGCCAGTTCAAGCGCGATGCCAATGGCTACCTGATCAACAACGAGAAGCACCAGTTGCTGGGCCAGGCCCTGGATGCCACCGGCGCCCCCGCAGGCCCGGCCGGCACGCCCATCCAGCTGACCAACGACAGCTCGCCACCGCAAAAGGCCAGTGCCATCACCATGACGGCCAACATGGACGCGCGTGCCAAGCCCATTGCCACGGCCATTGACTTCGCGGACTCCAAGACCTACAGCTTCGTCACATCCCAGACGGCCTATGGTGACAACGGCGCACCCATCGCCCTGAACTACTACTTCAAGAAGACCGCCGACCCCACCCCTGGCGACCCCACCCTGACGCCCCCTGACCCGGGCACCGGCGGCACCTGGGAGGTCTACCTGAGCGCGGACGGCAATACCAATGCGGCCTCGGTACAGAACGACGGCGGCAGCCCCGCGCTGCCCACCCCGATCGCCACCTTCACGTACAACGCCAATGGCACCCTGCCCACTGGCACGGTGTTCACGATCCCGTCCATTCCGGGCGGCAACAACGGCCAGCCACTGACGGGCGTCACGCTCGACATCAGCGGCAACACCGAATACTCGGGCGCCTACTCCGTCACCGACCTGTCCGGCGGCGGTTATGCCCAGGGCAACCTGTCGGACTTCGTGATCGAAACCGACGGCACCGTGACCGCCCGCTACACGAACGGCCAGTCCAAGGCCCTGGCCCGTGTCCAGCTTGCCGACTTCAAGAACCTCAACGGCCTGCAACCGGTTGGCTCCAATGAATGGAAGCCCACTGCGTCGTCGGGCGACCCGCTGCCCCTGGGCACGCCCGGCAGCGGCGTTTACGGCCTGCTGCAGTCCGGCGCACTGGAAGAGTCCAACGTGGACCTGACCGGTGAGCTGGTCAACATGATCGTCGCCCAGCGTGCCTACCAGGCCAACGCCCAGACCATCAAGGCCGAAGACCAGGTCCAGCAAACGCTGGTGAACCTGCGTTGATGACCGGCCGCATCCAGCAGTAACAGGAGCACAAGATGGACCGCATGATCTACGTGAGCATGGCTGGCGCCAAGATGAACATGCAGCGCCAGGACGTGTTGTCCAACAACCTGGCCAACGTCAGCACCACCGGCTTTCGGGCCGAGCTGGAGGCTGTGCGGGCCGTGCCTGTGCGGGGCGATGGCGCCAGCACGCGTGTTTACTCGCTGGAAACCACGGTGGGCTACGACGACAGCGCCGGGCCCGTGACCTTCACCGGGCGTTCGCTGGATGTGGCCGCGCAAGGCAAGACCTGGATGGCCGTGCAGGCCCTGGATGGCACCGAGGCTTACACCCGCTCCGGCTCGTTCGCGGTCAATGCCGAGGGCATGCTGGTCACGCACAGCGGCCTGCCGGTGATGGGTGATGGTGGCCCGATCACCATCCCTGCCGGCGCCGAGCCCAGCATCGCGCCAGACGGCACGGTCAGCGCCAAGGCCGCCAACGGCAAGACCACTGGTGTGGGCAAGCTCAAGCTGGTGACCCCGCAAGACAAGATGGTGCGCGGCGATGACGGCTTGTTTCGCGCGCAGGACGGCGCCGAACTGCCGGCCGATGCCACTGCCCGCGTGCAGGACGGCTCGCTGGAAGGCTCCAACGTCAACCCCATCGAGACCATGGTGTCGATGATTGCCGCGGCCCGCCAGTTCGAGACCCAGATGAAGATGATGCAGACCGCCGAGTCCGACGAGAAGGCCGCAGCGCAGTTGCTGTCCGGCGGTTGACCACTGATTTGATTTGAGACGGCGCGCAGGCGCCAAGGAGCAATGCCATGATGCGTTCACTGTGGGTATCGAAGTCCGGCATGGAAGCCCAGCAGACCCAGCTGGATCACATTTCCCAGAACCTGGCCAACAGCGGCACCAATGGCTACAAGCAGTCGCACGCCATTTTTGAAGACCTGATGTACCAGAACCTGCGGCAAAGCGGTGCCAACAGCTCGGAGCAAACCCAGCTGCCCACCGGCTTGCAGGTTGGCCTGGGCGTGCGCGCCGTGGCCACCTCGCGCCAGTTCACGCAGGGCACGCTCACGCAGACCTCGAACAACCTGGACCTGGCCATCCAGGGCAAGGGCTTCTTCCAGATCACCATGCCCGATGGCACCACCGGCTACACCCGCGATGGCGCCTTCCAGATGGACGCACAAGGCCAGCTGGTCACCAACAACGGCTACCTGGTGCAACCAGGCATCACCGTGCCGGCCAACGCCACCAACGTGACGATCGGCAACGATGGCACGGTCACGGCCTCCATCCCCGGCCAGGTCCAGCCGCAGAACCTGGGGCAGATCCAGCTGGCGTCCTTCGTGAACCCGGCCGGCCTGGAGCCCAAGGGCCAGAACCTGTTTGCCGAGACCACCGCCTCGGGTGCCCCGCAGACCGGTGCGCCCACCGAGCAAGGCATGGGCACCTTGTCGCAAGGTTTTGTCGAATCGTCCAACGTGAACGTGGTGCAGGAACTGGTGACCATGATCCAGACCCAGCGCGCGTACGAGCTCAACTCCAAGGCCATCCAGACCTCGGACCAGATGCTGCAGAAACTGGGACAAATGTGATGAACGTCCTGCGCAAGCTGCTGCCGGTCTGCCTGCCCGCTACCTTGCTGGCCGGTTGCGTCACCACCTCGCCCAAAGTGGACGTGGCCGAGCCCACGCAGGCTCGCCCGTCTGCGGCCGCCTATGCGCCGGTCAACAATGGCGCCATCTTCCAGGCGGGGGGCTACCGCCCCTTGTACGAAACCCACCGCGCACGCATGGTGGGCGACATCATCACCGTCACCATCAGCGAGGCCACATCGGCCAAGCAGGAAACCACCAGCTCCATCGAGAAAAAGGGCAGCGTGAGCAGCGCCATCACGGCCGTGCCGCTCATTCGCCTGGACCAGGTGGCCAAACTGGGCGCGGCGGGCTCGTCGGACAACAAGTTCGACGGCACGGGCAGCACCGCGGCCACCGGCAATTTCACCGGCACCATCACCGCCACCGTCACCGAGGTGCTGCCCAATGGCCACCTGATCGTGGCCGGCGAAAAGCAGATCGGCGTGGCCAAGAACGTCGATGTGCTGCGTTTCTCGGGCCAGGTGGACCCGGTCAGCATCCAGCCCGGCAACACCGTGCTGTCCAGCCAGATCGCCAACGTGCGCATCGAGCACATGGGCCGAGGCGCCCAGCAAGATGCCCAGGGAATAGGCTGGCTTGCCCACTTCTTTTTGAGCATTTCGCCGTTCTAAAGAACTCGACAATGAAGCCGAACCCCCAAGGAAACGACGGGCCGCCCCTAGTTTCCTGGTACCCCCTCGGGGGGCCTGACGCGTAGTGGCAGGTCCGGGGGCCCTATATCTAGGATTTCGGCCTCATGGACACCTCGGATCGCCTCCTCAAACTGCTGATCGGCCTGGCCTTCCTGGCCGCCTCCGCGGCCCTGTGGTGGCCGGTGGATGCCAAAGCCGTTCGCCTCAAGGAAATCGCCGCCGTTCAAGGCGTGCGCAGCAACCAGCTGATGGGCTACGGCCTGGTCGTGGGCCTGGACGGCACCGGCGACCAGACCACCCAGGCGCCCTTCACTGCCCAGAGCCTCAACGCCATGCTGCAGCAGATGGGCATCACCATGCCCGCTGGTGCCACCATGCAGCTCAAGAACGTGGCGGCCGTGATGGTCACCGCGTCCCTGCCCCCCTTTGCGCAACCCGGCCAGGCCCTGGACGTGACCGTGTCCTCCATGGGCAATGCCAAATCGCTGCGCGGCGGCACCCTGATCGCCACCCCGCTCAAGGGCGCTGACGGCCAGATCTACGCCATGGCGCAAGGCAGCCTGGTGATCTCCGGTGCCGGCGCTTCCGCAGGCGGCGCCAAAGTCCAGGTCAACCAGCTCAGCGCCGGCCGCATCCCCAGTGGTGCCACCGTCGAGCGCAGCGTGCCCACACCCTGGCTGCAAAGCAGCACCGTGCAATACGACGTGCAGGCCGACGACTTCAACACCGCCCGCGAAGTGGCCAACGCCATCAACAAGGCCAAGGGCCCCGGCACCGCCGAGGCCCTCAACGGCCGCACGGTCAACGTCAACCTGCCCGCCCAGCCTGGTGCGCGTGTGGCCTTCATGGCCGACCTGGAAAACCTGTCCATCGACAAGGCCACGCCGGCTGCACGCATCGTGATCAATGCCCGCACCGGCTCCATCGTGCTCAACCAGGCCGTGACCATCGGGCCTTGCGCCGTGGCGCACGGCAACCTGTCGGTGACCATCAGCTCCACCCCGGTGATCAGCCAGCCCAGCCCCATGTCGCAAGGGCAGACCGTGGCCACCGAGAAGACCGACATCCGCATCAACCAGGAGCCCGGCGCCCTGATCCAGATGCCCGCCGGCACCAAGCTCACTGACGTCGTCAAGGCCCTCAACAGCCTTGGCGCCAACCCGCAGGACCTGCTGGCCATCCTGCAAGCCATGAAGGCGGCCGGCGCTCTCCAAGCCGAGCTGGAGGTGATCTGATGAGCCTGAATGCAACTTCCAAACAGTCCAATGGACTGACCCTTGACCTGCGCTCCCTGGACAGCCTCAAGGCCACGTCTGGCAAGGACCCCAAGGCAGGCATCAAGGACACCGCCAAGCAGCTTGAAGGCCTGTTCATGCAGGAGCTGGTCAAGAGCATGCGCTCGACCACGATGAACAGCGGCATGATGGACAACTCGGCCACCGAGATGGGCACCAACATGCTCGACACGCAGCTGGCCAACCAGATGACCGGCCTGCCCGGCGGCTTGAGCGACCTCATCACCAAGCAGCTGGAACGCCAGATGGGCATCGCCAGCAAGGACAGCAAGGGCAGCCCGCTCAAAGGCCTGGGCGACCTGTCGAGCCGCCTGCAGGATGACCCCGGCAACACGACCAGCGCCACCCGCAGCACACCCGACGCCCCTTACGTTGACAACAAGAACCTGAGCGCCTCGGAGCGCTTCGTGCGCAAACACCAGGAAGCCGCCAAGGCAGCCGAATCGGCCACCGGCATCCCTGCGTCCAACATCCTGGGCCAGGCCGCACTGGAGTCGGGCTGGGGCAAGCACGAAATCCGCATGAAGGACGGCGCATCCAGCCACAACCTGTTTGGCATCAAGGCCACCTCCGACTGGAAGGGCAAGGTCGCCGAGGTCACCACCACCGAATACATCGGCGGGGTGGCCCGCAAAGTGACCGCCAAATTCCGTGCGTATGACTCTTATGCAGACGCTTTCACGGACCACGCCAAGCTGCTCAGCAAGAGCCCGCGCTACAGTCAGACGGTGGCTCAGGCCGACACGGCCAGTGGCTTTGCCCGCGGATTGCAGAAAGCGGGCTACGCCACTGACCCGGCATATGCAGACAAGCTCACGAAGGTGATCAACACCACCTTGCGTCTGCAAAAGACCGTCACCTGACGGCCTGACAGGAGTACACCATGGGTTCAGGCATCTTCTCGATCGGGACGTCGGCCATGACGGCCACTCAAGCCATGCTTGACACGGTCTCGCACAACATCAGCAACGTCAACACGCCGGGTTACTCGCAACAGAGCGTCGATCTGGCCACCCAGGGCGGCATGTACACCGGCGGGGGCTTTTATGGCCGCGGCGTGAAGGTGGTCACGGTCAGCCGCTCGACCAACGAATTCCTGGTCAAGCAGGTCAACGTCAACACGGCGCAAAACAGCGCCGACCAGACCCGGCTGGACAAGCTCAAGCAACTCGAATCCGTTCTGCCCACCGGTGAAGCCGGCCTGGGCTACTCGGCCAACCAGGTCCTCAATGCCTTCGTGGATGTGGCCAACCAGCCTCAGGACGTCTCGGCCCGCCAGGTGGCCCTCGCCCGCGCGCAGGACTGGGTCAGCCGCATGAACACGGCAGGCAAGCAACTCAATGACCTGCAAGGCGGCGTGATGTCCGACATGGGGACATCGGTTGCACAGGTCAACAACCTGACCAAGCAGATTGCCGAAGTCAACCAGAGCATTGCCAAGTACACCGGCTCCGGCCATGCACCCAACGACCTGCTGGACAAACGCGATCAACTGATCAAGCAGCTCAACGAACAGGTGCAAGTGACCACGGTCCAGGCCGACGATGGCACCACCAGTGTGTTCATGGGCGGCGGCCAGTTGCTGGTGCTGGGCAACGACGCACAGACGCTGACCGTGGTCCACGATGCCACGAACCCGGCCCAGGGCCGCGTCGCCTTGGCCACCAACGGCACCACACGCGTGCTCGACAGCAGCCAGATGACCGGCGGCACGCTGCATGGCCTCTTGCAGTTCCAGGACTACGACCTGGCCCAGACCAAGCAGCAACTCGACACCTTCGGCGCCAACTTTGCCGATGCCTTGAATGCGCAACAGGCACTGGGCATTGACCTCAACGGCAATCTGCAGACCAGTTTCGACCTGTCTGGCAACCCCGTCAGCAACCCGCTGTTCACCAACACCTCGGACGCGGCCTCCCTGACGCTGGCCATGACCGCACCGAAGGGCCTGGCGGCCGCCTCCCCTTTGTCGGCCACCACCGCGCTCACCAATACCGGCACCGCCACGATCGACTCGCTCGTCATGGTGCGTGCCCTGCCGACCACCAATGCGCTGGACGCCCTCACCTCGCAGCCCACCACCGGCGCGCCGCTGAACGTCGTGTTCGCGACCGACCCGAGCGACCCGACCAAGCTGGTCTACAGCTTCACCGACAGCACGGGCGCCCCCCTACAAGGACACCTCCCCGCCACGCAGCTGGACGCCGGGCACCCCCCTGACGGATGCGGACCCGGCCAGCACACCCAGTGCGGCCCTGTTCAGCCTGAGCATCAAGGGTGCGCCCAAAGCCGGTGACTCGATCCAGATCTCGCGCACGGCCTTCCCTGCATCCAACAACGGCAATGCCATGGCGATGCTGGGCCTGCGTGACAAGGCCATCGTGTCGCTGGACGGCGTCTCCACGACCACCGTCACCGATGCCTACTCCCAGATGATCGGCAACCTGGGCGTGATCGTGCAAGGCGGGCAAACCTCTGCGGACATCTCCAAGACCTTGCTGACCGGCTCGGAGCAGACGCTCACCAGCACCAGCGGTGTGAACCTGGACGAAGAAGCGGCCAAACTCATCCAGTATCAGCAGAGCTACCAGGCCGCGGCCAAGGTCCTGCAGATCGCCCAGTCCCTTTTCGCAACCTTGCTGCAGACCGCGCAGGCATAAGGAAGGAAGCTGATCATGCGCATCGCAACAGCATACGGCTACGCACAGGCCATCAACAATTTGCAGGACCGCCAGCAAAAGCTGTCCGCCTCGCAACAACAGCTGACATCTGGCAAACGGGTCAACGTGGCCAGCGACGACCCCACTGCCGCCGCACGGGCCGAGCGCGCCCTGGCCCAGATCTCGCGCACCGAAGCAGACCAGCGCACACTCGATGCCAGCCGCAACGTGATGACCATCGCAGAGTCTTCACTGGGGTCGGCCACCGACCTGCTGCAGACAGCACGGGAAACGCTTGTGGCCGCTGGCAACGGCAGCTACTCGGACAGTGACCGCAAGGCCCTGGTGGCCAAGCTCAAGGACATCCGCTCGCAACTGCTGACCGTGGCCAACACCTCCGATGGTGGTGGCGGTTATGTCTTCGGGGGACAAGGGTCCTCCTCGCCCCCCTTCATCGATACCACCGCGGGTGTGGTCTTCCAGGGGCAAGCGGGCGAGACCCTGGCCTCGCAAGCTGACCACCTCAACCTCACAGTGGATGGCCAGCAGGTCTGGCTGAACGCCAAGTCCGGCAACGGCGTCTTCAACACCGCACCAGGCACCAACAGCGTGACGGGCGGGGCCAATGGTGGCACGGGCTGGATCAGCTCGGGCTCGGTCACGGCCCCCAGCCAACTGCCCTACCCGGCCACGCCCGCCCCCACCTACGCAGTCAATTTCCACGTCACGGGCTCCACCACCACGTACGACGTGCTGGAAGACGGCAACCCCATCGCTTCGGGCCAACCCTACACCAGCAATCAGCAGATCGCCATCCCGGGCAAGGGCATGAGTGTGGCCATATCGGGCATCCCTGCCGATGGCGACACCTTCAACGTCACCGAGGCCCAGAACGACCTCAACGTCTTCACGAGCCTGGACAACACCATTGCCGCATTGCAAGCCACCAACCCGAAAGGTGGTGCCGTGCAACAGGCCGTCAACACGGGCATGACCCAGATCGATGCGGCCCTGAGCAGCATCCAGGGCGCCCGCTCGGCCGTGGGCGAGCAACTCAACCGCATGGACGGCATCCAGAGCCGCAACGACACGCACAAACTCGCGGCACAGACTGAAAAGTCCAATGCCGAGGATCTCGACATGGTTTCAGCCATCTCCAGCTTCCAGAACCAGCAAACTGGCTATCAGGCGGCCATTCAGAGCTACGCCTCCATCCAGAAGCTGTCACTGTTCCAGTACATCAACGGCTAAATCAAAGGGTAAAGGCAGGCTCCGCACATGGATCATCCCATTCTCAACCAGACCGCATTGGCCTACTGCCCGGTCATCGATCGCAACCGCAACGTCATCGCCACGCGCCTGACGGTCTTTCCGCTCAACCCGAGCGCCACGCTCGATCCCCGCGCGCTGCTCGACGCGCTCGCCGAAGCCTGGCCCAACGGGGGTTCACAGCTGTGGCTCAATGTGGCCAGCGAAGGCTTGCTGCGCGACCTGATCGTGGCGCAACCGGGCACGCACATCGTGGTGGAGGTGCCCGCCTTCATGGCTTCAGCGGCCGAGAACACCGAGCCCATGTGCACCCTGCACGCCAACGGCAGCACGATGCTGCTCAAGGGGCGGCCCCTGCAGGAGTTGCCACGCGAGGTCCTGGACTGCTTCAAGTACGCCATCGTCGACTTCGAGGAAGACCGCCGCATTGACCAGACCACGGGCGGCGCCGGCGTGGCACCTGAGGGCATCCCTCGCCACATCGGCCATGTTCAGGCCGGCGTCAGCAATGTCCCGGACATGGAAACCAGCTTCAGGCGTGGCGCAGCCGCCGTGCTGGGCTGGCCCATCGACGACGTCATCAAAGTGGGCAACAAGCCGGCCGACCAGCCTTCGCTGCAGGTCATCGTGATGCTGATCGACCAGGTCCACAAGCAGGACGACATCGAGGTGCTGGAGACCACGCTCAAGCGCGATCCACCCCTGGCCTACAAGCTGATGCGCTACATCAACTCGCCGGCCTTCGGGCTGTCGGTCGAGATCAGCTCGTTCAGGCACGCCATCATGATCCTGGGCTACCAACGCCTCAAGCGCTGGCTCGCCCTGCTGCTGGCCACCGCCAGCAAGGACCCCAACATGAAGCCGGTCATGTACGCCGCCGTGCGCCGTGGCCTGCTGATGGAAGAGCTCGCCCGCATCAGCGGTGACGACGAGATGCGCAACGAGCTGTTCATCTGTGGCGTGTTCTCGCTGCTGGACCGCATGTTCCAGCAACCCTTCAGCGACCTGCTCAAGACCATCCCCGTGCCCGAGCGCGTCTACCAGGCACTGGCAGACAACACCGGCCCCTACGAGCCCTATTTCCGCCTGGTGCAAGCCATCGAGGGCAGCAGCGTCTACGACATCAAGGAGGCCGCCGAGGCCCTGATGATCGGCTTTGGCGACATCAACCAGGCCATCATCAAGGCCATGGCCGCCGCCACGCAGCTGGAGTGACACCGGGGGGGATTGCGCAGTGTGAATTCATGCACGCTGCCCACCCCCTCAGTCACGGGTTAACCCTTGGTGT
Organism: Aquabacterium sp.; assembly: GCF_016195855.1. Taxonomy (GTDB): domain Bacteria; phylum Pseudomonadota; class Gammaproteobacteria; order Burkholderiales; family Burkholderiaceae_C; genus Aquabacterium. Next base: position 81,068 of record NZ_JACPYU010000003.1, read on the forward strand.
TTTCAAGTGAAGCCAGTATCCTCTGGCTCCACTATGAATGCATTCGCCCCCCTCATCGGTGTCATGGTCCTGTCCTTTGTGCTGGTCACGAACTTCTTCGTGGCTGCATGGCGCTTGGGGGTCCTGCGCGCTTTCGGTCGCCGTCACAACCTGAACTGGCGCACGCTCACCGCCAGCTCGCTGGCCGCCTGCCTGCCCTTCGCGGGCGTCATCCTGGCCCTGACGCTGATCCCCTCCGACAACGGCGTGGACATCTCGCTGTCCGCAGCCCAGTTGGCCGTTCAGCTGGCGGGTGGCGGCCTGGTCATGCACCTGATCAATGACCAGCTCGTGGTCTGGGGCCGCGCGCAAACACAACTGTGAACCTGAGGGGCCATGAGAGGCGAAGGCCCCAAGGTCAGTAAGATGGCGCATGCACGCCGACACCCCCTACGCCGACCTCACCCCTGACCTCGTTCTCGATGCCCTGGAGGCCCTGGGCCAGCGCGTGGACGGCCGGTTGCTGCAGCTGAACTCCTACGAAAACCGTGTGTTCCAGATCGGCCTGGACAGCGGCCATTTCGTGGTCGCCAAGTTCTACCGCCCAGGCCGCTGGAGCGACGCACAGATCCTGGAAGAACACGCCTTCGCCCACGAACTGGTGGCCGCCGAAGTGCCCGCCGTGCCACCCATGGCCCTGCATGCGGAGCTGGAGGGTGCCAGCGTGCAAGGCGATCCCCCGACGCTGGGCTTTTTCAAAGGCCACCGCGTGGCCGTGAGCCACCGGCGTGGCGGGCGCTCGCCCGAGCTCGAAGACCTGGGCGTGCTGACCTGGCTGGGCCGCTTCCTGGCCCGCCTGCACCAGGTGGGCGCCCAGCGCCCCTTCACCCACCGCCCCACCATGGGCGTGGATCAAACCGGCCGGCAGGCGCGCCAATGGCTGGCCGACAGCGACAGCCTGCCCATTGAGCAGCGCACCCTGTGGCTGGCCGTGGCCGACCAGGCGCTCGACCTGTGCCAGCAGGCTTTTGACCGCATCGATGGCCTGCGCCTGCGCCGCCTGCATGGCGACTGCCACCCCGGCAACATCCTGTGGACACCGGATGGCCCGCATTTCGTCGACCTGGACGACGCCTGCATGGGCCCGGCCGTGCAGGACTTCTGGATGCTGCTCAGCGGCGACCCGCGCGACCGCCAGGTCCAGCTCAATGCCTTGCTGGAGGGCTACGAATCGTTCACCGAATTCGACTGGCGCGAACTCAAGCTGGTAGAGCCCCTGCGCACTCTGCGCATCATCCACCACAGCGCCTGGCTGGCCCGCCGCTGGCACGACCCGGCCTTCCCGGCCGCCTTCCCCTGGTTTGGCTCGGCCATGTACTGGCAGCAGCAGATTGACCTGTTGCGCCAGCAGATCGATGTCATGCAGACGCCGGACGACCAGCCCGCCTGGATGGTTGATTGAGACAGGCCGGTGTGACCGAAAAAACCATGCAAAAGTACCCGGGTTCGGGCTGTTGAACGGCGTGCGTTTGTCTCGTTTGCCCTCGCCCTCGTGCGCCATGGGCACCGTGGCCATAGTAAGGTCAAGGCATTCATCCCACCGGAGCACCCCGCATGGCCCTCGCCAAAGATCTCGATTCGTCTCACTCAGGCATCAGCGACTGGCTGCTTGAACTGGCGATCGGCATCATCGTGCTGGCCCTGGGCATTGGCGTGTGGGCTTACACACAACTGAGCGACCAAACCGTCGAGCAGGCCAAACCCACCCCCGTCTGGCTGACGGTGCCCAAGGTCATGGCTCAGACGGCTGACGGGCGGATGTTCAACGTCAAGCTCAACCTGCGACTTGGCAAGCAAAAGGATGTCAGCGTGATGGAGCCCCACATCCCGGCTTTCAAGACCCTGGTCCAGGAAGCCAGCACCCAGATGTCACGGGATGACATGAAGGATGCCGATGGGCTCGTTCGCTTTGGCAAAACCGTCAAGACCTCGCTCAACGGTTACCTCCAGGCGCAAGACGTTCAAGCGCGTGTGAAGGACGTGGCCTTGGACGAAATCATGCTCCTGCCCTGAACTGCCGCCTCGCGCGCGGCAGGGACAACACCAGTGTCGCCAGGGCCAGCGCAGCCAGGCTGCCGCCATCGACGCTGCCACCACCGCCGCCACCGCCGGACGAGGCGCTGGTGTTGGTAACAGGCGCGCTGGCAGCCACATACACCCACTGGTCAATGTAGGCCGAGCGACCCATGTCGTCCTGCACCTGAAGCCGCACCTTGAACGCACCGGAGCCAGTCGGGGTCAGTTGGGTCTCGGCACTGCTGCTCGACCAACCTGTTGCGTTGACGATCCCGCCGTCACTGAGCAGTTGCCACGTATAGCTGGCGATACTGGCCCCCACTGGGCTGACCATGGATTGCGCCGCACTGAGATAGACCGGCTGATTGGGCAACGGCGTGGCCTGAGTCGAGGGATTCACCGTGATCACCGCCACGGGGTCGGTCAAAGCAGCCTGGACGGCGGCATCCACATCGAGCATGCCGGCGCCGCAGGTCTGGGTCGTGCAATAACACACCAGTTGCTCGGCTGCACTGGGGGCCACGCAACTGCCGCTTGTCAGTGCATCTCCCGAGGTGGGAAAGGCACGCGCATGGCGTCGCAAGAGGGATGACACGGCCGCCGGAGTCAGGCTGGGTCGCGCCTCCAGCAGCAAGGCTGCCGCACCACTGACCTGGGGTGCGGCAAAGCTGGTGCCATTGGCCCAGAGATTCACCTGATCGGTGTAGATGGAGCCGCCGTTCGCGTTGGTGACAGGGGTGGTCGTACCGCTGTTGGTGGTGGTCAGCATCGTGTAGAGGCACGGCCCGGTGTCGCCATTGGCACAGTTGCCCGCCGGCGCACTCAGGCTCACCTCGGGCCCCAGAGACGAATACCCCACTTTGGTACCCGCATGCCGCAGCCCCCCAACTGCGATGACCCCTGGGCAGTTGGCCGGCGTGGACACCGCCAGGCCGTTGTCATTGCCCGCAGAGGCCACGATCACCACATTGCGTGCCGTGATCTCGGCAATGGCATCCTTGTAGGCCTGCGAACAGGTATCAGCACCGCCCAGGCTCATGTTGATGACGCGGGCTGGGTCAGGAGGGGCCGCGATCCTGTCGGGGCCCGTACCCACGTCCTCACCCGCAGCCCAGCGCATGCCCGCGATGATGTCCGAGTCCCAGCCGCCGCATTTGCCCAAAGCCCGCACAGGCAGGATCATGGCGGCTGGGGCCACCGAAGCACCACCAATCCCGTTATTGGTCTCGGCCCCGATGATGCCGGCCACCTTGGTGCCGTGCCATGCACTGGTGGCCTCCAGCTTGCAATCCACGGGAGCATGCAACTCGGCGCTGATGGCGTCGATGTCGCTCTGCACGACCCAATCGCCCAGATCGGATGAATCGGCACTGCGACCACCTTGCACACCCGACACGGACGCGTAAGTGATCATGTTGTAGCCGGCGTGCAGCTTGTTGACCAGGTCCGGGTGATCCTTGCGCACCCCGGAATCGATCTCCGCCACCGTGATGCCGTTGCCGGTAACCGAGGCCCACGCCGGCTGCGCATTGATGGCCGACACGATGGTGGCGTCAGGCGCGCGCAAAAACCATTGGCCCACCGCCACATTGGGGTTGGCCACGTCCGAGAACAGCGGGTCATTGGGGTAGACGCTGTGGAGTTGGCGCAAGCGATCCGGCACGGCGTAGAGCACATCGCTGTCCTTGGCCAGCACGGCGGCCAATGCATCCGAGCTCATGCCTTGCGCCATGGCCACATGCACATGCGGGCCCACTTCCCGCCCGTCCTGCACGATCAATCCCCGGCGTTGCCCCAGCCGCTGCATGACCTGCGCCTGCGCCGAGGTGCCCGTGGACTGCACCTGCACCACGCTGCTTCTGAGCACGCTGGCATTCGGTTTGAGCCGGACGATGACCCGCCCATAAGAAGTATCCGCCGCATGTGCCGGCGAGGCCGCGCTCATCAGGGCCACCACACCCAGGTGAACCCAGCGCCAAGCCTTATCTGTGAAACCCATCGCTACTGCCTTTCGGGCGCGCATCAGGTGCACACCCCTCACGTCTTTCCGGACAAGCCGTGAACACCGTCATCAAATTGCCTCATTTCGCAGCACCCTAGTGCCCACGCCAGGGAGAACCCGTGTTCCTCAAAGCTTGCCAACAAGGTTATCCACAGGATACGGGGATAAGTCCCCTGATGGATGCGCCATTTCGACGACAAAGGGCGCGCGCGGCAAGGGTACTGCGCAAAATTCACGGGCGGCGGCGCTACAGTGGCCCATTCAACGCTTTACCAACAGGAGGCTACATATGAAACACACTCAATGGCTCTCGACCTCGTTGCTGATGGTCGCCCTGGCCGGCTGCGCTACCCCGTATGGCCATGCTGGCCACGACGGTGATGCGGCCCCCAGCATGGGCGGCGGTGAACGCGGCATGATGGGCGGCCAAGGGATGATGGGCCAGGGCATGATGCAAGGCATGGCCATGGCCACCCTGACCCCCACGCAAGGCAACACGGCCCGTGGCATGGTGGTCTTCCACCAGATGCAGGACCACATGATGGTGCATGCCCACATCACGGGCGTGGCGCCCAATTCGGAACATGGCTTCCACCTGCACGACGTGGGCAACTGCGCCAGCGCAGACGGCACCAGCGCCGGCGGCCACTTCAACCCAGGCAAGACCGCGCACGGCCCGCAGGATGCCGAGCACCACGCCGGCGACATGCCCAGCCTGAAGGCCGATGCAGATGGCGTCATCAACCAGAAGTTCATGCTGCACGGCGTGACGATCAAGGGCGAGGCCAACAGCATTGATGGCCGCAGCGTGATCCTGCATGCCAATGCCGACGACTACAAGACCCAGCCCACCGGCAACTCGGGCGCCCGCATCGCCTGCGGTGTGATCAGCACGCACCCCTGAGCCCGCTGGGCCCAGTCTGCATTCACAGCAGGCTGGATGCCACGTTGATGGTCAGGGCCACCAGGCTGGTGTTGAACAGGAACGCCAGCACGCAATGCACCAGGCCCACACGTCGCATACCTGAGCTCGTGATCGACACGTCGGCCGTCTGGGCCGACGTGCCGATCACGACGGCGAAGTAGAGAAAGTCCAGGTAGTCCGGGTCCGGCGTGCCGGGAAACTGCAGGCCAAGGGCTTGGCCCCGATGCCGTGCCGCGTAAAAATCGTGCGCATAGTGCAGCGCGAACATCATCTGCGTGAATGCCCAGGACGACAGGATGGTGCTGCCTGCCAGAGCGATGTGCGCCATGCGGGCCGCCCCCGTGTAGTCTTTGGCCACAGACAACTCCGCCACGATGGAGCCCAGGCTGGCCAACGCGGCAATCACCACCAGGACCAGAATGGCCATGGCGCCATCGTCCTGCTGGCTAGCGCGCTGCTGGATCTGCGCCCGGCTGGAGCGCGCCATCATCCACCCTGCCAGCAACAGGTAGGACCAGGCGCCCACGTTCCAGCCGATCAGCCAGCGCGTGATCTCACGCGTGGCCCAGTGCGTGGGCAAGGCCATGGCCACAGCAAGCCCCAGGCCGCCCGCGACGAACAAGCGCGGCCGAATGTGAACCTGCCGTAGCAGTGGCACCTTGTGAAAGATCATGCGCGGGATCATAGCCACAGCTGGCCCGACTCAGGTTTTGTCTGCCTGCAGGTTCATGGGGGGCACGCACTTGATCAGCACGGCCACCACGGCCATCAGCCCCACCACCACCCACTGCCCATCATGGATGGCGCTGACCAGCCCATGCCGTGCCACGTCCAGCAAGGCCGCGGTGTCCTGCCCGGCCTGGGTCACCAGGGCCTTCAAGCGCAGCACCTCGGCGGCGTCCACCAGGATCTGCGGGTCGCTCAGCCACTTGAGCCACTGCGTCTGGCCGCGCTGCGACAGGGACTGCTCGACGGCCTGCACATAGTGGTGCGACACCAGGGTGCCGATCAGGGCCGTGCCCAGCATGCCGCCCATCATGCGCGTGGACTGCAGCATGGCCGTGGCCACGCCCAGTTGATGCCTCTGCGCACTGGCCTGGGTGAACAAGGTGAGGTTGGGCAGCAGCACCCCGATGCCGAGCCCGCCCGTCATCATCGCGGCCACCACCAGGGCATGCGGCGTGGCCGCCGTGACCTGCGTGAGCGCCAGGGCCGCCAGCCAGAACAGGGCTGCGCCCACATACAGCATCCGGTTGGGGGCAGACAACCTGGTCACGATGCGGCCATTGGTGATGCTGCCCACGGTGATGAAGACGGCAAACGGCGTGATCAACAGGCCGGCCTGGTTGGGTGAGAGCCCGAATCCGCCCTGGAACATCAAGGGCGCGTAGTACATCACCGCGAACATGCAAAAGCCCATGGACAGCGAGAGCGTGAACAAGGGCACCAGATGCCGGTCAGCCAACAGGCTCATGGGCAGCACCGGGTTGGGGCAACGCCGCTCCCACCAGATCAGCGCTGACAGCGACACCACCATCACCAGCCCCAGGCCGAGCAGCCAGGGCAAGGGCTTGTGCTGCGGCCACCACTCCACCAGCAACTGCATGCTGCCCAGAAACAGCGCAATCAGCAGCGCGCCCTGCCAGTCCAGGGGCTTGGGCTCGTGCTCGCTATGGCGGATGTGCGGCAGGTAGCGCGACACGAACAACAAGCTCGCCAGGCCCACCGGCAGGTTGACGAAGAAGACCGAGCGCCAGCCCCAGTGCTCGGTGAGGTAGCCCCCCATGGAGGGGCCCACCGCATTGGCCAGCCCGAAGCTGGTGCTGAACATGATCTGCCAGCGCAAGCGCGACTTGGGATCGGGAAACAGATCGGGGATGCAGGCAAAGGTGGTGGCCACCAGCATGCCCCCGCCGATGCCTTGTGCACCGCGTGCCAGCACCAGTTGCAGCATGTTCTGCGCCCAGCCACACAACATGGACGCCGCCGTGAACAGGACGATGGCCGCCAGCACAAAGGGCTTGCGCCCATGTTCATCACCCAGCTTGCCAAAGATGGGCACGGTGATGATGGAGGTCAGCAGGTAGGCGGTGCCCACCCAGGCATACAGGTCAAAACCATGCAACTCGGCCACCACCGTGGGCAAGGCCGTGCCGATCACCGTCTGGTCCAGCGCCACCAGGATCAGGACAAAACACAGGCCCAGCATGGCCAGCACGGTCTGGCGAAAACCAAGCGTCGTCGAATTGGAGGAGCTCACCACGTGAAGACGGACTGATCAGGAAACAGGGAGCTTACATCGGTGGCGTGTGCGGGCCAGCAGCGCTATTGGACGCCTGCCGGCGCCGGCGATCTGGCCTGGCGAATCCACCAGGCCAGCTTGCTGAACAGGGTGTCCACCTCGATGGGCTTGACGATGTGGTCGTTCATGCCTGAAGCCATGGCCAACGCCACATCGTTGGCCATGGCATTGGCGCTCAGTGCAATCACCGGCAGCTTCGCAAAACGCGGCTGCGCCCGGATGTGGCGTGCGGCCGTGTAGCCGTCCATCACCGGCATCTGCCCATCCATCAGCACGCAATCGAAATCAGGCAGGCCCTCGAGCATGTCCAGTGCCGCCTGGCCATTATCGGCCAGCACCACGTCCACCCCCACCATGGTCAGCAAGGCCACGATCAGCTCCTGGTTGACTTCGTTGTCTTCAACCAGCAGCACGCGGGTGCCGGCGAGCTCGGCCATCGGCGCTTTCGCCTGCATGTCAAGGTCCGCATCACCGCTGACCATGGCGCCATTGAGCACCGAGCCGACCGCCTCCAGCATGGTCGAGGCGGTCACGGGCTTGGTCAGCACGGCCTGCAGCTTGACCTGCCTGGCCTGGGCCTGCTTGAGCGCCTCGTCACGCGCCGATACGGTGACCATGATCACCGCTGGTGGCTGGCTGGTGTGGGCCGCAGCCTGCATCAGGCGCGCGCATTCGATGCCGTCCATGCCGGGCATCTTCCAGTCGATCAGCGCCACCTCGAACGGGCGTCCCGCTTTATCTGCTTGCTGGACCTTGTCCAGTGCATCGGGCCCAGTGCCCACCACGGTGACGTCAAACTGGAACTGCTGGCCAAAGGCCTGCAGGATCTCGCCCGCAGACAGGTTGTCGTCCACGATGAGCACCCGCAGGCCATCGGCCTTCACCAGGGAACGCGGGCGCACCTCTTCAACATGGGTGCTCCAGCCCAGCCGCACCGTGAAATGGAAGGTGGAGCCCTTGCCCGGCGTGCTTTCCAGCCAGATCCGCCCACCCATCAACTCGACCAGTTGCTTGCAGATGGCCAGGCCCAGGCCCGTGCCGCCGTATTGGCGAGAGGTGGAGCTGTCTGCTTGCGTGAAGCTCTGGAACAACCGGCCTTGCTGCTCGGCACTCATGCCCACACCCGTATCCCGCACGGCCATGTGCAACTCGATGTGATCGCCTTCGCGGGCCACCTCATTCACTGACACGACCACCTCGCCGTGCTCGGTGAACTTCACCGCGTTGTTCACCAGGTTGGTCAGCACCTGTCCCAGCCGCAGGACGTCCCCGACCAGCACCGGCGGCAGGCCTGGTGCGGTGTGGAACAGCAGTTCCAGCCCCTTCTCCTCGGCCTTGAGGCCAACCAGGCTGCTGAGGTTGTCCAGCACCTGATCCAGGCTGAAGGGCGCCACCTCCAGCTCCATCTTGCCGGCCTCGACCTTCGAGAAATCCAGGATGTCATTGATGATGCCCAGCAGGTTCTGCGCGGCGCGGTGCACCTTCTCTACGTAGCCTCGCTGCTGAGGGTTCATCGCCGTCTGCAAGGCCAGATAAGACATGCCGATGATCGCGTTCATGGGCGTGCGGATCTCGTGGGACATGTTGGCCAGGAACTCCGATTTGGCGCGCGTGGCCTCCTCGGCCAGCTGCTTGGCCCTGACCAGCGGCGTGATGTCGGACGACACGCCCGCCACCGCGAATGGCTCGCCGCCTTCCCCCAGCACAGGGAACTTCAAGGACATATAGGTGTGCGTGCTGCCATCAGACTGGGGCAGCAACTCCTCTTGCTGCTGGGCGCATGAGCCGGCCAGCACCTCCCGGTCGTTGTCCATGAACTGGCGAGCCACTTCGGGCGGGAGCAGATCGGCATCGGTATGGCCAATGGTCTGCTCGTGGGTGACGCCCACGACATCACAGAAGGCCTGGTTGGCCAGCAGGTAGCGCCCTTGCGTGTCCTTGGCATAGATGACCGCGGGCGCGTGGTCCATGATGGACTGCAGCAACTGCTGGTTTTCTTGCGCGGAGCGCCTGGCCTGCACCAGGGAGGTCCGGTCCTGTACCCAGGTGGCATGGCAGGGGCGGCCATCCAGGGTCTGCGCCTTGGACTGCAGGCCCAAGCGCCGGATCTGCCCGTCCGACCTGACCAGATCGAGCTTGACGGCATCCGTTCGCGTTCTGGACGCCAGGCAGGCCGTCAACAGGGCCTGCGCCGGCCGCGAGGCATGGGCCACGTCGTCAGACCTTGAAAGCAGATCTGGTTCGCTCAGCCCTGTCCAGCTCAGCAAGGTCTGGTTGACAAACACCAGGCACCCCGCCTCGTCGGCGACCAACAACCCTACCGGGCAGTTGTTCAGCACATCACGCGTTGCTTGAGACAGGTCCATGGCGGCAGCACTCCGGTACACACAGTCGATCAGGTCCCGCAGGCTGCTCGCACCACACGGCCGCGTTGTCTGACAAGACAGGACCGAGGCAATCTAGCACCGTGCTTGACCTGTTGCCAATGCAGACAAGCCGCATCAACAGATGCGCCACACCACTTCGTCACAAACAGGCCTGCATGCCCCTGGTGAATCCCTGCTGCCAGATCGGGCATTTTCTGAGTTTTCAACAATTACTGAAAATTCAAAACACAATTGATGCAACTCAAAAATGCACCCCCGAAGGTCAAGATGAACACGATGAGCCCGCTGGTTCGCAGCTTTGTGGCCCACTTTGGCGAGATGGGCAGCCGCTGGGGCATCAACCGCACGGTTGGCCAGATCTATGCCCTGATCTACATGTCCCCTCGCCCTTTGAACGCGGACGACATCGCCGAGGCGCTGGAGTTCAGCCGATCCAATGTGAGCATGGGGCTCAAGGAGTTGCAGTCCTGGCGGCTGGTGCGCCTCAAGCACCTGCCCGGTGACCGCCGCGAGTATTTCGAGGCCCCCAGCGACGCCTGGGAAATCTTCCGCACCCTGGCCGAGGAGCGCCGCCGTCGCGAGATCGAGCCCACGTTGACCATGTTGCGCAACGCCTTGCTGGAAGCCCCCAGTACACCGGACGACGTCATCGCCCAGGAGCGCATGCAGGGCATGCACGACCTGATCGAGCTGATGATGACCTGGTTCGACGACGTGCAGCGCATGGACGCCAAGACCTTGTCGCAGCTGATGAAGCTGGGCTCCAAGGTGGGCAAGCTGCTGGAGTTCACCGGCCAGCTCAAGGTGGCTGGGCAACGTGACAAGGCGTGATGGACCATGGAACACCTCGACACCCTGATGCTGTCGCGCATGCAGTTCGCGGCCAACATCACCTTCCACATCCTGTTTCCCACCATCAGCATTGCGATGGGCTGGGTCTTGCTCTTCATGCGCTGGCGCTGGCTGCGCACCGGCGACACCGCCTGGCTGGGCGCGTGGCGCATGTGGACCAAGGTCTTTGCGCTGAGCTTCGCGCTGGGCGTGGTCAGCGGCGTGACCATGAGCTTCCAGTTCGGCACCAACTGGCCCGGCTTCATGGAAAAGGCTGGCAACATCGCCGGCCCTTTGCTGGGCTACGAGGTGCTGACCGCCTTCTTCCTGGAGGCCACCTTCCTGGGCGTGATGCTGTTCGGGCATGGCCGCGTCAGCGAGCGTGCACACCTGATCGCCAACTTCCTGGTGGCCTTCGGCACCACGATGAGCGCCTTCTGGATCCTGAGCCTGAACTCGTGGATGCAGACGCCGCAAGGCTTCACGGTGGTCAACGGTGAGTTGCAGGCCACCGACTGGTGGGCCATCGTCTTCAACCCCAGCTTCCCGTATCGCCTCACACACATGCTGCTGGCCTCCGGCCTGACCGTGGCCTTCATCCTGGCCGGCCTCAGCGCCTGGCAGGTGTTGCGCGGCCACGCCCATGCCGGCACGCCGCGGGTGCTGCGCCTGGGCGTGACGCTGGCCGCCGTGCTGATCCCGCTGCAGATCCTGGCGGGCGACGCGCACGGGCTCAATACCCTTGCGCACCAGCCGGCCAAGATCGCCGCCATGGAAGGCGTGTGGCACACCGAACAAGGCGCCCCGCTGCTGCTCGCGGCCTGGCCCGATGAAGCCACCCAGCGCAACACCTGGGCCATCGGCATCCCCAAACTGGCCAGCCTGATCCTCACCCACCATCCCGATGGCGAGATCAAGGGCCTGTCCGCGTTCCAAGGGGTACACCCGCCAGTCAAGCCTTTGTTCTTCGGCTTTCGCGTGATGGTGGGCATGGGCGTGCTGATGCTGCTGGTGAGCTGGGCGGCCTGGTGGCAACTGCGCCGGGTCAAGTGGCAAGTGAACACGCGCACACCAGGCTGGGTCTGGCACAGCCTGCGCACCATGACCTTCTCTGGCTGGGTGGCCACGGTGGCCGGCTGGTATGTCACCGAAATCGGCCGGCAACCCTACATCGTCAGCGGCGTGATCAAGACGGCTGACGTGGTGACCCACACGCCAGCCAGCACGGTGGGCTGGAGCCTGGCCGGCTACCTGCTGCTCTACATCACCTTGCTGCTTGCCTACATCAGCGTGTTGCGCTACCTCGCCAGCAAGCCGCTGGACACGGGGCCCGCACCAGCGCACCCTGCCCGCCCGGGCACAGGCGCAGAGACAAGCTCCGCCCCATCCACCTCTGCGGCCGGCGCCGCGTCGGGAGCCTGACATGGACCTCGCCACCTTCTTGCCCATCCTGTTCTGGCTGCTCATGGGCGTGGCCATGCTGGCCTACGTCGCGCTGGATGGTTATGACCTCGGCGTGGGCATGCTGCTGCCACTGGCCCGCCGCGATGAAGACCGCGACAACATGGTCGCCTCCATCGGCCCCTTCTGGGACGCCAACGAAACCTGGCTTGTCTTGGGCGTGGGGCTGTTGCTCATTGCCTTTCCCAAGGCCCATGGCGTGATCCTGGGTGCGCTGTATGTGCCCGTGGCCCTGATGCTGCTGGGCCTGATCCTGCGCGGTGTGGCATTTGACTTCCGCGTGAAGGCACAGGCACAACACAAGCCCCTGTGGAACAGGGTGTTCTTTGCAGGCTCCTTGCTGGCCGCCTTGTCGCAAGGCTGGATGCTGGGCCGCTATGTAACCGGCCTGCACGACTCACCCCTGGCCACGGGCTTCGCGGCCCTGGTGGCCTTGGCCCTGCCCGCCACCTACGTGCTGCTGGGGGCCTGTTGGCTGATCCTCAAAACCGAAGGCGCCCTGCAGCAACGGGCCGTGGCCTGGGCCAAGCTGGCATGGCCGGGCATGGTGATCGGCATGGTGCTGGTATCGGTGGTCACGCCCATGGTCAGCGACACGGTACGCGAACGCTGGTTCAGCATGCCCAATCTGCTGGCCTTGTTGCCTGTGCCCTTGATGACCGGCATGGCGCTCGCCGCGCTGCGTGGCCTGCTCAACTCGCACCGCATCGTGGGTGCCGCTGGCAAGCTGTGCTGGGTGCCGCTGGTGCTCGCCTTGAGCGTGCTGGTGCTGGGCGCCTTCGGCATGGCCTACAGCCTCTACCCCTATGTGCTGCTGGACCGTTTCACCGTGTGGCAGGTGGCCAGCGCAACCTCCTCGCTGGAGCTGATCCTGGCCGGCACGGCCATCAGCCTGCCGGCCATCATCGGCTACACGGTCTTTGTGTACCGCGTGTTTGGCGGCAAGACCACGGCCTTGAGCTACGGCTGATTGCCGCCCTCAACCGCTGTTGCGCAAGCCCTGAGCCAGCCCGTTGATGGTGAGGTGGATGCCGCGCTGGATGCGCTCGTCCACCTCTTCCTGGCGGCGCTGGCGCTCGCGAAAGCTCGCCAGCAACGTGACCTGCAGGTGGTTGAGCGGGTCCAGATACGGGTGGCGATCGGCGATGTGGCGTTGCAGCTCGGGGTTGCGCTCCAGCAAGGCCTGCTGGCCCGCCACCATCAGCAAGTGGCGCAGTGTGAGTTCATGCTCGGTGCGGATGCGGCCAAAGATGGCCGCGCTCAGCGCCTTGTCGCTGACCAGGCCCGCATAACGCGAGGCAATGGCCATGTCGGACTTGGCCAGCACCATGTCCATATTGGACAGCAGGCTGGACAGGTACGGCCAGTTGGCATGCATGGCCTGCAGGCGCCGCGCGCCGGCCTCGCCGTGCTTTTGCACATAGGCCTCGACGGCACTGCCAAAGCCATACCAGCCCGGCAGCATGATGCGACATTGCGCCCAGCTGAACACCCAGGGGATGGCGCGCAGGTCATCGATCGAGGTGGACTTCTTGCGCGAGGCCGGGCGGCTGCCGATGTTCAGGTGGGCGATCTCGGCAATCACCGTGGATTCCCAGAAGAACTGCTCGAAGCCCTCGGTTTCGTAGACCAGATGCCGGTAGGCCGCGAACGCCGTGGCCGACAGCTCCTCCATCACATCCAGGAACTCGGTGGGCACACCCCGGTTCGGGGGCAACAGGCTGGCTGTCAGCGTGGCGGCCACCAGCACCTCCAGGTTGCGGCGGCCGGTTTCAGGCTGACCATACTTGGCGGCAATCACCTCGCCCTGCTCGGTCAGGCGCACCTGGCCTTGCACCGCGCCAGGGGGTTGCGCCAGGATGGCCTGGTAGCTGGGGCCACCGCCGCGGCCTACCGAGCCGCCGCGGCCATGGAAGAGGCGCAGGCGCACGCCATGGCGGGCAAACACATCGACCAGGCCGATCTCGGCCTTGTACAACTCCCAGCCCGAGGTCAGGAAGCCACCATCCTTGTTGGAGTCGGAATAGCCGAGCATGACCTCCTGCACATCCCCCAGGCTCTTGAGCAGCTCGCGGTACAGGGGCAAGGACAAGAGCGCGTCCATGATGCCGGGGGCGGCGCGCAGGTCCCCGATGGTCTCGAACAAAGGCACCACATTGAGCGCCAGGCGTGCAGGCTGATCGCCACGCGCGGGCTGCAGCAGGCCGGCCTCCTTGAGCAGCACCGCCACCTCCAGCATGTCGGACACGCTGGCCGCCTTGCTGATGATGCACTGGGCCACGGACTGGCGGCCATAACGTTCATGGGCCAGCCGGGCTTGCTGGAAGATGGCGATCTCGCCCTGGCTCAGTTCGCTGTAGGCGATGTGGGGCGAATACAGCGGGCGGGCCGTCTGCAACTCGGCCAGCAGGCGGGCCACGCGCTGCGCTTCATCAAGCGACAGGTAGGCCGCCCCCGGCTCGGCGGCTTCCAGCAAGTCGTCAATGACCTGCTCATGCACATCCGAGTTCTGGCGCAGGTCCAGCGGTGCCAGGCTGAAGCCAAAGACCTGCACGGCGCGGCGCAGCTGGCGCAGACGCCCGCGTGTCAATGAAGCCGAGCCATTGGCCTTGAGCGAGCGGTGGATGATGTCGAGGTCGGCCAGCAGGTCGTCGGCTGTTTCATAAGCCGGGGCCTCACCCAGCGCAGGGCGGGCGGGCTTGCGACCGATCAGGTTCTGGTAAGTGGCGGCCAGGCGTGCGTACAGCCCGCTGATGGCGCGGCGGTAAGGCTCGTCCATGCGGTGCTGGGACTGATCGGGCGAACGCTCGGCCAGGGCCAGCAGCGCTTCAGACGGGGTCGCCAGCAAGGCCGAAATCGACAGCTCCAACCCAAGCTCATTGAGCTCGGCCAGATGGTGGCGCAACACGCACTCGGCTTGCATGCGCAAGGCGGCGTCCAGCACCTGCGCGGTCACGAAGGGGTTGCCATCGCGGTCGCCGCCGATCCAGCTCGCAACGTGCAGGAAGTTGGGCAAGGCCAGTTCATCGGCCTGGGGCGCGCGGGCCTGCTTGAGGTCCGCGTGCAGGCGGTCTTCAAGCTGGCCATACAAGCGGGGCACTTCACTGAGGAAGGTGCGTTCGTGCGTTTCCAGGCTGTTGGCCACCTCGTCCAGCACCGACAGCTTGGTGGGCCGCAGCAACCGGGTCTGCCACAAGGTCAGCACGATGCGGCGCAGCTCTTCGGCGGACTCGGCTTGCTCCTGCGGCGTCTGCGGGCTCAGGTCACGCTCGCGCAGCAGGCGGGCCAGTTGCATCTGCTCGTGCAGGATGCTGTGGCGGCGCACTTCGGTGGGGTGGGCGGTGAGCACGGGCGCGATCTGCGCATGCCCGATCAGGTCCAGCACCTGCTGGGGGCTCAGGCCTTCGGCGGCAAAGCGGTCCAGCGCGTGTTGGAGCGTGCCCTCGCTCGCGGCCTCGCCACTGAGGGCGGCCTGGCGTTGCAGCCGGATCTGGTGCTGGTCTTCGGCGATGTTGGCCAGCAGCGAGAAGTAGCTGAAGGAGCGGATCACCTGCAGCATCTGCTCGCGCGACAGGCTGTCGAGCGTGCTCTCCAGCGCTTGCCGGGCGGCCTGATCGTGTTCACGCCGAAAACGCACCGAATGGCGGCGGATCTGGTCCACCAGCTCATACGTGGCCTCGCCGTGCTGCTCGCGCACGGTGTCGCCGAGCACGCGGCCCAGCAGTCGGATGTCGTCCCTCAGCAGGTGGTGAGGGTCAGGGGCGGACGGGTGGTCCTGGTCAGAAGCGTTCATGTGCCGTGTCTCTTGTGAAGGCGGGGCCACACAAATAGTACAAGAAGGCGCCACGCATTCGACCCCGGTGCTGATATCTTTCCATGCAGAGACCTGACACCCAACGTGCAGACAGGCTTGCCCTAGACTGTCCCTTGATGTCCCAACGGATGGGAACCTGAACATGAGCACCGCCACACCCACGCCGATCCACCCTGTCATCGCCGACGTCACCGAGCGCATCCGCCAGCGCAGTGCGCACAGCCGAGCGGAGTACCTCGCCATGGTCGATCAGGCCGGCCAGATCGGCCCCCAGCGCAAAGGCATGGGCTGCGCCAACCTGGCCCACACCTTTGCCGCCTCGCCCGCCAACGACAAGCTGGCCATCCGCGAATCCAGGCGCACCAACATCGGCATCGTCACGGCCTACAACGACATGCTGTCGGCCCACCAGCCCTACGCCACCTACCCCGAGTTCATCAAGCAGGTGGCGCGCGAGGCGGGCGGCGTGGCCCAGGTGGCAGGCGGCGTGCCCGCCATGTGCGACGGCATCACGCAGGGCGCCGAAGGCATGGAGCTGTCGCTGTTCTCGCGCGATGTGATCGCGTTGGCCACCGCCGTGGCCTTGTCGCACAAGGTGTTTGACGCAGCCCTGTACCTGGGCATCTGCGACAAGATCGTGCCCGGCCTGCTGATCGGTGCGCTGCGCTTTGGCCACCTGGCCAGCGTGTTCGTGCCCGCCGGCCCCATGACATCGGGCCTGCCCAATGACCAGAAGGGCAAGGTGCGCCAGCAATACGCACAAGGCCTGGTGAGCCGCGATGCCTTGCTGGAAGCCGAGGCCCAGTCGTATCACAGCGCCGGCACCTGCACTTTCTACGGCACGGCCAACTCCAACCAGATGCTGATGGAGATCATGGGCCTGCAACTGCCGGGCTCGTCTTTCGTCAACCCGGGCACGCCCATGCGCGAAGCCCTCACCGCCCATGCCGTGCGCTGCGCCCTGGCCTTGAGCCGGGATGGCGCGCAGCCCACACCGCTGGCCCACATCGTCGATGAAAAGGCCGTGGTCAACGGCATCATCGGTTTGCTGGCCACCGGGGGCTCCACCAACCACACCATCCACCTGGTGGCCATGGCCCGCGCAGCCGGCGTGCTGATCGACTGGGACGACTTCTCGGACCTTTCTGCCGTGGTGCCCCTGCTGGCGCGCATCTACCCCAATGGTTCGGCTGACGTGAACCACTTCCACGCAGCGGGCGGCATGGGCTTCCTCATCCGCGAACTGCTGGATGCAGGCTTGTTGCATGGCGATGTGAACACCGTGACCGGCACTGGCCTGCAGCACTACACGCAGGAGCCCAGCCTGGAAAGCGGCACCCTGACCTGGCGCGATGCGCCCGCGCAAAGCGGTGACCTGTCCGTGCTGCGTCCCGTGGCCGAGCCCTTCAGCGCCGATGGTGGCCTCAAGCTCATGCGTGGCAACCTGGGGCGCTCGGTCATCAAGGTCTCGGCTGTCAAGCCCGAGCACCGTGTGGTGCGGGCACCCGCCATCGTCTTCCATGACCAGCAGGAGGTACTGGACGCCTTCCAGGCCGGCCAGCTGGAGCGCGATTTCGTGGCCGTACTCACTTACCAGGGCCCACGCGCCAACGGCATGCCCGAGTTGCACAAGCTCACACCCGCGCTGAGCGTGCTGCAGGACAAGGGCTTCAAGGTGGCGCTGGTCACCGATGGCCGCATGTCTGGCGCGTCGGGCAAGGTGCCTGCGGCCATCCACGTGAGCCCGGAAGCCCTGGACAACGGCCCCATCGCCCGCGTGCAGACGGGTGACATGATCATGCTCGATGGCCAGACCGGCGAGCTGCGCGTAGAGGTGGACGACGCCACCCTGGCCGCCCGCGACATGGACGCCCCCGACCTGCGCCACAACCAGTTGGGCACAGGCCGCGAACTGTTCGGCCTGTTCCGCCACAACGCAGGCAATGCCGAGGCAGGCGGCAGCCCCTTGTTTGGCGCCGCCCTGCACCGTTGATGCCCACTCAAGCAGCGATCACCATGACCACACCCGCTCCCCTGCCCTCGTTCAAATCCCGCGTGGTGCCCGTCATCGCGCTCAGCGACGCCAATCAGGCCGTGCCCCTGGCCCGTGCCCTGCTGGCCGGTGGCATCGACGTCATCGAGATCACGCTGCGCCACCCTTGCGCACTGGATGCGATCAAGGCCGTGGCCACCGAAGTGCCCGAGATGACCCTTGGGGCAGGCACCTTGCTGCAAGCGGCCGATGTCGACAAGGTGATGCGTGCGGGCGCCCGCTTCGGGTTGTCGCCGGGCCACACGCCCGCCCTGCTGGACGCCGTGCTGCAAGCCGACCTGCCCTTCGTGCCGGGCGTGATGACCCCCAGCGAAGTGATGGCAGCCCGCGACCGCGGCTTCAAGCTGCTCAAGCTCTTTCCTGCGGCGCAAGCGGGTGGCCAGAAGATGCTGCAAGCCCTGGCCTCACCGTTCAGCGACGTGCGCTTTTGCCCCACAGGGGGTGTCAGCGAAGACAACTTCAACGCGCTGCTGGCCGAGCGCAATGTGGCCCTGGTGGGCGGCTCCTGGCTGGCCCCCTTGGCCGACATCGAGGCAGGCCGTTGGGGCCTCATCACCAGCCTGGCGCAAAGGGCCACGGACAAACTGGCCGCTGCGTCGACAAGGGTTTGAGCCTGGGCTCTGGCTAGACCATGCCACCCGGCTTCAAGCGGCCTCCGCCATTGGCGCCGCGTTGATCCGCTCCACTCTGGCGGGCACGTACTTGTGCCAAGGGGTGCCTGCCAGAAAGTCTCGCTGCGAGCAATCGGTCAACTCATTGGGTGCCACGCCCTTGCGCACCACCTGGCCATCCCGCTGGCGATAGTCCAGCCCCAGCCCATTGGGCAAAGAGACATTGCCGGGCTGCATCATGTCTGTCACTTCGACCGGTACCTCCACGGTCGCGCGGCGGGTGCTAAGGCGCACCATGTCGCCGTCTGCGCAACCCAGTGCCTGTGCATCCTGCGGGTTGATGCGCAAGGTGCCATACGTCCCCCGCTTGTGCCAGGCCGCGTCACGCACCGCCGTGTTGCTCGTCTCGGCACGGCGCTCGCCCGCGGCCAGGATGAAGGGAAACTCAGGGTCACGCGCAGGCATCTGCGTTGCCAGCTTGCTCAACTCGGGCAACAACTCCGGAATGTGCAGGTTGATGCGGTGCCCCGGATGCCCCACGGCCAGCCAGCTGTCGGCATGCTCGGCCTGGGCGTAGACGACACCAGATCGGCCATGGAGCAAGGCCTGGAACAGGCGCTCTGCCGCCAGGATAGAGAAGCCAGCAAAGCCCGCATTGGCGGCCACCTTGCGGTTGCCCTGGATGTACAACTGCGCCACACCCCACAAGGCCGCAGCGGACGCCATGCCCTTGGGCAAATGCAAGCCCAGTGTGCGGTACAAGATCACCGCCGCGTACTTCATCACCTTGGGCTTGCGCAGGCTTTGCGCCATGAAGGTCAAGGCAAAGGCCATGCGCCCGAAGCGCGAGGCGCGGCGCAGCGGCGCATAGTCCTTGTCGCTCAACTCGCCCATGGCCTCGACCAGGCGCGCGTAGATTTCCGCTTCGGGCAAGGTCCCTGGTAAAGGCTCAAACAAGGGCTGGCGCAAATGGAACACATTGCGCGGGAACTCCAGATTGAAGAAGGTCGCCTCGGCCTTCTCGAACTGGCTGCAGGCGGGCAACACATAGTCAGCTTGGCATGCCGTCTCGGTCATGGCCACATCCACCACCACAGACAGCTCCAGCGCCCGCATGGCCTGCCGCATGCGTTGGCTGTCCGCCAGCGAGTGCACGGGGTTGCCGCTCTGGATCAACATGGCGCGGTAGCGCTTGGGGTGATCGGTGAGGATCTCCTCAGGAATCACGTTGCAGGGAATCAGGCCAATGATGATCTTGGCCTTGGCCACGGGGCTGCGGCGCTCCACGCGTTTGGCCGAGTTCGCCCCCACGGATGACTCGCCCTTGCTGGCCTTGGACAAGGACAGGAGCGGCACGGGCGCATTGCTGGTGCCCTCGCGGCCATAGTGCCCCGTGAGCACCCAGATCAGGCGCTGCAAATAGCTGCCCAGCGTCGAGTGCACGTTCATCTGCAGGCCCAGGTCCTCCAGCACCGACACGCTCTTTGCCTTGGCGATGCAGCGCGCCACATCGCGCAACAAGGCCTCGTCCACACCGCAGACTTGCGCATGCCGCGTCACATCAATGGCTTGCAGGCTGGGCAACACAGCCTCCAGGCCCGCCGTGTGCTGCCCCACCCAAGCCTTGGCCCACAACCCTTCCTGCACGATGATGCCCAGAAGCGCCGCCAGGCACCAGGCATCCGTGCCAGGCTTGATGGCCACGTGGTAATCGGCCATGGCCGCGGTCTCGCTGCGGCGAGGGTCAATGACGATCAGCTTGCGATTCGGGTCCTTCTGGATCTCCTTGAGCACCACGCGGGCCCGCGCAAAGCCGTGTGAATGCCAGGGGTTCTTGCCAATGAACACGGCCACCTCGCAGTGCTCGAAATCCCCGTGCACGCCGGTGCCCAGCATCTTGCCCTGCACCCAGAACTCGCCCGTCTTTTCCTGCGCCAGCGCGTTGGATCGGTACTGGTTGCCCACGGCTTTCAGAAAGCTGTCGGCATAAGCGCCGCCCAGGTGGTTGCCCTGGCCGCCACCGCCGTAATACAAGATGCTCTCGCCGCCATGCCGCGCTTTGATGTCCTTGAACTTGCTGGCGATCTCGCTGATGGCCGTGTCCCAGTCGATGGCTTCGTAGCTGCCATCGGGCTTGCGCCGCATGGGCGAGCTCAAGCGGTCTGCACCGTTCTGGTAGTAGTCCATGCGCTGCGATTTCTCGCAGATATAACCGCGCGACGCGGGGTGATCGTCGTCACCCCGGATCTTGATGATGTGCCGCCCACCCTCGCCGCCGGTCTGCACCTCCAGGCCGCAGTTGATGCTGCA
This sequence comes from Aquabacterium sp., assembly GCF_016195855.1. GTDB lineage: Bacteria > Pseudomonadota > Gammaproteobacteria > Burkholderiales > Burkholderiaceae_C > Aquabacterium. The sequence goes on from NZ_JACPYU010000003.1 coordinate 101,819, forward strand.
CAGGATGCAAGCGGTCTTCTTCCACTCGGTGTTTGTGTCTGTCATGGCGCACCTTCCAAAGCGGGTCAACGATGTTGAGGCGGATTATAGGTTCCAAAAAGGAACTAACAATACCCGAGACCAGATCAAGAACCCATCTGGTGGAGTCAGGCCGCGCGAGCGCGCTGGCGAGGTTTGGCCGCAGTGCCTGCCTTGCCGGGTTTTTTGCGAGAACCCAAGGCGCCCTCACGCGGTACAACACCCGCTTTGCTTGCAGCCAGGGCCAAGTCCTCTTGGGCCGCCATCAAGCCCGGGCCAGGCAAGGGGGTCACCTGCGTGGCACTCAAGGGCTCGTGGCACGCCGAGCACACCATCACCGGGCGCATGACATGGCCACACGTGCGGTGTTGGTACAGCAGGGGCGGCCCCATGCCCTTGTCCATCCAGTCATCCCCCCAGACGGCGAGCGCCATCAAGACGGGGTGCAGCGCCCGGCCTTTGTCCGTCAACACGTACTCATAACGCGCGGGGGACTGCTGGTAAGGCACGCGCTCCAGGATGCCCTCTTCCACCAGGCGCTTGAGCCGGCTGGCCAGCAGGTGCCGCGTCAAGCCCAGGCTGGACTGGAAATCGTCAAAACGCCGCATGCGCATGAAAGCATTGCGCAAGATCAGGAGCGTCCAGCGGTCACCAATGACGGACAGGCTGCGCGCCACCGAACAGGGCATGTCGCTGACGTCGTTCCATTTCATGATGCGTGATGACTGCGAAGAGGGTATGCGTTCAATAGAGCAGTTTACCGGCCGCCCGGCCCCAGCAACAAGGCCCTGCGCGGCAGCCGCTTGAGTGCAGCCTTGAGCGGCGCATAACGCCCATGCACGGTGCAGATCAGCACGTGCACCGGCCATTCCTGCTGGGCAAAACGCTGAACGATGCCCGCATGCTGCTTGCGAAGGCGTGCCCAGCCATTGAGCTCAACGGCCAGCACGTAGGTCGCATGGCCAGGGTCCGATGGCAGGACTCGGCGCGCGAAATAGGCTCGTTTGACACCAGCCCCCAACGTACGCACGATGCTGGCGGCCCTCTCCAACTCGGGCGGGGCCAGCTCGTCGGGGCCACGCAGTTCATGCGTCACGTCCAGGTTGGCGCGCTCATGGTCCAGCTTGCGCTCCAGCAAGTCACGGGCCGCCCAACGGTCCCCATAGGTCTGGGCCCGATCGTGGTCCTGACGCTTTTTCAAGAACGCATAGGCACTTTCGCAACCGGGCTTGACCGCGGCCGGATCCAGCGCCATGGCTCGCTCCAGCACCGCCAGGCCCGCTTCATCGCCCTTGCCCAGCAGGTAGTCCCCCTCCAGGAAAAGGCCCAGCGCATGATCCTGATACTGCTGATTGAAGCCTTGCAAAGCCGCCAGATGGTCCTCGTCCGGCTCGAGTTGCAAACGCAGCCTGATTGTTTCAATGGCCTCGTCGCGACTGGGCTGCGCCACAGCCAGCAAGGCTGCGAGACGCTCGCGCTGCACTTGCACCTCTTCATGGCGCTGGCCCCAGTACTGGGCAACACGTTCACGCCAATCCCGCTGGATGAGATCGCGCAAGGGGGTGACATGCGCGCCCAGCCATTCCCGCGCCGCCGACGCATCGCCGATCGGCGCTGGCACTTGGTCATGATGATCGACCACGCCAGGCAACAAGGCCTGTAGCCGTTGTTTCAATGCCGGATGCGTATCGGCCACATCGGATTGGCGAGCCAGCGCGTCGCTCAACCATGCGGTGGCCCGCTCCGTCGGGATCAACTGCGTGGCCTGCTCAGACCAGCGCACCGTCAAGTCGGACGGTGGTTGAGCCTGTTCGCGCACCCCGGCAAACACGCGCTCCATGAACTGCCCGTAGTTGGCTGTTGTCAGGTGCACGCGCTTGAGCGCGTCAGCGGCCACGCCAGCCCCGACCAGCTCGGCCGAAGCAGCATCCGCCTGGTACTCGTTGGTGCGGGCCAGCACGAAGGTATAGGCGTTGAAGTACGGCGCATACCACCCCACCAAGCGCTGCAAGGGCCCGCTCGCCCAGCCTTGCCAACGGTGCGCCAACTCCTGGATCACCCCCCAAGAGTTACGCAGCCTGTAGATATAGCCCGCAAAGCGGGAATGCGATCCCGCCAGATGGCCATATTCGTGTGCGACCACGGCCAGCGCCTCTTGTGGCGACAAGCTCTCCAGCAAAGGCAGGCCCAGAATCAGGTAATTGCGCGGCCAGCCGACCAGGCCAAACAAGGGCCGCTGCACCACGGCCGCGTTGACCTCATTGGTGATCAGCACGTGATGAAAGCGCGAGCCCTTCATACGCCTGCGCATCTCCTCCAGAGCCGAGAACAAGGCAGGAGCTTGAGGGCGTGTGATCTCATGCCCTTGTGGTGCAGGCAGGCGCACCAACAGCGCGCTCACCGACGATTTCACCAGCAGCCACAAGGGCCAAGCCAGCAACACCAGAAGCTTGCCAAGTTTGAGCACCAGAATGGCCGCACTGCCCCCGGTCAACGCGAACACCACCGCGATGCCACCCAAAACCACAATGCCGGCGCCGGCAAGCCCCAACACGGCGGCCAGAACAACAAAGCCCAAGGCAGCCAGCATGGCCACTTTGAATTGGTACATCCTTGGCGTCGAGACGCTATCGCGCTCCAGCTCCGCCACCATCTTCTCGAACTGTGCTTGTTCCATATTCCTCCCTGATGCGCGACCTCTTGGGGTCAGATTGAATGCCTTATCTCAAGCGCAAATCATATCGGCCATGCGGGTGACCCAATCCAACCGAATCAACAGCACATCCATAAATGACCATTTAAAAATCATTAATGATGATTGAAATATATTTGGCAAGCCATATCAAGAAAATTGCCCACGGGATCGATATTGACCCGGTGAGGCCTTGAATTCTCTTGCTTGAAGCGTCGCCTCCAGACGGGGGAGACATGTCGTGCTCCTCATGACACCTTTCGTGGAGTACGACATCACCATGAGCGCTTTCGGAAACCTGAAAATCGGGGCACGCCTGAGCCTGGGCTTTGGCACGCTGATCCTGCTCGGCCTGATTGCCGCTGGCGTGGGCATCGAGCGCATTCGGGCGGTCAACGCCATCGCCGACCAGTTGGGTTCAGACGACGCGGAGATGCTGGTGCTGACCCAGCGCTGGACACGCGCCATTGAATCGAACGCCGCGCGCACCTGGGTGGTGTTCTTTGCGTCGGACCCCAAGGTGCTCAAGCGGGTCAAGGATGAAATGCAGGAGACGATCAGCAGCAACTCCGTGCGCATCAAGCGCATGGGCGAGCTGGCGTCATCGGCAGAACAAAAGCAGCTGATCGAGGGCATCTCGGCACAACGCAGCGCCTTCCAGGCTCAGCGTAACGCCCTGCTCAAACGCAAAGAGGCCGGCGAAGACGTCAACGCCGAGGTGCTGGACAAGGTCTTCCCTGCTGCACAGAAGTACTTGGCATCGGTCGAGCAACTGGCGGAGTACCAGCGCAAGCGCATGGATGTCACCAAGGCCGAGGCCGACACGGCCGCCATGCAAGGCATCATGGCCCTGAGCGCGGGCACCGTTCTGGCGTTGATGGCGGGCCTTGGTCTGGCCTGGACCACAACCCGCTCGATCCTGATACCCGTGCAACGTGCCCAGCAGGCAGCAGAAGCCATCGCCAGCGGTGATCTGAGCGCCGACATCCAGATCGAGTCGCGTGACGAGATGGGCCTGTTGATGCAATCCATGCAGAAGATGGTGCAATCACTGCGCACCATCGTGCACTCGGTGCGCGCCAGCGCTGACTCCATTGCCACGGGCTCGACCCAGATCGCAATGGGCAATGCGGACCTGTCCCAGCGCACGGAAGAACAGGCCAGCAACCTGCAACAGACCGCGGCATCCATGGAGCAGCTCACCGGTACCGTCAAACAAAATGCCGACACCGCCAGGCAGGCGGCCCAGTTGGCCAGCAGCGCATCTGCTGTCGCCATCGATGGCGGCAAGGTGGTGAGCGAAGTGGTGGCCACCATGGAAGGCATCACCACCAGTTCCAAGAAGGTCGCCGACATCATCGGTGTGATCGATGGCATCGCCTTCCAGACCAATATCCTGGCGCTCAATGCCGCCGTGGAAGCAGCCCGAGCCGGTGAACAAGGCCGAGGCTTTGCCGTGGTGGCAGGTGAAGTGCGCAGCCTCGCGCAGCGCAGCGCCCAGGCAGCCAAGGAGATCAAGACCCTGATCGGCGAAAGCGTCGACAAGGTGGAGGGTGGCGCCAGGCTGGTCGACACAGCGGGCAAAACCATGAACGACGTGGTCCACCAGGTCAAGCGCGTGACCGACCTCATCGGCGAGATCACCATGGCCAGCCAGGAACAAAGCACCGGCATCAGCCAGGTGGGCAATGCGGTCAACCAGCTCGATCAGGTCACGCAGCAAAACGCCGCGCTGGTCGAAGAATCAGCCGCGGCCGCCGAAAGCCTGAAACACCAGGCCGCCAACCTGGCGCAAATCGTGGCGACCTTCAAGCTGGATGCGCGAATGGCCTGACAGGGGGTGCAAGCGACTTGTGACCAGACCGCCCCCACGCGCCCGATACCTTCTATGATGCGGGCCCACTCAGTCACAAGGAACCTCGCATGTCCAAACAACGTAGCCGCCGCCAGCGCAAGAAGCTGCACATCGGCGAATTCAAGGAGCTTGGCTTCCTGTTCGAAGCAACCCTCAAGCCTGGCGCCGACGAAAACGCCCTGATTGAAGCCTTCCTCACGGAGGCCATCGATGCCAATGAGCTGGGCTTTGGCGGTTGGGCAACGGGCGGCGCCGTGGAGAAATTCGGGCGCGGCAGCTTGACCGAGGAGCAACGCCAGACCGTCCTGAACTGGCTGGCCGCACGGCCCGAGATCACGACGCTGTCGGCCACCGGCCTGATCGACATGTGGTACTCCACGTCGGCAGGCGAGCACCTCGCGGCCATCAAGGCGGCCTGAATGGAAAAAGCACCTGGCAAGAGATTGTCAGGTGCTTCATGAATTGGTAGGCCGTGTTGGACTTGAACCAACGACCAAAGGATTATGAGTCCTCTGCTCTAACCAACTGAGCTAACGGCCCCCTGAAGGTAGCCGGGCATTGTAGAGCACGGCAGCGCGGCAATCAGAGGGGCCCTGAACCAACAGAAAGGGCCAGCCAACTCAGCCCTTTCTCGCTTCAATTTACTTGAGCGGGCGCAGCGGGGCGCACTTGGGATCGATCAGGCGGAACAGCGGCGAGCTGCAATGTGCAGGCAGCGTCTGCTTGGTGAACGACGTGGGCTTGACGCGCACAAAGCCGGTGTCACCGAAGTCGACACGGTAGTCCACATCGGTGCCAGCGGCGGTCGCCGTGGAGAAGTCAGCCAAAGCATTGCTCACGCTGGTGGCCTTGGGGCCGTAGAAGCGGTTGAAGGACAGGAAGCTGACCTGGTCCGCGCGGGCGGCCACGGGCGACTCGTTGATGGCGTTGAGGCCAACGCCATCGGCCCAGATCGTGCCGGAGGCTTTGGAGCCGATGCCGTTGACGGTGAAGGCCAGGACGGCGTCGTACGTCGAGCTGCCATCGGTTGTGGTCACGGACGTGTCGACCACGTAGTCAACGGTCACGGTCTTGCCGTGGGCGTAGTAGCTTGATGGGGGCACGAAGGGAGCGCCTTGCGGGGTCATCTCTTCGTAGACCGTGCCGGTCATTTTCCAGACCTGCAGCTCGGCATGGGCGCTCATGGCGAGCAGGGCTGAAGCTGCCACGGCGAGCTTGGCGAACTTGAAAGATGGGTACATGGTGGTTCTCTGATTTAAGTCGTTTTGAATGTCATGTGGCCAAGGCCACTGACCCTGAACCCCTCCCTTGAGAGGTGGCCCGATTTGAAGTGCGGGACATGACAGGAACAATCAGGGCTTGCGATGAACCAAGCCGAACCACCCTTTAGGGCGGGTTAAAAGCCGCCAGACTGTCGCGCGCTGGCCCGCATCACGCTGCCACAGCCAAAGCGCGCGCCCACGGCTCGCAAGCGCGCAACACATCGGCCAAGGTGCCGCTCTCGCCAGCACGGGGCTCGTACGCCAGGCCCACCTGGCGGCAGGCACCTTGCAGCTCGGCCAGGTCATGGCGCACCACGATGCCCTCCAGCCTGTCCAGCGGATGCAATGGTGCCATGGTCACGCCTACCCCCGCGGCCACCAGGCCCAAGGCCCATTCCTGGCTGTCCACGCGGGCACGCACGTCGGGCGTGACCTTGAACTGGCTCAGACCGGCATGCCAGTAGCTGGCCATCTCGCACTGGGTGCGCTCGATGAAGGCCACGCCATTCAAGTCGGCCAGGCTGATGTCCTCTTGAACGGCCAGCGGGTGGTCACCGGGCACCAGCAAGGCGTATTGCTCTTCCCACAAGGGCAGGAAGGCGCGGCCTTCGCCTGCACAGCCTTGTGATGTCAGCTCCACATCGGCCGCCTGGTCCTCGTCCTGCACCGACAGCTCCAGGTGCGTCAGCTCGCGCTTGAGGTGCCGCAAGAGCTTTTGCACATGGGCCACGCTCACGGTGGCATGGATGCGCAAGCTCAAGCGGGGGTGGCTGGCCGCATCCTGAAAGGTCTCCACGATGGCATCGGCATCTGCCAGCAGCTTGCCGCCCAGCCGGAACAGGCGGATGGCGGCGGCCGTGGGCGCCAGGCCGCGTTGCTGGCGGGTGAACAGGCGCGCGCCCAGCTCTTCTTCCAGTTGCGCGATGGCGTTCGAGATCACAGGCTGCGTGACATGGCAGAGCCTGGCCGCCGCCACGGTGGAGCCGGCCTCGTAGGCCGCGCAGAAGTACTTGAGGTTGCGCAGGTTCATGGTGGCTCAGCCCTGGAACGCCGGGAAATGCGGCAAGGTCTTGAGCACGTTCTCGTCATGGGCGGGCACGACTTTCAAGTCCGGGAAGCGCTGCATGAGCTGGTGCACACGCACGATGGCGGCCTGGTTGGCGGGCACGTCATGGTCCACGTGGACCAGCTGCCTCAGCGCCCAAGACCGGTCTGCCGGCCATTGCAGGCCTTCCATCGTCCAGGTCGTGTCACCGGTGAAGAAGTAGCGCTGGCCGGACGGCAGGTTGAGGAACATGCCCACCTGCCCGGCCGTGTGCCCACTCAAGGGCACCAGCACCACCGCACCATCGCCAAACAAGTCCAGGCTTTGTGCATAGCCCATATAGGGCGTGGGCGCGAACTGCAGGTCATGCCAGTGGCGCACACCTTCGAACTGGCTGGCCAGGAAGGCGGGCGCATGGCCTTGCCGTGCGTGCTCGCGCTCGGTGGTGCTCGCCCACACCTGGGCATCGGGGAAGTCTGGCAAGGCGCTGATGTGGTCCCAGTGCATGTGCGAGGGCACGATCAGCTTGATGCGGTCGGGCGTCCAGCCCGCTTGGGCCAGTTGGTCCACCGCCGGGTTAACGTGCTCGTAGCCAAAGAACTGCCGGTCCATGAAGCCGTTGACCGCAAATTGCGCCGCCACCTGCCGGCCCAGGCCGGTGTCGAACAGCAGATTGCCTTGAGGGTGGCGCACCAGCACGGCCACATGGGCCGGATGGCGGTAGCGCAGCCACGAGCCACCGCCCACCAACAGGGCCTCGAACGCACCTTTGGATTGCGATGTCGGGATGACGGAAAAGGCCAGGCCCTGCGGGGGGTGGGCCGTTGGCCGTTCACTGGGCAGGTTAGTTGGTGAACTTGTGCCGGCACCTGGCACCGGCAGAGGCGAGTCCATGGCGCTGATGCCTGTGGCCAAGGCGCCCAGTACCACCACCGTGCCGGCGAGCCAGCGCAGGCCGCGCTGCTTCCATGTCTTCATGTTCTTGCTCCGATTGCTGAGGTTCAGGCGGCCAGCGTAGGCGGCGCCCAGCAATCAGGCAAATTGTATCTATTTCAGCCAGATAAAAGAAAAACTTATTTCTGACTCAGGACGTTGGTCACCAGCCGTGAGGTGATGTCCACGATCTCGATCATGCGGTCGTAGGCCATGCGGGTGGGGCCGATCACGCCCAGCGTGCCCACCACCCGGCCGTTGATCTCGTAAGGCGCCGACACGACGGACAGCTCCTCGAAAGGCACGATCTGGCTTTCGCCGCCGATGTAGATGCGCACGCCCTCGGCCCGGCTGGAGCCGTCCAGCAGGCGCATGAGCTGGGTCTTTTGCTCGAACAGGTCAAACATGCGGCGCAGCGAGCCCAGGTCGTTGGAGAAGTCCTGCACCGTCAGCAGGTTGCGCTCGCCGGACACCACCAGTTGCTCGGTGCTTTCGGCCATGACCTCGCCCCCCGCCTGCACGGCGGCCTGCATCAGCACGGCGATTTCGCTGCGCAGCTGGTCCACCTCGTTCTTGAGGCGCTCGCGCATTTCCTCGATGCTCAGGCCCGAGTAGTGGGCATTGAGGATGTTGCTGGCCTCTACCAGCTGGGACTGGGCGTAGTCCTGGGCGGTGAAGATGACGCGGTTCTGCACATCGCCATCGGGGGACACCAGGATTACCAGCACGCGCTTGTCACCCAGGCGCAGGAACTCGATGTGCTGGAAGGCCGAAGCCTTGCGCGGTGAGGTGACCACGCCCACGAACTGCGACAAGCTGGACAACATCTGCGCCGCGCTGGCGATCACGCGCTGGGGCTGGTCGGGCTGGAGCTGGTCGCGCGCCTCGGCACCCAGGGTGTCCAGGGTCAAGGGGCGCGAGGTGAGCATGGTGTCCACGAACAGGCGGTAGCCCTTGGGCGTCGGCACGCGGCCGGCCGAGGTGTGCGGGCTGACGATCAGGCCCAGCTCTTCCAGGTCGGCCATCACATTTCGGATGGTGGCAGCGGACAGGTCCAGGCCCGACGCCCGCGAGAGCGTGCGAGAACCGACGGGTTGCCCGTCAGCGATGTAACGCTCAACCAGCGCTTTCAACAGAATCTTGGCTCGATCATCCAGCATGTGTTTTGCATTTTAGTTTCAGCTTGGAAACACGCCAGCCCCACTCTAGGGGCCCGTCCTTTTTTGACACCCTCGTGTGGTGTAATTCCTCGCATGTCGAGTCTGTCTACTTGTCGTTTCCGCCACGCTGCCCTCATCGGCAAATACCAGGCCCGGGGCATCCGTCCGGTGCTGGAGGACGTGGCCCATATCCTGGCACGTGCCGGGCTCGATGTGTCGCTGGAGCGCGAGACCGCCCAGAACACCGGCATGACGGAATACCCCTCCCTGACGACCAGGGAAATTGGCAAGCAATGTGACCTGGCCGTGGTGCTGGGCGGCGACGGCACCATGCTGGCCATCGCCCGCGAGCTGGCGCCATTCAACATCCCGCTGATCGGCATCAACCAGGGTCGCCTGGGTTTCATCACCGACATCCAGCTCAAGGACATCGCCACCGCCCTGCCCTCGATCCTGGCCGGCCAGTACGAAGAAGAGCAGCGCGCCATGCTCGAAGGCGCGGTGCTGCGCCCCATGCGCGGCGCCGGCTTCGAGAACATTTACGACGGCTACGCCATCAACGAGGTGGTGGTGAGCCGCGGCGCCACGGCCAGCATGGTGGAGTTGCGCGCCGAGATCGACGGCCAGTTCGTGGCCAACTACCGCGCGGACGGCCTGATCGTGGCCTCGCCCACGGGCTCCACGGCTTATGCCTTGTCAGCCGGCGGCCCCATCATGCACCCCGGCCTGGGTGGCTGGGTGATCGTGCCGATTGCCTCGCACACCATGTCCAACCGGCCCCTGGTCGTGTCGGACGACGTCACCATCACCATCGAGATCGTGGCCGGCCGCGACGCCAGCATGAACTTCGACATGCAAAGCCTGGCCAGCCTGCTGCACGGCGACCGCGTCACCGTTCGACGCTCGCCGCACAAGGTGCGCTTCCTGCACCCCAAGGGCTGGAACTACTACGCGACCCTGCGCCGCAAGCTGCGCTGGAACGAAGGAGTCAGTTGAGATGTTGCGCCGCCTGACACTGCGCGATTTCGTCATCGTCACCAGCCTGGAGGTGGACCTCAGCGGGGGCTTCACGGCCCTGACCGGCGAAACCGGCGCGGGCAAATCCATCCTGATCGACGCGCTGCAACTGGCGCTGGGCAGCCGGGGTGACGCCGGTGTGGTGCGCGAAGGCGCGGCCCGTGCCGACATCACCGCCGAGTTCGACCCCTCGCCCGAGCTGGCCGCCCGTCTGGCCCCCTGGCTGGAAGAAGCCGGCTTTGACAACCTCGAAGCAGGCGCGCACCTGCTGCTGCGCCGCGTGGTCGACGCGCAAGGCAAGAGCCGCGCGTGGATCAATGGCAGCACAGCCACCGTGTCGCAGCTGCGCGAGCTGGGCGAACACCTCGTTGACATCCACGGCCAGCATGCCTGGCAAAGCCTGACCCGTGCCGACTCGGTGCGCGCCCTGGTGGATGCGCAAGCCGGCGTGGACACGCCCGCGCTGCAACAAGCCTGGGCCGCCCGCCGAGAGGCCCAGCGCCGCCTGGACGAAGCCCGCAGCAAGCAGGCTGACCTGGACCGTGAGCGTGAACGTCTGCAATGGCAGATCACCGAGCTGGACAAACTGGCGCCCCAAGCAGACGAGTGGGACACCCTCAACGCCGAGCACCAGCGCCTGAGCCATGGCCAGGCCATCCTGGATGCAGCCCGCATGGCGCTGGATGCCGTCTCGGAAGCCGACAGCAATGCCGAGTCGCTCACCTCGCGCGCCATTGACGCGCTGGAAGAAGTGGCCGGCGTGGAGCCCCATCTGGCCAGCGCCCTGGAAGTGCTGCGCGAGGCGCAAGCTCAGCTGCAGGATGCCGCACACAGCCTCAACAGCGCCCTGCACCACACCGAGCTGGACCCCGATCGCCTGGCCGAGCTGGACAAGCGCATGTCGGCCTGGATGAGCCTGTCGCGCCGCTACCGCCGCCCTGCCCCCGAGCTGCCCGCGCTGCTGCAAAGCTGGCGTGACGAGCTGGCCGAGCTGGACGCCGCCGCCGATCTGGACTCGCTGGAGCGCGAAGCCCAACGCGCCCACAAGGCCTGGCTGGATGTGGCCAAGACGGTATCGAAGCAACGCGCGCAGGTCGCACCCGCCATGGCCCAGGCCGTGACCGAGGCCATGCAGGACCTGGGCATGGCCGGTGGCCGCTTCGAAGTGGCGCTGGTCAAGCAGGATGAGCCGCAAGCCTACGGCCTGGAGAACATCGAGTTCCTGGTGGCCGGCCACGCGGGCAGCACGCCGCGCCCCTTGGGCAAGGTGGCCTCGGGTGGCGAGCTCTCTCGCCTGGCCCTGGCCATCGCCGTGACCACCTCGCAACGTGCGGATGAAACCGCGCAGGTCGGCACCTTGATCTTCGACGAAATCGACTCCGGCGTGGGTGGCGCCGTGGCCGACACCGTGGGCCTGCTGATGCAGCGCCTGGGCCGCGAGCGCCAGGTGATGGCCGTGACCCACCTGGCCCAGGTGGCCGCGTGCGCGCACCAGCATCTGGTCGTCTCCAAAGCCTTGAGCAATGGCCAGACGGCCAGCGACATCCGTGAAGTGCAAGGCGACGAGCGCGTACGTGAAGTCGCCCGCATGCTGGGTGGCGCCATCACCGATACCAGCCGCGCCCATGCGCAGGTCATGCTGGACACGGCCAAGGGCCATGAAGCGCAGGCGCAAGCCGCTGCTTCAAACCTGAGCAAAGCCAGCAAGGGCCCCAAACTTCGCAAGGAAGCCGCATGAGCGCCGCACGGCCGCCCGAAAGCGCTTGCACCGCAGTGCACAGCATGGAGATTGTCAAATGAGCCCCTTGGACATCGTCTTGCTGACGGGCATCTCGGGCTCGGGCAAATCCGTGGCGCTCAATGCGCTGGAGGACGCCGGCTACTTCTGTGTGGACAACCTGCCGCCCGAGTTGCTGCGCGGCATGATCGACCTCGAAAACAAGCGCCCGCCTGAACTCAAGCGCCGCGTGGCCGTGTCAGTGGACGTGCGCAGCGCGCATTCGCTGCCCAACCTCACGCCCATGCTGAGTGATCTGCGCAAGGAAGGCCATTCGGTGCGCGCGGTGTTCCTGGATGCAAGCACGGACGCCCTGGTGAGGCGATTCTCGGAAACGCGCCGCCCGCATCCCTTGTCGCAGGTGGCCAAGGCGCCCAAGCCCGAGCACGATGACAAGGCCGAGCCACGGCGCCGCTTGTCAGACAAGGTCAGCGAGGGCGACTCCACCGAGCAGGCCTTGATCGACGCCATCAACCTGGAGCGCGAGCTGCTCAGCCCGCTGCGCGACTTCTCGACGGTGATCGACACCTCGCTGCTGCGCCCGGCGCAATTGCGCACCTGGATCCGCAACATCGTGCAGGCTGCGCCCTCTCGCCTGACCCTGGTGTTCGAGTCCTTCGCGTACAAGCATGGCGTGCCCATGGACGCCGACTTCGTGTTCGACGTGCGCATGCTGCCCAACCCCTTCTACCTGAAGGAGCTCAAGCCGCTGACCGGGCGCGATCAACCTGTGATCGACTACCTGGCCGCGCAACCCGAATCAGCCGAGCTGATCACGCAGATCGAGGCCTTCCTGCTGCGCTGGCTGCCAGCGCTGGAAGGCGATCAACGCAGCTACGTGACGGTGGCCTTGGGCTGCACCGGCGGCCAGCACCGCTCGGTGTACTGCGTCGAGCAACTGGTGCAGCGCTTCGCACCACGTGGCGTGGTGCTGGCGCGGCATCGCGAGCAGGATGCGAAGTAAGTAAGCGTTCTTGCTGCTATCCGAGCGTTTTCGCGGTGGAGCGCGAGGTAGGGACTGAGCCGGCATTTGGCCTGGCTTCATGTTGACAGTCCTGCCCCTGGCAGGACTACCCTCCGATGCTCGGGGCAAGGTGGGGCCGTGGAACTCGTTTCGCGGCCCTTGGCCGCTGCACTCAAACAACCACGGCCAGCAAGTTGACGAAGCACGCTGCGCGTGCCAACCTTGCCCCTGTGCTTCTCGGCGTCACCAAGGCGCCCGGCCAAATGCCGGCTCAGCCCTTGTCTACCTCGCTGGTGGCGTGCACAGGTTGTTGTCCTGGCGAGGGCCAGAGTCAAGCTTCGGTGCAACAAGCAAGTCAATACTGTTGCTGGTGCTGTTGCTGTTGGCGTTAGCGCTGGCGCCGACGCTGGCGTCACGATTACTTTCGAGGCGACCTTGCATGGCATTGCGAATGCCTTGCCATGGCTACGCCAAACGTACCCCACGCTGCACCAGCGGCCGTGGCGCTACTCAAGCGGGGCGACAAAAGGCTGAGGTGGCGTGCGGTGGGGCGCCTTGGTGACGCCGAGGCGCGCAGTGGCGAGGTGGGCACGCGCAGCGTGCTTCGTCATCTGACTGGCCCGACTTGTTCGAGTGAAGCGGCGCAGCCGCGCAACGAGTTGAAGGGCCCCACCTCGTCACGAGCACCGAGGGCAGTCCTGCCCTTGGCAGGACCGTCAACATGAAGCCTCGACGCATGCCGCCTCAGCCGCGCCCCGTGCTGCAGCGCCAAAGCGCCTCCTACCGGGCACACATCAAAGCCACGCGAACATCAAGCACCAGCAAACGCCGATGCCGACGCGAGAACAATCAGTCTTCCTTGGCCATGGCATCCCGCAAGGCCTGACGCAACTGCTGACCAATCTCCGGCTTGCCGGCAAACGGGTCTGTCGGGTTGCGGCCTTGCACCACGTCTTCCAGACGCGTCTGCGCCATGCCCAGCGCCTGCGGGTGGGTGTAGATGTAGAACTGGCCCGACTCGATCGCCTTGTAGACCAGCTCGGCCGTGTCCGTGGCCGTGACCTTGCCCGAGGTGACCGCCTTGGTGCTCATGGCCTGCGCGATCATCTGGCTGGGTGTGGGCTTGCCTTCGCTGCGCAGCTCGGCCGGGCGGTTGCGGTGCGACTGGTGGATGCCGGTGGGCACGAAGTACGGGCACAGCACGGAGGCATGCACCTGCTCGGTCACCAGGGCCAGATCCTGGTACAGCGTCTCGGACAGGCTCACCACCGCGTGCTTGCTGACGTTGTAGGCGCCCATGTTCGGCGAGTTCAACAGGCCCGCCATCGAGGCCACGTTGACCATGTGCCCCTGGTAGCTTGGGTCCTTGCGCGCAGCGGCCAGCATCAGCGGCGTGAAAACGCGCATGCCATGGACCACGCCAAACAGGTTAACACCCAGCACCCATTCCCAGTCACGCTGGGTGTGCTCCCAGATCAGGCCACCATGGGCCACACCGGCGTTGTTGATGACGATGTGCGGAACGCCAAAACGCTCCATGCACATGTCGGCCAGCGCCTGGATATCCTCTGCACGAGAGACGTCACCGCGCAGTGCCGCGACCTTCGCGCCCGTGGCGCTGAGCTCGGCCACGGCCGCATCCAGCGCATCTTGCTGCACATCGGTCAGCACGAGGTTGAGGCCACGCTTGGCGCCCAGGCGGGCCAGCTCCAGGCCAAAGCCGCTGCCGGCGCCAGTGATCACGGCCGTCTGGCCTGCTTGCAATTTCAAGTTCGACATCTTCTTGTCCTGCTTCAGGTGGATTGATCCGAGGGGGAGGGAAAGCTCAGATCAGTTTGACGAGCTGCTTGCCAAAGTTCTTGCCCTTGAGCAAGCCCAGGAAAGCTTCGGGTGCACTGGCAATGCCTTGTGCAACAGATTCACGGAATTTCATCTTGCCGGTGGCCACCATGGTGCCCAGCTCCATCGTGGCCTCGGGCCAGACTTCAGGGTGCTCGCTCACGATGAAGCCTTCGATCTTCAGGCGGTTGACCAGGATCAGCGCGGGGTTCTGCATGGGCAGCGGCTGGCCGTCATAGCCGGCGATCAGCCCGCACATGGCGATGCGGCCAAACGCGTTCATGCGCAGCAGCACGGCGTCCAGAATCATGCCGCCCACGTTCTCGAAATAGCCGTCGATGCCATTGGGCGTGGCTTCCTTCAGGGCCTTGTAGAAGGCCTTGGGGTCGTTGTGCACCTTGTAGTCAATGCAGGCATCAAAGCCCAGCTCCTCGGTGACATAGCGGCACTTGTCGGCGCCACCGGCCACGCCCACCACGCGGCAACCACGGGCCTTGGCCAGCTGCCCCACCACGCTGCCCACGGCACCGCTGGCTGCGCTCACGACCACGGTTTCACCGGCCTTGGGCGCGATGATCTTGATCAGGCCATACCAGGCCGTGACGCCAGGCATGCCCACCGAGCCCAGGTAGGCCGACAGCGGGATGTGCGTCGTGTCCACCTTGTGCAGCATGGCGCCCTTCACGCTGGCGTCCACCACCGAGTACTCCTGCCAGCCGCCCATGCCCAGCACCTTGTCACCCGGCGCGAACTTGGCGTGCTTGCTGGCCACCACCTCGCCCACCGTGCCACCGATCATCACGGTGTTCAAGGGCTGGGGCTCGGCGTAGCTCTTGCTGTCGTTCATGCGGCCGCGCATGTACGGGTCCAGCGACATGAAGTGGTGGCGCACCAGCACCTGGCCATCAGTCAGTTGGTCCAACGTCGGCACAGGGGCCTCGACCAGCTTGAAGTTGTCGACAGTGGCTTCGCCTTGCGGGCGCGAGGCCAGCAGGATCTGATGGTTGATGGTCATGGGGCTTCTCCTTCAGCGTGAAAGCTGGTTGGGGGACAGGCGCGGTCGGCGCGTGCGATCAGGAATGGGCGTGGTCACTCAGACTGAGGTTCACATGGGCACTCAATCCGAGCCCGGCCCGTGGAGCAAGGGTTTGGCGGCCGGCCGCACGTCGCGGTCGGACACCGGCAAGGCGCGCAAGAACTTGAAGGTGGCCGTGGCGTGCGCGCACACGCGGCCCTTGGCATCCAGCACCTTGCCTTCGGTGAAGGCCATGGACGCGGTTGAATGCAGCACGCTGCCCAGCGCCTTGATCTGGCCGACGCCGGGGCGCATGAAGGTGGTTTTCATCTCGATGGTGACCAGGCCCGGGCCGCCGTCGGGCTGGTCCAGATTCAGGCTGCGCGCGGCATGCGCCATGGCCACGTCCAGCAAGGTCATCAACAGGCCGCCGTGCGCCACACCAAAGGAGTTGGTATGCGGGTCCTGCACGTCCAGCGTGATCTCGGCCTCGCCGTTCTCGTAGCGCTGCAGCGCGCAGCCGATCTGCTCGATGAAGGGGATGCGAACCGAAAAGGGAATGGCCATGTCAGTCCTTGCTGAAAGCGCGTGGGGGGCTCAGGCGCATCGTCAACCCTGTCCTCAACCAATGAGCGCACTGACGCCGCCGTCCACCGCCAGGATCTGCCCGGTGATGTGCTTGCCCGCGTCAGACGCAAACAGCAGCGTGGCGCCCTTGAGGTCTTCGTCATCGCCCACACGCAGCAGGGGCGCGCGGTTGGCAATGGTCTCTTCGCCCACCATGGCCAGCGTACCAGCGGTCATCTTGCTTGGGAAGAAGCCCGGCGCAATCGCGTTGACGCGGATGCCCAGATGGCCCCACTCGCAAGCCAGCGCTCGCGTGAAGTTGATGACCGCGCCCTTGCTGGTGTTGTAGGCAATGGTCTGCATGAAAGGCGGGTTGCCGCGCAAGCCGGCGATCGAGGCCACATTGATGATACGGCCCTGCTTGCGCGGGATCATGCTGGCCTTGGCAATGGCTTGCGACAGCAGGAAGTAGCCGCGCACATTGAGGTTCATCACCTTGTCCCAAGCGTCGACCGGGTGCTCGGCAGCAGGTGCGCCCCAGGTGGCGCCGGCGTTGTTGATGAGGATGTCCACATCGCCCACGCGCTCCAGGGTCTCGTCGGCCAGGCGCTGGATGTCTTCGGCCTTGCCTGCGTCCGCGGCGATCCAGCGGGCGTCGATGCCGGCATCCTGCAAGGCCATCACGGCCTGCTCCAGGTCAGCCGACTTGCGCGAGCTGATCACCACCTTGGCACCCGCTTCGCCCAGTGCATGGGCCATCTGCAGGCCCAGGCCGCGTGAGCCCCCTGTGATCAGGGCCTTCTTGCCTGTCAAGTCGAAGAGTTGTTGAACCTTGCGTGCTTGCGTCATGTTGGCCTCGCCTCAAACGTTGAAATCGACCACATGGCGGGTGGCCGCCATCTCGCGGATCTGCGCGACCACGCCCTGGTGGTGCGGGTGCGGGATGTAGGCCGCCAGGGCATCCTTGGTCTCGAAGGTGGACACGAGCACCACATCGCAATTGGCTTCCAGGCCCTCGGTCTTGATGCCGACGTCGAACTCGTACATGCCGGGCACCAGGCCCTTGCAGCTGTCCAGCAGGGCCTTGACCTTGGGGGCGTCTTCAGGGCGCTTGAGCGTCCACATCACGATGTGTCTGAGCATGGTTTGTCTCTCTCGGTGTTGTTGGGTGATCGGGTGATTCGATGCGTGTCAGAACCAGTCTGCCTGGGCCTGTGCGCAAGTCAGGTCACGCTTGGCGACCACGCCCAGCCAGGCCTCGATCTTGGGCAATTCGAAGTTGTAGAAGTAGTCTGCGCAAGCGAGCTTGCCCTTGAGGAAGCCAGCGCCCAGTGGGCTCTTTTCCCACTCCCCTTTGGCCTGCGCGGCCTTGGCAGCCAGCGCCAGCTCCAGCCAGATCCAGGCCAGCACAGTGTGCCCAAAGGCCTGCAGATAGGGCGTGGCATTGGCCAGCGCCTCTTCAGGCACACCGGTGGACCACGCCGCCTTGGTGGTGGCGCCGATCTTTTGCAGGGCTTGCGCCAGGGCATTGGCGTGCACCGCCAGGCCATCGACATGACCCGCCTTCTGGATGGTCTCGCTGATGCGCTCGGCCAGCACGCTCAAGGCCTTGCCGCCGTTCATCACCACCTTGCGGCCCAGCAGGTCCAGGCCCTGGATGCCGTGCGTGCCTTCGTGGATCATGTTGAGGCGGTTGTCGCGCCAGTACTGCTCGACGGGGAAGTCGCGCGTGTAGCCATAGCCGCCCAGGATCTGGATGGCCAGGCTGTTGGCCTCTTGCGCCCACTCGCTGGGCCAGCTCTTGGCGATCGGCGTGAGCAACTCCAGCAGCAGGCCGGCCTTCTCGGCTTCTTCACCCGTGCCAGTGTGTTCGTCGTCCACCAGCTGCGCGCACAGCAGACCCAAGGCCAGACCACCTTCGGCAATGGCCTTTTGCATCATCAGCATGCGCTTGACGTCGGTGTGCTCGATGATGGGGACCTGCGGTGCGGCGTGATCCTTGCCACCCGCGCCCATGCGCCGGCCCTGCGGGCGTTGCTTGGCGTATTCCAGCGAGGCCTCGTAACCGGCGTAGCCCAGCATGGTTGCGCCAATGCCCACGCTGATGCGCGCTTCGTTCATCAAGGTGAACATGCACTTGAGGCCCTCACCCTGTTTGCCGATCAGGTAGCCCACGGCACCCTGCTGGCCATTGACGGGGAACTTGCCCTCGCCAAAGTTCAGCAAGGTGTTGACGGTGCCGCGGTAACCGCACTTGTGGTTCAAACCGGCCAGGGCCACGTCGTTACGCTGGTTGGTGATGCTGCCATCTTGCTTGACCAGCTTGCGCGGCACGATGAACAGCGAGATGCCCTTCACGCCGGGGATGGTCTTGCCGTCTTCACCGGGAATCTTGGCCAGCACCAGGTGCACGATGTTCTCGCCCATCTCGTGCTCACCACCCGAGATCCACATCTTGTTGCCGGTCAGGCGGTAGCGCGGGCCCAGGCTGTCCTGCGTCCAGTCGATGCCGCTGCCATCGCCCTTCACGTCGGGCACGGCCTTGGTGGCGATGTCCGACAGGCTCGATCCAGCCTGGGGTTCACTCAGGCACATGGTGCCGAAGGTGCGGCCTTCAAAGCCACCGCGCGCGAACACGTCGATCTGCTTGGGCGTGCCATGCGCCAGGATGGTGTTGGCGTTGCCACGCGTGAGCATGGGGTAGGCCGCGAGCGACACGCTGGCTTTGTAGAAGAAGCTCATCGAGGCGATCTCGACCACGGTGGGCAGCTGCATGCCGCCGATGTCGGCGTCCTTGCTGCCCGCCATCAGGCCGGAGTCGTTGAAGGCCTGCATGGCCACGGGCGTTTCTTTGGGCAGCGTCACCGTCACGCCGTCGAACTCGGGCTCGTGCACATCGGTCAGGCGGTTGAACGGCGCGAACTGCTCGGTGGCGATCTTCTCGCTCAGGTCCAGCACGGCGGTGAAGGTTTCGCGGTTGTGCTCGGTGTGGCGTTCGCGCTGGCACAGGCCTTCGGCGTTCAGCCAGTCGTACAGCAGGAAGTCAATGGTGGCGCGGTGGGTCATGGTGTCAACTCAGCAATAGTTACGGCTCAGCGGCCCTTGAACATGGCTTCGCGGCGCTGCAGGAAGGACTGGATGCCCTCCATCGCGTCTTCGCTCTGCATCACGGGCAGGAGGTTGGGGAACAAGGCCTTGGCCGCTGCAGCCTCGCCTTCGTTCCAGGCCAGGCGGGTGGACTTGAGCACGTTCTGCACGCCCAACGGTGCGGCCTTGGCGATCTGCTCGGCAATCTCCCGCGCCTTGTCCAGTTGCTGGCCGACAGGCACGACCTCTTGCACCAGGCCGGTCCGCAAGGCCTCTTCGGCATACCAGTACTCGCCCGTCAGCAGGTAGCGTTGTGCGGCGCCCCAACCCATCTGCCTGGGCAGGCGCAAGGTGGCGCCACCGCAAGGGAAGATGCCGCGCTTGACTTCCAGCATGGCAAAGCGGGTGTTGTCTGCGGCCACGCGCACCTCGGTGTTGAGCATGATTTCCACACCCCAGGTGAAGCAGTTGCCCTGCACGGCCATCACCACGGGCTTGCTGTGGCGCTCGCCGGTCAGGCCAAAGGGGTCGATCTCGCCCTCGCCAATCTCGAAGCCCTTGCCATTGCCGAAGATGGGCGCCCACTTGTCCAGCTCCACGCCAGATGTCATGTGCGCGCCTTCGCCATACAACAGGGCCACGCGCAGATCGGGGTTGCGGCTCAGTTCGCCATAGGCCTTGGCGATGTCGCGGTACATCTCGGGCGACAAGGCGTTGTGCTTTTCAGGGCGATTGACCTTGATCTCCAGGATATGACCGACCTGGCGGGTTTCGATGTAGGACATGTGCGCGTCTCTCTTGGTGTTCAGGCCCAAAAAAAGGCCCACATGGCATGCGCCATGCAGACCTCAGGTTCAGATGAATCTGATCCAGGTTTTCATATTGAGGCTCAATCGGCGACCGATCGGCTGATAGTGGGCTGATCGTGAGCGGATCGCCCGCGATCAGGCCTTGCCGCCCGTGAAGGTCTTGCCCTCGGCCGCCAGCCGAGCCAGCAGCGGTGCGGGCGTCCAGAAGGCGGGGTCGCCATTCGGGTTGGCCGCATAGCCCTTCATCAGCTCGACCACCTTGGGCAAGCCGATCATGTCGGCATACAGCATGGGGCCACCACGGTAAACCGGGAAGCCATAGCCTGTCAGGTAGACCATGTCGATGTCAGAGGCTTTGGAGGCAATGCCCTCTTCCAGGATTTTGGCGCCTTCGTTGACCATGGCCAGCACCAGGCGCTGCACGATCTCGTCGTCGCTGATGGCACGGGCCTTCAGGCCCTTGTCGGCACGCACCTTGTCGATGCAGGCCTGCACCTCGGCAGAAGGCACGGGCTCGCGCTTGCCGGCTTCGTAGTCGTACCAGCCCTTGCCCACCTTCTGGCCAAAGCGGCCCAGCTCGCAGATGGCATCGCCCACAGCGCTGTAGATCACATCGGGTTGCTCGATCTTGCGGCGCTTGCGGATGGCAAAGCCGATGTCGTTGCCGGCCAGATCGCCCACACGGAAGGGGCCCATGGCCCAGCCGAAGGCCTCGGCAGCCTTGTCCACCTGTTGCACGGTGGCGCCTTCTTCAACCAGGAAGAAGCCCTGGCGCACGTACTGCTCGAACATGCGGTTGCCGATGAAGCCATCGCACACGCCCGACACCACGGCGACCTTCTTGATCTTCTTGGCCACGGCCATCACGGTGGCCATCACGTCCTTGGCCGTGTGCTTGCTGCGCACCACTTCCAGCAGGCGCATCACGTTGGCGGGGCTGAAGAAGTGCAGGCCCACCACGTCGCCGGGGCGCTTGGTGACTTCGGCGATCTTGTCTACGTCCAGCGTCGAGGTGTTGGAGGCCAGGATGGCACCGGGCTTCATGATGCTGTCCAGCTTGGTGAAGACCTGCGACTTCACGCCCATGTCTTCGAACACGGCCTCAATGACCATGTCGGCCTGGGCGATGTCGTCGTAGCTCAGGGTGGTGGTCAGCAGGCTCATGCGCTGCTCGTACTTGTCCTGGGCCAACTTGCCCTTGGCCACTTGCGCTTCGTAGTTCTTGCGGATGATGCCCACGCCACGGTCGATGGCTTCCTGCTTCATCTCCAGCAGCGTCACGGGGATGCCGGCATTGAGGAAGCACATGGTGATGCCGCCGCCCATGGTGCCGGCGCCGATCACGGCCAGCTGCTTGATGTCACGCAGGGGCGTGTTGTCGGGTACATCGGGGATCTTGCTGGCGGCACGCTCGCCGAAGAAGGCATGGCGCAAGGCCTGGGCCTGGTCGCTGGTCACCAGCTTGCCGAACACGTCCTTCTCGAAGGCGATGCCGGCGTCCAGGTCCAGCTTGGTGGCCGCTTCCACGCAGTCCACGCAGCGCTGCGGGGCTTCCAGGTTCTTGCGGGTCTTGGCCAGGTCAGCCCGGGCCTTGGCAAAGGCTTCAGGATCGGCCGGTGCGGCCACGCTCAAGTTGCGCACAGAAGGCAGCGGGCGCAAAGCGGCCACGTCCTTGGCAAAGGCGATGGCGGCGGGCAGCAGGTCGCCCTCCACCAGCTTGTCGAACAGTTTCTGGCCGGGGGCCTTGGCCAGCTTCTCGCTGGGCACCGAGGCGCCCGTGGTGATCATCTGCAAGGCGGTTTCCACGCCCAGCACGCGGGGCAGGCGCTGCGTGCCACCAGCACCCGGCACGATGCCGATGTTCACCTCGGGCAGCGCGATCTGCGCACCCGGCGACACCAGGCGGTAGTGGCAGCCCAGGGCCAGCTCCAGGCCGCCGCCCATGGCCACGCCGTGGATGGCCGCGATCACTGGCTTGGCGGACTGCTCGACCTTCTCGATGGTCACGTGCAGATCCGGCGTGGCGTAGGCCTTGGGTGAGCCGAACTCCTTGATGTCCGCGCCACCGCAGAACACCTTGCCCGAACCGATGATCACCACCGCGTTCACCGCGGCATCGCCATTGGCCTGGTTGATGCCGTCCACGATGCCGGCGCGGGTGCCCTGGCCCAGGCCGTTGACAGGAGGATTGGCCAGCGTGATGACGGCCACGCCGTCGGTGACTTGGTAAGTGGTGCTCATGGCGATCTCGTAGGCGAACGTTGACAGGAGAACAGCACGTCAGAACTGGCAAACCAATTCTGACAAGAAGTCTTGTAAGAATAGACGAACATTGTGGCACCAGCTCTGCAAAGGTGATGGCTTTTTGGGGAAAACACCTAGCCCCACAGGGGCTCCCCCTAGGGAGAACGGTCGTCGCACAGCGGCCACATCGAGGTAACGATCTGCACAACCCTGGCCTGATGCCAGCCAAAGCTTGAGAATTCGCCCGCCGCGCATTTCGCATTGAGAAATAAAGACAAAAAGGGGGAAGCGTGCGGACTCATCTCATCAACTCAATCAGACAGGACTCACCATGACTCGCATCACCTTGATTCGCGCCGCCTCACTGGCTTTGGCCGCCGCCCTGACCTGCTTCAGCACATTTGCCCAGGAAAGTGGCGACTGCGCCATCAGCTACACGCGCGCAGCCTGCCCAGGCAAGGAGGCCATCAGCTTTGCCAAATGCGATGGCAAGGCCTCCTGCACCAAACAAGTCCAGACCGGCTCGCCACAGGCTTGCCAGGCTGCTGCGCTGAAGGCTTGCGCCAATGACCGTCTGGACATCACCAAGAGCAAAGTGATCGGCGCCAGCTACAAGGGTGAGTTGCTCAAATCCACCACCGGCAAGGGCGACTTCTGCGCCGACTACGACAAGCGCGCGGTTGAATTCGACAAGTGCGGCAACTGAGCGGCGTAAACGGCTCAGACCTCCATCCACTCCTTGCGGGTGTACTGGTCGGCACGCAGCTCATCGGGCGTGCCGTGGAACACCACTTCGCCATGCCCCATCACATAGCAGCGTTGTGAGATGTCCAGTGCGATGGTGAGCTTTTGCTCCACCAGCAACACGGCCAGGCCCCGCTTCTGCAGCTCCTTGAGGTACTGCCCCACCAGTTCCACGATCTTGGGTGCCAGGCCTTCGGTCGGTTCGTCAATCATGATCAGGTCGGGGTCACCCATCAGCGTGCGGCACAGCGTGAGCATTTGCTGCTCACCGCCGGACATCACGCCCGCCTCCGTGTGCTGGCGTTCCTTGAGACGCGGGAACATCTGGTACATGTCGTCCAGGCTCCAGCGGCTGTTCTTGTGGCCGGACTTCATCCCCAGCTTGAGGTTCTGCTCCACCGTCAGCTTGGGGAACACATCGCGGCTCTCCGGCACATAACCCAGGCCACGGCGCGCCACGTCGTAGGTCTTGTGGCCCAGCAACTCCTCGCCCTTCCACTTCACCGAGCCCTCGCCATTGACCAGGCCCATGATGGCCTTGATCGTGGTCGACCGCCCGGAGCCATTGCGCCCCAGCAGGCTGACGATCTCGCCTGGGTTGACCTCCAGGTCCACCCCGTGGAGGATGTGGCTCTTGCCATAGTAGGCGTGCAAATCCTGAATGGTCAACATGATCAGACTCCAGCCTCGGCGGCTTGATTTTGAGCCAGCACCGAGCCCAGATAGGCTTCCTTGACGCGGTCATTGGCACGCACGGCCTCGGGTGTATCGAATGCGATGACCTCGCCATAGACCAGCACCGCAATGCGGTCGGCCAGGCCGAAGACCACGCCCATGTCGTGCTCCACCGTCAGCAGGGTCTTGCCTTCGGTCACCTCGCGGATAAGCTTGACGAAGTTGGACGTCTCGGACTTGCTCATGCCGGCCGTGGGCTCGTCCAGCAAGACCACATTGCCGCCACCGGCAATCGTCACCCCAACCTCCAGCGCGCGCTGCTCGGCATAGGTCAGTTGCGCGACGTTCACATCACGCTTGCGACGCAGGCGGATCATGTCCAGCACCTCTTCCGCCCGGGCATTGACATGCTCCATGCGCGAGAGGAAGCGCCAGAAGGTGTAGCGCTCCCCCATGGACCACAGCACCGCGCAACGGATGTTCTCGAACACGCTCAATCGCGGAAACAGGTTGGACACCTGGAAGCTGCGCGCCAGACCCCGGCGGTTGATGTCGTAAGGCGTGAGCCCGTGGATGGGCTCGCCATGGAGCAGGATCTCGCCACTGGTGGGTGCCATGCGCCCGCTGATGAGGTTGAACAGGGTGGACTTGCCCGCGCCGTTAGGGCCGATCAGGGCCACACGCTCCCCCGCCTTCACGGCCAGGTCGGCACCACGGATGATCTCGGTCTTGCCAAAGGACTTGCGCACCTGACGCAACTCCAGCGCCATGCCATTTGCAGATGATGTTTGCGTACTCATGTTCGGCCTCACAGCGCGGGGGTGCGCGCCAGTTGCGCCTCGATGTCTTCCTGGATCTGGTTCCACAAACGCGAGAAGCGCCTGCGTACCAGCTCGAACAGCCCTACTCCCACGGCCAGCATGAGCAAGGTCAGGCCCCATGTGGTGCTGCTGCGGGTGTCTAGGTCCATGCCGGCAAAACGCATGACCGGGCCCAGCGCTTCATTGAGCTTGATGTGGTAGACCATCTCCACCACCGCCGCAAAGGGCAGGATCACCAGCGTGGCCGTCACGGCCATGGCCGCATACACGCCCCACAGCCGCTTGAGCATGCCGTAGGCCGCCAGGCGCATGTTCATCATCAGCAAGCTGGCAAAACCGCCCGGCGCATACATCACCATGAACAGGAACAGCAGCCCCAGATAGAGCAGCCAGGCCTTGGTCAGCTCCGACAGCATCACCATCGCGAAAACCATCAGCACCGCGCCGATGATCGGCCCGAAGAAGAACAGCGAACCACCCAGGAAGGTGAACAGCAGGTAAGCGCCCGAGCGCTGCGCGCCTACCACCTCGGCCGTCACGATCTCGAAGTTGAGCGCGTACAGCCCACCCGCGATGCCGGCAAAAAAGCCCGCGATCATGAAGGCGATGTAGCGCACCCGCTGCGTGTCATAGCCGATGAACTCGACCCGCTCGGGGTTGTCGCGCACGGCATTGAGCATGCGCCCCAGCGGCGTCTGCGTGAAGGCGAACATCAGCACCGTGCAGATGAAGCAGTACACGGCAATCAGGTAGTAGACCTGGATCTGCGGCCCGAAGGTGATGCCCATGACGGGCTGCCCCACCACGCGGTTGCTGTTGATGCCCCCTTCGCCGCCGAAGAACTCCGGCAGCATCAGCGACATGTTCCACACCAGCTCACCCACGCCCAGCGTGATCATGGCAAAGGTGTTGCCCGACTTCTTGGTGGTGACGGCGCCCAGCAAGGCCGCCACAACCAAGCCGCCCAGCCCGCCCACCAGTGGGATGAGGCTCACCGGGATGGACCAGTCGCCCGCGCCCACCTTGTTGAGCGTGTGAATGGCCGCGAATGCGCCCAGGCCTGAATAGACGGCATGCCCGAAGCTGAGCATGCCGCCCTGCCCCAGCAGCATGTTGTAGGACAGGCAGACGATGATGGCCGTGCCCATCTGCGTGAGCATGGTCAGCGACAGGCTGCTCTTGAGGAACATGGGCGCCACGAACAGCACCAGGGCGAAGGCCGACCACAACAGCCAGCGGCCCAGGTTCAGCGGACGGAATCGGTAGACGTTACTGGTCATGTTCATCACTCCTCACGTGTACCCAACAAGCCCTTGGGCCTGAAGATCAGGATCAGCACCAGGAGGAGATAAGGCAGGATTGGCGCCATCTGCGACACCGTGATCTTGAGCAGCGGGTAGGACCAGTGCTCGAAATTCACCGTCTGGCCATGGCTTTGCATGACCGAGGCCACCGACACATCGGCCACCACGGCGAAGGTTTGAAGCAGGCCGATCAGCAAGGAGGCCAGGAAGGCCCCGGCCAATGAGCCCATGCCACCCACGACCACCACCACGAAGATGATGGCGCCCACGGAGGCCGCCATATTGGGCTCGGTCACGAAAGCATTGCCACCGATCACACCGGCCAGGCCGGCCAGCGCGCAACCGCCACCGAACACGCCCATCATCACGCGCGGCACGTTGTGCCCCAGCGCTTGCGCCATGTCAGGGTGCGTCAGTGCGGCCTGGATGATCAGGCCGATGCGCGTGCGGGTCAGCAGCAGCCACAGCGCGCCCAGCATGAACAGGGCCACCAGGGCCATGAACCCACGGTACAGCGGGAACTGGGTACACGAGTTGCCGGCAGCCGGCCCGCAGATGGCCGGGTCACCCGCCCCCAACAGGAACTGCACGCCTTGCGCCTTGACGTTGGCGATCGTGAACAAGGGGCCGCTGAGTGCATCGGGAATCCGGTAGTCGACATTGGCCGGCCCCCAGATCAGGCGCACGCACTCGAACACCACATAGGACAGGCCAAAGGTGACGAGCAACTCAGGCACATGCCCATAGACGTGGACCTTGCGCAAGCTGTATCGCTCGAACGCGGCCCCCAGGATGCCCACCAGCAAAGGCGCCAGGATCAGGGCGGGAAAGAAACCCACCAACCCGGTGATCACGTAGGCGAAATAGGCACCCAGCATGTAAAAACTGGTGTGCGCGAAGTTGAGCACACCCATCATGCTGAAGATCAGCGTCAGCCCGGAGCTGAGCATGAACAGCAACAGCCCATAGCTGAGGCCATTCAGAAAGAAGACAACAAAGGTTTCCATCAGGCGCGGCGCATGAGTGACACATGGGCAGGCGCTGCGCCACCTTGCCTGCCCGGACTCAACAGCCTGGGCATCTCATCGAAGATGCCCCAGGCTGCCCGCATCACGAAGGACGCTTCATCTGACAGGAAGTCGGGGTGCTCGACACATACGCGTCGAACGACTTCACCGGCACGAAGGTCATGCCTGTCTTCTCGACGTCGTAGCTGTTCTTGGCATCCACCGGCGCCCACTTGGCAATGAACAGCGGCTGCTGCAACTGGTGGTCCGTCTTGCGCATTTCCACTTCACCGTTGAAGCTCTTGAACTTCAGGCCCTCCATGGCCGCCGCCACCTTGAGCGGGTCGGTGGACTTGGCCTTGGCCATGGCTTCAGACAGCAGGGCCAGCCCGGAGTAAGTGGCCGCCGAGTAGTAGTCGTCATTGAAGCGCTTCTTGAACTCGCTGACCAGGCTCGCGTTCAGGCCGGGCATGTTGTAGTGACCATAGCCCACCTGGTAGACGCGGCCATCAGCGGCCTTGCCCAGCGCCGTCGGTGTGCCACCGAAGTTGGCGTAGTAGGTGTAGAACTTGACGTTCAGGCCAGCCTCGTTGGCGGCCTTGACCAGCAGGGCCAGGTCGGAACCCCAGTTGCCCGTGATCACGGTGTCAGCGCCCGATGCCTTGATCTTGGCCACATACGGCGCGAAGTCACGCACCTGAGCCAGCGGGTGCAGGTCGTCGCCCACGACCTGGATGTCAGGGCGCTTGCGCGCCAGCATGGCCTTCGCGAACTTGGAGACCTGCTGGCCGTGCGCGTAGTTCTGGTTGATCAGGTAGACCTTCTGAACATCCTTCTGCTCCTTGATGAAGGTCGTCAGCGCCTCCATCTTCATGGAGGTGTCGGCGTCCAGGCGATAGTGCCAGTAGCTGCACTTGCTGTTGGTCAGATCGGGGTCCACCGCGGCGTAGTTCAGGTAGACGATTTCCTTGCCGGGGTTGCGCTCGTTGTACTTGTTGACGCCATCCACCAGCGCCAGCGCCGAGCCCGAACCCAGGCCCTGCACGATGTAGCGGATGCCTTGGTCGGCGGCCGACTTCAAGGCGTTGAGCGATTCGGCTGGGCTGAGCTTGTTGTCAATGCTCACGATTTCAAACTTGACGCCCGCGGGGTTGTTGGCGTTGATCTTCTCCGCCACGAACTGGAAGCTCTTGACCTGGTTCTGGCCCACGCTGGCCATCAGGCCCGACAAAGGGTCGATCCAGGCGATCTTCACTGTCTCGCCCTTCTGGGCAAAAGCCGCGCCTGCCGAGAGGCTTGCGGCCACCAACAGACTCAGCGTGCGAACTTGGGGGGCTTGGAAGCGCATTGATATCTCTCCGTGTCGTGTTGAAACGTAAGCAGAGTCAATTTACCCCCCTGAATTGAGGGTGCCAGTCAGGGATGACCCGCACCCACCCCACCTCGCACCTAAACGCGCCCAAGCGCGGTCAATGCGCGTCACAACACACGAGGTGCGCAAAAAAAAGGCGCCTCATAACGAGGCGCCCTGTGTGTTTACGGCAACGATCAGGCCGTAGGCAGCTTATGGTCCTTGAACTTTTCGCGCAATTGCAGTTTGGAGATCTTGCCCGTGGCCGTGTGAGGGATCTCGTCCACGAACACCACATCGTCTGGTGTCTGCCAATTGGGGATCTTGCCTTTGTAGAAGGCAATCAACTCTTCCTTGCTCACCTCAGCACCAGGCTTCTTGACCACGACCATCAGCGGGCGCTCGTCCCACTTGGGGTGGTGGCAGGCAATGGCCGCAGCCTCCTGCACGGCCGGGTGGGCCATCAACGCGTTCTCCAGGTCGATGGAGCTGATCCATTCGCCGCCGGACTTGATCACATCCTTGGAGCGATCGGTGATCTGCATGTAGCCATCAGGGTCGATGGTGGCCACGTCGCCCGTGGGGAACCAGCCATCATGCAGCGGCGACTTGTCGATGTTGAAGTAGCTGCTGATGACCCAGTGGCCGCGCACTTCCAGATCGCCCGCAGACTTGCCATCCCATGGCAGCACCTTGCCCTCGGCGTCCACGATGCGCATGTCGATGCCATAGACCGACTTGCCCTGTTTTTCCAGCAGCTTTTGCTTGTCCTCGGTGGACCACTCGGCGTGCTTGGACTTCAGGCGGCCCAGCGTGCCCAGCGGCGACAACTCGGTCATGCCCCAGGCATGGATCACCTCGACGCCATAGTCGTTCTCGAACGTGCGGATCATCGCGGGCGGGCAAGCTGCGCCACCAATGATGGTGCTCTTGAAGGTGCTGAACTTCAGGTTGTTGGTCTTGACGTGGTTCAGCAGGCCCAGCCAGATGGTGGGCACGCCCGCGCTCATGGTGACCTTCTCTTGTTCGAAGAGGTTGAACAGCGAAGCGCCATCCAGGTGGTGACCAGGGAACACCAGCTTGCAGCCCACCATGGCCGCCGTGTAAGGCAGCCCCCAGGCGTTGACGTGGAACATGGGCACCACGGGCAACACGGTGTCCGTGGCCTTCAGGCTCATGGCGTCAGGCAATGCAGCGGCGAACGCGTGCAGCACAGTCGAGCGGTGTGAGTACACGGCGCCCTTGGGGTTGCCGGTCGTGCCGGAGGTGTAGCAGATGCTGGCCGCGGTGTTCTCGTCGAACGAAGGCCAGTCGTAGTTGCCGTCTTCGGCCGCGATCAGGTCTTCGTAGCAGTGCAGATTGGGCAGCGCGCATTCGCGCGGCATGTTCTCGCGGGCGCACATCAGCACCACGTGCTTGAGCGTGGGCAGCGAGGGCGCCAGCTTCTCGACCAGCGGGAAGATGTTCAGGTCAACGAAGATGACTTTGTCCTGCGCATCATTGGCGATCCAGGCCACCTGTTGCGGGAACAGGCGCGGGTTGATCGTGTGGCAGACGCGCTGCGAGCCGGAGACCGCGTAGTAGATCTCCATGTGGCGGTAGCCGTTCCAGGCCAGCGTGCCAACGCGGTCACCCGCCTCCAGGCCGAGGCGATCCAGGGCTTGAGCCAGCTTGCGCGAACGCAACTCGACCTCGTTCCAGTTGGTGCGGTGCATGTCGCCCTCGACACGCTTGGACACGATCTCTACATCACCGTTGTGACGCGACGCATGCTTGAGCAGCGACGAGATCATCAAGGGCATGTGCATCATTTGGCCCATCAGGCTCATAAGGACTACCTCCGAAAAACAGGAAACAAGCCGACTCAGATCGACCCAAAGATCATAGACTGAGTCAAGTCAGGATCAATGGAGAACCCTAAAGGGATAACCCTGAATCCAGGAAACATGCGAGGCCAGATGCAAGACGTCAGGTCGCAGCAGGCATCTGCAAGGCGCGCAAGGCCTGCAGGAAGGCCTCGGGCAAGGGGACCGGGCGGCGCGTGGCGCGGTCCACATACACATGCACGAAATGCCCGACCGCCGCCGACTGCGGCGCCCCCTCATCGAACAGACCAATCTCGTAGCGCACGCTGCTCTTGCCGATATGGCCCACACGGATGCCGGCGTCCACGTTCCGTGGGAACTCCAGCGAGGCAAAGTAATTGCAATGCGTCTCGATGACCAGGCCGATCACCTCACCCTGGTGGATGTCCAGCACGCCGGCCTCGATCAGGTAGCGGTTGACCGCCGTGTCGAAGTAGCTGTAGTAGGTGACGTTGTTGACGTGCCCGTAGACGTCGTTGTCCATCCAGCGCGTGGTGATGGTGCTGAAGTGGGCATAGGCGGCCCGGTCTTGTGCTTGTGGTCGTTCCATGAGCTGACTTGTCCAGTAGATGATGCCGATGCGCCGTGCGCAGGTCAGCGGGCATGATAGCCAAGGGGCCGTTTGACCAACTCAAGGGCAGGCGGCTACATTACTGACCCACAGGTCAGTTACTTGGAAACCTCGTCTTGAGCCGCACGCCCTCGCCTGCCTCCGCCTTGCCCCTGCCGCCGAATCATTCGGATGGCGAGACACCCTCTTGCCCCATCGTTGCGGCGGTTGCGGCCATCGCCCCCAGGCTGCCTGGCGTGCGCCAGCGCCGCAAGGCAGCCCGTCCGCACGAGTTGCTGGAAGCCGCCCTCACCCTGTTCGTGGAGAAAGGGCTGGCCGCCACCCGCGCCGAAGAAGTGGCCAAACTGGCTGGCGTCTCCAAAGGCACGCTCTATCTTTACTACCCGAGCAAGGACGAGTTGTTCAAGGCCGTGGTGCGCGCCTACCTGACCCAGGTCATCGCAGAAGGCCACGAGCTGGTGGACCAATTCGACGGTGGCACATCAGACCTGCTGCACCTGCTGGCCCACACCTGGTGGTCCCGTGTGGGCGCCTCGAAGGCATCGGGCCTGCTGGTGCTGATCATGGCCGAGGCCCGCAACTTCCCTGAGCTGGCGCAGTTCTATGTGGATGAAGTCGTGGCCCCGAGCCATGCCCTGCTGGCACGCGCCGTTCAGCGCGGCATCGACCGCAGCGAGTTCCGCCCCATGGACGTGACCTCGGTGGTGCACGCCCTCATCGCCCCTGTCCAGTTCCTGATCCTCTACCGCCAGTGCACCTCGGTGTGCACCGCCAACCCCGTGCCGCTTGATCCGGAACGTTTCATGACGACCCAGATCGAGTTGCTGCTTCGTGGCCTGGAAGTGCGCCACCCGGTCTCATCCAACGAGCCGTCACCACAAGACACATGAGCAAACCCATCAAATGGATCGCCCTGGCAGCAGGCTTGCTGATTCTGGGCGGCGGCATCGGCCGCGCCATCGTGCACAAGAAGGCTCAGCAAAACGAACTGGCGCAAAGCACAGCCAGCGCGCAAGCCGGTGTGATGTCGCTGGGCAGCAAGGATGTGCATGACGTGCGCACCACCCTGCTCACGCACGCCATCCCGGTATCGGGCAGCCTGACGGCGCAGCGCGCGGCCATCGTCAAGGCCAAGGTCGCAGCCGAGCTGCTGAGCCTGACCGTGCGCGAGGGCGATCAGGTCAAGGCCGATCAGGTCATCGGCAAGCTGGACCCGCAGGAGTTCGAGACACGCCTGCAACAGGCCCGCCAGCAGGCCGCATCGGCCAAGGCGCAATGGCAGATCGCCCAACAGAATCTGGAGAACAACCAGGCGCTGGTGCAACAAGGCTTCATCTCGCGCACGGCGCTGGACAACTCGCTGTCCAATGCAGCCGCCACCAAGGCCACGTACGAGGCCGCCCAGTCTGCGGTAGACCTGGCCGCCAAGTCTCTGAAAGACAGCGTCGTGCGTGCCCCCATTGCCGGGCAGATCTCGCAACGCTTTGCGCAGGCGGGTGAGCGTGTTGGTGTGGATGGCCGCATCGTCGAGGTCGTGGACCTGGGCAGCCTGGAGCTGCAAGCCCCCTTGACCCCACAGGACGTCACCCAGGTGCGCGTGGGCAGCCTCGCTACCCTGCATGTGGAAGGCTTGCCGGACGCCCTGCCCGCGCGCATTGCGCGCATCAACCCCAGCGCCACGGCCGACACCCGCTCGGTCATGGTCTACCTGGCCCTGAAGCCCCACCCCGCCTTGCGCCAGGGCCTGTTCGTGCAAGGCGAGATCACCTTGACACAGCAAGAGGCGCTGAGCGTGCCGCAAACTGCCGTCACGCGTGAGTCCGGCCATGAGCAGGTCCTGCGCGTGCGCGATGGCAAGGTCAGCAAGATCGATGTGAAACTGGGCTCGCATGTTGGCAAGGGTGCAAACGAGGTCCCCATGGTGGAAGTCACCGAAGGGCTGCAGGCCGGCGATCGCGTGCTGATCAATGCATCCGGCACCGTGCATGACGGCCAGGCCGTGTCCCTGGGTCAAGCACCAGCCTCATCCGCCGCGGCGCACTGAGCCCCCGACACCATGTGGTTCACCCGCCTGTCCATCCTCAACCCGGTGATGGCGACCATGGTCATGATGGCCCTGGTCGTGCTCGGGCTCTTTTCCTATCAGCGGCTCAAGGTCGACCAGTTCCCCGACATCGAGCTGCCCACACTGGCCATCCAGCTGGACTACCCTGGCGCCTCGCCCGAGATCATCGAGTCCGAGGTCACGCGCAAGGTGGAAGAAGCCGTCAACACCGTGGCGGGCATCAACCAGCTGTATTCGCGCTCTTATGAAGGCAGCTCGGTTGTCATCGTCCAGTTCAACCTGGATGTCGATGGCCGCCGCGCCGCCGACGATGTGCGCGAGAAGCTCTCGGCCATCCGCCCCACCCTGCGCGATGAAGTCAAAGAGCCCCGCGTGCTGCGTTTCGATCCGGCCAACCGCCCCATCTTCTCGCTGGCCCTGACCTCGCCCAATGGGTCGCAAAGCGAGCAAGCCCTGACCACCTATGCCGATCAGATCCTGCGCAAGCGCCTGGAGAACGTGCGCGGCGTGGGCTCGGTCAACCTGGTGGGTGCGCGCAAGCGGCAAGTGAACGTCTACCTCAAGCCCCAGGCCATGCAGGCACTGGGCTTGCGCGCCGAGCAGGTCGCCAATGCCGTGCGTCTTGAGAATCAGGACCAGCCTGCCGGCAGCGTGCGCACCACGGCACAAGACCGTGTCGTGCAGATCGATGCGCGCCTGAAGACCGTGCGCGACTTTGAACGCCTGATCGTGGCCACGCGCGGCGGCCAGGCCATCCGCCTCAACCAGGTCGCCGATGTGGTCGATGGCCCGCAAGAACTCGACACCCTCGCGCTCTACAACGGCAAGCGCACGCTGGCCCTGGAAGTGCTCAAGGCGCAAGGCGAGAACACGCTGGATGTGGTCAAGGGCCTGCGCGATGTGGTGGCCCAGGTCGACAAGGAGCTGCCACCGGGCATGAAGGTCGACGTCATCCGCGACAACAGCCGCCCCATTGCCGTGAGCGTATCCACCGTGCGCGAAACGCTGATCGAAGGCGCGCTGCTCACCGTGGCCATCGTCTTCCTGTTTTTGAATTCCTGGCGCTCCACCGTCATCACGGGCCTCACGCTGCCCATCTCCATCATCGGCACCTTCCTGTTCATGTACGCCTTCGGCTTCTCGATCAACATGATCACGCTGATGGCGCTGAGCCTGTGCGTGGGCCTGCTGATCGACGATGCCATCGTGGTACGAGAGAACATCGTGCGCCATGTGCAGATGGGCAAGTCCGCACTGGATGCGTCCATGGACGGCACCCGGGAGATCGGCCTGGCGGTGCTGGCCACCACCTTGTCCATCGTGGCCGTGTTCCTGCCCATCGGCTTCATGGGCGGCATCATCGGCAAGTTCTTCCACGAGTTCGGCATCACCATCGTGGCCGCCGTGCTGATCTCGATGTTCGTGAGCTTCACGCTCGACCCCATGCTCTCCAGCATCTGGCATGACCCAGCCATCCATCGCCATGCAGGCGTGGTCGCAGCCAGCTCGCTGTATGACAAGACCATTGGCCGCGTCACCGCCGCGGTCGAGTACTGGGCGGACTCATTGGGCGACGCGTATCAACGCATCCTCGCCTGGGCCCTGGACCACCCCTGGTGGACCATGCTCGTGGCCATCGCCAGCCTGGTGGGCAGCCTGGCCCTGATGCCCCTCATGGGCACGGAGTTCGTCCCCAAGGCCGATTACTCCGAGACCTTCGTCAACTTCTATACCCCGGCAGGCACCTCGCTGGAAGCCACCGAGGCCCGCACGCACGATGTCGAAGCCCTGATCCGTGCCATGCCCGAGGTCAGCTACACGCTGTCCACCATCAACACGGGTTTCGCACTGGGCCGCAACCAGGTCAGCGTCTACATCCGCCTGAAAGACCGCCATCAACGCAGCCGCAGCGTGGACCAGCTCTCTGCCCCCTTGCGCAAGGCCCTGAGCCAGTTGCCCGACATCACCGTGACGCATGTGGGCCTGCTGGACGCAGTGGGCGGCCAAAAGCCCATCCAGTTGTCCATCCAGGGCACCAGCCTGATCGAGTTGGGCAAGCTCTCGCAGCAGACACTGGACAAGCTCAAGCAGGTGCCCGGCCTGGTTGACCTGGACACCAGCCTCAAGCCCAACAAGCCCACGCTGGACATCCGCGTGCGCCGTGATGCCGCGGCCGACCTCGGCCTGAATGTCGACACCATCAGCAACGCGCTGTCGGTCTTGGTGGAAGGCAAGACCGTGGGCAGCTGGCTGGCCGACGACGAGCAGAACTACGACATCCGCGTGTCCCTGCGCCCCGAAGACCGGCGTACGGCCGAAGACCTGCGCAACCTGCCCCTGGTGGCCGGCGTGGATGCACAAGGGCGTCCGCGCATCGTCAAGCTGAATCAGGTAGCCGACATCGTCGAAGGCCTGGGCCCGACCCAGATCAACCGCCGCGACCTCAACCGCGAGGTCGAGATCACGGCCAACGTGACCGGCCGCTCCATGGGCGAGGTGTCGGCCGACATCAAGACCATCCTCGACAAGACCCCCTGGCCCGCCAACTACCACTACCGGTTTGGCGGTTCGACCAAGGACATGAAAGAGGCCTTTGAATACGCCGCCTCTGCGCTGGGCCTGGCCGTGGTCTTCATCTACATGATCCTGGCCTCGCAGTTCCGCAGCTTCCTGCAGCCCATCGCCCTGATGAGCTCGCTGCCACTGACCTTGATCGGCGTGGTGCTGACGCTGCTGGTGTTCGGCTCCACGCTCAACATGTTCTCGGTCATCGGCATCATCATGCTCATGGGACTGGTCACCAAGAACGCGATCTTGCTGGTGGACTTTGCCAACCGCGCCCGCCTGGGCCACAGCGGCGACAGCCACGACACCGAGCCCCTGCCCCGTCGCGAAGCCCTGCTGATGGCCGCCCGCGTGCGCCTGCGCCCCATCCTCATGACCACCCTGGCCATGGTGTTCGGCATGGTGCCGCTGGCCTTTGCCCTGACCGAAGGCTCCGAGCAACGCTCCCCCATGGGACAGGCCGTGATCGGGGGGGTGATCGCCTCCTCGCTGCTGACCCTGGTGGTGGTGCCGGTCATCTACACATTTCTGGACGATTTCAGCTTGTGGATCAAAAAGCGACTGAAAACCGACAGCTCTTCTTAAAATCTATGTTTTATCCGGATTACTTTCACTTACCGTCTCCCGTAGGATGCCCAGCATGAATGTCGAACAAGCCCGCTTCAACATGATCGAGCAACAGATCCGCCCCTGGGATGTCCTGGACACCTCGGTGCTGGCACTGCTGTCTGCCGTTCGTCGCGAAGACTTCGTCCCCGCCGAACACCGCGCCCAGGCCTTCATGGACCTGGAAATCCCCCTGAGCCAGGGTCGCGCCCTCCTGGCCCCCCGCGTCGAAGCCCGCATGGTGCAGGACCTGAACCTGAGCAAGCGCGACACCGTGCTGCTGATCGGCGCCACCACCGGCTATGTCACCGCCCTGCTGGCCCACAAGGCCCAGCGCGTGATCGGCCTGGAGCCAGACGCCGGCCTGGCCGCCCAGGCCCGCACCAACCTGCGCAACGCCTCGGTGAACAACGCCGAAATCGTCCAGGCTGATGGCACGGCCGGCTTTCCCGGACAGGCGCCTTACGACGCCATCTTGCTGACCGGCTCCGTGGCCTCCGTGCCGCAGAACCTGCTGGACCAGCTCAAAACCGGCGGCCGCCTGCTGGCCATCGTCGGCCAGGAGCCTGTCATGCAGGCCACCTTGTTCACGCGCGTGAGCGATGTGCAATTCAATAGCCAGGTGCTGTTCGACACCATGGCCCCCCGTCTGGCCGGTTTCACCGAGCCCAGCCGCTTCCAGTTCTGACTGCTCTCTCCCAACATTGAGGAATCCATGATGTCCAAGTCCGTCAAATCGGCCACCAAGCCCATTGGCCAGCGAGTAGCCGCCCGCTGGCGCCCGCTCGCCCTGGCCGCCTCTACGGCGGTGCTGAGCCTGGCGGGTTGGACACATGCACAAGCCGAAAGCCTGGTGGACCTGTATCAAGCGGCCAAGGGCTACGACGCCGCCTACCTGTCGGCCAAGGCACAGGCCGATTCCGTTCAATATCAAGTGGAGCAGGCTTATGCCTTGCTGCGTCCCTCGCTGGGCTTGAAGGCATCCGTCACACGCAGCCACTTCGACGGCTCGACCGATCTACCCCCTGCGCTGGCTGCTGCCTATGGCGGCAACACGTCGACCAACTCCAACACCACCAGCAAAACAGGCGGCCTGGCTGCCAAGATGCCGCTGCTGAACAGGGCCGATGCCGCCAAGGTGGACCAGGCCGAGCAATCGCTTGAAGCCGCCAAGGCCGATCTCACCATCGCCGAAAACGACCTGGCTGCCCGCCTGACCCAGGCCTATTTCGACGTGCTGGCCGCGCAGGACGTGCTGACCACCACACAAGCCAACAAAAAGGCGCTGGCCGAGCAACTGGCCTCGGCCAAGCGCAATTTCGAGGTGGGCAACGCCACCATCACCGACACCCGCGAAGCCCAGGCCCGGTTTGACCTGTCTTCCGCCCAGGAAATTGCCGCCACCAATGACCTGCAGGTCAAGCGCATTGCCCTGGACCAACTGGTTGGCCGCAAAGATGTCACACCCAGCCCGCTGCTGACCCCCGCCAACCTTGACGCCCTGGCCCCCGGCCAGATGGACGACTGGGTTGCCCAGACCTCATCCTCGCCTGTGGTTCGCAAGGCAGAAGTGGGCCTGAAGGTCGCCAAGCTCGAAATCGACAAAGCCAAGGCAGGCAACTGGCCGACTTTGGACGCCGTGGCCAACCTGTCTCGCAGCAAGATTGACTCCAGTTCAGTACAGGCAACAACCACCTCTGGTACGACGGCCTCTGTTGGTGTCGAACTGAACATGCCCCTGTACGCCGGTGGCGCCATCCAGAACCGCGTCAAGGAAGTGCTGGCCCTGTCCGACAAGGCCGAGCGTGACGTTGACAACGCCAAGCGCAGCGTCTCCCTGGCCACCCGCCAGGCCTTCTCTGGCGTGCAGTCGGGCCTGGCCCAGGTCAAGGCCTATGAAGCGGCCGAAGCCTCGGCCAAGCTGGCCCTGGAAGCCACCCAGCTGGGCTACCGCGTGGGCGTGCGCATCAACAAGGATGTGCTGGATGCCCAGACCGCGGTGAGCTCCACGCAGAAAGACCTCTACAAGGCACGCTACGACGTGATCGTCGGCTCGATCAAGCTCAAGCAGGCAGCCGGCACACTCAAGCCCGATGACCTGGTTGAACTCAACAAGCTGGTTGCCAAGTAAGCTGGCCCTACCCCGCTCCACAGGCCCGCTTCATGCGGGCCTGTTTTCTTGCGCCCGCGCATACTGGCGCCCTGTCGGTCGAGGCGGGATTGGGCTACATTGAATCCAGTGATCCCAAACAACCGGAAGACAACATGAAACGCCTGCCCCTCTTGAGCTGTACCGCTGCGGCCGTCGTGATGCTGACCGCTTGCGGCAGCGTCCAACATCATGAACGCTACAGCGGTCATGTGATCGAAGCCAATCCCGACATGGTCACCCAATGCAAGCTCATTGACTCGCTCAGCAGCAGCTCGGGGCTCACCGGTTTCTTCGCACCCAAGGGTGTCGACAACATCAAGCAGAACCTGCTGCGCCAGGCTGACGCCATGGGTGCCACACACGTGGTTTGGAACAAGGCCAACGTGGGCTATGACGAGACCTCGCTCAGCGGCAAGGCCTACCGCTGCCCCACCGCCGATCACCCCTGAAGCCGCTGAGGCCCCTAAGGCCCGATTGAGCAACGCCCCAAAGACAAAAGCCTGCAACACAAACGTGCTGCAGGCTTTTTTGATTTGGTGCCGGCTGTCGGATTCGAACTGACGACCTACCGCTTACAAGGCGGTTGCTCTACCAACTGAGCTAAGCCGGCCCTGATCGTCTCCGATCAGAAGCGCATATTCTACAACGGGAATCAGGCTTACTTGATGCGACGCAAGGCCGGACGCCCACCACCAGAAGGCGGGGGGTCCGTCTGATCGTCACCACGGTCAGTGGCCTTGGGAACGGACTCGATCTCCACGGGTTTGACCGACTTGGGGCGATCCTTGACGGGCGCAGGCGCACCTTCCTTGCCTTCGCCCTTGCCGGCTTTCGCCAGCTTGAGCGAAGGTGCCCGCTCGACCGGATGGTCTGCAGGCAGGCTTGCATGCATGGCCGCCACATCACCGCCTTCGTCCGGAGACGAGGGTGAATCCACCCCCTCACCGCCAAGGGAAGTCGGCACCGGGAAGGCCATGCCCTGCCCGTTCTCACGGGCATAGATCGCGATCACATGGTCGATGGGCACGCAGATATCGCGTGCCATGCCGCCAAAACGCGCCTTGAACTCGATGTAGTCGTTACCCAACTGCAGCGAGCTTGTGGCCTCGAAGCTGACGTTGAGCACGATCTCGTTGTTCTTGACGTATTCCTGCGGCACCTGAACAGAGCGGTCCACATAAACAGCCAGATAGGGCGTGAACCCGTTGTCGGTACACCAGTCGTGCAACGCACGGATGAGGTACGGCCGCGTGGAGGAACCCTGGGAGTCTTGTTCAGTGGACATGCTGCTCATTCAGACCGGTAACGGATCACTTGCGCATCACTTTTTCAGATGGCGTCAGTGCCTCGATGTAGGCCGGACGCGAGAAGATGCGCTCAGCATACTTCAACAGCGGCAGTGCATTCTTGGACAGCTCGATGCCGTAGTAATCCAGGCGCCACAACAGCGGTGCGATGGCCACGTCGAGCATCGAGAAATCGTCGCCCAGCATGTACTTGTTCTTCAGGAAGATGGGCGCGAGCTGCGTCAGGCGATCGCGGATCTGCGAGCGGGCCCTTTCCAGCTGCTTGTCATTGCCCTTGAGGCCACCACGGCCCTCCAGCAAGTTGACATGCGAGAACAGTTCCTTCTCGAAGTTCAGCAGGAACAGGCGCACGCGGGCACGGGCCACGGGGTCACCCGGCATCAGCTGAGGATGCGGGAAACGCTCGTCGATGTACTCGTTGATGATGTGCGATTCGTACAGGATCAGATCGCGCTCAACAAGGATAGGCACCTCGTTGTACGGGTTCATCAGGGCGATGTCTTCCGGCTTGGCGAAGACGTCAACGTCACGGATTTCGAAATCCATGCCCTTTTCAAACAACACAAAACGGCAACGGTGCGAGTAAGGGCAGGTCGTTCCGGAGTAGAGCACCATCATGGCGGTGGGCCTCCTAATAGTCAGTCTAAAAAGGCTCGTGGTGAGAGACACCACAAAACAACGAAGCGCAGTGACCGCTTTGTAGCAGGCCACTGCGCCAGCAACGCACTCACCGACGAATCAGTGAGGGCGCCTGAATCACTTCACGTCTTTCCAGAAGGCGGCATTCAGACGCCATGCGATGAAGAAGAAGATCGCCAGGAAAATCAGCACGCCCACGCCAATGCGCGTGCGCTGGTTCTGCACGGGCTCCCCCATCCACTGCAGGTAAGCCACCAGATCAGCCACGGCGCTGTCGTACTCCTGAGGAGACAGCTTGCCCGGGGTCAACTGCTCGAAACCTTCGAAGTGGTGCTCGGTCTTGGCAGGGTTGTGCGGATCGGCTTCTGTCACGAACTTGGCAGCACGCTGGCCTTGCAGTTCCCACAGCACGTGCGGCATGCCGACGTTGGGGAAGATCAGGTTGTTCCAGCCGGTCGGACGGGCGTCGTCGCGGTAGAAGCTGCGCAGGTAGGTGTAGAGGTAATCAGCACCGGTACCACTGCCGCTGGCGCGCGAACGGGCCACCAGGGTCAGATCAGGCGGCACGGCACCGAACCAGGCCTTGGCATCCTTCGGATCCAGGGAGACCTTCATGACCTCGCCCACCTTGTCCGTGGGGAAGAGCATGTTGTCCTTGATCTGCTGATCGGTCAGGCCAATGTCCTTCAGGCGGTTGAAACGCATGAAAGCCGCGGCGTGGCAGTTCAGACAGTAGTTCACGAACAGCTTGGCACCGTTTTGCAGGGCAGCCAGATCGGTCACACGTTCCTTGGGGAACTTGTCGAGCACCAGGGCTGTATTGGCGTGCGCGGCACCCGACAACAGGGTGATGGCAGCCAGCAAAGAGGCAAGGATTTTTTTCATGTCTGTGTTTCCTGCTTCTATCAGTGAGGCTTGAAGGTCACACGATCGGGCACTTGCTTGAAGGTGCCGATCTGGCTCCACCAGGGCATCAGCACGAAGAAGCCGAAGTACAGCAGCGTGCCAACCTGGGACACGATGCCGCCGATTTCGGAGGGAGGCTGCACACCCAGGTAACCCAGGATGACGAAGTTCACCACGAACACGGCGTACACGATCTTGTGCCAGTCCGGACGGTAACGGATGGACTTGACCGGGCTCTTGTCGAACCAGGGCAGGCCAGCCAGGATCACCACGGCGCCACCCATCACGGCCACGCCCCAGAACTTGGCTTCAAAGACCTTCAGCAGCGCGATCAGCACGGCTGCGCCAACCAGACCTGCCATCTTCGTCTGGCCCGTACCCTTGCCCTTGATCAGGTTCAGCACGGCAGCCAGGCCGACGATCACGCACAGCACCTGGACCATCTGGTCGGTGGTGGCACGCAGCATCGAGTAGAAAGGCGTGAAGTACCAGACTGGCGCAATGTGCGGCGGGGTCTTGAACGGGTCAGCGGGGATGAAGTTGTTGTACTCCAGGAAGTAACCGCCGAACTCGGGCATGAAGAAGATCACGGCAGTGAAGCAGATCAGGAAGCCGACCACGCCCACGATGTCGTGCACCGAGTAGTAGGGGTGGAAAGGCACGCCGTCCAGCGGATGGCCATTGGCATCCTTGGGGCCTTGCTTGATCTCGACGCCGTCGGGGTTGTTCGAGCCCACTTCGTGCAGCGCGATGATGTGCGCCACCACCAGACCCAGCAGCACCAGCGGCACGGCAATGACGTGCAGCGAGAAGAAGCGGTTCAGGGTGGCGTCGCCCACCACGTAGTCACCACGGATCAGGATGGCCAGATCAGGGCCGACAAACGGGATGGCAGAGAACAAGTTGATGATCACCTGGGCGCCCCAGTAGGACATCTGACCCCAGGGGAGCAGGTAGCCCATGAAGGCTTCGGCCATCAGGCACAGGAAAATCAGGCAACCGAAGATCCACACCAGTTCACGCGGGGTACGGTAGGAACCGTAGATCAGGCCGCGGTACATATGCAGGTACACCACGATGAAGAACGCCGAGGCGCCCGTCGAGTGCATGTAGCGGATCAACCAGCCCCATGGCACGTCGCGCATGATGTATTCGACCGAGGCAAAAGCCACGGCCGCATCCGGCTTGTAGTTCATGACCAGGAAGATGCCGGTCACGATCTGGATCACCAGCACCAGCAGGGCCAGCGAACCAAAGAAATACCAGAAGTTGAAGTTCTTGGGGGCGTAGTACTCGGACAGGTGCTCTTTGTAGAGCTTGGACGCCGGAAAACGGTTGTCCACCCAGTTCAGGAGTTTTTCGCCAGCAGAAGCGCCAGCGGGCGCTTGCTTCATTTCAGCCATGTGTGTGTCTCCTGTCAGGCCTTCTTGTCTTCACCAATCAGCAGCTTGGTGTCAGACAGGTACATGTGGGGCGGAACTTCCAGGTTGTCCGGAGCCGGCTTGTTCTTGAACACGCGGCCAGCCAGGTCGAAGGTCGAGCCGTGGCAGGGGCACAGGAAGCCACCGGGCCAGTTGTCGGGCAGCGATGCCTGCGGACCGGACTGGAACTTGGACGAGGGCGAGCAACCCAGGTGGGTACAGATGCCGACAGCGACCATGACGTCAGGCTTGATCGAGCGGTGCTCGTTGCGAGCGTACTCGGGCGTCAGTTCTGAGGGCTTGCGCTCGGACTTGGGATCGGCCAGTTCGCCGTCGATCTTGGCCAGGCCGGCAACTTGCTCGGGCGTGCGCTTGATGATCCAGACGGGTTTGCCGCGCCATTCGACCGTCATCATCTCGCCCGGCTTGAGGGCGCTGATATCAGCCTCGACAGCAGCACCAGCTGCGCGAGCACGTTCGGAGGGTTGGAAGGTCGAAACGAAGGGGATGGCGGTGGCCACGCCGCCCACGCCACCGGCGGCGCAGGCCATGGTCACCCAGGTCCGACGGCTTTGATCCACTGGCTGATTGCTCATGGGTATCCTTTTGGACTTATAGAGGACTGATGGGACGATGAGATTGGGGTCAACCTCACATTCTAACGGACGTCTGCAAGCCCTCTTCCGCTTGGCCGCACATGTTGATCAGACTCAGGCCCGCGTCAAGCTGTAACATTTTTGCAACGCACCATGACATCCAGCCCCTCACGGGCACCATGCTGCCCAGGGCCGCGCGCTTTGGCCGGCCTACAGTTATCCTGAAGATCAAATGTCATTTCCATCAAGGATCGGAGTCACCCCATGAGCTTTTTCAGCGAATTCAAGGAGTTTGCCGTCAAGGGCAACGTGGTCG
Organism: Aquabacterium sp.; assembly: GCF_016195855.1. Lineage (GTDB taxonomy): Bacteria > Pseudomonadota > Gammaproteobacteria > Burkholderiales > Burkholderiaceae_C > Aquabacterium. The sequence goes on from NZ_JACPYU010000003.1 coordinate 145,014, forward strand.
ACCTGGCGGTCGGCGTGATCATCGGTGGCGCGTTCGGCAAAATTGTCGACTCGGTAGTCAATGACCTGATCATGCCGCTGATCGGCAAGGTCGTTGGCGGCCTTGATTTCACCAATTACTACGTCGCCCTGGCCAACCAGCCCGCCGGCCTGCCCCTGGCCGAAGCCAAAAAGATTGGTGCCGTGTTTGCCTACGGCAGCTTCCTGACCGTGGCACTGAACTTCGCCATCCTGGCTTTCATCATTTTCCTGATGATCAAGCAGATCAACCGGCTGAAGAAAGAAGAGCCCGCTGCCGCCCCGGCAGCCCCCGCGCCCACCCCCGAAGACATCTTGCTGCTTCGTGAGATTCGTGACAATTTGAAACGATAGCGAAAGACGGGGCGGAAGCGGCCGATATCCAACGATCAAAGGCAGTCCCTTTTTGGGACAGTTCATGCAGCGGCCCGAAATGGGTTGTTGAGCCCCTGATCTGATTGGACCCGTCTGTGACCGACCCTCGTTTAGACATCGTTCTTGACCGTGCGCACAGCCGCGTCAACAAGGCGGTGTCGGACGCCATCGACAAGGTTCTGACCCAACTCGGGCCCTTGTCCCTGGCGGCGTCCAGCAATCTGCAGCGCCAGTTGCTGATGAGTGCCGAGCGGGATCTGAAGCTCAAGTCCAACCTGGTGAACGCCAGTTTCAGCAAGGGCTTTCGCCAGCAACTGGACAAGACCACGCGTGTCACCCACAGCGGGCACCAGACGCTGGGCAATGACACCGACTGGGCGTCCTTGTCCCTGGTGGACAACGAAGAGGTGGAGCGTGGCGTCACGGCCGACCGGATGGCGCAGGCGCTGACCCACGAGTGCGATGCAGAACTTGAAGCCCTGCAGGCCTACATGACCACCTTGCTGGGTGACCCCAGCCCCGAGCGCAACCCGCTTCGCCCACCCGGCATCGCCAAGACCCTGCTGAACGCACTGGCCGACATGGGCAGCGAGCAGGATGTGGTGCAGGTGCTTGGGCAACATGCCGGGCGTGTACTGGGCCAGGAGCTGCGTAATTGCTACACCCAGATCGTGGCCGATCTGAAGGCCCAAGGCATCGCGCCGCAAGGCCTGTCGGTCAACCGCACCCGCCAGGGCACAGCGACAACCCCCGGCAGCCTCAATGGCGAATTGCCCACGGCCACACCCACGCAGCCGGGTACCTTCAACGACAGCATGGCTGGCCGCAGCACCTCCGGCTATGCGAGCGCACCGCTGACCACTGAAACACACCTGCGCGCCGCCCAGGCGCTCAGCGAGATGTTCGGCGTGACCATGCCCGGGCCCGTGCCCAATGGCCCTGCGCCCATGGGCCTGCGCGCACCGCGCGTGCCCGGCGGCCTGCCCGCGGTCAACCCTGACTTCCAGAACCTGCTGCGCCAGATCGCAGCGCAGACACCCGCGCCTGGCTGGACAGCCGACTTCCCCGGCGCCGACGGCTCAAGCGCTCAAGGTGAAGCCAGCACAGGCTTTGCCGGCCCGCTGATGGCCGTCAACCTGATCCGCGCCCACCGGGAAGAACTGGTTCGTGCCAGCGGCGGCGCGGCGCTCGATCAGATGGTGATCGACATCGTGGCCGCCCTGTTCGACCAGGTGCTGTCCGACCCCAAGGTGTCGCCGCAGATGGCCCGCCAGATCGCCCGCCTGCAGATGCCGGTGCTGCGCGTGGCCCTGGCCGACATGAGCTTCTTCAATTCACGCAAGCACCCCGTACGGCGCTTCGTGAACCGCATCGCGACCCTGTCGGCCTCTTTCGAGGGCTATGAAGATGGCGCCGGCCTCGCCTGCCTGGAGCGCATCACCGCCCTGGTCAACGACATTGTCGAGGGCGACTTCGACCGCATGGACACCTACGAGTCCAAGCTGGCCGAACTCGAATCCTTCATTGACACCGAGAATGCGCGCGAAGCGGCCGAGAGCGCCGCCGTGGCCGCCATGCTCAACGGCAAGGAAGCCGATCTGCGCGTGCACCAGCGTTACATGCAGATCCTCAAGCGCGAGTTGGCCGACGTGGAAATGCCGGAGTTCGTGCGCAGCTTCCTGGCCCAGATCTGGAGCCAGGTACAGGTCATGGCCTCGGCCCGCGACGGCGCGCAGTCCCCGCTTGCTGCCCGCATGAAAAAGGCCGGGCATGACCTGGCCTTGAGCGTGCAGCCCAAGGGCCACCCGCAGTTGCGCAAGGAATTCCTGCTCAAACTGCCACAGCTGATGAAGGACCTCAACGAGGGCCTGGGCCTGATCCAGTGGGCCGACGAAGCCAAGCAGACCTTTTTCTCGCAATTGCTGCCGGCCCATGCCGAGTGCCTGAAGACCGCACCGCACCATGACCTGACCCAGCGCATGCTGGAGCACCAGCTCACCAAGGTCGAGCAAATTGCCATCCCCAGCCGCGAAGAGGCGGCCAATGACCCACTGCCAGAGACGCTGGACGACCTGAAGTCGCCCCCGATCCTGACGGTGGTGCCCGCCTTGAGCGCCACCGAAATCCAGCAGGCAGGCTTTTTGCCCGAGGCCGCGCTGGTGGCAGAAGGTCCGCTGGACATCGACCTGGATCAGCCCGGCGGCACCGACCCCTCGCTCAGCGAAATCGACATCAACCTGGATGCCCCGCCAACCCCCTCGGCTGGCCTGCAACTGGTACACCACATCCAGAAGGGCGCGGCCTACCAGATGATGATGCAGGGGCAGTGGAAGAAGGTCCGCCTGACCTGGGTGAGCGAAGGCCGCACCTTCTTCATCTTCAACCACGGCCACACGCACAAGCAGACCATCTCGCTGACGGCCCGCACGCTGGCCAAGATGTGCGACAGCGGCCGGTTCAGGGCCTTCGAGCAGGCCGAACTGATCGAGCGCGCCACCGTGCGCGCGCGCCGCCAGTTGGCTGCGCTGGGATCAGGTGCCGCCGCCAGCACCCCGCCCCGCGCCCGTTCAGCGGCCTGATCGCTCAGGACCTCACAAGGCTTTCCGCCCGGCGACCAGCAGGCGCGCCATGCGCACGGCCTGCGCAAAACTGGCCTCATCCGCCCTGCCCGTCCCCGCCAGGTCAAAGGCGGTTCCGTGGTCGGGGCTGGTGCGCACAAAGGGCAGTCCCAAGGTCACATTGACGCCCTGATCCAGCCCCAGGTACTTCACTGGGATCAAACCCTGGTCGTGGTACATCGCGATCACCACATCGAACTCGCCCGGGTGCCCCGGTGCGTGGCGGGCCCGCATGAAGACGGTGTCAGGTGCATAGGGGCCGCTGGCGTCGATGCCGTCAGCGCGTGCCGCTTCGATCGCCGGGCCGATGATGGTCAACTCCTCGTCTCCGAACAAGCCACCCTCGCCGGCGTGCGGATTGAGCCCCGCGACCGCAATGCGCGGACGCGGCATGCCCCAAAGCTGTGCGCTGGCGTGCGTGATGCGGATGGTTTCCAGCACCGAGGCCGCCGTCACCTGTTCGATCGCCTTGCGCAACGACACGTGGATGGTCACCAGCACGGTCTTGAGTTCATCGTTGGCCAGCATCATGCGCACGGGTGCAGGTGCCTGGCCCGAGGGGCTGCCTTCGGCCTGGAGCAACTCGGTGTGGCCGGGATAAGGCTCGCCAGCCAGCGCCAGCGCCTCCTTGTGCAAAGGCGCGGTCACGATGCCGGCCACCAGCCCTTGCTGGGCCAGGTGCACCGCTTCACGGATGCAGGCCGCAGCCGCCCGCCCGGCCCGCACGTCCACCTGCCCCAAGGAGGCGTCCAGCAGGTCGGCCGGCAGCCCAGGTGGGGCCCACACCCCCATCTGCCCGGCTTGAAGGCTGGCGTGCTGCGCCAGGCTGGCCAGCGCCACCACCTCTGGCCGGTCCGCATCAGGCAGCCAGTTGACCGCCCGTTGCATCACGGCCGGGGAACCGATCACGACGGCTGCGCCACCACCATGACACCACCATTTGGCGATGACTTCGGGCCCGATGCCGCAGGCGTCCCCCATGGTGAGCGCCAGCAGCGAAGAAACAGACAAGGGGGATGGCTCAGCCACGGTGACACCTGTTTTATTGCCCGAGAAGGCCAGATTGTCACCCCTGACAACAGGGCTGGATCAGCCCTGGCCCCTCGATTGCTACACTCCCCCCTATGACTTGGTTAGATGAAATCCGCTGGGACGAAAACGGGCTGGTGCCGGTGATCGCCCAGGAAGACACGAGCGGCGACGTGCTGATGTTTGCCTGGATGAACCGCGACGCCCTGGCCCGCACGGCCGAACTGGGCGAGGCGGTGTACTGGAGCCGTTCGCGCCGCAAGCTGTGGCACAAGGGCGAGGAGTCCGGCCACATCCAGAAGGTGCACGCCATCCGCATGGACTGCGACAACGACGTGGTGCTGCTGCGCGTGACGCAACTGGGCCATGAGCCCGGCATCGCCTGCCACACGGGCCGTCACAGCTGCTTCTTCCAGAAATACGAGAATGGTCAGTGGGTCTCCGTGGACCCGGTGATCAAGGACCCCGCCAGCATCTACAGCAAATGAGTGCCACGCCCTCCCCTTCCAACCCGCGCCAGGACGTGCTTGCCCGTCTGGCCGAGGTGATCGAGTCCCGCAAGGGCGGTGACCCGGACAAGAGTTATGTGGCCCGGCTGTTTCACAAAGGCACCGACACCGTCTTGAAAAAAGTCGGTGAGGAAGCAACTGAGACGGTGATGGCGGGCAAGGACATGGCGGCCGACCCGAGTGAGGCGCACCGCAAGGCCCTGGTGGGCGAGTTTGCCGACCTGTGGTTCCATTCCATGGTGGCCATGGCCCACCTGGGCCTGCACCCCGACGAGGTGGTGGGTGAGCTGGCGCGGCGAGAGGGCCTGTCCGGCCTGGAAGAGTTCGCCATGCGGAAAGTAAAGACAAGTGAAGGCGGCGCATCCTGATCAAAATGCGCATGTGCTTATGCGAGCTTGAATCGCCAGCACAGCAGACAATTACCGGTTTGTTTTCAAGTCGTCAGACTTTTTGGAGAAGATCATGGGTTCATTCAGCATCTGGCATTGGCTGATCGTGCTGGTCATCGTGGTGATGGTGTTTGGCACCAAGAAGCTCAAGAACGTAGGCACCGACCTGGGTGCGGCAGTGAAGGGCTTCAAGGACGGCATGAAGGACGGCGGCACGGCCGACGCCCCGGCGGCCCCTCAACAGGTCACCAACACCGCCCGCCAGGACGCCAACACCGTTGACGTCGATGCCAAGAGCAAGTCTTGATCGATCTGTTATTTGCCGCGCCACTGCAAGGTGGGGCGTAAGCCATGATTGATTTCGGCATCGACAAACTGGCACTCATCGGCGCGGTGGCCCTGATCGTCATCGGCCCTGAAAAGCTGCCGCGCGTGGCCCGTACTGTTGGGGTGCTGCTGGGCAAGGCCCAGCGCTATGTGTCGCAGGTGCAAAGCGAGGTCAGCCGCTCCATGGAGCTGGAAGAGCTCAAGAAGGTCAAAGCCGGGCTGGAGGAAGCGGCACGCGATGTGGGCCAATCCGTCGAAGACCGCATCAACGAAGCCCGCGATGCGATCTACACCGATCCGCTGGCCGACCACCACGCGCAGCATGAGCCCACGCCCTACTACAGCTACGGCCCGCCCGTGCGCAAGAACTGGCGGCTCAAGCGGGGTGCCACACCGCTTTGGTACAAGCAGCGTCAGGGCGTGCGCCGGCAGGTGCAGTCCGGTGCCGCGCGGGTCGCGCGCTTTCGTCCCGGCCCCCGCTAAACAGGGTTTTGTGTGAGTGAACCAAACAAACCAGATGAGATGGATGGCAGCGAACAGCCATTCGTGTCCCACCTGATCGAATTGCGTGACCGGCTGATCCGGGTTGTGATCGCGGTAGGCCTGGCCTTCATTGTGCTGGCCATCTACCCATCGCCCGCGGTGCTGTACGACTGGCTGGCCCTGCCCCTGGTGCAGCACCTACCCAAGGGCGCCACGCTGATCGCCACCAACCCGATCTCGCCTTTCATGGTGCCCATCAAGGTCACGATGCTGGCCGCCCTGATGCTGGCCTTGCCGGTCGTGCTCTATCAGATCTGGGCCTTTGTGGCCCCGGGCCTGTACACCCATGAAAAGCGCCTGGTGCTGCCCTTGATCGTCTCCAGCACGGTGCTGTTCTTTGCCGGGGTGGCGTTTTGCTACTTCTTCGTGTTCGGCAAGGTGTTCACCTTCATCCAGAGCTTTGCGCCCAAGAGCATCACGGCTGCGCCCGATATCGAGGCCTACCTCAGCTTCGTGCTCAACATGTTCCTGGCTTTTGGTGCGGCGTTCGAGGTCCCTGTGGTGCTGGTGATCCTGGCGCGCATGGGCATCGTGTCGGTCGAGAAGTTCAAGGAGTTCCGCAGCTACTTCATCGTCATTGCGTTCGTGATCGCCGCCGTGATCACGCCGCCTGACGTGGTGTCGCAGCTGTCACTGGCGATCCCGATGTGCCTGCTCTATGAAGTGGGCATCTGGGCTGCACAGCTGTTCGTCAAGCACACACGCGCACCGGACAGCGAAGACGCGCCGGCGTCCTGACCAGCTCAGGCTCACTCGTCCTGATTGCGCGCCTGAAGCGGTGTCTTCGGGCGCTTGGCCACCACCACACTGAGCGACAGCACTTCGCCGCCGCGCTGAACGCGCAGTTGTGCCGCCTCACCCGGTTTGAGCGAGGCCACGGCATTGAGCAACTGGGCCGTGTTGGCCACCTTGACGCGGGCCACTTCCACGACCACATCGCCCGGGCGCATGCCGCCCTGTGCAGCCGGGCCGTTGTGCAGCACGCCTGTGATCAGCACCCCGTCCTTGACCGGCAGGTTGAAGGTCTCGGCCATTTCGGGCGTGAGGTCACGCGGCTCGACACCGATCCAGCCGCGGGTCACCTGGCCATCGCGGATCAGGCTTTCCATGACCTGGCGCGCAGTCGACACCGGGATCGCAAACCCAATCCCCAGGCTGCCGCCAGAGCGCGAATAGATGGCGCTGTTGATGCCCACCAGGTTGCCCCGGGCGTCCACCAACGCACCGCCGGAGTTGCCCGGGTTGATGGCCGCGTCGGTCTGGATGAAGTTCTCGAAGGTGTTGATGCCCAGCTGGTTGCGCCCCAGCGCGCTGACAATGCCCGCGGTCACCGTCTGGCCCACGCCAAAGGGGTTGCCGATGGCCAGCACCGGGTCACCGACCTGCAAGGCATCCGAATCACCGAAGGCGATGGAAGGCAGGCGATCCAGGTCCACCTTGAGCACGGCCAGATCGGTGTCGGGGTCGGTGCCGATGACCTTGGCCGAGGCCTTGCGGCCATCGGTCAACATCACCTCGATGTCGTCCATGCGGTCCACCACATGGTTGTTGGTCAGCACATAACCTTCAGGCGACACGATGACACCCGAGCCCACCCCGGATTGCGGCTGCCCCTCCTGGTCGCCAAAAAAGTAGCGAAACCAGGGATCATTGCGACGCGGGTTGCGCGCGGCCGAATTGCTGGTCACGACGCTGACCACGGTCGGCGCGGCTTTTTGAGCGGCATCGCGAAAGCCCGGCGTGGCCGCAGCAGAAGCCGGTGCGCTGCCGGGCACGGCCGCGGGCACGACGGCCACGGTGGCGCCGGGCAACACCTGGCGCCACGGCACGGTCTGGATCCACTGTGGTTTGAATGTCGAGACCACAAACAGCACGGCAACCGCCACGGTCACCGTCTGCGAGAAAATCAGCCAGGTTTTACGCATGAATGCCACAAGCCATGAACAACGTCAGTCAGAAAGGCCAACCATGATCGATCGAGAAGCCTTGCACCGCCACCTGCAGGACCTGCTGGAAGCCGATCGGTTCAAGGATTATGGGCCGAACGGTCTTCAAGTTGAGGGCAAGCCCGTCATTCACAAGCTGGTCACGGGCGTGACGGCCAGTCTGGCCTTGATCGATGCGGCCATTGCCGCCAAAGCGGACGCCATCCTGGTGCACCACGGCCTGTTCTGGCGCGGGCAGGATGGCCGCCTCACCGGCTGGATGAAGCAGCGCGTGGCCCGCCTGATCCAGCACGACATCAACCTGTTTGCCTACCACCTGCCACTGGACGCCCACGCCTCGCTGGGCAACAACGCCCAATGGGGGCAACGACTGGGCCTGGTGGCAGATGGCCGCTTTGGCGACCAGGACTTGGGGTTTCTGGGCCCGGTGCCCGATGGGCTTGATCTGGATGGCCTGAGCGCCCGCGTGGCCCAGGTCCTGGGGCGCGCACCGGTGGTCGTACCTGGTGATGGCCGGGCCTTGAAGCGCGCAGCCTGGTGCAGCGGCGGCGCACAAGGTTATTTCGAGGGGGCGATTGCCGCTGGCGTGGACGTGTTCCTGACCGGCGAGATCTCGGAGCCCCAGGCGCACTACGCGCGCGAAACCGGCGTGGCCTTCCTGGCCTGTGGTCACCATGCCAGCGAGCGCTATGGCGTTCAGGCGATCGGGCAACACCTGGTGTCACGCCTGGGCCTGCAGCATGAGTTTCTGGACATCGACAATCCTGCCTGAGTTGACAAGCTCGCCTTGCCCCTGAGACAGGCATCACGTAAGCTGCCAGGGATTCAAACGAACTCGGGAAGTTTTGCCCATGCTGCTCGCGCATCGACCGGCCTGGACAGGTGTCTGGATGTGCGCAGCATCTCTGACATGCTGCCCTGCATCCCTGGCCGCCACGGCGTCGTGCCACACCCACACGGCTGTCGCAGGGGACACCCTGATTGGCCTGAGCCAACGCTACCTGGCCGAACCTCGGCGCTGGCAGGTGCTGGCGCGCGTCAACAAGGTTGACAACCCCCGGCGCATCCCGATCGGCCAGGCCTTGTGCATCCCGGTCGAGCGCATGAAAGCCACGCCGCAAGCCGGTGTGGTGCTGGAAGTGGTCGGCGAGGTCTCTCGTCGCAACCCGCCTGGTGCGGGCCCCAGCGCGGCCATGCAGCCCGTTCAAAAAGGCGACGCGGTCACCCAGGGCATGACGCTGCGAACCAGCGCCAATGGCTATGTCACGGTGCAACTGGCCGATGGCTCCATCCTCAAGATTCAAGCTGACACGCAAGCGCGGCTGGACAACTCGGTGAAGTACGAAGAAGCCGGCTTTTTCGCCTCGACCTGGACGGTGCTGCGCGGGCGGGTTGAGTCCCTGGTCACGCACCTGACGGGCGGACAGCCCCGCTACCAGATCAAGACACCGCAGGCCGTGCTGGGTGTGCGTGGCACCGAATTCCGGGTGGCCACGGATGAGCGGCTGACCTGGGGCGAGACCTTGGACGGCACGGTGGCCGTGAGTGGTGCAGCAGGTGCTGCCGCGGGCACGGCCGGACGCACCACCCTCGTGGCAGCCGGCCACGGTGCCGTGACCAATGCGCAGGCCCAGGTTGGCAGCCCTCAGCCCTTGCCGGCTGCACCCGTGCTGTCCGGCCTGCCCAGCCTGTTTGAACGCCCGCTGCTGCGCCTGGACTTGCCTGATGTGCCCGGCGCCAACAGCTACCGCATTCAGATTGCCGACGACGCCGACTTCCGCCGCGTGCGCGCCGAAGCCACTTTGCCCCAACCTCATTTCCGCGTGAGTGACCTGCCCGATGGCCACTACCACCTGCGCGCACGCGTTGCCAATGCACAGGGGCTGGAAGGGCTGGATGGCACGTGGCCCTTGCAACTCAAGGCACGCCCTGAACCGCCCATTCCCACTGCCCCCGCCAACCGCGCCAAGCTGCGCGCCCGCGAGGCCCAACTCAACTGGACGGCCCACCCGCAAGCACAGTCCTACCGCCTTCAAGTGGCACGCGATGCGGGCTTCACGCAATTGGTGGTGGACCAGCCCTCGCTGCCTGATCCCCAAGCCACCGTGCCCCTCCCCACCGGGGACTACCACTGGCGCATCGCCACGACAGCCGCAGGCCCTGACAAAGGCCCCTGGGGCGATGCCCAGTTGCTGCTGATGCGCGACCCGCCCGCGCAACCGCCCCCGCCGGTGATCACACCAGACAGCCTGCAATTCCAGTTGCAGGCCGAGCCTGGCCAGCGCTTCGAGTTCCAGATGGCCACCGATGCCGGGTTCACTCAGATGCTGCACGCTGTGGCCTCGGACAAGCCGGACATCACCTTGCCCAAGCCGCAAGAAGGTGGGCGGCTGTATGTGCGCTACCGTGCTGTGGATGCCGATGGCTTCATCGGGCCCTACACCACCCCGCAGATGGTGCTGCTGCCCGCTTGCGTGCGCAGCTCGGACATGCAGTGCGTTCGAAGTGGCGAGCACTTCATCACCACCCAACCATGACGCCACCTGCCCTGCAGTCGGCCTCCAGCGGCATGCCCCCGGTTGACCGCCAAGGCCGAGAATGGTGGCTGGTGAGCCTGTGCCTGATGACCTTGACCGCTGCTGCATGCTGGTGGCACTGGACCTGGCACCTGGACCAGGCCGTCTACGATGCGGCTCAAAGCACCTGGCAGCGTCAGGCCGCGCCAGACATCGTGATCGTGGCCATTGATGACGCCAGCCTCCAGGCCATGGGGCGCTGGCCCTGGAAGCGGTCCATCCATGCCCGCGTCCTGCAGCAGATCCAGGCCGCAGACCCCAAGTCGGTGATGCTGGACCTGCTGCTCAGCGAGCCCGACGGCGAGCCGCAGCAAGATGCCCTGCTGTCAGACGCCATGCGCCAGATCGACAAGGTCATCCTGCCCGTGAGCCATGCACTGGATGGTGCAGGACAAGGCCACGAACTGCGGCCCATCCCTATCTATCAAAGCGTGGCCCACCTGGCCCATGCAGACGCGGCCATCGATGTGGACGGCACCTTGCGCAGGGCCTACCTGTGGGCGGGCACCCGCGCCCATCGCTACCCCCACCCCGCGCTCGCCATGCTGCAGGCGGCAGGCGAGTGGCCAGAGAACATCCCTGCGCAAGCTGCACAGGACGACGGTGCGCTGGCTTCGTCCTACTGGCAGCGCCAGGGGCCCATGGCCATTCCCTTCCTCGGCCCACCTGGGCGCATCGCCCACGTGTCCTACGCGGCCGTGTTGCGCGGCGATGTGCCCGCCTCCACATTTCGCCATCGCCACGTCCTGATCGGTGTCACAGCCAATGGTCTGGGAGAAACCTTCCAGACCCCGGTTTCGCAGTTTGGCGAGGGCATGTCGGGTGTCGAAGTCATCGCGCAATTTCTGGATGCCTTGCGGCAGGATCGGTTCATCCATGCCATTCCACCGGCGGCCAACGCGCTGCTGTCTGCCCTGCTGGTGCTGGGCCTGCTCTGGTCCTTCCGCCGCGCCACACCGCGCCAGGGCCTGATCAACAGTGCATGCCTGGCGATCGGGGCGGTCCTGGTGTCATGGGCGTTGATGCGCGCAGGGCTTTGGTGGCCACCTTTCGGCCTGGTACTGGGCGCCCTGCTGAGCTACCCGGTCTGGAGCTGGCGCAAGCTGGAAGCCACGGCCCACGAGCTGGAGCGCGAGTTGCAGGCCATGTCGGGTGACGCGGGCATGCCGGGCCCACGCGCGCCCTCATCAACACGGACGTCGCAAGGCGACTTCATGCGGCAACGCACAGGCGCCATCAGCCAGGCCAGTTCGCAGTTGCGCCAGACCAGGCAGCTGCTGGCGCACACCCTCTCGGCCTTGCCTGACGCGGTGTTTGTCGTGGATGCGTCGCATGTGATCACGCAGGCCAACCAGCAAGCCTGCTTGATGACCGGCTTCAGCCATGCGTCTGCCTTGCTGGGGCGCCCTTTGAGCGAGGTGCTGGCGCCCTTGATGCCCAATGAAGCCCCCACCTGGGAGATGCTGCTGGACAAAGCCAGCCACAGCCGCGCCCCCGTGACCTCGGCTGCAGCGCACCCACGGGGCAAACAGTATCTCGTGGCGGTGGTCAGCGCCGATGACGGCATCCCGGACAGCGGCACCATCGTCTGTGCCACCGACGTGACCGCGCTGCAGGAGGCGGAGTTGCAACGGACTGAATTGCTAGGCTTCATTGCCCATGACATCCGGTCCCCTCAGGCCTCACTGATCTCGCTGGTGGAGCTGCACCGCATCGGCGGGCAGATGTCGCAGGAGGAAACGCTCAAGCATGTCGAGGCCATGGCCCGCCACACGCTGGACCTGTGCGAAGAGCTGCTGCAGGTGATGCGCGCCGAGACACGCCCCATTGCACCGGCGCCGGGTGACCTGATCCAGTTGGCGCAGGACTGCATCGACGAGATGCAACTGCAGGCGCGCACCAAGGACATGACACTGACAGGCAGCTGGCCACCCGGGCACATGCAGACGGCCACTTTTGATGACTACCTGCTGCACCGCGCCCTGATCAACTTGCTGAGCAATGCCATCAAGTTCAGCCCCAAGGGCGGGCAGGTCTCGGTCTCGGTAACGCGCGAGCCCGGGCACCATGTGATCGCCGTGCGCGATCAGGGGCCCGGCATTCCGGAGTCGGAACTGGGGCGCCTGTTCAAACGCTATGAACGCGTCGAGCAAGGGCGCCCGTCCAAGCTGGCGGCCGGCATCGGCCTGGGCCTGGTCTTCATCGACACCGTGGCCAGACGCCACGGCGGGCAGGTCAAGGTCATCAACAGCCCCGGCGAAGGGGCTTGTTTCGAGCTGTGGCTACCAACCGAGCTGGGGATGAACTGACCGAGGCCAGGCTCAGTGGGCCAGCACCATCTCCAGTTCGGCAAAGCTGCGCGAATGCAGGCCGGGCTCGATGGTCGTGTTCATCGCCATCTCCAGCCGGCTGGCAGAAAACAAACCACGCAGCACCATCTTGCCCAGCTTGTTCTGGGTCACCAGCAGGTAGCGCAGCCCATGTTCATGCATGGTTTCGGCCACGTCCCCCAGCCGGGCCGTGCGCACGGTGGCCAAGTCCACGGTATCCCATTGCGTGACCGGCACCATGACGTCGGCCACGGTCAACTCGCGATGCGGCACCCTGCCACTCGTCGCGCGCACCACTGGGCGCTCGCCCTGAAGGTCTTCGGCGGTGACCATGCCGGCAAGCTCACCACCGGCACCCGACACGAACACCATGCGCACGCCAGCGCGCATCATCAGGTGCAGGGTTTCATCCAGCCCATCGTGCTCCATGGCGATCACGCAGGCGCTGTGATGCAGGTCCGTCAAGAGGCTCAAAGCGGGGTCGTGGGGCAAGGCCATGCGCTGCACCTTGGGCAGCTCGGGCGCCGTGGTCATGGATGAGAGGGGCAGCGGCTTGAAACGAGAAGTCAAGGGCATGTGGCACTCCTTTCGAAGTTGATCCTGCCCTCTGGCGGCCCGGCCGTTCAATGACCTTGGCACGGAGGACGAGGCATTTCCCGCTCCACACATTACGCCTGTTCTCGACACGGAGACAGGGGCATCGCCAAACCCATGCAGCCGGGAGTGTGATGCTTGTCACGCGGGCAAAAAGAAAGGCCGCATTTGCGGCCTTGGTTGATGCGCACCAGTACGGGCGTCAGATGGCGCGTCAGAGGCGAACGGGAATGCCGCGTTGTGCCATCACCGCCTTGGCCTGCGCCACGGTGTACTCGCCATAGTGGAAGATGCTGGCGGCCAGCACGGCATCGGCCCCGCCCTGTTGCACGCCGTCCGCCAGGTGGTCCAGATTGCCCACGCCGCCCGATGCGATCACCGGCACGCCCACCGCGTCGCTCACGGCACGGGTCAACTCCAGATCGAAACCGGACTTGGTGCCATCGCGGTCCATGCTGGTCAGCAGGATTTCGCCCGCGCCATGCTCGGCCATCTGCCGGGCCCAGGCCACGGCATCCAGGCCCATGTTCTTGCGGCCACCATGGCTGTAGACATCCCAGCCCGGCCCACGTGCGGCGAGGTCATCGCCCTGGCGGCGCTTGGCATCAATGGCCACCACGATGCACTGCGAGCCATAGCGGTCGGAGGCCTCACGGATCACCGGCGGGTTGGCCAGTGCGGCCGAGTTGAAGCTGACCTTGTCGGCACCGGCATTGAGCAGGCGGCGCACATCGTCGACCGTGCGCACGCCACCACCCACCGTCAGCGGGATGAAGACCTGCGAAGCCACCGCTTCGATGATGTGCAGGATCATGTCGCGGCCGTCGCTGGTGGCCGTGATGTCCAGGAAGGTGAGTTCGTCGGCACCTTGCTCGTTGTAGCGCGCCGCGATCTCGACCGGGTCGCCTGCGTCACGCAACTCGACGAAGTTGACGCCCTTGACGACCCGCCCGCCTGTCACGTCCAGGCAGGGAATGATGCGTTTGGCTAGCACTTGAAGGCCCTTGTCCGATCAGCCTTGACCGTTGAGTTCGTCGGCGCGCTTTTGGGCGGCTGCGAAGTCCAGGTCGCCGGTGTAGATGGCGCGACCGCAGATCACGCCTTCAACACCTTCGGGCTCGACAGCGCACAGTTCTTCGATATTCCGGATGTTGGACAGGCCGCCAGAGGCGATCACAGGCACCGTCAGGGCCTGGGCCAGCTTGACGGTGGCATCGATGTTGATGCCCGACAGCATGCCATCACGGCCGATGTCCGTGTAGATCACGCCCTCAACGCCGTAGTCCTCGAACTTCTTGGCCAGGTCCACCACTTCGTGGCCGGAGAGCTTGCTCCAGCCGTCGGTGGCCACCTTGCCGTCCTTGGCGTCCAGGCCGACGATGATGTGCCCGCCAAAAGCCACGCAGGCATCCTTCAGGAAGCCGGGGTTCTTGACCGCGGCCGTGCCGATGATGACGTAGCTCAGGCCGTCGTCGAGGTAGCGCTCGATGGTGTCGAGGTCGCGGATACCGCCACCCAGTTGCACCGGGATCTCGTCACCCACTTCTTTGATGATGGCCTTGATGGCCGCCTCATTGACGGGTTTGCCGGCAAAGGCACCGTTGAGGTCCACCAGGTGCAGGCGCCGGGCGCCCGCGTCCAGCCAGCGCCGGGCCATTGCGGCCGGGTCCTCGCCAAACGTGGTGGAGTCATTCATATCGCCTTGTTTGAGGCGAACGCATTTGCCGTCTTTCAGGTCAATCGCAGGGATCAGCAGCATGGCTGTGGTGCGGGTGGGTGGAGAAATCGTCGGGACTCTGGGAGCGCTTGGGTCAAGGCTTCCAGAGCAGGAAATTGCGGTACAGGGCCAGCCCGTGCTCAGCACTCTTCTCGGGGTGGAACTGGGTAGCGAAAATGTTATCCCGGGCTACAGCGCAGGTAAAGCGGACACCGTATTCGGTTTCGCCGGCGCTGTGTTGGGGATTGTCCACAACCGCATGGTAGCTGTGGACGAAGTAAAAGTAACTGTCGTCGGGAATACCGGCCCACACGGGGTGCGGCTGACCGCCCCACGTGCCTTCGTGGCGGGACTGGTGGACGCGGTTCCAGCCCATCTGAGGCACCTTGTAGCGGCTGCCATCGGGCTGCTTCATGCCGTCCAGGCGGAACTTGATCACCTTGCCGGGGATGAGGCCCAGGCCGGGGGTGTCCTGCTCTTCGGAGTGGTCCAGCAGCATCTGCATGCCCACGCACACGCCCATCAAGGGCTTGTTGGCGGCGGCATGCAGCACAGCGCCCAGCAGGTGGCCCCCATGGGCTTCACGCAGCTCACGCATGCAGTCACGCATGGCACCCTGGCCTGGCAGCACCACGCGCTCGGCGGCGTTCACCACGTCGGGGTCGTTGGTCACCACGACCTGCAGGTTCAGATCCTTGGCCGCGTGCTCAACCGCCTGCGAGACGGAGCGCAGGTTGCCCATGCCGTAATCAATCACGGCCACTGTCGATGTCGTCTGGCTCATGGAGTCAAAGGGAAAGCATCACAGGGAGATCAAAACGGCGGGGCTCACAGCGAGCCCTTGGTCGACGGGATCACGCCAGCCATGCGGGGGTCGCGCTCCAGCGCGGCACGCAACGCACGGGCAAAGGCCTTGAACACGGTTTCACACTGATGGTGCGCGTTGACGCCCTTCAGGTTGTCGATGTGCACGGTGACACCTGCGTGGTTGACAAAGCCCTGGAAGAACTCGTAGGTCAACTGGGTGTCAAAGCCGCCAATGCTGCCGGCCGTGAAGGGGATGTCGATGTGCAGGCCGGGACGGCCGGAGAAGTCGATCACGACGCGTGACAAGGCCTCGTCCAGGGGGACATAGGCGTGGCCGTAGCGGCGGATGCCCTTCTTGTCGCCCACGGCCTTGGCAAAGGCCTGGCCCAGGGTGATGCCGACGTCTTCCACCGTGTGGTGGCCGTCGATGTGCAGGTCGCCCACGGCGTGGATGTCCAGATCGACCAGGCCATGGCGCGCGATCTGGTCGAGCATGTGGTCGAAGAAACCGATGCCGGTGTGCAGCTTGGCCGCACCGGTGCCGTCCAGGTTGACGCGGACGGTGATCTGGGTTTCGGCGGTATTGCGGGTGACCTCGGCCACGCGATCGGCGCCAGCTTGGGCCACCATGTCAGGAGCGTTCATGCAGGGTTGGAAATCAGGGGTTCGCGCAGGATTTCGGTCAATGCCGCGATGAGGGCGTCATTTTCCGAGGGAAGACCTACGGTCAGGCGGATACAGTTTGCCAGCAAACGGTGCAGGCCCGCCACATTTTTGATCAGGATGCCCCTAGCTTTAAGGGCGTTGAAGGCCGCGGCGGCGTCGTTCACGCGCACCAGGATCATGTTGGCCTGGCTGGGGTAGGCCTTGGCGCCGGGCATGGCGGCCAGGGCGGCCAGCAGGCGCTGGCGCTCGGACTTGATGGTCTCGGCCTGGCGGGCGAACTCACTGGCGTGCTCGATGGCAAACAGGGCCGCCTCGACGTTGAGCACGCTGATGTTGTAGGGCGGGCGCACCTTTTCGACCTGCTCGATCAGGTCCTTGCGGCCCATCATGTAGCCCAGGCGAACACCGGCCAGGCCGAATTTGGACAGGGTGCGCATCAGCAGCACATGCGGGTGCTTGGCCAGGCGATCCAGGTAACTCTTGCTGGCGAAGGGCTGGTAGGCCTCGTCGATGATGACCAGGCCAGGATGACCCACTGCGGCGTTCTCCCCCACCGCCTCCACGATCTGCTCGATGACGGCGTCGTCCCAGAGATTGGCCGTGGGGTTGTTGGGGTAGGCGATGTAGGTCAGCGCGGGCTTGTGCTCGCGGATGGCGGCCAGCATGGCGAGGCCATCCAGCTCGAAATCGGGCGTCAGGGGCACGCCCACAAACGTCATGCCGCTTTGCTTGGCAAAGGCCTCGTACATGACGAAGCCCGGCAGCGGCGCCAGGGCCACGGCACCCGGCTGAGCGCACGCCACGGACAGCAGCGAGATCAGCTCATCCGAGCCATTGCCCAGCACCAGGCCGCAGTCGGCAGGCACGTGGGCGTAGGCGCGCAAGGCGGCATGCAGGTCATTGACGCGCACGCCGGGGTAGCGGTTCAGGGCCACTTTGCCCAGGCGCTCGCCCAGTTCAGCCTGCAGCGCGGGCAGCAGCGTGAAGGGGTTTTCCATCGCGTCGAGCTTGATGTAGCCGGCGGCGTCTTGCACCACGTAGGCGTGCATGGCGCGGACATCAGGACGGAAGACGTCGAGCAGACTCATGTCGTTCATTTCTTCAGGCGGAATTCCGCGGCCTGGGCGTGCGCCTGCAGGCCTTCACCGTAAGCCAGCACCGCGGCGGTCTTGCCCAGCACCTGGGCACCGGCCTCGCTGACCTCAATCAGGCTGGAGCGCTTCTGGAAGTCATACACACCCAGCGGCGACGAGAAACGCGCAGTGCCCGAGGTGGGCAGCACGTGGTTGGGGCCGGCGCAGTAGTCGCCCAACGACTCGGAGGTGTAGGCACCCAGGAAGATGGCGCCGGCGTGCTTGAGCAGCGGCTCCCACTTGTGCGGGTCGTTGGAGGACACCTCCAGGTGCTCGGGCGCGATGCGGTTGGAGATTTCGCAGGCCTCTTCCATGCTGCGGGTGTGGATCAGGGCGCCACGCCCTTCCAGCGAGGCGCGGATGATGTCGGCGCGCGGCATGGTGGGCAGCAGGCGGTCGATCTCGGCTTGCACCTTGGCGATGTAGGCAGCGTCCGGGCACAGCAGGATGCTTTGGGCCAGTTCGTCGTGCTCGGCCTGGCTGAACAGGTCCATGGCGACCCAGTCGGGCGGTGTGGAGCCATCGGCCAGCACGAGGATCTCGCTGGGGCCGGCGATCATGTCGATGCCGACCTGGCCGAACACGTGCTTCTTGGCGCTGGCCACATAGGCGTTGCCCGGGCCGGTGATCTTGTCGACCTTGGGCACGGTGGCGGTGCCGTAAGCCAGGGCGGCCACGGCCTGTGCGCCGCCGATGGTGAAGGCGCGCGACACGCCGGCCACATAGGCGGCGGCCAGCACCAGCGGGTTCTTCTCGCCCTTGGGGGTGGGCACGACCATGATGATCTCTTGCACACCGGCCACATGGGCAGGGATGGCGTTCATCAGCACAGACGAGGGATACGCGGCCTTGCCACCGGGCACATAGATGCCCACGCGGTCCAGCGGCGTGACCTTCTGGCCCAGCAAGGTGCCGTCTTCATCGCGGTATTGCCAGCTGAGGCCGCAGGCTTCTTTCTGGCGCTCGTGGTAGCTGCGCACGCGCTTGGCGGCGCTTTCCAGGGCCTCGCGCTGCACGGCTGGCAGGCTGTCAAACGCGGACTTCAACTCGGCCTGCCCCAGTTCCAGCGCAGCCATGCTGTCCACCTGCAGGTGGTCGAATCGGCCGGTGTACTCCAGCACGGCGGCGTCACCACGCAGGCGCACATCAGCCAGGATCGCGCCCACGCGGTCTTCGATGGCCGTGTCGGTCTCGGCCGACCAATGCAGCACCTTCTGGAAGGTGGCATCGAAATCGGGCTGGGAGGTGGCGAGGTGGCGGATCTGGACGGTCATGAGCAAGAGGATCTCAGAAATCTGACTGGTGCGGGACGTGGACGCGATGGCTTGTGGCTACCGGCGTCATAGCCCCTGGCACACGCTTCACTTCTTCGGGATGGCGGACTCGAAAGCCTGGATCAGGGCGCGGATGGGTTCGCGGTTGAGCTTGAGCGAGGCCTGGTTGACGACCAGGCGCGAGCTGATGTTCATGATCTGCTCGACCTCGACCAGGTGGTTGGCCTTGAGCGTGTTGCCGGTGGACACCAGGTCCACGATGGCGTCAGCGAGGCCAGTCAAGGGCGCCAGCTCCATCGAGCCGTACAGCTTGATCAGGTCCACGTGCACGCCCTTGTTGGCAAAGTGATCGCGGGCAATGGTGGTGTACTTGGTGGCCACGCGGATGCGCGAGCCCTGCTTGACGGCGGCGGCGTAGTCGAAGTCAGCGCGCACGGCCACGCTCATGCGGCACTTGGCGATGTTCAGGTCCAGCGGCTGGTACAGGCCATCGTTGTCACCGTTGACACCGGCGTGCTCGATCAGGATGTCCTTGCCGGCCACGCCGATGTCGGCGCCACCGTATTGCACATAGGTGGGCACGTCCGAGGCGCGCACCAGCACCACGCGCACATCGGGGCGTGTGGTGGGCAAGATGAGCTTGCGGGACTTTTCAGGGTCTTCGGTCACCTCGATGCCGGCTGCGGCCAGCAGGGGCAAGGTTTCTTCAAAGATGCGGCCTTTGGAAAGGGCGAGGGTGATCATTTGGTTCTCTCGATGTCAGCACCGATACCGCGCAGCTTGGCTTCCATGCGGTCGTAGCCACGGTCGAGGTGGTAAATGCGGTCGACCAGGGTCTCGCCATCGGCCACGAGGCCGGCGATGACCAGGCTGGCCGAGGCGCGCAGGTCGGTGGCCATCACGGTGGCACCGGACAGCTTGGGGGCGCCGGTCACCACGGCGCTGTGGCCGTCAACGGCGATGTTCGCGCCCAGGCGGATCAGCTCGTTGACGTGCATGAAGCGGTTTTCAAAAATCGTCTCGTGGATCACCGCGGTGCCTTCAGCCACGCAGTTGAGCGCCATGAACTGGGCCTGCATGTCGGTCGGGAAGGCGGGGTACTCACGCGTGCGGAAACCCACGGCCTTGGGCCGCGCATCGGCCTTGACGCGGATCCAGTCGGTACCGGATTCAATCGACACGCCGGCTTCGCGCAACTTCTCGATGACGGACTCGAGGTGCTCGGCATTGGCCTTGCGCAGGGTGACGTCGCCACCGGTAGCGCCCACGGCGCACAGGAAGGTACCGGTTTCGATGCGGTCAGGAATGATCTGGTGCGCCTGCGCGCTGCTCAGCCCATGGAGCTTGTCCACCCCCTGGATGCGGATGCGGTGCGTGCCCTGCCCTTCGATCTTCGCGCCCATGGCGATCAGCAGATTGGCCAGGTCGGTGATTTCAGGCTCTTGCGCGGCGTTTTCGAGGATGGTTTCACCCTCGGCCAGCGTGGCGGCCATCAACAGGTTCTCGGTGCCCGTCACGGTGACCATGTCGGTCGTGATGCGGGCGCCTTGAAGGCGGGTCGGCAGGCCCTTGGCGTCCAGCGGCGTGCGGGCTTCGATGTAGCCATGCTCGACCGTGATCTGGGCACCCATGGCCTGCAAGCCTTTGATGTGCTGGTCCACGGGGCGCGAGCCGATGGCGCAGCCGCCAGGCAGCGACACGCGGGCGCGGCCAAAACGGGCCAGCAGCGGGCCCAGCACCAGGATGGAGGCGCGCATGGTCTTGACCAGCTCGTACGGCGCTTCGGGCTTGTCGACCCGGCCGGCATCCAGCGTGACGCAGTTGACGTCGTCGGCATGGCGCTCGGCCACGACACCCATGTTGCCCAGCAGCTTGAGTGTGGTGGACACGTCCTGCAGCTGCGGCACATTGGCCAGCGTGACGGGCTCGGCGCTCAGCAGCGTGGCGCACAGGTCAGGCAAGGCAGCATTTTTGGCGCCGGAAATCGTCACTTCGCCTTGCAGGCGACGACCACCGCGGATCAGGAGTTTGTCCATGGGAAAACACAAAGGGCGCGAAGCTGCCGCCAAAGCGGTAGTCGCGCCTGATTAGAGATGAATCGGTGTCGAGCAGAGCGCCAAACGGCCACTTCAGACTGTGAAATCAGGCCTTGGGAGCCTGCTCGGCCCATTCGGCTGGGGTCAAAGTCTTCATGGACAGCGCGTGGATCTCAGCCCGCATTCTATCGCCCAGGGCCTGGTAAACGCGCTGGTGGCGGCCAATCCGGTTCTTGCCTTCGAACTCGGCGGACACGATGGTGGCGAAAAAGTGCTGGCCGTCGCCCTCCACTTCCAGGTGTGCGCAAGGCAGACCGGCGGCAATGTATTGCTGGATTTCGGCAGGAGTGGGGTTGGCCATATTGGACTCGACAGATCAAAAAAGGAAGGATCAGGACCGGATTTTGTACCCGGTCTTGAGCAAACGCAGCGCCAGGGCCGAAACACCCAGCGTGGCGGTCGCCACCACGCCCAGGCTCAGCCAGGGGCTGACGTCGCTGGCGCCGAAGAAACCGCGCCGAAAACCGTCGATCAGGTAGAAGAAAGGGTTGAGGTGGGACAGCCCCTGCCAGAAGCCCGGCAGCGAGTGCACCGAGTAAAACACGCCCGACAGAAAGGTCATGGGCACGATGATGAAGTTCTGAAAGGCGGCCATCTGGTCGAACTTGTCGGCCCACAGGCCGGCGATCAGGCCCAGCGCGCCCAGCAGGCAGCCCCCCAACATGGCAAAGATCAGGGCCCACCAGGGCTCGGCCAAGCCGGGTGGCGCGAACCAGGCCGTCACGATGAACACGCCCGTGCCCACGGCCAGCCCGCGCACCAGCGAGGCGCCCACATAGGCCAGGAACCAGGCGCGGTGCGACAAAGGGGTCAGCAGGACGAACACCAGGTTGCCCGTGATCTTGCTCTGGATGAGCGAGGACGAACTGTTGGCGAAGGCGTTTTGCAGCAGGCTCATCATCACCAGGCCAGGGATCAGGAAGCGGGTGTAGCCCACGCCCTTGAACACCTGGACATGGTCTTCGAGCACATGGCCAAAAATCAGCAGGTAGAGCACGGAGGTCAGCACCGGCGCGCCGATGGTCTGGAAGCTCACCTTCCAGAAGCGCAGCACTTCCTTGACGAACAACGGGCGGGCGCCCTGCACCGAAGCGACCCAGTTCATGCGACCACCTCCAGTTTGCCTGCATTGTTCACCAGGCCCGCTTTGGCGTGATCGCCTTGGTGGCTTTGCATGATCTCGAGGAAGACGTCTTCGAGATCGGCGCGGCCCATTTCCAGGTCCTCGACCTTGCAGTGGGCCTCGCGCAGCTGCGCCAGGATCTGCTCGATCTCGGTGGCGTCATGCGCAGGCAGTTGAACGATGCGGCCTGTGATGCGGGCCTGTGCGGCCAGTTGAGGCGGCAGGGCATGGTCAGTCTTGAAGCGCAGCATGGTGGAGGCGGTGCCCGCCAGCAAGGCGGAAGTGCGGTCCAGCGCCACCAGTTGCCCTTGCTTGAGCATGCCGATGCGCCCGCACAAGGCCTCGGCTTCCTCCAGGTAATGGGTGGTGAGCAAGACGGCGTGGCCCTTTTTATTGAGCTGGGCAATGAACTGCCACAAGGTCTGGCGCAATTCGACGTCCACGCCCGCGGTGGGCTCGTCCAGCACGATCACGGGTGGGCGGTGCACCAGGGCCTGGGCCACCAGCACGCGCCGCTTCATGCCGCCCGACAGCTGGCGCATGTTGGCGTCGGCCTTGTCACTCAGGCCCAGGTTGGCCAGCAGCTCGTCGATCCAGTCGTCGTTGCGACGCAGGCCAAAGTAGGCGCTCTGGATGCGCAGGGTTTCGCGCACCGAAAAGAAGGGGTCGAACACCAGCTCTTGCGGGACCACGCCCAGGGCGCGGCGCGCGGCTGCGTAGTCGCTGACCACGTCGTGCCCCTGCACGGTGACCTTGCCCGAGGTGGCACGGCTCAAACCAGCCAGGATGCTGATCAGGGTGGTTTTGCCCGCACCATTGGGCCCGAGGAGGCCGAAGAATTCACCCTCTTCGATGTCAAAGCTGACGCCCTGCAGCGCCCGCACGGTGCGGCCGCCGGACTCGAATGTTTTGGTGACGTTGTGGAAGGAAACAGCGCTCATGAGGGCATTGATTCTAGAGAATCCGCCATGACCCCATGGTTTCTCAGGCACTGGCTTGAGGGGGCTGCCAGGCTCGTGAGCCCGTCAAACGGGCAGTAACATGCGCCTGCGATGAACCCGTCACCGCCTGGCCAGGTCCAGCGCCGTGACCGCCAATTTGACAGGAGACAAACATGTCCGATCTTCAAGCCCGCTTCGACAAGGCCCTGGCAGACTCCAAGCTGTTGCCCGCCAAGCCCGACAACAACACCCTGCTGCAGATGTACTCGCTGTTCAAGCAAGGCAGCGTGGGCGACGCCACGGGTGACCGCCCTGGCTTCACCGATTTCGTGGGCCGCGCCAAGTACGACGCCTGGGCCGCCCTGAAGGGCAAGAGCCAGGACGAAGCCAAGCAAGGCTACATCGACCTGGTCGAGTCGCTCAAGAAGTAAGCGCACGGACTGACCAAACAAAACGGGCTGCATTGGCAGCCCGTTTTGCTTTGCGGCCAGCCCGAAGATCAGGCTTTGCCGGAAGCCTTGTCAATGATCCGGCCGAGGTTCTTGGCGATCTCGGATTCGATCATCGGCTTGAAGGCCTTCATCATCATGCCCAGCTTGACGTCCAGATCAAAGCTGGTGCCAGTCACGGTCATCAGACCGTTGACACCCATGCGCTCGAACGTGATGGTGTCCTGGTCGGCACCTTCGGTGTGCTTGCACTCCAGGCCCATCTTCTTGGCCGAGTCTTCAGCCCATTGCTTGGCCAGCTCGCGGGCCTTTTCCAGCCCCAGGGTGTGTGCTTGGGAAAACTTGACATCGCTCATGGCGAATCTCCTCGTTGGTCGTCACGGCTGGACACTATAAATAGCCTGCGAACAGTTCGGCAGGTAATATCTCAAACTTGTTCGAAAAGTCCCCTGAACCATGACCGTGACGCGCAACGAACTGCCCCCGACCATCCTGCCGGCGTTGCTGGAGCAGGCTGATGCCATGCGGGCGTTTCGTCGCGATATCCACGCCCACCCGGAGCTGTGCTTCCAGGAAGAACGCACCGCCGATCTGATCGCGCAGACCCTGCGCAATTGGGGTATCGAGGTGCACACGGGCCTGGGCAAGACCGGTGTGGTCGGCGTGATCAAGGGGCGACCCGGCAAGCGTGCGATCGGCCTGCGCGCCGACATGGACGCCCTGCCCATGACAGAGCACAACACCTTTGCCCACGCCAGCCGGCACCAGGGGCGCATGCATGCCTGCGGCCATGACGGGCACACGGCCATGCTGATGGCGGCCGCCCAACACCTGGCCGCGTCGCGCAACTTCGATGGCACCGTGTATGTGGTGTTCCAGCCTGCAGAAGAAGGTGGTGGTGGCGCGCGGGAGATGATCCGCGATGGCCTGTTCACGCGCTTCCCCATGGATGCCATCTTCGGCATGCACAACTGGCCGGGCATGGAAGTGGGCGAGTTCGCCATCAAGAACGGCCCCTGCTTTGCATCAAGCAACGAGTTCCTGATCACCATCCGCGGCAAGGGTTGCCATGGCGCCATGCCGCATCTGGGCGTGGACCCGGTGCCCATTGCCTGCCAGCTGGTGCAGTCCTTCCAGACCATCCTGACGCGCAACATGCGCCCGATCGAAACCGGCGTCATCTCGGTTACCATGATCGAAGCCGGGGAAGCCACCAACGTGATCCCGGAGTCGGTGACCATGCAGGGCACCGTGCGCACCTTCACCACCGACACGCTGGACCTGATCGAGACGCGCATGCGCGAGATGACGCAGCATGTGTGCGCGGCCTTCGGTGCCACGGCGGACTTCGAGTTCAGCCGCAACTACCCGCCCACCATCAACCACCCGGCTGAAACCGCTTTCGCGCGCCAGGTGATGTACGAGGTAGCCGGCGCCGACAAGGTGCGCGAGTTCGAGCCCACCATGGATGCGGAAGACTTCAGCTACTTCCTGCAGGCGCAAGCCGGTGCCTACTTCGTGATCGGCAATGGTGATGGCACGCACCGCGAATCAGGCCACGGCATGGGGCCCTGCATGCTGCACAACCCCAGCTATGACTTCAATGACGAATTGATCCCGCTGGGCGCCACGCTGTGGGTGAAGCTGGCGCAACGCTGGCTGGCCCAGGACTGAACCCGCACTACGCGGGCATCCCGCCCACCTGGCGGCTCGCCTGACGCGTGGCCCACAGGCGCCAGCACAAGGCCGCCAACAACAACAGTGTCGGCACGGCATAAAGGGGCTGGGCAGCGATGCGCTTGCCATTGGCCACCAGAAAGCTCAGCCAGATGTAGTGCAGGCCCCAGGTGTGCAGGCGCGCCCACCAGGTGGGGCCCAGCCAGCGCGCACTGCGGTCGAACGAGGTCAGGCCCATCGCCCAGATGAAGGCATAGGCCAGGCCGCCGCTGATGCGGTTGCCCAGTGGCGCCAGCGTGTTGAACAGATCCGGCGCCATCAGGGCCAGTGCGAGGATGCCCGCTGCATGGACGGTGTGCGAGGCCACGAACAACCACCCCCATTGGCGGCGATGCGTGCGCTGCCAGTTGGACCAGGCCCCAGGCCAGGTGCGCACCGCGGCCTGCGCCGTATAGGCCAGCAGGAAGAACAGCAAGGATGTGCGCGCGGTGGCCCGGATCAGCAGGCGCACGCCATCCACGCCGGGCAAGGCCTGCAGACAAGCCAGCGCCATCAGGCCCAGCACCAGGGCCCCGAGCCACCACACCAGCGGGTTGGGCCGAGCGCTGAAACGTGGGGGCTGAATCATGATGGGGCTCCTCTGGTGGATGAATTTGTGCCGCATCTTAGGCAGCGCGATGAGCGCAGACCAAGCAAAATACGCACTGCTTACATTGCACCCCCAGGCTGCCATGCCCTTGACTCCACGCCCCTATCACCACGGCAACCTTCGCCAGGCCTTGATCGACATGGCCGTGACCGTGGCCGAGGAAACCGGCAAGGACATCATCAGCGTGCGGGAGGTGGCCAGGCGGCTGGGCGTGTCTTCAGGCGCGCCATTTCGGCACTTTCCCGACCGCGAATCGTTGATGACGGCGGTGGCCGAAGAGGCCCTGGTGCGCCTGCGGCTGCGGGTCGAGCGCGACCAGCTTGATGCGCCCGCCGACCCGATCGCCCGACTGAAGGCGCTGGGACGCACCTTCATCCAATGGGCATTGCACAACCCCACGCAGTTCCGACTGGTGTCGTCGCGCCGCCTGTTCGAATTCGACCGCTCCGCCAGCCTGCCGGTGCACTTCGACGCGGTCCGCCAGATCACCATGGACCTGGTCGAGCAAGCCCAGTTGGCAGGCCTGCTGCCCGCGGGCTCCCTGCCCGAGATGGCCCTGGCCTTACGCGCGCTGGCTTATGGCCTGGCGCGCATGCAGGTGGATGGCCAACTGCCGCAATGGCGAGTGGACACCAGCGAGACCGAGCGCACGCTGATCGCGGCGCTGGACCTGATCGTCGACGGGCTCAGCCGGGCTCGCCCTGCTCCCAGTTGATGCGGTTCCATTGCAGGGCGCGGCTGCGCCAATGCTCCTCGATGCTCTGCACGAAGTCCGGGCGGACCAGCTTGCCCCGGTTGATCAGCCAGTCCTCATCTTCATGGCGGATGACCACACCTTCCAGCGAGCCCTCGCGGTAGTGGCTTCGGTGGGTTTGAACCCACTCGATCAACACGGGCAGCGTGGTCAGGCCCTGGCTCACACGCGGCACCTCGCGCACCTGGAGCTTTTGCGCCAGCTCGTGGCGGCGGCGGGTGCTCCAGAAACGCCCCGTGGCGCGGTCGTACACGTCAAAGGCGAGGTACCAATCGGGCAGGGCTTCGTAGTCCAGCGAGTGCTGGGCGGCACACCATTCGCCAAACAAGATGAGTTGGTCACCCAGCGCATCAAACAAGGCGTCTTCGCGGATCGCCAGCCATTCATCCAGGCGCGTGAACTGGCCGCCATAAGGCTTGTTGAGGTACTGGCCGCGGTTCTGCACGTGCAGCACGCCCTCTGCATTGAAGGAGATGCCCATGTTGGCACCGTCGAGCTTTTCTTCGACCACGACCGGGTGATCCAGCAAGGCCTTGACCTCATCGGGTGCCAGCACCTTGTCATCACGGGGGGTGCCCGATGCCAGCCAGGCGATGTGGGGCGTATGCGGGAAACGGAAGAACTCACTCATGGGCAGACCTCACTGACCAAACTTGTGGGCGTGGAACTCGCGCAGTTCCGCATCACATAGAAACTGAACACGCACGCCGTGCGCTGCCAGAGCGGCCGACCAGTCCAGCCACTTGCAATCGGCTGCCTGCAGGATGGGCGGCGCTTCTGGGTGAGTGCGGGCCACGGCCACGAATTTGCGGTCCGAGGCATCAAAGCTGTTCAAGGCTGAATCAATCGGAAAGGCCTCGTAGCCCCGCCGCTCATCGGGTGCAATCTCGACCAGGTCGCAGCGCGCGGGGTTGTCCATGTTGTGCAGCACCCAACGCAAGAAGGCATCCCCCTTGCCCAGGCCGTCACTGGCGTGGGTCTTGTGCTGGTACTCACGCACGATCTCGAAGCCGGCGTCCAGCGCCAGGCGGCCGGTGGCCATCAGCTCGTCCAGCCAATGGGCGCAGCGCGCCGCGCACTCGCTCGACACCCCGGGGTGCTGGCCATTGGCCACCAGGATCACATTGGTGTCCACCACGTAGGTGGCGGCGCGCGGGCCGTCAGGCTCGGTGGGCCAGGGGGGCATTTCAAGGCGATGGGCATGCGTCATGGTCAGCCTTGATTTTGCGCCCAGGCAGGCCTCGAGGATGTGGTGCGATATCCACTGAGACGCCCCGGCCCTCACAGACGCTATGCTTGGCCCATGTACGCGCAATATTTCGGCCTGAAACAGGCGCCGTTCTCGATCGCGCCCGACCCGCGTTACCTGTATATGAGCGAGCGCCACCGCGAGGCCCTGGCTCACTTGCTGTATGGCGTGGGTGGGGGCGGTGGTTTCGTGGTGCTCACGGGCGAGATCGGCGCGGGCAAGACCACGGTCTGCCGCTGCTTCCTGGAGCAGATCCCCCGCCGCACCAACGTTGCCTACATCTTCAACCCCAAGGTCACGGTGGGCGAGCTGCTCAAATCGGTGTGCGACGAGTTCCGCATCCCCTATGAGCACCAGGGCCCGGGCCAGGCCACCATCAAGGACTACGTTGACCCGCTCAACGAGTTCCTGCTCAAGACGCACGCGGTCGGCCAGAACAATGTGCTGATCATCGACGAGGCACAGAACCTCTCGCCCGATGTGCTGGAGCAATTGCGCCTGCTGACCAATCTGGAGACGAGCGAGCGCAAGCTGCTGCAGATCATGCTGATCGGCCAGCCCGAGTTGCGCACCATGCTGGCCCACCCCGAGCTGGAGCAACTGGCCCAGCGCGTGATCGCGCACTTCCACCTGGACGCCTTGTCTGAAGAAGAAACGGGGCAGTACATCCAGCACCGCTTGTCCGTGGGCGGGCTCAAGCGTGGCCGCCTGTTTGACAGCAAGGCCGTGCGCCGCATCCACCAGTTGACCGGCGGCGTGCCCCGGCGCATCAATCTGCTGTGCGACCGCGCGCTGTTGGGTGCCTATGTCGAGAACAAGGCCAAGGTGGACAGGCAGATCGTGGACAAGGCCGCTCAAGAGGTCTTTCAGACACCCAGGTCGGGCCATGCCGCCGCGCCCAGTGGGAAGTCGGGTTCCGCCGGCGCACCACCGCGATCCAGCAGCAAGAAGGCACAGGAGCCATGGATGCCCTGGTTGGCCGGTGGCCTGCTGTTCACGGCCATCGCCGGCATTGGTGGTGCAGCCTGGTTGCATCAGCACCAGCGTGCACAGGCCATCAAGCTGACAAGCAAGGCCAGCGGCGTGCCAGACACCAAGGGGCACAGTGCCGCATCAGGGGTGCGCCCCGGCGCTTCGGCCTCTATCCCGGGCGGCACCATCAGCACCACGCTGGCCGCGCCCCCCATTGATGCCCGAGGCGTCTACCAGGCGGCCTTCCGCAAGGAGAAGGACGCGCTGCGGGCACTGGCCCCGCTGTGGCAAGTCACCTTGAGCGAAGCCGGCGACACCTGCACGCAAGCACAACTGCAGGACCTGGCCTGCTTTCGCAACAGCGGCGGGCTGGCGCTGATCCGCCAACTGGAACGCCCGGTCGTGCTGGCCCTGCATGACGACAAGAACCAGGCGATCTATGCCCTGCTGACAGGGCTCAAGGACCAGACCGCCTTCATCACCCTGGATGGCCGCCCCTATTCGCTGCCCTTGGGCACCCTGGCCACCATGTGGCGCGGCGACTTCACCACCTACTGGCGCACGCCACCGGCCTTTCACGCCAAGATCCTGCCCGGAAACACCGGCCCGGTGGTGGATTGGCTGGCGCTGCAACTGGCCCGGCTGGACAAAACCCCGCCGCCCAGCGGCAAGCAGGTATTTGACGCGGGCATGCAGTCGCGGGTGTACGCTTTCCAGATGGCGCAGGGGCTCAAGCCCGATGGCGTTGTGGGCGCCACCACCTTCATGCTGGTCAACCGCGCCGTGGGGATCCAGGAACCCAGGCTGCTGACGGGCCAGACCACTGCGAGACGAGACGATGTCCTACATCCTTGATGCCCTCAAGAAGGCCGACGCCGAACGCGAACGTGGGACGGTACCCGGCCTGCATTCGCAGCCGCTGGGCCAGGTGGACGACGACGGCGAAGCCACGCGTCGCCCGGTGGCCCCCGCCATGTGGCTGGTAGCGGGTGCGGGCATCTGCCTGATTGCGGTCTTGAGCTGGCAGCTGTTGAGCCGCCCCTCCGCACCGACGACCGAGCCAAACCCAACGCCCACGGCAGAAGCGCAGCCCATGAATGGGACGCCAGCGGAGCCCACGCAGGCACCCGCAGCGGCTGAGCAGCGCATGCCAGCGCCGCCCATTGCTGCAGCACCGCCATCCGCACCCGCTGACCGGCCTCCGGCCATGACACCGCCGCTCCGGCCTGCCGCACCACCCGCCCCACCATCCCCCACGATGGTGCGCGAGGCCCCATCCCGCGCCCCGGCAGAGCCAGTGCGGGCCACACCGAAGCCCACCGCCCAGGCAGCCCCGGCCGCAGCGCGCATCCCGACCATGAACGAGTTGCCCGACGACATCAAGCGCGAGTTACCGCAACTGATGATCGGTGGCGCCATGTACTCGGACACACCCGCCAGCCGCATGCTGATCATCAACAGCCAGGTATTCCACGAAGGGGATCAGCCCTATCAAGGCCTGGTGTTGGAAGAGATCCGCCTCAAGTCTGCCGTGTTCAAGTACCGCGGCTACCGTTACGCCATCAACTACTGACCTCGTTCAAGGGCCAGTCCAGCCGGGCGAGCAGTCCCCCACCTTCTCGGTGCAACAAGTCAAGCCGAGCCTGATGCGCCTGCGCGATGCGCTCCACGATGGCCAGGCCCAGTCCCGCCCCGCCCTGCATGTGCGAGCGGGCCTCGTTGCCTTGCGCAAAGGGGCGCTTGACCTGATCGACCGCTGAAGCCGCAATACCCGGCCCGCGGTCCATGACCTCGATGAACAGGCGCTGCTGCGCCACCCGGGTCACCACATCAATGGGTGGGCGCCCGTGCCGTTGCGCGTTGACCAGCAGGTTGAGCAAGATGCGGCGCATGGCATGCACGGGCAGATTCAGTTGCGGCACTTCGCCCAGGCTCAGCCGGACATCCGCCGCGCCCGCGTCATCCAACACGCACATGGCCAAGGTCTCACGCACCAGGTCATTGACATCCACCTGAAGCAGCGGCTCCTGTGGTGCCCCGACCTCACGGCTGGCGCGGGTGAAGTCCATGAACTGTTGCAACAGGTGCGCCATCCCGTCAATGCTGCGGTCCACGCTGGCCAGCAAGGCCGCATCGCCCTGGCCTTGCAGCATCTCTGTGGCCAGGCGGATCTTGGTCAATGGCGTGCGCAGATCGTGTGACAGGCCCGCCAGCATCAGGGCCCGCTCCCGCTCGTGGTTGGCCAGATTGGCCGCCATCTCATTGAAGCCCTTGGCGACGGTTGCGATCTCGCTGGGCCCGTCTTCAGGCAGGGCCGGCACACGCTCGCCTCGCCCCAAAGCTTGCGCTGCATCGATGACACGCGCCAGTGGCCGATTCAGCCTGCGCTGGATCAGCCATGCACCCCAGATGGCCAGCAGCGCCGTGATCACCGAGCCGATGACCCAGGTGCGCGGCACACCTTGCGAGGACACCAGGCCAGGTACGGTCATCCAGTAGTGCGCCCCCTCCAGCGTGATCTGTATAGCCAGGGGCTGACCTGGCTCACGACGCCACTGCACCTGCCCCCCTTCTGTCGATAGCACCCGGCTGATCTGGTCGATATAGGCCTGCTCCAGCGGAGAGAGCCGGCGCGAGATCACAGCTTGCGGTGCCGGGGCCGCATCAAGGCCTTGCGCCGCGGGCGCCTGCGCGTGTGCATTCATGCGGTCCAGAAAAGCCTGCCGCTGGCTTTGCGGTAAGGCAGCCAGCCCCGCCTGCAAGGCCTCGATGTGCCGCGCCGCGCTTTGCGCCGACTGCCTCACGCGTGGCTTCATCACCAGCTCCCGAAACAACACGGCGCTGGACACTTGCGCCACCACGATGAGCACCGCAATCAGCAGCATGTTGCGCTGGAACAGGGACCGGGGCCAGACCTTCATGCGGCCCCCTGCCCTGGCTCGCCAGGTTCAGGCACGAACACATAACCCACGCCCCATACCGTCTGGATATGGCGCGGGTTGGCTGGATCGGCCTCGATCAGGCGACGCAGGCGCATGACCTGCACATCGATGCTGCGGTCTGTGGCCTCATGGTCTCGCCCCCTGGTCAGCTCGATCAGGCGGTCCCGCCCCAAGGGGCGGTTGGCGTTCATGGCCATGGCATGCAGCAGGTTGAACTCCACGGTGCTCAAAGCCACATCGGCCCCGTCACGCAACAGACGACGCTGCGCGGCCAACAGCGTGAAGCGCCCAAAGCACACGGGTTCCTCGCCTAGGGGCCCACCATGCGCGCCCAGCATGCGCTGGCGACGCACCATGGCCTGCACGCGCGCCAGCAACTCCCGCGGGTGAAAAGGCTTGGGCAGGTAATCGTCCGCCCCCATCTCCAGGCCCAGGATGCGGTCAACCGGGTCGCCTCTGGCCGTGAGCATCAGGATCGGCACCGTTTCACCTTGCGCACGCAGGCGACGGCACAAGGACAGACCGTCCTCACCCGGCATCATCACGTCCAGCACCAGCACGTCGAAGCGCTCACGCGCCAGCAGCTTCTCGGCAGCGGCGGCATCACTGGCCACGCGCACCGCCATGCCCTGCTCCCCCAGATAACGTTGCAGGAGGCTGCGCAGTTCGGCCTCGTCGTCGGCAATGAGGATACGGGCGGGGTCGGTCATGGTGTGTCGTGTCGGCTTGCGTTCGATGATAGGTGCAGCCTGATGGACTCAGCGCCAGGCCCTCCAGCCGCCTGGTCATGAAATCATGACAAACCATGACAAAGCGCCTGACCATGTCATCGCTTGCCATGCAAGTCACGTTGTGTGTCCAGCACGATGCCCCTGTTTGCGAGACAGTCTGTTCACCCCAACACGCCTGTTTCCCGAACCGGCACCAAAACAAGGACCCCACCATGCGCTCACTCGCCCTGACCACCCTCGCACTGGCCTGTTCGCTGAGCAGCCAGGCCGCCGACCTGAGCACCCGCGTCCCGCTGGCGCAGCGTGAGATCGCGGCACACCGCACGGCCAAGGAGGCCGCCGCTTGCGTCGCCGCCCAACCCTTTTACTGGGAAGTGGGCAACGCGGAACGGACGCTGGCCAGCGGGCAATCGGGCGATCAGGCACCAGGTGCGCAGACCAAACTGGCCCTGGCCTCCGCCTCCAAATGGCTGTATGGCGCCTACGTGGCCGAACAGCGCCAGGGCAAACTCAACAACGAGGACCTGCAGTTCCTCAACTTCCAGAGCGGCTATACGCGCTTTCGGGTCTGCCTGCCCAGGCAGACCGTGGGCGAATGCCAGGCCAGCATGCTCAACGGCCAAGGCCGCATCGACAATGAGACCGTGGGCCTGTTCGACTACAACGGCGGCCACATGCAAAAGCACGCCACCTTGATGGGGCTGGGCATGCTGAACAAGGATGAACTGGCCCTGGCCATCCGACGTGGCCTGCACCTGGGCCCGGATTGGGCCCTGAGCTACAGCCAGGCACAACTGGCCGGTGGCGGCGTGAGCACGGCAGCCGACTACGCCCGCTTCCTGCGCGCCACGCTCAAGGGCGACCTGCAGATGGGCGCACTGCTGGGCTCACACCCCGTGTGCACCAACCCGCAGACCTGCCCCAAGGAGGCCGTCAAGACACCCATCCCACAAACCGAAACCTGGCACTACGCGGTAGGACACTGGGTAGAAGACGATCCCAAGGTGGGCGATGGGGCGTTCAGCAGCCCGGGTGCTTTTGGCTTCTACCCCTGGATCGACGCCAGCAAGACCTTCTACGGCATCGTGGCCCGTGAAGACCGCAGCGGCTTGCGCTCGGACGAGCCCGATCAGAAACCCGCCGTGCAATCGGTGGATTGCGGCCGCCTGATTCGCGCGGCCTGGCTCACTGGCCAAGCCCAACCTTGAATCCCCCAACCCGAACCACCGCATCAAGAAGGAGAAACACACCATGAAGATCAAGCCCAACATCCTGCTAAGCCTGCCCCTGTTGATGGCCCTGTGCCTGCCTGCCGCTCACGCAGAGGAAAGCGTCAAGGACGCCTGCAAGCAAGACGCGCAGACGCTGTGCAAAGGCATTCAACCGGGCGGTGGCCGCATTGCAGCCTGCCTCAAACAGCACAAGGATGAGGTGTCTGCCGAATGCAAGGAGGCCGTCAAGGACCACCGTAGTGAACACCGCCGCCGCCCGGGCCGCAAGGCCAGTGACGCGACCTGATCGCGGCACTGCGGACTACACGTCGCGAGAAAAACGCACCTCCACATCGCGTGGTGGTGCGTGATACGGTGCCGACGACACCAGGATGTCGGCGCCCGCATCGGCATAAGCCACGGCATTTGCCGCATTGACCCCACCGGCCACGGCCAGCGTGGGGTGCAGCCGGCTCGTGTGCAGCGTCATCTTGCATTGGCGCACGGCCTCGGGCGTGAAGCGCTCCAGCTGCAACACATCGGCGCCCGAGGTGGCCATGGCCAGCGCCGCTTCCAGGCTACCCACCTCGACCACCAGCCGTTTTTCCGGCTGGTACTTGCGCAAGCGCCCCACCATGTCATCGGTGCTGACATCCAGGAACACACGGTGCTCGGGAAACAGCAGCAGGGTCTCCGACAAGCCCATGCGGTGCATGATGCCGCCACCTTGCAGCACGGCCTTGACCGACAAGGCGCGCGTGCCCGGAAAGCTCTTGCGCGTGCAAGCCAGCGGCTGCGCGTGCCCCGCCGCACGTAACTCCGTGACGATGCGGGCCACTTCGCTGGCAATGCTGCTGGCGTACTCCATCAAGGTCTGCGCGACCTTCCAGACCAGCAGCAGCGTCGAAGCCCGGCCATGCGCGCTGAGCAACTCCGCCCCCGCCAGCACATGGGTGCCCGAAGGGGCAATCACGGTGGCCGTTGCCCCATACAGCTCGAACAGGCGGGCGGCCTCTTCGGTGCCGCACACGGTCATGGGTTGGCGCGCTGCCATCACCACGCGCCCCGGCGCATCACCCAGGCCCAGGCCCATGGTGGTCATGTCACCGTAAGGCGCATCTTCCTGAATCAGTTCTTGCAGGGCGTCGTCAGACAAGGCTCTGAGCATGAGAAAACTCCGGCTGGACGATGACAAAGCTCAAGGGCCCATGGTCTCACCAGCCCCTATGCCAAGGAGGAAGCGCGGACTAGGCCCGAGCCCAACAATGCACACTTCGGCGCCAAAACACAAGCGGCAGGTGCAGGCTGCCGCTGCATGCACCGTGCCAGCCACACCCCCACCCATTCAGGTCACGCGGTCAGCCCCAATAAGAGGGATCTGATGCAAGCGCCTCACCGCTAAACTCCGCGTCGCTGTGAAGTCGAATGGCTTTGCGGACAGCCAGCCCAGATGCCGGCTCATCATAAATAACTCACGGAGTCTCCCTTGAAACAACACTGCCCCCCCTTGTGGGCTTGGCTGAGTGCGCTCGTCCTGACGCTGCTGCTCACCGCCTGCGGCCCTGCCGCCACCATCGTGGCACCTGAAAGCGCAAGCGCTGGCGTTGACGTCGCTTTCAACGTCGCGGGGCCAACCGACAGTCAACCAGTGACGACGCCCGAGACGACACCAAAGCCTGAATACACCTGGGACTTCGGTGACGGCGGCACTGCGGTCGGCTCGCAAGCCACCCACGCCTTCGCCCAGCCCGGCCAGTACAAAGTCACCTTGAAGGTCACGGAAGGTGGCGCCAGTCAGGGGAGCCAAGCCTATGAAACTTCGGTCTTCATCACCATTTACCCCGCCCAAGCCAGCGCTGCGATCAACGCGGCCCAGGGCGGCGAGGTGCGAACCCAGGCAGGGGCCATCGTCGAAATCCCAGCCGGCGTGCTGAGTGGCGATGCCGTTGTGCAACTGACTCAACTGTCCCCCAGCAAGTTCGCCTTGCCCAACGGTTTTCAGCCTCTGGGCGAAGCCCTGCTCATTGACACAGGCGGCGCCAGGCTCAATGGGGCCATCAGCGTGAGCCTGCCCGACGTCCCCAATCTGCCTGAAGGCAAAGTGTTGGCCGTGTTTGAAACCACCCCGCCCGCGCCCGCCGGCACATCCACCAGCACCATGATGATGGCCATGTCGACGGCGAATGCAGGGGGACGCTTGTCAAGCGTGCCTTATGAAGCACTCAAAGGCGGCAAGGTGAACCTGTCGATCAGCCAGGCCGTCGCATTGATGCTGGGGTTCGTGGACGTTGGTGTGCTGTCGGGCCAACCCGCACCGGCCAGCACCACAGCCAAATCGAGCCAAATGCCTGGGGACCGTGAAGAAGCCTGCTCTCGCGATGAAGACTTCCGCCCGCTGAATCCCAACGAGTCGCCCACGTACGAAACCCAGCTTCACAGCCGGCACGTAGCCTGCTCCGAGTTTGGCGAAACCGAACAATCCACTATCGTGCTGGACAAGGACCAAAACACGCGTTACGGCTACATTGACCTCAAGGCCAAATGGTCCATCCACGGCCCGTCCAACCGACTGGGCAAGCGCATGCTGCTCAAGCTCAGCTACACCTACAACAAGGACCGGAGCCCCCCGGTTGACGAAGTATCTGTGCCACAGCTGAAAGTGCGCGCCGTATTGAGTTGCACCCCCACATCCAACAACTACAACCCAAGCAGCGTGAACTGCAACACCACTCAGGAATTCACCTTGAATGACGGAGTCAAGGACGTCAGCAAGGAATTTGACATCCCCGTCAGTTGGGCCGACTCCAACAAGAAGATCGTCGAGTTCGGATTTGAGCTGAAGCTCTACTACAGCGCTGATGGCAAGACGCCCGTCAACGAAGGTCAGGTGATCACAAACCACCTCGAATTTGTGAACCTGCGCTGCGACATCGGCCAGGTGTGGGGTCAAGAATCGGGCTGCGTCTTCCCCCAAGCCTCGGCCGTGCTAGTGCTCAACGACAACCCGCAAAGCATGGCCCATATTCGTGATGCCTTCGCGGCCAACGTATCCTTGCCGGGGCAATATCCCGGTCTGAGACAAGGCA
Source organism: Aquabacterium sp. (assembly GCF_016195855.1). GTDB lineage: Bacteria > Pseudomonadota > Gammaproteobacteria > Burkholderiales > Burkholderiaceae_C > Aquabacterium. The sequence continues at coordinate 181,744 of NZ_JACPYU010000003.1, forward strand.
CGCGCGCCATCGCAGCGGGAAACAACTGGTCAGACGGCCTGCAACGCCTGCGCGTGACCCGCTTGATCAAGGCAAACCGCGCCAAGTCGAAGATGTTGTGCGAGGCCCTGCCCAACCCTCCCAGCAGCCTCAGCAGCTGCCCCGACTTTGTAGACCCGGACAGCGTCGAGGCGCTCACACCCTGCGACTGCGACGAGTACCCCTTTGCCTCCACCCGTGAAGGTGCCGCCATGCCCCGCACCTACGGCGAGGCCAGCGTGCGCTACATCGCACGTAGCGACAACCGCAGCGCAGGCGCCAGGCTGGGGGCCTTTCTGCGCAAAGAGCGGCTGATTGATCCGTTTGATCACAAGCGGATGAAGTCATGGCTAAGCCAAATCTCTCCTCCGCCAAAACTTGACCCAGATACAGCCTGGACGATCAACGGCACGACACTCGATGCCACGATTGAGCTAGACAACGATCCTGAAGGCCGGTACTCATCCGACTTTGACGATCGCTACTGGATCGCCTATTGACCACCGGCACCAAATGACCCACACGACAAATCCTCCCCGATGGGATCCGCAACGCGACCCCGGCAGCCCCCTCTTGAGCACCTTCCACCGACGCCAGCTGTACAGCAGCGACGCTGAATTGCTCGCGCAGGCCACCACTGATTGCGGTCCGGTTCGATTCCTTGATCGCCCCGTGCGTGCAGGCCGAGTACCTGGTGAATCGACACTGGAGCTGACGCAAGCTCTCGGCCACGTCCTGGCCGAGGACGTGTGTACTCGCCTGCCCATGCCCAATTGGCCCATGGCTAAGGTTGCGGGCTATGCGATCTGCTCGACCCAATGGCAGCAGGCCAGCGAAGGCAAGGCCATCAAGCTGGCCGAAACGCCCGCCTATGCGCCAGGGCATCGTTGGTCGTACGTGGGCTTCGGCCTGCCAGACTGGCTCACCCCGATACCCAACAACCCCAAGCGCGTGGCCTTCAAGGTCGACGCCTTGCGGCCCATGCCCTACGACACCGATGCAGTGCTGCACGCCATGTCGCCTTTCTTTCGGGGCACGACCCTGAAAGAAAAGCTCTCAGAGCGGGTCATCGCGCCACCTCCATCAGGTCATGACTTGTTGGCTCGTGGAGCGCACCTGCCCGCTGGCGCACCGTTGTTGAAGCGTGGGCAGCCACTGGGTGCCAAGGAGCTGGCCATGCTGGCTGCTGCAGGCTACCGGCAGGTCAAGGTTTTCAAAAAGCCACGCGTGGGCGTGCTCGTCATGCACCAGGTCTTGCGACATCCCGACCACGAGGCACCCACCGGCTGGCTGCCTGACTGCATGACCCCGCTCATCGTGGGCCTGCTCACGCAATGGGGGCATGCCCCTGAAGATGTTTGCATCCTGCCGCTAGAAGACACTCAGGGCCAGGATGAGCGTTATGCACAACGAATCATTGAGTTCACCAACCGCTTTGACTATACGGTGGTTTATGGCGGAGGCAAGTCTGATGTTGAATACGAGAGGAGCTATGACCAACAATTTAGGCGGCGTCCCGCCGGTGGCACAACCAGCCACAGTGTCATGCTGCCGGACGATGACGAAGTCGATGCTGACGGCGCGGTAGAAACCTACAGCTACAAACTCTACGCAGGCTGGTGGAAGTCCATCGAAAATATGGGAACGCATCTTCGAGTGCCCATATCGGCTGATGAGCCCGGCCCCGATAGTGCCCCCCATTGGGTCACTGACTTTTGGGCCACGTCATCACCACTGGCAGTGCTGATCGGCATGTACTTGCACGTGCGCCCCATGCTGAAGGCCTTGGGTGGCGTCGGCGCCTTCCCGGTCATTGATGAACCAAAAACCAAAGGCGTCTGCAGTGGCTCGGAGCCTATTCCCCCGCAAGTGCCTTTGCCGCCTCACGCATGGACCGATGAGCGCGGCACCTACATCCTCGAAAAAGGCCGGTCCGTCTACCTTGACCTCCCCCCCGCCCCTGAAGCCGTCAAGCTCTTTGCCCGAGGCGCCTCTGAAGAACACTGGCGGCGCCATCTGCCCATGTGGTTCACCGGTGTGCTGACCCAGCCTGCCCCTCGCGACGCGGAACGCCCATGGTTGCAACTGGCCACCCTGCACCCACTGCCTGACGGGCGCACCGGCCTGCGCGTGCTGCCCACTGAAGAGTTCGAGGTCGCGCGCCTCAATCAAGCCCAGGCCATCTGCATGATCGATCCTGGTGAAGGTGACTTCCCTGAAGGCACCGTGGTGCATTACTTCTTGCTGGATTGACCGCGCCATCACAAGACCATGAGCACAAACGAACACATTCCATCTGCAATCTGGCAAACCTTGCAACAAGGCCCCCATGCGGGGCTGCGCCCCCCGGTGGACGAAGCCGTACTCCAAAAGGCCCATGGTGCCTTGGGGTACGCCTTGCCCGAGCCCTTGCTCGACGCCTACCGACACCACAACGGCCAGACGCCCAGCGGCACGCCCTTGTTCATGGATGAATACCGCTGGCTGAGCGTCCAGGAAGCCCTGCAAGAGTGGCGGGTCTGGCAAGACACCATGGCGCGCCCGGGCATGGCTGGCATGCGCCACACCCACGAATCCTGCGGTGAGGCTCACTCGAAAGTGCGCATGGATTGGTGGAACGAACGATGGTGGCCGCTGGCCATTTCCGGCCTGGGCGACCTGTTGTGCGTGGACGGTCAGCCAGGACCGCGCGGCACGCTGCACCAGATCATCGAAGTGTCGTCAGCGCACGAAGGCCGGTCTCGCGTGGCCAACTCTCTGGCTGAACTGTTCAACCACGCTGCAGCCGATCTGGCCGGAGACCTGACCTAGCTCTTCGCTCAGGCTGGAGCCTCCGGTCACCCATCAAGCCACCTGCACCACCTCGGCGCAGCGCTTGGCCAGATGGGCCAGCGCCTCTTCTACCTGGTCGACCAGCACCAGGCACAGGTCGCCCGGTTGCAGGCGGTCCAGCGCGGTGTCGATGGCCACGAACTCGCCGCGGATCTCGTCGACCTTCTGGGCACGCTGCGCCTTGGCCAGGCCTTCGCGCAGCAAGGCCAGCACCTCGCCGTCTTCTCGGCCACGCTGGCAGGCATCCTGGAACAGGATCAGCTCATCAAAGGCTTCACCCAGGATGGCGGTCTGCTCGCGGATGTCCTCATCACGACGGTCACCTGCCCCGCTGATGACGACCGAGCGGCGCTTGGCGGGCAAGGCGTTCACGGCGGACACCAGGGCACGCATGGCGTCCGGGTTGTGGCCGTAGTCGGCGATCACGGTCGCGCCACGGAAGTCCATCACATTGAAGCGGCCCGGTGCGTTGTCGGCATCGTTGACGAAGCTGGCCAGGCCACGGCGGATGGTGTCCCAGTCCAGGCCGGAACTCCAGGCCGCACCGATGGCGGCCATGACGTTGTCCACCTGGAAGCCAATCGTGCCATTGCGTGTGATGGGGATATCGCGCAGCAGCAAGCTTTCGCGCCAGTTGCCCTCGGCGGCCACGATGGCATCGCCGTCCACGCACAGGGTGCGCTTGCCTTGGGCGCGGTGCGCCGTCAGCACGGGGTTGTGCGGGTCAGCGGTGAAATAGATGATGCCGCCAGGGCACTTGGGCGCCATGGCCGTGACGATGGGATCGGCCGCGTTGAGCACGGCATAACCATTGGCCGCCACGTTCATCACGATCACGCGCTTGAGCACGGCCAGGTCTTCGACCGTGGTGATGTAGTTCAAGCCCAGGTGGTCACCCGCGCCGATGTTGGTCACCACGGCTGTCTGGCAGCGGTCGTAGCCCAGGCCTTCGCGCAGGATGCCCCCACGGGCGGTCTCGAACACGGCGGCGTCCACATCGGGGTGCATCAGCACATTGCGGGCGCTCTTGGGGCCGGAGCAATCACCGCTGTCGATCTGGCGGCCGTTCACATAGACGCCATCGGTGTTGGTCATGCCCACGCGCAGGCCGCTGGTGGCCAGCAGGTGCGCGGTCAAACGGGCGGTGGTGGTCTTGCCGTTGGTGCCGGTCACGGCCACCACGGGGATGCGGCCGTCGTCACCCGATTTGTAGAGGTTGGCCACCATGGCCTCGCCCACATTGCGGCCCTTGCCGTAAGACGGCGACAGGTGCATGCGCAGGCCGGGCGCGGCGTTCACTTCAACGATGCCACCGTTCTGGTCTTCCAGCGGCTTGTGCACGCTCTCGCACAGCACATCCACACCGCAGATTTCCAGGCCGATGGTCTGAGCCGCGGCAATGGCGCGCGCGGCCACTTCGGGGTGCACGTCATCGGTCACATCGGTGGCGGTGCCGCCGGTGGACAAGTTGGCGTTGTTGCGCAGGATGACGCGCCGGCCCTTCTCAGGCACCGAATCGGGCTTGAGGCCCTGCACGTCCAGGCGCGCAATGGCGATGTCATCAAAGCGGATCTTGGTCAGCGAGGTGGCATGGCCTTCACCACGACGCGGGTCGGCGTTGACCTTGTCGACCAGGGCGCGCACGGTGAGCACGCCGTCGCCGATCACATGGGGCGGATCACGGCGGGCCGCGGCCACGAGCTTGTCGCCCACCACCAGCAGGCGGAAGTCGTTACCCGGCAGGTACTTCTCGACCATCACTTCACCGATTTCAGCGGCAGCCTTGAAGGCGATGTCCAGCTGCTCACGACTGACGATGTTGACGGTCACGCCCTTGCCCTGGTTGCCGTCCTGGGGCTTGCACACCACCGGCAGGCCGATTTCTTCAGCCACCACCCACGCGTCATCCGGATCGGAGACGGGGCGGCCAATGGGCACAGGCACGCCAGCGGCAGCCAGCAGGCGCTTGGTCAGGTCCTTGTCCTGCGCGATGGACTCGGCCACGGCGCTGGTGTTGTCCACTTCAGCGGCCCAGATGCGGCGTTGCTTGGAGCCCCAGCCGAACTGCACCAGGCTGCCTGTGGTCAGGCGGCGCCAGGGGATGCCACGCGCCGCCGCTGCGGTCACGATGGAGCCGGTTGAAGGCCCCAGGCGCACGTCTTCGTCCATCTCGCGCAACTCGGCAATCGCCGCCTCGACGTCGAATTCGCCTTCATGCAAGGCGGCCTGGATCAAGGCCTGGGCCTTGTCAAAAGCCAGACGCCCGACCTGCTCTTCGCTGTACTCGACAATGACCTGGTAGATGCCGGTTTCGACCGTGACGGCCGTGCGGCTGAAGGTCACCGGGCAGCCGGCTTGCGCCTGCAGGGCCAGGGTGGCCGCTTCCAGTGCATGCGCCAGGCTGATCTGGCCAGGACGGCCGTCCGGCCTCAGCGGGCCCAGCGAAGGGAAAAGCTTGCGCAGGGCATCTTCGAAACCCGGCAACTGTTCAATGGCGCGCTCAGGCGGCTCGCAGGCCACAACGGCCTCGATGGCCGTGTGGCGGCTCCAGAGATTGGGGCCGCGCAGGGCCCGGATGCGTGAAACGTCCATCAGCGTGTCTCTTTGCTTAGCGCACCGACTTGGGTGTCGGGTCGAATGTTTCCAGGCCAGCGGCAATCAACTCAGGGGGAATGCCCAGCGCCCAAGCCACGGCCACGGCGGCCAGCAGCGACTTGACGCTGGCACCGGGCACCGCCTGGTTGGAGCCATTGCCGGTCATGCGGCGCGCCGCAGCGCTGTTGAGGTCGGCGCAACGCACGGGCATGTAGCCGTTGTGGGTCAGCAGCACGTGGTGCCCTTCGATGGACACGGTGCGGCCACCCTTGGCGCGGTGCGCAACCATGGCCGGGTTGAGGTGATCCAGGTCGTAGAAGATGACTTCGCCATCACACAGATCGGCCATCTCGACCAGGCGTTCATCGGCGGCGTTGAGCACGGCCACGCCATCAGGCAGCACCACGTCCACCTGCGTGCGCAGCACCTTGAACAGCTGGCTGGGCTCGTGGATGTCATGCTCGGCCAGCGAGGCTTCGACCGGGGCTTCAGAGCCCAGCAGGTCGGTCACCACGCCCACGGCACAGCGGTCATAGGCCAGGCCGTCATTGAGGATGCTGGCCGCACCGTTTTCCAGCACGATGGCATTGACCTCGCGGTTCATCAGCAGGCGTTGGCCGGCATCCCAGTTGGCACGGTCGCCGGACTCGACGCGGCGGCTGCCCAGGAACAGGCCCTCGCGGCAAGCCAGGCCCACGTGCTTGCCGCTCAGGTGCAGCAGCCAGGCGGTCAGGCGGGCGATGTTGTTGGTGCCTTGCGAGCCGGCCACGCCGATGATGGGCACGCGGCCCGTGGCGTCTTCGTCAAACAGGTGATCGACGATGGCCTTGCCCACCGGGCGGGGCAGCCCTTCGGCGGGTTTGAGGTGCATCAGCAGGCCGGGGCCGGCGTTGACCTCGACCACCGCACCACCCTGCGCCAGCAAGGGCTTGGAGATGTCTTCGGCCACCACGTCCACACCGGCGATGTCCAGGCCCACCACACGGGCAGCCAGGCCAACCAGGTAAGCGACATCGGGGTGCACGTCGTCGGTGCAGTCCAGGGCCACATTGCCATTGCGCTGGATCAGCACGCGGCGGCCATCGGCCGGCACGGCCTGCGGGCTCAAACCCTGGCGTTGCAGATCGAGCTGCACCACCTCGTCTTCTTCGATGTTGATGCGGTTGAGCGGGAAGTCTTCGGTCAGGCCACGACGCGGGTCGGTGTTGAGCTGCAGGTCGATCAACTCGATCACGGTCGACTTGCCATCGCCCGTCACCCAGGCGCTTTCGCCGCGGGCTGCGGCCACGACCTTGCCGCCCACCACCAGAATGCGGTGTTCGTCGCCACGGATATAGCGCTCGACCAGCACCTCGCTGCCATGTTGCTCGGCCAGCTTGAAGGCGGCCTCGACATCGGCACGGGAGTTCAAATCCAGCGACACGCCCCGGCCATGGTTGCCGTCGGTGGGCTTGACCACCACGGGCAGGCCGATGTCCTCGGCGGCGTCCCAGGCCTCGTCCACCGAGTTGACAATCTGGCCCTCAGGCACCGGCACGCCGCAAGACTTGAGCAGGCTCTTGGTGAGGTCCTTGTCCCGCGAGATGCCTTCGGCGATCGCGCTGGTCAGATCGGATTCGGCCGTCCAGATGCGGCGCTGCGCCGCGCCATAACCCAGTTGCACCAGGTTGCCGTCGTTCAAACGGATGTGGGGAATGCGGCGATCGGTCGCGGCACCCACGATGGCCGCCGTGGAGGGGCCGAGGTAGTAATCGTCGATGTGCGTGCGCACCTCTTCGACGGCCTTGTCCACATCGAAGGGTTCGTCATTGATGGCCGCCATCAGCAGGGCATGGCCTTCCTTGAGCGCCGTGCGGGCAACCTGCTCGTCACGGGCACGGAACACCATGCGGTAAACGCCGTGCTGGGAGGTGCTGCGGGTCTGGCCGAAACCGGTGGGCATGCCCGCCAGGTTCAGCAACTCGATGACCACGTGCTCCAGGATGTGCCCGGCCCAGGTGCCCTCGGTCAGGCGCTCGATGAAACCGCCGCGCTCGCCCACGCCGCAGTGGTGCTCGACCAGCGCAGGCAGCAAGGCGGTGAGCCGTTCGTTGAACCCCGGCAGCACATGGGAGGGGTGGTCCTCCAGCTCGCCCAGATCCAGCCAGACTTCGAGCACTGGACGGTAGGTCCAGATATTGGGGCCGCGCAGGTAGTTGATGCGCAGCAGCTTGATGTCGTTCTTTTTGCTCATGTCCAGCGGGGGTAATGCGTCCTCAGTGTCTGATGGACCGGCTGGTTAATCGGGTAAACCCGATATTGTGCCCTGCTTAACGGCAGGCATCCCCTGGCAATGGGGGAAAATGGCAGGCTTCGCACGCAGGTCATCCGAAGTGGTGCCCTCACGCGTTATGTCCACACCATGCACAAAAACCATCCAGTTGACGCCCACGGGCATCAGGCCGATCACGACAAGACCAGAGCAGAATTGCCGCTGGCTCCAGATGAAAACGTATTGAGTACGCTGGAGGTTGACTTGGATGCTCAACTTCGTTTCGCGAAGTCGACGCTCGTCCTGACCGAACAACGCCTGCTGAGCCGCGAAACCGGTGCCGACGCCTGGCAAAGCTGGCCGCTGCGCCCCGATCTGCAGCTGCGCCATCACGATCACGCGGGCGTGGGCACCCTGGAATTGCACGATGCGGACCGCCGTGTCACATTCTGGCGTTTCACGCTGGACGCCCAGGTTCAGGTGCTGCGCCTGCTGGAGCAGTTCGAGCGCCGCCAACTCACCCTGAAAACCGGTCAACGCCCGCCGGAAGACGACAGCACGCAGTGCCCGACCTGCAAGGCCCAGCTGCCACCCGACACCGATGAGTGTCCGGTTTGCACACGCGAGCTGCAGACGCCGCCCTCGACCTGGGTGCTGCTGCGCCTGTGGCGCTTTGCCAAGCCCTATCAGGGCCAGTTGCTGGCCGGCTTCCTGCTGACGCTGGCTTCCACCGCCGCCACGCTGGTGCCGCCCTACCTGACCATCCCCTTGATGGACAAGGTGCTGATCCCCTTCCAGACCGGCCATGCCATCGACCCCTGGCTGGTAGCCGCGCTGATGGGCGGCTTGCTGGCTTCAGCCTTGCTGGCCTGGAGCCTGGGTTGGGCCCGCACCTACCTGCTGGCGCTGGTCTCCGAACGCATCAGCGCCGACCTGCGCACCACCACTTTTGACCACCTGCTCCAACTGTCGCTGGACTACTTCGGCAGCAAGCGCACGGGTGACCTGATGTCGCGCATCGGCAGTGAAACCGACCGCATCAGCGTCTTTCTGTCGCTGCACGCGCTGGATTTCGCCACCGATGTGCTGATGATCGGCATGACGGCCATCATTCTGTTTTCCATCAACCCCTGGCTGGCCCTGGTCACGCTGATCCCTCTGCCCTTCATCGCCTGGATGATCCACCTGGTGCGCGAAAAGCTGCGCACCGGTTTCGAGAAGATCGACCGCGTCTGGGGTGAGGTCACCAACGTGCTGGCCGACACCATCCCCGGTATCCGCGTGGTCAAGGCCTTTGCACAGGAGCACCGCGAGTCCAAGCGCTTTCACGATGCCAACGCGCACAACCTGGACATCAACGACAAGCTCAACAAGACCTGGTCGCTGTTCTCGCCCACCGTGGCCCTGATGACGGAAATCGGCCTGCTGGTGGTCTGGACGTTTGGCATCTGGCTGGTGTCCAAGCAGCAGATCACCGTGGGTGTGCTGACCGCCTTCATCGCCTACATCGGCCGCTTCTACGGCCGGCTCGATTCGATGAGCCGCATCGTGTCGGTCACGCAAAAGGCCGCTGCAGGCGCCAAGCGCATCTTCGACATCCTGGACCACGTCTCGAGCGTGCCCGAGCCCACCAACCCGGTCAAGCTGCCCGCGCCGCAAGGCGGCATCACCATGGAGAGCATCGGCTTTCGCTACGGCAGCCGCTCGGTGATCCGTGGGCTCAACCTGGACATCCGGCCCGGCGAGATGATCGGCCTGGTGGGCCACAGCGGCTCGGGCAAGAGCACCCTGGTCAACCTGATCTGCCGCTTCTATGACGTGACGGACGGTGCCATCAAGGTCGATGGCGTGGACATCCGCCGCATCGGTGTGTCGGACTTTCGCAAGCACATCGGCCTGGTGCTGCAGGAGCCCTTCCTGTTCTTTGGCACCATCGCCGAGAACATCGCCTACGGCAAGCCCGAGGCCACCCGCGAAGAGATCGTGGCCGCGGCCCGCGCCGCCCATGCGCACGAGTTCATCCTGCGCCTGCCGCAAGGTTATGACTCGCTGGTGGGCGAGCGTGGACAGGGCCTGTCGGGCGGCGAGCGCCAGCGCATCTCGATTGCCCGCGCCCTGCTGATCAACCCGCGTATCCTGATCCTGGACGAGGCCACCTCGTCCGTCGACACCGAGACCGAAAAGGAAATCCAGCGCGCGCTGGACAACCTGGTCAAGGGTCGCACCACCATTGCCATTGCGCACCGCCTGTCCACGCTGCGCAAGGCTGACCGGCTCGTGGTGATGGACCGCGGCCAGGTGGTGGAAGTGGGCCCGCATGATGAACTGATGGCCAAACAAGGCGCCTACTGGCGCCTGTACGAGGCCCAGGCCCGCAAGGCCGAACAAGACGCATTGATTGATTGACCACCCCCTACGCGCTTCGCACGCCCCCTCGAGGGGGCACCACCAGAGGACCGGCAGAGCCGGATCCTCGGTGGTTGCTGGGTTTGAACTGAGGCATGCAACCATGACGACGGCCGCTTTCACACTGCAACGCAACCCTTACGGTCGCCTTGTCTTCACCAACTCCGCTGGCGACACGCACGAGGGCGTGGTGCCGGTGCGCGCCTTCCCCATTGCGGCGCCTGACGAAGGCGTGTCCATCGTCAGCACGGACGGGCACGAGCTGGCCTGGATCGACCGCTTGAGCGAACTGCCCTTCGCGCTGCGCCAGTTGCTGGAAGAAGAGCTGGCCAGCCGGGATTTCGCGCCCACCATCGCCGCCATTCGGGATGTGTCGACCTTCTCGACACCCAGCACCTGGACGGTGGACACCGACCGAGGCGCCACCCAGTTCGTGCTCAAGACCGAAGACGACATCCGCCGCCTTGGTGAAGGCCGCCTGCTGATCACCGGCGGCCATGGCGTGAGCTTCATCATTGCAGACCGACTGGCGCTGGACAAGCATTCCAGGAAGCTGCTGGAGCGCTTCCTGTAAGCCCGCACGCCCCCTTCATGCCCACCGCCATGCTCGCATCCCCGTTTCGTGTGCTGTCCGTCATCCCCCCGATGACGCAGCTCAACACGCCCTACCCCTCCACCGCTTACCTGACGGGCTTTTTGCGCTCGCGCGGTGTGGATGCCGTGCAGGAAGACCTGGCGCTCAAACTCGTGCTGCGGCTGTTCACCGTGCAAGGCCTGCAGGCCGTGCTCGAACGCATCAAGGCCGTGCCGCGCAAGCAGCGCACACCCGCGCTGCAGTCGTTTGAAGACCAGTTCGAGCGCTACCGCGACACCATCGGCCCGACCATCCGCTTCCTGCAGGGCCGCGACCCCACCTTGGGCCACCGCATCTGCAACCGCAGCTTCCTGCCCGAAGGCCCGCGCTTTGCCACCATCGACGCCTACACCATCGGTGAAGAAGGCGACGACCCGATCGGCTGGGCCTTTGGTGCACTGGGCATGCACGACCGCGCCAAGCACCTGGCCACGCTGTACCTGAACGACCTGGCCGATGTGCTGCGCGACGCGATCGACGCGCGCTTCCAGTTCGTGCGTTATGCCGAATCGCTGGCCGCCAGCCAGCCCACCTTTGACCCGCTGGCCGAGGCCCTGGCCGCACCGCCCAACCTGGTTGACGAGCTGCTGTGCGAGCTGACCCTGGCAGCGATCAAGACCCACAAGCCCCAACTGGTGCTGGTCTCCGCGCCCTTTCCGGGCAATGTGTATGCGGCCTTCCGCATCGCCCAGGCCATCAAGGCATTTGACCCCAGCATCGTCACGGCCCTGGGCGGTGGCTTCGTCAACACCGAGCTGCGCGAACTCAGTGAGCCGCGCGTGTTCGACCACTTCGACTACGTCACGCTGGATGCGGGCGAGCGCCCTTTGCTGGCCCTGCTCGAACACCTGCAAGGCCAGCGCGGCCCGCAACGCCTGGTGCGCACCTTCGTGCGCGATGCAGACACGCAGCAGGTCAAGTTCATCAACTGGGCCGAGCCCGACGTGCCCTTTGCCGAAGTGGGCACCCCCACCTGGGATGGCCTGCCCCTGAACGAGTACCTGTCCCTGCTGGACATGCTCAACCCCATGAACCGGCTGTGGTCCGACGGGCGCTGGAACAAGCTGACCATTGCGCACGGCTGCTACTGGAAGAAGTGCAGCTTTTGCGACGTCAGCCTGGACTACATCGCCCGCTATGAAAACGCCACGGCCGAGATCCTGGTCGACCGCATCGAAGCCATCGTCAAGGAAACGGGCCAGACGGGCTTCCATTTCGTGGACGAAGCTGCACCGCCCAAGGCCCTGCGCGCCCTGGCGCAGGAGCTCATCAAGCGCCAGGTGCAGATCTCGTGGTGGGGCAACATCCGCTTTGAAAAGTCCTTCACGCCCGAGTTGTGCCAGTTGCTGTCCGACAGCGGCTGCATCGCCATCTCGGGCGGGTTGGAGGTGGCCTCGGACCGCCTGCTGGCGCTGATGAAAAAAGGCGTGTCGGTCGAGCAGGTGGCCCAGGTCACGCGCGCCTTCACCGAGGCAGGCGTGCTGGTGCATGCCTACCTGATGTACGGCTTCCCCACCCAGACGGTGCAAGACACCGTGGACGCGCTGGAGTACGTGCGCCAGTTGTTCGAGAACGGCTGCATCCAGAGCGGCTTCTTCCACCGCTTTGCCTGCACCGTGCACTCGCCGGTCGGTCAGAACCCCGATGAATACGGGGTGAAGCTGCAGCCTCTGCCCCCCGTGTCCTTCGCCAAGAACGATGTGGGCTTCATCGACCCCACCGGCGTGGACCACGATGCCATGGGCGCCGCGCTCAAGAAGGCCATCTACAACTTCATGCACGGCGTGGGCCTGGAAGCCGACGTGCGCAGCTGGTTCGATGTGAAGGTGCCCCGCCCCACGGTGCCCAGGGCCAAGATCGCCAAAGCCTTGGCTTGATGCACACCAGGGGGTGATTCACGCCAAGCGCCTGCGTCAGATCAAAATGCAGGCGGTTTGCGGGTGCATGGCGCTTGCGCATTCGCCACCCAAAACTGACAATGCTCGCTTTCAGATTAACCGCGAGCTGCGTCACCATGCTGTTTCCTGCCCGTTCGGCCTTGCGCCACATTGCCCTGCCTACCCTTGGCCTGGGCTTGCTGATGCTCACCGGGGCCGCCCACGGCGCCAGCTTGATCGGGCGCGTCACCCTGGCAGATGGCCAGCCTGTGGCCGGCGCCCTGGTCACCGTGTTCAACGAGGCCAAGGACCGCAAGGAGACCGTCTACACCGCGCAAGACGGCAGCTACGCCCTTCGCAGCAGCTTTGCCGGCCAACTCACGGTGCGTGCGCGCTCGCACCGCCTGGAAGACGTCAGCAAGCCCCTGGTCAGCACAGGCGACAAGCCCACCACGCTGGACTTCCAGATGAAGCCCTTCGAGGACGCCCAGGCCTTGTCCGACAGCCTGACGGCCTCCGCCCACCTTACCCAGGTCAAATGGCAGAACCCGCAGGTGCGCACCGCCTTCATCAGCCAGTGCAACTACTGCCACCAGGTGGGCAACGCCCTCACCCGCACGCCCAAGGAGGTCTCTGCCTGGGACGCAACCATCGAGCGCATGGCCGGCTACGGCGCCTTGCTCAAGAACTCGGAAGCCAGCGCGATCTCGCACAACCTGCATGAGGCCTTTGACGGCAAGGCCGTTCAAGCCATGCAGAAGTACACGGCCAGCGATGAGCTGGCCCGCGCCAAGATCACCGAGTGGCATGTGGGCGATGCGCTGTCCTTCATCCACGACACGGATGTGGGCGACGACGGCCACCTCTATGGCACCGATGAAGGCCACGACATCCTGTGGGAGCTGGACCGCCAGACCGGCCAGATCACCACGCACAAGCTACCCGACGTGGACCTGCCCGTGGGCGGCTATTTCGCGGGCATGCAGTTGCCGCTGGGCGTTTTCACCGGCAAACACGGCCCGCACAGCATGGCGCAAGGCAAGGACGGCCGCATCTGGATCACCAATGCCCTGTCCTCACGCCTGATGTCGTTCGACCCGAAAACCAAGGCTTTCAAGAGCTACACGATCGACGAGCCGGCGTTCTACCTGCACACCATCCGCATCGACCAGGACGGCATCATCTGGTTCACGGTGGCCGTGTCCAACAAGGTGGGCCGCTTTGACCCCAAGACCGAAAAGTTCACGATGCTGCACCTGCCGGACAACCCGGTCATCCGCGCATTCAGCGAATACGGCCTGCCCACGGTGTTCAAGCTGGCGGCCAAGTATTTGCCAGCCCGGAACATGCCCGTCAAGCTGTCCCCGCATCAGTTCATGATGGGCCGCGCCATGTACCAGCTGCCCTATGGCATCGACGTCAACCCCAAGGATGGCTCGATCTGGTACGCCAAGCTGCTGGGCAACAAGATCGGCCGCATCGACCCCAAGACCCTGGCCATCGAAGAGTTCGACACGCCGCTGGGTGGCCCGCGCCGCCCGCGCTTCGACAAGAACGGCATCCTGTGGATCCCGGCCTTCGACGACAGCGCCCTGATGCGCTTTGACCCTGTCAGCAAACAGTTCGAGAACTTCAAGCTGCCCCTGCTGGCCGCCAACGAGTACGAAACGCCCTACGCGCTCAACGTCCACCCAAACACGGGGGAGGTCTGGATCACGTCCAACATGTCTGACCGCATCCTGCGCTTCAACCCTGTCAGCAAGACCTTCGTGGCCTACCCCAGCCCCACCCGGGTGACCTGGCTGCGCGATCTGGTTTTCACCAAGGATGGACAGATCTGCTCCAGCTCGTCTAACCTGCCAGCCTACGGCATCGAAGATGGCAAGGACGCATTCATCTGCCTGGACCCCACCGGCGCAGAGCGCGACAGGCTTGCCCTGGGTCAAGAACGGGGTGCCAATCGGACTACAGCCAAGCGTTGACTTAGCGCAAGCCGGGCCCGCGGCGGGTGTCGAGAATCGAGATCAGTGAAATCCCGCACATTCCAACCTACCCTCCCGCAGGAGCCCACCATGTCCGCCGTCCTCCAGACCACCGCCTCCCATTCCAGCACCCCGCGCGGGCGTGCGATCGAGCCCTTTGACGTGCTGGATGCCTGCCATCAACAACTGGTGACTGCACTGCATCAGATGGGTGATCTGGTTGTCCACCTGCAAGAGCATGGCGTGGACGGCAAGGCGCAGGAAATGGCCCGTTCCATCTTCCTGTTCTTCATGAACACGGCCCGCCAGCACCACCTGGATGAAGAAAAGCACATCTTCCCCGCGCTGATCAACAGCGGCGATGACGACCTCGTGCGCCATACGCTGCGCCTTCAGCAGGACCACGGCTGGATCGAAGAAGACTGGCTTGAGCTGGCCCCGCAATTCGAGTCCATTGCCGCGGGCTACAACTGGTTCAACATCGACCAGTTGTCACACGCCGTGCCCGTGTTCCAGGCGCTCTACCAGGACCACATGGCCCTGGAAGAGTCCCTGATCTTCCCCGAGGCCAAGGCGCGCATCGCCGAATGGGATCTGCAAGGCATGGGGCGCGAGATGGCCCTGCGCCGCCGGGGTGGCGCCGTCAAGGCCAGCAAATAAGCGGCACAGAAGAGCCCGTCAGGCTGCCGATGCGCTGGAGCCGCGCAGCGGCAGTTCCGTGACGTTGGCTCTGGCCTGCGCCAGCGCCTCGGCTCTGGCGCGCTTGTTTTCGTACATGCGCTCATCGGCCTCGCGGATCAGCTCGTCCAGGCTCATGTAGTGGTCGGTGCCGGTCTGGCTGATGCCCACGCTCAGGCTCACGCCGGGCAACTGCTGGGTCAAGCCCTCGCTCAACCTGTTCCAGTAGATGGTCTTGGCTTCGGCCTCGGTGCAGTTGGGCAGGATGACCAGGAACTCGTCGCCCCCATAGCGGAAGCACAGGTCCTCGCTGCGGCCTATCGTGCGCAGCAACTCACCGGTCTTGGTCAGCACCTCGTCACCCGCCAGATGGCCGTCCCGGTCATTGATCAGCTTGAAATCGTTGACGTCCAGGTAGACCAGTGACACGGGCTCACTGCGCCGCTTGGCCGCACGCAAGGCATGCTCGGCCGCCTCGTCCAGATGCCGGCGGTTGAACAAGCGCGTGAGCGGGTCTGTGCGAGACAGATCCTGCAGCTGCTGGGTGCGCTCACACACCTTCTTCTCCAGGCTTTGCGCGTACAACTCCAGCCGCGTCTTGGACGACTCGATCTCCTGCATCATGCTGCGGATGTAGATGTCGAAGACCAGGGTCATGTCGAAGAAGAACAGCTTGTCCAGCGCGCTGATCACCGCGCGCCGGTTCGGCGAATCGGGCACTTCGCTGGAGATGGTCTGCACCAGCATCTCGCGCAGCGTGTGCACGGAAGCCAGGTAGAGTTTGGGGTCCACGCCGATGCGCTTGTGCCCCAGCCCGATGTGCAATCGGTTGTTGACGTATTCGGCGTCGTACACACCGCAAAACAGATCCAGGATGTAGCGACGCTGTGCCACCTGCATGCGTTGCAAGGTGTCGGCATCGCCGATCAGCAGCATGACTTCCGGGATTTCCATCTGCTGCTTGTAGAAGTCGGCCACCAACTGATGGGAGCGACGATCGATGAGCGCCCGCACGCTGAGCAAGGCGGTGACGTCTTCTTCCGTGAACGACAACAGCGATTTGCGCTGGTCGATTTCGAAGTCGACGATGCGCAACTGCTCCATGAGCGTCTGCTGGGTGATGTGCATGGGCGACCTCTCCTGTTGTCCGGGTAGCGCATCTGCACAACTGACATCAGGAGGCGCTACCAACCACACCTGATGCGATCTACAGGGTCTTGCGCTGCCGGCCGAATCGGGGTGACCGAATTTGCAAGATCTGCAGAATCATTGTGCGCAGCACCAACGGTGGCAGCAAGAGGCTAAGGCCATGTTTGGCGCGAATTCGGGTCGCAAAGCGCGTAATAGTGCACACGAACCGGTGCGGCGTGAGCCTGAAGAGAAGCTGAAACGGCTATAAGGCCTTTTCAGGCGCGCAAAAAGTAAAAAGGGACCAGCTCGTTAGAACTGATCCCTCAAATTTTGGTGGGCCCCGACAGATTCGAACTGTCGACCAACGGATTAAGAGTCCGCTGCTCTACCAACTGAGCTAGGAGCCCGCACCTGGTATCTTCTTGCGAAGACCGCTAGAAGTGGTTATCTAGCGAAGACTTAGATTATATACACAGTTTTTGTGACTAACCGAAGTCTTTGAAAAATTTTTTGGTGGGTCGGGCGAGACTCGAACTCGCGACCAACGGATTAAAAGTCCGCTGCTCTACCGACTGAGCTACCGACCCCCGAAAAGCCTGCGACTATAACACAGATTTTTGCTGCTTCAGGCCGTGAGCAAGGCTTCGATCATTTGCGCGGCCGCCACCATGCCGAAGGTGGCCGTGACAGTGACGCTGGAGCCATAGCCTGCGCAGTTCAGCGAGCCATCGCCTTGCGGCGCATCAGCTGTGTCGCAGCTGTCTTGGGGTGGCAACACCGCCTCGCGCGAGAACACGCATGACAAACCCATCTTGCCCTTGCGCGCCCCACCGTGGCGCTGGCGCCAGCGTTGGCGCAGGCTGGCCAGCAAGGGGTCGTGGGTCACCTCGGACAAGTCGGCCACCTCCACCAGCTGGGGACGGGTCTTGCCGCCTGCGGCGCCCACCGCCACCACGGGCCTGCCGTGTTGCTGCGCCCATGCTGCGATGGCCGCCTTGGCACGCACCTGGTCACAGCAATCGATCACACCATCGATGTCCTGCGCCTTGAGCAAGTCAGCCACATTGGCCTCGTCCACAAACTCTTCAATGGCCTTGACCACGCAGCCCGGGTGAATGAGCGCGATGCGGTCCTTGAGGGCCAGCACCTTGGCCTGCCCGAAGGTGGTTTCCAGGGCATGCACCTGGCGGTTGACGTTGGACTCGGCGATGTTGTCCAGGTCGATCAAGGTGAGCTGGGCCACGCCACTGCGCGCCAGGGCCTCGGCTGTCCAGGAGCCGACACCGCCCACGCCGATCACCGCAATGCGGGCGGCACGCAGGCGCTCGTAGCCCGACACGCCATGCAGGCGGCGCAGGCCACCAAAACGTCGGTCAGGATCGGGCTGGCTGGCGGCGGCCAGCAGATCATCAGGGGATGAGGTCACGAACGGCTCAGTCACCAACGGGGCTCAATGGGCCTTGCGCTTCTTGTCAGCGGGCGCAGCGGGCATGGTGAGCAAGCGGTCACGTGCAGCCTGTGCGGCCTCGGTCTGCGGGTACTGCTTGATCAACTGCTCCAGCGTCTTGCGCGTGTTCGCGGTGTCCTTGAGTTCACCATAGCAGTTGGCAATCGACAGCAGCGCTTCAGGCGCACGCACATGCTCAGGCGCACGGTCCAGCAACTGCTTGAAGGCGCTGATGGCCTCCTTGTAGTCACGCAGGCCATATTGGGCATTGCCCAGCCAGTACAGGGCCGACTCGCGGTAGCCGGTGGTCGGGAAGCGCTGCACCAGGCCGTTGAGGCCGGCCGCACCGCCCGCAAAGTCTGCGGCACGCAAGCGCGCCAGGGACTCGTCAAACAGGCGCTTTTCGTCCGGGTCCACCTTGAAGGTCTTGCCGTCCAGCGTCACGGACTGCGGCTCCAACTTGCGCACGCGCTCGTCCAGCGTGCCCTGCACGTCCTTTTGCTTGCGTTGCAGCTCGGACACATCGCGCACCAGCACCTCGTTGGTGCCTTGCTGCCTGGCCAGTTCACTGCGCAGCTGTTCGACCTGGGCATTCATGTCCAGCAGGCTGCGCTTGAGCTGATCGACCTGGGCGGTCAGGGCCGCCAGCTTGGCGTTGGCCGCCTCCGTGTCCTGGGTGCGCTGCATGCGCACCTCCAGGATGGCACGGCGCGCTTCGTCGTCTTCAAACAGACCGGCGTGGGCCCCCGCGCCAGACAGCAGGGTGGCCATGGCCATCACCAAGGGGCGCAGGCGGGCAAACATGGGGGAAGCAAGGCGCATGACGTGTCCCTTGAAGATCAACGGTCCTTGATTTCAGCGCGGCGGTTCTTGGCCCACGCCTCTTCGTTGCTGCCTTGAACGGCCGGGCGCTCTTCACCAAAGCTCACGGCTTCGATCTGCTCACCCGACACGCCCAGCAGCGTCAGCGACTTCTGCACGGCTTCGGCACGACGCTGGCCCAGTGCCAGGTTGTACTCGCGGCCACCGCGTTCGTCGGTGTGGCCTTCGATCACGACCTTCTTGCCCTTGGCAGCGGTCAGGCGCTTGGCGTGGCCTTCAATGGCGCCACGGAATTCTTCCTTGACGACATTGCTGTCGAAATCGAAATAGATGACGCGTGCCAGGCCGATGTCGGCACCCGCGTTGTCGGACGGGGCCACCACCACCGGGGCCACATTGGTGGAGGGCACGGTGTTGTTGTTGGCACCGTAGCCGCTGCCGCCAGGGCGGGTCGCGTCGCTGATGGGGGCGGCGCCACTGCCGGCCTTGTCATCGAGCTTGACGGACGAGCCGCAACCACCCAGCAACAGGGCGGCCGAGGCCATCAGGGACAGGGCAAACAGGCGAGAGGTCTGGCGAGCTTGGGTCATTCGAGGCTCCTTGAATCTGAAGAAAGGGCGGGCGGCGCGTTCAACGCCTGGAAGGGTTCAACTGCGGGCCCCACACGGGTTCACGCACGTCGGCTTGAGGGGTGGTCAACTTGGCCTTGATGCGGCCGTCCAGCGAGGTGGTCATCAGCACGTCGCGGCCCTGGGCACGCGAGGCATAGATGATCTGCTTGCTGTTGGGCGCAAAGCTGGGGCTTTCATCGTCACGGGTGTCGGTCAGCACCTTCACGCTGCCACCGGAGAGGTCCATCAGGTGCACGCGGTAAGCGCCCCCATCCACCTGGCCGATGTAGGCCATGTAGCGGCCATCCGGGCTGATAGCCGGGCTGATGTTGTAGCTGCCAGAGAAGGTCACGCGCGTGGCGCTGCCGCCTGATGCGGGCACGCGGTAGATCTGCGGGCCACCCCCACGGTCGCTCACGAAGAAGACGGTGCCGCCATCGGGCGACCAGGTGGCTTCGGTGTCAATGGCGGCGCTTTGCGTCAGGCGACGCAGGCCCTCGCCATCGACATTGATGACATAGAGTTGCGAGCCGCCATCACGGCTGAGCGTGACGACCAGTTGGCGGCCATCGGGGGACCAGGCGGGCGCGCTGTTGGTGCCCTTGAAGCCGGCCACCACGCGGCGGCGGCCCGAGGACACGTCCTGCACGACCACCACGGCCTTGCCGCCTTCAAAGGACACATAGGCCAGTTGCCGACCATCCGGGGACCAGGCTGGCGAGATGATGGGCTGGGCGCTGGTCAGCGCGGCCTGGGTGCCCTCGCCGTCCGAGTCGGCGATCACCAGCGTGTGCTGGCGCCCGACCTTGCTCACGTAGGCGATGCGGGTGGCGAACACGCCTTTGTCGCCGGTGAGCTTTTCATAGACCTCGTCGGCGATGCGGTGCGCGGCCTGACGCAGGTCACCCGCGGGCACGACCAGGCTGAGCCCGCCCATGTCCTGGGCCTTGAGCACGTCCCACAGGTGGTAGCGGATGTCGAAGCGGCCATCGGCCAGCGGTGTCACCGAGCCGGCCAGCAGCGCATCGGCGCCCTTGCTGCGCCAGTCGCTCAGCGGTGGGCGGCCCACCTCATCGAGCCTGTCGGCACTGGCATCGAGCGATTTGAACAGGCCGCTGCGCTCCAGGTCAGCCTTGATGATGGCCGACACCGGCTGGGGCGAGCGCGCCTCATCGCGGAATTTGCCAATGGCGATCGGGATCTGCGTGGCGCCCACGCCGGAGATCTCGACGCGAAACTGGGCATGCGCCGCGTTGAGCGGCCAGAGTGCGCCGCCCGCCGTCAAGGTCAACGAAAGGGCGAGCCCGCCAAACAGGCCACCAAGGGCCGAACGACGCGAAACGGGGAGCTGCATGGGTTCCGTCACTCAGACAGGCAGAGTCAAACTACCCTGGATTGTGCCCCGTCCTGAGCGGAAGTTCCCCCCGCCGCAGCAGGAACCCTGCCCTCAGGATGTCAAGCAATGTAAATCTGCCTTTGGTCGGCCAGCCTTCACAGCAGCACGATGTCGTACTGTTCGGGCGACATGGAGGGCTCGGCCTGCAGTGACACCGGCTTGCCGATGAAGTCGCTCAGGCCCGCCAGATGCTGGCTTTCCTCGTCGAGCAGCATCTCGACCACGGTGGCGCTGGCCACGATGCGGAACTCCTTGGGGTTGAACTGGCGCGCCTCACGCAGGATCTCGCGCAGGATGTTGTAGCAGACGGTGCGCGCCGTCTTGACCTGCCCCCTGCCCTCGCAGGTCGGGCAAGGCTCGCACAGCATGTGCGCCAGCGACTCGCGCGTGCGCTTGCGCGTCATCTCGACCAGGCCCAGCGGCGAGAAGCCGCTCACCGTGTGCTTGGTGCGGTCCTTGGCCAGTTGCTTGCGGAACTCCGAGAGCACGTTGTCGCGGTGGTCCTCGCGCAGCATGTCGATGAAGTCGATGATGATGATGCCGCCCAGGTTGCGCAGCCGCAGCTGGCGCGCGATGGCCTGCGCCGCTTCCAGATTGGTCTTGAAGATGGTGTCGTCGAAGTTGCGCGCGCCCACATAGCCGCCAGTGTTGACGTCAACGGTGGTCAGGGCTTCTGTCTGGTCAACGATCAGGTAACCGCCGGACTTGAGGTCCACACGGCGAGCCAAGGCACGCTCGATCTCGGTGTCGATGTTGTAGAGATCGAAGATGGGGCGCTCGCCCTTGTAGTGGTGCAGCTTGTCAACCGCTGATGGTGTGAACTCGGCGCCAAAGGACTTGAGTGCATCGAACTGGATCAGGGAGTCGATGCGGATGGTGGTGACCTCGTCATTGACCAGATCACGCAGCACGCGCTGGGCCAGGTTCAGCTCCTGGTACAGCAAGGTGCCGGGCGCAGCCCGCAGGCCATGCTCGCGGATCGTCGCCCAGGTCTTGCGCAGGTAGGCAATGTCGGCTGCCAGCTCTTCATCGGTGGCGTCTTCGGCATTGGTGCGCAGGATGAAGCCACCCGAGCGGGTGCGGCCCTCGCGGTTGTCGGCCTCACCGATCAGCCGCATCATGCGTTCGCGCAACTGGTCGCGCAGTTCGGGGGAGCCGATCTTCTGCGAGATGCCCAGGTGGTCGTCCTGCGGCAGGAACACCAGCAAGCGCCCCGCGACGCTGACCTGCGTGGACAGGCGCGCACCCTTGGTGCCGATCGGGTCCTTGATGACCTGGACCATGAGGGTCTGGCCTTCGTGCACGCGTTTCTCGATGGGTGTCTGGACCTCGCCTGAACGTGGGTGGGGCTTGGCCTGCCCGTCTTCACGGTGCAGATCGGCCACGTGCAGGAAGGCGGCGCGCTCCAAGCCGATGTCGATGAAGGCCGATTGCATGCCGGGCAGCACGCGCACGACCTTGCCGGCGTAGATGTTGCCAACCAGGCCGCGCTCCAGGGTGCGTTCAACGTGCAACTCCTGCACGGCGCCTCCTTCGATGAGGGCAACGCGGGTTTCCTGGGGGGTCCAGTTGATGAGGATGTCTTGTGAGCTGGGCATATGCCCGCAATTTACCGCATGCGGCGCAAGGCGATGTTGTCCAGCACATGCCAGCCTGGCTGGCCAGCCCTGGCCGAGGCCAGCAAACCCGCGGCCACTTGCGCATCGCGCACGGGCTTGTAGCGCGCCGGCATCAGGAAACCCAGCTTCAAGGCGATGCGCTCACCAGCGCGATGCTCGGTGCGCTCACCGGCCAGAAAGGATGGCCTGGCCACGCTGACGTGCTCGAAGCCGATGGCCTTGATGGCTTCTTCCAGCTCGCCTTTGGTGCGGCTGTAGAACACCTTGGAGCGGGCACTGGCGCCCAGCGCGCTGACCAGCATGAAGCGACGGGCACCCTGCGCCTTGGCCAGCTGCGCCACCTGCAAGGGGTAATCAAAATCAACCTGGCGGAAAGCGGCTTGCGATCCGGCCTGCCGGATGGTCGTGCCCAGGGCGCAGAACACCCAATCCACATTGAACCAGTCGGCGTGCGCTTCCAGTCGCTCGAAATTGGCTTTGCAGATGCGCAATTTGTCGAGACCAGGCACGGCCGCATGCGAGGGGCCCAGCATCTCTGCCGGCGTCATGTCTCGCCGCACCAGGGCGCGCACTTCGGCCACCGTCGGGTCTGCCAGAAGCTGGATCAGGGCTTGCCGCCCCACCAGGCCACTGGCCCCCGCCAGCAAAACACGTGCACCTTGCGGCTGTGTCATGGGCCCCTCGATCAAAAGCGCCAGCCCAGGGGCTTGAGCAGCTCGGCCGTCTCGAACAAAGGCAGGCCCATGATGCCGCTGTAGCTGCCATCCATGTGCTGTGTCCACGCACCCGATCGCCCCTGGATGGCGTAGGCACCGGCTTTGCCCATGGGCTCGCCACTGGCCACGTAACGCGAGATCTCGTCGGGAGACAGCACACGCCATTGCACGTGCGACACGCTCAAGCGCAACTGGCCATTGACCACCACCGCCGTCAAGACCTTGTGCGACTGCCCCGACAACCTGGCGAGCATCTCGGCCGCATGGGCCGTGTCACCCGGCTTGCCCAGGATCTCGCTACCCAGCGCCACCGTGGTGTCGGCGCACAGGATCGGGGCCTCAAGCCAGCCCCCCTGGGCCGCGCGACGCGCGCGGCGCGCCACGGCCGCCTCCCACTT
The DNA here is from genome assembly GCF_016195855.1 of Aquabacterium sp. Lineage (GTDB taxonomy): Bacteria > Pseudomonadota > Gammaproteobacteria > Burkholderiales > Burkholderiaceae_C > Aquabacterium. Next base: position 205,157 of record NZ_JACPYU010000003.1, read on the forward strand.
GGCCAGCGTCACGCGCTGCACGTAGTCCTCAGGGGATTCGCCCGGGCGCTCGGTTTCGAGCGATTCGGCGTCCTCGTCCGGATCAGGCAAGAGCAACTCATGGCGCACGCCCAACTGATCCAGCAGTTGTCGGCGGCGTGGGCTTTGAGAAGCCAGGTAAAGCCAGGGGCTGGCGGTGAATGCGGGCGAGGTCATGCCGACATCCTACGGCATGAGCGGTGTCACTGCCGAGCCTTGTTGCACACGCTCTCGGGCAGGGGCATGGACAGCAGCCACATCGCGCGCTGAGGCGCACGCGGCATCGGCAGGCGGGCCTGTGCAAGCGGCACGCCAACAGCGGCATCACCCACCAGGCCACGCAACCCGTCGGGCATGGCTTGCACTTGATCCATCGTGATCCAGGCCGCCACGCAAGGCCCGCGATCCCGCACGAAATCTGCCGGCGGGGGCAAATCCACCGAATTGGATGTCCAGGTGCTGTCGCGGGCATCCACCTGAGCCAGGATGCCGGCCAGGTGGTCGTCCCCCGTGATGATGCGCAGAGGCTGGCTGCCATAGCGTTGGTGCAGATCGGCAGAAACCTGCTCGGCAGGCCGGTCTGTCCAGCAGCTCTTGCAACGCTGTGCATTGATCTCAGGCACCCACCAACGCAGGGCCGACGCGCCAATGGTCACGGCCACCAGAGCCCAGGTGAGCCACACGGCTCGTGCACGCCAGGCGGCCAGGCGATCGGCGCCATCCAGGATCTGCCAGGCTTTCACACACATCCAGACGGTGGTGCCAGGAATCACCGGCCACAACCAGCGGGGCGTGAAATGGGAGGCCTTCATCACCATCATGATGACAATGAGTATGGACAGGCCACAGGTTGTCTGCCAGCCCAGCCAGCGCCCGACATCGGCGCGCATCGTGCTGCCTTTGTCTTGCGGCGATTGCACGCGCCAGGCCAGCAAGGCCAGCAGCAAGGGCGCCAGCAGCAGGTACTCCAAGGCCCCCAGCACCACGCGCACCATGGGCTTCCACATGGGCAGGTGCGCATCGGACACCACGACCCGACGCGCCAGCGAGACCGAGCCACTGGGTTGCGTCAGCCACCAATGGGCATAGGGCGCGATGGCGGCACTGAACACCAGCAAGGCCAGCAGCATCCACAGCAGGTGGGTTCGTGCCGGCGCATGGCCCGCGCCATCGACTGCCGGCTGTGCACGCAACGAAGGCTGCAGGATGATGATCCACGCGGAGACCAGGCTGGACAGGCACCACAGCGCCGCGTTGAGCTTGGACAGGCAGGCCACGGCCGCGAGCAGCCCCACCACAGGCCACCAGGCAGGCCGGGACAGCGCGCGTGCGGCGGCCACAGACGCCCACATCGTGATCCCCGCTGCCAGCACCGTGTGCGTCAGGCTGTCATGCACACGCCACATGGCCAGCAGCAAGCCCAGATGCGCCAGCAGGACCTTGGCCTGAACCGAACGGTCCGCCCCGCAAGCGCGTGCCAGCGCCTGCACGCCACCCAGCCAGATCAGCAGGCACAGGTAGCGCCCGAACTCCAGCGCCAGTGCCCAGGACACCTGCGCCGGTTTGAGCGACAAGAGCAACCACGTATACAGCGGTGGCTGACGGGTGCCATAGCCCAGTTGCCAGGACTGCGCAAAATACACCTGCTCGGCGCTGTCGATGTCCAGGCCATCCGGGCTGATCACCTTGAGCAAACCATAGGCCAAGACCCAGACCACCACCGCCACCCATGCACTGAGCAGCGTCGGTCTTTTGAGAAAATCAGGCACGGTGATAAGGATGGTTGTGTCGCAAGGACCAGGCACGATAGAGCTGCTCCAGCAGGAGCACACGCGCCAGGGCATGCGGCAAGGTCATGTCGGACAGGCGTATGGCCTCGTCCGCTGTTTGCTTGAGTTGAGGGTCGATGCCGTCGGCCCCGCCGATGATCAGCGCCACATCGCGGCCATCGTTCAGCCAGGCCTCGGTGCGCTCGGCCAGTTGCACGCTGGTCAGGCGCGAACCACGCTCATCCAGGATGACCCGGCGCACGCCGCGCTCCAACGCCGCCTCCATGCGCACAGCCTCGGCCTGCATGATGGCCGCCACAGGCTTGCCTTCACGCGGCTCGGCCTTGAGGGCCTTGACCTCCACCTTCCAGTCAGGCGGGAAGCGCTTGAGGTAGTCCTCGCACGCCTCGTTTGCCCAATCCGGCAGGCGGTGGCCAATGGTGACAACAGTGAGCTTCATGGCCCAACGACCTTACCAGTACTGCAACAAGGTCGACTGTGAAATCAACGTGCCGACTTCTTGGGGGCGGCCTTCTTGGCTGCCACCTTCTTCACGGCCACCTTGCGGGCTGGCGCCTTTTTGGCCGCCACCTTCTTGACTGCGACCTTGCGAGCCGGTGCCTTCTTGGCCTCCGGCGCGTTCACCACGATCTTCTTCACGGTGCTGGCGGCCTTCTTGGCGGCGACTTTCTTGGCCACCACCTTCTTGGCCGGTGCCTTCGGTGCAGCAGCCGGAGCCTTGCCAGCGGCCTTCTTCGCAGCAGGCGCCTTCTTGGCAGCGACCTTGCGGCTTGGCGAGGTCGTGGCGGCCTTCTTGGCAGCGGTGGTCTTGCCTGCGGCCTTCTTGGGCTTCACGGGCGCGTCGTCTTCATCCGGCTCGGAAGCCTTGGCCAGACCGACCTTGCCCGCATTGAGCTTGATGGCCACGGGCTTGTCACCCCAGATCTCTTCGAGCTGGTAGTACTGGCGAATCGCCGGTTGCATGATGTGCACGACGGCAGCGGCGCAGTCCACGATGATCCACTCACCGTTGTCTTCGCCCTCGGTGCGCATCACCTGAAAGCCCGCCGCCTTGACAGCCTGACGCACGCTGGAGGACAGCGCCTTGGTCTGACGGTTGGAAGAGCCGGTTGCGATGATCACCCGCTCGAACAGAGGCGAGAGGTGCTCGGTGTTGAACACGACGATGTCTTGGGCCTTGACATCTTCCAGACCATCGACGATGGCGCGTTGCAGTTTACGGATGTCCATTCAGCGGGGGGCGCCACCAGGGGCGTAGAGTTGATGGGTTGCAATATAACGCGCCACCGGTGCGGACACCAGTTCTGGCGCGAGGGTCAAAGGATCTTCGCCACGGGCAAGCCGGGCGCGGATATCGGTCGAAGAGACATTCAAAGGCGGCATGGGCAGCTCCACCACACGGTACGCAAGCCCCGCCAGCGCCTGGGGCGCAGCAGGCAGATCATGCCCTCTGCAGGCCACGGCCAGCGTCAGCGCTTGCAACAATTCGTGCCAGCCCTGCCAGGTCGGGAAATTGGCGTACTGGTCCTGGCCAATGATCAGGAACCAGTCAGTTGGCTCGGTGGATGCGGTTTGTAGCATCCGCACCGTGTCCCGCGTGTATGAAGGGCCATCCCGGTTCAGCTCGATGGCATCGACCACAAAACGCGGTTCATGGGCCGTGGCCGCCTGCACCATGGCCAGCCGGTGCCTGGGTGCGGCCAGTTGCCTGGCCTTCTGCCAGGGCTGCCCGACCGGGATCCAGCGCACCTCATCCAGGTGCAGATGCCGCAAGGCGGTTTCTGCCAGCTCGACATGGGCACGGTGGACGGGATCGAAACTACCCCCCATCAGGCCCACGCGGCGCGCGGCGCGATCAGGGGTTGGAGAAGACGATGTCAACAAACGACCTCAGACCCAATCCCGCGCGGGCAGGAAGTCGGAATACAGCCGGGCTTCGGCGCTGCCAGGCTCGGGGTGCCAGTCGTAGCGCCACTTCACGATGGGCGGCATCGACATCAGGATGCTTTCGGTGCGGCCACCGGACTGCAGGCCAAACAGCGTGCCGCGGTCCCACACCAGGTTGAACTCGACATAACGACCGCGGCGATAGGCCTGGAAGTCACGCTCGCGCTCGCCATAAGGCAGGCCACGGCGGCGCTGCAGGATGGGCAGATAGGCTTGCGTGAAGGCGTCACCCACCGAGCGGATCATGGCGAACCCGCCTTCAAAGCCCAGTTCGGAGAAGTCGTCAAAGAAGATGCCGCCCACGCCGCGCGCCTCGTTGCGGTGCTTGAGGAAGAAGTACTCGTCGCACCATTTCTTGAAGCGCGGGTACTTGTCGTCGCCAAAAGGCGCCAGCGCGTCCTGGCAGACCTGGTGAAAGTGGCGGGCGTCCTCTTCCTGGCCGTAGTAGGGCGTGAGGTCCATGCCACCGCCGAACCAGGCCACCACCGAGCCGTCGGGCTTGTGGGCCGCCAGCATGCGCACGTTCATGTGCACGGTGGGCGCGTAGGGGTTGCGCGGGTGGAAGACCAGCGACACGCCCATGGCCTCGAACGGGCAACCGGCCAGCTCGGGGCGGTGCTGCGTGGCCGAAGGCGGCAGGCTCGGGCCCTTCACGTGCGAGAAGTTGCAGCCGCCGCGCTCCAGCACGGTGCCCTCTTCCACCAGCCGCGAACAGCCATCACCCTGCAGGCGTTCCTGCGGGCCACGCACCCAGGCATCCCTCACGAAGGGCGTGCCGTCTTCGGTTTCGAAGGCGGCCACGATGCGGTCTTGCAGGTCCAGCAGGTACTGGCGAACGGCGTCGGTGTTCAAGGCGGGGGTGGTGCTCATGAAGGCGTATGGTTAAAGGCCAGATCAACGCGCTTTGATGGCACGCCAGCCGATGTCGGTACGGAACTGCATGCCGTCGAACTGGATGCCGCGCATGTAGTCATACGCACGCTGCTGCGCCAGCTTGGCTGACTCGCCCAGTGCAGTCACACACAGTACGCGGCCACCACTGGTGCGCACCTGGCCGTCATCACCCATGGTCGTGCCGGCATGGAAGACCATGGCGTCATCGGCTTCGGCAGGCAGGCCGGTGATCACGTCGCCCTTCTTCGGGTCCAGCGGGTAGCCACCAGCGGCCATCACCACGCCCAGCGCAAAGCGACGGTCCCATTGCAGCTCGACCTGGTCCAGCGTGCCGTCGGTGGCGGCCATGAAGACGTCGATCAGGTCGCTCTTGAGGCGCATCATGATGGGCTGGGTCTCGGGGTCACCCATGCGGCAGTTGAACTCCAGCGTCTTGGGGTTGCCGTTGGCGTCGATCATCAGGCCGGCATACAGGAAGCCGGTGAAGGGGATGCCGTCCTTGGCCATGCCGGCCAGGGTCGGGTTGATGATCTCGTGCATGGCCTTGGCGTGCACATTGGGCGTCACCACCGGGGCAGGCGAATAAGCGCCCATGCCACCGGTGTTGGGGCCGGCGTCAGCGTCCAGCAGGCGTTTGTGGTCCTGGCTGGTGGCCAGCACGGCCACATTCTTGCCGTCGGCCAGCACGATGAAGCTGGCTTCTTCGCCTTCCAGGAACTCTTCGATCACGACACGAGCGCCACCGGCGTTGTGCTGCACGCCCAGCTTGTTGTCCCCACCGTCCTGAGGAAGCATCCAGTCCACGGCCTGGTGTGCTTCGTCCAGCGTCATGGCCACGACCACGCCCTTGCCTGCAGCCAGGCCATCGGCCTTGATCACGATGGGGGCGCCATGCTTGTCCACGAAAGCGTGGGCCGCCGCCGCATCGGTGAAGGTCTCGTAAAACGCCGTGGGGATGCCATGGCGCTTCATGAAGTCCTTGGCAAATGCCTTGGAGCTTTCCAGCTGGGCGGCCTTTTGGGTGGGGCCAAAGATGCGCATGCCACGCGCGCGGAACTCGTCCACCACACCGGCAGCCAGCGGGGCCTCGGGTCCCACCACGGTCAGGCTGATCTTGTTGTCCTGGGCGAAGTCGGCCAGCGCTTTCACATCGGTGATGGGCACATTGACCAGGTGCGGATCACGTGCCGTGCCGCCATTGCCTGGGGCAACGTAGACCTTGGTGGCCTTGGGTGACTGGGCCAGCTTCCAGGCCAGGGCATGCTCGCGGCCGCCCGAACCAATGACAAGAATATTCATGTGTTGCTCAATTCAGTTCGGCCGTCAGTTCGGCGCCAGTTCGGCGTTATGGAACACGTCCTGGACGTCGTCCAGGTCTTCCAGCACGTCCAGCAGTTTCTGCATCCGGGCGGCGTCGTCGCCCGTCAGCTCGATGGTGTTCTCGGCGCGCATGGTCACTTCAGCCATTTCAGGTTTCATGCCAGCGCCTTCGAGGGCGTTCTTCACAGCTTCAAAATCAGCCGGGGAGCTCAGTACTTCGATGGAGCCATCTTCGTGGGTGACCACGTCGTCGGCACCGGCCTCCAGGGCCACTTCCATGACCTTGTCTTCATTCACGCCGGGCGCAAACAGCAGTTGGCCCACGTGCTTGAACTGGAAGGCCACCGAGCCTTCCGTGCCCAGGTTGCCACCGTGCTTGCTGAAGGCGTGGCGCACTTCGGCCACCGTGCGCACACGGTTGTCGGTCATGCAATCCACGATCACGGCCGCGCCACCAATGCCATAGCCCTCGTAGCGCACTTCTTCGTAGGTGACCCCATCCAGATTGCCCGTGGCCTTGTCCACGTTGCGCTTGATGTTGTCGGCAGGCATGTTCGCGGCCTTCGCCTTGTCGATGGCCAGGCGCAGACGCGGGTTCATGTTGATGTCGGCACCGCCAGCGCGGGCCGCCACGATGATTTCACGCGTGATGCGGGTCCATACCTTGCCGCGTTTTTCGTCCTGACGACCCTTGCGGTGTTGGATATTGGCCCACTTGGAATGACCGGCCATGGCGAGTTGCTCCGGGTAATAGTCTGTTTTTGAACGACAGAACGCGCCCCGGCACAAGTCCGGTGCGCGCACAAAAAATGCTCAGCAAAAGCTGAGTGATACTGTGATTTTACCTTTCGGCCGGGTTGACCCTGATCAGGTTCTGCTCAGAATGGTCCGCTTGTCCGTTTTTCACCCGTCCGGCACCCGCTCGACACCCTTTCAGACGCCCCACCACCATGGCTGATCCCATCCTGCTTGCCCGGAACAAAGACACCGAATGCCACCTGCTGCCGGCCCTGGCCAACCGCCATGGCCTGATCACCGGCGCCACGGGTACCGGCAAGACGATCACGCTGCAATCCCTGGCAGAAAGCCTGTCCCAAACGGGGGTGCCCGTCTTCATGGCCGACATCAAGGGCGACCTGACCGGGATCTCGCAAACCGGCGTCGTGTCACCCAAGCTGGCCGGCATCCTGGCTGAACGCGGCCTGGACAAGCCCGAACCGCTGGCCTGCCCCACCACGCTGTGGGACGTGTTCGGCGAGCAAGGCCACCCGGTGCGCGCCACGGTGTCGGACATGGGGCCGCTGCTGCTGTCGCGCATGCTCAATCTGAACGACACCCAGCAAGGCGTGCTGCAACTGGTGTTCAAGATCGCCGACGACAACGGCCTCTTGCTGCTCGACCTCAAGGACCTGCGCGCCATGCTCCAGCATGTGGGCGACAACGCCAGCCAGTTCACCACCGAGTACGGCAACATCAGCGCGGCCAGCGTGGGCGCCATCCAGCGCGGCCTGCTGCAGATCGAGGAGCAAGGCGGCGACAAGTTCTTTGGCGAGCCCATGCTCAACATCGGCGACTTCATGCAGACCGTGGACGGCAAGGGTGTCATCAACATCCTGGCCGCCGACAAGCTGATGAACGCGCCCCGTCTGTACGCCACCTTCCTGCTGTGGATGCTGTCGGAGTTGTTCGAGACCCTGCCCGAGGTGGGCGACCTGGACAAACCCAAGCTGGTCTTCTTCTTTGACGAGGCCCACCTGCTGTTCAAGGACGCGCCATCGGCCCTGGTCGAGCGCATCGAGCTGGTCGTGCGCCTGGTGCGCTCCAAGGGTGTGGGCGTCTACTTCGTGACCCAGAACCCGCTGGACGTGCCCGACACCGTGCTCGGCCAGTTGGGCAACCGCGTGCAACACGCCTTGCGCGCCTTCACGCCACGGGATCAGAAGGCCGTCAAATCTGCCGCAGAAACCATGCGGGCCAAACCTGGCCTGGACATCGAAACCGCCATCACCGAGTTGGCCGTGGGCGAGGCCCTGGTCAGCCTGCTGGACGACAAGGGGCGCCCCAGCGTCACAGAACGCGTGTTCGTGTTGCCTCCGGGCAGCCAGATCGGCCCGATCATGCCCGAGCAGCGCCAGGCCTTGCTGGCCAATTCGCTGGTGGCCGGCGTGTACGAAAAGACCGTGGACCGGGACTCGGCCTACGAAAAGCTCAAGGGCCGTGCGGCGGCCTCCCCCACCAGCGCGCAAGCTGGCCAGGGCGAGCCGAAATCCATGCGTGAAGAGGCGGCCGAGGCCATGAAGGGCGGCGCCACCGATGCGGCCAGGGGCGCAGCGGGCGCGACCACCGGTGGCTGGCTGGGCGACATCACCGACGGGCTGCTCAAAGGCAGTGGCCGCAAGGACTCGATTCTGGAAACGGTGGCCAAATCGGCCGCGCGCACCATCGGCTCGACCATGGGCCGAGAGATCATCCGCGGCGTGCTGGGCTCGATCCTGGGTGGCGCAAACAACCGCCGCCGCTGAGGCTCACGAGCCCACACTGGTCAACCCGATCAGCGCCCCCGACGCCAGCCGCGGTCACCATCGTCACGCTCGTAACCATCGCGAGGCACCATCATGCGCTGGTCGCCACGCGGGCCATCGTTCCAGGCATAGCGGTCTTCGTCATGATGATGGTGGTGGCGACGCCAGCCCCAGGCCCAAGGGCCACGAGGCTCACATCGACGCGGCTCCTGGTAGACCACCACAGGTGCTGGCGCATACACGGGGCGCGGCTGAACCACGACGGCCGGAGGGGCATACACAACCGGGGCGGGCGCATACACCACGGGCGCCGGCGCATACACGCCGTAGCGCGTGTTGGAAACTGCCGTCGACACATAACCCATGCCCTGCACAGGTGCGTTGACGTTCACCGCCCAGTACACGCCACCGCCTGCATGGGCATTGGCCGCAGCCGCCACAAAGCCAGCCACGAGGGCCAGACGGGACAGGGTCGCAAAACGAGAGGTGGTGTTCATGAGAGTCTCCTTGTGAGCTCTCAACGGGTCAGCGGCCCTTTTGGCCGACCTGACTTTGTAAATCTGTGTTGCCAGCCGTGATCAGTGGTGATGCCCGTCGCTGCGCGCCAGGGCCATCAACTGATCAACCTCGGCCTTGTACACGATGGTATTGCGGCGGTGCCACAGGCCCACCAGGCCCATGACCGAGGCCACCACCAGGCCAAACACCGTGATCGCCCCGAAGGCCGACAAACCCATGGACGTGGCGCCCGCGTACAGCCCGCCCAGCGCCAGGATGCAGGCCTGCTCGTTGAAGTTCTGCACGGCAATCGAGCGCCCAGCCCCCATCAGGTTGTGGCCGCGGTGTTGCAGCAAGGCGTTCATCGGCACCACCAGGTAACCCACCGTGGCGCCCAGCAAGATCAGGAAGGGCACGGCCATCGTCAGGCTGGTGATGACGTTCAAGCCCAGCATCAGCACGCCCATGAGGACACCCAGGGGAATGAGTTTGGTCGCCAGATCCAGCCGCATCGAGACCGATGCCACCACAGCGCTCACCGCCGTGCCCAGCACCACCACCCCGGCCAGCGAAGAGGCCTGCGTCGTCGAATAGCCCAGCGCAGCGGCCGCCCAGGGGAACACGATGACGCGCATATTGCCCGACACGCCCCAAACCAGGGTCGTGCTGGCCAGCGAGATCTGTCCCAGCTTGTCTTTCCACAGGCGGGAGTTGCACTGCCAGAAGTCGCGCAGCAACTCCATCAGGTTGCCGCTCATGGGTTGCAGCACCGCGTCCGTGCGCGGGATGCGCAGGTTGAACAGGGCCGCGATCATGTACAGCACGATCATGGAGGACACCGCCGCCTGCCAGGGCTGGGTCACCCCTGTGTCGATCACCGGGAAATCAAAGCCCAACAAGATGGATGAGAGCTTGACGCCAACCAGTTGGCCACCCAGCAACACACCCAGGATGATGGAGGCCACCGTCAGCCCCTCGATCCAGCCATTGGCCTTCACCAGTTGGGAAGGCGGCAGCAGCTCAGTCAGGATGCCGTACTTGGCCGGCGAGTAAGCCGCCGCACCCAGGCCCACCACGGCATATGCCAGCAGGGGGTGCAACCCGAACAGCATCAGCAGGCAACCGATGACCTTGATGCTGTTGGACAGGAACATGACCTTGCCCTTGGGCAGGGCGTCCGCGAACGCCCCGACAAAGGGCGCCAGCACCACATAGAACAGCGCGAACATGGGTGCCAGAAACGGCATCTGCCAGGCGGGCGCGTTGTTGGTTTTCAGCAGTTCAATCGCGCCAACCAGCAAGGCGTTGTCGGCCAGCGAGCTGAAAAACTGCGCCGCCATGATCGTGAAAAAGCCTTTTTTCATGCGCGAGCGTCGTCGGGAAGGTTCATATCTGGTCGATTCAAATCCTGCCTGATAGACATGTCCGCGCCAAAATCTCGTTGATCACATCAAAGGCCGCCGGTTATAGCACGGCGCCCTGACAGCTTGCCGATGCACGCCGGGATTCCTGCCTCGCCGCCACGCAAACAGGGGCCAGGCAAGCCCGACTTGGCGAGGCTGGCAAAATGACACCCATGCCGCGCCCGCTTGAAGCCCTGATCCACCTCGACGCCCTCCACCACAACCTGCAGCGCGCCCGCGAATGCGCCCCCGACGCCAGCGTCTGGGCCGTCGTCAAGGCCAACGGTTATGGGCATGGGCTCCAGCGCGTCTATGAGGGGCTGCGCGCCGCCGATGGTTTTGCCCTGCTGGACATCGCCGAGGCGCAAAAATTGCGCGAGCTCGACTGGCGCGGCCCCATCCTGCTGCTCGAGGGCGTGTTCGACGCCCGCGACCTGGAATGGTGTTCGCGCCTGGGCCTGTGGCATGTGGTGCACTGCGACGAACAGATCGACTGGCTGGCCGCCCACAAGACTGAATGGCCACACCGTGTCTTCCTCAAGATGAACACGGGCATGAACCGCCTGGGCTTCAAGCCACACGCCTTCCGCAGCGCCTGGGCCCGACTGAGTGCGCTGACCCAGGTGGACGAGATCTCGCTGATGACGCATTTTTCGGATGCTGACAGCCCCCGCGGCATCGCGCACCAGCTCGCGGTGTTCCAGCAACACGCGGGCGACCTCAGCGGCGAGCGCAGCCTGTGCAACAGCGCCGGCACCCTGCGTTACGCCAGCGACCCTGCCGTGCGTGGCGACTGGGTGCGCCCCGGCGTGATGCTGTATGGCGCCGCTCCCGACTACCCCGAGCACGACGCCACGCACTGGGGCCTCAAGCCCGCGATGACGCTGCAATCGAAGATCATCGGCATCCAGCACCTGGAAGCCGGCGACACCGTGGGCTACGGCAGCCGCTTCAAGGCCGACAAGCCCATGCGCATCGGCGCGGTCGCCTGCGGTTATGCAGACGGCTACCCACGGCACGCACCGGACGGCACCCCCGTGCTGGTGGATGGGCAACGCACCGGCCTGGTCGGCCGTGTCTCCATGGACATGATGTGCGTGGACCTGAGCCACCTGCCCGAAGCCCAGATGGGCAGCACGGTGACCTTGTGGGGCATCGCGCCGCACCATGGCGACCATGCCGCGCAGTTGTCCATTGACGAAGTGGCCCACCACTGCGGCACCATCGGCTATGAGCTGATGTGCGCGGTGTCGCCCCGCGTGCCCGTTCAGGTGCTCAATCACCCCTACCCCTGATTTTTTCAGCCACCAAAATGGCGCACGCGATACGCCATCAGGCACCAGTTCGGCACACAACTTGCGTCTGACTGGTGCTTTTTGATTGCTTGCACAACAATGGACATCGCTGCGGAACGACACATGGATATCGACCACCAACGCCACCAATTGCGCATGACGGTGCTGATGACACCGGACATGGCCAATTTCTCGGGCAATGTGCATGGGGGCACCATCCTCAAGTTGCTGGACCAGGTGGCCTACGCCTGCGCCAGCCGCTATGCCGGTTGTTATGTGGTAACCCTGTCCGTGGACCAGGTCACCTTCCGCCAGCCCATCCACGTGGGCGAACTGGTCACCTTCCTGGCCTCGGTCAACTACACGGGCACCTCGTCCATGGAGATCGGCATCAAGGTGATCGCCGAGAACATCCGCACGCAGGTGGTGCGGCACGCCCAGAGCTGCTTCTTCACGATGGTGGCGGTGGACGACGCCTCCAAGCCCACGCCCGTGACACCGCTGACGCCCGGCACACCAGATGAGGTGCGCCGCTTCAACGCAGCCAAGCTGCGCCGCCAGTTGCGCCAGGAGCTGGAACAGCGCTTCAAGGCCATTCAGGCCGAAAGCGGCCAGTCGCCGGCCTGATGATGGACTGATCGCTGGCGGAGGGCGACCGGGCCATGCCCGACAATGGCGGCATGGCCAAGGAAAAAACCGTCTACACCTGCAGCGAATGTGGGGGCATCAGCCCGAAGTGGCTGGGCAAATGCCCCAGCTGCAACGCCTGGAACACACTGGAAGAGACACGTGCCGAACAGGCCGCGGGCAAGAACCGCATGCAGGCGCTGGCTCGTGGACTGAACGCCGCGCAACCGGTCACCACGTTGTCCGAGATCGAGGCAGCCGACGTCTCACGCACCCCCACCAGCCTGGAGGAACTTGACCGCGTGCTCGGAGGCGGCATCGTGGCCGGTGGGGTCGTGCTGATTGGTGGCGACCCCGGCATCGGCAAATCCACCTTGCTGCTGCAAGCGCTGGACGCCTTGTCCCGCCAGATGCCCGTGCTGTACGTCACGGGCGAAGAAAGCGGCGCCCAGGTCGCCCTGCGTGCGCAAAGGCTGGGGCTGGATGGCAGCCACGTGCGCGTGCAGGCCGAGATCCAGCTGGAAAACATCATCGCCACACTGAACGCCGAAAAGCCATCCTTCTGCGTGATCGACTCCATCCAGACCGTGTTCTCGGATCAGCTCACCTCGGCGCCCGGCTCGGTGGCCCAGGTGCGTGAATGCGCGGCGCACCTGACGCGCGTGGCCAAATCCAGCGGCTGCACGATGATCCTCGTGGGTCATGTCACCAAGGACGGCACGCTGGCCGGCCCGCGCGTGCTGGAACACATTGTGGACACGGTGCTCTACTTTGAAGGCGACACCCACAGCAGCTTCCGCCTGATCCGCGCCATCAAGAACCGCTTTGGCGCGGTCAACGAAATCGGCGTGTTCGCCATGACGGACAAGGGCCTCAAGGGGGTGAGCAACCCCAGCGCCATCTTCCTGTCCACGCACAGCGAACCGGTGCCCGGCTCCTGCGTGCTGGTGACGCTGGAAGGCACGCGCCCCTTGCTGGTCGAGATCCAGGCCTTGGTGGACGCGGGCGGCCCCAGCCCGCGCCGCCTGAGCGTGGGCCTGGAGCGTGACCGCCTGGCCATGTTGCTGGCGGTGCTGCACCGCCACGCGGGCATGGCCTGCTTTGATCAGGACGTGTTCGTGAACGCCGTGGGTGGCGTGCGCATCAGCGAGCCGGCCGCCGACCTGGCCGTGCTGCTGGCCATCCAGAGCAGCCTGCGTGGCCGCCCCTTGCCCAAGGGCTTCATCGCCTTTGGTGAAGTGGGCCTGGCCGGCGAGGTGCGCCCTGCCCCACGTGGCCAGGACCGGCTGAAAGAAGCCGCCAAGCTGGGCTTCTCGATCGCGGTGGTGCCCAAGGCCAATGCACCCAAGAAGCCCATCGAGGGCCTGACCATCCACGCTGTCGAGCGCGTGGAGGAAGCCATGGAGATCATCCGCAACCTGAACTGACCCCGCTTCACGACCGATCTACCCAACCCGATCATGTTTCGCGCATTGTTTCCAACCCAATTTCTAAGTGGCTGTCTCGCACTTGCGTGTTTGGGCACAGCACAGGCACAAGACATACCCACCTCAGCCGAGGACGACGATTTCGCCAATGTGCCGATCGTGCTCACGGCCAGTCGGCTCAAGCAGCCGCTCAACGAGGCGCCGGGCGCCATGACGGTGATCGACCGCAAGACGATCCTCATGTCGGGGGGCCGCACGCTGGCAGACGTGCTGCGACTGGTGCCGGGCTACATGGCCAGCGGTTGGAATGGCGCCAACCCGGTGGCGGCCTACCACATCCCACTGGATGACTATGGCTCGCGCAACCTCGTGCTCATTGATGGGCGACCCGTCTATTCATCCCTGTCCGTGGGTGACACCCATCGGGGCATGATGGATGTGATGCTCGAAGACATCGAGCGCATCGAGGTGCTGCGTGGCGCCAACTCCGCCGCCTATGGGGCCAACGCCATGTTCGGCGTCATCAACATCATCACCCGCCACAGCGCAGATGTGCCCAAGGCTGAAGCGAGCGTCACGACGGGCAACAACGGCATTCAGGATCGCCGGCTTCAAGTCGGAGGCACCCAAGGGCCACTCAGCTTCCGGCTCTCTGCCGGGGAGCAACGCGATGAGGGTTACCTGAATGCCCATGACGACCGGCACCTGAGCCTGCTGGACATGCGCGTGGACATCAAACCGGGTGCGGATGACGACATCCTGATCGAGGCAGGCACCAACCACCTGGACGCCGGCGATGGCTTTGCGACCGAGGTGATGAACCCGCTGCGAACCATCCGCTCCCGCGACAGCTACCTCAACGCCCAATGGCGACGCCAGCTATCTGGATCAGGCGAGCTGCAACTGTCAGCCAACCACGCGCAGGAGTGGAGGCAGGACGTCGCCCCGTTTGCACCGCTGCCCGTTGTCATGATCGACTACAGCGGCACCGGCTACCGCAACAACGCCGAACTGCAATACAAGGCCACGCTGAGCCCGACCCTGCGGAGCGTGATCGGCGCGGGCTACAAGGAGGAGCAGGCCAACTCGCCGGTACTGTTCTCCACCACAGGCGCAGAGAGCTTCCACGAAGAACGCCTCTTCGGCACCGTGGAGTGGCGCGCCACGCCACAATGGCTGCTCAACGGCGGGCTCTTCCTGGGCCAGCACAGCCTGGCTGGCGAGTATGCGGCCCCGCGGCTGATGGTGAACTGGCTCATCAGCCCGGAGCACACCTTGCGCGCCGGCATCACCGATTCGGTCCGCTCGCCAAGCTTGTTCGAGTACTTCGGCGACATGCGCTATGACTTCAACGGCATGCTGCTGGCCAGAACCTGGAAAGCCCGCGGCGACGTCGATCCGGAACGGCTGCACAGCCAGGAGATCGGTTACCTGGGCCGTTTCCCGGCCAGCCAGGTCAACCTGGATGTGCGCGCCTACCGCGAGCGCATGAACACCATCATCCGCAACAGCGAATATGAGACAACGGTGTCGCTGCCGTACTCCGGCAACCGGCTCAAGGACTTCACCAATGCGCCCGGCTTCGAACTCGTTGGCATCGAGGCGCAGTTGCGCTGGCGGCCCATCGACGGTGGCGAGGTCTGGCTGAACCAGAGCTTTGAACACCTGATCTGGCAAAACGAGTACTACAACCTCACGCAAGAGCGCCAGCCCCCCGAACACGCCACCACCCTGGCCTGGTTCCAGCACCTGCCTGGTGGCATGGATTTCACGCTGATCCACCAGTTCCTGGGCGGCATGTCCTGGCACGACAATCGCGACTGGCAGCCCGTGTCACGGCGTACCGATGTGCGCCTGGCCTACCCCTTCCGGGTCCGCGACGGCTTGGCCGAGTTGTCCTTCACCTACCAGTCGATCGAGGGAGACCGGCCCGTTTTCCTGCCAAGCTACGGGCTCCAGGCGCCTCGCCGCAGCTTCGTGCAGTTCAAGGTGTCGATCTGAGCCCACATTGAGCCCGCAACGGCGCCGCGCAAAGGCCCGCCAGCTCAGCCCTTGATCGCCTGCCGCAGGTTCAGGCCCGAGGCCATCAGGGTGCCGAAATACACCACGGCCGCACCCACCATGCAGGCCGCCAGCGCCCCGATGCGCAGGAAGACATGGGCGTGCAGACCGATCCAGTCGATGTGCTCGGCCGCCAGCCACAGGCCCACGCCCAGCAAGGCCGTGGCCACCACCACCCTCAAACCAAAGCCGGCCCAACCCGGCGAGGGACGATAACGCCCGGCCTTGCGCAGCCCGGTCAGCAGCCAGCCCGCATTGACCAGTGAGCCCAGGCCGATGGACAGCGCCAAACCGGCGTGCCCCAGATACGGCACGAAGATGGCGTTGAAGATCTGCGTGATCACCAGCACGGCGATCCCGATGCGCACAGGGGTCTTGATGTCCTGCGTGGCATAAAAGCCTGGTGCCAGCACCTTCACCCCGATCAGGCCCATCAGGCCCACGCCATAACAGGACAGCGCCAGCACCGTCTGCTTGACGTCATTGGGGTTGAAGTGGCCGTAGTGGTAGAGCACCGCCACCAGTGGCTTGGCAAACACAAGCAAGGCCACCGCACACGGCAAGGCCAGCAGCAGCACCAGACGCAGCCCGCGGTCCAGCAAGGCAGAGAACTGCACCTCGTCACCGCTGGCCTGCGCACGTGACAGCTGCGGCAACAAGACCACGCCCAGCGCCACGCCCAGCATGGCGGTGGGGAACTCCATCAGGCGGTCGGCATAGGTCAGCCAGGACACGGCCCCAGCCCCCAGGTGCGAGGCGATCTGCGTGTTGACCAGCAAAGACACCTGCGACACCGACACGCCCAGCACCGCCGGCGCCATCTGGCGCAGGATGCGGCCCACGCCAGGGTGCGCGCGGGCCTTGCGCCAGGCCGCCAAGGTCAGGCCGACGCGGGGAATCATCCCGATCTTGAGCAAGGCTGGCACCTGCACGCCCAGTTGCAAGGCGCCCCCGATCATCACGCCCACCGCCAGCGCAAACACCGGCTCGACGCCATGCGACTTGAACAGCGGCGCCACAAAGACGGCCGCCCCGATCACCGACAGGTTGAGCAGCACCGGCGTGACGGCCGGCACGGCGAAACGGCTCCAGGTGTTGAGGATGCCCGCGCTCAGCGCCACCAGCGACATGAAGCCGATGTAGGGGAACATCCAGCGCGTCATGACCACGGCGGCGTCAAAGCCCCCGCTTTCCTTCAGGCCGGAGGCCATGGCCCAGACCACGAAAGGCGCGCCAACCACGCCCAGCACGCACACAATGGACAGCACACCGAACAACACGGTGCCGACCGCATTGACCAGGTCATGCGTGGCCTGGTCGCCATTCTTGGCACGGCTTTCGGCCAGGATGGGCACAAAGGCTTGCGAGAACGCCCCTTCTGCGAACAGCCTGCGCAGCAAATTCGGAATGCGAAAAGCCACGTTGAAGGCGTCGGTGGTGGCGCTGGCGCCAAAAGCCGCCGCGATCAGCAACTCCCGAACCAGACCGGTGATACGTGACGCCAGGGTCAGCAGGGAAACAATGGACGCGGATTTCAGCAAACTCATCCGGGCATTATAGGAAGTGCCCCGCCTCTGACTTGGCAGGCCCGCTCAAGCAGGCTATAATCTCTGGTTTTCCAACCAACTTAGCCCTGTTGGGTGCGAATTGACTGTCAGTTTGACTGGCAGGTCAGGCATTCGCAGGGCTCGAAAATCATGGCATCTGCATCCAAAGCCAAAAAGACCGTCCGTATTGCTTCGGGCCGCAAGCGCGCTCGTCAAGACGTCAAACTGAACGCTGCCAACTCGGCGCTGCGCTCGAAGTTCCGCACCGCCATCAAGGGCGTGCTGAAGGCTGTTCAAGCCGGCGACAAGGCCAAGGCCTCTGACGCTTTCAAGACCGCACAAAGCGTGATCGACTCGATCGCCGACAAGGGCATCTTCCACAAGAACAAGGCCGCTCGCCACAAGAGCCGCCTGTCGGCCAAGATCAAGGCCATCGCCGCCTGATCTGGGTTCGCCCAAACTGAAAAGCCCGCTTCGTGCGGGCTTTTTTGCGTCTGCTCAGCCTCGACATCGGCGCAGTCAAAGGCTTTGTGAAGGCCTTGCCCTGACACTTTGAGCACCCGCCGCCGAGGCCTGGATCAGCTCAAGACAACAAAACCCGGGTAACCCCTCACTGCCCAGTGTGGCGGGCGCAATGGATCTGGGCAACGCTGGCCAAGCCTGGCCCGAAATCTAAGACTTTTCTGGCATCTCGACAGAGGACTGTCCCGCTAGACTGCATGCCATCGTGATCGCCCAGCGTCACCCTGATTTGCAAGCCCTCTGCCAACGCGATCCCTTCCAGCACCTGGAAGTCGCGGGCCGCTGGTGGCCGAAATACGGCGCGGCGCTTGAGCCCACACAGCCACTGCCCAGCGGCCTCGCTTCACCGAGCCCTCATGCCGAAGGCCGCATTTTCCCCACACAAGAGAAAACATACATGGCGTTGAAGAAAGTGGCACTGAGCACCCTGGTCGTTCTGGGGGCCGCCGCCGCGGGCGGCTGGTTCAGCCTGGACAAGGAGACGCGGGGACTGCTGGCCACGATGCCGACCAACCGCGATGTGCTGTTCTGGACGATCCCTCAGCGCGACGCGGCCTTCCGTGCGCTGGACCGCATCCCTCTGCTGGCCAAGTCGAACGTGGTACCCGCCAGTGGCGCGCCCACAAGCCTGCCCAAGGGGGCACCGCTCAAGCTCAAGAGCGACGTGGACGCCTACATGGCGGGCCAGCGCAGTGCCGCCCTGCTGGTGGTTCAGGACGGCAAACTGCGCCTGGAGCACTATGGACTGGGCTTTGATGGCACCGGGCGCTGGACCAGCTTCTCGGTGGCCAAGTCCTTCACCTCCACGCTGGTAGGCGCGGCGGTGAAGGACGGTTTCATCAAGAGCCTGGACGACAAGGTCAGCATCTACATTCCCGAACTTAAGGGCTCCGCCTACGACGACGTGAGCGTGCGGCAACTGCTGACCATGACATCGGGCGTCAAGTGGAGCGAAGACTACGCCGACCCCAACTCGGACGTGGCGAAGTTCAACAAGCACCAGCCCGAAGACGGCATGGAAGCGCTGGTGAGCTACATGCGCAAGCTGCCCCGCGAGGTACCGGCGGGCACCCGCTGGCTCTACAGCACAGGCGAAACCAATCTGGTGGGCACCCTGGTGCAACGGGCAACCGGAAAGTCCCTGGCCGCCTACCTCGCCGAAAAAGTGTGGGGCCCCGCCGGCATGGAGCAGCAAGCCACCTGGCTGCTGAGCAAGACTGGCAAAGAGATTGGCGGATGCTGCGTGCAAGCCTCGCCGCGTGACTACGCCCGCCTGGGCCTGTTCATCCTGAACGGCGCCAAGGCCAAGTGCCAGAGCATCGTGCCCGACGGCTGGTGGGACGAAGCCACCACCAAACGTACCGAGATCGGCCAAGCCGGGCGCGGCTACGGTTACCAGTGGTGGACCTACGACGACGGCAGCTTTGCAGCACGGGGCATTTTTGGCCAAGGCATCTTCATCGATCCCCAACGCAAGCTGGTGATCGTGTCCAACGCCAACTGGGCAGGCGGCGCGCGTGACAAGCAGGCCATGGCAGCCCGTGACGCTTTCTACGTAGAGGTGAAAAAGGCCATCGACGACGAGCTGGCGACACTATCCCCATGAGGGTGAGGCGGGCGCTCTGCTTGGACGCACCGCCTGTTGTGTTCAACGAGGCGGATCTGGCAGCAGGCAGGCTTCCACCACCTGCAAATCGTTGTCACGCGCGAAATTCATGACGAAGTCCCAGGCCATGGGTTCGATGTCGCGCAGGGCTTCGTTGACGACCACGCACTTCACATTGCCCATGCTGGTGGGCACGCAATACGGCGAGTAGCCGATGTGCGCCATCTTGCCCATCGCCGCGCCGCCTGGCCGGAAACTGGACATGGCACCAGCCAGCCGCTCGGCCCAGTCGCTGGGGCGAAAGGGGCGGCCTTGGCTCGTGATGCCTTGGATGAAGATCTCGCGCGGTTTGGAGGGGGTGGGGAGAGAGGATGTAGGGGTCGCCGACACGGTAGCGCTTCCGACGGGCTGTGCAATGGGTAAATTGACAGGCGCAGCGACAGATTGTGTCTGGCGGCTGCGGGGAACAAGCGCCGACTGGAGCGGGTAGCCCTGGTCTGGCAACTTGGTGATGGACACGGCCTCAGTGCGCGGTTCCATGCGTGACAGTCCTCCATTGTCGCCAAACCAGTGGATTGACGCAACTTTGGTGCCAAGAGCCCTCGCCCTGAACTAGGGCACGCTTGACACACGCCCGAACACGGAAATCGCTGGTGCACCTGCCGCCCCCCGATTCCAGCCTGCGCGCCTTTTACATAGAATGTGCTTTGGCGCAGTGCCTGCTGCGCCATTTTTCTTTTCGCCCTTGAACCTGAGAACCCGTTGCCATGACTGCTCCCGTGTCGATGCCCCATGTGATGCCCACCTACGGCCGCTTAGCCATTGCCCTGTCGCATGGCGAAGGCGTTCGCGTCTGGGACACCGAGGGGCGACGTTATCTGGATGCGCTCTCGGGCATCGCCGTCAACACGCTGGGCCACAAGCACCCCAAGCTGGTCCCCGCCCTGCAGGATCAGATCGAGAAGATGATCCACTGCTGCAACTACTACCAGGTGCCGCTGCAGGAAGAACTCGCCCGCTTGCTGGTCGAGCGCTCGGGCATGACCAACGTCTTCTTCTGCAACTCGGGCCTGGAAGCCAACGAGGCTGCGCTGAAGATTGCCCGCAAGTACGGCCACGACAAGGGCATCGACCGCGCCGAGGTGGTCGTGTATGAAAAGGCCTTCCATGGCCGCTCGATCGCCACGCTGTCGGCCACCGGCAACCCCAAGGTGCATGCCGGCTTCGAGCCCCTGGTCGAAGGCTTTGTGCGTGTGCCGCTCAATGACATCGCCGCGCTGGAAGAGGTCGCCAACACCCGCCCGAACGTCACCGCCGTGTTCCTGGAGGTGATCCAGGGTGAAGGCGGCATCAACGCAGCCCGCACCGAGTACCTGCAGGCCGTGCGCAAGCTGTGCGACGACAAGGGCTGGCTGCTCATGCTCGACGAGGTGCAATGTGGCATGGGCCGCACCGGCAAGTGGTTTGCGCACCAGTGGGCGGGCATCCAGCCCGACGTGATGCCCCTGGCCAAGGGCCTGGGCTCCGGCGTGCCGATCGGTGCGGTGGTGTGTGGCCCCAAGGCCGCCAACGTGCTGCAACCGGGCAACCATGGCACCACCTTCGGGGGCAACCCGCTGGCCATGCGCGCGGGTGTCGAGACCATCAAGATCATGGAAGAAGACCAGTTGCTGGCGCACGCCGACCGCGTGGGCAAGCACCTGCATGACGCCCTGGCGCGTGAACTGGGCGAACTCAAGGGCGTGACCGAGATCCGTGGCCAGGGCCTGATGATCGGCATCGAGCTGGACCGCCCTTGCGGCGTACTGCTGCAACGCGCCGTGGATGCCGGCCTGCTGCTGAGCATCACGGCCGACAAGGTCATCCGCCTGTTGCCGGCGCTGATCATCACGGCGGCGGAAGCCGACGAGATCGTTGCCATCCTGGCGCCGCTGGTCAAAGCCTTCCTGTCTGAAACAAGCGCTGCTTAAACTGACGTCTGAATTCGCATGAAGCCCGGTATGAGTCTCATCAAACACTATCTGCAGTTCAAAGACCTTCGCGAGCAGGAGTACGCCTACCTGTTCGAGCGCGCCGCCATCATCAAGAAGCGCTTCAAGAACTACGAGAAGTACACCCCTCTGGTGGACCGTACCCTGGCCATGATCTTCGAGAAGGCCAGCACCCGCACGCGCGTGAGCTTCGAGGCCGGCATGTACCAGATGGGCGGCTCGGTGGTGCACCTGACCACCGACGGCAGCCAGCTGGGCCGCAGCGAACCGATCGAGGACAGCGCCAAGGTGATCTCGCGCATGGTCGACATCGTGATGATCCGCACTTACGAGCAGTCCAAGCTGGTGAAGTTCGCGGCCAACTCGCGGGTGCCGGTCATCAACGGCCTGACCAACGAATACCACCCCTGCCAGATCCTGGCCGACATCTTCACCTACATCGAGCACCGTGGCTCGATCAAGGGCAAGGTGGTGGCCTGGGTGGGCGACGGCAACAACATGGCCAACACCTGGCTGCAGGCTGCCGAGATCCTGGGCTTCACGGTGCACGTGAGCACGCCCAGCGGCTACGAGATCGACCCGGCCGTCGCCGGCATCAGCAACACCGACTGCTACAAGGTCTTCAAGGACCCAATGGACGCCTGCCGCGGCGCGCACCTCGTCACCACCGATGTGTGGACGAGCATGGGCTTCGAGGCCGAGAACGAAGAACGCAAGAAGGCCTTTGCCGACTGGTGCGTCGACGCCGACATGATGGCCGTGGCCGCACCCGATGCCTTGTTCATGCACTGCCTGCCTGCACACCGCGGCGAAGAGGTCGAGGCCGAGGTGATTGATGGGCCGCAGTCCGTCGTGTGGGACGAGGCAGAGAACCGCTTGCATGTGCAGAAGGTGCTCATGGAGTACCTTTTGCTCGGGCGGATCGGCTGATCAAGCCCTCGCTTACTCAGAACCGGTAGGCCAGCCGCAAGCCACCCCAGTGCTTGCCGGCCACCGTGATCGGGGCCGCTACTTCCTTGAGCAGCACGAACTTGCCGCCGCCCATGTCGCGCCGGTAGGTCTGCAGCAGGAAGGAGCGCGTGTTACGCGCCGAGGCCAGACCAGTGCGGTCATTGAAGATGCGACGCCAGCGCGAGTTGGCTGTGTTCCAGACCACATCGCCTGGCCGCTGATGGTGGCAATAGATCTGGTTGTGCGTCGAGATATAGCCGTTGCGATCGGCGGCGATGCAAAACACCACATCGGGCAAGACCAGGATGGCCGCCTCCTGAATGGGGGGCAGCACCTCGTCCATCAATGCATTGAACCTGGTCGCGTGCTGTTGAGGCTGCGTACCAGCCATGGGCTGGTAGTTCTCGTCGAACAGCTGCTCCAGCGTGATGCGCCGCGATGCAAGCGCCTCATTGAGTGCATCCGAGATCTGGCCGGCCACCTGCTTGACCAGATCGATGTAGGGCGTGTCCGACGTTTCCACGCCCGACGCGGCGATCACCTCCATCAGGCGCTCTGACACGGTCAGGACCGCATCGCTGCGCTTGAACGCAGAAGCCAGTTCCTTGCGGGCTTTGTTGACCTCGCCTTCCATCAGGCTGATCTGCTCGTTCACGCCTTGCGTCAGCTGACGGCTGGCATCGGCGGCTGCGCTGATGCGCTGCACACCCTCTTCCACGCCATGCAAGGCTTCGTGGAAGGTGGCAGGGCGACTCTTGTTGGTGGAGACGGTATTGGTCTGATCGGTCAGGTCACTGGCCAGCGACTGGATGCGCTGATCCAGCTTGCCGATCGTGCTCTGGATCGCCTTGGAGATGGATTCGACCTGGGTAGACAGGTCTTTCACCGCATCGGCCACCACAGAAAAACCGGCGCCGGCTTCGCCAGCGCGCTTGGCTTCGACCGAGGCGTTGAAGGCCACCAGCCGGGTCTGCAAGGCGACCTGGGCGATCTGCTGGGCGGCGTCGGACACCTGGTGCAAGGTCTCGACCACGCCGCTGACTTCACGGCCCACATGGGCCACGCTTTCGCGCGCGAGTTGCATGGAGGCCATGCCGCCTACGGTTTCGGCGTGGATCTGGTCCTGGGAACGAACGATGTCTTGCAAAGCAGAAACCAGCCCCGCCAGGGTCTCAGTCTGGTGGTTGGCCACCGCCGTAGTGTCTTCGAGGCTGCCACGCAGTTGCGCCGCCTCGCACCCCAGGCCACTGGTGTCACGCTCCAGTGTTTCCGCCAGTTGTTGAGCGCCCAGGCTGGTCGCTGGCTGGGCAACCGGCTCGGTGAGCACGGGTGCCGCTTGCTTGCGTCGGAACATCGTCAACATGTCTGTCTCTCAAAAGCGCGAGGCGCTTACCACTCCCGCAGCTTGACGCGCAGGCGGGCAATGGACTGGCTGTGCAGTTGGCAGACGCGTGACTCGGTCACGCCCAGCACAGCTGCGATCTCCTTGAGGTTCATGTCCTGCTCGTAGTACATGCTCATCACGTACTGCTCTCGTTCGGGCAGGTTCTTGATGGCCTCGACCAGCGCATGGCGCATGCGGTGGTCCTGCAGCAAGCTCAGGGGATCGTTGCCCTCGTCGGTCACGTGGCGATCAAGATAGTCATTGTCGCCATCTTCGCCACTCATGTCTTCCAGGTAGATGAGCTGGGTGCCACGCACCTTGCCCAGCATCTCCTGGTAGTCGCCCAGGGTCATGCCCATCTCATTGGCGATTTCGCTTTCATGCGGTGCGCGGCCCAGACGCTGCTCCAGCCTGTGCACGGCCCCTTCGATGTCGCGCTGCTGCTTGCGGGTGCCGCGGCTGAGCCAGTCGGCGCCGCGCAACTCGTCGAGCATGGCGCCGCGAATACGCTGGGTGGCGAAGGTCTCGAACTGCACGCCCTGCCCGGCATCAAAACGCGTGAGGGCGTCGGTCAGGCCGATCATGCCCACCTGGATCAGGTCATCGATCTCGACGTTCGCCGGCAGTTTGGCAATCATCTGGTGCGCCAGGCGACGCACGAGAGGACTGTATTGGCGCAGCATCGCGTCGATCTCAAGTCGGCCTTTGGCGGTGTACATGCTCTGCTCCATGAACATCAATCAATTGAGTACGGGGGCGGCGCTTGAAGGCAGTGCTGCCCCCGGCGACATCAGGTGATCAAAAACCGTGTCGCTCAGTGCGAGCGGCAGGGCCGTTCGCAGCAAGCCGGCTGCCATTTCCATGAACCGGGGGTGCGGGTCGGCAGCAGCCGGCTCGCGGGGGTCCAACAACTGCCAGTCACGCTGGGCCACGCCCAGGAAATCATCGGCGCAGCGGGCCAGGCGCTCGGCCACGGGCTGGGCCTGCTGGCTGCGGGCGGTGGCGCACACGAGCAGGTCGTAGGCCATCCAGCTGCCGCGCTGGCTGATGACCTTGACGGCGGCGTACGCGTCCGTCAGGCCTTCAGCCAGGTCATTGGTGAACAACAAGGGACGCAGGTTGGTGCCGCGGGCACGCTGCGAGAACAGGCGCACGATGGCACTGGCCGACGCATGCACCAGCACCACATCGACTTGCGGGGCCGCGTTGGCAATGGCGTCCAGCAGGCTGCTGCACGAGCCGCGTGCGTCCACATAACGCAGGGGCAAACCACGTGCAGGCATGTAGCTGATCTGATCGGACAGGATTTCGATGCCCTCGGCCAGATCGAACTCGGCCAGCTCGCCGGGGGGGCGAGCCTGGTCACTCGCGTCCACCACCAGCACCTTGAGGTTGAAGCTGGCGTAAGCCGCACACAGGCGCTCCAGCACGAGGCCACCGCAGGCGGTACTGGGGTTGGCCACCACCGGCACGAAGCGCAACACCCGGGAGGCAAACATCTGCCGCAACCCCTGGGCCTGGTCCACCGGATGGTGGGCGCGGGGACTGCTTGCGCTGACCTGATGGCTGTCGTGACGGGTCATGTGGGTGCTGTCTTCTTGGTTTAAGTTGGTGACAAGCTGCTATCAGACGTGACGCGGGTTGGACAGGGGGCCTGTGGCCGCCGGCCCCGAGAACATCAGGCTGACCTCGTTGGGATCGAGCCTGTACGCGGGGTTCAGGCTGGCTCGAAGGGCGCGGTGCACCAGGGCTTGGGCCGACAGACGATGCCAATCTTCGGGCACCCGTTGGCCATTAGCTACACCCAAAACTTTCAATTTGTGACGAATTAACGCATCCAGTGCCGGACCGAGCTTCACGGCCTCATCCAGCTTGGACAGAACCACCCCGGCACAGGCTTCTGCGTGATACGAATGCATCACATCCTCAATCGAGTCGCCCTGCGCAGCGGTGTTGATCACCAGCAGTTTTCGGATGCTGGGATGGGCCAGCATGTCCAGCAGCTCCTTGGTGCGGCCATCGCGCTGGGCCATGCCGGCGGTGTCGATCAGGATCAGCTTCTTGCTGGACAACAGCTCCAGCAGGTCTTCCAGCGCGGCGCGGTCATGGGCCATGTGCACGGGCACGCCCAGGATGCGGCCATAGGCGCGCAGCTGTTCGTGGGCACCGACGCGGTAGGCATCCAGCGTGATCAGGCCCAGGTTGGAGGCACCGTGCTTGGCGGCAAAGGTGGCGGCCAGCTTGGCGGTGGAGGTGGTCTTGCCCACACCGGTCGAGCCGATCAGGGCGAACACGCCACCCTGGTCTTCGATGGGCAGCTCGTGGTCGGCCGTGTTCACATTGCGTTGCAGCACCTGGGTGGCCCACTGCACTTCGTCGTGCGAACCATTGGTCACTTCGGCGGGCATGGCGTCGAGCATCTTGCGCACCAGCACGGCCGAGAAACCGGCGTCCAGCAGGCGTTGCGCCAGTTGAGCCTGGGCAGGTGTGCGGCCCAGCTTCTCGATGAAGGCCATCGTTTCGAAACGCTCCTTCATCATCTCGCGCATGGCACGCAGCTCACCCAGCATGGAGGCGTTGGCCTCTTGCGCAGCCTTCAGGGCGGACAGGGTGGCGGCATCGGGTTGGGCCACGCGGACGGCGTCACGAGCGGGCGTGACCTTGTCCATGGTCAGGTCGGCGTGCTCGCTGCGCAGCGGCACCACCTGGGCAGCGGGCTTGGCTTGCTGCACAGCTTGCGGACGGGCGGCAGGCGCGGGCTGGCGGGGCTGGGCCACGGGGGCCTGGCGCACGGGCTGCTCCCACTGGTCCATCTCGTCAGCGGCCGGCGCAGAGCGGCCACGCATGGCTTCGCCCGTCAGGTCCACCGAGGTGGACACGGCGGGGCGTTGCGGCTTGGGCTGGGCAAAGCGCTGGTTCAGTTGTTCTTCGGGCGGCAGGGCCATGGCCGGCTCGGTGCGGGCCTGCATGGCAGCCTGGCGGCGCTTGAGCATGCGTTCACGCACATAGTCCTGGAAGGACAAGGTGCTCATGGCCAGTTGCTTGACGTCGTCCTGCACGGTGCTGGCCAGATTGGCCATGGTTTCCTTGGCCTGCTTGCCAACCGCCTTGCGGGGCTGCGCGCTGACGGCTTCGTCGCGGGGTTCGGTGCGCGAATCGCCGCGGGATTCGCCGCGGGACTCGCTACGGGCGTCTGAACGAGACTCGCGGGGAGCCAGCTCGGGTGCATCCTTCTCGACCGCATAGTGGTCCATGGCCGGCACGCTGTCTGCGGCCATCGCCAGGATCTCGATGCCGCCTTCGGCTGCGGGCTTGGTCGACAGCACGACGGCATCGTTGCCAAAGGCGGCCTTGACCTTTTGCATGGCCTCGCGGCTGTTGCGTCCAGTGAAGCGTTTGACGTTCATGCGTGGCCTCCGATCAGGGTACCGATGCGAATCGAGTGAGTCTCAGGAATCTCGCTGTGTCCCAGCACCTTGAGACGAGGTGCGGCGCGTTTGAGTAGGCGTGCCACGGAGGGGCGGATGATGTCCGGCACCAACAGGCAGGCGGGGTGGCCCATGTTTTCCTGACGCTGCGTGGCCTCGGAGGCCTGGCGGGTCAGGTGGTCGGCCACGCCCGGATCGAGCATGGGGCCACTGGGCGATGTCAGGGCCTGTGTCAGCAGGCGTTCCAGATCGGGGTCGATGGCGATCACATCGAGTTCGCGCACCGGGCCGTAGATCTGCTGCACGATGGCTGGGGCCAGGCCGATGCGGATGCGGCGGGCCAGCTCGGCCGGGTCGTTCACCACATTGGGGCTGGAAGCAGCGTGCTCGGCGATCGTCTCGATGATCGAGCGCATATCGCGGATATGCACGCCTTCTTCGAGCAGGAGCTGCAGCACTTTTTGCAGGGTGGAGATGCCGACCATCTTGGGGACCACGTCTTCGATGAGTTTGGGGGCCAGTTTCGTCACATGCTCTACCAGTTGTTGGGTCTCGACTCGTCCCAGCAACTTGGCTGCATGGAGTTGCATCAAGTGTGAAAGATGGGTGGCCACCACGGTCGAGGGATCAACGACCGTGTAGCCGGCCATTTGCGCGGCATCCCGTTGGCGTTCTTCCACCCACACCGCAGGCAGGCCAAAAGCGGGGTCCACGGCAGCGGTGCCGGCGATCTGGTTGACCACGTGGCCTGGGTTGATGGCCATGAGCATGTTGGGGAAGACCTCGCCCTCGCCCACCACGGCGCCACGCAGGGTGATGCGGTAGAAGCTGGGCTTGAGCTCCAGGTTGTCCTTGATGTGCACAGATGGCGGCAAAAAGCCGACTTCTTGCGCGAACTTGCGGCGAACGCCCTTGATCCGGGTCAGCAGGTCGCCACCGCGCTCCTTGTCCACCAGCTGGATCAG
Organism: Aquabacterium sp.; assembly: GCF_016195855.1. Lineage (GTDB taxonomy): Bacteria > Pseudomonadota > Gammaproteobacteria > Burkholderiales > Burkholderiaceae_C > Aquabacterium. The sequence goes on from NZ_JACPYU010000003.1 coordinate 233,353, forward strand.
GCGGTAGCCCACTTCCAGGCCCAGGGTGTCCACGGGTTGCAGGTCTTCCCAGGTGGCCTCGCCATTCGGGTTGGCCACTTCCGTCGCAGGTTTTTCGACCGGCTTGGGCGCATTGCGCTCGGCCTCCTGCTTCTCGGCCATCTTCCAGGCCCACCAGCCCAGGCCCCCGCCGATGGGCAGGAAAACGAAGGACGGCATGCCGGGAATCACGCCCAGCAGCCCCAGGATGCCGCCGGCCACGCCGATGACCTTGGGGTTCTCGAACATCTGGCCCATGATCTGGGCGCCCACGTCCTTGTCCTTGCCGACGCGTGACACCACCATGGCCGCTGCCACCGAGATCAACAGGCCGGGGATCTGCGCCACCAGCGCGTCACCGACCGCCAGCAGCACGTAGGAGCTGGCCGCATCGCCCGGCGACATGCCGTGCTGCACCACACCGATCACGAAGCCGCCGATCACGTTGATGAACAGGATCAGGATGCCGGCAACCGCATCGCCACGCACGAACTTCGAGGCACCGTCCATGGAGCCGTGGAACTCGGCTTCTTCGCCCACTTCCAGGCGGCGGCGCTTGGCTTCCTTCTCGTCGATCAGGCCGGCGTTCAGGTCGGCGTCGATCGCCATCTGCTTGCCGGGCATGGCATCCAGGGTGAAGCGTGCACTGACTTCAGCGATACGCTCCGAGCCCTTGGTGATCACCACGAAGTTGATCACCACCAGGATCGCGAACACGATCAGACCGACCGCGAAGTTGCCGCCGATCAGGAAGTGGCCGAACGACTCGATCACATGGCCGGCGGCGCCCGTGCCCGTGTGGCCTTGCAACAGCACGACCCGGGTGGACGCCACGTTCAGCGACAGCCGCAACAAGGTGGTCAGCAGCAGCACCGAGGGGAAGGCCGCGAAGTCCAGTGGGCGCAGCATGGTGGCCGCCACCATCATCACCATCAGCGCGGTGGCGATGTTGAAGGTGAAGAACACGTCGAGCATGAAGGCCGGCAGCGGCAGCACCATCAGGGCCAGCACGCACACCACCACCAGCGGGGCGGCCATCACCTGCAGGTTCTTGTGCTGGCCACCGAGGGCGGCCTGGAGCTTTTGCAAAAACGGGTTCATGCGTCAATCTCCGAGTCTTCTTGTTCGAGCCTGGCCTTCAACTTCGCCGATTGCTGGGGGTCCAGCTCGGCGGGCACATCGAGATCCGGCAGGTTGCCCGGCAAGGGCGAGCGGCCCGTCAGCGCATTGCGCAGCTGGAACACATAGGCCATCACCTGGGCCACGGCGCTGTAGAGCGCCACGGGCACTTCCTGGTCCACTTCGGTGTTCGCATAAAGCGCACGTGCCAGAGGTGGCGCCTCCAGCACAGGTACACGGTTTTCGGTGGCCAGATCGCGGATGCGCAAGGCCAGCAGATCCAGGCCCTTGGCCACCACGCGGGGGGCGCCCATCGAGGCCTCGTCGTACTTGAGCGCCACGGCATAGTGGGTCGGGTTCATGACAACCAGATCAGCCGTGGGCACGGCGGCCAGCATGCGCTTGCGGGCCATTTCACGCATCTTCTGCTTGATCTTGGCCTTGACCTCGCCACTGCCCTCTTGCTGCTTGTACTCTTCCTTGGCTTCCTGGTGGCTCATCTTCATCTTCTCGGCAAAGAGGAAGCGCTGCAGGGGCCAGTCGATGATGGCAAACGCCGCGATCACCAGCAGCATCGAGCCCAGCACCTCGCCCAGGGTGATGCCCAGATCGTGGATGGCCGCAGGCAGCGGCTGCGACAGCAAGCCCACCAGACTGGGCCAGGCCTTGTACAGAAAGGTGGCACCCGCCGCACCCAGGATCAGGCCCAGGGCCGAGGCCTTGAGCGCGTCGATCATCTGCTGCTTGGAAAACAGGTTGCCGATGCCGGCGATCGGGTTGAGCTTGCCGAAATTCGGGGAAATCACCTTGAAGGACATCACCCAGCCGCCCGCCATCACCGAGGCCGCCGCCGAGGCCAGACCAATGCTCAGGCTGAAGGGCACGACCACCATCAGCGCCTCGACCGTCCATTGGCTCAGGCGCTCCATCATCACGTCGTTGTTGGCCACCGAGCGGGCATCAAAGCGCAAGCCGGCGTGCAACAGCGTCTGCATCTTGTCCATCCAGACAGGCGTCAGGCCCATCAGCACGCCGGTGGCCGCCAGGATCACCAGGAAGTGACCCAGGTCCTTGGAGCGGACAACCTGGCCCTCTTCGCGCGCTTTCTGAAGCTTTCGCGCCGAGGCTGGTAACTGCTTGTCTTGGGAACCTTGGTCGGACATGGTGTGTAAAGGACTGCTGCTTGATGAGCATTCTTCGCGACCACCTGGAAATCTTTAGCCGGATAAGAGGGGTGCGCAGCAGGCTATTCGACGAGCGTTTTGCCTGGCGCAAATGCAAATCGGGCCAGGCGTGAACTGCGTCACACCTGGCCCGACCAAACCGGACAGGGCCGGAAAACTCAAATACGAAATTCGGTCAGTTCAGCGTCATCAAAACCTTGACGGTGCCATCGACCTGACTCTTGTCGATGTAACCCACGGCTTTCGGATCCGTAGTTACCGCCTTTTTGACTGCATCGGCATCAGGCAGCATCAACGGTGCTTGCCCTTTCCCCGTGAACACCACGCGCGCCCACACCGCCTTTACCTGAGTCGGTTCACGGTCCACCAGTTTCTTGTAGAACTGGTCACGCAAAGGCGCCCCTTCTGGCAGATCGACCAGCTTGCGCTCGAAACTGCGCCCCAGATAAAGGTTGGTCAATTGATCCTTGTTGACAGGATCGGCCGAAGGCCCGCAAATCACCGCAATATCCGCGAATGCCGAAATCGACAACCCGCTGAGGATGAAAGCGGCACACAGATTCGTCAATTTTGAATTCATGCGCTTCTCCTCAATTCAGAAAATAAAGTCGAGCGCCACGCTCATTACATTGATCTTTTTATCAGCCACACCAGGTGACGCAGAATCGGTGAAGTTGTAGAGCGAGTTGTTCTTGTACTGGGCAAATTCCGCCTTCAGTGCCAGGTTATTGGCAAAGTCGTAGCGCATGCCCAGCGCATTGCCCTTTGCTTTGGGTGGGATTCCACTCGAGGACAACGAAAAAGTCTCCTTGTATTGACTCACCAGCACATAGGGCAAAACCGAGCCAAAGCGGTATCCGCCGCCGACATACCAAGCCTTGGCATCCTGCACCTTTTGGTCTTTGGTGCTGCGCTTGACATACTCGGCCATCACAACCAACGATCCGTTGTCATATTGCAGCCCAAGCTCCTGGAACGTGTCCTTGAAATTCAACGGCGGCGCTGCAACCTGCATGGCAGGAATACTGAAGGCAGGCACCGCAGGGATATTCTGGATCGACTGCAGATTGACATTGTCTTTGATCTGAGAGATTCGGACCGTGAAGTCACCCCATTCCAGCGCGGCATTGAGTCCAACGATTCGACTGCTCTCGGTCTGACCGACCGTCGGCCCGTACACGGTGAGCCCTCCTCCTAACGGAACAGCGTTTGTCGTGGACGTCGTGCCGTTTGCATCACCGCGAGTCAATTGAACAGAGGCAACAGCGGGGCCAATCGATTGGCGATATGTGGCTTGCACCCCGTCCACGTGCGACAGCGGCATCATGGCGTAGACCAGCGAGGGCACACGAACCCAGGGCATGGAAAAGCCGACGAGGCGAGAATCAGACATCAGGAAAGCTGGCAACACCACCCGCCCTGCCTTCAAATCCAGGCCATCGATACCGGTATATTGCAGAAACGCCCACTCGAAGCCTGCATCAAAATCGGAGTCCTCTCGACGTTGCCCCAGGACCTGGGCCGTCATGGTCACGCCATTGCTGAAAATCGCAGAGCCTTGAACGGCCACACGCGAGTCCACGCCGAGGTCCACTCGCTTGGTTGCCCCACGGTATTGATCGACGTTCTGACGAAACTCGGTTTCATCGTTGCTTGTCTTGACGGCCCCCAAAGTGCCGAAGCCGCTGAACTTGTATTGAACGTCAGCAAAAGACGAGTTTGCCCAGGACCCCAATCCCATGGCACACAGGAGCGCAACAAGGCACCGCTGTTGTGGGAGTTTCTTCATCGATTTCTCCATTCAATGGTTGAAGGACAGGTTCGAACCAATGGAGGGTTTGGCTGGTGCGCCATTGAGTTGCGTTAGACACCTGTCCGAAATGACCAAACCGCTCACGCAAGGCCCCAGCGTAGCTGATACCCCCTCGTTCAGGGGATCGTTGTTTACCTCTATTGGAAAAACACAACACCGGAAATCACGAACTGGTGGTCGAAGAGGTACCAATAAAGAGGCGCAGGTATTCCCCGGCATAAGCACTGAACAGGGATACGCGCCTACGCCGACGAACAATCCAGGACATGTCGATGGCTAAGCCCTGTCACACCGCCTGGTGCGGTTGCTCCCATTGACCGTAGCGGCCAAATATTCACCCGAGTGCCTAAAGCGGGTGAAAACCCTGGGCGGCAGGGGCTGATTTTCCGGTCAGCAGACAGCAGAATGCGCCCAACCATTGCAGGGGATCTGTTAGATTGACCGCGACAGGCCGATGCGCCCAAGCGGTCCAGCCCCTGCAAACAGCTCTTTGCATTGGCGCGCATCATGTTGACCTCTCCCCTCCACCTTCGCGTCCTGGCAACCACCCTGGACATGGAAGGCTACGCATCCAAAGCGGTTCTGAACGCATGCGGGATCGAGTCCCTCGAACACTTTGACGACGCGGACTGGGTGCCCGTCAGCTTGTATGACCGCATGATTCAAGCCGCCCTGGCGCACACGCAGTCACCCGCCCTGGGCTTTGCGGCCGGGACCAGCCTGGCCAATCAAAGGTATGGCGTGCACCCCATGTTGGCAATGCACATGCCCAATCTGCGCCAGGGCCTGAAAGACATCATGCGCTTTGGCGCCCTGCTGCTGGCTCGCCCGGAAATCGCGCTCCACGAAACGAATGGCAGCGCCAGGCTCACCATCACCCCCATCATCGACAAAGGGCCCTCTGCCGTGTTCAGGGCCGAGTTCATCGCCGTCGCCATGATGCAGATGTTGCGCTATGGCAGTGCCAACTCGATCAAGGTGGCCAAGGTTCACTTCACCCACCCAGCCCCCTCCTACCAGAGCAGGTACTGCGAGTACTTTGACGCCGGCATCGATTTCAACGCGCCCGAGAACGCCATCATCTTCAACCGTGAGGTCCTGGATCAACCGCTTCCCTGGCACGACCGCGTCAGTTATCTGGAGCTCAGGACCAAGGCCGAGTTGAGCCTGAGCACCGCACAAAGGCATGTGGACATGATCCAGCGGGTCAAGAACGTGCTGATCAACGCCTTTCCCAATGCGCCGACGATGGACGATGTCGCCGTGCAACTGGGCACCAGCAAACGCAGCCTGCGCAGGCACCTGGCGTGCCGAGGCACCAGCCACACCGAGCTGGTCAAGGAGTGCCGCCAGCTCATGGCCGAGCACCGGCTGGCCAACGCGGGCGTTTCACTCAAACAGATCGCCGGTGAATTGGGCTTCTCGTCCGTCACCTGCTTTCACCGGGCGTTCAAGTGCTGGACAGGCATGACCCCGCAGGCGTGGCGTGACCAGAGCCTGAGCAGCCAGAAATCGCAGGCCGCTGAAGACCTGCAGACCCCATGAGCCAAGCACGCCTGTCCCCACTGAGCATCCCGGGGCCCGGCCCATGCTCAACTTGAAGCGACGACGGTTCTGTCCCGCCCTGACCGCTTGGCGCGATACAGCGCCTGATCGGCGCGCTCCATGGCAAGCTCGACCCGCTCACCACAGACGCGCTGCGTCAAGCCGGCAGAAAAGCTGATCTTGAGCTCGGGCAGGGTCTCGCTGAGCGTTGCGTTCCGGACGGCCAGGTGAATCCGCTGCAGGCAGGTTTGAGCATGCTGTTCATGGCAATCGGACAGCATCAACAAGAACTCCTCGCCACCCCAACGCGCAAACAGATCTGAAGCCCCAACCTGGCTCTGCACCAGCTGGGCGAAGTTGCGCAACACCTCGTCTCCCACCAGGTGGCCATGGGTGTCGTTGATCGATTTGAACAAGTCCAGGTCAATGATCGCCAGGCTGAAGACCCGCCCCGACCCATCTGCGGATTTGGCTTGCTGGGCCAGCACCTCCATCATGTGACGGCGGTTGTAGAGCCCCGTCAGCACATCACGCGTCGCCAGCGTCTGAATGTGTTCAAGCGCCGCCGCCAGTTCATCCTTGCGTTGCCGCAGCCGGTCTCGCAAGTCACTCAACTGGCCGGAAAGCAAGGAGATGGTGGGCAGCGTCGTGCAGGCAAAGAGGAAATGAACCAGCTCCTGCCGTGGCGCGTAAAACTGCGGCTGCCATGAGACCAGGCCCCACATCACCGCTCCCTGAAGCAGCAAGGCAAAAAACGAGGCCGCACGCGCCTGACGCGCCGTCAAGTTGAACATGCCGAACACCAGCACCATGACCAGCAGCATCAAGGCGGCGCCCCGCGACTCACGAAGAATCGCGTAGGCGCCCACCACACAGGTGATCGCCACGATGATCTGCGGCAGGGTCAAGGCCGGATCGGGAAAACGCAAATTCAGCCCACTGCGCAGCAGCACATAAAACAGCACGCTTTGCGTCGTCATGTACACGCTGAGCATCGCCCCCGCCTGCCGATCGACGGCCCCCGTACTGACGGCATACAACAAGACCACGGTGCAAATCGCAAAGTTCGTTGCTGCAACCAGGAAGCGCTGCAGCCGCACCCTTTGCTTGGGGTCGTTCGTCAGGACCCAGGTGGCCAGCCACTCAGACCAGCTCCCGTCCTCACCGCCCTGATCCTTTGCGGACTGCCAGGTCAGGAAGACGATGAGCGCGAGCACCATGAAGCGCAGGAGTTCCTTGCCCATGTCGTAGTGCGCTGGCTGCCCCACCACCAGGTAGGCCATCGCGCCACCCAGTGCAATCAGGGCATACAGGCCGACCAACCTGATTTGCCGAGCCCGGAGATAGTGGAATCCATAGGCCAGCAAGGGGCAGGTGACCAGCAGAACACCGTCACGCGCGTAACCCCCGAGTGAATAAACCCAGGCGGCGTAGGTCATGGCCAGCATCATTTGCGGCATGCTCAAGGACGGGTCCTGGCACGATTTATTTAAACCGCTTCGAATAAATATCACCAGAGAAAGAGCGCTCAAACCCATGCTCGCCGCCAGCACCAGGGCCATTTTTTCAGGAACCTGATGCCTGACGCCTGCCACCACGAGCAACACGGCCACGGCCACATATCCCAAACCCGACATCAAGGCGCGCTTGAAGCGAAGCCGCTGCTTCCAGTCCCGGTCAAAGATCAATGCGCTCAGCATGCGAGAAATGTCGTCCACCCGAGACCTGAACTTGATGCGAGCCCCCCTGGATTCCCACTGTCCCCGCGAAATACGGTCAGACATCGAGAGACTTCTCACAAAACAGGGTGAGGATTCTCGTTCGACAGTATGGTCCGATCAAATGCCCCGCTGGATCAGCCCGGTCAATTTGGCCAATCAATGGCCCCGAATGGCAATGAACTTCATTTCAAATATCCATGGGAATCCCTGCAGGGGATCTTGGGCATACAGGGGCATTTACCCATATTGAAACCCACCCATTTTTTCGCACCATTCAGGTGCATTCAATATGCCTGTTTCCACCGCAGAAATGACGCAGGCATCAGCTCAAGCCGCCCATGCAGAAGTCAGACATGTGATGGCCAAAATTGACAACCTCCCCAGTTATAGGGAGTGCTTTTCGCAACCTCGTGTCCTACATTCAAGCTCGGAGTTCCGTGTGAAAAGTTTCACGGATGCTTTCGTGTTTCGTTCCAAAACACTCATCAGGAGTAAGCAATGTCCCGTTTTGTCAAGCGCCTGTCGGCCGTAGCCCTGGCGGCAATCGCCCTCACTTCCGCTCAAGCCGCTGAAATCGCGGTGTCCAGCGTCACCGCCTCCTCGACCTTCTTCACCTACAACGTCAACAACCTGATCAACGGCAACGGCCTGGTTGGCACCGACCACACCGGTGCCTGGGAAAACAAGTGGCTGCTTGATGGCGTGACCACCGGCACCGTCACCTTTGACCTGGGCTCCCTGTTCAAGGTGGGCAGCAGCACAGTCTGGAACTACGGCCCCGGCTGCTGCGGTGATGGTCGCTCCACGAAGGATCTGGGCGTCAGCGTCTCCACCGATGGCGTCAACTTCTCCAGCTCGGGCAACTTCGTCCTCACGCAGCCGACGACCGACCCCTTCCCTGGCCAAAGCCTCGCCCTCAATGACGTGAATGCCCGTTTTGTGCGCTTCTCGATCAACAGCAACTACGGTGACGCCACCTACTCCGGTCTGTCCGAAGTGAAGTTCTTCGGTACAGCCGTGCCCGAAGCTGAAACCTACGCCTATGCCCTGTTTGGCCTGGGCGTGGTCGGCGTGGCACTGCGTCGCAAGGCCATCGCGGCCTGATTGACGCTGGCGAGCACCTGCCGCGCGACACCACGCGCAGCCTCCCGTGCTCGCCATGACTCACCCCAAAGGCTCGGGAGAGCCGGGGTGAGTACCGGCAATTTTCACGATATGCCGGCATCTCCCCTGAGCCACAAGGGCGCCTCGCTCAAGACGACGGCTGGCATGCCGTAAACCGGCTTGATGAAGACCAGTTGGCTGCGTCTTCGCCAACAAGAGCCCAACACCATGCCACTGCGCCCCATGCCCCCAGATCGCGCCAGATCGCACACCGGCAACGCCTCTGCACGAGGAGGTCGACATGGATGCTGATGCCGTCACGCAAGCCTCCGTGGACAGCCTGCGCAAACTGCTGCGCGACGCCTCGGTTGTGCAAGCCAGCCAGTATTTCGACGGGCAGAACGTCACCCTCATCTCTGACCCGCCTGATCACCAACTCGGCCAGGTGCTGGCGCGCTATATCGCGATGGTGCTGTTGACATGCGAAGAGTTGCGCATCGTCTTCAAGGTGCACTTCAACCCGGAGCAGATCCGCGCCTACCGCCAGACCAAGCGCGCATCGGACACCGACCTCACCGACAAGCAGTTGGTGGACTTCATGAAGGAGTTGAGCAACCAGATGGGTGGCCGCGTCTGCCGGATCTTTGACGCGCACCAGATCTCCATGGGCATGAGCGTGCCGCTGTGTACCAGGGGCATCTACGAGATCTACGCCGACTACCAGGCCAAGACCGGTGCCGTCACCAAGTTCGGCGACTTCTGGCGCCTGGAAGGCCCCTTCGACGGCATCTACTGCAGTTGCTATGTGGAACTGCTCGGCAAGAACGACCTCTCGAACATCAAAGCCGAAGACGAAGAAGCACAAGAAGGCGAGCTGGACTTCCTATGAGCAACAACAACGAACTGCAGGCCTCGCACCGTGTCCTCTCCATGCTGGAGAGCGCCTGCGAGTACAACGAACAGATCCTGGACGACATCCCCAGCGTGTTCGTGGTGCTCAACCAGCACAACCGCGTCATCCGGGCCAACAAGGCTTTTTGCGACCTGGTGGGTTGCACCATGGAGACCGCACTGCACCTGGACTTCACCGCGTTTTTCACCAGCGAGAACCGCGACATCCTGCTGCACCACTTCAGCCACCTGCGTGACGACAACAATCGCGACACCAATGCCCGCGTGAAACTGGAGTTTGCCGGTACCAGCGAAGACCAACCCGCCAAGCCCTTCTTCTGGCGGATCTTCAGGCTGGGCAGCGTCAGCGAGGCAGAAGGCCAGGTCATCTCGATGGTGGGCGATGACCTCTCCGGCCTGTACCAATCCGAGCTCAAGCTCATGAGCATTTTCTCCAGCATCCCGCTGGGGCTGATGGTGCTCGACAGCCAGGGCAGGATCACCGAGGTGCTGTCCGAATACTGCCATGTGCTGCTCAATCAGCGCACGCTGATCGGCGAATCGCTGTACAGCATCCTGTTGCGCTCCAACCCCGATCAGGAGCGCGAGCTCACGGACGCGTTCGACCTCCTTCGAGAGTGTGCCGGCCAGTTCATGCCGCACTTCGGCGCCCGCGAGGCGGAACTGGGGCGCATCAGCCAGTTGAAGATCGAAGGGCCCTCCGGCTTTGAGAAGTGGATCAAACCCCGCATCCAGCCGATCGCCAAGAACAACACCGTTGACCGCTACATGGTCACGCTGGAAGACATCACTGCCAGCTTCCTGGCGCAGCGGCAGATCGAAAAGGCCGACCTGCTGGGCAAGCAGGCTCAGGCCCTGTACGAATGCGCCATCCGCGACCCGCTGTCGGGCCTGTACACCCGCCTCTTCATGAACGACAGCATCAGCCGGCTGATTGCCTCGGCCAAGCGCGACAACATCCGCGAGCTGGCCATCGTGATGTTCGACCTGGACAACTTCAAGAGCGTCAACGACACCTATGGCCACGACGCGGGCGACAGGGTGATCAAGGCGTTCGGCAACATCATCCGCGCCTGCACCAGAGACACGGACATCTCGGTTCGTTATGGCGGTGAAGAGTTCGTGCTCGCCCTGCCCTGCAACGAGACCCACGAGCAAGGCGGCGCCATCGTGGCAGACCGCATCCGCGCCAAACTGGCGGACACCCCCATCGACATTGGCAAGGGCCAGATGTTGCGTGTCACCACCAGCTCAGGTGTGGCTTACTGCCAAAAGAACGACACGCTGGAAACATTGCTGCACCGCGCGGACAAATACCTGTACGTTGCCAAGCACAATGGCAAGAACCGTGTGTGCGTCGAAACGTCAGAAGGAGAATGACATGCCCCGGATTTTGGTGATCGATGACGCCAAGACCATGCGCGATGCGCTGAAAGACCTGTTGATCCCGGCAGGTTTCGAAGTGGTCGAGGCAGAAAACGGTGAACAGGGACTGGAGCGGATGGGCCAGCACGCCATCGATCTGGTCATCTCCGACCTGAACATGCCCGGCATGGATGGCCTGACCATGTGCCGGCACATCAAGGAGCAGGGTTACCAGATCCCGATCTTCATGCTCACCACGCAGACCAGCCCCGAGCTGAAAGCCCGCGCCAAGGAGCATGGTGTGGTGGCCTGGATCGTCAAGCCCCACAAGGACGAGATCCTGCTGGGCGGCATCCGAAAGGTGCTCAAGCTGAGCTGAGCCGGCCCGGCCTCGTGGCCAGGCCCCAGGGCTCACTCCATGGAGGCCGGCACCACCGTCCACTGCTGGCGCACATCGCCAATCCCATTGACGCTTTCCAGGTGAACCGGGAAGCCCCACAACCGCGCCACGTGCTTGAGCACCTCGCGCGTGCTGTCATGCAGCGGGCGGTCATTGTGCTGCGTGTGGCGCAAGGTCAAGGACCGGTCACCACGCAGGTTCACACTCCAGACCTGGATATTGGGCTCGCGTGAACCCAGGTCGTACTGCCGGGACAGCATCTCGCGCAACTGGCGATAACCGCCTTCGTCGTGGATGGCGCTGACCTCGTACTCGCTTTCTTCCTCGTCATCACGGATGGCGAACAGCCGGAAATCGCGCATCACCTTCGGGCTCATGAACTGGCCGATGAAGCTCTCGTCCTTGAAGTTGCGCATGGCGTAATCCAGGGTTTTGAGCCAGGCGTGGTCCTTCGGGTCGGTGCCTTCTGCCGAGCCTGCAAAGTCCGGGAACCACAGGCGGTCCTCGGGCGTGGGCTTCTCGCAGATGCGTTTGAGGTCCGTGTACATGGCAAAGCCCAGTGCATACGGATTGAGCCCGCTGTAGGCCCTGTGCCCGACTGGCGGCTGGTACACCACATTGGTATGCGACTGCAGCCACTCGATCATGATGCCGTCGGTCAGGTAGCCGTCGTCATACATGGTGTTGAGCAAGGTGTAGTGCCAGAACGTGGCCCAGCCTTCGTTCATCACCTTGGTCTGGCGCTGCGGGTAGAAGTACTGCGCCACCTTGCGCACGATGCGCACGATCTCACGCTGCCAGGGCTCCAGCAAGGGGGCGTGCTTCTCGATGAAGTACAGCAGGTTCTCTTGCGGCTCGGCGGGGAAGCGCCTGACCGACTCTTCTTCAGGCCGGTCCGCACGGCGCGGCAAGGTGCGCCACAGGTCATTGACCTGCTGCTGCAGATAGGCTTCGCGCTCCTCGCGGCGGGCCAGTTCCTTGTCCAGCGACAGCTTGCCCGGGCGGCGGTAGCGGTCCACGCCGTGGTTCATGAGGGCGTGGCAGGAGTCCAGCAACTCTTCCACCGCGTCCACACCATGGCGCTCTTCGCAGCGCGCCACATAGTTCTTGGCGTAGACCAGGTAGTCGATGATGGAGCCCGCATCCGTCCACATGCGGAACAGGTAATTGCCCTTGAAGAAGCTGTTGTGGCCATAGGCCGCGTGCGCGATCACCAGGGCCTGCATGGCCATGGTGTTTTCTTCCATCAGGTAGCTGATGCAGGGATTGGAGTTGATGACGATTTCATACGCCAACCCCATGAAGCCACGGCGGTAGTTCTTCTCGGTGGCGATGAACTCCTTGCCATAGGACCAGTGCCGGTAGTTCACCGGCATGCCCACGCTGGCATAGGCATCCATCATCTGCTCGGCCGTGATGATCTCGAGCTGATTGGGGTAGGTGTCGAGCTTGAAGCGCTCGGCGGTTGCGCGGATGACGTCGTGGTACTGCTCGATCAACTCGAAGGACCAGTCGGAGGGGCCTGGCAATTGGTGGCCTTGCACACCATAGGCTTGTTGTGCGCTCATGCATCTACCCCTTCCTTCTTGAACAACTCACGGAACACCGGGTAGATCTGCGAGGCATCCAGCACCTTGCGCATGGCAAATTGCTTGTGTTGCTCGGCCAGGGCCAGGTACTCGTCCCACAGGTTCTGCTCGGTCTGGGCCACCTGCACATAAGCGTAGTAGCGCACCAGGGGCAGGATCTTTTGCTCGATGATCTCGCGGCAGCGGCTGGAGTCGTGGTGCCAGTTGTCACCGTCCGAAGCCTGGGCCACATACAGGTTCCACTCGCTGGTGGGGTAGCGGGCCTGGATGATCTCATCGAGCAGCACCAGCGCGCTGGACACCACCGTGCCGCCGGTTTCAGTTGCGTGGAAGAACTCGTCTTCCGTCACTTCCTGGGCCTGCGTGTGGTGGCGGATGAAGACCAGCTCGATCTTGTCGTAATGCCGGGTCAGGAACAGGTAGAGCAGGATGAAGAAGCGCTTGGACAACTCCTTGCGTTGCTCGTCCATCGAGCCGGACACGTCCATCACGCAGAACATGACGGCCTTGGTGGTGGGCACCGGCACCTTGACACGGCTGCGGAAACGCAGATCGATCGGGTCCAGGAAGGGGATGCCCTTCATGCGGCCATACAGGTGGACGAGCTTGGCTTCGATTTCTTCAATCTCGGCGGCGTGCTTGTGCACCAGGGCGTCGTCGCCATCTTCCGTCTCGGCACGCAAGGCCGCCAGGCGCTCTTCCAGCTCCTGGATCTCGCGCCGCGAGGAGGCCCCCAGCGCGATGCGCCGCCCCAGTGCCCCGCGCATGGAGCGAACCACGTGCAGGTTGTTGGGGGTGCCATCGCTGCTGTAGCCGGCGCGGTGGCTCTTCCACTCAGGCACCTCGGCCAGGGCCGTGCGCACGAGATTGGGCAAGGCCAGGTCCTCGAAGAAGACCTGCATGAACTCTTCCTTGCTCAAGGAGAAGACAAAGTCGTCCTCGCCTTCGCCGGAATCGCTGGCCTGGCCTGAGCCACTGCCCTGCCCCTGCCCGCCTTGCGGCTTCTCGATGCGGTCACCCTTGACGTATTCCTTGTTGCCGGGGTGCACCACCTCACGCGTGCCGCCTTGCCCATGACCGAACACGGGCTCGGACAGATCGCGCTTGGGGATGGCGATGTCCTCGCCCTTTTCAATGTCGCGGATGCTGCGGCCGTTGATGGCACGCTGCACCGCTTCACGCACTTGGTCTTTGTATCGACGCAGGAAGCGCTCACGGTTGCCGATGGACTTGTTCTTGCCCGCCAGCCGTCTGTCGATGATGTGTTGCCGCATCCTGTCTACCCCTCGCTCGCGGAGTACCGCGACCGATCCCCCGAGGGGATCTCGCCCGCCTTGGGGCGGCCCGGCGTCGGGCTCGCCTTCTCCGTTAAGCGCTCATGCATAAAACTCCGATCAAGACGACTTACGCACCCGCAAGTACCACTCACAGAGCAAGCGAACTTGCTTGGCGGTATAGCCCTTCTGGACCATGCGGTTGACGAAGTCCTCATGCTTCTTGACCTCGTCCGCACTGGCCTTGGCGTTGAAGCTGATGACCGGCAACAACTCTTCGGTGTTGCTGAACATCTTCTTCTCGATCACGGTGCGCAGCTTCTCGTAGCTGGTCCACAGCGGGTTCTTGCCGCCGTTGTTGGCACGGGCCCGCAGCACGAAGTTGACGATCTCGTTGCGGAAATCCTTCGGGTTGGCGATGCCGGCCGGCTTCTCGATCTTTTCCAGCTCGGCGTTCAGCGCACCACGGTCGAAGATTTCGCCGGTGTCGGTGTCGCGGTATTCCTGATCCTGGATCCAGTAGTCGGCGTAGGTCACGTAGCGATCGAAGATGTTCTGGCCGTACTCGGAATAGCTTTCCAGATAGGCCGTCTGGATCTCCTTGCCAATGAACTCGGCATAGCGGGGCGCCAGCGATTCCTTGATGTAGGAGATGTACTTCTGCTCGGTTTCTGCCGGGAACTGCTCGCGCTCGATCTGCTGCTCCAGCACGTACATCAGGTGCACCGGGTTGGCCGCGACTTCGGCCGGGTCGAAGTTGAAGACCTTGGAGATGATCTTGAACGCAAAGCGCGTCGAGATGCCGCTCATGCCCTCGTCCACACCGGCGTAATCACGGTACTCCTGGATGGACTTGGCCTTGGGGTCGGTGTCCTTGAGGTTCTCGCCGTCGTACACCTGCATCTTGGAGTAGATGCTGGAGTTCTCGGGCTCTTTCAGGCGAGTGAGGATGGCGAACTGGCTCATCATCTTCAGGGTGCCAGGAGCGCAAGGCGCGGCGGCCAGCGAAGAGGTGCGCACCAGCTTCTCGTAGATCTTGATTTCTTCCGAGACACGCAGGCAGTAAGGCACCTTGACGATGTAGATCCGGTCCAGGAAGGCCTCGTTGTTCTTGTTGTTGCGGAAGGCCTTCCACTCGCTTTCGTTCGAGTGGGCCAGCACAACGCCGTCAAACGGGATGGCACCGAAACCTTCCGTGCCCTTGAAGTTGCCTTCTTGCGTCGCGGTCAGCAGCGGGTGCAGCACCTTGATGGGCGCCTTGAACATTTCCACGAATTCCAGCAGACCCTGGTTGGCCAGGCACAGGCCACCGGAGTAGCTGTAGGCGTCCGGGTCATCCTGGGCGTAGGTTTCGAGCTTGCGGATGTCGACCTTGCCCACCAGCGCGCTGATGTCCTGGTTGTTTTCATCGCCAGGTTCGGTCTTGGCGATGCCCACCTGCTTGAGGATGCTGGGGTAGCGCTTGACGACCTTGAACTTGCGGATGTCACCACCGAACTCTTCCAGACGCTTGACGGCCCAGGGGCTCAGGATGCGGTTGAGGTAACGGCGCGGGATGCCGTATTCCTTCTCCAGGATGGGGCCGTCTTCGGTGGGCTCGAACAAGCCCAGCGGCGATTCGTTGACCGGCGAGCCCTTGATGGCGTAGAAGGGCACTTTCTGGGCCAGCAACTTGAGGCGCTCGGCGATCGAGGACTTGCCGCCACCGACCGGTCCCAGCAAATACAGGATCTGCTTCTTTTCTTCCAGCCCTTGCGCAGCATGGCGGAAATAGCTGACGACCTGCTCGATGGCATCTTCCATGCCATAGAACTCTTCGAAAGCCGGGTAGATCTTGATCACCTTGTTGGTGAAGATCCTCGACAGGCGCGGGTCATTGCGCGTGTCGATCATCTGCGGTTCACCGATCGCTTCGAGCATGCGCTCTGCCGCGGTGGCGAAAGCCGACTTGTCTTTTTTGCAGATCTCGAGGTATTCCTCGAGGGTGAATTCTTCTTCGCGGGTGCGCTCGTAACGAGCTGCGAAGCTGCTGATCACGTCCATACAGACCTCCGAACCATCGACTTACGCCATCGATGCCATTCGTGATCTGCGCCGTAACCACCTGGTGAACTCGGCGCGACCACACAAGCATCGCCTTCACACCAAAGATCGAGGAAATCGCCTCACATTCAAGCCCGGATAAAACCCCGGTTCTTGTGTCTGATCAACGACTTCGTTGCTGTCTATCTTGCACCTTTTTTGAGTCCTGCGTGCAGCATGCACACAACAAGGCACGCTTTCATGAGTTTCCTGCCCTCATGAGGCTAGGTATTGCTGCTGGCACGGACTTCTTCCATGCTGGTTATGCCTGAGAGGACTTTCTCTATGCCGTCCTGACGCAGGGTGCGCATGCCTTGTTTGAGGGCCTGATGCAGCAGGGTTTCAGCGTTCGCCCCCGTCTGGATCAGGCGGCGGATTTCCCGGCTGACCGACAGCAGCTCATGCAGGCCTGCACGGCCTTTGTAGCCGGTCTGGTTGCACTGCGGGCAGCCCTTGCTCGTGTGTGCCATCAACACGCCATCCTTCCCCAGACGCTCCTGCCAGTCGGCCAGCAGGCTCTCGCGTGTGGGCGTTTCCTCATGCTCGGGGAACACGTAGAGGTATTCCTTGATCAGGTCGTCAAGGTAATGCACGGAGGCTGGCTCGCTGACCTTGCACGCGGTGCACAGGCGGCGCACCAGGCGCTGTGCCAGCACGACCAGCAAGGCGTCCGCGAAGTTGAACGGGTCCATGCCCATGTCCAGCAAGCGGGTGACGGTTTCCGGGGCGCTGTTGGTGTGCAGTGTCGTGAGCACCAGGTGGCCCGTCAGCGAGGCTTCCACGCCCATGTCGGCCGTTTCATGGTCACGGATTTCACCCACCATGATCACGTCCGGATCGGCACGCAGGAAGGCGCGCAGGGCCTTGGCAAAGGTCCAATCAATTTTGGGGTTGACCTGCACCTGGCGCAGCCCCGGCTGGGTGATTTCAACCGGGTCTTCGGCCGTCCATATCTTGCGCTCGGGCACGTTGATGAAGCTGAGCGCCGAGTGCAGCGTGGTGGTCTTGCCCGAGCCCGTCGGGCCCACGCACAGGATCATGCCGTAGGGCCGCTCCAGCGCCTCTTTCAGGCGCGTGAGGTTGTAGTTGCTCAGGCCGATCTTGTCCAGCGGCATGGGGCGGGCGGAGCTGAGAATGCGCATCACCACGTCTTCCAGACCGTTGTTGGTCGGGATGGTGGCCACGCGCAGCTCCAGCCGGTACTGGGGCACGAAACGGGCGAAATTGATCTTGCCGTCCTGCGGCTTTCTGCGCTCGGAGATATCGAGGTCGCACATGATCTTGATGCGGGCGATCATGGCGCTGCGGTAATTGTGCGGCAGCTCCAGATAGGGCACCAGTGCGCCGTCCTTGCGAAAGCGGATCTTGATCTTGTCGCGGCCTGGGTAGCTCTCGACGTGGATGTCGGAGACGCCCTGGGTATAGGCCTCGATGATCATCGTGTTGATCAGGCGCACCAGCGAGTTGTCGCTTTGCTCGATGGGCCTGTCTTCTTCCTGGTAGGTCTTGTTGTCCAGGCCCTCTTTCTCCAGGTCCTCGACCAGCTTGCCTGAGTCGACGGACTCCATCTCCAGCTCGGCCGGATCGGTGAAGGCGGCGAACATCACGGAGGTGACATCGGCACCCAGCTTGGCGTAGGCATCCCGGATGGACCATTCCAGCTGGCTCTGGTTGGCCAGCACCGGCACAATCTTGCACTGGGTGACGAACTCCAGCTCGGACAGCACCGAGCGCTTGCTGGGGTCTTCCACGGCCACGATCAGGGTGGTGTCGCGCAGCAGCAGGGGTGCCACCAGCAGCTTGGCGGCCACGCTGAAAGGCACCTTGTTGAGCGCGTCAGGATCAGCCGGGAAGCGGTCCAGGTCCACCAGCGGGTAACCCATCTTGCGGGCCAGGGCGCTGAGCAGATCCTGCCGGGACACCATGCCCAAGCGCACCAGCAACTCGCCCAGCGGCACGGTGCGGTCTGTCTGTTGCTGCTTGAGCGCGTCTTGCAACTGGTCGTCGGTGATCAGGCCCAGGGCGATCAGCGCCTCGCCGATGCGCACCATGGGCATCTGGCTTTGGCGCTCGATGGCGGCGATCAGCTGGTCTGGCGAGACCACTTTCTGCGTCAGCAGGATGTCGCCCAGCTTCTGGTTGCGCAGGGTTTGCTGCACCTCGACCGCCTGCTCCACTTCTTCGGCACTGACAACCTGGGAGTCGATCAGCGCCTGACCGATCAGCGGGCCGATCTCGACGCCAGCGATGACCTCGGTCGGCACGAACAGGCGGTGAACGGATCCCCGCTCGTCCACGGGCGGAAACAGGAAGAGGCCAAATTCATTTTCGACATGGCCGATGGTGTCGCCTTCGAGCGTACCGCCTGCCACCAGGTGGACGCGGTAGTCGGTCACCGGGCGCTCGGCCAGAACGCCGTATTCATGCTGGCTCAAGCCCGCATCGGCCAGCTTGGGCTCGATCGGGCGTGTCAGCAAAATGGTGCGGAACTGGCTGAACCGCAGCGGCATGGTGGTGCGTGCCGGGGGCACCTGGATGTGCGCCACATGCTCGGTGGGCACGAAGAAGTTCAGCCGCCCCTGCATCACGCGGCCATTGAGCCCCACGATCTGGCACGGCTCGGACTCCTGCTGCACGCCCGCGACCGGATAGGTGGCAAAAGGCGGTGTCGGCCAGCGGAAGGTTCCGTTGTCCGGGCCGTCGTTCGTGGTGTCGGCAAACCCCGCGTTCTGAAAGTCGACGCCCTGCTCTCTCGGGGGAGCCGGCGGGCCTACTTCGATGCGGAAGATGCGCTCAGGGTTATCAGACATGTCGATCCTTGCATCCAGGATGCGACACTGACACCCCGGGCTGATTGCCATGCTATGAAACTGCCCGCATCATGATCGGGCCATAAAGCGCCAAAAAACGCGCATTTGCAGCCTCGGATGCCGCGAGCATGGTCCAGTGAAAGATTACGACGGCTCGCACGACCAATACGATGACGCTTGAGCAAGGCGTGCGTTTTTCAACCGAATCTGCAAGGAAATGATCATGAACCAACGTCAACTGCTGTCTTCTGCCCTCGCCTCCCTCCTGGCCGTGGGCAGCGTGTCCATGGCTCAGGCACACGAGGAAGCCGCCCCAAAAGACAAGGAAAAGTGTTTCGGCATCGTCAAGGCCGGCCAGAACAGCTGCGCCAACCTGTCGGGCACCCACTCGTGCGCGGGCGAGGCCAAGACCGACAACTCGCCCGTGGATTGGAAGCTGGTGGCCAAAGGCACCTGCGCCAAGCTGGGCGGGCTGACCATCGAGCAGGCCAAGGCGGCGCTGGCCAAGGCCGGCGGCAAGTGAGGGCCTGACACCCGATGAGCACGACATGGTCCCTGGTGGGCATTGGCCTGCGCCAGCCACACGCGCAGGACTTGTTGCGGTTGCGCCCGCCTGAGCTGGGTTTTCTGGAGGTGCATTCAGAGAACTTCTTCGCCGATGGCGGTCCTGCCCTTGACGTGCTGGACCAGATGCGGGCGCTCTACCCCATCAGCCTGCACGGGGTGGGCTTGTCGCTGGGCTCGGCCTCGGGCGTGGACGCCGCGCACCTGGACCGGCTGGCCCGCCTGGCGGCGCGCATCAACCCCGTGCGGGTGTCGGACCACGCCAGTTTTGCGCGCGTGGCCTCCGCCGGGCCGGATCAGGCTGGCGCCGTGCATGCCAGCGACCTGCTGCCCCTGGCCTTCACGCCGGCTTCGCAGGATGTGCTGGTGGCCAATATCCAGCAGGTCCAGGACCGGCTCAAGCGCCCCATCCTGATCGAGAACCTGTCGGCCTACATGGCCTACCAGGACGACGAGATCGCGGAGGTGGACTTCCTGATCCAGACCTGCCGCCGTGCAGGTTGCCAATTGCTGCTGGACCTGAACAACCTGGTCGTCAATGGCCTGAACCGGGCGCGGCGTGCCACCTGGCAACACACCCCGGGTGTCGAGCCGGATCGGGCGCAGGCGCTGACCAAGGCACGGGCCGAAGCGCTGGATTTTGTCTGGTCGATCCCCGCCGGCATGGTGGGCGAGATCCACCTGGCGGGCTTTCGCTGGGCGGCGCCCGATCGCTTGATCATCGACGACCACAGCCAGCGCATCCACCCGACGGTGTGGGATGTGTACGCCCAGACGCTGGCTCACCTGGACGAGGTGCCCACCTTGATCGAATGGGACGTGGACCTGCCCCCGCTGGCCGTGTTGCTGGACGAAGCCAGGCTGGCGGCGCAGGCACTGGCCCAGCACCGCGGGGAAGCCGAACATGAGTCAATCGACTGAATTGGCACGCCAGCAAGCGGTGCTGGCCGCTTGCCGCACGCCCCATGACGCAGCCGCGCCCTGGGATGAATCACAAGCCTGCTGGCCCGCCCTCGTGGCGGCGCACCTGCAAACCGATGCGGCCGGCTTGCGCGCTTACCAGCTCAATGCGCAGGCCACCGCGCAACGCGTGATCGCCGGGCACTTCCCGACGCTGCAGGCCATGTTGGGCGAAGACGCGCTCAAGGCGCTGGCGCTCATCCTGTGGCAGGAAGCGCCACCCAGCTGCGGCGACCTGGGCGAATGGGGGGCTGCCCTGCCCGACTTGATCGGCCGCCACGCAGATCTGCAGGCCTGGCCCTGGCTGGCCGATTGCGCCCGGCTGGACTGGGCACGCCACCAGTGTGAGCGCGCAGCGGACGTGAGCCTGGACACCCCAAGCCTGAACCTGCTGGCCGAAGCCGAGCCTGAACAGCTGCACATG
This sequence comes from Aquabacterium sp., assembly GCF_016195855.1. Lineage (GTDB taxonomy): Bacteria > Pseudomonadota > Gammaproteobacteria > Burkholderiales > Burkholderiaceae_C > Aquabacterium. The sequence goes on from NZ_JACPYU010000003.1 coordinate 254,237, forward strand.
GCACTCCAACCCTGCGTGCAGCTGGTCACCTCCGACTGGCCTGTATTGGCGCTGTGGGAGGCGCATCAAGGCCCCGCCGAGGCCCACGAAGAAGCCGCCCGGCTTGCGCTGCAGACCGGCTCGACCGGGGACGTGGTGATCTGGCGCAACCCCTGGGTGTTGCAGATGGCGCCTGTGGCCCTTGCGGACGCCTGGTGGATGAAGGCGGTCATTGAACAGCGCGATCAGCCCCTGAGTAGCCTGCTGGACCACGCGCCAACGGGCTTCGATTTCAGCGCCTGGCTGAACCAGGCTGTTGCGCAAGGCTGGTTGTGGCGGCTGAGCACCACGGCGGACCAGGCCTGACCCGCTCGGGTCCCAGCCGGATCAGAAGTCCTTCGGGCGGAACTCCAGCTGCATCACGGGCGGCACGCGCCCACTTTCATCAGCCGGCAGCACCTCGGTGCGATCCAGCGCGCGCATCACGGCCTCGTCCCACGACGCCAGCCCGGAGCGCTCGATGAACTTGGTCGACAGGATGCGACCATCCGGGCCGCAACGCACCTCGACCACGGCCAGAGGGTTGCCGCTGACGTTGTCCGTGAACACGATATTGGGCTTGATGCGCGCCTTGATGCGGCCGCCGTAAGCCGCGCTCGGGCCAGCCGAGCGGCTCGGTGTGCCCAACGAGCCCAGCTCGGACATCATGTCCTGGATCTTGGCCTTGCGAATGGCTTCGCGCTCGGCCGCTGCCTTGGCACTGCTGTCGGTGCTGGTGGCCTTGGACGTGACGGGCTTGGGCTCAGGCTTGGCTTCTGGCTTGACCTCGACAGGCTTCTTGGGCGGCGTCTTCTCAGGTTTCTTGACCGGCTTGGGTGGCTCGGTCTCGAACACCTCGACCGGCTCGCGGTGCTTGCGCTTCTTGGGCTCTTTCTTGGGCGGGGTGCGCGACACCACCACATCCGGGATCGGCTGCGGTGGCGGAGGCTCGGGCTCGGCCGCCTTCACGGGCTCGGGCTGGGTTTCAGGCGGTTTTTCAACCGGCTGCTCGACCACGGGTGGTGGTGGCGGCACGACCACGGCTTCGGGCACCGCCGCGCGCGGGATGTCCGACCAGACCTCGGCCTCAACCGGCTCCGGGTTGCTCATCTTCCAGTGCACACCAAAGGCCAGCGCGGCCACCAGGATCAGGTGCACGCCAAAGGCCATGGCCACGCCCGAGGTCCAGCCATCCGACGTGCGCGGGCGCAGATCGGGGCCGGCTCCAGGGTGGACGACGTCGGCGTTCAAGGCTTCAGCCCCCTGTGGTGCGCACCGACAGGCCCACGCGGGCCACGCCGGCTTTTTGCAGCACGTCCATCACACGCACCACGGACTCGTAGCGCACGTCCTTGCGCGCGCTGATGATCACGGGCACGGCACTGGGCCCACCGGCCGCTTCTTCCTGCAGGGGCTTGATGCGCGCAGCCAGCTCGCTCACGTCCAGGGTGTCGACGTCCTTGCGGTCAATGCGCAGGCGCACGCGGTCGGCGTCTTCCAGCACCACCTCGATCACCTTCTCGGGTGCCTTGCGGGCCTTGCCGATGCTGGGCAGGTCCACCACCCCGGTGGGCAGCAGCGGCGCACTCACCATGAAGATGATCAGCAGCACCAGCATCACGTCGATGAACGGGACCATGTTGATCTCGTTGCGGGTGCGCCTGGCGCGGCGCCCGCCTCGGGCATTGAGCTCGGCCACGGTCAGCGCCCCTGTGGCGCGCTGCGGCCCGCGTCAGCCGGATTGGCCGGTGCGGCGTTGCGCGCCAGGATGTTGGAGAACTCCTCCATGAAGGACTCCATCTGGATGGCGATGCGGTCGATGTCGCGCGCCAGGCGGTTGTAGGCCAGCACGGCGGGAATGGCCGCAAACAGGCCGATGGCCGTGGCCACCAGCGCTTCGGCGATGCCAGGCGCCACCGTGGCCAACGTGACCTGCTGCATGTTGGACAGGCCCGTGAAGGCGTGCATGATCCCCCACACGGTGCCAAACAGGCCGATGTAGGGCGAGACGGAGCCGACCGAACCCAGGAAATCCAGGCGTGCCTCGATGACGTCCATCTCGCGGTGGAAGCTGGCCCGCATGGCGCGGCGTGCGCCGTCCAACAAGGTGGGGACATCGGCGACGCGGCGCTCACGCAGCTTCATGAACTCGCGCATGCCGGCGGCGAAGATGCGCTCTTGCGGCGAAGGGGGGCCCTCGCCGCGTTGTGCGTCCTGGTAAAGCTCCTGCAAGGTGCGCCCGGCCCAGAATTCGCGGTCGAACTCGTCGTTGTCGGTGCGCACGCGCTTGAGCCCGATCAGCTTGCTGAAAATGACGCTCCAGCTGGCCAGCGACACCACCAGCAACAGGGCCAGCACGATCTGCACCACCGCGCTGGCGTGCAGCACCAAGGCGATGATGGACAAGTCTTGGTTCATGGAAAGTCAACCTCCAGAGGCTTGAATCGGGGTGGGCAGAACGGACAGGATGCGAGCAGGGATGCGGCCAGGTTTGAGGTCTTCCTGACCTGCCTGGGACTGCACCCAGCCAATGCGGACCTGGCCCTGCGTCAGCAAGGTGTCGCCCCGCCAGACATCTTGCGCGAAAGTCACACTGCTGCGCCCCACATTGACGACGCTCACGGTCACCGTCAGACGGTCGTCCAGGCGGGCGGGCTTGATGAAGCGCATCTGCGTGTCGGCCACGACGAACATGCCCTCACCCGAATGGCGCATGCCTTCCTGCTCGAAGCCCAGGGAAGACAGCCACTCGGTACGGGCGCGCTCCATGAACTTGAGGTAGTTGCCGTAGAACACGATGCCACCGGCGTCGGTGTCTTCCCAGTAAATGCGGATCGCATGACGGAAATGCGCATCGGCCAGGGCGCTGGGTACGGTGGGTACGGCGGCGGAATCGACAGAAGGATCGGCAGCTGACAACAGGCTCATGCGCGACATTATCCAGGGGATCAGGCCTGATCCGCCGAATGGGCCACGATGCAGTCTGTCAAGACCCCGTCAAAACATGTAAAGGCCGCCGCGCCTCACGGGACACTTCACAGGAAATCGGGCGACTGAACGGCGTGCAGCGTCACGTTGACCTCGCCATCGCGTTCGCGGCTGCGCAGCCACCATACTGCGCCCTTGCGCACCGACCAGGCCAGATCCTGCCCGGTCAGCAGGCGCGCGGCCAGCATGCCCAGGGTGGGCTGGTGGCCGACCAGCAGCACCGCGTCCCGGGCGCGGGGCCAGCGCGCGGCCTCCAGCAGGTCGTCCACGCTGGCTTGCGGGCTGATGGACTTGACCGTCTTGAACGAGCGCCCCAGCGCCAGTGCGGTTTGCTGCGTGCGCTGCGCCGGGCTGACCAGCACGCGGGTGGTGTCTGGCAGGCGCTGATTGAGCCAATGGGCCATGCGCTCGGCCTGCCGCTCGCCCTTGGGGGTCAGCGTACGCGCCAGGTCCTGCGCCATGTCGATGTGCACCGTCAGGTCTTCGCCGGCTTCGGCCCGTGCCTGCAGGGCTTCATCCAACGGCAAGGCATGCGCCTGCGCGTGCCGCCACAAGATCAGATCCATGCTGAACTCCTCATGCGCCCTCCTTGGTGTGTCATGCCCCGGCAGCCTGAGGGATCATCGGGTCAGCGTGATGACAATCAGGGCAAGGCGCGAAAACGGGCCATCAAAGCCTGCTGGGCGCAAACGCCGTCCTGCGATACCCGCTCGTAGCGGCCATCGCCCAGCTGACGCCAGGCATCGCGGTGGTCCAGCAGATACGGCACCAGGCACTCGTCGATCACGCGCTGGCGCAAGGCTGCGTCCCGCACGGGCCAGGCGGCTTCGATGCGGCGCGTCATGTTGCGGTTCATCCAGTCGGCGCTGGACAGGTAAAGCACCTCGTCGGCGTCGCTTTCGCCCCAGCGGAAGTACAGCACACGGGTGTGCTCCAGCATGCGGCCCACGATGGAGCGCACGCGGATGTTCTCGGACAGCCCCGGCACGCCGGGCGGCAGGATGCAGGCCCCGCGCACGACGAGGTCGATGCGCACGCCCCGCTGCCCCGCTTCCAGCAAGGCGGCGATCAACGGCTCATCGGTCAGGGAGTTGAGCTTGAGCACGATGCGCGCGGGCTTGCCGGCCTCGGCCGCCTCGGCCACACGCTTGATGGTGTGGATCAGGTGCGACTGCATGCTGAATGGCGCCAGCAGCAGATGCCTGGTGGACTTCTGGTGCGTGAGGCTGGAGAGCTGCTGGAACACCATGTCCACATCCGCCGTGATCTCGGCATTGCTGGTCAGGTAGCCCACGTCGGTATACAGGCGCGCCGTCTTGGGGTTGTAGTTGCCGGTGGACAGGTGGGCATAACGCCGCAGGCGGCTGCCCTCGCGGCGCGTCACCAGCATCATCTTGGCGTGGGTCTTGAGGCCCACGATGCCGTACACCACCTGCGCCCCCAAGGCCTCCAGTCGCTCGGCCCAGTTGATGTTGGCCTCTTCGTCGAAGCGCGCCTTCAGCTCCACCACGGCCAGCACTTCCTTGCCCCGGCGCACGGCTTCAAGCAACAGGTCCATCAGCACCGACTCGCTGCCGGTGCGGTAGATGGTCTGCTTGATGGCCAGCACGTCCGGGTCATGCACGGCCTCGCGCAGGAAGGCCACGACCGCGTCAAAGGACTCGAAAGGGTGGTGCAGCAGGCAATCCTGGCGACGCAGGTGCTCGAACATGCCCGTCTGCGGCAAGGTCTGCGGCCAGCCCGCCTGGTAATTGGGGAAGCGCAGCGCATCGGCATCGGCCTGGTCGATCAGCTGCGTGAGGCGCACCAGGTTGACCGGGCCATTGACCTGGTAGAGCGCCTGCTCATCCAGACCAAACTGCTCCAGCAGGAAGTCGGACAAGTCCTTGGGGCAATTGAACACCACTTCCAGCCGCACCGACTGGCCGAACTGCCGCGTGCTCATCTTGGAGCGCAAGGCCTGGCGCAGGTCGGTGACGTCGTCTTCGTCCACGTCGATGTCGGAGTCCCGCGTGAGCCGGAACTGCGAAAAGGCCTTCATCTCGCGGCCCGCAAACAGCTCACCCAGGTGGGAGCGGATCACGCTGGACAGCAACACGAAGCACTGCTTGCCGTCGGATATTTCGGGGGGCAGCTTGATCACCCGTGGCAGCACGCGCGGGATGCGCACGATGGCGATGTCGTTGTCGCGCCCGAAAGCATCGCGCCCGCTCAGGCGCACGATGAAGTTCAGCGTCTTGTTGGCTACCTGCGGGAAGGGGTGCGAAGGGTCCAGCCCGATGGGCACCAGCAGGGGACGAACCTGGCGGTGGAAAAAGTCGGCCACCCAGTCGCGCTGGGCCTCGTTGCGGTGCGCGTGGTTGAGGATGTAGATGCCTGCCTCACGCAGCGCCGGCCCGACCACATCGTTGAAGATCTGGTACTGGTCATCCACCAGTTGGTGGGCTTCTTTGGCGACATCGGCCAGGTACTGCCGGTCGATGCCCGTACCCAGCGTGCGCGAGGCCTCCAGCACATCGGCAAAGCGGACCTCGAAGAACTCATCGAGGTTGGACGAGACGATGCAGATGTAGCGCAGGCGCTCCAGCAGGGGTACGTCCTCGCGTTGTGCTTGCGCCAGCACCCGGCGATTGAATTCAAGAATGGCCTGTTCGCGGCTCAGCAACTTCAAACGCGGGGCGGAGGACACCTGACAACACTTCCTTTGAAATCAAACCGGATGGACGCCAGACAAAGCGCGGGGCTTTGAGTTTAGAACGCCAAAGCCCTCAGGATGATGACAGTTGTGTGTCAGTGTGCAGCTGACCACGCTGCGCACGGCTAGTGCGCAGCCTCCCAGTTCGGCCCGGCCCCCACCTCGGCCAGCAAGGGCACCCGCAAAGCGGCCACCGAGGCCATCAGGCGGGGTACTTCGGCTTTGACCCAGTCCAGCTCGGCATCGGGCACCTCGAAAACCAGTTCGTCGTGCACCTGCATGATCATCAGCGTGGCCTTGCCTTGTGCGTCCAGCGCGTCCTGCACGGCCACCATCGACAGCTTGATCAGGTCGGCCGCCGTGCCCTGCATGGGCGCGTTGATGGCGGCCCGTTCGGCACCCGCTCGGCTGGGGCCGTTGGGACTGTTGATCTCGGGCAGCCACAGGCGGCGGCCGAACACGGTTTCAACATAACCCTGGGCCTTGGCCAGCGCGCGGGTGTCGTCCATGTAGCGCTTCACGCCGGGGTAGCGTGTGAAGTAGCGCTCGATGTAGGCCGAGGCGGCCGAGCGCTCGATGCCCAGGTTGCTGGCCAGGCCAAAGGCGCTCATGCCGTAGATCAGGCCGAAGTTGATGACCTTGGCGTAGCGGCGCTGCTCGCTGGTGACCTCGTCGGGTGTCACGCCGAAAACCTCGCTGGCGGTGGCACGGTGCACGTCCATGCCTTCGGAGAAGGCGCGCAGCAGGTTCTCGTCCTGCGAGATGTGGGCCATGATGCGCAGCTCGATCTGCGAGTAGTCGGCCGACACGATGACGTGGCCTGGCGGCGCAATGAAGGCTTCGCGGATGCGGCGGCCCTCGGCGGTGCGCACGGGAATGTTCTGCAGGTTCGGGTCGTTGCTCGACAGGCGCCCCGTGACGGCCACGGCCTGCGCGTAGTTGGTGTGCACGCGGCCCGTGCCCGGGTTGATCATCAAGGGCAGCTTGTCCGTGTAGGTGGACTTGAGCTTGGCCATGCCGCGGTATTCGAGGATGCGAGCCGGCAGCGGGTAGTCTTCGGCCAGTTTCTCCAGCACCTCTTCATTGGTGGAGGGCGCGCCGGACGCCGTCTTCTTGACGATGGGCAGGCCCTGCTTGACGAACAGGATCTCGCCGAGTTGCTTGGGCGAACCCAGGTTGAAAGGCTGGCCAGCCAGCTCGTAGGCCTCTTGCTCCAGCGCCATGATGCGCTGGCCCAACTCGTGGCTTTGCTGCCTGAGCAGGTTGGCATCGATCAGCACGCCGTTGCGCTCGATGCGCTGCAGCACGCGCGAGGTGGGCATCTCGAAGCGCTGGTAAATGTCGAGCAGTTGGGGCTCGGCCTGCAGGCGCGGCCACAAGGTCTCGTGCACATGCAGCGTCAGGTCGCTGTCTTCACTGGAGTACTGCGAGGCGCGGTCCACCGCCACTTGCGCAAACGGGATCTGCTGGGCGCCCTTGCCGGCCACGTCTTCGTAGCTCAAACCGGCGCGGTTCACAAAGCGCAGCGCCAGATCACCCAGGTTGTGCCGGCGGTGCGCTTCGAGCACATAGCTCTCCAGCATGGTGTCGTGCGCATAACCCTGGATGCGGATGCCGTGGTTGGCCAGCACATGCGTGTCGTACTTGATGTTCTGGCCGACCTTGGCCTGGTTGGCGTCTTCCAGCCAGGGCTTGAGCTTGGCCAGCACCTCGTCCAGCGGCAATTGCACGGGCGCGTCGGGGCCCTCGTGGCGCAGCGGGATGTAGCAGGCGCGGCCCACCTGGTCGCTGAACGACAGGCCGACGATGCGCGCCTTCATGGGTTCGAGCGAGTCGGTCTCGGTGTCAAAGGCCACCAGGGGGGCAGCATGCAGGCGTGCCAGCCATTGGTCAAAGGCAGGCCAGTCCAGGATGGTGTCGTACTGGGTCTCGACCTGGCTCAGAGTGGAGGCGGCAGATGCACTGCCCACAGCATCGGCGCTGTCATCGGCCGCGTCGCCCGCTGGGTCGGCGTCGCCACCAAACAGGTCGCCTGTGGCACTGGGCTTGGCCGCTTTGGGTGGCTTGCTGGCCTTGGCTGACGGGGATGCTGAGGCTGCCGTGCCCAGGCCCAGCTGCTTCTCGACGTCGGCGCGGGCGGTGCGAAAACCATAGCGTGTGTAGAAGTCCAGCAGCGCGGGCAGATCGGGGGCCTTGAGTGCCAGCGCATCCAGCGAAGGCCACTGGGGCACATGGCCGGTGAGATCGCAATCGAGCTTGACGGTGATGAGGCGGCGGCCTTGCGGCAGCCAGTCCAGCGCCTTGCGCAGGTTCTCACCCACCACGCCCTTGATGTTGCTAGCAGCGGCCATCACGCCTTCCAGCGTGTCGTATTCGGCCAGCCACTTCACGGCCGTCTTGGGACCGACCTTCTCGACACCAGGCACGTTGTCCACCGTGTCGCCGATCAGGGTCAGGTAATCGATGATGCGCTCGGGTGGCACACCGAACTTGGCCTGCACGCCGGGGATGTCCAGCACCTCGGGCGGCTTGGCCATGGTGTTGATCAGCGAGACCTGCGGGTTGACCAGTTGGGCCAGGTCCTTGTCGCCCGTGGAGATGACGACCTTGTGGCCGGAGGCCGCGGCCACCCTGGCCAGCGTGCCGATGGCGTCATCGGCTTCGATGCCCGGGACTTCGAGTACGGGCCAGCCCAGCAGCTTGACCACTTCGTGGATCGGTTCGATCTGCGTGCGCAGGTCATCCGGCATCGAGGGGCGATGCGCCTTGTACTCGGGGTACCACTCGTCGCGGAAGGTCGGGCCTTTGGCATCGAACACGCAGACGGCGTGCTCGGCACCAATGTGGTCGCGCAACCAGCCCATCATGTTGACCATGCCATGCAAGGCACCAGTCGGCTCGCCTTGTGGCCCGCGCAGGTCGGGCATGGCATGGAAGGCGCGGTAGAGGTAGCTGGAGCCGTCTACCAGCAGCAGGATGGGGGCGGAATCAGAGGAGGAATTCACCGGGGCGTTCATGCCCCGATTGTGACGCCATATCTGTGCGAGTCCGCCGCCGGATCAGAACTCCATCGAGCCGCCAACACCAAACAGGTAGTAGCTCTCGTGGCCCTTGACCACGTAGTCGAAGCTCGACAGCAGGCGCATGTCGCGGGCGAACTGGTAGGACAGGCCGGCACCGAAGTAAGGGGCGCTGCCGTAGTCGATCACGCGCTCGGTGGCGCCACCGGCGCGTGTCAGGTTCTGGTCCTTGCGGGTGAAGGCCCAGCCCACGCGCAGGCTGTTGGTGAAGTCATTGAGCAACTCGACTTCCCAGTTGATGCCAACCGACAGGGCGCGCATCTTCTGGCGCACGGCGGCCACGCCGGTCGAAGCCGTGGTGGCCGTGTCATTGGCGCGATCCAGGCCACCGAAGAACATGTAGTTGACTTCAGCTGCCAGGCCCGGCGTCAGGCGCTTGCCACCAAAGAACTTGCCGCTGAACGTAGCCCGGTTGCAGCTGGTGCCGCACTCCCATTGAGCCGCCCCCACACCGAAGGCGCCACCGCCGTAGATGCCCAGTGGGGCGGACTCGCGTTCCTGGGCCATGGCCGACAGGCTCACCAGCGACAACGCTGCAGCCAGCGTGGACAGGGTCTTGGAATACTTGCTCGGGGCTGAAGTGCTCATGATGCGGAACCGGTTCCTCGTTATAGGAAAAATGCACGCCCCCACGAAACGGTGGGGCGGGGTTTTCAATATCCTGAGAAGTCTGCCACAGCGACTCCTACAATCACACGCTCGTCTTCCCCCGGAGCCTGAGGGTTTACGCCTAAGCTGTGAGCCACCGCAACATCTGGTTGCGGTTTTCCATGGTGGCGCACCTTTTTGTTGCAAGGGGACCCCGTCCTTTCGATGCTTGACCAAGTCACATGGCCGTTTTCACTGAAGTGTCCCCGCAAGAAGCGGCTGGACTGCTGTCCAACCTGGATCTGGGTACCCTGCAATCCATGCATGGCGCCACCTCCGGCATCGAGAACACGAACTACTTTGTCAGCACGGACAAGGGCGACTATGTGCTGACCCTGTTCGAGCGACTGAGCCATGAGCAGTTGCCCTTCTACCTGAACCTGATGCACCACCTGGCCCACCGCGGCATCCCGGTGCCTGCACCTCAGGCCAATGCGCAAGGCGAGATCCTGCACACGCTCAAGGGCAAGCCCGCTGCCGTGGTGACGCGCCTGAAGGGCCGCAACCAGCTGGCCCCGCAAGCCGCCGACTGCGCGCAAGTGGGCGCCATGCTGGCCCGCATGCACGAGGCCGGGCAGGACTACCCACATCAGCAGCCCAATCTGCGTGGCCTGGCCTGGTGGGAAGAAACCATCCCCGTGGTGCGCCCGCACCTGAGCGCTGACCAGGCCGCGCTGATCGAGTCCGAGCTGGTGTTTCAGCAGGAGCTGGCCCGATCCGCCAGCTACAAGGCCTTGCCCAGCGGCCCCATCCACGCCGACCTGTTTCGCGACAACGTGATGTTCGACGGCCCGGTGCTGTCGGGCTTCTTCGATTTCTATTTCGCCGGTTGCGACACCTTCGGCTTCGACATCGCGGTGTGCCTCAACGACTGGTGCATCGACCTGGACACCGGTGCGATCGACCCCATTCGCGCGCAGGCCTTCGTGGCGGCCTATGATGCCCAGCGCCAACTGACGGATGATGAACTCGTGCTGCTGCCTGCCCTGCTGCGTTCCGCGGCGCTGCGTTTTTGGACTTCCCGCCTGTGGGACTACTACCTGCCGCGCGACGCCGCCATGCTCAAACCACACGACCCGGCTCACTTCGAACGCGTCCTGACGCTGCGCCGCAACCAGCCCTGGTCCTATCAACGAGGCGCTGCGGCCTGAGCATGAAACTCAAACTGGTCAAAGCCTCCCGGGGGCTGGTCTGGGTGCGCCAGGGTTTGCTGGCCTGCCGTCAACAACCCCTGGGCTATATCAGCCTGTTGGGCCTGACGAGCATGGCCGCCATGCTGCTGATGCTGGTGCTGCAGGAGGTCGGGCTCGCGCTGGTCACCTGCCTGGCGCCCAGTGTCTGGATGGGCTTCATGCTGGCCACGCGTCGTGTGCTGACCGGCCAGTCCATCACCCCTGCCGTGATGATCGAGCCCTTCAAGAGCGATGCGGCCATCAGGCGGGACTTCGCCCTGCTGGGCCTGGTGTATGGCCTGTGCATGCTGGGTGCATTGCAGCTCTCGGGCTGGCTGGGACCCGATCCGCAGGCACTGGAAGACATCAAGACCAAGGCACAGGACCTGACCGAGGTGATCACCAACCCGCTGGTCCAGCAGAGCATGCTGCTGGATCTGGCCCTGACCCTGCCGGTGACCTTGCTGTTTCTGCACGCACCGGCGCTGATCCTGTGGGCGCGCGTGCCTTTGGGCAAGGCCCTGTTCTTCAGTGCCGTGGCCAGCTGGCGCAACCTGGGCGCCTTCGTGCTGTTCGGCCTGGGCTGGTTTGGTGTGCTCAGCGCACTGGCCCTGGTGGCAGGCCTGATCGTGACCATCCTGCCCATACCGGCCCTGGTCAACGCCTTGACGATGGCGGCCAGCATGGGCCTGGCTGCGGCCTTCTACGGCTCCTTGTATTTCGCGGTGGTGGACTGCTTCGACCCACAGAAACCGGCAGAGCCCACCGAGCCAGCCAGCATCTGACGTTCAGGACGTCAGGCGCTGGACGCCCTCCAGCGGGCAGGCATAGATGGCATTGCGCAAGGCCGCAATCGCCTCATAACGCGTGAAGCTGCGCCGCCAGGCCAGCACCACACGGCGCGTGGGCACCGGGTCCTCAAAGGGCACGAACACCAGATGCGGATGCGGCTCGCGCGGCACCGACAGCATGGGCACCACGGTCACCCCCATGCCGGCCGCGACCATGTGCTTGATGGTCTCGAGCGAAGAGCCCTCGAAGCTCTTGCGTATGCCTTCGGCATCACTGGAGAAGCGCGCGAACTCGGGGCAGACCTCCAGCACGTGATCCCGAAAGCAATGGCCCGCGCCCAGCAGCAACATGGTCTCGCGCTTGAGCTCTTGCGCACTGATGCGCTCGCGTTGCGCGAAGGGGTGAGCGCGCGGCACGGCGATCATGAAAGGCTCGTCGTAGAGCGGGGCCACGGCCAGGTTCGTGTCCATGAAGGGCTCGGCCAGGATGGCGCAGTCCAGTTCACCGGCACGCAGCATTTCCAGCAGCTTGACGGTGAAGTTCTCCTGCAGCATCAACGGCATCTGTGGCACATGGGCAATCGCCGAGCGCACCAGATCGGGCAGCAGGTAAGGCCCGATCGTGTAGATCACGCCCAGGCGCAGCGCGCCGGCCAAGGGGTCCTTGCCGCGCTTGGCGATTTCCTTGATGGCCTGAGCCTGCTCCAGCACGGCCTGCGCCTGGCGCACGATTTCCTCGCCCAGCGGGGTGACGCTGATCTCGGCGCTGCCGCGCTCGAACAGGCGCACATCCAGCTCGTCTTCGAGCTTCTTGACGGCCACCGACAGCGTGGGCTGGGAAACGAAACAGGCCTCGGCGGCCCGCCCGAAGTGGCGTTCACGTGCAACGGCCACGATGTAGCGAAGTTCAGTCAGCGTCATGGATGTCGATTGTGCTGATTTTGTGCGGCCGGTGCCCGATCAACGAGATACCCGGTCAAGCCTTGAGGAATTCCGACTTCTGCCCCAGCCAGCGCGCCACGTGGCGCTGCGCTGCATCGGGATGATCGCGCAACATGATCTCGGCCACCTGGCGTGCGCGCGCCACCAGGCCCTGGTCTTCGTTCAAATCTGCAAACCGCAAGAGCGCCGCACCGGATTGACGCGAGCCCATGAACTCACCGGGGCCACGGATCTCCAGGTCGCGGCGGGCGATCTCGAAACCATCGGTGGTCTCGGCCATGGCCTTGAGGCGCTGCTTGCCGGAGTCGGACAAGGGCGAGGCATACAGCAGCACGCACACGCTGGCCACGGCACCGCGCCCCACCCGCCCGCGCAACTGATGCAGCTGGCTCAGGCCAAAGCGCTCGGCATGCTCGATCACCATGAGGCTGGCGTTGGGCACGTCCACCCCCACTTCAATGACGGTGGTGGCCACCAGCACCGACAACTCGCCCGATGAAAAGCGCGCCATGACATCGGCCTTCTCGGCGGCAGGCAAGCGCCCATGCAGCAGGCCCACACCAAAGCCCGCCAAAGCCTCGCTCAGCTCCTGGTGGGTCTGGGTGACGTTGCTCAGGTCCAGCGGCGGGCGGCGGTTGCTGGCGCGGCCCGCCAGTTCGTCGGCGGCCTGGTCGCTGTCTTCGGTTTCGTCGATCAAGGGGCAGACCCAGTAGACCTGGCTGCCCTTGGCCACCTCGTCGCGGATGCGCTCGACCACGTCGGGGCGGCGTGTGTCCGCGAACACCTTGGTGACGATGGGTGTGCGCCCGGGTGGCAGCTCGTCAATCGTGCTGACCTCCAGATCGGCCAGGTAGGTCATGGCCAGGGTGCGCGGGATGGGGGTGGCGCTCATCATCAGCAGGTGCGGCTCCAGCTCGCTGCTTTCCAGCTTGCGGCGCAACTGCAGGCGCTGGGCCACACCAAAGCGGTGTTGCTCGTCGATCAGGGCCAGGCCCAGTCTGGCGAACTCGACCTGGTCCTGGATGACGGCATGCGTGCCCACCACCAGTTGGGCCTCGCCAGATGCCACGGCTTCAAGCTGCGCACGTTTGGCCTTGGCCTTGAGGCTGCCTGTCAACCAGGCCACCTTGATGCCCAGCGGCTCCAGCCAGCCCACCAGCTTGCGGAAATGCTGCTCGGCCAGGATCTCGGTGGGCGCCATCAGGGCGCACTGCCAGCCGGCGTCCATGGCCACGGCCGCAGCCAACGCGGCCACCACGGTCTTGCCCGAGCCCACATCGCCTTGCAACAAGCGGTGCATGGGCTGGGGCCGCTGCAGGTCCAGGGCGATTTCTTCACAGACCTTTTGCTGCGCGGAGGTCAACTGAAAAGGCAGCACGGCCAGCAGGCGCTCCTGCAGGCCTTGGGGCACGGCCTGGAGCACCGGCGCCTTGAGGTGAGCGCGCTCGGCGCGGGCTTGCATCTGCGAGACCTGCTGTGCAAGCAACTCTTCGAATTTCAGACGCTGCCAGGCGGGGTGGCTGTGGTCCTCCAGAGCCTCTACGGCCACCTCGGGCGAGGGATGATGCAGGAAGTGCAAGGCATCGCGCAATCTGGGCCAGCGGCCGGGCAGCAACTCGGGCGGAATCAGCTCCTCCAGCGGGGCACGTGACAGGCCCGAGGCCACGGCCTTGCGCAGGTAGGCTTGTGGCAGGCCGGCACTGGTCGGGTAGACCGGTGTGAGCGAAGCCGCCAGGGGCGTGTTGTCACCCACGATGCGCACCGTGGGGTGCACCATCTCGCGCCCCCAGAAGCCATGGCGCAACTCGCCGCGCACGCGCAGCCGCACACCAGCCGCCCAGCTCTTTTGCTGGGAGCCATAGAAGTTCAGAAAGCGCAGCAGGACCTCGCCCGTGCCATCGTCCAGGCGCACGATCAGTTGGCGCCGGCCACGCGCTTCGATGCGGTTGTCGCTGACAAGGCCCTCCAGCTGCACGGTCTGGCCATCGCGGGCATCGCGCAGCAGGGTCAGGCGGGTCTCGTCCTCATAGCGCAAGGGCAGGTGCAAGGCCAGGTCGATGTCGCGCACCAGGCCAAGCTTGTCCATGGCCTTTTGCGGGGCCGAACGCGCAGGCGCTGCGCCGGTTTCGGCCTTGGCCGACCCCGCAGACTTGCTGGAAGCGTGATTGGCCGAAGCCCCGCTTTGCGCCACCTGATCCCATCCCCTGGCTTGTTGACAGCATGTCATTGTGCCCGCGCACTGGCGCACTTCGGCGACAATACCGGGTTTCCTTGGCACGGGACCCGTCCGTCCCTCAATGGCATGACCACCTCCTCTCACTACACCCTGAGCGACTTCGATTTCGAGCTGCCGCCCGAACTGATCGCCCAGCACCCCGCCGCCGAACGCAGCGCCTCCCGTTTGCTTGATGGCCGGGGTCCCCAGCCCGTTGACCGCGTCTTCCGAGATCTGCCCGACCTGCTGCAGCCCGGTGACCTGCTGGTGTTCAACAACACCCGCGTGATCAAGGCCCGGCTGTATGGCCACAAGGCCTCGGGGGGCGCGGTGGAGGCGCTGGTCGAGCGCGTGCTGCCCGGCAACGAGGTCTGGGCCCACCTGCGCGCCAGCAAGTCCCCCAAGCCCGGCAGCGTCGTGCGTTTTGCCGATGCCTTTGATGCCGAAGTGCTAGGGCGTGGTGGCCCGGATGGCGGTTTGTTCCACCTGCGCTTTGACGGCGAACCGTTGACGCTGTTGGAGCAGCATGGCCACGTGCCGCTGCCGCCCTACATCACCCACGCCGACGAAGAAGACGACGTGCGCCGCTACCAGACGGTGTTCGCCTCGGCCCCCGGCGCCGTGGCCGCACCCACCGCTGCCCTGCACTTTGACGAAGCCTTGCTGGATCGCCTCAAGATCAAGGGCCTCCAGACCGCCGAGGTGACCCTGCACGTGGGCGCCGGCACCTTCCAGCCCGTGCGCACGGATAACCTGGCCGAGCACAAAATGCACAGTGAGTGGTTCGAGGTACCGGCCTCAACCGTGGCGGCCATCGAAGCCACCAAGGCAGCGGGTGGCCGTGTGGTGTCTGTGGGCACCACCACCTTGCGTGCGCTGGAGTCCGCCGCCTTGCACGCACCGGCGGGCCAGATCCTGCAAGCGGGTAGCCGCGACACGGACATCTTCATCACCCCGGGCTTCCAGTTCAAGGTGGTGGACGTGCTGGTCACGAACTTCCACCTGCCCAAGAGCACCTTGATGATGCTGGTCAGCGCCCTGGCAGGCTATGACCATGTCAGACAGCTTTATCAGCACGCGATCGCCCATGGCTACCGCTTCTTCAGTTATGGCGATGCGATGCTGATCCAACGATGAACCAAAAAACACCATGGGATACCACCTCGAACGCGCTGCAAGGCCCTGGTTGAGGCCACTGCTGACCTGGCTGCTCTGCCTGACGCTGTGCATGGCCGGCGCGGTTCAGGCCGCCCCCACCTTCATCGTGGACCAGGCCAGCCTGTCTTCAGGCAGTTGTGCAGAGCAGCAAGAAGGCCGCACCATCAAGCTGCCCGATGACTGGCGCACACTGGGTATCAAGCCGCCTGCGGTGGGTTGCTACCGTGCTCGCCTTTACATGCCGCGCTCCCCCGTGGTGCCCTGGGCCTTGCGCATAGACAGGCTGCCTGGCAACCACCGCGTCACGGTCAACGGCATCCAGCTCAGCACACGGCACATGGAGGGCACGACCATCACCAGCATGGCCACCCTGCCCTACCTGATCGAGCTGCCCGTCAACGTGCTGCTGGCCGGCGACAACGACATCGAGATCGATGTGCGCATGAACCCGTTCCGCAAACCGGGCATCGCCCCCCTGCAGGCCGGGCCACTGACAGACATGCGCGATGACTTCGACCGATGGGCGGGCCTGACGGTGGACTTGCCGCAGACACTGAACATGAGCGTGGCCGGCATGGCCTTGTTCCTGCTGCTGGCCTGGCGCGCACGCCCGCGCGATGTGATCTTTGGCTACTTCGGCTGCCTGATGCTGGTCATGTGCGGCCGCAATGCGCTGTACTTCGTCGAGACCATCGGCTGGCCCGCCCCCATGGTGGACTGGTTCTTCTTTGCGGCACAAGCGGTCAGCACCTATTACGTGGCGCTGTTCGGCCTGAGCTACGCCAACATCTCGCTGAACAAGCTCTTGTGGCCGCTGCGCTTCATGGGCTTTGGCTTCCCGATGATCGGACTGGTGGCCATGGGCACGCCCTATCTGGACACGCTGCGCCTGATCGCCTACCCGATCCTGATGGTCTGCGGCATCTGGGTGGTGTCGCGCGTGGTGCAGACCGCCTGGACGCGCCATTGGCTGGAAGCCATCGCCATGACGCTGGGGCCAGTGGGCACCTTCATCAGCGTGGCGCACGACTACCTGTTCCTCACGCCCTATCTGGATGTCACCGCGCTGTACTGGACACCGTATTGCGTGCCCATCATCTTCCTGGGCTTTGCACTCACGCTGATGCGCAAGTTCATCGACGCGATGAACCTGTCGGAGCGCATGAACATCACGCTGGAAGAACGTGTGGCCGAACGCACCCGTGCACTGGAAGCGGCCAACCAGTCCAAGACCCGTTTCCTCGCCTCGGCCAGCCATGACCTGCGCCAGCCCACGGCGGCCATCGGCCTGCTCGTGAGCCTGCTGCGTCAACAGACCAAGGACCCGGAGATCAAAGACCTGACCAATATGCTGGACGAGGCGGTCTCCTCGATGGAGTCGCTGCTGGTGGGCCTGCTGGACATCTCGCGCCTGGATGCGGGCGCCGTCAAGCCCGAGTTCCAGTCCGTGGGGCTGCATGATGTCTTCCAGGCCGTGCGCATCCATGAGAAGAGCGCCGCCGACGGCAAGGGCCTGCGCCTGCGCTTTCGCTTGCCGCGCGGCTTGCCCGGCTCCCAGTTGATGGTGTTGACCGACCCCATGCTGCTGCACAGCGTGTTGCGCAATCTGGTGGCCAATGCCATTCGCTACACGCACAGCGGTGGCGTGCTGGTGGCGGCCCGCCGTCGCGGCAAGCACCGCCTGCGCATCGAGGTCTGGGACACCGGCATCGGCATTGCGCCGGATCAGATCGAGCGCATCTTCGAAGAGTTCTACCAGGTGGGCAACTCGGCGCGTGACCGCAACCGCGGCATTGGCCTGGGCCTGGCCATCGTGCGCCGCACGG
This sequence comes from Aquabacterium sp., assembly GCF_016195855.1. Taxonomy (GTDB): domain Bacteria; phylum Pseudomonadota; class Gammaproteobacteria; order Burkholderiales; family Burkholderiaceae_C; genus Aquabacterium. The sequence continues at coordinate 271,770 of NZ_JACPYU010000003.1, forward strand.
CCTCGATCCTGGGCGAGCAGGTCACCGTCAAGTCGCGACTGGGCCGCGGCTCGTGTTTTGCGATCGAGCTGCCACTCAACCTCGTGGCCAGCAAACGCACCGAAGCCCCCGCTGCGCCCACGCAGCCCTTGACCGGCCGTGTGATCTGGCTGGTGGAAGACGACATCCTGCTGCGCCGCGCCATTGGCGAGATGCTGCACAGCTGGGGCGCCCGCACCCGCACCTGGCCAGACGGCGAGTCCCTGCTGGATGAACTGCCCGCGCTCATCAACGATGGCGACGAAGAGAGCCTGCCCGACACCCTGATCACCGACTACCGCCTGCCCGGCATCAACGGCCTGCACCTGGTCCAGACCCTGGGGGTGCACCTGCGCTCGCAGGGCCACCAGTTGCACAGCATCATCATCTCGGGCGACACCGACCCTGCCGAAATCGCCCGTTTGAGCGCCTCCGGCCAGGAAGTCCTGTCCAAGCCCTTCCGCAGCGAGCGCCTGCTGGAGCGGCTCAACGCCCGACGCCCGGCCACCATGGCCTGAGCCCTTGCCTAGAGACACACCATGTTGAAATTCGACCTCATCAAGACCGAAGGCGAAGCCCGCCGCGGCCAGCTCACGCTCAACCACGGCGTGGTGCAGACCCCCATCTTCATGCCGGTGGGCACCTATGGCACGGTCAAGGGCGTGATGCCCCGCTCGCTGGAAGAGATGGGCGCGCAGATCATCCTGGGCAACACCTTCCACCTGTGGATGCGCCCAGGGCTGGACATCATGAAGCAGTTTGGCGGCCTGCATAAGTTCGAGAGCTGGAACAAACCCATCCTGACGGACTCGGGTGGTTTTCAGGTGTGGTCGCTGGGCGAGATGCGCAAGATCAGCGAAGAAGGCGTGCGCTTTGCTTCGCCCGTCAATGGCGACAAGCTGTTCCTCACGCCCGAGATCAGCATGCAGATCCAGACCATCCTGAACTCGGACATCGTCATGCAGTTCGATGAATGCACGCCTTACTGGAAGGGCGACAAGTCGCTGGGCCACATCACGACCGAGAAGGAAGCGCGCGCCTCGATGGAGCTGAGCCTGCGCTGGGCCAAGCGCTGCATCACCGAGTTCACCAAGCTGCAGAACCCCAATGCGCTGTTCGGCATCGTGCAGGGCGGCATGTTCCCCAATCTGCGCGAGGAATCGCTGGCGGGGCTGGTGGACCTGGACCTGCCCGGTTATGCCATTGGCGGTGTGAGCGTGGGCGAGCCCAAAGACGAGATGCTGCGGGTGATGAACCACATCACGCCGAAGTTGCCGGCCAACAAGCCGCGTTACCTGATGGGGGTGGGCACGCCGGAGGACTTGATCGCGGGTGTGGCAACGGGTGTGGACATGTTCGACTGCGTGATGCCCACGCGCAATGCGCGCAACGGCCATCTGTTCACGCGCTTTGGCGACCTGCGTTTGCGCAACAGCCGCTACAAGGCGGATGAGCGGCCGATCGATGAGACATGCACCTGCCACACGTGCTCGAATTTCAGCCGGGCGTATCTGCACCACCTGGATCGTTGCGGTGAGATGCTGGGGCCGATGCTGACCACCATCCATAACCTGCACTACTACCTGAACCTGATGCAGGAGGTGCGGGATGCGCTGGATGCGGGGCGCTTCGGTGAGTTCCAGAAGCAGTTTGCGGTTGATCGGGCGCGGGGGGTTTGAGCGTTCCTCGGTAGCGCGCTTTTTCGGTAGAGCGCGAGGCGGGGGCTGAGCCGGCATCCGGCCAGGCTTCATGTTGGTGACCCCGCACAGCGGGGCTGCCTTGCGATGCTCGCGCCAAGGTGGCGCCGGGGAACTCGCTGCGCAGACGCTGTCTGCTTCGCTCGAACAACCCCGGCGAGTCAGTTCACGAAGCGCGCTGCGCGCGCCCACCTCGCCACTGTGCTTCTCAGCACCACCAAGGCGCCCGGCCAGATGCCGGCTCAACCCTTTTCCGCCTCGCTCGTGGCACGCAAAGGCCCATGTCCTGGCGAAGGAATTGATTCAGGCTTCGATACGACAAGGCTGTTGCAGTTGTCGTGACCATGGTCATTGGCGTCGGCATTGCCTTTACCGCGCGACCTCTTTGCTGTTAGATCACCCGTCACGGCGCCGCCCCAGCACCCGTGGCGTCACACAAGCGGGGCGATCAAAGGCTGAGGTGGCGTGTGGCGGGGCGCCTTGGTGACGCCGCGCAGCGCAGTGGCGAGGTGGGCACGCGCAGCGTGCATCGTCCATCTGACTGGCCCGACTTGTTTGAGTGCAGCGGCGCAGCCGCGAAACGAGTTAGAGGGCCCCACCTTGTCACGAGCAGCACAGGGCAGTCCTGCCGCCGGCAGGACCGTCAACATGAAGCCCAGCCGCAGGCCACCTCAGCCGCGCCCCGCGCTCCACCGACAAAGCGCCCAAATAACCGACCAGCAACAAAACTACACACCCAAGCCCCATACTTGCCGCCCAAATGCTCACCACCACACTGGCAGCAATCAAACGCAGCCTGAACAAGCTGATCACCGCCATCGGCCGCCTGCTCACCACCGCGGGCATCTGGCTGATCGCCATCGTCCTGCTCTTCGAAGAATGGGGCTGGGAATACCTTGCCGCCATCCTCGCCTGGTTCGGCCGCCTGCCCGGCCTGCGCTGGGTCGAAGGCCGCATCCGCGCGCTGCCACCCTACGCATCCCTGGCCCTGTTCGCCGTCCCCCTGCTCACCCTGCTGCCCGTCAAACTCCTGGCCCTTTACTGGCTGGGCCACGGCCACACCGTGCTGGGCATCAGCGTCATCATCGCGGCCAAGCTGGGTGGCACCGCCATCACGGCGCGCCTGTTCATGCTCACCCGCCCCACCCTCATGAAACTGGCCTGGTTCGCCCGCGGGTTCAACCGGTGGATGGCCTTCAAGGACCGCGTCCTCACGCGCGTCAAGGCCAGCGCAGCCTGGCAGCAATGGACGCGCTTCAAGGCCACGGCGCGCAGCCTGTTTCAGCGCATCCGCCAACTGTTCAAGCGCGGCTGACAGCCCTCCCGGCCACCCTCACTGGCGAACCAGCAACAAATCCGCAATCACCGGCCGGTGTTCTGAGGCCACGGCGCCACCCACCTCGGTCTGCACCACCCCGATGTCATCGGACACCAGAACGTGGTCGATCCGCAGGAAGGACATCCCGAGCTTCAGCGCGTGGCCATGGGTATAGCCATAACCGACGCCCGCCGACGAGAACGCATCCCGCAGGCCGGTGTTCAGCAAGGTCTTGACGACCGCCGACGTCTCGGGTGCGTTCAAGTCCCCCGCCACGATGCGGGGCCGCTTCATCTGCCGCAGATGCTCTGCCAGCAGGCCGGACTGCACCAGACGGTCGTTCATGTTGCCGCTCCAGGCACCCAAGCCCCGCAAGCCTTCCCGCCGAGTGGCATTGAGGCCATCACGAGGCGTGGTGAAGTGCACTGTCACCAGGTCCACCTCTTTGCCATGGGCCTGCAACACACAGTGCACAAAGCTGTGTTTCTGATCCCGGTACGGGATCCAGCCCGGTGCGCAGTCCTTGAGCGGGAAGCGGCTGGCCACGATGTACTGCCCGAAGGCGTAAACCTGACGTTTGCCCATCAAGGCCTGGTAGGTCTCTGGCTTGGTTTGTTCCAGCTTCGCCAGTTGCCCGGCATCCTGCATCACGATCACGTCCGGATCATGCAGCAGCACCTCCAGCGCCAGTTCGCCAAACCCATTGGGCCGCAGTGACGCCAGGTAGGCCTTGACGTTGTAGGTCATGAAGCGAACATGCCCATGGCCCTCATCGGCATGGCCCACGCACAGGCCCATGATGGCCGTGAGCACCAGCCCCACGCTGGCTGCGGCCAGCAAGCGCCAGATCCAACCCAGCCACAAGCTGCCAATGAGCGCCGCGATGGCCGGCACCAGGAACGCAGGGTAAGGCACGTACTGCAGCAGGGCCAGGATCGGCCTGCGCTCGGGGTTCTCGTCCAGCACCAGCCAGACAAATGCCACGCCGAGGGCCACCAGCAACACGGCCGCACGCAAGAACAAAGACCAGCTACCTTGTGTGCGCCTCATGGCACCTGAACCCCTTGTTGTCACCAGAACTGCCAGTTGCCGTACACGACAACCCAGATACCCAGCACACCGTTGGTCACGGCATGCGCCACCACCGCCGCCCACAGCGAGCGGGTATAGCGGTAGAGCAGAGCATAAGCCAGGCCAGCCACCACCGCGCCCAGCCACTGCGTGTGCGCGAGCATGAAGACCAGGGTAGAGAGCAGCATCGCCTTGGGGGACACCTCGGACGGGTCCACCTTCTCGAAGTCGGGGTTGTCGATCCAGCGCATCAGGAAGGAGCGCCAGAACAGCTCCTCCATGACCGGCACCAGCAAGGCCGCCCCCACCCAGCGCACGGCGATCAGGCCCCACTGCAACTGCCCATCGGCATCCACGGGCCGGAAGGTGGCCGTGGGCCTGCCCAGCATCATCCAGGGCTCGGTGAGCAAGATCCACAGCTTGAACACCACGGCGCCCACCACCAGGGCGATGACGGCCTGCTTCAGATCCAGGCGCGCGGGGCCGCCCAGCTCGCTGTAGTCCCGCCAGAAAAACGCGATGCTGCCGCCCACGATCAGGACAGACAGCCCATAGACCCAGCGGGGATCCAGCCAGGCGTTGTCCGGGGGCAGATAGCCTCGCACCGCCAGCAGGATCATGAACAGCCCGAAGGGGACCACGCGGGCCCAGCCCGCACGCGTGAGCATGCTTTCCATTTTTGAGCGTGTGTGAGGAGGGGTTGAAGATGGCCGCGGCGCGGTCAGCACTGGGGGGATTGTCGGCGCAAGTGGGCGGGCGGCGGCCACCTCATTCAGGCGCCCGGTGCCGCCAGCGTCGCAGCCAGACCACGGTATGGCGCCACAGCAGCGGCTGCCAGCGCAGCGTCATCATCACGACAAGCAGGTGCAGTATCACCGCCACGGCAAAGATCGCCCCCACACCCAAACCCAGCACCGACAGCAGCCAGGTCATGAGCGCGCTGAGCAAAATCAGCACCGCATTGAGGATGTTGTTGGCCGCCACCACACGGGCCCGGCGGCTGGCCTCAGCGCGGTATTGCATCTGGGCATACAGGGGCACGCTGAACAGGCCAATCGAGATGGACATCATCAACTGGTCGAACAGCCCGCGCCAATGCAGGGGCCTGGCGATGAAGTCCTGCACCGAATAAGCCTGGACCTGCGCCATGCCAGGGTCATGCGCGATGCCGTGCACCACCCAGGCGATGTCCAGGCCGAACACCCCCATGCCCAGGGCGCCGACCAGGACCAGGCCCAACTGGGGCTCGTCGCTGTCCTGCGCGTGCGTCAACCACTCGCACAAGAGCGCGCCGGCCGCCACGCCCAATGAGGTCACCACCAGCAACAAAGAGGCGATGTCTTCGTGGGCGTGCAGCACCGCCTTACTCAGGATGGGGAACAAGCCCAGGAAGACCGCACCGAAGAACCACATCCACGAAATGCCCAGCAGGCACAGCAGCAGCACGGGCTCATGGTGGATGCGATCGAGGTTGCGCCAGGTCTCGGCCAGCGGGTTCCAGTTGAGCTTCAACTCCGGTGACAAAGACGGCGTTGAAGGCACGGCCTGCACAGCAAGCCGCCCGGCCACGGCCAGGCCTAGCAAGGTCAGCATCAAGGCCAGGGTGCCGCCGCCACCTGGCGCCAGCAACACACCGCCACACACGGTGCCCAGCAGGATGGCGGTGAAGGTGCCCATCTCCAGCAGGCCGTTGCCGCCCGTCAACTCCCCTGCCCTCAGGTGCCGAGGCAGGTAGGCGTACTTCACGGTGGAGAACACCGTGACATGCACGCCGGACAGCAGCACGCTCAGCAACAGGGCCGGCGCATGCCGCGCCCACAGCGCCCACGCGGCCAGCGCCATCATCAGCACCTCGGCCGATTTGGCCAGACGCATGAGGCGGGCCAGATCAGCGCGGTCCGCCCACTGCCCCGTCGAGGCTGACAAGAGCACCGAGGGCAGGATGAACAAGGCACCCAGTGCGGGGCCCACCACCTCGGGCGGCAACCAGCTCACCTGGACCTGGTAAGTCAGGATCAGGACGACGGCGAACTTCAGCAGGTTGTCATTGACGGCGCCCAGGAACACCGCCCAGAAAAACGGTGCAAAGCGCCGCTGGCCCAATAGCCTGATCTGATGTGGTCGACTGGGCGTTGCCATCTCAAGGACATCTCAAGAGCAACTCAAGGAGATGGCTCGTCCAGCAAGGCCTGCACGCGTGTCTGCAGCCCCTCGGGCGTCACGTCTTGCGGGGCAATGGGCTCGCCCACCACCAGGCCGATGCGGTTGAACAGGCCACGACGCAAGGGCTTGGCCATGGCCGCGCCTTCAATGCGCGAGAAGGTCGAGCCCCACAGGTTGTGCAGGGCCGACGGGATCACGGGCACCGGGTTGGTCTCCAGGATCTTCATGATGCCGGGCTTGAAGGGCTGAATCTGGCCGTCCTTGGTGATCGCGCCTTCAGGGAACAGGCACAAGAGATCGCCATCCTTGAGCACCTGGCGCGCCCGCTCGAAAGCACGCTCGTAGGCCTGAGGGTCTTCCTTCTGCGGCGCAATCGGGATGGCCTTGACCGCCCTGAAGAACCAGCCCATGCCGGGCGTCTTGAAGATGCGGTGGTCCATCAGGAAGATCATGGGACGCGGGCTGCACACACCGAGGATGACGGCGTCCACGAAGCTCACGTGGTTGCACACCAGGATGGCCGCGCCATCGGTGGGCAGGTTCTCGTCGCCACGCACCTTGAGTCGGTAGACGATGCGGGTCACGAACAGCATGACCAGGCGCACGATGTACTCGGGCATCAGCCAGAACACATATCCCACGACCAGCACATTGAGCAGCGCGGTGACGCCAAACACCTCGGGGATCGAGAAGTTGCGCCCCAGCAAGGCACCGGCCATCAGGCTGCTGACGATCATGAACAGCGCGTTGAGGATGTTGTTGGCCGCGATGATGCGCGCGCGGTGGCTGGGCTTGGCACGCAACTGGATCAGGGCGTACATGGGCACGCTGTACAGGCCCGCACTGAAAGCCAGCAGGCCCAGATCGGCCATCACCCGCCAGTGCGCGTGATGGGAGACGAAGTCGCCCACCGTCATCAGCACGCCCGGCTCATGGCTCAGGCCTTTGCTGGCCAGGTACAGGTCAAACGCAAACACGCTCATGCCCACGGCGCCAATGGGCACCAGGCCGATTTCAACGTGACGGTGCGAGAAGGTTTCGCACAAGAGCGAGCCCACGGCGATGCCCACCGAGAACACCACCAGCAGCAAGGACGCCACCTCGGTGTTGCCACCCAGCACCTCCTTGGCAAAGGAAGGGAACTGCGAGAGGAAGACCGCGCCAAAGAACCACATCCACGAAATGCCCAGCAGCGATCGGAAGACGCTGGGGTACTCGGCCGCCAGCTTCAGGTTGCGCCAGGTCTCGGTCGCGGGGTTCCAGTTCAACTTGAGATTCGGGTCGGACGAAGGCGACGCCGGGATCTGCAGCGCAGCCAGCCAGCCGATCACGGCCACGGCGAAACAGCTGCCCGCCACCCAGTGCACACCCGTGTCCGGGATGCCCATCATCAGGCCGCCGCCCACATTGCCCAGCAAGATGGCCACGAAGGTGCCCATCTCGACCATGCCATTGCCGCCGGTCAGCTCGCGCTCGCTCAAATGCTGCGGCAGGTAGGCGTATTTCACAGGCCCGAACAAGGTTGAATGCAAGCCCATCAGGAAGACGCAGCCCAGCAGCAGCGGCACCAGTTGCATCCAGAAGCCGATGCCCGCCAGCACCATGACGCCGATCTCCAGCACCTTGACACCCCGCATGATGGTGCCCTTGTCGTACTTGTCGGCCCACTGCCCCGCCGTGGCCGACAGCAGCACAAAGGGCAGGATGAACAAGGCACCGATCACCAGGCCGGCCATCTTGGGCGCCAGCCAGCTCACATTGAGCTGGTAGGTCACCAGCACCGTGAAGGCGAACTTGAACAGGTTGTCATTGGCCGCACCCAGGAATTGGGTCATGAAGAAAGGCGCGAACCGCCTTTGCGACAAGAGCGCAAACTGCCCTGTGGGTGGCGTGTGGTCGATGCCGGCGACGCGTGTGCTGATTTCACTCACTGTGGGGTCCTCTCCTGGCTGATTGCAGCCCATTGGACAACAAATCAGCCGCTTGATGCAGGGGAATTGGCCTCAACGAACCACCCATTCCGGCCCGCCCAGGCCGGATCGTTGCAACCACGCCAACACCGAGTCCACGGTGACGGTGCGGATGCGGCCCGTGAAGCGCAAGACGGAGGGATGATCGTCGAAGCTCACATTGGCAGCCGTCAGGCGCGCACCCAACCGCGTCAGGGTGGACAGGTGCAACTCGGTAGGCTCATAGCCATGGTCCTTGAGCCAGTCCTGGGCGGACTCGCGGCTGGCCTGCTCGGCCCCCATCGCCACCGCCATGAGCTCGATCGCCCACTGGTTGCTCTGCTGGTAGGTCTGCGCCCAGGGGTAGGCCACCATGCTGTAAGCCCGCGTGTGCAGGCCTGCCACCGGGGCAGGATTGCGCAACAACGGCAGCAGCTTTTGCTGCGCCTCGGCGCTCAGGGGCAGGACGGCCGCCACGTACTCATAAGGCGTGTCCAGAAAGAAGTCGCCAATGCCTTCGCGGTAGATGGACGCTTTGTCCGTGCCGCACTGGTTGAGCTTGTGCAGCACCCGCCAGACCTCACCGTCCTTGTAGGCCAGGCCCAGGTGCGAGTAGCGCAAGCCGTACTCACGCAGGTTCTGCCCTGAGCGGGCCAGCACCACCACCTGCGCACCCGACTCGTTGAGGCGCTTGACCGTGCGCTCGGCCAGACCTAAACCTTGCGTGACCGCAGACAACTTCAAAGGCTCGGTGTCACAAGGGCGGCCGGCCCATGCTGCGCCGACACTCATCGACAAAGCTGCCCACATCGTGATCGCCCGCGCCATCGCGCGCAATGGTGTCACCTGGCCCACATTGCCTGTACGCAGCGTGCGTTGATTCTGTTTGGCCTGCATGGCGCCCTCCTTCAGCGGATCACCCGCTCGTGGTGCAACAAGGCTTTGCCCAGCTCATTGGGGATCAAGGCCAGCACCGTGCCCGCGGTCGACAACACCCAGCCCGCACTCACCGCTGTCACCGTGATGGCCGCGCCCACGGCCACCGAAGCCATGCCCGCCGAGATGGCCGACCACTTGACCACGATGCGGGCACCATCGCTGGCGCGCTGCAGCACCCAGACCGTGCCATCGGCCACCACCTCAACGGAGACCAGCACCAGCACCGAGCCAGCCGCCACCGACAGCACCGGCGCCGAGATCGATATGGCCACCGGCAAGGCCGACAAGGCACTGGCCTCGGACAACCCATCGTTGTGCGCCCTGGCGGGCACCATGGCCGCCAACATCGACAAAGACATCACCGTCGCCACCAGGCCACGGCGGCCCGACTTCATCACGCATTCATTCGTCTTCATGATTCACCTCTTGTGAGATTGCTGGAAGGCATTACTGAGACACAGCCGACTCGGCCAGATCGTCCTCATGGGCATCGCGCAGCATCTTGGCCAGCGTGAAAGCCGAGGACAGCAGGAACAACCAGCACACCATCAGGAAGGCCTTGAAGCAGGGATCGATGGCCATCTGCCACATGCCCCAACCTGTGAGGCCCACTGCCAGCGCAAAGCCGAACCAGACCACGACCGACCACATCGGCGTGTTGTGCTGATGGGCGGCCTGGTCCCGCACATGCTTGGACAGCACGAAGACCGTGGACAAGGAAAACACATAGCCCATGACCATGAAGGCCTGCTCGATCGCCTTGCCGGGCAGCCACGCGAGACCCGTGCCGCACAGGAAAGCGGCAATCGAGAAAGAGAGCCACACCTGGATCGTCCAGGCCCGGGTATCGCGTCGAATCACAGTAGCCATGATGGTCTTGCCTTGGCTGTTGAACATGGACGCGATTCTTGGCTCACCGCCCACCAGGGTCAACCAGACAATACGAAGTGCATGCCACACGACCATGCAGTATCATTTTTCGATACTTTCATGCAGAACGGAGCCCCCGATGAGCACCAGCCAGGATCTGGTCAAGGCCTTGAAGGTCGAGCTGAAGTCCGCTGGTGTGACCTACGCCCAGCTGGCCAAGCGGCTGGGCATGGCCGAGTCCAGCGTCAAGCGCATCTTCGCCAAGGCCGACATGCCGCTGTCACGCGTGGACGACATCTGCCGCGCCCTGAAGCTGGATTTCGCCGAGCTGGCGCGCCGCGTGGCCGACGCCCAACCCATGCGCCGCGAGCTGAGCCTGGCGCAAGAGCGCGCCGTGGTGGCCGATCGCAAGCTCCTGCTGCTGGCCATCTGCTGCCTGAGCCAGTGGACCTTCGAGCAGATCGTCTCCAGCTACGCCATCAGCGAGGTGGAGTGCATCCGCTACTTCACCAAGCTCGACAAGCTGGGCATCATCGAGCTGCGCCCGCTCAACCGCTACCGCCTGCAGGTCGCCAAGACCTTCCGCTGGCGCCCCAACGGCCCGGTGATGGACTTCTTCCGTGCCCATGTGGTGGACGAATACTTCGCCGGCGGCTTTGATGGCGAGGACGAGCTGCTCTTGCTGGTACACGGCTCGCTGGGCCCCGGCCTGGCCACGGCCTTTGCCGAACGCCTGCAGCGCACGGCCGAAGACTTTGCGCAGCAGCATCTGGCCGACCAGCGCCTGCCGGCCGACAAACGCAAGCCCTACACGCTGGTGGTCGGGCTGCGCTCGTGGTGGTGGCAGGCCTTTGTGGACCTGTGGCGCGAGCCGCCACCCTCGCTGGCCAAGCCCGTCAAAAAATCGATCAAGGCTTCTTGATCGCAGCCAGCACGGCCTCTGTGTCTTCGCCCAGCATGGGGCCGCGGCGCTGGATCACACCCGGTGTGGCCGACAGCTTGGGGATGATGCCCGGCACCTCGACGGTCAAACCATCGTGCGTGGTCACCGGCAGGATCATGTCGCGCGCACGGTAGTGCGGGTCGCGCGCGATGTCCTGCGCGTTGTAGATGCGGCCCACGGGCACGCTGGCCGCGTTGAGCACATCCAGCACTTGCTCCACGCTGCGTGTGGCCGTCCAGGCGCCGATGGCCGCATCGATCTCGGCCACACGTTTGACGCGGCCGGGGTTGCTGGCCAGCTCAGGGTCGGTGGCCAGGTCATCGCGCGCGATGGCGATCATCAGGCGCTTGAAGATCGAATCCCCATTGCCACCGATCACGACCATGCCATCCGCACAAGGGTAAGCATTGCTGGGCGCGATGCCGGGCAGGGCCGAACCCGCTGGCTGGCGGATGGCCCCGAAGGCGCTGAACTCGGGCAGCAGGCTTTCCATGCAGTTGAACACGGCCTCATACAGGGCCACATCCACCACCTGGCCCCGGCCCTTTGGCGCGTCAGGGCTGACACTGCGCTGGCGTGCCTGCAAGGCCAGCAGGATGCCGATGGCGCCGTGCAGGCCGGCCAGCGTGTCGCCCAGGCTCACGCCCGCGCGCACGGGCACACGGCCCGGTTCAGCATTGAGATACCGCATGCCGCCCATGGCCTCGGCCACCACGGCAAAACCGGGGCGCTCGCGATAAGGCCCGGTCTGTCCATAGCCGCTGATGCGCAGCATGATCAGGCCGGGGTTGCGCTGGCTCAGATCCTCATAAGCCATGCCCCATTTCTCCATGGTGCCCGGCTTGAAGTTCTCGATGACCACATCGGCCTCGTCGATGAGGCGGCGCACGACATCGCGGCCTTCCTCGGTGCGCAAATCCAGCACCACGCTCTTCTTGTTGCGGCTCTGGAACTGCCACCACACGCTGGTGCCGTTGTGCAGCATGCGCCATTGCCGCAGCGGGTCACCACCGGGTGCCCCCTCGGCCGCAGGCGGCTCGATCTTGATGACATCGGCGCCGAAGTCAGCCAGCGTCTTGCCGGCAAACGGCCCGGCGATCAACTGGCCCAACTCGATCACCTTGAGCCCTTCCAGGGCCTGGGGCGGGATGAGGGATGCAGGCTGTGTCGTGGTCATGGTCAGTGGCAGTTCAAAAGGCAGGTGATCGAAGGCTTCTCGCACAAACAGGCAGGCTCGGTGAGCGCTGCAATGGGCGCGGTAATCGGCGCGGCCATGGACGGATCAAGGCGCAGGTTTTGGCTGCGCCGCCAGTTCAGGGTCGGTCACGAAGTTGATCTTGGTGAGCCCGGCTTGCGCCGCATCGGCCAGCACCTCGGCCACGGCGCGGTAAGGCACGGCCTGGTCTGCACGCAGGTGCACCTCGGGCTGCACCGCCTTGCCTGCTTCACTGGCAAAACGTGCGGCCGAGTCCTCGCGGCTCAAGGCCTGCCCGTTCCAGTAGCGCAGGCCATTGGCGTCAATCGACAGGTCGATCTTCTCGGCCTTGGCTGACCTCACCTGTGCGCTGGCTCTGGGCAACTCCAGCTTGACCGAGTGGCTCAGCAAAGGCGCGGTCACGATGAAGATGACCAGCAGCACCAGCATCACGTCGATGAGCGGGACCATGTTGATCTCGGCCATCGGCGCGTTGGCGCGCTTGTCGTCGAAACTGGCGAAAGCCATGTCGCGTCCTTTCAGTTGGACTGGCCAGAGCCCTTGAGCGTCTGGCCGGTCGACAAGAAGGTGAACAGCTCGAAAGCAAAAGCATCCAGGCGGGCGCCCCACACGCGGTTGCTGCGCGCCAGCCAGTTGTAGCCCATCACCGCGGGGATGGCCACGGCCAGGCCCACGCCGGTCATGATCAGGGCCTCACCCACCGGGCCGGCGACCTTGTCCAATGTGCCGGCGCCGGTGGCACCAATGGCCAACAGCGCGTGGTACACGCCCCAGACCGTGCCAAACAGGCCCACAAAGGGCGCCGTGGCCCCGATGGTGGCCAGCACGCTCAGGCCGCTCTCCATGTTCATGGTGATCTCGTCGAGCACCTTCTTGATGGTGCGGGTCAGGAACTCCTGCGCGCTGCCGGCTTCTTCCAGCTTGGCAGCGCCAAAGCGCGCATGGTGAGCTTGCGCGTGCATGGCATGTGCAGTCAGGTGTGCAAAGGGCTCGTGCACGCCCTTGGCCGAGATCTCGCCTTGCACCGCCTCCAGCGAGGTGGCATTCCAGAAGAAATCGAGAAAGGCACGGCTGCGCTTCTGGCGGCGCACCAGGGCCACGCCCTTGGTCAGGATCAAGCCCCACGACACCAGCGACATCAGCACCAGGATCAGGAACAGGCCCTGCCCCACGGCATCGGTCTGGTGGATGAAGTGCACGAAGCCGAGATCGGAGGCCACCGGCTCACTGGTCATGGCAGCAGACGCTGGCAAGGAAGCGGCAACAGCAGGGAGGGTCATCTTGCGGGTCTATTCGAGATTGAAAACGATTTCGGCGGGCACCCAGACGGCACGCGGCACGCCGGATTCGATATGCGGCTGAAAGCGCGCGCCCTTCATGTTCTGCACGGCCTGGCGGTCCAGCCGGGGGAAGCCCGAGCCTTTGCTGACCAGCACGTCCTTGGGGCGGCCCTCTTCGTCCACCAGCACCTTGAGCAGCACCACACCCGACTCGCCCAGGTCACGCGAGGCACGCGGGTACACCTGCGGCGGCTCGACCAGGTAACGCACGGCGGACATAGGCAGCTCCCTGGGGCTGGCCGGCACCGGTCGCGCGGGCTCGGCCGCAGGTGCCGGGCTGGCCGGGGCATGCGCGGTGGCCGCTGCAGCAGGGGCGGGCGCCACAGCCGCAGCCTGCGCGGTGGGTTTGCTCTCCTGCACCGGGGGCGCCACCGGCACCTCGGCGCCTGGCGCCGGCGGCCTGGCGCTGGCCAGAACGGGCGTCTGGGCTGGCGCAGGCGCCGTCCTGGCCGGTACCACCGGCTGCCGCGGCATCACCCGCGGCGGTGTGGGCACAGGGTCAAGCGGCGTGGGCGGCTGCGCCCGCTCGGCCGCAGGCCGAGGGCTGTCCATCACCAGGGTGGCCGTGATCACCAGGGGCTCGACCACGGCCGGCGTGGGGCTTGCGGTGTGCCACAAAAGCCAGGCCATCAGGCCATGCACCACCACGACCACCGCCCCCAGCACGCCACGCTGGCGCGCGCTCAGGTCCGCCGGCAGAAGCGGCAGACCAGATGCGGACGGTCGTGACAGGGCAAGGCTCATGGGACGCTCAGGAAGCCGCGCGGGCAAAACGCCGATCTTATCCATGTTGGGTGACACCTCCCCAGCTTGGGGGAGCCAGGCAGCGCCGGCCAGGCCGGGCTTCATGGGATGATTGACGACCAAGAAAACAGGGATCGTATGGAACTTGACGCCTTGCTCGCGCCCATTTCGGACGCCTCGCCATGTGGCGAAGACATGTCCTTCTCGCTCGAATTCGACCAGATCGCCGACATGCGGCGCCAGGACGACCCCACCCTGGACCAGGGCGAATGGGTCACGTCCCTCAAAGTGGCCGACTGGCCCGGCGTGGCGCAAGCCTGCAGCACCTTGCTGAACTCCCGCACCAAGGACCTGCGGCTGGCCATGTGGCTCACCGAAGCCCTGGCGCTGACCCAAGGTTATGCCGGCCTGGACCAAGGCCTGCAACTGTGCACCCAACTGTGCGAACGTTACTGGGATGGCCTGCACCCGCAACCAGACGGTGGTGACTTTGAAGAGCGCACCGGCAACATGGGCTGGCTGCTGCACCGCGTGGTGGCCTTGAGCCCCGCCCTGCCCTTCACCAAAGGGCGCCAGGGTGCCGCCTACAGCCTGAGCGATCTCGCTGCCGCGCGCCTGGCCTCGGTCAGCACCGACCGTGACAACCAGGACCAACGCCAGCAAGGCGCCGACCAGATCACCCTGGAGCAATTCAACCGCGCCCTCAAGGACACCCCGGCCCAGCACCTGCTGGGCCACCTGCAAGCCGCCAGGCGCTGCGAGGCCCACCTGCTGGCCTGGCAAGCCGTGGTCGATGGCCACCTGGGCGCCGATGGCCCGGGCTTCGTGCAAGCCAAGGAAGCCATCGCTGCTGCCATCCACGAGCTGGAGCGGTTGAGCCGTGAGACCGGCGCCCTGGGTGACGCCGACAGCCTCGGGGCCACCGATGAAGGCGGCCCAGCTCAGGACGACACCGATACCGGCCCCTCAACAGGTGCAGGCGGCAAGGCCGGCGGCCCACCCCGCACGCGTGCGCAGGCCCTGCAACAGTTGCGCGAAGTGGCCGGTTTCTTCCGCCGCACCGAACCCCACAGCCCCGTGGCCTACCTGGCCGAGAAAGCGGTGAAGTGGGGGGAAATGCCCCTGCACGAATGGCTGCGCAAGGTCATCAAGGACCAGGGCGCCATGTCGCACCTCGAAGAACTGCTGGGCCTGGAAAACGGCGACGAAGCCAGCCCCTGAGCTGGCCCAGCGTGCCGCCTGAGCGGCCATGGGACCACGCGTCGATCAGAAGCCGACGCGGAACTCGATGCGTCGGTTGCGGGCCCGGCCCTCATCCGTGGCATTCGAGGCCACAGGCTGGTCTGGCCCCAGGCCTGAAATGGCCATGCTGTCAGCGGGCAAGCCCTTGCCGACCAAGTAAGACTTGACCGACTGCGCACGCGCCAGCGACAAGCTCACATTGGCCGCCCGCCCGCCCGATGCGTCGGTGTGGCCAATGACCTCGAACTTGCGCCCTTTGAGCCTGGTCATGGCGGCGGCCATTTCATCCAGGATGGGCAAGGCCGTGGGCCGCAGCACGGCGCTGCCGGGCTCGAACTCCACGATGCGGTTGGCCAGCGCCTGGTCCACCACCGCCTGCTCCTGCACCGCCACGCGCAAGCCGTTGCGCACGGTGTAGGTCGGGTTGAGCGACTGGGCCATGTCACTGGCGATCTGCTGGCGCACGGACTCGTTGCCGACCTCGCCACGCAAGTCCACCGTGTTGCCCTGGATGCTCAGCTGCCCATGGCTGACCTGCTTGAGCGAGGGCGACAGCAGCTTTTGCACATACTGGTTCCATTGCGGCGGCGCCACGACCGAGCCCAGCGTGAGCTGGTCCACCACACGATCGACGCCGTAGAGCTCGCGCATGCGTGAGATCACGGCCACGCGGGTGGCCTCATCGGGCACCGTGCCGGCCACCACCACCTGATTGGGCCCGGTCACCTGCGCGGCGCCAGCGGCTGCAGGCACCTGCGCGAAGGCGCCTTGCAGCCAGGCAGCACCCAGGCACCCCAGCATCCACTTGAACAAAGACGACTTCACATCAGACTCCCAGGAACACTTCGCGGTAGGTGCTCAAGGCTTGCGCCAGCGACAAGGCCGGGTCACGCAGGTAGTTGGACAGCTTGCGCAAGCCATAGTCCGCGTCCACCTCGTCCTCGACCCACTCGGCATCCTGCAGGCTCACACCCTGCTCTTCCAGCAAGGCCGGGTCGATCACCGCATTGAGCGTGGCCGCTGAAGCGCCTTGAAAGCCCAGCACCATGTACGGACGCCCTTGCTGTTGCGTGAGGAACAAGCCCAGCTCAAGCGGGTGGCGCGCAAAGAAGCCCGTGATCAGGGCCAGCCAGTAAGACGCCACCGGCCCTCTGAGCGCGGCATCCGCCACCAGCGGCAGGCACAGCACCTTGTTGAGCTTGCTCGCACCCTGCGCCATGGCTGGCTGCAGCAGCATGCCCAGTGCCAGCGTGGCCTGGCGCACCGACAGGCGCGTGCCACTGGCCGCCAGCATCTGCTCCAGGCTGGCCACCGTGTGCGTTTCCAGAAAGTCCTCGAAGGCCCGTTGTGCGGCGGCCGGGTTCACGTCCACATCCAGCGGCCCGCTCAGGCTGGCCTGGGCATGTTCCAGCTCGATGGCGGCATGCGCCACGCGGGCCACCTGCTCCAGGCGGGCCCACAGGCGAGACAAGGCCACGGGCCCCAGGAGCGCGAAGTCGCGCGGCTGCGCCAGGTCAAAGGCCCCGGCCGTGATGAAAGGAAAGCGCCGTCCGGAGGCATCCTGGCTGGCCAGCCAGTGCCCTGCCAGGCCCACCGAGCTGTCGGTGCCCAGGATGGCAAATTGCGTGGCGGGCGCCGCGTCATAGATCAGCTTCCAGCGAGGGTCCGTGGCCAGGCGGTCCATGGTCTGCGACTGCCATTTGTCCAGGCTCGCGATGAGCGTGGCATGTTGCCCGCTGCGGACGAAGTCACCACGGGACGGCACCTTGCCGAAGTACAGCAACTCCGTAGAGGATGTGCGCGCCGCGCTCATGATGCAGGACCTTCCTGTTTGTTGTTCGCCATGGCCTCATCAGGCCCTGCAATGATCGAAGGCAGCGCGCCCGGCTTGGCCTGCGGGCCGTTGTTGCCGCTGTTGACCGGTGCGGCCGGTGCCGCAGGAGCCGGCGTGGCGGCATTGGAGATGATGCGCAACTGCACCGCCACCGAGTTGGCACCTTGAGGCCAGCGCAGCTCAAACACCTGGTTGTCGATGCGCTTGCGCTGCGCGGCGTTGATCATCTTCTCCAGCCCGAAGCGGCCCGATTCATTGAAGAACTCGACCGGCTTGCCATCCAGCGTCATGCCGGTGATGTGCACCCCTGGCGTGCCGGGCCCTGGCCACACGAAGTGCGTCCAGCTGGCCGCGCCATTGCGATATCGCATGACCTGGCCGTCGATGTCCACCGTGTACTCGGTCAGGCCCGGTGCGGCCATGGGCAGGATCTGGAAGACAGTCTGCGCTTCTGCAGCCGCTGCGGCGCCACCACCCGCAGCAGCGCTCCCGCCACCTCCGCCGGCAGCCTGCCCATTGAGCGGTGCGATCCACGCACCCAGGCCCGCCACGAACTCGGGCCGCAGGCGCAGCCCCATGTCGGCCCAGGTGCGTGGTGTCACGCCATCGCCACGCTTGAGCACCAGGGCGCCCAGTGATTGCTCGACAAACTTGGCGATCACGCCCTCGGCACCGAACACCTTGGCGATCTCGCCAGGTGCGGCCTCCATGCGCGAGCTGCGGTCAAACGGGTACTTGCTGGCCAGCGTGCGCTGATAGGGCTCGAACACCTGCGCCATCCACACGCGGTTGAGCTCCGCCTCGGCGGGCTTGACGATGACCGCAAAGGCCTGCATCAAGGGGCGGACCAGCAAGGGGCGCAGCGTGGCACGGGCGGAATCGCTCATGCCATTGAGCATCTGCTCGTCGACCATCTTCAGCGCTTCGCCCAACTCGCCACCGCCTTCCAGGGTCTGCAGCATCAGCTGGCGCGACGCGGGGCCCGGGTCGCCCTGGGTCTTCATCTGGTTGAAGCGCGAGCGGATCCTGGACAAGGACTCCAGATAAGGCTTGATCATGGGCGCGCCACCTTCACGCGGCACCATCAGGCGGCCCACGGCCTCGAACTCCTTGCCGATCGGGCCCATGGGCTTGTTTTTTTCCTTGTCGAAGTTGAGATCGGCGTTGATCGTCACCGGCGACGGCACCGCGCCCAGCACGGTCTGCTTGAACCACTCAATGAAGGTGCGCTTGCCCTGCCCCAGGCGCTCGTCCAGCAGGCTGGGGTTGTCCCACGATGTCTGCTCGTACAAGGTCTTGAGCAAGGTACCCACAGGCGAGCTGGTCGGATCCCCCAGGCGGTTCATGTTGGCCACGGCCACCTCGAAGCTGCCAAAGTCCTGCACGCTGATGCTCTGCATGAACTTCTGCCACTCGCGCACGTACTCGGTCTTGTAGAGTTGGGTGAGGGACTTCTGGATCTGCTCGGGGCTGCCTTCCAGCGTCAGGTCGTCGTGCGAGGCGGTCTTGAGCACCCAGTCGGTGGACTGCAGCTCGCTGTTGGCCGCGTCCTTGATCGCGTCCTTGATGTAGCCGTTCCAGGCTTCGCGCGTGAAGGCGCCCGACACCGCGTAACCACCGGCCACCACCTGGCGGTCGGCATCGGTCACCAGGCGCGCCACCGTCACGGGGGCAAAGCGCGTGGCCGCACGGGCCTTGATCTCGGCATACACCCGCTCACGCGCGGGCATGCCCTTGATGACGCGGCGCAGGTTGTCGCGCGTCTGGTCCAGCAGGCTGAGGTTGAGGTCCTGCTCGGGGAAGGCTGCATCGTTCATCTGCGCCATGGCAAAGGACATGATGCGCTCGGCCTTCTGGATGAGCTGCTCGCGCGGCATGTTGCCCCGGTTGGCATCCAGCCAGGTGCGCCAGAAGCGCGTGAGCTGGTCGCTCATGTGGCCCGGCTCCAGGCGGCTGCGGTCACCCAGCATCAGGTAGGCCTTCAAGGCGTTGTAGGCCTCGGTGACATTGGTGCTGGACGCGTTGGCGTAAGGCGAGCCGGCAGCGGGCGCCTCCGTGATCGGGTCGCCATTGGCGTGCTCGTTGATCACACCGGATGCGGCTGCGGCCACGGGCAAGGCAGCGGCTGGCTGCATGGTCGGTTGCGCATTGGGATCGGGCAGGAACTGCAGCGGGCGCAGATCGGCTGCGTGGGTGTTGACGTCGCCCAGGTAGGCCGCGATCGCCTGCGCCGTGGGCTTGAGCATGACGACCTGCAGGCCGTTGTAATACTCTTCCTTCAAACGGTCTTCGATGGCCTGGCCCTGGTACAGGCCCAGTCCGATCGACCAGGGCCGCGTCTGGCGATAGCGCTGCATCTGCTCCAGGCGATCCTGCAGGATCTCCAGTGCCTCCAGCCGCGATTGCAGGTCCACGCGGTTGTCCTGCACCTGCTGGGCCTTGACCAGGTCGGCCTGCACATGGGCCACCAACTCACGGTTGCCCATGTAGGACCAGGTCCACGCGGCCAACAGAGCGCCCAGCAACAGCACGCCACCAAAGAAGGTCGCATAGCGCAGGTGCAGCTTGGTGCGGCTTGTGTACTGCTGGACCAGTTGACGGTCCGCGAAGATCACGCGCGAGAACAGCTCTTTGAGGAAGAAGCCGCTGTTGGAATACACCGCAGCCGATGTGCCTGGCTGCAGTTGCAGCCCGAACTGTTCGGCCACGCGCTCGCTGGCGCGGCTGGTGGACTGCCCTTCCTGCACCGCGCTGGTGAAGTAAAAGCCCCGGAAGATGGGCCTGAACTGATAGGGGTTCTCTTCAAACAGCGTGTTGATGAAGGTGCGCATCGCCGGCTTGAGCGCAGCGAACTCCAGCGGGAAGGTCAGCACGCCGGGCGGCAGTTGTTCGCCACGGTGCAGGGACATGCGTGCCACCGAGGCCTCTTTCAGGCCCTGGTAGAGCTCGTCGAAATGCGTCTCGAACTGCGACACGGCGTCCACCGAACCGTTGGTGTCATAGGGCAAGGTCGCGCCCCAGACCTTGTCACGCTCGCTGCGGTCGCGGTCCTCGAAGAAGTCGACAAAGCCGGCGATCAGGTCGGCCTTGGTGAACACCACGTAGACCGGCGCGAACACCTCCAGCTTCTCGGTCAACTCCTGCACGCGCTGGCGCAGCTTGCGCGCCAGGTCGATGGCGAACTCGGGCTTGTTGGCACCCAGCTCGGCAATGCTCACGGCAATGATCACGCCATTGAGCGGTGCCTTGGGGCGGTGCCGCTTGAGCAGGGACAGAAAGCCCATCCACTCCTTGCGGTCCTCCTCGTGCACCGAGTAGCGGCCCGCCGTGTCCAGCAAGATGCCTTCGGTGGTGAAGTACCAGTCGCAATGGCGTGTGCCACCAATGCCCTGGATGACGTTGTCGGCGCTGTCTGCAAACGGGAACTTCAAACCCGACTTGACCACGGCCGAGCTCTTGCCCGCCGCGGGGTTGCCGATCACGGCATACCAGGGCAGTTCGTACAAGGCGGCCGAGCCGGAGGTTTCGCCCAGCTTGGACGACTTGATCAGCTTGACGGCCTCGGCCATGCGTTCGCGCACGGCGGCCACTTCATCTTGCTTGCCCGCTTTGACGGCCGCCTTCATGGCCTTGTCGGCCTCGGCATCCATGGCGTTTTCAAGCGACTGCGCCGCTTGCCTGGCCTTGTAGCGGCGCACGCCCCACACGATGCCCCAGGCCGCCAGCAGCAGGGCCAGCACCAGCACAGCCCAGACCAGGCCGATGCGCAAAGCGTCCGCGCCAACCAGAAGGAAACCCGCCAAAGCTGCCAGGCCGATGAGGGCCAGCACGCGAGGGTCAAGAAGGAACTGCCAGATTCGTTGCATGGAAATATCCGATGTCGATCAGGTTGAAGCGAGCGCTGCGCCCCAAGGCGCCAGTGCCACCACAACCCGCTCATGAGAAGACTGCACGTGCGTGGCCACGGCCACCTGGTCGGGCACCTCGCCCGCACGCAGCGCCGTGCACGCCAAGGCGGAAGGCACCAGGGCCCGTGCCAGGCCCATGTCGCCGCAGGACTCGCCCACGCGCGTGACGGCCAGCATCGGGTCCACGCCGGGCACCACCTCCTGCAAGGCCTCGAACAACTCGGCCGTGCGGCTGGCGCGGTGGTCCGCGTCGGACACCACCAGCAAGCGGTCCTTGTTGGCCTGGTTCAAGGCCATGGCCTGCTGCAGGGCCGCGCCCAGCACAGCGGCCCCCACACGCCCAGCGGCATCGGCCGACTTGTCGCGCGTGGCCCGCACGGGACGCCACATGCGCACCGGCGGCACGGCTGGCTCGGCCAGCAAAGGCCAATGCTCGTTGGCCAGCAAGAGGCCGGCGGCGGCCTCACCGGGCACCTTGCCCGTCTGGTGCGATGAGGTGAACAACTCACCTACCGCCTGCATGCGGTCCACGCTGTGTTCGTTGACGGCGCTGTCCACCGCCAGAATCAAGAGCAGCTCGGGACGTGGGTCGCGCGACCATTGCACGATCTGGCGGTCGACTTCGTCCCACAGCCCTTCCGGCCGCTCGACGGCTTCAGTCTGCCAGCGCAGGCCCTTGGCGCGATGGGCTTCCGCCCAGTCCAGCAAGGAACCGCATTGGCTGCGCACCCATTCCACGGCAGCCTCACGCTCGCTGGGCGCCCACTGTGCGGGCAGCAGCAGGCGCACGGTCAGGTGCGGAGCCAGGGCAGCGCGGGCCTGTACCTGTGCCTTGTTGACCGGGGCCGCCACACCTGACAAGTGGGCCTTCATGTGGCCGGTGGACGTGCCCTCGCCCGCCGCCATGCCTGCATGGCCCGCACCATCGGCCGACGTGGCCGCAGGCGTCAATTCGCGGACCGCCTCCAGCATCTGGTGCAAGGGCGCCTCCAGCAGGGCCAAACCACGCAGGACTGGCTCGGACAAGGCAGGCTCCTGCATCAACTCGGCATGGGCATCCAGCCAGTCACGCACATCCAGATCGGCCACACGCGAGGTGAAGATGGGCAGCCCATCCACATCCTGCAATTCACTGTCGAGCTCGGGGCGCACGGTTTGGGAGCGCAAGCCAGCCCACGCTGCCCCGGCATCGTTGCCAGCGGCCAGGGTCACCGCCTCGGCCAGCACCCAGGCCGACAGGCTGCGCTGCGCTTCATCCGACACCGCGTGAACAGATGCCACCGTTGGCGCACCATCCAAGGCCTTCGATACCGGCACCACCGGTGCCGCCGCCTGCACGCGCAAGCGCTTCACCGCCCACAGCACCAGCAGCAAGAACGCCGTCAGCGCCACAGGCAGCACGAACAGCTGCCCGACGATCTCGCCCGTGCTGGCATCGTGCGCATTGCTTTGCCAATGCCAGATGGTGATCAGCCACACGATGATGGTGATCGCCAGCCACAGTGCGCCTGCTTTCAATACCTTGGTCATGCTTTGACTGCCTGCTTGATGACCGTGTCGATCCCGACCCCGACCCGTTTATGTGTGATGCACCCGACGCGTCAGTTGCCCGTGGACACGGCCTGGGCGGCAATGAGGGTGGCGCCACAGGCGCACTTGTCGCCATGGCGTGCGGCGGGCTTGCCGTCGATGATCATGGTGGGGTCGCCTGACACGATCACGGTCGTGCCATGGCTGCGCTTGGGACAGGTCACCTGATCGCCCACGCGGGCAATGCGCTTGCCTTGCGTATCGGTCGTGCCGGAAGCCTCGACCACGGTGCCACCGTGATCGGTGGTGTCACCCAATACGATGAATGGACGTCCCATGGCGTCAAGCTCCCTGTCTGATGTTGTTTGTGTCAGCCGGATCTCTCCGGTGCGGGGCGAGTCTAAAGGCTGCACGCGCCAGCAAGCCCCCCCGCTGGAGGGGTCGCACCGTTACCAACTGTGTCAAATGCGCTCAGCGGTTACCTGCGGCGCGGATGGCGGCTTTGGCAGCGGGTTTGCGCCACTCCACGTGGCCCAGGTCCATCATCTGCCAGCGGCCACCCCAGGTCAGGCCAACCTGCTCGGCCACCTGCCCATACAGCTCGTAGCCGCGCATGGCCCAGGGATCCTTTTCGGAGATTACCAGCTTGCCATCCTTGTAGAAGCCGCAGTCCACCGCCAGGCCGTACTGGTGGTAGCTCTGCCAGGCACCGGCCATGGTCACATTGCTGCCCTTGGCTGCCAGCATGGCCTGGCGCTCTGGGCTGCGGTAGCCCTCCAGCAGCGCCATCTCGTAGCCGTGCTCTTCTTTCATGATCTTGAACACGGTCAGCACACGCTGAACGAACCCAGGGTCCATCAGATCCCAACGGCGATCGGCGCTTGACAGCATCGGGCGCACGATCTCGACCTCGGCCGTGGTGAACACCGCCGGCGGCAAGGGTGGGGGCGGCACCAGTTGCTCGCCCGCCAGCAGATGCGCCACCTGGCGGTTGCCCGGGTCCACACGGTCATCGAAACCATCCAGGGCACGCGGGCCCTGCAGGCTCCAGCCCAGCACCATCAGCACCGGGGCCAGCAGCAAGAGCACACTGCCCACGGCCCACATCCAGCGTGATTGCCACCAGGTCTGTGCCGCCTGGGCCTGCCCCAGCATGCCACCCACCACCGCATCACGGCCGGACTGCACCTGACGGCCCCATTGCCGACCTCGCCGCGCGCCACCTTGGGACCAGCTCGACCAGGCCGCACGCACCCGCTCACGCCAATGCGGAAAGGCCAGCAGCGCCAGCACGCCGCAGCCCAACAGAAAAGCCAACCATACCCACCCTGTTCGCACCATTTTTGTAACTATTGTTTGCAACCTGCTTGCCACCCCATGACGCCGAAGACGTGCCGTCCTTAGAATTCGCCGATTACGCAAAGAACCGAAAAACCAAGGGAGACCGGCTTGAGCCAGCACAGCGGTGGGCGACTTGCTCGCCACCACACACCAGACAAACCCGGCCGCCCCAGCCTGGAGCGTCCCAGCCTGTTCGCGGGCATGGACAACGAGCCCAGCAGCTTTGATGGCGACACGCAGCGCGTGCGCATTCTATCGACGCTGGAGTCGACACGCCGCCCCGCGCGCGGCCCGATGAAGATCCACGGCATCACCAAGAAGAAGCGCAGCAACTGGCAGAGCAAGGCGCTGCTTGGCCTGATGGCCGTGGGCGTCCTGAGCCTGCTGGCCAGTTTCGTGATGGTGCTGGTGAACGGGCATGCGCCTTTGGCCAAGCCGGATGCGGCAGATCAACCAGCAGAGCTCAACCGCCCCACCACCGCCACCAAGCCTGCTGCGGCATCCCGCGTCAGCCCCGATAACCCACTGGCAGCCCTCATCGCACCACCGGTGCGCACCGCCGCCAACACGCCCACGCGCCCTGCGCAAGCCGCGGTGATCGAGAACGTTGCGATCGCCACCCCGGTGCTGGCCAACAGCACCACCCACGGCACAACCCAAAGCACCACCAGCGCCCCCGCCAAAATGAGCGCCACGGGCAGCATCGCGCCGGTTCTGCCGGCCACAGCCAAATCGGCCAGCACCACGACGACGGCCAGCGCCAAAGCCGAGCCAGCCAAACCCACCCTGGTGGCAATGGCGGCCCCCAGCGCGCAAGCCAGCCCTCAGTTGACCGCCGCGGTGCTGGATGCCAGCAAGCAGGCCAAATCGGCCCCCTCCACGAGCAAACGCACGCAAGCGGGCGGCCGCAATGACGACGACGTGGCGCTGCTGGAAGCCATGTTCGCCCACACACGCCCCCGCCCAACCGAATCGGTTGCTGAAGAAATCAAGCGCCGCTGCGGCACCCTGAGCGGCCCTGATGCCGCCACTTGCCGCGCGCGGGTCTGCGTGCAGAACCCCACCGCGGCCGCCTGCCACCAGGACTGAACACGCCCTGTTCACGGCCAGATTGCGCACCCGGCAGTCCGCCTGCCATCCGCCTTCAATCCGGATGGGCAGCAAGGTTGTCCGCAGCTTGTTAGCATCGAGGGTCTGTCATCCCCCTGTCATTGGACGCGCCATGACCACTCCCTCGCTCAGAGCCATCGATACCACCAAGCCGGAAGCCCCCACCACAGAGGCGTCCGAGCACGAGGGTGTGCCGGTTTCCATCAAGATCCGCGAACGCATCAAGGCCGCCCAAAAGCGTTTTCACGCCAACGACAACATCGCCGAATTCATCGAGCCGGGTGAGCTGGACAAGCTGCTGGACGAGGTCCAGAGCAAGATGAGCGAGGTGCTGTCCAGCCTGGTGATCGACACCGACAGCGACCACAACACGCAGGACACGGCCCGCCGCGTGGCCAAGATGTATCTCAATGAGATCTTCAAGGGCCGCTACCACGTTGCCCCCTCGGTCACGGAATTTCCCAATGCGGAAAGGCTCAACGAGCTGATGATCGTGGGTCCGATCACCGTGCGCAGCGCCTGCTCGCACCACCTGTGCCCCATCATCGGCCGGGTCTGGATCGGCGTGATGCCCAACGAGCACTCCAACCTGATCGGGTTGTCCAAGTACGCACGCCTGATCGACTGGATCATGAGCCGCCCGCAGATTCAGGAAGAAGCCGTCACCCAGGTGGCCGACGTACTGCAATCGCACATGAACCCGGACGGCCTGGCCGTGGTCATGGAGGCCGACCACTTCTGCATGCACTGGCGTGGCGTCAAGGACATGGACTCCAAGATGATCAACAGCGTCATGCGCGGCTCCTTCCTCAAGGACCCCCATCTGCGGCGAGAATTCCTTTCCTTGGTCAACCACAAGAAAGGCTGAGCCCCATGTTGGTACGTCTGCTGTATGCCAGCCGCGCGGCTGAGGCCCTCACCCCTGAAGCCGTGGACGGCATCCTCGCCGTCTCACGCAAGGACAATCCGGCCCTGGGCATCACCGGCTTGCTGTGCTACAGCGGCGACATCTTCATGCAGGTGCTCGAAGGCGGCCGTGATGCCGTCAGCCAGCTCTACAACGCCATCAGCCACGACCCGCGTCACCGTGATGTCGTGCTGCTGGACTACGAAGAGATCACCGAGCGCCGCTTTGCCGGCTGGACCATGGGCCAGGTCAACCTGGCGCGCGTCAACCCGTCCATCCTGCTGAAGTACTCCGAACGCCCGGTGCTGGACCCCTACGCCGTGTCCGGCAAGGTCTCGATCGCCCTGCTGGAAGAGCTGATCGCCACGGCCTCCATCGTCTCGCGGCCTTGCTGAGCCCGCACCCGCCCGGCCCGGCCGTGCTGCTGGGCCTGGACTTCAGCTGCGCGCCCAGCAAACGCAAACCACTGACCCTGGCCTGGGGGCGCCGAGCCGGGCACGTCGTCAAGCTCGACCGGGTGGACGCATTCCCCACGCTTGCCGAACTGGAGGCCTTGCTGGCCCCTGGCCGCCCCGAGCTGGCCGAGGGTTTCGTCATGGGCTGCGACTTCCCCTTTGGCTTGCCTTTGCCCTTTGTGGAGGCCTTGCGCACGCATGGCCCGGGCGAGCTGCCCACGCTGCTGGCCGATCTTGATGACGCAGCCAAAGGCCAGCCGGCAGACTGCCTGATTCAAGCCCTGCACCGCCACTGCGGTGACCGCGCCGGCTTTCAGCACCTGGTCGACACCTGGGGGCAAAGCTGGCACCTTGATCGCCCCGCCGGCAGCAAACTGCTGCACCGCCCCACCGACCAGGCCATGCCGGGCATCTCCAGCACCAGCCCGCTGCAGACGCGCTATGTGCCCGTGGGCAAGATGTACTTTGAGGGCATGGCCAGGCTGATCCAGGCCAATCTGACGCTGCCTGGCCTGCGCCAGGGGCGAGCCCATGCCCTGGCTTTTGAGGCCTACCCCGGCCTGCTGGCCGGCGAGTTGCTGGGCAGGCGCAGCTACAAAAGCGAAACAGACGCCACCGACGATCGCCTGATTGCCCGCATGGACCTGGTCGACGCGCTGGAGCAAGGTCGCAGCCGGCTGGGCCTGCGGCTCAAGCTCAGCCCCGCCCAGCGCGATCTGCTGGTGTCCGACCCCAAAGGCGACCGCCTGGATGCCGTCTTGTGCCTGATGCAGGCTGGCTGGGCGCACGCACAGCACGAACAAGGCGCCGCCCTCTGGGGCCTGCCCGCCAACGTGAACCCCATCGAAGGATGGATACTCTCGGCATGAGCGATCTGATTTTCCCGATGACCGAGGTGCTCGGCCAACCCGCCGTGCGTGTTCAAGCTCCTGACGGGGCACAAGCCATCGTGCTGCTGCATGGCGGCCATGTGGTGTCCTGGATCCCCGCAGGGGGGCGCGAGCAGCTGTACCTGTCGCCCAAGGCCGTGGCCGGCCCAGGGCAAGCCGTGCGCGGCGGTGTGCCCGTGATCTTCCCGCAGTTCGAACAACGCGGCCCCGATACCAGCCTGCCTCGCCATGGCCTGGCACGCACCCGCACCTGGGCGGTGGAAAGCAGCAGCCGGGCCAAGGACCATGCCCAGCTGACCCTGGCCCTGGACGACACCGCCGAAACCCGCGCCCTGTGGCCGCACAGCTTCACGCTGGAGCTGACCATCTCGCTGAGCGGCCAGCGCCTGGATCTGGAGCTCTACGCCCACAACCCGGGCGAAACCAGCTGGCCCTTTGCGGCTGCGCTGCACACCTACCTGGCCGTGTCAGATCTGGCGCAAGCGCGCCTGCAAGGGCTGGAGGGCTGCCACTATGTGGACAGCCTGACCGGCGGTGAAACGATCGAAGACCACCCGGAAAAGCGCTTCTCGGGCGAAGTGGACCGCATCTACGCCAAGGCCCGCAACCTGCTGCTGCGCGATGGCCCGCGCCGCCTGGCCATCGAGACCGATCAGCTGCCTGACCTCGTGCTGTGGAACCCGGGCCCCGACAAATGTGCGGCGCTCAAGGACATGCCCGAGGACGGCTGGCAACACATGCTGTGCGTGGAAGGCGCCAACATCTTCGAGCCCATCACCCTGGGCCCGGACGAGAGCTGGAGCGGCCGCCAGAGCTTCACGCTGCAGGCATCCTGAACGCCAGACCGATCCGCAGTTTGCCGATCAGCGCTTGGACGAGGCCAGCAACTGCCGGATGTCGGCCGTGAGGTCTTCGACCTTCATGCCATAGCGCACGAACAGCCGCACCTGGCCGTCGGGGTCGAACACGAAGGCCCCCGCCGTGTGGTCCATGGTGTAGCTGCCGTTCTTGGTGGGCACCTTCTGGTAGAACACCTTGAACTCGCGGGCCACAGCCTCGGTCTGCTCCAGCGAGCCACGCAGGCCCACAAAGCTCGGGTCCATGTTCTGCAGATAGGCCTTGAGCACGGCGGCCGTGTCGCGCTCCGGGTCCACGCTCACGAACACGCCCTGCAGGCGCTCCCCATCGGCGCCCAGGCGCTTGCGGACCTCGGCCAGCTCGGCCATGGTCGTGGGGCACACATCAGGGCACTGCGTGAAGCCGAAAAACACGAACAGGGCCTTGCCCTTGAAATCAGCCAGTTCACGCGGTTGGCCGTTGTAGTCGGTCAGCGAGAGCTTGCGGGCGTAATTGGCCCCGGTGATGTCAACAGCATTGAACTTGGCTGGTGCGGCGGCCTTGGGCACAGGCGCGCCAGGCTTGTCGCAAGCGGCCAGTGACAAGGCCGCCAGCCCCGCCAGCAACACAGTGCGGCGCTTGAAAAAAAACGTGAGGGACATGGCTTGCTCAGATCGTCCAGTAATGATCGACCAGCAAGGCTGCAAACAACAGCATCAGGTAGATGATGGAGAAGCGGAAGGTCTTGCGGGCCAGTGCATCACTGTAACGCCGCCACAGGGCAAAGGCGTAAGCCAGGAACACCAGGCCCAGACTGAGTGCCGACCACAGGTAAATCCAGCCACTCATGCCGTAGATGAAGGGCAGCAAGGTGCCGGCCAGCAGGACCACGGTGTAGAGCAGCACGTGCAGGCGCGTGAAGGCATTGCCATGCGTCACCGGCAACATGGGCAGGCCGGCGCGAGCGTAGTCCTCGACGCGGTAGAGCGCCAGGGCCCAGAAGTGCGGCGGCGTCCACAGGAAGATGATCAGACACAACATCAAGGCCTCCGGCTCGACCGCGCCGCGCATGGCCACCCAGCCCAGCACCGGCGGCATCGCACCCGATGCCCCGCCGATCACGATGTTCTGTGGCGTCAAAGGCTTGAGCACCACCGTGTAGATCACCGCGTAGCCCACGAAAGTGGCCAGCGTCAGCCACATGGTCAGGGCATTGACCCAGAGGGCCAGGATCGCCATGCCGATGCCGCACAGCACGGCGCTGAAGGTCAGCGTGTGCCAGCGCGTCAGCTCGCCGCGTGCGGTCGGGCGCCAGGCCGTGCGTTTCATGCGGGCATCGATGCCCTGCTCGATCAGGCAGTTGAACGCGGCGGCGGCACCGGCCACCAGCCAGATGCCGATGCAGGCCGCCAACGCGGTGAGCGCCTCGGACTTGCTGGGCATGCCAGGCACGGCCAGCAACATGCCGATGACCGCGCAAAACACGATCAACTGCACCACCCGGGGCTTGGTCAGCACATAGAACTGACGGAAGGTCGAGGGCTGCGCCGGCGCGGTGATGACCACGTCATCGGCGGAAGAAGCGATTGCGTCAGACATGCATGTCCCCTGGTCTCTGGAGCGCCACTATGAGGCCGAGGCCTGTGGCTCGCCAGCGTGAAGTCCCTGATGTGGCGGATCCGTCAAGGTACGGCCCGCCTCGGCGTGTCGGTCCCGTGCGCCTGCAGTCAAGGGCGTGGTGCACGTCAGCACATGCATCAAACGCCATACCAGCAAGGCTGCACCCAAAGTGTGCGCCAGTGCGGCCACCAACGGCCAGCCCAGTACCACATTGCTCAGGCCGCTCAGCACCTGCCAGCCAGCCAGCAGCCACAGGACACGGCCGTCCTGCCGCCAGGGTTGCGCCCCTTGAGTTCCGGGCGCCCCTTGCCCACCACCGGACCAGCGACGCAAGGCGGCGCCATAGGCGATCAAGGCAAGCAGGACCAGCACGGCCATCAAACGGTGCACCATGTGGATTGCCGTGAGCGCCGCCAAGGTGATGAACGCCCCCTGGCCATCGCCACCCAGTGGCCGCAACAGGTGAAAGCCCATCTGGAAGTCCATCTGCGGCCACCATTGCCCCTGGCACTGCGGCACCTCGGTGCACGCCAACACCGCGTAGTTCGTGCTGACCCACGCGCCCAGCGCGATCTGCAAGGCCAGCAAGGCCAGCACGGCCCAACCCAGCTTGCGCAAGGGTGCCCGCTGCCAGGCCCGTCGCAAGGCCACCGGCATGTGGACCACGTCCAGCACCCGCACCTGCGCGGTCAGCAAGCCCACACCCAGCATGGCGCCAATGAGGTGGCCCGTCACGATGATGGGCTGCAGCTTGAGTGTCACCGTCAAGGCCCCAAAAGCGCCTTGCGCACAGACCCAGATGAAGGCCGCCGTAGACCACCAGGGCGACAAGGCGCCCGGCCGCCCACGCATCCACCAGGCCAGCGCCATCAGCGCCGTGATCAAGGCACCGACGGCCGTGGCCAGATAGCGGTGCACCATCTCGATCCAGGCCTTGCCATGCGACACGGGGCCGGTGGGCAAGATGGCATGGGCTGCGCTGATCTGCCCGTGCGCGGCAAAGGGGCTGGTCTGGCCATAACAGCCCGGCCAGTCGGGGCAACCCAGGCCCGAGTCCGTCAGCCGGGTAAACGCCCCGAACACCACCAGGTCGATCGTCAGAAACAAGGTGAGCACGCTCAGCACGCGCTGCCAGGCAGGCCAGCCGCGCAAGCCTTGCCGGCGTGCACGCAGCGCCACCACGCTCACGGGCAGCAGGGCCAGCAGCGCCCCCAGCAGGGCCACCTCCAGCGCGGGGTCCAGGTTGATCAGGCCAAGCATGCGCCGTGTGTCCTCTCAGCGCCCCGGATCGTCCCAGGACTCGTTGGCTTTCATCAGGCGAGCCAGGTCCTTCTTGATGCGCGAGGGGTCGGCATCCGCAGGGAAACGCATCATCCAGTCACCGCGTGGGTCGACCAGATAAAGATGGGCATCCAGGGGCTGACCTTCTTGCGGCGACAACCAGCGCGCCAGATCGGACGGCGAGGTGCGCAAGACCCAGGCGTTTTTCAAACCATCTTGCAAACCGGCTCGCACCGGCGCCTGGTCCGTGACCAGCCAGACGCGGTCCAGCCTGTCCTTGTCCTTGCCCAGCGCTTCGCGCAACTGGCGTTGCAGATACAGGTGCTGCTCGCAGCGCTGGTCGCAGGCGCCACCCGCCACCGTCACCAACAGCCACTGCCCCTTGAGCGAGGCCGCCTTGACGCTGCGGCCGTCCTGATCAAGCAAAGGCAGATTGACGTCAGACGGCAGCGGCTTGGGCGGCATGATCAGCGTGCCGTAGTTGACACGCCCTTGCGGCTTGATCACGTAATAGGTGAAGTAGGACGCCACCACGGGTGCAGCGCACACCGCCCACACCAGCAACATTTTCAGGCGCCCTGAGCGGGTGCGCTGCGCGGGCTCGCTGGCGGGCTGGGGCATGCTGTGCACACTCAACTGGATCATGGGGTCGACCTGTGCGGTATCAGGATGGGACATGGGCACTTGCTCGTCTTGGACGGATGATCTGGAACCAGACCGTGAGCCCGATGATGACCGCCGCCATGGCGAACCACTGTGCGGCATAGGCCAGGTGCTTGTCCTGCCCTTGACCGGGTTCGGGCCAGTGGCGGCGCAGAACATCGGCATGTTCATCGGCATATTCATCGACCTGATCGGCTGGCGCCTCAGCTTGCACCTGAAGCACGGCGCCGGCCACAGGGACTTGCCCCAGCCAGTTGCGCCAGAACGCCACATCGGCGTTCTGCCTCAGCACGGGGCCGGCCTGGGCCGAGGGCATGGCCTCGTCGCCCAGTTGGTAGGTGCGTGACAGTCCTGGCGTGACACGCCCCTGCAACTGCACAGGCGCCAAAGACGTGGGCACCAGCGGCAAGCGGCTGCGGTCATGTGCGTCGCGCGGTACCCAGCCACGCTCGACCAGCAGGATGCGATGGCGGCAAGCGCCCTCGCCCCCCGTCAGCAACAAAGGGGTGACCACGACAAAACCGCTCATGCCATCCATGGGCCGGTTATCGAGGAAAACCGTCTTGTCGACAAGCCATTGCCCCTGGACGACCACGGGCTTGTAAAAGGGCAAACGCGCCGCATCGAATGCCGGATCACAGGGCCAGTCTTCGTTGCGCCAGGGCGCCTGTGTGCGCTGCATGAGCATGTGGTCGTAGGCCTGCCGCTTCTCGGTTGCCCGGCTGAGTTGCCAGAAACCCAGCCTCATGGTCAAGGCCGTGCACAGCAAGGCCGCCAACCAGACCACGACGCGTCGTTGCCCTGGGGTCATTGCCCTCCTCCACCCGCACCGCGACACCCATAATCCATGTTCATGAAAATCGTGATTGCATTTGCATTGCTGGCCATTGTGATGGCACTGGCGCTCGCCGGCCGCGCCATGTTGCAGGATGGCCGTGACGGGCAGCCCAAATCCAACCGCATGGTCAAGGCCCTGGCCCTGCGTGTGGGGCTGTCGATCGCCCTGTTCCTGTTCATCTTGCTGAGCTACAAGCTGGGCTGGATCCACCCGACGGGCGTGCCCCTGAAGTAAAAGAGCGCCGCAAGGGCGCTCTGTGTAGCCGCATGGCCTCTGCCGAGGCCTGCGCCGGCCATCAGGTCCAGTACACCACCATGTACAGGCCCAGCCAGACCACGTCCACAAAGTGCCAGTACCAGGCCGCACCTTCGAAGCCGAAGTGCTTGTCTGCCGTGAAGTGGCCCTTCATCAACCGCAGGGTGATGAACAAGAGCATCAGCATGCCGACGAACACGTGCATACCGTGAAAGCCCGTGAGCATGAAGAAGGTCGAGCCATAGATGCCGGACGACAGCTTCAGGTTCAGGTGGTGGTAGGCCTCGTAGTACTCGAAGGCCTGCAGGCTGATGAAGGTGGCCCCCAGCAGCACGGTCAGCCACATGAAGCCGATGCACTTGCCGCGCAGGTTCTCGCGCAGCGCATGGTGGGCAATCGTCAGCGTGACACCGGAGGTCAGCAGCAAGGCCGTGTTGATCGTGGGAATAGGCCATGGGCCCATCGTGCGGAACGGCTCCACCGTGCCTGCGGGTGATGCCGTCGCGCCGGCCATTTCCGAAGGCCACACGGCCTTGAAGTCAGGCCACAACAAGGCGTTGTCGATGCTACCCAGATTGGGCAACACATGCAGACGCGCCCAATACAGCGCACCGAAGAACGAGGCAAAGAACATCACCTCGGAGAAGATGAACCAGGCCATGCTCCAGCGGAAGGACACGTCGACGCGGTCGCCATACAAGCCACTCTCGCTTTCCGATATGGCATCAGAGAACCATTGCTTGAGCACAACGGCCCACCACACGAAACCGCCAAGCACCGAGTACGGGCCCCATTCGGCACCATTGACCCATTGCCCTGCCCCCAACACCACGAAGAACAGCCCGACGGCCGCCATCATCGGGTGCCGTGATGGCCCCGGTACGAAGTAATAAGGGGACTGCCCCTTGGTCACTGCAGTGGACATCTATGTGCTCCTCAAGAAACAACACCCGTCACGATACTCATTGAGCCACGCCACTGGTGACGATCCATCGCACCAGAAAGACCAGGCCCACAACAAACAACACAGCCGCCAACACCCCAGCCACGATCACATGGACCGGGTTGATCTTGGCCACGTCCTGCGCATAGTCGCTTGACTTGCGCACCCCGAAGAACGACCACGCGACCGCCTTGAGCGTCTGGACAAAAGAGCCCTTGCGCTGGGAGGCTTCGTGTTCATCAGTCATCACAAACCGTCATACCGAACCCTTGGGCGCCATCGGCACCTTGCCCCCCACTTCAAAGAAGGTGTAGGACAAGGTGATGGTCGACACATCCTTGGGCAATTTAGGATCGATCACGAACACGACGGGCCAGCGCTTGCTTTCACCCGGCTTGAGCGTGTGCTCGCTGAAGCAGAAACACTCCAGCTTGTTGAAATGGTTGGTGGCCTGCTTGGGCGCATAACTGGGAATGGCCTGCGCAGACATCGTGCGGTCCTGCCGATTGCGGAACTCGTACATCACGGTGGTGACCTCGCCCGGGTGCACCCGCACGGACCGGACCTCGGACTTGAAGTCCCAGGGGCCACGCGCATTGGCATCGAACTCGACCGTGATGGAGCGGCTCAGGTCCACCTGTGTATTGACCTTGCTTGAAGCCAATGCACCGGGCGACTGCTGCTCGGCCAGGGACAGCACATTGATACCCAAGGCCGCACAGATGTGCTTGTAGAGCGGCACCATGGCATAGCCAAAGCCAAACATCAGGCCCACGATCACCACCAGCTTGCCCACCATGTCCAGGTTGGCCTTGCGCAACCAGTTGCGCTTGCGGCCTGCCTCCTGGTCACGACGAGGGTCTTCGGTGCTCACGGTGGGTCAACCTGGCTGAGTCAATGGTGAGAGAACATCACGATCTTCGCGACGAACCCGACGAAGAAAGTCACGGCCACGGAAGCCAGGATGAGCGCCAGCCTCAGGTTGCGCTGGCGGCTTTGCTCATTCAGTCGGGTGCTCATCACGCAGGTCCTTTCAAGCTCAACCGATCACGCGCGTGGCGCTCTCATCCAGCTTGGGCGGGTTCTCGAAAGTATGGAACGGTGCGGGCGAAGGCACTTCCCACTCCAGGCCTTCTGCACCATCCCAGGGCTTGGCCGGTGCAGGCTGCCCCTTGCCGCGCATGGCCGGGATCATCACCACGAAGATGAAGAAGACCTGCGCAAAGCCGAAGAAGAAGGCACCGACAGATGCCACCGCGTTGAAGTCGGCGAACTGCATGGGGTAGTCGGCATAACGACGTGGCATGCCGGCCAGCCCCAGGAAGTGCATGGGGAAGAAGGTCACGTTGAACGCGATCAGCGACCACCAGAAGTGCAGCTTGCCCTTCCACTCGGGGACCATCACGCCCGTCCACTTCGGTGCCCAGTAATAGAAGCCGGCGAACAGCGCAAACAAGGAGCCGGCCACCAGCACGTAGTGGAAGTGCGCCACGACGTAGTAGGTGTCCTGGATCTGGATGTCGATGGGCGCGACCGAACAGATCAGCCCCGTGAAGCCACCCATCGTGAACACGAAGATGAAGCCCACGGCCCACAACATGGGGCTCTCGAAGCTCATGGAGCCACGCCACATCGTGGCCACCCAGTTGAAGACCTTCACACCCGTGGGCACGGAGATCAGCATGGTGGCGTACATGAAGAACAGCTGGCCCGTCACCGGCATGCCGGTGGCGAACATGTGGTGGGCCCACACGATGAAGCTCAAAATGGCGATGGAGGCCGTGGCGTACACCATCGAGGTGTAGCCGAACAGCTTCTTGCGGGCGAAGGCCGGCACGATCTGGCTGATGATGCCAAAAGCCGGCAAGATCATGATGTAGACCTCGGGGTGGCCGAAGAACCAGAAGATGTGCTGGTACATCACCGGGTCACCGCCACCAGCGGGGTTGAAGAAGCTGGTGCCGAAATGGCGATCCGTCAGCGTCATCGTGATGGCGCCGGCCAGCACGGGCATCACGGCAATCAGCAGGTAAGCGGTGATCAGCCAAGTCCAGGCGAACATCGGCATCTTCATCAGCGTCATGCCGGGGGCGCGCATGTTGAGGATGGTCACGATGATGTTGATCGAGCCCATGATCGAGCTGGCACCCATGATGTGCATGGCGAAGATGCCCGCGTCCATCGAGGGGCCCATCTGCAGGGTCAGTGGCGCGTACAGCGTCCAGCCGGCAGCGGGCGCGCCGCCTGGCAGGAAGAAAGAGCCCACCAGCAACAGCGAAGCCGGGATCAACAACCAGAAGCTGAAGTTGTTCATCCGGGCAAAAGCCATGTCGGATGCACCGATCTGCAGCGGGATCATCCAGTTGGCCATGCCCACGAAGGCCGGCATGATCGCGCCGAACACCATGATGATGCCGTGCATGGTGGTGAACTGGTTGAACAGTTCGGGGTTCATGATCTGCAGCCCGGGCTTGAACAACTCGGCACGGATGCCCAGCGCCAGCACGCCACCGATCATCAGCATGGTCAAGGCAAACAGCAGGTACAGGGTCCCGATGTCCTTGTGGTTGGTTGCATAGACCCAGCGCCGCCAGCCATGTGGATGGCCGTGGTCATCATGGCCATGGGCGTCATGGTGGCCGTGGCCGCCGTGGTCAAGAACTGTGCTGCTCATGAAATATCCTTTCCTGATCCCGTTGAGGTCACGCCCGCATCACTTGCGTGCGGCCAGCACTTCGGACGGCTGCACCGTCTGGCCGGTCTTGTTGGACCAGTGGTTTTTCGTGAAGGTGATCACCGCGGCAATCTCGGTATCGGACAACTGCTTCCAGGAAGGCATGATGTTGTTCTGACCATTGAGCAGCACGTGAATCTGGACGGCCTTGTCTTCGCTCAGCACCTTGGGTGAACCATCCAGCGGCTTGATGGCACCGCCACCCTTGCCATTGGGCTGGTGGCAGGCCGCGCAGTTGGCGGCATAGACCTTCTCGCCGCGGGCCAGCAGGTCAGCCTGCGTCCAGACCTTGTTGGGGTCATCGGCCTTGGCGGCCATTTCCTTCTGGCGATCGGCCACCCACTTGCTGTAATCCTCGGCGCTCAGCACCTTCACATGGATGGGCATGTAGGCGTGCTCCTTGCCGCAGAGCTCGGCGCACTGACCATAGAAGTCACCGGTCTTTTCAGCGCGGAACCAGGTGTCGCGCACGAAGCCAGGAATCGCATCCTGCTTGATGCCGAAAGCCGGCACCATGAAGGAGTGG
Organism: Aquabacterium sp.; assembly: GCF_016195855.1. Lineage (GTDB taxonomy): Bacteria > Pseudomonadota > Gammaproteobacteria > Burkholderiales > Burkholderiaceae_C > Aquabacterium. The sequence continues at coordinate 308,952 of NZ_JACPYU010000003.1, forward strand.
ATCACGTCGTTGGCCGTGGTGATGATGCGCACCTTCTTGTCGACCGGCACCACCAGCGGGTTGTCGACCTTGAGCAGGTAGTTGTCACCCTGAGGCGAGCCGGCATCCGACAAGGCGCGCTGAGAGGCATCCAGCGTCGAGACGAACTGCACCCCCTCGCCTTCACCCTTGATGTAGTCGTAGCCCCACTTCCACTGGTAGCCCGTGGCCTTGATGGTGAGGTCCGCATTCGTGGTGTCCTTCATGGCGACCACGACCTTGGTCGCAGGCAGGGCCATGCCGATCACGATCAGGAAGGGGATCACCGTCCAGATGATTTCCACGGTCGTGGACTCATGGAAATCAGCCGGCTTGTGCCCCTTGGACTTGCGGTGAGCATAGATCGAATAGAACATGACCCCGAACACCGCGACAAAAATCACGCTGCAGATGTAGAGCATGAAGTTGTGCAGCCACTGCTGCTCGGCGGCGATCTTGGTGACCGGCGTTGGCAGGTCGAACTGCCGCACGGCAGGCCCACCTGGCAGGTCATTGACCGCCCAACTTGCCTGGGTCATCAACCCCAGCAAGGCCAGCGAGGCCGCTTGCCCCATGGAGGTCACTCGGGACTTGAGTCCGCCCAGGGACGACATCCGACTCACTCTGCACCCAGGATCTTTGATCATGTCTTGGCTCGTCAAGGATTGAACGCGGTCATTAACGCAGGGCATGTGAAAGACCTGGCGCCTGACCGGGCGCCAGCCTGCCCGTCTGTCGCACAGGCAAACCCCGGAGGACTGCTCCGGATGATTGGTTGAGCACGGATTGACGCAGTGCACCATCCAAAATTCTCAAACCATTCTAGCCACCCACTTGAGGTGTCTCAATACGCAATCAGGCCCAATGTGCTATGAATAACCCGCAGTTCTCGCAACAATCGACGCGTGGCGATACAACGACGCCACAACCCTCATCAGGGCTTGTCCTGCTTGCGGACCATGCGTTTCATGTCGTCCAGCGACACGCGGGCTTCGGGCGCCACCTTGATGCGCGGCATGGGCTTGATCGCATGGCCGTAGACCAGTTCCACCGTGAGCCCCAGGCGGCCATCTGGCCGTGCCAGCCGGCTGACCAACTCGTCTTGCAGGCGCGCCTGCCAGCGCGGCGTGCGCAGGCCGGGCTCCCGCCCATGTGCCACGTTGCCGCCCCAGGTTCTCAATTCATCCAGCATGGCCTCGGGCGTGGCCCAGGTCAGCGTCAGCCGCTCCATGTCCATCACCGGGTCGGCAAAGCCGGCCTTGACGAGCTCATCGCCCAGGTCATGCATGTCGACAAAATCAATGGTGGGCAGCGCCCAACCCAGGGCTTGATAAACCGCACGCAGCTCTCGCGCCGTATCGGGCCCCAGGCCTGAGCACATCAGAAAGCCGTCGACCGACAGGTGCCGATGCCATTGCGCCATCAGCGCGGGCAGGCTGGGGTGGGCGTGCAGGCACATATTGGCCCACAGCATCTGCGCGCCATCGGGCAAGAGCCCGGCCGACAGCAGCGCCTCGCTCGACCAGGCTTGCTGCACATCGCGGCGCCACAGCGTCTTCCAGGAGCGCGTGGCGCCCCGCTCCAGCTCGGACCGGCTGCGCTGCAGCAGCCCCTCGGCCGGCTCGACCACCCAGCGCTGCGCCTGGGGGTAACGCGCCTGCACCAGTTCGGCACCGGCCCCCAGAAAGGCCGACCAGTCGATCCAGTTGGCCGGCTCCAGCTTGATGGGTGTCAGCTTGTCCGCCAGCCGGCGGGCGGCCTCCAGGTGCAGCCAGGGCGCTTGCGCCAGTGCGGCCATGCGCCGGGCTTGCCGCTGCAGGGCCACATCGCTGGGCGAACAAGGCGGCACAGAAGGGGTATCCAAAGGGGGCAACTGAATGGGGGACATGAAACGCGACAAACAGCCCCAATCGGGGCGATGTTGCCCAAAGGGGTCATCAGTATATTGACTGGATGCTTTCCGCCTTGACCACAAGGGCATCCAGTGCCTTGACCCGACTGCCGCGCGGCCTGGGCCGCCTCGGTCAATGCCAACTGTGCCGAAGCTGGCAAAGCCAGCCCATCTGCGCAGCCTGCCTCACCGCCTGGCGGCACCCGAGCCGCCGCTGCCTGCGTTGCGCGATCGACCTGCCCCACGACCACCCGGACACCGTCTGCCAGGCATGCGAGGACCAGTCACCGGAATTTGATCGGGCCATCGTTGCCGTGGATTACAGCGGGCCATGGCCTGGCTTGCTGACCCGGCTGAAGTTTCAAGGTGCCACCGCGCTGGCCAAACCCCTGGCGCAACTGCTGGCCGAGGCAGTTTGCGCTCGGCGTGGCGCCACAAGCCTGATCGTCCCGATCCCGCTCTCGAAGCAGCGCTTGCGTGAACGAGGCTACAACCAGTCTTGGCTACTGGCCAAACAAGTGGGGCGGCGCCTGGACATTCCTGCACGCGTGGACGTACTGGAACGCTCGCGCCATACCCAGCGCCTGATGAACCTGTCCGCCGAGGAGCGGCTGAGGCAGATCAGGGATGCATTTCATGTGTCGCCCCGTGCGCTCGCCACACTGGCAGGCCAGGACGTTGCCATGGTGGACGACGTCATGACCACTGGCGCCACGCTCAACGCCTGCGCGCTCGCCCTGCTGGAAGCTGGTGCGCGCAGTGTGTCGGCCTGGGTGGTCGCGCGAACGCCGGCGCCCACCAACGTCAGATCAAGCTAGGCGGATACCGCCCTGCCCGTGTTGACTTTCCAAGCAGACATTCTTAGGGTTGGAAGCAGGCGCCATCAGGTGCCACAAATCATTCAACCAGGAGCCATGGCCATGCGCGCGTACAGCTACTGGGTCGCAGTTGCGGCCATCGCAACGGTATATGCAGCCGATACCCAAGCTGCAAGCTACCACTACAACTTCGAGGCCATCGCCAGTGGCGATCTCAACGGTCCGGTGAGCGGATCATTCAGTGTGGACCTCAATCAGATCGCACTGTCACAGACGATCACCAGAGCCGATGGCGCCATCCAGCTTTACCAGAAGGAAGAAGCAGAGCTCTACTATGGTGAATGGGGCCTGATCGACTGGCGGCTGGCTGGCGACATGCGCCGAGGGGGCGCCATCGGCGCACCGGCGGGTGCCACCATCATCCGAACCCTGTTACCCAACGGCGGCAGTACCCTGACACTGGACACGTCGGCCGTGTTCTCGCACGGGTCCATGGGTACGCAAAGTTTCATCCTGACCTACAGCAGCCCAGATGACGCGCTCTTCACCCACCCCGAAAGCCTGCCTCCGCTGGAGCAGTTCAAGTCAGCCACAGGCTCATATGAGTACTTCTACGCGGCGTCCTACAGCAACCCGCTCGAGGGCCGGAAATTCACCTTCACCGTGACGACCACCACAGTACCTGAACCCGCCGTGGTGAGCATGGCCCTGGCCGGTCTGCTGGTACTGGGTGCAAAAAAGCGCTGACAAGCGCTGAATCAAACACCTGGGCAGGAAACAAGACAAGCCCATTGAACGCCAGGCATCACGGCCCATAATCAGGCGCAAACAGACTTTCGCCTGGCAGCCCATGAACAAGAGCAAAGAACCCAGCCCGCAAGAGCGCAGCATGTTGGTGACCATGTTCAACCATCGCCAATATGCCGAAGCCGAAGCGCTGGCCCGCGATCAAACTCGCCAGTACCCCAAACATCCTCTTGCCTGGAAGGTGCTGGGGGCCTCGCTGCAGAAACTGGGCCGCGTCGCCGATGCCCTGCCCGCCATGCAGAAGGCGGCGGTGCTCATGCCCAAAGACCACGAGGCCTTCAACAACCTCGGCGTCACGCTGAAAGACCTGGGCAAGACCGAGCAAGCCATCCATTGTTATCGCCAGGCCCTGGCCTTGAAGCCCGACTACGCCGATGCACACGGCAATCTGGGCGCCGCACTGCGTGAACAAGGCAAGCTGGGCGAAGCGCTGGCCTGCTACAGGCGCAAGCTGGCCCTGGCCCCTCATGATGATGAAACCAGGCACCATGTGGATGCCCTGTCGGGCGTGACCACGACGGGCGCCCCCAGCAAGTACATCGAGGGCGTCTTCGACAACTACGCAGCCAAGTTCGACCAGCACCTCACGCAAGCGCTGAGCTACAACGTGCCGCAACGCATGGCCGAGCAGATTCGACAGCACCGCAAGCCGACCGCCCCCAAGCCGCGGGTGCTGGATCTGGGCTGCGGCACCGGGCTGGTCGGCGAGGCCCTCAAGGACATGGATGCCGAACTCATCGGCGTGGACCTGTCTGGCGGCATGCTGCAACAGGCGCGCGCCCGGGGCATCTACCAGGAGCTGGTGCAATCCGATCTGGTGCCCATGATGCAATCGCAAGCCGATGCCAGTTTTGACGTCGTGACCTCTGCAGATGTGTTCATTTACGTGGGCCAGATCGACGAGGTCGTGCAGGAAACCAAGCGGCTGCTGAAACCGGGCGGCTTGTTCGCCTTGTCTGTGGAGTCATTCGAGCCTGGTCCGCAAGACAAGCTGGGCTTCAAGCTGGAAACATCAGGGCGCTATTCACACGCGGACAGCTACCTGGCGGCACTGGCCACCCGTCACGGCTTCGAGGTGCTGGACACCCAGCCCGTGGCCATCCGGGTGGAAAAAGGGCAATCCATCATGGGACGGATTGCCCTCTGGCGCGCGTGAATCAGTGCGCGTGATCTCGCTGGAGCAACTCGATCCCGATGGTGCGCGCTGCCTTGCGTGCCGTCTCGGGCGTGGGGTGGATGCCGTCACCGATGTGCACGAAGTCCTTCCAGATGTCCAGCACGACGGCACCGGGCACCTCTGAGCGCACACGGCTGCTGGTCACGGTTCGCAGGGTGTTGTAGTCGGCCTCGCTGATGACCCAGGCCAGGCCATAGAGGCTTCTGAACAGCGGCAGATCGAGCTGCTTGTAGCGGGGCATCACATCAAAGATCGGCGTCAGCCCTGCGGCCCTGGCCTGGTTCCCCACGGCGATCAGACGATCGGCCACCTGGTTCATCTGCGCAGCGGTGCAGGGCTGAGTCGTGGATTGCGGAACCCCGAATGCGTCGGCATGCAGGCAGTCATTGGGCGTCAGGATGACCACGTATCTGGCGTTGTAGGTATTGAAGCTAGGGGGCACGGCCACGCGCGCCAGCGCCTTCTGCAACTGGGTGGCGTAGCTGTCCCAGGTGGCTGGGCCACAGGTGCTGGCACCGGGGGCACAAGCAGAACGCGCAAACGTCGTGCCGCCGGCCTGCCCCTCGTTGATGACATAGCCAGGCAACAAAGGGCTTCTGGTGAGGGCCTGCCCGACGCTCAAGTAGCTGCCCAAACCAACCGACACACCACCCAAGGGCGCGATGCCGTTATTGAAGGGCGTTTTACCCTCCGCGTAGGAAGCGCCAATGATCAGCAGAGGCAAGCGAGAAGGATCGGTGGGTGCGGTATCTGCCAACGCTGGCTGCAAGGCCAGAGCAGTGAAAGCGAGACCCATCCATTTCGTCATACGCATGGCAAATCCTCTATCTCTGTGGTGAATGACAGCCGCCCGCCCTCGCCCTGCAGGGTATTCGAGCCTGAGCGACCCGCATGGCGGGAGCACCGCCACCCCCATTTAGCGACCTGACAGACACGACACTTAAATGCTTTGCGCAAAGATTTGCCCTGCCCGTGCAATCTGCGCCGGAACGGGCACGAACGTTCGTACCCATCCCCCTTGATCAGGTGAGATCAGCTGCGCACTACCCGGATCGGGTGTTCCGCAATGCCCTTCAGTTCAATAGCATTCGGGGCTTGAAGCAGTAAGGACTCCCATGCAGAAACTCTCGGGCAAGACCGCCTTGATCACGGGCGGCAACAGCGGCATTGGCCTGGCAACAGCCAAACTCTTTGTGGAACAAGGCGCCCGCGTGGCCATCACCGGCCGCAACGCAAAAGCCCTGGAAGAAGCTGCTCGCACCTTAGGCGACGACGTGTTGCCCCTGCGATGCGATGCCAGCAAGGTGGGCGAGATTGAAGACGCCATGGCCACCCTGAAGGCACGCTGGGGAACACTGGATGTGCTGGTGGTCAATGCGGCGATTGCGGGGCCCGCGCCCTTTGAACATGTCAGCGAAGCACATTTCGACGAACTCGCTGCGGTGAACTTCAAAGGCGTGTTTTTCACCATTCAGAAGGCCTTGCCGCTTCTGTCCTCCAAGGCCAGTGTGATCGTGACGACCTCGATCTCCAATCAGATGGGCTCCCCCAACTTCAGCGTGTATGCGGCATGCAAGGCCGCATTGCGCTCGCTGGTGCAAACACTGGCGCTAGAGTTGATTGAGCGCGGCACACGCGTCAATGCGATCAGCCCCGGCCCGATCACGACACCCATGTGGGGCAAGTTCGGCATGCCCGACGAGGCCACGCAGGCAGTGAAGGACGAAGTGCAACGCAAATCGCCCATCAAGCGTTTTGGTGCTTCTGAAGAGGTGGCGCAGGTCGCCTTGTTCCTGGCCAGCGAAGACTCGTCTTACGTGGTGGGACAAGAACTCGTTGTGGACGGGGGCATGAGCCTGCTGTAAGCCCACGGGGCACAAGTGGGCCCCACCACTCACAGCCTGTAGATCGCCTGCAGATAGAACGAACGCCGCGCCAGCGGCAGATCGTTGGGAATGGAAATACTGGCTGTGGCAGGCGCAGGCTCGCGCGCGTCGGCATTGAACAGGTTGCGGATCGAACCCGCGAATTCCCAGCCCTTGCGGCCGCTGTTGGTACGCAAGCTGAGGTCCACTGTGGTGTAGTCGGCAATGTCGGGGCGCGTATCACCAACGGCACGCTTGCGGTCGGCCACGAAATTGACCTGGCCGCCCAACAGCAAACCGCCTGTCACGCTCCAGTCCACACGACCAAAGACATGGTGATGCGGCGCAAAGCCCGCATCCTGATCGCTGGTTTCGTCAATGGAGCGCTGCCAGGCATAGTGTCCTTGCAGCCGCAAGGTGCGGCTGGCCTTCCAGATGGACTCCAGCTCAAAGCCGTGGCCATGCTGCGCCCCGGTGTTGCTCCACACCTGATCAGAGATACGGATGATGTCCTTCATCCGGTAGCGAAACAGACTCAGGTTCACGTCGGTATCAGGCCGGGCCTGCCACGCGAATGCGGCTTCCCAGGTATTGATCGTCTCCGGCTTCAGATCGGGATTGCCCCGCACCACGGGGTTGTTGATGCTGTAGAGCTCGGTAAAAGCCGGCGCCCGGAACGCGCGACCATACAGGAGCTTGGCCGTCCAGTCCAGGCTGGCATCCCACACGAGGGCTGCGCGGGGATTGGTGGTGTTCCCAAAATCAGAGTAGTGATCACGGCGCAGCCCACCGGTCAGCGTCCAGTCTCTGGCCACGCGCCATTCGTCTTGCGCATACAGGTAGTCAACGGTCCGGCGATGGGGAGTCAGGAAGGACTGGTCAACGGGAAACTCCTGAACTTGCGATCCAGATGGGAGTGGAACCGGGCCCAGGTTGCTCAACGTGAAGTTCTTGAACTCCTGCGTCCGGTACAGATCCAGATCATCATGCCCCAGCCCCAGGCGCACGTTGTGATCCTTGAACCCGGTATAGGTGCTCACCGCCGAGAGCCGCCATTGCTGCTCCCAGGTATTGGGGGCGCCGAGCATGCCATCTGGGAAGCTTCCACCAAAGGCCCCCGGAGGGAACAGTTGCAGCGGCTCCGGGAATTGCTGCGTGTAATACAGATAGCTGGCGGTCAGGCTGAGATCCCAGTCTCTGCTCAACTCGATCCCACTCCAGGACAGGTCAGCATTGATACGCTCGCTTTTCGCCCGGCCCACCGGGTCCAGTGCGGCAGCGATACCGACGCCCGTTTCGGCCCTGTCTCGCAATTTATAGCCCGCACGCAGGCGCCACTTCTGATAACTCAGATCAAGGCTGCCGTCCAAGGCATCGTAGCCGGTGTTGACTGGCCCCGGTGCCAGACTGGCGGGGGGCACGCTGAACTGACTCAGTGCGCGATCCACGGCCGTCTGCGTATCAGCATCGACCGCTTCCCTGAAGCCATCGGTATGCCCTACCCGCAGATAGGCAGCCACATCCAATGGACCGAGCTTGCCACCATGCTGGGTCCAGGCGTTCATGGTGTTGAAGGAGCCGGTTCTCGCACCAAACTCGGTGCCCGGTGTGTCGGCTGCGGTTTTGGTGATGATGTTGATGACACCGGAGTAGGCGTCAGCCCCATACAGCGCCGATCCGGGGCCGCGGATCACTTCGATGCGAGCAATGTTCTCAAGAGGTAAACCAAACCAGGCATTGCCCCGGTTGCCAATGAACATGGTGGTCATCGGCACGCCGTTTTGCAGCATCAGCGTCTGGGGGTTGTAGTCGCTGTAGATACCGCGAATGACATACAAGGGGCTATATGCCTGGACACTGCGTGCAACATGGATGCCCGGCACCGTCTCCAGCACCTCATCCAGGTCGGTCGCCCCCATGGCTGCGATGTCTTCTGCGGTGATGACGGTGGCCACAGCTGGTGCACGGCGCAAAGGCTGCTGGTTGCCCGTCGCGATGCTGACGGTGGCCTTGTCGCCAAAAGCCAGGGACAGCTCTTCTTCTTCGCTGGTGGCTTGCGCGTACGCACCCGACGCCAGCAGCGCCATCATGCAAGCGACGGCTCGCGCAACTGGACGACTCACCGCTGGGCGACTCATCGCAGGACGATTCACAGCAACCCGACTACCGGAAACGAAACAACTCATTATTCGATTCCTGTTTTTTGCACCGCGCCGATTGTGTGGCTTCCATAGGAATTTGGGAAGTGTGATTCCACCAACAGATGCCTGCTCGCTACACCTTCTGATCTGGCGGGGCGTCCTGCAACCAGCTCAGCGACAGGCAACGCCCGAGATGCCCCAGCAAAACGGCGTTCTCAAACGGCTTGGACATGAACAGGGTGGCCCCGGCCTCCACGGCCTGGTCCCGATGGGCATGTGATGCATTGGCCGACAAGGCGATGATCGGCAGCGCCTTGCCCATGTCATGTGTGCGAATACGCCGGGTGGCCTCCAGGCCATCCATCACTGGCATGGCCAGATCCATCAGCACCAGATCCGGCCAGCTCTCCTGAATCTTGTCCAGCGCATCTTGCCCATGGATGGCTTCCTGCGTGTCAAAACCCAGAGACTGCAAGAGCTCGCTGAGCATCTCCCGATTGGCGGCCACATCGTCCACGATCAGCACGCGTTTGCGCGCGCCTTCATACCCCAGCACATGGCTTGCTGGCGGGGCCAAGCGCTCGGCGCGCTCTGCCAGGGGCAAGGACAGCTCGAACCAGAACAGGCTGCCCGTCCCCACGTCACTTTGCAGGTAGAGCTCGGAGCCCATCAAGCGAACCAGTTGCCGACTGATGGCCAGCCCAAGCCCCGTGCCGGCCGCACGGCTGCGCGAATCCCCCGCCTGCTCGAAAGGCTCGAAGACACGCTGCTGGTCTTCAGGGCGAATGCCCACGCCGGAGTCCTGGACCTCGAAACGAATGCGAACCTGATGCCTGGCCAGGTCTTGCCCCACCAGCTTCATGTTCAGGCTGACGATGCCGGACTGGGTGAACTTCACGGCATTGCTCAACAGATTAAGCAGTACCTGCCTCAAGCGTTTTTCATCCACCAACAGGGCAGGCGGCAGGTGCTCGTCGCACTCCGCCAGAAAGGTCAGTTGCTTTTCAGCGGCCTTGATGCGGATGATGTCGTCCAGCATCGAGGCCAGCGCACGTGGATCAACGGGCGAGAGCCTCAACTCGGTCTTGCCCGCTTCAATCTGGGACAGATCCAGGATGTCGACAATCAACATCAGCAGATGCTCGCCACTGCCATGGATGGTGTTGAGGCAGTTCAGTTGACGATCGGTGAGCGTGCGGTCCATCTTGAGGATCTGCGCGTAGCCCATGATGGCGTTCAAGGGTGTGCGCAACTCGTGGCTCATGCGCGCCAGGAAGTCACTCTTGGCCTGGCTGGCCACCTCGGCCCGCTCTTTGGCCTGCTGCAACTCGGTGGTGCGCTCGCGCACCAGCTCTTCCAGGTGATCCTTGTGACGCCCCAGCTCTTCACCACGCTCCTGGAGCGCGGCGATCATGCGGTTGAAGGCCAGCGACATGGCCTGGATGTCCCGGGGGCCCTCCACGGTCGTGCGGACCTGCACCTCGCCTTGTTCGGCACGCGACATCGCGGCCGACAGCTTGTCCAGCGGGCGCGTCAAGCGCGCACTCAGCAGACGGATCGCAACCAGGAACACCGCAGCGAAGAAAAACGACGACAGGATGTTGACCAGGAAGATGTTGGCCACCATGCGGCCCAGTGTTGCCTTGCTCAGCACCACCACCGCATACCCGAGGAACTCGTCGGTGGGCGGCACCACATCAAAAGGCGTCGCGGAACGCACCGTCCACACGGGGGCCACAAAGCGCCAGGCCTCTTCTGTTTCGCTTTCAAGATAGGACTCGCGCGAGGAAGGCGGCACCTGCGCAGACTGGTCACTCTGGCCCGCGGTGGCAATGCCTTTGGCGAGCAGCACGCCACCATTGGGTTTGCGCACTTCAACACGCAAGACATCAGGGAAGGCCAGCGTGGCCGCCACCGCGTCATTGGCGTTCTCCGGGGAGCCGGACAGCAGCGCCAGCTGGCTCTGGCTGGCCAGGCTTGATGCAATGCGCAGGCTTTGCTGAATCAGGTTCTCGCGCACCTGCTGGCTACCCTGCCAGGCACTGCCCACGGAGGAGAACAAGGCCAGACAGAACACACCGAGCGCCATGGTGATGCCAAGCTGCTGCTGAAAGGTCATGCCTTTCAATATGCGTTCGAGTTGCCGTCTGGGGAGCGAGGTTTGTGCACCTGTCATCTCATTGCTCCGGTAATGCCAAATGGATGCGCTGTTGTGAGATGCGCAGATCAACGCCTAGGTGCTCGGCGGTCCGCGTATTGACGGCTGTCAACACCTGCTTGAGCGCTTGAATACCGCGACTGGGTGCGCTGCTGCTCTGTTGAGCACTCAACGCCGCCCCTGCCAGGAAACGCCCTAACTCTGCATTGTCAGGATAAAGCGAGAACAACACGCCCCGCCTGACATGAACGACGTTGCTGGAAAACACGACCAGGTTCTGTCCCCAGGCTTCCCGCAACACCAGCGGCAAGACGGCGGACTCGTCCACGGTCGTGGAATCCTGGGGTAACCACAGCGCATCACGCCGTGGGTTCACCGAGCCCAGCACGTCCTGGTACCGGCGCACGGCGGACTTCAGGTCCTCAGCCTCCAGTGCCAGCAACTCCAGGCCCTGCGCCTTGGCCGCTTCACGCGCCAGACGGATCAGCCAGTCGTTCTGTCTGGGGTCGTACACCACGATGACGCGTTTGGTCCCTGGCACAAACGAACGCAGCCGGTTGAACAACAAGGCCGGATCGGGCGCCAGGCTCTGCACCAACATCCCCTGGGATTCGGATTCGGGCACAGACAGCACACCACCTGCCACCACATTGATCTGGCGATCCAGGCTGCTGGCGACCTTCAGGCCGCTGCGCCCCAGTGCAATCACCGAGCGGATGTCGCGACGCCGCAACTCGTCGGACAAGGCGGGAGGATTGGCCCCCATGGCCACAGGGAAGCTGGCGATCTTGCCGCGCGTGCGATCCTCGATGCCCTCGATGATCGTGGCAAAAACGCTGCGATAAGGCTCCCCGATATCAGGGTAGATCACGGCGATGCTGGATCGGCCGGGCTCGTCATCGGCGGCGACGGCAGAGCCGGCGTACAAGAGAAACCCCAGTACTGCCACGACCAGCCATCTTGCTGCCGACTGCCATTCACGCCACGCTGAGAACAAAAAACTCCCCATGTGCTGACCGGCCACCTGACTGCCGGGTCTCCCATTCTGTACTGCCGCACCCCACATTCTGAGGGGCATGAGGGACTTTGCGCTATTCGTGTTGCGCCGTGTGCGCAATGCTCCGCATCAGCCCCTTGATCAAGGGCCCGCGACAAGGGGGATGACGATCTGCCCTGCCACAGGCATGCTTGCGCCAACCTTAATTGTTTCAAGATGTGACTTAAGGGTTTTGTTGTAACAAGGATCAGGCATCGTGAAGTCCGCCGCAGTTGTCCCGCTGGCCACCCCACCCGTTACGGTTGGCGCAGCATCCCTCATCGTTTCATATCTGGAGGCCATCGGCGTCGATGTCGTCTTCGGCGTCCCGGGTGGCGCCATCGAGCCGCTCTATAACGCCATGGCCGTCAGCATGCGGCGCGGCGGCCTGCGCCCCGTGGTGGCGAGGCACGAAGCGGGCGCGGCCTTCATGGCCGACGGTTATGCCCGTGAGACCGGCAAGATCGGTGTGTGCGTGGCCACCTCGGGGCCCGGCGCCACCAACCTGATCACCGGTGTGGCCTGCGCTTATGACAACAAGGTGCCCATGCTGGTCATCACAGGCCAGCCCTCTTTGCCGGTCTTCGGCAAAGGGGCCTTGCAGGAGTCGGCCTGCACCGGCATCAACACGGTGGGCATGTTCGGCCACTGCACCCGCTACAACACGCTGGTGTCGCACGTGGATCAACTGGAGACCAAGCTGGTCCAGGCCTTGATGCGCGCCTCCCAGCCCCCGCATGGGCCCGTGCACCTGTCGATCCCGCTGGATCTGCTGCGCAGTGACGTCGAACAACGCTTGTCGCCACAGTCTCTGCAGACCCTGTTGCGCAAGCCCTCACTGGTTGACGAGGACATGGTGCGCTCGCTGTTCACCTCACTGCAGGAAGCACGCAAGGTGGCGCTCATCATTGGTGGCGACTGCGGCGAGGCCATCGACGCCATCACCCATTTCGCCGAGATGACGAACTCCCACTTCGTCACCACGCCAGATGCCAAAGGCCTGATCAACCCCCACCACGTGCTGTACCGCGGCGTGTTCGGCTTTGCAGGCCACAGCAGCGCCCAGGATGCTTTGAACGACAACGTGGACCTGATCCTGGCCATTGGCACCAGCCTGGGCGAGTGGACCAGCGGCGCCTGGAGCCAGAGCGTGCTCAACGGCAAGCTGATCCACATTGACGCCATGGACGAGCACCTGCGCCATTCGCCCATGGCCCGCCAGCATGTGCGTGGCCGCATCCGCACGGTGTTCGAGCGCCTGCTGGACATGATGCACATCGAGCAGGAGTCCCTGGGCATGCCTTGGTCGCCCACCGACTTCAAGCACGCCAAACAAAATGCCGTGACGCTGCGCGAGCCCGAGAAGATCCACAGCGATGCCACGCCGATCAAGCCGCAACGCCTGATGGTGGAGCTGTCCAAGCGCTTGCCGCCCACGACACGCTTCCTGGCCGATGCGGGCAATGCCACGGCCTGGGCCATTCACTATCTGGAGTCGCGCAACAACCGCAGGCTGGGCCTGGTGCCGCCCTATGGGGGTTCACAGGATCTCGCCGCCAACCGGGCCTGGCATGGCGAGCGCCGGCACGACCACGCAGGCTGGCTGCGCGTGCTAATGGACTTCGCCCCCATGGGCTGGGCCATCGGCGCCGCCGTGGGTGTGGCGCGCGGCAAGCCGGACTGCCCGGTGGTGTGCCTCACTGGCGATGGCAGCTATCTGATGAATGGGCAAGAGATCACGGTGGCCGCACAAGAGGGCCTCACGGTGATCTTCGTGATCCTCAACGACAGCGCGTTGGGCATGGTCAAACATGGGCAGCGCCTGGCGGGTGCCGAGCGCATCGCCTTTGAGTTGCCCACGGTGAACTACGCGATGATGGCCGAGGCCATGGGCGTGCCAGGCCACGTCATCGAAAGCCCGGAGGATTTCAACAAGCTGGACATGGCCCAGATCCTGAAGCGCAACGGCCCCACCCTGCTGGACATCCGCATCGATGGTGAAGAAGTGCCGCCCATGAGCCTGCGCATGCAGACACTGGAAGGCTCGGCATGAGCGGCTCGCCTTTGCACACGCGCATCTGGCGCGAAGAAGCCGAGCCAGACAACGCCTTTGCGACGCGCACGGCCCGCTGCCATGGTTATGACGTCTATGGCCAGATGCTGGGGCAGGCGCGCTGGGCCGACATGGTCTGGCTGCTGTTCAAAGGTGAAGCCCCGACCAGGGCAGAAGCCACGATGCTGGACGCGCTGGCCGTGGCGCTGGCCAACCCCGGGCCACGCGACCCCATGGTTCATGCAGCCATGTGTGGCGGTGTGGGCGGCTCGCCGGCCGCCGCCAGCCTGATGGCAGCACTGGCCGTGGGTGCCGGGCAAAGCGGTGGTGCGCGGGATGTCTACCTGTGTTTGCGCCATTGGGCGCAATGCAGCGACACGGCTGAATCCACCTGGGCCCAGGCCCTCACACAAACAGGCCAGCCCACCTGGCTCGCCCCGGACGATGCCGGCTGGCCCGCCATAGAACACCCGGCTGGTTTTGACCCGCATGGTGTGCGCACGGCCACCATCGTCCAGCAGACATTGGCCACGCTGGCCAGCATGAGCCCCGGCCCCCGCCTGCCCTGGATGGTGACGCAACGCGAGGCGCTGGAACAAGCTGCCGGCCTGCCTTTGGCCATGACAGGCGTGGCAGCGGCCGCACTGGCCGATCTGGGCTTCAATGCCCAACAAGGCGAGATGCTGTTTCTGCTGCTGAGATTGCCCGGTGCTGCCGCACACGCGCTGGAGCAGGCGGACTATGGCTTCAAACGCTTCCCCTACCCCCAGGTCGACCTGCTGGACGACCCATTGAACAAGCACCAGGAGGCCACGGCATGAGCGGCCCTCAAACCCTGGCCGAACACGCCGGCGTGCTGCGCACGAAGATGGGCGCGGCCTTCCCTGGCAACCGTGCCGTGTTCCGTGGCCATGACCTGCACCGCGAGCTCAAGGACCTGGACTGGCTCTCGCTGTGCGCCTTCGGCATCTTCGGCCGGCATGTGCCACGCGAGCAGATCCAACTGATGAGTTCGGCCTGGGTGTACAGCAGCTACCCTGATGCCCGCCTGTGGAACAACCGCGTTGCGGCCCTGGCCGGCAGCACGCGCAGCACGCCCAACCTGGCCATCAGCGCCGCGCAGGCGATATCAGAAGCCACGATCTTTGGCCGTGGCAACGAGTTCCGCGCGCTGGACTTCTTCCTCAAGACCCAGCAGGCACTGGATGCGGGCGCCTCGCTGCCGGACTATCTGGAAAACTTCTTGCGCAGCGGTGGCCGACTGGCCGGTTATGGCCGCCCCATCTCGACCAGTGACGAGCGCATGCCGCTGACATTGGGGCTGGCAGAAAAGCTGGGCCTGACCAATGGCCCATACCTGAAACTGGCCTTCGACATCGACCGCTATTTCGAGTCCACCGGCCGGCCCTTGCGCATGAACCTGAGCTCGCTCCTGTCGGCCTTTGCGGCGGACTTTGGCTGGACGACCAGGGAGTTCAACATGCAGCTGTTCTGCGCTTTCCTGGCCGGCATGTACCCGTGCTATCTGGAGGCCGCAGACAAGCCGCCCGGGGCAACCTTCCCGACGCCTTGCGTGGACGTGGTGTACGAGGGCGCACCAGCAAGGGATTGGCCCGCACGCTGAGCCCGGGCCAAAGCGATCACATGCGATAGACGGCCTGCAGGAAGAAGGTACGCTTGGGCAAGGGCAGGTCGTTGGCGATCGAGACGCTGGCCGCGACAGGCTCGCGTGCATCGGCATTGAAGACGTTGCGCACGCCGCCCGACAACTCCCAACCCTTCGTGCCAACGCTGGAGCGCACATTCAGATCCACCGTGGTGTAGTCAGGGACCTGCGGCCGGGTATCGCCTGCTGCACGCCTGCGGTCTGCCACGTAGTTGACCTGCGCGCCCAACGCCCAGGCCCCGAAGGCCTGCCAGTCCACGCGACCAAAAACATGCTGATGCGGCGCAAAGCCTGCATCTGCATGCGTGGCCTCGTCCGTGGAGCGCTGCAGCGCGCAATTGCCTTGAACACGCAGCGTACGCGCCACCTGCCAGGCCACATCGAGCTCCAAACCCTGCCCGATTTGCGCGCCCGTGTTGCTCCACGCCTGATTGAGCACTCGGATGATGTCCTTCATCGTGTAGTGAAACAAGCTGAGGTTCACATCGGTATCCGGTCTGGCCTGCCAGGCAAAGGCAAGCTCCCACGTACTGATGGTTTCGGGCTTCAGGTCGGGGTTGCCTCGGGTGACCGGGTTGTTGATGCTGTAGAGCTCCGTAAAGGATGGCGCGCGAAACGCGCGGCCATACAGCAACTTGGCGGTCAGATCCGCACTCGCGTCCCACACCAGTGCGGCACGCGGATTGAGCGTGTTGCCGAAATCCGAGTAATGATCCTGTCGCACGCCGCCTGTCAAAGCCCAGTCTTGCGCCACACGCCACTCATCCTGCACGTAGACATAGTCCACGATGCGGCGGTGCGGAGTCAGGAATGACTCGGCTTGCGGCACCTCCACGGGCGTTTGATCAAGAAATGGGACGGGCACCGCATCCTGCCCCAGGATCTGAATCGAAAAATTCTTGATTTCCTGCGTCCGGTACAGATCCAGGTCATCGTGCCCCATGCCGATGCGCACTGTATGTTTGTCAAACCCTCGGTACGCGGCCACCACGGACAGCCTGGCTTGATCCTCCCAGGTGTTGGGCGCACCAAACATGCCGTTGGTGAACCCGAGCGCGCCGGGCGGCAGCAACTGGAAAGGCGTGAAGTACTCTTGCGTGTAGAACAGGTAGCTGCCCGTCACGCCGACATCCCAGTCAGGCAGCACATCGGTGCCGTTCCAGGACAAGTCAGACGTGATGCGCTCACTCTTGCCTCGGCCGACAGGGTCCAGCGCCCCCAGCACACCCGGCCCGGCCTGTGTGTTGTTGCGCAGCTTGTAGCCGGACCGCCAACGCCATTGCCCGTAACTCAAATCGAGGCTGCCATCGACTGCGTCGTAGCCCATGTGCACAGGTCCGGGCGCCAGACTGGCATGGGTTGAAGTCACACGGTCAATCACCGTCTGCTTGTCCGACTCGATCTCGTTGTTGAAGCCGTCCGTGTGCCCGACGGCAAGGTAGCCGGCCACGTCCACCGCACCGAGCTTGCCCCCGTGCTGGGCCCAGGCGCTTCGGGTATGAAAGGTCCCGCCGCGCACCCCGAATTCGGTTCCCTGAATGTCGGCTGGTGTCTTGGTGATGATGTTGATCACCCCCGAATAGGCATCCGCCCCATACAAAGCCGAGCCAGGGCCGCGGATGATCTCGATGCGCGCGATGTTGTCGACAGGCAAGCCATACCAGGCGTTACCGCGATTGCCCACGAACAAGGTCGTCATGGGCACACCGTTTTGCAACATCAAGGTTTGCGGGTTGTATTGGCTGTTGACGCCCCGGATCAGATACAAGGGGCTGTAGCCCTGCTCGCTGCGGCTGACGTGGATGCCTGGTACGGATTCAAGCACCTCGTCCAGGTCCTTGGCACCCATGGCGGCGATATCCTCGGCCGTGATGACCGTTGCGACCGCAGGTGCGCGCCTCAAGGGCTGCTGGCTCCCCGTTGCGATGCTGATGGTTGGCTTGTCACCATATGACAAGGCCAGATCGGCTTCATCCACTGTGGCCTGAGCATGTGCAACGGGCTGCATCAGCAAGGCCAGCACGCCCACGGCCACACGGGTCAAAGCAAGGAAAGACCGCCCTTGCAAATCGGGAACGCTACTGCCAAACATTCGGTTCCAGCACTTTTACAACGGGGAGATTGTGTGTGGCCGCAGGCAATTTTGGAAGTCGGGTTCACCTGAGAGACGCAAGGCCGCGACAAAGCAAAAAAAGCCCCTTGCTTGCGCAAGAGGCTTTTGTCTGGTGGGCGGTGCAGGGTTCGAACCTGCGACCCCTGCCGTGTGAAAGCAAAAAATCGGTCTTTCAGATCAACGACTTAGAGAAAAACTCCAAGAACGACAATCACTTAGCGTACTTCAGTGTACTTGTTTGTCCTTCGATATCCAAGTGTCAGTGTCCCAAAATTGTCCCAGCGGCGAGGGGTGTGCGCACGAGCAAAGACGGCTCAGGTCGGCGACCACACGGCCTTCACTCCCGGCCTCCGACCACGCCACGTCCACACGTCCGCGACCTCCACGCGATAGCGTCCTTCCTCTGGGCTGCTTCCGTGAACAACCAAGGCTCCATCGTCGATGTCGATGCGCTGGACGGCAAAGGTGCGGGACGGGAACACGTAGACGAACTTGCCCAACATCTTGCTGTGCAACGGCTTGAATCCCTTGTCCAGCAAGGTCACGAAGGTCAACTCTTCATAGGGACAGTCGCAGTCCGTGAAAATCAGATAGCCACTTTCCGTTTCGTACTGATCGACCAGGCTGACACCTTCCAGCTTGTACGGTGTCCGAACACCATCGACCAAGAGCGGGGCATGGGTGGCTTCAGGATCCTGCGCCAGGGCTTCCATGTCGAGGGCGAACCGGCTGATCTTCTTCATTGCTGCAGCCCCTCAGCCATCGCAGGCTGATGCATCACCGAAGAGGGGCGCGCCGCACTGAACCGGCACACCATCATCTCCCGAGCGTCGCCCAGCTCGGTTTGTCGGGCATGCCGAGGCGGATCCACTCTTCGTACTGCAACAACAAATTGAAGTGGATGGCCCCGCCAATGACGACCACTGTGGCCAGAGTCACTGCGCATGCCAGCAGCCGAAGACGACTTTGGGAAAGGGCTGCAGCGATGACCGAGAAGCCCGCAGCTCCTATGAACAACGATGGCTCGAAGCCAATGTGGTTGTCCGGCACCCAGAAGGCGCGGTACAACACCCACACCGTCATCATGACGGGTGGGATCAGCAACAGAACTGCAATGGTTTTCTTCACGGGTTGAACACTTTCTCGGGCATGGCACTTCCGTCGCCCAGGATGTCATTCTTTTTTCGACGAAAGGCCCACAGGTACACCGCCTTCGATGATGGCGATGCTTCTTCGTATTGGTACTTTGACGTTGAGAAGTACGAGTACCCCATCTGACCGGATGTCTTCACCCCTTGAGCTTTGGCCATGACTTCCGCCACGGCCCATGAGCGGCGCTCACCGACCATGCCAGTGTTGCAACCACGAAGGTCGAGCTTGGCGCTCGGTGCCCACGGCAACTTCGTCAGCGCATGCATCTCGTCCTTTTTCAGCGTGGCGTCGGCACCCGGTGCCATGGGGGCGAACTCGAATCCGCTGTTCTCACCGGTTGGCTTGCTGGCATGGAGAAACAGGAGCCCACGAGCAACCTCCAAACCTTGCGATCTGGCTTCCATGGCGATCTCGGCCCAAACACGCTTGAAGTCCTCTTCATGCCGAACCTCTTTCAAGATCACCACGTCTCGCGCCGGATCCCATGACGATGTGGCCTTCAGCTCTTGCACCTCTGTTTCAAGGGCGCGCTTGAAGGCATGGTCCTTGACCTGGTAGTAAATCCCAAAGGTCAGTCGCTTCTTGGGCACTGGAACCCGAACTGGCGTCTTGTCCGACTTGTGGGTCAGTGTTGCGGTCAGAGTGGTCATGTCACGCCACCAGTTCAATCTTGACGTCTGCAGGCTCATGCCACGACACACGCTGGGTCAAGCCCTCCGTATCGGACACACCTTCCGTCGTTCCACCTGGCCAGGTGATTCGATACTTCTGGCCCTTAATCGGTGAGCCTGAAGCTTCGTCGACCAAGTAAAACTGCTGGTCAAAGTCATGATCTTGACCACCTGACGTAGCCTGCATTGCGGATGCAGGCTGAGGCGCGAGGGGCGCATGATGACCACCTGGCGATGCACTTGCGGCGCGGCCTTCACTAATACCTGAGACCACCTGGCTGGAGATCAAGGTAGCCCCGCAGGCGCATTTGTCACCATGCCGCGCCACAGGAGAGCCATCAACGATCATCGTCGGATCACCAGTGACGATGACCGTGGTGCCATGCCCTTTCTTCGGGCAGGTGACCTGATCACCTACACGAGCCAAGCGTTTGCCATGCGTGTCGGTGGTCATGGTCGACCCAACCACAACGCCACCATGATCAGTGCGATCTCCGAGGACGATGAAAGGCCTCACTTCAAACTCCCATTTATCTTTGGGCAGGAATGTAGCAGCGGGAAAAGCTCTGGCTGAATTCGGAAGCATCTTCGGAAGTAACAGCAGGTGTCTACTCAACTGCGACGCAATTGCTAAGGTTATCCACAACCTAGAAATGAAGATCCATCGAGACCTGTGTCATCGGCGATGGCAACGTATGTCATCGACGACACATGACTGTTCAGGCGTGTGTCATGGGTGACACACCATTAAAAACAGAATTTCTAAAAAAAGAGGGTGGACAACCGACCACCGAGCTTTGCACCACTTTTAAGCATTTGCTAGGCACCGCATGTCTTGAAGGTGGGAAAGCTAAGGGCCCCGCAGTGCCATCTTGATGGGCCTGGCACCACCGCCGACATGCGTGGAGCGTCGACAAGCACCGAATCACTTGTCAAGAAAAACAGGAGCGGAAATGCTGACTGGTTTTTTTTGATTTTTGCCCTTTGCCATCCCACGATGTCGATCCATGTACACATGTATACAGCGGGCACCCAAGATGACGCAGAAGGATTTTTTAACTGTCGATGAAATCGCCGAATTGCTGCGCGTGTCTGCCAGCTCGGTTCGCAATAGACTCAGCAGAGGCGACCCGACATTGCCACCATCCTTAAGGGTGGGCGGTCGTCGCTTGTTTCCGGTCTCTGGCTATGAGCGATGGATCAAAAACATGGTTGATCCCCAGACGCATAATCAAGTGACCATGCAACTGTCCACGCCTGACATTCTGCAACGTAGAGGTCGCCCTCGCCAGACAAGTGGAGGCTTGGCATGACTTCGATAAAAGATATTGATCAAGAGGCCGACAGCAACGTTGCGTCACAAATTAGCTTCTACGCGAATATTGACACCCCGCCAGACCTCCCACTAGAGATCAGAACGACATGGTCGCGCATTATGGACGAGCGAGTCCAAAGGGGCGACATCAAGCTCATCACGACAAATGGTCTTGCTGTGTTCGTGGTCATCAATAGTTACGTTAGCCTAAACACTGGGATTGCAACAGTTTCGCAAGACAGATTGGCAAAGCTGAGTGGCTTGAGCAGATCCTCCGTTGTGAGAGCACTCAACCTACTCACCACACATGGATGGATCGCGGATCCTGATCAAAATAGTAATTTCAAGCCACGCACTCGACGATACATTGTTCTCGAACGATTACTTGTGCGTTCCGCTCATTCAGGCGAGGTTGTCGGCCAAGTTGTTTGGCAAAACGTACCACGGTTACAGAAGGTCATGGACAACTCGCTAAAAAGCTTTTGTCAGTCGGGCGACCTACCAATCACTATCAAATACAGCCGGCACCTACGAGTCACAGAGCAAGAGGAAACCTACGAAGTGGCATTCCGACACAGAGCCGGCCCTTCACTGTGAGATTTGATTATCTCGGCTGCCACGTAATATTTGTACCCCTTCGCTTTTCGGTGAACTGGCGGGGGTCAAGGGCGGGCAAAGCCCGGCAACGCGAACCCTTGACGCCCGACTGTTCTCCGATACGCTGCCGTCGGGGTGGGCCCATTTGGCCCACCCCGAGCCAGGCCGGCGGAGAGGCCCCCCGCCTTGGGGCGGGGATGGGGGTGGGGTGGTTACCGTTTGCGTTCCGCCGCGTCAGTCACGTAATCCGTGTCTGCTTTCGCAATGATTGAAATTTCATCATAACTCCCCCCGAATTCCTTCACCAGTGATTGGTACGTATTGCGCAACTCAAGAAGTTGCCTGAGAAAGTGCTTAACACCAACCCCTTCCTCCAATGACTCCGCATTGGATAGCAAAATTTCGATGAATTTTCTCTCATCCCCCCAAATCACGCGTGAAATGATGAAAACCCAATTCAGATCCTGCGCTCCATAAACTGTGTACGGGTCGCGCTCATCAATACTCATCCGCGCTCGGCAATGTGCCGCAGCAGTGCCAACATCAAGGACGAGAATGGGCCACCATGGCTGCGCCTCTGCTTCCGGCTCAAATATCAAACTCAGAAGAAATCGAAAAAGTCCGGATTCATTCTGAGATGCGTAGCTGGCTCGCGCCCCATCCGAAACCTCAAATGAATAGGCGTTGATTAAGCCACTTTCAGCCCTTACCCTACTCAGATCATCTGAGTAACGATAGGAAGGCTCAGCAAGCTTCTTTCCAAGCTTTTGCAATTGCCAATCCATCGACAAAGGGCCACTCTGCGGACAATGATCAATTGCCCAAAAGGTTGACCATATAGTTTGAGCTGAAGCAACCCCATCTTCAATTCGCTTACGCTTTCGATGGAGCCATTTCTCATCCCCGAATTCACGGCTAAGAGTATATACGGCACCCAAATGTCGCTGCATTGGATTGCCGATGTGCTCGAACTTGAACCAGCGTGAAATGCCAGGCACTGCTTGATCAGCCTTCTCCAAGCTTTTACCTCGAATTTTCTGAGATCCATTCCACCAACTCATAAATGTTGTTTCAGTCGTGATCGGCGATGCAGGGTGAGCAGTCAACTCACGGGCTTTGCGAATGTCAAAATCGTTCGGTAATGCCCCCATCAACGCCAGGGAAAGTTCACTACAGAACATTCGCGACTGGATGCGTTCGATTCTTTCGAGCAATTTCGTTGTTTTGTCTATTTTCATCTCCGTCCTTTTCGACCATTTCGCAGGATTTGTGGTGTGCCTCCACGAACCTTTGATGCCAATGCGCATCTGACCGGAGGAATGATACGAAAGCACCTACCGTATAAATTGCGATGGTTGAACACCCGCGCCCAGCCTCCTCCTTGTGCATCTTGAAGCGCGGTCTGCCGCACGGAGGCGGGATAAGGCCGATCGATGCGAATCCGCGCTCGCTGCCTGTATGCGCATCAAAGTCAACAAATTCCTGCCTGGATTCTTCGCCTCAAATTTCTGTCCCGACCGCGCCCGCATCGGGATGATTGGCTCAACAGGCAGTCCACGAAGCCCCTCTTGAGAACCACGCAGATGAAGCGCCACTGACGTTCCGTGGATGGCTGACCTCACAAAACTAAGCCCATGCAAACAGCTTCCGTTAGCTCCTGCGTCTCATCCAAGAGCCTTGCTCGCTCAGTGTGGAATCGCCTCCAGTGCGGCTCTGGTCATGAGGTGACAAAGCCCTCGAAAGAGAGCCCACCTGACAACCCCACCAGGCCCCAGTGGCTTGAGGATTTGGCTGGATCGAAACGAGCCTCCCCCCCGCCCCTCCACCATTTGTGGAGGGGAGCGCTGCACCGCCCGACTGGGGCTCGACCGGAGCAGCACGCCCGGCGTTCTGCTCCGCCTCGCTGTGTAGCGTCTTCGGCTTCAGCAGCCGTCAAGGGCTTCGCAAGCGCAGCCTGCGGCCGCGCCCTTGACCGCCGCCTACGCCGATCTGGGAGGCAAAGATGATTGTGCCGCGCATCGATTACGTGATGAAGGTTCGGCTCAAAAACCTGGTTGCCGGGGCTGAGGCGAAACGGCTCCACGAAGAAAAAGTGGCCAAGACGGTGCTGCTCATCCACAAGTGCCACATCGCTTCGTCAACCGTCGTTGCTGAACTATTGGGCTCCGATGTTTCGAACGCCAAAAAGTTCATCGATAAACTTGTCGCACAACGCATCCTGCAAGACTGTCGCGTTGATCCGTGTCGGCTGGCGCAACGCGGCATCGTCTACAAACTCGATGGGCTCGGTGTCCTGAAGGCGCAACTGCTTGAAGACGATTTTTGTGAGTTTCGGTACGACACAGGCGCGCGGGTCGGTGGACAGGCTCAAGCCGAGCACGATCTGAACTGCGCAATGGTCGCAGCCCGCTGGGTTCGCTACGGAGGTCAGTTGCTTGAAACAGATTTCACGATTCGGCGCAGCAACAAGGAAGACCAATGGGTGAAGATCCCCGACTTGGTTTTGTCATATGAGGATCGTACCTATCACTTTGAAGTGGAGCGGTCGCCCAAGTCTGAAAGTGAGACGGATCGAATGGTGCTGGCGGCGCTTCAATCTGCGTGGCGCCGCACCGCCTGGGTTTGCATTGCCAAGCCCACCGCTAATCAGCTTGAATCCGTTCTTCAGAGACGCGAAGCCCACGATTGGGTCCTGAACAAATCCAACAAGTGGGCGCGAGGTGAGCCAGTACCCCTGCCCTTTGAGTTCAGGCAACGTCAACTGGTTTTTCGCCTGCATCGCGAACCGTTGCTTGACAGCCCAGCCGACTGGATCCAACGATTCAATGTACACGCTCGTCATGAGCACGACCAGGTCTTAAAGCGTCTCGCGGACAAGGGCTGGCAGCATTCGGCCATGCGGGCGTCAACATGGCTCGATGGTGGTCACGAGAGCGAGTTTTGGCAAGCTCATCGCGCCGATGAGAAGCTGCTCATCACCCACACCGGCCAAGGGGACTGGCGTGTGCACCTGGAGTCGAATCATCCTGATGAAGGACAGCCTCTTCCCGCCCGAATCAAGCCGAAACAAAATTGCATCGGCGCGCCTGTGCCAGTCGGCGTTCTGGAAGCTGCGCTCGACTTGGTACAACACTCCAAGTCCTGAGCATCATGGCCAACTCAAGCAGCAACCTCGACCTGGGGGACCTTCAGTACATGCTGTCAATCTGTGGCGAAACAGTCAGCGTGGACTTCTGGTGGCCCGTGGTCAGCCTTTCCAACGAGGAAGTCACCGTTCGCACCCCAAGCGGAAACATGCGTTTCCCGCCCACTTCTTGGCCAGGTGGCTGCTCAATGGTCATGATCCCCGTGGAGGAAGTCGACGAATTCATCAATTCGATCAAGCCCCTGTTTAGGCAGGCACCATCACGGCTGATTTCCCTGCTGGCAGACGTCAAACGCCGAATAGAAGCCTCTGACAACCAACACTGGGACAACATCGCACGGGTATCCGTGCATGCCGCGCTGAGCAAGTCACACCCTCACTTCTCATCGCCCTTACCCTTCACACCCCCCATGCAACCCGTTTCAAACTTCATCCTGATTGACCGTCCAACTGCTTTGCCCTTGCCGCTGGTTCAGGCATATCTGGAGACTGAATATCGAGTGGCTGTGTCGCCTGAATTCGGGGTGATCATGCCTTTCGTTCTGCGTGTAGGCCAACCTTCTGAGCCACTGCAACAACTGCTCAACGACACTGGTGCTCAGGGCGCGGCCTTCGTCACCGCATTCAACCCGTACTCCGAAGTGTCAAGCGCCGAAGAAAACTCGGGCCGACAAGATCAGTTGCTGACGACACTACGCCAGCATGAAGTGAAGTTCTTACGTGGGCAGGGTCAGCACCCCTCCAACAACTGGCCGCCTGAGCCCAGCGTACTGGCCTTGGACTTGCCGTTGGATGCCACCAAACGACTCGGTATGCGATTTCAGCAGAACGCCTTGCTGTGGTGTGGCACTGACGCTGTGCCCCACCTGGTTCTCCTGATGTGAAGCCGCTTTACCAATACTTCAGACCACCCCAATCGTGTTCTCGGGTGACGCCGTCGTTGACGGCCCACTTTTGCCAAAGACCAACGCCGTTGGCAGCTGATTCTCACGTAGCGAGGGGGATTGGGTCGCACTGGTAACCATTTACAATGGCTGCCGGCACCCGCCCTACTTGCACGCGAGTAAAACAAGGTTTTCTCATCATTGAACTGCTGCACCACATCGGTCGGCTTTCTTTCGCCCACTCCTCGCAGGGTGCTTAAACGCGTGCATTCCTCCCAGCGAGACAGGGCTTCAACGAAAGAAAGACCATGACTGTTTCCAACATCGTGCACCTCATCCGCGAGCAGGCCAAAGTCGCCGGCTTCGCACTCAAATCCACTCACACCTACGAACTGCTGGCCTCAACTTTCGGGCAAAGCACCTGGGCTTCGTTCAGTACCCAGTACTGGCTCACCGACAGCCCAGATGGCGCAGTTGGCGAGCGCCCGGAAAGCACCCCCACCTTGGTGGCGGCCAGGGCGCTTCAATTGGGGCTGGAACACGGTTCTGCGCCACAACTCGGCTCCCTCGTTCTGAGTGCTGTGCAAGCAGCGCGGCTCGGCAAGGTTGAGAAGGCAGCATTTGACCGGCTTCGGCTCGCAGGGTGAACCGGCCCGGGTTTCGTGGAGGCCAGTTGGTTTAAGTCAGGCCGCGACCCCGACCTGCTCGGCGAGATGCCGGTAGTAGTTTGCCTCAGCCTCGGCAGGCGGTATGTGCCCGATGGGCTCCAGCAGTCTGTGGTGGTTGAACCAGGACACCCATTCGAGCGTCGCGAGTTCCAAGGATTCCTTGGTCTTCCAGGGGGCCCGGCGGTGGATCAATTCGGCCTTGTAGAGCCCGTTGATAGTCTCGGCCAAGGCGTTGTCGTAACTGTCGCCCTTGCTGCCGACGGACGGCTCGACACCGGCCTCGGCCAATCGCTCGGAGTACCGAATCGAAACGTATTGCGACCCGCGGTCGGAATGCACCACCAGACTGCGATTGCGTTCGGGCTGTCGTGCGTACAGGGCCTGCTCAAGCGCGTCGAGAACGAAGTCTGTCGTCATTGAGCTGCTGACGCGCCAGCCCACGATGCGCCTAGCGTAGACATCGACGACGAAGGCCACGTACTGCCAGCCCTGCCAGGTCGAGACGTAGGTGAAGTCCGAGACCCAGAGCTGGTTCGGCCGCTCTGCCTTGAACTGCCGGTTGACCTTGTCGAGCGGACACGGCGCCTTGCGATCGCTGATCGTGGTGAGCACGACTTTGCCTCGGATGACGCCGCGCAGCCCAAGGCGCTTCATCAGCCGCTCGACCGTACACCGCGCTGCGGCCGTCCCCTCGCGAGTCAACTGCCGCCAGACCTTCTCGGCGCCATAGACCTGCATGTTGGCCCGCCAGACTCGTTGGATCTCGGGCGCCAAAACATCGTCGCTCCGGGCTCGCGCACAGCGCCTGTGCGGTTCGCGCTGAAGCGCCGCATGCCGGCGATATCCGGACGGGGAAATCTGCAGAACCTTGCAGATCGGCTCGACCCCGAACGTATCCCGGTGCTCGTCGATCAGCGTCCTCAGGACTTGAATCGGCGGTCGAGCTCCGCCTGGGCGAAAAACGCGCTTGCCACCTTCAGGATCTCATTGGCACGGCGCAGTTCCTTGACCTCACGCTCGAGTTCCTTGACCCGCTGCGCTTCGGACGTCGTCACGCCTTCGCGAACGCCGCTGTCGATCTCATGGCGCTTGACCCAGGTCAGCAACGTCTGCGGCACGCAACCGATCTTCGGAGCAATCGACTCGATCGCCAGCCACAGCGAGGGGTACTCCCCGCGGTGCTCCAGCACCAGGCGCACCGCGCGCTCGCGGACTTCAGGTGAGAACTTGTTCGACTTGTTCATGGCTCCATCTTCTCAAAGGTTGGAGCCTCCACAATTCCCGGGCCGGTTCAGGGTTGCGCCTGCCGGCCGGCTTGCCCCAGTCTTCGCTGTTCATCTCCCAACTGAGCGCTGCTGCCACGGCTGGAGATGCGCACGCACATCACCGCCTGGCCGCGCTTTACCGTTGCAAGCGTCCTAACCCCTACCTGTATGAGGAGTCGCTCAAAGGGCGCCAGCTCACGGCCCTGGAGACAAAGTGGGTCGAGGAGTACCTTGTTCAGGCGCAGCACTACCCGCTGTACCAAGCTCACCTGAAGGCTGCCGCCCAAGGTGGCGTCCGAGCAGCCGCCTTAGAGTACGCAGAGGCTTTTGAAGACCCCAGCTTCTTTGAACTGGCAGACAGGCTGTCGGGCCCGGTTGATGCCAAGCACATGGCGCGAGTGGCACCCGATGCCTCAGCGCGTCACAAATGGCTCAGGATCGCGGGACAGCACGACCTTGAAGCATTGGAAGCGTTGGCCAGCGAAGGCGATGTGGAGGCCATGCAGCAACTGGCCATCGCAGGGGACACCTACCTTTTGCGTGAACTCGCTGAGCGGGCACTGGAGGGGGGCCAGGTCGTAGCGGCTTGGGCTTGGCAACACATTGCGCTGAAGCACCGACACGACTTGACCAAATCGACCCTTGCTGCACGTCACGAGGGCGGTGCGAATCATGGCGCGTTCTATGACAGTGACTTCGGTGGCCCATTCTTTGTGGACGGAGAGGAAGGCCTCGATCTGCCGCAACTGACACGCAGCCAGTTGGCTGAGGCCAAACAGATGGCGAAGGAACTCATGGCGGCTCAGGTTGTGACCTGAGCCGATTCACGGGCAAAGCCAGTGGGTACAGCGAGGCCCCAACATGAGGCTTCGCGCCATCCCACACAGCCTTGCCCTACCCTCTTCTTTCAGTCGTTGCCCGAGTCATCAGGAGGGACGCCGAGCACGGGATCGGCGGCGTCCTGTTCCCTCAGAAGCATTCGCCCCTTGATCCGCTCCTTCAGCGCCCGGATCGTCGTCACCGGGATGTCCGTGCTGATCAGGGCCACCACGCCGGATGGTGTCACCACCTTCACCACTGCCCGCCCCCGCTTGTCTTTGAAGATTCGGTAGTGGTCCTTGGGATCGTTCTTCCAGAATTCGGATGTCATCGTGACGCCTTTCTGCCCAAAGCGGGCAAAGCTGGTCCATCAATAACGAGACAGGATGTCTTCGTTACCTAGCAACGGTCGTCACGGAAATACGGTCGAGTATTTCAAATACTCCCGTCTCCGAGTTACTTGGATTTGGCGGTGAGGTCGTTGAAATACTCTGGATCAACAAGGTCCTTGAGGGGCACACCCAAGGCATCGGCAAGTGCGCCCATGTTGTCGATCGACACGTTACGGTCCCCTTTCTCAATCTCGCTGACATAGGTGCGGCTCATGCCCGCCTCCAGCGCCAAAGCCTCTTGCGACAGCTCTTGCAGCCGACGCAGCTTGCGCACGTTGCGAGCAAAAACCTCTCTGGCGGTGCCAGCTTGTGACGTGTCTTTCATGGACCACAAGGATCCCGATTATTGAGACGTCAAACCACCTCCAATACTTGCAATTATGCCAACTATCGTTAACATTGTTAAAATGATAACGGCTATTTTGATGGTGATGGGGGACGCAACGTCACCCTGAGTTTGAATCACCACCACAAACAAACCTGGAAATCAGGAGCGCTGGCCGTGGCTCCGCTTTGACATCCCACCTTAGAAACCACGTGCCATGCTTTTCCATCGCCGCCTGATCAGCTCATTGAAGATCGCCCTCATCTCGGCCACATCCCTGGTCATCACTGCCTGTGGTGGCGGGGGTGGTGGGTCGTCGAGCAACACCGGACTGGGGCGCTACGACTACCCTTCTGCGCTGGACACCAGTTTCGGTGACACGGGCTACCGCGTGTTCTCCACCGGGCTGCCGGCGCGGGCATACCTGGGGGCCTTCAACCCCATCCACATGACGACGGACAGCTTCGGGCGCATCGTCATCGTCGGCAACCGCACAAGCGCAACCCGCGAGGCCTGGCTGCTGCGCCTCAATGCCGATGGCACACCAGACACCACCTGCGGCGACAGCGGCTGGGTCTCCTGGACCACTGGCGGACCTGCGAACCCCTACAAGGTCCGCGTCATGCCCGATGGGCGTTACGCCGTGGGGGGGCTGCTGGGCGTGGCCAGCATCTGGATGTTCAAGGCCGACTGCACACAGGACACCTCATGGGGCAACGTCGGCAAGGCCAACATGCCCACCCCCACGGCCACAGAGATCACCAGCGCGCTCAATGATTTCGACGTGGCATCAGACGGATCGATCGTGGCCACGGTAGGAAACACATTGAGTGGAAGGCTCTTGGTGGCGCGCTTCCTGCCCAGCGGGGATGTGGACACCAGCTTCGGCACCTCGGGCTACGCCTCTGTGGCCCCTGCTGACAATGGATCGCCGAAGCCTGGCGCCATACGCATCCGGCCCAGCGGCAAGATCATCGTCGCTGCTGCTTTCACGTACAGCAGCCAGGTCGGACAGCTACCCGGCTTTGCGCAGTTCACATCCACGGGGCAGTTAGACACGTCCTTCGGTGACAGAGGCTTCCAGATCCAGAACCCAGGCAGCAACCTCGTTGGCCTGCCCAAAGACATGGTCCTGCTGCCTGATGGCTCAGCCATCCAGGTTGGCCTGACTCAGCCTGGCGTGATCACGGGCACGGTGATCGGAGTGGATGCCTATTGGATGAAGGTGAACCTGACAGGTGCACCCGATACGCGCATGGGCCCTAACGGAATCAAGATCTGGACGGCAGGTCCCGAAGGGCGGAACATGTCGACAAACTACGCGACATCGGTGGCGTTGACCTTAGCAGGCCAAGTGCTGACATGCCAGAACTGGACGAACAACACCGAGGAAGCCAGCACGCAGACGCAGGCAGCACCACTGCAAGTGCTGGTCAGCCTGACCGACGTGAACGGAACTGCAATCGGGTCTTTCGGAAGCAATGGCACGGGCTCACTGCCTCGCGCCAACGGATTTGCCGAGACCTGTGCGGCCATGGTCAGGGGGCCTGACGGTCGCATCATGGCACTTCTGGACTATGGGCCTGCAACGAACGCAACTGGCACCACGATGGCCGTCGTGAGGGTTGCGAACTAGCGCTTAGAACCACTCTGAATGTTCGGCTCCTGGCTTGAGGCTTCTCTTTCACGAAACGTCTCAGACACAAAGTCGATGAACGCTACAGCAGACGCAGCAGCAAGCCTTGCGTGACGGGGCTGGACGCGGTAGCTAGCGTCTGCTCAACCTGATCCATCCCGTCACATCAATACACCGTGCGGAACTTCCCAGGGTGCTCCCTGAGAAGGGACGCAGATGGCAGCATCACTGCCAGGTATGCCAGATCCTCTGGACGATTTTCGTCGAGCAGGGAACATGCGTCGTAGAGCGCAGAGACGCTGACCTCGTCGCAAGCAAAGTGGTGGCAAATCGCTTGTCGGATCTGCCCCTCTTTGCTTGATTTCGGCTGCCTGAGGGGGTCCACATGGACACCCTCAGGCAGGCTGGGCAATGGAAATTCGTTCACGGCATAGTAGTAATCAATGATGTGCTTGATGGCCTGCAACTTCGCGCGCACCACATCCTCCGCGCGCGCGTACTCAGCCGTTCCTGGCTCCAGGCATTCATTCCAAGCGGTGTAACAAGGCATCCATCGCTCCCATGGTCAAGGCCACATCAAAGTACAACCTTAGCAGCCCAGCAACTGAAAAAGTCCAGTGATGCCAATACCCATCACTGCACTGTTATTGGGGCACGGCAGGGATGTGCACATGACCGGGAGGGTGTCATATGGGGCTCAATCGTTGCATTGCCTGTGGCAAGACATTCACCGCTCGTGCACAGAGCCCCCAGCAAAGCTATTGCAGCAACGCCCCATGCCAGAAGGAGCGCCGCAGGCTTTGGCAACGTGAAAAGCGCCGCGAGGATCCCGACTATCGCGCTGATCAGGTCCAGGCGCACAAGGCATGGCTGGCACGCCATCCTGACTATTGGCGTCAGTACCGGGAGGCGCACCCCGAATATGTTGAGCAAAACCGTACACAACAGCGGGCCAGACGCGCTGAAAAGTCACCTGAGCCCGTTGCAAAGATGGACGCGTCAATCGGCACGTCACCTCTCAAATCTGGCACCTACCGACTGACTTTGATGTCTGACGATGACGTTGCAAAGATGGACGTGTGGATGGCAGAAATCACCTTGATTTCAACGGCTTAGCGGACATGGCAGGTAGATCGGCCTGCGTTGCAAAAGAAGACTCGTTAGGTGTTTTGGCGCGTTGCTGCTAATTTCTACATGCCTACCGCGAGCATCGATTCGAGCGCCCGCTGGCCCCGCGACCGGCTGAGAACTGGCTCAGCCACCGGCGCTGTCTCTAGGGGATGAATGCAACATGGACACCGGCGCAACTCCAACTGACGACCCAACGTTGACACCGCGCAGACGCGCGGCGGAGTACGTCCGGATGTCCACAGAACACCAGCAGTACTCAACAGAAAACCAGGGCGACAAGATCCGTGATTACGCTCGGCAGCGTGGGTTCGAGATCGTCAGAACATTCGCCGATGAAGGCAAAAGTGGCCTGCGCATTGATGGCCGCCAATCACTGCAGCGGTTGATCAAAGAAGTTGAATCAGGCCATGCCGACTTTGAAGTGGTGCTGGTGTACGACGTCAGCCGTTGGGGACGATTCCAGGATGCCGACGAAAGCGCTTACTACGAGTACATATGCAAACGTGCAGGCATCCGGGTCATCTACTGTGCCGAGCAGTTTGAAAACGATGGCTCACCCGTGTCGACCATCGTCAAAGGTGTCAAACGCGCCATGGCTGGTGAGTACAGCCGTGAGCTGTCGGCCAAAGTGTTCGCCGGTCAATGCCGCCTGATCGAGCTGGGCTATCGACAAGGTGGCCCCGCAGGTTATGGCCTTCGCCGGACGCTGATTGACGTCAAGGGGACCATCAAGGCCGAACTGACACGTGGCGAACACAAGAGCCTGCAAACTGATCGCGTGATCCTCAGGCCTGGCCCGCCATCAGAGATCGAAGTTGTCCAAGACATCTACCGCTGGTTCATTGAGCACGGACTGATGGAGTCCGAGATTGCCTCGCGGCTGAACAGGATGGAGATCCGCACTGACCTTGATCGACAGTGGACGCGTGCCACGGTGCACGAAGTGCTGACCAACGAGAAGTACATCGGCAACAACGTCTTCAACCACGTGTCGTTCAAGCTCAAAAAGTTGCGCGTTGTGAACACGCCAGACATGTGGATCCGCAAGGACGGTGCTTTCGAGCCCATTGTCTCGCCCGAGACCTTCTATACGGCGCAGGGCATCATCCGCGCCCGCGCGAGGCGCTATAGCGACGATGAATTGATCGAGCGGCTGCGTGGCCTGTATCAAAGCCGGGGCTTTCTCTCTGGCTTGATGATTGACGAATCGGAGGGCATGCCCTCGGCATCCGTCTATGTCCATCGGTTCGGCAGCCTCGTGCGGGCTTACCAGATTGTCGGCTTCACGCCTGACAGGGACTACCGCTACCTGGAGGTCAATCGCCTGCTGCGGCGCATGCACCCTGAGATCGTGACCCAAACCGAATCGCGGATTGCAGAGGTCGGTGGCACGGTCGTTCGTGACGCGGCAACTGACGTTCTTTGGGTCAACCAGGAGTTCAGCGTATCGCTGGTACTGGCGCGCTGCAATCAACTGCTCAATGGTCACAGCAGATGGAAGATCAGGCTCGATACCAGCCTTCTGCCTGACGTCTCCGTGGTCGTTCGACTTGCACCAGGCAATGAGCAGATCCTCGACTACTTCCTGCTGCCCCGACTGGACATCTGCCGGCCGCACATCAGCCTGGCCGATCGAAATCCCATCGAGTTCGAAAGCTACCGGTTTGACTCGCTGGACTATCTGCACAGCATGGCCGCGCGGGTTCGGCTGAGGTTGGTGGCATGAGTGCTGCCAGCCAGATACCGCCGGAAATACGCATGATCCCGGTCGATCTGATCGAGGTGATGAACCCGCGTGACCGCAACAACCGGGTGTTTGCCGAGATCAGCAAGAACATCAAGACCATCGGCCTGAAGAAGCCCGTCACCGTGACACCGCGTCAGCGTGAAGATGGCTCAGAATATTTTTTGCTGATCTGCGGCGAGGGGCGGCTCAAGGCGGTGCGGGCGCTTGGCGCTGACTTGATCCCAGCCGTCGTCGCACACGTCACCGATGAAGACGCGTTCATCATGAGTTTGGCCGAGAACATCGCCAGACGGCAGGGCCGGCCATTGGAGCTGTTGGCGAGCATCAATCAACTGAGCAAGAAGGGCTACACCGCCAAGGACATTGCGGCCAAGACCGGCTTGACCCTCAAGTATGTCCTGGGCATGGTGACCTTGCTGCAAAACGGTGAAGAGCGCCTGATCGTTGCCGTTGAGATGGGGACCATTCCCTTGAATGCCGCGCTGGCAATCGTTGGCGCCAAAGACGATGACGCCGCCATACAGACAGCATTGCAGGATGCATATGAGTCCGGGGCGCTCAAGGGCAAGCGACTGTTGGATGCGCGACGCGTCATCGAAAAGCGCAAGGCACTTGGAAGGTCGTCCAGTCGAAACAGGATCCGCACGCATGCACGTGACAAGGTCACCTCTTCTAGCCTGGTTCGCACTTACCAGATGGAGGTGGAACGGCAGAAGCTGCTGGTCAAGAAATCTGAGTTTGCCCAGCAGCGGCTGCTGTTTGTAACCAGCGCGTTTGCCGAACTGCTCGCAGATGAGAACTTCGTGAACCTCTTGCGTGCCGAGGGTCTGGAGAGCATGCCCAAATATCTGGCCGACCGCGTTCGATCGTCTGGGAGATCCAAGTGACCAGCGTCACCATGGGCTTCTTGCCTTCACCGATGATGGTGGCCATTGACAAGATTCTGCCTTCTCACAAGCCTTCAGGGACCTTGGCTGCGAGCGCCAAGTTCAAGCAGATCCGATCGTCAATTGTGGAGATCGGCCTGATAGAGCCCCTGATCGTCACCCCGGTCGATCCTGTGTCTGGCCAGCATGTCTTGCTCGATGGTCATGTCCGCCTGATCGCATTGGTCGAACTGGGCAGAACGGAAGTGGCTTGCTTGATTGCCACCGACGATGAGGCCTACACATACAACAACCGGGTCAACCGCCTGTCGACCGTGCAAGAGCACTTCATGATTCGCCGGGCCATTGACAACGGCGTGTCAGCCGAGCGACTGGCAAATGCCTTGAGTGTGGACATCAGCCAGATCAACAAGAAGTTCAACTTACTTGAGGGCATATGCCCCGAGGTGGCCGAGATCCTCAAGGACCGGCAGTTCTCTGCGGAGCTTAGCCGTGTACTGCGCAAGATGAAACCGCTGCGCCAGGTGGAGTGCGCTGAATTGATGGTGTCGGCCAACAACCTGTCGGTCATCTATGCAACGGCGCTGCTGGCCACTACACCGGCCACCATGCTGGTGGACCCAAAAGTGCCCAAGAAAGTGACGCCAGCCAACCAAGAGCAATTGGCGCGAATGGAGCGCGAGATGGGCAGCGTCCAGGCCCTGTACCGGCTGGCTGAACAGACCTATGGCGAGGATGTGCTGAGCCTGATGCTGGTGCGGGGCTACTTGAAGAAACTGCTGGAGAACGCCCAGGTCGCCAAGTACCTTCGGCAACGTGCTGCAGATGTTCTGGAGCAGTTCGTCGCCATTGTGGCCACGGAGTCGTTGGAGTAGACGGCCACTTGGCCGAATGGCCTCGGCCATCGGTGCCAGTCACATTGAACATGCACATCCGACCATTGCTCATTGATCATGTCAATTGCGCATGTTCAATGAGCAAGCTGAAGTGCCCACCCTCCTCCGCTTTTGTCCGGAACTGGTGAAGCCGGTCTATCGAGGCAGTGCGGCACTCCGACAGCCCCGAGGCAACATTCGACCGCCTGGAATCCATTCCCCGATTTAGACTCCGTCATAACACCCGCAAAAGGGTGAACCGATGCCATCAAAATGGGGGCTTGTACGTGGCGGTATTGATTCCTGCTCTTGGAAGCTGCGTTTCACGCATGACGTCCGGGGAAAAGCGTCTGGCCGAGCGGCTGGAGCAGAAGCTGGATGACGACTACCTGATGTGGTACGACGTCCCAGTCGGCCCCAAGCAATCCCACCCTGATTTCGTCATCCTCCATCCTAGGCGCGGCCTCCTCATCCTGGAGACCAAAGACTGGCGGCTGGACACCATCCAGCGTGCAACCCGCCAGTATTGGGAAATCATCCCCGACGGCAATCACAAGGTGGTGATCAACCCGCTGGCGCAAGCACGTCACTGCGCCATCCAGGTTGTCAATGCACTGGAGCGGGACAAGCAACTCATTCAAGGGAGCGGCCCTCACACCGGCAAGCTTGCGTTCCCGTGGGGACATGGCGTGGTGCTGACGCGCATCACGCGCAAACAGTTCGAAGCGGCTGGACTTGACCAGGCCATCGAGCCCCATTTGGTGATCTGCTCCGACGAGATGCTGGAGTCGGTTGAGGAAGAGGCTTTTCAGCAACGGCTGTGGGACATGTTCCCCCACGCCTTCGGCGGGGCGATGTCGCTGCCGCAGTTGGACCGTGTGCGTTGGATCATGTTCCCAGAGGTGCGGGTACACAGCCAGGGTACGTTGTTCGACGACGGCGATGCGGAGGCCGACCTGCCCGACGTCATGCAGGTGATGGACCTGCAGCAGGAGCAGCTCGCACGCAGCCTGGGCGACGGCCACCGGGTCATCCATGGCGTGGCAGGCTCAGGCAAAACCATGATCCTGGGTTACCGCGCCGAGTACCTCGCCAAAGCTCAGACCGCCTCCACCAAGCCAATCCTGGTGCTGTGCTTCAACGAGCCGCTCGCCGTCAAGCTGGACGCCACCTTCACTGCCAAAGGCATTGCCGACCGCGTGCACGCCAGGAACTTTCACAAGTGGTGCTGGCACCAGTTGAAGGCCTATGGCCAACCATTGCCAGCGCAAGGCAAAGACATGTTCGACCAGATGGTGGACAGCGTCATCCGCGCAGTGGAGCGCAACCAGATCCCATCGGGCCAATACCAAGCCATCTTGATCGATGAAGGCCACGACTTCCGACCTGAATGGCTGAAGTTGGTCACACAAATGGTCGACCCAAGCACCAACAGCCTGCTGTTGCTCTATGACGATGCCCAGAGCATCTATGAGCGCAACCGCACGCGGCAGTTCAGCTTCAAGAGCGTTGGCATCCAGGCGCAAGGCCGCACAACGATCCTGAAGATCAACTACCGCAACACCAAGCAGATCTTGCAGACCGCCAGCCTGATCGCTGCTGATCTGCTTTCGCCTGAGGACAAGGACGATGATGGCATCCCCATCGTCAGGCCCATCAGCTATGGTCGTGAAGGCACTGCACCACTGATCATGAAGCTGCCGAGCCTGCGTGACGAGGCTGAGCGGATTGCTGACCTGCTGGCCGATGAGCACCACAGCGGGGGCCGCGCCTGGGGAGACATGGCCATCTTGTGCCGCGACTATTCGGTGATGGATGCTTGCTCCAGGGCGCTGTCGCACCGGAGGCTTCCTCACCAAGTACGCAAGCGGTCAGGCGACTTCAGGCCAGCGCAAGATGCAATCAAGGTCATGACGATGAAGGTGAGCAAGGGGCTAGAGTTTCCCGTCGTTGCCATACCTGGCGTTGGGGCCATGCCAATGCCAGGTGAAGATGAGAAAGACGAGGCTCGTCTGTTCTACGTTGCTGCGACACGGGCGACGGAGCGCCTGGTGCTGACCATCAGTGGGGATGGTGGATTTGGCCGGAGATTTGATACTGTGTCAGTGTGAAGCGGTCTCGACGCTGCTACCTCTTCTCGCGTTGCAGTACGCTCTTAAGGTGGTGGCTGTTTGGGCCTGGGCAGTGTTGAAGTGCCGAGGCATAGGCCACAAGTAGGAACCACGACGCGATTCGAACGGCGACCTCCGAGGTCTTGTCGGTCGGAACCGCCTGGCCATCGACCACCAGCAAAGGCTCATGCTTTGAGGCGAAGGTCAACACCACAGCCGAGCGCTGAAAAACCGACAACATTCCCTGGCAGTGGATGATGCAGTTTCGAAGTTCAAAGAGGCCAACAAGGTCAGCCCATTGAAAGCGAGTGTCTTCGAACTTGAGGCCAACGACCTTTACTGCAAGGATGCGGAAGCGTTCGAGAACGGACCCAGCGAGGTCATTGAACTTGATCTCCAAATCGAGGGCTGCGATCAAAGATGCAGCCAGTTCGCGGATTTCCTGTTCTAGCAGCATTGCGACAGAGATGATGACCGATGCGTTCAAGATCGGCGGAAAGGTGTCCCTGTACAGCGGGAGGAACTCGATCTCTAGATCGGAGTGCGCTTCATCGCGGAAGTAGGCCTGCTCGCGATGGAGGTAAGCCTGCGTGTGCTCTAGGTATCGCTCTAGGTCGTGGAGTCGTGACGAAGCATCGAGGTACTTCGACCACAACAAATCGTGTGCCTTAGCGTGATCCATCGCCAGAGATAGCAACCAAGCCTAGGGTTTCACCAGAGCCTTCGAAATGCAATGGCCTGGCCGTGCGCCTCTTGCCGATGGCGTCGAGGTTGACCACCGCACCGCGCTCGATCAGGCGAGCAAGCGACGCCTGGAGTTCCCTTGGAAGCCAGTTGGTCGATTCCAAAATGTCGGCAAATGCGACTTGATCAACCTTTCGGTTGCCCTTGCTGAGGTAGTTAAGCCAGAAACGATCCACTTCGTCAGGCGTGCTGCGAGAAGTATCTACCTCAGCAACCGCGTGGTCGACAAACATATCCATCGTGCCCGCCTTCGAGGACTGATCCGCGAGATGCGAAGCCAGACGCACTCGGGCCTGGACGATGTCGACTGCCTGCGAGATGTTCATGAACTCGACGATGCCCTTCGGATGACAGGACAGGTAGACCAGGTGGTATTTGGTCCGCTCCTTCTCGGGATGCAGCACAGTCACATAGGCGGTTCGCGCATTGAAGGGCTGACGCCAGGTCGGAACAACTGTCTTGAGCGTATCGCGATAGGCACCCACCAGCGCTAGTTCGCGCTCCTCGGGCGTCTTGCCCTCAACGGCGACTACCTTGCCCAGCAGCCGCCTCATAGCCTCCTTGAACTGCGATATCGATGCTGTGCGGTTGATGAACTCGTAGATGAAGTTGATCAGGAACTCAGATCGTGGTCGTTGCAGCAGCGGCGTCAGTACGTCGATGACGATCGGCAACCATCCCTTCGGGTCGATGAAGAAGAACGTGAAGGACTCCTTCCCGGCCCATTCCAGAATCTCAGGCCGCAGCGAAACGAAATCGCCTTCCAGGGCCAAGGCTTCTACGGACTTTGGCGCATCGTTGCGCAGGTAGGCCGAGAGCCTCTGGAACGGGCCCGGCTCCTGCTCAATGAAAAGCGCGCGCATCCGCGCATCAACGCCGAGCGATGCGAGCTTCTCCTTGCACGCCGCGAGGGTCTTCAGCGACAGGGATATCGATGTACCGTCCAACTTTTCGTCGTCTGACCCCCATGGACCCGCGAAGCAGTCCACGTAGCAAATCTCTGCGCGCCCCTTCGCGCGACCGTTCATGCCGATGATGAGAACCAGCTTCTCCAGATAACTCTTCAGCAGCGCGTGCTTCACTAACGCAGGGATGCGGCCCTCGTACACGTCAGGAACGTGGTTGGCCATGGCTACCTCCTCTACGATGGATGGTCGGTACGAGGGCCATGTATGGCGTCGGCCAGATAGCCAACTCGTTGAAGAGCTTCGTCAAAGCCCTCTTCATGCGCCCCCCTGCGCGCGCTGAGCGCGCAGGCCTGGCCTCTGGCACCCCATTTATCGACGAGATCTGTGCAGTCATGTTGTCGTGGTTGTTCAGACGAAACTGATTGCTCGCTGCCGGGGCGCCAACAGTTGGTCGGTGGCCTTGATCTGCCCTGATGACCGGCGGCTTCCCCCATCGACGGATACGACTTCGATAACGCGTTCGGCAACAAGCTGCCCGACCGACTCCCGGTAGATTTGCGCCGAGGCCGGAGAACTGTTGCATGTCGTGGCGAACAACTCGCCAAAGCTGATACCTGTGTCGTCGGCATACACGCGGCGCGGGATGTGTTCATTGAGTGCAGCAATGCTCGCATGCTTGGCCACGTCATCAAACTCGAAGCCCAGAGCTGACTGCTTGAGGTACTGCGAATCGTGGGCGGGGTCGTACCCGACCATTTGGAACATGTCGAGGCCAGCGCCGCCGTAGTGAATGAAGTAATTGTTGTTGGCCCAGTGCACTTCCGTCATCACATCACGAGCTCGGTGATGCTGGGACATATGGATCAACCAGTAGTCGCCGTGGCCACCTCGATTGCGGATGAAGAATGGCGTGAAGTGTCTCGCGCCACAGTTCTCGACCAGCCGGCGGTAAAGCGTGCTCTGCAGGAACAGTCGCCAATCGCGATCTGAAGCCTTGATCTCCTCAACGGACCGGCCCGCAAAGATATCAGGCAGTCCGAGACCATCCAAGATGTCCTTGACTTGGTCACCGTCGTTGGCGAAGTTCATGAACGAGTCAACCCCGAAGGTGAGGATCACCTCCGCGCTCGGCAAAGACTCAAAAATTTTCCGCATGAGCTGCGTCGGAACCTCTTTATAGCCGTATTGGTCCAACGCGAAGATCGATCGACCGTTCCTCGGGCTCTTCTTTTTTATGAACTCGATGATGGCGTCGGCCTTGTCCTGAAACCTCGCGTGCTCCAGGTAGATACCATTGCCGATTTGGCCTCCGTAGCCGGCCTCGCGCAGCACCTTGTCGAGGTGCTTGTGCGCGTGCGGGTCAGCCTCGGTGAAGAAGTAGTCGACGAGCAATTGGACGGGTTTGTGCCGGTCCTTGTTGATCAGATATTCGGCCTCGCGGGTTGCCTCCAGAAAAATGAACGGCGAGCCCTTGACCACTTCTCGCGTGTCTTGGTGGACGTAGACACCGCCGCCCGCGAATCCATCGACGAGGGTCAGCTTGAGGATCTCGCGGTTGGGCGAGCTAACTAGAGTTTGAAAATATGCGGCGAGGTAGGCCTGAAGAATGCGGTGCTTGGCAACGCTGTGCTGCTGGATGAAGTCAGGCCCGTCCTTCCAGTTATATTGCTTCAGCGTCATGCGTTCGCTCAGGCGTGGTCAGACAGTGTTGGCATGTCGTCCCAGGTGCGCCCTTGAAGCAGACGGCCGTTGGCCTTCTTGGAGCGGCGTTTGCCGTCGGCACCCCAACCGCCCCATTGCTTGAAGAAGAATTGCACGCCCTGATCCTCACATTGTTGGCGAACATTCTCCACCCATTCGAGCTGCATCGGACGGGCCTTTGGCCCAGATTCTCCGCCA
Source organism: Aquabacterium sp. (assembly GCF_016195855.1). Lineage (GTDB taxonomy): Bacteria > Pseudomonadota > Gammaproteobacteria > Burkholderiales > Burkholderiaceae_C > Aquabacterium. The sequence continues at coordinate 349,866 of NZ_JACPYU010000003.1, forward strand.
ACGATCACCCAATGGACGCCTGTAAGGTCTAACTCACCGACATCTGCGAGCAGCGGCTCGACTGACAAGAAGCGAATGCGAGCTTCAATCTGCCTCAACGCGGCGATACGCGGAACGCCATAGCGGCGATCCTCGACGGATACGCCTAGCCAGGCGTTGTCCGGGACCTCGCGGCCTCGGAAGAATGAGGCCATGCGATCGGCTCGCTTGGTCAGCACCTGGAAGGTATGCTGCGGGCAACGGCGGATCACATCGAAGACCTGGGCGATGTAGTTGTCGTCCACACTTTTGTGGAAGAGATCGGACATCGAGTTGACGAAGTACACCGTCGGCTTCTTGCGCGCGAGCGGTTCAGTTAGGCGCTCTGGAAGGATTGTGAGCTTGAACCCGTTCTCGTAGCCAGGCGTACCCATCGCCTGCAACCGTTTGGCCATGGTCTCCGCATAGCAGTGTTTGCAGCCCGGTGAAATTTTGGTGCAGCCCACGGTTGGGTTCCACGTTGCCTCGGTCCATTCGATACGGCTGGCTTGAGACATTGCGTCCTCCTAGTTCTTCAAAGTCAGTGTGAGCGTCTAGACAGCATGCAGCACGCACGTCACGACGCCCCAAATGTTCAATTCGCTCTTGCTTTCGACGCAGATGTCAGCAAAGTCTGGGTTGGCTGCCTGTAACAACCATCCCGTGGCGGTACGTTTCAAGCGCTTGACGGTCAACTCGCCGTCGATGTCCGCGACGACGATGCGCCCATCTTCAGCCCCCAGGCCTCGATCAACAACAAGCTCATCGCCGTCAGCGATGCCGGCGTCGCGCATGGACAGTCCGGCCACCTTTATAACGAAGGTGCAGCTTGGGTCGCGAACGAGATGTTTGCCGAGGTCAACTGTGTCTTCTTGGTAGTCGTCCCCTGCGGTCGGTTCGCCAGCGCGAACCCTGCGGCCGAGTACTGCAACGGCGTTTACCGCGCGCAACGCAGCAATCGGCCTGGGCCTCGTGGTCTCTCCAATTGCATGCCCCGACCGCTTCAATCCATCAAGGTAACCCACAACCACTGGGACGAGGCTCTGCGGCACACGAACCGTCTTTGTGGGCTCGCCGTAGGCAGCCTTGCGCCCGGCACCCTGTCGGGTACCGCCGTGTCGGGGCTTTGGGGACTCGGTTTGCATGATTTTGTGACGTATTCAAGCTTAGCACGCTCGGATTATCAAAAATTGCTGAACACATCACGAAATTGGCGGATTGCAGTCCTACGCTCCGCGGCCACCGATGACTGCCAGATGTCAGTCATTGGACTGGCATGAACCAGTCAAGCCCGCACCGTCGGCACCTCACCCCAAACCGTCGTGTACCTCGGCGTCCGTCTGACCTGCTGCATTCCCCAGGTGTCCGCCCCCAACGCGATCCCCGAACTGCCCAGCAACATGGTCCTTTTCCCGAACCGATCGTTGACCTGATCCATCGCCACCATCAACTTGGTGCGGTCACGTTGCCCAGTGACGGGATCATCCCAAACCAGTTCAGCTTGCATGTGGGTGTCTGGCACCAAGTCGAGCAACATGACGCCAGCCTTGGCCAGATTGAAGCCTGGTTGGTAGATGGCGCGCATGCCTGCCAATGTCGCAGTGGTCAACGTGCTCGTGTCAGCGCTGGGTCGCCGCAGCGGCACGACCACACTTTTTGAAAACCTGGGACCGTCTCGAAACGGTGAGGTCCTGGCGAATACGAGCACTTGCCCGGCCAGATGACGCTGCTTGCGCAGCTTCTCAGCAGCGCGCGATGTGAACTCGCTGATGGCCTCCAGCAGCGGTGCCAGGTCGGCTACCGGACGACCAAAGCTGCGCGTGCAAGCGATCTGCTGTTTGGGCGCTGGCATGTCCGCCACTTCGATGCAGGCCTCTCCATGCAGCTCGCGCCATGTGCGCTCCAGCACAACGCCCCACTTGCCCCGCACCACCTCGCAAGGCATCTCGATGAAGTCCTGCACGGTCTTCACGCGAAGAGCAGTTAACTGAGCGCTGATCTGCCGACCGACGCCCCACACCTCACCAACCTCGGTTGAAGACAGCACGGCTCGCAGTTGATCGCTTGTCAGCTTCGACAGGTCACACACGCTCGCCATCCCGTCGGCGTAGATGCCTGGCTTACGCTCCGCCGTCTTGGCGACGTGGTTGGCCAGCTTGGCCAGCGTCTTGGTGCTGCCAATGCCAATGCCACACGGTATGCCCGTCCACTGATGAATGCGCGCACGGATCTTCCAGGCCCGCTCAACCAGGTCACCACGGACGCCATGCAAACCGATGAAGCTTTCATCGATGCTGTAGACCTCTTGCGTCGGCCCGAGGCCTGCGGCCAGACTCATCATGCGGTCGCTCATGTCGCCATACAGCGTGAAGTTGGCCGACAGTGCAACCAGGCCGGCCTGTTCTTCAAGGTGCCGAATTTGGAACCACGGCGCCCCCATCTTGATGCCCAGCGCCTTGGCCTCGTTCGACCGAGCGATGGCGCAACCGTCATTGTTGGACAGCACGACCACGGGCCGTCCATTGAGGCTGGGCCGAAAGACTCTTTCGCAACTCACATAGAAGTTGTTGCCATCCACGAGCGCGTACACCGCATCACCTCAGGCAGGAAAGCGCTTGATGCTGGCAGTCACCACGCCCCAGACTTCCAGAGTCTGGCCGTCCTTTGGCGTGATGTCAGGGAAGGTCACATTGGCCGCCTTCAGCTTGACCCTCCCGGCACGCTGGTACAGGTGCTTCACCGTGAACTCGCCATCCACCACGGCCACCACCACATGCCCATGGCGCGGCTTGATTGCTTTGTTGACCACCAGCATGTCGCCATCAAAGATGCCCGCATCTCGCATGGACTCACCGCTGACGCGCAGCAAGAAGGTGGCTTGAGGATGCGTGACCAGCTCCTGCGTCAGGTCGATGCGTTTGACAGCAAAGTCTTCAGCCGGCGACGGGAAGCCCGCGCACACCTTGTCGCCTGCCAGGGGCAGCACCAGGCTGCACTCTGATAGCGGAACGGGTTGGCTGAAATGCAAAACACTGTACATTCATCCAGTATACGTGCGCTTACGATTCTGCGCATGTGCGCCCACTACCAAACCGTGACCAAACCCGAACGCTTGAGGGACGTGTTCAAGGTGGCGATGCCTCAAGGTGCGGTGGCTGACGTCTGGCCTTCGTATGCGGGCCTGTTCATCCGGCACCCGAAGGAAGCGCAACATGGCGAAGGCATGGCACCGTGGCGTGAAGCCATGACGGGGTCGTTTGGCCTCGTCCCCCACTGGGCAAAAGACACAAGCCTGGCAAAGCGCACCTACAACGCACGCAGCGAAACCGTGGCCACCAAGCCCAGCTACCGCGACGCCTGGCGTCTGGGCCGACGCTGCATCATCCCTGCCGAAGCCATCTATGAACCAGACTGGCGGTCAGGCCGAGCGGTGCCCACCAGGATCGCTCGCGCCGATGGCCGGCCAATGGGTATTGCGGGCATATGGACAGGCTGGCGAGCGCCTGACGGCACGGTCTTGCGCAGCATGAGCATGTTGACCGTCAACGCTGACGACCACCCGCTGATGCGCCACTTCCACCGGCCCGAAGACGAGAAACGAATGGTGGTGATTCTGGAAGAAGCGGACTTTGATGCTTGGCTGGATCCTAATCGTGGCGCGCCAGTTTCAATGCTTGGTTGCCTCGATGCAGGAGGTCTGATATCCGGCGTCTGAGGTAAGGGACCCCAGCCGCGCCACCTCCATTCGCGTGGCACGCGCATGCTTGAGTGCTCGCAAGCCATAACCTGCGCCGAGCACGATCAAAGCAACAGGGACCAAGGCGGCAAGGCCGCTCCAAAGCAGGTACGGGCTCATCGTGCCTCCTAACGTGTGCAATTGAACAAATCACTTTGTGCACGCACATTGTCAATGTCACATTGGTACATGGCAACCCAACATGTGTATCCCTCCGAAGGCTGTCCGACCGGACTCCGACTGAAAGTCCGATGGCGTCGGAGGCGTACCAATTGCAAACCAACATGGATCATCCGACATTGGTGGAGAGAACATTGAACATGTCATCTTGCAATGTGCACATGTTTTGATTCGCCCCGTAACGGCAAGACGGCAGCCTACCCAAGGTACGGCACCGTCCCGAAGGAACGGCACTCGTTACTGGGTGACGGAGCACCTGCCAGGCAGTCCATGCAGCCTTTGTCTCCGACCATGGCTCCGACCGAAGCCCGACGATGGCGAAGTCGGAGAAAACGTCGGGCAACCTGATCGGGGCAGCCGTCGGACATCACCGGGGCCTCAAGGGGCGGCTGGACGCCGCCCACGGCCCCTATCCCCGCTGGACGCGGGGCTTGCTGCCCGCCCGCTGTCCGGGGTCGCGCCTCCCCCTGCTGATGGCTACGCCATCAGCACCCCGCTGCGCGGGGGCACCCGGCAGATCCGGCTCCCTGCGAGGGTCTGCTGCGCGCCCCTGCTCCGGTCGGCCCTACGGGCTGGGGCTGGACGCCCCACCGGCCTCCCGGGTGCCCCCGCGCCTGCGGCGAGGGGGAGGCGGGGGCTTCGCCCCCCGCTCATGCACCGGCGCTGGGGCGCCTCAAATCGCTGGGGCGATTTGTGCCTGGCGGCTCCCCCCAGCCCCTCGGCAACCTGGCTGGGGCCAGGTGCGCCTCGGGGGCCTGCGCAGCGCCTGCTGCTTGGCCCGCCGCGAAGCGGCGGCGCCCGTTCACGCTGATATCGGCATGACCTGAGCAAGGTTTGCCACATGCCATATCGACAGGTCAATCTGGAATAAGTGACACCGAAAATCCCCGGCCAGCTCGCCACACTCAAACCAAGGGCTGGCTGAGAAGCAGGCCACAATCCTCAGAACAATATCTGGACCAACAGACATGGGCGCCCAAACTGATCGCATCGTCAAAATTGAAAGCCTGCTGCGCCGAAACCGCCCAGTCAACTTCCAGATATTCCGCGACGTCCTGGAGGTCTCTCCCGCAACCATCAAGCGAGATCTGGCTTTTCTGCGTGATCGACTCGGCTGCCCCATCATTTACGACCGGGCCGAGGACACCTACCGCCTTGACGCCTCAGCTCAAGTCGGAGAACGCCTGGAAATCCCAGGCCTATGGTTCAGCGCCACAGAGCTGCATGCACTGCTGACGGCCCACCAATTGCTCAGTGGCCTCGATCCCAACGGCGCACTGAACAGGCATGTCGGCCCCTTGCTGGATCGCATCCACCAGTTGGTCGGTCAGAATGATCGCGACAAGATCGACGTGATGCAGCGCATCAGCGTGATCAATGCCAGCCAGCGCCCCGTCGAGGCGCCGTGCTTCGAAGCCGTATGCAGTGCATTGCTGGGCCGCCATAGGCTTTCCTTCAAGTACTTCACGCGCTCGCGCCAGGCCGAGTCCCGTCGAGAAGGATCACCCCAACGCCTGATCTATTACCGCAACACCTGGTACCTGGACGCGTGGTGCCACAAGAACAACGACCTGCGCCGCTTTGCCCTCGACGCCATGGACGACGTTCAGGTGCGGGATGACAAGGCCAAAGAGGTCGCCATCAGCACCGTCATCAAGAACCTGGACGGGGGCTATGGCATATACGCTGGCAACCAAGTGCGCTGGGCATGGCTGTTGTTCAGTGCCCGCGCATCGCAATGGGTGGCTCGCGAGCGATGGCACCCTGATCAGCAATTGACTGCGCTGGACGATGGCAGGGTAGAGATGAAACTGCCTTTCACCGACATGACCGAACTGCGCATGGACATTTTGCGGCACGGCCCTGAGGTGGAGGTATTGGAGCCCAAAGAATTGAGGGCGGAGGTGGCACAGCAACTGCGCGATGCCCTGGCAACCTACTCCCGCACTTAGGGTGGTGAGGGCCATGGCATGGCTCGCCAATACCAAGCTGAAGCTCACGCCATGAGCCTAAGGCTGATCACAATGAAGCGGATGCCCCTGTCAAACAGGCAGAAATAAGTTCAGAGGATCCCCCAGATGGTCAACATTTCCGCATTGATGAAAGCCCTGCCCGTTTCCGGGCTTGAGCCGCAAGAATTGGCCACCCTGACAGGCTTCCTCGACTTGCCTGAGCACCAGCGATGGCACGGGCATATCACCTTGCTGGAGCCGCCTGCTGGCCATCGCGTGCCGTACATCAACCCCGTTGCCGCACTGATCATTCTGTTGCGCCACCAAGGCATGGCCGCAGACGAGGCACCGGCCCACGCGCGCGCCCTGGTCAAGGAGTTGAGGGCCGACATGCCAGATGTACCAACGGCCCGCTTCCTGGATGACTTGAAACCCGATTCTCCGGAATGCCTGCCAGCGGCGACATTTGTCGAGGCACTGAAAAGGGAAGGGCTGATTTCAGAAGCAGTCGCGGAATTCCTCGAAAAGTCCATCGTGGTCGCAGCATCCGTGCCCATGTTCCGGGGGCCGGACAACTGGACCAGCCCCTGGTCGCTTCTTGACCTTCCCGAATGGCCACCCAGCAAAGCGATGATCGAGTTCACCCCAGGCGCACCCTGGATCGACATCGACAGGTGGGGCACCAAAGAAGATTGGCCATCAGACGAGAACCCCTTCATCCAGTGGCGCAAGGCCATCTACCCTGTTGCGCAAGCGCTGGGGCACGCCCTGGGCGAGTCGGTTTACCACTTCGGCGATCTGCATGATGAATTGGACGACGATGCCGTCCATCGCTTCTTGGTGCTGCACTGGTGTTGCTCCCACAAGCCCGACGCGGCGTTCGTGAAGCACCTGGTGACGACCAGTGGCGCTCGGGATGTGGATGAACTCAAAGCCGCACTGATCGACCCGGCAAACTACACCCATCCGTTCAAGATGAACGACGCTCTCCTCGGACTGGAAACATTGCCCTGCCGCATCAGCTACCTGCCACCGGGTGCCCGCAAAACCGTGGCCGTGGTGTTCTCAAGCCCAGAGGCACGCCCAGTGGCTCAGGCCATCCTCGCCATGCAGATCGGTGCCGACGCTCATGTCGTCGCCCCACAGGATTTGGCGTCTTTTGCCTGGATCAGGCAAGCGGCGATCAACTGCCCCAGATGGCGCTCAGACTACATGCAGGGACAGCGCGTGGATCAACCCATCGAAACTCTGGCGTTGATCGACGAGCTGTTTGTCATCACGGGTGAGACCGCTGCATCAAAGGGACTTGACCTGCACCTACACGAATCAGTGGAGGATCTGCTTTGGCTCGCACTGGAAAATGGGATCGCCATCAAGTGCCTCGGCATCGACCGCATGGGGCGATCAAACCCCGAATACTTTTTGAAGCAATGTGGCGCCCCAGAACGAGTGGCTGCCAAGCGGGCACTGCGCACGGCATTCACACGGCAACTCACCGAACTCCGCGTGAACAGCAAGGAGCACAGCAGTGGTTTGTGGGATGCAGAGGGCACCATGCTGACCTATGACCAACTGGATTTTCCATTTCCGTTGGTCAGGCGAATCGCCGCTTGGCAGCGTGACCATGACGAGAACATCAGCGAGCACCCTTACGGACCTCCCGGTTCATTTTGGACTCGCCACAGAAGAGAACAGTGGCAGATCACCAGGGCACTGCAGGCCGAGTTGGGCCCGAGCGTCGCGGCCATGGCCTCGGTTGATGGGGATTGGACGGGGGTTCAGGACCTGCCACGCTGGTGAACCAGCCATTACTCATCTTCGGAACAGACACCCGATCCGCTGCACGACCTGCTTCATCTAGCTCATTCAATGAGCCAGTGATGCTATACCATTTGATACATAAATCCCCGTCGAGGGAAGTTTCGGGGCAAGCACACCGATCAACAGCACTTCTGACGCGTCATGAAGCGCTGCTACCATCCGTGTCACAAAAAGTATCAAACAGGGATTGGGCATGCTAGGACGGCTCATCAGAATCATGTTGGCGCTGACGGCCATTGCGCCAATCAGCGTGTCGCTGGCCTACATCTACGCGGCCAAAGACCATAACTACCAGCTGGCTGCGATCGCCGCTTGTAGTTGCCTGCTCCTGGGCGCATTGGCGCTGTGGATCATTGAACGCGCCCAGGCGGGCTTAGAACGGCTCCCTGTCACCATCAAGAAAGCAAAGAGCGCCGACAAAGAAGTGATTGGCTTCTTCGTGGCCTATGCCCTTCCCTTGGTGTTTCGAGGACAAGCCACACCTGAACCAGGTGCCTGGCTGCTCGCTGCCGGCATGCTGTTGTTTGTTCTGTGGAGCACCCACTCACTGCAGGTCAACCCAGTGCTTGGCATATTCGGGTATCACTTCTACGAAGTGGAGACAGCAGATGGCATCACCTATTTGTTGATATCAAAACGTCGAATCAACAGCGCACTGGCGATCAAAAACGTCGTCCAGTTGAGCGAATACGGAATTCTCGAAGCACCCACCAAGTAAAGCAGGAAGTGAAGCTATGAACCTATTTGCCCTGACAAACAACCCAGCATCTCGAATCCTTCGGTTCCCCATGAGTCAAGCATTGCAGGACTCTGTCCAGGGTCTGTTCCGCAACCAGCGCAACGCCTTTCTCAACGGGATCGCAGAAACCATTGACTTCGACGGTCGCTATCGACCTGACGAAGGTGAACTGCTCGTAATTAAAAATTTCGTCGATGTCGATGGCCTCGTCGACTCGGTGAAGAACCCCCTCGGGATCGAACAATTTGACCCCAAGGTCCACAGCCTTGAGACTGTCAAAGCGATTTTTGCCGGGTGCCCCGATGGCGGGGACCAGGTTCTGGTGCAATTGTTTGAGCAGCGACGGCTGATCGCGACAAAGTCAATCGCACTCTTTTTCAGCGGCAACCTCTTTGACCGCATCACCGAGTCTGGGCTGACCTTGGACAGCAAGCTGCTCGCGGTGTTGGACGGCACAGATCTCAAGTTCCAGAGTTTTCATTTCTTGCGACGGGTGTTTGATGTCGATGACCATTTCAAGGAAGCGACGTCAGCAGAGGTGAAACTCTTTGCGGCCCATGAAAAGCTGATGACAGCTGATGCGGCTGCGTTTGAAGCCACAGCCAGCTCCACGGTACGCCGAAAGATTGCGCTCATCCTTCAATCTGGGGTATTGGATAAACACCCGACGGACCACATCGTGGCCACAGCCAAAACATTCAAGCTGGAGATCAAAACCACACAAGAGGGCAAGATCGAGCTACCGGAAAACCAGACCGACCTGCGCAGGTTGCTGCGGTTCCTGGACGAGGATTACTACGAGTCACCCCTGACTCAGACACAGTACGTCTCGAACTCGAAACGCGTCGCCGACTGATGCTCCCGCCCGAGCGCGCGCCTTGAAAATTTTGCACTATCCTGTCATCAATTGACACGGAATGCTGACTGTCCATGCCCTCAAAGCCCGACGCAGGCGAGATCCTCACCATCAAGGAGATCGCCGACTTTCTCAAGGTGACCGAGCGAACCATTTATCGCCTCGCTGCCGCCAAGAGCATCCCGGCCTTCAAGGTCGGTGGAAGCTGGCGCTTTGTTAGGGCAGAAATCGACATGTGGATTCGGCAGCAGTCCAGCGAGGAGCCTCGCGATCAAGGCCTTGAGCCAAGCCCATCCCTGAATAAAAAGCATCAATGAAGGCGTAAGTCATGCTCGGTTTGACACTACGAGAAGAGTTTCGAGGCAAGCGTCTGAAGGGAACAGCCATCGAGCTGTCCAACGACTCCAACACTGGCGCCACGCAAGTGGCTGCACAGTCGTTTTTGGGAATCACTTACCCCACCCATGATTTGCTCAAGGGGATCGAAGCAGTGGGCCCTAACCAGGGTCGCCCTGTGGTCATCATTGGTGAACGCGGTCTCGGTAAATCTCACTTGATGGCCGCGCTGTACCACGCAGTCAATGACCCGACCTCAACTGGCCAGTGGCTGAACAGCTGGTCCATTACCCTGGGCGATCCGAAGATCGCTCAGATCGCTCTGCGAAGCGGCATGCAGGTGATCGGGGAAAGCCTTCACAGGCAGCGCTTCAAATTCCTTTGGGACCTGCTGCTTGACCGCCATCCCCATGGCACCTACATCAGAGGCAAATGGGAGGGCATGGGCGCATCAAAGACCGACGTGCCATCGGACAAGCTGATCATCGAGCTGCTGGAGCAAACACCAACGATGCTACTGCTGGATGAGTTTCAGACCTGGTTCGACGGGCTGACCAACACCAAGCAGTACCCCTGGAAGACATGGGCATTCAACTTCATCCAGATCCTGTCGGAGATCGCCAAAGAACGCCCAGACCTTCTGGTGCTCGTGATCTCCGTGCGCAATGGCGGCAGTGATGCTTACCAGCAAGTGCACCGGGTGAACCCAGTCGGCATCGACTTCAAGGCGGGCGGCAACGCAGAACGTATCCAGCAGGACCGTCGACGCATGTTGCTGCATCGCCTGTTTGACAACCGCATGCAGATTGCCCAGACCAGCATTGAAGGGCTGATCAAGACCCATGTCGGCGAAGCCTTCAGACTTCACGACGTGCCGTCATCGGAGCATGAACGTCAACGAAACGAATTCTTCGAGGCCTGGCCATTTGCACCACATCTGCTCCGGCTGCTTGAAGAGCAGGTCCTGATCGCCACCGATGCCCAAGAAACACGCGACATGATTCGCATTTTGGCCAACCTGTACAAGAGCCAAGGCGAGTCGGCACCTGTGTTGACCGCCGCTGATTTCCGCATGGATGACGATGCTTCAGGCATTGGTGCCCTGCTCGATTCCGTCTCCAATGAACACCACCGGACATTGCGCGCCAAAGCGCAGCAGAACATCATTTCGGTGACACAGGCCGTGACCAATCATGCGGAGGTTGCGCCACATCTACAAGAGGTCGTTGGTGCGCTTTGGCTTCGCTCGATCGCCGTGGGCAACCTGGCTGGAGCAGACCCTGCCACCTTGCAGATTGACATCACGCGTGGCAAAGCCGTGGATGACAACGCATTCCAGGTAGAGCTGGCCACGATCGTTGAGAACAGCTTCAACATCCATCAGGACGGCGCCAAGCTGGTCTTCAAGGAAGAGGAAAACCCGCGCGCGAAACTGATGGCGTACGCGCGAAACGACAAGCTCTTTAACGACGGGTCGGACCTGCAGCAGTTGGCCAAACAAATCCGATATGTCATCGGTGGCAGCGATGAAGTTGCAAAGACCTTCCGCGTCATCGCACTGCCCAAGTCTTGGCAAACAGATCCTTGGTCCGCGCTTGAGGAGAGCGAGCACCCTGACAAGTGGAATGAGCGCCTACCCATCCTGGTCCTGCCCGAAGAGCCAGACAACCTGGACCAGCGCTTGGGACATTGGCTTAAGGATCACCTGAGCAAGCGCCGAAACACGATCCGATTCCTGCTGCCCAGATCGGGTATGACGAACGTTTTCCTCGACAGGGACCTGCTCATTCTTGCTCGGGCAGAACTGAAGGCTCAGGAATGGAGCAACCAAGGCCCCGACTACAAGAAGCTGCACGGCGAGTTCCAACTCGCGTTGCGCGACAACCTGAAGAAGCGCTTTGATCGCTTCGCTGTGCTGAACCGTTGGAGCTTTGCGGACCCTAGCCAAAGTCGCTTCAGCGTCGAGACACTCAAACAGCAAGGGGCGCAGATTCCAGATGCCATTGAGCAGACATTGCTGAATGACTTGTTCATCCCTGAAGACTTTGCTGAACTCATCCAGATCGCCGCAAGCGAAAACACCTCGGTAGGCAAAGTCCTGCGCGAGTTACAAGAACCTCGGCCCACAGGCTATGACTGCGTGCCCTGGCTTGGTGAAACGGTCATGAAGGAGCGCATGCTCAGGCTTTGCGCACGCGGCAAGATTGCCATCAACTTGCGTGGGCAGGAATACCTCCAGACGCTGCCTGGCGAGGACGAAGAAGCAGCTTGGAAGAGACTTCGCCCCAAGCTTTCGTACACAGGGCGCCAATTGGATGAGGTGTTCCTGATGGAGCCTTCTGCCGTGCCTGCCACGGGCGGATCATCCCCAGGCCCTGCGCCAACACCAGGCGGCGGTACCGGCGACTTGTATGGCGGAGGTGGAAACACAGGCTGGCCCGAGCCCACACCACCGGCTGGCACGGGTGAGCCCAGCCAGGGCAACGGGGGCTCGGGTGGCAACACACCGGGAGATATCTTTGGCGGTGGGGGCTCCCCAGCGCCAAAGAATGGCATCCCGCTCTCCAACCCTGCCACCTCGCCCTTGAACCTCATCGGCAAGCTTGAGGGCTGGGGCATTGGCCCAGCCACTCAGGTGGCAGACGTGGCCATCAGGGTCCGGACTGCGAGTGGCACCCAGATCACGGGCGCGCAACTCAAAGAGTTGCTCAAGAAGCTACCCGACGGCCTGACCTTTGAGTTGAGCCTTGAAAAGGAGGACAAGTGATGGCACTTCCAGCAGCGTTGATCAACACCCTGACACGTGGTGACGCAAAGGCCGCCTGGGCTGCCATCGTCGATCACGCCATGTCCATATGCAGCAAGCCGCTGGCCAGCGGCAACGCGCCAGGTGAGGTGGTCAAGCGAGACCGTGAGGTCGGCACCCTGGACCACTTCCTGACCTCTGCCGGCTGGGATCTTTGGAAAGCCTTTGCGCAAACGGAGCTGTGCGGCGTCGAGCGCACGTCTGACCGACTGGCACGTTGGTGGACAGAGCCTTTCAACGCCAAAGCGGTACTCATCCTTGATGGCCTGTCCCTCCGCGAACTGCCATGGCTGCTGCAAGGCGCAACAGAGCATGGATACACCGTGCATGGGGTTGAGGCTACGGCATCCGAGATCCCGGGAGAGACCAACAAGTTTGCCAAGGCGATTGGCGTCAGCAGCCGCAGCCAGTTGCAGAACAACAGCGCAGGCCTGACCCACCGACTGCAACCTACCGCGACTGAGTCCGTCGATCTGCCTTGGAAAGATTGCGAACACCTTGTCAGCGGCTCACCAAACTGGGTTTTTTGGCACCACTGGCCTGACAGCAAACTTCACGATGGTTCAGGCGCAGGTCAAGGGCTGGATGGCTTGACCAAGGATGCGGCAGAACAGCTGAGCAGTGACGAGTTCTGGTCATTTGTTGACAGGCTCGCGACAGGTCGACGTTTGGTCATCACCTCTGACCATGGCTATGCGGCCACTGGCCTGTTCCCTGATGCCGACGGTGATGTAGGACAGTTCCTGAAGAAGACCTTCGCCGCAGGCCGCAGCACACCCGGCGCTGGCGAGCTTGGCCCCTTCATCCCGCCCGTGGCGCTTGAAATCGCGTCAACACACGGCACACATCGCTTGGCACTCGGCCGCCGCAAATGGAAAAGCCCAGGGGGCTACCCCACCTTGACGCACGGCGGCTTGTCTTTGCTTGAAGTGCTGTCTCCCTATATCGAACTCAGTAAATAAGAAAAACACATGGCAACGAAGAAGGAACAGATCGCCCAAGAGGTCGCCAAAGCTGTTGGCGCCGGCAAAGCGGTCGCACTGGAAACCGTCGACTTCAACGATCCGAATCGCCCCAAGACTTGTCTTGAGGTTGATTTTCCGATCCTGGCTGTGAACCAGGTGGCGGTGATCGAGGGCAATGCCGGCAAACCCATTTACCAGATGTCCAAGTGGTGGGCTCGCCGACGCTCCAGTGTGTTCCGATCCATGCTGATTGCAGCAGCCGCCAAGGCGCCAGACGACAAGTCACACGCTGCAAAGCTGGTGTGGGACAACTATTACGCCAACCACCAGAAGAAAGGTGCATTCAAGCACCTGAAAGTGGCCGACATCTTCATGGGCGGCGGCACCACGCTGGTGGAGGGTTCACGCCTGGGCATGCAAATGGTCGGTAATGATCTGAATCCCGTTGCGTGGTTTGTGGTCAAGCAAGAGCTGGCCAACGTCGACTTGAACGAGGTGAAGCGCCTGCTGGCCGACATCGAAACCGAGGTCAAGCCACAGATCATGCCGTACTACTACTGCGACGGCCCCGAAGGTGAGAAAGGCACCTGGACGCACCTGCCGACCAAACGGGAAATGCCTGCCGACTTTGATCCGCTGGACATACCCCGCTCTGAGCGCAAGGATTACCGCTATGAAGGCCCTGAGGCAATCTACACGTTCTGGGGCAAGCATGGCCCATGTCAAGTAACTGGTTGCGGCCACCGCACACCGATCATGCCCAGCCCAGTGATGGCGGTGAAGTCGATGAGCGTCAAGCATTGGGAACACACCTGTGGTAATTGCGGCGGTGAATTTCATGTGGAAGAAAACGCTGCTCGGATGGCGCCAGATGTGCCAATGTATGTAGCACCTTCAGAGTATCCATTTTCGGCACTTGACAACAAAAAAGGCATCGTCTGCCCACATTGCCACCACGCATCATTCGCCAACCTCGGCAAAGGCAAGAATAAAAAAGTCGAATTAACACTGCTTGTACATCCGCAATGGCTGGCGGGCTCTCCCAAACTGGACGCAGAGGGCCGACCATACGGAGGAGCGGCGCAAGACGATATAGTTGCAACCATGCGTTGGAATCAGGAGCGCGCCTCTCAAATACGACTATTGGAGGTGCGGGGCAATCTTCCTGACAAAGTGACATGCCCTGATACAAATGTAACATTCAGCCCCGATACCGGGACAGTTCCGAAGAAATCGCACTATGCCTGTGCGGCTTGCGGAACGGTACAGGGCGTATTGTCAACAATCAAAGCAACGGGCAAGACCGGACCAATGGCTGCCTACGCGGTGCAAGGCTACGCCCCCAAGCGAAATGAGTCAGGTAAGCCATACAGTGGCCGGTTCTTCGCGCCATTCACATTAAATCATGCCAAACAATACGATGCAGCTCTTATTGAATGGGATGAGCGCAAGGAAACCGATCTCAAGAATTTTTGGCCACGATCTGAGGTCCCATTTGGCTTCATGACTCACATGAACAACGGTGGAATTCCCAACCACGGATTCACTCACTGGTGGACGATGTTTCAGCCACGCCAGTTGCTTATTCATGCACAACTGCTCAAGGCCATAACGACCATCGGAATCTATGACTGGAAAGTGAGAGAGTTTGCACTGGGGGCCTTTCAGCAATACCTTAGGAATCAAAGCCTATTCACGCTATGGAATATTCAAGGCGACAAACTGGAGCCACAGTTCGCAAACAATAATTTTCACCCAAAATCGACAGTCATTGAGAACTGTGTATTCCCTGACCTTGGAAGAGGAAATTGGGCTGCTTGCACAGAGGGTATTGTTCAAGGACTTGAGTGGGCTATTAAGCCATGGGAGGCCGTCAGCCTTGAGGCACTGAAAAGGCATTCCCCTACCTTAGCTGAACAAATCTCGGGCAAGAGCGAAAAGGTTCTACCAGGCGATGCAGTAGGTGAGGTTAGCCTACACCAAGGCTCATCGACAGACCTGGCACACATTCCCACGTCCAGTCTTGACTTAGTCATAACCGATCCACCGTTCGGCGGTTTGTTGCACTATTCAGAGTTGTCCGACTTTTTCTACGTATGGCTTCGTCTGGCACTCAAAGATAAGTACCCTGACTATTTCGGCGTCGAATACACGCCAAAATCCCTTGAAGCCGTTGCCAATCGGGCACGAGAGCCAGAAGATCCGGACGGGTTCTATCAGCGTTTGCTCACGCAGTGCTGGCGCGAAGCACATCGCGTGCTGAAGCCGGGTGGCATCTTGGCTTTCACCTTCCACCACAGCGAAGACGAGCCATGGGTTGCCGTTCTGGAATCGTTGTTTGACGCCGGCTACTACCTTGAGGCAACTTATCCGATCCGTTCGGACGAGACCAAGGGTGAAGGAGCGAAGCCCGGGACGTTTGGTTCACAGACGATCGAGTACGACATCATCCACGTATGTCGCAAGCGTACTGAAGAGCCCAAAGCGGTCAGCTGGGGCCGAATGCGTCGCGAGGTGATGGCTGACGTTCGGCAACTTCAAGCCACCTTGGAAAACCACGCAAAGGAAGGCCTCCCTGCAGCCGACATCCAGGTGATCCGCCGAGGCAAGGCGCTGGAGTACTTCTCACGTCACTATGGCAAGGTCTACGTTGACGAAGGCCGCACCATCTCCGTCCGGGAAGCCCTCATTGGCATCAACCAACTCATCGATGAAGACGCAGATAAAGGCAAGGAGCCCCCACCCGTGAACGCGGAGCCGATCACACGACAGTTCTTGCGCATCTTCGGCCATGAGAATGACATCAAGCGTGACCAACTGCAGAAGTTCCTCAAGGGTTCGATCACCACGCCGGATGATTTTCAAAAGCAAAACTGGTGCACCGAAAAGTCCAAGGTTTTCACTCGTGTGGCTCCCCTCGATTTCGCCAGGGATTGGTCCGGCAAGCACAAGCGTCGGCTCACATCCGATCTTGATCAGGCTCTGGTGCTGATCGGCGCTTGCTTTGATGGCAGCGGCATCAACGCCGCTGACACCCTGAGGAACGAAAACTTCAAGCCGCATGTGGCATTGAAGCCCTTGCTGGAATGGTTGCAGCGGAACATCGCTGACCAGGCCACACGGAATGCTGCGTCCCGAGCGGTGTCGATCTTCAATAGCTGGCAGCAGACCCAAGCACCCGTGCCTCAAACGGTCGACTGGATTAACGAGGGATATTGATGAAGCAAACACTCGACACTGTCTGGCAGCGCCGTGGCACCAGTTGGATCTGGGACGAGGAGGCTCGCAACCTCGTCTGCCACGCCCCTGAGGTCTGGAGCTTGCGACAGTTTCTGCAAGCCGCAGGCCAGTGGCCTGACGACCTGCCCAGCAATGGCGGCAACACCTTGGTGGTGGCAGGTCTGGACGGCGGGTTGGACTTACTTTCGCCGGAAGATGCTGACACATGGTTGGGTGACGCCATCAAGGATGCCATCCTGAGTTTCCAGGCGCATTTTGAAGGTGAGGCTTCATTGATCTTCTGGCTGCCTGCTGGCAACACTCGCCTGACAAGCAACTTGGCAACGGATTCTGTTGAGTGGCGCTGTGCAGCCCCGCACGGCGACAAGCTGTTGGCCTTTGGTCGAATCCTTTGGGGAGAAGCCAACGAGTATCCACAAGAGATCCTGCTGCGCGAGGGTGCCAAGGCTGCAGGCCTCTTTCATTTGCGAATCACCTGAGGCGTGGCAGTGCAAGAAACAGCTTTCCTTCCCGGTGACCGCATCACCCACCCTGAGCTTGGTCAGGGTGTGGTGCTGGACCCTGTGCATGACGGGTTCTTGCGTGCCTTCTTCAGCGTAGGCGAGAGGCGCATACCCACCAATGCAATTCGCCGAGAGCTGTCTCGAACCGAGCGCATCTTGCGTGCTGTTGATGGCGGCATAGATCGCGCACGAAACGCCTGGCTGGCCTATGAGGCACATGCCTTGCCACTGTTGGAAAGCGCGTCTGCACTGACCTCTGCCAAGATCGACCTCCTGCCCCACCAGGTGGTGCTGACCCATCGCGTGGCCACCGCCTCTCCGCGACGGTTTTTGATCGCCGACGAAGTGGGGCTCGGCAAGACCATTGAAACCGCGCTCATCTTGCGTGAGCTCGCAAGCCGTGGTGAGTTGAATCGCGCGTTGATGGTGGTTCCTGCAGGCCTGGTCAACAACTGGCACCGCGAACTCAACGAAGTCTTCAACCTGGATTTTGAAATCTTTGGTTCTGAAGGCGACATCACAGACCGCAAGACCAATGCTTTTGCCAAACACGATCGGTTGATCGCCAGCATTGACACGCTCAAGCGGCCCGCGCGCATGAAACGCCTGCAGGACGCCCCACGCTGGGATCTCGTGGTCTTCGATGAAGCGCATCACCTGACAGCACACCGCAACGGCGGTAAGGTGCGCAAGACAGAGAACTACAAGCTGGCTGAGGTGTTGAAGGATCATGCCCGTGACTTGCTAATACTCTCGGCAACACCACATCAAGGCAACCACTTCCAGTTCTGGATGCTGGTCCAGTTGCTGAATCCGACCCTCTTCGGCGGGCCGGAAGAAATGATTGAAAACCGCCACCGGTTGAATCAGGTCATGTTCCGACGGACCAAGGCAGACGCATGCCAGCCTGACGGATCACCACTCTTCGCGCGACGCTGGGTGCACACCGAATCGTTCTTGATGAACACTGAGGAACGCCTGTTTTACGAGAAGCTGCGCGAGTACCTGGAGGACGGTTTCGATCTGGCCAAACGTCAAGGCAACAAAGGACGCGCCCTCGGCTTCCTGATGGCCATCTTCCAAAAAATTGCGGCCTCCAGTTTTGCGGCAGTACGTCGCACTCTCAAGCGTCGCCTGCTGATGTTGACCTTGCACGAAGCACATCTACGTGACCAAGAGCTTGACATTGAGGGGCGCGAGCGCCTCATGCAAGACGCGCGCGCCATGGTGCACGAAGAGTTCGGGGTTGCTGAGGACGCCATAGGTCGCAGTGAGGTCGACCGTGTTATCGCCGACCTCAAGCACCGATTGATCAAGCGCTTAGATGATGAAGCCTTAGAAATGGCATCGGATCCTTACGGCAGTGAGTTCGATTCGGCTCACGCGGAAGATGCTGCATCAGCCGTGGTGGAGCTGCACCTCCCTGAGGAGCGACTGCGCATTGGTGACCTGTTGAAAGTCTTTCCAACACAACGCGAAACCAAGGCTCAAAAGCTCTTAGATGGTCTGGGCTACCTCTGGCGCCAGAACCCGCATGAAAAAATCGTGATCTTTGCAACCTACCTAGGCACGGTGGATTTGATAGCCAAGGAGATTGAGGCGACCTTTCCTGGCCAGGGGGTGGCCGTGCTGCGGGGTGGCGACCATGGCGCCAAGACGGCGGCTGAGCGCAAGTTCCGCCAGAAGGATGGCCCACGCGTGCTCGTTTGTACTGCCGCTGGACGCGAAGGCATCAATTTGCAATTCGCCCGCATCCTGTTCAACTTCGACCTGCCTTGGAACCCCATGGACATGGAACAGCGGATTGGCCGCATCCACCGCTATGGGCAGAACCACACCGCACAGGTCTACAACCTGGTGCTGTCCGACACGATCGAGGGCCGGATCTTCCTGCTGCTGGACGACAAGCTGACCGAGATCGCCCGCACCGTCGGCAAGGTCGATGACCAAGGCAATGTTGCAGAAGACTTGCGCGCTCAGATTCTGGGGCAACTCTCGGAAAGGCTGAACTACGACAAGCTCTATCAAGAAGCCTTGTCTGACCCAGAGCTGAAGCGCACAAAGGTTGAACTAGAGGCCGCGCTGTCCAATTCGCGTGAAGCCCGTGAGGTTGTGTTTGACCTCTTCCAGGATCTGAACGGATTCAGCCTGGATGATTACAAGCCCCTGTCTGACGTGGCCACAGGACTTGAACGTCTTGTGCGGTTCATGTCAGCAGCAGTCTTGGATCGCCAGCAGCGAATGATCAAAATCGACGACAAGACCTATGACTTGTCTACCGAAGAGGGGGCGCTGATCGTGCGATTCACGTTGGATCGCGAGGTTGCCACTGCGGAAGAGGGCATTGATCTGTTGGGGCTTGACCACCCGCTGGTTCAAGAAGAACTGGGCCGTTGGCGAAGCCTGCCTCCAGAGGATCTTGGCATATCGGTGCAGGCGGATGGGGGCGAGACCGTCGCCCTGTCACTCTGGCGGGTAGAGGCATCTGGGCAGAATGGAGAGCGCCGACAACTCATCCAACCCATTGCCGTACGAAAAGACGGCACCCGGGTACCGTCGGTGGAGCGGCAATGCGATCGATACCTGCGCCTAGCCGAGGCTCGCCCTGCGTTAACTCCCGACGAGCGGCTTCAGTTGTTTTCACAGTGGGTGGAGCCCACCCTCCAAAGAGAGCTTCGTCACAAAGGGGCCGTACCTGGTGACGGCAGCTACGCTGCTGAACTCATCGGCTATGTGGAAGTGGCCGATGGAGCCCAATAAGCAGTTTTCGTAGGCTCCTCATTTGGCATAAAGCTCGTCTCGGTCTGCCCGAGGACGGACGTAGACGGTCCCTAGCGCTGCGTCATCTTCAATGTCCTTCGCAGCAGTCAGGGGCCCGAAGTTGAATCGGTCTTGCGCCAGACCACATGCCACCGAGATGCGGTGGTAGGTGCCCGGAGGAAACAGGTGCTCGGCGACCTTGTTGTGCCTGGGAATGTCCAGCATGTTGACGCGCTGCGCAACATGGCCCACACCCCTATCGACGGGTTGCAGGTACTGTGGCAAAACCGCCCCACCACCGGCCATGAAAACGCGAAGGCCATTAGCCCATGCAGGCGACAGCTTGTACCGCTTGGTCTTGGTTCGCGCAACAACCGCCCTGACGACCTGCTCAACCTCTTGTTCAAACAACCGATCTCGGGCGCGAACCTTTTCGCTTTGCATGCCGGTCTGCTGCACGAATGCGGCCTCTTCCAAGTCACAAGCAATAGGATCGACCTGAGTAGATTCAGGCATCTGAGCTCCAAGCAAGCGATTCTGAAGCAGCATGTGGACGCCAAGAGGTTTCACCTCTGGGGCCCAAATAGGGAACCTATCCTCTCCGTCTCGCTGAATGACCGAAAAGGTGACCACGTCCAATGAGCCGCCACCAACATCAACCAGACAGTGAAGACCGTCGGCACGCTGCGACGATTGAACATAGCCGGCGATCTGAGCCTGGAACTCGGGAATCAGTCCTGGCTCGTCCAACAAAGACTTGGGTCGGTCATTCATCCAAGCAGACACTTGGGGGCTGTCAGCATCCACGCGGCCGGGGACATGCTCCAGCAAGCTGAGCTGCCATGCGAGATGAACGAGACGGAGGTAGGCGATCTTCAACTGATCATCTTCAAGGCCGTTGCTCGGTGTTCCGAGGTTGACCATCCAGTTGACCTTCCTGTGGCGCAATAGATCGCCATGCTCCTTGTAGGTCCACGCGCGAACGTATTGGATCACCAAGGCAAGGAAGACGGCCGCCTCACACGTGGAACGCCGCGACACTGCGGGCATCAGGAATGGGTGTTTGAGGTTGACCAGCACAGATTCACGCGTTGCGCTGGGGTGTTGCCCAAGAACAGCGCGATTGCCCTCCATTACGGAATACTCGGTTGGCAGGGTCAACGCGTCTTCAGCGCAATGAACACCATCCCACCTAACGGGAAAGATGGCATCCATCAGTCCTACAGCCGCCTTGGTGTAAGAGGTACCAAAGTCAACCCCAATGAAAACATCTATGGCATGCTGCCCAGTACGTTCTTCGCCCAAGGACAGTTGGCGGCCAGCTTCAACCCAATCGGGTGCTTCAACGTACTGCCACTGCCGCGTCAACGCTGAGGGCTTGATGGAGCGAAAGGAGACCGGAACTGCAGGTTCTGCCTTAGGCTTCGCTGCCACGGCAACTTGAGCTGGCGTTGGCCTAGCGGCCGCAGGCTTTTCAAGGAGTGGCCTTGCAGCGTTGGTTTGCGGCTGGGACCTGATCTGCTGGGGCTTGGACACCGGTGCCAGTTGGCGTGGTCGAACGGACGCTGCCTCTCGACCAGCCATGGCCCCGGACGGCTTATTGGTTGCAGTCGTGGTTTGGCTGCGACGCTGCGTGTTCAGGGGCGGCCTCACTGGCTGGTTGTGCAACACATTTTTGTTCGCCTGCCGTGGAGCGCTGCTTGGACTGTCTTCCTTTTTTGAGGCCAGGTCGCCCTTGATGGCCTTCAATTGATCTCGCCAATCTTTCATCGCCCGCCTCCCAACACGCGAATCACCCCGAAACAAACCGGAGAGTCATCCGGGTTGAGACGCTCTCTTTGGCGCACCCGCTCACGCTTGAGCTCAATGCGCGCACGCAACTTATCGATCCGCCCCTGCGTGGCTTTGACAAGGCCATGGCGCGCCAGCGCTTTGTGCATGGCCAGGACACCCTCCAGCTTGCCTAACTGCTGATTCAAATGCTGATCAAGCCCATGGAGCTGGAACATCATCCGGTCAGCGTTCTCGTCTTGCTTGCGTTGCAGTGCACGCTGATACGCCCCTTGGATGTTTGAATCCAAGAGGTCATATGCCTCTGCCACCACATTGGCGGTCAGAACACTACCCGCCGCAAGCCAGTCGCGGCCATACAGCCTGGCGGCGTTGATCAAGGCCTCAGCCGCATCCTCATCCAATAGATCAGCCGATGCCAATGGGCAGGCCGCCTTCTGCAACCACTCTTCCTCGCTTACCCCAGAAAATGACCACTTACGGATGGAAAGTGCATAGTCGCCGGGCTTTAATGATGGCACCTGCTCAGCATCAATCTCAACACTCACCAGCCCGTGATGCGCTTGGCCTTTGCTTCGTTCGCCAACAAAGCGCACCAATGGATGAAACTGGTGAATGGCCTCCCATCCACGGTTGCCCGACACGGTGATTTTGTTGATGAACCGGCACTGGCGAGGCAAGCCATTCCCCAAGGCTGACATCCCTGTCTGTCCGGTCCTTCGGCAGTATTCGTCAAAGTCTGCGGCCACAGCCGATGGCAACTGGATCGAATACTCATGAGGGCCACCGCTCTGCCCGAACTGGTGCCCTTGCGCTTGCCTCACTAAAAAGTCTTTGACATAGATGATCAGGTCGTCTTCAGTCACACGGCGAGAGACCTCTTGAGCGGCCTTGATGCGCTCCAATACCAAGCCTCCATGGGCCATCATCTGGGCGGCATTTTTCTCCAAACGCTCCTGCTCGATGCGAACGTTTTCCAAGGACTGTCGCGCTGCCTCAATGGCTCGCTCCTCCTCCTCCGATGTCAGGCGACGCGTCAGAAGCGTGGATTCAAGGTTCTGAATCACTTCGCCAATGATGGGCTCAGGTTCGCCCAAGGCCTGCTCAAATATCTTCAGCCTTGAAAGCAGCCGACTGAAGATGCGTTCGTCAATCGTGCCGCGATACATCAGGTTCCAGATGTGGATGATGTCGGCCTGCTGGCCAAGTCGATCGATACGGCCAATGCGCTGTTCAACGCGCATTGGGTTCCATGGCAGATCGTAGTTGATCAACAGCTTGCTGAACTGCAAGTCGACGCCCTCAGACGCAACCTCCGTCGACACCAAGACCCGGAGATCAGGCTGGTCGCGGAACTGATTGATCAGGTCTTGCTTGGACTCCTGCATGTTGCCCCACAGCAGCAGGGAAGGAATGCCAGCAGCACAGAGCTTCTCGGTCAGATACTTGGCGGTGACGCGGAAGGAAGTGAACAGAATCACCTTCTCACCTGGGGAGGCCGCAAAGTAGTCGCCCAGAACAGCCTTGAGTCGATGTAGCTTTGAGTCGTTAAGCTCAAGCGCCTGGACATCCAGATTTCTGGGGCGATTGGCCTTCAAAAAATCCTTCAAGGATCCACTGACATCTTCGTATTCAAAGTCATTGGACTCGGACTCTTCGCTGTCTTCGACATACACGCTGGTCATGTCGTCAACCAACTCGGCCTGATCGCCTAACCATGCTTTGGCAAAGGCAGCAGGGCAGCTACAAACCTGCCGCTGTGGCGTTGCCAGCAAGAACCCATCTGAAATGCTGTGATGGAAGGCATAGTCACGCGTAACCTCGGTGACATGCTCATAGAAGGCACGCTCTTCTGCCGTCATGGCGACGATCTCGGCCTTGGGTTCACGCTTGGCCCTTTTCACTTGCACGTCGCGTTTGCGCGTGCGCGTGATCACATGTCCGAGCAGGTTGACACGCTCCAGGCCGGCCGCCAGCTCGGAACGATAGGATGGCTCCGCCAGGTCCGCATCTGTAGGCGGCGTGTCTCGCAATGCCGCCAGTTGCCGAGACCTTGCCAGCATGTCATGCGCAGCAGCCTCTTGGATGAAACCATTGATTTCTTCAGCCGTTGACCCGATGCGCAACGCCGCATCTCTGGCCGCCACCAAAGGCTGGTTTGCTTGAACCATCTCCGCAAAGTTTGACCGGTATTGAAAATGGTCAGGGTCACACAGGCGCAGAAGGTGGAACAAATCCTCTCGGTCAGTATTGATGGGAGTGGCAGACAGCAGCACCCGCTGATGCGAAACATCCCGAAGCATCTGCCCCAGTTTGTACGAGGCGCTTTCAGGATTGCGCATGTAGTGGGCCTCGTCATAGATGACCAAGTCCACCAACGGCTCTTCTTCTGCACAGCCATCCAGCAAGTCCGCGAGCAGATGCCGAGAGCCCGGTCTTTTCGAAGTGGCGCTGGCGCCAGGCTTCCAGCCACGAGGTGGCCTCAGCGCCTGGTAGCTGGCAATCCATGCCTTGGTCGGACCGAAGGCAGACGTGTTCTGAAGCTCACTGGTCAAAGTGGCTGCATCCACCATCTGAGACTCAATGCCAAATCGGTTCAAGAGTTCGTCCCGCCATTTTTCCCTGAGCATGGCGGGGCAGACGATCAAAAGTCGCCGCATCTCTTCTCGTGCACGCAACTCCGTCCAGATGATGCCGGCCTCGATGGTCTTGCCCAAGCCGACCTCATCCGCGATCAGGATGCCGCTTGCAGGAGACTCCAGCAATGTCAAAAGCGGTTTGTATTGGTGGGCATAGAAGTCAGTGTTGGTGACGCCCATCGAATAGACCAAGTTGGCCAACCGCCCCGAGAGATGCACATGGGTCAGGTTGCGCCGCAAGTCTTCAGACCGGCCATACCGACCAGCGTCGATTTGTTGATAGATGTCGCCATCACCATCTTCGGCCAGCGCCTCCAGCAGCTCACTGGAGCAATAGTCAGTTGTGCCGTCATGCCATCGAATGGAGTAGTACGGCACCCCATTTCGGGGCCGCTGATTGCCCGTGGCTGTGCCAACCTTACCTGGGTTGTCCTTGCGGCGAACCTGTGTCCCTTTTTCCACGCATACCTCCCTATGTTCGCCATTAATTCTGGAGATCTTCCAAAGATGGCAAGAATTTACCGCCTCATGCCTTACATGCATAGACGCGATTTCCACCAGTCGAGTCCATCATCCTGAGCTACCTGCATGAGCAAGCGCCTGCTTGTTCACGCCAGTCATCCATACGTCTTTGCAAACTGTCCATTTTGAATCATCAAAAGCTCAATATATGAGCCTTTGTGTGCACTAGAATTGCCAACAGCAGCCGACTTGTGACGGCTCGCGCGCCCACAAGTGCAAAGCCTTTCTGGCATCACTTCTGAAAGATTCTTTTCTTTTGCACTGCTACTCATCGGCAGCGCCGTTTGGTTGTGTGGGCCCGATCAAGCGACGCTGCTTTGGAGCACAGAATGCAAAAGAGCAAAATTGAGCATCGTCTTGAACAGCTTCGGCGAGATGCCGGCAAGCTTTCCAAGTTGAGTGACCTCACTCACTACACAGCGCTCGATCTGCAGGCACGTAGATTCGGATACGCAGGCTGGGCAGACCTGCGTCAGAAGTGGCGCAAGGTCCTAGAAGACCAAGCTCCATCGCCAGGCAACCCCCTTGAGCAAGTCGCCTGGGCAACTCGGCAGTTTCTTCGCACATGCGACGACAACGATGTTTACTGGCTGTGCCGTGGTGGCAGCTTGTGGGTTTGGGCCAGTGACGTGCGCGCAGGTGACTTGACCGCACTTGACTTTGTTGTGATGGGCGCCGCGTCAGATTCCGCGACAGTCGAAGAGGCGAAACATCAGCGACTCCTACTGTTGTCGGACTTCGAAAACTTCGACACCCTTTTTGTGTTCGAAGGTGATACCGACAGCGACGGCAATGAGCTGGAGCCTGAGCCCAACATGCAAATTTGGTATGAGCCGACGGTTGCTCGGACGTGGCTGATTGAGCTGGCTGAAGAGCACATTGCCGATGGGTTCTACGGCCAGATCGAGCCGATCCTGCCGGCCTAATCTTTTACGAAGCCCTGTGCTTCATTTGCACGCGATGACGGGCTGCGCTGAAATATGAGCAGCCCGTACTGATGTCCTTGCGATTTTTACTCCAGCTCAACGCTGTCATGTGCGGCAATGAGCATCTTTGGGTCTAGTCAAGTTTGGCCGCAAGATCCGACGCATTCAAATGCGTGTATCGCTTCAACATCTGCAGGGTCTTGTGCCCCGTGATGCTGGCCACCTCCATCGGGTTCAGCCCCTTCTCGAACAGACGACTGGTGGCCTCATGCCGCAGGTCGTGAAAGTGGAAGTCAACCAGCCCGGCACGGTCACACGCCCGCATGAAGGCGCGCTTGATGGCCTCGGTCGTCAGCCCGGGGAACACCGGGCCGGATTTCGTATCTTCTAAAGGCCGCAGCGCAGCCAGCACAGCGCCAGCCTTGCGCGACAAGGGCACAGACCTGGCCTCACCGTTCTTCGTCAACGGCAGGTGGGCCACGCGGCCCGCCAAATCAACGTGCTGCCAGAGCAGCCCGACGATCTCGCCTTGCCGCATGCCGGACTCGATGGCCAGTTCGATCACAGGCAGCAGAAAGGGGTTTCGCGCATCCTCGCAGGCCAACCGAAGCTGAGCCTCTTCCCCCTCTCTGAAACGCCTGTCACGGGCCTTTGGCGCGGCTGGACGCCGCACCATGCGCACTGGGTTCTCAGGCAGCTGAATGCTCCACTCCCTGCGCCCGGTTTCAATCACGTGCGCCAGGTGGTTCAACTCTTTGTTGATGGTGCCGGCTGACACCTCCTTCAGCCGCTCATCACGATACTGGGCGATGTGCTTGCTCGACAACGCGCTCATCTTGAGCGCTGCCAGGGGCCGCTGACGCAAGGCTTGCAGGCGAGATGCCTCAGGCCCCTTGCCGCGCTTCAATGGCGTCACTTCTTTCAGGTAACGGTCGATCAGATCGCCAAGGGTGTTTTTCTCCGTCTCGGTGCGGTCTACGAAGGTCCCCTTGTCCATCTCGTTTTCGATGGACCTCGCCCAGGCCTCTGCCTTTGACTTCAGATCAAACGACTGCGTTTGCTCTGGATAGCCCTTGCGACGGATCTTGGCCCGCCAGTACTGCCCGCGTTTTTCGAAAGTTGCCATCTGCGCCTCATGTAGTGGTTGAGTGCGAGTGCCAGGCCTGACTGCTGCCCCACTGTCCCAAAATTGTCCCAAATTTTGAAACGGGCAAGAAAAAAGCACTTAGCATCGCTGCTAAGTGCTTGATTTCCTTGGTGGGCGGTGCAGGGTTCGAACCTGCGACCCCTGCCGTGTGAAGGCAGTGCTCTACCGCTGAGCTAACCGCCCGAACTCGTTTCAGATGTCTTGTTCGGGTTCGCTGATTAATTTGTCGCAATCAGCGAAGACCATGACTATAGCACAACTTCGATCGACTTCCATAAAGTTTTTCCACCGCTGGCCTTGTCGATGGCCGCCAACGATTTCTCGAAATCCTCGGCTTCTTCGTCCGAGGGCTTGATCACCGGCAGATCAAAGGCGCTGAAGTCAACGGCCACCACTTCCTGTGTGCCCTGCCCTTCGCCCCCTTCGGACGCGTCGCTGTCGATCAGCAAGGCATCCTGGCCACGGGTCATGTTGATGTAGACCTCGGCCAGCAACTCCGCGTCCATCAAGGCGCCGTGCAGGGTTCGGTGGGTGTTGTCCACTTCCAGGCGACGGCACAGGGCGTCCAGCGAGTTGGACTTGCCGGGGAACATCTCGCGGGCCATGACCAGGCTGTCGACCACGCCGCCCACGTAATCCTTGAACACACCGCGGTTGAGGCGCTTCAACTCGGCGTTGAGGAAGCCCACGTCGAAGCTCGCGTTGTGGATGATGATCTCGGCATCGCGGCAATACTCGAGGATCTCGTCGACCAATGCGGCGAACACGGGCTTGTCGGCCAGGAACTCGTCGGTCAGGCCGTGGATCTTGACGGCGTCCTCGTGGTTGGGACGCTCGGGGTTGATGTAGAAGTGCAGGTGCCGGCCGGTGAGGCGGCGGTTGACCATTTCCACACAACCGATTTCGATGATGCGGTCGCCTGACTCGGGGCTCAGGCCGGTGGTTTCGGTATCAAGGAAAATCTGACGGGACATGCTTGTGCGAGGAAAGCAACGGTGGCGGCGTACTGTAGCAGCCGCCGCCACCGCCATCTTCAAACACCGATCAGGCTGGTTCCACGCAAGTCAGGCCGTTGACGAACTTGTCCGACGTTGCATTCATGTTGCCGGTGTTGAGCAGCCAGGCAGCGTCATGCAACTCCCAGCCAGCGGGGCAAGAAAGCGTGCCGGGGCCGCCCGAGCCCTCATCGGGGCGAGCCAAGGTGTTGATGCCGATGAAGGGTTGCCACTGGAAGCTGCTCAAGTTGAAGTCGGTGCCAGCCACCACGTAGTCAGCTTGCAGCGCGCCCGACAGCAGGAAGCCCTTGCTGGCAAAGGAATAACCACCACCCAACTCATACATGCCCAGTCGGTTGCCCCCTACCAGGCGCAGGCGCAGCTTGTCAAAAGCGATGCTCTGCTTGCCAAACGGGAAGGTGGCTTCCACTTTGGCGCCAGCCACCTTGTTGCGCGCATTGGTATGCAGGCTACGCACCCCCACCACCAGCTCGGTGCCTGAGCCAAAGGCCCAGTTGATGCCGGCATACGCCTGCGTGGTGTCTGCCTCGCCAGTGCCGCCACCAGAGAGCACAGGTGCGGCGCATGACGTTCCACACGGGGCGGCACCGGCCATCACGGACGGCGCAAACAAACCCGCCGACAGGGCGGCCACGGCCACAGCGAGAGAACGAACGATAAAAGACGACTTCTTCATGATGAAATTTCCTGCAAATAAACGCTGGTACTACCCGGCGTGAAGGAAGCGGTCGACTGCCCGCAAGGCCAAGGCCTGAATGGTCAGTGACGGAGACTCCCCTCCTCCGGAACTTGGAAACGTGCTTCCATCACAAAGTAACAGGTTGTTCCAGCCGTGAATTTGATGCTGCTCATTGCAAACGCTGTCCCGGGGTGACACCCCCGATCTGCAGGTACCAAACACATGCGTGGACGCGAAGTCGTCATACGTCCCCATCTCCATGTGCAGGTCGCTGCAACCGGCGGCCTTGAGCACAGCCCGGCAGGTCTGTGCCATGAAGCGCAGGCGCCTGCAGGCCATCTCGTCCACGTATGAGTGGATACGGGCCAATGGCATGCCATGTTCATCGCGCTCGCTGGGGTGCAGATCGATGAAGGAACGCGGGTTGGGCAGGCTCTCGCCAATGGCACCGATGGCCAGTGCGTGCCCGAAGCTGCGACGCAGCTGTTGCTTGTGCTGCGCCCCCCAGCCATCCACCATGCGTGTGGCATAAGCCACCGGGCCCATCAGGTCGGTATCCAGCGTGGCTGAATAAAAACGCGCGCCGCCCACCACATCGGCAATGGCATCGGGGCGGTTGTGATCCCAGCAAATGGCATCTGCCGGCAGGCCCTTGTAGCTGGACTGCGGCTCGGGATGCAAGGCCATGGCTGTCCACGACAAGGTCTCCATGAAGTTGCGGCCGACCAAGCCTTGGTCATTGCCGATGCCTTGCGGCGCCAGTGCCGACCGGTTGGCCAACAGGAGCCGGGGCGTTTCGATGGCACCTGCAGCCAGGATCACCAAGCGTGCGCGCTCGATGTGCTGGCGGCCCTTGTCATCGACATAACGGACCCCGCGGATGACGCGCTGCTCGCCATGCAACAAATCGAGCACGGTCGCACGCGCCCTCACTTCACAGCGGCCAGATTTCAGAGCATGGCGGATGAAGGTCTGATCGACCGAACCCTTGTCACGCCGAGGGCAGCCACGTGAGCAGCCACCGCAGTAGTTGCATGGTGGGCGCCCGTCATACGCTTGCGACAAAGCCGCGCGGGGATTGGGCGTCCAGCTCAGTCCCAATGCCGATGCGCCTGCCGCCATGGTGCGAGACGCGCGTGACAAGGGGTGCGCGGGCAAGGGATAGGGCTGGCTGCGCCAACGGTCGCCAGTTTCAACGGGCCCGGCCACCCCGATCAGGCGCTCGGCCTCGACGTAATAGGGCTCCAGTTCGGCATAGTCAAAAGGCCAGTCGGCTCCGACGCCATGCTGGCTGTGCAACTTCATCGCGTGAGGGTTGAGCCGGTGCGCCTCGCCAACGTAATGCAAGGTGCTGCCGCCCACCCCGCGCACATGGCTGTAGCCAATGCGCACGGCGCGCCGGTCGCCCAGCACCAGGCGCCCGCTTTCGTGGTGCCAGCTGCGCAGGTCGTCCCATTGAGGATCGAGCTGCTGCATCTCGCCGTATCGATGGCGCCCTGCAGAGCCCGGCTTGACGGGGAAAGGCCGCGCCTCCCAATCGGGCTTGTCCAGGCCGTAGTCCTTGTCCGGATCAAACCAGGGGCCGGCCTCCAGCACCAGCACCTTGCAACCTTGGCGCGTCAGGCGCCAGGCCGCTGCGGCGCCACCTGCGCCTGCGCCGATGACGATGGCGTCAAATGCCGCGCTCATGGCCGATCAATCCAGCACATGCCCGATGGGCTGTGGCGGGCGCTGGATGGGCAAGCCCTTCCAGGCGGCAGGCTGGGTGTAATACAGCGTGAAAGCACGGTCGCGCACCAGGTGAAAGAAGCGCCGCTGAGGGGATTCCCAAGGCGCGGTGGACATCCACTTCACCAGCGCCTCGCGCTCGTCGGGCTGCAAGACGGCAAAGCCCTCACCATAACGGTCCATCCAGGCGCAGACAACCTCGATGAGGCGCCGCAAGTCGGCGTCGTCCTGGGCTTGCTGCCAGATGTGGTCGGGCACACGCAAGGCCGAGGCAGCCGGCGTCAATTCATCGGCGGGGATCAGGTGATCGATGAAGGCGCGCAAGGCAGGCGGCATGTCGGCGCGCCCCTGGCTGACGGGCTTGAGGCGCGTGCGCTGCACAGCGGCCTTGGCATCGGCCCGCGCTGCCCAGCCCAGCAGCCCCCCTGTCAGCAAAGCCCCCAGGAACCAGCGCCTGCGCAGCTGCGGCAAAGGCGACAAGGAGGACAAGGACGGCCAGGTGCTGAACGTGCGAACCGACACGATGCCGCCTTTGCTTGCCCGCCGGAACTCAGTGGTTCTCGCGCGCGTGGTTGATCGTGTACTTGGGGATCTCGACCGTCAGGTCCTGACCCGCCACGATGGCCTGGCAACTCAGACGCGAATTGGGCTCCAGGCCCCAGGCCTTGTCCAGCAGGTCTTCCTCGACCTCGTCCATCTCATTGAGGCTGTTGAAGCCTTCACGCACGATGACGTGGCAGGTCGTGCAGGCGGCGCTCATGTCGCAGGCGTGCTCGATCTCGACGTGGTTCTCCAGCAGGGCTTCGCAGATGCTGGTGCCCGGTGCGGCCGTGATTTCCTTGCCTTGGGGGCACAGGGTGGCATGGGGCAGGATCTTGATGATGGGCATGGTCTAGCTTCAGACTTGATCGAGTTTGCGCCCCGCCAGCGCCTGGCGGATGCTGCGGTTCATGCGTTCGGCAGCGAAGGCCTCGGTGCCATCGGCCAGGGCCTTGATCGAGGCCTCCAGGGCGTCGATGTCGCCACGGTCGCAGCGCTGGCCGATCTGGGCCATCAGGCCATCGATGCGGGTGCGGTCTTCGGGGCTCAGCAGGTCGCCGTCGGCGGCCAGCGCGGTGCGTGTGGCCTCCAGCATGCGCTCGGCTTCGACACGAGCTTCACGCAAGGCACGGTCCTTCATGTCGGCGGCGGCCGTGGTGAAGCCCTCGCGCAGCATGTGGGCCACCTGGTCATCGGTCAGGCCATAACTGGGCTTGATCACCACCGAGGCTTCCACACCAGAGAGCTGCTCCTTGGCCGACACGCTCAGCAGGCCGTCGGCATCGACCTGGAAACTCACGCGGATGCGCGCTGCACCGGCCGCCATCGGCGGGATGCCACGCAGCTCGAAGCGCGCCAGCGAGCGGCAATGCTCGACCTGCTCGCGCTCGCCTTGCACCACATGCACGGCCAGGGCGGTCTGCCCATCCTTGAAGGTGGTGAAGTCCTGCGCCAGGGCGCATGGAATCGGGGTGTTGCGCGGGATGATGCGCTCGACCAGGCCCCCCATGGTCTCCAGGCCAAGGGACAGGGGCAACACGTCCAGCAACAACAGTTCGCCTTGCGCGTTGTTGCCCGCCAGCTGGTTGGCCTGGATCGCCGCACCCAATGCCACCACTTCATCGGGGTTGAGGTCGGTCAGCGGGGGCTGGCCAAAGAAGGCGCCCACGGCATCGCGCACGGCGGGCATGCGGGTTGAGCCGCCCACCATGACCACACCCTTGACCTCGTCGGGCTTGACCTTGGCGTCGCGCAGCACGCGCTTGACCGAGGCGAGCGACTTGTCGATCAGCGGTTTGGCCAGCTCGGCCAGGCGCTCGCGCGTGAGCTTGACCGACAGCATGCCACCCGACAAGGCGCAACTCAGGTGCGCGCTGCCGTCGGTGGACAGCTTTTCCTTGGTGCGGCGCGCAGCCACCAGCACGGTACGCTTGTCCTGCGGGGTGACCGCTTCCATCTTGGCGTCCAGCAGCGCAGCCTCGGCCAGCAGGTGGTCGATGTCGTCACCGCCCAGGGCCGAGTCGCCACCGGTGGCCACGACCTCGAACACACCGCGGCTGAGTTGCAGCAGGGAGATATCGAAGGTGCCGCCACCCAGGTCATAGATGGCGTAGAGGCCTTCTGCACCGTTGTCCAGGCCGTAGGCAATGGCCGCGGCGGTGGGCTCGTTGAGCAGGCGCAGCACGTTCAGGCCGGCCATCTGGGCCGCGTCCTTGGTGGCCTGGCGCTGGGCATCGTCAAAGTAGGCGGGCACCGTGATCACGGCGCCGAACAGGTCGTCGTTGAAGGTGTCTTCGGCGCGCTGGCGCAGGCTGGCCAGGATCTCGGCCGACACCTCGACGGGCGACTTCACGCCGGCCACGGTCTTGACCGCCACCATGCCGGGCTGGTCTTCAAACTGGTAAGGCAGGCGACCGGCATCGGGCAGGTCGGCCAGGCGGCGACCCATGAAGCGCTTGACCGACACGATGGTGTTCTGCGAATCCTCGGCTTGCGCGGCCAGGGCCTCGAAGCCAATGTGGCGACGGGTCTGGCCCTTGGCGTCCACCATGTAGCGCACGGCCGAGGGCAGGATCACCCTGCCCTGCTCGTCGGGCAGGCATTCGGCCGCGCCGTTGCGCACAGCGGCCACCAACGAGTGCGTGGTGCCCAGGTCGATGCCGACCGCGATGCGACGCTGATGGGGGTCGGGCGATTGCCCGGGTTCGGAGATTTGCAGCAGGGCCATGGGTCGTCAGTCAGCTGGCGTCTTCGTATTTTTCAAGACGCGTATTGATCTCTTCAAGCAGGCGATCAATGAACATGAGGGCGCGCACTTCCTGTGCGGCCTGGGTCGGGTTGGCGTCCACGTCCAGCAGTTGCGTCAGGCGAGCCAGGCCGGCCTTGCGCTGGCCGGTGACCTCGTCTGACAAGGCCTCGACTTCTGCTGGGTTGCCGGCTTCTTCCAGGGCTTCACGCCACTGCATCTGCTGCATCAGGAAGGCGCCGGGCATGGCGGTGTTGTTCTCGGCCTGAACCGGCACGCCGGCCAGCTGGCACAGGTAGGCCGCGCGCTTGAGCGGGTCCTTCAGGCGCTGGTGGGCCTCGTTGACACGCACCGCCCATTGCATGGCAATGCGTTGCGAGGCGGCGCCCTCCGCCGCAAAGCGGTCGGGGTGAACCTGAGCCTGCAAGGCCTTCCAGGCCGCGTCCAGTTGGGCACGGTCCAGTGCAAATGCCCTGTTCAGGCCCAGCAAGGTGAAGTCGTCAGCGTCGATGTTCATGGCCACAGCAACCCGTTAAAAAGAGAAACCCCACCACATGGTGAGGCTTCAATCAACGCAAGGCGCGTGCCTTGCCAGCGCGCGTTCAGATGCGGAAGGATTCGCCGCAGCCGCAACGATCACGCTCGTTGGGGTTGTTGAATTTGAAGCCTTCGTTCAAGCCTTCACGAACGAAGTCGAGCTCGGTGCCATCGATATAGGGCAGGCTCTTGGGGTCGACCAGGATCTTGACGCCCAGGCGCTCGAAGACGATGTCTTCAGGAGCAACCTCATCGGCGAACTCGATCTTGTAGGCCAGACCGGAGCAGCCCGTGGTCTTGACACCCAGGCGCACGCCCACACCCTTGCCGCGGCGGCCCAGGTAGCGCGTGATGTGGCGTGCAGCGGCCTCGGTCAGGCCCACCGACATGTCGGCGTTGGCTTGCGCGATGTCCGCCAGCGGCCCGTTGCCGGGGCCGGCGGTGCACGATCCGGAGGTGGCTTGATCAGGCTGCATGCTTGGTCTTGTAGTCGTTGACGGCGGCTTTGATCGCATCTTCCGCCAGGATCGAGCAGTGGATCTTGACCGGGGGCAAGGCCAGCTCTTCGGCGATCTGGGTGTTCTTGATGTCCAGGGCTTCGTCCAGCGTCTTGCCGCGCACCCACTCGGTCACCAGGGAGCTGGAAGCGATGGCCGAACCGCAGCCATAGGTCTTGAAGCGGGCGTCTTCGATCACGCCGGTGCTCGGGTTGACCTTGATCTGCAGCTTCATCACGTCGCCGCAGGCCGGTGCGCCGACCATGCCGGTGCCAATGGTGTCGTCACCCTTTTCGAACGAGCCAACGTTGCGGGGGTTCTCGTAGTGGTCAATGACCTTGTCGCTGTATGCCATGATGAAACTCCAAATCTGTCAAAAGAACGTCGATTGCGTCGCCACAACCGTGTTAGTGGCGGCGGGGCCAGCGCCGGGCCGCCCCAAGCGTCCGGCCCCGCGCCCCCTCGGGGGGTGGTTGCAGTACCCTGCAACCGGGGGCGGACATGACTAGTGTGCAGCCCATTGAATAGTGCTGATGTCAATGCCGTCTTTGTACATGTCCCAAAGCGGTGACAGTTCGCGCAGCTTGGCCACACGGTCCTTCAAGGTATTGACCACGTAATCGACTTCTTCCTCGGTGGTGAAGCGGCCGATGGTCATGCGCAGGGAACTGTGGGCCAGCTCATCGCTGCGGCCCAGGGCGCGCAGCACGTAGCTGGGCTCCAGGCTGGCAGACGTACAGGCCGAGCCCGACGACACGGCGATGCCCTTGATGCCCATGATCAGCGATTCGCCTTCCACGTAGTTGAACGACACGTTCAGGTTGTGGGCGACGCGCTTGTCCAGGTCACCATTGACGAAGATCTGCTCGATGCCTTGCAGGCCAGCCAGCAGGCGGTCACGCAGGGCCTTGATGCGCACGTTCTCGGTGGCCATTTCTTCACGGGCGATGCGGAAGGCTTCGCCCATGCCGACGATCTGGTGCGTGGGCAAGGTGCCCGAGCGCATGCCACGCTCGTGGCCACCGCCGTGCATCTGTGCTTCGATGCGCACGCGGGGCTTGCGCCGCACATACAGCGCGCCGATGCCCTTGGGGCCGTAGGTCTTGTGCGAGGCCAGGCTCAACAGGTCTACGGGCAGCGTGGCCAGGTCGATCTCGACCTTGCCGGTGGCCTGGGCAGCGTCCACGTGGAAGATGATGCCCTTCTCACGGCACAGCGCGCCGATGGCGGGGATGTCCTGGATCACGCCGATTTCGTTGTTCACGAACATGACCGAGATCAGGATGGTGTCAGGGCGGATGGCGGCCTTGAGCACATCCATGTCCAGCAGGCCGTCGTCCTTGACGTCCAGGTAGGTGGCTTCAAAGCCCTGGCGCTCCAGTTCACGCACGGTGTCCAGCACGGCCTTGTGCTCGGTCTTGACCGTGATGATGTGCTTGCCGCGGGTCTTGTAGAAGTGCGCCGCGCCCTTGAGGGCCAGGTTGTTGGACTCGGTGGCACCCGAGGTCCAGACGATTTCGCGGGGGTCGGCACCGATCAGCTCGGCCACCTGCACGCGCGCCTTCTCAACGGCTTCTTCGGCTTCCCAACCGTAGGCATGCGTACGCGAAGCCGGGTTGCCGAAGTGCTCGCGCAACCAGGGAATCATGGCGTCCACCACGCGGGGGTCACACGGCGTGGTCGCGCCGTAGTCCATGTAGATCGGAAAGTGAGGGGTCATGTCCATAGTGGGGACTCAACAAAGCTGGCGCCAGACCCATGCCACATGGTGAGATGGGCGGCTGCTGGCAAGTAATTAATGATCGCTGCGCAAAACCTTCGATTATCGGGGACACCGCCCGGGGTAGGCAAACCCTCGGGCTGAGTGGCCCTTACTTCGTGAGGGCTGCGCCGAGTGCGAACACCGAGTTGGGGGCCGTGACCTTGATGGGCTTGACCACCGGCTGGGTGGAGATCGCGCGCTTGATCGGCTGGGCCTCGACGGACACACCCTTGGCGAGCTGGTCTTCCACCAGTTTGCGCAGGGAGATGGAGTCGAGGTACTCGATCATCTTGTTGTTCAGGCTGGTCCAGAGGTCGTGCGTCATGCAACGGCCACCGTCTTCGCCCATGCAGTTTTCCTTGCCGCCGCAACCGGTTGCGTCGATGGGTTCATCCACGGCCACGATGATGTCGGCCACGGTGATGTCCTCGGCCTTGCGGCCCAACGAGTAACCGCCGCCAGGGCCTCGGGTGCTCTCGACCAGCTCGTGACGGCGCAATTTGCCGAACAGCTGTTCGAGGTAGGACAGGGAAATCTGCTGACGCTGGCTGATGGCAGCCAGTGCCACGGGGCCAGTGTGCTCACGCAGAGCCAGATCGATCATCGCCGTCACGGCAAAACGGCCTTTGGTAGTCAGACGCATCGCTTTTCTCCTTGGTCAGGGACTCGGGCGACACCCTTCGCGGCAGGGGTTGGCCTTGGATGGGGTGCGCCGGGATCTCCAACGAACCTGGGGTGTCTTAATCCCGAGTAACGGAGTCGATTATAGCTTACCCAACTGATTTAGTCAACTTCAACCAAGGGTGTTCCCTGATGCTTTGCCGATGACGCCCACAGGTCTCATCTATCAAGAAGCGGGCCAGCACCCTACCCCCAACCGAGCCCCAGTAGATTGCTGGGATTTGTCAGGGAGGGGACGCGACAGACGCGACAACTTGTCGCAAATGTTCGACCAGGCCGTCGCAGGCATCTTCAACCAGGTCGAGCACGAACTCGAACCCGGCCGGGCCACCGTAATAGGGATCAGGCACCGTCTGGACGCTCGCGTGGCGTGACTGGGCCGGCGTGAACTCGGTCAGGCGCTTGAGTTTGCGCCGTGTCTGGGCGTCGCTGGGGCAGTTTTCCTCCAGCAGGGCGAGGTTGTCCCAGTCCATGGCCAGCAGCAAGTCAAAGCGCTCGAAATCTTGCGGCTGCACCTTGCGGGCGCGCAGGTGCTTCATCTCGTAGCCGCGCCGGGTAGCGGTTTCCTGCGCGCGCTCGTCTGGCGGGCTGCCCACGTGGTACGCATGCGTGCCCGCCGAATCAACCTCGACCAGATCCGCCAGCCCTGCGGCCTCCAGCTTGCGCCGCAGGACGGCCTCGGCCGTCGGGCTGCGGCAGATGTTGCCCATGCAGACCATGAGCACGCGGGCGCGCGGGCCTGGCGTCGGGTCAGCCGACTTGAACAGAGACGATGCAAAAAATGCCATGCAAGACTTATATGCCGCTAAGACCTCTATTGTCTTGGCGGTTCATGGCAAACCCAAGGTCACAAGTCACATGGCGTGGGCAGATGGTGACAGGCGCTGCAAAGGCATGCTGGATCCAGCCACATGCATGGTGCCATCTTCGTCCATGTCCAGGTGTTCACCCGTTGCGAGTTTGTATTCCACCTCGCCGGTGGGCTCCCACAGGGTCTGCATGTCCAGCAGGTTGTCGACCCGGGTCAGGTGTTCGTAGGCGTGGACCTTGTAGGTAGCGCCGTGCATGTCCTGCACGCGAAAGGTCTCAAGGCGGTGAAGCTTCTTGTCCATGACGCACTCCTCTTGCCAAAAACGATGCAGAAGAAACGATGGTCAGGCGCTGGCCTGATGCCTTGGAATTGTGCGCCGGCGCAGGAAGGCTGAACAGCCCCCGCGCTTGACCCTGGACAAAACCGGCCTTATTTGCGCCCGGCCTGGATGGGCACCACGTGGTCGTGCACCACGGCGCCGAAAGCCTGCTCCTTGAGCAGGGCCAGCTGGTCGCGCAGCCGTGCGGCCTTCTCGAACTCCAGGTTGCGGGCCGACTCCAGCATCTCCTTTTCGAGCTGCTTCATGCGCTTGCTCAGGTCCCGCTCGGACAGGCCCTCGCTGCCTTCCATGGACTTGACCAGGGCCTCGGCGGCACGCAGGTCATCCTTGGCCGCGTTGGACATGACGCCGTCGATCAGCTCCTTGACCTTCTTGTTGATGGTGCGCGGGGTGATGCCATGGGCTTCGTTGTGCGCGATCTGCTTGTTGCGTCGCCGCTCGGTCTCGGCCATGGCCTTGCGCATGGACTCGGTGATCTTGTCGGCATACAGGATGGCGTGGCCGTTCTGGTTGCGGGCCGCACGGCCAATGGTCTGGATCAGGCTGCGCTCGGCACGCAGGAAGCCTTCCTTGTCGGCATCCAGGATGGCCACCAGCGAGACCTCGGGGATGTCCAGGCCTTCACGCAGCAGGTTGATGCCCACCAGCACATCGAAGGTGCCCAGGCGCAGGTCGCGCAGGATCTCGACGCGCTCGACCGTGTCGATGTCGGAGTGCAGGTAGCGCACCTTGACGCCGTTCTCGGTGAGGTAGTCGGTGAGCTGCTCGGCCATGCGCTTGGTCAGGGTGGTGATCAGCACACGCTCGTTGATCTCGACGCGGATGCGGATTTCCTGCAGCACGTCGTCAACCTGGTGGGTGGCGGGGCGCACTTCCACAACCGGGTCGATCAGGCCGGTGGGGCGCACCACCTGCTCGACCACCTGGCCGGCGTGCTGCTGCTCGTAGGCGGCCGGCGTGGCCGACACGAACACGCACTGGCGCATCTTGCGCTCGAACTCCTCGAACTTGAGCGGGCGGTTATCCAGCGCAGAAGGCAGGCGAAAACCATACTCCACGAGCGTGGTCTTGCGGGCGCGGTCGCCGTTGTACATGGCGTTGAGCTGGCCGATCATCACGTGGCTCTCGTCGAGGAACATGAGGGAGTCGGCCGGCATGTAGTCCACCAGCGTGGGGGGCGGGTCACCAGGCTTGGCGCCTGACAGGTGGCGGGTGTAGTTCTCGATGCCCTTGCAGTGGCCGACTTCCTGGAGCATCTCCAGGTCAAAGCGGGTGCGTTGCTCCACGCGCTGGGCTTCCACCAGCTTGCCATCGGCCACCAGTTGCTTCACACGCTCATTGAGCTCCTGCTTGATGGCCTCGATGGCCACCAGCACGCGCTCGCGCGGGGTCACGTAATGGCTGCTGGGGTAGATGGTGAAGCGCGGGATTTTCTGGCGGATACGGCCAGTGAGCGGGTCGAACAGTTGGATGCTGTCGATCTCGTCATCGAACAACTCCAGGCGCACGGCCAGCTCGCTGTGTTCGGCGGGGAACACGTCGATGGTGTCGCCGCGCACGCGGAAGGTGCCGCGCCCGAACTCCATGTCGTTGCGCTTGTATTGCATGCGGATGAGCTGGGCGATCACGTCGCGCTGGCCCATCTTGTCGCCCACGCGGGCCAGCAGCACCATCTGCATGTAGTCATCGGGCTTGCCGATACCGTAGATGGCCGAGACGGTGGCCACGATGACCACGTCACGGCGCTCCAGCAGGCTCTTGGTGGCGGAGAGCCGCATCTGCTCGATGGCCTCGTTGATGGCGCTGTCTTTCTCGATGAAGAGGTCGCGCTGCGGGACGTAGGCCTCGGGCTGATAGTAGTCGTAGTAGCTGACGAAATACTCGACCGCGTTGTGGGGGAAAAACTCGCGGAATTCGGCGTAGAGCTGGGCCGCCAGCGTCTTGTTGGGCGCAAACACGATGGCCGGGCGCCCCATGCGGGCGATCACATTAGCCATGGTGAAGGTCTTGCCCGAGCCGGTCACCCCCAGCAGCGTCTGGTAGGACAGGCCGTCTTCGATGCCTTCACACAACTGCGCAATGGCGGTAGGCTGGTCGCCCGCGGGCGGATAGGGCTGGAAGAGCTCGAACGGCGAGCCTGGATAAGTGATGAACTGGCCCGCGTTTTCGGCGGCCGCAGACGCCGAACCCTCGTTTTCTGACGAGTCTTTGGCAGCAAGAAGATCAATCGGCTCAGACATCCGCGTCACAGTTCGATAAAATAAAGGGTTTGCCCGATTTCGCAATGTGATCCAGGCTGTGCCTGTTGACCGCTTTTTTGACGAATTCGCGCTGTCGAATTTTCCAGCTTATCCCTTTTTCAGCTCTAACACCTGACCGGAGACTGCTTGCATGGCCTCGCTGTTCGCTTCCGTTGAAATGGCCCCCCGGGATCCCATCCTGGGCCTCAACGAACAATTCAATGCCGACCCCAACCCCAACAAGGTCAACCTGGGCGTGGGCGTGTACACCGATGACAAGGGCAAGCTGCCCCTGCTGAAGTGCGTGGCCGCTGCTGAAAAGCAGATGTCCGAGGCGCCCAAGGCCCGCGGCTACCTGCCCATCGACGGCATCGTGGCCTATGACAAGGCCGTGCAAGGCCTGGTGTTTGGTGCCGAGCACGCTGCCGTGAAGGCGGGCCGCATCGCCACGGCGCAGGCCATCGGCGGCACGGGCGGTTTGAAGCTGGGTGCCGACTTCCTCAAGCGCCTGAACCCGGATGCGCAAGTCCTGATCTCGGACCCGAGCTGGGAAAACCACCGCGCCCTGTTCGAGGCCGCCGGCTTCCCCGTGGACGTCTACCCCTATTACGACGCAGCCAACCGCGGCATCAACTTCGACGGCATGATCGCCAAGTTGAAGGCCTCCAAGGCCGGCACCATCGTGCTGCTGCACGCCTGCTGCCACAACCCGACCGGTTACGACCTGACGGACGCCCAGTGGAGCGAAGTCATCGCCGTGATCAAGGCCGGTGGCCTGGTGCCTTTCCTGGACATGGCCTACCAAGGCTTTGGCAACGGCATCGCTGAAGACGGCGCCGTGGTCATCAAGTTCCTGGATGCGGGCCTGAGCTACTTCGTGTCGACCTCGTTCTCCAAGAGCTTCTCGCTGTACGGTGAGCGCGTGGGCGCCCTGAGCATCGTGAGCGAATCGGCCGAAGAGTCCGGCCGCGTGCTGAGCCAGCTCAAGCGCGTGATCCGCACCAACTACTCCAACCCGCCGACGCACGGCGCGCAAGTGGTGGCCACCGTGCTGACCACGCCCGAGCTGCGCAAGATGTGGGAAGACGAGCTGGCCGAGATGCGCGACCGCATCAAGCTGATGCGCACGGCGCTGGTCAATGAGTTGACAGCTGCTGGCGTGCAAGGCGACCTGAGCTACATCACTCGCCAGAAGGGCATGTTCAGCTACTCGGGCTTGAACGCGACGCAAATGCAGCGTCTGCGTTCGGAGTTCGGCATCTATGGTGTGGACTCTGGTCGTATCTGCGTGGCTGCGCTGAACACCGGCAACATCAAGGCTGTGGCTGCGGCCATCAAGGCGGTGATGTAAGGCGGTGCTGCTGATGCGCCAAAGGGCGCGTCAGATCAAGCCTGTGCAAGCCCCTCTCACGAGGGGCTTTTTATTTGCGTGCTCTTTTTGCATGCGCTTGTGTGCGTCTTCTGCGCATGCTGTGAATGGCGTCAGGCGCTGCGGGGGTGATGGGCGCTTTGTCGTTGGAGCGCGAGGCGGGGGCTGAGCCGGTATCTGGCCGGGCTTCATGTTGGTGGCCCCGCTGTGCGGGGCTGCCTTGCGATGCTCGTGTCAAGGTGGCACCGGGGAACTCGCTGCAGGGCCCTTGGCCCTTACGCTCGAACAACCCCGGCGAGCTTGAGCACGAAGCGCGCTGCGCGCGCCCACCTTGCCACTGCGCTTCTCAGCACCAACAAGGCGCCCTGCCAGATGCCGGCTCAGCCCTTTTCCGCCTCGCTCGTGACATGCACAGGCCTATGTCCTGGCGGAGCGCAGTTTTCAGGCTTCGCGCAACAACATCCTGCTGTTGCTGTTGCTGTTGCTGTTGCTGTTGCTGCCGCGCCTTCCCTTCGCCGCGCCAGCAACCGCGGCGATACTCAAGCGGGGCGATCAAAGGTTGAGGTAGCGTGCGGCTGGGCGCCTTGTTGGCGTCGAAGGCGCGCAGGGAGGTTCAGGTTTGCCCCTTGTCGGCAGACAAGGGGATGGCGAGCATGTTTGAGGCCGCAGGCCGAGTTGCGCAGCCACCTGATCCAAGCGAGCACCGTAGAGCAGTCCTGCTTGCAAAGCAGGACCGTCAACATTGAAGCCCGGACGCATGCCACCTCAGCCGCGCCCCGCGCTGCCACGTCAGAAGCTCACATTCAGCGTCACCCGCACCGTTCGAGGCTCAGCCGGGTGTGAGTGCAGGTCGTTCACGCCTTGCGCAGGCTCACCTTGCAGGCGCGAGGCGTAGTAGTAGTCGATGTCGCTGGCCTTGCGGTCAAACAGGTTGAAGACATCCAATGACAGCTTCACATCGGGTGAGACCTTGTAGCCCACACGCGCATACGCCAGGGTCGTGCCTTGCGAACGCTGGCTGTTATCCTCGATCAGGGGGCGGGGGCCAAAGTAGCGGACCTGGAACTGGCCGAACCAAAGGCCATAACCCGTGACCGTCGCACCCAGCGAGGCGACGGTTCGCACGGAACCAGGCACGTAGCGGCCCGCGTTGGGCGCTTCGCCTTGCTCTTGCTTGAAGCGCGATTGGGAGAACGCGAGGTCCGCGTCCAGCAACAACCAGGTGTTGGCCACGTAGTGGTTGTTGAGCTCGATGCCATGGCGCTTGCTGGCACCGCTGGCTTCGGTGTCGCCAGCATCACCCGAGAACACCAGCTCGGAGCCCAGTGTCAGTTGCCACAAGGACAGCGAGGATTGCAGCCCGGGCACGATCTCCGTGCGAAGGCCCAGCTCGGCGCCTTTGGTTCGCACCAGGGCCGGCGAGGGCTCGATGGCCGTGCCCTGCTTGGGGCTGACCGTGGACGTCACGCCGCGCGCGTCGTTGCTGTGAAAGCCGTAGCCATAGCTGAAGAAGTACTCGGTCTTGTCCCATGGCCCGAAGATGAGGGAGAGCTTGGGGCTGTTGATCAGGGCAGATTGCTTGCCGCTGTTGCCTGCGATCGAGCTGCTGACGTCGACATGGTATTGGTCCGTACGGATGCCGGCCACGCTGCGCAACCAAGGCAGCCATTTCGTGTCATTGCTGGCGTAGAGGCCCACGCTGGTTTCCTTGACGCGGCTTTCCTGTGTGGTGCTCAGGCGCTCGCCATTCTCAGCAGCGTACAAACCGACCGGGCTGAGGCGGTCGTGGCGCAGTTGCAGGCCCAGCGTGTTCGTGCTGTCGCGCCCGGCCAGCGTGGTCTGCCAGCTGCGGCTGGTGGTCAGCCCGTAGACCTGCCGGCCTTCGGATTGCTCGAACTGGTCACCATGTACGGGGTCATCCAGGAAGTAGGTGAAGTTCGAGAACAGATCCAGGCTGGACTG
Source organism: Aquabacterium sp. (assembly GCF_016195855.1). Classification (GTDB taxonomy): domain Bacteria; phylum Pseudomonadota; class Gammaproteobacteria; order Burkholderiales; family Burkholderiaceae_C; genus Aquabacterium. Next base: position 393,210 of record NZ_JACPYU010000003.1, read on the forward strand.
GATGGCGTAGGCATTGAGCTTGAACTCGCCGTCATCCAGCGCGTGCAGCAGATCGTATGAAAGGCTGAAGCGCGACGTGTCACCGTGGTCACTGGCATCGATGGCAGCAAACCGGCCAATCTGGCCGCTGTTGACAGCGCGCTGCGGCACCTGGTCGGTGGATCGCCACCTGGCGGTGTAGGCCATGCCGGTGAGCGTCGAGCGCGTGTCGCCCTCGCCAAAGCTGTAGCGCAAGACGCCATTGGCGCGCCGGAAGTTCTCGGGCTTGTCCCAAGGGCCATCGTTGTGAGCAGCCTCGACGGCGTACAAGAGCTTGCCCGTGGTCAATGGGGTCGAGTTGGCCACCAGCGCGCGCGCATAGCCGTTCTCGCCCGCCGTGATGGAGGCCAGGCCGCGCGGCAGGCCATTGAACAAGTTGATGTGGGCCGCACCTGCCGAGGAGAAGTCGCCCTCGCTGGCGTAATAAGGGCCCTTGCGGTAGCTGATGCGGTCGACCAGTTCGGGGATCAACCAGTTGAGATCGCTGTAGCCCTGGCCGTGTGCGTGCGTGGGCATGTTCACGGGCATGCCATCCACGCTGGTGGCGAAGTCGGTTCCGTGGTCGAGATTGAAGCCACGCAGGTAGTACTGGTTGGCTTTGCCGTCGCCGCTGTGCTGCGACACGATCACACCGGGCACGAACTCCAGCACCTCGGCCGGCCGCAGGGTGGGCCGACTGGCCAGCAGCTTGGAGGTGACGACGCCTTCGCTGGCGGCATCCGATGTGCCGATGGCGTTGTCGTAGTTGCCGGTGATGGTCACCGAAGGCAGCGCCGCGACTTGGGCCAGGCTGAGTTGGGATGCCAGGGCGATGGTGCTGGCCAAGGCGGTGCGCATGAAAGGCGGCTGCATGGAAGTATCCTTGTACTGCTTGCTGTTGACTCAGGCGGTGCCTTGAGATCGGGCTTCAAGGGTTGGGCATCAAGGCCGGCTGTCGGCCAGTTGGTGCAGCATCTGGCCGGCTTCAGGCCTGGATGGTTGAAGGCGTGTCAAGGCCATCAGCAAGGCGCGGGCGGCCTGTGCATCGCTGTCGGCCAGCGCACCGGCCATGCGCACCAGGGGGTCATACGCGGGCCTGAAGTCGGGGCTGGTACGCAGCACCGACAGCAGCGGCTCACGCACTTGGGCCAGCATGTCCTGCACACGGCCCGTCGGGCGCACGCCCACACCGATCTCGATGAAGCGGGCACGCGATGCCCAGTAAGCCGTCAGACGCTGGGCCCATGCGGGGTCAACGGCGGGCCCGACCACCTCTGCAGGCCTGACCGACAACTCGCTCAGAAGCGCCATCAGCCGGTCTCTGGGCTGCGAATCGGGCGCATAGGTGATGCGCGGCGCCAGATAGGCCACCGTGGGGCGATCATCCGTGTTGGCCTGCGCGGGCTCGGCGAAGCGCGCCAGGGCCTGCGGCCCCGCCACCATGCTGCCCAGCAAGGCCCATTCATCCTCGATGCCAAAGGCAGATGGCGGCGTCCGCATGGCGGTGCTGGCCAGACGCTGGCGCAAGCGCACCGGATCGAAGTGCCCGCCATCCGCACGGCCAATGAGCCCGATCACCGGTGTCTCCAGGCTGTTGCTCGCCAGGATCGCCAAGCCACCGGGATAGACCGTCATGAAGGACTTCACGATGCTGCGCAGTGTGTCCAGGTCCAGTTGATGCAAAGGCAGCCATTGGCAGAACACGCCGCCGTCGGCCAGCCGGTCTCGCACAAAGCGGAAGTGTTCCACCGTGTACAAGGCACCCGAGCCACTGCGGGCCGGCTGGAAGTTGTCGGACACGATCACGTCGTAAGCCTGGGAGCTGACCCGCACGTAGCGCCGGGCATCTGCGGCGATGACGTGCAGGCCAGGGCCCGGAGGGTCTTTGTCGAACACACGCCGGAAGTGGGAAGAGGCCTGGATGACTTCGGGCAAGAGCTCCACCACATCGACCTGCAGGCTCGGGTCCTCTGCGGCGGAGCCCGAGGTCACGCCGGTCCCCAGGCCCAGGAACAGCGCGCGGCGCGGCGCGGGGTGCAAGAGAATGGGCAACAAGGCCTGGCGTGCATCGACCAACCGGGTGGCGGAGCTGCCTTCCTGCTGGCGGTTGTTGATGCGCAAGCGGGCCACGCCCTCGGCATCCTCGACCACACTCACGGCGGCCATGGCGCCTTCCTGGTAGCTGACGATGCGCCCGCCTGGCGGCACTTCGACAAAGGTCAGCGGTGGCGCCAGCAGCACCATGGTGAGCGCCCCGCCGGCCGGCACCCAGCCCCATGGGGTGGACCAGACCCGCCGCGTGCCCAGCAGCAGGTAAGCCGAGGCAATCAGCAGCAAAATCATCTTGGGGCCCAGCAGCGGTGTCATGAACACACCAAACAGCGGCGGGGCCAGTGCCGCGGCCAAGGTGTTGACGCCCATCGCCCGGCCAAAGCTGATGCCCAGGGCACTGGCGCCATGCGTGAGGTGGCTGAACAAGGCGCCCATCACCACGGTGGGCACGCCAAATGCCAGCGCAGCCAGCAAGGCCTCCGCACCGACCGCCGCGGCCATGGTGCCACCGCCCGCCGTGATCACCAGGCTGCGGAGGTCATCGGACGCCCACAGGCTGGCTGTGCCCAGCAGGCAGGCCATCGCCAGCGCACTCAGCAGGCGATCGCCCAGGCGCGCCTGATCGCGAACGTGCAGCAGCCAGCGTTGGTAAGCCGCAGCGCCTGCCGCGGTGCCCAGCAGGTACACCGCCAGCAGCATCGCAAAGGTGTAGACCGTGTCCTCGGCCACCTGGCTGATCACCCGCACCACCAGCACCTCGTAGCCGATGCCCAGCAAGCCGGTCAGGGCCAGTTGGGCCAGCAGGCCACGCCGGGCTCGCACCTGAGCGGCCAATGGCATGGTCTGGGGCTGCACCACTGCGCGTTGAGGCAGAACAATGAGCGCCGCCCCCGCGCACAACACATTGAGCACCACGCACACCGAGGCCGTCCGGGCCAGGCCCAGTTCAGGAACCAACCAGAAAGTCACGCCCAGGACACCGGCCACGGCTCCGAAAGTATTGCAGGCGTAGTGCGCCGCGATGGAGCGCTGCTCGGCGTGCATCTGGACACGCATCTGCGCCGTCACCCGCTCCATGGCGGGCAGGGTTGCGCCCATGGCCGCCGTGGCGGGCAACAGCAGCAGGAAGGTGCCGCTGAAGGCCACCAGCCATTGCCACACAGGAGAAGGTTGCACGCCGGTCAACGCCAGCATCCAGGCACCGAAGGGCGACATCAAGAACAGCAGGAGTGCGCCCCAGATGGCGATGAGCAACTCGCAGGCCGCGTACCAGTGCACCGGCCTGCCGCTGCGCTCGATACGCGGCCCCAGCCACAAGGCCCCCAGCGCCAGCCCTCCGAAAAATGCGGCGACCACGGCCAGCACCGCGGCCGACTCGTGGCCCAGCCATGCCGCGCATTGCTGCATCCACACCATCTGGTAGCCCAGGCCGGCAAAGCCGGAGGCGAACATCAGGAGCAAGGCCGCCTTGTGACGCGCGTGATCACGCACGCCCGGTGCGACGATAGGCAAGGACATGTCGGCCTTCACGCGCTGAACTGAACGGCGTAGCCCCAGGAATCGAGCCGCACCGGGATGGCATTGAGGGCCAGGGTGATGCGTCGCTCGCCCTCATTGGGTGGCACGGCATGCATCAGGTAGCTCGGGAACAGCACGAGGTCGCCAGGCTGCGGTGCCGGGCTGATCCACTTCTCGGCGTTGAAGGGCCCGGTCACCACACCAGCATGGTCGTTCTTGAACGAGTAGTCAGTGCCACCAGGCGATTTCATGAACACCGTGCGCGAGGAATCGTGTGTGGATGTCAGGTAGACCACCGCCGAGATGAAGCTGTTGGCGTGGTTGTGCATGGCCTGGCGCCCGCCCTGGTCCAGCACATTGACCCACATCTCCTTGATGGACCAGCCCATGCGCTCACCAAAGAGTTGCGCGCCGAAGTCGACCAGCTTGGGCGTAATCAGGGCCGCAGCCTCGATCAACAATGGGCTGTCGCCGGGCTTGAGCATCTGGGTGTGCGACAGGTTGGCCGACGCGTTGTTCTCCTGCAAGGCCATGCCGCTGAAATGCTGGACCAGCCCATCCACCAGGCCCTTGGGCAGGGTGCGGGGCGCGCGCATGACGGGCGTCGGGAAGATGCCGATAACTTCATCCATATGGGTACTACCTTGCGAGATCTGTCAGGCAAAAATCGCCAGCGCACGTGACCAGGCCCAGAACGAGGCCACCGCACCGATGCCATACAACGCCGCCGTGCGGGCCTGTGCCACACGGGACCAGCGAGAGGCCACGCGCCACAAGGCCCAGGCCGCGCCAACCGTCATCAACTGGCCGATCTCGACGCCCACATTGAAGGTCAGCAAGGCCACCAGCATGTGGTTCTCGGGTAAGCCGATCTCCTTCAGGGCACCGGCAAAACCCAGGCCGTGAACCAGGCCGAAGAGGAAGGCCACCAGGGCCGGCCATCGGCGCGCGAGCGTCTGCCGCTGGTGCAAGGCCTCACCGGCCACCAGCACGATCGACAAGGCAATGGCGGCCTCGACAGGCGGCGAGCGCAATACCAGCCAGCCAAGGGCACTCAAGGCCAGCGTCAGGCTGTGTGCGGCCGTGAAGGCGGTGATCGTCCACAACAAGTTGCGCTTGAAGCCCACCAGGAACAGCAGGCCGATCACGAACAGGAGGTGGTCCACACCGGACAGGATGTGCTCAACACCCAGCATCGTGTAGGCCCAGGCAATCTCGCCCATGCCGCGATGGTCGTCGGCCGCGCCATACAGGTGGACCGTGGGCTGGCTGGCCGTCAGGGTATAGACGCGGCTTTGCCCGTCCAGCCAGTAGACCTTCACCAAAGCCGCCGAGTAGGTCTTGCCCACGCCATTGACCGACAGCGTGCCCTGCATGCCGTCCTTGCCGCAATGCAGCAGGTTCATCTCGGCCGTGCAGCCATCGGGCCAGGCTGGTGCGAGGTCGTCGCTGGCTGCGCGCTTTTCGGTGGCCGTCCACTGCCAGATGAATTCGCCTGGCGCCATCTCGCGCACCTGCATCTCGGCCATGCTCATTTCATGGGCACTGGCCACCGAGCCGAGCAGCAAGCAGCTCAGCATCAGCAGACCATGAAGCCAGGCGCTCAGCCCGCCCTTCATTTGGCGGCCTCCTCGAACTTGATCTTGTACTTCTTGGCCAGTGCCGCCACGGCCGCGCTGCGTTGCTCGGACATGGTCGCGTCCGTCCAGGCCTGATGCACAAGGGGTCGCACCACCTCGAAGGCAACAGGCTTGGCGGGCGTGACAGCCATCAGGCGCATGGCATGCCAGCCCTCCTTGGTCTTGATGGCATGCCACTCGCCGGTGCCGGCCTGCTCAAGTGCCTTGGCGAACTCGGGCCCATAGCTCTGGTCCAGGTTGGATTTAGGCCGGCCTTTGAACACGCGCAAGCCCGCTTCGCCATCACCGGACGCACCGCTGTTCAAGGCATCCGCCAGGGCGCGCACGCGCGACTCGCTGCCCTCGCCCGCCGGCACGGCTTCCTGGAAGTCGTATCGGGCCGGCTCGTCATAGTTGGCGCGGTGGGCCTCGAACCAGTCCCGCAGCACCTTGTCGGTCACGGGAGGCAGCTTGGTGTTGGCGTCCACCACGCTCAAGGCCTTGAAGATCACACGCTCACGGATGGCGGTATCGCCCTTGTCCACCTGGAGCGCCAGGCCCTCGCGGTAGAGCACCTCGTTGTCCAGCCAGACACGGCGCAGCGCGGCCAGCTCTTGCGCATTGGGCTCGCGGCCGCGCGAAGCCTTGAACACCTGCCGGGCCTCGGCGTCCACATCAGCCCCCACGACGATCGTATGCGGGTCATCGGCGCGGGTGACCAGGTAGTGGTCCCCTGCGAACAGCAAGCCGCCCAGTACCAGGAAATGCAGCAGGGGCTCCCTGATCCATTGAGGTGCAGAGGTCGCCTTGGGCGAAACACCAGGTTGAACGGGGGTGGATGCGGACAGCGTGGAGCTCATGTCAGGTACTTCTCAAGATGACGCTTTGACAGCATTGGAGTGCATGGGTGTGAAGCGTACGGATTAGTTATGACATTTCGTAGTCAACGTTCAATTCCGCCTCCAGCACCCCGCCTTTTTCAAAGATCAGGCGCATGGGATAAGAGCGCCCGATCAGCAAAGGCTGCGTCAGCCTTGTCAGGCGCAGGTGCACGCCGGCTTCCACCAGTTGAACTTCCCGGCCCTTCTCGATCAACAGATCGAGCGAGCGCCCGGTGCTGATGCCGCCAATTTCAGCGCCAGTGGCCACCGGTGTGACCACACCGATCAGGCGATCCGTTCGGGTGACCTGATCGATCTTCATGCACACCATGGCGAAAGGCGCCTCGGCGGGGGTGACGCGCGTCCAGGGATGGGTGACACGCAGGGTGGATGCAAAGAACTCGCACGCACGAGCGGGCGGGACCAGGCATGAGGCGCCCAGCGCCAGGCCGGCACGCAGGATGTGGCGACGTGTGGTGATGACGGTCATGTTCGTATCTCCTGTCTGAGCAAGATGAAAAAAGACACCGCGTTGAACAACACGCGGTGTCTTGTCTTGGCCTCAAGCCGATATCAGGCCGATTCCAGGCTGATGTCAGGCCGACTTCAGACCAGTTGACGGCCGGTTTACTTCACGCCCGCCACGAGGGTGGAGCCCGACACTTCCACGTAGATCGGGTTGCTGTAGAACCACAGGTCAGACCACGCAGCCACGTCGTACGACACCATCTTCTGGCCAGCCGCAACAGGGCCGCTGGCGGTGGTGATGGCCGCAGGTGCCTTCGCCAGGTGTGCCGGGCAACCATCGATCAGGCCCGATGCAGCCGTCCAGCTCACGCCGTTGGCCGGCACGTTGGTGCCCACCGTGTTGCAAGGGATGCGCAGGTTGGCCGCGGTCTGGGCGTTCGTGTAGAAGTCAGCCAGAGGGTTGCCGTTGGCGTCGGTCTCATACGGCACGGCGGCAGGCATGTTGGTGCCACGCAGACGCACGTATTGAGAAGCCGCCACAGCCGGGATGCGGAAGGTCATCTTCAGGAACTGGGTACCGTCCACACTGGAGGTGAAGGCCGTCCAGGGCGTGCTGGATGCCGCGCTGAAGGTCTTGAGCAAGGCAGCCGTCGTGTTCTTGGCGGCGGCAGGCACCACCGACAGATCGGCGGTCGAACCGTCGGTCTTCAACCAGTTGGTGTTGCGTGGCCACTCACCCGAGTAGTCGGCTGCACCAGGCGTGCGGTAGCCCGACACCATGCCGCGGATCACGTCGATGTGGTCCAGAACAGGCATGTTCAAGGGCTGAGTCACGCCGATCTGTGCCAGAGACGGGTTGGGGAACGAGTACGGCGAGTTGTTCGTGCCAGCGGGATCACGCACCACCACCGACACGATGATGTCGGCACCAGGACGCACAACCAGTTTCTCGCCCATGGTGGCGCAGCCGGTGGCGCTGATGTCGGTGTTGTTGACCGCGCCATTCACAGCCAGAGCCTCGACAGCGGCATTGGTGCGCGCACCCAGGCCGGCGTACGACGAGCAGGCCACCAGAGCCAGACGGTCGATCAACTGGCCGCTGGAGGCGAAGTTGTTGCCGGAGCGCAGGCCATCCACCACGGTCTGGGGACGGATCTTGTCCGAACCCTTGCGCACCATGGTGTAGTTGCGCTGGTATTCACCGGGCTGGAAGTCCTGGGTCGAGCGGCGGTCATCCGGGCCGAAGATGCCGCGGTTGTGCCAGTCGGAGCTGGCAAAGAACCAGAAGTTGCGGCCTTCACCCAGCAGGGCATCCCACACGCCACCGACCATGGCGCCGTAAACACCGGTACCACCGTAGGTCGTGCCACCCACCGAGTCGTACTTCAGCGTGTCGGAGAAGGTGTTGCGCAGGACCTGGTATTCGCCGCGGTTGGCAGACGCGCCGTGGCCAGGCTGTGTTTCGAAACCGAAGGCGATGTTCGGGGCGGTGTTGTTGAAGTTGCGCAGATGCTCGACGTTGAAGCCCTGGTTGCCATTGGGATCAAACTGACCAGCGCGCTCCAGGTGGGCCGGCACGTAGTAGCTGCCATTGGGATGGTTCTCGGCCATCCACTTCAGTGCCTCGAGGGTCTTGTTGTGGCCCTTGGTGCCCACGCCGGTACCGCTGGCGGGCATCAGCTTCTGCGCCGTGGCGTTCCAGCTGACGTCCGCGGCATTGAGGCTACCGGTCACCGAGCAGTTCCAGTTGTTGCCGTTGGCCGTGCCGGTGTAGTTGCCGCGGCTGGTATCGGTGTCACCACGGTCAAAACAGTAGCTCCACTGAGCCAGGGCATTGGCGTTGCCCTGAGGCGTGTAGCCAGCCGTGGTTGGCAGCGTGACGGTGTCCAGGCTGGTGGGCATCTGGCCGGTGATGATGGACATCGAGGTGTGCTCGTGGCCGGCCACAACCGACTCCATGCCCATGAACAAAGGCACGTTGCTCAGTGCGCTGAGGTACTCGAGCAGGGGGTACTGGAACTCCTGGATCGACTGCCAACGCCACATGTTGCCGGTGGGGCTGGTGGCGCCGAAGCCGCCATCGCCCTTGATGGCTGCCTGACCAATGCTGTTGGCCCAGGTGGTGGTGGGGCCCATGGTGGAGACATAGGGGTAGGCCGGCGTACCCAGCGAAGCGTCTTCAGCCAGGGTGCAGTTGCGGTTGCCCGTGCCGCCGTGGCCAGCCTGAACAAACCAGTCAAGGCCCCAGGTGCCGGCGTCCTTGCCAGTGGCTTTCTTGACCAGCTTCTGCATCGAGATGGCGCCATCCGAGCAAGTGGTGTGGTTGTGGAAGTCACCAGCAACGTAAGTGCCTGGCACTTTGGTCGCGGCGTTGGCGACGGTCGGGGCGACCACCGAAGTAGATGCACCCAACACGGCCACAACGGCCAGGGCGATCTGGTTTTGACTGAAACGGAAAGGCATGACTGCTCCTAATGAATGTGAAACTGGCCCGATACCCGCGACATGCCGCACCGGATATGCATGCCTGGGCATCCGACTTGAACCGGACACCGCTGCAGCTTATTGATCGACGGTGAAGCTGACGTGACTCGCTTTGGCCATCGATGAGCCGATATGCCCACCGAGAAGCAGACATGTCCCGATAGCCGAATGGCGCCAGTGCAAACGGCCTAGCGCTCGTGAGACCACGGTCATACGTTTGTCGTTGTGCCTACCTAGACTGGCCTGGTCAATACCGTTTTCTATTGCAGTCCATCAGGCAAGAGCACACCATTTCTAGGAGTCCACAATGAAGCTCGCATCCACCCTGTCCCTCATCGCGCTGGCCCTGGCGCCCGCCCTGTCGTCGGCCGCCACCGGCTTCACGGTCGACTTTGAAAAGAACTGGTCCTACGGTGAAGCCGTCGACAACCAGTACGCCGCGCAAGGCGTGTCGTTCACGAACGTGCTGGGTGTCTCCAACGACCCCGCCTTCGATCCTTACTACAGCAATGCACCGTCGCCCCTGGGTGTGGCCATGGCGCAGCTCGACGGCGTGACCAACACCACGGCCTTCATGAACGTGGCCGGTGGCGTGGACGGCCTGCTGTCCTTCTTCTACTCGACCCCGACGGACGTGGTCGGTGCCGTGAAGGCCTATTCGGGCCTGAATGGCACGGGCACCCTGCTGGGCACCTTTGACCTGGTCGCCAACGCAGCGGCCTACGACACCTGGACGGCCGTGAACTTCACGTTCGCTGGCACCGCGCTGTCGTTCGACCTGAGCGCCACCGCCAACGTGGCCGGGCTGGACAACATCTCGGCCGTACCCGAGCCCAGCACCTGGGCCCTGGTTGCCTGCAGCCTGGGCTTGATGGGCCTGAACCTGCGTCGCCGCATGAAGTAAGTTCAAGCGCCACAAAGCAAAACGCCGCGCAGGTCACCGCGCGGCGTTTGTTTTTTTGCTGAGCTGAAAAAGATCAGCCCAGCCTGATGATCTTCGCCACCGATGGCACACCTGCGCTGTTGAACACGAACAGCATGTAGTAGCCGGGAGGCGCCACATTGGCCGAGGCCGGCATCGTCACGTTCAGGTTCTGGCCCGATGCCGTGTAGTTCAGCGTCATGAAGCGCTGGTCAAAGTCCACCGTGTGCGTGGCCGACCCCGTCTTGACCAGGGTGACCTTGCTGATGCCGCTCACATTGGCCACCACCGGGATCGCTTGCCCCCAGGTGGCCGTGGCCGGTGCCGACGTGATGGATGGCCGTGCAGCCAGCGTGCCGGACCAGTCCTGCTTGTACAGATAGGGCGGCGTGTAGACCTCGGCATTCAGGTTGATCACCGGGCCTGGTGCGCCACCGCCGGCCGTGAGCACACGCGCGTCAGGCAGCAGCAAGGACACCGAGTGATACAGGCGCATCTTGGTGGCCGTGGCCGCCGTCGTCCAGCCATTGTTGGCCGGGTTCCAGATCTTGGCCGTGTAGGCCACGCCATTGGCCACATTGCTCACCATGGAGCCACCGCTGACAAAGACCTTGCCGTCGGCCATGACCGTGGCCGAACCATGAAAGCGATCCTGCCCCACACCCGTCACGCTCGTGGCCTTGGGTGTGGCCCCCGTGATGTCGATCACCACGGCCTTGTTGAGTTTGCGCAGCGACAGGATCTTGCCCGGCGTGAACATCACGCTGGTGAGGTACTCGTCACTGGCCGTCAAAGTCAGGCTGGTCTTTTCGAGCTTGCCGGTGCCGGCCGGATCCAGGTAGTAGGTCCCGCCCCATTTCGTGGCGACGAAGACCTTGCCATTGGGGGCCTGCCAGGCGCGCGGGTAGCTCCAGTTCTTCAAGCCATAGGCATCGTCGCTGGTGGCCGTCGACAGCGTGCGCCAGCCGGAGCCTTCCGTGTAGACCTCGGGGGTGGGCGTGGGGGTATCCGGGTCGATGCGCCCGCCCAGCACCAGCACCTCACCTGCCGCCGTGGTCAACACGGTGGGATACCAGCGCAGGTAGGCCATGGGTTGCTGGGCCGAGTACAGCGCCGAGGAGCGGTAGTCAAACAGGTTGACGTCGTTGACCGAGTAATTGCGTACGTTGTTGACCGTCTTGTCGCCCCCGGTCAGCAGCACCGCGCCGCTGGCCGGCAGCACGATCTGGCCACTGCAGAAGGTGTCGGTGCCCGTGGTATTGGGCAGCGTCAGGTGGGCATCGGCGCCCGTGCCCTTGCTGGGGTCCCAGACGTCATAAGTGAACTGCCCCGTCTGGTTGCCCTGGCCATCCGAGCCGTAACCGAGCACACGGCCATCGGGCAGCAAGACCACATGGATGGGGATCAGGGGCCAGTTCACCACGGGCCCGAAAGCGCCCTTGATGTAGGAGTCCCAGGCGGCGTGGACGTGCGGGGCCGACAGGGCCACAGCCCCCATCAGCATCCCCTTGGCCAGGCTGGCGCAAACGGTGTGAGAAAAGGTGTGAGAAAAGCGAATGGCTTGGCGGGTGGATTGAAGCTGACTCAGTGCACTCATGCGGGGCTCCCTGCGTGTTTGGTGTCGACCAGACCATTTCCACAATGAGAAAATGGCCGTAAGTAAACGTTAGCGCACGGAGATGACCCGAATCAAATTTCGGCCCCCTTGGTTCGGGGATGATCCCCCTGTCCGGGTAGGGACGCATCGCGACAGGGTGCACCGCCCATTTAACGATCAAGCAGACTTGGAAATGCACACTATTTGTGCTGTTGTTGACTTGCTCATGGGCCCAAGAGAAGTGCAAATATTGAAAAACTCTACTATGCTGCACTGCACCATGCTGTTGAATACGTGAGTGATCACCGTCATGTGTTTGCCGTACCCGACCCAAAGGCCCTGCCATGCTCTACCAGATCTACGAAACCAACCGCGCCTGGATCAGTCCCTTCTCTGAATTCGCCAGTGCCGCGTCCAAGCTGTACAGCAATCCGCTGTCACCGCTGGCGCAGATCCCCTCCGCGCACCGCGTCTCGGCTGGCTTTGACCTGGTCCATCGCCTGACCAAGGAATACGAGAAGCCCGAATTCGGCATCAACAAGGTCAATGTGCACGGCACGGACGTGGTGATCCAGGAGCAGGTGGTTGAAGACAAACCTTTCTGCAAGCTGATCCGCTTCAAGCGTTTCACCGACGACGCGGCCTTGCTTGACAAGATGCGCGACCAGCCCTCCGTGCTGATCGTGGCGCCCCTGTCCGGCCACCACTCGACCTTGCTGCGCGACACCGTGCGCACCATGCTGCAGGACCACAAGGTCTACATCACCGACTGGATCGACGCCCGCATGGTTCCGCTGGAAGACGGCCCCTTCCACCTGGATGACTACGTCAACTACGTGCAGGACTTCATCCGCAAGGTGGGCCCCGGCGTGCACGTGATCTCGGTGTGCCAGCCCACCGTGCCGGTGTTGGCTGCTGTCTCCTTGATGGCCAGCCGTGGCGAAACCACGCCCCGCACCATGACCATGATGGGTGGCCCCATCGATGCCCGTCGCTCGCCCACGGCCGTCAACAACCTGGCCATGAACAAGAGCTTCGAGTGGTTCGAGAACAATGTGATCTACCGTGTGCCGCCCAACTACCCCGGTGCCTCGCGCCGCGTGTACCCGGGCTTCCTGCAGCACACCGGCTTTGTGGCCATGAACCCGGACCGCCACGCCAATTCGCACTACGACTACTTCCTGGATCTGGTGCGCGGTGACGGCGACAGCGCCGATGCCCACCGTCAGTTCTACGACGAATACAACGCCGTGCTGGACATGCCCGCCGAGTACTACCTGGACACCATCAAGACCGTGTTCCAGGACTTCGCCCTGGTCAACGGCACCTGGAAGGTGCGCAACCCCCAGGGCAAGGAGGAACTGGTGCGCCCGCAGGACATCAAGACCACGGCCTTGCTGACGGTGGAGGGCGAGCTCGACGACATCTCCGGCGCCGGCCAGACCCGCGCCGCGCACGAACTGTGCACGGGCATCCCCAAGACGCGCCAGAAGCACTATGACGTGGCGGGCGCCGGTCACTACGGCATCTTCTCGGGCCGCCGCTGGCGCGAGCAGGCTTACCCCGAAATCCGCGCCTTCATCCTGTCGCACAACAAGTGATGCACGGCCCTGCCCGCCTGGTGCGGCGCAGGGCTTGTACACTGCGGCGCCATCATGCTGGACGCCCAACACATCAACGCCCTTTTGCCGCAGACGCAGTGCACGCGCTGCGGCTTTCCTGATTGCGAAGGCTACGCCCAGGCCATTGCCCAGGGTGAAGCCGGCATCAACCAATGCCCGCCCGGTGGCGCCGAGGGTGTGCGGCGTCTGGCCCAGCTGACCGGCCTGCCCGAGGCCCCCCTGAGCGAAGCCCACGGCACAGAAGGCCCGCGCACACTGGCCGTCATCGACGAAGCCTGGTGCATCGGCTGCACCCTGTGCATCAAGGCCTGCCCGGTCGATGCCATCATCGGCACCAACAAGCACATGCACACGGTCATCGAAGACCAGTGCACCGGCTGCGAGCTGTGCATCCCCGTTTGCCCGGTTGACTGCATCTCGCTGGTGCCGGCGCATGACCACGAGCCCGCCCCCACTGGCTGGGCCGCCTGGCCGCAGGATCTGGCTGACCAGGCCCGCCAGCGCTACGCTTTTCATCAAATCCGGGTGGTGCGTGCCAAGGCTGATCACGATGCGCGCTTGCAGGCCAAGGCCGAGCACAAGCTGGCCCACATCGAAGAAGCGTCCAGGCTGACCGACCCGGATCAACTGGACCAAAAGCGCGCCGTGATCGAGGCCGCGCTGGCGCGCGCACGCGCACGCCGCCAGCAGGGCTGATCCACGCGCCATCCGGCCGGCGTCGCGCAAAGCGGACATTGCCACGAACCCTGGCCCCAAGGGACCATGTTGTGCCTGGATCAGGCCCACGCGCCTGAAACAGCGGGCTTTCACACTGCAAGGCATTCCCATGTTCGAGGATTGCCATGCGTTTGCCCCAGCTGATTTCCGCCCCCTTCCCTGCCGCGCCTGCACGCCGGTTCAAGCCTGTTTGCCTGGCCGCCGTGCTGGCGCTCAGCAGCATGGCGTTTGCCTCCAGCAACGGCCTGGTGATCAGCCAGGTGTATGGCGGCGGTGGGGCCACCAGCGGCAGCCTCACGTACAAGAGCGACTACGTCGAGTTGTTCAATGCCGGCAGCGCGGCCGTCAGCCTGTCGGGCCTGTCGCTGCAATACGCCTCGGGCACGGGCACGGGCAACTTCTCGGCCAACACGGTGGTGCCGCTGCCCAATGTGGCGGTGCAGCCGGGGCAATACTTCCTGGTCAGCCTGGCCACCTCGGCCACCGTGGGCGGGGCCTTGCCCGTGACGGTGGACTTTGTTGGCAGCACCGGCCTGAACATCAGCGCCACCGCGGGCAAGCTGGCCCTGGTCAATGGCACCAGCGGCCTGGCCTGTAACGGCAGCAGCACGGTCTGCACCTCGGCGCAACTGGCCCAGATCGTGGACCTGGTGGGCTATGGCTCGGCCAACTTCTATGAAGGCAGCGGCGCCGCCCCTGCGCCCAGCACCACCACGGCGGTGCTGCGCGCCAACACGGGCTGCAGCGACACCGACGTCAATGCCAGCGACTTTGCCGCTGGGGCTCCCTCCCCGCGCAACACGGCGACCACGCTGGTCACGTGCAGTGGCTCAGGCGGCAGTGGCGGAACGGGCGGTGGCAGCGGTGCCCCCCTCACGGCCATCCACAGCATCCAGGGCAACGGCGGCACCAGCCCGCTCCTGGGGCAGACGGTCAGCACCAGTGGCGTGGTCACCAAGGTGAGCAACAACGGCTTCTTCCTGCAAGACCCCAACGCGGACAGCGACCCCGCAACCTCAGAAGGCATCTTCGTCTTCACCAGCACGACACCAACCGTGTCGGTGGGCCAGGCGCTCACCTTGAGCGGCAAGGTGGCCGAGTTCAACACCGGCGCGGCCACCAACACACTGACCGCCAGCCACACCGTCACCGAACTGACTTCACCCACCAGCATCACCGTGGTGAACAGCGGCAACAGCATCGCGCCCACCGTCATCACGCTGCCGGCCACGCAAGCCCAGCTGGAAGCCCTTGAAGGCATGCTGGTGACGATCAACACGCAGCTGACGGCCTCGCAGAACTACTTCCTCGGTCGTTATGGTCAGGTCACGCTCGCGGCCAACGGCCGCCTGGAAAAGCCCACCAACAAGTTCCGCCCCGGCTCGGCTGATGCCCTGAACATGGCATCGGGCAATGCACAGCGACAGATCCTGCTGGACGACGGCAGCTCGCTGCAAAACCCAAACCCCACGCCTTACATCGGCGCCGACAACACCCTGCGCGCGGGCGACACGGTGGACGGCATCACCGGTGTGATCGACTATGGCCTGGCGACCTCCGACAACACAGGCCTGGCCAGCTACAAGATCCACCCGACCACAGCGGTGGCCTTCACACGCGCCAACCAGCGCAGCGCACAGCCGGCGGACGTGGGTGGCAACCTGCGCGTCGCCAGCGCCAACTTGCTGAACTTCTTCACCACCTTCGGTGATGGCCGCACCGCCAGCAACCAGACGGGCCAAGGCTGCGCGCCTTCAGGCACCACCGCCGATTGCCGCGGCGCAGACTCTGCCGCCGAGTTCACACGCCAGCGCAGCAAGCTGATTGCCGAGTTGTCGGCCATGAACGCCGATGTCATCGGCCTGATGGAGTTGCAGAACAACGTGGCCGCCGTGCAAAACCTGGTGGACGGCCTCAACAGCGCGATGGGTGCCGGCACCTACGACGTGGTGCCCGACCCGGCCAGCGGCGTGGGCACCGATGCGATCAAGGTCGGCATCATCTACAAACCCGCCAAGGTCAGCCGCGTGGGTGCCTCCCTCAGCGACACCGACCCCACCCACAAGCGGCCCTCGGTGGCCCAGACCTTTGCCGCCCCCAACGGCGAACAGTTTGCCGTGGTCGTCAACCACTTCAAGTCCAAGGGCAGCTGCCCCACGACGGAGGCCAACCTCGACCCCGATCAGGACCAGGGTGATGGCCAGGGCTGCTTCAACGCCACCCGCGTCGCCGAAGCCACCGCCATCCAGACCTTTGTCAGCAACCTGCAAGCCAGCACCGGCAACAACCGCGTCGTGCTGCTGGGCGACTTCAACGCCTACAGCCAGGAAGACCCGATCTACAGCCTGGTCAGCAATGGCTATACCGATCTGGCCGCCCGCTTCAGCATCCAACCCTACTCGTACGTGTTCGACGGCGAGGCCGGCGCCCTGGACCACGCTGTGGCCACACCGGCCTTCAACAGCCTGGTCACCAGCGCCATCGAGTGGCACGTCAACGCCGACGAGCCATTTGTCATCGACTACAACCTGGAGTTCAAGCAGCCTGCTTGTGCCGCGTGCGGCCCCGATTACTACACCGCCACGCCTTATCGCTCGTCCGACCACGACCCGCTGCTGATCGGCTTGAACCTGGTTCACACCATCAACGGCACATCGCGCAGCGAAACCATCGTGGGCACGCCTGGTGACGACCGCATCACCGGCGGCGCCGGCGCAGACGTGATCACCGGTGGCGCCGGCCGCGATGTGTTTGTCTACACCAGCCTGCGCGACGCGCTGGACACCCTCACCGATTTCACCCCGGGTGAAGACCGCATCGACCTCAGCGCCGTGGCGGCCAGCTTGCGTGCCAGCGCAGGCTCCGGCACCGACCTGATCGCCGCAGGCTTCATCCAGCTGGTCGACACCAGCGCCGGGCTTGAGATCCAGATCGACAGCGATGGCTACGCCGGCACCGCCGGCGCCCGCACGCTGGTGCGACTGCAAGGCGTGACGCGCAGCCAGCTGCAAACCTCGCGTGACCTGATGCAGTGACCGCATCCCAGCCCTGCCAACGCCCCCGCCCACTCATCATCTTGAACGGACGTTTTCCATGAAGTTCACCACACGCACCACCCTGGCCCTGGCCGCCTTGTCGATGGGCACCCTGGCTCACGCCGCTGACCTGCAAAACGGCGACTTCTCGCAAGGCCTGAGCCATTGGCAGGCCGCGGGCGATGTCTCCACACAGAGCGGCGCGGTGTGGGGCATCAACCTGGGTGCCGCCCCCGTGGCGGTACTGGGCACCGCCTCCACCGTGTATGACGACGACGCCCCCGCGCTGGCCGGCAGCTACAACCTGTCGGGCCTGGCCCCGATCGAGACCGCTCCTACCCAAGGGCTGGAAGCCTGGCTGGGCCTGCCTGCACAGGCGCTGGGCAACAATGCCTACGAAGGCTCGGCCATCTCGCAAACCTTTGACATCACGGCAGGCTCGCAGGTGTCGTTCGACTGGCGCTTGCTGACCCGCGACAACGGCAGCAAGCAGGGCGAGCCCGATGCCGCCTGGCTGAGCTGGAATCAAGGCGGCAACGTGCAGCTGATCGCACTGGCCAACGTGGGCAGCGGCCTGATGCAAGCGAGCACAGGTGGCTGGCTGGATTCGGGCGTGCAGCACGCCAGCTACACCGCACAACAAGGCGGCACCCTGACCCTGTCCTGGGCCCTCACCGACGTCAACAGCTTCAGCAACACCAGCTTGCTGACCCTGCAGAACGTGGCCGTGACACCCAGCGTGCCCGAACCCACGGGTATCGCCCTGGTGCTCACCGGCATGGTCTTGTTGACACGGGCCGGCCGCCGCCCGCACCAAAGCTGACAGCGCCGCACCACTTTGTTGCCACATGTCGGATGACGTTTCATGTGGCGGCAGCAGGGTGGTACAAGCCCCACCCAAACGCGTGGTCTGGCCCCCACACCTGCCCCCCTTCATGGGGTCAATCCTCTGTCATGGTTGGCCCGCAAAATGCATGATGAAACAGGTGGCCCACTGCAGCGCAACAGCAAGGCGGAGGGCCATGAAGTGGAGACCGCATGCGCGCCCTGATGAACCTTGCCATTGAACCTGCCCTACGTGTTTTTGAAGTCTCGACCCTGGTCGTGATCACCCCGTCCCAGCAGGCCGTCAAGCGCGTTCTCAAGGTGCTGGCTGACACGCCAGTGGGCGCCGTCCAGATCGTGCGCGACCGCTACCCCAAGTCCCGCTCGCACGAGGTGCTGTCCTGCCACCTGCTGGACGCCCAGGCCGCCTGAAAAGCCGCTGCAATAGCCCCACAGGATGAACTTCGTTACAGCTCGATTGACAGCGCCGCGCCGCTGTCGGATGCTTGTGTAAGAAGTACCAGGGCTCGCACGACCATGCATGCATGAAGCTTGGCGGCATGAGCCGCCGAGTCCTTTGTCGCCCGTACTGGCACACGCGTGCCCAGCGGCGATGCTGCATGAGGTCGAGACATGCCACTTCCATCTGCAGAACCAGGCCCCAGCCTGGCCAGCCGCTACCACGACATCCGCGCCACCAGCGAGGCCCTGTGCGCCCCACTGGCCGCAGAGGACCACGTACCGCAACCCGTGGCCCATGTCAGCCCGCCCAAGTGGCACCTGGCACACACCACCTGGTTCTTCGAAGCCTTTGTGCTGTCCAGGCTGGCCCCTGAGCAAGCGCCCTGGCACCCCTTGTATGGTTACCTGTTCAACAGCTATTACGAGACGGTGGGGCAACGGGTGTTGCGCCATCAGCGCGGCACGCTGAGCCGCCCCACGGTTGACGAGATCCTGGCCTACCGGCACCACATCGACGAGTGCATGATGGGCTGGCTGGCGCGCGAGCTGGACGAGCCGGTGTGCACCCTCATCGAGCTGGGCTTGCAGCACGAACAGCAACACCAGGAATTGCTGCTCACCGACATCAAGGCCATCCTGGGCGGCAACCCACTGCAACCACCTTACGCGCATGGCACGGTCGCCAGCTGGGACTTGGCGCGCGAGCATGGCGGCACACCCGCCTTCACGACGCCATCCACACCTGGCGGCTGGCTGGACATCGACGGCGGCCTGTACGAGGTCGGGCACAAGGGCCAGGGCTTTGCCTTCGACAACGAAGGATCGAGGCATGTCCAGCACCTGCGGCCCTTTCAGATTCAGCAGGGCCTGGTCAGCAACCGCGATTACCTCGCCTTCATGGCCGACCAGGGCTACCAGCGACACGAGTTGTGGCATGCCGAAGGGTGGGACTGGTTGCAGACCGAAGGCATCGCGGCGCCCCTGTACTGGTCGCGTGACGACAAGGCCCCCAGCGGCTGGGCGCACTACACCTTGCGCGGCGCCCAGCCCGTGTCGCCCGACGCACCGGTGAGCCACCTCAGCTACTACGAGGCCCACGCCTTCGCGCAATGGGCCGGCTGCCGCCTGCCCACCGAGTTCGAATGGGAAGCCGCACAAAGCCAGTTGACATGGGGGCAACGCTGGGAATGGACTGCGAGCGCCTACCAACCCTACCCCGGCTTTCAAAAGGCACCAGGCGCCGTGGGTGAGTACAACGGCAAGTTCATGGTCAACCAGATGGTGCTGCGCGGCAGCTCCTTTGCCACGCCGCCAGGCCACGCACGCGCCACCTACCGCAACTTCTTTCATCCACCGCTGCGCTGGCAGTACACGGGCGTGCGCCTGGCCCGCGATTGAGCCCCCTCATCTGGAAGGCCCCACACCATGTCGAACTCCCCCTTGCTGGATGAGCTGTCGCTGCGCGCCCTGACTGGCCTGAGGCAAACGCCCAAGCGCCTGCCCTCGATGTACTTCTACGACGACGAAGGCTCGCGCCTGTTCCAGCGCATCATGTGCCTGCCCGGCTATTACCTGACCGAGGCCGAACGCGAGATCCTGGCGCACCAATGGCCCAAGCTGCTGGATGCCTTCACACCCGATGGCCGCCCATTCGAGCTGATCGAACTGGGCAGTGGCGATGGCAGCAAGACACTGGAGCTTTGCGCCGCATTCGACAAGACCGGTGTGGACTTCAGCTACGTGCCAGTGGACATCTCGCCGCATGCACTGGGCAGCCTGCTCAGGGCGTTTGACCAGCGCCTGCCCGGGCTGCGCGTCCAGGCTCGCACGGGTGATTACTTCTCAGGCTGGCGCCAGCCCGGCAACGGCCAGCGCCAGATCGTGATGTTCATGGGCAGCAACCTGGGCAACATGCCCCTGGATGAGGCCCGCGCCTTCTTGAATCAGATACGCAGCCACATGCAGGAGGGCGACGGCCTGCTGCTGGGGCTGGACCTGATGAAAAACCCGCACACCCTGCTGGCCGCCTACAACGACCCGGAAGGCGTGACGGCCGCCTTCAACCTCAATCTGCTGCGGCGGCTCAACCGCGAGCTGGGCATGAACTTCAAGCTGGACCGCTTCAGCCACTACGCCTGCTACTCGCCGCTGGATGGCACGGCGCGCAGCTTCCTGGTCAGCCTGGACAAGCAAACCGTGCGCAGCACCCGGGTGGACCTGCAATTCCAGTTCGAGCCCGGCGAGACCATCTACACGGAGCAATCTCAAAAGTACAGCCCTGCCATGATCCGGCAACTGGCACAAGACAGTGGCTTTGCACCCAAGCTGCACCTGCAGGACGGGCAAGGCCGTTACTGCGTGAGCTTCTGGCAGGCCATCAAGCCCGAGATGGTCAGGCACATGGTGCCAAACGCCAGCCAGGCATAGCCCCACAGCAAGGGCATGCCCACCAGGATCAGCCCATCATTGCCCCCGGGGATGAACTGGCTGCCCATGCCCATCAGCGCCCCGCCGATCAGACAACGCACGATGTCCTTGGCATGGACGATGCGCCCACTGCGCCAGGCCCACCTGCCTGCCAGCCAGCCGCCCAGCGCGGCACCACCAAACAAGGCGGCCGCCAGCAAGGCCCGCACCCAGGTCTGCCTGGCCATGCCCGCGGCCCATTCGCTCAAGAGCTCGGTATAGGCCCAGGGGCCGGCCATCAGCATCATGCCCAGGAAGGTCAGCCCGATCACGATGGTGGCGGGTGCCGGGCGCCATACCGACATCAGCAGCCCTCGCCCACGCTGCGAAGGCGTGCGCAGATGCGGGTCGGCCAGCAGGCGCTGCCAGCTCACACGCACGCCATAGGCCACCCGCAGCACCAGCAAGACGAGTGCGGGCGCCGCGGCCCAGGCCGGCAAGCTCAAAGCCGGCGCCATCTGCAGCGAGGCAGGTGCGGCCATGCTCTGGAACACCCGCAGGAACAGCCAGCAACCCGCAAAGAACCCGATGGGCGTGGCCACATAGGCCCACTCCCCGTTTGACCAGCGTGCAATGGCGCCAAACACGCAGGCCCGGTTGACATAGGCCCCACCGCCCAGCAAGGCGCCGCCCAGCACCGTGCGCCAGCCAGGCTCATGTCCCGCCAGCAAGGGTGCCATCACACCGAGTTGCCGCAACAAGAGCAGCCCCAGGCCCACCCACAAGGCGGCCTCGGCCAGGCTGAGCAGGCGCTGCGCCCGGCGCTGGTTCATGAGTTCGTCCACGGCCGCCACCGTGCAGGTGGCACCCCGCTGGATCGCAAAACCCATCAGGGCTGCCAAGGCCACGCTGGCCAGCAAGATCTCCCACATGTGCGTCGCCATGACCCCGCCCCTCAGCGCATCAACGGATATCGTGGATCACCACGCCATCACGCGGGTCCACGGCCTGAAGCCAGGGGGCCAGCTCGATGGCGCGACACGCGTCCGCATGCCCGGCCTCCCAGCGCGCCGTGATGCCCTGGTGCGTGAAGTCGATGTCCTTGGTCTGGTCCTCATTGGGCAAGCGCGGTGCGGTCAGCTGCACCATGTGCATGGTGGTGCCGCAGCCCCAGGAAGCCAGCTCGGCCACCTGCGGATCACGGCGGCGCTCCTCGGGCAGGTGCTTGACCAGCTCGCGGATGATGTGGCGCAGCTTGTGGATCTTCTGCTGCTCGGCCACATGGCTGGCAGAGCGGCTGGAGAACTGGATGTCCTTCTGGCGGCCATTGATCTGCCACAGCGTTTGAGGCTCCGGCCCTTGCGGGTTCCACAACTGCACCGAGAAGATGACCGAATCACGGCGAGGGTTGTCGTCCAGCACCACCTCGGTGGGGGTGTTGGAGTAGATGCCGCCATCCCAATACGGATCCCCGTCGATGCGCACGGCCGGAAAGGCCGGCGGCAGGGCACCGGAGGCCATCACGTGGTCCAGCTGCAAAGGCTGCTGCCGGCTGTCGAAATAGGTCATGGCGCCCGTTCGGGCATTGACGGCCCCCACCGTCAGGCGCGTGCGCTGGCTGTGGAGGTAGTCCAGATCGATCAGGTCGGCCAGCGTCTCGCGCAGCGGCGCCGTGCTGTAGTAGGCCGCATGCTCGATGCCCGTAGGGGCATGCGCCCCCATCAAGCCAGCCAGGCTGGGCCGGAAGAAGCCGGGCAAGCCACCGCTGATCGTGTGCAGATTGCTCAAGGCCTGCCCCATCAGGTCCAACCCCGCCCCTGCATGAGACGCAAACCAGGCCGACCCCTTGATTTCCATGCGGTCCCAGAACGCGTGCAGACGCGCCATGCGCTGCGCTGGCGGGTTGCCCGCGATGAGGGCCCCGTTGATGGCGCCAATGGAGGTGCCCACCACCCAATCGGGCTCGATGCCCGCCTCGTGCATGGCCTGGTAGACGCCCAGTTGGTAGGCACCCAGCGCCCCACCACCCTGCAGCACCAGCACCACCTGGCCGGGCAAGGCCTGAGGCACCGATGACGTGGAGGGGGCGCGGCTTGCGGTTTCTGCTTTGGCCATCACGGCTTCTCCTGTTTAGATGAATCAGTTGGTCGCGACCACTTCGCGCAAACGCCGTCTCACACGGTAAAGCACCACCGACAGATGGCTCGCACTGATGCCCAACGCCTCACACACTTCCTGGGTATCGAGCTCCATGCAATCCCGCAGCACAAAAGCCCTGGCCTGCTGCTCTGGCAGCGTGCGCAAGCAGGTGTCGAACTGGATCAGCATCTGCTTTTCATGCACGCAGGCCGCGGGGTCACGCCATTCGATGGCGGCGTGTCCTGGCAAAGGGCCCGCCTCGCTGCCATCCTCGTCCTCATCCTGCAGCAAATGGACATGCCAGGCCGGCGCCTGGCGGCGCAACTGGTCCACCAGCTTGTGCTTGAGCACGCCGATCAACCAGGTGCGCAATTGCGAGCGCCCCGCAAAAGCGCCTGGCCGCTCCAGTGCCGCCAGGATGGTCTCCGAGACGGCGTCTTCCGCCCAGGCGTCGTTGCGCAGTTTGCGGCGCGCCAGGCCAATCAGTTGAGGGCGCAGTGCCGCGACCTGCTCGGTGAAATCGTTCAACATGGCCGCGCCCTCAGTGCAAGGTCCAGCCGCCATCCATGGCGATGGCCGAACCGGTCATGGATGCCGCCTGGTCGGTGGCGAGGAACACCGCCAGCGCGGCCAGCTCCTCCACCTGCACAAAGGCCTTGCGCGCCTGGTGGGACAGCATCACATCGCGCACCACTTGCTCGGGCGAGATCCCGTGCGCCTTGGCCTGGTCGGCAATCTGCTGCTCTACCAGCGGGGTTTTGACATAGCCCGGGCAGATGGTGTTGCAGGTGATGCCATCGTTGGCCACCTCAAGGGCCACGGTCTTGGACAGGCCGATGAGGCCATGCTTGGCCGCCACATAAGCCGACTTGAAAGGCGAGGCCGTCAGGCCATGGGCCGACGCCACATTGATGATGCGGCCAAAGCCCCGCGCCTTCATGCCCGGCACCACCGCCTTGATCAGGTGGTAGGCCGAGGACAGGTTGATCGCCACGATGGCGTCCCACTTCTCGTCGGGGAAGGACTCGATGGGGGCCACGTGCTGCACACCCGCGTTGTTGACGATGATGTCCACATGCCCGAAGACCTCGGCGGTCAGACGGGCCAGGCCACGCACCTGCTCGGGCTTGCTCATGTCGGCCGGGTCGTACAGGACCTTGACGCCATGAGTGCGGGCTATCTCGGCACGGATCTGCTCGATCTCCTCGGCCTTGCCAAATCCATTGAGCACCACATGGGTGCCTTGTGCCGCAAAAGCCCTGGCGATGCCCAGGCCGATGCCCGAGGTGGAGCCGGTGACAATGACAGAACGGTCTTTCAACATGGTTGATCTCCTAGCGTGGCGTCGAATCGACTTCATGGGTGCGCGTGAAGCGCAGGTGGGTGATATCGGTGGGAAAGAACAGGCTCCAGGTCCACTCGACCCAGATGCGCAGCTTTCGCCCGAAGGTGGGCATGCGCGAGAGGTAATAGGCCCGCCAGAGCAGCCACGCCGGCAAGCCACTGAGGTGCAGCCCGAACAGCTCGGCCACGCCCTTGTGGAGCCCGGTCGTGGCCATCATTCCTTTGGAGCGGTAGGCGAAGGGCCGTGTCGCCTGGCCCTGCACATGGGCCACCAGGTTGTGGGCCAGTTGCTTCGCCTGCGCCACGGCGAACTGCGCCGTGGGCGGTGACATGCCGCCCTGATCGGCATTCGGTACCGCCGCGCAATCCCCCAGGGCCCACAGGTCACGTGCTGCATCCACAGCGCAATCGGGCAGGGTCTGGATGCGCCCGCGCATGAGGGGCAAGCCCAGTTGCGCCACCACCGGGTTGGCGCGCGTGCCCACCGTGCAGATCACGGTGCGCGCCGCCAGGCGCTGCCCGTCTGCCAGCACGACCTCACGGTCGCTGACCTGGGCGGCCTTGGCCCCCAGACGCACCACCACGCCCCGCTTGCGCAGCGAGCGCGCCGCAGCCAGGCCCAGCGGCGCAGGCAACTCGGGCAAAAGCCGGTCGCCGTCATGCAGCAAGGTGATGGCCAGCTCGCCATCGCGGATGCCGGGGTAGTAGCGGCGGGCATCGTGCATGAAGTCCGCCAGCGCGCCGGCCACCTCCACGCCGGAGAAGCCCCCACCCACCACCACGATGTGACCATGCTCGCGCCGCGCTGGCCCGCCCCCGGGGCACAACTCGATGCTGGCCATCCTTTGCAACACCTTGTTGCGGATGTGCATGGCATCGCCCACCAGCTTGAGCGGCAGGCCATGCTCGGCCATGCCTGGCAGGATGTCGATGTGGGCCCGCAGGCCGAAGGCCAGCACGAGGTGTTCGTACGTCAGGTGCAGCTCGCCCGTCAGCGTTGTGCAACTCAGGCGCTTGTGCGCACGGTCCACACAGGTCAGGCGGCCCATGATGAAGCGCGTGCGCGTCAGCATGGCCCGCAGCGGCGCGATCACATGCTCGGGGAACACCGCCGCGCCCACCACCTCTGGCAGCATGGGATTGAAGGTGGTGTAACTCTCCTCGCTGATCAGCACCAGTTGCCAGCCCTCAGGCAGGCGCCGCTCCAGCTCGCGCACCAAAGTGGTTCCAGCGAAACCACCGCCCACCACCACGATTGACCTGTCTTGCATTGCTGCCCCCAAATTGGCCGGTTTGGCCTTGAATGGGGGCCAGCGTAGGCAGTCAGGTCTTGCGCGTGAAATGGGATGAATTCATGATGCGATGCACAACGGTTATGACTCGGGAAGGATGGCCACGTGGAGCTCTATCAGATTCGCTATTTCCTGGCAGTGGCCGATGCCCTGAACTTCACGCGGGCATCGGAGCGCTGCTTCGTGTCTCAGCCTGCACTGACCAAGGCCATCCAGCGGCTGGAAGAAGCCATGGGCGGGCGTCTGTTCGACCGCACGCGCAACGCCGTGGCGCTCACCGATCTGGGGCGCGCCGTGCTGCCCAACTTCCGCCAGATCTTCGACACCGCCAACCAGACCCGGGAGCAGGCCCGCCGGCTGTCGCGCGAGCAAAAGGAGCTGGTGCGCATCGGGGTCATGTGCACCATCGACTTCGACATGATCCTGCCCGGCTTTGCCAAGTGCCAGGATGGCCCCTTGTCCATCGACATGAGCTTTCGCGAGGGCAACCTCGAAGCGCTCACCGATGCCCTGGACCGCAGCGACATCGACCTGGGCGTGATGTGCTCGCCTTACGAGACGCCCAAGCGCTTCACCGCCCGGCCGCTGTTCCGCGAGCACTATGTGGTGGCCATCGGCAACGACCACCGTTTCAACGGCCGCCAGCAGGTCGACATGAGCGAGCTCCACCGCGAGCACTACTGCGAACGCATCCACTGCGAGTTCTCCAACTACATCGACCGCCTCTTGCGCGATCGCGATGTGGCGCTGGACGTGGTGCAACAATCACCGCGCGAGGACTGGATACAGGCCATGGTGCGCGCCAACCTGGGCATCGCCTTCATGCCCGAGTCGATTGCGCGCGAAGCCGGCCTGGCCTTTGTCTACACGGCCGATTGCGCCATCGAACGCGAGGTGAACGTGCTGCTCCAGGCCGAACGCCCCGTCACCCAGGCCCAGCAGGCTGT
Source organism: Aquabacterium sp. (assembly GCF_016195855.1). GTDB lineage: Bacteria > Pseudomonadota > Gammaproteobacteria > Burkholderiales > Burkholderiaceae_C > Aquabacterium. The sequence goes on from NZ_JACPYU010000003.1 coordinate 419,558, forward strand.
GGTCGACTCCCTGGCCACCTACCCTTGGCTGGCCAGCCCCCAAAATGACCTAAGCTTGCACACATGAACGGTCTCGCCCAAATCGCTTGAAAGGTTACCGATGACTGCCACCTTGATCTCCCTGCTTCGTCGCCTGGCCGCCCCCGTGAGTGCCGCCCTGCTGGCCCTGTCGCTGACCGGTTGCGGCTACAACGACTTCCAGCGCCTGGACGAACAGACCAAATCGGCCTGGTCCGAGGTGCTCAACCAGTACCAGCGCCGCACGGACCTCATCCCCAACATCGTGGCCACCGTCAAGGGCGAAGCCGCCTTCGAGCAGGACACGCTGACCAAGGTGGTCGAGGCCCGCGCCAAGGCCACCAGCATCCAGGCCACGCCCGAGCTGATCAACAACCCCGAGGCCTTCAACAAGTTCCAGCAGGCCCAGGGTGAGCTGTCTGGCGCCCTGTCCCGCCTGCTCGTGGTCAGCGAGAACTACCCCAGCCTCAAAGCCAACCAGGGCTTCCAGGATCTGCGCGTGCAACTGGAGGGCACCGAGAACCGCATCACCGTGGCGCGCAACCGCTACATCAAATCGGTGCAGGACTACAACGTGCTGGCACGCAGCTTCCCCTCCAACCTGACGGCCATGGTCTTCAGCTACCAGGTCAAGCCCAGCTTCACGGTGCAGAACGAAGCCCAGATCTCGACGCCGCCCGCTGTGGACTTCAACAAGAAGTAAGGCCGCCGCGTGCACACCCGCACCGCAGGGCTCAAGCCAGACCACGCCGCAGGGCGCAGGGCCTGGCCTTCGGCATGGCTGTGCTTGCGCACCCGCTTGAGCACCTGGGGCTTCGCCTGCCTCCTTGCCTGCCTGTTATCGCTGTCCCCGGCGGCCACCTGGGCGGCAGACAACACAGGCGACGTGCTGCCCGTGCCGCCATTGAGCGGCCACGTGATCGACCAGAGCCAGACCCTCAGCCCCGAACAGCAACAGGTGCTGGAGCGCAAGCTCATGGCCTTCGAGCAGGCGCACGGCACGCAGATGGTCGTGCTGATGCTCCCCAGCACCCTGCCCGAGGACATCGCCGCCTATGCGCAGCGAGTGGGTGACAGCTGGAAGATCGGCCGCCGTGAGGTCGGCGATGGCCTGCTGATCGTCGTGGCCAAACAGGACCGGCGCATCCGCATCGAAGTGGCCAAGTCCCTGGAGGGCGCCGTACCCGACCTGGCAGCCAGCCAGATCATCGAGCGGGCCATCAAGCCAGCCTTCAAGGCGGGTGACTATGCCGGCGGCCTCAACCAGGGTGTTGACCAGTTGATCGCCCGCATCCAGGGCGAGAACCTGCCGCTGCCCGATCCCCAACCGGCCAGGTCACACAGCCGCAACGAGGGCTTTCAGTTCAATGACCTGCTGGTCTTCGGCCTGATCGGTATCCCCATCGTGTTCGGCGTGCTCAGCAGCATCCTGGGCCGCAAGGGCGGCGCCTTGGCCACAGGCCTGGTCACCGGCGGGCTGGTCTGGCTGGTCACCACCAGCCTGTTCATTGCCCTGGCGGCCTGGGTCGCCGCTTCGCTCTTCGCGCTGGCCTTTGGCTCGGGCGGGCGCGGTGGCCCTGGCGGCTGGGGTGGGCCGCCGATGGGTGGCGGCTGGGGCGGCGGAGGCAGCAGCGGCGGCGGCCGGTCGTCCGGGGGTGGTGGCGACTTTGGTGGCGGCGGCGCCTCCGGCAACTGGTGAGGCGGCAGACATGAACACACTTGCACGCTGGGCACGCCACATCTGGCTGGACGCGGCAGACGCCCGACGCCTGCTGGGCGCAGCCGGGCTGGCGCGGCTGGAGCAGGCCGTGCTGGACAGCGAAGCCCGCCACATGGGCGAGTTGCGCGTCTGCGTCGAGGCCGGGCTCAGTGCGTCAGCCCTGTGGCGCGGCGTCTCGTCCCGCGCGCGCGCCATCGAGCTGTTCAGCCAGTTGAAGGTGTGGGACACCGAACACAACAACGGCGTGCTCATCTACCTGCTGCTGGCCGAGCGGCGCATCGAGATCCTGGCCGACCGCGGCCTGCACATCCGCACCAACGACGCGGTGTGGCAAGGCATCACCCAGCAACTCGCGGCCTCGTTGCAGAATGGCCAGTACGAGGCGGGGCTGATCCAGGCCATCACCGCCGTGAGCGACCTGCTGCGCCAGCACTTCCCGCTGGCCGGCCACCCCAATCCCAATGAGTTGCCCGACGCCGTCGTGTTGATCTGACACGACGAGGCACCAGAGCACGGGATTGACCTGTGCCAACTGAAATTTGAAACTGCAGCGGCTCGCCATAACCAGGGACTTCAATGAAAAACAAATCACTTGTTCGCGCCAGCGTTCTTGCCACATTGGTAGCGGCCCCATTGGCCGCCCTGGCATCGCCGGTCAACTACACCTTCTCGACCAATGCCTCACCCCATGGCAATGCAGATGTCGTCGCCCTGCTGGGCGGAGGTAGTCAGGTCAGTGGTCAATTTACCTACGACGCTGCGGCCCCCTATTTCGGTAACTCGGGTGCACTGGGGTTCGAAGGCGATGCCTCCATCTACGTCGGTAACGCCCTGACACCGCGCGCGCTGTCACCCATCAGCGGCAGCGTGGCGGGCCATGCTTTCTCGGATGTGATCGGCGCAGTCAGCGTCTCCAACGATCTTCCGGCCCCATCGCCCTTCAGGGATGCGCTGATGCTCGCGGCGGACCCCACCCCCAAAGCGGGTTCAAACACTCTGCCAACGGACTATCCTCGCCAGCTTGCCGGCTTCGACATCGGCGACTACCGCCTCGTCAACGTCCGGCTGTTCTGGGTCAGCGGCCTGGGTGGCGCGACTGATTTCCTTGCCAGCACGGACCTGCCCGCCGCATTGCCCACGCTGACCGGCCGACTGGCCCTGGACTTCGTGCGCATCAGCGACCCGCTCAATACGGCCAACACCCCCTTCTACAACAACTCGGTGTTCTTCGAAGGGTTGACGGTACAAGCCTCGCCCGTTCCGGAACCTGGCATCTTCGCCATGGCACTGATAGGCCTGCTTGCCATTGGTGCTACGCGCGCAGGGCGTCGCTGATTTGATGCGAGGCGCGGGCCTTGTGTCATGATCTTTCTCCTGACCAAGCCCAGGAGCAACCATGCGCACGCCCAGAGCCTCATCCTTCATGGCATCCCACCTCGCGGTTTCACTGACGCTGGCCGGTGTGCTCGTCACGAGCGCCCAGGCGGCCGACACGCCGCCCATCAAGCCTGGCCTGTGGCAAGTCACGGCTGATTCGCAGCAACTCAACGGCAAGCCCCTGCCCGACATGTCGGCGCAACTGGCCGAGCAGATGAAGCGCATGCCACCTGACATGCGTGCCCAGATGGAAGCCCAGATGAAGGCCAAAGGCGTGCAGATGGCCCCTGGCGGCGGCAACATGGCGATCCGCATGTGCATGAGCAAAGAGATGCTGGAGCAAAACCGCTGGCAGAAAACCGAAGGCAGCTGCAAGAACACCTCGATGAGCCACACCGGCAACACCTGGAGCTGGAAGTTCACCTGCACGCAGCCGCCCAGCGAAGGCGAAGGCAGCACCACCTTCACGGACAGCACGTCCTACAACAGCGACATCCGCATCACAACGCAACGCAATGGCCAGCCGCAAACCGTGACCATGAAGCACCATGCCAAATGGCTGGGCGCAGACTGCGGTGACCTCAAGCCATTGGCGCCCCCGCCCAAGCCATGAGCACCTTGATGAAGCCGGCCGACATCCAGGCCTTTTTCGAGACCCTGCAAGCAGCCAACCCGCACCCTGAAACCGAACTGGCCTACAGCACGCCCTTCGAGCTGCTCACGGCCGTGTTGCTGTCAGCCCAGGCCACCGACGTGGGCGTGAACAAGGCGACAGCCAAGCTCTTCCCCGTGGCCAACACGCCGCAGCAGATCCTGGACCTGGGCATCGACGGGCTGTGCAACTACATCAAGACCATCGGGCTGTACAAGAGCAAGGCCAAGCACCTGATGGAGACCTGCCGCATGCTGATCGACTTGCATGGCGGTGAAGTCCCCCGCACCCGCGAGGCCCTGGAGGCCTTGCCCGGCGTGGGCCGCAAGACGGCCAATGTGGTGCTCAATGTGGCCTTTGGCGAGCCCACCATGGCGGTGGACACGCACATCTTCCGCGTGGGCAACCGCACCGGCCTGGCGCCTGGCAAGACGCCGCTTGAGGTGGAACACAAGCTGCTCAAACGCATCCCGGCCGAGTTCAAACTGCACGCCCACCACTGGCTGATCCTGCACGGGCGCTATATATGCCAGGCGCGCAAGCCACGCTGCTGGGAGTGCAGTGTCAGCGCATGGTGCAAGTTCAAGCCCAAAACAGCAGCGCCCGCCTGAGCAAAGCCCTGGCAGGCGCTTGAAGCCGAGCGCAGCACGAGGCTGCGTGTTCAGCCCATCAGCTCAGATGCCGATCAGCCACGTGCGCGACGCACAGCCAGGCCGGTGAACACCAGGCCCACCATCATCAGGCCACTGGTCATGGGCTCCGGCACGGCAGATGTCATGGCGGTGGCCATGGCCGTGCCCACGGCGTCGTGCACATAAGCGGTTGGATGCACCTTGTCGAACAGGTAGTACTGATCAGGGTTGGCGCAGACCGGTGCCGTGCTGTTGGCGCCGGTATAGTCGCCCGTCCAGCAACGGTCGGTCACGTTGCCGCCCGAAGCAGCCAGACCAGCCCGCACGCCCGCCAGCACGGTAGGCGTGTCGAAGATGCTCAGGTTCATGCCCGCACTGTGGGCCTGCAGGTTGTTCAGCTGCGCGGTCAGCGCGCCGTTGAAGCTGGTGGACAGCGACGTCAGCAAGCTGGCGGGGATGGCACCCGAGGTGCCGTAGAAGGTGGTGGCCAGATCAGGCAGCAAGGGCACCAGGAAGTCACGGGCGCCTGCACCGTACAGGGTACCCACTTCGGTCACCAGGTTGGTCACAGCCGTCGTCACCACGGACGACATGTTCGAGAAATTGTTCGTGGCGATCGCGGCCAGGAAATCATTGCCGCCGCCCCAGACCACATACAGCGAGTTGGCGTTGGCCGAGCCACCCGCCACATAGTTGTTGACCTGGCTGAGCATGCCGGTATTGGCCACCAGCGGGTTCTGAGTCTGGAACTGGTTGCCCGTGCCCGTCAGCGCGCCACCGTAGGCATAGTCCACCAGCGGCACACCCAGCTTGGCGGCCATCACCTCGACCGCCACCGCGCCATTGGTGAAATGGCCATTGTCGTAAGGCGCGGCAGGCACGGCACCACCGAACTTCTGGGCCAGGTTGCCATTGTCTGACAGGCTGTCGCCAAACACGACCACCTGGTCATACGCGTACGCCGCATTGGCAGACAGGATTGCAATCAAGGCCACGCTGGCAGCGGCCACGGCACGACGGATAGACATGGTCAAACCCTTGTTGAATATTGAATGGTGAAACCCGCGAAGATAGCACCGGCGCTTCATTCAACCTGGGCAGGCCACACCCCTATGAGAGGGAGAAGGCCCCGAACAGGGGGCATCGCCTGTCGCGGCCAGGCCTCAAGCCAGGCCGTTCTGTATCGAGGGGTAACGCAGCTGCAAGCGCAACTCGGTCTTGAGCCGCTGGTTCATCAGGCGCCGCGACTCGCTCATGAACGACAGCTGCATGGGGCTCAAGGTGGTGGCGGCCTCGGCGTGGCTCATGCGAGGCGGCCTGGGCAAGCCAAAGTGGTCGGCCACCCAGTCGAAGTAATCGCCCATGCGCATGTCCGTGTCGTCGCAGGCATGCACCACGCGGCCGGGCCGGCCACGCCACAGCGCTGCCACACAGGCGCGCGCCAAATCATCGGCGTGGATGTGGTTGGTGTAGACGTCATCAGCCTGCGTCAGCACAGGGCTGCCTTTGCGCACACGCTCACGCGGGTCGCCGCCTTCGCGGTCCAGCGCGTAGATGCCGGGAATGCGCAGGATGCTGGCCCGCGTGCCGGACTGAAGCGCCTGCCTGCGCCCCCACCACCGCACGCGCGCCTCCGCGTCCACACGCCGCCGGCCGCGGTCGGTGGCCGGTGCCACGGTGCGGGTCTCGTCAAACAAGGCACCCCGGGCATCACCATAGACACCCGTGGTGCTGCCGTAAACGAACGATGCCACGCCGCCACGCCGCGCCAGTGCCGCGAGCAGCTGGGCGGTACGGGGGTCGGTGGCGCCATGGCCTGGAGGCGGCGCCAGGTGCAACACCCGCTTCGCCAGCCCGGCCAACCGCGCCAGGGTGGAGGAGTCATCCAGGTTGCCAACCAGGGGCACGATGCCCGCCTGCCGCAAGGCCCCGGCCTTGTCCGCCTGCGAGGTCAAGGCCAGCACCCGGCAGCGCGGCAAGAGCAGGCGCGCGGCGCGGCTGCCCACGTCCCCACAGCCCACGATCAGCACACGTGTTTGACGAAACCGGGTATGGCGTGCGGGTTGCGGATAGAACATGGCGGGGGTGGATCAAGACTGAGCGAAAATCGACCCCGTGATTCTGAGGCCCTTCTAGATCGAGGTTTGTGTTCATGAGCTTTTCCGTCTCCATCGCGCCCAGCGGCCGTGCCTTCACCATGCAGCGGGACGAAACGGTACTGAGTGCCGCCATCAACGCCGGCATCGGCCTGCCCTATGGCTGCAAGGACGGCGCCTGCGGCTCGTGCAAGTGCAAGCTGATCGAGGGCCGCGTGATCCACGGGGCGCACCAGGCCAAGGCCTTGAGCGCGGCGGAAGAGGACGCGGGCTACATGCTCACCTGCTGCGCCACGCCCCAGACCGATCTGGTCATCGAGGCCCGGCAGGTGGTGGGCATCGGTGACCACCCCGTCGTGAAGATGCCCACGCGGGTGACCAGCCTGCGCCGTGCCGCACCCGATGTGATGGTGTTGCGCCTGCAGTTGCCTGCCACGCACAACTTCGGTTTCCGCGCCGGCCAGTACATCGAGTTCGTGCTCAAGGACGGCCACCGCCGCAGCTACTCGATGGCCAACTCGCCGGAAGTCGTCAAGGAGGCGGGCATCAACGGCCTGGAGCTGCACATCCGGCACATGCCCGGCGGCCTGTTCACCGACCACGTCTTCGGTGCGATGAAGGAAAAGGACATCCTGCGTGTGGAGGGGCCCTTTGGCACCTTCTTCCTGCGCGACGACTCCGAGCGTCCCGTTGTGTTGCTGGCTTCGGGCACGGGCTTTGCGCCGGTCAAGGCCATCATCGAGCACATGCGCCACGCCGGCCTCACGCGCCCCACCGTGCTCTACTGGGGCTGCCGCAGCAAGGTCGACCTGTATATGCACGAATGGGCCGAACAGCAGATGGCCGAGCTGCCCTGGTTGCGTTATGTGCCTGTGCTGTCCGAAGCCAAGCCTGAAGACCTATGGCATGGCCGCACGGGGCTGGTCCATCAGGCCGTGCTGGCCGACCTGCCCGACCTGTCCGGCCATGAGGTGTATGCCTGCGGTGCGCCCATCATGGTGTCATCGGCCCGGGCAGACTTCATCGCGCAAGCCGGCCTGCCCGAAGAGTATTTCTACGCCGACGCCTTCACCAGCGAAGCCGACAAACACGGCGGCTGATCACACCAGCCCGCCCACGATTGCATCCACGATCGCCCCCATGATCGCCCCATACAAGGAGCCCACCATGAGCTACGACAACAACAACATCTTCGCCAAGATCCTGCGCGGCGAGATCCCCTGCATCAAGCTGTATGAAGACGCGCACACGCTGGCCTTCATGGACATCATGCCGCAGACGGATGGCCACGCACTGGTGATCCCCAAGGAGCCGGCTGAGACCTTGTTCGACTTGTCCGACGCTGCGGCGCAAGCCTGCATGAGCACCGTGCGCAAGATCGGTGACGCCCAGAAGAAGGGCCTGGGTGCCGATGGCGTGGTGCTGATGCAGCTCAATGGCCCGGGTGCCGGCCAGACCGTGCCGCACTTTCACATCCATGTGATCCCCGGCTCGATCGCTGACCTGCGCCGCCCGCACGCCACCGTGATGGCCGACCAGAACCACCTCAAGGCGCTGGCAACGAAGATCGTGGCGGCGCTGTAATCGCGTGCCGTTACACACTGGCCGCCAGCCGGTCAAATAGTGCACAGACTGCAGCGGGGCAGGCAGGGCTCAGGGTAAATACCCGATCTTGTGGCCAATCAGCCCGCCCCCTACACTCAGTAACATGCACCGACCCCGCGGCCACCGTCGCGGGAGATTGATCATCGGTGCCAGCAGCACCCATGTCGCACTTCTTCAAATCGCTGCGATTTCGCCTTCTGGTGGCCAGCACGTTCATCGTGCTGCTGCTTTTTCTGGGCATGCTGTGGAACACGGCCCGTGCGCTGCACCAGATCTCGGTGGACAACATGCGGGTGTCCATCCGGCAGACTGCCGAGGCCCTGAACCTGGCCATTGCCCCCCACACCAGCACGCGTGGCTTGAGCGCCATTCAGGCCTATGTGGACGAACTGGTCAACGGTGAAGCCGACACCCGCATCGTGTATGTGGCCCTGCTGGACGAGAACCAGCGCGTCATCCTGCACACGCCCGGCGCCCCCCTGCCCTTGCCCGATACCAGCCGCCCGCTGGAAGATGAAATCAACACCGGCGTCGTCCACGCCAGCCAGCGCATCTTGCTGGATGCGGGCAGAGTCGGCAGCCTGCACTACGGCTTGTCCACCACCCTGTACAAGAGCACGCTCAACAAGGTCGTGACTCAGAACGTGATCGGGCTGCTGGTGGCGCTGGTCCTGTTCATCGCGTTGATCCTCGTTGTCGGCATCAACGTCAACCGACGCATCACCCGGCTGTTTGCCGCCGCCAAGGCCTTCGCGCAAGGCAGCCTGACCGTGCGGGCCAAGGTGGATGGCGACGACGAGATCACCTTCCTGAGCAAGCTGTTCAACAAGATGGCGCAATCCATCCAGGAGCGCATCGCCGATGGCGAGGCCAAGCGTGCCGAGATCACTGCACTCAATGAGGAACTGGAGCACCGCGTGGCAGAACGCACGGCCGATCTGCAAGACATGGTCAGCGGCCTGGAGAGCTTCAACCGCACCGTCTCCCATGACCTGCGGGGGCCTCTGACCGGCATTGGCAGCCTGGCGCAACTGGCCGCCGACGCCCTGGAGCGCGGTGACAACTCGCTGGCACGCAAGTTCCTGCCCGTGATCGCCAAACAGTCCAGCGCCACGACCGACATGCTCAACAGCCTGTTGCTGCTGGCCCGCGTCGGCGAGGCCGACCTCAAGCGCACATCGGTCGCGCTGGAGGCCATGGTCAAGGAGGTCATCGAGCAGATCGCGATGTCCGACACCGGGCGCACCATGCCGCAGATCATCATGCACACCTTGCCTTCGGTCCAGGCCGACCCCGATCTGCTGCGGCCGGTGTTCGTCAACCTGATTGGCAATGCGGTGAAGTTCACGGCGCAAAGTCAGGCGGCCTGCATCGAGATCGGCACGCAAGCCCAGACGGGCGACGACATCACCATCTACGTCAGGGACAACGGCCCCGGGTTCGAGCCCGACGCATCGGACAAGCTTTTCAAACCCTTTGTGCGCCTGCATGGCGCCATGTTCACGGGGCACGGCGTGGGCCTGAGCATCGTCAGGCGGGCCGTTGGCCGCCATGGTGGGCGGGTGTGGGCCGACGGGGCACCTGGCCGCGGGGCGACCTTCTATTTCACGCTGCCGGATGCCGGCGGGCATGGCGCCCATGCGGCTCGCGCGTGAAGCCAATCGGGCTCACACGCCCAGATAAGCCGCCTGCACCTACGGGTTGCCCAGCAGCGACATAGCACCTTGTGGCGGACTTGTACGCACCGTCATAGATAGCCTCAACAGATACGCACTTCAACATCGTCGAGGGAGTTGGCCGGCACGGCTTGCAGAGTGCGAACCTTCAACGCACCACCAGGCAAATTGCCGCCATTTGGGGCAGGCCTACTTCTGGTCAAGCCGACGTTTCAGACAAAGAAAGACACCTTGCACTCGGCCCATTCGGGGTGGGTCAATCGCTTGATTCCCCACTGAGGGGGAAAACAGGGTCGAGTCACGGAATTGACATCAACCAAGAAGGCCCCACGTTTATCCTGATCGTTCACATAAAAAACGGATAGGTATCCGCCTAGGGATGGGAAATTCAATGCGTTTGCTATTTGCCGCCTGCTCACTTTTCGCGTTCATGACGCAAGTCTTTGCTGAGCCGCACGAACCTCAAAACCAACTGCGTCCGCTAGAAATCCGACTGCCCTCGATTACAAAAAGGTGGAAGCGACCAGAGGGAGGTGAAGGGCCGGGCATCACCATTGACGATATCGAGCAGTGCATGGGGCAGAACGTCGGCATGCAGTGGGGAGTCAACGAACTCAAGCAGGAGCAGTCTCAACTGGAAGACGAGCAAGCCCATCTTGTCAAGGTTCATGAAGCGTTGGCGCAAAACTCTCGCTCGCTGGAAGCCAGGCAGCATGCCCTCCAAGAGCGTATCGATCTTTTTCAAACCGACAGTGCTGGCTTGGCACGTCGCATATTGGAAATAGAAAAGAGAAAAAACGCCGTATCGAAAACCAAACCAGAGATCGATAAAACCAACCAGTTGGTTGCGGCATACAACGTAGACGTTGCCAAGCACAACGGCCTGAGGCCCGCGCTCCTGCATGACCAGGAGGCGTTCAGTCAAGCTGTTGATGGCCATAACGACGACGTGGCTCACGCCAACCAGATGGTGGCCAAGTTCAATGAGCGAAACGGCGGTTTTCAGGGTCGCGCAGCAGAGCTTGCAAGCAAATCGGCGGAGTACAACGCTAGCTGTGCTGGTGAACGTGTTTTGCATAAGTGAGCTGAGTAACGGCTGTGAACTGATCGGGCTGACAGATGGCGTGATCAAACCAACTTTAGATAACCACCAGTATTCAAGGGAACCTATGTCATTCGAACCTGAGCAGTTGACGGAAGAACAATCAAAAGAAGTGGCCAATTGGATATCGAAATCTCAGATGGTCTTATGCAAACCACTGTATCGATTCGTTGATCGAACACATGGCTCCGTGTTCTTTGATCTGGGCGGAAGAGGATCTTTTCCCCGAGAGCCCGAGACACCTCCCACCTACTACGCGCTGATTTGGCAAGACCAAGTCATAGCTTTCGAGGGGTACGAGCAGCCTCACGTGGAGGATGACCAGGCTGATGTCGATGTCGACATCAGCGCGATGCGCATGCCTCGCTTACTTGAAGGCAATGAAGGCGAGATCAAGCAGGCCATTGAGGATGCTTTGACGGCGTACTGGCTGCACCGAAAGGGACAGCTGCTCCGTTTGCGGATTGCATTTCCAAAGATCAAAACGTATTAAGGGAGCGACATGACTGAACTGACCATCATCAACTATGTTAATAACTGGCGCACTGCCAATGGAATCACCGGGTCCAGCTCTCTGACTGACGTCCAACTGAGATCCTTCGTTGGAGATCTTCAGAGCCAAGTGCAACAGTTCGCCGTACGTCCTAGTGATGCCTCATGGGCTACCGACGCAAGGCCGATTGCCTATAGTGGCATGCTGGGCGATACGCCCTCCTTCCAGTTGGCCAAGGCAATCAGCGAGGCCAGTGGTGGAAAGCTGTTTTTTATCAGCGATACGCCTGCTGGCGAACTCCTCAACTCAACGGGACTCGAGGATGCCGTCGCAAAAGCCGTGGGCGGAACTGATACGGACCTTGGCGCCAAGGTTCAGGCACGCATTTTCCGCGGGGACTGGTCGGGCAGTACCCGCACTTCCAAATATGCTGTCGGCGATCTGCTGGCACTAGATGACTTCATCTCCGATCGCATGATTGGCGAAACGGCCTGGGGAGACTTGCGCACCATCACGGCCACCTCCCAGTCCGATCGTGTGTTCGCCCAGACCGAGTTGATCAAGGCGATGGCTGAGCCGAAGATCACCTCTATCAACACGGTACCCAAGGAGGTCTATCAGGCCATCTACGACAAGACGGGCTCGTGGGAGGCGGTCAACGACGCGGTGTCAGCTGCTTCGTTCAAGTTACAGCAAGGCATGCGTTGGGGCACAAGCCTTGGCGGCAATCTCGTGATCGACACGGCGGGCTTTTTGTCTGGCAACGGCTATTCGGGCAGCACGCTTCCCATTGGGACGACGGACGTCAATTCCGTTGCGGTGGACTTGAACTTGTCGATGTCAGCCGATACCGCCACCAGGCTTGGGCAAGGTTGGCGCAATCTGGGTATCGGAGCCAAGGCAGTGGCCCTGACCAAAGGATCGACCCAAGTCCTCGGCGTTGCGGGCATTGCCATTACGGCCTACCGCATCGCGGACATGGTCGACAACGCTGAAGAAGCCTATTCGCAAGGGGATACTGCCAAGAGTGCCAAAATCCTGGCCGATGGTTCCACTCAGATCGGTGCCGGCTGGGCCACCGGTATCGCCGCGTCGGCCTTCGCAGCGGGCTTCTTCGTCGCCTTGCTACCCGCGACGGCCGTAGGCTTGGTCGCTGCGACTGTGCTCACCGTGGCCACCGGGGCACTTGCCGGTTCGGTTGCCGAATCGGTGGTCAAGCAAATGCTCGACGGGACGCAAGGCAAAACGTCGTCAACCTCGCCAATCACATCGCCTAAGAATCCCTCGATCTTCGACCTCAGCACGGACCCCACGCTCAAGCCCAGTGGAACAAGCCTGGGTTCAGCGGGCTTGCTGGGCGCCGGCTCAGGCTACCGCTACACCATGGATTCGTCCTATGTGCAGGGCAACGGCCTGGACAAAGCCGCACCCAGCGCCATGGCCACCAACGGCCAGCGCGTCGGCAACAAGAATCTTTCTTCTGTTGAACAGCAAATGAGCGAGATTCGCCAGACCTGGCGGGCCAATACATCCGCAACCGAGGCATTCGATACCGGCGCTGGCATCTATCTGGTTGGCAACAAGACGTCCACAACCGAATGGCTCAGCCTCATCACCACCGGAGCTGATGGACAGGAGCACAAGTCCACCACCTTCGAGGCCATCGTTCGCTACGATGGCCAGGGCAAAGTGCTGGGCTACACCCCCACCTACGATCAGGTGGTCAGCTTCGTTGACGATGCAGGCCATCCCGTCATCGGCAAGAACGGCAAGCCGCTAGGCTCGTACACCATGTTGGCCAACACGACCACGGTTGCCCAAAACGTCACAGTGGATGCCGATGGCGCCTGGCGAGTCACCAAAGGCCAGTACACCCAGACCCAGACGGGCGCGGCCCTTCAGCAGGTCAGCTCAGCACCGCAGACCGCCTACACTGACCCCCTGATCCTCGATACCGGCGCTGCCGATATCGCGTTCGCGCCCATTCTGGCCCCCTTCGATACCAATGCCGATGGGGTGATGGATGCCTTGCCCGTCAGTGCCCCCTCGGACCCCTGGCTGGTGATGGACCTCGACGGCAACGGCCGCATCAACAACGGCACCGAACTGGTGGACCTGACAAATGACCGGGCGCCCTTGAACCTGCTTGGCCAAGACGGCAATGGCGATGGCATCCTGGATGCACGCGATGCCGCCTTCAACAAACTGCAACTGTGGTCCGACACCAACTGGGATGGCTATGCCAGCGCCGAAGAGCGTCAGAGTCTGGCCAGCTTGGGTATCGCATCCGTTGACCTGCTCCACCCCGTCTCCGGCAACGTTGCCGGCCATACAGCAATCAAGGGCCTGACCGTCACCTACGCCGACTCCACGGCCATGCGGCCTCATACGTCCGTGCTCTGGGATATCCCCCTAACCGACCCCAGCACAACATCCACTGCGCCCACCACGCTTGCAACAAGTTCGGCCTCCATCGTCAAGCTGGTGCAGTCCGGCTCAGCGAGCCCGCAGGCGGCACTTATGGCCATGGATGGCAGAGGTGTCACCATTGACCTCAACAGCGCCGACGCCACATCGGGGGTCAAAGCCATTGAAGCCATTGGCGCCAACGGCAACGACGTCTTGACGGGCACGGCCGAAGGCAACTGGCTCATCGGCAACGCGGGAGCTGACACGTTCAAGGGCGGTGCCGGCGCAGACCTTCTGGTGATCGACGCGGATGACCAGATGCGCGACATCGACGGTGGGACAGGCATTGACACGGTGGTGGTAGCCGATGAACGTGGCGTAGTGCTCAACCTGGCCCAGACGAACACGGAGATTGTCTACGGTGGGTATGGCAACGATGTCTTCATTGGCGGAGGAGCTGACAACTACTTCATAGAAGGCGCATCTGGCAAGGACATCATCATCGGTGGTACAGCCGACGACGTGCTGTCAGGCCAGGATGGCGACGATGACATTGACGGTGGGGCTGGAGATGATCTGATTCGCGGTGGACGCGGCGGCGACGTTCTCTATGGCGGCGCTGGAGGCGACGTCATTGAAGGCGGGTTGGGTGACGACTGGATCGATGCCGGCGCCAATGACGACGTCGTCATCGCGGGTGGTGGCCATGACATGGTTGACGGCGGATCCGGCACCGACATCTACCACCTCAACGGCACGCTGGACTCCTACAAGATCGAGACGATTGACGCGCACACCTACAAACTTATCGACCTGAGAGCTGAGTCCCCCGATGGCACGGCACAAATTACCAACTTTGAAAAAATAACGTTCAGCCTTGGGGGAACCGAAGCAACGGTCAATTTGGGCACCGATCAACCCCTGACGGCGAACGACCAACTCGTTGTCAGCCCGGACACCTCCGGAAACTACGTCATACCCGTCGCCACGCTGATCGGCAATGATCTGGACTTCCAAGGTGACGCGTTGCATGTCACCTCGGTACTGAACGCTTTTGGTGGTCAAGTAAAGATTGTCGGAACCAACGTTGTCTTCACGCCTACGGCGGGTTTCGCGGGCACACCCTCATTCCAATACAAGATTGCCGACAGCAAAGGCAATGCAGCCATCACGCTGGAACAGACAGATGTTCCCGGCACGTTCGCTGAGATGAAAGGCACGGTCTATCTCAAAACCAGTACTGCTCCATCAGATCCCGACTACGTCAAACAGTATTACCTCAATGAGGTCGGAGCAGACAAAGTCTGGCCCACAGTCACCGGCAAGGGCGTGTCTGTGCTTGTACTGGAACCCGGCGGCAAGTACGCAATAGGTCCAGAGTACGCCGATCTCAGTACACCTGACTTGGCCCCGAATGCAGGCTCGTCCTTCCTTGCTAGCAAGGATTTAACTAAGAGCCAGCACGCCACGCTTGTTGCCTCAATCATCGGCGCAGCTCGCAATGATATTGGCGGGGTTGGTGTTGCGTATAACGCGCAACTCAACACGGTGTCTCTTGGAGGCGGTACGACAGTCGATGCCTTTTGGTACGCCAAGCAGATTGGCAGCATGACCTCATACGACGTTGTCAACAACAGTTGGGGACAGGCAGACGACTTCTTCCCAGATCAGTTGTCGAGGTCCTACGATCTAAGTGCCATACGTGACGCTGCAACGCACGGGCGCGGAGGGAAAGGGAGCATCGTTGTTATAGGTTCCGGCAACTCCCGGCAGCTTGGCGAAGATACCGGGCTAACATCATTGACCAGCAATCCGTATTCCATCACGGTTGGCGCAATCAACTATCCAGCTGACCTTGGCGCCGGAGCCGTCACAACGGCGGAGTTCAGCACCCCTGGCGCCAACGTATTCATATCGGCACCAGGGTCGGAGATCACCGCGACAGGTAAAAGCCTAATCAATGCTGATGGCTCCGCATTGCAACCCGCGTCAATCACCTCGCTCGGCACGTCGTTCGCGACCCCAATAGTTTCTGGCGTAGTCGCGCTCATGCTAGAAGCTAATCCGCAACTCAGCTATAGAGATGTTCAGGAGATTTTGGCAATTTCTGCAAACCGCTCAAGACTGAAATCAGCCAGCAGTTGGTCCGGCAATGCTGCCGTCGCGATCAATGGTGGCGGGTTCAACTTCAGTCGAGACTATGGGTTTGGAGAGGTCGATGCGCGCGCAGCGGTACGCTTAGCTGAGACTTGGCGGACAAGTATGGGTGCGCTTTACACGCAGTCAACCGCTGCCCAGACCGCAAGTTCCGTCGCCGACCTCGGGCAGCAAACATTGCTGTTCAGCATTGGCCAGAACATGCGTGTCGAACAAGCAGTTGTGAGTTTGAACATCACTCAAGACCGTTGGTCTGATCTGGTTGTCAAACTGATATCCCCAAGCGGGACGGAGTCCATCTTGCTGAATCAGCCGGGCTCATATCAGGGCACGGAGAAACAAGCAACAAATGGATATGCATCGCAATTAAGTCTCGATATCACCAGCAACCAATTCAGAGGCGAAGAGGCAAAAAAACAAGGCAACGGTCAATGGCAATTGATCATTCAAGACAAAGCCATAGGGCATGCAACTTCAAATGTTTCTGCATCCCTACAACTCCTGGGAAGCGCAGAAAAGATTATTAACAATCAATACTTCCTAACCGATGACTATGCCGCCTCACCGACTTGGATCATCAGCGATCCAAATGGCGGCATAGACGAACTCAACGCCGCAGCAGTAACCGGCAATATCAGGCTTGACCTGAGCGCAGCAACGGGAAGCAATGTCGCAGGAAAAACCATCACCATTCAATCTGGTATTGAAAGTGTAATCGGTGGAGATGGCGACGACACATTGATAGCAGCGGCGACTGGCAGCCATCTGACAGGTGGTCATGGGCGTGATTCATTGATTGGTGGTACAGGTGGTGATCTGCTGTATGCAGACGAGGGAGCCGACACAGTAACAGGCGGAGGTGGCGCCGACCTCTTCGTGGTAAATGCTCAATCAGTGTTTACTGTCATCATCAATGACTTTTCGCCTAGCGATACTGAAGGAATTTTGGTTATAGGGACTGGACTGAATTTCAGTTCATTGATTTTCTCATCGAACTCGGAAGGAGTAGATGCCACCCTACCGAACGGAAAGATCATACGATTCAAGGGCCTCACCATTGAGAAAATCAACAATCCCATTTATTGGGGCTTCACTGGCAATATAAACAACATCCCATCGCCTGGCAGCCCTTTATTCGTCAGCAACAATGTCATTCGATCCGGTGCAGACCCAATCATTGGTTCGGTAGATATTATTGGACATACGTCCCCCCCGACGCCAATAGATACTGTGATTCGTGAATTTGGTGGGGCAAGTAGCGGCTCCAACCTCTACCTTGATCCCAGCAAGTATCAGTTTTTCACAATAGGGCCAGGCAGTGGAAGAGTGGATAATCTTGATCCAAACAAAACTGCCATACTCTCGTTCTCTAATTTACACACCATCAATGGCTTACCTTATACCTATAGCTATACAGCACTAACCAAAGGAGTTACCAGCGCCTCCTGGCAAGACGCATACCCCATCTCCAACAGCGATCAATCACCAAGCTTCTACAATTTCGTCCAATCCGATCAATATGCAATAGGAAAGCAAAGTGTACTGAACTCTGCAAGTTGGAAAAAGGGCACTATAGCAGACGACTATATCGTTAGCGCTGACACCCCCATTCCAACAGGCATCGATAGTGTCACCTGGAACACCAAGATCAATGCAATCAAGGTAAACGGTCGCCAAGTTATCGATGCAGATTCAGGAAACGACACAGTTGTAGGCTCATCAAGGGATGAACTCATCATAGGTGGACAAGGAAATGATTCCATATATGGTGGAGGTGGAAATGATCTTCTTCAGGGCGGAACAGGCACC
Organism: Aquabacterium sp.; assembly: GCF_016195855.1. Classification (GTDB taxonomy): domain Bacteria; phylum Pseudomonadota; class Gammaproteobacteria; order Burkholderiales; family Burkholderiaceae_C; genus Aquabacterium. The sequence goes on from NZ_JACPYU010000003.1 coordinate 437,304, forward strand.
GATCGATACATCATTAAGCGCGGGGACGGGATATCAACCACCGTCCAAGACTCACCCGGAGAAGGCAATATTCTCGAATTCAGCGACTCTAAACGAGAAGATGCCAAATTCACTGTAAAACCAGTCGGTCAACTAAACGGCGCCACCAATCAACAGGCTTATAGCCTCGTCATTCAAGTCGGAAGCGAAACAGTCACCGTTCTCAACTGGAACTCGTTAGAAAAAAACATATTCACAACTGACAATTCAAGTTTACCCCAACCAATTGAGCAAATTGATTTTAGCAACGGCAGCGTCAATACAGCCACGTTGGCCAACATGGGGTGGTCAACATATGGTACTGAATTGAGCGACTTAATAAGTGGATTGAAAAACAACCTCAACTCCATCAATGTGAATGGAGGCACTGGCAATGATCTCATCGTTGGCACAGGTAGCTCCGATTACATCGATGGAGGAAATGGATCGGACACAGTTTTTGGCCTAGAAGGCAACGATACACTTATTGCAGACGATTCAGCAGATGTTTTGGCTGGCGGCCTGGACAATGATGTTTACTATATAAACACACCCAATACACCCTCTATCCGTGAAGACTTGAACAGCGGGGAAGACACTGTTCACTACAGCAACAGAGCATCTTATATCATTCCCACGAATGTAGAGAATCTAATTCTCGACTCTACAAACCCATCAACTCTTCAAGGCAACGCCGCTTCAAACAAAATAACTGGCAATATAGGCAACGACGTCATCATTGGCGGCTCGGGAAACGACACACTGGAAGGTGGAGGCGGCCGTGATTTATTTACCTTCAAAAAAGGCTTTGGGCAAGACACGATTGTAGACCACAGGGGCTCCATCCCAGAAACCGAAAATAGTATCCTCTCGTTTGATTCCACATACACCATCGAAGACTTGCGAGTTACTCATCAAGCTCTTTCAAGTGATGCAAAAATTTCATTCACTCAAGGCGATAGCATCACTCTTCAAGGGTGGTATACACGTTCAACAAAACCTTTGTGGACAGCACTATTCCCCATAGATATGGGGAAGGCAAACAACATATCTCTTGATTACATACTTTCCGCAAACTGGACAAGCGGCACCGCTAGCAATGATGTACTAAGCACCAATCAATCCAACGCGTGGATAGTCGCAGGCGATGGCTCAGATGCAGTTCATGCGCAAGGTGGCTCGAATATGCTGATAGGAGCTGGAGGTGACGATACACTTTCGGGAGGTGTGGACTCGGACACGATGATTGGCGGAGCAGGCTCGGATCAAATGGAGGGTGGCAGCGGTGATGATTTATATATTATTGACGATCAGGACCGTATTAGCGAAAGCAAAAATATGGGAACCGATAGCGTCGTATCTCTAGCGGGAAACTATACCCTTCCAGATAATGTCGAAAATATTCAAATTTCCGAAAATGCCGCAATGAGTTCACCTGAAAGTGATTTCAGCTACGCAGGAGGCAATGAAATAGCCAACCGCATAGAAGGAAACAGCCTCAACAACTACCTGATCGGCAACGCTGGAGACGACACTATTATTGGTGGACTAGGTAATGACACAATTGATGGCGGATATGGCTTCGACACCTACTCTGTATCGGGCGTAGATGAAATATTCGATCAAGACAGCGGAAACACGATTCAATTCACATCCCAATCCCCTCTTGACCATCTCACTTTTTCCAGACAGACAAACGATCTAGTTGTCCAATCATCCAACCTGATGGACGTCGCATATGTAAACTCGTTCTCACAGGATGGAAAAACATCCAACATCAAACAAATTCAAATTATAGATAAATCTGGGAATATTCTCCAAACAATATCAGGAGAATCTGCTCTTGCGGACATCAACGCCACGTCAACAACAACACGACCAGATAGCAGCATTAAATGGATGGGATGGGCATCATCAGAAAGTTATACAGGCACATCTTTAAACGATTGGCTCGATGGTGACGGCGGCTTCGATTCAATTAATGGAGGGGGTGGCCGCGACACAATTGTAGGCAACGGCAATGTGCGCGGAGGGACAGAAGACGATTTTATAGTTATTGCATACCCTGCAACTGGCACAACAGCAGCATCAACTATTTATGGCGACGAAGGAAATGATGTGATCATTTCAAATGATCGCTGGGGCACGTCTCTAAACAGCAAAAACCTTAATGGTGGCAGCGGAGATGACACCATCGTCAGCGGTGTTGGAAATGACGTATTGATCGGTGGGGCTGGCAATGACTTGCTAAGCGGAGGACTGGGCAATGACGAGTACATTTACTCCAATGGAGATGGCTATGACCGAATACTTAGCCTCGGCATTGGTATGTACCAAATTTATGGGCAAGGCAACTATACAACTGAAGTCACCTCATCAGATAGCCAAGGCTCAGACACATTAACATTCGCCGACCTCTCAATTGACCAAATTGAGTTTCACCGCCGCAGCCCCAAAGAATTGGAGATCACAAATAAATCAAAACCCGCCGAAGGAGTTGTATTAGACAATTTCTTTGAAACAGACTACGAGTTCTGGCCAAGTGGAACGAAGAACTCCCTCAAGATAAATAGCGTTGAAACAATCAAAGTACTGAATTCAGCCAAAACAGGATACCAATACCTAAACCGCGATCAAATCGCCCTCATGACCACCGCCACCGAAGATCAAGATTTTTACTACGGAAGTGAAGGCCCAAATTATTTTGATGGCAAAGGGGGGGCTGACGTTATTGGCGGCAACAATGGGAACGATTCTCTGTATGGTGGGCTTGGTATTGATCAGCTAACAGGAGAGAACGGAAATGATGAACTCCATGGCGGCGATCAGGACGACTACTTGTACGGCAATCAAGGGGATGACACCCTCTATGGCGACGCCGGCAACGACGCCTTGTATGGTGGAACGGGGGTAGACTCTTTATACGGCGGTGCAGGCAATGACAGTTATTATTTCAATCTCGGGAACAACATAGACACCATTACAGAATCAGAGGGCTCAGACTCTCTGACATTTACAGACATTGCATACAACAAACTGTGGTTCAGCACATATAACGCAACAGATCTTATAATCAGCGTTTTAGGAACTAGTGATCAAACAGTGATTCGCAACTGGCAAAGTTCACCATCTGCCCACATCGAGCTCATTCGTGACTCAAGTGGCAGAATGCTAAGCGATTATTCAGTTTCATCATTGGTTAATGCAATGGCATCGTTCAACATTAATCCTGTCTCTGTAACGTCAATGCCCGTAGATCCTTCGCTAAGTAATACTTTGAATGGGGCTTGGCGAACACCGGCTACGCCATAGCCTCAAGGGCAAGGCGTAACACACCCTCAATGACCGCTTAATTGAAAGTCACTTCGATCAAGCACCCAGATACGCCGCCTGCACCTGCGGGTTGCCCAGCAACTCGCGTGCAGGCCCTGACAAGACCACCTCACCCGAATCCAGCACATAGGCGCGGTCGGCCATCTCCAGCGCGCGGTGCGCGTTCTGCTCGACCAGCAGCACGGTCACGCCCTGCTGGGCCACATCGCGCACCACCTCGAAGATCTTGTCGACCATGATGGGGGCCAGGCCCATGGAGGGCTCGTCCAGCAGAAGCAGCCTGGGCTTGGCCAACAAGGCTCGCCCCATCGCCAGCATCTGCTGCTCGCCACCGGACAAGGTGCCGGCCAGTTGCCTGTGGCGCTCTTTCAGGCGAGGGAAGCGCTGGTAGACCGACTCGATATCGGCTTCGATCTGGGCCTTGTCATGGCGCAGGTAAGCCCCCATGCGCAGGTTCTCGTCGATGCTCATGCGCGTGAAGATGCCACGCCCCTCGGGCACCATGACCAGGCCTTGCGACACCAGCGTCCATGCGCCCTGCCCCTGGATGCTGCGCCCGTCGAACAGCACCTCGCCGGACTGCGGCGCCAGCAGGCCACAGATGGCCTTGAGCGTGGTGGTCTTGCCTGCCCCATTCGCCCCAATGAGGCTGACCAGCTCACCTTGATGCAAGTCCATGCTCAGGTGCTTGACGGCCTTGATGCCGCCATAGGACACGCTGAGATCACGCACGGCCAGCAGTGGGGTCGATGAGGTCGTGTTCACGGGAGACATGTTGCTTGGGCTCATGCGCGGCGGTGTCAATGGGCAGGCTGGTGTGCGCCACCCAGGTAGGCGGCGATCACGGCCGGATCACGCTGCACCTGTGCAGGCGAGCCCGAGGCAATCAGCTTACCCTGGTCCAGCACGGTCACGTGGTCACACAGGCCCATGACCAGCTTCACGTCATGCTCGATCAGCAGCACCGACCGGCCTTGCTGGCGGATGCGCTCGATCAGCTCGCGCAGTTGCACCTTCTCGGTGGCGTTCATGCCGGCGGCAGGCTCGTCCAGCGCCAGCAGCTTGGGCTCGGTGGCCAGTGCCCGCGCGATCTCCAGGCGGCGCTGGTCGCCATAGCTCAGGGTGCGCGCGGTCTGGCTGCCCTTGCCCGACAGGCCGACAAAATCCAGCAAGGCCATGGCGTCGCGCGTGATCATGGCCTCTTCGTGCGTGAAGGCCTTGGTGCGCAACAGCGCTTGCCACCAGCCCACCTTCGTGCGCACATGGCGCCCCACGCGGACGTTGTCGAGCGCCGTCATGTCGGCAAACAGGCGGATGTTCTGAAAAGTACGGGCAATGCCCGCGCGCGCCACCTTGTGCACGGCCGTGGGCTTGTAGGCCTTGCCAGCCAGCTCGAAGCGGCCTTGATCAGATGGCACCAGGCCCGTGATCACATTGAAGAAGGTCGTCTTGCCCGCGCCATTGGGGCCAATCAGGCCATGCACGTGCCCGGCGGTGATGCTCAGCCCCACCTCACTCAAGGCCTGCACGCCACCAAAGCGTTTGGACACGCCCGCCACGCTCAACAAGGTGCTGCCCATGTGCGTACTCATGCGCGGCCTCCTTGCGTGCCTTCATCGGGGATCAGGCGATCTTCATGGCGCGGCGAAGGCCACAAGCCACGCGGGCGCAGCAGCATGATGCCGATCATGGCCAGGGCCACCAGCAACTGCCGCAGGATGGCCGCATCCAGGCGCCCGCCCGTCATGGCCTGCAAGGGCCCGGCGACATGGCGCAGCACTTCGGGCAATGCTGCCAGCAGGAAGGCGCCCAGGATCACGCCCGGGATGTGCCCCAGCCCGCCCAGCACCACCATGGCCACGACCATCACCGACTCCTGCAGGCTGAAGGACTCAGGCGAGACAAAGCCCTGGAAGCTGGCAAACAGCACACCCGAGACACCACCGAAAGTGGCGCCCAGACCGAAGGCCAGCAGCTTGAGGTTGCGCGTGTTCAGGCCCATGGCCTTGGCCGCGATCTCGTCTTCGCGGATGGCCAGCCAGGCCCGGCCCAGGCGCGAGTCATGCAAGCGCAGGCAGATGACCACGGCCACCACCACGATGACCAGGAACAGGTAGTAGTGCAGCGTGACGGGCGGCAGGGTCAGGCCAGCCACATGCCAGGGTTGCCCCAGGCTGACACCGCCCACGCTGATGGCATCGATGCTGTTGATGCCCTTGGGCCCGTTGGTGATGTTGATGGGCGCATCCAGGTTGTTGAGAAACACGCGGATGATCTCGCCGAAACCCAGGGTGACGATGGCCAGGTAGTCACCACGCAGCTTGAGCGTGGGCGCGCCCAGCAACACGCCCGCCAGCGCAGACACGCCCGCTGCAATCGGGATGGCCAGCCAGATGGGCGTGTGCAGTCCATCTGGGAACATGGCGGCAATGGCCGGGATGTTCTCGCTCAGGTGCGGCGAGGCCAGCAAGGCGAACATGTAGGCGCCCACGGCATAGAAGGCGATGTAGCCCAGGTCCAGCAGGCCGGCAAAGCCCACCACGATGTTCAGGCCCAGGGCCAGCAGGATGTAGAGCAAGGCTGTGTCGACGATGCGCACCCAGGCTTCGCCAAAGCCCTGCAGCAGCAGCGGCAGCACGGCCAGGGCCACGGCACTGATCAGGAAGGTGAGGAGACGGTTCTTCATCGCCCTGCCCCTTCAAGCCCGATCGGCCACGCGCTCACCCAGCAGGCCTTGCGGCCGCAAGGTCAGTACCAGGATCAGCACCGTGAAAGCGAAGATGTCCTGGTAGTTGCTGCCCAGCACGCCACCCGTCAGGTCGCCGATGTAACCTGCGCCCATGGCTTCGATGACGCCCAGCAGCACGCCGCCCACCATCGCGCCGCCCAGGTTGCCGATGCCGCCGAACACCGCCGCCGTGAAGGCTTTGAGGCCCGGCAGGAAGCCCATGGTGTGCTGCACCGAGCCATAGTTGGCCGCCCACATCACACCGGCCAGGGCCGCCAGGGCCGCACCGATGATGAATGTCGCCGAGATGACTTTGTCGGGCTGCACGCCCATCAACTGCGCCACACGCGGGTTCTCGGCCGTGGCACGCATGGCCCGGCCCAGCTTCGTGCCGTTGATCAGGAACATCAGGCCCGCCAGCGTCACGGCCGTCACGCCCAGGATCAGGATCTGCACCATGTTGATGGTGGCGCCCAGGATCTCGTAGGGCTCGTCGGGCAGCAGGATGGGGTAAGGCTTGTAATCGGGCTTCCAGATGATCATGGCCAGGGTCTGCAGCAGCAGGGACATGCCCATGGCCGTGATCAGCGGGGCCAGGCGCGGTGCGTTGCGCAGCGGCCGGTAGGCCAGCTTTTCGATCACGTAGTTCAAGGCCATGCAGGCCAGCATGGCCACCACCAGGGACAAGGCCAGCAAGGCCCAGCCGGGCAGGCCGCTGCCCTCCAGGTGGGTCACCACCGTCCAGCTCACCAGGGCCCCCACCATGAGCACCTCGCCATGGGCGAAGTTGATCAGGTTGATGATCCCGTAGACCATGGTGTAGCCCAGGGCCACCAGGGCATACATGCTGCCCAGCACCAGGCCGTTGATCAGTTGTTGAATGAAGGTATCCACGAGCTTCGCGACATGCAAAAAGCCCGCCATGGAGGCGGGCTGAGATGATCAGGCGTGCGGATTATCGGTCAGAACAGCGAGGGCAGACGCAGGGAATCCACTGTCCAGCGAATGAGCTTTTGCTTCAGGCCGGTGTAGGGCGGGAAGAACATCCGGGCCATCAGCACCGGGCCGGACTTCAGCACGGCACGCTCGTGCGAGAAAGCCTTGAAGCCAAACTCGCCGTGGGCACTGCCGATGCCGGAGTTGTTCACGCCGCCAAACGGCAGGTTGCCGTGGGCATAGTGCAGCACGACGTGGTTGATGGCCACGCCGCCCGAGCTGGTCTGAGCCAGGATCTGGCGCATGCGCGCCTTGTTCTTGCTGAAGATGTACAGCGCCAGGGGCTTGGGCGCGGCGTTGATCTGGCGCACCACGTCGCTGATGTCGCGGTAGGTGATCACGGGCAGCACCGGGCCGAAGATTTCTTCGGTCATGATGCTGGCGTTGGCCGGCGCCTGCTCGATCAGCGTGGGCGAGATGTAGCAGCCGGGGATGTCCACATCACCACCGACCAGCACCTTGGCACCCTTGTCCTTGGCGTCCTGCAGCAGGCCGGCAATGCGCTGGGTGTGGCGCTGGTTGATCACGCGGGTGAAGTCCGGGCTCTTGCGTTGGGCTTCGGGCGTGGCACCAAAGCGCTCGGCGATCACGTCGCGGCAGGCCTGCACAAAGCGGTCCTTGACCGACTCGTGCACATACAAGTGGTCAGGCGCCACGCAGATCTGGCCGCAGTTGGTGAACTTGCCCCACAGCAGGGTCTCGGCCGACAGCTTCAGGTCCGCCGACTCATCCACGATCACGGGCGACTTGCCACCCAGCTCCAGCGTCACGCTGGTCAGGTGCTTGGCGGCAGCGGCCATCACGACCTTGCCCACAGCGGGCGAGCCGGTGAAGAAGATGTGGTCGAAGGGCAGCTCCAGCAGGGCCTGTGAGGTTTGCAGCGCCCCTTCAAACAGGGCCACCTCGTTGCTCGGGAAGGTCTGGGCGATCACCTCGGCCATCACCGCGCTCACAGCCGGCGTCATTTCCGAAGGCTTGAGGATGACGGTGTTGCCCGCAGCCAGGGCCGACACCAGCGGGCCGAAGCACAGGTTGAGCGGGAAGTTCCACGGCGCGACGATCAGGCAACGGCCACGCGGCTGGTACTCGATCCAGCTTTGCGTGAACATGGTGGCCATCGTGGGCCACACGCGCTTGGGTGTTGACCACTTCTTCAGGCTGCCAATCGCATGGCGGATTTCGTCGAGCACGGGCATGAACTCGGTGCCCTCGACCTCGGATGCCGGCTTGCGGTAGTCCAGCTGGAAGGCTTTGTAGAAGTCCTCACGGCGGGCCATCATCGCATCGCGCAGCTTCTTGAGGCGGGCAATGCGCTCGGCCACGGTCGACTCGCGCCAGGCGGTGGCGGTCGCCAGTTGAGACTCGAAAACGCGCTGGATGTCAGCAGGGCTGGATTCGCCGGTGTGGGGGTCAACGATGTGCATATTGGGTCGGTTCATGCTTGTCTCCAACGGTCAGATCAGCCGGCCCTCAGGCCTTCGGTTTGACAGCTTTGCTGGCAGGTGCCTTCTTTGCTGGCGCTTTCTTGGCAACGGCCTTCTTGGCCGGTGCCTTGACTTCTTCCGCAGCCTTCACCGGTGCGGCCTTTTTGGCCGGCGCCTTCGTGGCCGGGGCTGCAGGGACTGCATCACCCAGCCCTGCGCGAATCAACTGCTCCGTCAAGGCATTGAGGTTGACGCCATCGCGTTCGGCCATCTCACGCAACTGGTTCACCAGGTCCGCGTGCAGCTTGACGGCAAACGGCACCAAGCCGGCAGCCTGATCGAGCTTGCGCTGTTCCTTGCGATCTGGCAAGGCGGCAGACCCTTGCGCAAAGCGCCCGGGGATCGCAGCGTGCTGCATCTGGCCGACAATCTTCAGGCGCAGGTTTTTTACCAGATCAGTTTTTTTCATGTGTCGTTGCGGTGTCCCCAGCAGGGACAATAGAAGCCCTCGCGGCCATGGCCAGCCGGGCGTTCGGTCAAGGCTGCAAGGTATCTGAATACACAGCGGCCCACAATCCCGCGATTGTGCACCGTCTGTGCAAGCGTTCACACTCCCCTGACTTACGCAACAACCCTGATTCCTGTCTCATGCCTCCACTTCAGCAAATCACCTTCGAGCTCCGCGGCGAATTCATCACCCTGGACAAACTGCTCAAGGCCTGTAGCCTGGCGGACAGCGGCGGGCGAGCCAAGACCATGGTGGCCGAGGGCCGCGTGCAGGTCGATGGCCAGGACGAGTTGCGCAAGACCGCCAAGATCCGCGCCGGCCAGGTCGTGAGCGTGCAAGGTGCGCGCATCAAGGTCGTGCCAGAGGGCGCGTCCGAATCTGTGGATTCATCCCATCCGTAAAACTGGCAAAACGCGCAAATTGCGCAAACCGAGCAAATCCCAGGCTATCCCTGTTTGAAACGGGGCTTTTCTGCGGCACCATGTCGGCTCCCAAAAGGAGCCATGCATGAGCAACATCTACGAGCAAGACCTGTCTCGCAACGACGCCAACTTCGCTGCATTCACCCCCCTGTCCTTCATCGAGCGCACGGCCGCGGTCTACCCCGAACGGCTGGCCATCATCCACGGTGATCTGCGCCAGACCTGGGGCCAGACCTACGCACGCTGTCGCCAACTGGCCAGCGCACTGAGCCAACGCGGCATCGGCCTGGGCGACACCGTCGCCGTCATGCTGCCCAACACGCCGCCCATGGTGGAAGCCCACTTCGGCATCCCCATGACGGGCGCGGTGCTCAACACCCTCAACACCCGGCTGGACGCCGAGGCCCTGGCCTTCATGCTGGACCACGGCGAGGCCAAGGCCGTGATCGTGGACCCGGAGTTCGCCGCCGTCATGGCCAAGGCGATCAGCCTGCGTCAAACGCAGCGCGACATCCTGGTCATCGACACCGAAGACACGCTCTACACCGGCAACGTGCAGCGCATCGGCAGCCTCACGTACAAGGACCTGGTGGCCAGCGGCTCGCCTGATTTCGAATGGCAGATGCCGGCCGATGAGTGGCAGGCCATCAGCCTGAACTACACCTCGGGCACCACCGGCAACCCCAAGGGCGTGGTCTACCACCACCGTGGTGCGGCCATGAACGCCATCTCCAACATCCTGGAGTGGGACATGCCCAAGCACGCCGTCTACCTGTGGACGCTGCCCATGTTCCATTGCAATGGCTGGTGCTTCCCCTGGACGGTGGCCGCACGTGCCGCCGTCAACGTGTGCCTGCGCCGTGTCGACCCCAAGGCCATCTTCGACGCCATCCGCACGCACAAGGTCAGCCACTATTGCGGCGCCCCCATCGTGCACGGCGCCCTGGTCGCGGCCCCAGCCGAACTCAAGCAAGGCATCACCCACCAGGTCAAGGCCATGGTGGCCGGCGCAGCGCCCCCTGCCGCCATGATCGAGGGCATGGAGCAGCTGGGCTTTGACCTGACCCACGTCTACGGCCTGACCGAGATCTACGGCCCCGCCGCGGTGTGCGTCAAGCACGAGGCGTGGGACACGCTGGACGTGGGCGAACGCGCCCGCCTGAACGCGCGCCAGGGCGTCAACTACCACCTGCAGCGCAATGTCACCGTGATGGACCCAGGCACCATGCAGCCCGTGCCGGCCGATGGCGAGACCATGGGCGAGATCATGTTCCGCGGCAACATCACGATGAAGGGTTACCTCAAGAACCCCAGGGCCACGCAGGATGCCTTCCGTGGCGGCTGGTTCCACACAGGTGACCTGGCCGTGATGTACCCCGACGGCTACGTCAAGATCAAGGACCGCAGCAAGGACATCATCATCTCGGGCGGCGAGAACATCTCGTCCATCGAGGTCGAAGACGTGCTCTACCGCCACCCTGCCGTGATGGCGGCCGCCGTGGTCGCCAAGCCCGACGAAAAGTGGGGCGAGACACCATGCGCCTTCATCGAACTGAAGGCTGGTGCCCAGGTCACGGCCGAGGACATCATTGCCCACTGCCGCCAGCACCTGGCCGGCTTCAAGATCCCGCGGGCCGTGGTGTTTGGCGAATTGCCCAAGACCTCCACCGGCAAGATCCAGAAGTTCGAGTTGCGCAAGCAGGCCGGCTCGGCAAAGGCCATCAACGTCTGAGCCAGAGCAGCGGGGTCAGGTCAGCACCGCCTTGAGCATGTCCGGCAGATCCGCCACCTTTTGCAGGGTCTGCTCGGACACGCCTTCTGGCGGTGCCAGGCCTCCAGGGTCGCTCAACAGCACCTCGGCCTGGCCATCCGCACGCTGACGGATCACCACCGTCCAGGGCAACTCCGGCCGCGCCTGGTCCTGCGTCTGCAGCACCGGCGTGTGCCCGTCCTCGTCGCCCAACACCAGCACGCGGGCCTGCTCGTGGGGCTGGTCCGTGCCATTGGGCGGCCTCACCGTGGTGCGCAACACCACCGGCAGGCCATTGCGGCGAACCGAGCGCTCGATCTGGCGCACGGTTTCGTCCATGTCGTATTTGCTGGTCAGCGCGATGCGGGTGCGCTGGCGCAGATGATCGTCTTCCAGGTCATCGCGCTGTGGCCAACGACCTGCCACCAGCAGGATCAGGGCCATGCAACCTGTCATCCAGTATCGCGTCATGTGCATGAGCGGCCTCCAGGAGTTGACACCTTGAGATCAGGCCACCGCGCTCAAGTTCAAGGGGCCATGCGTTTCGCGATGTAAAGCCGTCTGGCGCCATTCGTCAAGACCGAACCAGGCGCGTCAAACGCCTTCCGATTTTTGGCTCCTGCGCCCATGTTTCTGGCGTGAATTTCCTTATCCGCAGGGCGGACTTTGTGCGTAACATCTTGGCTTCAGTTGTCGTGCCGAGTTGCTGGAGCCTGTTGAATGCCCGCTGCCCCCATCCCGTCAGATGAAGAACTCAGACTGGCGGCATTGCGTGACCTGAACCTGCTGGATCAAGATGGCGACCAGGAACTCAACCGGATCACGGCCCTGGCTGCCAGCGTGCTGGACGTGCCCATCTGCCTGGTGTCCCTGGTCGATGAGGACCGGCTCTGGTTTGCCGCGCACCACGGCACCGATGGCAACCAGTGGCCGCGTGAGCTGAGTTTTTGCGGCCATGTGGTCAACAGCAAGCGCACCGTGCTGGCTCACGACCTGCGGCTGGACGAACGCTTCTGCGACAACGACCTCGTGATCCGCCGCGTGCCCCCGCTGCGCTTTTATGCCGGCGTGCCGCTGCTGTTCGGTGATGGCCAGGTGGTGGGCACGCTGTGCGTGATGGACCAGCGCCCCCGCCCTGATTTCGACGAAGCCAAACTCAAGCAGCTGATCCGCTTCAGCGAGATCGTGCATGACCAGATTCGCCTGCGTCAGCAGCGGCTGCAGGCCCAGCAGGCTCACACGCTGTTCTCGTCCGGGCCCGTCGGCACCGTAGTGTGGGATGCGCAGATGCCGCCCCACCCCACCTACCTGTCGGACAACCTCAAGGACATCATCGGCAAGCGCCTGGCCGATGAGTTGCACGATGGCCAACCCTATATCGACATCGTTCACCCGCAAGACCAGGAGGCCGTGCGCAGCAGCCTGAGCAGCCACCACCAAGGCCTGCTGCCCATGCTGGAGATCAGCTTCCGGCTGCGCCCATCGGCGCGCGGCATGCGCTGGGTCCACCAGGTCAACAAGGCCGACTACGACGAGGCCGGGCGCCTGCAAGGCATCCGCAGCTACCTGTTCGACCTGACCCGGCAAAAGCACCTGGAGTCCTCCATCGAGGCCACCAAGGAACGCCTCTACCTCGCGCTCGAATCCGCCCGCATCGGCACCTGGGATGCCAACAACGAGACGCAAGAGCTCATCATCAACGCGCGTGCCGCCAGCATGCTGGGCTACCGCGAAGACGAGGTCGAGCACGACAACCAGAGCTGGATGGACATGGTCCACCCGCATGACCGCGTCAACACCGACCAGGCCTTGCAGAGCTACCGCAACCCCGGCATGGACGTCATCGCGCTGGAGTACCGCATCCGCCACAAGAAGGGGCACTACGTCTGGGTGCAAAGTTATGGCCGCACCGTCGAGCGCGATGACAGCGGGCGCCCAAGGCGCATCGTGGGCACCTTGCTCGACATCACCGAGAGCAAGCGCCAGGAGTCCCTGCGCAACCGCCAGCGCCAGTTGCTGGACCTGCTCAACCAGGCCCAGACCAGCTTCCTGCTCAACCGCAACGTGCAGGACGCCTGCGAGGCCCTGTTCGAGCCGCTGCTGCGCATCAGCGAGAGCGCCTTCGGTTTCATCGGCATCGTGCAGTACAACGACAAGGGCCAGCCCTACCTGATGGTGCCCACGATCTCCGATCTGGACTGGCGCCATGGCAAGGTGCGCAGCGGGCATTACGAGCGCCGGCCCGAGGGCCTGCAGTTCCACCAGCTGGACAACCTGTTCGGCCACGTGGTGACGCAAAACCAGATCGTGCTGACCAACGAGCCCGGCACGCACCACGCCAGCCAGGGCACACCGGAAGGCCACCCCACACTGCGCAACTTCCTGGGCATGCCCATCCGCTTTGACAACAAGGTGCTGGGCATGATCGCGCTGGGCAACCGCCCCGACGGCTTTGACGAGCAGATGGTGCAGCTGCTGGAGCCGCTGGTGGTCACGCTGGGCACCTTGTTCCATGCCCGCGACCAGGAGAACGCCCGCGTCACCGCCGAGCAGGAGTTGCTGCGCCTGGCCACGCGCGATGCGCTCACCGGCCTGGCCAACCGCCGCCACTTCTTTGACGTGGCCGAAACCAGCCTGACCCAGACGCGCCGCTACGGCACGCCCATGACCGTGGCCCTGCTGGACCTGGACCACTTCAAGCACATCAACGACACGCATGGCCATGCCGCGGGTGATGCGGTGCTCAATGCCTTTGCGGAGGTGCTGCGCGAATCACTGCGCGACACCGACACGCCGGCACGTGTGGGCGGCGAGGAGTTCGCGGTGCTCCTGACCAACACGCCCTTGAGCGAGGCGCTCATCGCGCTGGAGCGCATCCGCCACACGCTGGACGAGACGCCCATCCAGGTGGGCGACCGCACGGTCTACGCCACGGTGTCGATCGGTGCGGTGCAGTGGAACGCCAACCACATGGATGTGGACGGCATGCTGGCCCATGCCGACGCCGCGCTGTATGCCGCCAAACGCCATGGCCGCAACCGCGTGCAGCTCTATCATGCGGAGTTGATGCAGATGGAAGCCACGTCCACCACGCCGCTGCGCGCGGCCAACGACGCGGCCTGACCTGCGTCGCCGCGGATGCCGGTTGCAGCGTCCATCCCTGCACGACTCGACTCCACTCGACCTTGGGGGCACCTGACCATGAACCTGTTCACGGCCTTGCGCTCTGCGTGGCCCGCCACGCAGAGCGACACCGCCATCCTCACTGACAAGGGCCTGGCCTACACCTGGCAAGACCTCGATCGCGCCACGGCCATGCTGGCCAACCTGCTGGGCAGCCTCAAGCTGCATGGCGTGGACGGGCGACCGCCCGTGGTCGCGGCCCACGTGGACAAATCGGTCGAGGCACTGATGCTCTACCTGGCCACGCTGCGTGCCGGCTGCGCCTTCCTGCCGCTGAACCCGGCCTACCGGGCCGACGAGCTGAACTACTTCGTCAACGACGCGCGCCCGGCAGTGCTGGTGTGCCGCCCTGCCGATCAGGAGTGGGTGATCCCGCTGGCCGCGCATGGCCATGTCGAGCACCTGTTCACCCTGGGGCAGGACCGCACCGGCAGCCTGCTGGCCCACGCCGTGCACCAGGACGACCGGCATGAGCCTGTTGCGTGCCAACCCGGTGACCTGGCTGCCATCCTCTACACCTCCGGCACGACCGGGCGCAGCAAAGGCGCCATGCTCAGCCACCACAACCTGTGGTGCAACGCACGCACCCTGCTGAGCCTGTGGGACTGGCGCCAGGATGACTGCCTGCTGCATGCCCTGCCCATCTTCCACATCCACGGCCTGTTCGTGGCCTGCCACTGCGCCTTGCTCTCAGGCACACCCATGCGCTGGCTCGGCCAGTTCGACCCGGCCAGCGTGCTGCGCGAGATGACGGCCACGCAGGGCCCACGCGCCAGCATCTTCATGGGGGTGCCCACCATGTACGTGCGCCTGCTGCACGACACCGGCCTGACACCTGAAGCCACCGACCACATGCGCCTGTTCGTGAGTGGCTCGGCCCCCATGCTCACCGCCACGCACGAGGCCTTCACCCAACGCACCGGCCAGACCATCCTGGAGCGCTACGGCATGAGCGAAACCGGCATGCTGTGCTCCAACCCCTGCCGCGCCAGCGAAGGGCCGCGCGTGCCAGGCAGCGTGGGCCGCCCCCTGCCCGGCGTGAGCCTGCGCATCGTGGATGAACAAGGCCAGGCACTGCCCGCCCACGCCATCGGCCAGGTCGAGGTCAAAGGCGCCAATGTGTTTGGCGGCTACCTGGGCATGCCCGACAAGACTACCGAATCCTTTACCGCAGACGGCTGGTTCCGCACCGGTGACGTCGGCCACATCGATGAACACGGCTATGTGCACCTCTCAGGGCGCGCCAAGGACCTCATCATCACCGGCGGCTTCAACGTCTACCCCGCCGAGGTCGAAGCGCTCATCGACAAACAACCCGGTGTGGTCGAGTCCGCCGTGATCGGCGTGCCGCACCCGGACTTTGGCGAGGGCGTGGTGGCCGTTATCGTGGCCGCACCCGGCCAGACGCCCCAAGAGACCGCCCTCATCCAGACACTGAAAGACACCATCGCCGGCTTCAAGGTACCCAAGCGCATCTTCACGGTGCTCGATCTGCCCCGCAATGCCATGGGCAAGGTACAAAAGAACCTGCTGCGGCAAAGCTTTCAACACACCTTCCAGTAAGCTGTGATTCACCCTGAGGAGACAAGCATGAACATCCCATCCCTGAAGGACAAGGTCAGCCCCGAAGAATGGCAACTGCGCGTGGACCTGGCCGCGGCCTACCGGCTGGTCGCGCTGTATGGCTGGAGCGATCTGGTCTTCACCCACATCTCGGCGCGCATCCCCGGCCCCGAGCACGCCTTCCTCATCAACCCCTATGGGCTGATGTTCGACGAGATCACCGCATCCAGCCTGGTCAAGGTGGACCAGAACTGCAACAAGCTCAGTGACTCGCCCTTCTTCGTGAACCCGGCCGGCTTCACCATCCACAGCGCCGTGCACGCCGTGCGCGAAGACGCAGGCTGTGTGCTGCACACGCACACGCGTGCCGGCGTGGGCGTGTCGGCCCAGAAGAAGGGCGTGCTGCCCATCTCGCAGCAAAGCACCTTCGTGCTGGCCTCGCTGGCCTATCACGAGTACGAGGGCGTGGCCTTCCGCGAAGAAGAGAAGCCCCGCCTGCAAGCCGACCTGGGCGACAAGAACTTCCTGATGCTGCGCAACCATGGCCTGCTGACCGTGGGCCGCACGATTGCCGATGCCTTCCTGAGCATGTACATCTTCGAGTCGACCTGCCAGATCCAGCTGGCCGCACAATCGGGCGGCGCCGAACTGACCGAGGTCAATCCGCTCATCCTGCAAGGGGTGGCCCATGCCATGAAGGTGCAGACTGACGGCATGGGTGGCAGCTTCGTGTGGCCGGCGCTCATCCGCAAACTCGACCGAACCGATCAAAGCTACAAGACATGAAAAAAGTATGGATCATCAGTGGCCTGGTGCTGGCTTCGCTGGCAGTGGGCACGCTGATCGTCATGGGCCATGACCTGCTCTCCCCGCACGATGCCACGCAGGTCAACACCAAGGCGGCCGGCCTGCCCTGGCAGGTCGAGAGCCTGCCAGGCGGGGCCAGCAAGGTCATGGGCCTGACACTGGCCCCGGCAGGTGCCACCCATGTGGCCAGCACCCTGGCCGATGCGCAGCAGCAATGGGGTCAGGCCATGCAGATCGCCATCATTGCCGCACCGGGCGAAGACGGCCTGCTCGAAGCCTTCGTGGACCCGGCCTCGGCCGGCTTCATCACGGGCAAGGCGGTGCTCACGGCTCAACTGGCAAGCGCAGAGATCCGGGCCATGCGCGAACGCGCGATCAAATCCGAGTTCATGGAGAGCACGACGCGCAAGTACACCCTGGCACCCGCGGATCTGCAAACGGCCTTGAAGGCGCCCATCACAGCGCTGAGCTTCATCCCCCAGGCCAACCTGGATGCCGACACCGTCGTCGCGCGCTTTGGCACGCCCGCTGAGCGCGTGCGCAGCAACGGGCACCTGGAGCACTTTCTGTATCCGGCCAAGGGCCTGGATCTGGCGCTCGACAGCGAGGGCAAGGAGTTGCTGCAGTACGTGGCACCGGCCGCGTTCGACCAGCTGCGGCAACCCTTGGTGAAGCCGCCGCAACAGGCAGCGGCCTCGGGCCTTACTTCAGCGTCCCAGCCTTGAAGGCTGCCGTGAGCTGATCGATTTCCTGGTCCTTGGCATGCCACAGGCCATTGATCCAGTGCTGCAGGTGGCTGCGCGCGGGCGGGTCGCCGTTCTCGTTGACCAGCACGTCCTTGGGGATCGGTACCGCGCGCACCGACACGATCACGTCTTCGATGTTGCCGGTCAGCAGGTCCACGAAGGTGGGCACGCCCTTGGGGTAGACGATGGTCACGTCCACCATGCAGTTGAACAGCTCACCCATGGTTTCCAGCGCCATGCCCACGCCACCGGTCTTGGGCTTGAGCAGGTGCTTGTAGGGTGACTTCTGCTCCTTGGCCTTGGCCGGCGTGTAGCGCGTGCCCTCCATGAAGCTGATCACCGAGGTGGGGATCACCTTGTACTTTTCGCAGGCCTTGCGCGCGGTTTCGAGGTCCTTCTTGGCGCTGGCCCCGCCACGGCGCTTCATGAAGGGAAAGTCCAGCGCCCACCAGGCCAGGCCCATCAGCGGCACGTAGATCAACTCGTGCTTGATGAAGAATTTGAGCAGCGGGATCTTGCGGTTGAACACCTTCTGCAGCACGAGGATGTCCACCCAGCTCTGGTGGTTGCTGCTGACCAGGTACCAGCCCTTGTACTTGAACTGGGTGTCACCCTGCACATGCCAGCGTGTGCGGCCCACGGCGGCCATCCACATGCTGTTGACCGCGATCCAGGTTTCGGCGATGTTGGACAGGATGAAGTCCACCACCAGCCGCACGAAGCGGAAGGGCAGCACCAGTTTGACCAGTGCCAGCGGGAAGACCAGGGAGAAAGCCACCACGACGTTGACAATCAGCACGATGCTGGCCAGCGTCCCCTTGATGAAGGACATGATCCGATGAAACATGACAAAAGGGGCCGGCGCCCCCTGAAATAACGACAGGTGACGATTATGTGCACAGATGTACAGAAATCACCCAATCATCAAACTGACACGGTGCCATGGCAGCGTATGGCGCGGACTTATTCGGCATTGCCTTCGTGTGCATTCACGTTCAACCTCACCATGACCCCACCCACCACGCCCATAGACCAGGACTTGCTGCGCCGCCTTCAGGACGACGTGATCGACAGCTACGACGAAGAGCTCGAAATGGAGGTCGACGACCGCCTGCTGGCCGGCGAATCACTGCAATTGAGCCCCGAGGCGCGCGAAACCCGCCGCATGTACTTTCGTGAGCTGTTCCGCCTGCAGGGCGAGCTGGTCAAGCTGCAGGACTGGGTGGTGCACACCGGCGAGCGCGTGGTCGTGCTGTTTGAAGGCCGGGACGCCGCGGGCAAGGGGGGCGCCATCAAGCGCATCACCCAGCGCCTGAACCCGCGCGTGTGCCGCGTGGCCGCCCTGCCCGCCCCCAATGACCGCGAAAAGACCCAGTGGTACTTCCAGCGCTACGTGGCCCACCTGCCCGCGGCCGGCGAAATCGTGCTGTTCGACCGCAGCTGGTACAACCGCGCCGGCGTCGAGCGCGTGATGGGCTTTTGCAGCGACGACGACCTGGAAGAGTTCTTCCGCTCCGTGCCCGAGTTCGAGAAGATGCTGGTACGCAGCGGCATCCGCATCTTCAAGTACTGGTTCTCGGTCTCTGATGACGAGCAGGAGGCGCGCTTCATGGCCCGCATCCAGGACCCGCTCAAGCAATGGAAGCTCAGCCCCATGGACCTGGAAAGCCGTCGCCGCTGGGAGGACTACACCCGCGCCAAGGAGGTGATGCTGGAGCGCACCCACATCCCCGAGGCGCCCTGGTGGGTCGTGCAGGCCGTGGACAAGAAGCGCTCGCGCCTGAACTGCATCCACCACCTCCTGCAGCAAATGCCGTATCACGAAATCGAGCACGCCCCCGTGGGCCTGCCCCCGCGCGAGCGCCGCGAGGACTACTTCCGCCAGCCGGTGCCACACAACATGATCGTGCCCGAGATCTATTGAACAAGTCACACACACCGGGGGGTACTTAGGTACTTACGCTGGCCATCCAACGCAGCGCCGGTCGTAGACTGGTTTCAACCCATTCTTGCGTTGGAGCCTGTTCATGGTGACTTCGCGGACCAGCCTTCTGGCCCTGTTCATGCGTCTGATGGCGGTGGCACGCTACCGCTTCATCGTCGAGCTGACCGGCATCTTCATCCTGATGTGGGTGGCGGGCGCCGCGCTGGTCTACTACTTTGAATCAGGGCACAGCGCACGCATCCACTCCTTTGGCGAGGCCTTCTACGGCATCCTGGTCACCATGACCACCTCGGGTGATTCGGCCGTGCAGCCCATCACCGTGCCTGGCCGCGTCGTGGTGGGCATCGCCCTGATCCTGTCCAAACTGTTGACCGCCTTGCTGTGCGCGCTGGCGGCCGCGGTTCTCATCGAGCGCAAGGTCAAGGAAGACATGGGGTTGAAAATGCACAAGCTGAGCCAGCACGTCGTCATCATCGGCTGGAACCTCAAGGGGCCGCAGATCATCCGCAACCTGCGCAGCGAAGCCCGCTTCGCGCATGCGCCCATCCTGGTCATGGCCGACCTGGACCACAAACCGATTGACGACCCGCTGATGCTGTTCACGCGCGCCAGCTACCCCATCCGCGGCGAATCGCTGGACCGCGCCTGCCTGTCCGAGGCGGCCACCATCGTGGTGCTGGCCAACTACGCTGAAAAGCAGAACGCCGATGCGCTCACCGCCGTCAACTGCATGGTGGCCCGCAAGGGCAACCGGGATGCCCGCATCATCGCGGAGTTGCTGGACCCCGGCCAGCGCGTGTACATCGAATCGGCCGGTGCCGACCTGGTCGTGGGTGTGGGAGAGGTGGGGGGCTTCTTGCTGGCAGAAGCGGCCATCGGCAACGACCAGGCCAGGCAGTTGCTGGCCGCCATGGCCGATGGCGAGCGCCAGCCCATGGTTGATCACACACCGCATCAGGCCAGCCCATCGCCCTCACACGCGCTCCACCAGACCGCCTGCTCCGCCAAATAGGCCTGGCGTCACACCGGGGAGACCCAAACACGGTACGCTTGAGCGTTTTGCGCCCTTTGCGACGCCCTGTGGAGCCTGTGCCCGTGCTGAGCTGGTTTGAACGACTGATCGACCCCTACCCCGAAACGCCTCCTTCTGTGCCACCCAAGGGCTTCCTGGCCTTTGTCTGGGCCGGCACCAAGGGGATGCGCCGCTACATCCTGGGCATGACGACGCTGACGGCCATGATTGGCGCCTTCGAAGCCCTGCTGTTCAACATGCTGGGCAGCGTGGTGGACTGGCTCAGCAAGGTGCCTCCCACCCAGCTGTGGACGCAGTCACGCGACAAGCTGCTCCTGCTGGCCGTCATTCTGCTGATCAGCCCGGTCGCGGTGCTGCTGCAGACCATGCTCAAGCACCAGGCGCTGGCGGGCAACTTCCCCATGAAGTTGCGCTGGAACTTCCACCGCCTCATGCTGGGCCAGAGCATGGGCTTTTATCAGGACGAGTTCGCCGGGCGCGTGGCCACCAAGGTCATGCAGACGGCCCTGGCCGTGCGCGACACCTGCTTCATCGTGGCCGACATCCTGGTCTTCGTGGCCATCTACTTCATCACGATGACGGCGGTGGTCGGCTCGTTCGACCTGTGGCTGGTCACGCCCTTCCTGGGCTGGCTGGCCTTGTACGTGTGCTCGGTGAGTTACTTCGTGCCGCGCCTGGGCCGCAAGGCCAAGGCCCAGGCCGATGCCCGCTCGACCATGACGGGCCGCATCACCGACGCCTACACCAACATCGCCACGGTCAAGCTGTTCTCGCACACCAACCGCGAGGCCAATTACGCGCGCTCGGCCATGAAGGACTTCATGCAGACCGTGCACGCACAGATGCGCCTGGTCAGTGGCTTCGAGGTGGTCAACCACAGCTTGAGCATGCTGTTGATCCTGTCGACGGCCGGGCTGTCGCTGTGGTTATGGAGCCAAGGCCAGGTGGGCATCGGTGCGGTGGCCGCGGCCACCGCCATGGCGCTGCGGCTCAATGGCATCTCGCACTGGATGATGTGGGAGGTGGCCATGCTGTTCGAGCACATCGGCACCATCCAGGATGGCATCAACACGCTCGCGCGCCCCCACAAAGTGGAGGACGCCCCGCAGGCAAGGCCCTTGCAGGTGCAGCAGGGCGACATCCGCTTCCAGAACGTGCACTTCGCCTATGGCGGCGAGCGCGCCGTGATCGATGGCTTGAACCTGCACATCCAACCCGGCGAGAAGATCGGCCTGGTGGGGCGCTCGGGTGCGGGCAAGTCCACCATCGTCAACCTGCTGCTGCGCTTTTACGATGTCGAAGGCGGCCAGGTGCTGATCGATGGCCAGGACATCGGCCGCGTCACGCAGGACAGCCTGCGCGCCCAGATCGGCATGGTCACGCAGGACACCTCCTTGCTGCACCGCTCGGTGCGCGACAACATCCTGTATGGCCGCCCGGATGCCTCGGACGCGGACATGGTGCAGGCCGCCATCAAGGCCGAGGCGCACGAGTTCATCCAGACCTTGAGCGACCCGAAGGGCCGCACGGCCTATGACGCCCATGTGGGCGAGCGCGGCGTGAAGCTCTCAGGCGGCCAGCGCCAGCGCATCGCCATTGCCCGCGTGATGCTCAAGGACGCCCCCATCCTGCTGCTGGACGAAGCCACCAGCGCGCTGGACTCCGAGGTGGAGGCCGCCATCCAGGCCAGCCTGTACCGCCTGATGGAGGGCAAGACGGTGGTGGCCATCGCGCACCGCCTGTCCACCATCGCCGCCATGGATCGCCTCATCGTGCTGGACCACGGCCGCATTGTTGAAGAAGGCGACCACGCCTCGCTGCTGGCCCAGGGTGGCCTGTATGCGCGCCTGTGGGCACATCAAAGCGGCGGTTTCCTGGGCGAAGAAGCCGAGGACGAGGATCAGGCCGTGGCTTGAGGCAGGGTCACGCCCTCGGCCTGCGCGAGGGTCACCAGCGCCTCTTCCATCAGGGCGCGCGCGTGCCCGGCCACGCGGTAGAGGTAGGCATGCAGAGCCACATCGGCCGGTTCACGGCTTTCGCAATCGGCGCTGTAGGCCTCGAACTGCCCCAGCATCGTCACCAGATGGGCCAGGTGCTGCGGGCACTCGCAAGCCACACGCGGCATGGCCTGCACCAGGCCGGCCAGCGAGCCGGCATCAAAGCGCGGGCCCGGCGCCGGGTCGGGCACATGGCGCAAGCCGCGTGCCACGCTGCGCCAGCCACGCGCCGCATCCATCATGGCCTGCATGAGCTCCACCGCCGGCACGGGCGTGCGTCTCAGGATGGCACCCCGCGCATGCAAGGCCCCGCACACCTGGGTGCTGGCAAAGCCATAGACCACCAGCAACTGGCGCGCACCCACGACGCGTTGCAGGCGCACCAGCCAGTCCACCGTGTCCATGTGCAGCGCAGACAGGTCCACCAGCAGCACATCGGCCTTCACGCCCTTGAGCGACAGCTCCGACGCCGGGCTGCCATCAATGGCCTTGGCCAGGCTCACGCCCTCATAGGCCTGCAGCACATCGGCCCAATGCACGGCGGCATCCTTGCCAACCAGCAACACGCGCACGTCTTCGTTGCGCACGCTGGCTGCTGCACTGGCCGCCAACGCGGGCAAGGCCCCCTCCCCGTTGAGCACGCTCTCGGTCTGGTCCGCCTCGTCCATCAGGTCCTGCAGGCTGGCCGTGTCCATGCGCGCCAGCATGCCGATGCCGTGGCCGCGGTTGACCAACTGCTTGATCAGCACCAGCCGGCGCACATCCTGGCTGGAATACAAGCGCTGGCCGGATGGCGTTTGCATCGGGCCCACAACCTGATAGCGTCTCTCCCACACCCTCAAGGTCGCAACCGGGATGTTGACCATGCGCGCCGCCGCGCTGCTGCGGTAGCGAGGGGCTCCGGCGTCTTCCTTGATGGACCTGGCTTCTTCGGACATCAGACACCTCAAATCTTGATTGAACTCAAATTGAACCCGCTTGAGCCATTGTGGCGACATGCCAGCGCCGATAGTGGGTCGAAAATGAGTCAAAGTGGATTCAAACCGCTTCCCCCAACCCTGTCCCCACTCAACGGAGAACACACCATGACCAGCCGTCGCCAATTCATGATGACCATCGTGCCCGCCGCAGCCGCCCTGTCGGTGATGAGCCAGGCCCGCGCCGCAGACGCCCCCAAGGTGGACGAAAAAGACCAGGCCGCCATGGGCCTGGGCTACAAACATGACGCCACCAAGGTCGATGCCAAGAAGTACCCCACCTACAAGGCGGGCAGCGTCTGCGGCAACTGCCAGTTCTTCCAGGGCAAGGCCGGTGACGCCTGGGGTGCCTGCCCCCTGCTGGGTGGCAAGCAGGTCAATGCCAAGGGCTGGTGCTCGGCCTACGCCAAGAAGGCCTGACCGGCCAGCCGAAGCGGGTCAGGCCACTTCGGTGACCCGCTTCAAGGTGCCCTGCTCGAGGGCCTGGCGCAACCAGTCCTCGAACACGGCCGCGGGCATGGGCTTGGCAAACCAGTAGCCCTGCCCTTCCAGGCAGCCCAGGGTACGCAGGTGCTGCATCATGGCCAGGGTTTCAACGCCCTCGGCAATGGTGCTCAAACCCAGTCCCTTGGCCATCTGGATGATGGCGCGCACGATGGCCACGTCTTCCGGGTGGCGCTCCAGATCCCGCACAAAGCTCTGGTCGATCTTGAGCTTGTCCACCGAGAGGCGCTTCAAGTAGGACAGGCTCGAATAGCCCGTGCCGAAGTCGTCAATGGCCAGCTTCACGCCCAGGGCCTTCAAGCCTTTCAGGCGCGTCTCCACGCTCTCCACATCGCTGATCAGCACGGACTCGGTCAATTCCAGCTCCAGCTGCGTGGCCGGCAAGCCCGACGCGGCCAATGCCCGCGACACCACCGATTCGACCTCGCCGCGCTTGAACTGCAGGGCCGACAGGTTCACCGCCACGGTCAGCGGCGGCAAGCCCATCCTGGACCAGGCCACGGCCTGACGGCAGGCTTCTTCGATGACCCAGTCGCCGATCGGCACGATCAGGCCGCTGTCTTCGGCCACCGGGATGAACTTGCCAGGCGGCACCAGCCCCCAAGCGGGGTGCTGCCAGCGGATCAGGGCCTCCACCCCAAACACGCGGCCTGTGGCCAGGTCCACCTGCGGTTGGTAGTGCAGCACGAACTGCTTGAGTTCCAGCGCCAGGCGCAAGCCATTGCGCATGGTCAGGCGCTCGACGGCCTCCGCGTTCATGCGGTCGTCGAAGAAGCGGTAGGTGTTGCGCCCCTCGTCCTTGGAGCGGTACATGGCCGTGTCAGCGCGCTGCAGCAAGGTGTCGAAGTCCTCGCCATCATTGGGCGCCATCGCGATCCCCATGGACGCCGAAATCAACAGGTCCTGGCCATTGACCGCAATGGGCTTGCCCAACTCCTCCATCACCTTGGTCACGACCGGCGTGGCCGCATCGGCATCGGGCAGGTCCTTGAGCACCATCAGGAACTCGTCGCCCCCCGGTCGGCTGACCGTGTCGGACTGGCGCAGCGTGTTGACCAGGACGTCCGCCACCACGCGCAGCAACTGGTCGCCCACGGCGTGCCCCAGCGTGTCGTTGATGTTCTTGAAGTGATCCAGATCCAGCAGGACCAGGGCCACCTGCTTGTTGTGCCGCTTGGCATCGGCCAGCGCCTGCATCAGGCGATCGCGTGCCAGCTCCCGGTTGGGCAGCCTGGTCAGCACATCGTGATAGGCCAAAAACGCAGCGCGCTCCTCGGCCTCCTGGCGCTCTTCGATCTCTTCTTTCAAACGCCGGTAGGGGTCGCGCACGCTGGTCACGAACACCGCACGGTAGATGAAGAAATAGGCCACAACCTTGTAGAGGTGCCCCAACAGGATGAACACATCGTTGACGCTGGCGTACAAGGTCAGGCAGGCCTCGGACAGCATGGTGATCAGGGCCGCGGCACACAGATCGCTGGTGCTGTAGGGCTGCTGTTCGGTGCGACGGCGCATGAAGACATAGGCCGCTGCGGCCGTGAGCACGATCACCCCGTATTCGGCGATCAACTTGAACCACGTCAGGCCATGGCCATCAACGAAGGTGCGTGGCCAGACCTCGGGGGCCAGCAACTCGACCGCGTAGCAGCCCGCCGTCCACAACAAGGCGGCATGGAGCAAGGCATAACGCGGCCAGCCCGTCTGCAGGGGCTGGATGGGCCGGATGGCCGCCACCAGCAGCGTCCACGCCGCCGTGTAGCGCGCCATGAGCCAGAACTGGATGGCTTTCTCCGAGCTGGCCGGCGTGACGAAGTCGGGCATGCCCTTGAAGGACATGGCGTGCCCGAAGTCGATCAGCCCCACGGCCAGGAAGCCGCAGCCGATGATCACGATGTTGCCCGGCTGGGCGGCGCTGCGTGCGTGCCAGGCCACCGAGAACACCAGCAAGGCCGCCACGATGGCACCGAACTCCGTGACCGTGTGCAGGGCAACGGAAAACACCAGGAAGCGCGGTTGCCAAGGCGAGAGAACCGCCACCATCCACAGGACGATGAGGATCAGCGCCAGGCTGAGGATCAACCTGATCGGCAACTTCTGGGATCGACGGTCATCAAGGGCGCCCGACGGCAGTGGCGCCCCATGCGAACCTGCAACGGGTAAGGACATATTCCAGGCTCCTTGCTCGATCCGGACATGTACCAATGGGCATGGCCCACCCAGCAAGGTGCTCAGCGATAAATGGACTTCTTATCGGCGCGTACGGCCCTTGAGTTAAGTGCGGCAGGTCAATTCCCAGGCCCAGTGTGCCGCAACATGTTTCACTTCTGCCAAAAACAGTGTGAACTGCGACACGAATCGCACATGCCAGGGCAACACGGCATCCAGAGACTCACGAGCCAGGACGGGGCGCATCGGGCACCTCGCCTGCACACACAGGAGTCTTTGATGCATCCAAACCTGGTCGCGACACACCGATGGGCCGCATGGGCCTTGTTCTGTACCCTGGCATGGAGCCCACAACAGGCCGCCCTGGCCAACACCTTGTCTGACAACACCAGCCAGGCCACCTCCGGCGACACGGTGGCGGCAGACGCCAGCAACTGGGTCGCCGCCAGCTTCATCACGGATGCGGCCTATGGCAACGCGGCCTTGTCCGCCACCGTGCTGGCCAGCGGCACGGCCTCGGCCACCTTGTCCCTGTTCAGCAGCGACGCCAGCGGCCTGGTGCCCGCCAGTTGGCTGGCCGATCTCACACTGGGCAGCAGCAGTGCCAGCAGCGGCAGCTACACGCTGGAGGGCATCAGCCTCAACGCGTCCACCAGTTACTGGCTGGTCCTGCGCAATGAGAGCGGCAACAGCCAATGGTCCTGGACAGCCAGCGGCGACGGCAGTGGCAGCGGCTTCACCGGCATCTGGGCGAACTCGGATGACGCCGGCCTGAGCTGGTTCACCAACAGCACGCTCTACCCGGTGCAGATGCAGGTGAGCGTCAACGGCAGCACGGCCAGCAGCGTGCCCGAGCCTGCCAGCTGGGCCCTGACCCTCGTCGCCCTGCCTGTGCTGGCACGCCTGCGCCGCCAACACCGCCCTGCCTGAAACCCCGACACCCCATCACACCATGCTCAAAAAACACATCAACCCCCATCGCCGTGAACTGCTGCGCCAAGGTGCGGCCGCTGGCGCGCTGGTCATGACCAGCCCCTGGAGCCGCGCCGCCTTGGGCAACACCTCCGTCCCGGAGGTCACCGAGGGCCCCTACTTCGTGGACGAGCTGCTCAACCGCTCCGACATCCGCGTGGACCCCAGCAACGGCAGCACCCAGGCAGGCTTGCTGATGCTGCTGTCGGTCACCGTCTCGACACTGGACACCACCACGGGCAAGACCACACCGCTGCCTGGCGCCTACGTCGACATCTGGCATTGCAATGCCCAAGGGCTGTATTCGGACGAATCGGCCAACAACACGGTGGGGCAGAAGTTCCTGCGCGGCTACCAGGTCAGCAGCAGCCAGGGCAAGGTCGCGTTTCGCACCATTTACCCAGGCTGGTACTCGGGCCGCACACCGCACATCCACTGCAAGGTGCGCGAGTTCTCGGGCTCGACCAAGACCTTCGAGCTGTCCACCCAGTTCTTCATTGACGAGCAATTCACCCAGCAGATCTACAGCGACAGCAACCTGCCCTATGTGTCGCACGGCCTGCCCGATCAGCCGCATGCGAGCGACCAGGTCTACACCGGCACACAAGGCTGCATCGAAGGCGCCGTGGCGGGTGACCAGTTGCTGCTCACGATGGCACGCACGTCCACGTATGTATCGGCCAGGTTCAACATCCTGATCGACAAGAACGCACGCTGCACGAGTGCGGAAACCTCAATGGGCAGCGGCGGCGCACCTGGTGGCACGCCGCCGACAGGGACGCCTCCCGGCTTCCCGACACCGCCTACGAACTGAGGCGAATCAGGCGTCCAGCGGCGTGATGCCTGCAATCGCCCAATCACGCCCATCGTCCAAAGGCTTGACCAGGTGCCACAGCTCATTGAAGGGCTGGGCACCGGCGTTGATTTCTTCGCGGATCAGGCCATGGAAGCGCACGGAGGCAATCCACTGGTCGGCTTCCTTGGTGGCGTCCACCAGCTCGGCGTCCAGTTGCATGACGTCGGTCTGGTTGACGGCCTGGCCGCGCTCCTGGATGTCCAGGCGCAGGGAGGCAAACAGCTCCGGCGTCGTGAACTTGCGCAGGTCATCGATGTTGGCGGCGTCATTGGCCGCCTGCATGCGGATGAAGATCATCTTGGCCACACGCGTGAAGCCTTCGGCGTCGAACCCTGCGGGCACATTGCCGACCGCCGTTGCGGCTGCTGCTGCGGCCAAGGGCGCTGCACCGGCGCTACCAGCGGCTGCCAACGCGTCAGGCTGAGCCTGACGCTGCATGGTTTGCGGCGGCGGAGATGCCTGTGAAGAGGCCTGCGGGCTGTAAGGCGCACCCGCACCGGCCAGTTGCGCCCCACCCATCGGTGCACCACCCTTGAAGCGACGCATCAGCCAGCCAATGACCATGAAGGCCACCACACCGATCAGCAGCATGGTCATCATGTTGCCGAACGCTTCACCCATGCCGAAATGGCTCATCAAGGCGGCGATACCCAGGCCCGCGGCGATACCGGCAACCGGCCCCAGCCACGAGCGCTTGCCCGGCTGCGCGGCAGGGGCAGGGGCAGCGGCTTGCTGGCCCACACTAGGTTGCGCCGCGTTGTTAGGGGTGGCTGGCGCCTGGTTGGGCGTGGCCGTGGGTTGTTTGGCGGGCATCTGGCGCTGCATGCCGGAGGTGCGTCCGCCGCCCAGGCGCTTGGCCTCGACGTCCATGGGCGCAGACACCATGCCCACACCGGCCAACACCACAGCCAAAGCCGTCAAACTGTTCTTCCATGTCATGAAAGGGTCAATCCTTACCCCTGTCGGGGTTGTTTCAGGGTCGTTGTCACTTCGCGCATTGTGCGCGTGACCCCTCTCATATCGGGGCTACCCGCCGAAGTTCAAGGGTCCTTGACAAATGGCCGTACTGGGGATAATGGCGGAATGACCTCCCCCACTCCCGCTGCCTCGTCATTTAGCAGCCTGCCGCTGAGCCCCGCCATGCAGGACAACCTGCAATCCCTGGGCTACCTGAGCATGACACCCATCCAGGCCGCCAGCCTGCCGCTGACCCTGGCTGGTGACGACCTCATCGCCCAGGCCAAGACCGGCAGCGGCAAGACCGCCGCTTTCGCCCTGCCCATGCTGCACCGATTGGCCACGGCCAGTTTCGCCGTGCAAGGCATGGTGATGTGCCCCACCCGCGAGCTGGCCGACCAGGTGGCGCAAGAAATCCGCCGCCTGGCGCGCTTCGAGCCCAACATCAAGGTGCTGACCCTGTGCGGCGGCGCCACCATGCGCCCGCAGATCGAAAGCCTGGCGCATGGCGCCCACATCGTGGTGGGCACGCCAGGCCGCCTGATGGACCACCTGGAGCGCGGCACCCTCAATCTGGAGGGCCTGCAGACCCTGGTGCTGGACGAAGCCGACCGCATGCTGGACATGGGCTTTCACGATGACATCGTCGCCGTGACCCGCCAGTGTCCGAAAAAACGCCAGACCCTGCTGTTCTCGGCCACCTACCCGGAGGGCATTGCCAAGCTGAGCGCCCAGTTCCTGCGCGCGCCCAAGGAGGTCAAGGTCGAATCCCACCACGATGCGGCCAAGATCCGCCAGCTGTGGTTCGAGGTGGCATCGGCCACCCGCCTGGACGCCGTCGCCCAACTGCTGTTGCACTATCGCCCCGCCAGCACCATCGCTTTTTGCAACACCAAGCAACAATGCCGCGACCTGGTCGAGGTGCTCACGGCCCATGGCATCGAGGCCATTGCCCTGCACGGCGACCTGGAGCAACGTGACCGCGACCAGGTCCTGATCCAGTTCGCCAACCGCAGCGCCTCGGTGCTGGTGGCCACCGACGTGGCCGCGCGCGGCCTGGACATCGCCCAGCTGGAGGCCGTCATCAATGTGGACGTCACCCCCGACCCGGAGATCCACATCCACCGCATTGGCCGCACCGGCCGCGGGGATGCCGAAGGCCTGGCGCTGAACCTGGCCAGCATGGACGAGATGGGCCGCGTGGGCAACATCGAGCTGCTGCAAAAACGCGAGTCCAAATGGCAAAAGCTGGACGAGCTGGCCCCTGCCAGCAAGGAGCCGCTGCAACCGCCCATGGTCACCATCCAGATCCTGGGCGGCAAGAAGGAAAAGATCCGCCCGGGTGATGTGCTGGGCGCGCTCACGGGCGATGCCGGCCTGCAGGGCAGCCAGATCGGCAAGATCAACGTGACGGACTTCCACACCTACGTGGCGGTGGAGCGCGGCATCGCGGGCAAGGCCGTGAGCCAGCTCAACACCGTCAAGGTCAAGGGCAAGAAGGTCAAGGCCAGGCTGCTCAAAGACGTGCTCAAGGACGCCTTGAAGGACGCCCGCCCGGACGCCGCACGCTGAAACAAGGGCCCCGGGGTGTTTGGCTAGCATCAGCGAAACACACACCTCAGGAGCCCCGCATGCCCGTTCACGCTCTCGCAGACCTGGCCGACCAGAACCTGGCGCACGCCGTGCGCCTGCACTCGCGCTGGCAACCAGCGGCCAAACTGCTGGAACTCAATGGCGTGCTGCTGCACCAGGGCACGCTGCCCCTGCCGCTGCCCCACCAGAACTGCGTGATCCGGCTGGACGCCAGCGTCAGACCCGAGCTGCTGCTGCAACAGGCACACGCGTTTTTCGGCGGGCAGGCCAACCCGTATGCGGTCATCACCATGAGCCGCCAGGATCTGGACCTGGACGCCTGCCTGGATGCGCAAGGCTTCACGGCCCATGCCGACCTGCCCGCCATGCTGACCGACGCCCCGCTGGCCATGCCGCCCACGGCACCCGGCTGGCGCATCGACCTGCTGACCCAGGCCGCCGAGCTGCCCGCTTTCGTGAAGGTGTGCGCCAAAGCCTATGCCACGCTGGGCCTGCCCGAGTTCATGACGCCCAGCTTCTTTGTGGACACCGAGGGGCTGCTGGCCCCGGATGTCTCCATCGCCCTGGCCCGCGACGCGCAAGGCCAGGTGGCCGCCACGGCCATGGTGCTGCACACCGGCGAGGTGGCGGGCCTTTACTGGGTGGGCACCCTGCCCGAGGCGCGCGGCACCGGCCTGGCCGCTGCGTGCACGGTGGCCGTCACCAACCTGGCGCTGGAGCGGGGTGCCAAGGGCGTCACCCTGCAGGCCACGCACCTGGGCGAGCCCACCTACCGCCGCCTGGGCTTTCGGGAATACGGCCGCATGACGCGCTGGAGCCTTTGAGGCTCAGCCTGGGCACCCTGGGACGCAAGCCCCTTCAAGGCAATGCCCCTGATCAGAATGAGGCCTCTGATCGGGCGACTCAGGCGACAATAGAGGGTTGTCCGCCTCCGATTTGCCTGGTGCCCGCCGTGGTGCCCACCCGCGCCTTTGCCCATGCCTGCCCAGACCACCGAGTCCCCCGCCGTTGATCCCGTCACCACGCCGGCGATCACCATGCCCAAGCCGCCCAAGCCCCTGAACGGCTACCGGCCGTATTGGGCCAAGCGCTTTGGCCGGGCCAAGTTCCTGCCCATGAGCCGCGAGGAGATGAACGAGCTCGGCTGGGACAGCTGCGACATCATCATCGTCACGGGCGACGCCTATGTGGACCACCCCAGCTTCGGCATGGCCGTGATCGGCCGCGTACTGGAGGCCCAGGGCTTTCGCGTGGGCATCATCGCGCAACCCGACTGGCAAAGCGCCGACCCGTTCAAGGTGCTGGGCAAGCCCAATCTGTTTTACGGCGTGGCGGCCGGCAACATGGACTCCATGATCAACCGCTACACGGCTGATCGCAAGATCCGCAGCGACGACGCCTACACGCCCGGTGGCGTGGCCGGCAAGCGCCCGGACCGCGCCTCGCTGGTCTATGCCCAGCGCTGCAAGGAAGCCTACCCCGAAGTGCCCATCATCATGGGCGGCATCGAGGCCTCGCTGCGCCGCATTGCGCACTACGACTACTGGTCCGACAAGGTGCGCCGCGCCATCATCATGGATGCCAAGGCCGACCTGCTGCTGTACGGCAATGCCGAGCGCGCCATCGTCGAGATCGCGCACCGCCTGGCCGCGCGCGAACCGGTCGAGCAGATCACCGATGTGCGCGGCACCGCCTTCCTGCGCCGCACGAATGACCCGACGGCGCAAGGCTGGTTCGAGCTGGACTCCACCGAGGTGGACATGCCCGGCCGCATCGACCAGCACATCAACCCCTACATGACCATGGCCCAGCAGGCCGAGGCCCAGGGCGAGACCTGTGCGCGTGAAGAAGAAGGCGCGTTCGACCCGCTCAAGAACAGCGGCAAGGTGACGATCGGTGGAGAGGCTGGCGGCCAGTCTGATCTGTCCGATGGCGCCAAGCCCATCAAGCTGGTCAGCAACCCGGCCCTGGCTGCCAAGTCGGCGGCCATCAAGGCCAACGTGGCGGCCTCCGCCGCGCTGCCTACGCGCAGCGGCAAGATCGCCCTGCCCCCACGGGACCGCACCGTGATCCGCCTGCCGTCCTACGAGCAGGTCAAGAGCGACCCGGTGCTCTACGCCCACGCCAACCGCGTGCTGCACCTGGAGACCAACCCTGGCAATGCCCGTGCCCTGGTCCAGGCCCATGCCCACCGCGATGTGTGGATCAACCCGCCCCCCATCCCGCTGACCATGGCCGAGATGGACTACGTCTTCGGCCTGGAATACCAGCGCAGCCCGCACCCGGTTTACGCCGATGAAAACGGCAGCCACGATCACGGCACCAAGATCCCCGCGTGGGAGATGATCCGCTTCAGCGTGAACATCATGCGCGGCTGCTTTGGCGGCTGCACCTTCTGCTCCATCACCGAGCACGAGGGCCGCATCATCCAGAGCCGCAGCGAGGACTCGGTCATCCACGAGATCGAAGAGATCCGCGACAAGGTCAAGGGCTTCACCGGCGTCATCTCCGACCTGGGCGGCCCCACGGCCAATATGTACCGCATCGGCTGCCGCTCCAAGGAAATCGAGGCCGCTTGCCGCAAGCCTTCGTGCGTGTACCCGGGCATCTGCCCCAATCTGAACACGCACCACGGCCCGCTCATCAAGATGTACCGCCGTGCGCGCGAATTGCGTGGCGTCAAGAAGATCCTGATCGGTTCGGGCCTGCGCTATGACCTGGCCATCAAGTCGCCCGAGTACATCAAGGAGCTGGTCACCCACCACGTGGGCGGCTACCTCAAGATCGCGCCCGAGCACACCGAAGGCGGCCCGCTGTCCAAGATGATGAAGCCGGGCATCGGCACCTACGACAAGTTCAAGCAGCTGTTCGAGCAGTACAGCGCAGAAGCCGGCAAGAAGCAGTACCTCATCCCCTACTTCATCGCGGCCCACCCGGGCACCAGCGACGAAGACATGATGAACCTGGCCGTCTGGCTCAAGCG
The DNA here is from genome assembly GCF_016195855.1 of Aquabacterium sp. Classification (GTDB taxonomy): domain Bacteria; phylum Pseudomonadota; class Gammaproteobacteria; order Burkholderiales; family Burkholderiaceae_C; genus Aquabacterium. The sequence continues at coordinate 470,765 of NZ_JACPYU010000003.1, forward strand.
CAATGGCTTCAAGGCCGACCAGGTACAGACCTTCTACCCCAGCCCCATGGCCACGGCCACGGCCATGTACCACTCCGGGCGCAACCCGCTCAAGGGCATCAGCCGCGTCGAGGGCAAGGCCGAGAAGGTGGACATCGTCAAGGGCGAGAAGCGCCGCCGCCTGCACAAGGCCTTCCTGCGCTACCACGACCCCAACAACTGGCCCCTGCTGCGCGAGGCACTCAAGGCCATGGGCCGCGCCGACCTGATCGGCAATGGCCAGCACCACCTGATCCCCTTCTACCAGCCGCAGACGGATGGCAGCTACCAGAGTGCACGCCGCAAGAACTCGACGGGCACCGGCAGCAAGGCGTCGGTGGTCACCAGCGGCCGCGTCAACCGCGCGGTGGAGCCGGCAGACCCACGGGCCCTGCCCAAGGTACAGCCGCGCAAAGGCCAGATCCTGACCCAGCACACGGGCTTGCCGCCACGGGAAACCGGGGCCCGCAAGCCGGGCAAGTCGGCTGCGGGGCCACAAACCAGAAGCGCTGGCGCCCCACGCAAAAAGGGCCGCTGATCCACGGCACTCAGTGGTGATCAGGCTTGGGCTGTGGCCCGACCTCGATCATCACGGGTGTGTGATGATGCCCACTTTCTGCCCGCACCAACTGCCCGGTCAGCACGCAAACCCGCCGACATGCCGCCCTCTGGCCGGCATCGAGGTGGTCGTGCACATCCAGCACCTGCAGTTCGCGGATGCTGTGCCGCGTTGGGTCCGTTTCACCCAGCAAACCAGTCACGCACAAGGGGCGCCCCAAGCGCAGAACGGGTGTCACCTCTGCGGCATCGCCGTGGCGCACACTGTCGTAACCCGGCGGGCCCGCAAAGGTGCGAGAGATCAGCCGGCCATGGAGCGAAACAGTCGCCCCCACCTTCAGGCACGAAGGAGCCGCCCCCCCAGCTTGTGATGGCGCGCCCGGCATGGCCAAGAGCAGCGCCAACGCCCATGGCATGCATCGATGCCTCACGGTCATCCCTGCGTTCATGCCGCTTCGGCAGCCATGACATCAAGGTTGTTAAGCTGGACCTCATCAGGTCTCGCACGCAAATAAAAGCCGGACCGCCCCGCGACCAGCACGGCATCAAGCAAGCCCGCACGAGCCAGCGACACCGCCTTGTCACGCCCCACCACCCCGGACCCATCGTCGAGCTCATAAGCCACGATCCGCCCATGCTCCGAGATGGCGCCCACGATCTTGATCAATGGCGTCTCGGTCCCTGCAATGGTGCCTTCCAGCTTTTCGATGGCGCTCACCACGGCATCGAGCTGTGCGTCCTTCAAGTCACCCAGCTTGGTCGTGCCCTCCAGGCCAGTGAGCTTCTTCAGGTTCTTGGCATAGGCGTCCGTGGCGTTCTCTTTGGGTGGTGCGTAGCGCTTGACCGCATCCTCGATGGTCAACGTCTTATAGGTCTCCGTTTTCAACAAGGCTTTGAGCGCCTGCCTGCCCGTCTGATAGTCAGGAAACACAGCGAAACCGCCAGCCTCACCAATGGCACCTTGCGCCGTTGCAAAGCTCGACTTCCGGATGTTGCCGGGGTTGTTGTTCCGCCAGGCACGTGAGCCCCCGTGACGCACGAAAGCCTTCCCTGCGTCATCGGTGTAGAGCACATCCAAGGATTTGCTGTTCCTCTTTCTGGCTGATACGTAAGGCATGACATTTCTCCTGTTGTTGATTTGATGGGCAGGCGGTCTATGGAATGCGCTGCATGGCATCACTCCCTCAAGAGAGGGCATCGACCGTCAATATGGAACAGATGCATTCAAGGGCCTGATGCGCAAACGGCCACGCTTCCTCTCGATAAAACAGAAACGAGTCCGTTGCGCCCACCGGCATTACCTTATAAATAGCTCGGAATTAACTACCTACCGTATAGTAGGCTCATGAGCATCGCCAACCCCAAACTGCTTGAGGACACCAGCGACACCCGCCTGTCCATCCTGAGGGCCGCGCGCGAGTTGATCCAGACGCGCTCCTACCTGGGCCTGAGCTTTCAAGAACTGGCAGACCGGGTGGGCATCCGCAAGGCCAGCCTCTACCACCACTTCCCGTCCAAGGAGGCGCTGGGCATCGCCGTGCTGGAGCGCAGCATCCACCAGTTCGATGACTGGGTGGGGCAACTCGGTGGCGCGCCTCAGGTGCAGTTGCAGGCCTACATCCTGATGTTCCGCGACGTGCTGGGGGCAGGCAAACGCGTTTGCCCAGGGGGCGCACTGGGCCCCGGCTGGGACAGCATCGAGCCCGGTCTTCAGCAAGCCGTTCGCCAGATGCGCCAGCGCCAGATCGACTGGTTGACCGTGGTCATCGGCCAGATCAAGCGCACCGGCAGCAAGGCCAACGCCACACCAGCCCAGATCGCCGCCGAGGTGTTCGCCGTCTGCCAGGGCGCCCTCTTGTCAGCCCGCATCACAGGCCGCGCGTCAGACTTCAACGAGGCCCTGGCCCCCCTCATCGTCCAATTGCACCTGCCCGCCTTGCCCTGACCACGCTTGACCGAGCGCCGGCTTTTTCCGGCATTTTCTTACCTCAACAAAACTACCGACTGGTAGGTAGATAAGCAAAGAAAGGTTCATCATGAAAGCCGTGATCACCGCGTATGCACGCTCCCCCTTCCACTTCGCCCGCAAGGGCGCACTGGCCCAGGTACGCCCCGACGTGCTGACCGCGCAGGTCGTGCAAGGCCTGATGCAGAAGGTGGACCTGGACCCCGCCCTGATCGAAGACCTGATCCTGGGCTGCGCCTACCCCGAGGGCCCTCAAGGCAACAACCTGGCGCGGCTCGTGGTGTTCCTCGCGGGCCTGCCCCAGCAGGTGGGCGGCATGACCATCAACCGCTTTTGCGGCTCCTCCATGTCGGCCATCCACATGGCTGCGGCCCAGATCGAAGCCGGCATGGGCGAGGCCTTCATCTGTGCGGGCGTTGAATCCATGACCATGGTGCCGCAAGGCGGCCTGCACTTCGACCCCAGCCCGGACTTGCTGGCGCGCTACCCGCAGGCCTACATCACCATGGGCGAAACCGCCGAGAACGTGGCCCAGCGCTACCAGGTCGCCCGCCGTGATCAGGAGGAGCTGGCCCTGCTGTCCCATCAGAAGGCTGCGGCCGCACGTGATCAGGGTCGCTTGCAGGACGAGATCGTCCCCATCGTCGACCGCGATGGCCAGCGCATCAGCAGCGATGGCTGCATCCGCCCGCAAACCACGCTGGAGGCGCTGGCCGCGCTCAAACCGGCCTTTCGCGCCGACGGCGTGGTCACGGCGGGCACCTCGTCGCCCCTGACCGACGGCGCCGCGGCGGTGCTGGTCACCAGCGAGGCCTTCGCGCGGCAACACGGCCTGGCGCCCATGGCCCGCATCCGCGCCTTTGCCACCGTGGGCTGCGACCCGACCGAAATGGGCATGGGCCCCGTGCCCGCCACCCGCAAGGCACTGGCCCGCGCGGGCCTGCAAGTGGCCGACATCGACCTCGTCGAGATCAACGAGGCCTTCTCCTCGCAAGCCCTGGCCTGCGCACGCGAGCTGGGCCTGGACCCAGCCAAGGTGAACCTCGATGGCGGCGCGCTGTCCCTGGGCCACCCCCTGGGCGCCACCGGCGCGCGCATCACCGGCAAGGCCGCCTCGCTGCTGAAGCGGGAGCACGCCCGCTTCGCGCTGGCCACCCAGTGCATCGGCGGGGGCCAGGGCATTGCCACGGTGCTGGAGGCACTGAACTGAGCACGGCCTGATGCTCACTGGGCGGGGCCAGATCTGCGCGTCTGGCCCCGCCCCCAAGCCCCCTGGAGCCTGTCAAGGCGCTGTAACATGACCGCGTGAGCGTGATACAAAACTTGACTGTCTCAGCAGGGAGCCCTATGAATTTGTCGCCCGTTGTCTCTCGTGTCATGGCCGGTGCCATGTCCGCCATGTCCTCCAGGGCGCTGCGCCTGCTTGCCCTGGGCACGGTGGTGGCAACCGGCCTCAACCTGACGGGCTGCTCCTCGGCCACGCGCCTGGTGGCCAACCCGAACCAGTCGTCCACGCTCAAGGCCAAGAACTACGCGAACTACAAGGAGCTCTACCTCCTGCCGCCGGACACCGACCCGCGCAACGTCATGCCGCGCCTGGCCACGGCGTTCGAGCAGATGGGCTACAAGGTCACGGTGTACCCGCCGGGCAAGTCCATTGAAGGGGCGCAAGGCACGGGCTTCCTGATCGGCGACGATGGCTTCATCCTCACCTGCGCGCACGTGCTGGGTGAAGAAAAGACCGCCACCGTGACGCTCAATGGCAACCGCTATTTCGCCGACGTCGTCAAGGCTGACAAGGACGCCGACCTGGCCCTGCTCAAGACACGCGACAAGCCCAACCCGGCCGTGACCTCGCTGAGCTTTCGCAGCGTCAACAAGGACTACCACATGGGTGAAGACGTCTTCACCATCGGCTACCCCTTGAGCAGCCTGCTGGGCAACAGCGCCCGCATGACCAAGGGCCTCTTGAGCGCCGCCACCGGCCTGCGCGACGACCCCAAACAAGTGCAGGTCTCGGCCGAGATCCAGCCCGGCAACAGCGGCGGCCCCTTGCTCGACAAGGACGGCCAGATCATCGGCGTCATCCAGCAGACCATCAACCCCTTCGCGGTGGCCCAGGCCACGGGTGGCGCGCTGCCGCAGAACATCAACTTCTCGATCAAGCACAGCCATGTGCTGGACTTCGTGAAAGGCGCCAGCGAGCCAGCCTACAAGGCCGTGCGCTTTGACAAGGCCGGCGGGCTGGAAAAAGCCGGCCCGGCCGTGGCCAAGATCATTGCGGGCATCTCCACGGTGGAAGGCGACCGCGCCAACAAGATCGTCGTGCGCCTGAACTACATCAGCAAATGGGACATGTGGTACCGCTTCAGCCTGTTTGCGCTGACGGTGTACGACTTCGAAACCCGTGAACGCCTGTTCACCACGGGCCAGGGCTACGACAACATGGTGAGCAACGAAGACGTGGTCATCAACGACACCCTGGCGCAGTTCAAGCGCGGCATGGGCCTGCACTGAGGCGCATCAGCCCATCAACACAAAGGCCCAGGCCACGGCCATATTGAGCGCCAGCACCAGGGCCACGACCAGCCCGAAGCGCCAGCCCCCTGCCAGCACGGCCGCCGCTGAGCGCGTGACGCCATTGACGCTGAGCGCCACCAGCAAGCCAACCATCAGGTTGGTGGCGCTCAATTGGCCGGCACCAAACAGCGACATCAGCGTGGCCATGGGTGCGTGCGCATCGGCCACGGCCGCCAGCGCGGTACCCAGCATCAGGCCTGCCATGCCGTGCTGGCGCGCCAAGCTGACCAGCACTGCACCACCCAGGAGCAGCCCGGCCACCAGCGCCGCCTCCCGCACGCGCAGCACCGTATGCGGCTCGCGCCAGGCGGGCACCGCGCCCCCCTTGGCGCCACAGCAAGATGCCCAGCCCCAAGGGCACGGACACCCCCACCGCGGCCAGCGGCCACAGCCGTTGCAACACATGGGGGGACACTACCGAGGCCATCATCAACATCAGCACCCAGGTGGCGACCATCGACAACACGGCCGCGCACCAGCTCAGGCGCATGGGCGCATCGCCGCGCCGGGCCATGCTGCCCATCGCACTGATCGTGGCCGTGCTCGACACGAATCCGCCCAGCAGGCCCGACACGGCCAGGCCCGCACGCGTGCCGAGCAAGCGCTGCGCCACATGGCCCACCGCCTGCATCAGCAAGATCATGATCACCAGCATCAGCACGCGCTGCGGTGACAGCTGCCCCAGCCAGCTCAAGGGGGTAGACGGCAAAAGCGGCAACAGCACCAGCACCAGGGCCGACAGCAGCAGGCCGTCGTGCAGCTCCTGCTCGCTCAGCCACTCGGTGGCGAAATGGTGCAGGCGCTCCCGCGCGGCCAGCACCGCCGCCAGCAGCACGGCGCAGCCGGCAGCCAGCGCTGGCTGCGACACGGACAGCATGCCGATCAAGGTGGTGGCCAGCAGCGCCAGCTCGGTGGTCATGCCCGGATCACGCGAACGGCTGCGCCAATAGGCCAAGGCCGCCAGCAAGGCCACGCCCGCCAGCACCACCGTGGCCAGTGCCACCGAGACGATCTGCGCCATCGCGCCGGCCAGCGCCGCCACCATGAAGGTGCGCAGGCCCGCCGCCTGGCGATCGTCGCCCTGCCCTTTGCGCCGCTCGCGCTCCAGGCCGATGAGCAAACCGGCGCCCAGCGCCACCGCCAGGCCCATCTGATCCGACGACAAAAACCGATCCACGCGCACCTCAAAACCATTGCAGACGCGCTCAGTATGGCCCGCCATCGGGGTTTGGCCCGATCAGATCGCGGCTTGCCCAGGCAGAAGTGCCCCGCCCTTGCCTTAAACTCTGGGCTTTTCAGCGCCTGTCGTCCATGTCCGCCGCATCACCCGCGAACGCCTCTGCCCTGTTCGACCTCAAGAGCGCCTCGCTCACCCTGGTTGCCTTCGTGCTCAAGACCGGGAACATCCAGGCTCTGGGCCAGGCCATGGCAGAACGCTTTGGCGACACGCCCGACTTCTTCAGCCAGGACCCGGTGGTGATCGACCTGACCCACCTGGCCAGCCTGGACGCGTCCGTCAACTTCGACGCCCTGATCACGCTGCTGACCAGCTTCAAGCTCAAGCCAGTGGCCGTGCGCGGTGGCACCGTCAAGCAGACGGCTGCCGCCCAAGAGGCCGGCCTGGGCGAGGCCCCCGACAGCCACGCCGCCCCGGCCCGCGCCGAAACGGTCACCAAGACCGTGGTGCAGGAAGTCATCAAGGAAGTCGTACGTGAAGTGCCCATCGAGGTCCGCGTGGAAGTGCCGGTGTCGGCCACCACCATGGTCATCGACAAGCCTCTGCGCTCGGGCCAGCAGATCTACGCCAAGGGTGGCGACCTCATCGTCATGGCCGTGGTCAACCACGGCGCCGAAGTGATTGCCGACGGCAACATCCACGTCTATGCGCCCCTGCGCGGCAAGGCGATTGCCGGCGCCAAGGGCAACACCCAGGCCCGCATTTTCTCGACCTGCATGGAGCCCGAGTTGCTGTCCATCGCAGGCACCTACCGCACCACCGAAAACCCGCTGCCCGCCAACATCAAAGGCAAGCCGGCCCAGATCCGGCTTGACGGCGAGCGCCTGGTTTTCGACCCCATCGACATTTGAACAAGACTGACTTGAAAGGACCGCCATCCATGGCCAAGATCATCGTGGTGACCTCCGGCAAAGGGGGCGTCGGCAAGACGACCACCAGCGCCAGCTTCGCTTCCGGCCTGGCCCTTCGCGGCCACAAGACGGCCGTCATCGACTTCGACGTCGGCCTGCGCAACCTCGACCTGATCATGGGCTGCGAGCGCCGCGTGGTCTATGACCTGATCAACGTGATCCACGGTGAGGCCAACCTCAATCAGGCCCTGATCAAGGACAAGCAGTGCGAGAACCTGTACGTGCTGGCCGCCTCGCAAACGCGTGACAAGGAAGCCCTGACGCAAGAAGGCGTCGAGAAGGTCCTCAAGGACCTGGGCGAGATGGGCTTCGAGTTCATCGTGTGCGACTCGCCGGCCGGCATCGAAACCGGCGCGCTGATGGCCATGCACTTTGCCGACGAGGCCATCGTGGTGACCAACCCCGAAGTCTCCTCGGTGCGTGACTCCGACCGCATCCTGGGCATGCTCAACAGCAAGACCAAGCGCGCGCAAGACGGTGCCGACCCGATCAAGGAGCACCTGCTGATCACGCGCTACAACCCCAATCGCGTCGAAGGCGGCCAGATGCTGTCGCTGGACGACGTGCACGAGATCCTGCGCGTCAAGCTGATCGGCGTGATCCCCGAATCGGAGACCGTGCTGAACGCCTCCAACCAGGGCATCCCCGCGATCCACATGAAGGGCACCGACGTGGCCGAGGCCTACTCGGATGTGATCGACCGTTTCCTGGGCCAGGACAAACCGCTGCGCTTCATCGAAGCTGAAAAGCCTGGATTCTTCAAGCGCCTGTTCGGAGGCAAGTAAGACCATGGGATTCCTGTCCTTCTTCCTCGGCGAAAAGAAGCAGACCGCCACGGTGGCCAAGGAGCGGCTGCAACTGATCCTGGCGCACGAGCGCTCGGGTCGCAACCCCAGCCCCAACTACCTGCCCGATCTGCAACGCGAACTGGTCGCGGTCATTTCGAAGTACGTGTCCATCAATCCAGATGACATCAAGGTGTCGATGGAGCGCCAGGACAACCTCGAAGTGCTCGAAGTCAAGATCGAGTTGCCCGAAGCCGGTCGCTGATCCGCCACATCACCCCTTCACAGGGGGATGCCCTCACAGGCACCGGCTCCTAGACTTGAATGTTCATCATTCAATAACGGGAGTCACGCCGTGAGGCCATACATCGTTGCGGCTGCCCCGCTGGCAGCCTGCTTGCTGCTCAACCTGCTGGCGGCCACGCAGGCCCATGCCGAGCGAGCCGAGCAATGCGTCTATGAGCGCGACCCGGTCGCCGTTGCGGGTGAGGTCCACCGCCAGCGGCGCAAAAGCCCGGCCAGCGACGACTGGCGCACCCCACGCGGCAAGACACAAACTGTGGTCATCCTCAAGCTGCGCAAGCCCCTGTGCGTGATGCTGCCCGATGACGTCAACATGAGGCCGCGCCCGCGCCGCGTCCACGAATTGCAACTGCTGTCCGACGACAAACTGCCACGCTCGTCCGACAAACTGCACCACGTCGAAGGCACGGTGGTGCTCGCCGACGGCACACGCCACGATCTGCCGGTGTTGCTGGAAGTCCAGCAAATCGACGAAGGCAGCAAACGCGCCAGCCGACATCGTTGAGCACAGGCGGGGTCAAGCGCGAACCAGCATTGTTGCGGTGCACAATAGACGCCAAGGCGGCACCCGTGTCGCCATCATCAACGCGTCCAAGGAAGGTCCACAGCCATGCGCTATGTCGTGTTCAACCAGAAAGGTGGCGTCGGCAAGTCCACCATCACCTGCAACCTCGCGGCCATCAGCGCCAGCCAGGGTCTGCGCACCCTGGTCGTTGATCTGGACCCGCAAGGCAACTCCACGCACTACCTGCTGGGTGGCCCGCAAGAAGACGCCGACATCAGCGCCGCCGAGTTCTTCGACCAGACCCTGAAGTTCAGCGCACGCCCCAAACGCGCCGATGAATACACGGTCGAGACCCCTTGGGAAAACCTGCGCCTGATGCCCTCGCACCCCAGCCTGGACGAGCTCCACGCCAAGCTGGAATCGCGCTACAAGATCTACAAGCTGCGCGATGCCCTGGCCGATCTGGCCGACGAGTTCGACCGCATCTACATCGATACCCCGCCCGCGCTGAACTTCTACACGCGCTCGGCCCTGATCGCCGCGCAAGGCTGCCTGATCCCCTTTGACTGCGACGACTTCTCGCGCCGCGCGCTCTACAACCTGCTGGACAACGTGCAGGAGATCCAGGCCGATCACAACGAGGACCTCAAGGTCTCGGGCATCGTGGTCAACCAGTTCCAGCCGCGTGCATCCCTGCCCCAGAAACTGGTGCAGGAATTGATCGATGAAGGCCTGCCCGTCTTGCAGCCCTACCTCAGCGCATCGGTCAAGATCAAGGAGTCTCACCAGCAGGCCAAGCCCATGATCCACCTGGACCAGCGCCACAAACTGACCCAGGAAATGGTGGCCTTGCACGACGCCTTGCAGGGTTGAGACAAGCCCTTAAACACCCCGCGTTTGTTTCACTTTCTTACCACACCTGAATAAGGGGAACGGGCCATCTCGCGCTTCAAACGAGGTGGCCTTTTTCACTTGAATCCTTCATGCTTTCCACACTCGTGGGATCAGTATGGAGGCCAGGGTTCACAGCCTGAGCACCCGTCCGGACACCGGCTGTCAGTGTCTTGATTCCGTCCCATGAGACCACGTATCCACCCTTGCTGTATCGGTGGAGCGGGTTCAGTTGTCATTGGAAGTGGACAGGTGTTGGATATGCCTAAACCGACAGCACGCATAAGCCACCCTTACGGCGTCGCATTTGAAAAATGCGAAGAGCTGCCGTTTCGGGTGCGCATCGCGAACCCACACGAAGACTTGGATCGCATACTGGAGCTGCGATCGCGCGCATATGGTCGGCATTTGCCGGAAATGGCCAAAAAGCTGGAGCAAGCCGAACCCGACGACCTGCGGGACGACGCCCTCCTGCTCATCGCAGAAAGCAAGAGCACGGGGCATTTACTGGGTTCCATTCGACTGGTCACCAATGTGGCCAGGGCCTTGAGCATCGAACATGAAACCAAATTGCCGGAGCCCTTTCGCAACCGGTATTTGCTGGAAGCTCGCCGGCTGACAGTTTGCAATGGCCCGGAGGGCCGCATGACCACCCCGGCACTGATCAAGGCCATATACGAGGTGAGCTTTCACTGCGGCATGGATATCGTCCTGATCACGGCCCGCCACCCTGTCGACCGGATGTACAGGGCCATGCAATTCCAGGATGCGCTCAATGGCAAGGAGCTTTTGCTGCCAGACGTCAACAACGTGCCGCACAAACTGTATTTCATGGAGGTTGCCACGGCCGACAGTACCTGGCGCGCCGTGAACTGGCCCTTCTATCCTTTCCTGGCCAAGATCTGGCACCCCGATATCGGCATTGATTTCGAGATGGCCTACCAGCATCTGTGCCAAACCGATGCGCAGACGCACCGGGCGGTCTGACAGATTGCCGATCGGTTTCCCGGCGCCTTATCACCCCTGTTTCTCGAATCGCTGCCCCTTGCCAAAAACCGGATAAGGCGTTGGTTACAGGGTTATTAAATGCTTGACATCCAAGGTCGCTAAAACATAAATTGCCGCTTGTGCGTCGCCCAGGTTAATCGTGGTCAACAATAGCTGGCCTTTCCTGGCTTCAAGTCTTCTGGCAGTTTGACTTTGAGTGATCACTTCATGCAGCGCATCTCGAGATCTCTGGGAAACAGAGGCTTTGCCAATCAAAGCCTCGAAGCTGATTTCATGGCAGCGTACCGCTCCTATGGTGTCAGTTTCCTGTTTGTGGCCTCGCTCGTCAGCGCCATTTACTTTCTGGTGTTCGTTCTGGTTGACCTCATTTCTGGCGCGCGTGCGCTTGATCATGTGGTTCAAATGGCACGCCTGGGTGTTTCCGGATTCCTGTTGATATTCGGGATCTCAGCCCATTATTTCAAGCGCTTTTTCAAGGATCACTATTCGGTCAGCTATGCCCTGGTGGTTGGCTCTGTCATGCTGCTCAATGACTTCATTGCCTTTCAAGGGCATGTCGCCAACCAACCCATGGCGGTTTACTGGAGCCTGACATCCTCGGCCGTATTCGGCACCTTCCTGACATATGGTTTTGCCCGCATGGGCGCGGTGGCCACGGTATTGCTGGCTGTGGGTATTGGCGCCGGCGCCCTGGCTTTTGGCGCGCAGACCCGGCTCGATTTGCCGGCCTACCAGCGGATGATCGTGCACATCACCGCGGCCAATGCCCTGGGTTTCCTGCTTTACCGCTTCTCCCTGCTGCGCGAGCGCAAACTGTTTCTGCAATCCAAGCGCAAGAACCACATTGCCGAGTTGCGGCAGATGAAGAACCAGGCCGAAGCAGCCAACCGCGCCAAATCGGCTTTCCTGGCCAATATGAGCCACGAAATCCGCACACCGATGAACGGGGTCATCGGCGCCTTGAGCATGCTCAATGATGAAACCCTGTCCCAGCGGGATCGGCTGTTCATCAAGTCAGCAAGGGATTCGGCCAAGAACCTGCTGCAGGTCCTCAACGAAATTCTGGACTTTGCCAAGCTCGACGCCCAGAAGATCCGCCTGACGCCCGCGCCTTTCGACCCGCGCGACACCATCGTCAGCGCCTGTCAGGCCTTCCAGGCCACGGCCGAGCAAAAAGGCATCGGCATCCGCGGCCATGTGGTCGACATCCCCGATGACGTCCGGACCTTGTCGGCCGATGAAGGCAAGTTGCGGCAGGTGCTGCTCAATCTGGTCAGCAACGCCGTCAAGTTCACCCAGCAAGGTGATGTGGTGGTGAGCGCCACGGTCCGGCCGCTGGATGCCGAGATGGCCCGGCTGACCATCGATGTATCCGACACGGGCATGGGCATCCCGGATGACGCACTGAGCAGCCTGTTCCAGCCCTTCTACCAGGTGGAGTCAGGCAGCAAGCGCAGTTTTGGTGGCACGGGGCTGGGGCTGGCCATCTGCAAGCAGATCATCGACGAAATGGGCGGGCGCATCCAGGTCAACAGCGTGATCGGTGTGGGCACGTCCTTCCAGATCGAGTTGACCTTACCCTTCAGCCGCGAAGCCCTGTCGCCCACCGATGCCAGCGGCCAGGACAGCGGCTTTCATGACACCCTGCCCCCGCATGATGCCGGCTTCCAGCTGAGCGGCGAGGTGCTGCTGGTCGAAGACAACGAGGTCAATGCCTTCATTGCCTCGATGACGCTGGAAAGCCTGGGCGTGACCTGCCAGCTGGCCCGCAACGGCGAGGTGGCCGTGGAACTGTTCAAGGCGCACACCTTCGACGTGGTCCTCATGGACTGTGAAATGCCCGTGATGGACGGCTACGAAGCCGTGGGACTGATGCGGGCCATCGAGGCCGAAGAGACAGCCCGCGCACGCACCCCGGTGGTGGCCTTGACCGCCCACGCCCTGACAGGCGACCGCGAGGCCTGCCTGGCACGCGGCATGGACGACTACCTCACCAAGCCGTTTGACCGGCATGCCCTGGCGCTCACGCTGAGCAAGTGGCTGCCCGTCACGACCACCACCGCTTCAGAAACGAACGGCCAGTAAGTCAAGCGCCTCAAGCGCCGCCCAGGTAGTCAGCTTTGCCCAACTCCACCCCGCCGTGGCGCAGCAGGTTGTACGCGGTCGTGGTGTGGAAGTACAGATTGGGCAGCACCCAGCCGGTCAAGTAAGCCTGGCCCTTGAACTCGAAGGTGCGCGTGGGGAAGCTCAGCACGATGTCGGCGTCTTCCTTGCCGTCAATCTGTGCGGGCTGGATGGTCTGCAGGAAGGCCACGGTCTTGTCCAGACGGGCTTGCAGTTCGGCAAACGTGGTCTCGTTGTCTTCGTACCGAGGGATCTCGATGCCCGCCAGGCGCGCCGCCGCGCCCTTGGCCGTGTCGCTGACGATCTGAACCTGACGGGCCAGCGGGAACATGTCCGGGTACAGGCGCGACGTCAGGAAGGCATGGGGATCAATCTTGCGGGCCTCGCAGTGGGCCGCGCCTTTGGCCAGGATGGCCGAGAGGTTGTGAAGGGTGCGAATGGCCACGGGGATGAAGGCCGAGTACATGGTCAGGCTCATGATGCTTCCTCTTTGTGAATCTCGGTTGTGATCTCGGTTGTGACCGAGTGGGTGGCCGCGTTGTACTCCGTTCCAGACACCCTTGCTCAACCGCGCCTGAAAAGGCCCATGATCTTTTGCCCCAAGCTCACCACGGCCAGCACGATGGCGCCAGCTGCGATACCGACAAGCCCATCGAGCAGCACCGGCACCACGCTTGCCAGCACCCCGCCCACCATGGGCACGCCCTGCGCGGCATGCTCGGCTGCGTCCATGAGCCCGTGGGCGCCGGGCAGGCCATGCAGCAAGATGCCACCGCCCACCAGGAACATCGCGGCCGTGCCCACGACAGACAAGGTCCGCATCATCACGGGCGCAGCGGCCAGCAACCCCAGGCCCAGTTGACGGCGCGATGCCGCCAGGCCACCTTGGCCGCCTTGCTGGCTGAGGTACAGGCCCACGTCATCCATCTTCACGATGGCGGCCACCAGGCCATACACACCCACCGTCACCACCAGTGAGACGCCACTGAGCACCACGACCTGGTTGAGCAGCGAGGCCTCGGCCACCGTGCCCAGGGTGATCGTCACGATCTCGGCAGACAGGATGAAGTCGGTGCGCACGGCGCCTTCGATCTTGTCCTTCTCGAAGGCCACCATGTCGACCTCGGCATCGGCCAGGGCATGCGCCAGCGCCTCGCGGTGGACCTCCTCTTCGTGGTCGTCGCTGTGCAGGAAGGGGTGCACCAGCTTTTCGACGCCCTCGAAACACAGATAGGCCCCGCCGGCCATCAACAAGGGCGTGACGGCCCATGGCGCCAGGGCGCTGATGGCCAGGGCAGCGGGCACCAGGATCACCTTGTTGCGCACCGAGCCCTTGGCCACGGCCCACACGACGGGCAGTTCGCGTTCGGCGCGGATGCCCGATACCTGCTGTGCATTGAGGGCCAGGTCATCGCCCAGCACACCGGCCGTCTTCTTGGCGGCCACTTTGGCCATGGCCGATACGTCATCCAGGACGAGCGTGATGTCGTCCAACAGTACCAGCAAGCTGGATACGGCCATGTGGGGGCTCCCTTTGATTCACTGCCGAAATGGCGTTTGCCGAGGCGTGAATGTTAAGGGTTGCGTCAGCCCAGGGGCGCGCAGACCAATCAGGTCGCCATCAGGCCGCTTCGAAGATCTCTCGCAGCTCTTCTTCCCAGGCGAGCAGTTCATCGCCACTGATCTGCAGCCACGCCATGGACGCCACGCTGTGGCTCTTCCAGTCCACATCGTGCTCCAGGCCCTCGTGGCGGTGCATGAAGTAGTCCGCCACCAGTCCCATGGCAATCAGGGTGTTGACCTCGGACTGCGAACGGCTTTCATCCAGGACTTCCAGATCGTGGTGCAGCCGGATGGCCGCCGTCACCGTGGGCGACAGGCGCCACACGCGCGACACCAGTGCGCCCACCACGGCATGGTCGGTCCGGTGGTTGGCGTTCTCGGTTTCGACAAAGGAGCGGTCGATGCGGGCATGGGCCTCGACCAGGGTGCTCAGGTAGCCCCGCAGGCTTTGCGCCATCACCGCCATGCCCACATGGCAGAACAGGCCATAGGTGTGCGCCAGATCGGCCGACACGCCCGGCAACTTGCCAGCCATGAAGGACATGGCCAACGCACGCTTGGTGCAGCGCTCCCAGAAGCGCATCAACTGTTTGGAGCTGACCTTGATGGCGCGTTGCGCCAGAAAGCCGGTCATCACGGCCGCGGTTTGCTCCAGGCCAAGGCGGTTCATGGCCTGGCCGATGGTCTGGGCGGGCTGGCCCACGGCATACAAGGGGCTGTTGGCTGTGCGCAGCAAGGCGGCCGACATGGCCACGTCGCTGGTGGCAATGTGCGCCACCTCGTTGAGATCCGGCTCGGCCTGCGCCATGGCATGTTGCAGCCGGGTCAGCAGATGAGGACAAGGGGGGATCAGGATGTCGTGCAGCGGCCCGTTTTTTCTGGCCCTGTCCAGTTCCCTGAGGATGTCGTCAATGCTGTTGGGCTCTGTGGCGGTCGTCATGGCGAGGGACTCGGAAGCGGATGGGTTTTTATCGGTCCCGTCGCCCGCTTCTTGAGACCCGGATCAGGGTGAATTTGGTGACAAATTCAGGGTCAGACCCACCGGCGTCATGGTGAAGGACATGAGCTCGCGCGCCTCCTGGCCATCGGGTGTGGCCACGTCGTCAATGCGGAACTGGCTCAGCAGCGTAGCCAGCGCCAACTTCATCTCGACCAGGGCCAGGTAGCGCCCCGGGCAAACGCGCGGGCCGGCCCCAAAAGGCGTGGACACGCGCTTGGCATGGCTCGCCGCCGCCGCGTCGGCCTGCAGCCAGCGCTCGGGCAGGAATTTTTCAGGCTCCGGGAAATGGGCTGCGTCCAGCGCATCGTGGCGGGACACGCCCCAGACGATGGTGTCTTTCGGCACGGCCACCTCGGCCACCACGGTGTCCTGCAGGGCTTGCACCACACGAAATGGCGCCACGGGCTTGAGGCGCATGGTTTCGTGGCACACCGCCTCCAGGTAAGGCAATTGCGCCATGTGGTCCATGGTCAGCTGGGACAGATCTGGCCCCACCACCGCCCGCGCCTCCTCTTGCGCCTGGCGCAGGGTGTCGGGGTTGCGGTGCAAGAGGTGGATGGCCCAGGCCAGGGTGTTGGCCGTGGTGTCCTCGCCAGCCAGCAACATGGTCATCACATTGCCCGCCACATCGGCGTCGTTCACGCCGCTGTCGGGCTGGTCGGCGGCCACGATCATGGCCTCCAGCAGGTTGGTCGGTTGCGCCACACGCGCGGGGTCTTGCTGGATGTGGGCACGGGCCTGCGCGATGAACCCATCAATGGCCTGGCTGACCACTTCGATGCTGCGCTCCAGATCCCGGTCGCGCGCCAGCTTGAACCAGCGCCAGTAAGGCAGCAATGAATTGACGCGCCGAAACAGGGCCGGAAAGATCTTGTCCAGGTGGTGCTGAATGATGTCTTCGTCAGACTCCAGCGTGTTGGTCTCGGCGCCGAAGGCCAGGCCCGCGATGGCGTCCACCGTGAAGCGCATCAGGTCGGCCTGCAGGTCGATGGGCAGGTGGGCCGCGGCGGCCTTCTGCCAACGCCCTTGCAGACGCTGCGCCACCGACAGCAGCAGCGGGAAGTAAGCCCGCACATGGCTGGGCGAAAACGCCGCCATCACCATGCGGCGCTGGGCATACCACTGCGCGCCTTCTGCGTTGAAGACGCCAGGCTTGAGCCCCATTTCGCGCGCGATTTCACCGAGCTTGGCGGGCCGGCGAAAGCCTTCCGGTCGGTCCCGCATCACGGCGTTGATGACCTCGTGATCGCGCAGCACCAGCACATCGACGGCCCCCAGGCGCACCTTGAAGACCGGCCCATATTGCTGCGCCCAGCGCTCCAGATCGAGGTGGATCTGATCGAGCTTGAGTTGCAAGGCGCTGCCCACGAAGGGCAAAGGCTTGGGGCCCGGCAGGTCTTCCCATTTGCGCGTGGCGGACTGGATGGGGCTGCGGGCTGGCGCGGTCGTGCTCATCGAGGTCTTTCGTGAAGCGGTTGGCGTTCCGTGATCGCGCATTGTGAACGCCGCGCCGAACAAATCCGTACACTGGCGCCCCGGTTGTTCCCTAATTAACCACATGGCCATCTTGCTGGCCCCCATGGAGGGTTTGCTGGACTTCGCGCTGCGCGATGTCCTGACCCGCGTGGGCGGCATTGATCGTTGCGTCTCCGAGTTCATCCGCGTGACCGACACCTTGTTGCCGGCACGCGCCTTCATGCGCGTGGTGCCGGAGCTGCGGCATGGCAGCCGCACGCCAGCAGGGGTGCCTGTGCGCGCGCAATTGCTGGGCTCTGATCCTGTCTGCCTGGCCGAGAACGCCGCGCGGCTGGCCGAGCTGGGCCCTGCCGGCATCGACCTGAACTTCGGCTGCCCTGCCCGGGTGGTCAACCGCCACGGGGGTGGCGCGGCGCTGCTGCAGGAGCCCGAGCTGGTGCACCGCATCGTGCGCGCCGTGCGCCGCGCCGTGCCGGCCGGCATGCCGGTGTCGGCCAAGATGCGGCTGGGCTTCAACGATGACAGCCTGACCGAGGATTGCGCCCGCGCCATCGCGTCAGCCGGCGCGGACGAGCTCGTGGTGCATGCGCGCACCAAGGCCCATGGCTACAGGCCGCCCGCCTACTGGGACCGCATCGCCGACGTGCGTGCGGCGGTGTCCATTCCCATCGTGGCCAATGGCGAGATCTGGTCGGTCGACGATGCCCGCCGTTGCCGCGAGGCCTCGGGCTGCGATGACCTGATGCTGGGGCGCGGCATCGTGGCCGACCCGGGCCTGGCGCTGGCCATCCTGGCAGACCAGGGGCGGCCGGTTGCCGGCCTGTGCGACCCCGGCTGGGCCGAGTTGTTGCCGCTGCTGGCCGTGTTCTGGCAGACCGTGCTCGATCAAATCGAACCGCGTGCACGTGCCGGCCGCATGAAGCAGTGGCTCCACTACCTGCGGCGGCGTCATCCTGAAGCCGAACAGGCATTTGCGCAGATCCGCACCCTGACGGATTCGCGCCAGGTGGACGCCATCGTGCGCGCCTGGACCGAAGGCTTTCAGTCCACCGTGACCATGTCCGAGGACTGCCCCAGCACCCAGGCCACGGCCAGCCCACCGGCCAGGTAGCTGCGCGTCTTGACCAAGGGGCTGTCGCGGAAGACAGCGCCATTGAGGTTGTCATAGCGCATGAAGGCGCCCACCCACATGCGGTCAAAGCGCTTGCTCAGGCCGGCCACGAACTGGGCGCCCGAGTAGCCCGCCGTGGCGCGGTAGGCCGGGCGCTCCGCCGTGGCGTACTGCGAGGCCACGTCATAAAAATAAGCGTGTCGCTGGCGGGTCGCATAGATCGGCCCGCCCAGCATGGTGAGGTTCCAGCCCTGAAAACCCAGCACGCTGCGGATGTCGAGGTTCAAATTGGGGCTGGCCTGCCAACCGTCGGTGCCCACATTGCTGCCAAACGTGATGCCATAGGTCACGGGCACGCGCATCTTCAGGCGCACCTGATCGCTGTCGGACCGATAGAAATGCACCTCCAGCGCCGGCCCGATTTCGATGGCGCCTGACAGGCTGGGCATGCCCCGCCGCGCCGTGTTCTTCGTGCTGGACACAGGGATGCTGCCATTGAGCCCCAGGTCCACGTGGGCCTGGTCGCCAAAGTCGATCAGCTCGGCACGGGCGCCCTCGCGGTCGGCCTTGAGCACCTCGCCCCGGTACACCACATAGGGGATGGGAAAGGCGTAGACATGCGACTCGTCCGACCCGCGGTAGTCGGGCAGGCTCAGGCCGGTGGCGCCCAGGCCCAGCTCCCACTTGGGCTTTTCTTCGGCGTGGGCGGTGGCGGCCCATAGCGCGCAAGACAGCGCGGCCAACAGTGCAGTCAACGGTGCGTTGAACAACATGGGTGAGCGTGTAGGCACAAGGCGCTGGGGCTTCAAACTGGACTCCTGATGGGGGCTGATTGGTGCGTGCCGCTGATTCTGACATCACGGCGCGCGCGGGCCGGTGCTCATTCACCCGAGGAAGCAGACGTAAATCCAAGCCCAATTCAAAGGACAATTGACCCTCGCACCTGCGCCGCCCCATTTCGCACCAGAAAGAGAACAAGCCGATGGCCATCCAATGGTTCCCCGGTCACATGAACGTGACCAAGAAAGCCATCATCGAACGCATGAAGGAGATCGACGTCGTCATCGAGATGCTCGATGCGCGGCTGCCGGGCTCCAGCGCCAACCCCATGCTGGCCGAGCTGACCGGCACGCGCAAGAAGCTCAAGGTCCTCAACAAGCAGGACGTGGCCGACCCCGAACGCACCGCCACCTGGCTGGCCTGGTACAACGCCCAGGAAGGCACGCAGGCCATCGCGCTGGACGCGGGCGACACGGCCCCGGCCCAGCGCCTGATCAAGGCCTGCCGCGAGCTCGCCCCCAACCGCCACGGCATGGACAAGCCCCTGCGCGTGCTGATCTGCGGCATCCCCAATGTGGGCAAGTCCACCTTGATGAACACCCTGGTGGGCAAGAAGGCCGCCAAGACGGGCGACGAGGCCGGCATCACCAAGATCGAGCAGCGCATCAACCTGGCCAACGACTTCTACTTGTTTGACACGCCCGGCATGCTGTGGCCCAAGATCACGATCGAAAAAGGCGGCTACCACCTCGCAGCCAGTGGCGCCGTGGGCCGCAACGCCTATGACGAAGAAGAGGTGGCGCTGGAGTTGCTGACCAGCATCAAAGGCCCTTACCCGCAGCTGCTGGCAGCACGCTACAAGCTCGACAACGTAGACCAGATACCCACCCTGCACGATGAAGAGCTGCTGACCGAGATTGGCCGCAAGCGCGGTGCCGTGATGACGGGCGGGCGCGTCAACCTGCAAAAGGCCGCCGAGATCGTGCTCAACGATTTCCGCAGCGCCATCCTGGGCCGCATCACGCTGGAGACCCCTGAAGCATTCGAGCAATGGGCCGCGGTGGCCGCCGAAGCCGAAGCCGAGCGCCAGCGCAAGAAGGCTGCCCGCAACAAGAAGGGCAGCGGGCGCCGCGCCGACGACGATGCCGCCGCCGAGCAGGCCGACTGAGGCGCGCCGTACAGGCCCACACCGATGAGCGACGAACAAGGCTTCACCCCCAAGGGCATCGTGCCCACTGCCGAGCAACGGGCCATCCAGCTGGGGCGGCACAAGCGTGTCATCGTCGAGGCCAATGCGGGTGCGGCCAAGACCACCACCCTGGCGCTGCGTCTGGCCCAGGCCCTGGCGCGTGGTGCCGACCCTGACCGCATCCTGGCCCTGACCTACACCGACGCGGCCGTGCTGGCCATGAAGAAGGCGCTGGAGCGCATCGGCGTGGCCACGGCCGTTCGCAATCGACTCAAGATCCGCACCTTCGATGACTTCTGCCGCGCACGCCTGCAGCACATCGAAGGCGGCAATGTGCACCACCACGACAAGCCCGAGCAGCTCAAGCCCTATGTGCTGCAGGCCATCGAGCGCGTGATGCTCAACCCCGATGAGCGCCACTCGGACGAGTTCGCGGTGGAGGGCAATGGCGAGGTCATGGTCGAGAGCCTGCTCAACGCCTTTGCCCGCCTCAAAGGCACGCTGCAATGGAATATGGAAGCGGCCGACAAGGTGCTGACACCCACCGTGGCCGATGAGCTGGGCCACGACTACCTCACGCTGCGTGTCTTCTGGGCTTACGAAGGCATCCGCCGTGGCGGCCACCCGGACCACCCCACCTTCCGCGCCCCGCATGACGCCACCTACGACCTGGCCAACCTGCTGCTCGGCGAGGATGCCTTTGTCGACCTGACACCGCCCCTGGCCTTGGGCCTGCACCTGGTGCTGGTCGACGAGATGCACGACACCAACCGCGCCATGTTCACGGTGCTGCAGCACCTGCTGGCCCAGAACCCGCAGACCGCCTTTGTGGGCGTGGGCGACCGCGATCAGGTGATCCATGCCGTGGCCGGTGCCGATGCCGGCTTCATGGCCGACACCTTCGAGCGCGAGATCGGCCCGGCCGAGCGCCTGCCACTGACCGCCTCCTACCGCTTCGGGCCGACGCTGGCCGCGTCTGTCAGCCGCCTGTCCCACAAGGTGTACGAGTCGCTCAGCAGCATCCAGACCGATGTCCAGCTGATCGCCCATGACGAGCCCAAGGAGGCCAACTGGCACATCGTGGAGCTCATCCGGCAACGCGTCGGCCTGGCACCCCAGTCCACGCTGTCGGAGGTCGCCATCCTGCTGCGCCAGCCGCACCAGTCCGTGGCGCTGGAGAACCACCTGCTCGACAAGGGCGTGGACTACCGCACCAGCGGCTTCGACACCTACCTGATGCGCCCGGAGGTGCTGTTCGTGCGGGGCCTGATCGCCTGTGCACAAGACAGCTTTGCCGGCATCGAGCAGATCGACACCCGAGTGCGCATCCTGCAGGCGATGCTGATGTTCGCGGGCTCCTTTGTGGAGAGCGACCAGGACACGCCGGAAGACCGCCTCAAGGCCCAGCTGGAGGCCATCAAGAGCGTGGCCCACACCCCCGAGCTGGTCGGCGTGTTCCTCAACAACCAGATCCTGCGCAATGCCAGCGCCCAGGTACGTCACCGCATCGAAGCGGCCATCGGCATCGCCAGCGTCAACACCACCGAGGTGCTGCTGGAGCGCTTCGTGCAGGCCTTGTCACCCCAAACCCTGGCCGCCCGCGTGATGGTGCAGACCAGCGACATCGAGCAGGTCAGTGCAAACATCCAGGGCCTGATCGCCTCGGCGGCCACCTTCGACAACGTGGCCTCCTTCTTTCGCGCCATGAACGAGCGCGAGATCCGCCAGCAAGGCATGCGCGGCAAGGACTGCGTGGTGCTGTCGAGCATCGAGGCCGCCAAGGGCCTGGAGTTCGACCACGTGATCATGCCGGGCCTCAACAAAGGCGAATTCGCCATCGGCGGCAATACCACCGACAATCGCAACCTGCTTTATGTGGGCATGACGCGTGCCCGCCAGCGCCTCACTCTCCTGTGTGAGCGCCGCCGCCCCAGTCAGTACCTCGTCGATGCCGGCCTGCTCTGAGCCTCATCCCCCGAGCCACCCAACACAAGAAAGAACAACATGGCCCTCCCCCAAGACAACATCAGCATGGCGCTGTTTTGCGACTTCGAGAACGTCGCACTCGGCGTGCGCGACGCCAACTACGACAAGTTCGACATCAAGCGTGTGCTGGAGCGCCTGCTGCTCAAGGGCAGCATCGTCGTCAAGAAGGCCTATTGCGACTGGGAGCGCTACAAGGGCTTCAAGGCCGCCATGCACGAGGCCAACTTCGAGCTGATCGAGATCCCGCACGTGCGCCAGTCCGGCAAGAACTCGGCCGACATCCGCCTGGTGGTCGATGCGCTGGACCTTTGCTACACCAAGTCGCACGTCAACACCTTCGTCATCATCTCGGGTGACTCGGACTTCTCGCCGCTGGTGTCCAAGCTGCGCGAGAACGCCAAGTACGTGATCGGCGTGGGCGTGAAGAACTCCACCTCCGACTTGCTGATCGCCAACTGCGACGAGTTCATCTTCTATGACGACCTGGTGCGCGAAAGCCAGCGCCAGGCCGCCCGCCAGGGCAGCCGCGACCAGCCGCAACAACGCCGCTCGCCCGAAGAAGACCGCCGCCGCCGCGAGGAGATGGACAAGCGCCGCACCAAGGCCGTCGAGATGGCGGCCGAAACCTACGAAGCGCTGGTCACCGACCGCGACGAGGGTGGGCGCGTGTGGGCCTCGGTGCTCAAAGAGGCCATCAAGCGCCGCAACCCCGGCTTCAACGAGAACTACTACGGCTTCCGCACCTTCGGCAACCTGCTGGAAGAGGCGCAACAGCGCGGCCTGCTGGAGTTTGGTCGTGATGAGAAATCCGGTGCCTATGTGTCGCGCGGCAGCGGCCAGGCCGCGCAGCGCGTGGAACCTGTGGCCTCACCGGTGATGGAAGAAGTGGTGGTGGCGGAAGTCATCGTGGAAGACAGCGCCATGCCCGTTCACCATGTGGTGCCCACTGGCGAAGTGGAGGATGCCATCGAGGTGCAACACCCCGCATCGGATGAGGCCGCAGGCGATCACGGCGAGAAAGGCCGAGGCCGCCAGCGAGGCGACCGCAAGCCCGCCGCCAAGAAGAGCGGCCAGCGTGGGCGTGGCGGCAGGCAGCGTGGTGAGGCTTCGGCCGCCTCATCGGCCCCGTCACCGACCAACGCGGAGGCCCTGAGCACCAGCGAAGCCGCACCTGCGGCACCCAAGGCCCCGAAGGAAAGGCAAGACCGGCGCGGTCGGGCCACACAGGCTGATGCACCGCCGTCCGCCCCAGCCCCAGCGCCGGCTCCTGCCCCGGCTGAACAGGCCGCCGCCACCGACAAGCCCGCAGCCAAGAAGGCGGCCTCACGCCCTCGCCGCCCGCGCAAGCCTGCCGCCAAGCAAAGTGCCGAGTGAGCCTCACCACCTCATCAGCCTCAACTGACGTGAACTGATCCGACACGGGCCCCGCACCGCGGTGGCCCGCCCCCCCGGTCCGCCCTCAACAGCATCCCCTTGTCCCAGGGCCTCCCCGTGGAAGCCCTGATGTCGCGGCGTGCTTCATTCGCGCATATTGTTATGCAACATAACAATTAACCTGCAACACCCCACCGGGCGCTGCAGCCTCGCGATTCAAGCTGAAAGGACCGTGACCATGACAAGCTCCCTCGCCTCCACCCTGCTCAAGCGGCTCATCCTGGGCGCCGCGCTGGTCGGTGCCGCCGCATTGAGCAGCGGCTGCTATGCCGCCACCAGCACCACAGCCAAGACCCGCTACCCCATCGTGCTGGTGCATGGCATGGCCGGCTTCGATTCGATCCTGGGCATCGACTACTTCTACCAGGTGCCCGCCGAACTGCGCCGCAATGGCGCCACGGTCTATGTCGCCTCGGTGTCTTCCTTCAATGACAACGACGTGCGCGGCGAGCAGTTGCTCAAGCAGATGAAGGAGTGGGCCGCCGCCAAGGGCTACACCCGCTTCAACCTGATCGCCCACAGCCAGGGTGGCCCCACCGCCCGCTATGTGCATGGCGTGGCGCCCGACATGGTGGCCAGCATCACCTCGATCGGCTCGCCGCATGACCTGTCGGCCATGCAGGCCAACAACGCCCTGGGCGACCTGCTGACCAACTACAGCAAGGTCGTGTCAGCTTTCGGCAGCGTGATCGGCTGGGCTTCGGGCAACTCCAAGCTGCCGCAAGACCCCATCGCCCTGCAGGCCTGGGCCGCCAACACCGCCGCCTTCAACACACGCTTCCCTGCCGGCAAGCCCAGCAGCTATTGCGGCGAAGGCGCCGAGAAGGTGGGCAACACCTTGTTCTATTCGATCGCCGGCAACCAGACCGAGACCAACAGCTGGGACATCTCCGATGCGGTGCTGGCCCAGGCCGCCGCCAGCACACCGGGCGTGGCCACCGATGGCCTGGTGCCCGTCTGCGCGGCGCACTGGGGCAAGGTGCTGCGTGACGACTACCCCTGGAACCACCTCGACGAGATCAACCATGTGCTGGGCCTGGTCGGCAAGGGTGCGCCTGACCCCGTGGCCTTTTATGTGCAGCAGGCCGCGCGCCTGAAGCTCAAGGGCCTGTAAGCGCCTGATGCGGGTGCCCGCACCCGTTCGGGTGACGCGGGCTCACCCGCACCTGCAATCGGTGGCGCCGCGGGAAAACACCCAAATGTCACCGAATGCACACCATTAATGTCCTGGCGATTGACACCTCACAACACAAGCCAAGGACACCCATGACCCACCATCTGCTGAAGGCCCGTCTGAAGTTGAGCGTGGCCGCGCTGTTCCTCACCCTCAGTGCGGCCCTGCCTGCGTTCGCCGCCGGCTACGAACGCGGCCCGGAGCCCACCAAGGCGGCACTGGAAGCCGCAGGCCCCTTCACCGTGGCCTCGTTCAAGATCAGCCGCGCAGATGCCAAGGCCTACAACTATGGCGGCGCCACGGTGTTCTACCCGCAAAGCGGCACGCAGACCTTTGGCGTGGTCTCATTGACACCGGGCTTCACGGGCTTCCAGCTGGTCTATGAACCGTTGGCCAAGCGCGTGGCCTCGCACGGGTTCATCGTCGTCAACCTGGACACCAACACCATCTTCGACCTGCCTGATCTGCGGGCCAAGGAAATGGCCGGTGCGCTCAAGCAGGTGATCGAGCTGGCCCAGGCTGGCAAGGCCCCTTATGCCGCCATGCTGGACAGCAGCCGCCGCGCGGTGATGGGGCACTCGATGGGTGGTGGCGGCACGCTGGCTGCGGCTGTGGCTGATGGCACGCTCAAGGCCGCCGTGCCCATCACGCCCTGGCACACGACCAAGAGCTTTGCGGCTGACACCGTGCCCACGCTGATCGTGGCCTGCGAGAAAGACGCCATCGCGCCGAACAAGCAGCACTCGGACCCCTTCTATGCCAGCCTGAACACGGCGCTGCCGCGCGGCGAGATCGAGGTCAAGGGTGCGGACCACCTCTGCCCGCTGAGCCTGGCCAAGGCCGAGTACCAGACGACCGTGGCCAAGTCCGCCATTGCCTGGCTCAAGCGCTTCCTCGATGAAGACACGCGTTACGACGCCATGGTCAAGGGCGGCATTGACGGCGGCGACTACAGCCGCTTCAACGTCACAGGCTTTTGAGCCAGGCCCTGGGTGAGACGCCCATGCGTTGCGTGAACACCCGGGACAAGGCCGAGGCGTTGGCATAGCCCAGCTCGTCGGCCACCTGCTTGAGCGAGCGGCCGCTGCGCAACTGGGCTTGCGCCAGGCTCAGGCGCCACTGGATCAGGTAGTCGGCAGGCGTGTCGCCCACGGCCTGCCTGAACAGCGCGGCAAAGGCACTGCGCGACATGCCGGCGCATTCGGCCATGCTCGGCAGGCTCCAGGGCTCGCCGGGCCGTTCCTGCATGGCCACCAGCACCTTGGCCAGGCGCGGGTCCGACAAGCCATGGAGCAGGCCCGCCTGCACGCCGCCCTCTTCAGGGTGGTCCAGCAGCCAGCGCAGCACCTGCAGCAGCAAGACTTCAAACAGGCGATCGGCCACCAGGCGCTGGCCACAACGCACCCGCTCGGCCTCGCCAAACAACAGCGACAAGGTCTGGGTCACATCGCTGACACGAGACAGCGGCAACACGATCAGCGACGGCAGGGAGCGCACCAGGGGGTGCATGTCACCGCCATCAAAAGCCAGCGTGGCGCAGGTGAAGTCCGCCCCGTCCGCAGGTGCGTTGTGGAAGTCATGCGCCAAGGGCCGTGGGTAAAACAGCAGGCTGGGCTCGGTCACTTCCAGCTTGCGGGCCGCACCGCTTCGCGCCTTGTGCGTCACCGTCATCGTGCCGCGCCGCATCACATGCAGAAAGCCCAGGCCGGGCTGCGCGGCAAAGTGCGTCACACCGCACAGCGGCCCGTTGTGGAACATGTGGGCCTGCACGCTGAAGCGCTCCAGCAGCGACGACAGGCGATCCAACTCGGGGGCGGCGGGGGCTTCATGCATGGCGGCTCAGCTGTGGATGCTCGGTTGCGGACGCTCAGTTTCGGACGATTAGGTTGATTTCATGGATGAAATGCACCCAACAGTGCAACCATAAACCAGAAACTGGCCTTGTGCACAGCGATGTGCCTTCCGCCCGCCAATGCCTCACCGCATGACGCATGACCGCATCACCGGGCATTCAACCAAGGAAAGACAAGACCATGAACCGCATTCCTCTTCTGACCGCTGAACAAGCACCCACCGCCAGCCAGCCCCTGCTGCAACAGATCCAGCAAGCCTTTGGCGCCACCCCCAATATGTTCAAGGCCGTGGCCAACTCACCTGCCGCCTTGCAGGCCATGTGGGGCTTCTTCGGCGCCCTGGGCAAAGGCACGATCGAGGCCCAACTGGGTGAACAGATCGCCGTGGCCGTGGCCGACCGCAATGCCTGTGAGTACTGCCTGGCCGCGCACACCGCGCTGGGCCGCAAGGCCGGCGCCTCCGCCGAGGAGATGCGTGCCGCGCAACAAGGCGAGTCCGCCAACCCACGCACCGCTGCGGCACTGCGCTTTGCCATCAAGCTGGTGCATGAGCGCGGCCAGGTCACGGCCCAGGATGTGCAGGCTCTGCGCGATGCGGGCTTTCACAACGAGCACATCGCCGAGATCCTGGCCCATGTGGCCCTCAACCTGTTCACCAACTACGTGAACGTGGCGTTTGCGGTGCCGGTGGACTTCCCGGCCGTGCCATTGAGCCGCAAGGCCTGATCGGCTGATCAGATCCCGGCGGGGCGTTTCAACGCCGCGTCGGGATGCGCCAGACCACGATCAACCCGATCAGGGCCAGACTCAAGATCAGCACCTGCAAACCGGGCCGGCCAGCCAGTCGCCAGGCCGACAGGCCCACCATCACGGTCATCATCCCGCTGGCCAGCCATTTCACTTTCAGGGGCAGCGCGTGGTGCGCCTCCCAGTCCCGCACCATCGGGCCCAGCCAGCGGTTGGACAACAACCAGGCATGCCAACGCGGCGAGCCCTTGGCAAAGCACGCCGCCGCCAGCAACACGAAAGGCGTGGTGGGCAGGCCCGGCAGGATGGCGCCCAGCACCGCCAAGGCCAGCGACACCCAACCCGCCAGGATCAGCGCGTAGCGGATGAAGGGGCGATGCATGTGCGCAGCCGGCCAGGCCTCAGCAGGTGCTTACTTCGCCCAGTTGCCGTCCTTCAAGCCCGTGATCTTGTTGAACACAGGTTTGACCGACGTGTGGTCCTTGCGGTCTGCCACGAAGTAGCCAAAGCGCTCGAACTGGAACTTCTGATCCGGCTGAGCCTGGGCCAGCGACGGCTCGACATAGGCCGTGACCACCTTCTTGCTGTCCGGGTTGAGGCTGGCCAGGAAGTCCTTGCCGCCCGCATCGGGCTGCGCGTCGGTGAACAAGCGGTCATACAGGCGCACTTCAGCCGCAACGCCATCGGCCACGCCCACCCAGGTGATCGCCGCCTTGACCTTGACGCTGTCTGCGCCGGGCGTGCCGCTCTTGGTGTCAGGCACCACGGTGGCCAGCACCTCGGTGACCTTGCCTTCCGCATCCTTGACGCAGCCGGTGCACTCGATCACATAGCCGCCCTTGAGACGCACCTTGTTGCCCGGGAACAGGCGCTTGTAGCCCTTGGGAGGCACCTCTTCAAAGTCCTCGCGCTCGATCCACACTTCCTTGCCGATGGTGAACGCACGGTGTGCGGGCTCGGGCATGCCTTCTGGCGGATGCGGCAGTGCCGGCAGCGAGCAGGGCTCTAGATGGCCGGCGCCCATCACCTCGTCCCAATTGCTCAGCACCAGCTTGACCGGGTCCAGCACGGCCATGCCGCGGTGGGCCTTGTGCTCCAGGTCGTCACGCAGGGCGATGTCCAGCGTGCTGTAGTCGATCCAGCTGTCGGACTTGCTCACACCGATGCGCTCGCAGAACAGCTGGATGGCCTCGGGCGTGTAGCCACGGCGGCGCAGGCCCACGATGGTGGGCATGCGCGGGTCATCCCATCCTTCCACCACCTTCTCGTCCACCAGTTGCTTGAGCTTGCGCTTGGAGGTGATCACGTACGTCAGGTTCAGGCGCGCGAATTCGTGCTGGCGCGGCGTGGGCTGCTTGAGCAGGCCGCCTTCGGCCAGGCGGTCCACCAGCCAGTCGTAGAAGGGGCGCTGGTCTTCGAATTCGAGCGTGCAGATCGAATGCGTGATCTGCTCCAGCGCGTCTTCGATGGGGTGCGCAAAGGTGTACATCGGGTAGATGCACCACTTGTCGCCCGTGTTGTGGTGGGTTGCGCGGCGGATGCGGTAGATGGCCGGATCGCGCATGTTGATGTTGGGCGCGGCCATGTCGATCTTGGCGCGCAGCACCATGCTGCCGTCCGGGTGCTGGCCGTCACGCATTTCGCGGAAGCGCGCCAGGTTTTCTTGCGGCGTGCGGCTGCGGAAAGGGCTGTCCTTGCCGGGCGTGGAGAAGTCACCGCGGTTGGCGCGCATCTCTTCGGGCGTCTGCTCGTCCACATAGGCCAGGCCGGCTTCGATCAGGTACTCGGCGGCGCGGTACATGTGGTCGAAGTAGTTGCTGGCGTAGTAGAGGTGGCTCTGTGCCTGGCCATTGAAGTTGGAGCCCCAGCCAAAGCCCAGCCACTTGACGGCGTCCAGGATGGCGTCAACGTACTCCTGCTCTTCCTTCTCCGGGTTGGTGTCGTCAAAGCGCATGTGGCAGACGCCACCGTAGTCACGCGCGAGGCCGAAGTTCAGGCAGATGCTCTTGGCGTGGCCCACATGCAGGTAGCCATTGGGCTCCGGCGGGAAACGGGTGCGGATCTTGGCGGGGTCAGGCTGCCCCTGCTCGTGGTGAGCGGCGTCGCCGGGCGAGCCGGCCCAACGGCGGCTGGCGTAGGTGCCCTGCTCCAGGTCGCGGTCAATGATGCCGCGCAGGAAATTGCTGGGTTTGGCGGGGGTGTTGTCGTCTGTAGGCGCGTTCATGCCCCGATTCTATCGAGGGGACTGGCCCGCACGGCCGCTTGGGTATAAGGTGGCTCACATATCAGCCAGAAATCTCGCATCCATGTCGAACAACCACAAGCATGACGACCGTTTGAGCAAAAAAGAGTACGAGGAGCGCCTGGAGCCCCTGCAACTGGCGCTCAACCAGATGGCCCGTTGGCTGCAACACACGGGCAAGCGCGTCCTGATCCTGTTCGAGGGCCGCGACACGGCCGGCAAGACCGGGGTGATCAACGCGATCTCCGCGTGCCTGAACCCGCGCCAGTACCAGATCGTGGCCCTGCCCAAGCCGTCCGAAGACGAAAGCACGCAGTGGTATTTCCAGCGCTATGTGCCCCACCTGCCGGCAGGCGGCCATGTCTCGCTGTTCGACCGCAGCTGGTACAACCGCGCCGGCGTGGAAAAAGTCATGGGTTACTGCAGTGACGAGCAGTACCAGCGCTTCCTCAAGCAGACGCCCGTGTTCGAAAAGCTGCTGGTCGACGACGGCATCCTCTTGTTCAAATACTGGCTGACGGTGGACCAGACCGAGCAGGAACGCCGTTTTGCCGAGCGCCGCGATGACCCGTTCAAACGCTGGAAACTCTCGCCCATCGACCTGATGGCACGCCAGAAGTACGAGGAGTACGGCAAGGCCCGCGACGCCATGCTGGAGGCCACCCACACCAAACACGCCCCCTGGACCCTGGTGGACTTCAATGACCAGCGCCTGGGCCGCCTGACCCTGATCCGCCACCTGCTGGACCAGCTGCCCGACTACGCGGTGCCTGACCAATGGATCGACTTTGCCCCACTCCCGGGCAAGCTGGCCAAGGAGAACTTCAAGGGGCCGCTCAAGCCGATCCCGCCAGCCTTGAGTTGAATCAACGCTGAAGGGCATGCCCCCAAAAACTTGATTTCAAACAAGCGTTTCACCATATTTGCTAGGGAAATATCACCGTTTCAAACACCCCTCATTCAGGGGTATTCGTTAAATAACAGGGTTGACCCTCTCGGGCGAGCGACTGGCCGACTTCAACAATCGGGCCCACAGCAGTCGCAACACATCGCCAGAAAGCAGTCGCCCATGCTCACCACCCGCTACCAGAAGGTCAACACGCTGAGTGTCGTGGACATCGCCCGCATGCACGCCCTGTTCGAAGAGAACTACGCGTACAGCCCGCTGTCGACCTTCATCGACGACCTGGAAAAGAAGGACGGCGCCTTCATCGTGCGCAAGAAGTCCACCCAGGAGATCGTGGGGTTTTCGACGCTGGGCATCTACACCTTCGAGCTGGGCGGCAAGAAAGCCAAGGGCCTGTTCAGCGGCGACACCATCATCGACCGCAACTACTGGGGGTCGCGCTCGCTGCAGAACGCCTTTGCGCTCAAGCTGTTCTGGGAGGCGCTCAAGTCCCCCCTGACACCGCAGTACTGGCTGCTGATCTCCAAGGGCTACAAGACCTACCTGCTGCTGGCGCGCAACTTCCCAGACTTCTATCCCCAGCGCGGCGGCGCCAAACCCAAGCTCAAGGACATGGTCACCGAGTACTGTGAAGCCATGTTCCCCGGCAAGCTCGACCACGACAGCATGTTGCTGGACTTCGGTGACAACGCCAATTGCCTGAAGGACCACGTGGCCGCCATCACACCAGAGATGCGCGCGGCCGATCCGGACATCGCCTTCTTCGAGCAGTGCAACCCGAGCTGGCAGCGCGGCACCGAGCTGCCCTGCATCGCCCTGGCCGACCTCAAGACCTTCCTGTCCGTCATCTGGCCCTTCCTGTGGAAGTCGCTGTTTGGCAAGAAGGCGGCGCCCCAGGTGGGCACGGCCCAGGCCGAAGCACAGGCGCGCCGCGCCTGAAGCCCGCAGGATCAGGCGGCGTTTTGGCCTGAATCCCGTCCTGCATCCTGGGTGGCGCCCTGTTCTGCGGGCGCTGGGTCAGGCGGCTTGCTCACACCCTCACGGGCCCGTTCGGCATAGCGGTTGAAACGCCAGGCGGTGTTGTCCAGCGTGATGCGGCGCCAGGTGGCGCGCTTCTCGGCCGGGCTCATCTCGGGCCACAACTGCACCTCGTCGAACGTGCGGCCACAGCCCTTGCACAGGTCATCGCCCTGGCTGGTCGAGCAGATCGCGATGCAGGGCGTGTCGGGCGTGGTGCCGTACCAGGCCAGCCAGGCTTCGCGGGCCGCCTGCGGCATGCTGGCCTCGTCGCACTCGCTCTCGCGGTAATAGACCATAAGCGCATAGACCTCGGCGAGCTTTTGCACCTCGGCGCACAGGCTGATGCCATCGGGCGATGGGCGCTGCTCGCGCCACCAATTGATGGCCGACTCGATGTCGGTGATGTGGATGCCAGCCATGCGTCTACCCGCCCGCTCGCTCAGCCTTTGGCCGGCTTGCTGCCCTGCTCGGCTTCATGGGCCTGCAGCGCGGCCAGGGCCGCTTCCACGGCCTCCCGCGCCACACCTTCGGCCAGGCTAACCGGGGCATCACCCAGCACCACGGCGCTGTCGGTCTTGAAGCGCTTGACCCAGCCCCCCGCCTCACGGCCTTCGGCGAAGGCCTGGCTTTGCAGCAGCAAGGCGCCATCAGCCGTGGTGAGCTTGAAGTAGAACTGGCCGTCGGCCTCACGGTATTGCTTGAACACGGGCAAGTCAGACTTGCTGGCCTGCGCCTTGGCGGCCTTGGCCTGGGGCACAGCCAGCATGGGGCGCAGGCCCACGGCATGGCGCAACTCGGCCAGCAAGGGCGTGGCCACGGCGCGGGCCTTGGCGGCACCGGCCTGCAGGATGTCTTCAATGTGCTCGGGGTGGGCCATCAGGTCAGCATAACGCTCGCGCATGGGGCCCACATGGGCATCGATCAGCTGCACCACGCGTTGCTTGGCGTCACCCCAGCCCAGGCCTGCGCGCAGATCGGCGCGAAAGGCCTCGCGCGTGGCCGCATCGGCAAAGGCGTCGTGGATGGTGACCAGGTGGGCGCTGTCCGGGTCCTTGGGCTCACCGGGCAGGCGCGAGTCGGTCACGATGCGCGCGATCGCGTCCTTCAGGGCCTTGGCGCCACCGTCGAACAAGGGCACGGTGTTGTCGTAGCTCTTGCTCATCTTGCGGCCATCCAGGCCCGGCAAGGTGGCCACACTCTCTTCGATCTCGGCTTGCGGCAGCACGAACAGCTCGCGGCCCTTGCCGAAGGTGTGGTTGAAGCGCTGGGCCACGTCACGTGCCATCTCGATGTGCTGCACCTGGTCGCGGCCCACGGGTACACGGTGCGCGTTGAACAGCAGGATGTCGGCGGCCATCAGGATGGGGTAGCAGAACAGGCCCATGGTGATGCCCGCGTCCGGGTCCTCGGCCTGGACGCCGTTGGCGTCCACCGCGGCCTTGTAGGCGTGCGCACGGTTCATCTGCCCCTTGGCCGTCACGCAGGTCAACAGCCAGTTCAGCTCGGTCACCTCGGGGATGTCGCTCTGGCGGTAGAAGGTCACGCGCTCGGTGTCCAGGCCCGCGGCCAGCCAGGTGGCGGCGATTTCAAGGCGTGAACGCTCAATGCGATCCGGGTCGTCGCACTTGATCAGCGCGTGGTAGTCGGCCAGGAAGAAAAAGCTCTCGACCCCGTCCTCGCGGCTGGCGGCAATGGCCGGGCGGATGGCGCCCACGTAATTGCCCAGGTGGGGGGTGCCGGTGGTGGTGATACCGGTGAGAACGCGTTCGGTCATGGCTGGCTCGGGTGGAGATCGGACGGGAAAACAGACGGGGAAAGTGCCGAATTGTAGGTGCAGGCCCCTTTTTCCGAGGCCGAGTAGGGGCAGCGGCCAGGATGGGCCCGATTACACTCTGGGCCGCATGAAAAACATCGTCATCCTGATCTCCGGGCGCGGCTCCAATATGGAAGCCATCGTGGACACCTGTGCCAGCGAGCAATGGCCTGCCCGCATCGCGGCCGTGATCAGCAACAAGGCTTCGGCCGGTGGCCTGCAGTTTGCGGCCTCGCGTGGCATCCCCACCGCCGTGGTGGACCACAAGGCCTTCGACACCCGCGAAGCGTTTGACGCCGAGCTGGCCCGCGTGATCGATGGCTACCAGCCCGACCTGGTGGTACTGGCCGGCTTCATGCGCATCCTGACCGAAGGCTTCGTGCGCCATTTCGAGGGGCGCATGCTCAACATCCACCCCTCCCTGCTGCCGGCCTTCCCCGGCCTGCACACGCACCAGCGCGCCATCGAGGCAGGCTGCAAGCTGGCGGGTGCCACGGTGCACTTCGTCACACCGGATCTGGACCACGGCCCCATCGTCGCCCAGGCTGCCGTGCCCGTGCTGGCTAATGACACCGAAACCAGCCTGTCGGCCCGCGTGCTCAAGCAGGAGCACGTGATCTACCCGCGTGCCGTGCGCTGGTTCGTGGAAGACGCGTTGACGCTGGACCAGAACCGCGTCATGCACAAACAGGGCACCACGCAGCTGCTGATCGGCGACTAAGCGAAGCCGGCGCCCCTCTCCTGATAACCTTGGCGGCTTTGATGACGCTCGTACACGTCGTACAGGGGAAGGGAGAACAAATGAAGATGAAACACTGGATTGGCAACGGGCTGACTGCGCTGGCGGTCATGGGTGCCGCCGTGTCCATGGCCTGGGCCGACGACGCGCCCACCTTGTCCCAGCAGGAACAAGCCCACCGCGCCGCCGTCGAAGAGGCGGTCAAGACCATGCAGGCCGCCCAGATCAAGGGGCCGGCTGACATCAAGCTGCGTGACCAGGCTGTGCTCAAGCTGCCCGCGGGCTATGTCTGGGTGCCGGAGCCCGCCGCGGGCCAGTTCATGAAGGCCGTGGGCAACCGCCCCGACGAGCGCGAGCTGGGCCTCATCTTTCCTGAAGCGGAAAATCAGGACTGGATGGTCGTGGCCGAGTACGAGGCCGCCGGCTACATCAAGGACGACGACGCCAAGAACTGGAATGTGGACGACATGTTCAAGAGCCTCAAGGAAGGCACAGAGGCCGCCAACGAGGAGCGCCGCAAGAGTGGCTACCCCGAGCTGGACATCCTGGGCTGGGTAGAAAAGCCCACCTACACGGAGGCCTCGCACCGCCTGGTGTGGTCCATGTCGGCCCGCCACAAGGGTGCGCCGGCCGATGCGCCTAGCAGCATCAACTACAACACCTACGCGCTGGGCCGCGAAGGCTACATCACGCTCAACCTGATCACGAACCTGCAAGCCATCCCGCAGGACAAGGGCCACGCCCAGACCCTGCTGGCCGCCTTGAACTTCAATGAAGGCAAGCGGTATGCAGACTTCAATCAGTCCACCGACAAGGTGGCCGAGTACGGCCTGGCCGCGCTGGTGGGCGGGCTGGCGGCCAAGAAGCTGGGCATGTTTGCCCTGGCCGCGGGTTTCTTCGCCAAGTTTGCCAAGGTGATCCTGCTGGCTGGTGCCGGTGTGGCCGCCGCCGTCGGCAAGTTCTTCAAGCGCGACAAGGCCTGATCCCCGAAGGCGGCTCACCCCATGCTCAAGATCCTGTTTCTGCTGTTCAGTGGCCTGAAGTTCGGCAAGCTGCTCACCACGGGCGGCACCATGCTGATCTCGCTGGTCGTGTATGCCTTCATCTATGGCTGGAAGTACGCGGCCGGCTTCATCGCCCTGCTCTTCGTGCATGAGATGGGCCACTTCATCGCGGCCCGCCAGCGCGGCCTGAACGTGGGTGCGCCCACCTTCATCCCCTTCCTGGGGGCCTGGATCGAGATGAAAGACATGCCGCACGACGCCGAGACCGAGGCCTATGTGGGCCTGGGCGGCCCGCTGCTGGGCACGCTGGGGGCGCTGGCCTGCTACTTCCTGGCGCGCGACATGGACCACAGCGGCAAATGGCTGCTGGCCGTGGCCTACGCGGGCTTCTTCCTCAATCTGTTCAACCTGATCCCGCTGTCGCCGCTGGACGGTGGGCGCATCACGGCGGTACTGTCACCGCGCCTGTGGCTGCTGGGTGTGCCCGTGATGGGCTTTCTGCTGTGGCGCAACCCGCTCAACCCGGTGCTGATCTTGATCGCCATCATGGCCATCCCGCAGGTGATGAAGGCCTGGCGTTTCAAAGCGGATGACCCGGCGCATGCGGGCTACTACGTGGCCTCGGCCGAAACCCGCCTGACCTACGCCACGGCCTACATCGGCCTGCTGGCTTTTCTGGCGGTGATGACGCACGACGTGCACGAGATGCTGGCCCTGGTTCGATGAGGGTGGCTTGCAGCCAGCGCCTCAGTTGGTGGCGCTGATCGGCACCTCGAACCAGAAGAGGCTGCCGCTACCGGGCTGGCTGTCCACGCCGATGCGGCCGTTCATCATGTCGACCAGGCGCTTGCAGATGGCCAGGCCCAGGCCGGAGCCACCGTACTGACGGATGGTGCTGTCGCTGGCCTTGTTGAAGGGCAGGAACAAGTGGCACAGGGCCTCGTCGGGGATGCCGATGCCCGAGTCCTGCACCTCGACGTGCAGGGCTTGCTGCCCATCGTCGCGCAGCAAGGCGCAACAGCGCACGGCCACCTCGCCTTGCGCCGTGAACTTGACCGCGTTGGCCAGCAGATTGAGCAGCACCTGCTTGACGCGCAGCGGGTCACCCACGGCTTCGATTTCGCCTTCGGGGAAGTCGCGCACCAGGGCAACGCCCTTTTGCTCGGCGATGGACGAGACCATGTCCACCGCTTCATGCGCCAGTTGCACGGCGTTGAAGCGCTGCTGATCCAGCTTTGTCGGCTGCGCTTCAAGGCGGGAGAAGTCCAGCACGTCGTTGATGATCTGCAGCAAGGTGTTGCCGCATCGGTCGATCTGCTCGGTATACGTGCCTTGCTGCACATTGAGTTCCGTGCGCTTGAGCAAGGTCGTGAAACCCAGGATGCCGTTCAGCGGTGTGCGCACCTCGTGGCTGATCTGCGCGAACAGGCGGGTGCGGTCCAGACTGGATTGCTGCACGGCCTGCAGCATGGCCTCCAGTCTGACGGCACGCCGCTCCAGCGACAGGTTCTGGCTGTCGATCATGCGCTGGTTGGCGTCGATCTCTTCACCAAAGCGGTCGTAGGCGCGGCGCACCACCACACTCACCCCACCACCGATCAACAGGAAGCAGGCCTGCATGAGGAACATGGGGTTGTCTTCGTGCCGCATCAGCGGTGCCACCCAATGGACCTGCTGGTTCTGCCAGAGCAGCACGGCAGCGACCATGGCAATGACCAACCAGATCAGGCCATCCACCACCCCCATGACGTGCGCCACGAACATGGGCCACCACACCAGCCACCACACGGCGGTACTGGCCGACAAGCCCATCCACATCAAGGCCACCACCAGCCCGGCCAGGTTGCCCAGCAGCATGAGGTGGCTGCACCAGCGGATACGGGCCGGCGCCAGCCTGGACTTGAACAGTGGGTACAGCGCCAAGACCAGGGTGGCGGGCAAACCCAGCACAGCGGCGATGGCCCACTGCCCCATATACAAACCATAGGCCAGCGCGAACACGAAGTGCCCGGCCGCGGACACCAGAATCAATTCGCTGAAACGCCGGTATTTGACCCAGCCAGCGGCCCATTGCGCTGGAGGTGGTGATGCCATGTACTACTCCTGTGGCCTCATCAACTGGTGTCTGCTGACACAAAGCGCAAGACTAACTCAAGCTGACGCCTTCTCTCCCTTTTGTCTGATGAGGGTTTGCGAGATAACAAGCTCATACGGAGATGGCGCGCGTGGCCAGGGCCGCCGCGGCAGCGCGGGTTTCCACACCCAGCTTCTCGAAGATGTGCTCCAGGTGCTTGTTGACCGTGCGGTGGCTCATGCCCAGGATGTCGGCAATGTCGCGGTTGGTCTTGCCCTTGGCCAGCCAGCCCAGCACCTCGGTTTCGCGCGGGGTCAAGGCCGCTTCGCTCAGGCGG
Organism: Aquabacterium sp.; assembly: GCF_016195855.1. GTDB lineage: Bacteria > Pseudomonadota > Gammaproteobacteria > Burkholderiales > Burkholderiaceae_C > Aquabacterium. Next base: position 508,100 of record NZ_JACPYU010000003.1, read on the forward strand.
CTGTGGTCGGGCACAAGGCCTGTGCGCAGGGCCTTGCCATGCTGCATGACATGAATGGCCTCACGCGCCGCACGCGCATTGCGCACATGCGTGGCCAGCCTGGCCAGCACCTCTTCGATGCGCACGGGCTTGACCACATAGTCCACGCCACCGGCCTCGAAGCCCGCCACCACATCCGACGTCTCGGACAGGCCCGTCATGAAGATCACGGGGATCGCCGACCAGGCCGCGTGGTTCTTGATGCGCTGGCAGGTCTCAAAGCCGGTGAGACCGGGCATGACGCCGTCCATGAGGATGGCATCGGGCGTGACCACGTCCAGGCGTGCCAGGGCCTGCTGGCCATCGCGCGCAACGAGCACCGCGTAGCCTTCATCGGCCAGCGCGTCACACAACATGCGCAAGGTATCGGGCGCGTCGTCCACCACCAGGACCGTGCCCTGGCTTGGTTCAAGCTTGGGGTTCATCGAGTGTGTCCTCTGCAAGATAAGGGGCGAGATACGAAACCATGGCGTCCAGCTCGAACTGCTCCAGCAGCCCGCGCAGCGTGCGCCAATGGGTGAGTTGATCGGGTGCGGCGCGGGTCCATTCGTCCAGGGCATCGTGCAGGCCCTGGATATGGCCCTTGCGCGCCAGGCGGTCGAGCTCCCAGGCTGCATCGGCAGACACGGGCGAGGCGGGCTGTGCAAACAGGTCCAGCTGCGGCACGGCGTCTGGTGCGCTGTTCTCAGCGTTGTGCTCGGCGCCCGGCGAGGCCGGATGGGCCGTGACCCAGCTCAGGCCCAACTGGGCAGACAGCGTGTCCAGCAGCTCGGACTCCATCACCGGCTTGGCCACAAAGGCCTGGCACTGTGCGGCCGCGAGGTTCTCGGGCCGGTTCTCGAACACATTGGCCGAGACCATGATGATGGGCACGTCCTTCAAACCCGCCTGCCGGATGGCACGGGCCGTGCGCCAGCCATCCATGTCGTCCATGGTGATGTCCAGCAGCACGGCATCAGGGCAGCGCTCTTTCACGCTCTCCAGCCCCTCCTGCCCGCTGGCCGCTTCTCGGATGTCAAAGCCCAGCGGCAAGAGCATGCCCGCCAGCATCTGGCGCTGGATGGGCTGGTCGTCCACCACCAGCAGGGTCTTGCGTGGCCCCAGATAGCCCGTGACCGGGTGGTGCAGCAAGCGCGCCGCACGCACGCCAGACTCCAGCGCGCGCGCCTCCGGCGGCGCCGCGATCTCGCGCAGATAAAGGCGCACGCTGAAGGTGCTGCCCTGCCCCATCACGCTTTGCACGCTGAGCTCGCCGCCCATCAGCTCGGTCAGCAAGTGGGTGATGGTCAGGCCCAGGCCCGTGCCGGGCTCGCTGCTGCGTCGGCCACCACTGCCGCGCTCGAAGGGCAGGAAGATGCGTTCCAGATCCTGCGGCGCAATGCCAATGCCCGTGTCCAGCACCTCGAAGCGCAGCACCTCGCGACGCGCGTCCAGCAGCAGCGTGATGCGGCCCTTCTCCGTGAAGCGCACGGCGTTGCTCAAGAGGTTGAGCAGGATCTGGCGCAAGCGCTTGGCATCGGCCTGCACCCATGCGGGCACGCGCCCCTTGGTGTGCAACTTGAAGCCCAGGCCTTTGGCCTCGGCCTGTGGCTGCACCATGCTGACCACGTCATCCAGGAACTCGCGCAAGGGCACCGGAGCGGACTCTAGCCGCAAACGGCCTGCCTCGATGCGGGCCAGGTCCAGCAGGCCATCGATCAGGCCCATCAGGTGCTCGCCACTGCGCTGGATGGTGTTGAGCGCCGCGCGCTTCTTGCCCACCACTGGCGCGTCCTTGAGCAGGATCTGCGCATAGCCCAGGATGCTGTTGAGCGGGGTACGCAGCTCGTGCGTCATGCCGGCCACATAACGCGTCTTGGCCTGGTTGGCCGCCTCGGCCAGCTCCTTGGCCTGCTGCAAGGCCGCATCGGTGCGGCGGTGGGCGTCGATCTCCAGTTGCAGCAACTGGTTGTGCCGGTTGGAGTCGTCCTGCGCCATGCGCCGGCTCTCGGAGGCCAGCACCACCCACCAGGCACAGACAGCCGCGGCCAGCAGCATGAGCGCATAGACCTTGATGAAGGGGCCGTCCAGCCCGCCGGGCACCAGGCTGCCGTCCACCAGGCTGGGCCGCACCACACCCTCCTGGTAATAGACCACACCCAGCACAAAGGCCAGCAGGGCCGCAATCGACAGGAAGACCACGAGGTAGTGGCCCACGCGGAAGTTGATGCGCCGCGACAGTTGCGTCGGCAGCACGGCCATCAGGCCATCAGAGACCTGCTCGGCCGCTCGCGAGCGGGTCTTGCAACGGTCGTGGCAGCGCGATTCCAGCGTGCAGCACAAGGAACAGATGGGTGCATCGTAGGCCGGGCAGGTGGCCATGTCCTCGGCCTCGAAGTGGTTCTCGCACACCGAGCAACGCACCAGCTGGCCGGGCTTCCAAGGCGTGTGCGGCGCGCGTGCCAGGTAGTAGCGCCCCTGCGTGGCCCAGGCCAGCAAGGGCGACACGAGCAGCGCAATGCCCAGCGCGATGAACGAGGACCAGGCCACCAGCGCCTCACCCAGCAAGCCCGCATGGGCCGACACGGCCACCAGCGCCGCAGACAAGGTGGCGCCCAGGCCCACGGGGTTGAGGTCATACAGATGGGCGCGTTTGAACTCGATGCCTTTGGGTGACCAGCCCATGGGCTTGTTGACCATCAGGTCGGCCACCAGCGCGCCCACCCAGGCGATGGCCACATTGCTGTAGAGGCCCAGCACGCGCTCCAGTGCGCTGAACACACCCAGCGTCATCAGCAACACGGCGATCAGCACATTGAAGACCAGCCACACCACGCGCCCGGGGTGGCTGTGCGTGAGCCGCGCAAAGAAGTTGGACCAGGCCAGCGAGCCCGCATAGGCATTGGTCACATTGATCTTGACCTGCGACACGATCACGAACAGGACCGTGGCACCCAGCACCCATCCAGGTGAAGAGAACACCTCGCCAAAGCCGGCGAGGTACATCTGCGTGGGCTCGATGGCCTTGTCCACCGGCACCTCGTGCTGCAAGGCCAGAAAGGCCAGGAAAGCACCGGCCAGCATCTTGAGCATGCCAGGCACCACCCAGCCTGGCCCGGCCACCAGCACGGCGGTCCACCAGCGCACGCGGTTCTCCTGGGTCTTTTCGGGCAGGAAGCGCAGGAAGTCCACCTGCTCGCCGATCTGCACGATCAAGGCAAAGGCCACGGTCGAGGCCAGGCCAAAGGCCGTCATGTCAAAACCGTTGTGCCCCGTGCTGCGCCCAGTCAGGCCCGTGAAGGCGACATAGGCCTCGGGGTTCTTGAAGGCCACGAACAGGAAGGGGCAGATCCACAGCGACAACCACACGGGCTGCGTCCACATCTGCAAGCGCGAGATCAGCGTGACGCCGTGCGTGACCAGGGGAATGATCACCAGCGAGGACACCACATAACAAAGCGGCAAGGGCCAGCTGAACACCATCTGGATGGCCAGCGCCATGATGGCCGCCTCCAGCGCAAAAAAAATGAAGGTGAAGCTGGCGTAGATCAGCGAGGTCAGTGTCGAGCCCAGGTAGCCAAACCCTGCGCCGCGCGTGAGCAGGTCCATGTCCACGCCGTACTTGGCAGCGTAGTAGCTGATCGGCAGGCCGGTGAGAAAAGTGATCAGCCCCACCACCAGGATGGCCCACAGGGCATTCGTGAAGCCGTAGTTCAGCGCAATGGCGCCGCCGATGGCCTCCAGCGCCAGGAAGGACACGGCGCCAAAGGCCGTATTGGCCACACGCAGCTCGCTCCACTTGCGGAAGGTGCGCGGCGTGTAGCGCAGGGCGTAGTCCTCCAGGGTTTCATTGGCCACCCAGGAGTTGTATTCACGGCGAATGCGAAAGATCTTTTGCCGGGCGACGGACACGAACTGGCTCCGAATGACAGGACAGCCTGTGACCTTGCAAGAAGCGATCCATGCGCGTTGCACGAGGCCTGAGTACGCCAACTACGTTAATTGACGTATTCATGGAAAACCCGCTCGTCCGTACTGTTGCACCCAAGGCCGCAACAAGCGGTGCCGGGTTCCCGCAGTATCCAAAGGACCTTGCACCAAAGCGCGGCATCGGCAACCCGTTTTTGTGCAAGGAGTCCTTTCATGTCGAAGACCGAAAAAGATCTGTCCCTCAACCGCCGTCGCGTCCTGCAAGGCCTGGGTGCCGTCCCGCTGATGGGCGTCACCGGCCTGAGCTATGGTGCGCCACCGGCCACCTCGGTCGTCAACACGACCAAGCTGGCCGTGACCGATACCGAGGTCATCGTGGGTCAGCTGCATTCGGCCACCGGCACCATGGCCATTTCGGAAACCGGCTCGATCCAGGCCGAGCAACTGGCCATTGACCAGATCAACGCCATGGGCGGTGTGCTGGGCCGCAAGATCAAGGTGATCAAGGAAGACGGCGCATCCGACTGGCCGACGTTTGCCGAGAAGTCCAAGAAGCTGCTGGTCAACGACAAGGTGGCCTGCGTGTTCGGCTGCTGGACATCGGCCTCGCGCAAGGCCGTGCTGCCCATCTTCGAAAAGGAAAACGGCCTGCTGTACTACCCCACCTTCTATGAAGGCCTGGAGCAGTCCAAGAACGTGATCTACACCGGCCAGGAAGCCACGCAGCAGATCATCTGGGGCCTGGACTGGGGCGCCAAGGAGAAGAAAGCCAAGACTTTCTTCCTCGTGGGTTCGGACTACATCTGGCCGCGCACCTCGATGAAGATCGCCCGCAAGCACATTGAGAGTGTGGGCAAGCTGGGCAGCGTGGTGGGTGAAGAGTACTACCCGCTGGGCAACACCAACTTCAACTCCCTGATCAACAAGATCAAGGTGGCCAAACCCGACTGCATCTTCGCCGCCGTGGTGGGGGGCTCCAACGTGGCGTTCTACAAGCAGCTCAAGGCAGCGGGCATCACCGGCGCCAAGCAGTTCCTGCTGACCCTGTCCGTGACCGAGGACGAAATGCTGGGCGTGGGCGGCGAGAACTTCGCCGGCTTCTACTCGTCGATGAAGTACTTCCAGTCCCTGCCCAACGACAACAACAAGAAGTTCGTTGAAGCCTTCAAGAAGGCTTATGGGCCCAAGTCGGTGATCGGCGACGTGACGCAGGCCGGCTACCTGGGCCCCTGGTTGTGGAAGGCCGCGGTCGAGAAGGCCGGCAGCTTCGATGTGGACAAGGTCGTGGCGGCCTCACCGGGCATCGAGCTCAAGACCGCGCCCGAGGGCTACGTGAAGCTGCACGACAACCACCACTTGTGGAGCCGGGCACGCATTGCACAGGGGCAGCCAGACGGGACGTTCAAGGTCGTGGCCGAGTCCAAGGACTTGATCGAACCCAACCCCTTCCCTAAAGGCTATCAATAAACGCCACCCAAGGCGAAGCCAGTCACGTAGTCGCACAACCCAATCCAGCAAACACCGCGGAGCCGGCTTTGCCGGTCCGCTGGTGGTGCCCCCTTGAGGGGGCGGCCGGAGGCCGTAGGGGGAGAGTTATGTCCTTTGCTGAAATGATGAACATCGGCCTGATGCAGGGCTTTGCAGGCTTGAGCCTGTTCTCTGTCCTGCTGCTCATGGGCCTGGGTCTGGCCGTGATCTTTGGCCAGATGGGTGTGATCAACATGGCCCATGGCGAGTTCATGACCATTGGTGCCTACACCGTGTACATGGGCTCGACGCTGACGGAGAAATACGCACCGAATCTGGTGCAGGCCTACTTCCCGTTTGCCATCGTGGCGGCCTTTGTGATTGCCTTTGGTGTGGGCTGGCTGACCGAGTGGGCCTTGATCCGCCACCTCTACAAACGCCCGCTGGACACCTTGCTGGCCACCTGGGGCCTGAGCCTGGGTTTGCAACAGGTGTTCCGCACGGCCATCGGCCCCAAGGAGGTCAGCCCCACGCTGCCTGACTGGTTGATGGGCTCGTGGTCACCACATGAAGGCCTGGACATCCCCATCAACGGCATGTTCGTGATGGGCCTGACCGCCCTGGTCACCGTGCTGCTGATGATCGCGCTGTACAAGGCCCGTTGGGGCTTGCGTGTGCGCGCCACCGTGAGCAACCGCGTGATGGCCAATGCGATTGGCATCAACACGAAGCAGACCGACCGCCTGACCTTTGCGATTGGCTGCGGCATCGCCGGTGTGGCAGGCGCGGCCTTCACCACCATCGGCTCCACGGGCCCCACCAGCGGCTCGCTCTACATCGTCGACTCCTTCCTGGTCGTGACCTTCGGCGGCGCCGGCAGCTTGCTGGGCACGGTGGCATCGGCCTTTGGCATCGCCCAGACGCAGTCGATCAGCGAATTCTTCATGACGGGCTCGAACGCCAAGGTGCTCACGCTGCTCACGGTGGTGACCATCCTGATGCTGCGCCCGCAAGGCCTGTTCCCCTCGAAGGTGCGTCGGTGACTGAGGGCGGGCAAGACCATCAGGCCTTTCTGCGCCGCAGCCCGCCCCGCATCGCCAGCACCGCCGCACCAGCGACACCCATGGCCCATGCAGCCGGCTCGGGCACCGCGGTGCCGAAAGCGATCTCCTGCCGCTCGGTGATGCGCCACTCGGCATGCCCCCCGTCGCCGGGCTGTTCAGGCACCCACACCAGAGCCTGCTTCTCGATCGCGGCCAGCCCTGCGATGCTGTCCCGCCGCTCGAAAGCCTTCTCGACAAGCTCGGTGCCTTGCGGCAAGAACAGATCACTGCAGGCGCAGCTGTAGGTCAGATCGATCGTGCCGACATCCCTCTGCACATCGCTGTAGTCGATGCGGCCTCGCATACGCAAAACCGTTCGGCTGGCACCGTTGGGGAAGAGGTAGTTGTCCACCACAAAGTCTTGTGGCTGCTGGGTGCCCCAGACCAAGGTCAGGCCATCACGCTGCTCGACCACCCAGCCCAACAAGCCCTCGGCCTGCCCCGTGAACCGGCGCCAGCTGACCCCGTCATCCTGCACCACGGTGTCGGTGGCCTGCGTTGCCAGCGGCACCACATTGACCAGCCCAAAAATGACATGCCTTTGTGCGTCGTTCGCGCTGAAACGCAACTCGAAAGCCTCAGACGCAGTGAAGGCCAGCGCAAGCGCGCTGCCTGCAGCCACAGACAACCACCTTGATTTCTTCATGGGGCGCTCCTTGAGCCTGTTGCGGGCATGGTGACTTAGGCGAAGCCCGATGCTACGTCATTCAACGTATTGAGGCACGCGGGTCCACCCCATAACCTGAGCACATGCAAGCTCGTTCATCCCGCCGGAGTATGCCTATGACCCCGTTTCCCTTTCTGTCACGCGCCCCAAAGCTGGGCAGCATCGCGCTGCTGGCCCTGCTGCTGATCGTCGTCTTCCCCCTCACGCTGGACATCTTCCGACTCAACCTGATCGGCAAGTACCTGACCTACGCCTTCGTGGCGCTCGGCCTGGTCATGCTGTGGGGCCATGCCGGCATCCTCAGCCTGGGCCAGGGCGTGTTCTTCGGCCTGGGTGGCTACATGATGGCCATGTTCCTCAAGCTGGAGGCGTCTGACCCCATCGCCACCAAGATCCAGTCCACACCGGGCATCCCGGACTTCATGGACTGGAACCAGCTCACGGCCCTGCCCTCCTGGTGGGTGCCCTTCAAGAGCCTGCCGCTGGCCTTGATTGCCGTGCTCGTGGTGCCCACGCTGCTGGCCTTCATCATCAGCTACGCGATGTTCAAGCGGCGTGTGGGGGGCGTGTACTTCGCCATCATCACGCAGGCCGTGGCCTTGATCCTGACCGTGCTGATCATCGGCCAGCAGGGCTACACCGGCGGGGTGAACGGCATCACCGATCTGAAGACCATGCTGGGCTGGGACATTCGCACCGACCATGCCAAGTACATCCTGTACTACGTGTGCGTGGGCCTGTTGCTGGCGGCCGTGTTCCTGTGCCGCTGGGTGCAGTCGTCCAAGCTGGGCACGCTCTTGCTGGCCATGCGCGACAAGGAAGACCGCGTGCGCTTCTCTGGCTACGACGTGGCCATGTTCAAGGTCTTCGCCTTCTGCCTGGCTGCCATGTTGTCGGCCATCGGTGGCGCCATGTTCACCTTGCAGGTGGGCTTCATGTCGCCGTCTTTCGTGGGCATCGTGCCATCCATCGAGATGGTGATCTTTGCCGCAGTGGGCGGCCGCATGAGCCTGGTGGGCGCGATCTACGGCGCCCTGCTGGTGAACTTTGGCAAGACCTACTTCTCGGAGAGCGCACCTGATCTGTGGCTGTTCCTGATGTCGGGCCTGTTCATCGGCGTGACCATGGCCTTCCCCGATGGCCTGGCCGGCCTGGTGGAGCAAAAGCTCAAGCCCTGGTGGACCAGGCGGCAGGCTGATCGCGCCGCGCAGGCCGAGCGCATCAAGGCTGCGCACGCCGCCTACCCCAATGCGCTTCCACCCAGCAAGGGCAACGGCATGCCGCCCGGCATCAGCAGCCAGCAAGCCTGAATCATCCAGCCATTGACGAAGGAGCCACCTCATGAGTGCAGCCCCCACCAAAGCCAAAGAGTTCGTTCTCTACATCGAAGACCTCACCGTGTCTTTTGACGGCTTCAAGGCCATCGACAACCTGAACCTGTATGTGGACAAGAACGAGCTGCGCGTGATCATTGGCCCCAACGGCGCCGGCAAGACCACCCTGCTCGATCTGATCTGCGGCAAGACCAAGGCCAGCAACGGCAGCATCAAGTTCAAGGACGAAGAGCTGACCAAAAAGCCCGAGCACCAGATCGTGCGCTCGGGTGTGGGCCGCAAGTTCCAGACACCCTCCATCTACGAGAACCTCAGCGTCTTCCAGAACCTGGAGGTGTCTTTCCCGCGTGGCCGCAGCGTGCTGGGTGCACTGGGCTTCAAGTGCACCGACGAGGTCAAGGCCCGCGTGCAGGTGGTGGCCGAGGAGATCGGCCTGGCTGACAAGCTGGATACCGAAGCAGGCTTGCTGTCGCACGGCCAGAAGCAATGGCTGGAGATCGGCATGTTGCTGATGCAGGAGCCCGAGCTGCTGATGCTGGACGAACCCATCGCCGGCATGAGCGCCAAGGAGCGCGAGCAGACTGCCGAGCTGCTCAAGCGCATCTGCAAGAACCGCTCGATGATCGTGATCGAACACGACATGGCTTTCGTGGCGCAGATCGCCTCGAAGGTGACGGTGATGCACCAGGGAAAGATCCTGGCCGAGGGGACGATGGACCAGGTCCAGAGTGATCCGAAAGTCATTGACGTCTATCTCGGCCACTGAAGGGGATCAACATGCTGGAAGTCAAAGACCTGTTCGTGAGTTATGGCCAGAGCGAGGCGCTGCACGGCATCTCATTCGAGGCCAACAAGAATGAAACCGTGGCCATCATGGGCCGCAATGGCATGGGCAAGACCACGCTGTTCAAGAGCCTGATGGGCGTGCTGCCCACCAAGTCCGGCGAGATCAGCGTGGCGGGCCACAGTGTGGCCAAGGACGAGAGCTACAAGCGCGTGGCCTCGGGGCTTGCCTATGTGCCCCAAGGCCGCATGATCTTCCCCACTTTGACGGTGGAAGAGAACATCCAGACCGGCCTGGAGAACAGCAAGAGCAAGAAGATCCCCGATGAGATCTACGCCCTCTTTCCCGTGCTGTTCGACATGCGCGGCCGCAAGGGCGGCAACCTGTCGGGCGGCCAGCAACAGCAACTGGCCATTGCGCGAGCACTGGTCACCAACCCCAAGGTGCTGCTGCTGGACGAGCCCACCGAAGGCATCCAGCCTTCGATCATCAAGGACATCGCCAAGGCGCTCAACGAGATCCGCAAGCTGCGCGAGATCACGATCGTGGTGTCCGAGCAGGTGCTGTCCTTTGCGATGGACGTGGCCGATCGGCTCTTCGTGATCGAAGGCGGCCGACTGGTGCATGAAACAACCCGCACCAACACCGATGCCGACCGCATCAAGGCATACCTGTCTGTATGAACCAGGCCCCCCAGCTTGTCGCTTCGCGCCTTCGCTACCCCCCCGTCTGGCTTGGGGCGGCCCGGCGCCAGACCTTTCAGCACTTACTGACACTAGGAGTTTTTCATGGCTGACACCCTGATCAAAGTCGACCTGACCCAATCGCCCACCCTGAACGAGAACATCCACAACCGCTGGCACCCGGACATCCCGATGGCCTGCTGGGTGAACCCCGGCGACGAATTCATCCTGGAGACCTTCGACTGGACGGGCGGCTTCATCAAGAACAACGACTCGGCCGATGACGTGCGCGACATCGACCTGAGCACCGTGCACTACCTCAGCGGCCCCGTGGGTGTGAAAGGTGCCGAGCCTGGCGACCTGCTGGTGGTGGACCTGCTGGACATCGGCGCCAAGCAGGACAGCCTGTGGGGCTTCAACGGTTTCTTCAGCAAGCAGAATGGCGGAGGATTCCTGACCGAGCACTTCCCCCTGGCGCAGAAGTCCATCTGGGACATCCATGGCATGTTCACCAAGAGCCGCCATGTACCCGGTGTGAGTTACGCGGGCCTGATCCACCCGGGCCTCATCGGCTGCCTGCCCGACCACAAGATGCTGGAGATGTGGAACACGCGCGAGCAAGAGCTGATCGACTCGGCGCCCGATGTCACGGGCCTGGCCAACCCTCCCTTTGCCGGCACCGCCCACATGGGCAAGCTCACTGGTGAAGCCAAGGAAAAGGCCGCCGCCACTGCCGCCCGCACTGTGCCCCCGCGCGAACACGGCGGCAACTGCGACATCAAGGACCTGTCACGCGGCTCCAAGGTCTACTTCCCCGTGTATGTGGATGGGGCGGGCCTGTCCGTCGGTGACCTGCACTTCAGCCAGGGCGATGGCGAGATCACCTTCTGCGGGGCCATCGAGATGGCCGGCTGGGTACACATGAAGGTCACGCTGATCAAGGGCGGCATGGCCAAGTACGGCATCAAGAACCCCATCTTCAAGCCCAGCCCCATCAAGCCCGTCTACAACGACTACCTGATCTTTGAAGGCATCTCGGTGGACGAGCAAGGCAAGCAGCTCTACCTGGATGTGAACGTGGCCTACCGCCAGGCCTGCCTCAACGCCATCGAGTACCTCAAGAAGTTCGGCTACAGCGGCGCGCAGGCCTACTCCATCCTGGGCACGGCACCGGTGCAGGGCCACATCAGCGGCGTGGTCGACGTGCCCAATGCCTGCGCCACCTTGTGGCTGCCCACCGAGATCTTCGACTTCGACATCAACCCGACGGCCGCCGGGCCCACGAAGTTCCTGGATGGCAGCATCGACATGCCGATCTCGCCTGACCTCAAGTAAGCGCCAGGAGCACGCCTATGCCCACCTATGACTATGCGTGCCCGAGCTGCGGTGGCTTCGACGCCTTTCGCAGCCTGGCCCAACGCAATGACCCTTGCGCCTGCCCCGACTGCGGCACGGACTCGGCACGCGTGTTCGTGAGCGCGCCGCGGCTGGCCTGTGTGAGCAGCGACACACGCACGGCCATGGAGACCAATGAGCGCGCGCAACACGCGCCCATGTCATCCAAGGAATACGGAGGGTATCAACGGCTCAAGCACCCTTCGGGCTGTGGATGCTGCGCGCCAGGGGCCAAGCGCAGCGCCACCGTCAAGGCGGCCAACGGGAACAAGATGTTCCCATCCAAACGGCCCTGGATGATCAGCCATTGACGGTCCCCAATCGGGCAACTCGGCAACTCAGGCAGCACGCACACCCGTGATGTAGTGCTCCAGTTGCTCGATGATGAACTGCTGCTCGGAGATGATGCCCTTGACCAGGTCCCCGATGGAGATCATGCCCAGCAGCTGGCCGTTTTCCATGACGGGCAAGTGGCGCAGGCGGTTTTCCGTCATCAGCGCCATGCACTCGTCGCTGGTCTGGCTGGGCCGCACATACATCACCGCCGAGGTCATGATCTCGCGCACCTCGGTCTCGCGGGACAGGCGGGACATGAGCGCGATCTTGCGCGCGTAGTCCCGCTCGGTGACGATGCCCACCACATGCCCGCCATCCATCACCAGCAGGGCGCCGATGCCCTTCTCCGCCATCAATACCAGCGCGTCATACACCGAGGCCGTGGGCGAGATGGTGTAGACGGTCTGGCTTTGTTTGCCTCTGAGGACTTCTGCGACTGTGGTCACGGCCATGCTCCAGAAAGATCGCTGCACACCGTCACGGGAAGGCTGGCACGTTGGGCTCATGCCCTTCGAAATCCGCCTCCGGGTTGCTGGCATGCAGCAAGGCCTCGATCTCCCTGACCCGGTGATGCGGGATGTCCGCCATCAACAGGATCTTGCCGTGCGCGAGTGCGGGTGCAAAGCGCGCCAGGCGCCGACTGGGAACCGATGCCCCGATCATGCTCGCTGTCCAGGCGCCAAACAAGGCCCCTGCCCCGGCGAGCAGGCCCACCAGGGCCGGTTTGCTGGCCTCGGCCAGCATGGGTGACACCGCGAAGATGGCGCCCGCCGCCGCCCCCAGCGCCGCACCGATACACAGCCCCCTTTGTGCAGAGCCAATGAGATCGGACGATTGCAGAGGGCTGGCCTTGTGCAGGCTCCCCAGATCCGTGCCCTCACGGGCATGGAAATGCAGGTGGCGGTGCTCGATGCGGGCCAATAACAACTCGTCCATCGCACGGCGCGCACTCGCCAGGTCGGGCAACAGCCAGTAGATTCTGTGGCGCATGGTGACCTCCTGTCGGCGCAGGCACACGCACGCCACGCCGCACTTCGCTTCTACGCCTGCGTCAGCGCGCCGGCAAGAATAGCCATGAGGCGGCCAGGGTGGTTACTTGTCCAGCGCCGCCTTGTAGACCGACTGGCGGGGCGAGGCCATCACGCGCTGCACCATGGGCTCGAAAAAGCTCAGGGGCAGGATCTCGCCCTTGGCATCAAACGCCGGGTTGTCATAACGTTCCACAAAGGTGGCGGTGTGCGCGTAATGCGGATGGTCCTTGAACTGGTCGCGCATGTTGCGGTCCAGCCCGATGTGGTGGAAGAAGTTGTAACCCTGGAAGATGCCATGGTGCTGCACCATCCAGTGGTTGGCCTCGCTGACAAAAGGCTTGAGGATGGCCGCGGCGATGTCGGGGTGGTTGTAGCTGCCCAGGGTGTCGCCGATGTCGTGCAGCAGCGCACAAACCACGTACTCTTCATCGCGCCCGTCGCGGTGGGCCAAGGTCGCGGCCTGCAGGCAGTGGCTCAGGCGGTCGATGGGGAAGCCACCAAAGTCACCGTCCAGCAGTTGCAGGTGCGCCAGCACACGCTGCGGCAAGGCGCGGGCCATCTTCATGGCCTCGGGCATGATCAGCGCCCAGTCAGCCTGGGTGCTGTCGTCCATTCTCGTGAAGGTGGCGCGTTCGCTCATGGGGGGCTCCGGATTGGGTCGAAGCCCATCTTAAGCGGTGATCACCGCCGCGCAGCCCGCCCGCTCAACGCCCGATGACCCGGTCCATCTGCTGATCTTTCAGCGACGGCTCATTGGGGTTGGGCCGTCCCACCAGCATGTCGCGCACATTGGGCTGGCTGCCGGTGTCGGACGCGGGCGAAGCACTGGGGCGCTGCCCCTTGACCACCGTGACCGAGCCACCGCCCAGGGCCTGCTCGGAGCCGGGCTTCTCACAAGGGGCGTCGGTGTAGATGACGCTGCCACCCACCTTGCACTTGTGGATGCCCGAGGTGGCCTTGCGGGACACCTGCTGGGGTTCCCCTTCTTCGGCCTGGGCATTGCCGGCAGAGGGCGGTGGGTCGTTGTCGAACTTGATGGTGGGGGCGGGCGTATCGGCCTTGCCCAAACGGCTCAGGGCACCTGAGGCCTGGTACTTCCAGGCCAGCACAAGCCCGAACGCGAGCAGCACGCCCAGCAGGTATTTTTTGGCAAACATGACGCGGTTCTCCCTTTTTTGAAACCGCGATAGCTTACCGGCAAGCGCCCCCCATTGGCGCTGGAGCAGGTGCCTCAGGCAGGGGGGTGGCTGCTCAGGGGCGCGAGGCGGCAGGGGCCGACGGTGTGGCAGCCGCAGGCTGGGCCGGTGCATCCGCCAGGAATTTCAACTGGCTGTAATTCCACTTGGCGCAAACCACGCCCTCGCTGGCCATGGCGCCGCCGTCGGCCTTGCCCCATTTGCAAGGCTGGGTCACCAGCTTGCCTGTTTTATCGTAGACGCCCGCCCCCAGCTCCTTGGCGGTCGTGGGCAAGGTGAACTGCACGTAGTGGCCCACCTTGGGTTGCTGGTCGTCCGGCACGGACACCGCCCACAGCACATCGCCACGGCCGGACTTGGCCACGTCCACAGTCAGCACCAGCAGGTGTTGCGCAAGCAGTTGGCACACATTTGCATCAGCCACACAGGGTGCAAAGCGCTCGTGTTTCTTCCAGGGATCGACCTTGCGAATGCGACCGGTGACAAGCTGGTCAGCAAACAAGGACCAGTTCTCGACCATGTGGGCCGGTGGGACAAAAGCGGTGCTTTCGGCGGCAGCAGCGGAGCCAGTGGCGCAGGCCACCAACGCGCAGACAGCGCCCATGGACAGGGATGTGAAAAGCTTCATGACGATGCGGTTGGGAGAGAGGGGGGAGATCAAGTTCAAAAGCCATGATCTCACCAGCCTCACCGCTCAGGCTTCAGGGATTGCCTGCCCCGCAAACGCGTTAGGCGCGCTTGGCAATGTCGTCAAATCGCCCGGCATCACGGCAAAGCCGCACCTCAACCGTCAACGGGCATCACCGCCGTAGACCTTCTCGCGCAAGGCCTGAAGCTGGCGCTCCAGCGTGGCGGGGTCTTGCTCGGCCACGGGTGACTTCTGCCAACGGGCGACCACCTCGGCCTGCTGTCGGGCGAAGTCCTCGTTCTTGCGCTGTTCTTCCTGCAAGGCCTTGGCCTGCTCCGGGCTCTGTGTGCCTTGCAGCTGCGTACGCTGGGCTTCCACCCAGGCCTGGCGCTTGGCCGGGTCTGCCTCCAGGTCGGCGGCCACCGCCGTCAGCAACAGCGTGGCTTCACCCGAGTTGATTTCACCATTGGCGACATGGCTGGGCAGTTGCTGCACCAGTTCATGCGCCAGCCCCTGGCGCTCGACCACATTGGGGCCGTCTTTCATCTCGCTCCACTTGCTCACTGCACGCTGAAAGCGCAGGTAGGCCACCAGCCGGTTGCGCTCTCTCGCCTTGTTGGGCTCGTTCTCCAGGGCCTTGTTGAGCGCATCCCAGTCTTCCTGGCTGAAGTCAGTCGGCCGGGTCTCGCCCACCGGGCCCTTGGGGATGAAGCCTTGGCCCTCGCTGGCGCCGGCCGCCCCCGCAGAAGGCCACATGCCATTGGGGGCGGGTGCCAGTGCCTTCTGATGCTGATCCTGCTCCGCCTGTGCCTGACCATGCCGCAACCAGATATAGACGCCAACCGCGAGCACAGCCAGTGCCAGCAGCCAGAGTTTGGATGGGGATTTGGGGACCAGGGTGGTAGACATGGATCAGATCACAAACAACGGACCAGCACATTAGAGCGGAATCAGATCCGACAAACCATCCGCAATGACGTCACTGAGGTAAACCCTCTGTGCCGGCGGATTCAGCTCTTCGGCACGCAGCACGGGGCCACTGCCGTCCAGCAGGTTGTCCAGGAAGACGCCCAGGGACTGGTAGCCCCGCTCCGCGATGCTGGAGCCGCCAAAGGTCAGAATCGTGGCGCAATGCGCCTGGTTGAACTTGCGCCAGTTGGGGATGTAGTAGCCCACGTTCGGGTAGGCACTCAATGCAGCCAGCCAGGGCTTGAGGTCCTGACGCCACTTCTGGTTGAGCAGCTTCAGGCGCGCGGCATCGCTGGGCGCATTGGCAATCTCGGGGAAGAACTTCTGGTACGAGAAGGCCGAGAAGACACCATCCTCCTGGAACAGGGTGTAGCCAAGGCGGTCTTGCGGGAACAGCTTGCCCAGATTGCCTTGCAGCGTGCCCAGGTTGTTGGGGTCACCCACGCCGGGGTACTTGGCCACGATCTCGGTGACCATGCCCTTGGGGCCATCCAGCCCCCAGGCGTCGCGGATCTTGTTGTGCAAGGGCACGGAGGGGTATTGCGCCGGATCGCCATTGCGCGGTGCCACCATCAAGGGGCCGGCATCAGACAGCAAGGCCGACTTCTTGGGGCGCAGGGCCTCACGGAACATGGCGTAGTGCGCCGACGAGGCCACCCCACCAGCCGAGAAGCCCGTGACCAGCAACTGTGCGGGCGAGCCCATGTTCACGGCCATCCAGTTGGCCACGTACTTCATGTTGTTCAGGCCCTTGTGCTCGAAGGCATAGGCCTTGGCCGGGTCCTCGGGGTTGTAGACCACGGTCTTGTTGCCGGTCTGCACGTCACCGGTGCAATAAGGCACGTAGATGATGTTCCAGCTTTGCGTCTTCACGGCCTGCAGCGGGTCCACGCGCGCCGTGAAAGGCGTGACCAGGCCCAGGTGCGCCTGGCGGTTGAAGTCCGACATGTAGTTCGATGGCACACCATCGGGGTTGACGGCGGCCAGCATGCTGCCGCCCTTGCAGCTGACACCATCCCAGCAGGCGCCGCCGCCTTCGAACATGATGACCGTCTTGCTGGTGAAGGGCGTGCGGTTGACGAAGAAGCGGTAGGGTGTGCCGTTGCCACAGGTGGCCCCGCCACCGGTTGGCGCGGTCACCGTGTCCCACTGGAAGTAGCCCGCATGGGCCAGCCCACCGATCAGGCTGCCGACCACGGCCTTGACGGCCAGAAGCGAAAAACGACTTGCTCTCATCTGGAACCTCTTGTGTGTTGTCTTGGTTGTTGGGGTCTGGTGCGAAGCGCAGTCTGCGCAAGGCCCTCCAGGTGGCCAACAAGGACTAACCCGAACGGGTTATCACCAGCACTCAAACAGGGGAGAAACAAGTGTCAGACGACTTACATTCCGCACCGTTTCCCCCAGGAGAACAGCATCTACTAGGGGTTTTCTTCAATAAACACAGGGCTTCCAGATCATTAGCCTGAAAAACGTTGTTATTTTTCAAATCAACGTTTCAGGATGTCACCATGAGTCAACCCAGCACCCCATCACGCCGCCGACTGCTGAGCGGCCTGACCGCCACCGCCGCCGCCACCTTGTTGCCTGCGGGCAGAGACAACCTGGCGCAAGCGGCCACGGGCTCGGGTGCAGTGGGTGACTACAGCACCGATGTGGTCGTGGTGGGCGGCGGCTACTCGGGCCTGGCCTGCGCGCGCAGCCTGGTGGCCGCGGGCAAGCAAGTCCTCCTGCTGGAGGCACGCGAACGCGTCGGGGGGCGCTGCGTGAACCAGCCCCTGCCCGCGCCCTTCAACCAATACGTGGTCGAAGGCGGCGCCGAGTTCATCGGCCCCACGCAAGACCGCATGTACAGCCTGGTGCAGCAGTTGGGCCTCCAGACCTTTGCGGCCTACAACACGGGCAAGCAGGTCAACTACGTGAACGGCAAGCGCGCGACCTACAGCGGCGTGCTGCCCTGGACGGGCCTGTTCTCCACCGCCGAGATCGGCATCGCCATGCTGCGCATCGACGACCTGGCCAAGACCGTGCCACTGGATGCGCCCTGGAACGCCAGCAAGGCCGTGCAGTGGGACAGCCAGAGCGTGCAGACCTGGATGGACGCCAACCTGCTGACGGCCGATGCCAAGTCCCTCTTGCGCCTGGCCGTGCTGGCCCTGCTGTCGGCCGAACCGCGCGATATCTCCATGCTCTACATGCTGTTCTACATCCATGCAGGCGGCGGGCTCACCACCATGCTCAGCACAGCGGGTGGCGCCCAGCAGGACCGCATCGTGGGGGGCTCCCAGTCCATCGCACTGGGCATGGCCCGTGAACTGGGCACGCGCATCCTCTACAACTCACCGGCCAGGCAGATCAAGCAGGATGCCTATGGCATCGCGGTGTCCGGCGATGGCTTCACGGTGCGCGCGCAGCATGCCGTGATGGCCATGTCGCCCTGGATGGCCTCGCGCCTGAGTTACGAACCGCTGGACGGCCCCACGCAATACCGCATGCAGATGATGCAGCGCGTGCCCATGGGCTCGATCTGGAAGGTGCACTGCGTCTACGACAAGCCCTTCTGGCGTGATGCCGGCCTGAGCGGCCAGGTCACCAGCGACGCCTACCTGCCCAAGGTCGTGTTCGACAACACGCCGCCAGAAGCCGGTGCACCCGGTGTGCTGATGGGCTTCATCGACGGCCAGGACGCCCGCGACGCCGTGCTGATGACACCCGAGGCCCGCAAAGCGAATGTGCTCAAGGCCATGAGCGTCTACTTCGGCCCGCAAGCCGCCACCCCGCTGGCCTACACCGAGAACAACTGGCAATCGGAGAACCTCAGCGGCGGCGGGCCCACTGGCGTCTTCCCGCCCGGCGTGCTGACCGGCTTTGGCGCCGCATTGCGCGCGCCCATCGGCCGCCTGCATTGGGCCGGCACCGAGACATCCACCATCTGGGCCGGCTACATGGATGGCGCCGTGCGCTCGGGTGAGCGTGCGGCCAACGAGATCCTGGGGCGTTGACCATGCAGGCACCGGAGCAAACCGACACGTTCATCGTCGGCGCGGGGCCTGCAGGCCTGGCGGTGGCAGCCTGCCTCAAGCGCGAGGGCCGGTCCTTCGTGATGGTGGAGCGCCAGGCCCAGTTGGGCCACGCCTGGCGCACGCATTACGACCGCCTGCATCTGCACACGGACAAGGCGCACTCGTCCCTGCCCCACTTCAAGCTGCCACCGCATTACCCACGCTACCCCTCGCGCCAGCAGGTGGTGGACTACCTTGAAGCCTATGCGCGGCACTTCAACCTGCACCCGCGTTGCGATGAAGCCGCCCTGGACGCACGCAGGCTTGGCTCGCACTGGGATGTCACCACGAGCCAGGGGCGCTATCAGGCACGCTCGCTGGTGGTGGCCAGCGGCTACAACAATGAGCCGCAGATCCCGACCTGGCCTGGGCAGGCGCAATACCAGGGCCAGATCCTGCACAGCAAGCACTACCGCAATGGCTCAGCCTTCAAGGGCAAGGACGTGCTGGTGGTTGGCCTGGGCAACTCGGGCGGCGAGATGCTGATCGACCTGCACGAGCACGGCGCCCGTCCCTGCATCGCCGTGCGCAGTCCCGTCAACGTGATCCCGCGCGAGGTCATGGGCGTGCCCTTTCTCACCATGGGCATCTTGCAGCGCAACATGCCCGCACGCCTGGTGGACAAGCTCAACGCGCCCATCACCAATGCCATCATCGGGGACCTGCGGCCTTATGGGCTGCGCCGCCCCGCTGAAGGGCCCATCACCCAGATCCGCGAGCAAGGGCGCGTGCCTTTCATCGACGTCGGCACCATCCAGCTGATCAAGCAGGGGCACGTCACCGTCTACCCCAACATCGAGTGCTTCACGCCTGATGGTGTGATGTTCGTCGACGGCCGCCAGCAAAAGGTGGACGCGGTGGTGCTGGCCACGGGCTTTCGGCCTGCGGTGCACCACTGGCTGCACACCACGCGCGACGCGGTGGACGAACACGGCACGCCCCGGTTCAGCGGGCAGGTGGTGGCAGGCCAGAACCTGTACTTCTGCGGCTTCTACATTTCACCCACCGGCATGCTGCGCGAGATCGCCATGGAGGCCAAGGACATCGCCCAGGACATTGCCAGGGCGGCTTAATGGCCAGATACCGAGCCGAATCGAGAGAAAAGTCGCTCATCGGCAGATCGGTGTGCTGGCCGGCATCAAGAATCAAGCGGCCAGACCGACAAACAGGAAAAGGTCGGCGCCTCGGCGCCCTGCCCTTGCGCTGCCCTGCTTTGGTCTGGTCGTCTACATGCTTTCTGCCCCGAATCCACAGCCTCATGCGCCTCTGCTGACCGAGACGGCATCGCCCCCCGCGCAGCCGCTTGGCACCAAGGCGCCGCAAGGCTCGCAGCAATCGCTCAACCAGGCCCTGATCGACACCACCTCCCGCATCATGGGTGCGATGTACGTCTACCTGGCCCTGTGGCTGGTGATCACGCTCGTCGCGGGCTTGCAGAAGACGCATCCGCAACTGGTATGGGGCACCACCATCTGGCTGGGTGCGATCGCGGCAACGCGTGCCCTGGTCGCGCACCAGCTCCACAGCCTGCTGGACCACAGCCCTGCCCTGGCGCACCGCCTCACCGTGGGCCTGGTGCTGGTCAACGGCCTGACCTGGGGCTTGCTGACGGCCGCCAGCGTCCAAATCCCCTCGTTCGAACCCATCCGGACATCCATGCTGCTGGTCAGTGTGGGGCTGAGTTCTGGCGGCACCGTGGCCATGGCCATCAACCCGACACTCAAGGTGTGGTTCCCCGTCTCGGTGATCGCCCCGGTGGCCATCGCCACCGCCACCCACGCCTCGGACAGCAACTTCATGCTGGCCTGCCTGATGGTGGTCTACACCGTGTACGTGATGCACTCGGCCCGAACCGTGAGCCAGGACTACTGGCGGGCGCAGGAGGCCTTTCGCGCGCTGGAGCACGCCAGCCTGACCGACCCGCTGACCCAGGTGCCCAACCGCCTGCACTTCGAGCGGCAATACCAGATCGAATGGCGCCGCGCCTGCAGGTTGAACACCCGCATCGCGGTGATGATCGTGGACCTGGATCACTTCAAGCGCGTCAACGACGAACATGGCCACCCAGCCGGGGACATCGTCCTGCAGGAAGCCGCCAAGGCCATGAGCGCGGCCATCATGCGCCCATGTGATGTGCTGGCCCGCTATGGTGGTGAAGAGTTCATCGTGCTGCTGCCCGAGATCACGGAAGAAGGGGCCCAGGTTGTGGCCGAACGCCTGCGCACCCAGGTCGAGAAGCTCGAGATCGCCTTGCCATCCAGCACCATCCACATCACCTGCAGCGTGGGCTATGCCTGCCTCGTGCCTGGACATGAGCTGGACGCGGACGACATGGTCCGGCAGGCCGACCAGGCGCTCTACGGGGCCAAGACAAGCGGGCGCAACCGCTGCCAGGGGTGGACCCTGCCCGCCACGCAGGAGGCCAGCTTGCAACCTGCCGAGACCGACGACGCCATCTTGTGATCAGGCCTGCGGGCTCGGGCTGTGGCGTGCTGGAAATCGCTCTAACATGGCACGCCCGCTGAACACGCCATCCCTTCCCCTGGCCCCGCATGAGCCTGCCCGTTCTGTACTCGTTTCGACGCTGCCCTTACGCCATCCGCGCGCGCCTGGCCTTGCGTTACGCCCAGGTACCGTATGAGCTCAAGGAAGTGGCCCTGCGCGACAAGCCGGCCGAGATGCTGGCCTTGTCACCCAAAGGCACGGTGCCCGTGCTGCACCTGCCAGATGGCCGCGTGCTGGAACAAAGCCTGGACATCATGCTGTGGGCGCTGGCACAGCGCGACCCGGATGGCTGGTTGAGCGCGGCGCCGGCCGAGGCCATGCAGGCACTGATCGATGCCAACGACCTGCGCTTCAAGCCCTTGCTGGACCGCTACAAATACGCCGAGCGCCACCCCGAACAATCACGCGAGGCCTGGCGTGCGCGCGCCGTGGACGCGCTGCTGATGCCACTGGAGTCGCGGCTGCAAACCCACCCTTACCTGCTGGCCGACCGCATCAGCCTGGCTGACATGGCCCTGCTGCCCTTCGTGCGGCAATTTGCCCAGGTCGACCGGGCCTGGTGGGACGAAGCCGCCAAGCTGCCGGCCCTGGCCCGATGGCTGGACCAGTTGACCGACAGTGCGCTGTTTCAGGCCGTCATGGCGCGCGCCTGAAGGCCAGTTCGCCGACAGAGGCTCACAAGCCCAGCCCCAAGGCCGTGGCCGTGTCCCACAGCAGGCACTGATGCTTGCTGTAGATGCCCCCCAGGTAGTTGGTCGACACCTTGGCTGCCGACAGCTGCTGCGTGGCCGCGATCACGCTGTTGAAACGCGGCCAGTTCAGTTGTCCGCCGCCATTGGGGTCACCGGTTGCGGCAAAGCGCCCCCAGTACTGCACCATCCTCGCCGACAGGGCGAGTTGCGCAGGCGTGGCCACATCGTTGGGATCAGGGCTGGCTGGCGTTGTCGCAATGCGCGACTGGAACAGGAAAGGCAGCTCGGACGCGTGATAGGCGCCCCACGCCATGAAGGGATCAGCCACCAGCGGCGGCACCTGCTCTTCCTGGAACTCGTAGGCATAAGTCGACACATAGGCAGACAGGCTGCGCGCCGACATCTGCGAGCCGCAGGCAAACAGGGCATCGGTCATCAAGGCCGAAGCGGCCAGATCGGGCGAGCCCAGGCGCTTGCTGGAATAGTCCAGGGTGATGATGGACGCCACCGCCGCATTGCCCGCAATGCCGGTGACCAGGGCCTGGTACTCGGCTTCGGTCAAGGGTGCACCACGATGCAGGTCATACGCCAGCGCGATGAACAGCCGGCCCTCGTCCTTCGTATTGCCCACCATCATGGGCACGCGGTTGAACTTACCTTGTTTGACCAGGTCCTTGGGCGCGGCGGGCAGGATCACCCCATCCACCCAGGGCGACAGCGCCAGCAGGCTGCTCGGGTCAGTGAAATCGATGGAAGGCGCGGCGTTGAAGACCTCGTCCGAGGACTTGCTGCGCAGGCAGGTCAACTGCGAGGGGCCCGCAGCACAGCCCAGCTTCTGCGCCAGTGCATTGCCTGTGGCCAAGGCCTTGGCACGGGTCAAGGTGCCGGCCGTACACGGTCCACTTTGCATGATGGCGCGCTGGAACAGTCCCGCAGCCGAGGGTGACACCAGCTGCTGGCAGACGCTGATGCTGCCTGCGGACTGACCAAAGATGGTCACGCGCCGAGGATCGCCCCCAAAGCCCGCGATGTTGTGCTGCACCCAGCGCAAGGCTGCTTGCTGGTCCTGCAAGGCATAGTTGCCGGCCTGGCTCTCGGCGCTCAAGGCATCCAGTGCCAACAAGCCGAAGATGCCCAGGCGGTAATTGATGGTCACCACGATGGCGCCGGTGCTTTGCGCCAGGCGGCTGCCATCGTATTGCGATCCGGCCCCCGTCACAAAGGCCCCGCCATGGATCCACACCATCACCGGCACGGCACTGCCAGGCTGGACGCCCGGCGGCACGTTGACATTGAGGTAGAGGCAGTCTTCGCTGGAATTCGGCACACCCGCTGGTGGCAGCGCCCCATCCTGCTTGCACGCCTGCCCGGCCTGATCAGCGACGCGCACGCCGCCCCAAGGCTGAACAGGCGCGGGCGCCTTCCAGCGCAGGTCACCAATGGGCGGCTGGGCAAACGGCAGGCCCTTGTAAACCATGCCCCCGTCCTGCCCGGCCACGCCCTGCACCCAACCCGCCTCCGTCTGCACCGAGGCAGGCGCGGCCTGGGCAGCACCTATCCAGCCTGCCGTGGCCATCATCACAGTGGCCACGCAGGCCTTCGTTGCCAGGCGCGCCTGGCGCCACAACCCATATGGCTTCATCGCTTGATCTTGCTGCATGCCTGCTGTCTCCTGGTGCTGTTGATGGGCGCATTGTGGGCAGCTGCGGGCAAGCTCGGGTTGTCATTTCCTTGCGTCCAACTATCATTTTTCAGCAGCCGAACACGCCCCTGGTGAAAGCCCCTAAGCCTTCATCGCACTGCCCACGACAGCATCCAAGACATGAGCAAAACCCCCAAGGTCCCGGCCCGCTATGTCGCGCTGCTGGTCCAGCATCTGGAAGCGCAAGGCACCGATTGCACGCAAGCGCTGGCCCAGGCCGGGATCACCCGTGCGAGCCTGCGCCACATCGATGCCCAACTGCCGTCGGATCAGATCGTCTCGGCCACGCGCCTGCTGACCGAGGCCAGTGGCGGCCAACGCGACCTGGGCATGCGCATCGGCGCCCTGATGGGCCCAGGTCAGTTGGGGGAGCTGGGCCTGGCCATGCTGAGTTGCGCCAACATCAAGGACAGCCTGGACCTGTGCGCCCGCTACTACGTGCTGGTGACCCCCAGCTTCTCCCTGCGCACCCGCATGCTGGGGTCGCTCTACGAGCTGTGCTGGCAACCCATCCAGGCCGTCCCCTACGATGTGATGGTCATGGCCTATGACCTGACCTTGATGAACTTTCACACCCGCATGCACAGCCTGTTGCGCGACGACATGCCTGGCTATGACGCCTACCTGTTCTCATCGGCCCCGGCAGATCAACATCGCTACAACGCGCTCAAGCCGGCACGCTGCCATTTCGGGCAAGAGGGGCTGCCCAGCTTGCGCATCCTCATTGATGCCGAGGTGCTGTCGCGCACACCCATGCCCATGGCCCACGCCAGCGACCTGGCCGACATCCAGCGGCGCCTGGACCTCAAGCTGCTTCACCACCTCAAGCAGGATCAGCGGGACTGGAAAGCCTGGGTCACCATGATGCTCAAGGAAGCACAAGGCCACCAGCCCACGCAGGACGAACTCGCCGCCATCGTGAACCTGTCCGCCAGCACGCTGGCGCGCCACCTGGCGGCCCAGGACACGAGCTTTCGAGACCTGACCAACGAGATCCGACACGAACGCGCCTGCCAGTGGCTGCAAGAAGGCCAGTTGCGCGTGGCCGACGTGGCCGACCTGCTGGGCTACACGAACCCGGCCAACTTCATCCGCGCCTTCAAGGCCAGAGCGGGCGTGAGCCCGGCCCAGTACGGCAAGGCACAGGCCAGCCGCACCTGACCCAAGCAAAAGCGCGACCTGATCCCGTACGTCAAACAACGTATTGGCCCTCGCCCCGGTGCTTTCCACAATGGGCCTCGTCACAGGTTCATCCACAGGAGCGCACCATGCTTCACGGCGATATCTCCAGCAGCGACGACACCGTTGGTGTCGCGGTCGTCAACTACAAGATGCCCCGCCTGCATACCAAGGCCGAGGTGCTTGAGAACGCGCACAAGATCCGGCAGATGATCGAAGGCATGAAGCTGGGCCTGCCCGGCCTGGACCTGGTCATCTTCCCCGAGTACAGCACGCACGGGATCATGTACGACAAGCAGGAGATGATGGACACGGCCGCCACCATCCCCGGCGACGAGACCGACATCTTTGCGCAAGCCTGCCGCAACGCCAAAGTCTGGGGCGTGTTCTCGCTGACTGGCGAGCGCCACGAAGCGCACCCTGAAAAGGTGCCCTACAACACCCTGATCCTGATGAACCCCGAGGGCGAGATCGTCCAGAAGTACCGCAAGATCATGCCGTGGACGCCGATCGAAGGCTGGTACCCGGGCGACAAGACCTATGTGTCTGACGGCCCCAAGGGCATGAAGATCAGCCTGATCATCTGCGACGACGGCAACTACCCCGAGATCTGGCGAGATGTCACCATGAAGGGCGCCGAGCTGGTCGTGCGTTGCCAGGGCTATATGTACCCCGCCAAGGACCAGCAGGTGCTCATGGCCAAGGCCATGGCCTGGGCCAACAACACCTATGTGGCCGTGGCCAATGCCTCCGGCTTCGATGGTGTCTACAGCTACTTCGGCCACTCGGCCATCATCGGCTTTGATGGCCGCACCCTGGGCGAATGCGGCGAAGAAGACTACGGCATCCAGTATGCGCAACTGAGCAAGCGCCTGATCCGCGACGCGCGCAGCACAGGGCAATCGCAGAACCACCTGTTCAAGCTGCTGCACCGCGGCTACACCGGCATGATCAACTCGGGCGAGGGCGACAAGGGTGTGGCCACCTGCCCCTACGAGTTCTACGACAAGTGGATCAAGGACCCCGAGGGTACACGCGAGATGGTCGAGGCCCTGACCCGGCCCACCGTGGGCACCGCCGAGTGCCCGATCGAGGGCATCCCCAACGATGCCCGGCTGAAATACGAGTAAAGCGCCGCCGCCGAACGCTTCAGCGACTGGGCTTGCGTCGCAAGCCGAAAACCTCCATCGCCTCGATGAAGGACTCGGCGGTGCGGTCAATCAGGAAGCGCTGGTTGAAGCAGGCCTTGGCATTGGCGCGCATGTGTGCCCACCGGTCGGCTGGCGTGGTCAGCCACTGCTCGATGAGCCGCTCGGTGCCCTCTTGCGTGTCCGCATCGATGAGGCCGCCTTCCGCCTGCTGGATCTCGCGCCAGATGTTGACCTGGTTGGAGATCAGCACCGGCAGGCCGCACGCCATGGCCTCGGCCACGGCGATGCCGAAGTTCTCCTGATGCGAAGGCAGGATGAAGGCCTCGGCCGCGCGGAACGCACCCCACTTCACATCGCCACTGACCATGCCCGTCCAGGTCACCTGATCATCCACACCCAAGCTGCGGGCCAGCGCCTGCATGCGCTGCCCATACTCGTGGTCAGAAGGCCCGGCCATCACCAGTTGCACGTCGCGCACCAGATCAGGTTGACGCTGGCGCAGCGCCGCAAAGGCCTTGAACAACAGATCCGGCCCCTTCTTCTCGTGCACGCGGCCGAGGAACAGCAAGCCCTTCTTGTTCTGCAGTTGCGGGAAGCGTTCGTAGAAAGCCTGACGCTGGCGCTCGTCGTGCTGCGGCGGCGCACTGGTGCCATAGCTGATGACAAATTCATCGCACTTGTAGAGCCAGAAAGACTGGCGCGCCAACCTGCGTTCGTCCTCGCACGTGAACATCACGGCCGTGGCATCACGCAGCACACGGTACTCGGCCCAGGGCCAGAACAACCATTTCTTGAGGTGCTTGAGCGGGTAGGTGCGCTTGAACCAGGGGTCCAGCATGCCGTGTGTGAACACGAAGTACGGTGTCTTGGTGCCCCGCAAGGCGCGCCACACGCCGAACGCGTGGTACTGCCAGATGCCATTGACGATCACGGCGTCATACCGATGGGCATTGGCTTTCAGCCACGGCACCCAGCGCGGGCTGTACTGGTAGTTGCCGATGTAGGTCGGCCCCATGGCATGGCACACCAGGGGGCAGTCCTTGACCCAGGGATCGGCCGGGTCGTCCAGCGTCAACACCTCCACCACATGGCCTTGTTGCTGGTTGACTGCCGACAGCTGCTTGAGTCCTTCGATGGGGCCGCCCTTTTTGGGATCGACCGACGAAATGCAGTGAAGAATGCGAAAAGACATGGGCTCAGATGAACATCAACTCAACTGGCCTGCTCGGCCGAATAGCGATAGGCGGCTCGGGCGTAGCCGCGACGCGCGCAGTCCGGGCAGACCTTCTGATGCAGCTCGGCCCCGCCAAACTCGCGCAGATAGTCGTCCACCGTGCGCCAGTAGCCGTCGTTGCCCGCCAGGCGATGGCACTGCCCGCACGCCGCCAGCTGTCCCGAGAAGGCCTCGATCTGGCGCAACAGCGCCACCTGCCTGGCCCGAAGGTAACGGATGGCTGCCACAGCCAGAATGAAGCACGCCATGCGGTTGAAGGCATTGACGTACAGGATCCAGGCGCGGCTGTAGACATGCCCGCTGTGCAGATCCGCCAGGACCCACACCGCGGTGGCCGCCACGGCCGTCAACAGGCCGGCAGCGGTTCCCAACCGCCGCGTGGCCAGGGCCACCGGCACGGTGTAGAGCAGGAAGACGGACACCTCGTAACCCGTCACCATGTCAAGGTAGCCAACCGTCACAAGGCTGAGCGCGACCCAGGCAAGCTGGCGCACCCATCCGTCGCTTGAACGGCGACGCAGCCTCCCGTCCTTCTCTGGATTTTTCATGATGCTTGATGGAACCATCTGGACATGGTCCATATGCTGCGCCCGCGCCATGGCATGGCCGTGCCGGCGCATGATCCGAACGGATCACCCCAAACGTAAAAAACGGTATAGCAGCCGTGGCCGCGCTCACCAGCGGGAACGGTGGTCCTCGGTCACACCCAGCAGGCCCTCGACGCGCACGGGCGCACTGCCCTGGGTGTGCCGGACCGTGCCATGGAAGGTGCCCACAGGCTGGACATAGTGGCTGGCGGCGATCAGCATGTCCCGGTCATCGCTGCGTGCGCCCTCCGGCTGGAAGACCAGATCCAGCAGACCATCGTCGGTGCGGATGTGCCAGGGTGCCAGTGGCTGCTGCGCATCGAACTCGAAGTGTGCCGCGCCCAGAGGGATCAACTCCCCCTTGAGCCACAACACGTTCTCCTGCCCACCAAAGTAGCCCTGCTGCAGGTTGAAGCCCACCTCAGGGCTGTGCGCGCAAGCCCAGCGCCACGCCGTGTCGCGTGCCAGCAGGCCGTTGGAGCTGTCCAGGCAGGCCACGGCCTGTGCCAGGTCCCAGCGCTCGTCCTCGACCTCCACCCAACCACGCACCGGCAAGGCAGACGACTTCTGGGTCGCGTGCACCACGCCGCCGTCGATCGGCCCGACCGCCAGCAGAAAAGGCGCGCATTGGCCCAGGGCCATCTCCACCTGCATGGCCATGACCGGCGTCTTCACCTTCAAGCTCATGATGTCGCCGGCCTCGTGCCGCAGCGACAGCGTGGCGCCAGGGCCCCGAAAGCGCGCCTCGGCACCTTGCACGGGTTGATCGGACACCCCGCCCGACAAGCCAGGCAGCCCATCCTGCGCCCAATCGGCCATCACGCGCTTGCGCAAGCGGTCAAAGACATAGGCAAAGGCCGTGACGCTCCAGCCCAGATCCACGATGGCCATGCCCACGTAGACCTCGCCGGAGCCAATCCCCACATACTGCCAACGCTTGTGGTGCAGGCGCTTCCACAGGCAGGAGCGGCTGTAAGCCCCGTCCAGAGTGGACCAATCGATCTCGTCAATGCGGCCTGCGTAGCGACCATGCAAGGGCTCTCCGGACTCCACCACACGCCGGGGCACGCCAGGCAATGCCAGGGCGCGGGCAGCCACAGCCGTCATGCCTCGGCCTTGAGCTGATGCCGACGCCACTGCGCAGGCGCCAGGCCCGTCCAGGAGCGGAACGCACGGGTGAACGCGCTTTGTTCGGAGTACCCCAGCAGCAAGGCGATCTCGGCCAGATCCAGCTTGGCATCGCGCAGATGCCCCTCGGCCAGGTGCTGGCGGGTGTTGTCCAGCAGTTGCTGAAAGCTCGTGCCCTGCTCGGCCAGGCGCCGCTGCAAGCTGCGCGGGCTGGTGTGATGGGCCTGGGCCAGCGCGGCCAATGAGGTCTTGCCTTCGCGGATCAGCGGCACCAGTGTCTTGCGCCAGGCATCCACGATGGCCGGCACGGCCGCCACCTGCTGCAACAGGGCTTCGGCCTGCTGGTCCAGCAAGGACAGCAAGGCGGGATCGGACTTGCGCAAAGGCAAGGCCAGGTACTCGTGCGCAAACACCAGGCGGGTGACAGGTGAGCCGAACACCACGTGGCCACCGAAGAAGTCCTCGTAGGGCTGGGTGTTCAAAGGCGCGGGGTTGACGAAGCTGACCGATTGCACGGGCCAGTAGCGCCCGGTCATGTCACGCGCCAGTTGCACCAGCGAGGCAATGGCCGTTTCATCCACCAGCGCACCGGGGCGGCCCCGCTCGACGCCCCACTCGATGGCCACCCCCTCGGGCGTGTCCGTGATCCTGGCCGGGTTCACGTCGTAAACCGAGGCGTGATAGCGCTCCAGCCGCTGCAAGGCCTCGGCCAATATGCCGCATGCCAGCGCGGCGTAACCGACCACGCCAAAGTGGCGGGGGCTGATGCATTCCGCAATGCGCAAGGCCAGTGCTGGCCGCTTCTCGTGGGCATCCACCCGGCGCAGCCAGGTCTGCCAGTCACTCATGGGCACGAAATGCTGGGACTGATCGGGGCGTGGGGCGCCCAGCACCTGCACAGGATCGAGCCCCTGGTTCTCCAGGTACTCATAGAGCAGCAATGCATACGATGCGGCGACGCGGTTTTCAGCCATGGGTACTTCACCAAGCAGACCCATGATGATGCCCAGCGCGGGCCACATTGCCCATTCGGGCTACACGGGATCCGTTACACGTCAATTTGGCGCAAAAGGTCAAGAAACTGACCATAAAGATCAAGCCAGAAAACCTCAAACGGATCAAGATCAGTCCGGTTTCCCCAAGCCTCTGATCCATGCCTGATCTCGACAGTTTCCGCACCGTGGCCATGAACTGGGTCGCCCAGACCGATCTGAAGGACTGGACGCTGGTCTTGCTGTCACCGCTTTTTTTCCTGACCGTGCTGGTGGAATGGCTGCGTTTTCGACGCGCT
Organism: Aquabacterium sp.; assembly: GCF_016195855.1. Classification (GTDB taxonomy): domain Bacteria; phylum Pseudomonadota; class Gammaproteobacteria; order Burkholderiales; family Burkholderiaceae_C; genus Aquabacterium. The sequence continues at coordinate 538,169 of NZ_JACPYU010000003.1, forward strand.
GACAAGCAGCGCAGCACCCCGATCTACGACCTGCGGGACTCCATGGACAGCATGACGCTGGGCGGTGTCTACACCTTCCTGGACGTGCTCATCGTGTTCGCCCTGGTGCTGCCCGCCATGGAATGGGCCCATCAGTTTCGCCTCACAACCATCGCCATCACACCCTGGACGTTTGCCGCGCTCTACCTGGGTGTGGAGTTCTGCTACTACTGGTTCCACCGCGCCAGCCACCGCATCCGCTGGTTCTGGTGTGCACACGTGGTGCACCATGCCTCCGAGCACATGAACTTCACCACCGCCATGCGCCAGAGCTGGCTCTACAGCTTTGCAGGCAACTGGTTGTTCTACACGCCCATGGTGCTGCTGGGCTTCGAGCCGCGCTGGGTGCTGTTTGCCCTGTCGCTGAACCTGGCCTACCAGTTCTTCGTGCACACGCAGTGGGTCCACAAGCTGCCCCGGCCCATCGAGTTCATCTTCAACACGCCCTCGCACCACCGCGCTCACCACGGCCGCAACCCGCGCTACATCGACAAGAACTACGGCGGCACGCTGATCGTGTTCGACCGCCTGTTCGGCACCTTTGTGGAAGAGGTCGAAACTCCGGATTACGGCCTGGTCCGCCAGGTGCACAGCCACAACCCCATCTGGCTGACCATCCACGAATGGGTGGCCATGGCCCGCGACATGCTGCGCCCCGGCCCCCTGAATCAGCGCTTGCGGCACTTGTGGGCACCACCCGAGTGGGAGCGGGCCACCAGTACGCGGGATAATCCCCCCCATGCACCCGAACGCTCTTCTCGACCTCACCACGCAACTCGTCCGTGAGGTTCTCAAGCTCGACGCCCCGGCCGACAGCATCGTTTCCTACTTTTTCCGCCAGCACAAGGCCCTGGGCCAGCGTGAACGCCACGCCCTGGCCGAGACGGCCTACGCCGTGCTGCGCCAGCGCCTGCTGTGGGCGCATCTGGCCCAATCCGGCCACGGCCCCATGGAGCGCCGCCTGGCCCTGCTGGCCTGGCAGGGTCAACCCCACGTCCTGAAAAACGGCATCACGACCGATGAAGGCCAGTGGCTGGAGCGCACGGCCATGATCGACCGCAGCACCCTGCAGGACAAGCTGCGCCACAACCTGCCCGACTGGATCTCCAACAGCCTGCGCGAGCAACTGGGCGCCGAGGAGTTCTGGCAACTGATCGAGACCTTCTCGGCCGGCGCCCCGCTGGACTTGCGCGTCAACGCCGTCAAGGCCAAGCGCGAAGCCGTGCTGGAGAACCTGGTGGCCGCCGGCATCCCGGCCGTGCCCACGCCTTATTCGCCCATCGGCATCCGCATCGAAGGCAAGCCTGCCCTGCAGAAGATGTCGATCTACACGGATGGCCATGTGGAAGTGCAGGACGAAGGCAGCCAGTTGCTGGCCCTGTTGACCGGCGCCAAGCGCGGCGAAATGGTGGTGGACTTCTGTGCGGGCGCCGGCGGCAAGACCCTGGCCCTGGGCGCCATGATGCGCAACACCGGCCGCCTGTACGCCTTTGACATCTCCGGCCACCGCCTGGAAAACCTCAAGCCCCGCCTGGCGCGCAGCGGCCTGTCCAATGTGTACGCCACGCAGATCGCCCACGAGAACGACGACCGCATCAAGCGCCTGCGCGGCAAGATCGACCGCGTGCTGGTGGATGCGCCCTGCTCCGGCCTGGGCACGCTGCGTCGCAATCCCGACCTGAAGTGGCGCCAGAGCCCCAAGGCCATCGAAGAGTTGCAGGTCAAGCAAAAAGCCATCCTCAACAGCGCGGCACGCCTGCTCAAACCTGGTGGCCGGCTGGTCTATGCAACCTGCAGCCTGATGCCGGCCGAGAACGAGGTCGTCGCCAATGCCTTCACGGCGGAACACGAGGATTTTGTGCAGCTCGATGCCCGCGAGAAGCTGGAGCAAGCTGGCGTGACGCAGGCCGAATCGCTGGTCACGGCGGCAGGCCACTTGAGACTGTGGCCTCACCGGCACGCCACCGACGGTTTCTACGCGGTGGCGTGGGAGAAGAAAGCCTGAGGCTTCAGGCCTTCTTGATCAGGGAAGCATTTAGAAAATGCTTTCCTTCACGTAGATGACGTCGCCAGCCTGCATCTTGTCGTTCATGTCGGGCTGAATGACGTTGACCTGACCGGTGTTCTCGTCACGACGGTGCACACGGATGCCGCGCTGCGTACCACGCAGCGTCAGGCCACCACCGGTGGCCAGGGCCTGCAGCAAGGTCATGTCGCGCTGCATGGCTTGAGGGCCAGGGCGCTGCACTTCACCGTAGATGTAGATCATGGGGGCACGGTCCACCCAGATGTTGTCGCCATTGGCCAGGACCAGATCTTCCACAGGGTTCTTGGCAGCAAAAACGCGAGGAAAGTCGATTTCCTTGCGGAAGGCCTTGCCATCACGCGTGCCGGTCACCACCACGATGTCGGTGCCGCCACCGTTGACGATGCCGCCAGCCTGCGCCAGCACTTCACTGAGCTTGTTGCCGCCAGCGCCTGCACCCAGCGCATACCGACCGGGCTTGAGGACCTGCCCCAGCACCGACACCAGGTTGGCTTTCATGTCCATCACCAGGATGGAGACCTGCGGTTGCTTCAGGAAGTTGCCATCCCTCAGGCCGTTGGCCAGCTTTTTCTCGGCATCCGACACGCTCAGGCCACCCAGCTTGATCACGCCCAGCAAGGGGTAGGAGATGGTGCCGCTTTCATTGATACGGGCATCCAGTTGCAGGTCCGGGTTCTGGAACACAAAGATCCGGATCTGGTCGCCCGCACCCAGCACGTAATCGTTCTGAGCCGCATGGGCGTTCAAACCGACTGCCAGGAACATGGTGGCCAGCATCCACCGAGCCATGTCACGCATCCACTTCATATGAAAAGGTCCTCTGGTAAAAAATTGGCGCGCGCCCCGGATGGGGGTGCAAAACGCTGATTGCGCAATGTATCACCCAGGCATGACCGTCTTTGTCACAGTCTGGGGACGGATGCAACAGGCTGCGGTAGATCCGGCTGACGGCCCAAGGTTCCCCAGGGCAAGCCCTGATCTGAACGATCAAAGCGCGGCGATGCTGGTGCGGTCCAGATAGGCCGGCACGTCGGTACCCGGCATGGGGCGTGCGATCAGGTAGCCCTGCACATCATCACACCCCAGGGCCCGCAGCATGACCAGTTGCTCGGCGGTCTCGATGCCCTCGGCGGTGGTCTCCAGGCGCAGCGCCCTGGCCAGGCTGATGATGGCCGTGACCACCGCCTGCGCCCCTTGATCGCTGTCGAGCGAGCGCACGAACATGCCGTCGATCTTGAGCTTGTCCATCGGGAAGCGGCGCAGGTAGGCCAGCGAGGAATAGCCGGTCCCGAAATCGTCCATGGCCACGCGGATGCCGCGGCTGCGCAGTGCCACCAGCGTGGCCTGCGCCCCGTCGTGGTCTTCGATCAGGGCGGATTCGGTGATTTCCAGCTCAAGGCGCTCGGGCTCCAGGCCGCTCTCCAGCAGGGCCTCGTCCACCAGGTCGATGACCGAGGAACTGCGGAACTGCACGGCCGACAGATTGACCGCCACGCGCAGGCCAGAGGGCCACTTGGCTGCGGCCTTGCACGCCTCGCGCAGCACCCAGTTGCCCAGCAGCACGATCTGCCCGGTCTCCTCGGCCACGGGAATGAACTCGCCAGGGCCGATCAGACCGCGCTCGGAGTGCTGCCAGCGCACCAGAGCCTCGAAGCCGATCACCTCGCTCGTGTCCAGGCGCATTTGCGGCTGGAAGTACAAGGTGAACTGCTTGGCCGTCAGGGCCTGCCCCAACTCGTGCTGCAGCCGCACGCGGGCCCGCGCGCTCTCGGCCATCTCCAGGTCGAAGAAGCGGTAGGTATTGCGGCCGGCCGCCTTGGCCGCGTAAAGCGCCAAGTCTGCACATTGCAGCAGGGACTGGGGGTCGCGCCCATCGCGCGGGGCCAGCGCCACGCCAATGCTGGCGCGCACCTCGACCATGGCATCGTCCAACTGACAAGGCTCGCTGAGCAGCACCACCAAGCGCTCAGCCAAAGCCGCCGCCTCCTCGTGCGTGGCATAGCGCCAACTCAACAGCGCAAACTCGTCGCCACCCAGGCGCGCCAGCATGTCACCCTCGACCACACAGCCCTTGAGCCGTGCGCCCACGCGGCGCAGCAACTGGTCGCCCACGCCGTGGCCCAGCGAATCATTGATGTTCTTGAAGTTGTCCAGATCCAGGAACAGCAGCGCGCACGGGCGGCCGGGCGTGGTCGGATCGGCCGCCAGCTTGCTCAACTCGGAGCTGAAACGGTGGCGGTTGGCCAGGCCGGTCAGCGCATCGAAGTTAGCCAGCCGGGCCAACTCATCGCGTGCACGACGGGTGTGGGTGATGTCCGAGCCCACGCCGCGCCAACCAGCCGAGCGCCCGGTCTCGTCCAGCAAGGGCTTGGCCGTGAGCGACCAGCAACGCAACTCATGCCCCACCTCGACCGGGATTTCCAGATCGCGAAATGGCTGCCCCATGCGGATGCAGGATGTCAGCTGTGCCAGGGCCTTGCTGGCCTCCTCGTCATCGGGCGGCAGCATCGTTGACACCAATTCGATGAAGGAGCGCTGCAGCAACTGCTTGGTCGGCATGCCAAAGGTCTGCGCCAGGCGCGCGGACACGTGCCGCAGGTGCCCGGTGGGCGAGATTTCCCACAACCAGTCGGAGGCGTGCTCTTCGAAATCACGCAGCAGCAGGTCGATCAGCTGCTTCTGACGCTCGGTTTCCGCCTCGGCACGCAGCCGACTCATGAAAACGCGCCCATTGGTGAAGCTCACCCCGCTCATGATGGCCATGTAGACCACCAGGGCGATCATCAGCGCCTGGCTGGTCGCGTAATTTGACTGCAACAGACCGACCACGCAGGTCAGGCACATGGTGATCACATAGGCCAAAGCGGCCGGCACCATGGGGCTGAGCATGAAGGCCCCGCCGCAGATGGTCCCCACCACCACCGTGGCCACCAGCATGGCACCGTTGTGATCGGCACTGGGGAACACCACCAGCGGCAGCACGGACCACAGCGCAGCAAAAAAGATCACATGCCCGACGATGATGTGGTGTGCGGTTTTGGTCGCCAGCACACGGGCCCCGTTGGTCAGCAGCATGCGCCACCAGACGGCCGCCACCGGCAGCCCGGAGATCACGAAGAAGCTCCACAGCGACAGGCCCAGCTTGTCGACCTTGCCCCAGAACACCCAGCAGATCACCAGGGTGTTGATGGCGTTGCCGGTCATGATCAAGGGCAAGAGGCGAATCAGCGCCTGAATCTGGCGCCCACGGAAATACGCAGCCTGCGGCCCATCCACCGCCTCGCGCGGGATCACTTCGCAGAGCAAGTCGTCAAGCCGCTGCCTGATCGTCAGGGTCAGATTTTCTTTGGAGAGAGACATCCCCGCCATTCAATCCAATGTGGATAACCCAATGGGAATCGGCATTTAACCCCGGAACTTGATATCGCCAGACGAAATGGCGCAGCCTGATCGTGAGGCTTCCGCGGCATCGCACACACCTGTCCCAGTAATTTGGTGCGTCATTTGGCTTACCATCTCCGCCCTTGCTGAGCGAAAAACCATCATGAGTGCAGACAAACCTCTGTCAGACGCCGAACAGGCCTTGCGCGACGCCGCTTTCGAATACCACCGCCTGCCCAACCGGGGCAAGATTGCCGTTGTACCCACGAAGCCGCTGTCCAACCAGCGTGACCTGTCCCTGGCGTACTCGCCTGGCGTGGCCTACCCCTGCCTGGCCATCGAGCAGAACCCCGAGCTGGCGGCCGACTACACCTCGCGGGGCAACCTCGTCGGCGTGATCACCAACGGCACCGCCGTGCTGGGCCTGGGCGACATCGGCCCGCTGGCCTCCAAGCCGGTGATGGAAGGCAAGGGTTGCCTGTTCAAGAAGTTTGCCGGCGTCGACGTGTTCGACATCGAGCTGGCCGAGCGCGACCCGGACAAGCTCATCGACATGATTGCCGCACTGGAGCCCACGCTCGGCGGCATCAACCTCGAAGACATCAAGGCGCCCGAGTGTTTCTACATCGAGAAGCAGCTCAGCGCCCGCATGAACATCCCCGTCTTCCACGACGACCAGCACGGCACGGCCATCATCTCCAGCGCCGCTTTGCTGAACGGCCTGGAGCTGGTGGGCAAGCAGATCGGCGAGGTCAAGGTGGCCGTCTCTGGCGCGGGTGCCGCTGCCATCGCCTGCCTGGACGTGATGGTGGGCCTGGGCGTCAAGCGCGAAAACGTGTTCGTGTGCGACTCCAAGGGCCTGATCCACACCGAACGCACCGACAAGCTGGACGAATCCAAGCGCCGCTACGCGCAGCCCACCACGGGCCGCACCCTGGCTGACGCGGTCAACGGCGCCGACGTGTTCCTGGGCTGCTCGGCAGCCGGCACGCTGACCACGGACATGGTCAAGACGATGGCGCCCAGCCCCATCATCCTGGCCCTGGCCAACCCCGAGCCCGAGATCCGCCCCGAGCTGGCCAAGGCCGTGCGCCCGGACTGCATCATCGCCACGGGCCGCTCGGACTACCCCAACCAGGTCAACAACGTCCTGTGCTTCCCCTACATCTTCCGTGGCGCACTCGACTGCGGCGCCACCAAGATCACGGACGAGATGAAGCTGGCCTGCGTGCGCCAGATCGCCGACCTGGCCAAGGCCGAGATCTCCGATGAAGTGGCCGCAGCCTACCCGGGGCGCGAGTTGCGCTTCGGCCCGGACTACCTCATCCCCACGCCGTTTGACTCGCGCCTGATCCTGCGCATTGCCCCGGCCGTGGCCGAAGCGGCTGCGGCGTCGGGTGTGGCCAAGCGCCCCATTGCCGACCTGAAGGCCTACCGTGATTCGCTCTCGCAGTTCGTGAGCAACACGGGCCTGTTCATGCGCCCGCTGTTCCTGGGCGCCAAGGCCGCGCCCAAGCGCATCGCCTATGCCGAAGGTGAAGACGAGCGCGTGCTGCGCGCCGCCCAGGTCGCCGTCGACGAAGGCATTGCCAAACCCATCCTGATCGGCCGCCCTGACGTGATCGCCACGCGCATCGAGCGCGCTGGCCTGCGTCTGCAAGACGGCGTGAACTGCGAGATCGTCAACCCCGCCAAGGACGAGCGCTTCAAACAGTACTACGAGACGTATCACAAGCTGCGCGCCCGTGACGGCATCACGCCCGAGCTGGCCAAGGTGGTGGTGCGTCGCTCCAACTCGCTGATCGCCACACTGATGCTCAAGCTGGGTGATGCCGACGGCATGATCTGCGGCGTCATCGGCCGTTATGACCTGCACCTGGCCCAGGTTCAGGAAGTGATCGGCGCGCGCCCCGAGGCCCATGGCCTGGCTGCGCTCAACGCCCTGATCCTCGACCAGCACAACCTGTTCATCGCCGACACCTTCGTCAACGAAGACCCGACGGCCGAACAACTGGCCGACATTGCCGTGATGGCCGTGGAAGAAGTCCAGCGCTTTGGCCTGCCCCCGCGCGTGGCCTTCCTGTCGCACTCGATGTTCGGCTCCAGCAGCCGCCCCTCAGCACGCAAGATGCGCGAAGCCCGCGACATCTTCGTCAAGCGCATGCCCCACATCCCCGCCGACGGCGAGATGCAAGGCGATGCGGCCCTGAGCGAATCGGTGCGCAGCAAGTTGCTGCCAGACAGCACGCTGCAAGGCGCGGCCAACATCCTGATCTGCCCGAACCTGGATGCCGCCAACATCCTGTTCAACGTGCTGAAGATGACCGGCGGCAACGGCGTGACCGTGGGGCCGATCTTGCTGGGTGCGGCGGCACCGGCTCACATCCTGACGCCTTCGGCCACGGTGCGACGGATTGTCAACATGACGGCTGTGGCGGTGGCGCATGGGGCGCAGACGCAGGGCAACGCCCAGTAAGCACCTTTGACCGAAACAAGAACGGCGTAAACTGGTTTGCCAGTCACGCCGTTTGTTTTTGTGCTCAGACTTGCGGTACGTGAACCCAAGTCGTCTCTTGTCCATTCAATTGAGGCAGCACATCTCCCTTGTTGCACGTGACATGCTGGCCCAAGTCATCGCGAGATGCCCAGCGTCCGGCCAGTGGCGCCGCCCAGGAGCGCCTGATCTATTGAGGCAAGTCCAATGACCAAATGGTCTCACCGTAGTCTGACTCCACGCGAGGCATGATCTCACCCTGCTCAAAATGGCGTTGTGCTTCAGCAGCTGGGGTGAACCACCATCCCGTACGTGGACAAGGCTGACCTGCCGGGCAGCGTAGGCGCGCCGACGGAGAGGCCGCGACACCGGCCTGATCAGCCTCGACATCGTCAACCGGCAAGCGGTATAAAACCTCCTCGGCGGGTACAGAGCCATCTCGATAGCGGGTGTCTTCCCACAGGAGTCGCCAAAAAATGCTGCTCGTTTGCATGGTCTGCTGGGTTGCAGCCAATGGTCCAAACTCAGGGCTCGCGTTCATCACAGGCACTTGCCCCTTGATGAAGTACTCCATTCCGCCAACGATTCGCCCATTGCAATCCACTTGTTCGTAGATGCCATCTTTTGGAGCGTGCTTACCCTGGGAGAAATACACATCCCACAAAGGTTCTGGGAGACTTGTGTTCAAGCCTTGCTGTCGCAACTGAGCAAGAAAACCTCTGATACCAGGTCGAGACTGGCGCAGCGCGTAATAACTCACGCCGTGTCCTGAAGCCATCGCGGCATCGTGCGCCCGGTAGTAGCGCTCAACCAACTGCAATGGCCATCCTTGCACGCGAGCAATTTCATCTGCCTTGCCCCACCATTCGTATCGGCGCTGAACCAGCCCGGTGTTGACTTTGTTCAGCCATCCTTCTGATGAGGTCTGGCTGAAGACGCTACGGTCACCGGAACGCAACGCGGCCAGGCCACGCTCGTAATTGACTTGGTCGTCAGCGATGTACTTGTACGTTTGGATGTCTGACTCATACGGACTATCCTGGGACCGAAGCCACCCTTCAAAGTCTTGCGCGAACTCACTCCACAAGCGTGCGTTATCTGCAATAGCGGTATAGGAAGTATTTCGCTTGAGCCACCAAAACAATGCTTGACGCTCTCCGTCATCAGGCTGCACAAAAGATGCCGGACCATTAGGTCGCAGGGGGGGCTTTGTCCCACCAAAAAGCGTTGGAATGAACTTCATTTTCTCGCGCCTTGCCCTGCATAGCGTTTACTTTGATCTTCGTCGTTTGCAAGGCGCTCCGCACGAGCCGCCCCGGCAAGCTTCACATTGCCTGCGGCATAGCCCACACCTTCCAAGTCAGTCCAGCCAGTCTTACCACTGCGCACAATCCATTCAACGGCATTTTGAAAACCGTCGGACCATGAAGCCAAGTTGAGTTGTGTCATGCCACCGGGCAAATACTGACCTGAATTCTTTATTCCAAACTGCTCGGCAGCTTTACCCTCCCAAGCGTTGACCACATGCCCAGGCTTGACCCGACAAATACTAAATCTACCATTGACGCTGAACTCCTCCAACACGGCAAGCAACTCACGCCATTGCTTGCCATTCTTCAAGACTTCCCTCCAGTTAACCTCAGTCACGCCGTGCGGCAAACGGACCCACCACGCACCATTGATGGTTTTGGAATCCTCTAAGTGAATGCGCAGCAAGTATTCACCTTCCTTGACCGTGCTGGCCTTTATGGCTCCTGAATATGCAGCGATCGCGGTATAGGCCTCTTTTTCCAGGGCGGTAGGCCCCTTGCCATACATCAGATCGGGATAACCATCCTTGAACGTATAGATCCTGGCGATCGCATCTCTATCTGCTTGAGTTGCTCTGTCGCCAGCTCGCGCAGGGTTTTGCTTCCAACCGCCATGAGCACTTGCCTTGGCTGAAACTTGACTCTCTTCAGCCAGCCTTGCTTCCGCCTCGCGAGTTATCGTCTTGGTCCCTGGCACAGCCGTATGCCACTCACCGCGATACACCAATTGCTGCAATCGCTGAAGACGCGCATGCAACTCTTTGACGCCCTCCGGGATTCTCTTGGCACCAGCTTCCTTCAGCTTCTTGAAGCCTGCGATCCATCCATCCAATCGCGCCACCATGGATGTCGGAAGCACGCCACCCATCTTCAACTTGATGCGAGCCATTACCGCAATCATGGTGTCCACAAATGCGTTGAAACGCTGTAGCACTTGGCCTTGGTACTTCAGAACATCAAGTTCTTTGAGCCACTTCACTGCATTGCCATGTCCGACGCGATTCAGGAAAGTGATGACCTCCTCCAACACCTTCGCGTCTTTGGCTACATCAGCTGTCACACGAAGCGCCAAACGCCCAACACCTTTGATAACACCACCAATCACCGGAATCAGCGCAAATACGAAAATGACGAGCAACAGCCATTGCATCTTGTCTTCGCGCTTTTTCTCGTCACCAGCCAACCCCAAAGAAATGGCGATCAGGTCTCGCGCGGCGGTCACATCGCCTACCAACGGCACCATGCCAATGGCGGCATCCGTGATGATCTGACTGAGATCCATTTTCTCGTTAAACGCGCCTTGGACCGTGCCCCACATCCAGTCCATCACGTCCAGGGCTATGCGCTTGGCTTCCGTACTCATGCCTGAGCCCCCCTGCGGCGTTCAATCAATTGATCGAGTTCTGACTCGGTCGGCTGGTCTGATAACTTGGCAGGATTGTCTGCAGCATCAAGCCTGCTCCAAGCGCGCCCATCAGGTTCAAAGCGAACCTCGACTGGCCCTGGAGGAACGGCGCTGAGCTCGACCTTACCGCTCGCATCCGTTACACCACGGCGAACACTGCCATCGCCCAACTTGGCCTCATACCTAGCAGCCTGAACAGACTCCCCATCGTGATACTCCCGCGTCACGATCACATCTTGCGGAGGAATACTGGACGCACCGGTCGGCAACGCCATCAAACTAGCCGAGCCCCCGCCCCCACTCCCCCACGCGTGCGCAGCCCCCTTTACCGTCCACGTCCCCGGGCAAGTGAAGGTGATGTCGCCGCCCTTGATCACGATCTGGCTCTGGCCTGCGGTGAGGGTGATGCTGTCGCTGGCCTGGATGCGGATTTCATCCGTGGTGCTTTGAACCGTCAGGTCCTTGTCTGACCAGATCTGCTGGGCATCGGTGTGGGCGCGCAGGCTCAGTGCCGCGTTGGCGGTGATGGCCTTGATGCCGCCCGAGTGGGTGTAGAGGCTGGTGGTCTGGCCGCTGACGCTGCTGAGGGTGTGCGTGCTGGTGAGCTGGGCGTCGCCTTGCGTGGTCAGGCTGGTGTCCTGGCCGCTGAACAGGCTGAAGCTGGTGGGGGTCACGAAGGCCGCGGTGGCGGGGGTGTCCACGTGCAGCAGCGGCTTGGCGAAGCGCTCGACGGGGTCACTCAAGGTGCGGCCCTTGGCTTTCCTGGCTTCGTGACCTTGCACGGCGCCGCTGTACTTGCCTTGGGCTTGTGGGTCCATGGCATCGGCGTGTTGTTGCAAGGCTTGCTGACCGTCGTGGCTGGCCAGGCCTTGGGCACCCTGCTGGCGAGCACTTTGGCTCAAGGCATCACCCAGCTGGCGTGCGGCCTTGAGTTGGCCCACGGCTTCGGCGGCATCCATCTGGGTGCTGTTGACGCTGGCGCCTTGCCCGCTGCGGGCGGTGGTGCTCATGAACAGGCCTTCGCCCGCGCGCAGCGTGGCCCAGCCGTCGGTGTGGCCGTAGAAGCCTTCACCCAGCCACTGGCCGCGCTGGGCGTTGCCACTGCCGCCCTGCCCGCTTTGCTGGATGATGCGGCCCAGGGTCAGCTCGTTCCAGCCGGTGGCGGCGCTGTGGCTGGCCAGGCGCATGCGCAGCTGGCCAGTGGCGTCGTCCACCAGCCATTGGTTGGCGCCTTGGTCATCAAGATGCGGGTGGTGCCAGCCGGAGACGGTGCCAGGGTGGTTGGCGCCCGCGTCCACGCCTGCGGGCCAGGGCAGATCGTGCTGGCCGTTGTGCAACTGGCCCACCACCACGGGGCGGTCGATGTCACCGTCAAGCCAGTCCACCAGCACTTCGGTGCCGGCACGGGGTGTGAAGACGGCGCCCCAGTTGGGGCCGGCCACGCCTTGGGCCACGCGCACCCAGGTGCCGCTTTGTGCATTGCCGGGGGCATGGCCGGTGTCGGCACCAGACAAGGTCTGGGGGGCGCTGAGGGCGCCGGCCAGCGGGGCCTGGCCGCGTTGCCAGGCGAACTGGATGCGGATGCGGTTATCGCGGTCTGTGGTCAGCGGTTCGCCTTCGTTGGCCATGACCACGGCGGTTTGCAGGCCGGGGGCCGTGGGTTGCCGCTGCGGCATGGGCACCAGGCGGGCCACGGCGGGCACGGCGTCAAACCGGTTGCGGTAGCTGCCTTGCTCCACGTCCGTGCTTTGCAGGATCTGCGCGGCCTGGCTGCCCAGGTTGTTGGCGGCTTCGTGCGTGATGCGGGTGGCGCAGAACGCGTTGTCTGCGCCGATGCCAAGACTGGACGAATACAGGCTGTGTTCGGTCAGCTGGAAGGTGGCCGCAGGACGCAGGGCGCGCACGGCGCTTTGGCCGCTTGCATGCACCTGATCCAGTTGGTGCGCGGCCATGAGCGCCTGGGCACGGGCGTCTGCCGTCTGGCTGCTGGCGGGCTGGGCGGTGCCCACGCGGCCGTCTGTAAAGCGGCGCTCGCCCTGGCCGATGTAGTGCTCCAGCACAGGCTGCTGGCCCAGTGCGATGTCAGCCCCGCTGCTCGCGCTGACACCGGCCAGTTGGCGCTCGTCCCAGGCGGCCAATGTCACGGCGTTGGTGCCGACATGCTGACCCACGCTCCAGGCCGTGATCGTGTCTTGCGCGAAACCTGCCCCCAAGCCGGAAGCCAGGCCAGAGAGCCCCACTGCACCCGCCACGCTGGCGAGCAAGCCGCCGCCCGCGCCACCGCGCAGGTCCGGCTTGCCAAAGCGCAAGGCGCCCAGGTCAGGCCGCGGTGCGTTCTGGTCGAAGATCACCAAGGTGTGTTTGGCCGCACGCGGCCCCGCCACGGCGCCTTCGGCCACGCCGTCATGCTCCAGGCGCCAGCTCCAGCCTTCGCGGGCCATGAGGCGGGTCACGAACTGCCAGTCGGTCTCGCGGAACTGCGTGGTGATCTCGTGCACCGGCCCCGGGTCGGCCACGTCCAGCTTGAAGTGGGCCTGGGGGTAGGCCGAGAGCACGCTGCTGATGATGTCGACGCTGGTGGCATCCTGGAAGATGCGGCTGTCGCGGCGTTGTTTGAGCCAGTGCGTGAAGCCGTACAGGGTGATGCGGAACGCGCCCGCGCCACCATCGCTGCCCAGTTGGGCCACCTGGCCGGCGTAACCGTGCCAGTTGCGCCAGCTGCCATCGGCCTGCATCAAACGCAGGGTGACTTGCTCGCCGGTCAGGGCCTTGAGCTCCAGAAAGGCGCTGGTGCTGATGCAGTCGATCTCGGCGTGCAGGGGCTCGTCGGCGTGCACGGCCTCGGTCAACTGGAAGCGCGAGACCACCAGCGTGCCCGATGCCATGGCGGATTCAAGCTGGATCAGGCGCGTGGCCTGGCCAATGCCCAACGCGGCTTTGAGGCGGGACAGCAGTTCAGCATCCAGGCCGGATAGGCCACCTGAAAGCGGGAAATTCATGACAACTCACCTGACGGACTTTTTAGGTATAGCTTTTGATTGTCCATGGAGCCCACGAGCCGCCCCGCCCCGCTTGCGAGGGGATATTGCAAGCAGTTGTATCCCCCCACGCCAGACGGTGCTTCAGGGTGGCGGCTAGACTGGCCGCCATGTCTGCTGCAGCCACCCAACCGTCTCCCCATCCATCTGTGTTGCAAGGCTACCTGGCCGCACTGGGTACGGTGTTCATCTGGGCAGGCTTCATCCTGATCTCGCGCCTGGGCGGCAAGACCTCGCTGACGGGCTGGGATATCGTGGCGCTGCGCCTGGGCACGGCCTCGCTGTTTCTGCTGCCCTTCTCGCTCAACTTCCCGGCAGGCACCTGGCGCGACAAGCGCATGTGGACCATGGCCTTGACGGGTGGCCTGATCTTTCTGGTGCTGGTTTATGCGGGTTTCAAGCGCGCGCCGGCAGCCCATGGCGGCATCCTGCTACCGGGCATGCAGCCCTTTCTGGTCACGGCCCTCGCCTGGTTGCTGATGGGCGCCCGGCCCTCGCGTTTGCGGCTTTTCGGTCTGATCCCGATTGCGGCGGGCGTGGCTTGCGTGGCCATGCCGCAGATCCTGGGCGCCCACGAGGGCCCGAGCACCCTGGCGGGTGACGCCTTGCTGTTGGGTGGCTCGCTGGCCTGGGCGATCTACAGTGTGCTGGTCAAGAAGTGGGCGGTCGATGCCTGGTTGCTCACGCGCTTTGTGGCGCTGGCGTCCTGCCTGGTGTTCATGCCGGTGTACCTGGCTTTCCTGCCCAAGGGCCTCGACCAGGTACCGATGTCGATGCTGCTGTTGCAGGGGCTGTATCAGGGCCTGGGGCCGACCATCGTGGCCATGCTGCTGTTCTTGCGCGCGGTGGCCATCCTGGGTGCCGAGCGCACAGGGGCCATGGTGGCGCTGGTGCCCGTCATGGCGGGACTGGGGGCCGTGCCGCTGCTGGGTGAGCCACTCACCGGCTGGTTGATTGCCGGTCTGCTGCTGGTGTCGGGCGGGGCCTTCTTGTCGGCCCGCTTGAAGTAGGCCTCAGCCCACGCACTGATCGACGTAGATCCCGGTCGCCAGTTGCTTGGCCTTGTGCTTGGCTGCGGCGGCGGCGGTTGCCACTGACTCGGCACGCGTGAAATCGCCAGGCGAGACGCGCATCACGCCCGCGGACAGCGTGGTCATCGGGAAGAAGCGCTGAACGCCATCGCGGTCCTCCGCCTCGATGCCACCGCGATCACGTGCGGCCTCGTCAAAGAGCTGGCAGGCTGCGGCGTTGAAAGCGGCCACGGCGGCCTCGATGCGCGGCAACCAGTCCTCACTCTGGAACAGGATGACGAAGTCATCGCCGCCGACATGGCCGATGAAATCGCGCCGCACATCGCAATGCGCCACCAGGGTGTTGGACAGCAGGCGGATCATCTCGTCACCACGCCAGTAGCCGTAGTAATCGTTGAAAGGCTTGAAGTGGTTGAGGTCGGCGTAGCAGGCCACGAACGAAGCCCCACTGCCAAGCAAACGCGCGATGTGCATCGTCAGCGGGATGTTGCCGGGCAGGAAGGTCAAGGGGTTGGCATGGCGTGCGGCCTCGATGCGCAACTCGGTCACCGCCCGCACCAGGCGCTCGCCGGTGCCCATGCCGAGGTACAGCCCATCCTTGGTGAGGATGAAGCCTTCGGTCAGGTAACGCTGGTCTTCCGAGGTCAACACATCAGTGAGTTCATCCAGGCCGATGTGCGCCTCCAGCTGCATGGGCTGCGTGTTGGCGAACAGCAGGCAGGACTTGTGGTCGTACAACTCTTTGAAGTAGGCCTTGGCGTAGTGGTTGAAGAAGGCTTGCCGGTTGATGAGACCGATGGGCTTGCCTTCCTTGACCACAGCCAGGGCCTTGAGCGTCTCGTCATCCTGAAAGCGCTGGGCCACCTGCCGGTGTGTGGCCTCGGCGTGCAGCGGCGTCACACGCACCATGATCTCGCCCACCGTGAAGTCACTGCGCCCGCTGCGTGTCTTGCTGGGCAGCACCGATATCTCGCTGCTGGCGATCACGTCCCGGGCTGCGGGCAGCAGGCTGCACACCAGATCGGCCTGGGGGCGCCCCAGCAGGTAGCCCTGCCCCAGCTCGATGCCGAGGTCACGCAACACGCGCAGCTCTTCTGGGGTCTCCAGGCCCTCGGCCACCATCTGCGTGCCGAAGGTCTCGGCGATGCGCTTGAGCGCGGTGATGGTCTGCACCTTGTCCGGGTGCGAGGAGATGTCCTTGGCGAAGTACTTGTCGATCTTGACGTAGTCCGGCTTGAGCTCGGCCCACAGGCGCAGGCTGGATCGGCCATCACCAAAATCGTCGAGTGCCAGTTGCACGCCGTATTGCCGAAGGGCCCCCACCGCTTGCTGAAGGCGAGGCAGGTTCTCGACGCGCTCGTGCTCGGTGAGCTCCACCACCAGGCGCGCGGTGGCGATCCGGTGGTCCTTGATCAGGCCCAGAATGCCGTGGGCCACCGGGTGCGCCATCAAGGCCGCCAGCGAGCTGGCGCTGAGGTTGACCAGCAGGCGCCCCTGCATGCCTTGCCTGGCCCAGTTCATCAAGGCCAGCTTGACGCAGTGCACTTCCAGATCGAAGTTGACGTCTTGTTCGCGGGCGGCGGCGAACAGCGCATCAGGCGCGCCCAGCGCGTGCCCCTTGGGGCCCCGGACCAGGGCCTCGTACCCGAACACCTCGCCATCGTGCAGACGGCCCAGTGGCTGAAAGTGCGTGGTCAGCAGACCGCAGGCCATGATGTCCTGCACAGTCATCAACTGAAGGTCGGCGCAACCTTCAGTGTCTTGCCCATAGGCTGTGTAATGCGCCGAAACCGTCATGCTTGCTCCCGAGGTGATGCGGCCTTATCGGAGGCATCACTCGGGCACTTGAATGAACTTTTTATGACAGTTCAGGGCATTGCGGACAGCCCGCTGCAGCGCTCACCCACCGATCACAAGCCGGTCACAAGCCCATCTGCTTGGAGATGATCTCGTTCATGATTTCGTGCGTGCCGCCACCGATCGACAGGATGCGGTTGTCGCGGTACAGGCGCTCGACCACGGACTCGCGCATATAGCCCATGCCGCCGAAGATCTGCACGGCTTCATAGGTCACGAAATCGGCCACATCAGTGGCGAAGTTCTTGGCCATGGACACCTCCTGGATGGCCGTCTTGCCTGCCTGCATGCGGGCCGCCACGCGGTAGGCGTATTCGCGGGCCACGTCCACCTTGGTGGCCATCTCGGCCAGCTTGTGACGGATGACCTGGTGTTTGCTCAAGGGCTTGCCGAAGGCGACGCGGTCCTTGACGTAGTCCATGCAGGCTTCCAGGGCCATCTGCGCGGTCATGTAGGCCATCACGGCCAGGGCCAGGCGCTCGGCCTGGAAGTTGGCCATGATCAGCATGAAGCCGGCGTTCTCGGGGCCGATCAGGTTGCCCACAGGCACGCGCACATCTTCAAAGAACAGCTCGGCGGTGTCCGAGGCCCACCAGCCCATCTTCTGCAGATTGCGCCCGACGGTGAAGCCTGGCGTGCCCTTTTCGATCAGCAGCAGGGACACGCCGGCATAACCTTCGCCGCCCGTGCGCACGGCCACGGTGTAGTAGTCGGCGCGCACGCCAGAGGTGATGAAAGTCTTGGAGCCGTTGACGACGTAGTGGTCGCCATCGCGCACGGCCCGGGTACGCAGGTTGGCCACGTCGGAGCCGCCACCTGGCTCGGTGATGGCCAGCGCGGCGATCTTGTCACCGGCCAGCACGGCGGGCACCACGCGCTGCTGCACCTCGGGCGATGCGCCGCGCCACACAGGTGGGATGCCGATGTCCAGCGAGCCCAGGCTGGCCACCAGGCCACCCGAGGTGCTGCGCATCAGCTCTTCACTCACAGCCAGCTTCAGGAAGACGTCATCGGGGCTGCTGCCACCCAGGTGTTCCGGATGGCCGATACCCAGGATACCCAGGTCGCCCGCCTTCTTGTACAACTCGCGGGGGAAGGTGCCGTCCTCTTCCCATTGCGCAATGTGGGGTTTGATTTCCTGCTCGACAAAGCGGCGCGCGGTGGCGCGGGCCATGTCATGGGTCTCGTTGAAGTACGACACGAAGGGGCTGGCACTCATGGGATGTCTCCTGTGACGGTTGCCGTCTAGGGGCAACCCTGTTTGCATGCCCAATACTACAATCAATTTACCAAGACGACCACCAATTGACGTAAACGTAAGGCGCCGCTAAAGTCGGCACCATCCGTTTTCCATACCATCCAGATTCCGAGGACGACACCCATCATGAGCGCGCAACAGCATTACGACAGCATCTTCCGCCCCGGCCTGTTCGCCGGCCAGGTCCATGTGGTCACCGGTGGCGGCAGCGGCATCGGCCGTTGCGTGGCGCACGAGCTGGCGTCCCTGGGCGCCACGGTGGTCATCACGGGCCGCAATGAAGAGAAGCTGGCGCGCGTGGTCGCCGAGATCACCGAAGATGGCGGCAAAGCCGATTCAGCCGCCTTCGACATCCGCGATGAAGACCAGGTCAAGGCGGCGGTGGCGGCCATCGTGGCCAAGCACGGCCAGATCCACGGCCTGGTGAACAACGCGGGCGGGCAGTTCCCCTCGCCGGTGTCGGCCATCTCCAAGCGCGGCTTTGAAGCGGTCGTGGCCAACAACCTGACCGGCGGTTTTTTGATGATGCGCGAGGCCTACAACCAGAGCATGGCCAAACACGGCGGCTCGGTGGTGAACATGACGGCCGACATGTGGAACGGCATGCCCGGCATGGCGCACTCGGGCGCAGCACGTGCCGGCATGGCCAACCTGACCAAGACGGCGGCCTACGAATGGGCGGCATCGCATGTGCGCGTCAATGCCGTGGCGCCTGGCTGGATCGCCTCCAGCGGCATGGACGCCTATGGCCCGGCCATGGCCCCCATGATCCGCGTGCTGAAAGACAACCTGCCCGCCAAGCGCCTGGGGCTGGAGGCCGAAGTGTCCTCGGTGATCTGCTTCCTGTTGAGCCCGGGTGCGTCCTTCGTCACCGGCATCACCGTGGCCATTGACGGCGGCGCGCCGCTGCACAGCCCGGTCATGCCCACGGCCAACCACGCGGGCGCCCCCAGCTACGACGGCTTCCACCGCTCGTCGGTGCCCAAGGTCTTGCAGGACCTGTGATCGACTGCTACCAGCGCCCCGTCGGCAGCCGTCAGCAAGACCGCACGCCCGTCAGGTGAATGGCGGGCTCTCTAGAATCGGTCGCACCGTTGTCTGACTTTCGCAGTGGGGTGTCATGTCGATTCGCCTGGCGGCCTTGACCCTGGCCCTGATCCTGTTGTGTGCACAAGCCGAAGCCGCCCGTGTGATCGGCTATGTGCGTGACACCGCCACGCAGCGCTACCTCTACACCGAGGTGCATGAACAGAACCTGGCGCCGGATGGTGCCGTGCAGACCGGCGTCACCACGTACTTCGATGCCCAGGGCCGCGAGATCGCCCGCAAGACGCTGGACTACCGAAGCAACCGCACGGTGCCCATCTACCGCATGGACATCCCGGCCGTGCGTTATGCCGAAGGCATCAGCAGCAACAGCCCGCAGGCCCTGGTGTTCAAACGCGATGGCGACAAGGAAGAGCGCAAGGCCCTGCCGCTGGACGACGGCCTTGTCGCCGCAGACGCTGGTTTCAACCAGTTGCTGCAAGACCAGCTGGACACGATCCGCAAGGGGGAGACCGTCAAGTTCGGGCTGATCGTGGCGGGGCACACCAACCGCTATGGATTCAGGGCGAAGAAAGTGGACGAACAGCGGGTCGATGGGCAAACGGTGCTGCGCGTGCTGGTCGAGCCCGACTCCTTGCTGCGTCTGGTGGTGCCGGCCATTGCCCTGAGTTATGACCTCAAGACCAGGCGGCTGCTGAGTTACCAGGGCGTGTCCAACATCATCGACCCGGACACCAGCAAGGTCTACAAGCTCATCAGCATCAGCTATGGCGGCGTGCCGCCGGCTGACGCACGCCTGCCGGCCATCGCCGTCGAGGCCCGCTGAGGGCTTGCGAAACGGCGCAAGGGGGCTGGATGCGGCACGCGTCGCCAAAAGTCCCCCTGCAGCGGCCGCCTTTTGCGCGGGCTCAAACCCCGGGGCCTTGCGCGACTTAAGCTGCGCGGACCCGGGGCCCCACCCTCGGGATGGAGACACCCCATGGCCACCACCTTGCGCACGATGATCTCGGCAATCAGCCTCGCCTGCCTGGCCCTGCCCGCGCACGCTGGCAACGAGTGGGAGCCAGTCCGGCAAGGCCAGGGGCGTGAAGACATCAGCACCTGGGTGCGCAGCGTGGATGGCATGGCCGTCAAGGCCTTCAAGGGCGTGACCGAGGTGCACCAGACCACCTTGACCGTGCTGGCGCTGCTGGCCGACATCCCCGGCCTGAGCAACTGGGTGTACCAATGCCAAAGCGGTGTCCAGCCCGACAAGTACAGCGCCGACCACACCTACGCGCGCTTCAAGGGCATCTGGCCCGCGTCCGACCGCGATGTGCTGTTCCGCTCGACCGTGACGCAACAAGCCGATGGCTCGGTGTTGGTGGATTCACAGCAGGTGGAGGGCTACCCGCCGCAAGACGGCTTCGTGCGCATGCCCTATCTGCACAACACCTTCCGCCTGGTGCCGCTCAAGGGCCAGTGGACGCGGGTGGAATTTGAAACGCAGGTTGACCTGGGTGGCCTGGTGCCCACCTGGCTCGCCAACGCGGTGTCAACCAAGGCGCCACTGGTGACGCTGGAGGGGCTCAAGGCGCAAGTGGGCCAGGCCCGCTATCAGATCAAGTCGGTTCAGGAGCTGCCTACCTACTATCACACGGGCAAGCTCATCGACTTGCCCGCATCGCACCTGCAGCCTTGAAGCACCTGCAGACCTGAGCAACCTTAGAGGCCTGGCAGCATCAGGCTGCGACCAAGGTGTCGATGCCAGCGAGCACCTGGTTGATCTCGCGCGACAACTCACCCAGCCCGCGCTCGATGACCTCGCGTGAGGCATGCGCCTGCAAGTCCGCCCTCAATTGCTGACAGGCCTGCGACACACCCAGGGCGCCCAGGGTGGCGGCCACGCTGTGCATGGTGTGCAGCATGCGTTCAACCGTGCCCTGGTCACCACGCTCGTAAGCCAGGCGCCAGTCACGAATGAAGTCCCGCTCGCGCTGCGCAAACATCCGCAGCATGCGCATGTACAGCGCGTCGTTGTTGAGCGTGCGTGCACGGCCCAGTGCCATGTCCAGGCCAGGCAGGCTCATCATGTCCTGCGCCACCGTGTCCTCGGGCACCCCGGCCTTGTCCGTGCCCCGCGCACCGGCCCATCGGCTCAACGCCCGGTACAGGTCCTCCACATCAATGGGCTTGGCCACATGGTCGTTCATGCCGGCCGCCAGGGCCTTCTCGCGGTCGCCCAGCATGGCATTGGCCGTCATCGCGATCACGGGCAACTCGCGCCAGGCGGGGTTCTCGCGGATGCGCCGGGTGGCGGTGTAGCCGTCCATGCCGGGCATCTGGCAGTCCATCAGCACCATGTCGAAGCTTTGCTCGCCCAGCATCTGCAGCGCACTGTGCCCATCCTTGGCCACGGCCACCGTGATGCCCACGCGCTGCAGCAACTCGACGGCCAGTTCCTGGTTGATCTCATTGTCTTCGGCCAGCAGCACACGCACACCGGACAGGCGTGCCCGGTGATCCGGCAAGGCCAGCTTGACCTCGCGTGTCACGGTCATCACCTTGTCTGCCGTGGGCAGCAAGGCACGCTGGCAGGCGTCGTACAGCGACGAAGGCGTCACCGGCTTGGTCAGCACCGCCTGCACCTGCACCTGCTCCTGGCGCATGCGCCGCAACACCTCGTCGCGGCTGAAGGCCGTCACCATCAACACCTGGGGCCTGTCGTGCCCTGCCAGCGCCAGGCGGCGTGCGCAGCTCACACCGTCCAGCCCGGGCATCTTCCAGTCCAGCAAGACAAGCTGGAAGGGGCGGCCGGCATCACGCGCGTCGTTGACCATGCGCAGGGCCTGCTCGCCATCATGGGCCTCGTCCACCTGAAAGCCCATGCGCGCGGCCATGTTGACCAGCACCTGCCGCGCCGCGGCGTTGTCGTCCACCACCAGCAGCCGGCCGCCTGTCGGGAAGGGCAAGGCGGCGGGGTGTGGCGCGGTCGACGCGGCGGCCATGTCCAGGCGCAGATTGAAGTAGAAGGTGCTGCCCTTGCCTTCGTGGCTGTCCACCTCGATGCTGGAGCCCATCATGCGCACCAGGCGCTGGCTGATGGCCAGGCCCAGGCCCGTGCCACCAAAGCGCCGCGCGGTGGACATCTCCGCCTGCGTGAACGGTGTAAACAGGCGTGCCTGCTGGGCCTCGCTCATGCCCACACCGGTGTCCTTGACCCAAAAGCGCAAGAGCACGGAGGTGGCACCGCGCTCGACCTCGTCCACCCCCACGATGACCTCGCCGTGGCCCGTGAACTTCACCGCGTTGGAGGCCAGGTTCACCAGCACCTGGTGCAGGCGCAAGGGGTCGCCCATCAGCCGGTCGGGTACGTCGGGCGACTGCACGATCAGCAACTCCAGGTCTTTCTCTTCTGCCTTCAGGCCGATGAGGTCAGCCAGGCCGCCCAGCAGCTCGTTGAGGCTGAACTCGACCGATTCGATGTCCAGCTTGCCCGCCTCGATCTTGGAGAAATCCAGGATGTCATTGATGATGCCTAGCAGCAGCTTGGCCGAGGTGTGCACCTTCTGCACGTAGTTGCTCTGCCTGTCGTTGAGCCCGCTTTGCAGGGCCAGCTCGGACATGCCGATGATGGCGTTCATGGGGGTGCGGATCTCGTGGCTCATGTTGGCCAGGAACTCGCTCTTGGCCTCGTTGGCCAGCACGGCCGCTTCTTTCTCGATGGTGAGCTGCTGGCTGCGCGATTCGACCTCATGCCGCTTGCCGATCTCGTTCATCAGGGACAGGCGCATGCCGTTGATGGACTCGACCAGCGCATCGATTTCGTCATGGCGGTGCGAATGACGCTGCAAGAGCATCAAGGGGGTGTCGAGGTTGTCGATGGACAGGCGCGAGGAGAACGTGGCGATCTGCGTGAGGTGCCGCGTGATCAGCAGGCGCATGCCCATGATGAGGGCGAAGGCAAGGATGGTCGTGCGCACAACCTCGGCCACCACGATGGTGACGGCCGTCTCCTTCAGGCGCGCATACAGCCCCTCCAGCGACACCTCCACCCGCAACTGACCAATGGGCTGGTGCTGCTCGGGGTGCAAGGGGTCGGTATAGAGCAGCGCGTAGGTATGGCTGAGCGTGGGGGCACCGAAACGCACGGCCTCGGACCGTGCCTGTGCACGCCCCATGGGCTTGACCTGAAAGGGCAGATCCCCCGTCACGCCTGCATAGGTGATATCGGGCAGCTGGGCAATGCCTTCGAGCTGCTTCTCGATCAAGGGCTGATCGAGCAGCCAGACATTGGCCGTGAGCGCCGGCACATGGCTGTACTCGATCATGCGCAGGTTGTCCTGCACCGATCGCAAGCCGGCGCGGTAGCCGCCATAGATCTGGTAAGCCGCCGCCAGCAAGGCAATGACCAAGCTGATCATCAGAACCAGTACGGTCATGCGGCGCGTGATGGAAGAGGTCATCCAGCCGGGCTCCTCAAGGCTGCAGTTCCTGTTTGAATGCCTGCATCATCCGGTCGTATTCACCGTTGGCCTTGATGGCCTGCAAGCCCTTCTCGAGCACCTCGGACATGCGCTTGCCATCCGGGTGGGCACGCGAAAAGCTCACCCAGAAGCTGTCCAGCCGGATAGCGCCCACGCGTTTGATCTGCCCCTTCAAGGCAGGCTCATACTTGATGCGGTAGTAACCCGGCATGGTGTTGAGCAGGATGTAGTTCACGCGCCTGGCCACCAGCATCTTGACCAGATTGCCGTCCGATGCTGCACTGAGCTTGACGATCCGCGGGTTCTGCATGAACTCGGTCGGGTAGGTGTAGCCGATGGTCACCCCGACGGTCTGGCCCTCCAGGTCCTTTTGCGTCAACTCTCTGGCAGGCGCATCGGCACGCCCAAAGATGCCCAGCTCCTCCCGGAACAAGGGGGTGGGGTGCCAGTAGAACAAGTCCTTGTTGGCCTCGGTGCGGGTGGTGTCAAAACAGCCCACCACCGTGCCCTTCTCGGCATAGTGCAGGCAGCGCGAAAACGGCACGACCTGGAACTGCACCTCGACATCCTGGGTCTTGAACGCGGCCTTGACCAGGGCTGGCGCCAGCCCCTCGGGGCCAGAGCGGTCTGCGCGCATCGAGGAATAAGGCGCCCAATCGTCTTCGGCGGCCACGGTGACGACCTCGGTCGCCATCGCGCTTGTCCACAGCCCTGCCCCTACAGCCAGCACCGACCATGTTGTCCGAATACCCATCTCAGGCCTCCTGATCGGCCACTTTAGCGCTTTCCTCCTCTTCACGACACAACAAGATACGTTTTCGCTCGACACCCCAGCGGTAACCCGACAGGCCACCGTCATGGCGCACCACACGGTGACAGGGAATGGCCACGGCCAGCGGGTTGGCGGCACAGGCACCGGCCACCGCCCGCACCGCGCCGGGCGAGCCGATGCGCTGGGCCAACTCGGTGTAGCTGACGGTCTGGCCGGCCGGTATGCCCCGCAGGGCCTGCCACACCCTTTGCTGGAAGGCGGTGCCCTGGATGTCCAGCGGCAGCGCCAGCCCCACCCTGGGGGATTCGATCAGGCCCACCACCTGGGCAACCCATTGCTCGAACGCGCCATCGGCACCGATCAGCCGCGCGGTCTTGAAACGGTCCTGCAGATCCCGCACCAGCGCATCCGGGTCGTCGCCTAGCAGGATGGCGCACACGCCCCGCGCGCTGGCCGCCACCAGCACGGCCCCCAGTGAGCACTGCCCCACGGCAAAGCGGATCTCGCTTTGCGCGCCGCCGGCCTTGAATTCTGTGGGCGTCATGCCCAGCACCGCCGTGGACTCTTCATAAAAGCGCCCGCTGGACGAGTAGCCTGCGTCGTACATGGCCTGAGTCACGGGCACCCCACCGGCCAGTTGCTCGCGCACGCGGCGGGCGCGCTGCGCGGCGGCATAGGCCCTGGGTGTGAGGCCGGTGTGGGCCTTGAACAGCCGCAGCAAGCGGCTCGCACTGACGCCGGCCAGCTTGGCCAGATCGTCCAGGCGCGGCGAGGCCTCGGCCCGCTCGATGTGCCGGCACAGCGCCACCACCATGTCTGTATCAATGTCCCGCATGGCCGTCATGAAGTGTTGTCCATGGCGCCACTTTAGCCACATGCCACAGGCCCGGCACTCCGTTTTCTGCACAGGTCACGGCGGCCTGGCAGCCCTGTCCGGCCACGGCTGTCGCAACACCACCCCTCAGTCACGCGTTAATCGACACCCATCATGACAAACCCTCTGAAAAGATGACATGTGTGTTTGTCAACATTGCAGTATTGCGCTCAAACAGGCCTCTCCCATACCCACTGAGGTACTTGAGCGGGCCGCGCTGGGTGCGTCACCGCTTGACATCTCTATGAATGGTTTTGTTGTCGATTTCGCAGGGGAAGCTGGTTCCGAAACGCGCGCCTTGATCCCTTTGTCGATGGTGCAGCGCGTCATCTGGCTGGATCAGATGGTGAGCCCGGGCCTGCCCTGCTACCAGATCGGCATGTGTGTGGACATCCAGGGCGAGCTGGATGTCGAGCGGCTCAGGCAGGCGGTGACGCATGTGGCGCAGCGCCACGACGCCCTGCGCATGGTGCCCAGCCAGGACCCAGCAGAGGCAGGTGCCACGCCGCGTCTACAGGTGCTGGACACCGTGGACGTGGCCCTGCCTGTGGTGGACATGCGCGGCCCGCACACCACACGGGACCAGGCGCTGGCCTTCGTGCAGCACACCTTCGGCAGCCCCGTGCCACTGCAGGCACGGGTGCGGCCATGGGACATGTTGCTGGTTCGGTATGCCGATGGCGGCTACCTGTGGATGCACCGCTACCACCACCTCATCATCGATGGCTACGGTGTACCGATGGCCGGCGCCGCCATCATCGACACGTACAACCGCTTGCTGTCGGGTCAGGCGCTGGACACGGCGCCCGCACCGTCCTACCGGGCCTTGCTGGACGCCGAGCAGGCCTATGCCGCATCACCCCGACACGAGCGGGATCTGGCCTTCTGGCAACAGCGCCATGCCGCCTTGCCCCCCGCCCTTTTGCCCCCTCGTTACATGGCTATCAATGGCTCGGCGCTGGGCAGTGGCAAGCAGATCTGGCGCATGCCGCGCCCCGTCTGCGAACGCGTGGCCGACCATGCCGATGCGCTGGGCCTCACGGTGCCGCACTTCTGGCTGGCACTGCTTCACACCTGCCTGTCACGCCTGCACGCGGTTGAAGAGATCGTGATCGGGGTGCCCGTTCACAACCGCACCACGCCGCAGCAGCGCCAGACCATCGGCATGTTCGCCTCGATGAACCCGGTTGGCGTGCGCACGGACCTGAACCGCAGCTTTGCCGCCCAGATGCAGGCCGTGGCCGACGAGTTGCGGCATTGCCTGCGCCACCAGCGCCTGCCCATTGCCGACATCAACCGTGTGACGCAGTTGAGCGCCAGCGGCAGGCGCCAGCTCTTCGATGTGAGCTTCTCGTATGAGTCCTTCGACGCGGATGTGCGCATGGGCGAGGCCCGCCCGCGCTTCTGGACGCTGCACAACGGCCATGAACACACGCCCCTGGCCATCGCCGCCAAGGACTACCACCACGACGACGGCCTGCTGATCGAGTGCGTGTTCAACCGGGCTCACCTGGACGACGGCGAGGTGGCCAGGCTGATCGGCCGCATGCAGACAGCCTGCGACGCCGTGCTGGATGGCTACGCCGGGCCCATCGCGCAGCTGCCCCTCATCCCGCCAGACGAAGCCGCGCTGCTGGCACGCTTCAATGACACCGACGCACCGTTTGATGCGCATGTCGGCATCCACCAGTTGTTCGAGCAGCGTGTTGCCTTGCACCCTGAGCGCCTTGCCCTGATCTGCGATGAACAGCAACTGAGTTACGCCGAGCTTGATGCACGGGCCGAGCAACTGGCTGGCCGCATGCAGGCAGCCGGCGTGCGCGCCGATACCCTGGTGGCCCTGGTGATGGAGCGCAGCGTCGAGATGGTGACGGCGCTGCTGGCCGTGCTGAAGGCCGGTGCCGCCTACGTGCCGCTAGACCCCCATCACCCGCGCGAGCGATTGGCCGAACTGATCGCCGAAGTCTCGCCCAACCTGATCGTGGCGCAGCCGGCATGGGTTCACACGTGGCCAGCGGGCAACTGCCCCGTGCTGCTGCTGGATCCCGCCTTGGAGGCCGACCAGGCAGCAGGGCCCGTACACAAGGCAAGCGGCGCATTCAACGCGCGCAGCCTGGCCTACGTCATCTTCACCTCCGGCTCAACTGGCCGCCCCAAGGGCGTGATGAACGAGCACCGCGGTGTGGTGAACCGCCTGCAGTGGATGCAGAAGGCCTACCCCTTGCAGGCCGATGATCTGGTCCTGCAAAAGACCCCTTACGGCTTTGACGTGTCGGTGTGGGAGTTCTTCTGGCCCTTGATCGCCGGGGCGCAGCTGGTGATGGCCAGGCCCGGTGGGCACCAGGATCCCGCCTATCTGGCGCAACTGATCGAAGCCCGCGGGATCACCACGCTGCACTTCGTGCCCTCCATGCTGCAGGCCTTCCTGGCCGAACTGGGCCCGGGGCGCTGCCCCAGCCTGCGCCGCGTGATCTGCAGTGGCGAGGCCCTGCCATGGGCTTTGCAGGAACTGGCGCTGGAGCGCCTGCCCGGCGCGCAGCTGCACAACCTCTATGGCCCCACAGAAGCGGCCATTGACGTGACAGCCTGGACCTGTAGCCTGGATGTGGCCACCCCCGGCGAGCCTCAGGCCGGCGCACCGCATGTGCAGAGAGTGCCACGCGTTCCCATCGGCAAGCCCATCGACAACATCCGCATCCACATCCTGGACGCCCTGGGCCAAGCCATGCCCATCGGCGTCCCCGGCGAGATCCACATTGGTGGCGTGGGCGTGGCACGCGGCTACCTCGGCCGCCCCGATCTGAGCGCCGAGCGCTTTGTGCCTGATCCCTTTTGTGATGCGCCCGACGCCCGGCTCTACCAGACCGGTGACATCGGCTGCTGGCGCGCGGATGGCGCCATCGACTACCTGGGCCGCAACGACCACCAGGTCAAGGTGCGTGGCCAGCGTGTGGAGCTGGGCGAGATCGAGCACCACCTGCTCAAGCACCCGCAGGTACGCGATGCGGTGGTGGTGGCACAAGCGGTTTCTGCCGCCCAGGACGTGGACATGCCGGATGCCCTGCGCCTGTTGGCCTATGTGGTGCCGGCATCCGATGCGGGCACCCAGCGCGAAGCCTTGTTGAACGGCTTGCGCACCATGCTGCGCACGGCCCTGCCTGCGCACATGGTGCCCAGTGCGCTGGTGCTGCTGCCCGCCCTGCCACTCAATGCCAATGGCAAGCTGGACCGCAAGGCGTTGCCCGCCCCCACCGATGCCGACCTCGCACGCGAGGCCTTCGAAGCACCGCAAGGTGACCTGGAAGGGGCGATTGCCACGGCATGGTGCGCGCTGCTGGGCGTTGACGCGGTCGGGCGCCACGACAACTTCTTTGACCTGGGGGGCCACTCGCTGCTGGCCATCCGCCTGGGCGAGCGCTTGCGGGCCATGGGCTGGCAGGCCGACATGCGCATGGTGTTTGAAGCGCCCACGCTGGCCCGATTCGCGCAAGCGTTGACAGCGCGTGCCGGGCGCGAAACAGATGCACCGCCGCATGCCCCGCCACCATCAGGCATCCCGCCCGCTTGCACGCACATCACGCCGGGCATGCTGCCCCTGATCGACCTGACACAAGAGGCCATCGACCACATCGTCCAGGCCATTGGTGGCGATGCCGCGCGCGTGCAGGACATCTACCCGCTGGCGCCGCTGCAGGACGGCATGCTGTTTCACCACGTCAGCCTGGCGCGCGGTCAGGACGGCCGCCCCTTGCACGGTGACCCATATGTGATGCCCATGCTGTTGCGCCTGGATGGCCCCGCGCAACAGCAGGCCCTGCTCGTGGCCTTGCAGCGGGTGCTCGCGCGCCACGACGCCCTGCGCACGGCCGTGATCTGGCAAGGGCTGCCGCAAGCCGTCCAGGTGGTGATGCGCGAGGTGACGCTGCCGGTGCACGAGCTGGTGCTGGACCCGCACCTGGACGTGGCGGCCCAATTGCATGCGCGCATGGCCCCACAGCGCCTCCACATGGACCTGAGCCAGGCGCCGCTGATGCGGGTCGAGCTGGCAACCATGCCCGATGCCACTGATGCTGGCCACGCCGTCTACGCCATCCTCTACCTGCACCACCTGGTGGACGACAACCAGTCCCTGCAGCTGGTGCGCGATGAACTGCGGGCCTTCATCCAGGACGAGGCCGCCGAATTGCCTGCTGCCACGCCCTACCGGGACTTCGTGGCGCGCGCACGCGCCTTGAGCGCCAACGGCCTGGACGAGCCCTTCTTCACGGCCAGGCTTGCCGATGTGGACGAGCCGACCTCGCCCTTTGGCCTGCTGGATGTGCACGGCGATGGCAGCGATGTGGTGGAAGCCGTGCAGCACTTGCCGCATGCCCTGTCCGAGCGCCTGCTCAAGCAGGCTCGTCGCCACAGCGTGGTGCCAGCCGCCTTGATGCATGTGGCCTGGGGCATGGTGGTCGCACAAGCCAGTGGGCGCGATGACGTGGTCTTTGGCACCGTGCTCAGTGGGCGCCTGCATGGCCAGGCTGCGGCCAGCACGGTGGGGGCGTTCATCAACACCTTGCCGCTTCGCCTGCGCCTGTCGGGCATCACCGCACCTGAGGCGGTGGCCGGTGTGCAAAAGGAGCTGCTGGCCCTGCTTGCGCACGACCATGCCCCGCTGGCCCTCGCCCAGCGCTGCAGCGCAATCCCCGCTGGCACCCCCCTGTTCACCTCGGTGCTCAATGTGCGCCATCAACAGGTGCAAGGCGCCATCGAGGCCAACACCGAACTGGCACCGGGCATCACGGTGCTGTCGGCGCAGGAGCGCAGCAACTACCCGCTGGTCATGTCCGTGGATGACCTGGGGGGTGACTTTGTGCTGCGTGCGCAGGCCAGCGCCAACACGCCCAACACGCCCAACGGGCACGATGAGCTCGCTGCGCGCTGCAACCGCTGGATGGCCCATGCCCTGGATGTGTTGACACAGGCGCTCGACAACACGCCGCTGGCGCCAATGAGCACGCTCAGCGCACTGCCAGATGAAGAGTCCGCGCGCGTGCTCCGGCAATTCAACGCCTGCCCGGCACCTGCGTCACGTCAGATCCTGGTTCATCAACTCGTGGAGGAGCAGGCCGTGATCAGGCCTGAGGCGCCCGCCCTTGACATGGGCGGCCAGCGCCTGAGCTACGGCCAACTCAATCAGCAGACCAACCAATGGGCGCACCTCCTGCGTCAACAAGGCGTGGCACGTGGTGACGTGGTCGGCCTGTGCATGCCGCGCAGCCCCGCAATGGTGATCGGGCTGCTGGCCATCCTGAAAGCCGGCGCAGCCTATGTCCCGCTGGACCCGGCCTACCCCGACCAGCGCCTGGCGCACATGGTGAGCGACAGCCGCATGCGCCTGATCCTCACGGCGCAGGGCTTGCAACTGCAGGCCTGGGCCTCGGATGTGCCAGTGCTCGATGTGGACGCCTGTCAGGCGGCGTGGGCCGCCTGCCCGGACCACAACCTCGATGCACACGCGCTCGGCCTGTCAGGCACTGATCCGGCCTACGCCATCTACACCTCGGGCTCCACCGGCACCCCCAAGGGCGTGCTGGTGAGCCATGCCAGCCTGGCCAATCTGGCCACCGTTCAGCAAGCCGATCTGGGCGCCACGCCTGAAAGCCGGGTGCTGCAATTTGCCTCCATCAGCTTTGACGCCAGCATCTGGGAATGCCTGCTGGCCTGGGGTGCCGGTGCCTGCCTGGTGCTGGCAGAGCGTGAAGCCCTGCTGCCCGGTCAGGTGCTGTACAACACCTTGCAGACTGGCCGCATCACCCATGCACTCTTGCCCCCCGTGGCCGTGAGCATGATGCCCACACACGAAGGGCTGGATGCCCTGCGCGTCCTGTGCGTCGGCGGCGAAGCCTGCCCGCCTGGGCTGGCGCGCCTGTGGGCCGATCCGGCGCGTAGGCGTCGGCTGGTCAACCTGTACGGCCCCACCGAGGCCACCGTGT
Organism: Aquabacterium sp.; assembly: GCF_016195855.1. GTDB lineage: Bacteria > Pseudomonadota > Gammaproteobacteria > Burkholderiales > Burkholderiaceae_C > Aquabacterium. The sequence continues at coordinate 569,166 of NZ_JACPYU010000003.1, forward strand.
GCGCCACCAGCCATGAGTGCCAGCCGCACGAGGCGGGCCTGGTGCCCATTGGCCGGCCACTGCCGCACACACAGCTCTACATCCTGGACGCCCACCTGCGGCCCGCTGGCCTGGGCATCTGCGGCGAGATCTACATTGGCGGCGCGGGTGTGGCGCTGGGCTACCTGCACCGCCCGGGCCTCACAGCCGAACGCTTTGTGCCCCATCCCTTTGGCGCCGCGGGCAGCCACCTGTACCGCACAGGGGACCTTGGCCGCTGGCGCGAAGACGGCAGCATCGTGTACCTGGGCCGCAATGACCACCAGGTCAAGCTGCGCGGGTTCCGCATCGAACTGGGTGAAGTCCAGGCGGCGCTGATGAAGCAAGCCGGTGTGCGGGAGGCCGTGGCGCTGGTGGATGACGAGGCCCGCCCCCCGCGCTTGCTGGCCTATGTCACCGGGCATACCGCCTTGGACGCCGGTGCGCTCAAGAAGGCCCTGCGTGCCGACTTGCCCGAGCACATGCTGCCATCCGGTGTGATCGTGCTGGATGCCCTGCCCCTGACCCCTAATGGCAAACTCGATCGCACGCGGCTGCCTGCGGTGCAAGGCGCGGCGCGTGACCAGGCAGGATCGCCTCTGGGCCCGGTGGAAACCGCACTGGCCGCGATCTGGGCCGATCTGCTGCACATCCCGCACATCCAACGTCACGACAACTTCTTCGACCTGGGCGGGCATTCGCTGCTGGTCGTGCAGATGATGGACCGCCTGCGTGCGATGCAGATGGCCGTTGAGGTGCGCAGCATCTTTGCCGCACGCGATCTGGCTGAGCTGGCCGAGTGCATCACCACGCCACACCTTGACGCCCACCAGGTGGCCAGCGCCCCCATTCCTGCGGGCTGCACGCACATCACGCCAGACAGGCTGCAGCCCCTGCTGTCCTGGCAACAGGCCCAGATCGACACGCTGGTCGAGCGCGTGCCCGGCGGCGCTGCCAATGTGCAGCATATCTACCCGCTGGTGCCCGTGCAGCAGGGCATGCTGTTCCACCGTTTGCTGCACCCCGATGCCGGTGACGCCTACGTCCTGCCCCTGCTCCTGAGCTTCGACACACCCACGCGCCTGCTTGCTTTTGTGGATGCGCTGCGTGAGGTGGTGGCCAGGCACGATGTGCTGCGCACGGCGCTGGCCTGGTCCGATCTGCCCGAGCCCGTTCAGGTGGTGTGGCGTGAAGCGCCGCTGGTGCTGGAGCAAGCCGCCATCCAGTCGCCGCATGAATGTGGGCAGAGCGGGATCGATCAGATGCGGGCCCTGATGGACCCGGCTGCCACGCGCATCGCGCTGGACCAGGCCCCTCTGATGCGCCTGCAAGCCGCACCAGCGCAGTGGCACGCCGATGGCGCGGCCACCTCGGGCCCCAGCATCCTGTTGCTCAGCGTGCACCACATCGTGTGCGACCACGTCTCGCTGGAGTTGGTGCTGCGCGAGGTCGCCACCTGCATGGCAGGCCTTGGCCACACCTTGCCGCAGGCCATGGCCTACAGCGCCTTTGTGGCCCAGACCCGCTCGCCCACCCACGAAGCCGCGGCACAAGCCTATTTCCGCCGGCGCCTGGGTGAGGTGGACGAACCCTGCACACCCTTTGAGCTGGCCGATGTGCACGGCGATGGCGTGGGGCTCAGTGAAGCGCGCCTGCAGTTGCCCGATGCCCGCGTAACCCAATTGCGCCAGCAGGCACGCTCACTCGGCGTAGGTGTGGCGGCGCTGGTGCATGTGGCCTGGGCACTGGTCGTGGCCCGCTGCGCGGGTGGCAGCCGTGCCCAAAGGGGTGATGTGGTCTTTGGCAGTGTGCTGTCCGGCCGGCTTCAAGCGGGCTCGGCAGCCCACGCCCTGGGCCTGTTCGTGAACACCTTGCCCGTGCGCGTGAACATGGTCGATCAGGATGTGCACACGCTGGTGCGCCAAACACACGCTGACCTGCTCGAGCTGGTCACGCACGAACACGCCTCTTTGGCACTGGCCCAACGCTGCAGCGCCCTGCCGCCGGACCAGCCGCTGTTCAGCGCGGTGCTGAACTACCGACACAGCGCGGGCGAGGTCGAGGGCCTGGCCGCGCTGGACGGCATGCGCGTGATCGCCAGCCAGGAGCGCACCAACTACCCACTGACCGTGTCGGTTGACGACTACGGCCAAAGCGGCATCAGCCTGAGCACCCAGACCCGTTCACCTGCCGATGCAGCGCACGTCAACGCCTGCTTCGAGCAAGCCATCGAGGTGCTGTTGAACGCCCTGGATGGGACGCATTACGCCCTGTACGCGGACGAGCTGGACATCCTGCCACCCACCATGCACGCGCTGCTGCAAAGCTGGTCGGAAGGCCGGCCCTCGGCCCAGTCTCATCTGGCACAGCACAGCCTCACACCCTGGCTGACGCATGGCTGGTTTGAAGTCCAGGCGCGCCGCCGCCCCCACGCGCTGGCGCTGACACATGGCGAACGCAGCTGGTGTTATGGCGAGCTGGATGCACAGGCCAACCGCCTGGCCCGCCTGCTGCGCGAGCAGGGTGTGCGGCCCGACTGCCTGGTGGCCATCGCGGTAGAGCGTGGCCCCGACATGGTGATCGGCCTGCTTGCCACCCTCAAGGCCGGTGGCGCCTACCTGCCCATCGACCCCACCTACCCGGTCGAGCGCATCAGCTACATGCTGCAAGATGCCTGCCCTGCGGTGCTGCTCTTGAGCCAAAGTACCGTGGCCTTGAGTGCGGCCTTGCCCGACACCATGCCCAAGCGGCCCAACTGCCGCATCGTGAACCTCGATGACACGGCCACCCTTGAAGCCCTGGCATCGCAAGACGCGCGCGCGCTCCGGGCCGAAGAGACCGGCGTCCAGCCCTCCAACCTGGCCTATGTGATCTACACCTCTGGCTCGACCGGCCAGCCCAAGGGGGTGATGATCGAACACCGCGGCGCATGCAATCTGTTACGCGCCTCGCTGGCACCGCTGGGTCTGCATGACCACGCACGCGTGCTGCAGTACGCGTCCTTCAGCTTCGACGCCTCGGTGTGGGAGTGGCTGATGGCACTAGGCACCGGCGCCAGCCTGCACCTGGCCGAGCAGGCCGAGCTGCTGCCTGGCGCGCCGCTGCAGCACACCTTGCGCCGGCTGGCCATCACACACGTGTTGCTCTCGCCTGCCGTGATGAGCGCCTGGCCTCTGGGCGAAGCTGCGGCCAGCCTTCAAACGCTGATCGCCGGCGGTGATGTCTGCCCCGTCGAGCTGGCACGCCAGTACGCCCACGTGCCCCGTTTCGTCAATGCCTACGGGCCGACGGAAGCATCCGTGTGTGTCAGCGTGCATGTACTGGCCGGCGAAGCGAACCACGCGGAGCCTGGCGCAGCGGCCTTGCCCATTGGGCGCCCCTTGCCTGGCACACGCGTGCGCATCCTGGATGAACGCATGCGCCCGGTCCCGCCAGGGGTGGCCGGTGAAATCTGCATCGGTGGCATCGGCGTGGCGCGCGGCTACCTCAACCGCCCTGAGCTCACCGCCGAGCGCTTTGTGCCCGACCCCGATGCGCCACAACCAGGCGCCCGCCTGTATCGCACAGGCGATCTGGGCCGTTGGCGCGCAGACGGCAGCATCGACTACCTGGGCCGCAATGACCAGCAAGTCAAGGTGCGCGGCTTTCGCATCGAACCCGGTGAAATCGAAACAGCCCTGCGCGCCCTGCCTGGTGTGCGTGAAGCCACCGTGCTGGCAGACAAAGGTGCGAACGGCCAACAGCGCCTGGTGGCCTTTGTGGCGCTTCACCCGCCCGGGTTCACTGCGCCACAAGACGCCCACAGCCTGAAGGCCCAACTCAAGCAGAGCTTGCCCGAGCACATGGTGCCCTCGTCCATCGTCCTGCTGGATGGCCTGCCCCTGAGCGCGAGCGGCAAGGTGGACCGCAAAGCCCTGGCGCCGCTCTTGTCACAAGGTGATCACCCTGCCGATTCGATGGGCCATGCAGGCGCATCCGACGCAGGCTTTGAGTCCCCGATCGGCCCTGTTGAACAGGCTCTGGCAGCCATCTGGTCGTCCCTGCTGGGTGTGGCGCACATCAGCCGCCACGATCGCTTCTTTGATCTGGGTGGCCATTCGCTGCTGGTGGTGCAGATGGCCGAACGCCTGCGGCAGCAAGGCTGGTCCGTGCAGGTGCGGGATGTGCTGGCCGCCCACACCCTCGCCGATCTGGCCCGCACAGCGAGCCCCATCGCAAGCGCCCCCAGCACGGACCTGTCCCTCAGCCTGGTGCCGATGGCGTGCACCCGCATCACGCCGGACATGGTGCCACTGGCCAGCGCGGCGGGGCTCACACAGTCCGATCTTGATGTGATCGTATCGGCCGTGCCAGGCGGGGCAACGCAGGTGCAGGACATCTACCCGCTCGCCCCCTTGCAGGAAGGTCTGCTCTTTCACCGCTTGATGGATGGCGAAGCACACGGCGCACACGCTCAGGCTCGCGACGGCTACCTCCTGCCCATGGTCTTCGCGGCAGACAGCCGGGCCCAGCTCGACCGCTTCCTGGACGCCGTTCAGGTCCTGGTCGATCGGCACGACGTGCTGCGCACCGCCATCGTCTGGCAGGGCTTGCCTCAGCCCATGCAGGTGGTCTGGCGTGCCGCGCGGCTGCCGGTCTACGCATCCGCCATGGACCCCGGCCTGCTGCCACTGGACCGCGCCCCATTGGGCCGTGCGCGGCTTGTGCCACCCCACACCGCTTTGCCGCCAGATTGCGCGCACCTGGACGAGCAGAACCCCGCCGGCAACGACTGCGAAGCGCGCTGGCGCGTCGTCCTGCAGATGCACCACCTCATCTGCGACCACGTCTCGCAAGAGATCCTGCTGCAGGAGCTGCAGACCTTGCTGGCTGACGCAGACAAGCCTTTGCACGAAGCGGCCGCCACACTGCCCCCGGCTGTACCCTATCGGGGCTTTGTGGCACAGGCGAGGGCCTTGCAAGGCGACGAAGGCGCACACGACTTCTTCCGCCACACATTGGGCGACATCGACGAAGCCACCCTGCCCTTTGGCCTGAGCCTGATGCCAGGTGACGAGGGCCGCATTGAAGAACACCGCGTGGCGCTAGACGCCCCCATGGCCAGGGCCTTGCGCGCACACGCCCGCCGTCTGGGTGTGACGCCCGCCGCCTTGTTCCATGCCGCCTGGGCCTGGGTGATCGGGGCCTGCAGCGGCCGTGACGACGTGAGCTTGGGCACCGTGCTGTCCGGGCGCCTGCAAGGGCTGCACACCCCGCATGCCGTGGCGGGCGTGGACCGCGCCATGGGCCTGTTCATCAACACCCTGCCCTTGCGCATGGCGCTTGGCCAGCAGCCCTCGGCGGCCGCGCTGGTGCACGCTGTGCATCAGCAACTGCTGGCGCTCCTGCCCCATGAGCAGACGCCGCTGGTCGAGGCCCTGCGCTGTTCGGCCCTGCCTGCTGGCACCCCCCTGTTCAGCGCCGTGCTGAACTACCGCCACACCCTGGAGGCGGTGCTGGCCCCACGCCTGGGTGGCATGAGCTTGCTGCGCAGCGAAGAGCGCAGCAACTACCCCCTGGCCCTGCTGGTGGACGACCTGGGCGAGGGCTTCATGCTGAGTACCCAGACCCGTGTGCCCAGCACCCCCGATGCGCTCGACGGTGTGGCACCCGCGCGCATGGCCGGCTACATGCTCACCGCCCTGCAGAATCTGATCGATGGGCTGAACGACACGCTAAACGACACGCTGAAAGGCGATGCGGCCAACCTGCCGCATGCGTCCGTGCTGCCCGAGGCCGAACGCCAGCAACTGCAGGCCTTCAACCCGCCGCCTTCGCCCTACCGGGATCAGGCGCTGATCCACGAGCTGTTCGAGGAGCAGGCCACACGCACACCCGACGCACCTGCGCTGCGCTTCGGCGCGCAGTGCCTGAGTTACGCCCAGCTCAATACGCGGGCAGATGAACTGGCCCGCGCACTGCGGCCTGCGCTCGATGCACTGGCAAGCGACGTACCGGCCGTGGTCGGCCTCCTGCTGGCCCGTGGCCCCGAGGCCTTCATCACCAAGCTGGCCGTGCTCAAGGCCGGCGCAGCCTACCTGGCCATCGACCCGAGCTACCCCGCATCACGCATGGGCCTGATGCTGGAGGATGCCCAACCCGGCATCGTGATCAGCCAATGCAGCCTGGCATCGCGCCTGGATGAGGCCGCAGCCCACAGCACCAACACGGCATGGCAAACGTTCTGGGTCGATGCCCTTGGTGCATCGCCCAGGGCCACTGGCCCCTCGTCACCACGCACACGCCCCACCCCCGATCAGCTCGCCTACATCGTCTACACATCGGGCTCCACCGGCCGGCCCAAGGGGGTCATGGTCACCCACCGCGGGCTGTGCAACCTGTCGGCCGCACAAGGGCAGGCGCTCCAGATCGGCCCCGGCCACCGGGTGCTGCAGTTCGCGGCCTATGGCTTTGATGCCTGTGCCTGGGAATGGGTGATGGCGCTCACGCATGGCGCCACGCTGCACCTGGCCACGCAGGACGAGGTCATGCCCGGTGAGCCACTGCAGACGCTGCTGCGTCAACAGGCCATCAGCCACGTCACCTTGCCACCCGTGGCCCTTGCGGCCATGGACGCCGACGCCCCCCTGCCTGATCTGCAAACCGTCATCGTGGCCGGTGAGGCCTGCCCCCCCGCGCTGGCCCAGCGCTGGGCCACGGGTCGGTGCTTCATCAATGCCTATGGGCCCAGCGAAGCCACCGTCTGTGCCAGCATGCACACCTGGCAGCCGGCATCTGCTGGCACCAGGCCTCTGGCCACGGTGCCCATCGGCCAGCCGATTGCCAACACGCAGATCCACGTGCTGGACGCCCACTTGCAGCCCGTGCCCATCGGGGTGGCCGGTGAAATCTGCATCGGCGGCGAAGGCGTGGCCCTGGGCTATCTGGGGCGTGAAGACTTGAGCGCCGAGCGCTTCGTGCGCGCCCCGACACGAGGTGGCCAACGGCTCTACCGCAGCGGCGACCTGGGCCGCTGGCGGCCGGACGGCCAGCTTGAATTCCTGGGCCGCCTCGACCAACAGGTCAAGCTGCGGGGCTTTCGCATCGAGTTGGGCGAAATCGAGTTCCGCCTGACGCAGTGCCCCCATGTGCACGAAAGCCTGGTCCTTCTGCACCGGGACGCACGCCAAGACCCGCAACTGGTGGCCTATGTCACCGCCCCACCCGGCGCCCCCCTGCCCGACACCGCCGCCTTGCGCGATGCCCTGCGTGCCGAGCTGCCGGCCTACATGGTGCCGGCCCTCGTCATGGCCTTGCCTGCCTGGCCGCTGACCCCCAACGGCAAAGTGGACCGCCGGGCCTTGCCCGCGCCCCATCTGCACGGCGGCGCCACCGGTCACGACAACACGCCCCTGACCCCGACTGAAACCCGCTTGTTCACGCTGTGGACAGACGTGCTGGCCCTGGCACCCGAGCTGCAAGCGGGCAGGCAGGCGCACTTCTTTGATCTGGGTGGCCATTCGCTGCGCACGGTGCAGCTCGTGGCCCGTGTGCGCCAGCACTTTGGCCTGGCCATGCCTTTGAGGCAGGTCTTTGATACGCCCACGCTGGAGGCCATGGCGGCCTGGATCGACGCGCACATCGACGCACAGCCTGGCTCACCATCAACCACGTCAGACCCGATCATCCAGGCCCCCACCATCGAGCCCATGGGCAGAAGCGAGGCCATGCCGCTGTCCTGGTCACAACAGCGCATGTGGTTCCTCGATCAGTTCCCTGGCGCCGCTGCCGCTTATGTGCTGCCACTGGCGCTGCACATGCAGGGCCCTTGGGGTGCCACGCAAGATGCGGCCTTGCAGGCCAGCCTGGATGCCTTGTTGACACGCCACGAAGCCCTGCGCGCCCGCTTCACCATGGTGGATGGCGTGCCGGTTCAACACCTGGCCGCGCCCGCTTCTCTGCACATCGAGCACGTGCAGGCCGGGCAGGATCAGCCTGATCTGGCCCAACTGCTGAGCCTGCATGGCCCAGCCATCCAGGCCCCGTTCGATCTGGCCCATGGGCCGCTCGTGCGCGCCCGCCTGATCGAGGTCTCCGGCACGGAGCACGTCCTGCTTCTGGCCATGCACCACATCGTGGCAGACGGCTGGTCACTGGGTGTGCTGACGCGCGAGCTGGCCCAGTTGTACGCCGCCGCGCTGGCGGGTGAACAGGCCGCCCTGCCCCCCTTGCGCATCCAGTACGCAGACTATGCCCACTGGCAACAGGGCATGCAGGCCGACGCGCTCATGGCCGAGCAACTGGCCTTCTGGCAAGCCGCACTGGCCGGCGCCCCGGCCCTGCTGGACCTGCCAACAGACCACCCTCGCCCCGCCGTTCAAAGCCATGCGGGTGACCTGATCAGCCTGGTGGTGCCCGCCCCGCTCACCGCGAAGCTGCAAGCGCTGGCGACGCGCCACGACGCCACGCTGTACATGGTGCTGCTGGCGGCATGGGCCATGCTGATGTCCCGCCTGAGCGGCCAGCGTGATGTGCTCGTCGGCACACCGGTGGCCAACCGATCGCACCCTGAGCTGGAAGGCGTGGTGGGCTGCTTTGTCAACATGCTGGCCTTGCGCCTGCAACTCACACCGCACGACAACCTGGGTGCCGTGCTGGCCCAGGCACGCAGCCAGACACTGGCCGCGCTGGCCCATCAGGACCTGCCCTTTGACCGCGTCGTGGAAGCCATCACACCCACGCGCAGCCTCAGCCATAGCCCGGTCTTCCAGACCACGCTCAACCTCCAGAACACCCCGCACGCCGCGCTCAAGCTGGGCGAGCTCACCTTGAGCACCATCGACCTGCCCCGCCTGGGCTCCCCCTTTGACCTGAACCTGACCCTGCGTGAAGAACGCGGTGCCCTGGTCGGCGCCGTCGAGTACGCCACCACCTTGTTCGAGCCCGGCACCATCCAACGCTGGATCGACAGTTTCCTGACGCTGCTCGACGACATCACCTTTCATGATCAGCGTGATCCGCACAGCAACTTGAGCTGGCGCGCGCTGGCCTGGCTGTCTCCTACGCAGCTTGAACAACTGCGGGCCTTCAATGCACCGCCACTCGCCCTGCCCCCAGCCCGTCTGGAGCAACTGTTCGAGGCCCAGGTCAGGCGAACCCCCCATGCACCCGCGCTGGTGTCTGACGAAGGCACACTGAGCTATGCCGAACTGGATGCGCTCGCCACGGCCATGGCCGCGTCCCTGCGGCAACAGGGCCTGGCAGCGCAAGGCCTGGTGGCCATCCTGCTGGAGCGCCGCCCCGAGGTGTTCGTGGCCGTGCTGGCCGCACTCAAGGCCGGTGCCGCTTATCTGCCGCTGGACCCGGCCTACCCTGCCGCACGCCTGGCCTATATGGTGTCGGATGCGCAACCGCAGGTCATCGTCACGCAGCACAGCCTGCGGCACCTGCTCGAGGGTGTGGACGCAGGCAAGGCCGCCCAGGTCCTGCTGCTTGATGACAACACGCAGCCCGCCGAGCCCACCCCCTGTTCGCCCGCTGATCAAGCCACACCACGCCGGTCCGAAGACGAGCTCGCCTACGTGATCTACACCTCGGGATCGACCGGCAAGCCCAAGGGTGTGATGGTGAGCCACCGTGGCCTGTGCAACCTGGCGCACGCCTCGATCGAACCGCTGGGCTTGACGCCCGACAGCCGTGTGCTGCAATTCGCCTCACCGAGCTTCGACGCCTGCGCCTGGGAATGGATCATGGCGCTCACCACCGGTGCCAGCCTGCACCTGGCCAGCCGGGAAGCCCTTTTGCCTGGGGCCCCTCTTCAGGCCACGCTGCAGGCGCGTGGCATCACCCATGTCCTGCTGTCGCCCTCGGCACTGGCGGCTGCCCCCCTGGGCCGCGGCGGCGATCAGCTGCAGACCCTGATCGTCGGAGGCGAAGCCTGTCAGGCCGCGGTGATCGAGCCCTACCTGCGCGCCGGTTTGCGCGTGGTCAACGCCTATGGCCCCACCGAAGCCTCGGTGTGCGTCACGCTGCACACCTGCACCTTGCCGCCAGAGCCGGTAGATGCAGCGCTTGCGCCCACCACCCTCAGCATCGGCCACCCCTTGCGCAATACCCGCCTGCATGTACTCGATGAGGCCTTACGCCCTGTGGCCATGGGGGTTGTGGGCGAGATCTACATCGGTGGCATCGGGCTGGCGCGCGGCTACCTGGGGCGTGAGGCCCTGACCGCCGAACGCTTCGTCACCGGCTCACCTCAAGCCTGGCCGGAGCGCTTGTACCGCACCGGTGACCTGGCCTGCTGGCGAGCCGATGGCAGCCTGGACTACAAGGGCCGGTGTGACGACCAGGTCAAGCTGCGGGGCTTTCGCATCGAGTTGGGTGAGATCGAAGGCCAGCTGCTGCGTTGCAATGGCGTGCGTGAAGCCGCCGTGCTGGTGCGGGAAGACCGGCCCGGCCAGAAGCGGCTCGTGGCCTATGTCGCTTATGTCGCAGACGCAACAAGGGATCTTGACGAGGGCGCGCCATATGGGCCCGACACCCTTCGCCAGCAACTCAAGACCATGCTGCCCGAGCACATGCTGCCCGCCGCCATCGTCGTGCTGGACCAGTTGCCTCACACCCCCAACGGCAAGCTGGACCGCCAGGCCTTGCCGCCACCCGCGCCCCTGGACACGGCAGACACCCCGTCCACCTTTGAAGCCCCCGAAGGCCAGATCGAGATCGCCCTGGCCAAGGTATGGGGCACGCTGCTGGAGCGCGAGCACATCAGCCGCCACGACAGCTTCTTCGACCTGGGTGGCCACTCCCTGCTGGTGATGCAGATGATCGAGGCCCTGGGCCGCCTGGGCCTGCGGGCCAGCGTGCACATGGTGTTTGCCTCGCCCAGCCTGCGCGAACTGGCACAGGCCATGGCCACGCAAGCGCATGACGCGGGCTCGCACGCCTTGCCACCCGGCCTGCTGCGCGCCATCCCCGGTGGCAGCACCCGCATCACACCTGACATGCTGCCGCTGACCGCACTCAGCCAGGCCCAGATTGACACGCTGGTGGCCAGTGTGCCGGGTGGTGCAGCCAATGTGCAGGACATCTACCCGCTGACGGCCCTGCAGGAAGGCATGCTCTTTCATCACCAGCTCAGCGCCGACACGGGTGATGCCTACATCCTGCCCGTGGCCCTGAAGCTGCACGACCAGGCTACGCTCGATCGATTCTTCGTGGCCCTGCAAGCGGTGGTCAACCGCCACGAGGCCCTGCGCACCGCCATGGCCTGGCAAGACCTGCCCCAGGCCATGCAGGTTGTCTGGCGCCAGGCATCCCTGGCCATCGAGCAGGTGCACCTGAACGCGCCAGCACCCTTGCCTGATCAGATCGCTTCCTGCATGGCCGTCGAGCGCCTGCACATGGACCTGCGTCAGGCCCCCTTGATCAAGCTGCAGCAACTGCAAACCACATCGGGCGAAGCAGGCCCGCGCTACCTGCTGCTGCAACTGCATCACATCGTCTGCGACCACATCTCGCTTGAGGTGGTGCTGAGCGAAGTGGCCGCGCTGATGACGAATCAAGGCGAGATGCTGCCTGCACCCACCTCGTTCAAGGCCTTTGTGGCCCACAGCCTTCAGCAAGACGACGAGGCAGCGGCTCAGGCCTTCTTCCAGTCTCGCCTGGGTGACTTCACCGAGTGCAGCGCGCCTTTTGGCCTGCTCGACACACAAGGCCATGGTGCCCCCATCAACGAGCACACCCTCCCGCTGGACGAGGCCCTGGCCGCCAGCTTGCGCCAGACGGCCCAGACCCACGGCGTGAGCCCGGCGGCCCTCTTCCATCTGGCCTGGGCCTTGGTGCTGGGCCGCTGCAGCGCGCGCGAAGACGTGGTCTTTGGCAGCGTGATGTCAGGGCGCCTCAATGACGCGGCCACCAGCGCGGGTGCCCAGCGCACGCTGGGCCTGTTCGTCAACACCCTGCCCATGAGGCTGACGGCCGAGGCCTCTCGCGGCACGGTGCACGATGCCCTTCAACAGGTCCACCGCACCCTGCTGGATCTCGTGCGCTTCGAGCAAACGCCTCTGTCGCTCGTACAACGCTGCAGCGGCGTGCCAGCCGGCTCCCCCCTGTTCACGGCCATGCTCAACTACCGGCACAGCACGGCGGCTGACGCGGCGCCCTCATGGGCCGGCATCGAGGTGCTGGCCAGCCAGGAGCGCAGCCACTACCCTGTGTCACTGTCGGTGGACGACACGGGCCAAGGCTTCACCTTGTCTGCCGAAGTGCAGCAGCCCCCGCAGGCAAGCCGGCTCAATGCCTACATGGTCAGCGCACTCTCCGGGTTGACGCAGGCACTGGAAAAGCACGCCAGCCACGGCACCAGCACCGCCCTGCCCGCCATCGACATCCTCCCCATTGCAGAACGGCAGTTGCTGCTCCAGGCCCCCACCCAGACCAGCCCGTTTGTGCCGGTCCATGAGCAGATCGCCGCCATGGCCAGGCTGCAGCCCGACGCGCCGGCCGTCAGCGCTGCCACAGACGAGCAGGCCACCGCATCGCTGAGCTACCGCGAACTCGACCAGCGTGCCGAACAACTGGCCGCGCGCTTGCGTGCAGCAGGCGTCGGCCCCGAGCAGATCGTGGGCCTGAGCGTGGCGCGCAGACCCCAGCTCATCGTGGCGCTGCTGGCCATCCTCAAAGCCGGTGGGGCCTACCTCCCGCTGGATGCGGCCTATCCGGATCAACGCCTGGGCCAGATGCTGATGCAAGCCCGCCCGCGCTGGATGCTGGTCGACCAGGGTTCGCAAGACCGCATGGCCCAGTTGATCCAGCAGGGCGCGCTGGGCACACAACTCATCGCCTTGCACGACCAGCGCAGCCCCGCTCCGGCCATCAAGCCCGCACTGCCCCACGCGCCGGTTCAAGGTGCGCAACTGGCTTATGTGATCTTCACCTCGGGCTCCACCGGGCAACCCAAGGGGGTGATGATCGAGCACCGCAACCTCTCGGCCTACGTGCACGCAGCGGCCAAGGCCTATGGCCTTCGTGCGCAAGACCGGGTGCTGCAGTTTGCCTCCATCAGCTTCGACGCCGCGGTTGAAGAGATCTTTGCCCCCTTGTCGGTTGGCGCCACCGTGGTCCTGCGCAGCGAGGACATGCTGGCCTCGCCACGCCACTTCATGGCCGCCTGCGTGCAACATCGCTTGAGCGTGCTGCCCCTGCCCACAGCGTATTGGCGCGTGCTGGCCACCGCCAGCGATGACGAGTTGCTCTCCCCCTTGGGCGCGGCCAATCCGCCTGACACTGGCGTGGCGCCCCCCTGGCGCCTTGTCGTCATTGGCGGTGAGGCTGCCACGCCCCAGGCCCTGCAGCGCTGGCAAGCACGCTTTGGCCAACACGCCAGGCTGCTCAACAGCTACGGCCCGACCGAAACCACCGTGGTGGCCACGGTGGCCGAAGTCCCCGCGCGCTACAGCACCAACGCTGCGGGCCGTCAGCCGCACGATGCCGTGAGCATCGGCCGGCCCCTTGCCGGCACCACCATCCGCATCCTCGACGCACACCAGCGGCCCGTGCCCATCGGCGTCGTGGGCGAGATCCACATCGGTGGCGCCCAGCTTGGTCGAGGCTATCTGGGCCAGCCCGAGCTGAGTGCCGCGCGCTTCATCGTGGACCCGCTCGCCAGCCCCGGCAACCCCAGCAGCCCCAACAGCGCCAATAGCCCCGAAAGGCGCCTCTACCGCACCGGCGACCTGGGCCGCTGGACCGCACAAGGCGACGTCGAGCACCTGGGGCGCAACGACGACCAGGTCAAGCTGCGGGGCTTCCGCATCGAGCTGGGCGACATCGAAGCACGCCTGATGCAGGCACCGGGCGTACGCGAAGCGGTTGTCGCCTTGCGCCGCCTGGGTAACGCCAATGGTGATGGTGAAGGCGAATCCCAGCTGGTGGCCTATGTCGTGCCAAGGGCCCAACAAAGCGACGCGGCACAGGTGCGGCACAAGCTGCGGGCCGAGCTGGCCAGTAGCCTGCCTGACTACATGCAGCCCCACGCCCTGGTCCTCCTGCCGGTGCTGCCCTTGTCACCCAACGGCAAGGTCGACCGGCGTGCATTGCCCGCCCCTGATGCACAGGCCTTTGCAAGCCACCAGTTTGAAGCGCCCCACGACGAACGCGAACAGCTGCTGGCCAGCATCTGGGCCGATTTGCTGCATCTGCCTCCCAGTCATGCGGTTGGCCGCCAGGACAGCTTCTTTGCATTGGGTGGCCACTCCCTGCTGGTGATGCAGTTGATCGAGCGCCTGCGCCAGGCCGGCTGGGCGGTGCCCTTGCGCCGGGTGTTCGAGCATGCGCGCCTGGCGGATCTGGCGGTGGCCCTGCAAGCGCTGCCAGACAGGCCCGTGTTCAGCACTGAAAGCAGCACCAGTCTCATCCCCCTCGGTGCCCAGGCCATCACGCCGGACATGCTCGACCTGTGTGCGCTCCAGCAGCAACAGATTGACCGCATCGTGGCCACCGTGCCGGGCGGTGCCGCCAATGTGCAGGACATCTACCCCCTGGCCCCCCTGCAGGAAGGCATCCTCTTTCATCACCTGTATGCGAGCACACCAGGTGAAGCCGCACCCCAGGAAGACCCCTACATCCTGCCCTCCATCCTGAAGCTGGACAGCCGCGCCCACCTGGACGCCCTGCTCGGCGCCTTGCGGGGCGTGATCGCGCGCCATGACGTGCTGCGCACCGCCATCGTCTGGCGTGCTCTGCGTGATGCCACCGACGCTCAAGGTGCCCCGGCGCAGGCAGGCGACAAAGCACTCATCGCGGTCCAGGTCGTCTGGCGCCATGCCGACCTGCCCGTGTGCGCGTTGCCCCTGGCCCCAGGTGAGGATGCACTGCCCCGTCTGCAACAAGCCCTGAGCAGCCCCCAGCACATGGACCTGGAGCAGGCGCCCTTGTTGCGCATCTGGCTGGCCGCTGCGGCACCCGATGCGCCCGACAAGCCCGACGCACCGTGCTACGTCGCCATCCAGGTCCACCACATCGTCAGCGACCACGTTTCACAAGACATCGTGCTGCAAGAGGTGCAGGCCCATCTGGCCGGCCAGGCCGCGAGCTTGCCCAAACCCGTTCCCTACCGCCACTTCATTGCCCACGCCCTGCAGCCGGCGCATCAAGAGGCAGCCCGCCGCTACTTCACCGACAGGCTGCACGATGTGGACGAGCCGACCGCCCCGTTCGGGCACACCGATGTGCACGCCAGCGCATCGCACCACGCGGGCCCGCAGGAGGCGCGACAACAACTGCCTGCCCCACTGGCCAGGCTGATCAGGGAACAGGCCCTCGCCTGCCAGGTCAGACCCGCTGCGCTGATGCACGCTGCGTGGAGCCTGGTGATCGCACGTTGCAGCAACCGTCAGGACCTGGTGTTGGGCAGCATCCTCTCGGGTCGCCTGCAAGGTGTCGCCGGCGCCGACCGCGTGATCGGCATGTTCATCAACACCTTGCCCCTGCGCGTGCAACTGGCCCATGCCAGCGCCACCTCCTTGGTTCAAGCCGTGCACACCGAGCTGCTGGCCCTGCTGGCCCACGAACAAGCCCCGCTCACCCTGGCCCAGGGTTGCAGCGGCGTGCCCGGCACCCTGCCCCTGTTCACTGCGGTGATGAACTACCGCCACAGCGCAGCAGCCCCCTTGGGGGCGGGCGCTTCGGCCCTGCAGGGCATCGAGCTGGTCTCCAGCCAGGAGCGCACCAACTACCCCTTTGCGCTGTCAGTGGACGACCTGGGGCAGGACTTCCGTTTGACACTGCAGGCACAGCCCTCCGCGGACCTGCCCATGGCCGAGACCCTGGCCGAGCGCCTGCTGGCCTTCATGTCGCAGGCGCTAGCCTCGCTCACTCAAGCCCTTGCGCAAGCCCCGGATACGCCCGCCGCCGCGCTGGCCGTGCTGTCCCAAGCCGATCAGCAAGGGCTGCAACAGGCCGGCCAGGGCCCCGCCACCACGGGCCGGCATCAACAGCCCATCCACACCCTGTTCGAGCATCAAGCCCGCTTGCACCCGCAAGCCACCGCCCTCATCGAAGGCACGCGCCAGTACAGCTATGCCGAGCTGGACACACGTGCCAACCAGCTCGCACACCACCTGCAAAGCCGGGGCCTGTTCGCCGGGCAAGCCGTCGCGCTCTGGATGGGGCGCGGCATGGACATGGTCGTGGCCGAACTGGCCACGCTCAAGGCCGGGGCCTACTACGTGCCCATCGCCACGGACACCCCGGCCGAGCGCGCCCGCTTCATACTGCGTGACTGCGGCGCACGCATCGTGCTTGCCAGCCACCCCGCACCAGATACCGTGCTGGCAGGCTGCGAGGTGATCGACATGGCCGGGCATGCGGCGCACCTGGCACAGCACCCGATGGATGCCAGCCCAAGCTCGATCCAGCCGCGTCCTCTGTCCAGCACCGAGGCCATCGCTTACGTGATGTACACCTCCGGCTCCACCGGTCAACCCAAGGGAGTGGTCGTGCCGCACCGCGGTGTCACCCGCGTGGCGGTGGACAACGGCTATGCCCACATCGGCCCGCAGGACCGCGTGGCTCACATCAGCAACCCCGCCTTCGACGCCGCCACCTTCGAGGTCTGGGGTGCCCTGCTCAATGGCGCGGGCCTGGTCGTGATCGACGCCGACACCGTCCTGAATCCAGCCGCCTTGTGCCACACCCTGATGGACAGCGGTGTCTCGGTCATGTTCATGACCACGGCCTTGTTCAGCCTGCATGCGCAGACGCTGGCGCCGGCCTTTGCACGCTTGAACTACCTGCTCTTCGGTGGCGAAACCCTGGACCCCGGCCCCGTGCGGCATGTCCTGCAACATGGCCGGCCACGCCACCTGCTGCACGTCTACGGCCCCACCGAAACCACCACCTTCGCCACCGCCCACGAGATCCATTCAGTGGACGATGCCGACACCACCGTGCCCATTGGCCATGCCATCGCCGGCACCCACATCCATGTGCTGGATGACGCCATGCGCCCCCTGCCCATGGGGGTGGTCGGCGAGATCTGCATCGGCGGCACCGGTGTGGCCCTGGGCTACCTGAATCGTCCCGACCTGAGCCGCGAACGCTTTGTGACCGTTGACGGCCACACCCTCTATCGCACGGGCGACATGGGCCGCTGGCGCGCACCGGGCGTGCTCGACTACATGGGCCGCAATGACCAGCAGGTGAAGATCCGCGGCTTCCGCATTGAGCCCGGCGACATCGAGGCCTGCCTGCTGCTGCACCCCGGCGTGAAGGAAGCCGTGGTCATCGCCCGCGAAGACCAGCCCGGCCAACGCCGCCTGGTCGCCTATGTGACCTGGTCCGGCACGCCGCCCATGGCCGAGCCGGACACCAGCGCGCTGCGCGCCCACCTCAAAACCAGCCTGCCCGAGTACATGGTGCCCAGCGCCATCGCCGCCATCAACGCATGGCCACTCACCCCCAACGGCAAGCTTGACCGCCGTGCCCTGCCCGCACCTGATTGCACTGGTGCAGCACAACAGGCGCACGAGGCCCCGCATGAAGGCATCGAGCAGGCCATGGCCGCCATCTGGTCCAGCCTGCTCAACCGCAGTGGCCTGAGCCGTGACGACCACTTCTTCGACCTGGGTGGGCATTCCCTGCTGGCGGTGCAACTGGTCAACCGTGTACGTGACCAATGGGGCGTGGCGCTGCCACTGCGCCGCGTCTTCGAAGCGCCCACGCTGGCCGGCCTGGCACAGGCCGTGGCCGAGCTGCGCCTGAATGAAGCAGGGAATGAGGCCTGGCACAAGGCCCAGCCAGACCTCATCCCGCAGGCTGATCGACAGCAGCCCCTGCCCTTGTCACTGGCACAGCAGCGCCTGTGGTTCCTCGATCAGATCGAGGGGCTGGCTTCTGCCTATGTGATCCCGGTGGCACTGCGCCTGCAGGGCGAGCTGGACCTGGCTGCCCTGCAAGCCGCTTTCGACGCGCTGATCCAGCGGCACGAAACCCTGCGCACGGTTTTCCCCACAGTGGATGGCCAGGCCACCCAGCGTGTGATGCCCGCCACAGGCCTGGACTTGGCCATCATGGACCTGACGCCACGCCTTACGCCACATGAAGCCACCGATGCGGCGACCGACCCGCAAACCAAGGCGCAACAAGCCGAGCGGCTGGCACGCGAGGCCGTGCTGAGCAAGCCATTCGATCTCGCCAAGGGCCCCCTGGTGCGTGGCTGCGTGGTCCGCCTGAGCCCACAGCATCATCTGCTGTTCGTGGCCATGCACCACATCATCTCGGACGGCTGGTCCATGGGCGTGGTGGTACGCGAACTGGTGCAGCTGTATGCCATGCAGCATCAAGGCCTGCCTGCCGCACTGCCCCCCTTGCCCATCCAGTACGCCGACTATGCAGCCTGGCAACGCAGCTCCATCCGCGGCGACACCCTGAGCAAGCAGGCCACCTTCTGGCGCGAGGCGCTGACAGGTGCCCCCGCGCTGCTGGCCCTGCCCACGGACAGACCCCGCCCCGCCCAACCCAGCCATGTTGCCCAACGCGCCGCCGTTGCGCTCGGCCCGGTCTTGCGCACCGCGCTCCAGCAGGCGGCGCAACGCCATGGCGTGACGCTGCACATGCTGCTGTTGTCGAGCTGGGCCCTGCTCATGGGCCGCCTGAGCGGGCAGGACGATGTGGTCATTGGCACCCCCGTGGCCAACCGCCCTCGACAAGAGCTGGAGGGGCTGGTGGGCTTCTTCGTCAACACCTTGCCCTTGCGTGTGCCACTGCAGGATGAGGCCACGCTGGGCAACTGGCTGGGCACCGTGCGCACCCGTGCCCTGGCTGCCTATGCCCATCAGGACCTGCCCTTTGACCAGATCGTCGATGCCATACAGCCGCCGCGCAGCCTGGCCCACGCGCCGGTCTTCCAGGTGCTGTTCAGCCTGAACAACACGCCGCCTGCATCCGGCAGCCTGGAGGGCCTGAGCGTCAGCCCGCTGGAGGTGGACGCCCAACACACCCAGTTCGATCTGGCCCTCAGCCTGCAAGAACACGATGGCGATGTCGTCGGCGCGCTGGAATACGCGAGCGAGCTGTTCAACGCCGACACCATCCAGCGCTGGTTGAAACACTGGACCGTGTTGCTGCAAGCCATCGGCCAGGCCACGCCCGATCAACCTTGCCACGCCCTGGCCTGGCTGGATCAGGCAGACCAACAGCAGTTGCACCGCTTGGCACAAGGCCCAGACCACGCCGAGCACACGGCCAGCCCACTTGACTTGCTGGTACACGAACGCTTTGACCACCAGGCACGTCAACACCCCCTGGCCTGTGCCCTCACCTTTGATGGCCAGGCCATCAGCTACGCCGAGCTGCAACGCCGCAGCGACACCCTGGCCCAATCGCTGCGCGCACAAGGCGCACAAGCCGACCGCATCGTGGCCGTGCTGCTGCCGCGCGGCATCGAGATGCTGGTGGCCGTGCTGGGCACGCTCAAGGCTGGCGCCGCCTACCTGCCCATGGACCCCAGCTACCCGGCAGCACGCCTGCGCTTTATGCTGGACGACGCGCAGCCACAACTGCTGCTGACACACGACTCGCTGCGCGAACTGGCCCAGGACATGGCACCCGGCCACAGGCCGATACAAGCCGATCACACTGATCACGACAACATCGTGGTGCTGTCCGCCGCGCCCGCAACGGTGACCACATCACAAGCAACGCCACCCAGCCGCCCAGGGCCCAATGACGCGGCCTACGTCATCTACACCTCCGGCTCCACCGGCCAACCCAAGGGCGTGGTGTTGACCCATGGTGGCCTGCAGAACCTTGCCAGCTGGCAACAGCAGTATTTCAAGGTGGGCCCGGGCAGCCGCGTCCTGCAATTTGCTTCCTTCAGCTTTGACGCCTGCACCTGGGAATGGATCATGGCCTTGTGCCACGGCGCCACCCTGTGCCTGGCCACACGCGAGGCACTCATGCCCGGCGAAGCGCTGTACGACACCCTGCGCGCGCAACGCATCACCCATGCCACGCTGCCCCCCGTCGCACTCAGCGCCATGGCAGACCAGGCTCACGCGGCCACCTTACACGGCAGGCCCTTGCTGCCCGATCTGCACACCCTGATCGTGGCCGGTGAGGCCTGCCCCTCCAGCGTCCTGGCCACCTGGTCT
This sequence comes from Aquabacterium sp., assembly GCF_016195855.1. Lineage (GTDB taxonomy): Bacteria > Pseudomonadota > Gammaproteobacteria > Burkholderiales > Burkholderiaceae_C > Aquabacterium. The sequence continues at coordinate 589,316 of NZ_JACPYU010000003.1, forward strand.
CAAGGCCGCCGCTTCATCAACGCCTATGGCCCGACCGAGACCACGATCTGCGCCACGGTCCATGCCTGCGACGCTGACACGCACGGTGGCCCGGTGCCCATCGGCCAGCCCATCACGGGCATGCAAGCCCATGTGCTCGACCGCCACGGCCAGCCCCAGGCCATGGGCGTGGCCGGTGAGCTCCACATCGGTGGCATCGGCGTGGCACACGGCTATCTCAAGCGGCCTGAACTCGACGCCGAACGCTTCGTGCCCGATCCCTTTGCCTCCCAGCCCGGCGCCCGCCTTTACCGCACCGGTGACCTGGCCTGCTGGCGCAGCGACGGCGCGCTCATCTACCTGGGCCGCAACGACCACCAGGTCAAGCTGCGCGGCCTGCGGATCGAGCTGGGCGAGATCGAGGCCTGCCTGCGCCAACACCCCGATGTGCGCGACGCGGTGGTGCTGGCTCAGCCCGCATCGCCGGCCTCGCTGGCAGACGGCATGCCGGCGGATCAAACGCTCGTCGCCTTCGTGGTCCCTCACACGCAGGCCGACACCGCTGAGTTGCACGATCCACGGCATCAAGCCCTGCACGATGCCCTGCGCCAGACCCTGCCCACCCACATGCTGCCCGGTGCGATACTGAGCATCGCCGAGCTGCCGCTCACACCCAACGGCAAGGTAGACCGCAACGCCCTGCTGGCCAACAGCCAGCAAGCACGCCAGGCCAGCGTCATACGCACAGCAGACGACGCACCTCGCAACGACCTTGAGCGCGCCCTGTGCCTGCTGTGGCAGGATACCCTGGGCCTGGAGGCGCCTTGCGGCCGCCATGCCGACTTCTTTGCCTTGGGCGGCCACTCCCTGTCTGCGGCCCGGCTGATGAGCCGCGTGCAAGCGCTGGGCATCCGCCTGCCGCTGGCCCAGCTCTTCCAGAGTCCGACCCCGGCGCTGCTGGCATCCGCCGCCAACACCGGCATCCATGAACGCACCCAGCAGGACGCCGCCCCCACACTGCCCTTGCGTGCGCAAGGCCACCGGCCGCCCCTGTTCCTGTTGCACGATCTGGCTGGCTCGGGCCTGCCCTACTTGGCGCTCAGCCGCCTGATCGACGCAGACAGACCGGTTCATGCGCTCACCCTGCCCGACAACGTGCTCGACCTCACACCCGATCGCAAACCGGCTTTCAGCTCGCTGGCCCAACTGGCCGCGCTGCATGCCCAGACCATCCAGCGCGTGCAGCCCCACGGGCCTTACCACCTGGCAGGTTGGTCGGCCGGTGGTGTGCTGGCCTATGCCACGGCGGCTCGGCTCACCGAGCTCGGCGAGCAAGTGGCCTACCTGGGCCTCATTGATGCGCCCTGCCCGGTGCAAGCCCACACGGCCCCACTCGCCAGCCCCACCACGGCCACACCCCATACCCCACGCGAGGTGCTGCTGGCCTACCTGGCCACCACCACCGACCTGGAAGACCCACAGCGCCGCACACAACTGCAACGCTGGGCCGACACCCGCCTCACGCCCACCATCGAGCACATCGTCGATGAGGCCCATCAGGCCGGCCTGCTGCCCGCCCACCTGGACATCGACGCCATCCGGCCCTTGCTCGCACAGGCCAGCGTGCTGGCCCACGCCATCCAGCACGAGGCGCTGCCGCCCCTCCACCTGAGCACACCACTTCACTACTACGCTGCCTCCTCAGGTTCACCAGAACAAGTCCAGCAATGGCACGAGGCCCTGCCAGGTCAGCTCACCGTGCACCCCATCGAAGCCGACCACTGGTCCATCCTGCGTGCCCCGGCGGTCGGCCAGCTCGCGTTGCACATGAACCAGGCGCTCAAGTCGGAGCCGGCGACGTCAGCGCCAGCCGCTTTCACATCGGCACCACCAGCCACAGCCCCCACGTACCCAGTAAGCGGTGCCTCTCCCGTGGTCGTCATCCAGGCGGGTGCCACTTCAGAGAACCCCGTGGTCTGCATCCCCGGTGCGGGTGCCCACGTCACCTGCTTCGTGCCCCTGACGCAGGCACTGGGCCCGCACGTCCCGGTCCTGGGCATGCAACCCCGAGGCCTGGACGGGCAGGCCGAGCCCTTCGCAACGGTGGAAGACGCCGCCGCGCACCACGTGCAAGCCCTGCTGGCGCTGGAGCTGACGCGCCCCATCACCCTGGTGGGCCACTCCTTTGGTGGCTGGATCGCGTTCGAGATGGCCAGGCAATTGCGCAAGGCGGGCCAAGCTGTTCAAACCCTGGTCCTGCTCGACAGCAGGCCGCCTTCCGCCCAGGGTGCCGCGGGCCGCCAGTTCGATCGCCTGGACGCCATCGTGGAGCTGGCACGACTGCTCTCGCAACAGGCCGAACAGGCCGACCAACCGCTGAAACTGCACCGCGCGGACCTCGCCGCCCTGCATGACGACGCGCAGATAGCCGCCCTGCACCGCGCCATGGTCCAGGCCAGGCTGCTGGGCTCATCCAGCCAGGCCAGCAGCCTGGCCGATCTGGTGCGTGTCTTCCACGCCAACCTCAATACACGCTACATGCCGCTGGCCGAGCTGGACGTCGACACCCTCATCGTCTGCGCCAAGGACACGCCCCCCAACCCGGCCCATGCCGGCAGCCAGGACCGCGCCACGCCTTGGCAGCCGTTCACCCCGCGTGCCCGCATCCACACCATCTCCGGCAACCACATGACGATGCTGCAGCAACCTCACATTGATATAGTCGCTGCAAGGCTGCGCCAGCCCCACCTCACGCAGCCTGCGCGAGACCAAGGTCACGGCGCCCCATCGGCCAGTGCGATCAGCCTGTAAAGCAGCCAAACCTGAGGCAGTCAAGACCATGAATCAGCGCAGCTCGGCCCCCAATGTGACCCGCCCCTGGCGCGGCGAATCCGCCGACGACCGCCGCCAGCAACGCCGCGAGCGGTTGCTGGAAGCCGCGCTGGACGCCTTCACCCAGCACGGCATCGCCAAAACCACCATGCGCGACATCTGCGCCGGCGCCCGCCTGACCGAGCGCTACTTCTACGAATCCTTCAGCAGCACCGAACACGCCTTCGACCAGGTCTACGCCCTGCTCAAGACCGAGCTGGTCAAGCGCGTCAGCGCCGCCCTGCTCGCCGCCCCCAAAGACATCGAAAGCCTGGCCCGCGACGGGCTGCGCGCCTTCTACACATTCATCCAGGAAGACCCCCGACGCGGCAAGATCATGCTGATCGACGCCGTCAGCGCCAACCAGCTCAGCCTGGAACGCTCACGCGGCGCCTTGAAGGAGTACGTGGTCCTGATGGAGCACCTGGCCGATGACATCGTGCCGCCTGCCATACGCCGGAACCTGGACGTCGAATGGCTGGCCGGGGGCCTGTTGAGCCTGGCCATTCAAGTGGGCGCCATGTGGATCGCCGACGGCATGCGCCGCCCGGTGGACGAGGTGCTGAACTACAACCTGTACGCCTGGCGCGGCTTGCAAAGCTGGTTGACGCAAACCAGCACCAGCGGGGCCAAGCCCAAGCTGAGCAGCGTGCCGACGGCACCCCGCGCGCCCCGCGTCACCCGCAGCACCAAGCCCAAAGCCCCCGACACGCCTTGAGCGCACTCGCACCATTGCGCACATGGGCCTTTTTCAACTCGCCATCCGCAACGCCTTGCGGCACCGGCTCAGAACCTTGCTGACCGTGCTGGGCCTGGCCGTGGCCACCATGGCCTGCGGCTTGATCAACACGGTGATCGAAGCCTGGTACGCCAGCGCCGATGCCAGCTCCAGCACGCGCCTGATCACGCGCTCGGCCATCTCCTTCACCCACCCCCTGCCTATCACCCAGGCGCCGCAGATACGCAGCGTGCCGGGCGTGTCTGGGCTGACCTGGCTCACCTGGTTTGGCGGCATCCATGGTGACAACCGCCAGCCCTTCACCAAGCTGGCCGTCGATGCCAACAGCTACTTCGACCTCTACCCCGAATACCAGCTCAGCGACGCCCAGCGGCGCGCCTTCCAGCAAGACCGGCAAGGCGCGGTCATCGGCCCCAAACTCGCGGCATCTCTTGGCCTCAAGATCGGCGACACCCTGCCCATCCGAGGCGACAAATACCCCGGCGCCTGGGCCTTCACCGTCCGCGGCATCTACCAGCCACGTGACCACAAGGCAGACGATGCGCTCATGCTCGTGCACTGGAAGCTGCTGTCAGAAACACTCAAGGCCAGACTGGGCAGCGGTGTGCCCGACGTGGTGGGCGTCTATGTGGTCGGGGTCGATGACCCGGCCCTCGTACCCGCGGTCTCCGCGCGCATCGACGCCCTGTTCCAGGACTCCGCGGCCGGCACCAAGACGCAGAGTGAGCGGGCTTACCAGCTGTCCATCGTCGCCATGAGCCACAACGTGCTGCTGTGGCTGCGCATCGTCAGCATGGGCCTGGTCGTCATCAGCCTCCTGGTGCTGACCAATGCCATCACCATGTCGGCCTCCGAGCGCCTGCGCGAGTACGCCACCCTCAAGGCCCTGGGCTTCTCGCCGGCTTATGTGGCCACGCTGCTGCTGTGCGAAAGCATGGTGATCGCCTGCCTGGCCGTGCTGGCCGGCATCGCCCTCACCTACCCGGCCTCGGCCCTCTTCGTGTCGTCCGTTGGCAGCCTGGTCGACGGCTTCACCGTGTCACCAGGCACCTTGCGCATGCAAGCCAGCATCGCGCTGGTGGTGGGCCTCCTGGCGGCCGCGATCCCTGCCTGGCGGATGTCCCGCGTCAATGTGGCCCAGGCGCTGGGCAGCGTGCGGGCCTGACGCGGGCGTGCACCCCCACCTCATCGCGCCATCACACCAAGGCCTCAGTCCATGCTGCAGATGGCATTCAGTTGCCCGACCAGCCGATGGCGGCCCCGCCCCTGCGCGTCTTCCGCAAGGCTGGCCCGAAACCAGCGTGCATAGTGATCGGGGCGCGCGCTGATGTCTGACAACGCACCCACCAGCGTGTCGATGTCTTGCGCCGTGGTGTAGGCGCCAATGCTGGCCCGCACCATGCCAGGTTGTGCAGCCTCATCGCCCGGCTCATTCAGTGCCTGCCCCACCCCCAGCAGTTCGCGGACGTAGGGCTGCGCACAGAAGCAACCGTGGCGCACGGTGATGTTGAAGCAATGGGCCAAGGCCCAGGCCACAAGGGGGTGCTCCAGCCCACGCAGGTTGAACGACACCACCCCCACCCGCTTGCCCGGGTCCGGGTCGCCATACACGACGAGCGCATCGGGCATCGCCTTGAAGCGCTCCAGCAAGCGGCGGGTCAATGCTTGCTCGTGCGCGATCACCTGGTCAAAACCATGGGCTTGCAGACGGCTCAGCACCATGGCGATCTGGAAAGCCCCCAGCACGTCCGGGGTGCCGGCATGCGTGCGCTGTGCCATGTCGGTGGCCAGCTCGAAGCCATGCTGGCTGACGCGGTGAACCATGCCACCACCGAGCTCGATCGGGCCGGCCCCATCATGCAGGGCCTTGCGCACGATGAGCACACCTGGCGTGCCCGGCGCATAAGCCTTGTGGCCACAGAACACGAAGGCGTCAATGGCGGTGGGGGCCTCCAGCCGCCGGTGCACGGCCAGCTGCGAGCCGTCCACCAGCAGGTGCGCGCCATGGCGGTGAACCAGCGCCGCCACGTCGGTGATCGGAGTGAGCGCGCCCGTCACGTTGCTGCAAGCGGTCAACGCGACATAACCTGCGCGCTGCTGCGCCAGCTCGCGCTCCAGCGCGGCCAGGTCCACGCCCCCATCGGGCATCAGGGGAATGTGGCACACCGTCTCGCACGCCTGGCGGTGGGGCAAGTCATTGGAGTGGTGCTCCATCATGGACAGGGCCACGCCCGGCCGATCGCGGTGCAGGCGCGACAGCATCGCGGCAGCCCGGTTGAGCGCCGCCGTCGCCCCCGACCCCACAAAGACGCAGTGGTAGTCGTCGGGCGGGAAGCCGAAAAAGCGTAGCACCGTTTCCTGAGCCCGCCGCAAGGCCTCCACACACAGGTTGGAGGCCGCATTGAGCGCGGTGTGCGGGCTGCCGTAATGCAACAGCAACTGCTCGCGCCGGGCCAGCGCAGAACGCATGGCCAGGGTCGTGGCGGCAGAGTCCAGGTAGGTGCGCGGCCCGGTGCGGCCGACCGCCGTCGTCCAGGGCGTCTGCAACCCGACGAAGTCCGTGTGCAAGTCCCGCATGACCCTGTGGTCCCTGGCGCGGCAAGCCGTGTCAGTTGTCCATCAGGTTGCGCGGCCCGAACAGCACCAGCTCATTGCGCGGGCAGTACTGGTACATGAGCGGTGACGATGACAAGTCCAGGGCCCGCAACTGCCGGGCGATGTCGTGGTCACCCAGTACCAGACTGGCCGCACTAGGCGACATGGTCTGCGCGTACTGCAGCGGGTTGGTGTAGACGTTGGCGCACAGCGGCACGCCGTTCTTCATCGAATAGGCGCGGTAGCGCAGCAACTTGGCCGCCTCACCCTTCAGCGCCTGCCCTTGCAGCGTCAGGATGTGGCGGCCGTCCTCCGACAAGGTGCACGTCGTGTGCGCTGCATCCCGTTTGAAGTCGATGTCGGCCAGGAACTTGGGGTAGCCGTAAAGCTCGACCCCACCCCAGCGCGCGATCTCCGTGGTGACGGGCAGCTTCCACACATAGGCCTCGAAGCAGCGTGAAGCCAGGCCTCGCAACAAGTGCATGCCTGGCACCGTGCGACGCCCGTAGCTCATCAGGAAGGAGATGCTGAACTCGTTGTAGGGGTCGATGTCGGTGTCGCGGTACTCGAACGCGCTGAAGGCCACCACGCATCGACCCGGCATCAGCTCGATGGGGTGCATCTGCGGGTCGGGCAAGAGTGCACGCACCTGCCTGGTGGACGCCGTGAAGACAGCCGTCATGGACGAGTTGTCGTAGTAGAAGACGGGCAGCTTGCCGACACGGTCAAACAGCTCCATCGGGAACTCGCTTTGCACAATGCCTTTGAGGAAGTCACTGGGCTGGCGCTGCGGCTCGCGATCGGCCATGGGTGCGGTGGGTGCAGTTCGTGCGGTGATCACTTGTACGCTCATCTTGGTGTCTCCTTTGTGTTTCACACTTGCACTTGGGTCGTGGACTGCATCAGGTCCGTGAACAGGCTGGGCGTGCCTGACATCAGGATCTTGATGTGGCCCTCCTTGATGCCGGCTTTCTCCAGGATCAGGTTGGTGGCCCACTTGGCGGTGACATTGGTCTTTTCCATGAACACGGCCGGGTGCGGCACGAAGGACAAGTCCCCGATGAACAGCATGTTGTCGATGGGCGACTGCACAGGCGGGCGGCGCTGCTCATCCCCCACGTGGTAGCCCGTGTAGGTGTGCCAGCGGTTCACATAGGCGCTGCGTGGCGGGGGCAGATCAGGGATCACCGCCTTGAGCTCCTGATAGCACAAGGCTGCAATCTCATTGGTGCTCTTGCCCTCCACCAGATCGGTCTTGGCGATCTGGGTCTCGATCACCGTCACGTTGCGGTCGGGGTACTCCATGGACCAGGACATCAGCTTGCAATCAGGGAAAGGCACGCGCAGCGAGCGGTTGACCGTGATGCCCAGGTGCTGGAAGCCCGTGGCGAAGAAGCACACGGCCGGGCGCCCGTCTGCATCCTTGATCTTGCGCTCCCAATAGCCCTTGCCATCGAACCACAGGTTGGTGACGAACACCGCTTTGGCATGCAGGTCCAGGATGTTGCGGAAGTAGGGCACATCACCCAGCGTCTGCAGATTGGCACCCACCAGGCGCTGCGCCCCCGGTATGTCCAGCGCCGAGATGTAGTAATCAGCCTGCCATGAACGCGCCCCGCGATCGGCCTCGCTCATGTCGCGGATCATGTCGGTGTGGGCCCCGCAGAAGGGGCACTCATGGCCCACCTCCATGCCGTCGTAGATCAGGTTGCCGCAGATCGAGCAGCGGCGCACCTTGGCTGGCGCCGAGGGCACGGCCGCCGCCAGCACACGCGTGATGCGCTTGCCGTTCATCTCGAAGCCGCTCACCTCGGTGTTGTAGTGGATCTCACCGCCGTGCGAGCGGATGTAGTCCACCATGGGCTGCAAGAAGGTCTCGCCCACCGGGTTCATGTAGAGGTTGACCTTCATGTCGTCGGCCGCACCGGCCACGAGCTGGAAGATGTTGGCCAGCGTCAAGGCCGATACCTTGTCCACGTTGTCGAAGTAGGCCATCTCCAGCAGGCTGTCGCAGATCTTGTGGATCAAAGGCTCCGACACGCCCAGCTTGCGCCCGTAGTCCAGGAAGGACATGCCGTCCATGTAGGCGCGCTGCTTGGGGTCCGCGTAGTCGAAGCTCATCAGGCGCATGGCCAGGCGCACGAAGTCGTTGCGCTCGGATTCCGGCAGGTGCTTCACCTCGCGTGCATTCAACAGCAGCTGGAGCTTGTCGTAAGGCTTGGGCCAGTTGCAATTGCGCAGGTGGCTCTCGGTGCCGTCCTTGTCCAGGAAGTTGTAGATGGACGCGTCGTTGGGCATGTCCGACAGGCGCCAGCCGTGGCGCCCCAGGAACTCGCGCAGGTTGTTGTAGAAGCCCCAGACCGCATGGACACCATGCTCGCGGATGTAGCCCGGGAAGGCCGGGTCGCTCTTGGCCGGGTCGTCCGTCGGCCCGAAGTGCCGGTCACGCCAGGACTTGAGCTTGCCGCCCGGTGTGCCCGAGCGCTCCAGGATGATCACCTTGAAGCCCCGCGCCGACAACTCCACCCCGGCCTGCAAGCCCGACAGGCCGCCACCGATGATGAGCACGCTCTTGCCATGGGGTGGCAACTCGACCTTGTTCTCCGGCACCTCGGGGTACTCGGCATCCACCTCCGGGTGGCGTGACATCGGCACGGCCAGCGCCGCCGCCCCCACTGTGGCCCCCGTGACCACGGCCGCACCTTTGATGAAGCCGCGACGGCTGACCTTGTCTTCTTTGATCATGTACTGCTCCTGAACAACGCCGCATCCGGCCTGCAAGTGGACGTGAGGTGACGTGTCAGCTCACCACCTGGGGTGACGGTTCGACACCGTGCCCACCGTGGACAGCACCGCGCGCATCTGTTCGATCTCATGCTGGCCAAAGAACTTGTCGTGGTGCTTGGGGTAGACGATGCCTTCACGGGTCTCGAAGTGCTTGAGCGGGCACCAGGAGGATTCGATCTGCTCCAGCCCCATGGAGAAGCGCAACACAACACTCTTGGCGCAGCGCAGCGGCACCCGGCCCAGCCAGGGGTAAGACGCGGCATAGCCGTCCTTGGCCATCACGCGCCAGGCTTCGGCCATGGACACGCGGTGCATGCCCAGGGGGCGGGACACCAGCAGGTTGTAGATGATCTGCACGCCCAGCTCGAACACCACCATCAAGGGGGCCAGCAGCAAGGCCACCATGGCCACCACCCCCTTCTTCCACAGCGGCAAGGCGTGGTCCACGCGGGCCAGGTGATCCAGCTCCATATTGGCCATGGTGGTCAGGCCATTGGCGTAGCTGCAGAACATGCAGTTGAACTTGTCGAACCAGCTCATGCCCTCAATGCGGTGGCGATCGATGATCACGTGATCGGCCCAACGCACACGCGGTATGCCGAACAGCGGGCGCAGCAGCCACTGATAGGCCGCCACGCACACGGTGACGTGCATCACGATCAACAAGGGGATGCACAGGTACATCGGCAGGCCACCGGCCAGGGTGCGCAACCAACCGATGCGCCGCACATGGCTGCCAAAGATGGGGTACATGAGCGTCCAATCGGCCGGGCGGCGATAGACGCGTTGTGGAACGGCTGCTTTGGTGTTCATGTCTCTTCTCCTCGGTTTTCCACAGCTGGATGATTGACAGTTGATGGAAGTGGGGTTTTGACCCTGGTCATGCTCGGTGCGCCCCCATTTCGGGGTAGGCCCTCGTGCCTTGGCTTGTCGCTCGTCAAGGCCGCGCGTCCGCTCTCGCTATACCGTGGCGCAAGGAGAGCCTTCAACACGGTATGGAGACAATGGTATGAAGCCCCTCCTGCAAGATTCATCCCCCGTTTGGGGAAGCGCGGGGGGCAAGGTGGCCGAGACCGGAGACAGCACTTCGGCACAGACACCACCCTTGTTGACCACGCGCCTTCATCCACCACGCCGTGGCCGTGGTGTGCTGCCGCGTCCGCGTCTGGAAGACCTCTCGCCCAGGTTGCTGGAGCAGACCTTGACCGTCATCAAGGCCCCGCCCGGATTCGGCAAGACCACGCTGGCCGCGGCCTGGGTGGAAGCCTTGACGGCACGCGATGTGCCCAGCGCCTGGCTCACACTGGACGACAGCGATGACACCCCGTCCGGCCTGCTCTATTGCATGGCCGCGGCCTTGCAAAGGGCCATACCGGCGCTGGGGCTGGATGTGCTCGCACTGGAAAAGGCCTGGCCCTTTCTACCGGCCGACACCATTGCCACACTGCTGGCCAACGACATCCACAGCCAGCCCGATCACCTGCTGATGGTGCTGGACGATTGCCACCGCGTGAGCGAAGCCACGCTGGACACGGCCCTGCACTTGCTGCTGCGGCATGCCCCACCGCAACTGCATCTGCTGCTCATCAGCCGCCACGACCTGCCTGCCACCGTCTTGCAGCAGGTGCGCGGCGGCCTGGTGCTGGCCATCGATGCGGAACACCTGCGCTTCATGCCCGAAGAGACACAGGCCCTGCTGACGCGCGCCGGCCAGACACCCACGGCCACGCAGCTGGCCAGCGTGCAAGAGGCCACAGGTGGCTGGAGCACCGCGCTGCGGGCCTACCTGCTGTCCGCCAGCAACCACCCCCGCGGTGGGCTGGCCACCTTGCCGCGCACCCTGGGCCTGCTCTTTGACGACATGCTGATGGGCCTGGATGCCGACTTCCGTCAACGCCTGCTGCCACTGGGGCTGCTGGAGACCTTCAATGCGCCCATGCTGACGCACTGCCAGGGCCCCGGCGCCGACGCCTTCATCGACACGCTGGAGCGGCGGCAACTCTTCCTGAGCACCCACGGCGCCGAAGGCGAATGGTTCAGCCTGCACCCCCTGCTGCGCGACCACCTGACCCGCTTGCTGGAACGCGACGATCCCCAACAGGCACAGGACTTCAGAATCCGTGCGGCCGACTGGCTGGCTGCCCAAGGCTGGTGGAGCCAGGCCATCTCGCTGGCACTGGCCGCGGGGGACACCACCCAGGCCCAAAGCTGGATCCGCTGTTGCGCCATGGACCTGGTGGAGCAAGGCGACTTCCTCGTCCTGCTGCAATGGCAGCGTCGCTTGCGAGAGCACCTGCCCAGCTTCCCGGCCCCCATGCGCCTGGCCTTGGCCTGGGCCGCCGCGCTGGCCATGCAGCACGACGAAGCACAACAACTGCTGGACGAGCTCCCCGAGAACGGCGATGTCCATGTCTGGGAGCTGCGCGCACTGCGCGCCATGCTGCTGGCCCTGGACGACCGGGCAGACGAAGGGGCAGCACTGGCCACCACCTGCATGCCGCATCTGGGCAATCGCCCCTGGATCTGCAATGTGCTGACCAATGTGCAGCGTTATGGGCTCTTGCAGGCGGGCCAATGGCAGAGCCTCTACAGCCTGCCGCCCTTGCAATCGCAACCCTTATCGCGCACACGCTACACCTTCAACCGCCTGTACCAGCACTGCATGGAGGCCCTGGCCGACGTGCAGCAAGCCCATCTGGCCGGCGCTGCAGCGCGGCTGGAAGGCGCCTTCATGGATCTGGCCGAAAGCGGCGCCACCAGCCCCGTGCTGCGCGCCCTGCCTGCGGCCCTGCTGGCGCGTGTGCGCTTGCTGCAAGGGCGCACCAGCGAGGCCACGGCCCTGCTCGCCGACAGCCTGGAGTTCGTGCGCACCTGCGGCTTCCTGGACTCCATCGAGGCGGCGCTGGGCAGCAGTGCCACCTTGTTGCGCCAACAAGGCAACCTGGCGCTGGCACGCCAGCGCGTCGTCGAGATCGAGACCCTGGCCCATCACCGCCACTGGCCGCGCCTGCTGGCCCAGGCCCTGCTGGAGCGCAGCCGCATCAGCCTTCAGGAGTCCAAGCTCGAAGAAGCCCGCGCCTGCGGCCAACGCCTGCGTCAGCTGCGCCACGAACGCGCCTTGCCCCCTGGCGTGGACAGTGTGGCCCATGCCTGCGTGCTGGCCGAACTGGAGCTGGCCGCCGTCACCGGCGAATGCCCCACCACGCTGCTGGCCGATGCCGAAACGCTGGCCGCTGCGCAAGGCGCTGCCCACATGCGGCTGTCGCAGATGGCCTTGCAGATCGCGATGGTGAACGTGCACCTGCGCCTCGGCGACACGGCCACGGCAGAGTGGCGGCTTGCTCAATGGCAAGGCGCCGTGCGACAGGCCGGTGCATCGGCCTTGCTCGAATCCCTGCCATCGCGCTGGCGCGAAGACGCGCTCGCCGAGCCCGTCAGGATGGACACCCTGCATGGCCTGACCGTGAAAGAGCGCCTGATCCTGCAAGGTGTGGCCCGCGGGCAATCCAACAAGGAGATCGCCAAAGCCCTGGGCGTCTCTCCCGAGACGATCAAGACGCACATGAAGAACATCTTCGGCAAACTGGGCGTGAGCAGCCGCACCCATGCCGCCGCCTTGATCACCCAAGGACACGGGCTGATGCTGGCAATCGAAGAGGGAACAGCGGGTTAGACGAGCAGGCCGGCTGGCTCAGCGTGCAGGCGGGTCAACGCGGTGGACCATGTGGGGCATGGCCTCGAAGGCTTGCACAAGGCTGCGCTCCAGAGGCTTCTCAGAGGCCGTCTTGGGGATCTGCGCCAGCACCTGGATGAAGCGGGGAACGGCGTTGGCATCCAGCTGGGCCTTGCACACCATGAACAGGCGCTGCGCGTCAAACGCCGCCAAGGACTTGGGCACCACGGCGGCCACCACGTCCTTCTCACCTGCGGCCAGGCTGGCGCTGGGCAGGCCATAGACGTAGACATCATCGACCAGGCCAGACTCGGCGATCACCTTCTCGATGAAGGCGGCACTGATGAACTCCCCATTGCGCCGGATCCCGCCACCCTTGCGGTAGTGAAAGTACAACCAGCCCTGCGCGTCCGCATGCACCACGTCGCCCATGCGCAACCAGCCACCCTCGCACTTCTGGCGCGATGCCGCCTCGTTGCCGTGGTAGGCCACCTGGAACGGATCGCCATTCACGTGGCGAAACACCAGCTCGCTCGGCGTGCCGACGGGCACGTCCACATCGTGCTCATCGACGATGCGGTACTGCAAGGTGGGGGCAGGCTTGCCGATGCTGCCAACCGGCCCCAGCCCGGGTGGGTTGAGGGTCAGGCCACCCTCTGCCGCGCCGTAGAACTCCAGTATCTGCACGCCGAAGCGGTGCGCGAACTTCTCCCAGATGGCGTCGGGCATCCCAGCAGACACGACCAGACGAACGGGGTTGTCGGCATCGTCGGGGCTTGGCGGTTGCGCGTACACCGCCGTGGTCATGCCCCCCAGCAAGGTGAAGGTCGTGGCGCCATATTGGCGTGTGATGTCCCACAGGCGTGACTTCGTAAAGCGGCGCGACAACACGCAACGCAGGCGGCAGGCCAAGGCCGCACCCAGGGTGATGAGTTGGGCATTGGCATGGGTCAGCGACAGGCCGGAGTACAGCCTGTCATCCTCACGGTAGCCAAACAGGCGCATGGCCAGCAGCGATGTGTCGCAATAGCGCCGGTGCGTCATCACGATGCCTTTGGGGTCGCCCGTGGTGCCCGATGTGAAGATCAGCTCCAGCGCGCTGTCGGGGTCGGCCATGTGGATGGGCAGATCAGGCACGGCCAGCGGCGTGGCCGCCCAATCCACCACGTCCGCGTGGTCGCTCAAGGGCTGCGTGTCTTCATCGGTGGCAAAGCCCATCACCCAGCGCAGGCCGGGCAACGAGGCGCGCAAGGGCTGCAGGTGGGCCAGCGCATAGTCGGCCACCAGCGCAGCGCAGCACTGGGCATGGCCGAGCATGAAGTGCAGCTTGTCGCCACGGGTTCGCGGGTCGATGGGCACCACCACCGCGCCCAGCACACTGGCGGCCACCATGGCCTCGACAAACTCGGCGTGGTTGGCCATCAGCAGCGCAATGCGCTCGCCCGGCTGCACACCCAGGTCCCGCATCCGCTGCGCCATGCGCCGGCCGTTGTCCCACAGCATGCGGTAGGTGCGGACCTCATCGGGGCGCACCCCACCGCCCTCGATCGTCAGGACATCGAAATCCGGCGATTCATCCGCACGCTGGGCCACCAGGGCGGCCAGGTGCAGGGCTGTTGCTGTCGTCATGCTGGTGCTCCCTTGCCTTCTTGGTTCGCAGGCTCATCGCCCCAGCAGGGTCAGGCAGGCCACCGCCTCTTCCACCCCTGCCAAGCCGCCGCCGTTTTCGGCCAAGGCGATGCGCGCCTGCGGCACCTGCCGTGCGCCCGCCTCGCCACGCAATTGCGTGACCAGCTCAAAGAGCTGAGCCAGCCCGGTCGCACCAATGGGATGCCCCTTGGATTCGAGCCCCCCCGACGGGTTGATCGGGATGCGCCCCCCGATCGCCGTCTCACCGCGCTCTGCCGCCGGCCCGCCCTGCCCCATGGGCACCAGCCCCAGCAACTCGGACTGCAGGACTTCGCCAATCGCCGTGGCGTCATGCACCTCGGCCACGCTCACGTCTTGCGGCCCGATGCCCGCTTGTGCGTACAGTTTCTCTGCAGCAATGCGGACCAGGTGGTGCGCCAGGTCTGCCGGGGCGCGCTCGCTGCCCGTCTGCAGCACACAGGCCAGCACGCGCATGGCGCGGCCTTGCGAGCCCTGCAGCGCCTTCAAGCCGGTTTCGCTGCAGACCAGCGCCGCAGCGGCCCCATCGCTCACCGGCGAGCACATGGGCAGCGTCAGTGGGTAGCTGATCGGCGGCGCGGCCAGCACCTGCTCGATGCTGCACGCCTCGCGATACTGGGCCAGGGGGTTGTGCACCGAATGCGCATGGTTCTTGGCCGCGACGGCGGCGAACTGCCGCTGCGTGGTGCCGAACTCGCGCATGTGCATGCGCCCCATGGCGGCATAGATGTCCATGAACACGCTGTAAGGCCGGGTGGACTGGCTGCCCGGCGGCACGCTCACGCCCTGCCCCATCTGCAGCAGCCGGGCCTTGGCCGCCTCCGTGTCGTGCACATCCCAGGCGCCATCGAAGGCGGCAAACATGCGGGCCTTGTCATCGGCAACCATCTTTTCAGCACCCACCACCAGCACGATGTCGGCCGCACCCGAGCGGACATGGTTGAGCGCGAGGTAAAAAGCCGTGCTCGCGCTGGCACACGCGTTCTCGACGTTCACCACCGGGATGCCTTCCAAGCCCATGGCACGCAGGGCCAGCTGCCCGCGGATCATGTGCTGCCCGTCCATGTGCCCTTGCGTGGCATTGGCAAAGTACGCGGCCTGCACCTGGGCCTTGTCGCAACCGGCATCACGCAGCGCGGCTTCAACAGCCTGGCGCGTCAGGTCCTTGATGCTCGATGAGGGGTGCTTGTCAAAGGGGGTCATGCCCACCCCGGCCACATAGATTGGGCTCATGGCCATCTCCCATCTCAATGAGGTGTGATCTCGTACGAGAGATAACCTTCGTCGGCCTGCGCAGCCAGCAGCTGGCGTGCCCCCAGAATGGCCGCACCCGAGCCGAAGCCAACGGCCTTGAGCTGCCTGTGCAACACGCGTATGGCGGCCTCTGCCGCGAAGACCCCAGTCTGCGAATACGCGCAACTGCCACGCAGCACCACGCTCACCGACTGCGTGTAGCCCCGCGCCAGGCACGAGACCTGCGCGCGGTGGACTTCCGGTGTTTCGCGCGGCGGCTCCACTTGCGTCACCTGCTGGCCGATCGCGTTGGTCACCGCCTCTTGCGCCGCGGCATCCAGGTGGCGGTGCTCGGCTTCAAACTGCTGCAGCAGGCCCGCGATCTGCATGAACATCTCCTGGTTGCCCAGGGCGAACAGCACCGAGCAGTTCCGAACGCGGGCATCGCCCTGATACCAGACGGGCTCCCCCGCGCCGCCCCAAGGCATGGCCTTCAGTATCCGGTGCACACCCGGCACAGCCACGTCATAGGTGGTCGCCCAGGGCCACTGAACCAGTTGCCCGCCCTTGAGGTGGTACATGGGTTTGGTGCACATCCGCAGGAAGGACATGGTGGAGGCCACGCTGATCTGGGAGTCCCCGTAGTACAGCAGGTCCAGGGTGTCGATACCCGGCGTTTCCAGCGCGATCTCGGCGGCGATCGCGCCCTCGGTCCACATGTACGAATTGGCGGGGCACAGCGCGAGCTCCTTGCTGGCAAAGGCCGCCGCGTACTCCTGCTTCAGGTACAGCATCCAGTCCGTCTCACCGGTGGTATCGAAGTAGTGGCAACCGGCCTCCAGCGCTGCCTGCACCACCGGCTGGCCCAGTTGCATGAAGGGGCCGACGATGTTGAGCACCACCTGCTTGCCCTTGAACAGCGCCGTCAGCGAGGCCAGGTCATGCTGCACGCCGACGCACTGGTAATCGTGGCCGGCCAGCTCGGGGATCGCTGCCATCTCGGCCTGCAAGCGCTCGGCATTGCGCCCAGCGGCGATGAAGGGGATGTCGCGCTTGGCCAGCTTCCATGCCACGAGCTTGCCGGTGTAGCCGCTGGCGCCATACACCACGACCTGATATGAAGTTGCCATGATCGATGTCTCCGTTGGGTGATGAGAAGGCGTGTATGCGCCCTCAGAGCAGTTCGGGCTGGGCGAGGTAATACCCACCCTTGATGGCCAGGATCTCGTTGCAGCCGTCCTCGATCAGCGAGGCACGCGCATCACGGAACATCTTTTCCACCGGGTAGTCACGGGCCATGCCGTTGCCGCCGTGCATCTGCACCGACTCGCTGGCCATCTCGAACGCGGTCTGCGTGGCCGTCACCTTCGCCGCCATGGCCGCATGAAGTGCCATCTCGGGCGCATCAAAGTTGTAGTGCAGCACCCTGCGCGACAAGGCGCATGAGGCCTCCACCTTGCGGAACATGTGGAACAAGCGCTGCGCCACCGACTGGTGCCGGATGATGGGCACGCCCCCGGCCTTGCGCTCATGCGCATAAGCCAAGGCCAGGTCGTAAGCCGAGCGCGCACAACCGGTGAAGACGGCCGACATCAGGCCATTGGCCAAGGTGTGCACGAGGTAGGTGGCCTGCTGATACTGCTCAGGGCCCGCCAGCAAATGCGCCTTGGGCAAGCGCACATTGTCGAAATAGACCTCGCCCTGGTTGAGCGCCCGCTGCCCCATCTTGTCCAGCGGCTTGCCCCGCGTGATGCCCGGGGTGTCCATCGGCACGATGACCACGGCGCCATGCTGCGCATCGGGGCCATGGCCCGTGTCGGCCGCCGCATACAGGATGCCCACCTGCGCGATCGTGCCGTTGGAGACCCAGGCCGCCTTCTGCCCCTTGATCACCAGGCCATCGTCCTCGATGGTCACGACACAGTTGGGCCGGCCGTAGCTGCCCTGCGGGTGAAAGATCATCCGGTTGGGGTCCAGCATGTCGGTGCCATGGTCCGGCTCCGTGATCATCCAGCAGCCCAGCTTGTCATCGCTGGCGATACCGCGACAAAAGCCATTGCCCAGCAAGGCACTGATCATGGCCGGTATCAGCCCGGCCCCTATGGAGATGGCCAGCCCGGCGTCACCCCAGCCCAGCTCCTCGAACAGGATGCCCATGATGCGGGCACGCTCGGCCGGCGGCAGGGACAACAAGGTGTCGATGCCAAAGCCCAGCTCGGCGAACTGCCGGTACACGGGCCACAAGGGCGAGCCAGAGGCAATGACTTCGTCGGGGCTCAGGCGATCAAGCTGGCGCCCGACCGGGCGAAGAACCTCCTGGGCAAAGCGCCTGACCGTGGCCTGAACAGCGGCGGCCATGTCGGCAAACGCGGGCTCGGCGCCCAGCGGCGTCAAAGGCACATGGGGAATGGCATTGGCCATGGCGGGCTCCTTCAAGTGTGTGAAAAGGCTGACCGCCCAGGGCGACCAGCGTGGGCGGTGCGCCCCACTGCTGAAGGAACTTTAGAAATGACCCCGCCTGCGCGCCATCACCCGTTGCAGGGCACGCTCGCGTTTCGATGGGGGATGCCAAGGGGGAGGCGATGGGTGAGCGTTTCGGTGACGAGCATGGGGGCGCACGCAGGTGCCCATCGACACCTCCGCACCGCGCGGCACAGTGGCTTACAGCGCCGTGAGCGTGTCGCTACGCAAGCCGACCAGCACAGCCTCACCCGACTTGCGATCAACGCGAAATTCGCCGTAAGTCGCACCACGAAAACGCTCCCCCGTGCCTTCTTCAAAGAAGAAGGCGTTGGTGCCAAGCCAAACGTGACCGTTGCGGATGCGGTAGCGGAACTTGATCGAGGCCACAGCGGGATCATCGCTTAGGGAGGCGATTCGCCGATCGTCAAGCTTGACCCAAGCAAAGGCCACCTCGCCGTTGCGCAGGAGGCGCTTTTCAACCGTGTTGCGGCGTTCAATTTCATCCGCCATGGCGAAGCGCAACGCCATGTAGTCGCCCTGAACGAGAGACCGAGGATCGACCGGCGCCAGCGGCAAGTAGACAATCTCACCGTCACGCTTGGTGCGCTCCTTGCCAACAATGGCGACATTGACTGTGCCGAGCACGAGCAGCACCCCCAACACGATCAGCCCACGCCATCCCACCGACTTCATGCGGCCTCCTTCGAGCGCAAGACATGAGCCACGGCGAGGAACGCGGCCCCCATCATCAACATCAACAACGACTTGACCAGCAGGCTCGTGCCAAGCGCGTAGTAAAAGTGGCCGACGTGAAGCAGCGCCGCGACCGCGCACAGGGCCATCAGCCCGCGCCGGCGGAGCTCAAAGGCCACAGCCAGCGCACCGAGTGAGGCCAGCGCCGAGAGGAGCGGCCACAACGCAAGGTAGCCAAGGTTTGCCCCTCCCCCACCGAACCAGCGGAACGACTCGAACGGGTGCGAAGCGAGCGTGGCAAAGGCGAGGCCACCGATCAGCCCCGTGACGATCGAGGACAACGCAGGGGCCCAACTGCGCCCAGCCCACATCGCCTCTCTGCGGATCACCAACCAGAGGATGGTGGCCACAGGCCCCCAGGCCAGCATCCAACCCGCGAGTGCTGCTGGCAGCGAAGCGCTGTACGGCGAGCCACTGCGGTACCAGTCTTCAGGCTCACCGAACAATACAAAGCGCACGGTGAGCGCCCATGCGACCAGGGCGAAGAACGTAGACAGTGTGCGGTGCAGACGGTTCGGCATCACAAGTGCCAGTGCGACTTGCAGTAACAGCGCGGCACTGGCGATGGGGCCGATGCCGTGTGCATTTTTTGTCATGGCAAACAGCACAAGGCATTGCCCGGCGATCGACAACGCCAGTGCAAGTTGGGCGATGAAGACCCGCTCACCATCGCGATCGGTCTTGAATAGCCCCCAAGCCATGCCCAGCAGGAGCAAACCGGAGAAGGCCTCGTGGCCGCTGGTGGCCGGGCGGAACATCAGTTCCACGAGCATCAAGGTGAAACCGCCAGCGACCCAGCCGCTGACACCGAGCAGCAGACTGATCGCCAGAGGTCGGTTAGACGCCGCCTTCTTGGTTGCGAGAGCGCTCATGACGCTACTCCGTCTTCAGTTGAACCACGCCATTGATGCACCAAGTGGATCAGCAGCTTGCCAGCCGCAGCGGAGCTGCTGACCACCCAGACCGCGAGGATGAAGGTTTGGCCGATGTCATCCAGTCGCATCGAGTGTGCGAGCCAAGCCGTGGATATCGTGATCCAGCAACCGGCAAGTACGGTGAGCGGGAAGACATCCCGATGGCGAGCCAGGGTTGCGCCGGCAATCCCGATCGAGATCAGCGCGTACAAACCGACGACGCCCCCGCTGTGGTCAGTCATGTGCGGCAAGGACGCCGCGACGCCGTAGCCCAAACCGATGCTCAGCAGAAAACGGACCAACCACAACGGCGTTGCCTCTACAAAGCGCGAGTGCCTGAGCATCTGGAAGAAGCCGGCGCCAAGCAGGTTCACCAGGCACGCCAGCATGAGTAATGTGGCGGGGTCACGGCTCCAGTCGTCGAGAACCAGCCAAAAGAAGTGCCCGAGCGCCAGCCTGTTGCACAGCAAGGCCAGGCCGACATTGAGCACAACCCACCAAACGGCCCAGACGGCACCTGACAGCGCTGCGACAGCAAAGGGCAGCGCGAGCAGCGCCCAGGTGAAGAAAAGCTCGTGGACGTCTGCACCGGTCTGGTAGCTTTGGCCGAACAGCGCAAGCAACGCGCCAGTCAAGAGCGTTGCAAGCAACAGCGCAGCCTGGCCAGCGCGCAAAGGGGGCGGCTGCCACAGCGCAACAACGACGCAAAGCATCAGCCCGGCCTCCAACAGTCCGAAACGGCCGGCGAGGCCCCAGGCATGCCAATTGGCGGCGACGAAAAATATGACGCCCGCCCCAAGCGAGCCCAGGCCCGCAGCCTGAAGCAGACGCGCCCCAAAGACACGCCATTCGGCAGGCGTGGGGCGGTCATCGTGGCGCATCGGTGCGAATGTATCCATGGCACGAGCATATCGACGAATGCACGCAGCTCACCCCCTCTAAAAGGGGCCCGCAAAGTAACTTGGCGCGAGCCGGTTCCATACCGACGTTTTGCTCATTCATGTCGGAACCATTTGTTCGTTCATTCTTGAACTTTGCGAAAGCGACCAGCGCTTCGGCTCCCAATGTGGCGTTCTCCGGGAATACATGGCCACGTTCCCCGGCACCTGACCTTGGCGCCCCAACGAGGACATAGCGCCACGTAATTCAACTACCGATCCGAAGCGGCAGTTCGGTTGCGCCACATGGGGGACTGCTCTGCAGCGATTGCTGGGATTGGCCGATACAACACCGAGTTCACGGTATTGGCAACATGGCGGTCGTTTGGCGGCGCGTCTACAGGCAGGCTCCATCTGCACGGGAGCGGTGGCGCTTTCAGCATACCCGGATCGGAATCGGGGCGGCTCCCCGCCAGGTTCTAGGCCTTGCGCCGCTGGCTTGGACGTGAGCGTCATCCATCCGCCTGCATCTGAGAGCGCGATAAACCGAGCTCCACCATCACGATGGCGTGTTCGATGGCCTGCTCGAGGACCCTGCGCTTCAGATTCAACTTGTCGATGCAGTTGCCATTCAACACGCCAGCCATGCCATGCACGGTAGACCAAATAAAGAGGGCATCCAGGTCCACTCTGTCGCTCGCGGCCGCAGTGTCGCCATGCAGTCGGCGCAACACCTTGCGCAGGATGTCGTATGTGTGAACTGCGTCTCTGATGAGGTCGGGGTGCTCCGCTGATTCTGGCCACTGGGTATCGAACATCAGCCGGTATTCCAGGGCGTGATCCCTTGCATAGCTGAGGTACTGGCGCCCAAGCGCTGCCAGATCCTCTTGTGGCTTGTCGAATTGTCCTCGCGCATCGAGGTGCTCGGCAAACCTCTGGAAACAGCGTCGCATCACTTCAGCCAGCAGATGGTCGCGGCTGGGATAGTGCTTGTAAGGCGCCTGGTGTGAAACACCCAACTTGCGAGCCACATCCCGCAGGCTCAGGTTCTCCACACCTTTTTCGGCGATGACTTCTTGAGCGGCGATGACGCACGCCTCGCGCAGGTCGAGGGGCGCCGCAGGCAATGGGGTCTTCTTGGGCATATGGATGAGTTTAGCGATGAGATCCGAGGCACGAGGCTAGCACTCAAAGACTCTTTGTTGACAGTGTCTACCTTTTAAAGCAAAATGGTAGACACTGTCAACCAACGAAGCGAAATCATGTCATTTCCGCCATCGCGGCTCCAGCAAATTCCGCGCTTGCTAGCCGTGTGCCTGGCTGTACTGCTGTCGGCTTGTGCCTCGCCCCAACCTGAGCCGCCCAATGTGTCGGCCACCGAAGACGCGACCTTCCGGCAGGCGCCGGGCCCAACGCCCCCGGACGATGCAAGCTGGTGGCGAGGCTTTGACGACGCCGCGCTCATGGCCCTGGTTCAGCGCGCCCAATCGGCCAACCACGATGTCCGCATCGCCGTGCAGCGCGTGCGGCAAGCTCGCGCGGGGCAAACAGCGATGGCGTCGAGGCTCTGGCCGACCGTATCGCTCACCGGGTCGGCCTCCGACGAGCGCAGCGGGCTGCCCGATCAGGTCAAGCAAGGCAAGCCTGACACGCGGGCCTATCGGGGTGCACTGGACCTGGGATGGGAGCTTGACGTGTTCGGTGCCGCGCGCGCCGGCGCCGATGCCGCCGAACTGGATGCGTTGACCGCCGAAGAGGGCTTGGACGCCGCGCGCTGGCTGGTGAGCAGCGAAGTGGCTCGGCAGTACATCGTGTGGCAAAGCGCGCGGCTGCGGCTGGCCAAACTCGATGCCCTGCTGAAGGCTCAAGGTGACACCGAACGGCTGACTCGCAGCAGGGAGGCAGGAGGACTTGCCAGCCGCTTTGACGTGGCTCGGGCCGCCGGTGAGGTGCAATCTCTCGCCGCACAGCTTCCCCCCTTGCGGACCCTGGTCGCCGTGACCGAGACCCAGTTGGCCGTGCTGGTGGGCGCCAATCCCAACCAGCCATTGCCCGAGTTGAATGCCGCCACCGCGCCATGGCTGCCCACCCCGCCACGCTTGTCGGCCAGGCAGCCTGTCGATCTGTTGATGCGGCGCCCCGATCTGCGCGTGGCGCAAAAACAGTTCATGGCCGAGGCCGCCCGCCTGCGCGAGGCCCAAGCCAACCGGTGGCCCAAGTTCTTCCTGGCAGCGGCGTTCGGGCGCGAGGAATTGCGCCTCAATGCGCTGGACCTGTCACCCGTGCGGTACAGCACCGCGGCGCTGGCGTTCACGATGCCGCTGTTCGACGCGGGTCGCTTGCGCGCGGCCGTTGAGCGGCAGTCCGCCAAAGAGCGCATGGCCACTTTGCAGTACGAGAAGGCCGTGCTCGGCGCCGTCAAGGACGTCGACGACAGCCTGGTGGCCCTGGCCCAGGAGCGAGATCGCTCAGCCGCCCTGGACGCCACCACCCAGCAACGGCGCACGGGCCTGCGTCATGCCGAATCGCTCTACCGCGAGGGCCAGATTGATCTGTTGCAACTGCTCGATGCGCAGCGTGCCGTGCTCGCCGCTGAGCTGTCGGCCATTGATGGCCAGGCCCAGTTGGCGCTGAACACCGTCCAACTGGCCACGGCCCTGGGAGGTGGATGGCAGGACACGCCCTCCCCCGCCACGACCAGCACATCGCCCTCCAGCCCTGCTCCTGAAAGCTTGCCATGATGGATTCCTCTGACTTTCGATTGATGAAGTTCGCCCATACCCTGGCCCGCGCTGGCCTGGTCATCAGCGGCCTGGCGCTTCTCACCGCCTGCTCGCCTGCCACTCAAAAAGCGCCCTCGATCCCGGCGGTCTACGTCACGCCCGTTCACAATGATCAGGGCGAAGACGTGCGGATCCTGAGCGGCACCGTCCGCCCGCGCATCGAGAGCGATCTGGCCTTCCGAGCCGGGGGCAAGGTCACGGCCCGCCTGGTGGAGATCGGCCAGGCCGTGCGTGCCGGCCAAGCACTGGCGCGCATCGACGCGACCGACTACCAACTGGCTGCAGACGCCGCTGCCGAGCAACTGCGTGCGGCCCAGGTGGACGCCACTCAGGCGGCCAGCGATGCGGCGCGCTTCAAGCGCCTGCTGCTTGATGGCTCCGTTGGCGCTGCCGACCATGAGCGGCAGCAGGCCCGCTCGGATGCCGCCGCCGCACGCCTCGTGCAGGCCGAACGGCAACTGGAGGCGCTGCGCAACAGGACGGGCTATGCGGTGCTCACGGCCCCCTTCGATGGCGTAGTGACCGGCTCGCTGATCGAGGTGGGGCAGATGGTGGCCGAAGGGCAGCCCGTGGTGGTGCTGGCCAAGCCCGGCGAGCTGGAAGTCCTGGTCGATGCGCCCGAGGCGCTGGCCACAGGTTTACGCGAGCAAGTGGCCCAGGCACACATCGCTGGCATACCGGATCCGGTGAAGCTCAAGCTGCGTGAACTGGCCCCCAGTGCCTCGGCGCAGACCCGCACGTTTCGGGCGCGCTACACCATGGCCTCACCACCGCCCGGGCTGCGCATGGGCGTGACGGCCAATGTACAACTGGCAGGAAAAGACGCCGCGCCATCAGCTCAACTGCCATCGGGCGCACTGCTCACGACCAACAAGACCCCGTCGGTCTGGCTGGTCAATGACAAGGCGGGCACCTTGACGCTGCAAACCGTGACGCTGCGGTCGCAATCCACCGACCAGGTGCGTGTGACCGGCTTGCCCGACGGTGCGCTGGTGGTATCAGCGGGCGCGCAGAAGCTCGATGCGGGCATGAAGGTGCAGGCCGTCATGCGCCCCGGGAGCCTGTGATGAAGTCCTTCAATCTCTCCGAGTGGGCCGTCACGCACCGGGCCATGGTGCTGTTCATGATCATCGGCAGCCTGCTGGTGGGGGTCTTCGCCTTCACGCGGCTGGGCCGGCTGGAGGACCCTCAGTTCATGGTGCCCACGATGACGGCCGTGGTGGCCTGGCCGGGCGCCTCGGCCCAGCAGGTGCAGGACCAAGTGCTCAACCGCATGGAGCGCGAACTGCAAAAGATCGAAGGCGTCGACTTCATCCGCAGCTTCTCGCGCCAGGGTTATGGCGCGGTCAACCTGTGGATGAAGGGCGGCACGTCCAAGGCCGAACTGGAGAGGGCCTGGTACCAGGCCCGCAAGAAGATCGGCGATGTTCGTCAACAGTTCCCCGAAGGCGTCCTGGGGCCCATCTTCAATGACGAGTTCAGCGATGTCTACAGCGTGATGTACGCCATCAGCGCCCCTGACCTGAGCTGGCCCGAACTGCAGGTGCTGACAGAAGACATCAAGCGGCAGGTGCAGGCTCAGCCAGGCGTGATCAAGGTTGACGTGTTCGGGCGGCAGACCGAGAAGGTCCACGTCGAGTTCTCGAGCCAGCGCCTGGCCTCTCTGGGCATCAGCCCCCAGACCGTGATCGAGGCGCTGGTGCGCCAGAACATGGTCAGTCCCTCAGGGGCAACCGAGGGCCGCAACGACCAGGTGTTCGTGCGGGTCGATGGCACCCTGCGCGATGCGCGCGACGTGGCCAATGTGTCCATCACCGCTGGTGGCAAGCTGCTGCGCCTGGGCGATGTGGCCAAGGTCACATCGGGCCTGGAAGATCCTCCCTCGTTCACCGTGCGGCATGACGGCAAGCCGGTGCTGATGCTCGCCATCACCTTCGACCGACACGGCAACATCCTGACGCTCGGCCGCGAGCTTGAATCGCACATGCAGACGCTCAAGGCCAGCCTGCCCTTGGGCGTGGTGGTGGACAAGGTGGCCGACCAGCCCAACATCGTCGAAGAGTCCGTGTGGGAGTTCGAGCGATCCTTCCTGGAGGCCCTGGCCATCGTGCTGGCCGTGTGTTTCCTCTTTCTGGGCTGGCGCACGGGCATCGTGGTGGCCGCGTCCGTGCCCTTGGTGCTGGCCATTGTGGCCATCGTGATGCTGGCTGCAGGCTGGAGCCTGGACCGCATCTCGCTGGGCGCGCTGATCATTGCCCTGGGCCTGCTGGTGGATGACGCCATCATCGCCGTCGAGATGATGGTCGTGAAGATCGAGCAGGGCTGGGACCGCGTCAGCGCAGCGACCTTCGCCTACACGTCCACCGCGTTCCCCATGCTGACCGGCACCCTGGTTACGGTGGCCGGCTTCATGCCGGTGGGCTTTGCCAAGTCGATCAGCGGCGAGTACGCGGGCGGCATCTTCTGGGTGGTGGGCGTGGCCCTGATCGCATCGTGGTTCGTGGCCGTGGTGTTCACGCCCTACCTGGGCATCGTGCTCCTGCCCAAGACCATGAAGGCGCACGGTGGCGAGGGGCAGGACCTCTATGCGACCCCGCTCTACCAACGCTTGCGCCGCCTGTTGCAGTGGTGCATGGCACACCGCGTGATGGTGCTGGCCACGACGGCCTTGCTCTTCGTCGCCGCGATCGCCGGCATGGGCCTGGTGCAGCAGCAGTTCTTCCCGACTGCCTCGCGCCTGGAACTCATCGTCGACCTGCGCTTGCGCGAAGGCGCATCATTCACGGCCACCGAGGCCCAGGTCAAGCGTTTCGAGCAGGTGCTCAAAAGCGACGCTCAGGTCCAGCACTTCAGCGCCTACACGGGCGCCGGAGCGCCGCGCTTCTTCCTGTCGCTGCCCATCGAGCTGCCCAACCCGAGCTACGCGCAGATCGTCATCAAGACGGCCAATGTGGCCGATCGTGAAGCTGTGCGTCGCCGTCTGCTCGACCTGTTCGCCGCCGAGCGGGCCTTCCCTGACCTGCGGGGGCGCGTCACGCGCTTCGAGTTCGGCCCGCCCGTTGGCTTCCCGGTGCAGTTCCGCGTGGTGGGCCCGGACACGGCCAAGGTCCGCGAGATCGCCTACCAGGTGCGCGATGCCGTGCGGCAGAGCCCCCTGGTGCGTGACACCCAGCTCGACTGGAACGAACAGGTGAGGTCCTTGCGCGTGCAGCTTGACCAGGACAAGGCGCGCCTGCTGGGCATCACCAGCGCCGATGTCTCAGCCATGATGCAGACTGTGCTGAGCGGGGCGCCCGCCACGCAGATTCGTCGTGGCGAAGACTTGATCGACGTGACCGTGCGCGCCGCCCCCAAAGAGAGGCTGGCACTAGAGCAACTGGGCGACGTGAGCCTGTTCACCCGCAGCGGCGCCGTGGTGCCCTTGTCGCAGGTGGCCACGCTGGTGCCCACCTTCGAGGAGCCCGTGCTGTGGCGTCGCAACCGCGACATGGTGCTCACCGTGCGTAGCGATGTGCGTGATGGCGTGCAGGGTCCGTCGGCCACGATGAAGATCTGGCCGTCGCTCAAGCCGATCATCGACAAGCTGCCACCCGGCTACCGCATCGAGCAAGGCGGCGCCATCGAAGAAAGCGACAAATCCAACGTGGCTCTGTTCGCTGTCTTCCCGCTGATGCTGGTGGTCATGCTGCTGATCCTGATGGTGCAGTTGCAGAGCTTCGCCCGGATGTGGATGGTGTTCATGACCGCACCGCTGGGGCTCATCGGCGTGGTGCCGGCCCTGCTGATCTTCAACGCGCCCTTTGGCTTCGTGGCCTTGCTGGGCGTGATCGCGCTCGGCGGCATGATCATGCGCAATGCCGTGATCCTCGTGGACCAGATCGACAGCGACATTGCCTCGGGCATGCCGCAGGCGCAGGCCGTGGTCGAAGCGACGGTGCGTCGCTCACGCCCGGTGGTGCTGACGGCCGCCGCTGCGGTGCTCGCCATGGTGCCCTTGACCGGCAGCATCTTCTGGGGACCGATGGCGATGGCCATCATGGGCGGGCTCATTGCCGCCACAGTGCTGACACTGGTGTTCGTGCCAGCGCTGTACATGGTCTGGATGAAGCCATCTGGACCTGGCGAGCTGCAAGCCCAAGCAGTGCCGTCGGTGTCGCTGACCTGAGAGCGGTGCCCGGAGAACCAGCCGGCACATCCAGGCGTTTGCGCAAGTTGCCCCAACAATGCCCGTCAATGGGCTTTGTTGGACGATGTCAATGATGTTGGCCGATGCCCGGTGATGGTTTCCCACGCCATCACCCAATCACCCAAGAAGCTGTACCAGGGCCAGTTGAAGGTCGCAGGCTTGTTTTTCTCAAAGACAAAGTGGCCGGTCCATGAAAAGGCATATCCCACCACGACGCCGGCGGGAACCAACCACCACATCGTCGTCAGGATGGCGTAAATCGCCATCGCCAACCCCAGAAGTGAGCCCACGACATGCAAATAGCGACAGGTGCTGTTTGCATGTTGTATGAGGTAGAAGGAATAGAACTCACGGAAAGATGCGAAGTGTTTCATGGGGACTCCCAAACGGTAGATGAGCAAGCATCTCTTCTTTCTGACATAACATCAAATACCTGAAACAATGATCTTCCATAACCTGGACGCATGTCATGCTGTCGACGGACGTCTTGTACTTCATAGAAGTTGCCCGGGCCAGTGGGATCGGTCGCGCGGCTGAAGCGCTCGGACTGAGTCAGCCTGCGCTCAGCAAGGCCATCGCTCGCCTTGAACGGCAGTCCGGCACGCAGCTGTTCACGCGCTTGCCGCGAGGCATGGCGCTCACAGACGCTGGCCGAGCGCTTTATGAACGCGCTTGTCTGGCAGCCGCGAATCTTGAGGACGGCTTGCAGGCTGCTCGCGATATAGGCGGCGGTCATGCAGGACTGCTTCGCCTGGGTATGACGCCGGCCACGTCACATTTCGTATTGGGCGCGCTTTTCCCCAGGTTGCGACGCGAACGGCCTGCCGCAGTTTTGAAGATCACGACCGCCTTCGGCGACGAGCTCTTCGCACGGCTGCGGCAGCAGGAGCTGAGTTTCGCCGTCGGGCCTGTCCCTCCCAACCCGCCCGATGACTTGGCGCAAGAGGTGCTCTACGAAGAAGGTTTTGCGCTGGTGTACAGCCAGGATCACCCATTGGCCGCGCAGAAGGATGTGACGGCGGCCGATCTTGAGGGGCTGGACGTCGCAGCGCCCGGGCCCGAGGAGCCTGCACGCCAAGTCGCAGAGAAAGCCCTGCGCGCGCTTGGGCTGAGGTCGCCACGGGTCGTCGTGGAGGCCGACACGCTGGAGGCGCTGCTGTTTGCAACGGCCACGTCGCGATTGGTGACCTTGATCCCCACGAGCACGCCCTTGCATAACCTGCCACACGGCCTGGTGATGAAGCCACTACCTGGATCCATCCTGCAGCGACAAATCGCGATCTTCATGGGACGCGGGTATGTGTCGCCTCTGGCCGATCGGGCCATCCAGCTGTTGCGCGAGCACCGCCAAGAGATGGCGGCCACCATGTCAGATCAATGATCAATGATCAATGTGGATCCAGCGCCTTGTCAGCTTGCAGATACGCTGTCAGCCCCTGAAACCACATCACCTCGACGAAGTCACCACGGATCACCAGATCCTGATCGCGCAAGGACGATAGAAAGGCGTCTGTTCCTTCTTTGGCTGACAAGACGGCAAATCCTCTCTGCGCATTTCTGAACGTCATGGTGAAGCTTGGGTTTGGCGTGAGCCCCGCGCTTGACCTCACCTTGCCGTCTGCAATGGAGAAGTGGCGGCCTGTACCGTCGGCCGTCTGTATCTGAAACACCAGCCTCTTTTCATGGATGTACCTGGCGCACGCGGCGTTCTTCTTGACCGCTCGCTGCAGCAGTTTCGTCAAGGCCCACAACAGGAATCTGAACTTCAGCATGGTGATATGGCTTTCTTCAAGTGGGTGTCGCGCTACTCACTGATGCGCTGATGCCCTATTCGCCCAGGAACTGAACGGCATGCTTCAGGAAGCGCTCTGGGTACTGGAACTGGGCGGCGTGACCGGCATCCGGATAGATGAACAGTTGCGCGTTCGGGATGTTCTGGGCCATGTGCCAGGAGTTGATGGTCGGAATCATCACGTCGTTCACGCCATTCAGAATGAACGTTGGCTGCTGGATCTCGCGCAGGTGGGCGAATGGCGCCTTGGGGTCCAGCTTGGCCAGGTAGTACATGTTGGCTTCGATCTGCGCCTGTATCACGGCTGGCGAGCTCGGTGGGTCCTGGTCCACGCGTTGGTGACGGCGCTCCCAGAATTCATGCCCAGCCTGTTTCGCGCCCTCGGAACGGCCAAAGAACAGGAACAGGAAGTCGTCGAGGGTGGGCACGGGGCGCGGTGCAGCCTCCAGCACCCCCGGATCGGATTCGGGGTTGCCGCCGCGTGGACCCGTGCCGAGCAGCATGAGCTTGCGAACCAGGTCAGGATGGCGCCGTGTCAGGTCTTGGGCCTGAAACCCACCCAGAGAAAAACCCAACACATCCACCTTGTGAATCCCCAAGGTGCGGATCACCGCCGCCGCGTCGTCGGCCATGTCCTCGATACGGGTGCGTGGCGCGCCAGCGGAAGAGGCCACGCCCCGACCGTTGAACAAGATCACCTCGCGCCCGGCGGCCAAGCCATCGGTCATGAACGGGTCCCAATGGTCCATGCCCCCACGGAAGTGCTGGAGGAAAAACAGCGGCGGCTGGTCTGTCTCGGTATGGCCCCAGCGGCGATAGGCGAACTGGTCGCCATTGACTTCGACGAAGCGGGTGGCGGCGGTGAGGTGGGTATCGCTCATGTTGACGTCTTTCATTGAATAGAGACGAGATGGGCGTTCAAGTTGTGCTGCGCGCAGGCAGTTCAAACCTGGGCTGGCCGAGCACCTGGGTAGCCACCCGTGACGCGAATCGCCGCGTCAGCAAGCGCACACCGAAGGTGGACAACTGGTTGAACAGGCCGGGCACCACGGTGCGTTGGCCACGCAGCATCGCGAGGATCGCGGCATGTGCCACGAACTCGGGGCGCTTGGTCGAGACATTGGCGATCCATGAATAGTCGCCACCACCAGACGCGGCGTGGAACGCGGTTTCGGTGCCGCCAGGGCAGACACAGGTCACCGACAAGGGCGTGCCTTGGTGCTCGTCATGGAGTGCCTCGCTGAAATTGCGCACGAAGGCCTTCGATGCTGCATACAAGGCCATGTTGGGCACGGACTGGTACGCGCCCGTCGAAGCAATGTTCACCATGTACGCAGGCCCGGTCTTGGCCTTGCGCGTATCGACAAAGCACCGCGCAAGCGCCACGAGCGAGGTCATATTGAGCTGGATGAGTTCCGCGTCGCGTGCCCAGTCGACTTCGTCGAATCGGCGGAAATAGCCGAACCCGGCGTTGTTGATCAGGATGTCGATCGGGCCATTGACAAGCGCCGCATCCCACAGCGTGCGCGCGGCATCGGGTTGACCGAGATCGGCGGTAACGATCTCGACCTTCACGCCCTTGCAGGTGGCGGCGACCGCTTCGAGTGCATCGCGACGCCGCGCCGTCAACACGAGGTCAACGCCAAGTGTCGCGAGTTCACGCGCGATGGCTGCTCCAATGCCGCTGGATGCACCGGTTACCAGCGCGCGCTTGCCTTTCAAATTGGAAGTGTAGGTCTTCAAATCGTTCTCCTGTGTGAGGTTGAAGCGCTTCGTCAGCGCCCTCAGCGGGACAGAAATTCGAGCGTGCTGTGCACGAACTCGGCATGGAACTGGAAGAGGCCACCATGACCGGCATCGGGATAGATGATCAGTTGGCTGTTCGGCAAGCGCCTCGCCAGATCATGTGAGTTGGCCGTGGGGACCATCCGGTCATCGTCACCATTGACCACCAGCACCGGCTGCTTGATCACGGAGAGATCGGCGGGCGTTTTGTTCCCCCAGGCGTGCAAGGCCCGCAACTGGGCCATGAAGGCGCTCACGGTGATCTCCTTGTCGCGCTCCTGTGTGCGCGCCTTCAAGCGCTCCAGAAAGGCCTTGCCGGCTTCGATGCCAGCAGGCGTGCGCGTGAAGAACAAGAACTGCTTGGCATCCTGGCCCGTCAAGAGACCCCGCAGCATGTCGTAGAAGGTCACCCACGCCACCGAACTGATGCCTTCTCCACCAGCCGGGCCCGTGCCTGCGAGCACCATCTTGCGCACAAGTTGCGGCTCCTTCAGCGCGATTTCCTGGGCAACCATGCCCCCCATCGAAAAGCCCAGCAGGTCCACCTGCTGCAGCCCCATGGCCTTGATGAAAGCAACCGCATCGTCGGACATCTGCTCCATCGAATTCGACGGTGTGCCACTGGATGCGCCGATACCGCGGTTGTCGAAGGCGATGACGTGGTGCTTGGCCGCGATGCCATCCATGACCCGAGGGTCCCAGTTGTCCAGGACCGCTGCCAGATGGACCAGGAACACCACAGGGGTTCCGCCGTTTTGCTTGCCCAACTCTCGGTACGCAAAATTAACGCCGCCAGCCGAGATGGTTTGGGTTGGGACGTTCTTCCAAGTGACATCAGAGGCTTGCCCCGTGGATGGCCGGCTTTCGGCTGCCTCCATGCGGACAGGTTCTGCCGCGACAGCCGTTGACGTCAGGAACGATGTCGACAGGGCCATGCCCAGCAGGGTCAATTTGAGTATCTGTTTCATGGTGGGTCTCCAGAGGGCTTGAGCTCAATGAGCCTGGGGAAGGTAGACGGGGCGTGGCGCAGTCAGGCCTTGCCTGACTTGCTGAGTGAGGACATCGGCCAACACCTCGTCGGCGCCCGCCTCCAGCCCGTCGAGCGCACGCTGCACGATCTCTTCGGCGCTGCTTTTGGGAACCTCGAATCCCCGTGTGAGGTCGGTGTCGACATACGCCATGTGCAAGCCCAACACCTGGGTCTTCTGTCCGGCCAACTCGTGGCGCAATGCGTTGGTCAAGGACCAGGCCGCCGACTTGCTCGCCGAATAGGCTCCCAGCTCACCACCGTTCACCCACGACGCGACAGACAAAACATTCAGCAGTGCGCCTCCGCCATTGACTTTGAGCACAGGCGCAAAAGCCTTGCTCATGTTCAGCACACCAAAGAAGTTGGTCTCGAATATGCGGCGCGCCACCGCGTCGCTGTCCGCTGCCAGGAAGCCACCTGGCTGGGCAATCCCCGCGTTGTTGATCACCAGCGTCACGTCTGAGGCCAGTTGCACCGCGGCAGCGACTTCTTCAGGCTTGGTGACATCAAGACGTAATGCCTCGACCCCTGGCAAGGTGACGGTGGCGGGATCGCGTGCGGCGGCGTAGACCTTGCGTGCACCGCGTGCGAGCAGTTCGCGCGCAAATGCCAGGCCGATGCCACGGTTCGCGCCGGTGACGAGGACAACAGAATTTTCAAGTTTCATTTTGAGGCTCCAATAGCTGGATGGGGTGTTCGCATGACAACCGTCATATATGAGGGCGTGCGAAAACACTCAGGGGGAAACGGTCATCGAACCTTGATGACCACCTTGCCTTTGGCTCGGCCGCTTTCGACATAGGCCAAGGCATCGTTGGTGGATTCGAAGGGGAAGACTTTGTCGATCACCGGACGTATGGCACCCGATTCGATCAGCGCCGTGATCTGCCGCAACTGGCTGCCGCTGGCCCTCATGAACAGGAATGAGTAGCCAACCTGGAGCCGTTGGGCCTTCCTGCGGACACCAAAACTCAGTGCTCGCATGACCTGCTTCACCGGCCATGGGGCCTTGATGTCGTCAGCGAACCGAGGGTCGGGTGGCCCGGAAATGGAGATGAGACGCCCGCCTGGTTTGAGCACGCCCAAGGACTTCTCCAGTGTCTGGCCATCCTGGCTGTTCAGCACCACGTCATAGCCGCTCAGGTGCGCTTCAAAGTCATCCTTTTTGTAGTCGATGACGACGTCTGCGCCCAGGCGCTTGACCAGGGCAGCGTTGCCTGCGCTGGCGGTCGTGGCGACCGTTGCGCCCAGGTGCTTGGCCAACTGGATGGCGAATGTGCCCACGCCCCCGGAGCCCGCCTGGATGAACACCCTTTGGCCTTTTTCGACTCTGGCTCTCTCAACTAGCGCCTGCCATGCCGTCAAGCCGACCAGCGGGATGGATGCGGCTTCTTCCATGGTGAGGTTACGGGGCTTGAGCGCGACCGAGCTTTCCTTGACAGCCACGAATTCGGCGAACGTCCCGATCCGCAGGTCATCGGGCCTGGCATAGACCTCGTCGCCAACGGTGAACTGACGCACGCGTGGCCCCACACGAACCACCACGCCGGCCACGTCATGCCCCAGAACGAAAGGCGTGCGATACGGCAGGATGAGCTTGAACTCGCCGTTGCGGATCTTGGCGTCCACCAGGTTGACTGCTGCTGCGTGAACCTCGATCAGCACCTCGTCTTCGCGCAACGCGGGTGCGGGCACATCGGCTGCGCGCAAACGCTCCTTTTTGCCGTAGCGATCAACAACGAATGCTTTCATGGCTTTTCCTTTTCCCAAAAAGTGCAAGGGATGAATCCAGCGGCTCGCGCCGTTATCGAAACTGGCATGATGATCATCATATTTGTTGGCAAAAAAAATCAATCCACCGGTCAAGTCCCGGAAGGGAACTGGCTTTTCAATGCTGCGCTGCACAGCGATTCCGACAACGCAGGATCATCGACGGCGCGGGCCAGCATCAAGGTGCCCACCATGGTGGCCACGGTCACCAGCGCCCGTTCATGGCAGCCAGGCTGACCCCAATCCGGCGACTGGCGGGCGACCAGGTCGATCATCTCTTTGATGCGCCTCGTGGCCGCTCGGCGCACTTCGGGCGATTGGCGGGGCATCTCCGAACCCAGGGCGGAAACAGGACACCCTGTTTCGATGTTCGCCACATGCTCTTTGGAGAGATAGGTCTGCATCAACGCCTGCAAGGACTGCTCTGGCGGCACGGCAGCAATGACCTTTGCTGCGACGGCGTTGGCCTCCGCCCCCGCGCGGTCTGCCGCCGCGGCCAACATGGCTTCGCGGGATTCGAAATGAGCGTAGAAGGCGCCATGGGTCAAACCCGCTTCCTTCATGATGTCAGCGACCCCCGTCCCGTCGTAGCCACTGCGCCGAATGGCGCGAGCGGCAGCCTGCAAGATGCGCTCGTGGGAGGCTTCTTTGGCAGCGGATCGGATGTTTGTCTTTGCACTTCGCATGATGATCATCATACATTGAGTTTGAACTCGGTGCAATGATCCTTTGAATCGGGCCAGTATGGCCCTGCCCAAGAACGGAGCATGAAACATCACTCAGGCCCCAGCGTAGACACGACCTACACCAGAGGTGGCCAGCCATGTCAGCTTTTGGTAAGGACCGACATTCAGTGCCGAATCCCTTAGGGCAGCAATCAGCCTTCACCGGGCATTGGCGCCGACCAAACGACCTTCCGCTCGTAGCAGCAAGCAGTAATCTGAGCATGGCATTTCGGAAATTCCACCTTGCGAATCCCAGATCACAACGGCAGATGAAGGGTCTTCACGTCATGCTGATCCGCTGCCTAGCCTCGCCAAAGGCAGAGTCTCCCCAGGGAGCCTCAGGGAGAGTTCAAGAATGATCGGCGTTCGACACCACAGCCGAGAGCACATCAATTCAAAGTCCCAAAATCCTCAAATCCACAGGAACTTTTCGGTCTTAGCACTCTCTGAGCAAGAGTGCTAATATGTTTTGAGAAGGATGCACGAAAGGACCACCATGACCTTGACCACTGCCATCGCCACCCGTGACCCCTGGAGTGTGGTGCCCTCGCTGGGCAATCTGGACGCTTACATCCGTTCCGTGCAGGCCATCCCCATGCTGGAGGCCTCGGAGGAGCAGGCGCTGGCCCGTCGTCTGCGTGACCAGCAGGATCTGCAGGCGGCCTCCCGGCTGGTGCTCTCGCACCTGCGCCTGGTCGTGTCCATCTCGCGCCAGTACCTGGGCTACGGCCTGCCACAAGGCGACCTGATCCAGGAAGGCAATGTCGGTTTGATGAAGGCCGTCAAGCGCTTCGACCCCGATCAGGGCGTGCGTCTGGTGAGCTACGCCCTGCACTGGATCAAGGCCGAAATCCACGAATACATCCTCAAGAACTGGCGCATGGTCAAGGTCGCCACGACCAAGGCCCAGCGCAAGCTCTTCTTCAACCTGCGCTCGATGAAGCACCAGCTCAAGGGCGAAGAAGGCAATGACCACGTGGGCCGCGCCGGCCTGAGCGAGGCGGAAATCCACCGCGTTGCGCAGGAGTTGGATGTGCGCCCCGAGGACGTCATCGAGATGGAAACCCGCATGGCAGGCGGCGACGTGGCCCTGGAAGCCCCGGCAGATGAAGAGCATGAAGGCATCATCTCGCCGCTGACCTACCTGGCCGACGAGGTGCATGAACCCACCCGGGTGATCGAGGCGCATCGCCGCGACTGGCTGGCCAGCGACGGCATCAGCATGGCCCTGGACCAGCTGGACGAACGCAGCCGCCGCATCGTGGAAGAGCGCTGGCTCAAGGTCAATGACGACGGCTCCGGCGGCATGACCCTGCACGACCTGGCTGCGGTCTACGGCGTCAGCGCCGAGCGCATCCGCCAGATCGAAGTCGCCGCCATGAAGAAGATGCGCAAGGCGCTGAGCGAGACGGTCGAGGCCTGATCACAGGCCCGGGCTGGGGTTCACAACCAGCCCAGTTCCGCCAGTTCAGCCTGGCACTGCCCCGCATCCTGAAATTGCACGGCCCGCCACCCCAGTGAGCGGGCCGTTTTGATGTTGTGCACGTTGTCGTCGATGAACACCGTGCGCTCGGGCGCGATGCCGAACTGGCGCGCTGCCGTCTCGAAAATGTCCGCATTGGGCTTGATCTGGCTGACATCGCACGAGAACACCCCCGAAATGAAGCGATCCAGGAAGGCGTGCTCACGCTGGAGAAACTCGGCGTACGGGCGCGGCATGTTGGACAGGAAATACAGCGGCATGCCCGATTCGGCCAGCTCGTTCAGCCAGGCCACGGTGTCGGCCATGGGGGCGAGGTGCGGCGGGATGGCGGCCATCAGGCTGTGCACAGCCTGGGCCGGCAGGCCGGTGCGCGTGGCGATCCGGTCCCGGGTCTCGTCCCAGCTGAGTGCACCGCGGTCGAACTCGGACCAGTCACTGCCCGGCACGAAGGACTGGAATACCTCTGCGGCCAGGCCCAGCGCCTGCTCGTCTGTGCGGGCCAGTTGGGGCAGCACCGATTGGATCAGGCGGGCGGGCTGCCAGTTGAACAGCACCCCGCCGAAGTCAAACACCACGGCCTGAGGCGGGACCTTGTCTTGCGCCATGGCAGACCTTTCGAACGCTTGGAAAAGTGGTAATCAGCGCAGGCGCGCGATCATGGCCGCGGTGGCCGCATCGACCCCCGCTGTGTCGCCAGAGCACAGGCGCGGCAGCAAGTCCTTGCACAGGGCCTTGCCCAACTCCACGCCCCACTGGTCGAAGGAGTTGATGCCCCACAGGGCGCCGCTCACGAAGGTGCGGTGCTCGTACAAGGCCACCAGGGAGCCCAGCGAGCGTGGCGTCACCTCGTCGAGCAGCAGCGTCAGGCTCGGGCGGTTGCCGGGGAAGGTACGGTGCTTGGCGATGGCCTCGGGCGCCATGTCGGGGGCGGCCGTGGGCACGGTTTCGCGCAGCGCTTCTTCCGCGGTCTTGCCCCACATGAGCGCCTGTGCCTGCGCCAGGCCATTGGCCAGCAGCATGTGGTGCTGCTGATCCAGCAAGGCGCGCAAGGCCGGCGTCATGCTGCCCGGCGCACGGTAACTGGCCTGCCGCACGAGCAGGAACTCGACCGGGATGACGTCCGTGCCCTGGTGCAGCATCTGGAAGAAGGCATGCTGGCCATTGGTGCCAGGCTCGCCCCACAGCACGTCGCTGGTGCCGAACGGCAGTGGCTCGCCTTGGGCGTCCACGCGCTTGCCGTTGCTCTCCATCACCAGTTGCTGCAGGTAGGCGGGCAGGCGGCGCAGGCCGTGGTGGTAAGGCACCACACAACGGCTGCTGTAGCCCTTGAAGTTGCGGTACCACACGTCCATCAGGCCCAGCAACACCGGCAGGTTGTGCGCCAGCGGGGTTTGCGCGAAATGCGCGTCCATGTCGTGGCCACCGGCCAGCATCGCGTGGAAATTGCTGCTGCCCAGCGCCAGGGCAATGGGCAGGCCAATGGCCGACCACATCGAAAAGCGCCCGCCCACCCAATCCCAGAACCCGAAGGTCTGCGTGATGCCAAAGGCGGCTGCAGCCTCGACATTGGTGGTCGTGGCCACGAAATGGCGGGCGATATCCCGGCCGCCATGATCCAGGAACCACTGGCGCGCCGCCATGGCATTGGCCATGGTCTCCTGCGTCGTGAAGGTCTTGGACGCGATCACGAACAGCGTGTGCTGTGGGTGCACCCGGCGCAGCACGCTGGCCAGGTCCTGCCCATCGGCGTTGGACACGAAATGGAAGTTCAGGCCCGGGTGCACAAAGGCATCCAGCGCGGGCACCACCATCTGCGGCCCCAGATCGGAGCCGCCAATGCCGATGTTGACCACATCGGTGATCTGCCCCGGCGCCGTGCCACCCGCGGTCAGGCGCACGCCCTCGACAAAAGCCAGCATGTGGTCGAGCACATCGTGCACCTGCTGGCTGTGCGGCCCTTGCCCACGCGGGGCGCGCAAGGCCGTGTGCAGCACCGAGCGGCCTTCGGTCGGGTTCATCACCTCACCGGCCATCAAGGCGTCACGCCGCGCCTCCAGGCCGCACTCGCGGGCCAGATCCAGCAGGTGGCGCAGGGTGGCCACGTCCCAGTGGGCACGAGACAGGTCCCCGAACACCTCCGGCGCCTGGATGCCCAAGCGCTGCACGCGGTCAGGGTTGTCGGCAAACACCTGGCGCAGATCCAGATCGCGGCCATGGGCCTCGAAATGGCCGCTCAGGGCCGACCAGGCCACGGTCTGATCACAACGGGGAAAAGCCATGGTGCCTTGGCTCAACGCTGCGCCTCGATGAGGGCGTCCAGCTTGCCCGCGTCTACCGCGAACAGGCGGATGCCCTCGGCCAGCTTGTCGCTGGCCATGGCGTCTTCATTGAGGGCGTAGCGGAAGGCGGCCTCGCTCAGCGGCGCTTCGGGCGCCACCACGCTGGTGGCCGGCAGCAGGCGGCGCACCACGGGTTGAGCCGCGCCATCGGCAGCTTGCAGTTGTGCCAGCAGATCGGGGCTGATGGTCAACAGATCGCAACCCGCCAGCGCCAGGATCTGGCCCACATTGCGAAAGCTCGCGCCCATGACTTCGGTGCGCACGCCGTGCTGCTTGTAGTAGTCGTAAATGCGCGCCACGGACTTCACGCCGGGGTCGTTCACGCCGGCATTGGCGGCTTCTTCCCACTGCGCGCCGGCGGACTTCTTGTACCAGTCGTAAATGCGGCCAACAAAGGGCGAGATCAGCTGCACCTGGGCATCGCCACAGGCACGCGCCTGGGCAAATGCGAACAGCAGCGTCAGGTTGCAGTGGATGCCTTCCTGCTCCAGCACCCGGGCGGCCTGGATGCCCTCCCAGGTTGCCGCGATCTTGATCAGCACGCGGCCGCGCGCGATACCGGCGGCCTCGTACAAACCGATGATGTGGCGCGCACGCTCGATCGTGGCGGGGGTATCGAAACTCAGGCGAGCGTCCACCTCGGTGGACACGCGGCCCGGCACCACCTTGAGGATTTCCAGGCCAAACCGAACCAGCACCCGGTCCACGATGGCGGTGAGCGACTCGCTGCGGTGGGCCGCCACGGTGTCGGCCAGCAAGGGGGCGTAGTCAGGCTTTTGAACCGCCTTGAGGATCAGCGAGGGGTTGGTCGTCGCGTCCTGCGGGGTGAACTGGGCCAGTTGCTTGAAGTCGCCGGTGTCGGCCACCACGGTGGTGCAGGCCTTGAGCTGATCGAGTTGCGAGGTCATGTTGGTGTCGAATCTGGAAACCGGATTCGGTTTGTTTCTTGTTGGCGTGACAAAAATACACCGGCGAAACCCATGCTGAATAATCAGACTGCCGCCGTGGAATTGCCTTATTGTTGCCTTTATTCTGAATCCAATTTGATGACAAAGTTCAGACCGCCCCTCAAGCAGATAGTCGGCCTGATCATTTTTTGCAACTCGGCATGTCTTTTGACCTCGTATTTTTCGGTGGCACCGGCGATCTGACGTGGCGCAAGCTCATGCCGTCGCTGTTTCAGGCCTGGCGACATGGCAAATTGCCCGCCGATGGCCGCATCCTGGCCGTGGCCCGCGATGACCGCGACGACGAGAGCTACCGCAGCTGGCTGCACGAGCGCCTGCAGGCCGCTGACAGCGCCAAACGCCCCACGGAAGACGAATACCGGCAGTTCGCCGCGCTGATCCATTACCTGCGCATGGACCTGTCGCAGCCCGCCGATTACCTGCGCCTCAAGGCCTGGCTGGAAACCCGCCGCACGGACAACACCGTCATCTACCTGGCCACCAGCCCCCACCTGTTTCCCACCATTTGCGGGCAACTGGGCGCCTGCGGGCTGAACCACGAAGGCATCCGCGTGGTGCTGGAAAAGCCGCTGGGGCACGATCTGGCCAGCGCCCAGCAGATCAACCAGGCCGTGCGCGCCGTGTTCAGCGAGCGCCAGGCCCTGCGCATCGACCACTACCTGGGCAAGCCCTCCGTCCAGAACCTCATGGCCTTGCGCTTTGGCAATGTGCTGTTCGAGCCGCTGTGGCGCCGCGAGAGCATCGCCAACATCCAGATCACCCTGGCCGAAAGCCTGGGGGTGGGCACGCGCGGCGACTTCTACGACCGCACCGGCGCCCTGCGCGACATGATCCAGAACCACGCGCTGCAGCTGCTGACCATGGTCGCCATGGAGCCCCCCTCCAGCGCCGACGCCGACGCCATCCGCGACGAGAAGCTCAAGGTGCTGCGCTCGCTCAAACCCTTTGACGCCGCCTCGGTGGCGCGCGATGTGGTGCGGGGGCAATACCGGGGTGGCACGGTCAATGGCCAGTTCGCCAAGGGCTATCTGGACGAGGACAAGGTACCCCCCGACAGCCGCACCGAGACCTTCGTGGCCTTGCGCTGCGAGGTGCAGAACTGGCGCTGGGCCGGTGTGCCCTTCTACCTGCGCACGGGCAAGCGCATGGCCGACCGCCATGCCGACATCGTCGTGAACTTCCGCCCCACGCCGCACCCGATCTTCCCGGGGGCGCACAACGCCAACAAGCTGGTGATCAAGCTGCAGCCGGAGGACGGCCTGGAGCTGCACCTGCTGGCAGCCAAGGGCTCGGTGTCGTCTGCCGGTGCGGGCGCCATGCCAGAGACCTTGTCACCCGTGTCGCTGGACCTGGATTTCGACAAGGCTTTCCCCACCGACCGGGTGGGCGCCTACGAACGCATGCTGCTGGACGCACTGGCGGGCCGGCTCAACCTGTTCGTGCGCTCGGACGAGCAGGAGCAGGCCTGGCGATGGGTGGAGCCAATCCTGGACAACTGGGCCCACGACAGCAGCACCGTGCGCGGCTACACCGCAGGCACCTGGGGGCCGCCGGCCGCCAGCGCCCTGGTGGCGCGAGATGGGTTTGCCTGGCCTGAAGAGGCCTGATCAGGACCTTAGGTCAGGCCGACTGCAGCAAGCCATCCACGCCGTACAGGCGCGCCAGCTCACTCAAACGCGGCGGCAGGGACTGCACCGCAAAAGCACGCCCCTTGGCGCGCGCCATGCGCTGGCATTCCAGCAGCACGGCCAAGGCACTGGAGTCAAAGCGCTGCAAGGCCGAGCCGTCCACGGTCAGCATGGCCGCGTCCACATTGCCTGCGGCCGCGGCCTTGTCCAGCGTCTGCTTGAACAGGCTCAGCACATGCGGCACTTCAGCGTGCGTGATGACGGCAGGCAGCAGCAACATGGCGATCAGCCCGCCACTTTCTTGGCAGCCAGCTGCTTGTTGCGCTCGACCAGCTTGCCGATCAGGCCGTCGATCCCGGAGGCATTGACCTCCTGGGCAAAGCTGCTCTGGTAGGTTTGCACCAACCAGGCACCCAGCACGTTGACGTCGTAGATCTTCCAGCCGTCGCCGGCCTTTTCCAGACGGTAGTCCAGCTGGACCGGGTCACCCTTGCCACGCACCACGGTGCGCACCACCACATCGGTGTCTTCCGGGCGGTTGCGCATGGGCTTGTACTCGATGGTCTGATCCTTGATCTGCGACACGGCACCGGCGTAGGTGTAGACCAGCAGCGTCTTGAACTCGTCCTGCAGGCGCTTTTGCT
Source organism: Aquabacterium sp. (assembly GCF_016195855.1). Classification (GTDB taxonomy): domain Bacteria; phylum Pseudomonadota; class Gammaproteobacteria; order Burkholderiales; family Burkholderiaceae_C; genus Aquabacterium. The sequence goes on from NZ_JACPYU010000003.1 coordinate 631,002, forward strand.
GCTCGGGCGTGGCCTGACGCCAACCGCGGCCCACGGCCGAGGCGGTCATGCGCTGGAAGTTCACATTGGGCATGATCTTGGTGTCCACCACCTGGATCACCTTGCGGATGTCACCAGACTGAATGGCCTTGTCGGCCTTGACTGTGGCAAACACCTCGGCCGTGATGGTCTTGATGAAGGCGTCAGGCGTTTGCGCGGTGGCCGCAGCGGCTGCCGGCACCACGGACTCGGCTGCCGCCGTGGCGCTGGACAGGACGGCCAGCGACAGGGCCAGGGAAGCCAGCAAACGGCTGGTGCAGGACAGCTTGTAGGAATGGGCGGATTGCATTGAGATCCTTTCGGAGATCATCCAGGTCATCTAACGCGGCAGGCTGCCAGCCGGTGGACCAGGTTGAACGTAGTGTTGTGTGAACCCGCCTCAGGGAAACATGGCCCAGGCGGACTCTTGTCCAGCGTCAGCCACCACCACCGGGGCCGCAGCCTCGCTCACGGGGGCAGAGGCGCCAGACGCTGGCGCGGCAGGGCTTGCCGGCGCCTCGGGCAGATCCTGACGCTGGGGTTCGGGCGGCTCGTCCTCTTCGGGCGGGTCACCTTCATAAATCAGATTTTGCCTGCGCTGCAAATAGGCATCCCGGATGAAGGCGTATTTGTCCAATGCCACGTCGTCAACCAGGTTGCCGGCATCCAGCAAATTGGCGCGCGTGTTGATCAATTGCCAAGCCATCAGCAGGTTGGATTCACGCGGATACGTGCCCACGGTGGAGGCCGAGAAATACATGTCGCCCGGCAGGCTCAGGGAGTCCCGCAGCGTGGAGGGGCCCAGAAGCGGCCACACGATGTAAGCACCGGGCTTGACGCCCCACACACCCAGCGTCTGGCCAAAATCCTCGTTGGGCTTGTCCAGCTGCATGGGCGTGGCGATGTCGATCAAGCCAGCCAGGCCAAAGGTGGTGTTGACCGTGACGCGGATCACGCCGAGCGTGCCGTCCTTGAAGCGCCCTTGCAGGAACAGGTTGGCGGTAGACCAGATGTCCTTGATGTTGCTGGTGAAATTGGTGAACGCGTTGCGCACCGGCTCAGGCGTGACCGTCTTGTAGCCTTCGGCCACTGGCTTGAGCACGTAGGTGTCCACCGTTTCGTTGAAGGCGAACACCTTGCGGTTCCAGGGCTCCAGCGGGTCAGGGTTCTGCCGCGTGGCGCACCCTTGCAGGGCGGCCATCAGCATGCCTGTGGCCAGCACGATGGCCAGGCGGCTCACCGGGCGGCGTGACGAGTGACTCATCATTTCTGGCCCTCCTTGCCACCGCTCCCTTCAGCAGCCTTGCTGTAGAGGAACTGGCTGATCAGGTTTTCGAGGACGATGGCCGATTGGGTGCTCTTGATCGTGTCGCCAGCCACCAGATTGGTCTCACCGTAGCCAGGCTCCAGACCGATGTACTGCTCGCCCAGCAGGCCAGCAGTGAGGATCTTGGCTGAGGTATCTTTCGGAAAAGCCACGCCCTTGTTGAGTGCCAACTCGACCTGAGCCTGGTAGCTCTTGGTGTCAAACGTGATGGACTGCACGCGGCCCACCACCACACCGGCGCTCTTGACCGCAGCCTGGCGCTTGAGGCCGCCGATGTTGTCAAAGCGTGCGACGACGGTGTAACCAGTGTCAAACGACAAGGTCAGCAGGTTGCCGGCCTTGAGGGCGAGGAACAGGATGGCGGCCGCGCCAATCAGCACGAACAGGCCAACCCATACATCATGTTTTGATTTTTGCATCTTGTTTTTCCTTGCAACCCTGCTCGATCAGATCGAGAACATCATGGCTGTCAACACAAAGTCGAACGCCAGCACGGCCAGCGAGGCCATCACCACGGTACGCGTCGTGGCCAGTGATACACCTTCGGGCGTGGGCTGGCATTCATAACCTTGCAGCAGTGCCACAAAGGTCACGGTCAAGCCGAAGACCACGCTCTTGAGCATGCCGTTGCCGACGTCGGCCCAGACTTCCACGCCGTTTTGCATCTGGGACCAGAAGGCCCCTTCGTCAACGCCGATCATGACCACACCCACCAGCCAGCCACCGAGGATACCGACTGCCGAGAAAACCGCACCCAGCAGGGGCATGGCGATCACACCGCCCCAAAAACGCGGGGCCAGCACGCGCTGGATCGGGTCCACGGCCATCATCTCCATGGCGGTAAGTTGCTCGCCGGCCTTCATCAGGCCGATACCGGCGGTCAGGGCCGTGCCCGCACGCCCGGCAAACAACAGGGCCGACACGACCGGCCCCAGCTCACGCACCAGGGACAGCGCCACCATCAGGCCCAGGGCCTCGCTGGAGCCGTAACGCTGCAGGATGTAGTAACCCTGCAGGCCCAGCACGAAGCCCACGAACAAGCCGGACACCACGATGATGGCCAGCGAATAGTTGCCCAGGAAGAAGATCTGCTCGGACAGCAGGCGCGGGCGGCGCAAGGTCGGGCCCAGCGTGGACAGCAGGCGCAGGAACAGGCGCGCGCTGTAACCCATGTCGGCCAGCTTCATGCGGGTGGCCTGCCCGACCACAACCGGATTGAGCCACTTGATCATCCGCGCACCCCGAAATCATGACCTGCTTCAGCCGCAGGGTAGTGGAAACGCACCGGGCCATCGGGAGCGGCGTGCACGAACTGCTTGACCAATGGGTCTTCGCTGACACGCATTTCAGCCGGCGTGCCCTGGGCCACGATGCGGCCATTGGCCAGCAGCACCACGTGGTCCGCAATCAGGAAGGTTTCTTCGACATCGTGCGAGACCACGATGCTGGTCAGACCCATGGTGTCGTTCAACTCGCGAATCAGGCGCGCGGCAATGCCCATCGAGATCGGGTCCAGGCCGGCGAAGGGCTCGTCGTACAGCATCAGTTCGGGGTCCAGCGCCATGGCACGGGCCAGCGCCACACGCCGGGACATGCCGCCCGAGACCTCGCTGGGCATCAGGTCGCGCGCACCGCGCAGGCCCACGGCATTGAGCTTCATCAACACGAGGTCCCGCAGGATGGACTCGGGCAGCTGCGTGTGTTCGCGCAGCGGGAAGGCCACGTTCTCGAACACGCTCAGATCAGTGAACAAGGCGCCGAACTGGAACAGCATGCCCATGCGGCGACGCGCAGCCTGCAGGCCATCGGCATCCAGTGTGGCGATGTCCTGGCCATTGACCAGCACCTGGCCCGACGAAGGTTTGATCTGGCGCCCGATCAGGCGCAGCACGGTGGTCTTGCCACCGCCCGAGGTGCCCATCAGCGCGACGACACGGCCTCGTGGCACCACCAGGCTGATGTTCTCCAGGATCACCCGATCGCCATACCCGAAAGTCACGGCGCGCAACTCGACGGCGGTTTCTGGCAACGGCGTGGACGCGTCCGAATCTGACATCTGATGTGACTGGGGGGTGGATGAGAAATGAAAAAGGGCCGGCATGGTGCCGGCCCCTCCGATGATAGGGTATCCACGCCCCGCCTGCCGGCCACCCCGATGGGTGGGCACAACAGGCAAAAGGCCAATAAGCCGTGCTTATCGGGGCAAGGTCGTCGATCCCATCAGGAAGCCGTCCACTTCGCGGGCAGCCTGGCGGCCTTCGCGGATGGCCCACACCACCAGCGATTGGCCACGGCGCACGTCACCTGCAGCAAAAACCTTGCCCACATTGGTGCGGTAGCCACCGATGTCGGTCGAAGCCTTGGCGTTGCCGCGTGCGTCCTTGTCAACGCCGAAACCGCTCAGCAAAGTTTCCACAGGATTGGTAAAGCCCATGGCCAGCAGCACCAGATCGGCCTTGAGGACCTGCTCGGAGCCAGCCACTTCGATGAACTTGCCGTCCTTGAACTCGACGCGCACGGTCTTGACCGCGGTGACCTTGCCGTTTTCGCCGATGAATTCCTTCGTGGCGATGGCGAACTCACGCTCGCAGCCTTCTTCGTGGCTCGACGACGTGCGCATCTTGATCGGCCAGTAAGGCCAGGTCAGTTCCTTGTTTTCCTGCTCGGGGGGCTGAGGCATCAGCTCGAACTGGATCACGCTCTTGGCGCCATGGCGGTTGGACGTGCCCACGCAGTCAGAGCCGGTGTCACCGCCGCCGATCACGATCACGTTCTTGCCGGTGGCCATGATCTGGTCCTTGACCTTGCCGCCCGCGTTGATGCGGTTCTGCTGGGGCAGGAACTCCATCGCGAAGTGGATGCCAGCCAGGTCACGACCAGGCACAGGCAGGTCACGCGATTGCTCGGCGCCACCAGCCAGGATCACGGCATCGAACTCTTTGTTGAGCTGCTCAGGCGTGACGGTGTCCTTGGCCCAGTTGGTGACCTTGGAACCCTTGGGCAGATCGCCGACGATGGTGTTGGTCTTGAAGACCACGCCTTCGGCTTCCATCTGCTTGACGCGCTTGTCGATGTGCGACTTGTCGAACTTGAAGTCGGGGATGCCAAAACGCAGCAGGCCACCGATGGTGTCGTTCTTCTCGAACACGGTCACGGCATGACCGGCGCGAGCCAGTTGCTGAGCCGCGGCCATGCCGGCAGGGCCGGAGCCCACGACAGCCACCTTCTTGCCCGTCTTGACGGCGGCAGGCTGGGGCTTGATCCAGCCCTCTTGCCAGGCGCGGTCAACGATCGCGTGCTCGATCGACTTGATGCCGACCGGGTCGTTGTTGATGTTCAGCACGCAAGCGGCTTCACAAGGTGCCGGGCAGACACGACCGGTGAAGTCGGGGAAGTTGTTGGTCGAGTGCAGGACCTCGATCGCGTTCTTCCAGTCGTTGCGGTACACCAGATCGTTGAAGTCCGGAATGATGTTGTTGACCGGGCAGCCGTTGTTGCAAAACGGTGTGCCGCAGTCCATGCAACGCGCGCCCTGGATCTTCGCCTGCTCGGTGCTCAGACCGATGACGAATTCCTTGTAGTTCTTGACGCGCTTTTCAACGGGCTCGTAGCCCTCTTCCAGACGTTCGAATTCCAGAAAGCCAGTGACTTTTCCCATTTCAATTCACTCCACGTCGGTTCAGGCCTTGGCCTTGCCGGACTTCGACTTGCCGTCATCGCTCTTTGCCTTGGCGATGGTGGCGGTTGCTTCTTGCTTGGCGCCCATTTCGGTCAGCGCACGACGGTACTCGTGCGGGAAGACCTTGACGAACTTGGCCATGGCGGCAGACCAGTTGTCCAGGATCTCGCGGGCACGCAGAGAACCGGTCCAACGGTGGTGGTCTTCGATGAGCTTCTTGAGCGCGGCTTCGTCGGCCACACCCTTGTGCATCGGGATGCCGGCATCTGCCTGCTCAGCAGCGGGCAGCACCTTCTCCAGGGCGACCTGGGCGGTGTTGACGCGCTTGGCGAACTGACCGTCTTCATCGTAGACGTAAGCCACGCCACCGGACATGCCGGCAGCGAAGTTGCGGCCGGTCTTGCCCAGCACCACGACCGTACCACCGGTCATGTATTCGCAACCGTGGTCACCCGTGCCTTCGACCACTGCCGTCGCGCCGGACAGACGCACGCCGAAGCGCTCGCCGCCCACACCGCGGAAGAAGGCCTCACCTTCGGTCGCACCGTAGAGCACGGTGTTGCCGACGATGATGTTGTCGGTGGCGTTGCCACGGAAGTCGATGCTCGGACGCACGACCACGCGGCCACCCGACAAGCCCTTGCCGGTGTAGTCGTTGGCTTCACCGATCAGGTACAGGGTGATGCCCTTGGCCAGGAAGGCACCAAAGGACTGGCCGCCCGTGCCTTCCATCTGGATGAACACGGTCTGGTCAGGCAGGCCATCCGGATGGTGCTTGATCAGCTCGCCCGACAGCATGGCGCCGACGGTGCGGTTGACGTTGCGGGCCTCTTCCATGAACTGGACCTTCTCGCCACGCTGGATAGCGGGCTGGGCCTTCTCGATGAGGCGCACGTCCAGGGCCTTGTCCAGGCCGTGGTCTTGCGTCGACACGTGCAGGCGAGGCACTTCGGCGGGGACCGGGGGCAGCGCGAAGACGCGGCTGAAGTCCAAGCCTTGCGCCTTCCAGTGTTCCACACCCTTGCGCGTGTCCAGCAGGTCGGCGCGGCCGATCAGCTCGTCGAACTTGCGGATGCCCAACTGGGCCATGATCTGACGGGCTTCTTCGGCAACGAAGAAGAAGTAGTTCACGACGTGCTCGGGCTTGCCCGAGAACTTCTTGCGCAGGACGGGGTCTTGCGTGGCCACGCCCACCGGGCAGGTGTTGAGGTGGCACTTGCGCATCATGATGCAGCCCTCGACAACCAGCGGTGCGGTCGCGAAGCCGAATTCATCGGCGCCCAACAGGCCACCGATCACCACGTCACGGCCGGTCTTGAGCTGGCCGTCGGTCTGCACACGAACACGACCGCGCAGGCGGTTCAGCACCAGGGTCTGCTGCGTTTCAGCCAGGCCCAGCTCCCACGGCGTGCCGCAGTGCTTGATCGACGACCAGGGCGAAGCGCCCGTGCCGCCGTCGTGACCCGCGATCACGATGTGGTCGGCCTTGGCCTTGGCCACGCCGGTGGCCACGGTGCCCACACCCACTTCAGACACCAGCTTGACGGAGATGTCGGCCTTGGGGTTGACGTTCTTCAGATCGTGGATCAGCTGAGCCAGGTCTTCGATCGAGTAGATGTCATGGTGAGGAGGAGGCGAGATCAGACCCACGCCCGGCACCGAGTGACGCAGCTTGCCGATGTAGTCGGACACCTTGCCACCAGGCAGCTGACCGCCTTCACCAGGCTTGGCGCCCTGAGCCATCTTGATCTGGATCTGGTCGGCCGACACCAGGTACTCGGTCGTCACGCCAAAGCGGCCGGAAGCCACTTGCTTGATCTTCGAGCGCAGGCTGTCGCCGTCCTTCATCTCGTAGTCGGCTTCGATGCGCGAGGCACCGATCACGTCCGACACCTTGGTGCCCGCCGCGATCTTGATGCCCTTGAGCTCGTTGCGATAACGGTTCTCGTCTTCGCCACCTTCGCCGGTGTTGCTCTTGCCGCCGATGCGGTTCATGGCCAGGGCCAGGGTCGAGTGAGCTTCGGTGGAGATGGAGCCCAGCGACATGGCGCCGGTAGCGAAGCGCTTGACGATTTCGGAAGCCGATTCAACTTCCTCCAGCGGGATCGCCTTGGTCGGATCGATCTTGAACTCGAACAGGCCGCGCAGCGTCAGGTGGCGCTTGGACTGGTCGTTGATGATCTGGGCGTATTCCTTGTACGTGTCGAACTTGCCGGCACGGGTGGCGTGCTGCAGCTTGGCGATCGCGTCAGGCGTCCACATGTGCTCTTCACCGCGGGTACGCCAGGCGTACTCACCACCAGCGTCCAGCATGTTGGCCAGCACGGGGTCATTGCCGAAGGCCGCCTTGTGGTTGCGGATGGCTTCTTCAGCCACTTCGAACACACCGATGCCGCCCACTTGCGTGGGGGTGCCACGGAAGTACTTGTCGATCAGCTCCTTGTTCAGACCGATGGCTTCGAAGATCTGGGCGCCACAGTACGACATGTACGTGCTGATGCCCATCTTCGACATGATCTTGGACAGACCCTTGCCGATGGCCTTGACGTAGTTGTAGATGGCCTTGTCAGCCGACAACTCGCCAGGCAGGTCCTTGGCCATGTCGGTCAAGGTTTCCAGCGCCAGGTAGGGGTGAACGGCTTCGGCGCCATAACCTGCCAGCACGGCGAAGTGGTGCACTTCACGGGCCGAGCCGGTTTCCACGACCAGGCCGGCCGAGGTACGCAGGCCCTTGCGGACCAGGTGATGGTGGATGGCCGACAGCGCCAGCAAGGCGGGGATCGCGATGTTGGCGCGGTCCATCTTGCGGTCGGTGATGATCAGGATGTTGTGGCCAGACTGGATGGCCTCAACGGCTTCAGCGCACAGCGAAGCCAGGCGGGCTTCCACACCTTCCTGGCCCCATGCGGCCGGGTAGGTGATGTCCACTTCGTAAGGCTTGAACTTGCCACCGGTGTGCTTCTCGATGCTGCGCAGGCGGGCCATGTCGTCGAAGTCCAGCACGGGCTGGGACACTTCGAGGCGCATCGGCGGGTTCACCGCGTTGATGTCGAGCAGGTTGGGCTTGGGACCAATGAAGGACACCAGCGACATCACCACGGCTTCGCGGATCGGGTCGATGGGGGGGTTGGTCACCTGGGCGAACAACTGCTTGAAGTAGTTGTACAGCGGCTTGTTCTTGTCAGACAGCACGGCCAGGGGCGAGTCATTGCCCATGGAGCCTGTGGCTTCTTCACCATTGGTGGCCATCGGGGCCATCAGGAACTTGGTGTCTTCCTGGGTGAAGCCGAACGCCTGTTGACGGTCCAGCAGGGACTCGGTGAACTCACCCACGGTACCGGCGGTGTCGATCGTGTCCAGCTTGATGCGGACGTTCTCGATCCACTGGCGATAGGGCTTGGCCGAAGCGTACTGAGCCTTGAGCTCTTCGTCTTCGATGATGCGGCCCTGCTCGAAGTCGATCAGGAACATCTTGCCGGGCTGCAGGCGCCACTTCTTGATGATCTTGTTTTCGGGAATGGGCAGCACGCCGGATTCGGAGGCCAGCACGACCAGGTCGTCATCGGTGATGATGAAACGGGCGGGACGCAGGCCATTGCGGTCCAGCGTGGCGCCGATCTGGCGGCCGTCGGTGAAGACCATGGCGGCGGGGCCGTCCCACGGCTCCATCATGGCAGCGTGGTATTCATAGAAGGCGCGGCGGCGCTCGTCCATGGTGGCGTGCTGTTCCCAGGCTTCCGGGATCATCATCATGGCGGCTTGGGCCAGCGGGTAGCCGGACATGGTCAACAGTTCGAGCGCGTTGTCGAACGTGGCCGTGTCGGACTGGCCGTCCAGGCTGATGGGGTACAGCTTGCGCAGGTCATCGCCCAGCACGGGCGACTTCATCACGCCTTCGCGGGCGCGCATCCAGTTGAAGTTACCCTTGACCGTGTTGATTTCGCCGTTGTGGGCGACCATGCGGTAAGGGTGAGCCAGCGGCCATTCAGGGAAGGTGTTGGTCGAGAAGCGCTGGTGCACCAGGGCCAGGGCCGAGGTGACGCGCTCGTCGGCCAGATCCAGGTAGTACTTGCCAACCTGGTCAGCCAGTAGCAGGCCCTTGTAGATGATGGTGCGGCACGACATGCTGGGCACGTAGTACTCGGAACCGTGGGTCAGGTTCAGGCTCTGGATCTTGGTGGACGCCGACTTGCGGATGACGTAGAGCTTGCGCTCCAGAGCATCGGGCACGAGGATGTCGTGGCCACGACCGACGAAGACCTGGCGGATGACCGGCTCTTTTTCGCGCACGGTGGGCGACATGGGCATGTCGGCATCCACGGGCACGTCACGCCAGCCCAGCAGCACCTGGCCTTCGGCCTTGATGGCGCGCTCGAGCTCCTGCTCGCAGGCCTGGCGGGAAGCGCTTTCCTTGGGCAGGAAGATCATGCCCACGCCGTACTCGCCGGGAGGGGGCAGGTCCACGCCCTGCTTGGCCATTTCGGCGCGGTAGAACTCGTCGGGGATCTGGATCAGCAGACCGGCACCGTCACCCATCAGCGGGTCAGCGCCCACGGCACCGCGGTGGTCGATGTTTTCCAGGATCTTCAGACCCTGCTGCACGATGCTGTGCGCCTTCTGGCCCTTGATGTGCGCCACGAAGCCCACGCCGCAAGCGTCGTGCTCGGCGTTGGCGTACATGCCCAGATCGGCGGCGGCCTTGATTTCCTGCGCGGTGGCCACCGAGGTGGTTGCAGCGTCAGACACGGGTTTGATGGGGAACGAGGTTCCCGAAGTCGCCTGGCTCATGAGGGCGCTCCAGAAGTTAGTGTGGAAAAACAACGCGGGGAGCGGCAAGGATACGCCCCTTCCCCAGGGTTTTCAAGCATTAATAATTAGGGTCAGATCGCATTAATCCTACGCGGCACAATTTCACGTCAAATAAATAGGGACACATCACTTTCCGCCCACAGGCTTCGCACTGTCCTCGGGCTTCACCGGGCTTTTGCGTGGACGCCCCCGAGGCCTGGGCGTCAGGCGTCGCCCGGCCGACACCGCCAACTTGGCCGCCGCCACCTCCGGCATGAGCGCCCAGCCGCTGCGCATGGCCTGGGTCAATGCCTGCAGTTGCGCCATGGACAAACCCGCCTCCAGGCGACGGCGCCAGGCGGCTTCGCGCTCAAACGGGGTGTTACCCAAGCCCCAGAACAGGGCGTGATCGGACACCAGGGGGTCCGTCCTCATGCCAAGGTGGTGACGCACGCTGCTCCACACATCGTCCTCTACTCGGGGGAACTGCCCGGTGCGCCAGGCGTGGGACTCCACGAACACCATGGCATCAAGCAAATACTGCGCCGGCTCCAGCACCGTAGCGCGATACCGCCCGGACCACAGACCGCCCGAACGGGCGTGCCGGCGGTTGTAGGCCGCCACATAGCGGCGCCCCAGCGACTGCATGACCAGGCTGAGCGACTCGTCACTGGCCGGGGTGGCCAGCAGATGGAGGTGGTCGGCGGCCAGGCAGTAGGCATGGATCGACAGGCCGTGCTGGCGACTGGCCTCCTTGAGCGCGTCAAGAATGGCCTGCCGGTCCTGGTCATCACGGGCAAGCAATTGGCCATCGTGCACGCGCTGCACCACCAGATGCGGCCAGCCCGCGATGCCCAGGCGAGGAAGACGCGCCATGCAAACCCCTTGGAGACGTTGATGTGTCCCCAATTATCCACGCAGCCGGCCCGGCGATCGCCACATCCCAAGCTGACGCAAGTTCTTCCGTGCAGCTGGCGGCTGTCCGATAAGCATGTTGATGCACGTCATTCAAGACCAGTTCAACGCCCCTCATTCACGGGGTCAGCAGCCTGTTTCAAGGACTTCCCCCGTTGTGAGCCCCACCCAACGCTGGGTAACCTTGAGCCCAAAGATATCGACACACATTGCACAGGCCTCGTCCAAGCCCGAGGCCCGGCGCGTACCGCAGTACCGGAGAGTTTTGAATGGCCGCATCGTCAACCGTCCCCCTGCCCACCATGGCGGCGGCCCGCCTGTCAGGCTGGCTGAGCCACCTGGGCATCAGTCCACTGGCTTTTGACGACACGCTCAGCCTGATCAACCCGCTGCTGACCGTCCATCGCCTGCATGCCCGCATCGTGGCCCGCCAGGTTGAAACCGGCACCGCCACCACCTTGGTGCTGCAGGCCGGCCCCGCCTTCAAGGGGCTCAAGCCCGGTCAGTTCGTGATGATCGGCGTGACGATCAACGGCGTGCGCCACCGCCGCGCCTACTCGCCCCGCACCGTCGAAGGCCACGCCAACCGCTTTGCCATCACCGTGCAACGCCAACCCGGCGGGCTGGTGTCCAACCACCTCAACGAGCACGCCCGCGTGGGCCAGTTCATCGAGATCGAACAAGCCGGCGGTGAATTCACCCTGCCCTCGCCCTTGCCTGCCGAGGTCCTGCTGATTGCCGGTGGCAGTGGCATCACGCCCAGCATGGCCATGCTGGAGCACCTGCAGCGCCACTTCTCCAAAACCAAGGCCACGCTGATCTACTTTGCGCGCAGCCGCGACGACCGCATCTTCGCCAAGGCGCTGGACAAGCTCGCCGCCACGTGGTCGGGCTTCCAGTACGTGGCCATCGACAGCGTGGCCAACACGCCCAACGATGGCTCGGGCCGCACGTCGGCCACCACACAGGCCGCTGCCAGCCAGCAGGTGCTCGATGCCGAACTGCTGGACCGCGTGGTGCCCAACTGGACGAAGATCCCTGCCTATTGCTGCGGCCCCGCGCCCCTGATGGACGCCGCCCGCGCGATCTGGCACCAAGCCGGCAGCACCAACTGGAAGAACACCGGCATTGCCGCCCGCCTGCATCTGGAGGCTTTTGCCCCAGCCAAGCCCAGCGGTGACCCGCATGCGCGCCACGAAGTGCGCATCGTGCGCGATGCCGAGACGAAATCCTTTCAAGCCGCTGGCGACCAGACCTTGCTGATTGCAGGCGAAACAGCCGGCCTGTCCATCAAGCACGGCTGCCGCCAGGGCATCTGCCACGAATGCACCTGCCGGCTCAACCATGGCTCGGTGCGCGACCTGACCTCGGGCGAACGCATCGACGGTGAAGGCCAGCCCATTCGCCTGTGCGTGAGCAGCGCCATGAGCGACCTTGATCTTGAATCCCTGAATTGATCGCGCCATGAATACCAAGACCATGCAAATTGGCCCCAAGACCTTCGAAGAGCTGCAAGCCTTCGAGAAGGAACTCGATGCCATCGGCGCCGCTGAGCGCCAGACCCTGGGCGAGCGCGATGCCCGCTACATCAAGGGCATCCTGCGCGCCGTGCGCATCCTGGAGATCGCCGGCCGCGGCCTGATGATGTTCGGCTGGTTCCCACCCACCTGGCTGCTGGGCACCTTCCTGCTGGGCATGGCCAAGATCATCGACAACATGGAGCTGGGCCACAACGTGATGCACGGCCAGTTCAACTTCATGAACGACCCGCGCTTTCATGGCGACACCTTCGAGTGGGACAACACCTGCCCGAAGGAGGAATGGCGCCACTCGCACAACTTCGTGCACCACACCTACACCAACGTGATCGGCAAGGACCGCGATTTCGGCTACGGCCTGCTGCGCCTGTCGTCCGACCTGCGCTGGAGCCTGCTGCACCCCTTCCAGTTGCTGCTGACCGCCCTGCTGGCCCTGTTCTTCGAATGGTTCGTGGCCATCCACGACATGCAGATGGACAAGGTCGTGATCGGCCGCAAGAAGTGGTCGGACGTGCGCCCGCAATGGCTGCTGGTGCGCGCCAAGATCTGGAAGGTGATCTGCCGCGACTACATCGGCTGGCCGCTGGTCGGCATGGCGGTGGGCGCCTTGTTCGGCCACGCGGCAGACACCGGCCTGGCCGTGCTGATGGGCCATGTGGTGAGCAACCTGATCCGCAATGTGTGGGCCTGGGCTATCATCTTCTGCGGCCACTTCACCGAAGACATCTACACCTTCAGCCGTGAATCGATCGAGGGCGAGACCAAGGGCCAGTGGTACCTGCGCCAGATCCTGGGCTCCAGCAACATCTCCGGCGGCAAGCTGCTGCACCTGATGAGCGGCAACCTGTCGCACCAGGTCGAGCACCACCTCTACCCGGACATCCCGGCCAACCGCTACATCGAGATGGCCCCCAAGGTGCGCGCGGTGTGCGCCAAATACGGCATCCCCTACAACACGGGCAACTTCGCCTGGCAGCTGGGCACGGTGTTCAAGCGCATTGCCCGCTACAGCCTGCCTGGCGGCCCGCAAAAAGCCGTGCACATCGAGGTGGCGTCGATCCTGCCCGAGCGCGCCTGAACGCCTACCAGTAAGCCGGCCTGATGCCTGGCAGTTGATCGGTACCCCATGACAAGCACCACCGGTCAACCCGGCGTTGGCCCGCAAACCACCGAGGCCCTGGACTCCTTCGCGGCCGAATTGGACGCGGTCCGACGCGACACCATGGCCCGTGTCGGTCTGGAGGACGCCCGCTACATCACCCGCCTGCTGTGGGTGATACGTGGCATCGAGGCGGCCGGGCGCGCGCTGCTGCTGACCACACCCTGGTTGCCCACCTTCTGGCTGGGCGCGGCGCTGCTGGGCCTGTCCAAGTGCCTGCAGAACATGGAGTTCGGGCACAACGTCATGCACGGTCAATATGACTGGATGAACGACCCGCGCTTTGATGGCAAGTCCCACGAGTGGGACAGCACCTGCAGCAAGGAAGACTGGCGCCACTTCCACAACTACATGCACCACCACTACACCAATGTGCTGGAGCTGGACCGCGACTTCGGCTACGGCATGCTGCGCCTGTCGGCCGAGCAGCCCTGGGAGCCGCGCTTCCTGACACAGGCGCCCTACGCCATCATCGTGGCGATGCTGTTCGAATGGGCGATCGCCATCCACAACATGGAGTTCGAGCAACTGCGCACCAAGCGCGAGGCCACGCAGGCCCGCATCCGCGCGCTGTGGCCCAATGTGAAGGCCAAGATGTGGCTGCAGATCAAGAAGGACTACGTGCTGTGGCCCCTGCTGGGTGGCCTGGTGTCCCTGGTCCTGGGCGCCGGCCTGCTCAAGGGCCTGCTGGCCGTGCTGCTGGGCAATGTGCTGGCCAATGTGATCCGCAATGTCTGGACTTTCGTGGTGATCTTCTGCGGACACTTCACGGCGGGGGTGCACACCTTTGACGCGGCACTGGTGCAAGGCGAGCACAAGGGGCACTGGTATCTGCGCCAGATCCTGGGCTCCAGCAACATCTCGGGTGGCAAGCTGTTCCACATCATGACGGGCAACCTGAGCCACCAGATCGAGCACCACCTCTACCCCGACATGCCGGCGCGCCGTTATGCCGAAGTGGCGCCGCGTGTGCGCGCCATCTGCCAGCGCCATGGCGTGCCTTACAACACGGGCGGCATGCTCAAGCAACTGGCCACGGTGGCGGTGCGCATCGTGCGCCACAGTTTCCCAGGGGGTGAGCGCACGCTGACCGCGCTGCAACGCCCAGTAGTGCCGCACTGAAGCGCCACACTGAAGGGCCCGTTGACAGCCTGCCAACGGCCCCATAAGGGGGAAGGCGCCCGCAGGCGGGGTCCCTACAATGCGAGAGGGCCTGCTCGATCAGGCCCCGTCCCCACAAAAGCCCCAGGTTGGATACTTCCCATGGCCCCCGCCTCCCACGCCATGCTGCCTGCACCCCGCATGGGCGATGCGGCCGTCAACGCCGACATGCGGCTGGCAGCCTTTGCAGCCGAACTCGATGCGCTCAAAACCGAGACGATGGCCCAGGTCGGCGAACGCGATGCCCGTTACGTCGTGGCCCTGTTGTGGGCCATACGCGGCCTGGAAACCCTGGGGCGCATCCTGCTGCTGGGCGCGCCGTGGTGGCCAACGTGGTGGCTGGGCGCGGCCATCCTGAGCGTCTCCAAGGTACTGCAAAGCGGCGAGTTCGCCCACAACGTGATGCACGGCCAGTACGACTGGATGAACGACCCGCGCTTTGAGGGCAAGACCCACGATTGGGACCTGGCCTGCACCAAGGAAGACTGGCGCCATTCGCACAACTTCCTGCACCACCATTACACCAATGTGATTGGCCTGGACCGGGACTTCGGCTATGGCGCCATCCGCCTGTCGGCCGACGTCCCCTGGGAGCCACGCCACCTGATCCAGCTGCCCTACGCGCTGATCGGGGCCTTCGTGTTCGAGTGGGCCATCGGCGTCTACAACATGGAGCTGGAGCGCCTGCTGATCGAGCGAGATGCCGCCACACGGGCACAAGTCAAAGCCCGCATCAAGGCCCTGTGGCCCAACTACCGCACCAAGATCTGGCGCCAGGTGAAGAAGGACTACCTGCTGTGGCCCGTGGTGGGCGGCCTCGTGTCCTGGGCGCTTGGCGCGGGGTTCGCGCAAGGGTGGCTGGCCATCCTGCTGGGCCATGCCATGGCCAATGTGATGCGCAACATCTGGAACTTCATCGTGATCTTCTGTGGCCATTTCCCGGATGGCGTGGCCACGTTCGAGCGCGAAGACATCGCCGGCGAAACCAGAGGCCAATGGTACCTGCGACAGGTCATGGGCTCGGTCAACATCCGCGGCGGCTTCGTGATGCAGATGCTGACGGGCCACCTGAGCCACCAGATCGAGCACCACCTCTTCCCGGACATGCCCTCGCGGCGTTATGTGGACATCGCTCCGCGCGTGCGGGACATCTGCCAGCGCCACGGTGTGCGCTACAACGAAGGCGGCCTGCTGAGCCTGTGGCCCTCCGTGGCCTGGCGCATCCTGCGCTACACCTTCCCGGGCGGCCAACGCGCCCGCCAGGCCGTGGCCCTGCCCACGCGCTGAGCCCCACCGGCCAGCGGGCGCGTGCCCGTGATCGCGAGATAAGCGGGGCAAGCTAGGGCAATCCTGTAGGAATTTGCCTGACAGGACACTCAGCGCCGATCCGACGCGCCTTACAGCACCCTGCCTATTCAGAAATCGAAGGGTGACAACCAGAATTCAATCCATGCCGACGAGATACAAAACCGGCGCAAACAAAAGCTTCAGCAAACCGCCCTTCCAAACTGATTCAAAGGACAACGACATGACCGCCGATCAAATCCTGAACGAAATCCGCGAAGCCAACCTGTCCTACCTGATGCTGGCCCAGAGCCTGATCCGCACGGACCGCGAACAAGCCCTGTTCCGCCTGGGCATCTCGGAAGACACCGCCGCCATGCTGGCCGTACTGACCCCGGCCCAGATCATAAAGCTGGCCTCTGGCAGCAACCTGCTGTGCCGCATGCGCATGGAAGACGACCTGGTGTGGGGCCTGCTGACCAACCACGGCAAGGCCAGCAACGACAGCGTGACCCGCCTGCACGCCAACATCCTGATGGCCGGCCGTCATCAAGAAGCGGCCTGATCCAGATCGCCCGCCGCCACGTATCCCTTTAGACGAGTCTGTAGGAGTTGCACCATGCGTACCAAGAGCCTGTTGACCGAAGCCAAGCAAATCGACCGCGCTGTCACCCTGATCAACCTGGGTGCCCGCCTGCAAGTGCTGGAATCTGAAACGGACCTGTCGTATGAGCGCCTGCTGCGCCTGTACAAGGAAGTGGCCGGCAAGTCGCCCTCCAAAGGCCAGTTGCCCTTCTCGACCGACTGGTTCATGACCTGGCAGCCCAACATCCACTCCAGCCTGTTCCTCAATATCCATGAGTACCTGAACAAGGCCGCCGAGATCGACGAGATCGATGTCGTGATCAAGGCCTACCAGTTGTACCTGGAGCAGACCGAATCCCAAGGCCTGGAGCCGCTGTTGTCCGTCACCCGCGCCTGGCGCCTGGTGAAGTTCATCGACAACGGCATGCTGACCCTGACCCCCTGCTCCAAGTGTGGTGGCCACTTCGTGACCCACCCGCATGAAATCGCCCGCCACTTTGTGTGTGGCCTGTGCAACCCGCCTGCACGTGCCGGCAAAGGCAAGTCGGCCGGCGGCCTGCACATGCACTGATTCATTGAATTTCCGCCCTCCGTCTGCGTGAACATTTCACGGATTCCTGGCACTTTGCGCACCAGATGCTCAAGAACCGCGGGGATCGGCCGTAACAACAGACGGACGGTTTGGAAGCGAAGCGTCCTTGCTTGTCTCCTCCTAGCACCGAACAAGTGCTTTCATGCGGACCCCTGATCGGGTCCGCTTTTTTTGACTGGCGAGCCGACGGCTGCTATTTCCATCTGGTGAGACCTGAGCGTGAAAAAAGCCCGAGCCGTGGCGTTGTTCACATCATCAAATCTCCGGCAACAGCCGAAGATGCATACATGATTCGACCCGAACGCGACACACCATGTTCGTCCTCATTGGCTACGTTGTCTGCCTAGGCTGCATCTTCGGCGCCTACATCATTCACGGCGGTAACATGGCCGTGATCATCCACGCCATTCCGACGGAAATGATGGCCATTGGAGGAGGCTCCATTGGCGCCTTCCTGGTGAACAACCAGCCCAAGACCGTCAAGGCCGTGCTGGGCCAGTTCGGCCCTTTGTTCAAGGGCTCCAAGTACACCAAGGCGCGCTACATGGAGCTCATGGCCATGCTCTATGAGATCTTGCAGAAGGTGCGCAAGGAAGGCCTGATGTCCATTGAAAAGGACGTCGAAGAGCCGCACAACTCCGCCCTGTTCAAGAAATACCCCACGGTGGGCAGCGATCACCACGTGATCGAGTTCGTCACCGACTACCTGCGCATGATGGTCTCGGGCAACCTCAATGCCCACGAGATCGAAGCCCTGATGGACAACGAGATCGACACCCACCACCACGAAGGCCACGCGCCTGTGGCCGCCGTGGCCCGCCTCGCCGGCGCCCTGCCCGCCTTCGGTATCGTGGCGGCCGTGCTGGGCGTGGTCAACACCATGGGCTCGGTGGGCCAGCCGCCTGCCGTGCTGGGCGGCATGATCGGCTCCGCGCTGGTCGGTACCTTCCTGGGCATCTTGCTCGCTTATGGCGTGGTGGAGCCGCTGGGCGGCCTGATGGAGCAAAAGCTCGACGAGGCCACCAAGGAATTCCAGGTCGTCAAGACCGTGCTGCTGGCCAGCATGCA
Organism: Aquabacterium sp.; assembly: GCF_016195855.1. Lineage (GTDB taxonomy): Bacteria > Pseudomonadota > Gammaproteobacteria > Burkholderiales > Burkholderiaceae_C > Aquabacterium. The sequence goes on from NZ_JACPYU010000003.1 coordinate 649,116, forward strand.
GGGCTATGCGCCGCAAGTGGCCATCGAATTCGGCCGCAAGGTGCTGTACTCCACCGAGCGCCCCACCTTCATCGAGCTCGAAACCCACGTGAAGAAGAAATAAGCCATGGCAGGAGATTCGAAGAAGGTCCAGCCGATCATCATCAAGCGCATCAAGAAGGGCGGCCACACTGCCCATGGTGGCGCCTGGAAGATCGCTTACGCCGACTTCGTGACCGCCATGATGGCCTTCTTCCTGCTGATGTGGCTGCTGGGCTCCACGACAGAGGGCGATAAAAAGGGCATTGCCGACTACTTCAACTCGCCGCTCAAGGTCGCCTTCTTTGGCGGCTCGGGCGCGGGTGACGCCAGCTCCGTCATCAAGGGCGGTGGCAACAACCTGACCGAGTCGGTCGGCCAGATGAAAAAGGGCCGCACCACCGAGGTGGCCATGGACAAGGCCCGCAAAAAGGCCATCCGCCAGGAACAGGCCAAGGCAGAGGCCGAGCGCCTGCGCGCCCTCAAGAGCAAAGTCGAAGAGGTGCTCGCCAACGACGATCGCCTGGCCAAATACAAAAGCCAGATCCGGCTGGACCTGACCGCCGAGGGCCTGCGCATCCAGATCGTGGACGACCTCAACCGGCCCATGTTCGACAGCGGCTCGGCCGAGGTGAACGTTTACATGCGCGACATCCTGCGGGCCATCGGCCACGTGCTGGAAGAGGTGCCCAACAAATTGACCATCGAAGGGCACACCGATGCCAAGGCCTTCAGCTCCGGTGAGCGCGGCTACAGCAACTGGGAGCTGTCCGCCGACCGGGCCAATGCCTCCAGGCGTGAACTGATTGCGGGCGGCCTGCCAGGCACCAAGGTGCTGCGGGTCCAGGGCCTGTCGTCCAGCGTGCCTTTCGAGAAAGACGACCCGGACAGCCCGATGAACCGGCGCATCAGCATCATCGTGATGAACCGTGAAGCCGAAGACCGCTTCTTCGATTCGGCACGAGCGGAATCCGTTCCACCTGAGGCCGTCGATGACGGTGAGCAGGCCGATACAAAACCCTCAAGGCCGACTGGCAGCGGTCGATAAGCCTCTAGCGAGTGCGGCATAACACTGGGCGCCGCCAATTTGAAACAAGGATGAGCCATGAGCACCCCCGCAGACATGAAATTTCTCATCGTGGATGACTTCTCCACCATGCGCCGGATCGTCCGGGGCCTGCTCAAGGAGATTGGCTACAACAATGCAGAAGAGGCCGAAGACGGCGCCGCTGCATTGAACATGCTGAAGAACGCCAAGTTTGATTTCGTCGTCAGCGACATCAACATGCCCAACATGAACGGCTTCGAGCTGCTCAAGGCCATCAAGGCCGACGACACCCTCAAGCACCTACCCGTGTTGATGGTGACCGCCGAAGCCCGCAAGGAAGACATCGTGCTGGCCGCCCAGACCGGTGCTGCCGGCTACATCGTCAAACCTTTCACCAAGGCCACCTTGGAAGAGAAGGTCCAGAAGATCATGCAGAAGCTGGCCACCACGGCCTGATCAGGAGGTTCATCATGAAAATGGACCTTCCAGACAACATGCAGATGCCTGCGGCGTCGCCCGAGATCTTTCAACAGCTCGGCACCCTGACGCGGCAACTGCATGACACGCTCAATATGCTGGGTGTGCTGCCGGGGCTCAAGAACACGGTCGACGACCTGCCCGATGCGCGCAGCCGCCTGAGCTACATCGCCACCAAGACAGCCGATGCAGCCGAGAAGGTCCTCAACCTGGTGGACAAGGCCAAGGACGACCAGCAGCACATCGCCGCGGAAACGCGCAGGCTGGCCGCCCTGATCACCGCAGACCCCGTCAAGGCGGTGGCCAGTGGCGCGGTGTTCAACTTTGTTCAGGACGTGGAGAAAGTCACGCACCGCGTGGACGGCCACCTCACCGACATCATGATGGCCCAGGACTTCCATGACCTGACCGGCCAGGTGGTGGCCAAGGTGGTCAAGCTGGCCAACGACCTGGAAGCCCAACTGGTCAAGGTCCTGGTGCAGGCCGCCCCCCCCGAGCAGGCTCAGAAAGTGGAAGCGGCGCTCACGGCACATGGCCACACCACCGTCGAAGAAGTGGTGCTGGAAGGCCCTGTGGTCAACGCAGAAGGCCGCTCTGACGTGGTCTCCAACCAGGGCGAGGTCGACGACCTGCTGGCCAGCCTGGGCTTCTGAAGCCCGTCCTGCGCGCCCTTGCTACCTGAAAGCGCGAGGCTCAGCCCTGAGCGGCCATGGCCTCGCGTACCGCCGTCACCTGACGGCGTGACACCGACAACCACTCCATCGTCGGTGCAACCTGCACCGCCCAGGTTTCCCCGCCCTCCGCATCGTCTGCACGCCGCTCCAGCGCCTTCATGGCCTGCCTGGAGACCAGGGCATTGCGGTGCACACGGATGAAGCGCTCCCCCACCCGCCCTTCCAGCTCGGTCAAGGAATCGGCCAGCACATGGCTGTGTTCGGCCGTGCGCAAGGTGACGTACTTCTGCTCGGCCTTGAAATACAGGATCTGGGACAAGGCGATGCGCTCCAGGCGGCCACGGTCCTGCACCACAAAGACATCGGCACTGTTGTCGACCGCATCGACTGCGGGCTCCGGCTGGCGCGCGGCCTTGAGCTTGAGCACGCGGTCCAGCGTGGCATTGAGCCGCTCCAGCCGCACGGGCTTGGTCAGGTAGTCGGCCGCAGCCAGATCGAAGGCACGCAGGGCGTGTTCGGCATGCGCCGTCACAAAGGCCACCACCGGTGGCTGGCGCAACTCACGCAGACGGGCTGCCAGCACCATGCCATCCAGCCCGGGCATCTGGATGTCCAGCAGCAGCATGTCGGGCGAGGTGCCGGCCTGATCTTGCGCCTGCAGCCACTGCAAGCCGTTCACCGGCTCGCCGAATTCGGCGACGACCTCGTTGGCCACGCTCGCCTGCGCCAGCAGGGACTTGATGCGCAGGCGGGCCAACGACTCATCGTCAATGATGGCGACCTTGAGCGAACTCATCGTGAACTCTCCTTGCGCGGCATGGGTACGGCCACGCGCACCACGTACACCGGCGGTTGGCGCGCATCGCTGCTGGCTTGCAAGCCAGCCTCGAAATCCGACTCCACATCGTGCATCAGTTTCAGGCGCTGGCGCACATTGCGCAAGGCGATGCCATGGCCGGCTGTGGAATGTGTGGGGGTTTCGGCCGGCACCGAGTTGCTCACCGTCAGCACCGCCCGGCCCGATTGCACCTTGGTGCGCACCACGATCCAGCCGCCCTGGGGCGAGGCCTCGATGCCATGGCGCACCGCGTTTTCCACCAACGGCTGCAAGATCAGGGCGGGCACCTCGGCGCGGCCCGCGTCGTCATCGAGCTCCCAGCGCACGGTCACCCGCTCGCCAAACCGCAATTGCTCGATGCTCAGGTAGCGCTGCGCCAGGTCGATCTCGGCGTTCAGCGTTGTGCGCATCGTGGGTGAAGCCAGTGCCTGGCGAAACAGCTCGGCCAGGTCCTCCAGCACGGACTCGGCCCGCTGCGGGTCGATCTGCACCAGGGCGATGGCCGTGTTGAGCGTGTTGAACAGGAAATGCGGGCGGATGCGGGCCTGCAACTCCGCCAGGCGGGCCGAAGCGTGGGCCGGCAACTCGCTGCGCGCGCGGTGCCTGAGCCAGGCCAGGCCCACGCAGGCCATGGCGGCGCCCGTCAGCATGGGCGGCACCTGCGGCCAGCCCCAGACCATCTGCTGCCCGCTCAAGGCCAGGTCCAGCCAGGAAGATTGCCACTGGCCCAGCCCCGCGCACACGGCGCCCAGCGCGGCGGCAAAGCCCCACTGCGCCGCCTCACTGGCGCGCGTCAACCAGCGGCGGCACGCACACGCCACGACGAGCCACAACAGGCTGGCGGGCAAGGACGCCACCATGGTCTGCGCCCAACGGGACGCCGCATCCAGCGGCGAGGCCGCCAGAAAGGACACGCCCAGGGCCACCACCAGTTGCACGCCCATCACGACGCGCAGCACCACGCCCACGTGGCACACGTCAAAAGGCGATGGCGGTGGCGGGCGCCCCCCTTCCGCGCCGGGCCCGAACTGGGTTGGCGCAAACTGGGTCGAGGTCTCCCAGGCGGCAGGTTGTGAGGCCGGGCTGGCGCCGAAGGCCTTGGGCTCAGTAGAATCCATGGTTTGCACATTCTGCGCGAAGAGCGCGATGCCGGGCCGCCGTGAAATCCCACCGTAGCCCGCGCCCCAGGATCCAATCCCATGAGCACCAACCAACTCGACAAGAAGTCCCAGGCCTGGTCGGCCCTGTTTTCAGAGCCGATGAGCGAGCTGGTCAAGCGCTACACCGCCAGCGTCTTCTTCGACAAACGCCTGTGGCAGGCCGACATCCAGGGCTCGCTTGCACATGCTGACATGCTGCACGCCCAGGGCTTGCTGAGCGCGGACGATTGGGCCTCCATCCAGAAGGGCATGGCCCAGATCACCGCCGAGATCGAATCCGGTGCCTTCGAGTGGAAGCTCGACCTGGAGGACGTGCACCTCAATATCGAGGCCCGCCTGACCCAGCTCGTGGGTGATGCCGGCAAGCGCCTGCACACCGGCCGCTCGCGCAACGACCAGGTCGCCACCGATGTGCGCCTGTGGCTGCGCGGTGAAATCGACGAAATCGGCGTGCTGCTGACCGAACTGCAAAAAGCCCTGGTGGACGTGGCCGAGCAGAACGCCGAGACCATCCTGCCGGGCTTCACCCACCTGCAAGTGGCCCAGCCCGTGGCCTTTGGCCACCACCTGCTGGCCTATGTCGAGATGTTTGCACGCGACGCCGAGCGCATGATTGACCTGCGCAAGCGCGTCAACCGCCTGCCCCTGGGCTCTGCCGCACTGGCCGGTACCAGCTACCCGCTGGACCGCGAACGCGTGGCCCGCACCCTGGGCATGGTGGACGAAACCGGCTTGCCCGCCGTCTGCCAGAACAGCCTGGACGGCGTCTCCGACCGCGACTTCGCCATCGAGTTCACCTCGGCCGCCTCGCTGCTGATGGTGCACGTCTCGCGCCTGTCTGAAGAGCTGATCCTGTGGATGAGCCAGAGCTTCGGCTTCATCGACCTGGCCGACCGCTTCTGCACGGGCTCGTCGATCATGCCCCAGAAGAAGAACCCTGACGTGCCCGAACTGGCGCGTGGCAAGACCGGCCGAGTGGTCGGCCACCTGATGGGCCTGATCACCTTGATGAAAGGCCAGCCCCTGGCCTACAACAAGGACAACCAGGAAGACAAGGAACCCTTGTTCGACACGGTCGACACCTTGAAGGACACGCTGCGCATCTTCGCCGAGATGGCCGCCGGCATCACTGTCAAGCCCGAAGCGATGGAGCGCGCCGCCAAGAAGGGCTACGCCACCGCCACCGACCTGGCCGACTACCTGGTCAAGAAGGGCCTGCCCTTCCGTGATGCGCATGAGGTCGTGGCCCACGCCGTGAAGGACGCCATCGCCGCTGGCGTGGACCTGTCCGAGCTGCCACTGGACAAGCTCAAGGGCTACAACCCCGCGATCGAACAGGATGTGTACGAGGTGCTGAGCCTGCGCGGGTCCCTGAACGCACGCAATACCCTGGGTGGCACGGCGCCGGCACAGGTGCGTGCGCAGGTGGCGCGCCACCGCGCTCGCCTGGCCTGATCTGGCTCAGGCTTTCGCGCCCTTCATGATGTGGCGGGCCGACAGGTAGTTGAACGCCAGCCCCACCAGGCTGCCGATGGCCACGCCCCAGGCGGGCTGTGCACGCACGGCCTCAAAGGCCTGCAGGCTGGCGGCATAAGCCCCGTAGTTGATGGCCCCGCCCACCAGCATCGACGACAGATAGCTCAGGTACTCCTTGAGCACACTGCCTTCCTTGGGGCCGCGGAAGGTGATGTTGCGGTTGAACAGCCAGGTGAAGGTCGCCGCGGCCAGAAATGACACGGCCCGCCCCCCATAGTTGCCCAACCAGGGGCGGGTGAGTGCCAGCACGCCGATGTCGACGAACAGCGCCAGGCCGCCCGACACACAAAACAGGATCAAAGACCGAAAACGCTGCAACAAGGCCGACCTCATGGTGAAACGGCGGCCATCTTAGCCTGCCCTGTTGGCAAGACTCGTGGGCCAACCTTGCAAGCGGCTTGCGCCAGCGCAAAACCGCCAAGGCCCCGACCCGGTACGCTCGCCCCTCATTGACCCGCGGCCGCTGCCGAGCCGCCTTTGAGGAACCCACCGTCATGTCCACCCTTGTCTGGTCCGATGCCCTGTCCTTGTCCATGCCCGTGATGGACACCACCCACCAGGAGTTCGTGGACCTGCTGGCCAAGGTCGAAGCCGCCGATGACACCTCGCTGTTGCAGAAATGGCAGGCCCTGATCGAGCACACCGACGAGCACTTCGCGCGCGAAGACAAATGGATGGTGGACACCGGCTTTGCGCCGGGCAACTGCCACAGCTCGCAACACGCGGTGGTGCTCAAGGTGTTGCGCGAAGGGGCAGCGTTCGGCGCCGCGGGAGACCTGGCGCCGATTCGGCAGATGGCGCATGAGTTAACCATCTGGTTCCCGCATCACGCACAGAACATGGACTTCGGCCTGGCCCTGCACCTCAAGAGCATGGGCTATGACCCGGAAACGGGCGAGCTCAGCAACCCGGAGAAGTTGCCTGAAGAGGCAATCGCTGGTTGCGGAGGAAGCTGCAGCAGCACGGATAGCACCGAGCCCGCAGTGGCAACCTGAGCACCCAGCTCCAGGCCTGTTGAGATAACAAGCGCCCCACCCTGGGCGACTGCTGTCATACCCCGGTCACACACCGTAGCACTTCTTTCAAGCCTTGCGCCAGGCGGTGCACGTTAGCCATTGCAGCCCCCCATCATGGCTGCTAGATTGCTTCCACCATAAAACAAGGAGGAAGCGATGAACCATCACATTCAGGTCTTGCCACGCATGCGGGCGCTGGCCTTCATAGCCGCCGCACTGGCCACCACGGCACTGAGTGCGCACGCCGGCACCACCCAAACCGATCCGATAACAGGCCAAGTCTGGCAGATCTTCGACCACGTGTTGGATGGCGAGGCGCAGGGTTACCGCAGGGCCACGGTTGATGACTTCAAGCAGTTGCTGGCTGATTCGAATTGGCTTCTTCGCAATGGCACCACATCGGTTTATGACTTGACCACGGGTGCCAACACCTACGCCAATGGCACATATTCATTCAATGCGCCCAGCATCGACTTTGGATGGGGTTTGGCGTCCAAAGCGAAAAACGACTACTGGAATGCCCCATCCGTCGTCGCCGCCTGGTTGCAAGATGGCGGATCGGGTAACGCAATGGGTCTGCTTGAGCGCGGAAGCACGGGCTTCTCCAGTTGCAGCTTTTCTCACAATTACGGTAGTGGCTGCACCACGAACATCTATTACCAAAGCTCCGCGGAAATTGCCAGCTCATCTGAACTCGTTGCCAAGTTCGCGCCTGGCAACTATCCGAGCACCTTGACCGGAAAATCAATGGGGACAACTTGGTCGGACATCCCCTTTGATCCGCTTTACAGCTACCGCCAACTGGATAGCACTATCCGAGCCGGCACATTCATGATCGCGTCCGTGCCCGAACCCTCCAATGCCGCCTTACTGTCACTCGGGCTCATGGGTATCGTGGCGGCCGTACGTGTTCGGCGCTCACAACAAGACGATCACCTAGGCTGATTTGCTCACCGGAGGGAAGAGGCCTCACCGGCCTCTTCAGCGCTTCTGGTCAGGGTGGCCGCCTAAGCCCAGTCGCAATGGATCACTGCGGGAGCCGTGCCCGTATCGACTGCTCGATCCCCGCCGCATCCAGCCCGCACATGGCCAGCAACTTGCCTGGCTCACCGTGCTCGACGAACTGGTCTGGCAGCCCCAGCATCATCATGGACTTGCTCAAGCCGGCAGCAGCCAGTGCCTCGGCCACGGCGGCACCGGCACCGCCTTGCACACAGCCCTCTTCCACCGTCACCAGCAGGTCGTGGTCCTTGGCCAGTTGCGCCACCAGTTCGGTGTCCAGTGGCTTGATGAAGCGCATGTTGGCCACGGTGGCGCCCAGGGCCGCACCGGCCTTCAAGGCGGGCTGCAGCAAGGTGCCAAACGCGAGGATGGCCACGCGTTGCCCCGCCGCCGTCTGCGTGCCTTGCAGGCGCACTTCGCCCTTGCCCCATGGCATGGCGTCCAGGCTCGTAGGCACAGGCACACCCGCCCCTGCACCACGCGGATAACGCACGGCCACGGGGTGGTTCTGCGCATAGGCCGCGCTCAAGGCCTGGCGGCACTCGGCCTCGTCGGCCGGCGCCAGCACGCTCATATTGGGGATGCAGCGCACGAAGGCGATGTCGAACGCGCCCATGTGCGTGGCACCGTCCGCCCCCACGATGCCCGCACGGTCCAGCGCGAACACCACGGGCAGGTTCTGGATGGCCACATCATGGATCAACTGGTCGTAGGCGCGCTGCAGGAAGGTCGAGTAGATCGCGACCACGGGCTTGAGGCCTTCGCAGGCCAGGCCACCCGCGAAGGTCACGGCGTGCTGCTCGGCAATGCCGACGTCGAAATAGCGCCCCGGGAACTTCTGGTGGAACTCCACCATGCCCGAGCCCTCCCGCATGGCCGGCGTGATGCCCACCAGACGCGGATCGGCCGCTGCCATGTCGCACAGCCATTGGCCAAAGACCTGCGTGAAGGTGGGCTTGGGCGGCGTGTCCGTGACCGGAGCCTTGACCAGGCCCACAGCCGGGTCGAACTTGCCGGGGCCGTGGTACGCGATGGGGTCGGCCTCGGCCAGCTTGTAGCCATAGCCCTTCTTGGTCACCACGTGCAGGAACTGCGGGCCGCCCAGGTCACGCAGGTTTTCCAGCGTGGGGATGAGCGAGTCCAGGTCGTGGCCATCAATGGGGCCCACGTAGTTGAAGCCGAACTCTTCAAAGATGGTGGCAGGCACCACCATGCCCTTGGCGTGTTCTTCCAGCTTCTTGGCCAGCTCGAACAGGGGCGGTGCATTGCGCAGCATCTGCTTGGCGCTTTCGCGTGCGGCCGTGTAGAAGCGGCCGGACATCAGGCGAGCGAGATAACGATTGAGCGCCCCCACCGGCGGTGAGATCGACATGTCGTTGTCGTTGAGCACCACCAGCACATCGGCCATCTTGCCGGCATGCGGCACACCTGCGTTGTTCAGGGCCTCGAAGGCCATGCCGGCGGTCATCGCGCCGTCGCCGATGATGGCCACCGACTTGCGGGCTTCACCGCGCAGTTGCGCGCCCAGGGCCATGCCCAGCGCCGCCGAAATCGAGGTGGACGAGTGGGCGGTGCCGAAGGTGTCGTACTCGCTCTCGTCGCGACGCGGGAAGCCGCTCATGCCGCCCAGCTGGCGCAGCGTGGCCATGCGGTCACGGCGACCGGTCAGGATCTTGTGCGGATAGGTCTGGTGGCCCACGTCCCACACCAGGCGGTCATCGGGCGTGTTGAACACATAGTGGAGCGCGATGGTCAGCTCGACCGTACCCAGGTTGGACGACAGGTGGCCGCCCGTGCGGGACACGCTGTGCAGCAGGTAGTCGCGCAACTCGTACGCCAGCTGTTTGAGCTCGGACCGGGAAAGGTGCCGGATATCGGCAGGCTTGTCGATCCTGGACAGCAGGGGGTAGCTCATGTTGGGGCGTCCTTGGGTGGATTTCTTGTAGTCAGTGATCGCGGTGCACGATGCGCTCGGCCAGCGCGGCCAGCGGCGCTGTCGCCTGGGCACCCAGGCCGCTGCGGGCCAAGGCGGCCAGCGACTGCTGCAGCAGGCCGGCCGCTTCGTCGCGGGCGCCTTGCAGGCCCAGCAGGCTCACATAAGTGGGTTTGTTGGCGTCGGCGTCCTTGCCCGCCGTCTTGCCCAGGACTTCAGAGCCCTGGGTCGCGTCCAGCACATCATCAACGATCTGGAAAGCCAAGCCCATGGCATGGCCATAGTCGGTCAGGGCCTGCCATGCAGCGCCCTCGGGCTGCAGGCCACCGCAGGCCGCGCCCATCTGCACGCTGGCGCGCAGCAAGGCGCCGGTCTTGCGCTGGTGCATGTCGCGCAAGGTGGTCTCGTCCAGTGCCTGGCCCACACTGGCCAGGTCAATGGCCTGGCCACCGGCCATGCCGGCCTGACCAGAAGCGTGGGCCAGCAGGCGGCACAAGCGGGCCTGCAAGGCCGGCGCCACACCAGCGCCCTCGCCTGCATCAGGCACCAGCACCTCGAAGGCCAGGGCCTGCATAGCATCTCCGGCCAGCATGGCCTGGGCTTCGCCGAACTGCACGTGCACCGTGGGCTTGCCCCGGCGCAGCACGTCGTTGTCCATGCAGGGCATGTCGTCGTGCACCAGCGAATAGGCGTGGATCAACTCGACCGCGCAAGCAGCACGCAAAGCGGCTTCGGCACCATCAGGCGTGGCGCAAGCGCCAGACGCTTCGGCCGCGGCCTGAACCAACAGCGCGCGCAGCCGCTTGCCGCCATCGAGCACGGCATAACGCATGGCTTCGCCCAGGCCGGCAGGGGCCGAGGCCGGCACCCATTCGCTCAGGGCCAACTCCACACGGGCCAGCACCTGGGCCGACCAGTCCTTGAACACATCAGGGGGCATCAGGCAGCATCCCAGGGTTTGAGTTGCCCGTCTTCCAGCAGCTTGACCTGCTCTTCGACCGCCTCCAGGCGCGTCCGGCAGAACTGCAGCAACTGGGCCCCGCGCTGGTAGCTGGCCAGCAGCTGGTCCAGCGGCAAGGCGCCCGCTTCCATCTTGCCGACAAGCTGCTCCAGCTCGGCCAGGGCTTCTTCGTAGCTGGCGGGCATGGGTGGGGTGTCTGCAGTGGCTGCGGTTGATTTGGCTGTTCTGGCCATGGTGTCGCCTGAGGGGCCCGAATACGGGCAAACGCGTATTCTATTTCCTGCCGCCGCGCTTGCGTTCACCACGTGACACGAAGCGCCCTGGGCGGCAGCCCCCCGGTCTGGGTGGCCAGCCCCACCTTTTGACCTGCCACAGTACCCGGGATTGGTCCTCGCTCCCCCCTGAGGGTACAATTTCGGGCTTTCCCGTACACAGCACGCACATGACCGGCCTCTTGGGTTTCAACCCGGTCAGGCCCTGCATTTGCCTTTCGTATCTTGTGTTTGTGCATCTTGTGTTTGCGTTTCGTTGCGGGAAACACCAGGCCCCTGGCGCCGTGCCAGGGATAGTTCAAAGCCCTTGGTCCTCAAGACCTAAGGGGGGTTGACATTGGTTTTTGGAGATCCTGGGGATCATGTCCGACCTGAGTACCGCACTCAACGCCCTCAGCCGCAGTCACACACAGCTGCCCGTGTCCGTCTACTTTGACGAGTTGCTACACCAACAGGAGCTTGAGCGCATCTTCCAGTCCGGTCCTCGCTACCTGGGCCACGCGCTGAGCGTGCCCGAGGTTGGCGATTTCTATGCCCTGCCGCAAGAAAACGAAGGCCGTGCCCTGGTGCGCTCGCCCCAAGGCATCGAGCTGATCTCGAACGTGTGCCGCCACCGCCAGGCGGTCATGCTCAAGGGCCGTGGCAACAGCCGCAACAACATCGTCTGCCCCTTGCACCGCTGGACCTACAGCCACCAGGGCGAGCTGATCGGTGCGCCGCACTTCGACCACGATCCCTGCCTGAACCTGAACAACTACAAGGTTCGCAACTGGAACGGCCTGCTGTTCGAGGACAACGGCCGCGACATTGCCGCGGACCTGGCAGGCATCGACACGCGCTTCAAGCCCGGTGGCGACCTGGATTTCTCGGGCTACGTGCTCGACAAGGTCGAGCTGCACGAGTGCAACTACAACTGGAAGACCTTCATCGAGGTCTATCTGGAGGACTACCACGTTGGCCCCTTCCACCCTGGCCTGGGCAACTTCGTGACCTGCGACGACCTGAGCTGGGACATGGCCAAGGAGTACTCGGTGCAGACCGTGGGCGTGGCCAAGACCTTCGACAAGCCGGGCTCGGACATCTACAAGAAGTGGCGCGAAGTGCTGCTCAACTACCGTGGCGGCGAAAAGCCCAACCAGGGTGCCGTGTGGCTGACCTACTACCCCACGATGATGGTGGAGTGGTACCCGCACGTGCTGGTGGTGTCCAACATGTACCCGCAAGGGCCGCAGAAGACGCTCAACGTGGTGGAGTTCTACTACCCCGAAGAGATCGCCGCCTTCGAGCGCGAGTTCGTCGAAGCCCAGCAGGCCGCCTACATGGAGACCTGCATCGAGGACGACGAGATCGGTGAGCGCATGGACGCTGGCCGCAAGGCCTTGTATGCGCGTGGCGACAACGAAGTTGGCCCCTACCAGAGCCCGATGGAAGACGGCATGCAGCACTTCCACGAGTGGTATCGGCGCGTCATGACCTTCAAGGACTGACAGGCCCTGAAACCACGCGTCTCACCCTACGTCCAGATGGTGTTGGCGACCTTGCTGTTCGCCTGCATGGGCGTGTGCGTCAAGCTGGCGTCCGCGCACTTCGGTACCGCCGCGGTGGTCAGCGCACGTGGCCTGGTGGGCGCTGTGATGATGGCCATGATCGCTTGGGGCACGGGCAGCAGCCTGCAGACCAAGGTGCCGATGATGCACCTCAAGCGTGGCCTGGCCGGTGTGTTCGCGCTGTCGCTGTGGTTCTACTGCATTGGCCGCCTGCCGCTGGCCACGGCCGTCACGCTCAACTACATGTCCTCGGTGTGGCTCGCGGTGTACCTGCTGATCCGCTCAGGCCTGCTGGGCGGCGCGCGCGTGGACCGCAGGCTGGTGCTGGCCGTCGTGGTGGGCTTTGTCGGTGTGGGGCTGGTGCTGCACCCTACCCTGGCGCGTGAGCAGATCGTCGCAGGCATCCTCGGCGTCATCTCAGGCATGCTGGCCGCCATGGCCTATGTGCAGGTGACCGCACTGGGCCGTGCTGGCGAGCCCGAGGTCCGCGTCGTCTTCTACTTCTCGCTGACCGGCACCGTGCTGGGGGCCATGAGCTGGCTGATCCCCGGCCTGGCCAACCCGACACCGCTGGCGCAGCTGCCATGGACCGCCTGGGCGGCCCTCACGGGTGTGGGTGCGTTCGCCACCATTGCCCAGTTGCTGATGACCCGCGCCTATGCGCAAGGCCGCATGCTGGTCAATGCCAGCCTGCAGTACCTGGGGATCGTGCATGCCAGCGTGCTGGGCATGCTGCTGTTTGTCGAGCGCCTGAGCGCCGATGGCATCGTGGGCATGCTGCTCATCATCGGCGCAGGCATCGTGTCCACGCGGCTCAAGCCCACCGACAAGCCTGCCTGACCTCAGCGGGCTGGTGCTTGCCACAAGCGAATCAATGGGCCATCAGCAGCCCATCAATGATCGTGGATGCCATGCACGATCGAAGCGATCATCACCAGCCCCACGGCCAGCCAGAAGATCTGCAGCACGGTGTCACGGCCATTGAGCCGCTTCTGCAACTGGGGGATGAGGTCGGCCACGGCCACATACACAAAGCTGCTGGCCGCCACCACCATCATGTAGGGCAGGTATTCCTGGAACGGCACGATCAGGAAGTAGCCCAGCACGCCCCCCACCACGGCGGCCATGCCCGAGATCATGTTGTAGACCAGGGCCCGCATGCGCGAGAAGCCCGCATTGATCAGCACGATGTAGTCACCCACCTCTTGCGGGATCTCGTGGGCAATGATGGCCAGCGAGGTCACGAAGCCCAGGTGCGGATCGGCCAGGAAGGACGCGGCGATCAGCACGCCATCGCAGAAGTTGTGGATGCTGTCGCCCACCAGCACGCTCCAGCCACCTCGGCCTGCCTGCTCACGATCGAAATGATGGTGGTGATGGTGGCCATCGTGCTCATGGTGGTGGCCGTGGCGATACAGCTCGGCCTTCTCCAGCAGGAAGAAGAACAGCAGCCCACCCAGCAAAGTCAGAAACAAACCTTGCGGTGGCTTGGATGACTCGAAGGCCTCGGGCAGCACATGCAGCAAGGCCGTACCCAGCAGCACGCCGGTGGACAGGCTCACCAGATGGCGAACGATCAGGCCCAGCAAAGGTGCTGACAGGGCCGCAGCCAGCAGCACCGAGATCAGACCGCCAACAAAGGTCGCGGTCACGATATAAGTCAAAGTCATGCGTCGATCTTAGCAATCCTGTCAACCACACCTGCCGAGCAGGGTCGCGCTGTCATGCAAAGCAGGGACAATACCAGCCATGGACAAGCTCATCGCCAAGACAAGCAAGCCCCAGGCGCCTGGCCTGGACAACAGCAGCCACCCCCATCTGCTGGCGGCCATCGACATGGGGTCCAACAGCTTCCGGCTGGAGATTGCCGAGCTGTCCAAGGGCCGCTACAAACGCGTGGACTACCTCAAGGAGACCGTGCGCCTGGGTGCCGGGCTGGACAGCCACGGCCTGCTGACCGAAGAGGCCACCCAGCGCGGCCTGGCCTGCCTGGCCCGTTTTGCCCAGCGGCTCAAGGGCTTTGCCCCCTGGCAGGTGCGTGCGGTGGCCACTCAGACCCTGCGTGAAGCCCGCAACCGCGACGCCTTCCTGCAGCGCGCCGACCGCGTGCTGGGCCACCCCATCGAGGTGATCTCCGGCCGAGAAGAAGCCCGCCTGATTTACCAGGGCGTGTCCCGCCTGCAACCCAGCGAACTGCCCCGGCTGGTCATCGACATCGGTGGGCGCTCCACCGAGATGATCCTGGGCCACGGGCGCACCCCGCAGCGTGCCGAATCCTTCGGGGTGGGCAGCGTGAGCCTGTCCATCCAGCACTTCCCGCAAGGCCGCTACACCGCCGAGTACTTCCGCGCTGCCCAGATCGCCGCGGGGGCCGAGCTGGAAGAAGCCCTCACCCTGTTTGGCCGACAGCAGTGGCAAGAGGCGCTGGGCTCATCGGGCACGGTGGGTGCCGTATCCCAGATCCTGGTGGCCAACAGCATCACCGACGGCAACATCACGCCCGAAGGCTTGCGCTGGTGTATCGAACAATGCCTGGCGGCCGGCTCGACCGAAGCCCTCAACCTGCCGGGCCTCAAGCCCGAACGCAAGGCTGTGCTGGGCGGCGGGCTGTCCATCCTCTACACGCTGTCCCAGCACTTCGACATCGAGGCCCTGCGGCCTGCCAAGGGGGCCCTGCGCCAGGGCGTGATCTTCGATCTGGAAGAGCGCCTGGAAGCCGCACGCAACCACCGCCTGCCCGATCCGCGCGACACCTCCGTGCGCGAGCTGCAACAACGCTTCCGCGTGGATCAGGCCCAGGCCAACCGCGTGCGCAACCGCGCCCTGTCACTGTGGCAAAGCCTGCAAGAGCCCGCTGCCAGTGCCGATGGCGAAGACGCCCGCGAACTGGGCTGGGCCGCCACGCTGCACGAGATCGGCATGATGGTGTCGCACCACGACCACCACCGGCACAGCGCCTACCTGCTGGGCCATGTGGATGCATCGGGCTTTTCGCAATCGCAGTTGCGGCGCCTGGCGTCACTCGTGCTGGGTCAACGTGGCGAGCTCATCAAGCTGGCCGAACACCTGCATGACACCGCCTTGATGTCCCAGGTGCTGTGCCTGCGTCTGGCCCTCATCCTGCACCACGCCCGCATTGAACTGCCGCCCAAGGTGGCCACCCTGCAACGCGCACGGGGCAAAGCCCGGCTAGTGCTGGAGCGCAAGTGGGCGAGCATGCACCCACGCACGCTGCACTTGCTTGAAGAGGAAACACGCCGCTGGGCCGGTCAGGGCGACCGCCAGCTCGACATCGTGATGGCCTGAGGCTGAACCCAAGCCTCAAGGTCAGGCCCAGGGTCCGGCTTACTTGAGGCCCAGCGCCTTCTTGTAGGTCTTGGCCCACATCGGGTGGCCGGCCTCGGCCTTGCTCAGGGCAAAGCTCGGGTCTGCCGCCTTGGCTGCCTTGAACGCAGCCAGGCAAGGCGTGTCGCGCTTGCTGGTGCAGTAGATGAAGGCCAGGTGCTTGTGGGCATTGGCGACGTCGGCCGGGGCCGTCAAGCCGGCCTGCAGAGCCGTCTTCAACTGGGTTTCAGCCATGCGGTACTGCCCGCCCTGGTAGGCCTTCACGCCATCGGCCAAGGACATCTCGGCCGCCGTCGGTTTCTTGAGCGCAGGCTCTTCCACCACCACGGGTGCAGGCGCGACCACCACCGGTGGCGCAGCCGACACGGCCGCCGACTGATCAGCCTCTTTGTGCTTCATGGACGAGCAGGCAGACAACATGCCCACGGCGACCAACACAGCCCACGACGACAGCACCGTGGACTTCTCCCAACCCTTGCGGGGAACGCTTGTTGACTTCATGACTTGAGCGTCTTCCGTATTTTTAAAATCGATGTTTGACATACACGGCCTTGCCTGGCCGCACTTCAATTGTCTGACGGAAATCCGGTGCATCGCCATTGCGAATGGTGATCACGTGCTGACCGGCAGGCAGATTGAGCTGGTTCAGTGGTGGCGCCACGCCCATGGCGCGGCCATCCACCAGCACCTCGCCCCAAGGGCTGATGGCCAGCTTGAGGGTGCCGTGAGCCGTGGCCACCGCAGAAGCCGCTTCAGCAGCGGCCTGAGCGGGCACTGACGCACCGGCCACCGTAACCGACGCCGGCAACGCCGCAGACGGAACAGCAGGGGCGGCGGACTTCGGAGCCTGCGCCACGGGGGCCTGAGCGGCCACCACCTGCGCAGCGGGCTCCGCTTTGAGATCCACTTTGGACGAGGTCTTGGGCAAGGCAGCCCGAGGCGTGGCCTCCACCAGGGCTGGCACAGCCGATGAGGATGAAGCCACATGCGCTGCACGTGACTGCCAGACAAACCAAGCCACGCCCACCAACGCGGCGATCCAGCCGGCGGCGGCCACCGTCCACAAACCGGGGCGGGCCACGCGGGGCATCTTGGCCGGGCTCCTGGCCGCCTCGCGCCCCTGCTGGCCATCCAGGCTGTCAAGCCAGCCGCGCAACTCGGCCGACAAACGCCTGGCCGAGCGCGTGCGCTGTTCGGGGTCGCGGTGCATGGCGCGCGCCACGATCTCGGACAGCACCGTCGGCACATCCGGGTTGACCTCATGCACCAGGGGCACGGGCTTGCTCAACACCGCCTCGGCGATCTCTTCCAGGCTGTTGCCACTGAAGGCGCGCTTGAAGGTCAGCAGCTCATACAGCACCACACCCAGGGCGTACACGTCCACACGGCGGTCCACCGGCTTGCGCTCGACCTGCTCGGGAGCCATGTAATAAGGCGAGCCACCCACGATTTCCTGAAAGCGGCTTTGCGGGTCGTCACGCTGCGCCAGCGACTCGGCCTGGCGGATGCGGGCGATGCCGAAGTCCAGCACACGCGGCTGCGTGCGCCCGACCATGAAGATGTTGGCAGGCTTGATGTCGCGGTGGATCACGCCCTTGTGATGCGCGTAAGACAGCGCATCGGCCACGCGGCGCACGATCATCGCGGACTGCGCCGGCGTCGGCTTCCAGCCCATGGCCAGCAGCTGACGCAGGTCCTTGCCGCGTAGCAACTCCATGGCGATATAGGTGCCCTGCTCGCTCGTGCCCGCGTCGTACATCGTGACGATGTGCGGGTGGTTCAGGCTGCCGGCGGCCTTGGCCTCATTGAGGAACAAGGCATTGAACTGCTCGCGGTCAGACAGCGGCAGGTCCACATGCAAGGTCTTGATCGCGATCAGGCGCGACAGCAGCGGGTCATGGGCCGCAAACACCGTGCCCAGGCCGCCCTCGCCGATCTTGTACTTCAGCGCATAACGGCCAATGTGGCCGATGCTGGGCAGCAGTTCAGGGCGGCCACGCCCGACCTCGACGGTCTCGGGCTCAGGGGGCAGCG
The DNA here is from genome assembly GCF_016195855.1 of Aquabacterium sp. Taxonomy (GTDB): domain Bacteria; phylum Pseudomonadota; class Gammaproteobacteria; order Burkholderiales; family Burkholderiaceae_C; genus Aquabacterium. The sequence goes on from NZ_JACPYU010000003.1 coordinate 666,977, forward strand.
GGCGGGTTTCAGCGATCGTGTCGATGTCGTCCGCCAAGCGGTCAGCCTCCTCTTCATAAGGCTGCGTTACCGCGGGTTGAGTTGGCGTCGACACGTATCAGGCACCCGGAAAAGGCGCGCCTTACTTTTTGCCAGGGCGCGCCGCTTTGACCTCATCAGGGCGCAGGCTGGGGGCCAGGTGGTCCAGCACGCCATTGACGTATTTATGCCCGTCGGTTCCGCCGAAGCTCTTGGCCAACTCGACCGCCTCGTTGATGGCGACCTTGTATGGCACGTCCAGACAGTGCGTCAGTTCGTACGCACCAATCCAGAGCACGGCGTGCTCGACTGGCGACAATTCTTCGACAGGTCGATCCAGAAACTTGAGCAATGCTGCATCCAGTTGCACTTTCTGGTCGATGCAGCCGTGCAGCAGGGCATCGTAATGAGCCCGGTCACACTTGGCAAACTCGTCTTGTTCCCGGATGTGAGCGTCGATACTGCCTGCTTCACGGGTGTTGATCTGCCACTCGTACAGGCCCTGAAGCGCGAACTCGCGCGCACGGCGGCGCGAGGACTTGGCACGGTCCCGCAGCGGGCCGCCAGCGGCCGATTTGCGAGCGGGGCGGCCTTCCAGCGGCGCAGCCGGCTTGGAAGAAGAATCAGGCGTTTGGCTCACAGCAGGTCATCCAGCAAGTTGGCCATTTCGACGGCCACACGGGCGGCGTCACGGCTTTTTTCTTCGACACGGGCTTCGGCCTGCTCCTGGTTCTCAACCGTCAGGATGGCGTTGGCGATGGGCACATGGTGGTCCAGGCTGACACGGGTCACGCCCGCACCGCTTTCGTTGGACACCAGCTCGAAGTGGTAGGTCTCACCGCGGATGATGCAACCCAGCGCCACCAGGGCGTCAAAACGCTCGCTGTCGGCCATGGCCTGCAGGGCCACCGGCACTTCCAGGGCACCGGGCACCGTCACGTGCTGGATGTGCTTGGGCGACACGCCCAGCTTGACCAGCTCGTCGATGCAGAGCGTGGCCATGCGGGAGGTCAGTTCGTCGTTGAAGCGAGCCTGAACGATGCCGACCCGCAGGTCGTTGCCGTCCATGCGGCCGGCTTGTCCTTTTTCAGCGCCTTGCATAGTGTGTGTTCCAGATAAAAGAGCGAAGTGTTCAGAGATAAAGAGCGAAAGAAGCGCGCGTCACATGGCGAAATACGCTGCAGATCACACCAGGAAAATCAATGCGTGGGGGCCAGAGTGACGCCATCGGAGGTCAGGAAGCCGGTGACCTCCAGGCCGTAGCCGACCATGCTGGGCAGACGCTGCTGGTTGCCCATCAGGCGCATGCGGTGCACACCCAGGGTTTTGAGGATCTGGGCACCCACACCGTAGGTGCGCAAATCGACAGGGGTCTTGGGCGCTTGCTCGGGCGTCGAGGGCAGCAGGCGTTCGGCCAGGCGCTCGGTGTCGTCACCGGCATTGAGCAGCACCAACACGCCACGGCCGGCCTCACGCACGGCGGCCAGCGCCTTGGGCAGCGGCCACGAGTGCATGCGGCTGCCGGCATCCAGCCAATCCAGCACGGACAGGGGCTCGTGCACGCGCACCAGCACCTCGTCTTCTGGCGTCCAGGCGCCCAGGCTCAAGGCCAGGTGCAGCGCGCCAGTCCGGTCACGGAACACGGTGGCCTCGAACGCGCCTTCAGGCGTGTTCATCGTGCGCTTGCCCAGGTTCGTGATCAGTGACTCGTTGCGGCTGCGGTACTGGATCAGATCGGCAATGGTGCCGATCTTGATGCCATGTTCCTTGGCGAAGATTTCAAGATCAGGCAGACGGGCCATGGTGCCGTCGTCGTTCATGATCTCGCAGATCACCGACGAAGGCGTCAGGCCGGCCATGCCAGCCAGATCACAACCGGCTTCGGTATGGCCTGCGCGCATCAGCACGCCGCCGTCTTGCGCCTGCAGCGGGAAGATGTGGCCGGGCTGCACCAGGTCGGAGGCCTTGGCGTCACGCGCCACGGCGGCCTGCACGGTGCGGGCGCGGTCGGCCGCCGAGATCCCCGTGGTCACACCTTCAACAGCCTCAATGGACACGGTGAAGGCCGTGCCATGCTTGGTGCCATTGCGGGTGGCCATGGGCGGCAATTGCAGCCGCTCGCAGCGATCGCGCGTCAAAGTCAGACAGATCAGGCCACGGCCATACTTGGCCATGAAATTGATCGCTTCGGGCGTGACGTGGTCAGACGCCAGCACAAGATCGCCTTCGTTCTCGCGGTCCTCTTCATCGACCAGGATGACCATGCGGCCAGCGGCGAGTTCGGCAATCAGCTCGGGGATGGGTGAAATGGGCATCCCACGATTGTAGGCGGGCCCAGGGCCGGTTTCGGGGGAAAACACCAAGTAGCCGCAAACGAATCAGGGGGCAAGCGTGCGTTAGACCTGCCTTTGTGGCGCCTGCCGCCCCGCCGACAGCCCCTTAGAAGGCGGCGCGCCCGGGCGGCCTGGCCAGCACGCGCAGGTCCTCGCCCACCAATTGCACATCATGGAAGCGCAGGTCCACCACCCCGGACAGGTCGTCCAGTGCAGGCAAATCGGCCAGGGCCCTGCCCGGCCCGATCAACTTGGGCGCCAGGTAGACCAGGTACTCGTCCACCCAGCCGTCCGCGATCAGGGCCGCGTTCAAGCGTGCCCCGGCCTCCACATGCAGCTCATTGACGCCATGCCGGGCCAGGGCCGACAAGACCACACCCAGATCCGGATGCGATCCGCTGGCGTCTGCCGCCACCTCCAGCACCGAACGGCCCGCGTCCTCCAGAACCTGGCGGCGTACCTGCCCCGCTTCGTCCAGATGCGAAGCGGCCAAGCCACAGACCAGCGCCTCACCGGGCTCGGCCCACAGGCGCGCAGCCGGCGGCGTGCGCCAATGCGAATCCAGCACCACACGCAGGGGCTGGCAACGCGTCTCGATGGCCCGCACATCCAGCCGCGGATCATCGGCCAGCACCGTACCGATGCCTGTCAACACCGCGCCGGCCCGTGCGCGCCATACCTGCCCATCGGCACGCGCCGCCTCGCCGGTGATCCACTTGCTCTGGCCATTGCCCAGCGCCGTGCGGCCATCGAGCGAGCCCGCCATCTTCATGCGCACCCAGGGGCGCTGGCGCACCATGCGAGACAAGAAGCCGATGTTCAACTCACGCGCCGCCACGGCGCTGGCGTGATCGGGTGGCACCACATCCACCTGGATACCCGCCTCCTGCAGACGTGTCACACCCTGCCCGCCCACCAGGGGATTGGGATCGAGCAAGGCCACCACCACACGGGCCACACCGGCCTTGACCAGCGCATCCGCACAGGGCGGCGTGCGCCCGTGGTGCGAGCAGGGCTCCAGCGTCACATAAGCCGTGGCACCTGCGACCGAGGCGCCTTGCGCCTGGGCATCGCGCAGGGCCATGACCTCGGCATGCGGCCCACCGGCTTGCTGCGTGTGGCCCTGGCCCAGCACCTGCCCACTGGGCGACACCAGCACGCACCCCACCCGCGGGTTGGGTTCGGACAGGCCAATGGCCTGCCTGGCCAGGCTCACGGCCTGATGCAGAAATTGGTCATCCACGTGCGCGTTGCTGTTCACCATCCGGAATCACCCACCCCTCAAAACAGGGGGAAAACCACACATTCTGAAGCATCGTTGCCGCCCATCCTCGCGCAGCAACCACTCGTCGGGCTGCCTGCTGCCACAAACCACGCAGGCTGAACATAATCAAAACATGAACAATTACCGATTTTCCAGGGTGGGCAAGCAGACAGGCGTGCGGCGCAAAGGCTTCACGCTGATCGAACTCATGTTCACCCTTGCGATCATGGCCATTCTGGCCACGCTGGCCACGCCAGGCCTGCGTACCATGCTGCTCAAGCGAACCGTGACCAGCCAGGCCGAAGCCCTCGGTGCTGGTTTGCGCTTGGCCCGCTCCGAATCCATCAAACGGGGCCAGCCAGTCACCATTTGCGCCAGCGCCAACCCGGAAGCGGCTCAACCTCAATGCCTCAACGGTGGAGCAAGCAACTGGGCCACAGGGTGGCTCGTCTTTGTTGACCACAACGGCAGCCTCGGTCAATTCAATGCCGGCGAACAGTTGCTGAAGGTGCAAGCACCTTTTCGCGCTAGCGGCACCTTGACCTACAAGGGCAATGCGGACAATGCGGTCCTCACCTTCCGGGCCAACGGCATGCTCTTTCCTGTCAACAACGGCACATTCACCGTGATGCCGGACTCCAACAGCAAGCCCGACGCGCTGGCAGACATCATCCGCTGCGTATCGGTCGGATCCACAGGGCGAGCCCGCATCTCGAAACCTGACAACAAGGGCCTTTGCTCAACATGATGACGTTCCTCCGCCCCATGCGCCGTCAACGTGGCGCAACCCTGATCGAAGTGCTCGTGTCCATCCTCCTGCTGGCACTGGGCGTGCTGGCGATGGCGGCCATGCAGGCCAATGCCGTGCAATTCGGCAAGACCTCCGAGTTCCGATCGCTCGCCACCTTGCTCGCCAATGACCTGGCTGACCGCATGCGCGCCAACCACCCTGCTAGCGCTGACATGAAGGCCTACAACCTGACCGACGCCTACAGCCGCCCAACGCAGGCCCCCGCAGATGCACAGACGGCCTGCACGGGCACCACAAAGTGCACCTTTGATCAAATGGCTGCCTATGACCTCGCGCAATGGCGTCGCAACGTATACGACCAGTTGCCCGAGGGCACGGCCTACGTGAGCGTCGAGGCCAATGCGTCCAAACGGGACGCCGCCGACATCTGGATTGCCTGGACCGACCCCTCCAGTGCCAGCGGTACGGAAAACACGCCCGCGGTGGACACCTGCCCCACTTCCTTCAAGCAGCCTGCGCAAGTTCGCTGCATGTACTTCCACGTTGTCCTATGAACGCCGCCTTCGACTTTCATCGCCGTACCAGCCTGCGGCAAACGGGCCTGACACTGGTCGAGTTGCTGGTGGCCATGGTCGTGGGGCTGAGCGTGATTGGCGCCAGCCTGGCGATGTACGCCAGCTCCGGCTCCAGCAGCCGCAGCGGCAGCCAGATCGCACAAATGAGTGAAGATGCCAACGCCGCCTTGAGCTTGTTGCGCACCCATGTCGCCATGGCCGGCTATAGCCGGCCGATCGGCACGACCAGCACAGGGTTGACCAAGCTCTACAGCGGACAAGCGATCTTTGGGTGTCAGAACGGCCTGAGCAGCACTTCGACTTCGCAGGCGATCAGCAAAGGCGCGGTACTCACCTGCGAAGCTGGCGCACCATCCGCCAACGACACGCTGATCGTCCTGTACGAAGCCGACACCAGCAACACCATCCCGACCGCGGCCAACCAAGGCACCGATTGTTTGGGCAATGGCGTTCCACTGATCACCACCGATCCCAAAGGCAACTACTACCTGGCTGAGAACCGCTTCTACTTGTCCGCCAACGGTAGCCTGCTATGTCGCGGCAACGGTACCGCAACGGGTGCACCGGGCGTTCCCCAGCCCGTGGTGGACAACATCGCCGACTTCTCCGTGATGTACGGCGTGGCCGAAGACAACAACAGTGGCGGCACCGCCGTTCCCGGCACCTTTGCCAAGCATTACCTGACAGCCGGTGAACTGGGCGCTCAGGCCGACACCAACTGGAACAACGTGGTGTCCGTACGCCTGTGTGTGGTCGTGCAGAGCGAAGACAACGCGCTCGATCAGATCACGCCATACCGGGACTGTCACGGCAACACCGTCACACCGACCTCCTGGACGCCACTCAACGCCGCGCAAGCCAAACCCGACTTGCGTAGCCGCCGCCTGTTCACCTCAACGGTTGTCCTGCACAACCGCGCTCAGCAGTCTCTGGAGTAACTCATCATGCACAGCAACGCTCGCTCTCGCCAAAGCCAGCAAGGTGTGACCCTGCTGGTGGTCATGGTCATGTTGGTGGTAATCGGCCTGGTGTCCGTATCAGCCATGCGCCGCGCCGCCAATGCAGACATGGTTGCCAACAACAGCCGGCTGGAACAACTGGCCAAACAAGCTGCCGAAGCCGGCCTGCGCTATTGCGAATCAGAGGTCATCAAGGCCGGCTCCACGCTGACGGTGCAAGCGGCCAATGCGGCGTCACCAGCCTGGAACACCTTCGCCAACTGGCAAACCAACGGGCGGGCCACCACGGTTCCCGAAACGTTCCTGCAGTCCAACGAAAACATGCCTCTGCCCAGGCAGTTGCCGCAATGCATGGCCGAGTACAGCCCCCTGGGCAGCAACGTGATCATCATCACATCCCGAGGTTTCAGCCCCGACTACACGGCCCAGAACAACGGTGAAACCGCGAGCGGTTCCGTGATTTGGCTGCAGTCCATCGTTTCGCTGCAAAGCTGAAGCCAACAAGAAATCAGGACAAGATCATGCCCCTCTTCCACACGCCAGCTCGATCCGTACGGTGGCCCCGTTACCTTGCTGCAGCGCTCATCGTCAGCCTGCAGGCTCAGTCTTTGATGCCCGCCTGGGCCCAAAGTGCCGCGCCCACGGCCCCATCGCAGAACCCACTGATCAGCCAGGGCAACGCGGTGCCACCCAACATGATGGTGACGCTCGACACCTCATGGTCGATGATCTTTCCCTACATGCCTGAAGGTGACGTGAATCTGGCGGGGGGCATCGTCAAGTTCCCCGGCTTCACCTCGGTGATCATGCACCCGAACGACACCCGGCATGCCATAGACCAAGGGCCCACCAAGGGTGACGGGGGCGCCATCCCTGGCGACAACACGGCGGCAGCCGGCGTTTTCCAGATGCAGATGCGCTCGCCGGACGTCAACAGCCTCTACTACGACCCCGCCGTCACCTACAAACCCTGGATCCTCCCAAGCAAGGACGCCGTCACGGGCGAATACAAGCGCTACCCTGCCGCCGACCCGACCAAGGCCTTGTTCGACCCCGACAAGCCCACAGGCGCTTTTGCCAACCTGACCCAGGTAGACACTGCCAAGACCGCCACATGGTGCGTCAATGGCCCCGCCAATTCGGGCGACAAACTCTCTTGCGCGTCGTCGGCCAAATCGTTCAACCCGGGCCTCTACTACCGCCTGGATGGTGCCAGCACCACATGCAAAAAAATCGGCGGAGCCCCCGACCCGAACGACGTACGTTGCTACACCAAATTCGACATCAACAGCAGCGCCACGTTCAAGAAATACAGCACCCGCACGGACTGCGCGGGCAGCACCTGTACAGTCACTGACGAGAGGCTGAATTTCGCCAACTGGTTTGTTTACTATCGCACGCGCCTGCACATTGCGCAGGCATCCCTGCCTGAAACCTTCCTGCAGTTGAAGGACAACAAGTTGCGCACTGGATGGGCCACCATCCACAGTGGCGCCATCGATGTGGATGGTGTCAGCACTCGCAACGTGATCAGTGGTGTACGCAAGATGGAAGCCAGCCGCAAACAAGCGCTGGTCGAGTGGATTCGCGCCTTCAAAAGTGACGACAAAGTCACAAACAGCACGGCAGACCCCAAACTGCGCGGAGGCACGCCGCTGCTTTCTGCCATCACGGGGGTGGGTGATTATTTCTTGCGTACTGACTCGCGAAGCCCTTGGGCTGACGACCCGGACGGCGGTACGGTCAAGGTCGAGAACTCGCTGAGTTGCCGCCGCTCTTACAACCTGTTGATCACCGATGGCTACTACACGGACGCCGGCAGCAACCCCAAATCCACGGTCAACGGCTCCACCACAACCATCGGCAACGAAGACGGCACCGCCAGCACCGCCACCATCACGGCCCCCGCCAACGCCAAGAGCTACAAGTACACCCCGCGTGCGCCCTACATGGACGGCTGCCCAGGCACCATGGCAGACGTGGCCATGTACTACTGGAAGAACGACCTGATCAAGGACATGCCCAACAATGTCCCCGCCGGCAAAGACAACCTCACCCAGAATCCTGCGTTCTGGCAACACCTCGTCCAGTTCAACATTGGCCTGGGCGTGTCAGGCAACATCCCCTACAACGACCTGGCCAACCAGTTGGACAAGTTGACCACCGGAGAAAAAGGCTGGTGGCCCAGTGCAACCGACCCCAAAGCCAACAACAGTTGCAGCGTCTCGGGCAACGACCCCAAGCTGGTAGACGATTTGCTGCATGCCGCCATCAACTCGCGTGGCCAGTACTTCAGCGTCAAAACACCCGTCCAGCTGACCAACGCCCTGACCACAGCCTTGAGCCGTGCCGGCCGCCAGGAAGGCATGACCCAGGCTGGGGTGGCGCTGCAAACGCAGTACGTCAACGCCATCAACGTCAAATACGTGCCCGAGTACACGTCCGAGCAATGGATCGGCGACGTGAAGGCTTACGAGTCCACCAGTGTCAACAATTGGGCCCCAAAAAGCTCACCCACCTGGAGCGCACTGGAAAAACTGCCGGCCCATGCCGACCGCAACATCGTGACCTGGACAGGCACAGCAGGCGGCAAGTTCCAAAGCGGCAGCGTGGGAGCAACCAACGATGCCACACTCACGGCCAATCTGCCCGAGGGCGCAACCGAAGCCCAGTTGATCAACTACATCCGTGGCGACACCAGCCAGGAAGATGCTGCACAAAAGCTGAATCTTTTCAGGCAACGTGACGCACTGCTGGGCGACTTCATCAACAGCCCCCCCACGCTACTCAAGGGCAATGTGGACCTGCAATACGACAAACTGCCGACCACGGCCCCGGGGCAATCCAGCTACGCCGCATTCAGGGACCGAAAGGCGGCTCGCCCCCCTCTGCTCTTTGTGGGCGGCAACGGCGGCATGCTGCACGCCTTTGCCGACTATGACGGCACCAACGGAGACAGCGCCAACCCATCCAAAGCACGCGGCCAGGAAGTCTTTGCCTTCGTACCTCAAGCTGCCATGGCGGGGCTAGGCAACCTCGCTCGCCGTGACTACGGAACAGCCGGCAACCCGCACCGCTTCTTCGTCGATGGCCCACTGACCGAAAGCGATGCCTATGATGGCAGCGCTTGGCGAAATGTGCTGATCGGCACCACGGGGGCTGGTGGTCGGTCCATCTTCGCGCTGGACGTCACCCCGGGCAAGACGCTGGACGCCAATGCAGTCATGTGGGAGCGCTCCAGTACCGACGACCCCGACTTTGGCTACATGCTCGGCGACGCTCAAGTAGGCATGCTGCCCGATGGCACCTGGAAAGTGTTCGTTGGCAACGGCCCTTACAGCACCAATGGCCATGCTGTGCTGATGATGATCGATTTGTTCTCAGGCAAGACAACCAAGCTGGACGTCTCAGCCAGCGACGAGAAGAACAATGGCCTGGGTGCAGTGCAACTGGTCAAGAACAGCAACCAGCAAGTCGTGGCCATTTATGCTGGAGACCTGCTGGGCCGCATGTGGCGCTTTGATGTCAATGGATCAGGTGCTGTCAGCAAAGGCCTGGAGGGGCAACCCCTGTTTGTGGCCCCCACGGGCCAGCCCATCACAGCTGCGCCAGGCATCGTGTCCCACCCTCTCGGTGGCTACATGGTCCTGTTCGGCACCGGCAAACTGTTTGACGATACCGACCCTGACAGCGTCACCACGCAAAGCCTCTACGGTGTGTGGGATGCCCCCTTGTCCGTGTCTGCGGGCCTGCCCACCTCCAACATCAACCGCGACATGCTGGTCGAGCAAAAGATCGTGCTCAATGCCGTGGCCAAGAACGCCAATGGGCAGTCCTACTACGACATCAACTACACCACGGTGGACTACAAAGCCAAACGCGGCTGGTTCATCGACCTGTTACTGGGTGCTGGCCAGCGCCTGGTCTACCCTTCTACGGTCGTGGACGACTTCGTCCTCATGAACACAGTGGTGCCAGCCAAGGCCAGTGACACGCCCAGTTGCAGCAGCGCCAATGGCAAGGGGTACTCGTTCTTCCTGCCCGCCTTGATGGATGGCCGCTACACCAAGACCCAGACGGTCGACACCAACGGGGATGGCGTGGTAAACGCCGCTGATGCCATAGCCTCGGTTTACTCCACGGGTGCGGATGGCCGTCGCAAGACTGAACTCCCGACACCGGCAGGTGGGGGCACAGATACACCCAATACGCCATGCGGACAGAAATCGCTGGAGCTTTTTGACGTGGGCGTCAACGAAAGCCAGAGTCTGGCCAAGCGGAGCGGTGCCTGCTCCAAGATCAACAGCCGCATCTGGCGCCAAATCCTGACCCCTCCACAACCATGAACAAAGCAGTTCCAACATGCCCTTCACGCGGCTTCACCCTGGTCGAGCTGATGATCGTCATCGCGATCATCGGCATCCTGGGCGCCCTGGCCTATCCTTCGTACACCAACAACGTGGCTCGAGGCCGTCGCGCAGACGCGCAAAAGGCCCTGCTGGAAGCCAGCCAGTTCATGCAGCGCTATTACGTGGCCAACAACAGCTACGCTGACAGCAACGGCCAGCCGCCAACGCTGCCAGGCACCTTGACCACCACCAGACAGAGCTCAGGCGGCATCGTCTATGACGTGGCCGTCACCGCTGCTAATCAGCAGGGCTACACCATCAAGGCCACGCCCAGCAGCACAGGCCTCATGGCCAGAGACGAATGCGGCACCTTCGTGCTGGAATCCAGCGGCAGGCGCTCTCTGGAAAGCAGCAACAAGACCGCAGGCGAGTGCTGGCGCTGAACAGCCCCTGCAACCTTCAAGCAAATAAAAAGGCCCCGCAAATTGCCGGGGCCTTTTTCTTGATCGCATCGCGGGCTCACTCGTCCGCTGCCGCCTTGCCCCGCTTGTTCCCCGTCTCCTTGATGGCCGCCACGAACTCGCTGACGTCATCAAAGCTGCGGTACACCGAGGCAAAGCGCACATAGGCCACCTTGTCGAGCTTGCGCAGCTCGCGCATGACCCACTCACCCAGCTGGGTGGAGTCCACTTCCTTCTCGCCGCTCTGGCGCAGGCGCGCCTCGATGGCCTCGATCGCGCTCTCCATGGCCTCGGCGCTGACCGGCCGCTTGCGCAGCGCGATCATCATCGAGCCCTTGAGCTTGGCGCGGTCGTAATCCGTCCGGCGCCCATCACGCTTGACGATGGCCGGCAATTCGATTTCAGCGCGCTCATACGTGGTGAAACGCTTGTCGCAGCCATTGCACTTGCGACGGCGGCGGGTCGAGTCCCCTTCATCAGAATCCCGTGTCTCGACGACTTGTGTGTCGTGATGACCGCAAAAAGGGCAACGCATCGTGTCTTCAACTCCCTGCAAAGAACGAAGTAAAAAACCCGGCTTCGGACCTTGATCCTAGCCGGGTTTGTCAGTCACGCATCAGCGCAATCAGATCAACGGTAAACCGGGAACTGACGGGTCAGCGCGGCGACCTGCTCGCGCACACGCGCCAGGGTGGCCTCGTCGTGCGGGTTGTCCAGCACGTCGGCGATCAGGTTGCCCACTTGCACGGCTTGCTCTTCCTTGAAGCCACGCGTCGTGAAAGCCGGCGAGCCCAGACGGATGCCGCTGGTGACCATCGGCTTTTGCGGGTCATTGGGGATGCCGTTCTTGTTGCAGGTCATGTGCGCTGCACCCAGGATGGCTTCGGCTTCCTTGCCCGTCAGGTTCTTGGGGCGCAGGTCCACCAGCATCACGTGGCTTTCCGTACGGCCCGACACGATGCGCAGGCCGCGCTTGGTCAGGGTGTCAGCCAGCGCGGCGGCGTTCTTGACCACTTGCTGCTGGTAAGCCTTGAACTCGGGCGACAGGGCCTCCTTGAAAGCCACGGCCTTGCCGGCGATCACGTGCATCAGCGGGCCACCCTGGATACCAGGGAAGATGGCGCTGTTGATCTTCTTGGCGATCTCTTCGCCGCGCATCAGGATGATGCCGCCACGGGGGCCACGCAGGCTCTTGTGGGTGGTCGAGGTGACCACGTCAGCGTGCGGCACGGGGTTGGGGTACACGCCCGCGGCGATCAGGCCCGCATAGTGGGCCATGTCCACCATGAAGTAAGCACCGATTTCCTTGGCGATCTTGGCGAAACGCTCGAAGTCGATGCGCAGGGCGAAAGCGGAAGCACCCGCGATGATCAGCTTGGGCTTGTGCTCGCGCGCCAGACGCTCCATGGCGTCGTAGTCGATGTCTTCCTTGGCGTCCAGGCCGTAGGACACGACCTTGAACCACTTGCCCGACATGTTCAGGGGCATGCCGTGCGTCAGGTGGCCGCCTTCAGCCAGGCTCAGGCCCATGATGGTGTCGCCAGGCTGCAGCAGGCCGAAGAACACGGCCTGGTTGGCTTGCGAGCCAGAGTTGGGTTGCACGTTGGCGTACTCGGCGCCGAACAACTGCTTGAGGCGGTCAATGGCCAGTTGCTCGACCACGTCCACGTACTCGCAGCCACCGTAGTAGCGCTTGCCTGGATAGCCTTCGGCGTACTTGTTGGTCAGCTGAGAACCCTGCGCCTGCATCACGGCGGGCGAGGTGTAGTTCTCGGAGGCGATCAGCTCGATGTGATCTTCCTGACGCTGGTTTTCGGCCTGGATGGCCGCCCACAGCTCGGCGTCGACGTTGGCAATGGTGTGTTGGGCACGGTCAAACATGACTTGGCAGTCCTCTTCTAGGTTGAAGACCCACCACATTGGCTCGACAAAAGCCAAGTGTGAGGGCTGCCCAGGCGAACGGCTGACACAGCCCGGGCTCAAAAAGCCGCTTGGGCTGGCCGCGCTTCCCGGTGGTTCACCACCTCAGACCAAGGTGTTCAAGAACCCCCGGCCATGTATCGCCAGTTGCGCGGCGAAATCGGATTGTATCGGAGAGCGCGCCTTTAGCGGATGCCAGTCAACATCGCCACCTGCTCGACACGGCGGGCAGGTGCGGTCTGCACGGGTGCGGGCTCGCTGGCCACAGGTGCAGCAGGCTGGACACCGGCCGGGCTGGCCGCAGCCGCCCCTGCCTTGGCGGCCACAGCCGGCGCAGCAGGCACTTCAGCCTGGACCACCGCCTGCGGCAAGGACACCGTCACCGGCAGCTTGACGCCATTGGCCACCTGCCGCAGATAAGCCTGCTCGGCCAGCACCTTGGCGGCATAACCACCGTCGTCCACCAGATTGGCCGCGCCCACGTAGTACTTCAGGCCACCTTCCAGGCTGCCCGCCTTGCGGATGCAATCCTTCAGGACCTGCACGCCCACGCGCAGATTGGTCACCGGGTCAAAAGCGGCGTTCTGGCCACCAAAGATCTCGTACTTGTCCTGGTGCACACGGGTCATCACCTGCATCAGGCCTTGCGCGCCCACATGGCTCTGCGCGAACGGGTTGAAGCCCGATTCGATGGCCATCACGGCCAGCACCAGCGTCGGCTCCAGGTTCATGTGGTGGCCCACGGTCCAGGCCTCCTGAACCAGGCGGCTGATGGGCTCAGGCGCCACGTTGTAGCGGCGCGAGATCCAATAGGCCACATATGCCTGCTGGCGGTTCAGCTCAGCCGGGTTCGTGGCCGTGGCACGCTGGATGGCCTCGGGCTCGGCCATGGCCAGCAACTGGCCATCGTCGCCATCGGCGTCAACCGATGCGCTGGCGCGCAGGTTGGCACGCTCCATCAGCCAGCTCAAGGTTTGCGTCTCCAGGGTGGCGCGCACGTCGGCACGCCCCATCAGGAACAAGGTCCCCACCACGGCAACCAGGCCCAGCATGGCCAGGGCGTTGTGGCTGACAAAACGCACACCTTCGATCACATCCAGCACGAACAACACGGCGGGCGAGCGCAGACGCTTCACCCCACGGGCGGGCTTGCGCACCGCCTCCACTTCATCGGCACCAGGCGCGACGCCCTCAGGGCTGGTCGCGGCACAGTCAAACGCTGTCATGCTTCTCCTTTCCTCACGTCGCCGGGGGCAATGGGCGGGCCAGAAGGCCTCACACCCAGTCACCCCCAAGCGCCAGTGATAATGGCCCCGGCTTGGATCGAAGGCGCGAGCGGTGCAGTGCTCGATGGCCATCGACAAGGCCTGCAAGACTTCCGCAGACCCGTTGAACTGCCAGGGCTGGCAGCGTGGCACTCCCGTAGGAGTACACAAGGGAAAACCCGGTAAAAATGCGTAACCGGGTACGTCGGGGCGGATTCTAGGCAAGCCTGTAATAACCAGTCAAGCATATAGAACTCATTCTTTATAACTTCAGAAGATGAAATACCGTGATTTGCGCGACTTCGTGGCAGGCCTGGAGCGGCTTGGTGAGCTCAAACGCGTCCAAGAGCCCGTATCTACCTACCTGGAGATGACCGCGCTCAGCGATCGCGTACTCCGCGCAGGTGGTCCCGCTTTGTGGTTTGAGCACCCTGTACCCCCTCAAAGAGGTGGGTCGGCTAACGCAATCCGTTGCAAAGTACCGGTGCTGGCCAACCTGTTTGGCACACCTCGGCGTGTGGCTTTGGGCATGGGCGCCGATGACGTGAGCGAGCTTCGTGATATTGGCCGCGTCCTGGCCAGCCTCAAGGAACCAGAGCCCCCCAGAGGGCTGAAGGACGCGGGCAAGCTGCTGCAAATGGCCAAGGCCCTGTGGGACATGAAGCCCTCGACCTCACGCAGCGCACCTTGTCAGGCAGAGGTGCGCGAAGGCAGCGACGTGGACCTGACCGAGCTACCCATCCAGCATTGCTGGCCGGACGACGCGGCCCCCCTGCTGACCTGGGGCCTGGTCGTCACACGCGGGCCGCAGAACGTGCCCAACCCACGCAGCAGACAGAACCTGGGCATCTACCGGCAACAACTCATCGGCAAGCGTCAGTTGATCATGCGCTGGCTGGCCCACCGAGGCGGTGCGCTGGACTTCCGCGAATTCGCGCTGGCCAACCCCGGCCAGCCCTTCCCCATTGCCGTGGCCCTGGGCGCCGACCCGGCCACCATCCTGGGCGCCGTCACCCCGGTGCCTGACTCACTGAGCGAGTACCAGTTCGCCGGCCTGCTGCGTGGCAGCCGAACGGAAGTGGTCAATACAGCCGTGGGTGAAAGTGACCAGTACCTGCAGGTACCCGCCAGCGCCGAGTTCGTTCTGGAAGGCCATATCCCCACCGCCCCTGCTGGATATAAAGGCACCAGTGAGCATGGCGTGCCGCTGATGGAGCGTGGCGGCTACCTGCACGCGCTGGAGGGCCCGTTTGGCGACCACACCGGCTATTACAACGAGCAAGACTGGTTCCCCGTCTTCGAAGTCCAGCGCATGACCAACCGCAAGGACCCGGTCTACCACTCTACTTATACAGGCAAGCCACCTGACGAGCCCGCCGTGCTGGGCGTGGCGCTCAATGAAGTCTTCGTGCCCATCCTGCAAAAGCAGTTCCCCGAGATCGTGGACTTCTACCTGCCACCCGAAGGCTGCAGCTACCGCATGGCCATCATCAGCATGAAGAAGGCCTACCCCGGCCACGCCAAGCGCCTGATGTTCGGGCTGTGGAGCTTCCTGCGCCAGTTCATGTACACCAAGTTCATCGTGGTCTGCGACGAAGACGTCAACATCCGGGACTGGCAGGAAGTGATCTGGGCCATCACCACCCGCATGGACCCGGCACGCGACACCACCCTGGTCGAAAACACCCCGATCGACTACCTGGACTTTGCCTCGCCTGTCAGCGGTCTGGGCGGCAAGATGGGGCTGGACGCCACCAACAAGTGGCCCGGTGAAACCAACCGCGAATGGGGCCGCACCATCACCATGCCCGAGCAGGTGAACGCCCGCGTGGACGACATCGTCTCGCGGATTCTTCAAAAGCCGTGACAAGCACCCGCCTATCCGACAAACGGGCTTGCTTTGCCTGAGCGCTTGATCTAATCTTCAAACGTCTGCTGCAAGCAGGCAACTCAATAAGACGCAGTCACTGCGTCTTGGGATGTGGCAAACCAACATCTTTGCCCTTTCCTCGGACGGCCCGCGTGCCGCTCCAACCCCCGGCTTCGTCCGGGGGTTTCTCTTTTATACGCCCGTCAATTTGGCCAGCGCTTCCTTCAAGGCAATGCGCACATTGGCCGTTCCACCCACAGATGGCAGCCAGTCCAATGCGCCTTCACGGCTCCAATAGTGCGTGGCTGCGGGTGTCACGGTCAGGACAGGCCGGTCAGGGTGCAATGCCGCCTCATGCTTGGCCGCCTCCTTGAACAGGCGCAAGGCCCTGGGCATGTGGAAGGCATCGGTCACCACCACCACCTCCCGGACGTGTTGCTCGGCCAGCATCGCCACAGTCAGCATGGCGTTCTGCCGCGTGTCTGCCGAGCGGGTCTCCGTCCAACGCATGGTCACACCATAGAACTGCTGGGCCACGCGCGCAGCGGTTTCCGCCTCCGAAGCGCCGACATCCCCTTGCTGCCCCCAACCAATGCCACCGCTGAAACCAATGGGCAAACCCGTGCGCTGCCCCAGCCAAATGGCGTAGCGCAAGCGCTCGGCCGAAAAGTGCGTCAGATCGGATACGCCGTACTCCGGTGCCAGCGCCTCACGCCCGGCACCGAGCGCCACCACCGCCGCCGGGGGCGTCACCGCCGCCCCACGACCGGATCGCCGCGCAAGGGCAACCTGCTGGACATAAGCCCGCCCCGAGGCCTCCAGCCTGGCAAGCTCAGCACCCTGCAACGGGCCTGGCGGCTTCAGGACATGGTCTTGCAAGGCCTGGGCCGTCACCTGGCAACAACTGAACCAGATCCCCGCCACGCCCAGCAAAAGCACGAAATAGCCCAAGCCGCGCCGCGGCAGGATCAAGCGAGCCCCCACCAGGATCAACACCAGAAACGGCACTGGCGGCAAAGCCAGCGCCGTCAACAACGGCTTGTAAGACGCCCAATCTGCCATGCAGAAAACCCCACTTCTGTTTCATCAACGCCAAGCTTTGCCGCCAACAGGCCCCTGATATGGGCCCGTGACACACACGGATGGCGCTTCGTTTGGATAATGTCCCAGTCTAAGCAAAGAAAGCACGCGATGAGCGCACACAGCCCCACTGATGCCGCCGACCGGAAAGAGAGTTGGGAAGAGGCCACCTTTGGTGGCGGCTGCTTCTGGTGCATTGAAACCGTGTTCAACCAGCTGCGCGGCGTGATCGAGGCCGAATCAGGCTACAGCAATGGGCAGCACCCCAACCCGACCTACGAGGCGGTTTGCGGTGGCCGCACAGGCCATACCGAGGTGGTGCGCGTGCGCTTTGACCCCAAGCAGGTGAGCTACCAGCAACTGCTGGAGGTCTTTTTTGCCATCCACGACCCCACCACGCTCAATCGACAGGGCAACGACGTGGGCACGCAGTACCGCTCGGGCATCTACACGCACAACACCCAGCAGACTGCGCTGGCCAGAGACATGGTTGAAGAGTTGGCCACCAGCCGTGTCTTCCGTGACCCGATCGTCACGGAAGTGATGCCCGTGGCCAACTACCACCCGGCCGAGGCCTACCACCAGCGCTACTTCGAGCAGAACCCTTCACAGGGCTACTGCGCCGTGGTCATCGGCCCCAAGATCGAGAAATTCCGCAAGACGTTTGCGGAACTGCTCAAGGCGCCAGGCGCTGAATGAGCCAGTGGCCGTCTGCCTGCAGGTTGTAGGCGATGCGGTCATGCAAGCGCGAGTGGCGCCCTTGCCAGAACTCCCAGTGGTCTGGCACGAGGCGATAGCCGCCCCAGTGCGCCGGCCGAGGCGGGTTGTCACCCAGCTTGGCCTGCTGATCCTTCCAGGCAGCTTCCAGCACGGCACGAGACGACAACACCTGGCTCTGGGGTGAAGCCCAGGCGCCAATGCGCGAGCCGACCGGGCGGCTGTGGTAGTAGGCATCTGAATCGGCCTCCGACACCCGCTCTACCCGGCCCTCGATGCGCACCACACGCTCCAGTTCAGGCCAGAAGAACTGCATGGCAGCCATGGTGTTGCTTGCCAAGTCCTGCCCCTTGCGGCTGCCGTAATTGGTGAACCACACCAACCCACTTGCGTCAGCCCCCTTAAGCAGTAGCACCCGCGTGGAGGGGCGTCCTTCGGCGTTGACCGTGGCCAATGTCATCGCATTGGGCTCCAAGGCCTTGGCGCGCACGGCCTCATCGAACCAATGATGAAACTGGTCTATGGGTTGCGGACGAACATGCGACTCATCGAGTTCAGCCTGTTCATAGCTTTTGCGCATTTGCGCCAGATCGTGCGGTGTCTTGTCCATAGTTGCAGTATCGACCAGTTCGATTCCCACCTGAAATGACGGAGATCAAATCCGCGCGCGGGTATGCCCCTAGGTGAAGCCTCGGTGGTGCAATGCAGCAAAACGGCTCACACTTTGTTGCAACATCCGGGGACGATCATGGACCGTTTGCCTACTTTGCTGATTGTGGCTGAGCCTTCGACTCAAAAGGAAGATGACAGCCCCACCACTGGCCAGCTTTCTGCCCATCAGGACGCAGCCATGCAGTTGTTCAGTAACTTGCGCTGCACCTTGCAGATGGCCCTTGAAAGCGGCCTGCCTGTGGTGTTCATTGCGCCCAAACTGGTCGCAGAACAAGCTCGTGATATTTTGCCGGGTAATTGCGTGGTTGAGTTACCGCAAGACCCCACCTCATTGGATGGCGAGCCCAAAGATGACTTTGCCATGGCTGTGGCCAGTGGCGTTCTGGCGTGCGCCAACGCAAACGGCTGGCTTATCTTGCCAGGGCATACCCATATGTTGAAGGCAGAGACATTGCAAAAGATTGCAGGGGCGCTGGCCTGCCAGGCCATTGTCTATCCTCAATATAAACTTCAGCAGGGCCGCCCTGTGGCGTTCTCCGCCGAGTTCTTTTCGGAACTCGTTCGCATGCAATCGGAGCGGGACCTTAGTCGAATAATGAGTCGATATCCGGCGATGGCTTTGGATGTGGATGATCCGGGCATTCTTCTAGCAGCCCAAATACCTGGTCACATCAATCACCCCCAACACACTCGGATATCAACATCAAAAACTTCGCACTAAGTTATTAAAAACAGAAACGCCCCATCAACTGGGGCGTTAATCTTGTGGAAATTATTTAGAACCCAACTTCGGCACCAAGCCCAAGCGCACCCAAGCTACCCTTCTGCCCAGCAACGTCAAACCTCGTCCAATCGTATGACCAAACAATTTTTAGATTTGACATCGGGGCATACTCAACGGTTAACGCCAGATACGGCTTCAACTTACTAGCAGTTTCACTACCGTCTTGCACGCCACCTATCGAATAACGCATGGTCGATGAAACGAATGCAATCCCTGTTTTAATTCCGATAGCCACGCCATCCATCAATGGAACACGAGACACAGCAGCAAACGTCAACGCATTAGCAGTTGCAACGGCAGACGTAGGAACTTCAGTAGTGGCTGTATCGTAGGGAATGGGAATTTGCTTAACCCCGTTCGAATCACCTTTACCAAAGGTCATCAAACCAACTTCAACTGATTCAAGCCTACCTACACCAAAATCAATTTGCTTTGCTTTAGATAAGGTGGAGCCTGCATACAAATGCAAACCAAAACCTTTTTTATCACATTCTGTATTTCCGGAAGGACATCCACCACCAATTGATGTCAAAGCAGCCACAGCCCCCACATACCCTTGAGCATGAACAGCAAAACCAGGCACCGCCGCGACCAGCACAAGAACCAGCTTTTTCATAATCATTCCAATCAACTCTAAGACTTACGTTCAGAATGAGCGCCCAATACTAAGCATGAGCATCGTCGTATCCATAACGGTGCTTTGCTTACGAACGTAAGTGCCGTAATTGCAGGTATTCGATATACCCTTTGCGGCAGCCAAATCACACATCAACGCCGTGACACCATCTGTGCGCACTCCATTTGCATCGAATGCCGCCATGTTTCGTCCGACATTAATGGCATCAACCACAGCAGGACCATAATCCAAAAGCACCCCGGCAGCCGAAGTAATTGTGGTATTCCGTGTTGTAATCGTCGCTTCAGTCTTGTAGCGCAATTTGCCGAGACTCACACCGATATGCCACGCATCCGTCACTTCTGCCTTAACACCCAAAAACGGCCCCACGCCGAATGAGTTTTTGAGGTTAATGGTCGTATCGCCGCTATTCAAACCACCTTGATAGGCATTCAAAGTTTCGGTTGCCCGAACGTCGAAAAACATTGCATAAGAAGCCCCCAATCCCGCGAACGGGCGAATTACGTCACCCTTCTCACCAAAATAATAACCAAGTATGCCAATTGGAGGCAGCATCTTCAACTTAATAATATCCTTGCCATTTATCCCATTTGGAAGGCCGCTACCATTAACACCATCACCCTTAACGGTCACTTTAAGTGGCGCAGCCAACACCATAGCCTCAAGAAACCAAGAGTAATCTTCACTCAAAAAGTAGCCAACACTCAACACAGGAGTTCCAACCGTATCCTGTCCTTTAGCCTTGATACCCTTAGGCGTTCCTAGACCACCGGCCTCATTATCAAAACCATGAGTAAGATCATCATCAATGGCGCCAGCGACCTGGTCCAATTGAAAATATTTTGTTTTAAAGTTAACAGCGAGATCGGATCTCGTGAAATATGCAGACGTGTAATTAGGTGTCCGGAGATAATCTGCAATGTCATTCTTGCCCATTACTGGCCCTGTGACATCGCGAGCTTCGCCAGACGAAGTCTTGACATTCGCTAGAACATAGTTCAACCGGAAAAACATCCGATCACGAACAGAGGGCGACACCTTCGCGAAAATACTGTCCACAGTCTCGGCCTGAGCCGGGGCCATCATGGAAGCCAGCACTGCAGACAAAGCCACCGCGAACCCCGTTCGCGACAAGGCTGAAAATTTCATGTCGTCTCCTCAATTAACCACACCCCACCGTGCTCGGTGGCAGTAATTTTGATCAAATAGCCTGGACAGGCAGAACCCGTGACTTTGTACCAGCAGGGCCGTAAAAGTCAATCGATGTAAATATCTAGCTACAACACCAAAGAAAAAGCCGCCCGGCGCAGAGCGTGAGCGGCCCTTGACTGAAATCAGGATGCACCGGAAGTACACCCTGATTCAGACAACCAATTACTTGGCGCGGCGGCGAGCCACCAGGCCCATACCAGCCAGACCCAGACCCATCAGAGCGTAGGTCGAAGGCTCAGGCACAGCCGTGATCGTGGAAGTGATCGTGCCGAAGTCGGTCACGCCGGACAGGGCGCTCTTGCCCAGCGTCAGCAGACCCAGCGACTTCACGAAGGTGTTGAAGCCTTCGGTGGTGATCGACAGACCAGTCAGCGAGGTGGTGTAGGTGCCGTTGCCAGCAACTGCCGTGGCGCCAGTGATGCTGGCGATGTCCCACAGGTAGAAGTTGGTCAGGGTGCCAACGCCGTTGCCGCCGATGATGGTGGCGTAGACCTTCTTGTTAGCCAGGTCAACGTTCAGGTCGGTCACGGTCAGCGAACCGCCGCTGGACACGCTCTTCAGCACGGGGGCAGTCTGGGTAGCGCCACCGGTGGTAGCAGCCGACAGCACTTGCTTGGTGACGGAGTCGATGGTCAGCGAAGTGATGGGAGCCGAGGCCGAAGCTTCGATGTAGAAGCCGTCGGAATCCTTGGAAACGGTAGCGGTAGCAGCACCGTAACCGGCCACGGAGACCTTACCGGTGTCCAGAGCGCCCAGCAGGTCAGCGCTGAACGACAGCGAGCCGGCGCCAGTGAACGTCATGCCGTTGAAGTCCGGCGAGATGACGCCAGCAGGCACAGTGATGGCGGCGGCGCTAGCGACGCCGGCTGCCACAAATGCTGCTGCAGCGACGATGCTCTTCATTGCAAATTTCATGTCTTTTCTCCACTTTAAAGCGGCCCTTTGAAACTTCTCAGCTGTCAGAAGGCATCCGCGTCTTCCTTTGACGAGCACAGACTGTTCTTGCGATGTCTGTTCGTCACAAGCATACCGGGCAATAGTTCACGGACACAACGGCTGTTGCCCCTCAAACACGTACACGCAGGGTCAGGAAAACACCAGTTCCGACCGGATTCCCCCGCATTCGGGTGTAGGGGTTACCCCCGAGACGGGTTTGGGCCACGCCTGGGAGAGAGGGTGTGCGCGCGTCAAATTTGTCGCAAAAAAAGCCGCCCGACCTTCCGGTCAGAGCGGCTTGCATATGTAACCCGTTGGGCGGGGTTGGCAACCCCTGATACAGCCCCGTTACTTGCTGCGGCGGCGTGCCACCACGCTCACACCCACCAGGCCCAGGGCCATCAGGGCATAAGTGGAGGGCTCAGGCACCGCTGTCACGGTTTTGGCGACGATGGTCGAGGTGATGGTGCCGAAGTCGGTCACGCCAGACAGTGCGCTCTTGCCCAGTGTCAGCAGGCCCAAGGACTGCACGAAGGTGTTGAAGCCGGCCGTGGTGATCGACAGACCTGTCATGGACGTCGTGAAGGAGCCTGCGCCTGTCACCGACGTCGCACCTGTGATGCTGCCGATGTCCCAGAGGTAGAAGTTGTTCAGGGTGCCCACGCCGTTGCCGCCGATGATGGTGGCATAGACCTTCTTGTTGGCGATGTCGACATTCAGGTCGGTCACGGTCAGCGAGCCGCCGCTGGACACGCTCTTGAGCACCGGGGCCGTCTGGGTGGCACCACCGGTGGTGGCCGCGCTCAGCACGTTGTAGGTCGAAGAATCAATCGTCAGCGACGTGATCGGGGCCGCAGCGGATGCCTGGGTGTAGAACCCGTCGGAATCCTTGATCACGGTCGCGGTCGCAGCGCCGTAACCGGCCACAGCCACTTTGCCGGTGTCCAGAGCGCCCAGCAGGTCAGCACTGAACGACAGTGAACCAGAACCCGAAAAGCTCAGGCCGTTGTAGGCCGTGTTGGCGGGAACGGTCACGCTGGCAGCGCTGGCCATGCCGGCTGCAACGAAGGCGGTGGCGGCGACGATACTTTTCAAGGCAAATTTCATATTGATCTCCACTTTGCAACGGACCTTGGCAACACAAACTGGCTTGCAATCAACTGGCGTCCGGTACTTCCTTTGACTGCATCGATCTTTCGATCTCTGTTGTTACGAAGCTTATCGGCCGCTCAGATGAGGCACAACGGTGGGTCGCTCTACCTGGTGTGAACTAATGCGCAGGGTCGGCAAAGAGTGGGGAACTCACCCCCTTGTTCAGGTGGGGGGGTTACCCCCGAAACGGGTGAAATCAGCTTTGCAAGGTCACTTTGGCAAATTTGCGCTTGCCCACCTGCGCCACGTAGACGCCCAGCCCCAGCTTGAGGCCCCGGTCGCTGATGGCGACGCCGTCAAGGCGCACCCCGCCCTGGTCGATCATGCGCAGGGCTTCACTGGTGGAGGGGACCAGGCCTGCCTGTTTGAGCAATTGGCCAATGGCCAAGCCACCTTCGGGCAAGGTTAGTGTCACTTCAGGGATGTCATCCGGCACGCCACCCTTGGATCGGTTGACGAAATCCGCCAGCGCGTCTTCGGAGGCTTGCACGCTGTGGAAGCGCGCCACGATCTCCTGGCCGAGCATGACCTTGGCATCGCGGGGGTTGCGACCGGCCTCGCATTCGGCCTTGAGGCGCGCAATGTCGTCCATCGCCCGGAAGCTCAGCAAGGTGAAGTACTTCCACATCAGGTCGTCGCTGATGCTCATGAGCTTGCCGAACATCTCGTTGGGCGCTTCGCTGATGCCGATGTAGTTGTTCTTGGACTTGGACATCTTCTCGACGCCATCCAGGCCTTCCAGCAGCGGCATGGTCAGGATGCACTGGGGCTCCTGGTTGTACTCGGCCTGCAGGTGACGCCCCATCAACAGGTTGAACTTCTGGTCGGTGCCACCCAGCTCCAGATCGGACTTGAGGGCGACCGAGTCGTAGCCCTGCATTAGCGGGTAGAGGAACTCGTGCACGCTGATCGAGGTGCCGGCATGGAAGCGGTCGTGGAAGTCATTGCGCTCCATCATGCGGGCCACGGTGTAGCGGCTGGCCAGCTGGATCATGCCGCGCGCGCCCAGGGCGTCGCACCACTCGCTGTTGTAGCGGGTCTCGGTCTTGCCCGGGTCCAGCACCAGGCTGGCCTGCTTGTAATAGGTCTCGGCGTTGTGCTTGATCTGCTCGGCCGTGAGCGGCGGGCGCGTGGTGTTGCGGCCAGAAGGGTCGCCAATCAGCGATGTGAAATCGCCGATCAAGAAAATCACGGTATGACCGATATCCTGCAATTGGCGCAGCTTGTTGAGCACGACCGTGTGGCCCAGGTGGATGTCCGGGGCCGTGGGGTCCAGGCCCAGCTTGATGCGCAATGGGACACCGGTGGCTTCTGACCGAGCCAGCTTTTTAATCCAGTCGCCTTCGGGCAGCAGTTCGTCAACGCCACGCTGGGTGACCGCCAGGGCCTCGCGCACACGGTCGGTGACGGGATGTTCTGGCTTGGCTTCTGGGGCTTTTTCGGTATGAGACATGGGGAACCAATGGGTGAAAATCAGCATGAGGACCACCCTATTCCGGGGGATATACTCCGGAAATTGTGGGCGCCCAGGCGTGTGCCATGTGTGCAACGCGGGCTGATTTTAGGGGACAGCTTCCCCCGCCACCGCATCTGGATGGGATTTCAGTTTTGACGACATCTAAATTGATCGAGGCCTTGCAGTCTGGCGCGCAGTCTTTTCAAGCCGCCGCACACCGTCACCCCCGCCGCGTCAGCGCTGCCGTGGTGGCCCTTCTGGCCGGATCGGCCGTTGCGGCGTTCGGTGTGGCCCCGCTGACCGCCCTCCCCCAAGGCGTGCAGCCCCACATCGCGCAAATTCATGAAACCGTGGCCGCGCCGGAACTGCCTGCGCAGCTCGCCAACCTGGGTGACCAGGCGCTGACGCTATACCGCAGCGATGTCACCCGCCCCGCCGACACCGTGGACAGCCTGCTGGCCCGCCTGGGCGTGGACGACATGGACACGGCCCAGTTCATCCGCAATGACCCTGTGGCGGGCACCATCCTGCAGGGCCGCACAGGCAAGTCGGTCAAGGCATCGGTGGAAGACGGGCAGTTGCAGCAACTGATCGTGCGCGGCCCGGCCGACACGACCAATGACCTGGACACCCACTTCAGCCGCCTGACCATCACCCGCGTGAAGGCCCAGGGCAGCACCCCGGCTCGCTGGGATGTGCGCAAGGAACTCGTGCCGCTGGAAACCGTGCCGCAACTGGCTTCGGGCACCATCCAGTCGTCGCTGTACGCAGCGGCTGACGACGCACACGTGCCGGATGGCGTCACCAACCAGCTGGCTGAAATCTTTGGCAACGACATCGACTTCCGCCGTGAATTGCGCAAGGGCGATGCCTTCAGCGTGCTGTACGAGGCCCACACGGCCGACGGCGAACCCATCACCTGGGGCGGCTCGGCTGGCCGCGTGCTGGCCGCGCGCTTCATCAACCAGGACAAACACCACGACGCCGTCTGGTTCCAGGAGCCAGGCAAGAAAGGTGCGTACTACGACCTCAACGGCCGCAGCAAGACACGCGCCTTCCTGGCTTCGCCGTTGGCCTTCTCGCGGGTGACCTCGGGCTTTGCCATGCGCTTTCACCCGATCCTGCAGAAGTGGCGCGCCCACCTGGGCGTGGACTTTGGCGCCCCCACCGGCACACCGGTTCGCACCGTGGGTGATGGCGTCGTGACCTTTGCCGGCCAGCAAAATGGCTATGGCAATGTGATCCAGGTCCAGCACAGCGGCAACCGCATGACGGTGTATGCGCACCTGAGCCGCATCGACGTTCGCAACGGCCAGCATGTGGAGCAAGGGGCGCGCATTGGTGCGGTCGGCGCCACGGGTTGGGCAACCGGGCCCCATCTGCACTTCGAGTTCAAGCTCAGCGGCCACCAGGTGGACCCGATGACGATCGCACGCGCCTCTGACAGCCAGGTGCTGTCGCCGCAGGCATTGGCCCAGTTCCGCCAGCGCACCGTGGACGTGGCCCAGACCATCCAGGCGGCCGGCCAATGGCAGACCGCTGGCGCACAGTCCGGCCCGCGATTCGAATGAGCGCGTCCGTCAACGTGTTGACACAGGGGTTGGACCTCCTCCCCTCAGCCCGCCCCAGCGGGCTTTTTTCTGAGCTGTACATCGGGCTGATGTCGGGCACCTCGCTGGATGGGGTCGATGGCGTCTTGCTGCAGCGCGAGCAGGACAGCTGGCGGATGCTGGCGCATGCCCACCGCCCCCTGCCCCCGACCTTGCGCCAGGCGCTGCTGGACCTGAACACGCCAGGCGAGGATGAACTGCATCGCAGCGCCGTGGCCTCGCAAGCCTTGGCCGTGCTGTATGCCACCGTGGTGCAGGCCATTTGCGAGGCGGCCGATGTGCTGCCCACGGAGGTCCAGGCCATCGGCGCACACGGGCAAACCGTGCGCCACCGGCCAGATCTGGCCTACACCATCCAGCTCAACAACCCAGCCTTGCTGGCCGAGATGACAGGCATTGACGTGGTGTCGGACTTCCGCAGCCGCGATGTGGCCGCAGGCGGCCAGGGCGCGCCCCTGGTGCCGGCCTTCCACCAGGCCATCTTTGGCGTGCCGGACCAGACTGTGGCCGTGCTCAATATTGGCGGCATGGCCAACCTGAGCATCCTGCGCCCCGAACAAGTCCCGCTTGGCTTTGACTGCGGCCCGGGCAATGCCCTGCTGGACATGTGGTGCCAATGGCAGACCGGCCACGCCTACGACGCCAACGGCGAATTTGGCGCCATGGGTAATGTGATGGAGGACTGGCTGGGTGATGCCCTGCAGGAGCCCTTCTTCAGCCTGGCCCCGCCGAAAAGCACCGGGCGTGACCTGTTCAACGCCGAGTGGCTCAACCGCTGGCTGGCCCCTCATGGCCTGACCGATGGCCCCCTGGCCGACGCCGACCTTGCCCGCGATGTGCAGGCCACGCTGTGCGAGCTGACGGCACGCAGTGCCGCCATGGCTTTGCGCGAACACGCGCCAGACGCGGCCGAAGTGGTGGTGTGTGGGGGCGGTGCGCTCAATGGCGACCTGATGCGGCGCCTGGGCGAGCAACTGCCCGGCGTGCGCGTGGGCCGATCAGACACCCACGGCCTGGACGTGATGCAGGTGGAAGCCGCGGCCTTTGCCTGGCTGGCCTGGACCCACGTCAATCGGCTGGCTGGCAATGTGCCGGCGGTGACCGGGGCACGAGGGCCCCGCGTGCTGGGCGGGCTTTACCCCGCCCGTTAACCGGGTCCGCCAACCTGCCCGTTAAAGCGCCGATCCGGCCTGGATCAGCAGCATGGATCAGACCGAGAAGCTGGAGCCGCAGCCGCAGGTGGTCTGGGCGTTGGGGTTGCGGATCACGAACTGGGCGCCTTCGAGGTCGTCCTTGTAGTCGATCTCGGCGCCCACCAGGTACTGCAGGCTCATGGCGTCGATCAACAGCGTGACGCCGTTCTTTTCCATCTTGGTGTCGTCTTCGTTGCTCAGCTCGTCGAAGGTGAAACCATACTGGAAGCCCGAGCAGCCGCCGCCTTGCACGAACACGCGCAGCTTCAGCTCCGGATTGCCTTCTTCAGCGACCAGCTCGGCCACCTTGGACGCCGCAGCGTCGGTGAAGATGATGGGCGCCGGAACGTCTGCAGCAAAGGTGTCGGCAGTGGTTTGGGCAACAACGGTCATGTAAATCTCCGGGATCAAAAATCAGTTCTTTTGCGACTGCGCGATGACGGGCTGCACGGTGGTCACACCGGTGTTTGAGCTGGCTGCCAGCTTCAGTGCCGGCTTGTCATCGGTTTTCAAGGGGCGCAGTTCGCCGTCTATCGTGGCGCCCTGGTGCATTTCCAGGGCTTCGTAGCGCACATCACCCACGATGCGCGCCTTGGGTTGCAACTCAAGCAGGTCTTCGGCCATCACCGGGCCTTCGATCAGCCCATTAATGATGACATGCCCGGCCCTGACCTTGCCATGGACACGGGCTTTTTCGCTGATGACCAGCAGAGAGCGGGCATCGCCTGTGGACGTCACATTACCCTGGACCTCGCCGTCAATGCGCAGGCCATCGCTGAAGCGGATCTCGCCCGAGATCACGGTGCCTTCGCCGATCAGGGTACGAATGGGAGGGGTTTTCTTCCAGCCGAACATCACGGGTTCCTCATCAAAAGGGGGTGGGCGAAGGGCCCGAGGTTACACGGTTGCCCGCGCAGGTCAATGCCTTGCACGGAGGTTTTTCACAGTATGAAGCAGCTTCGCGCACGTAACGTTCAAAGTGCCTGAACTTGCCCTGCGCGCACCTGGCCTGACTCATCGAGCACACGCACCTGCACCTGTTTGACCGTGCTGTTGGCAGGCAAGTTCACCTGCCCTTCGACACGGCGGTATTGCTTGAACGCCAGTGGCTGGGTGAAGGTGGGCGCGCTGTCTGCCCAGGGGCGCCCATCACGTGCGCCGCTGAGCAGCACCTCGACACGCCCCTTGAACTCGGGCTGGTTGCGCCCGCCCTGCTGCATGATCAGCAACTGGAAGCGCACCTGCCCCGGTGCGGACGTTTCAACCTGCAAGCCTCGCACCGACAAACCGCCGCCAGTGGCCGGCAGCAGGCGCTCGAAAAAGCCCAGGTCATCCTTGAGCGCGAGGTTCTCGGTTTCCAGCGACTTGACCTGCTCGGCCAGGCGCTGCTGGGTCACGCGCTCGGCCTTGAGCAGGCTGTCGGCGGAGTTGGCCACGGCCTGGGCCGCATCACGATCACGGCGCGCGTCGTCCAGTTGCTGGCGCAGTTGGGCCACCAGGTCGGCCGACTTGCCGCCGTCCTGATTGAGACCGGCAATGTTGCGGCCGAACTCGAAGGCCCACAGGGCCAGCGCAGCAGAAAAGCCCAGCATCAGCGCCGCCACGGCCCAGCGCAAAGGCCAGGCCATGTGGCTGCGTACAGCCATGCGCGGCGACGCGATCGACAGGCGCCGCCGGATCAGCCGCCAACGCATCAGGGCAGAACCGGAACCAGATCCAGCCCCATCTGCTCATCCAGACCGAACATCAGGTTCATGCACTGCACGGCCTGCCCGGAAGCGCCCTTGGTGAGGTTGTCTTCCACCACCAGCACCATGACGGTATCGGGCTCGGGCTTGTGCACCGCGATGCGCACGGTATTGCTGGCGCGCACGCTGCGGGTTTCGGGGGCGCTGCCAGCGGGCAGCACGTCCACAAAACGCTCGCCCTTGTAGTGGGCCTCGAACACGGCCTGCAGATCAGCGGCCTGCCCTTCGGCTGTGAGGCGGCCATACAGCGTGGAGTGGATGCCGCGGATGATGGGCAGCAGGTGCGGCACGAACAGGCAGTTGACCGAGCTGTCACCAGCGATGGTGCGCAACTGCTGATTGATCTCGGGGCCGTGGCGATGGCCCTTGACGCCATAGGCCTTGAAGTTGTCGGCAGCCTCGGCCAGCAGGGTGTGCACCTCGGCCTTGCGGCCCGCGCCGGACACGCCCGAGGCGCAATTGGCGATCAGGTGCGTGGGCTCGACCAGCTTGTGCTTGAGCAGCGGTGCCAGGCCCAGTTGCACGGACGTGGGGTAGCAACCCGGGTTGCCGATGATGCGGGCCTTCTTGATGGCCTCGCGGTTCAGCTCGGGCAGGCCATACACGGCTTCTTCCAGCAGATCAGGGCAGCTGTGGGGCATGCCGTACCACTGCTCGAACACGGCGGTGTCCTTCAGACGGAAGTCGGCGGCCAGGTCGATGACCTTGACACCGGCATTGACCAGCTCGCGCGCCTGGGCCATGGCCACGCCATGGGGTGTCGCGAAGAAGACCACATTGCACTCGGTGAGCCTGGCGTCGTCGGGCGTCACGAAAGCCAGATCGACATGGCCTCGCAGGCTGGGGTACATGTCCGCCACGGGCATGCCAGCCTCCTTGCGAGAGGTAATGGCCTGCAACTGGACCTGGGGGTGCCGGGCCAGCAGGCGCAGCAACTCCACACCGGTATAGCCCGTGCCACCCACGATGCCGACTTTGATCATCTGAAATCCTCTTGGTACGTCCCGATCGGGGAAAGCCGCCATTTTAGGGACGCACGGCGGCTTCTCGCCCTGATCCTTGCGCTGATCCATGTAACTGCCATGGAAAGACCACCTTGTTTGCCCGCTCAGTTGTGACATCGATCACAAAGTGTCCTGCAGTGTGCATTCCTTCACGTCACTTGATCAAGTTCCGCTTCCGACATCCGAAACCATGGGCAGCCACGGGATCGGTGGGCCCCTTTCCACCGTCATCAACTTCGCTGTCGGCCATGCGCAAACTGCACCACTTCTTCCTCATGACGGCACTGGCCAGCGCTTGCCAGCTGGCAGCCGCCCAGACCTTTGCGCCGACGACGAGCGAATACAACTGGTCCACCACGGTCAACCAACTGGGCATGCGCAACATCCACAACCAGGGCATCCTGGGTGAGGGCGTGATCGTGGCCATGCTGGACACCGGCCTGAACCTGGCCAACCCCGAGTTCAGCAACAACAGCCACATCCTGCGCGGCTACAACGCGGTGGACGGCAGCAGCGACGTTGCCGACAACCTCAACCACGGCACCCACACCACCGGCATCCTGGCCGCACCCGGCAATGGCACGGGCATGTACGGTGTGGCGCCACAGGCCAGCGTCCTGATGATCAAGGTGTTCAACGGTGGCACGGCTGCGGCATCGGCCATCAACCGGGGCATCGATTACGCTGCAGCCAACGGCGCGCGCGTGATCAACCTCAGCCTGGGCGCCACCAGCCCCACGGGCGACGCCTCCTTGCGCGCCGTGGCCGCCAGCAACAATGCCGTGATGGTGGTCGCCGCCGGCAACGACAGCGCGAGCAACCCCAACTGGCCGAGCCGCTACGCCAGGGAAAGCTGGACCAACGGCACCATGATCGTGGTCGGCGCGGTGGACGGCAACAAACGCCTGGCGTCCTTTTCAAACAAGGCGGGGGACACGGCCCAGTACTACCTGGTCGCGCCCGGCGTCAACATCATCTCCGCGTATGGCACGGGCTATGCCTACCTGACGGGCACCTCCATGGCGGCACCGGCCGTGTCGGGCGCTGCTGCCTTGATCACGGGCTACTGGCCCTATCTGCGGGCCAACCAGGTGGCCGCCATCATGCTCAACACGGCCGATGACCTGGGCGCGCCTGGCGTGGACGCCGTCTATGGCCGGGGCATGCTCAATGTGAACCGCGCGCTCTCGCCCATTGGGAGCTACACCTACCGCACCGCCAATGGCAGCCGCACCACCGTGTCGCTGAACACCACGGGTGTGGTCAGCACACGCCCGAGCGTGAGCACCCCGTCCGCCTTTCAGGGCCTGAAGACCGAGGTGTTCGACGAATACGGCCGCAACTACACCAGCGATGAAGGCGCAGCCCTGAGCGGGCGCAGCGTGATGACCCTCAACAGCGTGCTGGGCCGCCCCGACCGCATGCTGGATGCCGCCGAGCAGGTGCTGAGCTCCGGCAGCCGGCTGACCCGGCTGCAATCGCGCCAGACCGAGGTGCAGCAGTCGCTGCGTGTGAGCGCCCACAACCAGAGCGGCGAGCCCTGGAACCATGTGCAGCGCACAGACGCCTCCGTGGTGATGCTGCGCCAGGCCTCCGGCCTGAGCCTGAGCGCCGGCGACGGCGGGCTGTCCGGCATGAGCCTGGGCCTGATGGGCAGCAGCCTGGCCTCGCGCCTGAGCGGCACCGACAGCGCGCTGGGCAACCCCTTGCTGGGCTTTGCGCCCAATCATCAGTTTGCAGCCATGGCACTGCCTTTGGGCCGCCACTGGACAGGGCGTGTGGCCGCTGCGCGGTCCAAGTCTTATGACGCGGCTTCTGGTGATGTGAACCTGATGGAGTTGAGCTACGAGAACGGCACACAAGCCTTGAACGTCTCAGCGGGCCAACTGACCGAACAGGGCATGCTGGGCGGCTACTCGAAGCGCCAGTTGGGCCTGAACCAGCAAACAGGCACGAGCGGCATCACCGTCAGCGGTGCCTGGGCCTTGAACGCCAACTGGACCTTGACGGGCGCCGTCAGCCGCACGCGTACAGCCGCGCCCAGCGCCAGCGGCATGCTGATGGCCGGCACCGATGTGCGCGCCGATGGCTACGGCATTGGCCTGGTTCGCCAGGACAACTGGCGCGCCGACGACCGGCTGAGCTTCACGCTCAACGCGCCTTTGCGCGCGCGCAGCGGCACCCTGACCTACAGCGTGGTCACCGGCGTGAATGAGGCAACAGGCGACCCCATCTACGGCACCCACACCGTGAACCTGTCGCCCACAGCGCGCGAGTGGACCGCCGAAACGCGCTACGTGACCCGCCTGAGCACCACCACCTCGGTGAGCGCTGTGGCTGCCCTGCGCGTACACCCGGATCACGATGGCAACGCACCATCACAACTGGCTTTGGGTGTGCGCTTCAACCAGGCCTTCTGAGCAGCACCACACGGCGCACAGCCAGATCAAGCACCCAATGCAAAAGCCCGCCAGGCAGAGCCAATGGCGGGCTTTTGGTTTTTGCAGCCGATGCACGCACCGGCCAGCAAAAAGGGAAGGATCAGCGCTTGCTGAACTGCTTCCTGCGACGAGCGCCGTGCAGACCGACCTTCTTACGTTCGACTTCACGGGCATCGCGGGTCACGAAACCAGCGCGGCTCAGTTCAGGCTTCAACGTGGCGTCGAAGTCGATCAGAGCGCGGGTCACGCCGTGGCGCACAGCGCCGGCTTGACCGGATTCGCCACCACCGTGCACGTTGACCTTGACGTCGAACAGTTCGACGTTGTTGGTCAGCACCAGAGGTTGCTTGACGACCATGATCGAGGTTTGACGGCCGAAGTATTGTTCGACAGGCTTACCGTTGACGATGATCTGGCCAGTGCCCTTCTTGATGAAGACGCGAGCGACGGACGACTTGCGACGGCCGGTGCCATAGTTCCAGTTACCAATCATGTGGCCGCTCCTTAGATTTCCAGGGCCTTGGGCTGCTGGGCTGCGTGAGGATGCTCACCGCCTGCATAGACCTTCAGCTTCTTGATCATGGCGTAGCCCAGGGGACCCTTGGGCAGCATGCCCTTGACGGCCTTTTCGATGGCGCGGCCAGGGTGCTTGGCTTGCATGTCCTTGAACTTCGTGGCGTAGATACCGCCGGGGAAGCCCGAGTGACGGTAGTACACCTTGTCATTGGCCTTGGTGCCAGTGACGCGAATCTTGTCTGCGTTGACGATGACGATGAAGTCACCGGTGTCTACGTGAGGCGTGTAGATGGCCTTGTGTTTTCCACGCAAACGGAGAGCAACTTCGCTGGCTACTCGTCCGAGCACCTTATCGGTGGCGTCGATCACAAACCACTCGTGCACTACCTCGGCCGGCTTGGCGCTGAAGGTCTTCATGAGATTTCCTAAGTGGTAAAGCTGGTTGACTGCTGTCATTGGTGCCACTTCTTAGGATGTGGTGGCCTCTCAGACAACAGGGCACTGATGGCGCATCACCTGCAAAAACAACGCAGGCTCTACCGCCAACCGCCCCAGGCCTCGCAACGCGCTGCAAGAAACCTGCAGGCACAAACGAAACCCTCCCGGCAACCATGTCGGGAACCGCAGAGTATAGCCGGCTTTCAACCCTTGCTGCAAGTGGCCCAAACCGGCAACACAAAGTTGCAGCGGCCGTGCAAGAGTTGACGCACATCAGGCCCACCAAACCCACGGCCTTTTAGTAAGCTGTATAGTTGCCGAAATTAAGTAGTAACCCTAGGTTTGTATCGCTACTTCGGCTTTGACAGAGAGACGAATCGCACATACTGAAAACAACGTCAGTCGCTGAGGGTTCAGAAAGGGGTCAGAGATGACCGCAGTGAAGCCACATGATCAACACCCGGACAGGTTCGGCCTGAGCGCCAAGGACCTGACCATCCGCCCACAGGAAGCGCCGCCGCCGAAGGCCGGCACGCCTGAGGGCTGGATCCCCATCCGTGACCTGCATGCACGGCACCGCCACCGCATCCTGGATCACCTGCTGCACCTGGACGAGCACGACCGCTACCTGCGCTTTGGCTCGCCGGTGACGTCCGACCAGCTCAACAAGTACGTGGCCTCGATCGACTTCAAGCGCGACGAGGTGTTTGGCATCTTCAACCGCAAGCTGCAACTGGTGGCCGTGGCCCACCTGGCCGCCATGCCCGGCAAGGGCCCGAACGGCGACCAGTCCTCTCGCGGCCGTGCCATGGAGTTTGGCGTGTCGGTGCTGCCGGAAGGACGCGGCCGAGGCCTGGGCATGCGCCTGTTCATGCACGCCATCACCCACGCGCGCAACCAGCATGCCAGCCACATGATGATCCATGCGCTGACAGAAAACGCCCCCATGCTGCGCATTGCCGCCAAAGCCGGCGCCATCGTCGAGCGGGACGGCCCGGACGCCGAAGCGTGGCTGAAGTTGCCACCCGACACCGTGGGCACCCACTTGGACAGTTCGCTGCAATCCCTGGCTGCCGAGGTGATTTACCGCGTCAAATACCGCGTGATGCACATCAGTGACTGGGTGAAGATGCTGATCGCGCCAAACTAGCGACGCTGCGTGCCCCCTGATTGAGCGCCCTCCGCCTGGGGATTGTTTTCGTGACAAAACCCCGTAATATCCCCACACTTGTTTAGGGGGTGACATGGGGTCCGATCCGATCTTCTGGGGCATTGTGCTGTCCGCCCTGGCTGGCGGCATCTTTCTGGGCCGCGCCTGGCAGCAGTTCGCCACCCGCGCTGCACGCCGCCGCTGGCCAGCACGCTGGAATCTGAACGCCAGGCCGCTGTTCAGTGTGCATGAGCGCGCGCTTTACCGCGAGTTGCGCGCCGCCCTGCCCCACCACGTCATCCTGGCCAAGGTCAGCCTGCTGCGCTTTTGCCAGTCTGCCGATGCCAGTGATGCCAAAGCCTGGTACGAGCGCCTGCAGGCCTTGCACGTGTCCATGGCCGTGTGCTCACCCAATGGCGTTGTCGTGTCGGTCATCGACATTGAAACCAACCCGGGCAAGGCCACACGCAAATCCCAGAAGCTCAAGGAAGCCGTGCTGGAAGCCTGCCGTGTGCGTTATGTGCGCTGCCTGCCCGGCCAATGGCCATCGGCCCACCTGATGGCGGGCTGGGCACTGGGCCCCATGGGCACCAGTGCAGAGCAAGCCCAGTTTTCGCCGGAGCGCCTGCACGATGCGGGCGACCAACTCGCACGCAAGCTCAAGGAGCGGCGTGCGGAACGGGCCGCGCGCTGGGCAGAGTCCAGCTTCGCGCAGGACTCCTTCTTTGCGATGGACAGCCGCTTTGACGGCATGCCCAACCCCCAGTCATCGTCAGACAGCGAGCCCCACAAGCCCGATGAGATGGGCCACCATCCCAAGATGGCCCATCAGCGGGGCTGACCCGCCGATCAGACCGACGCGGTCGCCAGCAAGGCGTTGACGCGGCGCACATAGGCGGCCGGGTCTTCCAGTTGCCCACCTTCGGCCAGCAAGGCCTGGTCAAACAGGATATGAGCCAGGTCATCAAAGTGCTCGCTGGTGTCGAGCTTCTTGACCAGGGCGTGCTCCGGGTTGATCTCCAGCGTGGGCTTGGTGTCGGGGGAGTTCTGGCCAGCTTGCTTGAGCAGGCGCGCCAGGTGACCGGACACATCGCCCTCACCCGTGACCAGGCAGGCCGGCGAGTCCACCAGGCGCGTGGTGACGCGCACTTCCTTGGCCACGTCCTTGAGCGAAGCCTGCAGGCGCTCCAGCAGGGGCTTGAACTGCTCGGCGGCTTCTTCGGCCTTCTTCTTTTCTTCGTCGTCTTGCAGCTTGCCCAGGTCCACGGCGCCCTTGGCCACGCTTTGCAGCGGCTTGCCTTCGAACTCGTACAGGTGCGAGAGCAGCCACTCGTCGACACGGTCGGTCAGCAGCAGCACCTCGATGCCCTTCTTCTTGAAGATCTCAAGCTGCGGGCTGTTCTTGGCGGTGGCCAGTGAATCGGCCGTGATCACGTAGATGGCATCCTGGCCTTCCTTCATGCGGCTGACGTAGTCGGCCAGTGACACACCCTCATCAGCCTGCGTGGACGCAAAGCGGAAGAGCTTGGCCAGGCGCTCGCGATTGGCGAAGTCTTCACCGATGCCTTCCTTGAGCACGGTGCCGAACTCCTTGTAGAAGGCGGCGTACTTGTCGCGCATGGCGGCGTCATCGTGGTGGGCCATGTCTTCGAGCATGGACAGGATGCGCTTGGTGCAGCCTTCGCGGATGGCCTTGACGTCACGGCTCTCTTGCAGGATCTCGCGGCTGACGTTGAGTGGCAGGTCCGCGCTGTCAACCACGCCCTTGACGAAGCGCAGGTAGCTGGGCAGCAGGGCTTCGGCGTCGTCCATGATGAAGACGCGCTTGACGTAGAGCTTGAGGCCACCACGCTTGTCGCGGTTCCACATGTCGTACGGTGCCTTGGCAGGCACGTACAGCAGCTGCGTGTACTCGCTGCGACCTTCGACGCGGTTGTGCGTGTAGGCCAGCGGGGCCTCGCTGTCGTGGCTGATCTGCTTGTAGAACTCGTTGTATTGCTCTTCGGTGATGTCGCTCTTGGAGCGGCTCCACAAGGCGGCAGCCTGGTTGACGGTTTCCCACTCGTCTTTGGTGACTTGCTCGCTCTTTTCAGCGTCCCACTCTTCCTTTTGCATGAGGATGGGCAGGGAGATGTGGTCGGAGTATTTGCCGATGATGCCGCGCAGCTTCCAGGCGGTGAGGAACTCTTCTTCGCCATCGCGCAGGTGCAGGATGATGTCGGTGCCGCGGGTGGGCTTGTCGATGGTGTCGACCTCGAAATCACCCGTGCCTTCGCTGCTCCAGCGCACGCCTTCTGCGGCGGGCAGGCCGGCGCGGCGCGACTCCACGGTGATGCGGTCGGCCACGATGTAGCCGCTGTAAAAGCCCACGCCGAACTGGCCGATGAGCTGCGCGTCCTTTTGCTGGTCACCCGAGAGGCGGCCCATGAACTCCTTGGTGCCGCTCTTGGCGATGGTGCCCAGGTGGTCGATGGCCTCGGCCGCGCTCATGCCAATGCCGTTGTCGCGGATGGTCAGCGTCTTGTTGGCCTTGTCGACCAGGATGCGCACTTCCAGATTGGGCGCGTCTTCATACAGGCCGCTGTTGTCCAGCGCTTCAAAGCGCAGCTTGTCACAGGCGTCCGAGGCGTTGGAGATCAGCTCGCGCAGGAAGATCTCCTTGTTGGAGTACAGCGCGTGCGTCACGAGGTGCAGCAATTGCTTGACCTCGGCCTGGAAGGTGTGGGTTTGCTTGGTCATGGCGTGTTCTATTGGCAAACAAAGGGTTGCAGGGAAAGCTTGGCTCTGAAAAAAAAGCCCGGGCCCGCGCGGTGGCCGCGTCAGGCCGGCGCCTGACATGTGATGGCCATCGTGCACGATTTCAAGAGGCGGACTTGTTTGATTGAAATTTTTTGCCGGGGCTTGCACAAGGCCAAAAATCTGTCATAGAATCTTGGTCTCGATGGCGCTTTAGCTCAGCCGGTTAGAGCGACGGAATCATAATCCGCAGGTCCGGGGTTCGAATCCCTGAAGCGCCACCAGTATTCAAAGGCCCCGTACGCTGGTTTCAGTGCACGGGGCTTTTCTACATCCAGGCTCTGTTCTACAGAACAGCCGGTTTTGGATGTGGTCATCCTTGAAACCAAAGCGGCGCGTACTCGTTCGGACTGCTGGCCAGGCAGAGGACTCACTGGCCTGACTACATACGGCGCTCACCCTCGGCAAATCCCACCAATCGGCGGCACTTCCGCCAATGGCGTGCGTCATGCACTTTACGTGAGTGCGAGACCTGCAGCAACCAATCAGACACATTGCGCGCGCAGACTCGCCCTTGTCCTGCTGATGGCCGCCATCGCAACGACCTGAAACCCGCCTGCACCAGATGAGGCGGGTTTCTTCGTTGACAGTCATTCGGCCGGGAGTCTTCAGGCAAGACGCCCGTGTCTGATTCTGGGATGAGCAGCCCCTAAGGTTAGGTCTGGCATCGCCACAGTGGGCGCCCAAAATGCAAAGTACACCTCAAGGGAGTCCACATGCAGACCAAGCAACTTGCTCTTCTTCTCATCGCCATCGTTGGCGCAACAACATCGTTGGCAACAACGCGTACTCAATGCGCCGCCGCTGGTGGGACGCCAACGCTGGACACCAATTCAGGCCGCCCCGGTTTTTCCGGAACCTTTTGTTCGGGCGGCAGTGCTTCTGTACGCGACACCGTGATCACTGATCTGAAGCCTCATAAGCCGGGCACAAAGGTGCCTCCGAAGCAAACCAAGAAAATTGACAGTTGACCAGCATGCGGGGAGATCCCGCATCGGTGTGAGGCTTACGCATTCGTGACTGGCATCCAGAATGGTGCAGCCAATGCCGTCAAGCCCAACAGTCCCACCCAGATCTGCACTTTGCTGTTGGCCTTCGCCGCCAACGCCCAATTGAAAGGGCCGTCCATGAGCACGCTCGACATCGCAAACAAGCTGGTTGACCTGTGCAAGCAGGGCAAAAACGCCGACGCCAAGGTGCTGTATTCCGAGGAAATAGTCAGTATCGAGGCCTTCGCACCACCGGGCGGCCAAACAGAAGTCAAGGGCCTCGCCGCGTTGCAGGCCAAGAGCAAGTGGTGGAGGGACAACCACGAAATTCATTCGGCTGTGGTGACCGGGCCCTGGCCACATGGCAACCGCTTCATCGTCGGTTTTCAGTACGACGTGACGCACAAGCCATCAGGTCAAAGGATCAAGATGGAAGAGGCCGCGCTGTACACCGTCGAGAACGGCAAGATCGTGCGTGAAGAGTTCTTCTATGCTGGCGGCGCATAACCGCCAGTGCAACCGCGCGCTCAAGTAGTTCAGCAGCCATGCCGATGTTCTCGGGATGCCTGATCGTCACTCCCATACGCGCGACACGACAAAACCGCTTGGCAGCAAGAAGCCATCCCAGCTTGATGAGACGCACTGGCGGGCTGCTGCGGAAGAAGGGCTGAGGCTTGCTGCAAAGCAGTGGCAAGTGCCACTCGATCACATCACCGAGATCGCGTTGTCGGACACCGATGCGTCCAGCTACCTTTTCAAGGTGCTCTACACCGATCAACACGGCCAGCGGCGCACAGCGGCCGTGCGCATGCCCAGACACACGACGTACACCAGCCCCCTGTCGATGACGTCCCTGCTGGGCCTGCCTCAGGCCTGCCACACCCCATAACCCTCTTCGCGCAAGCCAATGGCGAGCTCCACCTCCATGTCCCTGGCGGCTTCATAGGGCATGGGGTTGAAGACCTCGTACAGCCTTGGCAGCAGGCGCAGGCCGTACTGGGTGACAAAGCGGTTGGACTGGATGCCGGCCTTGTGCCGATCAAAGCGGATATCCGGATCCAGCCCCGTCATCCCGACGTACACAAATGGTTTGCCCAGTTGATAGTCCGGGTTGGCCTTGCGAAAGCTCGGCTCGTTCCAGACCTGGTCGGCCAGTTCGACGACGTAGACGTGGTGATGGTGTCGGGCTTGACGGGGTGGCATGGCGTGAAGCGCAGTGATCAATCGGGCAGGCTGGTGGCTACCCGACATCTTGTCATGGCCTTCACGAGCAGTGCACAGTACCTGAACCGCATCAACTTGTTGAAGGACTGTGGTGACTGTTTACGTTGACAACATGCGCGCGCAGGTGGGACCCCATGTGCTTTGCCACATGATCGCCGACACCGAAGCCGAACTGCACGCGATGGCCGATGCCATCGGGCAGCCGCGCTACCGCTATCAAGGCGATCACTACGATATTTCATGGGGGCAGCGTGCCCGCGCCGTGGCCCTGGGTGCCGTTGAGGTATCCATGCGCCAGGCAGGCTCGATGCACAGCCGGCGCAAGCAACTGGGCTTCCTGGGGTCCCCGCATGACGCGGTGCAGTGGCTGCGGGCCCATGTGGCTTTGACACGGGGCCGCGCTTGATCTGCGTGCCCGAAAAAGCACGAAGCCCGCGCCGGGTGAACGGGCGGGCTTCTCACTGAACCGATGGCGGCCATCGGTCAAAGCGCAAGGTCGATCAGGGTGCGGGCACGTAAGGCGTGGCCGACACAGGCTTCGGACGGAAGGCCACCACGATGTCCTGAGTCAGCGTGCCGAAGGTGGTGATGGAGTCCAGCGCAGCAGCCAGTGCAGGCGTCAGCTTGAGGGCCGACTTCATGGTGGCGTTCATCTCGGGCGTCAGGGTCAGGTTGTCCAGCACCTCGTGCGCGGTGATGCTCAACGGGAACTTGTACTTGATGCCCAGCGGGGTGGCCGTGTTGAAGTTGTACAGGGGGGCCTGCTTGGCTGTGGTGCCGCCCATCGGGGTGGTGTCTGCCAGCACCTGCTTGGTGTTGTAGTTGATCGTGAAGTTGGCGATGGTCACGCCCACGGTGCCGGCGCCCTTGGCCAGACGGCTCAATTGCAGTGCCGAACCACTGGCTTGGCCACCAGCGATCTTCAGGCCGCTGCCGATCGAGATCGAGGTGATGGGGAAGCTGTAGCTGCCTTCCGTCGGGTTCGTGGCATTGCCCTGTGCAGCGATTTCAACGCCACCAGCAGCAAACGCATCCGTTGCTTCGGAGGAGAAGGCCTGCACCGAGTTGGCCACGAGGGCGTTGGTGGGGATCGTCAGGTTGGCGTGTGCAGCGCCGACAGCCAGCATGGCCGCTGCAAGGGTCACCGAGCGAATGGACATAGAGGTAAACCGCATCTCAAGACTCCTTAGTTGACTCAGGGTGCTTGCGTCATGCAAAGCGTGTTGGTGTAGTAAGAATGGTGCCCCAGTGCGCTGTTTTGATCACTACCCCTTACCCTCATACCGGGTCAGTAAAAACGTGGAGAAACGGCCTGTTTCAAGGGTTAGCCTTTAGTAAATCAAGGGGGGTGTTTTGCGGGGTTTCACCAAGCATCAGCAGTAACACCTAACCGCTTCAGGTGGCCATTGACAGGTCGCGTCAGGCATGAAAAAACCCGGCATGAAGCCGGGTTGGTTTGGTGCCAGGCCCAAGGCCGATGGCGGCAGATCAGAAGGTTTCCCAGTCGTCGCTGGCGCCCTTGGAAGGCTCGCTCTTGGCCTCGATGGCCGGCGGCGGCGTGTAGGGCTCGGCGCGCGGGGCCGCAATGGCCTTGGGTGCAGCGGCCTTGAACTGCGGCGCGCGGCTGCCAGCACGGCGCTCTTGCCCGCCAAAGCTGGGTGTGGCCGTGGGTGTCACCGGTGTCACGAAAGGCTTGGCGGCGTGGCTCATGCCGTGGTCCACCTTGAACACGGACACCGCCTGCACCAGTTGCTGCGCCTGCTGCTTGAGGCTCTCGGCCGCAGCGGCACTTTGCTCAACGAGCGCGGCGTTCTGCTGCGTGGCCTGGTCCATCTGGCTGACGGCGTTACCCACCTGGGCCACACCGCTGCTTTGCTCGGCACTGGCCGCGCTGATCTCGCCAATGATGTCGGACACGCGCTTGATCGATGCCACGATCTCCTGCATGGTGGAGCCGGCCTGGTCGACCAGTTCGGTGCCTTGCTCGACACGGTCCACGCTGGTGCTGATCAGGCTCTTGATTTCCTTGGCCGCCTCGGCGCTGCGTTGCGCGAGGTTGCGCACTTCGCCGGCCACCACAGCAAAGCCTCGGCCTTGTTCACCTGCGCGGGCCGCTTCCACCGCGGCGTTCAGCGCCAGGATGTTGGTCTGGAAGGCGATGCCGTCGATCACGCTGATGATGTCGGCGATCTTGCGCGAGCTTTCGTTGATGCCCTTCATGGTGTCCACCACCTGGGACACCACCTCGCCACCGCGTGCGGCCACGCTGGAGGCGCCCTGCGCCAGCTGGTTGGCCTGGCGGGCGTTGTCGGCGTTCTGGCGCACGGTGGAGCCCAACTGCTCCATGGACGAAGCGGTTTGCTGCAGCGACGAGGCTTGCTGTTCCGTGCGGCCAGACAGGTCCTGGTTGCCTTGTGCAATCTGCGAGCTGGCCGTGGCCACGCTGTCGGAGTTGCGGCGCACGGTGCTGACCACATGGGACATCTCGTTGCGCATGCGATCCAGTGCGGCGACGAATTCGCCCACCTCGTCATTGCCTTGATCGCCGCTGTGGCTGCCGGTGAGGTTCAGGGCGGCCAGTTCATCCGCTTGTGCCTTGGCAAAGGCCAGCCGGGTCGCCAGGTTGCGCACGATCAGGAAGCCACCGAACACACCACCGATGCCTACCACCGTACTCAGCACGACGAGGGCGGTGGCCGTGCCACCCTGGCTTGCACCATTCGATTGCGACAAGGCCAGCGCGCAAACCCCGATCACGCCGGACAGCATGCCGCCGGTGAGAACCTTGACTTGGGTTGTGAGTTTCATGAACGACGTCCTTCAACTTGACATGATCAAAGGCTGCGGCAAGACCACTTGAATCAGCGGCCGCACTCAGGCAGCGACTTTCTATCGGCGCCCAGGCCCGCAACTTGAATTTCAGGGGCTGCAATGGCAGGCTCACCCCCGCCGTTCGTGATGGAGTGCACAGCCAGCGGCCGGATGCCACAGAATGCGAAGCTGTTTGTGTTGTACGCCCCGCATCACCACCCATGTCACTGCCCTCCCCCAGGCTCGCCACGATCCCCGCCTCTTATGGGCTGTCGCTGCTGTCCTTGATGACGGAGCGCGGCCATACCGCGGACGACATCCTGGCCGGCAGCGAGCTCAGCCGGGCACAGCTGCAGGATCAGCACGCCCAGATCGGCGGCTGGCAGTACGTGGTCATGCTCAACAACGCCCTGCGCCTTGGCGGCGATGCCGGCCTGGCTTATGAACTGGGCCTGCGCAGCCAGGTGACCAAGCACGGCTTCGTGGGCTTTGGTTTGATCAGTTGCGCCACCTTGCGCGAGGCCATCGAGTTCAGCGAGCGCTACTTCCAGGCGCGGGTATCGGTGTTCCGCAGTGACATGTCCATCAAGGGCGACCAGGTGGTGATCGAGCTGCATGAGACCGTGCCGCTGGGGCCCCCGCGGCCGCTGATTCTGGACATGGTGCTGGTCGAGCTGTGCAGCCTGTTTGCCAAGGTGATGGGCACGGACACGAACGCCTCAGGCTGGACCAGCGAGATCTGGGTGCCCTACCCCGAACCGGTC
The DNA here is from genome assembly GCF_016195855.1 of Aquabacterium sp. Lineage (GTDB taxonomy): Bacteria > Pseudomonadota > Gammaproteobacteria > Burkholderiales > Burkholderiaceae_C > Aquabacterium. Next base: position 710,072 of record NZ_JACPYU010000003.1, read on the forward strand.
GCCTACGCGCGCTACAAGGGCCGCCTGCCCCGTTTCAAGTTTGCGCAGCAGGCCGTGCAGATCCGCTTCCCGGCGCGCATGCTGGATGAGCCCATCCCTTCAGCCGACCCGGTCAGCGTGCAGCTGGCCATCGACCGCTGCGAGCAGGAGATGGCCAAGAAGGCCGCACAACAGACCACGGCCGATCTGGTGCGCCACCACCTGGTCTGCAAGGATGGCCGCTACCCCGATGTGGCGGCCATGGCGCAAAAGCTGCTGCTGTCGGAGCGCACGCTCAAGCGCCGCTTGCAGGACGAAGGCTGCAGCTTCCAAGCCTTGCTGGACCAGGCCCGCCACCAGGACAGCCTGCGCCTGCTGGGCAACCCGGCACTGGCGATCAAGCAGGTGGCCGAGGCCGTGGGTTACACGGACCCCGCCAATTTCGCGCGGGCCTTTGCCAAGTGGACGGGGATTTCACCACGTGAATGGCGCCAGCGCCAACGCCCGCAGCAGCGCCCTCAAGAGCCTGGCCTGAATTGACAGGTTTTCGGCCTGATCGCCCCTCACGTATGTGAGGCTCTGCTCGTTACGCTCGTGGTTCACGATTGCGTACAACGAGGAGAGCATGAGCAAAAGAATCAACCCCGATCGCATGAGCGATGCGCAGAAGTCAGAGCACATCCGCTCGGTGGTGTTGCAGGCAGGTGTCGACCTGCGCCAGCGCCACACCTGGTTGCGACACCAGGATGCCATCGGCGCCACCATCATGGTCGTGTCCCTGCTGGGCATGATCGCCAGCGGCTGGCTCTACATCGACGGCCAGATCCCGTGGTGGCTGTGCGTGCCGGTCACGGCCATCTTCGCGTCCTTCATCCACGAGCTGGAGCACGACCTCATCCACCAGATGTACTTCCGCAGCAAGCCATGGGCCAACAGCCTGATGCTGATGGTGGGCTGGCTGGCGCGGGCCAGCACGGTCAACCCCTTTGTGCGCCGCAAGCTGCACCTGCACCACCACAAGGTGTCGGGCACGGAGTCGGACCTGGAGGAGCGCGGCATCACCAACGGTGAAACCTGGGGCCTGCGCCGCCTCTTGATGACGGCGGACAACATCCTGGGTGTGATGCTGCGCCCCAAGACCATGCGCCAGGCCGTGGTCGCCTACGTGAAGGCCCAGCAACCCGCCAGCAAGCAGGAATTTGCGCAGATGCTGCGTGAGCAAGCTTCGGCCTTCTTCCCCTTGGGCACGGTGTACTACTTCGTGTTCCACGCCTGGATCGTGCTGCATGTGGCCATGTGGTGCATGCCCCTGGTGGGCCTGCACGGGCCGGACTGGATCGCCAGCACCTTGCAGCGCCTGGATGTGTTCGCCGTGGTCTACATGCTGCCCAGCCTGCTGCGCACCTTCAGCATCCAGTTCATCAGCTCGAACATGCACTACTACGGCGATGTAGAGGCGCGCAACGCCATGCAGCAATGCCAGGTGCTCAACCCCTGGTGGCTGATGCCACTGCAGTTGTTCTGCTTCAACTTTGGCAGCACACATGCCATCCACCACTTTGCGGTGAAGGAGCCCTTCTATGTGCGCCAGTGGAACGCGGGCATTGCCCACCAGGTGATGCGCGAGATGGGCGTGCGTTTCAATGACTTCGGTACGTTCAAGCGGGCCAACCGCTTCCACCTGACACCACAGGCCGCCCGGCCGCAAGTGCGCTCTGCATGACAATGGGAGGCTGAACGCGAAAGCAGCCTCCTGACATGACCCAGCTTACTGCCCTGATCCTGGCCGCCGGCCGCGGCGAACGCATGCGGCCCTTGACCGACACCACCCCCAAGCCTTTGCTCCGCGTGCAGGGCAAGCCCTTGATCGTGTGGCACCTGGAGGCGCTGGCGCGTGATGGTGTGCGGGATGTGGTGATCAACACGGCGCACCTGGAAGACCAGTTCCCGGCTGCGCTGGGCGATGGGGCTCGCTGGGGCTTGCGCCTTCATTACTCGATGGAAGGCCGCGACCACGGCGGGGCGCTGGAAACCGCTGGCGGCATGGCCAAGGCCCTGCCCTTGCTGGGCGAGGCCTTCTGGGTGCTGGCCGGTGACGTGTACGTGCCGGGCTTTCGCTTTGACGCGGCTGCCGCCGAAGCCTTTGTGCAAGGCGAGGACTGGGGGCAGATGTGGCTGGTGCCCAACCCCGCGCATGTGCCGCAAGGCGACTTCGCCTTGAATGCCGACGGCCGCGTGATGCGCAAGGACCAGGCACCCGCAGGCACATCGGCCTACACCTACTCCACCATTGGCCTGTACCGGCCTGCGATGGTGGCGGGCATCCAAGCGGGCGAGAAGGCCGCCTTGCGGCCCAGCCTGGAGCGCGCGATTGACGCGGGCAAGCTGGCGGGCCGTTTGTACACGGGGCCCTGGGTTGACGTGGGCACACCCCAGCGCCTGGCCGAGTTGAACGGTGAAGCGCCTGCGGCAAGCGCTGCGCCTTCGGCTTGACGCGCCACGGATGTCCCGCATGCAGAACACGCCCGTGTCGATCACCTTGTCGGATTCAGCGCCGGCTTCAGAACCCACGGTATCGCACGAGGCCATCAAGCTGCGCCAGCAAGGTACCCACCTGACGGCAGATCTGGCCGGCTGTGCTGCCGGCCACCCGTGGATGTGCCAGCCCGAGGCCTTGCGCGCCGCCTGCCTGCAGGCCGTGGCCCAGGCAGGCTTGCAGACCGTAGGCGATCGCTTCCATGGCTTTGAACCAGCCCAAGGGCAGCAGACCGCCGGGGTGACCGGCGTGGTGCTGCTGGCCGAATCCCACCTGGCGGTGCACACCTGGCCCGAGCTGGGCGTGGTCACGCTCGATGTGTTCGTGTGCAACCTGCTCAGTGACAACGCCGAGCGTGCGCAGACGCTGCTCGACCAGTTGGTGGCGGGGTTCGCCCCGCTGCAACAGGCGCGTCAGGCCATCTGCCGTGCCATACCGGATGCCGCCAGCACCTGACGGGCCGCGCGCACGCCCTGCGTGAAAGCCTCTTCCAACACCGAGTAGGCAGACAGGTCGCTGTGCGCAAAGTGCAGTCGCCCTTGCGGCGCGCCCAAGGCCGCCAGCGCCGCATGGCCCCTGATGCCAGGCGCCGGGATGCTCATGGCGTGGCCATAACGCATGAGGTCCATCTGCTGCACCAGCCCAGGCAAGTCCGGGTGGATGCGAGACAAGTCGGCCAGCACATGCTGGGCCCAGTCTGACCAGGCCCCTTTGAGCAAGGCCGACCGCATGGCCTGCCCTTGTGCCGCATCCTGCCCGCCCAGTGCCCAGTAGTGCGTGAGCAGCATGGGGCCTGTCACCTGTGCCAGGCTTTGATGGCGGGCATCGACATAACCCAGCGCCGGCATGGGCACGCCGGCCACGCCCTCGGTGGTATAGGGCACGTTGTCCCATGACAAGGGCATGCCGGGCCGATCGGTGAAGGCCTTGGACAGGAGCACATTGCTGACCAGCCAGGGCGCATACGCCATGCGTGGCGCCATCTCCTGCAAGGGTGGCAAAGGCATACGCAACAGGCGCTGGGCCACGAACAGCGGCACGCACAGGATCACCTGCTGCGCCAGCCAGGTCTGCCTGCATTGGTGCCCTGCGTGCCAGCTCTGCACGGCCACCTCGTGGCGGCTGGCCTCTACCTGCAAGGCCACCTGCCCGGTTTGAACACGTTCACCCAGATCGCGTGCCAGTTGCCGGGTCAACCAGCCATTGCCCTCAGGCCAGGTCAGCACGGCATCGTGGGCCTCACCCTGGCCCGGCAGCTCGAAGCCGTGTCGGCTGGCGAAGTAATGCAAGCCGGCCCAGGCCGAGACACGGCCCAGGCCCGCGCCATAGTCATCACGGCAGGCATAGTCCAGCAGCCACAACAAGGGTTTGGATGTGTAGCCCTTGTTGCGCAGCCATTGCGCAAAGGTCACTTGGTCCAAGGCTGCCAGGCCGGCATGCCAGGCACGCTTTGTGGTGGGCATGGCAAAGCCCAAGTCGCGCGAGGCTGTGCTCACATCCTGCGAGAAGCGGCGGTATTGCGCCAGGTCGTCGGCGCTCAGGCCTTGTTGCAGCAAGAGCCCCTCTCGCCATTGGCCGCGCCACAGGCCGGGCTTGTCCTGCGTCGCATCCGGGATGAACAGGCGCTCTTGCGGGCTGTGGCAGAGGTGGCGTTCATCGCCCACCCAGCGCCCATGCTCCTGGCGGATCAGGCCCAGCTCCTCCAGCCACTGCGCCACCTCGGTGGCATCAGGCCCCGGCATGGGCAGGTAATGCGCACCCAAGGGGCAAGGCAGGCCGCGCATCCGGTGGCCACGGGCATTGCCGCCGGGTTCATCTTCCAGGTCCAGCACGGCCAGATCATCCAGGCCCGCGCGCATCAAGGTGCGTGCCGCAGACAGGCCCGCCACGCCGGCACCAATGATGAGGGTGTGCACACGGCGGGGCGGCGCGCACAGGGCTGCCGGGGTTTGGGCATCGCGCCAGGCGTGGCCACGGTCAACATGGGCACCCACCCAGCCGCCTTGCACATCGGGGCGCAAACTGACGGGCACGGTGCGGTGGCAGGAGCTCAAGCCGGGCAGCAAGCCGGTGGCCACGCCCATGCCGGCGGCGCTCAGCCAACGGCGGCGCGCGCTGTTCAGGCCGGGCTCATGGGCAGACATGGTGGAACTTCATTGGTGCACACGGCCCCATTCGGCCTCGAAGGTCTGCACCAGCACCTGGTTGCTCAGGCGATTGGGCTCGGCGGCCACGCGGGCCATGTCGGGCGGGAAGTCGAACAAGGCCGGCAGGCTGGTAGGGGTGACAAAGCGCATGCCCTGCGGTAGTTGCTGCGGCATGCGCCAGGGCCGGTGGTGGGCCAGCACAAAGCCCCACTCGCCAAAGCTGGGCACATGCGCGTGGTAAGGCGTGGTCTGCAGGCCCACGGCTTCGAGCGTGCTGACCACGGTCCAGAAGCTTTGCCGCGCGATCAAAGGCGAGGTGGTCTGGATGACGGCATAGCCGCTGGCAGACAGGTGCTGGTCCAGCAAGGCGTAGAAGGTGGTGGTGTAGAGCTTGCCGATGGCGTGGTTGGTGGGGTCGGGGAAGTCCACCACGATGACGTCGTACACCTCGTCGTGCGAGGCCAGCCAGGTGAAGGCATCCGCGTTGACCACCTTCACCTTGGGCGCCTTGAGCGAGCCTTTGTTCAAGGCGGTCAGGCGCGGGTCGCGGCTGAACAGGGTGGTCATGGCCGGGTCCAGCCCCACCAGGGTGACCTGTTGCACGCTGGGGTACTTGAGGATTTCGCGCACGGCCATGCCGTCGCCACCACCCAGCACCAGCACACGCTTGGGTGCGCCTTGTGCGCTCATGGCGGGGTGGACCAGGGCCTCGTGGTAGCGGTACTCATCACGCGAGGCGAACTGCAGGTTGCCATTGAGGAAGAGGCGCGTGCCACCATGGCCCTGGGTGATGACGATGCGTTGATACGGTGTGTCCTGCCTCAGCACCACGCCTTCGCCATAGAAGCGGTCTTCGGCCCAGGTGGTCAGGGGCGGCGCGCCCACCATGGCCGCGGCCAGGATGACGATGACGGCCGCGCAAGCCCAGGCATGGCGGTGCCAGGCGCGCAGTTCACTGCGAAACAGGTGCAGTGCCCACACGGCCACCAGCACATTGAGCAGGCCGAAGAACACACCCGTGCGCACGATGCCCAGGTGCGGCACCAGCAGCAGCGGGAAGGCCAGCGACACCACCAGCGCACCCAGGTAATCGAAGGTGAGCACCCCGGAGACCAGGTCCTTGAGCGCATAGCGGTGCGCAAAGTGGCGCTTGAGGATGCGCATCACCAGCGGGATCTCCAGGCCCACGAGCACGCCGATCAACGTCACCATGCCATAGAGCAAGGCGCGAAACGGTGCCGAGGCCCAGGCGGGCAAGAGGCTGTTGGCCACGAAGAGCACCGCCGGCATCAGCCCACCGAACAGGCCCACCATCAACTCGATGCGCAGAAAGTGCGCCACCAGTTGCCGCTCCAGGTAGCGCGACAACCACGAGCCCACGCCCATGGCAAACAGGTAGGTGCCAATGACGGTGGAGAACTGGAGGATGGAGTCCCCCAGCAGGTAGCTGGCCAGGGCACCGGCCGCCAGCTCGTACACCAGCCCGCAGGCCGCGACCACGAAGACCGAGGCCAGCAAGGCCAGCTCGGCCGGCGCCATGTGGCCTCGCTCGATAGGGCCTCGCTCGCCATGGCCCGGTTCGCGGTGGCCTGTCTCGGCCAGGGCTGGCACTGCCTGCCCGTTGCCTGGTTCAGCCATGCACCGCCGCGGCGACGATCTGCCCGATGGCCAGGCACATGGCCGCCACCACGATGGCCAGGGCCACGTTCTTCTTCTCGACGATCTCGCCCCACAGGTCATAGGGGGTGAGCTTGTCGACGATGACGAAGCAAAGCCAGAAGATCGCCACGCCGATCAAGGCAAAGGCGATGGACCCCAGGAACACGCCGGGCTTGAGCCATTCGATATCGATCATGTTGATCTCCTAAACACTGCTTGCTGCGTTGCTACTTGTGAAAGCCGCCACTGTTGTAGCCGCCATATGAACCACCGTGACTGCTGCTGCCGCTGCCCTGGCTGGCCCGGCATTGCTGGTACTCGGTGCTGTACTCGCCATAGTTGCTGCGTATATCGCTGCAGTCATCGCTGCACTTTTCGAGCAGGATGACGATGAACAGAAAGAGCAGGATCCACATCAGCTGCGTCAGCCACTTCTTGCTCTCGGCCGACATGGGGGTGGCGTCGCGCTTGAAGGCCCCCATGGACTGCTTGGCGATCTGGAAGGCGCTCATCACGGCCTGGGCCTCGATGGTCTCGCCAGCCGACCAGGTGACCTCGTTGCCCGTTTGCTCGCGGTTGAGCCGCAGTGAGCTGTTGCTGCCCTGGCCCGCGAAGTCGGTGTTGAGCGTGCGCTGTTCCTTGCGCACAGGCCAGTAGAACTCGCCCAGCACATAGGTGGTCTTGGCCGGGTAGGTATAGCGCTTGCGGTAGGTCTTGCCCTGGTAGACCAGGGTGTCGCCCTTCATGGCCGGCACGCCGGTAACGGGGCGCACGATGCTCCAGCCATCCTCGGCATCGACCAGGAAGGCAAAGCCCTGCAGGCGGTTGTACAGGAGGTACTCGCGCCAGAAGGTCTGCTCTTCATGGGCGTCTTCAGGGACGTCGCAGCGCTCCTGGTAGCCCACCACCTGCCAGTTTTCGGCTTTGCCACCCACCTTGAGCGTGCCGACCTTGCCCAGCGGGATCAGGGGCTCCAGCGTGTTGTCCTGGCGGTAGTAGGCAAGGTCGCTGCCCAGCCCCTTGCTGATGTCGATGACGGACTTGCAGCTGGTGCAGACAATGGATTGGGCGCTGTCCAGCGTGGGGGTGAGCGAGGTGCCGCAGTGGGGGCACTCGATGCCCTTGGCCTGCAGCTTGCCCTCGGCCACCTGCTTGGCATCCGGGATGCCGGACAGGCGCAGATCGGCCAGTTGCACCGAGCGCCCCACATCCAGCTGAACCGGCTGCGCTTCGGGCTCGATGGACAGGACCTCGCCGGCCGTGTTGCGCAGCTCCAGCACCGGGAATTCACGCGTGAAATCGGGCTTGACGGCCAGCTCGCCTTCAGCCGCATGGGTGTGCGCTTGCACGCACGAGGACAGCACCCAGGGCCGGCTGTCGATGACCACGCTTTGGCCGATGGCCGCTTGCATCAACTCGCGCAAGGGCAGCGCTTGTGAGGGCTGCAGCGCGAACGACATGACATAGGCGCCGTTGTCTTCGCTGAGCGCGCCGCTGCGCCCGTTGTCGAACAGCGCGTGCCACTCGGTCCAGCGGCCTTCTTCGCCCGCATCGTCCTTGTAGGCCCGTTGCAGCCGGCCAATCAGCGTGAAGGCTTCGCCCTGATGCTGGCCGCGTGCGCCCAGCGCCAGCGGGCTGTGGTCGTCGAACAGGGCGGCACTCTGGCCGATGCGGCGCAGCGATTCGCCGTCACGCACCAGCGTGCTCTTGCAGAAGCTGCAAACGGCCAGGGGCGAGGCCGCCGATCGGAACTCGACCGGCGCACCACAGAACGTGCATGCCGCGCGCCAGGCGCGTTGCGCACCACCACCAGCGCCTGGCCCGGCGCCTTGATCACTCATGACAACAACCCGCCGTTCAGACGAGTTTCTTGAGCAGCTCGGCCTTCTTGGCGCTGAACTCGTCTTCGGTCAGGATGCCCTTGGCCTTCAGGTCCGCCAGCTTCTCGATGGTGGCCATGATCTCGTCAGGCTTGATGCCGGCGGGTGCCGCGCCCGTGGCAGCCGTTGCGCTCTGCATGCCTTGCTGGATGGATTGCGCCATGACCTGGCCCAAGGCCAGCCCTGCGCCCAAGCCGGCGGCATCACCGGCCACGCCCCCCCCACCCTGCCCCGATGCAGCCGCAATCACGGGCAGGGCCTGCGCCGCTTGGTACTGCACGAACTGGCCCATGTTCTGGCCGACCATGCCCATGCCGATCTTCTGGTCGAGGATCTTTTGCAGCTCTTCGGGCAGCGACACGTTTTGCACGGTCAAGCCTTCGATCTTCAGCCCCAGCGCTTCAAACGAAGGGGCCACGGCCTCGGTCAGTGCCTTGGCGAACTCGATCTGGTTGGCCGCCAGGTCCAGGAAGGGGATGCCGCTTTGCGCCACGGCATCGCTCAGGTGCTGCAGCAAGAGGCCGCGCAGTTGCCCGTCCAGATCGGCCACGGTGTAGGCCTCGCGCGTGCCCGACACCTCGGTGTGGAACTTGCGCGGGTCGGCCATGCGCACGGCGTAGTTGCCAAAGGCGCGCACGCGCACGGCGCCGAAATCCTTGTCGCGCAGGGTGATGGGCTGGCTGGTGCCCCAGCGCAGGTCCAGTTGCTGGCGCGTGCTGAAAAAGTACACATCGCTCTTGAAGGGCGAGGCAAACAGCTTGTCCCAGTTCTTGAGGTTGGTCAGCAGGGGCAGGGTTTGCGTCGTCAGCTTGTGCGTGCCGGGCCCGAACAGGTCGGCCACCTTGCCCTCGTTGACGAACAGGGCCATCTGCGACTCACGCACCACCAGCATCGCGCCGTTCTGGATTTCGCGGTCCTCGAAGGGGTAGCGCCAGGCCAGCACGCCGTCGGTGGACTCTGTCCACTCGATGACGTCGATGAACTGTTTCTTGATGAAATCGACCAAACCCATGTGTTTCTCCCGGATCGGGGTACCTCCTTCGGGCACCCGGCAGCCCGCATATTACCCACAACGGCGGACACCCTTGCCGTAGAATCCCCACTCCGATCAACAGCCCCTGGATCTACACCATGCCCCGCTGTCTCAAGTCGGTCACGGCCGCTCTGGCCCTGGCTGCGCCTGCGCTGGTTTTTGCTCAAAGCGCTGCCGTTGTCGGTGCCGTGGTTGGCACCGTTCTGGGTGCCGCTAGCAGCGCCTCCCAAAGCACGTCCGGCACGACCACGGCCACGTCCAGCACCCCGCTGTCCAACCCGGACACGCCCATTGGCCGCGCCACCCCCATCCTCAAGCAGTCGTTGCGTGGCGAGATCCTGTTCGGCCAGCCACCCGAGGTCACGCTCAATGGCAACGCGGCCCGCCTGGCACCTGGCGCCCGCATCCGTGACCTGGACAACCGCCTGGTGCTGTCGGGCAACCTGGTCGGGCAGAAGTACAAGGTCAACTACACGGTTGACACCCTGGGCCTGTTGATGAACGTGTGGATCCTCAAGGCCGACGAGGCCGCCAAGCTGTGGCCCACCACGCCCACCGAAGCCGCCACCTGGATCTGGGACCCCGTCAGCCAGACCTGGTCCAAGCCCTGATCCACGCCCCGATCCCGAGAAGTTCCCGCCATGAGCACCGCACCGCAAGCCCCCGTTACCGAAGCCACCGCTGAGGCCCCCACAACCAAGAAGGTCTACATCAAGACCTATGGCTGCCAGATGAACGAATACGACTCGGACAAGATGTCCGACGTCATGAACGCCGCCAAGGGCTACACGCCCACGGACGACCCCGAGCAGGCCGACCTGATCCTGTTCAACACCTGCTCGATCCGCGAGAAGGCGCAAGAGAAGGTCTTCAGCGATCTGGGCCGCGTCAAGCACCTCAAGGCCAAGGGCGTGATGATCGGTGTAGGCGGCTGCTTGGCCAGCCAGGAAGGTGCCTCCATCATCGAGCGCGCGCCTTATGTGGACGTGGTGTTTGGCCCGCAAACCCTGCACCGCCTGCCGGCCATGCTGGAAAAGCGCCAGCGCACCAGGCGCCCGCAGGTGGACATCAGCTTCCCCGAGATCGAGAAGTTCGACCACCTGCCCCCGCCGCGCAAGGAAGGCGCCTCGGCCTTCGTGTCCATCATGGAAGGTTGCTCGAAGTACTGCAGCTACTGCGTGGTGCCCTACACCCGTGGCGAAGAGGTCTCGCGCCCCTTTGACGACGTGCTGACCGAAGTGGCCGACCTGGTCGACCAGGGCGTCAAGGAAATCACCTTGCTGGGCCAGAACGTGAACGGCTACCGCGGCAAGATGGGTGACACGGCTGAGATCGCCGACTTCGCCACCCTGGTCGAGTACATCGCCGAGATGCCCGGCCTGGAGCGCATCCGCTTCACCACCAGCCACCCCAACGAGTTCGGCCAGCGCCTGATCGATGTCTACGGCAAGACCGACAAGCTGGTCAACCACGTGCACCTGCCCGTGCAGCACGGCTCGGACCGCATCCTCATGGCCATGAAGCGCGGCTACACGGTACTTGAATACAAGAGCACCATCCGCAAGCTGCGCGCCGTGCGCCCTGACATCCGCCTGTCGACCGACTTCATCGTCGGCTTCCCCGGCGAGACGGATGAAGACTTCGACAAGCTCATGAAGCTGGCCACGGACCTTGAGTTCGACGCCTCCTACAGCTTCATCTTCAGCGCGCGCCCTGGCACCCCCGCTGCCGCGCTGGAAGACACGACGCCGCACGAGGTCAAGCTCCAGCGCCTGCAAACCCTGCAGGCCTATCTGGAAACCAATGTGCTGCGCTACAGCGAAGCGCTGGTCGGCAAGACACAGAAGATCCTGGTCGAAGGCCCCAGCCGCAAGGACCCGTCCGAGCTGATGGGCCGCACCGAGTGCAACCGCATCGTGAACTTTGCGGCCGGCCCGAGCCAGCAGATCCGTGAGCGCCTGATCGGCCAGTTGATCGACGTGAACATCACCAAGGCTTTTGCCCACTCCTTGCGAGCTGAAGTGATCCTGAAAGACCAAATCTGAAGGGACACTTCAAGACAAACCGTGACAGGTTTGGCGCAAGGGCCCGAAATCTGCGCTTCAAGTTCTTTCACTTTTTGACTTTGTGGTCGAAATGAAAGCCATGTAGTCAGCAGTCATCGGACCAACATGAAGCTCTTGCGTTTGTGTCTCCATCAGATCAAGCTCAATGAGCCCTTGCCCTGGAACGTGCGCAACGAGCCAGGGCATTTGCTTTTGGGCAAAGGCTTCATGCTGACTGAACAGGCCCAGATCGACACGCTGATCGAGCGCGGCGTGTACGTGGACCAGGAAGAGTACGAACGGCATCAGCGCGAGGTGCAGTCCACCCGCACGCGCCGGGACCCTTTTGCCATGTGGTCCGTCATCCTCAAGCGCACGGGGCACCTGCTGCGCACCCACAAAGAGAACCCTCAGTTCGCGCAGGAAGTCGGCACCTTGTCTGGCCACATCCAGATGGCCATGAAAGAAGATGTCGAGGCCGGCACCTTCGAGATGGTCCACGGTGACCCCACCGGCTACGCCGTGTCGCACTCGCTGCAAACGGCCTTCGTGGCCTGCCTGGCCGCCGATCGCTTCGGCTGGACCGACAACGACCGCACCACCCTGATCCGCGCCGCGCTGACCATGAACATCGGCATGCTGGATCTGCAAAATACGCTGACGCACCAGTCCACGCCGCCCACGCCTCAACAGAAGGCCGACATCGCGGCACATCCTGAAAGAAGCCGGGCCATCCTGGAGGCAGCGGGCGTCACGGATCAGGACTGGCTCAAGACGGTCGAACAACACCACGTCACGCCCGATGGGGGCGCGCTGCCTGAAGGCCACGGCAGCTTCAGCCCGCTGGCCTGCCTGATCCACTACGCCGACGTGTACCTGGCCCGCCTCGCACCGCGTGCCAACCGCCCGGCCATGGCCGTGAACATCGCCGCGCGCGAACTGTTCCTCAAGGCCGCAGGCGCCAACAACCCTTATGCCGCGGCCATCATCAAGGAGATGGGCATGTTCCCGCCCGGCTCTTTCGTGAAGCTGGCCAATGGCGACACCGCGGTGGTGGTCAGGCGCGGCGAGAACGCGGGTGCCCCGCTGGTGCACAGCCTGATCAGCTCGGATGGCTGGGTCTTCCCCGACTCACGGCCACGCGATACCGGCAAGCCGGAGTTCAAGGTCGTGGCCGCCGTGCCCCGTGGCAATGTGCTGATGCAACTCAACCGCCAGAAGCTCTACGGTTACGCCACGGCCTGAGCCAGGGCTTTGCACAGCTGATCGACGTGCTCGATCGTGTGCGCGGCTGACAAGGAAATGCGCAGGCGCGCTGTGCCTTCTGGCACGGTTGGAGGCCGGATCGCGGGCACCCACACTCCACGCTCATCCAGGCGAGCCATCACGGCCAGCGCGTCTTCATTGCTGCCGATGATCAAGGGCTGAATGGCCGTATCAGAGGGCAGCAGCGTCCAGGGCAAGTTCGCCGCGCTCACGCCGGCCTGCAAACGCGCTTGAAGCGCACGCAGGTGCTGGCGCCGCTGGGGCTCGTCATGCATGACCTGCAAGGCCGCACGCAATGACTCGGCCACGATGGCCGGCGCCGCCGTGGCGAACATGTAGGTGCGGGCCTTTTGCATGACCCACTCGACCATGCTGGGCTCACCCGCGATGAAGGCACCAGCCACGCCTGCAGCCTTGCCCAAGGTGGCCATGTAGATGAGCCGGTCCAGGCGCCCTTGCCAGGCTGGCGCCACGCCCTGCACGCCCGCGATGCCGTGGTAGGACAAGGTGCCCTCGCCCCGCTCGCCCAACACACCAAAACCATGGGCGTCGTCGATCATCAACCAGGCGTCGTAGCGCTCGCACAGCGCCAGCAGCGCAGGCACATCGGCCACATTGCCGTCCATGCTGAACACGGCGTCGGTCACCACCAGCTTGCGGCGTGCCGTGCTGGCTTGCAAGGCCGCTTCCAGCGCGGCCAGATCAGCATGCGGCAACACATGCGACTCAGCACGCGACAAACGGATGCCATCAATCAGGCAGGCGTGGTTGAGCGCATCGGAAAACACCGCGTCACCCTTGCCGACCAGTGCGGGAATGGCGCCTACATTGGCCGCATAACCCGCGTAGAAATACAGCGCACGCGGCAAGCCAACCATGGTGGCCAGTTCCTGCTCCAGCGCCTCGTGCGCGGGGCTGTGGCCACACACCAGTGGCGACGCCGTGGCGCCCACGCCGTAACGTGCTGCCGCCTGTTGGGCCGCGGCGATCAAGGCTGGGTGTTGCGACAGGCCCAGGTAGTCATTGCTGCCAAATGAGAGGCGGGGCTGGCCATCGATCAGGTAGGTGGTGCCGCGCAGGGCCTCGTCGGTCAAGGCGAGTTCTGCGGGCGCGATCAAGGGCGCCACTTGACGCCGCTTGCGCGCCAGGTGAGCCGCACGCAAGCGCGCCAGCTCTTGTTCAAACAGTGCAGTCATCCCGCAAGGTTAACAGGCCCGCTTAACAGGCCCATTCAAGAGGCCTGTACCAGCGCCACCTTCATGTGCGCCGCCAGCCTGCTCACCGCCTCTTCAAGCTGATCGGGCGACAAGGTCACGAAGGACAAGCGCATCTGCCGCCCCTTGCTGGCATGGCCCTCTGTATAAAAGGCCGCGCCCGGCACATAGGCCACACCGCTTTCCACCGCAGCCGGCAAGGTGGCTGCCGCATCAAAGCCTTCAGGGCCTTGCACCCAGAAGAACATGCCGCCTTGCGGCACCTGCCACACACAGCCCTCGGGCAAATGCCGCTGCAAGGCCGCCGCCATGGCATCGCGCTGGGCCTTGTACGCCTGGCGCACCTTGCTCACATGCGCATCCAGATCAAAACCATCTTGCAGCAACTGCAGCACCAGGCGCTGGTTGAAGCCCGGTGTGTGCAAGTCCGTGGCCTGCTTGGCCTGCAGCAAGCGGGTGCGCAAGGCCTGGGCGCCAGGCGCCTCATCGGGCGGCGTGACCACAAAGCCCAAACGCAAGCCCGGCGCCAGCACCTTCGACAAAGAGCCCAGGTAGACCGTGTGATGCGGTGCGTGCACGGCGATTGGGTCTGGCGGTGGCGCGTCGTACCAGAGCTCGCCATAAGGGTTGTCTTCGATCAGGGTGGTGTGCCCTGCCTTGAGCGCGTGTGCCAGCGCCCGCCGCCGCGCCTCGCTCAGGCACGCACCCGTCGGGTTCTGATAGCTGGGCACCAGGTAGGCCGCCTGCGGCATGGGCTGCGCCGCGTCCAGCAGGGCTTGGGGATCAGGCCCCTGTTCAAGTCCTTGTTCATCGCCGGGCCACGGCGTCAACACCGGCCCGTACACCGAGAAAGCCTGCAAGGCGCCAAGGTAAGTGGGCTGCTCGACCAGCAAGCGGCTGCCTGGGTCCAACAGCACCTTGCCCAGCAGGTCCAGCCCCTGTTGCGAGCCCGTGGTCACCAGCACCTGCTCGGCGCTCACGGCCCAGCCTGGCCGGCTGATGCGACGCGCCATCCACTCGCGCAGCGGCATCAGGCCTTCGCTGTTGGCGTACTGCATCGCTTGCGCGCCTTGCGTCTGCCACACACGCTCGCTGGCCTGGCGCAAGGCTGCGAGGGGGAAGCCTTCGGGTGAGGGCAAGCCACCCGCCAGCGACAGGACGCCGGGCCGTTCGGTGAGCTTGAGGATGTCGCGGATGGCCGATGAGGTCATGTGCCGCGTGCGGTCAGCCAGCTGGATGCTCATGTGGGACTCGTTTCAAGGTGCCGCACGGGCGGCAGGGCAGGAGAATGGGATGCGGCAGGCACTGGAGAGGCCCGCGCCAAGCGCTGCCCCAACACCACCACCGCCAGGACGGCCAGCGCAAACACCCAGGCTTTCACGGGCACGGCCTCGCCGAGCAAGGCCGCCGAGATCAGCATGGCCAGCAGCGGTTGCAACAGTTGCAGCTGGCTCACCCGCATGGCATCGCGGGCCAAGGCGGCGTACCAGAGGAAGAAGCCCAGCCAGGTCGAGCACACGGCCACATAGGCCAGGCCCCACCAGGCTGCAGGCTGGATCTGAGCGCGCGCCTGCGCCAGGCTGTGGATGCCTTGCGGCCACCAGTACACCGACAAGGCCACGGTCACGGGCCAGGCCAGCACCAGCGACCAGGACATGACCTGCGAGGATGGCATCTCACGGCTCAAACGGGCCCCGGCCACATAGGCCACCGATGCGCCGACCATGCCCAGCAACATGGTGCCATCCGCCGCCAGCGACAGGCCGGCACCGGCCACGTGATGCGCCGACGAAGACCAGGCGAACACCGCCATCAAACCCGCGCCCGCCGCGCTGGCCAGCCAGAAACCCAGGCGCGGCCGATGCCCCAGCCACCAGGCCGACAAAGCTGCCGTGCACAAGGGCAGCAACCCCGTGATCACGGCCGCATGCGAAGCCGGCACGATGCGCACGGCCCAGCCCATGCCCAGCGGAAAACCCATCACCCCGCCCAGCACGATGGCCAGCAACCAGCGGCGATGGGCCGCAGCGGGCCACGCGGCACGCACCCACAGCAGATGCAGCACGGCCAGCACACCCGCCAGGGCCGCACGCGCGCTGGCCACGAACAGCGGCGGCCACTGCGGCTCGGTCAAAGACCCATTGGCCAGGCGGGTCATGGGGATCGTCATCGCGAACACCAGCACGGCCATCAGGCCAATGGCGCGGGGCCACCAGGGGTGCTGGCTGAGCGATGGGGGTGCTTGCAAAGAGGTGTCCATGTATGGCAATGTAGAGACCAACACCAATACAGCACCAACACAGTTCAGCACATCAGCCAACACACTGTATTGGCCATCTGACCAGTACAGCGCCACCAGACCTCACGATGGACCGCCACCACGACACGGCCCCGCCCTCCTCACCGGGCAAGGCACTGAGCCGCGACAGCGACCAGACGCTGACCGAGCAACTGGCTCAGCGCTTTGCCGACCGCATCCGCCAGAACTGGCTGGCACCGGGCAGCCGCCTGCCTTCGGTGCGCGAATGCGCCCGCACCCACCAGGTCAGTTCCTACACCGTGGTGGCCGCTTACGACCAGTTGCTGGCGCAAGGCCTGATCGAAGCCCGCAGCCAGCGGGGCTACTTCGTGCGGCAGGCGCCCCGTCAGACCACCCACGCCACCAGCGCGGACAGCAAACCTCACCCCTTCCAGCCCAGCACGCCCATTGACGCCACCACGCTGATCCGCGGCATGTTCCATGAACCTGGTGCGCGCCCCATGCCCGGCCTGGGCACCCTGCCGCCGGCCTGGCTGGACGCGGGCATGCTGGGCTCGGCGCTGCGCCGTGTCACGCAAGGTGACAAGCTCATCCCGCTGACCCTGCATTACGGCGAGCCCGCTGGTGATGCCCGCTTTCGGCGAGCCATGAGCCTGCGCCTGGCCGAGTACGGCCTCAAGGCCGACGCCGATCAGCTCATCACCACCGTGGGCGCCACGCACGCGCTGGACCTGGTCACCCGCGCCCTGCTCCAACCGGGCGACGCCGTGCTGGTGGACGAGCCCGCCTGGCCCGTCGAGTTCGCGCGCCTGGCTCAGTTGGGCATGCGCGTCCTGCCCGTGCCACGCGGGGTAGATGGCCCCGACCTGGCCGTGATGCAAAAACTCGCCCGAGAGCACCACCCCAAGCTGTATGTGACCGTGTCCGTGCTGCACAACCCCACCAGCACCATGCTCTCGCCGGGGCATGCCCATCAGGTGCTGCGCCTGGCCGAGACCCACGGCTTTCACATCCTCGAAGACGACATCTACGGCTTCCTCGCACCCCTGCATGCCACCCGCCTGAGCGTGCTGGACAACCTGCAACGCACCATCATGGTCGGCAGCTTCTCCAAGATCCTCACGCCCAGCTGGCGCGTGGGCTACATCGTCGCCCCTCGCCAATTGGTGGAACGCATCACCAACACCAAGCTGCTGACCTCGCTGACCACCGCGCCCATGCTGGAGCAGACCCTGGCCTTGTGCCTGGAGCAAGGCCAGTTGCGGCGCTTTTGCGACCGCGTCACGCAGCAGCTGGATGCGGCACGTGCGCGCACCGTGCAGCTTGCACGCCAGGCCGGCTGCGAGTTCGTGTTCGAGCCGCAAGGCCTGTTTGGCTGGGTCGACACCGGCATGGACACCGAACGCCTGACCATGCCCATGCTGGACGCGGGCTGGCTGATCGCGCCGGGTGCGCTTTTTCATGCGCAGCGCCGGCCCTCCACGCTGATGCGCATCAACTTCGCCTCATCACAAGACGCCAAGTTCTGGCGCGCGCTGCAGGCCCAGCGCAAACGCTGAGCAGGCTGCAGCAAAAGCCATGCTCAGAGCTTCCAGTCTGCAAACAGCCCGTCACGCGCGGCCTGCGTGATGGCCGCCACGCCGGGGTGCTTGATGCGCCGCTCGACCGTGATCACGTAGAAGGACTCGATCAGGTCGATGGCCTCGCCCAGGCGCTTGACACCGTATTGCGCCCGGATGGTGGCGTCCAGCACCATGGGCGCCATGAACACCCCGTTGCCCAGATGCCCCAGGGCCATGGGCAAAGCGTTGTCATCGAACTCGCCCACGATGTGGGGCTTGAGCTTGTGCGCACCCAGCCACTGGCCCAGCCGCATGCCCAGCGCGGAATCTGACGCAGGCGCCAGCAAAGGCGCCCCATCCAGGCATGCCGGGAAGCCCTTGGGGAGCCGCCCGGCCAGGTCCTTGCTCGCATAAAAGCCCACGCTGGAGCCACCCAGGCGGTGGTTGAAGGCCTGCACACTCATGTCGGCCGGCAAAGGCCGGTCGGACAAGACCAGATCCAGCCGGTGCACGGCCAGCTCGGCCAGCAAGCTGTCGAGCTTCCATTCGCGGCAGATCACCTTGAACGGCTGGCTGTGTTTCAACGCGGGCTCCAGCAGCAGGCAGGCCACCGGCTTGGGCACGGCATCGGCAATGCCCACACGCAGCTCCAGGGGCCGGGGCGTGCCGCGCGGCTGGCGCACCACCTGGTCCAGCTCCTCGCCCAGGTTGAAGATGTCCTTGGCGTAGCTGAAGGCCAGTTGCCCCGTCTCGGTGAGCTCCAGCTTGCGGCCCTTCTTCTGAAACAGCGGGCGCCCGAAATGACCCTCCAGCAGCTGGATCTGCCCACTGATCGTCTGCGGCGTGACGTGCAGGTGCTCGCTGGCCTTGACCACGCCACCCAGTCGGGCCACGGCCCAGAAATACTGCAGGTGCTTGTAGTTCATATCGGTTTTGTCGAACTGTTTGAATCAGAAATTCGAATTTACGCGAAGTATGGGCTTGCGTACATTCAAGTCGTCATCCACCCACAAGCAAGGACCTCATCATGCGCGTGTTCATTCAGACCCAGGGCCTCAACCTGTCTCAAGAAGACAGCGAGCACATCCGCCAGCGTCTGCGTCAACTGCTGGGCCGCTTCGGAGACAAGGCCATTGGCGCCTCGCTGCACCTCAAGGACATCAACGGCCCACGCGGCGGTGTCGACAAGGACTGCCAGCTGGTGATCGAGCTCGAAGACACCACCGCCGTGGTGCACGACCGGGGCAGCCAGATCCGTGCGCTGGTGGACCGCGCCCTGCACCGCGCCGCCCACACGATCAGCAAGCAGATCGAACGCATCCGCGAACGCCCGCTGCGCGCGCCGCACTTGGGCAAAGGCCGCACACCCGGTCGCAACCGCCGCATGGCGCGCGCCATGGGCGCGCTGCCTGAAGGCGCCTGAGCGCCCAACCCCCACTGACATCAACGAAGGACCCATCATGTATCCCAACAACCGTCAGCCTGCCCGCGCCCTGGCCCTGCCTGCGCTGGCAGACCGCATGGCCGGCTCGGCCTCCAGCCGACGCGTCCTGCGCAACACCTATGCCCTGCTGGGCATGACCCTGGCCTTCAGCGCAGGTGTGGCCGGCACGGCCATGAGCCTGAACCTGCCCTCGCCGGGCATGTTGCTCACGCTGGCGGGTTTCTTCGGCCTGATGTTCGCGGTAAACAAGCTGTCCAACAGCGCCTGGGGCGTGGTGGCCGTGTTCGCCCTGACCGGCTTCATGGGCTACACCCTGGGGCCCCTGCTCAGCAAGGTGCTGGCCATGCCGCATGGCGCGGCCGTGATCACGAATGCGCTGGGCGCCACCGCGGCAGCCTTCCTGGGCTTGTCTGCCGTGGCCTTGACCAGCAAGCGTGACTTCAGCTTCATGGGCGGCTTTTTGATGGTGGGCACGCTGGTGGCCTTTGTGCTGGGCCTGGGCGCCATCTTCTTCCAGATCCCCGCGCTGAGCCTGGTGGTGTCGGGCCTGTTCGTGCTCCTGATGAGCGGCATGATCCTGTTCGAGACCAGCCGCATCGTCAACGGCGGCGAAACCAACTACCTGCTGGCCACCGTGAGCCTGTACGTATCGGTCTACAACCTGTTCACCAGCCTGCTGATGCTGTTTGGTGTGGGTGGTAACGACGAGTAAAGTTCGCGTTAAACGGAAGCCGCGTGCCTCGCAAGCACGCGGTCAATGTGGGTTTCAGCGCGAAACCCCGGTTGACCTGCCTCATCGGTGTGAGCGAGCATGGGCTCTCTGGAGCCAGGCTCCCTCACACCACATCAAACAGTACGGGGCAGACACATGAAAACGCTCATCTCGGCCACAGCGCTGCTGGCGGCCCTTGGCGCCACATCCGTGCAGGCGGCGGGCTTCACGTCCGGCAACATCCTGGTCAGCAACGGCAGCGCGATCACGGAGTACACCACGCAAGGTGACCTGGTTCAAAGCATCGCCACGGCCTACCCTGGCGGCTACCCGGCCACCGAATACGCCCGTGATCTGGCCGTGCCGGACACCAACTCGCTTTACCTGTTCAACGGCACCTTCCAGCCCTATGTGAGCCGGTACGACGTGGGCAGCGCCAGCTGGAGCAATGTCAGCGTGCCCGGCCTGAGCTCGGTCAATGCCGTCAGCTACGGCGGCATCGCGGCCTCGGCCAAGACCATCTTCGTCGCAGACATGATGACCTACAGCGGCGGGGAAGCCCAGGGCATCGTGGCCATTGACCGCAGCACGAACACGGCCACCCGTTTTGCCACCAACATCGAGCCCATCGATCTGAGCCTGGGCAACAATGGCCTGCTCTATGCGCTGTCGCCTGGCGGCAGCCCTGATGGGCGGACACTGGACGTCTACAACCCCGACACACTGGCCCACATCCAGACCATCGACCTGACCCAGAACCTGGGCTGGAACGAGCACAAGGCCCTGGCTGTCGATCAGAAGGGCGACATCTTCCTGGCCAACAGCAGCGGCCTCATCGAGCACCTGGACGCCAATGGCAAGCTGCTTGGCAGCCTCAGCCCCACCTGCTCCTGGAGCGGCAGCCCGAGTGGTTGCAACTTCACGGACGTGGACATCATCGCCGATGGCACCGAGCTGGTGCTGGGCACGCGCTTTGGTGAAGTCTTCCTGGTGGACACCGGGCTGAAAAACTGGACCAGCTTCAAGACCGATGGCGTGTTCGTGGCCTTCGCCTCGGCGGTGCCTGAGCCATCGAGCTACCTGCTCATGGCCCTGGGCTTGCTGGCCATGGGCGCCGTTCGCCGCAAGATGTCGAACTGAGCCTTTTGTGGGCCTTCAGCTCAAGGCAGCTGACACACCCGCCGTCACCGCCTTGGCCTGAGCCATCACCCGCTCGATGATCTCGGCCACGCTGGCCACGTCATGCACGAGGCCTTGCGACTGCCCGATCAACTGCACGCCATCCACATGGTTCGCCTCGTGGATGGCTTTGCGCATGGCCAGGGTGGCAGCACCGAAGTAGGCCACCTTCACCGCCCCCACCAGGCCCTGCCCCATGGCGTCCTTGGCCAGTGAGGCCAAAGGCGTATTGAGTTCACGCGCGGCCGCCAGCGAACGGCTGAGGGCCACCGGCGGGCTGAGCTTGCGGGCCGTGAAGCGGCGGCCACCGGGCGTGCGCATCACGCGGCACGGGAAGGTGTCGAAGTTGCTTGAATAGATCGTCTCTTCGGCTTCCTTCTCGACGATCAGCTGCTTGGTGTCCGCGTGCACCGGGCTTTCTTTCGAGCTGGCGAAGCGCGTGCCCATGGCCACCGCGTCGGCACCCAATGCCAAGGCGGCCACCAGCCCGCGTCCATCGGCAAAACCACCGGCCGCGATGATGGGCAGGTCGGTCATGTCGCGCACGGCCGGGATCAGCACCATGGAGGTGACCTTGCCGCCGTGCGCCGCGGCCTCGTGCCCCGTCACGATCAGGCCATCCACACCCGACTCGATGGCCGAGCGTGCGTGCTTTTCGTTGGAGATGGTGGCGATCACCTTGCCACCGTAGGCGTGCGCGCCCTCGATCACCCACTCGCCCTTGCCCATGGACACATTGATCAGGGGCACCTGCTCTTGCAGTGCGACCCTGGCGCAGTCGGCCGCACCGGGCAGCATGAGGCTGCAACCCACGCCAAAAGGCTTGTCGGTCAGGCTGCGGATCTCGCGGATGGCCGCGCGGCATTCCTCAGGCGACAAGGCCCCCGAAGCCAGGATGCCCAGCCCGCCTGCGTTGCACACGGCCGCCACCAGCGAGGGCACGGCGATGTAGGTCATCCCGGGCAGGACGATGGGGTGGTCGATGCCCAGCAGTCGGGTCAGGCGGGTTTGCATGGCGGCGTCTTGAGAGCGGAATGGAAGCGGAATGGAACAGGGGCAAGCGGGCGGGCAGCACGCCCACCAGAATCGGCCGGACTCTAACACCGGCCACCTGGGTGCAACCCTGAATCAAGGGGGTTTGGCGCGCGCAGCAGGCCAGCCGGCTCGTCAACAGCTTGACGTGAACCACAATGCGCAGCCCCCTGCTTGAGGGGCACACCGGGATTACCAAACCCCATTCCCCGCGCTTCGTTTTACACAATCCATACACCACACAAGGAGTCGTTTTCCATGCTGTCTCGTCGCCGTTTCCTGGGGACCGCCGCCCTGCAGTCCGCGGCCGCACTGGGCTTGTCCTGCATCTCGTTGCCCAGCCGCGCTACCGGGGCCCGCAGCTTCAACGACGCGATGGCCCTGCCCAAGGCCGCATTGGGCCAGCTGGGCCGTGTGCCCGCCATCGTGATCGGCACGGGTTATGGTGGCGCCGTGACGGCGCTGCGCCTGGCCGAAGCCGGCGTGCCCGTGGTCATGCTGGAAATGGGCCGCCTATGGACCCAGCCAGGCAGCGATGGCAAGGTCTTCACCAAGACCCTGTCGCCCGACGGCCGGGCCATGTGGTTCAAGGACAAGACCGAGGCCCCGCTCAAGACCTTCCTCGGGCTGGATGTGATCAACAAGAAGATCCCGCGTTATGCCGGCGTGCTCGACCGCGTCAACTACGACGAGATGTCGGTCTATGTGGGCCGTGGTGTGGGCGGCGGCTCGCTGGTCAATGGCGCCATGGCGGTGACGCCACCGCGCTGGTATTTCGAGCAGATGCTGCCCGGCGTCAGTGCCAGCGAGATGTACGGCACCTACTTCCCGCGTGCCAATACCCAACTGGGCGTCAACCAGGTGGACCCGGCCTGGTTCGAAACGGCCGCCTGCTACCGCTACGCCCGTGTCTCGCGTGCGTCTGCCAACCAGGCGGGCTTCAAGACCGTGTTCGTGCCCAGTGTGTACAACGCCAAGTACATGGAGGCCGAGCAGGCCAACACCGTGCCCCGCTCGGCTCTGGCGCAAGAGGTGATCTACGGTAACAACGCCGGCAAGCTCAGCCTGGACAAGACCTACCTGGCCGATGCCGTGGGCACGGGCCGCGTCACCATCTACACGCTGCATGAGGTGCGCCGCATCGAGCAGCAGGCCAATGGCGATTACCTGCTGACCGTGCGCCAGATCGATGAAGTCGGCAATGTGCTGGGCACCTTCCAGGTCAGTTGCGGCAAGCTCTTCCTGGGCGCAGGCAGCCTGGGCACGACCGAGTTGCTGGTGCGCGCCCGCGATACGGGCACGCTGCCCAAACTGTCTGCGCAAGTGGGCCAGGGCTGGGGCCACAACGGCAACGTCATGACGGCGCGCGCCAACCACCTGTGGAACCCCACGGGCGCGGTGCAGTCCACCATGCCGGCCATGGGCATCAACGATTGGTCCAACCCGGTCAACCCGGTGTTTGCCGAGATCACGCCCTTGCCGACGGGCTTTGAGAACTGGGTGAGCATGTACCTGGCCATCACGCGCAACCCCGAGCGCGGCCACTTCGAGTACGACGCGGCCACCGACACCGCCAAGCTGCGCTGGACACGCGCCCAGAACACCATCACGGTCAACTCGGCCAAGATGATGTTCGACAAGATCAACCAGCAGCAAGGCACCGTGTACCGCACCGACCTGTTTGGCGGTGGCAAGGCCTTTGCCGATGACTTCTGCTACCACCCGCTGGGCGGCTGCGTGCTGGACGTGGCCACCGACAACGTGGGGCGCGTCAATGGCTACAAGGGCCTGTACGTGACCGACAGCGCCTTGATCCCCGGCAGCATCGGCGTCAACCCCTTTGTCACCATCACGGCACTGGCCGAGCGCAACATCGAGCGCGTGCTGGCGCAGGACTTTGCCTGATCAGGCCTGATCGGCGGTGGCGTCCTGCCGAGCCTGCCCCGCATGGCGCACCTTGAACCATTTCAGGAGCGCCATGTACAGGGCCTGGGTATCAACAGGCTTGGACAGGTGGCCGTTCATGCCAGCGGCCATGCAGGCGTCTTTCTCTTCCTGCAGCACGCTGGCGGTCATGGCCACGATGGGCAGGTCACGCTGATCGGGCATCTGCCGGATCAGGCGGGTGGCCTGCAGGCCGTCCATCTCGGGCATGTGCATGTCCATGAGGACCAGATCAAAGGGCTGCTGCTGCACCAGGGACACGGCCTCCGCGCCGTTCCTGGCGGGCGTCGTCTCCACACCGGCCATGGCCAGCAATTCCATGGCCAGCAGGCTGTTGATGGCGTTGTCTTCAGCCAGCAGCACCTTGGCGCCGGCATGCTCCTGCCGCAGCCTGACTGCAGCCTCTTCGGCTGACAAGGCCGGCACATCCGGTACGGCTTGGGCTTGTGGCGCCGCCTCGGCCACATGCAGGGGCAACAGGCACCAGAACACGCTGCCATGACCCGCCTGGCTGCGCACCCCGATGCGCCCGCCCATCAACTCGACCAGGCTGCGTGTGATGGCCAGGCCCAGGCCCGTGCCACCAAAGCGGCGGGTGGTGGAGTCATCGGCCTGCACAAAAGCGTTGAACAGCTTGCTCGCCTGCTCGGATGAGATGCCCACGCCGGTGTCCTGCACCTCGATGTGCAGCTGCACCTCGTGATCGGTACGCGGCTCTGCCCGCACCTTCAGCGTCACCTGCCCTTGCTCGGTGAACTTGACGGCGTTGCTCAGCAAGTTGATCAGGATCTGCGACAGGCGCATGGCATCGCCATGCAGGCGTGATGGGCAGCCCTGGTCGTCCACCACCAAGGACAGGTTCTTCTCGCGGGCCTTGTCGGCCACCAGTGCCATGGCCTTGTGCAGCAGCTCCGGCAAATCGAAATCAGCGGGCGACAAGGTGAACATGCCCGCTTCGATCTTGGACAGGTCCAGCACGTTGTTGATGATGTCCAGCAGGTGCTCGGCGGCCTCCTGCACGGTACGCAGCCGCTCGGCCTGACCCGGCAACAAGGGCCCTTGCTGGATGAGGTAGTTCACGCCCATGATGGCGTTCATGGGCGTGCGGATCTCGTGGCTCATGTTGGCGATGAAGGCGCTCTTGGCCCGCGTCGCGGCTTCGGCCTTGTCACGCGCGGCCTGCAACTGCTCGGTGCGTTGCCCGACCGTTTCTTCCAGGTGATCGCGGTAGGTGGCCAGCTCGCTCAAGCGCGCCTGCAGGCGGGTGTGCATGTCGTGCAGGGCCTGCGACAGCGCGCCGATCTCGTCGGTCTGGCTGGGCCCCAGGTCGAACGGCGAAGGCTCGCCTTCACGCAAGGTGGCCGCGGCCCGGGCCAGATGGTGCAAAGGCCGGGTGATGCGGCCAGCCAGCCACCAGCTCAGCGCCACGAACAACCCTGATGCCAGCATGCCCAGAAACAGCATGCGGTGCCAGAGCTTGTTGGCCGGGCCGTAGACCCCGTCCGGGTCCTGGCGCAGCACCATCAGCAAAGGGGGTTTGCCTTCGCGCTCGAACCACCTCACGGGCGCCACCGCCGTCAACTGGTCACCCAGGTCCGGCCAGGCGATGACCTGGGCCGAGCCGCCCTGGCGCAATTCCTCGAAGCCCAAAGGGTTAAGCGTCCGGCCCAGCAGGCCTGGCGGGCCGACCGTGACCTCGCCCGAGGGCGTCAGCAGCAAGGTGTGCAGCAGGCTGTCGTCCTGCGCCACCATCGTGCTGTGGATGTCCTTGATCCAGCGCCAGTTGAGCATGCCCACGATCACACCAACCTTGTGGCCTTCATAGTCCACCACGGGGACCGCCATGTCGATGAGTTGCACCGGCCTGCCGTCTACATCGCGGGGCAGGAAGCGCGCCAGCGGGCCTGCGGTCTGGGGCTTGCCCAGCCAGGGTGCCAGCATGCCCGACACGAACCAGGGCTGCGCTGAGAAATCCTGCCCCTCCAGACGGGCCCCGGTGGCCGTCGTCACCACGCCGCGGGCATTGGTCAGGGCCAGCCATTCAAATTCAGGATGGCTGACCCGGATGCGCTCCAGCGCCAGGCGCATGGCCCCGGCATCGACCAGGCCACTGGCCACATCGGGCTGCGCGGCCAACTGCTGGATATCCCTCTGGCGCTCGGCCAGGGCCATGGACACGATCTGACCCAGTACGTTGGCCTCACGCCTTGCCGCATCACTCACAGCTTGTTGCAATTGCTGCCGCTGGTCTTGCGCAAGCCAGACCGAGAACACAATGGCAAACAGCACCCCGCTGAGCCCGGTCGCCCAGGCAAAACGTGCACGCACACTGCGATGTGGCAACAAAGGCATCAAACGTTCAAGGGCTGTCATGACGACGTATGGCCATCCGCTATGCTGAGATCAAACCAGGGGTAAGGTAGCTCAAGCCCATCATAAACACTCGGAGCCTGTGCATGTCTGCGCGTCGTCTTTCCACCATGGCCGCTTGTGCCGGATTGCTCGTCCCCTTGACTTGCATGGCTGAAGAGCTGGTGATCGCCACGGTGAACAACGGCCACATGATCACCCTGCAGAAGCTGTCGGGCGAGTTCGAACGTCAGCACCCCGACATCGAGCTGAAGTGGATCACGCTGGAAGAAGGCAAGCTGCGGCAACAGGTCAGCCGCGATGTGGCCACCAAGGCCGGGCAGTTCGATGTGATGACCATCGGCGCGTACGAAGCGCCGATCTGGGGCAAGCTGGGCTGGCTGCGGCCGATCACGCCCGGCCCGTCGTACGAGGTGGCCGACCTGCTGCCCTCGATCCGCCAGTCGCTGAGCGTGAACAGGCAACTCTATGCCCTGCCTTTTTACGGCGAAAGCTCCATGACCATGGTCAGGACCGACTTGCTCAAGGCGGCCGGCATCCGACTGGGCCCCACCCCCAGCTGGGAGCAGATCCGGAACGCCGCCGAACGCCTGCACGCACCGGAGAAGGACGTCTATGGCATCTGCCTGCGGGGCAAGCCCGGCTGGGGCGAGAACATGGCCTTGATCTCCACCATGGTCAACACCTTTGGCGGGCAGTGGTTCAACATGGACTGGAAGCCCCAGCTGACCACGCCCGCATGGCACCGTGCCGTGTCGCTGTATGCGGATCTGCTCAAGTACGCGGGGCCGCCCGGGGCCGTGGCCAATGGCTACAACGAGAACCTGGCCTTGTTCATGGCCGGGCGTTGCGCCATCTGGGTTGACGCCACGGTGGCGGGCTCCTTCGTGAACCAGGCCGATCAATCCAAGGTCGCGGGCAAGGTCGGCTTCCTGCAAGCGCCAACGGGATCGACACCCAAGGGTGCGCACTGGCTGTGGACCTGGGCCTTGGCCATCCCCGTGAGCTCGCAGAAAGCCGCAGCCGCTCAGGTCTTCATCGAATGGGCCACGTCCAAGGCCTACATCCAGCTGGTGGCCAAGCGCGAGGGCTGGGCCGCCGTGCCCTCCGGCACCCGTGAATCGACCTATGCAGAGCCCGCCTTCAAGCAGGCCAACGCCCACGCCAGTGTCGAGCGCATGGCCATTGCCACAGCCAACCCGCATGACGCCACCTTGCCCAAATCGCCTTACACCGGTATCCAGTGGGCCTCGATACCGGAGTTCCAGGCCATTGGCACGGCGGTCGGGCAGCAGATCAGCCGCCTGTTGCAGGAGCCTGTGAGCGTCAGCGAGGTGCTGGACAAATCCCAGCAGATCAGCGAGCGCAAGATGCGCGAGGCCGGCTACTTGCGCTGAGCCTTCAGCTGGCTCAAGGCGTTCACCACCTGGCCCAGGGCGGGGGCCATGCGGTCTTCATGCGTGTTGGCGTAACCCATGACCAGACCGTTGAAGCCTGCGATGCCGCCGGTGCCATACATGCTCAGCGGCCGGGGGCTGACACCCTGCTCATACGCGCACCGGGCCAGCGCCATGTCCAGCACCGCATGCGGGCCGCTTGCAGGCAGGCTGAGCACCAGGTGCATGCCAGCCTGGCCGCCCAGGACCTCACCGGGCAGCGGCCATTGGCTTGAGATCGCCTCACGCAAGGCCGCCTGCCGCAAGGCATAGAGCTTGCGCATCTTGCGCAGGTGCCGGGTGAAATGCCCCTCGTCGATGAAGGCGGCCAGGGCGCGCTGCTCGAACGGTCGACCACGCCGCACCAGGTCGCCGACCACGCCCAGCGCGCGGTCGGCCAGCGCCTGTGGCCACACGATGAAGCCCAGGCGCAAGGCCGGGAACATGGACTTGCTGAAGGTCCCCAGATAGACCACGGGCGCGTCGTCCACCTGCCCCTGCATGGCGGCCAGCGGTGGCCCTTCATGGCGAAACTCGCTGTCGTAGTCATCCTCCAGAATCCAGGCGCCGCATTGGCGGGCCTGCTCGATCAGGCGCAGGCGGCGCGGCAGGCTCAGCACCGAGCCCAAGGGGTACTGGTGAGATGGCGTGGTGTAGATCATCCTGGGTGGCTTGTCATGCCACCAGGCCTCAGGCGGCGCGATGCCATCGGCATCCACGGTCACCGGCACCACCAGGAGCCCCGCTTGCTGCAAGGCCGTTCTGGCCCCGCCATAACCGGGGTGCTCGATCCAGGCGGTGTCCCCCACATCAGCCAGGATGTGGGCGCACAACTCCAGGCTGTGCTGCGTGCCATCGGTCACCGTGACCTGATCGGCATCGCAACGCACGCCCCGCGCAGCGCGCAGATAGGTGGCGATGGCTTGCCGCAACTCCGGCTCGCCCACAGCATGCCGGTAACCCAGATCCAGCGTGCTGCCCTGCTTCAAGGCCTTGTCGCACAAGCGCTGCCAGGTGGCAAAGGGAAAGGCGTCCAGTGCGGGCATGCCTGGCATGAAGGGCCGCAGGTCGTCCTCTGGCGTGCGGCGGCGATCACAGCCGGCCACACGCTGCGACACTGTGGCGTTGGATGGCACCGCACGCTGGCTGTGCGGCGTGGAGGCCGAAGACACGGCGGCAAACGCCGCCACCACCGTGCCTTGCCGGTTGGGTTGCACATAGCCTTCAGCGGCCAGTTGCTCATACGCATGGATGACCCCATTGCGCCCCATACCCAGGTCACGCGCCAGATCGCGGCTGGAGGGCAGCACGGCCCCTGCCTGCAAACGCCCCTGTGCAATGGCCTCTTGCAAGGCCTGATACAGCGTGCGTTGCAAGGCTTGCCCGCGCGCCTTGGCCATCGCCTTCAAGCGCCTGGCATCCAGCAGAAAGTGAAGATCGGCCATGAATTCGTGGCTCCATGAAATGTTTTCATCGTGGTTCTGTTCATGGTGCCAGAACTTCTCTATCGTTACCGCATTCGACTCAATCACGAGGCCCCACCATGCAAGACCACAACAAGCCACCCAGCGAACGCGCCCGCATCCGGCACTCGGCTGATCGGGGGCATTACGACGCAGCCACCATCCGCGCCATCGTGGACGATGCCTGGCTCTGCCACGTGGCCTTTGCCTGCCCCGACGTGCTGTGCCTGCCCACGGCCTGCTGGCGCGTGGGCGACCAGCTCTACATCCATGGCTCCAACGGCAGCCGCATGATGAAGCACCTGGCCAGCGGCGCCCCGGCCTGCGTGGCCATCACGCACCTGGACGGCCTGGTCATGGCGCGCTCGGCGTTTTCGCACTCGATGAACTTCCGATCGGTGGTCATCCATGGTGGCTTCACCGCGGTGGCCGACGACGCCAAGCCCGCCGTGCTCGCCGCCTTGATGGAGCACATCGCCAAAGGGCGCGCGCAGGACTCGCGCCCACCCGATGCCAACGAACTCAAGGCCACCACCGTGCTGGGCATCTCCTTGCACGAGGCCTCCGCCAAGATCCGCAACTGGGGCCCCAAGGACAGCGAAGAAGACCTGGCCCTGCCCTTCTGGGCAGGCGTGCTGCCCTTGCGGCAACAGCATTTGCCCGCCATCAGCGAGCCCGGGCACGAGGGCCCGCTGCCGGCCTATGCGCAAAGCTGGTCTCAGCCGCAAACCAAAGACCAAGACCAAATCCAGACAGCCATCACCACACCATGAGCCAACTGACTGTTCGCCAGGCCACCCTGGTCGATCTGGACGCGCTGACGCCCCTGTTCGACGCCTACCGCCAGTTCTACGGGCGTGACAGCGACCTGCCTGCTGCCCGGGCCTTCCTGCTGGCGCGTTTCGAACATGGGCAATCCATCCTGTTCATCGCGCACGATGGTGACACCGGCATCGGCTTCACGCAGCTCTACCCCTCGTTCTCATCGGTGTCGCTGGCGCGCACCGTCATCCTCAACGACCTGTTCGTAGCCGCGACCCATCGCCAGCGCGGCGTGGGCAGCGCCTTGATGGCAGCAGCCAAGGCCCATGCGCAAACACTGGGCGCCATCCGGCTGAGCCTGAGCACCGCCAAGGGCAACACCGTGGCACAGTCCACCTATGCGGCCAATGGCTGGCAGCGCGATGAGCAGTTCTTCGTCTACCACCTGCCCACAACCCTTTGACACCCCGCCAACGTGCTCACTGACCGGGCACCCGCTACAGGACACCACCATGGCACACCTCTACACGGCCGAAACCATCTGGGAACGAGGCGATCAGGCCTTCAGTGACAACCGTTATAGCCGCCAGCACCTGCTGCGTTTTGATGGCGGCATCGAGGTGCCGGGGTCGGCCTCACCGCAGGTGGTGCCCTTGCCCATGTCCATTGAGGCCGCCGTCGACCCGGAAGAGGCCTTTGTCTCGGCCATCTCCAGCTGCCACATGCTGTGGTTCCTGAGCATGGCCGCCGAACGCGGCCATGTGGTCGACCGCTATCACGACCAGGCCGAAGGCCTCATGAAGCGCAATGCGCAAGGCAAGGTGGCGGTCACGCACGTCACGCTGCGGCCACAGATCGTGTTCTCGGGCATCCGGCTCCCCACGGCGGATGAGATCACCACCATGCACCATGAGGCGCATGAAGCCTGCTTCATCGCCAACTCGGTCAAGACCGAGATCGTGGTCGAACCGCGCTGACGTCGCGCTGGTGCGCCCCCGTGTCAGGGCAGGCGCAGCGAGCTGGCCAGTTGCTCGGGCGTGGCCTGGCATCCCAACCCCAATGGGCCAGCATGGGTGCCTGCAGATGGGCCTGCAAGGTGGCCAGATTGGCCGCCTGCTCGGGCATCTGCGGGTCCACCACATTGGCCACCCAACCGGCCAGGGTCAGGCCACGGGCCAGGATGGCCTCCTGCGTCAACAGCGCATGGTTGAGGCAGCCCAGGCGCAAACCCACCACCATGATCACCGGCAGCCACAGGCGCTGCGCCAGATCGGCACTGGTCTCGAACACACCGGCCTGCTCGCACAGCGGCACGATGAAGCCCCCGGCCCCTTCCACCACCACCGCGTCCGCATGCTGCTGCAAGGCATGGAAGCTCGCTTCGATGTGGGACAGGTCGATCACGGTGTCGGCCAGCTTCGCCGCGATGTGCGGCGACACGGCGGCCGGCAAGGCATAGGGGTTGTCGAACGACGAGGGCACATGCAGGCTGGATGCTGCGCGCAAGGCCGCCACGTCCTCGTTAAGCCATTCACCATCGTGGCCATTGGCCCCCTCCACCCAGTCACAGCCCGCGGCCACGGGCTTCATGCCCACCACCCGGTTGTAGCCTGCATTGCGCAAGGCATGGATCAAGGTGGTGCTGACGCGGGTCTTGCCCACGCCTGTATCGGTACCGGTGATGAAATAGGCGGACATGAGACGACGTGGATCAGGCGCAGGAAAAAGGCATCAGGGCACGGGCACGATGGGCGCAGGCGATGCAGGCAAGCGGTCGATGTCGGCCAGCACCGCATCCAGCACCCGCAAGGCACCTTCGGCCAGGAAGCGCTGCTCCGGCTCGCCCAGCACATAGGGCGGCATCACGTACAGGGTAGAACCAATGGGGCGCAACAGCAAGCCCGCCTCCATGGCTGCACGGTGGTAGCGCGAGGCGAACGTGGGCTCTGGCGTGTCCACGTCCCAGGCCCAGATCATGCCGATGTGGCGCGATGCCTTGATGCGCGGGTGGCGCGTCAAAGGCTCGGCCAGTTGGGTGAAGCGCTCGGCGGCCACGCGGTTGCGCGCCAGCACATCCAGGCCCTGCGCGTCGCGCGCGGCAAAGGTGTCGAGCACAGCCAGCGCCGCACGGCAGGCCAGCGGGTTGCCCGTGTACGAGTGCGAATGCAGGAAGCCATGCACCACGCGGTCGTCCCAGAAGGCGGCGTACACATCGTCCGTCGTCAGCACGGCAGACAGGGGCAAGACACCACCGGTCAGGCCCTTGCTCAGGCAGATGAAATCGGGCCGGACGTGGCCACCATCGGGCAGCACGGCATGCTGGTGCGCAAACAGCTTGCCGGTGCGGCCAAAGCCCACGGCAATCTCGTCGGCGATCCAGTGCACCTCGTATTGATCGCACAGGCGGCGCACGGCCAGCAGGTAGTCTGGCGCGTACATGGCCATGCCTGCGGCGCCTTGCACCAAGGGCTCCAGGATCAAGGCTGCGGTGTGCGCATGGTGCTCGGCCAGGTAAGCGGCGAGCGCGTCAATGGCAGCTTGCGTGTGCGCCTGGGCCGACACACCGGGCGCCGCATGGCGCGGGTCGGGTGATGGCAGCGTGGCACTCAGGCGCAGCAAGGGCGCATAGGCTTCGCGGAACAGCGGGATGTCCGTCACGGACAAGGCACCGGCCGTTTCACCGTGGTAACCACCTTGCAGGCCGATGAACTGGTTCTTCTGCGCGCGGCCGCGGTTGCGCCAGCTGTGCACGCTCATCTTCAGCGCGATCTCGGTGGCGCTGGCCCCATCGCTGGCGTAAAACGCATGGCCCAGGCCGGTCAAGGCCGACAGGCGCTCGGACAGCTCGACCACCGGCGGGTGCGTCAACCCCGCCAGCATGATGTGATCGAGCTTGCCCAGCTGGTCCGTGATCGCGTCGCGGATCGGGCCGAAGTTGTGGCCAAACAGGTTGACCCACCATGAGGACACCGCATCCAGAATGCGCTTGCCCTGATCATCGATCAGCCAGGGGCCCTCGGCGGACACGATGGCACGCGGCGGAAAATGCTCGTGCACCTTCATCTGTGTGCACGGATGCCAGACGGCCTGGCGGCTGCGCTCGGCCCAGTTTGGAGAAGTCATGGGGCGCAAGTATGCCGCGAGCGGCTCAGCGCGACGTCACGCAATCAAAAGCGGCCGAAAGCGGGGCATCAAGCCGTGGGCCGATAGACGCAGCGGTCACCGGCGGCACGCGACACCGCCACGCTCGACACCTGCGGGATGTGCAGGCGAGCCTGCGCGTAGATGAACACGCAGAGGTTCTCCAGGGTGGGCGCACCCAGGCCGCTCACTTCGTCCAGGAAGTGATGGTCCAGCTGGCTGCGGATGCCGGCGATCACCTCGCGCAGCACGGCCAGGTCCACCACCATGCCCGATTCGGGCTGGCGCTCGCCACGCACGAAGATCTCGGCCGAGTAGGTGTGGCCATGGATGCGGCGGCTGCCCGCGGCTTCCTCGGCAGACACCTTGCGCTTGAGCGTGTGCGCGGCATCAAATGAAAAGGTCTGGCTCAACTCGAACATCAACAACGATCCTTCAGCGCTCTTTCAGCGCTTCTTTCAGCGAATACCCAGTGTCTTATGGGTCTGTACGCTGAGCAACCAGCGCGGGTGGTCCAGGCACCATTGAACGGCCCATTCCATGGCTTTTTTCCGGTCCTGCGGCTGGGCACTGTCCATGGCCTGCACACGCAGCTGCTTGAAGTCCAGCTTCTCGAAGGCCAGCAAGTCGGCCTCGGTGAACCCGGCTTGCGGC
Organism: Aquabacterium sp.; assembly: GCF_016195855.1. Classification (GTDB taxonomy): domain Bacteria; phylum Pseudomonadota; class Gammaproteobacteria; order Burkholderiales; family Burkholderiaceae_C; genus Aquabacterium. The sequence goes on from NZ_JACPYU010000003.1 coordinate 743,790, forward strand.
ACCACCACCTTCAACTCATGCCCCGATTGCTGAACCAGCGTCGAGCCGGCCTTGGGGCTCACGCAGACCCAGTCCAGGCCGGCCGGCGCGGCGATCGTGCCATTGGTCTCCACAGCCAGCTCGAACCCTTGCGCATGCAGGGCGTCGATCAAGGCCGCGTCCACCTGCAAGAGCGGTTCGCCACCGGTCATCACGACAAAACGGGGGCCCTGGGCGCCTGCCTCGGTGGCTGGCCAGAACGAGGCGATGCGCTCGGCCAGAGCTTGCGCCGTGTCGAACTTGCCACCACCCAATCCATCGGTGCCCACGAAGTCGGTGTCGCAGAACTGGCAGACAGCCGTGGCCCGGTCGGCCTCGCGGCCCGTCCACAGGTTGCAGCCCGCAAAGCGGCAGAACACGGCCGGGCGCCCGGCATGGGTGCCCTCGCCTTGCAGGGTATAGAAAATCTCTTTGACGCTGTAAGTCATGTCAACGCAGTCCTGTCCACCAAACCGTCAAGGCCGAGGCCAGCACCAGACCTGTGTAGGTCAACATGGCACCATCCCGGCCGGTTATCAACAACCCGACGATCAACACGGCGGCATTGACGATCGAAGCCCATTTCACCTGGCGCAACCAGCCCGCACTGCTCAAAGCCCTCCACCACATCAGGCGGGCCAGGCTGGGCACCAGCAAAGCCATGCCCAAAGCAGGCAAAAAGAAGTTCAAAGCGTGGTTCAAGCCGTCCAGAAAACCCATGGGGCTCCTCAGGCAGCGCGTGATACCGTTGCTTTTGCGAGCTTTGCCGGCCTTGCGCTGCATCAAATCTGGAGAAGTCGCATTTCCCGCGTCAACCCAGGCAAAGGGTAGGATTTTATAATCTTCTGATATGACTGTCTTGACCCTGGGCTTGAACCACACCACCGCCGCTGTCGACCTGCGTGGCCGATTCGCGTTTGCGGTGGACCAACTGGCCCCCACCCTCAAGACGGTCCACCAGCGCCTGACCGGCTCCCCGCACGCTGAAGTGGCCCTGCTGTCCACCTGCAACCGCACCGAGTTGTACTGCGCCGCAGGCGGTCTGGGCGGCCCGGTGCACGCCCTGCGCCATGCGGCGGTGGACTGGTTGTCCGGCATCGGCGGCGTCTCCAGCGAAGAGCTGATGCGCCACACCTATGTGCTGGAAGGCGGCCAGGCGGCGCGCCACGCCTTCCGCGTCGCCAGTGGGCTGGATTCGATGGTGCTGGGCGAACCCCAGATCCTGGGCCAGATGAAGCAGGCCGTGCGCGAGGCTGACACCGCCGGCACGCTGGGCACAACCCTGCACCAGCTCTTCCAGCGCAGCTTTGCCGTGGCCAAGGAGGTGCGCACTTCCACCGAGATCGGCGCGCACTCCATCAGCATGGCCGCCGCGGCCGTGCGCCTGGCCTCGCAGTTGTTTGAAGACCTGGGCCGCACCAAGGTGCTGTTCGTGGGCGCCGGCGAGATGATCGAGCTCACCGCCACGCACTTTGCCGCCCGCAACCCGCGCACCATGGCCGTGGCCAACCGCACGCTGGAGCGCGGCGAAAAGCTCGCCACCCACCTGGGCGCGCAAGCCATGCGCCTGGCCGACCTGCCCCAGCGCCTGCACGAGTTCGACATCGTCGTGTCCTGCACGGCCAGCACCCTGCCCATCATCGGCCTGGGTGCCGTCGAGCGAGCGCTGAAGGCCCGCAAGCGCCGCCCCATCTTCATGGTCGACCTGGCCGTGCCGCGCGACATCGAACCCGAGGTCGCACGCCTGGATGACGTCTACCTCTACACCGTGGACGACCTGTCCACCATGGTGCAGACCGCTGGCGAGAAGCGCCAGGCCGCCGTCGCCCAGGCCGAAGCCATCATCGAAACCGGCGTGCAAGGCTTTGTGCACTGGCTGGACCAGCGCACCACCGTGCCCCTGATCCAGGCCCTGCACAGTCAGGCCGACGCCTGGCGCACCGCCGAGATGGCCCGCGCCCGCAAGCTGCTGGCCAAGGGCGAAGACATCGAAGCCGTGCTGGAAGCCATGTCGCGTGGCCTCACGCAAAAGATGCTGCACGGCGCCATGGCCGAGCTGCACAGCGCCGACGCCGGCCAGCGCCCGCAGGTGGCCGCGGCCCTGTCGCGCCTGTTCCTGCGCGGCGAGCTGGTTCCCGGGCGCAACACCACGGCCAGCAGCCCGCCCGACAAGGCCGAGCCGGGGCAAGCCAATCGGCATGATCCCCAGGGGGACAAGGCGTGAGCGCCGGTCTGGCGCCCTCCCTTGCCTCTTCGCTCGACCGCCTGGCCCGCCGCCTGCAAGAGCTGGATGCAGCCCTGTCCGACCCGGTCATCGCCGCGGACAACAAGCGCTTTCGGGATCTGTCACGCGAGCACGCCGAAGTCAGCAGCGTGTGCGACCTGGCCCAGCGCCACACCCGCCGCCAGCAGGACCTGGCCGGGGCAAAACAGATGCTGGACGAAGCCGGTGACGACGCCGACATGCGCGCCATGGCCCAGGAAGAAATCGCCCAGGCCGAAGCCGACCTGACCCAGCTGGAAACGCAGTTGCAGACCGCCCTGCTGCCCAAGGACCCCGACGATGCCCGCAACGCCTTTGTCGAAATCCGCGCCGGCACGGGCGGCGATGAATCCGCCCTGTTTGCGGGTGACCTCGCCCGCATGTACACCCGCTATGCCGAACGCATGGGCTGGACGACCGAGATCATGTCGGCCAGTGAGTCCGACCTGGGCGGCTACAAGGAAGTCGTGCTGCGCTTTGAAGGCAACAACGTCTACGGCCGGCTCAAGTTCGAGTCCGGCGGCCACCGCGTCCAGCGCGTGCCGGCCACCGAAACGCAAGGCCGCATCCACACCAGCGCCTGCACCGTGGCCGTGATGCCCGAGCCAGACGAAACCGAGGCCATCAAGCTCAACCCGGCCGACCTGCGCATCGACACCTTCCGTGCCACCAAGGAAGCGGCGCTGCGCAAGAGCCTGGTGGGCTCCGGCGACCGCTCCGACCGCATCCGCACCTACAACTTCCCCCAGGGCCGCCTGACCGACCACCGCATCAACCTCACGCTCTACAAGCTTCTGGCCATCATGGAAGGTGAGCTGGATGACGTGGTAGCGGCCCTCCTGAGCGCCCAGGCCGCCGACCAGCTGGCCGAACTGGAAGCGGCCACCGGTGTCTGACGCCAGCCCCCACATGCCCCTCACGCAGGCGACTGAGCCCCTGAACACACCCCTGACGGTTGCGCAAGCCATGCAGCACGCGCGCCAACAAGGCCTGGACCGCCTGGACGCCCAACTGCTGCTGTGCGACGCTGTGCAACAAAGCCATGCCTGGTTGCTGGCGCATGGCGGCGACGTGCTGCCCCCCGCGCAACAAACCCGTTTTCTCAGCGGGCTGGCACGCCGCACGACCGGCGAGCCCCTGGCCTACATCCTGGGCGACAAGGCCTTCTTTGGCCTGACCCTGGCCGTGTCACCCGACGTGCTCATCCCCCGGCCCGATACTGAAACCCTGGTCGAATGGGCGCTCGAGCTGATTCCTGAACAAGTGATCACCACGGTGCTGGACCTGGGCACGGGCAGCGGCGCCATCGCCCTGGCCATCCAGCACCAGCGCCCCCGCGCCCAAGTCACCGCCGTGGACGCCAGCGAAGCCGCACTGCGCGTGGCGCAAGCCAACGCGCAACAGCTCCAGTTGCCCGTCACCTTCCGCCACGGCAACTGGCTCGCCCCGGTGGCCGGCGAACGCTTTGACCTCATCGTCAGCAACCCGCCCTACATCGCCGAAGGCGACCCGCACATGGCCGCCCTGGGCTTCGAGCCCAAACAGGCCCTGACCGCCGGCGCCGATGGCCTGGATGACCTGCGCCAGATCATTGCTGCCGCCCCCGAGCACCTGAGCCCCGGCGGCTGGCTGCTGCTGGAACACGGCTACGACCAGCCTGTCGCGGTCGCGCAACTGCTGACCGAGCGCGGGTTTTCAAATGTAAGTACCCGCTTCGATCTCGGGGGCCAGCCCCGCTGCACGGGCGGCCAGCGCCCTACGTAAAGCGATCCCGGAACCCGGGCAAACCCGCTCCCGCGGCGATTGCGCCCGGCGAAAATGGTTTGACGAACGCTCACACATCCGCCGCACAAGCCCCTACCGCCGGCGTAGCATGAAATCGTTCGTCAAGGAGATTGCCATGTTCCATTCAACCCAGAGCGACTCGCACAAGTCCGTACGCATGTGCAGCCCGGCCGCCGGTGGATGGGCCCTGATTGCCTTGATGGGCGCCCTGATCGGCAGCCTGCTGACCCTCACCTCCGCACAGGCCCAGATGGTGCCCCGCGCCGAGCACGCCTTGCACCAGAACACCGGCAGCGGCAACTACACCGCCGTGCGCATCAACATCAACGCCGGCGAAACAGACGACGAAGTCCGTGGCCGCGGCCTGGCCCTGCGTGGCCAGGGTTTCTGGCCCCACTGGGAAGGCCGCATCGGCGTGGTCATCGACCGCCCGATCAACCCACTCAAGGACTCCTTCGTCCTGGCCCAGCCCAACCAGAGTGCCGGCCTGCGCGTGCGCAGCATGCACATCCTGTCCGACTACTACCTTGACGGGGGCTTCCGTGCCACCGCCGGCGTGCTGCGCGGTGACACCGGCCAGGCCTGGTGGGGCAGCGGCGGCAATGGCGGCGGCCTGAACCTCAGCATGCAGCGCCTGGACAGCCTGGGCCTCATGAGCAACCTGGGCAGCCTGAGCAGCACCCAGGACACCCAGACCACGCCCTATGTGGGCGCCGGCTACAGCAACAGCCTGACCGTCAACGGCACCCCCAGCGCCTGGCGCTTCAACGCCGACCTGGGCGTCATCAGCGCCAGCTCCAGCAACATCAACCGGATCGGCCAGGTCCTGCAAGGCGACCGCAGCCTTGACGAGATGGTGCGCGAGATGCGTTTGCGCCCGGTGGTCAAGGTATCTGTCGGCTATTCCTTCTGAACGACTGCAGACCCGTCACAGGCCTGATATAACCGGGCTGTTTTCATTTCTGACATGGTTTGCATATGAGCGACGTTCAACAACGCATTGACGACCTGGTTAAGGGCAACCGCGTCGTGCTGTTCATGAAGGGCAATGCCCAATTCCCGCAATGCGGTTTCTCGGGTCGCGCGATCCAGATCCTCAAGGCCTGCGGCGTGACCGAACTCAAGACGGTCAACGTGCTCGAAGACGAAGAAATCCGTCAAGGCATCAAGGACTACGCCAACTGGCCCACGATCCCGCAGCTCTACATCAACGGTGAATTCATCGGCGGCTCGGACATCATGATGGAGATGTACCAGGCAGGCGAGTTGCAACAGACGCTGACCGCTGGTCAGTGAGCCTGGCGTGACCGAGCTCACGCACCCTGCCCGTCTGGTCATCGGCATCACCGGTGCCAGCGGCGCGGTGTACGGTGTCCGGCTGCTGGAGCGCGCCCGTGCCCTGGGTGTGCAGACGCACCTGGTCGCCACCCCAGCGGGCATCCTCAACGTCCACCACGAACTGGGCATGGACCGCTCCGAGCTGGAAGCCCTGGCCAGCCAGGCCCATGCCCCGGGTGATGTGGGCGCCTGCATTGCCAGTGGCAGCTTCATGACCGATGCGATGGTCATTGCCCCCTGCTCCATGAAGACGCTCGCCGCCGTGGCACACGGCATGGGCGACAACCTGCTCACCCGCGCTGCTGACGTCACGCTCAAGGAGCGGCGCCGGCTCGTGCTGATGGTGCGCGAAACCCCCTTCAACCTCGCTCACCTGCGCAACATGACGGCGGTGACCGAGATGGGCGGCATCGTCTTCCCGCCCTTGCCCGCCTTCTACCACCGGCCGCAAAGCATTGACGAGCTGGTCAACGAAACGGTCGAGCGCGTGCTGGCCATGCTGCACATCGACCAGGCACAGCCGCGGCAATGGCGCGGCCTGTGAGCTTGTTCACGCGCCCGGCAGATTGATGTGTCAGGCCGGCCCCGCGGCGGCCGGATACTGCATCTGCGGCCCCTCAGAGCCCGTAACAAGGCGCATCTGAACGGTCCCCGACAGCCATGCCGACACACACCTGTTCTGCCAGTTTGTTCAGCGTACTGGGCTTGCTGTGCCACGACCTGGCATCGGCCCAGGACAAGCCCAGAACGGGCGATGCCATCGCAGGCCAGCGGCTGTATCAAGCCTATTGCACGCGCTGCCATGCGGTGGACGAGAACAAGATCGGCCCCGCGCACCGGGGCGTCTACGGGCGGCTGGCAGGCAGCGCCCCCCACTACGACTACTCCACCGGCCTGACCTATGCCGACTTCGTGTGGAACGCCCGCACACTCGACCTGTGGCTGAAGGACCCCTCTGCGATGGTGCCCTGGCAGCAAATGGACTTCCAGGTGCCTGACCCGCAAGAGCGGGCCCACCTGATTGCCTACCTGAAGACCCTGCGCTGATCAGCGGCGGGGCGAGGCACCCGCATCGGCGACCTGCGTGCCCGCGCCATCAGGCAACTGCCACGCACGACGCGCGGCCGTGACCATGTTAGGGTACTCAGGGCGCCCGCGGCTGCCGTTGTAGCGCCCCAGGGCCATGAAGAGGTTGCCCTTTTCCACGTCCAGGTAGTGGCGCAGGATCACGCAGCCAAAACGCAGATTGGTCTGCATGTGAAACAGGCTGCTGGCCTCGCCATTGCCGATGGTGCGTGACCAGAAAGGCATGACCTGCATGTAGCCGCGCGCCCCGACGGGCGAGATGGCGTACTTGCGGAAACCGCTTTCCACCTGGATCAGGCCCATGACCAGGCTGGGGTCCAGCCCCGCGCGCTTGGATTCATAGCAGACCGTCTGCAGGAACTCGCGGCGAACCAGGTCTTCGGGCTTGCGTTTGGCCAGTTTGGCCTCCAGCCCGAAAGCCCAGGATTCGCACTGCTGGCGCTGCCCCGCATCGGCAAACACCAGCGCCGGCGCCGTGCCACTGCCCACCGCGGCAGACAGGGCCGTGCGCACCGCATCGGCCAGCGGCTCTTCGATCTGACCGCCGGCCAGGGAAGAGGCAGGCGCCATCAAACCCGCCAGCAGCGCAAGGCTTGCCAGCGCGCCAGTCAGGGAAGTGGTCCAGCGGTGCGACATGAACATCAACAATAAACCAGCTTGCCCCAGTGCGGTCAGCCGATTTGCAGGCGCGACAGCACGTGATTCAGGACTTCCGTCACGGCAATCTTGCTGGCGGCGGCATCCTGGCGGCCCTGGTACTCGGCCAGCCCCTCTTTCAGGCCCTTGTCACCCAGTACCACGCGGTGCGGCACACCAATGAGCTCCCAGTCGGCAAACATGGCACCGGGGCGCTCGCCACGGTCGTCCAGGATCACGTCCACACCCTTGGCCAGCAGTTCGCTGTGCAGCTTGTCTGCGGCGGCCTTGACGTCTTCCGAGCGGTCATAGCCCACCGGGCAGATCACCACCGCGAAAGGCGCAATCGACTCCGGCCAGATGATGCCGCGCTCATCGTGCTTTTGCTCGATGGCGGCGCCCAGGATGCGGGTCACGCCGATGCCATAGCAACCCATCTCGAAATGCTTGGGCTTGCCGTCCACGTCCAGGAAGGTCGCGTTCATGGCCTTGGAGTACTTGGTGCCCAGGTAGAACACGTGGCCCACCTCGATGCCGCGCTGGATGGCCAGCACGCCCTTGCCGTCTGGCGAAGGGTCCCCCTCGACCACATTGCGGATGTCGGCCACCAGATCGGGCTCGGGCAGGTCACGGCCCCAGTTCACGCCCTGGATGTGGAAGCCCTCTTCATTGGCACCACACACAAAGTCAGCCATGTTGGCCACGGTGCGGTCGGCGATGACCTTCACGGGCTTGAGCAGCTTGACCGGGCCCAGGTAACCGGGCTTGCAGCCGAAGTGCTCGACGATTTCCTTTTCGGTGGCGAAGCGGAAGCCCGCCTTCAGGCCTTCCACCTTGCCTGCCTTGACTTCATTGAGGTCGTGGTCGCCACGCACCAGCAGCAACCAGACGGTGGACTTGGCGATCTCGCCATGCTCGTTGAGCTCGTCGGTGGCCAGCACCAGGGACTTCACCGTTTGCGACAGGGGCAGGCCCAGCAACTCGGCCACATCAGGGCAGGTGCTCTTGCCGGGTGTCGCCACCTTCTCGAAAGCCACGCTGGCCGCACCGCGCTGCGCGATCAGCGCCACGGCCTCGGCCAGCTCGATGTTGGCGGCGTAATCACTCGTGGGGCAGTAGACGATGGCGTCTTCACCCGTGTCGGCGATCACCTGGAACTCGTGTGAGCGGTCACCGCCGATGGCACCGGTATCAGCGGCCACGGCACGGAACTGCAGACCCAGGCGCTCGAAGATGCGGGTGTAGGCCGCGAACATCGCGTCATAGGTCTTGCCGGCGCCTTCCACGTCGCGGTCGAAGGAGTAGGCGTCCTTCATGGTGAACTCGCGGCCACGCATGATGCCGAAACGGGGGCGGCGCTCGTCGCGGAACTTGGTCTGGATCTGGTAGAAGTTCTTGGGCAGCTGGCGGTAGCTGCGCAGCTCCTGGCGGGCGATGTCGGTCACCACTTCTTCAGCGGTGGGCTGGATCACGAAGTCGCGCTGATGGCGGTCCTTGAAGCGCAGCAGCTCGTCACCCATCTTGTCGAAGCGACCCGTCTCCTGCCACAGCTCGGCTGGCTGCACCACGGGCATGATCAGCTCGACCGCACCGGCCTTGTTCAGCTCCTCGCGGATGATGCCTTCCACCTTGCGGATGGTACGCAGCCCCATGGGCATGTAGTTGTACAGACCTGCGCCCAGCTTCTTGATGAAGCCCGCGCGCGTCATCAGCTTGTGGCTGACGATCTCGGCGTCGGCAGGGGCTTCCTTGAGGGTCGAGATGAAGAACTGGGAGGCTTTCATATGCGCAAAAAATACACCGCATGAATGAGGCATTGACAAACCCCACTAGGCTTAACGCCTGCGCGATGCAATAATGAAACTAGTTGAAAAATTCGGAGTTGATTATGCTCGACCGGGAAGGCTTTCGTCCCAACGTCGGCATCATCCTGCTCAATCACCGGAACCAGGTATTTTGGGGCAAACGCATCCGCACCCATTCCTGGCAGTTCCCGCAAGGCGGCATCAAACATGGTGAGTCGCCAGAGCAGGCGATGTTCCGCGAGCTCCACGAAGAAGTGGGCTTGCTGCCCGACCACGTCCGCATCATCGCCCGAACCCGCGATTGGCTGCGCTACGAGGTCCCCCAGCACTTCATCCGCAAGGACGCCCGGGGTCATTACAAGGGCCAGAAACAGATCTGGTTCCTGCTGCAGCTGACCGGTCGCGATTGCGACATGAACCTGCGCGCCACCAGCCACCCCGAGTTCGATGCCTGGCGTTGGCACGAGTACTGGGTACCCCTGGAGGCCGTGATCGAGTTCAAGCGCGGCGTGTACGAAATGGCGCTGTCCGAGCTGGCGCGCTTCCTGCCCAAACCACAAGGCCACCAGAACCGCTACCTGCGCGGCAACATGCGTGGCAGCAATGGCCGGCGCCAGGATGGCGGCGACTTGGGCATGGACGACCATGACACTGACGACAGCGGCGTCAGGCTGGTCCAGATCGAGTTGAAATGAACCTGGCCAGGCCATGAAAAAAGGGGCTCCTTGATGGAGCCCCTTTTGCTTGATGCCTCGGCAAACCAGCACCTCCCGCAGGAGGCGCCCGGCGTCACTCGATTTCGGTCTTGGTGGCGCACTCGGCATCAGTCGGGTTGATGCTGCAGCGTGCGCGCTTGATGATGTTCAGGCCCTGCTTGTTGTACAGGCCTTGCTTGGCGATCTCGATGCGCGACTCGCGGAACATCAGCACGTACTTGGGGATGCTGTCGGCAGGCAGCTCGTCCCACATCTTGGCGGGGATGCCCTTCTCAGCCGTCTGGATGATGCCCAGGGCGCGATCGAACTGCGACAGCCAGTACTGGCGCGACTTCTCGCCAAAGCCTTCGGGGTATTTGGTCTTGTTGAGGATGACCTGCACCGTCGGGATCATGATCGGGAAGCGGCCAATGCCACCGGTCGTGCCGATGCCCTTGTACAGCTCGAAAGGCTTGAAGGCCACGGCCGGCAGGGTCACCATGTCCACGAAGCCGTTGTTGAACTTCGGGCCGATGTTGGTCACGTCCACCGACACAGGCTGCGCACCGATGCGCTGGATCATCACGCCCTGGGCCTTGTCGTAGTCGAAGGCGGCGATCTTCTTGCCTGACAGGGCTTCGACGGAGTTGATCTTGCGGTCACGCACGATGGGGTAAGCGGCGCCCAGCGGGAAGATGCCGCCGACTTCGTAATTGCCTTCCACCATCAGCTTGGCGGCCTGGGGCGAGGCGAACACCTGCACCACCTTGCGCACGACTTCGTAGCTGGCGTCGATGTCGACCTTGCCGTTCTTGATCACGGTGGTCGAGCCGATGCTGTCCAGCGAACCGGCCACCATGTTGAACTGGCGGGTGCGGAAGGCCGTGGCGATCACGCCATCACACTGGCCGGCACGGAAGTCTTCGATGGCGACGCGCTCGTCGACATAGCTCTTGAGCTCGATGTCCGCGCCATTTTTCTGCATGGCCAGCGCGTAGTCGGTTGCGGATGCGTACACGTCGCCCGTCTTGCCTGCCACGTCCCAGACGCAGATCAGGGTCTTGGCTTGTGCGGACATGGTGACACCCATGGTGCCGCCCAGCACGGCGGCAGCAGCCAGAGAAAGAGGGGAAAGGCGAGCGAGGGTGCGTTGGATCAGAGCCATCAGGAGACCTCCTTGGAGGATTCAGAAAGAAAAGGAAACAAGGGTCACGTTTTTAACGTACAACGCCACCACCCCAAGGACAGTACGAACCCTTGGTCACGAGCAAAGAGGGGGTCCAAAGCGTGCCGCCGCTTGCGATGGGTGAAATTTCCCTGACAAAAGTTACCTGAGGTTAACGCGCTTGCGCGCCTTGAAAGCGCCCCACGAGCGTGCTTCACACGCCTCATGCAACACGCCTCGCGCCACGCTCAAGCCAGAACCAGGTTGTCCCGATGGATCATTTCGGGCTCGCTGGTAAAGCCCAGCACCGCCTCGATTTCGGACGAGGCCTTGCGCGCAATCAGGCGCGCCTCGCTGCTGGCGTAGTTGGCCAGCCCGCGGGCCACATCCTGGCCCGCACGGTTGCGCACGGCGATCACGTCGCCACGGTGGAACTCGCCCACCACCTCGACCATACCGATGGGCAGCAGGCTCTTGCCTTCATCACGCAATTTGGTGACCGCGCCGTCGTCGATCACCACGGCACCGCGCAGCTGCAGATGGTCGGCCATCCACTGCTTGCGGGCGGTGAGTTTGGCCGTGGCGGCCACGAACAGCGAGCCAATGGCCTCGCCTTGTGTCAGGCGCACCAGCACATCAGGCTCGCGGCCCCAGGCGATCACGGTGGACGCCCCGCTGCCGGCCGCACGTTTGGCTGCCAGCACCTTGGTGATCATGCCGCCCGTGCCCACGCGCGAGCCGGCGCCGCCTGCCATCTGCTCCAGATCGGGGTCCCCCGCCGTACAGACGTCGATGAAGCGGGCGTTGGGGTCCTTTCGCGGGTCGGCGCTGTACAGGCCCTTCTGGTCAGTCAGGATGACCAGGGCATCGGCCTCGACCAGGTTGGCCACCAGGGCGCCCAGGGTGTCGTTGTCACCGAACTTGATCTCGTCGGTGACCACGGTGTCGTTCTCGTTGATGACCGGCACCACCTTGTGCGAGAGCAGGGTCAACAGGGTCGAGCGGGCGTTGAGGTAACGCTCGCGGTCGGCCAGGTCGGCGTGCGTGAGCAGCACCTGGGCACTGCCCATGCCGTGCTCGCTCAGCTTGGTCTCGTACATCTGCGCCAGGCCCATCTGGCCCACGGCGGCGGCCGCCTGCAACTCATGCAGCTCTTTGGGGCGCGCAGCCCAGCCCAGGCGCTTCATGCCTTCGGCGATGGCGCCGCTGGACACCATGATGACCTCGCGCCCATCGGCAGCCAAAGCCGCCATCTGACGGCACCAGGTGCCAATGGCCTCGGCGTCAACGCCCTTGCCTTCGTTGGTGACCAGGCTCGAACCCACCTTGACGACAATGCGGCGGGCGTTTTTCAACACATCGTTCATGGGCGGGCTCGGGCGTTCAATCGGGCATCAGTTGGAGAAGATCAACGGGCGGCTTTGCGGGCGGGTGCCTTTTTGGCCACGGCCTTCTTGGCAACCACCTTCTTGGCGACGGCTTTTTTCGCCGCGGCCTTCTTGGCCGCCACCTTCACAGCGACTTTCTTGGCTGGCACCGGCGCCTTGCGGGCGGCGGTCTTGCTCACCACCTTCTTGGCAACCACCTTCTTGGCAACCACTTTCTTGGCAACGACCTTTTTGGCAGTCGCCTTTTTGGCAACCGCTTTTTTCGCCGCGACCTTCACAGCAGCCTTCTTGGCGGGCGCCTTGGCGAGCACCTGCTTGGCAACGGCTTTTTTAGCCACGACCTTTTTGGCTACAACCTTTTTCGCCGCTACTTTCTTGACTGCGACCTTGACGGCAACCTTCTTGGCAGCAGGTGCCTTCTTCGCGGCTGCTTTCTTGGCAACGGCCTTCTCGGCCACCACCGTCTTTGCGGCCACCTTCTTCGCAGCGGCCTTCTTCACGACCGGCTTGGCTGCAGGCTTGTCGGCCACAACCTTCTCTGCGGCCGGCTGCTTGGTGGCGGCCTTCTTGGCTGCCACTTTCTTGGCCGCAGGCTTTTTGGCGGCCGGTGCCTTCTTCACGGCGCCCTTCACCGCACCCTTGTCGGCCTCATCCTTCTTGGGCTTGACCAAGGCTTCGATGTCGTCGTCGTAGCTCATACCCGCTTGAGCCATCAGCTCACTGGCCATGAGGTGAGGGTCCATTTCAAAACGGATGTCCGCCTCGACATGGTGCTCTTGCATCGAGGCCACGTGCTGGTAAATGGTCTGCACGAGCTGCTCGCAACCCTGACGCGTCAGCGCCGAGATCTGGAAGACCGGGCCCTTCCAGCCGTAGCGGCGCACGAATTCCAGCACCTTCTTGGCACGGTCTTCGGGCTGGATCATGTCCAGCTTGTTGAGCACCAGCCAGCGTGGCTTGTCATAGAGCGCCTGGTCGTAGATCTTGAGCTCGTTGACGATGGCACGCGCCTGCGCCACCGGATCGGTGTCGTCGAACGGAGCCAGGTCCACCACGTGCAAGAGCACGCGGGTGCGCTGCAGGTGGCGCAAGAAGTAGTGGCCCAGGCCAGCGCCTTCGGAGGCCCCCTCGATCAGGCCGGGGATGTCGGCCACGACGAAGCTCTTTTCGGGGCCCACGCGCACCACACCCAGGTTGGGGTGCAAGGTGGTGAAGGGGTAATCGGCGATCTTGGGGCGGGCGTTCGAGATCGCGGCAATCAGGGTGGATTTGCCGGCATTGGGCATGCCCAGCAGGCCCACGTCGGCCAGCACGCGCAGCTCCAGATTGATCTTGAAGATTTCGCCAGGCCAGCCGGGCGTCTTCTTCTTGGGCGCGCGGTTGGTGCTGCTCTTGTAGTGCATGTTGCCGAAGCCGCCGTCGCCCCCCTTGGCCAGCAGGCGCTGCTCGCCGTGCTCCAGCAACTCCATCATCACCTCACCGGTTTCGAAGTTGCGGATGATGGTGCCCACGGGCATGCGCAGGATGATGTCCTCGCCGGCATGGCCGAACTGGTCGGAGCCGCGACCGGCCTCGCCATTGCGCGCCTCGTGGCGGCGGGCGTAGCGGTAGTCGATCAGCGTGTTGATGTTGCGGTCAGCGACCACATAGACATGCCCGCCTCGCCCGCCGTCACCCCCGTTGGGGCCGCCGAAGGGAATGAACTTCTCGCGACGGAAGCTGATGCAACCGCTGCCGCCATTACCGGCGGCCACATCGATGGTGGCTTCATCAACGAATTTCATGAGACGGGTGTCCTTGGAATGGAGGCAAGACGGTGATTATCCCGTCTGGCGAGGCCGATCTTCACCACCTTGTCACGGGGCGAGATCAAGACCGGGAAAGAAACGACAAGAAATGACAAAAGCCCCGGCAGACCGGGGCTTTGGTTCAGCACGCTGCCCAGCCGGAGCCGGGCAAGCGTTGTAGACCGATCAGAGATCGATCAAACCGGCGTGACGATGACCGTCTTGCGGTTCAGCGAACCCTTGGTGGCGAAGGACACGGTGCCATCGACCAGCGCAAACAGGGTGTGGTCGCGGCCCATGCCGACGTTGGTGCCAGCGTGGAAACGGGTGCCGCGTTGGCGAACGATGATCGAGCCAGCGGGGATCACTTGACCGCCGTAAGCCTTCACACCCAGCATCTTTGGTTGGGAATCACGGCCGTTCCGTGTGGAACCGCCGCCTTTTTTCTGTGCCATGGATCTGCTCCTTGGTGACTGAGGTTAGACGTGACGTTTGAACATCAAGGCGCGAGATCAGGCGTTCACAGCGCTGATTTGCAGCTCAGTGAAGTTCTGACGGTGACCTTGGCGCTTCTGATAGTGCTTACGACGGCGCATCTTGAAGATGCGGACCTTGTCGTGACGACCATGAGAAACAACAGTTGCTTTGACAGTTGCGCCAGCCACCAGGGGCGTGCCAACCTTCAGTTCTGCGCCGGAGCCGACTGCCAGAACCTGGTCGATCACGATCTCTTGGCCAACGTCCGCAGCAATCTGTTCTACTTTAATTTTTTCGCCTGCAGCAACTTTGTATTGTTTGCCGCCGGTTTTTATGACCGCGTACATGTTGAGACCTTTCAAAGAAAAGAACTTGCCTCGCGTCCTGAACCCACGGCAATAGCCACAGGCTCACAAAGCGAAGCTCTCCACTTTAGCACGGTCTCTTGGAGATGTAAAGGGGCGCTGCGGGCCGACGAGCTCCACCGAGGGCATCACAGGGGGGATGAACGCCGGCACATGGAAAGTGGCGTCGTAGCTGCTGGCGGTAGCGGCGAGGGAGTCGGGAGGAGCGAAGGTCGCACCGGCCCGGCCAGCATGCGGGCCGGCTGGCCCCTCACCACTACCCTCACCCTGATGCCCCCAGCCGAAAAAGCTCTGCACTTCCTGGCGCTTGGCCAGGGCGTCGGTGAAACCCAGGTGGATCAGCTCGCGGGTGAAGGAGGACTCGAACAGCAGGTAGCTGGCCAGGGCAGAACCACGCGCCGTCTTGCCTCGCCCGTACACGCCCACGGCGCGCAGCATGGCACGCACGGCGGGCGGCAAGGCCCAGAGATGGCGGGCAGCGATGTCATCGATGCGCTGGCTGGGTGCGATCACCAGGATGTCCACCGGGCGCAATGCAGATTGGGCGCGCGCCTCCGAAGGCAGCAGGCTCAAGGTTTTGTTGATGCGCTGCATGCGCTCGATGTCCACGGCCAGCGCATCCAGGAAGATGCTGGACATGGCGTGACCGGCGATTTGCGCCAGATTGGGGTACTCGACCACGGCGTCGCGGGGCGCGGGGGGTTCGTGCAGGCGCCCTGCCCCGATCACCAGGATGCGGTCAGCACCCAGGTGGATGGCCGGCGAGATGGGCGCCGCCTGGCGCATGGAGCCGTCACCCAGGTAATGCGGGCGGCCATCGACGTGCAGCTTGACGGCCGGGAACACGAAGGGGATGGCCGACGAGGCCATGAGGTGATCCAGGCCCAGTTGGTCCTTCACGCTGATGCGTTGTGAGCGGGCCCAGGGCGTGATGTGGTGGACGCTGTCGTAGAAGGTGACGTGCTCGCCTGTTGTGTAGCTGGACGCTGAAATGGCCACCGCATCCAGATGGCCATCGGCCATGAGTTGGGGCAGGCGGTCCACCTGGAACAGCGAGGGCAGGAACTCGCGCAGCGGCTCGTTGTCCAGCAAGGAGCGCGGGCGGGCCTTGCGCCAGCGGGCCACGGCCCAACCCAGCGAAAACAGCGTCAGCCACTGGGCCCCCGAGCGGATCACACCCAGAGAGTCAGAGCGGTAGACCTGCTCGGAGCGGAAATCACGCCAGACCTCGACCATGGCGCGCACCGCCAGATCGTAGTGGTCAGCCTGACAGGCCAGGGCCAGGCCATTGATGGCGCCTGCCGAGGTGCCGCTGATGATTTGAAAAGGGTTACCCCGCCGACCTTCGCCGCTTTCTCGGCGAATCAGCTGCAGTGCTTGGAGCACGCCGACCTGGTAGGCGGCGCGGGCGCCACCACCAGTCAGGATCAGGGCAGTCTTTCCAGGCAGGCTCATGGGCCTTTATCGGTCAATAGTTGGCAAAAGTTGAGGCTGTGTGCCGCTTTATCGCCCCTGATCGGGGTCACGGCCGCCAGCGCATCAGGGTGGACTTGCCAAACAGGCTTTCCACCAGATCCACGACCAGTTCGGCCGTGCGGTTCTGCACATCGCGCGCGGGATTGAGTTCGACCACGTCCAGCGAAGCCAGGCGGCCGGTGTCGGCGATCATCTCCATGCACAACTGGGCTTCGCGGTAGGACGGGCCACCCCGCACGGCGGTGCCCACGCCGGGCGCGATGTCCGGGTCCAGGAAATCCACGTCGAAGCTCAGGTGCAGGTGGGTGCGCTCGTCCACACCCAGCAGCGCCTGCTGCATGACGGCGCGCATGCCGTGCTCGTCCAGGTGGCGCATGTCGAACACCTCCAGGCCTTGCGCGTGCACGAAGCGGCGCTCCAGCGGGTCGACGCTGCGCACACCGATCAGGCGGATGTCGTCGGGCAGCAAAGCCGGCGGGCCTGCTTCGACCTCGCCCCAGTTGCCAGCCAGACGCAAGAGGCTGGCCGGGCCGTGGCCACACAGCACCGCCACGGGCATGCCATGGATGTTGCCGCTGGGGGTGATGTCACTGGTGTTGAAGTCGGCGTGGGCATCCAGCCAGATCACGCGCAGGCGCTGCCCGGTGGCGCGGCAGTGCGCGGCCACGGCGCCAATGGAGCCAATGGCCAGGCTGTGGTCGCCGCCCAGCATCATGGGCACTTCACCGGCTTGCAAGGCTTGCGACACGGCATCGAACACGGCCTGGTTCCAGGCCAGGCTTTCGGGCAGGTGGCGGTGGCCGTCTTGTGGCGGCAAGCAGGGATTGGGTGGGCCCTGCAGGTTGCCGGCATCCAGCACCTGCAGCCCCAAGCGGGCCATGGCCTCGGGCAGGCCGGCCACACGCAGGGCTTCCGGCCCCAGCGAGGCCCCGCGCATGCTGGCCCCGATGTCGGTCGGCGCACCAATCAGCCGCAAGCGGGTGACGGGCTCGGTGACATCGGTGTTCATGTCGGGCTCCTTGTGACCTTACCAGCCGCAGGCGGTGTCGTCGTCCAGCTTGCCCAGGCCGTAGACCTTTTGCAAGGTGGCCCAGGCCTCATCGGCCGTCTCGACGTAGTGGAAGAGGTTCAGGTCTTCCGGGCTGATCATGCCCGTGTCGACCAGGTGATCGAAATTGATCAGCTTGGTCCAGAAGTCGCGCCCGAACAGCAGGATGGGGCGCTTGCGGCACTTGCCCGTCTGGATCAGCGTGAGTGTCTCGAACAGTTCATCGAGCGTGCCGAAGCCGCCGGGGAAGCACACCAGCGCCACCGAGCGCATCAGGAAGTGCATCTTGCGCAGCGCAAAGTAGTGGAACTGGAAGCACAGGCGTGGCGTGATGTAGGGGTTGGGCTCCTGCTCGTGTGGCAGCACGATGTTCAGGCCCAGGCTTTTGCCGCCCACCTCGAAAGCACCACGGTTGCCCGCCTCCATCACACCCGGGCCGCCGCCGGTGACCACGTAGATCGGGGTGTGCAGTTGGGTCGAGTGCTCGGTGACGATGCTGGCAAAGGCCCGCGCCTCTTCGTAGTAGCGCGACATCTCGACGTGGCGCTGCGCGGCGCGCACGGCCTGCTCGCGTGCGGGGCTGTCGGGCTGCTCCATGGCTTCGCGCAGCTTGGCCTGCGAGACCTCGGCCGGCAGGATGCGCGCGCTGCCGAAAACGACGATGGTGGACTCGATCGCCTCTTCGCGCTGGATCATCTCGGGCTTGAGCAACTCCAGCTGCATGCGCACGGGCCGCAGATCGGGGTGAAGCAGGAACTCCTGATCGGTGAAAGCCAGGTCGTAGCTGCTGTCCGGGCCGGCGTAGAGCGAGGGTTTGCTGGCGCTTCGGGCATCCTGACCCGCAGTGGGGAAGTTGCGCTCCAGAAGCTCTTTGGGGTTGTTCATGGCAAACGGTCCTGCTCAATGGCTGCACCGCCTGCAAACGAGCGGCGCTTGTTTGTCAGTATGCCGCCGGGGGCCGCCTGGGTGCCGTCAAATAAGACCGTCAAGCAAAGGGAGTTGCGATTTCACCGCACTCGCCGCTAACCTTGGCCACACACCGTGCAGTTGGGTTGGCGCTTGGCGCGCAGCTCCGTCCAGGTCCAGCTGCGCCCGTCCAGCAGCAGCAAGCGGCCCGCCAGGCTGTCGTGCCCGGCCCAGGGGGACATGGGTGACGATTGCAGCAGGAGCTTGAGGGCCTCGCCCGCCTGCATGACACCCATCATGCCCACCACGGGCGCAAACACCCCCAGCATGGCGCAACGTGTTTCCTCGGGCGGCGCATCGGGCGGGAACAGGCAAGCATAACAAGGCCCGGTCGGCACACGTGGGTCGAACACGCTGATCTGGCCATCAAAGCGCACCGCCGATGCCGACACCAGCGGCACACCGGCTTCGCGGCAGACGCGGTTGATCAACTGACGGATGGCGAAGCGGTCGGTGCAGTCGAGCACCACCTGGGCCTGGGGCACCCACTCGCGCAACAGGGCTTCGTCGGCCGCCTGGGCGATGGCATGCACCTGCACGCCCGGGTTGAGTTGGGCCAGCGCCAACTCGGCCGACAGCACCTTGGGTTGGCCCACCCGCTCGGTGGTGTGCGCAATCTGGCGCTGCAGGTTGGTGATGTCGACCGTGTCGGGGTCGACCACGGTGATGCGCCCTACCCCGGCCGAGGCCAGGTACATGAGAGCGGGGGCACCCAGCCCCCCGGCACCGATCACCAGGGCATGCGAGGCCAGCAACTGGTCCTGCGCCTCCTCCGACCACTCGTCCAGCAGGAGGTGGCGGCTGTAGCGCAGGCGCTGGTCGTCGTCCAAGGCTGAGCCCCTTGTCGTCGCGTTCTGCGTGGCGTTCAGGCCCAGATCACTGAGCCTTGCTGTCCTCGGGCTTGCGCTCGGTCATGGTCTTGGAGACCAGCACCGTCTTGCCTTGCAGCTTGTTGAGGGCTTGCTGCAGCGGGAAGTCTTCGGCACTGCCGAATTCAGGCAGAGGCTTGGGCGCCTCGTTCTTCTTGGCGTTGGCCTCTTCCAGCTTCTTGATGGCCTCTTCGCGCGCCTTTTCACGGGCGGCGTCCTTCACCTCGGCGCCTTGGCCACTGCCAATGTGCTTTTCCAGATCGGCTTCGCGCACACGCAGGGCCGAGTACAGGTTGCCGTCGGCGCTTTCGTCCACCATCACGTCAGGCACGATGCCCTTGGCCTGGATGGAGCGACCGCTTGGCGTGTAGTAGCGGGCGGTGGTGATCTTCAAGGCGGTGTCGGCCGTCAGCTGGCGCACGGTCTGCACCGAGCCCTTGCCGAAGGTCTGGCCACCCATGATGACGGCGCGCTTGTGGTCCTGCAAAGCGCCCGAGACGATTTCGCTGGCGGATGCCGAGCCTTCGTTCACCAGCACCACCAGGGGCACGGTCTTGAGCGCGGCGGGCAGCTTGGCAAGCGGGTCCGAGCCAAAGCGGCGCGAGTAGTCTTCAGAGCGGGCCTTGAACACGGCCTTGGACTCTGGCAACTGGCCGTTGGTGGACACCACCGGCACGTCCTTGGGCAGGAAAGCGGCGGACACGGCGATCGCGCCCTCCAGCAGGCCGCCCGGGTCGTTACGCAGGTCCAGCACCAGGCCCTTGAGCTTGGGGTCGTCCTTGTAGAGCTTCTCGACCTTGGCCACGAAGTCTTCCACCGTGCGGTCCTGGAACTGGGTGATGCGCACCCAGCCGTAGCCCGGCTCGATCATCTTGGCGCGCACGCTCTGGACACGGATCTCCTCGCGGGTGATCGTGACCGGGAAGCTGCGGTTCTCGGACTTGCGGAAAATGTTGAGCACGACCTTGGTATTGGGCTCGCCGCGCATGCGCTTGACGGCCTGGTCCATGGTCAGGCCCTTGACGTAGGTGTCGTCGATCTTGGTGATCAGGTCGCCCGTCTTGAGGCCGGCGCGGAAGGCTGGGGAGCCTTCGATAGGCGAGACCACCTTGACCAGGCCGTCTTCCATGCCGATTTCGATGCCCACCCCCACAAACTTGCCGGTGGTGCCTTCACGGAATTCCTTGAAGGTGGTCTTGTCGAAATAAACCGAGTGCGGGTCCAGCCCGGAAACCATGCCGCCAATGGCGTCACCGATGAGTTTCTTTTCATCAACGGGTTCGACGTAATCGGTTTTGATCATCCCGAATACCGCCGCCAGTTGCTGCATTTCTTCGAGCGGCAAAGGCGTCACCGAATTACGGGCCGTGGCACCGAATTGCATGGTGGTCAAGCCGCCGGCCAGCGCACCCAGCGCGACCCAGCCTGCGATCTTCAATTTGGAAGTCATGGCGTGTATTTGCCTTTTCGAACCACAGCGACGCAGGTTTCTAAACTCAACCTGCTTGATGACTGATCAGTATAGGACCGCACAGCCCCTCCTCGCAGGGAATAAGGGTGCAGTTCTGGCGCTGTTGACCGGATTGACGCCAATTTCCGGTGTCGAAATGGGCATTTGTCCCCGCCCTGTCGCACAAACCTGACGACCAGGCAGGCAAGGCGGGGAGAAATCCGGCAGCAATCCAGGCTCAGGGTGCCGACGCAGGTGCCACGGGCGCGAAGTCGATGGGCACCCAGGTGTAGCTGTTCTTGCCATCGGCGCGCACATGGCCGATGCCAGGGAACGGCAGGTGGGCACCCGCTACCAGCAGGGCGTCCTTGGCCGTCCAGCCAAAGACTTTCATGCGGGTGGCCAGGGCCTTGGCCTGGTCGTTGTCGAACTCGATGGTGACCTTTGGCTGCGGAAACTGCACCGCGGCGTTGTGCACCAGGTCGCCCCAGATCAGCAGCTTCTGACCCTTGGATTCAAACAGGTAACCAGTGTGACCAGGCGTATGGCCATGCTCGTCCACGGGCTTGATGCCGGGCTGGATCTCGTCGGTGCCCTCGAAAGTCTTGAAGTGCCCGGCCTTGACATAGGGCGCGGTGGCGTCCTGGGGGGCCTTGAAGAACATCTTCTTGTCATCGGGCGCCTTGGCCAGGCTGGCCGGGCTCAACCAGAAATCGGCATCGGCCTTGGCGGCATAAACCTGGGCATTCGGGAAGGCGGGCTGGCCTTCGGGTGTCAGCAGGCCGCCCACGTGGTCGCCGTGCAGGTGGGTCAGCAAGACAGTGTCGACCTGTGCGGGGTCATAACCGGCTGCCTTCAGGTTGCTCAGGACCTGGCCCAGCGTGGGGCCGAACACCTTGGCTGCACCGGTGTCGACCAGGACCAGCTTGTTGCCGGTGTTCACCAGGAAGGCGATCACGGCGGTGGGCGTCGGGTTGGTGCGGAACATCCGGGCCAGCAGCTTCTGGGTCTGCTCGGGGGTGGTGTTCTTGAGCAGCTTGCCGTCGAGGTTGATCTGGCCGTCATACAGGGCGGTGACTTCAAACGCGCCGATCATCTGGCGGTAGTAGCCGGGCACCTGGGTGAGGGCTTGCGGCGCTTCGGCGCGTGCGGCGGGCAAGGTGCCCAAGGCCATGAGACTCAATGCGAGCGGGGCGAACCAGCGGGGCGTACGGACCATGTGTTTTTCTCCTGGGTGGTCTGGGTGCAACGATTGGGTACTGCGGGAGCCAAAGTCTAGGGGGGATCGCCACCTGCATGCAGGGGCCACCACAAATACCCACGCCACCTGGTGACGCGCAGATGCTAAGGTGCGGGAAAAAATAACTGCCCTTCGTCCGTAAGGATCGTCCTCATGAGCCTGCGCTCCCCCCTGACCTCGCTGTCAAACAGGGGCCTCATCACCTGGTTGAGCTACACCGTCGCGGGCTTGTTGGCGGTGTCACTGTCTGCGCCCAACGAACACGTATCGCCGCTGTACCTGCCGGCTGGCCTGGCTCTGGCGTTCGTGATGGGCTGGGGGCCGGCGATGCTGCTGCCCATCGCGCTGGGTGCGGTCGCCGTCATCCTGGTGACCACCTGGCCTTTGACGGGCAGCGGGGCCACCCTCGCGGGCGTGGCCTTGATGGGCGGCATTGGCGCCAGCCTGCAGGCCTGGGTGGCCTGGCGGCTGACCTTGGCACCCGACCGGCGCCCCCTGACCCTCGAGCGCCCCGCCCAGATCGGGCGTTTTCTGATGATCGCCGGGCCATTGGCCTGCCTGGTCAGTGCCACGATTTCGGTGGGCGCGCGTGGCGCCTTGGGCCTCACCCCCATGGAAGCCTTGCCGCAAGCCTTCCTCAGCTGGTGGACGGGTGACACCCTGGGCGTGCTGGTCGGCACCCCCATGATGCTGACCCTGCTGGGGCAACCGGCCGAACTGTGGCGTGCGCGCCGTCAACTGGTCGGCATCCCCTTGCTGGTGGCGACCGTGCTGCTGGGGCTGGGTGTGCGGCAGGTCCAGATCTGGGGCGTGGAGCGCGAGAACGCCGCCTTCCAGCGGGACGCCAGCGCCACCGCTGACACCGTCCAGCACAAGTTCAACGGCTACCGTGATGCCCTGGCCGCGCTGGCCGGCGTGTTCGAGGCCTCCGAAACCGTGACCCGCGACGAGTTCACCAAGGCCTCACGCTACTGGCTGAGCTCGCTCAAGGGCATTCAGGCCATCGGCTGGGACCAGCGCCTGCAAGCCTCGGACATCGCGGCCTTTGAGGCCCAACAAAGGCAAGAGGGGCTGCCCGATTACAAGGTTTTCAATGTCAACCACCAGCCGCCCTCGTCCGGGGAGGAGCTGGCCGTGGTGCGTTACGTCGAACCACGCGCGGGCAACGAGATGGCCCTGGGCTACAACGTGCTGTCTGCACCGGCCACGCGCGATGCCTATGAGCAGGCCCGCCGAGAAGACCGTGTGATCGCCACGCGCGGCTTGCGCCTGATGCAGGAAACCGGCCAGCAGACCGGCGTGGTCGTGTACCACCCTGTCTTCAAGGGCGAGCCCTTCACGCCACAGACCCGTGTGCAAGCCAGCCAGGGTGCCGTGTTCCTGGCCTTGCGCATGGACGACGCCATGTCCGCCATGCTGCAGGGCCGCGCGGTTTACCTGGAGGCCTGCCTGATCGATGTCGGCGCCCCCCAAAGCCCGGTGCTGGGCGGCACGGCCGCGTGCAGAAGCGCGCAATGGCAGCAAGCCCATCGGCACCGTATCGACATCCCCATCGATCTGGGTGACCGGCAATGGCAGCTGGCGGTGTGGAGCGCCAAGGCGGCACCGATTGTCGGCCTGGGTGCCACCTCATGGCTGCTGGCCGTGGGGGGCGTGGCACTGGCTGCGGCGCTGGGCGCCCTGCTGCTCGTCATGACCGGCCACGCGCGCCGCATCGAGGACGCCATGGAAGAAGCCCGCCAGCAACGCAGTGCGGCCGAAGCGGCCAACCAGGCCAAGAGCGACTTCCTCTCGCGCATGAGCCATGAACTGCGCACGCCGCTCAACGCGGTGCTGGGCTTCGCGCAGGTGATGTCGCTGGACCAGCGCGAGCCTTTGCCCCCCACACAGCGCGAACGCGTCGAGCAGATCCAGCAAGCGGGCTGGCACCTGCTGGACATGATCGACGACGTGCTGGACATCTCGCGCATCGACATGGGCACCTTGCAGTTGCAGGCCGTGCCCTTGCGCCTCAAGGACGAGCTGGGCATTGCCGGCAAGCTGCTTCAAGAGGAGGCCGACCGGCATGGCGTGACCCTGGGCATGCCGCAGGACATCCCTTCGGAATGGGGTGTGATGGCCGATGCGTCGCGCCTGCGCCAGATCCTCTCGCACCTGCTGAGCAATGGCATCAAGTTCAACCAGCGGGGCGGCAAGGTGTCGGTTTCGGTGCAAGAGGGCGTGACGGGTGCGGCGACCGACAAAGGTCAGGTCATGCAGATCACCGTGCACGACACCGGCCTGGGCATGAACGCGCAGCAGATGTCACAGCTCTTCCAGCCTTTCAACCGGCTGGGCCGGGAACAAGGTGGCACGGGCGGCACCGGCATTGGCCTGGTCATCAGCCGGCATCTGGCGCTGTTGATGGGCGGGCAACTGGATGTGCAGAGTGAAGAAGGCAAGGGCTCGACCTTCACGCTGTCCTTGCCCGGGGTGAGCATGCCGCCCAAGGTTGCCAGCGTCAGCCACAAGCGGGTCAAGGCGCCCAGGACAGATGGGGAGCCCACCGCCCGCCACGTGCTGTATGTGGAAGACAACCAGGCCAACAGCGAGGTGATCCGTGCGGCGCTGAGTGCGCGCCCCTGGATCACGGTGACCGTGGCCCCGACCACCGAAGAAGGCCTGGCCGTGCTGCACAACCGCCTGCGCGGCAGCAAGCCTGATCTGATCCTGCTGGACGTGCACCTGCCCGATGCATCGGGGCAGGAGTTGCTCAAGCTGATCAAGGCCAATCCGGACACGGTGGACATCCCGGTGATCATGATCTCGGCAGACGCCATGCCCGAGCAGATCGATGCGGCCTTGAACGCCGGCGCGGCCTGCTACCTGACCAAGCCTGTGCAGCTGTCAGAGCTGCTGCGCCAGGTGGATGAGCTTCTGCCGAGTTAAGGCCCACCCCCGAGCGCCCTTGGCGCTCCCCCTCAAGGGGGCTGAGCCCGGACAAGAAAGGTCCAGTGGACCTTTCTTGCCTGGCGAAGGGCCGGGGCTTCAGCCACGGCGCGGCCTGCAAGGCCCGCCAGAGGACCGGCAGAGCCGGATCCGCGGCGGCCACTTGATCAGATCAGCGCTTGATCAGCGTGGGGCGTACTCGGGTACCAGCTCGTGCAGGCGGGCGCGCAAGACGGCCGGCGTGCTGGCCGCTTCGTCTGCGGCGAGGGCCATCAGGCGCGCCAGCCAGTCCGCAGGCAATTCACCGCGCAACTGCGCCAGACGCAGACGCGGGTGCGGCGTGGGCAGCGTGGTGTCGGCATCGGCCAGCAGCTCTTCATACAGCTTCTCGCCGGGGCGCAGGCCGCTGAACACGATGGGGATCTCGGCCTCGGTCTGGCCGCTCAGGCGGATCAGCTCGCGTGCCAGATCGGCGATCTTCACGGACTTGCCCATGTCCATCACGAAGACCTGGCCCGTCTCGGCCAGGGCCGCGGCTTGCAGCACCAGTTGGGCCGCCTCCGGGATGGTCATGAAGTAGCGGGTGATCTCGGGGTGGGTGACGGTCACCGGCCCGCCCTTGGCGATCTGCTCCTTGAACTTGGGGATCACGCTGCCGCTGGAGCCCAGCACATTGCCAAAGCGCACGGCCATGAAGCGGGTGCCCGTGCCCTGGGCCGCCCAGTGCGACACCACCATCTCGGCGGCGCGCTTGGTGGCGCCCATCACATTGGTGGGGTTCACGGCCTTGTCGGTCGAGATCAGCACGAAGCGCTTGATGCCGTGCTCGGCTGCGGCCTGGGCCACGTTGTAAGTGCCCAGTGTGTTGTTGCGCAAGGCCATCCAGGCGTTGTCGTCTTCCATCAGGGGCACGTGCTTGTAGGCGGCAGCATGGAAGACCAGGTCGGGCTGGTGGGCCTGCATGGCGCGGCGCAATGCACCCAGGTCCTTCACATCACCCACCAGGCGCACCAGGGGCAGATGCGGGAAGCGTTCACCCAGGTCCTGCTCGATCTGGTAGAGCGCAAATTCGCTCAGCTCGAACAGCACCAGGCGGCTGGGGCCAAAGCGCGCGATCTGGCGGCACAGCTCCGAGCCGATCGAACCGCCCGCGCCGGTGATCAGCACGGTCTGGCCGCTGATCAGCTTCGACACAGCCGACTCATCGAGCTTGACAGGCTCGCGCCCCAGCACATCTTCAGGCTCGATGTCGCGCACGCGGTCAATGCGGGAGCGGCCTTCGCGCAACTCGTCCGCCGAGGGCACGGTCACCACGGGCAAGCCGGTGGAGGCGGCCAGGTCCAGCGCGCGTTTGCGCTGCGCATTGGATGCCGAGGGCATGGCCAGGATCAGGTGGGTGACGTCATCGAGCACGCTGCCATCGGCCAGCAAGTCCAGCCCACCCCAGACGGTGATGCCCGCGATGCTGGAGCCCTGTTTGCGCACGTCGTCGTCCAGCAGGCCAACCACCGTCCAGCCGCGGTGCTGGATGCCGGCAATCAACAGCTTGGCCGCGGCGCCAGCGCCCAGCACGAGCGCGCGCTGCCCTGTGGACTGACGCCCCGCACGGCGGGCCCGCGAGGACTCGCTGAGCATGCGCACCGTCATGCGCGCCAGCGACAGCACGATCAGGCTGAACACGGGGTGCAGGGCCAGCACGGCGCGTGGCACCTCGACCAGGTGGGCCATCAACACGACGACGGCACTGGCCAGCCCGGCCCCGACGCACACCCAGCTCAAGCGGGTGATCTCGTGGAAGCTGGTGTAGCGCCAGGTGGCACGCGGCACGCCCAAGGCCCAGGACACGGTGCTGTAGACCAGGATCACGCCCAACAACACGGCCCAGTCATAAACAGGCCGCTCATGCAACCAGCGCTCCACCCCCATGCGGAACAGGTAGGTGGCATGCCAGGCCACGGCGATGAGCACGGCGTCGGCCAGGAGCACCACGGATTGGCGGCGAGGACGAAGCTGATCCAGCAAACGGTTCAATGGGGTCCAGAGCATGGCAAAGGCAGGAGGGGCTCGGAAGGCGCCCGCCCGGTATCAAGCGATATCAGGCGGGATCAGGCACAAATGCAGCCCGACATTGTGCCTGTGTCAGCGACCGGGCCTGTGTGCAGCGCCTGATGCTGGCGCGACTCGATCTGGATGAAGGCGGCCACCATGCTGCGGTAGACGGCCTCCACCACTTCGGGCTCGGCACCGGTCTCCAGCGCATGCGCCAGGGCCTTGTCGATGACCTGTTTGACGCGGTCCGGGGCAGCGACCTCGGCCTGGTTGCGCTTGAAGCGGGCGGCTTCGCGCACGTAGCGACCGCGCTCGGCCAGCAGGTCAACCAGCATGGCGTCGATCTGGTCGATGGCCGAACGCACGTCAGCGAGGCTGTCGCAAGGGGTGATGAAAGAAGTCATGGTGCTCTCCTGGTCTGGCTGGGGTTTGCTACCCCTCAGGAGACGGTGCCATTGCCTGCACCAACAAAAATGCCGCCTGAGGGGCGGCATCCGTTTCAACAAAAGCTCAACGTCACGCCGCCTGATGAGGGCAGCGCCACCACGAGGTGGTCAGCGAAATGAGGCGTTGGTGTGTGTTCATGCGTTACATGCTAACCCGACCGGATCAGGTTTGTCCAGCCCCTTTGCCTCACGCGCCTGCCGCGCTCGTGACGCCCTTGGCGTTCAGTGGCAACGCAGACCCTTGACCAGCAGGTCATCCCGGTCGAGCACCCACAGCGACCACAGCTTGAGCTTCATGACCGGCGGTTGCCAGGCCAGTTCAGGGTAGGACTTGACGACATCATGCGGCGCCATCACGGCCAGACGCGGATGGGTGCACAGCCACAAAGGCCATTGCGCCTTGGGAATCAGCACATGAGGCGCCAGCTTGGGGTTGAACTCACCCGCGTCGAACAACTCCTTGCGGTCGTTGTCGTGATGGGGCAGATCCGGGTCATCCCAGTTGCTGATGACGGGGATGGGGCCCGGTTGCGCCAAATAGAAAGGCAGGTCGTAGACAAACTCGTTGACGTAGACCAGGGGCACACCCTGCTTGAGCAGCGGCTGCAGCACGGGCAGCACCGACCTGGAGGACTGCTTGTCGTACTGGACGGCGACCCCGATGAGCGCCACGCACAGGACTGCCGCCACACCGCCAAACAACTTGGGCACCAACGAGGCCAACGCCGGCCAGCGGCCCGCCAGCGCATCAGCCACCAGATAGGCCAGGGGCGGCAAGGCCGGCAGGATGTAGCCAGGCAGCTTGGACGCGGGGATGGAGAAAAAGACCAGGATCACCGCCATCCAGATCCAGGCCAGGTAACGCAGGGACGCGCGCAGGCTGACTGGCTCGGTGGCCTCACCGGCATGCAAGGCGGACGCCTTGCGCTGCGGCCACCACTTGGCCAACAGCCAGGCTGGCACCCAGGGCAAGGTCAGGCCCACCATCATCGGCAGGTAGTACCACCAGGCGTGCATGTTGTTGAAGCCAGTCTGCGTGAAGCGTTGGAAGTGCTGGTACACGAAGAAGTAGTGGAAGAAGTCCGGGTACAGGCGCTGCATGGCCACGAACCAGGGCGCGGCCACCAGGCCGAACACCAGCAGGCCCGGCAGGGACAACATGGCAAGGATGGCGCGCCAACGCCCGGTCAACAACAGCCACAGCACGAGCACGGCACCGGGCAGCACCAGCCCGATCAGGCCCTTGGCCAGCAGCCCCAGGGCCGCCAGGCCATAAGTGCCCCACAGCGCCAGGCGATGAGCCTGGCCGGCTTCGCGCGCCAGCACCGCATGCGCGCCCAGGGCCACCGTGGCCGAGATGCAGCCGGCCACCAGCATGTCCAGGTTGGCGTACTGCGCACCACCGAAGTAGAAGGGTTGTGTGACCAGCACCAGCGCAGACCAGCCCGCCAGCCTGGGCCCCGCCCAACGGCGCACCAGCAGGTACAGGCCCATGGCACCCAGCCAGGCGCCCAAGACCGATGCCAGCCGCGCGGCCCACAAGGTCAGGCCGAAGGCCTTGAGCGACAAGGCCGTGAGCCAATAAAAGAGGGGCGGCTTGTGGAAAAAGGGCAAGCCATTGAGCGTGGGCGTCAGCCAGTCGCCGCTGCGGATCATTTCCCAGGCCACGCCAGCGTATCGGCCTTCATCGGGCACAGCCAGCGGACGCCACCAGGCCGTGCACACCAGCCAGGCCAGCAGTGCCAGGCCCACGCCCCAGATCGGCCAGTTTGTCTTGGAAGCTTGCGTCACAACAGGGACCATCCTTGTGGAAAGAACAGGGCGACCGCCCCCAGGGCCGTCACGTCAAAAGGGGCACAGTGTAACGAAGGCCTTTCAAAGGCGGCCGGGCTCGCCCAGGCGCACGATGCGCACACCGCCCGCCTTGAGCAAGGCGCCAAAGGCCTCGCCCGTCAACACCGCGTGCTCCATATAACGGGATGGCGCAATGACATCCGGCCAGGGTGGCGATTTTTGCATCGGCACGGAAGGGTGGCACATCAACAAGTCACCCTGCGGACGGACCAGGCTGAGCCAGGCTTGCCAGCGGCGCAGGTAGGCCGCCGCATCGGCATCAAACGGGTAGACACCCAGCAGGCGCTCGCTGTGGCGCAGGCCGAGTCGGCCCACGGCACGGCCCAGCACGGTGGCGCCCAGCGCGCCGATGATGGCGGCCTTGACCGTGTCGGACACGCTGATGCCCGCCAGCACGGCGCGCCAGCCCGGCGAGCGGCATTGCCGCACCCAGGGCCGGGGGCCGGCCGAGCCCGATGGACAACGCCTGCGCAGCACCTGCAGCAAGGCATCGCGGATCTGGGGCAACTGGTGTGCGTGCTGGTGCCCGTCGATGAAGTCGGGGGCGCGACCCCAGCAGGCCTCGAAGCGGTCCCACTGGCGCTCGATCTCACGGGCCAGCACGGCCACATCGAGACGACGCAGGTAACAGGCCTGGATCAGCGCGCCCAGCGGCTGGCTCGGGCAGGCCGATTGCGCGGCCACGTCCAGTGTTTCGGTGAAGTTCAGGTGCAGGCCGACATCGGCCACGGGGGCATCGGGCTGGCCAACCGCCTCGCGCAGCGCGGTGGCACCGGCAACCCAACTGGGCCCATCCACCAGGCAACTGACCGCCGAAATGCGGCGCAGCGCCAGCAAGTCGAACACAGCCTGGTTCACACCATCGTGCAGCCCGAAGTCGTCCACACAAACGGCCAGTTGCCGCTGCGCGCCCGCCGCATTCATGGCTGGAGTCGACGCACTCACGCCGTCAATCGCCCGTGTGGCCAGGCACGGACACGTCCAGCCCACGCCCCAAGGAGCGGCGCACCACGTACAGCGGGCGGTTCTTGACTTCCTCGAAGATGCGGGCGATGTATTCACCCAGGATGCCCAGGCCGATCAACTGGATGCCCACGAAGAAGGACAGCAACACGATGATGGTCGTCCAGCCCGAGACATGGTTGCCGTAAATCAGGAAGTCCACGATCACCACGGCGCCATAGATGAAGGCCATCAAGGCCATCACCATGCCCGCGATGCTGGCCACACGCAGTGGCCAGGTCGTGAACGCCGTCAAGCCGTCAATCGAGAACGCAATCAGCTTGAGCGCGTTGTAGTGGGTCTTGCCCATGGCGCGCTCGGCGGGCTCATAGGGTATGGCCACGGACTTGAAGCCCACCCAGGCGTACAGGCCCTTCATGAAGCGGTTGCGCTCGGGCAAGGCCATCAGCGCCTCGACCACGGCGCGGTCCATCAAACGGAAATCACCCGCGTCCGGCGGCACCTGGAAGCGCGACTTGGCATTGATCAGCCGGTAAAAGGCCCGTGTACCGACCTGCTTGAACAGGCTTTCGTCATCACGGTTTTCACGCAAGGCGTAGACCACATCCGAGCCGGATTGCCATTGCTTGATCATCTCGGGGATGAAGCGCGGCGGGTGCTGCATGTCCGAATCCATCAGGACCACGACATCGCCATTGGCGGCCTGCAGGCCGGCCGTCAGGGCGGCTTCCTTGCCGAAATTGCGCGAAAACTCGATGGCCCTGAAGCCGGGCTGATGCGTCCATTCGTCGAACACGGCCGAGGTGTCATCGCGGCTGCCGTCATTGACCAGGATCACCTCCCACTCGGAGGTGCACCCACGCAATTGCTCGGCCAGGATGGGCAGGAGCAGACGCAGGTTGGCCGCTTCGTTGTAACAGGGAATGACGCAGCTCAGGCGAGGCAGCTGTGCACGGGCACTGGAGGGAGTCGGTTGGGCAATCACGGTCATCCCATGATTATCGCGGCTTCAGGCACCGTTGCGGCGCCGGCAGGGGCCGACCTTTTTTGGATGAGTTGTCGTCGGCCTTGCCTGACCGGGGGCCCAACCAGAAAGGCCCCGGTCTGCACACACGGTTGGATTACTTCTGTTCGGCTGCCTCGTGACGGTGCTCATGGCGCTCACGGCGCTCGTGACGGCGCTCCATGCGGTCATGGTGCAGATCGGCCTTGTCGTGGGCGATGTCGCGCTTGTCGGCCTTCACTTCCTTTTGCTCGGCTTCGCGCTTGGCTTCCTGCTTCTGGGCCGCGGCCATGTCGCCGCGCTTGACGGCCGCGTCTTCACGATGCTGGTCGATGGCGCGCTCCTTGCGGTCCACAGCCAGTTCCTTGCGGTCCTTGGCCAGATCAACCTTGTCGGCGCGGATGTCCTTGGTTTCCTGGCGGATTTCCTTTGTGTCCTTCTTGACCTGTTGGGCAGCACTGGCCACGGGTGCAGCGACGGCAGCCGGGGCGCCGGTCTGGGCGAACACGGGCAGGGCAAAGGCGGTCACCAGGGCGGTTGCGATCAGTTTGGTCTTCATGGAAATGTCCTTTCAGCGAGGGTCTCGTTGTGAAGTTCGGCCTGCGATGCCTGTCGATTTGTGTCGTGTTGATCGACGTTTCGCAGCGCCTTGACATCTACAACGCGGCCTCTTTCAGCACTGTTGACTGGGCCTTTGCAAAGGGTTTGTAAAGAGAAAACGGCCTGAAAGACAATGCGCCCATGGAAAATTCACGCCCCCTCCCCCCTTTGCCCACCATCGAGCTGGGCACCTACCGCCACTACAAAGGCCCGCTCTATGACGTGCTCGGCGTGGTGCGGCACAGCGAAACGCTGGAAGCCCTGGTGTTGTACCGCCCGCAGGTCGGCGATGGCACCGTGTGGGTGCGCCCCTGGGACATGTTCTGTGGTCAGGTCGAGGTCAATGGCGTGCATATGACTCGGTTTGAACGCCTTAGGTGAAACACGCGTCAATTTGTTTGAAACACTGCCGATACCGTTAGGGGCATCACAGCCGATCAAACCCATGTACCTGATCCCCAAGGACACCATGGCCAGCAAGCTGGCCCCTGCATGGTCCTTTCTCAGTGGCGAGGACCGCCTGTTCGAGGAAGGCACCTCGCAGCCGACCCGGCCGGGCGAGCGGGAGCACGCCATCGTGCTGCCTGTGCACTTGCCGGACGGCCGGCCCCAGCGCCTGATGGCCGTGGGCCTGTTGATCGATGACCGGGAGGCCACCGATGTGGCCTGCTTCATGTTTGGCTTGCCGCAAAACGAGATCAGTGCGGACGATGTGCGCGACGCCTGCATGGAGGCCTGCAATGTGCTGGGCGGCTGCCTGGTCAAAAGCGACGATGCAGCCCATACCGTCGAGATCGGCCTGCCGCAGGCCTTGCCCCTGGAGCGGTTTGCAGAACTGCAGCGGCACGCGCATGTGAGCGTGACCTTTTCGAGCGAGAGCGATGCCGGACGGCGCATCGTGATCACGGTGTTTGACGCGATTGACCAACGTATCCTGGAGTCCTGACATGAATGTCGCAACCGAGACGACACCCAAGGTCTTCCGCTTTCTGATCGTGGATGACAGCCGCGCGATCCAGGCCATCATCCGACGGGTGGTGGAAGCCTGCGGCTACCCTGCCCTGGACATCCGCGTGGCCATCAATGGCGAAGCCGCCATGGACGCGCTGGCGGACTTCAAGCCCGACCTGGTGATCACCGACTGGCACATGCCCAAGATGTCCGGCCTGGAGCTGCTTCAGGCCCTGCGCCAGTTGGGTCAAGGCCACCTCAAGGTGGGCCTGGTGACCACCGAGACCAGCCCCACCATGCTGGAAGAAGCCCGCCGCAACGGCGCCGTGTTCGTGATCAACAAGCCCTTCAAGGACACCGACCTGATCGCGCATGTGCGCCATGTGGTGCCCGTCGACGGTCAGGCCCCTGCCCCGGAGCAGACGCCTGAAGAGGCCGCCGCCGCTGCCAGCCTGGTGATCACGCAGCAATGCAAGGACCTGATTCAATCCGTGATGAACGGCATCCCGTTTCGCCTGCTTGAAGAAGAGCCGCTGGTTGCCCATGCGCTGACATCCCAGAACCTCATCGGCCTGTATGGCGGGCGCAGCAAGCCCGTCACCGCCATTGCCGTGCTGGACACGAACGCCGTGTGCATCCTGGGTGGTGGCAGCTCGCGCCAGCCCCCTGCTGCCGTGCGCCAGGCCATGCAGCAAGGGCAGGCCACGGAGAGCATGGTCAAGCACGCCAGCCAGTTCATGCAAAGCGCGGGCGCGCTGTTGCGGATCGAGGCGGAGAAAGAGCCCATCCCCCTGTCGCGCACCAGCATCGTGCCGCAGAGCTTTCAAAAGCTCAACGAGCTGCTGGTCAAGAACGGCGGCCGGGCGGACTTCCGCATCTCGGTGCCAGGCTACGGCGACGGCCGCTTCAGCTTCCTGGCCGTCTGACACACAAGAGGCCAGCCCATGCAGCTTGAAAGCGTCGCCGTCCTCTTTGTCTTCATCGGCAATGCGGCGGCCATCATCCTGCTGGCCTTCATGCTGTTTCGCATCCTGAGCCAGACCGAGGCCACGCACGACATGATGCGCAAAGGCAGCGGCGACCTGATCGACGCGGCCAAACGCCTGCGCGACATGCTGCAAGCGGTGGACCGGCTCAGCGACCGGCTCATTGATGCCAACAAGTCCGTCAACCAGTCGGCCAACCGGCCGATCGACCTCTCGCACGAGAGCCTGGAAAAAATCGCCGCCCTGACGGACTCGCTGACCAGAGAAGGCATCGAGGAGCACGAGCAGATCGTGGCCGAGATGCGCAAGCTGCTGGAGTCCATCCAGGCCATCCAGCCCGAGGGCTACCCGGCCTGGCGTCAGGAGCACCAGGGCAAGCTGGACCAGACCCTGCTGCAGCGCAGCCACCTGTCCACCGAGCTGGAGCAGGTCAAGATCCGGCTGGACGAAGCCAACATCGTCATCAATGAGCTGCGCCGGGCCAACCGGCTGGCCGAGGCCTCCACGCAATCGGCCGAGGCGCTGCGCCAGAACATGGACCAACAGCAGCAGTTGCTCAACCGCGCCAAGGAGCGTGCGCAGAAGGCCGAAGCCACGGCCAACACGCTCACGCAGGAAGTGGACAAGCTCAACAACGAAGTCGAGCAGGCACGCAACGCAGCCGCCAAGGATCTGGAAGACCTGCGCGAGCAGATGAAGGCCATCACGCAGGAGCGCGCCACGCTGTTCAGCCAGCTGGAAGAGCTCAAGAGCACGATGAGGCGCACCTTGCTGGAAAAGGACTTCATCGAAGACAAGTTGCTGGACCTGGACGAGGCCCACCGCGGCAACGTTGGCGGGTCAGGCGCCCCCGTCGCCGCCGAGCCTTCGAGCTGAAGGCGCCACCAGCACCACATCGCCCTGCGGCAAGGCCACACACGGCAGGATCCAGCCTTCGTCCTTTTCATCCGGGCTGAGCCCGGGCCACTCGACGCGGTAGTGCACCTGCCCCGATGCGAGCTGGCACAGGCAGGCACGGCAGGTGCCATTGCGGCAGGAGCGGGCCATGTGGATGCCCGCTGCCAGCGCCGCCTCCAGCACAGACTGGCCGGGCTGCACCGTGAAGCTCAAGCCGGAAGGTTGAAGCTGGGCCATGCAGGGCAAAGGCTCGGACGACATGGGGCTCACAGCTCCTCGAACAGGGGCAAGGAATAAGGTGCGGCGGGCTCCTGCACGGCAGCGACCTCGCCACCCTTGCTCAGGGACTCCATCTTCACGCCCAGCAAGCGCAAGCGCCGGTCCAGGGGGACCGTCTTCAGGCAACGTCCGGCCCACTGGCGGATGGTGCCCGCATCGCGCGTGGGCGCCGGCATGGTCAGGCTGCGAGTCACAATCTTGAAGTCGTCATAGCGCAGCTTGACGCCCACCGTGCGGCCCACATAGTCCTTGCGCGCCAGATCCTGCGCCACCTGCTCACACAGGCGCGTGAAGATGGGGCTCAGGGCGTCGCGGTCATCACGGGGGTGCAGGTCGCGCTCGAAGGTGGTCTCGCGGCTGAGCGACTTGGGCTCGCGCCAGGTCACCACGGGGCGCTCGTCCAGGCCGTGAGCCGCCTGATGCAACCAGGCGCCATAGTGGCTGCCGAACTCCTGCATCAACCAGTTCGGGTCGGTGGCCGCCAACTGCCCGATGGTGTCGATGCCATGCGATGTCAACCGTGCGCTGGCCTTGGGGCCGATGCCATTGATGCGGCTGGCCGGCAAGGGCCAGATGCGCGCGGGGATGTCGGCCATGGTCAGCACGGTGAGCCCGTCGGGCTTTTCCAGATCGGAGCACAGCTTGGACAAGAGCTTGTTGGGGGTCACGCCCACCGAGCAGCTCAGGCCCGTGGCCTCGAACACCGC
Source organism: Aquabacterium sp. (assembly GCF_016195855.1). Lineage (GTDB taxonomy): Bacteria > Pseudomonadota > Gammaproteobacteria > Burkholderiales > Burkholderiaceae_C > Aquabacterium. Next base: position 779,310 of record NZ_JACPYU010000003.1, read on the forward strand.
CTGCTTGAGCTGGCGCCCCAGTTCACGCACACCGCCCAGCGCGTCGTCGCCGTGGGCATCCTGCGCGCCGGGCACCTCGCTGAGGTCGATGTAGATTTCGTCGATGCCGCGGTCCTCGATGACCGGCGCCACCTGGGCCACTGCCGCCTTGAAGCGCCGCGAATAAGCCCGGTACTGGTCGAAATCCACGGGCAGCAGCACGGCGTCGGGCGCCAGCGCGGCGGCCTTCATCAGGCCCATGCCGGAATGCACGCCCAGGGCGCGCGCCGGGTAGGTGGCGGTGGTGATCACGCCTCGGCCGGCGTAGTCACGCAGGCGGGCAAACTGCCAGCTGCCATCGGCCTGCACCTCGGGTTGATGGCGCCGCCCGCCCCCGATGACCACGGGCTGCCCTTTCAATGACGGATAGCGCAACAACTCGACGGACGCGTAGAAGGCGTCCATGTCGAGGTGGGCAATGAGTCGGCGAGGGGGCACGGCAAAGGTCACAAATCAGTCCAGACGCGATTCTGGACCGACTTGCGGGCGATGCCGCCACCCAGGTCTTCAGCTGGTGAAGCTCAGGCCTTGATGTCCAGCAGGCTGCCGACCATCTGCTCCTGGGTCTGGATGGTGCGCAGATTGGCCTTGTAGTTGTAGCTGGCCTCCATCTGCGCCACCAGATCGGCAGCCAGGTCGGGGCCGACTTCGTCGGTCTTGCCAACCGTGGTCATGACCCCGGCCGTCTCCTGGCTTTGCTGGTGCACGACCTGGCGCTGAAAGCCCGGCGTCTGCGCGTTGGCGATGTTGTGGGCGGCCACATCCATGCGGGTTGAAGCCGCATGCACACCCGATAACGCAATGGATGAGATGGTGTTCATAAACCCTCCATGGGACGGTGATCGGTGGAAAAGCAGGGAACTTGACGCCGTTCAGGCGCCGGCCTGTGCAAAGTTGCCGAAAACCCCCGATCCAGGCCATCGACCCACGCATGTCGTCAAAAAGAAGACCCCACCGCTTGACACAAAGGCACCGCATGCCGTGCAATTGCCCAAAATCGACCTTTGACAAACACTAAAAAAAGCTGAAAGCCAAAAAACATGTATGACGTCATCGTCGTAGGCGGCCGCTGCGCGGGTGCCGCCACCGCCATGTTGCTGGCCCGCCAGGGCCACAAGGTCCTGATCGTGGATCAGGCGCAATTGCCCAGTGATGTCCGCCTGTCCACCCACCTGATCTGGCATGCAGGGGTCGACCTGCTGCAAAAGTGGGGCGTGCTGGACGCCGTCGTGGCCACCAACTGCCCCTTGCTGACCGGTTTTTCGCTCGACATGGGCGAGTTGGTGCTGCGTGGCCAGCCCCCCGGCACGCAGGCCGGAGCGGCTCTGGCGCCGCGCCGGATGGCGCTGGACAAGGTGCTGCTGGACGCCGCGCTGGCGGCCGGCGCCGAGTTGCGCCAGGGCGTGACCTTCGAGGACGTGATCCGGGAAGGCGAGCGCGTGACCGGCATCCGAGGGCGGCTGCAGGATGGCAGCGTCTTCACCGCCCACGCCAAGGTGGTGGTAGGCGCCGATGGCACGCACTCACGTCTGGCCCGCGCGGTGGGCGCCCAGGCCTACAACGAATCGACCAAAGAGGCCGGCTCGTTCAACCTGTACTCCTACTTCACCGGGGTCAAGCTGGATGGCGTGGAGTTCTACTCGCGCCCCGAACGCATGATCTACGCCTGGGAGACCAACGATGGCCGCGCCGTGATCGGCGTGATCCAGCCCGGCAACGCACCCCGTCCTGCCCGTCAGGAAACACAGGACTACTTCTTCCAGACGCTCGACACCCTGACCCCCGGCTTGGCGGCCCGCGTCAAGGCCGGCCAGCGTGACGATGACTGGCTCAGCGGGGCGATCGGCACCTTCTGCCGTCAGGCAGCCGGCGCGGGCTGGTGTCTGGTCGGCGATGCCGGCGTCACCATGGACCCGATCACGGCGGCGGGCATCACCAATGCCTTGCGGGACGCCGAACTGGCCGCAGGCCTGATCCACGAGGGCTTGAGCACGCCACAAGGTGTGGACGCCGCGCTGGAGGCCTACCAGGCGCGTCGTGATGCGGTGTCGGTTCCCTTGCTGGGCTTCGCGCAGGAGATGGCCAAGCTGGCGCCCCCTACCGAAGACATCATCAAGCTGTTCATGGCCCTGGCCGGCAACCAGAAGCAGATCGACCGCTATTACGGGCTGTTCGGCCAGACCGTGACGCCGGCCGAGTCCTTCGACCCGGCCAATATGGCCGAGATCTTCGCGGCCGCCTGATCGGCCGGGCCGTCGGGCTTGCTTAGGGGCCTGCCATCAAGGCAGGCTGCTCAAGGCCTGCTGGGCACGCTGCAACCAGACTGCGGCCTGCTGCTGCTGCGCCACCTCGATGGCCTTTTGATAACAGGCCCTGGCCTGCAACAGGTCCGCCTGCGGTGCGTGTTGCAAGAGGTGCCCGCGGATGCGGTGCAGCTCGGCCTCATGCCAGCGCTCGCCGCCGCGCTCGGTCTGTACCCAGGCCTGATCCAGGCAGGCCAGCGCTTCGGCATGGCGCCCGACGCGGCCCAGCACCTCGGCCATCTGCGCCAGGAAAAACGGCAGCACGATGCCCGCCCCGGTGGCCTGGAAGGCACTCAAGCCCTGCTCCATCAGCGCGATGCCATCGTCCATCTGGCCCAATTGCGTGCGGCACCAGCCCATGGCGAACCTGGCCATGGCCGACACATAAGCAAAACCATGCTCATCGGCCATGTGCCAGCCCGCTTGCAGGCGCGGCAAGAGCCTGTCCAGCTCACCCGCATGCAAGTAGACCATGACACCCCAGGTGCGTGCCCAGGCCAGTGAATACGGGTGCTCCAGCTCGATGGCCCGTTGCTCGATGAGCCCATAGACCTGGTCCACATCGTCCACCTGGCCCATGATCCAGCTCGCATGCAGGCCATGCACCATGCCCACCAGTTTGAGATCGGTCGAGTACAGGGCAATGAGGCTGCGGTCATGCGGGTCATGAAAACCATGCTCGACCTGCTCGCACAGCGCCCCCACCTGCGGCAGTTGCCCGCTGTAGAACGCCAGTTGCGCCTGCATCATGTTGTTGACCAGCCAGGCCAGACGGCTGTTGGACTGCCTGGCCACGGTCGCCATGCGCCGGCCGATGGCCTGCGCCTGCCGGATCTCGCCGTGAACCTGGTGGTAGACGCACACGCCCCACAAGGGCCAGATGGCCTCGTCCACCTTGTCGGCCGCGCTGGCCAGTTCATTGGCCCGCTTGTAGGCCTGCTCGACCTCCGGTGCGGCCCAGCCCTTGCCCAGCATGTGCACCGTGCCCAATGAGGCGTGCAGCTGCAACTCGATCTGATCGCGCTCGGCATTGACCGGCAAAGTCTGCGTGGTGTGCAGGCCAGCCTGCAGGTGGGCTGCGGCCTCGTGCAGCGCCAGCCGGTGCAACGCCTGCTCGCTGGCTTTCTTCCAGTAGGGAATGGCAGCGCGAGGATGCCCGGCGGCCACGGCGTGGCGGGCCAGCAGGGCGGGCTGATGCTGCACGGTCTCGGGGTAGCGGGACTCCAGCACCTGCAGGACGGTGCTGTGCAAGGCCTCGCGCCGCGCCTTGAGCAGCGAGTCATACGCGGTGTCTTGCACCAGCGCGTGCTTGAACACGTAGACCTCGCCTTGCTCGGACTCCTGGCGCGTGGCCAGGCCCGAACGCAGCAAGGCCTGCACCCCCTCCTCCATCTGCTGCTCGTCTTGCGAGTACAAGGCGCTCAACAGGTCGCGAGAAAACGCCCGACCGATCACGGCACCAATCTGCGCCACTTCCTTGGCCTGCGCATGGCGGTCCAGGCGCGCCATCAAGGAGTCTCGCAAGGTCGCGGGCAAGGCACCATCCGCCTGCACGGCAGAGGCATGGCTGGCCTGCTCCAGCACGGACTTGGTCAGCTCCTCCACGAAGAGCGGCACGCCATCGGTGCGGTTCTCGATCTGGTCGGCCAGGGCCTGGGGCAAGGGCCTGTCGCCCATGAGGCGCGACACCAGCGTGGCCACCTCGGCGCGGCGCAGGCCGGGCACCTTCAGGGCGGTCACATGGGCCTGTCGATCGAATGCCGGCGTGAATTCGGGGCGGTGCGTCACCACCAGCAGCACGGGCAGATGGCGTGCACGCTCCACCAGCTTGTTGAGCGCGGCCACCGAGGCCGGGTCCGCCCAGTGAGCGTCCTCGAACAAGAGCAAGGCCGGCTCGGCCGCGGCCCGGCCCTCCAGCCAGTCCAGCAACACATCGATGATGTCCTGCTCGCGCTGATGCGCACTGGTGATGGGCAGATCGTGCCGGCCGTCCGAGGGCACCGACAGCATCGCGGCCAGCAGCGCGGCCTGGCGCCGAGCCTGTTCTGGCTCAAGCTCAGGCCGTATCAAGGCATCGATGCGATCGAGCTTGACCGACGCCGGGGTATCGGGCTTGAAGCGCAGCATGCGCTCCAGCGCGTCGACAAAGGGGTGAAAGGCGCTGTCTGTCTTGTGGGGGGCGCACTGCAACTGCAAGGCATTGAGGCCGGCATTGCCCAGCCGGTCACCCAGCTCCTTGAGCATGCGCGACTTGCCGATGCCCGGCTCCCCCGACAGCACCACCACCTGCCCCTGGCCTTGCAACACGGTCTGCCAGCGGTCGTTCAGCAGGCTCAGCTCCTGGACACGGCCCACCAGCGGGCTGAGGTGCTCGCCGCTGCTGGCATCGAAGCGGCTGGCCGAGTCACTCAAGCCCGTCACGCGCCAGACCTGGCGGGGCTCGGTCACGCCCTTGAGCGCATGCACACCCTGGTCTTCATACGTGAAGCTGCCGGCAGTCAGGCGCCGCGTCTGGTCGCTGATGAGCACGGTGTTGGCGCGTGCCAGGGCCTGCAGGCGGGCGGCGATATTGGGTGTGTCACCCAAGGCCAGTTGCTCGCGCCGGGGCCCGGCCCCGATGTCACCGATCACCACGCGGCCGGTGTCGATGCCGATGCGCACCTGCAGGCGGACCTGCTCGTGCCCATCGATCACCAGCTCCAGCGAGGCGATCTTGTGCACCAGATCCAGCCCGGCATGCACGGCACGCGAGGCCGCGTCTTCCTGGGCCTGCGGATAACCGAAGTAGACCAGCAGGCCATCACCCAGGTACTGCGCCACCGAGCCACCACAGCGGCTGATGACCTCGACCGCCGCCTGCTGGTAACCCAGCACGACCTGGCGCCATTGTTCTGGCGTGAGCCGGGCGCACAACGCGGTGGCGTCCACCAGGTCGCAGAACATGATGGTGAGCTGGCGCAACTCGGTGTGCGGCAACGGTGCACTCGGCGAGCTTGATAGGCTTGACGGGCCCGATGCACCTGACGGTGCCGGCTGGGCCTGCAACTCGCCGACGGCCCGCATGAAGCGCTTGCGGTCGCCCATGCTGACACCCAGCTTTTCGAGGTCATCCTCGGTCAGGCTGGTGAGGATGTCTTCGGCGATGCCGTTGTCGCGCAGCACAGGCTCCAGCCGGCTCAGGCCGATGGCAGCCAGCCAATCGGTCATGGACGCCATCTGCCCGGACTGCTGCGACATGGCGGGCTGCCTCAGCCGGGAGGGGGCGACAGCGCCCAGGTGGCGACGGATTCGGGGTCCAGCCCCGCGCCCATGCCCTTGAGGCGCTCGAACACCGTGGGGTCCAGGGCGTCCTGCACCAGGCCATTGGTGCGGGACCAGGCATACACCGTGACCACATCACGCGAGCCCATTTGCTCATAGGCCTTGGCGGTGTAGCCCAGCAGGCGTGCGGCCGCCTCGTGACGGCCTTCCAGCGCGGCCATCAAGGCCAGCAGGCCGGCATACAGGCCCAGCCACTCCCAGTCACGCGAACGCGAGGCGCTGACAAAGTCCGTCAGGGCGCTGCGGGCCGTGGCCAGGTCACTCTTGACGAAGGCCACACAGGCCATCACGGCCAGGGCATGCAGCACGAAGTTGTCACGACGATGGCGCCCGCGCGCCAGGATCTGGGCGCAGGTCTGCAAGGCCGCATCGGTGTCGCCCAAGGCCATGCTGATCGAGGCCAGGTCATTGAGCGCCGCGGACACGACGCCCTCCAGCCCCGCGCTTTGCGCGCGCACCAGCAGGTTCTGGCACACGCGGCGCGCCTCAGCCATGTGCTCGATGGACTTGAGCACCGTGACCTCGGCCAGCAAACGCTGGGTGCACAGGCGGATAGGCCAGTCGGGTTGCTCCAGTGCGGCCATTTCATCCAGCACGGACAGGGCCTGCACGGAAGGCAGCACGCCGCTGCCCGCCAGGCATCGCAAGGCCAGGTAGAGCCCGCGCCGGTCCGCCGCGGCGCGGTAGAGCGCCGAAGCCCGCAAGGCAAAGTCGTGCATGAGCGTGTTGCCCACGCCCCAGTACAGGCGGCTGCGTTCGAGCCAGAAGCGGGCCACATCGGCACCTGGTTGCGGACTGGTGGCCCGCTGCTCCAGCCCGAGCCCGCGTTGACGGCACTCCGGTGCCAGGCCCAGCAGCATGAACAAGGGGCTGGATGCGCCCAGCAGGCGCACCGCCAGGTTCTGGTCGTGTTGCACGGCCCAGTCCAGGGCCATGCGCACGTTGTCGATTTCCGGCCCGTAATGCGACAACCACATGGTGTCGGACTGCGCCCAGTAGTCTTCGTAGGCCGCGTCCATCATGGCGACCATGGCCTGCGCATGGCGCTGGCGGATGTCCGGCAGCTCGCCCGATTCGACCAGCTTGAGGCCTGCGTAGTCACGCATGCTGTCGAGCAGGCGGTAGCGCGGCGTTTCACCGGCATCGGCCATGACCAACGAGCGGTCCACCAGCGAGCCCAGCACGTCGATCACAGCCCACTCGTCCAGGTCCTGGTCGTGCGCCAGCGACTTGGCCAGGTCCAGCGTGAAGCCACCGGCCAGCACCGCCAGACGCCGGAACACGGCGCGCTCGGGTGGCGAGAGCATCTCGTGGCTCCAGTCCAGGGCGGCCAGCAAGGTCTGCTGACGCGTGGGCGCGGACGCCGCGCCATGCCCGTGGTGCAGCAGCTTGAAGCGCTCGCTCAGGCGCTCTTCCACGCCCTGCAGGCCCAGCAAGGGCACGCGGGCCGCGGCCAGCTTGATGGCCAGGGCGACCCCATCGAGCTTGTTGCACAGGCCAACGACGCGCGCCAGGTACGACGGGTTGAGCTCGAAATGGCGGTTGACGGCCTTGACCTGGTCAACGAACAAGGCCACGGCGCCATGCTTCATGGCCTCGTCGACCGTGGCCCCCAAGGGCGGCACCGACAAGGGCCCCAACCTGAACACCCGCTCATTGGGCAGGCGCAGCGGCAACTGGCTGGTCACCAGGATGCGCACCTCGGGCGCCCCGGCCATCACGGCCTGCACCAGGCGCGTGACCGCGTCCAGCACATGTTCGGCGTTGTCGATGACCAGCAGCACCTGCAAGGGCTTGAGCGCGGCCACCAGGGCCTGCAGGGGATCTTGCCCGCCTGAAGACAGACCCAGGCCTTGCGCCACCATGGACACGACCAGATCCGGGTCGGCAATGGCGGCCAGCTCGACCCAGGCCGCGCCATCACGGCGATGGGGGCGCCAGGCATGCGCCACGCTGAGCGCAAACGCGGTCTTGCCGATACCAGCCTGGCCGACCAGCGTGATCAAGGGGGCCGGCAACAAGGCGTCCAGCGCGGCTTGATCTGCCTCCCGCCCCCAGATGGGCCCCGGCATGGCCGGCAGCACAGAGAGCACGTCGTCCACGGCTTTGGGCGCCTGCAGCAGCGGCTGCGTGGTGCCAGCGGGCCGCTCGGCATCGCTGTCAACCGGCAGACAGAAGCGGTAGCCCCGGCCCGGGACGGTCGCGATCGACTTGGCGCCCAGCAATTTGCGCAAGGAAGAAATCTGCACCTGCAGGTTGTTTTCCTCGACGACGACGTTGGGCCACACCCGGTCCAGCAATTCGGATTTGCCAACCACCCGGCCGTACTCGGACACCAGCACCGTCAACACTTCGACAGCACGTGCCCCCAGATTCGTCGGTTCGCCCTCCAGGTACAGGACCCGCTCGGTAGGGCGAAGCTCGAATCGATCAAAACGGTAACAGTTGCGCGACAAGTGTTCCCCAGCCGATCAATCAGAGTGTGTTGGGCTGCATCGTCGCCCACGAACGCTGCATCTTCGTCCAGGCCCAACGAATTTCAGGACTATTTAAGGCGCAATTCAGCACAAAGACCGGCCTGACTTGGACAATAGTTTCAATTCTAAAGAAATCCAACCAAAATCATTGGCGGATCTGAACCCCGAGAGCCCCTCAAGTGCGGCATTTGACGCTTGAAGGTGGGGAAATGAGAAACCACGGATGGTTGCGAAAGCAACGCTGTCATCTTTCAACCTGCTTCTCAGCAGGTTCGAGGGCCCTTCACCGAACTGGTGCTGGGCCCTCGGCCTTTTGGGGCCTCCGATAAGGCGCCTGACGCAGCACACCCCTGGCATACCCGATAGGGAACCGATAGCGACAGGCGACCCGATGTTGTATCTACGCCGCAGCGCGCGCAAGCAACGCCGCCCGTTAACCTGGCGTCACTTGATCTCGAACTGCACGCGCGTCGACGGGCCCTTGTCGTCAGCCAGGCCCTCGTTACCAACTTTGGAAGCCGTCAGCAGCACCCGCTCGGGCGGCAACTTGCGTGACAGATAGGCCTTGACCTGGTCGCCCCGCTGGTTGGCCAGTGCGCGCAGGACCTCCGGCCCCACCGGGGCCGCGTTCTTGAGCAAAGCCTCCATCTCGGCGTCCGGCAGGGTCTTGGCCAGGCCGATGAGGTTGCGCGGCTTCTTGATGTCCGCCGCTTTGTAGGCGGCTGCCAGCCAGGTGCCGCGCTCCTCGGGGGCGATCTGCACCTCCGCCATCGCCTGCCCGTTGGCCTTGGCCTTGGCGGCTCGCATCAAGGTCTCCACATGCAGCTTGCGCAAGCCCTCGACGTCCAGGGCCGGGTCGGCACGCCCCGTGGCCTGCAGCTTGAGCGCGGGGCGGTCGGCCAGTTTGGTGGCCAGCGTGTCCAGGGCCTGCTGCGCCTTGGCAGTGAGCTCGGCCTGGCCCGCGTCGAACGCGACATAACCCAGCTCATCCGAGCCACCGCCAGACAGCAGGGCAAACGGCGCCGTCACGGCCTTGGTGATCAGGTTGACGATGACGCGCCAGATGATGCCGCCCACCGAAAACTCCGGGTCGTCCAGCGAGCCGGAAATCGGCAGGTTGACGTCGATCTCACCCCGACTGTTCTTGAGCAGGGACACGGCAAACAGCACCGGCAACTTGGTGGCTTCGGGGCTGTCGGTCTTCTCGCCAAAGGTGAGTTGATCCAGGAAGACCTGGTTGCTGGCCTCCAGCTTGCCGCCGTCGATCTTGTAGTGCACGGTCACCGAGAGCGTGCCCTTCTCGATCGCATAACCCGCGTAGCGAGACGCGTAAGGCGTCAAACGGGTCAGCTCGATGCCCTTGGCCGAGCCCTGGATGTCGGTGTAGAGCTTGGGGCCCAACGGGTGCAGCTGGCCGGTGATCGACAAGGGCGCGGCATCGTCCACGGCGCCCGAGATCTTCACGGTGGCGGGCTCAGGCTTGGTCGACGACACGGCCGAGACATCGCCTTCGATCTGCGTCAGGCGGGCAGAGTAATTGGGCTTGATGAAGTTGTCAGTGAAGTCGACACGGCCCTTGCTGAGCAGGATCTGCTGCCAGCGCAGCTTGGGCACGGGCTTGGCACTGGCCGTGGCAACAGGCGGTGCCTGGGATGCGGCCGGGGCTGGTGCGGGGGCTGATGTGGGGACCGATTTGGCCGCAGATGCGGACGCCGCCGTTTCAGGTGTGGTCAGCGAACGAGCCTGGGCACCGGCCTCGTGGCGCATGATGCCGGCCACATTGAGTTGGCCGCTGGGGTTGATGATCAAGCGGCCATAGAAGTCCTTGAGCGCAATGCGGCCCAGGTTGGCATCGACCGCATCGCCATTGATGGCCAGGTCGGTACCGTCCAGCGACAGGCTCTGCCAACTCAGGAAGTCGGCATCGTTGACACGGTCCAGCACCCGCACATCGGACAGGCCCACACGGCCTTTGTAGCGGGCCTGCATGCTGCCTTTGGACGGCATCTGCAGGTTCAGCTGGCCATCGGCCTGGGCCTTGGCGCCCGCCAGCGTGATGTTGACCAGCGGGTCGATGTAAGGCTGCACTGCACGCAGGTCCAGCCCTGCCACCTTGAGCTTGGCATCTACCACCAGAGGCTGCGGCTTGACGCTGCCCTTGAGCTGCACGCGCCCCTTGCCTTGCGCCAGGGTGTCGAGCTCCAGGCGGATGGGATGGCTCAGGTCATTGCCCAGCTCGGCCAGCTGCAGATCGGTCTGGTGGACTTCAAACTGGGCCGCGGGGGTGACCGTCTGGTCCTTGAACTGGACCTGGCAGGCGCTGCAATGCAGTTCCTTGAGCACGAGTTGCGGATCGGGTGCGGTGGGCGACTTGGCGGACGAACGGCTCTGGTTTGCGGGGCTCGGCTTGTCGCCAGCCGGCACGGCCATGCCCATCCACTCACCGCGCGGGCCGCGGGTGACGGCGGCGTCGAGCTTGTTGATGCTCAGCTTGTCCATGGACAGCGTGCGCAGGGTGGGCGCAGCGGACAGGTCCAGTTGGGCCTGGATGCCGTCCAGTGCCAGGTCGTCCAGCTTCACGTGGTCACCCTGGCCCTTGTCGGTCTTTTTCGCGGCGCGGGCATCGAGCTGGCTGAGCGAGACATGCCCAGACAAAAGGCGCACCTCAGCGGGCTCCAGGGCGGAGCCGGCCAACAGCCGCGCATTGAGTTGCGCCTGCACACCCAGTTGCCCCTGCTCGATGTGCAGCGGCAAGGAAAGCGCATCGGCCACGGGGGCCAGCCAGGGGGCGATCTGTACCTTGCTCAGGTTCACCTGGGCATCCAGCAGCTGCTTGGCGGCTTGCACATGGCCTTGAGCCAGCAAGCTGGCGTCGTGCTCGTCGCGCAGTTCCAGTTGCCAGTTGGCAGGCTTGGCCGAGGCCTGGCTGCTCAGGCCATCAAGCTGTAGGCGCACCTGCTCGATGGCGGGCCAGGCTTGCTTGGCCTCGGTCTGGATATCCAGGCGGGCCACCCCCACACGGACCTGGCCCACTTGCCAGGCCCAGGGCGCGGCCTTGTCGCTGGGCGCGGGCTTGGTTGACGAGGATGCGGGAGTCGATGCCGCGCCAGATGCCGCACGAGAGGCGGAGGCCACGGGCCGGCTGCGCCAGTTCACCCCATCCAGCAGCACGGCACCGACTTTGACCTGGCGCTCCAGTGGCTGGGCATCCAGGCCTTGCACCTCCAGGCTCTGCCAGCCTGCGTCCACCAGGCCCAGGGCCGGTGCGTGGGGCAGGTTCAAAGCCAGCTTGTTGAGCTTGATGCCGCCTTCGATGCTCAGCCTGGGCACGGCGGGCGGCTTGCGCTCTTCGAACTTCACCGTCAGGTCGGCATCCAGGCGGCCATCACTGGCCTGCATCTGCCAGGGCTTGGGCACAAAAGGCCGCGCGGCGGCCAGCCAGTGCGGCACATCCACGCTGTCCCATTTCACATGCACGGCAGAGCGCAGGCCCTCGGTGAAAGGCAAGGTATCGCCCTTGACGGACAAGGGGCTGCCGTCCACGCGGGCGCTCAACTGCGGCTGCACATCCACATTGACGAAGCTGGGCAGGTTGGACACAAAGGGCACGCCGATGTGCAACTGGTCGATGCGGTGCTCCTGGCTCAACACCCGGTCGGTGTAGCGGATGACGCCGTCGTGCAACTCGATGTTGAACACCGCGAAGTGCGCGGGCTCGGATTCGGGCTTGGGGGTCTTGGGCTCGGCGGTGAGTTTGTCGAGCACGGCCGAGAAGTTGAACCGGTCAGCCGACTGGCGCTCAACCCACACATCGGGTTTGACCACGCTGACGCGGCGCAGCACCGGCGCCAGGCGCCAGACCGACTCCAGCGACAGCTGGGCTTCCACATGCTGAATTCGCAGCATGGGCGCCGATGCCGGGCCGATGGCCAGGCCGTCGAGTGCCACTACGCCCGTCCAGGGATGGATCTGCACGCCCTGCACGGCCACCGGTGTGCCCAGTGCTTCGGTCGCGGCCTTTTCAATGTGGGGCCGGATCCAGCCTGGCAACCACATGCCGGGCACCACGGTCCACAACACAGCCAGGCCTGCCACCACGGCCAGGGGGCGGCGCCAGCGCATCAGGGGGCCGGCGACAGAATCAGAAGAAGGAGCAGCAGTCATCAAAGGTGTCCAAAAGGCCATGCACACGCCGGCCTGGGCGGGCGGCAAAGCCCATTGGACGATGTTACAGGCAGCAGGTCCATGACGCTGACATCATGCGCCGGTCGCGCGCCCTGGATCAAGCCTCACGGGGCCGATCCGGGCGGGCCGATTTCAGGTGGTCGATGCCCCTAGCCTGGCCAGGTCGGCCGGCCGGTCGATGTCCAGCAAGATGCCGGCGTCGTCGACCTCGATGTGCACGGCCTGCTGCCAGTCCAGCAGGTGGCGCGCACCCTGGTCGCCGCGCAACTGGCTCAGCGCCTCAAAGCAGGCGCGTGGCAGGCCACGGGGTTGCCCCATCTGGCCCTGGTAGCGCGGCACCACGGCCCGCCCTTGGTCACGCAAGGCCTGGTGGACCCGGCGCAGGGTTTCGGCAGACACGGATGGCATGTCCACCAGATCAACGACCACACCCTCGACCTGTGGCATGGCCAGCAGGGCACGGGCCCCGCAGGCCAGCGAATGGCCCATGCCAGGGTCGGCCTGATCGACCGGATCGCAGATCAGGACCTGGGCACCATGCTGCCTGGCCAGCGCCGATGCGGCCTCGTCATCCGGACGCAGCACGATCAGCAAGGGCTGGCTCATGCCGGCGTGGCGTGCCAGCGTGGCCTCCAGCAAGGTGCGCCCGTCGGGCAGGCGTGCCAGGCGCTTGTCGGCACCAAAACGTGTGCCCCGCCCGGCGGCGAGGATGAGGCCGGCGATGCTCATGGCGCCGGTCTGTGCGGCGACGCGCTTGATGCCGCCGCCAAGGCGCAAACACCGCCCGCCACATCAACCAGATCCGACATCCATGCGGGGCGGGACAGCCTGGGTGCCCAGGGGTCTCCGCCCGTCTCCAGCAGGCGGCGCACCTGGATCAGCTCGGCAGCGATCGACACCGCGATCTCGGCGGGCGAGCGCGAGCCAATGGGCAGGCCCACCGGCCCCCGCAAACGGGCCACCTGGGTGGCCGTCAAGTCAAACTGCTGCAGGCGGTCCTTGCGGCGCGCCGTGGTCATGCTGGAGCCCAAGGCCCCCACGTAGAAGGCCGGGGTCTTCAAGGCCTCCATGAGGGCCAGGTCATCCAGCTTGGGGTCATGGGTCACGGTGACCACGGCGGTGCGTTCATCGCAGGCAAAGGCCAGCACGACGTCATCGGGCATGCCGGCCACCAGCGTGGCACCGGGCTCTTGCCAGGTGCCGGTGTACTCGGTGCGCGGGTCGCACAGGCTGACGGCATAACCCAGCGACTGCGCGATGGGCAGCAGGTAGCGGCTGACCTCGGTGGCGCCAATGAGCAGCAATCGGTAAAGCGGCCCCAGCACGGTGGTGAAGCCGGCCTCGTCATCATGGAAATCAAGGGCCTGCCCGGCAGGCGACAGGGTCACGCGGCCGCTGAGGTAATCCAGGCGCTTGACGATCAATTGCCGAGCCTGGATCGCGCGCAAGGCTTGCTGGGTTGGCGCAAGAGGCCAGAAGGGCTCGACCGCCAGGCGCAGGGCGTTGCCGCAGGGCAGGCGGTAGCGCTCACGCTCGGCCGCATCACGCCCATAGACACGCGTCAGCACGCGGGGCTGGCCGGGTTCGGGCGCTTGCCACAATGCGCCGCCCATGACCTCATGCACCAGGTCGTCTTCCACACAACCACCGGAGACCGAGCCGGTGATCAGGCCCTGCTCGCTGATGACGGCCATGGCACCGGGCGGACGCGGGCTGGCGCCAAAGGTGCCCAGCACGGTGACCAGCACGCAGCGTTGCCCGGCCGCCTGCCAGCGCAGGGCCTGCGCCAGCACCTCGTGGTCGTTGCTATGCATGGTCCAGCCTGATGGGCAGGGCACGCACGCGCTTTTTCGTGAGCGCGTACACGGCGTTTGTCACGGCCGGGGCAATCGGCGGTGTGCCGGGCTCGCCCACGCCACCAGGCGCGGCCGTGCTGGGCACGATATGGGTCTCGACCACAGGCATCTGCGCCATGTGCAGCGCGTCGTAACTGGGGAAGTTGCCTTGCTCGACGCGGCCGTTGGCCAGGGTGATCTCGCCATACAAGGCGGCACTCAAGCCATAGACGATCGAGCTTTGCATCTGCGCCTCGACGGTGTCGGGGTTGACCACCACACCGCAGTCGATCGCGCAGACCACGCGGTGCACCCTGACCTGCCCGCCCTCCACCGACACCTCGGCCACTTCGGCGCAGATCGAACCAAAGGATTCATGCAGGGCCACGCCACGCGCACGGCCTGCCGGCAAAGGCGAGCCCCAGCCGGCCTTGGATGCCGCCAGGTCCAGCACAGCCTGGTGGCGCGGGTGCTTGCCCAGCAGGCTGCGGCGGTAGGCCACCGGGTCTTGCCCCACGGCCCAGGCCAGTTCGTCCACGAAGCTTTCAGTGAAGAAGGCGTTGTACGAGTGGCCCACGCTGCGCCAGGAGCCCACGGGCACGGGCGTCTCAGGCCGGATCTGGCGAACCGCGATGCTGTCGAAGTCGTAAGGGATGTCGAAGGCGCCTTCGATCTGGTTCTTGTCGGGCGTGTTGGAGGCCATGGCCGGCATCAGGCGGCGCACCGTGTCATAGCTCACCGACTGAGCGGCCACGCGGTTGGACCAGGCGGTCACACGGCCCTTGGCGTCCACCGCGGCACGGAACTCGGACAGGGCGGCCGGCCGGTACACGTCATGCTGCATGTCTTCTTCACGGGTCCACAGCAGCTTGACGGGCTTGCCGTCCAGCGCCTTGGCAATGGCCACGGCCTGCTCGACCATGTCCACCTCCAGCCGGCGGCCAAAGCCCCCACCCAGATAAGGCACGTGCAGCTTGACCTTGTCCGAGTCGATACCGGCCACCTGCCCGGCCTTCCACTTGGCCAGTGAGGGCGCCTGGGTCGAGCACCAGACCTCGGCATGGCCGTCCTTGACCTGGGCCACGCAGTTGATGGGCTCCATGGCGGCATGGGCCAACAGGGGCGCCCAGTAGCTGGACTCGATCACCTTGGCGGCCTGCTTGACGGCCTCGTCCGTGTTGCCCTTGGTGCCGTAGGCAAAGCCCTTGTTGGCGGCGAGCTCGGCCTGGTAGTGCTTGAGCATGTCGGCCGACGAGTACGTGTCGTTGGGCGATGGCTCGTACGTGATCTTGAGCTCGGCCAGCGCCTGCTTGGCGCGCCACCAGTTGTTGGCCACCACCACCACGCCTTGCGGAAGGCGCAGCACCTTGAGCACACCCTTGCGTTGCAGCACGGCCTTGTCGTCCACGCTGGCCACCTTGGCGCCAAACACCGGCGGCTGGGCAATGGCGGCATAGACCATGCCATCCACCTTGACGTCGATGCCGAACACGGCCGAGCCATCGGTCTTGGCGGGGATGTCGTTGCGGGCGACGGGCTTGCCGATCAGCTTGTACTGGCTGGGGTCCTTGAAGCGCACGTTCTGGGGTGGCGTCAGGGCCGAAGCCTCCTTGGCCAGCTCGCCAAAGCCCAGCTTGGCACCGCTCTTCGTGTTGATGACCTGGCCGGCCTCGACACGGCATTGGTCTGCCGCAATCGACCACCGCTTGGCCGCCGACTCCACCAGCATGGCGCGGGCCGTGGCACCGGCCAGGCGCAAGGGCTCCCAGGCATCGCGGATGCTGGCCGAGCCGCCGGTGACCTGCAGCGACAAGGCATAACCCAGGCGCTGCACGCTGGCGCGCACCATGCGGGCCAAGGCGCCATCGTCGTCCGACGTGAAAGGCACGACGTTGAGCATCATGGTGGCGTTGGCGTAGATCTGCGCCACAGGTGCCTGCTCGACCTGCACGTCTTCCCAACGCGCATCCAGCTCTTCCACCAGCAGCATGGGCAGCGAGGTCAGCACGCCCTGCCCCATCTCGGAGCGCGGCACGGCCACGGTCACCTTGCCGTCCGGCGCGATCTTGACCCAGCCATTGAGGGCCACCTCGCCCCCTTCGACCGACAGGATCGAGCCCGAGCCCAGGCGGTCGGATGCAGAAGGCTTGCCACAGCCCACCAGCAAGCCACCTGACAAGGCCGCACCGGTGATCAGGAACTGGCGGCGAGAAACAGTCGTCTTCATGCCTGCTTCTCCTGTGCCGATGCTGCAGATGTGGCAGAGGCCGCCGTGTGGATGGCCGCACGCACGCGCTGGTAGGTGCCGCAACGGCAGATGTTGGTCATGGCCGCGTCGATGTCGGCATCGGTGGGCTGAGGTTTGTCACGCAACAAGGCGGACGCTGCCATCAGCATGCCGGACTGGCAGTAGCCGCACTGCGGCACCTGGTGCGTGATCCACGCGGCCTGCAGGCGCTTAAGGACAGGGTCGTCCTTGGCCTCGATGGTCTGCACCGCCTTGCCACCGGCAAACGACACCGGGATCGAACACGAACGCATGGCCGTGCCATCGATGTGCACCGTGCAGGCGCCGCAAGCGGCGACGCCGCAGCCGAATTTCGTTCCCGTGTGGCCCAGCTCGTCACGCAGGACCCACAGCAAAGGCATGTCGTCTTCGACATCCACGGAAACGGACTGACCGTTGAGCTTGAATGTGTGCATGGTGTACAGCGTACATCTTTCTGACCGGTGCCGTCAAGCAGGGTACAGTGGGCGCATGTCTTACCCCAAGAAGATCAGCCGAGAGACCGTTCTGGAGACGGCTCTGGCCTTCATCGAAAGCCAGGGGCTGGCCGAGTTGTCGATGCGGACGCTGGCCAGCAGCCTGGGGGTCACGCCCAACGCACTGTATCGCTATTTCCCCAGCAAGGCCGAGCTGGAATTCGCCATGGCCGACGAGGGCTGCAAGCTGCTGCTGGCTGCACTGGAAGACGCCGCCAAGGGGCTTGCGCCACCGGACGCGATGCGGGCCGTGGCGCGCGCCTACATCCGCTTTGCGCGCAGCTACCCGCAGCTCTATGCCATCAAGATGAAATACAACTCGGGCGACCAGGCCAAGTCCGGTAGCCACGACGATATATGGGGCTTTGTCATCCAGTTGGCCAGCAGCCTGCCCACGCCGTGGGACCCCAAGGACCTGGCCATGTCCCTGTGGGCCTTCCTGCATGGCATGGTGGAGCTGGACCGCGCCAACTTGCTGGAAGGCCAGCAACCCGAAGCGGCCATCGAGGTCGGGCTGGATGTGATGCTGGCGGGCTTGATGGCCACGATGAGGTCTTCAACGTGAAACGACTGTATCGAGTGTGAATTGCGTCACCACAACACTTGTGCAACAGGGTGATAAAGATGGGCGCAGCAGCCGATAAGCAAGTAATACTCAAGTTGACAGCCTTCATCAAGGGGCGTCAAACACACCGCTGATGCTGCTTGCGCCTGACACCATCGCCCCGACAGAGGGCCTGACGGATGGCCCCGATCTGGACACCCCTGATCTGAGCCGCCTGAGCCGCCGAACCTGGTTGCGACGCGCCGCCAGCACCATGGCCCTGGGCCTGGGCAGCCCGCTGCTGCATGCGGCATCTGCTGCACCAAGCAGCGCCTCCAACACCACATCGGCCCCGGCCTCGGCCACACCGCCCAGCCAGGCCCTGATCCTGTGCTACCACCGCTTTGCCGACACCGTGGCCGACAGCATGACGGTGCGCAAGAGCACCTTCACGGACCACCTGCAAGCCATCCAGGACACGGGCGCGCACGTCATCCCGCTGGCCGATCTGGTGGCCTTCCGCCAAGGCAAGCTGGCCAAGCTGCCACCACGTGCGGTCGTCATCACGGTGGACGACGGCCACCGCACAGTCTCTGAAGTCTTTGCGCCCATGGTGGCCCACACCAACTGGCCCATCACCCTGTTCATCTACCCCTCGGCCATCTCCAACGCCAGCTATGCCATGCGCTGGGAGCACCTCAAGCAGTTGCAGGCCACAGGGCACTACAGCATCCAGTCGCACACCTACTGGCACCCCAATCTGGTCAGGGAACGCAAGCAGCAATCCCCTGAAGACTTCGAGCGCTTTGCCCGCAACCAGCTGCAACGGTCCAAAGCGGTGCTGCAAGATCGTTTCGGGCAACCGGTGAACTTCCTGGCCTGGCCCTTCGGCATGTTCGACGAGGGCCTGATGGACATGGCCACGGCCGTGGGCTACCAGGCTTCACTTGCCCTGGGCAACAAACCTTGTACCGCCAGCGACCCCCTGCAGGCCTTGCCTCGTTACCTCATGGTGGACGAGGTCAGCGGCAAACGCCTGCACCAGCTCATCACCTCGGCCTTCCCCGCAGGAGCTTCGACATGAACGTCTCACGCCATCAAGGCATCGCATTGGCCATCGGGGCCATGCTGCTGGCCAGCCTGACACTCAGCGTCTCGCTACGCGCCCAACCCAGTGCGGCCAACACGCCAGCGTCGGTGGCATCCGTGGCATCGGCGGCCTCGGTGGCCTCGATGCCCGCCACACCACCGGTGGCGGTGACACCCTTGCGCGGCATGGTCATCGACGCCGACACCAAACAGGGCATTCCCCTGGCCTATGTGGTCAGCGGCGACACCACCGTGCGCACCGACCATGACGGCCGCTTCACCCTGCCCGCATCCATGGCTGGCCAGGCCGTGGGCGCCCGTATGCCAGGCTACCGCCAGCAACAAGGCAAGCTGCAGGCAGCTGCCGCCGGCCCCACCACGCTGACGCTGCGCAAGTTCGAATCACGCGGCCTGTACCTGTCGGCCTGGGGCATTGGCAGCAGCAAGCTGCGCGGCGACGCCCTCGCCCTGATGGCCCAGACCGACCTCAACACCCTGGTCATCGACGTCAAGGGCGATGCCGGCATCGTGCCCTACCGCAGTGAAGTCTGGGAGGCCCTGGGCTACCCCAAGCAGACCGTGGTCACCGTGCACGACATGCCCGCCCTGATCAAGGACCTGCACGACAAGGGCATCTACCTGATCGCCCGCGTGGTCACCTTCAAGGATGACAAGATGGCCAACGCCAAGCCGCAGTGGGCCATCAAGACCAGCGGCGGCGCCATCTGGAAGGACCGCGAAGGCCTGTCCTGGCTGGACCCTTCCATCCCCGCCACCTGGGAGCCCGCCGTGGCCATGGCCGAAGAAGCCGCCAAGCTGGGCTTTGACGAGATCCAGTTCGATTACGTCCGCTTCCCCGACACGCCCGGCCTGCAGTTCTCGCAGCCCAACACCTGGGAGGTGCGCCCCTTCATGATCTCGGCCTTCCTGGACAAGGCGCGGCAACGCCTGGCCAAGTACAACGTCTACATGTCGGCCGACATCTTTGGCTATGTATGCTGGAACCTCAACGACACCCTGATCGGCCAACAGCTGGAGATGCTGTCTGACCGGCTGGACTACCTCTCGCCCATGCTCTACCCCTCGGGCTTCACCTGGGGCATCCCGGGCCACGTGATGGCCGTGGGCTCGCCTTACGAGATCGTGCACCACTCGCTGCAAGCGGCCATCGAGCGCTCGGGCATGAGCGGTGTGCGTTTCCGCCCCTGGCTGCAATCGTTCAAGGACTACGCCTTTGACCGCCGCGTGTTTGGCGAAAAGGAAATCCGCGCCCAGATCCAGGCCGCTGAAGACGTGCACGCCCAAGGCTGGTTGCTGTGGAACGCCAGCAACCACTACAGCACGGCCGGCCTGAACGTGAAGAAGCTGCCCATGAGCCCGGCTGCCAAACCAGCCACGGCGGTGGCCAGCGTACCCTGACCTCATGCACGTTCGCCTTGCCCTGTTGCTGAGTGCGGCCTGTGTGACCGCACCTGCTTGGGCCCAAGGGCCCGAGCCCACACCCGCCGCCCTCGCCGCGCCACTCAAGCAGCCCCTGGCTGCGCGACTGGGCCCGGCCATTGGCGCCGCCGTGCGGGCCCAGATGGACGCGGGCAAGCTGCCCGGCGCCGTGGTGATCATCGGCAACGAAGACGGCGTGCAGTTCAGGCAGGCCTATGGCTGGCGTGCCCTGCAGCCCGAGCGCGAAGCCATGAGCACCGACACCGTGTTCGACCTCGCCTCACTGACCAAGGCCGTGGCCACCACCACCGCCGTGATGCAACTGGTCGAGCGCGGCAAGCTCAAGCTCGATGCCCCGGTGGCCCGCTACTGGCCGGCGTTTGCCGCCAACGGCAAGGACAAGATCACCGTGGCGGACCTGCTGGCGCACAGCTCCGGCCTGCGCCCGGACCTGGATGAGACACCGCCGTGGTCGGGCTACCAGGCCGGCCTGCAAAAGGTCATCGCCGAAAAGCCCAAGGCCCCGCCCGGCACGCGCATGGTCTACAGCGACATCAACTTCATCGTGCTGGGTGAGCTGGTGCAGCGCGTCAGCGGCCACAGCCTGCCGGACTACGCACAGCGCCACATCTTCCAGCCCCTGAGCATGAAGGACACGACCTTCGAGCCCCCCACCGACTGGCGCCCCCGCATCGCCCCCACCGAGATGCTGGGTGATGGCCGCATGCTGCGCGGCACCGTGCACGACCCCTTTGCGCGCCGCATGGGTGGCTGGGCCGGCCACGCGGGCCTGTTTGGCACCGCAGACGACCTGGCCCGCTTTGCCCACGCCATGCTGCATGTGGCCGCCGGTGACGCACAGGCCGACACCCAGCGCAAACAGCCGGCGCGCGCCTACCCCCTGCTGCGGGCCGACACAGTGCGGCGCATGATGCAGCCCCAGGCCCCGACGACGCAGCCCGATTGGCGCGGCCTGGGTTGGGCGCTGGACGCCCCCTTGAACGCCCAACGCGAGGCCCTGGCGCCACTGGGCATGATCGACCACACCGGCTACACCGGCACGGGCCTGTGGATCGATCTGTACAACCGGCAGTACCTCATCATCCTCAGCAACCGCGTGCACCCGCGTGGCCTGGGTGATGCCCGCCCCTTGCGCCGCGAGATCCAGGCCTTGCTGGCCAGCCAGCGCCCCGCCATCACCAGCGCGCAACTCGGCGATCGGTGGCCTCAACTGAGCGAGCCCCTTCAAAGCTGGGCCACACAAGCCCTGAGCAACCCTGGCCCCGCCGTGCAGACTGGCATCGACGTGTTGCGGCAGCAGGCCTACCAGCCCCTGATGGGCCAGCGCCTGGGCCTGATCACCAACCTCTCGGCCATGGACGCCAAAGGCTGGCGCACCCTGGACCGCCTGCACACCGCACCGGGCCTGCAGTTGCGCAAGGTGTTCACGCCCGAACACGGCCTGAACCGCGATCAGGAAGGCCAGATCGCCACCAGCACGGACACCGCCACCGGCCTGCCGCTGATCAGCCTGTATGGCAAGCAGCTGCGCCCCACACCCGACATGCTCAAGGACCTCGACACCCTGGTGTTCGACATGCAGGATGCCGGTGTGCGCTTCTACACCTATGTCTCCACCATGGGCGAGGCCATGCAGGCCGCAGCGCAAGCGGGCCTGAACTTCGTGGTGCTGGACCGCCCCAACCCGCTGGGTGCCCAACGCGTGGCCGGCCCCGTGCTGGACGCCAACCTGCGCTCGTTCACGGCCTTTGCTGAATGGCCTGTGCAACACGGCATGACCCTGGGCGAGCTGGCCGGCTGGCTGCGCGATGACATCCGCAGCCGCACCGGGCTGGAGGTCAAGCTCCGGGTCATCACCATGCAAGGCTACAAGCGCGACATGCGCTTCGATCAAACCGGCCTGGACTGGATACCGCCCTCCCCCAATCTGCGCACCCCGACCACCGCCCTGCTCTACCCCGGCGTCGCCTGGGTGGAAGGCGCCAACATCAGCGTAGGCCGCGGCACCGACCGGCCTTTCGAGTGGGTCGGCGCGCCCTGGCTGGACGCTGACAAGCTCACCCAGGTCTTGCAAGCCGATGCCCTGCCCGGCCTGGCCATCAGCCCCGCCGAATTCACGCCCACGAGCGGCCCCTACCAGGGCCAGCTTTGCCATGGCGTGCAATTCAAGATCACCCAGCGTGAGGCCTTTGACGCGCAAAAGCTGGGCCTGAGCCTCACCCGCGCCTTCACCCAGCTGTCACCCGGCTTTCAGCTGGACAAGACCCTGGGCATGATCGGGTCTCGCGATACCCTGGCCCGTTTGCGCCAAGGGCAGCCTGCCGAAGCGATCGAACAGAGCTGGCAAGACCGATTGCGTGATTTCATGACGCGCCGCGCGGGCTACCTGCTTTACTGATCCCGCCGCTTCGCTTAAGGTGAGGAGGAGATGACGCCAGACCCTCGCCCCTTCCAGATGCTCGGGCAAGCCTTGCGCGCCCCACACAGCCCGCTGCGTGACGCCATTGACCGCGCCACACGCAGCGATGAGTCCGTCTGTGTGCAAGCCTTGCTGGCAGACGCCTCGCTGACACCTGAACAGGCCAGCGCCGCCCGCACCCTCGCCCTGGACCTGGCCACGCGCCTGCGGCAACGCCAGGCAGGCGCAGGCCGGGAAGGCCTGGTGCAGGCGCTCATGCAGGAGTTCTCGCTGTCCTCGCATGAAGGCGTGGCCCTGATGTGCCTGGCCGAAGCCCTGCTGCGCATCCCGGATCAGGCCACACGCGACGCCCTCATCCGCGACAAGGTGCAGGGCACCAACTGGGCAGCCCACCTGGGGAACAGCCCGTCCCTGTTCGTCAACGCCACCACCTGGGGGCTGATGCTGACCGGCAAGCTGGTGAGCACCCATGGCGAGACCGGCTTGCGTGCCGCACTCAAGCGCGTGGCCATCAAGGGCGGCGAGCCCCTGATCCGCAAAAGCGTGGACGTGGCCATGCGCCTGATGGGCGAGCAGTTCGTGATCGGCGAGACCATCGAGCAAGCCCTGCGCAACGTCCGCAAGCAAGAGGCCAAAGGCTTTCGCCACTCCTACGACATGCTGGGCGAAGCGGCCCTCACCGAGGAGGACGCCCAACGCTACATGCAAGCCTACGAGGCGGCCATCCATGCCATGGCGCAAGACACCCAAGGCCGCCACCTCTATGAGAACCCGGGCATCTCGATCAAGTTGTCCGCCCTGCACCCACGCTACAGCCGTTCGCAATATGCACGGGTGATGGACGAGCTCTACCCGCGCCTGCTGCAGTTGAGCACCCTGGCCTGCCACTACCACATCGGCCTCAACATCGACGCCGAAGAGTCCGAGCGCCTGTCCTTGTCCCTGGACCTGATCGAGCGCCTGTGCCACGAGCCGGCCCTGCAAGGCTGGGATGGCATCGGCTTCGTGGTGCAGGCCTACCAGAAGCGCGCGCCCTTCGTCGTCGACTTCCTCATCGACCTGGCGCACCGCAGCGGCCATCGCCTGATGGTCAGGCTGGTCAAGGGCGCCTACTGGGACAGCGAGATCAAACGGGCCCAGGTCGAAGGGCAGGTGGACTACCCTGTCTACACGCGCAAGGCCCACACCGATCTGGCCTACCTGGCCTGCGCACGCAAGCTGCTGGCCGCACCGGCCGAGGTCTATCCGCAGTTCGCCACCCACAACGCCCACACACTCGCTGCCGTGCACGAGCTGGCGGGCCCGGCGTTTCAACCAGGCCAGTACGAGTTCCAGTGCCTGCATGGCATGGGCGAGCCTTTGTACGAGATGGTGGTGAACCCGCCTGGTCAGGGCGGGTTGGGACGCCCTTGCCGCATCTACGCCCCCGTGGGCACCCATGAAACGCTGCTGGCCTACCTCGTGCGGCGCCTGCTTGAGAACGGCGCGAACAGCTCCTTCGTCAACCGCGTGGCCGACGAGCGCATCGATCTGGAGGCGCTGCTTGAAGCCCCTGCCACCAGCGTGCTGCGCAACGCAGAAGCCGAAGGGGTGATCGGCGCACCACACCCCGCCATCCCTCTCCCCGAAGACCTGTATGGGCAGGCGCGCCCCAACAGCCTGGGGCTGGACCTGAACCATGAAGCCACCTTGATCCAGCTGCATGCGGACGTGACGCGTGAGGCCTTGCCGCACATCGAGGTGCAGCCCATCGTAGCCCACCCCTTGTCGACGCACGATGCCGTGTGGCACACGGTGCGCAACCCGGCAGAGCGCCGCGACACCATGGGCCGTGTGCGCTGGGCCAACCTGAACGATGTGGACCAGGCCGTGATGGCCAGCGCAGCCTGTGCGCCGGCCTGGCAGCGCCGCCCGGTGGCCGAACGCGCCGACGTGCTTGATCAGGCCGCCGACCTGATGGCCCAGCGTGTGCCCATGCTGCTCAACCTGCTGGTGCGTGAAGCAGGCAAGACCTTGCCCAATGCCGTGAGCGAGGTCCGCGAGGCCCTGGACTTCCTGCGCTACAACGCGGCCCAGGCTCGCCAGGACCTGCACGATGGCCATCACCAGCCCCTGGGCCCGGTGGTGTGCATCAGCCCCTGGAACTTCCCGCTGGCCATCTTCACCGGCCAGATCGCGGCCGCCCTGGCAGCTGGCAACACCGTGCTGGCCAAGCCCGCCGAGCAGACACCGCTGATTGCCGCACAGGCCGTGCGCATCCTGCATGAAGCCGGCATCCCGCCTGCCGCGCTGCAGATGCTGCCCGGTGCCGGTGAAACCATCGGCGCCGCCCTCGTGACCCATGCAGCGATCCGTGGCGTGATGTTCACCGGCTCCACCAAGGTGGCCAGGTGGCTGCAAGCGCAACTGGCCACGCGCGTCAACGAGCGAGGGCAGCCCTTGCCCCTGGTCGCCGAGACCGGTGGCCAGAACGCGATGATCGTGGATTCATCGGCCTTGCCCGAGCAGGTGGTGAGTGACGTGCTTGCCTCGGCCTTTGACAGCGCCGGCCAGCGCTGCTCGGCCTTGCGCGTGCTGTGCCTGCAAGAAGACATCGCCGACCGCGTGCTGCACATGCTGCGCGGCGCGATGAGCGAGTTGCAACTGGGCCTGACTGATCGCCTGCATACCGACGTGGGGCCGGTGATCGACCAGGACGCACTGGAGTCGCTCGAGCTGCATGTGGCGGCCATGCGGGCCTGCGACCGCGACGTCTTCCAGCCGGACACGGCCCTGGCTGCGGTACGTGACAACGGATCGGGTTGCTTCGCGGCCCCCACCCTGATCGAGATCACGAGCCTCCAGGAGCTGGTCCAGGAGGTGTTCGGCCCGGTGCTGCATGTGCTGCGCTACCAGCGCGATGCACTCGGCACCTTGCTCGACCAACTGCATGCCACGGGCTACGGCCTGACCATGGGCGTGCACAGCCGCATCGACGAAACCATCGACTTCATCACCGAGCGGGCACGCATCGGCAACATCTATGTGAACCGCAACATGATCGGCGCCACAGTGGGGGTACAGCCCTTTGGTGGCGAGGGCCTGTCGGGCACCGGACCCAAAGCGGGCGGGCCGCTCTACCTGCACAGGCTGCTGCACACGCAAGCCGACACCAGCTTGCGCGCCCACAGCCTGCTGAGCATGGCCTGCCAGCGCCCCTCAGACGAGGCCCTGATCCCCTTGCAAAGCCTGAGCGACTGGCTTGGCACCCAAACCGTGCCCCATGCCCACGCGCTCCAGCTGGAAGCGGCGCACCTGATGCAGGTCAGCCCGCTCGGGTTCGACGGCGAGCTGCCCGGCCCCACCGGCGAGCGCAACCGCTACCGCCTGCTGCCCAAGGGCCCCGTGCTGTGCCTGGCCAACGCCGCGTCGGACCTGCTCTACCAACTGTGCACCGTGCTGGCTGCGGGTGCGCAGGCCGTGTGGATGGACCACCCCTCCAGGCGGCCGCTGCTGCTGCAACTGCCCCCCGAGGTGCGCGAGCGCATCACCCTGGTCCGCGACATGGGCGATGCCGATTGGGATGCTGTGCTGATGCACGCCGAGCGCACCGACATCATCGAGATGGCCGAGTACCTCAGCGAACGGCCCGGCGCCATCCTGCCTTTGCTGGCCTTGCCACCGGGCTGGCATCAAGCCGGTGGCCTGAGCCTCTGGCGCTTGCTGCGCGAGCAGAGCGTGTCCATCAACACGGCGGCGGCGGGCGGCAACGCCAGCTTGATGACACTGGGCTGAATCAGACCTGGCTCAGGCCACCGTCCACCACCAGCTCGGCCCCCACCACGAAGGCCGCGTCACCGGATGCCAGAAAGAGCACGGCCTTGGCGATGTCCTCGGGCTGCCCCAGGCGGCCCAGCGGGATGCGCGGGATCAAGCTGTTGGCCGCTGCCTCGGCCTGCTCGGCCGGCACCCCATTGCGCCCGAAGATGGGCGTGAGCGTGGGGCCGGGGCTCACGGCATTGACGCGGATGCCCTGTGGCGCCAGCTCGGCCGTGGCCGTGCGCACCAGCGCCCGCAAACCGGCCTTGGCAGCCGAGTACGCCCCCAGGCCGGGCCAGCCCCGTTCATTGGCCACCGAGGTGTTGAGCACGATGGACGCTCCCGGCGCCAGATGCGGGATCAAGGCCCGCATCGCCAGCCAGGGCCCTTTGAGGTCCACGTCCAGCACCTCGTCGAAATCTGCCTCGCTGGCCTGCGCCAGGCTGCCACCACGCAACACACCGGCATTGAGGAACGCGACATCGATCGGGCCCAGCTCTGACCGCATAACCTGCACCAAGGCCTTGATATCGGCATCGGATCGGGCATCAGACACCCTGGCCCACACCAGGCCGGGCAAGGCCGCCCGTGCCTGCGCCACCGACGCTTCGCTGCTGCCCGTCACCACCACGCGCGCGCCCTCTTCCATGAACAGCCGCGCGGTGGCCAGGCCGATGCCGCTGGTGCCACCCGTGACCAATGCGACCTTGCCAGACAGTTTCCCACTCATGATTCATCCTTTATTGACTGATCAGTCAAAATTAAAGTAAAAAAAGACCGCCTGCTGGCGATCACCTCGCTACCTCACTTCAACAGCGCTTTGGCCGACGTCACCACATTGCGGACCACGGCAGGGTCAGACCGCACACGGGCCAGCACGGCCAGGCCTTGGGCCAT
Organism: Aquabacterium sp.; assembly: GCF_016195855.1. GTDB lineage: Bacteria > Pseudomonadota > Gammaproteobacteria > Burkholderiales > Burkholderiaceae_C > Aquabacterium. The sequence goes on from NZ_JACPYU010000003.1 coordinate 806,441, forward strand.
GGCCAACAGAGACTGCGCCGTCACCTTGGGGTTCAGGCCACGGGGGACTTCACCCGCCTGCCGGGCCCGCTTGAGCGCCCGCTCCAGCGCGGCCTCCATCAACTCGAACTTGCGCTGCAGCACTTGCGCCATGAGCTCGTCACGACGGCCCATCTCCGCCACGCTGTTGCCGATCAGGCAGCCGGAGAAGTCAGGCGCCAGGGCCACCGTCTCCCAGCCTTGCAAGACGCTCAGCACGTTGTGCAAGCCCGAACCGGGCGCGTCCAGCACCGCCACGAAGCCCGGCTCGATCACCGTCTTGAAGTAATGGTCCACCGCCGCCAGGAACAAGGCGCGCTTGTCCCCAAAGGCGGCATACAGGCTCTGGCGCCCCAGCCCCGTTTCGGCCTCCAGCTGGCTCAAGCCTGTGGCGTCATAGCCATGCCGCCAGAAGGTCAGCATGGCTTTGCTCAGGACTTCTTCGGGATCGAAACTGCGTGGTCTGCCGCTCATGCAGGCCATCATAGGCCATTTTTGAATGACCAGTCAACAATGAGATTTCAAAGACCTCAACGGCGCGCCTTGGCGTCAAACCGCACACGCAACTCGCCCAGCTCGCCGTAACGCAGCGTGATGTCCTGGCCCACGGGCAAAGGAAACGTGCCGGCGTAAGAGCCTGTGATCACGGCCTGCCCGGCCTGGAGCCCGATGCCTTGCTCGCGCAGGTATTCAACCAGCCAGTACAGCGGCAGACGAGGCAGCGGGTCAGGATGCTGGCCGGCGCGCACCTGCTCGGGCGAGCCCTCGACCTTGATCGCGATGGGCATGACATTGGTGAGGCTGGCTTGCTCGCCATCCACGGCCGGGCCGATGAACAGGCCCTGGTTCACCAGGCCATCGGCGAGCTTGTCGGCAAAGCTGAGGGCGCTTGCGTCGCTGTAGCGGCTGTCGATCAGCTCCAGCGCCAGGTGGGTGGCGGCGATGGCGTCGTCCACCTCGTCGGGGGCATAGGGCTGCACGCGTGCGGGCAGGTCCCGGCCCAGCACGAAGGCCAGTTCAGGTTCGACGCGCACCGCACCGCCATGGGCCCAGACGGGGCAAGGCCGCTCACTGGCACGGTGCACGGTGCGGGTGTAGATGGGCGCCACCACCAGCTTGTCCGGCCCGGGCGTGCCGCACTTCCAGCCCGCCACGGTGTCGCCCATCAGGGGCATGGTGGCCAGCTGGATGCGCATGGCCTCATCCAGGGTTTGCGGGCGAAGCGGGTCAGGCAGACAAGGCCCTTGCTGACCATGAAGACGCCGCTGGGCCAGGATGGCGGCAGCGGCTTGTGCTTGAGGTGTGGTGGCGGTCATGTGCTGCATTGTCGCCTCACGCATGCGCTTGATCGGTAGAGCGCGAGGTGGGGGCTCAGCCCTTTTCCACATCGCTCGCTACATGCAAAGGCACAAGGCTTTGTGAAAGACACAATGCAGGCTTCGCGCAGCAATATTTTTGCTGCTGCCGCGACCGTCTCTGTCCTTTTGCTTTGCACTCCGCGATGTTCACAACCGTGGCAGTACTCAAGCGGGGCGATCAGAGGCTGAGGTAGCGTGCGGCTGGGCGCCTTGTTGGCGTCGGAGGCGCGCAGCGAGGCTCAGGTTTGCCCCTTGCCGGGGCAAGGGGATGGCGAGCATGTTTGAGCGCGCAGCGCGAGTTGCGCAGCCACCTGAGTTGAGCGAGCACTGGAGAGCAGTCCCACGCAGTGGGACCGTCAACATTGAAGCCCGGACGCATGCTACCTCGGCCGCGCCCCGCGCTCCACCGACAAAGAGACCAGAAAGCTCAATGCAAACCCAGCCGAGAGGTACTCCACCAGCTCCCCGCCGAATCCCCTTGCGTGCTGTCAGGCGCCGCACCCGACTCCAGCTTGTCGCTCAACACACGCGGCTTGTCGATCAAACGCGCAATGTTAATGCGCGCACCACTGCGCACATCCGTGGCCTTGACCACCTTGCTGAGCTTGAACACCCGCTCGCAACCACTGCTGGCACACCAGGCCGTCATGCGGCGCGTGGTCGGGTTGATCTTGAGCACACGCACCATGGTGAACTGCATGACGCCCTCGTCATCCACGTAAACCAGATCCCAGTGCGTGGAGATGGGGTTGACGCCGGGATGCGGCTCAACCGGCCAGAAGATGGCCCAGGCGATGCCGACAAAGCCGACTGCAATGGCCACCCAGGCGACAGTTTGTGTATCGATGCCCATGACGCGCCCCCTTTGTTTACGCGGTTGACACCACGTTCGTCATTGAATACATCGTAGACAAAGGGGCGACCACACAAAACCCGCCTAAGGGGGGCCACCCTCCAGATTTAGGGGGAGGCTATCCCTAGGGTGACGCCAAACGCCCTCACCTCCGCGTCATTTCCCTGAGAGGGTTTGCCGCACTTCGTCCAGCGTCGCCTGCGCGGCGCTCACCCAACGCGGCTCACTGGCCTGGGCCCTCTTCAGCGCGGCTTGCGCGGCCTGCAATGCCGCTTCATGCTCACCCAGTTTCAACCGCGCCATCGCCAGGTTGTTCCAGGCAGCAGCGCTGTCATGTTGACGGGCCACACGCACCAGCACCTCGGCGGCCCCGCGCACATCCCCAGATGCAAACAAGGCGTTGCCCAGGCCCAGCCCCAACACCAGGCTGTCAGGCCAGCGCTGCAGCGCCACGCGGTAGGCCTGGGCCGCCTGGGCGGGCTTGGCCAGACGCTCGAAGGTGACGCGGCCATCGGTGACATCGGCCTCATTGGCCGACACGGGCAACTGATCAGGCGGCAAGACCACAAAAGCCCATTGCCCCGATCGCACCCAGGTGTGTTCGAGGGTGGTCAACGGCAGGCGCTGCAACTCGGTCGTGCCCGAGCGCATGAGCACATCACCGGCAGGCAGGTCATAACCGATCACCACGGCGTAATGCCACACCGGGTACAGGCTCAAGCCCAGGTTGAGCAGCACGACCACGGGGTGGCCCGCCGCCACCTCATGCAGCAAGGCCTGCATGTCAGGCTGGATGCGGGTGCTGACCAGGCCATGGCTGCGGGGCGCGGCCAGCATCTCGATCTGCAAGCTGCCACCTCGGCCCGGCACAAAGACCGACGAGGTCAGGGCATCCGGCGTGGTAGGCACCCCGGCAGCGCTCATGACCGTGGCCAAAGCCGCCGGCCCGCATTGCAGTTCGGATTGAGGGAAGAAGGGGGTCGCAGACAAGGCCACCTGCGCGGGGATGTCGGCAGGTGGTTGGGCCAGCAAGGCCCGAGTCTGGTGCGCCTGCAGCGAGGCGCAGCCCTGCAGCCCCGTCATCACGAGGAGGCCGCACGACAGCGTCAGCGCGCCAATCAGGCGCGGTGCACGACGCACGCGATCAGCGCAGTGAGCGTGTGAACGGGAAGACCTTCGTGAAGCCCAGGATGTCGGTGATCAGCAGCAGCACGAAGATGAACACGATGACGCCCAGGATGTCGGACGCGCCGGCAGGGGCTTTGTCCAGCTGGTCAGCCAGTTGCGTGACTTCAGCGTCGGACAGCGAGGCCACACGGGCACGCGCGGCGTCCATGTCCACACCCTTTTCGATCAGGGCCTGGGCCACATCAGCACGGTTCAGGGTTTCGAGCACCTGGGCGCGGCGGGCAGCCATTTGGGCATCGGCGGCGGTCACGGCCACGGCGTCGGTGGCGATCATGGCGGCTTGCGCAGCCTGCAGGCCGGCGGTGTGGCTCAGGGCGATGGCCACGGTCAGGGCAATGGCTTTGCGGTTGAGTTTCATGGTGTTGTCCTGCGAGTTGTGATGAAACCAATCAAGGATACACGGGGCATGTGAAAAACGGTAAAGAACCGCTCACCGCCCGTGCATCGTCCATTCAGACCCATTCAGGTCCGATCAAGTCCATTGCGGCTTGCGCTTTTCCAGGAAGGCGTTGACACCTTCGCGCTGGTTGGGGCCGTCGAACAGGTCCACGAACTTTTCGCGCTCCTGCGACAAGGCCGCATGACGGGGCACACCCTGGCGAGCGGCGTGGATCAGCTGCTTGCTGTAGGCCACGCCTTCGGGGCTGAGCGTGGTCACGCGTTGGGCCATCTCCTGTGCCTTGGCCAGCGATGCGCCGGTGTCCACCACCTCTTCCACCAGGCCGATGCGCAAGGCCGTGTCGGCGTCCACGCGCTCGTTGGTCAGGATCATGCGCTTGGCCCAGCCCTCACCCACCAGCCAGGGCAAGGTCTGGGTGCCGCAACCAGCAGGCAACAAGCCCACCGAGGCTTCGGGCAGGGCCATCTGGGCGTGCTTTTCGGCAATGCGGATGTCGCAAGACAAGGCGCACTCCAGGCCGCCACCCATGGCGAAACCGTTGATCGCGGCGATCACCACGGCGCGGGCTTCCTGCAGCGTGGCAAAGGCTTCGCCGAAGCGCTGGGCCACATCACGGGCCACGGCTTTGTCGCCACCGGCCATCACATTGAGGTCGGCCCCGGCGCTGAAGAACTTGGGGCCCTGCCCGGTGACGATGATGGCGCGCACGCGCTGGTCGGCATTGAGCTTTTCAACCGTGGCCTTGAGCTGGCGCAGGCCGTCGAGCGACCAGGCATTGGCGGGTGGGCGGTTGAGGGTGATGGTGGCGATGCTGCCGCTGGCGTCGATGTCGAGTTCGATCATGGTGACGATGAAGTGAGGTGGGTAAAAGGGATGGAAGGGATCAGGCAGGGAGCTCGATGGCGATGGCCGTGGCCTCACCACCGCCAATGCACAGTGAAGCCACGCCGCGGCGGCCACCGGTGCGGCGCAAGGCGTGGATCAGGGTGACGATGATGCGCGCGCCCGTGGCGCCGATGGGGTGACCCATTGCACAGGCGCCACCGGCCACATTGATGCGGTCGTGCCGCAGGCCGAGTTCGCGCATGGCGTGCAGGGCCACGACGGCAAAGGCTTCGTTGATTTCGAACAGGTCCACCTCGTCAGCACGCCAGCCGGCCTTGTCCAGCACGCGCTGGATGGCGGGCACCGGTGCAGTGGCAAACAGGCCGGGCTCGCCGGCATAGGTGCTGTGCGCCACGATGCGGGCCAGCACGGTCATGCCGCGTTGCTGGGCCACGCTGCCGCGCGTGAGCACCAAGGCCGCCGCGCCATCCGAGATGGAGGCCGAGCTGGCCGGTGTCACGGTGCCATCGGAGCGGAAGGCGGGCTTGAGCCGCGTGATCTTGTCAGGCTGGCACTTGGAGGGGGTCTCGTCCTGGCTGATCAGCACCGGCTCACCGCGCCCTTTGAGCGTGACGGGCACGATCTCGTCGGCAAACAGGCCGGCCTCCACGGCGGCGCGGGCGCGCAGCACCGAGTCGGTGGCATAGGCGTCCTGCTGGACGCGGGTATAGCCCTGCTGCTCGGCCACGAGGTCGGCGTAATGGCCCATCAGCTCGCCACCATAGGCGTCTTGCAGGCCATCAAAGAACATGTGGTCGATGGTGCGGCCATGGCCCAGGCGCTGGCCGGCGCGCTCGGCCGGCAACAGGTAAGGCGCATTGCTCATGGACTCCATGCCACCAGCGACGAAGAAGTCGGCCACGCCCGCGCGCAACTGGTCGTGGGCAAGCATGGCGGTCTTCATGCCCGAGCCGCACATCTTGCTCAGCGTGGTCGCCCCCACCGAGGCGGGCAGCCCAGCGGCAATGGCGGCCTGCCGCGCGGGCGCCTGCCCCAGGCCAGCCATGAGGCAGCAGCCCATCAGCACCTCGCCGATCTCGGCGCTGCCCGACAGGCCGGCTTGCGCCAGCGCACCGGCCACGGCCGCGCCGCCCAGCGCGGTGGCGCTCATGGCCTGGAACTGGCCCTGGAAGGCACCGATCGGCGTGCGCTTGGCACCCACGATGACGATGGAGTCTGTTTGGTGTTCGCTCATGTTGTCTCTCTCGGCGATGGCTTGCTCAGGGCACGAGGATGCCATGAACCAGGGCCTGACCAAAGCCGCAGCGGACAGGCTTGTCGTCCTAAAAACAAACTACAACGAAATGGTTAGAGCAAAAAGCAGCGCTTCGCGCCACGAAGACTGACGGGCGCTTGACATTCAACGGGTATCCCCTAACAGGTGATATCCGCATCACTTATAAAAGGCCGCACTCCTAGACTTTCCTGGCCGCCCGGGCACACCACCCGAGCAGGTTATTCCCACAACGAGCCATCCGGCCAGCGGGGCCTCACACCCCCCGCGAACGAGACCTAGGAGAAGACATGAGCAAGCGATTGAGCGCCCTGCTGGGTGCGGGACTGTCTTTGTGCGCCGTCAGCGCGTCTGCGGCCATCACCTGCGAGCCTTTGGCGGCCGGCGAAACCTACAAGGGCTACCTGGCCAGCCCAGGCAAGATCAACCCCGACAACGGCACGTGCTGGGTCAACAAGCTGTCGATCACCACGCACGACGGGGTCAAGCTCACCGCCAATGTCTTCCTGCCCAAGATCAGCAGCCCGGACCAGAAGGTGCCGACCATCATCATGGTCAACAGCTGGGTCTGCCCTGACTGGGAGTACATCGGCCAGGCCTACCGCCTCGCCAAGGATGGCTACATGGTCATCGAGTACGCCTCGCGCGGCTGGTGGAAGTCCGAAGGCATCACCAGCGTGGCCTCGCCCGACGACATCAAGGACGTGAGCGACATCGTTGACTGGCTGGGCGCCAACACGCCCGTGGACCCCGACAACATCGCCATCAGCGGCATCTCTTATGGCGCTGGCATCTCACTGCTGGGCCTGGCCCGCGAGTCCCGCATCAAGACGGCCGCTGCGTTGTCGGGCTGGTCCAGCCTGGAAGAGCAGCTCTACTTCCAGGAGACGACCAACAAGTCCAACCTGAACCTGCTGGTGGGCGTGGCCCCGGTGGCCGGCAAGCTGGACCCGGAGGTCAAGGTGCTGCAGGCCGACCTGCTCAACCCCGACACCACGCAGCAACGCGCCGACGAGATCCGCGCCTGGGCCCGCCCCCGCTCGCCGCTGTACGAGATCGACAAGCTCAATGCGCGCCGCGCACCCGTCTTCCTGAGCAAGAACTACTCGGACGAGATGTTCACGCCCAACTCGACGCTGGATTTGTTCAGCCAGCTGCAAGGCCCCAAGAAGATCCTGCTCAACCGCGGCTGGCACGCCACGGCCGAGGCACTGGGTGCCCTGCTGGGCACGGACAACTATGTGTATGACCAGGCGCACCGCTGGTTCGACTACTGGCTCAAGGGCAAGGACAACGGCATCATGGCCGAAACCCAGGTCGACATGGAGATCGGCAACGGCATCGGCCGCGAGCGCCTGGCCACCTGGCCTGACAGCACGGTGCAGAGCCTCAAGTACACGATCACACCGCGTGGCAATGTGCGCTTCGACCTGAGCTGCCTGTGCACCAAGGGCATCAACGGCGGCCTGCAGACGGCGACCAGCACGCAAAGCGGCACCGACACGCTCAGCAGCTCGGCTGACACGGTGGCCACCACCGGCATCCCGCTGGTGAGCGAGCTGCTCAGTGGCATCGAGATCTTCCCGATGACCGCTCCGGCCCTGGTCAACCGCGCCAATGGCGTCGTCTACAACGGCCCCAAGCTGGGCAGCACGCTCAAGCTGCGCGGCATCCCCAAGGTGCAGCTCAACATGCGCCCGGCGCAATCGCAAGCGCAGGTGCTGGCCTACCTGTATGACGTCGACGAGTTCGGCATCGGCAAGCTGATCACGCACAGCGCCCGTTCGGTGCACTGGGCCACGCCCGGCAAGACCATCAGCTTCCCGCTGGACTTCCACATGATGTCGTACAACGTGGCCAAGGGGCACCACCTGAGCCTGATCATCGACACCAAGGACCTGCACTACGCGCCGGCCAACAAGACCGACTTCAAGTTCGATCTGGTGTTCGGTGCGACCACGCCGGCCTCCTTGACCATTCCCTACATCAACTGATGCCTGTCGCCTGTTCACCTGCTTACAAGGTGATGCGGCACTGAGCCCAAACTGCCTCTGCGCATTGAACGCCAGCCCCCGATCGTGCCGCACACATCGGGGGCTGATGCTTTGAACCTGACAAGACAACGACCATGTTGACACTCCAGAGATGGCTGCAGGGACGATGGAGCGTCCCTCTGATCGCTTTGCTGGGCGTGGCCCTGAACATGCCTGACCTGGGCACCCGGCTGATGGGGGACGACTTTCTCCAATGGTCGCTGCTCAAGGCCAACAGCCCCGTGTCCCCGCCTCGGGGGTCGCTCTTCGGCCTGTTCGATCTGGTGAGTGGCGGCGCCGACTACGTGCAAAGCATGAAGGACTCGGGCCGCCTGCTGTGGACGGCCGCCGACACCCTGCACATGAGCTTCTGGCGGCCCGTCTCGGAGTTCTCGCACTGGCTGGACTACCAACTCTGGCCTGACTCCCCAGCCCTCATGCACGCGCACAGCCTGCTCTGGTATGCCGCGCTGGTGCTGATGCTGGGCAACTTCTACCGGCTGCTGGACCACAACCGCACCCGAAGCAGCGTGGCCGTGGGGCTGTATGCCATCAGCGGCCTGCACTTTTATGCGATTGCCTGGCTGGCTGCGCGCAACCAGCTGATCTCGACCTGCTTCACCGTGGCGGCGCTGAGTTGCCACCACCTGTGGCGCACCGGCAAGGGGCGGCGCTTTGCCGCCCTGGCCCTGGTCCTGACAATGCTGGGCCTGGCCTCGGCCGAAGCCGCCGTGGCCACCCTGGCCTACCTGGCTGCTTATGAATGGGCCCTGCGGGCCGACCGGCCCTGGCGCAACCGCGCGCTGGCCTTGCTGCCTTATGTGCTGATCGTCGTGGCCTGGCGCCTGTTCTACAACCATGCGGGCTATGGCGCCATGGGCTCGGGCAGCTACATCGACCCAGGCAGCAGCCCGGGCCGCTTCGGGCTGGCCGTGATCCTGCGGCTGCCGGCCTTGCTGCTGGCCGAGTTGACCGGCGCCTCGGCCGCCATCCCGCAGTTCTTCTCGCTCAGTGGCAAGGTGGCCTATGCCATGGGTGCCACCGCCGCCACCTTGCTGGTGGCCTGGGTGCTGCACGGCATGGGCTTGTGGCGGCACGCCTTGATGCGTTTTTATGGCATGGGCACCTTGCTGGCCCTGGTGCCCATCTGCGCCATCGAGTCCAACGACCGCGTGCTGATCAACGCCGAGATCGGCATGAACGGCATGCTGGCCCTGCTGGTCTACCACCTGGCGACAAAAGGCCGTCAGGCATCGGGCTTCAGACCACGCCTGGTTCGGGCCGGTGCCCTGCTCATCGTCGGCATCCATGCTTTGCTGTTCCCGATTGCCTGCACCACCGGGGCCTGGGTCACCAAGGCACTGACACCCGTCAGCTACAGGCAACCCTTGTCCCTGCCCGATGCCGCCGCCACGCCCGACATCCACATGATCGTGGTGAACCCACCCTTGCCCGGCCTGCTGTACTACTACCCGACGATCAGAAGCTATGCCGGCATGCACAACCCGGCGTCCATCCAGGCACTGGCCACAGGGCTGAACCAGGACCTGAGCCTGACCGTGCTGGACGCGCACACGATCAGGTTGCGCAGTGGCAAGGCCTTCCAGGAGCCCTTGATGCGCGACCTCATCACCCTGCCCTTCAAACCGGGCGACACCGTGCGCATGGGGCAGGTGCAGGTGGTGGTCGAGACCATCAACGAGCAAGGTGCGCCCCTGAGCGCGCGTTTTCGCTTCGATCAGCCGCTGCATGACCGCACCTGGACCTTCTACGTCTGGCAGGAAACGGGCTACGCGCCGCTGACCCTGCCGGCCATCGGCCACACGTTGTACCTGCCCGCCATGGACATGAAGAAGGCCATGTGGAACAGCGTGCGCCGCAAACCCTGATCCAGCCCCGACCCAGACGCATCAGGCGCGACACTTAGAATTGCTGCTTCAAGCCATCCACATGGCCTGTGATTTGCATGAGGTGTGCATCTCAGCCATGGAAGTGTTCCCGCCGCATGAAACTGACCGAGCCCATCGACTTGCTGCCCCAGGTGGGCAAGTGGCTGATCCTGGCCACCCTGGTGGCCATCCTGGCCGGCTCGGCATCCGCCCTGTTCCTGGTCTCGCTGGATTGGGCCACGGCCACGCGTGAGGCCCATCGCTGGCTGATCTGGCTGCTGCCGGTAGCCGGGTTGGTGGTGGGCTGGGTCTACCTGAAGTTCGGGCAGAGCGTGGAGGGCGGCAACAACCTGCTGCTCGACGAGATCCATGACCCGAAGAAGACCATCCCCTTGCGGATGGCGCCGCTGATCCTGGTGAGCACGGTCATCTCGCATCTGTTCGGTGCCTCGGTGGGCCGCGAAGGCACGGCCGTGCAGATGGGCGGGGCGCTGGCCGATCAGCTCACCCAGCTGTTCAAGCTCTCGCCACACGATCGTCGCCTGCTGCTGATGGCGGGCATCAGCGCGGGCTTTGCCTCGGTGTTCGGCACGCCGCTGGCCGGTGCGGTCTTCGGCCTGGAGGTGCTGATGGTCGGGCGCATGCGCTATGACGCCTTGTGGCCCTGCTTTGTGTCGGCCATCGTGGCCGATCAGGTGACCCGCCTGTGGGGTGTGCAGCACACGCATTACGCGGCCGGCCTGGTCCCCGCCCTGTCCGTGTGGACCTTGATCTCGGTCGTGCTGGCCGGCATGATCTTCGGCTTGATCGGCATGCTGTTCGCTGAAGCGGCGCACGCCTTGTCTGCCCGCATGAAGGCCTGGATCAGCTACGCCCCGCTGCGCCCGCTGTTCGGTGGCGTGGTGTTCGCGGCGGCGGTGTGGTTTGGCGATGGCTGGCGTTATGTCGGGCTGGGCCTGCCGCCCATGGTCGAGTCCTTTCAGCAGGCGGTGCCGGCCTGGGACTTTGCCGGCAAGCTGCTCAGCACCGTCTGGGCGCTGGGTTGTGGATTCAAGGGGGGTGAGGTCACACCGCTGTTCTTCATTGGCTCGACGCTGGGCAATGCCCTGGCGCCGCTCTTGCACCAGCCCATCGGCTTCATGGCCGCGCTGGGTTTTGTGGCGGTGTTTGCCGGCGCGGCCAACACCCCCCTGGCCTGCACCTTGATGGCCATGGAGTTGTTCGGCGCGCCCATCGGCATCTTCGCGGCCGTGGCCTGTGTGGTGAGTTACCTGTTCTCAGGCCACACCGGCATCTACAAATCGCAGCGCAGCGAACAGGCCAAGCATCAGTCCATGGGCTGACCTTGGCTCATGATGTGCTCCTTGCGGCCAAGGCGGCCCTGACGCCCGCGCCATAGGCCGGATCGGCCTTGTCGAAATGCGCGAGTTGCCGCGCCTGGATCTCGTTGCTCACTTGCGAGAGCGGGCCCGCGATGTTGTTGAACAGGTTGTGGCGCTCTTGCACGCTCATCAGGCGGAACAAGTTGCCGGCCTGGGTGTAGTCGTCTTCCTGGCCCCGTGCGTCGTAACGCCCCGCCACGCCTTCGAGCGGCCAGCCCGGATCACCGTGGCCCATGCCCTGAGGCGCCGTGCCTTGCGCCTCCACCGGCATGTAGTTGGCCTCCACACCGCCGTTGTCGATGGCCATGGCGCCGTCGCGCTGCTGGTTGTGGAAGGGGCAACGTGGCCGGTTGACCGGCAGGTGCTGGTGGTTGGTGCCCACGCGGTAGAGCTGGGCGTCGTGGTAGGCGAACAAGCGGCCTTGCAGCATCTTGTCGGGGCTGTAGCCCAGGCCGGGCACCACATTGGCGGGGCTGAACGCGGCCTGCTCCACCTCGGCGTGGTAGTTCACGGGGTTGCGGTTGAGCTCCATCACGCCCACGGGAATGCGTGGGAAGTCGCCATGGGGCCAGACCTTGGTGAGGTCGAACGCGTTCCAGCCGGTCTTCTTCTCCCAGCTCAGGCGCTCGCTCTCGGTCATCACCTGGAGGTAGACCTGCCAGCGCGGGAAGTCGCCCCGGTCGATCGCGTTGTACAGGTCACGCTGCGCGTAGTCGGGGTCGGCCCCGGCCAGGCGCCCGGCTTCGGCGGCACTCAGGTTCTTGATGCCCTGCCTGGTCTTGAGGTGCCACTTCACCCACACGCGTTCACCGGCCGCGTTGATCAGGCTGAAGGTGTGGCTGCCAAAGCCGTCCATGTGGCGGTAGCCATCCGGTGTGCCGCGATCGGAGAACAGCATCGTCACCTGGTGCAGGGACTCGGGTGCCCTGGACCAGAAGTCCCACATCATCGTGGGTGACTTGAGGTTGGTCTGCGGGTCGCGCTTCTGGGTGTGCACGAAATCGGGGAACTTGATCGGGTCCTTGATGAAGAACATGGGCGTGTTGTTGCCCGTCAGGTCCCAGTTGCCCTCTTCTGTGTAGAAGCGCATGGCAAAACCGCGTGGGTCGCGCTCGGTGTCGGCGCTGCCGCGCTCACCGCCCACGGTCGAGAAACGCACGAAGACCTCGGTCTGCTTGCCCACGGCCTCGAACAATTTGGCCTTGGTGTAGCGCGAGATGTCGTGCGTGACAGTGAAGGTGCCGTAAGCGCCAGAGCCCTTGGCGTGCACCACCCGCTCGGGAATGCGCTCACGGTTGAAGTGCTGGAGCTTCTCGATGAGGTGGAAATCCTGCAGCAGGATGGGGCCGCGCGGGCCTGCCGTCAGGGCGTTCTGGTTGTCGACGACGGGGATACCGGAGGCGGTGGTGAGCTTGGCCATGGCAGCAGTCCTCTTTTTGGAGTTGGGGCTGCCATGTTGAATCTGGCCGGGCAAAACGGCCAGTCGATTTTGCCTAAGAGCCTCATTGAGGAGATTTCCCCACCGCCAACGCGGGTTCAGGCACCCTTGGCCCGGCGCCGCTTCACCGCCAGCATCACCATGGCCAGACCACTGAGGGCCAGCGCATACGACTCGGGCTCGGGCACCGCCACGGGGTTGCCATTGAGGTTCACCGCCACGTTCTGCGCGCCAATGAAGGAGCCCAACTCGCCCTCGCCTGGGTGGCTGTCACCCAGCACGGGCAAGGCCTCATGGGTCTCTCCGTCGTACATGCCGCTGTAGTTGTAGAACTCGTAGCGACGCAGCACGGACTCGGCCTTCTCACCCACAGCCGCAGCGCCCCCGTTTTCCAGTTGCCCGGCCAGCGGGTTACCCGGGTCGGTCTGCAACAGCTGCCATTCGATCTCGGTGTGGTTCTCGGCTTCCTTGACCTTGGGGTTGCCGCCCATCAGCTCTTCCAGCTCGACCTTGTTGTCCAGCTCGGTGGTGTAGACCTTGACCCAGATGGCCGTGCCGAACTGCGACTCCACTTCGGGCTTGGGCGCCTGGATCTGCGCCACCACCACGGGTTGCGCCACGGCGGGGTTGGGCGAAGGTGTCACCGCCCAGACCGGTGCGGGCAGGTTGACCTTGGCGTTGCTCAACACACCCGGTGAGGACTCCAGCAGCCAGGCATAGGTGGTGTTGGTGGGGTTGCCGATGGTGCCCACGCCAAAGTGGTCACAAGGGGTGGACGGGCCATAGCCGATGTTGCCGCCGGTCCAGCAACTCTCACCCGGGGTGTTGAACACGCCGCTGGGCGTGCCCACGCTCCAGGCCCCGCCGCTGTAGATGGCCTGGTAGGTGACCTTGACGCCAAAGAGGCTGCCATTGCTGTACTCGGTGATGCTGGGCGCGCCATAGCGCTCCACCGAGGTGGGAAAGCCGCGCCCGGCCCCGCCGAAGGTGTCCGTGATGTCGGAGCTGTGCAGGCCTTCCAGGTCGATCTCGAAGCCATAAGCGGTAGAACCCGTGTCATTGACCACGTCGAAATTGCCCAGGGTGCCGAAGACACCGGCCGAGGCGGAAGAAGACAGGGCGGCCAGCAGACAAGCCGCCGCCGTGGCACGAAGGGCAAAACGATCCATGGCCTGGACTCCAATAATGTGAATTTTTCACATTTGATCAACAAGTGCGGGCCATGCCAAGAGGGGTTGCGCGCCTTTCTGCCATCGAAGTCTGATCAGGATCAAACGATGCGGGCTTGGGCGGCATCGGCCTTAAGGCAACCGTAAGACAGGCCAACCATCATGGGCAACAAGCAAGGAGCCACATGATGAACAACTTCCACCGTAGCTGGCGCCAACCGGCGCTCCGCACCGGACGCGTCGCCGGGCTCGTGACTGGCCTGCTCATGGCCCTGTCTGCCCAGGCCCAGACCAGCACACCCGCGCAACTGCTGTCGCAATACAGCCAGCAAGCCGGCACCCGCCCGGACGCCAGCAAGGGCCAGCAGTTTTTCACCAGCAAACATGGCCGTGAATGGGCCTGTGCCAGCTGCCACGGGGCAACCCCGACGGGAACGGGCCAACACGCGGCCACCGGCCGGCCCATCCGCCCCTTGGCGCCGGGCTTCAACCCCGAGCGTTTCACCGATGCAGCCAAGACCGAGAAATGGTTTCGCCGCAATTGCAATGACGTGGCCGGGCGTGAGTGCACCGCAGCCGAGAAGGCCGACGTGCTGGCCTGGCTGCTGACGCTCAAGCCTTGAGCCCGCACCCAGCGCCCACACAAGGAGCCACACCATGATGATCAAGCGACGAATGCCGAGTCTGCTCACTGCCAGCCTCCTGCTGGCTTTCACGAGCTTCACGGTCCATGCCGACGATGACGAGCACGAAGGCCGTGCCCGCATCCCCTTGCTGCCCAAGTACCAGCAAGAGTGCTCGGCCTGCCACGTGGCCTACCCGCCCGGCATGCTGCCCGCCGCCTCCTGGCAGCGCCTGATGAACGGCCTGCCCAAACACTTCGGCACCGATGCCTCACTGGATGCGGCCACCACCAAGGCCTTGAGCACCTGGCTCACCGCCAATGCAGGCTCACGCAGTGCACCGCCGCAAGACCGCATCACCCAGTCCTCGTGGTTCCTGCATGAACACGACGAGGTGCCCACCCGCACATGGCAACGCGTCAGCATCAAGAGCCCCGCCAATTGCGCGGCCTGCCACACGCGTGCTGATCAAGGAGATTTCAATGAACGATTCATCCGCATCCCCCGCTAAGGTCCTGGTCTGGGACATGCCCGTGCGGCTGTTCCACTGGCTGATGGTGCTGTGCTTTGCCGGCGCCTACCTCACGGCCGAGACCGAACGCTTTCGCCTGGTCCACGTGACCCTGGGCTACACCATGGCTGGCCTGGTGGCCTTCCGCCTGATCTGGGGCCTGATGGGCACACGCTACGCCCGCTTCAGCAGCTTTGTGCGCGGGCCCGGCGCGGTGTGGCGCTACCTGCGCTCTCTGCCTGGCGGCCGGCCTGAGCACCATGTGGGGCACAACCCCGCCGGTGCGCTGGCCATCGTGCTCATCCTGGGCCTGACCGCCATGGTCACCAGCACCGGCTGGGCCAACTACAACGAGTTGGGCGGCGAATGGCTGGAAGAGACCCACGAGGTGCTGGCCAACCTGATGCTGCTCATCGTGGGCGTGCACGTGGCCGGCGTCGTGCTCAGCAGCTGGCTGCACAAAGAGAACCTGGTGCGCGCCATGGTCACGGGCCGCAAGCCGGGGCAAGCGCAGGACGGCATCCGCCGTGCATGGCTCAGCGTGGCGGCGCTCATGCTGGTGGCCGTGCTGGGTTTCTGGTGGCAGCAGTGGCAAACTGCACCACAACAAACCGCCCAGCACAGCATGGGCCAGGTCCACACCGGTGGCGCCACCGATGACGACGATGACGACTGAGCCAAGCCCATCCACACGACACCATGCGCATCCTGCTTGCTGAAGACGACCCCCTGCTGGGCGACGGCCTGCAAGCCGGCTTGCGCCTGCATGGCTTCCAGGTGGACTGGGTGCAAGATGGCGAGGCGGCCGAGCGCGAGCTGCGTGCGCAAGACTACGGCGCAGCCGTGCTGGACCTGGGCCTGCCCAAGCGCGATGGCATGGACGTATTGGCCATGGCGCGCCGTGCCGGCCTGACCTTGCCCATCCTGGTGCTGACCGCCCGCGACGCCGTGCCCGACCGCATCAAGGGCCTGAACCAGGGCGCCGATGATTACGTCATCAAGCCCGTGGACCTGGATGAACTGGCGGCCCGCTTGCGTGCCCTGATCCGGCGCTCGCATGGCCAACCGGTAGAACACCTGCGGGCGCAGGATGTGGCGCTGGACCCGGCCTCACGCACCGTGCTGCAGGCCGGCGAAGTGGTCAACCTGTCCGGCCGCGAGTTCGACCTGCTGCACGCGCTCATGCTCAATGCAGGCCGCGTGCTGTCGCGCGAGCAGCTGGAGCAGCACCTCTACAGCTGGGGCCAGGAGGTCGAGAGCAACGCCGTCGAGGTGCATGTGCATCACCTGCGTCGCAAGCTGGGCAATGGCCTGATCCAGACCGTGCGCGGCGTGGGCTACATCCTGCCCAAGACCGCAGCGTCGCAAGCATGACCGCCACAACATCCATCCAGACCCGCTTGCTGCTGCTGGTGATCGGCAGTGTGCTCACCGTGTGGCTGGTGGCCGCCGGCCTGACCTGGGGCGATGCCCGCCACGAACTCGATGAACTGCTGGACAGCCACCTGACCCAGGCCGCCGCCCTGCTGGTGGCCCAGCAGGGCTTCGAGCACGACGATGATGAACACGGGCTGGATGCCCCGGTGCTGCACCGCTATGCGCCCAAGGTGGCCTTTCAGGTCTTCCATGAGGGGCGGCTGTCCATGCGCACGGCCAACGCACCCGCCAGACCCATGGTGGACATGGCCGAGCATTGGCGCGAAGGCTTTCGCACCGTCGAAATCGAGGGCGTGCGCTGGCGCATCTTTGCCACGCATGGCGCCGAGCGTGATGTGCAAGTCTATGTGGGCGAGCAGATCGACTCGCGCGGCGACATCCTCAAGGCCATCTTGCGCAGTGTGTTGTGGCCCATCGCCTTCGCCCTGCCGGTGTTGATGCTGGCCGTGTGGCTGGCCATCCGGCGCGGCCTGCTGCCTTTGCGCCAGATCCAGGGTGTGCTGCAAAGTCGCCAGGCCGATGCACTGGACCCCGTGCATCTGCCCGCGCTGCCTGCCGACCTGGCGCCGATGCTGGACGCGCTCAATGCCTTGTTCGGCCGCATCTCGACCCTGCTGAGTGCCGAGCGGCGCTTCACGGCCGACGCGGCCCATGAACTGCGCACCCCGATTGCGGCCATCCGCACACAGGCCCAAGTGGCGCTGGCCGAAACCGACGAGGCTCCGCGCCGGCATGCCCTGCAGGCCACGCTGGCGGGCTGTGACCGCGCCACCAGGCTGGTCGAGCAGTTGCTGACCTTGTCCAGGCTGGAGGCCGGCCAGCCCCTGCCCATGGGCACCGTGGACCTGGCCCCGCTGACGCGCCAGATCATGGCCGACATCACGCCCCAGGCCCTGGCGCGTGGGCAAACGATTGAATTGCAAGGCGCCGAGCACAGCCCTGTTCAAGGTGACGCCGCCTTGCTGGCCGTGCTGGTGCGCAACCTCATCGACAACGCGGCCCGCTACAGCCCCGATGGCGCGCGCATCCTGGTCACCTTGGGTGAGGGCCGGCAAGCGCCGCAACTGAGCGTGGAAGACAGTGGCCCGGGCCTGAGCGACGCCGATCTACCCAGGCTGGGTGAGCGCTTCTTCAGGGTGCTGGGCAGCGGGCAAAGCGGCAGCGGCCTGGGGTGGTCCATCGTGCGCCGGATCGCGGCCGTGCACCATGCCGAGATCGACACCCAACGCTCGGCGCAACTCGGTGGCCTGGCGGTGCGGGTGCGCTGGCCGACCAAGCCGTGAGCACGGGGCCGGAGCGCTACTCGATCAGCAAGAGCCCACGCAGCTTGTTCGAGCTGCTGTCCACCGTGTTCATCGCCGCCCACAGCCGGTCCACCTTGACCAACCACGGGCCGAAGTCGCTGTTGACATCGAGCACCAGCACCAGGTCCTCATCGGCCAGATAACCTGCGATGGGTGAATGGTGCCCACCACCTGATCCGAACAGCGGACGCCGCGAGAAGTTGATCACATAGCGCCGCGTGGGGTCGTTACTCAGCTTCATATGCTGGCGAAACGCCACCAGGTCCAGCCCCCGCATCACCGTGACCTGCTTGCCCAGTTTCTGCCGGGCAACATTGGCGAGTTCATCCAGCGTCAAGCCCTTGGGCAGGTAGCCCAGCACCGTGCTGACATCGGTGCCATCCAGGATGCTGCCCTGATCGGCAGCCTGCCCCCAGGAGTGCAGCACATTGGCCAGGCTGGTGGGGCCGCAAAACGTGAAGTTGCGCTGGTACTCAATGTGCGGCTTATAGCGCGACGCGGCGGGCAAAGCCCAGGCACGGGCGAGCAAGGCGGCATCCTGATAAACCGGCAGGGCCTTGATCGACCCTTGCGCGGGTGTCGATGCGGGTGTCGAGGCAGGCGCCGGAGCGGATGCAGGGGCAGATGCAGCTGTTAGTACCGACGCCGATGCCGATGCCGCCAATACAGGCTCCGGCGCCCTGGCCAACGGCACCTCGGCCCAGCCCAATGAGGGCCATGCGCCACCCACCGCAGCAAGCAAGGCCCCAACGAGCGCCCCGCTCAGCGCAGCGCGCCGCAGCCATGCACGCCCCTCACCGTGATCCAGCTGCTTCATATCAGGGCCACCATGGCAAAGGCTCACTCTTCGCTGCTGGGGTCGGCCGCGTCATCAGCCCGGTCTTCCTTGGCCTGGCGGTCCAGCTTGTCTTTCAGCTCGCGCGCATCCTGGATCAGCACCGACGTGGGCTTGGCCGGTGCCAACCGCCAGGCGGGCGGCGGCAAGGCCGCCACATAGCGCTCGGTGAAAGCCTGGCCGGTGCGCTGCTCGTTGAGCCAGATGTGCAGCCCCAGGCCCACCAGGTACATGGTGGCCACACCCACCGTCACCCCGGCCCGGTGCCCCGGCAGGATCAAGCCCAGGTGGGCCCAGATCAGCGCGCACAAGACGCCAGCCCCCACCACACCTGAGACATGAGACAGGAAGGACCAGTCCGTCGCAAAGGCCAGCAGGGGCAGCACCGCGTCCAGCACCGTCCACACCAGGCCGTAAATCAAGGTCAGCCGCAGGTGCGCCAGGTAGTCCAGCTTGCCCTGGAACAGCTTGCTGCCCAAGGACCAGAAGAGCGCCCAGCCCATCGTCACGCCCAGCAAGATCAGGCTGGAGCTGAGGTAGTTGTTGAGCGGTGTGCCGGGGTCGTTGTCCAGCCATTCGTCAAACAGCATGGCCAGCAGGGACACCAGCAGCAAGGGCAGCACCACGCGCCACAAAGGCGCCCCCACCGGGGCCAGCGCGGCCTGCACCAGATGGCGGTCCAGCGGGCGCTCGGGTGCCATGGGCTCGCTGGCCAGGCGCACGCGCAGCCGCGTATTGCCCAGCCTCAGCGCACGCGCCACATCCAGCGCCATGGCCTCGCCGGCCTGCAGGTGCTTGTTGCCCACCACCGCACCGTTGATGGTCTCGCCCACACGCAGGTGCACCTGCCCGTTGACCTCGTCCAGCTCGGCGTGCAGCGGTGCCAGGTGGGGGTCGTCCAGCACCAGGTCGGCCTCGAAAGAGCGGCCGATCTTCATGGGCCAGCGGTAGACCAGCGTGCTTTGCAGCACGTGGCCATCGCGGTCCAGGCGCTCGATCAGCGCGAGGGGCGCTTCGATTCGGCTTCGGCCTTCTTCGTTGGGATCCATCCGTAACCCTTGAGGTAGAAATCAGCCAGCTTCATGGCGTTGTCAAAGCTCACGCCCTTGGCGTCGAACCGGCCTTGCGCGCCGGCGGTGTCATCGTTGAGCGTGGCCACCAGTACGCCCATGTCATACAGGCCGGGCAGCTTCTTGTAGGCATTGAGGCAGATGACGGCGCGCATGGGCAGGCCATCGTTGGTGACGAAACGCTCGCTGCATTGCGCCGCGGTGCGCGCGCCGGCGCCGCCGAAATACTCGTTGCGAAAGCTCTTTGAATACTGCCGCGCAAAGCGCCAGGCGCCCAGCTTGCTGCCGTCGTAGATCTCGTGGCGCGTGGCCAGGTTGCCCGTGTACAGGCTGCTGTTGATGAACACCGACTGGTTCATGGAGCAGTCCGAGCGCTCGAACTCCAGGCCCTTGTTGTCGGGCTGCGTGCTGTTGCCCCAGCAGCGCATGAAGGTCTCTGGCGGCACGGGGATGCGGTAGTGCTCGTGCCCCGCCGAGCGCCAGGGCTGGGCCATGAAGCGCTTGGTCAGCAAGTCCTGGTGCACCACCAACTGGCGGGTCAACTCGGGGTAGACGGCCTGCTTGATGGGCGTGGCCTTGCGCGCGCGCAGCAACAGGTCTTCGGCAAAATCAGAGGGCACCAGGAAGCTCACCTGCTGCCCGTCCAGGCGCGTGGCCACGTTCACGCCCATGACACGCCCCTGCTCATCCAATGTGGGCCCACCGCTCATGCCGGGGTTGAGCGAGCCGCTGAAGAACACCGTGGGGTAAAAGCCCCGGTCAACCAGGCCGTTGTAGGTGCCCTCCACCACGGCAAAGCCCACGTCCAGCGGGTTGCCCAATGAGTAGATACGCTCGCCCTTGTCCAGCGGCGTGGTGCGCGGCCGAAACGCCAGGCCCTTGATCGCGGCAGCGCCCGCTTCGCTGGGCCGCACCACGGCCAGGTCATGCGCCACATCGAAGGCCAGCAGCTCCAGTGCGCCCTGGCGGCCATCCACACCCGCATACGTCAGGCGATAGCGCTGGGGCTGCAAGGCCACCTGGCTGACCACGTGGTAGTTGGTGATGATGAGGCCACCGTCACCCACAAAAAAGCCCGATCCCACCGACGACTGGCTGCCCTGCCCGCTCAGCAAGGTGCGCACCTGCACCAGCTGGTGGCGGGCCTGTTCGTAGAGCTTGTGGGCCGATGAGGACACGACCTCCGGCGCGGAAGCCGCGACCGGCGCCGGCGCTGCAACGGCATCCGACGAGTCTGATGGAACCGACGGCAGGGGCGATGCCGCATGGGTGGCCACGCACCAGGCGCCGGCTACCCCACACAACACCGCACGCAGCCTCCCTGCAGGCATGAAGCGGATGGTCATTGGCCCATTCTAGCCAGCCCGCTGCCGCTCATGGTGGACACGAAACAACCATAATGGGCCCCTTCACTGATCTTTGCTCGAGGCCTGACGATGACGTGGATGATTCTGGGACTGGTGCTGTTTCTGGGCGTGCATTCGGTGCGCATCGTGGCCGACGACTGGCGCACGCAAACCCGCGCGCGCATCGGCGAGATGCCCTGGAAGGGGCTGTACTCGCTGGTGTCGATTGCCGGCTTCGTGCTGATGGTCTGGGGTTTCGGACAGGCCCGTCTCCAGCCTGAGGTGCTGTGGACACCGCCGGTGGCCATGCGTCACATCGCGGCCTTGCTGGTGCTGATCTCGTTTGTGTTGCTGGCCGCCGCCTATGTGCCGGGCAACGCCATCAAGGCCCGCCTGCATCACCCCATGATCCTGGCCGTCAAGGTCTGGGCGCTGGCCCACTTGCTGGCCAATGGCAAGCTGGCCGATGTGGTGTTGTTCGCCGCCTTCCTGGTCTGGGCCATTCTGGATTTCCGCAGCTCGCGCCAGCGTGACCGTGCCGAGGGCACCACCTACCCGGCCGGCAACACGGTGGGCACCGTGCTCACGGTCGTGGTGGGCGTGGCGGCCTGGGCGGCCTTTGCCTTCTGGGGGCACCAGGCCCTGATCGGCGTGGCGCCGATGACCCGCGGGGGCTGATGCCACCGGGCACATAACTGTATACTTATACAGTTATGGATCCCGCCTCCCACGCCTCATCCTGGGCGCCAAGCCGCGCGCACCTCTCGCGCCTGATGAAGATCTGGCGCTCGGCGGGCTGGCCTTGTCGTGACCCGATCGAGCTGGACCTGCTGGCCGCCGGCCTGATCGCGGCGCACACCGACCCGGATGGCCGCGACACCCTGCGCCTGAGCACCTCGGGCTTGGCGGCCTTGATCGCCAGCCGCCAGCGCAATCTGCGCGCCATGAGCCGGCATGAACGGCTGGCGCAGCGCGTGGCCCGGCAACTGGCCGACGCCGGCCGGCTGGTCTGGCTGGAACTGGCTTTGCGTGCCCATGTCAGCGCGCATGCAAGCGCCCCTGTGCAAGCCACCGCTGATCCCGCCTTGACGGCCGCCGAGCCCCTGCCCGATCTGGGCTTGTGGCCTGCCGAGGCTTCAGCCAGCGCGCCATCACCCGAACCCAAAGGCGCCTGGCGCATGGCCCGCCCCGATGTGTTCTCGGTCCGCCACACCTCGGTCGAAGCCTATCTGCAGCCCGTCGTGCACGAGATCAAGGTCAGCCGTGCTGATCTCTTGTCCGACCTGCGCCATGCCGTCAAGCGCGAGTCCTACCAATGGCTGTGCAGCGCCTGCTATTACGTGTTCCCGGCTGGCATCGCCAAACCCAACGAGATCCCCGAAGAGTTCGGCATCTGGCTCGTGCATGGTGACATCGACAGTGGCCAGCTGGAGCAGGTTCGCCCCGCCCGGCACGTGAGCCGCCCCTTGCCCTTCCCGGTCTGGATGGCGCTGGCCAAGTCCACGCCCTGGCGGCCGGATGAGCTGGCCGAAGCGCAAGCTCACCTGGGTGAGCCCGGCGCCACCGGCCCAGGCCCACAAACCGACGCGCCGAGCCAACCCGATCAGCCCAAGGCTTGATGCGCCTCACGTCCAGCCCTTCGTGCTGAAGTGGCACTCAGGAAATCACCCCCATCTACACCGACTTGAGGGGAAGCTGCTTCAGGGTGCCCGATGCCACAATCCAACGGCGAACGCTAAACAACACACCAAGAGACAAGCATGCACGCCCTCACCCAACACGTCGTCAAATCGGGCTGCATCGCCGCCCTGTCCCTGCTGTGTGCCGCTGGCCAGGCCCAGGCACAAAACGCCCTGCGCATCGACTTCACGATGCAGCAAGCGTCTGGCCCGGCCCTCTCGCCCAGCCTGGCCGAAACCGGCTACCTGCTGCTGAGCTTCGACGACACCACACCGCTGCTGACCGACGGCGCCACCACCACCATCGCCCCCACCTACACAGCCGAGCTGCACCTGGACGGCGCCCACCCCAGTGACACAGAGGCACAGCAGATCGGCTCGTTCTACCAGTTTGGCGGCCTGTACGGCCTCTCGCTGGACCTGACCAACACCTGGTCGCAAGAGGGTGTCAGCCACACCGATGCCTTCACCTTCTCGTTTGACGCCACCACCGACGCCACCCCACTGCTGGACTCGCCCAGCGCCTTTGCGCTGTTCGCGGCACAACAAGCGGCCACGGGCGGCAACGGCCACGTCTACCTGACCAAAGGCACCAGCAGCGAACTGGGCTCGACCCAGGATGCCTACGAGTTCAACGCGACCATGACCAATGTGTCCGTTGTGCCCGAGCCCACCTCCCTGGCCCTGTTGCTGCAAGGCAGCCTGGCCATGGGCGGCCTGTTGGCAACCCGCAAGCTGCGCGCAGCCCGCGCCTGATCGGGCTCAGTACTGGGTCACCCTGATCACAGGGCGGCCAGGTAGGCCTGGGCGGCCCGCTTCACTTCGGCATGCAAGGCCGTCCGGTCCAGCTCGGGCCCTTGCGTCAGCAAGCACTGGGTGACCCAGCCATACACCAGGGTGTGCACCATGCGCGCCACCACGGGCACGCGTGCGGGCTCCAGCGTCTGGCCCGACGCCAACAAGGCCTCACACCACAAGGCCACAAACTGGTCATAGTGCTTGCGGTAGGCATCGGGGCTGGACACCTGGCGCTCCAGCATGAACAGCGCCGCCCACACCGCGGCCTCGTCCATCACGCGGTCAAGCTGCTCGTCGATCAGGCCCTGGACCAGCACCAGCATGGGCTCGCCCCGGTGCGCTGACACGTGGTCGCTCATGGCCTGCGCC
Source organism: Aquabacterium sp. (assembly GCF_016195855.1). Classification (GTDB taxonomy): domain Bacteria; phylum Pseudomonadota; class Gammaproteobacteria; order Burkholderiales; family Burkholderiaceae_C; genus Aquabacterium. Next base: position 830,260 of record NZ_JACPYU010000003.1, read on the forward strand.
AGCCGTTTGACACGCATGTGGATGGTCAAGGCCGCCAGCGCCTGTTTGTTGGCCACGTATTCGTAGAACGTGCCCACCCCCACCCCGGCCACCGCCGCCACCTCGCGGATGGTCACGCCGGCGTAACCACGCTCCATCAAAACCCGAACAAAGGCCTCCTGCAAGGCCTCGGAACTCACGCGCGCACGCGACTGCCGCGGCTTGCGCCGTGTGGCCGATGAAACCCGAACACCTTGAGCTGGCATTTTTCCTAGACTAGCAGGCAAGCAAGACAAGCCCGAGGGCTGGATGGAGACGACCCATGACCTGGCAAACCCACGAGATCACGAACCAGTTCGACGAACTGCAAGACTACAACCTGTTCGCCACCGATGCGCCCTTGCGTGAAGCGCTGGGGCGTGCGGGCGCGGCAGATTTTGTGCCACAGCTCGACACCTACGGTGCCACCCTGGGCCAGGCCGAGACCTATGCCTTGGCCGACCAGGCCAACCGCTATACGCCTGAGCTCAAATCGTTCGACGCACGTGGGCGCCGCGTGGACCAGGTGAACTTCCACCCCAGCTGGCACAGCCTGATGGCGCTGTACCGCGGGCAAGGGCTCATCTCTCGGCCCTTTGCCGACGAACGCCCCGGACGCTGGTCGGCCTGGGCGGCAGGCTTTTACCTGCACAGCCAGGTCGAAGCCGGCACGCTGTGCCCCGCCACGATGACGCAAGCCGCCATCCCCCTGATCCAGCGCGAACCGGCCCTGTGGTCCGCCATGAAGGACCAGTTGCTCAGCCCCGCCTACGATGAGCGCGACCTGCCCCTGGCCAGCAAGCGGTCCATCTGGATCGGCATGGGCATGACGGAAAAACAAGGTGGATCCGATGTCCGCGCCAACACCACGATGGCCACGCCCACAGGCCAGGGCGAGCGCGAGTTCACCCTGCGCGGCCACAAGTGGTTCTTCTCTGCCCCCATGTGCGATGCCCACCTGGTGGTGGCCCGCACCGCGGATGGCGGCCCCAGTTGCTTCTTCGTGCCGCGCTGGCGCCCCGATGGCAGCAAGAACCCGGTCGAGGTGCAGCGCCTCAAGGGCAAGGTCGGCAACCGCAGCAACTCAAGCAGCGAGGTCGAGTTCAAGGACGCCCACGGCATCCTGATGGGCGAACCCGGGCGCGGCATCCCCACCATCATCGAGATGGCCACCTACACCCGGCTCAACTGCGTCGTGGGCAGCGCGGGCATGATCCGGCAAGGGCTGGTGCAGGGCCTGGCCTATGCACGCCAGCGCAAGGCCTTTGGCCGCCTGCTGGTGGACCAGCCCCTGATGCGTGCCGTGCTCACCGACCTGGCCCTGGAAAACGAAGCCAATGTGGTCCTGATGATGCGACTGGCCCAGGCCTACGAACGCGATGACAGCACCCTTGAAAAGGCCTGGAAGCGCGTGATGACACCGGCCGCCAAGTTCTGGATCTGCAAGCGCGCGGTGGAACTCACCGGCGAAACCATGGAGATCTTTGGTGGCAATGGTTATGTGGACGAAGGCGTGATGGGGCGCCTGTTCCGCGAAGCACCCGTCAACTCGATCTGGGAAGGCTCGGGCAATGTGATGTGCCTGGATGTGATGCGCGCCATCGGCAAGGCGCCGGCTGCGGCCATGGCTTTGCTGGATGACCTGGCCCAGGACATCGGCAAGGATGCACGCCTGAAGGCCGCACAACAAGGCCTGCTGGCCATGCTCCAGGAGCCGCCCGAGCAGCTCGAAGCCCTGGGCCGCCGCTTTGCCGAGCGCCTGGTGCTGCTGGCCCAGGCCTGCCTGCTGCAACGCCACGCCCCCACGCCCGTGGCCGATGCCTTCATCCAGACCCGCCTGGATCCGCAATGGGGCCGCGTGGTGGGCAGCATCGACACGCGCTCACTGGCGGTGGACGCCATCCTGCAACGCGCCTACCCGGGCTGAAGCACCTTGGGTCAGCTCATGCGATCGCGCTTGGCCAGATCCGGGAACAACCGGGTCCAGGCTGCCGCGATCAGCATGGAGCCGACGCCACCCAACACCACGGAGCCCACCGCCCCAAAGGCCGCCGCCGTCACACCCGACTCGAATTCACCCAGTTGGTTGGACGCCCCGATGAAGATCGAGTTGACGGCAGCCACGCGGCCGCGCATCTCGTCCGGCGTTTCCAGCTGCGTGAGCGTCAAGCGCGTGACCACGCTCACGTTGTCGGCCGCGCCGGTCACGGCCAGCGCGAACATGGACAACCAGAAGCTCGACGACAGGCCAAACACCAGCGTGGCCAGGCCAAAAACGCCCACCGCCATCAACAGCCTGGGGCCCACCTTGCGGTCCAGCGGCCAGCGCGTCAGCACCAGGGACATGGTCAAGGCGCCCACCGCGGGCGCTGCCCGCAAGAGCCCCAACCCCACCGGGCCCGTGTGCAGGATGTCCTTGGCATAGATGGGCAACAAGGCCGTGGCACCGCCCAGCAAGACGGCAAACAGGTCGAGCGAGGTGGCCCCCAGCAGCACCTTGCGCTGCCACACGAAGTGCAAGCCGGCAAACACATCGCCCCATGAACTGGCTTTGCGTGCAGGCACGAAGTCGTAGCGGATCACGATGGCCAGCATGAAGGCCACCAGCAACAAGGCCGTGCAGGTGATGTACACCGTGCTGGCCCCTGTGGTGTAGAGCAAGCCACCCAGGGCCGGCCCCGAGATCACCGCCACCTCCATGCCGCTGGAGCTCACGGCAATGGCCCTTTGCAGCAGCGCGCGGGGCACCAGCAAGGGCGTGAGCGCCTGCTGCGCTGGCATCTGGAAGGCCCGTGCCAGGCCCAGCGCCACCGACAGCCCCAAGATCAACTCACGCGAAGCATGGCCTGACAGGGTCGCCCACAAGAGCAGCGAAGCCACCCCGGCCTGCGTCAGCATGCACGCGGCAAAGATGCGCGCCCGGTTGAAGCGATCGGCCACCTGCCCGGCGGGCAAGGTCATCACCAGCGCCGGCACGAACTGGAACAGGCCCACCATGCCCAGGTCCCAGGCGCTGGCGGTGAGGTCGTACATGTGCCAACCCACCGCCACCATCAACATCTGGTTGGCCATGATCCCGGCCAGACGAGACACCCAGAAACGCACGAACTGCGTTTGCGCGAACAGCTCGCGCAAATGAGACATCAACATGGTTCACCAACGTGCTTGCAGCCATCGACGAATGGCCAACCAAGCCGGCCAGCATACGTGCTTCGGATCAACCCTGTTGGCCGGCCGTGTTCAAGCGCGCCAGGCACCCACAACTTCGGACGCGCTCAGCACATCGGCATGCCGATCGGCCAGTGCAGCCAGGCTCACCTGGTGCACCTGGCTGGCCGGGATCACCCCGCCTTGGCCATCGGGCAGATCACGCGTGGCACAGGCGTCCCCGATCACGGTCACGGCGTAACCCAGGTGCAGGGCCTCGCGGACGGTGCTGTCCACGCAGTTGTGGGTCATCAAGCCGGCCACCACCAGGTGCTGCACCTTCAGCTCCTGCAAGTGCGCCTGCAAGGGTGTGCCCTTGAACGACGAAGGCCACTGCTTGACGATGCGGTGATGTCCGCTGGCCACTGGCAACTCCTGCATGGGCTGCGCGCCGGGGGAACCTGGTGCGAATGCCGGGGCCAGCGCCGATGCCGCCTCGTGGTGCACATGGATCACGGGCACACCCACGCGTTCAGCTGCCGCCACCAACTGGCTGGCCTGACGGGCAGCGTGTGCCACATCGGGCAAGGGCAGCCCCCCCTCCACGTACTCGCGCTGGAAATCGATCAGCAACAAGGCCGTGTGCAACGGGGGCGGCACCTGCGCGGCCGGCATGCCCGCCATCTGCCTGAGCGTCTTCACGGGTGACACAGGCCGCCCCAGCTTGCGTGCGGCCTGCGTCAAACCATCGTAGCCCCAGCTGTCGGCCGGCACTTCATGCAGGACGATGTACAGCGGCGTGGCAGCCGGGCCCTGCATCACCTCCTGGATGAGCGCATGGGCCGCCGAGATGAAGCGTGCGCGCTCGCCTGCCTCATTGGTGCCCGCCGTGATGAACACCTGCAGGCTGGCACTCCAGCCTGCATCGGGCAAGGCCTGCCCACCCACGGCCCATGTATCCGGCCGGCGTTGCGCCACATTCACCACAGTCAGCTCTGCGCGCTTGTGCAGCAGGTCCGCCATCAGGCGGGTGAGGCCCTGCCTCAAGGCTTGGCCTTGCCCGGGCGTGAAGGCCAGGCTGGCGATGTCAAGTTGAAGCAAGGGCATGGTCGCGCTCCTGAAAAGCATGTTGAACACGAGCCCATGGTGGCCAAAGCCATTCGATAAGACAATCCATCATCAAGGCACATGACTGTTTCCAAGGAGGAAACAATGGATTCGACATTTGCACAGCAAACCCAGCAGCTGGCCGACATGGTGATGCTGACCAAGGTTGTCGACGAAGGCAGCTTCTCGGCGGCGGCACGCGCCCTGGGCTTGACCAAGTCAGCGGTCAGCAAACAGATCCAGCGCCTGGAAAGCAGCTACGCCACCAGGCTCTTGAACCGCACCACGCGCAAGCTGTCGCTGACCGAAGCCGGCCGCGTGCTGTACGAGCACGCAGAGCAGGTGGCCCGACTGGGCTCGGCCGCACAGGATGCGCTGGCCCAGTTGAGCAGCCAGCCAGCCGGTGTGCTGCGCATGACGAGCTCGGTGACCTATGGCAAACATGTGCTGGCCCCTTTGCTGCCGGCCTTCTGCCAGCGCTACCCCGATGTGCGCGTGGCCCTCACCCTGGTGGACCGCTTTGTCGACCTGACCGAAGAAGGCTTTGACCTGGCCATTCGCCTGACGGCACAGCCGCCCGATGGCCTCACCGGCCGCCCCCTGCACCGCTGTGACTTTGTCGTCTGCGCCAGCCCCACCTTCCTGCGTGGCAAACGCATCCGCCACCCTCAGGATCTGGGCACCCAGCCATGCTTGTCCTTTTCAGTGGGCATGCACACGGCCTCGCACCCTTGGCATTTCAAGGATGCGCAAGGGCACACCAACAGCGTGGCCGTGCGTGGCCCCGTGGCCGTCAACAGCAGCGATGTGGTCCGCGAGCTGGTCTTGGCGGGCATGGGCATTGGCCTCTTGCCCCGCTTCGCGGTGCAGGCCGACCTGGATGCAGGCACCCTGCGCCCCCTCCTGCCCGGCTGGCAGCCAGAAGGTGCCTTTGGGCCGACGGCCTGGGCGCTGTGGCAAGGCCAGCGCCACATGCCGCCCAAGATCAGGGTGATGATCGACTACCTGGCGCAAGCATTGGCCGAGCCTGGTTGAACCAGGTTGAGCCAGGCCCCACCCGATTCCACCCTCACGCAGCCGGCTCGTTCAGCTTCTTGAGCAGCAACACATAGGGCACGCCATACATATCGGGCAATGTGCGTTCCAGCTCGAACCCGGCCCGCGCATACAGCCGCTGCGCGCTGGCCATGAGCGGTGTGGTGTGCAAGGCCAGCGCAGGCGCATGGTCGCGTTGCGCACGGGCGATGCACTCGTCGAGCAGGCGCTGGCCCACACCGGCACCACGGCCAAAGGGTGTCACCGACAACAGGCGCACGATGGGCCACACCGGCGCGAAAAAATCAGGGCGTGGTTGATGCGCGCCCACATAGCCCACCGCCCCGATCAGGCGGCCACCCCGCTCGGCTACCAGCACCTCGCTGTCGGCCGCATGCTGGGTCAAGGCCGTCAGGCGCGGTGCCAGCTCATGCCAGCCCGGCATGACGGGCGCCAGCTCCAGCCAGGCCTCGCGCACCAGCGCGTCCACGGCCTCCTTGTCACCCGCCTGAAAATCCCGAATCCGAAGGTTCATACCATCCCGTGTGTTTGATCATGGGGCCTCGCGCCCTGGAAGCACTGTGGCATAAAGAGCCCTCAATCGATCAGAGACCTCACACGTGACCTCCATTTTTTCTTCTCGCCGGTTTCGGCGCCTGGCCCTGGTCCTCGTGCTATTGCCCCTGCTGTGCTGGGCTGCCGCCGTGGCCTACATCTGGACCAGGCAGGACAAGATCTTGTTCTTTCCTGAGCCCCTGGCGCAGAACCACGCCTTCCAGGAAGCCGACACGCAAGAGGAATGGGTGAACGTGCCCGGCGCCAGGCTGCATGCCCTGCACCTGCGCCAGCCAATGGTCAATGGCCAGCGGCACACACGCGGCATCGTGTTCTACCTGCACGGCAACGCCGGCAATGTGGCCACCTGGTTCACCAACGCCGACTTCTGGCGGCGCAGCGGCTACGACCTGTTCATGCTGGACTACCGCGGCTATGGCAAGAGCTCAGGCCACATGGAGGATGAAGCCCAGATGCATGACGACGTGCTGCGTGCCTGGCAACAGGTGGCGCCCGAGTACGAAGGCCTCAAGCACGTGATCTTCGGGCGCTCGCTGGGCACGGGCCTGGCCACCTACCTGGCCACCCAGGTGCCGACCGATCTCCTGCTGCTGGTCTCGCCCTACACAAGCATCGAGGCCATGGCCCAGGCGCATTACCCCTGGGTGCCCGGCGCCGTGCTGCGCTACCCCCTGCACACCGATCGCTGGCTGCCCAATGTGAAGGCCAAGGTCGTGATCTTCCACGGTGAGCGCGACACCTTGATCCCCATCGACAACGCCGAGCGGCTGCAGGCACTCAAGCCGCAAGCCCTGCTGATTCGCATCCCGCAGGCGGGCCATGGGGACATCCATCAGCTGCCGGCCTACACCGATGCGCTGATGGCCCAGCTTCAAGGCCTGTGATCTAGCGCGTCAACCTCAAGGTGTGCACGTAAAGCGCCTCGACCTTCTCACGCGCCCACGGCGTCTTGCGCAGGAACTTGAGGCTGGACGACACACTGGGCTCGAACGTGAAGCAGCGCACCGGGATCAGCCGGCCCAGCTCCTCCCAGCCGTAATAGTCGGACAGGTCTTCAACCATGCGCGCCAGGGTGATGCCGTGCAGGGGGTTGTGGGGCTGGTCGGTCATGCTGGGCAAGGGCCTGTTTGAAGTGAAGGGGCTGGGCAGGCCCACACCATGCCACAAAACACCGCCACTTCACCGGCGGTCTCAATGCGCGCTGCCCTGCGCATCCAGGCGGAACACCTTGACCGCATCGGCCAGCACGCGTGCCCGCTCGGCCAGCGTCGATGACGACGACGCGATCTGATTGACCGCTGCCGCGTTCTGCTGCGTGATGCCTTCCAGCTGGGTCACGGCCGTGTTCACCTGAGAGATCGCGGTGAGCTGCTCTCTTGCACCATGGCTGATCTCTGCCACCAGGGTGCCGACGCTGTCCACCGATTGCAGTGCATGCTGCATGGCGCCCCGCGCCGAGCCACTGAGCTCGCTGCACGCCAGCACCTTTTCGCCAGACGCGGTGATGAGCTGGCGCACCTCCTTGGCCGCGCTGCCAGTGCGCTGCGACAAGGCGCGCACCTCGGCCGCCACCACCGCAAAACCGCGGCCCTGCTCACCGGCGCGTGCGGCTTCCACAGCCGCGTTCAAGGCCAGGATGTTGGTCTGGAAGGCAATGCTGTCGATCACCTGGATGATGTCGTTGATGCGCCTGGACGACGCCTCCATGTCCACCACGGTTTGCGTCAGGTCACCCACGGCCTCGTCGCACTGCTGCGTCATCGAGGTGGTCTGCACGGCCAGGCTGGCGGCCTGCTCGGCGGTGTCGGCACTCAGGCGAACCGTGCCGGTGATCTGCGCCATGGACGCGGTGGTTTGCTCCAGGCTGCTGGCCTGCGACTCGGTGCGGGCCGACAGGTCCTGGTTGCCCTGTGCGATCTCCTGGGTCGACACCAGCATGTGGTCGACCTCGGTGCGCGCGTCACGCACGATGGCGCGCAGATTGACCTGCAACTGGTTGAGCGAGCGGGTGAACTGCCCGATGACGTCCGTGCGATCGGAATGGCAGGCCACGGACAGGTCCCCGGCCGCCAGCACATTGGCGTAGTTCAGCAGCTCCTTGATCGGACGGACCGCCAGGTGCACAAAGACACCACGGCCCAGCGACACCAGCCCGATCAGCATCACGCTGGCAAGCAGGGTGGCCCAGCCTTGCAAGAGCGACACCCCACCTGCCGCCACCGCCCCCATCAGGAAGGACAAGGAGGCCAGGATCACGGCCGCCAGCGTCAGCTGCCCCGCCAGGTCCAGGTTGACGGCCGATCGCAGGCGCCCCATCCAATTGAAGCGGACGACTTGCCCGCTGCGCAGCCCAAGCCGCTGGCTGGCGCTGTGCGCATCCGCGTTCAAACAGGCATACAGCTGCCCGGCCTGCGCCACCTCTTCTGCCGACGGTGCCGTGCGGACCGACATGTAGCCCACCGGCTTGCCATCCACGACCAGGGGCGTCACATTGGCCCGCACCCAGTAGTAACGGCCATCCTTGCGGCGGTTCTTGACCAAGGCCGTCCATGGTTGCCCGGACGCGATCGTGGCCCACATATCCCGGAAAGCCTCGGCAGGCATATCGGGGTGGCGGATCAGGTTGTGGGGTTGCCCCAGCAACTCCTCGCGCGCATACCCACTGACCTGGATGAAGGCGGGGTTGCAATAGGTGATCCGGCCCTTGAGATCGGTGGTGGAAACGAGCGACGCACCTGCCGGGAACGGAAACGCTTCATCAAGGATAGGCAAATTACTGCGCATGGACTGCCTGACGGGCAAGCGGCATGAAGCCTGAGGTGGTGCCCAGATGGAATGGATGGATGGATGGGATGACGGGGATCTTGATCCAGGCAAAGTCTAGGTGGGGTGACTGCCCGCATCTGCCGCGATTACTGACTGAAATAGCCACTATTTACCGCATCAGCCCGATTTACCCATTCATCCCGGATATGAATCCAGTCATGAATATGGATAAATGATTTGGAGAATTATTTATGATCGCAAAATGTTGTAAATGTCGGGGCAAAATCCCCGCCCTCTGGCGCCTGTATTCAGGCTTGTGACATAGTCAAACCATGTCCAGATACTTCGTCATCGCGGCCTGCATGGCCCTGCTGGCTCGCACGGCCTTGGCGCAGAGCGATGCAGCCTCGGCCCCACCCAACCCCTTCTTCCTGGAGGCGGCGGACTGCACGGCGGCCTTCGAGGCCCGCGTGATCGAGCGCAAGACCCAACCGAGGTCGGATGCCCGCAACCAGGCCATCCTGCACGACACCGAACTGGGCTTCGTCTACATCGGTGTGGCCTACAGGCGTGGCCTGCGCAACCCCGAGGCCGACGAGATGCTCAAGGCGGCTGAAAAGCGCTGGAGCCAGATGAGCAAGCACGATCAAGCCAAGCGCCTGACGTCATGCACCACCCAGGCCGAGCAGCTCATGGAAGACGTGAGCGGGCTGGAGCGCTTCATCGTCAAGAACCGTGCGGAAGCGCGGGTGGACCGCCTGCTGGAAAAAGAGAAAGAGGCTCACGCCACGCCATGAGGCACCGCACGCCTCAGTCCGGTGTCCAGTCCGACGCCTTGTAGACCAGCACCTTGAGCGCACGCTCCGGTGACACATCGGCGAACACGGCGGGGTTCGCCACCCGTTGCTCAAACGTCAGCTGCGGGGCCAGCTCCTGCATCTGGTCCTGCAAGAAGGCCAGGTCCAGCTCGGGTGCGTTCAAGCACAGCAGGGCGTAGCCACCCGGCATCAGCAGATCAGGCAGGCGACGCATGAGGCGCGCGTAGTCCTTGGTGGCCACGAAGCTGCCCTTTTGGTAGCTGGGCGGGTCCACGATGACCAGGTGATAAGGGCCCATGCGCGTGATCTTGCCCCAGGTCTTGAAGATGTCATGGGGCATGAAGCTGGCCCCGGCCAAGAGCCCGTTGAGCGGGTGGTTCTGTTTGCCGATGGCCAAAGCACCATCACTCATGTCCAGATTGAGCACATGGCGTGCGCCCGCCTGGAGCGCCACCACTGAAAAGGCGCAGGTGTAGGCAAACAGGTTGAGCACCTTGCCCCCTGGGTGGGCCGCCACATGCTCGCGCACCCAGCGCCGGCCCTCGGCCATGTCCAGGAACAGGCCGTGGTTCTGGCCCTTGAGCACATGAACCCGAAAGCGGGCCCCTTGTTCGGTCACCACATGCGGCTCGGGCACGCTGCCGACCATCAGGCGGGTCTCGGCGCGGCCTTCATGCCGGCACTGGAAGACCCAGTTCAAGGGTTGATCGGGGGCCAGTTGCTGCCAGCGCGCATTCAGTGCCTCGTGGACGAGAGACAGGGTATCGTCCGTCACTGGCTCGAAACTGGTCAGCAGCAGGACGGGCGGGAAGGCGTCCAGCGCCCATTGCTCGCAGCCGGGGTGCAGCCCTCCCCGTCCGTGGAAGATGCGCTGGGCGTCGAGGGGCATGTCCATCGTCGCGATGGCTTGCAGCAGGGCTTGCATGGGGTAAGGGATCTGAAGGGATGTGAACCGTGCACATCATGCCTTGCCCTCAGACACGCACGGCCACCACCTTCGGCACATCGGGCCCAACCGTCCACGACAGACGCCGATAGGCACTACCACCCAGGTCCTGAAGCACCACCTTGATGCCTTGGTGAGCCAACTCGTCCAGCACCCAGTTGGCATTGCGTTCGCCAACATGGCACTCGCAGGGCTGGTTCGGGAACATGTTCCCACCGCCATACACATAGGCATCACATTGCCGTGGATCGATGCAGCGTGCGCGCAGCCGCTCGAACATCATGTCCAGGGCGACCTCGCCATAAGTCCCGGACGCACACGCACCGCGACTCGCCTGGCCCGTGTGCACGATGTGGCACATCACCCCCACCGTGCGGCGCGGATCGGTCAGCACGACGGCAATGCACGAGCCCAGCAAGGTGTCCAGGCAGTCACCGCGCTGGCCAAACACCACATCGCCCGGATGCAGCGTGCAGGCCGACCCACAGCGTTTCACTTGGCCACCTTGCGAAAGACACCGGGTGCCAGTGCCTGCAAAGGCGTGGTGCAGGGCGCGCGCCCTTCAGCCGTGCCGATGAAGAACAGGCCACCCGGCCGCAAGCGGCCCAGCACGCGGTCGACCACATCCCGTTTGGTGGCCGCGTCAAAGTAGATCAGCACATTGCGCAGGAAGACCACATCGAAAGGCCCGACACAGCTGGCGTCCTGACACAGGTTGAGCTGCCCGAAGCGCACGTGCTCACGCAGCCGATCCTGAATCTGCACCAGGCCCTCGGATTCGTCCTCGCCACGCAGGCAGTAGCGCTTGAGCCGCTCGGTGGACACATGGCGCAGGCGCTCTGCCGGGAAGATCCCCGTGCTGGCGCTGCGCAGCACGCGGTCGCTGATGTCGGTGCCCAGCACCGACCAGTCCGCGCCGATGCGCCCTTGCAGTTGCAAGTCCGCCAGCAGCATCGCGATGCTGTAGGCCTCGTCGCCAAAGGAGGAAGCCGCACTCCAGACAGACAGATTACGGGGCTTGGTGCGCGTGAGCTCGCGCGCCAGCAGGTCGAAATGCGCGGGTTCGCGAAAGAAGTAGGTCTCGTTGGTCGTCAGAAGGTCCACGGCCATCTGAAACTCGCCACCGTCGTCATGCCCCGATATCAGCTCGAAATACTCATCGAAGCCGCCCAGGCCCAGCCGCTGGATGCGGGCCGACAACCTGGACGTCACCAGCGGCTTCTTGCTGTCGGCAAAAGACAGCCCGATCTCTGTGTGCATCAGGCCCGTGATGCGGTGAAAGGTGTCGTCACGCAGCGCCTGCATACGCCTGCCCTCCTGGCCATCCGCTCAATAGGGGCGGAAGTTGCCGTGCGTGCCGGTGGCCGCCATCTTGGGTGAGGCGGCCTCGGGCCTGGCCGTGCCGCGCATCGGCGAGTTGGGGGCGCGGCGCTCCACGCCAGCAACGTGATCGCCCCTGCCCTTCGTGCCTGACGCGTTGCCGTTGCCCAGGTTGAAGAAGGCCACCGCCTGCTGCAGTTGCTCGGCCTGGCCGGACAACTCTTCCGATGTCGCGGCCAGCTCTTCCGAGGCCGATGCGTTCTGCTGCGTGGCCTTGCTCAATTGCCCCATCGCCCCACCGATCTGGGCGACCGACTGGCTCTGCTCTTGCGAGGCCGCGGCGATCTCCTGCACCAGGTCACTGGTCTTCTGGATCGAGGGCACGATCTCGCCCAGCAACTTGCCGGCGCGCTCGGCGGTCGACACGCTGTTGCCGGCGAGGTCACCGATCTCCTGTGCGGCCTCCTGGCTGCGCTCGGCCAGCTTGCGCACCTCGTCGGCCACCACGGCAAAGCCCTTGCCATGCTCGCCGGCACGGGCCGCTTCAATGGCCGCGTTCAGCGCCAGCAAGTTGGTCTGGTAGGCAATGTCATCGACGATCGATATCTTCTGCGCGATCTGCTTCATGGCGTCCACGGTCTGGGTCACCGCCTGCCCGCCCTCGCCGGCTTCCGTGCTGGCCTTGGAGGCCATGCTGTCGGTCACCTTGGCGTTTTCGCTGTTCTGCGTGATCGAGGCCGACATCTGGTCGATGGACGCGGTGGTCTCCTCCACCGACGAGGCTTGCTCCGTGGCCGATTGCGACAGCGCCTGCGCGGTGCTGCTGACCTGGGTGGCCGCGCCCGTCAGCGCATCGGCTGCCGCGCGCACTTCCTGGATGATGCCGGCCAGCGTGTCGCAACTGGTGTTGGCGTCGTTCTTCACCTGCTCGAAGGTGCCTTGTGCTTCGCGGGTGATGCGCTGCGTCAGGTCACCGGCGGCAATGCCCGAGAACACGCGCCCCACGTCGGCGATGATGGCGGCCAGCTTTTCGCTGGTGGCATTGGCGTCGCGCTTGACCTGGTCAAACGTGCCGTTGTAGTCACGCGTGATGCGCTGAGTCAGGTCGCCCTCTGCCAGGGCCCCAAACACACGACCCACGTCGTCAAAGATCACGGCCGTGGTTTCCATCAACACGTTCACGCCCGAGCACAGCACTTCGATCGGGCCACTCTTGCCCTCCAGCGGGATGCGCTGGCTCAAGTCGCCGTCCTTGGCGGCGCTCGTCACGTGCTGGGCCTGCTCCACAGCCTGGCGCAGCATCTTGTTGGCGTGGACCTCGGCCGTCACATCGGTGGCGTACTTGACCACCTTGAAGGGCTTGCCGTTCATGTCCATGATGGGGTTGTACGAAGCCTGGATCCAGATCTCCCGGCCGCCCTTGCCCAGGCGCTTGTACTGGCCCGCGTCGTACTCGCCACGCCCCAGCTTTTCCCAGAACAGGCGGTAGTCCACGCTGTTGCGAAAATCCGGGTCGACGAACATCGAATGGTGCTGGCCCTTGATCTCGCTGAGCGAATAACCCAGCGTGCTCAGGAAGTTGTCATTGGCGTTCAGGATCTTGCCATCCAGGCCGAACTCGATCACCGCCTGCGCCTTGCTGATGGCATTGAGCTGGCCTTCGAAATCAGCCGCCTGCATCTTGGCTTGCGTGATGTCGGTGGCGTACTTGACCACCTTGAAGGGCTTGCCGCTCATGTCCAGGATGGGGTTGTACGAGGCCTGGATCCAGATCTCCTTGCCACCTCGGCCCACGCGTCGGTATTGCCCGCTGTCATACTCGCCGCGCCCGAGCTTTTCCCAGAACAGGCGGTAGTCCACGCTGTTGCGAAAGTCCGGATCAACGAACATCGAATGGTGCTGGCCCTTGATCTCGCTGAGCGAGTAGCCCAGCGTGTTCAGGAAGTTGTCGTTGGCGTGCAGGATCTTGCCGTCCAGGCTGAACTCGATCACGGCCTGCGCCTTGCTGACCGCGTTGAGCTGCCCTTCGAAATCGGCCGCGCGCAACTTGGCCTGCGTGACATCGGTGGCGTACTTGACCACCTTGAAGGGTTTGCCTTGCGCGTCCAAGACGGGGTTGTACGAGGCCTGTATCCAGACCTCCTTGCCATCCTTGCCCAGGCGCTTGTACTCGCCTGCGTCGAACTCGCCTCGGTTGAGCCGGTCCCAGAAAGCACGGTACTCACTGGACGCCGCATAGGCCGGATCGACAAACATGCTGTGGTGCCGGCCCTTGATGTCGTCCAGCTTGTAACCCAGCGTCTGCAGGAAGTTCTCGTTGGCGTGCAGGACGGTGCCATCCAGCTTGAACTCGATCACCGCCTGAGATTTGTTCACGGCCTGTAGCATGGCCTCGGCCTCGGCCCGTGCCTGCGCCTGCTGCTGCAAGGCCTCGGCGGCCTGTTGCAATGGGGTGCCTGCAAAAAGGCGGGCGAGCATGGAAGGCTTGGATGGGCTCATGGTGGTTCCGATCCCTTTGAGATACTGGACGTGTGATTGATGACACCTGATCGCCAATAAATGGCGTGAGGCAAATCCAGGCAAGCCCGCTCCACCTCTGGGGTGAGTTTCGTCAAAACCCACTGCCTATTGACTTTAATTTCTCTGAAAGGGGCGCACTTTTCACGCAAGTGAGGTGTGGCAAACAAATAAGCCGGGTTGGGCCAATCCCCAGTAATACCTGAGCCCAACGTGGTTATTGCCCATTGATGCGCCTTGGGATCACAATGTCGTTCGACGCACGCAAAGCGCGCTGTATTCATTCAAACCAGACCATGACTTTCAAAGTGTTTTCTGCCACCGACATGCGTGATCTCTTGATCACCACCTTGCTGCATTAGCCTTTCGAAGCTGGTTCGGAAGGCTGTGGGCCTTCCGGCAACAACCCCGGTTGGTTCACACCCCCCGGGGTTTTTTCTTGCCTGAGATTTTCATCATGCGTACCTACGACAAGCTCATCGCCACGATTTGGTCTGCCAAAGCATGCAGAGGCTTGCGCGCGTGCTTTGGTCCCTTCATGCAAGTGCCGCGCTAGCCTTGCGATGCGGATCCCGCTCGAAGGCTGGCCCAGTCTTCCCGCATTGAAAGATCCGTATGACTCACAAACACATCACCCGTCGCAACATCGGCATCATTGCCCACGTCGACGCAGGCAAGACCACCACGACCGAACGCGTTCTCTTCTACACGGGCGAGAGCCACCGCATGGGCGAAGTGCACGATGGCACCACGACCATGGACTTCGACCCGCAAGAGCGCCAACGTGGCATCACCATCAACAGCGCGGCCACCACGGTGTTCTGGCAAGGCGTGCAGATCAACCTGATCGACACCCCCGGCCACATCGACTTCAACATCGAGGTCAACCGCTCGCTGCGTGTGCTTGATGGTGCCGTGGTCGTGTTCGACGGTGTCGCGGGCGTGGAGCCCCAGACCGAGACCAACTGGCGTCTGGCCGACAAATACCACGTCCCCAGGATCGGCTTCATCAACAAGCTCGATCGCATCGGGGCGGACTTCGCACGTGTCAACGACATGATCGAAGAACGCCTGGGTGTGAAGACGGCCGTGTTGCAGTTGCCCATCGGCATCGAAGGCGACTTCAAGGGTGTCGTGGACTTGTTGACCATGAAGGCCCTGATCTGGCTGGATGAGCGTGCCGGCAGCCTGTACGAGACCATGCCGATTCCGGCGGACATGCTGGCGCAAGCCCAGGCCCAGCGTGCCCGCCTGATCGAAACCGTGGTCGAGCAGGACGAACGTGCACTGGATGCCTATGTGCAAGGCGAGCCCATTGACGTGGACACGCTGCGTGCCTGCATCCGCAAGGGCACCTTGAGTGGGGCCCTGGTGCCGGTTCTGGCTGGTGCGGCCTTCAAGAACAAGGGTGTGGAGCCTTTGCTGGACGCGGTCGTGGCCTACCTGCCTTCACCGGAAGACAGGGCCCTGCCCGCCGAAGACGGCAAGGACATCGCCGACCGCCCCTTGTCTGCGCTGGCCTTCAAGCTGGTGGCCGACGAGCATGGCTCGATGGTGTTCCTGCGCGTCTATGAAGGGCGTCTGCGTGCAGGCGATGTGGTCCTCAATGCCAACACCGGCAAGAAGGAACGCATTGCCCGCATCTATGAAGTCCACGCGGACCAGCGGCGCGAACGCACCGACATCGCTGCAGGCGACATTGCCGCGGTCGTGGGCTTGAAAGACACCCTGACCGGCCACACCCTGAGTGACCCTGCCCACCCCGTGGTGCTGGAACACATCGTGGTGCCCGAGGCCGTGATGGACGTGGCGATCGAGCCCAAGGCCCATGTCGACCAGCAGAACCTGAGCAAGGCCTTGCACCTGCTGTCCAGAGAGGACCCGAGCCTGCGCGTGCACATGGACGAAGAGTCCGGCCAGGTCATCCTGTCCGGCATGGGCGAGTTGCAACTGGAGGTCTCGCTTGAAAAGCTCCGCACCCGTTTTGGTGTGGAGGTGGCGGTGGGGCGGCCTCAGGTCGCTTACCGCGAAACCCTTTCACAGGAAGTGACGGTGCACCATGTACACAAGAAGCAGACCGGCGGCCCTGGGCAGTTTGCCGAACTCACGCTGAAGCTGACCCCCTTGCCAAGGGGTGAAGGCCTGCAGTTCGAGAGCCAGATATCGGGCGGCGCCATCCCGCGCGAGTTCATCCCGGCCATCGAGGCCGGCGTGCGCCGCGCGGCGCTGGTGGGGGTGTTCGCGGGCCATGCCTGCGTGGACTTCAAGGCGACCTTGCTGGACGGCAGCTTCCATGAACGGGACTCGTCGGCCATGGCCTTCGAGATCGCCGCGGGTGCCGCCTTCCGTGAAGCGGCGCTCAAGGCGGGGCCGCTCGTGCTGGAGCCCGTGATGGCGGTCGAGGTGATCACCCCGGCCGACCACGTGGGTGACTGCATCGGCGACCTGATGCGGCGGCGTGGGCACATCCGTGCGCAGGACGTGCGCGGCAACGCCACGGTCATCAGTGCGGAGGTGCCTCTGAAAGAGATGTTCGGTTACATCGGTCACCTGCGGGCCTTGACATCAGGGCGCGCACAGTATTCGATGCAGTTCGATCACTACGATGCGCTGCCTCCGCAGCTGCAAGCCGCCATGCATGCCCATGGCTGACACAACACCTCAACCCTAGGAGAACATCATGATGACCATCCGCTCCCGCACCCTGCTGGCCCTGTGTGGCCTGATCGCTGCCGCAACCGTCCAGGCTCAACCCGTGATGCAAGGCGGCATCCTGACCGATGCCGCTGGCCGCACGCTCTACGTCTTTGACAAGGACCAGCCCGGCAAGAGCAGCTGCCAGGGGCCCTGCGCTCAAAACTGGCCCGCCTACACAGCCGAGCCCGCTGCCGGTGCAAAGCCTGCCCCGGAAGCGAGCCGTTTCGAACGTGAAGGCGCGCAACAATGGGCCTGGATGGGCAAGCCGCTGTACTACTTCGGCGGCGACACCAAGCCCGGTGACCGCAACGGCGATGGCCGCAACGGCGTGTGGCACATCGTTCAACCGATGGCCGCCGCCAGCGGCACCTCACCTGCAGGCAAGGCACCGGCCTCCACCTACTGATCAGCCAGCCCCTGCGATCACGCCCTGGGTCGCAGGGGCTGCGCCCGAACAAGCCCGCTTCGTCCGCATAATGACGAGATGCAAACGGAGGGGCCCATGTTCGGCAACCTGATCTTCCGCCAGTTGTTCGATGCCGCGTCGTCCACCTACACCTATCTGCTGGGTTGCCCGGCCACGCGGCAGGCCGTGATCATTGACCCGGTGTTCGAGCAGCACCTGCGCGATCACGCCCTGATCGAAGAACTCGGGCTCCGGCTCACCACCTCGCTCGACACCCATTGCCACGCGGACCATGTCACCGGCGCGTGGCTGATGCAGCAGGCCACCGCTTGCCGCATCGGCGTCTCCAGGCGCTATGGCGCCGCCTTGCAGGGAGCCGACCTGCTGCTCGACCATGGCGACCGCGTCACCTTCGGCCAACACCACCTGGAAGTGCGCGCCACGCCGGGCCACACCGATGGCTGCATCACCTATGTGAGCGACGACCACCACATGGCCTTCACCGGCGATTGCCTGCTGATACGCGGTGCTGGCCGTTGTGATTTCCAGCAAGGGCACGCCGGCACGCTCTACCACTCGATCACCGAGCAGATCTTCAGCTTGCCTGATGACTGCCTGATCTTCCCGGGGCACGACTACAGCGGCCGGACCATGTCGTCCGTGGGCGAGGAGCGCGCGCACAACCCGCGCATCGGCGGCCACGCGGACGAGCGCGACTTCGTCGGTTTCATGGAGAACCTGAACCTGCCTCACCCGAAACAGCTCGCGGTGGCGCTGCCTGCCAACCTTCGTTCGGGGCAACCCGCCGACGGCAAGATGCCGCGCCTGGCCGACTGGGGGCCGGTGCGCCAGACCTACGCCGGCCTGCTGGAGATTGAGCCCGAGTGGGTGTCTGAGCACCTGGACGAGGTGCTGCTGCTTGACGTGCGCCAGCACGAAGAAATGGACGAGCGCCTGGGCCGCATCAAGGGTGCCAGGATCCTGCCCTTGAGCGAGTTGAAGGCCCACCTGAGCGAGATCCCCCAGGACCGCCCTGTGATCACGGTGTGCCACGCCGGCATGCGCTCGGGCCAGGCCACGGTGATCCTGCGTCAGGGCGGCTTCACACGCCTGGCCAATATGCGCGGCGGCATGCTGATGTGGCATCAACTCGGCTTGCCCGTTGAGCACCCAGCCACCCCTTGAGCTGATCCCTCACAGCGCACCATGCGCTGCATAACCACCTCATTGAAGAGAAAGATCAAGCATGCGCGAAGGCCCCCGGATCTCATGGTTGCTGGCCCTTATCTGGATGGCCGCCATGGCATGGCCGGCGCACGCTGCAGACGCGTCTGCTACTCCGTTGAAGCTGTGCGTTCAGGATCAACCCTTCTACCCCTACATCCTGCCCGGAGGGAAAGGCAGCTTTCAACGTCTGACGACTCAGGCTGTTGCTCAATTGCCCGTCCAGTTGAGCATCGCCGAGGTCCCCTGGCCACGGTGCCTTCGCCGGCTGCAAGACGGCCAGTTTGATGGCGCCATTGGCGGATGGACGGCCGAGAGAACCGCCTTTGCGGTCTTCCCGATGAAGAACGGTGTCATCGACCCCCAGCGTTATGTGGGCGCCATACGCTTTGCCGTTTACCGGCGCAAGGGCAGCATGGCGGACTGGGATGGCAAACAGTTTCGCCTCCCCGCTGGCGCCACCGTGGGTGTTCAACGTGGGTTTTCATTTGGCGAGACCTTGAAAGCCAACGGTGTGCCGATCGACGCTCACTCCACCTCGGCATCGCAGCTCCTGGACAAGCTCGCGCATGGCCGCAACGACCTGGTCATCGTGCAAAAAGCATACGGTGATCTGGCCTTGCAGGAGCCCAAGCTGGCGGGCATGATCGAGCAACTGCCACTGCAGTATGCCGAGCTCGACATCTACCTCATGCTGTCCAAGCCCTTCCAGGCGGCCCACCCTGACCTGGTCGAGCAAATCTGGAATGCCATCAAGGTGGCAAGGAGACCTCATGGCTGAAAGCGACCAGGTTTTCTCGGGCTCGATCCCGCAGTTCTACGACACGCTGATGGTCCCGCTGATCTTCGAGGCCTATGCCAGCCACATGGCCCAGCTGGTCGCGGCCTCCTCACCCGGCTCGGTGCTGGAAACGGCGGCGGGTAGCGGTGTGGTCACGCGGGCACTCGCACCCCAACTCGGCACCAACGCACGCTACGTGGTGACCGACCTCAACCAGCCCATGCTCGACTACGCCGCCGCCCGGCAGGGCCCCGATGCCCGCATCGCATGGCAACAGGCGGATGCGCTCAAGCTGCCGTTCGAGGATGCCTCGTTCGACACCGTGTGCTGCCAGTTCGGCGCCATGTTCTTCCCCAGCCGGGTGGCCGGATACGCCGAGGCGCGCCGCGTGCTCAAGCCAGGCGGGCGCTTTGTCTTCAGCGTCTGGGACCGCATCGAAGAGAACGCCTTTGCCGATGAGGTCACCCACGCCGTCGCCACGGTGTTCCCGCACGACCCGCCGCGCTTCCTCGCCCGCACGCCCCACGGCTATCACGATGTGGCCCTGATCCGCGAGGACGTGCGCCAGGCGGGGTTCACCGACATCCAGATCGAGACACGCGAAGCGGTGAGCCGTGCGCCCTCGGCACGCGATGCGGCCACCGCTTATTGCCAGGGGACACCACTGCGCAACGAAATCGAGGCGCGCGACGCCAGCTTGCTGCAGCTCGCGACAGACCGCGCCACCGAGGCGATCGCCCGCCATCATGGCCAAGGCCCGGTGGCTGGCAAGATTCAGGCGCATGTGATCGTGGCGGTGCGATAGGGGCAGGCAAGGGTGTAAGGTTCCCGGGACGAGTCCGACCAAGTAGAAGTCGTGAGCGCATCTTGCGCCGCGATCGGGCCAGCTTGTGCTGGCCTGCCATCCGCTTCCACAGGAGAGACTCATGCACACCATATCCATCCCCACCCGCCTAGTGGGTGGCACCCTTGGCGCCATCGCAGCGGCGGCCAGCTTGCTGCTGGGCACGCCGGCCCTGGCCAGCGCCTCTCAAGCCAGTGAGACGGTGATCGTCACCGCCTCCAACCTGGCCACCAACCAGTTGCTTGTCTACAGCCCCGCGGGCACACTGCTGCAGGCCCTGCCCACACAAGGCCAGGGCGGCGTTGGCGGCAATGCAGGGGGTGTGGTGGCCAGCCATGGCCGTGTGGCGGTCGTCAACTTTGGCTCCAACAACGTCTCCGTGTTCGTGCGCAACGGATGGCCTGGTGGCTTCCGGCTTGAGAAGGTCATCCCCACGCTCGGCAGCCCGGTCAGCGTCGCCTTCGGAGAAGACCATTTGTACGTGCTCACCACCACGCAGGTCGAGTCGCATGCCATGAACCACGGTGGCATCGCCACCACGGCTGATGGCTCGGCGCCCTTGCTGCATGCCGATGGCACCGCAGCGCAGGTGGGCGTGATCCAAGGTGAGCTCATCATCACCGAGAAGAGCAATGCCATCGAGACCGTGAAACTTGATGCCCGTGGCGCCGTCTCCGGTGCCGCCAGCTCGGTCACCAACCTCCCGGCCAACATCGACACACCGCTGGGCCTGGCCACGCGCGGCAACGAGGCCTACGTCACCATCGCCCATGCCGACGAGACCAGCCTGGTGCGCCACAACACCGTGCTGACGACAACCGGCTCGGGCACCCAGCACGCGCCGTGCTGGCTGGCGCTGCAAGGGCCCTTCCTCTACTCGGCCAACTCGCCCAGCAAGAGCGTGTCACGCTATGCCGTCTACGGTCAGCACATCGTGCAGGACGCCGCCGTCGTGGCGCAGTTCACCGGGGGCCCGACCGACATCGCCGTGCGAGGCACCTTGGCAGCGGTCATCGACGCAGCAGGTGCGCAATCGCGCGTCTCTGTGTTCAACGTCGATCAGGACGGCAACTTCACGCTGCGCGGCATGGCGACACTCGACAGCAAGACCACCAACGGGGTGGCCATCGTGACTGGAGACTGAACGCAGCGACTGTCGCGACGGTGATTCGCCCATGTATATTGCCCTCACGATTTTGCTGCGTGAGGGCATGGCTTGGACAACGTTAACAACACCCGTTCGGTGGCGATTTACTGGGACTTTGAAAACCTGCACGCCGGCCTGCTGGAAGCCAAATATGGCGAAGGCGCCTACACCAAGCAGGAGATCCGCTTCAAGCCGCAAGAGCCGCTGGTGGACATCCAGGCGCTCGTCGAGCTGGGCGCATCGTACGGCCCCATTGCCATCAACCGGGCCTACGGCAACTGGCAGTTCTTCTCGCGCTACCGCGATGCCTTGCTCCAGACCTCTGTCGAGCTGATCCAGCTGTTCCCACCGGGCGCCTCGGCGAAGAACGGGGCAGACATCAAGCTGTGCCTGGATGCCACTGAAGACATTGGCCGCTTCGGGCACATCGGCACGGTGATCATCGTCGGTGGCGACAGCGACTTCATGCCCGTGGCGCAGAAGATCAAGGCGGCAGGCCGCACCTTGATCGGCATCGGAACGCGCAGGAACACGAACAGGCACTGGGCGAACAGCTGCCACGAGTTTCGGTTTTATGAAAGCCTGGTGGAGGCCGAGAGTGCGAACGCCGAGCCGAACGCAATCCCCGTGGCACCCTCGCACACCGTGCACCCGGCCGCAGAATTGCTGCGCCGCGCGGTGCGGCTGCTGGCAGAGTCAACAGGTGATGCCTGGGTGAACAAGGCGAGCGTGCTGCCGATGATCAAGCGGCTTGATCCCACGTTTGACTTCAAGGACCACGGGTATGGCAGCTTCAGTGACATGATCAAGGCCTTGCCTGAGGTGGTGGAGGTACGCAAGGGTGAGGTGGATCACCAACTGCGTGTCAAGGGGGCGGCTTGATTTGGAATCGGTCCTTGCTGATCGGTTGGGGCAACTCGGCCCTGGCGACGAGTAGCCACCCATTTCCGACGTAGCACAGCAAGGTTAGGCGGGAGACATGCGTTCGTTCTAGTTCGTCCACTGCGTGTTCATTGTTGCTGTTTATCCAGGAACCCGCCCCTGTGCCACAGTTGGCAACGTCAAACGCCGGATTGAGCCAGATTTAATAGGGCAAGTCTCTTTATGCGTTGCTGCGTCTGCAGCCAAATTCAAATGGCCCACATATCCTTCGGCTTCAACGGTGCTTTCTGGCCAATCAGCTTTCCTTTGTTCCAGGGTTGACTACGCGTGTTTTTGGCCGTGGTATCCATGGGGATCTCCTTCAAGAAAGACGGCAACTTGTTGCCCAGCTTGCCGCACGACACGACAGACGCATATTGCTGCGTACGCAAAATCCATGACGGTATAAAGAGCATGTGGGATCTGGTCAAGACTTGTGGGCAAAGCCCGAAACGAAAACGAGCTAGCTCATAGCGGTGTTCTTCGTTCAAGGCCATGCAGTCGCTCCCTAATACATAGGATTTCGATATCTCTCCCAGCAGCATAAGATCTATCAAATTCAAGTGCGGACTTGAACTGAAACGTCCAAATGGTCATGGACCATGATGGGATGGATTCGGCCCCCGGCTTCGTTGTTTGCTCCAGCGCTATCAAACTCAGGTGGGAATACTGTACGGCGCTGACGAGACCAAACGCTAGGTGTAACCAAGGCGACTCCAAGGAGTCCAAAGGCGAGCAGCCTTCTAGGAGAACCATCCATGGTCGTCGTGAGTTGGAACATGGCCAAGTCAAAAGGCATCCCGATTGAACATGTCCTTGCGATGTGCGAGCGCTGGGGTGCAAGCGTTCTCGTCATTCAAGAGCCCACAGGCTCACTTCTCGACTTCGGCTCGCGTCGCAATGAATCGCAACCGCGCGGGTGCAAATCGACCTGGCGCGGTACGCTGCAAAAGGGCGGCTCGCAAGGGTCAATTGTGATTGTGGCCCGAGATGGAGTGAAGATCAGCAATGTGAGTTCAGTGGACCTCGGCGTGGGTCAGGGTACACGTCAGATCACAGCCACCAACCCGCTTGTGCTGTTCGATGCTCAAGAGGGGGGCGAGCGCATGAAGATCGGGACATGCCACGCGCCATTCGATGAATCCGCTCGAGCCAGTTTTGCGGGAAAGGCCGTGGAAAACTGCAAGAAGCGCAAAGCCGACTGCTTGCTGGGCGACATGAATACGTACGGCACCGCTGTGCCTGGAGCGACACGGTCGCGCGGCGGCGGATTTCAGGCGCCCTCCCTTGGTGCTACCAGCGCCCGCGGCCGCGGTTCCCCGCTCGACAAGGTTTTCGTGTCCGACAGCGTCGGCCCCTCCTTCCAGGCCGGTCGCATCGTGCCCGGCAAAACGCGGGTATCTGCGTCGCCCAAGGGCTCGGATCGGGTCAAGGACGTCGTCGACCCGAAGTGGAGCGAGTGCCGCAGCGACCACCTGCCCATCTACATCGCGTTTCACGATCAGGTTGGACGGGTGAACGATCTCTTCCCCGAGGACGACGACTCCGACGATGAGGATGACCCTGGCCCGCCATCAACCAAGCGTACGAAGCGCGACGGCGAGTTTGGAGGGGGTACGCCTTCCGTGCCGGTCGGCGCCTGAGCGGACAGGGGCCGAACGACGTCGCAGCAAATCGCGGGGGGAATACCGATCGATCATCGCCTCTTGGATCGTTTCATTGCAAAACTATCACATGTGCGCTGAACCAGAAATTGACACGTATTGATCGGATGCTCATGTGGCAGTCTTTCAGCTATAGCCGCTCCCGGCCGCTCTACGCCCCCGCCGAAACGGGTGTACTCGCCGAACCTGAATCACTTCCGTTGTGCCTCCGCAGCCTTCTTCCGCATCTTTATCGCCTGACCAACCAGGTCGGCGGCTCCTAACCCCTGCAAAGTCATCTGCAGGTCAGAGCTGGCTCTCACCTTGGCCTTGGCGTCCTCCGATCCATTCGTACAGTTCGAAAGCCACAATTCCTTTGCCGCAGCAAGGTCTGAGACTGCGCCCGCCGCTTCGAGCAATTCACGTGCCTTCCTATAGGGTGACGTCGGGTTCGATAGGTAATATGGCTGAGTGACAATCATCGGCAAAAACTTGTAGGGGTCATCAAACACCGCTGGATTGCAGGTCCACAGACTCTGCTTCATCGAGAAATTCGCGGCAATCCAAGGTGTCATGCCCATCCGATCCGAGTCATTGATATGGCTTTTGACAAGCTTTGATGCCAGCAAGGCCTCAACGACATTCGGGTAACCCATGTACGCTGCCGCAGCCAGAGGGGATTGACCGCCGGTTTCCTTCGCAAGAAGTCCATCAGTCGCCCCACTTGCCACGTATCGGCGAATTTCATCAGCGGCCTTCACTTCGGCATCAATCATGTCGGCAGCCTTGCCGGTAGTTTCACCAAATGTATACATGCGATCGGCAAGGGAACTCAGGACAGTCAATGGATCACGCACTGGCTCCGCCCCGTTCGCGACGCCGAAAATGGACAGACTGATCAGCAATGACGTTGTGCGTCCGCGCGCTTTCATGATGCCTCCCAGAGCAATTCAAGACGTTGATTTTTGATAGTACCGTGTCACCTTGAGCTCATCTGGTAATCACAGAAATCCGCCCCCCGTGACCGCCCGCTCCCGGCCGAAATGAACCATGAGACACGAGCCGTCCCTGGTGGCATTGGAACAAATGCACGAAGCGGACATCCACATGGCCATGGCACCGTTTACTTACGCTCTCAGGCAGATCGAGCAACACTGTGGCAAACCTGCTGGCTAGTTGAATGAAGAGCGGGAAAGCCTCACCTGACAAGGGCATGATTCTTGTTCATACCCATCAATCCAGGAGGTCTGTCAGTGTTCTCGCACGTCTTTGTGGCCGTCAGCGATTTCGATCGCGCCCTGAATTTCTACACCCAGGTCCTGGGCAAGCTCAACATCGAACAGCGCTTTGTCGAGCCAGACAAGCCGTGGGCTGGCTGGCACAGCGCAGGCGGCACCCGCCCCTACTTTGTGATCTGCAAACCCTTCAATGGTGAGGCCCACGATCCCGGCAATGGCCAGATGGTGGCGTTCAGTGCCACCAACCGCGAAGGCGTCGAAGCTGCCTATCAGACTGCCCTGGCCCTCGGTGGACGCTGTGAAGGCCCGCCCGGCTTGCGGCCCCATTACCACCCGCATTACTACGGCGCCTACTTCCGAGACCCGGATGGCAACAAGATCTGCATCGCCTGCCACCAGGCGCCCCCACCATCCACGGCACGCCAGCCTGCCCCTGTCTTACGCATCCTGGCGGTCTCCGGCAGCGTGCGCGCATCGTCCATCAATGCGGCGTTCTTGCGCGCCGTGGCGCAGGTGATACCCGACGACGTCCAGGTCACGCTGTACCAGGGCCTGGATGCGCTGCCCATCTTCAACCCTGACCTCGATGATGCGCCCCCCGAGCGAGCCGCGCAGTGGCGCGCCCTTGTTGCCGAAGCCGACGCGCTGCTGATCGCCAGCCCGGAGTACGCCCATGGCGTCACAGGCGCCATGAAAAACGCCCTCGATTGGCTGGTGAGTCATGAACCCTTCGTCAACAAGGCCGTCGCGGTCATCAACACCTCCGACCGGGCGCACCATGCCGACGATGCGCTTCGCGAAACCTTGGTCACGATGAATGCCCAACTGGTTGAGGCCGCGTCCATCACCGTCCCGCTGCTGGGCGCCAACATCCCCGTCGATGAGATGCCTCGCCACAAGCTGGTCATCCATGCTGCGGCCAAGATCCTCGAGGGGCTGCGGCAGGTGCCCAGCAAGTGATTGACAGCGGCATGGCGCTCAGCTGAGCACGGCCGGGCGCGCCGCCGTACAATCACGGCGGGCTCACCGGGCGCCCACCTCGCGAAAGCTGACGCACCGCTCATCCGCAAGCCACGCGCTTGCATACCCTCCACAGGCCGACAGCGAGCAGGCCGCGATCCAGGAGTTGGTATGCAACCATCCCTTTCCTCTCAGCCCTCAAGCACCCAGGCGGCAGACCTTGTTCGCGCCTTGGCCAGGCAGCTTCACCGCGCAGCGACTTCCGACTCCCTGAGGGTGTCGCTGCCTGTGTTGCGGCGCATCCTGGCCACCCACACACTGCGCGATCTCTCGCTGCCTCAATTGCACCAGCAACGGGCCATGGTCCGGCGCAAGCACCTCTTGCGCACCTTGGCCATTGAGGCAGGCCAACCCAGTTGGGAACACTACAGCCGAGCCTTGTCAGGCATGACGGTTGAGCAGTTGCCCCATCTGGACGTGCTGCAGGCCACCGCGGGGTACCCCAATCTGTGGTTCTCAAACCGAGAACAAGCGCAGACCTACGCCCTGTCGCATGGCGGGCGTGTGCTACCTGTGGGCACGCAAGCGGTGGTGTTGATGCGGGGTTGAGGCACCAAGGCTGATAACCACGGGAAGGTGTGCATCAATGCATGCCTTCCCCATAGCCTCGCGCTCAGTGAGCGGCCTGGTAGAGCGCCGCACCAGCCAGCATCGGGTCACCCGTGCGCTCGTAGGCCTCCACCCAGGCTTCGTAGTTGTGGATGGCCTCTTGTTGCCAGGGGTGGAAGCCGGGCTTGAAGTAGGCCAGCAAGTTGCCCAGGTGGCTGGAGATGATGCCCTTGTAGCCGAACAGCCACCAGCGGCACTTGGCCATCATCCACATGCGCTGGCCGAAAGAGAACCCGTCGTTCTTGAGCAGGCGGTTGGTGAAGCGAAGCGTCAGGTAGCTCAGGAACAAGGTGACATGGGCCATGGCCAGGCAGCGCTTGAGGTAGCCGACCTTGGCCACCTTCTGCATCACGTCATAAGCAACGGCCTTGTGCTCCATTTCTTCGACGGCATGCCAGGCCATCATGGCGCGCAGCTTGGGGTCGGCATCGGACATGGTCTTCTTTTCGACGAAGAAGATCTCGGCCAGCATCGCCGTGAAGTGCTCGAAGGCAGCGGTCAAAGCCAGGTTGTACTCCTTGGAGAAGTGCTTGGTGTGGGCCTCATTGTTCCAGTTGATGAAGTCAACGATGGCGTCCACATCCAGACCCTGCTCACGCAGCCGCTGGTTGTACTTGGAGTGAACGATGCCGTGCTGCCCTTCCTGACGGATGAAAGTCTTGATCTCTGCCAGCAACTTGGGGTCCGTGGTCTGCTCGCGGTAGGCGCGCACGCACGAGATGAAGTAGCGCTCGCCGTCTGGAAAGGCGGCTTGCAAGGCGTCGATCAAGCGTGACTTGTACGGGTTGTTCTCGTACCACCAGCGGGGCAGGTCACCGTCCAGGCCGAAGTCCAGCTTTTCGCGGGCGACCAGTTCCTTGGCGTTGTGCAGGGCTTGTTGGCTCATGTCTGTCTCCGTTCGTTTGCCTCTTGGGGCACGTGAATTGATTTGAATCAATCTTAGGAGCATGACCCGCGACTGCAAGGCAGCGGTGGCGACAAGAAGGCAGGCTGCGCGTCATAAGCCGCCGCTGCATCGGCATTGAACACGATTTGAGTGGTCAGTGGCGCTCATCCGCCTTCGGATCGTCCAGCACGGGCAAGCTGACTTCCCGCAAAGCAGGCAAGAACCGGATCGCCACGCCATCCCGTTTCGCCAATGCCTGAAGCCTCTCCAGCGTCACGGCCATGTTGTCCGCAAAGCGCGGCAAGGGCACAAGCGGCTCCCGCAGTGAGCGCGCGAAGTCATCCCAATGAACCGGCAACACCAGCCTGGCGCCCGTTTTGCGAACCACTTCGTCCCAGTAGCGTTCCGTGAAAGCCTCGGACTGCTTCCCCAGCACGCCAATGCCCAGCACAACGACCGGTGCATGGACGCCGTCGAAGGCATTGGGTTTGTAGTTGGCGCTGGGCACAATCAGCACATTGCCGAGTCGATGCTCGACCAGGAAGGAATAGTTTTCTCCCAGCTTGTAATCCCCCAGTTTCGCAGGAACATGCAGGGGGTGGTCGATGAACCCGACGTTGATGGGCTCCGGCGAATGCGGCGTTTCGTAAGCGGTGACCTTGAACTGGCCTGCCACCAGCGGCTGCCCTGCCCTCAGCAGATGCAATTGGCTTTCTGGCGTGTTCTGACCCCTCGCAATGTTGAGCGTCGACGCCGAGCCATACACCGTTGCGCCTGTCTTCTGTGCGACAAGCCCCGAATCCATCGCGTGGTCGTGGTGGGCGTGCGCAACCAGGATCGCATCCACCTTCCTGACCTTGGCCTGGCGGAGCGCAAAGCCTATCTCTTCCTCGTTGGACTCGAACCTGGTGAGGAGCAGTGGCAACCAGGAGGGGCGAGAGAAGAAGCCATCGGTCATGATGGCGTTGCCCCCATCGGACAGGAGCACCGTGCTTGTTCCGAAAAAGGTCAGGGACAAGCCCGGCGTCCTGACCTCCTCCTGTCGGTATGCCAGGCCCGGCGCAGATAGGTCCACCGCCGGCCTGAGAAGGCCCGAGCATCCCATCAGGGCGACCGCGGCCAAAGCAAGGGGAACAAAGGCGTAGATTTTCTTCATGCTGACCTGCAAGATGTATGTGCGTTCGGAAGGATCGCCTGACCACCTACGCCCTCAACCGTGTCAGTCTATCGCCTCGAAACGCCGCCAACCTTTCCGCATAGGGGTCCAACGCGTCCTCAGGCGCCTCCAAGGGCAGCCCTGTCACCGCGGCGAACCGCGCTGGCGTGACCTGCCCCTGCTCCATCAACTCATCGACCAACGCCAGCAAGGCGCCTCGATGCGTCTCCAACATCTTCGTCGCGCGTGCGTGTTCGGCCTGCAGCAGCGCTTCCATCGGCGCGTTGCTGGCGTCCACGTCCGTGCAAAGGTTGTCTTCGCTGTTGACGGACACGTCGCTGCGCCCGATGCGAGCGCCGTGTCCAAGGTGGCGCAGCATGCGGGCTGCCGCTTCTGTGGCCTTGCGCAGATCGCTCTCGGCGCCGCTGGAACTCAACTCGGGCCCGAAGACGAGCAACTCGGCGGCGCGGCCGGCCAGGCTGGTACAGATCGAATCAAGCAGGTTGCGACGCGACCAGACCTTGCGAGCTGCATAGGCGTTGTAGCCGCCTTCGAAGCTGGCCACGTGGATCTTGATCTCCTGTGGCGCACGGCCAAAGAGCAAGGCGTGAACCAGACCATGACCCGCCTCATGAACGGCCAGCAAGGCACGAAAGTCCGGGTTGCTGCGCTGACGCAGGTGGTTGATCTCGAAGGGAGCTGCAATGGCCTGAGACTGGCCTCGCCAATGCACGATCAAGCTGCGACCATCGGCCGTCAGGCCCACGGTTTCGCCCGCCGCTGCGCCGCGCTCCAGCGCCCACAGCGCCGCCTTCGCCAGGCCAGTGCCGAGGATGGCATGCAACGATGAAAACAGTGGCCGGGTCCCCTGGGCTGGGAAGACGGCGTTGGCGTAGATCTGCTCGCGCACGCTGGCGTCCACCTCAAAGTGCAGGCCGCAGCCCGTCGTCGTCTCACGGGCATAGCGGACACAGCCTTGTTCAATCAACTGCTCATAGGCATGTCGGCTGAGCGAGGGGTAGATCACATGCTCGTTGCCCAGGCGCGCCACCTGCTCAGGCTTGAAGCGCTTGTTGAGCGCCTGCTTGACGTCGATGACGCTGAGCTTGCTGGTCAACGCGTGGAAGATGTTGGCATCGCTGTCACAGTCGTCCACGCTGGTGGCGATGTCCTCGTACATCTCGTCGAGATTGCCGCAGACAAAGATGAGCAGGCGGCTGTAGTCGGTCTCCCACTGTTTCTGGCCGCTTTCCCGGAAGGCGCGCAGGCGCTCCTGAATCTGCTCGGGCGTCCAACCCATGATCTCCATCAGCGGCTCGTCGAGCTTGAGGTTGCGCCTCAGCTCCTGCGCCTCCCAGCTGCTCAGCTTGAAGCGTCGCTTGGCATCGTCCGCATCGGCGCGTTCGGCGTCGTAGGCAGCCTCTGCGATAGACGATTCGATGTCGCCCAGGAGCGAGAGCGCAGGTGGCATGCGCCCGTCAGAGAGCAAAGCCCAGACGTCCTGATAGCGCTCCACACGCAGCTCGCCACGCTTGTTGTCGATGGTGCGAAAGCGCTGAAACTCATCGAGCGCCAGGATGCCAGGCTCGCCCTCGCGCACGCCGGATTGCGCCAGCATGCCCGAGATGCTTTGTGCACCGCGCCAGCTCGCGCCGTTGGAGAAGCCGTCCATCTGTACTTCGACAAAGCGGTCGTAGAAGCCGAGCAATTGCGCCAGACGGCGCACCAGTTGGGTCTTGCCGGTGCCGGTGAGGCCCCAAAGGCAGACGATCACGGGGCGCGTGACGAGATCGGGCAGCACATACCAGGCGCGCACGGCATCGACAACGCGATCGATGACGGCGTCGATGCCGAACAGCTCGGCCTTGAGCAAGGCAGCGATCTCCTGCAGCTGTTGATTTCTCTGCGCGAGCTGCACGCGCAACGTTGGGGTGTCATTCATCCCAATCCTTTCGTCGCACCAGCGCTTGCAGCGCCATGCGGTCGGCCCGGCGCTGGGCGCCGCGGCTTTGAATATGCTGACCTGCGCCACGCATGCCACGCTGGCCGAGCGCACGCGCCACGGGGTCGCGCGCACCTGGGCTCGTCTCGAGCACCAGTGTCATCGGCTGTTTCATGCGGCGCAGGGCCTTGAGCCGCCCCTCTTGAAGGGAGCGGGAACGGAGTTGTGCACTCATTGCGGTTTCCGAAAAGCAAAAGCCCCGGCTCAATGGCTGCGGGGCTTTGGCTGCCGCGCGGTCTGAGGCCGTATCTGTGAACAGACGCGGATCAGCCGGGGCTCGGGAACCGTGTCAGTCGTTGGTCGAAATGAACAAGGAGGACATATGAGGATCTCCGTCAGGTAGGAGGTTTTGCGGGCGCTGTCGTAGGCGCCTTCGGCAAGGTGGGCGCGATGATATCGCCATCGCCGCAAAATCGCAAGCGGGCGCGCGACGGCTGCCGCACCGATGGTTGGTCAGGCTGCGAAACCGCCGTCGATCAACAGGTCGGCGCCGGTGACGAACGCCGCGTCCGGGCCAGCCAGGTAGGCCACCATACCCGCAATCTCATCGGCCTTGCCGTGACGTGGGATGGCCATCAGGCCGTGCATCACGGCGGCAAAGTCTCCAGCCTCGGGGTTCATGTCGGTGTCCACCGGGCCAGGCGCCACGTTGTTGACGGTGATGCCCCGCGGGCCAAGATCACGCGCCAGGCCCTTGACCAGGCCCACGAGCGCGGACTTGCTCATCGCATAGGGGGCACCACCGGCAAACGGCATGCGCTGCGCGTTGGTGCTGCCAATGTTGATGATCCGGCCGCCTTCCTTCATGTGCCTGGCGGCGGCTTGCGTGGCAACGAACACGGAACGGATGTTGACGGCCACGGTGCGGTCGAAGTCTTCCAGCGTGAACTGGTCCAGCGGGGCCAAGGCCAGCACGCCGGCGCTGTTGACCAGGATGTCCAGGCGGCCGAAGCGGTCGGCCACGCCGTCGATGGCGCGGGTCAGCGCCGCAGCGTCGGTGGCATCGGCCTTGAGAGCGATGGCGTTGCCGCCGCTGGCCTTGATGTCCTCGACCAGCGCTTCGGCCGCGATGGCCGAAGCGGCATAGCCGATCGCGACGGTGGCGCCATCGCGGGCCAGGCGGCGTGCGGTGGCGGCGCCAATGCCGCGCGAGCCGCCATGGATGAAGGCGACCTTGCCGGCGAGGGGCTTGCCGGTGATGGCGGGGGTGGTGTTGATGGTGGTGCTCATGGCGTTTCCTTTCGGTGTGGCGGGGTTGATGAGCATCAGTTTGAGTACCTCTGCTTGTTTCCGGTAGTCGTTAAATTGATCATTCAGCTTCAACCATTGGTATAAGATAAAACCATGTTGACCGAGCTGCGCAGCTACCTCGACGCCTTCGTCGCCTCTGCAGACGAAGGCAGCTTCTCTGCCGCCGCGCGCCACCTGGGGCTCACACCGGCAGCCATCAGCAAGAGCGTGGGGCAACTGGAGGCGCGGCTGGGCGTGCGGCTTTTCCAGCGCAGCACCCGCAAGCTCGCGCTCACCACCGATGGCGAGCGGCTGTATGGCCAGGTGCGGCTGCCCTGGCGCGAGATCAGCGATGCGCTGACCGATCTGCGCCAGGGCGCGGGCAAGCCAGCAGGCACCTTGAAGGTGGCGCTCGCGCACACGGTGGGCCGCGAGTATGTGCTGCCGCTGTTGGGCGAGTTCGTGCGCCGCTACCCGGACGTCGTGCCCGACCTGCATTTCGACAACCGCCAGGTCGACCTCGTGGCTGAAGGCTTCGACGTCGCCATCGGCGGCGGCATCGAGCTGACCGATGCGCTGATCGCGCGCGAACTCGCGCGAGTGCGCATCGTGCTGGTGGCCTCGCCCGCTTACCTGAAGGCCAACCGCACGCCCAAGCACCCCCAAGACCTCACACGCCACCAGGGCTTGCTGCGT
This sequence comes from Aquabacterium sp., assembly GCF_016195855.1. Lineage (GTDB taxonomy): Bacteria > Pseudomonadota > Gammaproteobacteria > Burkholderiales > Burkholderiaceae_C > Aquabacterium. The sequence continues at coordinate 863,010 of NZ_JACPYU010000003.1, forward strand.
CGCTCGCTGGCCACCGGTCGGCTGGTGCCCTGGGCCTTGAAGAACAGCGAGGGCCAGGAACTGGTTGCCAGCGTGCGCCCGGTGATGGTGCTGGACGACCCTGAGGCCATGGCACGCGCGGCGGCCACCGGCATGGGCATTGCCATGCTGCCATTGCCGCATGCGCTGCCGCTGCTGGAAAGCGGCGAGCTGGTGCGCGTGCTGCGTGATTGGCATGCCGAGTCACGGCCACTGTCCATCTACTACACCAGCCGCAAGCTCGTGCCGGCCAAGGTACGGGTGTTCGTGGACTACATCCTCCAGGCATTCCCCGCCAGCGGGCAGGCGGCCCGATTCGGACAGAAGTAGCGCGGCCGGGGATAATGCAACGCAACCCCTTTCACCATCCCGCTCGCCGCAAGGATCGCCCATGAAGTCACTGCTGCTCATTACTGCCCTGCTCGCCTTCGCCGCTCAGGCCGCGCCCGTGACCTATGAGATCGATCCCGCACACACCTACCCCAGCTTCGAGGCCGACCACATGGGCATGTCCTACTGGCGCGGCAAGCTGAACAAGAACGCCGGCACCATCGTCTACGACAAGGCCACCGGCGCCGGCAGCGTCGACGTGAAGATGGATCTGGCCAGCATCGACTTTGGCCTGGACGCGATGAACAGCTGGGCCACCGGCAAAGAGTTCTTCAACGTCGCGCAGAACCCGAGCGCCACGTTCAAGGGCCACTTCGAGGGCGCCAAGGCCGGCGTGCCGACTCAGGTGGTGGGCGAGCTGACGCTGAACGGCAAGACCAGGCCCATGACCCTGGCCATCCACCAACTCAAGTGCATGCCGCACCCGATGTACAAGCGCGACTTCTGCGGTGCAGACGCCTCGGGCAGCTTCAACCGCGACGAGTTCGGCCTGGGGGCAGGCAAGGAATGGGGCTTCAAGATGGATGTGAACCTGCGCATCCAGGTGGAAGCGGTCGCGAAGGAGTGAAGTCGCCATGAAAGGACAGCGCGCACGGGGCTGGTTTGTGCAGGGCCGAAACTGGTTGAGCGCAGCCCATCCGACTATTGGGCGCCTTGCGACGCTTGCCGTTCTGGCGCTGACTGCGGTGTCTGGTCAAGCCTCCACGGGTTTGGTGGAGATCGCCCATACCGCGGACCACGGCATCGTGACGGTCTTCTATGCCTCCAGCGCGACAAGCCGCCAAGTCGAGCGCGGGCCGTTCCTGCTTGATGTGGCCTGGCAGGGCGACCCCGTGCCTGGCAACGGCAGATTGGTTGTGATCTCGCCCGGGTCTGGCGGATCGCCCTGGATTTATGCCGATCTGGCCCGCGCCTTGGTCGAGGCCGGATTCATTGTCGCCATGCCCGAACATGTTGGCGACAACGACAAAGATGGCCATGCTCCTGGGCCCGACAGCTGGAAGCGACGCCCGACCGAAGTGTCGAAAGCCATCGACGCAGTGGGACAGGACGCTCGCTTTGCGCCCTTGTTGAATCTGGAAAAGGTGGGGATGTATGGCATGTCGGCAGGTGGGCATACGGCGCTCACACTGGCCGGAGGCCGTTGGTCCCCGGTGCAATTCAGGCAGCACTGCGAAGCGCATATTGCGGAGGACTTCCAGACCTGCGTCGGGTTAGCGACCCGGCTCACCGGCGGCATTCTTGACGGCTTGAAGAAGCGCATTGCGCTATGGATCATCGCGGCCAAATTCACCGACACGGAATGGCAAAGCCACACTGACCCCAGGATTGCCGCCATCGTTGCCGGCGTTCCACTGGCAGCTGATTTTGAGATGGCATCGCTCACCACGCCTCTCGTTCCGTTGGGCTTCGTGACGGCCAGACAGGACAAGTGGTTGATCCCGAAATTTCATAGCGATCGGGTTCTTCAGGCGTGCGCTAGCTGCGAACGGTTGGAGGATATCGACAGCGGCGGGCATGGGGCACTGCTGTCTCCCTTGCCCCCCAATCGATCTGGGCTCATTGCCGACCTCATCGACGACCCACCCGGTTTCGATCGGGCCCGCGTGGTTCCCGAGGTGAATCAAAAAATCGTCGCATTCTTCCAAAGGCATCTGATTTCGCCGCACACGCCGGCCACATCGGACACGCCATCACCGCGACGAGCGGCCTTGGTCAGTCGCTGAGTTCGGCACTTGTTGCGGGGGTGTTGGCAGCGGACGCCGGCGATGGCGGCCACACGCCCAACTCGCGATATCGGCAACATGGCGGTCATGGGCCAAACTCGCCGCCCTTGCCACATACACTTCGCGCATGCCCGTTGACCAGTCTGCCGACACCCCGACCTTGTTCAAGAACGCCAAGGCGTTCGAGAGCTGGTTGAAACGGCACCATGCCACGTCCGCTGGCTTGTGGCTCAAGATCGCCAAGCGCGGTGCCAACGAAGCCAGCGTCACCTACCCTGAATCGGTGGAGATCGCACTCTGCTGGGGCTGGATCGACGGCCAGAAGAAGGGCCTGGACGAGCAATATTTCCTCCAGCGGTTCACGCCCAGGCGTGCACGCAGCGTCTGGTCGAAGGTCAATGTCGACAAGGTCGCGGCGCTCACTCAGGAGGGCCGCATGCAGGCACCAGGCCTCGCGCAGGTCGAGGCCGCCCAGTCCGATGGCCGCTGGGCGCGGGCGTACGACGGCGCGCGTACATCCGTGGTGCCCGATGACCTGATTGCGGCACTCGATGCAGCACCGACGGCGAAGTCTTTCTTCGCCACGCTCAACGCATCAAATCGCTATGCGGTTTTGTGGCGCATTCAAACGGCCGTGAAAGCCGAGACACGAGCGAAGCGGATAGCCCAACTCGTGGAGATGCTCGCACGCGGCGAGACCGTACATCTGTTCAAGCCCAAGGTGAAGGCCAAGGCGTGAACCGCCCGGATGTTGGTTGTATCCAGCACGGCGGGCTCCAGAGAGCCCCTTCATGGAGGGGCTCGATCGGCTCGTTGGACATGGTGCCATCCAGCGATCAGTGAGCGGCGGCCACCTGCGCCGATGCCGCCACCTTGGGCTCGTCCTTGTCGCGTGGCGAATCGGACCAGCCGCCACCGAGCGCCCGGATCAGGCCAACGGTCGAGGCCGCCCATGCGCCGCGCAGTTGCACGGCCTGGCGCTCGATGGCCAGCAGACTGCGCTGGGTGTCGAGCAAGGTGAGGAAGCTGTCCTCGCCAGCCTTGTAGCGCTTGTCTGCAAGGTCGGCCGAACGTCGCGCCGCCACCAAAGCCACATCCAGCGACTCCGACTGCGCACGCACAGCCCCCAGGCTGGAGAGCTTGTCTTCGACATCGCCAAATGCGTTCAGTACAGCCATCCGGTAGTCGGCGACCGACTCGTCCAGCAGGCTTTCAGCGCGGGCGACATGGGCGGCGTTGCGGCCACCGTCGAACAAGGGCAATGACATCACCAGGCTGCTCAGCCACGAACGTGCACTCCAGTCGAACAGGTCCTTGAGTTCATACGAGGCATAACCGCCTTGCGCCGTGAGCGTCAGCGCCGGGAAGCGCGCGGAACGGGCCTGTCCTACGCGAGCCGTCGAAGCCATCATGCTGGCCTGTGCGGCAGCCACGTCGGGGCGGCGCTCCAACAAGGCCGATGGCAGGCCGGCAGGCACCTGCGGCATCTGCACATCGGGCATCAAGGGTGATGACGCGAAGTGGAAGGTCGAGGGTACCCGGCCCAGCAGCAAGGCCAGCGCATGCTCGGCCGCGGCACGCTGGCCCTGCAGGCCTTGCAGCTCGGCACGCGTGGTCGACGTATCGGTGCGGGCGCGCGTCACGTCCAGCTCGGAGACATCACCTGCGGCCTGCCGACGCTCGATCAGGTGCAAGGTCTGCTCACGCGAGGCCAGCGTGTTTTGCAACAAGGCCACTTCGGCATCTCGCATGCGCAGCTGGTAATAGGCCTGTGCGACATCGCCCTGCAAGGCCAGCAGCACCGAGCGATAGGTGGCTTCGCTGGCCTGCGCATCGGCCTGGGCAGCGTTGACGCTGTTGGCCACGCGCTGGAACAGGTCGACCTCATAGCTGGCACCCAGGCCGGCGTTCCAGACGGTGGCTGGCGGCAGATTGGTCCCCGACGCCTGGCCTTGTTGTGCCGGGCTGTACTTGGCCCGGGTCGCGCCGGCCTGGAGGTTGAGCTGCGGCCAGCGGTCGGCGCGGCTCACATCCAGCGAAGCGCGTGCGGCCTTCAGCCGGGCTGCGGCGGCTGCCAGCGTGGGGCTGGCTTCTTGCGCTTGCTGCTGCAGCTGATTGAGCGTCGGGTCATTGAAAGCCAGCCACCATTGACCGCGCGGCTGGCTCTCGGCGGGCTGTGCCGACTTCCAGCTGCCTTGCGCCACAGCGGCTTCCTTGAACTGCTCAGGCACCGTGATGTGCGCCTCGGGCGTGGCAGGCGCCGTCGAGCAGCCGGCCATCACCAGCGCAGCCATCAATGGCGCGAGGATCAGGCTTGTTCGTTTGATACGGGGTGTCGACATGTTCACACCTCACCAGTGAGTTCGGTTGCGATCGTTGCGGGCGCCTTGTGGCGATCACCTTCGAGGCGAATGGCCAGTTTGCGCAGCAGCACATAGAACACAGGCGTCAGGAAGAGGCCGAACAGTGTCACGCCCAGCATTCCCGAGAACACGGCCACGCCCATGGCATGGCGCATCTCAGCGCCCGCACCCGTCGAGAAGACAAGCGGCACCACCCCCATGATGAAGGCGATCGAGGTCATCAGGATCGGACGCAGACGCAACTTGCAGGCCTCCAGTGCGGCATCGACGGTCGAGCGGCCATGGAGCTCCAGCTCGCGGGCGAACTCCACGATCAGGATTGCATTTTTCGCCGACAGGCCCACCAGCACGAACAGCGCGATCTGCGTGAAGATGTTGTTGTCACCATGCGTGAGCCACACACCGATCAGGGCACACAGGATGGACATCGGCACGATCAGGATCACGGCCAGCGGCAGTGTCCAGCTTTCATACTGCGCGGCCAGCACGAGGAAGACCAGCAGCACGCACAGCGGGAACACATAGATCATCGTGTTGCCGGCCAGGATCTCCTGATAAGTCAGGTCGGTCCACTCGAAGTTCACGCCCTTGGGCAAGGTCTCCGCGGCGATCTTCTCCATGATGGCCTGGGCCTGGCCCGAGGAGACCCCCGGCGCAGGACCACCGTTGATGTCAGCCGCCACATAGGCGTTGTAACGCTGCACGCGGTCCGGGCCATACGAATCCGACACCTTCATCAGGCTGCCCAGCGGCACCATCTCACCCGAGTTGCTGCGCACCTTGAGTTGCGAGATGGCTTCCGCGTTGCTGCGGAAAGGCGCATCGGCCTGCACGACGACCTGGAAGGTCCGACCGAACTTGTTGAAGTCGTTCGTATAGAGCGAGCCCAGGTTGATCTGCAGCGTGTCGAAGATGCTGCCCAGCGGCACGCCCATCTGCTTGGCCTTCGTGCGGTCCACGTCGGCAAAGAGTTGCGGCACATTGATCTGGTAGCTGCTGAACACACCAGCGAGCTGCGGGGTCTGCCAGGCCTTCATCTGCAAGGCCTGCACGCCCTTGTAGAGCTCGTCGTAGCCCACGTTGCCGCGGTCCTCGACGAAAAGCTTGAAGCCGCCGATGGTGCCCAGGCCATTCACGGAAGGCGGCGGGAAGACCATGATGAAGGCGTCCTGGATCGCGCCCAGGCGCTTGTTGACCTCGGCCGCAATGGCACCGCCCGACAGCGACGGGTCCTTGCGGTTCTTGAAGTCATCGAGCGTGTAGAACACGATGCCGGCGTTGGGCGCATTCGTGAAGCCGTTGATCGACAGACCCGGGAAGGCCACCGATTCCTTCACGCCCGGCACCGACTTCACGATGTCCGACATGCGACGGATCACGGCGTCCGTGCGCTCCAGCGAGGCGGCATCAGGCAGCTGCGCGAAGCCCACCAGGTACTGCTTGTCCTGTGCCGGCACGAAGCCCGAAGGCACCTGCCTGAACACGAAGAACGCCGCCACGCACAGCAGCAGGTAGACGCCCATGGTCGCGGCCTTGTGGCTCAGCGTGCCACGGACACCGCCCTGGTAGTTGTGCGAAGCCCGGTCGAACACGCGGTTGAAGCGCTTGAAGAAACCGCCGAGCACCTTGTCCATCAGGCGCGACAAGGCGTCCTTGGGCGCGTCATGCGGCTTGAGCAGCGTGGCGGCCAAAGCCGGCGACAGCGTCAGCGAGTTGAAGGCCGAGATCACGGTCGAGATCGCGATCGTCAGCGCGAACTGGCGATAGAACTGGCCTGTGAGGCCCGACACGTAGGCGATGGGCACGAACACCGCGCACAGCACCAGCGCGATCGCGATGATGGGCCCGGACACTTCCTTCATCGCCTGGATGGTCGCGTCGCGCGGACTCAAGCCATTGGCGATGTTGCGCTCGACGTTCTCGACCACCACGATGGCATCGTCCACCACGATGCCGATGGCCAGCACGAGGCCGAACAGCGACAGCGTGTTGATCGAGAAGCCAAAGCCCAGCAGCACGGCAAACGTCCCCACGATGGACACAGGCACGGCCAGCAGCGGGATCAGCGAAGCGCGCCAGGTCTGCAGGAACACGATCACGACCAGCACGACCAGGGCCACGGCCTCGGTCAGCGTCTTGATCACGGCCTTGATGGAGTCGCCCACGAACTGCGTCGGGTCGTACACGATCGTGTAGTCGACGTCGGCCGGGAAGTCCTTCTTGAGTTCGTCCATGGCCTTGCGCACATCGGCGGACAACTGCAGCGCGTTCGAATTGGGCGCCTCGAAGATGCCCATGCCGATGGCCGGCTTGTTGTTGAGCAGCGAGCGCAGTGCGTACTGGTTCGAACCCAGCTCGATGCGGGCCACGTCACGCAGGTGCGTCACGCCACCGTCGGCACTCGTCTTGACGATGATGTTGCCGAACTCCTCTTCCGTGCTCAGGCGACCGGATGCATTCACGGACAGCTGGAACGGAGCCTTGGTGTCGGGCGGTGCCCCCACCACGCCGGCGGCCACCTGCACGTTCTGCTCGCGGATCGCCGCCACCACATCGCCGGCTGTCAACCCGCGCTGCGCCACCTTCTGGGGGTCCAGCCACACGCGCATGGCGTAGTCGCCGGCACCGAAGATCTGCACGTCGCCCATGCCGGGCAGACGCGCCAGGCGGTCCTTCACATTGAGCGTCGCGTAGTTGCGCAGATAGACATCGTCATACGTGCCCTTGGGCGAGAGCAAGTGCACGACCAGCGTCAGATTGGGCGAGCTTTTGACCGTCGTCACGCCGATCTGGCGCACTTCTTCGGGCAGTCGCGGCAAAGCGCGCTGCACACGGTTCTGCACCTGCGTCTCGGCCTGCTCGACGTTCGTGCCGATCTTGAAGGTGACCGTCAGCGTCAGCGAACCATCGGTGGTCGCTTGCGAGGACATGTAGAGCATGTTCTCGACGCCGTTGATCTGCTCCTCCAGTGGCGCGGCCACGGTCTCGGCGATCACCTTGGGGTTCGCGCCCGGAAACTGCGCGCGCACCACGACCGAGGGTGGCACCACCTCCGGATACTCGGAGACCGGCAGACGAAAGATCGCGATCAACCCCGCGATGAAGATGAAGATGGACAGCACGGCCGCGAAGATCGGCCTGTCCACAAAGGTTCTGGATATGTTCATGTCCTCACTCCGTGGGGATTAGGGCTTGGCGGCCGAAGCCGACGCTGCGGGCGCATCCATGGGCACCACCTGCGGCGCCACCGGCACCCCCGGGCGCACGCGCTGCAGGCCATCGACGACCACGCGCTCACCCGGCTTCAGGCCCGACAGCACCACGCGCAACTCGCCCACGCTCGTCCCCAGCTGCACCGGGCGGTACTCGGTCTGGTTGGCAGCCGACACCACATAGACGAACTTGCGGTTCTGGTCCGTGCCGACGGCCCGCTCCAGCACCAGCGGCGACGCCGCACCGTTGTGCGTATCCGCACCCAGCTGGACCTTGGCGAACAGGCCCGGCGTCAGCAAGCCATCCTTGTTGTCGACCACGGCGCGCATGCGCACGCTACCGGCCTGCGGGTCAATCTGGTTGTCGACGAACTCAAGGCGCCCCTCATGCGGGAAGCCCTGCTCATTGGCCAGGCCCACATGCAGCTTGAGCGCACCCGGCGTGCTGCGCACGAGCTTGCCCACCTGCAGGTACATGGACTCGTCGCCATTGAAGCTCACATACATGGGGTTGGCCGACACGACCGTGGTCAGCACGGTGTTGCCGTCCACCAGGTTGCCCGCGGTGACCTCGGCCTTGCCCACGCGGCCGTCAAAGGGCGCACGCACGCTGGTCCATTCCAGATTGAGCCGTGCGGTCTGCAGCGCAGCCTGATCGGCCAGCACGGCCGTCTCGAGCTGGCGCGCATTGGCCGAGCGCTCGTCGTAGTCGCGCTGGGCGATCGCGTTGTCATCGAGCAGGCGCTTGGAGCGTGCCAGCTCGGTCTGCGCCAGCGCCAGCTTGACCTTGGAGCTCGCCACCGCGGCCTCCAGCCGCGCCATCTCGGCCTGATACGGACGCGGGTCGATCACGAAGAGCACCTCGCCCTTCTTGACGAGGCTGCCTGGCTGAAAGCGCACGCTGTCGAGCGTGCCCGCCACACGCGGGCGCACCTGGGCCTTGTCGATGGCCTCGACGAGCCCGGAGAACTCGCGCAGCTCGGCCACGGGGCGCGCGATGACCTCGGCCACGCTCACAGGCATGGCGGGCGGCGCACCACCGGGGGCCGGGGCGGCATGCGCATCTTGTCCCTGCCCACAACCGGCCAATGAACCGATCACAGCCAGCGACACCAGGGAGCCCAGCAACCAGGCCGAACGGGACGCATGCGACAGACGGAATCCCGCGGCAAGCGGGCGTAACAGGGATGACAGGTTGTTCAGGTTCATGACAGTTACCTCGGACGCGGAAAAAATGCAGACGAAACGGCACCGTCGCGCCCCGGACACGGTGGGGCGCGATCAGCCTGGGGAGCAAAAGATCAAGCAGCGGGGACCAGGAAGCGTTTCATCGCCAGGACACAAGGGTCGTCGGACGTGAGTTCGCAGCGGTCTTTGTTGTCGTGCAGCTCGGGCGGTGGCGGCAAAGCCACCTCATGGACTTCATTACCGGCCTGCCGCAACTTCGCGGCATAGGCCAAAGCCTCGTCGGACAGCGGATCTCCCTCCGTGTGCATGATGAGCGAAGGCGGAAGACCTGACAGCCGACTGGCATTCAATGGACTGGCGTAGGGATGCAGACGGTCGGCGGGGTGCGGCAGGTAACGGCGGTAGGCCTGGGTCACGGCCTCCACCATATCCCGCTTGCTGGGATCGCCCATCGCACACTGCATCGACGGACACCGCAAGTTCGCGTCCAGCATGGGCATGATCAGGATCTGCCCGGCCAGTCCAGGCCCGCGCCGATCCCGGCTCACCAGCGCCGATACCGCCGCCAGATTGCCACCCGCTTCCACACCGCCCACATAGAGGCGTCGCCCCGACCATCCGAGCTGGCGACGCTGCTTGCCCACCTGCATCAGCACGCTGTGTGCGTCCTCCACGGCGGCCGGGAAAGGACGTTCAGGTGCCAGGGCATAGCGGGGCGCCAGGATGTTCACGGCACAGGCATTGGCCAGCACGCGCAGACAGCCATCGGCTTCATCGAGCTCGTCGACCACAAAACCACCTGGGGCAAAGAACACCACCAATGCCTCAGCCTGCGTCACGCCTCCCCGGTAGAGGCGCAGTTGCAGCGGACCGCTGTGCCCCTGCCATTCAAGCAGGTCGTCGGGCCCGGGAGAGGTGTCGGTCGGGTTCATGGCCTGGTCAGACAGTCATGTCGTCACATGGAAAGGGCTTTACGAAGCTCTACTGTATTGATTTGCCATTTCTTCATAAACTCCGATAAATCGAAATGACTGTTCAGATTCTTGAACAATGGACAAAATCAAAGCCATGGAAGCCTTTGTGCGGGTGGTCGACACGGGCGGCTTCTCCAAGGCGGCCGAGTCCTTGCTGACGCCCAAGGCCACCGTCTCGACCCTGATCCAGGACCTGGAGGGCCAGCTCGGCGTGCGCCTGCTGCACCGCACGACGCGGCGGGTCACGGTCACGGCCGACGGCGCGGCCTATTACGAGCGCTGCGTGCGCATCCTCGACGACCTGCGCGAGGCCGACGAATCGCTGTCCTCACGCCACCGCGAGCCCGAAGGCACGCTCAAGGTCGACATGACCACCAGCATGGCCAGCATGCTCATGCAGGACCACCTGCCCGACTTCCTCAAGCGCTACCCGGGCATCGCGCTGCAACTGGGCTGCACCGACCGCCCCATCAACATGATCAGTGAAGGCGTCGACTGCGTCGTGCGCGTCGGCGAGGTCAGCGACCCGTCGCTGGTGGCGCGCCGTATCGGCTCGATGCACTTCGTGACCTGTGCGTCGCCACGCTATCTGGCCGAGCACGGCTTGCCGCTGCATCCCAACGATCTTTTCCAGCACCGCTGGATCAACTACTTCGTGCAGGGCCGCATCCACCATTGGGAGTTCGTCAAGGGCGAGGAGCGGCTCGAGCTGGCACTGGTAGGCGGTCTGGCCATCAACGATTCCAATGTCTACCGCGACGCCTGCGTGGCCGGGGTCGGCATCGGCCAGATTCCCAGCTACGCCTTTCAGCTCTACGAGCGCTACGGCAAGCTCGTGCAGGTCCTGGCGGACTGGGGCACCGATGCCCTGCCTGTGCACGTGCTCTATCCCTCGAACCGCCACCTGTCTACCAAGGTGCAGGTCTTCGTGGAGTGGGCCGCTGAAGTGTTCGAGAACACGCCGGGCCTGCGGCGCATTTGACGGAAGAACAGACCGTCAACCTGCAGCAGACGCCGCCTTTGTGAACAATCCTAGAATCCCTGGCATGTCAAAGAACGGGCAGTCCATCAGCAAGCCACCATCGAAACCGCCGGCAGGCGCTGCCAATCCGTCTTTCAAAACGGAGTACGGTCAAGGTCGACGCAAGCTGCTGGATGCAGTCGCACGCCTGGTGGCCAGAGAGGGGAGCGCGCGCTTGACGCTGCGCGAGCTGGCGAAAGAGGCGGGCATGAGCCACAACTCGATCTACCGGCATTTCCCGAGTGTGGGTGACATGATGCCCACGCTCATCGGGGAGTTCAACCTGGCGCTTCGCAACGGCTTGCGCCAGGCACGCAGCCAGGTGCCCCCCGATGAACTGTCATCGCGCACGGTGGTCAGCTGGCTGCTGGACTTTGCCTTGGCCAACAAAGATTGTTTTGTGGTGGCCATGCGTGAACGACATGGCCCCTTGGGCCCCGCCAGAGCCGCCATCGAACAAGGGACGCATCAGATCCTGGCAGATATGCGCAGCGATCTGGGCGCCGCAGGGCGTCTGCCCCCGTTGCCGCCAGACAAACTGGATCTGGCGCTGAGGATCATCGTCCAGCAAACCTTCGAGTTGTGTCTGTCATACATCGAGGCCCCTGAACGCCGAGAAGCCCTTCTGGCCGAGGCCGAATTGATCTTCGCCTGGTGCCTGGCGGGAGCGGCGATGCTGTCCGGCGACAAGACGACGCTGCCGCTAGCCCAGGCCAAGTCGCTTTGACAGGCGCGGCAGTTGCGCCAGCGCATTGGCTCGGTCAACCTGCTGGCGCTCCGATGGCGTGAACGTATCGTTCAACTCCGAATTGGGATCGCCAGGCAATTTGAGCGCGTAAACCATGCCCGCGTAGGGATAGTCCGTGCCCAGCAAGATGTGGCTGACCTCGGTCACTTTGCGGACCGCTGCCATCGCAGGCGGTGCAGCCGACAAGGCCGTGTCATAGAAGAGCCGGGAATAGGCGCTGTTCCTGGGGTTCAAGTTGAGGGCCAGCAAAGCACTGCGGTACGACAGGAACGGGATGGTGCCGCCCGCATGCGCAGCCTGCCAGCGAATGAAGGGATACCTCAGGAAGATGCCCTTGTAGAGCAGGTTGGTCACCGCGCGTGTGGTTTCGAAGGGGAAGTCCAGGACGAAGTTCGGCATGGACAAATCCGGGCGCACAGGCGGTGCCACAGGATGAATGAACACATAGGCGCACAGCTCGTTCAAGGTCCTCATCAACGGGTCCAGCCTCGGGTCCCCCAGGTAGATCCCTTTGTAGCTGGAGTACAGGCCAATGCCGTCCAGCCCCAGCGTGGTGATGGCCCGTACGGCTTCAGCACAGGCTGCGGCCACTTCACTGGGGTTGTCGGGGTCACCCAGAGGCAAGGACGCAAAGCCGCCAAAGCGTCGATAGAGCTGCGAGGCGGACGACACGTTGATGAGACCGTCACGGATGTAGTCGTTGATTTGCCGCGCCATTTGCGTGCGCGAAGCGAGATCGGGCAGGAATGCGAAGCCCGGCTCCGACAGCGACACCACCTGCGCCTGGATGCCGAACTTGTCCATGAAATTCACGGCGGCACCAGGCGACCAGGAAGGGACAGGGATGCCGCCATCACCTGCCACGTTGTAGTCCGTCATCGCCTGCCTGTAGAAGTCAGGAATGAGGTGGGCATGCACGTCAATGCGCGATGGCGCCGCGGCAGCCCTGCCCATGAGGGGCGTCAAACCGCCGACGGCCATGACACCCAGCCCCAGGGCGGATTTCACGAGACTGCGGCGATCTGTTGCGTTGATGTGTCGGTCGGAGGCCATGGTGGTGACGCTGACTAGCGCGCTGACAAGATGCGACCAAATGTACACATCTTGGCCAGAATGGCACCTCGGGCTTTCACCATGTCCAAGCCCAGGCTGCCGTACACGCCCTTCATAATCAAGGCCTCCTCCCGCTTGTTCGAGATACTCGCCTGTCATCATGGATAAACTCTTGCTGCAACAGCAGGTGCTGGAACGGCTCGCCGAAGACCTGCAGCAGATCGAACAGGCAGCTCGGATGGCCCATGAAACGGCGACTCACGAAGAGAACATCGCCGAAAACAAATACGACACCTTGGGACTCGAAGCCGCCTACCTGGCCACCGGCCAGGCTCGTCGCGCCGAAGCCATCCGCCAGGCGATGGCCACCTGGCGCCAGTTCCGCCCGAGCCCCTACGACGCCAGCAAAGGCATACAGATCGGCGCGCTGGTCTGCCTGATAGACGCCGACGACAAGCAGCAACAGCTCTTTCTCGGCCCGGATGGGGGCAGCATGAAGCTGGTCAGTGGCGCACAGATCGTGCAGGTCATCAGCTGCGCATCACCTTTTGGCATGGCCCTGCTGGGTAAATGCGAGGGTGATGACGTGTCGATACAAGTCGCGCCAGTCCGACAACAGTTCGAAGTGCTGCGGGTTGATTGAGCGGCCAGCAAGTTCAGCTTTGAGGCGGGGTCGACATTTTGTGTCGAATCACCTGGGGCGGCACCCAAACTGAAGCTAAGCCGACCTTGCAGATGGCCACTTTGTAGCGATTGTCGTCAGTGGCACTCGGCTGCGTATGTCCGCTTAGAGCCATGAAGCTGACCTGGAGCCTGGCCACAGGAGCGCAAGAATGGTCGCTGTACTTGGTGCTGCAGCCGTACGACTTCACAGGTGGTATTCATACTGCTCGACCACCCGCGGTTTAGCACATGCGGCTCTATGGCAAACGCATGCGGCCTGCAGCCGGATACTCGATGCTGCCGAAATAGAGCGTGCCGTCGAATTCCCGCACGCTGGTGATGGGCGCGTAAGCGGTGGGTTGATCGTCTTGCAGATCGACCTGCACCTTGCCATTCATGTCGAGCCTCAGCACATGCGCCACTTTTTTCGCCTTCGGCTGAAGCGCCTGAGGGATGCGATAGGCCGCCTTGAGCAGTGCAGGATACGGGAGCAACGCATCCAGCAAGGCATCTCTGGGCGCATACAAAGCTAGCCAGTATCCGTCTCGACCATTGAAGCTGATGTTGTCAGGAAAGCCGGGCAGGTTGTCGATGAAGACCTCTTTCTGGCCGGCTTTGGCGCCCTTCAACCAATAGCGCCAGACGCGGTAGGACAAGGTTTCCGACACGAGGATGTAGCTCTCATCAGGCGCCAACGCGACACCGTTGGCGACATGCAGTCCCTTCATCAGAACGGTGACTTTCCTGCTGACAGGATCGTATTGCAGCAAGCGCCCGTTCGCGCCGTGCTCGAACACGTCCGACATCATCTTGTCGATGCCGAATTTGGACGATGCATCGGAGAAGTAGATCTTGCGTGAGGGGCCTTGAACAACATCATCGGTCAAGCGAAAGGGAATACCTTCCGCTTGCGTTGCCAGCGTGCTGACACGGCCTCCCTCGATGTTCAGAAGCCCTTTGATGGCGTCTGCCACCAGCACGCTCTGACCATCTGCAGAAGCGTATGTTCCCCATGGGCGGCCCCTTGTGTTGGCCAGAACATCGACATGTTGGCCATCACTTGAGAAGCGCACCACACGCCCATCCAGGTAGCCAGCATAGACCCGACCGCTGGCATCCAGTGATATGCCCTCCGGTCCTGTGCCCTGATTCGCGGCCATGCGTTCGATTGAGGCCAGACTGCCTTTGGTAACGGCAGTGGATGGTGCCTGGGCAGGCGGTTCCCAGCCAACGGGCGCGATGTCCACGGGCCAAAGGCTGAAGTACGCCAGCAGCGCTGTGCCTGCCGCTGCGGCGACAAAGATCTTTCGCATCTGAGAGGCCCCTGGTTACTTCGTCTGTTGATTCGCTGCCGGCCCGATCTTCGAGGGATCGCCCCAGGTCTGGCGCGGCGCAATGGTCGACTTGTTGCCGCTCAGTTCCAGCTTGACGGCGGAGACGGCGTTGTGGATCGCCGAGCCAATCATCTTGTGCGGTTGCTCATGTTCGATCTGCACGCGCGCTGCACGCTCTGCGGGATCATGGTGCGGCAGGATGATCGGGAATGCCGCGCCTTTCAATGGACCACCAGGCTGGGCGTCATGTCGGAAGTGAATAGGCATGCGCTTGGCGCCAGGCTCGTAGGTCACGTCATCGCCAGTCCAGCGCAGCGCCAGCGCGCGCCTCGGTGTCGTGCGGGACTTGTTGCCAAACGAGCCGTGCAGCGTGAGGGGGTGAAACATCAGGATGTCGCCCGGTTCCATGTCCCAGTGGAGCAGGTCGTACTGGTCCGGGTTGGCGTTGATGTCGGGAATGTCGTCTGCCTTTTCATCGATCAGCGCGGCCACATAGTCGGGTGACAAGGCCTTGAAGCGTTGCGGCCACTTGTGTGAACCCTTCACATACAACAGCCCGCTGTTTTCGGTCGTCACCGGATTCAAGGGGATCCAGAACGAGGTGATCTGTTCGCCGCGAATGGGCCAGAAGGTCAAGTCCTGGTGCCAAGGGGTAGGCGCATCCGTGCCCGGTTCCTTGATGAACATCTGGTCATAAAAGAAGCGGACCTCTTCGGACCTCATCAAGTCCTTGGCCCACCGGGCAAAGGGGCCGTAGTAGATCAGGTCGCGCAGCACGTCGATACGCTTCCACAAGAAGATGTCCATCTTGTAGCCCTCTGTCTTGCGGGACATGAACTTGCCTGTCACAGATTGGGCGTTGCGGGCCTCTTCAACACCTCGCTCCACCATCTCCACCCAGTTCTTGTCCAGCGCACCTTTGAGCATGATGACCCCATCCTCGTCGTAGCACCGGAGTTCTTCGGCTGTGAGTTGACGTGAGGGAAAAGCAGGAAAACCCATGAAAACCTCGATAAGTTGATTGCATCATCGTTAATGATATATTCATCAGTTTTATCGCAATATAGGGTTTGCGCCAGGTTGTGGGCTGCTGTTAGTCTTGGGCAGTAGTCGCCGCTTTCACCTCACTCCGGTCATGCCTCCTCTCAAGAAATCAATGCCTTCAGGAATTGCCAACGCCCCTTCCAAACGGACGAGGGACGCGCTGAAAGTCGGGAAAGCGAAGCAGACCGACGAAGCCGGTCGTGAGTCGGTCGGCGCTGCAACAACGCGCCAGGACAAGCGGCGACAGGAGACGCGCTTCAAACTGATGCGTGCCGCTTTGCAGCTCATGTCGGCCAAGGGGCTGGACGGGGTGGCCATTCAAGACATCACCAATGCGGCGGATGTCGGTTTTGGCTCGTTCTATAACTACTTCCCGTCCAAAGAAGCGATCTTCCAGAACTTGAAGGAGGAGTTGATCGAGCACTATGCCGCGGCGCTCGACAAGCTGGGCGAACAGGTAGCGGACCCGGCCGAGAAGATCGCGGCATCCGCGCGCTACACGATGCGGCACGGAAGGGCCGATCCCGTGTGGGGCAAGTTTGTGCTGGCCACCAATTTCAATCGCGATAGCCTGCATGCAGGCCTCGGGCGCTATCTGCTCAGAGACGTGATGACAGGCATTGAGGCCAAGCGCTTTGTCTGCCACGACCTTGCGAGCCTGGTGGTCGCTGTGGGGAGCACCATACTGGGTGGACTCATGGCTGAGGTCACCGTGTCCGAGCATGCAGACGACCCTTTTGGTTCGCCCGACGATCTGCCTGAAAAGATTTCAGCCACCTTGTTGGTGACGCTAGGCCTGCCTTGGGCAGAAGCTTGGACGATTGCCAGTCGCCCACTGCCTGTGGTCGATTTGCCGGCCAATCCACTCTCAGTCGGCATGCGGCCTGACTCGTGATCTCTGCGGCGGTGAATGTCCGCTGTTGACCGTAGGAGCCATACAGGCACAGCGTGAGAATGCCGCAGATCAGCCTGACGCTGACATTGATGGTCTGCTCCAGCGCGAACGATGAGGCCAAGGCGTCTATGCTGCGGGAGCTGGCGGCGGCTAACCCGGCGGGCATTCTGCAGCGGCGCTGCAGGGCACACGTCCACCTGCCAGGCACGCTATGTCGATTTGGCTTCCCGTCGTTCGTCGAAGGGATACGAGGTGCCCTCAGGCGGGCGCGCCCACCGTTCAACTTAACAGGAGCGAAGACATGTCATACATCGATGGTTTTGTGATCGCGGTCCCCACCGCCAACAAGCAGAAGTTCATCGACCACGCGCGCCATTTCGACTCGATGTTCATCGAGCTGGGCGCGATCCGTGTGATCGAAGGTTGGGGCGACGATGTCCCCGACGGCAAAGTCACCGATTTCCGCCGGGCAGTCCAGGCCACGGCCGAGGAGACGGTGGCTTTTTCGTGGGTCGAATGGCCTGACAAGGCCACGCGCGACGCGGGCATGAAGCAGATGATGGAAGACCCGCGCATGGATCCGTCCACACCTGGCAACCCGCCCATGCCCTTCGACGGCAAACGCATGATCTTCGGCGGCTTCGAACAGGTGGTCGAAGTGAAGGCCTGAGCGACGGGGGCGACGACGCCTCTAGACGCTTCATGCGTCACGGTGGGCATCTGGCGCAAACGGTATGCCCGCAGGCCGGTGGCTCTGGGACATCGTGCAAGGCGCTCACCCCGGGACCCGCAAGCGCCGTTGACCTTTCCGTGCCATCCCCGTATGTCGGCGCTCGAATCCCTGCGTGGCTTCACACTCCCGGCCAGGCGCAGTCAAGGCGATTTTTCACGAGGGAATCGGTTTTCCCTCCTGGTCACCGTGAAACGTCAGCGGTGAAGAAACTTCAACTGGTGCGCCAGCACTTCAGGAAACAGCGGATCGAAGTAGGGGTCGAAATGATTGGCATCGATCTCGATCACCTGCACATTGGGGTTTCCGACGCGGCGGACTTTGTCGGACACGAAAGGCGCGACGGTGTCCCCCATGGCGCCAATCATCAGCATGGGGATCTTGACGTCCTTCAGGCGCAGCCACGGGCGATAGAAAGGCATGGTGAGCACAGACTGCGCGGCAACGCGGTTGTCGTAGCTGCGGTCCTTCCAGGCGGCCAGTGCGATCTCCATGGCATCCCAGGCGCCATCGCGGTCCATGGTGGCGAACTCGCCTTCGCGAGCCAAGGTCGGAACGTAGATCTGCGCGCCAGGCTTGATCTGGTCCCACATGCCAAGAGCGATCAGCTTCATGAGCCTGACAGGCGGCGTGGCGAGCGTCGCGGCCAGGCCATCGAGCATTGGCACCTGGATGATGGCGCCCTTCAGTTCAGGATGCTGAGATGCCAGATCCACCACATGCCCGCCGCCAAAGGATGTGCCCCACAGCGTGATCTGGTGCGCCGCCACCATGGGGTGGGACTTCAGGTGAGCAAGCGCGGTATCAGCGACGCGAGTGCGACGCCACGGATTGATGCCCTGTCTGGGGAAGCCGCCGCTGTCTCCCCATCCTGGGTAATCAAACTCCATCACGGCGAAGCCCGCCTCAACAAAGCTGTGAGTGAACGACGAGGTCAGCGCCCGCTGAATGCTGCCCCAGCCACCCAGCATGAGGATGGTGGCCAGCTCTTGATCGGGGTCGGCATCTTGCGGCACATATAGTGTGGCGCCGCACAGTGCGCCCTCCGCCGTGAAAGTGGACTTGATTGCGCGCAGGCGCACATGCGAGGTATCGGGGTAACGGCGAGACTTCACTTGGGATTCCGAAATTAATGCGATGTGAGATGGGCGCTTGCATCACACACATCGTGTGACGCAAGCGAGCGTGCGGTTAAAGCGCCATGGCCTTGGAGATGGGACAGCCCTCGACCTCGTGCCAGGCATATCGAGGTGCTTGCGACTGCGTTCTTTGAGCGGCGAAAGTGGCCAGGCGGCTCACCGCATTTGTGGCAGAGGCAAGGTATGCGGCTTGCAGCTGGAACACATGCCAACGGCCTGCATACACCTCCAGCCTGCAAGGTACCCCGCAATGCGCCGCGCGTGCATTCAACCTGGTCGAATCGGACTCAAGCACCTCCTCGTCACCCACCTGAATCAGCATGGGGGGAAGGCCGTGCAGATCCGCTTCCAGCAAGTGCGATCCTTTGACCGGTTCATACCAGCGCACGGCTTGTTTGAGCCAGGCCACATTGAGCATGGGGTCAAGCGCCGATGCGGATTGAATCGTCCCCCCTGACAAGGTCGGGTCCAGGAAGGGCGACAGCAGCATCAGTCCTGCGGGCAAGGGCTCGCCCGTGTCACGCAGCCTCAGCGCCAATGTCAGGGCCAGGCCGCCGCCAGCGGAATCACCACACACCACGATCTGATGGGGCGCAACACCGCGCTTGAGCAAGGTGCGATAGCAGGCCAGCGCGTCCTCGACAGCGGCAGGCTGAGGATGTTCCGGTGCGAGGCGGTATTGCGGAACCCAGACCGTCATGCCGGTGGCGGCAAGGCGCGTCGTCAAGCTGCGATGCGTTCGGGCGCTGCCCACGCAAAAGCCCCCGCCATGCAAATAGAGAATCGTTGCCCCCTTCTTTTGGGCTTGTCTTGGGGTGATCACTTCCGTGGTCATGCCATCAACCTCATGGCGCGCGATATGCACGCGTCGATCGCTGGGCATGAGGTACGACAAGGTGCTCACGATGAGACGTTGTGCACCGACCCCAACGGGCGGTCGAATGAAGGCCTTGAACGTCATGCGCAGGAGCGACCTCAGCATGCTGGCCCTGAAAGACTCCAGCAAGCCAGGCGGTTCAGCATGCCGCACCACATTGCCAGCGCCGCGGCGAGGCTCGATGAAGTTGTAGGCGTTGAGCGACGAGTACCGCGTGAGCCAACGGTATCCAAAGGTGAAGCCCGGCCAGTTGGTGCTGTTATGCCCGTTCGCATCAACGTACCAGCTCTTGCAGCCTTGCCATACTGTGGCGGCCAGGCGTTCCTGCACCTTGCCATTGAAGCTGGCGTAGCGTTGCGCATCGACTTCAACCGCGTTCGCGCAGGCCTTGTGAGCAGCTTTCATGCACCTCAGCACATGTGCGATCTGGCTTTCGAGCATGTAGATGATCGAGCTGTGGCCCAGGTTCGTGTTGGGGCCATAGAGCATGAAGAAATTGGGGAAGCCTGGAACCGTCATGCCCAGATAGGCTTGAGCGCCCTTGCGCCACGCATCATTGAGCTCCATGCCATCCCGGCCGGTGATCGTCATGGGTGCCAGGAATTCGGTGGCCGCGAAGCCGGTGCCGTAGACAATCGCGTCCACGGTGTGATGCTGTCCATCTGCCGTCTCGATGCCATCGGACGTGATGCGGCGTATGCCCTGCGTGACCACGTTCACGTTGGGCTTGGCCATGGTGGCCAGATAGTCGTTGGACAGCAGGATGCGCTTGCAACCGATGGGGTAGTCCGGCGTCAGCTTGGCGCGCAGGCTGGCGTCCTTCACTTGTCGATGCAGCAGTGCCTTGAACGGCAGGCCCACCGCCAGATCCATCAAGGCCTTGACGCGCGTGAATCCGACCGCCCGACCTTCGTATTGGGAATAGATACGGGCTCTGTGCAGTTTCATGGTCCAAGGCGCCATCTTGAACAAGGCCTTGCGCCATCCCGCATACGGCCCATCTGGGCGAGGCAGGATGTAGGCGGCCGAGCGTTGGAACACGGTCAGCTTGCTCACCTGGCCAACAATGGCGGGCACGAACTGGATGGCCGACGCCCCTGTGCCGACCACCGCGACGCGCTTGCCCTTCAGGTCATGGCCGTGGTCCCAGTGGGCGGAGTGGCAGACATGCCCCTGGAAGCTTTCCATGCCTTCCAGCTTGGGATAGACGGGGCGGCTGAGTTGCCCCGTGGCCGTGACAACAAAACGGGCTTGCAGGACCTGGCCGTTGGCCAGGATCACGGTCCACAGCGCGAGTTCCTCGTGGTAGTGGGCTTGAGCCACCTCGCAGCCAAAGCGGATGGATGGCAGCAGGCCGTATTTCTCGGCACAGTGTTTCAGGTATTGGTGGATCTCGGCCTGCGGTGCAAAGACCCTGGACCAATTTGGATTGGGTTCGAACGAGAACGAATACAAGTGCGACGGCACGTCGCACGCGGCACCTGGATAGGTGTTGTCTCGCCAGACGCCGCCGACATCGTTTTGCTTTTCAAGAATGAGGAAGTCGCCAAGGCCGGCCTTCTTCAATGCGACCGCCATCCCGATTCCCGCAAAGCCGGATCCGATGATGATGGTGTGAAAGGTGGCGCTGGCGTCCGAGCCGATGCTTTGCATGTTATGAAGCCCAAAAATGCGACGAAAGGTCTGCTCTGTGAGGGCGAATCATGCGCAAAACCACCGCCATTGAGAATGTTGACTAAGGACAAAGGCTTTATGATTTGGGCCACGCACATTGGTATTCACCCTTCATGAGCTTTTGGGATTTCAAGCGCAGTTCGGCGAGCGTTCGGCTTTTGGTTGAGTTCGGCCAAGAGCAGGGGCTGGACATCTCCAAGATCCTGGTTCGCTCCCGCCTGAACGAAATCGATCTGACCGATCCGGCCATGGAACTCGATGCCAGTCAGGAACTGTGTGTGGTGGGCAACCTCATCCGCGCGTGCAGGCAGCCGGGGCTGGGGTTGGAAGTCGGCATGCGCTACAACTTCGCGTCATACGGGCTGTGGGGCCTGGGCTTGATCAGCAGCGCCACGGCGGGCGATGCCTTGGCGCTTGCCTTGCGGTTCATTCCTTTGACCTTCGCCTTCTGCCGCATCTCGGGCGGGCTGGATGGTGAGATGTGCACGGTGACGTTCGAGGCGCCGGACGTCGAGCCTGCGGTCCAGCGCTTTTTGGTCGAGCGGGATGTGGCAGCGGCTTCACGGCTGATGAAAGAGACGCTGGGACCAGACTTCACCTTGTCTCGGTTCACCCTCAAGCACACCATCCAGCCCGGTTCAGCCTTGTTGGCCGACCTTCCGCGCATGGGAGGCGTCCGCCCCGAGTTCGGTGCGGCCAGCAACAGCTTGTCATTTGACCGCAAGCTCTTGGATCTGCGGCTGCCTCAAGCCAATCCAGTCACGGTGGCCATGTGCGAGCGAGCCTGCGAGGAATTGATGGAACGCCGCCGTGCCCGCTTGGGTACGGGCGAATGCGTCCGCCAGTATCTGGCTGCCGCCCCCCTCAACATGACGCCGGACCTGCCCCAGGCTGCGCGCACGCTGGGCCTCAGCGACAGGACACTGAAACGGCGGCTACAAGATGAAGGCGTTTCGTACAGGATGCTGCTGGCCGAAGTGCGCGGCCGCCAGGCCAATGAGTTGCTGGCGGATGAAACGTTGTCGCTGACCCAGATCGCCGAGCGCATGGGCTTCAGTGACCTGTCCAGCTTCTCTCAGGCTTACAAAAGGTGGTTCGGTGTTGCGCCGAGTATGGGGCGATACAGCGCTCTTGACAGCGCATCATGATCGACATGCGCCCTTGCTTGGCACATACCAATCTGCTCTGCGACTTCTAAGGCGTCACTGGCTGCAAATTGGTGCTGACCTGGAATTGGCGGTATGCCGTCCAGTTTCCGATTGTCGACAAGGCATTCATGGGTGCCCAGTGATCATTCCTGCCGCGCATCAATTCCAATCATGCCCCCGCCGAGGCTCTCGCAAGGTCGTGGTCACTCGCGAAGGCCTCACCCGCGCCCGCGCCTGCGCGGCAAGCGATCCTCCATCACGCTCCAGCACACCCCAGAACCCGACCAGAATCAAGCCGCCCATGAAGCCCGAAAGATGGGCGACATGGTTGATGCCCGGCTCATTGCGCCGCAAGCCCACAATGTCCATCATCAGAAAGCCGAGGACAAAAACGATGGCGGGGACGGCGATCGTCCGGAAGATCCACAGGAACCAGATAAAGCAGTCGACCCTCTGAAACGGGAAGCGAGCGAGGAAGAGCCCCATGAAGCCCCACACCACGCCTGACAGGCCCAGGGAGGGAAGGATGGTCTTGGTCATCAATGAATAGGCCACGTGTGTGATGACCGCGAACATCAGGAAGATGGCCACGTAGCCTTTGGCGGTGATCTCTTTTTCGATCGTGCTGGAGAAGCAGTAAAAGAAAAAGAGATTGCCCAGCAGGTGCGACAGATCCGCATGCAGGAAGGCCGCCGAAATCATGTGCCCCACATGCAGCGTGCGCGGATCATAGGCAAATGCCATTTTCGTGGCAGGGCTCATGACAAAGTACAGAACGATGCAGACCAGACACACCAGCAGCGTCAAGAGCGGCGGGCTTGATCTGGCCTCACGGTGGGTACCAAGGGGAAGAATGAGCATGGGTTCGGCCTAAGGCTCGCGGTACACCGCGTGGGCTGTCTGGCGCACTGGAAAGGTAGTCGATGCAAGTCAGATTGGCGCACAAAACGCTTGCGTCAAAACACAGAACCTCACTCCACCGTCACGCTCTTCGCCAGGTTACGCGGCTTATCAACGTCGGTCCCCTTCGCACAAGCCGTGTGATACGCCAGCAGCTGCAGCGGCACCACATGCAAGATGGCTGACAGCGCGCCATAGTGCTCAGGCAACCTGATCACATGCAAGCCAGGCTCGGCCTGGATGTGCGTGTCGCTGTCGGCGCACACATACAGCTCGCCGCCGCGTGCACGCACTTCCTGCATATTGCTCTTGAGCTTTTCCAGCAGGGCGTCGTTGGGGGCCACGGTGACCACCGGCATCTCCGATGTCACCAGGGCCAGCGGGCCGTGCTTGAGCTCACCGGCCGGGTAGGCCTCGGCGTGGATGTAGCTGATCTCCTTGAGCTTCAAGGCACCTTCCAGGGCAATGGGGTAATGCAGCCCACGGCCCAGGAACAGCGCGTTCTCTTTGCGGGCAAAGGCTTCGGCCCAGGCCACCACTTGCGGCTCCAGCGCCAGCACGGCTTGCAGCGCAGCGGGCAGGTGGCGCATGGCGGCCAGGTGCTTGGCTTCTTCTTCAGGGCTCAGGTGGCCGCGCAGCTTGGCCAGGGTCAGCGTGAGCAGGAACAAGGCGGCCAGCTGGGTGGTGAAGGCCTTGGTCGAGGCCACACCGATCTCGGCACCAGCACGCGTCACATAGTGCAGCTTGCACTCGCGCACCATGGCACTGGTGCTCACGTTGCAGATGGTCAGCGTTTGCTCCATGCCCAGGCTGCGCGCGTGCTTGAGCGCGGCAATGGTGTCGGCCGTTTCGCCAGACTGGCTGATGGTGACAACCAGGGTGCGCGGGTCAGGCACGCTGTCGCGGTAGCGGTACTCGCTGGCGATCTCCACCTGCGTGGGGATCTTGGCGATGGACTCCAGCCAGTACTTGGCCGCAGAGCCCGAGTAGTAGCTGGTGCCGCAGGCCAGAATCAGCACGCGGTCGATCTGTTTGAACACGGCTTCGGCACCTTGGCCGAACAAGGTGGGCACGATGGCCTCGACACCTTCAAGCGTGTCGGCAATGGCGCGCGGCTGCTCGAAGATTTCCTTTTGCATGTAGTGGCGATAGGGGCCCAGCTCGACGGCGCCGCTGTGCGCGGTGACGGTGCGCACGGGGCGCTGCTCGGGCTCGACGCGGGTGTGCTGGGTGTCACCGGCCTTGCGGTGCTCGATCCAGTGGCGGCCGGGTTGCAGGTCCACCACGTCACCTTCTTCGAGGTAGACGATCTGGTCGGTCACGCCGGCCAGGGCCATGGCGTCAGAGGCCAGGAAGCGCTCGGTGGCATCCACCCCACCCACGCCCATGATCAGGGGCGAGCCATAGCGCGCGCCGATCACGCGCTGGGGTTCGTCGCGGTGGAACACGGCAATGGCGTAGGCACCGGTCAGGCGCAGCGTGGCGGCCTTCACGGCGGTGAACAGGTCGCCGTCGTACAGGTGGTCCACCAGGTGGCAGATGACCTCGGTGTCCGTCTGGCTCAAGAAGACGTAGCCCTTGGCCTGCAGTTCGCGGCGCAGTTCTTCGTGGTTCTCGATGATGCCGTTGTGCACCAGGGCCACGCGGCCCGGTTTGGTGGTGGCCGCATCGGCGCCAGGGCCGTGCGAGAAGTGCGGGTGGGCGTTGCGCACAGCGGGCACACCATGGGTGGCCCAGCGGGTGTGGGCAATGCCCAGGGTGCTGTGGATGCCTTCCGAGGTGGCTTGCGCGTCCAGCTCGGCCACGCGCTGGGTGCTGCGTGAGCGGCGCAACTGGCCATCTTGCAGCACGGCCACGCCGCAGGAGTCATAACCCCGGTATTCGAGGCGCTTGAGGCCCTCAACCAGAACGGGAACGATGTTGCGCGAACCAACGGCGCCGACGATGCCACACATAGATGTCTCAACTCCTGCTTGTGCAGTGCAATGAGGTGTGATCCTATCGGCGTTGGCGTGAAATGTTGTTCTTTTTTATGGCGATTTTTGGAATCATCATTCACGCCACCTAACGCGAATACAAATTCAATCAACTTTGGCGATTATTTGAAATAATATTTCCACATGAACACCCCATCGTCTCCACTGGATGACACCGACATCCAGTTGCTGAACCTGCTGCAGCACGATGCCAGCCAGTCCAACCAGGCGTTGGCGGAGCGGCTCGGCCTGTCACCGGCCACCTGCCACCGGCGCATCAAGCACTTGAAGGACGAGGGCTACATCGAAGGCCAGGTGGCCATCCTGTCGCCGCAGAAGATGGCCGATGCGCTGGGCTGGGGCCTGAGTGCGCTGGTCGAGATCAGCCTGGACATGCAGACGCAAGAGGCGCTGGACGCGTTCGAGCAACGCGCACTGGCAGAGGACGAAGTGCAGCAATGCTGGCGGGTGTCACCGGGGCCGGACTTCATTCTGGTGGTGCAGGTCAAGGACATGCCGGCCTACCAGGACCTGGCCAGGCGGCTGTTCACGCAGGACAGCCAGGTGCGCAATGTGCGCGCCTTCTTTGCCGTCAAGCGGGCCAAGTTCGGCACGCAATGGCCACTGCCACCCCTGCCGGCCACCCGGCGCCAGGATTGATCAGGCTGCCCGCGATAGGGGCAGCGAGGGGGTCAACAGAAGGTCAGCGGCCAGCCTTGCCGCCAGACTGGGCCGGCGCCACCTCGGGCAACTGCATGTCTGCTCGCAGGCCCAGGGGCTTGCCATCCAGCGGGTGGTGCACCGAGGGTAAGGCCGAACGTGGTGTCGGTGTGGGTGCTGGCGCCGGTACCGCAGCCGTGGCGCGCTTGCTGCCTGCCGTGGCCACCGCCACCGATTCGGCCCCGGCGGTGCCCTTGCCATCCAGCGTGGGCAAGACCTTGAGCAACTCCTCGTCGGACATGCGCGACAACTCTTCGACCGAAGGCCGGCGGCCGCCCGCAGACTTGCTGCGTTTCTCAGCCGCCGCCACTTCCTGCTCGATGATGCGTTCTGCCGCGCTGATGTCGGCAGGCGATGCCGATGCGGCCACGGCCGTCACTTCAGGCGTGCCGGCATCCGGCGTGGTGGGCTGGGTATATTGATCAGACAGGGCGCGCTCCATGCGGTGCTGCCCTTCCATCTTGTAGAGCCAGCTCCCGCCGAGCAAGGCCACGGCCGCCACCAGCACGCCACCCAGCATCATCGTGCGCTGGGTGGGTGGCCAGTACACGGGGGATGCGGCTGCCTTGGGTGTGAGCCAATCCATGTCCACACGGGTGGCGGCGGGCTCTCTGGACAGGTCCGGCCCCGCGGCATCCAGCCCGGAGGGCTCCGCCACGGTCGGGCGGGAGGGGGCCAATGTGGCGTCGTATTCAAGGCGCAGCTTGGGGTCGATCAAGACCTCGTAGGCCTGGTTCAGGGCCGCCATCTGCGTGTGCATGGCGTCGTCCGGGCCGGTGTCGGTGCCCCCCTGCTGCTGGCGATCCGGATGCAACTTGGCCGCCAAGGCCCGGTAGGCCGCACGGATCACTTCCGGCGGCGCATCCTGGGAGACTTTCAGGCGTTCGTAGTGGTTCACGGCGTGAGGGTCCTGCAATCTAGATCGTGTGGGCACGATATTAGCGGCTCAACACGCTGCGTTACACCGGTATCACCTCAGCGCTTGATTTTTTGCGGCCTCTGCCACCCAGACAGCGAAACCTGTTTGGCGCGCGCCACTGTCAGTTGACCTTCGGGCGCATCTTTGCTTAGGGTGGTGCCCCCGCCAATGGTGGCGCCGTCACCCAGTTTGATGGGCGCGATCAGCACGCAGTTGGAGCCCACGTGCACGTCGTTGCCGATCACCGTGCGGTGCTTGTTGGCCCCGTCGTAATTGGCGGTGATGCTGCCGGCGCCATAGTTGACGCGCTCCCCCACTTCGGCGTCGCCCAGGTAGGCCAGGTGGTTGGCCTTGGCGCCGTTGGCCATGGTGCTGTTCTTGACCTCGACGAAGTTGCCGATGTGCACCTCTTTGCCCAACACGGCGCCGGGGCGCAGGCGGGCAAAGGGGCCGATGAGCGAGCCCTCGCCCACGCTGACCCCGTCCTTGTCGCCGTCGATGTGCGTGAAGGGGTGGATCACCACGCCCTTGCCAATCACGGCATTGCGGATCACGCAGTTGGCGCCGATCTGGACTTCGTCGTCCAGGATCACGCGGCCTTCGAAGACGCAGTTGACATCGATGTCCACGTCGCTGCCGCATTGCAGCGTGCCACGCAGATCAAAGCGAGCCGGGTCGGCCAGGCGCACGCCCTGCTCCATCAGCTTGGCGGCCTGGACGGCCTGGTAACGCCGCTCCAGATCAGCCAGTTGCGCCGGGCTGTTGACGCCCAGCACCTCGACCTCGTCACGCGGCTGCGCGGCCACCACGCCCACGCCATCTTCGCGGGCCATGGCCACCACGTCGGTCAGGTAATACTCGCCTTGGGCGTTGTTGTTGTTCAGGCGGCTCAGCCAGCCTTTGAGCAGGCGGGTCGGCGCGGCCATCATGCCGGTGTAGACCTCTTTGAGGGCGCGCTGTGTCTCGGTCGCATCCTTGTGCTCGACGATGGCCAGCACCTGCTCGCCCCAGCCATCGCGCACGATGCGGCCGTAGCCGGTGGGGTCGTCCAGGTTGATGGTCAGCAGGGCCAGCTTCTCGCCGGCACACGCGTCCACCAGGGCTTGCGCGGTGGCCGCTTCGATCAGGGGCGTGTCGCCATTGAGGATGAGGGTGATGCCGTCATCAGGCAGCACGGGCACGGCCTGCTGCACGGCGTGGCCCGTGCCCAGTTGCGGCTCCTGGCGCACGAACTTCAAGGGCGCCTCGGCGAAGGCCGCCTTCATGGCGGACTCGACCTGCTCAGCACCATGGCCCGTGATCACCACTTGCTGCGCCGCCTTGAGCGACGAGGTGGTGCTGATCACATGCGACAGCATGGGGCGGCCGGCCAACTTGTGCAGCACCTTGGGGCGCGCCGACTTCATGCGGGTACCCTTGCCCGCGGCCATGATGACAATGGAAAGCGACATTCAAAAACCTGTTTGTTGGATCAGCGATTGTCCGCCGGGATGAGGACCGTGACTTCACGCGGGCTCACGGCCTGATACGGGAAGTCTTTCATGGCGGCTTCGAACATATAGGGCAGCAGGCGATCGTCGGCCGCGCCGAGGCGGTCGTACCGGGCGTGGGTTTCGTACAGCACCTGGTTGCCCTTGCGATCGCGGATGAGCAGGTCCACCGTCATCTGCACATAGGATGGCTCCATGGCCATGCTGAACGACAGGCCGCCACGCCCACCACCGCCCCACCAGCCACCCACCCCGGGGTGCCAGGGGCCGTAAGGGCCCCAGAACGGGTCGTAGTAATGTGCGCGTTGATCAATGCGTACCCGCGCGCCCACCTGCACGGTGACGTCGGCCTTGTCGGCCTCAGGTACCTGCTCGAAGCCGGCAGCCATCAACGCAGGTTGCGCCGCGGCTTCAAGCTTGTCCTGCGCCTCGGGCTGGGCTTGTTGCGAAGGCAGGCGCTCGAACACATAACGCCCGGGCTTGCGGCCTTCGGGCCAGCTGCCAAAACTGGACACCTGGCTGGTGAGCGACTGCGGCCCGGCACACGCCGCCAGGCTCGCCAGCATCACACAGGCCAGGGGCTTGCAGAGGTGCGTGGTCAGCCTGGCCATGCGCGCCTCCTCAAGTGGCCTTGCGGATGCTGATGGTCGACAGCGAGACCTTGGTCTCGGCCGGCAGGCCATCGCTCGGGTCGCCACAGCCTTCGTCTTCGTCAAAGGCGATGTCGCCACCCTTGACGGGCGTGCCGGTGGCCTTGATGGTCTCGAAGGGGTAGAGCTTGCGGTCCATCAGGTGCGAGGGCACGATGTTGGACAGGGCCGTGAACATGTTGTCCACGCGGCCGGGGAATTTCTTGTCCCACTCGTTGATCATCTCCCGCATCTGCTGGCGCTGCAGGCCTTCCTGGCTGCCACACAGGTTGCAGGGGATGATGGGGAAGGCGCGGTGCTCGGCGTAGGTGGCCAGGTCCTTCTCGCGGCAATAGGCCATGGGGCGGATCACCACGTGCTCGCCGTTGTCGGTCACCAGCTTGGGCGGCATGCCCTTGAGCGTGGAGCCGAAGAACATGTTCATGAACATGGTCTGCAGGATGTCGTCGCGGTGGTGGCCCAGGGCGATCTTGGTGGCGCCCACTTCGGTGGCCACCCGGTAGAGGATGCCGCGGCGCAGGCGGGAACACAGGCTGCAGGTGGTCTTGCCTTCAGGGATCACCTTCTTGACCACGCTGTAGGTATCCTGCTCTTCAATACGGAAGGGCACACCGACCTTGGTGAGGTACTCGGGCAGCACGTGCTCGGGGAAGCCGGGCTGCTTCTGGTCGAGGTTGACGGCGATGATCTCGAACTGGATGGGGGCCCGCTTTTGCAGGTTCATCAGGATGTCGAGCATGCCGTAGCTGTCCTTGCCACCGGACATGCACACCATGACCTTGTCACCGTCTTCGATCATGTTGAAGTCGGTGATGGCCTGGCCCACTTCGCGGTGCAGGCGCTTGCTGAGCTTGTTCATCTCGAAGGCGTGCTTCTTGGCACGCGCTTCTTCGGCCGCATCGGCAATGGCCGTGGGTGAGCCGGATTCGACCACCAGCGCAGCCTGGGCGAACAACAGGGCATCGTCCACCATGCGGACTTCCTTTTCAGGGGTCACAGCACTCAGATGGGATTCATGGAGGGCCGGTGCGGCCAGGTTTGCAGCTTGGGTCATAACCTTTCATTTTCGCCGATCTGGCCCGATTGGGAAAGCCTTACCCCCTCAGACGGGGCCGAGCCTCATCACCACTGGCCGGATTCCATGCGGATGGCGACCTCGCAGTCCTCGAAAATCTCCAGCTTGGCGATCTTCACACGCACACCCAGCACGCCGGGCAGCTCCATCAGGCGCTTGCACAGCTTGCCGATCAAGGTCTCCAGCAGGTTGACGTGCACCGCGGTGCAGTCCTCGATGATGATGGCGCGCACCTTGCGGTAGTCCAGCACGTTGAGGATCTCGTCGTCGTGCGGCAGCAAGGGCTGGCTGCCCATATTGAGCTCGGCGTCAACCTGGATGGGCTGAGGGGTGCCGATCTCGTGGTCCAGCACACCGAGGTTGGCGTCAAAGCGCAGGCCGGTGAGCTTGAGGATCTGGTTGCCTTTGGTCAGGGACATGGGGCGTCTCGCATCATGGAAAAATCGCGCTCGAAGCGCTGGAGGTGCTGGCCACCATCAACCAGCAGCGTGGTGCCCGTCATGGACTGATTGGCCAGGGCAAAGGCCACGGTTACGGCCACGTCTTGCGGCGTGGATGACCGCCCCAAGGGGGACAGTTTGTGCGCCTGCTCGAACTGCTCCCCTTGCAGCCATTCGCTGGTCAGCGTCAGTCCAGGGGCCACGCCCACCACGCGCACACGCGGCGCCAGGGTCAGGGCCAGCAAGGTGGTGGCCGCTTCGAGCGCGGCTTTGGACAGGGTGTAGCTCAGGAAGTCAGGGTTCGGGTTCCACAACTTCTGATCCAGCATGTTGACCACGGCGCCCTGCGCTTGCCGCGTCGACACGTGCTCAGCCAGGGCCTGGGCCAGCACGATGGCCGGCGCCGTGTTGGCGCGCAGGTGGCGCTCCAACATGGCGTAGCTGAAGGAGGCGGCGTTGTCGTACTCGAAGGTGGAGGCGCTGTTGACCACGGCGTCCAGCTGGCCCAGCACGGCCACAGCCTGTGGCACAAGGCCACGCGCAGCCGCCTCGTCGGACAGGTCGGCGCTGAGCACACAAGCCTCGCGTCCCAGCGCACGGATGGCATCGGCCGTGAGGTCGGCCTCGTCGCGCGAGGCGCGGCAATGCACGGCCACATCCCAGCCCTCTCGGGCCAGCTTGAGCGCGATCTCGCGGCCCAGGCGCTTGGCCGCACCGGTCACCAGGGCGACCCGGCGAACGGGGCTTTCAGGCAAAGAGGCAGAAGAATCAGGCGAAGCGGACATGAGCTTTCTACAATAGGGCATGCGACGCCCGACGAACTCGGACCACAGTGTAGTGGCCGCCCCCGTGTCCAGCCACCCGCTGGGCGACCTGATTGCCCATGAAATCCGCGAACGTGGCGGCTGGATGCGCTTCGAGCGTTTCATGGAGCTGGCCCTGTACACCCCCGGCCTGGGTTACTACAGTGGCGGCCGGCGCGTGCTGGGCCACCGCCCGCAGGATGGCTCCGACTTTGTCACCGCCCCCGAGCTGACGCCGCTGTTTGGCGAAACCCTGGCGCGCCAGCTGGTCCAGGCCCTGGAGGCCACCGGCACCGACGAGATCTGGGAGTTTGGCGCCGGCACCGGTGCGCTGGCCGTGCAACTGCTGGGCGAGCTGGGCGACCGCATCAAGCGCTACACCATCGTGGACCTGTCCGGCAGCCTGCGTGACCGACAGCACCAGGCCATCGTCAAGGCCCACCCGCAGATGGCCCACAAGGTGATCTGGGCAGACAGCCTGCCCGACGAGCTCACCGGCGTGGTCATCGGCAACGAGGTGCTCGACGCCATCCCCGTGCACCTGCTGACCTGGAACGGCAAGGCCTGGCTGGAGCGCGGCGTGGCCTTGTCACCCGAGCCGGAAACCGCCCAACGCTTTGTCTGGGCCGACCGCCCGGCCCCCGAGGGCGTGCGCCCCCCCACCGAGCACATCGACGATGTCTACCTGCCGGGCACCGTCACCGAAACGCACGGCCAGGCCGAAGCCTTCGTGGCCACGTTGGCCCAGCGCATGACACGCGGCGCGGCCTTCTTCATCGACTACGGCTTCCCGGAGGCCGAGTACTACCTGCCCCAGCGCACAGGCGGCACCCTCATGTGCCACCACGCCCACACGGCAGACCCCGACCCGCTGGCCATGGTGGGAGACAAGGACATCACCACCCACGTGAACTTCACGGGCATTGCCCTGGCGGGCCAGGAGGCCGGCTGGGAAGTGTTGGGCTACACCTCGCAAGGCCGCTTCCTGACCAACTGCGGCCTGGCCGAAGCCCTGGCCAGCACCGGCCAGGCCAGCACGGCCGCCGAGCTCAAATCGCGCGCGGCCATGCAGATGCTGGTGGCCGAGCACGAAATGGGCGAGCTGTTCAAGGTGATCGGTTTCGTGAAAGGCCCGTGGTTTGATGCCATCGGCTTTGCCCAGGGCGACCGCACCCACACGCTGTAGGCCACCGCAGCCAAGCCGGCCGCGGGCGCTGGGATTCAGGCCATCACGGCCCGGAAGGCCTGCTCGCAAGCCATGGCCACCTGCCGCTTGAAATCGCGCTTGCGCTGCGTGCGCTTGCGGTGCTTGGCGGCGATCTCGCTCAAGGGCTTCTCGGCCACCGGCAGGCTCATGAGGTGGTGCCCACCTTCGAGCACCTGCCCGGCATAACGCGCCCAGAACTGCCCGTAGCAAAAGCTGCTGCCGGATTGGGCAATGGTGTCACGCGACACGCAGGTGCCATCGCTGACGCCGAGCACCGTATCGATGCCCAGTGCGCCCGCCAGCCCCGTCAGCACCGACATGAGCAAGTCCTGTGGTGCGATGTCACCCAGCAGCGTGGTGGCCTGCCGTATGGCATCCATGGCCCCAGACACACCCTGGACGCGACCGATGTACAAGGCGTGAGCCGCACGCCCGGCCGTGCCCACACCGGCCAGATTCAATCCGGCGAGGCGCACGATGGAAAAAGACATTTTGTAGATGGGCACACCGGCCAGCTTGAAGCACAGCGTCAGTTCACCCTCGCGGTGGCGCGTCACCGGGCACAGGCCCTGCAGGCTGACCGACATGGGCTCGCCACCCGCTTCGTTGCACCAGATTTCCAGGCTGTCGTCCATCACCCGCCTGGAAAAATCAGCGGCAAACACCTTGTTGACAAAGTCGTAATGCGACTTCAACGCGGCCCAGCGTTCTTCCCAGTCCAGGCTGGTGGACAGATAGGGCAAGGTGTAGCGGTACTGCACACGTGGGAAGGCAGCACGCACCATCCTGGTCCGAGGCTGGTCAATGACGCTCACCAGGCTCTGATGCTGACGCCAGGTCAACAAGACGCCACACATGCGCATCGCACCCGACACCAGCCCCGCCAACCCCTGCTCAGTCAGCTTGTCCCGCAAATGGCCCAGTCCACCCGCCGGACGGACGGCACCCACTGCCTTCAAAGAGGCAGGGACTTGACGGGCAGCGGGCAAGACAACTGACATGGGTTCTTGAAACAATTGCGAAACATTAATTTACAACTGAAGCATACGTGAGGGGGCCGCGATACAAGATTCGGGTTCACGCTCAGTTATCGGCCGATCAGGGCGCCGCCCCCCGAATCGGGTGCCTTTCCCGACGAATATGGTGAATAGTCCACGCATTCGCCCTTGAGCCCCCATGCAGGCCACGCTCGCGTAGGCCGCGCCTCCTGGGATAGCCCATGCGCTGGCAAGCATGCTGCGCCGCAGCGATAATGGCGCCCATGCTGCAACAACGCACCCTCAAATCCCTGACCCGAGCCGTGGGCGTGGGCCTGCACAGCGGCCAGCGTGTCGAATTGACACTGCGCCCTGCGCCGCCCAACACCGGCATCGTGTTCCGGCGTGTGGACCTGGCCCAGCCGGTCGACATCCCCGTGACACCCAAGTCGGTGTGCGATACGCGCATGGCCACCACCATCTCGCCGAATGGTGATCCGGGCGCCCCCAAGGTCAACACGATCGAGCACCTGATGTCGGCCTGCGCCGGCCTGGGGCTGGACAATGTGTACGTGGACATCACGGCCGAGGAAGTCCCCATCCTGGACGGCTCGTCGGCGGCTTTCGTGTACCTGCTGCAAAGCGCCGGCATCGAGCTGCAGAAGGCGCCCAAGAAGTTCCTGCGCATCAACAAGATGGTGGAAGTGCGCGAAGGCGAAGGCCGCACGCTCAAATGGGCGCGCCTGGAGCCCTACAACAGCTACAAGCTGGCTTTCGAGATCGACTTCGACCACCCCCGCCGTGGACCAGACCGGCCAGCGCGTGGAGTTCGACTTCGCCTCCGGCCAGTACAAGCGCGACATCGCCCGCGCCCGCACCTTCGGCTTCACCAAGGACGTGGAGATGATGCGTGCCCGCGGCCTGGGTCTGGGTGCCAGCATGGACAACGCCATCGTGGTGGACGACTACCGCGTGCTCAACAGCGATGGCCTGCGCTACGACGACGAGTTCGTCAAACACAAGATCCTGGACGCCATTGGCGACCTGTACGTGGTGGGCCACCCGCTGCTGGCCGCCTACACGGCCTACAAGTCCGGCCATGCGCTCAACAACAAGCTGCTGCATGCCCTGCTGTCCCAGCAGGACGCCTGGGACATCGTCACCTTCGAGGACGAGGCCAAGGCCCCACGCGGCATGGCCGAACTGGCCCCCGCCTGGTAAGCGCGGCCAGACATGGGTGCCGTCTTCCGGCTGATGACCCTGCTGCTGGTCGGCGGCTTCGTGGTGAGCATGGTCCTGCACACCTTGACGGGTGATGCCATCTGGCGCCAACGCGCCATGCAATTGCTCAAATGGGGCGTGGTGCTGGCGCTGGTCTTTTTCGGCTTCTTCATCTTGCGCCGCGCGGCTGTCTTCATTTAGGCATTTTTCAGCCATCCCCCTCGGATATCAGGACGAAAATCCGCGTCATTCCCATTTTCATGGGGATACCACTCATTTGAGGGGGGAGTGGAAAATCTAGTATGTCGAAATAACAAATGACGTGCAGCACGCACGCTCTAGGGATTCGACATGACATATGAAGCTGTGTACAAGCGGTCGGTCACCGACCGCGATGCCTTCTGGCGAGAACAAGCCGAACGCATTGAATGGGCGCACCCATTCGATCAGGTGTGCGACCACAGCCAACCGCCCTTTGCCAGATGGTTTGGGGGCGGCAAGACCAACTTGTGCCACAACGCGGTAGACCGCCATGTGCCCCACCGCCCTGATCAGCCCGCGCTGATCCACGTCTCCACCGAAACCGGCCAAGAACGCACCATCAGCTACGGCCAGCTGTTCGTGGAAGTGCAGCGCATGGCGGCGCTGCTGGTCAACATGGGCGTGGGCAAAGGTGACCGTGTCCTGATCTACATGCCCATGATCCCCGAAGCCGTGATCGCCATGCTGGCCACGGTGCGGCTGGGCGCCATCCACTCCGTGGTGTTCGGCGGTTTTGCCAGCCACTCCCTGGCCACCCGCATTGACGACGCCAAGCCCACCGTGGTCGTCACGGCCGATGCGGGCTCGCGCGGCGGCAAGGTCATTGCCTACAAGCCGCTGCTGGACGAGGCCCTGAGCCTGTGCCAGCACCCGGTCAAGCACGTGCTGCTGGTCAACCGCGGCCTGGCCCCGGCCGACATGGTGTCCCCGCGCGACGTGGACTACGCCAGCGCCCGCAAGGAAGTGATGGACGCCAAAGTGCCCTGTGAATGGGTCGAGTCCAACCACCCCAGCTACACGCTCTACACCAGCGGCACCACCGGCAAACCCAAGGGCGTGCAGCGCGACACCGGCGGCTACGCCGTGGCCCTGGCCACCTCGATGGACCAGATCTACTGTGGCAAACCGGGCGAGACTTTTTTTTGCACCAGCGACATCGGCTGGGTCGTGGGCCACAGCTACATCGTCTATGGCCCCCTGCTGGCCGGCATGAGCACCATCATCTACGAAGGCCTGCCGATTCGGCCTGACGCCGCCATCTGGTGGTCCCTGGTCGAGAAGTACCAGGTCAGCGTGATGTTCTCGGCGCCCACGGCCATCCGCGTGCTCAAGAAGCAGGACCCCGATTGCCTCAAGCGCCACGACCTGTCCAGCCTCAAGCACCTGTTCCTGGCAGGTGAGCCGCTGGACGAGCCCACCGCCCGCTGGATCGGCGAGGCCATTGGCAAACCCATCATCGACAACTACTGGCAGACCGAAACCGGCTGGCCCATCCTGAGCCTGGCGCGCGGCGTGGACCCGGATGCCAAGCCGCGCCTGGGCTCACCGGGCGTACCCATGCCCGGCTACCAGGTCAAGCTGCTGGACGACCTCACGGGCGAAGAGTTGACCCAGCCCAATCAGAAGGGCGTGCTGACCATCGAAGGCCCGCTGCCACCGGGCTGCATGCAGACCATCTGGGGTGACGACGAACGCTTCGTCAAAACCTACTGGAGTACCTTCAAGAACAAGCAGGTCTACAACACCTTCGACTGGGGCATCCGCGACGAGGACGGCTACTACTTCATCCTGGGCCGCACCGACGACGTGATCAATGTTGCCGGCCACCGCCTGGGCACACGCGAGATCGAAGAGGCTGTGAGCAGCCACCCGGCCGTGGCCGAAGTGGCGGTGGTGGGCGTGGCCGATGAGCTCAAGGGCCAGGTGGCGCGCGCCTTCGTGGTGCCACGCGATGCCAGCCGTGTGGCCGATGAGGCCGGCCGCAAGGCCCTGGAAGCCGAGATCATGGCCACGGTGGACCAGCAGATCGGCGCCGTGGGCCGCCCCGCCCGCGTGCACTTCGTCAATGTGCTGCCCAAGACCCGCTCGGGCAAGCTGCTGCGCCGTGCCATCCAGGCCGTGTGCGAAGGCCGCGACACGGGGGACCTCACCACCATCGAAGACCCGACGGCGCTGGCGCAGTTGCAGGAAGCCGTGAAGCGCTGATCAGGCCTGCGTCAAGCCGCCGTCTGGTGGATCACATCCCGCACGCGGGGGTAGATCTCGTTTTGCCAGCGGCGGCCGCTGAACACCCCGTAGTGGCCGACCCCTGTCTGCACGTGGTGGGTGCGCCAATAAGGCCGCACCGAGGTGCACAGGTCCTGTGCGGCCACGGTCTGGCCCACCGAGCAAATGTCGTCGCGCTCGCCTTCCACCGTGAACAAGGCGGTGCGGCGGATGGCCCTGGGGTCCACGATGTTGTCGCGCCAGCTCAAGACGCCGCGCGGCAGGTCGTAGGTCTGGAAGACCTTGCCCACGGTTTCCAGGTAGAACTCGCCAGGCAGATCGGCCACGGCGAAGTACTCTTCATAGAAGGCCTTGGTGGGCGCGGCCTTCTCGTGCTCGCCGGCCGCAATGTGCGCGTACATGTCCTCGAAGGCCTTCTTGTGCCGCTCGTGGTTCATCGCCATGAAGGCCGACAACTGCACGAAGCCTGGGTAGACCTTGCGGCCCGAGCCACGCTGCGTCCAGGGCACCTTGTGGATCATGTTCTCTTCAAACCAGCTCATGGGTTTGCTGGTGGCCAGCTCGTTCACCCCGGTGGGGTTGACGCGGCAATCGATCGGCCCGGCCATCAGCGTCAGGCTGCGTGGCTGCGCGGGGTGGGCATCCTGCGCCATCAACGAGGTAGCCGCCAAGGCAGCGACACAAGGCTGGCAGATGGCCATCAGGTGCGAGCCCGGCCCCATGCGGTCCAGGAAACGGATCAGGTGCTCGGTGTAGTCGTCCAGGCCGAAGGGGCCGTGGCGCAAAGGCACGTCTCGGGCGTTGTGCCAATCGGTGATGTAGACATCGTGGTCTTGCAGCAGGGTGCGCACGGTGTCGCGCAGCAAGGTGGCGAAGTGGCCCGACATGGGCGCCACCAGCAGCACGCGCGGCAACTCGGGGCCGCCCTCCTTGCGAAAGCGCAGCAAGGTACCAAACGGGGTGCTCATCACCTTCTCTTCGGTGATGGCGTATTCGCGGCCCTGGCAGACCACGGAAGCGATGTCGAACGAGGGGCGGCTGTGGGTCAGCTTCAGGCGGGCGAACACCTCGTGGGCGGCGGCCATGCTGCGCGCGAACACGCCGCCGGCCAGCAGCTCCTCCATGGATGACTCGGCCGGGCCTGGTGGCAAGGTCTGATGCAGCCAGTCGGCCAGCCCCTGCGCCATGACGCGCCAGGGCTCCAGCATGGTGTGTTGTGCCTGATAGGTCGAGTACAGCATGCGGGTCTTTCGCAGTTGGGGCGTTGCAAGGCCTGCTGCAAGTTGCGAGCCACACTTTGTTGAACGCACACCGGCACACACCTGGCGCCCGCATGGCACACCGCTTGCTGTCTCTTGCAGGTACACCCTCGGCACCCACAGAGAAGGAGACCCCATGGCCACCCTTGCCAAAGCACCTGCCAAGAAGGCAGCGGCGAAAAAACCCACCGCCCAGGCGGTGGCTCCGGCGGCCGTGAAAGCGTCTTCCCCCCCACCCCTCAAAGCCCTGCCCGACACCACGACCACGCTGACGATCACGAGCAAGAACTACTCTTCGTGGTCACTGCGCGGCTGGCTGCTGACACGCTTCGCCGGCCTGCCCTTCGTGGAGCACGCCCTGCCGCCCGACGATCCCTCCACGCGCGCCGAGATCCTGCTGCTGTCGTCCTCCATCCTCGTGCCTTGCCTGGAGCACCAGGGCATCCGCGTGTGGGACACCCTGGCCATTGCCGAGTACCTCAACGAGGTCTGCCCCGAAGCGCACCTGCTGCCCGCAGACGCCAAGGCCCGCGCGCACTGCCGCGCCATCAGCGGCGAGATGCACTCGGGCTTCTCTGCGCTGCGCTCATCGCTGCCGATGAACCTGCGCAACCACTTTCCCAAGTTCAAGATCTGGTCACGCGCCCAGGCGGACATCGACCGCATCACCGCGATCTGGCGTGACTGCCTCACCACCTATGGCGGCCCCTACCTGTTTGGTGCGCAACGCACGGTCGCCGATGCGATGTACGCACCGGTGTGCACGCGCTTTGCCACCTACGACGTCCAGCTCGACGCCGTCTGCCAGGCCTATTGCGCGCTGATGCTGGGCCAGCCCGAGATGAAGGAATGGCTCAAGGGCGCCAAGGCCGAACCCGCCGACATCGACGAGCTGGACGTGGAGTTCTGAGCCGGCAACACCTCAGGCCTCCGGGCCATCCCAGGGTGTGGACTCGGGGATGGCGCACACCGGTGCCACGTCCACGGTCCGGAAATCAGCCGGGCTGACGATCTCCAGGTACTCCATGTCTGGCGAGTAGTCGAACAGGTAGTGGCGCACGCCCGGGCGCTGGTGCACGCAGTCGCCGGCCTTCACCAGGGTCTCCTGATCCTCGTACATGAAGCGCGCCCAGCCCTTGGTCATGATGACGATCTGGAAATCAGCCTCATGTCGGTGCCAGCCCGTGCCCGTTTCTGGCGCACTGTTCGCCTTGACGAGGTGCGCGATGACGCGGCCATTGGTCGCATCCTTGATCCCGAGGTCCTTGTAGAGGAAAAAATCGCGCAATCCCTCGCCATGCCACTCGGTGTCTTCGGGTCGGACATGAGAGAACTTGGTCGCCGTGGTATCCAGCATGGTGCAGCTCCTTTCCGTGCAAACCTGACGCCAGGACGCCACGCATAAAACATTCCCGGCACAATGCAGGCTTCAACGCACCGAAATTGCCCCCCATATGAAAAACACGCCCGCGCTGACCGACGCCGACATCAACGAAATCGACCTGCTGCTGGCCGCCGTGCCGGCCCCGTTTGAAACCGTTGACGCCGTGATCCTGGACGGCTACCTCGCCGGCGTGCTGGTGCAGCCCGTGCTGCTGGAGCCCGAGCAGTGGCTGCCGCCGATCTTCGGCACCGAAGGCATGCCCGAGGGCGGCATCGAAGGCTGGACCGAAAAGCAGCACGACAAGCTGATCAGCCTGATCACCCGCCGCAAGGACGAGATCCTGCGCGGCATCCTGGAAGACGGCTGGTTCGACCCCATCATCCCGCTGATCGAGGACGACGACGGCAAGGTGCTGGAAGGCAAGGACGCCATGGAAGGCATCGGCTACTGGGCCGCCGGCTTCGAGTGGGCCCTGGCCAACTTCCCGCAACTGGAAGAAGCCGCCCTGCCCGGCGTGCCCGATCTGCTGGACTCCATCTGGCGCCACCTGCCCGAGCAGGACGAAACCCAGCAGGCCATGACCAAGGCCCTGGACGAAGAGCACCCGCTGCAGGGCATGGATGACGCCATCGAGGCCCTGGTGTTCGACGTGGTGGACCTGGCCCAGATCGGCATCGCCGAGCGCGTCAAGGTCGAGACCGTGGTGCGTGACGGCCCCAAGATCGGCCGCAACGACCCCTGCCATTGCGGCAGCGGCAAGAAGTACAAGAACTGCCACGGCGCCAACTGACCTGATGCAGCCGGCCGACAGGCTGGCTCTGCGCCGATGCGTCTTCAACTGCTTTCCGACCTCCACCTCGAGCGCTACCCGCAGTTCAAGGCCCAGGCTGCGCCTGACGTCGATGTGCTGATCCTGGCGGGCGACATTGGCTCCTACCAGCCCGGCAGCCGCCTGGAAACCGACGATTTCGGCCTGGGCCAGTTCTCGCCCCTGCGCCCTGATTCGCCCTGGCGCACGGTGCTGTATGTGCCCGGCAACCACGAGTACGACGGGCTGGAGTTCGCGCCCACGCGCGAGCGCCTGAAGGCGATCTGCGCACAGCTGGGCATCATCTGGCTGGAGCAGGCCGTGTACACCATCGGCGCTGTGCGCTTTGTGGGCACGACCTTGTGGAGCGACTTCGACGCCTTTGCGGCCGAGGAATCCAACCTGACGCGCCAGCTGCAGCAGCGCGAGAAAGCCTACCGCGCGGCCAACTTCTACCTGCGCAAGAACACCACCTTGCTCAACGGCGAGCCCATGCTGGCCGAGGCCATGCGCGAGCTGGCCCTGCGTTGCCAGGACTGGCTGCGGCAAGCCCTGGCCGAACCGTTTGACGGCCACACCGTGGTGGTCACCCACTTCGCCCCCAGCCTGCTGAGCGCAGACCCCCGCTACGGCCTGACACCCGGCACCGCCGGCTTCTGCAACGGCCTGGACGCGCTGCTGCGGCATGCCCAGTTGTGGGTGCACGGCCACCTGCACTGCCCTGTCGACTACCTCAAGCGGGGTCAGCACGAAGGCCAGGCCTGGCAATGCCGCGTGGCCGCCAACCCGCGTGGTTATGTCAGCAAAGGCGAGCAGGACACCTTCGTCGAGCAGTTCGTGATTGACCTAGACTTACGCCAACGCCCTGACACCGCAACAGAAAGAGGACCCTCATGAAGATCTTGCTCCCCGTGGACGGCAGCCCCTACACCAAGCGCATGCTGGCCTGGTTGACGACGCACGAAGAGTGGCTCAGCGGCCAGCACGAGTACACGGTGCTGACGGTGGTGCCCATGATCCCGCCGCACGCCGCTTCGATGTTCCCGGCCGACCAGCTCAAGACCTATTACGACGACACGGCCGACGCCATCTTCAAGCCCATCCGCAAGTTCACGGCCAAGCACAACCTGGCCACGGCCTATGTGTCCAAGACCGGCCACGCGCCTGAAGTCATCGCCAAGATGGCCGACAAGGGCAAGTTCGACCTGGTCATCATGGGCTCGCACGGCCACAGCAACCTGATGAACCTGGTGACCGGCTCGGTGACCACCCAGGTGCTGGCGCGCAGCAAGGTGCCCGTGCTGCTGGTGCGCTGACACCCGCTGGTCCGGCGCCCGGCGCTTTGATCGCCATCCAAAAACAAGGCCCGCATCAAGCGGGCCTTTGCTTTGCTGGCGCAGCGAACGATCAGGGTGCCGATGCCGCGGATGCCACGGAGGCTGCAGCAGCAGGTGCCGGCGTGGCATGCACCGCCGAACCAGGCGACATGGGTGCGTCTTCCACCGACACCACCTTGGTCACAAAGTAGCGTGTGTCGCCAAAGCAGCTGGTGGGCAGCCCCACCTTCTCTTCGTAGTGCAGGGCCACACGCTGGCCCATCATGCGGTTGATCTCATCGGCCACGGCATCGTCATGGACGGTGAACAAGAATTTTTCAGAGATGGCGCCGGGCTGCGTCACCAGCACCTGCTCGCCTTCCCAAGTCTTGCAGACCCAACCCTTTTTGGAAAGCTTTTGAACCCAGCCGGCACGCTCGCCAGTGGAATAACTCCACTTGAGCACACCCACCATGTACAGCGTGGGCAAGCCGATCAGGATCACGAGGGCGATGAGGATGCGTTTGAGGGTCATGTGGGACACAGCGCCTGAATTGAAATATCAGGCGCTATGTTGACATGAAACCTCGACGCATCAGGCCAGCCGGAACTGCCCCACTGCATGCAGCAGTTGTTGGGCCTGGTCACGCAGGCTGTCGGCGGCGGCGCTGGACTCCTCGACCAGCGCGGCATTCTGCTGCGTGGTCTGATCCAGCTGGTTGACCGCCTGGTTGACCTGCACGATGCCCAGGTGCTGCTGCTCGCTGCCCGAGGCGATCTCGGTCATCAGCTGACTGACCTGCTGAACCTGCGACACCAGGCGTTCGATGGAATCGCCGGTGTCGGAGGCCAGGGCACAACCCTCGTCCACGCTTTCGGAGCTGGCGCTGATCAGGCTCTTGATCTCGCGCGCGGCCTGGGTCGAACGTTGGGCCAGGCTGCGCACTTCGGCGGCCACCACGGCAAAGCCCCTGCCCTGCTCGCCTGCACGGGCCGCTTCCACGGCAGCGTTCAAGGCCAGGATATTGGTCTGGAAGGCGATGCCATCGATCACGGCGTTGATCTCGGCGATGCGGTGGCTGGACTGCTGGATGGCCGACATCTTCTGCACCACTTGCGAGAAGGTCTCGCCGCTGCGTGCGGCCTCGGAGGCCGCCTGCAAGGCCAGTTCATTGGCACGCTGCGCCGTGCTGGCGTTGTGGCTGACCGTGGCCGACATTTCCTCCATGGAGGACGCCGTCTGCTGCAGGGATGAAGCCTGGTTCTCGGTGCGGGCGCTCAGGTCCAGATTGCCTTGTGCGATCTGGGTGGACGCCGTGGCAACCGACTCGCTCGCGTCCTTGATGCCGGAGATCACGTGCTTGAACTGGGCCACGGCCGCCCCCATGGCGCGCACCAGTTGCCCGATCTCGTCGCGCTGCTCGGAATGCATGGACTGGCTCAGGTCGCCATCGGCCATGGCCTGGGCGGCCTTCACGGCGCCATGGACGGTGCGGGTCGTCATGCGGGTGATGACCATGGCCACCGCAGCCCCCAGGGCCGACATGATCAGCATCACCAGCGCGGTCAGGACGACCTGGCGGGTCTCGCCGTCGATGCGCGCCTGCAGGCGGCCATCCAGGTGGCCAACGATCTGCTCGCTGGCGGCAAACTGGGCCTGGATCACGCTGGTCAGGTCACGGAAATAGGCCGTCGAGTCCATGCCCGACAGGTCTTCCGTCTGCACCACGGTGTTGATCAGATCCTGGCCGCG
The DNA here is from genome assembly GCF_016195855.1 of Aquabacterium sp. Classification (GTDB taxonomy): domain Bacteria; phylum Pseudomonadota; class Gammaproteobacteria; order Burkholderiales; family Burkholderiaceae_C; genus Aquabacterium. Next base: position 906,374 of record NZ_JACPYU010000003.1, read on the forward strand.
CACCAGGGCTGCTTTGGCCTCCTGCACGGCGTGCAGCAAGTCGGCCGCATCGCCCTCCTTGAGAACGCCGGATTTGTCGACATCGCGCGCCACGTCCAGCGCATGCATCTGGATGCCATCGAGCAGGCTGGCCAGCGCCTGGGTCTCGGTGGAATTGGGGTCCTTCTTGACCAGCATGGTCGCACCCTTGGCTCGCGACAGCCCGAGCTTCTCGCTCAAGCGGGGCAGATCGCGGAAGGCGGCGGTGATCAGGTAGTAGCACTGGGCATCGGCATCCAGCGCCAGGCCAGACACGCCCACCACATCCTCCAGCAGCATGAGCTCACTCTTGACCAACTGCGTATGGCGCTTGACGCTCACGGGCATGGTCAGGCCTGCGCCCCCCACATCGTGGGCCAGCGTTTGCCATTCACCCTGCAGCGCCTTGATGCTGTCTTTCAAACCGGTATCGGAGAGCTGCCCCAGGGTCTGGGCCACCTGCTCGAAAGCCTGATCCACCTGAGCCTGACGCTCCTGGCGGACAGCCTGCTTGCTGCTGTCCCCGCTGAGCACGGCGGCGGACAGGCCCCGATGCTCTTGCGTCAGCTTGATCAACTTGAGCATGGCCTTGGAAGGCGCCAGCCCCTTGTCCTCGTCCTTCAGTGCTTGAAGGTTGGCGACCGATTCGCTCAGCACAAGTGCCGAAGGCGCGCCCGCCATCAGCAAAGCCACGATGCTCAACAAGATGAACTTGTGGCGCAGTGGCAGATTGGCGATCCAGGTCGATATCACGTCAGGCTCCTCGGGTTGCTCTTCAAAAAATGCAGAAGCCGGCTGGACGACACCTCCGGCTCATGCGGTGCGTCGACAGCAGCGCGCTTGACGCAAGGCGGGGTGCCTGCTGGCACCCGGGCATTTGTCATGCCCCGCTACAAAGGGCTTTACGTCGCTTGAGACGGAGACTTGAGCGATAAGACGTAACAAACCCGGCTCAACCCAGGCATTCGGACAAGGTATTGATGCCCTTTCGCCCGCGCCGTCATGAATCCGTCTCTAGAATGTTTGCGCTCCGTCTGCTGCGGGCATCCTTCTGCAGCGGTTCTCCAGCGCAAGGTGTCCCATGTCCGATATCCGCATACGCGGTGCCCGCCAGCACAACCTCAAAAACCTCGATCTGGACATCCGCACGGGTGAGCTGACCGTGGTGACCGGCCCCAGCGGTTCGGGCAAATCCTCGCTGGTATTCGATACCTTGTATGCAGAGGGTCAGCGTCGCTACGTCGAGACCTTCAGCGCCTACGCGCGCCAGTTCCTCGACCGCATGGACCGCCCCGCCGTGGACCGAGTGGAAGGCGTGCCCCCGGCCATCGCCATCGACCAGACCAACCCCGTGCGCACCTCGCGCTCGACGGTCGGCACGATGACGGAGCTCAACGACCACCTCAAGCTGCTGTTTGCCCGCGCCGCACAGTTGTTCGACCAGGACACCGGCCTGCTGGTGCGCGAAGACACGCCGCAATCGGTGTTTGAAGAACTGCTCGGACGTTGCGCGGCCACACCCGGTGGGCGCCGCGTGGTGATCACCTTTGGTGCAGAACTGCCCGCCAACACCACGCCCGAGCAGATGCAGGAATGGCTGTCGGCCAGCGGCTTTTCGCGCATCCAGGCGCAGCGTGTGGTCAAGGCCAGCCTGCTGCCCTCCGCCGCGCTGACGGCATCGCAGGCAGCGGCGGCGGTCGAGGCCGAAGGCGATGCCCAGCCCGCCAAGAAGAAGGCCGCGGCCAAGAAAGCCAGCAAGGCAGCCGGCAAGAAAGCCAAGGATGAAGCCAGCGCCGACATCGCCTCGGACGAACGCCTGGTGCTGGACGTGGTGGCCGACCGCTTCCGCATCGGTGCCGATCCCACCGGCGCCGATCTGGACCGCCCCCGCGTCATGGAGGCCCTGGAAGTGGCCTTCAAACGTGGCAGCGGCCACATCACCGTGTATGCCTTGCCTGAAGATGATGGTGATCCTGAGTTGTGGCGCTTCTCCGCCGGCCTGCACTGCCCGGACAGCCATCGCCGCTACAGCGCGCCCACACCGGGCATGTTCTCCTTCAACTCCGCCGCGGGCGCCTGCCCGGCCTGCCGTGGCTTTGGCCGCGTCATCGGCGTGGACTGGGGCCTGGTCATCCCCGATGGCAAGAAGACGCTGCGTGGCGGCGCCATCAAGCCGCTGCAGACCCCCGCCTGGGCCGACTGCCAGGCCGACCTGATCAAGTACGCCGGTGACGCCGGCATCCCGCGCGACACCACCTGGGCGCAGATGACAGCCGAGCACAAGGCCTGGGTGCTCGACGGCGATCCCACCTGGAAGGGCAACTGGAACAAGCAGTGGTACGGCATCAAGCGCTTCTTCGAGTACCTCGAAAGCAAGGCCTACAAGATGCACATCCGCGTGCTCTTGTCCAAGTACCGCAGCTACACCACCTGCCCCACCTGCGATGGCGCACGCCTGCAGCCTGAATCGCTGCTGTGGCGCCTGGGCTCACGCGAAGACGCCGATGCCGTGCTGGCCCCGGCCAAGCGCTTCAAGCCGCATGGCACGGGCATGTCCCGCGCGGTGTTCGACGCCCTGCCCGGCCTGAGCCTGCATGACGTCATGCTCATGCCCATCTCGCAACTGCAGCGCTTCTTCTCTTTCGTGACGCTGGCCAACCGCGGTGACAACGACGCCCTGGCCCTGCTGCTTGATGAGATCCGCACGCGGCTGAAGTACCTGGTCGATGTCGGCCTGGGCTACCTGACGCTGGACCGCCAGAGCCGCACCCTGTCGGGCGGTGAAGTGCAACGCATCAACCTGACCACGGCCCTGGGCACCTCGCTGGTCAACACCCTGTTCGTGCTGGACGAGCCCAGCATCGGCCTGCACCCGCGCGACATGGACCGCATCAACGTGGCCATGCAGCGCCTGGTCGATGCCGGCAACACGCTGGTGGTGGTCGAGCATGACCCCGCCGTGATGCTGGCCGCCGACCGCGTGATCGACTTAGGGCCAGGCCCGGGCCACCAAGGTGGCCGCATCGTGTTCGATGGCACGCCCGAAGACCTCAAGAAGGCCGAGACGCTGACCGGCGCCTACCTGGGCGCACGCCGCACCATCGGCATGGGCCTGCGCCGCGTCGTGCAAGAGAACACGCCCAAGCTGATCCTGCAGGGCGCGCGCCAGCACAACCTGCAGAACCTGAACATTGAATTCCCGCTGCAGCGCCTGGTGGGCGTGACGGGTGTCAGTGGCTCGGGCAAGTCCACGCTGATCCAGGACATCCTGCACCCCGCGCTGCTGCGCCACTTCGGCCAGGCCACCGACTCCCCCGGCGAGCACGATGAGCTGCTCGGTGCCGACTGGCTGAGCGCTGTCAACTTTGTCGACCAGTCCCCCATCGGCAAGACGGCCCGCTCGAACCCGGCCAGCTATGTGGGCGCCTTCGATGCGGTGCGCACGATCTTTGCCGTGACGCCGCTGGCACGCGAACGCCAGTACACCGCCGGCACCTTCAGCTTCAATGCGGGCACGGGCCGTTGTGCCACCTGCGGTGGTTCGGGCTTCGAGCACGTGGAGATGCAGTTCCTCAGCGACGTCTACCTGCGCTGCCCGGATTGCGATGGCACACGCTTCCGCGCCGAGGTGCGCGAGGTCAAGATCGAGCGCCTGGGCAAGCAGCTGTCCATCTCGGATGTGCTGGAGCTGACCGTGGCCGAAGCCGTGCGCCTGTTCGGCCAGGATGTGGACGTGGTGCGCGCCCTGCAGCCCTTGCACGACGTGGGCCTGGACTACGTCAAGCTGGGCCAGCCTGTGCCGACCTTGTCGGGCGGCGAGGCGCAACGCCTCAAGCTCGCCGGCCACCTGGTCGAGACCGCGCAGCAAGCCAGCAAGTCGGGCCAGCGCACGGCGCGCAAGGGCACGCTCTTCATGTTCGACGAGCCCACCACCGGCCTGCACTTCGACGACATCGCCAAGCTGATGCGGGCCTTTGTCAAGCTGCTGGATGCAGGCAACTCCATCATCCTCATCGAGCACAACCTCGATGTGATCCGTGCCTGCGACTGGCTGATCGAGCTTGGCCCTGAAGGCGGTGATGCCGGTGGCCAACTGGTGGCCTATGGCCCGCCGGAAGAAGTGCGCCTGAAGCACACGGCCACCGGCGTGGCCTTGCGTGAATACGAAGATGCGCTGGGCCTGAGTGCGCCTGGCAGCGAAGAACAGCCAGCCAAGGCCACCAAAGGCACAGCAGGCAAAGGCAAGGGCAAAGCCAGCAAGGCCGCCTTGGATGAGGCCGAGTCCAGCGCAGCGGTGGTCGCGATGGAGCGTGAAGCGGCCTATGAACTGGGCTTGAGCGACAAGCTGCGCGAAGACGCCGGCACATCCCTGCAAGCCATCATCAAGGCTCGCCGAGAACGCCGCCGTGAAGCCGCGGCCAAGGCCCCCGGCCACGACAGCATCGAAGTGGTCAATGCCCATGAGAACAACCTCAAGGGCCTGAGCGTGCACATCCCGCGCGGCAAGTTCAACGTGATCACGGGCGTGTCGGGGTCGGGCAAATCCACGCTCGCGTTCGACATCCTCTTCAACGAAGGCCAGCGCCGTTATCTGGAATCGCTCAACGCCTATGCACGTTCGCTCGTGCAGCCTGCAGGCCGTCCTGAAGTCGATGCGGTGTATGGCATCCCGCCCACCGTGGCCATCGAGCAGCGCCTGTCACGCGGCGGCCGCAAGAGCACCGTGGGCACCACCACCGAAGTGCACCACTTCCTGCGCCTGCTGTTCGTCAAGCTGGGCGTGCAGCACTGCACCAACCCCGCCTGCTGTGATGCCGACGGCCACCCCATGGCCGTGCTGCCGCAAACCCCCGAGGCCATCGCGGCCCAATGGGTGCGCGACTACCGTGGCCAGCACATCGGCCTGATGGCACCGCTGGTGGTCAACCGCAAGGGCATCTACACCGAGCTGGCCAAGTGGGCAGCCTCACGCGGCTTCACGCACCTGCGCGTGGACGGCGAGTTCCTGCCCAGCGCGGGCTGGGGCACCGCGGGCGGCCCCAAGATCGACCGCTACCGCGAGCACACCATCGAGCTGCCCGTGGGCGACGTGGTGGTCAAGCCCGAGAACGAAGCCCGCCTGCGTGAACTGCTGGCCAGCGCGCTGGAACATGGCAAGGGCGTGGTCCACCTGATCACCGGGCTGGAGGGCCTGTCAGAGGCGCTGGCCTCGGGCAAGTCCACCTTGCACATGGGCCGCGTCAAGGTCTTCTCGACCGAGCGCGCCTGCCCGAGCTGCGGCACCAGCTACCCCGAGCTGGACCCGCGCCTGTTCTCGTACAACAGCAAGCACGGCTGGTGCCCCGATTGCGTGGGCACGGGCCTGGCCCTGACCCGCGAGCAGCGCAAGGTCATGGACGACTCGCAGACCGATGACAACAAGGGCCGCGAGCAGACCTTTGCCGAGCCCGATGTGGAAGACGTGACCGATGCCGAATGCGAAAGCTGCCATGGCGCCCGGTTGAATCCGGTGGCACGCGCCGTACAACTGCGAGGCCAGTCCATCGCCGATCTGTCGGCCCTGTCCGTCAAGGACGCGCGCAAGTGGGGCGAGAAGCTCAAGCTGGATGGCCGCGAAGCCACCATCGCCCGCGACATCGTCAGCGAGATCAAGAGCCGCCTGAGCTTCATGGAACAGGTCGGCCTGGGCTACCTCAGCCTGGACCGCGCCGCGCCCACCTTGTCCGGTGGCGAGGCCCAGCGCATCCGCCTGGCCGCCCAGCTGGGGTCGAACCTGCAGGGCGTGTGCTACGTGCTGGACGAGCCCACCATCGGCCTGCACCCGCGCGACAACCAGTTGCTGCTCGAAGCCCTGCACACGCTGGGCAAAGAGGGCAACACGCTCGTGGTGGTCGAACACGATGAAGACACGATCCGGCGCGCCGAGCACATCATCGACATCGGCCCCGGTGCCGGTGTGCGGGGCGGCACCGTGGTGGCCGAAGGCACGGTGGCCGACATCATGGCCGCCGAGCACTCCGTCACCGGCCGCTGCCTGCGCACGCCCATGGCCCACCCCATTGGTGAACGCCGCGCCATCACCGCAGAAACACCTCAACTGAGCATCAAGAAGGCGCGCCTGCACAACCTGGACAAGGTCAACGTCAAGGTGCCGCTGCAACGCCTGGTGGCCGTGACCGGCGTATCCGGCTCGGGCAAGTCCACCATCGCGCGTGACGTGCTGCTGGCCAATGTGCAGGCGGCCGTCAGCATCCCGCCGAAGGAGCGCGCCAACACCGCGCCACATTGGGTCGGTTGCGATGGCGTCGAAGGCTGGGGCGTGGTGGACCGCGTGCTCGAAGTCGACCAGACCCCGATCGGCAAGACACCGCGCTCCTGCCCGGCCACCTACATCGGCTTCTGGGACACCATCCGCAAGCTGTTTGCCGACACGCTCGAAGCCCGCGCGCGCGGCTGGGGCGCAGGCCGCTTCAGCTTCAACACCGGTGAGGGCCGCTGCCCGGCTTGCGAAGGCCAGGGCATCCGCACCATCGAGATGGCCTTCCTGCCCGATGTGAAGGTGCACTGCGACACCTGCAACGGCATGCGCTTCAACCCCGAGACGCTGGCCGCCACCTGGCGCGGCAAGCACATCGGTGACGTGCTCAAGATGGAGGTGGACGAGGCCGTCGAGTTCTTCGCCACCATGCCCTCCATCGCACACCCACTCAAGCTGCTGCAGGACGTGGGCCTGGGCTACCTGACACTGGGCCAGCCCTCACCCACCTTGTCGGGCGGTGAAGCCCAGCGCATCAAGCTGGTGACCGAGCTCAGCAAGGTGCGCGACGACATCACCCGCCGCGGCAACAAGGCGCCGCACACCCTGTATGTGCTGGATGAACCCACGGTGGGCCTGCACCTGGCCGACGTGGAAAAACTCATCCGCGTGCTGCACAGGCTGGTGGATGGCGGCCACAGCGTGGTCGTGATCGAGCACGATCTGGACGTGATCGCCGAAGCCGACTGGATCATCGACATGGGCCCTGAAGGCGGCACCGGTGGTGGCAAGGTCGCGGGCGAAGGCACGCCCGATCACATCGTCGCGAAGAAGACGCACACCGGTGTGGCGCTCAAGGGGGTGCTGCACCGCCGCTGACACACCAATGTGTCAGCGCCGACAAAAAGCGCACACGAAGCAGCAGCATGCGGCAGGCAGCATGGCACCACCACCACACCATGCCCCGCCCGACCATGCACCCACACGGACTTGAACACGATCTGCGCGCACTGGCCCAGCAACAGGAGCGTCGCCAGATGCTGCGCTGGCTGGGCAGCGTAGGCACCTTGACGGCCACCGCAGCCCTGCCTCTGGTTGGCTGTGGCGGCGGCGGTGACGCGGGCAGCACAGGCACCACGACGGGCGCCACCACGAGCAGCGGCTCCAGCACTGACACCACGTCCAGCACCAGCACCGGCGGCACGTCGGTCAACACCTGCTCGGTGGCCCCGGAGGAAACCGCCGGGCCCTACCCCGGCGACGGCTCCAACACCAGCAACGGCGCCACCAGCAACGTCCTGGCCCTGGCCAGCATCGTGCGCAGCGACATCCGCAGCAGCATCGATGGCGCCAGCGGCACGGCCGCCGGTGTGCCGCTGGTTCTGACCATCCAGCTCACCAATACCAATGCGGCCTGCGCCTCGCTGGAGGGCTATGCCATCTACCTGTGGCATTGCAACCGCGACGGCAAGTACTCGCTGTACTCCAGCGGTGTCACCGACCAGAACTACCTGCGCGGCGTACAGGCCACCGATGCCAGCGGCAACGTCACCTTCACCACGGTCTTCCCTGGCTGTTATGACGGCCGCATGCCGCACATGCACCTGGAGATCTACCGCAGCCTGACCACGGCCACGAGCTTTTCCAACAAGCTCAAGACCACGCAACTGGCATTTCCGGTCAGCACCTGCACCGAGGTCTACACCAACGCCAGCGGCTACAGCGCCAGCCTCACCAACCTGGGCAAGATCAGCTTCGCCACCGACAACGTGTTCAGCGACGGCGTCACCCTGGAGATGACCACCCTCAGCGGCAGCGTGGCCGCGGGCTACACCGGCCACATCACCTTGTCGATCGCCGCGTAGAGAAGTGCTCAAGTCCCGACGGTGCACGCCGATAACCGTAGACGATGGAGCGTGCACAGCCCTACATGGACAAGACTTTCGGCAACCGCAATACGGCTTTCGCCTTCTGGGGGCTGATGTACAAGATCGCCGTCGTGGCCGGCGCGACCCATGTGATGTTCATGGGCCTGTTCTACGGCCTGGGCGCCCACACGCTGGCGTGGATCAACCTGGGCAGCGTGCTCCTGTTTGCGGCCAGCTACCTGTGCCTCAAGAAGCGGCTCAACCTGCTGGCCGTCTCCCTGATCGTCTTCGAGATCCTGGCCCACGCCATCCTGGCCGTACGTGCCATCGGCTGGGACAGCGGCTTTCACTACTACCTGCTGGTGGTCGTGCCCGTCGTGGTGATCAGTCAGATGAAGATCAAGGCCTTCAAGCCCGTGCTCATCACCTCCATGCTGCTGCTGTACATCGGCCTGGACCATGCCATGCGTGACCTCACGCCGCTGGACGTGATCAGTGCGCAAACGCTTTCAGGCCTGCGCTACTTCAACATCGCCGTCACCTTCCTGCTGCTGACCTACCTGTCGGGCATCTACCTCAAGCTGGTCACCAAGGCCGAAAGAGAGCTGCGCATCCTGGCCACGACCGACCCGCTGACGCAACTGCTCAACCGGCGCAGCCTGCTGGAGATCGCCGAGTACGAGCTCGTGCAACGCAAGCGCCACCAGGCCCCGCTGGCCTTTGTCCTGGCCGACATCGATCACTTCAAGTCCATCAATGACCAGCACGGCCATGCGGCAGGCGACAAGGTGCTCAAGGCCGTGAGCCAGACCTTGCGACAAGCCCTGCGCGAGCAGGACAGCGTCGCGCGTTGGGGCGGTGAAGAGTTCCTCTTCCTGATGCCTGACGCCACACTGGATCTGGCCAAAAGCGTGGCCGAACGGCTGAGGCAGCAGGTCGAAGCCATCGAGGTGCCCTTCAACGGCAAACAGATCAAGGTCAGCATGACCTTTGGGGTGAGCACCCACCAGAACGACGAAGTCGTGGATGCGCCCATCAACCGCGCCGACACCGCCCTCTATCAGGGCAAGGTGGCCGGCCGCAATCAGGTGGTGGCCAGCGCGGCCTGAACACCCAGCAGGTGCGCCCACAAGGCCACCGTGACCAGCGCGCAAGCCGTGGTCCACAAGATGACGCGTGCCACCAGCGTGGTGTTGGCCCCTTCACGCTCGGCCAGCATCGACACATTGCTGGCCGAAGGCAAGGCCGCGGCCATGGTCACCGTCAGCAGGCCTGCGTCGGTCAGGGTCACACCCGCACGATGCAGCCCCCAGCCCAGTGCGCAGACCAGCATCGGGTGAACCGCCAGTTTGAGCACAGCCGGCACCTGGATGCCCGGCATGGCCACCTCCACATGCAAAGGCTGCATCTGCGCACGCGCCAGGATGGCCCCCAGTGTGAACAAGGCCGTGGGCGTGGCCGACAGGCCCAACAGGCGCACGGTCTCGTCCACCGGCTTGGGCAGATGCCAATGCAGCGCCGCGAACGCCATGCCCACGGCCATGGACCACAACAGCGGGTTGCGCAACGCCCCTTTGAGCGAGGCCTGCACCGCGTGCCACACCTCCTGCGGATCGTCACCGGGCGCATCCTGCGCCGCATGCGAATGCGCCCAGGCCAGGCAGAGTGAGCTGAGCAACAGCACGTCCACGATCAGGGTTGCGGCCACCGGCCCTGCGGCCTGCGGCCCCAGCAAACCGGTCAACAAGGGCAACCCCAGAAAGCCCGTATTGGGAAAGGCCGTGACCAAGGCCACCAGCCCGCCATCGCGACGGACCAGGCCAGCGCGCACAGCCCAGATCAAGGCCAGCGCCGTCACCACCGAACCCGCCAAGCCATAAGCCAGCAGCAGGCCCAGCAAACCCTCTTGCATCAACGCGCCGCTGGCACTGAGCCGGAACACCATGGCCGACAGGCCGAAGTACAGCACGAAGCTGTTGAGCGAACCGATGCCATCAATGGGCACCACGCCCCGGCGTGCTGCGACCCAGCCCAGCAGCACCAGGGCGAAGAAGGGGATGAAAAGAAGCAGCAGATCGATCATGGGCGACATTGTCACCCTGGGCCCACGTTACGGGACCAGGGGGATCAAGGCTTGTCCAGAAGGCGCGCCAGATCGCGGGTCAGCTCGGCTGCAGACACCTCGCGGCAACCGCTGACGTTCTGCCCTGCCCACAAAGGCGAGAAGTCACCTAGCCCCCGTTTTTCTGCTGCAGCACGCAAGGGGGCGACGGCACCCGTCGCCAGCGGAAACGCGGGCGCCACGGGGTTGACTGGCCCCAGTTCGCGCAAGAAGCGGTTGACGATGCCCCTGGCTGGGCGGCCAGTGAACAGATTGGTCAAGGCCGTGTGCCGGGCCGATTCGCGTTGCAAGGCAGCCCGGTGAATGGCAGAGGTGGTCGCCTCCGGACACAGCAGGTAGGCCGTTCCGACCTGGACACCGGCTGCACCCAGACGCATGGCGGCCGCCACGCCCTGCGCATCGGCGATGCCACCTGCCGCAATCACCGGCACGTCCACGGCGTGAACGATCTGCGGCAGCAGGGCCATCGTGCCCATCTGGGTGCTGAGGTCGTTCGTCAGGAACATGCCCCGGTGCCCACCCGCCTCCACGCCTTGCGCGATGACGGCATCCACGCCTCTGGCCACCAGCCAGCGTGCCTCGTCCACCGTGGTGGCAGAAGACAGCACCTTGGCGCCCCAGCCCCGCACGCGCTCGAGCAAAGCCGGCTCGGGCAAACCAAAATGGAAGCTCACCACGGCTGGCCTGAACGCCTCCAATACATCGGCCACTTCATGGCTGAAGGGCTGGCGCCCCGGCCCGGCCGGGATCTGCGTCGGGTCAATGCCGAACTCTGCGTAATAGGGCGCCAAGGCTTCACGCCAACGCTGCTCGGCAACCGCATCGAAAGCCGGCGGCACATGGCAGAAAAAATTGACGTTGAAGGGGCGCCCAGCCAATGCAGACTGAATGGCGGCCAGTTCGTGACGCATGGCGTCCAGCGACAACATCGCACAGGGCAAGGCACCCAGCCCGCCCGCACCACTGACCGCCATGGCCAAGGCGCTGCCCTGCACGCCCGCCATGGGCGCCTGCAGGATGGGCAGGTCGATGGACAGCAGTTCGCGCAGGCTGATGCTCATGGGTGGCCTTTCAACGTGTCCGCAGCATGCCCATCACCCCGCCCTTGCGCATCGCGCGCCAGCCCAGCAGCACCGCCAGGATCACGGCATAGACCATGACCTCGCTCACATCATTCTTGGCCGCCTTCTTCCAGTAGAAGTGCAGCAGGCCGAGCAAGGCCACGGCGTAGACCAGCTTGTGCAGCGCCTGCCAGCGCTTGCCGCCCAGCTTGCGGATGGCCGCGTTGAACGAGGTCAAGGCCAGCGGGGTCATCAGCACCAGCGCCGCCACCCCCACCAGGATGAAGTTGCGCTTGTAGACATCCTTGATGATGTCGTCGAGCACCAGGCCCTTGTCCAGCCAGGCATAGGCCAGGAAGTGCAGCACCGCGTACACGAATACCGTCACGCCCAGCGAGCGGCGGTAGCGCAACAAGGCCGGCAGGGACGCCGCCTCACGCAGGGGCGAGACGGCCAGCGTCAGCCACAACCAGCGCAGCGTCCACTCACCGGTTTCGCGGATCAGTTTCTCGGCAGGGTTGGCGCCCAACTGGTCGGTGGCCAGGCCCACCATCAGGCCGGCAAAGGGCACGGCACACAGCAGCCACAGCAGGGGCTTCACCCAGGGCTTGAGCAGCCACTGGTTCACAAGAGACAGTTGCATCAGTAGTACTTCTTCAAATCCATGCCGGCATAGAGTTGCCCCACCTGGGCCTCGTAGCCATTGAACATCAGGGTTGTCTTGCGGGGCGCAAAGAAACCGCCCTCACCCAGGCGCCGCTCGGTGGCCTGGCTCCAGCGCGGATGGTCCACCGTCGGGTTCACGTTCGAATAAAAGCCGTATTCACGGGCATTGGCCTTGGTCCACGATGACACGGGCTCCTTGTCGACCAGGCGGATCTTGACGATCGACTTGGCGCTCTTGAAACCGTATTTCCAGGGCACAACCAGGCGCAGCGGGGCACCGTTCTGGTTGGGCAGCACCTCGCCATACAGGCCAAAGGCCATCATGGTCAGCGGGTGCATGGCCTCGTCGATGCGCAGGCCTTCCACATAAGGCCAGTCCAGCACGCCAGACCGCACGCCGGGCATCTGCTTTTCATCAGCCAGGCTGATGAACTCGACGTACTTGGCGCGACTGGTGGGTGCCGCGCGCTGTATCAGCGTCGACAGCGAATAACCCACCCACGGGATCACCATGGACCACCCCTCCACACAACGCAGGCGGTAGATGCGCTCTTCCATGGCGCCCAGCTTGAGCAAGTCATCCAGGCCGAGCTTCAGGGGCTTGCCCACCTCGCCTTCGATGCTCAAGGTCCAGGGACGAGGCTTGAGCGTGCCGGCGTTGTGCCAGGGCGCTTCCTTGTCGGTGCCGAACTCGTAGAAGTTGTTGTAGCGGGTGACCTTCTCGTAGGGCGTGACTTTGTCCATGGCGTAGGCCCCTGCCACCGTGCTGCGCACACCCGGCAAGGGTGCCAGCACGCCCGGTCGCGCCACGAGCGGAGCCGCCGCCGTGGCCGCCTCGGCCTCGCCGCTCAGCCACAAGCCGGAGGCGGCTTGCAGACCCACCGCAGCGCCACCCAGGGCCGCCGCCTCTTTCAGCCAGGCACGACGGCCCTCGTAGACCGCGCGCGGCGTGATCTCGCTGGGCACCCCATGGGTCATCCCGCTGTCAGGGTGCGAAAAATGACGTGAGGTTCGGATCAAGGCCATGCTCAAACTCCTGCTGGATCGGGGCCCAAAACGGGCCGCATCGATTCAGTCGTGTCAGCAGCCCCAAACCTTACACCGCCTGGCGCATCAGGATCAGGGGCTGATGAATTTGGGCACCTGGCCACCAGGGCCATGGATCTGAAGCAGGCGGCCGGACAATTTGGCCTGCACGCGCTCGGGCAAGGGGGCAAAGCCCGTGCCACGGGTCAGCTCGTCGCCATGCATGAAGCACCAGTAGACAAAACGGGCCACCCATTCGGCCGAGGCCATGTCCTTGGGCTCGGCATCCAGCAGCACGTAGCTGGTGGCGGTCAGCGGCCAGGCGTCCGCGCGGGCCACGCCCACCAGGCTGGCCATGTCTTCGCCCTTGCGGTAGACGTCCGACGCCAGGATCGCGGCACGGAAGGCCTCTTCAGAGGCCACCACGACATTGCCCGCCGGGTTGCGCAGTTTCACGCCCACCAGGCGGTCCTTGAGCACCCGGTCAAACGACACATAGCTGATGCCACCTGGCGTGTCCTTGAGCAAGGTGGCCACGCCGTCATTGCCCTTGGCGGCCATCGTGCTGCCCGGCCAGGCGGGCTTCTGCGACACCGGCACGGCGGACGCAAAACGCGCCGAGGACAGGCCCAGGTAGCGCGTCCAGACCTCGGTCGAGCCGGAGGCATCTTCACGAACGATGCGGCTCACGGGCAAGCCCGGCAGACGCAAACCGGGGTTCAGGGCAGCAATGCGAGGGTCGTCCCAACGCTGGATGTCACCCCGCATGATGTCGGCCAGCACCTCGCCGCTGAGCACCATTTGGTTGGCCCCGACACCCGGCAAATTGATCACCGGCACCAGGCCACCCACGACCATGGGGATCTGGATCAGCTTGTTCTCGCTGAGCTGCTGCGGCGTCAAGGGGCTGTCCGTGCCACCCAGGTGCACGGCACGCGCCTTGATCTGTTTGACGCCGTCACCAGAGCCCGAGGGGCTATAGCGCACCGCCACACCAGGGTTCAGCTCGGCAAACCGGTGCGTCCAGCGCTCGTAGACATGCGAGGGGAAGCTGGCCCCTGCGCCCTTGATCTGCACCTGGGCCCAGGCCTGCACACTGATCGCGCCCAGGCTCACTGCCATGGCCACCGACACGCACTTTTTCACCCAGGTAGAACGCAACAACATCACCAACAACTTCAAGGTCCGGTTAACGAGGTGGCGAAGATACACCACCGGGGCAACCCTTGGTCCTGTCGGCTCATGTCAAAACGGAAAAAGGGCCGGTTGCCCGGCCCCTTACAACATCGTTACAACAGGATCAAGATCAGGCGGCCTTCTTGGCTGCCGCCTTCTTGGCCGCCGGCACACGCGGCGCACGCGGCTCGAACTCGAAGCCCACCTTGCCCGCCTTGGCGTCCCAGCTCAGGAAGGCCTTGAACTTGCGGCGCGTCTTGTTGGACACGAAGCCGTCCAGCAGGTCGGTCTTGCCGGTTTCCAGCAGCTTGCTGACCTGGTCGGGCATGATGGGTTGCTGCAGGATGACCTTGCCGCTCTTGAAGTCGCACTTGGCCTTGGTGGCGCCCTGCGTGTTCTCGCACACGTAGTTGCTGCCGTACTCGTAGACCTGGCCCCCGCACTTGGGGCAAAGCCCCAGGCTGGTCTGGTCACTGAAGTCCACTGCCTCGCCGGATTCGTCGTCTTTCTTGGCGTCTTCGCCAAAGTCGAACTCCATCTTCCAGTTGGCGGACTCTTCGTCACGCACCAGCTTGAGCTCGGCCGTGAAGGGCCAACCCGCCTTGGAGCGGAAGCCTTCCAGCGGGCCGATCTTGTGCTCGCGCATCAGTTGCTCGACCTCGTGCAACTCGAAGCTGCGGCCTGCCGGGATCTTGGTCATGCTGAAGCCACAACCCGCGGCATCGTCACCACCGCCCTTGCCCGTGCAGGTGAAGCGGCGGTAGTTTTCCTTGACCACGCCGCCGCAGTTCGGGCAGGGCGCGCTCAGGGTGGCGTAGTCACCGGGGATGGTGTCGCGGTCGTATTCCTTGGCCTTTTGCACCACGCGCTGGGTCATGTCCGCGATCTCGGCCATGAAGGCCTCGCGGCTCAGGCGGCCCTTTTCCATCTCCGAGAGCTTGAACTCCCAGTTGCCGGTCAGCTCGGGCTTGGTCAGGTCTTCCACGCCCAGGCCACGCAGCAGCGTCATCAGCTGGAAGGCCTTGGCCGTGGGGATCAGCTCACGGCCTTCGCGGTACATGTACTTTTCAGTGATCAGGCCTTCAATGATGGCCGCACGGGTGGCTGGTGTGCCCAGGCCCTTCTCGGTCATCGCGGCCTTCAGCTCCTCGTCGTCGATCAGCTTGCCGGCGCCTTCCATGGCGCTCAGCAGCGTCGCTTCAGAGTAACGTGCGGGCGGCTTGGTCTTCAAGGCGTTGACGGCCACGTCTTCATTGAGCACGGCCTCGCCCGGCTTGACGGCCACCAGCGTGCGCTCGTCGCCCTCTTCCGAGGCTTCCTTGCCATAGACGGCCATCCAGCCCGGCTTGACCAGCACCTTGCCGTTGGTCTGGAAGCAATGCTCCTTGCCGGCCGCGGGCACCTTGGTGATGCGGGTGGTGACCATGAACTCGGCCGCCGGGTAGAACACGGCGATGAAGCGCTTGACGACCATGTCGTACAGCTTGGCTTCGGCCTCGGTCAGGCTCTTGGGCGCCTGCATCGTGGGGATGATGGCAAAGTGATCCGACACCTTTGCGTTGTCGAACACGCGCTTGTTGGGCTTGACGTAGCCTTCCTTGATGGCCTTGCCGGCGTGCTGGGCCAGCTCACGCAGCGGCCCGGGCAGGTCTTCGCTGGCAATCATGCCCATGGTGTCCTTGACCACGTTGACGTAGTCCTCGGGCAGTGCGCGCGAATCGGTACGTGGGTAGGTCAGGGCCTTGTGCTTTTCATACAGGGCCTGCGCCAGGCCCAGCGTGGTCTTGGCACTGAAGCCGAAACGCGAGTTGGCCTCACGCTGCAACGTGGTCAGGTCATACAACAGCGGGCTGGACTGGTTGCTGGGCTTGGCCTCTTCGGTGACCGTGCCCTGCTTGCCACGCACCGCATCGGCAATGGCCTGCGCTTCGGCAGCAGACCAGACGCGGTCGGCCTTGAACTCGGCCTCGGCAGAACCTTCCGCGGCGGCCTTGTCCTTCTTGAAGGCGGGGTCGAACCACTTGCCGTCATAGGCACCAGCCTCAGCACCAAAGGTGCCCTTGATCTCCCAGTAATCACGGAAGACGTGCTTGCGGATCTTTTCTTCGCGCTCCACCACGATGGACAGCGTCGGGGTCTGCACCCGGCCCACGGTGGTCAGGAAGAAACCACCGTCACGCGAGTTGAAAGCCGTCATGGCACGCGTGCCATTGATGCCCACCAGCCAGTCGGCCTCGGAGCGGCAACGCGCGGCGCTGGCCAGCGGCATCATCTGCTCGTCAGAGCGCAAGGCATCGAAGCCATCGCGGATGGCCGCCGGCGTCATGCTCTGCAGCCACAGGCGCTTGACGTCCTTGCCCAGGCCCTTGGCGCGCGTGGTGGCCGTGCTGTCGGCCGCGTACTGCGCGATCAGGCGGAAGATCAACTCACCTTCGCGCCCCGCGTCACATGCGTTGATCAGCGTGGTGACGTCCTTGCGCTTGATCAGCTTGACCAGGGCATTGAGCCGCCCCTTGCTCTTGTCGATCGGGTTGAGATCGAAATGCGGCGGGATGACCGGCAGGTTGGCGAAGCTCCACTTGCCCCGCTTGACATCGAATTCGTCGGGCGCCTTGATTTCGACCAGATGGCCGACGGCGGAGCTGACCACATAGTGTTCGCTCTCGAAGTATTCATCGTGTTTGTCGAATTTGCCGTCCACCGGCGTCAATGCGCGCACGATGTCTTGGGCAACCGACGGTTTTTCTGCAATGACCAGGGCTTTGCTCATGGGCGTCTTTATATCTCTTCTTACAATCGGGCTTCTCGCGCACGCGCACGCACACATACGTGTGCACACACGCGGGCACGCGCGCCCACCAATTCAATGTACCCAATCTGGCCGATGACGCAAGCCGCAAAAAAACCTCAAAGCGCCGCCCAACCGGCCCTCCCCCCTCTTGACGAGCCCACTTCAGGCCGCCGCACCCAGGTTCGCGAGTCGGGTATTCATGGCAAAGGCGTCTATGCCATCCGCCCGATCAAGGCCGGCGACACCGTGCTGGAGTACAAGGGCGAGATCATCACCTGGCAGGAAGCGCTGGACCGCCACCCGCACGATCCGTCACAACCGAACCACACCTTTTACTTCCATCTCGACGACGGCCACGTCATCGACGGCAAGTACAAGGGCAATTCGGCCAAGTGGATCAACCACTCCTGCGACCCCAATCTGGAAGCCGAGCAGGACGGCGACCGCGTCTTCCTCAAGGCGCTGCGCGACATCAACGTGGGCGAAGAGTTGTTCTTCGACTACGGCCTGGTGATCGACGCCCGCATGACGGCCAAGCTCAAGAAGGAATACGCCTGCTGGTGCGGCTCGCCCAAGTGCCGCGGCACGATGCTGGCATCGCGCCGGCGCTGAGCCCTCGCAACCTCCTTCGCTGACCCATTGCGATAGCCCCGCCGCTCACCATGCCCGAGCTGAACGCCGCCCTGGCCGACCTGAACGCCTTTGCCGAGCGCATCTGGGAGGCGGCCTCACCCGCCTGCCCGACGCTCAGCCTGGAGGTGCTGCCCGAGATCGGCTCGACCAACACCGAGCTGATGGCCCGTGGCCGCCGGGGCGAGCTCAGCCCGACCCTGCTGGCCGCCTGCAGCCAGACGGCCGGACGAGGCCGCCAGGGCCGCTCCTGGCTGGCCTCGGTGGGCGACAGCCTGACCTTCTCGCTGGGCCTGCCCATGCGGCTGGACGAGGTCCCTGGGGGCGGCAGCGCCCTGTCGCTGGCGGTGGGCCTGGCGGTGGCCCAGGCACTGGAGGCGGGCCTGCAGAAGCTCGGCACCACGCCCATCACCCCTGCCATCGGCCTGAAATGGCCCAATGACCTGTGGCTGCATGGCCGCAAGCTGGGCGGCATCCTGATCGAGGCCAGCCCGGCCCCCGGCCTGGACGATGGCCAGCGGTGGGTGGTCATCGGCATCGGGCTCAATGTCCGCCTGGGGCAGGCCCCTGAGGGCTCGGCGGCACTGCAATCGGGCCCTTTCGCCAACGCGGGCCTCACACCGGGCCTGGCCTGGTCGTGGATTGCACCCTCGCTGCTGGCACATGTCCGCCTGTTCGAGCAACAAGGCTTCGCACCGTTGCAGGCGGCCTACAGCCAGCGCGATGTGCTGGCCGGCCAGGTCATCGGGCTGTGGGCCGCGCCAGGCCAGGGTGCCGCCAGCGGCCACCCCCCCTCTGACACCGGCATGGCGCAGGGCGTCAGCGAAACCGGCGCTTTGCTCGTGCATACTGACAACGGCCTCCAGTCCTGGACCACCGGCGAGGTCAGCGTGCGCTTGCAAGGCGCCTCGCACTGACCAGCCTCAACGCCCCATCACGCCTGCCTCTATCCACCCATGCTGCGCTCCCTGGTGCTGATCCTGCTGATCGTCAACGCCGCGTTCTTCGCGTGGAGCCAGGGTTGGCTCAACCAGTTGGTGGGCGTCCAGCCCGATGCACAACATGAACCCCAGCGCCTGAGCCAGCAGATTCACGCGGACAAGATCGTGGTGCTGCCGGCGGCCTCGTCAACGGGTGACAAAGCCCGTCACGGCGGCCCGGTTGGCGCGCCCGATGCCGCCAGTGCCGCGGCCAGTGCGATGGCCGCTGCCAGCGCCGCGTCGGCTTCGGTGGATGCCGCTTCGGCTGCCACCCTGCCTTCAGCCACCGCCGCTGCTTCGGCTGCGGGCCCGGCCTTGGCAACGGCTGCCAGCAACAAGGACATGAAGTGCGTCGAAGCCGGGCCCTTCAGTGCCGCGGAATACGCCGGCGTGGAAGCCAATGTGCGCGCCGCCTTGCCTTCAGGCAGCTGGAACAGCCGCACCGTGGCCATCCAGGGCCTGTGGCTGGTTTACATGGGCCCCTACGCCGATGCCGACATGCTGGAGCGCAAGCAAGCCGAGCTGCGCCGCATCAAGGGTCTGAACTTTGAAGAAGTGCGCACACCCGCCAACCTGGCCCAGGGCATCTCGCTGGGCCGCTACACCCGGCTGGAAGAAGCCGAGGCCGGCCTCAATGTCCTGCGCAACCGGGGCATCCGCACGGCACGCATTGTCAACCTGCGCCCCAGCATGGAGGTGCAGGTTCTGAAGGTGCCCCACGCCACGGTCAACATGCAGGTCGCCCTGGCCGGCATGAAGCTGCCTCAGGGCAAGGGTTTCAGCCCCTGCCGGCCCTGACAAGCCCAGCGCCGCCGGCCATCCAGAAACGGGCCAGACAGGCCGCCAACAGCGCCAGCAAGCTCGGCACGTCGCTGCTGCCGCCGCCGCCTCCACCGCCATCCCCGCTGTCACAGGAACTGCCACCGCCCAGCCGGTTGGGCTTGAAGCAGCTGCTGTCAGATGAGGCCACGGTGGCAGCGCCTGGCGCTGCGCTACTGGCCTGGCCCATGGCCCAGGTCACCGCGCGGTAGGCATCCAGCACGCCTGTGCCACAGGTCTGCGTGGTGCAGACACAATTGCCCTGGCCATTCACCCCAGGCTGACACACGGGCAAGGCCGTGGGAAACACCGTCGGAAAAGGCTCGATCTGCGCCAGCAAAGCGTTGCGCAGCTCCGCCACCGTGAGATGGGGGTCCAGCGCCAGCATCAAGGCGGCCACCCCAGCGGCGGTGGGCGCGGCAAAACTGGTCCCGACAGCGGCCTGCATCTCGTAGTCGCCAAGAGGCCTGGTATTGATCCCTTCGTCGACCCCTTTGTCGGCCAAGGCCACGATGCCATCGTCTACCAGGGTGAAGATCTGGCTGTTGTCGATGCCCCGTGTCATGACCATGTCGCCCCCCGCCACGGCCAGCCCACTTTGCTGCGTGCCATCGACCAGGTTGGCGTAGTTGGCCTTGTAGCCCTGCTGGTTGAGTGCCGTCACCGCCAGTACCCCTGGGCAACTGGCGGGGCGGGTTGGTGTCGCCAGGCCCAGCCAGTTGTCCGGGTTGCCATTGCCTGCCGATGCCACCACCAATGCGCCCTTGCTCTCCAGCGTCTTGATCGTATCGCGGTACAACCAGGCCGCATCGTGCGTGCCCGAGTCGCCACACGAGCCATCCCCGCCAAAGCTGAGGTTGATCACGCGGGCCGGATGCAGGTTGCGAGGGGGAGAGCCCTGGTAATCGATCCCGGCCGCCCACAGCATGCCTTCCACAATGTCGCTGAGCTCGGCGCCGCACATGCCCGCCACCCGAACCGGCAGCACCACCAGACCAGGAACCGGCGCCAGCATGCCCACGCCATTGAGCGCGTTGCCAGCCTGGGCGCCCAGCATGGACGCGATGCGCAAGCCATGCCACTGCAAGGGTGCCGGACTGCAGCCCGTGCGCAAGGAGGGGTTGGGGATCTTGTCCGGTGAGATGCCCGGGTCGGACGGATCGCTGTCCACCCCATCACCGTCCCCCGCGTAGTCGACCTCGGAGACAAAGTCATGGCCCTGCGCGATGCGCCCGTCCAGATCAGGCGCAGACAAGATGCCCGTGTCCAGCACGGCCACCACCACCGGGGACACGGTCTTGCCGATCATGGCATCCCAGGCCGCCGCGATATGGGCCACGCCCTGGCGCCCACCCAGCGTGCTCTCGCGCTCATGCAACCAGGTCTGCTGCGGGTAGGCCGGGTCATTGAAGGCCTGCGAAATCACACCCGCCGGATGCGCCACCTCGTTGACGACCACCCATTCCACATCGGGATCGGCACGCAGGCGCTCGGCCTGGGCCTGCACCTGCGCGTAAGGCTCCAGCTTGCCCGAATGAATCACCTGGGCCGCAAAGGCCGTGGGACGCTGCACCAGGTAGCTCACCCCGTGCCGCCTGGCCAAAGACGCCATGCGCATGCGCGCGCTTTGCATGGACTCGGTCGATGCGGCAGCCGCCTGCAGGCGCACCACCGAGGTGACCGGATCAACGCGCCGGTCCTGGCGCTTGAGTTTGACAATCAGCCCCTTGGCCATTCTGGGCGACGCCAAGGCCGTGGCTGACGCCAACGCGGCACCGCAAGCCAGAACCAGAGTCAGGCCAAGGCAGGCCGCCCAAGCCGCACGCAACGCCGCTCTCATCAAAGATGCAATCCAACTACAGAGTTTTTTGATCCGCACCATGCACAGCCATGGTGCCAAATAAGGCCAAAGAGCCCGGATTATGTCGCTGCGTGTCGACTTCCCATGGCCCACATGGCCCATGGTGACAATTGCGCACAAAAAACCACCGAGCAGGCCAGATGCCTGCCTCATCGTGAAATCCCGGGTTGCGCACCAGCGCCAGAAATGAAAACAGGGCCTCGACGGGCCCTGTTTGTTCAGCGGATCGCGGCTGCAACAACCGCCTCTGCTTTGGCCTTACTTGGCGATCACGCGTGCCATTTCCAGCACCTTGTTCGAGTAGCCCCACTCGTTGTCGTACCAGGACACGACCTTCACGAAGGTGCTGTCCAGCGCCAGGCCGGCTTCAGCGTCGAACACCGAGGTGCAGACTTCGCCACGGAAATCGGTAGCCACCACCTTGTCTTCGGTGTAGCCCAGCACGCCCTTCATGGCGCCTTGCGAAGCGGCCTTCATGGCCTTGCAGATGTCTTCGTACGACGCTTCCTTGTTCAACTCGACGGTCAGGTCAACGACCGACACGTCAGAGGTGGGCACGCGGAAGGCCATGCCGGTCAGCTTCTTGTTCAGCTCGGGGATCACCACGCCCACGGCCTTGGCAGCGCCAGTCGACGAGGGGATGATGTTTTCCAGGATGCCGCGGCCGCCGCGCCAGTCCTTGTTGGACGGGCCGTCCACGGTCTTTTGCGTGGCAGTGGCAGCGTGCACGGTGGTCATCAGGCCGCGCTTGATGCCGAAGGTGTCGTTCAGCACCTTGGCCACGGGGGCCAGGCAGTTGGTGGTGCACGAAGCGTTGGAGATGATGGCCTGGCCGGCGTAGGTCTTGTCGTTCACGCCGTAGACGAACATCGGGGTGTCGTCCTTGGACGGGGCCGACATGATCACCTTCTTGGCGCCTGCCTTCAGGTGGGCTTCAGCGGTTTCCTTGGTCAGGAACAGGCCGGTGGACTCGACCACCACGTCGGCGCCAACTTCGTCCCACTTCAGTTCAGCCGGGTTCTTCACGGCGGTCAGGCGGATGCGCTTGCCGTTGACGATCAGGGTGTTGCCGTCCACGGCCACGTCGCCCTTGAAGCGGCCATGCACCGAGTCGTACTTCAGCATGTAGGCCAGGTAGTCGGGCTCCAGCAAATCGTTGATGCCCACGACTTCGATGTCGTTGAAGTTCTGGATGGCAGCGCGGAAAACCATGCGGCCAATGCGACCGAAGCCGTTGATACCAATCTTGATAGCCATGATTGCTTTACCTTGAAAGTTGAACTGAAACTGAAACTTTGCCTGAGCGGGAGAAGAAGTGCCTTGACTTACTTCTTGAGCGACAACACCTTGCGGACCGTGGCCACCACGTTCTCGGTGGTGAAGCCGAAGTGCTTGAACAGCACGCCTGCCGGGGCCGATTCACCATAGGTGTCGATCCCGACCACGGCTGCGCAGCCGTACTTCCACCAGCCGTCCGTCACGCCGGCCTCGACCGCGATACGCGGCAGGTTGGCGGGCAGCACGGCCTTTTTGTACTCGACCGGCTGGCGGTCGAACACGGTGGTCGAGGGCATGGACACCACGCGCACGGGGATACCCAGCTTGGCCAGGTCAGCCTGTGCATGCAGTGCCAGTTGCACTTCGGAGCCGGTCGCGATGATCACGGCGACGGCCTTTTTCTTCAACCCCACTTCTGAGGGTTCAGCCAAAACATACGCGCCTTGCGTGATGACATCCGCATCCTGCTTGGGGGCGTAGGGCAGGTTCTGACGCGACAGCAGCAGGGCCGAGGGGCGGTTCTTGTTGGCCAGGGCGATGGTCCAGGCCACGGCCGTTTCGGTCGTATCGGCAGGACGCCACACATCCAGACCAGGGATCAGGCGCAGGCTGGCAGCGTGCTCGACCGACTGGTGGGTCGGGCCGTCTTCACCCAGGCCGATGGAGTCGTGCGTGAACACGTGGATCACGCGCTGCTTCATCAGCGCGGCCATGCGGATGGCGTTGCGGCTGTAGTCGCTGAAGGTCAGGAAGGTGCCGGCGTAAGGGATGTAGCCACCGTGCAGCGCGATGCCGTTCATGATGGCGGCCATGCCGAACTCGCGCACACCGTAGTTGATGTGGCGGCCAGGCTTGCCGTCCGTCTTGACCACGGCGCCCTCGTCGTCCACGCGGAAGGCGGGCGTGCTCTTGGTGTTGGTCAGGTTCGAGCCGGTCAGGTCGGCCGAGCCACCCAGCATTTCCGGCACGGCGGCGGTGAAGAACTCCAACGCGATCTGGCTGGCCTTGCGGCTGGCCACCGTCTCGGCCTTGTCATGGGCAGAGGCCACGGCCTGCACCGCGATCTCGGCGAAATTGGCGGGCAGCTCGCCGGCCATGCGGCGGGTGAACTCGGCAGCCAGTTCGGGGAAGGCGGCCTTGTAGGCGTCAAAACGCTGGTTCCAGTCGTTCACCAGCAGCTCACCGTCCGCCTTGGCGTTCCAGTCGCCATAGACGTCTTCGGGGATCACGAAAGCGTCGTGCGGCCAGCCCAGGGCTTCGCGCGTCAGCTTGATCTCGTCGCCACCCAGGGGTTCGCCGTGGGCCTTGGCGGTGTTGGCGCGGTTGGGCGAGCCGTGGCCGATGGCCGTCTTGCACACGATCAGCGTGGGCTTGTCGGTGCTCATCTTGGCCTTCTCGATGGCGCCGTCAACGGCGTCCACATCATGGCCGTCCACCGGACCAATCACGTTCCAGCCATAAGCTTCGAAACGCTTGGGGGTGTCGTCCACGAACCAGGGGGCGACCTGGCCGTCAATGGAGATGCCGTTGTCGTCGTACAGCGCGATCAGCTTGCCCAGCTTCCAGGCGCCGGCCAGTGCGGCGGCTTCGTGGCTGATGCCTTCCATCAGGCAACCATCGCCCATGAACACATAGGTGTGGTGGTTGACGATGCTGTGGCCTTCGCGGTTGAACTCGGCGGCCAGCATTTTTTCAGCCAGCGCAAAGCCCACGGCATTGGTGATGCCCTGACCCAGCGGGCCCGTGGTGGTCTCGATACCGGGGGGTGACGCCCACTTCGGGGTGACCCGGCGTCTTGCTGTGCATCTGGCGGAAAGCCTTGATGTCGTCGATCGACAGCTCGTAGCCCGTCAGGTGCAGCAGCGAGTAGATCAGCATCGACGCGTGGCCGTTGGACAGCACGAAGCGGTCACGGTCGGCCCATTGCGGCTGCGCCGGATGGTGGCGCAGATGGCGGCTCCACAACGCCACTGCCATATCGGCCATGCCCATCGGGGCGCCAGGGTGACCGGAGTTAGCCTGCTGGACGGCATCCATGGCAAGGGCACGGATGGCGTTGGCCATGGCAGTGATGTTCTTGGTGGAGTTGGGCATGGTTGGTGGGCGTGTGGGCTGAATCGAATCCAGCATTCTAAATGGGGTCCGGGCACTCTCTTGGCGCCCGGCGTCAGATCCACCCCGCGCCGCCCCGGCTCACCTCATTCCGGCAAACGCGCGTAGCCCCTTACCTCGGCCGTCTCGGCGTCCAGCAAGGCCACCCACCCCTTGTCCCGAGCCACAAGCGGCAGCACTTTCAGTGCCGCGGCGGCTTGCCCGGTTGCGGCCACCGCCGCTTGCAGGCTCTGCCGCTGGGCATCAGTGCCCAACTGCAACTGCTCAACAGGCCGCCCCCAGGCCAGCACCTGCTCACGAGACTGGGCATAAGGCTGCCAGTATTGAGGGCGAGAGCCCGGCATCTTGCCGCTCAGCAACAGCATGCTCATCTGCTGACGCTCTTCATGGTCGCGGGGCGGCCTGATGCCCATCAAGACCGGTCGGTGCATGGACCAGCGCCCCATGCCTTCGGGCATCTTCGGCCAATCCTCATCCAGGATGTCAGCGGCGATCACCACCCGCATCATCTTGTATTCGGCCACCATGGCCACCGGGCGGACCTGCCACACGTTATACAGGCCATAAACCAAGCCGACCAGTTGCAGCACCACGATCACGGCTACGTCCGCAGCCAGGTGACGACTGGTCTTGCCGGGGCTGGCGGCCACGGCTGTCAACACCGGCCCCAGGATCAGGTCCACGGACAGCATCAGGACCAGCAGGTCCTGGCCGCCTGCCACGTACCAATAGGGCATGGGGTACCAGACCCCTAGAACCAAGGCCACTGCCAGCGCAGCCACCAAGGCGCAGCCCCCCAGATGCATCAGGCTGGCTTTCAGTCGTCTGGACAAGGTCATGATGGAAGGTGATTTTGCAAAAAAATGATCGGCCAATGCAAACAGGGCCCGAAGGCCCTGTTTGTTGTTCGCTTGAGCGAGTCAGACGATTACTTGCACTCGGCGGGAGCGAAGCGGGGATCCAGAGTGCCCTTGACGGCCGGGTCAGGCAGCTTGCGGTTGGTGGCGGTAACAGCGGTCAACGAGGCACAAGCCCAGTCCACAGCGCCCGTTGCACCGGCTGGAGCGCCTTGCAGCGTAGTGATTGAGCCGTTGGCATTCAGATAAGGCGTCAGGGTCAGCGTGTCACCGTCCTTGATTGACTTACCCACGTTGGCTTGTGCGTAGGCAATCGTGATCAGACCGGAAGTGCCGTCAACATCAAGGCTTTTGACATATTTGGACTGAGGGGGGTTAGCCTTAACTTGAACCGCAAAAGCGGCCACACCGTTCATGCCATCAGCCGCATACATGCTACCCATGTCCTGCTTCAGTGCCGAAGCCAGGTTCAGACCTTCTGTGATCTTGGCACGGATCGTGTAGTCTTGATAAGCAGGCAGCGCCACGGCAGCCAGAATACCAATGATGGCCACCACGATCATCAGTTCGATCAGGGTGAAACCCTTTTGTACTTGCTTCATCACTTGCATGATTAACTCCTTGGGCCGCGACCCGCTAAGAACTTGCCTTTAGACCGACCCCACACTGCCGGGGGCCACGCTCAATACAACGCAGACAGCGTGCCAGCTTTCAGTGGCCGAAAAATCGTGATTTTGTTGGCACTTTCCCCTAGTGCCAAAGTCAGGCAAGACAGCTTTGGTCGACCTTGTGTCAACTGCAACGCCAGAAACTGTCAACCCCCCCCAAAGGACTGACAAAATTTGTCAGTCCTCAACCGGCACATTGAAGCGCTGGCCTTCGCGCAGCGGCTCGATGCGGTGCCGGGTGTCCAGCGCGCGGATCTGCGCCAGCACCGAGGGCACCTCGCCCGGCTTGGGGTGGGTGATGTAGACGCTGACCTCGCCATCGAGTTGCGCCAGCTCCTGGGCCAGGCTCTGGGGCGACAGGTGCCCGCTGATCTTGGCCAGGTGCGCCTCTTCATCGCCGAAAGCGGTTTCGATGACGAGCTGCGCGATGCGCTGGCCGTTCAAGGCCTTCCACAAAGCGGGGTTGGGCCCGGTATCACCCGAGAAAACCCACCAGCCTTGAGGCGTGTCCACCCCAAACCCCACGCCCGGCACGGTGTGGGCCGCGGGCAGCACGTGGATCTGGCGGTCGGCCATGCCACCGCGCGCAGGGAAGGTCAGCACCTGGCCCACGGTGAATTCGTGGAAGACCAGGATGGGGTGTGCGGCGCTGGGCAAACGCGTGAAGTCCGGCCAGATCACGCCGTTGAAGATGTGGCGGCGCATGGCCTCCAGCGTCTCCGGCAGGGCGTAGACATGGATCGGGCGCAAATCACTCATGCTGCCCTGGGGGCCGGCGCGCAGCTTCATGACGCTGTCGGCCAGCAAGGGGATGCTGAGGATGTGATCCAGGTGGCTGTGGCTCAGCAGGATGTGGTCGATGCGCGCCAGCTCATCCAGGCGCAACTCGCCCACGCCACTGCCCGCATCCAGCAGGATGTCGTCATCCAGCAGGAAGGCCGTGGTGTGGCAGCGCGCTGCGATCGACCCGGAACAACCCAATACGCGGATCATGAAGGGGCTCCTGGCTGGCAGCCCACCTGATCAGGCCTGCACGAATTGCATCTGCGTGCCGGCCAACTCGATCACGTCACCATTCTTGAGGTGCACGGGGTCGCCCGCCACGGGGTTGCCGTTCACGGTGGGGCGCGCGCCGCCCTCCACGTGGGCAAACACATAACCGCCTGGGCGCTTGGTGATCGAGGCCACCTGCACACCGGGCTTGCCCACGGTGGTCACGACCTTGGTCAAGGCCACTTCGCGACCAGCAGCCGCGCCATTGAGCACCTTGATGGACGCGGGCGACTGCGCCGCCAGGCCGCCGAAGCCGGAGCCCAGCGTGGCCGCACCCATGGTGCTGCCAAATGCCGCCTGGGGCACGGACGACGATGCGCCGCCCACGCTCAAACCGCCCTGGGCGGATGACATGGCCGTGGGCAGGGGCGTACCCGGCCGCATGATCATGGTCTTTTCGTAATCAGAACCCTCTTCGACCAGGTACTTGATCTTGTACTTGCCGATCTCGACCGTGTCGTTGTGCTGCAGCAGCTGTTTCTTGACGGCTTTCCCATTGATATAGGTGCCGTTGGTGCTGTTGAGGTCTTCGATGAAGACATCGTTGCCAACGAGTTGCAGCACGGCGTGCTCGCCGCTGACCGCCAGGTTGTCGATCACGATGTCGTTATATGGGCGGCGCCCAAGCGAGGTTTTGTCCTTGGTGATTTGGACTTCTTTGATGACGACCCCGTCTAGCGAGACGACCAGTTTTCCCATTCGGAACCTCTCGGGTATTGATCTCTATTTGGCGTTTAATTTGAACCGCTCAGACGCTTGAAAGGCCACCAGGACCTCGGCGCCGGATCGGCCACTCCCTGTGCACGCACCAGCACGACGGCAATATTATCCCGACCACCCGCGTCGTTGGCCGCGGCCACGAGCGCGGCGCCCATATCGGACAAGCTGGTGTGGGCGGCCATTACCTCGGCGATCTGCTGATCTCGCAGCATATCGGACAGCCCGTCCGAGCACATCAAATAGATGTCGCCAGACTGGATATCGTGCAGATGCGTTTCCATCAGGACCAGATCCTCGACCCCCAAGGCCCGCGTCACCAGGTTCTTGTTGGCGGCGTACTGAGCCTGCTCCGGCGTAAGGATGCCAGCATCGATCTGCTCTTGCAGTAACGAATGGTCTTTTGTGATCTGCTGCAACTGGCCATCTCGCCAGCGGTAGGCGCGCGAATCACCAATATGTCCCAATAACAGGCGACCCGACCGGAAAACCGCCAGAACCAGGGTGGTGCCCATGCCGGCATAGGTCGGGTTGGAATTGGCCGCCCCGAAAATCGCCCGGTTGGCGTTGTCGACGCAGATATCCATCGCGCGCTTGACATCGCCATCGCTGGCATTGCTGGAGGCCTCGTGCAGCCAGCGGCCCAGCTCGCTCTTGATGAAATCGCAGGCCATGCCGCTGGCGACCTCACCTGCCGCGTAACCGCCCATGCCGTCGGCAAGCACCGCCACGCCGCAACTTTCGTCCACGGCGATGGAGTCTTCATTATTGGATCGCACCCGCCCGGTGTCGGTCTGGCTAAAGAACTCAAAGTCCATGGCGGGATTGTCGCTGGGTTTTCATGGTGAGGGGATCAGGGATGTCGGCTAGGCATGAATGGAGGGTGTCAACCCAGGTCCAGATCCACACCTTGCAGTGATTGCGCCACGGCACGCAAGTCTTCGGCCATCTGCTGGCCGGTGGCATAGCGCGTGTTGGGGTGTTTCTCCAGGGCCAGGGCCACGATATCACCCAGGGCGGGCGGCAGATCGGGCCTGATGCTGCACACATTGGGTGCTGTTTCGCGGCCAATGGCCCGCATCAGGGCGGCCATGGAATCGTTGCGGTAAGGCAACTGCCCGGTGAGCAACTGGAACAGGGCCACCCCCAGCGAGTACAGGTCGCTGCGCCCATCGATGGTCTGGCCGGACAACTGCTCGGGCGACATGAAGGTGGGCGTGCCCAACACCACGCCCGTGCGGGTCCGGGTGGCATCGGCCACGCGCGCCACGCCAAAATCCATGACCTTGACGGTGCCGCGGCCCAGGTCGACCATGATGTTGGCCGGCTTGATATCGCGGTGGGTCACGCCACGGGTGTGGGCGTAGGCCAGGGCATCCGCCACCCGCGCCATGATGGGCAGCAACTGGTTGAGCGGCAGCAGGCGATCGGGATGGGCGTAGTGGCTCATGTCCACCCCATCGACCAGTTCCATGGCGATGTAGGCCACGCCGTCCTGCTCGCCGGCATCGAGGATGCTGACGATGTCCGGGTGCTGAAGGCGCCCCGCCATCTCGGCCTCACGCAGGAAGCGGTTACGGGCATCGGCCAGCTCGGCGCCACTGAACTCCTGGGCCAGCGCCATGGTCTTGAGCGCCACCTTGCGGTCCGTGGCCGGGTCGTAACCCAGAAACACCGCTCCCATGGCGCCCTTGCCAATCTGCTTTTCGACCAGGTATTTGCCCATCTGGCCCTGGGCCACTTGCGGCATGGGACGGGCCGGCACGGTGCCCCAGGTATTGGCCGTGGCCACCTGGGCCAGGCCACGGACGCGCATCAGGCGCACCTTGACCTGGTGCCATTGCGGGTCGATGTCGGCGATGTGCTCGTAGACATCGCGCGCACAGTCGTAGCGGGCCTCGCTTTCGAAGGCGATGGCAATGCGCTCGAGCGTCTCCAGCGCGGCGTGCCGGTTGCTGGCATCCGGAAAGAAGCCCTGCATGGTCTGCCAGGCCTGGTCCACCGGCCCGTCGCCCAGCGCCTGCATGGCGCGCTGGATGCGCTGCACACCCATCTGCTCGGTGGGCGTGTGGGGGCCGAGGTTCATCAAGGCTTGCGGCATCGTGCTGGAGGCAAAATCCTCGTGGAACAGCGAAGGCATGCTGTTGGAGAACTGAGACTGGAAGGCCGAGTTGCTGGGCGTATCGAGGTAGGACAACACGGTCTCGGGGCCGGCGTCTTCATCGGGGTCGGCGCCTTGGTGCAGCGATGCTTTCGCCTGCGGGCTCGCCCCCGTGACGGGATCGGTATCGGCGAACACCGGACGTGTGTGCACGAAACCGTTGTGGGCCAGGGGGGCCTGGCGACGCTGGCGCAAGAGCCACAGCAGCAGCCCGACGCCGATCAGCACCAGCAGCGCCAGAATGATCGCGAGCAGGGCCGACTGCATCAGGGTCACGCCTCCGTTGAGTCAGATCGTTTGGCCAGCACGGTACCCACCACCAGCACCAGCAAGGCCCCCAGCACACCCGCGAAATAACGGGTGGAGGCCGCATCCGGCACATAGGGCAAGGCCACGGGGTCGCTGACAGCCAGCGTGCCGGCGATCCAGCCCAGCAGCATGCCGCCAGCCGTGATGATGATGGGGAAACGGTCCATCAGCTTGAGCACCATGGTGGAGCCCCACACGATGATGGGGATGCTCACCAGCAGGCCGAAGATCACCAGGGGCATCTGATGGCCCTCGTGGCCCGCGCCCTGCGCTGCACCGGCGATGCCGATGACGTTGTCCACGCTCATCACGAAGTCGGCCACGATGATGGTCTTGATGGCGCCCAGCAGGCGGTCACTGGCTTGCAGCTTGCCGTGGTCATCGTCTTCAGGCACCAGCAGCTTGATGCCGATCCACAGCAGCAGCAAGGCGCCCACCAGCTTCAGGTAGGGCAGCTTGAGCAGGGACATGGCAAAGAAGATCAGCACGACGCGCAGCGCGATCGCGCCCGCGGTGCCCCAGATGATGCCCTTGGTGCGCAGCTCCGGCGGCAGATTGCGGCAGGCCAGTGCAATGACCACCGCGTTATCTCCCCCCAGCAGGATGTCGATCATCACGATCTGGCCAACGGCGAGCCAGAACTCCGGGGTCATCAATGCTTCCATGTCGCTACAAAAAAGAATCAGCCCCTGAGTGTAGGGGCTGATTGGATTGGTTTCCCGGACGTGTCACCCAGGAATACACAGACTCTGCAACATTGTCAGATGAGCGACTTCAGGATGCGGCCCATTTCGGACGGGTTGCGCGTGACCTTGAAGCCGCACTCTTCCATGATGGCCAGCTTGGCGTCGGCCGTGTCGGCACCACCCGAGATCAGCGCACCGGCGTGGCCCATGCGTTTGCCCGGAGGGGCCGTGACACCGGCGATGAAGCCGACGATGGGCTTCTTCATATTGGCCTTGCACCACTGGGCCGCTTCGGCTTCGTCCGGGCCGCCGATTTCGCCAATCATGATGACGGCGTCGGTATCGGGGTCGTCATTGAAGGCGCGCATCACGTCGATGTGCTTCAGACCGTTGATGGGGTCGCCACCGATGCCCACGGCGCTGGATTGCCCCAGGCCGAGTTCGGTCAGCTGCGCCACGGCTTCATAGGTCAGGGTGCCCGAGCGGGACACCACGCCGATGCGGCCCTTGCGATGGATGTGGCCGGGCATGATGCCGATCTTGATTTCGTCGGGCGTGATCAGGCCAGGGCAGTTGGGGCCCAGCAGCAAGGTCTTCTTGCCACCGGCGGCTTCCTTGGCCTTCATCTTGTTGCGCACCATCAGCATGTCGCGCACAGGAATGCCTTCGGTGATGGCGATGACCAGATCCAGGTCAGCCTCGACGGCTTCCCAGATG
Organism: Aquabacterium sp.; assembly: GCF_016195855.1. Classification (GTDB taxonomy): domain Bacteria; phylum Pseudomonadota; class Gammaproteobacteria; order Burkholderiales; family Burkholderiaceae_C; genus Aquabacterium. The sequence continues at coordinate 938,206 of NZ_JACPYU010000003.1, forward strand.
GCGTCGGCGGCACCAGCGGGCGGCACATAGATCACCGACACGGTGGCGCCGGTTTCCTTGGCCGCGTCTTTCACGCTGGCGAAGATGGGGATGTCAGCGAACTTCTCGCCCGCTTTTTTGGGGTTCACACCGGCGACGAAGGCGTTCTTGCCATTGGCGTAGGCCTGACAGCCGAGGGTGTGGAACTGACCGGTCTTGCCCGTGATGCCTTGGGTGATGACCTTGGTGTCTTTGTTGATGTAAATGCTCATGATTGGTACCTAGCTCGAAGATATGAAACCCAGCGGGCGCCGCAGAACCGGCTTTGCCGGGCTGCTGGCGACGCCCCCTTGAGGGGGAGCGCCGCAGGCGCTTCGGGGGTGGGTCGTCAGGCCACGGCGGCAACGATCTTGGTCGCTGCTTCGGCCATGGAGTCGGCGGCAATGATGGGCAGGCCGGAATCGGCCAGCATCTTCTTGCCCAGGTCTTCGTTGGTGCCCTTCATGCGGACAACCAGAGGCACATTCAAGTTCACAGCCTTACAGGCCGTGATGACGCCGTCAGCGATCGTGTCGCACTTCATGATGCCGCCGAAGATGTTGACCAGGATGCCCTTGACGTCAGGGTTCTTGAGCATGATCTTGAAGGCTTCGGTGACCTTCTCGGCCGTGGCGCCACCGCCGACGTCCAGGAAGTTGGCAGGCTCGCCGCCGAACAGCTTGATGGTGTCCATGGTGGCCATGGCCAGACCGGCGCCGTTGACCAGGCAGCCGATGTTGCCGTCGAGCTGGATGTAGGCCAGGTCGAACTTGGAGGCTTCGATTTCGGCGGGGTCTTCTTCGTCCAGGTCGCGCAGGGCCACGATTTCGGGGTGGCGGAACAGCGCGTTGGCGTCAAAGTTGAACTTGGCGTCCAGGGCGATCACATTGCCCTTGCCATCACGGTTCAGCGGGTTGATTTCCACCAGCGACGCGTCGGTCTCCATGTAGCACTGGTACAGCTTCTTGAAGATGTCCTTGGCCTGGGCCTGCGAATCGACTGGCATGCCGATGCCATCGGCGATCTGCTGAGCCTGCGCGTCGGTCAGGCCGGCCAGCGGGTCGATGAAGACCGTGATGATCTTCTCAGGCGTGCTGTGCGCGACTTCTTCGATGTCCATGCCGCCTTCGCTCGAAGCGATGAAAGCGACTTTCTGCGTGCCACGGTCGGTCACGACTGAAACGTAGTATTCCTTTTGGATGTCAGCGCCGTCTTCGATGTACAGACGGTTGACCTTCTGGCCCTCGGGGCCGGTCTGGTGGGTCTTGAGCTGCATGCCCAGGATCTCGCTGGCCAGACGCTTGACGTCATCCAGTGACTTGGCGACCTTCACGCCGCCGCCCTTGCCGCGACCACCTGCGTGGATCTGGGCCTTGACCACCCAGACCGGGCCGCCCAGCTTTTGCGCAGCAGCCACTGCCTCGTCTACAGAAAATGCCGGGATACCTCTTGGGACCGGCACACCGAATCGGCTCAGGATCTCTTTGCCTTGGTACTCATGAATCTTCATGGGGGAACTCGCAGGATGGTGTTGCGTTCTTACCGAACATGACAAAAGCCGCCCAAACCGATCGGGTTTGGGCGGACGCGCTGCTCACAGGGTTACTTGTTTGCAGTGCAGCAACCAGCATAGCACCGCAGGCCTTGAGAACAAAAAAGGCCTGACGGCAAGGCGGGTGCGCAGATCAGGATTGTGTGAAACCTTCGCCACGAACGACGCGGCGGATCACCTCGCCAGAGAACCCCCGCCCTGCGAGAAACCGCATCTGGCGTGCTTTTTCTTCAGGCGTTTCAGGGATTTCACCGTAGCGACGCGCCCAAAGCGCGTGGGCGCGCTCGAATTCGGTGTCGCGCAGGGCCTGGGTGGCCTCTCGGGCGATGTCGGGGGGCAGTTGGTGCTGGGCCAGCTCGGCCTGGATGCGGGCCGCGCCATAACGGGCTGCCTTGCGATGGAGCATGGATTCCGCAAAGCGCTGGGCTGACAGCAAGCCCTTGGCCTCCAGTTCGTCCAGCACAGCCTCAATTTGCTCGGGCGATTCGGCGTGCGCGGCCAGTTTGCGCATCAACTCCACGCGGGAGTGCTCGCGTGCGGCCAGGTACTTGAGCGCCCGCCCCTTCAAGGACAGTTGCATGCCGCGCCTCGTGGCACGTGCGGGCTCTGGCGCTGAGGCGGCGGCGGCGCCATCGGCGAAATCAGCGCCGACGCCGGACTCGGTTGAGGCTGAAGGGCGGCACGCCACTTCAGCATCCCCTCGCCTGGGATTACGCCTGGCCAGCATCGGCTGCGGCAGCGGCGGGCGGCAGCAGCGCGATGTCCAGGGACTCGCGGATCTTGTTTTCGATCTCGCGGGCCAGCTCGGGGTTCTCGCGCAGGAATTCACGGGCATTGTCCTTGCCCTGGCCAATTTTCTCGCCGTTGTAGGCGTACCAGGCGCCGGCCTTGTCAACGATCTTGGCGGTCACGCCCAAGTCGATGATTTCGCCCTCGCGGCTGATGCCTTCGCCATAGAGGATGTCGAACTCGGCCGTCTTGAAGGGCGGTGCAACCTTGTTCTTGACCACTTTGACCTTGGTCTCGTTGCCGATGATGTCGTCGCCCTTCTTGATGGAGCCGATGCGACGGATGTCCAGGCGCACGGAGGCGTAGAACTTCAGGGCGTTACCGCCGGTGGTGGTCTCGGGGCTGCCGAACATCACGCCGATCTTCATGCGGATCTGGTTGATGAAGATGACCATGCAGTTGGTCTTCTTGATGGTGGCGGTCAGCTTGCGCAGGGCCTGGCTCATCAGACGGGCCTGCAGGCCGGGCAAGGCGTCACCCATTTCGCCTTCGAGTTCGGCCTTGGGCGTCAGGGCAGCGACCGAGTCGACCACGATCAGGTCCACCGAACCGGAGCGCACCAGCGCGTCGACGATTTCCAGGGCCTGCTCGCCGGTGTCGGGCTGGGAGATCAGCAGATCCTGCAGGTTGACGCCCAGCTTTTGCGCGTATTGGGCATCCAGGGCGTGCTCGGCGTCGATGAAGGCGCACACACCAGCCTGTTTCTGCATTTCGGAGATGACCTGCAGCGTCAGCGTGGTCTTGCCGGACGATTCCGGACCGTAGATCTCGACCACGCGACCACGGGGCAGGCCACCCACGCCCAGGGCGATGTCCAGGCCCAGGGAGCCGGTGGACACCACCTGGATGTCCTCCACGACTTCGCCTTCACCCAGGCGCATGATGGAACCCTTGCCGAACTGCTTTTCGATCTGGGCCAGTGCGGCTTGCAAGGCCTTGGCTTTTTCGGCGCTGAGGGCGGACTTGGTGGTGGCTTCCATGCGTGTGACTCCGTTGGTTTCCGTGGATGCGGGTTGTTGAATGTGAGCGCCATTATGGCAAAGCCTGGATGTTTGTACAGTACCTGTAGAAAAATTTTTGATCGCCCCTACGGGGGATGTGCACCAGGATTTCATACAGTTTTGCTGCAGCGCAGCAATTAGGACTAGACTGCCTGCATGAAGCGTTCCCCCCCCGCCAGCAGAAAAAAAGCGCCTTCGGCCAGCGCCAGCAAGCCTCTCGCGCGCCCGGCCAGCAAGCCCGCCACCCAAGCTGGAGGGAAGGCAGCAGCGAAGACGGCGGCCAAAGCCCCTGCCAAAAAGCTTGCCAAAGCACCTGTCAAAACACCCGTCAAGCCAGCAGGCAAAGCCCTCATCAAGGCCAAGACACCGCCCGCCCCCACCAAGTCCACTACCAAGCCCAGCACCAAGCCCGTTGGCAAGCCCACCCGCCAGAAGGCCCCCGCCGCGCCGCTGGGGCGACCCCGCATCAACCTGGCGCTGCAAGGCGGCGGCTCGCACGGCGCCTTCACCTGGGGCGTGATCGACCGCCTGCTGGATGAAGACGGCCTGGACTTCGCGGGCCTGTCAGGCACCAGCGCGGGCGCACTCAATGGCGCAGTGCTGCTCAGCGGCTATGTGAAAGGCTTCAAGGATGGCAACGAGTCGGCGGCCCGCAAGCATGCGCAAAAGGCCCTGCACGATTTCTGGCGCGATGTCAGCCAGCACGGCCCGCTGTTCTCGCCCCTGACCATCCAATCCAACGGCCTGATCAAGAACCAGTTCAACTTTGACCAGTTTCCGGCCTACCAATGGCTGAACCTGTTCATGCGCTCGTTCAGCCCCTACGAGTTCAACCCCCTCAATCTCAACCCTTTGAAGGACGTGCTGAACAGGCATGTGGACGTCAACGCACTTCACACCGGCTGCCAGCACTGCGGCATCCCGCTGTTCGTGACGGCCACGTCGGTGCACACCGGCCAGGCCCGCGTGTTCACGGCCGAAGAGCTGACGCTGGACGCCTTGATGGCTTCGGCCTGCCTGCCCTTTGTCTTTCAGGCGGTCGAAATCGATGGCGAGCCCTATTGGGACGGCGGCTACACCGGTAACCCCGCGCTCTATCCGCTGATCTACAACACGGAGCTGAGCGACATCATGCTGGTGCGCATCAACCCGCTGCGCCGCGACGACAACCCCACGCGCAGCATCGACATCATCGACCGGCTCAGCGAGATCACCTTCAATGCCAGCCTGATCAGCGAGATGCGGGCCATCTCCTTCGTCAAGAAGCTGCTCAAGGACGAAAAACTCGACCCCGAGCGCTACAAGAACCTGCACATGCACATGGTGGCCGACGACCCGGGCATGCTGCCTTACAACGCATCGAGCAAATTCAACACCGACTGGGCCTTCCTGCAGGAGCTGCATCACCTGGGGCACAAGGCCGCCAGCCACTGGCTGACCGCCCACCGCGGGGAGGTCGGTCGCCACAGCACCTTCGACATCGACGCGATCTTCCTGGCACCGGGGCACAAGGCTTGATCTACCGCAAGGCGCCAACCCCGTGCAAACCCCAAGATGAGGTTGTCGCGATCAACGCTGACTGACCGACAAACTGAGGACACACGAATGATTCAAGAGCACCACCCGCTGGCCAAGGACTTTCCTGAGTTCAAGGACAAGATCCACGCGCTGAAGACCTCGAATACGCATTTCGCCAAGCTGGAACGTGAATACGAAGACCTGGACAAGGCCATCGTCCGGCTCGAAACCGGTGTGGAGCACGGCTCCAGCACCGAACTGGAACAAAAGAAGCAGCAGCGCGTTTCCCTCAAGGACGAGCTCTACACCCTGCTGAAGGCCTGATCTCGGGCGGCAACGTTTAAGGCAATTGCTGCTCGCTACCTGATCGGGTAGGCCGACAGCGCCTCGGGGCACGGTGCCACAAGCACCGCGCCCTTTCCTTTTTGCGGGCCACGCATTCAGGGCGTGCCGCACCGCCGGAACAGGGCCAGTGCCTCGTAAAATGCGGGGCATGACCGAGCCCACCTCCGCCCCATCCGGCCCCACCTCCGCTGCGCCCACCGGCGCCCTGCCCTCCGCCTCTGCCGTGGCCCCCATGCGCCTGTCCGGCCTGGAGCCCGTGCACATCGGCCAGGGCACGCTGTTCGTGAACGTGGGTGAACGCACCAACGTGACGGGCTCGAAGGCGTTTGCCCGGATGATCCTGGAAGGCCGCTTCGAGGACGCACTGTCCGTGGCACGCCAGCAGGTCGAGAACGGTGCCCAGGTCATCGACATCAACATGGACGAGGCCATGCTGGACAGCAAGGCCGCCATGGTGCGCTTCCTGAACCTGATTGCCGGCGAGCCCGAGATCGCCCGCGTGCCCATCATGATCGACTCGTCCAAGTGGGACGTGATCGAGGCGGGCCTCAAGTGCGTGCAGGGCAAGGGCATCGTCAACTCGATCTCGCTGAAAGAAGGCGAAGCCAACTTCAAGGAACAGGCCAAGCTGGTCAAGCGTTATGGCGCGGCCGCCGTGGTCATGGCCTTTGACGAACAAGGGCAGGCCGACACCTTCGCGCGCAAGAAGGAGATCTGCGAGCGCGCCTACCGCATCCTCGTGGATGAGGTGGGTTTCCCGCCCGAGGACATCGTCTTCGACCCCAACATCTTTGCCATCGCCACCGGCATTGAAGAGCACGACAACTACGCCGTGGACTTCATCAACGCCACGCGCTGGATCAAGCAGAACCTGCCGGGCGCCAAGGTGTCGGGTGGTGTGTCCAACGTGTCCTTCAGCTTCCGCGGCAATGAGCCCGTGCGCGAAGCCATCCACACCGTGTTCCTGTACCACGCCATCCAGGCGGGCATGGACATGGGCATCGTCAACGCCGGCATGGTGGGCGTGTACGACGACCTGGACGCGAACCTGCGCGAGCTGGTCGAAGACATCGTGCTCAACCGCCAGCCCGTGTTCAAGGAAGGTGAGGACACCAGCCTGACGCCAACCGAGCGCCTGCTGGCCATTGCCGAGCAGGTCAAGGGCTCGGCCAAGGACGACAGTGCCAAGCTGGCCTGGCGTGGCACCCCCGAACACCCTGCCACCGTGGAGGCGCGCCTGAGCCACGCCCTGGTGCATGGCATCACCGACTTCATCACCGTTGACACCGAAGAGTGTTATCAGCAGATCAAGGCCGGTGGCGGGCGCCCGCTGCACGTGATCGAAGGCCCGCTGATGGCCGGCATGAACACGGTGGGTGACCTGTTCGGTGCAGGCAAGATGTTCCTGCCGCAGGTGGTGAAATCCGCCCGCGTGATGAAGCAGGCCGTGGCCCATCTGCTGCCCTACATCGAAGAAGAAAAGAAGCTGCTGATCGAAGGCGGCGGTGATGCCAAGGCCAAGGGCAAGATCGTGATCGCGACCGTGAAGGGCGATGTGCACGACATCGGCAAGAACATCGTGACCGTGGTCCTGCAGTGCAACAACTTCGAGGTGGTCAACATGGGCGTGATGGTCCCGTGCAAGGACATCCTCGACAAGGCCAAGGAAGTGGGCGCGGACATCATCGGCCTGTCGGGCCTGATCACGCCTTCGCTGGAAGAGATGCAGTACGTGGCAGCCGAGATGGAGCGCGACCCGTATTTCCGCGATCGCAAGACGCCGCTGCTGATCGGCGGCGCGACCTGCTCGCGCGTGCACACCGCCGTGAAGATCGCACCCAACTACAGCGGCCCCGTGGTGTATGTGCCCGATGCCTCGCGCGCCGTGGGTGTTTGCTCGGAGCTGCTCAGCCCGGAGCGCCAGGAGGCCTACATCACCGAGCTGAATGCCGACTACGAGCGCGTGCGCGTGCAGCATGCCAACAAGAAGGCTACGCCCATGGTGACGCTGGCCGAAGCTCGCGCCAACAAGCACCAGGCGGACTTTGCCACCTACACGCCCGACGCGCCCAAGTTCATCGGCCGCCGCGTGTTCAAGAACTACGACCTGGGCGAGCTCGCGCCTTATATCGACTGGGGCCCCTTCTTCCAGACCTGGGACCTGGCTGGCCCCTTCCCCGCCATCCTGGAAGACAAGATCGTGGGCGAGGAAGCCAAGAAGGTCTACGCCGATGCGCAGGCCATGCTCAAGAAGATCGTTGATGGCCGCTGGCTCACGGCCAATGGCGTGATCGCGCTGTACCCCGCCAACACGGTGCAGGACGACCACATCGAGATCTACCGCGACGAATCGCGCAGCGAGGTGCTGATGAGCTGGTGCCCGCTGCGCATGCAGACCGAGCGTCCCGTGGTCGATGGGGTCAAACGCCCCAACCGTTCGCTGGCCGACTTCATCGCGCCGCGCGAAGCTAAGCCCGATTACATCGGCATGTTCGCGGTCACCGCCGGCCTGAACATCGAGAAAAAGGAAGCGGAGTTCCTGGGCCATGAAGACGACTACTCGGCCATCATGCTCAAGGCCCTGGCCGACCGCCTGGCCGAAGCCTTTGCCGAGCGCATGCACGAGCGTGTGCGCAAGGAGTTCTGGGGCTATGCCGCAGGCGAGCAACTCGACAACGTCGCGCTGATCAAGGAACAGTACCGCGGCATCCGCCCGGCCCCTGGCTACCCTGCCTGCCCGGACCACACCGTCAAGCGCGAGATGTTCAAGGTGCTGGACGCCCACGACATCCACATGCACCTGACCGAGAGCCTGGCCATGATGCCGGCCGCCAGCGTGAGCGGCTTCTACATGGCGCACCCCGAAGCGGCCTACTTCAATGTGGGCAAGATCGCCGGCGACCAGGTGGAAGACTGGGCGCTGCGCATGGGCCTGTCGCACGAGCAAGCGGCAAAGGCCCTGGCGCCACTGCTGTGATCGAATTCACGGCTTCATCGACTTCTTGAAGCCTGGCTTTCGTTCACTTACAAACGACGCAAGATCGCTTCACATCATCCGATAACCCACAGGCAAATTCATCGCCAGTGGGTCAACGCTCTCGCTCGATCAGACCTGATTGAGATCACGTCGCAGCGCAATGACCATGGTTTGTCATTGCGGTACTGTGCTCATGCTCTCTTCTTTTTCTTCGGGTTCAAACGCGGCTGTGGCCTGGCAGCAGTTGCTTCGCGCCACGGTGCTGACGCTCAGTTGCTGCCTCGCTGCATGCGGTGGCGGTGGCGGTGGCGATGGTGGGGCGGCTTCGGACGGCACCTCGGCACCACGTCAAAGCATGACACTGAGCGCGGGCATGATGCCCACCAGCGATGCCGACGCCTTCCGCTTTCTGACGCAAGCCTCCTTCGGCCCGAGCGCCGATGACGTGGCCCGCGTCAAGACCATCGGCTATGACAACTGGATCGACGAGCAGTTCCGCATGCACCTGCAGAGCACGCATCTGCAGACGGTGACCGCCACGGCGATTGCGCGTGCGGCCACATCGCCGAACCCGCTGGATGTCAACTACAGCTGGTGGACGCATGCCCTGAAAGACCCGGCCCAGTTGCGCCAGCGCGTGGCCTTTGCCTTGTCCGAGATCTTCGTGATCTCGACCTCGTCGGTGGACCGTGGCCAGATGGCCGCCAGCTACCTGGACATGCTCACCGACAAGGCCGACGGCAACTACCGCGATCTGCTGGAAGCGGTCGCGCTGCATCCGGCCATGGGGCAATACCTGTCGCACCTGGCCAACCGCAAGGAAGACCCCACCACGGGGCGTGTACCCGATGAGAACTTTGCGCGCGAGGTCATGCAGCTGTTCTCGATTGGTTTGTACGAGCTGGACGACAGCGGCAACCCTGCGCTGGTCAATGGCAACCCGGTCGAGACCTACACCGCCGACGACATCAAGGGGCTGGCCAAGGTGTTCACAGGCTTCAGCTGGTACCTGCCTCCGAGCAAGACATCGCTGCCCTGGTGGTACTGCTTCTGGCACAGCAACGACTGCGCAGACCCCAGACAGGACTCCACCAGCATGACGGCCTATGCGCAAGAACACTCGACCTCGATCAAGCAGTTCCTGGGGGTGACGGTGCCGGCGCAGAGCACGGCAGACCCACAGGCCAGTCTGAAGGCCGCCCTTGACCGCCTGGCCAGCCACCACAACACCGCTCCCTTCATCAGCCGCCAGCTGATTCAACGCCTGGTGACCAGCAACCCCAGCAACACCTATGTCAGCGACATCACGCAGGTGTTCCGCGCCACGAACGGCAACCTGCGCTCGGTGGTCAAGGCCATCTTGTTGCATGACGAAGCCCGTCACCCTGCATCGGCCAGCATGTCGACATATGGCAAGTTGCGCGAGCCGGTGCTGCTGCTGAGCCATTTGCTGCGCACCCTGCCGCAGAGCAGCGCCACCTACGCCGCGGGCCAGGCCAATGGCACGACGGCCTTCTACCGCATTGCCGACACCAGCGACCCTTCTACCGGCATAGGCCAGAACCCCATGCGTGCGCCGTCGGTGTTCAACTTTTTCCGGCCCGGCTATCGCCCCCCACAGACACAGATCGAGGCCGCCGGGCTGGTCGCACCTGAAATGCAGATCACCAGTGAGACCACCGTCCTTCAATACGCCAATGCTTTGGCGCAGTTCCTGGATCAGGGTGGCGGCGAGTGGATCGGTGGCAGCGCCGGCTTTGACGTTCACTTCGATGTCAACCCCATGTACAGCCTGGCGACCTCCCCCAGTGCACTGATGAGCGCCGTGTCCTCGACCATATTGGGCCAGCCCTTGCCTGATGACGTGAACAACGAAGCCATCGCGACCCTCACAGCCATGCCCAGCACCACAGCACGAGACAGGACCAACCGCATCAAAGCCGCGATCCTGATGACAGCCGTGTCGCCCAGCTTCATCGTTCAACAGTAAGCAACAGGTTTCAAGGCATGAGCCACCATCACGACCGTCGCACATTTCTTCGTCAGGCAGCGGCACTGACACCCGCGGCCAGCGCCCTCGGCCTCCATTTCAGCACCATTACCCAGGCTGCGGCTCAGTCCGTGTCCACAAGCGGGTACAAGGCCCTGGTGTGCATCCATCTCAGCGGGGGCAATGATGCCTTCAACACGGTACTGGCCACGGACACGCCTTCGTGGGGTGCCTACACTGCACAACGCAAACCAGCCAGCGGCACCTCCATTGCGCTGATGCCTGCGGGCACCGCACCCGACAGCGCGGCCAGCGGCACGACGCCGGAGCGACTGGGTGGTGTGCTGCCCATCAACCATGCCGGACGCACCGTGCATGCAGGCCGCACCTTTGCCATGCACCCGGCCCTGACGCAGGTTCAGCAAATGCACCAGGCCGGGCGCGTGGCCGTGCTGGCCAACGTCGGCCCCTTGACCAGGCCGACCACCAAGGCCGACTGGAGCAGTGCCACGGCGAGCAAGCCACCCAAGCTGTTCTCCCACAACGACCAGCAATCCGTGTGGCTGTCGTTCAAACCCGAAGGCGCCGGACAAGGATGGGGGGGCCTGATGGGTGACACCTTGATGTCGATGAATGGCGCAGGCCACAACGCATCAGACACCCAGTTGATCCAGCGTCTCTTCACCAGCATCACGCCTGGGGCCATGTCTGTGTGGCTGGCCGGGCGCGCCGTGGCGCCGTATCAAACTGCCAGCACGCAGATCGCCCAGTTGGGCGGCAGCAGTGGCACCATTTACGGCAACGCGCGCTTGCAAGCCGGTGTCGCCGCCATCATGGGCAAACTGAATGGCAGTGGGCAAACAACGGTAACCCCACGCAATTTGTTTGCGGCCGACCGTCAAGCGGTGACGCAGCGCGCCTTGCAGGCTGGCGCGCTGATGGGCAGCCAGTTGTCGCCTCTGGGGCAGACGCCTTGGAGCACCAGCGGCACCACCAACGCCTATGTGGACCCCTTGCTGATGTACACCAGCCCGGTTGACGGCACCAGCAAGTTCAACCAGCTGGCCCTGCAGTTGCAGATGGTGGCCCGCATCATCGACACCAACCGCGGTGCAAACCTGGGCATCAACCGCCAGTTCTTCATGGTCAGCCTGGGCACCTTCGACACGCACAGCAACCAGATCGGCGACCACGCCGAGAAGCTCGCGCAGGTCAACCACGCCATGGCCTACTTTGACCGCGTACTGGGCGCCATGCCGGCAGGCGACATGCGTTCGCAAGTCACGACGTTCACGGCGTCCGAGTTCGGGCGCACGTTCACGAGCAACGGCGACGGCACCGACCATGGTTGGGGCGGACACCACCTGATCATGGGCGGTGCGGTCGTCGGCACCGAGGTGTATGGCACCTTCCCCACCTACAGCACGGCCAATACCAGCGGCGTGTTCAGCAGCCCGGACCAGATCCAGAACGGCGTGCTGATCCCCACCACCTCGGTGGACCAGTACGCCTACACGCTGGGCAAATGGATGGGTGTGTCGGACAGCAACCTGCGCAGCATCCTGCCCAACCTGAGCCAGTTCAACAGCTCGACTTACGACCTGGGCTTCATGCGGGCCTGATCGAGGCCCCCGCCTTCATCAGACTTCGGCCAGCAGTGGCTTGAGGTAACGCCCCGTGTGGCTGGCCGGGTGCGCCGCGATGTCCTCCGGTGTGCCCGCAATCAACAAGGTGCCACCACCAGAGCCCCCTTCGGGCCCCATGTCGATCAGCCAGTCGGCGGTCTTGATGACATCCAGGTTGTGTTCGATTACAACGATGGTGTTGCCCGCATCGCGCAGTTGGTGCAGCACCTTGAGCAGCAAGGCGATGTCGTGGAAGTGCAGGCCCGTGGTCGGCTCGTCGAGGATGTAGAGCGTGCGGCCCGTGTCCCGCTTGGACAACTCGAGCGCCAGCTTCACACGCTGGGCTTCACCGCCTGACAGCGTCGTCGCGGCCTGGCCCAGGCGGATATAGCCCAGGCCCACGTCCATCAGCGTCTGCAACTTGCGGGCGATGGAGGGCACGGCACTGAAGAACTCCAGCGCAGCCTCGACCGTGAGGTCCAGGATCTCGTGGATGTTCTTGCCCTTGTATTGCACCTCCAGCGTCTCGCGGTTGTAGCGCTTGCCATGGCAGACGTCGCAAGGCACGTAGACATCGGGCAGGAAGTGCATCTCGACCTTGAGCACGCCATCGCCCTGGCAGGCCTCGCAGCGGCCACCGGCCACGTTGAAGGAGAAGCGCCCGGCGTTGTAGCCGCGCTCGCGGGCGGTGGGCACGTCGGCCATCAGCTCGCGGATCGGCGTGAACAGGCCAGTGTAGGTGGCCGGGTTGCTGCGCGGTGTGCGGCCAATGGGCGACTGGTCTACGTTGATGACCTTGTCGAACAGCTCCAGGCCATCGATCTCGTCGTGCGGTTCGGGCTCGGTGTGGCTTTGGTAGAGCTTCTTGGCCACGGCCGCGTACAGCGTGTCATTGACCAGCGTGGACTTGCCCGAGCCAGACACGCCCGTCACGCAGGTGAACAGGCCCACCGGCACCTCCACCGTCACGCCCTTGAGGTTGTGGCCGCGGGCGTTGACCACCTGCAGGCGCGGCGTGTCCTCCTTGAAGGCGTGGCGCTTGGCAGGGATCTCGATGCGCAAGGCACGTGCGAGGTATTGGCCGGTCAGGCTGTTGGCATTGGACATGATGTCCGCGGGGCAGCCTTGGGCCAACACCTTGCCGCCATGCACACCGGCCCCCGGGCCCATGTCGACCACGTGGTCGGCGGCGCGGATCATGTCTTCATCATGCTCGACCACGATGACGCTGTTGCCCAGGTCGCGCAGGTGCTGCAGTGTGCCGATGAGGCGGTCGTTGTCACGCTGGTGCAGGCCGATGCTGGGTTCGTCGAGCACGTACATCACGCCCGTGAGCCCCGAGCCGATCTGCGACGCCAGGCGGATGCGCTGGGCCTCGCCGCCCGAGAGCGTGTCGGCGCTGCGGTCCAGGCTGAGGTAGTTCAGGCCCACATCATTGAGGAAACGCAGCCGCGATCGGATCTCGCTGACCACCTTGGCCGCGATCTCGGCCTTGGCACCCTGCAGATGCAGGTGCTCGAAATAGTGGTGTGCCTCGGCCAGCGTCGAATGGCCGATCTCGTAGATGGCCCGGGTGTCACCCGTGTTGGCGTCCAGCAGCTTGACGTGGCGGGCCTCGGTGCGCAGGCGGGTGCCATGGCAATCGGGGCAGGCCTTGGGCTGCTGGTAGCGGGCCAGTTCTTCGCGCACGGCGGCCGAGTCGGTTTCCTTGAAGCGGCGCTCGAAGTTGTGGAGGATGCCTTCAAAGGGATGCGAGCGCTTGACCTTGCGCTTCTTGCCATTGGCGCCTTCGGCTTCGTAGACGAACTCGATCTCGTCCTCGCCAGAGCCGTACAGCACCACTTGCTGGACGTGCTGGGGCAGTTCCTCAAAAGGCTGCTCCATGTCCACGCCATAGTGCTTGCCCAGGCACTCGATGAGGCTGTAGGTATAGGGGTTGCGGCGGTCCCAGCCCTTGATGGCGCCACTGGCCAGGCTCAGCGAGGGGAAGCCCACCACGCGCAAGGGATCAAAGGCGATCACATGGCCCAGGCCATCACAGGTCGGGCAGGCGCCCACCGGCGAATTGAACGAGAACAGGCGCGGCTCCAGCTCGGCCAGCGAGTAGCTGCACACGGGGCAGGCGAACTTGGCCGAACACAGGTGCTCGACGCCGGCGTCCATCTCGTAAGCCAGCGCGCGGCCATCGGCCAGGCGCAGGGCGGCTTCAAAGCTCTCGGCCAGGCGCTGGGTCATGTCCGAGCGCACCTTCAGGCGGTCCACCACCACGTCGATGTCGTGCTTTTCGTTCTTGACCAGGGGCTTGAGGTCCGCCGCCTCGACGATCTGGCCATTGATGCGAAAGCGCACATAACCTTGCGCCTGCATGTCGGCGAACAGCTCGGCGTGCTCGCCTTTGCGGTCGCGCACCACGGGCGCCAGGATCATCAGCTTGGTGTCTTCGGGCAGGGCCAGCACCATGTCCACCATCTGGCTGACGCTTTGCGCTTGCAGCGGCAGGTGGTGATCGGGGCAGAACGGCGTGCCGGCGCGGGCGTAGAGCAGGCGCAGGTAGTCATGGATCTCGGTGACCGTGCCCACGGTGGAGCGCGGGTTGTGGCTGGTGGCCTTCTGCTCGATGGAGATCGCCGGCGACAGGCCCTCGATCACGTCCACATCGGGCTTGTCCATCAGCTGCAGGAACTGGCGCGCGTAGGCGCTCAGGCTCTCCACATAACGGCGCTGGCCCTCGGCGTACAAGGTGTCAAACGCCAGGCTGGATTTGCCCGACCCCGACAAGCCCGTGATCACCACCAGTTGGTGGCGAGGCAGGTCCAGGTCGATGTTCTTCAGATTGTGGGTGCGCGCCCCGCGAATCTGGATCAGGGGGTTCTCACCCCGTGGCTTGGGGGACGATGGCCGGGCGGGCTCGCCGGGTTGGCGGAGCGCGGGGGGCTGGGCGGCAGCTTCAGGGGAGTCGGGGCGGGACATCGGCGGATCGGAGCAAGAAGAAAGCCAAAAGGGCCCGACACGCGCCGGCTCCCTCGGCAAAAAAGCAACCGATCATGATACGTCGGCTTGCGTGACTGGCGCCAGCCGCCCGGCTGACACCAGACAGAAAGCTCAGGGCTTGCTGGCGACGCTCTGTGGGGCCATCAGGTTCTTCTGGAAGAACGCCGTCTGCCGGGCCACCACCTGCTCGAACAGGGGGCCGGTGTAGGGTGAGAAGTGATCAGCCCCCTTGAGCTCCACGTACTCGCCATGCTTGAGTTCCTTGGCCACCTCACGCACCTTGGCCACAGGGATCAGGCCATCGTTTTCAGCGGCCACGATCAGCGTGGGGGCCTGGATGTCCTTGGCATGGCTGCCGGGCGAGAAGAAGGGCAAGCTCATGAACACGCGGGCCGCCACCTTGTTTTCGGTCTGCTCGACGCCAGGCGGCACCAGCTTTTTGTAGCCGTCGGCGCACTCGGGGCAGATCAGGGCGGCAAAACCGTCGGGCGAGATCACCGGCACGTACAGCGGCTCGTCCTTGTCGCTGCGCAGCAGGTCACGCAGGGCATACCAGCCCGCCACCGCCTGGTACTTGATCGGGTAGTTCAGGCTGCTGGACAAGCCGCTGACAAACGGCACCTGGGCGCTCACCGCCTTGACGACGGCCGGGCGCTCGGCCCCAGCCATCAATACCTGGCCACCGCTGTACGAGGTGCCCCAGATGCCCAGGCGCTTGCCGTCCACATCGGCACGCTGGCTGATGGTGTCAATGGCGGACAGCCAGTCCTTGACGTGCTCCTTGCCGTCCACCACGCGGCGAGGCTGGCCACCGCTCTTGCCAAAACCGCGGTAGTCAAAACGCACCACCGCAAAACCCGCCTTCACGAAACGCTCGGCAAACGGCCCCAGGCCCCAGTCCTTGAGCCCGCCAAAACCATGCGCCATGACGATCACCGGCGGCTTGGCGGCCCCGGCGGCCTGAACGGGCAGCCACAGCTCGGCATCACAGGTGGTCTGCTGGCAGGCAAAGCTGGCGTTGACCACGGTGTAGGGCTTGGCCGCATCGGCCTGGGCATGAGCCTGTCCAGCCAGGGCGCTCAGCCCCGTCATCAACAGCGCAGCGGCGGCACGGCCCGCCTTGGACATCTCAAAACGCATGAAAAACTCTCCTCGGGAGGGTGGACAGGTGAAATCAGAATTGGTACTGTTTGGTACCAGACCGCGCAAGATACCCAAGTTGATTGGTACCGTCAAGTACCAAACGCAAGATATGGCCTAATGCCCCCCATTCATGGACAAGGTCAACGCCCCCAGTCACCCGCCGCAGGCCGCCCTCAAAACGACCCTGAGCGCCGCCGCAACCGAGCACCGCCAGCGCCTGCTGGACGGGCTGGCAGAGGCATTGGGGGCCCAGGCCTTTGCCGACATCACGATTGCCGACATCGTGGCGCGGGCGCGGGTGTCCAAACGCACCTTCTACGAGCAGTTCGCCAGCAAGGAAGCCTGCCTTCTGGGCCTGGGCGAGCGGCTGTGCGACCAGACCCTGGCGCTGATCGCGGCCAACTACCAGTTCGACGAAGACTGGGTGACCCAGTTGCGCAAGGTGACGCACGCCTACCTGAGCAGCCTGGAAAGCCAGACCGCCGTGATGCGGGCCGCGTACATCGAGATGATGACCATCGGCCCTGAAGGCCTGGCGCTGCGGCGCCGCATGGGCGAGCGTTTCGGCCAGTTCCTGATCATGCAGGTGGAGGCCTTCCGCGCGGTCGAGCCCAGCAAACGCCCGTTGACGCCCGCCCTGGCCACCGCCGTGATCGGGGGCATCAACGAGTTGATCCTGCAAGCCATCGAGCGCGGCGAGGCGCATCAGCTCAGCAGCCTCACACCCACCGTCACCGAATTCGTGCAGGCGGTGATCCAGTCACTGGAAGTGCCGCTCGAAGCGGGCAATGGCAAGCCCTGAGGGCGCGCCACCTGACCGGCACCACCTGACGCAGCCGGCCTGCCGCTTCAGGCCTTGGCGCCGTCGTCTGTGAGCTCGTCCGGCACATCGTCCGGCGCCTCATCCACACACCGCGCCACGATCGCCCCCAGCGAGGCGATCTCGACGCGCACCGTATCCCCCGCCTTGAGGAACCTGGGCGGGTTGAAGGCCGCGCCCACACCACTGCAGGTGCCCGTGAAGATCACGTCGCCCGGCTCCAGCGTCATCACCTGGGTGAGCTGGGCGATCTGGTCCCACACCTTGTGGATCATCAGGCGCGTGTTGCTGTGCTGGCGCACCTCGCCATTGACCAGGCACTGCATCTCCAGCCCATGCGGGTCCCCCACTTCGTCGGCCGTGGTGATCCAGGGGCCGAAGGGGGCGTGCGTGTCAAACGATTTGCCCAACATCCACTGCGAGGTGCGTTTCTGGATGTCGCGCACGGACACATCGTTGCCCACGCAGTAGCCGAACACCACCTTGCGTGCCTGCTCGGGCGATACATGCCGGCAGCGCTGGCCGATGATGGCCACCATCTCGGCCTCGTAATCGGTCATGGCCGAGATGCGCGGCAGCACGATGGGGTCGAACGGCCCGTTGATGGCATTGCCCAGCTTGGTGAACCAGATGGGGTGCTCGGGCACTGTGCGCGTCTCGCCGATGATGGCCTCGTTGACGTGCTCGACGTAGTTCAGGCCAATGGCCAGGGTCTTGCCGGGGCGCGGCACCGGTGCCAGCAGGTGCACCTCGTCCACGGTCACGTCGGCCGGGGCCTCGGCCAGTGGGGCCACACGGTCTTTCAAGTCGGCCCAGCGGGTGATCAGGTCGATCATGGGTTGGTGAGCCGCCAACTCGCCGGCCAATGCACGGCTGAGGTTGACGATGCCCGAACCGTGCACCAGTCCCACCTGGGTCTGGCCTTCGAACTCATAGCTGCACAAATGCATGGGGTGTCTCCAAAAGCTGGGCGATCAGGCCTGACGCAGGCAATCGATGATCTTCATGCGCGCGGCCCGCCAGGCCGGCACAAAACCGCCGACCAGGCCCATGGCCAGCGCAAAGCCGATGGACTGAGCGGCAATACGCGGTGTGAGTGTGAACTGGAATGCCAGTTCGGAAAAGGTCTGGAAGTTGACCGTCGAGATGTTGACGGTCTGCATCAGCGCGGCTGCCGCCAGGCCCATGATGCCGCCCACCAGCGACAGCAACAATGACTCACCCAGAAAGGCCGACAGCACCGCCGAGCGCCGGTAACCCAGTGCCCGCAAGGTGCCGATCTCACCGATGCGCGAGGCCACGGCCGCGAACATCGTGATCATGGCGCCCACCACCGCCCCGATCGAAAAGATGATGGACAGGGCCAGCCCCAGCAGGCGGATGAAGGTGGCCAGGGCCTCGGACTGTTCGGCATAGAAGATGGCCTCGCGCTTGGCCTCCAGCGTGAGGCGCGGGTCTTCGTCCAGGCTCTGGCGAACAGGCTCGAAGGCGGCCGGGTCGGTCAGCTTGAACACCACGCTCGAAAACGCCCGGCGCCGGAAGGCCTGCATCATCTGCTCGCTGTCGCCCCAGACCTCGGAGTCAAAACCGCTGCGCCCGGCATCGAACACGCCCACCACCAGCCAGTCCCGCCCGGCAAAGCGCATGGTTTCGCCCAGGCCGGCACCCGCAAAGCCCCGCGCCACGGCCTTGCCCGTGATGATCTCGCTGGTACCGGGCCGGAACATGCGCCCGGCAAACAACTGCACCTGCGGGCGCAGCGCCATGCCGATGGCCGAGGTGCCGCGTACCGTCACGTTGCTGGGCTTGCCATTGGACCGCTTGGGCAAGGTGTTGAGCACCACCGGCTCGGTGCTGACCAGGCGGTTGCCGCTGCCATCCACGGCAATCTGCGGCAGGCTTTCGATCACCCCGGCCTGGTCACGCGTGATGCCCGAGTTGATCTCGGCCCCGGCCCCTTTGCGCAACACCATCACGTTGTCGGGTTGGCCCGTGGCCACCAGCGTGGCGCGGATGCCCTCGCTCATCATCAGCACGGTGGCAAACACATACACGACCAGGCCCATGCCGCTGGCGGTCAGCAAGGTGGTCACGCGCCTCACCCACAGGTTGCGGGCGATGTAGCTCCAGGGCAGGCTGCGTCGGCCCATCATGGCGTGCACTCAGGCCACATGGCGCAACCCCTGAACAATGTCGATGCGCGACATCTTCCATGCCGGCCAGGCCGCCGCCACCACACCCACCACGACGCTGGCCCCCAGTTGCAGGCTGATCGTCAGCATGGACACATTGAAGATCGGGAACAGCGTGCCCGCTGCATTCACAAAAGCACGGGCCAGCGGAAAGGTCACGGCCATGCCGATGAGCCCGCCGATCAAGGCGATCAACAGGCTCTCGCCAAACAGCAGCTTGACCACGAAGTTGGGCCCGAAGCCCAGCGCCTTGAGCGTGGCGTACTCGGCCAGGCGTTCGCGCGCGGTCATCGTCATCGTGTTGGTCATCACCGCCATGATGATCAGGATGATGATGAAGCTCACGGCCTGCACGGCCAGCAAGATGGCCTCGCTCATGGACACGAAGCCCAGCTGGAAGGCCTTCTCGGTTTCGGTGAGGGTCTCGGCCAGCGAGTTCTTGAACTGCGCGTCGATGCGCTGCGAGATCAAGGGCGCGTCGTCGGGGTTCTTGATGCCCACCACGTACACGCCCACGTGATCGGCCTGCGGCCCGCCGCCCATGCGCGCGCGGATGGTCTCCGCCAGCAGCTTCCAGTGGATGAACATCTGCTGCGCGTCAGTCTTGGCGTCCTTGCCGCGGTAGATGCCGCGGATGGTGAAGCTCCAGGTGCCAGGGTAGATGGTGCCGCGCAAGGCAATCGTGTCGCCCACCTTCCAGCCGAACTTGTCCGCCAGCTTGCGGCCCACCACACAGCCCTGGCGGTCATGGAAGAAGTCCTGCTTCTCCTGCTCGCTGAGGATGAACTCGGGGTACAGCGCCAGGTAGGTGGGCGGGTCGATGGCGAACTGCGCAAAGAAGTTGCGCTCGGTGATGTAGATGCCACCGAACCAGTTGGCCCACGAGATACCGCTCACCCCGTCCACCGACTTGATGCGCTCAGCGTAGTTCAAGGGCAAGGGAAAGGTCAGCGAGATCGAGCTGCGCGTGATCAGGCGCGTGCTGGAGGTGGCGTCCACCCCGGCATACCAGGCATCCACGATGGTACGCAGCAGGCCGAATGCCGCAATGGCCACGACCAGACCGATCATGGTCAGCAAGGCGCGCAGGCGGTGCCTGAACGCGTTCTTGAGCAAGAGCCTGAGCAGGAACATGGGCCCTAGTCTTACATGGGCCGGTGCGCCTCGCCCCGATCAGGCCAACTTGAGCAGTCCAGTTTGATCAGCGGGCCGCGTTCAGCGCCAGGCGCGTCTCTTGAGCAGCCTTGCGCGCCGCACTGGCGTAGTCTTCGCCGCTGCTGGCGTACAGCACCGCGCGCGAGCTGTTGACGATGATGGTGCCGGTGATGGCGCCCGAGGCATCGGTCTTGAGGCCCGCCTTGACGGTGGCCACGGCATCACCGCCTTGCGCGCCCACACCGGGGATCAGCAAGGGCAGCGTGGGGGCCAGTTCGCGCACGCGGGCGATTTCTTCAGGGAAGGTGGCGCCCACCACCAGGCCCATGTGGCCATTGGTGTTCCAGGGGCCTTGCGCCTGGGCAGCAATGTGTTCGTACACGCGGGGCTGGCCGGGGATGTCGGCCAAGCGCAGGTTCTGCAGATCCGAGCCGCCCGGGTTGGAGGTGCGGCACAGCAGGATGACGCCCTTGCCCGGGTACTTCAGGAAGGGTTGCATGGTGTCAAAACCCATGAAGGGCGACAGGGTGACCGCATCGGCCTGGTAGCGGTCAAAAGCCTCGTGGGCATATTGCTCGGCCGTGCTGCCGATGTCTCCGCGCTTGGCGTCCAGGATCACGGGGACGTACGGCGCCACACGGCGCATGTGCACCATCAGGCGCTCCAGCTGGTCTTCTGCGCGGTGGGCGGCGAAATACGCGATCTGCGGCTTGAAGGCACAGACCAGGTCTTTCGTGGCGTCCACGATGGCCGCGCAGAAGTCATAGATGCGGTCGCTCTGGCCCTTCCAGGCGCCCGGGAAGCGCGAGGGTTCAGGGTCCAGCCCCACGCAAAGCAGGGAATCGTTCTGGCGCTGAGCTTGCGCAAGCTGGTCGGTGAAGTTCATCCCTGAATTTTACCGGCTTGCGCACCAGTTCAGCTCGGGCGGCGGCGGCGCAGCATGGCGCCCATCGTCAGCAGCCCGGCGCCCATCAGGGCGTAGCTGGCGGGCTCGGGCACAGCGGGTGCAAAGGTGGTGAAGGTACCCGACAGGTTCTGCGCGCCCGTGGTCAGCAGGTCGTACTTGGCGATCCGGTCATAGCTGAGCGCATTGGTGTGCAGGAAGAAAAAGCGCGACTCGCTGCCCGGGTTGACGCCATTGGCGAACAGGAAGTTGAGGTCACCCGTGGGGTAGCTGGCCTGGTTGAACAGGCGGGCGGTGTCGGGTGCGGGCGTGCCCAGGCCATCAATGCGCCAGTCGGCATCCTTGAGGTGGGTGTAGCCGAAATCAGCCAGGCGGAAGGCGCTCACGCCCACGCCAGAGGTGGAGGGGTCGACGTTGACCTTCCAGTAGAAATCCAGTGTGCCGGTGCCGGTTTCACGCACCACGCGGTTCTGCACCGTGCCGCTCACGCCGCTGAAGCTGAAGGGGGTGATCACGTCTTCCAGCACGGTGCCGGCCAGCTCGGGGCGGGCTGCCACGGTGGTGCCGCCCAATGCCGTATCGGCAAACGGTGCGGGCGAGACCGGCTCGGTCAGGGACACGGCCTGGGCGGCGGTCTGAGCGAGCAAGCCGATGCCCAGCGTGACGGCGGACAGGGCGAAGCGTGGGATGAATTGCATGTTGGGACTCCTGGTCAAATGCGTAAAACGGGAGTCACCACTGTAGGAAGGCCCGGCAAATCGCGCATCCCTAGCGATAGGGGCACGGCCGTCTTCACCCTAGGGGGCTGACCCATGGCGGAATCAGCCCATTCATCACGTGTGTGGCGCGGCCAGGCCGCCACCACACACCGCCAGCACGCTCAAACGCTCAAACTCTTAAACGCGCTTGGCCAGCTCAACCGCCTTGCCGATGTAGTTGCCCGGCGTCATGGCCATCAGGCGGGCCTTTTCGTCGTCGGGAGCTCCAGAGTCTCGATGAAAGCCTGGATCGATTCGCGGGTGATGGCCTTGCCGCGTGTCAGTTCCTTGAGGCGCTCGTACGGGTTGGGCAAGGCATAACGACGCATCACGGTCTGGATGGGCTCGGCCAGCACTTCCCACGAGCTGTCCAGGTCATCGGCCAGGGCTTGCGGGTTGACTTCCAGCTTGCCCAGGCCACGAGCCAGGCTGTCGTAAGCCAGCAGGGCGTAACCCAGGGCCACGCCCATGTTGCGCAGCACGGTGGAGTCGGTCAGGTCACGCTGCCAGCGGCTGATGGGCAGCTTCTGGCTCAGGTGCGTCAGCACGGCATTGGCCAGGCCCAGGTTGCCTTCGGCATTCTCGAAGTCGATCGGGTTGACCTTGTGCGGCATGGTCGACGAACCGATTTCGCCAGCCTTGGTCTTTTGCTTGAAGTAACCCAGGCTGATGTAGCCCCACACATCGCGCGACCAGTCGATCAGGATGGTGTTGGTGCGCGTGACGGCGTCAAACAGCTCGGCCATGTAGTCATGCGGCTCGATCTGGATGGTGTAGGGGTTGAAGGTGAGGCCCAGCTGGTTTTCGATGACCGACTGGCTGAAGGCTTCCCAGTCCTTGTCCGGGTAGGCCGACAGGTGGGCGTTGTAGTTGCCCACGGCGCCGTTCATCTTGGCCAGCAGCTTGACATCGGCGATGCGGGCGCGGGCGTTGGCCAGGCGGGCCACCACGTTGGCGATTTCCTTGCCCACGGTGGTGGGGGATGCCGTCTGGCCGTGGGTGCGGCTGAGCATGGGCAGATCAGCCAGGTTGTGGGCCAGGCCACTGAGCGTGCCGATCAGGCCGTCAATGGTGGGCAGCAGCACCTGCTCGCGTGCGGCCTTGAGCATCAGGCCGTGGCTGGTGTTGTTGATGTCTTCGCTGGTGCAGGCAAAGTGCACGAACTCACCGGTCTTTTCCAGCTCGGGGTGGTTGGCAAAACGCTGCTTGATCCAGTACTCCACGGCTTTCACATCGTGGTTGGTGGTCTTCTCGATGTCCTTGATGGACTGGGCGTCAGCCTCGGAAAAACGCGCCACCAGGCCGCGCAGGTAACCGCGCGAAGCCTCGGTCAGCGAGGGGAACTCGGGCAGGCCAGCATCGGACAAGGCGATGAACCATTCAACCTCGACCTGCACGCGGCGGTGCATCAGGCCGAACTCGGACAGCAGCGGGCGCAGTGCAGCGACCTTGGCGGCGTAACGGCCGTCAAGCGGCGACAAAGCGGAAAGGGCAGACAGGTTCATGGGCATGGATCCAAGGCAAATTGGTCCGGGTCGGATGACTACAGACGCACAGGCGAACCCGCCATTTTACCGGGCGCAGCGAGCTCGTGGGCGGGCCAATGCGCTTTCAGGACGTCGGCATCCACCCGCGACCACACCGTGAGCGCCTGGGTGCGCATGCGGCGCGTGGCGATCACGGCCCAGGGCCAGTACAGGCCCAGCGTCAACAACAGCAACAAGGCGTGCTTGCCCTGCAGCATCACGAAGTCGGCAATGGACAGCTTGCTGCGAAAGCGCAGGTAGCGGTTGCCGGACTTGTTCCACACCAGATTCTGCAGACGCGCCTGGGCGTAGGGCTGCACCGTCGCGCACACGGCCAGCGCGGCCACCAGCAGCAACTCGGACTGGATGCTCAGGTTCAACCGGCCCCGCATCACCAGCACGCCGGCCAGTACCATCGCGGTCACGCCCAGGCTGAAGATGGTGGTCAGCATGGCCCACACGGTGATGCGCAGGAACATCATGGCCACCGCCGCGCGGGAGGCCTTCCACAACAGGTGCATGGGCCCCAGGCGCAGATGCCGCTGGCGAAACAGGTACCAGGTCCAGACAAAGGCCGGCATGGCCAGCAGCCACAGGCTGACCGCCACGCCCCAGGCCAGCCAGCTGCCGGGATGGCGCAAGATGGCCGCCGCCATGCACACCCAGGCCACGGCGGCACCACCCACCAGGGGGCGCCACATGGCGCGGTAAACCGCCTGGCAACTGGCATCAAAAGCCAGGCGCCGGTGCGCCCAGCTGATGTGCGCCATGCGGTGCGTCAGGCTCATGAACACAAACAGGGGCCACACGGCCAGCGCCAGAGACAACGCCAGCATGCCCGCCAGCATGGACCCACCAGCCCAGGCCCCCGACACCCCCAGCAACAGGCCCAGCCCCATCAGGTAACGCGGCAGCAAGTTGGCGGGTGGCTCGTGGTAGTCCAGCACGTGGCCAGCCACCTTGGTATGACGCATCAGGTAGCGCTGGCTGCGCACCCGGGCCCAGGGCAGGTACAGCCCCAAGGTGAGCAAGGTCCACAAAAGATTGATCGCCCACAAGCGCGCGTACTCGTTTTCCAAACCTTGGAAGCGCAAGGGCCAGGACGTGACCGCGCCGTTGGGCAGGCGCGGGATCTTGCCGCCAGCCACCACCGGCTGAGCCTGCACGGACAACGCGGGGCCCGGCACCAGGTCGATCCCGTCGTCCTCAGCCTGTTCGTTGCCCTCTTCGTCCGCCGCATGGACGCCGCCATCCAACTCAGAAAAAGGCGCGCGCGAACGCACCGACCCGATCGGATCGGGCCAGGAAACAGGGGGCAGGCTCGACCATTCGGTTTCAAGCTCGGCGGCCTCGGGGGCGGCGGGCCTGGGGGCCTGCCTGGGCGCGAACTCGTCCAGCCGGATGACTCGTACTGCTGATCGGGCACCGGAATTGTTCATTTCAGCTTCAAATGTAACGACATCGAACAGAAATGCACGCCCCTGCTCCCCCTGATTGGGTGGGTACCAAACAGATAACCCTGCATTGCCCGCCAGACGCCTTGCGGTGGCTAAAATCAGCCCAAACACACATCACCACACAGAATGAAACTGATCGGCTCCCTGACCAGCCCTTTCGTCCGCAAGGTACGCGTCGTGCTGGCCGAGAAAAAACTCGACTACAAATTCGACATCGAAGACGTCTGGTCGGCCGATTCCACCATCTCGGAGTCCAACCCGCTGGGCAAGGTGCCTTGCCTGGTGATGGAAGGTGGCGAAGCCATTTTTGACTCGCGCGTGATCGTGGAATATGTGGACACGCTCTCCCCTGTGGGCAAGCTCATCCCCCTGAGCGGCCGCGAGCGCGTGGAAGTGCGCACCTGGGAAGCCCTGGCCGACGGCCTGCTGGACGCCGCCGTCCTGGCGCGCATGGAACAAACCTGGGCGGGCCGCACCGAGGCCCAGCGCAGCCAGGCCTGGGTTGACCGCCAGCTGGACAAGGTCAAAGGCAGCCTCAAGGCCATGAGCCAGGGCCTGGGCGACCGCCCCTGGTGCAACGGCAACCACCACAGCCTGGCCGACATCGCCGTGGGTTGCGCCCTGGGTTACCTGGATTTCCGCTTCCCGCAGATCGACTGGCGGGACGACTACCCCAACCTGGGCAAGCTGCACGAAAAGCTCATGCAGCGCCCCAGTTTCATCGACACGGCGCCGCCCAGCGCCTGATCAACCCGATCAGTGCACGCCGTCCGCCGGCTCGAACGAGTCGGCGCGCGCACGGCGCCAGTACTGCTCGAAGCCTGGTGTACGCCAGGCCACCTCACCCAGCTCTGCCGCCAGCAACTCGCCCGGGCGCAGGTAGGTCAGCAGGTTCGCCAGACGCCCCACTTCAAAGCCCGACACCCGCCGCAGGATGTGATCGGCGGTGATGTCGTTGGGGTGTTGCAAGCCGGCCGCCTGGACCAACTCCTTCAGCGCATACAGGGTGTTGTGATGGAAGCGGTACACCCGCTCGGCCTTGTCTGGCACCACCAGCGCCCGCTGGCGCCAGGGGTCCTGCGAGGTGACGCCGGTGGGGCACTCACCCGTGTGGCAGCTCTGCGCCTGGATGCAGCCCAGCGCGAACATGAAGCCGCGCCCTGAATTGCACCAGTCGGCCCCCAGCGCCATCATGCGGGCGATGTCGAAGGCGCTGATCACCTTGCCGGCACAGCCGATCTTGACGCGGTGGCGCTCCCCCAGGCCGACCAGGGTGTTGTGGACCAGCAGCAGTCCCTCCTGCAAAGGCGCGCCAACGTGGTCCGTGAACTCCAGCGGCGCGGCGCCCGTGCCGCCCTCGGCCCCGTCCACCACGATGAAGTCGGGCCAGATGCCGGTTTCACGCATGGCCTTGGCCATGGCAAACCACTCCCACACGTGGCCCACGCAGAACTTGAAGCCCACCGGTTTGCCGCCCGACAACTGGCGCAGCCGCTCGATGAACTGCATCATTTCGATCGGGGTTGAAAACGCCGAATGCTTGGCGGGCGACACGCAGTCCTTGCCAACCGGCACACCGCGCGTGGCCGCGATTTCAATCGTCACCTTGGGGCCAGGCAGGACGCCGCCATGCCCGGGCTTGGCGCCCTGGCTCAGCTTGAGCTCGATCATCTTGACCTGGGGCTCGCGCGCATTGGCGGCGAACTTGTCGGCGTCGAATTGGCCATCGTCCGTACGGCAGCCGAAATAGCCCGAGCCGATCTCCCAGATCAGGTCGCCACCGGGTTCGCGGTGGTACTGGCTGATCGACCCCTCGCCGGTGTCGTGCGCAAAACGGCCCTTCTTCGCCCCGGCGTTGAGGGCCAGCACGGCATTGGCGCTCAAGGCCCCGAAGCTCATGGCAGAGATGTTGAACACGCTGGCGCTGTAGGGCTGCGTGCAGGAAGAGCCGCCCGCGCCGATCGTCACCCGGAAATCCTGGGATGGCACCTCGCTGGGCGCGATCGAATGGCTGATCCACTCATAGCCCGTCGCCCCGACGTCCCGCTGCGTGCCAAAGGGGCGTTTGTCGGATTCGCCCTTGGCGCGCTGGTAGACCAGGGAGCGTTGCTGGCGCGAAAACGGTGCGGCCTCGTTGTCGCTCTCGATGAAATACTGGCGCATCTCCGGGCGGATGAACTCCAGCAGATAGCGCAGGTGACCCATGACCGGATAGTTGCGCAGCACCGAGCGGCTGGTCTGGCGCATGTCGTTGATGCCCAGCACGGTGAGCCCGACCCCCAGGCCAAGCATCCACAAACCGGACTCATGGCGCGTGACGCCCCACACCACGCCCCCCACCAGCGCCAGCAACACAGACAAGGCCCAGGCGCCGTAACGAACGGGCACGTACTCATTGAGCCGGAGTAACCACCTGGGCATGCATGTCTCCTTATAGATGCCGGGGTGCCTGTCGGCCGCACACTGCTGGCGCAATGCGCGCGCACTTCGGGCACCCTGACACCATGCTAAGGCCCACTGGCGGACGGCGGTCTGTGGCACAGCAAGGCAAAACAGCCGCAGATTGTGAAATATGGCCGATCGCCAAGTGCTGGGAAATGGCGCTACACTGATACCTATAGCGCCGATTTGTCCGGATTGCGGGCGCTCAAGAAATTCCGCTAAAGAGGGCGCTGCACACCGGCCCCTGCTTTCATGCGAGGCCGGTTTTTTGTTGTCCATCTGATCTGCTAGCGTCATGTCCACACTCGGGGTCGTCACCCCTGCTTCCATGCACTTCGGCACGCCGTTGTCGCTGCAAAGCGGCGCGGTGCTGCGCGACTACACCCTGGTCTACGAGACCTACGGCCGCCTGAACGCCGACCGCAGCAACGCCGTGCTCGTGTGCCACGCGCTGAACGCCTCGCACCACGTGGCCGGCCTGCACGCCGACGAAAACGGCCAGCCGCTGCCCAAGAGCCAGGGCTGGTGGGACAACATGATCGGCCCCGGCAAACCGCTGGACACCGACAAATTCTTCGTCATCGGCATCAACAACCCGGGCTCGTGCTTTGGCTCGACGGGCCCCATGCACACCAACCCGGACACCGGCAAGATCTACGGCGCGGACTTCCCCGTGGTGACGGTGGAAGACTGGGTCAACGCCCAGGCCCGCGTGCTGGACCGCCTGGGCATCGACAAACTGGCCGCCGTGCTGGGCGGCAGCCTGGGTGGCATGCAGGCCTTGAGCTGGACGCTGCAGTACCCCGAGCGTGTGCGCCATTGCGTGGCCGTGGCCACCGCGCCGAACCTGTCGGCCCAGAACATCGCCTTCAACGAAGTGGCCCGCCGCGCCATCGTGACCGACCCCGACTTCCACCACGGCCACTTCTATGAGCACGGCGTGATCCCGCGCCGCGGCCTGCGTGTGGCGCGCATGATCGGCCACATCACCTACCTGTCCGACGACGTGATGGACGAAAAATTCGGCCGTGCCATGGTGGGCCGCGAAGCCGGTGAAGAGCCGTCCTACAGCACCCAGAACATCGAGTTCCAGGTCGAGAGCTACCTGCGCTATCAGGGTGACAAGTTCAGCGACTACTTCGACGCCAACACCTACTTGCTGATCACCCGCGCACTGGACTACTTCGACCCGGCCCGCGCCCATGGCGGCAAGCTGGCCAGCGCCCTGGCCAAAGCCCTGGCCAAGTTCCTGGTCATCAGCTTCACGACGGACTGGCGCTTCTCGCCGGCCCGCTCGCGCGAGATCGTCAAGGCCCTGGTCGACAACCGCCATGACGTGAGCTATGCCGAAATCGACGCGCCGCACGGGCACGACGCCTTCCTGCTGGACGACCCGCGCTACCACGAGGTGGTGCGCGCCTACTTCGAGCGCATCGCCCTGAGCCTCCATGAGCAGGTGGCCCCGCTGAGCACCCTCAACGGGCAAGCGGTGAGGATGGCCGTGTGATGGAAACAAGCATGAGCAACGATCGCCCCATCCACCAGATCATCGCCGACCTCATCCCGCCTGGCTCCCGTGTGCTGGACCTGGGTTGCGGCGACGGCGCCCTGCTGGCCTACCTGCGGGACCACCGCCAGTGCACGGGCTATGGGGTCGAGCTGGACGACACCAAGGTCATCGCGTGCGTGCGCCGCGGCGTCAACGTCATCCAGCGCAACCTGGAAGAAGGCCTGAGCCTGTTCGAAGACAACAGCTTTGACGTGGTGCTGCAGCTGGACACGCTGCAACACCTGCGCAATACCGAGGACATGCTGCGTGAGACCGCCCGCATCGGCCGCACCGGGCTGGTGAGCTTCCCCAACTTCGCGCACTGGGCGCACCGCCTGAGCGTGCTGCGCGGGCGCATGCCGGTCACCAAGACCCTGCCCTACCAGTGGTACGACACGCCCAATATCCGCGTGTCCACCCTGGCCGACTTCGAGGTGCTGGCGCGCAAGAACGGCCTGCGGATCCTGGAATCTTTCGGCCTCAATGGCGGCGAGGTCGTGACCCGCTGGCCCAATTTGCTGGCCAGCACGGCGGTGTTCAAGTTCGAGCGGGGTTGAGCCTCGCCCACGTCGGCTCAAGGCGCGACGTATCGACAGCAGATTGGCCTCGCCAAAAGAAAAACGCCCCTCGCGGGGCGTTTTTCATGGGTGCTTCAAATCGAAGGGGTTCGATCAGAAGTTGTGCTTGATGCCGACTGCGTAAGACTGACCAGCAGAGTCGTTGCCTGTGCTGGCGCTTTGGCGGTTGTTCATGAAGGCAGCAAACACGGCCGTGCGCTTGGACAGGTCATAGTTGTAACCCAGGCTGAACACTTCATCCTTCTGGGAAGCGCTTGCACCTGTAACCGTGTCCTTCAATTGACCGAACGAGGCCATCACGGACGCCTTCTCCGTCACGGGCACGCTCACGCCGAGTTGCCAGATCTTGTCCTTGTTGGTGTTGGTGGTGTCTTTGATGTACGTGTACTGACCAAAAGCCTTCAACACACCGAAGTCGTAGCTGGCACCCAGGTTTGTGACCTTCTCTTCAGCCGTGTAGGGGTCGTTGGTTGCACTGACTGCAGGCACCTTGCCTGCCTTCACATAAGTCAGCATCGCGCTGAAGGGGCCAGCGTTGTAGCTGGCGGCAACAGCGTAGCTGTTCTTCGCACCGGAAGCTGTGCTTTCCTTGGCACCGTATTGCGCGATACCCTGGAAGCCCGACAGGACAGGGGATTCATAGGTCACGGAATTGACCCAGCCGGTATCGAAACCAACACCCGCACCAGCGATGCCGCCAGTTTGGCCCACGTAATTCAGGTGACGCATCGCGGGCGAGAAGCTCATCGAGCTACCGAACGGGTTGTAGGTGTAGGCTGAGGTGAACAGCGGGTTGTCATACTGACCCAGCGCCACCTTACCGAAACCACCGCTCAGAGCGACATTGGAACCACGGCTCCAGAAGCCACCAGCCTTGTTGCGGGTATTGGGACCACCGGCTTCACCCGTATCAGCAGCCAGGAAGGATTCCAGGGTGAATTCAGCCTTCAGGCCGCCACCCAGGTCTTCCACACCGGCAAAGCCGATGAAGCTGGTCATCATGTCGCCGCTTTGAACCTTGGTCACGCGGGAGGAAGTGCCCTTGGCGTGAGCGCCTTCGTAGGAACCAGCGTCCATTTCAAGATAGCCGTACAGCTTGACGCTCGACTGGGCTTGGGCAGCGCCAGCGACAGCCAGCAGGGCAGCCACGGCCACCAGGTTCTTCTTTGCAAACATTGAGTTCTCCTAGCAATGAGATGAACAGAAATTTGAACAAGGAGGGTGCCCAACAAGGCTCCCAACCACGCGGTTCATTGTGGGACGGAAAGTCCGCCGGAGATTCGATAAGCAAGAATCGTGACAGCCTTGGCCCCCAGTTTTTGCCTGTTTTCGTTGCCACACCACCACAAAAAGTGATTTACCCATGCGTTTATGGGACATTTTGCAGGCAAATCACGTGATTTAAACCAAAAAACAATTGCCCAGGCAATCAATTGAATGGACGCACAACCGTGGTGCGCGCGGTCTTTGCGCGTCATTTCTATTCGGACATTTTTCCCCGAGATGGGGCATGCACCGCGCCGTTTCAGGGGTTCAGAACCGCCAGGATCTGGTCACCGTAGGCTTGCAGCTTCTTGGCCCCCACGCCGCTGATGCCCGCCAGTTCCCCCAGGCTTTGAGGCGCGATGCGGGCCATGTCAGCCAGGGTGGCGTCATTGAAGACGATGTAGGCCGGCAGGTTGTGCTCACGCGCCACGCCCGCACGCCAGGTTCGCAACTCGGCAAAGCGGGCCAAGGCGTCTCCGGTGAGGTCGGCCGGTGCCGAGGCCGCCTTGCCGGCGCCGGGTTTGCCTGTTTTGCTGGCGCGCCCGCGGCGGGGCGTTTCGGCCGCCTCACGCAGGGTCAAGTTGACCTCGCCCTTGAGCACCGCGCGGGCGCTGTCGGTGAGCGCCAGGGTGTTGTACTCCCCTTCGGCGACCACATGGCCCAGGGCCACCAGTTGGCGCAAGACGGCACGCCACTGGTTTTCTGACAGCTCGGCCCCGACACCGAAGGTGCTCAAGGACTGATGGCCGTATTGCTGCACCTTGTCGGTCTGTTTGCCACGCAGCACGTCGATCAGGTGCCCTGCGCCAAAACGCTGCTGGCCGTGCTGCCAGAAACGGTAGATGCAGCTGAGCATCTTGCGTGCGGCCTCGGTGCCATCCCAGGTGGCGGGCGGGTTCAGGCAGTTGTCGCAATTGCCGCAGGGTTCGCTGGGCTCGCCGAAGTAAGCCAGCAGGCGCACGCGGCGGCAGTCGTGGGCTTCGGCCATGGCCAGGAGCGCGTCGAGCTTGCCACGCTGCACGCGCTTGAAGTCGTCGTTGGCAGGGCTCTCGTCGATCATGCGGCGCTGGTTGACCACGTCGGCCAGGCCGTAGGTGAGCCAGGCGTCCGCCGAGGCGCCATCGCGCCCGGCACGGCCCGTCTCCTGGTAATAGGCCTCGATGTTTTTAGGCAGGTCCAGGTGGGCCACGAAGCGCACATCGGGCTTGTCGATGCCCATGCCGAACGCAATGGTGGCCACCATGACCAGGCCATCTTCGCGCAGGAAGCGGTCCTGGTGCTTCTTTCGCACGGCCGCATCCAGCCCGGCGTGGTAGGGCAAGGCGCTGATGCCCTGCTCGTTGAGCCAGGCGGCGGTTTCTTCAACTTTCTTGCGGCTTTGGCAGTAGACGATGCCGGCATCGCCGTCGTGCTCGTCCTGGATGAAGCGCAAAAGCTGTTTGCGTGGCTCGTCTTTTTCGACCAGGGCGTAGCGGATATTGGGCCGGTCGAAGCTGCTGATGAAAACGCGCGCGTCCTGCAGTTGCAGGCGCTCGATCATGTCGGCGCGGGTCTGGTCGTCGGCGGTGGCGGTCAGGGCCAGGCGGGGCACATCGGGGAAGCGTTCGTGCAGCAGGTTGAGCTGCAGATAGTCTTCGCGGAAGTCATGGCCCCACTGGCTGACGCAGTGCGCCTCGTCGATGGCAAACAGGCTGAGCAAGCCACGTTCGTGCAAGCTGGCCAGTTGCGCCTGGAAACGCAGGTTGGTGACGCGCTCGGGTGCGGCATACAGCATCACCATGCGGCCAGCCATCATCTCGCGCTCGATGCGCTGGGTGTCTTCCAGGCTGAGCGTACTGTTGAGGAAGGCCGCGTGCACGCCCACTTCTTCCAGCGCGCCCACCTGGTCGTGCATCAGGGCAATCAGGGGCGAGACCACCACGGTCACGCCCTTGCCGGCACGGTGGCGCGCAATGGCCGGAATCTGGTAGCACAGGCTTTTGCCGCCGCCCGTGGGCATGAGCACCAGGGCATCGTGGCCAGCTGTGACGTGGTCGACGATGGCCTGCTGCTGCCCTCTGAAAGCGGTGTAGCCAAAGACCTCCTGCAGGATGGTCAAGGGCTGGGTGGGCAATGCCTCAAGGGCATCGGCGGCAGGCAGGGCAGACACAGGTGGCGTGGGTTAACGGCTTGGTCAGCGCCCACATCATGAAACACAACGCGAAAAGACCGGGGGCGCACAAAGCGTATTGTCGCCGCAGTAACCCCGTTCAGGCCGCGTGGTGGCGCCCACTCCCCTTTCGGTGGGCCCCACCCCTTCTGGATGCTTGACCTCAGGTGCGGAAGAAGCTGACAGAACCCTGCAGCGCCTGCGCCTGTTGCTGCAGCGAGGATGCTGCAGCGGCAGCCTGCTCCACCAGCGCGGCGTTTTGCTGCATGGTGTTGTCGATGGCACCGATGGCCTGGCTGACCTGGCTGATGCCGGACGCCTGCTCGCGCGCAGCCACCGTGATCTCGGAAATCACCTCGCGCACCTGGCGCACCGCCTGCACGGCCGAGGCGATGGTGTCACCCGCCTCGCCTACCAGGTTGCTGCCGCGGTCCACGCACTCGACGCTGGCGTTGATGAGCGTCTTGATTTCGCGGGCGGCGTTGGCACTGCGTTGCGCCAGGGCCCGCACTTCAGAAGCCACCACGGCAAAACCACGGCCTTGCTCGCCGGCACGGGCCGCTTCCACCGCGGCGTTCAAGGCCAGGATGTTGGTCTGGAAGGCGATGCCGTCGATCACACCGATGATCTCGGAGATCTTGCGCGAGCTTGAATTGATGTCGTTCATGGTCTGCACCACGTCATTGACGACGGCACCGCCGCGTTCGGCCACTTCGCTGGCACGGGTGGCCAGATCCTGCGCCTGGGCGGCGTGGTCGGCACTGTGCTGCACGCCGGTGCTCAGCTGGCCAATGGTGGCCACGGTCTCTTGCAGGTTGGAGGCCTGGGCTTCCGTGCGGGCGGAGAGGTCCATGTTGCCCGAGGCGATTTCGCTGGAGGCATGCGAGACCATGTCGGCCGCTTCGCGCACCTGGCCAACAACGCGCACCAGGCTGTCGTTCATCTGGCCCATCGCGGCACGCAACTGGCTGACTTCGTCTGCGCCATCGGCGTGGATGGCCACACGCAGGTTGCCGCTGGCCACCTCGGCGGCGGCCGTCATGGCCTGATGCAGCGGGGTGGTGATGCTGCGCAAGATCATCCAGGCTGCGGCGGCACCAGCCCCCAGCGCGAGCACGATCAGGCCCAGCATGCCCCAGATGGCCGACTGCATGCGGGCCTTGGCCACATCCACGGCCTGGGCCTGCATGGTCTTGGCCGACTTCAACACCCCGGCGACGATGTCATCGATCTTCTTGGTGGGTGGGCGGTCCATGCCCTTGACCAGCTTGTCGACCGTGTGCGCGCTCTTGTCGACATCGGCCCGGTCGTAGTGCGTCAGGGCGTCCTGGTACTTGGTCTTGAGTTCGTTGAGGGCCGCCTGCGCCTCGTCGATGTCGGACGTGGGCAGATCCAGCTTGGCCATCACGGCCTTCAACTCCTGGAGCTTGCCTACCGAAGCGTCGCCCTCTTTGGCAAAGGCCTTGCTGTATTTCTCGAACGAGGCCTCGTCACCGCCGCGCAGCAGGGTGTTTTTCCACTCTTGGATCTGGATCTTGAAGGCCACCTGCGCGCCACGCGCCAGGTCGATGGCGTTCTCGAAGTGCTGGGCTTTTTGCGCGCAGGCCTCGAACTGGGCTTCGTCGGCCCTGAGCGCCCACAAACCCGTGCCCCCCACCGCCAGCAAGGCCACACTCATGACCCCACCCAGTACGGCCACACGCGTACCGATCTTCAATTGCGCGAAGTTCATCACCCATCCCTGGTCGTCCGGGCTGTTTGAGGTCGCCAGCCCAATGGCGAATAGCCGGGGCAGGTTCGCTCGCTGATGCAATGCGACCCAGCGTGATACTTCTCCGGCTGAAGTAACCGGCTTTATCGGGTGAAACTCAGCTGACTTGAGGGACCACGGCCGCCGAATAAGCGGAGAAAAACGCCTCTGGCATGCGCCTGACTTTGCCTTGGGCAATGTCCACGCACACAAAGTGTGTGCGCCCCCGAAAAACGGTCAAACCGTCGGCTTGGCGGACGAACTGGTAGTGGCGCTGCAGGGTGAGCTTGTCGGCGTGGGTCAACCAGGTGGCCAGCACCAGTTCATCGCCCAGGCGCGTGGCCTGGATGTAGGTCAGCTCATGCTGGCGCACCACCATGCCATGGCCCAGGGCCTCGTATTGAGCAGGGCCCAGGCCCAGCGCGATGGAATGCGCCCAGGCCACATCTTCCAGCCACTGCAGGTACACGACGTTGTTCGTGTGGCGCATCAGGTCGATGTGCGGGGCCTGCACGGTCACATTCAAGAGGTGGGGATCGGGGTGATCCCATTGGATGGCTGTCATGGCTTGCGTTTGGTCCGGATTGGCGCAATGATGCCATTTCGGCCCTGGGAGTACTGCCATGAACCTGTCCAAGTGCGTGTTCATCATCACCGGCGGCTGTTCGGGCCTTGGCGCCGCGACCAGCCAGATGGCCTGGGAGGCCGGCGCCCGTGTGCTGCTGGCGGACCGCTGTGCGCCCCCCTCGAACCACCCTTTGCACCAGCTTGACCCGCATCAGGAACGCTGGTGCTGGCAGGACACCGATGTCAGCGACGACACCCAGGGCTCGGCCGCCGTCTACATGGCGCAGGACCGTTTCGGGCGCGTGGACGTGCTGGTCAATGCCGCGGGCGTGGCCTTTGCTGAATGCCTGCATGGCCGCGAGGGCCCGCACCAGTTGTCCACCTTCCAGAAGGTGATGGAGGTCAACCTGCTAGGCAGCTTCAACATGATGCGGTTGGCGGTGTCGGTGATGATGGCGTCGCCGCCTCGCCCCGGGGAAGCCGCGGGCGCCTGTCGGGGCGTGATCATCAACACGGCGTCTGTAGAGGCTTTTGACGGGCAGATGGGCCAGGTCGCGCTGGCCGCCTCCAAAGGCGGTGTGGCCGCCATGACCTTGCCCGCCGCACGCGACTTGGCGCACGACCGCATCCGCGTCATGACCATTGCGCCCGGTGCCTTCAACACGCCGTTGACAGCCGGTTTGCCGCCAGAAGCCCGGGCGGCGCTGGCCGCCAGCGTGCCCTGCCCCGCACGCCTGGGCCAGGCCACCGAATACGCCGCCCTGGTGCGCCACATTGTGGAAAACGAATACCTCAATGGTGAGGTGATCCGGCTGGATGGCGGCTTGCGCCTGGCGGCCGGCTGAGCGGCACTCAAACACAGCTCGCTGCGCGGGCATTGCGTCACACATCAGTATCAACCCTGATAAAGAGCCGGACATGAGTGGCGCCACCCATGGCATGATCGCGTCATTCTTGAGTGCCACTCAACTTTCGCCGTGCCCAGTCTGCAACGCACCACACCCCGCCGCGCCAAATCACTGGAGCGCATTCTGACTTTGCTGAGTGCGGCTCGGCAGGTGTTTTCGCAGCACGGCTACCAGCGCGCCACCACGGCCCAGATCGCCGAAGCGGCGGGTGTGTCCGAGGCCACGGTGTTCACCTACTTCCCCGGCAAGCGCGAGCTGTGCATCCAGGTCATCAAGGACTGGTATGACGAGATCAGCAGCGAGCTCGAGCGCGACGTGCCCCGCCTGCATGGCGTGCACGCCAAGCTCAGCCACGTGGTGCGCGCCCACCTGGTGACCTTGCTGGCCGATGGCTCGGGCATGTGCGCCCTGGTGCTCGGCGAAGGCCGCGCTGCCGAGCCGGAACTGGCCCAGGTCATCGCCGACTGCAAACGCCGCTACACCGCGCCGCTGATGGACTGCCTGGCCCAAGCCCAGGCCGAAGGCCAGGTCCGCCAGGACATGCCCTTGCGCCTGCTGCGCGACCTGGTTTACGGCTCGATGGAGCACGTGCTGTGGGACGCCATCACCACGATGAAGCGCCCCCGCATCGACACCACGGCCGAGCAGCTGACCGAGTTGATCTGGAGCGCGCTGATGCCACGTGACGCCTCCCTGGCGGCGCTGAGCCGCTTCAAGGACGAAGTCAGCGAAGCCCTGCGCCACATTCACCCCCAAGACTGAACCCCGCCATGCCCGTCATCGAGACCCAACTCAACCCACGCTCGGACGCCTTCAAGGCCAACGCCCAGGCCATGCAGGCGCTGGTGGACGACCTGCAAGCCCAGCTCGGCCGCATTGCGCTGGGTGGTGGCGAAGCCCCTCGCGCCAAGCACCTGGCCCGCGGCAAGCTGCTGCCGCGCGACCGTGTGGAGCAACTGCTGGATGCGGGCTCGCCCTTCCTCGAAGTGGCCCCGCTGGCCGCGCTCAATATGTATGACAACGCCGCGCCCAGTGCCGGCGTGATCGCGGGCGTGGGCCGCGTGGCGGGCGTGGAATGCATGATCGTGTGCAATGACGCGACCGTCAAAGGCGGCACCTACTACCCGGTGTCGGTCAAGAAACACCTGCGTGCGCAGGAGATCGCCGCGCAGAACCGCCTGCCCTGCATCTACCTGGTGGACTCGGGTGGCGCCAACCTGCCCAATCAGGACGAGGTCTTCCCGGACCGCGATCACTTCGGCCGCATCTTCTACAACCAGGCCAATATGAGCGCGGTCGGCATCCCGCAGATCGCCGTGGTCATGGGCTCGTGCACGGCCGGTGGCGCCTATGTACCCGCCATGAGCGACGAGACCATCATCGTGCAGAACCAGGGCACCATCTTCCTGGGCGGCCCGCCTTTGGTGAAGGCTGCCACTGGTGAAGTGGTGAGCGTAGAAGACCTGGGCGGCGGTGACGTGCACACCCGCCTGTCCGGCGTGGCCGACCACCTGGCCCGCGACGACGCCCATGCCCTGGCCCTGGCCCGCCAATGCGTGGCCCGCCTGAACTGGCGCAAGACACCCGACATCGCCCTGATCGAGCCGCGTGCGCCCCTCTACGACCAGGATGAGCTCAAAGGCGTCATCCCCACCGACACGCGCAAGCCCTTTGATGTGCGCGAGGTGATCGCCCGCCTGGTGGACGCATCCGAGTTCGATGAATTCAAGTCCCGCTACGGCAGCACCCTGGTCTGCGGCTTTGCCCACATTGAAGGCATGCCGGTGGGCATCGTGGCCAACAACGGCATCCTGTTCTCGGAGAGCGCCAACAAGGGCGCGCACTTCATCGAGCTGTGCTGCCAGCGCAAGATCCCCCTGCTCTTTTTGCAGAACATCACCGGCTTCATGGTGGGCCGCAAGTACGAGAACGAAGGCATTGCACGCGCTGGCGCCAAGATGGTCACAGCCGTGTCCTGCGCGCAGGTGCCCAAGTTCACCGTGATCATCGGGGGCTCGTTTGGTGCCGGCAACTACGGCATGTGCGGCCGGGCCTACAACCCGCGCTTCCTGTGGATGTGGCCCAACGCGCGCATCAGCGTGATGGGCGGCGAGCAGGCCGCCAGCGTGCTGGCCACCGTCAAGCGCGATGGCATCGAGGGCAAGGGCGGCACCTGGAGCGCCGATGAAGAGGCCGCGTTCAAGGCCCCGATCCGTGATCAGTACGAAGCCCAGGGGCACCCGTATTACGCCTCTGCCCGCCTGTGGGACGACGGCGTGATCCGCCCCACCGACACCCGCCGCGTGCTGGCCCTGGCCATGAGCGCCAGCCTGAACGCACCCATTGCCGAGACGCGCTACGGCGTCTTCCGCATGTAAGGAGGCCACCATGCCTACGCTTGATATCCAGCACGAGGGACATGTGGCCCACGTCTACCTGAACCGGCCCGAGCTGCGCAACGCCTTTGATGCCGACACCATTGCCGAGCTGACGCACACCTTCACCGAACTGGCCACCGACACCGCCTTGCGCGCCATCGTGCTGGGTGCGCATGGCAAGGCCTTCTGCGCCGGCGCCGACCTGAACTGGATGCGCGCCATGGCCGATTTCTCTTGGGCCGAGAACCACACCGATGGCGCCCGCCTGGCCAACATGCTGTGGACGATTGCCAGCAGCCCGGTGCCGGTGATCGCCAAGGTGCAAGGCGACTGTTATGGCGGCGGCGTGGGCCTGGTGGCCTGCTGCGATGTGGTGGTGGCGTCCAGGCAAGCGGGCTTTTGCCTGTCCGAAGCCAAGCTGGGCCTGATCCCGGCCACCATCAGCCCTTATGTGATCGATGCGATTGGTGAGCGCGCCGCCCGCCGCTACTTCGTGACAGCCGAACGCTTCACTGCCGAGCGCGCCCAACTGATCGGCCTGGTGCACGAGGTGTGCGCCGCAGACGAGCTGCACGAGACCACGCAGCAGGTGGTGCACAGCATCGTGCACAACGGCCCGGTGGCCGTGCGGGCCTGCAAGCAATTGGTCAAGGACATCGGCAAGATGCCCTTGACCACCGATCTGCGTGACCTGACCGCGCGCCGCATTGCCGACATCCGCGCCAGCGACGAAGGCCGCGAAGGCCTGCAGGCCTTCCTGAACAAACGCACACCGGCCTGGCAGCTTGACGTCAAGCCCACGGCCATCCAAGCGGGCCCGCGCGACCGCGCCGAGCCCAACGACTGAACACGACGGAATCCCTTCACCATGTTCAACAAGATCCTCATCGCCAACCGCGGTGAAATCGCCTGCCGCATCGCCGCCACCGCGCGCCGCATGGGCATCCGCACCGTGGCCGTGTACTCGGATGCCGACGCCCAC
This sequence comes from Aquabacterium sp., assembly GCF_016195855.1. Taxonomy (GTDB): domain Bacteria; phylum Pseudomonadota; class Gammaproteobacteria; order Burkholderiales; family Burkholderiaceae_C; genus Aquabacterium. The sequence continues at coordinate 977,536 of NZ_JACPYU010000003.1, forward strand.
GCCCTGCACGTGCAGGCCTGCGACGAGGCCGTGCACATCGGCCCGGCCAGCCCGCGCGACAGCTACCTGCGCGCCGACCGCATCCTCGAAGCCGCCAAGGCCACCGGCGCCCAGGCGGTGCACCCTGGCTACGGCTTCCTGAGCGAGAACGAAGACTTTGCACAAGCGTGCGAGGCCGCGGGCATCGCCTTCATCGGCCCGCCCGCCTCGGCCATTGCGGCCATGGGCAGCAAGTCCGCCGCCAAAGCCTTGATGGACAAAGCAGGCGTGCCCCTGGTGCCCGGCTACCACGGCGACCAGCAAGACCCCGCCTTCCTCAAGGAGCAGGCCGACATCATGGGCTACCCCGTGCTGATCAAGGCCAGCGCGGGTGGTGGCGGCAAGGGCATGCGCGCCGTTCAGCAGGCCGCAGACTTTGAAGCCGCCCTGGCATCCTGCCAGCGCGAAGCCCAGGCCAGCTTTGGCAGCGCGCACGTGCTGGTCGAGCGCTATGTGAGCCAGCCGCGCCACATCGAGATCCAGGTCTTTGGCGACCAGCAGGGCCACTACGTCTACCTGTTCGAGCGCGACTGCTCGGTGCAACGCCGCCACCAGAAAGTGCTGGAAGAAGCCCCCGCGCCCGGCATGACGCCTGAGCGTCGACGCCAGATGGGTGAAGCCGCCATCGCCGCCGCACGCAGCGTGGGCTACGTGGGCGCGGGCACCGTGGAGTTCATCTGTGAACAAGATGGCCGTTTCTATTTCATGGAGATGAACACGCGCCTGCAGGTCGAGCACCCGGTCACCGAGGCCATCACCGGGCTCGATCTGGTGGAGTGGCAATTGCGCGTGGCGGCTGGCGAACCCCTGCCCTTGCAGCAGGACCAGCTGCAGATCAAGGGCCACGCCATCGAGGCCCGCATCTGCGCCGAGAACCCCGCGCAACAGTTCCTGCCGGCCACCGGCCAGCTGCAGGTCATGCGCACACCGGCCGCCTCGTCGTTCGAGGTCTCGCCCGTGCGCATCGACAGCGGTGTGCGCGAAGGTGATGTGATCTCGCCGTACTACGACTCGATGATCGCCAAGCTCATCGTGTGGGGTGAAGATCGCACCGCCGCTTTGAGCCGCCTGGACGCGGCCTTGCGCGACCTGCACATCACCGGCCTGCACACCAATGTGAGCTTTGTGCGCCGCGTGCTCCACACGGCCTCGTTCTCACAAGCGAAGCTGGACACGGCCCTGATCGAGCGCGAACACGCCGCGCTGTTCCAGGCCCCGGGCGTGAGCACGGATGTGGCCATCGGCGCGGCCATGGCCAGCCTGCTGCAAGCTGCCCCCACCGCCAGCGCTGGGCCGCGCGATCCATGGGCCACACCAGATGGCTGGCGCCTGCATGGTGCGCCACGCCACCGCGAGGTGCTGCTGCATGAAGGCCAGCCGGTCACAGTGACCACCACCCGCCTGGGCACAGCGCAGTATCAGCTTGAGTTTGGTGAGCACAGCGTCATGCTGACGCTGCTCGGCGCGCAAGGCGACACGCTGGACATCGGTCTCAACGAACAGCGCCTGCGCGTGTCGGTATATCGCCATGGTGACGACATCCATGTGTTCACCCCACAAGGCGCCATGCACCTGCAGGACGTGAACCCGCTGACCCAGGTTGACCAGGGCCACCACGGCACGGGCCGCCTCACCGCGCTCATGCCCGGCAAGGTCGTGGCCTTGCTGGTCAAGGAAGGCCAGGTCGTCAAGCAAGGCGAGCCCCTGGCCGTGACCGAAGCCATGAAAATGGAACACACGCTGACCGCGCCGCAAGCAGGCACCGTCACCGCCATCCTGTGCGCCGTGGGCGACCAGGTGGCCGAGGGGGTCGAGCTGCTGCGCATTGAAGATTGAGGTGCCATCATGAACAAGCCATCCAACTTCCCCTCTCATGTCACGCTGGTCGATGTGGGCCCACGTGATGGCCTGCAAAACGAGGGCCGCCCCGTGGACGCGGCTGACAAGATATCGCTGGTGCACCAGCTGCAGGCGGCCGGGCTGCGCCAGATCGAGGTCACCAGCTTCGTGAGCCCCAAGTGGGTGCCGCAGATGGCCGACAACGCCGAGGTGATGGCCGGCATCCAGCGCCAGCAGGGCGTGCGCTACTCGGTGCTCACCCCGAACATGAAAGGCTTTGAAGGTGCGCTCGCGGCGGGTGCCGACGAGGTCGTGATCTTTGCGGCGGCCAGCGAGGCCTTCAGCCAGCGCAACATCAACTGCTCGATCGCCGAATCCATCGAGCGCTTCCGCCCCGTCGTCGATGCGGCCAAGGCCACCGGCAAACGTGTGCGCGCGGCGGTGTCGTGCGCGCTGGGCTGCCCTTATCAAGGCGAGGTCAGCGTGGACGCCGTGGAAGACGTGGTCAAGCGCCTGCTGGACATCGGCAGCGACCACATCGGCATTGCCGACACCATTGGCGTGGGCACCGCCGGCCGCGTGAAGGCCGTGATGGAGCGCGCGCTCAAGCATGTGCCGCTGGCCGAACTCAGCGGCCACTTCCATGACACCTATGGCCAGGCCCTGACCAATATCTACGGCTGCCTGGAGCTGGGCATCCACACCTTTGATACCAGCGTGGCCGGCCTGGGTGGCTGCCCGTATGCCAAGGGCGCCACCGGCAACGTGGCCACCGAAGACGTGGTCTACCTGCTGCACGGCCTGGGCATCCACACCGGCATCAAGCTGGACAAGCTGGTGGACGCCGCCGATTTCATCTCGGGCGTGCTGGGCCGCAAGCCCGTGTCCCGCGTCAGCAATGCCTTGCTGGCCAAACGCGCCCACCCCACGCACTGACGTTCTGCACTGAACCCCACACACAAGCGACCGAGGAGACACCAACATGAACCTGCCAGGCCTCAATCACCAACTGGGTGACGACATCGATGCCCTGCGCGACGCCGTGCGCACTTTCGTGGCCAAGGAGCTGGCCCCCATCGCCGCCGATGTGGAGCGCGAGAACACCTTCCCTGCTCCCATCTGGAAGAAGCTGGGCGACCTGGGCCTGCATGGCCTCACGGTGAGCGAAGAATACGGTGGCACCAACATGGGCTACCTGGCCCACATGGTGGCCATGGAAGAAGTCAGCCGCGGCAGCTCGGCCGTGGCGCTGAGCTATGGCGCGCACTCCAACCTGTGCGTCAACCAGATCTTCCGCAACGGCACCGAGGCTCAGAAGCAAAAGTACCTGCCCAAGCTCATCAGCGGCGACCATGTGGGCGCGCTGGCCATGAGCGAGCCCAATGCCGGCTCGGACGTGGTGAGCATGAAGCTGCGCGCCGACGTGAAATCGGGGGTTGGTGGCGACCGCTACGTGCTCAACGGCAGCAAGATGTGGATCACCAATGGCGGTGATGCCGACACCCTGGTGGTCTATGCCAAGACCGAGCCCGAAATGGGTGCCAAGGGCATGACCGCCTTCATCATTGAGAAGGGCTTCAAGGGCTTCAGCAAGGGCAACAAGCTCGACAAGCTGGGCATGCGCGGCTCCAACACCTACCCCTTGTTCTTCGAGGACTGCGAGGTGCCGGCCGAGAACGTGCTGGGCGGCGTGGGCCATGGCGCCAAGGTGCTGATGAGCGGCCTGGACTACGAACGTGCCGTGCTCTCAGGCGGCCCGCTGGGCATCATGCAGGCCGTGATGGACAACATCGTCCCCTACATCCACGAGCGCAAGCAGTTTGGCCAGGCCATTGGCGAGTTCCAGCTGCTGCAAGGCAAGGTGGCCGACATGTACACCATGCAGCAGGCCGTCAAATCCTTCGCCTACACCGTGGCCAAGAACCTGGATGCACTGGGCAGCAGCCATGCACGCCATGTGCGCAAGGACTGCGCCGCGCTGATCCTGATGGCCGCCGAGAAAGCCACCTGGATGGCCGGTGAAGGCATCCAGATCTTTGGTGGCAACGGCTACATCAACGACTACCCGCTGGGCCGCCTGTGGCGCGACGCCAAGCTGTATGAGATCGGCGCAGGCACCAGTGAGATCCGCCGCATGCTGATCGGGCGGGAGTTGTTTGCCGAGACGATGTGATCACGTGGTGTCTGACCCGCTCTCCACCTCATGGAAGCGGGTCAGGTCCACCACCCTGCCGCCATCGGGCAACTCACGCAACACATCGGCAAACCGAGCGTCAAACACGATGTCCTGCCAGCCGTAGTCATGCACAGCGTGCACGGAGGCCGCCACGGTTTCGTCGTGCCCTGTGATCGAGACGGCGATCTGCGCCCGGCTGTTTTCCAGATCCTGGGCGCTCAAGCCATGCAGAGGGCTGTGCTCATCGATCTCGTGGATCAAAGTCCAGGTGAGGTTGAAGACCTGGGTACGCTCACGACGCAGCTTCAGGTCGTGGATGCGGAAATAGGACTCACCCTCCTTGAGCCGCTCCACACGCACGATGGACATCATCGCGCTGACATCGACGATGCGGTTGTAGCGCTCATTGGCCATGCGCAGCATCAGTACGCGCTGACCATCAAACTGACGGATCACCGCCTGCTGGCTGAACATGATGCGCGCCTTGGGCTTGGCAAAGCGCGCGAAGATCAGGCCTGTGGTCACAGCCAGGATGGCCATGCCCAGCATGATCTCCACCACCGCGATGACGTGCCCCGCTGTCGTGGCGGGTGACATCTCGCCATAGCCCACGGTAGCCAGTGTCTCGACGCTGAAGAAGAAGTGGTCCCAGAACACCCCTGGGCGGGCATTGGCCACACTGCCCGGCACCAGCCAGTAGGCCAGCGCAAAGCACAGGTTCAGGCTGAAGAACAGCAGCACCAGCAGGCCGAAGAACTGCGGCCAGCTGAGCGTGAGCACAAAGTGATAGGGGTCGAACAGACCGCGGGTCGGGTGGCCTTTGGCCAGCACCTGGGTCTGCCCGACGTGGACTGACCGGATGTGACCTTGTTTGTGGTGACTCATTGCTCCAGCCCTCTTTGCGCTCAAGTCCGTCTCACACGCACGACCTGCGCCTGAACCACGCCATTCTCACCGCATCAGCCCACACTCCGCCCATTCTTCCGCGCCTGCGATCGCGGCCATCATCGCCCCTGAGTACAACGCGACAGGATCCCGTCAGGGTTAAACACCCACACTGCATGAGGCACGGCTTTGTTCGTCTACTGCCCAAACGTGCAAAAGCCGGCCAAGACGGCCGGCTTTTTTTGCCGCCAGGGCCATGGCCCCGCTTGACTCAAACCGTTTGACGGCGGCGAACCCAGGCCATCAGCGACAGCCCCAAGCCCATCAAGGCATACGTGGCAGGCTCGGGCACCACGGTGACCGAGCGGATCACCGCATCACCCGCAATGGTGATGTTGTCGTGCTGGTTCACAGACGGCAGCGGCGCGCCGATCACAAAGATGGATTGCGAGTTGTAGTCATACGACTCGCTGAAAGCGCCTTTCAACACCTCGCCGGTGTGCGCCTGCAGGTAAGCCATGTACTCGGCAGGCGTCCACGCCTGTAACTCCTGGGCCGAAACCGGGTTGCCCATGGTCTGGAAACCGATGCCGCGCGAATAGGTCGTCGTGCCCGAAGACAAAGACCACAAAGTGAACGTCATGAAGTTGGCACTTTGCGAAACGGGCTGAGGCGAGTTCGTCGTCGCGCTGTCAGGCACATTGAGCATGTACCCGGCAAAACCCACATCGAACAAGGCCGATTGGCGATCCGGCGCCATGGCCAGCAACCCATCGGTATAAGGTGTCGCCGAGTTGGTCAAGAGGTTGAAATTGCCCGAGGCCGACATACCCGATTGATACGGCGCGCCTGGATCGGTCACCGTGAAAGGTGCCGCCGGGCTGATGACCCCTCCGTTCAGATCGAACGACAAGGTGTAAGTGAAGGTCTGGGGCTGGAAGCCCGCATCGGCCTGCTCGGTGTACACACCGCCAACCGTGCTGCCCACGCTTCGGGTCAGCGCGGTCACGTCCCAGGTGACTTCGACCACTTCGGCCTGAGCCGCTACGGCAGCCAGCGAAGACAGGGCAAAAACGACCAGTGATTGACGCGCGAACATGCTGTTCCTCCGTTGATTTTGTATCTGTGGAGATTAACAGCTCGCATCCATCTCAAGGTGGTATTCAAGCCCCACAGAGCCCCCATGATTAAGGGGCCAACTGCCTGCATTCGCTGTGTTCAGCCGACCTGACCGCGACGACATGCCGCGGCCATCAACGACAAGCCCAGGCCCATCAGCAGGCAAGTCGATGGCTCAGGTACAACGGTCACGGAGCGGATCACCACGTCACCAAGTATGGCCACATTGTCATGCAGCGCGGGCGGGAGTGGCGTCCCCCCGCCCAACGGTGCATAGGGTGACTGTGAGCTGAGGTCATACGACTCTTTGTAGGCGCCCACGAGCGTCTGCCCGACCAGCGACTGCCAGTGCGCCAAGAACTCATCGGGCGACCATGGCGTCAAGCTTGAGGCAGCAATCGGCGCGCCTTGCGTCGTCCACGATACGCTGCGGCCATACTGCTCATATCCGGCCGCACTTGACCAGAACAGCCCCGTGCTCAGGAATGCCTGTTGCGACACGGCCGCCGGTGCCACAGCAGTCGCCGTCTTGGGCACGAACAACAGGTAGCCCGCATACCCGGAATTCATTTGGTTGACCAATGACGCAGGCGCCGTCGTCACCAACGAAGCAGTAAAAGGTGATGGCGCGCTGCCCCTGCCAGAGAAGAACCCCGACTCGATGACGTTACGCTCGCTCAAAGACGGGGCACTCAGGGCACCGTCGATCTTCAGGTTAAAGCTTTCTGCGTAGCTGAACGTTGCCGGCAAAAAGCCCGTATCGTTGCTGACGGTATAAGTGCCGTTGACGACGTGCCCGATGGTCCGTGCATTGGCGGTCACATCCATGGTCACCATCACGGTTTGAGCGTGAGCGCACAGGCTAGACACCGCCACGACCAAAGCCACCCAACTTGGACGTATGTTCATCCTGTGCCCCCTGCCTCTGTACTACATGTGCCGGGGCAGCATACCAGTTCGGACTCCAGCCATGGGGCACTGAAAGCCCCCTCATTTGCGTGACGGCGAACCCGCCTCAGCGCAGATTGCCCGTGTGCCCCAGCGAGTACCGCCCCGGTTGCGGCCACACCACCAGGCCATGCGGCTCGGCGCCAACCTTGATCTGCTTGACCTCGCCGTTGCCGGTGTCGAAGCGGTAGACCACGTCGTCGAAGCGGCCCGCCAACCACAGCCACTTGCCGTCGGCGCTCACATTGCCCATGTCGGGGCTGCCGCCACCGGGCACGGGCCAGCGGGCGGTGATCTTGTCGGTGGCAAAGTCGATGACGGTCACGCTGCCAGGGCCCTTGCGGCCCCCGTGGATCTTGTGCGAGCCGCGGTTGGCCACGTACAGGCTCTTGCCATCGCGGCTGGGGTACAGGCCATGCGAGGCCACGCCCGCGGTGATGAAGCCGATCTCCTTGAGGGCCTCGCCATCGACGATGTGCACGCCATCGGCCTCCATATCGGCCACGTAGAAGCGCTTGCCGTCCGGCGAGATGCGGATGTCCTGCGGCATGCCCTTCTTGGAGGTGCAGATCTCGGTGTCCGGCAGGCCCTGCAGCACGGGCTTGTCCTTCAGGCGCGTGGCCGGCATCTTGAGCTTGAGGTAACCCAGCACTTCGCGCTTGACCAGGTCGACCTTGGCCACGCTGCCCTCGAACTCGCAGGTGAAGATGGCGTAGCGGCCGTCGATGGAGAAGTCCGCATGGTTGATGCCGCCGCACTTGGGCACGTCGATCGAGTACTGCATCGCCATGGTGTGCGGATCGCGGAAGTCCAGGCGGTGGCGGGCCTCGGCCACGACGATGGCGGACTTGCCGTCGGGCGAGAAGTACATGTTGTAGGGGTCGTCCACGGCCACGTTCTTGCCGGGCTTGCCGGTGCGCGGGTCCACCGGGGTGAGGCTGCCAGTGAGCTTGCGCTCGGCATTGTTGGCCACCCACAGGGTGCGCAGGTCCCATGAGGGGACGACGTGCTGCGGTGCATCACCCACCTTGAACTTGTCGACCACCTTCATCTTGGCCGGGTCGATCACGTAGACATCGTGCGAGCGCAGGTTGGGCACATAGATGCGCTCCAGGTCCTCGCGGACGACCGGCAGCATCTTGGCCGGGCCATTGGTTTCGCTGTAGAGGTTGCGCGCGTCGACGACCGGCGGCATGCCAGGCACCGTGGTGACGGCAGCGGGCGCGGCGGGGGCCACTTGCGCAGCAGGTTGTTGGGCAGACACGCTGCGGTAAGCCAGCAAGGCGGACACGGCAGCGGCGGTGGCGGCCAGGGTCAGACCACCAGCCAGCATCTTGTTGTTCGAGGACATGCTCTCTCCAGGGACGGAAACGGGATCAACGCGCGCGCTGCGCCGCACGGATCGCTGTGGCGGATGATTCCACAATCTGCTGCACGCCGATCTGACCCAGATCAGCGCTGGCACGTCGTGGGTCGCCGGTGACGCCATTGTGCGCTCCCGGCTTGAAGCCCTGCGTCATGACCTCGGCCCGCACAAGGTGAGGATCGATGGCCAGGGTCAAGGCGGTGTCGGCCAGGCCCGCATGTGTACCGATCTCGGCCTCGCTGAAACCGCGTTGCTTGAGCGCGGCCACATAGTCCGTCTGGGTGACGCGGTAGTAGGCGGCCAGGGCCAGCACGCGGCAGGACGGGTCTTTGGCCCACGCCTTGTTGAGCTTGCTGGCCACGCGCTCCTCGCTCTTCTGGTAGCCGCCATGGTCACCCAGGAAGACCACGTCGCGAAAGCCGTGTTGCTTGAAGCTGCGGGCGGTGCCCTCGAGCACGGCCTCGAAGGCCGCGTCCGGGATCGAGATGGTGCCGGTAAAGCGCATGTGCGCCACAGGTGGCTGGATGCTGCCTTCGGGCACATAGGCCATCACCGGGGCCACTACGGCGTTGCCCAGGCGCAGGGCGATCTGGCCGGCCAGCGCACGGGCCCGCGCATTGTGTTTGCCCAGCACCATGTGGGGGCCGTTCTGTTCGGTCCCGCCGATGGGCACCAGCACGGTGGTGCTGCCGGCGGCCACGCGCGCCTGCAGCTCGGGCGAGGTCATGTCTTCGATGTAGGGGCTGGAGGCTGCCAGCGCGGGGGCATTCAGGGCCAGGCCGAGCACCAGGGCCATGGCCGCGCTCTGCCAGTTGGTTCGCGTTTTCATGCGCGCATCGTAAAACGGAAGCCGCCCCGCGCAGGCCTGAAAAAGCCCAGGTTTACAACATCGGCCAAGCTGGGCCGGTCAATATGGAGACAATGCCCGCATGACAGACCGAAGCTACCACCATGGCAATCTGCGCGCCGCGCTCATCGAAGCGGGCCTGGCCGCGCTGGAACACAGCGAAGAGGGCCCGTTGAGCCTGCGCGCCATTGCGCGGGATGTGGGCGTGTCCGCAAACGCGGCTTACCGGCACTTTGCAGACAAGCAGGCCTTGCTGAGCGCCCTGGCCGCCGAGGGCTTTCGGCGCTTCACGCAGGCCCAGGCCGAGGCGCTGGCCGGCGCCAGCGACACCGGCGATGCGCGTTTGACGGCCGGCCGTGCCTACATCGGCTTTGCGCGCCAGCACCCCGCCCTTTTCAGGCTGATGTTCAGCCACTTCCTGTATGCGAGCCAGGACCCGGATCTGGTGCAAACCGCCAAGGCCTCGTTCGAGGGGCTGCTGGCCTGGTCGGCCCAGGAGACCGGTACCGACCCCCACAGCCCCGAGGCCCTGCGCCAGGCCGTGGCACGCTGGAGCATGGTCCATGGCCTGAGCCACCTGATCCTGGATGGCCAGCTGGCTTTCCTGGGCGAGCAGACCGACGCCCTCATCGAGCAGGTGCTGGGGCTGTATGCCTCGGCGGTACCCGTCACGTCAAGCGCATCAAGCCCCCAGCGGTAAACCACCCACAAAGGCCTTGAGCTCGCCTGGGCCCATGGCCAGCCAGGTTTCATTGAGCGTCAAAGGCTCGGTGGCGATCACGGCCACACGGTCGCCTTCCTTGGCCATGTCGGCGAAATTGACGGCGACGTCCTGGTCCTGCAGGCGGGCCATGCCGAAAGGGTGCTGGCGCACCAGGTAGTGCAGCTTGGTCGAGCAATGGGCCCACAGGGCCTCACCCTGGCTGAGCATGAAATTGAAGGTACCGTGCCGCGCCACCTGGGGCACCAGCTCGCGCAAGGTGGCCGTCAGCTCGTCTACGCTGGGCATGCTGGCGTGGCTCTTGGCCAGCTCCTGCATGAGCCAGCAAAAGGCCCGCTCGCTGTCGGTGTCGCCCACCGGGCGAAAGGCCGCGTGCAACTTGGGGTTGAAGTCCAGCAGGTTGCCGTTGTGCGCAAAGGCCCAGTAGTGGCCCCACAACTCGCGCACGAAGGGGTGGCAGTTCTCCAGGGCCACGCGCCCCTGGGTGGCCTTGCGGATGTGGGCGATCACGTTGCGGCTCTGGATGGGGTAGCGCTTGATCAGCTCGGACACGGGCGAGACGCTGGCCGCCTGGTGGTCCACGAACAGGCGCAGGCCGCGCCCCTCGAAAAAGGCGATGCCAAAGCCATCGGCGTGCTCACAGGCCCGGGTGGCAAAGCCCGAGAAGCTGAAGACGATGTCGGTGGGGGTGTTGCAGTTCATGCCCAACAACTGGCACATGGTGGGGCACTCCTGAGAAAGGTCGGATCACGGCACACGATACCTCGCCATGGTAGCCCGCCGGGGCCGCCGCGTCAGGCCTCCAGCCTCAGGCCATCAAAGCGGTCTGGCTGCTGGACACCGCGGGCAGCCACAAGGTCATGGCCGTGCCCTTGCCCAACTCGCTGCGCGCGTCCAGCGAGCCCCCCATCAACTCCATCACTTCCTTGACGATGCTGACCCCCAGGCCGGTGCCAGGAATGTTGCCGGATTTGTCCGCGCGGAAGAAGCGCTCGCCCAGATGCGCCAGCTGATCGGCCGACATGCCCAGGCCGTGGTCCTGCACGCACACCCCGACCCACTGCCCGCCCGCTTCATCGACACGGCTGGGAAAGCTCACGTTGACGGCGCCCCCTTGCGGCGAATACTTGTAGGCGTTGGACAGCAGGTTCAGAAAGGCCTGGCACAGCTTCTGATGATCGGCGTTGACGTGAATGGCCGCGTCAGGCCTGCGCAACTCAGGCGGCTGGCGATCAGCGGGTGTTTTGAAATCCGCCACCACACCCGCAACCAGATCGAACAGATCAAGGTGTCGGCATTCGAAGTCTGCCCCGCGCTGGCTTTCGATGCGGGCCAGGTCCAGCAATTCGTTGATGATGGAGATCATCACCTCGCACTGGCGGTAGACCTTGCCCAGCAGGTCCTTCTGCTTCTCGGGCCTGAGCTCGCGCGTCATCATCAATTCGATGAAGCCGTAGATGCTGGCCATGGGCGTGCGCAGTTCATGCGCGGCCATCGACAGGAAGGCGCTCTTCATGCGGTCCACTTCGGCTTCATGCGTGACATCGCGCACCAGCAACAAGCGGGACACCGTGTCGCCATGGGCCTGGTAGAGGCTCAAGGCCAGCATGCGGCCCGCCGGCACCTTCAGCTGCAGAACCAGCGAATGTCGTGCCTGCCAGCTCAAGGATTCTTTCTCCACAGGCGCGTCCAGCAAGGTGTCGAGGCTGCTGAGCTCGGGCGGGTGCACGCACTGCGACAGCAACTGGCTCAGGAACTCCGCTTCATTGAGGCACAGCACCGACACGGCGCGCAGCCCCGTCAGCTGGCTGTAGGCTGCGCTGGCGTAATTGACCCGGCCATCCGCACCGAAGGACACGAAGCCGTCCGGGCTGAGGCTGAAGATCGCACTGAGTTGCTCGCTGTGCTTCTGGATGACCTCTTCGGCCAGATGGCGATCATGGATGTCCTGCAAGGACCCGGCCATGCGGATGGCACGCCCGCTTTCGTCAAAATAGGTCTTGCCCCGGCTGCGGACCCAGCGGTACTGGCCCGACTTGTGTCGAACCGGGAACACGACGTCCAGGGCCTTGCCTTTTTTGAGCGCCCCTTCGATGGCGGCAAACACCCCCGCGTGGTGATCCGGATGCAGGAACTGCCCGAACACATCGCGCCCCGCCGGAAACTCGTCGGGCCCGTAACCCAGCATGCGGTACAGCTGGGGAGACCACCACATCTTGTCCGCACGCACGTCGCGCCAGTCCCAAAGGCCATCACTGCCACCATCAATGGCCAGTTGATAGCGTTCAGCCATGTCCTGCAATTCCAGTTCGTTGCGCTTGGCACTCGTGATGTCGGTGCGGATGGAGAGGTACTTCTCGATGCCCCCATTCGCATCCTTCAAGGGCACGACCGTGGTCTTCAACCACAACAGCAAACCGTCCCGGGTACGGTCGCAGACGTCACCATTCCAGGGCTCGCCACGAGAGATGGTCTGCCACATCTCGGTCCAGAACTCCTGATTGTGGCGGCCTGAGTTGAGCACCTGGTGCTTGTGGCCGATCAGCTCTGCACGGCTGTAGCCAGTGACCAGGCAGAACGCCTCATTGACATCAAGGATGACACCGTTGGCATCGGCCACGGACATCAGGTTGAACCGATTGAGCGTCCCCAGCAAGGTGGAGTTGTCACGCAGCGCCAACTCGGCGCGCTGCTTGGCCAGAGACAGATCGGCCGTCATGATTCTGGCCAGGCCTTCCGCACGCGCACGCCCCACCAGCAGCAGCCAGACGGCCACAGACATGGCCATGCTGAGCAAACAGCCCACCAGCGCAAACCACCATACCGCATGCGCCTGGAAGCGTTGTTCGAACTCCGGTGTGCTGCGCATGTGCAGCGTCAGGATATGGCCACCCACATCCAGTTGCCTATTTGATTCAAACCGGGCATGACCACGGCTTAGGGCCAGGCTGAATATCTGTTGGTCGACCACGAGGTCTTGGCCGTCATACACGGTCAGATCCAGCTGGCTGTCGACGGTATCACCTATATCGGCCAGAAACTCTTCGACCACGATGGGTGAGTACACCAGGCCGACCAGGTTGCGACGCCGGTCTTCGGGCGTGCTCACCTTGCTGGCCCACTTGAACACGGGCAGGATGTAGAGAAAGCCCGGCCGCTTCCGCCCATCCTGCACCAGGACAATGGACCCGGTCATCGCGTCATGTCCAGAATTCACGGCGCGCTCCGCGGTTTCGCGTCTGATCCGTTCTGCGCCGATGTCGTAGCCCCAGGCGGCCTCGTTGCCGGACAGCGGCTCGATGTACTTGATGACGTACAAATCGGCTGCGTTGCCCGTGCTGCGCACCGAAAAGCCCGGCGCCGCATCCCGACGCTCTGTCTCGACAAATGCATCAAGGTCGACACGATCGGTTCGCTGGATGAAACCAACACCACGAATCCCCTTCATGTCATTGAGCAGACGCCGAGAGGCCACCCAGATGCGGAAGGCGTCTCGCCTGACCACACCATCGTCGGCATGAATGTGCGCACGCAACGATTGGAAGGTATTGAGGACCCGCGTGAAGCGCTGTGCCACGCCGGCGTTCATCTTGTCGGTATACCGATCGAAATAGAGCGCGGCCTCCTGATCCGCATCCATCTTGATCCACATGCTGCCCATCACCGTGAGGAACAGCCCCAGCAACAAGATGCCGACGCTGCTGAACAGGCTGATGTGCCGGTGCGCCTCGGACAGCGCCATGTCGGCTGCGAACCAGCGCGCCTTGAGTGCTTGCAGCTGCTCGCGCCAGTTCATGTCGCTCTTGCGCTTGCCGCGTTCAGAAGAACTCGACGCCGTCGGCCTCGGCCGGCTTGGGCAGCTTCGCTGCAGGGCGGGCGTCGACCTGCGTACTCGATGAGGATGCAGCCGGCCTGCGCTCCGTGGCGCCGGCCGGCGGGGACATGGCCTGACCGGCCGCGCCCCCGGCGGTTTGAGCAGATTGGACACCCAGCTTGAAGGCGCTGAGCACATCGGACATCCTGTTGGCGTGCTCCATGAGCTCCACAGCAATGTTGCCCGAGGCCTCGGCCACCGCAATGTTCTGCTGGGTGACGCCGTCCAGTTCCTTGACGGATTGGGTGACCACCTCGATGCCACCCGCATGCTCGTGCGAGTCAGCGGACAACCTTTCAAACACCGACCCCACGCGGCGCACGGCGTCCACGATCTCTTCCATCGTGCTGCCCGTCATGTTCACCTGCTTGACGCCCGACTCCACCGTCTGCATCGAGGTGTTGATCAGGGTCTTGATTTCCTTGGCGGCTTCCGACGAACGCAAGGCCAGGCTGCGCACCTCGGCCGCCACAACGGCAAAACCCCGGCCTTGCTCGCCGGCTCTGGCGGCCTCGACCGCGGCATTGAGCGCCAGGATATTGGTCTGAAAGGCGATGCCATCGATCACCGAGATGATGTCGGTGATCTTGCCTGAGGACTGCGCGATGTCCTGCATCGTCGCCACCAGATGCTTGACCTGCTCGCCGCCGTCATTGGCCAGATCGGTGGCGCGCGCCGCCATGGCGCGGGCCTCGGTCGAGGCCTGGGCACTGGTTTGGACGATCACGTTGATCTGCTCCAGGCACATCGCCGCATCACGCAGGCCTGATGCCGTGCTGTAGGTGCGGTCACTCAATTCGGTGCTGCCCTGGCTTAGCACGCCGGATGCGCGCTGCACGCCCTCAATCGCGTTCTGAACCTGCCTGATGGCATCGGCCATGCGCGCCTGAACATGCTTGAGACGCTTGCCCACCGTCGAATCGGCGCGCAAGACATCCAGGTTCAGGCGAATAGGGCCGTCAGACCCCATCGCATGGATCAGGAAGGCCAGCTCGAAGCGTTCGCGCTCGTTGAGTGCCTCACGCCGCGCCGTGTAGGCCATGTAGCCGTATTGCAGCGTCAGGATGCACACCGCCGCGATAGTGGCCGCGTGCCCGGGCTGATGAACCGACCACAGCAGGTGAAAGGCCAGCGCCGCCGCACCGGTGATCACCACCAGCTTCCAGTCGCGGTATTGCGGCAACAGGCAACCCAGCAAGATGACCCCGACATAGGACTCGGCCTGGGCTGCGCTGAGGTAGACATGAGAGCACGCGACACCAAAGGCCGCGAGCGTCAGCAGATAACGAGACCAGGTGGTGCCACCTGCCGCAAAAAACGCCCCGACGGCAAGCAGCATGGCTGCGCCGGCCAGACCACCAGCCAGGGGCAGCTGGTGCGTTTGATAGCCCAAACCTAGCGTCAACAGGGCGGCCAACGCGGTGGCCAGCAGCGTGACGCTGTCTGATCGACGCGGTGAGTGGCGGTTGGTCATGGAACTCGATTGACTCATGCTGCTGGTGTCCGAATAGCTTTCCCTGGCTATATCGGCCTTTGGTGCACTCACCTTGAGTCAGCCCCATCCGCTGCAGATGGGGCTCAGATGGTGCCCAGCACGGGCCCGCCTCCCCGTGCATGCGGCCCCGCCAGCCCGGGCTGTTTGAAGTCTGCACGCCCCCCGCCGCTGACCTTGTTCAAAGTGGCCGGGTCGCTGTAGAAAACGCTGCACAGCAAGAGCTCGTCGCTTACCTTCAGGATGCAGGCCGTCTTGGAGATCATCTCCAGCGTGTCCGCGTTGCAGGATTCGTACTCCACCAGTTCCTGATGGCTGTCTGCGGCGCGCCAAAGGGCTTCGCTCAGCAGGAAGCCATCCTTGGACGTGAGCATGGGCAAGGGCTTGCCCGCATCCAGCGGCAGGCAGGAGTGGAAGGCCTGCACCCCCTCGCGGTTCATGCCAAACACAAAGAGATCCCGGTCCACGAAGCCCGCGTTTGGATCGTGCAGCACAGGCACGGCGGCCTGCAAGCCCACGTCACGGATCAGGGCCGCGGCCTTGTCCAGCAATGCCTGAGCCTCGTCCACCCCACCATGCGCCAGCCGTATGCCTTTGACGGACTTGGCCAGGCTGGCTGCGCGGTCCAGCAGCTCCTGCGTCGCCAGGTTGGCGGTGTTCACCGTCTCCTGGTTCTCGCCGGTGATGCTGTCAAGGCCACACAGTGTCTGCTCCACCTGCTGCAGCATGCTGCTCTGGTGCACCGCATGCGCGTCCAGTGCCGACATGCCCGTGCCGACCCCCTTGAGCCCATCGGACAGCGTCGACAAGGTTCGGGTGATGTCGGACATGTGCCGCACGCCCGCGCCCACGTGCTGCGTGGACTGCTCGATCAGCTCGCTGATCTCTGCCACAGCTTGGGCACAGCGCCCGGCCAACTGGCGCACCTCGCCGGCCACCACGGCAAAACCCGTTCCGGCCTCACCGGCGCGCGCCGCCTCGACCGCGGCATTGAGCGCCAGCATATTGGTCTGGAAGGCGATGTCCTCGATCATGCCCACGATCTCGCGCATGCGCTGTGCGCCCTCCTCGATTTGCGACATCGTGGCCACCGCAGTCGGCATGGTCGCGCTGCGCTCCTCGGCCACCGCGCTCACTTGCGCCACCTGGTCCTCCAGCTGCTGGACGGTGGTGACACCCTGGTCCAGCACACGCTGGATGTGTCGCACGCTTTCGGTAGCCTGCATCACGCTGTGGAATTGCCGCTCGGTTCGTTGGGACAGCGCCATGGTCGCGGCACTCAGCCGCCTGGCCGCCATGGCCACCAGCACCGCATTGCCGCGGATGCTGGCCACCATGCGCGACAATCTGATCGTCATGCGGTTCACCCCCCGCCCGACATGGGCCAGCTCGTCTTGCCCATGCACATCCCGGGGGTCGGTCAGATCGCCATGGCTGACATCGTCAATCGTCTTGCTCACCGCCTTGACGGTGCCAATCAGCGCCGCATGCAGTGCCATCGTCAGGTAGATCATGAACAGGAAGAGCAACACCGTCACGGCGATGTAGCCCACCACCACAAGGCGCTGAAGGCGGGCACGCTCTCTCAGCACCAAATCCAGGCGCTCGCGCAAGGTGGCATGCAGCGATGCCGCCGCACTGATGACCCGGCTGCCGCGTGCCAGCTGGCTCGTGACATCCGTGTTCGGGGTGACCGTTGCCACCTGCACCAACAGGTCGCTCGCATGCGATTCCATCAAAGCTTGCGTGCCAGCCCAGCCGCTGGAAGCCGGCATGCCCGCACGCGTTGCTGCCCCCATCAGGAAATCAAAGTCGACCATGCGCCGGCGCAACGCATCGGCATGGTCCAGCACGACGCGGTCGTCGCCGGCAGCGTTGACACCGTCGTGGATGGCCAGCACGCCCTCCTCGTGCATGCGCGCAAAGCTGTCTGTCAACGGGATGTAGCGGTCGACCAGTGCCATCATCAGGTAAAAGGACGAGGCCTCCTTGTCCAGCAAGAGGGCCGTCGATTCCCCGGCGCGCAGCTGCAGTTGCTGCAAGGCGACCACCAGGTCCTTCGCAACCAGGACACCTGGATCACCCTGGCGCAAGGCGTCCAGGCTGCCCAGCTTCTGTCGAACGCCTTGCCAGAACTGCATCAGGGCCGGGTCATGGAGCGCGGCCAACTCCGTATCGAGCACGCGCACCAGCCGCTGGACCTCATCGAGCAGCTGCCCCATGGTCGACGGTGGTTGCCCGTTGTTGACCGCGCGCAGGCGCTGTTGCGCGCGAACGGCCTGCGTCAGATCAGCCAGGCGGGTGATGTCACCAACCAGCTGGACACCGTTCAACTGGCGCTCGCTCATGTGCAAGGCCTGCATCTGGTGCCGCGCAGCGTAGGTCATCATCAGCACGATGAAGGCGAAGGCCAGCCCGCCGATCATCGCGAACTTGCGCGTCATGCTCCAGCGGCGCATGAGGCGGATGCCCGGCATCAGCACCAGCCTGGCCAAGCTTTTTTGCGTTTCGGCGTTCATGCCCACCCTTTGCTTGTATGTCTTCGGTCAATCGGATCAGGCTGCATTCACCGCCGAACGGGCTGCGGCCATCAACCACGAGGGCAGGTCATCCAGGCTGACCACCTGCTGAACCCCGCCATGCTTGATGGCTTCTCTGGGCATGCCGAACACCACGCAACTGGCCTCGTCCTGGGCGGCGGTTTTCGCGCCGGCATTGAACATTTCACGCAGGCCGCGTGAACCGTCGTCGCCCATGCCCGTCATCACGACGCCAATGGCGTTGCGCCCGGCGCACTGCGCCACCGATTTGAGCAACACATCCGCATTGGGCCGATGGTGGTTGACCAACGGGCCATCGAAGACCTCGACCACATACTGCGCACCGCTGCGCTTGAGGCGCATGTGGCGCCCGCCCGGGGCAAACAGCACACGGCCATTGATGACACGGTCGCCATCCTTGGCCTCCAGCACCTCCAGGTCGCACAGGCCATTCAGGCGTGCGGCCAGGCTGGCCGTGAAGTTGGGCGGCATGTGCTGCACGATGACCATGCCGGGCACGGTGCGGGGCAAGCGCGTGAGCACGGCCTCGATGGTCTGCACCCCCCCGGTCGAGATGGCCACGGCGATCACGCGGTCGGTGGTCTCGGCCATGGCTTCCTGCGGCCCGGGGGCCACCGCCATCGCACGGGCGGCGCCGGGCTTGGGGATGCCCGGCTGGGCACGCCTCAAGGCCGACATATTGGCCTTGGCAGCCGCACGCACGGCCGCAACGATGCCATTGCTGTCGTCTTCCAGAAAATCCTTCAGGCCCATCTTCGGCTTGGTCACAAAGCCCACCGCACCAGCGGCCATGGCCTGCATCGTGGTCTGCCCGCCCTTTTCCGTCAGCGTCGAGCACATGACCACGGGCGTGGGTCGCTCGGCCATCACCTGCTTGAGGAAGGTGATGCCATCCATGCGGGGCATCTCCACGTCCAGCACCAGCACATCCGGCCAGTTGCTCTTCATGCGCTGCATGGCAAACAAGGGGTCCGCCGCCGCACCGATGACGGTGACGCCGGCCTTGGTCAACAGATCGGACAGGTACTTGCGCACCACGGCCGAGTCGTCCACGATCATGACTTTGATCTCGCTCATGAGATCACCCTTTCAAGGCTGCGTGGGTCTTGCCACGTTTCAACACCACCTGGCCATTGCTCAGATCCATCATCACGTTGCGTGGCTCGCTGCCCCCGACGTCGACACACTGCAACTGAAAGCCATACTTGTCGATGAGCTCCCAGGCCTTCTCTGCATTGCGCTCGCCGATGTTGAACTTGATCTTGGCCTGATCGGGCATCGTGTCTGCACCGCCGTAGAGATGGACTTCGTAGTCCCGGGTGTGCGTGCCCGTCTTCTTGATCTCGCGCGCCAGCAACTCGACAGCCTCGTCACCAAATCGGCCGTCGAGCGTGCCGTCCGGCGTGCGCAGGCGCGTGGGCAGCAGGAAGTGGCACATGCCACCCATGTGCCGACGCGGGTTCCACAGCGTGATGGCGACGCACGAGCCCAGCAAGGTCTTCACGGTGGCACCGGTATGGCCGAAGTACCACTGCCCGGGCAAAAGGAAAACCTGTTCGCCACGGTGATGTCGAAGTCGGGCTGGCCCCTTGCTGTCAAGTTCGAGCATACACAGCGGGCTTCACGCTGGTGAGGCCGGTGGGCAGGTTGCTGAGCGACTCCGAGTGCCCGGTGAACAGGTAGCCACCCGGCTTGATGAAGGGGGTGACCCGCCTGACGATGTCCAGCTTGGCATCGGGTTCGAAATAGATCAGCACATTGCGCAGAAAGACCACATCGAACTGGCCGAGGTCCGGCAGCGGCTGCATGAGGTTGGCCTGCTCGAAATGCACATTGGCGCGCAGCTCCTTGCTGACCAGCAATTGCCCCTCATAAGGGCCGGAGCCCTTCATGCAAAAGCGCTTGAGGTATTGCGGGCTGGTATTGCGGGCGCGCTCCATGGGGTAGAGGGCCTTGCGGGCCGCGTCCACCATGGCCGTGGACAGGTCGGTGCCCACGATCTTCCAGCCCTTGGGGCCGATCTTGTCGGCCAGCAGCATGGCGATGCTGTAGGCCTCTTCACCTGACGAGCTGGCCGCGCTCCACACCCGGAACTCCTGGCCCGGGCGACGGCGTGTCAGCAAGTCAGACAGGAACTCGAAATGGGCGGGTTCACGAAAGAAGTAGGTCTCGTTGGTGGTCAACCTGTCCACCACCTTCACCAGCTCGGTCTCGTCGCCGCCCTTGATGACCTTCTCGACGTATTCGTCCAGGCTGTCCAGCCCCCGCTCGGAAGCGAGCTTTTGCAAGCGGCCGATGACCAGCTGCCGCTTGGCCGGCACCAGGCGGATACCGGACACCCGGTGAAACACCTCGGCCACCGTGTTGAAGGAGCGTTCAGACAGTTGCATGCGGCTTCATTTCCTGATGGCGCTCAGTGCGCCATGTGGCCGGCGATCAAGGTCGCCATGGATTCGCGCTCCAGAATGCGGTCCGCATCCAGGATCGACAGCAGGATGCCCTTGGCCTTGGCCATGCCCTGCAAGAACTCGCGCGGAATGCGGGTGCCCAGCGCCGGCACCGGCTCGATGTCCTGCTCGGCAATCTCCAGCACCTCGGACACCCCGTCCACCAGCACGCCCACCACCAGCGGGCCATCCTGGTCCTGGTGGTCGGTCTCGACGATGACCACGCTGCTGCGCCGGCCAATGACCGCCGGCTCGGCACCAAAGCGTGCCTTGAGGTCGATCACGGGCACCACGGCGCCACGCAGGTTCATCACCCCGCGCACGAACTCGGGCGTCAAGGGCAGCGGCGTCATGCGCCCCACCTCCAGGATCTCGCGCACCATGTCGATGCCGACGGCATAAGTCTCCTTGCCAACGGCCAGGCAGAGGTACTGGCGGGCCGAGCTCAGGTTCACATCATTGGATGGGCTGATGCCATCCAGTACGGCGGGCAGGTTCATGTCCATGATCAGAAGTGGGCAAAGTGAGACTCATCCACCGCGGCCGAGCTGGCATGCGGTGAGGCGAGATGGGGCGCGAACGTGGCCGGCCTTGCGGGCGGGCTCACACGCTGTGGGTGCGACGCAGCAGCCGGTCTGGCCACGCGTGTGGAGTGAGATGGGTGAGCCGCTGCATGGCCTTCCTTGAGCTTGAAATACGCCATCAGCTCCTGCAACTGCGTGGCCTGGGCAGAGAGCTCTTCCGATGTGGCTGACAGCTCTTCGGCGGCCGACGCATTTTGCTGCGTGGCCCCATTGAGGTGGTCCATCGCCCCCTTGATCTGTGCCACTCCATCGGATTGCTCGCCAGACGAGGCCGCGATCTCCTGCACCAGCTCGCTGGTCTTGTTGATCGAGGGCACCATCTGCTTGAGCAGCTCGCCGGCCTTCTCGGCCAGGTTCACGCTGGAGCCGGCCAGCTGGCCAATCTCCTGCGCGGCCACCTGGCTGCGCTCAGCCAGCTTGCGCACCTCGGCGGCCACCACGGCAAAACCGCGGCCATGCTCGCCGGCACGCGCCGCTTCAATGGCCGCATTGAGCGCCAGCAGGTTGGTCTGGTAGGCGATGTCGTCGATGATGGAAATCTTCTGGGCGATCTGCAGCGAGGCGCTGGTCTCCTCCACGCTGGCGGCTTGCGACGAAGCGGACTGCGACAAGGACTGCGAGGTCTCGGACACCTGGCTGGCGGCCGCGGTCAGCTGTTCGGCTGAGGCGCGCACCTCGACGATGGTCTTGCTGACCGTGTCGATCAGGTCATTGAACTTCTCGCCCATCAGGCGGAAGAAGGGCTCCTTGCCATCGAGTTCCATGCGGCGCGAGAAGTCGCCCTGCGTGGCCCCCTCGACCAGTTGCGTCACCTCGTGCTCGGCCAGCACTTCAGCGGTGCGGTCCTTCCATTCCACCACGGTACCCAGACGCTGCCCTGCTTCATCGCTGATGGGGTTGGCCGTCAGGGAGAAGTGCAGTGTGCCCACCTTGATCTGGGCCTTGTGCTCGTTCTTGAGGCTGCCCAGCAGGTTGCGCTGGTGAGCCGGGTTCTTGTGGAAGCTGTCAAAGTTGCTGCCCACCACGCGGTTGGCGGCAAACTGAGGCAGGCTCTTGCGCAGCTCGGCCTCGTTGCGACGCAGCATCACCATCACCGACTCGTTCGTGTAGACGATGTCGCCATTGGCGTCCGCGATCATCACATTGGTGGAGCAGCTGTCCAGTGCCTGCTTGACGCGGGCGTTCTCGGCGGCCAGCTTCTGCTCGCGCTCCTGCGCGGCCAGCACCTCGGTCAGGTCTTTCCATTCCACGACGGTGCCCAGGCGTGCGCCGTGCTCGCCCCGGATCGGGTTGACGGTCAGGTCAAAACGCCGGCCGCCAATGGCCAGGCGGGTGACATGGGTGGCCGCCAGGCGGTCCAGCATGCCGCGCTGGTGCGCCGGGTTCTTGTGGAAGGCATCGATGTTCGTGCCGATGACCGTCGCGGCGTCAAAGCGCGGCAGATCCTTGCGCAGATCGGCCTCGGCCACCTTGAGCATGGCCTTGAGTGCCCCGTTGGCGTACACGATGTTGTAGTCGGCATCGGCCACCATCACATTGGTGGTCGCCACATCCAGCGCCTGCTTGATGCGGGTGTTCTCGGCCAGGGCACGCTCTTCGCGCTCATTGCGGTCTCGCAAGCCTTGCTGCATGGCCTTGATGGCCCCCAGCAACTGCGCGGGCTCGTCCGATCCCTGCACCACGATGACGGCATCGAGCTGCCCATTCTTGACCGCATTGGCCGCTGCAATGGCGCGGCGAACGGGGTCGGTGACAGCGCGCATCACCGCGTAGCCAAAACCCAGCGCCAGCAGCAACAGGCTCAGCAGACCACTGCTCAGCATCCAGCGTGTCTGCGTGAGCCGCCCTTCGCGTTCAACCAGCAGGCGCTGCAGCACCAGCAGTGCCGGGTCCCTTGCCGCCTGGAGGGCGGTCGCATCTTGCGTCAGGCGCGCCGACAGTTGGCGCTGCTCATGGGCATCGACCTTGTCGCTGCCCGTCACCGCCTCGGCCTTGGCCAGCGTGGCGTGCAGTTGCGCCGTCAGCTTGCCGAGGTCCATGTCGGCCTTCAGCCCGGGATTGAAGCGGACCACCTTGCCGGCGATCGCTTCGATTTCATCGACGTGGGCCTGGGCGAAGTAGCGGTAGGCATAGGCCTTCCTGGCCATCAGGGCGCTGCCCTTGTCGGATGCCTGCAGCGCACCGTGGATGAACTGCATGCGGCTCAGGTAGTCCCCCACCTGCTGCATGATGTCCGTGGTCAGGTTGATCAGATAGTAGGTATCGCCATCCGGATCCAGGACCAGGCCACTCTTGTCCAGCGCCGCTGACATCAGGCTATTGACGCGCTCTGCCAGAGCGGTTTCCACCTGCTCCGAAGAACGGCCACTCCGTTTCACTTCGGCTTGCAAGGTGGCATGGGCCACCCTGACCTTGGCCCACTCGGCACTCAGATCGAGCTGATTCCTGTGCGAGGCCAGCGCCTTGTCGATGGCGTCGATCTGTTCAGCCAACTTGCCCCAGGTGGCGCTGTGCTCGGGTCCGGACTCCTCCACCGCCCGGGCGTGGTTGATCGCATCGGTCAACGGCAACAAGGTCTTGACCGTGTCGGTGCCAACGATCTCCAGGCGCGTGCTCTGGATGCTGGCTTGCGTGCTGTGAAGGTACAGCCCGGTTGGCACGGCGCACAACACCGCCCCCATGCCGGCGAGCAGGCCAAACTTCTGCCACAGCATCATGCGGGAGAGAACGGATTTCATGGTGACGGTTCCTGGCGATCCGCTCAGAAGTGGGCGAAGTGGCTTTCATCCACACCGCTGTGTGCGCCGGGCTGTGCCATGGACGTGGTGTGGCGGTGCGGCGGGGGGGCCTGACGGGCACCAGCTCGGCCAAGGCCGGTTGCAGCGTGGCTGGACAGCGCATGCCCCCCGGCACGTGAACCTTGCTCTTCCTTGAGCTTGAAGTACGCCATCAGGTTCTGCAGTTCGGTGGCCTGGGCGGACAACTCTTCCGAGGTGGCCGACAGCTCTTCGGCCGCCGACGCATTCTGCTGCGTGGCCCCATTGAGGTGGTCCATCGCGCCGTTGATCTGGGCCACACCATCGGCCTGCTCGCCCGATGCCGCCGCAATCTCCTGCACCAGCTCGCTGGTCTTGTGGATCGAGGGCACCATCTGCTTGAGCAGCTCGCCAGCCTTCTCGGCCAGGTTCACGCTGGAGCCGGCCAGCTGGCCAATCTCCTGCGCGGCCACCTGGCTGCGCTCGGCCAGCTTGCGCACCTCGGCGGCCACCACGGCAAAACCGCGGCCATGCTCGCCGGCACGCGCCGCTTCAATGGCCGCATTGAGCGCCAGCAGGTTGGTCTGGTAGGCGATGTCGTCGATGATGGAAATCTTCTGGGCGATC
>NZ_JACPYU010000014.1 GCF_016195855.1 Aquabacterium sp.
GGTGATGTCGGCGGAGATCGGCTGCGCACCGATGCGCTGGATCATCACGGCCTGCGCCTTGTCGTAGTCGAACGAGGCAATGCGCTTGCCGGCCAGGGCTTCCACGGTGTTGACCTTGCGGTCGTTCAGCACGGGGTAGGCAGCGCCCAGCGGCGTGATGCCACCGATTTCATAGTTGCCGTCGACCATCAGCTTGGCTGCAGCAGGCGAAGCGTAGGTCTGGATGATCTTGCGGACCACGTCGTAGCTGGCGGCGATGTCGATCTTGCCGTCCTTGACGATGGTGGTGGCACCCAGTGTGTCGATTGAGCCGGCCACGGGGTTGAACTGACGGGTGCGGAAGGCGGTGGCAATGACGCCATCACATTGGCCGGTGCGGAAATCTTCGGAGGCCACGCGCTCATCGGTGTAACCCTTGAGCTCGATGTTGCCACCAAACTTCTGCATGGCCACCGCGTAGTCCTTGGCCATGTTGAAGAGGTCGCCAGCAGTGCCCAGCAAGTCGTAAACGCAAACTTTCTGAGCTGCCTGGGCGGATGTCGCTGCCCCCATGGCTACCAGCACGGCCAGGCTGGTTTGGCTCATTTTCTTGACCAACTTCATGATGTCTCCTCGATACCAAAAAAAGTCAGGGGCCCATTGACGGGACCCCTGAGCTTTGCCGATTTTCGGCACTTGAAAGTGACCACCTGTGGTGGTCTGGATCGTTAGCTTTGTAACTATATCTGGTTGAAGGTTTCTTGAGGTAAACCCCCACCCACACACACGGGGGAAGGGAATTCCCTTGGGGTTTTACCTATCGTTTATCGGTGCGGATCACTTGAGGAAGCTGTCGGCATCGACGTCGCCGCCGGCCTTCTCATCCCAGAACTTGCCCAGGCTGCCCATCGGTGTGCGCGTACCCGTGGCCTGTGTCCACATGCGGTCCGAGACGTTGACCATTTGCGATTGAGAAATCGCATCGATCAGGCGGTAGTCGGGGTTGGCCTTGAAGTCCTTGTTGGCCGTGAAGCGCTTGATGGTCTCACGCACGACGGCCTTGTCGTCCACCGATTGGGCGGCCACAGCAGCCATCACGTGCGACAGGCGAACGCCAGCTGCTTCGCCCAGCTTCATCGAGGTTTCGAAGGTGCCCTTGATGTCCTTGCCTTCACCACCACCGGGGATGATGCTCCACACGGCAGCGCGAGCCGCATTGGGTGCGCCCCACCACTTGGTGTTGTCCAGGCATTTCAAAGCCTTCTCGACCAGCGGTGCGGTGTCGGTGGGCACGCCAACGGTCTGTTGAGCCGCGATGTCGTTCTGCATGGCTTGCAGGCCGGACACGGAGCCCAGCAGATAGACCAGTTCATCGAAGTCACGCTTGAAGCGAGGGCAGTCGGTGCCGTACTTGATGAAGTACTTCTGCTCCATCTTGGTCCGCATGCGGTAGAAGGCCGTGTACTGGCGCTCGGCAGCGACAGCCAGCAGGCGCTTCTGGGCGATGCGGGCATCCTGCGCCTCGTCAGCACGCTTCTCGCGAGCAGCACGCATGTAGCGCATTTCTTCGGCGATGGCCTGGTTCTCAGAGCACACACCAGCGGAAGACATCAGCACGGTTTCCATCAGGGATGGGTCGCCGTAGAAGTTGCGTGCAGCGCCAACCAGCGGGCCGTTGACGGTGGCAAAGCTGCAGGCCATTTCCACGTCGCGTGTTTGCAGCGTGGGTGGGGTGAAGCCGTCCTCCAGGATGCTGAGGGTCGTGCCGCTCACGTTGGATTCGATCAGGGCGCAGCCACCCATGGTCATCGCCGAAATGGCCAGCACGGTCGACGTGAGCAGGCGGTTAATCCGAGAGGTCATCAAGAAGTCTCCAACAAGAATCATCAGTGTTCACCAGCTTCGGGGCCAGAGCCGGTGTGTTGTGGCCGACGTCCTTCAAGGGCGTGGGGCAAGGTCCATTTGTCACGTGGCAAACCTCGTCCCGGGTCCCTGAATCCATCGTGTACCTGGCTTTTACCAGGCACTTTGGGCGCATCTGCCAATGCCAAAAATTCCACGAAATTCTAGCCCCCGCAGGGGGTGCCCCCTCTGTTGGAAACCCTAGGGATAGCCCCTGAATGGCAAGCGAAAGTGAATAAAAAAAGCCCGTCAGTGACGGGCTTCGAGCGCAGTGTGCAATGTGGTTCAACGAATGGGCTTGAAGCGCACACGCTTGGGGCGTGCGCCTTCTTCGCCAAGGCGCTTCTTCTTGTCTGCTTCGTATTCCTGATAGTTGCCATCGAAGAAGAACCATTGCGAGTCGCCTTCGCACGCGAGGATGTGCGTACAGATGCGATCGAGGAACCAGCGATCGTGGGAGATGATCATGGCGCTGCCGGCGAACTCCAGCAGGGCGTCTTCCAGTGCGCGCAGGGTTTCGACGTCCAGGTCGTTGGAGGGCTCGTCAAGCATCAGCACGTTGCCGCCCTGAGCCAGTGTCTTGGCCAGGTGCAGGCGACCACGTTCACCACCGGACAGGTTGCCCACCAGCTTCTGTTGATCGTTGCCCTTGAAGTTGAAGCGGCCCAGATAGGCGCGCGAGGGCATCACGAACTTGCCCACGACGATGTTGTCCAGGCCGCCCGAAACGTCCTGCCACACGGTGTTGTCGGCAGCCAGGCCTTCACGGCTCTGGTCCACGAAGGCCAGTTGGGCGGTCTTGCCGATCACGACTTCACCGCTGTCCGGTGTCTCGACGCCCTGGATCATGCGGAACAGCGTGGACTTGCCCGCGCCGTTGGGGCCGATGATGCCGACGATGGCGCCAGCGGGCACCTTGAAGCTCAGGTTGTCGATCAGGCAGCGGTCGCCAAAGGACTTGGTGACGTTCTTGAACTCGATGACCTCATTGCCCAGGCGTTCGGCCACGGGGATGAAGATTTCGTTCGTCTCGTTGCGCTTCTGGTATTCGACGTCGCTCAGCTCTTCGAAGCGGGCCAGACGGGCCTTGCTCTTGGCCTGGCGGCCCTTGGTGTTCTTGCGAACCCATTCCAGTTCCTGCTTCAGGGCCTTGGCGCGTGCGTCTTCGGTCTTCTGTTCGGCCTCCAGGCGCTTTTCCTTGGCCTCCAGCCAGTCGGAGTAGTTGCCCTTGTAGGGGTGGCCGGCGCCACGGTCCAACTCGAGGATCCACTCTGCAGCGTTGTCCAGGAAGTAGCGATCGTGGGTGATGGCCACCACAGTGCCGGAGAAGCGGCTGAGGAACTGCTCCAGCCAGTCCACGGACTCGGCGTCCAAGTGGTTGGTGGGTTCGTCAAGCAGCAGCATGTCGGGCTTGGACAGCAGCAGGCGGCACAGGGCCACGCGGCGCTTTTCGCCACCGGACAGGTTGCCGATGACGGCGTCCCAGGCGGGCAGGCGCAGGGCGTCGGCGGCCAGTTCAAGCTGCAGGTCGGTGTTCTCGGAGCCGCCAGCGGCGATGATGGCCTCCAGCTCACCTTGTTCGGCGGCGAGGGCATCGAAGTCGGCGTTCTCTTCGGCGTACGCGGCGTAGACCTCGTCCAGGCGCTTCTTGGCGGCCAATACGCCGCCGATGCCTTCTTCAACGGCTTCGCGGACGGTCTGCTCCGGGTTCATCACGGGTTCCTGAGGCAGGTAGCCGATCTTGATGCCAGGCATCGGGACGGCTTCGCCCTCGATGTCCTT
The DNA here is from genome assembly GCF_016195855.1 of Aquabacterium sp. Taxonomy (GTDB): domain Bacteria; phylum Pseudomonadota; class Gammaproteobacteria; order Burkholderiales; family Burkholderiaceae_C; genus Aquabacterium. The sequence goes on from NZ_JACPYU010000014.1 coordinate 3,664, forward strand.
GTCCACGCCTGCCATGATCTTCAGGAAGGTGGACTTGCCGGAGCCGTTCACCCCCAGCACGCCGATCTTGGCGCCCGGGAAAAAACTCAGGGTGATGTCTTTGAGGATCTGACGCTTCGGGGGGACGATCTTCCCGACGCGGTTCATTGTAAAAACGTACTGGGCCATGGCGCGCTCGCTCGAAGCGAGTAACTTGGATCAAACCGCGTAGCTTAAGGCAAGCAGCGGCCCTTTGCGTTTTTTCGGGGCGTTTATCCGCGGCCTTTATCCGCGGTGATTCATCCGCGCAGGCGCATGATCAGGTTTTCTGCCTCGGTCATGGCCTCGCGCTGGGCGTTTTCGTCGGTCATGAAGGCCAGCTCCTGCAGTGACATCTTCAGGTTCATCAGGCCGTCTCGCAGGCTGAACAGGGCGGCTTGAACCTCTTGCAGCTGAGTCTGGCTGGGTTCGGGGGCGTTGTGGTGCGACATGGCCTGGATCTCCTGCCCCCATCAGTACTGTCTTTGCCGAGCGAGGGGCGAGGCGCTACGGGCATGCAGGCACTGTAGCCCTGCGCCTGGGGATCGGGTAGCGCTTGATTAAGGGGTGATGAAAGGGGACTGCCGGGATGCGGGGCTCAGTTTTGCAATGTGGGTTGGCTGGCCAGCCAGGCCATGACTTTTTCTGGCTCGGTGTCCAGTGCCCATTGCTTTCGTCGTCCGGATGCGCCTCGCAGCAGTTCAACCTGGCTTTGAGGGATGCCCATTTCCTTGGCCAGCCATTTGCGCAGTGCGTCGTTGGCGGCGCCATCTACCGGTGGGGCGGCCAGCCGCACGCGCAGGGCCCCATCGTGCCAGCCCACCAGCTCGGTCTTTTTGGCGTTGGGTGAGACGCTGATGTCCAGCACGGCGCGCTGGGCCTTGCCCTTGCCGTCGATGCGAAGGCAGGGCCATGAAGAGGGTGGCGTGGGTGTGGTGGTGCTCATGTCGGGCCGCGTGTGCTTCGACAAAAGAAAAACCCGGCCGAAGCCGGGTTGGGAAACATCAGTTCATCACTGATGCTGATTCATGTTGAATGAATCAGGGCTTGTTGCCCGTCGGGAAAGGCCATGCGGCTTGAGGGCTCAGCGTGGTCTTTGCGGCCGGAGCGGCTGCCTTTTTAGGGGCAGGGGCAGGCTTGGCGGGGGCAGGCTTCTTGGCAGCGGCCTTTTTGGCGGGCGCCTTCTTGGCAGCAGCCTTTTTAGCCGGTGCAGCCTTCTTGACTGCAGCCTTCTTCACCGCGGCCTTTTTGGGCGCAGCCTTCTTGACAGCAGCTTTCTTGGCCGGAGCGGCCTTCTTCACTGCAGCCTTCTTGACCGCTGCCTTCTTGGCGGGTGCAGCCTTCTTCACTGCGGCCTTCTTGGCGGGTGCAGCTTTCTTGACAGCAGCCTTCTTGGCCGGAGCGGCCTTCTTCACGGCGGCCTTCTTGGCGGGCGCAGCCTTCTTCACAGCGGCCTTCTTAGCCGGGGCAGCCTTCTTGGGTGCCACTTTTTTTGCAGTTGCCATACGGATCTCCTTGATCAAGTTGCAAAGAGCACTGCACTGCGGATTGCAGTACAGGGATCCATCACCCATCGCCCCCTAGGATCTGAGCGCGGTGTGATGAATGGGGTAAGTCAGGTGGACATATCCGGGTTGATCCTTTTGCTCTTGTGCACTCTTTGCGGCACTTAGGAATCAATCCCAGGACAGGGCACCGCCCGACTGGTATTCAATAACTCGGGTCTCGAAGAAGTTGCGTTCCTTCTTCAAATCAATCATTTCACTCATCCAGGGGAAGGGGTTCTCTTCATTGGGGAACAACTCTTCCAGGCCAATTTGCGTGGCACGACGGTTGGCGATGTAGCGCAGGTAACCCTTGAACATGGACGCGTTCAAGCCCAACACACCACGTGGCATCGTGTCTTCAGCGTATCGGTATTCCAGTTCCACAGCTTTAATGAAAAGTGCCTTGATTTCTGCCTTGAATTGCGCAGTCCACAAGTGCGGGTTTTCCAATTTGAGCTGGTTGATGAGGTCGATACCGAAATTGCAGTGCATCGATTCATCGCGCAGGATGTATTGATACTGCTCGGCTGCACCGGTCATCTTGTTCTGGCGGCCCAGCGCCAGGATCTGGGTGAAGCCCACGTAGAAGAACAGACCTTCCATCAGGCAGGCGAACACGATCAGCGACTTCAGCAAGGTCTGATCGGTCTCCATCGTGCCGGTGTTGAAGTTCGGGTCCATGATCGCTTCGATGAAGGGAAGCAGGAACTCGTCCTTGTCGCGGATCGATTGAACTTCGTGGTACGCGTTGAAGATCTCGGACTCATCCAGGCCCAGCGACTCCACGATGTATTGGTAGGCGTGGGTGTGGATGGCTTCTTCAAAAGCCTGGCGCAGCAGGAACTGGCGGCACTCGGGCGCGGTGATGTGGCGGTAGGTGCCCAGCACGATGTTGTTGGCGGCCAGCGAGTCCGCTGTCACGAAGAAGCCGAGGTTGCGCTTGATGATGCGGCGCTCGTCTTCGCTCAGGCCATTGGGGTCTTTCCACAAGGCGATGTCGCGAGACATGTTCACTTCTTGTGGCATCCAGTGGTTGGCGCAGGTGGCCAGGTACTTTTCCCAGGCCCACTTGTACTTGAAGGGCACCAGTTGGTTGACGTCGGTCTGACCATTGATGATGCGCTTGTCGGCCACGTTCACGCGACGTGTCGAACCACCGGTGGTGGTTGAAGGCGTGGGTGTGTGGGTGGCCATGGTGCTTGCACTGGAGGTGCCGGATGCAACGTTGGTCAGGCCTGTCGCGAGAGGTGACGAAGCCGTGTTCCGTGCATCGCCGAGCGAAGAGGGCACAGAACCGATTGGCGTTGAAGATGATTTGGAGGAGTCGTCTTCCCAGACCAGCATGGTTAACATCCTATGGAGTCGGATTATGAAAGGGTGTTGTTAAAAACACCAAGCACTTCTTGACATGAAAGCCCCGTGGTTGTTGCGGGCTTGCATCGAAAACTTCAAGAAGGCATCGATTGAGTACGTTTTGAAGCTCAGTTCAAACCATCAGTTGAACAAGGCCTCGCATCTTTGATGAGATGTCGAGGCCTTGTCGTTGATGCTGGTTGATGAACTTACTGATGGGCTTCGATCACTGACAAGCTTCGCAATCAGGGTTGTCGATCGAGCAGAACTTGATGTCGGTTGCGGGCTCTGCTGATGCGGCTTCAACAGGTGCCGCGTCTTGCTGCGGTGCAGCGTTCATGCCGCCACCCACCATGTTGGACACGGCATTGAGCTGACCGCGAGAGACCGTCGACTTCTCTGCATGCGTGGCGCCCACGGTGCGCAGGTAGTAGGTGGTCTTGAGGCCACGCAGCCATGCCAGCTTGTAGGTCTCGTCGAGCTTCTTGCCCGACGCGCCAGCCATGTAGATATTGAGCGACTGAGCCTGGTCGATCCACTTCTGGCGACGCGATGCGGCTTCAACCAGCCACACCGGTTCAACTTCGAAGGCGGTGGCGTACAGGTTCTTGAGGTCTTCAGGCACGCGGTCGATGCGGCGCAGCGAACCGTCGAAGTGCTTGAGGTCCATGACCATGACGTCGTCCCACAGGCCCAGCTTCTTGAGATCGCGCACCAGGTACTCGTTGACCACGGTGAACTCGCCCGACAGGTTGGACTTCACAGACAGGTTGCCGAAGCAGGGCTCGATCGACGCATCCACACCAATGATGTTGGAGATGGTAGCCGTCGGGGCGATGGCCACGCAGTTGGAGTTGCGCATGCCGAACATGGCGATGCGGGCGCGCAGGGCGTCCCAGTCCATCGAGGTCGAGGTGTCGACTTCAACGTAGCCGCCACGTTGCTCGGCCAGCAGCTTGAGCGAGTCGATCGGCAGGATGCCGCGGTCCCACAGCGAGCCACGGTAGCTGGAGTAGCGGCCACGCTCTTCGGCCAGTTCGGTCGAAGCCCAGTAGGCGTGATAGCAGACGGCTTCCATCGAGCGATCGGCAAATTCAATCGCTTCCTGGCTGGCGTAAGGCGTGCGCAATTGATAGAGCGCGTCCTGGAAGCCCATGATGCCCAGGCCGACGGGGCGGTGACGCAGGTTGGAGTCACGTGCCTTCTTGACGGCGTAGTAGTTGATGTCGATGACGTTGTCGAGCATGCGCATCGCCGTCTTCACCGTCTTCTTGACCTTCTCCTGGTCGATGGCGCCATCCTTGATGTGCTGTGCCAGATTCACGGAACCCAGGTTGCACACGGCGATTTCGCCACCGTTGGTGTTCAGGGTGATCTCGGTGCACAGGTTCGACGAGTGCACGACGCCCACGTGCTGTTGAGGGGAGCGAACGTTGCAGGCGTCCTTGAAGGTGATCCAGGGGTGGCCGGTTTCGAACAGCATCGACAGCATGCGGCGCCACATGTCGGTGGCCTTCACGCGCTTGAAGAGCTTGATCTCGCCGCGATCGGCCTTGGCTTCGTAGTTGGTGTAAGCCTCTTCGAATGCCTTGCCGAACTTGTCGTGCAGGTCGGGGCAGGTGGCGGGCGAGAACAGGGTCCAGTCGCCGCCTTCCATCACGCGGCGCATGAACAGGTCGGGGATCCAGTTGGCCGTGTTCATGTCGTGGGTACGACGGCGATCGTCACCGGTGTTCTTGCGCAGCTCCAGGAATTCTTCGACATCCAGGTGCCACGATTCCAGGTAGGCGCAGACGGCACCTTTGCGCTTGCCGCCCTGGTTCACGGCCACGGCCGTGTCGTTGACCACCTTCAGGAAGGGGACGACGCCTTGCGATTTGCCGTTGGTGCCCTTGATGTGCGAGCCCAGGGCGCGCACCGGCGTCCAGTCGTTGCCCAGGCCGCCAGCGAACTTGGACAGCAGGGCGTTTTCCTTGATGGCTTCGTAGATGCCGTCGAGGTCGTCAGGGACGGTGGTCAGGTAGCAGGAGGACAGCTGCGAGCGGCGGGTGCCGGAGTTGAACAGCGTCGGGGTGGACGACATGAAGTCGAACGAGGACAGCAGTTCATAGAACTCGATGGCGCGGGCTTCGCGGTCGATTTCGTTGAGCGACAGGCCCATGGCGACGCGCATGAAGAATGCCTGGGGCATTTCGATGCGCTGACCGTTGTGGTGCAGGAAGTAACGGTCGTACAGGGTCTGCAGGCCGAGGTAGTCGAAGTTCAGGTCGCGCTCATATTTAAGCGCAGCACCCAGGCGGGCCAGGTCGAACTGCTGCATGCGTTCGTCGAGCAGCTCGGCTTCCACGCCCCTCTTGATATAGCCGGGGAAGTAGTCGGCATAACGCGTGGCCATTTCAGCGTGCGTCACCTCGTCGCCAAGGATTTCGCGGCGGATGGTGTGTTGCAGCAGGCGGGCGGTGGCGCGGGTGTAGGCCGGGTCGTGCTCGATGCGGGTGCGGGCGGCCAGGATGGCGGCCTTGTAGACCTCGTCGATGGAGACGCCGTCATACAGATTGCGCTGGGTCTCGGCCAGGATGGGGCCGGGCTTGACGTCGTCGCCCAGGCCTGAGCAGGCTTCCACGATGAGGCCTTGCAGGCGAGCCAGGTCCAGGGGGACGCGTTGGCCGCGGTCGATCACGGTCAGCGTGGGCAGGGCGGCGGCTTGCTGTGCATCAGCTTGCTTGGCGCGCTCTTGCGAACGGCGCTCGCGGTACAGCACGTAGGCGCGGGCGATTTCGTGGTGGCCACCGCGCATCAGCGACAGCTCGACCTGGTCCTGGATGTCTTCGATGTGGAAGGTGCCGCCGCTTGGACGCGAGCGCAGCAGGCCGCGCACCACGGCTTCGGTCAGGCCGTCGACGGTTTCGCGCACGGAAGCCGATGCGGCACCTTGCGTGCCATGGACGGCCAGGAAGGCCTTCATCAGGGCCACGGCGATCTTGCTGGGTTCGAACGAGACGACCGCACCATTGCGTCGGATGATCTGGTAAGCGGAGTACGCGGACTGACGCGGCTCGACCGCCACGGCGGCGGCGCCGGGCAGAACAGAGGCAGGGGTAGGCATGGTGCTGGGCGTGGACGTTTGCATGTAATTCCCTTCAGGATCGCCAGGCCGATCACGCGCATGGGTGCGGTGTCTGGCCTGTTGAAATCAGGCAGTTGTGGTCACAACTGCCAACTGCGGAGGACACTATATCTGGTGTTTGGGGTGCCGTGAAGCACTACCTGTAGTGTCTGGCCGTGACTATAACGCCTTTTTCTGCCCACCCCGCGAACAGGGGGAAAAACAAGGGAAATCGCCAATGGGGGAAGTCGGCATGACAGCCGAGCGCAAGGCGGTTAGGCGTTGCGAATCGGGGTGTTCAACCCTGCTAGCTGGGCTGTCGGCCAGTCTGTGATGGCCTGTAAATGGACCCAGTCGAAGGCCTTGCCCGGGTCGCGTTTGCGGCCTGGTGCAATGTGTTCATGGCCCGCGATCTGGTGGATGGGCCAGCGTTGTTTGAGCGCATCAAGCAGTGTGGCCAGGGCCGTGTATTGGGCCGGCTCAAATGGGGTGTCTTCCAGCCCTTCCAGCTCGATGCCGACGCTGTAGTCGTTGCAGTTGTCCTGACCTTGCCAGCAAGAACGGCCAGCGTGCCACGCGCGGTCGTCAACCGACACGAACTGCAAGATCTCGCCGGTGCGGCGGATCACGAAATGGGCTGAGACCTCGGCCCCGCGGATCTGTTCGAAATAGGGGTGGGCGTTCCAGTCCAGCTGGTTGGTGAACAGCTGTTCGATCTCGTCACCACCGTACTGCCCCGGTGGCAGGCTGATCGAATGGACCACGGCCAGCGTGATGCGGGCTTGCGCAGGGCGTGGCCCGAAGTTGGGGGAGGGCACCTGGCGTGCTGGCTCGTACCAACCGTTTCGCCAGAGGGGATGGCCGGGGTTGCCGGTGTCATCAGGCATGGGCGTTCAACCTTGCTCTGTGTCGGCGTCCGGGTCAAAGCGCTCGCCCAGCACGATGCCCTGGTCGTTGACCTGCACGCCAAGGCGCGCCATGCGGTAGCGCATCTGGCGCAGCGACAAGCCCAGGCTCGCGCCGGCCGCCGTGCGGTTGAGGCGGTGTTTTTCAAGCGCCTGCACCAGGATGTCGCGCTCGATCTGGTCCAGGTGGGCGACCAGATCGCTTGGAAGGGGCGCATGGGTCTGGGGCGTACCTGACAAGTGGATTGGCGCTGCTACTTCAACCTCGATCGTTTCCAGCGACGGTGCGGGCGTGGCCAGCCCCAGGTCCTCGGGCTCGAGGATGTGCTGGGTGCTCAAGGCCACCGCGCGGTGCAGCAGGTTTTCGAGTTCGCGCACATTGCCCGGGAAACGGTGGCTGAGCAGGGCCGATTGCGCTGCCAGGCTCAGTTGCGGCACGCCGGTCATGCCGGACTCGTGCGCGATGCGCTCCAGGATGCGCTGGCTCAGCATCGGCAGGTCTTCCAGCCTTTCTCTCAAGGCCGGCAAGGTGATCTGGATGACGTTGAGGCGGTAGAACAAGTCTTGCCTGAAGCGCCCGGCATGGACCTCGGCCTGCAGATCCTTGTGGGAGGCGCTGATGATGCGCACGTCCACATGGACTTCCTGTGTGGCCCCGACGGCCCGCACGGCCCGCTCCTGGATCGCGCGCAGCAACTTGGACTGCATCGCCAGGGGCAGGTCGCCGATTTCGTCCAGGAACAAGGTGCCGCCGTTGGCCGCCTGGAAGAAGCCTTCACGCTCTTCGCTGGCGCCGGTGAAGGCCCCTTTGCGGAAGCCGAAGAACTCCGCTTCCAGCAATTGTTCAGGAATGGCGCCGCAGTTGACGGCGATGAAGGGTTGCGATGCGCGGTTGCTGACATCGTGGATGGCGCGCGCGACCAGTTCCTTGCCTGTGCCTGATTCGCCCCACAGCAGCACGGGGGCCATGCTGCGCGAGACCTTGTCGATCAGCACCCGCACTTGCTGCATGCAGGGGCTGCCGCCAGCCAGTCGAGACAGGGCCGAGCGGCTCTTCTCGCTTGGCACGGCGACGTGGCCGGCGGAGGGGGTGGGGGCGCCGGGAGCGAGCTCTTGCGCCTGTGGCGGCGCTTCGTCGTTCAGGGCCGAAGCGATGACCGCGCGGAACTGTTTGAGGTCGACGGGTTTGGTCAGGTAGTCGTAGGCGCCGGCCTTGAGTGCACTGACGGCGTTTTCCGCCGATCCATACGCCGTGATGACGATGGCTTTTTCCGGGCGGCCTTCTGCTTCGATCTGCCTGAGGATGTCCAGGCCTGTGCCATCGGGCAGGCGCATGTCGGTGATCACCGCGCTGAAGCGATGCTCGGCCAGCAGCAGCCTGGCGTCTTCAACACTCCCGGCCGTTTCGATGTCGTAGCCTTCGCGCAGCAAGGTCAGCTCGTACAGCGTGCGCAGATCGGGTTCGTCATCCACGACAAGCAGGCGATGGTGGTTGGAGGAGCTCATGCTGTCTGGTGGATCTGGCCGTTGGGTTCAACAGGCACCGTCACGAAGAATTCATTGCGGTGGCGAACGGGCGGAGGGTGCAGGCGGTAGTCGATGTTGGCGCCATGCCGCTCGCACAGTTCACGGCAAATATACAGGCCCAGCCCCGTGCCTCGGCTGCGTGTGGAAAAGAAGGGCTCGAACAGGGAGCGCTCGGTGTCTGCCGAGACCGGTTCGCCGTCATTGGACACCGACAGCATCAGCAGCCCGGCTGGGTCAGCCGAAGGCATCCAGCGCAGGCAGACGCTGATGGCGCCGGGCTCGCCGGTGTTGTAGCGCAGGGCGTTGTCCAGCAGGTTGACCAGCACGCGCTGGAGGTGCTCTGGTTCGAAGCGGATCTTGAGGTGCGGGTAGGTGGGGGCACGCTGGCACCCGGAGGTGTCGATGTCCAACAGGCTGTCTTCGCCCATGGCCAGGCCTTGCGTGCTGCGCCAGTCGTTGCAGATCGCCACGATGGTTTCGATGGGGTCGATGGCCGGGGCGGGTGGGCGCACGCCTGGGGCAACTGCCAGGATGTCATCGATGATGTGTTTGAGGCGGGCAACGTTGTCGGTCACCAGTTGTGTCAGCTTTTTCTGGGTTGGTGTGGCGGCGTCTTCGGCGAGCAGGGCATTGGCCTGCGAGATGGCGGCCAGCGGGTTGCGGATCTCGTGCGCGATGCCGGCCGACATGCGGCCCATGGCTGCGAGTTTGTCCTGGCGCTGGCGTGCACGGACGGCACGCAGGTCCTCCAGCAGCATCACGCACATGTCTTCTGTTGTGCGCCCGCCCTTGCCTTTGGTGAAGCGCACGCGCAGGCGCAGTTCGCGCTGGGTCTGGTCGTCGAACTGGAGCTTGACTTCCTGCCCGTCTTCGGCGCGTTGGGGGTTGCCCAGCGCTTTCTCGACGGCCGCGATCAGGCCTTGCCATGACGGGACCCCGCGCAACTGAAAGGGGGCGGGGGGAAGCAGGCCTTGCGCGGCCAGCAAGCGCCTGGCAGCCGGGTTGGCCGTGCGCACACGCCCTTGGCGGTCGACCACCATCACGCCTTCGCTCATTTCCTCGATCACCAGGCGATTGAGCTGGGCTTGCTGCCGGGCGAGCTCCAGGCTGCCCCGGGCGCTGCGCTCTTCCTTGGCCAGGCGAGCAGACAGCTCGCTGGCCAGTGCGGCAATCGCAAACAGGCCAAAGCCGGTCAAGCCCGCCTGGGCCAGCAAGGATGTGAGGTTGCCGCTGTCCTGGCCTTGCAGCAGGGCGGCGCCCAGCAGGTTGAGGGTGGCTGCCGCTGCCACCCCCAGCGCCAGCACGCGGGGCATCAGCACAGCGGCCATGAGCACAGGCAGGACCAGCAGCGCCTGCGAGTTCAGGGTGCTGCCGCTGAGGTAGTGCATGGCGGCGAAAAAGCCCAGGTCAATGCCCACGCTCACGAGGGCCTCGCGTGGCCTGAGCGATTGCAGGTCAGGGCGGGTGGCCCGTGCGTGGTTGGGCCAGATCAGCAGCGCCGAGGTGACGATGGCGTAGCCCAGGGTGGACATCAGCATCCACAAAGGGGGGCGGTTGCCCAAAGCCCAGTAGCCCACGACGAGGCCAAGCAGCACCACCGCCAGTGCAAAGCGGGCTGTCAGAAAAGCCCGGTAGATGCGATGAAAGGATGGCCGGTTGGCATCGGATGCCGTGGTGTCGGCAGCGGTTGCGCCTGGCTTGCCGGTGGCTGGCGGATGAGGGTTGAGCTGCGTGCTGTCTGCGAACGCGGCTTCGGTTGAGCCTGGGTCCGCCCAGACGGTGGTGCCGGCTGCGGGGGGCTCGCCAAACCAGGATGCGTGAGAGTCTCGGGACGATGACATGGGTGCGTGGCTCAAACCTGCCTGGGGCCGGCTTGCCGGTGTGCCTGGCTGCAATAGGTTCGGCCTTGTTCGTCCTTGGTGCTGTCGCCCTCGGGGAGGTGGACGCCGCAATGGGCGCATTGCACCATGTTTTCAGCGCGAGGCGGTTCGGGTTTGGCTGCCGGCTTGGCGCCTGTGCGTTTGCCGCGCAGCGCTGGCGAGTAAAACAGCCAGATGACAAGCAGGGCGATCAGGAGGTACTTGAGCATGCTTGCCCCGCAGCGCGATCAGACCGCCGTGGAGCGGTGCAGCACCACTTCCAGCACGAAGCGGGAGCCGACATAAGCCAGCAGCAGCAGCGCCGAGCCCGCAACCAGCCAGCGCACCGCCTGGCGGCCCCGCCAGCCAAAGCGCGCCCTGCCGATCAGCAGCACGGCAAACACCAGCCACGACAGCACGGAGAAGATGGTCTTGTGGTCCCAGCGCCACGGCGTGGCAAACAAGGCCCCCAGCAGCAACGTGAGGCTGAGCATCACGAAACCCGCACCGACAAAACGCAGGGTCAGGGACTCCAGCCGCAAAAGCGGCATGCCCAGGGCCTGCCCGGATGGACTGGGCCTGGGGATCTGGCCTGACACCGGCTTGGCGCGCAGTTGTTTTTCGGCATGACGCAGCAGGGCCGCATGCAGCAGCGCAGCGCCGATCAGGCCGTAGGACGCAAAACCGGTCAGCCAGTGGAGTGGGGCCAGGGGGGGCACGTTTTGCGGATGGGTTTGCCCGGGAAAGAGCCAGGCCAGCGCCACGGCGATGGCGGCCAGCAGCGCCAGAGCGCGCCGCACGCTGGGTAATCCCAGCCGGCGGTTCTCGATGGCATAGACTGCGAGCACCAGCCATGTGGTCACAGACAGGGCTGGCGCAAAGCCGAAGCGCGCATGCAGGGTGGGGCCGTCAAACGCAACCGTGTCCAGCAGGATGGCCAGGGCCTGAGCCAGCCAGCCCAGGCACAAGGCAGCCCAGACGGGCCGATCCTGGTTTTTGTCCTCGCTGGAGGTACGTTGAGGCCATGCACTGGCCACCACATAAGCCAGCACCGCCAGGCCACTGGGCCATGACGTGAACGACGTGAACGAGGCGAGCGATAAAATCATGTGACGAGTTTAAGAGCACAAGCAGCTATTTCATGGCATCCAACCTCACTGAACGACTGAGTCGCCTGGTTAAAACCATGCGCGGCCAGTCCCGCATCACCGAAGCCAACGTGCAGGACATGTTGCGCGAGGTCCGCATGGCGCTGCTGGAGGCCGACGTGGCCTTGCCGGTCGTCAAGGATTTCATCGCCCGAGTCAAGGAGAAGGCCCTGGGCCAGGAGGTCGTATCGTCGCTGACCCCGGGGCAGGTGCTGGTCAGCATCGTCCAGAAGGAGATGGCCGCCACGATGGGCGAGGGCGTGTCCGACATCAACCTGGCCACCCAGCCGCCGGCGATCATCCTGATGGCGGGCCTGCAGGGCGCGGGCAAGACCACGACCACCGCCAAGCTGGCCAAGCACCTGATTGAAAAGCGCAAGAAAAAGGTGCTGACGGTCTCGGCAGACGTTTATCGACCTGCCGCCATCGAGCAGCTCAAGACCGTGACGGCGCAAGCTGGTGCCGAGTGGTTCCCGTCCGACCCCAGCCAGAAGCCGCATGACATTGCGCTGGCCGCGATCGACTACGCCAAGCGCCATTACTTTGATGTGCTGCTGTTCGACACGGCCGGCCGTCTGGCCATCGACGAAGTGCTGATGACCGAGATCAAGGACCTGCACGCCTTGCTCAATCCGGTCGAAACCCTGTTCGTGGTGGACGCCATGCAGGGCCAGGACGCGGTCAACACCGCCAAGGCTTTCAAGGACGCCCTGCCGCTGACCGGCGTGGTGCTGACCAAGCTGGACGGTGACTCGCGTGGTGGTGCCGCACTGTCCGTGCGCCAGATCACGGGCGTGCCCATCAAGTTTGCCGGTGTCTCTGAAAAGATCGACGGCCTGGAAGTGTTCGACGCCGACCGCCATGCCGGCCGCGTGCTGGGCATGGGCGACATCGTGGCCCTGGTCGAAGAAGTGACAAAGGGTGTCGACATCGCTGCGGCGCAAAAGCTGGCCGACAAGGTCAAGGCCGGTGCCGATTTCGACTTCGATGACTTCCTGGCCCAGATCAGCCAGATGAAGAAGATGGGCGGGCTGTCCGGCCTGATCGACAAGCTGCCCACCGAGCTGGCCGCCAAGGCCGGGCAGGCCGACATGGGCAAGGCCGAGCGCGACATGCGCCGCATGGAAGGCATCATCAACTCGATGTCGGCCAAGGAGCGCCGCCAACCTGCTTTGCTGATGGATGGCAAGTCCAAGGCCAGCCGCAAGCGCCGCATTGCACAAGGTGCGGGCGTTCAGATTCAGGATGTCAACCGCCTGCTCAACCAGTTCGAGCAGATGCAGACCATGATGAAGAAGATGAAAGGCGGCGGCCTTTTCAAGATGATGAAACGCATGGGTGGCATGAAGGGCATGCCGGGCATGGGCCGCTGATACGGCTTGTCACGACCCTGTCTGTAAACCCGATTGACCCTCTTTGGGGTGCCTGTTAGCGTGTGTGACTTGTGTTGCGTGTGCAACCGAGGCCTTCAGTCGATCCGTTTGGTAGCCGAAGAGCCTGATGAGTCCGGGTGTTGGTTGCCCGTGGTGAGCTTGGGCAGGAAGGCCTGAAAAATGATGGACATGGTATCGACTTGGCCGGTTTTGGTCGCCAGCATTCTGGGATCTGCAGGCATTGCGGGTGCGTGGTGGTACAGCAAGAATCACCAGGCTGCCTCCGGGCGGGCAGGGCGTGGTGATGCACCGCGCTCGAAGTCCAGGCAGGAAGGCAAGGCACGTTTTGGCCGCAAGAGCGGGCCCAGCATGCAGGACAACCTGGACACCCTGATGGACTGGGAGCCGATGGCCACCCGCGTGTTGACCGTGAGCGAGCGTGATGCTTATCACGTTCTACGCAAGGCCATGCCCGATCACGTCATCCTGGCGCAGGTGCCGGTGGCACGTTTCATCAAGGTGCCCACCAAGAATTCCTACAGCGAATGGTTGCGCCGAGTCGGCTCCCTGTGCGCTGACCTGGTGGTCTGCGACATGGCCTCGCAGGTCATCGCGGTGGTGGAGATCCGCCAGCCCATGTCACGCGAGAAAGAGCGCAGCCAGCGTCGCCATGCCCGCATGGACCGTGTGCTGCAAGCGGCGCGCATTCCTGTTCATGTCTGGCTTGAAGGGGCACTGCCCGGGGCCGCCGTGGCCCGCGAAGCGATTCTGGGCGCGGCCATCAACACATCGGGTCGCTCTGGCTACCAGGACGTGACCGTGGCGCGGCGTGATGCCGAAGCCGCTGCCGTGGTGGCTTCCATGCAGAGCCCGACTGGCGCCATGAACGGCATGAGCGTCAACGAGACGGTGGATGTGGCACTGGATGAATGGGCCTATGCCGACGACACGCCCGAGAACGAGCGCAAGGAGCCGCCGCCCTCCACCTGGTTCGATGATCTGGATTCGGACGCGATGCCGCTCGATGCGCCGCCTGTGGCGCGTCGCCACTGACTGATCAACTGATCGGTCCAACTGATCGGCCCTGCTGACGGCGACGCTCGTCGTCGCAGGGCCTTGATACTCAGGCCAGCAGCGCCTGGGCAAATTCGCGGGCACTGAAGGTCTGGAGGTCTTCCAGCTTTTCGCCCACGCCAATGAAGTACACCGGCACGGCACTGTGACGTTGGCGCGACCACAGCGCGATCGCCGCCAGCACGCCACCCTTGGCCGTACCGTCCAGCTTGGTGACGATCAGGCCGGTCAGGCCCAGCGCCTCATCAAAGGCCTTGACCTGTGACAGCGCGTTCTGGCCCGTGTTGCCATCGACCACCAGCAGCACCTCGTGCGGGGCGCTCTCCATGGCCTTGCCAATCACGCGCTTGACCTTGCGCAACTCTTCCATCAGGTGCAATTGCGTGGCCAGGCGACCGGCCGTGTCGGCAATCACCACATCGCAGCCGCGTGAGCGGCCGGCCTGGACGGCATCGAAGGTCACGGCAGCGGGGTCGCCGCCTTCCTGGCTGACGATTTCCACATGATTGCGATCAGCCCACACCAGCAACTGTTCGCGCGCAGCAGCGCGGAAGGTGTCGGCCGCAGCCAGCAGCACCTTCTGCCCGGCGTCAGACAGATGGCGCGTGAGCTTGCCGATCGACGTGGTCTTGCCAGCCCCGTTGACCCCGGCCACCATGATGACGGTGGGCGTGTGCAGGCCCACGACCAGCGACTTCTCCAGCGGTTGTAGCAACTCGGTGATGGCATCGATCAGCAGACCCTTGACCTGCGAGGGATCGGTGGCCTTGGTCTCCTTGACGCGGTGCTTGAGGTCGGCCAGCAGGTGCTCGGTGGCCGCCACCCCCGCATCGGCCATCAGCAGGGCGGACTCCAGCTCTTCATAAAGCGCGTCGTCAATCTGTGTGCCGGTGAAAACCTGGGCGATGCTGGAGCCCGTCTTGCGCAGGCCGGCGCGCAGCTTGTCCAGCCAGGAGCGGCGCTCTGGTACTGGCGCAGGCGCTGACGGAGCCATCGCAGGCTCGACGGGCGCGGCTTGCGCAGCCGGCGCATGAACAGGGCGCTGCTCAGCAGGCGAAGGGGGGGCTGCCCTGGCCACCACCGCGGGCGCGGTCGCAGGCTGCGCGGGAGCCGCAGGCACACCACCCACCTTGTCGGCATCGCCGGAGGGCTGAGCGGGTGTGGACTCAGGCTGAGCGGAACCCCATCCCAGCTTTTTCTTGATGAAACTGAACATGGGCACATTGTAAGAGGCATGGGTTTTTACAATACGTGCCAACACACGACTGAACAACATGAGCGCAACACGCCCCCCCAAACCCAGCCCGATCAAAGGGCCGCAGACCAAAGCGGTTCAAGCCGTGGCCCGGACCGCCGCGCAGGAAGTGCGCATCATCGGTGGGCAGTGGAAGCGCTCTGTCTTGCCGGTGCCGGTGTCAGCGGGCCTGCGCCCCACGCCCAGCCGCGTGCGTGAAACCTTGTTCAACTGGCTGGGGCAGGATCTGTCGGGTTGGCGTGTGCTGGACGCCTTCGCTGGCAGTGGCGCATTGGGTTTTGAGGCCGCATCGCGTGGGGCCGAGGACGTGCTGTTGCTGGAGCGTGAGCCCGGCCTGGTGCGCAGCCTGCAAGCAACGCAGGCCAAACTCAAGGCGACCCAGGTTCGGGTGATGCAAGCCGATGCCATCAGCTGGATGCGTCAGGCGCGTCAGGCAGGGCTCTTTGATCTGGTCTTTCTGGACCCGCCTTTTGATGAGGGGCTGTTCTGGGCTGCCCTTGAGGGGGCACTCAACTGTGTGCCGGATGGTGGCTGGATCTACCTGGAGTCGCCTGCCTTGCTGCCGCAGTTGCCCGAAGCTGATCAACATGCCCAGCTGATAGCCCAACTGGCGCCGCACCGACAGGGGCAGGCGGGCGCAGTGCACTTTCACCTTTTTCGACGCGTGGCTGCTCAGCCGGCTTGAGCACGCCTCACAAACTGCACCTTACACTGCGACCTGTCGCGCCAGATCCGGCTGCTCAGGCGCCTTCACCATCGGAGCCCCGATTGACCTCATCCAAGCTGACCGCCGTCTACCCTGGTACTTTCGACCCCATGACCCTGGGGCACGCCGACCTGATGCGTCGCGCCAGCCACCTGTTTGGTCGCCTGATCCTGGCTGTGGCAGCCGGCCATCACAAGCGCACGATGTTCTCTGTTGACGAGCGTCTGGCCATGGCCAAGGAGCTCGCGCGTGACTATCCCAATGTCGAGGTCATTGCTTTCTCAGGGCTGCTGCGCGATTTCGTGGTCGGGCATGGCGGCAAGGTGGTGGTGCGTGGCCTGCGTGCCGTCAGCGACTTCGAGTACGAATTCCAGATGGCGGGCATGAACCGCCAGTTGATGCCGGATGTCGAGACAGTGTTCCTGACGCCCTCGGATCAATACCAGTTTGTGTCGGGCACCTTTGTGCGCGAAATCGCCATGCTCGGTGGCGATGTGTCCAAGTTCGTGGCGCCCAGCGTGCTGGCGCGCCTGCACGAACGCGTGAACCGCAAGGCCGAGTGAGTCGTCGCCGAGCAAGCAAGGTAGAAGTACATGGCCCTGACCATCACCTCCGAATGCATCAACTGTGATGTGTGCGAGCCCGAGTGCCCCAACCAGGCCATCTCGATGGGCGAGACCATCTATGTGATCGACCCGGCCAAGTGCACGGAGTGCGTGGGGCACTTTGACGAGCCCCAGTGCATCCAGGTCTGCCCGGTGGAGTGCATCCCGGTGAACCCGGAGCACATCGAGTCCAAAGATCAGCTGTGGGCCAAGTTCCGGCGCTTGCAGGAGCAGGCAGCCTGAGCGACCGGGCTCTCTCGTTTTTGCCCACAACTGCTTCAGGGCCGAATGGGCGAGCCCTGGCTGTCCAGGGTGCCAGCTCGGCCGGTCTGCTTTTTCTCTGACCTGAGTTTGACCGCGCGCGTCTGGTCGCTGATGGGTTTGGGCCTGTGGTCGTTGGCTGTGGCCTTGATGACGTGCGGCTTGTTCTTCGACAGTGACACGGGCCGTTCCAGGCTGGCCATGCGCTCCTCATGGCGGCGCTCGCGTTGCATCTGCCTGGCCAGTTTGGTGTCGCGCAGGTTGTTGTTGCGTGCCTGGCGCAACTGGCTGGCGCTTCGGTCGTCCGCCATCTGCTTGAGCTCGGCTTGCCCTTCGCAGGCTTGCTGGCTGTAAGAGACCACGCCGGCCGGGCTGGTGCAACGCCAGGTCTGGTTGGCCTTGGCGGGCTGGGTGCTGTGGGTGGTTTGGGCGTGCGCCATGGCGCCGATGCCCAGCAGCAGGGCGGCTGCCACCATGGCGACCCTGCGCTGGCCTGGCGTCTTGATGATGATGCGTGTCCGGGATGTCATGAACCTTCCTCCTTGTTTTGTATGTGGTCCAGGCAATCCGGCTGGCGTGGTGCTCAGCCTGGTGGCGCCTCGGGGGGCGTCTTGCCTGATTCAATGGGCTTGTCTGCCGGCTCCTTGCGGGGTGGCTTGGGGCGTGGCGGTTGGGCATGCACCACCGTGACGGCCTTGTTCATGTCGCCCGCCAGCATGGCGTCGACGGCATCCAGCGACTGGCTGATGCATTTGAAGATGGCTTCACGCTCTGACTGCGGCGGCTTGCGCAGCACGAAGTTGGCCACCTCGTGTTTGACGCCGGGGTGGCCAATGCCCAGACGCAGACGCCAGTAATCGGGGGTGCCCAGCTGGGCGTGGATGTCACGCAGGCCGTTGTGGCCGCCATGGCCGCCGCCCTTTTTCAGCTTGACCTGCCCGGGCAGCAGATCGAGTTCGTCGTGCACGACCAGCACTTCTTCCGGGGTGATCTTGAAAAAGCGGGCCAGTGCGGCCACCGATTTGCCAGACAGGTTCATGTAGGTCTGGGGCTGCAGCAGCCACACAGGCCCTTGCGGCGTGTTCGCGCGGGCCACCAGGCCATGGTAGGCGCGGTCGGGCAGCAGGGTGACACCCAGGCGGCGGGCCAGGTCGTCAATGAACCAGAAGCCGGCGTTGTGGCGGGTGTCTTCGTATTCCGGGCCGGGGTTGCCCAGACCTACAAACAGTCGAATCATGATGGGTGCGGATTATCTGAGTGGCATCCACAAAAAGAAAAGCCCCGCCAAAGCGGGGCTTGACTGACTGCGCAATGGCAGAGGTACAAGAATTACTTCTTGCCCTTCTTGCCCTTGGCGGGTTCGGCAGCGGCCACGGGGGCGGCAATGACTTCTTCCACGGGCTCGACCACGGTGGCCAGCGTCGGGGCCTTGCGGCCGTGCGTCAGCACCTTGATGTGGGCAGCCAGGCCCAGGTCGTCCACGCCGAAGGTCTGGCCCTTGACGGCCTTGCTCAGGTCGCAGGTCAGGAATTCAGGCAGCTGTTCAGCCAGGCACTCGATTTCCAGCTCGGTGGTGACGTGGTTGATGATGCACTTGTCAACCTTGACGGCAGGCGACTCGGCCTCGCCCACGAAGTGCACGGGCACCTTCTTGTGGATGCGCGTGGTGGCGTCGATGCGCTGGAAGTCAACGTGCAGGACCAGAGGCTTGTAGGGGTGAGCCTGGTAGTCACGCAGCAGGACCTTTTCAACCTTGCCATTCAGGTCCATCTCGAGGACGGACGAGTGGAAGGCTTCCTTGCGCATGGCGTGGTACAGCGCGTTGTGGTCCAGCTCGATGTTCTTGGGTTCGGCGCCAGCACCGTAAACGATGCCAGGTGTCTTGCCGGAAATGCGCAGGCGGCGGCTCGCTCCGGTCCCCTGCAGGCTACGCTCGAAGGCGGTGAATTTCATGGAGTACTCCAAGTTGGTATAGCGCCCGCGACCAGGCGCTGTAAAAAGACCGAACCTGCGACGGCCCGGTCAACGAAAACGGATCAGAAGTTGTTGTTCTGTTCCGAGAAAAGCGACGTCACCGACTCACCATCGGTGATGCGGCGGATGGTTTCCGCAAACAGGAAAGCGGTGGTGAGCTGGCGGATCTTGCCGGTGCCCTTGGCGCTGTCGTTGAGCGGAATGGTGTTGGTGATCACGACTTCGTCGAGATGCGAATTCTTGATGCGCTCGATGGCGGGGCCGGAGAACACGGCGTGCGTACAGTAGGCGTACACGCTCTTGGCGCCGCGCTCCTTGAGCACTTCGGCAGCCTTCACCAGGGTGCCGGCGGTGTCGATCATGTCGTCCATGATCACGCAGTTGCGGCCGTCGATTTCACCGATGACGTGCATCACTTCGGACACATTGGCCTTGGGGCGGCGCTTGTCGATGATGGCCAGGTCGCAACCCAGTTGCTTGGCCAGCGCACGGGCGCGCACCACGCCACCGACGTCGGGCGACACGACCACGAGGTCTTCGTACTTCTTGGCCTGCAGGTCGGACAGCAGCACGGGCGAAGCGTAGATGTTGTCGACGGGGATGTTGAAGAAGCCCTGGATCTGGTCTGCGTGCAGGTCCATGGTCAGGACGCGGTTGACGCCGACGGCTTCGAGCATGTTGGCCACGACGCGGGCCGAGATGGGCACGCGGGTCGAGCGCGGGCGACGGTCCTGGCGGGCGTAGCCGAAGTAGGGGATGACGGCCGTGATGCGTTGGGCAGACGCGCGCTTGAGGGCGTCTGCCATGATCAGCAGTTCCATCAGGTTGTCGTTGGTGGGGGCGCAGGTGGACTGCACCACGAACACTTCGCGACCGCGGACGTTCTGCTGGATCTCGACCGTGGTTTCACCATCCGAGAAGCGGCCCACCGAGGCCTTGCCCAGCGAGATGCCGAGGTTGGTGGCGATTTCCTGGGCGAGCGCCGGGTTGGCGTTGCCGGTGAACAGAACGGTATCGGAGAGCATGGCGGGCCGATCGTAGAACGTGGGACTGATGGCGAAAATAGCATCTGCCCAGCACCTTGCCCTGAGGAGTTCCTGACTGCGGTCAGGAATAACAGCCTTCGCGGAAGGTGTAGGGCAGGTGATGTTCGATCAGTGGATCGAACGAATTATTTGGCAGGGGAAGAAGGATTCGAACCCTCGTATGTCGGAATCAAAATCCGATGCCTTAACCAACTTGGCGATTCCCCTACACAGGACACAGCGCATTGATGTATTGCTACTTCATTGTGCTGCAACCTTGTAAGCTGCACTCTTGTTCAGAGCCTCGCATTATAGCCGGTTTTTCGTGTCATTCAAGTCTGTTGCTCAGAATCTTCACTGTTTAATTTGCAGATCAATCAGGGATCGAATCAAGCAAATCAAGCAGTGGATGCTGAATCAGACCGCGACTGACGCGACCGACCCATGCGGGATCATCCAGGCCCAGATCGGCTGGCTGGAGGCTGGGTGTCTGGCGGCTGGTGTCTGTGGTGATCCACGAAAACACCGTGCTGCCTGAGCCCGTCATCCGGCTGTTGCCGAAGCGGTTCTGCATGATCGCCAGCGCTTGACTGATCTGACTGCTGTAAGACTCTGCGGGAGCCTGCAAGTCGTTTCTGCCAAAGCACCGGGGCGCTGCAAGAAAGTCTTCGACTATAGCATGCTTTGTGTCGCGCTTGAGGGATTCGTTGCCGAAAATCGCCACGGTGGGGATCGCAACAGGCGGTTTGAGCAGGGCCAAAGGGGTGTTCAGCACGCCGGCGGGCAACTTGATCGGGGTGATGGATTCGCCAATGCCTTCGACCCAGGCGTTGCGGCCACGCACAAAGAAGGGCACGTCGGCGCCCAGCTTCACCGCCAGTGCCTCCAGGCGTGTGCGTGACCAGTTCAGGCCCCACAGCTGATTGAGCGCCAGCAGCACCGTGGCCGCATCGGAGCTACCGCCACCCAGGCCTGCGCCCCAAGGCACCTCTTTGTGGATGCGGATGTCGCAGCCTTGCGAGGTGCGGCTCTCAGTCTGCAGCAGCCTGGCGGCCTTGAGGCACAGGTCGTCGTCAGGCAGTCGCACATTGAGGTCGTGGCGACGTAACTGACCATCGCTGCGAGTATCGATGTGCAGGGTGTCTTGCCAGTCGATCAGCATGAAGACGGACTGCAGCAGGTGGTAGCCGTCGCTGCGCCGGCCCGTCACGTGCAGGAACAGGTTGATCTTGGCGGGAGCGGGCAGGTTGTGCAGGCTGGGCATGGCGCAAGGGCAGGCGCTTCAGCGGTCCAGGTAGACCTTGAGTTGGACGCCGCGTTGGAGGGGGGTGGCTTCGCGCTGGGCGTTCAGCTTCTTGTAGGGCAGCTCGTGTGCGTCGATCAACCAGCCTTGCTGGATGAAGGTGTCGGCTTGAGGGCCGGGCGCGCTGGGCAGCTCGGGATCAGGGTG
This sequence comes from Aquabacterium sp., assembly GCF_016195855.1. Classification (GTDB taxonomy): domain Bacteria; phylum Pseudomonadota; class Gammaproteobacteria; order Burkholderiales; family Burkholderiaceae_C; genus Aquabacterium. The sequence goes on from NZ_JACPYU010000014.1 coordinate 24,850, forward strand.
CCCCTGCATCCAGTGCACCAGTTGCCGCAAAGGCAGTGGCTCACCCAGTGCGGCTTCACTCAGGCTGTCGAGGTTGTCGTAGCGCTGCCGCCCTCTGTCATTGACCAGCCAGGCCTGGCTCGGTTGCCAGTTGACCTGCGCCATCTGGCTGCCCATCAAGGTCATCAGGTCAAGCTGGCCTGTGTCGGTGTTGCCCGAGAAGAAAAAACCCAGGCTCAGGCCTTTGGCAGGCTGATCGGCGAAGGCGCTCAGCTTGATGCTCATCTGCCCTTGCAGGTCGACGCGGGGCAGGGTGCGTGCGGGCGGCTGCGCGTTGCTTGGGCTTTGAGTGCCTGGCGCTGCGGGCGTCAGCGGGATGATGGGGGCGGAAGGCGCGTCGGCCGGTGCGCAGGCGCCACCCGATCGCATCTGGGCCACGATGGGGTCGCCCTCGGACACGCTGGCACAAGCCAGCAGCATCAGGGGGCACAGCACGCACAAGGCGCGAGTGATGCCCCGGGTAAAGGCGCGCGGCAGTCTCACGGTTTGATCTTGAAGCGCGTCAGGGTCTCTTTGAGCGTGTCGTTGTCGGGTTCACGCTTGGCCGAGTCCAGCCAGAGTTGGCGTGCCTGGTCCTGCTTGCCCTGGCTCCAGAGCACTTCACCGAGGTGCGCTGCGATTTCAGGGTCAGGGCGGGACTGGTAGGCCTCGTTGAGGATGCGCAGCGCCTCGGCGCCATTACCAGCACGGAACTCAAGCCAGCCCAGGCTGTCGGTGATGAAGGCGTCGCCGGGGCGCAACTCCAGTGCCTTCTTGATGAGCGTGCGCGCTTCATCCAGCCGGACGCCGCGGTCGGCCAGGCTGTAGCCCAGGGCATTGAAGGCATTGGGGTTGTCAGGGGTCATCTCCATGACCTTGCGCAACTGGGCTTCCATCTCGGTGAACTTGTTCAGGCGTTCGCCCAGCATGGCCTGGTCATACAGCAGGTCGCTGTCTTCGGGGAAGCGCTTGGTGGCTTCGTCGAGGACCTTGTAGGCCTCTTCCCATTGGCGTGCATCGCGCAGCAACTGGGCTTCGGCCTGGATCTTCATCACGGCGTCGCGCGGTTCGGCTTCGGGCAGTTCACGGATCAGCTTGCGGGCGTCGGCGATCTTGCCTTGCTTGACCAGAAGCCGGGCACGCTGGGCCTGGATGTTGATCCGCTCGTGTTTGGGGTCGGCGCGGTCCAGCCAGGTGCTCGATTGCGCCAGCTGGTTGCGTTGCTCCGCAATCTGCGACATCAGCAGGTAGGCCTGTTCGATGTCGTTGGCATCGGGTGCTGGCGCATTGGTGGTGGCCGCCTGGTTGCTGCCGGGGGTGTACTTGAGCACGGGTTGCAGGGCCGCTTCCGCCTTGTCGAGTTGCTTGAGCTCCAGCCGCACGGCAGCCAGCGTGACCCATGTGCCCATCTGGTCGGGTTGTGTCGCCAGCAGTTGTTCCAGTTGCTCGGCTGACTCGGCGTAGCGCTGTGTGCCGGCCAGCTTGCGGCCGTAAGCCAGCCGCACCAGCGACGGGGCATCGGGGCGGGCCAGTTGCTGCTTGACGAACTGCTCGGCGCGCGGGTCAAGGCTCATCAGGTCGATGGCGATCAGGCCCGGGTTGGGCAAGGAGGGCTTGAGTGCGGCTGCCTTTTCAAGCGCAGCCATGGACTTGTCGTACTCCTTGGCTTGCATCCAGCCTTCGGCGCTGGCGGACCAGCCCTCGGCCAGCTCCAGCGGCTGTTGGCGCCAGGGTTGGGTGGCCTCGTCGATCACCTGTGCCGCAGCGCGCTTGTCGTTCAGCCTGGCGACAGTGCGCGGCAGGGACGCGAGCACCTGGGGCTGCTGGGGGGTCGGGGTCAGCTGGATCAGGGTGCGCAGTGGCGCAGCCAGGTCGCTGGTGCGGCCCAGGGCCAGCAGGATCTGGGCGGTGTACTCGGAGGCCTCCTTGGACTGCGGCATGGCCTGGCGCCAGGCCTTGGCGGCCGTCAGGGCCTGCTCGCCGGCACGCCCGCGCAGGGCGATTTCGACCGCGCGTTGATATAGCTGGCTGATCTGGTGCCGGCGGGCGGACTCCAGGTAGAGCTGGTAGGCAGAGCCGGCGTCGCCAGCGTTGGACTGCACCTCGGCGACCAGGATTTGATAGAACAGGGCGCCGTCCATCAGGGAGTTCTGGACGGGAGGCTTGGCCACAACCGATGCGGTGGGCGCAGAGGCCGCTGCGGGAGCAGGGGCTGCAGCATTGTCCTGGGCGAATGCCGTGCCCAGGCCGCACAGGGCCAATGTGCCGGCGCCCAGCGTTGCGGCGATCGAAGAGCGCGACAGCCTGTGCGTGGCTGATGCAGCGGCGGTTCTGGAAGCCAGAGTAAACAAATTGGCAAAAGAGAGGGACATGGGGTCTCCAACTGATGTGGCCATTCTATTGATGTGGCGGCCACTCGCCGTGGCTCCGATGGATTCGATTGGCACGGGATAATTCCCTTCATGCCCGAATTGCCCGAAGTTGAAGTCACGCGACAGAGTTTTGCCGACCGCATTGAAGGCGCCAGCGTGCGCGCTGTGCACATGGGCAAGCCTTTGCGCTGGCCGGTCGGGTATGACGTGGATGCCTTGCATGGCTGGCGGGTGGGCAAGGTGTTGCGCCGAGGCAAATACCTCTGGCTGCCTTTGACCCGGTCAGATGGCGAGCAAGGCGGCCTGCTGGTCCATCTGGGCATGTCGGGTTCTTTGTCGTTTTCGCATCGGCTGCCGCCTGCCGGCGTGCACGACCATTTTGAAATGGTGACCGACAAAGGCACCTTGCGGCTGACCGACCCCCGTCGTTTTGGTGCGGTGGTGTGGGGCCCCTCCATGCACGAAGGCGTGCCGGGCAAATTGCTGGATGGCCTGGGGCTGGAGCCATTTGATGAAGCCTTGAACGGGGCCTATCTGCATGCGCGGCTCCAGGGGCGTTCGGTGGCCGTCAAGCAGGCCTTGCTGGCTGGCGACATCGTGGTCGGCGCTGGCAATATTTATGCGTGCGAGGCGCTTTTCAGGTCAGGTATCGACCCCAGATTGCAGGCCAGGCGTTTGAGTAAACCACGCTGTGAAAAATTGGTGCGTGAGGTTCAATCTGTTTTACAGCAAGCCATTGCCCTGGGCGGCTCCAGCCTGAAAGATTTCAAGGATGCACATGGCGCCCAAGGGCATTTTCAATTGGCGACCCAGGTTTACGGACGCGAAGGCCAGCCCTGCAGGGTTTGCGGCACACCGATCCGGCGTGTGGTGCAAGGGCAGCGCTCTACGTTTTATTGCCCAATTTGTCAGAAAAGGTGACGGCTGTGGATTGCTTTGCGAATAAGCCTGTACTTTTTGTCCCAACTCGGGCGAATATCCATATTTACGGTTCACCGGCTTGAGATACGATTAATTCCATGATGCCGACTTTTGCCAGCCACCTGGATGCCCTTGGGCAGTGGCGTGCCGACACGGACGCCAAATTGGCGACCCTGGCCCGTTTCGCCCGTGAACATGACCTGCTTGACGACGCGTCGGCAGAATGGTTCGAGGCCATGCGTCATCGCCTGTCAGGCGAGAAGCTGATGGTGGCGTTTGTCGCCGAGTTTTCGCGCGGCAAATCGGAGTTGATCAACGCCATCTTTTTCTCGGACAAGGGCCGTCGCATGATGCCGGCCTCGGCTGGGCGCACGACGATGTGCCCGGTCGAGCTGGGTTATGACGCGCACGATCCCGTTGGCTTGTCGCTGTTGCCCATTGACACGCGCCTCGAGGCCGCGTCGCTGGCCGAATACCGCCGGCTGCCCAAGGAGTGGACCTGGATCGAGCTGGATCTGTCCAACCCCGAAGGCATGGCCAAGGCGCTCAGCGAGGTGATGCGCACCCGCATGGTGTCGCCACACGAAGCTGCCCGCCTGGGCTTCTGGGACCCCGAACGGCCTGATGAGAACCCGCCTTTGCAGGCCGACGGTTCTGTCGAGGTGCCGGTGTGGCGTCACGCGCGCATCAACCTGCCGCACCCGCTGCTCAAGCGCGGCCTGGTGGTGTTGGACACGCCTGGCCTCAATGCCATCGGTACCGAACCTGAACTGACACTGGGCCTGCTGCCTCAGGCGCATGCCACGGTGTTCATCCTGGGTGCCGACACCGGCGTGACCAAGTCCGATTTGTCCATCTGGCGCGACCACCTGTGTGGCCCGGCGCTGGCCCGTTTCGTGGCGCTCAACAAGATCGACTCGCTGGTCGACCCTTTGAGCACGCCCGAGCAGATCGAGCAAACCATTGTTCGCCAGTGCGAGAGCGTGGCGCAAACGCTGGAAGTGCCGGTCGCGCACGTGTTCCCGATTTCGGCGCGCCAGGCCCTGGCTGCTCGCTTGAGCGGCAACCGCGAAGGCTTGGGCGAGAGCCGCCTGGAGACCTTCGAGAACGCCTTGTCCGAAGGGCTTTTGCCGCGCCGTCGCGAGACGCTGGGGCAGGCTGCCGTGCAGGGTGCGCAGCAGTTCCAGCAGCAACTCACGCGCCGCTTTGGCGAGATGCGCCGCCTGTACGCCGACCAGTTGCATGAACTGCGCGGCCTGCGTGGCAAGAGCAGCGGCAAGGTGCAGTTGATGCTGCAGCGCGTGCAGGCTGAAGCCTCCGAGTTCGAGCAATGTACGGCGCGCTTGCAAGCCATGCGCAGTGTGCACGCCCGCATGTTGCGCAATGCCTTGCACGACCTGTCCGCGGACCGCCTGCGCCAGGAAGTGGATGTGCTGCAGCAGGTGCTGGGTGGTTCGTGGCTGCCGCTGGGGGCCAAGAAATCGTTCATCGACTTGTGTGGCCGCCTGCGCGATCTGATCGAGCAGGCCCAGCAGCGCAACGACGAAATCCACGCGATGCTGGTGGCTTCGTACGCCAAGCTCAATGCCGAGTTCGGCTTCAGCCTGGTGGCCGATGTGCCGCTGGATGTGCGCAAGTACGCCGAGGACCTCAACCTCATCGAGCGCAACTACGTGCAGTACCTGGGCCTGAGCCAGGCCTTCAGGTTGGCGCAGCCGGGCTTTCAGGAGCAGTTCCGCCGCATGCTGATCTCGCGTCTGCGTGTTGTGTTCGAGACCGTGAGCAACGACATCGAGTTGTGGAACAAGACGGCATCGGCGCAGGTGGACAGCCAGTTGCGCGAACGCCGTCGCAACTTCAAGCGCCGTTATGAGTCGCTGGACCGCATCCAGTCGGCATCGAACGAGCTGGACAACCGTCTGCAGGAAGTCCAGGCGCTGGACGAGCGCGTGCTGCAGTTGCAGACCCGCCTGGGCTCGCTGGTGGAAGACCTGGTCAAGCAGGCGCAGACCGACACCTTGGCGGCTGCCAACGGGGGCGATGTCCAGCATGTGACACTGGACTTGTCTCTGGCGTCTCAGCCATCGCCTGCACAAATCAGCTCGCCTTCTCCGCAAGGCGCATGAGCGCCCCGACACTTGCCAGCCTGCTGCGTCATGCGCAGCAGGTGACACCGGTTTTGCCCGAACGCCTGGTGGCCTGGCAGCGCCAGGAAGGGCGCCACCATCTGCCCTGGCAGCGTGTGCGTGACCCCTACCGCGTGTGGCTGTCAGAGATCATGCTGCAGCAGACGCAAGTCACCACGGTGCTGGGTTACTTCGATCGTTTTCTTCAGCGCTTCCCTGATGTGCAGGCGCTGGCCGCCGCGCCGCTGGACGACGTGCTGACCTTGTGGAGCGGGCTGGGCTATTACAGCCGCGCACGCAATCTGCATCGTTGTGCGCAGGACGTGGTGAACCTGCATGGTGGGCAGTTTCCGCGCAGCAGCGAGGCCTTGCAGACCTTGCCGGGCATCGGGCCCTCCACGTCGGCCGCCATTGCGGCCTTCTGCTTTGACGAGCGCATCTCCATCATGGATGGCAACGTCAAGCGGGTGCTCAGCCGCGTGCTGGGCTGGGATCAGGATCTGTCCGTCAAGGCGCATGAGCGTGCCTTGTGGGAGGCGGCCCAGGCCGTCTTGCCGGCGCGTGCAGGCGACATGCCCTCGTACACACAGGGCTTGATGGACCTGGGGGCCACCTTGTGCACGCAACGCAAGCCCGCCTGCCTGACTTGCCCATGGTCGGACATCTGCCAGGCGCGTGTGAAGGGCGACCCCGAGCGCTACCCCGTCAAGACGCGCAAGCTCAAGCGCAGCGAGCGCGAAAGCTGGTTGCTGTGGCTGCAATGGCAGGACCAGGTCTGGCTGCAGCAGATGCCGGACAAAGGGGTGTGGGCAGGGTTGTGGACCTTGCCTTTGCTTGATGACGAGTCGGCTTTGCTGGCCTTGCTCGGCGATAAATTGAGTGCCTCGATCGAGGCGCAACCACGCACGAAGCATGTGCTGACGCACCTGGACTGGTACCTGAATCCGCGCCGCCTGGTGCTGGATGATGCAGCATCTGCGCAGCGCCTGCAGCCCGGCTTGATCGAGCTGGCCTCAAGCGGCCGCTGGGTGCCTGTGGCCGATCTGGCCAACTGGGGGCTGCCAGCGCCGCTGCGGCGCTTGCTGCAGGGCTGACGCTCAGCCGAGCGTGACGATCACCGGTGCGTGGTCGCTGGGGCGTTCGTTCTTGCGCGGCGCCTTGTCGATCACGCAGGCCGTGACCTGCGGCTTGAGCGCGTCGCTGATCAGGATGTGGTCGATGCGCAGGCCCTGGTTCTTGCGGAAAGCCAGGTTGCGGTAGTCCCACCAGGTCCAGGGTTTGGGCGGTTGCTCGAACAGCCGGAAGGCGTCGCACAGGCCCAGGCCCAGCAGTTGCTGAAAGTGCGCACGCTCTTGCGGTGTGCAATGGATCTGGTCTTTCCAGGCGACCGGGTCGTACACGTCGGCATCGGTGGGGGCGATGTTGAAGTCCCCCATCAACACAACGTGCGGATGGGTTTGCAGCTCCTGCTTGACCCATGCCTCCAGGGCTTGCAGCCAGTTCATCTTGTAGACGAACTTGTCGCTGTCAGGTGCCTGGCCATTAGGGAAGTAGCAGCCGACCACGCGCACGCTGCCAAGCTGCGCATCCTGGACTGTGCCGGCGATCACGCGGGCTTGTTCATCGGCGAAACCGGGGATGTTCTTGATGATGTCGGTGCTGCCGGTGCGGGTCAGCAGGGCCACGCCGTTATAGGTCTTCTGGCCGAACCACTGGGACTGGTAACCCGCGGCCTCCAGGTCGGCATGCGGGAACTTGTCGTCGGTGAGCTTGGTCTCTTGCAGCACCAGTGCATCAACGGGGTTGGCGGCGAGCCAGTCCAGCAATTGTGGCAAGCGCACAGACAGTGAGTTGACGTTCCAGGTGGCGAGTTTCATGGGCTTGGGCAAGAGTTTGGGATCAAGAGCGCGACGGAATTGTGCCGCTGTTTGGTGGGCTCGGGCTCAAGCGGGTTGATTGACCAAGGGACGGGGTGCAGCATGAGCCTTCATGGTGATGAAGCGCTTTTCGATCAGGTACCAACTGAGGGTGCCGGCCAGGATGCTCCACAACCAGGTCTGAACGATCAAGGACAGTCGCCCGACCTCCGGCTGCCATTCGATCAGGAGCTTGGTGATGGGCCAGGCGTACAGATAGACGCCGTAGGAGATGTCGGGCAGCTTGTTGAACCAGGCGAAAAGGCGTGCCGGCCGGTTGGCGAAGGACAGGATGGCATAGCCCCAGAAGATGGCCACGGCCGGTTGTGCGAGGGTGCGGTTGAACATCAGCAGTGCCCACAGCATGAGGGCGACGACCATCCAGCGCTGCTTGTCCAGAAAGGGGCGGCCGTACAGAAAGTAGCAGCCACCGGCCGTGAACATCATGCCCAGGCGCACGATCGGGTCATGGAAGGTGCCGTGTCCCACATAGGGATCGATCAGGAACATGGTGGTGAAAGCCAGGAAGCACACCAGCCAGTAAACGCGGTTCTGGAACCCGATCGCCAGCCCGAACAAGGCCACCAGCAGGTAGCACTTGAATTCGTACTCGATGGACCACATCGCGCCATTGACGAGCGGGTAGAACGTTTCCTGGAAGACGGGTGGAATGGCGGGGCTTTGCAGCAGGGTCATGTCCGTGAGGAAGTCGTCCCAATAAAAGTGCCTGAAGTAGTGAGGCTCGCTTGCCATGGGCCCGACAACGAAGGCGCAGACGAGGGTGGTCACGATGAAGGCCGGGTAGATGCGCAGCACCCTGTTTCTCAGGTAAGAAACGATGCGCGGGTTGTGGTCCCAGCTTTTGACGATCAGGTAGCCGCTGAGCAGAAAAAAACTGCTCACAGCCAGTTGCCCAAACGAGATGGTGCCAAACACATTGCTCAGGAATTCCCGGCTTCGGTTGCCGTGTTGAAGCTCTGGGCAATGCGACAAGATCACCATGGAGGCGAAGACAAAGCGCAGCAGGTTGAAGTTGTTGCCTGTTTGTGGGGCGAGATTCTGACCGTCCATGACATCCCTGGTTCTTGAAAGCGCTTGAAAGGCGGCGTTGTGCATTAGACAGCGCCACTGCAGGGTGATGGTGCGCAAGCCCCCCTGTGTCAGGGCCGGGTTTTCACATGGGGCGCCAGGCGGCTGCTCGCCCTGCGCAGGGTCTGCTCGACGCGGGCCTCGTGTTCGCGGCATTGCTCGCCGGTCAGCTTGGCTTGCAAGGCATCCAGAAAGACGCGGGTGCGCGCGGGCATCAGGCGGCGGCCAGGGAACACGCCCCATGCGGGCGTGGATGGCGGGCGCCAGTCGGGCAAGACGGGGGTCAGCCTGCCTTCGCGCACATGGGGCTCGGCGAAGTGGTCATGGACCAGTGCGATACCGGCACCTGCCAAGGCCATGCGCATGAGCAGATCGGGTGAATTGGCCGTGGTGCGGCCCGGCGGAATGCCCTCCCAACGGGCATTGTCATGCAGGCGCATCAGCACCCAGGGCGCGGCATCGCCATTGCGGCTCAACAGGTGCAAGGCATCGTGCTCCATCAAGGCTTCTGGCTCCGAAGGGTGGCCGTGTCTGGCCAGATAGCCCGGGGCGGCATACAGGCCGGAGGTGAACACGGCCAGGCGCCGGGCCGCCAGCGAGGCGTCATCAGGCAGATCGCCCATGCGGATGGCCAGGTCCATGTTCTCGCCGATCAGGTCGACACGGCGGGGCGTCAGGTCCAGCTCCAGGGAGATGTCGGGGTATTGCGCGACGAAGTCGGCCATCATCGGCACCAGCATCAGGTTGGCCAGGTCGGCCGGCATGGTCACGCGCAGGCGGCCGCTGGGTTGCGCCTGACGGTGCTGAGCCAGGTTGGATGCGGCATCGACCTCGGCAACGATTTGCTGGGCGTGCTCCAGCACGGTGCGGCCGAAGTCCGTGAGCGTGAGCTTGCGGGTGGTACGCAGCAGCAGGCGCTCGCCCAGTTGGGTTTCCAGCCCGGCCACCCGGCGTGAGACGGTGGATTTGGGCAGGCCCAGTTGCTCGGCGGCGCGGCTGAAGCTGTGGGCCTCGACCACACGGGCAAAGAGCAGCAGGTCATTGGGTTCGATGTTCATGGTGTCCAGTCGATCAGGGTTATTGTTCTTCTGGTGGAACAATGTTATCCATTTTGATGGCTTCCGTATATTGGTTGGGATAATTAAAGTGAGTCCATCGACATTCACTTCCAACCGAAGGACCCGCCATGAACATCCTGCAAATCAACTCCAGCTCCCGCCCTGATGCTTCGCACTCCAGCCGTCTGGCCGGTGCCATCGCCGAGCGCGTGGCTGCCGCACACGTCTCGACCAAACTGACCGTGCGTGATCTGGGCCGCCAGCCCTTGAGCGAGCTGGATAAGCCTGCCCTACAAGCGCTGTTCACACCGGCCGAGCAGCGCACCGCCGAGCAAGCGGCCCGCGTGGCCATCGACGACGCACTGATTGCCGAGATTCAAGCGGCCGATGTGCTGGTGTTGGGCGTGCCCATGTACAACTTCGGCGTGCCGGCCCAGCTCAAGAACTGGATCGATGCGGTCGCCCGTGCTCGTGTCACCTTCACCTACACCGACAAGGGGCCTGTGGGCCTGCTGACGGGCAAGAAGGTGTATGTGGCCCTGACCCGCGGTGGCCAGTACCGCAACACGCCCGCCGACACGCAGGTGCCGTATCTGAAGACGGTGCTGGCCTTCCTGGGCATGACGGACGTGCAGTTCGTGTACGCCGAAGGCCTGGCCATGGGCCCGCAGGCCGAGCAGGACGCGCTGGCGTCGGCGTATGCCCAGATCGATGAACTGGGCATCGGAGAGCCAGCCCTGGCTTGATGCCGGGCATGGTCGAAAATGGTTTGTCTGCATCGACGGCGCACATGGCGCATGGCACATGGCGCGTGTCGATGCGCATCAGGAGCCCCGCATGGATACCACCCAAACTGTCACCCCGTCGATCACCGTCACACGGCCGCGTGAGGTCGAGCGCTTGATCGCAGGCCAGGCCACCTCGGATGGTGCGGGCGTCAAGCTCACGCGGGTGCTGACGCAGCCGCTGCAGCGCAGGCTGGACCCCTTCCTGATGCTGGACGCCTTTGGCACCGACAACCCCGATGACTACATCGGTGGCTTTCCCGATCACCCGCACCGTGGCTTCGAGACCGTGACCTACATGATCGCGGGCCGCATGCGCCATCGCGACAGCGCCGGCCACGAAGGCCTGCTGCAAAACGGTGGGGTGCAGTGGATGACGGCCGGGCGCGGGGTGATCCACTCCGAGTTGCCCGAGCAGGAAGAGGGGCGCATGGAGGGCTTCCAGCTGTGGCTGAACCTGCCCGCCCGCGACAAGATGACGGCGCCCTGGTACCGCGATATCCAGAGCGCGGACATCCCCGAGTTCCGCACCGATGAGGGCGTGACCGTGCGGGTCATCGCGGGCGCCAGCCATGGTGTGGATGGGGCGGTGCAGCGGGAGGCCTCGCAGCCCTTGTACCTGGATCTGCACCTGCCTGATGGCGCGCGCTTTGATCAGGTGCTGCCGCCCCAGCACAATGCCTTTGTGTATGTCTACCGGGGTGAGTTGGCGGTGGGTGAGACGGTGGTGCCGGCTCAGCGCATGGCCATCTTGAAGAACCAGGTTGACCACGATGGGGTGACGCTGCGTGCGCATGGCGCCACCAAGGCCTTGCTGATCGCGGGCCAGCCCTTGAACGAACCCATCGCGCAGTACGGGCCCTTCGTGATGAACCGCCAGGAAGAGATCTTCCAGGCGGTCGAGGATTTCAAGGCCGGGCGCTTTGCCTGAGCGGTGCCAGCGGGCGCAGTGGGGTCAGGCCTGCTGTGCCTGCGCCTTGAGGGCCATGCGCTTGGCACGCGAGCGGATATTGAGCGCTTCAACCGCCAACGAGAAGGCCATGGCCGCGTAGATGTAGCCCTTGGGCACGTGCACATCCAGTGCTTCGGCGGTCAGGGCCATGCCCACCATCACGAGGAAGGCCAGTGCCAGCACCTTGACGGAGGGGTGGCGATCCACGAACTCGCCAATGGGTTTGGCTGCAAACAGCATGACACCCACCGAGGCGATCACGGCGGCGATCATCACGCCCAGATGGTCCACCATGCCCACGGCCGTGATGACCGAGTCCAGCGAGAACACGATGTCGATGACCGCGATCTGGCCGATGATGCCCCAGAACAGGCGGGCACCTGCGGCCTTGACGACGGCCGGATCGGTGTCAGGTGCATGGTCTTGTTCGCGGGCTTCGACCTCCACGAAGATCTCGTGCGAGGCCTTGTAGAGCAGGAACAGGCCACCGCCCAGCAGCACCAGATCACGGCCGCTGATGCCTTGCCCCAGAACCTCGAAAAGGTCGGCCTTCAGGCCCATGACCCAGCTCAGCGAGAACAGCAGCATCAGGCGCGAGAGCATGGCAAAGCCCAGGCCCATGCGGCGCGCCTTGTCGCGCAGTTCAGGGGGCAGGCGGCCCACCAGAATCGAGATGAAGATGATGTTGTCTACGCCCAGCACGATTTCCAGGGCGGTGAGCATCGCAAAAGCGATCCAGAGGTTGGGGTCGAAAAGGAATTCCATGGTGTGAATGCGCAGGCGTGATCGCGTCAAGGGCAGCAAAGCCGTGACGATACCCAAGCCCGATACATCGGTAAATCAGAAATCCTTGAGGGCATACTTCGGGAAAACCGAAGTTTAGGTGGCCAGCCTCAGGTTTTGCGCCGATAGACCACGAAGTGGTAGGGCCAGCCTGCCTCGGCCTGGTGGGTCTCGCGGCTTTGTTCGGCAAAGGCGTTGCGGTCCCATGGCGGGAAGAAGGTGTCGCCCTCGAAATCGGCATCGACTTCGGTGAGGATGAGCTCGTCTGCCCGGGGCAGTGCCTGGGTGTAGAGCTCGCCGCCGCCAATCACGAACACGCGTGCCTCGCTGGCGAGTGCCGCCACGGCCTCATCGAGTGCGTGTGCGACTTCCACGCCTTCATGCTGCCAGCCGGTATTGCGGGTGATGACGATGTTGCGGCGGCCAGGCAGGGGGCGGCCAATGGACTCGAAAGTCTTGCGGCCCATGACGACCGGGCAGCCCATGGTGGTGCGCTTGAAGAACTTGAGGTCTTCGGGCAGACGCCACAGCAGGGCGTTGTCCTTGCCAATGGCGCCATTGCGGGCCACGGCGGCGATCAGGATCAGTTGCATGACGATGGCACCGGGTCAGACGGCCACAGGCGCCTTGATGGCCGCGTGGTGCTGATACTCCAGCACCTCGAAGTCTTCATATTCGTAGTCGAAGATCGAAGCGGGTTTGCGCTTGATGTGGAGCACCGGGTAGGGGAAGGGCGTGCGGCTCAATTGCAGCTCGACCTGTTCGGTGTGGTTGCTGTAGACGTGGCAGTCGCCGCCGGTCCAGATGAAGTCGCCCACGTCCATGTCGCATTGCTGCGCGAGCATGTGGGTCAACAGGGCGTAGCTGGCGATGTTGAAGGGCACGCCCAGGAAGATGTCGGCGCTGCGCTGGTAGAGCTGGCAACTGAGCTTCGGGCGCTCGCCTTCGGCTTGCGGCGGGGCCACATAGAACTGGAAGAAGGCGTGGCAGGGCGGCAGCGCCATCTGGTCGATCTGGCCGGGGTTCCAGGCACTGACGATGATGCGGCGCGAATCCGGGGTGGTTTTGAGTTGCTTGACCACTTCGCTGATCTGGTCGACGTGGCCGCCATCGGGCTTGGGCCAGCTGCGCCATTGCACGCCGTACACGGGGCCCAGCGAGCCGTCCTCACGGGCCCATTCGTCCCAGATGGTGACACCGCGTTCTTGCAGCCATTTGACGTTGTTGTCGCCGCGCAGGAACCACAGCAGCTCGACGATGATGGACTTCAGGTGCACCTTCTTGGTGGTGACCAGCGGGAAGCCTTCGCTGAGGTCGAAACGCATCTGGTGGCCGAACACGCTGCGCGTGCCCGTGCCGGTGCGGTCGGTCTTGAGCACGCCCGTGGTGTGGACGTGGCGCATGAAGTCTTCAAATTGACTGCGAATGGGGCGGCTCACCTGGGGCGTCCTTCAAAATGACAACAGCCGGGATTATCTCTTCCCGGCTGCCTGGTTTGACTCGGTCGTGAGGGGATCAGGACTTCTGCTCTGGCTCGCGCAGGAAGATTTCTACGCGGCGGTTGCGGGCGCGGCCTTCTGCTGTTTCATTGCTGGCAACGGGCTCGCGCTCGCCGCGGCCGGCGGTTTCCACGCGGCCGGCGGGCACACCGCGGTCAACGAGGAAGTCCTTGACGCTTTCGGCGCGCTCACGCGAGAGCGGGTTGTTGACGGCGTCCGAGCCGGTGCTGTCGGTGTGGCCGACGATGCGCACGTGCATGCCGGCGCTGTCCTTGCTCAGGCCATTGGCAAAGGTTTCCAGCACCGAGCGCAGTTCGGGCTTGATGGCGGCACTGCCGGTGGCAAAGGAGATGTCGTTGGGGATGTTGACCTTGAGCTGGTTGTCGGCGGTGCGGGTCACCTCGACATCGGTGCCACGGGTGGCTTGCTCCATGGCTTCACGCTGGGCCTGCATGCGCTTGGACCACACGTTGCCCGCCACGGCGCCAGCGATGCCGCCAATGGCCGCACCGGCTGCGGCGTTCTTGCCGGCGACCTGGCCGATCACGGCACCTGCCACGGCACCGATGGCCGCACCTTGGGCCGTGCCGCGCTGGGTTTCATCCATGTTGGCGCAGCCGCCGAGCAGGACGGCCGAGCTGAGGGCGGAGATCATCAGGGTGCGAACTGGCTGGAAAGTGGGCATGGTCGTGTAGGAGGTTGTCTTGAACAGGTGGATCGTGCTGCGCACAGATTGGGTGGCGGCATGAGCACTTAACGCAGCCGCCCGTTGTCAGGCTGACAAGGCTTGCGGGGTCGTGTCATCGCCTTCGTCTTCATCGGCAGCCAGGTGAACCTGATCGAACTGCATGGCGGCCAGTTTGGCATAGAGCCCGTTGCGTGCCATGAGTTCCGCATGAGAGCCCACGTCGACGATCTGGCCACCCTCCAGCACCACGATGCGGTCGGCGTTCACCACGGTACTCAGGCGGTGGGCGATGACCAGGGTGGTGCGGTCCTTCATGGCCTCTTCCAGCGCGGCCTGCACGGCGCGCTCGCTCTCGGTGTCGAGTGCGCTGGTGGCTTCATCCAGCAGGAGCAGCGGGGCGTTTTTCAGGATGGCTCGCGCGATGCTGATGCGCTGACGTTGCCCGCCAGACAGGCGCACGCCGCGCTCGCCCAGGAAGGTGTCGTAACCCTCGGGCAGGGCGGCGATGAAGTCGTGCGCATGGGCAGCACGCGCTGCGGCATGGACCTGATCGTCGGAGGCACCTGGGCAGCCATATCGGATGTTTTCCAGGGCCGTGGTCGAGAAGATGGTGCTGTCTTGCGGGACGATGCCGATGCGCTGGCGCAGGTCTTCCAGGCTCAGTTGCGTCACCGATTCGCCATCGAGCTCGATGCGGCCCGATTGCGGATCGTAAAAACGCAGCAGCAACTGGAAGACGGTGCTCTTGCCTGCGCCGCTGGGGCCGACGAGGGCCACGGTTTCGCCGGGGTTGACGACCAGGTTGAAGTGATCAAGCGCGGTCTGGTTGGGGCGGGACGGGTAATGAAAGCGCACATCCGACAGCGTCACGCGCGAGCCGCCCTGGGGCGCGGGCAGCGCCTTGGGCTGGGCGGGGGGCTGGATCGGCGAGCGTGCGGCCAGCAATTCCATCAAACGCTCGGTGGCGCCTGCAGCGCGCAGGATGTCGCCATAGACCTCGGACAGCGCCGCCACGGAGCTCAGCAGCAGGATCACGTAGACCACGGTCTGCCCCATGTGGCCGGCGCTGATCTTGCCGTCCATGACCGCCTGGGTGCCCTGGTACATCCCCCACAGCAGGGCGCCGGTGGTGGCGCTGATGATGAAGGCCACCAGCACGGCACGCGCGCGGATGCGGCGCTCGCCAGTCTTGAAGGCGCTTTCGGTGGCCGTGATGAAGCGTTTGGCTTCGCGCGTTTCGGCGGTGTAGCCTTGCACCACGGGCACCGCATTGAGCACCTCGGCGGCGATGGCGCTGGAGTCGGCCACGCGGTCCTGGCTGGCGCGCGAGAGGCGGCGCACGCGGCGCCCGTAAATGATGGCCGGCATGACCACCAGCACCAGGCCACCCAGCACCTGCGCCATCACATAAGGGTTGGTGACGATCAGCATGGTCAGGGCGCCCACCGCCATGATGGCGTTGCGCAAGCCCATGGACACGCTGGTGCCCACCACGGTCTGGATCAGGGTGGTGTCGGCCGTCAGGCGTGACAGGACCTCGCCGCTTTGGGTGGTCTCGAAGAACTCCGGGCTTTGCTTGAGCACGTGGCCATACACCGCGCTTTTGATGTCAGCGGTGATGCGCTCGCCCAGCCAGGTCACGGAGTAGTAGCGCGAGGCCGAGAACAAGCCCATGGCGACACCCACGCCAAACAGGGCCAGGAAGTGCTCGCGCATGGCCATCACGCGCTGGCCGGGGTCGGCCGCCACCATCCCCTGGTCGATCAAGGTGCGCAGGGCAATGGGCAGCACCAGCGTGGTCAGGGCGGCCATCAGCAAGAAGACCAGCGCCAGGGCGATGCGGGTCTTGTAGGGCTGCAGGAAGGGCCTGAGGTCGTTGAGCGACCGAGCGGACTTGCCGGCAGGCGGTTGGGCGGAGGCGGAGCGGGACATGAGGGGCTTAGTCGTGAAACTTGTCCCATTATCATGCCTTGACAATATTTGCGTAGGCAAATAAATTAACGCCATGACTGATTCGTCAACTTCTCCAGCCGACACCTCTGATGCAGAGGCAGGCTCGGCACCCGCCGCGCCGATTTACAGCAAGGGCAACTGGGCCCGGGACAACAGCTTTGGCTACCTCATGCGCCGCGTGGTGCAGATCATGGTGAGCCAGGCGGACAAGCGCCTGGACACCCATGGGCTGACCCAGGCGCAGTGGACGCCGATGTTCATGATCAGCAAGGGCGAGTGCAACACGCTGGCCGCCTTGTCACGTGAACTGCAACTCGACGCCGGGGCCTTGACGCGCACGCTGGACCGCCTGGAGGCCAAGGGCCTTTGCAAGCGGGAGCGCTCGACCGAAGACCGCCGCGTGGTGCACCTGGGCTTGACGCCCGAAGGCGAGGCTGCCATTGCGCCCGTGCCGGGCGTGTTGTGCGAGGTCTCCAACCGTTTGCTTGATGGTTTTACCCGTGAAGAGTGGCAAACCTTGATGGTCTTCTTGCGGCGCATGCTGGCCAATGCCGAGGCCATGCGCGATGAGTCCGACGCCGAGCGGCACGGCTGAACAGAACCACAAGATCCCGCTGGAGTTTCCCCATGTCAGATCGCATCTCACGCCTTCGCCGGGCGTGCACCGCTTCGTTTTCCGTGCTGGCGCTGGCCGCCTTGACGGCCTGTTCCACCCACCCCGAGTTGCAGGCCGACGTGCAGGCGCTGGATGCCGGCAAGCTGGGCGTGCAGGGCGTGCAAGCCAAAGAGTTCAGCGACGCGTTGCCGGCCTGGTGGGAAGGCTATGGCGACCCGCAGCTCAACGCGCTGATGCAGCAGGCCTTGTCGGGCAACCCGACGGTGCAGGTGGCACAAGCCCGGCTGCGCCGTGTGGAGGCCATGGAGGCCGCCTCGCGTGGTGCAGACAAGCCGCAGATCCAGGCATCGGCCGAAGTTGATCGCCAGCATTTTTCCAAGCATGGCTTTTACCCGCCACCACTGGCTGGTGCCTCGGTCACATCGGGCACCTTGCAGCTGCAAGGCAAGTGGGAGCTGGACCTGTTCGGGCGCCAGCGCGCCGAGATCGAGGCACTGGTGGGCCAGAAGCGCGCGGCACAAGCCGATGTGCAGGCCGCCCGCATGGTGCTGTCCTGGAACGTGGCGCGCGCCTACCTGGAGCTGGGCCGTGCGCAGTTCCAGCGCGAGGTCAGTGAACGCACGCTGGCGCAGCGCGAAGAGATGCTGGGCCTGATCCGCCAGCGTGTGCAGGCCGGGCTGGACACGAACGTCGAGCTGAAACAAGGCGAGGGCGCCTTGCCGGACGCCCGCACCCAGATTGAAGCCTGGGATGACGAGCTCACCCGCATGCGCCATGCCCTGGCCATGCTGACCGGGCAGGCACCCGATGCACTGGCCAACTTGCTGGTCAAGGACGTGGTGGAGCCACTGCCTTCGCCCGAGCACATTCCGGTGGATGTGCTGGCCCGTCGCCCCGATGTGATGGCCGCCTTGTGGCGTGCACAAGCCGCGGGCCACCAGGTGGACTCGGCACGCGCCTTGTTCTACCCGAACGTGGACCTGGTCAGTTATGCCGGCTACAACGCCATCGGCCTGGAGCAGCTCATCAAGCCGGCCAGCTGGCAATGGGGCCTGATGCCCGCGATCCACCTGCCTTTGTTCGATGGTGAGCAGCGCGTGGCCAATCTGCAAGGCAAGCTCGCCGAGCAGGATGTGGCGCTGGCCAACTACAACCAGACCATCCTGCAAGCCGTGCAGGAGGTGGCTGACCACATCAGCACCACGCAGTCCGTGGCGCGCCAGCGGCAGGACCAAAGGCTGGCGCAAAAGAGCGTCGAGGCTGCTTACGAGCTGGCCCTTGCCCGCTACAAGGCGGGCCTGGGCAACTACCTGACGGTCCTGAGCGTGGAGTCTGCCGTGCTGACGCAAAGGCACAAGGCCATTGACCTGCTGACACAGGCCCTGGACACGCAACTCAACCTGATCCGCGCACTGGGCGGGCATTTGCAGCCCGCTGCGCCCAGCGCCCCCACCGCATCGTCCGACAACACGAAAGCCGCCCCGCAGGCCGGAGACCGCTCATGAGCACCGCTGACAACCAAGTGACCGTTACCAACAACGCCCAGCCTGCGCGCAAGAAGGCCCTGACCGCGATCGCCCTGGCCGTGCTGCTGGGCGGTGGCGCCTATGGTGCGTACTACGCCCTGGTCGCCAACCACTACGAGCACACCGACAACGCCTATGTGCAGGCGAACGTGGTGCAGATCACCCCGCAGGTGTCCGGCACGGTGCTGGCCATCCACGCCGATGACACCGATGTGGTCAAGGCGGGCCAGTTGTTGATCAAGCTCGATGCTGTCGATGCCCAGGTGGCGCTGGATCAGGCGCAAGCCCAGCTGGCGCAGACCGTGCGCGAGGTGCGCACCCTGTTTGCCAACAACGGCAGCCTGCTGTCGCAGATCCAGGTGCGCCAGGCCGATGTGAGCAAGGCGCAAAACGAAGTGGCGCGTGCGCAGGATGACGTCAACCGCCGTGCGCCTTTGTTGGCCAGTGGCGCGGTGGGCAAGGAAGAGTTCAACCATGCCCAGTCGCAACTGACGGCGGCACGCAGTGCGCTGGCCGCGGCCGAATCGGCCTTGATCACGGCGCGTGAGCAACTGGCCTCCAACCAGTCGCTGACGGACGGGACCTCGGTCGTGCAGCACCCCAATGTGCAGCGCGCGGCATCTCGCGTGCGTGAGGCCTATCTGGCCGTCAAGCGCGTGACCCTGCTGGCGCCGGTGGATGGCTATGTGGCCAAGCGCAGCGTGCAGGTGGGCCAGCGTGTGCAGGCCGGCTCGCCCCTGATGACGGTGGTGGCGCTGGACCACCCCTGGGTGGACGCCAACTTCAAGGAAAGCCAGTTGCAGCGCGTGCGCATTGGCCAGCCCGCCACCTTGACGGCCGACGTGTACGGCCAGAAGGTGGTCTACCACGGCACCGTGAGCGGCCTGGGCGCCGGCACGGGCGCGGCGTTCTCGCTGCTGCCGGCGCAGAACGCCACGGGTAACTGGATCAAGATCGTGCAGCGCGTGCCGGTTCGCGTGACGCTGCAAGCCGATGAGGTCAAGGCGCACCCGCTGCGCGTGGGCCTGTCCATGGAGGTGGAAGTGGATGTGGGCAAGCAGGATGGCCAGGTGCTGGCACAAGCCCCGCGCACCCAGGCCGTGGCGCAGACCGCCGTGTTCGACAACCTGCAAAAGGATGCCGACCAGTTGGTGGACCGCATCATCTCTGCCAATCTGGGCCGCTCGGTGCATGCCGCGACGACACGGGCTGTGAGTTCGGGAGCCTGATTTGAGCGCCGCGCCATCGCACGCACCCAAGCCGCTGCATGGCGGTGACCTGATTCTGGGCACCGTGGCCCTGTCCTTGGCCACCTTCATGAACGTGCTGGATTCGTCCATCGCCAACGTGTCGCTGCCGGCCATTGCAGGCAACCTGGGCGTGAGCCCCACACAGGGCACCTGGGTCATCACCAGCTTTGGCGTGTCCAACGCCATCTCCGTGCCCTTGACGGGCTGGCTCACCCAGCGCTTCGGCGCGGTGCGCCTGTTCACCGCCAGCGTGCTCTTGTTCGTGCTGGCCTCGTGGATGTGCGGCCTGGCCTCGTCGCTCGAAATGCTGATCGCGTTTCGGGTGCTGCAGGGCCTGGTCGCCGGGCCCATGATCCCGCTGTCGCAGACCTTGTTGCTCAGCAGCTACCCGCCAGCCAAGGCGGGCATGGCCCTGGCCATGTGGGCCATGACGACGCTGGTGGCGCCGGTCACCGGGCCGCTATTGGGGGGCTGGATCACGGACAACATGTCGTGGCCCTGGATCTTCTATATCAACATCCCGGTGGGCCTGGGCGCAGCCCTGGTGACCTGGCGCATCTATGCCAAACGTGAGACGCCCACCAAGAAGCTGCCCATCGACACGGTGGGGCTGACCTTGCTCGTGCTGTGGGTGGGCGCCTTGCAGATCATGCTGGACAAGGGCAAGGAGCTGGACTGGTTCGAGAGCAGCCAGATCGTGATCCTGGGCCTGGTGGCGCTGATTGGTTTTGCTGTCTTCGTGGTGTGGGAGCTCACGCAAGAGCACCCCGTGGTGGACCTGCGCCTGTTTGCCAGCCGCAACTTCCTGTTCGGGGTGATTGCCTTGTCGGTGGCCTACGGCCTGTTCTTTGGCAACGTGGTGCTGCTGCCCATGTGGCTGCAGCAGTACATGGGCTACACCGCATCGGTGGCGGGCATGGCGGTGGCACCGGTGGGGCTGCTGGCCATTCTGCTGTCACCCATCGTGGGCAAGAACGTGACCCGGGTGGACCCGCGCTGGCTGGCCACGGTGGCCTTCCTGGGCTTTGCCTTGGTGATGTGGATGCGTTCGCACTTCAACACCCTGGTGGACTTCAACACCATCCTGGTGCCCACGATCCTGCAAGGCGGTGCGATTGCCTTCTTCTTCATCCCGCTGAGCGCCATCACGCTCAATGGGCTGACGCCGGATCGTATCCCCTCGGCTTCGGGTTTGAGCAACTTCGTGCGGATCACGGCGGGCGCCATGGGCACCTCCATGGTGGCCACGGTCTGGGATGACCGCGCCACCATGCACCACGTGCACATGGCCGAGAAGGTCTCACGCACCGACCCGGGTGCGATGGATGGCATCAATGCCTTGATGAGCTCGGGCATGAGCTTCGAGCAGGCCGCGGCGCAGATCTCGCGCCTGATCGACCAGCAAGCCTTCACGCGGGCGGCCGATGACGTCTACCTGATTTCATCGGTGCTGTTCCTGTGCCTGATCCCCATCGTGTGGTTGGCCAAACCCAGGAAGTCGGCCGTGGCGGTGGACGCCGGCGGCGCGCACTGACCCGACTTGATGCGCTGCTGATCAGCGCGGGATGGCGTAGCTGGCGTCGGTCATCAAGTCGACGCCACACGACAGCCCTTCGACCCACTCGATGAACTGCGTGATGGCCGCGCCTTGCAGCGGTGCGCCGTGCTGCGGCACGATCATGTCGATGGGCAACTGGCGCACCATGCGCGCCCAAAAGCGCAGGACCTTGTTGGACACCATGTAGCGGCGGTGGAAGGCCTCCATGCCGTTCGGCATGGGCGTCAAGGAGGTGATGGCCTGCTGCGCCTGCCGGCCGGTGGTGAACGACACGCCCAGATCCCCCGAAAACAGGATGCGGCTGAGGGGGTCGTAGAACTGGAAGTTGCCCTCGGCGTGCATGAAGTGCGCGGGCAGGGCGATCAGCTCGCTGTTGCCTATCGCAATGCGCATACCCTGATCGGGGATGCCGACGACGCGGCCGCTGGTCTTGCCCGGCTTGCAGAAGTGCGGCACGAAGCGCTCCCACAAGGTCGAGACATACAGCTTGGCATCGGGCGTGGCTGTCATCCAGCGGTCCAGCGAGGCGATGATGTCGGGGTCGGCATGCGAGGCCAGGATGGCCGAAAGGCGGCTGGGCGAGAAGTGGCGGGTCATGGCCAGGTACAGCTCGCTGTAGGCCAGGTTGCCACCGGGGTCGATGATGGCGCCGGTGTCATCGTTGACGATGAGGAACTGGTTGGCCTGAACCGCACCGCCTCCCTCGTCGCTCAGATCGGAAAACATGAGGCAGGCGTGGCCCTTGTGGCGAAACAGTTCGTACGGCATGGTGGTTCTCGGTGAGCTGCCAGCTTAAGCACCCGAACCATGTGTAGCGTTAACCCACATCAAGTTTGGCGGGGTTGGCGCAGCCTTGTGAGGGATGCGTGTGGCTTCCTGGCGAAAAGCTGAGCTTCGCTGGCCCGATGCACTGGCCCGATTCACTCGCCCAAAAAAGCGCGCCGCACTGCGTCGATCGCATCGGGCTGGTCGGCCGGCACCACGATGCGCTGCGGCATGCTGCGCAGCCAGGTCACCTGGCGCTTGGCCAACTGGCGCGTGGCCGCGATGCCTTTGTCCATCACGTCCTTGAGCACGGCGGGCTGGCTCAGGTCGAGGCCCGCATCCAGCGCTTCCCACACTTGCCGATAGCCCACGCAGCGGATCGAGGGCAGGCCCACGTGCAGATCGGGCCTTTGCCGCAAGCGCAGGACCTCGTCGATGAAGCCCGCCTGCATCATCAGCTCGAAGCGTTGGGCGATGCGCTGGTGCAGCCAGGCGCGGTCGGTTGGCTCCAGCGAGACCAGGATGGCGGCGTGGGCGGGTTGTGCCCCGGCTTGTTCCGAGCGCTTGTGGAAGCTCGACAAGGGCTGGCCCGTGCTGTGCCACACCTCCAGTGCACGCTGGATGCGCTGGGTGTCGCCGGGTGCCAGGCGCGCGGCGGTGATAGGGTCCACCTGGGCCAGCTCGGCGTGCAAGACGGGGCTGCCTCGTTCGGCCATCTGCGCATCCAGCATGGCGCGGATCGCCGGGTTGGCGGCGGGCATGTCGTCCAGGCCCTCGAGCAGGGCCTTGATGTAGAGCATGGTGCCGCCCACCAGCAAGGGCGTGCGGCCGCGTGCACGGATTTCGTCGATGAGGCGGGTGCAGTCTTGCACGAAGCGCGCGGCGCTGTAGCTTTCGGTGGGGTCGAGGATGTCGATCAGGTGGTGGGGCACCGCCGCCATTTCTTCAAGGCTGGGCTTGGCGGTGCCGATGTCCATGCCTTGGTAGATCAGGGCCGAATCCACGCTGACGATCTCGATGTCGACATCGTGGGCCAGCGCCAGGGCGGCGGCGGTCTTGCCGCAGGCGGTGGGGCCGGCGAGTATCCAGGTGGGGGCTTTGGCTTGCGTCATGCCTCGGCTCCGGCGACGCCGTCGCGCTGCACGCGGCCCAGGGCGATCCAGGCGGTGATGGCGCCGCCCAGGCCCATGCTCAATGTCATGGGGTGGATGGAGGCCGCCCAGCCGGGCAGGGCCGTCCACAGCGACAACAAGGTGCCGATGACAAAGGCCGTGGCCGACAGCAGGAAGCCCGACAGGGCGGACGCCGCGCCGGCCCGCGTCGGGAAGGCCGAGACCACGCCCGTCTGCCCGCAGGACTGGTGTGTGGCGTGCGCAAAGGCGTAGACCCACATGCCGGGCAAGAGGGTCCACGCAGGCAGGTTGTGGCCCATGAGCCATTGCCAGGCTGAGATGGCCACCAGCATGAGGCCGCCGGTGAGCGAACACCAGCCCGCCAACCGCACCGTGCCCGTCAGGCCATGCGTGGGCAACCAGTGGCGACACAGGATGGTGCCACCCAGGTAGGCCAGTGAGATGCTGGCCATGGACACACCAAAGAGCGCACGGCTGGTGCCCAGCACGTTGATGAAGACGAACGAGGACAGGGCCAGGTAGGCATACAGCCCGCCATACGTTGACGAGGTCAGCAGGGTGTGGGCGCGGAAGGTCGGGTGCTGGGCGATGTCCCACCAGTTGCGTGCCATGGCGCCCCAATGCAGGTGCGCCTGCCTGCGTGCCAGGGGCAAGGTCTCGGGCAGCTTCACCCACACGAAGGCGAGGATCACCGTGGCGAAGATGGCCAGCACGCTCATGGTGGCGCGCCAGCCCAGGTAGGTGGCGGTCAGCCCGCCCAGGATGGGGCCCAGCAGCGCGATCACACCCAGGCCGGACATGCCTCGGGCCATCATGCGGGCGCCTTGTTCGGGCACATACAGGTCGCGGATCATGGCGCGGCCACACATCACGGACGCAGACAGGCCCACGCCCTGGACGACGCGCGCCAGCAGCATCACGGGCAGGTCATTGGCCAGCGTGGCCGCAAGGCTGGCCACCACATACAAGCCCAGACCCCAGCGCAGCACGGGGCGCCGCCCGAAGCGGTCGGAGATGGGGCCCCACACCAGTTGGCCGATGCCGAAGGACAGGATCAGCACCGACAGCGTCCACTGCGCCGCCGCCGTACTCAGCCCCAACGCCTGCTGCATTTGCGGCAGGGCGGGCAGGTAGAGGTCGGTGGTCACTGGCTGCAGGCCGGTCAGCATGCCCAGTGCGACCACGATGACCCAGTCGGGCAGGCCCGCCACATGCTGTGCGGGTGCGGCGCTGTGGGTGGCCTGCGCGGCCTGGGCCTCAGAAGCGCTCATCAGGCCTCAGGAAGCGCCATTGCCCTTGCGGCAGCTTGCCCAGGGTGATGCGGCCCATGCGCACGCGCTTGAGGCCCACCACCTTGAGGCCGACCTGCTCGCACATGCGGCGGATCTGGCGCTTGCGGCCTTCGCGCAGCACAAAGCGCAACTGCTGCTCGTTCTGCCATGACACCTGTGCCGGCTTGAGCTGGCGGCCATCGAGCTCCAGGCCAAAGCGCAACTGCTCAATGGCTTCGGGCGGGACGACGGCGGACACGTTCTCGGCATCCTCTTGTTCCATGCTGACCACGCGCACCAGGTATTCCTTTTCGACGCCGGAGTCTTCGCCGATCAGTTGCTTGGCGACACGGCCATCCTGCGTCAGCACGAGCAGGCCGGTGGAGTCGATGTCCAGGCGGCCGGCGGGCGCGAGGTTGCGCAGGTGGCCACGCGTCAGCTGGATGGGGAGCTTGTCGTCGCTCCAGCGGTTCTCGGGCCTGATCAAGGCGACAGCAGGCTCGTAGCCGTCTTCGGCCTGGCCGCTCACGTAACCAATGGGCTTGTGGATCAGGATGGTGACGCGCTGGGCCTGCTGCGTGCGGGCCAGCGGGTCGATGGTGATGACCTGATCTGGGAAGACGCGTGTGCCCAGCTCGTCCACGATTTCGCCATCGACGCGGACCCAGCCTTGCTCGATCCATTCGTCGGCTTCACGGCGCGAGGCCAGGCCTTTTTCGCTCATCAGCTTAGACAGGCGCAGGCGGCCGTCGTCCTCGCGAGGGGCGGCGGGGGGCTGGGCCTGGTAGGCGCTGCTGGCTTCGCGGGGGGGGCGAGACGCATCGCGGCCGTCGGCGCGGCGGTGGTCCCGGCGTGGGGGAGGCTGGTCTACGGGGCGGGTGTCGTCGTAGGGGCCACGGTAGCTCTGGCGCGGGTCACCACGCGGGTCACCACGCGGATCACCGCGCTGGTCGCCACGGGGCTCCCCGCGAGGGTCGTTGCGTTGGGGGCGGTCGGGTGCGGCGCGCCTGTCGCCTTGCGGGGCACGGCGAGCGTCCTGGCGAGGCTCATGTCGCGGGTCCTGGCGTGGATCGCGACGTGGCTCCCCGCGTGGGGCGCCACGTGTGTCACCGCGTGGCTCGCCCCGATCTGCGCGATCGCCTCGGGGGCCGCCACGCTCATCGCGGTAAGCCTCACGGGGGGCCACGTCCTCGCGGCGCGGTGCCTGTTGCTCGCGTTTGGCGGCTTCCTCACGCGCTTGCGCGGCCTCCGCGGCGCTCATGCGCTTGCGGGGGGCACTGCCTGCGCCGCGCACGGGTGGCTTGCGGTAGGGGCCGCCCGTGGCGTCGGTGGGGGCCTGATCCGGTTTGGTCAGGCTCAGTTTCTTGCGTTCGGTCATAAAAGGGTCCGGCAGAGCGGCAGCGTGTGTCAGCGACCACGCAGGAAGAGGGCGTCGAGTTCTTTCAACGTGAGCTGGCGCCAGGTCGGGCGGCCATGATTGCACTGATCTGCGCGCTCGGTGGCTTCCATGTCGCGCAGCAGGGCATTCATCTCGGTCAGGGTCAGGCGGCGGTTGGCACGCACCGCGCCATGGCAGGCCATGGTGGCCAGCAGCTCATGCTGGGCGCGCTTGATCACGTCGCTGGCATCGATCTGGGCCAGCTCGGCCAGCACCGAGCGCGTGAGCTCCACGCCGTCGGCTTGCGTCAGGGCCATGGGTAGCGAGCGCACGGCCAGCTTGCCCGGGCCAATGGCGTCGACGTCCAGGCCCAGGGACAACAAGGCATCACGCTGGGTCTCGGCCGTGGCAATTTCTTGCGGGTTCGCGGCAAAGGTCAGCGGGATCAGCAGGGGCTGGCTCTCCAGGCGTTCATGGGCGAGCTGGGCCTTGAGGCGCTCGTACACCACGCGTTCGTGCGCGGCGTGCATGTCCACGATGATCAGGCCCTTGGCGTTTTCTGCCAGCACGTAGATGCCACCGATCTGGGCCACCGCACGGCCCAGGGGCCACTCGTGGGTGTCGTCCATCTGGTCCATCTGGGCAGCTTGGGCAAGCTGTGCCGTGGATGGCCGTTGCGTCGGTACCATCGAGTTGGCCCAGCTCGCATCGCTGAGTTGCGACGACAAGCTCGGCGTGTTGGCGGCCTCTGCGTTGCGTGGCGCGATGGCGAGTTCACCATCGTCCTGCGTGGCGGCCACGACGCGCGGCAGGCTCAGGTCGGCAAAGGGGGCTGGGGCCGATGCGGCTGACGAGGTCGACAAGACCGTGGGGCCCGAGGGCGCGGCCTGCTGACCTGGCCAGCCTGCCCAGCGGCGCTCGGGTGCACTGTCTTGCACGCGGGCCCAGGGCAGGGCGGTTTGCTGGGTCGGGCTGGTGAGCGCTGGGGTGGCTGCGTCAGCTGAAGGCGCATCGGGCGCTGTCGGCGTGGCGCTGCCGTCTGCTGCCCTGTCGTTTGTGCCCGGCTGTGGCTGTGCCGCACGCGACAGGGCCAGCGAGGCCTCGACCGCACGGCGCGCGGCCTGGTGCACCTGGCGCGAATCACGGAAGCGCACTTCGATCTTGGTCGGGTGCACGTTCACGTCCACCAGCTCCGGCGCGATCTCGATGAACAGGGCGTAGGTGGGTTGGCGAGAGCCGTGCAGCACGTCTTCATAGGCCGAGCGCACGCCGTGGGCCAGCAGCTTGTCACGCACATAACGGCCGTTGACGTAGCAGTATTGCCAGTCGGCACGCGAGCGCGCGGCGTCGGGCAGGCCGGCGCGGCCATGGATGCGCATGGGGCCGATGCTCAGGTCCACCTCGCGGCTGGTGCGCACGAATTCGTCGCCCAGCACGTCGGCCAGGCGTTGGGCGGGTGTGCCGGGGCGCAGTTGTTCCACCAGCTTGCCTTCGTGCCAGACGCTGAAGCCCACATCGGGCCGCGCCAGGGCATGGCGACGCACGGCCTCCAGGCAATGCGCCAGCTCGGTGGCGTCGCTCTTGAGGAACTTGCGGCGGGCAGGCGTGCTGAAGAACAGCTCGCGCACTTCCACGCTGGTGCCCACGGCGCGGGCGGCCGGGCTCAACTCGCCAGAGCGTGCATCCAGCCGATGGGCATGGGCCGCGTCAGGCGTGCGGCTGGACAAGGAGGTGTCTGACACCGAGGAGATGGCGGCCAGTGCCTCGCCCCGGAAACCCATGGTGGCCACGTGTTCCAGGTCGTCGAGCGAGCGGATCTTGCTGGT
The DNA here is from genome assembly GCF_016195855.1 of Aquabacterium sp. Taxonomy (GTDB): domain Bacteria; phylum Pseudomonadota; class Gammaproteobacteria; order Burkholderiales; family Burkholderiaceae_C; genus Aquabacterium. Next base: position 52,333 of record NZ_JACPYU010000014.1, read on the forward strand.
GGCGTGCCGGCGCAGCGCCAAGGGCAGCTCGGCCACGGGGATGCCGCAGCCATCGTCTTCCACCAGGATCTGGCGCACGCCGCCGGCCAGCAGCTTGACCGTGATCTGGCTGGCGCCGGAGTCCAGCGCGTTGTCGACCAGTTCGCGCACCACCGAAGCGGGGCGCTCCACCACTTCGCCGGCTGCGATCTGGCTGATCAGCTCATCGGGCAGCTCCAGGATGCTGCGGCGGGGCGCGGCTTGGCCGGGGGCGGTTGCGTTGTCCGAAAAAGCAGGGTCTCGAGCGGGCTCAGGCGTCATCCCGCTATTGTAGGAGGCCCTCGCCCCGGGGGGAGGAGCGCGTCATCAATCCCGGCCATAATGCGCCGCCATGGACATCGCACACTTTCTGATTGATTTCATCCTGCACGTCGACAAGCACCTGATGGTCTTCGTTCAGGATTTTGGGCCCTGGGTCTATGCCCTGCTGTTCCTGATCATCTTTGTCGAAACCGGCGTGGTGGTCATGCCCTTCCTGCCGGGTGACTCGCTGCTGTTCGTGGTGGGCACACTGTGCGGCCTGGGCATGATGAGCCTGCCCTTGTCCATCGGCTTGCTGACCGTGGCAGCGATCGCGGGCAACCAGAGCAATTACGCGATCGGGCGCAAGCTGGGGCCCAAGGTCTTCCAGTGGGAGCAGTCACGCTTTTTCAACAAGAAGGCGTTCGAGCAGGCTCACGCTTTCTATGAGCAATATGGCGGCATCACCATCGTGATCGCGCGCTTCATGCCTTTCCTGCGCACCTTCGCGCCCTTTGTGGCCGGTGTGTCGGCCATGAGCCGTGGCAAGTTCACCTTCTATGACGTGACTGGTGGCACCTTGTGGGTGGCTGGCGTCACGCTGGCAGGCTACTTCTTCGGCAACATCCCCTTCGTCAAGACGCACCTGGACAAGATCATCTGGGCGATGATCCTGATCCCTGGGCTGGTGGCCATCTTTGGCGCCTGGCGCGCTGGCCGCAAGGCGGCTGCCACTGCGGCCTGAGCATATTGCTGTCTACCTGACGGTGATGGCCGCCTTGCCGGGGGCCATCCAGCTCACAAAGCGCGGTTGCGCGCGAGCGGCGGGTTCTTGGCGAAGTAGCGCTGGATGCCTTGTAGCAGGGCATCGGCCAGGTCGCTCTGGTAATCGTCGTCCTGGAGCTTGGACTCTTCTTCGGGGTTCGAGATGAAGCCCGTCTCCACCAGGATGGAGGGGATGTCCGGCGCCTTGAGCACGGCAAACCCGGCCTGCTCGACCTTGCCCCGGTGCAGCTTGCCGATCTTGCCCAGGTGGCCCAGCACGGCGTTGCCCAGCTTGAGGCTGTCCTTGATCTGGGCGGTGGTGGACATGTCGAGCAGGGCGCGCATCACGGTGGCGTCCTTGTTCTTGATGTTGACACCACCAACCTGATCCGATGCGTTTTCCTTCTTGGCCATCCAGCGTGCGGCTGCACTGGATGCGCCCGTCTCGGACAAGGCAAACACCGACGCGCCCCGCGCCAGCGGGTTCATGAAGGCATCGGCGTGAATGGACACGAACAGGTCGGCTTGCACGCGGCGCGCCTTGACCACCCGCTCGTGCAGGGGCACGAAGTAGTCTGACTCGCGTGTGAGCATGGCCCGCATGCCCGGCTGGGCATTGATCAGGGCGCGCAGCTTGTGCGCCACCTTCAGCACCACGTCTTTTTCATACAAGCCGCTGGGGCCGACCGCGCCGGGGTCTTCACCGCCATGGCCGGCATCCAGGGCCACGATCACCAGGCGCTGTGCACCGGCTTTGGCGTTGCCAACCGGGGCGTTGTCGCGCTCATCGGCGGGTTTGTCAGGGCCCTTGTCAGCCAGCTTGTCAGCCGCGCCCTTGTCACCGGGGCGGGCCGGTGTGGCCTTGGCCACGGCCTTGTCGCCGGCTTGCGGGGCCCGCTTGAGCCCGCCAATGAAGTCACCCAGCGCATCGTTCATGGCATCGGCGGCCTGATCGGACTGGGCGCCGGGCAGGGCGGGGCGCGCGGCGTTGCCGGAGGTGCCCGGCGCCGACATGTAGGCGCCAGGGCTGCTGCCGGCTGGGGGCGCGCCATTGCCATTGGCCGGCACATTGCTGGCCGCGGCGCTGGCGCCACTGGCTGCGGCCGATGGTGCCGGCGCGGTAGACGGGGCTTGCTGCAGCGCCAGCTTGGGGTCGGCCGCCTGGGTTGGGTACAGGTCAAAAACCAGCCGATGCTGGTAGGCCGCCACCGGTGGCAGGCCAAACACCTGCGGCTTGATGCCCTGCTTGAGGTCCAGCACCAGGCGGGCCACCTTGGGGCGGTTCTGGCCCACGCGCACACCGGCGATGTAGGGGTCGTCTGCCCGCACCTTGCTGACGATCTCGCGCAGCTGCGGGCTGATCTCCAGCCCTTCGATGTCGATGACCAGGCGGGTGGGGTTGGCCACCGAGAAGAAGGTGGCGTTGAGCGGGATGTCCGATTCCAGCGTGACGCGGGTGTAGTCGGCCGCCGGCCAGACGCGCACGGCCAGCAGCTGCGCGCCAAAGGCGAGCTCCTGGGGGCCCAGCACCATGATCAGGGTGCCGCCCAGTGCCTGCTTGAGCAGGCGCCGACGATGCGCTTGATGTGGTTTATCCATGAGCCTGCGCTCCTGCTGGTGCCGCGGCGGGCGGGGCACTCAAGGCCCCCGGCGCCTGCAGGGCCATCAAGGCCTGCTGTCCGGCAGGGCTGAACGCCTCGACACGCACCGTGCGCTGTTCGCCCTGATCGGTCTGAGGTGGTGGCTGGATGTGGATTTGCAAGTCGGCACGTGGCAGCAGGCCCGCTGCCTTCTCGGGCCATTCAGCCAGCTTCAGGCCGGGCGCGGCAAACAGGTCGCGAAAGCCGGCGTCTTCCCACTCTTGCGGGTCATTGAAGCGGTAGAAATCAAAATGGTGAATGGCCATGCCAGGTGCGTCATGCGGTTCGACCACGGCATAACTGGGGCTCTTGATGCGCCCTTGCACACCCAGCGCACGCAACAGGTGGCGGGTAAAGGTGGTCTTGCCTGCGCCCAGCGTGCCGTGCAGCTCGATATAGGCTGATTCACCCGCCAGCAGGCCGGGTTGCATGGCCTGGGCCAGCTCAGCGGCCATGGCTGCGCACGCGGCTTCATCGGTCCAGATGAAGTCGCCCACCGCGACAGGCGGTTTGGCCAGGTTGGCCGGCATGGCATCCGGGCTTGCTACGATCGTCACATGCGTCATGTACTTCAGTCACCCCTTCCGGGCGCTCATCCGGGGGAATCGGGCCGGGCGGCCGACCTCGCGCAGGTCATGGCCCTCTTGCGCCAATGGGCGACAGAACTGGGATTTTCTCAGATTGGCGTAGCTGATGTGGATTTGTCAAGTGCCGAGGCCCCTTTGATGGACTGGCTGGCGCGCGGTTTCCACGGGGACATGCACTACATGGCCAGCCATGGACTCAAGCGGGCCAGGCCTGCCGAGCTGGTGCCGGGCACGGTTCGGGTCATCACGGCGCGCATGGATTATCTGCCCGCGAGCCTGCCTGCGCAGCCTGGTGAATGGCAGCGCATCGAATGGGATCGCCTGAGCCGGCCTGCCGCCGCGGCGGTGTCCATGTACGCCCGGGGGCGGGACTATCACAAGGTGCTGCGCGCCCGCTTGCAGAAGCTGGCAGACAAACTGGCCGAGTTGATCGGGCCTTTCGGGCACCGCGTGTTCACGGATTCTGCGCCGGTGCTGGAGGTGGAACTGGCCAGCCGCAGCGGCCTGGGATGGCGCGGTAAACACACGCTGCTGCTCACTCGTGATGCGGGCTCGGCCTTCTTCCTGGGCGAGATTTTTGTCGACATTCCCTTGCCGCTGACGGAAGCGGAAACGGCGCACTGCGGCTCCTGCAGCGCCTGCATCGACGTCTGCCCGACGCAGGCCATCGTGGGCGAACGCCTGGTGGATGCGCGCCGTTGCATCTCTTACCTCACGATCGAGCAGGGCGGCCCCATCCCGTTGGCGCTGCGGCCTTTGATGGGCAACCGCATCTACGGTTGTGACGATTGCCAGCTGATCTGCCCCTGGAACAAGTTTGCCCGCCGCGCGGTGCTGCCGGACTTCGATGTGCGGCCGGCGCTGGCCAACCCCGATCTGCTGCAACTGTGGTCCTGGGATGAGGCCACCTTCCTGCGCTTGACCGAAGGCAGCCCGATCAGGCGCATCGGCTTTGCGAGTTGGCAGCGCAACATCGCGGTGGCCTTGGGCAATGCCTTGCGCGGTGATCTGGATGAGGCCACGCGCCTGGCGATGCGGGACGCGCTGTCGCAGTGGTTGCGCCAGCCGCCAGTGGGGACGGACGTGGCACTGGTGGGCGAGCACGTTCAGTGGGCGCTGGCGCAAGCGGCTGCGGCCTGATCACGCGCCGCCTCAGGGCTGCGCCTGCGCACGCGCCAGCAGCACCGCCCGCTCGCGCTCATTGCCGGCCAACTCTGCCGCGCGCAAGAAGGCTTCACGTGCCTCATCCATTCGGCCCAGCTTGTGCAGCAAGTCGCCTTGCACGGCGGGCAGCCAGTGGTAGTGCCGCAGCGCCTTGTCATCCAGCAAGGCGTCGAGCACGGCCAGGCCCGCGGCGGGCCCCTGCGCCATGCCGACAGCCACCGCACGGTTGAGCTCGACCACCGGCGAGGGCGCCACCCGCATCAGCTCGGCATACAGCGCCGCAATGCGCGCCCAGTCGGTGGCCTGGGCGCTGGGTGCGCGCGCGTGGCAGGCGGCGATCTCGGCCTGCAATCGATAGTTGCCCACAGGCTGGTGCAGGGCCTGGGAGCGTTCGAGGGCAGCCAGGCCCCGGCGGATGAGCAGGTGATCCCAGCGCGCGCGGTTCTGGTCGGCCAGCAAGATGGCCTGACCTTGCGCATCCACACGGGCGGCCAGGCGTGAGGCCTGGATCTCCATCAGGGCGACCAGGCCATGTACCTCGGCCAGATTCGGTGCCAGCTCGGCCAGCGTGCGGCCCAGTCGCAGGGCCTCGTCGCACAGCGCCGGGCGCATCCAGTCGCCGCCGCTGGTGGCGGTGTAGCCCTCGTTGAAGATGAGGTAGACCACCTCCAGCACGGAGGGCAGGCGCTCGGGCAGGGCCGGCCCACGCGGCACCTCGAACGGCACCTTGGCCTGGCTCAGGCTGCGCTTGGCGCGCACGATGCGTTGTGCCACGGTGGGCTCGGGCACGAGGTAGGCACGGGCGATCTCGTGCGTGGTCAGACCGCCCAGCAGCTTGAGTGTCAAAGCCACCCGGGCTTCGGTGGACAGGATCGGGTGGCAGGCCGTGAAGATCAGGCGCAGCAGGTCGTCGCCGATGTCATCCTGCCGCGCGGCGTCCAGCGCATCCACGAAGTCAGGCACGGTCAAGGCCTCCAGCGCTTCCAGGTCACGCGCCAGGTCTTCATGCCGGGCCTCGGCCATCTGGCGGTGGCGCAGGTAATCCAGCGCGCGGTTGCGGGCGGTGGTCATCAACCAGGCCGCAGGGTTGTCGGGCGGCCCGTCAAGTGGCCAACGCTCCAAGGCGGCCACCAGCGCGTCCTGCGCCAGCTCTTCAGCCACGCCCAGGTCGCGCACGCGCCGCGCCACCGTGGCCACGATGCGCGCCGACTCGATGCGCCAGACAGCGGCGATGGTGTCGTGAACCTGGGAGTGCATGCGCCTTTTTTACATCGATTCCTACATCTCTTTCTACATCTGCTGAGGCGCGGCGCTCATATCCATGTAGAACACCTCCCACTGGTGCCCGTCCAGGTCGGCAAAACCATGCTGGTACATGAAACCGTGGTCCTTGGGCTCGTTGGGCGTGGTGCCTCCGGCGGCCACAGCCTTGCTCACCATGGCCTGGACTTCTTCGCGGCTGTCGCAGGACAGGGCGATCAGCACCTCGGTGGCCTTCTTGGCATCGCAGATGGGCAGCTTGGTGAAACCCTGGAAGAAGGGCTCGACCAGCAGCATGGCGTAGATGTTCTCGGCGATCTCGAGGCTTGCGCCATGCTCGTTGGTGAAGCGCGGGTTGAACTTCAGGCCCAGGGCTTCGAAGAAGGCCTTCGAGCGGGGCAGGTCCTTGACGGGCAGGTTGACGAAGATTTGTCTGATCATGATGGGCTTCCTGTGTCAGATGTGTTGGTCAGTTGGGTTTGTTCATGGCGTCCATGGCCTTGAATTTGTCGAGGGCCTCGCTGGGCGTGAAGTCATCCAGCTCGAACAGTTCACGCACCTCGACAATGGCCTCGGCGCCTGCGCGCACGGGGTTGGGAAAGCGCCGGCTCCACTCCAGGGCTTCTTCACGCGAGCGCACCTGGATGAGTGTGTAGCCCGCGATCAGCTCCTTGGCTTCGGCAAACGGGCCGTCCACGACGCGGCGGCTTTCCTTGCCGCCTTCCTGGCCGTAGTGGATGCGCCAGCCCGTGCGGCTGGGCTTGAGGCCCGTGCCATCCAGCAGCACACCGGCCTTGGCCAGCTCTTCGTGGTAGGTAGCCATGGCGGCCATCACGGCGGGGTCCGGGTCGGGCTGCACCTCGGCTTCGAACTCGGGGCAGGACTTCACGATGATCATGAATCGCATGGGCTGCTCCTTTCAGGCCGGCATCAAGGGTTGGATGATGCTGTTGCGGTTGCCTTCGGTGTCCATGAAGGAGACGTATTCGCCCACGCCGGGGATGGTCATGGGCTCGCCCATCACTTCGCCGCCCGCCGCGTTGACGCGTTTCATGGCCGCGCGGATGTCGTCCACACCCATGACCACCGAGGGGTGCTGCATGGGCCAGTCAGGCTTGAAGGGGAACAGGCCACCGTTGATGGCGCCCATGGACGCATGCGGTGGCAGGCCAGGTCGTGTGCCCGGGGCGGCAGTGGTGACCAGCAGGTAGTCGCCCATCTCGGGGCCCAGCTTCTGGCATTGCCAGCCGAAGGCCTCGGCATAGAAGCGGGCGGCGCGATCGCGGTCGCGGTACGGCATCTCGAAGTGCACCACGGGGCACATGGGAACGGTCGGGTTCGTCATGGTGAGTCTCTCCACTTGAGCGACGACGCCCTGGCCGGTGCCTGATGCCCGGTGCTTCAATTGCGTCGTCATGGGTACGACGAAGCAGGCTGTCGACAATCGACAGCTTCGGCTTAGGTGAAAACCCGGATCACGCGTGGCTCTCGTCGAAACAAGGCGCGAGTGCACGCACTTCCACGGTGCACCACTGCGCCGCCGGGCACGCGTGCGCCAGGTCAATGGCCTCTTCGCGGCTGACGTTCTGCAGCAGGAAGAAGCCGCCGATCATCTCCTTGGCCTCGGCAAAGGGACCATCCAGCGTCTGTGGCCGGCCATGCGCATGGCTGACCCGCACCGCATCCGCCTGGGACGACAGCGACTCCACGGCTTTGAGCTTGCCCTGTGCGGCCAGCCCTTCGGCAAAGCGTTGCATCTGGGCGTAAGCCTCGCGGCCCTCAGCCTGTGTGCGCGTGGCGCGTTGGCCAACGGGTTCGATGATCAGCAGCATGTAGGACATAGAGGCAAGGCCGGCGGCTCAGTTCGTGCAATGCCCGCATGCTACATAGCTAGCGGTAAACACCGCCCTTCGCGCGCAATTTGCCCGTCATGTGAGCGTGTGTTTTGGCACTAGCCCCATCGCCGATGCTGGTGGTGGTGATCACGTCCAGGTCGCGCCAGCCATTGGTGGAGGTGGATGCCAGGGCGAGGCGCACGGCCTTGTTTTCAATGGCGCAACCTGTTTCGGCATCGTCGAAGCAGTGTGCCGTGTCTCCCACCATCTGCCATGAGCTCATGGGCATGTTCTGGATGATGGGCCGCAAGGTCTTGCCGCGCTCGATGAACAGCGTGAGGTAATCGCTCTCGCCGCCGTCTGCATAGCGTGGGCTGTAGCCAATGTTCATGCGCACACCGAATGCGCGCAGCTTGGGCGCGATGTTGTAGGGGGCTGTGTCCAGGCGCAGGCTGTACTCGCTGATGCGGGTGCCGGCGTCCTCCAGGATCCGGTCGCGGTACACCCTGATCAACAGACGACGTTTGACATCGACCACAGCCATCACGAAGCCCCTGTATGAGTTGCCATCTGTGTTGGGTGTCTCACGGAGTTCATGAAACAGAGCAAGCAGTGTCAGGTTCGGGTTCAAAGGGTGGGGCTGGCAGGTCAAGTCGATCATGCGGGGGTAGTCGGGCGATTCATCTTGTGGCCCGGCAAATGAGACCTCAAGGTCGTCTGACAGGAATGACCCCAGCAGGACGCGGTTGCATGTCGGGCGCTCCCCGGGGTTTTGATCGGAGCGGTTGGCCGTGATCCTGTTAGGGAGGGAGCGCCAGTCCTCGTCAGCGGGGGCGGTGGGGTTGGCGTGGCGATCGTCCACGAAGTAGGTGACGCCATTGCGGTTCGCTTCGCCCATGGTCGCGCTCATGGCGCCGGTGGCCGAACAGTCCAGATTGCGCTCCAGATCGCTGCTGTCACCTTGGCAGTCATCAAATGGCTTGGACCACCAGAGCTCAAGATGGCCATCGGCATCCAGATCCGATACACGCACGATGTCCGGCCGGTCTTGCGGCCAATACAAGCGTGCAGGCACGGTCAACTCCTGCAAACCATGCGGCGTCAGGATCAGGTCGACACGGGTGCTGTCGTTGTCTGCCAGTTCAAGTTCGATGAGCGAGCGGCTGTGCCCAGGGTGGCGCCAATGGGTGGCCATGCGGACCACGCGGTGCTGTTGCCACAGGGATCCGGCGTAGGCTTGCATGCTGGCAATGGCATCGGCATGCATGCCCTGGGTCAGGGTGCCCAGCCACGCCCGTTGATCGGGCTCGATGACGCCGTTCTCACCCGTCCTGGGCGCCTCATTGACCAGCTTGAGAAACTGGTGGCGCTTGTCCAGCGTGAGCTTGCTGTGCTGGAGGGCCAGCGGGGTGACCTGTGGTTCATGGACCCATGTTCGACACAGGTCGGCCTGCCAGTTCAATGCGGGCTTGCCTTGCGCACTGAAACAGTCGCTCCCATTGCTGGTGAGCTGGCTGAGGATCTCGTCGCGCGTCGCATCGGACGGGGTGCGCTGAAGCAGCTTCAGATACTGCCCGCGCAATTCGACCGCCTGCGCTGTGGTGCCGGCCTTGATCCGCGACCAATCCGGCTTGGCACATGGGGTGAACGGGGCGTCCTGGAGGTGCTGCGACACGAAGAGGTTGAGCAGGTCAGGGTGGGTGTTCAGCCATGCTTGGTGAAGGCTGCAGTTCTGGTCATCTCCGCCAATGGCATTGATCTCGGCCATCACCGCATTGCGTATGGCAGGGGATTCGGCCATGTAGGTGCCCAGTGGGCCCCATGGGTTGACAAGGGCGTTGTAGTAACCCAGTTCGTAGTAGTACCAGCGGTGGTCGATGGCCTGTGTCATCGTGCGTTGGAGGACCGTCATTTGGTGCAAGGTGTTGGCCAGCGCATTGGCGGGCCAGGCAGAAGGCTGCCTGACAACCGACGCAAGCTTGGCGCGCAAGAACGCGCCTCGCCGAAGCAATGCGTCGAAGCGGGGCTCCCCCTCCTGGCCACCTGCTCCGTATTGATCGGACGGCTTGTGAAGCGGTGGCAAGGGGGCATCAAGCTGCACCAGCGATTCCAGCCGTGCAAGGGCCGATGCCAACTCCGGATCGGCGGGGGGTGAGGCTGGCCCACAGGCGAAGCACCATGACGCAGTCATCGGGCCCGGTACCGCTGCAGCCTTCTCTGGCCAGGAAGCGCGAGAACTTGCCGGGCAGGAAGGCTGCTACCCGCGCGCCGATGCCGCGAACTTCCTGCTGGTTGGCCTGGCGAGCCTCTGGTGTCCAGCCAGCCCTGTGACCGCTGCGTTCGCGAACACAAAAGCCAAAGTCGCCTTCCAGGCTGTCCGAGCTGGTGGCTGCAATGCCCCACATGCTCAACGAGCTGATTTTCAGTCGACGGCGGAATGGGTCCGCATCCGGTGTGATCCAGGCAAGCTGGGGCATGCAGTTCCACATGGCCATGAAGGCCGCGGGCTCGTCCTGCCATGAGGCATAGGGGCCATACAGGTGCAGGTGTGTGAAAAATCGCTGATCAGGTGCCTGGCGGGCTGCCGCCACCTCTTCGGGGAACCAGCCGGCCACCTTGTTGATCACGTCGGACGGCTTGTCAAAGCTCAGCAGGGTGCCTTGCCCGGCGAAGATGAGCCCGTTCTCTCGAACCACCTTGCGTTGCTTGAGCAGCTCCGGCATGGCGTAAAGCCGTTGAATGCGTTCGGGCGTGGCCTCGCGTACCACGAAGTCCTTCACGTCGTTTTCTTTGGTGCCCACCATTTGCTGGATCTCATGGATCACCGCATCAAATTCTGGCGGCGCCAAAGGCGGGCTCAGTTTGCTGGTTGTCTGTGCGTTGGCCTGGATCGGGCACACGAGTACCAGTGTGGCGGCGCCAGCGATGGCGATCGACAGCGCCGCGTGTGCGCGTCTGAACAGCCAGGCGCGAGCTTGCTTGATCATGTGTCTCCCTTGAGCCCATTGCGGATGGGGCTTCTTGACACCAAGGATAGCCGACAGGCTCAGCCAGCTGACGAGACCCTTGGCAACGCATGGCCTGTCTCCAGCAGGGACTTGAGGTTCGACAGCACCTTGGGCCAGCCGCCCGAAATGCCGGCCAACATTTGCGGATCACGCTCCAGGTCTTCATGCGTGACTGTCAGGCACACCAGCTTGTCGCCGTGCGGTGCGATGTCGAAGGTGACGCGCGAGTGTTTGCGTTCATCCTCGGCATCGGCCGGCCTGGCCCAGGTGATCACCAGGCGTTGTGGCGGCTGGCTCTCCAGCACCTTGCCCACCATGTCGATGGCAGCGGTATCGTCGGCGCGTTGATGGGCCCAGGTCGAGCCGGGTTTCCAGTCCGATACGTTGAAGTGCGGCGCGCAGCTCCCGATCGGGTCCGCCCAATACTGACGCGTCACGTCGGTGTCGACCAAGGCCCGCCACACCTTCTCTGGTGTCGTGGCGATGTAGGTCACATACACGAAGCTAGGTTTCGTCATCTTGATCACCTTCCAGTTTCTGTTTGAGGGCATGCAGCGCGCTCAGGCGGCTGCGTTCGAACTTGCAGATCCAGCGCTCGTAGATCTCGTGCAGCGGCACCGGGTTGAGGTAATGCAGCTTTTCCCGCCCTTGCCAGATCACGGCCACAAGCTGGGCTTGCTCCAGCAGTTGCAGGTGCTGGGTCACGGCCTGGCGTGTCATGGCCATGTGCTCGCACAAGGCGCTGAGCGTCTGGCCGTTGTCGCTGTGAAGCAGGTCCAGCAACTGCCTGCGCGTGGGGTCTGCCAGGGCCTTGAAAACTTTGTCGATATCCAAAATGGGCGGATGAGTCTGGGTGCGTTGGGATGAATAATATGCAAGTAATTGCTTGCATGTCAAGGAGGAAAACGCCGGCACCCACACGAGGCAGGCACCGGCGCTCTTCAGTTCACGCGGGTATCAGACCGACATCAAATGATCGGCGCATCAACCAGGAGGGCATCTGGCTCAGGCTTGGGGCAACTCACGGGGACGACCTGGCTGCTGCCGTTGAACTGGAGCGATGCGGCTGCGCTGCCCATGCCGATGACCATCGACGCGGCGCTTGTGCCTGGCTGGAACGGCCCGGCCGTGACGGTGCCTGTGGTTGGCAGCGAGACAACCACCGCCGTGTTGCGCTGGAGCGTGGTGGCCGGGATCGCCGTGCCGCCAGGCAGCACGTTCGGGTTCGCCGGCGTGCCGTTGTCAACGATCAGTTTGAGTTCGTCAACCTTGCCTTGCACCGTGGTCACGCCTGCATCCATCAGCCGGTTCACGGTGGTGGCAGGCAGGGTGATCGCGCCCGAGGCCTGGGTGATCGACAGGCTGCCGGCGCGCTTGACCGCGAGCGGGATGACCCCACCGACGGCCACGCCGACGTCATATTGCTGGCCACCGATGTCGCACTTGTAGGGCGCGTTCACGATGCCGATGAGGTTGCCTGCCGCAACCGTCGGGTAGGACAGCGGCTCGCCTTCATAGAGAGCCGGCTTGCTCGCATCGACCTGGCTGCCCACGGCGACCGACAGCAGCGCGTTGCCTTGCGAGGCCAGGCACTCGGCATGGACCTTGATCTTCAGGCCAATCGAGCTCTTGAGCGTCACGTCGGCTGTGGCGCCCTCGAAGCGGAACTGGACCCGGCCATCGGCGGGTGCCACATAGGGGCCAACACGGAAGTCGCCCGTCTTGGGCAGGCCAACGGTGAGGGGCTTGCCGCCCTGAACGGGGACGTCCGCCACGCTCAGGTCATAGAGTTTGGCCAGGTCGACCGTGGCCGGGGTCGAGCGCGTGGCGCCGATCCGCAGGCTGGAGATGACGGCGTCGGCCTTGTTGATGGTGACGATCCCGCCCAGCGTGGTGAGCCAGGCCGGCAGTGTCAGCGCGCCGCTGCCTTGCGACAGGTAAAAGACCTGGCCTGGGCCGAGTTGAACGGGCGCGATGCCCTGGATGTCAACGGTGCCGCCGATCTTGATGAGCTTGAGGGTGCCCACGCTGATCTGGCAGGAGATGGGCAGGGTGAAACGGCCGGTGTCGGCGCCAATCGACGGCACCAGTTGGGGGTCGAGCGCGCTCGATGTGGACGGGGCCAGTGCGGCGGCAAGGGCCAGCAGCGCGAACGACCCACGCATGCGGCGCAGGAGGGACAAGGGATTCATGGGGTGCTTCTCCTAGTGATGCGGTTTTCGGGCAGAGCCACGCACACCTCTTGTGGGAATGAGTGCAATTTAACGGTGCGCGTTCCGCAAAGAATAGCGAGATGCACCCGGCAACGGCCGGGGCTGACGCTTTACCGCCCCTTACTTGGCTCCTGCTGCGGGCCTGTTGCCATCAAGGCTCCTGCTGCAGGCGTGTGAGCAAGTCCGCCGTGGGGAACCCATCGGCGGGCAGCCCGATGCTGCGCTGGTACTGTTGCAAGGCGCTGCGCGTGGCCGGGCCGACCTGGCCATCGGGCTTGCCGCTTTCGAAACCCTTGCGGTTCAGGGCGGTTTGCAAGGCCAGGACCTCGCTGCGGCTCAGTGCGCGCAGATCCCGTGGCCACGATGCCTGTACCGTGGCGCCCCCCGCGATGCGCTGGGCCAGCAGGCACACGGTGAGCGCATAGCTCGTCGAGTTGTTGTAGCGCAGGACGGTGCGGTAGTTGCGGCCTACCAGAAAGGCCGGGCCACGCGCGCCAGCGGGCTGGAGGACCGATGCATCAGCCAGCGCAGGCAAGGGGGTGTCGTCCATGGTGCGCACACCCTCTGCGGCCCATTGAGCCGAGGTCTGGCGTAACCCGGAGTCGGCGCGGGCGGGGTCGAAGCCTGCGGGCAGTTGGACTTCGGTACCCCAGGGCTCCTCGGCCCGCCATCCCGAGCGCGCCAGGAAATTGGCCGTGGAGGCCAGTACATCGGCCATGCTGCCCCAGATGTCGCGTCGCCCGTCGCCATCGGCGTCTACGGCGTAGGCCAGGTAGGACGAGGGCATGAACTGAGTCTGCCCCATGGCGCCTGCCCACGAGCCCACCATGCGGTCTTTCTCGATCTCACGGCGCTGCACGATCTTGAGCGCCGCCAGCAATTCGCTGCGGGCCCAGGCCTCGCGCCGGCCCTCGAAGCCCAGGGTGGCCAGGGCATCGAAAACAGGCACATCGCCGTAGTTGCTGCCGTAGTTGCTCTCCAGGCCCCATACCGCCATGAGGATGGGGCCGGGTACGCCGTAGCGGGTGCTGGCTGCATCGGCTTCGGGCTGAAGCTGCGCGAGTTTTTGCTGGCCCGCTGCGATGCGTTGCGGCGAGATGATGGCGTCCAGGTAGTCCCACAAGGTGCGCGTGAACTCCGGTTGGGCGCGGTCTAGCTCGACCGCGCGTGGGCGCAGGCGCACACCGTCCAGTGCCGCATGCAGCGTGGCCTCGTCGATGCCGGCTGCACGGGCGGTTTCGCGGAAGTTCGCCACCCACTGCGCGAAGCGCTCGTTCACGGTGGCGTCGTTGTTGGCGAGGGGCTGGGTGGTGGCCTGGCCTTCAATGGCGGAAGCGGGCGCGGCGGGTGGTGTAGCGTTGGCGGGTGTCGTGGCCGTGGGCGCGACCTTGGGCGCAGGGCTTGACGCGCAGCCCGAGAGGGCAGCCAGTGCCAGTGCGGTCACCAGTGTGCTGGCCTGGATGTGGATGTGAGAAAGCCTGGATGGCATGCATGCTCCGAAAGCAGAGGGCTGGCCGCACAGGCGGCGTCCTTCTGGCGAAATGGTGTGGCCGATGCGGCCTTTGCCGAGCATGCCATAGCCTCGGTCAGGCGGCGGGATCAGACCGTTGCCCGAGCAGGGGTAGAGAAGGGCGCTGCGGGCTGCCGCTCCATGGCGCGGATCAACAGCATGAACACGCCCAGCTCCGCCATCAAGCCCACGCTCAGTGCGGGCCATCCACCGTGATCCCACAACCACCCACCGGCATAACCCAGGGCGCTGGAGCCAATGTAGTAGGCCAGCAGGTAGAGCGACGTGGCTTGTGCCTTGCACGGCCCCGCCACTTTGCCCACCAGCCCTGAACACACCGCGTGCATGGCGAAGAAGCCGCCGGTCATCAGGCACAGCCCCAGGATGAAGGCGGCCAGATGGCTTGCCTGGGTGGTCACGATGCCAAGGGCTGTGGTGGCGCAGGACCATTTCAATACCCGCGTGCTGCCCATGGCCTCCACCCATCGGCCACTGAGGCTGGACGAGGCCACGCCAAAGAGATAACAGCTGAAGATCAGGCCCACCTGGGCCGGGCGTAACTGGAAGGGCGCTGACAGCAGGTGGAAGCCCGCGTAGTTGTAGGCCGTGACGAAAATGCCCGACGCGATCCCGCCACACAGGAACAGCTTGGGCAGGGTGGGGTGGGTCAGCAGGTCACGCCAGGGGAACAGCGGTGCCGTGCTGGATGGCGGCGCGCTTGCAGGCAGCGGGCGCTTGTTCAGGATCATGAGCGCAATGCCCGCCGCCGCCAGCAGGCACAACGCCGACATGCTGAGAAGCCCTGCACGCCAACCGAAGAGGTCGGCGATGACGGCGATGCCCACGCGGCCGCTCATGCCGCCCATGGCCGTGCCCGCGACATACAGGCCCATGCTCCTGGCCAGCCGCGATACCTCGACCGTGTCGCCCAGATAAGCCATGGCCGTGGCCGGCACGGCGCCCAGGAAGGCGCCCATGAACGCTCGGCAGATCAGCACCTGCCACCAGTCGGTACAAACGGCAGACAAGCCATTGAGCAAGGTGGCCATCAGGATGGCACCCAGCATCAACTGGCGGCGGTCCATTCGCCGGGCCACCATGGCGCTGCACAGGATGGACAGCGCCAGAAGCCCTGTGGACATGGACAAGGCCAGGGCACTGTCTGCTGCGCTGAGGTGGAACTCGCGCGCAAACGCCGGCAAGAGGGGCTGCACCGCATACAGCAGCGCGAACGTGACGAAGCCGATCAGGAACAGGGCGAGGGGGCCTTGTCTGAGCGATGAGGCGGAGGGCATGGTTCCAACCTGGCAATGGCGTGAGTGCAAATTGTCTGGTTGTGCTGGCAATATGTCCAATATATTATCGATGACATCATCATATGTATTGCATATGGCCATGGAGCTGAGACACCTTCGCTATTTCCTGGCGGTGGCAGCGGAGTCCAACGTGACCCGGGCCGCCGCCAGGCTGGGCATCAGCCAGCCACCCTTGAGCCAGCAGTTGAAAGAGCTGGAGCGCTGGCTGGGTGTCGAGCTGTTTCACCGCACGTCTCAGGGTGTGTCGCTGACGGCTGCGGGCGAGGCCTTTCAGAAGGAGGCCCAGCACACCTTGCAGGCGGCCGAGCAGGCGCGCCACGCCGCCGTGCGGGCGTCCATGGGGCAAACGGGCACGGTGCGCGTGGGGTTCACCGGGTCCGCCTCCTTCCATCCGGTGGTGGCCCGCACCATCCGTGACTTCAGGCGCCAATGGCCAGATGTGCAGCTCATCCTGGAGGAGAACAACACCACCAAGCTCACAGAGCGCCTGCTCCATGGCGCCGTGGACGCTGCCTTCCTGCGGCCGGCTTCATCTGGCTTGACCGAGATGGATGTGCTGCGCTTCAAGGACGAGCCCATGAAGGTGGCGCTGCCTTCATCGCACCCCTTGGCGGGGCGCAAGCGCATCGAGCTGAGCCGCCTGGCTCATGAGCCTTTCGTGCTGTTTCCCCGCTCGGTGGGCTTGAGCCTGTATGACGCGGTGATCCAGGCCTGCACGGCCGCGGGGTTCGAGCCACGCCTGGGGCAGGAAGCGCCCCAGCTGGCGTCGGTGATCAACCTGGTTGCGGCAGAGATGGGCGTGTCCATCGTGCCGGCCTCGCTGTCCCAGATCCATGTCGTGGGTGTCAGCTATGTCGACATCAGTGGGCCTGCGCCCGTTGCCACGCTGGGGCTGGCCGTTCACCATCAGAACACCTCACCTGCCGTGAGGAACTTCGTGCAGGCGTGCAAGATGGCTTAGGGGGCTTAGGGGGCTTAGGTGGGCTCAAGCCTGCGGCTCGGTTTGGGCATCCCGCATGCGTTTGATGTCGCGTTGCGGGGGGGCCCCAAACAGGCGGCTGTAGTCACGGCTGAACTGTGAGGCGCTCTCATAGCCCACGCGGGCAGCCGTGCTGCTGGCATCCAGATCCTGGTTGAGCATCAATTGCCTGGCCTCTTGCAGGCGCAATTGCTTCTGGTATTGCACGGGGCTCATGCCCGTGAGCTGGCGAAAATGTTGTCGGAATGTGGATGGGCTCATGTGTGCGGTGGCGGCCAGTTCATCCATCAGCACATCGTTGCGGAAGTGCTGCTTGAGCCAGGCCATGGCGCGGGCGATCTGATGGCTGGGTGAGCCCGCGGCCAGCAGTTGCCGCAGGTAGGGCCCATGAGGGCCTGTCAGCAGCCGCACCATGATCTCTTGCTGGATCAAGGGGGCGAGGTGGGCCATGAGTTGGGGTTGCGCCAGCAACTGGACCAGGCGAATGGCGGCATCCACCAACGGCGCCTCCAGGGCACACAGCGAGATGGCCCGTGGCGCCTGCTCACGTGGCAGCGGTGGCATGTCCATCTCGGTGGCCAGTTGAACCAGGGCGCGTGTGTCCAGGGTCAGCAGCATGCCCAGATAAGGTTGGGCCAGGCTGGCCCGCGTGACATGGGCAACCACGGGCAGATCAACCGTGGTCAACAAGGATTGCCCGGGCCCGTAGGTGATCACCTGATCCCCGAGGGTGACCTGCTTGTCGCCTTGTGCCGCAATGGCCAGCCCCAGGGTGTAAAAGCAAGCGGTGGGCTCCGTCTTGACACTGCTTCGGTAGACGGACAGTTCGGGGATGCCCGTTTGATGGCGGCCATCATTTCGGGCAATCTGGCCCAGCGCGTGGGCCAAGGTGTCGACGGGCATGGCCAGCCTTTCAGTGAACGTGGTTTCTCGTCTGCGACTTTACCTGTGCCGGTTTCGAGTGGGCCTCATCCTGCTGAAGACTCGTTGAAAAAGGCAAGACAAGCCGCAAAAACGGCAAGCCCATCATGGGACTGGCGGGCACACTCCAAACTCATTAGCATGCAACGCATTGGCCTACTTGCGCCCCTGCCTGCGCCCACTTAACCGGAGAGACACCCACCATGAGCAAGCTCAACGTCAACGGCCGGGAGCACACGGTCGATACCGACCCCGGCACACCCATCCTGTGGGCCTTGCGTGACACGCTGGGCATGACTGGCACCAAGTTCGGTTGCGGTGCGGCGCTGTGCGGCGCCTGCACCGTGCACCTGGACGGCCAGGCCATCCGCTCCTGCGTCACGCCCATTGCGGCGGCCGAGGGCAAGAAGATCACCACCATCGAGGCGGTGACCGATGGGCACGACCGTGTTGGTGCCGCCGTGCACGCGGCCTGGGTCAAGCACGACGTGGCCCAGTGTGGCTACTGCCAGAGCGGCCAGATCATGAGCGCGACGGCCTTCCTCAAATCGCTGCCACGTGGCAAGCAGCCCAGTGCTGCCGAGATCGATTCGGCCATGGCCGGCAACATCTGCCGCTGTGGCACCTATGCCCGTATCCGCGCTGCCGTGGCCGATGCTGCCCGCGCCCTTGCTTGAAGGAGCTGCCATGTTGAGCCACATCGACCAACGCGAGATGCCGCGCGCCCTGCAACACCTGCTTGCCCGCAGCCAACCTGACGACGCCACCACCCTGCCACGCCGCAGCTTTCTGAAGCTTGCCGGCATCGGCGGCCTGGCGCTGGGTGCCTTCCCCTTGACCAGTGCGGCCCAGGGCAGCACCCCGGCCGACGGCGCACTCAAGCCCACGCAGCAGCCATCGGCCTTCGTGCAGATCGCGCCCAATGGCGAGGTCACCGTCGTCGTCAACCGGCTGGAGTTCGGCCAGGGTGTGCAGACCGCCTTGCCCATGATCCTGGCTGAAGAACTCGATGCCGACTGGAGCCTGGTGCGCGCGCGACACGGTTCGAGTGACCCGGCCTATGCCGACCCGCTTTGGGGCATCCACCTCACGGGCGGCTCCAACTCGATCAAGCACAGCTTCACGCAATACCGCGAGCTGGGTGCGCGTGCCCGCGTCATGCTGTTGAACGCCGCCGCCGCGCGCTGGAAGGTGGACGTGGCCACACTGCGCACACAGGCCGGCACCGTGCTTGGCCCAGGCGGCTTGAAGCTGACTTATGGTGAGCTGGCCGAGGCCGCCATGGCCCAGCCTGTGCCCCAGAAGATTGCCCTCAAGGACCCCAAGGACTTCCGCCTCATCGGCAAGCCCACCAACCGCCTGGATGCCAAGGCCAAGAGCAGTGGTCGCCAGGACTTCGGCATCGACGTTCATCTGCCCGGCCAACTGACCGCCGTGGTCGCCCACCCACCGGTGTTCGGCGCGCGCCTGAAGTCCGTGGACGACAGCGCCGCCCGCGCCATCAAGGGTGTGAAGGCCGTGTTGCGCGTGCCACTGGACCGTGGCGCCGAAGGCGTGGCCGTGGTGGCCGATGGCTACTGGCCCGCCAAGCAGGGGCGCGATGCCCTCAAGCTGGAGTGGGACACCGCCTCGGTCGAGAAGGTCGACAGCGACAAGCAACTGGCCCAGTACCGCGAGCTGGCCAAACAGACCGGCCCGCGCCAGTTCGATGCCGACATGGCACCCATGGACAAGGCGCCACGGCACATCGACGCCGAGTTCGTGTTCCCCTATCTGGCGCATGCGCCCATGGAGCCCTTGAACTGCACGGTGCAGATATCGGATGGCAAAGCCGACCTGTGGGTGGGCACGCAGTTCCCGGGCGTGGACGGCAATGCGGCCGCACGCGTGCTGGGCCTCAAGCCCGAGCAGGTGACGATGCATGTGCAGATGGCCGGTGGCGGCTTTGGCCGACGCGCCGTGGGCACCAGTGACTATGTGGTCGAGGCCTGCGAGATCGCCAAGGCCGCACGGGCAGCAGGCTTGAACGTACCGGTGCGCATGGTCTGGAGCCGTGAAGACGATATCCGTGGTGGCTACTACCGCCCCATGCACCTGCACCAGGCGCGCGTCGGCTTTGACGAGCAGGGCAAGGTGCTGGCTTGGGAGCATGTGCTGGTTGGCCAGTCCATCACCACGGGGACGCTGTTTGAAGGCGGCATGGTGAAGAACGGTATCGACGCCACCGCGCCCGAAGGCATGCGCGAGCCGTACCCCATCCCCATGCGCCTGACCGTGCACCATCCCAAGGTCAACGTGCCGGTGCTGTGGTGGCGCAGCGTGGGCTCTACCCATACCGCCTTCGTGATGGAGACCCTGATCGACGAGATCGCGCGCAGCACGAAGCAGGACCCGGTGGCCTACCGCATGCAGATGTTCGGCGACAAGCACCCGCGCCACCGTGCCGCCTTGCAGCTGGCGGTGGACCAGAGCGGCTATGGCAAGAAGCGCCTGCCTGCCGGGCGCGCCTGGGGCGTGGCCGTGCACGAGTCCTTCGAGACCGTGGTGGCCTATGTGGTGGAAGCCTCGGTGAAACAAGGTCGGCCTGTGCTCCACAAGGTGACCGGCGGCGTGCACTGCAACCTGGCCGTGAACCCTCGCACCATCGAAGCGCAGGTGCAGGGTGCTGCGCTGATGGGCTTGTCCATGTGCCTGCCTGGTGCGGCCATCACGCTCAAGGATGGTGAGGTGCAGCAGCGCAACTTTGGTGACTTCGTGGTGCCGCGCATCACCGACATGCCTGAGATCGCCGTGCACATCGTGCCCAGCGCCGATGCGCCTACCGGCATGGGGGAGCCGGGCTTGCCGCCCCTGGCGCCCGCCTTTGCCAATGCCATCGCCAAGCTGACGGGCAAGCCTGTGCGCAACCTGCCTTTCAAGCTGGCCTGAGCCCATGGAAGACCTCGACACCCTGGTCTTGCGCAACGCCGTGAGCTGGCAGGCGGCCGGTTTGCCCGTGGTGCTGGTCACTGTCGCGCGGACCTGGGGCTCATCACCCCGGCCACCGGGCTCGCTCATGGCCATCAACGGCCGGGGTGAGACCGTGGGCTCGGTGTCAGGCGGCTGCATCGAGGACGACCTCATCCACCGTATCCGCGAAGGCGGCGTGCAGGCCGCGTGCGCCACATCCACACCCGCCGTGCTGCGTTATGGCATCTCGGCGGATGAGGCACACCGCTTTGGTCTGCCGTGTGGCGGCACGGTCGAGCTGGTACTGGAGCCGGTATCACCGCACAGCCGGCTCGACGACTTGCTGTTGGCCTGCCAGCAGCGGCGCAGCACCGAGCGCGTGCTGGATCTGCGCAGCGGCCAGGTCGAGTTACGCGCGGGCCGGCGCGACGGCGTGCCCCATATGGACGAGCGGCAACTGGTCACCTACCTGGGGCCGCAAGCGCGCCTGATCGTGATCGGCGCGGGTGACCTGTCACGTTACCTCTGCGAGATGGCCTTGAGCGTGGGCTTCGAGGTCATCGTCTGCGACCCGCGTGAAGAGCAGCGCGCGAGCTGGAGCCTGCCTGGTGTGACGGTCAGCGACGAGATGCCCGACGACCTGGTCCAGCGGCTGCGCCCCGATGCCCGCACCGCGGTGGTGGCCCTGACGCACGACCCCAAGCTGGACGACCTGGCCTTGATCGATGCCTTGCAGTCTGATGCGTTCTACGTGGGCGCCATTGGCTCGCGCCGCAACAGCCTGCACCGCAGGGAGCGCCTGCGCACGCACTTCGATGTGCCGGAGGCCGCGCTGCAATCGCTGCATGGGCCGGCAGGCCTGTACATCGGTAGCAAGACCCCCGCCGAGATCGCCTTGTCCATCCTGGCCGAGGTGGTGGCCGTGAAAAACGGGGTGCAGTTGCCGGCGCCAGCCCATGTGGCGGTGGGCAAGTCGCAGCACGAGGCACCCGACATGCCCGAAACGCCGGGCCTTGATGAAGCCACCATGGCGGGCTGTGCCGTTTGAGCCTTGATCGTGTGCACACAGAAGATTAGTTGAGGCAGCACACAGACATTTGGCCCCGCTCGTGCCATGCTCCCGCACTCAACCTTGCTGGAGCGCGACATGTCTTTCGACCCTTATTTCCATGAGGCATCGGGAAGTGTCCGCTTCTGGGTGCCCACAGGCGAGGAGGGCATCGGCGCCATCATCGGCCGGGAAATCCTCTCGTATTGCTTCCGTGGCCGAACCGATGAAGGCGATCCCTTGAAGATCTACGCGGCACACCGCGATCAGATCCATGCCGCGGTGATGCGGCGCGTGGCCGAAGGCGCCCGCGAACCGGTGATCCTCAAGCGCCACGATCTGGGCATCGTGGCCTCCTGACGGGCCCTGATCAGTCCTCGTGGACCTTGTCCTTCGCGTTGGGGAAAGCCGTGATGGCCAGCGCCAGAATGTCGATGTTGCCCGAGGTCACTGACTCGAAACGTGGCGGCTTCGATGGAATGAAAGGTGTTCACCCTCGCCGCCTTTCTCCCTCATGCCGATGGTCTTCAGTTCGCGCCGGCCATAGACGCATTCCTGGGCCTGCTCTTGCCCATCCTTTTGCAGGATGTTCGAGATGGAGTACGAATAGCACTCGTGCACCTTGCCTCGGCCAATATTGTCCTTGTGAGGGTGGTCTTGCGTGATGCGGCCAAATTTCACCAGCACCTGCTGCTGCCCATTGACCTCAACGGTTCTGGGGTTCAAGGCACCCGCGTCGGCGAAATACACGGTGGGCTTGTCCATCAAGTCGCCGGTGTAGCCGAGGATGTTGTCCTTCTTGTAGAACTCGTCACAGTAGCCCATGGTCGCACCCTCCTTGTCGAACAAAAAGGTGATGTGGAGTTGCGCAGGTTAGCGCCTGTGCGCCGATCCAGCCTAGGTGTCCTTGGTCATCTGTTTCATCGATCAGTAGGGGGGCGATGTTCGGCTACTCCCTAACCATTGGGGGGCGCAAATTTCTGGCCCGGCCTATAGTCCGGCCACGCTGGCCACATGACCGGCGCGGCAAGCCTTCAATAGGCAAACGGCCTCATCAAGCAAGCCCGGACTGTTGCAGGCATTGGATCCAACCTTCAGGAGAGAACCATGTCGTGGATGTCTAAAGTTCAGTGTGGTCTTTGTTGCGGCGCCTTGGCCGCCACATTGGGGTACAGCCAGATGGCGCGTGCCCAGGCGGTACCAACCGACGCGTCAGGGGGCTGCCCCATTGCGCCTGCGACCGTCGCGAGTTTCTTCGAGAGCGGTGCTGTGTCACTCAACGGCGTGGTCAAACCCGCCGACAGCACCTTGATCCTGGCGCCGAACTGCGGCTTCTTTCAATGGACCGAGCAGATGTACTTGTGGTTGACGTCGCCAGCACCTGCGAGCTACGGCGGGGGGAGCCACATCATGTTCTCGCCGCAGTTTTTCACGGTCAGCCCTGAGGATAGCAGCGGCCGCCGCACCTTCATCCAGAATTCGCCCAGGTTGCCGATCAACATGTTCCTGCGTGCCATGGAACTGGGACCGCATGGTTTGCCGATCGTGATGTCGCGCACCGGGCAAGTGGTGGAGGTCCAGCACGAGCGACGCGGGCTGAAGCCGCCCGTGATCAAGTTGGCCAATGGCAAGACACTGCTGGCATCCAAGATCGCTGTCGCGCGCAAAACGGAGCAGGGCACCTTGGCCCTCTTCGATGTGAAGGGCGCGCAGATCAAGCCCAAGCTGCTCAAGCTGACGCCGGCCATCCGCCCGAGGGCCATGTTGACGCCCGAGCATTCGGCCATGGTGGTGCCCATGAAGGCGTTCAAGGAGGCCATCCAGGCGCGCAAGGTGATCATCAGCAAGATCCCCATCTTCATTGACCCTGCCGGCAATGTGATTGATGTGGAGCCAGGTCAGGCTGACAGCGGCGTGCTGCTGTCGCAAAACGGCGCCTTGATCTACTACATCACCGCCGTGAATGACGTGTTTGCGTATCACCGCTCGATGCAGGGCGCAGGCGTGATCCCCTTCAACACAGGCCTGGCCTTCCCCATGACCGCAGCGGATGTCGCCCCCGTGGTGGCATTTGCGGCAGGCAAGGGGCACGCGATCAAGGACCCTACGGCCTTGGCCATCGAGACCAAGTCGAGCTGGATGGACGCCAGTGCGGTGGCCAACCCGGCCGACTATGTTCAAGTCAGTGCCGTGGTGCCGACCTTTGACAAGAGCAACCCCAACAGCTGGGTGCCCAATGGGCAGGCCACGCTGAAGCTGGTCATGCTGGGCCTGCATGTGGTGGGCTCGACCAACGGGCACGGCGAAATGGTCTGGGGCACCTTCGAGCACCTGGGTAACGCGCCCAATGCCACTTATGCCTATAACTCGACGTCGGGGCTGAAGACCATCGCGCAGAACACGTCAGGTAGCTGGCTGTTCACGCCCAATGGGTCGGCCGGGCCGTTCAATACCACCAGCAACAGCTGGACGGGCAGCGCCATCACCGGCTCGCCGGTCAGTGCTGCTGCGGTCTTGAGGGCCAAGCCATGGGGCTCCAACGATGGTGGCAACCCAGCCAATGCGGCTGGGCTGAACACACAGGTGATCTCTGCCAATGCCAGCGTGATTTCACAGCTGGATCCAGCGGATGTGCGGCGCAACTACTTCCAGCTGGGCACGACCTGGACCATCGGGGGCGCCGCACCGAACGGTGGCAACGAAGTGGGCACCAATCACCTGGCCAACGCCACGATGGAGACTTTCGCGCAAGGCGCAACGCCCTCGGACCCCAGTGCCAACTGCTTCTCCTGCCACACCACCAACAAGGTGAGCGTCAGCCACGTGTACCGTGAGCTCAAGCCCTTGCCTTGATGGCGTGTGCGCCCTTGGTCAGAGCGACATCGATGGCCTTTGCGCCATCGATGCCCGCCAGCGCAGCAGGTGAGGGTGCTGCTCATCGGGCTTGACCTTGACGATGCGCGCAAAGTCGACGGCCACCACGGCGGTGATGTCGGCCACGCTGAAGCGCTCCGTGGCGATGAATTCGTGCTCAGCCAGGCGCGCGTTGAGTTCCACGAAGAACTGCTGCACGCGCGCCAGCCCGCGCTGCGCCAGCTCCGGGATCTGCGGGTAGTTCACGGGCCCGGGCAGTGCGCGGTTGGCCATGGCCGGCGTGCTGTTGCGAAAGGCCTCGGCAATCGCCAGCAGGCCTTCAAACTCCACATGCCAGTTCCAGCTCGCGACCTCGGCCTTTTCGGCCGGGGTCTCGCCCAGCAGCGGCGGGTTCGGGTAACGCGCTTCCAGGTAGGCCGTGATCGCCGCGTTGTCCGTCAGGATCAGGCCTTCTTCGGTGCGCAAGGCAGGCACTGTGCATTGCGGGTTCACCTTGCGGAAGGACTCGCTAAGTTGCTCGCCCGCGCGCAGGTCCACCTGCACCGTCTTGTGCACGATGCCCTTTTCAGCCAGCAGGATGCGGGCGCGACGCGGGCTGGGCGCCGTGGCGCAGTCGTAGAGCGTGATCATGTGGGCAGCTTGTCGAAGTCGCTGGCGTCATGGCGTTCGGGCAACTGGCTGGAGGGCTCGCCCCAGGTCCGGTTGACCTTGCGGCCGCGTTGCGCAGCAGGGCGTTGGGCGATCTGGTCGGCCCAGCGCACGACATGGGTGTAGTCCTGAACCTGCAGGAACTCGCCGGCACCGTAGATCTGGCCTTTGACGAGTGCGCCATACCACGGCCAGACAGCGATGTCGGCAATCGTGTACTCATCACCCGCCAGGTAAGGGCTCTCGGCCAGACGGCGATTGAGCACATCCAATTGGCGCTTGACCTCCATCGCATAGCGGTCGATGGCGTACTCGATCTTGATGGGCGCGTAGGCATAGAAGTGGCCAAAGCCCCCACCCAGGAAAGGCGCGCTGCCCATCTGCCAGAACAACCAGGACAGGCACTCGGCCCGCTGGGGCATGGTGGTGGGCAAAAAGGCGCCGAACTTTTCTGCCAGGTACAGCAAGATCGCGCCGGACTCGAACACCCGCACCGGCGTGGCACCACTGTGGTCCATCAGTGCGGGGATCTTGGAGTTGGGGTTGACGGCCACGAAGCCGCTACCGAACTGCTGGCCCTCGTTGATCGAGATCAGCCAGGCGTCGTACTCCGCGCCGCTGTGGCCCAGCGCGAGCAACTCCTCCAGCATCACGGTGACCTTGACGCCATTGGGTGTGGCCAGCGAGTACAGCTGCAGCGGGTGCTTGCCCACCGGCAGTTCCTTGTCGTGGGTTGGGCCCGCGATCGGTCGGTTGATGCTCGCAAACTGCCCACCGTTGGCCTTGTTCCAGGTCCAGACGGCAGGCGGTGTGTAGTTGGATGTGTCGCTCATGCGCGGCTCCCTGTGCTTGAACTGTTGTTGATCAGCCGTTGACCAGCACGACCTTGCCGCGCACCTGGCGCGAGCCCATCAGCGCAAACGCCTCCTTGAGTTGCGACATGGGTAGCTTGTGCTCGATGACGGGCTTGATCTTGCCCTCCATGTACCAGGCGGCCAGTTGCATCAGGCAGGCAGCGTTGTTCTGCGGCTCGCGTTTGGCGAACTCTCCCCAGAACACGCCCATGACCGACGCGCCCTTGAGCAGCGGCAGGTTCAGGGGCAGGGCGGGGATGGGGCCATTGGCAAAGCCGATGATCAGGTGGCGGCCGCGCCAGGCAATGGAGCGGAAGGCCTGCTCGGTCAAGTCGCCGCCCACGGGGTCATAGACCACATCGGGGCCCTTGCCTTCGGTCAGGGTCTTGAGCTCGTCACGCAGGTTCTGCGTGGTGTAGTTGATGCTGGCGTCGGCACCCAGTTCGCGGCACAGCGCGCACTTCTCGTCGGTGGAGGCGGCAGCGATCACCTTGGCACCAGCAGCCTTGGCAATCTGGATGGCAGCGGTGCCCACGCCACCTGCGGCACCCAGCACCAGCACGGTTTCCCCCGCCTTCAAGGCCGCGCGGTCCATCAGACCGTGATAGGTGGTGCCATAGGTGCACAGGAAGGCCGCGGCATCTTCAAACGAGAACGCCGGGGGCAGGGGCATCAGCATGGCAGCCGGCGCCACCGTGTGAGTGCCGAAACCACCCGTGCCGGCAAAGCCCGCCACATGCGTGCCCACGGCCAGGTGTTTGACGCCTTCGCCCACCGCTTCAACCACACCGGCGAATTCGGCGCCGGGCACAAAGGGCAGGGGTGGGCGCATCTGGTACTTGCCCTGCACGATCAGCAGGTCAGGGAAGTTCAGGCTGGCTGCCTTGATGGCAATGCGCACCTCGCCCTTGCCGGGCTCGGGTGTCGGGCTTTCCTGCCAGGTCAGGGCATCGGGGCCGCTCAGTTCGCTACAGGTCCAGGCTTGCATGGGGTTGTCTCCGTTATGGTTGGTGTGGCCGATCAGACGGCGTCTTTGGCAAAGGTGTTGCACTGGTTCATGTCACCCGAGTCCATCCCGCGTTTGAACCAAGTCACGCGCTGCTGGCTGCTGCCATGGGTGAAGCTCTCGGGGGAGATATGGCCGGTGGCATGGCGTTGCAAGGTGTCGTCGCCAATTTGCGAGGCCGCGTTCAAGGCTTCCTCCACATCACCGGCTTCAATGATCTGGCGGGCCTTTTGCGCATGGTTGGCCCACACACCGGCATAACAGTCGGCCTGCAACTCCAGGCGCACACTCAGGGCGTTGTACTGCACCTTGCTGACGCGCTGGCGCATGGCATCGACCTTGGCCGATGTGCCCACCAGGTTCTGCACATGGTGGCCGATTTCATGTGCGATGACATACGCCTGGGCAAAGTCACCCGGCGCACCCAGGCGGTCGCGCATCACGTCGTAGAAGTCCAGGTCGATGTAGACCTTCTGGTCGCCGGGGCAGTAGAAGGGGCCGGTCGCCGCCTCACCGCGTCCGCAGGCAGTCGGCACGGCGCTACGGAACAACACCAGCTTGGGGTCACGGTACTCGCCGCCGGCTTCCTTGAATAGCTGATGCCATACATCTTCGGTGTCGGCCAGAACGGTGCGCACGAACTTGGTCTGTTCGTCGTTGGCGGGGGCGTGTGGGCGAGCGGCCGGGTTGCTGGCAGGCACGCCACCCGATCCGCCGCCCAGCAAATTGAGCACCGTCATCGGGTTCACGCCCAGGAAGTAGCTGGCCACCAGGGCAATGGCCACCGAGCCCAGCCCGATGCCGCGCCCCCCGAAGGACATGCCGGGCCCGCCGCCACCGCCAGCGTCATCACGCACGTCTTCAACGTTGTCGCTTTCTCGGTTGCCTTGCCAGCGCATGGTGGTTCCTCGTTGGTGTCCGGTGTCTTGTCGCGCACAGATTCTAGGCCGCGCGCCAAGAACCTAGAATCGCGGGGCTTATGACGTCTGCCCTGTCCGCTTCCCCCTCGCCGGAATCCCCTTCTTTGCTACTGCGCTCGCCTATGAAATGGCTGTGGCTGGTCGCCTTGGCCTCGCTGGGTTGGCGCTTGTGGGTATCAGCCGCCTTGCCCCTGACCGGCGACGAGGCCCTGTTCTACTGGTGGGCGCGCTTCCTGGACTACGGCTATTACGACCACCCGCCCATGGTGGCCTGGTGGATTGCCGCCATGCGCCCGCTGTTTGGGGATGTGGCCTGGGCCGTTCGCTTGCCCGCCACCTTGCTGCCATTGGGTGTGGGCTGGGCCATGTGGTGGGCCTGGTCGCCCGTCAGCCGCGAGCGTGCGGCCTGGGCCGTGCTCTTGTACTGGCTGGCGCCGGTGAATTGGCTCAATGCCCTGATCACCACCGATTCACCCTTGATTTTGTGGGCCGCGTGGTCAGCCGCTGCCATGGTGCGCGCCGAGCAGGCTGCCGAACAAGGCCGCTCGGGTTGGGCGCTGCACAAGCTGTATGCGCTCAGTGGCCTGTTCATGGGCGCTGCCTTCCTGTCCAAGTACTTTGCCGTGCTGCTGGGCCTGGCCTACGTGGCCTACTTCCTTCTGTTTGCGCGGTCTCACTGGCGTGGCTTGTTCGTCATGGTGCTGTTCGCCTTGCCGGGGGCGACGGTCAACGTGGCCTGGAACCTGAACCACTGCTGGACCAACATCATGTTCAACGTCTTCAACCGCAATGAAGACGCGGTGGCCTCGTGGGACACGGTGCTCAGCTATGTGGGCATGATGGTCTACCTGATCAGCCCCGTGCTGCTGTGGGTGGGCTGGCGGCATCGCCAGGCATTGGGGCAGGTCAGCCGTCGCCACGCTCTGCTGGCCTGCATGGCCGTGGTGCCCTTGCTGCTGTTCGGGCTGATGTCGGCCAAGAAGGTCATTGGCCTGCATTGGGTGATGGGTTTTTACCCTTTCATCTTCGTGCTGATCGCCCTGGCCCTGCCTGACGAGAAGGCCATGATCCGCACGGCCAAGGGCCTGGCCGTGATCCTGGCCCTGCACCTGGTGGCCTCTGTAGCGCTGGCGGTGCTGGGCCTGCACCAATGGCAGCATTTCAGGTATTACCACCGCCTGGTCGAGGCCGCGCGCAGCGAGCAGATGGTGCAGCAGGTGAGGGCGCCTGGCGTGGTGCTCGCGTCCAATGGCTATTCGTCTGCGGCCATCTTTGGCTATGCGGCCAAAGTCCATGTGCCTGTGCTGGGCATGGGCAGCGTGCACGCCCGCCAGGACGACCTGATCGTGGACTACAGCCAACTCGAGGGCAAGACCATCCGCGTCATGGCCACGCGCGAACCGTCCGTCGAAGACTACCGGCCCTACTTTGATCAGGTCCGTTTGCTCACCTTCCAGCAAGATGGCGCCGCCTTCTACGCGGTCGAGGGCGTCAACTTCCACTACGGGATCTACAGGGACGTGGTGATGGCCGAGGTCAACCGGCGTTACTACAACTTCCCGGCCTGGTTGCCGGTCAAGGGTTGTGCGTTTTGCCAGCACCTGTGTGGCAAGGACCGCTGCAACTAAGGGTAGACGGTCTGCCCCGCCTGCACATCCAATGTGGCCAGCAGTTGCTGCAGATCCAGCGGTTTGGCCAGATAGGCCTGAAAACCCGCTTGCAGCCCACGCTCCACCTGTTCGGGCATGGCATCGGCCGACAAGGCGATGACCGGTATGGACCGGGTTCGGCTGTCTGAGCGCAAGGCCTGCAGGACCTCGTAGCCATCCATGCCCGGCAGGTGGATGTCCAGCAAGATGACATCCGGTGGCCTGCTTCGGGCTTGTGCCAGCCCGGCAGGACCGGTCTCGGCTGTGGACAGCTGCCAGTGAGGACGCAAGGTGAACATGTGCTCGACGACCTTGAGGTTGGCCGGGTTGTCCTCGATGTAGAGGACCTCCAGCGGTCCTTTTGAGTGCGCGTCCTCAAGGTGCGGCACAGTTGCCCCATCCGTGGTGGCACCGGGTCGGGCCTGAGGCAACTCAATCCAGAAGGTGCTGCCTTCGCCCACCTTGGATGACACCCCGATCGTGCCCCCCATCAACTCGGTCAACTGCCTGGACAGCGCCAGCCCGATGCCGCTGCCCTGTATGCCCGATCGCTCTGCGCCCAATCGTTCGAAGGTGCGAAACAGGAAGGGCATTTGTTCTGGCGCGATGCCCTGGCCTGTATCGCTGATGGACAAGCGCAAGCCATGCTTGTCGGTCACTGCCGTGTCGATGGTGATCCGCCCATGCTCGCGGTTGTACTTCGCGGCGTTGGTCAACAGGTTCACGATGACCTGCCTGAGGCGAACCGCATCAGCCAGCACGCAGGCTTGCGGCGCGCAATGGTTCACCAGCTCGATGCCCATGCGCTCGATGTGAGCTTGCGCCATGCTCAGGGCTTCCTTGACCACATCGGCCAGGGCTACGGGCGTGATCGACAAGGGTACTTTGCCTGATTCGACGCGCGTCAGGTCCAGCAGGTCGTCGATCAGGGCCAGGAGATGCTGGCCGGCCCGGTAGATCTCGGTGACCATGCCCTTCTGTCTGTCCGGCATGGCCTGCATCTGCAGCAATTGCGAGAAGCCCAGGATCGCGTTCATCGGCGTGCGAAGCTCATGGCTCATGCCAGAGAGAAACGTCGACTTGGCCGCGCTGGACTGGCGCACCGCATCGAGCGCCGCTTGCAGATCGGCCGTGCGTTCGGCCACCTGCCGCTCCAGTTGCGCGGTCGCGATCTCCTGGCGCTGGGCCAGCTGGCGCCGCTCGGAAATATCCAGCCCCAAGGAGCTGATGCCTTCCTGGGTCGGCGTCACGCACAGCTCGAACCACCTGACGCTGCCATCGGGGAACTGAAAGCTCACCTCCTGGCGCAGCGGGGTCCGCTCATCCATGACCTGGCGGTACAGCGCAAAGACATCCGACTGCTCGATACCCGGGAAGACGGCCATCAGCTTGTGCCCCATGAGCTCGGCACGCTGGCGCTGGGCGTACTGCGCGCCAGCTTCATTGACATACAGGATCGTCCAGTCAAAGCCAATGAGCATGCAGCCTTCCATCATGTCATCCAGTGCCTGATGGAAGCGTTGTTCTGACTGCCGCACGGCGTCCTCGGCGTCCTTGCGCTGCGCATAAAGCTGCGCCAGATTCAGCCGCATCGTGAACAGCCAACCCAGCACGCTGTTCTCCATGCCTTTGGCAACGGGGATGACGCTGGAGAAGTCGCCACGCCCCAGGCGCTCGATGCTCTTGAACACGTCGGTCACGCTCCCCCCCAGAATCGCCTGCAGACTCTGGCGTATCTGCCACAGCAGCAACATGGGAATGGTGGTCAGAACGATGAACACCACCCGCATGACGGTGGCATGGCCTTCTGCATCCCGGACAGCCCTCAGTGTCCGTGCGGCCACCAGGCTGTTGAACTCGCTGATCGGCAGCATGATCTCGGCCTTGGCCTGCTGGTAGGCCTCATTGGTCACCATCTCCTGGGCTTTGGCCTGATGCGCCGCTGTGGGCGGATGGCTCGATTCAAGCAGGGCCATCGCTGCAAACTCGGTCCGGGCCAGGGCATCTGAATTGGCCTTGGCCTGCGCCAGTTTGGCGAATTCTTCTTCGGTGCACCCTGCCTCTTGCAGCAACTTCAGAAAGGGTATGGCCGGCCCCATGGGCCGTGGGCGTTGGTTGTCTGGCGTGACCAACTCCCAGTAGACATTCTGGTAGTCGACCGGGCGAGGTGCCTTGCCATCTCGGATGTCCAGAATTTCCTGATAGTGCTGCTTGAAGATGGGCTTGCCTGTTGCCACATAGATGCGCACCATGCGCGTCAGGTCATCGGAGGACCTGCGCAATTCGTCGGACAGGGCCAGCGATTGAACGCGCACTTCATTGGCACGGTCAATCCGCTTTTCGGCTCGAACATAGACCACGAAGCTCACGACCACCACCGCAAACATGGCTATCGTCAGCCAGACATACAGCGAGAACCGAAAGAGGTTCTGCCTGGATGCTTGCATTGCGCTCGTCATGTCAGCGGCTAGGGCGAGTGTTTCAAGCTGGTCAATTGGTCCGATAGGCAGGCTAACCCATTTCTTCCTGTGCTTGCAATAAATGATGGATCAGGAATACCCAGCCTTGCGCGGGGGCGTTTTTGACTATCCAGGTGCGGGAAGCCGCGGCGATAGAATCGGCGTCTACCCTTTGCCTCACGGCCGCGAGTATCTATGTCTGCTGCGTCGGATTCGTCCTTGCCTGTTGTCATCATCGGAGCCGGTCTGGCTGGCCTGACGGTGGCGTTGCACCTGGCGGAAACCCAGCCGGTCATCGTGCTGGCCAAGCGCCAGCTTGAAGAGGCGGCCACGGCCTGGGCACAAGGCGGCATCGTCGGCGTGCTGGGCAGTGACGACAGCATTGCCTCGCATGTGCGCGACACGCAGGAGGCTGGCGCCGGGCTGGTGGACGAGCACACCGCCGAATTCATTGCCCGCCACAGCGCCCAGGCCGTTGAATGGCTGGTGAGCCGTGGCGTGCCGTTTTCACCGGACCCCGATGGCCCCCTGGGCCTGCACCTGACCCGCGAGGGCGGCCATGCCGTGCGCCGCATTGCGCACGCGGCGGACGCCACCGGCAAGGCCATCCACGACGTGCTGCTGGCCGAGGTCAAGCGCCACCCCAATATCCAGCTGCGCGAGAAATGGATGGCGATCGACCTGATCACCAACCGCCACCTCAAGAAGTCCACCCAGGAGCAGCAGGCCTCGCAGCGCTGCCATGGCGTCTACGCCCTGGACATCGAAACCCACCGGGTCGAGACCTTGGCGGCCTCTGCTGTCGTGCTGGCCACAGGTGGTGCCGGCAAGGTCTACCGCTACACCACGAACCCCGAGACATCGACGGGCGACGGCATCGCCATGGCCTGGCGCGCGGGCTGCCGGGTTGGCAACATGGAGTTCATCCAGTTCCACCCCACCTGCCTGTACCACCCGCAAGAGCGCAGCTTCCTGATCACCGAAGCCCTGCGCGGCGAGGGCGGTATCCTGCGCCTGCCCGATGGCACGCGCTTCATGCAAGACCACGACGAACGGGGTGAACTGGCCCCGCGCGACATCGTGGCCCGCGCCATCGACTTCGAGATGAAAAAGCACGGCGTCGACCACGTTTGGCTGGACGCCACGCACCTGGGCGAAGCCTTCCTCAAAGAGCACTTTCCGACCATCCACGCGCGTTGCCTGTCTTTGGGCATCGACATCGCCAAGCAACCGATCCCGGTGGTGCCCGCAGCGCATTACACCTGCGGTGGCGTGGTGACCGACCTGCATGGCCGCACCGACTTGCCCGGCTTGTATGCCGTGGGGGAGACCACCTACACCGGCCTGCATGGCGCCAACCGCCTGGCCAGCAACTCGCTGCTGGAGTGCGTGGTGCTGGGCCGCACCTGTGCAGAAGACGTGCAAGGCCAGATCCCCGCGACGGCGCCCAAGGTGCCCGACTGGGACGAAAGCCAGGTGACGGATGCCGACGAGGAAGTGGTCATCGCCCACAACTGGGACGAGCTGCGCCTGGTGATGTGGAACTACGTGGGCATCGTGCGCACCACGCGCCGCCTGGAGCGTGCCTTGCACCGCATCAAGCTGCTGCGCAGCGAGATCGACGATTACTACGCCGCCTTCCGTGTGAGCCGCGA
Source organism: Aquabacterium sp. (assembly GCF_016195855.1). Lineage (GTDB taxonomy): Bacteria > Pseudomonadota > Gammaproteobacteria > Burkholderiales > Burkholderiaceae_C > Aquabacterium. The sequence continues at coordinate 85,872 of NZ_JACPYU010000014.1, forward strand.
CTTGCTGGAGTTGCGCAACCTGGTGGACTGCGCCGAACTCATCGTGCGCTCGGCCCTGTCGCGCCAGGAAAGCCGCGGCCTGCACTTCAGCCGCGACTACCCGCGCACCTTGCCGGTCAGCTTCCCGACCATCCTGTGCAAAAAACCGAAGAAGAAGGACGCCTGGCTGCCTTGATTGGCCGCCTGCCAACCCAGCGACCGCCGTGGATCCGGCTTTGCCGGTCCACCAGCGGCGCCCCCTTGAGGGGGCGCGCGAAGCGCGTAGGGGGTGGGCTTACCTTCGAGCGCGCATCGCGTAGCGGGCCTGCACGAACTCATAGGCAAACTTGACCGCATCCTGGATCAGCTGCTCGCTGTCCTGACGCTCTTTCTCGGTCATGTGAAAGGCCAGGTCCACCTGGTGGCGGATGTAGCGTGGCGGCAAGCGGTTGAGTGCCACGCAGGCCACGTCGGGCAGGTGGTCCTTGTCGAGCAAGGGGTACTTGGCGGCCTGGTCCAGAACCAGGTCGACCACCTGCTTTTCGTAGTAGTTGTGCAGCGTCGTGAAATCGGTGGGCATGACAGTGTCCATCTCGATGGATTACACCGGACAGTGTCACCCAGCCGCGGCGTCCTGTGTCGTGAAAAAGGGGCCATGTTGGCCCCTTTGTTGACTGGCGCCGCCCGGGCGCCTGGCTGAGGGGTCAAGCGCCGATGCGCTCCAGTACGCGCAGCGAAAAATCCACGGCCTTGACATCCTTGGTGAGCTTGCCGATCGAGATGCGGTCCACACCGGTGACGGCGATGTCGCGCAACTGGTCCAGGGTGACACCGCCAGACACTTCCAGCAGCGCCTCGCCCTTGGCCATTTCCTGGTTGATGGCCACGGCCGCACGCATCATGTCGTAGTCGAAGTTGTCCAGCAGGACGCTGACGGCGCCCGCGGCCAGGGCTTCGCGCAGCTCGGCGAGGTTTTCCACTTCGACCTGAATGGTGATCTGCTCGCGCTGGGGCGAGGGCTGGGCCGCCACCAGGGCCTGCGCGTTCTTCACGGCAGCTGTCACGCTGCCAGCGGCGGCGATGTGGTTCTCCTTGATCAGGATGCCGTCGTACAGGGCCAGGCGCTGGTTGGCGCCACCACCGACGCGCACCGCGTATTTCTGGGCCAGACGCAGGCCAGGCAGGGTCTTGCGGGTGTCCAGCACCACGCAGCCACGCGGGTTGGGCGAAGCACCTTCAATGGCCTTCATGTGGCGGTGGGTGAGGGTGGCCACCGCCGACAGGGTCTGCAGGAAGTTGATGCCGGGGCGCTCGGCCGTGAGCATGGCGCGCGCATCGCATTCGATCCGGCAGACCTCGGTGTCGGGCGCCATCAGCGCGCCTTCGGCATAGGCCCAGGTGATGGTGGCTTTCGGGTCGAGCTTGAAGAGGCAGGCCTCGAACCACTCGCGGCCACACAACACGGCCTCTTCGCGCACGATCAGGCGGGACTTCACGCGCTGGCCTGCGGGCACCAGTTGCGCCGTCCAGTCGCACACGCCCACGTCCTCGAACAGGGCATCGCGCACATTGCGCTCACGGGCTTCTTGCAGGGTCTCGTTGTGGTCGAACATGGTGGAGCGATATCGGGGAGAAGTCGAACGGAGGGCGGTCAAGCCGCAATCAGGGGATCAGGCCGCGCCGATATGGGGCACGAAACCTTGCGCGGGCTTGCTGATGGCTGCGGGGTTCTTCGCGACGAAGTCCAGCATGCGGTCGATGCAACCGTGGGCTTTCACACGGATGGCTTCATCCACGGCGATCTCGCCCGTGCCTTTTTCCAGGCAGTCCAGCACGCCCTGCAGGCCGTTCATGGCCATCCAGGGGCAGTGTGCGCAGCTCTTGCAGGTGGCGCTGTTGCCGGCGGTCGGTGCCTCGATCAGCACCTTGCTGGGTGCCATCTGGCGCATGCGGTGCAGGATGCCGTTGTCGGTGGCCACGATGAACTCGGGCGCGTCGGACTCGACCACGGCCTTGAGCAGCTGCGAGGTCGAGCCGACCACATCGGCCTGGGCCACCACGCTCTCGGGCGACTCGGGGTGCACCAGCACCAGGGCTTTGGGGTGGTCCTTCTTGAGCAGGTCCAGCTCCAGGCCCTTGAACTCGTCGTGCACGATGCAGGCGCCGTTCCACATCAGCATGTCGGCGCCGGTTTCCTTCTGGATGTAGCGGCCCAGGTGGCGATCTGGCGCCCACAGGATCTTCTCGCCCTGGTCCTTGAGGTGCTTGACGATGGACAGGGCACACGAACTCGTCACCATCCAGTCGGCGCGGGCCTTGACCGCCGCGCTGGTGTTGGCATAGACCACGACCTTGCGATCCGGGTGCGCGTCGCAGAACTTGATGAAGTCTTCGGCAGGGCAGCCCAGGTCCAGCGAGCAGGTGGCGTCCAGGTCGGGCATCAGCACGCGCTTGCCAGGGCTGAGGATCTTGGACGATTCGCCCATGAACTTCACCCCCGCCACGATCAGGGTCTGGGCGCTGTGGTCACGGCCAAAGCGCGCCATCTCCAGCGAGTCCGACACGCAGCCACCGGTTTCCTGCGCCAGGTCCTGCAGGTCGCCGTCCACGTAGTAGTGGGCCACCAGCACGGCGTTGCGCTCTTTCAGCAGGGTCTTGATGCGCGTCTTGATCTCGGCTTTGGCATCGGCGCTCAGGGGTGCGGGCACCTTGGCCCAGGCGTGAGCGGTGCAGGTGGCGCCGGTGGCGTCCTGCAGGTCGTAGTCGTACGAAACAGTGTTGGCGGAACTCATGATGTCGAACGGGAAAGACGTCGTCGGTCGGCCCAGGCTACCAGTTCACACGATAACCATATGGCGTAGAAGGCAAAGATGATGTCGCTGAGGAAGTGCCCCCCCTGCATCATGCGGCCCATGCCCACAATGCCACCAGCAACGGTGCCGATCAAGAGCCAGCGGCGGCGCCAGACCGGGCCGCAGGTCAGCCCCAGGCTCATCAAGGCGAAACCGGCTGCCGCGTGGCTGCTGACAAAGCTGCGGTGGTGGGTGGTGTCATCGCCGGGGTTGAAGGGGCCGTGGTAGACCTCCTGCCCGCCGAACTGCTCAACCTGGACAGGGCGAGGGCGCCCCATCAGGCCCTTGCAAAGCCCTTCCACTACCAGTCCATTGCCCAGCAGCGCCGCGCAGACGGATACGGTGGCCAGGTGGCGCCAGGCACCCGTGCTGCGGCTTGCCAGCTCTGTGCGGCCCAGCTTCTGGAACAGGCGTGCAATCCAGGGGGCCAGCAAGGCAAACAGCGCCAGGGCGACGATCAGGCCGCGGCCCAGCCAGGGCGTCCAGTCATACAGCGCACGCACCAGGGCGTCATCGCGGTGAAAGAAGCCGCGCTCGGCGCTGTAGTAGTTCACGGACACCAGCAAGTCCAGCCCCGGGAACTGGGCAAAGATCGCCAGCGAAAAAAACAGGCCAGCCCAGATCAGCCGGGTGTCCAGCTCATCCGGGTTGTCTGCTTCGTGATGGCGCCTTGAACGACGCCGGAACTCACTGTCCATCAGTCGAATAAGGTTTGTCCGCACCACTTTGTTCCAGGTAGCTCTTCTGGTCATAGCCCAGGAAGCCGCGCAGGAAGAACAGGTGCATTTCAACGTTGCGATCAGGCCCCACCGCGATCTTGGTCGATTTCAGCGGGCGGATGATGGCAAAGCGCTTGGTGATCTCGTCCGGCTTGGGGTTGCTGGTCAGCAGCAGCACATCGGCACCCACCTTGTTGGGCAGGCTGCGCGTCATCTCGTAGTGGTCCTGACGCAGGCCCTTGGGGTTCCATGCCAGCGTCTTCACGTTGTAGCGGCGCCAGTGGTAGGCCGCTTCGGTGATGAGCAGGCGCGAGTCGGTCAGCACCGGCAGGCCGGTGACGATGGGGTCTTCCAGCTCGGGGGCCAGATCGGCAAACGCCTCCTGCCAGCCACGCATGCGCACCAGCACATCCAGCTTGGAGGTCAGTGTCGGCCCGACGATGTCGCGCAGGTGCAGGGTGATGGACGTCAGCACCAGGTTGGTGGCCAGCACGGCCACCAGCCAGCCTGTCGGGCGACGCGAGGCCAGGGGCACCAGCGGTTGACTCAGACGCGAGGCGATCAGCAGCGTGAAGCCCACCATCGATGGCGCAGCCCAGTTCACGTGGGCATCGGCATACAGCGCCTGCACGATGGCGACGATCTGCAGCGGCAGGCTCATGGCCCACAGGAAGCGGTAGCTCGACACCGATGCCAGGTAGTAGGCCGAGTTGCGCACCACCGGGCGTTTGGCGGGCGTGCCATCTGCCGTGGTGCCCGGTTGGCTGGATGGCTGGGCCTGGGTGGAGTTCTTCCACTGGCTGGGCGGCATCATCTGGCTGGACGATGCCCACTGGCTGGTCGGGGCGGTATTGGGGTTGTTGGGGGCCGGTGTGCGCTTGAACAACCAAAGGCCTGCGATCACGGCCAGGGGGCCCAGCATCAGGACTTGTCCGGCCAGGAACACCAGCGTCGGCAGGATGCCACCCGAACGGTCGGATTGCGCAGTCAGCTCGACCGTGTGCTGCATGGTCGGGAAGCCGTTCTGCGCATTCCAGATCAGGTTGGGCGACAGCAGGGCCAGCGCGATGACGGCGGCCACCCAGGGGCCGAGCCGGAACACACCACGCTCGGGGCCATGCACGGCCCACAAGGTCCAGACCGCGGTCAAGGCAAACGCCGCCATGGTGTACTTGCCCATCAGGCCCACGCCACACACCAGGCCCAGCAGCACCCAGTGGCTCATGCGGTTGGTGACCTGCGCGCGCCACAAGGCCCACGAGGCCAGTGTCCAGCACAAGATCAAGGGCGCGTCCGTCGAGGCGAACATGCCCATCAGGCCCACCATGGGGATGGTCATGAACAAGGCGCCGGCCACCATGCCGGTGCGCACGCCGCTGCTGGTTGGCCACAGCGCGCGCGCCAGCCCGACCATGCTCAAGGCCGTGGCAGGGTAGAGCAGCATCACGATGGCCTTGACACCCAGCACGCCTGAACCGAACAGCGCCGTGCTCAACCAGATCAGCCCGGCGATCAAGGGTGGCTTGGAGAAATAACCCCAGGCCAGGTGCTTGGACCAGTCCCAATACTGGGCCTCGTCAAAGAACAGCGAGATGCCCGAGTGCTTGACCACCCACAGCCGGTACACAAAGAGCACTGCGACCAGTGCCAGCAGCTTCCACATGCGTGGGCCCCAGATCTTGGGCCAGCGTTGTCCTGATGGGCGTTTGGCCACTGGTGCAGCGCCAGTGGATACAACTAATGCATTTGTGGGTTGGTTCATGGTGTGTGGTCAATGACAACAACAAACAACGTCAATGCGACTGATGCCATGCGGTGTCGGCATGCAGCTGGGGCGCTTCACTGGTGTGATACGGCGCCACTTCGCCACGGTCGTAGTAAATGCGGATCAGCAACTCGGCCAGCACGCCTGTGGTGAGGAACTGCAACCCACCCAGCACGCAAAAGAAACCCAGCCAGAGCAGCGGTCGCCCGCCGATGTTCTGGCCGAGCATTTTCAGCACGGCCAGGTAACTCAGGATCAGGCCACCCACCAGCCCTACGCCTAAGCCCACGCCACCAAAGAAGTGGCCCGGACGCCCGGAGAAACGCAAGAAGAAATTCACCGCCAGCAAGTCCAGCACCACACGCAGCGTGCGCGAAATGCCGTACTTGGATTCGCCTCGTGTACGGGCATGGTGGCTCACCGGTTCTTCGGCCATGCGCGCAGGCGATGTCACCGTGGCCATCCACGCGGGGATGAATCGGTGCATCTCGCCATACAGGCTCACGCGCTTGAGCACGCTGGCGCGGTAGGCCTTCAGGCTGCAACCCAGATCCTGAAACTCCAGTTGCGTGATCTTGCGGATCAGGCGGTTGGCAATGCGCGAGGGCACCTTGCGCAGCCACAGGCCATCCTGGCGGTTCTGACGCCAGCCCGCCACCAGGTCCAGGTCTTCGCGCAGCAGGCGCGCCACCAGCTTGGGGATGTCCTTGGGGTCGTTCTGCAGGTCGCCATCCAGCGTCACGATGACATCACCACGTGCGGCATCGATGCCGGCTTGCATGGCCGCCGTCTGACGGAAGTTGCGCCACAAGTGGATGGGGCGAACATGGGGCCCGCGCAAACGAGCCTGCTCATCCAGCGCCTTCTGGGTGCCATCGCGGCTACCGTCATTGACGATGATGAGTTCCCAGTCGAAGGGGTAGTCGCCCAGCGCTTCGTGCATGGCCGTGACAAAGGGCTCGACGTTGTCGACCTCGTTGTACATCGGCACCACCACGGACAGACGGTGGTTGGGCACGGCATCGGTAGAGACGGGCTGGGCCGTCGCGGCAACATTCATGACTTCACTTTCTAGCAAACAAACCCGCCCGCGCTCAATCAGGCAGACGAGCAGAGGGCGTACCCTGACGCAGACGAGGCTTGTTGGCCCAGGTCAAGACAGATGCCAGTGCGCCCGCCAGGACAGCGCACAGCAAGAAACAGACGTGCAGGGCCAGTGCCGCACTCACGGCATGGGCCAGGGCCGTCGATTGTGGGGGAAGATGGGCAGCCATGCCGGCCCAGACGCCGGCTTCGTACGTGCCGAAACCCGCAGGGCCCTGCAAGGGGACGATGGCCGCCAATTCTCCACCCAAAGCGCCAGCCCATGAGGTCAGCCAGGGCGCGGTGCTGACGGCAGACAACAGGAAAGCGCCAGCGGCGAGTTTCAGGCTCCAGTTGGCCAGCGTGGCCAGCCAGGCCAATGGGTGGTGGTGTTCGGGCTCCAGCAGGGCCTGCCGCAGCTTGAGCATCAAGCCGGCCAGCTTGCTGGAGGCTTGTGTTTCGCCCGCATGGCGCTCGAACCAGCGGCGCGACAGCTGCCCCAAGGCCAGCCAGCCAGCGGCCATGCCCGCGAAGCCCGCGATGCGCACCCAAAGCGGCAGGCCTGGCCACAACAAGAGACCCAGGAACGCGAGGACGATCACGTCCTGCACACGCATCCACAGCAGGCAGGCCACCGCGCGCGCCACCGGCATGCCCAACTCGCGCGAAGCCAGCCAGGGGAAGCTGAGCTCGCCCGCGCGCATGGGCAGCAGGTTGATGGCCGCGTTGTGCATCAGGATCACCCGCAAGGCATCAGTGCGCACGCCCAGCCAGCGGTGGGGTGCCTTGTGATGCCCTTCCAGGTTCAAGACCACTTGCAGGCGTGCCGCCCGAAGCACGTAGCTGATCAGCAAACCGCCCAGGGTGAGCAGCCAGGTGGCCCAGTCTGGCCGCTGAAAGGCTTGCGCAACCTGGTCAAAAGGGGTGCGCGACAGCAGCCAGGCCAGCAAACCCAGGCCCAAACCCCAGGCCAGCGCCTTTTTCATCAAGGAGCTGCCGGGGGCTGTGCTGGCGTTTGTGGTGCGTGCGCTGGGCTGATCGGTCACGGGGCGGTGCTAGTGCGGGCAACCTGACATTGTCCTGCAACTTGACGCAGGTCTGAAACACCACCCCCTGAAATGACGGTGGCGCACCAGAGGTGCGCCACCGAGGGAGGGCCGCCGCATTGTGGCCTCAGTGAGCGCCCTCGCGGAAGAGCACGACGCTCACTGTCTCAAAGATCACCAGCAAGTCCAGGAACAGCGAATTGTTCTTCACGTAGTACAGGTCGTATTGATGCTTGTGCAGCGCGTCTTCGACCGAAGCGCCGTAGGCATAACGAACCTGGGCCCAGCCCGTCACGCCAGGCTTGACGCTGTGACGGATGTCATAGAACGGGATCTGTTCTTTCAGTTGCGCCACGAAGGAGGGGCGCTCGGGGCGTGGGCCCACCATGCTCATCTCACCCGACAGCACGCTGAACAACTGAGGCAACTCGTCGATACGGGTCTTGCGGATGAAGGCGCCCACGCGGGTGATGCGCGAATCGTTCTTGGTGGCCCAGACCGCCACGCCATCCTTCTCGGCATCGGTGCGCATGCTGCGGAACTTCAGGCACATGAAGCTCTTGCCGGCCAGGCCCACACGTTCCTGACGGTAGATGATCGGGCCATTGCTTTCCAGCTTGATGGCCAACATGGTCAACAGCATGATGGGCGAGGCCAGCAGCAACAGGATCGACGAAGTCACCACGTCGAAGGCGCGCTTGACGATGATGCGGGTGCGATCCTGTGCAAAGCCGCGGCCATAGACCAGGAAGCTGGCCTTGAGGCTGTCCACAGGCACTTCACCCGTGGTCTGCTCGTAGAAAGCGGCCAGGTCCATCACGGGGATGCCATGGATGCGTGCGGTGAGCAGTTGGTCCATGGGCACGTTGCCGCCACGTTGCTCCTTGACGGCCACGATGATCTGGTTGATGTCGTGCTTGTGCACGATGTCATCGATCGAGGTCGAGCGGGCGAAGATGTTGAAGCGCTTGTCTTCCGCAGGCAGGACGGATTCGCCAGCTGGGTAGAAGCCGATCACGGAGTGGCTGCGCAGGCGGCGGGATTTCAGGTCGGCGGCCACGGCATGGGCTTCCTGGCCGGTGCCGATGATCAGCACGCGTTGCTGCACCAGCGAGCCGCGCCAGGCGGACATCAGCAGGCCGCGCACGATCAGCAGGCCGATCATCAGGTAGGCAACAGCAAAACCCATCAACTGCTGGGCCTGGCTGCCGTCCACCACCGTTTTGACGGCCAGTTGGTAGGCAATCGGAGCGCCCAGCAGGCAACCCAGCACGGCGCGGCCCAGCTTGGCGCGGGCGGTTTTGCGCTCGGAGCCCTCGCGGTACACGCCGACCAGGCCGCAATGCAGCGGGATCAGAAGCGCAAAGCCCAAACCCGAGCGCAATGCGCTGGAAACGCCAACTGACAGATTGGCGTCGCCGTAGAGGTGAGCAATGGTGAGGGAACCCAACACAATGGCCAGGAAACTGGTCAGGCTGTCTGCCAGCAGTTCAGCCAATGTCGCAATCGAGATGTGATGCTGAAAAACCCGGAACATGATCGCCTCTCTTGGAGACCAGGCCGCGGCAACATGTGCGACAACCCAACCCAAAGTAGTAAGTTTTTGTAATGGGATGATTGTCATCAAAGCGCGGCTTGGGCATAACCCTGCGTTCAAGGGGGGGCACCCTAGAACTGGGGGGGCAAACCCGAATTCCGTGAATTTGCCGCACGTTTCATTCACCCTTTTGGGTGATTCCAGATACATCTTTCGCACTGATTTGTAACGGATGTGACTTTGTGAACTTGCAGCTTGGCGCAATGTCCCGTCATCAGCGTGGTCAGTCTTTCAGAATGCGCCGGTAAATCGATTCATACAGGCGGCTGGTTCTCTCAAAAGAGAAATCCTGGGTGACCCGTTTGTAGCCAGCTTCGCCCTGGCGTTGCCTCAAAATTGGGTCCGACACGAGCTGGGCGATGGCCTGGGCCAAGGCTTCGGTGTCGTCCACGGGCGCCAATTTGCCGTGTTCGCCGTCCAGGACCAATTCCGGGTTGCCTCCCACCGGCGTACAAACCACCGGCAGGCGGTGCGACATGGCCTCCAGGATCGACATGGGCAGGCCTTCGGCGCGCGAGGGCAGCACGAAAATATCAGAGGCCGCAAGAATATCCGGAACATCGTTTCTGAAACCCAGGAACCGCACCTCCTGAGGCCCGAGTCCTGAATCGCTGGCCAATTGCTCGACCCTGGCACGCTCCGCGCCGTCCCCAAGGAATATCGTGGTCACGGGCAAGCCCGTTTTCTTCAACTCTGCGGCGGCCTTGACCAACACGTCCTGCGCTTTGACTGGGTAGAAACTGGCTACGTTGACCACCACGACTCGGTTGTCCAGCCCCAGTTCTGCACGCACCGCTTCGCGCGATTTGTGAGCTGCCGCGAATTCGACACCGTTGTGGATGACTTCAGTGGGGCCTTGGTAGCCGATGTCACCTGCGTGCGTCGCTGTTTCTCCTGACACCGCTACATAAGCATCCACCTGCTTCCATTCGAAAGGGCTGCCCTTTCGGATAATGCCTTTGGTCTGTGCGTGATCGGTAAACAGCAGGCGGCCGCCAGACGTGAGTTTGCCGATGGTGGCGTAGCGCAGCGAGGTCGGGTTGTGACAATGGACGATGTCTGGTGCCTGCCATGCAAAGTGCAATGCGCAATGCGCAATGCGTGCCAGCATGGGGCCGTGGTTGATCAGGGTGACTGGCAGGTTCTTCTGCGCGGCGACCTCCAGCAGAGGGCCATCGTTGAGTGACACGATGGACGCGGCATGCCCCGCCTTGATCTGTGACTCAGCCAGCCTCAGAACGAATTGCTCCATGCCGCCACCCTGCAGGCTGCTGACAGTGTGGATGATGCGCAGTCGTGTGGCGGTCATGAAGCTACGGGTGTGTGGGGCAAGGGAAGGGCGTGCGTGTCCTGGCGCGCGTCTTGACGGAAGCAGGCTGAGAAGTCTCAGGCGCTGGTGGCCAGCGACTCTCTGGGCGCGCGCAGCTTCCACCATGCCGCCATGTGCTCGGCAACGCGGTTGGCCGTCATGCCGTCCCAGAACTTGGGCAGGCGACCCTTCTTGCCACCACCGCGCAGGATCTCGGCAATCGCGCGGTGGATCAGGCTGCTGTTGCAGCCCACGGCGATGTTGGTGCCTTGTTCCACCGTGATGCGCCGCTCGGTGTAGTTGTGCAGCGTCAGGCAAGGCACGCCCATGATGGTGGCCTCTTCCTGAACGGTGGAGGAGTCCGTGAGGATGCAGGCTGCCGTGCCCACCAGGCCAATCATCTTGTAGTAAGGCACAACCGGCAGCAGGGCAAGGTTGCTTGAATCGACACCGGCCAGCAAGTTGTTCTGGGTGATCAACTGGCGTGTGGTCTCGCTGGTCACCCAGATCAAGGGCAGATCGCGGCAGATCGATTTGAGGATGGCCACAAGGTCGGTCAGCGGCAGCAGCTGGCTGCCAATCCCGTTGGCGGTCAGGTTGACCAGGGCGTAGCCATGCTTGTGCTTGAGGATGTCCGGCGACTGGCCAAACTGCCTGAGCGTGTACTTGGGCGGAGAGGCTTGCGGCAGCATGGCGCGGATGCTGTCCATCACCAGGTTGCCCACGAACTGCACGCGGTCCGCGGGGATGCCTTCTCGGGCCAGGTTGTCATGCGCCACCCACTCGGACGTCAGCAGCAGGTCGGCCATGTGGTCGCACATCATGGCGTTGATCTCCTGAGTGCGTGTGCGATCAAAACTGCGCAGCCCCGCTTCCAGGTGAATGATGGGCAGGCCCTGGCGGTGAGCGGCCAGCGAGGCGGCCAGTGCTGCGTCGTCGCCACCTTGCACGATCACCGCAGCAGGGTTCACTTCGGCCAGCAGGTTGTCGAGTTGCCGCAAGGCGTCTGCAAACTGACCCACGTTGGAGCCAGGCGGCATGCGCAAGGTGTAGTCGGGTTCACGGATGCCCAGGTGCTCCTGCCAGTCCGCGCTCAGCTCAAACTGACCGGGTGCACTCAGCAGCAGCATTTTCAAAGTGGGCAGATCGCTGCGCGTGGCGAAGGCCTTTTGCAAGGCGGCTGCACGGACGCAGCCAGTGCGCGAACCCACAACGAGCAGGAACGCATGCGTCTTGGGGCCCCTGCTGGGCCGCGGTTGCAGCAACTCGTTGGTAAAGCGGGGTGCATCGGGCTGCTGGCTCACGCTGTCGGTGAGCGTGGGCACCATCACGGGCCGCAATGGCTCCTGCACGGGGGCTGCTGCGCTCGGGGTGGGGTCACTGGTGCGCGAGGTGGTGGGCTCACCGATCTCGGCGCGGATCTCCATGGCAATGCGAGCCACATCCGTTGCCGTGATGGTGTTGCCCTCGGCCAGGAAGGTGGCCAGCAACAGGCGATTGCACAGCAGGTTGATGCGGCGTGGGATGCCCGAGGTCCATTGGTAGATCTCGTCGAACGCGTCGTCATCGAAATGAGGGTGGTCATGCCAGCCGACCTTCTTGAGCCGGTGCTCGATGTAGCGGCGTGTCTCATCCCGGTCCATCGGGCCGAGGTGGTAGGACGCGATCACGCGCTGGCGCAATTGCTCCAGGCTGCGCGACAGCAGCATGTCGCGCAATTCAGGCTGGCCGATCAAAAAGCTCTGCAGCAGCGCCTGGTTGCCGAACTGGAAGTTCGACAGCATGCGCAACTCTTCGATGGCGTCGCGGCTCAGGTTCTGCGCCTCGTCGACGATCAGCACCGCGCGCTTGTTCTGCGTGGCCAGCAGGGTGAGGTAGGCCTCCAGCGTGGCGATGAGTTCCGCCTTGCTCTGGCCCTTGGGAGGGATGCCGAATGCCGTGATGGCCGAGCGCAGCAAGTCCCCGGCTTCGAGCTGGGTGCTCACCAGTTGGGCTGCCACAACCTTGTCGTTGTCGATGCCGTCCAGCAGCGTTCGCACCAGCGTGGTCTTGCCAGCGCCGATGTCACCAGTGACCACGATGAAGCCTTCAGCCTGATACAGGCCGAACTTCAGGTAGGACAGGGCGCTGCTGTGCCCCCGGCTGTCAAAGAAGAAGCTGGGGTCCGGGTTGAGCAGAAACGGCGCGCCCGTCAGGCCAAAGTAGGACTCATACATCCTGGGTCATTTCCTAGAAGCGGTGCCCCAAGCCAACAAACACGGCGGATTCGCTGCTGGTGTTGATCGACGGGTTGTGTGTGAGTTGTCGCTTGATGCCCATCGTGGCGGTTGTGTCCGTCATGAGCTTGGTGCTCAGGCCGATCCGTGCGGTGAAGTCGCGTGACAGCGTCACGGCATCCGTCGCGGAGGTCAGTCCACGCGTCCAGCGCAGGCCGCCCGACAGGTTGCTCTGAGGGGTCAGTCTGTGGAGCACCTCTGTGTCAAAGAAGTATTCCTTGGTGCGTGGGGTGAGGGTGAGGGTGTTCTGGGCGAGCGGCGTGGTCCGGGTCAGGCCTGCGCTCACATTGAGGCTGTCGCGACGCCCGGCAAACATCATTCGACCAGAAGTGGTGTCACGCGTTACTGTGCCAAAATTGTTGGCAGTGCTTGACGGAATCGCCACAGACTGTTGGGGTGTCGTGGCTTCCGCACTGCGCCTGGAGTAGATGCCGAACGTGGTCCATGGCGTTTTGCGAATGGCGTCAAGCTCCCATTCTTTGCCAAACACGCTGTGCTTGAGTGTGGCTTTGAGCTGGGTGCGTTCGTTGGGTTGCCACCGAAGCTGACCTCCGCGGATGGCGCCGGTGAAAGACTGTCCCTGCGATTGACTGGATTCTCGCCCCAGGATGGGGCCAAGGGCAAACTCCGGCGTCAGCGCATACAGGAGCGATGCCGATACCGTCTTGCGTGTCAGTGACGAGTTGGGCGAACTCGCACCTGTCGGGGCAAAGATCGGGCTTTTGCTGTAGCTGGCCTCCAGTGCATAGCCCAATCGAACGGGGCGGCGTTCCCAGCGCAGCAGGTGGTTGTCCTCTGCGCCGTTGTTCTCGACATTGCTGGCGCCGTTCGAGACGGAATGGATCCAGGTGCGCCTGGCTCGTGCCAGCAAAGATGACTCGTTGTCAAACTGCCTTGTGTAGAAGGGGCTCAGACTCAGTCGCGTGTTGGTGGTCGTGTCTGCCGTGTTGTTGGCACCCGGTGCCGTGCCCACCGAGGATGCGACCTGGTCTGCAGAGGCTGACGCATCCAGGCCCGCTTCCTTGCGATAAAGATCAGTATGCAGATCAAGCTGGCCAGAAGGCAGAAGCTGGCTGGGCTGTGAACCATGCGTGTACTTGACCGAGGTGAAGCGCCATTGGCCTTCTGCGTGGGTATTGGCGCCCTTGGCATTGACGGCAACACCAGCCGACGCGCTCAGGATGACATCTTTTTTGGGTTGACCACCGGTCGTTGCGCCGTTTGCATTGGTGGTGGCTGTGACCATCAGGTCAACCATGGGCTGGATCTGGGCTGTCGGTGCGGCGCCTTGCTGCGCAGGCTCCGGCGGCGGCATCTGTGCATAGGCAGGCAGGCAGCAGTGCAGCAGGCCTATTGTCAGGACCAGGCTTGCGCCCGTGTCACGGTGCATAGTAGCCATAGGTGTTCTTGCCCTTGGGGCCCTGGTACTTGTTGAGCATGCTCAGCACCACCGGATGACTCTCAACCGTGGCAAATGCCTGTTGTACTGAGCTGGTAGGCGTCTTGCCTGATTCAACAACCATCACCACTTGACCCATGTGGGCAGCCAGTACGCGCGACTCTGTGGTCGACAGCAGTGGTGGCGTGTCAAAAATGATGACGCGGTCGGCGTACTTGCTCGCGAGTTCTTCCAGCAGATCATCCATCGCCGTGCTGGCCAGCAGTTCAGTGGAGCGCGAACTGGCGGTGCCAGCTGGCAGCAGCGTCAGCTTCGGGATGTTCGTCTTGAGCAGCACATCAGACAGGGCCATGCCTTTGCTGGACAGCAGATCCAGCAAACCTTTTTGCGAAGACACGCCCATGCGCTCAAGCACGGAGGGCCTCAGCACGTCGGCTTCCACGAGCAAGACGGTGTGGTCCAGCTCCATGGCAATGCTGACGGCCAGGTTGATCGCGGTTTGCGTCTTGCCCTCACCGGGGATGGCGCTGGTCACCATGATCAGATTGGCGCGGTGAGGGCGTACGGCGGTCTGCCCTCGCACGTTTTCCAGCAGCGGCCGTTTGATGATGCGGAACTCTTCTTCGAGTTGCGAGCGTGGCTCACCGGGCACCAGCAGATTCGAGCGCGACATACGGCGCAGATCCAGCTCGACTTCACGGCTGCGGCGATCCGGCAAGGCCGATGGCTCCGCCATGGTGGATGACGCCATGGGCGGCATGTCGGTTGCGAGCTGTGGGATGCGAATGGTCACCACGTCGCTCATGTCTTCAGTGACCGCAGTGACGGGGGCTGGAGTGGGGGCGGGGACAGCATCTGGCTCGAAGGAGGAGATGTCCACGCCAGCGCGTCGCAGTTCTTCCAGTCTCTTGGCGGCGCGTTCAATTGTGCTCATCTGATGGGCCCTCAAGGAAGAAGACGCTGGCTGACAACCACCAGCCAGGCGATGTTCACCAGGAAGAACGCCGCCACATTGATCATGAAGAGCCTGTTGCCTCTGTCAACGACGACACGCATGGTGGGGCCGATAACCATCGAGACACTGCCCAGAACCGGCCTTCCGCTGATCTCCTTGAGTTGCCTTGTGTCATTGACGGTGCCCATCAGTTGGCTGAGCGCCAATGTCGAGCCGGTACCCGCCGCTATCGCAGCCAGGATGGTCAGCAAGGCCATGACCATGCGACTGGGTTGCGCAGGCTTGGGTGACACGCGCGGCGGTTCAACCACGCGGAACTCTGCCACTTTGGTCGTCTGATCAATTTTTTCGCCCAGTGACGCGGACTCTCGGCGCGTGACCAGTTGCTCGTAGTTCTTGCGAACGACTTCGTAGTCCCGGTTGAGTTGAGCCAGCTCAGCTTCTACCTCGGGCATGCGCGACGCCAGTGAGCGGGATTCGGCCAGTTGAGACTGCTGCGCCGACACCTGGCCCCGCAAGGAGGCTACCTTGGCTTCTGCTTCAGCCAGGGCCACCCGGATACGCTGGAACACCGGGCTGGTGGGGGCGGGGCGCATCTTGCCGCCATTGGCGCGCAACTTGGCATCTGCTTCAACCTTGCGTTGCTGCTCCAGCTGAACGATGTTGCGCTTGACGGCAACCACGTCGGGGTGTTCGTCCGTGTAGCGGCGCATCAGGTCATCGAGCAAACGCTTTTGAGCGTCCAGGCGGGTCTCTGTCTCTGAAGACTGAACGCCCATGCCGGGGCCCATCGCCTCAACGGGAATGGTGGGATCCTCGTTAGCGAGTTCCTTGCGAAGGGCATCGCGAGATTGTTCTGCCGCCTGCAATTCAACGCGCAGGCGGTTGAGTTCCTCGGTCGTGTTCGACATGCGGGCAAAGAAGTCCTTGTCCGCCGTGCCAGTCAGGCCGAAGTTGCGCAGTTTGAAGTCCTTGACCCGATTCTCTGCCGCTGTGAGCTTGCTCTCGTAAACCTTGATCTGATCGTCCAGGAACTGGCGTGCCTGCTCCGAGTCGCGCTGCTTGTCCACGACCCCGGAGGTCACAAACAAAGACACCAGCTCCTCGACCACACGTTGGGCGCGCTGGACGTTGACGTCTCGGTATGTGATGGAAAACAGATTGGCATTGCCGCTGGAGGTCACCTTGATCTCCTTGGTGTAGCGGTCGATCACCTTTTCCCGATCTGCGTCACTCAGCCCTTGCAAGCCCACACGAGGTGATGAGATCAGGCGCTCCATGTTGGGGCGGCTGATCAGCGTCCTGGCCAGCATGTTCACTTGTTGATCGACATCGGGCTGGAAGGCCAGCCCGGTCATCAGCGGTTTCAGCACGGTCTGGGTGTCGACAAATACCCGCGCTGACGCTTCATAGCGATCGCGCATGACCACAACCACAGCAGCACCCAGCAAGGCCACGATCCAAGCGACGGTCATGCCCAGCCAGCGACGCTGTTGCATCGCGGTCAGAATGCCTTGAACTTGTCGTAATACGTCGTCCATAGAGTCGGTCGGTAAACTCAGAACCAGCTTTGCGGGACGATGATGATGTCTCCCGGCTTGATGTCGATGTTGGCGGAGATGTCGCCACGCTTGAGCAGATCCTTGAGGCGAATGCTGTATTGCTTGCCCGACTCGGAGCCGCGAACCAGCACCGCACCATTGCCATCGGCGAAGTCGGTCAGGCCACCCACCTGGATCATGACGTCCAGCAGTGTCATGTTCTGGCGGAAGGGCACCGACTGGGGCTTGGCGGCCTCACCCACGATGCGGATTTGCTCAGTGCTCACGCCCTGAAAGTTGTTGACCATGACCGTGACCACGGGCTCACGGATGTACTTGGCCAGCGCAGCCTCGATTTCACGAGACAGGTCGGCGGGCTGTCGGCCTGCGGCCACGATGTTTTCCACCAGTGGCAGCGAGATGCGGCCATCAGGGCGCACGGTCACCGTTGCAGACAGGTCGGGGTTGCGCCACACCACGATGTTGAGTTGGTCGAGGGCGCCAATTTTGTACAGTTGATCAGGGCTGGCTGCTTTGACGGGCGCGGCCGGGTAGCGGTCAAACGTGCCGCACGCACTCAGCCCCACCGTCAGGACGGCGGAGGCGGCCAGACGCAGAGCAGCACGCAGAAAATGGGCGGTTGATGGCATGACTGACCCTTCCAGATTTCAAGCCTGATGTTTGAAGCGAAGTTGCCGCCTTGAGGGCTGGCTAGCCCGTAAGCATAGGGCTATTTCGGCAACTTCGGGTGAGAACTGCTGCACCGAGTAACACCCCATTCGGGCGTGTTTTCTAATTGACTCGCTTGTGTTGCGCGCTCGTCAATCTCTGAACCAGCGCCTTTGCCGGCGCAGGTAATCTTTGGACCAATGGTTGCAGGTCTGCCAGGTCGTCCGCTGACCAGGCGCCCAGCCAAAACGTCAAAGGAATGTAGGCGACCACGAACAGGGCGCCACAGGCCAATTCCATGGCTGGCGCGTGCGTCCAAAACAGCAAGGGTGAAATCAAGGTGGCGGCCAGCACCGCGGCCAGGGCGAGCTTGCCCATGGGTTTGACGGGTAGATGGATGTCGCGCATGCTTCTTCGGATCTGCCACATCATGAGAAACAGAATGGTCAGGCGGGTAATGGCGTGAGACAAAACGGCGCCTTTCAGGCCATATAAGGGCACCAGGGATGCGGACGTCACGACGCTGACGACAATCGACATGATGGAAATCTGCGCCCAGAGTTTCTGGTTGTCTGTTGTGGACAGCAGTGCGCCAAAGGCGCCTTCCGCGAGCGTCAATCCGCCGATGAGGGTCATGACACGCAAGACATCCACGACCGGGCTGTATTTGCTGCCATACATCATCAATATGCCGGGTTCGGACCACAGCGTGCCCAGGCCGGCCATCAGCAGGCCCAGGAACGTGAAGTACTTCAGCGCCCTTGCCAGAATGGTGTTGACGCCGCGCACGCCCCCTTCGCCGTATGCGTGACTCATCAAGGGCATGAGCATGGTGGTCAGGGCGGAGGACAGCAGGTCAATGCCCCCACGGGTCAGCGCCGAGGAAATCGAGAAATAGCCCACCTCAGCCGGGCCAGTCAAAGAACTCAGCAACAGCGTTTCCATGGTCTTGTTGCTCAGCGTTGCCACCACCACCAGGACGATGGTCCACATCAGATGTGGTTTGAGACGGCTCAAGGTGTCTGCACGGCAGTTCGTGAGGCCCGGGGTGATGTCCTCTTTCTTGAAGAAATACCTCACCAGCAGCATATAAGAAACACTGATCAGTGCGAAAAATATGGCGAAACTGTTGAGCGACGCGTGGAAAAGGGCCAGAACGCCCGCGCCGATGGTGTAAACCAAAGTGATGATCATGTTTGACCATGATTCCACCGAGAATTTCTTGTAGCCCTTGGCAATCGATATGTTGAACATATAGAAGGCCTTGCAGCTTACGCATACCGCAATGATCAACAAAAGCAGACCGGTGCTGCCAATCCAGCCTGCCGGTTTGAAAAAGACTGTGGAGATTGAAAACAGAATCAATACAGCGACAACGCTGACAAATTGCTGTTTTCTCAACCAATAGTGAACGTTTCTTGCTTCGTCCTGTTCACCTCTGCCGGAGCACTCCGAGATGAATCTGATGCCTGAAATGCCCAGGCCATGGTTGCCAATGACGACAAGCAGCCCTGATAGCCATACGAGATAGGCGTACTGCCCATAGTCATGGGGGCCCAGGCTGCGCGCGATGATGATGCTGACAGCAAAGCCCAGCGCCGTCGTGACGTAGGTCGATGCGGCAATCAGTGCGGCTGCTCGGAGGTTGGATGTCGGTTTGGGCGTCGGGGGCATGCGTGCGGCGCGCTGAGTGGCGGGTTTTCTGCTGCAGCGAAGAGGGTGTCTCGTTGTAGGATCGGCCCTGCCGACGTGTTTGCATTGTATAGGAGAGACTGGATGGCTTCGAGCCGTTATCACCAAATCGATTTGCTCAGATCTGTGGCCTGTGTCATGGTGGTAGCGTTTCACTATCTGTATCGAGGGCATTTGGGCGGCTGGATTCCCTTTGATCAGCCTCTTGCCTTGCAGTCTGTCGTGAAGTTTGGCTACCTTGGGGTGCCCTTGTTTTTTTCGATCAGCGGTTTTGTCATATTTCTGTCCGCTCAGAAAGCCAGCGCGAGGGCATTTGTGGCGTCGCGAGCGGCTCGCCTGTATCCCGCTTTCTGGATGGCCATCATTTTAACGACGCTGGTTGTTCGCCTGGGGGGCGATGCGACACTGATGGTGCCCTGGCGAGATGTCTTGATCAATTTCACGATGCTGACCCATTGGTTTGGTGCAGATTATGTTGACTGGGCTTATTGGTCGCTTGCCGTTGAGTTGCACTTTTATATTCTGATCTGGTTGTTGCTGCGCTTCAATGCCTTGCAGCACATCGTTGTGGTCATGGCCGTATGGCTGTTTATTTCATTGGTCAACTGGATTCGCCCCATGTATCCGGTTGATTTTGTGCTGGAAGCGAGATGGGCGCCTTTTTTCTGCCTTGGTATTTGTTCGTATCTGATGCGGGGTGGCAATAGGTCTGTGGGTGTTCATGCCTTGTTTTTTATGGCGTCCGCGCTGTCTCTGGCCTATATATATTCGCAGGCAGCGCACATGTCTGAATTTGACCGTATGGATGTGTGGGTGGCCGTGCTCATTGGCAGCGCTGTGCCTTTGCTGTTCTGGTTGATTTCGAGGCAACAATTTGAATTGGCGGGCGGCTCTGTTTTATGGTGGGCTGGCGCGCTGACTTACCCGGTCTATCTGCTTCACGAGTACATCGGCTATGTGCTGATCAAGCAGTTTTACGGCATGGGCATTGCGCCGATCTTGTGTTCTGGGTTGGTGTTTGTGCTTGTCCTCTTCTTGGCGTATCTCGTGCATGTGCGTGTAGAGAGGCCGCTGTCCGCTGTGATAAGAAGGGTGGTTGCGGGTGCTTGATCCTGGCAAGCGGGGGGAGGGAGTCTCCTTCCTGTTCTTTCTTTTCCTGACCTACCTGGTCTTCCTGTATTTGCGGCCGGTTGAGTTGTTTGCGCAGTGGTTGGCTGACTATCGGCCCATGCTGTTCATCTGGTTGATTGTTTTTGCGGGTTCTCTGGCGCATGTGTTGGTGCACAAGGACGCTGCCGCCACCGCGCGGCATTACTGGGTTTTGTTTTTCCTGATGCTGGCCGTTTTCCTGTCTCTGGCTGTGCAGGGGCGCCTGGGTGATGCCTTGTCGGCCATGGCGGATTTCAGCGCCTCCTTGCTGTTGTTTGTGCTGATCAGCTTCAATGTGCCCAATATGTCGAGGTTGAGAATCACCTGCCTGGTGATATCAGTATGTTTGCTCATTCTGGCTCTCGCAGGTATCAACGCTTATTACACTGGCTACATGTCTGAAGAGTTGGTCATGCAGCAGGGCACATATGATTTTTCAGTCGACGCGCCCAAGGTCCGCCCACCCATCCCGGCAGAGGACCATTCGGGGGCTTTTCGGTGGCGGGTGCGTGGGGTTGGGTTCTTGAATGACCCCAATGATTTTGGCCAGGCCTTGGTCATGACCATACCGATGCTCTGGTTGTTCGTTCGCGAAGGTGCCTGGTTCCGCAATATTTTTCTTGTCGGGTTGCCCAGCTTGATCATGGGCTATTGCATCATATTGACCAATTCGCGTGGGGCCTTGATTGGTGTGGGGTGTTTGTTGTTCTTTGGCGCACGAAGCAAACTTGGAAACTTCAAGACCATCGTGCTGGTTGGGGTGGCGGCGCTGGTTTTTGCTGTGATCGGGGCAACCGGCGGTCGGGAAATGTCATCAAAGGAGCGCTCTGCCGAAGAGCGTATTGAGGCCTGGGTGGAGGGCTTTAATATGTTGAAATCGTCGCCGCTCTTTGGGGTCGGTTACGGCGGTTTCCTTGATCGTTACTATCTTACTGCGCATAACTCCTTCGTTCTTGGGTTTGCGGAGCTGGGTGTCTTTGGTTATTTCTTCTGGATGGCGTTATTGGTTCTGGGGTTCACTGCGGTCAATCGTGTTGTTCGTTATGCGCCGGCCGGTTCAATGGAAAGCAGGGCGGGGCATATTCTGAGATCGTCTTTGGTCGGTTACATGGCTTGCGCCTGGTTTCTGTCCAGAACCTATCAACCTGTCTTGTTTTGCCTGCTGGCCTTGTGTGCGGCTTCCTGGGTGGCGGCGTGCCGGTCCCCAGCTTGCGCAGGAATTTCTGAACTTCATGCGCCATTGAAATTCTTCAAAAACACATGCCTTATGGTGCTGGTGTCCATTGCGGCGGTGCGTGCGTTTATTTTGATTCATTTCCTGTGAGGTGCATGGCCTGTTGGAAGGGCACGTGCTTGAGGGGCCTGTAGGCGGGGGATAGTCGCGCTTGAGGGGGACCTGATAGACTCGTGCAATCATTTCATGTCCGGGCAGGGTCTGTTGTCAGCAGGCGCGCTCGCCCCGCTTTCATATGTTTTTAAGCCTTGTATTGCTGGCGGTGCTGGCGCCATTTGCCTTGCTCGCATGGGAGATCCGCAAGAAAAACCTGATGGTTTGGCTTGGCAACTATTTAAAACAGGATTGGCGGGCTCAAGGTCAGGCTGCTGTCGGGACTCGGCATGTGATGTTCTGCTTTGTGGACCACTACGAGCCGCAGTGGGCCAAGCCAAGCTATGAAGTCGAAGTGCAACGTGTGGCGCGCTGGCGTCAGGACTATCCCAAACTCTGCGCCAACCACCGCGACGCAGATGGCCGCCCGCCAGTGCACTCGTTCTTCTACCCGGAAGAAGAATATCGTCCCGAGCACATGAACGCGCTGGTCGAGTTGTGCCGCATGGGCTTGGGTGAAATCGACATCCATTTGCATCACCACAACGACACAGAGGCGGGGCTGCGCGAAAAGCTTCAGCGTTTCACGGGCCTGTTGGTCAAGGATCACGGGGCCTTGCCTGTTGGTGCCAATGGCCAACCGCTCTGGTCGTTCATTCATGGCAATTGGGCACTCGACAATTCACATCCCGATGGCGTGTGCTGTGGGGTCAACAATGAGTTGATCGTTTTGCGCGAAGAAGGCTGCTACGCGGACTACACCTTTCCCGCGGCGCCTGATCCTTGTCAGACCAGCACAATCAACAAGATCTATTACGCCAAGGACGATCCCCACAAGCCGAAGTCGCATGACACGGGTGAACGCGTGAAAGTGGGTGGCAAAGCCTGGGGCGACCTGATGATCATCCAGGGCCCGTTGGGCTTCATGATGAAGAATCGCAAGTTCGGCATCCTGCCCCGCATTGAAAATGCCGATGTGCGCTCAAACAGCCCAGCTACGCCAGACCGCATTGATGCCTGGGTCGAAACCGGGATCCATGTCGAGGGGCGCCCTGAGTGGATCATTGTCAAGGTTCACACCCATGGAACGCAGGAGCGCGACATCAATACCTTGCTGGGGGATTCGATGGACAAGGCCTTCAGCTACCTTGAGTCCAGGTACAACGATGGCGTGAAGTGGCAGTTGCATTACGTCAGTGCACGTGAGACCTATAACATCATCAAGGCTGCGGAGGCTGGCAAGTCGGGCAATCCGAACGACTACCGTGACTACTTGATCCCGCGCCCGACATTTGTGCCGCAGGCCGCCGCCTGATGTTGATGTTGCTCACCGTCCTGGGGTTGCTGGGCGTTGCCCTGTTCCTTTACTCCTATCTGCTTTACCCCTTGCTGCTGGCTATGGTCGCCGGGGTCGTGCAGTTCAGGAAGGACATCGCATTTGCAATGGCCAAGTCCGATCGTCGCATGGTGGGCGAGTTTGACTGGCCCATGGTGGCCGTGGTGATCGCGGCCTACAACGAGCAAAAGCACATCGCGCAGCGCGTGCGCAATTTGCTGGAGTTGGACTATCCGCCAGAGCGTCTGCGCATCTATATCGGTTCCGATGGCAGCCGCGATGACACAGCCGCCATTCTTGGGCAGTTCGCTGATCCTCGCCTGACTGTGTTTGCGTTCGAGGAGAACCGCGGCAAGGCCAATGTTCTCAATGACCTGGTGTCTCGAGGGCAAGAGGGGGTGATCGTTTTTTCTGACGCCAATACCTTTTTCGCATCGGATGCGCTCATGCACCTGGTGCGTCCTTTCAAGGATGAGTCCGTCGGCTGTGTCAGTGGCGAGCTGCATTTGCTCTCGTCAGGCGGCAACAATCAAGACGGGTTGTATTGGCGCGTCGAGCAATTTTTGAAGTTTTTCGAGAGCCGCATTGGTGGTGCCTTGGGTGCCAATGGCGCGATTTACGCTATTCGCCGGACGTTCTGGCAGCCGCTGCAACCTGACACGATCTGTGATGATTTTTGTATCGCCATGAATGTCGCAGCGTCGGGCGGGCGCATCGTGTACGCGCCTGGTGCCCGTGCGGAAGAAGAGATGCCCGAGTCCATTGGCGATGAATATCAGCGCAGGATTCGCATTGGCATCGGCAATTTCCAGGCCTTGTTCAGAAGCCCGCAGTACTTGTTGCGCACGTCCTGGGGGACCAGGTGGTCGTATCTGTCGCACAAGGTTCTGAGGTGGCTGGCGCCGCATTTGCTGCTGCTGTCGCTGGCCGCGTCTGTCTGGTTGGCCTGCCTGTCGCCCATTTGGTGGTGGTGGGTCATGCTGCAGTCGGCGGGGCTGGCTGTTGCCGTGCTGGCCTATCTGTTGCAAGGCCGATCGAAGCGATTGCCTTCCGCGCTGAACTTGTTTGCTTTCCTGTTTGCGCTGAACTTCGCCTTCGTCATCGCCTCCTGGCGATATGTGTCGGGTTCGTACAGCGGCTCATGGCGTCGTACGAGTCGCTGAGCGTCAAAAAATAATTGTTGATTGGGTGTTTGAGCATGGACGAAAAACTGAGCAAGCTGGTGAAGAGGGTGCTCTATCACCATCGCACGCAGGGGAAGGCTGTCGAGGGCGTGCACATTCGGGGCATCACGGACGCGTTGCGGGCAGATGGTGTGGAGGTGGACATCATCTCCTTGCCTGGGGCTGATCCCTATGCGTCACCCAAGGCCATGTCGCCCACGAAACAGGCCACGTCGCTGATGAAATTGGTGGCCCGTTTTCCGGAGCCTCTCTTCGAGTTGACCGAGGTGGCCTACAACGTTGTGGCTGCATGGCGGGTATGGCGCTATCTGTCCAGCAAGGGGACGGTGGATTTCATTTACGAGCGCTACTCCCTGTTCATGTTTGCGGTCGTCTGGCTGGCGAAGTTGAAGAAGATCCCGATGATCCTGGAGGTCAACGATTCGGCCATGGTCGAGCGTGTGAGGCCGCTTTACTTCTTGCGCATTGCCAAGGCCATCGAGGGGTGGACATTTCGGAACGCGTCGGGCCTGGTCTTCGTGTCGAGTGTGTTTCGCGACCGCATGCAGGCGGCGCATGGCACCATCGCGCCGGCAATCGTCACGCCCAATGCTGCCAATATCGACAAATTCACCGCCACGCCGGAGCAGCGTGCCGCTGCCCGTTCGAAATGGGGGCTTGATGGCAAGGTGGTGTGTGGCTATCTGGGGGCTTTTTTGCCCTGGCATGCAATCGACAAATTTGTGTTTGAAATTGCAGACCAGCTCAAGTCCCGTCCTGATCTGGTTTTGTTGCTCGTTGGCGATGGCTCGACATTTCCAGAGGTGCAAGAGTTCGTCAGTCAGCGAGGGCTGAAAGAGCAGGTCGTTCTGGCCGGGCGTGTGGCTCACGACGATGTGCCCGGCCTGCTTGCAGCGATGGACATGGCCATTTTGCCCAGCGCAGGTGATTACACCTCGCCAATGAAGCTCTTTGAGTTCATGGCCTGTGGCATCGCGCCTGTCGCGCCCAGTTTCCTGCCTATTCGAGAGGTGTTGAAGGAGGGGGTGACCGGCTGGACATTTACCCCAGGCCGGTTGGATGAAGCAGTGCAGATGGTCCTGTCCAAGAGCGTGGACACGCACGCGCTCCAAAGCGTCGGTGTGGCGGCACGCGCGTATATCGCGGCGGAGAGGCAGTGGCGCCATAACGTGGTGCAACTGGTCGAGTTCGTGAAGGGCCTGCAAGGGCGTTGATGCTGCGGTGATTCAGGTCGTTTGGCTTGAGGGACATTTTGAGGTTGGTCACTCAAATGGGGTCTCCCTCGATCAGGTAGGCCGCTGCTATGATTCGCCAAGCTTTTAGCGGTGAAGCTTGGCGTCAAACTTGTCGGTGTTTTCGGGCGGGGAATCATTTAAATCCTGCTCGATATTCACGATATGAATGCCTGGTTCGCAAGCTAGCGTATATACAAGCATTCGAATTGAGCATGGAGAGTTGACTTGACACCTACGGCCACCACCACAGATTTTGGTTCAGTGCGAATCGCCGTTTTGCTGCCTTGTTTTAACGAAGGCTTGTCCATTCGCAAGGTTGTCGCGCAATTTCGCGAGACGCTGCCAACGGCTAAAATCTACGTATTTGACAATTGTTCGACAGACAATACCTCGTCCGAGGCATTGGCCGCAGGGGCCGAGGTGCACAAGGAGCCGTGGCCGGGTAAGGGTAATGTGGTGCGTCGAATGTTCTCGGATGTCGATGCCGATGTGTATGTCATGGCAGATGGCGACGGGACATACGACCACACAGCCGCCCCCAAGATGATTCAGCGCTTGCTGGACGATCAGTTGGACATGGTTGTCGGTACGCGGATGGGTGTCTACGATAACGCGCACCGTGCCGGGCATGGCTTGGGTAATCGCCTGTTCAATGGCATGTACAGAAACTTGTTCGGCCCGCTTTTTACCGATATATTTTCGGGATACCGAATTTTCTCGAGGCGGTTCGTCAAGAGTTTCCCCGCTATTTCAAGTGGCTTCGAAACTGAAACCGAAATGTCGGTCCATGCCTGTCAGTTGCGCATGCGCATTGCAGAGATCCAGACCCCATATGGAGCACGCCAGGAGGGGTCTGTCAGCAAGTTGAGAACTTTTCGGGATGCGTTTCGCATTCTCTTTACTTTCCTGATTCTGTTCAAAGAGATCAGGCCAGCCAGATTTTTCGGTGTGACAGCCATTGGTTTGTCGCTTGTGGCGATATTGTTGGCCCTGCCTTTGCTGATTACCTACTATCAGACAGGCCTGGTTCCCCGATACCCGACGGCCATCCTGGCGACGGGTTTGATGATCCTGGCGGGTATTTCAACCGTTTGCGGCCTTGTTCTGGATAGCGTGGCGCGAGGGCGCCTGGAGCAAAAGCGGATGTGGTACTTGAGCTCGGGAGCCTTGAAATGAGTGCGTCGGAGCGTGCGCCTGATGCTCGGGTGACTGATTCGCGACCAGGCCTGGCCTGGTTGGCTGGTTTTGGTGTGCTACTGGCGATGGCCTGTTTCGGTGTGTTCGAGGCCTGGTCCTTGCGGTCCTCCCTGTGGGAGGACGAGCTCATCGCGATCACGCATGGCCTGCAACCTGCCTGGAGCTTGCCGATCGAGGTGCTTCGCAACGATATTCATCCCTTCTTGTATTTTTTGCTGCTCAAGGGGTGGACTGCGTTCAACAGAGGTTCTGATCAGTGGGCCTTGGCCAGCTCTATCGTCTGCTTGCTGTTCAGCACTTTTGTTTTGTACAAGACGGTGGCCAGGTATCACGGGACGACGGCCGCGCTTTGGAGCGTCGCGGTGCTGTGCTCGCTGCCCTATTTCCCGTGGGCCGCATCCAATTTGCGGATGTATGCGTTGATGCCTGCCACAGCCTTGCTTTGTTGGGTTGCGAACAGATCCATGTTGGGCGAGGGTTCGTGGAAGTCTGCGGCGTTCATGTTGTTCGTGCAGTTGGCGCATGCCTACACGCACGCCATCGGCTTCTTCTTTTGTGCCTTCATTGCCCTGGCGGCACTCATTGACGACTATCGCGCGACGCCGCGTCAAAATTTTCAACGCTGGTTGATCGTTCAGTTTGTTTTTGCCTTGGCCGTGTTGCCGGTTTTGGGGAACTCTCTGGTTCGCGGAACCGAGCGCTTGGCTGCGCCTGATCTGACTGGGATGCTGGCCTACCCAGTTCAGTTGATCTGGGCGTGGGATTGGCAACTGGCAGGCCCCCTCGCGTTCATTGCTGGTGCAGCGTATTGGGTGTTGGTGCTTTTGGGTGTCGCTCACGTGCGCTCCCGCATCTCCACCGCGGTCATGTGCATTGGCGTGCTCCTTGCCTGCATCACTTTTGGCATGCTGGGCAAACCCATGTTCAAGGCGCCTGTCTACATGGCCAATATCTTGCCCTTCATGGCGATGGGGGTGGGCGCAGGTGTTTCGCGTGCCACTTCTTTGGCTGTCAGGTTAGGCGTCGGTGCAATCGTCGTGGCAATGGCTTGCTGGTCGATGTGGTCCGCCCGGGTGCCTCATCTGGAGGAGAACTACAAGCCGGCAGCCTTGTACGTCAAGCAACATGCGAAGCCTGGCGACGTGGTGGTTGTCCCCCATTACAGCGTTTTTTGGGGGGTGGCTCGCTATGCCGTTGCTCCTGAGTGGGGGGCTCCGCTGGAGGTCATGCCGCTGAACCCGAATGCGGCATGGGCCAGATTGTTGGCAAAGCTTGGTCCTGTCTGGACGCAGCGCCTGGGGCTTGTGCCCAAGACTGATTACCTGCTCTCCAACGGCGTTCGGTATGTGACGGGGGTGAACGCGACCGGGCACACCGAGCGACCCGTCAACGTGTGGATCATTGATCGCATGAACTACGACGAAACGGTCGAGTTGGCAACGCCAGTGAAGGTTCAGGAAGTGGTTCGTTTTGGCGTTGAGATGGCAGTGCTGCGCGCCACGCCTGATGCACAAGGGATCAAGCTCATCCCGAATCCCCTGGTGCCCTGAGTCCTGCAAACAATCAGCGCACCAAGCCTGGCGGGGCGCCACAGAACGTGGCGCGCATTGCGCTTCTGGTTCTGGATGAACGCATTCCGGCCATCCTGCTGAAGTCGCGTCGTCTGCTTTGCGATGTGGCGTCAGCAAGAAAAAAGGCTGAACCCCTTTCGGAGTTCAGCCTTTTTGTTGAGCTGAGCAAGTGGCGCTGTTCGCGCCTGGAACCTGATCAGAACTCGATGGCGCCCATGTCTGCTGCCGTGCCGTTGACGGGGCGGGCGATCGGGCCGAAGGTTGGCTTCGAGAAGGTCGTGGCAGGTTGGTACAGCACCGGGTAGGCTGCCACGGCAGTCAGGTTGGCCTGAGCGGTGTTGACGATCGACGTGCCGCTCACCGGGGTGAAGGTGGATGAGCTCACAGGGCTGACGGTGCTGGTCACCACGTTGGCCTTGCCGGTCAGGATGCCGGGCACGGGGTGGTAAGGATCATCCAGGCCCCAGGTCGAACGGATGAAGTTCTTGCCCAGGTTGATGGTGCCACCCGTTGTCCAGCCAGGAGCCACGTCGCTGGGCATACGCAGCCAGATGTCCACGCCGGCGGCGCTGGTGATCGGAGGCTTCGCTGCCCATGTGGTCACCACCGTAGTGGATGGGAGAGCCCGTATCGCCGTTCTTGACAATGACGTTGCCGTACACATAGGTCGGGGCGTATTGCGAGAAGGTGGCTGCGGTGGCAGACCAGTCTTCCGGCTCGACCAGATCCATGGAGTGAGCGCCTTCGGTGATGTGGTTGTAGCGGATCACGGTGCCCAGCGAGCGGTCCTTGATGCCGATACCTTGAGAGGTGGGGACCAGGGGGCCAAGGCGGTTGAACTCGTAGGTGATGCGCAGGCTTTCCGCATAGATGTTATGCAGGAACATGTCGTTGGCGGCACCGTTGCTGTAGATGTAGTTGCCAGCGATGCGGATGTCCTGGGTGATGGTGGACATGCCGGCGCCGACGTCAACAGAGCGGGTGTAAATGCCGTTGGTGCAATCATGGATCACGTTGTCGGCGATCGTGATGTTCGCGCCGCGCTCTACCCAGAGGCATGCGCCAAAACTGTCATAGGCTTGAACGCCACCCAGCGAGTTGGTGAAGGTGTAGCCAGGCTTGGCGTTACGCAACTCCAGGCCGTCGATCTGGATGTAGGTGGGGTAGGCGGCAGACCAGCTTTGCGTGTTCAGGCGGTCCACCATGATGAGCGCACGCGTTTCCTGGATGTTGCCGGAGCTGGCGCCGGTGTAGGCCAGGCCCTTGCGAGCCACGGCGTTTTGACCATCGATGATGGGGCGTTCGCCATTGGTGCCCTTGACGCCGCAAACACGGACGGGGGCCGATGCAGTGCCATTGGCTGCCAGCAGGATGTGGCCGCGGTAAGGCGTGGCGCTGTAGAAGATGCGCACGGTGTCACCGGCCACCAGCTTCTCCCACGGGACGAGCGCAAGTGATGCGAGTTGCCCGGTGCCGGGGCCGACTTGATAGTCGGTGCCCTTGCCCGAGGGCTGGCAAGCGCCAACGACGCTGGCTGGTGCGGGAGCAGGGGCCGGTGCAGGAGCAGGGGCCGGTGCGGGAGCAGGGGCTGGCGCAGGAGCCGGGGCCGGTGCAGGAGCCGGGGCCGGGGCTGGCGCAGGAGCGGGGGCTGGCGCAGGAGCGGGGGCCGGTGCGGGAGCGGGGGCCGGTGCGGGAGCAGGGGCTGGTGCGGGAGCTGGTGCAGGAGCCGGGGCCGGTGCGGGACTCTGGGCAATTGGCGTGCCGGAGGCAGTCAGGTTGCCGGAGGTTGTTGGGTCTGTCGACGATGAACCGTCGCCGCCACCGCAGCCAGTGATGGCAGCGCTGACGCTGATCACAGCGATGCAGCTGTTAAGAAAGCTCAGGCGTTGGCCAAGCTGGAGGTGTTCGACAGCGGTAATAGCGGACGTCAGTTTCAAGATAAGCCTCTGTGGTCAGGTCGCGTTGAGCAGATGGGTGAAGCGTATTCAATAAATCGCTCGTTTCAGCGCTGCATTTGTATGAAGACGTTTCAATGGCGCGTCTGGCAAATGAAGTAATTGACGGGGAATCTCGGTGCAATAAAACTCATGGCGGTGATGGGGGGCATGCAGCGCGCAAAATTTTTCACGAACCCCCGGTTCGGGGTTTGACTTTTTTTGCGATATGGGATGGGCATTCGCGCTCTGCTGCCTGCGCGCCAGGATGCAACTTGATTCAATTCAGACGGGGTCCAGTCGCCTCGCCCCGGGGTGCTCGTTCGGGAGGGGGGCTACACAGTTGTTTGAGGCATCAAGCCGTGTGCGGTCAAGATGCTGCATGTTGTTGGCGTGTGGGGCTTGCATTGGGCTGGACGATACGGGTGAATTTGTATTTCAAGTCAAATGTTCGATGCGTATTATGGATTTGAATATGGGTGGTATTTTTTCTGACCGCGTACTGTTTCTGGTGTAGTTGGTTGTTGCGGCGGAGCTTGTTGGCTGCAGCCTGCGCATCTTTTGCACTCCCCCGGGTTGGGGCTGTGTGTGGCTGTGGCCGAGCGTTAAAATGGTTTCCAAATCGGTGTTTGAAATCAATGGGAGGCGCGTGCTGAAGGTTGCAATTATTGGCTGCGGCAAGATCGCTGACGGCCACGTTGAGCAGATACGAGCCATCGGGCGCGGCGAGGTGGTCGCTGTTTGCGACCGAGAGCCCTTGATGGTTGAGCAATTGGCCGTTCGCATGGGTATTCCGGGGCGTTTTGTCGATGCCCAGGAAATGCTGCGCGTTTGCCAGCCAGATGTCGTTCACATCGCGACCCCTCCCGAGTCGCATGTGGCGCTGGCGTGTATGGCCTTGAATGCCGGTTGCCATGTTTTTGTCGAAAAACCTTTTGCCCTGACCGCTGAAGACGCTCGGGTGATTCTCGATTTGGCCAATCGTCTTGGTAAAAAGGTCAGTGTCAATTACCTCTACAACTTCGAGCCTCCTGGGCTTGAGCTGGAGGGCATCCTGGCGAACAAGGGGTTGGGTGATGTTGTTCACCTTGACACCTTGTATGGGTACAACTTGAACGGCGACTATGGGCTGGCTGTGATGTCTGACCCCGGGCATTGGGTGCATCGCTTGCCGGGCAAGCTCTTTCACAATGTACTGGACCACGTGCTGGCGAAGGTGGTGGCGCACATTGGCGATGATGTTGATGTGAGGGTGATGGCGTTCCGTCGCCGGCCTGCTTCTGGCAACCAGGTGCTGGACGCCCTGTCTGACGAATTGCGCTTTATTTTGCGAAGTGGCGGCACCACCGTGACAGGCTTGATCAGTGCGCATGGGCGCCCTGTTGCGCATGCTTTGCGCGTGGTCGGCACAAAAGACACGGTCGAGCTGGATTACACCGCCCGAACTCTGGTGAGAGCCGCGAACTGGGCGCAGCCAAGCGCGCTGGGGCGCCTGTTCCCGGCGTTCGTTCAGGCTCGGGCGTTCTGGCGCAATGGCTGGCGCAATGTCGGGCTGTTTCGGCGCCACGAATATCACTATTTCCAGTGCATGCGTGTCTTGCTGGACAGGTTTTACGATGCCGTGGAAAAAAATGGCCCCGACCCGATCCCGCCGGATCACATTTTGTGCGTGTGTCATGTGATTGACCGTTTGGTTGAAGGTATGGAGGCTCGGTCGTGAAGGTATTGGTAACCGGTGCGGGGGGCTTCCTGGGGCGTCGCATTGTCGACAGTTTGCTGAGCCAGGGGGTTGAGCACGTTCGTGTGCATGTTCGCCAGACGCCGCCATCGGGCATGGTGGAGGCGCTTCGTGCCAAGTATCCGCAGGCCACCATCGAAGTGGCGCAGGCCAATCTCTTGTCCCGAGGGGCGCTGGAGCCCTTGGTGGCTGGTGTGGATTGCGTGGTGCATGCGGCGGCTGGCATGAAGGGCGCTGCAGCCGACATGTTTGCCAACACGGTGCTGACGTCGCGAAACCTGTTGGAGGCCGCGTGTGCCCAAGGGGTGCGGCGCATCGTGCTCATCAGCTCGTTCTCGGTTTATGAGGCCGCGTCACTCAAGCACGGGCAAACGTTGACCGAGGCGACACCCATCGAGCGTGTTGGAGTTGAGCGTGGGCCTTATGGTTACGCCAAGACGCGGCAGGAGCACATGTTCAACGAGTTCCAGCGCGAACATGGCTTTGAATCGGTGATCCTGCGGCCCGGCGTGATCTACGGTCCGGGCAGCGGCGCGTTCTCATCACGCGTGGGGATTCGCGCGATGGGCTTCTTCTTCTCGTTGGGGGGCGGTGCTTTGTTGCCCCTGACCTATGTCGACAACTGTGCTGATGCGGTTGCCAAGGCGGCCTTGAGTGCACCAGCTGGCAGCTCGTTCAGTGTGGTTGATGACGATTTGCCTACCTGTCGCGGCTACTTGAAGCGGTATCGCTGCGAGGTGGAGTCCATGCGCGTTGTGCCGGTGCCCTTCTGGGCGTTTCGCCTGGGGGCGAAGATGCTGGTGGCGTATCACAAGCGTTCGAAGGGGCAGTTGCCTGCGATTTTCACGCCTTATGTCGTTGACTCGATGTATCGCCCGCTGCGCTATAGCAATGCAGCCTTGAAGGCGATTGGCTGGGTTCAGCGTGTCAGCACGGAAGATGGCATCCGGCGCTCATTTCAGCATTGGCGCGAACAACTCAAGAAGTGAGTGTTGATCAGCCTCTTGTGACTTTTGTGCAGACCTGAAGGGTTTCCCGCGCTACGTCGTCCCAGGTTCTCTGCATGGCCTGGGCGATGGCAGCGTGGTCCCATTGGGTGGCGAGTGCCTTTTCCAGTGCGCTCTGGAGTGCCTGCGCTTGCCTGGGGGGGATGAGGATGCCGTTGCGCTCGTTGAGGATTTCACGGGTGCCGCCCACGTCGGTGGCCACCACCGGTTTGCCACAGGCCAGACCTTCCACGACAACGTTGGGATAGCCTTCCGACCAGCTGGGCAGTGTCAGCACGTCTGATGCGCAGATCCACTCTGCCACCTGATCAGGCGGTTGCCCGCCAGGGATGCGCACGCGTTCTTGCAGGCCAGCTTGCGCAATCAAGTTGAGCAACTCGGTTTTCATGACGCCATCGCCAATCAGCGCCAGACTCAATTTGCTGTTCTTCAGTGCCATGGCCTTGAAGGCCTGGATCAGTTCGTGCATGCCTTTTGCCTCGACGAAGCGGCCCACGTAGATGATCATCTGTTCGTCAAGCGGGATGTTCAGGCGCTGCCGGATCGCTTGCTGGCTGCGCGGATGGAACACGCTGGTGTTGAATCCGTTGACGATGGTGTGGACGCGGTCGGGTGCCGCGCCAAAGTCGGTGATGGCGGTCTGGCGCATGGCCTCGCTGACAGTCAATAGTGCATCTGCACCGGCAATCGTCCGACGTGTCATGAAGTTGTTGATGCCCGCACGTACGTGGATGTCCGAGCCAAGTGCGCCGACGACGCATGGCACGCCAAGCTTGCGCGCGGTTCTCAAGGCAGCGTAGCCGTCTGGGTAGACCCAGTAGGCCAGGATGACATCTGGCTTGAAGGCCGCTACCCGGGGTGTCAGGAGATGGCTGCTCACGTGCCCGTTGATGGCGCGTGAGATCACAGGAAAGACGGGATAGGTGAAGGTTTCCACATCAATGCCGTCGATGCGGTAGTCAGCCCCGACTTGGCCATCCAGGAAGCTGCGCGGCGCCACGAAGGGCAGTTTGGGGTACTGCGATTGCTGAAAAAACACCTTGACGGTGGCCAGCTTGGACAGGGACCGTGCTGTTTCGTGAATGTAGCGTCCGCGGGTCTGATCGTGTGGTACCGGGAGCATGGGGGTCACGAGCGCAATACGGGTCATAGAGTCTTGGGGCGGTATGTGTTGAGGCGATCAGGCTCTGTGGTTCAGCCACTGCCGGAGCGGCATTTCAAAGCGGGTGTAGGACAGGTGCGCGAGGACCGAAAGGATCGCCACGGCAGCAAGGAAGCCAAGCGCAAAGGACCCGGTAAAGGCTTCGATTCTCGTTCGCAGGCTGTACAGCAGCAATTGGTGGAAGAGGTAGATGCCATAAGAGGCCTGGCCCATCTTGACCACCAGCGAGGCATTCATGCAGCGGGCCAGTACGCCCTCATTTCGCTTGGCCCGAATGATGACCAGGGGGATGAGGGCGGCGGCAGCCAGTGGCTCGATGATGTAGCCGAATGTGTAGCGGTAATGAAGGTTGCCATCCAGGGCGCCCGACCCAATCAGGACAAGTGCCGGCAGGATGGGGAGCCATGGGGCTTTTTGTTCGAGGTGTTCAATCCACTCTTTGGCTTGTGGGCGGCGCAAGCCCACGGCAAGCAGGCAGCCGATCAGCAGATGATCGGCGCGCGTTTCCAGTGCTCGATACAGGTATTCGTCGCTGGCCAGGCCGAGTTGGTACAAGGCTGCACGGTAAATCCATACGCAAAGCACGATCACGGCAATGCTTTTGTCCAGGCGATGGCCTGCACGCAGCATGAGCATCAGGGCAAAGGGCCATAAAAAGTAGAACTGCTCTTCAACGGCCAGTGACCAGCAGTGCGACAGAAAGTGCGTCTGGGCGCCGTGCAGCCCCTGGTAGTAGTTGAGCACGTACACCAGAGAGGTGCCCACGGCGCCCCATGGAATGGTCTTGTGCGTGAGATAGAGCGCAGCCATGCCCAGCAACACATAGGTGTAAAAAACGGGCATCAAGCGCGCGAAGCGCCGGCGGTAGAAGTCGCCAAGGTGAATGCGCCCCTGTTTTTCGATATCACCCAGCAGCATCCAGGTGATCAGAAATCCACTGAGCACAAAAAATATCTCGACGCCAATGGCGCCATTCATCACATTGGGTATGCCTTCAGGAATCACACCAGAGTGATCAGCCAGGACAAACAGCACGGCCAAGGCGCGCAGGAAGTCCAGTCCGGGTATGCGGCCTGTGCTGAGGGCTCTTGTCAACAAGCTTGCACCAGGCGACGCGGTGGTCACTGGCTGAGAGACGGTCATGCTTTAGTATGTTCGTTGCCAGCAAAGCTGGAGACGATAGTGTCGACCGATAACGGCGTCAATCGCTCAGCCCAGGGGGCTGGGTGTTTGGATGAGTGGGCAACTTCAGTTGAAGTGAATATATGTTGATGGAGCGTTGTGCATGAGTGCCAATTTTGCAACTTGCGATCTGTGCGATGAGCACAAAAACGACACGGACGGTGATTTCCGTGTCTTGCCGCCCGTGTTCAAGGACTATGGCCAACGCATCAGGTTCTCGGGGCAGGTTGCCACGGTGAAGTGCTTCGAGGACAACACGCTGGTCAAGGCCGCGGTGGATTCGCCTGGCCTGGGGCGTGTGCTGGTGGTCGATGGTGGTGCCTCTGTGCGCCGTGCGCTGGTGGGAGGCAACCTGGGCAAGGCCGCGGCCAAGAATGGTTGGGCCGGCGTCGTGGTCGATGGTTGCGTGCGTGATTCGGCCGAGCTGGCCGAGTGCGATGTGGGCATCCGGGCGCTGGGGCTGATGCCACTGCCGACCGAGAAGCGCAACGAAGGGCAGAAAGACATCGCGGTGCAGATCCAGGGTGTCTGGGTGCGGCCCGGCGACTGGCTGTACGCCGATGAAGACGGCATGGTC
This sequence comes from Aquabacterium sp., assembly GCF_016195855.1. Classification (GTDB taxonomy): domain Bacteria; phylum Pseudomonadota; class Gammaproteobacteria; order Burkholderiales; family Burkholderiaceae_C; genus Aquabacterium. The sequence goes on from NZ_JACPYU010000014.1 coordinate 121,353, forward strand.
ATCATGAGCAAGCCAGCTGCCTGATTTTACAGTGCGAAATGTCATCCGTCGGGCCGTATACTGGCCCCATGGATGAATGCAAACTGGTGCTTCAGGGAACGCTGGCAGACTTTGTCGCATCCCTGGACGCTGGCCGGGATGCCGGCCAGCACGCCCGCGGCTCGCTTGTCGAGCGCTTCAGGCAGTTGCCTGTGTTGTGGGACCAGATGCTGGACCTGTTCAAGGTCGACACGTTTTCAAAGCAGATTCAAGGGCCGCTGCTCACGAAGGTTGCTGCCAGCGACCGGCGTGGGCGCCCGCTGGGGCAATGCCTGAACTTTGCCACGCAGGATTACCTGGCCTTGTCCTACCACCCTGCGATCCGGCAGGCCGCCATCGACGCGATCGAAACCTATGGTGTGCACGCGGCGGGCAGCCCTGCACTGGTGGGCAATTCGGTGCCGTCCGTGATGCTGGAGCGGGCCATGTCGCAATGGTTGGGCATGAGCGAATGCGTGCTCTTCCCGACGGGGTGGGGCGCCTGTTTCGGCGCGGTCAAGGCCCTGGTGCGGCGCACCGACCACGTGGTGCTGGACGAGCTGGCGCATGCCAGCTTGCAGGAAGGGGCCCGGGCGGCAACCAACAGCGTCTATGCCTTTCGCCATCTGTGCGTGAGCAGCCTGGAGCGGCGTTTGAAGCGCTTGCGTGCCCAGGATCCCAGCGGTGGCATCCTGGTGGTGACCGAGTCGCTCTATTCCATGGATTCGGATGTGCCTGACCTGAAGGCGCATCAGGAGCTGGCGCATCGTTATGGCGCCAACTTGCTGGTGGACGTGGCGCACGACCTCGGCGTGCTGGGGCGTGCGCACGGCCTGGGGGCCATGGAGGTGCAGGGCGTGCTGGGCCAGATCGATCTGGTGGTGGGCAGTTTCTCCAAGGCTTTTGCGGCCAATTGCGGCTTTGTGGCCAGCAACCATCCGGGCCTGAAACTGGCCATGCGCTTTGGCTCGGGGCCCAATACGTTTTCGACGGCACCGTCGCCTATCCAGACGGCGGTGGCGCTCAAGGGCCTGGAGATCGTTCAGTCCAGCGAGGGCTTGGCCTGTCGTCAGCGCATCTTCGAGCGTTCGACGGCGTTGCGCGCGGTGCTGGATGCCATGGGCTTGCAGGTGCTGGGGCAACCCAGTGCCATCGTGCCGGTGCTCATGGGGGGCGTTGCACGCTCCAGGCTGACCGCTCGCTTCATGGTCGAGCAAGGCGTGTTGGTCAATCTGGTAGAGCACCCCGCCGTGGCGCGCAACACAAGTCGCCTGCGTTTGCAGTTGATGGCCACGCATGAGCCTGAGCACCTTCAGGCCTGCGCGGAGGCTTTGGGCACGGCCATCGGGCAGGCCGATGACATGCTGCGCGAGATCAACGCGGGCCGCGACCCGCAGTCTCAGCTGGTTTGATCAGCGCACGATCTCAAGCACGCGGTCCAGTCCGCCTTCGTTGATGGCGATCATGGCTTGCTCGCGCACCTTGGGCTTGGCGTGATAGGCCACGCTCAGGCCTGATGCGCCCATCATCAGCAGGTCGTTGGCGCCATCACCTACGGCAATGGACTGCTTCGGATCGCAGCCAATGCGGGCGCACAGATCAAGCAGGTGCTGCTTCTTTGCTTCGCCATCCACGATGTTGCCCAGCACATGGCCGGTCAGCAGGCCGCCTTCGATTTCCAGCGTGTTGGAGTGGGCCTCGTGCATACCCAGGCGTTCTTTCACACGGTCGGCAAAGAAGGTGAAGCCGCCCGAGACCAGCAGGGTCTGCAGGCCCGCGGCCTTGGCGGCGTTGATCAGTTCAGGTGCGCCGGGGTTGATCTTCAGGCGCTGGGTGTAGACGGCTTGCAGTGCTTCGGCGGGCACGCCCTTGAGCAGGGCCACACGGCGGCGCAGGCTGTCCTTGAAGTCGGTGATTTCGCCGCGCATGGCGGCTTCGGTGATCGCGGCCACCTCGGCCTTCTTGCCCACCGCGTCGGCGATTTCGTCGATGCACTCGATGCTGATCAGCGTGGAGTCCATGTCGAAGGCAATGGCCTTGAAGGACGAGAGCGTCAGGGGGGGCGTGAAGCGCTGGATGACGAGGCCGGGGGCGAATTCTTGAGCGGACATGGATCTGGTCTGGGCGGCACAGGGAAGGCGTGATTATCCCCGGCCTTGCCGGCGCGCGTATGCTTGGGGCATGTCTGCCGCCGCTTCACCTCGTCAAAAGCAGGAGTTTGCCAACTTCGTCGTGGAGTTGATGGCCGGTTTTGCGCCTGTGCAGGCCAAGCGCATGTTCGGTGGCTTCGGCATCTTCTGGCAGGGTTTGATGCTGGCCATCATCATTGAAGACAAGCTGTACTTCAAGGTGGACGACATTTCTGAGCCGCGTTTTGCGCAGCGTGGCCTGCCGCGCTTTCAATACGAGTCCAAAGGGCGCACGGCCTCGCTGCGCTACTGCGAGGCACCGCCCGAGGTTTATGACGAGCCGGCGCACATGGTGGACTGGGCCAGGTTGGCGTACGAGTGCGCGGTGCGGCAGCAGAAAAAGCCGGGTCGGGCGAGCAAACCCAAGGCGACGACCAAGGCGCAGCGTGTGGCGCCCGCGGTCAGTGCAAAGGATGGCAAGGCTCAGGAGGCCGTGGGCTCGTTTCCCGAGCTGAAAAACCTGGGCCCCAAGAGTCTGGAGATGCTGGCCAAGGCTGGCATCCACTCGGGAGAGGACTTGAAGCGCCTGGGCGCCGTCATGGCCTACGCCCGCACCAAGGCCGTTTGCCCCAAAGCCAGCCTGAATCTCTTGTGGGCGCTGGAGGGCGCCCTGACTGGGCGTGACTGGAAGCTGGTGGCCGAAACAGACCGCGCCAGCCTGCTCATGGCACTGGAAGACGTGCAGAGGCATCTGGTGGCTTGAATGGTGGTTTGAAGCCTCGCAGCGCAGGCGCCCTTTGAGATAATCGGCGCCTATGCTGCGAATCACCGAACTGCGTCTGCCCCTGAACCATGCCGAGGGCGACCTGCGCCCAGCCCTGGTGACCCGACTGGGGATCAAGGACGAACAACTCAAGCGCTTCAACGTTTTCAAGCGCAGCTACGACGCGCGCAAGAAGACGGCCATTGTGCTGATCTACACGCTGGACTGCGAATTCACGAGTGATGCGGACGAGCAGGCCGTGGCCCAGCGTCTGGCCAACGACACCCATATTCGCCCCACGCCGGATACCACCTACCAGTTCGTCGGCCATGCGCCTGCGGACTACCAACAAGAGAAGCGGCCGATCGTGATCGGCTTCGGGCCGTGCGGCATCTTTGCGGCCTTGATCCTGGCGCAGATGGGCCTGCGCCCGATCGTGCTGGAGCGGGGCAAGGAGGTGCGCCAGCGCACCAAGGACACCTGGGGCCTGTGGCGCCAGAGCGAGCTCAATCCGGAGTCGAACGTGCAGTTCGGCGAGGGCGGGGCGGGCACCTTCTCGGATGGCAAGCTCTACAGCCAGATCAGCGACCCGCGTCACCTGACGCGCAAGGTGCTGACCGAGTTCGTCAAGGCCGGTGCGCCCGATGAAATCCTGTTCGTCAGCAAGCCGCACATCGGGACCTTCCGCCTGGTCAGCATGGTCGAGAAGATTCGGGCCGATATCGAAGCGCTCGGCGGCGAAGTCCGCTTCCAGCAGCATGTGACGGATGTCGTCATCGACCAGGGCAGCGTGCGTGGTGTGGCGCTGGAAGGTGGCCAGCAGATCGAGGCCGATCATGTGGTGCTGGCGCTGGGCCACAGCGCACGCGACACCTTCACGATGCTGCATGAGCGTGGCGTCTACATGGAGGCCAAGCCGTTTTCGATCGGCTACCGGGTCGAACACCCGCAGAGCATCATCGACAAGGCGCGCTTTGGCCCCAATGCGGGCAACGAGATCCTGGGGGCGGCGGACTACAAGCTGGTCCACCATGCCAAAAATGGCCGCGCGGTCTACAGCTTCTGCATGTGCCCGGGTGGCACGGTGGTGGCGGCCACGTCTGAACCCAATCGCGTGGTCACCAATGGCATGAGCCAGTACTCGCGCAACGAGCGCAACGCCAACGCCGGCATCGTGGTGGGCGTCTCGCCTCAGGACTACCGCCAGGACGGCCTGCAAGACGGCCCCGTGAACCCGCTGGACGGGATCGCCTTTCAGCGCTTTTGGGAGTCGCGTGCGTTCGAGTTGGGCGAGGGCCGCTACATGGCGCCGGGCCAGCTGGTGGGGGACTTCATCAAGGGCCAACGCAGCAAGGTGCTGGGCAATGTGATGCCGTCGTACAAGCCGGGGGTGACGCTCACTGACTTGGCGCAGAAGGGCAATGGCAGCTTGCCGGATTACGCCTTGGCCGCCATCCGCGAAGCCTTGCCCGCGTTCGACAAGCAGATCAAGGGCTTCTCGATGCCGGACGCCATGCTGACGGGTGTGGAGACGCGAACCTCCTCGCCATTGCGCATCACGCGTGGCCGCGACTACCAGAGCCTCAACGTCAAGGGCCTGTACCCGGCTGGTGAGGGCGCGGGTTATGCCGGCGGCATCATGTCTGCAGGGGTCGATGGCATCGAGGTGGCCGAGGCCGTGGGCGCCTCGATCCTGGGTGTCGAGGCGCCTGCCACGAAGAACGGCGCCAAGCCTGGTCAGGCCTTGATGGGCTGACCCAGTTGCCGCAGCAGATCGCGCACGTACTGGGCGCGGTCTTTCGGGTCTGACAAGGCCTTCTCGATGCGCAGCTTGTCGTTGCCGGCCAGCTTGATGTGCTTGTTCTTCTGCACCAGCTCGATGATGCGCATGGGCTCGACCGGCGGGTTGGGGCGGAAGGTGATGTTGATGATGCCGGGCGCGGCATCGATCTTGACCACGCCATAAGGCTTGGACTGCACGCGCAGCTTGTGCGTGTCGAACAGGGCCTGGGCTTGCGGCGGCAGCTTGCCGAAGCGGTCCACGATCTCTTCGAGCATGGTCTCGATCTTGTCGAGTGAATCGGCCGTGGCCAGGCGCTTGTACAGGCTTAGGCGCACGTGCACGTCGCCGCAATAGGCGTCGGGCAGCAAGGCCGGGGCGTGCAGGTTCACGTCGGTGTTGCTGCCGAACATGCCCAGTGGCGAGAGCAGGTCGGGCTCCTTGCCGGCCTTCAGTGAGCGCACGGCTTCGCCCAGCATCTCGTTGTAGAGCTGGAAGCCCACTTCCATCATGTTGCCGCTCTGGTTGTCGCCCAGCACCTCACCGGCGCCGCGGATCTCCAGGTCATGCATGGCCAGGTAGAAGCCCGAGCCCAGCTCTTCCATGTTCTGGATGGCGTCCAGGCGTTGCGCGGCCTGCTTGGTCAGGCCTTCGATGTCGGGCACCATCAAGTAGGCATAGGCCTGGTGGTGGGAGCGGCCCACACGGCCACGCAACTGGTGCAGCTGCGCCAGGCCGAACTTGTCGGCACGGCTGATCACGATGGTGTTGGCCGAGGGCACGTCAATGCCGGTCTCGATGATGGTCGAGCACAGCAGCACGTTGTGGCGCTGGGCCACGAAGTCACGCATCACGCGCTCGAGTTCGCGCTCGGGCATCTGGCCGTGGGCGATGGCGATGCGGGCTTCGGGGATGAGCTCGGTCAGCTTGTCGCGCCGGTTCTCGATGGTCTCCACCTCGTTGTGCAGGAAGTAGACCTGGCCGCCGCGCTTGAGTTCACGCAGCACGGCCTCGCGGATGGTGTTGCTACTCTCGCTTCTGACAAATGTTTTGATCGCAAGACGACGCTGCGGTGCCGTGGCGATCACGCTCAGGTCGCGCAGGCCTTCCATGGCCATGCCCAGCGTACGCGGAATGGGGGTGGCGGTGAGCGTGAGCACGTCGATGTCGGCGCGCATGGCCTTGATGGCCTCTTTGTGGCGCACACCGAAGCGGTGCTCCTCGTCGATGATGAGCAGGCCCAGGCGCTTGAACTTGACCGTGTCGCTCAGCAGCTTATGCGTGCCGATGACGATGTCGATGCTGCCGTCTTCCAGTCCCTGCATCGCGGCCTTGATCTCCTTGGCAGAGCGGAAGCGCGACATCTCGGCCACTTTCACGGGCCACTGCGAGAAGCGGTCGGAGATGTTCTGGTAATGCTGTTCGGCCAGCAAGGTGGTTGGCGCCAGCAGCACGACCTGTTTGCCGCCTGTGACGGCCACGAAGGCTGCGCGCAAGGCCACCTCGGTCTTGCCGAAGCCCACGTCGCCGCAGACCAGGCGGTCCATGGGGCGGGGGCTGATCATGTCCTGGATGACGGCGTGGATGGCGGCGCGCTGGTCGGCGGTTTCTTCAAAGCCGAAGCTGGCGGCAAAGGCCTCGTAGTCTTGCGCCGAGAAGCGGAAGGCAAAGCCTTCGCGGGCCGCACGGCGGGCATACAGGTTGAGCAGTTCGGCGGCGGTGTCGCGCACCTGCTCGGCGGCCTTGCGTTTGGCCTTGTCCCATTGCGGTGAACCCAGCCTGTGCAGAGGCGCTTCTTCAGCGCTCACACCGGTGTAGCGGCTGATCAGGTGCAACTGTGACACGGGCACATACAGCGTGGCCTTGTCTGCGTATTCCAGATGCAGGAACTCGGAGGGGCCATCACCCAGGTCCAGGTTGATCAGGCCCTGGTAGCGGCCGATGCCGTGGTTGCTGTGCACCACCGGGTCGCCCACGTTCAGCTCGCTCAAGTCCTTGATGAGCGAATCCAGGTCGGTGACCTGCTCTGACTTGCGGCGCCGGCGCGTGGTGGGTGTGGCGTCGAACAGTTCGGTCTCGGTCACGAACTGGATGCCGACCGCGGGCTTGGCCGGGTCGTTCCAGATGAAGCCGGCGGCCAGCGGGGCTGCGGTGATGGCGTGGCGGTGGTCGCTGTCGACAAAGGCCTGCAGCGTGTCGATGCTGGGCAGGTTGATGCGGTGGTCGCGCAGCAGCTCCATCAGGCTTTCGCGGCGGCCGGCGCTCTCGGCCACCACCAGCACGCGGTGCCCGTCCTTGTCGGTCTTGTCGATGTGCTGTTCCAGCTTGCGCAGCGGGTCTTGGCCGCCACGCTCGACGCTCAGGTCGGGCAGGGGGCGGGCCCACGCGCCAGCTTGGGATGGCGCCTGTCCTGGCTCCGTGGGCTCGGTGCCGCGAACCACCAGTTGGGCGTGGGTGTTGGCCAGTGCGAAGAAGTCCTCCACCTTGAGGAAGAGGTCTTCGGGCGGCAGCAGCGGGCGCTCAGGGTCGTGCTGCAGGAAGCGGTGGCGCTCCTTGGTCTCAGTCCAGAAGCGGCGCAGGGCCTCGTCAACGTCGCCATGCAGCACGACAACAGCTTGCTCACCCAGATGCTGGAACAGCGTCGAGGTCTCGTCGAAGAACAGCGGCAGGTAGTACTCGATGCCCGCTGTGGCCACGCCTGTGCCAATGTCCTTGTAGATGCGGGATTTGGTCGGGTCGCCCTCGATGCGTTCGCGCCAGCGCTTGCGGAATGCGCCGCGTGCGGCCTCGTCCATGGGGAACTCGCGGCCGGGCAGCAGGCGCACTTCGGGCACGGGGTAGAGGCTGCGCTGGGAGTCCGGGTCGAAGGTGCGGATGGAGTCGATCTCGTCGCCGAAGAGGTCCACGCGGTAGGGTACGAGCGAGCCCATGTGGTAGAGGTCGATCAGGCCGCCGCGCACGGCGTACTCACCCGGCGACACCACCTGGCTCACGTGCGTGTAGCCCGCCAGGGTCAGCTGCGATTTCAGTGCCGCCTCATCGAGCTTTTGCTTTTGCTTGAAGTGGAAGGTATAGGCCGCCAGGAAGGAGGGGGGCGCCAGACGGGTGAGGGCCGTGGTGGCAGGCAACAGCACCACGTCCACGCCGGTCGGGGCCGTCACGCCCTGCTGCATGCGCCACAGCGTGGCCAGCCGCTCCGAGATCAGGTCCTGGTGGGGCGAGAAGGTGTCGTAGGGCAAGGTCTCCCAATCCGGGAAGACGGCGCAACGCAAGTCCGGCACGAAGAAGGCCATTTCGTCGAGCAGCCGCTGGGCGTCGGCCGGGTCGGCGGTCAGCACGGCCGTGATCTGGCCTTGCGCCTTGCGGCTTTGCGCGAAATGGGCCAACAGCAGGGCATCGCCTGAGCCCGCAGGGCGCGGCACGGTGAAGCGTTTGCCTGGGGCGATCGAGGGCAGGGGCAGGGCGGGCAGCATGGCGTGCAGAAATGACAATAGCCCGGTCACATGGGTGGCCGGGCGTGTGTGGCGAATTCAAACTCAATCCAGAGCGCATTTTAGGTGGGGGACAATCACCCCATGTCTTTGACGATTGCTTCACACGAATTCAAACCCCGTGCATTTGCCCTGGTGCCCTGTGCTGGCGTGGGTGAGCGGGCGGGCGTGGGCGGGCCCAAGCAGTACCACCCGGTGGCGGGCAAGGCCGTTGTGGCCCACACGCTGGCGGCCTTGGCCGCGGTGCCACGGCTGGATGCGACGCTGGTGGTGCTGTCCCCGCAGGATGCCCAGTTCGAGCAGCATGTGCCCGGTTTTGAGGGCGAACGAGGCTGGGTGGCCCGCGTGGGCGGTGCGTCTCGCGCAGAAAGCGTGGCCAACGGCCTGGGCGAGTTGCTGGCCCGTGGCGCGCAGCCGCACGATTGGGTGCTGGTGCATGACGCCGCACGCTGCCTGATCCAGCCAGATTGGGTCGAGCGCCTGATCGATGCCTGCGAGGATGACGAGGTGGGCGGTTTGCTGGCCTTGCCCCTGGCCGATACGCTCAAGGCTGCTGTGGCCGGGCCGCGAGGTGAAGCCCGGGTGCAAGCCACCGTGGACCGCGCCGGCAAGTGGGCCGCCCAGACGCCGCAGATGTTCCGTGTGGGCTTGTTGCGCCCGGCATTGTTGTCAGCGTTGGCTGATCCCCAAACCGCGGCCACCATCACCGACGAGGCCAGCGCCATCGAGGCACTGGGGCATCAGCCCCGTCTGGTGCCAGGCGCGTACGATAACTTCAAGCTCACTTGGCCGGGCGATTTCGCTTTGGCCGAGCGTCTGTTGGCAACGCGCCCTTGATGTCGGCAGATGCCGGGACGGTCTGCGCATCCGATTGCAGCTTGAGCGCGGCCATCACCACCGGCTTGGCCCAATCCGGTGTGCTCATCAAGTCCTGCGCGGAGGCTGGCACCAGCACATCGGCTTGATGTCGGGGTGTGCCCATGCTGGCCTGCCGCCAATGCAGCAGCAGGCGCGGTTTGGGGGCCTTGCCTGCGTGGGGATCGGCGTCATCGCTGTTGTCGTAGACGCGCAGTTCGCTCAAGTGCGGCAACAACTCGATGAGCTGCAATCGGCTCTGATCAAAACGGCGGCGGATATCGGCCTCAGGGATGTCATGTCCACCCTTTTTGACGCGTGCCTTGACGCGCGCCAGGTGGTGCTCGGGGCTGGCCAGGCCCACGTACCAGATCCGCACCTCAAAGCCCTTGGCTGCGGCGTCCTTGAGCAGGGCCGCAAAGCTCTTGCCGCCCAGGGTGGTCTCGAAGTTGTAGTCCTGGCCATGGGCGATGGCGTGTTGCAGCAGGCGCTTGCCTTCATGCCAGGCGGCGCTGTTGGCCTGCGTGGCACTCAGGTGCGGCTGGGCAGCCCGGATGCGCGCGGCGGCTTCATCGGGGTTGAAGTACTCGGCACCGCGCAAGCGGATCGTGGCGCCGCCAATGCTGCTCTTGCCTGCGCCGTTGGTGCCGGCCAGCACAAAAAGTCGGGGAACGTGGGCAAGTTTGGCCACGGCGTGTCTCTCTGGATTAGGAATAGGGGATCACGCGCCGTCATGTTCGCGGCGCATTGATCTGGTGGGCCCATCATGGACCCAATTGGGCTCGTACTGAACGGGTACTGAACTCGGGCAGGCCGCGATCCAGCCAGATACTGGCGGATGGCGCTCAACCCCGGCGGGCGGCCAGGCTGGCTTGCGCGGCGGCCACCGCAGCTTGCCCCAGTTCTTCCGGGCTGGCATCGAAGGCGTCCATCATGGCATCGCGGGCGGCGGGTGCCTGCATGCGTTGCAACAGCGCATCAAACTCGTGGCTCAGGGTGTCCAATGGCTTGGACTGTGCCCCCAGCAACGCCTGGTAGGCATCCAGTGACAGCACCACCGCAGTAGGCCGGTCACGTTTGGTGATGGCCACCATGCCCTGGCTGAAGGCGGTATCCAGGACACGGCCAAAACTGTTTTTGGCCTCGGTGGCCGAAAACTCGGTTACCGGGATGTCTTCGCCACGGGCGTTGCGCAGGGTGAGAGCGGTCATGATGGAGCTGCCTTTGGTCAAAGCTTGAAGCCATTTTAGCCATTTCGGCCAATATGTCCAGTTCATGAGTCTGGCAATAGCCATGAAAAAACCCGGCACGGGGCCGGGTTGATGGCGAAACGCGGCCCACGGGCCCCATCTCAGCGCTTTACAAGGGTGCCAGGGCGCTTTACCAGGACACTTCCTGCTCCGGCGTGGCCTTGATGCGGTGCAGGGACAGGTCGGCGCCCTCGTATTCTTCCTCGTGCGTCAGGCGCAAGCCCATGACCTTGTTGAGGATGCCGTAAACCAGCCCGCCGGTGACCAGGGCCAGCGCCAGCACACAGAGCGTGCCCACGATCTGCGAACCCAGGTTGACGCAGCCCACGCCACCCAGCGAGGTCTGGCCAAAAATGCCGGCTGCGATGCCGCCCCAGGTGCCGCACAGGCCATGCAGAGGCCAGACGCCCAGCACGTCGTCGATCTTCCACTTGTTCTGGACCAGGGTGAACATGAGCACGAAGATCGCGCCCGCGCTGGCACCCACCACCAGCGCCCCGGCCGGGTGCATGATGTCCGAGCCAGCGCAGACCGCCACCAGGCCAGCCAGCGGGCCGTTGTAGGCGAAGCCGGGGTCATTGCGGCCCATCAGCACGGCCACCAGGGTGCCGCCCACCAGGGCCATCAGCGAGTTCACTGCCACCAGGCCAGAGATCTTGTCGATGGTCTGGGCGCTCATCACGTTGAAGCCGAACCAGCCCACCGCCAGGATCCACGAACCCAGCGCCAGGAAGGGGATGCTTGAAGGTGGGTGGGCCGACATGGCGCCATCCTTGCGGTAGCGGTTGCGGCGCGCCCCCAGGATCAGCACGGCAGGCAGCGCAATCCAGCCACCAAAGGCATGCACCACTACCGAGCCGGCGAAGTCATGCAACTGCCCGCCGGTCAGCTTCTGCAGCCAGTCTTCAAAGCCAAACTTGTTGTTCCAGACGGCGCCTTCGCACAATGGGTAGAACACGCCCACGATGACCGCCGTGGCGATCAACTGGGGCCCGAACTTGGCCCGCTCGGCGATGCCGCCCGAAATGATGGCGGGGATGGCCGCGGCAAAGGTCAGCAGGAAGAAGAACTTGACCAGTGCATAACCATTGTTCTGGGCCAGCGTGCCGGCGCCTGCAAAGAAGTCCACGCCGTAGGCAATCGTGTAGCCCACGAAGAAATAGACGATGGTCGAGACACAGAAGTCCACCAGGATCTTGACCAGGGCATTGACCTGGTTCTTGCCGCGCACGGTGCCGAGTTCGAGGAAGGCAAAACCCGCGTGCATCGCCAGCACCATCACGGCGCCCAGCAGGATAAACAGCGCATCCGCGCCTTGTTTGAGTTGGTCCATTCTTTGGCTTTCAAAAACAACATGACGCCGCACCGAAATGAATCGATTGCCGCGTCTTTGGTCACTATGCACCATAAGCAAGCAAAATGCATGCCTGAATTTGGGGCGCTATATCCGCTTTGAGTGCATCAAAAAGCCGTTGTGGTGCGCAAACTTGGTGCTGCTGCATGAGGCGCCCACATGATGTGAACCAATATGGTGCATTGTCGAGCAGGCCAGATCTGGTTGCCATCCTTTTCACGATGAGGCATGGGCAAGCAGAACGCGTTCCGCGTGACAATGCGGGCTCTGTCATTCAAGTCTGCGACGTCAACATGTCCATGCCAGTCATTCGGGTCGGAGAAGGGTGGGACACCCACGCTCTGGTCACCGGGCGCCCGCTGATCCTGGGCGGTGTCACCATCCCGCACAGCCACGGCCTGCTGGGGCACTCCGATGCCGATGCCTTGCTGCACGCCATCACCGACGCCTTGCTGGGCGCCGCCGGCATGGGCGACATCGGCCGCCACTTTCCGGATACCGATCCGCAGTTCAAGGGGGCCGATTCGATCGTGCTGCTCAAGGAGGCCGCACGGCGCGTGATGGCCGAGGGCTGGCAGATCGGCAATGTGGATTCAACCATCGTGGCCCAGGCGCCCAAGATGGCGCCGCACATTGGCTTGATGCGTGAGCGCATCGCCCAGGCGCTGGATCTGGCGCCTGACGCTGTCAACGTCAAGGCCAAGACCGCTGAGAAGATGGGGCCAGTGGGTGAGGGCCGGGCCATCGAGACCCGTGCCGTCTGCTTGCTGCTGAAAGTGAAAACCGCCTGATCAGGCCGTGATCAGGGCGCCCGCTTCAGCTTGATGTGGGCCACCAGGCCGCCGCCGGGGGCATTGGCGATCTCGAAACCGCCACCCATGCGCTGCAAGGCCTTCTCCACAATGGCCAGGCCCAGGCCGGCACCCGTGGCGGCGGTGCGCGCCGCATCGCCCCGGAAGAAGGGCGTGGTCAGTTGCGACAGCTTCTCGGGGGCCACGCCAGGCCCATGGTCCCGCACGCTCAGAATCACCCAGGAGCCCGAGCGCGTGTAGCTCACATCCACATTGGTCACGCCCGTGTAGGTGTTGCGACCATAGCGCCGCGCGTTCTCAAAGAGGTTGGTCAGCACGCGGCCCAATTCGGTCTCGTCGGCCATGACCTTGGTGTCGATGGGCAGCTTGGCCGTGATGCGGATGCGCTTGGTGTCGCGGAACTGGCTGATCGACTTGTCCACCACCGACGACACATGCACCGGCATCAGCTCAACGTTGCCGGGACGCGCGTAGTCCATGAACTTGTCGATGATGGCGTCAAGCTGGTCGATGTCGGCAGCGATGTTGCGCTTGGCCTCTTCGTCCACCACACTCATTTCGGCTTCCAGGCGCAGACGGGCCAGCGGCGTGCGCAGGTCATGCGAGATGCCTGCCAGCATCACGGCGCGGTCCTCATCGACCTTGGCCAGCTCGCGCGCCATGCGGTTGAAGCCCTGGTTCACCTCGCGGATCTCGCGGGTGATCATGGACTCGTCCAGCACCGAGTCGTACTCGCCCTCACGTATGCGGCTGGCCGCGAACGACAGCTCCTTGAGCGGCTGGTTGATCAGGCGCGCGATCACGGCCGAGCCCAGCATGGTGGCCACCAGCGCAATGCCCACCCAGATGAACCACGTTCGCCCGGTCATGGGCTCCACGCGGCTGCCGTCGGCCTGCAGCCAGTAGTTGTCCTTCTCGATCTGAAAGCCCACCCACAGGCCCTGCACGCCGTTCACGCTGCTGGCCACCACGGTGGTGGGCCCCAGGCGCGAGCGCAACTCCTTGCCGATGGCCTGCGTGAAGCGGCTGACCTCGAAAGGCTCGAAGCGGTCAGACGGTTCATGCGGCTTGAGCGCAATCGACTCCTGATCAAACAAGGTCTTGATCAGGGTGACGCGGTTGATGCTGTCGGCATAGCGCAGCGCCGCGCGCGACAGGTTCACCAGGCTGGCGATCTGCTGCGCGGCTTGCACCGAACGAGGCTCGAACTCCAGGGCCTTGAAAGTCTGAACCCAGGCAAAGATGCCTGCGGTCAGCAACAGGCCCAGAAGAATGAACGTACGCCAGAACAGACTGAGGGCGAAACGCTTTCTAGGCATGCATCAAGCCCCGCCATCCGGCACGAACACGTAGCCGACACCCCAGACGGTCTGGATGTAGCGGGGTTGTGCAGGATCGGGCTCGATCATCTTGCGCAGACGCGAGATCTGCACGTCCAGGCTGCGGTCGAAGGGCTCGAATTCGCGGCCACGGGCCAGTTGCGCCAGCTTGTCGCGCGACAGTGGTTGACGCGGGTGGCGCACCAGCGCCTTGAGCATCGAGAACTCGCCGGTGGTCAGCGAGATGGGCTCGCCCTCCTTGCTCAGGCGACGCAGGGCCAGGTCGAACTCGAAGGGCCCGAACTGGACGGTCTGCGCTTCCTTGGCGGGTGCGCCAGGGGCTTCCTGGGCCGGGCGACGGCGCAGCACGGCATGGATGCGGGCCAGCAGTTCACGCGGGTTGAAGGGCTTGGGCAGGTAGTCGTCAGCACCGACCTCCAGGCCCACGATGCGGTCCACATCCTCGACCTTGGCGGTCAGCATGATGATGGGGGTGACATCGTTGGCTGCGCGCAGGCGGCGGCAGATCGACAGGCCGTCTTCGCCGGGCAGCATCAGGTCCAGCACGATCAGGTCGACGGTTTCGCGGGTCAGCAGGCGGTTGAGGGCTTTGGCATCTTCTGCCAGCAGGACTTCAAAACCCTCCTGACTCAGGTAGCGGCGCAGCAAATCGCGGATGCGGGCATCGTCATCCACCACGAGAACGCGGTCGGGACGCTGGTTGGGAGTCTGAGAGGTCATCTGCTTTCCTCGGCATTTGTAACAGAGGCGGATTGTGCGCAGTTTACGAGCGGGAAAATGGGTGCGCTGACCAGATGTTACAAATATTGCGGCTGGATGAAGGTGCCGTCAAGCCCCTTTTGGCCTTGTCTTCTTTGGCGGGGGCAAGTGCGTTAAGGTGCGGTGTTCCATCTCCATTCAGGGTTCATTGATGCAAACAGGTCTTCTTTCCCGCTCTGCCACGGCGCGCACGCTGACTGCTGCCGTGTTGGCCACAACCTTGGCCATGGCATCGGCTGCAAGCCGCGCCGATACGGGGCCTGCGAACAATGTGGTTCGTTTTTCGACCAGCGCCACGCAAGAGGTCACGCAGGATCTGCTGAGCATCACCCTGCAGGCCACACGCGAAGGCAGCCAGGCGGCAGAGGTGCAGGCCGGCCTCAAGCAAGTCATGGAAGCGGCCTTGACGGAGGCACGCAAATCGGCTCAGGCGCAAGGCATGGAGGTGCGCACGGGCTCCTTCACGGTGCAGCCACGCTACAACAACTCGGGGCGCATCAACGGCTGGCAAGGCTTCGCACAGCTGATCCTGGAGGGCACGGACGTGGCCCGCATCACGCAGACCACCGGGCGCCTCAACCAGCTCAACGTCATCAACGTCAGTTATGGTTTGTCGCGGCCTCTGCGGGAGCAATACGAGTCTTCGTTGACCAGCCAGGCCATTGCCCGCTTCAAGACACGCGCCAAGCAGATCGCAGCTGACTTCGGCATGAAGGGCTTCACGCTCGGCGAGGTCTCGGTGTCGTCGACCGACCCAGGCTTCGAGCCGCGTCCTTATCTGGCCAAGGCCATGTCCATGCGCGCGGAGGCTGCCGATGCGCCATTGCCCGTGGAGCCCGGCAAGGGCGTGCTGTCGGTGACGGTCAATGGCCAGGTGAACCTGACGCCTTGATCACTTGGGGGCCGCAAGGCGGATCTGTTCCCGCCAATGGCCACCGACCAGCACCTGATGTGGCAGGAACTGCGACTTGTAGGCCATCTTCTGGCTCTCGGCGATCCAGTAGCCCAGGTAAAGGTAGGACAGACCCAGATCATGGGTCTGCTGGATCTGCCACATGATGTTGAAGGTGCCGTAGCTGGTATGGGCCTCGGGCTCATAGAAGGTGTAGACCGCTGACAAGCCATCGTTGAGGATGTCCAGGATGGACACCATCTTGAGCGTGCCTTGTGTCTGCCCCGGCTTGGGCGGTTCACGGAACTCGACCAGCCTGGAGTTCACGCGGCTTTGCAGCAGGAACTGAGTGTACTGGTCGACCGAGTCGTGGTCCATGCCGCCACCCTTGTGCCGCCCCGCCTGGTAGCGCAAGTAAAGCTGATAGTGCTCTGGCGTGAAGCACAGCCGCAATACGCGGGCTTCCAGGTGCTGGTGGGCCTTCCAGGCGCGCTTCTGGCTGCGTGTGGGCACATAGCGGTCAGCCGGGATGCGCAAGGGCACGCAGGCGCGGCAGCCATCGCAATAAGGCCGGTAGGTGAACATGCCACTGCGGCGAAAGCCATTGCTCACCAGGCCCGAGTAAACGTCCGCATTGATCATGTGGCTGGGCGTGGCGACCTGCGAGCGAGCGGCCTTGTTGTCAAGGTAGCTGCACGGGTAGGGCGCTGTTGCATAGAACTGCAACGATGCCAGCGGAAGATCTTTGAGGTGCGTCACGTGGGTGTCAGGCGCTGCGCTCGAGTTGGGACCACAAAACATCATCATAGGCCCAAACCAGAGGGGGACTTTGATCCACCACCCCCCGCAAATGGGCCTCGAAATCACCTCGTGAAATGGGCCTGGCGCCCAGCGAGGCAAGGTGCGTGGTCTGCTGTTGGCAGTCGATCAGTTCGATGCCGTTGGCGCGGCAGAAGCAGACCAGTGCAGCCAGGGCGATCTTGGATGCATCTGTACGCCAGGCGAACATCGATTCACCGTAAAACATGCGCCCGATGCTGACGCCATACAGGCCGCCCACCAATTGCCCATCCATCCAGGTTTCGAAAGAGTGGACTCGGCCAAGGCTGTGCCATTGGCCGTAAACCGCCTGCATGTCCGGCAGGATCCAGGTGCCGCTTTGCCCATCGCGCGGTGTGTCGGCGCAGGCGGCGGCCACTCGCTCGAAGGCCGAGTCGATACGCACTTCGCAACCCGGTGTCCGCAGGAATTTGTTCAGCGCCTTGCGAAACGAGCGGTGCACCTTGAACTCGTTGACGGGCAGCACCATGCGCGGGTCGGTGGTCCACCACAGCACGGGCTGCCCCTGGCTGAACCAGGGAAAGATGCCGCGCCGGTAGGCCGCTTCCAGGCGTTGGGGTGTGAGGTCGGCGCCAGCCGCCAGCAGGCCGGGCGCATCCGTTTCCGGACCCAGCGCCAGCGTGGTGTCGGGGAAGGGGGTGTCGGGTTCCAGCCAGGGGATCATGGCGCAATGATAAGAAGCCGACGGGTGGAAATCAGATGGCCAGAAAAAAAGCCCGATGGCGAACCATCGGGCTTGAAAGGTACCTTAGAAAAGGTTCAGGAGGTACCGAGGAGACAACCTTTCAGGGAGTGTCGCTTGTCCAGAGCGACGTCTCTCAGATGCGGTTGCTGGGCCAAAGTTCAAGCTGATCTGGTTCACAACGCTGCAAAGTTTTGTGAACCCGCTCGAACCGAGCCCTGGCAAAGTGTGCTCAGGCAGCCTTGCGCGACGACTTGGTCGAAGCGGCTTGCGTGGCCTTCACGGCGGTGTTGGTGATGGCCTGGAAGTTGGCTTCGGCAACGTCAGCGGCTTGCTTGGCGGCCTTTTGCACGCTGTCGAAAGCGTTGTTGGCAGCGGCCACAGCCGACTTGACCAGCACGACGGCGTTTTCAGTGCCGGCAGGTGCGTTCTTCACGGCGTTGTCCACCACGGACACAAACTTCTTCTGGGCTTCGGCCATTTGCGACTCAGCCAGCTTGCTCACTTCGGCGCTGGTGGTCGAAGCGATGTCGTACAGGTGACGGCTGTAAGCGGCGGCCTTTTCAGCGGAAGGTTGCAGCAGGCTGGCTTGCAGAGCCAACAGTTCTTGAGCATCCTTCACAGCCAGCACAGCCTTGGTGTGCTCAGCGGCCTCATCCAGCGTAGCCTTGGCGACTTGCAGGTTCAGCTCCAACACCTTTTCAACGCCTTCGAAAGCCTTTTGGCCCAGATCGAACAGGGTTGCGAGGTTAGCTTTCTGGGTGGCCAGCAGTTGTTCAGCGGTCAGCATGAGAGGATCTCCGTACGTGTTGATGGGTTGTATTGCAGTTGGCTTTGGCCTTGAATGCCTTTGTTGCGCTGCAACATGATGCTTAGTATAGGCATCCGGAAATTCTTTGCAAGTACTTTTTTGTGCGGTGCAGCAAAGTCGTCGCGCGAATGTCAAAAAGTTGACTTTCGGCCTGTCGGTGCTTCTGGCCGCCCAAGGGGCGCCGGCATCGCCTACACTTGCCGTCGCCCAAATTACCTAACTTGTGATCAATCCATCATGAGCCTGCTCAACGTTCCTGCCGGCGCCAAGGCGCCTGACGTGTTCAACGTCATCATCGAAATCCCCGCCAACGCCGATCCGATCAAGTACGAGATCGATCACGAAACCGGCGCGGTGTTTGTCGACCGTTTCATGGGTACTGCCATGCACTACCCCTGCAACTACGGCTACGTGCCCCAGACCATTGCAGCCGACGGCGACCCCGTTGACGTGCTGGTGGTCACGCCGTTCCCTCTGCAGCCTGGCGTGGTCATCCCTTGCCGCCCGCTGGGCATCCTGAAAATGGAAGACGAAGCCGGCGGCGACTCCAAGCTCGTGGCCGTGCCCACCGAGAAGATCTGCGCCATGTACAAGGACATCCAGAAGCTGGAAGACCTGCCTGTGCTGCTCGTGTCGCAGATCAAGCACTTCTTCGAGCACTACAAGGATCTGGAGCCCGGCAAGTGGGTGAAGGTCACCGGCTGGGATGGCATTGATGCCGCCAAGGCCGAAGTGACCACTGGCCTGGCAGCGTTCGCCAAGCAGCATTGATCCGAATGGACCGGGCAGGGCGCCTTGCAAGGTGCCTTGCTCGCGAAAAAAAGCCGCCTGCGTGAGCAGGGCGGCTTTTGCTTTTTGGGCGTTAGTTTTCGACGCTTGATCCCGCTGATCAGGCAACGCGCTTGATCACCTTTTCCAGCGTGGAGATGATCTGGTCGATCTGGCTGTCGCTGATGATCAGTGGGGGCGAAATGGCAATGTTGTCGCCAGCCGCACGCAGCAGCACGCCTTCTTCCCAGCAGCCCAGGAAGACCTCGAAGGCCCGGCGGCCGGGTGCCGCACCAGCCCTTGGTGCGAACTCGATGGCGCCCACCAGGCCGGTGTTGCGGATGTCTGCCACATTGGGCAGGCCCTTGAGGCTGTGCACCGCAGCTTCCATCTTGGCGTGCATCTGCTGGCCACGGGTGAGCAAGCCTTCCTCGTCGTAGGTGTCCAATGTGGCCAGGGCTGCGGCGCAGGCCATGGGGTGGCCCGAGTAGGTGTAGCCGTGCGGCAGTTCAATGCCGGCAGGGGCCTGCATGAAGGTGTCGTGGATGCTCTGCTTGACGAACACCGCGCCCATGGGGATGGTGCCGTTGGTGATGCCCTTGGCGGCCGTGATCATGTCTGGCGTCACACCATAGTGCTGGGCCGCAAACGGTGAGCCCAGGCGGCCAAAGCCGGTGATGACTTCGTCAAAGATCAGCAAGATGCCGTGCTTGTCGCAGATGTCCCGCAGGCGTTGCAGATAGCCTTTGGGTGGCAGCAATACACCGGTGGAGCCCGCCATGGGCTCCACGATCACGGCCGCAATGGTGGAGGCGTCATGTAGCGCCACCAGGCGCTCCAGATCGTCCGCCAGCTCGGCGCCATGTTCTGGCTGGCCTTTGGTGAAGGCGTTACGCGCCAGGTCGTGGGTATGGCGCATGTGGTCCACGCCGGACAGGCTGCTGCCGAACATCTTGCGGTTCGGGCCCATGCCGCCCAGGGCTGTGCCGGCAAAGTTGACGCCGTGGTAGCCACGCTCGCGCCCGATCAGGCGGGTGCGGTGCGATTCGCCGCGCAGCCGGTGGTAGGCCAGGGCGATCTTCAGCGCGCTTTCAACCGATTCAGAGCCCGAGTTGGTGAAGAACACGCGGTTCAGGCCAGCCGGGGTGTACCTGGTCAGGCGATCGGCCAGCTCGAAGGCCAGAGGGTGGCCCATCTGGAAGGGCGGGGCGAAGTCCATCTCGGCGGCCTGGCGGGCAATCGCTTCCACGATGCGGGGGCGCGAGTGGCCGGCGTTGACGCACCAAAGGCCTGCTGTCCCGTCCAGGATCTGGCGGCCTTCAGGCGTCCAGTAATGCATGTCCTTGGCCTTGGACAGCAGGCGAGGGGCCTGCTTGAAGTCCCGGTTGGCGGTGAAGGGCATCCAGAAGGCGTCGAGATTCAGATCCATGTTCTTCTCCTTGTCACGGTTCATTGGCTTTATGTTTGTACGCTTTGAGGCGTCTTGCTGCTCACTTTGCGCGCAAAAAATGACAAAACGACTCCGGGCTAGCCCTTGCGCAATGGGGCGCGATCCGGCCTTTCCGGGGCCCCGGAGGGGCTTGTTGTCTTTTCACGTCAAACTTTTTGGCATGAACTCACCCCGCGTATGAAGGGATGGGTCTTATATAAGACATAAGTCTTTGCCAAGTTGCCCAAAGCAACGTAGAATCGCGGGTTTTCAAGTACTCCCCTACCAACCCCCGGAGATCTCGTCATGACGAAACTCACCCGCGAACAGCAAATCGCCGCCCTGGAAAAAGACTGGGCCGAAAACCCCCGTTGGAAGCTTGTCAAGCGCGGCTACTCCGCTGCTGACGTCGTGCGCCTGCGCGGCAGCCTGCAGCCCGAGTACACGCTGGCCAAGAACGGCGCTGAGAAGCTGTGGGCCAAGGTCAACGGCGAAGCCAAGAAGGGCTACGTGAACGCTTTCGGCGCGATCACTGCTGGTCAAGCCATGCAGCAAGCCAAGGCTGGTCTGGAAGCCGTGTACCTGTCGGGCTGGCAAGTCGCCGCTGACGGCAACACCTCCGAAACCATGTACCCCGACCAGTCGCTGTACGCATACGACTCCGTCCCCACGATGGTTCGTCGTATCAACAACACGTTCAAGCGTGCTGACGAAATCCAATGGTCGCGTGGCATCAACCCCGGCGACGAAGGCTTCGTGGACTACTTCCTGCCCATCGTCGCTGACGCTGAAGCTGGTTTCGGTGGCGTTCTGAACGCTTTCGAACTGATGAAGAACATGATCGCTTCGGGCGCTGCCGGCGTTCACTTCGAAGACCAGCTGGCTGCTGTGAAGAAGTGCGGTCACATGGGTGGCAAGGTGCTGGTTCCTACCCGCGAAGCCATCGAAAAGCTGATCGCTGCTCGTTTCGCTGCTGACGTGATGGGCGTGCCCACCATCGTTCTGGCTCGTACCGATGCTGAAGCTGCCAACCTGCTGACCAGCGACTACGACGAAAACGACAAGCCCTTCCTGACCGGCGAACGCACTCAAGAAGGCTTCTACCGCGTGAAGAACGGCCTGGAGCAATCCATCAGCCGTGGCGTTGCTTACGCTCCTTACGCTGACCTGGTCTGGTGTGAAACCGGCGTGCCTGACATCGGCTTCGCTCGTGAATTCGCTCAAGCCGTGCACGCCGCTTGCCCTGGCAAGCTGCTGTCGTACAACTGCTCGCCTTCCTTCAACTGGAAGAAGAACCTGGACGACAAGCAGATCGCTTCCTTCCAGGAAGACCTGTCGGCTCTGGGCTACAAGTACCAGTTCATCACGCTGGCTGGTATCCACATCAACTGGTTCAACACGTTCCAGTTCGCTCACTCCTACGCTCGCGGCGAAGGCATGAAGCACTACACCAACATGGTGCAAGAGCCCGAATTCGCAGCCCGCGAAAAGGGTTACACCTTCGTGTCCCACCAGCAAGAAGTGGGCGCTGGCTACTTCGACGACGTGACCACCGTGATCCAAGGTGGCTCGTCTTCCGTGAAGGCCCTGACCGGCTCGACCGAAGAAGAACAGTTCCACTGATCGCTGCAGGCCGCAAGGCCTGTTGGCTCAGTACTGCGAAACGGCGCCTTTGGGCGCCGTTTTTTTTTGTTATCGGGGTTGTGGGCGTTTCTAGAATGAACTGATATTCATCTTGGGAGTTCTCATGGCTGATCAATTCTGGGTGGGGCGTGTGGCTGCGGTGGCCTTGTCGGCTTGCCTGATGCCTGTCGTCGGGCATGCGCAAACCATGTACCGCTGCGGTGCCACCTATCAGGATCGGCCCTGCAATGGGGTGGACAGCAAGCCGGTTGGCAGCCACGTCCGGCAGGCTGCTGGGCAAAGTGTGGGGGCTGCATCGATCGATCCCGTCTGTGAGGCGCGTGGTACGGCTGCTCAGAAATTGATGTGGGAGAAGGAGTCAGGCCGCACACTGAGCGAGCAACTGGCCAAGCCTGGGGCAGATGCCAATCTGGCTCGCAATGTGTATGGGCGCCGAGGCTCTTCGCTGGATGTGCGGCGCGCGATCGAGGCGGATTGCGTCAAGGAAATGGATCAAGCCAACGAGGCGGCTGCTTTGCTGAAGGCGGCAAGTAAGGTGCAGCAGCCGGGTGTCGCTGCGGCAGGTGGTGGCAATCAGGCGTTGGCGCCTTCGGGTGGCGTCGGCGTGGCATCAGCGGGTGCGCAGCCGTCGGCCGATGAGCTTGCGTCCAGGAAGGCAGCAGCCAAGGCAGCCGCTTGCGCTGCCGTGACAACTGAATTGAATGAATTGACCCAGGCGCAGCGTACCGGTGGTGATGCGGCACACATGGATGTGCTGGCCGCACGCGTGCGGGATGCCCAGTCGCGTAAAAGGGCCGCTGCTTGTTGAGTGGGCGGTGGCGCGTGGAATGCTGGCTACAATGCGCAATCGGCACTCGCTTGCGTGAGCGCCACCTGTCAAGAAATTTGGTAAGAATCGGGAAAGGCATTGACGGTTATGACACCGCGAACGACGACCACCACTTTCACCTCGACCGAGGTCTAGTCGGCTGGCCGCTGCTTTCGCCCATGTAACTGTTTTTGCACTGACACCAGAAAGCGCGGCAATCACCGCGCTTTTTTGTTGCCTGTTTGCCCCTTGGTGGCAGGCGCCCCCACATAGACAAGCTGAGAGAGCATCATGATTTCGATTCAATTGCCCGATGGTTCCAGGCGTGAGTTTCCCGGGCCTGTGACGGTCGCCGAAGTGGCGGCGTCGATTGGTGCCGGTCTGGCCAAGGCTGCACTGGCTGGCCGCGTAGGGCAGGGTGACGCGGCCCGTCTGGTGGACACCAGCCACCGCATCGAAGCCGATACCCAGCTGGCCATCATCACCGAGAAGGATGCCGATGGCCTGGATGTCATTCGCCACTCGACGGCGCACTTGCTGGCCTATGCCGTCAAGGAGTTGTTCCCTGATGCGCAGGTGACGATCGGCCCGACCATCGAAGACGGCTTCTATTACGACTTCGCCTACAAGCGCCCCTTCACGCCCGAAGACCTCGAAGCCATCGAGAAGAAGATGGGCGAGCTGGCCAAGAAGGACGAGAAGGTCGAGCGCCGCGTGTTGCCTCGCGACGAGGCCGTTGCTTACTTCAAGAGCCTGGGCGAGCACTACAAGGCCGAGATCATCGAAAGCATTCCGGCAGACCAGGATGTGTCGCTCTACAGCGAGGGTGCGTTCACGGACCTGTGTCGTGGCCCGCACGTGCCCAGCACCGGCAAGCTCAAGCACTTCAAGCTGATGAAGGTGGCGGGCGCCTACTGGCGTGGTGACCATCGCAACGAGCAGTTGCAACGCGTCTATGGCACGGCCTGGACCACCAAGGATGATCTGCAGCTTTACCTCACGCGCCTGGAAGAGGCCGAGAAGCGCGACCACCGCAAGCTGGGCCGTGAACTGGATCTGTTCCACATCGACGACCATGCACCCGGCGTCGTGTTCTGGCACCCCAAGGGCTGGACGGTGTGGCAGGCGGTTGAGCAGTACATGCGCCAGGTCTACCGTGACAACGGCTACCAGGAGGTCAAGGGCCCGCAGATCATCGACAAGACGCTGTGGGAAAAGACCGGCCACTGGGACAAGTACCGCGACCACATGTTCACCACCGAATCGGAAAAGCGTGACTACGCGCTCAAGCCGATGAACTGCCCTGGCCACATCCTGATCTTCAACCAGGGCATCAAGAGCTACCGCGATCTGCCGGTCCGCTACGGTGAGTTCGGTCAGTGCCACCGCAATGAGCCCTCGGGTGGCCTGCACGGCATCATGCGCGTGCGTGGCTTCACGCAAGACGACGGCCACGTCTTCTGTACCGAAGACCAGATCCTGCCCGAGTGCGTGGACTTCACCGCCTTGCTGCAGAAGGTCTACAAGGACTTTGGCTTCACCGACATCATCTACAAGGTGGCCACCCGCCCTGCGGCGCGCATCGGTTCCGACGAGGTGTGGGACAAGGCCGAGAACGCGCTGATGGAAAGCCTGCGCGCCACCAACAGCGAGTTCACCATCGCCCCGGGTGATGGCGCCTTCTACGGCCCCAAGATCGAGTACACGCTCAAGGACGCACTGGGCCGTCACTGGCAGTGCGGCACCATCCAGGTGGACTTTTCCATGCCGCAGCGGTTGAATGCCGAGTACGTGGCCGACACCAGCGAGCGCAAGCACCCCGTGATGCTGCACCGCGCGATCCTGGGTTCGCTGGAGCGTTTCATCGGGATTTTGATCGAGCAGCACGCCGGTTCTCTGCCGGTCTGGCTGTCGCCCGTGCAGGCGGTGGTGCTCAATATCACCGACGCCCAAGCTGATTACGCTCAAGAAATCGCCAAATCACTGCAGAAACAAGGACTTAGGGTCCAGTTGGATTTGCGAAACGAAAAAATCACGTATAAAATCCGCGAGCATTCGTTGCAGAAGGTGCCGTACTTCATCGTTGTCGGTGACAAGGAGAAGGCTGATGGCACCGTCGCCGTGCGCGCCCGGGGCAACCAGAACCTCGGTGTGATGTCACTCGATGACTTCTCCCAGAAGATCTCACAAGACATCGCCAGCAAGGCCTGAGGCGGGAGCGTGCTTTTTCCTGGTCGTTAAGGGATCAAGCATGCGCCGCCAGGTTTGTCTGGGCGTGAATCAAGGTTAACCGGTGCGGGTTGAGCGAAACAGCCCGTTGCCAAAAGGAATTCGACATCGCTAACTTCTTTGACCGCCGTACGCGCAATGACGAGCGCAAGCACCGGCTGAATCGTGAAATCATGGCTCCCGAAGTCCGTCTGAACGGCGTGGAGAACGAGCCCCTTGGTATCGTCAGCATCCAGGAAGCCCTGCGCCTTGCCGGCGAAGCCGACGTGGATCTGGTGGAGGTTGCGGCCACGGCTGATCCTCCTGTTTGCCGCCTGATGGACTACGGCAAGTTCAAGTACCAGGAGCAGAAGAAGGCTCACGATGCCAAGCTCAAGCAGAAGGTCATCGAAGTCAAGGAAGTTAAATTCCGCCCCGGTACGGATGAAGGTGACTACCAGATCAAGCTGCGCAACCTGCGACGCTTCCTGGAGGACGGCGACAAGGGCAAGGTGACCCTGCGTTTCCGTGGCCGTGAAATCACGCACCAGGAACTGGGTATGCGCCTGCTGGAGCGTGTTCGTGATGACCTGACGGATTGTTCCCTGGTCGAGAACATGCCCAAGCTGGAAGGCCGCCAGATGATCATGGTGCTGGGGCCCAAAAAGAAGAAATAAGCCAAACGGCTGAAATTTCTTCTACAATGCTGGGTTTCGCCCTTCGCTGTAAGGCGTAGGGCGTCAAAAAGACTGATGCGCGGGTGTGAGCCCGGTTGTGTCAGCAACGGGTTGCGGTTTGGTCGCCGCTGCCTGATTCAAAGTGCCTGCAGGCCATCAAGACGCGAAAGTGGTATTCGCGGCGCCTGGCGGGAACAACTTAAAAGGAGCAGAACATGCCCAAAATGAAGACCAAGAGCAGTGCGAAGAAGCGTTTTCGCGTTCGCCCGGGTGGTACCGTCAAGCGCGGTCAAGCCTTCAAGCGTCACATCCTGACCAAGAAGACCACGAAGAACAAGCGTCACCTGCGTGGTGCTGTGAACGTGCATGAGACCAACATGGGCCACATGGCTCAAATGTTGCCTTTCGCCGGCCTGTAAGCACATCGCTTCAGGGCTGCCGAACGTCTCGATTTTTTGGTTTTAGTTTTCACGCCGAAGGAGTAATCCATGCCTCGCGTCAAACGTGGTGTAACAGCCCGCGCTCGTCATAAGAAAGTTCTCGCCCTGGCCAAGGGTTTCCGTGGTCGCCGCAAGAACGTGTTCCGCATCGCCAAGCAAGCCATCATGAAGGCTGGGCAATATGCCTACCGTGACCGCCGTGCCAAGAAGCGTGAGTTCCGCCGTCTGTGGATCGCACGTATCAACGCCGGTAGCCGTGCACTGGGCCTGACCTACAGCAAGTTCATTGCTGGTATCAAGAAGGCTTCGATCGAAATCGATCGCAAGGTGCTGGCTGACATGGCTGTTAACGACCCTGCTGCTTTTGCCAGCATCGTTGAAAAGGCCAAGGCTCAACTGGCTGCTTGATTAAAGAGCAGACAGCAAGATGCTGCGCCGGCTTCACGGCCGGTGAACTAAAGGCCAACATCGTGTTGGCCTTTTTTTTCGACAAAAGATCATGACCGACCCCAACAGCGATCTTCAGGCCCTGGTGCTCGCCGCCCAAGAGGCGTTTGCGGCCACCTCCACCCCCGCCGACCTTGAAAATGCCAAGGCACGTTTCCTGGGCAAGTCCGGCAGCGTGACCGAGTTGCTCAAGGGCATGGGTGCGCTCAGCCCCGAGGAGAAGAAGACCCGCGGTGCGGCCATCAACCAGGCCAAGCAGCAGGTCGAGGCTGCCTTGAATGCGCGCCGCCAGGCTCTGGCCGATGCCGAGCTGGCTGCGCAATTGCATGCCGAGAGCCTGGATGTGACCTTGCCTGGTCGCCGTCGCGGCGAAGGCGGTCTGCACCCGGTGTCGCTCAGCATCGAGCGCATCGAGGGCATTTTCGGTTCGATGGGTTTTGCCGTGGCCGATGGCCCGGAAATCGAAGCCGACTGGTTCAACTTCACCGCACTGAACACGCCGGAAGACCATCCCGCGCGCTCCATGCACGACACCTTCTATGTGGAAGGTGGCTCCGAGACTGCACCCAATCTGCTGCGCACGCACACCAGCCCGATGCAGATCCGCTATGCCGTGCAACACGTCAAGGCGCACCGTGCTCTGGTGGGCGCCAGCGCGGACGGCCTGTACGCCGGCGACATGCCCGAGATTCGCGTGATCGCTCCGGGCCGTACCTACCGCGTCGATAGCGATGCAACCCATTCGCCGATGTTCCATCAGGTAGAAGGATTATGGATCGCGGACAACATCAGTTTTGCGGACCTGAAGGGCGTATACCTGAATTTCGTCAAGGCATTCTTTGAAACCGATGATCT
>NZ_JACPYU010000018.1 GCF_016195855.1 Aquabacterium sp.
CCATTGGCGTCAACTTGCGTCAAGATCGGTGGTCGGCCGCTGGCGCATGCGCCAGCGGCCGCCACTCAGTTCCTTATCGACGCTCAAGGTGGGGTGGGAGAGTTCTCACTGCGTCAGTCCGTTCGTGCGGCTGATAGGTAGAAGGTGTCTCTCCACCCCAGCACCCGAAACATACAAGTTAGAGGGCCCCACCTCGTCGCGAGCATCGCAGGGCAGTCCTGCCTGCGGCAGGACCGTCAACATGAAGCCCGGCCAGATACCGGCTCAGCCCCCGCCTCGCGCTCCCCCGCAAAACCGCCCCAACCCCCGCATGCAATCAACCACCGTCAACCACACGCACCAAGCAAAACCTCAGCCCTCTTGCCCCCCAACCAGCCAAAGCTTCTTCCACCCCTCCAGCCCCAACTTGCGCAGCGTCTGGATATTGGTCTCATAGATGTCAGCCGCATCAGGAATGGCCGCCACAGCCTGCTCCAGGCTGCTTTCGCGGATCAAATGCAGGGTCGGGTAAGGCGAGCGGTTGCTGTAGTTTTCGATGTCATCGGGCTCGGTGCCATCGAACTGGTAATCCGGGTGAAAGCTCGCCACCTGAATGATCCCATCCAGATCCAGCTCCTCTACAGCCGCATCCACCACATCCAGGAAATCGTTGAAATCCATGAAATCGGTCAGAACCGCCGGGTGCACCAGCAAGGTCGTGTCGATCTCTTCGGGGTCTGCGTCCCGCAGGATGCTCAACTCGGCCACCAGGTCCTCCAGCAGGTCCTCGGGCGAAGTGGCATCCGACACGCGGTAGCGGATCTGGTTCTTGACGTGCACGGCCTTGGCAAAGGGGCACAGGTTCAAACCGATGACCGCGCGGGTCAGCCAGGTTTGCGTCTCGTTGGTGATGGTGTCGTGGTCAAGGCTCATGGCGCCATTGTCACCTGATCGGCACGGACGAAACGACGCAGGACTGAAGCTGAGAGTGTGGCGGCTTGGATCGGTACAGAATACGCCAGCGCGCACGCTTTGTGCATACCCCGACAACCTCGCCCCCAGCCACACCAGGCCGGCCCAAAACGGCCAATAGCGGCCAAAGCGGCCAAAAATGCAGCACTCTCAACCGATGTCCCAGCCTGTCAGCCTGCGTCACCTTGTTCAGCAATTTCCCCAGCCCGGCCGGCTGGATGCCATCTACCTCAGGCCTGCCCGGCGCGAGGCCGTGATCGCCGTGCAGCAGGCGCAGGCCCTGGTCGACCGGGGCTTGTCGGGTGACAGAGCCGCCGAGAAGACGCCGTGGCGCGCCGGTGGCAACAAGCGCCAAGTCACCCTGATCCAGGCCGAGCACCTGCCCGTCGTCGCCGCCTTCACCCAACTGGCCCGCATCGACCCGGCCTGGCTGAGGCGCAATCTGCTGGTGTCGGGCCTGAACCTGCTGGCCACCAAAACCATGTTCAAGGACGCCCCCCTGATCGTGCGAATCGGCACCCAAGTGGTGCTGGAGATCACCGGCCCATGCGAGCCTTGTTCGCGCATGGAGGAGATCCTGGGCGCAGGTGGCTACAACGCCATGCGCGGCCACGGCGGCATGACCGCCCGCGTGCTGGCAGGCGGCCCGCTGCAGGTGGGCGACGCCATCACCTGCCTGCCCACGCCCTCCCAATCGGGGGCGCAAGCATGAGCTGGCACGGCCACTTGAACCTGGACTACCGCCTGGACGGCGAGCGCACCATCGCCCACGACCGTCATGACGGCCCGCTGCGCGTGCTGCAGCGGCTCTACCCGGAAGGCGACCGCGTCTGCCACCACGTGCTGGTGCACCCACCTGGTGGCCTGGTCGGCGGCGACGTGCTGGACATCGCCATGCAACTGCAAGCCGGCAGCCACGCGTTGATCACCACCCCCGGCGCCACACGCTTTTACAAGAGCATGGGCGCCGAAGCCGTGCAGAGTCTGGTCGCCAAGGTGGCCGATGGCGCACGGCTGGAGTGGCTGCCGCTGGAGACCCTGGCCTACCGCTCGTGCATGGCCACCAACCGCATGCGCTTCGAGCTGGCACCGGGCGCCGAGATGATGGGCTGGGATGTGCTGGCGCTGGGCCTGCCCGCGGCGGGTGAAGCCTTTGACGACGCGGCGCATCAGCAAGGCCGCTTCACGCAGGAAATCGAGTTGCCTGGTGTCTGGCTGGAGCGTGGCACCGTGCGCGCCAGCGATGCCCGCCTGCTGGACAGCCCCTTGGGTTGGGCCGGTCAACGCGTCATGGCCACCATGTGGCTGGCCACCGGCACACCCATGTCGCGCGAGCGGCGCGAAGCCTTGCTGGAATCGGCACGCGCCATCCAGCTGGCGCACCCTTTGTCGGCCAGAGCAGGCAGCACAAGCCCTCACGATGCGGTGGTGATCCTGCGTGTGCTGGCCGATCGGGTTGAGCCCGCCATGAACCTGCTGACACAGGTGTGGGCGCAATGGCGTCAAACAGCATGGAACATGGCGCCTTGTGCGCCTCGTGTCTGGCGGACCTGATCAGGCCTTACCGGGGCTGGCCGTCAATGCGCGGCAGCAGCTGCTTTCTCCGGATGCCAGTCGATGCACTGCACCTGGTTGCGCCCGGCTTCCTTGGCCGCATACAGGCCCTGGTCGGCACGCTCGATCAACAAAAGCGCCGTGTTGGCGTTGCCCTTGCCAAACTGCGCCACCCCGAAGCTGGAGGTGATGCGCAGGTTGGGCACCGCATCCACGGCAGGGCCGGCTTCACGCTGCAAGGTATCGCGGATGCGATCGGCCAGCTCGGCCGCGGCCTTCTCGTCCATGCCCGGCATGAAGGCGCAGAACTCCTCGCCACCAAAGCGGCACAGCACGTCCTCGGGCCGCATGGCCGCCTTGAGGATCCTGGCCACCTGCTGGATCACCAGGTCACCCACGGCGTGGCCATAGGTGTCGTTGAAGGACTTGAACTTGTCGATGTCCGTCATGAAGCAGCTCAAGGGCTCGCCGGTCTTTTTCGCATGTTCCAGCATGGGCTCGGCACGGCTGAAAAACGCACGGCGGTTGAAGCAACCGGTCATCGGGTCGCAGTTGGCCAGCAGCTGCAACTCCTCGTTCTGCTTCTGGATCTTGTCGCGTGACAGCTCCAATTCGGCCAGCGCCGAACGCAGGCGCGTATTGGCCATGTCCAGCTCCGTCACATCATCCAGCGTGACCAGGCAACCCCGGGCGTTGCCGGCGGCATCGCGCACAGCCGCACAGTTGAGCAAGGCACGGCGCGACTCGCCCCCCTCGTGCGTGAGGTCGACCTGCACGCCCAGAATGGGCTCGGTGGTCGTCAGGGCACGCTCCCAGGGGTATTGCGCATCCACTTCCTTGAGGCCCTTGATCAACCAGTCCAGCTGAGTGATGCTGCGCCCCAGCAGCACACCGCCTGCTTGCGGATGAAAGCCACGGAAGGCCGAGTTGGCCATCAGGATCTGGCCGTCGATGTCCAGCACCAGCAGCCCTTCGGTCAAGGTGTCAAAGGCAATGCGCACCCGCTCGGGGATCGCTTTGGATGGGTCCAGATGCTGCAGCACGCGCCGCAGATACAGGTAGAACGCGATGAAGGACGCCGTGCTGAGCGAGATCACCAGTTGCACCGTCGGGTTCTTCAACCACCCCAGCAAGGATGAGGGTCAGGGTGAGCGGAAGCCCACCTCCAGCTGCCCCCAACGCTTGTCGCCGGCATGCAGCGGCACCACCACGGCATTCAGGGTGGAAGCACCCAGGGGCGGTGCCTCCCATGTCTTTTCATGCAAAGGCGAAGCGGCAAACAAATTGCCCGAGTCACGGCGGACAGCCAGCGAGGTGATGTCCCCGCTTTGCTCTACCAGCTCGGTCAGCACATCCTGCAAGTGCGAGGCATCCTGGTTCTCATTGAGTACCCGGCGAACCTGAACGGCCAGGTGCACGGAGACCTGCTCACGCACCTCCATGGTCATGGCGCGCTTGTCCGGCAGGATCTTGAGCGCCAGGTCCAGGATCATCAGCAAGCCCAGCAGCATGGACACCAGGCCCATGCTGATGCGCACGGTGGGGCTGAAGGCCCAGCGTTTGCTGGCCGGGACCGTCACGGCTTTTGCATCAGCCATGCAAGCGCCTTGCTGTTGCCTGTCGGCTCAGCGGACGCTGGCCACACGCACCACACCAACAGGCAGCGGTGCGGACTTGAGCGCCGTCGGCCGCCCCGCATCTGCCATGACAGGCTGGGGCGCGGTGACCGCGTCATAGCGGCCCAGTGAGGGCATCTGCACGGTCATCGCCATCACGGTGTAGGGGCGCAATGACGGCTTTCTGGTGGCCACACGCAGGCTCACCTCGTCGCCCATCCAGCGTTTGCCTGGCGAGCTCTTGCCCAGCTCGGCCATGGCCAGCTTCAATGTCGAAGACACAAAGCGCACTGGCTTGGCGATCGCTTGAACGGCATGTGCCGCGCCGCGGTCCAGCGTCGCAGACACCGTCACCACACCGGGGCGAGGCGGTTCAACCGACTGCGGCCAGCGGGCGGGCGCCACCTGCCCTGCGGCAGAAGGCGGCGGCGTCACCACGCCGGGTGCGCCCGATGGTGCGGGATCAGCTGCGCCAAAGGCAATGCGACAACGAACCCCTGAAGGAATGCGGTTGCCAGGATTGGGCATGCTCAGGCGCACGCGGAAGCTGTTGGACGCCGGGTCGATCACACGGTCCACCAGCGTCACCTTGGCCGACAGCACGGCGTAATCGGGCAGGTCGGTCTTGACGGTGGCGATCTGGCCTGCCGCAACGGAGCCAAACTGCACGGCCGGCACGATGGCCTCGATGCGCAACGGATCAATGCGGGCCACACGCACCACCGGCTCGCGCTCGATGCGCTCGCCCTCTGTGCGGTAGCGCTCCACCACCAGGCCAGCAAACGGGCTGCGCACTTCGCGCTGGCTCAACTGGGCGTTGGAGAGCTGGAACTCACGCTGTGCGACACGCTGGGCCTCACGGGCCTGCTCGACACGTTGTTCGGCCACGCGCGCCTCGGCCTCTGCCTGGTCCAGCGCTTGGTCAGACACAAAATCACGCCTGACAAGATCCTTGGTGCGCTCCAGCTTGCGGCGCGCCAGTTCGTGGGCGGCCACGGCTTGCTGGGTCTCGGCATCGGCTTTGGCCTTGGCCTCTGCCACAGACAGGGAGGCTCGCTCAACCTGGGCGCTCAGGCGCGCCACCAGTTGCCCAGCGGCCACCACATCGCCGCGCTCGACATGCAATTTTTCGATCACGCCGGTGGATTGGCTGCCCACATCGGCGACACGGTCCGGTTCGATCAGGCAGCCCAGCATGTCAGCATGGCTGCAGCCCCACCAGCCCAGGCTGGTGGCGGTGATCACGCTCAAAGCTTTCTTGTTCACTTGGATGCTCCTGCTCGAGCACAAAAGGCTGGTCGCGACGCCATTTGTGCATGTAAACAGGATGATGTGCGTGCATCGGATCGCGTGATCCGTGAATAAGCCACGCCACTCAGGCCCAATCCTCTCTGCCTGCCATGGCCAGATGGCGGGCCATCAGCGATTCGGTGAGCAACATGCCCCAACGGCGCCGCCGGGATCGCGCCTCCGCCTCCATCTGGGCATGCGCGCAAAGCCATCGCTTCAGGTACGTGCCGCCCAGGCCGGCCTTCGCGCCCCGCACAGCCAGGCCCAGCAAGCCGGAGCCCGTCCATTCGCGCCAACACGCGTCCTCCCAGCTGAGGATGGTTTCGCAACTGCCCGGCATGCCCTGGCGCGCGCAGCGGCCCATCAGCTGCCGGTCGATGCGCCGGGATCGGTTCAGGTTGGTGTTGATGACGTGCAATCCACCATTGGCGATGGCCTCATCCGACAGGTGCACATCGGTCCCCCGCCCGGCCATGTGCGTGGCCACGGTGATGCGCCCCGCCTGCCCGGCCTGGGCCACCACGCTCTGCTCCTGCTGCCCCAATGCCTCGTCCTGACGGGCATTGAGCACCTGGTGAGGCACGCCCATCAGCGTGAGGGCCCGAGCAACTGCATCGGAGTCCGCCACCGAGTCTGTCCCGATGAGCACAGGCCGCCCTCTCGCCGCCTCAGCGCGCGCGCGCTCGACCACCAGCGCCCATTTCTGTGACGCCATGTCCACGATGCGGGTGCCCAGCACTTCGCGGCGCGAAGGCACACGCAAGGGCACCTTGCAGGTCGGTAGCCCGTACACGCGCAGCATCTCGGCACGGTCTTCATACAACGTGCCACTCAAGCCCGCCAGCCTCAGGTAGCGAGGGAAGAAGGACTGGTAGCTCGTCTGTGTGAGCGTTTCGTTTTCAGGCTGGGGGGGCACCCCTTCCTTGATGGCGATCATCTGGTGCAGCCCCCTGGACCAGGCGCGCCCCACCGCCAGGCGCCCCGTGGTGTCGTCGATGATATGGATGGCCTCGTCGCGAACCAGGTAGTGCACATCCTTGCGAAACACATGCAGGGCCTGCAGCGCACAGCTCACCTGTTCATGCCGATACCGCCGCCAGCGCCATGCACCTTGCATGCCCTCACCCAATTGACTCAAGCGCGCTTGCCCTGCTTCGGTGATGCGCACCTGCATGTCCGGCGAGCAGACATAGTCCACATCGGCTTGCAGCTTGCGCGCCAGAAACAGCGCAAGCCGGTAGCGCTGACCGGCTTCATTCAAATCGGCGGCACGCGCCAGGATCAAAGGCGTGCAGGCCTCGTCGATGAGGATGCTGTCGGCCTCGTCCACCACGGCCATGCACAACCCGCGCAGCACCATGGCATCAAGGTCACCCACGGTGCGCGCAGCGCGGTCCCGCAGGTGGTCAAAGGCGACCTCCTTGGCCGTCACGTGCACCACATCCGCCTGGTAGGCCTGTTTGCGCTCGGCTGGCGTGCTCGATGCCGTCACGTAGGCCACCTTCAGGCCCAGCGCGGCGTAGATCGGCCCCAATTGCTCAGCGTCACGGCGGGCCAGGTAGTCGTTGGCGGTCAACACATGCACGGGGATGCCCGCCATGGCCGCCGTGGCCGCTGTCAGCAGCACGGTCAGGGTCTTGCCTTCCCCCGTGGCCATCTCCGCCAGACGCTGACCCAGCATCCACCAGCCTGCCAGCAACTGCACATCGTGCAGTTCAAAGCCCATCTGTTCGAGCACCACCAGCGTCAACAGGCCGAAGCACCTGGCACTCAAGGCCTCGGTCAGCCCCTTGCTGCCCAGGCTGACGCGCAAGGCCTGGTGCTGCTGAGCACGTGCCTCCGTCGACAAGCCCGCCCACGCTTGCCGGGCTTGCCGCACATCGCGCAGGAATCGCCGGTTGCGGGCAGCAGTCGGGTGAGGCGCGCAAACCCACCAGGCCTGCAACCAGGCCAGCATCGGGCTGCGGGCGCGTGAAGGCAGGTCCTGCAGGGGATAGGCGCCGTGCACAGGCCCCGGTCGCGGCACCATGGCCCCAAGCTCCATCCGATCAGACCATGCGCCTGATGCCATGGCGCGGGACAAGGCCTTCATGCGCCGCCCTGCACATCCGAGAAGTGCTTGAGGAAAAGCTGACGCACCCTGATCGCCCAGGTCTGCAACAAGGGCCGAGGCACCAGTTCCAGCTTCACCTTGGCCAGGCCGCCCGCGCGCGGGATGTGCTCGTTGAGCACCACGTCCATGGTGAACATGGGTTCGGCCGGCTTGAGGCCATCCGCATCAGCGGCATCGGTGGGAACAGGCCCGCCGATCTTGTTGCCCAAGGCGGGCGAAGGCAGGCGATCCACCGCCGCGGGCGTCTGGCCCGAAGGCCGCGCCACCAGCATCTTGCCCGGGCGCTCCCGCAGCATCACGCCCACGCGCTGGAGGCGTTCACGCACATCATCGATGTCGCGCTGCGAGATCACCACGCGCACCACAGTCGGCACATCCGACATGACATAGGCCAGCAATTGCCCACGGCTGACCTGCCGTTGATCCAGGTCTTCCTGACGCGACAAGACGAACTCGCCCGGCTGCACCGCGCGCAGCACCTGGCTGGCCAGGTCCTCGTCGATCTTGCCCAGTTGCGCGTAGTCACGGGCCAGGGCTTGCTGGGCATTGCTCACCTTGAGCGGCTCGGCCCCGAAGGCGGCATTGAGCTCGGCGCGCGAACCGTCGATCTGCGCCATCAGGATGGCACGCTGGGTCAGCAGCACCGGATCACGCAACCGTATCAAGGCCTGCCCCGGCACGACGCGCTGGCCACTGCGCACCAGCACGGCTTCCACCTCTGCATCGCTGGTGGCGCGCACCTGCGCATCAGGCGGCAACCAGACCACGCCATCGGCCACCACGGATGAAGGCACAGGCACCAGTGCCAGCAAGGCCATGGCCCCGGCAACTGCCAGCACACCGCCCCAGGCCGCCTGCACCCTGACCGACTCGAACCCCGGCGCCTGCTGCAGGCTGCTGACCCATTGGCGACATGGTTGCAGCACCAGGCTCCAGATCATCCAGGCCAGGATGCCCATGCCCATCCACGAGGCCTTGTCCGCCACCCAGCCCACCATCACGGTGCTGACCATCAGGCGATAGCCCCAGGATGCCGGTGCATACAGCTGCAATATCCAGCGTGACAAACGGTCGCTTTCCGTGTGCCCCTGATGCTCGTGCGGCATGCGCAACACCCAAGCCACCACGCGCAACCACCATTGCTCATTGGCACGGGCGCTGCGCTGGGCCAGGTTGGGCAGGTCCAGCATGTCGCAAGCCACGAAATAGCCGTCGAACTTCATGAGCGGGTTGCCATTGAACAGCAAGGTCGACAAGCCGCCCAGCGTCATCAAGGTAAAGGCCAGCTCGCGCACCAGGCCGTCTTCGACCATCAGCCACAAGCCCAGCCCCAGGGCCGCCAAGCTCAGCTCCACCATGATGCCGGCGGCGGCCACCAGTGCCCGCTGAACGCGGCTGGTCAGCCGGTTCGATGCCGAGGCATCCACATAAGGCATGGGCACGAACATGAAGAAGTTGATGCCCACCTCGGGCACCTCGCAGCCAAAGCGGCGCAACATCAACGCGTGCCCGAGTTCATGAACGCCCTTCATCAGGGGATACATGACCCACACGGTCGCCAGGAAACGAGGCGTCAGGAAGTGGGCATGGCCATAGACAGCCAGCTCCGGCCAGTTGAACCATGTGCCCATCAAGGCCAGGATCGCCAGGGCCACCCATGCCACGAACGCCGTGGGCGTGAACAGACCACGCACATGCGGAAACAACTGCTCCAGCATGGCCGAGGGGTTGAACAGCCCCAATCTGAACGACAACGGGTTGAGCTTGGTGCGCCGCTCGCGACGCAGCCGCTCCTCGCCCATGTCCATGATCTGGCGCACATCGGGCGTGACCTCGGCCTGCACCAGGCCCGCGTCCGTCAACTGCCCGAGGATGCGGATGACGTCGTGCTGCGATGGCGCCGCGTCGCCCTGTTGCTGCAACAGCGACTGCCAGATCTCGTCAACCGTGAGCCGGCCGTCCAGCCGCCCCACCAGTTCAAAAGCCTGGGCATTGACCCGGTGATAGCGCCCCGTGGCCTGGTTGTGCAGCACGTACCAAGCCTGCCCACGCGTGCTCTGCATGCGCACATTGACATGCGCACGCAAGCGCGGGTGCAGCCTCGCAATACGGTACCAATAGGGTGACAGCAAGGCTTCCTGCATGACGGGCGATCAAAGGAAGGTCCAGGCCTGCATGCACACCCATTGCCAGGCACGGTCTGCGGCACGCCACAACAAGGGCCTGGGGGGCATGTCGATGCGCGCCACGCCCTGCAGACCGGGGCGCAGCCCCTTCGCCCCTGCCCCCGCACCGGTGGGAATCGCCTCGATCTCGTAACGCACCCCATTGGGCGTGGACTTGGCCACCGGCGTCACGCGGTTGAGCGCCAGCCCGATCGTCTGATCAGGCATGGCTGCCAGGCGCAGGCGTGCCATCTGCCCCTTGCTCAGGCCAGCGATGTCGCTCTCGTCGATCTCCAGCACCACGCGCCAGTCCAGCCCGGGCGCCAGGGTCAGCAGGTTGTCGCCCCGCTTGAGCGGCGCGCCCAGTTGCTGACGCAGGTCACCGGCGATGACCACGCCATCGAAAGGCGCGGTGATCTTCAAACGGGCGATCTGCTGGCTGATCAGCGCTGTCTGCGCCCTGGCCTCGTTCAGTTTGGATTGGGCCATGACGGCCTGGGCGCGGTCCCCTCGTGCAAAGGCCTCGGCAAACGCGTTTTCGTGCTGGGCGGCCTCGGCGTTGCGGGCACGCAAGGCACTTTGCAAATCATCATCAGACATCTCGGCCAGCACCTGGCCTGCCTTGACCACATCACCGGCATGCACATGCGCTTCGCGCAAGAAGCCATCCTGGGGGGCACTCATCACGCGCTGGACGGCCCCTTCCAGGCGCGCCGTGGCGGTCACCTGATAGGGCAGCGGCAAGCCGATGCCGAAGGACATGATGCCGAAGAACGCCAGTACGGACCAACGCAGCGGGCGCTCACGCGGGTCGGCCAGACGCAGGCGCAGCGACTCCACCCAGCCGCGCCCCCGTTCGTACCAGGGCTGCTCCAGCCTGTAACGCAGGCTCAAGGCCGGCGCCATGAGCTGGGCCAGCCGGGTCAGCCAGACCAGGTCCTCGTCACTGAATACCTTGGCCGCCTGTTGCTGCCCGAAGGAAATGGGGCGCAAGGAGTCGACCTGCGTGGTCCGCTCCAGTGTCAGGGTGCCCATGATCACACCGGCCTGCGCCAGCGGCACCGTGACCAGCCCTGACAAGCCCTGAACCCGACACAAGGTCTGGTGGGCCATGGTGATGGCACTCGTGGGATCAGCCTGCAGCGGCAAAGGCCAGCTGAGCATCTTCTGCTGGTGGGCGGCCTCCAGCATGGCCTGGTGCAACTCTGGCAGGGCCACGCCCTCCTCCAGCAGCACGCCATCTGACAAGACCCGCAGGCGCAAGGTCTGCCCACTGACCCACCCCAGCGAGACACGGTGGCACTTCATCTGCTGATTGAGCAGGGTCGCAAACGCCGAGGCCCCGGACGTCCAGTCCTTCTCGGACAGGAAAGCCTGCAGGCAGGCGACCGCGGCCGAATCGTCCAGCGCGACGGCGGGCGATGCGTCGGCGGGCGCCGAAAGGGGCGCCACGGGCGGTACTGGTTTCTGCTCAGCCGGGTTAGGGCGAGGTGAAACGATGGTGCTCAAGGCGGCGGTCCTGGTTCACACACATGGGGGTGTCGGGCTTTTTTACCCGGCTTGCCCCTATGATCTGAAAATCTCAAGCGGCCGATGCCTCAAAAAACGGAGAAAGTTCACGCCTTGACGAGGATTCAGGTGGGTTCATGACGGCTGCAAACCAAGATTTCAGGAGTTATTCATGAAGGTATTGCTGATCGACGACCACCCCCTGATCCTTGCCGCGCTGCAATCCGTCATCCAGGGTCTGGGCGACAACGTGACCGTGTCGGCAGCCGACAGCGGGCGGGCCGCACGGGAAACCTTGCGCAACGACGCCAATTACGACCTGGTCCTGCTGGACCTGCACCTGGGCGACGCCGATGGCTTTGACCTGCTGGGCGAGTTGCGCACCAAGTACCCTGCCTTGCCCGTGGTCGTGATCTCCGCCTCGGACCGCACCAGCGACGTCATCCGGGCCATCGACATGGGCGCCATGGGTTTCGTGCCCAAGCGCGCGGCCAACGAAACGCTGCTGGACGCCCTGCAACAGGTCATGTCCGGCGGCGTGTACGTGCCCCCCATGAGCATGGGCGCCGACCACCAGCCCCAGCTCAGCGGCTCCCCCCACATCCAGCAGGTCCAGCGTGAAGCCACAGAGGCGTCCTTCCAGACGGTACCGTCGCTGGTGCAGCTGGGGCTCACCCCGCGCCAGTCCGACGTGCTCAACCTGCTGCTCAAGGGCCAGCCCAACAAATTGATCGCGCGTGAACTGGGCCTGTCGGTCGAAACCGTCAAGGACCACGTGGCCGCCGTGCTGCGTGCGCTGGGCGTCAGCTCCCGCACCCAGGCGGTGATCGCTGTCAGCCAGATCCTGCAAAAACAAGGTGGCGGCGCGACCGGCACCTCGGCCAACACCTGGCGCATGCGTTGATGCGGCACTGAGCCATGGCCACCCCCACCGTGAGCGCCCCCTACCCGGGCAAGCGGGCCAACGCGGCCGCCGAAAACCCGGACAGCTACAACACCCTGCCCCCGCCCTCTGACGACGCACTGGCGCAAGACACCACCAAGCTGGTGTACCGCCAGACCAGTGCGGCCCTGATGGCGCACTTCCTGGGCATGGTGGTGTGCATTGGTGTGTACTGGCAGTACGCACCGCGCCATGTGTTGTGGGGCTGGGCTGCCGCCTTTGCCACGGTCTGGACGATCCGCTTTGTCGGCCTGCTGAGTTACGACCGTGCTGTCCTGCAAGGCCGCGCGGACTCGGACAAATGGCTGCGCCGCTGGAACGTCGGCATGTTTGCGGGCGTGCTGCTCTGGAGCGCTGCCTCTATGCTGTTTTACAACTACGGCGGGCCCTTCGAGCGAACGGCCATGCTGCTGACCATCTACTCGCTGGCTCTGGGCGCCGTGCCCAATATGGCCTCCCAGCCCAGGCTGTTCCTGCTTTGCATGGGCGTGTACTTCGTTCCTGTGATCGTGCGCACGGCCCTGCGCGATGCCCCCGGTGAAGTCCAGCTGGCGGGCATCCTGTGCCTGGTCTGCCTGTGTGCACTGG
This sequence comes from Aquabacterium sp., assembly GCF_016195855.1. Taxonomy (GTDB): domain Bacteria; phylum Pseudomonadota; class Gammaproteobacteria; order Burkholderiales; family Burkholderiaceae_C; genus Aquabacterium. Next base: position 12,730 of record NZ_JACPYU010000018.1, read on the forward strand.
CCCTCGGGCGCTCCTTCCGCAACGTGTTTGGCGAGATGGTCAGCCTGAGGGTGCACACGCAAGAGCTGGCCCAGCGGCTCAAGGGCGAAATGGCGATTGCTGAAGCGGCCCAACGCGAGGCCGAACTGGCCAACCGTGCCAAAACCCAGTTTTTTGCCGCCGCCAGCCACGATTTGCGCCAGCCCCTGCACGCCATGGGCCTGTTCGCAGAAGCCCTGCGCCAACGCAGCAAGGACGCCGAAGTCGCCCACCTGGTCAACAGCATCAACAACTCGGTGGACGCCCTGGAAGGCCTGTTCAGCGAACTGCTGGACATCACCAAGATCGACACCGGTGGCGTGGACAACCAGCCCGAGCACTTCTCGATGGGCGAGCTGTTCAACCGTGTGCGCCTGACCTTCGAGCCCAATGCCTTTGAAAAGGGCCTGATGCTCAGCTTCCGTGGCGAGCACCTGCACGCCTATGCCGACCCGCTGATCGTCGAGCGCATCCTGCGCAACCTGGTCTCCAATGCCATCCGCTACACCGAAGACGGCGGCGTGCTGGTCACCTGCCGCAAACGCGGGGATCAACTCTGCTTGCAGATCTGGGACACCGGCATCGGCATCACCGAAAAAGAACAGGGTCGCATCTTCGAAGAGTTCTACCAGACGCAGAGCAGCCGCCCGCTCGAACCCCATCACCGCAAGGGCCTCGGCCTGGGCCTGGCCATCGTCAAACGCCTGGCCGACCTCATGGGCGCCCCTTTGAGCCTGCGCTCGCGCGTCGGGCACGGCACTGTGTTCACCTTGATGCTCCCCATGGGCCGCGCCTCACGCCTGCAGGCTGGCGGGGCGCCAGCCAAGCAATCGCTGGGCGTCACGCTGGACCGCCGCCACATCGTGGTCGTGGAAGACGAGCAGGCCGTGATGGAGGGTCTGGAAGTCTTGCTCAAAGGCTGGGGGGCCAGCGTGAGCGCTTTCGACACGGTCGAGGCCGTCCAGCAATGGGCCGCGCAGACGGATGCCCGCCCCGACCTGCTGATCGTGGACTACCGCCTGCCCGAGCAGCGAACCGGGCTGGACGCCATCAAGGTGCTGCGCGCCCGCTTTGGCGATGACCTGCCCGCGATCATGGTCACAGGCAGCACGATGACGGGCCACGAAGAAGAGGCCCGCCAATACAACTTCCACCTGCTGATCAAGCCAGTGGTGCCGACCAAGCTGAGGGCGATGATCGCCTTCAAGCTCAGCCTGCGCTGAAACGGCAGTGCACTGCAGGCCGCCTCACAGCGGCCCGCTACCGCGACCAGGCTCAGCAACCCTGGCAGATTTCCTTGCGGGCCGCCTCGTACTCGGCCTTCAGGCGCGCCACCAGTTCGGCCGTGGGCACGATCTGCTTGACCGCGCCAATGCCTTGGCCGCAACCCCAGATGTCTTTCCAGACCTTGGCATCGCCGCCATCCTTGCTGCCAAAGCTCATCTGGCTCGGGTCGCCATTGCCCAGTGTGTCCGGGTCCAGGCCGGCCTTCACGATCGAGGGGCGCAGGTAGTTGCCGTGCACGCCGGTGAACTTGCTGGAGTAGATGATGTCGCCGCTGTTGCTCTCGACGATCATCTGCTTGTAGGCCTCCACAGCGCGAGCCTCTTCGGTGGCGATGAAGGCCGAGCCGATGTAGGCAAAGTCAGCCCCCATGGCGCGCGCCGCCAGGATGGCGCGGCCGTTCGCGATCGAGCCCGACAGCGCCAGGGGGCCGGTGAACCACTCACGGATCTCCTGAATCAGCGCAAACGGGCTGGTGGTACCCGCGTGGCCACCCGCACCCGCTGCCACGGCGATCAGGCCGTCGGCACCCTTCTCGATGGCCTTGTTGGCAAACTTGTTGTTGATGATGTCGTGCATGACCACGCCACCCCAGTTGTGCACGGCGTCGTTCACATCGGTGCGCGCGCCCAGCGAGGTGATGATCAAGGGCACCTTGTACTTCTCGCACATGGCCATGTCGTGGTCCAGGCGGTCGTTGCTCTTGTGCACGATCTGGTTGATGGCAAAAGGCGCGGCCGGCTTGTCCGGGTTGGCAGCGTTGTAGGCGGCCAGGGATTCGGTGATCTCGGCCAGCCACTCGTCGAGCTGGGCCGCCGGGCGGGCGTTCAGCGCAGGCATCGAGCCCACCACGCCAGCCTTGCACTGGGCAATCACCAACTGGGGTGTGCTGACGATGAACATCGGCGACGCGATGACGGGAAAAGGAACACGCTTGAGTGCGTCGGGCAGTGCCATGGTCTTGTCTCCTCGTAATCAAACAAAAAAAGACGCCCTCACCGGCTTGAACCGATTGGGGCGTCCTTGTGTGGGCCGATCAATCCTGAACTTACCAGGCTTGATACATGCTCAATGCGGGCCGATCAGAAAGCGTCCAGCGACAGGGCCGTCACGCTCTCACCACCGTTGAGGATGGTGTCGCGCAGCGAGGCCACGCGGGCCAGGATGTGGTCGCCGTAGAAGCGGGCGGTGGCGATCTTGGCTTCCATGAAGGGCGCGTCGTTGCCTGCAGCCAGGTTGTCTTCGGCGGCGATCAGTGCGCGGGCCATCTGCCAGCCGCTCACCAGGTTGGCGGTCAGCATCAGGTAGGGCACGGAGCCAGCGAACACGTCGTTGGGCTTGGTCTTGACGTTGGCAACGACGAAGTCCACCACTTGCAGGAAGGATTCGCGTGCAGCCTTGAGCTGGGTCGCCAGCTTCTTGCCAGCAGCGCTGCTGCGGCCGGTCAGCTGGCCTTCCGTGTCGGCGATCATGGCGGCCACGGCCTTGGCCATGGCACCACCGTCACGCGAGGTCTTGCGGCCGACCAGATCATTGGCCTGGATGGCCGTCGTGCCTTCGTAGATCGGCAGGATGCGCGCGTCGCGGTAGTACTGCGCTGCACCGGTTTCTTCGATGAAGCCCATGCCGCCGTGCACTTGCACGCCCAGCGAGGTCACTTCCACCGAGTTCTCTGTGCCGAAGCCCTTGATCAGGGGCACCAGGAACTCGTACATGGCCTGAGCCTGCTTGGCCGTGGCAGCGTCGGGGTGGTGGTGAGCCGTGTCGTAGGCGGCAGCGCCGACCATGGCCATGGCGCGCGCGCCTTCAGTCAGGGCACGCATGGTCATCAGCATGCGCTTGACGTCGGGGTGATGGATGATGGCTGCCGAGCCGGGCTGTGAACCGTCCACCGGGCGCGACTGCACGCGGTCCTTGGCATAGGCCACGGCGTGCTGGTAAGCGCGCTCGGACACACCAATGCCCTGCATGCCCACGTCGTAGCGGGCGGCGTTCATCATGATGAACATGTACTCCAGGCCGCGGTTTTCCTGGCCAACCAGGTAGCCGATGGCGCCTTCGCCCACGTCGCCCTTGTTGTCGCCGTAAACCAGCACGGCGGTGGGCGAGGCCTTGATGCCCAGCTTTTCTTCGATGGAGGCGCAGAACACGTCGTTGCGCTTGCCCAGCGAACCGTCGTCGTTCACCATGAACTTGGGCACGACGAACAGGCTGATGCCCTTGACGCCTTCGGGCGCGTCCGGCGTGCGGGCCAGCACCAGGTGCACGATGTTCTCGGACATGTCGTGCTCACCATAGGTGATGAAGATCTTCTGGCCCCAGATGCGGTAGCTGCCATCGTTTTGCGGCACAGCCTTGGAACGCACCAGCGCCAGATCCGAACCTGCTTGAGGCTCGGTCAGGTTCATGGTGCCTGTCCACTCGCCGGAGATCATCTTGGGGATGTAGCGGGTCTTGAGCTCATCGCTGCCTGCGGTCAGCAGGGCTTCGATGGCACCACCAGTCAGGATGGAGCACAGAGAGAAGCTCAGGTTGGCCGCGGTCGTCTGCTCGATGCAAGCGGCGCCAATGGTCTTGGGCAGGCCTTGGCCGCCGTATTCGACGGGCTGCTGCAAGCCTTGCCAGCCGGCTTCGGCCAGGGCCTTGTAGGCTTCCTTGAAGCCAGCCGAGGCGCGCACCACGCCGTTGTCCCACGAACCGTGGTCCTGGTCACCACTCCAGTTCAGAGGCGCCACAACGCCTTCATTGAACTTGGCCGACTCTTCCAGCACGGCCTGGGCGGTTTCATAACCGGCATCTTCAAAGCCGGGGATCTGGGCAATCTTGTCCAGGCCAGCGAGTTCCTTCATGCAAAAGAGCTGGTCCTTGACGGGTGCGCGGAAAGTCATCTTATTTCTCCGATAAACACAAAGGGGGCGTCTCGAAAGACGCCCCCGGCGGGTATGTCAAACAGACAGACCGTCTGTCATGAATTATCCCGTAATTTGCCCGTGATTACAGGGCTTTCACCAGTTCCGGCACAGCCACGAACAGGTCGGCTTCCAGACCGAAGTCAGCCACCTGGAAGATCGGGGCTTCCGGATCCTTGTTGATGGCCACGATGACCTTCGAATCCTTCATGCCGGCCAAGTGCTGGATGGCGCCAGAGATACCGCAAGCGATGTACAGCTGGGGCGCCACGATCTTGCCGGTCTGACCGACTTGCAGGTCGTTGGGGGCGTAGCCAGCGTCCACGGCAGCACGGGAAGCACCCAGGCCAGCGTTGAGCTTGTCAGCCAGGGGCGACATGACTTCGTTGAACTTCTCGGCAGAACCCAGCGCACGGCCACCAGACACGATGATCTTGGCAGCAGTCAGCTCAGGGCGAGCAGACTTGGTCACTTCACGGCCCACGAAGGACGAGGAGCCCGAGTCAGCCACGGCAGCCACGGTTTCCACAGCAGCGGAACCACCGGTGGTAGCCGCGGCGTCGAAAGCGGTACCGCGAACGGTCAGCACCTTCACCGAGTCAGCCGATTGCACGGTGGCAATGGCGTTACCGGCGTAGATGGGACGCTCGAAGGTGTCACCCGACACGATCTTGGTGATTTCCGAGATCTGAGCCACGTCCAGCTTGGCGGCCACGCGAGGCGACACGTTCTTGCCGGAAGCGGTAGCGGGGAACAGCAGGTGGCTGTAGCCCGAAGCCACGGCCAGCACTTGTGCTGCCAGGTTCTCGGCCAGGCCGTCGGCCAGTTGAGCGCCGTCAGCGTGCAGGACCTTGGAGACGCCAGCGATTTGAGCAGCGGCAGCGGCAGCGGCACCAGCGTTGGCACCAGCGACGAGCACGTGCACGTCGCCACCCAGCGCCTTGGCAGCCGTCACCACGTTCAGGGTGGCGGACTTGATGCTGTTGTTGTCGTGTTCAGCAATAACGAGAGCGGTCATGATGCTTTATCTCCTCAGATCACTTTGGCGACGTTCTTCAGCTTGTCGACCAGGGTGGCCACGTCGGGCACCTTGATACCAGCGGAACGCTTGGGAGGTTCAGCAACGCTCAGGGTCTTGACGCGAGGGGCCACATCCACACCCAGGTCAGCCGGCTTGACGGTTTCCAGGGGCTTCTTCTTGGCCTTCATGATGTTGGGCAGCGTCACGTAGCGGGGCTCGTTCAGACGCAGGTCGGTCGTCACCACGGCAGGCAGCGACAGCTTGACCGTTTCCAGGCCGCCGTCCACTTCGCGGGTCACGGACACCTTGCCGTCAGCCACTTCCACCTTGGAGGCGAAAGTACCTTGGGGCAGGTTGGCCAGGGCAGCCAGCATCTGGCCGGTCTGGTTGCTGTCGTCATCGATGGCTTGCTTGCCCAGGATGATCAGATCAGGCTTTTCCTTGTCGACCAGCGCCTTGAGCACCTTGGCCACGGCCAGGGGCTGCACGTCAGCGTCGGTTTCAACCAGGATGCCACGGTCGGCACCAATGGCCATGGCCGTGCGCAGGGTTTCCTGGCATTGCGACACGCCGATGGAGACGGCGATGATTTCGGTGACCACGCCCTTTTCCTTCAGGCGGGTGGCTTCTTCAACGGCGATTTCGTCGAAGGGGTTCATGGACATCTTGACGTTGGCGATGTCGACACCAGAGCCGTCGGACTTCACGCGAACCTTCACGTTGTAGTCGACAACCCGCTTGACCGGAACCAGAACCTTCATGCGATGTTCTCCTGCGTCATGAGGAAGAGTTAAATAAAAGTTTGCCGCGCCCAAAAAAGCACGATCGTTCGATTCTAACGCGAACTTGGGAGATTGGACCACAAATGCGGGCTCAATCGCATGACAATATGCGACTTCTGCCCCGCGTTCCGCGCCCCAGCCTCTCTTCTTGTGACCCAGCACGCCGCCGTATCCCCTGAAACAGGTGCCCCCCAGGCACCCACCTTTCGAGGCGCCAACACGCATATCGGGGTATTCGACTCCGGCCTGGGTGGCTTGTCGGTGCTGCGCGCGCTGCACAAACGCCTGCCGCTGGCCGACCTGACCTACGTGGCGGACTCGGGGCATGCGCCCTACGGCGAACGCGACGACGACTTCATTGCCGCACGCAGCACCCAGATCTGCGACCACCTGATCGCCCAGTCGGTGGACGCCATCGTGGTGGCCTGCAACACGGCCACGGCCGCGGCCATCCACCTGCTGCGTGAGGCCTACCCTCATCTGCCCATCATCGGCGTCGAACCCGGGGTCAAGCCCGCCGTGGCGCACTCGATCAACAAGCGCATTGGCGTGCTGGCCACGCCCAGCACGCTGGCCAGCGACAAATACAAACGTTTGATTGAAATGCATGCCCGGGGTGCCACGCTGGTGTCCCAGCCCTGCCCCGGCCTGGCCAAGGAGATCGAGTCGGGGCAACTGGACACCCCGGCCTTGCGGCAACTGGTTGAACGCTTTGCGCAGCCCCTGCGGGATGCGAACGTGGACACGGTGGTGCTGGGCTGCACCCACTATCCTTTTGTGGCCCCCCTGTTCCAGCAGGCGTTGGGAGAGCGGGTCACGGTCATGGACACGGCCCAGGCGGTGGCCGAGCACACGGCGCGGCTTTGCGCCCGCACCTCGGGTCAGCACCCGAGGGCAAGCGGCGGACACTCGTCTGCCGGCACGCTGAGCTTCTGCACCAGCGCAGACCCGGCTCATCTGGCGACGGTTGTGGCCAATTGGCTGGGCGTCCAGTGCGACGTCTCTCGCCTGGACTGACGCCTCACCGAGCTGTCCGGCTTAGCTGTCCGATTTTGCGTGGCGCCGTGAGGTTTCACACGCGGATGCCCACGGCGTTCAGCCAGGGGTGATGACGGGTGCATTTCGCCCTCAACCGTACAGCCCCCCAGTCGATAAACCGAAGTCGTGCCGAATGTGCTGCGCTTTTGAAAACGATCGTCAGAAGCTCGGTTTATTCGCACATCAGAGGCGGCTCCTCCCGAATAGCCTCTGAACTGGTCCAGTTTGTCTTTGTCTGGTCAACAGCGGTCCCGAAGGCTTGTTTGAATGGCGTCTCTCGTTACACAGCTCACCACAGCGCAGATCGCAACGCTCAGCACGTCGACGATCTCCAAGCTGACGCTGTCTGACTGGGCGTCGTTCACCACGGCACAGATCCAGGCCCTGACCACGGTCCAGATCCCCTTGATCAGCACGACCGGCATCCTGGGCCTGAGCAGTGCCGCGGTTGCGGCGTTCAAGACGGCACAGATCGCCGCGCTCACAACAGGCGAATTCGCCACATTCAACACGGCACAACTGGGTGCGCTGACATCGACCCAGGTCGCGGCGATCGAGACGCAGGATCTGCAGGTGTTCAGCAGCACCATGATCCGTGCGCTGGATACCGTGGATGTGGCCGCCTTGAGCACCAGCCAGGCCAGCATCCTGACGACCGACCAGGTGGCCAATATGGCAACGGGCCAGATGGCCGCGCTGTCGTCCGGCGCCATCGCGGTCCTGGGTACCGACGACATCAGCGTGCTGAGTTCGGCACAGACCGCGGCATTCAAGACGGCACAGGTTCAGGCGCTGACCACGCAGCAGATGGCCGCGCTGAACTCGGCGGCCGTCCAGGGACTCAACACCGCCGACATCGCGGTGCTGAGCACCGAACAGATCCTGGCCTGGGGCTCTGCCCAGATCGTGGGCCTGAGCACCAGCCAGGTCAGCGCGTTCAAGAACAGCCAGATCACCGCCATTGACTCCAGTGCCATTGCCGGGCTGAGCACGGCCAGCGTCCAGGCCCTCAACACCTCGGCCATTGCGGCGCTGACCACGGCGCAGATCAATGCCCTGAGTGCCACGCAAGTGGCCTCCCTCGCCACCCGCCAGATTGCCGCACTGACCACCACGCAGATCAACGTGATCTCGACGGCGGACATCGCCGCGCTGACCACGTCGCAGGTGGCCGTGCTCACCTCGAACCAGGTGGCCGCGCTCAGCACCGATCAGTTCAGCGCCTTCAACACCAGCGACCTGCGCGCACTGAGCACGTCTGCTGTCGCCGTGCTGGGGACCGCCCAGATCGCATCGCTGAACTCCAGCCAGATTGGTGCCTTGACCACGACCCAGGTCGGCGCACTGAAGACGGCGCAGATCACGGCGATGAGCACCGACGAGATCGTGGGCCTGAGCACGGCGCAGATTCGAGCCCTGAACACAGCCGCCATCGCCAGCCTGCTGACCGAGCAGGTGGCCGCGCTGAGTTCGGCCCAGGTGGGGGCCATGAGCACGGCGCAATTCAGTGCCCTGACAACGGCACATGTGGCGGCGCTGTCCACCACGGACATCCTGGGCATCACCACGGCCGATATCCAGGCACTGAGCAGCGCGGCCATTTCGGTCATGAGCAGCGCGCAATTTGCCGCGCTGAGCTCGGCTCAGGTGGCGGCCTTGCGGACTGCGCAGATTGCCGCGCTGGGCACCGACCAGATCAGCGTGCTGACAAGCGCAAGCGTGGCCGCCCTGAGCAGCAGCCAGGTCGGCGCGCTCAATACCAATCAGGTCTCTGCGCTGGGCACGGATCAGATCAGCGTGCTGAGCACCGCCGACATCCGGGCACTGGGTGTCATCAACGTGGCGGCGCTGAGCACCACGCAAATCGCGACGCTGAGCAGCGCTCAGGTGGCGGCCTTGTCCACCGCGCAGATCGGGGCACTGGAGACGGGCGACATCGAGGTCTTGAGCAGCGCCGTCATCGGCGCCATGGGCACGGCGCAGATCGGGGCGCTCAATACCTTGCAGATATCGGTGCTGAGCACCGAACAGCTCGATGCATTCAGCACAGCCGATATCCGTGCCCTGAGCACCCTGACCATCAAGACGCTCAGCACCACCCAGATCGCTTCGCTGGTCTCTGAACAGATCGGTGCCCTGAGCACGGCCCAGGTCAGCGTACTGGGCACGGCGCAGGTGGCAGCCATTGACACGACCGGCCTGGGCGGCATGACCACCGCTGACATCAGGGCCTTGAGCACGGCGGCCGTGGCCGTTTTGAGCACCGATCAGATCACGGCACTGAGCAGCACGCAGGTGGGCGCCTTGTCTACCGGGCAGGTCGCAGTGCTGAGCACCGACCAGATCGCGGCACTCACCACCGCCGACGTCAGGGCCTTGACGACGGGCCAGGTGGCCGTGCTGAGCACGGGCCAGGTGGCCGCCATGAGCACCGACCAGATCGAGGTGCTGGGCACGGCATCGATCCGTGCCTTGAGAAGCGCCGACATCGCCGTGATGAGCACCGCCCAGATCGAGGTGCTGACCTCAACTCAGGTGGCCGCCATGACCACCACGCAGATCGCGGCATTGACCACGACACAGGTCATCGCACTGTCGACCGAGGACATCCCTGGCCTGACGACGGCGGACATTCGGGCGCTCAATACCGCCACGCTGTCGGCGCTGACGACCGATCAGTTCGCGGTGCTGAGCTCCGCACAGATTGCCGCCATGAGCACGGCGCAGGTTCTGGCCTTGAGCACGGATCAAGTGATGGTGATCACCACCAGCGGCATCGCGGCCTTGAGCAGCGCGCAGGTGGCCGCCATGGGCACCAGTCAGATCCTGGTGCTGAGCACCGATCAGATCAACGCCATGAGCACCGCCGACATCCGCGCGCTCAGCACGGCTGATCTGGCGGTCATGAGCACCGACCAGATCGCGTCTTTGAGAACCGCCCAGTTCGCAGCCCTGACAACCGGCCAGATCGCAGCGCTCGATACCAATGACATCGCCGTGCTGTCGTCGGCTGACATGGCCGTGATGAGCACGGCGCAATTCGCGGCACTGAACACGCAGCAGGTCGCCGTGCTCAACACGGACCAGATACAGGCATTGAGCACCTCGGATATCCGGGTGCTCAGTAGCGCAACGATCTTGATCCTGAGCACCGAGCAGATGGCCTCCCTGCGGTCCGAGCAGGTTGCGGCACTGAGCACCACGCAGATCGGCGTGCTCAATACCGGCCAGGTGGCGGCGTTGGGCACCACCGGCATCGCCGGCCTGAGCACGGCAGACATCCGCGCGCTGAGCACCCTGGTCGTGCACACCCTGACCACCGACCAGATGGGCGTGCTCAGCACAGCCCAGGTGGCGGCGCTGAGCACAGCGCAGATGGCCGCGCTCGGTACGGACCAGATCACCAACCTGTCGACAGCGGCCGTGCTGGCTTTGAATACCGCGCAGATCGCGGTGCTGAGCAGCACCCAGTTCACGGCCATGAACACGTCGCAGATCCAGGTACTCAGCACCGCGGAGATCCGCGCGCTGTCCACCGCCGATATCGCTGGCCTGAGCACCGATCAGATCGTGGCCTTGACATCGGCCCAGATCGCCGCGATGAGCACGGCGCAGGTCACGGCCATGACCACCACACACGTGGTTGTGTTGCAAACCGAGGACATGCCGGCGCTCAACACCTCGGACATCAAGTCCTTGCGGACGTCTTCGGTGGCGGTGATGACCACCGACCAGTTCTCGGTGCTGACGTCGGCGCAGGTTGCGGCCATGACAACAGCGCAGATTGCCGCGCTGAGCACCGACCAGATCACCGTCATCACGACCGCGAGCATCGCGGCCTTGACCTCGACCCAGATCGGCGCGCTCAACTCGACGCAGATCGTGGCCTTGAGCACCGCGCAGATCAGCGTGCTGACCACGGCCGACATCCGGGCACTCAGCACGTATGACATCGCGGTGCTCAGCACCGATCAAATTGCCGTGCTGACCACTGCGCAGTTCGTGGCCTTGTCCACCGCGCAAGTGGCCGCACTCAACACCGCCGACATCGCCGTGCTGTCCACGGCCGACATTGCCGCCATGAGCACGACGCAGGTCGCCAGCCTCAGCTCCGTGCAGGTGGCGGCCTTGACGACCGAGCAGGTCCAGGCGCTCAGCACCTCGGATGTCCGGGCCCTGAATACCGCCTCGATTGCCGTACTGGACACCAACCAGATCGTGGCCCTTACCTCGGCGCAGATCGCGGCCATGACCAGCGCGCAGATCGGGCTGCTCAGCACGCTCCAGGCTGCCACGCTGTCGACGGACCAGCTCAATGCGCTGACGTCAGCTGACATCCGTGCGCTGAGTACGGCGGTCATCGCGATCTTGAGCACCGAGCAGATTGCCGCGCTCAACACCATGCAGGTCATGGCCTTGCAGACGGCACAGATGGCGGCCTTCAAGACAGCGCAACTGGCCGGCCTGAGTACCCTGGACATGGCCGTCTTGAGCACGGCGCAGGTCGGGGCGCTGGGCTCTGCACAGGTCAGCGCGCTGGCCACCGATCAGATCCAGTCGCTCAACACCGCAGACATGCGTGCGATGAGCACGTCGGACATCGCGGCCATGACAACGGATCAGGTCGCCGCGCTGCTGTCAACGCAGGTCGGCGCACTGACCACGGCACAGATCAGCATACTCTCAACCGGACAAGTGGCGGCCCTGACAACCGGTGATCTGGCCGTGCTGAGCACCGCCGGGGTGCGCGCGCTCACCACTGCGGCAGTGTCCGCGCTGAGCACCGAGCAATTCGCGGCGCTGGATTCAACCCAGATTCGCGCGCTGAGCACGGCTCAGATGGCCGCGCTGACCACCGACGAAATCAGCGTATTGACCACCAGCAGCATCGCTGTCTTGAGTTCGGCGCAGGTGTCCGTGTTCAGCTCCAATCAGGCGCGTGCGCTGACGAGCGACCAGATCCTGGCGCTCACCACGGCGGACCTGCGCGCCCTGAGCACAGTCAACGTGTCCGCCTTGACCACCGACCAGATCGCTGCACTGAGTTCCGGCCAGTTTGCGGCGCTGTCGACGGCCCAGGTGTCCGTCCTCAACAGTGCGGACATCACGGTGCTGAGCACCGCAGACCTGGCCGCGATGACCACGGCGCAGGCCGCCCGGCTCAGTAGCACACAGGCCATGGTGATGAGCACCGAGCAGGTGGCCGCGATGACTTCCGCGGGCGTGCGCGCCTTGACATCGTCTGCCATTGCCGTACTGGGCACGGCACAGATCGCCGCACTGAGCTCCAGCCAGGTGGCGGCGCTGGGTACCGCGCAGATCAGCGCCCTGACCACCGAGCAGGTCGCCGCCATTGAAACGGCCGACATGGCCGGGCTGAACACGGCCGACATCCGCGCCTTGACAACCGGCGCCATTGCCGCCTTGACCACGGATCAACTCAGCGTCATGAGCACGCTTCAGGTCCGGTCCTTGAGCACCATGCAGGTATCGGTGCTCAGCACCGGCCAGATCGCGGCGCTGTCCACCGCCGACATCGCCGCCATGGGCAGCGCACAGATCGCCGTGCTCAACACCGATCAGCTCTCGTCCATGAGCACGGATCAGATCCTGGCTTTCACCACGGCCGACGTGCGCGCGCTGAACACCACGGACATCGCCGCCCTGCGCACCGATCAGATTGAGGTGATGACCTCGTCGCAGATTGCCGCACTGACCACGCTGCAAGTGAGCGCCCTCACCTCTGCCCAGATCATGGCGTTCACGACCAGCGAAATCAGTGGCTTGAGCACGGCCGACATCAAGGCGCTGGGCAGCACGTCGGTATCCGTGCTGAGCACCAGCCAGATCGAGGTGCTCACCTCCGCCCAGGTGGCCGCACTGAGCACCGCCGAAATGGCAGCACTCAGTTCAGAGCAGATCAGCGTCTTCTCAACCGCCGGCGTTGCTGCGCTGAACACGGCGCAGGTTGCCGTGCTGAACTCCACCCAGATTACCGGCATCAGCACAGCCCAACTGATGGCGCTGGGCACGGCAGACATCCGCGCCTTGTCGACCACCAACGTCGCTGCCTTCAGTACCGAGCAGATCGTCGCCATGACCACCGCGCAGATGGCGGCCTTGATGACCGCGCAGATCGCCGCGCTGAGTTCGGCCGACATGGTGGTGCTGTCAACGGCCGACATCGCCGCCTTGAGTTCAGCTCAAGCCGCAGCCCTGTCTTCGACGCAGGTGCTGGCGCTGGACACCAGCCAGATCGTGGCGCTGAGCACGGCCGATATCCGGGCACTGAAAACGGCCGTCATCGGCGCCATGGGTACAGAACAGATCGCCGCGCTCAGCACCAACCAGATCACGATTCTGGGCACGGCGCAGGTGGCCGCCCTCACCAGCACGCAGGCCATGGCGCTGACAACGCAGCAGATCCGGGCCATGGAGACCGCCGATGTCCGGGCCTTGAGCACGGAGGATGTGGCCGCGCTGAGTACCGAGCAGATCGTGGCGCTGAGCTCGACCCAGATGGCCGCGATGACGACGACGCAGGTCTGGTCGCTGACGACCGATCATGTCGCCGCCTTGTTGACCAGCCAGCTGGCGGGCTTGAGCACGGCAGACATCCGCGCCTTGTCGACCGATGCGGTGGTGGCCCTGACCACAGCGCACATTGCCGCGCTGGGTTCCGCCCAGATGATGGCGTTCACAACGGCCGATATCGCGGCCTTGAGCACCAGCCAGGTCGTGGCCATCGAAACGGTGGATCTTCGCGCCATGACGACGGCAGAAATCCGGGCACTCACCACCGAGCACATAGCCGCCCTCACCACGGACCAGATCGTGGCGCTGAGCACGGCGCAGTTCGTTGCCATGACCACCAGCGAAATTGGCGCCTTGACCACGCAACAGATCGTGGCGATGGAAACCGGTGATCTGCACGCACTGACCACGATGCAGGTCAGGGCACTGCACACGGACGCCATCGCAGCCATGGACACCGCCCACGTGGTGGCGCTGACCACGGCGCAGATCCGGGCGCTGACCACCGAACAGATCATGGCTTTCACGACCGAAAGCTTCGCCGCGTTGACGACCGCCCAGGTTCATGAATTCAGCACGGCCCAGATCATGGCGCTGACAACGGACCAGATCGTGGCGTTCGAGACGCAGGACATGGCCGCGCTCACCATCAACCAGGCCCTGGTGCTCACGACCGACCAGATGGCCGTCCTGAGCGATGCGCAATTGAACACGCTCATTGTCTCCACGCCGATCGTGCTGGACCTCAATGGCGACGGCGTCCAGACGGTCAGCGCCGCCCAGGGTACGCACTTTGACCTCAACGCCACGGGTGCCTCGGTCAGCCACGGCTGGGTCGGGCGCCAGGACGGCCTGCTGGTCATGGACCGCAACCACGACGGCATTGTCAACAACGGCACGGAATTGTTCGGTACGGCCACGGTGCTGACATCGGGTCAGCGCGCAGGCAATGGCTTCAATGCCATGGCGGACCTGGACAGCAACCACGACAACAAGCTCACTGCCGCGGACGCGCACTTCAAGGACCTCAAGGTCTGGGTTGATGCCAATGGCGACGGGATATCCGAAGCCGGTGAGCTCAAGGACCTGTCCGCCCTGGGCATCATCGAGCTGGACCTCCACGCCCAGGCAGGCTCCAGCGTGAACCACGGCAATGTGCTTGGCCTGGTGGCCAGCTACAAGACCAGCGATGGCAGCAGCCATGCCATGGCCGATGTGTGGTTCACCAAGGATCAGAGCGCCCAAAGCGGCGCCACCACCGGCACCGTGGCGTCAGGCATTTCGCCATCTGAATTGACGCCGCACACCGATCCGCAAGTGGATGCGCACACCCCCATCACGCATGAAAGTGCGATCCATTCAATTGACGGGCAAACCCAAGCCAAATTGAATCAGTCGGGTATTTCGGCCGCTGACCTGTTATCCGACCGTGGGCATGACCTGCTGGTATCCGACGGCAGCGCACCAGTTACTCACGCGCCATTTGCGCCAATAGATCACACGCGGCTCACAGATGAGCCACAAAACACCCCTCTCATCTGAGCTTATCGAAGCCCCAGATTAAAGAACCATCGCAGTAAGTCGATATAGGACGTCAACGACACAAGAGTTGGCACGTTCACGAGGCCGATTCCGGCCGTGGCGTGTGTCTCGTTGTCTTGACCGCGCCATTCCGTTTACCGCCAACGCTCACTGGACCCAAAGGGATTGATCATGTCAACACTGATTCCCAAGTATTCGACCGCACAGATCGCGGCGTTGACCACGACAGCTATTCAACAACTGTCCACGGAAGATTGGGCGGCGTTCAATACGGCACAGATTCAGGCCTTGACGACCACACAAATTCAGGCCATTGACACGGCTGATTTGCGTGCGCTGACCACGTCCAGTGTGGCGGCCCTGTTGACACAACAGATCAATGTCATCACGACCACCCAGATTGGCGTGTTGGGCACAAACCAGATTGCCTCGCTGACCAGTGCGCAGGTAGAGGCCGTCAGCACGGCGGACTTCGCTGCGCTGACCACAGCCGAAGTTCGGGCGCTAACCACTGCCAGCCTGGCAGGGTTGACCACAGCGCAGGCCAAGGCGCTGGTCTCAGTACAAGCCGCCGCGCTCAGCACGGCACAGGCGGCGGCCTTGAACAGCGCACAAGCCATTTCACTGGCGACCGAATCGATTGCGGCACTCACCACGGGTGCCGTTCGCGCTTTGAGCACCGATATCATCGGCAACCTGGGTACGGCCCAGATTGCAGCGCTGACCACCGCAGACATCGTCGGCATGAGCACGGCGCAAGTCAGCACCCTGACCTCGGCTCAGGTTGTCGCACTGACGACTGCCGAAGCCGCTGTGCTGACGACAGCACAGGCCGCCGTGTTGAGCTCGGCGCAAGTCTCGGCCATGGAAACCGCAGACCTGGCTGTGCTGAGCAACACCGCTGTGCGTGCGTTGAGCACGGATGCCGTGTCCAACATGACCACGGCTCAGATTGCCAACCTGTCCACGGGCCAGATCACGGCCATGAGCACGGCGCAGATCGCCGCCATGACCACGGCCGAAATCGCAGCGCTGGTGAGCGCTGATTTCGCCGTTCTGACGAGCGCGCAAGTGGCTGCGCTCAACAGCACCCAGTTGGCCGCTGTTACCACGCTGGACATGAGCGTCATGAGCACGGCCGATGTCCGCGCCCTGAGCGCCTCGGCACTGGCCGGCATGACCACGGCGCAAGCCCACGTCCTGTCCTCGGCCCAGGCTGCAGCGCTGACCTCGACGCAGACCAACGTCTTCAGCACCGACCAGGTTGCCAACCTGCTGACCGAAGCGGTCGCCGCCCTGAGCACTGCTGCAGTGCGCGCCCTGAGCGCCGCCGACATCACCGCGATGGGCACCGCCCAGATCGCGGTGCTGAGCACCGCTGACATCGCTGCGATGACCACTGCGCAGATCGCCGCCTTGGGCACCGCCCAGGTCGTCGCCCTGACCTCGGCTGACACCGCTGTCCTGAGCTCGGCCCAAGCCGCCGTGCTCACCAGCGCCCAGCTGAGCGTGATGGAGACCGCCGACTTCTCGACCCTGAGCACCGGCGCCATCCGTGCCCTGAGCACCGACGCC
>NZ_JACPYU010000019.1 GCF_016195855.1 Aquabacterium sp.
AGGGATTCCTGCAGCACGGCCTTTTCGTCCATCTGCCGATGGGCCGGGACCGGCTTGGGCCGCGCGCTGGTGTGGGCGACACGGCCGGTGTCAGGCAAGGTATGGACCTCGCCCACAGCCCGCTTGAACAGGGCGCTTTCGGCTTCTTGCGCCCGTTGCGCGGCTTCGCGTTTGATGCGCTCGGCCTGCTCTTGCTCAGCACGAGCGGCCGCCTCCTTGGCGGCCTTGTTCAGCGCGCGCTTCAAGTCAGCAAAGTCGCGCAGCGTCGTGTTGGCGGATGGCTTGTTGGCGTGGCTCACAGGGGTGAAGCCTACATCAATATCAAGACGTTACCGCTTGCCTTGATTTGTATCAGCGTGACCCCGCAACGGGTGTTTCTAAATGACGTCAACCCGCCCTGCATCAAGCCGACGCTACATCAATCCACGCTCTGCGAACGACAAGGCGCCGTGGCGGCTCACCACCAGGTGGTCCAGCACGCGCACATCCACCAGGTTGAGGCTGCTCTTGAGGGTCTGCGTCAGCAACTCGTCTGCGCGTGAGGGCTCCAGCGCGCCTGATGGGTGGTTGTGCGCCAGGATCACGCTGGCGGCATTGAGCTCCAGCGAGCGCTTGACCACCTCGCGCGGGTAGACGCTGGTCTGCGTGAGCGTGCCCCGAAACAGCTCCTCGCAGGCAATGAGCTTTTGCTGTGCATCCAGGAACAACACGGCAAACACCTCATGGGGCAGGGCGCCCAGGCGCATCTGCAGGTAGTCCTTCACCAGTTGGGGCGAGGTGAACACCGGCTGAGTGCGCAGGTCGTTGCTCATGCTGCGGCGTGCCATCTCCATGACGGCCAGCAGCTCGGCCCGCTTGGCGGGGCCCAGGCCCTTGACCTTGCTCAATTGCAGCGGGTGGGCCTGCAGCAGGCCACTGAGGCCCCCCAGGTCTTGCAGCACCTTTTCCGCCAGCTGCAATACCCCCAGGCCTTTCATGCCAGTGCGCAGCAGCAGGGCCAGCAATTCGGCATCGGCCAGGGCGGCGGGCCCCAAAGAAAGCAGTTTTTCGCGCGGCCGCAGCGCAAGCGGCAGGTCTTTCATGGTCTTTGTTTCCCTGAATGTGCTTCTCAAAACTAAAATTGTCGTTTTCCTTATCTCTCAACCCCATCCTCCTGACAGGTGCCCACCGAAGTGGGCCCGCTCTTGGGTGAGGTGACACACCATGACCAACGCTGTCCCAACCGTCGCCCAAGGCTCTTTCCTCACACTGCACTACCGCCTGGTCGGGCCGGAAGGTGATGATCTGGTCAACACCTTCAATGACAAGCCGGCCACGTTGTCGGTGGGCTCGGGCGAGATGTCGCCTGCGCTGGAGGCGCGCCTGGTCGGTCTGAGTGAAGGCACGCGCACCACCATCGCGCTGGAGCCCGGCGAGGCCTTTGGCCCGCGCAACCCCGAGATGATCCAGAAGGTGGCCCTGAAGCTGCTGCGCGAACTGGGTGACCCTGATGAAACCTGGAGCGTGGGCGATGTGGTCCAGTTCCCCACGCCCGATGGCCAGGGTGCCTTCGCCGGCGTGGTGCGCGAGATGGATGCCGATGGCGAATGGGCCTTGTTTGATTTCAACCACCCGCTGGCTGGTCAGCCTGTCACCTTCGAGGTGCAGCTGATCGGTGTGCTCTGATCTGCGCAGGCTCCAACATGAATGAAGTTCAGGACGTCCTGCTGGCCGAGCCGCGCGGCTTTTGCGCCGGGGTGGACCGTGCCATCGAGATCGTCGAGCGCGCGCTGGCGCAGTTCGGCGCGCCCATCTACGTGCGCCACGAGATCGTGCACAACACCTATGTGGTCAACGACCTCAAGGCCAAGGGCGCCATCTTCATCGAAGACCTGGCCGAGGTGCCGCCGGGTGCCACGCTGATCTTCAGTGCCCACGGCGTGAGCCAGGAGGTGCGCCGCGAAGCCGATGCCCGCGGCTTCACGGTTTTCGATGCCACCTGCCCGCTGGTGACCAAGGTCCACATCGAAGTGGCCAAGCTGCGCCGCGAGGGGTATGAGTTCATCATGATTGGCCACAAGGGCCACCCCGAGGTCGAGGGCACCATGGGTCAGTTGTCCGATGGCATCTACCTGGTCGAAGACGAAGACGATGTGGGCAAGGTCCAGGTAATTGATCCCGGCAAGCTGGCGGTGGTCACGCAGACCACGCTGTCGGTGGACGATGCCGCGGCCATCCTCGCGGCCATCAAGCAGCGCTTCCCGCAGGTGCGCGAGCCCAAGCAGCAGGACATCTGCTATGCCACGCAGAACCGCCAGGATGCCGTCAAGCTCATGGCGCCCCAGGTGGACGTGGTCATCGTGGTAGGCAGCCCCACCAGCTCCAACAGCAACCGCCTGCGCGAGCTGGCCGAGCGCCTGGGCACACCGGCCTACATGGTCGATTGCCCCGAAGACCTGCAGGAGTCCTGGTTTGAAGGCCATGCCTGTGTGGGCCTGACGGCGGGCGCTTCCGCCCCCGACGTGCTGGTGCAGCAGGTCATCGCGCGCCTGCGTGCACTGGGTGCGGTCTCCGTGCGCCGCATGCAGGGCGTGGAGGAGCATGTGCGCTTCCCGCTGCCCAAGGGCTTGGGCGGCACGGGCCTGGATCGCCCGCTGCCTACCGAGCGAAGCGCCTCGTCGCCGTCATGAAGCGGCCGTGCCTGGCACGGTAAGCTACGCCCCAACCATCCCATTCAAGAAACTGCCTACACACCATGCTCGATATCGCCCTGCTGCGCAAAGACCTCGACAGCGTGATCGCACGCCTGTCCAAGCGCAAGACGCCGCAACCCTTTCTGGATGAAGCCCGCTTCCGCGAACTCGAAGCCGAGCGCAAGACCATCCAGATGCGCACGGAAGAGTTGCAATCCCAGCGCAACAGCCTGTCCAAGCAGATTGGTGCGCTCAAGGGCAAGGGCGAAGACACCTCGGCCGTGATGGCGCAGGTGGCCGGCATTGGCGACGAGCTCAAGGCCAGTGCCGAGCGCCTGGACGTCATCCAGACCGAGATGGCCGGCATGCTGCTGGCCGTGCCCAACCTGCCGCACGACAGCGTGCCCGTGGGCCACGACGAATCCGGCAATGTGGAAGTGCGCCGCTGGGGCACACCCCAGACCTATGCCTTTGAAGCCCGCGATCACGTGGACATTGGCGAGCCACTTGGCCTGGACTTCGAGACCGGTGCCAAGCTGTCAGGCTCGCGCTTCACCTTCCTGCGTGGTCCGGTGGCCCGCCTGCACCGCGCACTTGCCCAGTTCATGCTGGACGTGCAGACGCAGGAGCACGGCTACACCGAGTGCTACACGCCGTATCTGGTGCAGGCCAAGGCCCTGCAAGGCACCGGCCAGCTGCCCAAGTTCGAACAGGACCTGTTCCACGTCACCTCGGGTGATGGCGATGCCTCGGGCAGCAAGTGGTACCTGATCCCTACCTCTGAAGTGACGCTGACCAATACCGTGGCCGATACCATCGTGCCGCTGGAGCAACTGCCTATCAAGCTGACGGGCCACACGCCTTGCTTCCGCTCGGAGGCCGGCAGTGCAGGGCGCGACACGCGCGGCATGATCCGCCAGCACCAGTTCGACAAGGTCGAGATGGTGCAGATCACCACGCCCGAGCAAAGCTACGACGCGCTGGAGCAGATGGTGGGCCACGCCGAGGCCATCCTGCAGAAGCTGGAGCTGCCTTACCGTGTGATGTCCCTGTGCACGGGCGACATGGGCTTTGGCGCCACCAAGACCTATGACCTGGAAGTGTGGCTGCCCGCGCAGAACACCTACCGCGAGATCAGCTCCTGCTCGAACTGCGAAGCCTTCCAGGCGCGCCGCATGCAGGCGCGCTTCAAGAACGCGCAAGGCAAGAACGAGCTGGTGCACACGCTCAATGGCTCGGGCCTGGCCGTGGGCCGCGCCATGGTGGCGGTGCTGGAAAACCACCAGCAGGCGGACGGCAGCATCCGCGTGCCGGTGGCACTGCGCCCGTATCTGGGTGGGGCCGAGTTCCTGAAGGCCTGAAAACTCCTGCTATACTCGCGGGCTACGCCGTTGACCACGGATGCACCAGTTACAGGAGAGGTGGCAGAGTGGTCGAATGTACCTGACTCGAAATCAGGCGTACCGCAAGGTACCGTGGGTTCGAATCCCACCCTCTCCGCCAGTACAAAACCCCAAGTGATTGATTCGCTTGGGGTTTTTTGGTTTCAGGCGTAGGTGTCCACGTTGCTACCCACGCTGGCGCCATCTTCCCGCGCTTTTTGCCTGGCTTTTTTGTCTCGTGCCTCGTTGGCCGCCTGGGTGTCTGGTGCGGACGACGCCTCCGGTTTGGCCCGGGCCTGCTTGGCCTGCGCGGCGCTGGCTGCCTGCTGGATCAATTGCGCGATCTGCGTTTGAACCGAGGCAATCTGTTGTGAGAGCGACTGGGCCAGCTTGGTGTCCGATGACTTTTGTGCCGTGACCAACTGCTTTTGCAGGGAGGTCAGCTGTTTTTGCAGTGCGGCAATCTGGCCGCTGGTGCTGCTGCTGGATGCGGCCGTGGTGCTGGCAGAGGATGTGGCTGAAATGGTGGCCATGGGGCCCTCCTGTTCTGACTCAGCTGGTGTATCGGCGCCGAGCCTGGCTGCTTGGAGTGGCTTTACCCAAACGACACACAAGCGCCCTCGTGTGTCTGTTTTGTAATGTTCGTCGGCGGCGTCAGCGGTGCATGCCGCCGGGCCGTTGAAGGGGCATCACCTCAACGGATGCATCAACATGAAACACCGTCGATCGGGCCTGATGCCCAGGGCATCCATTGCAGCCATGGTGCTGGTCTCGGCGACGCTGAGTGCCTGCGTGGTGGCCCCTTATTACCCCCCGCAGGAGCAGGTCATCATGACCGCGCCGCCGCCACCTCAAGCCGAATACGTCGGCCCGCCGCCGGTGGTGGGCTACATCTGGATCTCGGGCTTCTGGGCCTGGGAGATGGGCCGCCACGTGTGGGTGGGCGGGCACTGGTCGGCGCCCCGCCCCGGGTACCGGTGGGTGCCCCATACCTGGCAACAGGAAGGGCGTGGATGGCGCCAGCGAGAAGGCCATTGGGATCGTCGCTGACACGGTGCCGGTGGCCAGGCCGAGGCGGCGCGTGCTCAGTGGTCCCCGTGCGGCCCCGCCGCATCGTCCATCGAGCGGATGAAGGCGCTCTGAAAAGCCTGTAGCAAGCGCTGCAACTCTTCGGCTGACAACAGCGGCAGGCCGAATTCGATCAGCTGGGTTTTCAGCGCCTCGATGTCCGTGCAGCGCACGGATTCGCCGCCGCGCTCGATTCTGAAGCCCACCAGCCCGTCGTCGGTGGTGCTGGGGCTCAACTCGATGCCCTTGAGCGCCGCCATTTCGCGCAGGCGCTGGAATTCGCGCCTTTGATCTGGCGGCACGGCCAGCAACAGCGCCACGGACGGGGTGGCATCCTCATCGTCGTACATGCGCGGCTCCTTGCTTGGGTGGCCGAGCCCCATAAGGGCGCTCAGGCCAACTGGCATCCAGTCTGAGGGAGCGCGCCCGCCCGGTCAATATGGCCCCCTGCTCAGGGCACGGACGAAAACAGCGCCTGCCGCAGTTTGAGTGCCTCAGCCCGATCCGGTGCGACGCCCGCCGTGCCGATCAGCACCACCCGCCAGACCGCCCCGTTGCGCTTGAGCAAGGTGGCGTGGACCTTCTGCGATTTGTCCCGTGCGACGCTGCCCAGCACCACGAGCGCCGGCTGCCCTTCGATCGTGTCGCCTTCGCTGCTCACGTACAGGCTCATCGAGCCGCTGGTCGCCCTGATCCAGGCCGAGGCATAGTCCTCCAGCTCGAACTGGCCGGGGATGGCTTCCCGGGCGAACACGGCGTAGATGCCAGCATCAGGGTGGAAGAACATGTCCACGTCCTGCTTGTCCTGGTTCTTGCTCTGCTGGTGGCTCCAGCCGCTGGGGATCGTGATCTCCCGGCCGGTGAGTTTGTTGGTCCAGGGGCCGCCGCTGGTGTAGCTCCGGTGGGACTCTCTGGCCTCTTGCTTGAAATACCCGTTGACCGCCATCATGCCGACGAGGATCAGCACCGTGCAGACGAGGCGCACGAGCGACAGCCTGGTGGCACGCACCTCGAACTTGCCCTGGTCATAGCCGGCCGCTTGTCCGTCCCGGACCTTGCCGTATTGGTACAGCGTGGTCAGCAGGCTCACCAGCGGCAACCATGCACCCAGGCCAAAGATGTAGACATCGATCTGCCGGCGCAGGTATTGCCCCCTGGTCGGGCGTTGGCCATTGACGGTGAGCAACTGGACGCCCAGCAGCCATTTGCCCGGCGTGGTGCCCAGCCAGCCGTAGATCAGGCCCTCTAGCAGCATGACCAGTGGCGACAGGCACCAGTTGACGATGAGGTTGGACATGGGCTTTTGCAGCCACAGCAGCAACTCCACCGAGATGGAGCCCATCACCATGCCTGTCAAAAAGCCAACGGGAAAGATCAGCAGCCAGTAGTCCAGCACCCGGGCCCAGAAGCGCCGCCAGGGGCGGGCCAGTGCCGTGGCGCTTTCCGCGCCGATTGCCACGGTTGACATGCTGGATCTCCCTTTCCGCACTGATGGCCGGTGTATGGCCGGTGTGTTTCAGGTGACTTTATCAGCGCGCAGCCGAGGCATTCACACATCTTTACCGCCGCGCCACAGCCGGTTTACCCCTGGGCTCAATCATGCCGTCATGGCCTCGTCGCATTGAGGCTTTGCCAACAACGGAGAAATCGCCATGAACCAATCCCCCGCAAGCGTGCCATCAGGCAAGAGCCGCCAGAAGCAGCGCTGGGCGCTGGGCGCCCTGATTGCGGCCACCACGGCGTCCGTGGTGTTGAGCATCAGCGCCTGGGCTGGCAGCGAGGATGCGCAGCCGGCCATGTCGCGCATGGGCATGATGCACGGTGCAGGCCCCGACATGGGTGGCATGCCATTTGGTGCTCGCCATCTGCAACGCCTGCTGGATGATGCCAAGGTGTCCGACACCCAGCGCCTGCAGATCCAGCAGATCGTGGACAAGGCTCAGACCGATCTCAAGGCCTTGCATGACGAAGGCCGCGGGCTGCACGAACAGGGCTTGAAGCTCTGGGTGGCACCCAAGCTGGATGCCGCGGCGGCAGAAAAGCTGCGCCAGCAGATGGCGGCTCACCATGACAAGGTCAGCAAGCGCATGATGCTGGCCATGCTGGACGTGGGCAATGTGCTGACGCCCGAGCAGCGGGCCACGGTGGCCAAACAGATGGCCAAGCGCCATGAGGACATGATGCGCCGCATGGAAGAGCACCGCGGTGGCGGCCGCCGGGGTGAAAAAATGCCCCCGGACGCCGCGCCTGAGCGACAACCCCAGGAGCGTTGAGCATGGAGCGCGCGACAATGCCGGATATGAGCGAGCACATCCTGCTGATTGACGACGACCTGCGCCTGAGTGCGATGGTGGGTGACTACCTGCGCAGCCATGGCTACCAGGTGTCCAACGCCCCGACGCTGGCGGCCGGCCGCGAGTTGCTGGCCCGGCAAGCCTGCGACGCCCTGGTGCTGGACCTGATGCTGCCCGACGGCGATGGCCTGGACCTGTGCAAGGAATTGCGCGCTACACCCCGTACACGCAGCCTGCCTTTGCTGATGCTCAGCGCGCGTGGCGAGCCCACCGACCGCATCGTGGGCCTGGAAATCGGCGCGGACGACTACCTGCCCAAGCCCTTCGAGCCGCGTGAGTTGCTGGCACGCCTGCGTGCGCTGCTGCGCCGAACCGGCCCCACGGCCAATGACGACGATGTGTGGCGCTTCGGCCGCCTGGAGATCGACGCCGGCCTGCGCCAGGTGCGCCTGGACGGTAAGGCGTGTGACCTCACCGCCTACCAGTTCGACTTGCTGTGCGTGCTGGCCCAGCATCCGGGCCGTGTGCTCAGCCGCGACCAGATCATGGACTCGCTCAAAGGCCATCCCCTGGAGGCCTTTGACCGTTCCATCGATGTGCACATCTCGCGCATCCGGGCCGCCATCGAGGACGACCCGAAAGAGCCGCGTCGCATCCTGACGGTGCGCGGCGTGGGCTACGTGTTCGCCAAGAAACAGGACACGGATACCGACGCCCCATGAAGACGCTGGCGCTGCGCATCTACCTGACCGTCGTCACGGTCCTGCTGGTCTTTGCCCTGGTGTCTGGGTGGCTGGCGCAGCACAACATGGAGCACGAGCGCACGCAGGTCCAGTCCGTGACGGCCTGGCAGGAGCGTGCGGCCGCCTGGGGCGAGTTGCTGGAAAACAGCTTGCCCCCGGTGTCGGCATCTGAAGACGAGCAGGCGCGTGTCTTTCTGGACTGGGCGGAGCGCTTGCGTTTGCCCATGGCGCTGGACAGCCCCAAAGGGCGCCGTATTGCGACTTCCCTGATGCTGGAGGATCGGCTGCAGCGTTTGCCGGAGTTGCGAGACCGTTTGCAACGGGCTCAGTTGTCGGATGGCCGGGTGCTCTGGGTCATGCGCCCCTCCCTGATGCGTGGTGGGCGCATGCCGCCGCCTTTTGGCAGCCGGCCACCCAGGCTGGGTGAACCCGATGGCCCCGATGGGCCGGGCGGGCCTGGTGGCCCTCTGGTCAGCATGGGCCCCAACGAGCCGTCCATGCCACCCCCACGCCCGCAGATGCAACCCTGGCTGACGCCGCTGGGCTGGCTGCTGCCTAACTCGCAGGCGCATGGCGTGCCGGCCTTGATCCTGTCGCTGATCCTGCTGTTTGTGGCCGTGGCCGTGGGCGCCTGGCCGGTGGCCAACCGCCTGACCCGCCGTCTGCAGGCGCTGCGCACGGGCGTGGAGGCCTTCGGTTCTGGGCAACTGCAGCACCGGGTCGCCGTGGAAGGCAAGGACGAGGTCGCGGCCCTGGCCAACAGCTTCAACGAAGCGGCGCAGCGGATTGAAGACCTGGTTACCTCCAACCGCAACCTGCTGGCCAATGCCAGCCACGAGTTGCGCTCGCCCTTGGCGCGCCTGAAGATGGCGGTGTCCATCATGGGCGACATGCCGCCAGAGCGTGCCGCCCAACTCAAGGACGAGATCCACCAGGACATCCGTGAACTCGATGCCTTGGTGGAAGAGGTGCTGCTGGCCAGCCGGCTGGATGCCCGCAGCGAGGTCGAGCACGGCCCGGTTGACCTGCTCGGCCTGGTGACCGAGGAGGCGCGCCGTGTGGGGGCCGAGGTCCAAGCCGATGCGGCGTTGGGCACGCAAGCCTATGAGGCAGACGAGCGCCTGGTGCGCAGGGCGGTGCGCAACCTGCTTGAAAACGCCAAACGCTACGGTGGCTCAGAGATCGACCTGGAGCTGGCCTGCCTGCCCAATCAGATCGAGATCCGTGTCTGCGATCGCGGGCCAGGTGTGCCGCCCGACCAGCGTGATCGGATCTTCGAGCCGTTCTACCGCCTGCCCGGCCATGCCGAGCATGCCGGCGGTGTGGGGCTGGGGCTGAGCCTGGTGCGCCAGATTGCGCTGCGCCACGGCGGCCAGGTGCGTTGCGAGGCCCGCGAGGGTGGGGGCAGCCGATTCGTCATCGAGCTGCCCATTCAGAAGCCCGGGAAGCCCGAGAAGCCCGCTCAGGCCTGAACCGTGGCCCGCCCGATGCTTTCGTAGCTCAGGCCGGCCTGCTTGACCAGCGAGGGCTCGTACAGGTTGCGGCCATCAAAGATCACCGGGGTCTTGAGGCTGGCCTTGATCTTGTCGAAGTCAGGGCTGCGGAACTCCTTCCACTCGGTGACGATGATCAGCGCGTCGGCGCCTTGCAGCGCGGCGTTGGGGCTGTCGGCGTACTTCAGGCGGGTGTCATCACCAAAGATGCGCTGGGCCTCGGCCATGGCCACAGGGTCGTAGGCCGTGACGGTGGCGCCCCGCTCGAACAGCTCTTGCAGCACCACGCGGCTGGTGGCCTCGCGCATGTCATCGGTGTTGGGCTTGAAGGCCAGGCCCCACAGCGCAAAGTG
>NZ_JACPYU010000017.1 GCF_016195855.1 Aquabacterium sp.
ACGAAGTCCTCAGGTGGGCGCGCTGTGGATGCTGTCATGTTGGGGTCAAACCTGATTGATGGCATTCCTGGCGCGCTTTTTGTTTTGTCTGTGTGGTCCAATCACGCGTCTTGTTCGTTCTGAAAGCCCTTGGCCATGAACATTGAGCAATATCTGCCCGTCATCCTCTTCATCCTCGTTGGCGTGGGTGTGGGCATTGCGCCACAGGCGCTTGGTTTTCTGCTCGGCCCCCGTCGCCCTGACGAGGCCAAGAACTCCCCTTACGAGTGCGGTTTCGAGGCCTTCGAAGACGCACGCATGAAGTTCGATGTGCGCTACTACCTGGTCGCCATCCTCTTCATCTTGTTCGACCTGGAAATCGCATTCCTGTTCCCCTGGGCCGTGGCGCTCAAGGAAGTGGGCATGACCGGCTTCCTGGCCATCATGTTGTTCCTGGGCATCCTGGTTGTGGGCTTTGCCTACGAGTGGAAGAAGGGCGCGCTGGACTGGGAGTGATCCCACGTCCGGTCTTTCTCGCGACCGATCTCGCAACCGCTCTGGCACTGGAATCTTCAAGAGGTAATTGAAATGGGTATCGAAGGCGTCTTCAAAGAGGGCTTCATCACCACCTCGGCCGACACGCTGATCAACTGGTCCAAGACCGGTTCTCTGTGGCCCATGACCTTTGGTCTGGCCTGCTGTGCGGTCGAGATGATGCACGCGGGCGCGGCCCGCTACGACATCGACCGCTTCGGCATGTTGTTCCGCCCCAGCCCCCGCCAGTCCGATCTGATGATCGTGGCCGGCACGCTGTGCAACAAGATGGCTCCCGCGCTGCGCAAGGTGTACGACCAGATGGCCGAGCCCCGTTGGGTGCTGTCCATGGGCTCGTGCGCCAACGGCGGTGGCTACTACCACTACAGCTACTCGGTGGTGCGCGGTTGTGACCGCATCGTGCCGGTGGACGTGTACGTGCCTGGTTGCCCCCCCACGGCTGAAGCGCTGCTCTACGGCATCTTGCAGCTGCAGGCGAAGATCCGCCGTGAAAACACCATCGCACGTTGATCGGGAGCCCAGGCAATGACTCAGAAACTCGCCAACCTGCAAACAGCCCTGCAAAACGTGCTGGGCGACAAGATCAAGCGCCTGGACAGCGCCAAGGGTGAACTGACCCTGACCGTGTCCGCGGCCGACTACCTCGAAGTGGCCCGCACCTTGCGTGACCACGCCGATCTGAAGTTCGAGCAGCTGATCGACCTGTGCGGCATGGACTACTCGGCCTACAAGGACGGTGCCCCCAGCATCTACTCGGATGGCCCGCGTTTCTGTGCCGTCAGCCATCTGCTGTCGGTCAGCAAGAACTGGCGTCTGCGCCTGAAGGTGTTTGCGCTGGATGATGACTTTCCCATCGTGGCTTCGGTCAATGGCATCTGGAACTCGGCCAACTGGTTCGAGCGTGAAGCCTTTGACCTGTACGGCATCGTGTTCGATGGCCACGAAGACCTGCGCCGCATCCTGACGGACTACGGTTTCATCGGTCACCCCTTCCGCAAGGACTTCCCGACTTCTGGTCACGTCGAGATGCGTTACGACGAAGAGCAGAAGCGTGTGATCTACCAGCCCGTCACCATCGAGGCGCGCGAGATCACGCCGCGCATCATTCGTGAAGACAACTACGGCGGCCTGCATTAAGTCGAGGTTGAAGCCATGGCAGAAATCAAGAACTACACCCTGAACTTCGGTCCGCAACACCCGGCTGCACACGGCGTGCTGCGCCTGGTGCTGGAGCTGGACGGCGAAGTCATCCAGCGCGCCGACCCGCACATCGGCCTGTTGCACCGCGCCACTGAAAAGCTGGCCGAGTCCAAGACCTACATCCAGTCGCTGCCCTATATGGACCGCCTGGACTATGTCTCGATGATGTGCAACGAGCACGCCTACTGCCTGGCCATCGAGAAGATGCTGGGCATCGAGGTGCCCGAGCGCGCGCAGTACATCCGTGTGATGTTTGCCGAGATCACCCGTGTGCTGAACCACCTGTTGTGGTTGGGCTGTCACGGCTTCGACTGCGGCGCCATGAACATCCTGATCTACTGCTTCCGCGAGCGTGAAGACTTGTTCGACATGTACGAAGCCGTGTCGGGCGCGCGCATGCACGCGGCTTACTTCCGTCCGGGTGGCGTCTACCGCGACCTGCCGGACGCGATGCCGCAGTACAAGGTCAGCAAGATCAAGAACGCCAAGACGATTGCTCGCATGAACGAGAACCGTCAAGGCTCGCTGCTGGACTTCATCGACGACTTCACCCAGCGCTTCCCCAAGCTGGTGGACGAGTACGAAACCCTGCTGACCGACAACCGCATCTGGAAGCAGCGTACGGTGGGCATCGGCGTGGTGTCGCCCGAGCGCGCCCTGCAGATGGGCCTGACCGGCGCCATGCTGCGCGGTTCGGGCATCGTGTGGGACCTGCGCAAGCACCAGCCGTATGACGTGTACGACAAGCTGGACTTCGACATCCCCATCGGCACCAATGGCGACTGCTATGACCGCTATGTGGTCCGCGTCGAAGAGCTGCGTCAGTCCAACCGCATCATCAAGCAGTGCGTGGACTGGCTGCGTGCCAATCCCGGTCCGGTCATCACAGACAACCACAAGGTGGCCCCACCTTCGCGCGTCGAGATGAAGACCTCGATGGAAGAGTTGATCCACCACTTCAAGCTCTTCACCGAAGGCTTCCATGTGCCCGAGTCCGAGGCCTATGCCGCGGTCGAGCACCCCAAGGGCGAGTTCGGCATCTACCTGGCATCGGACGGTGCCAACAAGCCTTACCGCCTGAAGATCCGTGCCCCTGGCTTCCCGCACCTGGCCGCGCTGGACGAAATGTCCCGTGGCCACATGCTGGCTGACGCCGTGGCCATCATCGGCACGATGGACATCGTGTTCGGTGAAATCGACCGCTGAAGTGACTGCGGAATAAGCGACCAAACCATGTTGAGCGAACAAACCAAAGCGCGTTTCGACCGCGAACTCGCCAAGTACCCGGCTGACCAGCGCATCTCCGCTGTGATGGCCTGCCTGTCCATCATCCAGCAAGAGCGTGGCTGGGTCTCGCCCGAGAGCGAGCAGGAAGTGGCCGACTACATCGGCGTGGCGCCCATCGCCGTGCACGAAGTCGTCACCTTCTACAACATGTACAACCAGCAGCCGGTGGGCCAGTTCAAGCTGGCCGTGTGCACCAACCTGCCGTGCCAGTTGCGCGACGGCCAGAAGGCGCTGGAGCACGTGTGCTCGCGCCTGGGTGTCGAGATGGGTGGCACCACGCCGGACGGCGTGTTCACCGTGCAGCAATCCGAGTGCCTGGGCGCTTGCGCCGATGCACCCGTGGCCCTGGTCAACGACCGTCAGATGGTCAGCTACCTGAGCAACGAGCGCCTGGACGAATTGCTGTCCACGCTCAAGTCTCAGGCCAAGTGAGGCAAAGACAAGATGCTTGATCTTTCCAAATTCCAGGCGACCGGCAAGGAAACCGTTTTCCACGGCCGCCACATCGAACCGCAAATCTACGCCGGCATCGACGGCAACAACTGGGGTCTGAAGGAGTACGAAGCCCGCGGTGGCTACGCGGCCCTGCGCAAGATCCTGGGCAAGGACGGCGGCCCGGGCATGACCCAGGATCAGGTCATTGCCGAAGTCAAAGCCTCGGCCCTGCGTGGTCGTGGGGGCGCGGGCTTCCCCACCGGCCTGAAGTGGAGCTTCATGCCCCGCGCCTTCCCCGGTCAGAAGTACCTGGTCTGCAACTCCGACGAGGGCGAGCCGGGCACCTGCAAAGACCGCGAGATCCTGCGCTTCAACCCGCACACCGTGATCGAAGGCATGGCCATTGCGGCCTACGCCATGGGCATCACCGTGGGCTACAACTACATCCACGGCGAAATCTTCGAGGTGTACGAACGCTTCGAAGCCGCCCTGGAAGAAGCCCGTGCTGCCGGCTACCTCGGCAACAACATCATGGGCAGCGACTTCACGTTCCAGTTGCATGCGCACCATGGTTTCGGTGCCTACATCTGCGGCGAAGAAACCGCACTGCTGGAATCGATCGAAGGCAAGAAGGGCCAGCCCCGTTTCAAGCCGCCTTTCCCTGCCAGCTTCGGCCTGTACGGCAAGCCCACGACGATCAACAACACCGAGACATTTGCTGCGGTGCCATGGATCATCCGCAACGGTGGCGAGGCCTTCCTGAACGTGGGCAAGCCCAACAACGGTGGCACCAAGCTGTTCTCGATCTCCGGTGACGTCGAGCGTCCCGGCAACTACGAGATCCCGATGGGCACGCCTTTCGCCAAGCTGCTGGAGCTCGCCGGTGGCGTGCGCGGCGGTCGCAAGTTGAAGGCCGTGATCCCCGGTGGGTCGTCGATGCCCGTGCTGCCTGCTCACATCATGATGGAATGCACGATGGACTATGACTCCATCGCCAAGGCCGGCTCGATGCTGGGCTCGGGCGCCGTCATCGTGATGGACGAGACCCGCTGCATGGTCAAGAGCCTGCTGCGCCTGTCCTACTTCTACATGCATGAATCGTGCGGCCAGTGCACGCCTTGCCGCGAAGGCACGGGCTGGCTGTGGCGCATGATGGACCGCATCGAGCACGGCAAGGGCCGTCCGGAAGACATCGACCTGCTGAACTCGGTTGCCGACAACATCCAGGGCCGCACCATCTGCGCGCTGGGTGATGCCGCTGCGATGCCGGTGCGTGCTTTCATCAAGCACTACCGCGACGAGTTCGTGCACCACATCGAACACAAGACCTGCATGGTCCCGGCCTATGTCTAAGCGCCCCCACGCTCGGAGTACCTCGCTGCCCCCCGTGGGGGTTGGTCTTCCTTGGGGCGGCCCGGCGGAAGCCCGCACGCGTGCCCTAAAAGGTAAGTAACGCTATGATCGAAATCGAAATCGACGGACGAAAAGTCCAGGCCCAGGAAGGCAGCATGGTGATCCGTGCTGCTGAAGAAAATGGGACCTTCATTCCGCACTTCTGCTATCACAAGAAGCTGTCTATCGCGGCCAACTGCCGCATGTGTCTCGTGGACATCGAGAAGGCGCCCAAGCCCATGCCGGCCTGCGCCACCCCGGTCACGCAAGGCATGATCGTGCGCACCAAGAGCGAGAAGGCTGTCAAGGCTCAGCAGAGCGTGATGGAGTTTTTGCTCATCAACCACCCGCTGGATTGCCCGATCTGCGACCAGGGCGGTGAGTGCCAGTTGCAAGACCTGGCCGTGGGCTATGGTGGCTCGGCTTCCCGCTACAAGGAAGAAAAGCGCGTGGTCTTCCACAAGGAAGTCGGCCCGCTGATCTCGATGGAAGAGATGAGTCGCTGCATCCAGTGCACGCGCTGCGTCCGCTTCGGTCAGGAGATCGCTGGTGTGATGGAGCTGGGCATGGCCCACCGCGGTGAGCACTCCGAGATCACGACTTTCGTTGGTCGCTCGGTGGACTCTGAACTGTCGGGCAACATGATCGACATCTGCCCGGTCGGTGCTTTGACCAGCAAGCCCTTCCGCTACAGCGCCCGTACCTGGGAGCTGTCGCGCCGCAAGAGCGTGTCGCCCCATGATGCCACCGGTGCCAACCTGATCGTTCAGGTGAAGAACGGCAAGGTGATGCGCGTGGTGCCGCTCGAAAACGAAGATGTCAACGAGTGCTGGATCGCCGACCGTGACCGCTTCAGCTACGAAGCGCTCAACAGCGATGCACGCCTGACCAAGCCCATGATCAAGCAGGGCGGCCAGTGGGCAGAAGTTGAATGGACGGTGGCGCTGGAATACGTCGCACATGGTTTGAAGTGCATTGCCAAGGAGCAGGGCGCCAACACCATCGGCGCCCTGGCGACCGAGCACAGCACGGTGGAAGAGCTCTTCCTGCTGAGCCAGCTGGTGCGTGGCCTGGGCTCCGACAACGTCGACACCCGTCTGCGTCAGGCTGACTTCACGACCGGTGCCGGTGCGCGCTGGCTGGGTCTGCCGATTGCCGAGCTGTCCACGCTGGACCGCGCCCTGGTGGTCGGCTCCTTCCTGCGCAAGGACCACCCGCTGTTCGCCTCGCGTCTGCGCCAGGCTGCCAAGCGTGGCGCCCAGATCACGGCCATCGGCGGTGCGAACGATGACTGGCTGATGCCTTTGAGCCAGCGCGTGACCGTGGCCCCGAGCGCCTGGGCACAAGCGCTGGCCGATGTGGCCGCCGCTGTGGCCGCCGAGCGTGGCGTGACCGCGCCTGCTGCCGGCAGCACCACTGATGCAGCCAAGGCCATCGCTGCCTCCTTGCTGTCTGGTCAGAACAAGGCCATCTTGCTGGGCAATGCCGCTGCACAACATCCGCAAGCCTCGTCGCTGCAAGCCCTGGCCCAGTGGATTGGCGAGCAGACCGGTGCCAAGGTCGGTTTCCTGAGCGAGTCGGCCAACACGGTCGGCGCGCAACTGGTTGGTGCTCAGCCACAACAAGGTGGTTTGAATGCGGGCCAGATGTTGGCTGGCAAGGGCCTGAAGGCCATCGTGCTGCTGGGCGTCGAGCCCGAGTTCGATACCGCCAACCCGAGTGCCGCCATGGCCGCGGTGCAAGGCGCCGACATGGTCGTGTCGCTGTCGTCGTTCAAGACCAGTGCCAACGACTATGCCGATGTGATCCTGCCGATCGCGCCTTTCTCTGAAACCTCCGGCACCTTTGTGAACGCAGAAGGCCGCGTGCAGAGCTTCCATGGCGTGGTCAAGCCCCTGGGCGACACCCGTCCGGCGTGGAAAGTCCTGCGCGTGCTGGGCACGATGCTGGGCTTGGAAGGCTTTGCCTACGAGACCTCGGAAGAGGTCAAGGCCCGCGCCCTGGGTGACCTGGCCGCACTGCCTGCCAAGCTGAAC
Source organism: Aquabacterium sp. (assembly GCF_016195855.1). GTDB lineage: Bacteria > Pseudomonadota > Gammaproteobacteria > Burkholderiales > Burkholderiaceae_C > Aquabacterium. Next base: position 6,885 of record NZ_JACPYU010000017.1, read on the forward strand.
AACGCCACCTCGGCTGCCATCAACCTGAGCGCTTCGACCGGTGGCCTGCAGCGCCTGGCCGATGTGCCCATCTACAGCGCTGACGCCCTGGTGCGCCGTGCGCCTTCGCTGCAAGCCACGGCTGATGGCAAGGCGCCTGTGGCCAGCTTGCCGCAAGCCCTGTGGGCCGAGTTGGGCTTGGCTGAAGGTGCGCAGGTCAAGGTGTCGCAGGACGGTGCGAATGGTGCAGTGAGTGCCGTGTTGCCCGCCGTGCAAGACGCCAGCCTGCCCGCCAATGTGGTGCGTGTGCCTGCCGGTCACCCGGCCACCGCGACGCTGGGCGCCTCTTTCGGCACGGTCCGTGTCGAAAAAGCCTGAAGGGTAGGGGAGACAACAGATGATTGACACCCTGTACAACGCTGGTGCCGCCAACCTGGGCGCAGCCTGGCCCGTGGTCTGGTCGCTGATCAAGATCGTGGCGCTCTTGCTGCCGCTGCTGGGCTGCGTGGCCTATCTGACCCTTTGGGAGCGCAAGGCGATTGCCTGGTCGCAGATCCGTCCGGGCCCCAACCGCACGGGCCCCCTGGGTTTGCTGCAGCCTATCGCTGACGCGGTCAAGCTGATCTTCAAAGAGATCATCGTGCCCTCTGCTGCGCACAAGGGGCTGTTCTTCCTGGGCCCGATCATGACGATCATGCCCGCGCTGGCTGCCTGGGCGGTGGTGCCCTTCGGCCCGGATGCCGCACTGGCCAACGTCAACGCCGGCCTGCTGTTCCTGATGGCCATCACCTCGCTGGAAGTCTATGGCGTGATCATCGCCGGCTGGGCCTCCAACTCGAAGTACGCCTTCCTGGGCGCCATCCGTGCTTCGGCGCAAATGGTGTCCTACGAAATCGCCATGGGCTTCTGCCTGGTGATCGTGCTGATGACGGCCGGTTCGCTCAACATGACGGACATCGTGCTGAGCCAGGCCAAGGGCCAGTTCGCCGACATGGGCTTGAACTTCCTGTCCTGGAACTGGTTGCCGCTGCTGCCCATCACGGTCGTGTACTTCATCTCCGGTCTGGCTGAAACCAACCGCCACCCCTTCGACGTGGTGGAAGGCGAATCCGAAATCGTGGCCGGTCACATGATCGAGTACTCGGGCATGGCCTTCGCGATGTTCTTCCTGGCCGAATACGCCAACATGATCCTGGTGTCCACGCTGGCTGCCGTCATGTTCTTCGGTGGCTGGGTTGCGCCGGTGTCTTTCAAGATGCTGGGTATGGCAACGCCTGAGTTCATCGAGCACACGATCTGGCTGTGGAACTGGTTCTGGCTGTTCGCCAAGGCCTTCATCATCGTCACCCTGTTCCTGTGGGTGCGTGCATCGTTCCCGCGCTTCCGCTACGACCAGATCATGCGTCTGGGCTGGAAGATCTTCATCCCCATCACGCTGGTCTGGCTGGTGCTGGTCGGCGGCTGGATGATGTCGCCTTGGAACATCTGGAAATAAGGGGCACATGAACATGTCTGCAACGTCCCTCAAAGAGTTCGTCTCCAGCTTCTTCCTGCTGGAAATGTTCAAGGGCATGGCCCTGACCGGTCGTCACTTCTTCAAGCCGTACGTCACCGTGCAGTTCCCTGAAGAGAAGACACCGCTGTCGCCGCGCTTCCGTGGCCTGCACGCCCTGCGTCGTTATGAGAACGGCGAAGAGCGCTGCATTGCCTGCAAGCTGTGCGAAGCCGTGTGCCCGGCCATGGCCATCACCATCGAGTCCGATGTGCGTGACGACGGCACCCGCCGCACCACGCGCTACGACATCGACCTGACCAAGTGCATCTTCTGCGGCTTCTGCGAAGAAAGCTGCCCGGTGGATTCGATCGTGGAAACCCACATCTTCGAATACCACGGCGAAAAGCGCGGCGATCTGTACTTCACCAAGGACATGCTCCTGGCGGTGGGTGATCGCTACGAAAAGGAAATTGCAGCCAACAAGGAGGCGGACGCGAAATACCGCTGACCCGATATGGACACCTTCAGCCTACTTTTCTATACCTTTGCCGCAGTGCTGGTCTTCGCGGGTTTCCGCGTGATCACCGCCAAGAGCCCAGTGAGCGCCGCGCTCCACCTGGTGCTGGCCTTCTTCAGCGCCTCGTGCGTGTGGATGCTGCTGCAAGCCGAGTTCCTGGCCATCTCCCTCGTGCTCGTGTACGTGGGGGCGGTCATGGTGCTGTTCCTGTTCGTCGTGATGATGCTGGACATCAACATCGACTCGATCCGCCAAGGCTTCTGGAAGCACTTCCCGCTGGCCGGTGGCATTGGCGCCGTGATCGCCGTGGAAATGGCTTTCGTGCTGACGCGTGGTTTCGACCTGCCGTCTGCTAAGGCTTTCCCGCCTGATGTGGCCAAGGTGCCCAATGCCAAGGCACTGGGTATCGAGTTGTTCACGCACTACCTGTTCCCTGTGCAGATCGCTGCCGTCATCCTGCTGGTGGCCATCATTGCCGCCATCGCGCTGACCCTGCGCAAGCGCAAGGACTCGCACTTCCAGAAACCTTCCGAGCAGGTGCGCGTTAAAAAGGGTGATCGTCTGCGCGTGGTGAAACTGGCGCCGACCATCGAAGCACCTGTTGCACCCGCCGCCGACGCTGCCCCCCAGAACGGAGGCCAAGCATGATCACGACCATCACCCTCGGACACTTTCTGTCGCTGGGCGCCATCCTGTTCGCCATGTCGGTCATCGGGATCTTCCTGAACCGCAAGAACCTGATCGTGCTGCTGATGTGCATCGAACTGATGCTGCTGGCCGTGAACCTGAACTTCGTCGCGTTCTCCCACTACCTGGGTGACATGGACGGCCAGGTCTTCGTGTTCTTCATCCTGACCGTGGCCGCTGCAGAGTCGGCGATCGGTCTGGCCATTCTGGTGACGCTGTTCCGCAATCGTCAGTCGATCAATGTCGACGAGCTGGACACGCTCAAGGGCTGATCGGGAGAGTGACAACAATGACAACAGAACTTTCTCTCAACGCGCTGCTGGCGGTGCCCCTGGCACCACTGGTCGGCTCGATTGCCGCCGGCTTGTTCGGCAAGGCAATTGGCCGCAAGGGCGCGCACGCACTGACCATCCTGGGCGTGCTGATCTCGTTCATCATCTCGGCGATGACGCTCAACGCCGTCGTCGATGGTGCGCGTTTCAACCAGACTGTCTATGAATGGATGACGCTGGGTTCGCTGAAGATGGAAGTCGGTTTCATGATCGACGGCCTGACAGCGATGATGATGTGCGTCGTGACCTTCGTGTCGCTGATGGTGCACATCTACACCGTCGGCTACATGGAAGAGGACCCTGGCTACCAGCGCTTCTTCAGCTACATCTCGCTGTTCACCTTCTCGATGTTGATGCTCGTGATGAGCAACAACATGCTGCAGCTGTTCTTCGGCTGGGAAGCCGTGGGCCTGGTGTCCTACCTGCTGATCGGTTTCTGGTTCAAGAAGCCCACGGCCATCTTCGCCAACATGAAGGCCTTCCTGGTCAACCGTGTGGGTGACTTTGGCTTCATCCTGGGCATCGGCCTGATCCTGGCTTACACCGGCACGCTGAACTACACCGAGATCTTCGCCAAGGCGCCGGATCTGGCCAAGTTGGGCTTCCCGGCGACCGACTGGATGCTGATCACCGTGATCTGCATCTGCCTGTTCATCGGGGCCATGGGTAAATCGGCGCAGTTCCCGCTGCACGTGTGGCTGCCCGACTCGATGGAAGGCCCCACGCCCATCTCCGCGCTGATCCACGCCGCCACCATGGTGACGGCCGGCATCTTCATGGTGACCCGCATGTCGCCGCTGTTCGAGCTGTCTGACACCGCGCTGAACTTCGTGCTGGTGATCGGCTCGATCACGGCGCTGTTCATGGGCTTTTTGGGCATCATCCAGAACGACATCAAGCGTGTGGTGGCTTACTCCACGCTGTCGCAGCTGGGTTACATGACCGTGGCGCTGGGTGTGTCGGCTTACAACGTGGCCGTGTTCCACCTGATGACGCACGCCTTCTTCAAGGCCTTGCTGTTCCTCGGTGCCGGCTCCGTCATCATCGGCATGCACCACGATCAGGACATCCGCAACATGGGTGGCCTGTGGAAGTACATGAAGATCACCTGGATCACGTCGCTGATCGGCTCTCTGGCCCTGATCGGTACGCCTTTCTTCTCGGGCTTCTACTCCAAGGACTCGATCATCGAGGCCGTGCACGCCAGCCACCTGCCTGCAGCCGGTTTCGCGTACTTCGCCGTCATCGCCGGTGTGTTCGTGACCGCCTTCTACAGCTTCCGGATGTACTTCCTGGTCTTCCACGGCAAGGAGAACTTCCATCACAAGCCGTTCCCCGGCGAGCATGATCACCACGATGAAGACGACCACGGTCATGGGCACGCCCATACACCGCACGAGTCGCCTTGGGTGGTGACGCTGCCGTTGATCCTGCTGGCGATCCCTTCTGCCCTGATCGGTTACTTCACCATCCAGCCCGAGCTGTTCGGTGACTTCCTGCAAAGCGCCATCAAGATCAACCTGGAGGCTCACCCTGCGATGGAAGAGCTGGCGCACGAGTTCCATGGTGCGGCTGAAATGGCCCTGCATGGTTTCACCACGCTGCCGTTCTTCCTGGCTCTCGCCGGTGTCGTGACCGCCTTCGTGTTCTACATCGTCGCGCCACAGATCCCTGCGATGTTCGCCAAGGTGCTGCGTCCGCTGATCGTGATCGGCGAGAACAAGTACTTCCTGGACTGGTTCAACGAGAACGTGCTGGCCGCTGGCGCACGCCTGCTGGGCCGTGGTCTGTGGAAGGTGGGCGACGTCGGCATCATTGACGGCCTGCTCGTCAATGGCTCGGCCAAGCTGGTGGGCCTGATTGGTTCGCTGGTGCGCCTGTTCCAGACGGGTTACCTCTATCACTACGCGCTGGTCATGATCCTGGGGGTGTTCGCCCTCATGACATGGTTCGTGTTCATGCACCACTGAGCGCGAGGACCGGTTCATGCAAACTATGTCTAACCTCCTTTCTCTGGCCATCTGGATTCCGGTGGCATTCGGGATCCTGCTGCTGGCCGTGGGCCGCCAGGAAAACGCCGGCGTGACACGCTGGATTGCGCTGATCGGTGCGGTGATCGGGTTCCTGGTCACCATCCCCGTGATGACGAAGTTCGATGGTGGCACCGCCGCCATGCAGTTCGTCGAACACGCCTCCTGGATCGAGCGTTTCAACATCTTCTACCACCTGGGTGTTGACGGCATCTCGATGTGGTTCGTGCCGCTCACGGCCTTCATCACCATCATCGTGGTGCTGGCCGGCTGGGAAGTGATCGAAGACCGCCCGCACCAGTACTACGGTGCCTTCCTGATCCTGTCGGGTCTGATGGTGGGGGTGTTTTCGGCGCTGGACGGCATGCTGTTCTACGTGTTCTTCGAGGCAACCCTGATCCCGATGTACATCATCATCGGCGTGTGGGGTGGTCCGCGCCGTGTGTATGCCGCGTTCAAGTTCTTCCTGTACACGCTGCTGGGCTCTCTGCTGATGCTGGTGGCACTGGTCTACCTGTACTACAAGTCGGGTGGTTCGTTCGACATCCTGACCTGGCAGAAGCTGCCGCTGCCGGCCACGCCTCAGGCCATGCTGTTCGGCGCCTTCTTCGCCGCTTTCGCGGTCAAGGTCCCGATGTGGCCGGTGCATACCTGGTTGCCAGACGCCCACGTGGAAGCACCGACCGGTGGTTCCGTCGTGCTGGCTGCGATCATGCTGAAGCTGGGTTGCTATGGCTTCCTGCGTTTCATGCTGCCCATCGTGCCGGACGCCTCGCATGAGTTCGCCCCCGTGGTGATCACCTTGTCGCTGATCGGTGTGATCTACATCGGTCTGGTGGCAATGGTTCAGCAGGACATGAAGAAGCTGGTGGCGTATTCGTCCATCGCGCACATGGGTTTCGTGACCCTGGGCTTCTTCATTTTCAATGAGTTGGGTATCGCCGGTGGCATCGTGCAGATGATTGCCCACGGCTTCGTGTCGGGTGCGATGTTCCTGAGCATCGGTGTGCTGTACGACCGTGTTCACTCGCGTGAAATCTCCAGCTACGGCGGTGTGGTCAACACCATGCCCAAGTTTGCCGCGTTCGCGCTGCTGTTCTCGATGGCCAACTGCGGCCTGCCGGGTACCGCTGGTTTTGTGGGTGAGTGGATGGTGATCCTGGCGCCGTGAAGTACGACTTCCTGATCGGTGCCCTGGCTGCCACCGCGCTGATCTTCGGCGCCGCGTATACCCTGTGGATGTACAAGCGCGTGTACTTCGGTGACGTGACCAACGACGACGTGCGTGGTCTGAGCGACATCAACGCCCGCGAATTCCTGATGCTGGCCATCCTGGCTGCCGCGGTGCTGTGGATGGGTATCCAGCCCAAGCCGTTCACCGATGCCATGCATGTGTCCGTGACCGAGCTGATCCAGCACGTGTCCGTGAGCAAGTTGAAATAAGGGCCGATCGACATGACTGATTTGAACTGGTGCGCAGTGACGCCCGAGATCGTGCTGCTGGGAATGGCCTGCCTGGTCTCCCTGGTCGATCTGTTTGTGACCTGCCCGAAACGAACCACCACCTATCTGCTGACCCTGGCCTCGCTGGCCGCTGTGGCCGGCCTGCACCTGGCCGCGCTGGACAACGGCGCCTCGGTGTATGCCATGCAGAAGATGGTCGTGACCGACGCCATGGGCCACCTGCTGTCGCTGTGCGCGACGCTGGCGGTGATGGGCTCGCTGGTGTATGCCCAGGTGTACGCCGGTGAGCGCGAGATGCTCAAGGGCGAACTGTTCACACTGAGCATGTTCGCGTTGCTGGGCATCTCGATCATGATCATCGGCAACAACTTCCTGAGCATCTACCTGGGCCTGGAGTTGATGTCACTGTCGCTGTATGCCCTGGTGGCCCTGCGTCGTGACAACGCGCAAGCCACGGAAGCGGCCATGAAGTACTTCGTGCTGGGCGCGCTGGCTTCGGGCTTCCTGCTGTATGGCCTGTCGATGATGTACGGTGCCACGGGCTCGCTTGACCTGGGCGAGGTCTACAAGGCCACGCTGACCGGCCAGATCAACAAGCAGGTGCTGGCTTTCGGCCTGGTGTTCATCGTGGCAGGCCTGGCGTTCAAGCTGGGTGTGGTGCCTTTCCACATGTGGGTGCCTGACGTCTACCAAGGCGCGCCGACAGCGGCCACGCTGCTGGTGGCCGGTGCGCCCAAGCTGGCCGCGTTCGCCATCACCATCCGCCTGCTGGTGGAGGGCCTGATCAACACCGCCACCGACTGGCAGCAGATGCTGATGATCCTGGCCGTGCTGTCCATGACCGTGGGTAACCTGGCCGCCATCGCCCAGACCAACCTCAAGCGCATGCTGGCTTACTCCGGTATCGCGCAGCTGGGCTTCATGCTGCTGGGCTTCGTGCCCACCATCGTGGCAGGCAACACCGTGTCGGCTGGCAATGGCTTCGGTTCGTCGCTGTTCTATGTGCTGACCTATGTGCTGACCACACTGGGTACCTTCGGCTTGATCATGGTGCTGTCGCGCCCGGGCTTCGAGTCCGAGCAGATCTCTGATCTGGCCGGGTTGAACAAGCGCAGCCCGATGCTGGCCGGCATCATGGCCGTGTTCATGTTCTCGCTGGCTGGCATCCCGCCCACCGTTGGCTTCTATGCCAAGCTGGCCGTGCTGCAGGCGCTGATCACCACCAACTCGCCTTTGCTGCTGCAGATCTCGATCGTGGCGGTGCTGCTGTCGCTGGTTGGCGCGTTCTACTACCTGCGCATCGTCAAGGTCATGTACTTTGACGAACCGACTGACGCATCGCCTGTTGCCGGTGGCAGCGCCCGCGTGCTGCTGTCGGTCAACGCACTGGCCGTGCTGGCCTTGGGTATCCTGCCCAGCGGCCTGATGACGCTGTGCGCCAAGGCCATCACCCAGTCATTGGCTGGTTGAGCACAGATGGCACAACGATCTGAAAGTGTCAGCGCATGACGGGCCTCGTGCCCGTCTGGGCTGTCAGTGTTGTGCTCGTGGCCGCGTTGATCGCGGCCAATTTGCCTTTTGTGAACGAGCGCCTGTTCGTGCTGGGGCCGCGCAGTGAGAGCAAGCCCGTGGGCTGGCGCCTGCTGGAGTTGCTGGTGTATGCCGCGCTGATCGCGGTGCTGGGGCGCGTGCTGGAAAGCAAGCTGGGCCAGGCCAGCCCGATGCGATGGGAATTCATCGCGGTGTGGCTGTGCGTGTTCCTGACGCTGGCTTTCCCGGGTTTTGTCTGGCGCTATCTGCGCAAGCACTGAACTGCTTTGCGAGGCTGACGCCAAGATGTCCGATCCTGATACGCCGCTGACGTCATCCCCCGTGCAGGATGCGCACCTGCGCGAAGAGACCATTGAGTCGAGCCAGGTCTACAAAGGCCATTTCATCGAGTTGCGCCGTGACCGGGTTCGTTTGCCCGATGGCCGTGAGGCCCCACGCGAGTACGTGGTGCACCCCGGCGCCGTGATGATTGTGGCCATGCTGCCCGATGGCAAGCTGGTGATGGAGCGGCAATACCGTTACCCCGTGCGCCAGACCATGATCGAGTTCCCCGCGGGCAAGCTCGATGCCGGTGAAGGTGGCCTGGCTTGTGCACAACGCGAGTTGTGGGAAGAGACCGGCTACAAGGCCAGGCGTTGGGCCAAAGCCGGCATCATGCACCCTGTCATCGGCTACGCCACCGAGATCATCGAGATCTGGTTTGCCGATGAGTTGACGCTGGGCGAGCGCCATCTGGATGAAGGCGAGTTCCTGGACGTGTTCACGGCCAGCTTGGACGACCTCGAAGACTGGGTGCGCGATGGCAAGCTGACCGATGTGAAGACCATTGTGGGCATGATGTGGCTGGCCAAATACCGTGCAGGGCTGTGGCCGCTGGCATGGGTTTCGGTGGGCTGAGCGCCCCTAGGTTATCGATCATGCTGGTGGTTGATCTGCATTGTTCACATGGGCATCACTTCGAGGGCTGGTTCGCCTCGGCGGATGAGCTCTCGGCCCAGAAAGCGCGTGGCTTGGTGAGTTGCCCGGTGTGTGGTGACCATGAGGTCACGCGTCGCCCGTCTGCGCCGCACCTCAATACGTCCGGGCTCAAGGAGCGCTTGCCCTCTGTTGCCAAGGCCAAGTCGGCCAGCTCAGGCGCTGCACAGGTGCCTGCATCGCCGGCCATGGCCAGCGAGCGCCCCGCGCACGACAGCCTGCCTGCCGAGGCCCAGGAGACCCTGGCCGCCTTGCAGGCGCTGTACCTCAAGGCCGTGCGCCATGTGGTCGAGCACACCGAGGACGTGGGTGAGCGTTTTGCCGACGAGGCCCGCAGCATCCACCACGGTGATGCGCCTGAGCGGGCCATCCGCGGTCAGGCAACGGAAGCGGAAAAGCAGGAGCTGCGGGAAGAGGGCATTGACATCCTGAGCATGCCGATCCCCGATGGCTTCAAGGGGCCCCTGCAGTAAGCCTGGGCTTGCGTGCGTTCAAGGCAGCAGCCTGCCAGGATTGAGCAAGCCCTGCGGATCCAGCGCCTGCTTGATGGCGCGCATCAGGGCCGTGCTGACCGGGCCTTGTCTGGCCGCCAGTTCATCCCGCTTGAGTTGCCCGATGCCGTGTTCGGCCGAGATCGTGCCGCCCAGGTCCACGGCGATGTCGTACACGATGGCATTGACCGCGTGTTCGTGCTGAGCCAGAAAGGCCTGGTCACTGATGCCTGCGGGGCTTTGCACATTGAAGTGCAGGTTGCCGTCGCCGAGGTGGCCGAAGCACACGATGCGGCAGCCTGGAAAGGCCTGCGGCAAGGCTTGCTCGGCCCGTGCAAGGAAGGCGGGAATGCAGGAGGTGGGCACGCCGATGTCGTGCTTGACCATCAAGCCCTCGACCTTCTCGGCCAATGGGATGGTTTCTCGCAAGGCCCACATCTCACGGTACTGCGCCTCGGATTGGGCGACGCTGGCTTGCTGGATCAGGCCTTCCTGCAGGGCGCGTGACAGCGTGTCTTCCAGTTGGGCTTGCAGGTCTGCCTGGCTGTGCGGGCTGCTGGCATCAACGAGCACGGTCCACGCAGGTGCCATGGGTTCGCCCCTGGCATCGTGGTGCATCAGCGCGCGGGCTGCCTTGGCCTGCTCGGGCTTGTGGCGCAAGGTGAGGGCAAGCGGGTAGGCCTGCATGGCCTCGAAACCGCAGAGCGAGGCGTCCAGCATGCGGCGCGCCAGGGTCAGCAGGGCCAGGGCCTGGTCGATGGTCTCGCAGGCCACCAGCGCAGCCAGCCTGGAGGCGGGCTTGGGGTACAGGCGCAGGCTGGCGCGGGTGATGATGCCCAGCGTGCCTTCACTGCCAATGAGCAGGTCCCGCAGGTCGTAGCCGGTGTTGTCCTTGCGCAGGCTCTTCAAACCATTCCAGACCTCGCCCTGGGCGGTCACGGCTTCCAGGCCCAGGCAGAGCTCGCGTGCCGTGCCATAGCGCAGCACGTGGGTGCCGCCGGCGTTTGTGGCCAGGTTGCCGCCGATGGTGCAACTGCCTTCAGACGCCAGGCTGAGCGGGAAGAGCAAGCCCGCCTCGTCGGCCGCTTGTTGCACGTCGGCCAGCAGGCAGCCGGCCTCGACGGTCATGGACAGGTTGGCCACGTCCACCGACAGCACGCGCTTCATGCGCTGCAGGCTCAGGACGACCTGCTGGCCGCTGGCATCCGGCACGCCACCACCGACCAGGCCGGTGTGGCCACCTTGCGGCACGATGCCCACCCGGTGCTGGGCGCACAGCCTGACCACCTTGGCGACTTCATCCGTGTTGGCCGGCCGCACGATGGCCTGCGCCCAGCCGTGGTAGCGGCCACGCCAATCGGTTTGATGGCGGCTGAACTCGGGATCGCCCGCGTCTCGTGGGACCAGGACATGGGCCTGGCCGACCACGGCGCGCAGGGCGTCCAGCAGGGCGCTCATGCGGTTTGATCGGCCTTGGCCGCGCCTTTGCCAGCCTTGTCTTTCGGGGGCAGCACACGCAGGCGCAATCGAATATAGACGGCGCAAGCCGTGAACAGCGCGGCGCTCAAGGTCACTTCGATGCCGGCCAGGATCTGCGACAGGCCGGTGTCGCTGGTGGCGCGCATCACGCCTTCGGTGAAGTACAGCCAGATCAGCAGGGACACCCAGCGGTAGGTGTAGAGCTTGTGTTTGAGCATGCCGGCAATGGCCAGTGTCAGGGGCAGCACCTTGAGCGCGAGGGCACCGGTGCCGCCTTTGAGTGGGGCCAGCCACAACTCCCAGCTCAAGCCCAGGCTGATCAAGGCCAGGAGCAGGGCCACATTGAGCAGGCGCATGCGGTCGATGCGCATCAGGCGCTCAGTGGGGTGCTGGCCGACGATGGCTTCGGTGCTGCCGTCGTCTTCAGTGGAGGTGGGGGCGGAAGTAGGCGTGGTCATCTCGAAAATTTCACAACGCGGGCCGACACGGGCTGTGCCGTCGCGCATGGCTGGCATCATAGCCAGCATGACGTCGAATTGGACCTTTTGGGCAAATGCCCGTGAGCGATGGACGCTGCTGGTGAGCACGCTTCAGCAGTGGCCCTGGGCTCAGACTTATCAGACCTTGCGCCAGCGTTTTCGTGAGGATCACCTGGGGGTGACGGCCGGCAGCCTGACTTTCACGACGACGATCGCGCTGGTGCCCCTGTTCACCGTGATGCTGGCCTTGTTCAGTGCCTTCCCGGTGTTTGCGCGTTTTCGCAAGGTGCTGGAGCAGCAGGTATTGAGCGGCATGGTGCCGGACGCCATCGCCAAGCCGGTGTTGCTGTCCTTGACCAAGTTCGCGACCAAGGCCAGCCAGATGGGCGGCCTGGGCCTGGTGGCGCTAGGCGTGACGGCCATGGCCCTGATGCTGACGATCGACCACACCCTCAACAGCATCTGGCGCGTGCGCACCGTGCGGCCGATCGCGCAGCGCGTGCTGGTGTACTGGGCGGCCCTGACCCTGGGGCCCTTGCTGGTGGGGGCGAGCCTGTCGCTGACGTCTTACCTGCTGTCGGCCTCGGGGGGGCTGGTAGATGAGCTGCCGGGGGGCGTGGGCTTTTTGCTGAGCATGATCGTGTTCATGCTGCAGACGGCGGGGTTCGCCTCGCTTTACAAGTTCGTGCCCAACACCTTCGTGCGCTGGGAGCATGCCTGGGGTGGTGCGCTGTTTGCGTCGACCGGCTTGGAGCTGGGGCAAAAAGGGCTGGCGATCTACCTGTCCAAGGTGCCGGTTTATTCGACCATCTATGGTGCGTTCGCGGCCGTGCCGCTGTTCCTGATCTGGATCTACCTGAGTTGGCTGATCATCCTGCTGGGCGCGGTGGTCACGGCTTACACGCCCAGCCTGTTGTCGCAGGTCAAGCGCTGGCCTGACACCCCTGGCCACCGCTTTGCCCTGTCCCTGGCCCTGTTGCGTGCCTTGCTGGCCGAGCAGCACGGCCCGGTGCATGGCCTGACGGGCGAGCAACTGGCGCAGCGCTTGCGCACCGACCCCTTGCAGATCGAACCCTTGCTGGAGTTGCTGCAAGGCCTGGACTGGATCGGCTTGCTGGACGAGCCCCAGGTGGACACGGGTGGGCGCTTCGTGCTGTTGTGCGATCCGCAGGTCACCCTGGTGGCGCCGCTGGTGGGCGAGGTTCTGCTGAGGCCCGATGGCTTCACGGAAGGCTTCTGGAGCCGGGCAGGCATGGAGCGCATGACCCTGGCAGAGGCCTTGTCCTGAATGGGCTGCCCGATCAGGGGGAACCCGGGGCGGCGACAGCACGAATGCGGCTGGCGGGGCCAAGCTTGGCTGCCCGCCAGCCGGTTTTCTGGCCCCGAGGCCCCATTTGCCTCTTGGCGAGCGCGTGCCGATGCGGCTATATTGGACAACATCTATCCCCATAATTTTTGTGCAACCGATCGAGGAGACAGACCATGAAAGTCAGCGATATCCTGCGAGTCAAAGGCAGCACCCTGTTCACCGTTCAGCCCGATCAGCCGTTGGCCGAGGCCACGACGACGATGGCCGAACATGACATCGGCTCGCTCGTGGTGATGGAGCATGGCGATCTGGTGGGCATGCTCACCTTCCGCGAAGTGATTCAAGGTGTGGTGCGCAATGGCGGCTCCGTGGGGAACCTGGCCGTGCGCTCGGTGATGGACGATCACCCCCTGACCTGCACCCCCGAGACCGAAATCGATGAAGTGCGCCGCATGATGCTCAATCGCCACGCGCGCTACATGCCGGTCATGACCCAAAAGACCCTGATGGGTGTGATCTCTTTTTACGACGTGGCCAAGGCCGTGGTGGACGGGCAGGACTTCGAAAACCGCATGCTCAAGGCCTATATCCGCGACTGGCCGGTTGAGGAAGAGGCCGAGCGCGAGCGTCCGGCCTTGCTCTGAGGCCTGCGCCCCTTGATGCGCTTGACGACGCCCGGTTCTGCCGGGCGTTTTGCATTCCGGGTGCCAGGCGCGGGCTGATGGGGGACAATAGCGGTCTTCCGCTTTCGACTTCTCAGAAATTGGCGCTATGGCTGGCAGCACCCTTGGTCTTTTGTTCACGGTGACGAACTTCGGCGAATCGCATGGCCCGGCCATCGGTTGCGTGATCGACGGCTGCCCTCCGGGCATGGCCTTGTCCGAGGCCGATTTGCAGACTGATCTGGACCGCCGCCGTCCCGGCACCTCCCGCCACGTCACGCAGCGCAACGAGCCCGATGTCGTCGAGATCCTCAGCGGCGTCTACGAAGGCAAGACCACGGGGGCGCCCATTGCCCTGCTGATCCGCAACACGGACCAGCGCAGCAAGGACTACGGCAACATCCTGCAGACCTTCCGCCCCGGGCACGCCGACTACACCTACTGGCACAAATACGGCATCCGCGACCCGCGTGGTGGTGGCCGATCCTCTGCGCGCATGACCGCCCCGATGGTGGCGGCGGGCGCCGTGGCCAAGAAGTGGCTGCGCGAGCAGTTCGGGACCGAGATCCGCGCCTGCATGACCCAGCTGGGCACCATGCCGATTGCCTTCGAGGGTTGGGAACATGTGCCCAACAACCCTTTCTTTGCGCCCAATGTCAGCCAGATCGAGGCGCTGGAAGCCTATATGGACGAGTTGCGCAAGGAGGGTGACTCCTGCGGCGCCAAGTTGATCGTCGAGGCGTCGGGCATGCCCGTGGGCCTGGGTGACCCGCTGTTCGACAAGCTGGATGCCGACATTGCCTACGCGATGATGGGCATCAACGCGGTCAAGGGCGTGGAGATCGGTGCGGGCTTCGAGAGCGTGAGCCAGCGCGGCACGGTGCACGGCGACGAGCTGTACCCGGATGGTTTTGCCTCCAACCACGCCGGTGGTGTGCTGGGTGGCATCTCGACCGGGCAGGATCTGCGCGTGGCCATTGCCATCAAGCCGACCAGCTCGATCCGCTCGCCGCGCCAGTCCATCGACCTCCATGGTCAGCCGGCGACGGTGGAAACCTTTGGCCGTCACGACCCGTGCGTGGGCATCCGCGCCACGCCGATTGCCGAGGCGATGCTGGCCCTGGTGCTGATCGACCATGCGCTGCGCCATCGCGCGCAGTGCGGTGATGTCCTGGTGGACACGCCGCAGATCGCGGCGCGCCGGCCCTGATCTGGCCCGCGCTGTCAACCATGCAAAGGGCCTTCGGGCTCTTTTTGCCTTTTTTCCCTTTTGGCTTATCGCTTGAGCTCGCTGGCCGCTTCTGGCCGCTCGATGAGCTCGACCTTGTAGCCATCAGGGTCTGTCAGGAAGGCGATGACGGTGTTGCCGCCCTTGATGGGGCCTGCCTCGCGCGAGACCGCGCCCCCCAGCGTGGCGACTTTGGCGCGGGCCGCGTCACACACGGCGGCTGCGTTGTCCACACCGATGGCGATGTGGCCGTAAGCCGTGCCCAGCTCGTACTGCTCGACGCCGTAGTTGTAGGTCAGCTCCAGCTCGGCATGTTCAGGGTTGCGCCCGTAGCCCAGGAAGGCCAGCGTGTACTGCTGCTCAGGGCGGTCGGTGGTGCGCAGCAGGGTCATGCCCATCACCTGGGTGTAGAAGTCGATCGAGCGCTGGAGGTTGCCAACGCGCAGCATGGTGTGCAGCAGTCGCATGGTGGGGTTCGCTTGTGTTGGTGGAAGCCTGTTGAGGGAGGTCGGCGGCCATTGTGGCAGCAGGCCCGTCACCGTGTCGACGAGGCGGCTTTGTCCAGCCTGACGGGCAGCCAGCCACGCACGCTGTTGAGCAAGGCCATGCCTTGGGCCCGGTCCAGATCGCCCAGCGTCAGGATGCGTTCGGCCAGCAAGCCGTCGGCCAGGACGCTGGCGCGCATCACACCGGGTAGCAGCCCTGAAGCCAGCGGGGGGGTGTACCAGTGGCCGTCCAGTTGCAGGGCCAGGTTGCCGATGGTGAACTCGGTGAGCTCGCCCGCCAGGTTGAACAGCAAGGTGTCAAACGCGCCGTTCTGCGGGGCGAAGGGCGCATAGGCCTGCCGGCGGGTGGTCTTGTGCCGGATGAAGTCGTCGGCGGGGGGCATGGCGTGGTCGGCCAGGCGCACCGTCAAGGTTGGCTGATCGGCAGGCATCTGGGTGGCCGGCGTGGCCTGAGGGGCAGCCCCCGGGCCGCTCAACAGGCTGGCCTGTGCATCAATGTGGCCGTCGACGGACAGCAGCAGCCGCACCTTGTGCACCTCGGCCGGGTGGGCGTGGTACAGGGCACTCAGGGCCTCCTTGATGCGTTGTTCGTGCGCCTCGTCCCAGGCCCAGCCAAAGTGCCGGGCGCTTCGCGCAAGGCGCTGCAGGTGCAGCTCCAGGCGGGGGATCCAGCCTTGCTCCAGCCGCAGCGACTCCAGCAGCTGGAAGGGGCGGTCGGCCCGGTTGAGGAAGGCCTGCTTGGCGTGCCATTCGGCGATCTCGCCCTCAGGGGTGGCGTCCAGCGTGATGCCGCTGCCAATGCCGCAGTGGACGGACCAGGGGGCGGGCGGTGGCGGGGTATGGACGCAGACGGTGCGGATGGGCACGTTGAAGGTGACCCGGCCACCAGGTGCCATCAGGCCCACTGCGCCGCAATACACGCCCCTGGCGCTGCGCTCCAGCCGGGCGATGTGGTGCATGGCCTGGCGCTTGGGGGCGCCCGTGACCGAGCCGCAAGGAAAGAGCGCGGCAAAGACTTCGCTGAGCTTGAGGCCCGCCCGGCTTTGCGCCGTGACGGTGGAGGTCATTTGCCAGACGGTGGGCAGGGCCTGCACGTCAAACAGCGAGGGCACCTTCACGCTGCCGACTTCGGCGACCCGGGACAGGTCGTTGCGCAGCAGGTCCACGATCATGAGGTTTTCGGCGCGCTCCTTGGTGCTGGTGCGCAGGTGGGCTGCGGCTGCGGCATCGGCCTGGGCGTCCAGGCCACGGGCGGCCGTGCCCTTCATGGGGCGGGTGGTGAGCGTGTGGCCGTCCCAGTCAAAGAACAACTCGGGGGACACGCTCAGCACCGCGCCCGGTGCGCGGCAGGCGGCGCGCGCATCCAGCATCAGCCCGTAGCCTTGTGGCTGGCTGCGACGCAAGGCCATGAAGTAGGGCCACAGCGAGGCCGGCGCACCTTGGTAGGCGGCGTGGCGTTGCGTGGTCAGGTTGATCTGGTAGACCTCGCCCGCGCGGATCAACTCGTGGATCTGCTGGACGCGCTGCCTGGCGGCTTCGTCATCCAGATCAGCCTGCCAGGGGCCGGCAGACCAGTCGGTGGCAGTGTCGGTGGAAGCGTCGGCAGAAGAGCTCCTGATGGCCGGCGCGACCTCATCACCTGCCCAGGCCTGAGCTTCGTCGAACACGGCCCACACAGCATAAGGCTGGCCGGGCGGCAAGGCCTTGACGGGCAGGTGTGGGTCCAGCCCCGGTGCGGCTTCGTAGGCCACCCAGCCTACGCACCATTGGCCGGCTTGGGCGTGGGCGTGGGCAGCGTCCAGCAAGCCTGCCACCTGGGCGGGATCATGGGCGACCAGCCAGCGAACAGGGCGCTCGAAACGCCAGCGCTGGCGTGGGCCATCCTGCCCCTCGTGCCCCGGAAAATCCAGTAGCGCGGTGGGCAGGCGCGGGTCTTGGTCAAGCACGGCGGTCGGGGGTGACGATGCTGTAGAGCAGGGCCATGCCCACCACGGCAAACAGGGCCAGGCTCCAGAACTCGAAGGGCACGCCCAGCACGCTGGCGGCGGCATCGGCGCAGGACGCGCGCACCTCGAAGATGTCGGGCCAGCGCGTGTCAGCACCAACGAAGGTGATGACCTTGTCGGCGAAGGTCAGCGCGCACGATGCCGATTTGGCCGCGACGAAGTGCTGCCACAGGGCCGCTGCAATGCCGCCCAGCGTCAAGGTCAAGGTCAGGGCCGACAGCGCGCGGCGCGGCATGCCAGGCAAGGCGGCACCGACCAGGCACAGCACCGTCAGCACGATGAAGATCATGCGCTGCAGGATGCACCAGGGGCAGGGCTCCATGCCGAATTTGTGCTGGGCCAGCAAAGCCAGCGCAACGGACAGGCCGCTGGCCAGGCCCATCAGGCTGAGTGCGAGACGCGGTGACAACTTGGCCATGATGGGGCTCAACGCACTTCGGCGATCAACTCGATTTCGACGCAGGCACCCAGCGGGATCTGGGCCACGCCGAAAGCGCTGCGGGCATGCACGCCGGCTTCACCGAAGACCTCGCCCAGCAACTCCGAGCAGCCATTGGTGACCAGGTGGTGCTCGGTGAAGTCCGGGGCGCTGTTGACCAGGCTCATGACCTTGACGATGCGCACGACCTTGTCCAGGCCACCGGCAGCCACGCTGAGCGTGCCCATCAGGTCGATGGCGACGTTGCGTGCGGCTGCCTTGCCTTCGGCCGTGGCCATGTTCTTGCCCAGCTGGCCCGCCCAGACCTGGCCGTCTTTCTTGGCGATGTGGCCGGACAGAAAGACCAGGTTACCGGTACGCACGAAGGGCACATAGGCGGCAGCGGGCACCGACACCGGGGGAAGGGTGATGCCGAGGTCTTTGAGGCGTTGTTCGATGGACATGGTCAGCGTGGGTTCAAATATCGGTTTGTGCCGCAGGCAGCGGCCTGAACGGGAATGCTACACCGACTGCCTGACGCCCGGTTTGACAGGGTGATACACGCCGTGTGCGGCAAACAGGCGGCAGATCAATCAATGCAAGGCAGGAAGGTGCCGATCGATGACGATGGCAGGTGTGAGTGTGGGGCTGCTGGGGCTGGCCATTGTGGCGAGCTGGTGGCCGAGCCGGGCACCAGGCGGCGCTGCTTCCGCCTGGGTGCCGCCCTGGTGCCTGTTGCTGGTGGCCGCCGTGCTGGCCGGCTTGATCGGTGGCGTGTTGAGCTGGCCAGCCTTGTTGCCGCTGGCCGGCTTCATGTGCCTGGGTTGGTTGACGCAGGAATGGGCCAGGTCGAGATGGCCCGTTGTGGTTTTCGGGGCGATGGCGCTCGCGCTGGCCTTGCATGCCTTTCCCTGGTTCCAGCGCGTGCCGGTGTTCGAGGCGGTGCAACTGAGCGCGGGTGCGCCATCTTTCGCCTTGTTCGCCAGTGTGGACAAGGCTTTGGCGGGCCTGGGCCTGCTGGTCTGGGTGTGCCGGCGCTGCAGTTCGCTGAGCGAGGTGATCACGATGCTGCGCGCGACGGTGCCCGTCTTGCTGCTCACTGTGGTCGCGGTGCTGGGGTTGGGTGTGATGAGCCATGCGGTGCACTGGGATCCCAAATGGCCCGCGCAGGCGCCGGCCTTCCTGGCGGTCAACCTGCTGTTCACCTGTGTGGCCGAAGAGGCCTTCTTCCGGGGGCTGTTGCAGGCACGGCTGACCCAGGCCTTGGGGGCATCACCGCTGGCTTGCTGGTTGCCGGCGCTGGTGTCGGCGGGCTTGTTTGGCGCGGTCCACCTGGGTGGTGGTTGGCCATTGGCGGTGCTGGCTGGCGTGGCTGGCCTGGGTTACGCCGTGGCCTATGCACGCACCCGGCGCATCGAGTCGGCCATCCTCACGCATGTGGCCGTCAACGCCACGCACTTCTTGCTGTTCACTTATCCTGCACTGGCCTGAAGCACCCTTGACGCCGCCGTGATGGACAACACGCGCGCTCAGGGTTTGGGGGCTTGCGGGTAGTGAGGCAGGCCATCGTCTGGCGCGTCCCACCAGCTGCAGGCTGACGCCACATAGGCATGAAAGGCCGGGCGGGCCTGGATGGGCTCGTCCACCGTGCCCATGCGCACGCGCAGCACACCCGGCAGGCTGTCTCGCTCACTGTAGATGGGTGAGCCGCAACACTTGCAGAACCAGCGGCGTTTGCCCGGCGTGGCTTCATACGCCTGCATCAAGGCTTGCCCCGAGACCAGCTCGAAGTCGGCCGCCTGGATGGGCGCGTTACCGGCAAAGGCTGTGCCCTGCGCCTTGCGGCACTGGCTGCAATAACAGACCTGGATGGGTGGGATCTCGGTGTGGATGCGGAATTGAATGCCCCCGCACAGGCAGCTTCCTGTGTTCATGGCCAGATTGTGCAGCGCCTTGTCCATCCCCCGTTCATCGGCCCCAATCGGGGCGGCTTGCCGGCATTTAACGCGCTCAACACAATGCCGTTGCCATCGATACAGGTGGCAACACAAAAAATGCAGGTGGCAGGGCAATGGGTGTGTGGCTGGTTTGGGCTGGGGCCTGGCTGTTGGGCGTGTTCTGGCAGACAGGGGCGGGGGTGTTGCAGCCGGCCTGGGTGTATGCGTGCTCAACAGGGGTGGCTGGGGCTGCGCTGCTGGCCTTGATCTGGGTGAGGCGCAGGCCTTGGGGCGTGGTGCGCATGCCATGGCGGCGTACGCTGCCGTGGGCATGGCTGGCCATGAGCGCGTTGGCGGTGCTGGTGCTGGCCTGGTCCTCAACGGGGTGGCGGGCGGGTTCTCGCCTGCATGAGGCCGTTCCCGATGCGTGGGCGGGGAAAGCGGTGCCTGTCATCGTGCAGGTGGAGGGCCTGCCCCAGGCGGTGCCGGGCGGCACCTCGTTTGACGCCCGGGTGGTGAGCTGGTTGCCGTTGGGCGGGATGGACGCCAGCGTCATGGCCCAGGATTGGCCGCGGCATCTGAGCTTGCGCATGACGGTTCAGGAGGGGGCCTTGCCTGTGGCTGGCGAACGATGGCAGTTGCAGGTGCAATTGCACGCACCCGATGGCCAGTCCAATCCGGGGGGCTTTGACGGCACGCTGGCGTATTTCGAGCGGGGTGTCAGGGCGGTGGGCAGTGTGCAGGGCAAGGCGCCGGGGAAAGAACAGGCAGCGCACCGCATCAGCGACCAAGCCGAGTGGCCGTGGCAAGGGGTGATGGACCGCTGGCGCCAGCGCATCCGGGCGCTGATCTTCGAGCACGTGCCCGATCACCGCGCGGCAGGCATCCTGGCTGGCTTGTCCGTGGGGGATCAATCTGCCATCGAGCATGAGGACTGGGACCTCTTTCGCCAGGCCGGCATCACGCACCTTGTCAGCATCAGCGGGGCGCACATTGCCATGTTTGGCTGGATGGCGGCTTTGCTTGTGCGCAGGCTCTGGTCGCTGTGGCCCAGGGGCATGCACTGGTGGCCTGCGCCCGATGTGGCCATGTGGGCGGCGGTGTGCGCCAGCTGCTTGTATGCCGTGCTGGCAGGGTGGGGCGTGCCCGCCCAACGGACGGTGTGGATGATGGCCCTGGTGTGCTGGCTGCGCGCGGGGGGCCGGCGCTGGCCTTGGCCGCTGGTATGGGCGAGCAGCGCGGTGGGCCTGACGATGCTGGATCCCTGGGCGCTCAGGCAGGCGGGGTTCTGGCTGTCCTACGTGGCGGTGGGGGTGTTGTTGTCATCGGGCATGAATGGGACGAGTCAGGGCGGGCACGACCATGAGGCGCAAACCCCGGCCTTGGGCGTGCGCATGCAGAGCTGGGCGGCGCAGGCCTGGGGCGGTTTGCTCACGCTCGTGCGCATCCAGTGCCTGATCACCTTGGCCTTGATGCCTTTGAGCCTGGTGGTGTTTCAGCAGGCCTCGCTCAGCAGTCTGCTGGTCAACCTGATTGCCATTCCTGCCTTCACGATCGGCATCACGCCGATGGCCTTGCTGGGCGCGATATGGGCGCCTTGCTGGGATGCCGGTGTCTGGATGATCAATGGTTTGATGGGCCTAGTGGCCTCGCTGGTTCATTGGTGGCCAGCGATGGCTTCCTCCCCCGTGTTGCCCTGGTGGGTGGCCCTGTGCGGCGTGGTGGCCGGTGCTGCGTTGGCCCTGCCGCTGTCCTGGCGCTTGCGGTTGGGGCTCTTGCCGTTTGTCGTGCCCATGTTCTGCCTGCCGCAGGGCTGGCATCTCTTGCCTGCACCCAGGCCGGGCTCGTTTGCCCTGATCGCGGCGGATGTCGGGCAGGGCACGGCGGTGCTTGTTCGCACGGCCCATCACACGCTGCTGTTTGACACGGGGCCACGCATTGGCGAGCAACTCAATGCAGGTGACCGCGCCTTGCTGCCGCTGTTCAGGGCCTTGGGTGTCAACCAGCTCGATGCCTTGATGATCAGCCACCAGGACACCGATCATGTCGGCGGGGCAGCGGCCATCATCGGGCAGATGCCCGTGGCGCAGTTGATCAGCTCGCTGGACGAGGCTCATGCGCTGCGGCATCAGCCCGGCATGGATGGCGCGACCCTGCCTCATGTGGCTTGCCAGGCGGGCCAGCAATGGGTGTGGGATGGCGTGCACTTCGAGGTGCTGCACCCCTGGCCACAAGACTACGCCAGTCGCTCGGCGCGCGAGCCCAATGCGATGTCCTGCGTGCTCAAGGTCAGTGCGTCAGATCAGGGCCGTGCCAGTGCCTTGCTTACCGGTGACATCGAGGCCGATCAGGAGGCCGCTTTGGTGGCGCAAGATGCGGCCCGTTTGCGCAGCACCGTGCTCGTCGCCGCACACCATGGCAGCCAGACCTCGTCTACAGCAGGCTTTCTGCAAGCGGTGCAGCCTGAGCAGGTGGTGGTGCAGGTTGGGCGGCGCAATCGCTACGGCCACCCCTCGCCACCCGTGCTGGCCCGCTATGAGGCCATGCAGCTGAACTGGGTGGCCACGCCGGCCTGTGGTGCGTTTGTCTGGTCGACCGATCAGGAGCATGCCGAGTTGCCTGAACAGGGCGGTGCCATCCAGGCTGGTGCGGCCCCGCGCCTGGGGCAGTGCTGGCGGCCGGGCCACCATCGCTATTGGGATCAACCTTCACCCATGCAGACGCGGGCGCTCAAGGGGCGCCGGCGATCTGACGAGGGCTGATCAGGCTTCGTGGTTGCGGATGCGGGCGGCCAGGATCTTGTCGATGCGCTTGCCGTCCATGTCCACCACCTCGAAACGCCAGCCGTCCCAGTCGACCGTGTCGGTGGTTTCGGGCAGGCGGCCCAGCAGCAGCATGACCATGCCGGCCAGGGTGTTGTAGCGGCCACGGTCCTCGTCGGGCAGGGCTTTCATTTCCAGGCGGTCTTTCAGCTCCGGCACGGGGATGAGGCCGTCGATCAGCCAGGAGCCGTCGTCGCGCTGGATGGCCCAGGCGTCGCTGGCTTCGGTGGGCGTGAACTCGCCGGTAATGGCTTCCAGCACATCGCGCAGCGTGATCACACCTTGCACTTCACCGTATTCGTCCACCACGAACACCATCTGCGTGTCAGAGACGCGGAAGTGTTCGAGCAACTCCATGCCCGACAAGGTCTCGGGCACGAACACGGCCGGCATCAGGCCCTCGCTCAGGTCATTGGCCTGGTGCTGGGTCAACTGGTGCAGCAACTGCTGGGCCGTGGCCACACCCACCACATCGTCCAGCCCGCCTCGGCAGACGGGGTAGCGCGAGTAACCGTGCTCGGCAATGGTGGCCAGGTTGTCGGCCATGGGGGCGTCGATGTTCAGCCAGGCGATGTCGCTGCGCGGGATCATCATCGAGCCGATCTGGCGCTCGTCCAGGCGGAACACATTGCGCACCATCTGGTGCTCGTGGGCCTCGATCACGCCGGCGTCCAGGCCTTCTTCCAGCTGGGCGGCGATCTCTTCTTCCGTCACGCTGCGGTTGCCGTTGTCCTTGATGCCCAGCAGCTTGAGGATGGCCACCGTGGTGGCTGCCAGCAGGCGCACAAAGGGCTTGGCCATCCTGGACAGCCACTTCATGGGCTGCGAAACCAGTCGGGCCACCGCCTCCGGGTACAGCTGGCCCACGCGCTTGGGCACCAGCTCGCCAAAGATGATGGTCACGAAGGTGATGATCAGCACCACGATGCCGGTGGCCGAAATGGCCGCGGCGCGCTCATGCAGCGCAAACTGGGCTTGCAGCCAGTGGGCGAGCGGTTCGGAGAAGGCGGCATCACCCACGATGCCGTTGAGCACGCCCGTGGAAGTGATGCCGATCTGAACGGTTGACAGGAACTGCGTCGGGTTGTCGTGGAGCTCGATGGCGGTCTGAGCCCCCACGTCGCCGGTTTCGGCCATGACCTGCAGGCGCGCCTTGCGGCTGGCGGCGAGCGCCATCTCGGACATGGCGAAACAGCCGTTGAGCAGGGTCAGAAAAAACAGTAGAGCAAGTTCCATGTGTGGCGCCGCGTCTGGCAATGCCTTGGCCGGGCCGTCTGTAAAGGGTCTATAAGCGTAGCAGAATCCGTTCCATGATCTATTTAGTTGGCGACCTGCAAGGTTGTTGCAACCCTTTCGAGCGGTTGCTGCAGACCATTGATTTCTCTCCCTCCCGGGATCACGTCTACGTGCTGGGCGACCTGGTCAACCGCGGGCCTGATTCGCTGGGCGTGTTGCGCCGCCTGCGTGAACTGGACAACGCGGCCACCTGCCTGCTGGGCAACCACGACCTGCACCTGCTGGCCGTGGCCCATGGTGTGCGCAAGCCCCACCGCAGCGACACGCTGGACGAGATCCTGAACGCCCCCGACCGAGACGACTGGCTCAACTGGATCCGCCAGCAGCGCCTGGCCGTGTACGAGCATGGCTGGCTGATGGTGCATGCCGGTGTGGTGCCGCAGTGGGATGCCGCGCAGACCGTGGCGCTGGCCGGCGAGGTGGAGTCCATGCTGGCCGGGCCCGACGTGGGTGAGTTCCTGACCCGCATGTACGGCAACGAGCCAGAGCGCTGGGACGACAGCCTGCAAGGCGTGCCGCGCTGGCGCTGCGTGGTCAACAGCCTGACCCGGCTGCGCTTTTGCTCGGCGGACGGCATGATGGAATTCGCCACCAAGGACGGATCGGATGGCGCACCGGAGGGCTTCATGCCCTGGTTCGAGGTGCCGGGGCGTCGTACCGAGGGCACGCCGGTGGCGTTCGGGCATTGGTCGACGCTGGGCCTCATCAACCGCGACGACCTGCTGGCGCTGGACACCGGTTGCGTGTGGGGCGGCCAGCTGTCGGCCGTGCGTGTCGATGGCACCACGCGCGAACTCATTCAGATCGATTGCCCGCAGGCGCAAGAGCCCGGCAAGGCCTGAGCGGCGGCAAAGCCACTACAATGGCGAGCTTCAGGGTGTGTGGCCGAGCGGTTTAAGGCACCGGTCTTGAAAACCGGCGAGGGTTTATCCCCTCCGTGAGTTCGAATCTCACCGCACCCGCCAGAACAAAAAGCCCAAGTGGTTAAGCTACTTGGGCTTTTTCCTTTCTCGGCTTTGTTTATGCTGTCGGCAGTCGCCATCAGTGCAGCGGCTGTTCTTGAGGTAAACCGTGGGCATTCTGGGTCAACTGTTCCGGGTCTTGTCTGTTACCGGTCAGCGCGATGCGCGTATTGGGGAGCGCCGGCCATTGCAGCTCCAGATCAACGATGCCAGGCGAGAGCTTGAACAGGCCTTGTGGGATGGCCAGCCCGATCCTGCGCCGATCCGTGCGCGCATCGAGGAGATGACGCGCACGCTGGTCGAGCGGGATCTCCAGGGCGAGGTGCTGGAAACGCGCGAGCAGATCGATGCCGCGATCGCCTTGTACGAGGCCAATGTGACGGACATGTCCGAGAGCAGCTACGCCTACGAGCGCCTGCTGGTCATCTACACAGGGCAGGGCGCCAAGCGGGAAGCCCAGCGCATTGCGCGTGCCTGCCTGATCCACGCTGCGGGCGACCTGTCCGATGAGTTGCGCGAGAGTTGCCTGCAGGTGCTGCAAATCCCCCGGGGCTAACCCTGCTTATGCGCGTTGCCGCATGACATCAGCGTAAAAGCGCAATACAGGCCGTCGGGCTGCTCTCACCATTTGCTCGTCGATGCATCCGTGCTCCGACACCATGCCGTGCCCCTTGCTGGTCGCGGTCAAGAGCAACACAAAGACGCAGAGCAGAGCAAACATGACGAGACACCTCAACCGCATCCTGACCGGCCTGGCCAGCGTGGCCGCCCTGGCCGCAACCTTGTCGCACCCCGCCGCCGCGCAGCAGGCCTTTCCTTCGCCACCCACCCCGCCGCTGGAGCCCAAGAACGACGCGTTCTACACCTCGCCCAGCGAGGTGGACCTGGGTGCTGTGGTGCCCGGTACGGTCTTGCGTTACCGCGAGATCAACGCCAAGGCCTATTACCTCTTCCCGGTGAAGGGCCAGGCCTGGCAGCTGATGTACCGCAGCACCGACCACAAGGGCAGGCCCGTGGCCATGGTGGGCACCGTGCTGCTGCCGGACAATGCACCGGCCACGAACCGCCGGCTGATGGCCTACAACGTGGCGTATGACGCCTTGACACTGCGTTGCGCACCGTCATACGAGTTCGTCAAGGGCACGGCACTGGAGCAGGCACTGATCCAGACCGCCTTGAAGAATGGCCTGGTGGTGATGTCGCCTGACTATGAAGGCTTGAAGTCGCTGTGGACGGTGGGGCTGAACTCCGGCCACGGCGTGCTGGACGGTATCCGTGCTGCTGAAAACTTCAACCCCGCCGGGCTCAACGGCACCAGCACACCGGTGGTGATCACCGGTTACTCGGGTGGCGCCATCGCCGCCAACTGGGCCAACGAGTTGTACCGCAGCTATGCGCCCGAGTTGAACATCAAGGGCGTGGCCGCCGGTGGGGTGGCGGTGGACCTGGGTGACATCGCGCGCAAGGTGGATGGTGGCTTCTGGGCGGGCGTGTACTTTGGTGCGGTGGCTGCGTTGGTGAATGGCTACCCTGAGGTGGATGTGGCTGCTTTGACCAACGACAAAGGCAAGACCATGCTGGCCAAGGCGCAGAACATGTGCCTGGGGCAGTTCCTCACCGGTGCGCCTGACCCGCTGTTGAACTTCGCGTTCCAGAAAATGAGCAGCAACACGACCGTGCCGCAATTGCTGGACGTGCCCGTGGTCAAGCAGATCATTGCTGAGAACCGCCTTGGGCAGCGCGCACCGGGCGCGCCGGTCTACATCTACGAAGGCACGGTGGATGAGCTCATGCCCATTGCCGATGTGGACGCGCT
Source organism: Aquabacterium sp. (assembly GCF_016195855.1). Classification (GTDB taxonomy): domain Bacteria; phylum Pseudomonadota; class Gammaproteobacteria; order Burkholderiales; family Burkholderiaceae_C; genus Aquabacterium. Next base: position 33,326 of record NZ_JACPYU010000017.1, read on the forward strand.
GGTGAGCAAGTACTGTGGCCAGGGCGTGAAGGTTCAATACAGCCGCACCTACAACGACCACCTGCTGCTGGCCGTCACGGGTTTTGGCAAGGCCTTCGCCTACTTGCAGGACCGCCTGAACGACGTGCCCGCACCCACCAACTGCAAGTGATGCGGGGCGGTGCCTGGTCGCTCAGGTCAGGCGCCGCCGATAGTCGCCGGGCGACACCCCCGCCCAACGCTTGAAGGCATGCTGGAACCCGCTTTGATCGGAAAAGCCAAGCAGGCCTGCCACGTTGGCCAGGCTCATGCCTGGGTTGCGCAACAGGCGCTCAGCCTGGCGGTAGCGCACGCGGTCCAGCACCTCGCGGTAGGTCTCGCCATGCTGCTCCAGGCGCGTCTGCAAGGTGCGGGGCGCCAGTTGCAACTCGGTGGCCACGTGTTGCAGCGTCACCTCGCCCATGGGCAGGCGCTCGGCGAGCAGCGTTTCAAGGTGCGCCATGAAGCCATGATCCTGCCCCAGCAGCTTGACCAGATCGGCCTCGGCCTGTTGTCGCAATGAGGCGTGCACATGCCGGTCGCGCTGGGCGACAGGCAGGCTCAGGTAGGCCATGGGGATGCGCAACTGGTTGACGCCTTTGTTGAACTGAACGCGCCCACCAAAGGTGGATGCGAAACAGGCACGCACCTGTGCGCTGTCAGGCTCGGCAAACGTGAAGCAGGCATCGCAGACCAGGTCCGGCCGCTCCGCCAGCTTGCGTGCCTGATGGGCCCACAGCCCCATGGACAGCATGATGAAGTCCACAGGTGGGTTCTGGATGAGCGGGCGCCAGGTCAGCGTGCAATGCTCGCCTTCGGTCTGGAACTCGGCCTCGTTGACGCTGTCGAGCAATTGTTCGTAGCGCTGCAGCGTGGCCGCAGCGGCGCCCAGCGTGTCGCACGACATCAGCAAAAAACCCAGCATGCCCAGGTGGCGCATCTTGATGGTTTCTGCCAGCTTCAGCGTGAAGGCCGGGTCATTCAGATAGCGCGACGCCTGCTGCAACATGCCTTGCCATTGCAGGATGGTCAGCCGCTGTGTGTCTGCACCTTGTCGAACATCTTGCACGCGCGCCACGCCGAACACGTCCTGCGGGTCGACGCCTTGCTGTTCGAAATATTCCAGCACGGCCAGTGCATAGCTGGGACTGGCTGAACCGAGGTAAGGGCGTTCTATGGGCATGGCGAATGGGGTGAAGGCCCGATGCTAGATGGGCACGGCCTTCACGGCCATTCGGCTTTGCCCCGATGAGGTGGCGTCGCTCCGCGTGATCAGGTGCGCGGCCTTCTCCGCGATCATCACCGTGGGGGCATTGGTGTTGCCCGATGTGATCGTGGGCATGGCCGAGGCGTCCACCACACGCAGGGCCTGGACGCCCCGCACGCGCAGGTGCAGGTCCAGCACGGCGCCCGGGTCGCCATCGGCCCCCATGCGGCAGGTGCTGACCGGGTGGAAGATGGTGGTGCCGATGCGGCCGGCTGCGTCCACCAATTGTTCGGCCGTTTGCGCTTGCGGGCCGGGCATGAACTCCTGCGGTTGATAGCGCGCCAGCGCGGGCTGGGACACGATGCGGCGTGTCAGCTCGATGGCCTCGACCGCCACCTGGCGATCACGCTCGGTGCTCAGGTAGTTGGGCACGATGCGGGGCGCGCTGCCCGGGTGGGGATCGCGGATGTGGATGTGCCCGCGCGAGCTGGGTTGCAGGTCGCACACCGAGGCCGTGAAGGCGGGGAAGCGGTGCAGCGGTTCGCCGAACTTGTCGAGCGAGAGTGGCTGCACGTGGTACTCCACATTCGTGCGCTGCGGGCTGCTGGCGGTTCGGGCAAAGCAACCCAACTGGCTCGGTGACATCGACAAGGGCCCGCTGCGCGTGAGCGCGTATTGCAGCCCCATGCGCGCCTTGCCCCATGGCGAGTGCACCTGCTCGTTGAGCGTGGGCACGCCTTGCACCTTGAAGGCCATGCGCAACTGCAGGTGGTCTTGCAGGTTCTCGCCCACGCCGCGCGCATCGAGCTTGCAGGCCACGCCAGCCTGGTGCAGCACCTCGGCGCGGCCAATGCCCGAGCGCTCCAGGATGCCCGGCGTGTTGACAGCGCCTGCGCAAACGATGACCTCACGTGCGGCGGCGATGTGTTGCTGCTGGCCGTCGATGAAGGCGTTCACGCCGCGGCAGTGCAGCGCTTCATCGATGTCGAGCGTGTCCACCATGGCGCGCGTGACGATGCGCAGATTGCGGCGGTGTCGCACAGGCTCGATGAAGGCCTTGGTGGCATTCCAGCGCACGCCGCGTTTCTGGTTGACCTCGAAGTAGCTGCAACCGAAGTTGTCTCCCGTGTTGAAGTCGTCGATGCTGGGGATGCCGGCTTGTGAGGCGGCCGCCTGGAAAGCGTCCAGAACAGCCCACGACAGGCGCTGGCGCTCCACACGCAATTCATGCCCGGCACCATGCAGGGCCGATGCGCCGCCGTGGTGGTCTTCCGAGTGGATGAACCAGGGCAGCACCGAGGCCCAGTCCCAGCCCTCGCAGCCCATGGCGGCCCAGTGGTCGTAATCGGCCTGCTGGCCGCGCATGTAGATCATGCCGTTGATGGACGAGCACCCGCCCATCACCTTGCCACGCGGGTAGAGCAGGGCGCGGCCATGCAGGCCAGCCTCGGCTTCGGTGCGGTAGCGCCAGTCCGTGCGCGGGTTGTCGATGCAGTAGAGGTAACCCACCGGGATGTGGATCCAGATGTAGTCATCCGCCGTGCCGGCTTCGAGCAGCAGCACGGAGGTGCCGGGGTCGGCAGACAGGCGATTGGCCATGACGCAGCCCGCCGTGCCACCCCCGATGACGATGTAGTCGTATGTCTGCATGTTGGGGTGCCATGTTGAGGCCTGCAGACCGATTTGGGTCTTGGTGTTGTCCACCATAAAACGGCGGCACCAAAGAAAACAGCCCATCGGCCTAGGAGCGACGGGCTGTACGGCGGCCATCCAACCGGAAGGCCTGATCTGGTGGGGCGGTCCCCAGATCTACCCCTGCGAAGGGGAGCCACCAGATCGGTGGCGTGGTGCGGCAAGACCACCTTGCCTGCCTGATCAAGTCAGGCTGAGCACCCATTGTTGGCGCCGTTACCCGGCTACCCCGTCTGGCGTTGATTACCTCAGCGCGTCGACAAATTCAGTATCTCGCTTTCTGCTTCGCCTGTGGCGGTTTTTTGCACGCAGATCAAGACGCGGATGGTGACTGTGTGTGAAAGTTGGCGGCACACTGTGCGCAGATGCTTTTTTCTGGCGCGCCCTGGCGGGCGTCTTCAACATGGTTTGTGAACTCTTGACGGTTGGGCAGATGGCGCAAGCCGATGCGGCCACCATCGCAGCGGGCACGCCGGGCCTGACCTTGATGCAGGCCGCGGGCGAGGCCGTGGTGCGTGTGATCACGCAGCGCTGGGCGCCGCGCGACACGGTGGTCTTGTGCGGGCCGGGCAACAACGGTGGTGATGGCTTTGTGGTGGCCACACGGCTACGGGCATGGGGCTGGCCGGTGCGCCTGGCCTGCCTGGCGCCAGTTGCAGCGCTCAAGGGTGATGCGGCCCTGGCCGCACAGGCCTGGACGCAAGCCGGGGGCGACACCCTGCTGTTGAACGAGGCGGCGCAGGCCTGCCTGGATGGCGCCCAACTGGTGGTGGACGCCCTGTTCGGCGCCGGCCTGACACGGCCGCTGGACGGCGTGGCCGCAGAGGTGCTGCTCAAGGCCCACACACGCGGGCTGCCCATCGTGGCGGTGGACGTGCCCAGTGGGGTCTGGGGCGATACCGGTGAAGCCACTGGTGCGGTGCAGGCGCAGGTCACGGTGACGTTTTTCAGGCTCAAGCCAGGGCACGCCTTGATGCCGGGGCGGGCCCTGTGCGGCGAGGTGGTGGTGGCCGACATCGGCATTCCGCCCGAGGTTCTGGCCCCTTTGAAGGTGCAGGCCTGGGACAACCAGCCTGCTGTCTGGCGAGACGTGTGGCCCACGGTGGACGCCGCAGGCCACAAATACCACCGAGGCCATGCCTTGATCTGGGGCGGGGCTGCCATGACCGGGGCTGCTCGCTTGGCCGCCCGCGCTTGCGCCCGGATTGGCGCCGGGCTGACCACGGTGTGCACACCGCACCGGGCCTGGGCCGTGTACGCCAGCGCGCTGGAGTGCGTGATGGTGCACCCGTTGGAAGGCGAAGCTGCCGCCAGTTGGCAGGTCGGCCTGGAAGGCTTGCTGGACGACGACCGCCTGTCGGCCATGCTGATCGGGCCGGGCGCCATGGGCGGCTCGAACGCGTCGGGCATTCGGGGCCTGGTGCTGACGATGCTGGCCAGCGGCCGCCCGGTCGTGCTGGATGCGGATGCGATTTCGGCCTTCCATGAAGACCCATCCTTGCTGTTTGCCGCCATCAAGGGGCACAGCCGGCCGGTGGTGCTGACGCCCCATGGCGGCGAGTTCGCGCGCCTGTTCAAGACACCGGAGGTGGCGGGCGCGGGCAGCAAGCTGGCCTGCACACGTGCGGCAGCCAAGCTCAGTGGGGCGGTGGTGCTGTTCAAGGGGGCCGATACCGTGGTGGCCTCACCCGATGGGCGCGCCGCCATCAACCGCCACGCACCGGCCAACCTGGCCACGGCGGGTGCGGGCGATGTGCTGGCAGGCATGATCGTGGGCTTGCTGGCGCAAGGCATGCCAGCCTGGCAGGCCGCGTGTGCCGCAGCGTGGCTGCATGGTGACGCGGCGCAGGACTTTGGCCCAGGCCTGATCGCCGATGACCTGCCGGGCTTGATCCCGGCGGCGCTCAGGCGCCTGGCGGCGTTGCCGGTGCCACGGTAAGGCGCACCCGGATCAGTTCATGCACGTGCGGTTCTTGCCCGTGCGCTTGGCCTCATACAGCGCCACGTCCGAGCGGTCCAGCGTGGCCTCGATGGCTTCACCCGGGCGGTAAAGCGTGACGCCCGCCGAGAAGGTGATGAACACTTTCTTGTCTTCGTGCTCGAAGAACTCGGCGCTCATGGTGCGCTGCAGGCGGGTCAGCACCTGCTGGGCCTCTTCCAGGCCAGTGGCCGGCAGCAGGACCACGAACTCTTCGCCGCCGTAGCGGGCCACCACGTCAACCGGGCGCAGCAACTCGCCCACACGGCGGGCCAGGAATCTCAGCGCTTCGTCACCCGTCTGGTGGCCCAGTGTGTCGTTGAGCTTCTTGAAGTTGTCGACGTCCAGCAGGCCGATGGCCAACGTGGTCCCGTCGCGCTGCATCTTGGCCTGTTCGGTTTCGAACGCGCGCATCATGCCGCGCCGGTTGGCGATCTGGGTCAGCGGGTCGGTCGAGACCTCGTCAGACAGCTTGCGGATCTCGTCTTCCAGCTGGCGAACGCGTTCGGTCAGCTCACTGGCGCGGGCATGTTCGTCGTTCAAACGGGTCTGCGTCTGTGACACCACGGCCTGTACGGTGCGGCTTTCTTCCACCATCTCGCGCACCACGCCAGCCAGGCTCTCCAGGCTGTCGGCCTCGCCAATGGTGTCGGCATAACGGCCCAAATTGGTGTGGAAGCGGTCGGTGGTGCTGCCCAGTTCGGCGATCTCGTGCAGCATCTGGTGGATGAGCTGCTTGAGGGCCTGGCGGGCCGCCTCGCGCTCCTGCTTGAGCGCGAGCTGCTTCTGGCGCGTCTCGGCCAGCAGTTGCTGGATGTGGCGTACGCCCCGGCTGTTGAGGCCGTCGGCCAGCTGGTGGCGCATGGCCAGGCACTGGCCCTGCACCCAGGAGTCGTCTTCGGACAAGTCAGCCAGGCTGTCGGTCAGCGAGGTGCACAACCCCATCAACTGGTCGATCAGGTGGTGGCGGTGCTCGATGATGCGCCGCGCCTGCTCGCAAGCCAGGCTGATCTCGGACTTGATGTGCGCATGCTGCTCATCCGGCACGGTGGTGTCGCGGCTTTGATCCAGCACGGACTCGATGGTGCGGATGGCTTCTTCCGATTGCGCCTGTTGCGGGGGCAGGGCAGCGCCCACGGTGTTGGCGAGTTGGTCGATGGCGTGGCGCGCCAACTCGGGCCAGGCCGAGGTGATGGCAGGTGAGGACGACGCCGCCATTGGCGCTGCGGATGCCACCGCGCGGCCCTGTGCGGGCGCCGCAGGCGCGTTGTCGTCTGTGGATGCGGGGGGCGTGTCGGCTGCGGCCTCGTCGCCTTCCAGCAGGCTGTTGTCCAGCGTGTCGCTGTCCCAGCTGCCCACGAGCTGGGTCAGACGTTGGTGCAGGCGGGTGGCCGAGCTCTTGCTGCCATCCAGCACGCGCTTGAGGCTGTCCTTCTTGCGGGCCGTGGTCCATTGCCGGCCGCCCCGTTCCGCACCGCGCAGCATGCGGGTGATCAGGCTGGACCAGCGTTCGCCGTCGTCGTTGTCCTGCTGGGCCTCATGGGGCGCTGCCGCTTTGTCGACGGGCTTGTCAGGCTGCGAGGGCACCCCTGACTCAGCCTCGTAGGCCTTGCGGTAGTTATCGGGAGTGGGCTCCAGCCGTTGCTCGGCCAGGCGCTTGAGTGCGGCCTTGGCCAGTTGGGCCGGGGTGAGCGGGCTGCTTGGCGTGGTGGGCGGTGTGGGCATGGTTCAACGAGAGCCGCTGATCCGTGTGGCGGTGGGGTCGATGCCCGCAACCGCGCCGGCGATGCGCGGCAAGGTCTGGCCAGACTGCGTGTCCAGCAGCCATTGCTCGACCTGATTGGCCGGCATGGGGCGTGCAAACAGGAAGCCCTGGCAGATGTGGCAGCCCAGGTTGTAGAGCACTTCCATCTGGGTCACGTTCTCGACCCCCTCGGCGATGACGCGCAGCCCCAGGGCCCTGGCCAGCGCGATGATGGCCGAGACCACGGCGCCGCTCTGGGGCGTGTCACCCAGATCGCGTACGAAGGAGCGGTCGATCTTGAGCTCGCTGATGGGCAGGGTGGTCAGGTAGGCCAGGGACGAGTAACCCGTGCCGAAGTCGTCGATCGAGATCTCGGTGCCCAGCTGGTTGAGGCGGTGCAGCGAGGGCACCACGCCTTGCAGGTCTTTCATCAGGCCGGTTTCTGTGATCTCCAGCTCGATGGCACGGGGCTCCACGCCCAGTCGCGACAAGATGCTTTCGATCTTCTCGACCAGGTCACCTTGCTCGAACAGACGGCTGGGCAGGTTGACGGCAATCGAGGCATCAAAGCCGAATTTGCGCTCCCATTCCTTGGCCTGCTTGGCCGCTTCTTCGATGGCCCACAGACTCATCTCGTTGATCAGGCCGGTGGCCTCGGCCAGCGGGATGAAGTCACCGGGTGGCACGAGCTGCGTGCCGCGCTGCCAGCGCATCAGCGCCTCGGCTCCCACCATGCGGCTGGTGCGCACATCGATCTTGGGCTGGTAGTACAGCACCAGTTCCTTGCGCTCCAGGGCCTTGTGCAGGGCGGTGTCCAGATCCAGGCGCACGCGGCCCTTGCTGGCCAGTTGTGGGTCATACAGCTGGGCGGTGTTGCGGCCCTGGGTCTTGGCCATGTCCATGGCCACGTCGGCATTGCGCAGCAGGTCGGCCACGCTCAGGCCATGGGCGGGGAACACGGCCACACCCACGCTGGCCGTGATGAAGCATTCCTGGCCGGCGGCCATCATGGGTTCACGCAGCGCATCCAGGATGAGGCGTGCGGTGTCCATGGCTTCCTGCTCGCTGATGATCTCAGGCAGCAGCACCACGAATTCATCGGCACCCAGGCGGCCCACGGCTTCGAGCGTGCGGTGCACGCGCTGGCCACCGCTGATGTCCAGGTTGCCTTCCATGACCTGCTCGGAGTGGCGCACGCAGGTGCGCAGTCGGCGGGAGACCTCGATCAGCAGCTCGTCCCCGGCATGGTGGCCCAGGTTCTCGTTGATGATCTTGAAGCGGTCCAGTCCGACTTGCAGCAGGGCCACGCAATGGTTCAGGCGCTTGGCGTGTTCGATGGCGCGCTCGCTGCGCCAGAACACCTGGCGGCGATTGGGCAGGCCGGTGAGCGTGTCGAAGTTGGCCAGGTGCTTGATCTTGTCTTCGGCCACGCGGCGGTCCGTGACGTCCTGCACGATGCCGGTGTAGCCAATCAGGTTGGCCTGCTCATTGAATTCGGGTTCGGCCTCGACGTGCAGGATGCGCTGGCGCCCATCGGCCAGGCCGACTTGAACATCGTTGCACAGCACCGTGCCGTGGTCGATCACTTCATGCAGCACGCGCTGGAAGGCCTGACGCTCTTCGGCCGGCATCATGCGCACGATCTGGCGCAGGCCGAGCTTGTCATTGGGCCCCATGCCGAAGACACGCAGGCCTTCGAGCGAGAACGCGATGTCCCCCACGCCCTTGCGCCAGTCAAAGCTGCCCATGCGGGCAAGGTCTTGCGCGCGGGCCAGCTTGGCCTTGCTGCGCTCCAGCTCGTAGCGGGTACGCGAGGCGCGCAGCAGGTAGCGCAGGCGCCCGGCCAGCAGGCTCCATTGCGTGCATTTCACGAAGAAGTCGGTGGCGCCGACTTCATAGGCGCGCGTGATCGAGGCTTCGTCGTCCAGGCCCGTCAGCATCAGCACGGGCAGGGCTTCAAAACCGGGCAAATGTCTCAATTCCTGGCAGGTGGCAAAGCCATCCAGGCCGGGCATGACCGCATCCAGCACCACCACATCGGGCAGCAGGTCGGCCATCAGGTGGAGGGCTTGCTCGCCGGAGCTGGCTTCGGTGATGGCAAAGCCGCGCTCCCTCAGGGCGATCGAGGTCAGCAGCAGGTTGACTTCATCGTCGTCAACCAGCAGGACCTTGGGTTGTTCTTCGAGGTTTTGATCGGCCATGAGGGAGAGGGGACTCATGGCTCAAGTCTCCAGCATTTGCCGCAGGCCTAGGAGCACGCGGTCAGCCTCAATGGGAACCTCGCGGATGCGTGAGCTCAAGTCTTCTCCTGTCTGGCGCCGGATCATGGTTTCAATTTCGGCACACATTTGTGACAACTTGAGTGCGCCGATGCTGGCTGACGACGACTTCAGTGTATGCGCAACATGCATGATTGCCGCGCTGTCGTTCATCTTGAATGCTTCTTCCAGTTGCGGCAACAGGCGGCCCACCGAGGTTTCGAAGGCCTTGGCCACGCGCTCGATCAGGCGGTTGTCGCCCCGAGGGTCGAGTTCACGCAGGCGGCGCAGGGCTTCGGCATCGAAAAGCTCACTGTAGTCGGGGGGCGCGCTGGGGGGCGGGGCAACGGGCTCCAGCGCTGCCGGCACGGTGGGCTCAACTGGCTCACTGTGCACCTCGGGCGGGGTCGCCTCGCCCACCTCGCGCAAGGCCATGGGCACGGTGGCGGGCTCGTCTTCCGTCAACAACACCCCCGGGCTCGTTGGCAGGCCATCCGGGTGGGTGTGCTCGATCAGGATCTTCTGCAGCTGGCTTTGGCGGAAAGGCTTGGACAGGTAGTCGTCAAAACCCAGGTCGAGGAAGCGCTGCTCGTCGCCTTCCAGCGCATTGGCCGTGACGGCAATGACCGGGGTGTCTGGCGCGGTGAGGAATTTGAAGCGGGCGGTCGAGCCGCGGCGGAACCAGCTCAAGGCTTCCACGCCGTCCATGCCGGGCATCTGGATGTCCATCAGCACCAGATCGAAGCGGTATTCGCCCAGCTTGCGCAAGCCTTCAAGGGCCGAGTTGGCGACCTTCACCTCGCAGCCCAGGCGGCGCAGCATCTGGCTGCAGACCTCCTGGTTGACGGAGTTGTCTTCCACCACCAGCACACTCTTGCAGATGCGGACGGCCTCGTGGGCCACATCGGTGCCCAGCTCGGCCGAGATGCCCAGGATGGCCTGGCGCAGTTCGGCCTTGCGCAGCGGCTTGGCCACGAAGCGCTGGAAACCGGCTTCCTGGGCGCGGCGCACGTCGTCCGGTGAGGACACCGACGACAGCAGGATCATCTTGATATGGGGGTAGCGGCCGCTGTTGCGCAGGGCCTCGGCCAGGCCCAGGCCGTCCAGCTCGGGCATGTTCATGTCGACCAGGGCCAGCTCGAAATCGGCGTCCTGGTTGGGGTTGGCCATCAGGATGTTGAGCGCTTCGCGGCCATTGGTGGCCTGCGTGACGTTCATGCCCCAGGCGGTCAGCATGTTCTCGATCACGGTGCGGTTGGTGTCGTTGTCGTCCACCACCAGCACGTTGAAAGAGGGCATCTCGGGCTCTTCCAGCATGGCCATGTCGATCTGGGTGTCACCCACACGCACGGGCACCCTGAACACGAACTCCGAGCCCACGCCGGGCGCGCTGTGCGCCTCGATGTAGCCACCCATGAGCTCGACCAGTTGCTTGGAGATGGCCAGGCCCAGGCCGGTGCCGCCGTAACGACGCGCCATGCCGACGTTGGCCTGCACGAAGGCGCTGAACAGGCGGGGGATCACGTCGGAGGGGATGCCGATGCCCGTGTCACGCACCATGAACTCCAGCTCGATGCCGTTGGGCACGTCACCGTTGTGCAGGCTCACCGTGCCGCCAATGGCACGGCGGATGTCCACCACCACTTCGCCGTGTTCGGTGAACTTGATGGCATTGGCCACCAGGTTGGTCAGGATCTGGCGCAGGCGCAGCGGGTCGCCGTGGATGACCGCAGGCAGGCCGGGCTGTTCGCGGAAGCTCAGCTCCAGGCCTTTTTCGTGGGCGCGCGGGGCCATCAGCTCCAGGGTGTCTTCCACCAGGGTGCGCAGCACGAAGTCGCAGGTGGCCAGCTCCAGCTTGCCGGCCTCGATCTTGGCGAAGTCCAGGATGTCGTTGATGATCTCCAGCAGGCTTTCGCCAGAGCGGTAGACCGCCTGGGCAAAGCGCCGTTGCTTGTCGTTGAGCGGGGTGCCCAGCAGCAGCTCCGTCATGCCCAGGATGCCGTTCATGGGCGTGCGGATTTCGTGGCTCATGTTGGCCATGAACTGGCTCTTGGCCTGGCTGGCCGCTTCGGCCATGTCACGCGCGCGCTGCAACTCCAGCGCCTGGTTGTGGTCTTCCGTGACGTCGGAGACCAGGCCGTAGATGCGCGATTGGCCATCGGGCAGGCGGCGGGCGCGGGTGCGGTGGCGGATCCAGCGCAGGCCCTTGCCGGGCACCATCAGGCGCAGCAGCGCGTCGGTGGGTTCGTTGGCTTGTTCGTGCGCTTCTTGTTCGGCCAGCAGGTGGACGTCCTCGGGCACGATCATGTCGCGCACGCGGCTGGGCTGGGCCTGCATCTCTTCAGCCGGGATGCCCAGCAGCTCTTGCGTGCGGGGGCTCAAATAGATGTAGCGTTCGCGCGCCTGGGTGGCCACGTACACGGAGTCGTCCATGGACTCGACCAGCTCGCGGAAGCGCCGTTCGGACTCTTCCAGATCGGCCTGGGCCTGCCTGGACGAGGTGATGTCGCGCACCAGCGAAATCAGCAGGCGAGGGCGGCCATTGCTGTGGCGCAGGGCGAAGTGGCGGGCGTTGACCACGCGCGTGCCGGCGTCACCAGACCAGGTGAAATCGTGCTCGACCGTCAGGCCGGACTCGATGGCCTGCTGCATGTAAGGCTGGGTCATGCCCAGCACGGACTTGCCCAGCGCGTGCTCGATGGAGCGGCCCACGACCTGGTCGCGCTGCAGGTTGAATTCGATTTCCGTGTAGCGGTTGATGGCCACCACATTGAGGTTGACCGGGTCCAGCACGAACAGGCTGACGGGCAAATTGCCCAGCAGGGCTTCGAGGAACTCGCGTTCCTGGTCGCGGATGTGCTCTTGCGACTTGCGCTTGGTGATGTCGTTGAACAGGCAGACGTACTGGCTGCGGCCACCGGTCTCGTCCAGCATCTGGATGGCGTCGATCTCGCCCCAGTAGCGGGTGATGCTCTGCGAGCCCTGGCGGCCCGATTCATAAGACAGGCGGAAGGGCACACCGCGCGAGATGTGGTCTTCCAGCTCGGTCACGGTGGCCGGGTCACTGACCTCCTGGGCCAGCAGCTCGGGCAGGCGGCGGCCGATGACACGCTCTTCAGGCCAGCCGGTCAGGGCCACGAAGGCGCTGTTGATCCACTCGATGTTGCCGTCTCGGTCGGTGATGGCCACGCCGCTGCTGATGCGCGAGGCCACCAGCGTCAGCCGGCTGAGGTGCTCGGCATTGTTGGCCATGTGGGCCAGGTTGGCGTCGCGTTGCGCCACAAAGCCCAGCTGGATGGCGGCGATGTCCAGCACGGCGGCGCAGTCGGTCTGGCTGGCAGCCGGGTCGTCGAACTCCAGCAGGGCCAGCGGCCAGCCTTCGATTGAGATGGGCAGGGCCACCACGCTGCGGGTGCCGCTCAAGCGCCAGGGGCAGTTGGCGGCTGTGGGCCTGGGGATCTCGGCCATCTGGGGTGACAGCTTGCTCAGCGCTTCACCCAGTGGCCGTTCATCGCGGTGCGTGGCGGCGATGGCCGACACGTCGATCATGTCGTTGCCATCGGCGCCAGTGTCCATCCAGGGACGCAACAAAGCCGATTCGCCGTTCCAGCCTTCTACGCGCAGGCAGATCCAGCCGCGCGAGCCCAGGTGGTCGTGCAGGGCTTCGCCGACCCGGTGCAGGGCCTGGGCCAGATTGGGGGCGGTGTGGGCGGCCTCGGCGATGCGGCGGCTGAGGTCCAGCTGGCGTTGCGCATCGGCGTTGGGATCAGAAGGGGGCTGGGAGGCGGGCTCGGTGGTCTGGGCCACGGCATCGGCCGACAGGTCGGTGGCTTGCGGCGCCTGGGTGCTGCTGGGCTGGTCGCCCGCGGGTTGCAGAGGCCGGCGCGCCATGAGACCGATGCCGGTGGAGGCCAGCACGGTCACGGTCAGACCCAGACCGCTGAGTCCCCAGTTCCAGGTTGCAGCGGCCACGGCTGCAAGCGCCAGAAGGAGCATCATCACGGTCCACGGTGTGCGCGTCGAATACGAGTTCTGCGGCATCGCCAACTTGGTTCCTTGGGAAAGTCACCCACTTGCCGCGGGAAAATAGCCGGGCATACTGTGACCTTCGTCAGATATTTCACGAACTTTACAGGCTCCGTGAAAACTTCAACCAGCAGAAGAAACCCCTTGCAGCCCTCCTTACAATGGTTTGGATGCGCAGCGACGTAGATTTGTCCACCCCGCCTGACCAGGGTTTTCGCCATTCGAAGACCCGGTTCTGGCCCTGGGCCCTGGGCGGCGTTGTCGCGATGCTCGTTTTGGCATTCGTCGAGGCGCCCGTGTGGGTGTTCGCCCTGGCCATGATGGCCTGGTGCGTGGCGGGTGCAGTGTTGTTACAACGCGACGTGATTTTTGCAATGCGTCAAATAACTGACGTTAGCGTTAATTCAAAACCAGCCCGATCCGATGAACCCAATTGGCAAAACTGGGTTTCCGGCTGGTATTGGGAGACCGATGCCCTTCACCATTTGAAGGTCTTCAAACCCGGTGTCGGTTTGCCCCGCAGCATTTCGGTGGATTGGGCTCGCTTGTCCGAATATATCGGGTTAAATCCCCTGTGGTTGTCCAACTGGTCCACAGAGCCGGCCTGCCACGAGGCCGATCTGGGGCGCCTGGCCTATTGCCTGGCGCAAAAGGTGGCCTGTGGCGATGCCCTGGACCTGCCATGGCCCGAGGGGCTGCAGGGCGTGAGCGTCGAGGCACCAGGCTGGCGTTGTGCCGTGCAGGCCGAGCCCCGGTGGGACGAGCAGGGGCAGTTCCTGGGTTTCAGGGGCGTGATGCAGATGGTGCCGCCTGTCGCTGACCGCGCAAGCGGGGCTGCCACGGCGCTGTCCCGGGCCGAGGCTGAGGACGCCGCGCAGAACGCGCAGATGCGCGAGGCCGAGCAGGAGGTGCTGCGTTACGCCTTGTCGCACGACCTGCGTGCGCCCTTGCGCGTGGTGGAGGGCTTCACCCGCATCGTCAAGGAAGACTATGGCTCAGCCATGGACCGATTGGGCAACGACCACCTGGAGCGGGTACTGACCGCAGCGGCGCGCATGAACGGCATGATCGACGCGATCCTGGCGCAGGCCCAACTGGCCGCCGAGCCCTTGCAGCGCGTGAGCATTGACCTCTCGGCCATGGCGTGCGAGATCGGCGCGGAGCAATCGGCGATGGTCAATGAGGGGTGCGCGTCGGCTGAAGTGGTTGTGGCGCAGGGCATGCATGAGGATGCCGACCCGTTGCTGGTGCGGCGCGTGCTGGAGAACCTGATCAGCAATGCCTTGAAATACAGCGCCAAGGTGGCGCAGCCTCGGGTGGAAGTGGGTGTCATGCCGGCGACCAACCCAGCGGTGTTTTTTGTGCGCGACAACGGCGCCGGTTTTGACATGCAGCACGCCGACAAGCTGTTCGGCATGTTCCAGCGCCTGCACAGTGCCAAGGAGTTCCCCGGCACGGGCGTGGGGCTGGCGGGCGTTCAGAACATCGTGCGCCGGCATGGCGGGCGCATCTGGGCCGAGGCTCGCCCGGGTGAGGGCGCCTGTTTCTACTTCACGCTGATGGGCACGGTCGAGGCGCAGCAGCGCGCTCAACGTTCGGAGTGAGCGCTCGGCGTGAATGCTCAGAGTGAACCCAGGCCGGCCAGCACTTCCTGTGCATTGAGCAGGCGCTCGCACTGGGCCTCCAGCGTGCGGCCTTCCTGCTGGGCCTGTTGAGCCAGCTTGGCCATGGCCTGCTGGCGGTCCAGCGAGTTGCGGTGCATGACGATGCCCACGGCAATGGCCACGTTCTGGGTCAAGGGGTCAACAGCCGCCGTGCTGGATGCTGCCGCCTGTGAGGCGGGTACCGGAGCCGATTGTGGCGTCGCAACTGGTGCGGCCGCAGGGGATGGGGCTGCAGCAGGTTCTGCCGGTGCGTGGGTCTTGGCCCGGTTGGCAAATGCGGCTTCCACGGCCGGCACGATCTGCTGGATGTCCAGCGGCTTGACCAGGTAGGTCAGGGCGCCCAGTTCCTTGACTTGCTTGATGGTGGCTTCATCTGCAAAAGCGGACAGGAACATGAAGGGGATCTGGCAGTACTCGCGCAGGTACACGGCCACGTCGAAGCCGGATTTGCCTTCCATTCGGATGTCCAGCAGCGCCAACTCGGGCTTGTGCTGACGGGCCAGCAAGATCGCGTCGTCCCCGTTGTCTGCGTCAATGACTTCGTAGCCGGCTTGCGCCAGACCGTGGGTCAGCGTGGCCAACACCAGTCGGTCGTCATCCACTACCAGAATCTTGCCTTTTTGAGTCACACCCATGTCCTTTTCGGCTACCAGCCCAGGCCGTGTACGACCGGAAATGGCCAGCACCTCTTACCTATCGCTCCGTCTTCATGCATGTCGTCGATCGGTCAAAGATGTGCAATGAACACCATTTACCGAGGCCGGCCAGTCTAATGCACCTGTATGACGCAGGTGTATCCAGGCGCAGGAGGGCTATTGTGGCCAAAGAGTGATCTGCTGACCAGTGGGCTCACCCAATACGTGGGGGGGCGGTATCAAGTTGATGCCTGGTGGCGTCAGGTCGACCTGGGTCAGCACCTGGGCGCCGTCTTGCTTCATGGCGAGTTTGGCGCTGCGGCGCGGCAACAGGGCGCGCACCAGGCCCAGGCCGGACACGCCGCCTGGCACACGGTCCACATTGAAGTCTGGTGGCAGCTGCCCCGGGCTCCTGATCTTGATGGACACGCCTTGCTCGCTCGATTGCAGCGTGCAGCCCAGCGCCGTGGTGCCGGGACCATGCTTGTGGGCGTTGGTCAACAACTCATTGAGACACAAGGCGATGGGGATGGACTCGGCCTCCGGCAGCTGCCAGTCACCCGCGTTGCTGCCTTCCATGGCCAGCTCGATCGGGCGCCCGAAAGTGCGTTGTACCGATGAGGCAATGGCTTCAACCACGGCCTTGAGCCGCAGCGGGCCGCCCGCACCCACCTGCAGGCCATAGACCTGGGCAATGGCCTGAACCTGCCCGACCACTTCCGAGATGGCGGGGGCCACCTCGGGCTTGCGCATGGCGATCTGCTGCAGCAGGCCCGCCACGCCCTGCAGGTTGTTCTTGATGCGGTGGTGCACTTCCTTGACCAGCATCTCGCGCTGGGCGATGGCCGCGTCCAGGCGGGCCTGTTCGGCCGCGCGTTGCTCGGTGATGTCGGAGGCCACCACCAGCAACTGGTCGGCGGACTCGCCATCGCGTGCCAGCGGCAGGTAGTTCACATCCCAGATCTGGTTGCCACCCTTGTGCGGGCGGCTGTACTCGCGGTGCACGGCCTGGCCGCTGTCCAGGGCGTGCTGCATGTCGGCGCGCAACAGGCGGGCGCGATCGGCGTCGTACAGGGCCTCGGGCGGCTTGCCCAGGGCCTTGGTCGGCTCGATGTTCATGTAGCTGGATGCGGCCTGGTTGGCTTGCACCAGGGTCAGCTGCTTGGCGTCGATCAGGTGGATGGCCATGGGCGCCATCTCGATGATGCGTTGCAATGTGGCCTGGGCTTCGGCGGACTGGGCCTCGGCTTCGCGGCGCCGATCGATGTCCAGCAGGGCGTAGGTGATGTGGCGGCGGTTGCCTTCACCCAGTGTGACCACGGCATTGCCCACGACCCAGAAGACACGGCCATCTCGGCCCACCACCTGGCACTCGAAGGTGTGCGATTGCCCGTCCAGCAGGTCGTCGAGGTAGTCGGTCAGGCGGAAGGGGTGGTCCAGATCGGGCGTGGCCACGGTGCTCAGGGGCTGGCCCACGAAGTCGGCCAGGTCACCCGCAAACATGCGGCGCGCCGAGCGGTTCATCCAGGCGATGCCGTGCTCGTCCAGCGTCACGATGCCCACGAACACCGAGTCGAGGATGGCGCGGGTGCGGTCGGCCTGCAGGGTCAGGCGTTGTTCGGCGCGGTGGCGGTCGTCCACATTGACGAAGGAGGCGATGAAACCTTCTTCAGGGCGTTGCGGGTTGACCAGGCGCAGCGCGACCTCGGCCCACAGCACGCGCCCCTTTTTGGTTCGCAGCGCCCGTTCGCCTTGCCAGTGGCCCAGGCTGCGCAGCATGCCGGTGATGTCGGGGTCGGCGTTGTTGTCGACGTCCAGTGCGTACAGGCTCAGCAGGGGGCGCCCAGCCAGGTTGGCCGCTTCGTCACCGATCAGGTGAGACAGGGCCGGGTTGGCGCTCTGGATCAGGCCATCCTTGACGAAGGCAATGCCCACGCCGGACAGCGTGAACATCAGGTCGCGGTCGCGGCCGAGTGCGTCCAGCTGCTGCTGTTGAGAGCGGATGCGGCTGATGTCCGACAGCACCGCGATCACTTCCAGCGGGTTGTTGGACAGGCCGATGCGGCGCACGGACAGGGTGTACCAGCGCGTGGTGTTGCCGGGGATGACGATCTCGAGTTCGCTCTCGAACTGCTCGGACTTGAGCAACTCGGTGGCGGTTTCGGTGACCACGCGGTCGATGCGCGGGTCGGCGCTGAGCAGCACATCCAGGCTCTGGCCCGCCATGGAGCCGGGTGTGAGGCCCAGCATGCGCTCGAAGCGGCGGTTGCAGCGCATCAGCACGTTGTCGCGCAGGTAGGCGATGCCCGCCGGGGTGCTTTCCAGGATGGTGCTGAGTTCGTGCAGCAACTGGGCCTGGCCGGGCACGGGGGCGGCATCGGCATCCGAGGTGATGGCGCTCACCGGGGCGGTTGTGGGCGTTGCGCCGGTGACGACCGTGTCCTTGATCGCGCAAAGAAAGCGCCGCGGCGCTTCATGGCTGGACTGGGCCAGCGTCCAGATCTGGCTGCGCAGGCTGACCGGCGTGCTGCCTTGACGTGTCTGCAACACCTGGCTTTGCAGCGGCCCGTCTTCAGGGCCCAGTGCCAGCAGGGTCAGGGGGGAGTCCCAGCCACACAGCCTTTGCAGGGCCTGGGGGGTGTCGGCCAATGCGCTGCCCGGTGGGATGGCGTAGCCCAGTTGTGCGCTCAGTGCCGAGTTCGCGCGCAACACGCGTCCGTGCTCGTTGAATTCGATCAGGGCCAGCGGCACCAGATCAAACCAGGCGTCCTCTACGTGCAAGGGCGTGGGTGTTGCCATGTGGATCGAAAATCAGGCCTTGGGTTGTACGACGCTCACACCAGGCATTTTGGCGGAGTAATCCTTGGGCAGCTTGGACAGGCCGGCGGCCAGCTTGCGGGCCATGTCCTTGTAGAGCTGCGCCACCTTGCTGTCGGGCTCGGCCACCAGCGTGGGCTGGCCGCTGTCAGCCTGCTGGCGGATCTTGAGGTCCAGCGGCATCGAACCCAGCAGCGGCACATTGAAATCGGCTGCCATCCGCTTGCCACCATCCTGGCCGAAGATGTGCTCTTCGTGGCCACAGTTGGGGCAGCAGAACACGGCCATGTTCTCGACGATGCCCAGTACCGGCACGCTGACTTTCTCGAACATCTGCAGGCCCTTGCGGGCGTCCAGCAAGGCGATGTCCTGCGGCGTGGTCACGATGATGGCGGCCGTCAACGGCGAACGCTGGCTGATGCTCAGGTGGATGTCTCCGGTGCCAGGGGGCATGTCCACCATCAGGTAGTCCAGGGGCTCACCAGGTTCGCCCCAGTTGGACAGGCGCAGCAACTGGTCAAAAGCCTGGCTGGCCATGGGGCCGCGCCAGATGGTGGCCGCCTGGTTGTCGACCAGCAGGCCCATGGACATCATCTGCAGCCCGAAGTTGACCGGCGGGGTGATGGTCTTGCCATCCGGGCTGGGCGGCTTGCCGCTGATGCCCATCATCAAGGGCTGGCTGGGGCCGTAGATGTCGGCATCCAGCATGCCCACGCGGGCGCCCTCGGCGGCCAGGGCCAGCGCCAGGTTGATGGCCGTGGTGCTCTTGCCCACGCCGCCCTTGCCGGAGGCCACGGCGACCACGTTCTTGACGCCGGGCAGCAGGGCCTGGCCGCGCGAAGCCGCATGGGTCTGGATCTGGGTGGACCAGTTCACCTGCACGTCCGTGATGCCAGCTACCTGCAGCAAGGCTTGTTTGACCAGCTCGGTGTAGGCGGGCCATTGCGAATGCGCGGGGTAGCCCAGCGCGATGTCCAGCACAGCGCGGCCACCGTCCACCTTCAGCGATTTCAGGTGGCGTGTGGACACCCAGTCCTGGCCGGTCAGCGGATCGCACACGGCGGTCAGGGCGGTTTGGGCGGCGGTCTCGATGGGGGACAGGGCGGTCATAAGAGCAGGGCGGGGCGCAGAGAAAGCGGTAAAACGGCGAAACCGGGCAGTCTAGTGCAACGGTCTGTGTCAGTGTGGCACGGCATGCAGCCTAAAATCGGCGATTCCCCCTGAAACGTTGGCAGGCTTCCTGTGGCCCGCCGCTCTAGAACTGCACCATGCCACGCCAGCTTTTTGTCACCACCGCGCTGCCCTATGCCAATGGCCATTTCCACATCGGCCACATCATGGAGTACATCCAGGCTGATATCTGGGTGCGGTTCCAGCGCATGCAAGGCAACCAGGTGCATTTCGTGGGGGCCGATGACGCCCATGGCGCGCCCATCATGATCGCCGCCGAAAAGGCCGGCAAGACACCGCAGCAGTTCGTGGCCGACATCGCCGCCGGCCGCAAGCCCTACCTGGACGGCTTCCACATCAGTTTCGATCATTGGTCTTCTACCGACAGCCCTGAGAACCATGCCCTGGCGCAGGACATCTACCGTGCCTTGCGCGATCAGGGGTTGATCGAAGTGCGTGCCATCGAGCAGTTCTTCGACCCCGAGAAAAGCATGTTCCTGCCGGACCGCTTCATCAAGGGTGAATGCCCCAAGTGTGGTGCCAAGGACCAATACGGCGATTCGTGCGAGGTGTGTGGCGCCGTGTACTCGCCCACCGAGTTGAAGAACCCCTACTCGGCCTTGTCGGGCGCCACGCCGGTGCTCAAGACCAGCGACCACTACTTCTTCAAGCTGTCCGACCCGCGCTGCTTCAACTTCCTGGAGAACTGGACACAGGACGGCAAGCTGCAGTCCGAGGTGGTCAACAAGATCAAGGAGTGGTTCACCAAGGATGAAGAAGGCAAGGGCGGCCTGGGTGACTGGGACATCAGCCGCGACGCGCCTTACTTCGGCATCGAGATCCCCGATGCGCCGGGCAAGTATTTCTACGTGTGGCTGGACGCCCCCGTGGGCTACCTGGCCTCGCTCAAGAGCTACTTCGAGGCCGGCGGCCCCAAGGCTCGTTATGGCGAAACCCGCAGCTTCGAGCAGTTCATTGCCGACCCGCAAGTCGAGCAGATCCACTTCATCGGCAAGGACATCACCTACTTCCACACCCTGTTCTGGCCCGCGATGCTGCAGTTCAGCGGCCGCAAGCTGCCCAACCAGATCAATGTGCACGGCTTCATGACCGTCAACAATGGCGAGAAGATGAGCAAGAGCCGCGGCACCGGCCTGGACCCGCTCAAGTACCTGGGCCTGGGCATGAACGCGGAGTGGCTGCGCTACTACATCGCCGCCAAGCTCAATGCCCGCGTGGAAGACGTCGACTTCAACAAGGACGACTTCATGGCCCGGGTCAACAGCGACCTGGTGGGCAAGTACATCAACATCGCCAGCCGTGCCGCGGGTTTCCTGAGCAAGCGCTTTGGCGGTCAATTGACGGCCGCCCTTGGCGACGATGGCCAGACGCTGCTCAAGGCCTTGCAGGCGGGCCAAGCGGGCATCACCGAACTGTATGAACAGCGCGAGCTGGGCAAGGTGCTGCGCGAGATCATGCTGCTGGCCGACCGGGTCAATGAGTATGTGGATGCCAACAAGCCCTGGGAGCTGGCCAAGCAGGAGGGGCAGGACGCCCGCCTGCAGGAGGTTTGCACGGTGTGCATCGAGGCCTTCCGCTTGCTGAGCCTGTATCTCAAACCGGTGCTGCCCGCGCTGGCGGCCAATGTCGAGGCCTTCCTCAAGGTCGAACCGATGACGTTTGCCGACAGCAGCAAGCTGCTGGGCGCGCACGTGATTGGCGAGTACAAGCACCTGATGCAGCGTGTGGACGTGAAGATGCTGGAGGCGCTGTTCGAGGCGCCGCCCGCTCCCGTGGTGGAAGCGCCCAAGCCCGGTGAAAAAGGTGGTGCCCCCATGCCCCCCGAGGGGGACCTCGCCTTGGGGCGGCCCGGCGGCGAGGACATTGCCCCCACCATCACCATCGATGACTTCGTCAAGGTGGACCTGCGCATTGCCAAGATCGTGAACGCCGAGCACGTGGAAGGCAGCACCAAGCTGCTGCGTCTGACGCTGGACGTGGGTGAGGGCCGCACGCGCAATGTGTTCAGCGGCATCAAGGAGGCCTACAAGCCCGAAGATCTCATCGGCAAGCACACCGTGATGGTGGCCAACCTGGCACCCCGCAAGATGAAGTTCGGTGTCAGCGAAGGCATGGTGCTGGCGGCCTCGCACGCCGATGAGAAAGGCACGCCGGGCATCTATGTGCTGGAGCCGGTGGCTGGTGCGCAGCCCGGCATGCGCATCCGCTGAGGATGACGGAGGCGCCCGCGCAAGCTGGCGCCAGGCCGATCACCAGGGTGAACTGCGTTTGAGCCAGCGTTGCCAGGCGCGTTGCGCCTTCTTGCGCAAGCCCTTGCGTCGCCCTTGCAGCCAGTCACGGGCAAACAGCGCCTGAGGCGCTTGCTGTGCTTGCTGGCTGTACCAGGCTTGCGCGACGACCTCATCCTGCACGTGCCCCAGTGCGTCCAGCGCGTTCTTCAAAGCGCGCTCATGGCGCCTGAAAGCCTTGTCTGACCACAGTGGCGCGTAGATGGCCGCAGCCAGTCGCAGGCGCTTGCCACGCTTGCGCAGCTGGTGCAGTTCGGCATCGGGCGTTTTGCTGAAGCCGTGGGCGTGCCGGGCACAGCGGCCCGTCCAATTTGTCAGGCGTGCGTTCAGCCAGGGCAGCAGTTCCGCGTGTGGCGCATCGGCGGGGCGCTCGGGCGCCAGCAAGGCCGCCAGCATGTCCAGGCACAGGTCGGTGGCCAGGCCGGACCGGGCCAGGGCCACGATATCGGCCGGCAGGTTCGGTGGGGGGGGCGGGCAGGGCAAGGGCAGGGCGGGCCCGCCGGCCGCGCGCAGTTTTTCAGGCAGCCACGCCAGGGCCTCCTGGTCGCGCCAGTAGCCCAGTTGCCGGCTCAAGCCTCTGGCCTTGTCCATGCTGCTGGCAGGCAGGGCCCAAGGGGTGCTGCCCCACAAGCGGCCCAGTGCCCTCAAGCGGCGCAGGCTCAGGCGCAGCTCATAGGCTGCCTCGCAGGTAGAGGCCGGGGCGTTGCCCAGTTCGCTGAGGTTGCCGGTGATGTGCTCCAGGCAGGTTTCGACCCCGGCGCGCCACGCCTGGTCCATGGTCGAGTCCGCCTTGACCTTGGCCGGGCGTGCAGGTGTGATGTGCGCCTGAGGTTTGACCTCGCCCGAATGCGCGTCGCTCGGCGCCTGCTGCGCCGCGGCCTCACGGGCCAGGCGGTCACCCCGGTGGGCCTTGGTCTGCGTGTCCAGCCACAGGCCGTGGCGGGCTACCCAGTCGCGTCCGGCCAGGATCACGGCCATGGGGTGGCCCGATACCGACTCGATTTCCAGCTCGCGCACAGGTACGCTCAACGGGCCTGAATGGATCTGCCCCAGGTCCAGCGCCAGTTCCACCACACCTTCAAACAAGGTGCCGGCCCCGATGGTGACAAGCGCCCGCGTGCGGGTGATGTCGGTGCCATACAGTTCAACCAGGCCGGTGTGGCGGCCCTGCGGGTCTTGCGCCATGGACCAGTTCAGCACGCGCTCCAGCGCTTCCTGCGCCGGGGTGCCGGCATGGCGCCCCAGATCGGCGCGGATGGGCTGGCCGTGGGCGGGCGCTTGCGCGGGCTGGTTGTCTTCCAGCCGCATCATGGTGTTGCTGCCACCGGCCTTGAGCGTCTGGACCCAGTCCGGCCCTTCCTGGCGCACGCGCAAGGCCATGCGGGCGGCGGCCAGGTGGCGCTCGGGCGTGTCGAAATACGAGGCCCGCAGGCGCAGATCCGTGTTCTGGCCGGCGTTGAGTCGGGTGAATTCGGCCCGAATGGCCTCCAGCGCACCTTCCGGAATCTGGAATTTCAGTTCAATTTCCTGCATGCCCGACATTGTCGTGTGCCCGGGCGGTGGGATCGGGCCGCGCAGGCCGATAAAATGGCGGGTTCTCGCACATTGATTGGTCAAAGCCATGCCGCTTTTCTGGAAACCCTACAAGTCCGACGTCACGCAGTTCATCGACAGCCTCAAGGCACGTGATCCGCAGCTCGAAGAGCGTCAGCGTCAGGGCCGTTTCCTGCTGTGGGACAAGCCCGTGGACCGCGAAGCCCAGAAGGGCTACCGCGAAGCCCGCGTCGAGCAAAAGCCTTACGTCTACTCGACCAAGGCCTGATGGCTTCGATGGCCTGGTCTGACAGGTGACACAACAGCACGTCATGGCCGCCGATGAGGGTGGCCTGTCGCCGGCCGGGCTCGATGAGCAAGGCCTGCCCCAGGTCATCGACCAGGTGGCGCTGGCGCGTCTGTATGGCGAACCCCTGTTTGCCATGCCGACGGACCTCTACATCCCGCCGGATGCGCTCGAAGTCTTCCTGGAGACCTTTGAAGGCCCGCTGGACCTGCTGCTCTACCTGATCCGCAAGCAGAACTTCAACATCCTGGACATCCCGCTGGCGGATGTCACACGGCAGTACCTGGCCTATGTGGACCAGATCCGCAAGACCAACCTCGAACTGGCGTCCGACTACCTCTTGATGGCGGCCATGCTCATCGAGATCAAGTCGCGCATGCTGCTGCCGCCCAAGAAGTCGGCCGAGGGCGAAGAGGTCGAAGACCCGCGCGCCGAACTGGTCCGCCGCCTCATCGAGTACGAGCAGATGAAACTGGCCGCGGCCAAGCTGGATCAGCTGCCTTTGATGGGCCGTGACTTCCTGCGCGTCGAGATCCACAACGACCCATCCGTGCATGTGCGCCACCCCGATGTCGCCCTGTCTGACTTGCGCGAGGCCTGGATGGACATCCTGCAGCGCGCCCGCCTGAACAAGCACCACATCATCAGCCGCGAGGAGCTGTCGGTGCGCGAGTTCATGAGTCAGGTGCTTCGCACCTTGCAAGGCCGCCGCTTCGTCGAGTTCGAGGAACTGTTCGACACCAGCCGTGGCCCGCAGGTCATGGTGGTGACCTTCATCGCCATGCTGGAGCTGGCCCGCGAGCGCCTGCTGGAAGTGACCCAGGCCGAGGCTTTTGCACCCATCTACGTGCGCCTGGCTTACCAGCCCGCCTGAGCGCTGACGTCCGCGCCAGGTTGGCTCAGCGTTCGATCCTGTAGATGCGGGCATTGTCCCCGTCGGTCATCACGTACAGCCAGCCATCGGGGCCCAGCACCACATCGCGTATCCGACCAATGACGTTGCTGAGCAGCGCTTCTCTGGCCAGGACGTGTTCGTTGTCCACACTCAGGCGCCAGAGTGTCTGCCCGGCCAGTGAGCCCACGAACAAATTGCCTTCCCAACCGGGGTAACGCGCGCCCGTGTTGAAGGCCATGCCGCTGGGCGCGGTGGAGGTGGGCACCCAATAGCTCAGGGGCTCTTCGAAGCTTGGCGCGTGAACACCGCCGCCTACCCGGCAAGCCTCCCCGGGCGTCGCCCCGTAGGGACAGCCATAACTGCGCAGTGGCCAGCCGTAGTTGCGGCCCGCACGCACCAGGTTGATTTCGTCCCCGCCTTGGGGGCCATGCTCGGATGCCCACAGCTCACCGGTCACTGGGTGGATGGCCGCGCCCTGGACGTTGCGGTGGCCCAGGCTCCAGATACCCGGCAGGGCCAGGCCGCCGCCGAACACGGGGTTGTCGCCCGGGATGCCACCATCGCGGTTGATGCGCACGATCTTGCCCAGGTGCTTGGCCAGGTTCTGGGCGTTGTCGACACCCGGGTTGGCCGGGTCGTCCTGCATGCGTTCACCCAGGGTGATGAACAAGGTCTTGTCGCGGGCGAAAGCCAGGCGGGAGCCGAAATGGTTGCCGCCTGCCACTTTGGGCCTTTGCTGGAAGATCACCTGAATGTTGCCCATGATCAGTTCGGTGAGCCTCCCTCGCGCCACCGCGGTGCCGGCCAGGCCTGCTTCGGCATTCACCCCGGGCTCTGCATAGCTCCAGTAAATCCATGGCGTGCTCGGGTAGTCCGGGTCGAGTTGCACATCCAGCAAACCACCTTGACCCGCATTGGCCACAGGAGGCAGCCCGGTGATGGCGCCCGACACCTGGCCATTCATGCTCACCAGCCGCATCGTCCCGGCCTTTTCCGTCACCAGCAAACGGCCGTCGGGCATGAAGACCATGCCCCAGGGGGACGACAGCCCTTGCGCGATCAGCACGGTTTTGATGGATGTGCCGCTGGGGGTGCCCCCGGGGTTGCCTGCGGTGCCGTCACCCGAGCCGCCACAGGCACTCAGGATCAGGCACCACAGTGCAAGCCATATTCTGGCCAGCCAGGACGGATGCGGGCCCGCACAGACATCGGAGCATCTCGAAAAACGGTTTGCCATGGCGTGTCTCCCAGGCGGACGAAGAGCAAGGTCTAGCGGATTTTTCAAGCCGTGGTGCAGGCGTCATGGTCTGTCGGGCCGGATGCCTGCACAAAGGGATTTCCCGGCCTAGAATCGCGCCACTTCCTACACTGGCGCTCACACGCCGAGGACGCAAACTACATGAACACCGCTGTAGAGCCAAGCCGCAAGCCGATCACCCTGCACCGCCTGCGGGAAATGCACGCCAAGGGCGAGAAAATCACCATGCTGACCGCCTACGACGCGACCTTCGCACGCGTGGTGGACGAAGCCGGCGTGGACTGCATCCTGGTGGGTGACTCCCTGGGCATGATCGTGCAGGGGCATGCCAGCACCGTGCCGGTGTCCATCGATGAGATGGTTTATCACACGCGCTGCGTGGCCCGCGGTAACCGTCATGCCTGGGTGGTGGGTGACCTGCCGTTTGGCAGCTACCAGGAAAACCGCGAGCAGGCCTTGCGCGCCAGCGTCGCTTTGATGCAGGCCGGTGCCCACATGGTCAAGCTCGAAGGTGGCGGCTGGACGGCCGAGACCGTGCACTTCCTGACCGAGCGCGGCGTGCCCGTCTGCGCTCACCTGGGCCTGACCCCGCAGAGCGTGCACGCACTGGGCGGCTACCGCATCCAAGGGCGCGACGAGGCTGGCGCACAGACCTTGCGCAAGCATGCCAAGGCACTGGCCGATGCCGGCGCCGCCATGATGGTGCTGGAGCTGATGCCATCCAACGTGGCCCGCGATGTGCAAGCCGACAACCCCGGCGTGATGACCATCGGCATTGGCGCAGGGCAGGGCACGGCCGGCCAGGTGCTGGTGCTGCACGACATGCTCAACATCACGCGGGGCAAGCTGCCGCGTTTTGTGCGCAACTTTGCCGCTGAAGGGGGCTCGGTCGATGAGGCCATCCGCCGCTATGTTGCCGCGGTGAAGGATGGCAGCTTTCCGGATGAGTCCGTGCACGCTTACTGATTCAAAAAACGACGATATGAAGATCATCCACACCGTGGCCGAGCTGCGTGCCGAACTGGCTTCCCGTCCCGCTGCGCCCGCTTTCGCGCCCACCATGGGCAACCTGCACGATGGCCACCTGGCCCTGATCAGGCAAGCCCGCGAGATCGTGGCCGGCAGTGGCAGCCCCGTGGTGGCCAGCATCTTCGTCAACCGCCTGCAATTCGGGCCCAACGAAGACTTCGACACCTACCCGCGCACACTGGAGCGTGATGCCCAGTTGCTGGCCGACGCGGGCTGCGACGTCTTGTTTGCACCCTCCGAAGCCGAGCTCTACCCGCAGCCGCAAGGCTACAAGGTGGTGCCGCCCACCGAGCTGGCCGACATCCTCGAAGGCGCCTTCCGCCCGGGCTTCTTCACCGGTGTCTGCACCGTCGTGCACAAGCTGTTCAACCTGGTTCAGCCTCGCGTGGCCGTGTTCGGCAAGAAGGACTACCAGCAGCTCATGGTCATCCGCAACATGGTGATCCAGATGGGGCTGCCCATCGACATCCGTGGTGGTGAGACCCTGCGTGCGGATGACGGCCTGGCCTTGTCGTCTCGCAACGGTTACCTCAGTGCGGACGAGCGTGCCGAGGCCGTGCAACTCATCACCGTGCTGCGTTCGGTCAAAGACAAGGTGGCGGCGGCCCGTTCTGCCTCGTCCCTGAACCTGGCGAGCGTTGCCGCCATGGAAGCCCAGGCCAAGGCGGCACTCGATGCCCGCGGCTGGAAGACCGACTACATCATGGTGCGCCGCCAGCGTGACCTGCTGCCCGCCACCGATGCCGAACTGGCGCAAGGCGAGCCGCTGGTTGGCGTGGCCGCTTCGCGCCTGGGCAAGACCCGCCTGATCGACAACCTGGAGTTCTGAGCTGAATCGGGCCCGACTCAGGCTGCGGCCTTGCGCCGGCGACGGATCATGCCAGCGACCATCACGCCGCCAGCCAAGGCCTGCAGCCATGCAGACGGTTCAGGGACAGCGCTGACCTTCAGGCTGGCGTTGGAGCCGTGAATGAGTTCAGGATGGACGCCCAGTGACGAAAAACCGTCCTGTTCGAAGTAGTAATACATTGTCCAGTTGTCGACATTGACAGCGATCGCGCGCATGGGCCAGCCAGAAAGGCTGTGGACCTGCGAGTCCATGTAGAAATCCACGCCCTGGCATGCCGTGCTGTTGTACCAGCACCCGGCTTGGGCTCCGGACACGTGTGTGTCCTGGGTCACGAAGTCGGGGAGTTGGAGGTCGAAGGTTATGGACTGGCCCGGGATGGTCATCCCCATTGTCGGGTCATAGTTGGGTTCGTAGGTTTCGCTGAAGCTGTAGTTGACGCTTGCGTGGCCTTGAGCCATGTGCATGGCGCACAGTGCCACCAGTCCCTTGATGATGATGTTTTTCATGGTCGCTCTGAATTTGTAAATGCTGAAACTTTGATGGTATGTCCGATGACGTGCGGTTCTGGTGCTGCCCCCTTGAATTGGTGGCAATGATTGGTGGCTGTGGCACGAGCTGCCGGCCTGAGATCCGGTGAAAACCTAACATGGGTTAATGCGCGGTCATGCGATCTCGGCAAGACTGGCCGCCATGACGCGCGCACCCAGTCCCCAAGTCCAATGACGCCTCCCACCATGTCCTCTCGCCATCTGGCGCTACCGAGCGGACGGGTCCACTACCGCGAGGGCGGCAGCGGACCACCTTTGCTGTTGCTGCATGCGAATCCGGGCGACAGCCTGGACTTCGAGGCCGTCTGGTCCCCATTGGCTTTGTCCCATCGCGTGATCGCCCTGGATTGGCCGGGCTATGGCCAATCCAGTTTGCCCGATCACCCTGAAGCACGTGGCGCACACTTCTTTGACGATGTGCTGCGTGAGTTCATCACCGCACTGGCCTTGCCGCAGGTCACGCTGATCGGCAATTCGTTGGGGGGCCATGCCGCGGCCAGGTTGGCCTTGGCCGCACCAGAGAAGGTGCGTGCATTGGTGCTGGTCTCACCTGGCGGCTTCACGGACCATAACCTGGTCACTCGGGCATTCTGTCGGCTTCAAGGCAGCCGCCTGGCGCTGCCGCCACGCTTGTGGGCACGGCTTTACTTGCGTTGCCGCACGGCGACCACGGCCGAGATGCTGACGCGTGCCGCCACCTTGCAGTCAAGCCGGCCACGCCTGATGCTCAACAGGGCGGTCTGGCGCAGTTTTGCCAAGCCAAGCCACGATCTGCGCGCACTGGCCGGGGGCATCCAGGCCCCGACGCTGCTGATGTTCGGCAAGCAGGACCCGGCCATCCCCGCGCACAAGGATGGCGTGCAGGCTGCCCGGTGCATGCCGTCCGCCAGCGTCGTCACCATGCCTTGCGGGCATGCGCCCTTTGCTGAAATGCCCGACCAGTTTCTGGCGCACGTGCTGCCGTTTCTGCGGGCCTCAGGCCTTGGCTGACCTCAAGCGGCTCAAATGCACGGGTGTCACGCCAATGTAGGAGGCGATGTCGCGCTGCGAGAAGACCGCCTCCAGCGTGGGCCACCTCGCCAGCGCACATTGATAGCGCTGCGCGGCATCCAGGGCCAGCAGCTCATACTCGCGCTCGACCTTGGCCATGTACAAGGACTCGGCCATCTTGCGGGCAAAGCGTGACCAGGCGGGCGAGGACTCCGTCAGCTGCGCATAGATGGCCCAAGGCGTGTGGATCAGGATGCTGGGCGCTTCGGCCACGATCCAGACCCTGGAGGCTGCGCCGCTGATGAGGTCAGACAGCGAGCCAGCAAAGCCGCCTGCCATGTTGAAGCCTTTGGTGCGCTCGGTGCCGTCCTCCAGCACATAGTATTCACGCAGGCCACCCTGCAGCACGAAGCCACTGGTCTGGGCGTGTTCGCCTGCTCGCAAAAGCACCGTGCCTTTGGGCACCTGCGTTTGCCGGGCGTGCACCATCAAGGCCTGGAGATCGGCATCGGCCAAGGGTGACACCTGTTGCAGCGCCGCCTTCATGGTGCTCAACGCTTGCGCGTCCAGCGCCCCGATCGGGTCGGCGGCCATGCTCACGCGGGCAGCGCACCCATCAACCAGTTCAGCCAGACCTGCTGGGCCGCGCAGACCAGTTGATCACCGATGCGCTGGTTGTCGGCACGCAGTTGGGCCAGGTCGATGCCCGCGGCGCTCAGCTCGGCGGTGTGGCCGATCAGCCAGCGCTCCAGGTCACGCGGTTGGGCCTCCAGGTGGCACTGCAGGCCCAGCACAGCCGGGCCTATGCTGAAGACCTGGTTGGTGACGAGGTCGGTGGAGGCCAGCAACTCGGAGCCCGGCGGCAGATCGAATGTGTCGCCGTGCCAGTGCAGCACTTCGTGGCCACAGGCGGCCAGAGCCGCAAGGGGCGAGTGCTGGCCCGCCGCGGTCAAGCGCAAAGGCTTGTAGCCAATCTCCTTGGCCGGGCCGGGGTAGACCCGTTGGCCGCTGGCTGCCGCAATCATCTGCGCACCCAGGCAGATGCCGATCAAGGGCTTGCCGCTGCCCAGCCGCTCCCTGATGCGCGCCAGTTCATCGTGGATGAAGGGGTAGCGGTCGGCTTCGTACACGCCGATGGGCCCGCCCAAAACCACCACCAGATCGGCGTCGCGCCATTCAGCCTGGGCTTGGGCACTGTGCAGGTCGTCCACACCGGCCTGGCGATACTGGATGGTGAAGCCCATCGTGCGCAGCACCGGCTCGATGGAGCCAAGGTCTTCAAAGCTGAGGTGTTGCAGGGCAAGGCAGGTGCGGCTCATAGCGTCTCCAGGAAAGCAACGACTTCATTTTCCACGCGGGTGCGTTTCATCGGGGGCAGGCTCTGCCAGATCCGGCGGCCATAGTGCTTGTCGATCAGGCGCGTGTCGCAGATCATCAGCACGCCCCGGTCGGTTTCGCTGCGGATCAGTCTGCCCGCCCCTTGTTTCAAGGCGATGATGGCCTGGGGCACCTGGTGTTCCATGAAGGGGTTGCCGCCTTGCTGCGACAAGAGCTCCAGGCGCTTGGCCATCACGGGGTCGTCGGGTGGGGCAAAGGGCAGCTTGTCAATCACGACCAGCGTGAGCGCGTCGCCCTTGACGTCGATGCCTTCCCAGAAGCTGTGGCTGCCCACCAGCACGGCATTGCCTGCGCGGCGGAAGTCTTCCAGCAGCGTGGGGCGGGGCGCATCACCTTGTTGCAGCACCGGGAAGGGATCGCCCGCTTCAGCAAACAGCTTCTTGAGGCGCTCGGCGGCTTTGGCCACGGCGCGCAAGCTGGTGCACAGCACGAAGGCGCGGCCGCGGTTGGCACGGATCAGGGGCAGGGCGGCGTCCACCACCGCATCGGTGTGGCCGGGGTCTGAGGGGGCCGGCATCTGCTGCGGCACATACAGCATGGCTTGCGCGCCATAGTCATACGGGCTGGACCAGGACTGGCAAAACGCGTCTTCCAGGCCCAGGGCATGGGTGAAGTGGCTGAAGTCCTGCCGCACGGCCAAGGTGGCCGAGGTGAAGATCCATGCACGGCGAGGTGGCTTGGCTGCGGCAACTTGCTCGTCGCCATCGGCCTTGTGGCTTGGCGTCGATGCGGGCCTGGTGCTGGTGGCCGGTACATCGTGCGCGCCAGCCATCAAGGCCTGCAGATCCTCTTCTTCGTCTTCTGCTTCGCCCTCGGTCTGGCCTGCGGCCGCTGCGGGGTCGACGGCGCCCGGCTTGTCCTCGTCCAGCCAGGGCAGGGTCTCGAGTTCCGCGTTGCGAGCGAGCGCGCCTTCGATGTCGTCCTCATCTGGCTCTTCGTCCAACGCGGTCTCAAGCGCGCCCAGGCCCAGGCGTTGGCGCTTGAAAACATCGGCCACCGAAATCGGGGTGCGGTGCAGTTGCACACCGTGCGTGCCCACGTCCACCCAGCACAACTCGGGCTCGTTGGCGCGCTCGGGGGCCCCCCAGGCGCACAGGCGCTGCATCAGGGCATCGCTGCGGCGGTGCAACTGGGCCAGATCCGGGCTGCGGTCAGCCTGGCCGTCCAGCACCTCACGCACGTGCATCAAGGCTTCCTTCAACTGGCCGATGGCCGCATGCAGGGGGTGGTCGGCACCCAGTTGCGCGTGCGACAGGCGCTGCATCTGCGCCCCAAAGCACAGGCGCAGATCACGTGTGCAGCGGTCCAGCGGGGCGAGCACGTCGTTCCAGTTGGCGGCGTCACGCGCCTGAGCCTGGCCGGTGGCCAGGGTGTCGCGCAACAAGTCCAGCAACTGCGCGGTCGAGATCGAGTCGCCAAAGAACAGCGTGGCGGTGTCAGGCAACTGGTGCGCTTCGTCGAACACGATGGTCTGCGCATTGGGCAGCAGCTCGGGCACGCCTTCTTCGCGCAGCATCAGGTCGGCAAAGAACAGGTGGTGGTTGACCACGACCACATCAGCGTCCTGCGCTTCACGGCGAGCCTTGATGACGAAGCAGTCGTTGTAGTGCTTGCACTCGCTGCCCAGGCAGTTCTCACGCGTGGAGGTGACGCGCGACCAGATCGAGGCGTGCTCGGGCACCTGGTTGCACTCGGCCTTGTCGCCCGTGGGGGTGAGGTGGATGTAGCGGTTGATCAGGCTGAGGTCGCGCACCTCCTGCTTGCTGCCCAGCAGCGTTGCGTCCTGGTTGGTGCGCTCCAGGTGATGCCAGCACAGGTAGTTGCTGCGGCCTTTGAGCAGGGCCACCTTGATGGGCACGGCCAGTGCGTCGCGCACGGCGGGCAGGTCGCGGTGAAAGAGTTGATCCTGCAGGGCTTTGGTGCCGGTCGACACGATGACCTTGCCGCCTTCGAGCAGCGCGGGCACCAGGTAGGCCGCGGTCTTGCCCACGCCCGTGCCCGCCTCCAGCACCACCGTGCTGGCCTGGCGAATGGCTTCCTGGATGGCCTGGGCCATCTCGATTTGTTCGGTCCGCACGCGGTAGCCTTCAAAGGCTCGCGCCAGCGGGCCTGATGCGGAAAACAGCGTGGGCAGGTCCATGTCTCGACTCAAGCTTGCGTCCCGCTATTGTCGTTGCGGGACGCCGGGCTTTTGGCCCCTCCGATGGGGTGGGGCGTGGATTTGTTGAGCGTCAGGGCGCGTTGCGCACCACGCTGGCTTGCAGGGCCGCCGTCAAGGTGTCAATGCAATCCTGACGGTGCGCGTAGGCCGTGCTGTTCGGGTCGCCGCCATGTTGCTTCTTCAGTTGGGCGAGCAGCTTCACGGCTTGCTGCCGCATGATGGCGCGGACATCAGCCCGTGCGCTGGCGCCACGCACCACGGCGGTGGCCAGGCGGTTGACGTGTTCGCGCTGCAGGTTGCGACGCGCGCTTTCGGTGCCCGCAGGCGTGGCCTCGTCCGACCAGATGGTGTCAAACAACGTGCGGTGCAGTTCGCGCACCGTCAGGGGCTGCTTGTCCTTGTCGCGCGTCTTGTCGATGTTGTCGAGCAGGCGCTCGGCCAGCGCCTCGCTCATCAGGTAACCCAGCACATCACGTTGCAGCACGAGTTGCTGCTCGGCCAGCGAGAAGTCGGTGGGCACAGGCGTGTGGCCGTCGCCGCCTTCCTGGCGGTCCATGTAGTCCGGCCCCAATCGACGCAGCAAGGCGGGAGGCAGCTTGATGGCCTGCGGCGAGAGGTAGGCGCTCATCAGCAGGTCCAGCGCCGCGCGTTGTTGGGATGCGGGCAGCGGGTCGAGCAGATCGCGGCCGCTGCCGGGTGCGTCACGACGCGTCACCACGCCCCCCACCTGCTTGAGCAGGATCTGGCTGGTGCGGGCCATGTCACGCAGGCCGTAGCTCACACTGCGGCGCAGCAGCGTGGGGTCGTCTTGCGGTGTCAACTGGCGCCTGGCCTGGCGCTCGAACAGGTCCTGCACAATGGCCAGGCGGCCGCGCGCAAACACCACCGGGTCGCGACCCAGGTCGAACACCAGCGACTGCGGATCAAGCCCGATCGCGCTGTCCTCGTCGGTGCCAAAAGCCAAGGCTTCGGCCTGAGCCGGGTCTGCGCTGCGTTGGGCAATGGCCTGCAGCTCTTTTTGTGCACTGGCCTTGTCGTCCGGCAGAGGCTTGTAGCCGTACTCAATGGCCCAGAAGTCATACGGGCCCAGCGTGGTCTGGAAGGGCGCGCCAGCACGTTGCCCAGGCAAGGGCAGGTTGATGGGTGCATAGTCCATCACGGAGGCACTGTTGCCCTTGGCCTTGGTCAACACCGGGTCGGTGAGCTCTTCGGCTGTGTGCCAGCGTGATCCACGGAAGTTGTGGCGCAGGCCCAGCGTGTGGCCCACCTCGTGCATCGTGGTGTCCTTGATGTAGGCCAGCACGAAGTCCTTTACCTGCGGGCTGTCGGGGTCGAGCACGCCTTGCGCTTCCAGCACATCCAGGGCCAGGCCCAGTTGCTCGGATGCGTGTTCGGCATGCTGACAGGCATCAAGCGCCTGCTCCGTTGTCGGCGTATTGATGACGAACTGGCTGCGCACCGTGCGGATGGCCCGTGATGACAGGCTCTCCAGGGCAATGTCTGCATCCAGGATCTCTCCGGTGCGGGGGTCCACATGGGAGGGGCCGATGGCGCCGAATGCCGGCACGCTGTTGGTCATCCAGCGGATGGAGGTGTGGCCGATCTCCAGCGTGTCAAAGGGCTTGTCCTTCGGTGGCGTGCGGACCTCGATGGCATTCTTGAAGCCGATGGCCTCGAAAGCCTTGTTCCATTCGAGGATGCCCTCGGTGATGGTGGGCCGGTAGGCGTCAGGGATGCTCGGGTCCAGCCAGAAGACGATGGGCTGAACCGGTTCGGACAGCGGTGCTGCCGGGTCCTTCTTTTCCAGGCGCCATCGGTTGATGAAGCGTTGGCGCGGTGTGCGGGCCAGATCGTCCGTGAAATCGGCCACGGTGCTGGTGAAGTAGCCGACACGAGAATCGGCTGCACGCGTGCGCATGGGCTTGTCGGGCAGGGCCGACAGGCTGTAGTGCACGGTGATGAACATGCTGCGCGGGTCCGGCACGGACAAGGGCACCGTTGACATGGGCACCCCTGGCGCCCCACCGCCGGCGGCGATGCCGGCCGTCGCGAAGTGCTGAGACACCTCGAACACCAGGCTGTTGCCTTGTGTGCGGGCCTCCTGCAAGGTCGAGTTGCGCCCATCCAGGCCATAGCTCTGGCGGTAGGTGCGTTGAAGGTGCTGCGCCACACCGAGCAGGTCGCCCAGCAGCAGCGTGTTGGCTTCGATCAGCACGGCGCCAGACTTGCCATGCGGCGCGCTGGCCAGCGGCACGCTGCCAAGCAAGCTGGGCGAGAAAGCCGCCTGGACGGCCTTGGCCTGAGGCGTGCCCACCTGGGCCGTGTAGGCCGCATTGATGGCCAGCAGATGAACCTGTTGCTGCACCTTGCGGAACTCCACCCATTGCGGGCGCCCGACCTGGGCCCAACGGCTTTGCATCAGACCACCGAACACACCCGCCTCGCCGATGCCCGAGGCGAGCTTGGGCGACAGGAAGTAGGGCTTGCCAAAGGCTTCGGGCCGCAACTCGATCCAGACCTTGTCCTGACGCTTCCAGATGGGCAGCATGCCGTCCTGGCGCTCCGCGCCTTTGATCACGGTGTCGAACGGGGGCTGCTGGGCTGGCGTGGACGAAGGTGTAGACGATGGGGGCGTTGCCGACCCGTTAGGTGCCGTTGAGGGGGTGCCGGCCGGGCCCGCAACGCCGCTGGCTGCCACCGCCGGTGCATTCAAGTGCGGGAGGCCCTGTGCTGCTGATCCAGCGATACCTGACGGCGCGGTGGCTGGCTTACCGCCGCCCAGGCTGCCGCATGCACTCAGGGCGAGGGACAGGACGATGGCGCTGGCGAGTGGCTTGAGTCGCCAGGTCCGATGTGTGCGCCCGTGATGCACGGGTGAATCCAGCAGGTTCAGGTGAGCAGGTCGAATCATGGAATGGGAACATACCACCGACCCAAGCTGGCCTGACAAAGGCGCATCCAAGAAAAAACCCGGCTGATGCGTGGCATTCAACCGGGTTTGTGCAGGGTGATGTCAGGGCATCACTGGCCAGCAGGCGGGAACCATTCCTTGATGAAGGCCAGTTGCGGGTAGTCGTGGATGGCCAGCGGGCCAAACGAGACGATCACCAGGCCGATGGTCATCACGACCAGCGGCAGGATCCAGCGCTCGTAGCGACGGTAGAAGCCCAGGTGCTTCACCTCGGCATCGGCCACGGTCACCTCTTCTTCGCCAATCACCTGACGGGTCAGCAGCTGGTTGATGGCCACGGGGGGCAGCAGGTAACCCAGCTCGAAGGCCACCAGCACCATCATCCAGAAGTGCAGCGGATCGATGTTGTTGGCGTAGGCGATCGGTGCGAGCGTGCCCGACACCAGCACCACGGCACCGAACGGATCCATGATCATGCCCAGCAGCACCTTGGTGACGACCAGGAAGGCCATCGCCGTCCAGTGGCTCTCGAACACCTTGGGGAAGAAGCCCATGACTTCGGAGCGCTCGATCACGCCACCCATGGCCAGCGACAGCGTCATCAGGCTCAGCAGGGCACCAATGTGACCGATGGTCTCGTTGGTGGCATAGCGGATCGATTTCTCGACGCCTTCCTGACGGTGGCTGGCGTAGTCAGGGGTCAGCTCGGCCTTGCCCTTGTTCGTGAACTTGTCGTAGACCAGGATGATCAGCAGGATGACCGGCATGATGGTCGGCGCGGTGATCTCGTTGAGCTTGGTGTCCAGGGCGTATTCATACAACCAGACCACCACCGCCACCACCAGGAAGTAGGGCAGCAGGGGAATGATCTGACGGATCATCGCAGGCAGGGCCTTCATCGGCGATTCGATGTTGGCGCGCTGGGTGCGCAGCATCTGCGAGGTCAGGAAGAACAGCGTCGAGGTCAGCAGGAACACATAGAAGCCCCAGTGGTACAGGCCACTGGTGGTCACTTGCTTGTTCAGCGCGGCAATCATCACCACCAGCAGGCAGGGACGCAGCACCACACCCAGCGAGCCGGACATGGCGGTGGCCGCCAGCGCGAACTGACGCGAGCCACCCGAAGCGCGCACCTCGTGGTAGATGATGCCGCCAGCGGCGATCACGAACACACCGGATGCGCCTGTGTAGGCGGTGGCCACGGCGGCGGCCAGCAAGATGATGTAGGTCAGCAGCTGAGGCGACAGGTTCCAGGGGCGCAGCGTGTCCATGAACAGGTCAACGATGCGGCTTTGCTTGAGCAGCATGCCCGACCAGATGAACAGGCCGAGGTTCATGAAGATGCTGGGCAGCTCCATCAACTGGTTGATGTAGATGGCCAGGCCAGCGTGGTGGCCCTTGATCAGGAAGTAGACGCCAGCAATGGTGGCCATCTGCGCATACAGCGGGATGGACAGGAAGGCACCGGACCAGTCGCCTTCACCGAACTGGGACTTGACCGGCATGATCACGCGCTTGAGGTTGATCAGCAGCAGGATGGTGAACAGGGCCATCCAGATGTAGTGGATCAGCGGGTGCTCGATGGGCACACCAGAGCCTTGCAGGATCTGGTAGTAACGCACGGCCGAGAACAGCAGCAGGGACGAGGAGATGACCTGCGACACCGATTGCAGCAGGTAATCCTTGGTGTAGTGACCTGGGCGGATGCCGATGTGGTGGAAGCCCAGCGTGGTGGTCACGGCGGCGATGGCCACCATCAGCAGCAGGATCAGCGGGCGGTTGTCGGTGCCGACCTGGAACAGACCAAAGAAGCTGGTCTCCAGGGTGCGGTAAGCCCTGACTTGTGGCGTCTGGTGCTGCACGACCTTGCCGTAGAGCTCGTGCTTGGCCTTGCAGATGGCCAGCGCCTGCTCGATCGACTTGCGCAGCACAGCGGGGTCTGCAGCTTTTTGATCACCGAACAAATCGTCGATGTCATCGCCGCCGGTCTTGCCCGTGGGCGCAGCAGACTGCTTGGCCAGTTCGGCGTCGACATTGATATTGGCATCGCACTCGGGCTTGACGGGTTCAGCGCGCAGCATGAAGTACTGCACTTGAGCCTGGGTGTCACCGAACATGGATTCGCCCAGCTTGAGCAACTGGCCGTGAACCATCTCACCGGTACCGATGATCAGGGTCAACAACAACAGGGCAAAGACGGGAAGGCTGGAGAACCATTCGAGGATGGTCCGACCCAGGATCTTTCGGGATTCAGGGGTGTTCATGGGGCAATCACGCGACTAGGCTGACCATCACGGCCAGCAGTCAAAGGGGAGGGAGGGGCCAGCAGGCCCCTCGGCGGTATCAGCAGTACGACGCGGCGGGGTTCAGCCCGCCACTGCTGGCGTCACTTCCAGTCTTCTTCCGACTTCGTGGTGCACTCGGGGTCAGCCGGGTTCACGTTGCAGCGGATTTTCTTGATGACCTTCAGACCGCGCTTGTCGTACAGCCCCTTTTGCGCGATGTCGATGCGCGATTCACGCAGCATCAAGGTGTATTTGTAGGAGTTCTCGGAGCTCAGTTCCATCCAGGTGGCAGGCGGGATGCTGGCGTCGGCCTGCTTGATCAGCTGCATGGAGCGATCGAACTGGCTGGACCAGTATTCGCGTGACTTCTCGCCGAAACCGTCTGGGAACTTGGTCTTGTTGAGCACGACCTGGTAGGTCAGGATCATGATCGGGAAGCGCGTGATGGCGCCGTTCTTGCCGATGCCCTTGTAGAGCTCCAGCGGCTTGTAGGCCAGCGTCGGCGCAGCGATCATGTCGACCGCG
>NZ_JACPYU010000020.1 GCF_016195855.1 Aquabacterium sp.
AGAGGATTTGCCTCAACGCAGGCCCTCGTCATTCTGGCTCGCAAGCTTCTGAGAGTCGCATGGGCAATCTGGCGCAGTGGAAAAACCTTTGATGCAAGCCAGATGGGCGTACAAAACGCTTGCGTCAAAACATAGAACCTCGGTGTTTTTACCAGGTTTTTGAGGCTTCAGGACAAAAGCAAAAAGGCCTCCGAAGAGGCCTTTGACTACCAGGGCAGAGGGGCGATCAGGAAGACAGCGCCAGATCGTGACGCATCTGCTCGCTGGCCTTGACCGGGTCCTTGGAGCCGTTGAAAGCGGCCAGCCACTCTTCGTAGCCATGCTGCTCGGTTTCCTGCCAGGGGTGGTAGCCAGGCTTGTAGTAAGTCCAGTAGTGCTTGGCCATGGGTTGCAGCAGGCCACCCGGTTTGAACAGCCACCAAGTGCCCTTGGCCATCAGCTTGGCGCGCTGCCAGGCGTTGAAGCCGTCATGGATCAGCAGTTGGCGCTGGATCGTGAAGATGGTGATGGGGAACATGACCGAGGCGTGCACCAGACCCCAGACGCGCATCCAGTAGCCGACCTTGGCGTAGTCTTCCATCACGTCATAGGCCACACCCTTGTGCTCGACCTCTTCAATGGCATGCCAGGCGTACATGGCGCGCACGCGGTGGTCGGCTTCCTTCATCACGTCACGCTTGTCGAACAGGCTGTGGGCAATGATGGAGGTGAAGTGCTCCAGGGCCGAGGTGATCGACAAGGTGTACTCGCGGCTGTACTTCTTGCGGTAGTCCACGTTGAGCATCTTGTCGACGTACTTGGTCAGCTTGTCGACGTCCACGCCCTGACGGCGCAGGCGGTCGTTGTCCTGACGGTGCACCAGCGTGTGCTGGGCTTCCTGGCGGTTGAAGCCCTGGATGTCTTCCAGCAATTTGGGGTCGCTGATGCGGTCGCGGAAATCGCGCACGCAGGTCATGAAAAACTTCTCACCGGGCGGGAAGATCACGGACAGCGCGTCCCAGAAGCGGCTCTTGTAGGCGTCGCCGCCGAACCAGTACTTGGGCACATCACCATCCAGACCAAAGTCCAGCTTCTCGCGGGGAATGATGGGATGCACGGCATCGTGTTTTGTGTTGTTGGCGCTCATGTTCATCACCTTCAGATCGGTTCTTCGGTGTCGCTAATTTAGCCTCGCATACCCTCATGCGCACAGGATTG
Organism: Aquabacterium sp.; assembly: GCF_016195855.1. Lineage (GTDB taxonomy): Bacteria > Pseudomonadota > Gammaproteobacteria > Burkholderiales > Burkholderiaceae_C > Aquabacterium. The sequence goes on from NZ_JACPYU010000020.1 coordinate 1,198, forward strand.
GGGATGACAGCAAGGGTGTCGACGCGACAAACGCACACTTTCGTGCGTGAACGCAAGGACGCATTTGCGCACTACATCACAAATCGCCGCGCTCAAGTCGGTCTTGCCACATTCCGATATCCAGGGATGGCATATGCAAAGAGTCCCAGCGTGGCCCTGTCCTCACCCACCATCGGCGCCCCCCAACCGGCCTGGCACGGCATCGACGCCATGCAGGCGGATGCGTTTCGTGCCTTGCTGCAAGGTGTGGCGATCACCTGCGGGCTGACGCACCTGGCCTTTTGCGCCCTGTTCTTCTGGGCGGATGTATCAGCACTGGCGTATGTGAGCGTGGCCAGCATGCTGAGCTTCGCTTGCGTCTTTCAACTGGCGCGCCGTGAGCGGGTGGCCGAGGCCTGGACGGTGACGGTGCTGAGCGTGCTGGCGCATGCCGTGCTCGCGGTGGCCGTGATCGGTTGGGACACCGGCTTTCACTACTACATCCTGCTGATGATTCCGGCAGCGGTGATCAGCTCCATCCGCCCTGTTGTGCTCAAGGCCGGCACGGTGCTGGGCCTGATGCTGACTTACCTGAGCCTGGACATCGCCTTGCGCCACCGCGCACCAGCCAATGTCCTGTTGGATTTTGTGGTGGAAGGCCTGCATTACTTCAATGTGATCGGCATCATGGTCATGCTGATCTCGTTTGCAGGCTATTACTACTACCTGCTCGAAAAGACCGCCGCCGCGCTGCGCGAGATGTCGCAGACGGATGCGCTGACCCAGCTCAAGAACCGCCGCGCCATCACCGAGGCCATCCGCCGCGAGGAAAGCCGCATGCGCCGCGGGCAACACCCACTCTCTTTCGTGCTGTGCGACCTGGACCACTTCAAGGCGGTCAATGAATCGGCCGGGCATGAGGCGGGCAACACGGTGCTCAAGGCCGTCAGCCGGACGCTGGAGAGCTGCATGCGGGATGTGGACTTCGTCGCCCGCTGGGGTGGCGAAGAGTTTCTGGCCGTCTTGCCCGACACCAATGAAGATGGCGCCCGGCTGGTGGCCGAGCGCATTCGCCGCAAGATCGAGGAACAGCTGATCGAGGCCAACGGGGCCAAGCCCATCAGGATCACGATGACCCTGGGCGTGGCCACGATCGCGCCCGGGGAGGACGCCGAGCAAGCCATCGTGCGCGCCGATGAGGCGCTGTACGAGGGCAAGGCGGGCGGCCGCAACCGGGTGGTCAGCGCCGCCGCCGCTTGATCAAAGACTGATCAGAGCTTCTCTGCCACCCAGGCCTGCACGCTGGCCAGGGCCTTGGGCAGGCCTGCCGCGTCGGTGCCACCGGCCATGGCCATGTCAGGCTTGCCGCCACCCTTGCCGCCCACTTGCTGGGCCACAAAGTTGACCAGCTCGCCGGCCTTGACCTTGCCCACGCTGTCAGCGGTCACGCCGGCAGCGATCTGGACCTTGCCGCCCTCCACCGCGGCCAGCACGATGGCGGCGGTCTTGAGCTTGTCCTTGAGCTTGTCCATGGTGTTGCGCAGCGTGGCGGCGTCCGCGCCTTCGAGTTGCGCGGCCAGCACCTTGATGCCCTTGATCTCGATGGCTTGCGCCATGAGCTCGTCACCCTGGCTGGAGGCCAGCTTGCCCTTGAGCGCGGCGATTTCCTTTTCCAGCGCACGGATCTGGTCCATGGCGGCGGCCACGCGGGCTGGCACCTCGTGCGGGGTCGCCTTGATCAGGGCGGCCACACCGTTGAGCGTGGTTTCCAGGTTCTGGGTGTAGGCCAGCGCATTGGCACCCGTGATGGCCTCGACGCGGCGCACGCCAGCGGCCACACCACCTTCGGCCACGATCTTGAACAGGCCGATGTCACCGGTGCGCTTGACGTGGGTGCCGCCGCACAGTTCCTTGGAGGAGCCGATGCTCAGCACGCGCACGGTCTCGCCGTACTTCTCGCCGAACAGCATCATGGCGCCGCTCTTCTGGGCGTCATCCAGGGCCATGACCTGGGCTTGCGCCTCGGCGTTGGCCAGGATCTCGGCGTTGACCAGCTCTTCCACTTCGCGGATCTGCTCGTCCGTCATCGGCGCGTTGTGGGCGAAGTCGAAACGGGTGCGGTCAGCTGTGACCTGCGAGCCCTTTTGCTGCACGTGGTCGCCCAGCACTTCGCGCAGGGCCTTGTGCATCAGGTGGGTGGCGCTGTGGTTGCGCACGGTCCTGGCGCGCACGTCGGCATCCACCTTGGCATTGAGCTTGTCACCCACCTTGATGGCGCCTTCGACCACGCGGCCGTGGTGGCCGAACACATCGGCCTGGATCTTCTGCGTGTCTTCCACGATGAAGCGGCTCGTGGCGTTGCGCAGGTCACCGCTGTCGCCACACTGGCCGCCGGACTCGGCATAGAACGGGGTGTGGTCCAGCACGATGACGGCGTCGTCACCGGCCTTGGCCTCGGCCACCGAGGCGCCGTCCACGTAGATGGCCGTCACGTTGGCGGCGTCCACCGTCAGGTGCTCGTAGCCGTGGAAGCCCGTGGCCACGCCCTTGTATTCCAGGCCGGCAGCCATCTTGAACTTGCCGGCGGCACGGGCCTGCTCGCGCTGGCGGGCCATGGCGGCGTCAAAGCCAGCCTGGTCCACGGTCACGTCGCGCTCGCGGCAGACGTCGGCGGTCAGGTCAACCGGGAAGCCGTAGGTGTCGTGCAGCTTGAAGGCGGTTTCACCATCGACCTGCTTGGTGCCCGACGTTGCGACGGTCTCCAGTGCACCTTCGAGGATTTCCATGCCGTTGGCGATGGTCTGGAAGAAGCGCTCTTCTTCGGTCTTGAGGACGTCGGTGATGCGTTTTTCGTTGGCGCGCAACTCGGAGTAGGCCTCGCCCATCTGCTCGACCAGCGCGTGCACCAGCTTGTGGAAGAAGGGGGTGCGGGCGCCCAGCTTGTAGCCGTGGCGGATGGCGCGGCGGGTGATGCGGCGCAGCACGTAGCCGCGGCCTTCGTTGCTGGGGATGACGCCGTCTGCGACCGTGAACGAGCAGGCGCGGATGTGGTCGGCGATCACCTTCAGGCTGGGGCTGGACGCTGGCAAGCGAGCCTCGATTTCATCCGCCGCCTTATCCGTGGCTTGAAGAAGCGTTTCCCCGGGTTTAGCAAAACCCACCTGCACCGGGAATGCATTGAGCACTTCCCGTCGCGCCCCCGCCAGCAGCGCCTGGAACAAATCGATCTCGTAGTTGCTGTGCTTGCCTTGCAGCACGGTGGCAATGCGCTCCAGGCCCATGCCGGTGTCCACCGAGGGCTTGGGCAGCGGGTGCATCACGCCGTCTTCCGTGCGGTTGAACTGCATGAAGACGTTGTTCCAGATCTCGATGTAGCGGTCGCCGTCTTCGTCAGGGCTGCCGGGAGGGCCGCCGGCGATATCGGGGCCGTGGTCGTAGAAGATCTCGGTGCAGGGGCCGCAGGGGCCGGTGTCGCCCATCATCCAGAAGTTGTCGGACATGTAGCGGCCGCCCTTGTTGTCGCCGATGCGCACAATGCGCTCGGCGGGCACGCCCACCACCTTGTTCCAGATCTCGTAAGCCTCGTCGTCCTCGGAGTAGACGGTGACCCACAGCTTTTCCTTGGGCAGCTTGAACTGCACGGTCAGCAACTCCCAGGCGTAGCTGATAGCGTCGTGCTTGAAGTAGTCACCGAACGAGAAGTTGCCCAGCATCTCGAAGAAGGTGTGGTGGCGCGCGGTGTAGCCGACGTTGTCCAGGTCGTTGTGCTTGCCGCCGGCGCGAATGCACTTTTGCGAGGTGGTGGCGCGGCTGTAGGGGCGCTTGTCAAAGCCCAGGAACACATCCTTGAACTGGTTCATACCCGCATTGGTGAACAGCAGGGTCGGGTCGTCGCCCGGCACAACGGGGCTGGACGCCACGATGGTGTGGCCCTTGGACTGGAAGTACTCCAGGAAGGTCTTGCGGATATCAGCGGCTTTCATGAGGGCTTTCTGCTTGTCGCTCGAATCGGATGTCGGGCAGCCTGAGTCTGGCGGCTGCAAATGACAGTCATCTGGCATTGCGCGCACACGAACAGGCGGAACCTGCGATTATAGGTTTGAGGCGCCCTATCATGGCGGATCAAACCAGACCCGTTTCAGACTCGGCTGCAGCGGGTTGCCCCGTGCTGACATCGGGGCGCACAGAAGATTCGAGGACAGACAAGATGAGCAACACCACTTCGCCGCTGGCATCCCTGCAAGACCCTTCCCTGCTCAAGACCCAGGCCCTGATCGACGGCCAATGGGTGGATGGGCCTGCCCGCTTTGCCGTGACCGACCCGGCCACCGGCGCCAAGCTGGCCGAGGTGCCCAACCTGGGCGCGGCAGAAACCGATGCGGCCATCGCCGCCGCCAACCGCGCCTGGCCCGCCTGGCGTGCCCTGACGGCCAAGGCCCGCGCCGCCATCATGATGAAGTGGTTCCACCTGTTGAACCAGCACGCCGACGACCTGGCCCGCATCATGACGGCCGAGCAAGGCAAGCCGCTGGCCGAAGCCAAGGGCGAAGTCGGTTACGGCGCCAGCTTCATCGAGTGGTTCGCCGAAGAGGCCCGCCGCGTGTACGGCGAAACCGTGCCCAGCACCGACCCGAGCAAGCGCTTCATCGTGATCCGCCAGGCCATCGGGGTGTGCGCGGCCATTACGCCCTGGAACTTCCCCATTGCCATGATCACCCGCAAGGTGGCCCCTGCCCTGGCAGCCGGCTGCCCGGTGGTGATCAAGCCAGCCGAAGCCACGCCGTTGTCGGCCCTGGCCGTGGCCGAGCTGGCCCAGCGCGCCGGCATGCCCCCGGGTGTGCTCAACATCATCACGGCCGACGCGGCGCAGTCCATCGCGGTGGGCAAGGCCTTGTGCGCCAGCGACACGGTGCGCCACCTGTCCTTCACGGGCTCGACCGAAGTCGGCCGCATCCTGATGCAGCAGTGCGCCCCCACGGTCAAGAAGCTGGGGCTGGAGCTGGGTGGCAATGCGCCCTTCATCGTCTTCAATGATGCCGACCTGGATGCCGCCGTGGAAGGCGCCATGATCAGCAAATACCGCAATGCCGGCCAGACCTGCGTGTGCGCCAACCGCCTGTACGCCCAGTCCGGCATCTACGACGCCTTTGTGGCCAAGCTGGCCGAGCGCGTCAAGCAGATGAAGGTGGGCAATGGCTTCGATGCTGGCGTGACCCAGGGCCCGCTGATCGAGGCGGAAGCGCTGGCCAAGGTCGAGACGCTGGTGGCCGATGCCCTGGCCAAGGGCGCCAAGGTGGTGACCGGTGGCGCGCGCGTGGACATCCCCGGCGGCCACTTTTACCAGCCAACCGTGCTGTCCCATGTGTCGGCCGACATGCGCATGGCCCGCGAAGAGATCTTCGGCCCGGTGGCGCCGGTGTTCAAGTTCGAGACCGAGGCCGAGGCGATCGCGCTGGCCAACAACACCGAGTTCGGTCTGGCCAGCTACTTCTACAGCCGCGACGTGGGCCGCATTTTCCGGGTCAGCGAAGGGCTGGAATACGGCATGGTGGGCGTCAACACGGGCTTGATCTCGACCTGCGAAGTGCCGTTTGGCGGGGTCAAACAGTCTGGCCTGGGCCGCGAAGGCGCCAAGCAAGGCATGGATGACTACCTGGAGACCAAGTACATCTGCCTGGGCGGGCTGGACCAGTAAACCGGCCACGCAGCGCGAGCCAGCCAGTGCTCACCGGGGCTCGCCTTTCAGGACCATCCTGAACATCGCTTTTTGCTGCGAGAGTGACAGCACGGGCCCGCTTGCGCGGATCTGATCGAGCAAGAGCGCGTCCACCAGCACCAGCACCATGGGCGCCACGCCCGCAGGGTCGGCCACGCCAGCCCGGCTCAAGGCGGCCTCCGTGGCCAGCAGGAAGTGCTGGCGTTGCTGCGTGACGATGGCCGCCAGCTCCGGGTCTCGCGAAGCCATCATGAACAGCTCGAAACGGGCCACCAACCGCGCCCGTTTTGAAGGCGACAGCCAGTCCGCCACGCGCTCGGCCAGCAGGTCGATGAAGTCATCCGCACGCCACTCGGCCTGCGCCATCCGGTGCGCGTCCGCCTGCAGATCCGCCATGTCCAGGGCGGCATGGCGCAGCAACGCCAGGGTCAGCAACTCCTGCCTGGTGCGGCAATAAAACGAGGTCGAGCCCGCAGGCAGGCCCGCCTCTGCATCCACGGCCCGATGTGTCAGGCCTTTGGAACCCGCGCTCGCCAACAAGGCAATGGCGGCATCGGCAATCACGGTCTTGCGGTCTCTTTCCATCCAGCACTTCCACTCAGGGGCGTTTCACCAAGGGTTTACGACGTTGTTAGGCAAACTCTACAAACGTAGAGTGCATCCATTCTCTACACAAGTAGAGCAGCAAAAGGAGTCCGACGTGTTGACCCCCCATCGTTTTTTCATCTTAGCCCGCCCATGGGCCACGGCCGCCCGTTGCCTGCTGGCCAGCGCCGCGGCCAGCCTGTTTCAGCCCGCTTATCTTGCCCAAGGCTTGCCAGGCGAGGCGCAGGCCCAGACAAGCAGTGCCTATGCGCAATTCACCATCAAGGCCGTTCGCCCTGAGGCCTTCAGCTGGTTCTGGGACAACATCGACGAGGCCCAGTTCGTGGCCGCCAACAGCGAGAACAAGTCCTTTTGCTGGACACAAGTGCCCTCGACACCACAGGATCTGGGCTATTCCGCTGGCGCGCAGTACCGCTCGGTTGAAACCTTTGGCGGCGCCACGCACACGGTGGACGTGACCTACCTGGCCCCGGACACCGTGCGCGGCCGGGTCGCCTCTGACAACTTCCTGGGTGCCAAGCCTTACAGCTTCATCGCCCAGAACGTGTCGGTCGATGGCAAGCCGCCCTTCACCGTGCTGATCCAGTACAACCCGGTTGGCAGCACCTTTGCCGACAGCCTGTTCACGATCCAGGCCACGATGGCGGCCAACCCGGTCCTGGCGCAGGCCTATGTGGCCCACGTGCGCAAGACCTTGACGGGGCTGCAACCCACCTTGATGGACGCGCTCAACACCCGCTACTTCAACGCCGTGCTCAAGAAGCGCGGCTACTACAGCGCCGGCCCGATCGACAAGAACCTGAACATCAAGCTCACCATCGTGCAGGAGATCAAGGGCATCGACTCGCAGATGCTCGCCTGGTGGTGGGACCACATCGGCGACACCGCCCGCTACCGCCTGTGGCAGCCCATCGACCACGTGGCGTTCGAATGGACCATTCCGCCCAACAGCCCTGATCTGCAGTACGACGTGGGCGCCGTGCAGAAGGCCAAGGAATACATCGGCAAGAACACCATGACGCTCAACATCACGGGCGCCGACCCCAAGGCCATCGCCCCACCCGTTGACATCACCGACCCCGCCTACTTCTATGCCCGCACCGACCTGACACTGCTGGCCGGCATCCTGCCCAGCAACGCGCTGGTGCACCAATGGCGGCCCAACGCCAGTGGCGACGGCGTGATCCTGACCAGCACCTTCGTCAACACCGCCCTGGCGCTGATCATCAACCCTACCTTCTCTGACGACCTGGGCTCGCACGCGCTGCGGGAGTTCCAGATGCTGCCTTACTTCCTGCCCCGCCTGTACCGGCGCGAGTTCCTCCATCAGTAAGCCCCGCCGCACACGTCGGAGACGCACAACATGACATCGCTTTTCAAACAAACCCGGACATGGGGCACGTGGATCGCCCTCACCTGCCTGCCCGTGCTGGGCCAGGCCGCCAACTACTTCAAGTGGGACATGGTGGAGCTGCCGGTCAGCAGCGGCGCCAGCTGCGGCAATGGCTCGCCCTACCGCTTCTTCGTCAACCGCACGCCATTCACCAGCAAGACCATTGTGATCTTCGAAGGGGGCGGGGCTTGTTATGGCCAGAACGCCTGCCAGTACAAGGACGGCTTCCTGGGCGCCATCAACCCCAACGGCATCCCGACTGACTACATGACCAATCTGGTGCCCAGCCTGCCCAACACGGCGGGCACCACCATCGGCGTCTTCAACTCGGCCTTGCTGGGCAACATCACCCCATTTGCCGCGCGCCTCAACCCCACCAAGGTGCAGACGCAAAGCTGGAACATGGTCTACGTGCCCTATTGCACCGGTGACGTCTACACGGGCAACAAGGTGGCGGTTTACAACGACGCCGACCCCGCGCACCCTTTGAGTTACTTCCACCGTGGCGACGTGAACACACAGTTCGTCGCGGGCTGGCTGAAAGGCAACATGCCGCGGCCCACCAGATTGCTGGTTGCCGGCTTCTCAGCCGGGGCTGTGGGTGCCACCGCGCAGTACCCGGTCATCCGCAACGCGCTGAACCCGGCCAGGTCCGCCTTGCTGGCCGATTCCGGGCCCCTGTTCGATGCCCCGCGCGACGCCTCCCCCACCGTGGCGCCATCGGTACCGCTGTACAACAAGGTTCGCCAGGCCTGGGGCCTCGACAGCCCGGACGGCGTGGTCCAGCGCCTGCTCAAGCAGTACCCAGGCGCGGGGGGCGATGTCAACAACCTGGGCTCGCTCAACACCGCGCTGGCCCGCGTCTTCCCGCAGGACCGCATTGGCTTCACCCTGACCCAGTCGGACAAGCTGTTCTCGGCTTTCGCGTACGACAACTTCTTCCCCGAGATCAAGGCGGGCGCAACCATCCAGCAACGTGACGCCTTGCGCGTGCACAAGTGGCGCCAGGAGATCGGGCCCTGGCTGGATGCCATGCGCCCCTACCCGAACATCGGTTACTACATCCCCTACTCGCGGGACAGCGTGCTCAAGTCGCACACGACCACGATGCTCACCTTCAACAACACGGAGATCCCCGAGGCGGGTTTTGACAGCATCAACAGCTTTGTCGACAACCTGATCGACGGCACGGGCGCCACCACCAGAGCGTTCGAGCAATCGCACACGCTGCGCCAGCCTCTGGCCGATGCGGTGTCGGAGTACCTGGCTAACCTGATCTTCAGCGCTGTGGGCTTGTGAACAGCGCACCGGGCCTCGCCGGCAGGCCCGGCGACCCAAATGAAAAAGGCCAGTCACTGACTGGCCTTTTCGCATCTGGAGCGGGTGATGGGAATCGAACCCACGTTATTTGCTTGGGAAGCAAGAGTCCTACCATTGAACGACACCCGCGATGGCTGGGCAGTTTACCCCAAGCCACGCGCGTGCTTTTCAGGCTGTCGTTTTCAGGCCTTCATCTTGCGGCGCGCCACCAGGGCGATCCCACACAGCCCCAGGCCCAGCATCGCAGCGGGAGGCGCTTCCGGCACGGCAGCCGTGTAAGGCGTGGCATTGATCGGCGAGCGCAGCGCACCATTGATGTCGATCGTGATGGTGCCGAAGTCCAGGGTCTTGAGCGGTGTGGCCAAGGCCTTGCTCAGGTTCAAGCCCGAGGTAAACGAGGCCAGTGCCGTGTCAGTGAACATCAGGTTGCTCAATTGCTGATGCATATTGAGCGTCAACCCGTTGAGCCCGATTTTCAAATCCGTGGCCGTGAACGAATACAGGGATGTATTTTTGGTCGTGACACCGTTGGCAGTAATATCAGCCAGGACCAGATCTTTTGAGTAATCGATCACGAAATTGGCCAATACCACTGACTTGGAGCCACGGGTAATGGCCAAGGCCGAGCCCGTCGCATCGCCCCAGTTTGGTGAAACCAGGGGAGAGAACGGCGGCAGGCCCAGCGACACGTCCACCTTGGTCACAGGCAGATTGAAGGCAGGCAACAGGTCGCCCGTTGCCGACGTGGTCGATGCGGCAGCGCTCGCGTTACCCAACGCCGACATGCTGGTGCTGGCAGCCGACATCGCGTCCAGCGCATCCTGAGAAAGCGCAAAGACCGAATTGGCCTGCAGGAAGGTGGTGTCCAGCGTCAAGGCGTTGGCCGAGGCGGACATGGCCAGGGTGGTCACGGCGGCGAGGCCGGCGGCCTTAAAGGAATATTTGAAGATGTTCACGAGAATAACTCCTCGAAATGCGTGTCTGTTGGATCAATCATGCATCGATTCCCCTTGAACAGGGTGCATCCATACCTAGCGAAGACCCCCATCAATTGCAATAAAAAGCAACGCTCGTGAAATACGCACAGGGCCAAATCAATCTATATACAGGGGTATGGGGCAATATGAAAAATATGCAAACGTGCATAAATCACAAAGCCACCCCGCGCCAGCGAGGCTGAAGACTTCAGGCACACTCTCGGCCTTGACTTGTTTTCGAACCTGATTTGCGCATGTCCAGCAGCGACCCCACCCCCACTCCAGAAGACACGGCCATCGACGCCACCGAGGCAGGCCCGGCACACCCCCGCTCCATCCGCAGTTATGTGATGCGCGCCGGCCGCACCACCGAAGGACAGGCGCGCGCGCTGGCTGAACTGGGGCCCCGCTTTGTGCTGCCCTACGCCGAGCAGCCACTGGACTTGGCCGCCACCTTCGGCCGGCAAGCGCCTGTCGTGCTGGAGATCGGTTTCGGCATGGGTGATGCCACGGCCAAGATCGCGCAGGCCTTGCCCGACACCGACTTCATCGGCTGCGAAGTGCACGAGCCTGGCGTTGGGGCCCTGCTCAAGCACATCGGTGAGATGAACCTGGGCAACTTGCGCCTGATCCGCCATGACGCGGTTGAAGTGCTGGAACACATGATCGCGCCAAACTCGCTGGCCGGCGTGCACATCTTTTTCCCCGACCCTTGGCACAAGAAGAAACACAACAAGCGCCGCCTCATCCAGGCCCCACTGGTGGCCAAGCTCTTAACCCGCCTGGCACCTGGCGGTTACCTGCACTGCGCCACCGATTGGGAGCCCTATGCCCAGCAGATGCTGGAAGTACTCGGCGCCAACCCCGATCTGGCCAACACGGCATCAGGCTACGCTGAAAAGCCCGCCTACCGGCCGCTGACCAAGTTCGAGAACCGTGGCCTGCGCCTGGGCCATGGCGTGTGGGACCTGGTTTTTCGCAAGAAGGCCTGAACGCCGCGAGGCATGAAAAAAGCCTGCACATGTGTGCAGGCTTTCTTCTTGGGCGAAACCGCCGAGATCAGTTGCCGAACTTGTAGTCCGTCTTGGCCTTGGCCTTCAGGTCCTCGCGGAACTTGGCCAGCTTGGCCTGGTTCTGGCGCTGGATGATCTGGCCCTTGACCTCGTCGAAGCCGGGGAACTGCGTGGAGCGCACGTCTTCCAGCTTGATGATGTGGTAGCCGAACTGCGACTTGACCGGGGTGTCGGTCATCTGGCCCTTGTCCAGCTTGGTCAGGGCTTGAGAGAACTCAGGCACGTAGTTGCCGGGGTTGGCCCAGTCCAGATCGCCACCGTTTTCGGCAGAGCCCGGATCCTTGGAGTTCTTCTTGGCCAGGTCTTCGAACTTGGCGCCGGCCTTGATCTGCGCGATCAGGGCCTTGGCATCTTCTTCCTTCTCGACCAGGATGTGGCGAGCGCGGTATTCCTTGTCACCGTTGGCGGCCTTGATCTTGTCGTACTCAGCCTTGGCTTCGGCCTCGGTCGTGGGGCTCTTCTTTTCGAAGTCCTGGAACAGCGCGCGGATCAGGATGGACTGACGCGCAAACTCCATCTGGGTCTTGTAGTCGGCAGAGCCCTGCAGACCACGACGCTCGGCTTCCTGCAGGAAGATTTCGCGCAGCACGATTTCGTCCTTGACCTTCTGCTCGAGCTCAGGCGTCTTGGGCGTGGCGGGCTGGCCAGGCTGCTGTTGCTTGAGGATCTGTTCGAGCATGGCGTCCACGCGTGCCTTGGGCACGGCCTTGCCATTGACGGTTGCGATGTTTTGCGCGAACGCCAGCGGAGCGGCCAGCGAGAGCGACACGGCCAGCATGGCAGCCTTGGCGATACGAGAAGTCTTCATGATGAGCAGATAAAGCTTTTAAGAATGATTCAGACGGGCTCGGCTTTGATGACCAGAGCGTGAACGCCCTGAGCAATCAAATCGCGCAGGGCATCATACACAAGCCGATGACGCTGAACATGTGACAAACCGTTGAAGCAACGAGCCCGGACATGCACCGAGAAGTGCGTGCCTGAGCCCGTGCCATTGGCGCCTGCATGCCCCGCGTGCTGAGCGCTGTCATCCGTCACTGTGCAGGCTTCGGGTTGCAAAGCCTTGCACAGCGCGGCTTCCAGCTGACTGGCGGTGATGGACGCACTGCTCATGATGGAGCCCTTTCGTGACAATAAGTTCAGTCTGATTCGCCGGCCTTCTCGGGCACCATGTGGCGCCCCAGATACAAGCCCTGCGCCAGGGTAAATCCCAAGGTCAGGCCCAGGCTGCCCCACATCTTGAAGTTCACCCAGGTGTCCAGCGGGAAGTTGAAGGCCACCCACAGATTGAGCACCCCCATGCCGACAAAGAACAGCACCCAGGCCCAGCCCAGCTTGCGCCACACGGCGTCAGGTGCATCGATCTGGCCACCCATCATCTGCGCCAGCATCTTGCGGCCCAGCACGATCTCGGTGACAAAGAAGCCGCCGGCCATCAGCCAGTAAATGACGGTGGGCTTCCATTTGATGAAGGTCTCATCGTGGAACCACAAGGTCAGGCCACCCAGCACCACCACGATCACCAGGCCCGCCCAGAGCATCTTGTCCACAGGCTTGCGCAGCGCCTTGAGCACCACGATCTGCAGCAGGGTCATCACGATGACCACCACGGTGGCCAGCAGCACGGGCGCCTCGGTCGTGCCCACGGTGCCACCCGATACCGCAAAGCCCAGGTACTGGGTCATCCACTGCGCGGCTTGTGCCTTGTGCCCTTCTGCCCATTTGAAGCTGGCAAAGAACAGGATGATGGGCAGCAGGTCGAAAAAGATCTTCATGACGATGGCGACCCACATGCGGGGCCGCGAGTTACCGCGATCAAGCGTCGCGCGGCACGAAGTCTAGCGCGGCAGAGTTGATGCAGAAGCGCTCACCTGTGGGTTGGGGGCCGTCATCAAAGACATGACCAAGGTGCGCGCCACAGTTCTGGCAACGCACTTCGACGCGGACCATGCCGTGGCTGTGGTCCATGACCCGCTCGACGATGCCGTCCTGGGCAGGCTGGTAGTAGCTGGGCCAGCCACAACCCGCATCGAACTTGGTCTCGGACTCGAACAGCTTGGCGCCGCAGCAGATGCACTTGTAGGCCCCGTTCTCGAAATGATCCCAATAGCGACCGGTGAAGGCGCGCTCGGTGGCGGCCTGCCGCGTGACCCGGTAATCCATGGGATCGAGTTGCTCACGCCACTCGGCATCTGACTTCTTGACTTTGTAGTCGCTCATGATGAACAGGACACCTCAATGGCCTGGGCCCATTCGGGCGGGAAACCTGCGTCGGCCTCTGCACCGGGCTGCTCGTCGAACGGCCGCTGCAGAAGCTGATGCAGGCGCTGGACCTCACTGTAGTCGCCCTTTTGCGCACGCTGGATGGCCACTTCAGCCATGTGGTTGCGCAAGACGTAGACCGGGTTGACGCGGCGCATGCGCTGCGCACGCTCGGCGTCCACGCTGCATTCGGCTTTCAACCTTGCCGCATAAAGCTGGGCCCAGGCATCAAAAGCGGCGCGGTCCAGGAACAGGTCCCGCACCGGCGCGTTGGCCGCATGGTCTGGCGGCAGCTCGGCACGGTAATCGCACAGGCGGCGGAAGGTGATGGTGAAGTCTGCCTTGCCTGCGGCCATGGCTTGCAGCAGCGCCAAGGCCAGTTCGCCATCGCTGTCCTGCTCGGCCTGCAAGCCCAGCTTGGCACGCCAGCGGGCACGCATGGCCTTCGGGAAACGTTGCTCGTAGGTCTGCAGCACATCGATCACGACCTGGGCATCGTCCTTGGCCTCAGGGATCAGGGGCAACAAGGCCTGGGCCAGGGCACGCAGGTTCCAGTAGCCGATCTGCGGCTGGTTACTCCAGGCGTAACGCCCATGGTCATCCGAGTGATTGCAGATGTGGTTGGGGTCGAAGGCATCAAGGAAGCCAAAGGGCCCGTAGTCGATGGTCAGGCCCAGGATGGACATGTTGTCCGTGTTCATCACCCCGTGGCAAAAACCCACGGACTGCCAATGGGCCATCAGCTCGGCTGTGCGCGCCACCACGGCATCCAGCAAGGCCAGCGCCCGTTGGGGCGCATCCGCCAGCTGGGGGTAATGGTGTGTCACGACAAAATCCACCAAGGCCTGCAAGGCGTCATGGTGCCCCGGCTCCCCGCTGTAGGCGAAATGCTCGAAGTGCCCGAAACGAATGAAGCTGGGGGCCACACGGGCCACCACTGCCGCGGTTTCAACCGTCTCGCGGCGCACGGGTTGAGGGGAGGCCACCAGGCTCAAGGCCCGCGTGGTGGGGACGCCCAGCCCATGCATGGCCTCGCTGCACAGGTACTCGCGGATGGACGAGCGCAGCACCGCCCGGCCGTCCGCCCGCCTGGAATAGGGCGTGGCGCCCGCGCCCTTGAGCTGGATCTCCTGGGGCCCGATGGGCGAATCGAGCTCACCCAGCAGCAAGGCGCGGCCATCGCCCAGCTGCCCTGCCCACACACCGAACTGATGCCCGCTGTAAACCGAGGTGAACGGCGCCATGCCTGGCCAGATCCCGTTGCCACTGAACACCGTCAGGGCTGCAGGGGCTTCACCCCGTTCGTCGCCAAGATGCCAATGCGCAGGCCAACCCATGTCGCTGGCCAGGCCCTGGTTCACGGCCACCCAGCGCGGCATGGGCAAGGGATCGCCCTGCCAGTTGACACCCAGCGGGGTCTGCCACCGGGCCTGGGTTTGCTCACTCAATTGCACGAAGCGATTGAGCCACTTGCCAGGCTCGGGCGACCAGGCAAAGTTCTGTAAAGGAGAGGTATTCAAAGCAGCAGACATGTGGTGCAGTTTAGACAAGCCCCCCTGTCCCTGGGGAGCGCTCGGCTAATGCCCTACGCCTGGCTGTCCTAAGATGCCGCACCAATTGGCTCTAGCGGGAAGTCGAACGTGGATATCGTGCTGTTCATGAAGTCTGCCCTGATGGGCATTGTGGAAGGGCTCACCGAGTTCCTGCCGATCTCCAGTACCGGCCACCTGATCCTGGCTGACTCCCTGCTTGACTTCGCGCGCAGCACGGGCGCGGACAAGGCCAAGGTCTTCGAGATCGCGATCCAGACGGGCGCCATCTTCGCCGTGATCCTGGTCTACCTGCAACGCGTCAAGGACACGGTCTCGGGCCTGTTCTCTGACCCCAAGGCCCAAGGTTTTGCCCTGAATGTGCTCGTCGGCTTCTTGCCCGCGGTGGTCATGGGCCTGGCGGTCGGCAAGGCCATCAAGGCCCATTTCTTCACCGCCACCGTCGTGGCCACGACCTTCATCCTAGGGGGCGTGATCATCCTGATTGCGGAGCGCTTTGCCGCCCAGCGCCCTCAACAGCGCGTCGAAACGGTTGACGACATGAGCCTGATGGACGCCCTGAAGGTGGGCGTGATCCAGTGCCTGGCCTTGATCCCCGGCACCAGCCGCTCCGGCGCCACCATCATCGGCGGCATGCTCATGGGCCTGTCGCGCAAAGCAGCCACCGACTTCAGCTTCTTCCTGGGCATCCCGACCTTGATTGGCGCGGGCGTCTACAGCCTCTACAAGGACCGCGCCCTGTTGTCCGTGGACGACCTCCCGCTGTTCAGCGTGGGCCTGGTCTTCGCATTTGTGTCTGCATGGCTGTGTGTGCGCTGGCTGATCCGTTATGTCTCCAGCCACGACTTCGTGCCCTTTGCGTGGTACCGCATTGCCTTTGGCATCTTCATCCTCGTCTCGGCCAACATGGGTTGGGTGACCTGGGCGGAGTAACTGGGCTGAGCAAGGTGCGGGGCGGCGCACAATAAGCGCATGAGCCTCAGAGACCAAGCCTTGCAGATCCTGCTGATCTGCGACCCGCACGACAAAGCCCTGGCTGCACGGGCAGCCCATCAGCTTGCGCAAGAAGCCACGGGAAAGGCGGCGGTGCCCGCACTGAGCGAAGCCGATCGGCAGGCGCAACTGGCGCTGACCGCCGAGCAGGCCGCGATCATGCCTGGCCGCCCTGCCCGCCCCTTGCTGGTCTCCGCCACACAGGTCCCCTCACGCTCACCCTTCACGCTGGAAGGCCGCGCCGCCCTGCTGCATGCCATCTGCCACATCGAGTTCAATGCCATCAACCTGGCGCTGGATGCGGTCTGGCGCTTTGCGGGCATGCCCACGGCGTTCTACATGGACTGGCTGCAGGTGGCGGCCGAAGAAGCCCTGCACTTCAATCTGCTGCGCGAACACCTGCAATCGCTGGGCCATGACTACGGCGACTTCGATGCACACGACGGGCTCTGGGCCATGTGCGACAAAACCAAGGACGACATCCTGGCCCGCATGGCCCTGGTGCCGCGCACCCTGGAAGCACGCGGGCTGGATGCCACCCCGCTCATTCAGGACAAGCTGACCCGCGCTGGTGACCACCGCGCCGTCGAGATCCTGGACATCATCCTGCGGGACGAGGTGGGGCATGTGGCCATCGGCAACCGCTGGTTTCACCACCTGTGCCAGGAGCGCGGCGAAGACGCCGTTGCGCTCTACCCCCAGCTGGTTCAACGATACGAAGCCCCCCGGCTGCGCCCGCCCTTCAACGAAGCCGCACGCAGGGCCGCCGGCTTCACGACAGAAGAACTGGCTTTTCTGCTCGGGGCAGGCTGAGCGGCTCAGCCGCGTGGATGGTGCCGCGCATGCAACTGCCGCAGGCGCTCACGCGCCACATGGGTGTAGACCTGCGTGGTCGAGATGTCCGCGTGCCCCAGCAGCATCTGCACCACGCGCAAATCGGCACCGTGGTTGAGCAGGTGTGTGGCAAAAGCGTGCCGCAAGGTGTGCGGTGACAGCGGCTGGGTGATGCCCGCCAGCACAGCGTATTTCTTGATGAGCTTCCAGAACATCTGCCGGGTCATGGGGCCACCACGCCCGGTGACGAACAAGGCCTCACTGACCTGGCTGCCCAGGATCATCTGCCTGCCCTTGTCCAGGTAGCGCTGCAGCCACTCGCCGGCCTCGGCGCCAAAGGGCACCAGGCGCTCCTTGCTGCCCTTGCCCAGGATGCGCAGCACTCCTTCATTCAGGCCGACATGGACCGACTTCAGCTCGACCAGTTCGCTGACGCGCAAGCCGCTGGCGTAGAGCAATTCCAGCATCGCCCGGTCCCGCAGGCCCAGGGATTCATGGATGTCGGGGGCGGCCAGCAAGGCCTCGACCTGGTGTTCGCTCAGGGTGCCCGGCAGGCGCATGCGTTGTCGGGGTGCGTCCATGCGCACGGTGGGATCAGATGCACACAGCCCTTCACGCAGGGCCCAGCGGTAAAAGCGCCGGAACACACTCAGGCGCCGCCCTGCCGACGAAGGCCGCGAGCCCTCGTGACGCGCGGCGGCGTAAGCCTGCAGATCGGCCTCACTCGCATGAACCAGCGTGCGCCCGGAGGCTTGTTCACCCAGCCAGGCGCTGAGCCCCTGTAGATCACGCCTGTAAGCCGCCAGGGTGTTGGCGCTCAAGCCATCTTCCAGCCAGATGGCGTCGACAAAACGGTCCAGATGCGGATCCGAGCCGAGATCAATAGCCACCACGCAGCAGGCCTTCCTTCATGCGGCGGTCCACCGGGTGCTCGCCCACAAAAATCTTGAGCACGCAGCGATAAAGGTCATCCCCGGAGACGGGCAGACCGATCACCTTGTCATTGAGCCGCAGGCTGACCCCTTTGTCAGGAATGAAGTCGAGGTCCAGCGTATCACCTGGCTTGAGGTCTCCCACGCTGTCGATGAGGGTGCCCAGCCCGGTGAGGCGCTCGCCCAGCTTGGCGCGCACGGCCTCGGATTCATGGTCCTCGATGCGGCCCACCAGCGAGCGGGTCAATTCGTGGCTGGGCGCATTGAGCATGATCTTGAGCCTGATGCGCTTGGGCCCCGGCATGGCCAGGATCTGGGCCGCATCCTTGCTCGGCGCAGACAGGTACAAGCCAGCAACGAAGGCCTTGATCCACGCCACGCCACGCAAGCCCAGGCCGTTGAGGCGCAAGTTGCGGTCAGCCAGGTTCACGGTGCCCTCAAAGCGCTGCCCCTCCAGGGTTGGGGCACGGGCCTCATTGGCTGCGCCAGCTGGCATCGGCAGCCCAAGGCCCGCGGTGAGCCCCAGCGACAACGCCACCACGCCAAGCCGGCGAGCCGAGCGCCTGATCCAGTTCACAGAAGACATGAACACCCCATTGGTATGAAGGCCTGCCTGGTCGACACCGCATCGCCCCAGCAACAAGCCCTGCCCTTACCTAAGAACGCCGCGGGAGGCCCTGAGGCTGACACGGTGCGTCTTGCTGCTTCGTAAACTATCGCAAAACAAAACAGCCTGCAGACGGCCGGGCTTGAAGACCCGGATTCTGCAGGCTGCACCCCACTCAGGGGAAACATGCTCGGC
This sequence comes from Aquabacterium sp., assembly GCF_016195855.1. Lineage (GTDB taxonomy): Bacteria > Pseudomonadota > Gammaproteobacteria > Burkholderiales > Burkholderiaceae_C > Aquabacterium. The sequence goes on from NZ_JACPYU010000020.1 coordinate 19,635, forward strand.
GCCTGACTTCAGTCAGACGCGCGGCACGCACAAGGAGAGATCAATCTCAAATCAATATCAAGGAGCGGGCACGTAAGGCGTCATCGACACGGGCTTGGCACGGAACTTCACCACGATGTCCTGCGTCAGGGTGCCGAAGTCGGTTTCGTCCAGCACAGCGCGGTTGTAAGTAGGCAACTTCAGGCCGATCATGAAGGAGTCCTTGGTTTCTTCCGTCAGGAACAGCTTGTCCAGCACTTCGTGAGCCGTGATGGTCAGGGGGAACTTGTACTTGATGCCCAGGGCGGCTTCGGTGTTGTAGTTGTAGATGGCTTGCTGAACCACGCGGCTGGCGGTTGTGGAGGCGGTGCCCTTGATGGACACGTCGGCCAGCACTTGCTTGCTCACGTAGTTGATGGTGAAGTTGGCCAGCGTGACAGCGTAGTCCACACCCTTGAAGGTGCGGCCGAACTGCAAAGCGGAACCGCGTGCATCACCCTTTTCGATCTTCAGGCCGGAACCAATGGTGATCGTCGTGATGGGCAAATTGAAAGTGTCACCGGCATCGCCAATGGGCGTGGCGTTACCCAGCGCGCTGACCGCCACGGCTTGCAGGCTGAAGGCGTCCATGGCCAGGGAAGAGAACTTCTGCACCGAGTTGGCCACGAGCGCGTTGGTGGGGATCGTCAGGCCGGCGTGAGCCGAAGCCGTGGCGGCAACCAGCGCTGCAGCGATGGAAACAGAGCGCAGGGACAGGGTAGAAAAACGCATCTCGAGAACTCCTAATCGGGTCGGTTTGCTTGCTTCGTGCAAGGCGTGTTGGTGTAGTAAGAATGGTGCCCCACCCACGTTTTTCGCACGCCCCCTTGCCTCGGGGGGAGGGGTGGCGAAAAGCGTGAAGAAAACCCGCAAACCTAGGGTTGCCACCTAGTATGTTCGCGGGGGTTTCATCAGGGGTTCTACCAACTACTCAGCACAAACACTTAACCTGATCAGGTTGTGCCCGATGCTCAGAACTCACCGCTGTTGTAGGCGCGGCGAATCTCTTCCATGGCCTGCTCCAGCTTGGCCTGGGTGCGTTCGGCGGGATTGGTCTTGGCCTGCCATTCGGCAAAGGCGGTGGCCTGACGGCGTTTGAGCTCGATCTGGCGGTTCTTGGCCAGCATCTGCTGCTCGTCCTCGCTCATCGGCATGATCGCGTTGAGCTTGGCCTGCTGCTCTTCCAGGCGCTGGTTGCGCTTGGCCTCGTCGGTCTCAACATCGGCCAGCAAGACAGCGCTCATCAGGTTGGCCTCGATGGGCGTGAACTCGCCGCCAGCCAGGCGATCAGGCAACTCGCTCAACAGGGCCTGCGCCATGCGCTGGCGCTTCTTGGCGTCATTGGTCTCGTCCAGGGTCTGCCAGGCCTCGAAGGTGTGCTGGTAGCGCAGGTAGCCGACGATGCGTGTCGCCTCGGACTTCTGCGCGCCCATCTTGTCGAGCACCTGATTGAGGATAGTCCAGTCATCGGGCTGGATATCAGAGGGGCGGCCGTCGGACAGCACCGAGGGCTTGAGCGCCGCAGCCGGGTCGTCATTGCCCACGCCGGGCTGCAACCAGCCAGATGGCGCCCCCTTGCTGTTGGCCAGCAAGACGCCCTCGTGGTCGCCGTCATTGTGACCAAACCACCAATAAGCTGCGCCACCTGCGACCGCGATCGCCAGCCCTGCAGCCGCCATTTGCCAGGATTTAGAACGTTGATACGTGATCATGTTTGGGAAACCTCTACGAACATGTGCCCGATATGCTCGCAGTCTGCACCAACAAGCCGACGCATTGCATCACACGCAATCGGCGTTGCCAAAAAACAAGTCCTGCAAACAATACAACCGTTTGCAGGACCCAAAGAGCTTCTCGAGACAGGCAGGGGCTCACCCCTGCCATGAGATCCGACGATCAGGAATTACTGAGGAACGTACAGCGTGGTGGACACAGGCTTGTCGCGCAGCTTGACCAGGATGTCCTGGGTCAGGGTACCGAACGTGGTGATGGAGTCCAGAGCGGCGGCCAGAACGGGCGTCAGGGCCAGCGACGACTTCATCGTGGCGTTCATTTCAGGCGTCAGGGTCAGTTGGTCCAGCACTTCGTGACCAGTGATGGTCAGGGGGAACTTGTACTTGATGCCCAGGGGCGTCGCAACGTTGAAGTTGTACAGGGGAGCTTGCTTGGTCGTCGTGCCGCCCAGGGGGGTGGTGTCAGCCAGCACTTGCTTGGTGGTGTAGTTGATGGTGAAGTTGGCCACCGTGACGCCAACCTTGCCCACGTTACGGGCGATACGCGAGATTTCCAGCGCCGAACCCTTGGCATCGCCGGAAGCGATCTTCAGAGAGTTGTTGATGGTGATGGAGGTGATGGGGAAGCTGAAAGCGCCAGCCACGCCGTCCACAGCAGTGGCGTTGCCCAGAGGGGCCACGGTCACGCCGCCCACTTCAAAGGCGTCCAGAGACTCTTGCGAGAAAGCTTGAACCGAATTGGCAACCAGGCTGTTGGAGGGGATGGTCAGGTTGGCGTGAGCCGATGCGCCGGCAGCGACCAGTGCGGTTGCGACAGCGATCGTGCGGAACGACAGGGCTTTTTGCATTTCGATGCTCCTAGTGGTGTTGCTTGCTGCTATCGAGCAAAGCGGTGTTGATGTGCGATTAATGTTGCCCGAGCGCCGATTTCCTCACCCCCCCTGCTTCGGGGATGAAAGGGGCTCAAAGGACGTCCAAAAACATCAAACCCAGGGTAACCATTGACGTAAAAAATACCACCCGGATTCGGGATTCCACCATCCCCCGGTAGATGAGGGCTGTTTTGTGGCTCTCGACGAGTGCGCCGCTGCCATCCACGCCAATTTCAGACTGCCATGACGCCTTTGATACCCATCAACAACCTGCCCCGACTCATGCGGGAAGAGGACCTTGATGCCGTCATCCACCTGCAAAGCACCTGCTACAGCAGCGAATTTCACGAACCGAAAGCGGCATTCACCTCGAAGTTGAGGGCCGCACCAGGCAGTTGCTGGGTGACGCCGGGCCCCAGGGGGCTGCTGGCCTATCTGGTCTGCCTACCCATTGAAGGGGATCAGTTGCCTGCATTGCACGCCCCCGATTGGCGTAAGCCATGCAACCCGGACTGGCTATACCTTCACGATCTGGCCATCCACCCCGATGCACGCGGCATGGGCCTGGCCAGTTCGATGCTGCTCAGGGCAAACGAGCTTGCCCGAACCCGAAAGCTGGCGTCCATGGGGCTGATCGCCGTGCAGGGCTCGGTGCCTTTCTGGCGTCGGCATGGGTTTGAGCCCGCCACGGCCGCAGCGGCCCAGATCAGCGTGGAGAAACTCGCCTCCTTTGGTAAAGAGGCGACATTCATGCTGCGGCGCACCATCGCATAGCGAACCAGGTTGATCCCGATCAAGCCCAACTCAAATCAAAGTCATACGATCGACTGAATTCAAAATGCACAGGCATCAACCAGGGCGCATCGGTCATGACATCCCCGCGATCCACAGAAGCCAGCCGGGGCGCCCTCGCCCGCGAGCGCATGGTCCTGGCCGCGCTGGATCTGTTTGGCCGGCATGGCTTTGATGCAACCACGACCCGGATGATTGCGCAGGCCGCGTCCATGAACCTGGGCGCCATCCCTTATTACTTCGGCACCAAAGAAGACCTGTATGCGCAGGCGGCGGGGCACCTCGCCAGCTTCATCGAGCAGGAACAAGCCGGGCCACTGGCCAGGCTGCGCGAACAGAGCGCGCTCACCTCGGACGTGCAGCGCCTGATCGATCTGACGGTCGACTTCCTGCTGGACGAGACCCGGCTGCTGCTGGCAGACAAGGTACCCGGGAGCTGGGTGCAGTTCTTCCTGCGGGCACAGACCGAACACGGTGAAGCTTTCGAGCGCGTTTTTGCACAAGTGGTCGAGCCCGTGCAGCGCAGCCTCAACGAGGTGGTGGCGCGCATCATGCAACGCTCACCCGATGACTTCCATGCGCGCACCCTGTCCTTTTTTCTGCTTCATCAATTCATCTGCCTGCGTCTTGCAGACTCGGTCCTGATGCGCCGCCTGCAATGGGACGCCATCACCCCACAACGCGTCGAGCAGTTACTTGACGTGCTCGCCCCCCATCTTCGCGCCCAGTTGCTGAGCGCTGCCAACCTGCCCTGCACGCCATGAGCAAGAAAACCACCACCTGGCTGATCCTGGCCGCCGCCGTCTTTGCCGCAGGTGGCGTGGCCTGGTGGGTCAACAGCCACCATGACCCGATCCCTGCGGGGCTGATCCGCAGCAATGGCCGGCTGGAAGTCGAGCGCATCGAGATCGCGGCCAAGTACCCCGGCCGCATCATCGCGTTGCCAGTCAACGAAGGGGATCTGGTCAAGGCCGGCGACCTGATTGCCCGCCAGGACAGCACCGAACTGGTCGCACAGCGCGCCGCCGTGGAAGCCGCTCGCCAGCGTGCCAGCCAGGCCATGTCGCGTGCGGCCGCCGAGACGGAAGTGCGCAAGGTGCAGGCGCGCATCGCCCAGCTGGAGCTGGACCACACCACCAGGTTGAAGCAGGACGCGCTGGTGTCCGGTGCAGAAGTTGAGCGCAGGCAGGCCCAGCGTGACGGCGAGAACGCCGGGGTGATGGTGGCCACGGCCGCCATTGGCGAGGCCACCGCAGCCAGGTCCGAAGCCGAGGCGCAAATGAAGCGCCTGGACATCGCCATCGAGGACATGAGCCTGCGCGCGCCGGTCAATGGCCGCATCGAATACCGCGTGGTCGAGCCCGGCTCGGTCATCCCCTCCGGCGGGCGCGTGGCCACCTTGCTGGACACGTCCAATGTGCACATGACGGTGTTCCTGCCCACCTCGATTGCCGGCAGGCTGCAAGTGGGCGACGAGGCCCGCATCGTGCTGGATGCGGCCACGCAGTTCACCATCCCCGCGCGCGTGTCCTTTGTGGCGGCCGAAGCCCAGTTCACGCCCAAGTATGTGGAGACCACCTCAGAGCGGGACAAGCTGGTCTACCGCGTCAAGCTCAAGGTGCCCACTGAGGTCGCCATGCAATATGCAGCGTATGTGAAGGCGGGGTTGACGGGCTATGGCTTTGTGCGCGCAGACAAGTCGGTGAAGTGGCCGGACAACCTGGCCGTCAAGTTGCCGCCGGTGGACACCACCAAGAACTGAGCCAGGGCCACTAACATGAACCGGCCTCCAGCCGCCCCAGCCGTGGACACCTGCCAGGATCTGGCTGTCCGGATCACGGATCTGGGGCACACCTATGGCGCCACACGGGCCATGGACCACGTCAACCTGGCGCTGCCTGCCGGCAAGACCATTGGCCTGGTCGGGCCCGATGGCGTGGGCAAGTCCACGCTGCTGTCGATCATCGCAGGGGTCAAGCGCCTGCAGCATGGCCAGGTCGAGGTGCTTGGGCTGGACATTGCGCAGGCCGACAACCGGGCGCAACTGGCCCCGCGCGTGGCCTTCATGCCCCAGGGCCTGGGCCGCAACCTCTACCCCACCCTGTCGGTGGCCGAGAACATCGACTTCTTTGCCAGGCTCTTCGGGCAAGGCGCAGCGGAACGCGAGTCCCGCATCCAGCGCCTGATGGACGCCACCGGCTTGGCGCCTTTCCGCGGCCGGCCGGCTGGCAAGTTGTCAGGTGGCATGAAGCAAAAGCTCGGCCTGTGCTGCTCGCTGGTGCACGACCCCGATCTGCTGATCCTGGATGAGCCCACCACGGGGGTGGACCCCTTGTCGCGGCGCCAGTTCTGGTCGCTGGTGGAAACGCTGCGCCAGGAGCGCCCGGGCATGACGGTGATCGTCGCCACAGCCTATATGGAAGAAGCCGAGCGCTTCGAGTACCTGGTCGCCATGGACGCCGGCCGCATTCTGGTGTTTGACGACACGCATGCGGTGCTGGAACGTACGCCCGAGAAAACGCTCGAAGCCGCCTATATCGCCATGCTGCCGCCCGACAAGCGCGGCAGCGGTGAAGCGCTGGTGATCCCGCCGCGTGAAACCACGGACGGGCCACCGGCCATCGAGGCCAAGGGGCTCACGCGACGCTTTGGGGACTTCATCGCCGTCAACGACGTGAGCTTTCGCATCGAGCGGGGCGAGATCTTCGGCTTCCTGGGCTCCAACGGTTGCGGCAAGACCACCACGATGAAGATGCTGACGGGCCTGCTGGACATCAGCGATGGCCAGGCCATGCTGCTAGGCCAGCCCATCAATGCGCACGACCTGAGCACGCGCATGCGCGTGGGCTATATGTCTCAAGCCTTCTCGCTGTATGAAGAATTGAGCGTGCGCCAGAACCTGACGCTGCATGCCCGGCTGTATCAACTGGAAGGGCCGGCGGCCGATGCCGCCATCGAAGACGGCCTGCAGCGCTTTGACCTGGTCGACCATGCGGACGCCAAACCCATGCAACTGTCGCTGGGCATGCGCCAGCGCCTGCAACTGGCCGCCGCCTGCCTGCACCGCCCCGAGGTGCTGATCCTGGACGAACCAACCTCAGGCGTGGACCCGGCCGCGCGCGACATGTTCTGGCGCCAGCTGGCCAAGCTGTCACGCGAAGAGCACGTGACCATCTTCGTGTCCACCCACTTCATGAACGAAGCCGAGCGTTGCGACCGCATCTCGCTGATGCACCGGGGCACCGTGTTGGCCGTGGGTTCGCCCCAGGCCTTGCGTGACAGCAAGCGGGCCGACTCGCTGGAGACGGCCTTCATTGCCTACCTCGAAGCGGCCGATGAAACCGTGCAGGTGGCGCAGGCCGCTGCCACGGTGAAGGCGACGTCCCAAGTGCCTGCGACAAAGCCTGATGAATCAGCCCCGGCCTCGCCCCGCACGGCACCAGCCCGCACCAGGCACATCGGCCTGCTCTTGTGGTTGTCGCGCATGTGGGCCTTTGCGCGGCGCGAAGCCATGGAGCTCAAGCGCGACCCCATCCGCCTGACCTTTGCGCTGCTGGGCCCGATCATCTTGTTGGTGACCGCGGCCTGGAGCATCTCGTTCGACATCGAACACGTGGCCTTCTCGGTGCTCGATCACGATCAGAGCCATGACAGTCGCCAGCTGATCGAGCACTTTGCCGGCTCACGGTATTTCGACGAGCACGCGCCCTTGCGCGACATGGCCGACATCAACCGCGTGCTGCAGTCGCACGATGTGTCGCTGGTGGTCGAGATCCCGCCCAACTATGGCCGGGACCTGATTGGCGGGCGCCACCCCGAGGTGGCCTTCTACATTGATGGTGCCGGTCCCTTCACCGCGGAGAACGTGCGCGGTTATGCCACGGGCATCGTGATGGAACACGCCATGCGCTTTGCCCGCGAACAACCAGGCCTGGTGCCCCCCCCCCTGCCTGCCAGCCTGGAGCCGCGCTTCTCGTACAACCAGGAGTTCCGCAGCATCTATGCCTCCACACCCGGCCTGCTGATGCTGTGCCTGATCATCGTCCCGGCCATGCTGACCGCACTGGGCGTGGTGCGTGAAAAAGAGATGGGCTCCATCATCAACCTGTACGCCTCGCCGGCCAGCGTCGGGCAGTTCCTGCTGGGCAAGCAACTGCCGTATATCGCACTGGCCATGGCCAGCTTCCTGACGCTGGTCTTTCTGACCATCGTGTTGCTGCAGGTGCCCTTGAAGGGCGACTTCTTTGCCCTGGCGCTGGGGGCCCTGACCTTCGTGTTCGCCACCACGGCCCTGGGTCTGTTGATCTCGGCCTTCCTGCAAACGCAGGTGGCGGCCTCTTTTGCCTCGGCCATCATCTGCCTGATCCCATCGGTGAACTTCTCGGGCCTGCTCTACCCGGTGTCCACCTTGACCGGCTCGGCCCTGTGGGTGGGCAAGGGCTTCCCGGCATCCTGGTTCCAGTTGATCAGCCTGGGGGCCTTCACCAAAGGCCTGGGCTTTGGCAGCTTCCTGCCGATGTACGCCGCGCTGATGGGCTTTGGCCTGCTCTACCTCGGTCTGGCACGCGTGCTGGTCAGAAAGCAGGAGGGCTGACACCATGTGGGAAGCTGTATGGCAATGGAGCCGCAATGTGTCCCGCCTGGCGAACAAGGAGTTGCGCAGCCTGTTTGGCGATGTGCCCTTGATGGCCTTGATCATCTTCGCCTTCACGGTGGCCATCTACAGCACGGCCAAGGGCGTGAAAGCCGAAGTGGCCAACGCCTCGGTGGGCATCATCGACAGCGACAACTCGGCCCTGTCGCGCCGGCTGCGCGATGCCATTCGCCCGCCCTACTTCAAGCCGCCACGGGACATCACCCACCAGCAAGCCGGCCCCGCGCTGGACAGCAGCGAGGTCATCTTTGTGATCGACATCCCGCCGCGCTTCGAGGCCGATGTACTGGCCCGGCGTGCGCCCTCGATCCAGGTCACGGTGGACGCCACGGCCATGACGCAGGCCGGCCTGGGTGTGGTCTACCTCAATCAGATCTTCCTCAAAGAGCTGCTGGACTTCTTCCACCAACAGGGCATCGAATCCATGTTGCCCGCGCCCCCAGTGATGCACGTGCTGTTCAACCCGAACAACCAGTCGCACTGGTTCACCTCGGTCATGCAGATCGTGACCAACGTGACCGTGCTGGCGATCATCCTGGTGGGCGCCGCCGTGATCCGCGAGCGCGAGCACGGCACCATCGAGCATTTGCTGGTCATGCCGGTGCGCCCCAGCGAGATCGCCATGGCCAAGATCCTGGCCAATGGGGGCGTGATCCTGCTGGCCGTGGGCCTGTCGCTGTGGCTGGTGGTGCACGAGTGGCTGCATGTGCCCTTGTTGGGCTCGGTGCCGCTGTTCCTTGCCGGCACCGCCCTGTACCTGTTTGCCGTCACGGCCCTGGGTATTCTGCTGGCCACCCTGGCCTCGTCCATGCCGCAGTTCGGCTTGCTGGCCGCGCCGGTGTATGTGGTGCTGTACCTGCTGTCGGGTGCGGCCACGCCTGTGGAAAGCATGCCCGAGCTGATTCAGCGTATCGTTCAGGTATCGCCCACCACGCAGTTCGTGAAGATGACGCAGGCCGTGCTGTACCGCGGCGCGGGGCTGGACATCGTCTGGCCTCAGTTGCTGGCAGTGGCCGCGGCTGGTGCGCTGTTTCTTTTCATCGCCCTGACAAGGTTCCGTTCCATGCTGGCCCGACAAGGCTGACATGCCCCAAACAAGGTGACCCACATGAGCAATCCAATCCAGGCGCAGCCGCAAACGCAAGCCGCCCCCACACCCGCCGAGCAATGGCAGGAGCTGGTTCACAAGATCGACCGCCACACGCAGGGCAAGATGGGGCAGATGATGGGTGGTGTCTCGCCCATCCACAGCATGCTGGTGTACCTGGACTGGCTGACCCATCTGGCGATCTCGCCGGGCAAGCAACTGGACGTGGTCAAGGGCACGCTGGAGGACGCGCAAGAGGCCGCGGGCAACCTCATGCAACCCGGCAGGCAGGGCAGCATCTGCTGCTCGGACCCCCGTTTTGCCTCGGCCGCCTGGCAGCATTGGCCCTACAACCTGTATGCACAGACCTTCCAGGTCATGGAGCGCGCCTGGGACCGCGCCACGCGCGACGTGCCCGGTGTGAGCCACAAGCACGAGGACGTGGCCACCTTTGCCGCGCGCCAATGGATGGACATCTTCTCGCCGTCCAACGTGCCCTGGATGAACCCGGACGTGGTCAAGGCCACCCAGGACGAGCGCGGCATGAACCTGTTCCGTGGCGCGCTCAACTGGCTTGATGACCTGCACCGCATCGTCCACAAGCTGCCGCCGGCCGGCGTGGACGCCTTCAAGCCCGGCGAGAACGTGGCCATCACCCCGGGCAAGGTGGTCTTTCGCAACCATTTGATCGAGCTGATCCAGTACAGCCCGAGCACGGAGAAAGTTCACGCCGAGCCCATCCTGATCGTGCCCGCCTGGATCATGAAGTACTACATCCTGGACCTGTCGCCCCACGACTCGCTGGTCAAGTTCCTGGTCGACAAGGGCCACACGGTGTTCATGATCTCGTGGAAGAACCCGACCACCGCCGACCGCGACATGAGCATGGAGACCTACCGCGCCGATGGCGTGATGGCCGCCATCGACACCATCAGCAAGGTCATCCCCGATCGCAAGATCCACAGCGTGGGCTACTGCCTGGGCGGCACCATGCTGGAGATCGCCGCCGCCACCATGGGCCGCGACGGCGACGAGCGCCTCGCTTCGATCTCGCTGTTTGCCGCGCAGGGCGACTTCACCGAAGCCGGCGAGTTGCTGCTGTTCATCAACCACAGCCAGGTCAACCTGCTGGAGGCCATGATGGCCGAGCAAGGCGTGCTGCAGGGCTCGCAAATGGCCGGGGCCTTCAAGCTGCTGCACACCAGTGACCTGATCTGGTCGCGCGCCCTCAAGGACTACATGCTGGGCCAGCGCGAAAAGCCCAATGACCTGATGGCCTGGAACGCCGACACCACCCGCATGCCCGCCCGCATGCACTCCGAATACCTGCACAAGCTCTTCCTGCACAACGATCTGGCCACCGGTCGCTACGAGGTCAACGGCGCGCCCATCTGGTTCACCGATATCCGCATCCCCTGCTTTGCGGTGGGCACGGTCAGCGACCACGTGGCCCCCTGGAAGTCGGTCTACAAGCTCCATTTGCTGCCGTTGGACATCACCTTCGTGCTCACCAGTGGCGGCCACAACGCCGGCATCGTCAGCGAGCCAGGACACCCCAATCGCCACTTCCAGCTGCGCCGCCGCACACCCGAAGAGCGCTACATCTCCCCTGAGCGCTGGCAGGCCGAGGTGCCTCATCAGGAGGGCTCGTGGTGGCCCGCCTGGGAAAACTGGCTCGTGGGCCACTCCAGCGGGCTGATCGCCCCCCCGCGCATGGGCCTGCCCGATCAAAAGAAGAAGCTGCCCGACGCCCCCGGCGAATACGTGCACGAACAATGAACCAACCCCTGCCATGAGCCCTACTGCCGACACCCCGGTCATGCTGGAAAACCGCTGCTACGACGAGTTGAACGTCGGCGACAGCGCCTCCTTGACGCGCGTGCTGACCAAGGACGACATCGAGTTGTTCGCCATCCTCAGCGGTGACGTCAACCCGGCGCACCTGGACGAGGCCTATGCGCGTGACACGCCCTTCCACAAAGTCATCGCGCACGGCATGTGGGGCGGCACGCTGATCTCCACCGTGCTGGGCACCAAGCTGCCGGGGCCTGGCACCATCTACGTGGGCCAGCAACTGCACTTCGTGCGGCCGGTTGGCCTGGATGACGTCATCACCGTCACCGTCACGGTCAAGGAAAAGCGCGACAAGAACATGGTGCTGCTGGACTGCCTCTGCAGCAACCAGTTGGGCAAGCCCGTCATCACCGGCGAAGCCGAAGTCATGGCACCCAGCGTGAAGGTCCGGCGCGAAGCCCAACCCTTGCCAGAACTGCACCTGCATCGCCACGAGCGCTTTGCCCAATTGATGGCCCTGACCACGCCGCTTGCGGCCATCCGCTGTGCCGTGGTCTACCCGGATTCACTGGACAGCCTCATGGCCGCGCTGGATGCTGCCCGCAGCGGCCTGATCCAGCCGCTGCTGATTGGCCAGCGTGCGCGCCTGGAAGCCCTGGCGCAAGCGCATGGTCTGGACCTGTCCGGCTGCGAGTGGGAGGAAGCCTCCTCGGCCACTTCCGCGGCATGGCAGGCCGTTGCCCTGGCCCGAGAAGGCGATGTGGCCGCCATCATGCAAGGGCAGATCACGCATGAAGCCCTGCTCCAGGCCGTGACCGCGCATGAAGGGGGCTTGCGGCAGCACCGCGAAATCACCCACGCCTATGTGGCGGATGTGCCGGACTACCCTCGCCCCTTCATCGTGACCGACGCGGCCATCCATGTCCAGCCGACGCTGGAGGTCAAGCGCGACATCGTGCAGAACGCGATCGACCTGGCTCGCGTGCTGGGCTTTGACGAGCCGCGCGTGGCCGTCCTGTCGGCGGCCGACGCCGTCACCAGCGCCCTGCCTTCGTCCATGGATGCCGCAGCCCTGTGCAAGATGGTGGAGCGCCACCAGATCATCGGCGGACTGGTGGATGGCCCCTTGTCATTCGACGCCGCCATCAACCCGGATGTGGCCCGGCGAAAGAACCCGGATTCAACCGTGGCGGGCCAAGCCAACGTGCTCGTGGTGCCCAACCTCGAAACCGGCGACATGCTCGTCAAACAGCTGAGCTTCCTGGCCGATGCCGATGTGGCCAGCATTGTGCTGGGCGCGCTGGTGCCCGTGATCCTGATTGACCGAGCAGACAACCCACGCACACGTGTGGCCTCCACCGCACTGGCCGTGTTGCTGTCCGCGGCCCAAGGCCGACTCGACCCAGTCACGCGCCTTCCATGACCAGCATGCCTCGTGAGCCTTTCATGATTTCCACACCGACCCTTCGTGCATGCAGCCTCGCGGCCATGCTGTGCCTGACCCTCGCCGCCTGTACCACCATCAAGGTGGACATGCCCGCTGACGTGGCCACCCCCAAGGCCTTCGATCACGCGCCCACGGCATCCAGCGCCGATGCGGCGACAGGCAGCGACATCGCCGCCTGGTGGCACACCATCCCGGACCCCACGCTGATCCAGTTGATCGACCAGGGCCTGGCCGCCAACCCCGATATCCGGGCGGCCATCGCCCGGGTACGTGAGGCCCGCACCGTGGTCACCACCGCCGAGTCGGCGCTCTACCCCACGCTGATGGCATACGGCGCCACCGGCCGGCAGAAGTTCAACGAGGTCAGCCCACCCACGGTGCCGCTGCCCGTCCCGGTCAACCTGCCGCCTGTCAACGTCCCCATCAGTTCCTTCAACGGCAGCGGCTTCGCGGCCGCCTGGGAAGTGGACATCTTCGGCTCGCGCCGCAGCGATGCAGAGGCCGCGCGCCAGGCCGCGCTGGCTTATGAAGAGAAGCTGCATGGCGCCCAGATGATGGTGGCCGGCGACATCGCCAGCAACTACATCGAAGCACGCAGCCTGGAGCGCCGCATGGACGTGCTGGCGCGCAGCATCACCACCGCCCAGCGCCTGCAACGCTATGCGCAAGGGCGCTTCGATGCCGGGCAAGCCACCCGCTACGACATCGACCGCAGCAAGGCCGCCGTCGAGGCCCTGGGGGCCATGCAAGCGCCGCTGCAAAGCCTGTTGGGTGCGCGTCTGCGCCGCCTGGCGGTCCTGACCGGTCAGACGCCAGAAGCCCTCAAGGCCCTGCCCCGCCCCACTGCCAGCGCCCCGGCCGATGCCAGCGTCATCCCCGACAAACTGCCCGGCATCCTGCCCTCCGACGTGCTGGAGCGCCGCCCCGACGTCAGGGGCAGTGCCAACGTGGTGCGCGCGATGGCGGCCCGACTGGGCAGCGCCAAGGCCGAGGTCCTGCCCAAGTTCTACCTGGGCTTCCTGTCCAACGACGGCCACCTGGAGATCGGCAACCTGCCCTCCGCCGCCTCCAGCTTCACGGCCTGGGGAGCCGGTGTCAGGCTGCCGATCTTTGAAGGGGGCCGCATCCAGGCCAACATCAAGGCTGGCGACGCTCGGCTGGATGCCGCCGCCGCGCAATATGAACAGGCCGTGCTCACCGCACTGGAAGACGTCGAGAACGCCTACAGCGCACGCCACGCGCTGGACCAGCGTGCACAGCAATTGACCACGGCCTGGCGCACCTCCGCGGATGGGGCCTTGCATGCGCAAAAGCTCTTCGATGAGGGTTCGGGCCTGCTGCAACCCGTGCTGGAAGCCCGCCTCAGTGCTTTGCAACGCGAGGACGACCTGATTCAGGCGCAAACCGCACGCGCCATGACCACGGTGCTACTCTACAAAGCCATTGGTGGCGGCTGGACGGCCGGCCCCTTGCCAGACAAGCCCGCTGCCACCGCAGCCCCGTAAGCCCATCCAGCCCCGCTTTGCCCAGGAGGCCCGACATGCGTGACGCAACCCTGGCATTCCGTCTCCGCTACCGCGCCCAGGTGAGCCCCCGCTACAACGCGCTGCTACACGCTGTGTTCGTGTTCGGGCTTGGCGTAGCGGCCTACATCGGCTTGCTGGGCCAGGTCCATGACAGCCAGCCCTGGCAATGGCTGGCAGCCCCCATCGGCCTGCTCGTGTTCAACGCCGCCGTTTACCTGGTGCACCGGGCACTGGGCCATCACAAGCGCAGCTGGGCCGCCCTGTTCTACGCCCGCCACACGGGGGACCACCACAGCTTCTTCAGTGAACAGACCATGAGCTACGACGACTGGCGAGACTGGCGCGTGATCCTGTTCCCGCCCTGGTTGATCGTGGTCTACCTGCTGGCCTTCGTGGCGCCGGCCATCTGGTTGATCAGCACACTCGCCCAAGCCAACGTCGCCTGGATCTTCGGTGCGCACGCGACCCTGGGCTACCTGCTCTACGAGTTCTTCCACACCTGCCACCATCTGCCCGAGGGCCATTGGCTCACACGCCTGCCCTGGCTGCGCGAGATGCGCCAGTTGCACCGCCTGCACCACCGCCGCGACCTCATGCACACGCACAACTTCAACATCGTGCTGCCGCTGATGGACAAGCTCTGCGGCACCTTGCATTGGGAAGCCCCCACAGGGCCTGGCCCCAACAAAAAAGCCGCCTGAGGCTTGCACCCCGGCGGCTTTCATCTGAAGCACAGCGAAGCCGGAACCAGTCCGGCCAGCCAGATCAGTTCTTCGACTGGTCAACCAGCTTGTTCTTGGCGATCCAAGGCATCATGGCGCGCAGTTCGCCACCGACCACTTCGATCGGGTGCACGGCGTTCAGACGACGGCGAGCGGTCATGCTCGGGTAGTTCGTCTTGCCTTCGTTGATGAACATCTTGGCGTATTCGCCAGTCTGGATGCGCTTGAGCGCATTGCGCATGGCTTCGCGCGACTTCTCGTTGATCACTTCCGTACCCGTCACGTACTCGCCGTATTCGGCGTTGTTCGAGATCGAGTAGTTCATGTTGGCGATGCCGCCTTCGTACATCAGGTCAACGATCAGCTTCAGCTCGTGCAGGCACTCGAAGTAGGCCATTTCAGGCGCGTAACCGGCTTCGGTCAGCGTCTCGAAGCCCATCTTCACCAGCTCAACCGCGCCACCGCACAGCACGGCTTGCTCGCCGAACAGGTCGGTTTCGGTTTCTTCGCGGAAGTTGGTCTCGATCACGCCACCCTTGGTGCCGCCGTTGGCTGCTGCGTAGGACAAGGCGATGTCCTTGGCCTTGCCCGACTTGTCCTGGTAAATGGCGATCAGGGAAGGCACGCCGCCGCCCTTGAGGTACTCGGAGCGCACGGTGTGGCCAGGGCCCTTGGGGGCAACCATGATCACGTCCAGGTCAGCGCGGGGCACGACCTGGTTGTAGTGCACGTTGAAGCCGTGGGCAAACGCCAGCACGGCGCCTTGCTTGATGTTGGGGGCGACGTTGTTGTTGTACACCTCGGGGATGTTCTCGTCGGGCAACAGGATCATCACGACGTCAGCGTTCTTGACGGCGTCATTGACTTCAGCGACCTTGATGCCAGCGGCTTCCACCTTGGACCACGAAGCGCCACCCTTGCGCAGACCGACCGTCACGTTGACGCCCGAATCACGCAGGTTTTGAGCGTGGGCATGGCCTTGCGAGCCATAACCGATGATGGCCACGTTCTTGCCCTTGATCAGGCTCAGATCGGCGTCCTTGTCGTAATAGACCTTCATGTGTGTATCTCCGTCGGAAAAACTGTTGAATGCCTGAACAAATCAGGCAAGGGATTCAGGAATAGCGGGAAGGAAAAGAGACTGCGGTGAGTCAGACGCGCAAGATGCGCTCGCCGCGCCCGATCCCGCTGGTCCCGGTGCGCACGGTTTCAAGGATGGCGGCGCGGTCGATGGCTTCAATGAAGGCATCGAGCTTGGCAGCGTCGCCAGTCAATTCGATGGTGTAGGTCTTGTCGGTCACGTCGATGATGCGGCCGCGGAAGATGTCCGCCATGCGCTTCATCTCTTCGCGCTCCTTGCCCACGGCGCGCACCTTGATGAGCATCAGCTCACGCTCGGTGTAAGGGCCTTCGGACAAGTCGACAACCTTCACGACCTCGATCAGGCGGTTCAGGTGCTTGGTGATCTGTTCGATCACGTCATCCGAACCGGTGGTCACGATGGTCATGCGCGACAGCGAAGGGTCTTCGGTCGTGGCGACCGTCAGGCTCTCGATGTTGTAGCCGCGCGCCGAGAACAGGCCGACCACACGCGACAGCGCGCCGGGTTCGTTCTCAAGCAAAAGGGCAATGATGTGTTTCATATGGATCGTCCTTGCGGGCTCTTAGCACCTGGGGGCGGTAACCCCCAGGCCGTGGCCACGTAGTGCGATGGGTATCGGTTGTGCGTTGATCCTGGCCGAGGCTTCAAGGTCGTCAATCAGGCACCGGCAAGCGCCTGACTGCACCCTGCCCGCCTCATGCCGGGCATGGAGGGATTACAGGTCTTCGGAGCCCAGCAGCATTTCGGAGATGCCCTTGCCGGCCTGAACCATCGGCCAGACGTTTTCCGTCGGGTCGGTGCGGATGTCCAGGAACACGGTGCGGTCCTTGAGCTTGATGGCTTCGCGCAGCGCGCCTTCGACATCTTCAGGGCGCTCGATCAGCAGGCCCACGTGGCCATAGGCTTCGGCCAGCTTCACGAAGTTGGGCAGTGCGTCCATGTAGCTGTGCGAGTAGCGGCCGCCGTAGTCCAGCTGCTGCCACTGGCGCACCATGCCCAGGTAGCGGTTGTTGAGCGACAGCACCTTGACGGGCGTGTTGTACTGCAGGCAGGTCGACAGTTCCTGGATGCACATCTGGATCGAGCCTTCGCCCGTGATGCAGAAGACATCGGCGTCCGGCTTGGCCAGCTTGATGCCCATGGCGTAAGGCAGGCCCACACCCATGGTGCCCAGGCCACCGGAGTTGATCCAGCGGCGGGGTTCTTCAAATTTGCTGTACTGCGCCGCGAACATCTGGTGCTGACCGACGTCCGAGGTGATGTAGTAGTCGGTCCCCTTGGTCAGCTCGGCCAGCTTCTCGACCACGGACTGAGGCTTGATCACCTCGGTCGAGGTCTTGTACTTCAGGCAGTCGCGTTTCTTCCACTCGTTGACCTGGCCCCACCAGGCGGCCAGCGCGTTCTGGTCCGGCTTGAGCTGCGATTCCTTGATCTGGGCGATCATTTCCAGCAACACGTCCTTCACATCGCCCACGATGGGGATGTCAACCTTGACGCGTTTGGAGATCGACGAAGGGTCGATGTCGATGTGGATGATCTTGCGCTCGACCTGGGCGAAGTGCTTGGGGTTGCCGATCACGCGGTCGTCGAAGCGGGCGCCCACGGCGATCACCACGTCGGCGTTCTGCATGGTCATGTTGGCTTCGTAAGTGCCGTGCATGCCCAGCATGCCCAGGAAGGTCTTGTCGGACGCGGGGATCGCGCCCAGGCCCATCAGGGTGCTGGTGCTGGGGTAGCCCAGCATGTTGACCAGTTCGCGCAGCTCGTTGGAGGCCTCACCCAGGATCACACCGCCACCGGTGTAGATGTAGGGGCGCTTGGCGTTGAGCAGCAGTTGCACAGCCTTGCGGATCTGGCCGCCGTGGCCCTTGCGCACCGGGTTGTACGAGCGCATTTCCACCGTCTCGGGGTAGTGGAAAGCGGTGGTCTTGAGCGACACGTCCTTGGGCACGTCCACCACCACAGGGCCAGGGCGGCCGGTGCGGGCGATGTGGAAGGCCTTCTTCATCGTGACGGCCAGATCGGCCACGTCCTTGACGAGGAAATTGTGTTTGACGATGGGGCGGGTGATGCCGACGGTGTCGCACTCCTGGAAGGCATCCAGGCCGATCGCGGGCGTGGGCACCTGACCGGTGATGATCACCATGGGGATCGAGTCCATGTAGGCCGTGGCGATGCCGGTGATGGCATTCGTCACGCCGGGGCCGGAGGTCACCAGGGCCACGCCGACGTCGCCCGTGGCGCGCGCATAGCCGTCAGCGGCGTGGACGGCAGCCTGTTCGTGGCGCACGAGCACGTGCTCGATGGTGTCCTGCTTGTACAGCGCGTCGTAAATATAGAGAACCGCACCACCCGGGTAGCCCCACATGTACTTGACGCCTTCAGCCTGAAGGCAGCGCACGAGGATGTCGGACCCGTTGAGGATCTCGCCGGAGGGGGATTGAGCATTGGCGTCGGCCGAGCCGGCGCGGCGGATATCCGCAGGAGACATGTCCATGATTGAAAGAACCTTTCCGAATTTCTCTAACGAAAAACGATCGGTGCCCCTCTACATCGCCACAGCTTTGGGGGCTGCGACAACAGCACTGCGGCAACGGATTGCCAGCGTGCTCGCCCTTGTGAGGCGGATTTGGAGCCTGCGCGGCCTGCCACTGATGCCGATTAGGCAACCAGACTCAGGCCAGATCGAGATGGCGCAAAGACGAACATTATCGCATCCCTTCGCGTCAATTCAAGCAGACCCTGAGATGCAAAGCTTCACATTCACGTGTCAGTGCCATAATCCGCCCGCGAAATGGCTCGCCCACCGGCTCATTCGGTCTTGACTCCCCTGCCCAGCCCCACCTTCGAAGAAGAACTCAACGAGTTCCTGAAAAGCGTTGAGCGACGTGCGTTCAAACGCACGGTCTATGCCGTGCGCGATGAGGAAGCCGCCCTGGACATCGTGCAGGACGCCATGATCCGCCTGACCCAGAGCTACTCGGACCGCCCCTCGAACGAGTGGCCCATGCTGTTCCAGCGCATCCTGTCCAACGCCACGCTGGACTGGTTTCGGCGCCAGAAAGTTCGCAATGCGGTATTCATGAACATCGGCGACCTGGAAGCGGCCGTCGATGACGATGACAGCGGCGACTTCAACCTGCTGGAATCGCTCAGATCTGACCAGGGCGGCACAGAAGGTGCTGATGATTCCGCCGCCAGAACCGAAATACTGGCTCAGATCGAAGACGAAATCGGCAAATTGCCGACGCGTCAACGGGAAGCGTTCCTGCTGCGTTACTGGGAGGAACTGGATGTCGCGGAAACCGCAGCAGCCATGGGTTGCTCGGAAGGCAGTGTGAAGACGCACTGCTCACGCGCGGTCCAGTCCCTTGCCAAAGCCCTTCAATCTCGCGGAATTACATTGTGAAAACCCGGCCCCCCACCCCGCTGACACCAGCGCAACGCGAAGCCCTTGAGGCACGCTTTGCTCTGCGTCTGAGCGCGCGCCTGGAAGAGGGTGCGCAATCTGTTCCATACGACATCTCCGAGCGCCTTCGGGTTGCCCGCGAGCAGGCTGTTCGTGCCGGCCGCGAGGCCCGCGTGGCGGCCACTGCCCCCGTGATGGCCCCGGCCCCCACGGTGAACGTGAGCGTGGCAGGCCTGAGCACGGCGGGCGCTGGCGGCATGCGCACAGGCCCCGGTTGGAGCGAGAGCCGTTACGCCCGATCCAACGACCATGGCCGCCGCCTGGATGACAGCCCGCCCTCCTGGGGCTGGCGCATCGCCTCGACCTTGCCCGTGATCGCCCTGGTTGCCGGCCTGTGGGGCATCCACCAGTACTACAAGCACGAACAGGTACAGGCCGCCACCGACGTGGACATGGCCTTGCTGACAGACGATCTGCCACCGAACGCCTACGCTGACCCCGGCTTTGCCGAGTTCCTGCGCACCGACACCGGGCCGACGGTGCGCCCGATCGACGAAACGGCGCCCGAAGCATCCGGCGACCTGCAAACCACCGAAACCGCGCCCGCCTCCACCACGCCCTGACCCCTGGCTTCCATGAAGTTGACCCCAGCCTTGCTCCGCACCCTGCCCCTGGCCCTGATGGCTACCGGCATGCTGTGGCTTGCCCATGCACCCGCCCAGGCGGATGCCGTGGTGCGCAAGGCCAGCGCCAACAGCGTGGTGGAAGTCGACACCCCGACAGAGTGGCGTGAACTGACGCCAGCGCAGAAGAAGGTGCTCACGCCGCTGGAGCGCCATTGGTCCAGCATGGACGACGCGGGGCGAGACAAGTGGATCAATGTGGCCAACCGCTTCAGCAAACTCTCGCCTGCCGAGCAGCAGCGCGTTCAGGAACGCATGACGCAGTGGTCCAAGCTGCAGCCTCAGGAGCGCGGCGAAGCGCGCTTGCGTTTCCAGCAAACACGCCAGTTGACCGCCGACGAGCGCCAGCAAAAATGGGCCGCCTACCAGGCCCTGCCTGCGCAAGACCGGCAGGATCTGGTCCAGCAAGCCAAACGCAAGGCCAAGCCCGTTTTCCTGGCTGACAACATGGTGGGCCCGCGCGAGGCCCGTCAGGCTTACGCCAACAAGCGCAATCTGGCTCAGGCGGCATCGGACAAAAAGTCCAACGTGGTGCCCAATGCCATGAGCTCGACCGCGCCTTCCCAGACCGTGGTCAGCCCAACCATGGTCAAGGCCGGCTCCGGCGCCACGACCAGCCTGGTCACCCAGCGCCCCACGCCGCCCCTGCATCAGCACACTGGCTTGACCAAGATCACCGCATCGAAGGGCTTCGTGGACCCGGTCACCTTGTTGCCCAAGAAGGGCGCCCAGAGTGCGGCCATGGCCTCGCTGCCGGCAACCGCGACGACAGATCAGACGCAACGGCGCTGATACCCGGCTGGCATCAGCGCCAAGCTGGTGTATCGTTCGGCCCTCGTTGATCGCCTTCTTCATCCCATGACGGTTTCCCCCGCTTCGACGCCGGTCGGGCTGAGCACCACTGCCAGCCTGGCGCGAGCCCAAGGCCCCGCACCCGCGCTGCGACGCCGCCTGGCCGCTTTCGTTTACGAGGGCGTGCTGCTGTTCGGCCTGTTCATGGTGGTGGGCTACATCTACTCCATTGCCACCAACCAGCGGCATGCGCTGCACGGCCGCGAAGGCATGATGGCCGCTCAGTTTCTGGCCCTGTCTGCGTATTTCCTGTGGTTCTGGACGCATGGCGGCCAGACCCTGGCCTTGAAAACCTGGCACATCCGTGTGGTCACGCAGGCCGGCGCGCCCCTGCCACTCAAACAAGCCCTGCAACGCTACCTGGCCTCCTGGCTGTGGTTCATGCCCGCCTGGGCCGGCGCCTGGCTGGCAGGCTGGCACCAATCCAAGCTGTTGTACGGCGCCATGGGCGTGTGGATCCTGATCTACACCGCGCTGACCTGGTTGTTGCCCCAGCAGCAGTTCCTGCACGACGTCATCTGCAAGACCCGCCTGATCGATACCCGCGCCTGAACGCTCCCTTAACGCCCCTTTAGCACCCCCTTAGCGCCCCTCCGAGCGCCCGCCCTCTGAATGCCCGCATTAGGGAAACCTGTCCA
This sequence comes from Aquabacterium sp., assembly GCF_016195855.1. GTDB lineage: Bacteria > Pseudomonadota > Gammaproteobacteria > Burkholderiales > Burkholderiaceae_C > Aquabacterium. The sequence goes on from NZ_JACPYU010000020.1 coordinate 40,964, forward strand.
TGTCACTGTCCTTGTGTGTCTACTGTGGTTCGCGTAACGGCCTGGACCCGGCCCATCTGGCCGCAGCCCGCGAGGTCGGGCGGCAAATCGGCCTGCGCGGCTGGCGCCTGGTCTATGGCGGCGGCAGCACGGGCCTGATGGGGGCCGTGGCCGATGCAGCGCTGGCCGAAAACGCCCAGGTCATCGGCGTGATCCCGCACCGGCTGATCGAAAAGGAACTGGGCCACGGCGGCGTGACCGAGTTGCAGGTCGTTGACAGCATGCACGAGCGCAAGCACAAGATGGCCATGCAGTCGGACGCCTTCATTGCCCTGCCCGGCGGCATCGGCACCATGGAAGAAATCTTCGAGGTCTGGACCTGGCGCCAGCTGGGTTACCACCGCAAGTCCCTGGGCCTGCTCAACGTGGCCGGCTACTACGACGAGCTGCTGCGCTTCATCGACCGCAGCCGCGACAGCGGTTTCCTGTGGCCCGACGTGCAGGAGTTGCTGCTGGTCGACACCGACATCAACGCCCTGCTTGACCGCATCGAAGACGAATTTGCCTGCCTGAAAGCACAAACGCCGCCGGACCTGGTTCAACCTGGCCCGGGCGGCGTCGCACCGGAAATCTGATCAAGATCACACGCATCGCACCATCCATCCAGCGAACACCGCAGATCCGGCTTTGCCGGGCTGCTGGTGTTGCCCCCTCGAGGGGGCGCGCGAAGCGCGTAGGGGGTGGGATCAGACAGCGGCTTCGTCTGTTTCGCCGGTGCGGATGCGCACCACTTGCTCAACGGGGGTCACGAAGATCTTGCCGTCGCCGATCTTGCCGGTCTTGGCGGCCTTGATGATGGCTTCAATACAGCGGTCCACGTCCTCGGTCTTGACGACCACTTCGATCTTGACCTTGGGCAGGAAATCCACCACGTATTCGGCACCGCGGTACAGCTCGGTGTGACCCTTCTGGCGGCCAAAACCCTTTACCTCGGTAACGGTCAGGCCAGTGACGCCGACTTCGGCCAAGGCTTCGCGGACTTCTTCCAGCTTGAAAGGTTTGATGACGGCGGTGATCTGTTTCATGGCGGGAACTCCGAAATAAAGTCAGCGAATCAATGGGCGATGCTGCATCGCATTACAGCTATTTAAGCACGTCTGAGGGCCGTTCGGCGCATGCCGATCGCGGGAAAAGCAAGCAACGCGGGCTCAGGCGCGGAATCGCGAGGTGATGGGATAGCGCCAGTCGCGGCCAAAGGCGCGGTGCGTGATGCGGATGCCCACTGGCGCCTGCCTGCGCTTGTACTCGTTGATCTTGATGAGACGGGTCACCTTGTCCACGTCGGCACGGTCAAAACCAGCGGCGATGATCTCCTCGATGGACTGGTCCAGCTCCATGTAGCGCTCCAGGATGGCGTCCAGCACCTCGTACTCGGGCAGGCTGTCCTGGTCCTTCTGGTCGGGCCGCAACTCGGCCGAGGGGGGGCGCGTGATGATGCGCTCGGGGATAGGCTCCACGTGCCCGGCCTCCAGCGCCTGGGCATTGCGCCAGCGCGACAAGCGGTAGACCAGCGTCTTGGCCAGGTCCTTGATGACGGCAAAACCACCGGCCATGTCGCCATACAGCGTGCAGTAGCCCGTGGCCATCTCGCTCTTGTTGCCTGTGGTGAGCACGATGGAGCCGGTCTTGTTGGACAAGGCCATCAACAAGGTGCCGCGGATGCGGGCCTGGATGTTTTCTTCGGTGGTGTCCTCTGCACGGCCCACGAACAAGGGCGCCAGGGATTGTTTGAAGTCATCGAACATGGGCGCGATGGCGATCTCGTCATGGCGCACGCCCAGGCGGTCGGCCATGTCGCGCGCATCGATCCACGAGATATCGGCCGTGTACGGTGAGGGCATCATCACGGTGCGCACCTTGTCGGCGCCGAGTGCGTCTACCGCAATGGCCAGCACCAATGCAGAGTCGATGCCACCAGACAGGCCGATGATGGCGCCGGGGAAGCCGTTCTTGCCCACGTAATCGCGCACACCACAAACCAGGGCCGCCCAGATTTCGGCTTCGGGCGACAAGGCGGGCGCCAAGGTGCCCTTGACCTGCCCACCCGGTTGCAGGCTCACCGCCAGCGTGGCCACTTCAAAGCTGGACGCGCGGGCCGCCACCTGGCCCTGAGCATCCACAGCGAACGAGGCGCCATCGAACACGACCTCGTCCTGGCCGCCCACCATGTGGGCATACACCAGCGGCAGGCCCAGCTCCCGGGCACGGTCACCCATGCGGCCTTCGCGCTCGGCACGCTTGCTCGCGTGGAAGGGCGAGGCATTGAGCACCACCAGAGCTTGCGCGCCCTGCGCCACGGCCGATTGGGCGGGCTCGTCGAACCAGGCGTCTTCGCAGACCAGCAGGCCCACACGCCAGCCCAGCACATCCACCACCACCGGGCCCAGGCCAGCCTCACGGCCGCTGACAAAGTAGCGCCGCTCGTCAAAGACCTGGTAATTGGGCAGCTCGCGCTTGGCGTAGCTGGCCACCAGCTGGCCTCCACGGATCAGGCTGGCTGCGTTCAGGTGGCGAGGGACAGACCACGAACGTGTGCGGACATCGTCGCCGGGGCCGGTGCGGGGATGCCCCAGTACCAGATGCAGATCGGGCAGATCGGCCAGGCTCTGCGCGATCTGGTTGACGGCATCGTCGCAGGCCGCCATGAAAGCCGGGCGCAGCAGCAGGTCCTCAGGGGGATAACCGCACAAGGCCATTTCCGGCGTCACCACCAGACGGGCGCCATTCGCGTAGGCTAGGCGGCTGGCGTCGATGATGGCCTGGGCATTGCCCTTGAGGTCACCCACGACGGGATTGAATTGCAGCAAGGCCACTTCCAGCGATTGGAGGGGCGTGGCAACAGACGACACAGCGTTCATGGACAGATTCGATTCAGTGGGTGCGCAAGGTGAGGCAGGCGCGCAAGCCAGCATGGTACCGGGCCTGACGGTGCATTGGCATGAGGACCTCGCTCAGATCCCTGCTGGCGCGTGGGATGAACTGGTGTCACCGCTCGATGGCGGCACGCCATTTCTGCGCATGGCTCTGCTCAAGGCCATGGTTGACAGCGGCAGCGCCTGCGGTGAAACCGGCTGGGCGCCCCTGTTTCTGACCCTGCAGGACGAGCAAGGGCGCATCGTGGGCGCTTGCCCGCTGTTCCTCAAACGCCACTCTTATGGTGAATACGTGTTCGACTGGGCCTGGGCCGACGCACACGACCGGGCGCTCGCCCGCCATGGTCAGCACTACTACCCCAAGCTCCTGAGTGCCGTGCCCTTTTCACCTATCCCGGGGCAACGCCTGTTGACGCACCCTGCTTTGTCAGCGACGCAACAGCAAGCGGTACGCCAGCACCTGCTGCACGCGCTCGCCGAACGCTGCAAGGCCCAAGGCCTGTCTTCAGCGCATGTGCTGTTTCTGTCCGAGGCGGAGGCCTCCCTGGCTCGCAAGCAAGGCTGGCTGGTGCGCCAGGGAGTGCAGTTTCACTGGCAAAACCGCAAGCCCGAACCCTTTGCCGATTTCGACGACTTCCTGGCCAGCCTGCAGCGGGACAAGCGCAAGAAGATCCAGCAGGAGCGCCGCAAGGTGCGCGATGCAGGCGTGAGCTTCGAGGTGCTGCAAGGGCCGCAGATCCAGCAGGCCGATTGGGACTTCTTTGCACGCTGCTATGCGCAGACCTATCACGAGCGCGGCCAACAGCCCTATCTGAGCGACCGCTTCTGGCAACAGGTGGCTGGCGCACTGCCCGATTGCTGGGTGTTGTTCGTGGCCAGCCAGAACGGCCAGCGCATCGCCGCGGCCTTGCTGGCCATCGATCCTGTCCAGAAAGTGGCCTACGGACGCTACTGGGGCGCCTTGGCCGAAGTGTCCTGCCTGCACTTTGAAGCTTGTTATTACCAACCACTGGCGTGGTGCATCACCAACGGCATGCGCCGCTTTGAAGGTGGCGCACAGGGGGAGCACAAGCTGACACGCGGCTTGCTGCCGGTCCACACCTGGTCGGTGCACTGGCTTGAACACGAGGGGCTGCGCCATGCAGTGGCAGATTTCCTGATGCGGGAAACGCTGGGCATCGATCAATACAAAACGGAATTAGGCGAACGAAGCCCGTTCAAACCCGAAGACCAGCGCCCTTGACGAAGTGCGACACTCACTGGCGAAATGCACCACGTCAGAAATCAGGGCAACAGATGTCGGTCTCGAACAGCCAGGCTTCGGCCGTTTCCCCTCCCGCCATATTGGACATAGAAGCGTCAGGCTTTGGCCTGGGCAGCTATCCCATCGAGGTCGGGTTTGTGCAACCTTGTGGTCAGGCATGGTGCAGCCTGGTCAAACCGTTGGACGACTGGCAGCACTGGGATCCCAATGCTGCGGCCGTTCACAACATCACGCGCGACCAGTTGCAGCAACGCGGCCGCAGCCCACTGGAAATCGTTGACGTGCTCAATGAGCGCCTGCATGGCATGGTGGTGTACACGGACGCCTGGGCGCACGACTACACCTGGCTCAACCGCTTGTATGAAGCCGCCGACCGCAGCCCCAGCTTCAAGCTGGAGAGCCTGCGCAGCCTGCTGACTGACAGCGATGCCGCACGCTGGCATGACGTGAAGCGCCGTGTGGCCTTGAGCACGGGCCTGGTCCGCCACCGGGCCAGTGCCGATGCGCGCCTGCTGCAACAAACCTGGCTGGCCTTGCGCCAGAACGACGGCCGGGCTGCCGCCTGAGCCGGCGTCAATAGTTGGTGCGCTGGGCAGCTTCCTGCTGCCGCATGCGCTCGCACTCGGGGTGAGCCGTGTAATCAGGCCTGGCGCAGTGGCGCTTCATGCAGATGGCCAGCATGATGAATGACTTGCCCGCGCAGGCCTTGCGGGGGTTCAAAGCATCACCCGCATCCACATCCCGGTCATCATCCTTGCGCAAAGCAACGGCCTCCTGGGGGGCCTGGCGACGCGTCCTGGCTTCGCTGGCACCGGCCGCAACCGCGTCGCCCGACGGCTTGCGGGCATCCGTGCGCGAGCCCGCATCTTGTCGATCGGCCTTTCTTGACTCGGGTGTCAACGCTGCTTTGGGGGCGCCCACACGCTGGGTGGCCGGTGCCGATGCCTCTTGTGGCCGGGCCTGATGGCTTGTGCGCTGCAACCACCAGACGGCGATCACGCCCAGCAGCACGAGCGCAGCAAAAGCCCATTTCAAGCCATGACGCACACCACCAGGGGCGCTGGCAGCCACGGCCCGATGCGCCTCATCACGGTGTGGCGCAGGCGACAGGGGCATGGTGACAGGCAAGGGGTCACCACCTTGCGGTGCAGGTGGCCAGCTTGGCGGCGCATGCAGCTTGCCCGCGGCCGGGATCGTCGTCATATAGGCCTGCGCCTCGATGGCTTTGTGCCCGGGCGAGGTCTCATGGCCCTCCTGGCGTACGAGCACCGTTTGAGGGTGGCTGTGCGGATGCTGTTGCGCACGGGCATCCGCCGGTGCGCTGACGATGCCTGACAAGGCTTCACGCCAGGCTGCGATGGATTCCGGGCGATCCTGTGGGCGGACGGCCAGCGCCTGGTCAATGGCATTGGCAAAAGACTCGCTGAGGTGGCAGTCGAAACCGCTGGCCAGGCCCGAGCTCATTTGCCTCAAGGTGGGCAGATCGTCATGCACCGAGCGCGCGGTCGCCGGCATGGGTGGGCGGCCCGTGATACAGAAATGCACCACCGCTGCCAGCGCGTACAGGTCCGTCCAGGGGCCCTGGCGGATCTGGACCGTTTCAGCGTACTGCTCGATGGGCGCGAAACTGGGCTTGACGATGGCCGTCAGCGTCTGCGAATGGTCGCCAATGACTTTGCGGGCGGCGCCCAGATCCAGCAAGACCGGGCGCCCCTTGGCCGGGCCGCTTTCATCGTCCAGCAAGAGAATGTTGTCGGGCGCGATGTCGCGGTGGAAGACGTTTTCCTTGTGCAGGCACTCCAGGGCCCCCAGCAAAGGCATGATGAGGCGGCGCAACCAGGCCTCGTCGGGCGGGCCGCTCATGGCGTGGCGCACTTGTAGCAGGGTTTGGCCCTGGTAGTACGGCATCACCATATAGGCCGTGCCGTGCGCCTCCCAGAAGCGGTAGACCTTCACCAGCGAGGGGTGATCGAAGCGGGCCAGCAGCCGAGCCTCGTTGATGAACGAGCGCAGGCCCAGGTTGAAAGTCTCGGCGCCAGAGGCCGAGCGCACGACGACGTCGTTGTCAGGCCCACGCCCGGCCAGTGCGGCGGGCATGTATTCCTTGATGGCCACCAGGCGCTGCAAGGCATGGTCCATCGCCAGATAGACCATGCCAAAGCCGCCGATACCCAGGATTTTCTGGATCTCGAACTCGCCAAGTCGGGTGCCTGCAGGTAGTGCGTCGTGCTCGGAAATGGTCGGCATGGAACGGGTGGTGTGGCCACCCGATTCGCCGGCAGCCCTCTCAACACACGGTGTCGTTGATGCAGTGCGGGCAGCTTAACGCAGGCTGGGCATCCCACGTATCGGAAAACATCCCCTCAAGCTGCGCATACATCATCCGAAAACCGGGAAGCTGTTATTTATTTGCAGTCGGGGTGTCCATGTCTTCGCTCATCCATTCGATGATCATGGGGACGCCCACCACTCACCGTCGCCCCTCGGTCGCAGCCCAGTTGCTGTCCACCGCCGGTCTGGCCCTCGGTATTGCGTTGTCGTCCTCGCCACATTCTTCTGCCCAATGGCCGGGCGCACTGATCGCCAGCGCGGCGGGCTTGACCATGTGGCTCAGCCACAGGCGCATGTGCAAGACGCTGCAGAAAACCTTGCAGACCGAAAGGCTCTGGCAAGCCGTCGCGAAAGGCTGCGAGGTTGGCATCGTGATGCTGCAACCCAGACGGGGCCCGCTTGGCCGCTTCATGGGTTACCAGATTGCCCAGTCCAATCAGCAAGCCCATGCCTTGTTGAGTGCCAATGCGGCGCCACTCCAGGGCCAGATGCTGGTGGATGTGCTGCCATCGCAGCTGCAGCATGGCTTCCTGCACCGCGTGAACGCGGCCATCGAGTCAGGGCTCCCCCAGATCGAAGAGCACGCTTATGTGCGCCCGGGCGATCAACGGGCAACACGCTGGCTGCATCACCAGATCATCCCGATCGACGGCGGTGTGGCCCTGGTGTCGCGCGACACCACAGAAGCGCACCAGGCCATGAACGTGGCCCGCGAGCGCGAGGCGTTTTACCGCACGCTGGTGGACTGCCTGCCCATGGCCGTCTTTGCGCGCAGCACCCGCCCGAGCAGCGCCGGTGAATATGTGGTGTGGAACAAAGCCTCCGCCGAGATCATGCAATTGCCGGCCGACAAGGTGCTGGGCCGCAAGGCCAACGGGCTGTTGCCATCAGAGATCACCCGCCGCGGCGACGAGCAGGATCTGGCGGTGCTGCGTGACCCTCGCATCCACCACTTTCCCAATCTGGTGTACCGCACACCCAATGGCGAACGCATCGTGGACTTGATCAAGGCGCCGGTGTATGGGGTGGACGGGGAAGTTGACCACATCCTGTCCATTGCCCACGATGTGACCGCCCAGCGAGAGGCCGCGGAGCAGCTCAAGCTGGCCTCGCGCGTGATCGACGAGACCGGTGATGCGATCGTGGTGAGCGACGCCGTTGACCGCATCGTGATGGTCAACCCGGCCTTCCTCAACCTGACGGGCATGACACCGGCCGAAGTCATCGGGCGCAGCGCCGAGTTGCTGGGTATGTCGCCGCTGCGTGAATCCCACCTGCCGGGCGTGACACAAGCACTGCATGGCAGCCAGCGCTGGTCGGGCGAAAGCCATCAGGTCTGCCAGGACGGGCGCCAGCTTGACACCTGGTTGAGCGTGAGCACCCTGCGCAATGACCTGCAGAAGGTCACCCAGCACATCCGGGTGTTCAGCGACATCTCGGTGCTCAAGGCCCACCAGCGCGAGTTGGCCGAGCAAGCGCGCCACGACAGCCTGACCGGCCTGCCCAACCGCCGCGCCTTTGGCGAGCGCCTTGGCCAGGCCCTGGCCCGAGCACGCCGCAATCCGCAGACGCTGGGGGTGCTGTACGTGGACCTGGACGGGTTCAAGGGCGTCAACGACCGCTACGGCCATGCGGCCGGCGACAAGCTGCTGGCCGAGGTGGCCAAGCGCCTGCTGACCTGTGTGAGGCTGACCGATTGTGTGTGCCGCCTGGCGGGCGACGAGTTCACCGTGATCCTGGAGGGCGCGGGCAACCCGGGTGAAATGGTGCGCATCTGCCAGCGCATCGTCGAGCGCCTGTCGGTGCCGCATGACATCGCTGGCGACGCCGTGGTGGTCAGCCCCAGCATTGGCGCGGCCATCATGCAGTCCGGCGAAACAGGCGAGGCCTTGTGCCAGCGCGCTGACGCCGCCATGTATGCCGCCAAGCATGCGGGCAAGGCCGGGTTCGTCATGTCGAAAGCACCCATCACCTCGGATGCCGAGGATGGCCCACCGCTGCGCCAAGGGGCGATTTGATGCAATTTACCCGCAATCAAGGGGCGCACCAGTGAGGTGCAAAGCCACATGGAACAGTGGGTTACTGGTATAAATACCTAGTTCTTTAGGACGCTGGGGCGGAAGCTGCCCGGCGCCTGTTCGTCCCACCTTCCCTCTTGTCGCGCATGACCCTATCTACCTCGTCGTTTTCTGGTACCGGATCAACCCCAGCGCAGCAAAAACCCCGTGTCGTGATCATCGGCTGCGGTTTTGGCGGCCTGGAGGCGGCCAAAGCTTTGTCCAGCGCCGACGTCGAGATCGTGGTCATCGACCGGACGAACCACCATCTGTTCCAGCCCCTGCTCTACCAGGTGGCCACAGCAGGTTTGCCCGCACCGGCGATCGCCGGCCCGATTCGGCACATCCTGCGCAAGCAGATTGCGCGTGGCAACCTGACGGTGTTGATGGGCGAAGTCACCTCCATCGACACGGCATCGGACTGCATCGTGCTGGATGGCGGAGAGCACATCCATTATGACCACCTGATTCTGGCCGCTGGCGCGACCCACAGCTATTTTGGCCGCGACGACTGGGCGAAATACGCCCCGGGCCTCAAGACACTGGGGGATGCCTTCACCATCCGCCGCCGCGTGCTCACGGCCTTCGAGCAGGCCGAACGGGAAACCGACCCTGCCAAGCGCGAACCCTGGCTGACCTTTGCCGTGGTGGGCGCAGGCCCGACTGGCGTGGAAATGGCCGGCACCATGGCCGAGATCGCCCAGCAGACGCTGAGCACCGAGTTCCGCCGCATTGATTCGCGCATGGCCCGCATCATCTTGCTGGAAGGCGCGCCCCGTGTGCTGGGCACCTTCACGGAAGACCTGTCCAAGCGCGCCAAGGAGCAACTGGAGATGCTGGGCGCCGAGGTGCTGACCGGCGCCAAGGTCACCAACATCACGGCCTTCGGCATCCACTACGACATCCACGAAACCCAGGCCGACGGCAGCACCAAGACCACCTCGCACTTCCTGCCCAGCCGCACGGTGGTGTGGGCCGCGGGTGTGGCCGCCTCGCCGCTGGGCCGCGCCCTGGCCAAGAGCACGGGTTGCCAGCTCGATCGCGCCGGCCGCGTCATCGTGCAACCTGACCTGACGATCCCCGGGCACAGCAACATCTATGTGGTGGGCGACCTGGCCTCGGCCAAGAGCTACCTGGACCCCAAGCACCCGACGCCTGTTCCCGGCGTGAGCCCGGGCGCCAAGCAGATGGGCCGCAAGGCGGCGTTCAACATCATGCGGCGCATGAAGGGGCTGGAGCCTCAGTCCTTCCGCTACTTCGATTACGGCTCGATGGCCACCATCGGCAAGCGCGCGGCCGTGGCCATGCTGGACATCCCCTTCATCAACAAGCAGATCAAGTTCAGTGGCTTCTCGGCCTGGCTGTTCTGGCTGTTCGTGCACGTGTACTTCCTGATCGGCTTCCGCAACCGCACCGTGGTGATGATGGACTGGGCCTGGGCCTATTTCACCTCGCAGCGCCATGCACGCGTGTTCCCGGACCCACACGCGCTGGAGCCCAACGCGATGCTGGTGCGTGTGGCACCGCCGCCCGTGCCGCCGGTCAGCGTAACTGCCGCCACGCCGGTGGTCACGTCGGCACCCTCGGGCGCACCTGGCCCCGCCGGCGCACAGCCTTCACCGGCGCGCTGAACAGGCGCGCTGGCCAGGTGGCCAGGCGTCAGACACCTGCCACCGCTTCTCCCCGGCCAGCCCATGGCCGGGCGGCTCGTGGCAACATGGGGGCCTGTGTTTTACATGCGCGCACTCCGGCGCGGCCCCCACCCCGTGAATGCTCCCGCACCCAGCCCCATCGCCGCACGACTGCAGGCCCTGCGCGCCCGCCTGACCCAACAAGGCTGGCAAGCCGCGCTGATCCCCAGCAGTGACCCCCATCTGTCCGAGTACCTGCCAGAACGCTGGCAAGGCCGAGTGTGTTTCAGCGGTTTCACGGGCTCTTCCGGCACGCTGCTGGTGTCGCCCACCCGCGCCGCCGTGTTCACGGACAGCCGCTACTGGGAGCAGGCCGAGACCGAATTGGCCGGCAGTGGCGTGGACCTGGTCAAGCTGGATGGCCCGGCCGTGCCGGCCTATGTGCAGTGGCTTGTCGAACAGCCTGACTTGAATCCGGGGGATGGCAAGGCCCTCACCCTGGCCGTGGATGGCACGGTCATGGGTCTGGCCCAGGCACAGATGCTGGCCGATGCCTTGAAGGCCCGCCAATGGCAGTTGCACACCAGGGACGACGTGCTGGATGGCATCTGGCCTGATCGCCCAGGCCTGTCCACCGCACCGGTGTATGAACATGCCTTGCCCTATGCGGCCACACCTCGATCAGAAAAGCTGGCAGCGCTGCGCCAGGCCATGAAGGACAAAGGCGCCACGCACCACTGGATCGCCACGCTCGACGACCTGGCCTGGCTGCTGAACCTGCGCGGTGCAGACGTGGACTACAACCCCGTCTTCCTGGGCCACGCGCTGATCAGCCATGACAAGGTCGACCTGTTTGTCGGCGAAGGCAAGATCGATGCAGCCTTGCAGGCTCGCCTGTCGGCAGACGGTGTGCAAGTTCAACCGTATGCACAGGCCTTGCCCGCCATCCAGACGCTGCCGAAAGACGCCAGCCTCTTGATCGACCCCAAGCGCATCACCTGGGGCTTGCGTGAAGCCGTGCCCGAAGGCGTCAAGGTGATCGAGGCGATCAACCCGAGCACGCTGGCCAAGTCACGCAAGACCCATGCAGAGGCGGCCTTCATCCGCGAAGCCATGGCGCGCGATGGCGCTGCCATGTGCCAGTTCTACGCCTGGCTGGAGCAGGCGCTGGGCCACGAGCACATCAGCGAGCTGACCATCGACGAGCGCCTGAGCGCCGAGCGTGCCAGGCAGCCCGGCTATGTGTCGCTGAGCTTCCCCACGATTGCCGGCTTCAATGGCAATGGCGCCCAGCCCCACTACCGCGCCACACCCGAATCGCACGCCCAGATCAGCACGCCGCAAGGCCTGTGTGCCGAAGGCCTGCTCCTGATCGACTCTGGCGCGCAATACCTGGGCGGCACGACCGACATCACGCGCACCTGGGCCATCGGCACACCCAGCGCTGCGCAAAAACGCGACTACACCCTGGTGCTCAAAGGCACGATGGGCTTGTCGCGCATGCGCTTCCCGCGCGGCACCCTGGGCCCCATGCTGGATGCGGTGGCCCGTGCGCCCATGTGGGAGCACGGCATGGACTTCGGCCACGGCACGGGCCATGGCGTGGGCTATTTCCTCAATGTGCACGAGGGGCCGCAGTCCATCTCCAAGGCTGTGCCGGATGCCAACATGGCCATGCAGCCCGGCATGATCACCTCCATCGAGCCAGCGCTGTATCGCCCCCGGCAATGGGGCATCCGCATCGAGAACCTGGTGCTCAATGTGCCCCTGGTGCCGCAGGTGCCCGATGCGCCTGTGGGTTCGCCGGAGCATGGCGAGTACCTGGCCTTCGAGACCCTCACGCTGTGCCCGATCGACACGCGCTGCATCGACCTGAGCCTGATGCGTGACGACGAACTGGCCTGGCTCAATGCCTACCACGCCGAGGTGCACCGCCGCCTGATGCCCTTGCTGGAGGGCGAAGCCCTGGCCTGGTTGCTGGAGCGCACCAGGCCGCTGACGCGCTGAGCGTCGCGGCGTAGTACCGGGCCTGACTGAGTCAGGTCGCGATCACCAGGCCCGTGCCCAGCTTGCTTCGGCGGGCGCGCCGGCTGCGGTCACTCACATGGCGCTTGACGATGCGCAGCAGTTCGCCGCGCAGGAAGGGTTTGGACAGGCAATCGTTCATGCCGGCCTGCAGGCAGGCTTGCTGGACTTCCTGGTGCGTGCTGGCCGTCAGTGCCACGATGGGCACCGGCACATCGCCGCGTTGGGACTCGATGGCACGGATGTGACGGGTGGCATCAAAGCCGTTCATCTCGGGCATGTGGCAGTCCATGAGCACCAGATCCGCCTCGTGCTCGGCCAGCCAGTCCAGCGCCAGCTGCCCGTTTTCGGCATGTGCCACCTGCAAGCCCATCTGCTCCAATTCCGTGCGGGCCACGATGGCGTTCACGGGGTTGTCTTCCACCAGCAGCACGGTGGCGGCCTGGGATGACGCGTCCTTGTGAATGTCCGGGTGCATGTCCATGCTCACGTCCTTGTGCACGGGATCGCTCGCCCTTGCCGCCTCCACCGGCTGCACATGGCGTGGCGCGGCACTGCTGGCCTGGCGCGCATCCACGGTAGCGGGGGCAGCCTGGGCCACAGCAGGTGCTGATACACGCTTCAAGGGCAGAACACAACGGAAGACGGAGCCCTTGCCAGCCTCGCTGTCGCAAGCCAGGTCACCGCCCATGGCCAGGCACAACTCGCGGGCGATGCTCAGCCCCAGGCCACTGCCTGCCGTCTTGCGCTCGTAGCGGCCGTCCACCTGGTGGAAGGCATCGAACACGCGGTTCAGCTCATGGGGCGGAATGCCGATGCCGGTGTCCTCCACCTCCAGGCACACCTGCGGCTTGCCGGTCTGCGCATCGGCGATCTCACGCACGCGCATGGTCACCTGTCCGCGCTCGGTGAACTTCACGGCATTGCCCAGCAGGTTGTAGAGAATCTGCTTGAGCCGCCCGCCATCCACCTCGACGAAGTAGTGCTCAGGCAGGTCGCAGGCCATGGTCACGTCCAGCCCTTTGTCCAGGCCGTTGACCGCCGCCAGGGCCGTCACCTCGCGAACCAGGTCAGACAGGCGAACCGCCGCCGGAGACAGCTCCATGCGCCCAGCCTGCAGGCGCGAGTAGTCCAGCACGTCATTGATCACGCCCAGCAGATGCTGCCCCGAGGCCTCCAGCAGGTTCATGCGCTCGTGCGCTTGCTGGCTTTGCAACTCGGCCCGAATCAGGCGCGACAGCCCCAGGATGCCATGCAGCGGGGTGCGCATCTCGTGGCTCATGGTGGCCAGGAACTGCCCCTTGGCTTGGTTCAGCTCCTCCGCCTCGCGCAGGGCCGCCGCCTGGGATGAGGTGACGCGGTCATTGGTGAAGCGCAGGAACAGCAATTCGTCCATGCGGCGGTGCGCACGCCCGGTTTCCAGCCACAGGATGCCGATGAAGCCGGTCACGGTGATGAAGCCGAACAAGCCCAGCACGGAAGCCTGGACAGCACAATACAAGGCCACCGACGTCAACATGGGCACCAGCCAGCAACGTGCGCTGTTGCGATCCACGGTCAGCATGAAGGCGCCGCAGGCCGCCAGCCCGATGAGCACGCCCACCAGCGTGGCCTGCACATCGACGTGGCCCTGGATGGGCATGGTCCACAACAGGCCGCCCCACCAGGTGCTGAGCACCAGGATGAACAACTTGACCCGCTTCAACCAGATGGGATTGCTGCGGTCTCGGGACCGGAAATACCGCAGGCTTCGGTAGATGTGCGAGGACGACAAGACCACCAGGCCGCCCAACCAGATCCAGGCCTGCTGGCTGATCACCCCATCGACCAGATAAGCCACCAGGAGGGTGATCAGGCACCCCAGCCCGACGGCGATGCTCGTGCCAAGCGGGATATGGGAGAAAAGCAGCCGGGTCCGCGTGATGCGAACCTGTTCTGACAATGTTTTGGCGTGAGCTTGATCGGCAGACATGTTGTGGGTCACCCAACAAGGACTAAACAACAACCCCAGGCGACTGCTTCAGTATCAACAGCTCGTCGCCCCCGCAACACCGTAAACGCCCTTGGGTGCACTGCACAAAAAGGCCCCTGGGCTGCATATCGGCCCCCTCATCCCGGGGGAACGCACCAGATCCGAGCCCCGGAAAACACCAAACACCGGGTCGCACCATGAGCAGGCACCAGGATCAGGCAGACAAGGCGTGTTGACGCCACCGGGAGCATCCAATCGACCTCAAATCAGACTCAAATCGCCTGCAGCGGGCTGGCATCACTCTTGCGTATTCAAAGGCACAGAGAGGAACGGCCCATGGTCGTTGCTTCGAAAAGGTGGCTAGGGTTCCGGTCCCGCTTTCAGCGGGATGTCTGGTCCGAGAGCTGCCGGCCCGAGTCGGCCGTATACCGACACTGGCTCCACGGCGGGACAAAAGCCCGGGAGGTTCGCTTCAGCGCATGAAGTGTCCTCTCACGTGCTTTCAACCTGCCTTGGAGGGTGTCCCATGCGAGCCGACGAACAGCGTAGTCCGTCATCCGGTGATGAACTGGGTGACAACAGTGCCTGGAGCCATGGTTGCGGCCGCCGCGATCATGGCTCCCCAGGTGCCCAGGACGGCACCGACCTCCCCTTCGCCCCCCCAGCCAACCAAGCCTCCAGCCAGGCCGTTGATGCGCTGCCGCATTGGCAGCGCTTTGCGCCCGCACTGCCTGCAGAGCGCGTGATGTGGTCAGAGATCGTGCCCGGCGGTGGCCATTGGTCCTACGTGATGCCGCGCGGCAGCCGCCTGCGCATGGTGGCGCTGGATGCCGGTGCCAACCTCAGCATGGTGCTCTACCACGCCCGCGAAAAGCTGGAGCGCTACAACATGCCGGACTCGCTCAAGGCGCAGCACACGGCCCACTACACACGCGGCCACGTGTTGATGAGTGACATGGGCCGCGCCCTGGCCAGCATCACCGAAGACAACCTGGGCTGGCATGACCCCATGGGTGCGCTGCTGGACGCCCAGCGTCTGCACGCCCAATATGGCGAGCGCAGCTTCCACACGCACCGCAACGCCATGTACCGCAGCGGCAAGGATGGCCTGCTGATCGAGATCGGCAAATACGGCCTGAGCCGGCGTGACCTGATCGCCCCGGTGAACTTCTTCAGCAAGGTCTCGGTCGATGCGGAGGGGCGCTTCCGGTTTGCCACCCAGCACGCTGCCCCCGGGGCCATGGTCGAGCTGCGTTTCGACATGGACACGCTGATCGCGTTCTCGACCGCCCCCCACCCGCTGGACCCCAGTGCCGAGTACGCACCGGGCAAGGTGGGTCTGGCGGCCTGGAAGTCCGGCCCCGCCTTGCCCGACGACTTCAACAGGGCCTTCCGCCCTGAGTGCGCACGCGCCCTGCACAACGCCGACATGAGCTACCTCTGAACTGGAGCGCCCACCATGAACACCACCGCAGCCACGGCCGTGCGCATCCACGAAAGCGCCCTTGACCCGGCACAAGCCCTCATCAACCACGTGCTGCCATCCGGCGAGCCCTACCTGCTGCGCATTGCCCAAGGGCAGACCCTGCGCATCGTGGACCTGGAAGGCAACCAGGCCGTAGACGTGATCTTCTACAACGCCAACGACGCCGCCGAGCACTACAGTGCCACCGACACCATGCTGGCGCAAGGCGGCATCTACCTCACCACGGGCTCGGTGCTGATGTCCAGCGAGGGCAAGCCCATGCTGACCATCGTGGCCGACACCTGTGGGCGTCATGACACCCTGGGCGGGGCCTGCGCAGCCGAGAGCAACACCGTGCGCTATGCCTTGCAAAAGAAGTTCATGCACAGCTGCCGCGACAACTACCTGATCGCGCTGCAGCACGCCGACATCGGCCTGGGCAAACGCGACCTGGTGCCCAACGTCAATTTCTTCATGAACGTGCCGGTCACTGAGGACGGTCAACTCACCTTTGCCGATGGGGTATCGGGCCCGGGCAAGTACGTGGAGCTGCGCGCCGAGATGGACATCCTGATGCTGGTGTCCAACTGCCCGCAGCTCAACAACCCGTGCAACGCCTACAACCCCACCCCCGCGCAATTCCTGGTCTGGGACTGAACACGCATGACTGATACCACCTCTTCCCACCAAGGCTTCGACACCGTCCTCATCGCCAACCGCGGCGCCATCGCATGCCGCGTCATTCGCACCCTGCGCAAGATGGGCTTGCGCTCGGTCGCCGTCTACTCCGAAGCCGATGCCGACGCACGCCACGTGGCCATGGCCGATGCCAGCGTGTGCATCGGGCAGGCCCCAGCTGCACAAAGCTATCTGGACGTGGAACGTATCCTGGCTGCGGCCAAGGCTACGGGTGCAGGGGCCATTCACCCCGGTTATGGCTTCCTGTCAGAGAACCCGGGCTTTGCGCAGGCCTGCGAAGACGCCGGCATCGCATTCATCGGCCCGACGCCTGATCAGATGCGCGCCTTCGGCCTCAAGCACACGGCTCGCGAACTGGCCCAGCAGCATCAGGTGCCCCTGCTCCCTGGCAGCGACCTCTTGCAAGACGCGGCTGACGCGCGCCAGCAAGCCAGCCGCATCGGCTACCCGGTGATGCTCAAGAGCACGGCGGGTGGTGGTGGCATCGGCATGCGCCTGGTGCGCAATGAGGCCGAGCTGGCCGCGGCTTATGAAGCAGTGGCGCGGCTGGCCAGTGCCAACTTCAAGGACGCCGGGCTGTTCCTGGAGAAGTTCGTTGAACGCGCGCGCCACATCGAAGTGCAGTTGTTTGGCGATGGCCGCGGCCAGGTCGTGGCCCTGGGCGAGCGCGACTGCTCGGCACAACGCCGCAACCAGAAGGTGATCGAAGAAACCCCGGCGCCTGGCCTGTCAGCCAGCACGCGCGAGGCCTTGCTGGAGGCGGCCGTGCACCTGGGCCAGGCGGTGTCCTACCGCTCGGCCGGCACGGTCGAGTACGTGCTGGACGCCGACACGGGCGCCTTCTATTTCCTGGAGGTCAACACCCGCCTGCAGGTCGAGCATGGCGTGACCGAACAGGTCACCGGCATCGACCTGGTCGAGTGGATGGTGAAGCTGGCACGCGGCGACCAGTGGGCCTTGCAAGTGCCTGAGCCCAAAGGCGCCTCCATCCAGGTGCGCCTGTACGCCGAAGACCCGGCTCGCCACTTCCAGCCCAGCGCGGGCGTGCTGACAGAAGTGCACTTCCCTGACGATGCACGCGTGGACGGCTGGGTGGAGCGTGGCACCGATGTGCCGCCCTTCTACGACCCCATGCTCGCCAAGCTCATCGTCACCGCCGACACGCGCGAGCAGGCCGTGCGCAAGCTGCAAGACGCTTTGGCCGCAACCCGCCTGGCGGGCATCGAAACCAACCTGCGCTACCTGCGCGCCGTGACGGCCTCACCCGTGTTCGCGCAAGGCGAGGTGGTCACCCGCACGCTGGGTGAGTTCCACTGGCGCCCCCGCGCCATCGAGGTGCTGGACGGCGGCGTGCAGACCACCGTGCAGGACTGGCCCGGCCGCATCGGCTACTGGAACGTGGGCGTGCCGCCTTGCGGCCCCATGGACGACCTGCACCTGCGCCTGGCCAACAAGCTGATCGGCAATGGTGAGGGTACAGCTGCACTGGAATGCACGGTGGGTGGCCCTGCCCTGCGCTTTCATGCCGACATGGTGATCGCGCTGGCCGGTGCGCCCATGCCCATCACGCTCGATGGGGTACGCCTGGCCAGTGACCAGGCCTACAACCGCGCCCTGGCGGTCAAAGCGGGCAGCACG
Source organism: Aquabacterium sp. (assembly GCF_016195855.1). Classification (GTDB taxonomy): domain Bacteria; phylum Pseudomonadota; class Gammaproteobacteria; order Burkholderiales; family Burkholderiaceae_C; genus Aquabacterium. The sequence continues at coordinate 58,958 of NZ_JACPYU010000020.1, forward strand.
CTGAAACTGGGCACGGCCCCGCTGGCCGAGGGTGGTGCACGCACCTACCTGGCCGTACAAGGGGGGCTGGATGTGCCGCTCTATCTGGGCAGCCGCAGCACCTTCACCTTGGGGCAGTTTGGCGGCCATGCGGGCCGCACCTTGCGCACGGGCGACATGCTGCATGCCGACGCCGCGCCCGAAGGCGCACCCTCGTTTGCCGCAGTGTGCTCACCCACACCTCATCCCGATCACGCCCTGCCCCAGGATCTGGCGCCCACCCTGACCCGCCACTGGGACATCGGCGTGATGTACGGCCCGCATGGCGCGCCCGACTTCTTCACGCCGCCCGACATCGACATCTTCTTTTCAACCGACTACCAGGTGCACTACAACAGCAGCCGCACCGGCGTGCGCCTGATCGGACCCAAGCCGCAATGGGCCCGCACCGACGGCGGCGAGGCCGGCCTGCATCCCTCGAACATCCATGACAACGCTTACGCCATCGGCGCCATCGACTTCACCGGCGACATGCCCGTGATCCTGGGGCCCGATGGCCCGAGCCTGGGCGGCTTCGTGTGCCCGGCGGTGGTCGTGGGGGCCGAACGCTGGAAGCTGGGTCAGCTCAAGGCCGGCGACACCGTGCGCTTTCACGCCCTGACGCTGGAGCAGGCCTTGGCCATGCAAGCCGCGCAAGATGCGCTGGTGCAGGCGGTGGGCCCGGCCTCTGGCACCAAGACACGTCCAGCCCTGTCGGCCAGCCCCACCTTGCCCCAAGGTGTACCCGCCAGCGAGGTGGCCACGCGCCTGTCACCCATCGTCGAAGAACGGCCCGCAGACGTCCACGAGCCCGAAGCCCGCCCCGCCCGCGTCATCCGCCAGGCCGGCGACCGCTACATCCTGGTCGAATACGGCCCGCTGCACCTGGACCTCACGCTGCGCTTTCGCGTGCATGCCGTGATGACGGCCTTGCAAGCCCTGCGCGACCAAGGGCAACTTCAGGGCATTGTGGACATGACGCCGGGCATCCGCTCGCTGCAGATCCATTTCGAGCCCTGTCTCTTGCCCCGCGCCCGGCTGATGGCTGCCATCAATGAAGCCGAGGCCAGCCTGGCCGGTACTGATGATCTGGTCGTGCCCACCCGTACCGTCTGGCTGCCCCTGTCCTGGGACGACAGCGCCACGCGGCTGGCCATCGGGAAGTACATGCAGTCGGTGCGCCCGGATGCGCCCTGGTGCCCCAGCAACATCGAGTTCATCCGCCGCATCAACGGCCTGGACAGCATCGAAGACGTCAAGCGCATCGTCTTTGATGCCAGCTACCTCGTGATGGGCCTGGGCGATGTCTACCTGGGCGCACCCGTGGCCACCCCGCTGGACCCACGCCACCGCCTGGTGACCACCAAGTACAACCCGGCGCGCACCTGGACGCCCGAGAACGCCGTGGGCATTGGTGGTGCCTACATGTGCGTCTATGGCATGGAGGGCCCAGGCGGCTACCAGTTCGTGGGCCGCACCGTGCAGATGTGGAACCGCTGGCGTGACGCCGGCAGTGGCGCGGTGGACTTCGAGCAGGGCAAGCCCTGGCTGCTGCGCTTCTTCGATCAGATCCGCTTCTACCCTGTCAGCGAAACCGAGCTGGCCCAGATGCGGCGCGACTTCCCCGCAGGCCGGCTCAAGCTCAAGATCGAAGAAGGCCAGTTCAGCCTCAAGCAGTACCAGGGCTTCCTGGCGCAACAGGCTGACAGCATCCTGGACTTCAAGCAGACGCAGCAGGCCGCCTTTGACGCCGAGCGCGAACGCTGGAAGGCCTCAGGCCAGGATGGCAGCCTCAGCGAGCCTGATCAAGCACCGGCCGCGGATGCCGATGCCGTGCCCGAAGGCGCCCATGCCGTGGGCAGCCCGGTGCCGGGCAGCGTGTGGAAGGTGCTGGTCACCGAGGGCGAGCAGGTCAGCGAAGGCCAGACCCTGGCCATTGTGGAGTCCATGAAGATGGAGTTCCCGGTGCTCGCGCCTTCCAGCGGCAAGGTGCTTCAAGTGCGGTGCCGCGAGGGCGGTGCCGTGTCTGCCGGGCAGAACGTGATGGTGCTGGCGGCCTGATCCGGGCGCCACTTGCCCGGGCTGACACCAAACCAGCGCACGCATGCGCGGCTGAAGGCGCTTTGCTCCGAATAGCCCAGCCGCTGGCTGATCTCGGCCAGCGGCATGCTGGCCATGAGGTACTGGCGCGCCAGGCGCTGGCGCACGGCATCCACTTCGTTGACCAGGGTGGTGCCGGCCTCTGCGGCTTGCGCACGCAACTGGCGCGGCGCCAAGGACATGGCCTGCGCCACCTGATCGAGCGAGGGCGTGCCATCGGCCAGGCAGGCTTCAATGGCCTGCACCAGCCGCACCATGAACTGCTCGCCTTTGGCATAGCGGTCCACACGGCGCTGCAACTCTTCGCGCATCAGGTGGCTCACGTGGGGGTTGGACGCGGCCAGCGGCCTGCTCAACAGCGCCGCGTGAACATGCACCGCATGGCGCGGCCGCTCGAAGAACACGGGGCAATGGAAAAAGGCCTCGTACACCGCCACCGGCGCGCGAGCCGGGTGCGCGAACTCGATGCACACCGGGTGCGACACATTGCCGGTGATCCAGCGGCCAAACTCCACCCAACCGGCAAAGGCTGTTTCGACCTGCAAAGGCAAGCTCGCCCAGGCGCCCGAAAGCTGCAACTCCACCACGGCCACCCCACCTTCCCCGCCTTCCTGCTTGAGCCCGCATTGCGCAAAGCCCAGCCGGTAGGGCTCGAACTGGCACAAGAGCGCGATCGCATCGCCCAAGGTGCCACTGCTCATGCTGGCATAAGCCAACACATCCAGCGCCACGGGCGTCACGGCCGCACCCAGCCTCAAGCCCAGCGGTAGCCCGGGGCCCAGCCCTGACAACGCCTGCGCAGCCCCATCCGCCAGACGGGCCGCATCGGCTTGCGCCGCCCTGGTCAGGATCTGGTCGACCACATCCAGCGACACGCGGCAGGATGGGTTGGCCAGCGCGGCCTGGTCCACACCCAGCGCCGCCAGCTCGGCAGACACACCCACCCCCAAGCCAGCCAGCGCGTCAAGCAGGTAACGCAGATAAAAGCCTGCGGCAGTCAGCACGGTGATACCCATCTCCCCACACATTGCTTTGCGATGTCAAAACGCCCTGTCAGCCCGGTCAAGACAAGCCGGCGGGCCGCTCACTAAGCTCAGCCCATCGCAATGGACAACAAAGGTGACATCGTGCCGCTTCCCACACCCGAGGCATACCAGCAGTTATCCCAACGTGGCGACGCGCTGGCCGACGCCGTGATCAACGCCTTGATGACAGGTGGGCGCCGCGATGGCGACCTGCTCAGCCAAGTGAACCGTCTGGCGGAACAGGAAGGCGGCATCTACCGGCAGTTCATGGACAGCGTCAACCACGTACCATCCTGGGCCGATGTGGACGCCATGCAGGCAGGCCAGGAACTGTTCCTGCGCTGCGCGCCCCTGTCCATCGCGTCCTTTGTGCTGGGCAGCCTGCTGGTCACCTACACACCACCAGGCTCGGCCAAGGTGTTGCTGCACACCGGACGGCTGCGCCAGGATGTGGTCCGTCGCCTGTTTGAAACCTCGACCATGGTCCATGCGGTGATGCAGCCTGGCGGCCTGAAGGTGGGCGCGCCAGGGCACCAGGCCATCGTCCGTGTTCGCCTGCTGCACGCCATGGTCCGCCACCATGTGCTGGCCCGCGCGCAATGGCCCAGCGCCGAGCTCGGCAGCCCCATCAACCAGCTGCAACTGGGCCTCACCGCCCTGGGCTTCAGCAGCCTGCTGGTCAACAGCATGCGCAGCCTGGGCGTGGTCATCAGCGAGGAAGAAGCACGCAGCTACCAGTTGCTCTGGCGCTGGGGCAACCACCTGCAAGGCGTGGACCTGAGCCTGCTGCCAGACAGCCTGGACGCGGAAGGACTGCTGTACCGCTACTTCCAACAAGACCTGATCAAGCCAGACGACAACAGCCGCACCCTGGTCGCGGCCGTGCACCAGGGCCTGGCCTTGCAATCGCCCTTCTTCCTGCCACAAGGCGCCCTGGAGGCGGTATCACGTCGCCTGCTGGGCCGCACCTTGGCCGACCAGTTGCACATTCCTCATCACCCCGTGTGGGCGCTGGTGCTGAGCGTGGTCACGGGCCTGCACCGCGCTACCGCCGTGCGCTACCGCATACCGGGTTGGCGCGCCATGGAGGTCCGCGCGGGCAGCCGCTACTTCAGCTACCTGGTCGCCAAGGGGCTGAAAGGCAAGCCGGCGGACTACGCCTTGAAAACCTCACACTGAAAGCCCTCAGGCGCAAACGGCCACCACAGGGCGTCGCAGATGCCTGGCCAGGATGCGGGCCAGGTCTTCAGGCCGGAAGGGCTTGCTCAGGTGGTCATTCATGCCCACCGGCTTGCAACGCTCCGCGAAGGTCTCCGGGCCGTTGGCCGTCAAGGCGACGATGCGCAGGCCTGATTGGCCCTTCTGGCGTTCACGCTCCCGGATGCGGCGTGTGGTTTCGATGCCGTCCATCACGGGCATCTCGCAGTCCATCAGCACCAGATCCGGTTGCTGTTGTTCCAGCCAGTCCAGCGCCTGATGCCCGGTGTCCACCACCGTCACCTGCACGCCCAGACGGAGCAACTCCGCTTCGGCCACCAAGGCATTGACGGGGTTGTCTTCCACCAGCAGCACATGTGGTGTGGTCGAGCCGCCTTGCCATGGGTGCCCGTCTGCTGACTGGTCCGATGGCAACGGGATCGCTTGTGCATCGCCCGCCTCGACAGACGCCGCCCGCCCGGCCAGGCCCGGCAGAGGCAAGTCAAAGGTGAAGACCGAACCACGGCCCGGCTCGCTGCGGCAAGTCAGGTTGCCCCCCATGGCCATGCACAAGTCTTTGGAGATGGTCAGGCCCAGGCCCGTGCCACCAAAGCGGCGCTTGTAGGTGCCCTCTGCCTGATGGAAGGCATCGAACACACGGGACAGCTCCTGCGCCGCAATGCCAATGCCGGTGTCAGCCACCTCGAACACCATGCGGTGCGTGCGCATGTCCCGCCACACGTGCAGGCGCACCTCACCTTGCTGCGTGAACTTGATGGCGTTGCCCAGCAGGTTGTGCAGGATCTGGCGCACCCGGGTGGGGTCTCCGTTCACGCATTCCGCTTCGGCGACGTCCAGTTGCACGTTCAGGCTCAAGCCCTTTTCTTCGCAACTCACCCGAGAGGTCTCGGCAAGTTCCGACAGCAAGGCATGCAGGCCGAACGCTTGCGCATGGATGGGCAGCCCGCCGGCCTCGATCCTGGAAAAGTCCAGGACATCGTTGATGACGTTGAGCAGGTGCTCGCCCGAGCCCTCCAGCAGGTTCAGGCGCTTGATGGCCAGTGGCTCGCTGGCATCACGCCGCATCTGGCGCAACAGCCCGATGATGCCGTGCAAGGGCGTGCGCATTTCGTGGCTCATGGTGGCCACAAAGCGGCTCTTGGTTTCAGACAGGAGCTTGGCCTGTTGCAGCGCCTGCGTCTTGGCCTGGCTGACCTGCTCGCTTTCGAATCGCAGGCGCAACATCTCGACGATGCGGCGATTGGAGCGACGCGCCTCCACCATGAGCAACAGCGCCAGCCCCATCACGCAGCCAAAGCAGAACGTGCCCAGGTCATCACCGCGGCCAAGCGAATACAGGGCATTGGGCACCAGCACCGTCAGCACGAAAAGCACCGCAGCAGGCAAGTTGACCTGCAGCATCATCGCGCCGATGCTCGCCACACCAATCAGCATGCCGATCGAGATCACCGCCACTTCGAGGCTGGACAGCGGCGTGAAATACCAGCCCAGTGCACTCCATACCAGGCCATCGAGCATGGCCATGAACGCAAAGAGGGGCATGCCTGATTTGCTGGGCTTGATGACACCCTGCAGCCACAGCGTGGAGTGAACCAGGCGCACCACGCTGACCGCGCACCGCAGGGTCAGCCAAAACAACAGGGCATCCACCGGAACCCGCTGGCGCAGGACGGCATACACCGCCACGGCCGCGATGATCGTGCCGACACTGGCAACCGGCAACAACTCATGCGAAGCCCGCTCCTGCGCGAGCAGGATCTCCGCCTCGATGTCCGGGGTGGAGACGCGGCTGCGTGCGTCCAGCGTGGAAGAGGACAACAGGAAAAGCAGGGCGGACCAGATCCGCTCGGGGACTCGCATCCACAAATTGTGACCCTGTGCGACAAAGCGAGTCAGCCAACCTTCATGGCATTTGCACGCTCACGCGTGACATTTGTCACCACATCACCAACCCGAACTCGGGTTGAGCGCGCTTCATGCGGTTCAGAAGCTGTAGCTCACGCCAAACTCGGCTGACAACTCGCCGTCCTTCTCTTGAGAATCAAAAGGAAAGGACCGGCGGTACAGCAGCTCGTATTTCAGGCCGATGTGGTTGGTCAGCTTGTTGCGCAAGGCCAGCCCCATGGTGCGGAAAGTCTCGCGGCGGCTTTGCTCCTGCACGCCATTGAACTTGAGGGACAGCTGGTCCGAGATGTCCCAGGACGCTTTCAGGCTGGTGGTGTAGAGCACCTCGCTGACGTTGTCGCCGTCTTCGGCATGGGCCACGCGGTAGCCCGAGCCCAGCTCCAGGCTCACACTCCAGTTCTCGTCGCCACCAAACTTGCGGCCCGCACCAACACGCAAGGCCTGCGCAGACTGGTAGTAGCCAAAGCGGTTGTGACGCACGCGCGGCGACACATACACGTAATACGGCTCGTCATCGAAGAACTGCTTGAACTTCAAGCTGGCGTCATACCGGTCGCGGTTGATGGCCTGGGGCGCGCCTTCCTCCTTGATGTACTCCCGATCGAAGCGCAATTCGCCATCAAGTTCACGCTGCGGCATCGGGTAGGCCAGATCGGCCGCCAGTGTCAGCCGGCGGCTGGTGTACTCGGACTTGTTGTAGCTGTACTGCCCGTCTATATCGCCCGTCAGCTTGTCATGTGCCGGGGCTTCGGCGTGGGCCATGCCACAAGCGAGGGCCGCCATGGTCACCAGCAGGACAGGCCATCCACCCCACCGATGGTCCCGCCCACCGCGCATTTCATTCATACCGTCAACTCAAACTGATTCACACAGGCCAGCATCATGCCCGGACTCCAGCGACCGCCCTGGCAGCGAGCTGCCCCCCACCCGCATTTGCGCCAACGCAAACCGCCCCAAGTCGGCCGTCGCCCCTTTGCGTCAGCTCGGCCTGGGGCCCGAATTTCTTGAACTGCTTCAAGGACAGCCCTGTTTTCCGGATCGAACATGCCCTTGCTCTTTCTGAGGGTATGTCGCCACCCCGAGCACGTGCCGCCCCACTGGCACCCCCAACGGCACAGCACCGGGCCAGGTTGTCCGCCGGCCCCATCGATACTGGAGAAACCAAGATGAACACTCCGCGCATGGCCAGACTGGCTGCCGCCTTGACGGTGGCACTGGCATTCGGGGCCCAGGCTGAAGATGTCAAAAAGCCCTCGCAGCCTGAAATCAACTACCAGGCAGGCACATCGCCTCTGGCCACCGAGCCGATGTACCAGAGCAGCAACCCCAAGGCCCCGCCCATGACGCAGGCGGAGTTCGACAAGGCGCGCAAGATCTACTTCGAACGCTGTGCAGGTTGCCACGGCGTGTTGCGCAAGGGCGCCACCGGCAAGCCCCTGACGCCGGACATCACCCTCAGCAAGGGCACTGACTACCTCAAGGTCTTCATTGCTTACGGCTCGCCGGCCGGCATGCCCAACTGGATGACTTCGGGCGAAATGAGCGAAGCCGATGTCGACCTGATGGCCCGCTACATCCAGCAAGACCCTCCGACACCGCCCGAGTTCGGCATGGAGCAGATGAAGTCGACCTGGAAGGTCATCGTTCCGCCCGAAAAGCGCCCCACCAAGAAGCTGAACAACTACAACATTGCCAACATCTTCTCGACCACGCTGCGTGACAGCGGCGAGGTCGCGCTGATCGACGGTGACACCAAGCAGATCATCAACATCGTCAAGACCGGCTATGCGGTGCACATCTCGCGCCTGTCGGCCTCGGGGCGCTACCTGTTCGTGATCGGCCGTGACGCCAAGATCAACATGATCGACCTGTGGATGGAAAAGCCCGACAACGTGGCCGAAATCCGCGTGGGCCTGGAAGCCCGCTCGGTCGACACCTCCAAGTACAAGGGCTATGAAGACAAGCTGGCGATCGCCGGCAGCTACTGGCCACCCCAGTACACCATCATGAAGGGCGACACCCTGGAGCCACTCAAGATCGTGTCCACCCGCGGCATGACGGTTGACAAACAGGAGTACCACCCCGAGCCCCGCGTGGCCTCGATCGTGGCCTCGCACTTCAAGCCCGAGTTCGTGGTCAACGTGAAGGAAACCGGCAAGACCCTGCTGGTGGACTACTCCGACATCAACGCCCTGAAGACCACCGAAATCGGCACCGCCCGCTTCCTGCATGACGGCGGCCTGGACTCAACACAGCGCTACTTCATGGTGGCGGCCAACCAGAGCAACAAGATTGCCGCGGTGGACCTCAAGGAAGGCAAGCTGGCCGCGTTGATCGACGTGGGCAAGATCCCTCACCCGGGTCGTGGCGCCAACTTCATCCACTCGAAGTTTGGCCCGGTGTGGTCTACCGGCCATCTGGGTGACGACAGCATCTCGTTGATCGGCACCGACCCGGTTCACCACAAGGCTCAGGCCTGGAAGGTCGTTGAGACCATCAAGAGCCAGGGCGGCGGTTCGCTCTTCATCAAGAGCCACCCGAAGTCCACGCACTTGTATGTGGACAACCCGCTGAACCCTGATCCCGCCATCTCGCGAAGCGTGGCCGTGTACGACATCAAGAACCTGACCAAGGGCTTCACGGTCCTGCCGATCGCCGAATGGACCGGCATCAAGGACGGTGGCGCCATGCGCGTGGTCCAGCCTGAGTACAACAAGGCTGGCGACGAGGTCTGGTTTGCCGTGTGGTCGGCCAAGGACAAGCAATCGGCCATCGTCGTGGTCGACGACAAGACCCTCAAGCTCAAGGCCGTCATCAAGGACCCACGTCTGATCACCCCGACCGGCCACTTCAACGTGTTCAACACCCAGCACGACATCTATTGATCACAGCAGAAGGAAGCACATCATGATCAAACACATCCTGATTCTGAGCGCCCTGGCGCTGGCTGCTGGCAGCAGCATGGCCACTGTGGATGAAGCCATGAACAAGGCAGGCTGCATGGCCTGCCACGCCAAGGACAAGAAGGTGGTCGGCCCCGCCTTCAAGGACATCGCCGCCAAGTACAAAGGCGACAAGGAAGCGTCCACCAAGCTGACCGAGAAGGTACGCAAGGGTGGCTCAGGCGTGTGGGGTCCCATCCCCATGCCGCCCAACCCCGCAGAGAAGATCAACGACGCCGACCTCAAAGGCGCCGTGGATCAGATCCTGAAGACGCAATAAGCGGATCATCAGCGGCAAACACCATGCGGCCCACCAGCCATGCCTCATTCAGACCTGGATGGGTGGCCGCATGCCGACAAGCCACCGTGGGGGCGCTGTGCCTGCTGGCTGGTGGCGCGTGGTCTCAAGCGACGGACCTCGCACCACCGCCAGCAAGGCAACAGGCCCTTGTTCACATCGTCAGACAGGACTGTGGCTCTTGCCATGGCATGCGCCTCAAAGGCGGCCTCGGCCCTGCACTGACGCCCGAAGCCCTGGCAGAACGCCCTGTACCCGCGCTGGTCGCGACGATCCTGCAAGGCCGCACCGGCACGCCGATGCCCGGCTGGCAGGGCATGCTCGATGAACAAGATGCCCGCTGGATTGCCCAGCAACTCCTGCGCGGCTTTCCTGAGGTGAAACAGCCTTGACCTCCACCCTGCGCCTGCCCCTGAGCCTGCTCTTCGCCTTGAGCCTGTCACTCATCCTGGCGGCTTGCGCCAGCACGCCAGCCCCCGTCGGCACGGGTGATCTTGGTGTCGTGATCGAGCGGGCCAACGGCACGGTGGCCGTGGTCAACACCAGCTCACAAACCGTGTTGGGAGACATCCCGGGCCTGGGTGATCTGTCCCACGCCTCGGTCGTGTTCTCGCGCGATGGCGCCCATGCCTATGTATTTGGCCGCGACGGCGCACTCACCAAGCTCAACATCCTCACCCGCCAGATCGAAGCCCGCACCCAACAGGCCGGCAACAGCATCGGCGGGGCGATCTCGCAAGACGGCCGCCTGGTGGCCGCACAGAACTACGAGCCCGGTGGCGTCAAGGTGTTCGACGCCCAGACCCTGGCCCTGGTGGCCGATATCCCCGCCGAATACGAAGCCGGCAAGCTGTCCCGCGTGGTGGGCCTGGCCGACCTGCCCGGACACCGCTTCATCTTCTCGCTGTTCGATGCCGATCAGATCTGGATCGCCGACCTCAGCACACCGCAAAAGCCGGCCCTGCAGAAATTCACGCAGATCGGCCATCAACCCTATGACGCGCTGGTGACGCCAGACGGCCGCTACTACATCGCCGGCCTGTTTGGTGAAGATGGCCTCGCCCTCATCGACCTGTGGGCACCCCAGCCCCAGGCGCGCCGCATCCTGCAAGGTTATGGCCGTGGCCAGCAGCCCTTGCCCGTCTACAAGATGCCCCACCTGCGTGGCTGGGCTGTGGCCGGGCGGCAAGCCTGGTTGCCCGCCATCGGCCGCCATGAAGTCCTGATCGTGGACACGGACACCTGGCAAGAGGTGGGCCGCATCCCTGTGGCGGGCCAGCCCGTGTTCGTGATGGCCCGCCCCGATGGCCGCCAGGTCTGGGTCAACTTTGCCGTACCCGATTACCACCGCGTTCAGGTCATCGACACGCAATCGCGCCAGATCGTACAGACACTGGAGCCTGGCAAGGCCGTGCTGCACATGGAGTTCACGCCGCGCGGCGAGGCCGTGTGGATCTCCTCGCGAGACGCCAACCTGGTGTCCGTCATCGACACACAGACCTTGCAGACGCTCACCACGCTGAGCCTGCCTTCACCCAGCGGCATCTTCTTCACCAGCCGCGCAGCACGCATGGGGTTTTGACATGAACCTGTCCGACCGTCCCGCTCTGGATCAGTTGCTGCTCAACGACTGGCAGCGCGACTTCCCCCTGTCCGAGACCCCGTTTGCCGGCGTGGCCCTGCGCTGCGGCAGCGACGAAACCACGGTCCTGGCCACCTACCGCCGCCTGCTCAAGGAAGGCAGCGTCAGCCGCATTGGCGGCATCTGGGGGGCCGGTGTCGGTGGCGCGGCCATGTTGTGCGCCCTCTCGGTGCCCGAGGCCCAGCTCGCCCGCGTGGCCGAGCGGGTCAACGCCATTGAGGGCGTCAACCACAACTACGAACGCGAGCACGACTACAACCTGTGGTTCGTCATCACCGGCCGCGACCGCGACACCGTGCACGCCCAGGTCAACCACCTGGAAGACGCCACCGGGCTCAAGGCACTGCGCCTGCCCATGGTGCGGCCCTACCGCATCGACCTGGGCTTCGACCTGCGCCAGACCCAAACCGTGCCCCACCCCGGCGAAGCCCATCCTGCACAGCGCCAGCGCGGCACCCCCGTGGCCGTGGCAGACGAGCGCCTGGCTGCGCTGGTGGAAGAAGGCCTGCCCATCATGTCGCGTCCCTACGATGCCTGGGCCGAAGCCCTGGGCTGGTCCACCGAACGCATCCGCCAGACCCTGACCCGCTGGCTGGCGCAAGGCACGCTGCGCCGCTTTGGCGTGGTCGTGCGCCACCACGATCTGGGCATCAGCGCCAATGCCATGACCGTGCTGGACGTGCCCAACGAGCTGGTTGATGCCGCTGGTGCCCGCTTGGCCGCACAGCCCGGCGTGACCCTGTGCTACCGGCGCGAACGCCACCGTGACTGGTCCTACAACCTCTACTTCATGGTGCACGGGCAAGACCGCGCCGCCGTGAATGCGCTCATCGCACACGCCATCAGCCAGGCGGGGTTGGGCGACTACCCCTGCCAGACTTTGTTCAGCGGCACCCGTTTCAAGCAGACCGGTGGCCGCTACTTCCGAGCCCTTGCCAACACGGCACCCAGCGAGGCCGCCCATGAACAAGCCGCTTGACCCATCCCGACTCGACGGCCTGCCCAGCGCATGGCTGGACCATGTCGATGCCCAGCTGATCGACCGGCTGCATGGCGGCCTGCCTCTGACCGAGCGCCCGTATGCCGACGTTGCCTCCGACCTGGGCCTGACGGAGGACGACGTGCTGCAGCGACTGCAGCGCCTGCTCGACACCGGCTTGCTCACCCGCTTTGGGCCGCTGTTCCAGATCGAACGCGCGGGTGGCCAGTTCCTGCTGGCCGCCATGGCCGTGCCTGAGGCCGACTTCGACCGCGTGGCCGAGCAGGTCAACGCCCTGCCCGCCGTGGCCCACAACTACCGGCGCACGCACCAGCTCAATATGTGGTTCGTGATCGCCGGCGAGACACCCGATCAGGTCAAGCAGACCTGCCAACAGATCGAAGCCCAAACCGGCCTGCGTGTGTTCGCCTTCCCCAAAGAGCGCGAGTTCTTCGTGGAACTGCGCCTGAGCGCCCAGGCCGCCTTGGCCAAGCGCGAACGCGCGGGCCAGACCAGCCAAGGGGTGCCCCATGTCACTCACTGATTTTGACCGCCGCCTCATCACGGCCACGCAAGGCGGCCTGCCGCTCGTGCCCCGCCCCTACGCCCAGGTCGCGGCGCAATTGGGCGTGCCCGAAGCCATCGTGCGGGAGCGCCTGGCCGGCATGCTCGATGAAGGCCTGATTCGCCGCATCGGGGCCGTGCCCAACCACTACAAGCTGGGCTACACCGCCAACGGCATGACCGTGTGGGATGTGGACGATGCCCTGGTGGACGAGCTCGGCGCCAAGATCGGCGCCCTGCCCACCGTGTCGCACTGCTACCGCCGCCCCCGCGCCCTGCCCGAGTGGCCCTACAACCTGTTTGCCATGGTGCATGGCCACAGCCGCGCGGAAGTCGAGCGCGAAGCGGGCCGCATCCATTGCCTGCTGGCCGATGCCTGCAAGGGTTTCGACATCCTCTACAGCACGGCCATTCTGAAAAAGACCGGCCTGCGTCTGCAAGCCGCCTGAGCCCCTACCAGGAGCCCCTCATGTTTCGCATCTCCCAATACCTGCGTGAAGTGGTTCAGGCTGAACAACAAGGCAGTTACCCGTTGGCGCGCCACGGCCACACGCCCCCGGGGCCCGTCGTCATCTGGAACCTGACCCGCCGCTGCAACCTCACCTGCAAGCACTGCTACGCACTGTCTGCCGACCACGACTACCCCGGTGAGTTGAGCACTGACGAGGTTTTCTCGGTCATGGACGACCTGCGGGGCTACCGCGTGCCCGTGCTGATCCTGTCCGGTGGGGAGCCCTTGCTCAGGCCGGACCTGTTCGAGATCGCCGCGCGCGCACGCGACAAGGGCTTTTATGTTGCCCTGTCCACCAACGGCACGCTGATCGACGAGCCCATGGCCGAGCGCATTGCCCAGGCCGGCTTCGAGTACGTGGGCATCAGCCTGGACGGCCTGCGTGAGACGCACGACAAGTTCCGCCGGCTGGAGGGCGCCTTTGACGCCTCGCTGAACGCCTTGCGCCTGCTCAAGGCCCGCGACGTCAAGCTCGGCCTGCGCTTCACGATGACGGCCATGAACGCGCATGACCTGCCCGCGCTGCTGCAACTCATGCGCGACGAAGGCATTGCCAAGTTCTATTTCTCGCACCTGAACTACGCCGGGCGCGGCAACATCCACCGCGCCAAAGACGCCCACTTCAGCGCCACCCGCGATGCGCTGGACCTGCTGTTCGCCACCGCCTGGAAGGCCGCCCTGGAGGGCCGCGACGAGGAATACGTGACCGGCAACAACGATGCCGATGCTCCCTATATGCTGGCCTGGCTGCGCCAGCACATGCCCCAGTGGGCACCGGCCCTGCGCGAGCGCCTGCGCGCCTGGGGTGGCAATGCCTCGGGCCTGCACATTGCCAACATCGACAACCTGGGCGACGTGCACCCCGACACCATGTGGTGGCACCACAGCCTGGGCAATGTGCGCCAGCGCCCCTTCTCACAAATCTGGTCCGATACCAGCGAGCCCTTGATGGCTGGCCTCAAGACCCAGCCCCGCCCAGTTCAAGGCCGCTGCGCCAGCTGCGTCCACCTGGACCTGTGCGGTGGCAACACCCGCGTGCGCGCCGAGCAGGTCACCGGCAACCCCTGGGCTGAAGACCCGGGCTGCTACCTCGATGACAGCGAGATCGGCCTGCAAGCCAACGCGGCTACCGCCCGCGTGGCCGTGACGCCGTTCAGCAGCCCTAAAGGCACAAGAGATCCCAAGGGCCGCCGCGTGCCCATCCCCATCACGTCCGAAACCTGAAAGCCGCTCGCGCATGAACACCGACGTCATCTGGCGCGTACTGCTCGCCGCCGCCATGCTCCTGATGGGCTGGGACATGAGCCGGGCCGCCGAGCCCACACCTGCCTCCGTTCCTGCACTAGCTCCCGCCCCCCACCTGTTCAAGCAGCATTGCGCCAGCTGCCATGGCGAGCAACGCACCGGTGGCATGGGCCCCGCCCTGCTGCCCGAAAGCCTGGAGCGCCTGCGCAAGGCCGAGGCGATCAATGTCATCGGCCAGGGTCGCCCTGCCACCCAGATGCCGGCTTTTGGCAGCACCTTGAGCGAAGAGCAGATCACCCAGCTGGCCAGCTGGATCTACACCCCGGTTCTGCCTGCACCCGTCTGGCGCGATGAAGACATCCGCGCCTCGCGCACCGAGACCACACCCGCGCCACAAGCCCAGGCCAAACCCCAAGCCAAACCAATCTGGCAAGCCGACCCGCTCAACCTCTTCGTGGTGGTGGAAGGTGGCGACCACCACGTCTCCATCGTGGATGGCGACAAGCTCGAAGTCATCCACCGCTTTGCCAGTCGCTATGCCTTGCACGGCGGGCCCAAGTTCTCACCCGATGGCCGCTTCGTGTACTTTGGCTCGCGTGATGGCTGGATCACCAAGTACGACCTCTACACCCTGCAGGTGGTGGCAGAGGTGCGTGCCGGGCTGAACATGCGCAATGTGGCGGTCTCTGGCGACGGCCGCTGGGTGCTGGCCGGCAACTACCTGCCCGGCAACGTCGTGCTGTTCGATGCCGACCTCCAGCTCGTGCGCATCTACCCCGCCACCAGCCTGGACGGCAAGCAGACGTCGCGTGTGTCCGCCGTGTACGACGCCGCACCCCGCCAGAGCTTCATCGTCGCGCTCAAGGACCTGCCCGAGTTGTGGGAGATCTCGTACAACCCCAAGGCCGAGCCCATCCACGATGGTTATGTGCACGACTTCCGCATGGGCGAGGCCATCGCCAAGAACGGCTACCTGGGTGTGCGCCGCACGCCCTTGAGCCAGCCGCTGGACGACTTCTTTTTCGACCCGCCCTACAAGCACGTGATCGGCGCGGGCCGCCCGGCTGCGATCAAGCCCGTCGCGGCAGCCAGCAGCGCTTCGGGCCCAGCCTCAGCCGCGTCAGCCGCCTCCAGCCCCGCAGACGAGCCACCCAGCGCCCAGGTCATCAACCTGGATGCCCGCCAGCGCGTGGCCACCCTGCCCCTGCCCGGCATGCCGCACCTGGGATCGGGCATCAGCTTCCAGTACAAGGGCCAAACCGTGCTGGCCACACCCAATCTGCAACAAGGCCTCATCAGCGTCATCGACATGAAGACCTGGCAGGTCATCAAGCAGATCCCCACACCAGGCCCGGGCTTCTTCATGCGCAGCCACGAGCAGTCCCGCTACCTGTGGACGGACTCGATGATGTCACCATCGGCCAAACACATCCTCACCGTGATCGACAAGACCACGCTGGAGCCCGTGGCCCAGGTCAAGGCACCCGAAGGCCAGACCCTGGCGCACATCGAGTTCACCCGCGATGGCCGCTATGCCTTGGCCAGCCTGTGGGAAATGAACGGCGCGCTGATCGTGTACGACGCCGCGACCTTGAAAGAAGTCAAGCGCCTGCCCATGAGCAAGCCCGTGGGCAAGTACAACGTGTTCAACAAGATCACGCGCTCGGAAGGCACCTCGCACTGAGGTGCCCTTCTCCATCACATCTCGATCACATCAAACGCCGCCCGTGCCAAACACCTCGGCGTGGATGCGCTCAGCGGGCACCTTCAGGGCCTTCAAGGCAGCCATTTGCGCCTGCATGAAGGGCTTGGGGCCGCACACGTAAAAGTCCGCCTCGCCGCTGGGCAACACGTCCTGCAGGCGTGACAGCTCGATGCGGCCCACCTCGTGTGGATGGGCCTGGTCCTCTTCACGCGGGAACTCGTAATGCACCCTGGTCTTGACCCGCGGGTTGGACGCCGCCACCTTGGCCACATGCTCGCGGAAGGCGTGCACACCACCATGTCGGCACGCATGGATGAAACGCACTTCGCGCTTGGGTGCGCTTTTGACCAACTCTTCCAGCATCGACACCATGGGCGTGAGGCCCACGCCGGCACTGATCAGCACGACCGGGCTCTCGCGGTCCTGATGCAGCACGAAGTCACCCATGGGCGGCGCCACCTCGATCACGTCGCCCTCCTTCACGCTGGCATGCAATAGGTTGGACACCATGCCTTGCGGGCGAGCCGCGGCCTCGTCCCCGCTTTCGCGTTTGACCGAGATGCGCAAGGCCTGCCCGCCCGGCGCCGCAGACAAGCTGTACTGGCGCGGCTGGCTGTAGCCCAGCGCAGGCACGAACAGCTTCACCGACACATACTGACCAGGCCGATAGCCCGGCACCTCGCCGCCATCGGCAGGCACCAGGTAGAAGGACGTGATCTCCTCGCTCTCGACCTGTTTGCGCTCGACACGGAAGTTGCGCCAGCCGCTCCAACCGCCTTGCACCTGAGCGGCCTGCGCATACAACTTGGCTTCGATGCCGATCAGCACATCGGCCAACTGCCCATAAGCCGCGCCCCAGGCGTCGATCAACTCGTCCGTCGCCAGCGCGCCCAACACCTCGCGGATGGACGCCAGCAAGTGGCGCCCCACGATGCCGTAATGCTCCGCACGGATGCCCAGGCTCACATGCTTGTTGGCGATCAACTCCAGCACGGGCATCAGCACGCCGGGGTTGTCAATGTGCTGTGCGTAGGCGGCCACGGCCATGGCCAGGGCCTGCTGCTGGCTGCCCTCACGCTGGTGGCCTTGGTTGAAGATGGCCTTGAGCTCGGGGTTGTGCTCGAACATGCGGGCATAGAAATGACGCGTCAATGCCACGCCTTGCTCCTTGAGCAGGGCCGCCGTGCCTTTGACAAGTTCGCGATGGGTCTGGGTCAACATGCAAATCCTTGAGGTGGTTCAATTTCAATAACATTCATTCTAAATGAATGTTTAAGACGCGCGAAATCCTGAGGGCGGATTGACCAGGGTCAACCGTAAGGTCATTCAAGATCGGAACACTACCCGTAGCGTTTTGAAGACCAATCAAACACTACATCTAGTAGGAGCCCGCATGTCAGACACCCCTATCTCTTCGACGGAGACCTGCGCGGTCGCCGTGATCAAACGCAATGGCGCCACGGCCAGCTTCCACCTCGACAAGATCGCCCGAGCCATTGAAAGCGCCGGCCAGGCCACCGGCGAATTCGACGCCACGCGCGCGGTCGAGTTGGCCCGCATGGTCCGCCAGGCCCTGCAGCGCCGCGTGCCCACCGTCGAGCAGATCCAGGACCAGGTCGAACGCACCCTGATCGAGGCGGGCCACTTCCACACCGCCCGCGCCTACATCGTCTACCGCGAACAACGCAGCACCCTGCGCCGCGACAAGGCCTGCGCCGTGGATGTAGAGCGCTCGGTCAACGAATACCTCTCGCAGCAAGACTGGCGCGTCAACGCCAATGCCAACCAGGGCTACTCATTGGGTGGCCTCATCCTCAATGTCTCGGGCAAGGTGATCGCCAACTACTGGCTGGCCCACGTCTACCCCGCCGAGATCGGCCATGCGCACCGCGAGGCCGACATCCACATCCATGATCTGGACATGCTCTCGGGCTACTGCGCTGGCTGGTCGCTGCGCACCCTGCTGCATGAAGGGCTCAACGGTGTGCCCGGCAAGGTCGAAGCCGGCCCAGCCAAGCACCTGTCCAGCGCGGTTGGCCAGATCGTCAACTTCCTGGGCACCTTGCAGAACGAATGGGCCGGCGCCCAGGCCTTCAGCTCGTTCGACACCTACCTGGCGCCTTATGTGCGCAAGGACAGCCTCAGCTACGAGCAGGTGCGCCAGTGCATCCAGGAGCTGGTCTACAACCTCAACGTGCCCTCGCGCTGGGGCACGCAAACGCCCTTCACCAACCTGACCTTCGACTGGACCTGCCCTGAGGATCTCAAAGAACAAGTGCCCGTCGTCGCCGGCCAGGAAATGCCCTTCGCCTACGGTGACCTGCAAGTGGAGATGGACCTGATCAACCAGGCCTACATCGACGTGATGATGCGCGGCGACGCCAAAGGCCGCGCCTTCACCTTCCCCATCCCCACCTACAACATCACCAAGGACTTCGACTGGGATCACCCCAACACCGAGCGCCTGTTCGAGATGACGGCCAAGTACGGCCTGCCCTACTTCCAGAACTTCCTGAACTCGGACCTGCAGCCCAACATGATCCGATCCATGTGCTGCCGGCTGCAGCTGGACCTGCGCGAGCTGCTCAAGCGCGGCAACGGCCTGTTTGGCTCGGCCGAGCAAACCGGCTCGCTGGGCGTGGTGACCATCAACTGCGCGCGCCTGGGCTACCTGTACAGGGACGACGAAGCCGCCTTGCTGGCCCGCACCGACGAATTGATCGAGCTGGGCAAGAACAGCCTGGAGATCAAGCGCAAGGTCATCCAGCAGCACATGGACAACGGCCTGTTCCCCTACACCAAGCGCTACCTGGGCACGCTGCGCAACCACTTCTCCACGCTGGGTGTGAACGGCATCAACGAGATGATCCGCAACTTCACGGGGGACCTGGAAGACATCACCACCCCCTGGGGCGAGGCCTTTGCCCTGCGCTTCCTGGACCACATCCGCGCCCGCATCACGGACATCCAGGAAGAGACCGGCCACCTCTACAACCTGGAAGCCACCCCGGCGGAGGGCACCACCTACCGCTTCGCCAAGGAAGACCTCAAGCGCTTTGGCGACATCTTGCAGGCCGGCCCCAAGGACATGCCCTACTACACCAACTCCTCGCAACTGCCGGTGGGCTTCTGCGACGACCCATTTGAAGCACTGGAGCGCCAGGAGCCCTTGCAGGCCAAGTACACGGGTGGTACTGTTTTGCATCTGTACCTGGGTGAGCGCGTGTCATCGGCTCACGCCTGCAAGGAACTGGTCAAACGTGCCCTGACACGCTTCAGGCTGCCCTACATCACGATCACCCCGACCTTCTCGATCTGCCCTGTGCACGGCTACCTGTCTGGCGAACACGAGTTCTGCCCCAAGTGCGACGAAGAGGCCCTCGCCCGCAAGCGCCCCGAGCCGCAGCCAGCAGACGCCTGCTGCCCGCATCACTGATGCACGTTACGGACCACTTTCCCCACTCGACCAGGAGCAAACCGCCATGATGACCATTCGCCAACCCCAAAGCGGCCACCCCGTTCTCACTGACAGCGAACGCCAACGCTGCGAGATCTGGACCCGTGTGATGGGCTACCACCGCCCGGTATCGTCCTTCAACACCGGCAAGAAGGGCGAGTTCGCCGAACGGATCTACTTCAAGGAGACTTGCAAGCCATGTTGAAAGTTGGTGGCTTCACCCCCCTGAGCACCTCGGACTGGCCAGGCAACCTGGCCGCCGTGGTGTTCGTGCAGGGCTGCCCCTGGCGCTGCCACTATTGCCACAACGTCGATCTGCAAGGCCGCGAAGGCGGCATGCCTGCGGGCTGGCAGCACGTGATTGGCACACTGGCGCGCCGCAAAGGCCTGCTTGACGGGGTGGTGTTCAGCGGTGGCGAGCCCACGCTGGACCCCGAACTGGTGGACGCCATCGACACCGTGCGCAGCATGGGCTTCAAAGCCGGGCTGCACACGGCCGGCATCTACCCGGACAAGCTGGAAAAAGTCCTGCCCCTGCTGGACTGGGTCGGCTTTGACATCAAGGCCAACTTCGCCGACTACGAGGCCGTTACCGACATGCCGCGCAGCGGCCTGCCCGCGTGGCGCAGCCTGCAATCGGTGCTGCAGGCCGTCAAGCGCCAGAACCTGGGCCTGGAAATCCGCACCACCTACCACCCCGATCTGCACAGTGACGACCAGCTCGTGGCATTGGCAGACTCGCTCGTGCACCTGGGCATCCAGCATTGGGTGATCCAGCAATTCCGCCCCGCCCACACCCAGCACGCCGATCTGACCGCCACATGGGCACCACCCAGCGCACAGCTGATGCAACGCCTGCGCGACGCCGGATTGACGCTCGAACTTCGATAGACTGGCCGCCTCTTACCTGGCTTTCACACCATGCAGATCTCCACCTTTGACGACTTGCTCCAGGCCGCCCGCCAGCAACCCGACGCCCAGCGCTTGCTGCTGGTGTTTGCCGAGGCCACCCTGCCGGACAACGCCTCGCCCGAGCAACGCGCGGCCTTTGCGGCTGGCCACGGCGGCGAGCTGGCCCCTACCACCTGCGTCGACAAGACGCCTGAAGAGATCGGCAGCTTTGCCGCGCTGGTTCAGGAAGCGGCCCAGTTCAGCCCGCAATGGGTGATCGTGTTTGTCGCTGGCGCGGCAGGCATCGGCCCCAAGGCCCCCAGCAGCAAGGACGTCGAGCCCCATCTGCAAGGCATGGTCGAGGCCATCAAGGCTGGCCAGCTGGGCAGTTTCATCCCCTTCAACCGCGATGGCGATGCGGTCAACCTGAACTGATTCCAACTCGGATCAGCCTGGCCTGCCATCCACCCTGGGCAGGCCATACCAACGCCCATAGCGCAAAGCCCAGCCGCCCATCACGACCAGCCAGGCCGTGGCGCCCCCCAGCAGCAACCAGCCGGATTGCGCGGGCCACACGATGGCCGACAGGCGCAAGACCACGGCCACCTGCAAGCCCCAGAAGAGGCCCCAGGCCAGGTTGTCTGCCGTGAGCGTGCGGCCGCTGTGGCCACAACTGACCCGCGTGGCCATGGCCAGCAAGATGCTGCCCAGGAAACCCATGGTCAAGGCGTGCAGGGGCAAGAGGTTCCACAGCCCGTCACCCATGAGCTGCGCGACCGCGTCCAGGCACAGGGTCAGGCCCAGCCAGACGAAGCCGATGTGCAACATGGCCAGCAAGCGGATGCGCAGGCTTTGCACCAGGCCCCAGCGCACCGCCAGGCCCAGCACCAGCAAGCCGCCGGCAACAGAGCTGAAGGCCCGCAAGCTCGACAGGATCACGCCCTGCCAACCCAAGGCATCGGTCACCACCCACAGCCCTTGCAGCCCCACGAAGCTCAACAAGGTCCACAACAGCCAGTTGGGACGCCAGGCATCCAGGATGGGCAAGGCCGAGGCCGTGAAAAACGGGATCATGCGGTGGGCCACGCTCACGTACACCGGCACGATGAACAGCCACAGGCCCAACTGCGCGGCCAGGTGGATGACGCGGTAATCGTTCAAAGCCAGGCCGGCAGCCGCGGACAACATGGCCAGCACGCCCAAGGCACTGGCCACCGCAATCAGGCTGGCATGCAGCTTGTCCCGCGCCCGACTGCGCCGCAGCAGCCCGATGAAGCGCCCGGCCAGCATGGCCCAGCCACAGGTGGCCAGCAAGCCCCCCAAGGCCGACAGCAAATGGTGCAAATGCGCCCCACACAGCACCAGCACCCAGCCCGCACCTGTGGTCGCCACCGCAGGCAAGATGGCCCGGGCCGGCACATCGGGCATCTGCAGCCACTTCGGGCCAGCCGTGAACAAAAAGCCCGAGAAGAACAAGGGCAGGAAGCCCAGGCTCATCACCACGGCATGCACGAAGGTGGGAGGCAACGCCGTGGCCGGAGATGGCCACGCACCCGCGCGGGCCATGATCTCTGCCCACCACCACAAGGCCGCAGCCGCCATCACGCAGGCCGCCGTGAAAAAGCTCAGGCGATGCGGTGCGGCCAGCAAGGTCGAGAAGTGCCAGGCCGGCTTAGCGTCGGGCATGGGCTGCCCCGGCTTGAGCCGTCGTGGTACGCCCGAACGGCCAGCGGGGCGGCCCCACCGCATCCAGCGTGTTCTTCAGCAGCAAGCCGAACTCGGTGTCCCCCTCCATGACCATAAGCCGGTCAAAGAACAAGGTGTCAGGGTCGTCCTGCCCTTGAAGCAAACGCCAGTAGACCGGCGCACTCGCCCGCAACGTCAAGGTCGCAGGCTGGCCACCTGGCGCGGGCGCCAGCCCCTGCGGCTGAGCCATCAGGCGAAAGCTCAAGCCCAGGTCATCCACCTGCAGAACCACCACACGGCCGGACAGGGCCTGACGGGTTTCGCCATCGACCATGGGCCACCACAAGCGGTTGAGGGCCTGCGCCGCCACCATGGACGGGGGCCACACGGGCAACTGGCTCACCATGCTGCGCAGCCAGGTGGGAACGGGCAAAGGCGTGTGCTTCATGAGGTGACCCAATCCATGCCCGCGCGCCGAGGCTGGGCAAAACCATTCGACAAGGGCCCAGGCAGGCGCAAGGCTTGCAAGCTGGCAATGGCCTCGTCGGCCGATGCATCGTGGTTCATCACGGCATCGAACTGCCGCAAGACCTCGCCAAAATCCTGCGATGTGGGCGACAGGCGCAAACGCCCGACACCGGCGTCCAGCAAGGCCTGCTTGTGCCCCAAGAGGCAATGCACCGAGCCCGACTGCGTCTGGATGCCGTTGAGCGCCAGGAAGGGCTGCCCCTCGCGGGTGCGCAGCGTCAGGCCATCCGGGTCCTCCAGGCAACGGAAGGCGCAGGCGTCCTTTTGCAAATGGTGGTGCCGGGCCGTGAAGCAGCGTGCCGACAAGGCCAGCGGCATGCGCCCGAACGCAAACACCTCCGTCTGCACCGAGGCCCCACCCGCGTTGACCTGACCCACGGCGGGCAGCGACAGCTCCACCGGGGGCACCCAGCGCGTTGCGCCCAGGGAAAGGTACTCGGCCAGGGCGGGCGCGCTGTAGATGTTCACGTGCAGCCCGATGACCCAGGGCGTGTGGCCGGCCAGCATGCGCACGGCGGCCGCATCATTGGCCTCCAGCATGAAGTCGGCCTGCTCCACCCAGCGGCGCAGGCTGCGCAACTCGGCCTCGGTTTCCAGCAAGGCTTGTGTGCCGATGACGACCTCTTTGCCAGCCTGCTTGAGGTCTCGCGCCAGGTCCAGCCAGTCTTCGGGCTTCAACTCATGGCGGCGCGAACACACCACCTCACCCAGGCACACCGTGCGGGCGGGTGAGTCCGCCACATCCGCATAGAAGTCGGTCAGGGTCTGCCTGGGCCAGTAGTACTGCACCGGCCCCACGCTCAAATCGAACATCGCTGTCCTTATCGGGGCAAGCCCCTTATTGCCAGGGGCGTGAATAGGCGCCCAAGGTGTGTTGCTGCCCTTCGGCCAGGCGCCCCAGGGCGCTGGTCCAGGCGGGTTGCACGCTGAAACGATCAGGCTGGGCCATGCAGGCGTCAATGGCCTGCCGCCAGGTGCGGGTCACCTGCTCGACATAAGCCGCACTGCGCTGGCGCCCTTCGATCTTGATGGCCGACACGCCCGCCTTCGCCAGCTCGGGCAGGATGGCCAGCGTGTTGAGGCTAGTGGGCTCCTCCAGCGCATAGTCCACATCGCCATCGACATCAAAGCGGCCCTTGCAGAGCGTGGGGTAGCCACGCGGCTCATCGGCTGCGAACTGGTCGATCAGGATGCCGCCCAAGCGGGCATTGACCTTGTCACCTTCCGCATCCCACCTCACGGCCGATGGCGGCGAGCACACACCGGCGGTATTGGGTGCCTGCCCCGTGGCGTAAGACGACAGCGCACAACGCCCCTCCACCATCACGCACAGGCTGCCAAAGCCGAAGACCTCGATCTCGACATCGGTGTGGCGGATGACATGGGCCACTTGCGACATGGTCAGCACACGCGGTAACACAGCCCGCTGGATGCCATAGCGTTCGCGGTAAAAGCCGATGGCCTCATAGTTGGTGGCCGAGGCTTGCACAGACAGGTGCAGGCGCAAGGCGGGGTGGCGCCGCTGGCTGTAGGCCATCACCGCCGGGTCCGCCAGGATCACGGCATGCACGCCCATGTCGGCGGCCATGTCCACCGCGTCGAACCAGCGTTGGGGATTGTCGGCCTGCGCGTAGGTGTTCAGCGCCATCAGCACCTGCCGGCCTCGGTCGCGTGCATAACGCACGCCTTGCCTGGCCTGGCTCAGGTCGAAGTTCAAGCCCGCGAAGTTGCGGGCATTGGTCGCATCTTTCAGGCCCATGTAGACCGCATCGGCGCCGGCGTCCACCGCCATTTGCAATGCACGCAGGGAGCCGGCCGGGCAAACCAGGTCCGGCCGTCTTGGGGTGTTCATGTGCTGCCTTTGTTGACTGCAGGTGAGTTACGGGAGGTATTTACTGAAGGTGATAGCGCGACAAGCCCTGCACATCCAGGATGCGGATGTCACGGCGGTCAATGGTGATGTAGCCACCGTCTTCCAACTCGCGCAACACGCGCGAGAAATACTCGGGGGTCAATGACAGCAGCGAAGCGATTGTCGCCTTGCTCACGGGCAAGGACACGGTCGTGGTCTGCCCGGGCAGCACGTCTTCCAGGCATTGGTCGCGCAGCAGGTAGCCGATCACCCGCTGGATGCCAGAGTGCAAAGCGGCCGACTCGACATCCTGCACCAGGCCATGCAGACGCCTGGAGATACCGGCCAGCATGCGCAAGGCAAACCGCGTATCGTGCGCGATCTCGTCCATCACCGCCTGCTTCTTGACCGTCAGGATCAGGCTGTCACACAAGGACTGGGCGTTCACGATGTAGGGCTTGCCCGTGAACATCAGCGCCTCGGCAAACGAGTTGCCCGGGCTGATGATCTCGATGACTTTTTCATGACCACTGGGTGACAAGGCATACAGCTTGACCTGCCCGCCCATCACCACGTGAAAACCGTCGCAGACCTCACCGACGCGGAAGATCTCGTCGCCGCGCTCGCAACGCCTGAGCACGGCCGACTCGGCAATGCGCCCCAACTCCGCAGGGCGCATCTCATGGAACAAAGGCAAGACAGACAGATAACTGGGGATGTCCAGACTCGTGGGATGCATGTAATGGACTCCTGCTTGATCAACGATTGGCGGGAATTCTGGAAACACGCAGCCTCCGTGGATTTGCGCTAGCGCAAAGTCCACCAGTCGACCGATACGGGCTTGTGGCGCCCTAGTTCGAAAGGAGTAGGCCCATCGAATGACGCCAAGGAAAAACCACTTGACACACCGCAACCGCCCTGACTAACTCGACCAAAAGGCTTTTTTTATTTTTTAACATGACTGCCTGGCGCGCACAACGGGTTTCTTCATGACTGACAGCAGCAACATCCCATTCACCGGCGAGGACATCTGGCGCGAGTCCATCACCAAGGCCTTGCGCCACGTGGTTGACCCCGAGGTGTCCCTGTCCATCGTGGATGTCGGGCTGATCTATGGCGTGGACGTGACACAGGCAAAGGTGCATGTGCGCATGACCATGACCTCGGCCGCCTGCCCCGTGACCGACATGCTGATCGACGAGGTGCAAGCCGAGCTGGAGCAGATCCTGCCCATGGAGACAGCCATCGAGGTTGAACTGGTGTGGGAGCCCCCCTGGACGCCCGAGCGCATGAGCGCCAACGCACGACGCATCATGCACTGGTGAGGGCCGGATGCGCAGCAGTTCCATGTTGACCTGGGCTCGCCCCGCCATGATCGCGCTGGTGGCTTTCAGCCTGCTCACCGGCATCGCTGGGGGTTTGATGCGGGCCGGCGTGCCCGTCATCGGGTGGCTGCCAGCGAACTGGGTGCTGCCCGCGGCCAGCCTGCACGCTGCCTTGATGGTCTGTGGCTTTCTGGGCACAGTCATCGGCATTGAACGCGCTGTGGCGCTGCATGCGCCGTGGGCCTTCCTGGCGCCACTGGCTTCGGCACTGGGCGGTATCTGCCTGATGTCAGGGCAGGCTTCACTGGGCGTGCTGCTGATGATGCTGGCCGGCGTGGTGTTCGTGCTGGTCAATGTGTTCATCGTAGGCAGGCAGGGTGCGCTCCACACCTGGCTGCTGCTGGTGTCGGCCCTGATCTGGCTGCTGGGCAATGTGCGCTTCGCCCACCATGGCCTGGCCAACGACACGCTGCTGGCGTGGCTGGGCTTTCTGGTGCTGACCATCGCCGCCGAACGGCTGGAGATGACCCGCCTGATGCGGGTGCGTGCCTGGTCACGCCCTTTGCTGGGCGTGTGCCTGGCATTGCTGCTGGCCGGCATCATCCTGGCCGAATGGCAAGACCATGTCGCCCTGTTGTTGTGGGGCATGGGGCTGGTGGCCTTGTCAGGCTGGCTGATCAGCTTTGACATCGCCCGCCACACGATCAAGACGGAGGGGCTGAGCCGCTACATGGCCGCCTGCCTGCTGCCGGGCTACATCTGGCTGGGCGTATCCGGCCTGTGCTGGGTGGGCATGAGCATGGGGCTGGCCACACGCGACGCGGCCCTGCATGCGCTCGGCCTGGGCTTCATCGTCAGCATGGTGATGGGGCACGCGCCGGTCATCCTGCCTGCCGTGGCACGCGTCAAGCTGCACTTCGATGCACGCTTTTACCTGCCTCTGGCGCTGCTGCATGTCTCTGTCCTTTGGCGTCTTCTGGCCGGCCACAACAATGCAACCTGGCTGGCCATGGGCAGCACGCTCAATGCCGTGGCCATCGCGGTCTTTGCCTTGACCGTGGTCAGCGCCGCGTGGTCCTGGCGCCAACGCCACCCCTGAAGGAGTTCTCCATGCCCCGAGACACCGCGCACCTCACCCTGGTCTACGCCTGCTCCGGCTGCTCCAGCGCGGCCCAGTTGGCCAACCATCTGGCGGTCAGGCTGGACAGAGAGGGCGATGCCGAGATGTCCTGCATTGCCGGTATCGGTGGCCGTGTGCCCAGCCTGGTGCGCAAGCTGCAAGACGCCGTGCAGCAGGGCAGGCCGATCCTGGCGATTGACGGCTGTGCGCTGAGTTGCGTGAAGGCCTCGCTGGCACAGCACCAGGTCAAGGCCACGGTGCACCTGCAGCTGGGTCAGCAAGGGGTGAACAAAGCCTACCACGCCGACTTCGACAAGGCGCAGGCCGAGGCCCTGCTCCAGCAGGTGAAAGCACAGGCCCAATCGATGAACGAATTGCATGCACAAGCGAACGACGCGCCAACGGGTGGTGGCTGCGGCGGCAGCGGCTCATGCCGTTGCGCGGGCGAACGGCAAGTTGAGGCAGATCAAGTTCAAGGCCAGGCCTCGCCTCAAGTGTGACGTACGCCCTGCCCCTACCCTCATTGGGGTCAGCCATCGCACCGATCATGCCTGCCATGGCGCACCAACACGGCGCGCATCAGGGGCTCGCCCCGCAGAACATGATCCAACGAGGCACACAAGTGAAACGCGTTTCTTTGAGCATCGGGCAGCGACTTGCCCTTGGTTTTGGCCTTCTGCTGGCCATGCTGGCCCTGGCAACCCTGATTGCCGCACATCAGTTCAACGGCATCAGCCGCATCAACGAACGCATCATCGAGCAGGACTGGCGCAAGGCGGAAGCAGCCAACTTGATCAATGCCACCACGCGTACCAACGCGAGGCTGACCATGGCCTTGCTCATCACGGACGATGCAGCTCAGATCAGCAAGATCAACCGGTCGATTGACCAGAACAAGCGCCTGATCGATGAGGCCATGGCCACCCTGGACCACCTGGTCTACCTGTCCGAAGGCCGCGCCCTGCTGGCGGACATCAAAGGCAAGCGCCAGCACTTCGTGGCTTCGTTCACGAAGGTACGCAAGCTGGTGGCCGATGGCCAGCGCGATCAGGCTACCGCGGTGATGAACACTGAAACGCTGGCGGCCATTGATGATTTGCAGGCCCCCATCGCCGCGCTGAGCGAATTGCAAAAAAAGATCGTCACCGATGGCAATGCCGAGGCCCAGGCCCGTATTCAACAGGCGCAGACCCTGATGTACACGCTGGCCGTGTTGGGCGTATTGGCAGGCGTGGTCGCGGCCAAGGTGATCTCGCGCTCCATCACGCGGCCTTTGAACCAGGCCGTTGACCTCGCACAGCGCGTGGCGGCCGGCGACCTGAGCTCACATGTCGACGTGCAAGGGCACGATGAGCTGGCCCACTTGCTGCGCGCCTTGCAGGACATGAACGGCAGCCTCACCCAGATCGTCAGCCACGTGCGCCAGGGCTCCGACACCATCTCCACGGCCACCAGCGAGATCGCCAGCGGCAACCTGGACCTGTCCCAACGCACTGAAGAGCAAGCCAGCTCGCTGCAGGAGATTGCCGCCTCGCTGGAGCAACTCACCGCCACCGTGCAGCAAAATATGGAAAGCGGGCGCTACGCCAACCAGATTGCCTCGTCGGCGGCCGATGTGGCGCTCAAGGGCGGTGGGGTCGTGTCACAGGTCGTGCACACCATGGAGGCCATCAACGACTCGTCCAGCAAGATTGCCGACATCATTGGCCTGATCGATGGCATTGCCTTCCAGACCAACATCCTGGCGCTCAATGCCGCGGTCGAGGCCGCAAGGGCCGGCGAACAAGGGCGCGGATTCGCCGTGGTGGCATCCGAGGTCCGCAGCCTGGCGGGCCGCTCGGCAGAGGCCGCCAAGGAGATCAAGTCCCTGATCGAGACATCGGTGGGCAATGTGCAGCAAGGTTGCCGCCTGGTCGAGCAGGCCGGCAGCACCATGGACGAGATCGTGGTCAGCGTGCGCCGCGTGGCCGACATCATGGGTGACCTCACCGAGGCCGCGCAGGATCAGTCCGCCGGCATCAGCCAGATCAGCCAGGCCATGGGGCAGATGGACCAGGTCACGCAAGGCAATGCCGCCTTGGTCGAGCAGGCTGCAGCAGCAGCCCAGTCCCTGGAACATCAGGCCAGGTCACTGGTTGAGTCCGTGAACGTCTTCAAACTGGAAGATGCCCGACTGCTTCAAGCAGCATGAGGAGCCAAGATGGCGTATTTCGAATGGGCCGATGACCTCGTGATCGACCAAGGTCTGATCGACCAGGATCACCGGCATCTGATCGAGCTGGTCAACACCTTGCACACGGCCACCAGCCAAGGCTGCGGGCAGGAGGTCGTTGGCCGCCTGCTCCAGGCCCTGACGGCCTACACCCAGGAGCACTTCCAGCGGGAGGAGCAGGTCATGGCCTCTGTTCACTTCCCGCATCTGGCCGGCCACCAGCAGCTTCACCGCCAGTTCATGGCCGATCTGGCGGCATTGCAAAGCCGCTACGAGATGGGCAGCATCGCCACGGCGGCCCAACTCTCATCGCTGCTGCGGGACTGGCTGTCCCTGCACATCCGTCGATCGGACCGCAAATTGCGCGAGTACCTCCTGCCACGCAGCCGGCAAGACCGCGTGGTGGGCGGCGTTGTAGGTGATTGCACAGCCTACCTGGACAACTGACCCACGATCTGCGTGAGTCGCGCGATCAGCTCCTGAGGCTTGTGGACCAACGCATAGCCCTGCTGACCAAAGAGATAGGGCAAGTAGTCGGCCGCCTGCTCATCAATGGTGATGCAGAACGGATGCAGCCCTGCCGCCCGCGCCGCCTGCACGGCATGGCGGGTGTCCTCCAGGCCAAAGCGGCCTTCGTAGTGGTCCAGGTCGTTGGGCTTGCCGTCCGTGAGCAGCAGCAACAGCCTTTGCTTTTCGGTCCTCAGGGACAGTTGCCTGGTGGCGAAGCGAACCGCCGCGCCCATGCGGGTGTAGTAACCAGGCTTGATGGCCCCCACCCTGTCACGCGTGGCCTGCCCCCAGGGCTCGTTGAAACGCTTGAGCGCATGCACCCGCACGTTGTGGCGCTTGACCGAACTGAAGCCCAGCATCTCGAACGGGTCGCCCAGCCCTTCCATGGCCTGCCCGAACACATAGAGCGCATCACGGATCACGTCGATGACGCGTGCATCCTGCGACGCCCACGCATCGGTGGACAAGGACAGGTCGGCCAGCAACAAGGTGGCCAGGCTGCGCTCGCTGCGCTGTGGGCGGGCGAACACGCGAGGCTCGCTCAAGGTGGCCAAGTCGCCCCCATCTGAACGAGACTCGGCCTGCCAGCGCACCCAGGCATCCATGTCCAGCCGCTCGCCGCTGGTGTGCCCGCCCTGCCAACGTGGCATGGCACGCAGGCTCTCCAGCCGCCGGCGCATACGTGAAGCTGTGGTGCGCAGGCTCGCAGGCACTTGCCAGGGCTCTACCACCGTGGGCATGAGCAATTGCACGGCGCAATGGTCCGGCAGAAGGCTGGCCTTGCGGTGGTCCCACTCAGGCAACAGGATGCCTTGGGCGATCACCTGGTCATCCGCCGCAGCGCTGGGCAAGTCCAGATCGAAACGCACACGCGAGGCCAGCGTCTGCCCGCCAGGCGCCACGGACAAGGTGTCCATGTCATTGGCAATTTGTTTGGCGTCTTCAACAGGGTCGTCATCGGTCTGGCGGTTGACGCGCACGAACTCCGTCCACGACAGCAAGGACTCCGCGCGAAAGAACATCATCAAGGCATGACGTTCATGAGACTCGGTCGTCTGCTTGGCGCGCCGCCGGGTCCCATCGGTGGGCTTGGGCGCTTGCTCGCCCTGGCCGTCTCTGGCCTGCTCCTCGCGAGCGCGCGCCTGCATGGCCGCCTGCGCCAGCGACACATCCACCCACAGGCAGACGGGTGCGACTTCCTCTGAGCGCACGGCGGGGGCGGCGTCCACAGGGGCGTTGCTGGTGCCCTCACTGACAAGCGTCTGCCCGATAGACTGCCTGAGCGCCGATTGCACAGCACGCTCGCAAACGGCCTGGCGCCCCTTCAGGCCATCAGGGTTGGGGCGTTGTGCCAGGTGCTGCTCGACCAGGCGGTGATAGCGCGCCCGCCAGCCAGGATACTGGGCCAACAGCGCGGAGGTGGCCTGCAGATTGCCCTGGATCCAACTTGTGCTGACTGGCTCTTCACAGGGCGCTTCACACGCCGCCAGCTGCAAACGCATGGCGCCTTGCCCTGCCAGCCACAGGTACAGCGCCCGATTGAGCTCAGTCTGCTCGAAGATGGCCAGAACCGGCGGCAGGGCCAGGGTCTCGGCATCCAGCGTGGGCGTTGCAAAACGCTCGCCATTGCCGGCGATCTTCTGCATCAGGCCACGCGGCCCAGCGTGCCGTCGCTCAGAGGCCGAAGCCAGGCGCCATTGCGGCAAGCCGCCCATGGCCCGAAAGACCACAGCCAGTTGCCCGCTCATGTCCTCCAGGCGCACGGCGGCCTGCGGATACTGGCGGTCTGCCAGCCGCGTGACGATGCAGTGCCACCATTGACCAACCCACTCTTCCATCAGCACACCTCCTTGCTGGCCTGTTTGACCTGTGCAGCCTGTTCGGCCTGTTCGGCCTTCCTCTGCCTCAAGGTTTCGCGCACCGCATCCACCCCCACGGCCCAATTCAGCACCGGGCTGCGATCCTGAGCACCTTGGGAGCGATCACACTGGCTCAGGCATTGGCCGCACTGCACGCACGAAAACATCATGCGCTTGATGTCACGCGGGTGCAGGCGCATGGGACAGGCGTTGTCGCAGGCCGAGCCCAGCGGCGCGTCGCAGCTTCGGCACTCGCGCGCCCGTTCGCGCCGGAAGGACACCACCATGCCTTTGGGGTTGGCCATCCAGACCAGGCTCTGGAACAGGCCCACCGCGCAGCCGAACCGGCAGAACAAGTGCCGGGCCAACACGAACTCGGCCGTGAAGACCACGGTACCGATCCACAGAAAGCGGGCCTCGCCCGGTGTCAACCCACCATGCAGCAGATGCGACCAGATCCGCAGCGGCGGCAAGAGGTAGCTCAGCAAGGTGATCGCCCAGGTGAAGCCCAGCGCCAGGCTGAGGGCGAGAAACACAGGCCACCAGGCCTTGCGGGGCTGGATGAACGCGCCCACGCTGTTGCGCCGTCGGGTCACATGCTTGTCCCACAGGCTGAACTTGCCGATCGCGCGGTGCAGCGCCTTGTTGAGCAGCTCCACCGCAGAAAAGTGCGGGCACAACCAGCCGCAATACAGGCGCCCGTAGCGCCACGCCACGGTGAAAAACACCCCCACGACCAGCGCAATGGGCAAGAGGCCGCGCCACAACAGGCTGAGCCCCGCTTGCGTGGCCGAGATCTCACCCCTCATCAGTGCGTCAATGCCCAGTGACCACTTGAAGCCCAGCACCCACAACTGGGTCTGTGTCAGGTCAAACCGGAACAGGTTGAGCACCGGGGCCAGCAGAAAAAAGACAAAGAAGCCCACCTGCCAGCGCAGCCGCCGGCTTTGCAGCTCAGGGGCTGTCAAAGACGCCACGGACAATCTCCATCAGGGCTGCCGCGGTATCGGTGTCATCGGTCAGTGCGTCAACCACGGCTGCGCGGCAGGCCATGTCGACGTCCATGCCTGCGGAGATCAGGCGAGCGGCCATGACCAGCAGACGCGTGCTCGCGGTTTCTTCCAGATCATGGTCCGTCACACGCCGCAGGGCTTGCGCCAGCCTGACCAGGCCCGCGGCCACATCGGCATTGACGCCTGATTCGCTGCGCACGATGTCCTGCTCGACCGCGCTTTGCGGGTAGCCGAACGACAAGGCCACGAAGCGCTGACGCGTGCTGGGCTTGAGCGCCTTGAGCAGGTTCTGGTAGCCGGGGTTGTAGGACACCACCAGCATGAATTCAGGCGGGGCGATCAGCAACTCGCCTGTCCGCTCGATGGGCAGCACGCGCCGGTCATCGGCCAGCGGGTGCATGACCACGGTCGTGTCCTTGCGGGCCTCGACCACTTCGTCCAGATAGCAGATCGCGCCTTCGCGCACAGCACGCGCCAAAGGGCCATCCTGCCAGACGGTATTGCCCTGCCCGATCAGGTGCCGGCC
Source organism: Aquabacterium sp. (assembly GCF_016195855.1). GTDB lineage: Bacteria > Pseudomonadota > Gammaproteobacteria > Burkholderiales > Burkholderiaceae_C > Aquabacterium. The sequence goes on from NZ_JACPYU010000020.1 coordinate 92,089, forward strand.
GACGAGATCGGCCGCACTCAGGTCATCATGGCAGGACACGGTAATGAGTGGCCGCCCCAGACGGGCAGCCATGTGTTCAACAAAACGGGTTTTGCCACAACCCGTCGGCCCCTTGATCAGCAAAGGCAGCTGGCAGCGCCAGGCGTGCTCGAACAGCGCGCATTCCTGCGCCTGAGGGATGTAGTGGGGCACACCACCGGGTGCGCCCGCCAGTTGCCTGGCACTGAGCATGTCCATGCTGATCTCTGGAAGCAGACGGGTTGGCCTTTTCAGGCACGTTGAGCCGGCACGGCGCGGGCATCGCCGCCACCGGACGCCACCACTGGCTCTTCACCACCGATGAAGAAGCTCGACAGGTAAGTGATCAGGCCGAGCAGGAAGCCCACACCACCACCCAGACGAACCCAGTAGAAGAAATTCAATTGTTCCTGGGTGGCCATGAAGGGGGTCGGGTTGGCGGCCATGCGCTGCAGCCAGACCTGCAGGATGCCGGCACCGGTCAGCGCCAGCACCATGACACCCATGCTGATGGTCATGATCCAAAAGGACCACATCTCGACGCTCTGGGCACGGGCGCTGTTGGCCACGCGGCCACGCAATGTCGGCATGGTGTAGCTGATCATGGTGATGACCACCAGCACATAAGCGCCGTAGAAGGCCAGGTGGCCGTGGGCTGCCGTGATCTGCGTGCCATGGGTATAGAAGTTCACGGCCGACAGCGTGTGGATGAAGCCCCACAGCCCCGCCCCCAGAAAGCCCATCACCGAGGTGCCCACCGCCCAGAGCACAGCGGCCTGGTTGGGGTGCTCACGCCTGCGGCGCTGCACCATGTTGAAGGCAAACACCGTCATCATGAAGAAGGGAATGGGCTCCATGGCCGAGAAGACCGAACCAATCCACTGCCAGTAGCCAGGCAGGCCGATGAAGTAGAAGTGGTGGCCTGTACCCAGGATGCCGGTCATCAGCGCGAAGGCGATGATCACATACAGCCACTTGTCGATCACTTCGCGGTCCACACCGGTGGTCTTGATCAGCACGAAGGCCAGCAACGCGCCCAGGATCAGCTCCCACACGCCCTCCACCCACAGGTGCACCACGAACCACCAGTACATCTTGTCGCGCACCAGGTTGTGCGGATTGACGAAGCTGAACAGGAACATGATGGCCAGGCCCCACAGCCCCAGGTGCAGCACCAGCGAGATGCTGGTCTTGCGCCCCTTGAGCAGGGTCATGGTGATGTTGAACAGGAAGCCCAGGGCCACCACCACGATGCCCACCTTGGTCGGCAAGGGCTGCTCCAGGAACTCTCGCCCCATGGTGTTGAGCAGGTCATTGCCCGTCATTTCCGCCAGCTTGGCGTAAGGCACCATCAGGTAACCCAGGACGGTCAGCGCCCCGGCCACCAGGAAGACCCAGAACAGGATCAGCGCCAGCTTGGGGCTGTAGAGCTCGGTTTCAGCTTCTTCCGGCACCAGGTAATAGGCCGAGCCCATGAAGCCGAACAGCAGCCACACGATCAGCAGGTTGGTGTGGACCATGCGGGCCACGTTGAAGGGAATGGCCGGGAACAGGAAGTCCCCGATGATGTATTGCAGGCCCATGGCCAGACCGAAAACGATCTGCCCCACGAACAGCAGCAAGGCGGCCGCGAAGTAATAGGTCGCGACCGACTGCGATTGGTACTTGAGTGTCTTGATCATGATGTTGCTCCGCGTCGGTCAACCTTCGATGTTGGGGGGCCACTTCTCGGTATTGACTTCGCTGGTCCACTTGAGGAACTCAACCATGTCATCGAGTTGTTGGTCATTGAGGTTGAACTGCGGCATCTGCCGGCGGCCGGGCGCACCGGTAGGCTGCCCCTTGATCCAGGCCTTGATGAATTCAGGGCCACGGCGCTTGTAGACATTGCCCAACTCAGGTGCGAAGTACGCCCCCTCGCCAAGCAAGGTGTGGCAACCGATGCAGTTGCGCGTTTCCCAGATGTGTTTGCCACGCACGACCGATTCGCTGATGTTCTGCGCGTTGGATCGCTGCGGTATCTTGCGCTCCGAGTCGAACACAATGGCCGCAAACAGCAGCACAAAAAATACGGTGCCACCGTAGAAGATATTGCGGGCGGCTTGCTTGGTGAAGCCGCCCTGCTTGCCCTGGGTCATACCATTCTCCTTCTTGTCAAGGGACCGCTTGAGCCTAGGGCCGCCAAAGCTTGTTTTCCTTGAAGCGGTTCAAGAAACGGGGCTTTGACCACAGCCAGATACCCCGCATCGTTCTTCAGACCGATGCCTCAGGCGTAGCTGGCCAGGCGCTGCGCATCCAGGATGTGGATGTGCCGACGCTCGACCGAGATCAGGCCGTTGGCCTGCAGGTCGTGCAGGATGCGCGAGAAGTGCTCCGGCGTGACCGACAACAAGGACGCAATCGTGCCCTTGCTGGCCGGTAGCGAAACGGTCACATCCTGCTCGGTGTTGTGCGCCTCGCCCACCACGGGCGAATGCAGCAGGTAGTCCACAACCCGCTTGACCCCGGAATGCAAGGTCACCGCCTCGATGTCCTTGACCAGGCCATTCATGCGACGCGACAAGCCCGTGAGCATGCGCATGGCCAGACCCGCGTTGTGCTCGATCTCGTGCACCAGCACGTCCTTGGGCACCACCAGCAACTGAGCATCGAACAGCACGCTGGCATTTACGCTGTGGGCACCATCGCTGAACATCAGCGACTCCGACACACAGCCCCCCGCCCCGATGACCTCCATCACCTTTTCGTGGCCACTGGGTACCTTGGCAAACAGCTTGATCAAGCCGTCGATGACCAGATACAGCCCCTCGCAGGACTGCCCGGCATGAAACAACGCCTCCCCCCGCGACAAACGCCTGACGGTCGAAGCCGCGGCAATGCGCGCCAACTCTGGCGCGGACATGTCCTTGAACAAGGGCTGACTGCCCAGGTAGGACACCACATTCAGTCTGCGCGAACCCATCATGTTGCTCCTCTTGATCGCATGAACCTGAGTTCATTCTGAGCACCCGCGCCAAGCATGGATTTGATGAGGCGCAAATATGCCCAACAGATCTACTGGGGTAATTGGCATCGTTCTTTCGGACGATGCGGTGCGTTCGGGCAACAAAAAAGCCCCGCGTCGACGGCATCGCTGCGGGGCTGGATGAGGCGACCTGACAAAACCATTTGTCAGGTGCGACCTCCTGGATACCAGGAGGCATCGACCTCATTGAAGATGGACCCATTGTCTGGATCGACGTCGTGGTACGGCCCCGTTCCACTGTGCTCCGCATGCGAGGCCGGCACAAAGCGGCCAGACTTGACGTCGAAAACGTAGACCTCGCCCTCTTCGATCACATAGTGCCAACCGTGCAGCGAGATCTGGCGTTGCTCGACGCGCTGGCGCACCATGGGGTAGTCCATCAGACGCTCCAGTTGCAGCACGACGGAGCGCTGCTCGGTGCGGCGCAAAGCCTCTTCAGACACCTGTACCGGCAAGGCCGCCTCACGGGCCAGGTCCAGCCAGGCCTGCAGGTTCTTGGCCTCGGGCGAGATCTCTTCATACAGCGCCTTCACGGCACCGCAATGGGAATGGCCGCACACGATGATGTGGCTCACGTGCAGATTGAGCACCGCGTACTCGATGGCGGCGGCCGTGCCGTGCAGGCCATGCAGGCCGTTGTAGGGCGGCACCAGGGCCCCCACATTGCGCACGATGAACAACTCGCCGGGCCCGGTGCCCGTCAACATATAGGGCACGAGTCGGGAGTCGGAGCAGCCGACAAACAGGATCGTCGGGTGCTGGCCTTGTTCCACCAGGTGCTGGAACTGGTCCTTGTAGTCCGGGAAGTAGTCGTTATGGAAGCGCCGCAGGCGCTCCAATAAGTGGTCATCCATGGACGTTTACTGTACCAGTGGGGAGTCCGCTGCGTCCAGGTCGACACCCTGCACTTCCCAGCGCGAGGCCAGCACGCGCATGGTCTGGCGCAAGGCCGTGATCCAGGCTTGTTGACGAAGGGATTGCGCCACGGCTTCGCTCACGGCCTCATAGGCTTGGGCCTGACCTGGGTCTCGCGCCAGCACTTCCACCACATGCAGGCCAAAGCGGCTGTGCACCAGGCGAGGCAGGACGCCCACATTGGCCGTGCCCTCGGTCTGGCCGAAGAGCTCCTTGGCGAACTCCGGCGCGCAGTCCTGCGCGTTGAGCCAACCCAGATCGCCACCTTGTGCGCTGCTGGGGCAGTTGGACAACTGGCGGGCCGTCTCGCCAAAGCGGTTGGGATCGGCGCGCACTTCCAGCAAGGCCTGCTCGGCGCGCAGGCGCAAGGCCTGCACATCCACACCGGGTGTCACGGCGAACAGAATGTGGCGGGCCTGCACGCGCTCGCCGATGGCGTACTGCGCGGCGTGCGCAGCGTGGTGACGGCGGCAGGCCGCCTCATCAGGCTCAGGCACGCGCAGCTGTTGCAGCAGGTACTGGTCGATGGCTTCGGCAGCGGCTTCGCTGATGACGCCCGCTTCTGGAGCCGGGTCGTCCTCGGCCAGCAAACCCGCTTCGATCGCGGCCTGACGCAGCAGCTCCAGGCTGGCGCGCTGGCGGCGATCGGTGTCGGTCAGCAACTCGGACGCATCCGCCAGGACCACGTCGCCCACGCGCAAGGCCGCGGGCATGGTGAGTTCAGCAACTTGCATGCGTGTCTCCTTACAGGCCGATCTTGCGGCTGCGCACCACCTGCCATGGGCGGACCAGGTAGCCCACCGAGGCAAAACCACTCCACACATGCACCAGGCGGGTGAAGGGGAAGATGGCAAACAGGCTCATGCCCATGAACATGTGCACCTTGAAGACCATGGACACATCGGTGATGAAGCTCGGCGCATCACCGCGGAAGGTCACCAGATGCTGAGCCCAGGCCATCAGCTTGAGCATGGTGCCGCCATCACTGTGCTCAAGAGACAGGGGCACGGTAGACAGGCCGAGCATCAAGGTTGCCAGGATCCAGAACAGCACGAGGAAGTCACGGCCACGCGAGGTGGCGCGCACGCGCTCGTTGCTCAGGCGGCGGTGGATCAGCAGCAACAAGCCGATCAAGCCGATGCTGCCCAGCGTGCCACCGGCCACCACGGCCAGCATCTGCTTTTGCGAGGCCGTCACGCCCAGGGCATGGATGATCTCGGGCGGCGTCAGCATGCCGAAGAAGTGGCCAAAGAACAGGCCGATGATACCCAGGTGGAACAGGTTGGAGCCGGCCCTCAGGGTACCGGTGGCCAGCATCTGGCTGGACTCGCTGCGCCAGGTGTACTGGTCGCGGTCAAATCTGATCAGGCTACCGAGCAGGAAGAGCGCGCCACAAATATAAGGATAGATGCCAAAAATGAATTGATGAGAGAGGCTCATGCTGATGCTCCTCGTTGGGTGGTCGATGCGCTACGGCGCACGATCTGGATGGGTTGGGGCTGGTCCGGGCTTTGCTGGCCTTTGGAGCTGCAACCTGCAAAGGCCTCGGGCTCGGCCCAGCTGGCGTCCATGTCTTCTTCCTCGGGCAAGGCCACGGTCTCGACCGCTTGCTGACCGATCTCCAGCACCGCTGCCAGCACATGCGCATACAAGCTCCTGCGCTTGATCAGCGCCGTGTGAACAGCATTGAGGATGTGGGCGATTTCGCCGATGAAGTCGCGCATCTGCGCAGCCGGCAAGGTGGAGATGAACTCCAGCACCACGGGCAGATAGTCGGGCAACTCGCCGCCGACCTTGTCGGGGTCCAGCAGCATGCCGGCCTGCTCGTAAGTCTTGACCAGATCGATCATGGCTGGGCCGCGATCACGGGAATCGCCGTGCACATGCTCGAACAAGTGCAGCGAAGTGGCACGACCACGGTCGAACAGCTCGACATAGGCTTCTTCCACTTCCATGACGTCCTGATCAACCAGGGACCCCAGCAGCATGCTCAAGCCGCGCAAACGGCCATCATTGACCGCTGCCTCGCCGACAAGCACTTGCTGCAGATCCGGCACCGAGTCACGCAACGCGGCATCCGGATAGCTCAGCAGACGGGCCAGGGCCCGCAGGCTGTAGACCGGCGTGACGCCAGCCTTCCATTTGGTGATGGCGCTCATGCTCAGATCTCCGACTTGATGGGAATGGTGCGCTTCTTCTTCGCGCCAAACAGGCTGCCATCGGTGGCGCCATCCGAACACCCGTTGCCGAAGGTGAAGCCGCAGCCGCCCTTCATGTCAAAGGTGTTTTCCGCGTACTCGCGGTGTGCCGACGGGATCACGAAGCGGTCTTCGTAGTTGGCAATCGCCATCACGTGGTACATGTCTTCCACCGTGTGCTTGTCCAGGCCAACCTGATCCAGCACGCGCTTGTTCTCGACGCCGTCCACATGCTTGCCACGCATATAGCCGCGCATGGCCAGCATGCGCTCCAGCGCGCGGGTCACGGGCATGGTGTCGCCGGCAGTCAGCAGGTTGGCCAGGTACTTGACCGGGATGCGCAACTGGTTGACGTCCGGGATCTCGCCATTGATGCCCAGGTTGCCGGTATTGGCGGCAGCTTGAATGGGCGACAGCGGCGGCACGTACCAGACCATGGGCAGCGTGCGGTACTCGGGGTGCAATGGCAGCGCGACCTTCCAGTCCACAGCCATCTTGTAGACCGGGCTGTTGCGGGCGGCAACCAGCCAGGCTTCAGGGATGCCGTCCTTGCGGGCCTGCTCGATCACCTTGGGGTCGTTGGGATCCAGGAACAGATCCAGTTGAGCCTGGTACAGATCGCGGTCATGCTCCACGCTGGCGGCAGCCTGGATCTGATCAGCGTCATACAGCAGCACGCCCAGATAACGGATGCGGCCCACACAGGTCTCGGAGCACACCGTCGGCTGGCCCGCTTCAAGGCGCGGGTAGCAGAAGATGCACTTCTCGGCCTTGCCGGACTGCCAGTTGTAGTAGATCTTCTTGTAGGGGCAGCCCGACACGCACATGCGCCAGCCGCGGCACTTGTCCTGGTCGATCAGCACGATGCCGTCTTCTTCACGCTTGTAGATCGAGCCCGATGGGCAAGAGGCTACGCAAGCGGGGTTCAGGCAGTGCTCGCACAGGCGAGGCAAGTACATCATGAAGGTGTTCTCGAACTGGCCGTAGATATCCTTCTGGATATCGTCGAAGTTCTTGTCCTTGCTGCGCTTGCTGAACTCGCCACCCAGGATTTCCTCCCAGTTGGGGCCCCACTCGATCTTCTCCATGCGCTTGCCGGTGATCAGGCTGCGCGGGCGGGCCGTGGGCGGTGCCTTGGACTTCGGCGCCGATTGCAGGTGATCGTAGTCGAAGGTGAAGGGTTCGTAGTAGTCGTCGATCTGCGGCAGGTTCGGGTTGGCGAAGATCTTCATCAGCAGACTGAGCTTGCCGCCTTGGCGCGGCTCGATCTTGCCATTGCCCTTGCGGACCCACCCACCATTCCACTTGTCCTGGTTCTCCCATTCCTTGGGATAACCAATACCAGGCTTGGTTTCGACGTTGTTGAACCAGGCGTACTCGACGCCGGGGCGGCTGGTCCAGACGTTCTTGCAGGTTACCGAGCAGGTGTGGCAACCAATGCACTTGTCCAGGTTCAGGACCATGCCGATTTGTGCACGGATTTTCATGCTGCCTCCTGCAGAGCCGCCTCAAAGGAGGCAACAGCCCCCACGGGGGGGAGCGAACGAATGTGAGCTTGGGGGGTCATGCATGCACTCCTTGCGAGCTGTTGCCGGCGGTCTCTTCACCGTCCAGCCAGTCGACCTTGTTCATCTTGCGCACCACCACGAATTCATCGCGGTTGGTGCCGATCGTGCCGTAGTAGTTGAAGCCGTAGCTGAACTGCGCGTACCCACCGATCATGTGTGTGGGCTTGAGCACCACACGGGTCACCGAGTTGTGGATGCCACCGCGTGTGCCAGTGATCTCCGAACCCGGCGTGTTGATGATCTTTTCCTGAGCGTGGTACATCAGGACCATGCCGGGGTTGACGCGCTGGCTCACCACCGCACGGGCAGCGATCGCCCCGTTGGTGTTGAACAGCTCGACCCAGTCGTTGTCGACGATGCCGGCCTTCTTCGCGTCATCCTCGCTCAGCCAGATCACGGGGCCACCGCGGTTGAGCGTGAGCATCAACAGGTTGTCCGTGTAGGTCGAGTGAATGCCCCACTTCTGGTGCGGCGTGATGAAGTTCAGTGCGATTTCCTTGTTGCCGTTGGGCTTGAGGTTGTGGACGTCGTCCAGGGTCTTCAAGTCCACGGGGGGGCGATAGGACACGAAGCCTTCGCCGAACGCAATCATCCATGGGTGATCCATGTAGAACTGCTGACGACCGGTCAGGGTGCGCCATGGAATCAGCTCATGCACGTTGGTGTAGCCGGCGTTGTACGAGACCTTCTCGCTTTCCAGGCCAGACCAGGTCGGCGAAGAGATGATCTTGCGCGGCTGCGCCTGGATGTCGCGATAGCGGATCTTCTCGTCTTCGCGGTGCAAGGCCAGGTGAGCATGCTCACGGCCAGTTTGCTTGGACAGGGCCTCCCAGGCCTTGACCGCCACATGGCCGTTGGTCTCGGGGGCCAGCATCAGCACCACTTCGGTGGCGTCGATGTCCGACACGATCTTGGGCATGCCTTGGCTGACGCCCTCTTCCCGCACCAGGCCATTGAGCTCGCCCAGGGCCTTGACTTCGTCCTTGGTATCCCAACCGATGCCCTTGCCGCCATTGCCCAGCTTGTTCATCAGCGGGCCCAGGGAGGTGAAGCGCTTGTAGGTGTTGGGGTAGTCCCGCTCGACCACGAAGATCTGAGGCGCCGTCTTGCCGGGGATCAGGTCGATCTCGCCACGCTGCCAATCCTGCACACCGAAGGGCTGCGCCATTTCGGCGGCCGTGTCGTGCATGATCGGGTTCATGACGACTTCCTTCTCCGTGCCGAGATGGCCCACGCAGACTTCGGAAAACTTCTGGGCAAAGCCCTTGTAGATCTCCCAGTCGGAACGCGCTTCCCAGGCCGGGTCCACCGCTGCGGACAGCGGATGGATGAAGGGGTGCATGTCGGAGGTGTTGAGGTCGTTCTTCTCGTACCAGGTGGCCGTGGGCAGCACGATGTCCGAGTACAGACAGGTGGTGCTCATGCGGAAGTCCAGCGTGACCAGCAGGTCCAGCTTGCCTTCCGGCGCCTGATCGTGCCACTTGACCTCTTGAGGCTTCGCGTCTTGGCTACCAAGGTCCTTGCCTTGCACACCATTGGTGGTGCCCAGCAGGTGCTTGAGGAAATACTCATGCCCCTTGCCCGATGAGCCCAGGATGTTGGAGCGCCACACGAACATATTGCGTGGCCAGTTGACAGGATTGTCCGGGTCGTTGCACGACAGCTTGAGCGAGCCATCCTTCAGCGCGCTGACGACGTAGTCCTTGGCATCCATGCCCTTGGCTTGCGCATCCTGGACCACCTTGAGCGGGTTGGTTTCAAGCTGCGGCGCAGAAGGCAACCAGCCCATGCGCTCGGCGCGCACGTTGTAGTCGATCATGCTGCCGCCGTACTTGGCCTTGTCGGCCAGGGGCGAGAGCACTTCGCCCACGCCCAGCTTTTCATAGCGCCACTGGTCGGTGTGCGCATAGAAGAAGCTGGTGGAGTTCTGTTGACGCGGGGGGCGCGACCAGTCCAGCGCGAAGGCCAGCGCCGTCCAGCCGGTTTGCGGGCGCAGCTTTTCCTGGCCCACATAGTGCGCCCAGCCGCCACCCGATTGGCCGATACAGCCGCACATCATCAGCATGTTGATGATGCCGCGGTAGTTCATGTCGCAGTGGTACCAGTGGTTCATGGCCGCGCCGATGATGACCATGGACTTGCCCTTGGTCTTGTCGGCGTTGTCGGCGAACTGGCGGGCCACAGTGAGCACCTGCTCGCGAGGCGACCCGGTGATCTGCTCTTGCCAGGCGGGGGTGTAAGGCACGTTGTCGTCGTACGACTTGGCGCCGTCGTCCACCAGCGTGCCCTGCGCGTCCTTCAGGCCGCGGTGGACGCCATAGCTGGCCACTTGCAGGTCGAACACGGTGGCCACCCACACTTCACGTGCCTGGCCCTTGTCCTGAATCGTCACGCGCTTCATGGGCACGTTGCGCAACAGGATGTCGCTTTGCTTGTTGTGCTGGAAGTTCGGGGTTTCGATGCCACCGAAGTACGGGAAGGCCACCTTGTTGACGTCGGCAGGCAGCACTTCCGCCTTGGTCGCGTCTTCCAGCACCGACAGCTTCAGGTCGACCTGACGGTCGCCCACGGCTTCCTTGTTTTCCAGGTTCCACTTGCCTTGGTCGGCGCGGCCATCGGCACCCCAACGGAAGCCGATCGAGCCATTGGGCTGCACGATGGCGCCTTGTGCGTCGTAGGCCAGCGTCTTCCATTCTGGATTGGTGCCGGTGGCCAGGTCGCCGGTCATGTCGCTGGCGCGCAGATAGCGGCCCGGTACCAGGGCCTTGCCTGCCGGGGTGTCCTGCTCTTCGAGCATGACCAGCATGGGCAGGTCGGTGTAGCGGCGTGCGTAGTCGTCGAAGTAGGCGCTGCGGCGCTTCTCGCCTTCGCCGAAGTAGAACTCCTTGAGGATCACGTGGCCCATGGCCATGGCCACGGCGGCATCGGTGCCCTGCTTGGGGTGCATCCAGATGTCGGCCAGCTTGGCCACTTCCGAGTAGTCGGGCGTGACGGCGACCGTCTTGGCGCCCTTGTAGCGTACCTCGGTGAAGAAGTGGGCGTCCGGGGTACGGGTCTGAGGCACGTTCGAGCCCCAGGCCATGATGAAGGTGGAGTTGTACCAGTCGGCCGATTCAGGCACGTCGGTCTGCTCGCCCCAGATCTGCGGGCTGGCAGGCGGCAAATCGCAGTACCAGTCGTAGAAGGACATGCACACACCGCCGATCAGGCTCAGGTAGCGGCTGCCCGCTGCATAGCTGATCATGGACATGGCCGGGATCGGCGAGAAACCGATGATGCGGTCAGGGCCGTATTGCTTGATCGTGTAGACGTTGGAGGCTGCCACGATCTCGTTGACCTCGTCCCAGGTGGAGCGAACAAAGCCACCCAGGCCACGCTCCTTCTGCCAGCTGCGACGGGTGTCAGGGTTGCTCATCAGCGCAGCCCAGGCATCCACAGGCGACTTGGCCACGGTGCGGGCCGAGCGCCAGTGCTTGAGCAGCTCACCGCGCACCATGGGGTGCTTGACGCGGTTGGCGCTGTACAGGTACCAGGAGTAACTGGCGCCACGTGCGCAACCGCGGGGCTCGTGGTTGGGCAGGTCGTCGCGGGTCCGCGGGTAATCGGTTTGCTGGGTTTCCCAGGTCACGATACCGCCCTTGACGTAAACCTTCCACGAGCAGGAGCCCGTGCAGTTCACACCGTGGGTGGAGCGCACGATCTTGTCGTGCTGCCAGCGGTTGCGGTAAGCGTCTTCCCACGTACGGTCTTCGCCCGTGGTGACACCGTGACCGTCTGCAAAGCCCTCCTTGGGCTGTGCGAAGAAGGTCAGTTTGTCCAGAAAGTGACTCATTTTTTCTTACTCCAGATGCCGATCAGGCAACAAGACATCAGCAAGGTTGTTCGGCGTGCTCACGGGCGTAGAACCACCAGGTGGTCACGATGCACAGCAGATAGAAGACGATGAAGGTCAACAGGGCGGCTTCGGGGCCACCGGTGGCGGCGATCGAGGTGCCATAGCTCTTGGGGATGAAGAAGCCACCGTAGGCAGCAAAGGCGCCGGTGAAGCCCAGCACGGCGGCGGCTTCGGTGTTGGCTTCCTTGATGGCGGCGTTCATGCCGGCTTCGTCATTGCGGGCCACACCCTTGGTCTTGAGGTTCATGAAGATCACGGGGATCATGCGGAAGGTCGAACCGTTGCCGATGCCGGTGGTCAGGAACAACACCAGGAACATCAGGAAGAAGCCGGTGAAGTTGCCTGCCTCGGGGCCCCAAGGCAGGGCGAAGGCGCTGTGGCTGCCCTTGGGCAGGAAGAACAACACACCCACCACGGCGCAGGCCATGACGATGAAGTTCCAGTAGGTCACGCGGGCACCACCCAGCTTGTCAGCCAGCCAGCCACCCACAGGGCGAATCAGCGCACCAACCAGGGGGCCGATCCAGGCGTAGGCCAGGGGGTTCACGTCCTTGAACTGAGACTTGATCAGCAGCGGGAAACCAGCGGCATAACCGATGAAGGAGCCGAAGGTACCCAGGTACAGGATGCACATCAGCCAGTTGTGCTTGTTGCGGAAGATGGCAGCTTGCGTGGCAAACGAGGCCTTGGCGTCCGCGATGTCGTTCATGAAGAACCAGGCTGCCAAGGTAGCGATGACGATCCAGGGCACCCACACGAAGGCGGCGTTCTGCGCCCAGATTTCAACGTGGGCGCCGGCCTTGTTGATGATCTGCTGCGATTCGCCACCGAACACACCAAACACACCCACGGAGATGATGATGGGGCTGAGGAACTGCACCACCGACACGCCAAGGTTGCCCAGGCCAGCGTTCACGCCCAAGGCCGAGCCCTTGCGCTCCTTCGGGAAGAAGAAGCTGATGTTGGACATCGAGGAGCTGAAGTTGCCGCCACCCAGGCCGCACAGCAGCGCCAGGATCAGCATGGTGGGATACGGCGTGCTCGGATCCTGAATGGCCATGCCGATACCGATGGCCGGGATCAGCAAGGAAGCGGTCGAGATGGCCGTCCAGCGACGGCCACCGAAGACCGGCACCATGAAGGAGTAGAAGATGCGCAGCGTCGCGCCCGACAGCGCGGGCGCCGATGCGAGCCAGAACAGCTGGTTGGTCGTGTACTTGAAGCCCAGCAGCGGCAGGTTGACGGCCGCCACGCTCCACAGTTGCCAGACCGCAAAGGCCAGGAACAGTGCGGGCACCGAGATCCACAGATTGAGCTTGGCGATCGCCTGCCCCTCGGCCTCCCAGAAGGACTTGTCCTCCGGGGTCCAGATGGTCAGGGTGCTACCCGGCTTGGCCGGCCCTGACGACACAGTTGTGCTTGCCATGATGTTGTCCTTGTTCAAGGTGATGCGGTGATTCAGGCGCGGCTGCCAACGAGGGCGCCCTGGGGTTCACCACCCAGCACGTCACGAGAGCGGACTTCGGTGCGGTACATCCAGATCAAGGAGACCCAGACCACGCCGTAGAGGAACATGAAGGCGCTGGAGCGGACACCGGTCAGGTCCAGCAGGAAGCCGAAGATGATGGGCAGGATGAAGCCGCCCATGCCGCCGGCCAGCCCCACGATGCCGGAGATGGCACCGATGTTGGTGGGGTAGTCATCGCTGATGTACTTGAAGACGCTGGCCTTGCCGAAGGCGAACGCGATGCCCAGGGCGAACATCAGGGCCGTGAAGGCATAGACGTTCAAACCGAGGTGGAAGGTCTTCACGCCGTTGACGGTGTTGATGGAGAAGTCGGTCTGCGGGTAGCTCAGGATGAACAGGCAGATCCAGCTGGCCCACAGCACCCACCAGGTGACCTTGTGTGCGCCGTGCTTGTCAGACAGGTAACCACCGATCGCGCGCAACACGCCGCCAGGCAGCGAGAAGCAGGCTGCCAGCAAGGCGGCCACGCGGATGTCCAGGCCGTACTCGCCCACGTAGTACTGCACCATCCACAGGCTCAGGCCCACATAGCCACCGAACACGATGCTGTAGTACTGGCAGTACTTGAGCACGCGGGGGTCCTTGAGTTGCTTGAACTGCTCGGTGAAGCTGGCCTTGGACTGCACCAGGTGAGCCGGGTCAGAGTGGCTGCCGAACCAGAAGATCAGGGCGGTGCCCAGCATCACGGCGGCGTACACCTGAGGCACCATGGTCCAGCCGAAGGCCACCACCAGGGCGGGCGCCACGAACTTGTTGACCGCCGCGCCGGAGTTACCCGCGCCGAACACCCCCATGGCGAAACCTTGCTGATTCTTGGGGAACCAGCGGGCCACATACGGGGTGCCCACCGAGAAGGAGCCACCGGCCAAGCCCACGAACAGGCCCAGCACCAGGAAGTGCCAGTACTGCGTGGCGTAGCTCATCAGGTAGATGGGCAGCACACACAGCAACATCGTGACGAACAACACGATGCGGCCACCGAAGCGGTCGGTCCACACCCCCAGGGGCACGCGCACCAGCGAGCCGGTCAGCACCGGCGTCGCGGTCAGCAGACCGAATTGGGTGGCGCTCAAACCGAGCGACTTCTTGATCGGGATACCGATGACCCCGAACATCATCCAGACCATGAAGCACACCGTGAAGGCCAGTGTGCTGACGCCCAGAACAGATAAGGCTTTGCCTCGCGTAGACATGGGAAACTCCTTTCCAATGCCTCGCAGTGTCAAAAAATCAGCCCTGTCTGAACATCCTTCTCTAGGACATGGACATCATCCGTTGGGAGTAGTACCCACTCCGGAGCTTGATCTGGATCAGTCTTCCTGCCGACTCAGTCCCTGGACTGGCTGGTGGCGAACACCGCCGCCTGCACGCGCGAAGTCAGGTTGAGCTTGCGCAGGATGTGCTGCACGTGGATCTTGACCGTGGTCTCGGCGATGTCCAGCGTGCGGGCGATTTCCTTGTTGCTGGCGCCGCGGGCAATTTCGCGCAGGATGTCACGCTCGCGCGGGGACAGGCGGGACATGCCGGCCGCCAGCTCTTCACCACGGGCATCCGCACGCGTTGCCGTGGGCTCTGCCTCGGTCACGTCGTTGTTGGCCGTCGAGCCGGACGGCACAGCGCCATCCGCAGGCGAGCTGAGCGCCTGCCTGTAGGCTGCAATCAGCTTGGTGGTCATCTCGGGTGACACCACGGACTCCCCTGCCCGCACACGCAGGATCGCGTCGACCAGGGCGTCGCCCTCGATGGTCTTGAGCAGGTAGCCTGCTGCACCCCGAGACAAGGCCTGCGCCAGGTCATCAGCATCCTCGCTGACGGTCAGCATCACGATCCGCACCTGCGGCACGGCCGCGTACAACTGCGGCAAGGCATCCACGCCGTGCACCCCGGGCAGGTGGTTGTCCAGCAAGATGACGTCGGGGCGGTGCAGTTGCGCCATCTTCAGCGCCTCGCCCGCATCGCGCGCTTCGGCTATCACGCTGACGCGGCTGTCACGGGACAGCAAGGCAATCAGGCCACGGCGGAAAAGATTGTGGTCATCGACCACCAGCAGGCGAACAGTCACGTTGTCATTCATGTGGAAGCAAGGTCCATGGAGGTGTCGGCGCTGGCGGGGCTGTGGCTCGGGCTGGCTGACAGTTTGGGCAGGCGCAACTCGACGCGGGTCCCGTCCGGGGCCGACTGGAAGGTCAAAGTGGCGCCAATGCGTTGCGCGCGTTCACGCATGATGCGCAGGCCCACGTGAGTATCGTCAGGCGGGCCGGACTCGACATCGAAGCCACAGCCATTGTCGGACACGGACACGCACCACGCAGGCTGGGTCTGCACATCGACCCAGACCTGGGTGGCCTGGGCGTGCTTGCGCACATTGGACAAGCACTCCTGCACGATGTGCAGCACCTGGATCTGCACATCGGGCGGCAAAGGCAGGCCCTGGCTGTGCAAGGTCAGGTGGCCGCGCAAGCCGGACTGGAGCTCGAACTTGGACAAGGTCTCGCGCAGGGCGGGCTCGATGTCTTCGGCATGCGTGCGCACGCGGAAGTGCAACAACAACTCACGCACATCGCTGTAGCTCTCGCGCACGCCGGCATCCAGCTCGTTCATGCTGGCCTCGATGCCCTTGTCATCGCCACGCATCATGGCGTCACGCAGCAACTGCATCTGGATCTTGAGGAAGGCCAGGGACTGGGCAATGGAATCGTGCAGCTCCTGGGCCAGCATCTGACGCTCTGCCGCCACGGCAGATTCGCGGTCCAGCGCCGCTGCGCGCAGGCTTTCCATGGCACCGGCCAGGTGGCTGGCCAGGGCCTCGAACAGGCCCCGCTCCTCTTCGCTGAAATGCGGGTCGCCCCGGAAGAAGAGCTCGACTTCGCCCAGCACACGCTGATGCAGCCCCAGAGGCACGGTGACCAGCGTGGTGTAGCCCGCCTTTTCACAGTGGTCCTTGACCGTTTGGGCAGCCGAGGCCTTGGTCAGCGCACGCGCAGCGTCCTGGATCGGGATCACGCGGATGCCGGGCAAGCCGCCGGCCTCGACCCGGGCGCCACACAGGCAATCGCCCGAGAGCACGCATTGCTCATCCTCGGCCATGATCTTGGGCAGGCAGTCGCTGGCCAGCAACACGTAGCGCTCGTTGGCCTCGTCCGACCAGCGGATGGCGACCGCATCGGCATGGGCAATGCGGCGCATCTGCTGCGCGAAGCCCTGGGCCAGGATTTCCAGCTTGTCGGCCTTGGCCACGAAGGCGGCCACTTCGTACAGTGCGCTGAGCCGCGCCTGCTTGATCTCCAGGCCAGCCGTCTTTTCCTTGACCTTGAACTCCAGGTTGTCATAGAGGGACTGCAGGTTCTCGGCCATGCTGTTGAAGCCCGACGCCAAAGCGCCCAGCTCGTCCTCGGTTTCAACCGTGACACGCGTCGCAAAGTCACCTTGCTCGATGCGACGCAAACCCTGCTGCAGGCGCGCGATGGGCTCCAGGATCACGACATGGCCGGCATACAGCATGGCCAGCGCGCTCAGCACGGCCAGCGCCATCATGGCCAGCTGGAAGGTGTGCAACAGGGCTGTCCAGCGCGCAATGTGCCGCTCGATGGCCGACACGAAGGCATCGATGCGCCCCACGAAGTCATCCACATTGCCCCGCAGCGAGGCTGAAATCGGCGCACCGCGCCCAATCTCCAGGGCCTGAGCCCGCAGCACCGCCCAGTCCTCGTTCACCCCTTTGAAGCCGGCCAGGGTGTCGTCATCCCAAGGCACGGTCAAAGGGCGCCCCGGGTCACCGGTGCGCAACAGGGTCAGGCTGTCCTCGAAATCCTGGAGCCGTTTCTGGACGTCGTGCAGGAACTCGGCACGCTCGACCGTGGGGTGCTGCAGGCTCAAGGCAAGCTGGTAGCTGCGCATGCGCATGCGGCCGGCTTCGTTCACCGCCGCGGCGCCCCCCTCCAGTTGCCAGGTCACCCACAGCGTCAGGCCGATGGAGGCCAGGGCCAGCACCAGAAAGACGCCGCCAATGGCCAGCAGCTTGGATGCCAAGCCCTTTCTGACCATGCGCGCGCCCATGCTGCCAAGCGCATCCAGGGCGTCACTGCTTGCTGCGTCTGCGCCGTCTGTCTGTTGCTGAATGTCGTCCGAAGAGGCTGCCACCTGTGCTCCATCAAGGCCCATGCCCGGATTCAAGGACCCCATTGTCCCTCGCCGGGCAAAACCTGATCAAGCCAGGCCGCCACATGGGCCTATCCGCCCGTCTGGGACATGAAACGCACGATTTGCTGAGGGCGCTCGTTGAACTCGTGCCGCTCGGGTTTGGCGGCAATGCCAGCCAGGATGGCCTGGGTCAGCTCGGTGTCGCTGGCGCCGGCACGCAGCATCTGCCCCAGTGGCACCCGGTCGTTTTGCCCCAGGCACAGGTACAGCGTACCGTCCACGCCCAGGCGAACGCGGTTGCACGACGCGCAAAAATGCCGGGACATGGGCGTGATCACCCCCAGGCTCATGCCACCATCGCTGGTGCACCAGTAGCGTGCAGGCCCTGCGCCCTGCCCCAGCACCTGTGGCAACAGGCCGTGCTCACGGGCCAGGTCCTCACCCAGGCTGGACAGGTCCACGCCCTTGCTCGCCTGCCCGGTTTCGCCCACGGGCATGGGCTCGATCAGGCGCAGCACGAAGCCCTGCTCGATGGCAAACGCCACCATGCGCCGGACTTCGTCCAGGTTCACATCGGCCTGCACGACCATATTGAGCTTGATCGGATCGAAACCGGCGGCGCGGGCGGCGCGCAGGCCATCCAGCACGTCCGCCAGGCAATCGCGCCCGGTGATGCGCGCAAAGCAGTCGCGATCCAGCGAGTCGAGGCTGATGTTCAGGCGCTGCACGCCAGCCTCCAGCAGCGGGCGCGCATGGCGAGCCAGTTGCGTGCCATTGCTGGACACGGACAGGTCTTTGAGCCCCGGCAGCGCCGTCAGGCCACGTGCCAGGTCTGCCACACCGCGGCGCAGCAAAGGCTCGCCGCCCGTCAGGCGCACTTTGCTGACGCCCTGGGCCACGAACAGGCCCACCAGACGGGTCATTTCGTCATGCCGCAGCCAGTGCTCGGGCTCCTCGAAGCCTTTGAAGCCCTTGGGCATGCAGTAGGTACAGCGCAGGTCACAGCGGTCTGTCACGGACACGCGCAGGTAATCAATGCGGCGCTGGAAGGAATCAATCAGGCGGGAGCTCATGTTGCACAGCCTCATTGCCACGGGAAAACGGGCAATTTGCCTGCACTGTAGTCAGGCGGGCGCTGGTTGCCTATCGACCTGAAGGATTAGTCCCTGGCGATATCACCACAAGGCTGCAGTCGTGATCACAATACGGCATGCGCCCGACACTTCAACCCGTTGCCCCCAGCATCGATGACCCCATCGAGTTGCTGATGGCCTGCCACGACAAGGTGCGGCGCTTCGCCGGCCTGGCGCTCAGGCTGCGCGATCACCTGGCCGCCAAGGGCCCGGACAAGCAGGCCCAGGAGGCTGCGCAGTCCATCCTGCGTTACTTCAACATCGCCGCACCGCTGCACCACGATGACGAAGAGGTGGACCTGTTTCCCGCATTGCGGCAACTGGCCATCGGTGAGCTGGATCAGCACGTGGCGCAACTGGAAGCTGAGCACACCGAGTTGGCCGTCCTCTGGCAGAGCCTGCAGGCCTGGCTCAGGGCCACGGCAGAGGGCCAGCCCCACCCGGCACCCGATACCGTCGAGGCCTTTGCCCACCGCTACCAGGCCCATGCCCAGCGCGAGGAAGACCTGGTCTACCCTTTTGCGGCACGCCTGACCGCCACCCAGATTGGCGGCATCAGCGCGGCGATGGTGGCACGCCGCACGGCAAGCTGAGGCCGCCTCACCCTGGACGATGGGCCCAGGCAAAAGAAAAGGGGCTCGAAAGCCCCTTGGTGCGACCGTACCCCATTCAGGGCAACAAGCCATCAAGCCTTGGTGGATTTCACCTTGCGGCGCCACAGCAGCACCATCGCACCGCTGACCGTCAGCAGCACGGCCGAGGGCTCGGGCACGGCGGTCGGGCCGCCGGCGATGCTCATGGCCGTGGCCTGCGGCAGCACAGGTGCCGAAACGGCAATCAGATGCCCACCACCCGTGCCGAAGGCATAGGTCTGGCCGCCAAGGTAGGCGTTGCCTGCCACGGTCGGGTCATAGTAGACATTGAAGGGGCTGTTGATCGAGGCCAGCTGAGACAGGCCGCCTTCCAGCTGGATATGGCCCACGTACAGGGCGCCACCGCTGACGCCATTGCCATCGGTCAGCACATACTGGCTGGCGGAACCCAGCACCAGTTCAGACCACGCAAAGTTGTTCTGGTAGGCGCTGCGGCTTGCGCCCAGATCTGCACCGGCCAGTGCCAGTTGCTGCGTGCCGCTGCCTTCCAGGCGGAGGGTGGCTTCATCGGTGTGCCAGGCGTTCGCTTGCAAGCTGCCGTTGAGAAAGTTACCCGACACGTTGAAGGTGTCGGCACCTGCCGTGACCCAGCCTGTGCTGCCCACCACGAAGTCCTTGAAGGTGTTGCTCGCGCCTTCACTGCCGTAGTGCCCTTGCACCGTCAGCTTGCTGCTGATGGCCACCGTACCGGCCTGCGCCAGCAGGTCGCCACTGGCACCGATGGTCACGCGGGCCGCGTTGAGCGAGCCGCCCGTCTGCACAGCCAGTTGCCCCCCCTGGATGGAGGCGGTGCCCACTGTCATGCTGCCATTGGTGACCACCTGGCCAGCACTTTGATGCAAGCTGCCGGTGCCCTGCACCAGGCCGTTGTTGACGAAGGTACCCGCCACGGTGATCTTGCCCTGGTTGAGCACGGTGCCTTCGTTTTGCAGCATGCCGCTGGCGGTCACGTCGACCGTACCCTTGTTGGTCAAGGTGGCGCCATTGAGGTTGATCACCTGGCCCGTGGAAGCACGCAAGACGCCCGTATTGGTCAAGGTCACGCTGTTGGAGAGGAATTCGCGAACATCCAGCACGCCGGAGTTGGTCACCGTGCCCATGTTCTGCAAGCCCACGCTGTTGAGCGTGCCCTTGACATCCAGGACACCGCCAGCGTAGTTGCTGATGAACCCGTCGTTAGCCTGGGTGTAGCCGGCGATCACCTTCAGTTGCGCGTAGTTGCGCAAGGTGCTGCCGTACTCCAGCTTGACCACACCGGCCTTGGCTTCGCCGAAAGCGAAGTCCCGGTTCAGTACCAGACGCCCTTGCGCGCTGCTGTTGACGAAGGTGCCGCCCGTGAAGTCGTAGCTGCTGCCCTGCGCCAAGGTGAACACGCTGTCAACGGCCGTGATGGTGCCGCGGTTGATCAGCGTGCTGCCAGCGGCATTGTTGAAACCGTAGCCCGCCTTGATCGACGCCCCGGACTCATTGATGATGGTGCCTGTGTTGAAGACGCCAGAGGTGCCGAGCGTGGCGCCACTGCGGTTTCGCAAGGTGCCCTTGTTGTTGATGGTCGCGTTGGCCAGGGTCTGGAAATCAGCCCGGTTGTCAAGGGTGGCCCCCACGTTGTTGTTCAAGGTGGAGGAGACCAGCCGGAAGCTGCCATTGTTGATCAGGCTACCGCTGTTGTTGAAGGGTGCCGAATACCCTTCGAACGACCCATTGTTGGTCAGCCTGGCTCCGGCCATGTTGTTCACAACCGCATCGGCCCTGATCTTGCCGTTGTTGGTCAGGCTGCCCACGTTGTCCAGCGACACCGCGGCGCTCACACCCACGATGTGAAGCGACCCGGTGTTGGTGAACGACTTGTTGTTCGTCAGGCGCGCGTAGGACTCGAAGGTGTAGGCATTGCTGAAGTAGCTTGCATTGTTGGTCAACACGCCCTGGCTGCTGAGGCCATCCAGGCCCACACGCACAAAAGCCCCCTGGATCACCCACTCATCCCCCGCAGGAGGGGTGCTATCCAGTGTGCAGGAGAAACAGGACGGAAGGTAAACGACAGCGGCCTGGGCGGACGACTGCACCGACAGACCCAGCCCCACGATGGATACCAGACCGATGGAAGCATACAGACGCGATGTGCGGCTGAGTGCTGGAGCAAATGGCTTCATGACTATTCCCAGAGTGAATGATTTTGTTGGTCCGAGTGACGTTGAGGGCAACCCCAACCAACCCATTCGAACCAGGTCAGCCGTGCCACGTCTGTGTGTCAGGCATTTTTACAAATCAAAATCTTGCGTCCATCCCTAACCATACGTAGCTTAACGATGTCTGCGCACCACAATCCATTGACCTTGGTCAACGGCGCACGTCGTAATAGAAGTGATCTGCCGCCCGGCGGTTGGTGCCTTCGAAGATTTCCTTGACCAATTGCGGGTTGTGCCACAGGTACCAGTCGCCAAAAGTATCGAATTTGCGACAGGACGTGGTGATGCCGTGGCGGCGGATCGTGCCATAGCGTTTTCCCTGAAGCCTCCCGTGGGCCTGCAGACGCAGGGCAAAGTCGATGTCCTCCACGCTGATCAGTGCTTCGTCGAAGCCACCAACGGCCTCGAAGTCTTCGCGACGAAACCAGAACATCCCCGCCGACACCCCCCGCTTGAGCACGTAGGGCACCACCACCAGCATGCTGAAGAAGATCCCCAGCGACATGCGTTCGGGCCACATATAGGTACCACCCCCGATATAGCGAGGGTCGTGCACGTGCCGCAGGATGGCCGACACCGTACCGGGGGCCATCCAGCTATCGGCATCGAGCGTGACCACGGCGGGCGCCGTCGTGCCCCGCACGGCCGCATTGCGCACCGCGGCGATGCACCGGGTGTCATTGACCACGCAGCGCGCCCCCATGGCTTCGGCCATCGCCTGGGTCCGGTCCGTGCAGCGGTTGAGCGCCACGACCACCTCCACCGGCACCGATGCCAGGGCGGCAGACGCCTGGATGCTGTCGAGACAGCGCTGGATGAACTTCGCTTCGTTGTGAGCCGGGATGGCCACGGCAAGCCTGGGAGTCGAGGACGGTTGCATGGTCTGAAGCCAATCGAGGTTGGGCGCACGACAAAGGTGTCGCCCTGGATTTCTTTTGATCTGGATCGTATTCGAGATCCGCCACATCACCATCGCGATTCACCGCATCTGAACCTCACCCTACTCAGATCAGGGTCTGTTTTCTTGATCTCCCTACAGTCGCGTCCATGGCTGGCTCACCCGGTGTGCATTCAGGACGAGACCAGTCACAGCAGCCAAAGGCCCCGCAGTTCAGGCTTGTGGCGTTGTCAGACAAATGTTTTCCAGGAGACCTGCGATGTCCAAATATGTGAAGGGCTGGCTGATGCCGGCGTTGTCGGTGTTGATGATGTGGATGGTGGCGCATGGCGGCTGGTGGATGTGGGCGCCATGGGCCTTTGTGCTGACGGTGTTCTTGTCGGCCGACATGTTCATGCCGCATGACCTGTCCGAGCCCCCCAAGTACCAGAACGCGTTTTTGCTGAACCTGCCGCTCTATACGATCCTGCCGCTGCTGGCCGTGCTGAACTTCATGGTGCTGTGGATGTTCGGCTCCGGTGACATGCTCGGCTTGGGTGCCTGGGTGCAGCAAAACCTGGGCATGGACCTGTTTGCCGCGCGGGCCAGGACCGACCACTGGGGCATGTGGGCCGGCTGCATCCTGGGGGTGGGCCTGATGAACGCCGTGGGCGGCACCGTGACCGGCCATGAGCTGACCCACCGCTCCGGCAAGTTCGATCTCTTCATGGGCCGCTGGATGCTCGCCTTCACGTGCGACACCACGTTCGCCATCGAGCACGTTTACGGTCACCACGTGCGTGTGGCCACGCCGGCCGACCCCGCCACGGCACGCCGCGGTGAGAGCTTCTACAAGTTCACCGTGCGCTCGACCATCCAGAGCTATGTGCATGCCTACCAGCTTGAAAAGGCGCGCCTGGCCAAGCTGGGCAAATCGGTCTGGAACCCGTTTGCCAGCCCCTTCCTGCGCGGCAACATCGAGAACATCGCCTTGTTCGTGGCGGCGTATTACATCGCGGGCCTGCCTGGCCTGGCTTTCTGGGCGGTGCTGGCGTTTGTCGGCAAGCAGTACCTGGAGATCACCAACTACTTCGAGCACTATGGCCTGGTGCGCGTGCCCGGTGAGCCCGTGAAGCCCCGCCACTCGTGGAACTCCAACCACTGGGGCAGCACCAATGTGCTCTACAGCCTGGCGCGCCACTCGCACCACCATGCCGAAGGTGAAGCCCCCTACTGGACGCTGCACGCCTACCCCAACGCGCCCATGCTGCCTGCAGGTTACCTGGGCATGCTGTTGATCGCGCTGGTGCCGCCCCTGTTCAAAAGCCTGATGACCCCCGCTCTGAATGAATGGGATGAAAAACAGGCCACCCCCGCCGAACGCAAGCTGGCACAGCAAGCCAGCCGTGAGAGCGGCATGGCAGGCCTGAAGATCATCAACGCCAAGCTGGCTTGATGAGCGGACACGCCCAGTGAAGTAAACGTGCGCCGGATTCATTCGGCGCACACCCCGACCGCAGGCCCTTGGGGCTTGCGGTCATTGTCTTGACAGGACCCTCATCGTGCCTCCCAGCCTGTTTAGCCGCCTGTTTGGCAGCAGCCCCTCCGAATTCAAGCTGCAGATCAACTCCCCCGAGCTGACCGTGACCGCGCAGGCCAAGGAGAGCCTGTTGCTGGCTGCCTTGAACCAGGGCATCGCCTTGCCCTACAACTGCCGGGTGGGCGGTTGCGGCGAATGCAAGTGCCGCCTGGTATCAGGCAAGGTCAAGGAGCTGACGGACAAAAGCTACCTGCTGTCTGCCCAAGAGCTCAAGCAGAACTACATCCTGGCCTGCCAGAGCCTGCCCAGGTCGGACGTGGTCATTGAAGTGGCCCTGCGGCAGGGGCAGGTCAACCACCCGATCGTGGAAACCTCGGCGCGCATCACGGCCCTCAAGCCCCTGACGCACGACATCCTGCATGTGCAGATGGAGGCCGAGCAGCCCTTGAGCTACACGGCCGGGCAATATGCCGAGATCGTCATTCCCGACGCAGCCGAATCGGCCGCTGGGCAGGGCCGCAGCTACTCGTTTGCCACGGCCCATGACCCGGCGCGCCCCCATGCGGTGGACTTCTTCATCCGCAAAGTCGCCCATGGTGCTTTCACCGAGTGGCTGTTCGCCAAGGCCGAGCATGGGCAACTGCTTCAACTGCGTGGCCCTTATGGCGACTTCTGCCTGCGTCCGGGTGCCAGCCCCCTGGTCTGCATTGCCGGTGGCAGCGGCCTGGCGCCCGTCAAGGCTTTGCTGGAGCAAGCCATCAAGGACAAACAGGGCACCCGCCCCCTTGTCTTGCTGTTTGGCGCCCGCACCGAGCAGGATCTGTATGGGCTGGACGCCATCGACCAGATCCGCCGTGAGTGGACAGGCCGTTTTGTGTTCGAGCCCATCTTGTCCAACGAGGCGGCGAGCAGTACGTGGACAGGTCGCAAAGGCCTGATCACCGACCACCTCAAGACCTTGCTGGGCGAGCGCCTGCCGGACTACCAGGCCTATATGTGCGGCCCGCCCCCGATGATCGACGCTTGCGTGGAGGTCTTCACGCAAGGCGGCAT
This sequence comes from Aquabacterium sp., assembly GCF_016195855.1. Lineage (GTDB taxonomy): Bacteria > Pseudomonadota > Gammaproteobacteria > Burkholderiales > Burkholderiaceae_C > Aquabacterium. The sequence goes on from NZ_JACPYU010000020.1 coordinate 116,818, forward strand.
GCCCGCCAGCCAGATCTTCTTTGACAAGTTCCTGGACAGCGGGCACACGGCGCATCCCAAGCCCTGATCAAGGGCCGAGCCTTACAGGCCATCCAGGCCTGCGGGGAGTGGCGGCGAGGCGGTGGCCACCTTCGGGCTGGTGACGGCAGGCAAAGGCCAGTTGTCACGCTGTGTGGACCACCCGCCCCCCAGCGCCTTGTAGAGCAGCACGGTGTACAGCGCACGCGAGATGTCGCCCTGGATGGTTTCATCCTCCCGTTGCAAGGCCGTGGCTTCGGCCTCCAGAGCGGGTTGCAGCAGTTCTGTGCCCGATACGAACAGCGCCTGCTTGTGCTCGGCCACCTTGCGGGCCAACCGCGCGGAATTGCTCAGCTTGTCGTAACGCGCGTCAAACGCCCTCTTGGCGGTGAAGGCGTTTTCCACATCTTCCAGCGCGGTGAGCACGGCTTGTTCATACTGCGCGGCCACGCCCTCCAGTTGCGCCTGGTTGGCCGCGATGTTGGCGCGGATGCGCCCCCCCTCCAGCAAGGGCAGGCGCATGCCGATGCCCAGCGACTGCACGCTGAAGTTGTTGCCCTCCATCGAGTCCGGGTGCATGCGCCCGGCCAGGCCACCAAAGCCAATGTAGAACTTGGGAAACAACTCAGCCTTGGCCGACCCCAGCTTGGCAGCCTGCGAGCGCACCTTGCGGGCCGCGCCACGCACATCGGGGCGGCGCTCCAGCACATCGCTGGGCATCACCTCCGGCAGTGCGGTCGGCAAATGGAAGCTTGCCGGTTGCGGCGGCAGGGCCGTCAAGGTCTGGGGGGCACGGCCCATCAGCACGGCAATGCGCCTGATGTGGCTTTGCAGCAAGGCCTTGAGCGGCTCGATCTGTGACTCGGTGTAGTCCACCTGCAAGGCGGCGCGGTCTACTTCGGAGGCCGTTGTCTGCCCGGCCTTGAATCGTCCCTCGGCATACTGGTGCAAGCGGCGCGCGACGGTCACCCCCTGCTGCAGCAGGATCAGGCGACGCTCGGCACCTCGCGCCTCGAAATAGCGGCTGGCGATGTCGGAGGCCACGAGCAACTGGGCACCATGCTGTTGCTCCTGCGCCCCGAACATCAGCTGGCGCACCATCTCGGCATCGCTGTGCCTGGCACCGAAGATGTCCACCTCCCACACGGCGTTGAGCCCGAAGCCATGCGTGTTGCCCAGTGACATGGAGGGCTGCGTGTCCACCTGCGGCATGGGGATGGGCAGGTTCGCGGGCATGGTGATCTGGTTCTGGATGGGCACCGGCGTGTTCTGGCGACTGCGCCCTGCCCCCGCCGAGGCTTCCACGGTCGGGTAGTAGGTGGACTCGGCCACGCCCAGGTAGGCGCGTGCCTCCTTGACCCGGGCCAGGGCCACACGCACGTCCGTGTTGTTCTTCAACCCCTCGTCGATGAAGCCGGTCAGCACCGGGTCGTCCAGTGTTTGCCACCAGTTGGCCAGGTCGGCCATGGGGGTGCCAGGGGCGCGTGGCGCCGCGGCGTCCATCTGGCCAGGCAAGGTGGTCTGCAACTCGGGCATGTCAACCCGGACGGTTGTGCAGGCAGGCAGCAGGGCCACGGACATGGCCGCCACCAGCAGGCGCAGAGGGAGAACAGAGGAAGACTTGGAAGGCGTACTCACAACAAACTCCATGAGTCCAACACAGGTGACCGCTCAGCCCTGGCGGGCCAGCATGGCCCGAAAGCGCAGCAAGGCCAGCACCAGAAAAGCCCCGCCGATACCGGCCACCGCCAGCATCTGCGGCCAGACGATGTCCACGCCGGCTGCGCGGTACAGGATGCCCTGGGCCAGGCGCACGTAATGGGTCGATGGCGACAGCAGCATCACGTTCTGCAGCCAGACGGGCATGCTCTCGCTGGGCGTGCCCGAGCCCGAGAGCAGGTACATGATCACGAACACGGGCACCGACAACAGGCCGAACTGCGGCATGGACGAGGCCACCGTGGCCAGCAGGATGCCCAGCGCGGTCAAGGAGAACAGGTAGAGCCCGGTGCCTGTCAGGAACAAGGTCAGCGAACCACTGACCGGCACTTTCAGGATGCCCTGCACGATCAGCAGCATGGACATGCCCACCGCCAACAGGATCAGGAAGCCATTGGCCACGATCTTGGCCACGGCGATTTCGCTGGGCCGCACCGGCATGACGAGCAAATGCTCGATGGTGCCGCGCTCACGTTCGCGGATCACGGCCGCACCCACCAACACCACCGACAGCACCGTCACGTTGTTGATGACCTGCATGATCGAGGTGAACCAGCTCGTGGTGCTGTTGGGGTTGAACATCACGTGCACCACCGAGCGTGTGGGCAGCATGGAGTCGAAGTTCTTGACGCGCAGGTAGTCCAGCGTTTCACGCAGGATGATCTCGCTCACATAGGCCATGCCCAGGCCCCCTTGCGCCATGGCCGTGGCGTCCACAGCCACCTGCACGCTGGGCGAGCGCATGCCCTGCACGTCAGCCTCGAAGTGCTCGGGGATGTAGAGCACGAACATCAGCCGGCCTTCGTCCATCGCCACCTGGGCCTCTTCGGCGCTCATCTCGACCGGGGGTTTGAACATGGGTGGGCGCAAGGCATCGCGCAAGCGCATGGACAAGCCGGTGCGGTCTGCGTCCACGATGCCGATGTCGACGTTGCTCACGTCGCTCTTGGCGCCGGTGGCCACCACATAGACCGCCACCGTGAAGGACACCAGGATGGCGCCCATCATGGTCCGGTCACGCAGGGCGCAACGCAACTCCTTGATGCTCAGGTGCAGCACATTGATCAACCAGATCATGATTCAGGCCTCCTGCTTGCTGACGAACAACCTGGCCAGCATCAGGTAGACCACGGCAAAACCCATCATGGCCATGCATGCCGGCCCCAGCTGGGCCCATTGCAGGCCCCAGCCCTTGGTCATCACACCCAGGCTGACCCGCTGGAACCACGATGCGGGGAAGCCCACGGCGATCAGGTAGTTGCCCCCGACCAGGGTCGAGATGGGGGTCAGCAGGCCGGCGAAGTTGGTGGTCAGCACCACGCACAGGATGGCGGTGAGGAACTGCGCGGCCACCTGGGTCTGCACGAAAGCCGAGATCAGCAAGCCCAGACCGGTCACGGCAAAGGCATAGGTCAAGGCGCCCAGACTCAAGGCCAGCACGTTGCCGGTGATGGGGATGCCCAGGATCCAGACCAGCACCGGCAGCAGCACGGTGTAGCTCAACATGGTCAGCGCCACATAGGGCAACTGCTTGCCAACCAGGAACTCGCCGATCGCACCGGGCGAGGCATACAGGTTGACGATGGTGCCCATCTCCTTTTCGCGGACCACACCCAGCGCGGTCAACATGGACGGGATCAGCGTCAGGGCCAGCATCAGCATGCTGGGCGCAAAGGCGTACTTGCTCAGGAAGCCTTGGTTGTAGGACATGCGCGGCTCGATGCGCACCGGCAACTCGCCCAGCTCCACCCCTGGTACCGAGCGGGCGAAGGCCAGTGCATGCTCCATGGCCACAGCCCGGGCACCGTTGGCGATGTTGGCGGCCCGCACCAGCGTCGCACCGTCCACGAAGAAGGCCACCTCGGGTTGGCGACCGCCAATCAAGTCACGGCCAAAGCCGGGCGGAATGTCGATCACCATCCAGCATCGGGACGAGCGCATCTCCGAGTCGATCTGGCTGGGCTCGCTCAACTCCGATTGCGGCGCAAAGAAGGATGAGCCCGCAAAGTGCTCGACCAGGCGGCGGCTGTCCGTGGTCTGATCGCGGTCCAGCACCGAAAAGCGGATGCGGTCCACGTCGAAGCTCATGCCCCAGGTGCCGGCGCACAGCACGATCAGCGGGCCCAGCAAGGCAAACGACAGGCGGATGGTGTCGTGGCGCAACTCCATGGCTTCGCGGCGCGCATAGGCCCACATGCGCGACAACCATGTCCGCCAGTTCACGGCGTGGGTGTGGTCCACCACGATCGGAGGCGGGGCGTCGGCACTGGGCTCCTCTTGCGCACGGATCGGGTCCATGTGCTCGGCCTCGCTGTCGGCTTCCAGGTAGTCGATGAAGGCTTGCTCCAGGGTCTCGCAACCCTGGCGCTCGCACAGCTCGGTGGGTGAGCCCACGGCCAGCACGCGGCCATGGTGCATCAGCGAGATGCGGTCACAGCGCTGGGCCTCGTTCATGAAGTGGGTGGACACGAAGAGCGTGACGCCCTCCTCGCGCGACATGCGCACCATGTGGCGCCAGAACATGTCGCGTGCAGCCGGGTCCACGCCTGAGGTGGGCTCGTCCAGGATCAGCACCTCGGGCTTGTGCAGGCAGGCCGCGGCCAGTTGCAGGCGCTGGCGTATGCCCAGGGACAGGCTCGACGGCAAGGTCGACGCGTGCTCGCGCAACTCGAAGGTGTCCAGCGAATGCTCGATGGCTTCCTTGGCCACGGCCGGGTCCATGCGGTAGAGCCGCGCATGCAGCTCCAGGTTCTGGCGCACCGACAGCTCTTCGTACAGCGAGAACAACTGCGACATGTAGCCGATGTGCAGGCGTGTGCTCAGGTCGCTGGCGTCCACCGGTTCGCCCAGCATCTTGGCCGAGCCCTCGGTGATGTCCAGCAAGCCGGTGAGCATCTTCATGGTCGTGGTCTTGCCGCAACCGTTGGAGCCCAGGAAGCCAAAGATTTCGCCACGCGGGATGCAAAAGCTCACATCGCGTGCAGCCACGAAGTCGCCAAAGCGGCGGGTCAGGCCCTCGGCCTCCATCGCTGGCGGCCCGTCGTGATGCGGCAGGGGCGGGATCACCAGGGGCGTGGCATCCCCCTTGCGGGAGAGCTTCACATAGGCCTCTTCCAGCGAGGCCGACCGGGTCTCTTCCAGTACCTCGACGGTGGGCGCGCACACCAGCACCCTGCCCTCGTCCATGGCCACCAGGTGTTCAAAGCGCTCGGCCTCTTCCATGTAGGCGGTGGCCACCAGCACGCTCATCTGCGGGCGCAGGGTGCGCAGGCTTTCCACCAGCGCCCAGAACTGGCGGCGCGACAGGGGGTCCACGCCGGTGGTGGGCTCGTCCAGCACCAACAGGTCCGGGTTGTGAACCAGGGCGCAGCACAGCGAGACCTTCTGCTTCATGCCGCCAGACAGCTTGCCCGCGGGACGATCAGGGAAAGGGCCCAGGCCCGTGGCCTGCATCAGCGAGCGGATGCGGGCGTCGCGCTCGGCTGCAGGCACACCGAACAGGCGCGCCGAAAAGTCGATGTTGTCGTAGACGGACAGCGAGCGGTACAGATTGCGCCCCAGCCCTTGGGGCATGAAGGCCACCCGCGGCGCCAGCGCTTGCCGGAAGGCGCGGTCCTTGATGTCGCCACCCAGCACCTGCATGCGCCCGGTCTGGGTTTTCTTGATGCCCGAGATCAGGCTGAGCAAGGTGGACTTGCCCACCCCGTCCGGCCCCACCAGGCCAATGGTGCGCCCGGCGGGCAAGGTCAGGTCGATGTTGTCCAGTGCCTGTTGCGCGCCATAGCGATGCGACAGGCCTTCGATGACGACGGCGTGTTCCATGTGCTTCCCCGATCAGTTGGGGAAGGAGCCAGGCAATCCAGGTGATGAGGGTTGTTGCGGCCAGCTGTTCTCAGGGCTGCGTACGCGCACAAAGCCATTGCCCGTGAGCCCTGCCTTGAGCAGGCCTGCATTGGCCACGGCCACGTCTTCAGCCAGGCTGAGCTTGACGCGGTAGGTCAGCTTCTCGCGCTCGCTGGGGGTCTCCACATGCTTGGGTGTGAACTGGGCCTCGGCCGCCACGAAGGAGACCTTGGCGGGCAGCGGCATCTGGGGCGCGGCATCCAGCACGATGCGGGCCTCGTCACCCACGCGCAACTGCCCGGCCACCTTGGTGGGCAGGAAGATGGTCATGTGCACATGGGCCGTGTCCAAAAGAGTTGCCACGCGGCCCCCGGCAGGTATGACCGAGCTGGGCTCAACCACACGGTACTCGATGCGACCGGCGACCGGTGCGCGCAAGGTGTGGTCTGCGATGGCGATCTTCAGGCGCTTGATACCTGCATCCGCCTCGTCCCGCGCCGCCGACGCTTCGCCGACAGCCGCAGTGGCAATGTTCACGCCAGTCTGCTCACCATCACGCTGAGCCTGCCGACGCTTGACTTCCGAGTCCGACACCAGCACCTGCTTGCGCAGGTCCATGGCGTTGCTGAACTCCATCTGGGCCACATTGGCCTGGATGCGGTGCACCTGCGTTTCACCCTGTGCACGCGCCATGGCCTGCACGGCGCGCTGGCGCATGGCCTGCACCCCCACCAGTTGGGCCTCCAGATCGCTGGTGTCCATCTTGGCGATCACGTCGCCCGACTTGACCATGTCGCCTTCCTGCACCGGCACTTCCAGCACGCGGCCCGGGAACTTGGTGGCGATCTCGATGCGCGCCACCTCGATGCGGCCATTGGCCTTGATCACGTCATCGGCGGCACCCGTGGGTTTGAACGCCGTCCAGGTGCCCCATGCGGCCGAGATGGTCAGGGCGGACACCAAAGAACCCATTGCAAAGCTGCGGTAAATCACGACTGACTCCTTCAAATGCCGATTGGATCAAGGTGTCTGCGCGCGTTCTTGTTCATGCTGTCTCCTAAATAGCCCAGGTCTTTTGTCTGGTATCGAGTCTGGCAAGAGCCGCCCTGGTTTGGCCCCTAGCAAAAGTTAGGTTTTGAACGAGATGAACGACACCTTGTCGCCGCCGCATCCCACCAGTACGCACGCCATTCCCGATGGCCGGCTGCGACCGCTGCTGGGTGCCAGCACGCCCATGGCGCGCCCTCGTCTGGCTTTGCCTGAATCCGTCCGGCAAGGCCCATGCACCGTGGTCAGCGTGGTGGCGCCGGCTGGTCATGGCAAGACCACACTCATGGCGCAATGGATGACGGAGTTGCGCCAGAAGGCTTGCGCCTGCGCCTGGCTCACGCTGGACGACAGCGACAACGACCCTGCCCGCTTCCTGCGCCATCTCATTGCGGCACTGCAACGCAGCGGCATCCACGCGGGTGACGCCACACTGGCCCACCTGTCGGACACGCTCGCTTCGCAATTTCGCAGCGTGACCGAATCCCTCTCCGTCGATCTGGCCAGCTCGCCACAACGTTTGATGTTGATGCTCGACGACGTCCACGTCCTGCATGAAGAAACCGTGCTGGACATCGTGGACTGGCTGCTGCACTACGCACCCAGCCACATCCAGATCACGCTGGGCTCGCGCGACGAACTACCCTGGCGGCTGGGCTCACTGCGCGTGCGTGGCCTGCTGCACGAAGTGGACCACCGGCAACTGCAGTTCACGGAACAAGAGGCCCGAAGCCTGTGCGACCAGCACGTGCACCTGAGTGAGGAAGACCTCCACCTGCTGCTGCATCGCACGGACGGCAACCCCACGGCGCTGGAGTTGGCCTGCGTGGTCTTGAAGGGCCACGTTTCTGATGCGAATCAAGTTTCCAGGCTGATCGAACAATTCATCAACAGCGACCAGCAGGCCATCCCCTATCTGTGCGAGCACCTGCTCCAGCATCAGGCGCCCACCTGGCGCAAGCTGGTCATGAGCCTGTCCATGCTCACGCGCTTCGACACCGAACTGGCGCGCGAGGTATCAGCCCAGCATGACAGCGGCCATCTGCTGACGCACCTGCAAGGCATCCGCGCCTTCCTCATCCCCACCGATGGCAGTGGCCTCAGCTGCCGGCTCCACGAACTGCCCCGCGCCTGCTTCAAAGCCCATTTCCTGGCCCAGGCCCCGCAAGACGCCCGCGAGGTTCTGATCAAAGCCGCGCAGTGGAGCTGGCGCACAGGCGCCACCGAAGAGGCCATGAGTTACGCGCTGGAGGCCCAGGCCTGGGAGCTGGCCACCCCCTGGCTGGCCAGCTGCATGCAGGACATCGCGCAAAAGCGGGGCGAGTTGCAACTGGCCCTGCAGTGGATGAACAGCATCCCCGCCGAGTGGCTGGACCGCTTCCCGCAGATCCGCATCGACTACGCCTTCGCCCTGTCCTTCTTCCCGCAAAAGCCCGAAGTGGCCACGCAGTTGCGCGCCCTTCAGGCCATCCGCCAACGGCTGGCACAAAGCCCACAGCCCGACCTGCGCACCATCGACCAGATCGACTGCGCCATGGCCTTTCAGCGCGTGCTCTCACTGGGCCTGACCGATCAAGGCCACCCCGCCCGTCATGCCGCCAAGGAGTGGCTCGCCCGCTGGCCCCATGCCCCGGCCTTGCAACGCGGCATCGTCGGCAACGTGCTGTGCTTTGGCTACAAGACCACCGGCGAGCTGGATGAAGGCCTGCAGATGGCGCAGGTGGCCCGCCACTGGCTGGAGCAGGATCACGCCTGGTATGGCCTGGCCTGGAACGCCTCGCTGGAGGCCGTGCTGCAGCTCAAGCGCGGCCACTACCTGCAGGCCAGAAGCGCCTGCCTGCGGGGCCTGCAAGTCATCGACCAGCACCTGGGTGGCCACCGCACCCATGCCAGCGTGCACCACGTGCTGCTGGCCGCACTCGATTACGAAGCCGATGACCTGGGCAGCGCCCAGCGCCACATGGACCACTCGCTCGACAGCCTTGCGCAATACGGCGGTGCAGACATCCTGATCGTGGGCTGGCTCACACGCGCACGGCTGCGCTTTGCGCAACACGATGTGGAAGGTGGCCTGAACGTGCTGCATGAAGGGCGCACCCTGGCCTTGCGCCGCGGCCTGCCCCGCGTGCTCCTGTCGCTCGTGGCCGAGACCTGCGTGCAGCTGACCCGCGCGGGCCGGCACACGGAAGCCCGCACCCTGGCCCGCTCACAAGGGCTGGACAGCTTTCCGCATGAAGTGAGCGAACAAGCTGACAACCCCTATCAGGACCTCCTGGGTGGCATCCAGGCAGACCGCGCCCAAAGGGTGGCCGCGCGCTTGCTGCTGCCAGTCAAACCGGCCCAGGTCATGCAGGATCTGGTCAAGCCGATTGCCCGCTGTGCACAACGCGGCCTGATCCACCAGCAAATCGAGTTGCTGATCATCCAGGCCATGGCCGCACAAGCGGACCACCACAAAACCGAAGCACGGCAAGCGCTGAGCCAGGCACTGGAACTCGCCGCCGCCCACGAGCATGTGCGCGTCTTCAAAGACGATGAAACCGCCCTGCGCCCCCTGTTGAACGCCTGGAAGCCCGATGGGCACGCACCGCAAACCCAGGCCTTGTGGCAAAAGCTGATGAGGCCAGCCTGTGCTGACAACCCCGATCAACCCGATGGCATGGCCTCTCATGGGCTGACACGGCGGGAGCTGGCCATCCTGCAAAGGCTGGCTTCAGGCTTGAGCAACAAGGAAATCGCCGAGGCCATCTTCATCAGCGAAGGCACGCTGAAATGGCACCTGCACAACATCTACGGCAAGCTGGGTAGCAAGAACCGGTCTGGCGCGCTCGCACAGGCCCGGGCCATTGGCGCCATCCCATAGTTACAAGATCAGGCAATCTACGGTTGACAGAGAAACATTTCAACGGATATGATTTTTTACAAGAAATTGTAATGAATCATGCCCCCCAACCCCAAGAACCTGATCCTCAACCTGCTGCTGGCCAACGATGGCACGCCCCTGACTGCGGCTGATGCCGTGGGTTCGTGCGCACTCTTTGGCATCCGCGAAAACAGCGTGCGGGTGGCCCTGGTTCGCCTGGGGGCCGCAGGCCTGATCGCCTCGGCCGGGCGCGGCGCCTACCGCCTGGGGCCGCAGGCCGCCCACCTGGCCGAAGAATTGTCCAGCTGGCGCAGCAGCGAATCACGGGTCTGCGACTGGCATGGCGCCTGGATCATGGTCAGCACAGGCCACCTGGGCCGCAGTGACCGCACCGCCCTGCGCACCCGGCAACGCGCCCTGGCATTGCTGGGCTTCAAGGAGCTGAACGACACCCTGCACGTGCGGCCTGACAACCTCATCGGCCACGCCCCGGTCGTGCGCGAACGGCTGCGCAAACTGGGCCTGGAGCCGGATGCGCCCGTGTTTGCCGCCACCGACCTGCCGCCCGAGCTGGACGCGCGCGCCCGCACCCTGTGGCAAGGCGAAGCCCTCAACAGCGCTTACCGCCAGACCCGCCAGAAGCTGCAAGACTGGATGGCCCATGCCGACGAGCTGGAGCCTGAAGTGGCCGCGCGCGAATGCTATCTGCTGGGCAACGAGGCCATCCGGCAACTCGTGTTCGACCCGCTCTTGCCCGAGCCCCTGGTAGATGCCGCCGAGCGCCGCGCTTTCACCGCCACCGTGCTGGCGTTTGATCAGGCTGGCCACCGCATCTGGCGCGAGCGCCTGCCTGCCGCGCTGGCCAGTCGCGAGCCGCCTCAGGCTGGCACCGGCAAGGCCACTGCAGACAGCGCCATGAAGGGCCGCCGGCCCACCGCCCATTGATTCACACCTCGATCCACACCTCGATTCGCCACATTGAGCCGCCAGCAGACCATGCCCAGTTCGCCCGCCAGCCAGCCCGAGTTCACGGCCACCCCCACCGACCTGCCCGCCGTCACCAAGCGCCGGCTGAAAGACCTGTTCACGCGTGAGCAGATGAACGTGCTGACCGCCCGCTCCGACCTGTGGGGCGCCTGGGCCGTGGGCTCGACCTGGGGCGTGATCGCCCTGGCCTTTGCCGCCCTGGCGCACTGGCCCAATGCCTTGACCTTTGTTTTCGTGATGGCCGTGCTGGGTGGACGCCAGCTGGCACTGGCCATCCTCCAGCATGAGGGCTCACACGGTACGCTGTTCAAAAGCCGCTGGGCCAATGACGTGCTGACCGACTGGCTGTGCGCCCGCCCCATCTGGCAGAACCTGCCCAAGTACAAAGTGCACCACCTGGGCCACCACACCAAGACCGGCACCCACCAGGACCCGGACATCTCGCTGCACGAGGACTACCCCGTCACGCGCCAATCGCTGATGCGCAAGATGCTGCGCGACATCACGGGCCTGACCGGCGTCAAGCTGGTCTTCGGCCTGATCATGATGGACATGGGCGTGTTCAAGTGGACCGTGGCCAACCAGGTGGAGCGCCTGCCGCAGCAAGGCCGGACCTTGCCCGAGCGCATCACCACCACCCTGCGCAACATGGGGCCCATGCTGATCACCAACGGCGTGCTGTGGGGCATCCTGGCGGCCACGGGCCATGCCTGGCTGTACTGGGCCTGGGTGCTGGCCTTCCTGATCTGCCTGCCGCTGTTCATCCGCATCCGCTCGATTGCCGAGCATGGCTGCCTGGACCGTTCACCCGACATGTTCCGCAACACGCGCACCACCCGTGCAGGCTGGCTGGCCCGCATGACCGTGGCACCGGTCAACGTGAACTTCCACATGGAGCACCACCTGATGGCTTCCGTGCCCTACCACCGCCTGCCGCAGATGCATGCCTGGCTGCGTGAACGCACCGATGTGCCCGAGCCACCCAGCTACCTGCAAGTGCTGCAACTGGCCAGTTCGGGCCGCCAGGCAGGCTGATCAGCCCATCACCACCGGCCCGCCCTTGGCCAGCGCACGCTGGTAGGCCGGGCGCGCTTCCATGCGCTTGAGGTAAGCCTGCAGATTCGGGCAACGCTTGGCATCGTCCGCGCGCGACATCAAGGCCGACACGGCAAAGCTCATCTGGAAATCAGCCAGCGTGATGCGATCGCCGGCGAACCACGGGTGCTTGCCCAGATGGTCTTCAATGAAGGCCGTGGAGGTCTGCAGGTTCGGGTCGATCAGTTGCCTTTGCACCTTCTTGCAGATCTCGCGCGCAATCGGGCGCACAAAGAAGGGCATGGGCTGCGTCGGGATGGTCATGAACACCAGCTTCATCACCAGCCAGTTCATCAACGAGCCTTCGGCAAAGTGCATCCAGAAGCGCAGCTGCAGGTGCTCGGGCGTGCCGGGCTGTGTGGTCAAGTGGGCCGCCTCGCCCTGCGCCTGCGCACCATAACGCTCGACCAGGTACTCCAGGATCGCCGCGGACTCGGCCACCACCAAATCACCATCGGTGATCACGGGGGACTTGCCCAGCGGGTGGATCTTCTTCAGCTCGGGTGGCGCCAGGCGCGTGACCGGGTTGCGCTTGTAGATTTTGAGCTCATAGGGCACGCCCAGTTCTTCAAGCAACCACAGCACGCGCTGCGAACGGGATGTTTCAAGGTGGTGGACGGTGATCATGGCGGCGAGCATACAACGGCCGCCCTTTACCCTCAGGTGCTCAGGGAAAGCGCGCAGTCTGATCTGACAACATTTCCGGTCACACTCCTGATCCACCGCCACGACAGGATGATGCGACATGGCCATTCCCAATCTGCGCGACAAATGGGTTGTTGTCACCGGTGCCGCGTCCGGCATCGGCTACGAAACCGCCCTGGCCTTTGCCCGTCGGGGCGCCAACATCTACGCCACGGACCTCAACCAGGCCGGCCTGGATGACTTGAGCAAAGCGCTGATCGGGCTGGGTGTGCGCCACCACCTGGCCATTGTCGACGTGGCCAACGAAGCAGCCATGCGTGCACTGGCCCAGGAGGTGCAGGACAAAGTCGGCGCGCCGCACGTGCTGGTCAACAATGCGGGCACGGGCTATATGGGCCCCTTCCTCCACACCCCGATGCAAGCCTGGCGCCGCCTGCTGGACGTCAACCTGATGGGCGTGGTGCACGGCTGCTACTACTTCCTGCCTGCCATGAAAAAGGCCGGCGGCGCACGCCATGTGGTGAACGTGGCCTCGGCGGCCGGCATCACCCCCAGCCCGAACCTGAGCGCCTACTCCGCCACCAAGCACGCGGTGATGGGGCTCAATGACAACTTGTCCATCGAGCTGGACGGCACAGGCATCGGCGTGACCGCGGTATGCCCGGGTGTCATCAACACGCCCATCATCCGCAACCGCAAGGCCGTATCCCCCGTGATCCCCAGCGAACAACTGGACAAGCTGGAGGGCTACTACCGCAGCGAAGGCGCGCACCCTGCCATCGTGGGCACCCGCATCGTGCAGGCGGTGCAACGCGGCGAAGACATCGTGCTGGTGGGCCCCACTGCCCGGCCGATGTTCCACATCAAGCGCCTGTCGCGCCGCCTGATGCGCCTGCTGACCATTGAAGGTTGCAAGCGCAACGGCTTCATCTGGCCCTACACCCTGCCTGAGCGCAGCGCGGTCGACACCGACCAGCGGGCCGCATAACCCTGAACCCCACCCAGCGCAGCACCATGGCCCGAGACTCTGCCAGCATCAGCCCCACCGCCCACTACACGGGCTACACCTGGTTTGCGCACGGCCTGTCGCACCCGGCGCTGGTCACACCACAAGGCAGGGCGATGTACTCGGCCTTGCGCCCCCTGCATGGCCTGGCCACGCTGACCGGCGCCCCGACCTTGCAGGCCTTCCTGCTGGCCCGCCACCGCCTGATCGACCACCTGCTCAACCAGGCCATCGCACAGGGCCGCGTCAGCCAGGTCATCGAAGTGGCGGCGGGCCTGTCGCCACGCGGCTGGCGCTTCAAGCAACAGCACGGCGGCAAGCTGCGCTATATCGAAGCCGACCTGCCTGACATGGCCGCGCGCAAACGCGACTTGCTGCAAAGCGCCGGCCTCTTGAGCGCGGGCCATGAGGTGCAGGCCCTGGATGCCCTGGCCGACGCGGGGCCGCAGTCCCTGTCGGCACTGGCCGATACCCTGGACAAGACCAAAGGCACCGCCATCATCACCGAGGGCCTGGTCAATTACTTCGACACCCCCACCGTGGCGGCCATGTGGTCCCGCTTTGGCCTCGTGCTCGCGCGCTTCCCTGAAGGGCTGTACCTGTCAGACATCCACCTGCACAACGCCAACAAGGGCGCCGGTGTTCAGGCCTTCAAGGCCTTGCTGTCGACCTTTGTGAAAGGCCGCGTCTTCCTGCACTTCGACAACGAGGTTCAGGCCGAGACCCAGTTGCGCAACGCGGGCTTTGAACTGGCAGAGCTGCACAAGCCCACGCGTTTTGCCGCTCAGCTGAACATGCAGATGCAGCCCGGAGCCGATGCCGTGCGGGTCATCGAAGCCCGCACGAACCGGCCCATCGAGCTTTGAAGCGATGCCTCAAGGCTTCGTTGCCTCGATCGCACCACCGGCAGACTGATACAGCGTCACCAGCGCCCCCAGGCGGTTGAGCCGGTTGGCGGCCAGGTTGTTCTCGGCCTGACGACGGGTTTCCTGCGCATCCAGCCAGGTTTTCAGTGGCACCGAGCCGGCACGGTAGCGGGCCTCGCTCAAGCGCTCGCCATCCTGCGCGGCCTTGACGGCCATGGCCAGGCTGCTGCCCTGGTCCTCATACTGCACACGGGCCGACAAGGCGTTCTCGACATCGGCCAGGGCCTGGTACCAGCTCTGACGATAGCCCAGCACCGCCACCTCGTAATCGGCCTGCGAGATGGCCACGCTACGCTGCATGTCCCGCCACTGGACGAATGGCAACACCAGCCCGGCACCCAGCGTGCCAACCGGGTCACTCAACACACGGGACAAGGCCTCGCTGCTGCCGCCCACACTGCCCGTCAGGCTCAAAGTGGGATAGAAGCTGCTGCGTGTGGCGTCCACCGTGGCCAGCGACTTGCGCAGGCGCAACTCGGCCGCCCGCAGATCCGGCCGGCGTGTCAGCAGTGAAGCGGGCGCGCCAGCCTGTACCTGAGGCAATGCCCCGTCAGGCAAGCGCAGCGACTCCTTCAAGGCCACCTCGGGCGGGCCGTCAAACAAGATGGCCAAGGCATTGCGGGCCTGCACGCGCTGCAGCAGCCATTGGGTGTGGCTGGCCTCCTGCGCAGCCAGGGCCTGCGTGGCCTGCGCCACCTCCAGGCCAGACGTCGCGCCGGCCTTGTACTGTGCATCGACCAGCTGGAGCGTCTGGCGCGCATAGTCGATGCTCTGCTGGCTGGCCTCCACGCGCTGGTTCAGGTAGGCCACCTGCCAGTACAGATTGGCCACCGTCCCCACCAGCGACATGGCTGCAGCTTGCCGATCCTGCTCGGTGGCTTCGGCCTCCCAGTCGGCCGCATTGCGCAAGGCAGCCAGGCGCCCCCACAGGTCGACCTCCCAGCTCGCCGCCGCGGTGACAGCACTCAAGCGCGTGGTCGGGCCGCCGTCAAGCTGGCGTGAGGCCGTGCTGCTGCCGCTCACCTTGACCGAGGGCAACTGGTCGCTGGCCGCCTGCCCTGCCACCAGTTGCGCGCGGCGCACCTTGATGGCCGCCTGTGCCAGGTTGTTGTTGCGGGCCAGCGCATCCTGAATCAGCTGCGTCAGCGTCGGGTCATTCAGGCCCTGCCACCAAGGCGTCAGGGTGGACTGTGGGGTGACCGTACCCTGCTGCCACCCATCGGGCACCTTCACCTGCGGCCGCTGGTAATCACTGGTCGAGGCGCAGGCACTCAGCATGGCGACGGCCAGGGTAACAGCCCCCCTCTGCCAGCCATGCCGCCATCCATGTGGCCACCCACGCGATTTGTTCAATTTGCTCACACTGTGCTTTCTCAAGGTGTTCATCGCCCGCTCACTCACTGACGCGACAAGGCGTCCACCGGGTCCAGCCGGGCCGCGTTGCGCGCGGGCAGGAAGCCGAACACCACACCAATCAGGGACGACACCCCGAAGGCCGCCACGATCGAGGTCATCGAATAGACCATGCTGAAGCTGCCACCACCGACCTTGTCAAAGACCAGGCCAATGCCCAGCGCCAGCGCGATCCCCAAGATGCCACCCAGCAGGCAGACCAGCACCGCCTCGATCAGGAACTGGCGCAGGATGTCGCTCTGCCTGGCGCCCACCGCCATGCGCACACCGATCTCTTGCGTACGCTCGGTCACCGACACCAGCATGATGTTCATCACCCCGATGCCCCCCACGATCAGCGAGATCACCGCGATCGACGAGATCAACAGCGTCATGGTCTGTGTGGTGCTCTCGATGGTCTGGCGGATGCTGTCGCTGTTGCGCACGAAGAAGTCCTGCGA
Source organism: Aquabacterium sp. (assembly GCF_016195855.1). Lineage (GTDB taxonomy): Bacteria > Pseudomonadota > Gammaproteobacteria > Burkholderiales > Burkholderiaceae_C > Aquabacterium. Next base: position 132,820 of record NZ_JACPYU010000020.1, read on the forward strand.
GCCATGCCGCTGCGTGATCAGCTTGGTGATGCCCTGCTCGGCCGCAGCGGACGGCACCTCGTCGCTGATGCGCACCGTGATGTTGCGCAACCAGCGCACACCCAGCAGGCGCCGCATCGCCGTGGTGTAGGGCACCCAGACGTTGAGGTTGTCCGAGATCATGAAGCCGCTTTCCTGGGGCGAGGTCACCCCCACGATGCGTACCGGCACCGAACCCAGGAAGATCACCTGCCCCACGGGGTTCTCGCCATTGGGGAACAGCGCCTTCTGCGTATTCGGGTCGATCACCGCCTCTTGAGTCTGGCGGCGCACGCTGTCTGCATCGAAGGCCTGGCCTTGCGCCATGGTGTAGCCCTTGACGCGAAAGAAGTCCTCCCCCACCCCCGTGATGTTGGCCGTGGACTCGATGTTGCCGCGCCGCAAAGTCACACTGGTGCTGACAGTGGGTGTCACGCTGTCCACGTAGTTCAGCTGCGACAAGGCATCGGCATCGGCCGGCACCAGGGTGCGGATGCGGCCTGCCTGCCTGTCCCCGAAGTTCTTGCCCGGGAAGATGTCGATCGTGTTCGTGCCCATGGCCGAAATGTCCTTGAGCACACGTTGCCTGGAGCCCTCGCCCAGGGCCACCATCGACACCACCGAGGCAATGCCGATGATGATGCCCAGCATGGTCAGCAAGGTCCGCAAGCGGTGCCCGGCCATCGCACGCAAGGCCATGGTGAAGGCCTCGGTGAAGCGATCCCAGTTCGCACGCCAGGGGTGCGGAGGCGGGGCCCCTTCCTCGCGCTTGGCCGACTGCACGGGGCGGTCGCCGTCCTGCTGCTTGTCCGACACGATTTCACCGTCGGCCACCTCGATGATGCGCTGCGCGTGCTGCGCCACCTTGGGGTCGTGGGTCACGATGATGACGGTGTGCCCGTCGGCATGCAGCTCCTGCAGGATGCGCATGACCTCTTCACCACTGACGCTGTCCAGAGCGCCTGTGGGTTCGTCGGCCAGGATGACGTCACCGCCGTTCATCAGCGCACGCGCGATGCTGACCCGCTGCTGCTGCCCACCCGACAACTGCCCCGGGCGATTGCGCACACGTTCGGCCAGGCCCAGGCGCCCCAGCAAGGCCGCCGCACGCGCATGCCGCTCGGCCGGGCCATGGCCCGCGTAAATGGCCGGGATCTCGACATTGCCCGCCGCCGTCAGGTCACCCATGAGGTGATAGCGCTGGAAGATGAAGCCGAAGTGTTCACGCCGCAGCCGCGCCAACTCATCGGGCGCCAGCTCGGCCGTGGGCTGGCCCGCCACCTTGTAGCTGCCGCGCGTGGGCCGGTCCAGGCAACCCAGGATGTTCATCAAGGTGGACTTGCCCGAGCCCGATGCCCCGATGATGGCCACCATCTCGCCCGCCTTGATGCGCAGGCTGATGCCCTTGAGCACCGCCACCGAGCCATCGCCCGAGGGGTACTCGCGCCACAGGTTCTCCACTTCCAGCAGCGCCGGCCCGGTGGGCGCGGGCGTTGCGGATGACTTGTTGGGATCCGTCATGGTGATCAGAACATGCCCGGTGCACGACGCATGCCCGTGGTCGAGCCGCCGCCAGTGGCTTCGCCCACCACCACCAGATCGCCCTCCTTGAGGCCCTCCAGCACCTGCGCCTGCACACGGTTGTTCAGGCCGATCTTCACCTGGCGGGTGCTCACCTTCTGGGCACCTTCCGGCCCCTCCAGCACGCTCACCGCATAGGTCTTGGTCTTGCGATCACGCTTGCCCAGGGCCGAAGCCGGGATCACCAGGGCATGGTCCGCCTTGCTCAGCACGATGAACACCTGCGCCGTCATCAGCACACGCAGCTTGCCGTCCACATTGGGCACATCGAACAGGCCGTTGTAGTAGATGGCCGTCGTGGTCGAGGTGGACGCCGTCACCTTGGCATCGGTCTGGTCCGACTCCGGCACCGGCTCCACGCCATGCAACTTGGCCTCATAACGATGCAGCGGCTCGCCCAGGATCGTGAAGTAGGCTGGCATGCCGGGCTTGACGCGCACCACATCGGCTTCGGAGATCTGCGCCTTGATCTGCACCTGGTCCAGCTTGGCCAGTTTGATGATGGATGGCGCCGACTGGATCGCGTTCACGGTGCGCCCTTCTTCGGCGATCACGGCGATCACCACGCCATCAATCGGCGCGAGGATGCGTGTGTAGCCCAGGTTGACCTTGGCCGTGTCCACCGAGATATTGGCCTGCTTGATCTGCGCGTCCAGCGCGCCGATATCGGCCGTGGTGGTGGCCAGAGCGGCTTCCGCATCTTCCAGATCAGCCTTGGAGCCCGCATCCAGCCTGACCAGCTCCTGCTTGCGCTTGAAGGTCAACTCGGCCTGCTTCTGCAAGGCCACCTTGGCGCGGCGCTGGGCCGTCAGCAAGGCCACCTGGGCCTCGGCATTGCGCAGGGTGTTGGTCTGCGTGGTCGAGTCGATCTCGGCCACAAGCTGCCCCTTCTTGACCTTGTCACCCAGGTCCACGTACAGGCGCTTGATCTGACCGGAGACCTGCGCCCCCACGCTCACTTCCTTTTGCGCCTGGATGGTGCCGCTGGCCAGCACCGTGTCCTCGATGTCATCATAGCCGACCTTGGCCGTGATCACCGGCGGGGCAGCAGGTGGCGTGAAAAAGTAATGCTTGATGCCCCAGCCAGCCGCGGCCAGGATCACCACACCGCTTGCCAGCCGCCAGCCGGACAACCACTTCTTCTTGTTCATCGTGTTCATTTCACCAGTGTCCTTGCGGTGTGTGTAGGACGGACTTCCGCGCGGTTAAAGGAATGTAAAGTCATGACATGAAACCGGTCACCCTCATCACAGGCGCCAGCCAGGGCATCGGCGCGGCCACTGCACGGCTGCTGGCGCGCCAGGGCCACGCCCTGCTGATCCATTACGCCCACCAGGCCGACGCGGCCCAAGCCGTGGCAGATGAATGCTTGCAACTGGGCGCACCACTTGCCATCATCGCCCAAGCCGACGTCGCCGATGAGGCCCAGGTACTGAATCTGTTTGCCATTGCAGACAAATCTCTGCCGCCCTTGACGGGCCTGGTCAACAACGCCGGTATCGTGGACAAAACCGCCTCTTTGGCAGACATGTCCGCGGCCCGCATGCAACGCATGTTGAACGTCAATGTGCTGGGGCCCATGTTGTGCGCGCGCGAAGCGGTCAAACGCATGTCGACCCGTCTGGGCGGCCAGGGCGGCGTCATCGTGAATGTGTCGAGCAGTGCCGTGCGCACCGGCTCACCGAACCTGTACGTGGACTACGCCACCAGCAAGGGCGCCATCGATGTGCTGACCAATGGGCTGTCCAAAGAGCTCGCACCCGAGGGGGTGCGGGTAGTGGCTGTGCGCCCGGGCATCACCGACACGGGCATCCACGCCACCGGCGGTGAGCCGGACCGTGCAACCCGCCTGGGGCCCAGCCTGCCCATGGGGCGCGCGGCGCGACCTGATGAGGTGGCCGAGGCCATTGTCTGGCTGCTGTCAGACCAGGCCAGCTACACAGCGGGCGCCATCCTGGATGTGACCGGCGGCCGCTGAACAAGCCCCCTTGGCCAGTGGCATCAGAACGAGGCCTGAGCCGACAGGTAGAGGCCCTGCTGGTTATCCTTGCTCACGATGTTGCCCAGGTTGACCCAGGCCAGGGTCAGGCTGCCGCCACGGCAGGGAAACCAGGCCAGGAACAGGTCCCAGGCGTCGTCCTCGCGCAAGGCGGCGCCACCGGCCTCCAGGTTGTTGGGCTTCATGCGGTACTCAGCGCCCAGCACCAGGTCATCACGCAGCATCACCCCGAGACTGCCTTCCAGTTGCAGCTTGTGCTTGTCGTGACCTGGGCCACCGAAGCCGAGCAGCCCGAACTGGTTGGCCCGCGTCAGGCGGGCCGTGCCCGATGCCAGCACATTGCGCCCAGCCAGGCCGCCCAGCCACAACTTGGTGGCCGTGGCGTACACGTCGATGTCGCTGGTGCTGGTCGCGCCCAGGGACTTGACCAGGGCGCCATCGTCCACCTGCTTGAACTGCGCGCCCACAGCAATCTGCGGCATGGCCTTGTCCTGGTCGTACACCGCGTCCCCGGTCACCTTGAACTTGGCGCCCAGCACGTCCATCTCGACGGACTTGCCCGGCACCACGTCACCCAGCTTGAAGGACCAACGGGCCATGGACAACTCGACGCTGTCCTTGATGCCCACGGCCGCGCCGCCAATCTTCAGGTCATAGCCGCCCTGGGTCTTCAAGTGGGTGGCGAATGCCGAGCCGCCCACCTGGTTGCTGCTGCCCGTGCCGGTGATGGTGGCCCAGGGCGTCAAACCGCCGCCACCTGCGCCGTCCACCTCGCTGACACCCCAGGTGCCCAGCAGCCTGTCGCCGGCATGGGCCTTGGGCGCCATGAAAGCAGCGGCTGCAGCCAGCCCCAGCCAGCCCAGCCGCCACCACAGCCCTTTGTCTGACAGGCGCCTGGCTTGCACGCGCGACATCGGGGAAAGGGGGGAATTGGACTTCATGAAGGGCTTTCAGAGGTGTTTTTTTAACCGCGACTACTCGGCCAAATACGGAGATGGATATCGTCCGGATGCGTCAAGATATGAGCGCAAGCTCCCTGTATGCGGGATTTTTCAGCAATACCTCAATCAGTACTGGATCTGTCATGCCCCTGAAGAGTCCGTTTGCAAGCTGGCGCGACCTGAGCGCCGAGCAACGTCGACACATCCAGATGGCCGCAGGTGGCATCACCTTGAGCTGGGCCCTGGCCGCCTTGATGGCCTGCAGCACCACGGGCGCCCAGGCACCGCTGTACCAGCAACTCGGCGGCGTCGCCAAGATCGAAGCCGTGACCGATCGCACGCTGGAGCGGGTGTCCACCGACCCACGCACCAAGCGCTCGTTCGACGGCATCAAGATGCCTTATCTCAAAAAGAGCGTGGCCGCCTATGTCTGCAAGGTGGCGGATGGCCCTTGCGTGTACGAAGGTGAGACCATGGCCAACTCGCATGCCAAATCCAATATCTCGGGCGCCGAGTTCGACATCATGGTGGCGGTCATGCGCGAAGAGCTGGACCGCGCCGGCGCCTCTGAGGGTGCCAAGAATGAACTGCTGCGCAGGCTGGCCCCCACCCGCCGGGACATCGTCAAGTATTGAACCGGGAGTTCGCCATGCACGTCTGCCGTCAACCGGTTGGTCTGAGCTTCAAGCAGGCATGCCTTGGCCCGCTTGCCACCCTGGCATCCCTGGGTGCGTGGGCAGTCCCACAACAGATCCAGCTCCAGACTGACAGCGGCCAAGCCGTGGTGGGCGCCGCGGTATCGGTGTTTGTCAAAGGGACGCGCGCCCAGGCAGCGCCCGGCACGGTGGCCGACATGGCCCAGAAGGACAAGGCCTTCGTGCCCAAGTTGCGCGTCATCCAGACAGGCAGCTTGGTGAACTTCCCGAATTTCGACACGGTGCGACACCACGTTTATTCGTTCTCGCCCACCAAGACCTTCGAGATCAAGCTGTACGCCGGCACCCCGGCTGCACCGGTGGTCTTCGACAAACCCGGCACAGCCACACTGGGCTGCAACATCCATGACCGGATGCTGGGCTATATCCACGTGGTGGACACGCCCTACTTCGGCGTGAGCGATGCCAATGGCAGCGTCAGTATCGACCTCCCGCCTGGCGAGCACCGCGTCCGCGTCTGGACGCCGGCCATGGGCGAGGCCACACCCGGCGTCGAGCAAGCGTTCAAGACCGGCACCGAAGCGGTGGTGATCCGGATCAAGCCCTGAGCTGTCACAGCGCTTTCACATTAGGCCAGCACAATTCACCTCGAACCGGGCGCAGGGCACACCTGAACCCGGCGGGAGGAAGCTAGACCTGGCTTGCTGGTCACCACAGCCAAGGCTCGTGCTTGCATTCCCAACTTATTTGCCGCCCTTGTGCTCGCTCATACACCCAATAAATAGAGCATGAGGGCCACCCGGGCCTGAGACGGTGTCAACTCACCGCATGCCGCCAACACATCCCCCTCACGACTGCTGACGCCCCCGCGGGCCACGCGCGAACTGCGCCAGACGGTCACCCCCTGCGCGACAGCCTGTGTCACGGCGGCCTCCAGCCCTTGATGCAAAGTGCCGTGGCCGGTACCGGCCAGCACAAGACCCTTCAAGGGGCCATGCTGCCTGGCGTGCGCCAGCACCGCTTGCACCATCCAGCCGTCGGCATCGGCATGGCTGTGAATGATCTCCACACGAGGGGGCTCTGCGCGCAAGGCTTGCCAACCGGCCTTGCCACTGAGCGGCCAGGGTGTGATGGCCTCGCGCCATGCGCCCGTCTCATCCAGCAGCGCCAGCGGCGGGCGGCCACCCCCATCAAAGGCATCCAGAGCACTGGAGTGCGCCTTGCGCACTTGCGAGCCCGCCCAGATGCGGCCATGCAGCACCGCCACCACACCACCCAGCCCACGGCGCGCGGCCTCCTGGACCACACGAACGGCGTCCCGCAGATTGGCGGGTCCGTCGGCATCCGGTGCCGTGGCAGGGCGCATCGCGGCGGTCAGCACCACCGGTTTGCGGCCATCCACCAGGCAATGCAGCAGGTAGGCGGTTTCTTCCAGCGTATCGGTACCGTGCGTGATCACCACGCCGGCCACATCCTCGCGGGCCAGTTGGGTCTGGAGCGCCTGACCAAGCGCCCGCCAGACAGCCCAACTCATGTCCTTGCTGTCGATCTGCGCCACCTGCAGCGCTTCCAGCGGCACCCCCTTCAGTTCGGGCACCGCGTCGACCAGTTGCGACACCGACAACTGTGCTGCGCGGTATTGCCAGCTCCGATCCGGGTCATGGCCGGTGCCGGCGATGGTCCCGCCCGTTCCCAGAATCACAACGCTTTTCACAAGGTCCTGCATGCCACCCCAAGTGCTTGCACAAAAGTACTGGACAAACCAACAGTCCTGTATAAAATGACAGCCAACGATTCAAACAGCGTCAGCCACTGCGATGTCGAACGATAAACCCAAACTCACGCCGCGCCAGCAAGAAATCTTCGAGTTGATCCAGCGCGCGATCGCCCGCACGGGGGCGCCCCCCACCCGGGCTGAAATCGCCAGTGAGCTGGGCTTCCGCTCGGCCAACGCTGCCGAAGAGCATCTGCAGGCGCTGGCACGCAAAGGCGTGATCGAACTGGTTGGCGGCACGTCGCGCGGCATCCGCCTCAAGGCAGGCACCCTGCGCACCGTCAACGAAACCCGCAAGCGTGGCGGCGAGTCGTCCGGCGCTGCCAGCCATGTTTTGCCTTTCAACCTCCCCCTGCCCGGCCTGGAGCAACTGGTGTTGCCGCTGGTTGGCCGCGTGGCCGCGGGCAACCCCATCCTGGCACAAGAGCACGTCGAGCAAACCTACTCGGTCGAGCCCGGCCTGTTTGCCCGTCGTCCTGATTACCTGCTACGCGTCAAAGGCATGAGCATGAAAGACGCCGGCATCCTCGACGGTGATCTGCTGGCCGTGGCCCGCACGCGCGACGCCCGCAATGGCCAGATCGTCGTGGCCAGACTAGGTGACGAGGTCACCGTCAAGCGTTTCCAGCGCACGGCGCAAGGCATCCAGCTTTTGCCTGAGAACCCGGACTTCCAACCCATCGTCGTCTCGCCCGATCAGGAAGACTTCGAGCTGGAAGGTCTGGCCGTTGGCCTGATCCGCAACCAGTTGCTCAACTAGCTTTCACCCCACCAGACGGGTGGCGGGCATTGGCATCACCTGGCCGGTGGTGCGATCCCGTCTGGTGGACCTTTGTCGAATCCTGCCGAACTTCATCTGCTGTCAACCGGAGTTCATCATGATTCATCACCTGGCCCGTGCATTCTTCATCCGCAACGCCACCCCTGGCTCGGCAGGCACCAATCCGCCATCGGACGGCACCCGTCCGGCCAGCGCGCCGGCCGCCCGCCCCGTCAAGGCCAGGCCCATCACGCCATGGGGCACGCCTTCGCGCCAACCCGGCAACGGCACCTCGGCCATGGTCATCCCGCTGCGGGCATCGGCACCGTCTGCATTGGCTGAACGGCGCGTGCGCATCTGCACGGACCCGGCCGATGCGCGCCGTACCGTGATTGCCGGCCGCTTCGCGGAAGTCTGCGCCGCCCTGGATCGCCTGGTGCTGGAGCAAGAAGCCGCGGCCTGAGCCACAAAAAAACCCCGCTGGCATTGCTGCTCAGCGGGGTTTTTTCATGGATCGCACGCCCAAACTCAACCCTGGCCAAACCAGGGCCGAGCAGGTGCATCAGCCCATGTGCAGGCCACCGTTGACCGAGAAGTCGGCGCCCGTGGCGAAACCGGCTTCATCACTGGACACCCACGACACCATCGAGGCGATTTCCTCGGGCGTGCCCAGGCGCTTGACAGGGATGGTGGCCACGATCTTGTCCAGCACGTCCTGGCGGATCGAGCGCACCATGTCTGTGCCGATGTAGCCTGGCGACACGGTGTTCACGGTCACGCCCTTGTTGGCCACTTCCTGGGCCAGGGCCATGGTGAAACCGTGCATGCCAGCCTTGGCAGCCGAGTAGTTGGTCTGGCCGAACTGGCCCTTCTCACCGTTCACCGAGCTGATGTTGACGATGCGGCCCCAGCCACGCTCAACCATGTCGTCGATGACCTGCTTGGTCACGTTGAACAGGCTGTTGAGGTTGGTGTCCATCACCGCGTCCCAATCGGCCTTGGTCATCTTGCGGAACATGCCGTCACGCGTGATGCCGGCGTTGTTCACCAGGATGTCGATCGGGCCATGCTCGGCCTTGGTCTTCTTGAAGGCTTCAACGGTCGAGTCCCAATCGGCCACGTTGCCCACCGACGCGTAGAAGGTGTAGCCCAGCGCCTTTTGCTCATCGAGCCACTTGACGTGATCACGGCTGGGACCGCAACCGGCGATCACCTTGTACCCGTCCTTGTGCAGGCGTTGGCAAATGGAGGTACCAATACCACCCATGCCACCGGTCACGTACGCTACTTTTTGGCTCATGAAGTTCTCCTCTTTGGGATGAATAAAGACTCAGTCAGTCGGGGATCAGCGCTCGATGGTCAGGGCCACGCCCATACCGCCACCGATACACAGGGATGCGATGCCCTTGCGGGCTTCACGCTTTTGCATTTCGTGCAGCAGGGTCACCAGCACGCGGCAACCTGAAGCACCAATGGGGTGGCCAATGGCGATGGCCCCACCGTTCACATTGACCTTGCTGGTGTCCCAGCCCATTTCCTTGTGGACGGCGCAGGCCTGGGCCGCAAAGGCCTCGTTGATTTCCAGCAGGTCCAGATCGGCAGGCTTCCAGCCTGCACGCTCCAGCGCACGGCGAGAAGCAGGCACCGGGCCCATGCCCATGTAGGCCGGATCCAGGCCAGCGCTGGCGTAAGACGCGATGCGCCCCAACACCTTCAGCCCCAGTTGGTCGGCCTTCTTGGCGCTCATGACCATGACGGCGGCAGCGCCATCATTGATACCGGAGGCATTGCCAGCCGTGACCGAGCCGGCCTTGTCAAAAGCGGGGCGCAGGCCAGCCAGCGCTTCCGCGTTGCTCTTGCGGTTGATGAACTCGTCGGTGTCGAACACCAGCGGGTCGCCCTTCTTCTGGGGGATCAGCACCGGCACGATCTCGTCCTTGAAGCGGCCGGAGTCGGACGCGGCCGAGGCCTTTTGCTGCGAAGCCAGGGCCAGCGCATCCTGAGCCTCGCGCGAGATGCCGTATTGCTTGGCCACGTTCTCGGCGGTGATGCCCATGTGGTACTGGTTGTAGACGTCCCACAGGCCATCGTTGATCATGGTGTCGATCATCTGCCAGTTGCCCATGCGCATGCCTTCGCGCGAATTGGGCACCACGTGCGGCGACATGCTCATGTTTTCCTGGCCACCGGCAATCACGATCTCGGCGTCGCCGTCGCGGATGGCCTGCGCGGCCAGCATCACGGCCTTGAGGCCGGAGCCGCAGACCTTGTTGATGGTCATGGCCGGGATGACGTTGGGCAGGCCCGACTTGATCACGGCCTGGCGCGCCGGGTTCTGGCCGCAGCCCGCCTGCAGCACCTGCCCCAGGATGACTTCGCTGATCTGGTCGCCCGCCAGGCCTGTGCGTTTGAGCAGATCCTGAATGACCACGGCGCCGAGTTCCGATGCCGGGGTCTTGGCCAAGCTACCGCCGAACTTGCCGACGGCGGTTCTGGCTGCTGCGACGATGACGATGTCAGACATGCTTATCTCCTTGAGAGCTCAGGATCCAAACCCGCACAAGACGGCGGGCGCCAAAATCAAGCTTTGCGCAGGACGTAACGGCCTGGCGCGGCCTCGATGGGTGGATGGCGCTTGCTGCCCGCCTGCTTGGGCGCCGGCACCATGTCGCCAGCCTGTTTGCCCAACCACTCGGCCCACACAGGCCACCAACTGCCGGGGTTTTCCTGTGCGGTGTCCATCCACTCCTTGGCCGTTGCTGGCAAGCCGCGTGCCAGCGAACCTGAGGTCCAGTGGCTGCGCTTCTTTTTCTCGGGCGGGTTGATCACACCAGCGATGTGACCGGACGCGCCCAGCACGAAGGTCTTGGGGCCTTGCACGATCTGGGTAGACGCATACGCGCCGCCCCAGGGCACGATATGGTCTTCGCGAGAACCGTAGATGAAAGTGGGCATGTCCAGACGGCGCAGGTCCAGCGGCACGCCACAGACTTCCACCGCACCCGGCTGGCGCAACTTGTTTTCCAGATAGGTGTTGCGCAGGTACCAGGTGTAGAACGGCCCAGGCAGATTGGTACTGTCGCTGTTCCAGTAGAGCAGGTCAAATGCCGGCGGCATTTCACCCTTGAGGTAGTTGCCCACCACGTAGTTCCAGACCAGGTCGTTGGGACGCAGGAAGGAGAAGGTCGCGGCCAGGTCGGTGCCCTTCATCATCCCGCCGCCTTGCGGGCTTTGCGGCCCCATGGTCATCTCGCGCATGCGCACCATGGCCTCGTCCACGAAGACGTCCATGATGCCGGTGTCGGAGAAATCCAGGAAGGACGTGAGCAAGGTCAGGCTGGCTGCGGGCTTCTTGCCCTGCGCGGCCAGCGTGGCCAGTGCGCAGGCCAGCATCGTGCCGCCCACGCAGAAGCCCAGCATATTGGCCTTCTCTGCGCCCGAGATCTCCCGGGTGACGTCGATGGCCTTCATCACACCCTGTTCGACGTAGTCGTCCCAGGTGGCCTTGGCCAGGCTGTCGTCGGGGTTGACCCAGCTGATCATGAACACGCGGTGGCCCTGCGACAACAGGTAGCGCACCACGGAGTTGTCCGGCTGCAGGTCCAGGATGTAGTACTTGTTGATGCAAGGGGGCACGAAGAGGAAAGGCACCTCGTGGACCTTGGGCGTCAATGGCGCGTACTCGATGAGCTGGAAGAACGCGTTCTCGAACACGACGGTGCCGGCCGTGGTGGCCACATTCTTGCCCACCTCGAACACGCGCTCGTCCGTCTGGGACATGTGGCCTTGACGCAGGTCGTTGAGCAGGTGCTGCAGGCCTTGCTGCAGGCTCTCGCCCTTGGTCTCGACCGCCTTCTTCAAGGCTTCCGGGTTGAACGCCAGGAAGTTGCTGGGTGCGGCGGCATCGGCCCATTGCTGCACGGCAAAACGCACACGCTGGCGCGCTTTGGTGTCGCCTTGCAGTTGGTCTGCCAGGCGCTGCAGCGTGCGGGCGTTGAGCAGGTACATCGATGCCATGAAGGCGTTGGCAGGGCTGCTGCCCCACTCCGGTGCATCGAAACGGCGGTCGGAGGCCTTGATCTGATCCGGTTTTTCCAGCGCCAGGTTCCACAAGGCCGTGGCCTGCTGCATGTATTCATGCTGGATGTCCTTGAGCGCTTCGGCGGGGACTGTCAGCCCGGCCATGGTCGACAGGCTGGCACCCAGGCTCTGGCCCATCGCCTCCGCAGCCTGCTGCATGGGCTTGAGCACCGTCAGGCCCTCAGGCATGACAGGTGCCGCGCCGCCCACGGCTGCGCCGCTCATCCACTGCTTCATGGCATCAGCGGCCATGTCGGGCATGCGCTTGAGATCAAGCTGCTCCATGCCCGGGATCTTGAGCGCGGCCATGGCGGCGGCAGCCTGGTCGAACGGCGCCTTGAAATGCTCGGCGAACTGCCCGGCAAATGGTGCACCGAACGGCGTCGTGAAGGGAGAGCCGTTGGCGGCCTTGGCGGAACCGTTGGCCGCATCGGCCTGCGGCTTGCCTGACGGCTGGCTCGCGGCATGGGCTTGAGCCCCGCTTTGCGTCGCACTGTGAGCCGCGCTGGCTGGCGATGCGGCTTTGCGCGTCGCTGTCTTCCTGGTCGGGGCAGCGGCCTTCTTGGCTGCTGGGCGCTTGGTTTTGACCGCCGGCTTGGCTTGCACGGCAGCATCACGCTGCGTCACGTCTTGCGCAGCCGCATGGCGCTGCGAGCGTGACCGTTGAGGAACAGCCATATGTCTCCTACTTGGAATCGAGGGGGCATCCGAAAAAATGATGCCTCCGTCATGTTGCCGTATTCTGACCTCGGTTTTTTTCCATTGACATATCGGGCCAATGACTTTTAGTTTCTTTTCAACATCGGCCCAACGGTCATCAACCCGTCTTGTTCGAGGGGCTTTGAGCAAGACCTGTTCCAGAATAGACGCCTGCCCCAGGCCGGGAATGATCCTCATCAACCATGTTGAGTTCAACGGCCTGCTGTGTCTGCGGGGCTTTCACTAACCGGATGACGTTGGATGTGGATTGTTGCCATTGCCTGGTTGTATGTGACCTTGATGATGTCGCTGGCCGAGGCCACGAACCCGCAAGGCACAGTGCTGGGCGCCGTGATCACCTTTGTCTTTTACGGCCTGGCGCCGCTGGCCCTGGTGCTCTACCTGATAGGCACGCCAGCTCGTCGTAAAGCCCTGCGCGCGGCCGAGGCGCAGGCCCATGCGCGGTACATGGCCGAGCAAGCGCAGCAACAGCCGGGCGCTGGCGACACGGGTGGCTCAACGCAGCCAGATGCTGGCAGCCTGCCTGCCGGTGACGCGCGTCCGCCTGAAAGAAAAGAACCTTGAGGCGTCGGACACGGTGCACCAGCTGCCGCCGCTGACCTGGCTCACTTTCAGTTGCTTCAGCGTGTCGCGCGCGAGCCCCGGCAGATCAGCCAGCCATTTGGGTGCAGGCAGCGCGGCAGGGTTGACAGGGGCGCGCGGCGTGAAACGAGGGTGCCCCTGCGCGGCCTGCGGATCCAGGCCAAAGCCTGCCAGGACGTCGGCGCCGACTTCAAAATGAGCGGGGCCAATGCATGGGCCCAGCCAGGCCCGCAGATCGGCCGGCTCACAGGATGCGGCTTCGCACAGCGCCCGCACGCCCGTGTGCACGATGCCTTGCCCGTTCATGCCCCCGGCACCAGCCAGCCCCCGCCAGCCGGCATGCAGCGCGGCCACGCCACGCCCCTCGGGCGCCGCCAGCAGCACGGGCAGGCAATCGGCCACCATCACCGTGCAAGCCAGGCCGGGCTCGGTGGTCAGGGCGCCGTCAGCCTCGGGCTGGGCGATCTGGCCTTGTGGGCCGAAAAAGTCAGCGTCGTGTGTCAGCCTGACGACGCGGTTGCCGTGCACCTGTGTCAACCACACGGGTTGCGCCTGCAGGGCTTGCGCAAACACGCCGCGGTTGTGCGCCACGGCTTGGGGGTCGTCCTGGACGTGGTCGCCCAGATTGCACTGCGCATACGGCCCCACGCTGATACCGCCTGCCCGGGCGCTCATCAGCGCGCCAACGCGGCCTTGCAAGGCTGTGCCCAAGTCGATGTCCAGCCAGCCTGGCGGCAAGGTGTGTGATGTCATGCGCGATGATGTGCAAATGCGGCCCGGCCAGGTCACTGCCCGCCTGGCCCGCTATGATCCCGCCCCGATGCTACCTCGCCTGCCTGCCGTACCCCGATCTGCCTCTGCCCTCGCCCGCTCGCGCGGCGGCCGGCGCGGTGCCGTGCCGCCCAACCTGCGTCGCTGGCTGAGCGCACCGGGCTCGCTGACGGCGCGCCTGCGCCTGCACGGGCAGGTCAGTGTGCAGGTGCTCAGCCAGGGGCGCCGCACCCTGTGGCCGCAGGAGCGTGAGGCGCTGCGCTGTCGCGAGGGGCATGTCCGCGAGGTTGTGCTGCGCGTCAATGGCCGCGCGGCCGTCTGGGCACGCAGCAGCACCCCGCTGGGTGCCGTCAAAGGCCCCTGGCGCGCCATCAAGGGGCTGGGTACCCGCCCCCTGGCCGAATTGCTGTTCGAGCACAGCCAGGTGCGGCGCGACCCGCTGATCGCCCAGGCCCTATCGACACAGTCACCGCAGCGGCGGCGCCTGGCGCGGCAATGGGCCCATCTGGCGCCCACGCCCAAAGATCCGGCGCCCATCTGGACGCGCCGCTCCGTTTTCTGGCACCGGGGCCACCCCCTGCAGGTGCTGGAAAGCTTCGCGCCCTGGGTCACCACCCTGCCCGCCGGCCCCAAGCGCCGCTGAAAACGAACGGCGGCGCAGAACACACCGCATTGACCGCGAATGCGGGCCATTGCCTGTGAATTGCCGGCCACAGGACGCGGTTTCGCCATCTTGATGCCCTAAACTGCGGGCATGCTGTTTTCACGCCGAATCGAGCACTGCCAGGTATGCGGAACACCCGTCGAGCACAAGGTGCCCGAGGACGACAACCGTGAGCGCGCCGTCTGCCCATCCTGTGGCCACATCCACTACGTCAACCCGCTGAACGTGGTGGGGACCTTGCCCGTCTGGGGCGAGCAGGTGCTGCTGTGCAAACGCAATATCGAGCCCCGCAAGGGCTACTGGACGCTGCCCGCCGGCTTCATGGAGCTGGGTGAAACAACCGAAGAAGGCGCCGCCCGCGAAACCGACGAAGAAGCCGGCGCCCGCATCGAAATGCAAGGCCTGTACTGCATCATCAATGTGGTCACGGCCGGCCAGGTTCACCTCTTCTACCGCGCCCGCCTGCTGGACACCGATTTCGCGCCGGGCCCCGAAACCATGGAAGCGCAGCTGTTCCACCAGCACGAAATCCCCTGGGACGACCTGGCTTTTCGCACCGTCCGCATGACCCTCGAGCGCTTCTTCGCCGATCGCACCGAGGGTCAATTTGCGGTGCATTGTGCCGATATCCGCTGATCAAGCCGCGCTGACACTGCTGTCTCGTGCGGGATAGGACCTCACGACTTCACGCATGACTGCCACGCTGGACACCACCGCACCCGATGCTTCGGCGCAGCCTCGCCTTCGCGAAGACCTCCTGACGCCCGATCCTTTGCTGGACTGCCTGGTGGAGGTCTGCCGCCTGCATGGCTTGCCCGCCTCACGCGCCTCGCTGTCCGCCGGGCTGCCTCTGGACAAAGGCGCCCTGCCACTGAGTCTGGCCGAGCGTGCCGCGGGCCGAGCCGGCCTGGCCACCAAGGTGCAAAGGCTGTCGCTGGATCGCATTGACGCGCTGACACTGCCCGCCATCCTGATCCTCAAGGGGGAACAGGCCTGTGTGCTGCTGGGGCGCGAGCCGGGTTCATCGGGCGCATCAGCCTCAACGGCCAAATGGCGCATCCTGCTGCCCGACAGCGGCCAGGGCGCCATCACCCTGAGCACGGACGAACTGCAGGCCCGCTACACCGGCATCGTCCTGTTTGCCAGGCCGCATTTCAAGTTCGACGAGCGCACGCCCGAGATGCGCGCCACCAAGTCCGGCCACTGGTTCTGGGGCCCGGTGCTGGCGCAACGCTTCGTTTACCGTGACGTGCTGTGGGCGGCCTTGCTGATCAACCTGTTCGCCCTGGCCTTCCCCATCTTCTCGATGAATGTGTACGACCGCGTCGTGCCCAACCACGCCACCGAGACCATGTGGGTGCTGGCCATCGGCGTGACGCTGGTGTTCGCGGGCGACCTGTTCATGCGCCTGTTGCGCAGCCATTTCGTGGACGAGGCCAGCGCGCGCATCGACGTGCAGATCTCGGCCTCCCTGATGGAGCGGGTGCTGGGCATGCGCCTGGAGAACCGACCTCAGTCGGTGGGCTCGTTTGCGGCCAATCTGCGCGGCTTCGAGCAGGTGCGGGACTTCATCGCCTCCAGCACGGTCACGGCGCTGATCGACCTGCCCTTTGCCCTGCTGTTCGTGATCGTGATGGCCTGGATCTCGCCCTGGTTGATCCTGCCGGTGCTGACCGTGTTCACGGCCATCGTGGTGTCGGGCTATGTGCTGCAGCACCGCCTGCACGAGCTGTCGCAAAGCACCTACCAGGCCTCGGCGCAGCGCAACGCCACGCTGGTGGAGAGCCTGACCGGCATCGAGACGATCAAGTCGCAAGGTGCCGAGAACCTGATCCAGGCACGCTGGGAGCGGGCCAACCAGTTCCTGTCGACGCTGAATGTGCGCATGCGCGGGCTGTCGTCCTCGGCCATGTACACCACGGCCACGCTGCAGCAATTGGTGTCGGTCAGCATCATCCTGATCGGCGTCTACCTGATCACCGACAAGCAGTTGACCATGGGCGGCCTGATCGCCTCGACCATGCTGGCCGGCCGCGCGCTGGCCCCCGCTGGGCAGATCGTGGGCCTGCTGATGCAGTACCAGGGCGCCCGCACGGCCATGGAGTCGCTCAACAAGATCATGGACCAACCGGTGGAGCGCCCTGCCGGCACCAACTTCATCCACCGCAAGGACCTCAAGGGTGAGATCGAATTCCGCCACGTGTCTTTCGCCTACCCGGGCCGCCAGGACTCGGCGCTCGACGACATCAGCTTCAAGGTCAACCCTGGCGAGAAGGTGGCCCTGATCGGCAAGGTGGGTTCGGGCAAGACCACGCTGCAAAAGCTGATCCTGGGCCTGTACCAGCCCACGCAAGGCGCCGTGCTGCTCGATGGCATCGACATGCGCCAGCTGGACCCGGCCGATGTGCGCCGCAACCTGGCCCATGTCTCGCAGGACGTGACGCTGTTCTACGGCTCGCTGCGCGACAACATCACCTTCGGGATGCCGCACGCGCAGGACGACGCCATCGTGGCGGCCAGCGACACCGCCGGCCTGAGCGAGTTCGTGCAACGCCACCCGCAAGGCTATGACATGCAGGTGGGCGAGCGTGGCGAGCTGCTCTCGGGCGGCCAGCGCCAGAGCGTGGGCATTGCGCGTGCGGTGCTGCACAACGCGCCCATCCTCTTGCTGGACGAACCCACCAGCGCCATGGACTTCTCGACCGAGGCCCTGGTGACGCAGCGCATGCAGGCCTTCTCGGAGGGCAAGACGGTGGTGCTGGTCACGCACCGTACCTCGATGCTCTCGTTTGTGGACCGCGTGATCGTGGTCGACCAGGGCAAGATCGTGGCCGATGGCCCGCGCGAACGCATCATGCAGGCGCTGTCTGCAGGCCGCATCTCGCGTGCCTCGTGAGCAAGGAGAAGCACATGAACGCCTTGCTGAACGCTGGACAAAAACTGGTCAAGGTGCTCGAAGCCATTCGGCGGCGGCTGGCGCCCCTCACGGACCGGGTGCTCGACAAAGTAGCCGGCCCACGCGTGACGCCCGAGACCGCATCGAGCGCAGGCATGCGCGGCTTCGAGCTGGATGCCCAGGCCGTGATGAGCACCGAGCAGACCTACCGCGCCCAGACCCTGGTGCGCAGCGCCCTGCTGCTGGTGGGCGTGCTGCTGGTCTGGGCCTCGCTGGCCAAGATCGACGAGGTCACCAAGGGCGAAGCCAAGGTGATCCCCTCCAGGCAGTTGCAGGTGATCCAGTCGCTGGACGGCGGCGTGGTCTCCGAGATCCTGGTCAAGGAAGGCCAGGTGGTCGAGGCCGGCCAGATGCTGCTCAAGATCGACGAGACCCGAGCCACATCGGGTGTGCGTGAAAGTGCGGCCCAGGTGTTCGCCTTGAAGGCCAAGCTGGCACGCCTGAAGGCCCTGGCAGAAGGCCACAGCTTCAAACCGCCCGAGGCGCAAGATGGCAATGCGGAAGAGCAGCGCATCGTGGACGAAGAGCGTCAGCTCTACGATGCCAAGCGCTCCGAGCTGTCGGCACTGGTGTCCATCAGCGAGCAGCAACTGGCGCAGCGTCAGCAGGAGCTGAGCGAGGCCGAGGCCAAACGCGACTCGGCCAAGCGCAGCCTGGAGCTGTCTCAACAAGAGCTGAGCAAGACCAAACCCCTGCTGGCAACGGGCGCCGTCTCTGAAGTGGATGTGCTGCGACTGGAGCGCGATGTCACCCGCGCGCGTGGCGACAAGGAGCAGGCCAGCGCCCAGGCATCACGTGCCAAGGCGGCCATTGCGGAAGCCACACGCAAGATCCAGGAAACCGACCTGTCCTTCCGCAACGAGATCCGCAAGGACCTGTCCGAGGTGCTGGGCCGCTTGAATGCGCTCAATGAGGGCGCAGTGGCCCTGGCCGACAAGGTCGACAAGTCGCAAGTGAAATCACCCGTTCGGGGCCGTGTCCAGCGCCTGCTGGCCAACACGGTGGGCGGTGTGGTCACCCCGGGCAAGGACATCCTGGAGATCGTGCCACTGGACGATGCACTGGTGCTGGAGGCCAAGGTCCAGCCGCGCGACATCGCCTTCATCCACCCCGGGCAAGCGGCCACCGTGAAGTTCACAGCCTATGACTTCTCCATCTATGGCGGGCTCGATGCCGTGGTCGAGAACATCAGCCCCGACACCGTGACCGACGAAAAAGGCACCAACACTTTCTACGTGGTGCGGGTGCGCACCAAGCAGCCCAACTTCAACGACAAGATGCCCATCATCCCGGGCATGACGGCTGAAGTGGATGTGCTGACAGGCAAGAAGACCGTGCTGTCTTACCTGCTCAAGCCGGTACTCAAGGCACACGCTTACGCCCTGCGCGAACGCTGACCCCAAGATGCCTTAAAAGCGGCATACAGGCGTCCTTTCGTGACGCATGTCCTTCACAGCGGGCCAGACCTGCCGACAAGACATTGTTGGACAGTTCTGGCCCGTTTCACTTGGTGGCAAACAGACCCCATCTGGGCTTGACCCTGAATGCGGCTGCGCTAAAGCGTCGATTTATTCGGCGCAATGCCGGAATTGTTCACGCCCCGCGATCCACCCGATCACCCCTGAGGAAGGCCTCGTCGCTATCCTCGCTGCAAAGGCGTTTGTTACGTTTCGAGAGGTTTTGCCATGTCCAAATCCGCGCAAGTTCCCGGCGGGGTTGTCACCAGTCTTCAAGGGCGTGCGAACGTCATTCCAGCAGGCCAGGCCGATGCCCGCCCGCTGCAGGAAGGTGATGCCATCCAGCCCGGCGATGTGATCCTGGCTGAGGCCAATGCACAGCTGCAGATCACCGATGCGGATGGCCAGGCCTGGATGCCGCGAGACATGCAACTGGCGCTCGCGGATGCCCATGGCAAGGCTGCTGGGACGAAGAAGCAGGCCCACGACAAGCCGGGCCATGTGGACGACAACAAGGCCGTGGACGAGGCGATCAACGCCGTTGACCGTGGTGATGAAGATGCGGCAACCGCTGCGGGCCTGACTGGCGGCGGCGGTGGCTCGATGTCGCTGGGGCTGCGTGTTGACCGCGTGATCGAGACCGTGTCCCCGCAAGAGTTTGCCTACAGCACGCCCGATCGCGATGCGGGCACGCCCTTCGCCACCGTGGCCAATGTGGTCAACGCAACGGAGGTGGGCAACCGCGCGCCATTCGTTGACGAGCCGAGCGACAACCCCAACTACAAGCCCGAGACCGGCCACTACAGCCTGACGACGGACGAGGACAAGCCTGTCTCTGGGCAGGTCAAGGCGACTGATCCGGATGGTGATGCGCTGACCTACGCCAAGGGCTCGGACCCGGCGCACGGCACCGTGACGGTCAATGCGGACGGCAGCTGGACCTACACACCTGCCAAGGACTACAACGGCAGCGACACCTTCACCGTGACGGTGTCTGATGGCAAAGGTGGCACCGCAACGGCCACCATCGACATCGGCATCAACCCGGTCAATGACCCACCCAAGATCGATGACCC
>NZ_JACPYU010000021.1 GCF_016195855.1 Aquabacterium sp.
ACCCCGCACCGCTGGCTCACGCGGACCTGCGTTACCCGGAGGGTTACGCCGTCAAGCTGCGTGGCCTGACCACTTTGCAGGAGGGCCAGAAGGCCCCTGTGATCAAGAAACCCGTCGTTGCCAAACCGGTGGCTGCGCACAACGCACCGGCCAACAACAAACCTTCGTCTTCAACCAGATAAATCCACACACACCATGGCCAAGGAATACAAGGATCTGGTCGTCGGGCTGGACATCGGCACCGCCAAAGTGATGGCGGTCGTGGCCGAGGTCATGCCGGGCGGTGACCTGCGCCTGGCGGGGCTGGGCGTGGCGCCCAGCCACGGCCTCAAGCGCGGCGTGGTCGTCAACATCGACGCCACCGTGCAGTCCATTCAGCAAGCCTTGAAAGAGGCCGAACTGATGGCCGACTGCAAGATCAGCCGTGTGTGGACGGGCATCACCGGCAGCCACATCCGTGGTCAGAACAGCACGGGCATGGTCATCGTGCGGGACAAGGAAGTGGCGCCCATCGACGTGCAGCGTGTGGTGGAAACAGCGAAGGCGATCAACATCCCCAATGATCAACGCCTATTGCTTGTTGAGCCTCAAGAGTTCATCATTGACGGCCATGAAGTCAAAGAGCCGATCGGCATGAGCGGCGGACGTCTGGAGGTGAAGGTCCACATCGTGACCGGAGCCCAAAGCGCTGCCGAGAACATCGTCAAGTGCGTTCGCCGCTGCGGCTTGGAGGCCGAACAGCTGGTCCTCAATCCCTCTGCTTCTTCTGCAGCAGTCCTCACCGAAGACGAGAAGTCGCTCGGTGTGGCCATGGTGGACATCGGCGCAGGCACCACAGACGTCTCCATCTTCACCGATGGCTCGGTGCGCCACACCGCCGTGATCCCCATCGCCGGTGACCTCATCACCAGCGACATCGCGATGGCCCTGCGCACACCGACGAAGGACGCCGAAGATATCAAGGTGGACTTCGGCGTGGCCAAGCAACTGCTGGCCGACCCCAACGAACAAGTCGAAGTGCCCGGTCTGGGTGACCGCGCACCGCGCATGCTCTCGCGTCAGGCACTGGCTGGCGTGATCGAGCCGCGTGTCGAAGAAATCTTCTCGCTGGTCCACCAGGTGATCCGCGAGTCCGGGTATGAAGAGTTGCTGTCTTCCGGCATCGTGCTGACAGGCGGCTCGGCGGTGATGCCGGGCATGGTCGAGCTGGCCGAAGACATCTTCTTGAAGCCTGTGCGCAAGGGCACGCCCTTGTACTCAGGCGCACTGCACGACATGGTGGCCAGCCCTCGCTCGGCCACCGTCATGGGCTTGCTCGAAGAGGCAAGACTCGCGCGCATGCGCGGGATGAAAGCGGCGCAACAAGCAGGGTCCGTACAGACCTTGTTCGGTCGCGTACGCGATTGGTTTGTAGGCAATTTTTAAGCGCCTAACTTGGTACGATTTTCAATTGGCAACTGCTTGATTAATAAAAGAGGTACGACATGGCAATCGAGATGATCGACAACTTCGATATGGGCACACAGATCAAGGTGATCGGTGTGGGGGGCGGCGGCGGCAACGCGGTCGAGCACATGATCTCGCAAGGCGTGCAAGGCGTGCAGTTCATCTGCGCCAACACCGACTCGCAAGCTCTGCTGCGCTCCAGCGCCGAGATGCAACTGCAACTGGGCAACTCCGGCCTGGGCGCGGGCGCCAAACCTGAAGCCGGCAAGGCGGCGGCTGAAGAAGCCACCGACCAGATCCGTGCTGCGCTGGACGGCGCCCACATGGTGTTCATCACCGCCGGCATGGGCGGTGGTACCGGCACCGGTGCGGCCCCCGTGATCGCACGCGTGGCCAAGGAGATGGGCATCCTGACCGTGGGTGTGGTGACCAAGCCTTTCGAATTCGAAGGCAACCGCCGCATGAAGCAGGCTGACACCGGCTTGAACGAACTCGAAGCCAATGTCGACTCGCTGATCGTGGTGCTCAACGAGAAGCTGCTGGAAGTGCTGGGTGACGACGTCACGCAGGAAGAAGCTTTCGGCAAGGCCAATGACGTGCTGAAGAACGCCGTGGGTGGCATCTCCGACATCATCCACATCCCCGGTCTGGTGAACGTCGACTTCGAAGACGTCAAGACCGTGATGAGCGAGCCTGGCAAGGCCATGATGGGCACTGCCACCGCTGGCGGCCCGGACCGTGCCACCAAGGCTGCCGAAGCCGCTGTGGCCTGCCCGCTGCTGGAAGGCATCGACCTGTCCGGCGCCCGTGGCGTGCTGGTGCTGATCGCTGCAGGCAAGTCCAGCTTCAAGCTGAGCGAGTCGCGCAATGCCATGAACACCATCCGTCGTTATGCCGCTGAAGATGCACACGTCATCTACGGTACGGCCTACGACGAGAGCCTGGGTGATGCCCTGCGCGTGACCGTGATCGCCACCGGCCTGTGCGGCTCCAAGCGCCAGCAAGCCCCGATGACCGTGGTCCACAGCGCACCGCAGACGCAAGTCTTCCAACGCACCGGCACCGACAACATCCCCGTGCTGACCCAGCCGATCGGCCATGCAGGCCACGCGCAAGGTCTGGCTGGCGGCATGGGTGGCATGGGCCACGCCAGCGCTGGCGGCAACGACTTCAGCGGCCTGAACACGCCCAGCGTGTGGCGCAGTGGTCGCACGCAAGCGGCAGCCAAGGTGGACGCCCTGGCCAGCAACGGCATGGATGAAATCGAGATCCCGGCTTTCCTGCGCAAGCAGGCTGACTGATAGCCTGAAGCTGGCCTGATCAGCCAGCGCGTACCGTTGCCAAGATTTTTCCCCCCGCACCCTCAGGTGCGGGGGGCTTTTGGCGTTCCAGCGGGAAGGATGTGCCAGGCAATTGCGCAATACTTTGGTGCGGCAAATGCATTGCCGTATATAGCCTGAATACCCATCACAACCTGCATCAGAGAGTCATGTACCCATTTCAAGCCACCACCAAAGTGATGTCCGCCATCTTGATGGCACTCGTGATCAGCGGCTGCGCCACCTCGCAGAAGATGAGCAGCGAGGACAAGCAAAAGATCAAGTCCACGCAGATCAGCCAGTCGGTCGACAAGGGCCAGGTCTTCTTGTTGACGCCCGGCGGTTCGTCTGCTGGTTTGATGTTTGGCGCAGCTGGCGCACTGGCCACGTCCGGCTCACAGGCAAACGAGCAAACGACTTTTTTGGACTACTTGAAGAGAAACGACATCTCCATCGAGAAGATCGTCCAGCAGGAGTTTGAATCCGCGCTGCGTGCCTCAGGCAAGTTGGCCGTCGTCAGCGCCCCGGATGCCAGCGTTCCGACCATCAAGTTGTCCATTCCCCAGTATGGCTTTGGCGTCACCCACCTGCTCAGCTCCAACGTCGTGCCGGTTTTGCAGATCAAGGGTGAAATGATCGATGCCTCATCCGGCAAGGTGGTGTGGAGCGCCAGCGACCGGATGCTGCCCTCCATTGCCAGCCCCATGGACGCCATGGAGTGGAAGCAACTGGCCGGCGACCCCAAGCAGGTCGAAGAACAACTGCGCAAGGCGTCGAAGTACCTCTCCAACAAGCTCGTTCAGTCGCTCTGACACGGGTGGGCTGAGTAGCCAGACCCCGCTTGATGCGGGGCCTGGATCGCTTGGGAAAGGGCGGCTCCATGGAGCCCGCCGTCAGGCGCGCCGGGCAATCTGGTGCGCAGGCTGCATCAGTTCGTAGCCCTGCTCGCCCAGTGCATACAAGGCGTCTTCGACCTTGTCCACATCGAAACCCTCACGCTTGAGCTCCACCTTGCGGTGCTTGAAGGTGGCGGTGATCTCGTGCTCGTCACGCACGCGGATGAACAACGGCACGGCGTACTTCGGCAGGGCCTTGTGCAAGGCCTGGGCCAACGCCACGCCATCGAGCGCGCCCTTGCTGTGATCCCAGCGGATGGCGGCCATGCCGGCGCGGCCATCTGCCCCGGGCACTTCCACGCCATACACCACGGCTTCTTCGATGCCCTCGATGCAGCCCAGTGCGGCTTCGACTTCGGTGGTGGCCACGTTCTCGCCTTTCCAGCGGAAGGTATCGCCCACACGGTCGACAAAGCCGATGTGGCCAAAGCCCATGTCGCGGATCAGGTCGCCGGTGTTGAACCAGGCATCACCTGGCTTGAACACGTTGCGGAAGACCTTGGCCTCGGTGGCCTTGCTGTCTGTGTAGCCGTCCAGCGGCGCCTTGTCGGTGATCTCGGTCAGCAGCAGGCCGCACTCGCCCTTGGCCACCTTGCGCATCGTGCCGGCATTCTTGCCCTCGGCCTGGCGCACCGGCACCTCGTTTTCCACATCGAAGGCCACGATGGCGTAGGGCAGGGGGCAGTAACCGGCCGTGCCCTGGAAGTTGAACGCGTTGACGAAGGCGAGGTTGCATTCGCTGGCGGTGTAGAACTCGGCGATGTGGTCGATGCCAAAGCGTTGCTGGAAGGTCTCCCAGATGTCCGGGCGCAGGCCGTTGCCGATGATGGCGCGCACACCATGGGTCTGGTCGCTTGCACGCGCGGGCTGGTTGAGCAGGTAGCGGCACAGCTCGCCGATGTAGCAAAAGGCCGTGGCCTTGTTGGCGCGGATCTCGTCCCAGAAACGCGATGCGCTGAACTTGCGGCTCAGGGCCATGCAGGCACCCGCCCCTACCACCGCGCTCCACGACACCGTCAGGGCGTTGTTGTGGTACATGGGCAGCGGGCAGTAGAGCACGTCATCTGACTTGAGGCGCAGGCCCAGCTGGCCCAGGCCCGCCATGCAGCGGTGCCAGCGGTAGTGCGTCATCACCGAGGCCTTGGGCATGCCCGTGGTGCCGGAGGTGAAGATGTGAAAGCAAGGCTGGCGCAAGGTGATGCGCTCGGTCTGCGGCGGGTTGCTGCTGTCGGCCTTGAGCGTGCGGCGGCGCAGGCTGTCGGTGCCCGCGGGCGCGGCGGCATCCCCCTCCCACCACCATTGGGCGCCCAGTTCGGCGCGGGTGGCGGGGGGCAGGCTCTCGAAGGCCTCGACGCATTCTTCACCAAAGATCACGACCTTGGGTTTCGTGATGCGCAGGCTGTGGGCCAGCGGGTCGCCGCGTTGCTGGTTGTTGAGCAATGTGGCGATGGCGCCCAGTTTGACGATGCCCAGCACGCAGGCCAGCAACTCGGCGCGGTTTTCCATCAGCACGCCCACCGCGTCGCCCTGGCGGATGCCGGCGGCTTCCAGGCTGTGCGCGATCTGGTTGGCCCAGATGTTGAACTGCGCGTAGCTCCAGGTGCGGCCTTCAAAAACCAGGGCGGGTTGATCAGGCTGGCTGGCCGCCAGTTGCGCGAAGCGCAATCCGATCGAGCCGATCTGGTCTGGCTTGAGGGTCACCAGGTTCCACAGCCCCTTGGCGACGTGGGGCAAGGCGGGTGCGGTGCGTGCAACAGCACCCATCCACTGCAGGAGATTGATCGTTTGGCTGGCCATCCGACCAGTCTAGTGCGCGCAGCCCATTCATGGGAAGCGTCAGACGCACATCTGGCGACAGCAAGGAAACAATGGCGTCAAAACCCCCCGAGAACCAGGGCCTCGGTGCGGGCCTGGGCGATGGCCTGGCCAATGGCTTCGCCGCGCAGGCCGCGTTGTTGCGCTGCAGCAGAGACCTCGGCCGTCTGCACGGCCAGCGCGATGTCCAGCGCCAGGCTCAAGCGTTCGGCTTGGGGGTAGGGCTCGTCCTGCAGGCCCAGCCGGCCGCGTGCATCGCATTCGCAGGCTTGCAGGATCTCGCGAAAGCGTTGCGGCTTGCGAAACGCGTCGCAGCGCTCCAACAGGCGCAGCACGGCGGGGGCATTGAGGGCGTCGCTGCGGTGCACATTGCCATGCTCGCGGGCCACCACGTCGGCCAGCTCACGGCAGTCCACAGGCACACGCAGGCGCTCGTTGACTTGCTTGAGCAGCAACGCGCTGCGGCCTTCATGGCCCAGATGCCGGGGCAGCACATCGGGTGGCGTGGTGCCTTTGCCCAGGTCGTGGCCCAGGCAGGCATAACGCACGGCCAGCGAGGTGTGCAGGCGGGCGCTCATGTCCATCACCATCATCAGGTGCACGCCGGTGTCGACCTCGGGGTGGTAGTCGGCGCGTTGCGGCACGCCCCACAAGCGGTCGACCTCGGGCAGCAGGCGGGCCAGGGCGCCGCAGTCGCGCAGCACCTCGAACATGCGCGAGGGCTTGTCTTCCATCAGGCCGCGGGCGAGTTCCTGCCACACGCGTTCGGCCACCAGGTGGTCCACCTCGCCTGCTTCCACCATCTTGCGCATCAGCACCACGGTGTCTTCGGCCACACCGAAGTCATGAAAGCGCGCGGCAAAGCGGGCCAGACGCAGGATGCGCACGGGGTCTTCGGCAAAGGCGGGCGACACGTGGCGCAGCACGCGCTCGCGCAGGTCACGCTGGCCGCCGTAGGGGTCGATGACGTGGCCGTCGTCGTCCTGGGCCATGGCGTTGATGGTGAGGTCACGCCGGGCCAGGTCTTCTTCCAGGGTGACATCCGGTGAGGCGTGGACCTGGAAGCCATGGTAGCCGTGGCCGCTCTTGCGCTCGGTGCGGGCCAGGGCGTATTCCTCCTTGGTCTGCGGGTGCAGGAAAACGGGAAAGTCCTTGCCGACGGGCATGTAGCCCAGTGCGCCCATGGCTTGCGGCGTGCTGCCCACCACGACCCAGTCCCGGTCGCCGGATGGGCGCCCCAGCAAGCGGTCGCGGACCGCACCACCAACGAGGTAAGTTTTCATCAGGGTGAGTTTAGTGAGCTTCGTGGTGCATCAGGGGCCGGCGTGTTGCTGCTTTGGTGCAGTAAAGCGGGCAAGGCGCTGGTATGCAATATGCATGGATCCAGCCAGTGTCTTGTTGGTTTTACTTGCAGGAGAGAGTCATGAAACGCACAGCAGTATCTTTGGGCCTGGCGCTGGCCGTCACGGCAACGGGGGCCCTGGCCGACGAGGTGTCGGGCAGTTTTGTCGGTTCATCGCCGGCCTACATGACGGGATTTGCCTCGGATGCGGGCGTGTTGACGGCCTCGGTCCTGTCCTCATTCACGGGCAAGGCCGGCTACGACATTTTCTCGGTCCAGATCGACGGCGCCACCGTGGCAGACCTGTTGCCCGGTCTGGATGACTACTATTACTTCTCGGCCCCGGTGCTCAGTGGCTTTCACACCGTCGCGGTGTTCGGCAAGTCGTATGGCGGCAGCTTTGTGGGCAGCTACGACGTGACGGCGGTGCCAGAGCCCTCAGCCGAGGCCATGGCGCTGGTCGGCATGCTGCTGGTGGGCAGCGTGGCGCGTCGCCGCCTGGGTGGATCGCCCAGGGGCGGTTGATCTGGCTGGACGGGCTGGCCTGGGTCAGCCCGGCGTGCCTGTGCGCTTGAGCGCGGCCAGTGCCACGAACTCGGCCACGGGCACTTCTTCGGCGCGGCGCTGCAGATCGAAGTCGGTGTTGATGCCGTTCTGTTCGATCCAGGCGCCCAGCGTGTTGCGCAGGATCTTGCGGCGCTGCGAGAAGGCCACGGCCACCATTTCTTCCAGCACGTGCGGGTCCACATCCGGGGGCTGGGCCAGCGGCACCATGCGCACCACAGCCGAGTTCACCTTGGGCGGTGGGTCGAACGATTCCGGCGGGACATCGACCACGCACTCCATGTCGTAGCGCCATTGCAGCATCACGCTCAGGCGCCCGAAGTCCTTGTTGCCGGGCGTGGCCACCATGCGGTCGACGACCTCTTTTTGCAGCATGAAGTGCTGATCCTCCACCTGCGAGGCCCAGGGCAGCAGGTGGAACAGGATGGGGCTGGAGATGTTGTAGGGCAGGTTGCCGATGACGCGCAGCTTTTGCCCACGCTCTTGCGCAATCTGGCCGAAGTCCACCTTGAGCACGTCGGACTCGATGACCGTCAACTCAGGGCGCTTGCGCAGGCGGGCTGCCAGGTCGCGGTCGAGTTCGACCACGGTGAGGTGCTCGCAGCGCTCGACCACCGGGTTGGTCAAGGCACCCAGGCCCGGGCCGATCTCGATGAGCGCCTGACCGGGCTTGGGCGAGATGGCGCGCACGATCTCGTCGATGACACCCAGGTCCACCAGGAAGTTCTGGCCAAAGCGCTTGCGGGCGATGTGCCCGCCGCCACCTTGCACCGCCCGCTTGCCATGAGGCTTGGCAGGGCGTGAAGACGAGGGGCGATCAGAGGGGCGGTCAGGGCGCATCACGCATTTCAATGTAGGCGGCTGCGCGCAACTCGCGGGCCCATTCTTCGTAGGTGGGCTCGAAACGGCGTTCACGCAGCACCGAGCGGGCGGCTTCGCGCTTTTGCTGCTCGTTGAGCTGCACTTCGCGGCGCTCGATCAGCTGGATCAGGTGCACGCCATAGCGGCTCACCACCGGCTCGGAGATCTGGCCGGGTTGCAATGCGGTCAGAGCCTTTTCGAACTCGGGCACGAACTGGCCGGGCGCGGCCCAGCCCAGGTCGCCACCGCGTGCGCCGCTGCCGTCTTCAGAGTACTGGCGGGCCATTTGCGCGAAGCTGGTCTGGCCGCCCACGATCTGCTTGCGGATCTCCAGCATGCGGTCGATCTGCTCGCGCACGGCTTGCTGCGGGTTGGTGCGCAGCAGGATGTGGCGGGCGCGTTGCTGTGTGTAGGTGGCCTGGGCGCTGTTTTCGCGCTCGATCAGCTTGATGATGTGAAAACCCGCGTTGGAGCGCACCACCGGCGCCACCTGGCCGACCTTGAGCTTGGCCGTGGTAGCCACGAAGAGCTCGGGCAGGCGGCTGGCTTCGCGCAGCCCCAGGGCGCCGCCCTGGTCACGCGTGCCGGTGTCGGCCGAGAACTCCTTGGCCAATTGGGCGAAGTTCGCGCCTTGCGCAGCGCGCTCCTGGATGCCCTGGGCCTTGGTCATCAAGGTAGCGACCTGGGCTTGGGTGGCCTTTTCGGGCACGGCGATCAGGATGTGGGCCACGTTGAGCGCCACTTCCGATTGCGCCGTCGGGTCTTCCTTCATGAAGGCGCTGAGTTCGTCTTCGCTGATCTGGATGCGGCTGTTGACCTCGCGCTCGCGCAGGCGCTGCAGCAGCAACTGTTCTCGCAGGCTGTTGCGGTAACGCTGGAAGTCCAGGCCGTCGGCTTGCATGCGGGCACGCAGGTCCACCAGGGTCATCTGGTTCTGCGCGGCGATGTTCTCGATGGCGCCGTCGACTTCGGCGTCAGAGATGTCCATGCCGATGGTCCTGGCATACGAGACTTGCACCTTCTCGTCAATCAGGGCGTCGAGCACCTGCTTGCGCAGCTCTTCGACGGGGGGCAGGCGGGTGCCGGCCGGTGCCGTGTCGGTGATGCGGGCCACCCGCTTGTCGACTTCGGTGTGGGTGATGGGCTCCTGATTGACCACGGCCAGGATGTAGTCGGACGTGGTCTGCATGCCGGCGATCTTGAGCTCGGTGCTCAGGTTGCGGGAGCCCGGGATGCGCGGCGTGACAGTGGGCGATTGCTTGAACTGGGCCCAGGCAGGCGCCGTTGTGCTGACCAACAGGCTCAGGCACAGGCCATGCACCAGGGCGCTGAAGGTGCTGACGGCGCGTGGCTGGCGTGCGGCGGGGCGATGCGCACGGTGGGTCAGTGGTGTGTGATCAGTCATCTGTCATGAATGGCGAAGAGCCGGTTGAAGGCGCAGCCTTGCTGTCGTCGTGCAGCAACTGGTAGCCAGGGATATTGTCCTTCAAGGCGCGCAGCGGGTTGGAGCCCAGGCTGATGCGCGACAGGCCGGCGAGTTCGAGCTGGAACATGATGCGCGTGCTGGCCTGGGCTCGGCCCACGGACACGCGCTCGGCCACCACGCGGCCAATCCAGCAGCCCGCATCGTATTCGACGCCCAGCAGCGAGTCGGTCAGGCGGCTGTCGCGCAGGCTGTAGCTCATGCGGCCCACGCTGTACCAGGTGCCACCACAGGCGTTGCTGTTGATGGCGCGTTTGCCGGTGAGGTTGAGCGGGTCGGCCACGGCCTGGTCACGCACCTGGGCGCTGGAGGGCACGGGGCCGGCCAGCGGCCATTGCCAGCCCAGGTCCAGCTGTTCGCTGGCCTCGCGGGTGTAGCGGTAGGCCGCACCCACGGTGCGCCAGGGCCCGGGCGAGTAACGCACACCCAGCAGGCCGCGCGACATGGCGTGGTTCTGGGCATTGAACTGCATGGAGCCGTCCAGGTTCCAGTGGGGGATCACCGAGGCCGAGCCCAGCAGCAGCAGGTCGGACAGGCGTTGCGTGATGGGCTCGGGCCCGTCCGGGTTGATGCGCTGGTCGGCCAGCAGCAGTTTTTGCACGACGCCCAGGCGCAGGGCTTCGTTGCCGGTGCGGTCGTCCAGCAGGCGCGAGGTCACGCCCACGGTGACCTGGTTGGCGTCGGAGATGCGGTCGCCGCCCGTGAAGGCGTTTTCGCTGTAGATGGCGTACTGGTTGAAGTCGCGTGGGGCGCTGTCAAACAGGGGCAGCAGGCTTTGATCGCTGTAGGGCGTGCGCACGTACTGGATGCGCGGCTCCAGGGTCTGGGTCAGGTCACGGTTGAACAGGTGGACGGGGCGTTCCATGGTCAGCCCCGAGTCCAGACTGAAGGTCGGCAGCACGCGTGTGGCGCTGCGGCTGCCGTTGGCCATGGCCTGGTCCAGGTCGTAGCTGGTGGCGTTGAGGCTGACCTTGGGCGTCAGGTTCAGGCCGCCCAGGTTGAAGGTCTGGCCCAGCTGGCCGACGGCATTGAGCCGGTTGCCGGTGGGCTTGGTGGTGTCCTGGTTGGTGAAGCGGTTGAATTCACCTTTCAGGGACCAGACCATGCCGGTGTCATTGCCGCTGCGGCTGCGCAGGCCCATCTGGGGCTCGCGGCGGTAAGGCGTGTCGATCCTGCTCAAGGCAGGGTCGGCCAGCGGGTCCAGGTCGCGCAGGGTCTGCCAGGTCTGCACGCCGCCGTACAGCGTGGTCTGGCTGTTGCCCAGGCCCCAGTTGCGCGCGTTCAGCTGGCGCTCGATGGTGGCGTGGCTGTCGTACAGACGCGGGGTCAGAGACGGCAGGCCGTGCGGGAAGTCCTTCCAGTAGTCGTCGTCCGACACGCGCAGCCACTTCAGCTCGTAGTTGGTCTGCGCCAGCACATTGCCGTCGTTGAAGTTGCCCTTGTGCCCGAAGTCCACCAGGCCGCGCGAGCGCATGGCCACGCGGTCATCGGGCAGGCCCACGACGCGCAGCGTGCCTTCATCTTGCGGGGTCAGGTAGCGGTACTCGGCATCCAGGCCCGCACCACGTCGCACGGACAGGGTGGGCGCCAGCGTCATGTCCTTGTCCGGCGCGATGTTCCAGTAATACGGTGCAGACAGCTCGAAGCCGCTCTTGCTGTCGAAGTCGAAGCTGGGCGGCAGCCAGCCGGACTTGCGCGCGTCATTGAGCGGGAAGGTCAAGGTGGGTGCGGCCAGGATGGGCACGCCCTTGAACCAGATCACCGCGCTGTCGGCCTTGCCTTCGTTCGCATCGAAGTCCAGGTAGATGCGGCTGGTCTTGAGTGACCAGTCTGGCTCGCCCGGGCTGCCGTCGGCCGTATTGGCCGGTGTGCAGCTGCTGTAGGTGGTCTTGGTGGCGCGCAGGCGGTTGGCACCCAGGAACTCGACCAGTTCGGCATCCCCACCGGCGCGGGTGCGTGCAAACCAGAAGTGCGGGCGGATGAACTCGCCCTCCAGGGTGTCGAGCTTGAGCATCAGCTCGGGCCCGCTGAAGATGTTGTTGTTGCGCGTGATGACGACGTGGCCCAGCGCGCGCGCGGTGTTGTCAGCTTGCGTGTGGGTGAGTTCGTCGGCGCGCACGGTGAGGTCGCCCTGGCGCAGGCGCACGGAGCCGGTGGCGCGGGTGCGCGTGCCGGACTCGCCTTCCAGGTTGTCGGCCTCGAAGAACAGGGGCAGCTTGCCGTTGTGCAGGTCGGCTTGCGGGGCCGGCAGCGTGAAGCTGAAGCGCAAGGGGGGCGCCAGCGTCGACGTGGGTATCGTGGGGGTGTCGGGGGCGGGGCCGGCCACGCTGAGGCCGCGGTCATCGGCCTGGACGAGGCCGGGCCAGCCGATCTGGGCCACGGCCAAGCCGGCGGCGACGGCGACAGGGGTCCAGCGCAGGCGCGGCGCGGCAAGGGCGGGGCGGCGGGGCATGGAGGAGGTGGGGCGGGCCAGTTGAGGAGTCACGGAGGAAGGGGCACAGAGGGCAGGGGTTGCCACGGAAGACATGTCGCAGTCGCAGTGAGGGGGGCTGCGGCATGGGCCTTCGTCACGGGGAGCCAGCCTTGCCTAAAATCGACGCATTATTTCATGTCGGCGCCGTTTGCCGACTTCCACGGATCAGTCCCCTCATGACCACAGCTTCTTCTTCTGCCATCCACTGGACCGACGAGGCCCGCCAGCAGGCATTTGCCGCCTGGCTGGCTTCGGTGGCGCCCGCGCACGGCCTCCAGCCCGAGACGGTGCGCTCGGCCAGCGCCGACGCCAGCTTCCGGCGCTATTTCCGGGTGGATGCGCTGAAAGAGGGGGGCAAGGGCAGCTTCATCATCATGGATGCCCCGCCCGACAAGGAAGACTGCCGCCCCTTCGTGGCTGTGGACCGCTTGCTGGATGCCGGTGGTGTCAACGTGCCGCACATCCTGAGCTGGGACGAGCCCCAGGGCTTCATGCTGCTGAGCGACCTGGGCGAGCACACCTTGCTGGCCACCCTGGAGGCGACCGACTACGAGCACGCGCCCGGGTCTGCCAACCGTGCCCGCTATCAGGCCGCCATCGATGAACTGGTGCGCCTGCAAGGCGTGGCGCAAGGCGAGGGTGCCCAGGCCATGCCGCCGTATGACGATGCCCTGCTGCAGCGCGAGCTGGA
This sequence comes from Aquabacterium sp., assembly GCF_016195855.1. Taxonomy (GTDB): domain Bacteria; phylum Pseudomonadota; class Gammaproteobacteria; order Burkholderiales; family Burkholderiaceae_C; genus Aquabacterium. Next base: position 12,891 of record NZ_JACPYU010000021.1, read on the forward strand.
CCTCTTCCCCGATTGGTACATCAGCAAGCTGCGCGGGCAGGTGCTGACCGAGCCGCAGCAAACCCAGCTGGCGCAGGCATTTGCCCTGATCAAGTCCCAGGTCTTGAGCCAGCCCACCGTGCTGGTGCACCGTGATTACCACTCGCGCAACCTCATGGCACACCCGGCCGACCCTCATGCCCGCCCTGGTGTGATCGATTTTCAGGATGCGGTATGGGGCCCGGTCACCTATGACCTGGTTTCGCTGCTGCGCGATGCCTACGTGATCTGGGACGAGGACATCCAGCTCGATTACGCCGTGCGCTACTGGGAACGCGCCCGCAAGGGGGGCCTACCCGTGCCGGCCGATTTCGGCGAGTTCTGGCGCGATTTTGAATGGATGGGCCTGCAGCGCCACCTCAAGGTGCTGGGCATTTTTGCCCGCCTGGCCCTGCGGGACGGCAAGCGCCAGTACCTGGACGACATCCCCCGTGTCTGGACTTACGCCCACCGCGTGGCCTCGCGCTACCAGGGCCTGGGCCCGCTGGCGCGCCTGCTGGAGCAGTGCGAGGCGGCCCACGGCGGCACCCAGACGCAGGTCGGATACACCTTCTGATTCTTCCCCCTTAATTAAATTGCGCAAAAATGCAGCAACAGGCGGATAATCCGCTACCGATGAATTCGAATACCTCCCTTGCGGCTGAACTTGCCGATATCGCCGCCGTCCTGCCAGACGCCACGCCCGAAGACCTTCCAGCGCGGTTCGACACCTTGCCGCTGGATCCCAAACTGCTGCGGGCCATCGACTACCCGACGATGACGCCGATCCAGGCCAAGGCCATCCCCTTGGTGCTGGCCGGCCGTGACGTCATGGGCGCCGCGCAGACCGGCACCGGCAAGACCGCCGCCTTCTCCATCCCGCTGCTTCAGAAAATGATGAAGCACGAGAACGCCAGCATGTCGCCGGCCCGCCACCCCGTGCGTGCCATCGTGCTGGCGCCCACGCGTGAGCTGGCCGTGCAGGTGGCGGACAACGTCAAGAAGTACGCGAGCAAATCCAATCTGCGTTCGGCCGTCGTGTTCGGCGGCATGAACATGAAAGAGCAGACGCTGGAGCTCAAGGCCGGCGTCGAGGTGCTGATCGCCACCCCGGGTCGCCTGATCGACCACATCGAAGCCAAGAATTGCAACCTCTCGCAAGTCGAGTACGTGGTGCTGGACGAGGCCGACCGCATGCTGGACATCGGCTTCCTGCCGGACCTGCAGCGCATCCTGAGCTACCTGCCCAAGCAGCGCCAGACCCTGCTGTTCTCGGCCACCTTCTCGCCCGAGATCAAGAAGCTGGCGCAAAGCTATCTGCAGAACCCGATCCTGGTCGAAGTGGCCCGCCCCAACCAGACGGCCACCAACGTCGAGCAGCGTTTCTACAAGGTCGATGACGACGCCAAGCGCCACGTGATCCGCCAGATCCTGCGCGACCGCGGCATCACGCAAAGCATCGTCTTCGTGAACTCCAAGCTGGGCGCCGCCCGCCTGGCGCGCACGTTCGAGCGCGATGGCCTGCGCACCACGGCCCTGCACGGCGACAAATCGCAAGAAGAGCGCATGAAGGCCCTGGCTGCCTTCAAGTCCGGCGAGATGGACCTGCTGGTGGCCACCGACGTGGCCGCGCGCGGCATCGACATCGCGGCCCTGCCTGCGGTGTTCAACTTCGACATCCCCTTCAACGCCGAAGACTATGTGCACCGCATTGGCCGTACCGGTCGTGCTGGCGCCAGCGGTCTGGCCGTGTCCCTGGTGACGGGCTCGGATGCTCGCCTGATGGCCGACATCGAGAAGCTGATCAAGAAGAAGATCGATGTCGAGCCTTTCGAGCTCGAGGGCGGTCGTGGTGGTGACCGTGGTGGTGACCGTGGCGGTGAACGTGGCGGTGAACGTGGTGCTTACCGCCGTGAACGCCGCAGCGAGGATGGGGACGCGCGCTCTGATGTGGGTGCAGCACCTTCATCGGGTGGCCGTGAGCCGCGTGAAGCACGCGAGCACCGCGAGCCTTCGCGCTCGATGCGCCCCGCACCGCGTCGCCCGTCCGACCCCTTCTTCGACAAGCCTTACGAGCCTGATCCGTCTGCCGACCCGGTCTGGGAAGACAAGACGGCCGCGGCAACGCCCTCCAGCAGTGGCACGGGCCTGTCGCGCTTCATCAAGCCCAAGCGCAAGGTCGCGGCCTTGCTGGGTGGTTCGGGCACGACGCGTCGTTAAGTCACATTGGTGGCCCAACCCGGCCGCCAGACCTCGCCGCGAAGGTTGGCCTCGTCAAGGCTTTGCGGTTCAGCGCGATCAGCGGGCCGCCCGTTCAGGCTCAGGCCGCTGCCTGCTGGCCGCCGTTGGCCACGGCCACGGTGATGCTGTTGACGGCAGCCAGCCGCTGCTGACGCCACACCGAAGGCGAGGCGCCGTATTCGCGCTTGAAGGCCTGGCTGAATGCCGCCTCGGACGAATATCCCACCAGATCGGCGATCTTGCTGATCGACAAACCCGACCCGCTCAACTGCCTGGCTGCCAGCCGCATGCGGTGGCGCGTCAGGTAGGTCAAAGGGGGCTCGCCCAGCGTCTGGGTGAAGCGGTCGGCAAAGGCCGAGCGTGACAGGCAGGCCTGTTGCGCCAGCTCCGGCACCGTCCAGTTGCGGCGCGGGTCGCGGTGCATGTGGGCCAGCGCATTGGACAAGGCGCGGTCCTTGAGGGCGGCCAGCCAGTTGCCCGAGCCCTCCGGCACGGACTCGACATAGTCCCGGATGCACTCCATGAAGAGGATGTCACCCAGGCGGTTGATGATGGCCTGCTGGGCCGGGCGTGGGGCTGCGACTTCCTGAGCCAGGAACTGCAGGCCGATGGCCAGCCACAAGGGCGGCGCTTCGCCCAGGCCACGCACATGCATCAAGGCGGGCAGGGCGGCAATCAGTGGTGCGGCCATGTCCACGTCAAAACGGGCGTGCCCGCTGATCAGGTCGCATTTGGGCTCGCCTTGCCCACCGTGCCGCTGGGGCTCCAGCTCGGACTCGGCCATATGGGGCAGCAGGTCTTGCGCCACGGCCATGGTCTGGGGCTTGTCCTGGATCTGATGCTTGCCGCCGGCCGGCAGCACGATCAGGTCACCGGTCTGCACCAGCACGGGCTCTTCGCCCTCGCGCAGCAACCAGGCCTGTCCGCTGGTGACCATGTGGAAAGCCGCCAGGCCGGGTGTTGCCAGACGCCACGCCCAAGGTGTCGAGTTGTGCGTGGACGCGAACACGACACCGTCAAAGTGCATGTCGTCCAAAATCAGGCTGAGGCTATCCATATTTGCTCAGGATGCCATGAAAGGCCAGTCATGGCCGTTGCCGAAAATCCGTGGTTCAGGTGTCAAACGCCGGGAATGTGCGTTCTTTGACAAACCTCGGGTAAACACGGATTGGGGTGCGGCGTATCGCGATGGTCGAACGGTCTTTTGCCCCTTCCTGATCCATGTCAAATTCAAGACACTGGCTGCACTTGAAGGAGATTGAACATGTCCAACGCCAGCATCATGGCCCCCGTACAGAAATGGGCCGACCCGAAACGATACCTGTGGCTGCTCGGGCCGGCCGTGCCCCTGATCGGCATCGTCATGCTGGGGGTGTTCATGCAGACCAAGGCCGTGTGGACCTTGTGGTTCGTGGTGGGCCTGGTGCACGTGATCCTGCCGATGCTGGACTGGCTCTTTGGCGAGGACGCCGAGAACCCGCCCGACAGCGCCCTGCAAGGCCTGGAAAACGACCGCTACTACAGCTGGGTGCTGTACGCCTTCGTGCCGCTGCAACTGGCCGTGACCGTGTTTGGAGCCTGGCTGGCCGTCACCTCCGATCTGCCCTGGTACCACCTGGTTGGCCTGGCGCTCAGCGTGGGCATGGTCAACGGCATCGCCATCAACACGGCGCATGAGCTGGGCCACAAGAAGTCCAAGTTCGACCGATGGATGGCCCGCATCTCGCTGGCGCCCACGTTCTACGGCCACTTCTATGTCGAGCACAACCGCGGCCACCACAAGAACGTGGCCACGCCGGAGGACCCCGCCAGCTCGCGCTTTGGCGAATCTTTCTGGGTCTTCCTGCCCCGCACCGTGTTCGGTAGCCTGCGTTCGGCCTGGCACCTCGAAGCCGAGCGCCTGGCTCGCCAAGGCAAGGGCGTGTGGAGCCTGGACAACGAGAACCTGCAGTCCTGGGGCATGTCGGTTGTGCTGTTCGCGGTGGTGCTGGCCGTGCTGGGCTGGGCTGCCTTGCCTTTCCTGATCATCCAGGCCATCTATGGCTTCCATCTGCTGGAGGTGGTGAACTACCTGGAGCACTATGGCCTGTGCCGCCGCAAGAAGGCCGATGGCCGTTATGAGCGCTGCGAGCCCGAGCACTCGTGGAACAGCAACCACATGGTGACCAACCTGTTCCTGTACCACCTGCAGCGCCACAGCGATCACCACGCCAACCCGACCCGCAAGTACCAGGCCCTGCGCCACTTCGAGCACAGCCCTCAGCTGCCCTCTGGTTACGCCGGCATGATCACCCTGGCTTACTTCCCGCCCATCTGGTATGCGCTGATGAACAAGCGTGTGTTGGCCCACTACAAGGGTGACATGAGCCGCATCAACATGTACGAGCCCCGTCGCGCCGAGCTGACGGCCCGTTATGCCGAGCAGGCGCGTGAACTGGCGCGCCAGGCCTGATCTGATAGAAAAGCAGCTGGCGCCAGAATAGATCAACAGGCGCCGGCCACCGAGGAGACATTTTGATGAAATACCGCTGCCCGAACTGCGGATACGTGTACGACGAAACCAAGGGCGAGCCCCATGAGGGCTTCAAGCCCGGCACCCCCTGGACGCTGATCCCCGACGACTGGGCCTGCCCCGAGTGCGCCGTGCGCGACAAGGTGGACTTCGAAGCCGAAGAGGCGGCCTGATGGCCCTGGGCGCTGCGGCGTCCTTGCCACGCGCTACAGTGGGGGCTGCTGAAACTGGCCGCCCACCATGTCCCGCGACGAATTCCCTTTGACCCTGCCCCCTGATGAAGCCGACCCTGCTGTGTCGGCTTCTGGCGTTTCGGCGCCAGAGGGGGGCGAGCCGCAACGGCATGGTCTGCAGGATCAGGCCTTTCTGAGCGCCTTGCGCACCCAGATGATCAAGTTTGCCCAGTTGCATCTGGGGGATCGCCACCTGGCAGAGGATGCGGTGCAGGAGGCCCTGGCCGGCGCCTGGAGCGGCGCGCAGCGCTTTGGCGGGCGTGCGGCCATCAAGACCTGGGTGTTCGCCATCCTCAAGAACAAGGTGGCCGACCTGCTGCGCCACAAGCAGCGCATGGTGGACGCCAGCAGCCTCATGAAAGACGACGAAGAGCAGGCCATGTCGGACCTGTTCGACGAGCGTGGCCACTGGCTGCAAGACAGCAAGCCCACCGCCTGGCATTGCCCCGAAGCCAGCCTGGAGCAGCAGCAGTTCTGGGCCGTGCTGGAAGTCTGCCTGGACGGCATGCCGCCTGCGCAGGCCCGCGTGTTCATGATGCGCGAGTTCATGGGCTTCGAGTCCGACGAGATCTGCAGCACCGTGAACGTCAGCAGCAGCAACCTGTTTGTGCTCTTGCACCGTGCCCGACTGCGCCTGCGCGAGTGCCTGAACCAGCGCTGGTTTGCGCAGGCCGCCTGAAGTTGAGGAGCACCCCAAGATGTTGAAACTCAACTGCGAACAAGCCACCCGCATGATGTCCGAGTCGCAGGAGCGCAAGCTGGGCACCACCGAGCGCACGGTCTTGCGCATGCACACCTGGATCTGCTCGGGGTGCCGCAACTTTGGCGGCCAACTGGGTTTCATCCGCCAGGCCATGAAGGGCTTCGCGGCGCACGCGGACGATGGTGACGATGCGGCAGGCGGTGGGGGCAAGCGCCCGCCGCCCGGTGGCGTTTAAGCGGGGTATGCGCCATGGGGCGCGCGTGGTGTAAGAAACCGCCGCTGGCGTCGACCAATGGACATCTGTGCCACTTTTCGAGGCTTGCACCATGTCCACCACCCACTCATCCCTTTCTGCCGCAGCGGCCTCATCTGACGCTGCTGCCCCTTCCCTGCGCCAGCGCCTGATCGGGCTGGCCCAAGGCTGGTTGCGATTCGAGGCCTGGCCCCAGGCCCTGGCCTTGTTGGCTGCGCGCCTGTACCTGTTCGACGTGTTCTTCCGCTCGGGCCTGACCAAAGTACGGGACTGGGATGCCACCTTGTTCCTGTTCAACGAGGAGTACCACGTGCCCGTCTTGCCACCCGAGCTGGCTGCCTGGATGGGCACGGGCGGCGAGTTGGGCTTTTCGGTGTTGCTGGCACTGGGGCTGGTGACGCGGCCTGCTGCCGTCGGCCTGTTCTTCGTCAACGCCATGGCCGTGATCAGCTACCCGGATCTGGCGCCCGCGGCCTTGAAGGACCACCACCTGTGGGGCGTGCTGGCCACGGCGCTGGCGGTGTTCGGTGCGGGCCGCCTGTCGATGGATGCGCTGGTGTGGCGGCGCTGGTTGAAGAAGGCTGGTTGAGCGGGGCATGACGCACTAAGATGCCCGCATGAAAAAATCCATCATCACATTCGGGGTTGGTCTGCTGGCAGTCTGGAGCTTGACCGCTTGTTCCACGCAACAGGCGTACAACGCTGGCCAGGCCTGGCGTCAGAACCAGTGCAATGCGCTGACGAACATGGACGACCGCCGGCGCTGCATGAACGAGGCTGGTCAGCCCCACGACAGTTATCAAAAGAGCGTGGACGACATCAACAAGAAGTGATGCCCTTGTTGCCTTGATCGGGGATCAGGGCAGCTCGGCCCCGCCCATGCGCGCAGCGATCGTGCTGGATCGGCTCATGATATAGCCCGAGCGGGGCTGCTGCTCGAAGCGCTTGGGCGCAGGCAGCATCACGGCCAAGCGGGCGGCCTGTATGGGGCTCAGCTGCGATGCTTCCACCTGGAAGTAATGGCGCGAGGCAGCCTGGGCGCCAAACACGCCTTCACCCCATTCCACATTGTTCAGGTAGACGGTGAGGATGCGTTCCTTGCCCAGCAGGCCTTCGAGCATGAAGGTGATGATGAACTCTTCGCCCTTGCGCAGGAAGTTGCGCTCGCTGCTCAGGAACAGGTTCTTGGCGAGCTGCTGCGTGATGGTCGAGCCGCCGATGATCTTGGGTGTGGCGCTGGTGGCGGCCGTGGGTGGTGGCGGTACAGCGCGGCCGCGTGCCTTGGCGCGGGCCACGGCACGGTCATAGCGGTCCTGGGCCTGCTGGCGCACGCGTTCGGCTTTGGCCTGGGCCTGGCTGTTCTTCTTCCAGGCGTTCTGCAGTGCATCCCATTCGACACCGTAGTGGTCCACGAAGTTGCCGTCTTCCGAGGCGATCACGGCGCGCTTGAGGTTGTCGGAGATGGCGTCATAAGGGCGCCAGGTCTGGGTCCAGGTGATGCGGCCTTGCTCGCGTACCAGCCGCGCCATCTCGCTGCGCTGGAAGGTGGTGGATTGCGGGGCGACCACACGCATCAGGCCGATGCGCGCAGCGAAGTACAGCTGCAGGCTCAGGCCGCTGAGGATCAACAGGACGACGATTCGCCAGACTGCACGCATCGATGGGCTCTTGCTAAATGGGCTGAACGATCAGGACTCAATGAGGCTGGGCCGCGTCAACGAGCGCACGCATGTGGGCCAGCACCGGCGTGGTATCAGGGCGCACGCCGCGCCACAAGGCAAAGGCCTCGGCGGCTTGTTCCACCAGCATGCCCAGGCCATCGCGTGGGGTGGCACCATGGGCGCGGGCCCAATCCAGGAAGGCCTGCGCGGCGGGGCCGTACATCATGTCCAGCGCCAAAGTGCCGGCCTTGAGCACCTGAGCGCCAACCGGCACGCCGCTGCCGGCCAGGCTGGCAGCCGTGCCGTTGATGAACACGTCGAACCCCTCACCGGGGTTTTGCAGGCCACAGGCACTGAGCTGGACGCCGTGTTGGGCGGCCCAGCCGGCATGACGGGCCACGATGGCCTGCGCCTTGTCCACGGTGCGGTTGGCCATGACGATCTCGGCGGGGCGGGCCTCGATCAGGGGGCCCAGCACGCCGGCGCTGGCGCCACCGGCACCCAGCAGCAGCACGCGCTTGCCCGTCAGCGGCATGCCCGCATTGAGGGTGATGTCGCGCACCAGGCCGATGCCATCGGTGTTGTCGGCCAGCCAGCCGCCATCGGTGTCCGCGTCAAAGCGCAGGGTGTTGGCGGCCTGGGCCAGCTCGGCCCGGGGCGTGCGGCGTGCGGCCAGCTCGAAAGCCTCGAACTTGAAGGGCACGGTCACGTTGCAGCCTTTGGCACCGCCTGCGGCAAAGGCCCGGATGTGGGCCTTGAAGTCATCCAGCGGGCACAGCAGGCGGCCGTAGTCCACGGCCTGGCCGGTCTGCTGGGCGAACAGGGCGTGGATCAGGGGCGAGCGGCTGTGTTCAACCGGGTTGCCGGCCACGGCGTAGCGGTCTGCGGTGGTCATGTGGGGTCTTGCGATCAGGCGCCGCTCAGGGCGCGGCCGGTGCGGTGGTCTGGGTAGGGGCAGGCGCCTGGGTGGTGGCCTGCATGCCCGCCTCACGCGTGAAACGAAAGCGCGATGAGATCAGCAGCAGGTCGCGCCCGGCGATCACTTCAGACGGCACGGCGCCAAAGGGGCCGGCGTTCATCACGATGGCGCGGGCGCGCTTGTCGAGCTGTTTGCTGCGCGAGGGCTGGGTGATGATGGCGTCCACCACCTTACCCTGGCGGTCGAGCCAGACTTCCATCACCAACTCGCCATACAGCTTCTGGCCACCCTGCGTGGGGAAGTGCTCGGTGCCGGCGCGTTCCACCAGGGTGCGGAACTGGCTGTAGTACAGCGCGTCAGCCGACTTCAGGGTGGCGGGGCTGATGTAGCGCTTCTTGGGGCGCTCGTTTTCTTCGCGGATGCGCTTTTCGATTTCGGCCAGCAGCTTGGTCAGCTGGCGGCGGCGTTCTTCGTCGGCGCGGTTTTGCTCGGTTTCGGCCTTGGCACGCGGCTGGGGCGGGGGCAGGGCCGACAGCTCGCTTTTGACCTGGGTGAGCAGTTGCTGCTGTTCCTGCTGCATCTGCTCGATCATGCGGGCCGTCTGCTCCATGGCGTCGCCGGTTTCGGCTTCGGGCGAGGGTGGCAGGGGCGAGGTGGCGCGGCCGGTGCTCTCGCCGCCACCGGCCAGGTTCTGCTGTGCCAGGGCCTGGGCCTTGTCGGGCGCGGCTTCGCTGCCGGCGTTGACCAGGATGACCTCCAGCGGCGTGTCCTTGAAGGTGCGGTTGAAGCCTTCAGGGTCCACCAGGCGGAAGCTGAACAGGCCGATGTGCAACAGCGCCGACACCCCCAGGCAGATCTGCAGGAGGCTCAAGGATTTCCACAGTGATCGAAGGCGTTGCAGCATCCGCGTAGAGGGGCGATGGAGAGGGCTGGTCTGGCGATCAGGCGGTCGGGGCATCCCCTGTGGGGGCGTCGGCATCCTTCACGTCGATGGCCAGGGTCAGTGGTCCTGCATTGTCCAGCACCTCGTCGTCCTCGCCACCTTCCGATTCACCCTGATCCGCAGCAGCTGTGGCTTCATCGAGACGCGCCACCACGCTGGCGTGCACGTCCAGGGTCAGCTCGTCCACCCCGGTGACGCGCACGCGCACCTTGGCGTGGCGGGGCAGGTTGTCCGCACCGATGGCCTTGAAGACCAGGGGCAGGGTGTCGGCGCGCACCAGGCCGTTGACCATGACGGCGCAGTCCAGCTCGGTGAGGCCTTGCTGGCCCAGGTACTTGAGCGTCCAGTAGCGCTCCAGGCTGGACTGGAAGCCGTTGTAGGCGCTGTAGGCCGTGTCGAAGTTGCTGATGATGGCAAACAGCTCGGCGTCCTTGGGTTTGAAGGGCGCGGCCAGGGCGGCGGTGCGGCCGTTTTTGGCACAGGCCACGATCTGCCACTGGTTGACCAGGTCCACATAGCGGCGCAGCGGCGAGGTGGCCCAGGTGTACTGCGCCACGCCCATGCCGGCGTGCGGCGCGGGCTTGGTGCTCATGCGCACCTTGATGCCCGGCTGCAGGCTGGCCTGGCTGCGGTAGATGCCGGGCACGCCCAGCTCGGCCAGCCAGCCACCCCAGGTGCTGTTGGCCAGGATCATGGCCTCGGCCACGATCAAATCAAGTGCGGAACCGCGGGCGCGCGTGCCGATCACGACCTGCTCTTGCCCGGTGGGCTCGATGCCGTCGCTCATGGTGTTTTCGCCATTGGGGCCGAGCAGTTTGAAGCTGTAGTCCGGGCGGTTGAAGGTCTCGGGCTTGCCACGCACGATTTCGCGCTGGGCCTTCAGATGCTTGGCCAGGCGGAAGGCAAAGGCCAGCTCGGGTGCGAAGGCGTAGTCGGCCGGGGCCTCGCCGCTCAAGGTGGTGTCGGTGATGACGCCATCGAGCTTGTCGTGACGCAGGTTGGCCACGATGGGCACGCGCTCCAGCCTGGTCTCGCTGCTTTTGACTGCAAGCGTGGCTTCGTCAAACGTGACGTACAGCGACACGGCAGGGCAGTCGCGGCCTTCGATCAGCGTGTAGGTCTGCACGACGTCGTCGGGCAGCATGGTGATCTTGTGGCCGGGCATGTAGACCGTGGACATGCGGTTGCGCGCCAGGTTGTCCACGGGTGTGCCGGGGGCAATGGCCAGGCTGGGTGCCGCGATGTGGATGCCATAGGTGACGGTGCCGCTGCCCAGGCCTTGCACGGACAGCGCGTCGTCGATCTCGGTGGTCATCGAGTCGTCGATCGAGAAGGCCTTGACGGCCGCCAGAGGCAACTCGTCCTTGATCGGGGGCGCGTCCAGGGGTGGGAAACCGGTGCCCTTGGGGAAGTACTCGAACAGGAAGCGCTTGAAGTGGAACTGGTAGGGGCTGTCGATGGCGCCAGCGTCCTTGAGCAGGTCCAGCGGGGCGCGTTGCGTGGCCTTGGCAGCGTCCACCACGGCCTTGTATTCGGGGCCGTTCTTGTCCGGCTTGAACAGGATCTTGTAGAGCTGGTCCTTGATGGGCTGCGGACAGGTGCCGGCGGCCAGGTCGGTGGCCCATTGTGCGATCTGCAAGGCCAGCTGTTTCTTGCGCTCGATGGCGACCAGGGCCTGCTTGAGGATGTCCTCGGGTGCCTTGCGGAAACGGCCCTTGCCACGGCGGTGGAAGTAGTGTGGGGTCTCGAACAGACGCATCAGCATGGCGGCCTGCTGCACGGCGTCCGCATTGGCGCTGAAATATTCCTTGGCCAGCTCGTCGAAGCCGAATTCTTCTTCGGGGGCAACCTCCCAGATCAGGTCCACGTCGATGTCGGCCGCCTGGGCCGCACCCTGCGCCAGGATCTCGGCGGGCGAGGGCTTGGCGAACTTGATCAGCACGTTGGCGGCTTTCACCTTCACGCGCTTGCCCGAATCCAGCTCGATCTGCATCGAACTGTCGGCTTCGGACATCACACGGCCGGCGTGGAACTTACCGGCATCGTCAAAAAGGGCAAACATCGAATGGGGGCTCTGTGGGGGCTTTTGGGGAATCAGGGCGTGATTGTCCCATTTTGTCGCTGGGGCTTGCGTCAGGGGGTGACAAGGGCTTTGGGATGCGGCATCGTGGGCGCCATGGATCTGCCCCGCCTGATCGACACCCCCCGTCTGCACCTGCGGGACATGCGCCCTGGCGATGCCGAGGATGTGTTCGCTTCTTACGGCCGTGACCCGGCCGTTTTGCGCTATCTGCAATGGGCGCCACACGAATCGGCCGATGACAGCCGGCGGCAGATCGCCTATGACATCCACCGCAGGTTGAAGCGCAGTGCCTGGGTCTGGGGCTTGACGCGCCAGGCGCCACACGCGCAGGCCGGGCGGGTGTTCGGGCAGATCGAATTGCTGCCCATGAGCTTTCCGTCGGAGCAGGCTCACCACCTGCGTTTGGGTTATCTGATGGCGGCCAGCCATTGGGGTCAGGGCTTGATGGCGGAGGCGGGGCGAGCGGTGCTGGATGCCGCGTTTGGCGTGGACCAGGTCTGGCGTGTGGATGCGCTGTGTGATGTGGCCAATGGGGCCTCGGCCGCGATGCTGGCGCGCATCGGCATGCAGCGCGAGGGGTGCATGCGCCGGGCCTTGTCTCACCCCAATGTGTCGGACCAGCCGCGCGACGCGTGGGTCTATGCCTTGTCGCGCGACGAGTGGCTCAAGCGGATGCCGGCAAACCCAGCCACGACAGCAGCCCGGGCATGTGCTGATCAAAGTCGCTGACCGCGTGGTCGCTGCCTTCCAGCAAGGTCAGGTGGCTGCCCTGGTAACGCGCGCTCATCTCGCGCCAGTCCAGCACCTCGTCACCTTTGGCGATCAGGGCCCAGTAGCGCTCGGGTCGGGTGATGGGGTAGCGGGCCAGGGCCTTGAATTCGTCGATGAACTCGGCGCGGAAGAAGAAGTGGTCCTGCGGGTCGTGGAACGAGGTTTGCTCGCCGATGTAGCGGGCCAGATCACGGGCGGGCTCGATGGCCGGGTTGATCACGGCCGCGCGGCAGCCACGGTGCTCGGCCAGCACGGTGGCGTAAAAGCCGCCCAGGGATGAGCCCAGCACGACCATGGTGTCGGCGGGCCATGAGGCGGTGATCTGCTGCATCAATGACCAGGCCTGGGCGGGCGAGGGGGGCAGTTGAGGGCAGGACCAGGTCAGGCCCGCGCCTTGCGCATTGAGTTGGGCGATGTGCTGCGCCAGCATCTGCGCCTTGAAGGACTTGGGCGATGAACGGAAGCCGTGCAGGTAAAGCAGATGGGTGGTCGTGGCCATGGCAGGAATCTTGGTGTTTGCACGCAAGGTTGCGCGCCGGTGAAGGCACTACGATGATGCGCCCCGGACGTTTGCCCGTGGTTCATATTCGTAAATCATCATTTTCAGGGAACAAACCCATGATCAATTCGCATCATGCGGTTCGCTACGCCGTAGCGAGCCTGGTGGCCATGTGCGCGCAAGCGGCTTTCGCCACTGATTACTACGTCAACACGGCCTCCTGGGGGGATTCTGGCAGCCTCGTCTTCCCTTGGAAGTCGCTGAGCAGTGTCAATGCCGCCAATCTGCAGTCCGGGGACCGCGTGCTGTTCCGCAAGGGGCAAGCCTGGGAGGGCACACTCAAGCTCAAGAGCGGCGTCACGTATGCCAGCTATCCTGACAGCTCGACCGAGGCCGCACCGGTGATCCGGGCCTCGACCAACCTGGGCGGGCTGACCTGGTCGCGCTACAACGGCAACATCTACGTGGCCGATGTCTCGTCCAAAGTCTGGGCCGAAACGGACGTGCAAGGCGTGAGCTACCCCGCCGCCATCACCCAGCTGATCTACAACGACAAGCGCCTGCAGCGTGCACGCTATCCGAACATCGGTGCCAACGGTGGTGGCGGTGTGTTCGGGCGTGGGCAAAACCGTTTCTTGCGCGTGGCAGATGGCACCCCGGTCGTGGACGATGTGCCTACCCAGACCATGCTGCTGGAGGCCACCGCACTGCCTTCCTCGGTGACGGCCACGGACTTGCTGGGCGCCCAGGTCTATGTGAAGAACTGGGCCTGGTACCTCACCCGTTATGACATCACCGCCGCGCCCAGCAAGACCAATGTCACCTTGAATGGTGATGCCGCCTGGCCTGGCGCCAAGAACTACCGCATCACGGCAGGCAATGGCTACTGGCTGGAGAACAAGCTGTGGATGCTCGACAAGGAAGGCGAGTGGGTCTATGACGCTGGCACCAAGAAGCTCTACGTCTGGTTGCCTGGCGGTATTTCGCCCAGTGGCGTGAACCTGTATGGCTCATCGCATGTGCACGCCATTGAAGGGCGTGACGTTGCGTCCGTGACCGTCAAAGGCCTGGCCGCAACGGATTCACGCGCCGATGCCGTGGCCGTCAACCACGCCACCACGTCTGTCGTGCTGGACAAGCTGACGGTGGCGCGCGCAGGGGCCATGGGCATTGCCATCACCAACAATGGCAACGGCACCGGCACAGTGAGCAACTCGCTGGTGACGGACAGCGCAGGCGCGGGCATCTACCTGGGCAGCAACTCGACGCGCTCGGTGGATGTCATCAACAACACCGTACGGGATGCTGGTCGAGGCTTTTACGCCCACGCCGGTATCTGGCTGGGGCATGGGTCCAAGGCCACAGGCAATGTGGTGGAGCGATCGAGTTACATCGGTATCCGAACCGCGAAGGGCAACACCATCAGCGACAACCTGGTGCTCAACAGCTGTCTGGAGTTTGATGATTGCGGCGGCATCTATGCGCGCGGCCTGGATTACGACGGCACCTTGTATGGCCTGACCTACAAGAACGACATCAACACGACGATCAACAAGAACTTCGTGGACGGCGCGACCCTCGCCAATGCGCCCGATCGCCTGGACGGCCTGGTCAATGTGCCGGCTGACGTCAAGACCAGCGGAACCAACGGCATCTACCTGGATGACTTTGCGGGCAAGGTCACGGTGGACAGCAACTACGTGACGGGCTTTGATGTGGGGGTGATGCTGCACTATGGCCGCAGCAACACGATCACGGGCAACACCGTGGTTGGCAATGCGCGCACGCAAATCTGGATGCAGGAAAACGGCAGCCCGGCCACGATGAACTTTGTCACCAGTGGCTACTGCGGCACCATGCCCGATTGCGATGCCACCAACTACTTGCGCTTCAACACGGTCAGCGGCAACACCTTTGCCTCGCGTGAGGTCAACCCGACCATCGTGCACACGAGTGACTTTGCAGGCGCGGACGACTTTGCCACCTACTCGCGCAACGTCTATGCCACCTATGGCACGCCGGTGCTGGCGCAGATCGAGTCTGGTGCAGTGGTGACCAGGACCTTTGGCCAGTGGGTCGCCAATGGCCAGGACAACATTGCCTTGTCGCCCTGGAACGTGTTTGCTACCTCGTTTGGCGTCAAGCCGATTGCGGGCGCCAGCAACATGGTCGCCAATGGCGGGTTTGACCAGTCCTTCAGCAGTTGGGCTGATTGGCATGCCATGTCGACGGTGGGCACGACCGGCTGCCTCAACAGCGGCGTGTGCCTGAGCACCGAGCCCAGCACAGACGCCGTGGACAGCGGCGGGCGCAAGACCTACATCGTCAACACCACCTCGCCGATCTCTGTGGCGTTGGGGCAAACCTATGTGCTCACGTTCGACGCGCAGGCTGTGAACGCGGGTGATGTGGTGCGCACCGTACTGCGCAATATGAGCACGTATGCGGACAAGACGAATGTGGTGGGCTTCACCCTGTCGAGCAACTGGCAAACCTACACCGCCATCCTGACTGGCAAGGAAACACTGAGCAATGCGCGCCTGGACTTCGAGTTGTGGACGCAGGGCAAGGTGCGCATTGACAACGTGCGACTGGTGCCAGCCCAGACGGTGTCGGGCAACGCGCAGCCGTTTGGCTTCTACAACGCGGGTGCAAGCGCGAAATCGATTGCCTGTCCGGTCAGCGATACCACCGCTTGCACGAAGTACGTGGACGTCAAGACCGGTGCGGCCGTGACCTTCCCCTTCAGCCTGGCTGCCAAGTCTTCGCGGGTGGTCGTGCTCAAGGACCCGGTGTGGATGGACAGCGACCGCGATGGTGTACCCGGTGATGGCGCCAGCGGCGGCCTGGATCGTTGCCCTGGCACGGCAGACGGTGCCAGCGTGAGTGATGCCGGTTGCACGGTTGGCCAGGTGGCGCTGCCTTGATGTCCGTTTAACTTGCGTCCAGCAACGGGGGCCTTGTGCCCCCGTTTTTGTTTCCCCCTCGACCCGGTGTGCGGCTTGTCACAAAGCTGTCAGCAATAGCCCAATAGGATCACGCCCAGTGCTGCATCAACACCTTGGTGCGGCTGGAAGGATCCCCTCTGATGAATACCTGTCAAGCGCCTCTGCATGGGGTGCGGGCTGAGCTCGTCCCTGTTGTTTTGACTGCGCGCCAGGCTCGGGCCGCGCGCGGCTTCACCTTGCTGGAGTTGCTGGTGGTGCTCGTGATCATCGGCCTGCTGGCCGGTTATGTGGGCCCACGCTTTTTCGCCCAGATCGGCAAGTCGGAAGTCAAGACCGCCGCGGCCCAGCTGGATGCGCTGGGCAAGGCGCTGGACCAGTATCGCCTGGACACCGGCCATTACCCCGCCACCGAGCAAGGCCTGAATGCCTTGTGGGTCAAGCCGGGTGACGAGACGCGTTGGTGGGGCCCCTATCTGCGCAAGGCTCCGCCCAAGGACCCATGGGGCCGCGAGTACCAGTACAAGGCACCCGGCGAGCATGGCGACTACGACCTGTTCTCGCTGGGCAAGGATGGCCGTGAGGGCGGTGAGGGCGAAGACCAGGACATCACCAATTGGTGATGGGCAAGGCAGTCACCAGCATGCGTCGCCCCGCTTCTTTGTCCATCGGCCCCGGCAAGCAGGCCACCGCGCAGCGCGGTGCGGCGGACTTCCCGCGCCGGCTGTTCTGTCAGGAACTGGCCGTGCTGCTGGATGCCGGCATCCCGCTGTACGAGTCCTTGATGACCTTGCGCGAAAAGGAAGCGTCGCAGTCGGTGGCACAGGTGTTGTCCACACTGACCACGGCCTTGTCGCAAGGCAAGACGCTGTCGCAGGCCATGCGCATGCAGCCCTTGGCTTTCAGCTCCTTGTTGATCGCCTCCATTGAGGCCAGCCAGCGCACGGGGCAGACGGCGCAGGCGCTGCGTCAGCATGCGGCTTACCTGGCCTGGCTGGGCGGCTTGCGTGACAAGCTGGTGAGCGCGGCCATCTACCCGGCCATCCTGATTGGCGCGAGCTTGCTGGTCATCACTTTTCTGACGGTGTTCGTGGTGCCGCGTTTTGCAGACATCTACGAAGGCATGGGCGGGGAGCTGCCCTGGTTGTCGGGCCTGTTGCTGGGCGCAGGCAAGGCCGTGGGCGAGCACCCCTGGCCGGTGCTGGCGGGCCTGGTGGCGATGGCCTTTGGCGCGGTGGCGGCCTGGCGCTCACCAAGCGTGCGTGCAGCGGCCTCGGCGCGGCTGTGGCGCACGCCAGTGATCGGTCCGCGCATGCGCCTGATCGAGCTGGCGGCCTTGTACCGCACGCTGGGCCTGCTGCTGCAAGCCGGCGTGGCCGTGGTGCCCGCCATGGAGGCGTCCAGCGAGCTGGTGGGGCCTTCCCTGCGCGGCTCGCTGCAAATGGCCACACGCCGTGTCAAGGAGGGCACACGCCTGTCCGACAGCCTGCACCAGTGCACGCTGACCACGCCGGTGTCCTTGCGCATGATGCGCGTGGGTGAACAGACGGGCGAGCTGGGCCCCATGCTGGAGCGTGCCGCCACCTTCTATGACGAAGAGCTGGCCCGTTTCACCGAATGGGTGGGCAAGGTGGTCAGCCCGGTGTTGATGCTGGTGATGGGCGTGCTGATTGGCGGCATCGTCGTGCTGATGTACCTGCCCATCTTCCAGGTGGCGGAGCAGATTCAATGAGTGCCGTGCTCAAACCCGATCTGGCGATCCAGCCCGAGCTGGACGAGGCCGCGTCGATCCTGAGTTGGACGCCGGACTGGGCCATCTGGCCTTTGGCCAAGGCCATGCGTTTGCGCGTGGTGGTGGCGCATGACGCGGCGCAGCAGTGCTGGGCGCTGACGCCAGTTGTCGATGATGTCTTGCTGCGCGAGGCCGTGAGCCGCGCCGTGGCACGGCCCGTGTCGTGGCGCGAGGTGGACGAAGACACGCTGGCGGTGCTGCTGGCGCAAGGCGAGCAGAGCTACGAGGCGCGCGGTGCGCTGATCCGTGATGAAGCGGGCAGCGATGCCGGCCAGCAGGGGGGTGAGGTGCACGCCTTGTCGGTGGACGCCATCAGCCGCCAGAGCAGCCCGGTGGTCAAACTGCTGGATGCCACCTTGTTCGATGCGCTCAAGGCCCAGGCCAGCGACCTGCATCTGGAGTCCACCGCCTCGGGCATGGTGATTCGCCATCGCCTGGATGGCGTGATGGTGCACGTGGGCGATGTGGGCTCGCGCGAGGTGGCCGAGCAACTGGTGTCGCGCTTGAAGGTCATGGCCGAGCTGGACATCGGCGAGCGCCGCCTGCCGCAAGATGGCCGCTTCAAGCTGCGCGTGCAGCAGTCGGCCGAGTCGGGCGTGCGGGATGTGGACTTCCGTGTCTCCATCATGCCCAGCAGCTTTGGCGAAGACGCGGTGCTGCGGATTCTGGACCGCAGCCGCCTGTCCACCGAGGCGCAGGCCCTGAGCCTGGAAGGGCTGGGCTTTGACGGCGATGACGCGGCCGTGGTGCGCCGCCTGGCGCGCAAGCCCTATGGCATGTTGTTGGTGACCGGCCCGACCGGCAGCGGCAAGACCACCACGCTGTACGCCGTCGTGCAGGAGATCAACGATGGCACCGACAAGATCATCACCATCGAAGACCCGGTCGAGTACCAGCTCGGTGGTGTCGTGCAGATCCCGGTGAACGAAAAAAAGGGCCTGACCTTTGCGCGTGGCCTGCGCAGCATCCTGCGCCATGACCCGGACCGCGTGATGGTGGGCGAGATCCGCGATGCCGAGACGGCGCAGATTGCCTCGCAAGCCGCGCTCACAGGCCACCTGGTGCTGTCCACCATCCACGCCAACAATGTGTTTGACGTGGTGGGCCGCTTCATGCACATGGGGGTGGACCTTTACAACATGGTGTCGGCGCTCAATGGTGTGGTGGCGCAGCGCCTGATGCGCAAGCTGTGCATGGCCTGCGCCCAACCCTGGCAACCCGCTGCGGCCGACCTGAGGATGGCGCAACTGCCACTGGACACGCACGGCCAGTTCTTCAAGTCCGTGGGTTGCCCGGCCTGCCGTGGCACGGGCTTCAAAGGGCGCCGGGCCGTGTCCGAGATCCTGCTGATGGACGATACCTTGCGCGACCTCATCGTCACGCGGGCTTCGCTCATCAAGATCAAGGCGCACGCGCGCGCCAGTGGCACCAGGTTGCTGCGGGAGTCTGCGCTGGCGGCGGTCTTGCGTGGCGAGTCCACGCTGGACGAACTCAACCGCGTGACGCTGGCGGAATGAGCATGAGCACCATTGTTGTATCGCCCGCCTCTTCGTCTTCTTCCGGACATTCTGCGGGGCTGACCGCCTGGTTCCAACCCGGGCACTGGGTGGCTTGCCTGCGCGGCCGCCTGCGCACCACGTTCCAGCCGCGCGTGGTGTATGTGCAGGCAGACCCGTCGGCCATGGAGCCGGCCTGGGCCGGTGTGGCGCAAAGCTTTGCTGCCTGGTGCGCGGCCCATGTGGGCGAGCGCTGCATGGTCGGGCTGTCCAGCCACGGCTTGCTCCATGCCCTGGTGGACGCCGATCTGAACGAGCAGGATGCCGTGGCGCAGGCGGTGCAGCAGTGGGCGCATTACCTGGACATGGATGCCGCTTCGCTGCAGGAAGACTGGCTCTTGCGTCGGGTCACGGTGGGTGGGCGGCATCTGGTGTCTGCGGCGCCGATGGCCCTGATCGATGCCTTGCTGGATGGCGCCCAGGCGCATGGCGTGCGCCTGAGCTGGGTGGGCCCCTGGTGGGCGCGTGGCGCGCAAAGCTGGTTGCGCAATCTGAGTGGATCGGGTGGCGGTCAGCCTGATGCCAGCGAGGCCACATGGACGCTGGAGGCGCGCGAGCCCGGCCTGGTCACGCGCATCGAGGCCCGCGCTGTACCAGGGCAAGCCCCCCGTCTTCAACGCCTGTGGATGGAAGCGGACAACGGTGCCTCGGCGTCGGCGAGCGCGGTGTCGGTCAGGCTGGCATCGCCCCAACAACAGGGCATCGCATGCGAAGCCCATCACGCCCATGTCTGGGATCAGGATCAGCTGCGGCCCTTGCTGCAAGGTGACAACGCGGCATGGGGTTTGAAGCGATGAAGCGTCGACTGCAGCACATGATGAGCCCACCCCAATGGGCGCAGGAGCTGGACTTCGTCGGGCCCCGCATCAGCCCCTCTCCCTGGTCATGGTTGCTCTTGCTGCTGGGCCTGGTGGCGCTCGGTGTGGTCCTGCCGCAGGTGCAGGCGGTGACGGCGCAAGAGGCCGAAGCCCAGGCCACGCTCAAGCGCCTGCAACGTGCGGTGCACCAGCAAACACTGGCAGCCAAGGCGCCCAAGGCCCCGGTGCCAAAAGCCGATCAGGCGCCCACCTTGTCGTCCGATTCGGCCCGGCATGCAGCGCAGATGGCGCAGTGGCTGGGTTACCCATGGCTGGGTTTGCTGAGCCAGGTGGAAGAAGCCGCCCAGGCCGAGCAAGCCGTGATGCTGGGCTTCAACCTGGATCTGGCCACCTTGGGCAACCGCCCGGACAGCGCACCTGACGTGCACCTCAGCGCAGCCGTTAAGGACGACGCCTCGGCCTTGCGTTGGGTGCAGGCGCAAGGCAGTGTGGCCCAGCTGCTCAGCCGTGAGCGCTTGAGCACACCGTTTGTGGCCGCTGCGGGCAACTACGAATGGCGTGCAGAAGCCTTGCTCAGCGGGGTGTCGCCATGATGAGCCTGCGCACATGGCAACGCTTTGGCCTGGCAGGCCTGCTGGGTGCGCTGCTGCTCGGCGGTGCGGCCTGGGCGCATTTCGTGTGGCTGCCCAGGCAGCAGGCCCAGATCGATGAATGGGGCTCGCAGGTACGCCGCACCCGCCATGAATTGCAAGCCGCCGTTCAGGTGCAGGCCAGCAGCCAGCCCGAGGTCTTGAGCACCCCCGATCAGGCCTGGCAGCGCCTGTGGCAGACCCTGCCCGGCGCCGACCAGCGTGTGACACTGCAGTCGCAGGTGCTGGCACAGGCCCGGCAGCAGGGCTTGACGGTCAACTCGGTTCAGTACCTGGGCAGCAAGCAGACGTGGGCCGCGCAAGAGGGTGCCGTGCTGTGGCGCCAGCGCATGGTGATGCCGGTTGAGGGCGGTTACGGCGCCGTGCGCATCTGGCTGGCGCAGTTGCTCAAGGAGCCCGCGCTCAGCATCGACAGCCTGGACCTGCAGCGCAGCGACGTCATGAGCGACCAGGTCAAGGCGCGTGTGTCGGTGTCGCTGTGGTGGCGCCGCCAGGAAAGGGCCAGGCCATGAACCGCGGTCTGTTGCTGGTGCTGGCCCTGGTGGGCGGCCTGAGCCTGTATCTGGGCAACCAGTCTGATGATGACTTGCTCGCGGCATCGCGCCAGCCAGGCGGCAAGCCAGGGGCCCAGGTGAGCCGCACCGCGCCAGGCAATCAGGGCGAACAAGGCGAGCGGGTTGAGCAGCCTGAAAGGACTCGTGCCACGACCAGCGCGCCCCGCCCGGCAGACAAGCGGGCGCCCCCGATGGAGGCTTGGCTTGCCGATGGGCTGACGCAGGGCGCCACGCGATGGCAGGCGCGCCTGGCCGGGCAAGGGCCGAGCACCACGGGTGATCCCGCTGCCTGGCGCAGTGTGCAGCCGCCCCCACCGCCCCGCACGGCCGTGGTCGACACCGGGCCACCGCCTGCGCCGACTGCGCCACCCTTTCCGCATGCGTGGGTTGGCCGCTTCAACGATGAAGCCGTCGCTGTGGCTGCCAGCGGGGCGTCGGCGCCCGCATCTCAAGTCATTGCCCGTGCCGTGCTGGCCGGGCCCCAAAGCACCTGGGTCGTCCGTGCGGGCGACGTGATCGAAGGCCAATGGCGCATCGATCGCATTCAGGACCGAACCATGAGTCTGACTTACCTGCCCTTGAAGCAGCAGCAGACCGTTGTGATGAGATGAACATGATGGATTTGTCGGCGCTGCGTGCGCAGCTGGTGATGGCGATGTTGTTGATCGCGGCCTATCTGGCAGGGTGCGCCAACCCGGCCATTGAGGACGCGCATCGGCTGGCTGGCCAGGGCCAGCACGAAGCCGCCTTGCAACGCCTGACCCAGGCGGCAGGCGAGGACCAGGCCGACCGGCAACTGCGCAATGAAGTGCTGATGCAGCGTGACGCCACCGTGGGCTACCTGGTTTACATGGCCGATGCCGCCAGGTCTGCCGGCCGGCTCGATGAGGTCGAGAAGGTGCTCAAGCGGCTGGAGCAGGCTGCCCCCCAGCACCCCCGCGTGGCCTGGCTGCGCAGCGAGCTGGCCCGTCTGCAGCGCCACCAGCGCCTGATGGTGGAAGCCCAGCAGCGCCTGGACGCCAGGCAGTTTGAGCGTGCAGAAGCCGCCCTGCAGACCGTGTTGGCCGAAGACCCCGGCAACGGCAAGGCGCGCGCCCAGATGGCCCGTGTGGCCGAGCTGCGTGAATCACAAAGCCGCAAGCAATCCACCTTGCAACTGGCAACGGCCTCCAACCCGGTGACCCTGGAGTTCCGCGAGGCGTCCGTGCGCACGGTGTTCGAGACCCTGTCGCGCGCGGCCAATGTCAACTTCGTGTTCGACAAGGATGTGCGCGGTGATGCCAAGGTCACCCTGTTCCTGAAGAACACCACGGTGGACGAGGCCATGCGGGTGATCCTCAACACGCAGCAGCTGACCGCCAAGCTGCTCAATGACAACACCGTGCTGGTGTTCCCAGCCACGCAGCAAAAGCAGCGTGACCTGCTGGACACCGTTACGCGCACTTTTTACCTGGTCAACGCCGACCCCAAGCAGGCACAGTCCCTGGTGCGAACCGTAGCCAAGACGCGGGACATCTTCGTTGACGAGCGTTTGAACCTGCTGGTGGTGCGGGATACGCCGGAGGTGGTGCGCCTCGTCGAGCGCCTCATCCAGAGCATCGACCTGGCCGATCCGGAGGTGATGCTGGAGCTGGAGGTCATGGAGGTCTCCAACAACAAGCTCAATTCGATGGGCCTGAGCTGGCCCACCAATGTGTCCTACGGCGTGCCCGGCAGCACCGCCCCGCTCACCACCTTCACCGGCTTGCAGGCCTACACGGCCAACCCCCTGGCGCTGGCCACGCTCAAGGCCTCGCACGACACGACCAACATCCTGGCCAACCCCAAGATTCGGGCGCGCAACCGTGAAAAGGCCAAGGTGCTGCTGGGCGAGAAGCTGCCGGTGTTCACCACTACGTCCACCCCCAGCAATGGCGCGATCTCGAACGCCGTGTCCGTGAGCTACATCGATGTGGGGCTCAAGCTCGAAGTGGAGCCGCAAGTGCAGCTGGACAACGACGTGACCATCAAGGTGGCGCTGGAAGTCAGCAGCATCACCAACAAGGTGTCCGGCCCATCCGACTCCTTTGCCTACCAGGTCGGCACGCGCCAGGCGACCACCACGCTGCGCTTGCGTGATGGTGAAACGCAGATCCTCGCCGGCCTCATCAATGACAACGAAAGTCGCAGCTCGGCTGGTATCCCCGGCCTGCATGACCTGCCGATCGCGGGCCGCCTGTTTGGCCTGACCACCACCGAACACAAGAAGTCCGAGATCATCCTGCTGGTGACGCCGCACATCGTGCGCAACGTGATCCAGCCGGGCACCACGGCCGCCTTCATGCCATCGGGTACCGAGACACAGCCCGGGGCCCCCGCCCTGATCTTGCGCGACGAGGCCAGCCTGTCCGGTTCCGGAACAGGCGGCGCGGGCGAGCAGCGCGGCGCATCTGCACCCAAGCCCGCCAATGGTGTGGGGGAGGGCTTCACGGTGAGCGGTCCCGATGAGGTCAGCCCCGGCGCGAGCTTCCAGGTCACCCTGAGCAACCAGAAGGGCCAGGCCTCGCCTGTGACGCTGGTGGTGGACCCCGCGGTGCTGGAGCTGGATGGCGCCGCCAATGCCAATGGCCGCCTGACCGTGACCTTGCCCCCCAATGGCTCGCAAGCCGTGACCATCCGGATGCGCGCTGACGCGACGCAAAGCGAAGCCCTGCTCTTGCTGGAGCCTTCCGGCGCGTCCTGGCGGATCAAGGTCCACAACGAAGCCACCGCACCAGACAGCGACGGCCAACAAGGCGGGGATGCCGGCAATGGTGCAGCCTTCCATTGATCGTTCGCGTGGTTTCACGCTCATCGAGATGGTCGTGGTGGTGCTGATCGTCAGCATCCTGGCCAGCGCGGCCATGCCACTGGCGGCCTTGCACAAGAAACGCACGCAGGAGGCTGAGCTACGGCAGGCCCTGCGTGTGCTGCGCACTGCCCTGGATGACTACAAGCACGCCTGGGACCAAGGCCGCATCGAGAAGAAGCCCGATGAATCGGGTTACCCGCCCAAGCTGGATGTGCTGGTCAAGGGGGTCAAGGACGCGGCGTCCCCCAAGGGCCTGCGCATCTACTTCCTGCGGCGTTTGCCACGCGACCCTTTTGCCGACCCCAACTTGCCGGCCGCCGAGACCTGGGGCTTGCGCAGCTATGCCAGCCCACCCGATGCACCGGCCGTTGGCGCCGACGTGTTCGATGTGTATTCCACCAGTGAAGGACAGGGGCTGGACGGTACGCCTTACCGGCAATGGTGAGCCAGCCCTGAGCACATCATGACCATCCACACCAGGCGCCCCCATCGCGGCTTCACCTTGATCGAGTTGATCGTCGTGCTGGCCATCATCGGCCTGCTGGCCAGCATCGTGGCACCGCGTTATGTGCGCACCGTTGACAACGCGCGTGAGGCCTCCCTGCGCACCTCGCTCAACGTCATGCGCGATGCCATCGACAAATACGTGGGCGATAAAGGCCACTACCCGGACTCGCTCGATGAGCTGGTCACGCTAGGCTACATCCGCCAGATCCCCGAAGACCCCGTGACCGGCCGCCGCGACAGCTGGCAGATGCTGCCGCCGCCCGTGGACGGCAGCGTGCCCGGCAAGATGGCCGATGTGCGCAGTGGTGCAGCGGGCAACGGGCAGAACGGCCGCCCCTTTTCATCATGGTGAAGGCCATGCAAGGCAGGCGTGCACAAGGCGGCTTCACCTACCTGATGCTCATCTGGTGGGTGGCGATCTCGGGTGTGATGCTGGCAGCCCTGGCCGACAACTGGTCGCATGCCATGCGCCGCCAGCGTGAGGCCGAACTGGTGTTTCGGGGTGAACAGATCCGCAAGGCCATCGAGGCCTATCACCAGGTGGTCGCACCCGGTGGCGCATCCCAATGGCCCACGCAACTTGAAGACTTGCTGGAAGACCGGCGCGGGCCCGTGGTCATGCGTCATTTGCGGCGCCTGTGGCCTGATCCCATCACGGGTGAGCGAACCTGGGGGTTGGTCAAAGAGGGTGCAGGCATCAAGGGCGTGTACAGCAATTCACCCGCCAGGCCTTTGGCTGCGCCCGAAGGGGTGGGGCAGTACAAGCTGTGGCTTTTTGTGGTGTCAAACGGATAAAGGTGGTTTCACGAATGTTTCGTCAACAAACCGTCATTGACCGTTCCTAGACTACGGCCGCTATCCCCTCTACCCACCATGCCATATCCCAACATCGCACCAGAGCAATCCGAGTGTTTGCTGCGCGTCGTTGAGGCCGCGCCTCAAGTCCGCCGCAGACACCAGTACTTTGTCTGGTGCCAGGGCGACTTCCAGCGCTGGTTGCCTCACAAGTTCAGCGTTTGCGGCAGCTATGACCGGGACCAGCGTGATGTGGTGTTCGATCTGTTCAACAGCGTGCCGGTTCCGGAAGACATCGCAGAACGGCTGAAAAATGCACGCGCGCCCTTGATGGCAGCTGCCTTGCAATGCTGGCGCCGCGCGCGCTATCAGGCTTGCCGCCTGGATCTGGTCTTGCTGGACCGGGCAGACCCTGCTGTGCGCAGCTTGCTGGACATGGGCTATCAGCACCTGTTGATCCATGGGGTGACCAGGCCGGGGCGGCCTGAAGAGCTGGAGAGCTTCTTTGTCTTCGGGCAGCCGCAGCGCCTCTATGACGACCCCGACATCCTGGCACTGGAGATGCTCCTGCCCTGCCTGCACACGGCGTACCAACGCGTGTGCGTGACCGAGCGCCAGATGGTGTCCGCCAGGTTGCCGATGGCCGGCACCAGCAGCCCTGCACCTTATCAACGGGTGGTGCCCATCACCGAGCGCGAGCGCGAGATCCTCTTGTGGGTGCGTGATGGGCTGAGCAACCAGCAGATCAGCGAGAAGCTGGGGATCAGTGCCTTGACCGTCAAGAACCATGTCCAGAAGATTCTGCGCAAGCTGGGTGCGGCCAACCGCGCGCAGGCTGTGGCCAAGGCCATGACCATGAATGCCTTTGGCGCGATGCCCCATGGCTCGGGCGAGGCTTATTACTGAAGCAGCAGCATGAACCATCTCCATGGTGGTCGCGCCCTTTGCGCGACCTTCTTTTGTCTCATCAGCCTGGCGGCTCAGGCTCAGGGTATCAGCAGCGGTGATCAGACCGAGTGGTCGTCGTTCATCCCCGCAGGCAACCAGCCCGAACGCACGGGCCCTGTGCCGGATCTGGTCTTGCAGGATGTGCGCCGCGATGGCCCCTGGTCGCGCCAGGC
This sequence comes from Aquabacterium sp., assembly GCF_016195855.1. GTDB lineage: Bacteria > Pseudomonadota > Gammaproteobacteria > Burkholderiales > Burkholderiaceae_C > Aquabacterium. The sequence goes on from NZ_JACPYU010000021.1 coordinate 39,295, forward strand.
CGAGGGGGCCTTGTCAGCCTCTGAGCGCACGTTGCTGCAGATGCTGGGTGACAAGCGCTGGCGCGAAGCCCTGGCATGGCTCAAACAGAACCAGCCGGACCTCAACCGCCGCGATGAATCAGGTCGCACGCCCTTGACCATGGCGGTGCAGGCCGATCAGCTGGAGCTGGTCAGGGAGTTGATCAAACGTGGCGCCGACCTGGATCAGGTGGGGGCATCGGGCATGACGCCGCTTGGCGCTGCCGCCCTGGCGGGGCAGGAGACCATGGTGCGTGACCTGCTGAGAAAGGGCGCCGACATCGACCAGCCCAACGCCCTGGGGCAGACCGCCTTGCACCTGGCTTGTGTCAGTGGCCAGCAGCGCACGGTGGCCTTGTTGCTCGACGGCGGCGCCGATTGGCGCCTGACCAACAAACAAGGGCGACACGCCCTGGCCGAGGCCGCACATGCCGGGCAAATGCCTGTCTTGCAGTTGTTCAAGGCGCGGGGCATGGACTTGTCCACGCCCGATGGCTACGGGCTCAACGCTGTCCATGCTGCGGCATTGGGTGAACAGCGCGAGACCTTGTTGTGGTTGCGTGCACAGGGTGTGCTCGTGAGTTCGGTGTTGACGCAGGTGCTCATCGATCAACTGGGCAGCGATCAGGCCGCCGCCATCCCGCATTGAATGGCCTGATCACCAGGCCAGCCATCGCGGCAAGCGCAACGCCACGTACCCGAAAGGGACGTGGCGTTGTTCATGGTGCACGCGGGAGCGCCTCTCCACTCAAACAAGGGGGGGAGGGGGGCGCAGGCAGCACTGACGCCGGGATGTCACGTGACTTGGTCCTTTCGGATCACGTCAGGTGCCCTTGTCGGGCTCTATCGGTGTCACGTCTGCTGACTATCGTGAGCCGAGTTGCGGAGGGCCTGCCAGCGGCAGTCTGAACGGCTCATGTGCACTCAGGGTTGACCCGGAACGCCTGTCACACGTGTTTTTGACACTGCAGGCACTTCGAGGAGCAGTTCGCTCGGGGTTCCAAAAAATTTCTTCCTTCTATCTGACTTCCTAAACGGAGCAAGCACATGAAATTGCAAACCATCGTCGCCGCCCTGGCCCTGGCCGCCACTGGCGCCGCCAACGCTAGCCTCAACGGCATGGACGCCGGCACCGCCAACTCGGTCGCCTTCGTTTCGTTCGACGCCACTGGCGCTGTTCAAGGTTCCGTGTTCGTGGACCTGGGCTATGCCTTCTCTGACTTCATGCCCGCATCGGTTGGCGGCACTGCAGGCAACCTGTCTGACGTGAACAATACCGTGGTGTGGAACTTCGCCAACAACACCATCACCCGCAACGGTCAAGTGGTCGGTGGCGTGACCAACGACTTCTCGGCTTTCGCTCCTTACGCCGCTGCTGCTGGTGCTGACGCTCGCTGGGGCGTGATCGCTGGTGACACCGTTGGCGTGGACTTCATCACCCGTTATCTGAGCACCGGTACGCCCACTGCTTCCCAGTTGAACGCCCAAGCCGATTCGTCGGCCCTGCAACTTGTTGCCCCACTGTACGACCTGACCCGCAATGCCATCACCGGTTCGGCTGACAACGGTTCGTACTTCGCTTCCTCCAACACCGACCCGGCCTGGGTTGCCAGCAACTCCACCGGCATCGGCACCCTGGGCAAGTGGCAGAACAACATCAGCTGGAACGGCACGACTGCCGGCACGCAAACCAACTTCCTGTACCTCAATGGTGACGGCAGTGAAGCCTTTGTCGGCGCATCTCCCGTGGGCTCCACCACCACTGGCCTGCTGAACGCCCGTGGCACCTTCACGCTGAACGCTGCTGCCCAGACCCTGACCTGGCAGACCGCCACCGTGGCTGTGACGCCTTCGATCCCTGAGCCCAGCACTTACTCCCTGGGCCTGGTGGCCCTGGCCGCCATGGGCTTTGCTGCCCGTCGCAAGACCAAGTAATGCCTGAAGGGCGCAGCGCTGGCTGCGCCCATGTCATGCCCCGCTTCATCCCTCCGCTTTAACTGGATACCCACTATGAAACTCTCCAAGCTGATGATCGCTGCCATCGCCGTGTGCGGTGCTTCGCAAGCCATGGCCGCCGGCGTGACCCGCCTGACCGGTTCTTCCGCTTCGTCCATCAACGTTGTTCGCGGTGCCGTGAACATGTGCGTGAACAACGGTGGCTCTGCCCTGGTGTACAAGACGACTGCCGCCACGAACGCACTGGGCAACCAGTTCACCGTGACCTGCTCGACCGATTTCGACGCCACCATCCCTGTCACTGCCAACGAACTGCGCGTGAACGTGGCCAACGGCTCTGAAACCGCCATCACCAACGCCGCTGCCTATCCTTCTTCGACGGCCACCACATTCCTGGTCCCCACCGGTTCGTGCACACCGCTGGCTGCTGGCACCGAAGCCCTGTCCTTCCTGGCTGCTGGCCAGATGCTGAACTGCGGCACCACCCTGGCCGACAGCAGCAAGTCCGACGGCGGCTTCCTGGACGTGGAAGGCCCCATCTTCAACACGGCCTACGATGGTGGTGACTTCACCGCCGCCGGCTTCAGCCAAGTGTTTGGCATCGCCGTCAACTCGACGCTGTACAACGACCTGCAGGCCTACCAGAAGACCGCAGCCGGTGGCAACGTCGTGCCCGCTACCTGCGCCGCTGGCGACACCACGCCTGCTTGCCAGCCTAGCCTGAGCCGTGCCCAGGTTGAGTCGCTGATCAACTCGGCTACTTCCAACCCCGCCAAGACAGGCGGCCTGGCTTACCTGGTGGCCGCCGCCAACCAGACCACTGGCCTGACCAACAAGATCACCTATTGCAAGCGCCCTCAGTCTTCGGGCACGCAACAAAGCGCCCAGCTGTACTTCCTGAACTACGACGCACAGGGCCCCCTGGGTGGCAAGGAGCCTATCGTCGGCAACGTGACCCTGTCCAAGTACGCTTCGGTTGAAAACGCTTCGTCGGGCAACGTCAAGACCTGCCTGAACGCCAACACTTTGGCTGATGGCTACAAGTTCGGTGCCCTGTCCTTGGAAAACAACCCCATCGGTGGTGCTGACACTTACCGCTTCGTTCGCCTGAACGAAGTGTCCGCTACCGAAGGTGTGGCTGGCGCTTCGCAAACCGCTACCGCCATCGCTGGTCGTTATGACTTCGTGTACGAGCTGTCGGCTTACTGCCCCGCCGGTACTTGCGCCCCCGTCATCGACGGCATCAAGTCGGCTGTGACCGCTGGTTCTTCCAGCCCCGGCATCTTCATCACCGGTGTCGAGTCGAAGTTCGGCCGCGGCGGCAACTCCAACAAGCCTTACGCCTCGCGTTAATTGGTGACGGCGCCCCTGAACGCTTGTTCGGGGGCCTGATACCCGGGCTTTTTTAGCTCTTTTGCACACAGTCCCCACTTGGGGACTGTTGCTTTGTGTGCAGTCTCAAATGAAAAAACTGGCTTCCCTGTTTGTGTTGTCTGCTCTGGCCGCGTTTGCGCAGGCTCAGGCACCCGCAGCCGTCACCTTCGACGTCATGGAGTTCGTGGTTGAAGGCAACACGGTTCTGCCGCCCGAGCAGGTCGAACGTGTGGTCTCCCCCTTCATGGGCCCTGGCAAGACATTCAAGGACATGGAAGCCGCCCGCACGGCATTGGAAAAAGCCTATCAGGATGCAGGCTACCTGTCGGTGGTGGTCAACCTGCCCGACCAGCGCGTGGACGCGGGTGAGGTGAAGCTCGAAGTCATCCAGGCCAGTGTGGAAAAACTCAAGGTCACCGGTGCGCAGTACCACCGGCCCAGCCTGATTGCCGACAAGACGCCGGCATTGGCTCCTGGCAAGGTGCCCTACTTCCCCGAGGTGCAGGAGCAGTTGGCGACCGTGCAGACACAGGATGTGGACGTCACCCCCCTGATCGGGCCCGGCCAGGATCCACAAAAAATCGAAGTAGACCTCAAGGTCAAGGACAACCTGCCCGTGCATGGCTCGCTCGAAGCCAATTCGCGCCAGAACTTCAACACCACACAAGGCCGCACCGAGGCCGTGCTGACTTACGGCAACCTCTTCCAGCGGGATCACACCATTGGCCTGAGCTGGATCTACGCCCCTTCCAGACCGGCCGATGCCAACACCCTGGCCGCGCTCTACAGCCTGCCGCTCACCCCGGTGGACAGCGTGTCCGCCTACTTTGCGCGCAGCAACACCGACACGCCCACCAAGTCCGGGCTGGGCGGCTCCACGTTCACGCGTGGCCGTTATGCCGGCCTGGTCTACCACCACGACCTGCAGGCCCGGCAGTGGCCCGTGACCCACGGCTTCGACCTGGGCCTGGATTTCAAGCGCAGCAGCGACCGCAACATCGACATCGGTGGCGTCACCACCGAAAAGCCCAGCCTGCACTACGAGGTGCTGTCGGCCCGCTACAACCTGAGCTGGCGCGGTGAGAACGACAACGTCACCAACTGGCGTGCGGGCCTGTATTCATCGTTCCGATCCATCTCGGAGCGCCAGGTGGACTGCAATGGCATCAGGCTGGAGCAGTTCGCCTGCAAGCGCAGCGGTGCATCGGCAGACTTCAGCGTGTTCAAGCTGGGCATGGGCCGCGTGCAGAACCTGCCCGCCAACTGGCAAGTGAAGTTCGACATCGACGCGCAACTGGCATCCGGCCCCTTGGTGCCCGCCGAGCAATACAGCCTGGGTGGCATCGACTCCATCCGGGGCTACTACGACTACGAGCAATCTGCCGACCAGGGCTGGAACACGCGCCTGGAGCTGATTTCGCCGGCCTGGCTCAAGCTCAAGGACGGCGAAGGCGTGCGTGCCCTGTTGTTCTGGGACCGGGGCGAGCTGCGCCTGATCAAACCGTTGCCCACCGAGATTCAGAAGGTGCAGATGGGCAGCTATGGCCTGGGTCTGCGCCTGGACAACAGCAAAGGCCTGACAGCCCGCCTGGACCTGGCCTTCCCGATTTACGACACGAGCAAACCCACCGAGTCTGGCGGCCAGGAGGCCGCAACAGGCAGTCAGAGCGCGCGCCGCTGGCGCGTGGACGCGGCCCTGCGCCAGTCCTTCTGACCCTGTAGTGAACCCCTTGGAGCAGTTGACATGAACAAGCACATCCACCGTCTGGTTTTTGATCGCAAGCGTGGCATGCGTGTGCCCGCCGCAGAGAGCGTGCGCGCCGCCGGCAAGGCCGCTGGTGGTCAGACCCGTGCCCGCGCCGTGGCCGGCGTGACCCTGGTGTCCATGGCCTTGAGCGGCGTGGCCGATGCGCGGGATGTGACCCCCTCAACCAACCGCAGCATCGTGGACACCATGATGCGCGCCTCGACCTTCAACATCGCGCGCAACACCGGCCCGGTGTGGAGCGCAGCCCGTGATGCTGGCAAGGCCTCGCAGTTCAAGGTCACCAACCCGGATGGCCTGACGACGCAGATCGACCAGTACGACAGTCGCGTCATCATCAACTGGGACAGCTTCAATGTGGGCGCCGACTACAGCGTGCTGTTCAACCAGCCCAAGGGTGGCTCGGCCTACAACCGCATCTGGGATCTCAACCCGACGGTCATCATGGGCAAGATCACCGCCAATGGCGAGGTGATCCTGGAGAACACCCATGGCGTGATCTTTGGCGCCACCGCGCGCGTGCAGACCGGCCGCTTCGTGACCACGGCCTTGAAGATGACCGAAGAGGCCATCACCAAGGGCCTGCGCGCCAACCGCGATGGCCAGGTGATGTTCGGTGGCGATGACGCTGATCCCACTGGCTTCATCACCATCGAGCGTGGTGCCGAAGTCAAGGCCCTGGCTGGGGGCGATGTGCTGATGATCGCCCCCAAGGTCTACAACGAAGGCACGATTGAAACCCCCAAGGGTCAGACCGTGCTGGCGGCTGGCCAGAAGGTCTACCTCTACAGCTCGCTGGACCCGGCACAACGCGGCCTGCTCGTGGCCGTGGACCCGTTCGCATCGGGCCCAGCCGGCGTCAACACCGTTGAAAATGCCGCGGCGGCCGAGTACCGCACGGTGGACGGCAAGACGGTAGACAACAGCACGCCAGACAGCACCGCAGGCCTGGCCAAGCAGGTCAACCAGATCGTGGCCGAACAAGGCTCGATTAACCTGGTGGGCCTGACCGTGCGCAACAACGGCATCCTCACCGCCACCACAGCGGTGAAGGGGCAGAACGGCGCGATCTATTTGCAGGCGCAGAAGACGACGACCACGTTCAACGGCACGCCCCTGACAGGCGACAGCGGCGCAGCGCCCCGGATGGCAGCCCAACTCGGCACGGTCGAACTCGGATCGGGCAGCGTGACCCAGATCACGCCGTCTACCGCGCAGGTCTACAACGAAGACACCAAGAAATTCGAGGCGCCAACCCAGACCGATGCAGAGACTTTCAACCAGTCGCGTATCGAGATCAGTGGCGCCAGCATCCGTGTGCAGGGTGGTGCCCAGGTGGTGGCGCCGTACGGCAAGATCAGCCTGCTGGCCAGTGAAGACGCGTCCAAGTCAGCACTGTTTGGCTTCAACGAAATCGGCAAGGACAACAGCGCCATCGTGATTGAAGACGGTGCGCTCGTCAGCGCCGCGGGCCTGCGCGATGTGCTGCTGCCCATGAGCCGCAACCAGTTGAACGGGCGCCTCTTTGCTAACGAGCTGGCGGATTCGCCCGTGCAGCGCGGTGGTGTGCTGTACCGCAGCGAGGTCTCAGCCGATGCGCGCAGCCTGGTCAAGGTGGCCAATGTCAGCGGCTTTTACAACCTGGTTGGCCGCACAGCTGAAGAGATCGCCACCAAGGCGGGTACGGTCAAGATCCAGGCGCAAGGCAGCACGGTGGTGGCTGATGGCGCCAAGGTCGACGTGTCGGGCGGCAGCGTGGTCTACCAGGCCGGCACCATCAACAGCAGCCTGCTGCGCAAGGGCAATACGCTGGTCAAACTTGAAGATGCCCAGGCTGGCGTCAAGTATGACGAGTTGATCTCCGGCACCGGCCGCGGCACATCGGCTCAGCTGGCCAGTTATGTCGAAGGCAAGGATGGCGGCGAGATCCAGCTGTTCGCGCCGCAGTTCTACATCGGCGAAGGCACGCTCAAGGGCGACGTGGTGGTGGGGCCGTATCAGCGCGGGGGCCCCATTTCCTCCAGCGTGGACCTGGCCAAGAGGCCGGATCTCTATGCCTCGCTTCGCCCTCTGGGCGCGCGCCTGACGCTGGGCTTTTCTGAAGATTTGGCGCTCGCCATGGACGGCGTCACGGTGGCTGGGGCGCGCTCCGGCACATTGGGGCCGGTAGCTGGCGTGGACGCGACCGCCGTGACGCAACTGGTGAGCGCTTCGTTGATGCGCAACCAGCTCACCACCGACACCTTGAGCAAGGGCGGCTTTGCCGGCCTGTCGGTGTATGCCACTGCGCTCAATGTGGCCAAGGACGCGCGTCTGGATCTGGGTCCCACCGGCTCATTCAGCGCCAACAAGGCCAAGCAGATTCAGATCGATGGTCAGATCAAGGCAGCAGGCGGCAGCGTCAGCCTGAGCGCCATTGGTGATGTGGTGCTGGGTGAAGGTGCGGCGATTGATGTGTCGGGCAGCAAGCTCGATGAACTGGGGCAGGCAACGGGCACGGTGCCTGTGGATGTCAATGGTGGTGCCGTGGCGCTCAAAGCTGGCGGCTCGGTGCGCCTGAGTGAGCGCAGCCAGATCGACGTCTCTGCCGGCGCATGGCGAGCCAGCACAGGGGGCATCACCACGGGCAAGGCGGGCTCGCTTGCACTGGAGGCCAATGTTGATCAGACCCAATCTTTGCCGGGCACGGTGGTGCTCAATGGGCGACTAAGTGGTTATGACTTCCAGTCCGGCGGCAAGCTGAGTATCAAGGGGGCGCCGGGTTTGTCGATCGGGCAAGGCGGCAAGGCTGATGACCTGCAACTGACCGCAGCCTTCTTCAGTGACAACGGTTTTGGCAGCTTTGAGCTGAGTTCGCTGGGGGATGTGGACGTGGTGGCCGGCACGGTGCTGACACCTCGATTGAAGAACTACCAGCTTGATGCGGCGCGCGTGGGCTCCGGCAACGGGGCGGCGCTGTTTATCACCACAGAGGTGAACGATGCGCAACGCGCCCCCGTCAACCTGACGCTCACGGCGATCAAACCGAACCAGGACAACCGCCAGGGCTACAAGGAGGGGGGGCGTGTGCGCATTGGCGCCGGTGCCCAGCTTGATCTGGGTGCAGGCGGCCGTTTCGCGGCATTGGCAGGGCGCCAGATTGTTCTCGGGCAGGAAGCCAGCATCACGGCACACGGCGGCTCGGTGGCCATGACACTGACGGGGCGTCGCGGCAGTAACCAGGCTGAGGACAAGAACTCGGCCGACGTCATCGGTTATGTGGCCGACAACGAGGTCCGCCTGAGCGCCGGCTCTCGCATTGATGTGTCGGGCGTGGCCAGGACCCAGACACAGGTTGTGAGCGGCCAGGAACGCGTGACCGGTACCGTCTTGGGTGGCGGCACCGTCAGCTTGAACTACAACCCCACTGATGAAGAAAGTGGCCAGCGTGGACGTGTGATCACGGAAGCAGCCACAGACAAGCTGGCAGCCTCCTTGATCGATGTCAGCGGGCAGTCGGCGCAATTGAACCTGGGGCGAGGTTCACGCCGCACCACGGTGAGCCAAGGCGCTGGCAGCGTGAAGGTGGGCGGTGCGGACGGGTTCGCGCTCATGGGTGACATCCATGCCCAGGCGCCCGACGCTTCGGTGGGCGGCGGTGAGTTCATCGCGTCCGTCAGTCGCGAGGGCAAGAGCGATGCGACTTTCAACCCATCGAAGTACCCGAGCGCCGATCGCGTGGTCCGCGTCACGGCCACGCAAAGTGAAGTGGCCACGCATGCAGACGCTTACGGCGAAGGCGTCGTCTCGGCCCAGCAACTGGCCGATGCCGGCTTTGACCGCATCAGCCTGCGTGCTGATGATCGCGTCGTGCTGGACAAGGGTGCCAGCATTGGCACCAGCGAGGGACAGAAGCTGCGTGCCATCATCGTGTCGGCACCTGTCTTGAAGGCAGAAGACGGCGGCGCACATGAACTGCGCGCCAGCTATGTGGCGCTGGGTGATGTCAATCTGGTCAGCAAGTTCGGCACCACGAAGGACAGCCGGCCGGCCTCTGCCGCGGGCAATGCCACGCTGGCGGTGAACGCCGGGCTGATCGAGCTGCACGGCAAGTCGGCCTTCCAGGGCTGGCAGTCGGTGGACCTCAATGCCACGCTGGACAAGTCCTTTGGTGACACCCGCCGTGATGGCGAGATTCGCTTCATCGGCCGCACTTTTGATAACAACAGCACCGACCTGATCGGCTACCTGGGCTTTGATGGCGTGCTGACCCTGCGTGCGGGCCAAAGCTATGCCACCACCTTGTCCAAGGTCACGGTGCAGGGCGCATTGGGGCATGCCACGCTGAAAACGGAACAGCCATCCGCTGGCAGTTCCACCAGCGCCACACCGCTGACCGCGCTGGCCTCGCTCACCTTGCAGGCTGATGACATCGCGCACAACGGTGTCCTGCGCCAACCCTTTGGCGCCCTGACCCTCAATGCCGTCAACAAGGTCACGCTGGGCGCGGGCAGCACCCTGTCCGTGTCGGGTGATGGTGTGACGGTGCCGGTGGGCACCACGGTCAACGAGCGCAGCTGGGTGTACACGCCCAACCCTTCTGATTCAACGATCACCACGCCCCTGGTGCAAAACCTCGATGGCCTGCCTGTGGCCAAGGGCATCCAGGTCAAGGGCCAGGGCATCAGCCTGAGCAACACGAGCATCGTCCAGGCACAGGCCGGGGGCGACCTGCAGGCCTGGGAGTTCATCCGGGGCGTGGGCGGCAGCACCGACACGCTCAACCGTGCCAATTTGTTTGCGGTCCTGCCCAATTACCAATACGACTTCGCCCCCTACGACACCGAGATCGCCAAGTCGACGGCGCTGAGCGGCACGTCGCTGCAAGCGGGTGACAAGATCACGATCAGCACAGCCAATGGCGTGCTGGCGAAGGGTACCTATACCTTGCTGCCGTCTCGCTATGCCTTGCTGCCCGGCGCGGTGCTCGTGTCTGCGGCCAACGTGGGCGCGGGTGGCACATTGAACCAGGCGATCACGCAAGACGATGGCAGCGTGTTCGTGTCGGGCCAACGCACGGCCACCGGCACCAGCACCACGGGTGGCGACCCCCGCCAGACTTTCATGCTGGAGTCGGCGGCCACCTTCCGCGCCAAATCGGCGTATGCGCTGACCTCCATCAACAGCCTGCTCACCGATCGCGCCGTGCAGCTGGACACCTTGCTGCCCAGCCTGGCCGGTGACGCCGGGCGCGTGTCGCTGGAGGCCAAGGGTGCCTTCGACCTGCTGGGTCAGTTCAACCTGGCCGGCAAAGGCAGCCTGGCGGCCGGCCAGCTTGACGTCGTCATGCCCTCGATGACCGTGGCCGACGATGGCGACACCCAGGTGCAGATTGAGGCAGGTTCTGCCCGTGTCTCGGCCCAGTCGCTCAACGGCACGCATGCCGGCAGCATCATGCTCGGCGGCGTGCGCACCGGGACGGTAGAAGGCGCCACGGCGACGGTGTCGTCCAGCCAGGTGCGCCTGGCCAGCAGCAGCTTGTCTGCAGGCGAAGTGATCGCGGTGGCCACGGACACGGTCACCGTGGACGACGGCGTCAAGTTGACAGCCGAAGGGGCGGTGGGCAATAAGGCCAACCAGCTCACCATCAAGGGCCAGGGTGCTGCCGTGGTGGTCAGCCAGAACAGCAACACCGACATCCGGCGCGACCTGAGCGGCGTGACGGTGAACAAGGGCACGCTGAACATCGGGCAGGCCACGCTGTCGGGCCAGGCCGTTCAACTGGACGCCTCGCAGAGCCTGAACCTCAACGCCCATGCCACCATCAACAGCAAACTGTTTGGCTTGGGCGCGCCGCGCATCGTGGTGGGTGGTGCGGCTGACACGGCTGGCGCGGTGGCGCTGGACGGCGTCTTGCTGAACTCGCTCAAGGGTGCAGACAGCATGCAGCTTCGCAGCTACAGCAGCATCGACTTCAAGGGTGCGTTGGCTTTTGATGCGCGTGGTGCAGACGGCAAGCCCGTCTTGCGCAAGGTGGTGCTCGATGCGCCCCAGCTGCGCGGCCTGGGCCAAAGCGCTGACACGGTCAGCGTGACGGCGCAAAGCGTCATCTTGCGCAACACATCCGGCATTGTGCCGTCGGCCACCGAAACCGGCACCTCGGCGCTGGCCATCCAGGCCGAGCCGGTGCTGTCTGACAAGGTCACGGGTGGCATCACCATTGGCGAAGGTGCGCAGCGCCTGGCCTTCGCCAACAGCACGCTGACATCCAAGGGCGACATCGTGTTCGACGGCAAGGGCCAGCTGGGTGTGCAGGGTGACGTCACGCTGGCTGCGGCCCGTGTGACCGCCACCAGCACGGCTGACCACGGTGTGGACAGTGCGGCCACCTTGACCATCACCTCGGCCGCCAACGCCCGCACGCTCAATGAACGCGTGGGGGCAGGCGGTGCCTTGACCCTGAGCGGTGAGCGCGTGGTGCAGGACGGCGTGGTGGACGTGGCCTCCGGCAAGATCAACATCATCGGCAAGGGCAACACCACACAGCGGCGCGACACCGTGACGCTGACCGAGCGCTCGGTCACCAAGGCCGCGGGCTGGACGCAACAAGCGGGCAAGAGCTGGTCGGTCGATGCGCCTGGCGGTGATGTCACCGTGCAGGCGGTGCAGGGCGACCTGATCTGGCGTGGCCAGATCGACGTGTCGGCCCCGGTGGCCAGCACCAAGCCCGAGCAAGGCCAGGCCGCTGGCACCGTGACGCTGCTGGCCAATGGTTTCAACCCGACCGATGGCTACCGTGGCCAGCTGGTGGTGGGCACCAACGCCAGCCTCAAGGGCAGCGCGGGCAGCGACCGCTTGTCTGCCAGCTTGAGCGTTGACGCGCAGCGCCTGAGCAACGAGCAAACCCCAGGCTTGTCTGACGCTGCACAGGCCGCAGCCATCACGCATGGCACGCTGGACCGCCTGGCCGAGATCACCAAGGCCGGTGGCGTACGCCGAGAAGTGGACTGGCGCATCCGCGAAGGTGCGCAATCGCTCAACACGGAACTGACCGCGCAACGCGTGTTCATCAGCGCTGACGCTGGCAGCCTGCAGCTGGGGCAAAGCCAGACGCTGCTGGCCAACGGCCAGCTGGCAACGCACACCGGCACCATCGATGCCCGCGCGCCTCAAGGTGGCGTGGTGCAACTGGCGGCGGGGCAAGACCTGATCATCGGCGCGAACGTCCTAGCCGATTCGTCGCGTGTGGGCGCCAATGGTGGCGACATCCTGCTCGCCTCAGCCGAGGGCCAGGTGCGCATCCAGGATGGCGTGACCTTGTCTGCCGGTGGCGACGATGAGCAGGATGGCCGCGTGGTCATTCGTGCGCTGCGCACCGACGACGGCAACTTGCCTGACGAGTTGCGTGTCAACGTGGACGCCATCGGCCCTAACACCAAGGTCAAGGCCGGTGAGTTCACCGTGGAAGCCGTGCGTGTCTACACCGGTACCAAGCTGACCACGGGCGCCAGCACGGGCACCACGCTGGGCCAGCTCAGCCTGATGGCCGACAACGATGACTTCATGGTCAGCAAGGACAGCATTGCCAGCGCTATGGGGTTGGGCCGTTTTGCCAACGCCCACCTGCGCTCCGGCGTCGAAATTCAATCCAGCGGCAACTTCGAGGTCAGCAAGGACTGGAACCTGTGGAGCGAAGAGCGCGCAGGTGGCGAGCCCTTGAACCTCACCATCCGCGCAGCGGGTGACCTCAACATCAAGGGCAGCCTCAGTGATGGTTTTGCCACCGCCACGCGCATCGGCACGGGCGACAGCCTGCCCACCGAAGTCAAGGCCGGGCCGGCTGCGTCCTTCCGCCTGGTGGCGGGGGCAGACCTGTCTGCGGCCAATGTGCTCAAGACAGACGCCAAGACCAGCAATGGCAACCTGCGCATCGATGGCGGCAAGATGGTCCGCACGACCAGTGGCTCGATCGAACTGGCGGCCGCCAAGGACATCGAGCTCAAGGCCGGCACAGGTGCCTCACCTGTCCAGGCGGTGGTGTATGTGGCTGGGCAACGTGCCGAGTTGCCAGCGGGGCAGTCTTACACCGCACCCAATGACTGGGCGCAGTTCACAAACCATGGCGGGCGTGTGTCGCTGGCTGCGGGCGGCAACATCGTGGCGCCTGCGGCGGCGCAGTTGATCAACAACTGGTTCCAGCACGCGGGTGAAAGCGAGATCACCGGCGGTTCCTGGTACAGCTTCTTTGACAGCTTCAAGCAGGGTGTGGGCTCATTCGGCGGCGGCAACATCGATGTACGCGCCGGCCAGTCGATCAACAACCTCGGCGTGGTGGCACCCACCTCCATGAGGCAGGTGACGGATGACGTCACCGCCGAGCGCACGCAGGTGGTGGACAACGGGGGCGACATCCATGTGCATGCGGGCCAGGACATCAAGGGCGGCGTGTACTTCCTGGGGCGTGGCGACGCGCTGATTCAGGCAGGGGGCGCCATCACCAAGGGTGACAGCCTCAAGTCCGGGGTGCCGCAAGTTGGCGCCGTGGTCGGGCTGATGGATGGTCATGTGGCCTTGCAGGCGACCAAGGGCGCCACCATCGCAGCGGTATACAACCCGACGGCCTTGCCCTCATCCAACCGAACGGGCGACCTTGGGGGAAGCTATTTCACCTATGGCGCTGATGCGGGCGTATCGATCACCAGCACGTCCGGCGACGTGAACTGGACCCCTGAAGGTGACGGATTCAAGGACTACCTGAATCAACTCAACAAGATCGCTGGCCAGGATCAATTGCCCACGCAATATGTGACCAACTATCCCTTGACGATGATCGCGCCACCATCACTGGCGGTGTCCGCGCTGTCGGGCGACGTGGTGTTCAGTACACCCGTCACCAACATGGTCATGACGCTCTTTCCCTCATCGCAAGGTCAGCTTGATCTGTTTGCCGGTCGCGATCTGAAGATGAACGCCAGGTTGGTCATGGCCGATGGCGATCCCAGTCTGTGGCCCACCTTGAGCACCGCAGTGGACGCGTCTCAGTCGGACTCGGCGTGGGCGACCAACTTCCTCAAAGCCTTCCAGAGCTACCGCGTGGGTGGGATGGCTGTTTTGACTGCACCGGGTAGCGGCTTGCCCTCGTCCACCTTGCATCAGAACGACGCTACTGTGGCCCACATCCATGCGGAACGGGACATTGGGGGAGCGGCGACGGGTTTCACGGGTACGTCCTTCAATTTGCCAAAAGCCGCTGAGATCACAGCGGGGCGGGACATCATCGGGCTAACCTATGTGGGGCAGCAATACCACGATGGCGACGTGACACGCATCGAAGCGGGGCGCAATATCCTGGGCAAGAACACAGGTTCGTTCACGGCCGGGCTCGGAGGTTCGTCGGGCTTGATTGCCCTGGCCGGCCCAGGCGAGCTGCAAGTCAAGGCGGGCCGCCAGCTTGATCTGGGCGACGCTGGCGGCGTGCGCACAGTGGGCAACAAGTACAACACCGAGCTGTCGGCGGACTCTGCCAAGATCACGCTCGCAGCCGGCATGGCCAAGACGCTGGATGCGGATACCTTCGTGCAGCGCTTCTTGCCTGCCGGTGACGCAGCCCGTGCCGATCTGGTGGTCTATGTGCAGCAGGTGCTCAAATTGAGCGATGCCGACTTGCCTGCCGATCCTGCAGCGGCCTATGAGCAGGCGTTGAGTTACTACAAGGCCTTCACGCGTGAGCATCAGCTTGCCTTCGCGGATGCCGTGGTCAACAAGGCCTTCATCCAGGCCTACCTGGCCAGCGGCAGTGACTATGCCCTGGCATGGCAAGCCAAGGCGAAGGGCATGGGCGTGTCCGACACCGCCTATGACAGCACCGCCTTTGCCCAATTCAAGGCCGATGTGGTCATGAACGAGCTCAAGGTCTGGGGCAAGGCGGCGGCCGATGTGGCGCTGTCGCTGGACCCGGCTGCCAATGCGCTGGCCAATGCCCAACGCCAGGCGCTGTACGACAAGGCTTTTGCCGCCATCGATCTGGCTGGCCTGGGCAAGGGCTTCCACTTCGTGGGCGACATCCAGATTGCCGGCAGTGGCGTGCAGACGCAGGGCAAGGGCGACCTGAACACCGGTGGCATCGACATCTTCGCGCCAGGTGGCGGTGTGCTGGTGGGGCTCAATGCCTTGACGAAGGCGCAGCAGGATCAAGCCAAGGACCACGGCTTGGTCACCTACGGCGGCGGCAGCATCCGCGCCATGTCCGCGGGTGACTTCCTGGTCAACGCCCAGAAGACCTTTGTGGTGGGCAATGGCGACATCATGCTGTGGTCGTCCTACGGCAGCCTGGACGCCGGCCGTGGCGCCAACACCGACGTGACCGTGCCGCCGCCTGTGGCCGTGCGCAACGCCGATGGCAGCGTGAGCTTCGAGTTGCCGCCCCTCACCACGGGCAGTGGCATCGGCCGGCTCACGTCTTCGGAAGGTGCGTCGCAGGGGCAGGTCTACCTGAACGCACCCAACGGTGAGATCCGCGCACTGGATGCGCAGATCCGCAACGAGGGCGGCGGTCAGATCAACATCGGTGCCCAGGTGGTCAAGGGCGGCGACAACATCGCCGGCAAGGTCAACGGCGCGCCGCCTGCGGTCTCCGTCAACGTAGCCATCAACGTCAACACCAGTGTGCCCAGCCAGACCGCAGCCGGTGCGCAAGCCGCAGCCAGCAGCCAGGATGGCAAGCCCAAGGACCCCGCCTCCGTGGTGACGGTGGACCTGCTGGGCATGGGTGACGACGCCAACGCGCCCGCTGCCGGCAACACCGCGCCAGCGGCCGGCACCGAGGCCTGCGAAGACGATGACAAGAAGAAGGACAAGGCCAAAGCCTGCACCAAGCGCTGAGCCCGGCCTGCCCCATACCGACACCCCCGTCTGCGGGGTGTCGGTCCTTTATGACCAAGCTGTGACACCCCATCGTCGTCAACGATGGTCCTTTTGGATCATGCGTTTTCCCGAGGGCGACACATGCACTTTTGACAATAGCCGTTTGTATTTGGACGGACTGAGCCCCATGAACACTGTCAGATCCTTGATGCTGGGTGCAGCCCTGATGGGCGGCCTCTTCTCCACCTCTGCCCACGCCTGGTGGAACGGCGACTGGAAGGCCCGGGCCAAGATCACCTTGAACACCACGGCGCAAGGCGTGGAGACCAAGGAAGCCCTGTCGGGCGTGGTGGTGCCTGTGCGCCTGCATTCCGGCAACTTCGACTTCCTGTCGGCCAAGCCCGATGGTGCAGACCTGCGTGTGGTCGCCGCTGACGACAAGACCCCGTTGAAATACTGGGTCGAGCGTTTTGATGGCACGAACGAGCTGGCCGTGATCTGGGTGCAGGTGCCCAGCGTGGCGCCTGGCACCGACAAGAACGTCGTGTACGTCTACGCTGGCAATGACAAGGCCACAGCCGAGCAGACCTCGACCGCTGTGTACGACGGCAGCATGAGCGCCGCCTTCTCGTTTGCGGGCAAGGATGGCGCTGTCGCCCAGGATGCGGTCAACCAGATTGCCAGCGCTGCCCCTGTGGCCCGCGAGATCAATGGCCTGATCGGCCCGGCCGCCAAGCTCGATGGCCAGCAAGCTATCGTGATCCCCGCAGCGGACAAGCTCAAGGCCTCGGCCTCCGGCCCTTACACGGTCAGCCTGTGGATCAAGCCCGTGACGCTCACCGGCACGGTCTTCCAGCAAGGCCCCCTGTCGCTGACCCTGAACGCAGGCAAGCTGCAAGCCAGCCTGGGCAAGCTGCAAGCCGCTGGCGGTGAACTGCCCGCTTCGGCCTGGGCCCATGTGGCCGTGGTCGTGGGCAACAGCAAGCTCAGCCTGTACCTCAATGGCGAGCAAGCCGCGCAGGCTGACCTGGCCGCCTCGACCACGCCCATCGAAGGCGAGATCAGCCTGGGCCAAGGCCTGGCAGCGCAAATCGACGAGCTGGAAGTCGCCAGCACCGCGCGCAGTGGCGACTGGCTGAAATTGGCCCGCGCCGCGCAAAGCGCTGACGCCAAGCTGGTGGCCGGCATCAGCCAGACACCGGACACCGCCAAGGACGGCGGCGGCGAGCCGGGCTACTTCGGCATCCTGGTGGGCAACCTCACCGTGGACGCCTGGGTGGTGATCGGCATCCTGGGTGTGATGTTCGCCGTGGCCGCATGGGTCATGTATGCCAAGGCCGTGTTCGTGGGCCGTGCCGACAAGGCCAACCGTGCTTTCCTGCAGCGCTTTCGCGGTGCGCGCGACGTGATGCAGATCGAGGCCAAGGCCCTCAAGCACTCGTCATTGCAGCGTCTGTACGAAGCCGGCCTGCGCGAGTTGACCAAGCGCGATGTGGGCAAGGCGGGTTCCAACCCCTTGTCGGGCGCTTCGATCGACGCCGTCAAGGCCGCCATCGACGCCGACCTGGTCCGTGAGAGCCACGAGCTGAACTCCAAGATGGTGCTGCTGACCATCGCCATCTCCGGCGGCCCGTTCCTGGGCCTGCTGGGCACCGTGGTGGGCGTGATGATCACCTTCGCGGCCATTGCCGCGGCGGGCGACGTCAACGTCAATGCCATCGCTCCCGGCATCGCGGCGGCCCTGTTGGCCACGGTGGCGGGCCTGGGCGTGGCCATCCCTGCGCTGTTTGGCTACAACTACCTGGCAGCGCGCATCAAGAACATCTCGTCGGACATGCAGATCTTCGTCGATGAGTTCGTGACGCGCGTGGCCGAAACCTACGGCGCTCGCTGAACAGGGGCAAGCCATGGCCGGCGACGTCAAAGCGGATAACCAGCCTTACGACGACATCAACATCACCCCGATGTTGGACCTCGCGTACGTGTTGCTGGTGACGTTCATCATCATGACCACGGCCTCCGTGCAGGGCGTGAAGGTCCAGCCGCCCTTGACCCAGGCCACCAACAACCTGGCCAAGCCGCAAACGCGTGGCATCACGATCACCGCCGATGGCCAGGTCTATCTGGATGCCTACCCTGTGAGCCTGGACCAGCTCCAGTCCTCGCTGGCGCAGTACAAGGCCGCCAACCCGGCCTTGCCTGTGGTGCTCAAGGCCGATGCGGCCACGCAATACGACAAGGTCATGGCTGTGCTGGAGATCGCCAAGAAGCTCGACATCACCGAGATCGGCCTGGCGACCAAGCGCCTGCAATAAAGGCGGAACACCCCATGCAAGTTCAAGACGACGCCAAACCCTACGACACCATCAACGTCACGCCCATGCTGGACCTGGCGTACGTGCTGCTCGTGGTGTTCATCCTGATGACGACCGCTTCGGTGCAAGGCCTGAGCGTCAACATGCCCAAGCCCAGCAACAAGCCCAGCACCGAGAAGCACCCCCTCAAGGTGGTGCAGGTGCTGCCTGAGGGCACGCTGGCCCTCAATGGCGTGCCTGTGAGCCTGGCTGAGCTGGAGACGCGTCTGCAGCAAGCCAAGGCCGAGGACGCCAAGATGAGCGTGGCCATCAAGGGTGACGCGCGCACGCAGTACGCCAAGGTTGTGGCCGTCATCGACCTGTGCAACAAGCTGGAAGTGTCGATGGGGCTGGTCACAGCCCGCATCGGCACGTGAGGAGCAGGCATGGCTGTGGCCGATGACCTTCAGGACGACGACGGTGCAGGCTGGGGTAGCAAGCTCGCCTTGCTGGGCGCATTGCTCGCGCTGGCAGGCTTGATCTATTGGGCCGTGAGCGCATTCCATTCGGGCGCCAGCGGCCCCAAGCGCCAGACCGTGAAGATCGCGGTCCTGCCTGACACGCCGCCCCCACCGCCCCCGCCTCCGCAGGAAAAAAAGCCCGAGCCCGAGATCAAGGAGCAAAAGCCCCAGCCCCAGCAGGAAGAGCAAAAGCCGCTGGACAAGGCGCCCGAGCCCGAGCAACTCAAGATGGAGGGCGCAGCCGGCGATGGCCCCAGCGCCTTCTCTGCCGGTGCCGTGAACAACGACTACCAGAAGGGCGAGATCGGCACAGGGCAGGGCGGTGGCGACCGCTTGCAGGAGGCCCTGTTCGGTCGCCGCCTGCAAAAGCACATCCAGCTGGCACTGGCGCGTGACAAGTCCATCAAGCTGGGTGACTACCGCGTCAAGGTCAGCGTCTGGCTGGACGAGCACGGCGTGATCCAGCGCGTGCAGCTCGACGCCCCGACTGGCGACGACAAGATCGATCAGGCCTTGCGCGATTCGTTCGCGCGCCTGCCTCCCGTTTCCGACATGCCAGCAGGCATCCGCCAGCCGGTGCGGCTGGGCATCTCCAACCGCATGACCGGTTGACCCTTGAAGTGAAGCTATGAAACCCTTGAACACAAGCTGGTGGCCGAAGCTGACCACCCTGAGCCTGGCCCTGAGTCTGGCCATGAATGCCGGCCTGGCCCATGCAGACGAACGCGAATCACTCGAAGCCCTGCGTCAGACCACGCTGGGCCTGATCAACGCCCTGGTGGACAAGGGCGTGCTCAGCCGTGATGCGGCTGATGCCATGCTCAAGCAGGCGCAGGCCAAACAGTCGGCACCTGCACAGGCTGCAGCGGCGACACCGGCCACCCCCACGGCCGATGCCAAGCCCGTGCAGCGCATCCCTTATGTGTCAGACGCCATGAAGGCGCAGATCCGCAACGAGGTCAAGGAAGAGGTGCTCACGCAGGCCCGCGCCGAGCGCTGGGGCGTGCCCAATGCCTCGCCGGCCTGGGTGGACCGCATCAAGGTTGATGGCGACTTCCGCTTCCGCTATCAGGCTGACCACGCTGGCAACAGCAACACGCCGGCCTACAACTACCTGGCCAGTGAAGACCTCAACGACGGCATCATCCGTTCTGCTGATTTCGCCAGTTACCTGGCGGGCAACTCGGGCGTGGCCACGGGCTCGACCACCGACAACCGCAACCGCGAGCGCATCCGCTTGCGCCTGGGCATCACCGCCAAGGTGTCCGACGAGGTGGGCGTGGGCGTGCGCCTGGCCACGGGCAGCACAACGGACCGTGTCTCCACCAACCAGACCCTGGGCCAGGGCTTCAACAAATACCCCTTGCTGGTGGACCGCGCCTTCGTGCGTTTGACCCCGGTTGAAGGCGTGGACGTGCTGGCAGGCCGTTTCCCCAACCCCTGGTTCAGCACCGACATGGTCTGGAGCGAGAACCTCAACTTCGAAGGCCTGGCCACCACCGCCCGCTGGGAACAGCCTGAAGCCACCTTCGTGCCTTTTGCCACGGTGGGTGCTTTCCCCTTGCGCGAAGAGTCGCCCCCCACCCGTGGTGGTCGCTGGTTGTATGGCGCGCAGGCCGGTGCCAGCTGGGTGCCTGCCGAGCGCACCAGGTTGAAGTTCGGCCTGGCCTACTACCAGTACAAGAACCTGGCAGGCCGCCAGGACCAGGACTACACCGTGTCGGGCAGCACCTTCTCGCCCGGCGCCACCTATGGCCAGTACGAATACGCCGCGGGCCTGCGCCAGAAGGGCAACACCCTGTTCGAGACCAACCCGGCATCGCCATCCAACCTGGCGCCGGTGTGGGGCCTGGCCTACCAGTTCAAGCCGCTTGTGCTGACCGCCTCGGCCGAGTTCACGCACTTCAGCCCCTACAGCCTGCTGCTGTCGACCGAGTTCGTGAAGAACACCGCCTTTGATGCCGCTGACTTCAAGCGCCGCTCGGGCCTGAACGTCGAGCCTGGTGGCAAGGACAAGGGCTACCAGCTCAAGGCCGCGTTTGGCGCCGCCGAGGTGCGTGACCCGGGCCAATGGCAAGCAGCCGTGTCCTACCGCTACCTGGGCTCGGACGCCGTGCTGGACGCCTTCAATGACAGCGACCTTGGTCTGGGCGGCACCAATGTGCAGGGCTACACCCTGGGCGTCACGTATGGCCTGTACCGCAATACCAACCTGGGCCTGCGTTACCTGTCCTCGCGCACCATCGATTCGCCCATCAATGACCAGTTCGAACCCAATGCGCGATACCGCGTGAACTCTGTGCAGGTGGACCTCAATGTGCGCTTCTGACAAACAGGCCCGCCAGGCGCGCTGGCGCCCGGTGATGGCCGCGATGCTGGCCGTGTTCATGGCCACGCATGCCTGGGCCGATTCGGGTGAGCGCGAGCAGGAGCAACTGCGCCGCCTCAAGCTGCAGCTACGCCAACAGCAGCAAGAGAAAGACGCCGCCGTGCAGGACGCCCAGGCCAAGGCCAGCGCCGACAAGGCTGCCATGGCCGCGACCTTGCAATCCGCGCAAGGCGACGCGCAAGCCCAGCGGCGCGCCGCCAGCGCGGCCAGCCGCCGTGCGCAGACGCTCGAGGCCGAGGTGAGCACGCTCAAGCAGGACAAGGAGCAGCTCGCCCAGCAAGTGGCCCAACTGCAAAAGGCACTGGATGACAGCAAGGCGCAGTCGACCAAACAAGGTCAGCAGGCCGCCGCGACCCTGGCGTCCACCCAAGCGAGCCTCAAAAACGTGAGCGATCAGCATGACCAGTGCCGCACGCAGAACGCGGCCCTGTACGAGCTGGGCAGCGACTTGTTGGCTCGCTACGAGCACAAAGGCCTGGGCGACATCCTGGCCAGCAAGGAGCCCTTCATCCAGACCGCCCGCGTCACGCTGGAGAACACCAAGGCCCAGTACCAGGACAAGCTGGACGCTGCCCGCCTGAAGGTGGCTGCGCCCTGATCAAGGCCGGGCTGGATGGGCACAGCAATCGGACTCCCTCGGGGCGTCAATTTGAGCGTAAGCTGATCGTCGTCCCGATTGATTGTGATGAAAGCCGCCCCTCATGCCCGTCAAGTTCAAAAGTCAGGCCACCGGTGATCTGGTGATGGTGCAAGCCCACGCGAACGCCTTGTTGAAAGTCATTGGCAAGGCCGATTCAGCCAAGGGCATCCTGGAGCCCGCCGACATGCCGGCGGCCCTGCAGGCCCTGCGCGCCTTGAGCGACGACGCGCCCCCGCCTGCCGAAGGGGCCCCGGACAGCGAGGACCCCAAGAACCCCGCTTTCCAGGACGAGGCCGTCAGCCTGCGCAAACGCGCCTGGCCGCTGATGAAGATGATCGAAGAGGCCCAGGCCGCCGGCAAACCCATCGTTTGGGGTGTGTGATTCAGCCGGGGTGTTGTGCAGTGCAGCAATCCTGAGGCATGATTCTGACCATGTCAGATCAAGTCACCCGCCTGCTCGTCATCCGCCACGGCGAGACCGCCTGGAACACCGAGGCCCGCATCCAGGGTCACATTGACATCCCGCTCAATGACAAGGGGCGCTGGCAGGCCGAGCGCCTGGCTCAGGCCCTGGTGGACGAAGAGCTCCATGCCATCTACAGCAGCGACCTGGCACGCGCGCGGCACACGGCCGAGGCCGTGGCTCAGGTGGCCCAGTTGCAACTGAACCTGGACAGCAACCTGCGTGAGCGCCACTTCGGGCGCTTCGAAGGCATGACCCAGGAAGAGGTGGCTTCGCAATGGCCTGAAGAAGCCCGCCGCTGGCGTCAGCGAGATCCCGGTTATGGCCCCGAAGGCGGCGAAACGCTGCAAGCCTTCTACGACCGCTGCCTGAGCGCCCTCACGCGTCTGGCGCAGCAACATCCAGGGCAAAGCATCGCTGTGGTGGCCCACGGTGGCGTGCTCGATTGCTTCTACCGCGCCGCCAATGGCCTGGAGCTGGACTTGCCCCGCAACTGGCAGATCACCAATGCCAGCGTCAACCGCCTGCTCTTCAATGGCGAAGGCTTCAGCCTGGTGGGGTGGGCCGACAACCGCCACCTGGATGGGCCCGATGCCGATGGGTCGGCCAGCCTGGACGAGCGCACCGATGGCATGGTGGCCCGCCGCGCCTGAACGGCGTTCAGGCGGGCTCAGCGCAGGCCGTTGAGGAACAGGTCGATGCCCGCATCGGCCGCGCAGACCAGCTCATAGCGGCTCTGGTCGAGCATCCAGTTGTGGATCAGGCCATTGACCAGGGCCATGTAGGTCACGGCCAGCACATGCAGGTTCAGATCAGCCCGGATCTGCCCCAGGGCCTGGGCACGGCGGAAGGTGGCCTCGACGTGGTTCTGGCACGAGCCATGCACGCTCAGATGCCGGTCCCGGATGCCCGAGAGCTCTTCCACGTATTCAACCTTCAGGGTGGCGATGTCAAAGACCCGCTGTGTTCGCGGGTCATGCGCAATGCGCCGCATCACGTCCATCATGGAAGCTTTAAGTTCGGCCAAAGGGTTGGCTTCGCGCTCGGTGTCGATGGACTTGAGCGTGTCCTCCATCGGCAGGGTGGTGCGCGACATCATCGCGTTGAACAGCTCGGCCTTGTCCTGAAAGTGCCAGTACACGGCCCCCCGTGTGACGCCGGCCGCCTTGGCAATGTCCTGCAGGGAGGTGCGAGACACGCCACGTTCGGCAAACAGCCGCTCGGCCGCGTCCAGCAGGCTCTCGCGGGTGTGTTGTGCATCTTCTTTGGTACGGCGCATGACGGGATGAAGAAAACCGTGAAGTCTGAGGGTGATTGTCGCTGATCCTTGAGCATACATACAAGCATGTATGTATACTCACCATATTGTTGACCAGGCAAGTATTTCAAGAGGTGTCCCATGGCGAGTCGTGAGATGGCGGTTTCACAAGAAGAAAATAACGTGGTGGCTGCAGCGAAGGCACCCTTGTTGAACAAGGACCAGTTGTGGCGCTGGACGGCCAATGCCGTTGGCGTGCTGGCCTTGTGTGCGGTGGCCGCGTCTTTCCTGACCGGTTGCGGCCAGAAGGACCAGCAGGCCGGCGCTGGCGCAGCCAAGGCCGGTGGCGGCATGCCGCCCGCCCAGGTGGGCGTGGTGACGGTGCAGACGCAGAGCGTGCCCGTGATGGCCGAGTTGCCGGGCCGCCTGGAAGCGCTGCGCACCGCCCAGGTCCGTGCCCGCGTGGCCGGCATCCTGCAGCAGCGCCAGTTCACCGAAGGTGCAGACGTGAAGGCCGGGCAAGCCCTGTTCCAGATCGATGCCAGCACCTACAAGGCCGCGCTGGACAGCGCCCGTGCCACCCTGGCCAAGGCCGAAGCCAATCTGGCCCAAGCCACCGCCCTGGCTGACCGCTATCAGCCGCTGCAGGCCGCCAAGGCCATCAGCCCGCAGGAGTACCTCAACGCCCAGGTGGCACAACGCCAGGCCCAGGCCGATGTGGCGTCTGCCAAGGCCGCCGTGCAGACCGCCGGCATCAACCTGGGTTACGCCTCGGTGACGGCCCCCATCTCGGGCCGCATCGGCCGTGCACTGGTGACCGAAGGCGCGCTGGTGGGCCAGGGTGAGGCCACCCAACTGGCCTTGATCCAGCAGGTCAACCCTTTGTACGTGAACTTCACCCAGTCGGCCAACGACGTCATCAAGCTCAAGAAGGCCATGGAAGCGGGCACCATCAAGAAGCTCGGCAACCAGGCCGCCGCGGTGCGCGTGGTGCTGGACGATGGCACCGAGTACCCCTTGCAGGGCAAGCTGTTGTTCTCTGATTTGAGTGTGGACCCGACCTCCGGCCAGGTCTCGCTGCGCGCCGAGTTGCCCAACCCGCAAGGCTTGCTGCTGCCCGGCATGTATGTGCGTGTGCGCCTTGAGCAGGCCCAGGTGGATGGCGGCATGCTGCTGCCCCAGCAGGCCGTGACCCGTGGCAGCCAGGGTGACACCGTGATGGTGGTGGACGCCGAAGGCAAGGTCAGCCCACGGCCCGTCAAGCTGGGCGGTGCGCGCGGCAACGAGTGGATCGTGCTGGGCGGCCTCAAGGCTGGCGAGCAGGTCATGGTCGATGGCTTCCAGAAGATGATGAACCCCAAGGCGCCCGTGAAGGCTGTGCCGTGGTCGCCTCAGCAGGCTGCGCCTGCCGCCGCTGCGTCGTCGGCTGCATCGGCTGCTGCTTCACGCTGAGAGGAGCGCCGCCATGCCCCGTTTTTTCATTGACAGGCCCATCTTTGCCTGGGTGATCGCGCTGTTCATCCTGGTGTTCGGCGGGGTGGCCATCACCCAGCTGCCGATCGCGCAGTACCCCACGGTGGCGCCGCCTTCCGTGGTCATCAGTGCCACTTACCCCGGTGCTTCAGCCAAGACGCTGGACGAAAGCGTCATCAGCGTGATCGAGCAGGAGCTCAACGGCTCGCCCGGCCTGGCCTATATGGAATCGGTCAGCCAGGCCAACGGCACGGGCTCGATCACCGTCACCTTCGAGACGGGCACCAACATCGACCTGGCCCAGGTGGATGTGCAGAACCGCCTGTCACGCGCCTCGCCGCGCCTGCCCGCTGCCGTGACGCAGCAGGGCGTGAAGGTCGACAAGTCGCGCAGCAACGTGCTCTTGTTCGTGATGCTGTCGTCCACCAACACGGCGTATGACCCCGTGGCCCTGGGTGACTACGCCTCGCGCAACATCCTGCCCGAGCTGCAACGTGTCAAGGGCATCGGCCAGGTGCAGCTCTACGGCACCGAGCGCGCCATGCGTGTCTGGGTGGACCCGGCCAAGCTGGTGTCCTATGGCCTGAGCGTGGCGGAAGTGAACGCCGCCATCAAGGCACAGAACAGCCTGGTGCCTGCCGGCGCCCTGGGTGATCGCCCCAACCTGATCGACCAGACCATGACCGCCACCGTGGTGGTCAATGGCCAGCTTGAAAACGTCGACCAGTTCGCCAACATCGTGCTGCGCGCCAAGTCGGACGGCTCGACCGTGCGCCTCAAGGATGTGGCCCGCCTGGAGCTGGGCGGCCAGACCTATGGCACCTACGCCCGCCTCAATGGCAAGCCGGCTGTCGGCATGGCCGTGCAGCTCTCGCCCACAGGCAACGCGCTGGAGTCCGCCAAGCTGGTCAAGGCGCGCATGGTCGAGCTGCAGAAGTACTTCCCGCAGGGCGTGAGTTACTCCTTCCCGTATGACACCTCGGGCTTCATCCAGGTGTCGATCAGCCAGGTGGTGGAGACGCTGGTCGAAGCCGTGGTGCTGGTCTTCCTGGTGATGTACCTGTTCCTGCAGAACTTCCGCTACACGCTGATCCCGACCCTGGTGGTGCCGGTGGCCCTGCTGGGTACCTTCGGTGTGATGTCGGTGGCGGGCTTCTCGATCAACGTGCTGACCATGTTCGGCATGGTGCTGGCCATCGGTATCCTGGTGGACGATGCCATCGTGGTGGTGGAGAACGTCGAGCGCCTGATGGCCCAAGAGGGCCTGTCGCCTTACGAAGCCACCAAGAAGGCCATGGGCCAGATCAGCGGCGCCATCATCGGCATCACCGTGGTGCTGGTGTCGGTGTTCATCCCGATGGCCTTCTTTGCGGGCTCGGTGGGCAACATCTATCGCCAGTTCTCGCTATCGATGGTGGCCTCGATGCTGTTCTCGGCCTTCCTGGCCTTGTCCTTGACGCCGGCCTTGTGCGCCACGCTGCTCAAGCCCGTGCCCGATGACCACCATGAAAAGGGTGGCTTCTTCGGCTGGTTCAACCGCTTCTTCACCTCGACCACGCATGGCTACGAGAGCTTGGCGGCCAAGCTGGTGCGCCGCGGTGGCCGTGTGCTGATCGTGTACGTGCTGATCGTGGGCGTGGTGGGCTGGTTGTATGTGCGCATGCCGTCTGCCTTCCTGCCCAATGAAGACCAGGGCAACCTGATCGTTAACGTGCAACTGCCGCCAGGCGCCACGACCCCTCGCACCGAGGCCGTGATCGCGCAGGTGGAGGACTACTTCATGAAGCAACCCGAGGTGGCTTCCGTGGTGGGCGTGGTCGGCTTCAGCTTCTCTGGTACCGGCCAGAATGCGGCCCTGGGCTTTGTCACCCTGAAGGACTTCGACCAGCGCAAGGGCGAAGCGCACTCCTCGCAAGCCCTGGCCAAGCGCGCCTTTGGTGCCCTGATGGGCATCCGCGATGCCTTTATCTACCCGCTGAACCCACCACCCATCCGCGAGTTGGGTAACGCCACCGGTTTTGCCCTGCGCCTGCAGGACCGTGGCGGCCTGGGGCACGATGCCTTGCTGGCTGCGCGCAACCAGTTGCTGGGCATGGCGCGCGAGAGCAAGGTGGTGACGGGTTTGCGCCCTGATGGCCTGGAAGACGCACCGCAGGTGCAACTGGACATCGACCGCGAGAAGGCCTATGCCTTGGGCGTGAGCTTCGATGCCATCAGCTCGACGCTGTCCACCGCCTTGGGCTCGTCCTACATCAACGACTTCCCCAACCAGGCGCGTCTGCAACGTGTGGTGGTGCAGGCCGATGCCCAGGCGCGCATGCAGCCCGAGCAGATCCTGCAGCTCAACGTGAGCAACAGCCAGGGCCAGAGCGTGCCGTTGTCGTCCTTCGTGCGGGCACGCTGGGTCACCGGGCAGATGCAGGCGGTGCGTTACAACGGCTACCCTGCCATCCGTCTGGCGGGTGACGCGGCACCGGGCTCGTCCACCGGGCAGGCCATCGCCGAAATGGAGGCGATGGCGGCCAAGCTGCCCCCGGGCATTGGCATCGAGTGGACCGGGTTGTCGCGTGAGGAGCAGCTGTCGGGCTCGCAAGCCACCACCTTGCTGACTTTCTCGCTGCTGGCCGTGTTCCTGTGCCTGGCCGCACTGTATGAAAGCTGGTCCATCCCGTTCGCGGTGATGCTGGTGGTGCCGCTGGGCGTGCTGGGTTCGCTGCTGGGTGCCAACCTGCGCGACCTGCCCAACGACGTGTTCTTCAAGGTGGGCCTGATCACCATCATCGGTTTGTCGGCCAAGAACGCCATCCTGATCATCGAGTTCGCCCGTGAGCTGCAGAGCAAGGGCATGAGCGTGCTGGACGCCACAATGCAGGCTTGCCACCTGCGCTTCCGCCCGATCATCATGACCTCGGTGGCCTTCATCCTGGGCGTGTTGCCCCTGGTGATCTCAAGCGGTGCGGGCGCGGCCAGCCAGCGTGCCATCGGTACCGGCGTGATGAGCGGCATGATTGCCGCCACCGTGCTGGCCGTGTTCTTCGTGCCCGTGTTCTTCGTGGTGGTGCGTCGCTTCTTCCCGGCCAAACCGGCTCGTGCGGAAACCGCAGCCGCTGCAGTGGAGTCTCAACATGAATAAGCAGTTCACGTCCTTCAAGCCGGCCATGCGCCCGGCCTTGCTGAGCGCCCTTGTTGCCAGCGCCGTGCTGCTGATGTCGGGCTGCTCTATGGTGCCGGTGTATGAACGGCCTGCCCTGGCAGTGCCGGCGCAGTTGCCACAAGAGGTTGCAAGTGGGGCAGCCAGTGCAGGCACCGACGCGCGCGCCGTGGTCGATCTGCCTTGGGCCAGCTACTTTCCGGATGCGCGTCTGCAAGGCCTGATCCGCCTGGCGCTGGACAACAACCGCGACCTGCGCGTGGCGGTGCTCAACATCGACCAGCTGCGCGCGGCCTATCAGATCCAGAACGCCGACCGCTTCCCGACGCTGAACGGCAGCATCAGCGGCACGCGCCAGCCTTCGACCGTGTCGCCTTATCCCTTGACGACATCGGTGACGGGTGGCGTCACGGTCTCGGCTTTCGAGCTGGACCTGTTCGGCCGCGTCAAGGCCTTGAGTGAAGCGGCCTCGGCGCAGGTGGTGGCCTCGCAAGAAGCCCGCAAGACGGTGCACATCAGCCTGGTGGCTGCGGTGGCCAATGCCTACTACGCCTTGTGGGCGGACCGCTGGCAACTGGCCCTGACCGAGCAGACGCTCACCACCCGCCAGGACTCGTTCAAGCTGCAGCAGCTGAAGTTCGACAGCGGCGTGCTCAATGAGCTGGACCTGCGCTCGGCGCAGTCCCTGGTCGAGGCCGCCCGCGTGACCCGTGCCCAGGCGCAACGCCAATGGGCACAGGACCTCAATGCCCTGACCCTGTTGCTGGGCAGCGCAGCGCCGGCCGACCTCTTGCCACCCGTGCCTGAGGGCAACAGCATGCAGGCTGCGGCCACCAGCAAGGACAGCCAGGCCGCTGCGCAGATCGTGCAGGCCACGCTCTGGCCTGATCTGAGCGAGCTGCCTGTGGGCCTGTCATCGGACGTGCTGCTGCAGCGCCCGGACATCGCCCAGGCCGAGCAACAGCTGATCGGGGCCAACGCCAACATTGGTGCGGCCCGTGCGGCGCGCTTCCCGCGCATCAGCCTGACGGCCAGCGCCGGTGTGGTCAGTGATTCCCTGTCCGGCCTGTTCGACGATGGCCGCAATGCCTGGAGCTTCTCGCCCTCGATCACGCTGCCGATTTTCGATGCGGGCCGTGGGGCGGCGGGTGTGGACGCGGCCAAGGTCAAGCGCGACATCGCTGTCGCGCAGTACGACAAGGCCATCCAGACGGCGTTCAAGGAAGTGGCCGATGCCCTGGTGGCCCGCCGCACTTATGCCGATCAGGCCCAGGCCCAACTGGCCCAGGCGCAGGCTGAAGCCGCGCGGCTGCGTTTGTCGACCTTGCGCTACGACACCGGCGTGGCCAGCCAGCTGGATCTGCTGGATGCGCAGCGCGCCTTGTTCTCGGCGCAGCAGGCCTTGATCTCTGCCCAACTGGCGCGCCAGCAGGCGCACATCAGCGTCTACAAGGCGCTGGGTGGTGGGTGGCAGGCTGGCGCATCGACTGTCACGGCTAACGCGGCCACCGCGGCCGATGCCAGCCAGGTGCCCAAGGCGCCATAAGCCGGGACCGGGGATCTGGGGGCTGTGGGACCAGGCCCGTTCCACTCGGTGCGGTCCCGGTGCCCCCGCAGGCGTCCTGGGCGTGCCCGCGCTCAGTGGGTCGTCGCGTTGCTTGCCGCCGCTTGCGCCGCAAGCAACTTGTGGCCCAGGCGCGCGCCCAGCTTGTTCACGTTGTTGAGCGACAGCAGGTGGGCATGCACCCAACCCAGGGCACCTGAGGCAAACAGGGCTTGAACGGCGTCGGCCGGCAGCGCACGTAGTTTGACTTCGTCCACCACCTTGAAGCCATTGAGCGTGAGGCTCTCGCCATTGATCTTGCAGTCGATGCTGCGTTCGACCAGCAGACCCAGGTCGGCCAGATGCTGGGCGAAACGGGCGGTGGCCAGCATGTCCTGATGGTAGGACAACAGGAACTGCTGCAGTTGCTGCAGATAAGGTGTGTCCTGGCCTTGTGCATCGAACAGGGCCTCGCCTTGGGCCTGGTCCAGGCCATCGAAAGCTTCGTCCACACAGATGGTCATCTGCGCGTTGCCGGGCTGCTCGGCCAGCACAAAGGGGTAACGGCGCACAAAGGCGGGCACATAGTGCTGCTCGACCCAACTGCCGTCGGGCTCGATCAACAGGTTTTCCTTGTCGCGCAGGCCCACGATGGCCACCAGCGTGTGGCCGGCTTCGGACTGCACGAACACGCAGGGGTAGTCCAGCGCGGCCAGCGGCAGCTCGGAGGCGGCCAGCAGCATCGAGTTGGTCTCGCGCGCGAAGCCCAGGCGGCCCGCACCCTGGTGGACGCGCAGCGCGCGGTGTTGTTCACGGTCGAGTGCGACCAGGCGTTCGTACATCAGCAAGGTTTTCATGAGAGCCGGATGGTCCTTCTTAATTCATGCGGTTGGCGTTGCGGACGATGCGGCCAATACGGGCCATCACCTCGGGCACGGGCTGCGATGGCGTCCCCGCGCCTTGCACCAGATCGAGCAACTGGAGGAATGTCTCCGGCTCGATGTGGCGGACCACAGCTGCCTGCACGCCGGCCTGGCACCCGCTGGCCTGCAGCTCGAATGTACCTGTTCGCCATGTCGGCGTCGTGACGGTGTGGCTGGCTGTCACCGCCTGACACAGGGATTGGTAGGTCTGGGGCGTGACCTGGACCACCACCACGCGCGCAAGCGCAGGGCCCGGCGGCGCCGTCGTGAACTCAATGCGGGGCAGGGCGGCGTCTTCCGCCCCGACGTGCTGCAGCACCATCATGCCCACCGGGGGGGAGGCGTCGACAGGTCTCATGCTGCAGGCCGCGAATGCACAAACCGCAAATGCGCCATGCCAGTACAGTCTCATGCGCATCGCGGCCGTGCCTCAGCGGCGCGCACGTCGCGTTTGACGCGGGCGCAGGCGCACGGCCAACACGAGCAGGCCGGCAGAGAACAAGGCCCAGGCCTCAGCTTCCGGCACCGAGGTCACGAAGCCACCCGAGGTCGGGTTGGCCAGTCCCACGATCGTCAGCTTGTAGTCGGGGCTGGGTTCAAACGGGTCTGCCCCGATGAGCGCGGCACCGCTTTGCGTGCCGGCCGACGATGGCGTCAGGCCAGTCGACAGCTTGGCCATCACGTCGACCGACGCCGTGGCGCCTTCCAGCACATTGAAGGTGTAGCCCCAACTGCCGATCGAGACCTGATCGGCGCTGGCGACGGGGTCGTTGGTGTTGGGGGTGTTGAGCAGCGAGAACACCGACGAGAGCGCGAAGTCCTTCTCGGGCACGTTGTCGAAGTGCAGCTTGGCGTTGAAGGTGACGGCGTCTGCACCGCTGTTGCTGGTGATGGTGCCGTTGTGGAAGGTGAGCGTGCCGAGCTTGAACACCGTGTTGGGTGAGGTGTCAAAGGTTGAGGCTGCAAAGCTCAATGAACTCGGGTTGCCAGATCCCCACGAGAACGACGAGGTGCCGACGCCACTGACCACCGCCGTGCCCGGCGCCGGGTTGGTGAAGGTGCCGGTCGTGTTGCCCACCATGGCCTTCTTCATCGTCCAGCCCCATGATGTGCCGTTGTAGACGGTCAGCTTGTTGGCGGCGTCAGCCACAACGGGGTACAGGTTGGCACTCCAGGTGATGGGGTTGGTCGATGTCAGCAAGGCAGGGTCGCGCTTGGAGAAGTCGTAGAAATTGAGCTGGCCGGCGGGCAAGCCGGGCGTCGTGTTGGCGGCCGTCAGCGAGTAGAAGGGCTTGGCGGTGTTGGCCGCGTTATCGAGATAGGGCGAGGTGTTGCCGCCCAGGGGCACATTGGTGTTGAGCACCTGCACCCATTCGATGTAGCTGCCGGCGGGAGCCGCTGCGCCCAGATTGAACAAGGCATTGATCTGGCCACCACCCGTCGCCCCGCTGAAGCCCGCGTTGTAGGAGGTGACGGACATCGTCCCGCCCGATCCCGTCGCGCTGGTCCAGCCTGATGGCAGCAGTGCGGTATTGAGCGTGCCCGCGCCGATGCTGGCCTGCGGTGTCAGCCGGACCACGGCGTCACCGGTGGGCGACAAGGCATAGTCCGCAGCCCAGGTGGCGTTAGAGGCAAGGGCCAGTGCGGCCAGAACAACCAGTCTGCATGTGGATTGCATGATCTCTCCTGACGTGTGTTGATTGGGGCACGGGGAGGCGACTCATGTCGAGTTTCATACCGTGCAAAATCAATCTAGCATGCAGGCCAAGGGTCAACCTATCCCTAGGATAATGCGCGCGTGAACACCCTGACCTTGCGCGACCGCTGGTCGCTGTACCTCGATCTCATCCGCTGGAATCGCCCGCAGGGCTGGCTGCTGCTGCTGTGGCCCACCTATGTGGCCTTGTGGCTGGCGGCAGGTGGCTTTCCGGGCTGGCATCTGCTGCTGGTTTTCACGCTGGGCACGATCCTGATGCGCAGCGCGGGCTGTGCCGTCAACGACGTGGCCGACAAGGACTTTGACCTGCACGTGCAGCGCACGGCACAACGCCCCGTTACCAGCGGGCGCATCTCGGTGAAGGAGGCGCTGGGCGTGGGCGCGGTGTTGTCGCTGCTGGCCTTCGCGCTGGTGCTCACCACCAATACCCTGACGATTGCCCTGTCCTTTGGTGCGCTGGCCGTCACCATCATCTATCCCTACACCAAGCGCTTTTTCTCGATGCCGCAAGCGGTACTGGGTGTGGCTTTCAGCTTCGGCATCCCGATGGCGTACGCGGCCATCCAGCAGCAGGTGCCCGCGGTGGTGTGGTGGCTGGTGGTGGGTAACCTGGCCTGGGTGCTGGCTTACGACACCGAATACGCCATGGTCGACCGCAACGATGACCTCAAGATCGGCATCCGCACTTCGGCCATCACGCTGGGGCGCTTCGATGTGATCGGGGTGATGGGCTTTTATGCCTTGTGCCTGGTGTGCTGGTACCACGTGGGGCAACTCAGTGGGCGTGGCGTTTTCTATGAGCTGTCATTGGCGGTGGCTGCAGGGCAGGCGCTGTGGCATGGCTGGTTGATCAAAAGCCGAGTGCGTGAGGACTGCTTCAAGGCTTTCCGGCTCAACCATTGGTTGGGGCTGACGGTGTGGCTGGGCGTGGTGGCGGATACGGCTTGGCCGCATCCGTTCACGGCTGTGTCGGCGGTTGGAGGCTGAAGCTTTTTAGGGGCGCCGCAGGGTGCGGATGAGTCGGTGGGCGCCGGGCTCATACGTTGGCGGTCCCGCTGCGCAGGACTGCTCTGCGGTGCGCGCGGCGAGCTTGCGCTGGGAAACTCCCGCCGCGAACTGCGTTCGCTCTGGTCAAACAGTCCCAGCGAGTCAGATGATGGAGAAGTGCTGCGCACGCCAAGCTCGCCGCTGTGCTCCTCGACGCCACCGAAATCGCCCAGCACCCACCGACTCATCCTGTTTCACCCTGCTCTCCGCATGCCGCAACCCTCTTTCTTGGCATGCCACCAGCGGGGCGATAAAGGGTGGAGCCGGCTACCGGCTCCGCCCGCGCCCCGCGCTGCCCCGACAAAACGGTTGACTCGCTGCACGCAACAAGCGAATCAAAGGCGATCGGCGCATTTCAGCGCCCGAACTCATCCCCCAGTTCACCCGCCCGCTTTTGCGCCGCACGCATGGCCGCAATGAAAGCCGCCTTGACGCCCGCCTCTTCCATGCTGGTTAACGCGGCATACGTCGTGCCGCCCTTGGACGTCACGCGCTCACGCAACACCGAAGGCGCATCCGTGGATTGCGCGGCCAGTGTGGTGGCGCCACCAAAGGTGGCCAGCGCCAGTTGGCGGCCCTGCTCGGCGCTCAGGCCCATGTCCTGCGCGGCCTGCATCATGGCCTCCACGAAATAGAACACATAGGCCGGCCCCGAGCCCGACAAGGCCGTGACCGCATCCAGATCAGCTTCCTGCTGAACCCACATGGCCTGCCCCGTGGGCTCCACCATGTGCTGAACCGCCTCGCGTTCCGCAGCGTTGACCTCGGCGCGGGCAAACAGGCCTGTCATGCCCTGGCCGACCAAGGCCGGCGTATTGGGCATGGCGCGCACGATGCGGGCGGTGCCCAGCATGCGGGCCATGTCCTCGGTGCGCAGGCCGGCCATCACGCTGTAGTGCAGGGCGTGGCCGGTCAGCTTGGCATAGGTATGGGCGGCGTCCTTGAACTGCTGCGGCTTGACAGCCCACACCACCGTGCGCGCCTGGGTCAGCGCGGGACTAGGGCCTTCTGCCGTCTGTACGCCCAAGGTCTGGGTCAGGCGCGTGCGTTGCTCGGCCATCGGGTCAATGACCAGGATGGAGGCCGGGGCGCGGCCCTGGCGCAGCAGGCCGCCGATGATGGCCGTGGCCATGTTGCCGCCGCCGATGAAAGCGATGTCGATGGGGGTGGTCGTGGGGGTGCTCATAACCCGCCATCATGCCGCATCTGCGGTGGCCTCTTTCAGCAGGCGCAGCAGGCGGTCGGCCTGGATGGGCTTGTGCAGCAGGTGCACGCGCGCAGCCTGGGCATCGGTCGCCAGCCCGGGCGTGGCCTCGCCGGTCAGCAAAAACGCCGGCAGCTCGTCGCCAAACTCATAACGCAGCTGCTTGATGACATCCAGGCCATTGACCGACAGGCCCAGGCGGTGATCGCTGATCAGGGCCACCGGCATGTCGCCCTCGGGCATCACGCCGCTTTCCTGCAGGTGGATGACGGCGTCCAGGGCGCCATCGGGTGTGCTGGCTGCGGCCACTTGCCAGCCTTGTTGCCGCAGCACCAGCGAGGTGCCGTCCAGCACTTCGGGTTCATCATCGATCAGCACGATCACGCCGCCCGTCTTGCCGCGTTTTTCTGGCGCTGCCTCGGGTTTGCCGGCGGCCGGCCGTGCAGGCGCTTCGGCATGGCGCGTCACCAGTCCCTCCGAGCCTGCAGGGATCAGGCGCGGCAGGCGCACCGAAAAGCACGAACCCCGCCCCGGTCTGGACAGCAGGGTAACCGGCGTGGGCCCCAGCATGCTCAGGCGCCGCACCACGGCCAGGCCCAGGCCTAAGCCTTCGCTGCTGCGCCGCCCCTGGTTATAGGCCTGGAAGTAGTCCTCGAAGATGCGGTGGCGGTGCTGGCGTTGCACGCCCACCCCCGTGTCCCATACCTGGCACATGATCGACGGGCCGCGCGCACGCGCCCTCAGGCGCACCTCGCCGGTCTCCGTGTAGCGCACCGCGTTGTTGAGCAGGTTGCGCAGGATGCGCTCCAGCACATGCGGGTCGGCCTGCACCCAGTCATCGGTTGCGTCCATGCGCCAGCGCAGGCCCTTGTTTTCGCACAGCACCGAGAACTCGTTGTCCAGCCTTGACCACAGTGCGGCCAGCGGCAGGGCCTGGGCGCGGTAGTCGATGCGTTGCGCGTCGATGCGGGCCACGTCGAACATCTTCTCGAACATGGTGCTCAGCGAGCCCAGGGCCGTGTGGATCTTGGCCAGCAGGGGGGCGCCTTCTTGCAGGTCCACATGGGGCTTGAGCGCGCTGCTCAGCAGCATCATCACGTGCAGGGGCTGGCGCAGGTCGTGGCTGGCTGACGCAAAGAACTCGCCTTTCTGGCGGTCGGCGGTCTCGGCGCGGGCCTTGGCCTGGGTGACCTTGTTGATCTCGTCGCGCAGCTGCAGCACCAGGTCGGCGTTTTCATGACGCAGCAAGGCGCCCTCGCGCAGGCGGCGGCTGATGCCCATCGACACGATCATGCAGGTGATCAGCGACACGGTCATCACCACGGCCAGGTAGTTGGAGCTGGGCTCCTGGTCCACCAGCAGGCGGCCCGCAGCCATGATCAACAGTGGCCCGCTGCCCAGAAAGGCCACGGCCCAGTCGTGCACGACCACCAGCATGATGGTGTAGCCATACACGATGATGGCCGCCACGAAGGTGAGCTTCCAGCCCGCGTTGGCCACGCCCAGCAGCGCAATGGCCATCAGGCCCCACAACAGGCTTTGCGCGCCGTGCCACCACAGCAGGCTCAGTCGCCAGCGCTCATAGCCGGAGGCCGGGATGCCGAAGCGGCGAAAGTGCCGCGCCATCATCACGGCGGTGCCCCAGACGGAGATCAGCCCGGTGGCGGGCAACATCCAGTGCCAGCGCGGCACAGGCCAGTCGTGGATCATCCAGCCCAGCACGATCAGGCCGATGAACTGGCCGATCAGGCCACCAGGGGACGTGCGCCAGCTGTCCTGCAGCATCTGCAGGTCGATGCGGGCCTCGATCGGAGACAGGCCCCGAAGCGAGCGCCGCAGGATGCTCACGCAGCGTTTTCCCGCGCCGGTTCGTTCAGAGCTTGAGGCTGGGTGAGCGGCGCGTCATCGTCGTCCGACGAAGGCAGGGCGGACGGGCTGCGCGAGCACAGCAGCACCAGCTGTGTGCGGCTGTGCACACCGTAGGCGCGGAAGATCGCGCTGACGTGCAGCTTGACGGTCTCGGCGCTGATGCCCAGGGCCGTGGCGATCGCGTGGTTGGTGCAGCCCTTGAGGATCCACTGCAGCACGTCCTTCTGGCGCGGCGTCAGGCGGATCACGCGGGGCGGGGTGTCGTCGGCCGGCGCAGGCCATTCCACGTCGCTGGGCGACAGCAACTCCGAGGGGAAGTGCAGGCGGCCTTCAACCAGCGCCCGCAGCGCGTTCATGAAGCCGTCGATCTCGGCCAGCTTGGGGATGAAGCACGAGGCGCCGTGGTGGATGCATTCCAGGGCGATCTGCACGTCGCTTTGCCCGGTGATGATGCCGATGCGCTGGGTTGGTGCGGCGGCCCGCACGGCCTGCAGCGTGGCCATGCCACGGCTGTCGGGCAGGCCCAGGTCCAGCAGGACCACGTCGATCGGGTCGTCGATGCCGGCATCAACCAGCTTGCTCAAGGCGCCTTGCAGCGTGTTGGCATGCGAGAAACGCGCAGACGGGTCCAGGCTGCGAATGGCCTGCATCATGCCTTCGCGGATCAGGCTGTGGTCATCAACCAACAAATAGTGGGGGGCTCGCGGATCGTCCATACCAAGGTCCTTATGAGACGAGCTCATCTTAATTTGGCATTAACGGTTCCCAAATAGGGCCGTACCCACCCTCAACATGGAGGATCCCTCTTCCACGGCGGCCTCCAGATCAGCGCTCATCCCCATTGACAAGGTGTCCAGGGGCAAACCCTTGAATTTGAGGTCATCAAACACGACACGCACCGCGTGCAGTTGCGCTTTTTGCAACGCCGGGTCGTCGGTCGGTGCGGGCAGGGCCATGACGCCGCGCAGCGTCAGGCGGGGCAGGGCGCTCACGGCCTGGGCCAGCGCCAGGGCTTCCTCGGGCGCCACGCCGCTCTTGCTGGCCTCGCCGCTGGTGTTGACCTGGATGCACACCTGCAGCGGCGACAGATGCGCCGGGCGCTGCTCGCTCAGGCGCTGTGCGATCTTGAGCCGGTCGATGGTGTGCACCCAGTCGAAGCTCTCGGCCACCACACGCGTCTTGTTGCTTTGCAGCGGCCCGATCATGTGCCACTCGATCTGGGCGCGCAGGTCGGCCAGCTCGGCGATCTTGTCGACCGCCTCCTGCACGTAGTTTTCGCCGAATTTTCTTTGCCCGGCGTGAAAGGCTTCCCGCACTGTTTCAGCTGGAAACGTTTTGCTCACGGCCAGCAGGGTCACACTGTCAGGTCGGCGCCCAACGCGTGAACAAGCCTGGTTTATCCGCGCTGTCACGAGTTGTAGGTTGCTTGCGATCGTCGCCATAATGGTCTGTCACGATTTGTCAGGTTGTCATCATCCATGGATATCACCCAACTGCTTTCGTTCTCGGTCAAAAACAAGGCATCTGACTTGCACTTGTCTGCGGGCTTGCCCCCGATGATCCGGGTGCACGGCGACGTGCGGCGCATCAACGTCGATGCGCTGGACCACAAGCAGGTCCACGACATGGTGTACGACATCATGAACGACGCCCAGCGCAAGATGTACGAAGAGACGCTGGAGTGCGACTTCTCCTTCGAGATCCAGGGCCTGGCGCGTTTCCGGGTCAACGCCTTCAACCAGAACCGTGGCGCTGGCGCGGTTTTCCGGACGATTCCCTCCAAGATCCTGACCCTGGAGCAGCTCAACGCGCCCAAGGTCTTCCAGGAGCTGGCCATGAAGCCGCGCGGCCTGGTGCTGGTGACCGGCCCGACGGGCTCGGGCAAGTCCACCACCCTGGCGGCCATGGTCAACCACCTCAACGAGTCCGAATACGGCCACATCCTGACGGTGGAAGACCCGATCGAATTCGTGCACGAGTCCAAGAAGTGCCTGATCAACCAGCGCGAAGTCGGCCCGCACACCATGAGCTTTGCCAACGCGCTGCGCTCGGCACTGCGTGAAGACCCGGACGCCATCCTCGTGGGCGAAATGCGCGACCTGGAAACCATCCGCCTGGCGCTGACAGCGGCAGAAACCGGCCACCTGGTCTTCGGCACCCTGCACACCTCGAGTGCCGCCAAGACCATTGACCGGGTGGTGGACGTCTTCCCCGCCGCTGAAAAGGACATGGTTCGCGCCATGTTGTCCGAATCGCTGCAGGCCGTGATCTCGCAGACCCTGTGCAAGACCAAGGACGGCTCGGGCCGTGTCGCCGCGCACGAGATCATGATCGGCACGCCGGCCATCCGCAACCTGATCCGCGAGAACAAGATCGCCCAGATGTACTCGTCGATCCAGACCGGCAACAGCCTGGGCATGCAGACGCTGGACCAGAACCTGACCGATCTGGTTCGCCGCAATGTGATCTCGCCCGCAGAAGCTCGCGCCAAGGCCAAGATCCCCGAAAACTTCCCAGGTTGAGCATGAAGCGGTTGTTTGATCGTTTCTCGCTCAACACAGCTGGCCGGCAGGGTGACGCACCCGCCGAAGCCAAGGCAGACGACGAAGGTTATTTCGCCACCCAGTTCATGGAGCGGCCCGAGATCGGCAAGGCCAGCTCGGCCTGGACGGCGCGTGGCCTGGCCGTGGGCGCCCATGCGCTGGACCCGGAAGTGGGCCTGAGCCTGCTGCTCAAGGCCTGGGGCAAGGACGTCCTCATGGCCTCGCTGCAGTCCGAGGACCACCGCAAGCTGATCGACCACCTGGATTTCGTGACCGTGCCGCCCGGGCGCGAGCTCATCGTGCAGGAAGAAAAGGGCGATTACGCGCTCATCGTGCTCGAAGGCCTGGTCGCTGTGGACCGCGTGCAGCCCACCGGGGCGCGTGCGCGCCTGGCCGAAGCCCGCGAGGGCGATGTGCTGGGCGAGATGTCTCTGCTGGACGCCGGTGCACGCTTTGCGTCCTGCCTCACCTTGAGCCGCTGTTCGCTGGCGGTGCTGTCCAACAGCGCGCTGGACGAACTCGCCATTGAAGAACCCCGTCTGGGCCTGGCCCTGATGACCTCGACGGCGCGACGCCTGTCCCTGCGCATGCGCCAGCTCAGCGCACGGCTGGGCGCCTTGCTCACCGCGGGCTGACGCCTCATCATTCAACCCACCGAACCCGAGATTTAGGCAGGACCCATCATGGAACGCGATCAGGCCTCGAAATTCATCAATGACTTGCTCAAGCTGCTCGTGACGCGCGGCGGCTCCGACCTGTTCCTGACGGCCGAGTTTCCGCCCGCGGTCAAGGTGGATGGCAAGGTCACCAAGGTCTCGCCCCAGCCGCTGAACCCGGGGCACACCATGGCCCTGGCGCGCTCCATCATGAACGACAAGCAGGCCGCCGAGTTCGAGCGCACCAAGGAGTGCAACTTCGCGATTTCGCCCGGTGGTGTGGGCCGCTTCCGCGTCAACGCCTTCATCCAGCAAGGCCACGTCGGCCTGGTGCTGCGCGTGATCCCGCAGCAGCTGCCCACGGTGGACGGCATGGGTCTGCCCCAGGTGCTCAAGGAACTGGTCATGACCAAGCGTGGTCTGGTCATCCTGGTGGGCGCCACGGGCTCGGGCAAATCGACCACGCTGGCCGCCATGGTGGACCACCGCAACGAGAACTCCTTCGGCCACATCATCACGCTGGAAGACCCGGTCGAGTTCGTGCACCCGCACAAGAACTGCATCGTGACCCAGCGCGAAATCGGCATTGACACCGACGGCTGGGAGATGGCGCTCAAGAACACCCTGCGTCAGGCGCCGGATGTGATCCTGATGGGCGAAATCCGCGACCGCGAGACCATGGAACACGCTGTGCAGTTCGCCGAAACCGGCCACCTGTGCATGGCCACGCTGCACGCCAACAGTGCCAACCAGGCACTGGACCGCATCATCAACTTCTTCCCCGAAGAGCGCCGTGCGCAACTGCTGATGGACTTGTCCCTCAACCTCAAGGGCCTGGTGTCGCAGCGCCTGCTGCCGCGTCAGGAGGGCAAGGGTCGGGCTGCCGCCGTTGAAATCCTGCTGAACACGCCGCTGATCTCCGACCTCATCTTCAAGGGCGAGGTGGGCGAGATCAAGGAGATCATGAAGAAGTCTCGCGAGCTGGGCATGCAGACCTTCGACCAGGCCCTGTTCGACCTGTACGAAGGCAACTACGTCACCTACGAAGACGCGCTGCGCAATGCCGACTCGGTCAACGACCTGCGCCTGCAGATCAAGCTCCACAGCCATCGCGCGCGCAACACTGACCTGTCCGCCGGTACCGAGCACTTCAAGATTGTCTGATCCTGAGCGGTCACGCGGCGGGCCATCGCAGGCTCTGACAGAATCGGCCATCCGCCATGGAGTTGATGCCGATGACCGCTGCCGACAAGACCTACGACCCTTCCCCCGCCCGCAAGGTGGCCTTCATTGGCCTGGGCACCATGGGCGCGCCCATGGCCGTTCACCTGCTGCGTGCCGGCCATGAGGTGACCGTCTACAACCGCACGGCGGCCAAGGCCCGTGCCTGGGTGGCCGAGCATGGCGGCAAGCAGGCCGCTACGCCAGCTGAAGCAGCCCAGGGCGCCGACATCGTCATCACCTGCGTGGGCAATGACGACGACCTGCGTGAGGTGGTCAGCGGCCCGGACGGCGCTTTGCAGACCTTGCCCAAGGGCGGCGTGCTGGTGGACCACACCACGACCTCGGCCGAGGTGGCGCGCGAGTTGTCCCACCTGGCGCTGGAGCGTGGGTGTTCCTTTGTGGACGCGCCCGTGTCGGGCGGCAACCTGGGCGCCATCAACGGCGTGCTCACGGTGATGTGTGGTGGTTCGGCTTACGCGTTTGACCGCGTCAAGCCGGTCATCGCGGCTTATTCGCGTGCCGTGACTTTGCTGGGCGACAGCGGCTCGGGGCAGCTCGCCAAGATGGTCAACCAGATCTGTGTGGGCGGTGTGCTGCAGAGCCTGGCCGAGGCGCTGGCCTTTGGTCAGAAGGCGGGGCTGGACATGCAGCAGGTGATCGAGGTGATCTCGCAGGGCGCGGCCAGCAGCTGGCAGATGGTCAACCGTGGCCCCACCATGATCAAGGACGAGTTCGATTTTGGTTTTGCGGTGGACTGGATGCGCAAGGACCTGGGGCTGGTGCTGGAAGAAGGGCGCCGCCAGGGGGCGCGTCTGCCTGTGACGGCATTGATTGATCAGTTCTATGCGGATGTGCAGGCGATGGGGGGGGGCCGGCTGGATACGTCCAGCTTGATCAAGCGCTTGCGCTGAGGCGCTGTTGCTTGCCTGGCTGATGCGCGCTTTGTCGCTGCAGCGCGGGGCGCGGCTGAGGTGGCATGCGGCGGGGCTTCATGTTGACGGTCCTGCCGCAGGCAGGACTGCCCTGCGATGCTCGTGGCAAGGTGGGGCCCTCTAACTCGCAACGCGGCTGCGCCGCCGCGCTCAAACAAATCGGGCCAGTCAGTTGACGAAGCACGCTGCGCGTGCCCACCTCGCCACTGCGCGTCTCGGCGTCACCAAGGCGCCCCACCGCACACCACCTCAGCCTTTTTCGCCCCGCTTGCGTGTCGCCACCGTTGCTGGTGATGCGAGGGGCCAGGCATTGTTGCGGTGACGGCAAGGTAAGGCGATGTTGTCGTGGCAGAGATGGCAACAGCCACAACAACAACGGCTACGGCTACGGCTACGGCTACGGCTACGGCGCGGGCTTGTGGCGCAGAAGCCTGAATCGAGCCCTCCGCCAGGACAAGGGCCTGAGCACGCCACCAGCGAGGTGGAAAAGGGCTGAGCCGGCATCTGGCCGGGCGCCTTGTTGGTGCTGAGAAGCGCAGTGGCGAGGTGGGCGCGCGCAGCGCGCTTCGTCAACTGACTGGCCCGATTTGTTTGAGCGCAGCGGCGCAGCCGCGTAGCGAGGTTCTATGTTTTGACGCAAGCGTTTTGTACGCCCATCTGGCTTGCATCAAAGGTTTTTCCACT
>NZ_JACPYU010000022.1 GCF_016195855.1 Aquabacterium sp.
GGCGCATGCGCCAGCGGCCGCCACTCAGTTCCTTATCGACGCTCAAGGTGGGGTGGGAGAGTTCTCACTGCGTCAGTCCGTTCGTGCGGCTGATAGTTAGAAGGTGTCTCTCCACCCCAGCACCCGAAACATACAAGTTAGGGGTGTCGCACAGGAAACCCTGCTGTCACCCCTCATCCTGTTGCCAGCCATAAGCAATTTGTACAGTTGCTCTATCCCGGAGACACGAGGAGAGAGTGACAACATGGCAAAACATCCCGAAGCCCTGCATCCCATCATTCCACGCGAAAAGCTGGATTTTGGTTTTGACAAGAACATCCCCAAGTACTGGTTTGGTGGCGACGCCTTCAAGTCCCGCTTCTTCGACGCGCTGTCGGTGATCTTCCCGCCCGGCGAGAAGTTCTTCATGACCTCGGTGCGTGACTTCCGCGACCGCGTCAACGACCCCAAGCTGCTGCAGGACATCAAGGATTTCAACCGCCAGGAAGGTCAGCACACGCTGGTGCACAACCAGTACAACGAGCACCTCAAGGACCAAGGCATTGACGTTGACTACCTGCTCAACTGGCTGAACAAGCTGCTGTTCGACACCTACCGCAGCCGCTACAGCCGCGAATACACCCTGGGCATCACCTCGGCGCTGGAGCACTTCACCGCCTTGGGCGCGCACGCCTTGTTTGACAAACGCGATGTGCTCAAGGAAGCCGACCCCA
Source organism: Aquabacterium sp. (assembly GCF_016195855.1). Lineage (GTDB taxonomy): Bacteria > Pseudomonadota > Gammaproteobacteria > Burkholderiales > Burkholderiaceae_C > Aquabacterium. The sequence continues at coordinate 714 of NZ_JACPYU010000022.1, forward strand.
AGGTGCGCGCCATGTACGCCTGGCACGCCATCGAGGAAGTCGAGCACAAGGGCGTTGCCTATGACGTGATGGTCGATTACGCCAAGGTGGGCTACGCCCTGCGCATCTGGACGCTGCTGCACACCACCCTGATCTTCCCCCTGGTGATCTTCAAGTTCCTGAACTTCATGCTCAAGCAGGACGGTTTCAGCTGGTGGCAACGCGTGAAGCTCAACGCAGGCGGCATCTGGTGGCTGCTCAAGCCGGGCGGTTTTGTCGGCCCGCTCTACAGCCACTACTTCCTGTACTACAAGCCCGGTTACCACCCCTGGGATGAAACCGAGCAACCCGGCTACGAGGAGTGGCTGCAGGCCTTCGATCTGCACCGCGATCCGGTGGAAGCCAGTGAATTGATGCGAGCTTCCCTGGCTCGGTGATATTTATTGAATTGACTGCCCAGTAGTTGGTTAGACTTCGGCACACTCCATGGGGGTGTGCCGATTTCGTTTATGCGTATTCCACTGCCACCACAAGCCGTCCTAGAGGCGATGGGCATCAAGCCCATTCCCTTGTTCATGTTGTCCGCCTGGATCAAGGCGGCCGCCAAATGCGGTTTCAATGTTCAGCCCCTGTTCAAGGAAGCTGGCATCAAGATCGACCTGATCCGCCTGGAAGACGCCCGCGTCTCGCCCCTGCAGCTGATTTCCCTGCTGGAGCAGTGCGTGGCCATGTCGCCGCCGGACAAGCACTTTCCGCTGGTGCTGGGCGACACCTTCGCCTTCGAGTCCCTGCCCGAGTTCGAAACCCTGCTGACCACCAGCCCGACCCTGCGTGAAGCCTTGCGCGTGGCCGACCTGGCCCGGCGCATGGTCTTGCCCTGGCTGACGCTGGAGGTCAAGGAGGAGGGGGACCTGGCCAAGGTCATCGTCGGTTTCGATGTGCCCATCCCCAATCTGGTCGGCTATGGGCTGCCTTTGAGCCTGGTGTCGCAAGCCATCCTGGCGTGCATCCGCAAGTTCGGCCGCACGCTACAGGGCTCGGAGCAGGGCTTTGTGGGCGTGACCATGCAAGGCCCGCCGCCGCCCAATGCGGCGCAGTTCGCGCCTTTCTTTGGCGTGCCGGTCACCTTCAATGCCACGCAGGACGCCCTGGTGTTCGAGCGCCGCATCCTGGATCAGCCACTGGAAGGCGCTTTCCCGGCCTTGCACGAGCAGGCGCACTTCCTGGCCGAGCAACGCCTGGGCAAGGAGGCGCGTCGCCAGGGCGTGGCGGCCGAGATCGAAGAGTTCATCACCCGCGACCCAAGCCTGCTCGCGCTGGGGGTGGAGGACATGGCCGACCGGCTCAACCTGCACCCACGTACCTTGCAACGCCGCCTGAAGGACGAGGGGGACAGCTACCTGCATGTGCAGGCGCGCATGCGCCACCGCCTGGCCTGCCAGTGGCTGCGTCAAGGCGATGTGTCCATCGACGACATCAGCGCCCGCCTGGGCTTTTCGGATCGCCGCGCGTTCACCGCGGCCTTCAAGCGCTGGGAAGGCGCCACGCCCAGCGCCTGGCGCGAACAGCAAGTCTGAGTACTGTCAGATGTTCTGTTTGACTTTCTAGAAAGTCAAATGGATGAGTCGGCTGACAAGAGGGGCCAAGTATTGACCCCTTTATCCTGCCATTTGCGGGTAAATGCTTGCCACAAAGGGGTTATGCCCTGCATTTTGATCAAGAAAATGTCGTCATTTCGTCCTCCCGGATGACGTGCAATATTGCCTATCCAGACCTCAACACCTAGTCTGAACTGACTCGGATGCATCTCCGAGTTACTGCAACAATCAGGTTCATTTTTTGATCCTGATTGTTGTCAGATATGTTGATGGTGCTGGAAAACAGGCTTGCTTCACTATGCTTCAATCGCTGACCACCTCATCTGTCCCGCTGCCTGCGTTTGGCAGCTGGCGTCAGGCCGCCACCGTGTGCGGCTTCACCATTGAGCCGGTGTTTCGCGACGCCGGGATCATGACGAGTGAGTCCACGGCGCCCATGAAGGTGCCGCCCTTGAACCTGTTCAAGGCCTTTTCCATGTGCGTGGAGCGCGCCAAGGGCCACCACTTCCCGTTTGCCCTGGGCGATTCCTTCGTGTTCGAGCACTTCGCCGAATTCGATGCCTTCATCGCTTCTTGCTCCACCTTGCGCGAGATGCTGGAGCTGGCGAACTGGGCGCGTGAATTGCTGGCGCCCTGGATGATCGTCCACCTGGATGAGTTCGGTTCGGAGGCGCACCTGCGTGTCGAGATGGCTGTGCCAGACCCCGACCCGCGCGCCTTGTGCCATGTGCGTGAGGTGGCCTTGTCGGCCATCAACCAGCTGATCCGCCGAGCGACCAAGGGGTCGCGCTGGCTCCTGTCGGTGCGTGTGGCCAGCACCGCCCCCAGCCACCAGCAGCAGTTCTCCCAGCACTTCGGCGTGCCAGTGTTTTTCGGTGAGACTGCCGACGCGCTGGTCATGGACCGTCGCTGGCTGGACATGCCGCTCAATGCCTTCGTGCCCGAGGTGCACTCCCAGGCGCGCATGATGATCGAGCGCCGCATGACCCGGGAGGTCGGGGAGCGCCGCCTGGTCGAGGAGGTGCGCTGGGCACTGGAGCGTCGCCCCGAATTGCTGCGCGACGGGCTGGAGGCCACCGCGGCTGCGCTGGCGCTGCACCCGCGCACCTTGCAACGTCGCCTGCAGGCCGAAGGCATCAAGTACGTGGACATCCAGTCCCAGGCCAAATGCCAGCGCGCGCAGACCATGCTCAAGCGCCGCGCCATCAGCATGGAGTCCATCAGCATGGAGCTGGGGTTCTCGGATCGGCGCGCCTTCACCTTCGCTTTCAAGCGTTGGACGGGCCTGTCTCCCAGCGCCTACCGCGACCAACTGGGGCAGATCGGCCGCTGAGCCCGTGCATCATGGGCGGAGCCTGATAGAGTCCGGCCCATGTCAGAACGTTCAGATCTTCAAGGCCGGCACATCGTGCTGGGCCTGACGGGCGGGATCGCCTGCTACAAATCGGCCGAACTGGTGCGCCTGCTGACCAAGGCGGGCGCCACCGTGCAGGTGATCATGACCGAGGCGGCCGAGGCCTTCATCACGCCGGTGACCATGCAGGCCTTGTCCGGCCGCGTGGTGGTGACCAGCCAGTGGGATGCCCGCGAACCCAACAACATGGCGCACATCAACCTGGGCCGCGAAGCGGATGCCGTGATGGTGGCGCCCGCCAGCGCCGATTTCATGGCCAAGCTGGCGCAGGGCCGCGCCGACGAGTTGCTCAGCCTGCTGTGCCTGGCGCGCCCCCGCGAGCGCTGCCCCTTGCTGGTGGCGCCGGCCATGAACCGCGAGATGTGGTCGCACCCGGCCACGCAGCGCAATGTGGCCACGCTGGCGCAAGATGGCACGCTGATCCTCGGCCCCGGCTGTGGTGACCAGGCCTGCGGCGAAGTGGGCGACGGCCGCATGCTGGAGCCCACCGAGCTGCTCGACGAGCTGATCGCCTTCTTCCAGCCCAAGCTGCTGGCCGGGCGCCGCCTGCTGATCACGGCCGGGCCCACCTTCGAGCCGATCGACCCGGTGCGGGGCATCACCAACCATTCCAGTGGCAAGATGGGCTTTGCCCTGGCGCGTGCCGCAGCCGAAGCCGGCGCGGAAGTCACCCTGGTGGCCGGCCCGGTGCACCTGCCCACGCCGCGCGGTGTCAAGCGCCAGAATGTGATGACGGCCATCCAGATGTACGACGCCGTGGTGCCGCATGCGGCCGATCACGACGTGTTCATCGCCACGGCGGCCGTGGCCGACTGGCGGCCCGCCAACCTGAGCGAGCACAAGATCAAGAAGGAAGGCAAGAAGGTCGCCCCGACCTTCGAGCTGACCGAGAACCCCGACATCCTGGCTGCGGTGGCCGCCTTGCCCACACCACCTTATTGCGTGGGCTTTGCGGCAGAGAGCGAGAACCTGCTGGCGCATGCCCGCGCCAAGCTGCTGCGCAAGCGCATCCCGCTGATCATCGGCAACCTCGGGCCGGCAACCTTCGGCCGCGATGACAATGCCCTGCTGGTCGTGGATGCCCACTCCGACCACGCCTTGCCGGCCGATGGCCGCCCCACTGACAAACTCACCCTGGCCCGCGCCCTGATACAGGAGCTGGCCAACCGTCTTCAAGCCGTTCAAGCATGACCACCGTTGATATCCGCGTTCTCGACCCCCGTGTGTCCGACAGCCTGCCCGCGTATGCCACGCCGGGCAGCGCCGGGCTGGACCTGCGTGCCTGCCTGGATGAGCCTCTGGTGCTGGAGCCCGGACAGGCTCAGTTGATCCCCACGGGGCTGTCCATGCACCTGGGTGACCCAGGGCTGGCCGCCATGATCCTGCCGCGCTCGGGCCTGGGCCACAAGCACGGCATCGTGCTGGGCAACCTGGTCGGCCTGATCGATTCGGACTACCAGGGGCCCCTGATGGTCAGCTGCTGGAACCGCGGCAACACGGCGTTCACGGTGCAACCCATGGAGCGCATCGCGCAACTGGTGATCGTGCCCGTGGTGCAGGCCAAGTTCCGCCAGGTCGAGAGCTTTGAAGCATCGCACCGGGGCGAGGGCGGTTTCGGGTCGACTGGCCGCGGCTGAACGGGCGTTCACCGAGCCAGTGCCCGCTTCACCGGCTCAGTGCAGCGTCTCGTCCGGTGGCGCAGCCTGCATCAGGCTGAACGGCGAATCCGAGACCGAGCCTTGCTCGACTTCTTCCTCGGTGGCCGGGCGCACGTCGCACACCTTCAAGGCCAGGCGCAGTGCCAGGCCGGCCAGCGGGTGGTTGCCATCCAGCACCACGTGGGTCTCGTACACCTCGGTGACCGTGTAGATCGCGTCCTGGGGCAGATCGGGCGTGGTCGAGCCTTCGGGCGGGCCTTCGAACTGCATGCCCTCCGACACTTCGGCGGGGAAGATGTCGCGGGTCTCGAAAAACACCAGTTCGGCGTCGTAGTCGCCAAAGGCTTGCTCGGGCTCCAGGTAGAGATTGGCTTCAAAGCCTTCGGACTGGCCCAGCAGCGTCTCTTCCACTTTGGGCAAGAGGTCTTCACCGCCCAGCAGGAACTCCATCGGGTCGGTCAGTTCGTCTATCAATTGGCCCTGGGCGTCTTCCAGACGCCACACCAGGCTCACGACGCAAGGTGAGGAAATGATCATGCCGAGATCATCTCATGCCCGCGCCTCGTTGAGCCTGATCAGGGGCAGCCAGCCGGTGTTGGTCGCACAATGGCGGCATGAAAGCCTCCAAGACCTCCGCACCCTCCTTGCCGCTGGACATCGACCAGATCACCCCTTTGCTCGGGGGCATCTCGCCAGCGACCTTCATGCGCAAGTACTGGCAGAAAAAGCCGCTGCTGATCCGCCAGGCCATGCCCGGCGTCAAGCCACCCATCGAGCGCAGCAAGTTGTTTGCACTGGCCGAGAGCGACGAGGTGGAGTCCCGCCTGATCGTGCAGACCGCGATCGAGGGCGCCAAGGCGAAGAAGTCCAAGAAGGCGGATGCCGGCTGGCGCCTGTCGCATGGGCCCTTGAGCCGGCGCAGCCTGCCCCCCATGACCCAGGCAGGCTGGACCTTGCTGGTGCAGGGGCTGGATCTGCATGTGCCGGCCGCCTACGACATGCTGCAGCAGTTCCGTTTTGTGCCGGACGCGCGCCTGGATGACCTGATGATCTCCTACGCGACGGATGGGGGTGGGGTGGGCCCGCATTTCGACTCGTATGACGTCTTCCTGCTGCAGGTGCATGGTCAGCGCCGCTGGCGCATCGGGCAGTTGAGCGACCCCACCTTGCAGGCTGATGTGCCCTTGAAGATCCTCACCAACTTTGTGCCCGAGCACGAGTGGGTGCTGGAGCCCGGCGACATGCTCTACCTGCCGCCAAAGTGGGCGCACGACGGCATCGCGCAAGGCGAGTGCATGACCTGCTCCATTGGCTTTCGCGTGCCGGAAGAGATGGAGCTGGCCCGCGAGGTGCTGGTGCGCCTTGTGGAGGCGCTGGAGTGCCCAGAGCAGCCCAAGCTGTACAAGGACCCCAAACAGCCTGCGACGGCCACGCCTGGCCTGATCCCTGAGGCTTTGCACGCCTTCGCTGCCGACGCCATTGCCCAGGCCCTGAAAGACCCTGAAGCCCTGCGCTCGGCCCTGGGCGAGGTGTTGACCGAGCCCAAGCCCCGCGTGTGGTTCCACGCCGGCGAGCCTTTGCCGCAAGGTGTGGGGGTTCGACTCGATCCGCGCACGCGCATGGTTTACGATGAAAAGCGGGTGTTCGCCAATGGCGAGTCCTGGGTGGCAGCAGGCAAGGACGCGCGCCATCTGCGGCAGTTGGCCGACCGTCGTCAGTTGTCTGCGGCAGACGTGGCCAAAGCCAGCCCCGCCTTGCGCGAGTTGCTGGACCAGTGGGCGGAGGACGGCTGGCTGCACCCGTTGTGCTGAATGAAAGGGTTTCGCCATGGATCAGGTTTCCGTGACACAACAGGACGGAGAGCAGTCCGGTCAGATCAGCAGCTGGCGAGACTTTCAGGACCGGTTCCGCGCGGCGATGGCCATGGCCGCCACCCTCGCCACCGATCTGACCATGGTGGACATTGACTTTGTTCACTGGCCATTGGGTGAGCGCAGCGTCATGGAGGCGCTGCACCAGTGGACTTTGCTGACCAAAGGCACGCATTGCCAGCTTTTGGCCGCACATTACGAGGCGTTCCCACGCCAGCATCCACGCTGGGTGGCCTGGCGGGGCACCTGGGCCCACCGGGTCAAATGCTGGGAAGCACCGGACGAATTGGCTGCCGGGTTGATACCCATGCTCGTCGTGCATGACTGCATTGGGCTGCGCTTGAATGAACCCCTTCACGGCACGGGCATCTGGACCCGGGATAAAGGGGTTTTGCGGACGTGGTTGGGTGAGGTTGACGTAAATTTGCAACGCTCACACGAGGCGTTGCCGCCCACGACCCTGGGGCTATAGGGAATAGCCTTATACGACGTATAATCGCTGGCTGAATGTGGAGCAACGCCAGTTGCGATGCATCCTTTGCCCTTGTCTCGTATTCCTATGGGACTGTGGGCTCTGCACATAGTTCCAAGACCACGGTTTTATTGACACTCCTTTTGAGGACACAAGCATGAAAAAGTCGCTCCTGCTGGCTTCGCTGATCGCTGCTATGGCTCTGACCGCTTGCGGCAAAAAAGAAGAAGCTCCTGCTGCTGCTGAAGCCGCTTCCGCTGCTTCCGAAGTCGCATCTGCCGCTTCTGAAGCTGCTGCTCCCGCTGCTTCGGCCGCTTCTGAAGCCGCTTCGGCTGCTACGGAAGCTGCTTCTGCTGCTGCCAGCGCTGCCTCGAACTAATTCCAGTTCGATGGTACAAAAAGCCGCTCTTCGGAGCGGCTTTTTTTCGTCCGTATTTGGCGCAAATACCTGAGCGTCAAATTGTCCGGGCGAAAAAAATCCCGGCCACATGGGCCGGGATGCTGACGGGCGTAAGGTGCAGTCAGCTCAGTTCGTCAAGCAGTTGCTTGGCAATGCGCTTGGCCGTGCTGGACGTCGTGGGTTGTCCGTTGTCCTTCAGCACGCTGACCAGGCTGTTCTTGCCCTGGCCTTGCACTTGCACGCGGTAGCGGCTCAGGCCGTCCTGGTTTTCAGCCTTGGCGCCAAACAGGCGGGCAAAGAAGCCGGGCTTGCTGGCGTCTGGGTCGTTGTCTGACAAGCGCACTTCGAAAGAGCCTTGCTTGCGATCGCGGTTCTCGACCGTGAAGCCGCTGCGGTCCAGGGCCAGGCCCACGCGGCGCCATGCGGTGTCGTAGTCGGCATCGACCGTCAGGGACAGGCCATCGGCATTCAAGCGTGCCTGGCTGGCGGCGGCAACTGTGGCGGCTGCAGCGGGCTTGTCAGCCTTGGCTGCGGCAGCGGCTTCCTTGGGGGCGCCCAGCTTGAGCATCAGGCGCGACAGCATCTCGGCTTCCAGGCCCGAGTCGCTTGGGCGCACACGCCACGTCGTGCGGTCCTTCTTGGCGTCTTCGTATTCTTCGATCAGGCCCTTGTGGCTGATGTAGACCTCGCTGCCCGTGGCGGTGCGTTCAATGCGGGTGCGGTATTGGTCGCGCTCGCCGGTGTCATACAGCAGGTCGAACACGCGGCCCAGCGCCTTGCGCACGGCGCCGTCCTGCGGGACCTTGGCGCGGTTCTCGGACCAGTTGGTTTCCATCAGGCCCACATCGGGCTGATCGGTGGTGAGCTCGAAACCCATGTCAGCCCAGAACGTGCGGACCTGGCCCCAGATCTGCTCAGGCGGCAGGTTGACGGCCAGCCAGCGCATCTGGCCCTGGCGCTCCAGGGTCACACCCGTGCCCTTGGTAGGCGCCACGCCGCTGACGCTGGCGTCGGGCTTGTCGGTCGTTGTGCGCTGCAGGCTGGAGGCGCTCACGACGGCGGCAGGGGCCTGGCCAAAGCGCGTCTGACCGGGCAGCTGGCTCAGGTCGGGCGGCACATCCAGGCGCACGCTTTGCGTGCCGGTGGTGCGGTAGTCGACCTTGTCGCCCGCCAGCGTGTCACTGATGGAGGAACAACCGGATGTGACGAGCGTGGAAGCCAGCGCTGCACTCAGAACGAGGGTGGTCTGGTGACGTTGTTTGATCGACATGGGTAATGAGGTTCTGCTCCCGGCACGAGCCGGGCGCGGTGTCGTAAGAGCCAAGTGAGTGTCAGAGCACGCCAGCGTCGCGCAGGGCGGTCTCGACCACCGTTTGGGCGGATTCGCTCAACGGCGTCAGCGGCAGGCGCAGCGTACCACCAACCTTGCCCATGCGAGTCAAGGCCCACTTCACGGGGATCGGGTTGGGCTCGACGAACAGTTGCTTGTGCAGGGGCAGCAGCTTCATGTGGATGTCCACGGCTGTCTTGGCGTCTTGGGCCATGGCTGCCTTGCACAGGTCGGCCATGCCGCGTGGCGCCACGTTGGCCGTCACGCTGATGTTGCCGTGCCCGCCCAGCAGCATCAATGCCACGGCGGTGGGGTCGTCACCGGAGTAGATCGAGAAGCCCTTGGGGGCCTGCTTGATCAGCCAGGCGGCGCGTTCCAGGTTGCCGGTGGCTTCCTTGACACCGATCACGCCAGGCAACTGGGCCAGGCGCAGGGTGGTTTCGGGCAGCATGTCGGCCACGGTGCGGCCGGGCACGTTGTAGAGCACCACCGGGATGTCCACCGCTTCGACGATGGCCTTGAAGTGCTGGTAGATGCCTTCTTGTGTGGGCTTGTTGTAGTAGGGCACGACCTGCAGGGTGCAGTCGGCGCCGACTTTCTTGGCGTACTCGCTGAGCTCGATGGCTTCTTGCGTGGAGTTGGCGCCGGCGCCGGCCATGATGGGCACGCGCCCGGCGGCCTGCTCGACCGCCACGCGGATGATCTCTCGGTGCTCTTCCACGTTCACCGTGGGGGACTCGCCCGTGGTGCCCACCACGCCGATGCAGTTGGTGCCTTCGGCGATGTGCCAGTCAATCAGTTTGCGCAGCGAGTCGTAATCGACGCTGCCGTCTGCATGCATGGGCGTGACCAACGCAACGATGCTGCCAAAAATTGGTTTCATGCTGATTCCTTTGATCCCGGGATTCTACCGGCCATGACACATGCCTTGATCCCGTGGCGCTTTCAGTGAAAGCCCCAGGCCACTCAGTGCGGGCGCACTTCGCGTTTGAGGGCGGCCATGGCCAGTTTGTCGACCAGCCTGGGTGCGAGCAGCTTCATCCAGCGGCTCAACTTGCCCTTGGCCGACATCACGATGTCGCGCTCGCGGCGTGCCATGCCCACGCGGATCAAGCGCGAGCACTCTTCGATGCTCATGGCGCCGGATTCGTCCAGGCCGCTTTTGCCCGCCGCCTGGCCGTTGGCGTTGAAGCCGCGGTAACGGATCTCGGTGGCGACCACGCCCGGGTAGGCGATGGTGACCGACACCCCATGCGGCGCCATTTCGACGCGCAGGGCCTCGAAAAAGCCGGTCATGGCGAACTTGGTGGCACTGTAGGCCGTGCGTCCGGGCACACCGACCAGCCCGGCCAGGCTGGAGACGGCGACGATGCGCCCCTGCGTCACCTGGAGATAGGGCAGGGCCGCGTGCGTGCACCAGGCGCTGCCCCACAGGTTGATGCGCATGAGCTGCTCGTACCAGGCCATGTCGGTGACCTCGCTCAACTGGGCGTGGGCGGACATGCCGGCGTTGTTGACCAGGGTGTCGATGCGGCCGAACTGGGCGATGGTCTCGGCGATCAACGCGCGGCAGTCAGCCTCCTGCCCGACGTCCGTTGGGCGCACCAGCACTTTGCTGCCGTGCGTGCGGCATTGCTGCGCGACCTGCTCCAGTTTGTCTTTGCTGCGGGCTGCGAGTACCAGGCAGACCTTGCTGGCGCCCTCCTGGGCCAGTTGGCGGGCCAGTTCGGCGCCGATGCCATCGGAGGCGCCCGTGATGATCACCACTCTTGTCGACATATCAGATGCAACTCCAGATGCGGGTGGCCAGATCGAAGGCCACCTCGGGGCGCCAATATAAGCAGAAGACGGCACCCAGGACTGACAGTGTCGCGACAGTCAGTGCGATTTGTCGCCAGGGGCCACGTGGCTTCATGCCAGGACAACCTTGCGGCTCAGGGGCGTGCGCTGCTCCTGAATGGGCAGGTTGACGGCGGCGGCGAGCAGGCCCAGGCCAATGGCCAGCCACCAGACGGTCTGGTAGCTGCCGGTGAAGTCATACAGCCGCCCGGCCAGCCAGACCCCCAGGAAGGAGCCGATCTGGTGGGAGAAAAACACCACGCCGCCCAGCATGGAAAGGTGCCGCACGCCATGCATCTGCGCCACGATGGCGTTGGTGGGCGGGACGGTCGAGAGCCACAGGGTGCCCATGGCCGCCGCAAACAGGCCGACGCTCCAGGTGGACAGTGGCGCCAGGATGAAGGCCAGCATGGCCACGGCGCGCAGGAAGTAGATGCTCGACAAGATCCAGTTCTTGCGCAGGCGGGAGCCCAGCGCACCGGCTGCATAGCTGCCCAGCACGTTGAACAGCCCGATCAGGGCCAGCGCGGTGGTGGCGGCCTCGGGCGGCAGTTGGTGGTCCTTGAGGTAGCTGGGCAGGTGCACGCCGATGAAGGCCAACTGAAAACCACACACGAAGTAGCCGAGAGTCAGCAGGAGGTAGTCGCGGTGCTGGAATGCTTCAGCCAGGGCTTGCAGGGCGGTGGGCGAGGTCATGTCCGCAGGTGAAGCCGCGCCAGACGTGGCGGTTCCCGGCTTGGTCGAGAAGCGCGCCTCCCGCAATCCGAAAGCCAGCGGCCCGATGGCCAGCGCCGTGGCGGCGAAAACCAGCAGCGCGGAGGACCAGTCCATGTTGTGCAGCAGGAAGCTGGCAACCGGCACCATCAGGAATTGACCAAACGAGCCCGCCGCGGCCGTGATGCCCATGGCGGACGAGCGTTGCACGGCCGTGACATTGCGCCCGACCACCCCAAAGATCACCGTGTAAGTGCTGCAGGCCTGTGCCAACCCGATGAGCACGCCGGTTGTCAGGATGAAGCTGCCATGGTTGCCCGTCGTCGCCATGCCCGCCAGGCCCAGGGCATAGAGCAGGGCGCCGGCCAAGAGCACCTTGAATGCACCGCTGCGATCGGCCCACCAGCCAATGACGGGGCCCGAGGCGCCCCACACCAGGTTCTGGATCGCCATGGCCATCGAATAGTCTTCACGCGTCCATCCGTGGGCCATGGTGATGGGCTGCAGCCACAAGCCGAAGCTGTGCCGGATGCCCATGGACATGGTCACGATCAGCGCGCCGCACAAAAGCAATTGCCCCATCGGGATGGGGCGATCAGAAGACGCCAACTGGGTCATGTCGGTTTCAATGTGGGTGGGTGGCGCACGAATCTTGGCATGCCTCCACACCCCATCCCAGCAACCACCGCGGATCCGGCTTCGCCGGTCCGCTGGTGGCGCCCCCTTGAGGGGGCGCGCGAAGCGCGTAGGGGGTGGGCTAGACCTGCATGTTCATGATATCCGTGTACGCCTGAACAAGCTTGTTGCGTACCTGGACTGCAGATTGGAAGCCCAGTTGGGCCTTCTGCATGGCGACCATGGTTTCTTCCAGGCTGACAGTAGGGTTATCGAACTGCACCTCGCGCTGCATGGTCGCGGCCGTGGCTTGCGACTGGCTGATCGAGTTCAGCGCGCTGCTGAAGCTGGTCTGGAAACTGGGTTTTTCAATGCCGGATGCCTGGCCGGCGGCCTCGGCGCGGGTCTTGGCTTCCACCCGCCGAGCGACGTCGGCCATGCCGGCCCGGGCGGCGGCTTGCGCGAAATCGAAGGGCTTGAGTTTCAGGTCCATGATGCCGATAAGTCCCGACAAGGCGTGATTGAGTTCACCACGATCTGGACTCTACGCACCCTTTGGCGGTGTCATGCCTGAAAGAAGGCGGCATTTGAGGGGCTGTTTCCGGCACTTTTGCCCGGCCAGACTCCGAATAATGGGGCTGTTACGGCGGGTTTGCGGCATCGTATGGTTTCGATGCGCGGCCCAACGCTTCGACCGCCCATGGAAGTCACTGTCGCACAACCCACTCCTGTTGCTGTCGCCTCACCTGGCATGGTGATCGACCAAGCTCAGCCTCCTGGATTCGTCCAGCGGGTGATGGCCCTGCCGATGCAGCGCAAGCTGATGTTGGCCGGTGGTATTGCCGCGATCTTCGCCATCTTCGTGGCGATGATGGTGTGGGGGCGCGAGGGTGATTACCGCGTGCTGTACGCCAATCTGTCCGACAAGGACGGCGGTGCGATCCTGACCCAGCTGCAGCAGATGCAGGTGCCCTACAAGATGGCCGATGGCGGTGGCGCGATCCTGGTGCCGGCTGACAAGGTGCACGATGTGCGCCTGAAGCTGGCGTCCGCTGGCTTACCCAAGGGCTCGGTGGCCGGGTTCGAGTTGATGGAGAACCAGAAGTTCGGCGTCACCCAGTTTCAGGAGCGCCTGAACTTCCAGCGCGGCCTGGAAGGCGAGTTGACGCGCTCCATTCAATCGCTGGCCAGTGTGCAGAGTGCCCGCATTCACCTGGCGCTGCCCAATCAGAACGGTTTCTTCCGCGAACAGCAAAAAGCCTCTGCCTCGGTGGTGCTGACCTTGTACCCGGGCCGTACGCTGGACCGTGGTCAGATCGCCGGCATCGTGCACCTGGTGTCCTCCAGCGTGCCGGAGATGTCGCCCAAGGCCGTGAGCATCGTGGACCAGAGTGGCTCGCTGCTGTCTGGCCCGCAAGAGGGCGCTGATCAAAGTGGCCTGGACGCGCAGCAACTGCAGTACGTCCGCCAGATCGAGTCCAACTACACCCAGCGCATCCGGGACATCCTGGAGCCGGTGGTGGGCAAGGAGAACCTGCGTGCCCAGGTGAATGCCGAGCTGGACTTCTCGCAGGTCGAGTCCACCGCCGAGGAGTACAAGCCCAACCAGGGGCAGCAGGCGTCGGCATCGATCCGCAGTCAGCAGACCACCGAGCAGGTCGGCCAGGGCAGCGCCACGCCTTCGGGTGTGCCCGGTGCAGCCAGCAACCAGCCGCCCGTGCCCGCCACGGCACCGGTCAATGGCGCATCGCAGCCGCTGCAGGCTGCCCAAGGCGGCACCACGGCAGGCAACAGCCGCCGTGAGGCCGTGACCAATTACGAAGTGGACAAGACGGTGCGCGTGACACGCAACGCGTCGGGCACCATCAAGCGACTGAACGCGGCCGTGGTGCTCAACCACCGCACGGTGACCGATGCCAAGGGCAAGACCACCACCCAGCCACTCAAGCAGGAAGAGCTGGACCAGTTGACGGCGCTGGTGCGCGAGACCATCGGCTTCGATGACAAGCGCGGCGATTCGGTCAAGTTGATCAACACCCCCTTCCATGTGACCAAGGAAGAGACCGACACCACCCCGCTCTGGAAACAGCCCGAGACGGTGGACATGATCCGCACCCTGGCCGTGCCGGGCGCCTTGACCCTGGCTGCGCTGATCGTGGTGTTTGGCGCGATCCGCCCGGCCATCAAGGCGGCGAAACCGGTGACCACGCCCGAGGAAGAGGCCCGCCTGCAAAAGCTCAGCGCCGTGGTGGACGATGCCGAGGAGCTGCCGGTGACGAACCAGCCCGGCCACATGCCCCGACTGGAAGGCCCCGCTACAGACGAACGTCTGGAGGCCGCCCGCCAGTTTGCCCGCGACAACCCGATGGCCATGGCCAATGTGGTGCGCGGCTGGATGAACAACTGACCTAGGACAACAAGCCATGGACGACAAAGGTCTCGAAGACGCCGCCATCCTGCTGATGTCGCTGGGTGAGGAAGAGGCGTCCGAGGTGTTCAAGCATCTGGAGCCCAAGGAAGTCCAGTGCCTGGGCGAGACCATCGCCAAGATGAAGACGATCAACAAGGATCGCATTGGCAATGTGCTGGACCGCTTCTCCAAGGAGTCGACCGAGATGGGCATGCTGGTGCCCGACACGGACGAGTACATCAAGGCTGTGCTGCGCAAGGCGCTGGGCGACGAAAAGGCCAACCTGCTGATCGACCGCATCATCCAGGGCAGCGATGTCACCGGCATCGAAAGCCTGAAGTGGATGGACCCGGGCTCGGTGGCCGAATTGCTGCGCAACGAGCACCCGCAGATCGTGGCGGCCATCCTGGTCCACCTGGATCCGGATCAGTCTTCGTCCGTGCTGAAGTGCTTCTCGGACCGCCATCGCAACGAGGTGATGGTGCGCATCGCCACGCTGGACGGCATCCAGCCCTCCGCCTTGAAGGACCTCAACGAGGTGCTCTCGCGCGTGCTGGCCGGTGGCACCCAGTTGCGCAAGGCCTCGCTGGGCGGTGCCAAGCCGGCTGCGGAAATCATCAACTTGATGGGCTCCAGCCACGAGACCTCCATCCTGGACTACATCCGCGAGGCCGATGGCGATCTGGCGCAGAAGATCATGGACAACATGTTCACCTTCGACGACCTGATCAAGCTGGACGACAAGGGCTTCCAGTCCCTGCTCAAGGAAGTGCAGACCGAATCGCTCATCATCGCGCTCAAGGGTGGCTCGCCCGAGATCCGCGAGAAGGTGTTCAAGAACATGTCCACCCGTGCGGCAGAAACGCTGCGTGAAGACCTCGAGTCGCGTGGCCCGGTCAAGCTGTCTGAAGTGGAAGCCGAGCAGAAGGAACTGCTGAAGATCGTCAGACGCCTGGCTGACGAAGGCCAGATCACACTGGCCAGCGGAGGCGACGATGAGTACGTCTAAGCAGGGCAACCCGCCTGGTGGTTCGCCACCGAATTCGGCACCCGGCGCGTCGAACACCACGGCGCCCAACTCGTACACGCGCTTCATTCCCCGTGAGGAGCTGGGCTCGTTTTCGGCCTGGGCCCCTGAGACCTTCGAGCAGCCGGCCAAGACGGCTAATGGCGAAGATGGCGGCGTGCGCAAGCCGACGCTGGCGGAGCGCGCTGCGGCCGAGATGCGCCCGCCTAATATGAAGGCCAATGGCGCCAAGCACGCGCCACAGGCCACGGGTGGTGCGGCCGCCAATGCATCGGCAGCCGCCAAACCCGCCCCTGCCAAGCCAGCCCCTGTCAGGCGCCCGATCGTGGGTGGTGTGCCCGGTGAAATGCAGGCAGAAGCGCCGCCCAAGGCGACTGAAGCCCCGCCTGCGCCACCCGCACCGGACGTGGAAGAGCTGGTGCGCGAGGCCCGCCAGACGGGTTATCAGGATGGCTACCGCAATGGCCTGGCTGCCCTGGAGAGCTACAAACAGACGCAGGCCGCACAGATGGCGGCCTACATGAGCGACCAGGTTGGCGCCCTGGCTTCGGATTTCCACCAGCGGCTGGAGTCGCTGGAGCAGCAACTGGCGGGCCGCATCGCCGGCGTGGCGCTGGAGCTGGCGCGCCAGGTGGTGCGCAGCGAATTGAAGCAGAACCCCGAGGTGGTGGTGGACGTGGCCGAACAAGCCTTGACGACCCTGCTGGCTTCTGCGCGCCAGATCGTGCTGCGCCTGAACCCGGATGACCATGGTATGGCCCAGGCGCAACTGAGCGAGTTGCTGGCCGTGCGTGGCGCCCGCATGGTGCCCGACGCCAGCATCACCCGCGGTGGCTGCGTGGTGGAGTCGGACATCGCCGTGGTGGACGCCTCGGTGGAGGCCCGTTGGGACCGCGCTGCGGCCGCCATGGGCCACAACGCCCCCTGGAACGATGGCAAGGAAGCACTCGGTTCGACCGAAGTCCGCTTGCCAGAAGGGGAGGATGAGTTGGATGATTGGCCTGAGAGCGAAGCCAATGGCTCGGCAGCGCCGCGTGGGGAGGGTGAAGTATGAACATGCCCATTCGCGTCAACCACGATGTGGCAATGGACCGCTGGAACCGGTTCCTGGACGACCTGGACGCTTGCGCCGGCTCGCGGCTGCCCATGGAAAACCAGGGCAAGCTGGTCCGGGTGGCCGGCCTGGTGCTGGAAGCCGCAGGTTTGCGCCTGCCGGTGGGGGCCGTTTGCGAGATCCACTCTGAAACCCGCCTGGAATCGACGCCGGTGCTGGCCGAAGTGGTCGGCTTTGCCGGTGACCGCGCCTACCTCATGCCCACTGCCGAGGTGCACGGCCTGTCAAGCGGCGCCCGCGTGGTGCCGCGCACCATCCCGATCAACCCGCCAATCCTGGGTCGTCCCAACCACCCCTGGCGCCGCAGCGAAGACCGCACGCGCCACCTGCCCGTGGGCAGTGGCCTGCTGGGCCGGGTGGTGAACGCCCAAGGCGAACCGCTGGACCGCAAGGGCCCGTTGCAACACGTGCGCAGCGAGCCGCTGGCGCGCCGCCCGATCAACGCCATGGAGCGCGACCCGGTTCGCCAGCCGCTGGACACCGGCGTGCGCGCGATCAATTCGATGCTCACCGTGGGGCGTGGCCAGCGTATCGGCCTGTTTGCCGGCTCTGGCGTGGGTAAATCGGTTTTGCTGGGCATGATGGCCCGCTACACCCAGGCCGATGTCATCGTGGTGGGTCTGATCGGCGAGCGGGGCCGCGAAGTCAAGGAATTCATCGAGGACATCCTGGGTGAAGAAGGCCTGGCCCGCTCGGTCGTGGTCGCTGCCCCAGCCGATGCGCCCCCGCTGACCCGCATGCAGGGTGCCAGCTACGCCACCGCCGTGGCCGAGCACTTCCGTGATCAAGGCCTGCACGTGCTGCTGCTGATGGATTCGCTCACCCGCTATGCCATGGCCCAGCGCGAAATTGCCCTGGCCATTGGCGAGCCGCCTGCCACCAAGGGCTACCCACCTTCTTGTTTTGCCAAGCTGCCCCAACTGGTGGAGCGCAGCGGCAACGGTCTCAATGGCCACGGCTCGATCACGGCGTTCTATACCGTGCTGTCCGAAGGCGATGACCAGCAGGACCCGATTGCCGACGCGGCCCGTGCCATCCTGGACGGCCACATCGTGCTGTCACGCGAGCTGGCCGAGTCGGGCCACTTCCCGGCCATCGACATCGAGCGTTCCGCTTCCCGCGTGATGCACAACGTGGCGGACAGCCGCCACATCGACGATGCGCGCCGCTTCCGCCAACTGTGGTCGCGCTACAGCAAGGCGCGCGACCTGATCCAGCTGGGCGCCTATACGCCGGGTGGCGACCATGACCTGGATCTGGCCGTCAAGCTGCACCCGCACATGGTCAATATGCTGCAGCAGGACATGAACGCACCCGCCCATCTGCACGACAGCGTGGACGAGTTGCACCAGATCGTTTCCGGTTGATGTTGTCTGAGTAGTCAAGCTCGCAAGGGCAGGGGACAAGTTTCATGAGTGCCAATTCATCGCTGATGGTTGTACTGGAATCTGCGGAGAAGGCCCGGGACGAGGCGGTGGCCGAACTCGAAGGCGGCAAACGGGCTTACGAGGCGGCTCGTCAGCAAGCGCAGTCCCTGACGGACTGGCGCCGTGAATACCAGCAACGCTGGCAATCTCAATTTCGCCAGACGGGAGGAATGGAGATCATGCGGTGTTATCAGGACTTCATGCAGCGATTGGCCGAGGCCGTTTCGGATCAGGATAAGAGGGTGGAGCAGGCACGCCTGTACATGGACCGGTGCCGTGCTCTGCTGATCGAGCGCGAGCGCAAGGTGGCTGCTGTCGCGCAATTGATGGACAGAAGGCTTGCCGAGCTGCAGACCAAGCAGAACCGGCAGGAGCAGAAAGCCACCGATGAAGTTGCTTCGCGTTCGGGCCGAATGAGTCAGGGACTGGGCGCAGGCAGCAACCCGCTGGCGTCCGGCTCGCTCGGATGACGGCCGGGATGGAACGGGTCATCAGATAAGGATCACACCATGGCTACACCGATCAAATCGACGACTACCCCGGGCATGAATCCCGGCGTGAACGGCGTGTCTCCCGCCATCAGTGACCTGCTGGCGCGTTTTGGCACGCAAGGTGGCGGCGACGGCCAGGGCCCGCAAATGGCGTTTGCCCAGTGGATGGACAAGCACGCCGTCACGGCCAGCAGCGACCAGCCCCATAAGCCTGCCAGTGAGCCGGTGAAGACACCCGTTGCCTCGGGTAATGCCAGCGCCAGAGCTGCGGAGCAGGCCCTTGCGCGCTCGCGCCAGCAAGCCATGCTGGCCAACAAGGCGGTCGACAGCAAGCCCGCCGAGCAAGTTGCCAAGCGTGCGGATGATGACAGCGGCAAGGTCGAGAACCGCCCGGCCAGCGCCCCGCGCAAGGATGCCAGCGCCAAGACCAACCGCGCAGCAGACAAGACAGACAAGACCGAAGACGCCGACAAGGACGACCAGGATGTGGTGGCTTTCAGCACCACTGCAGGCGATGGTGCGGCCGTCGTGCGCGAACTGACACCGCCTCCGACCATTCAGGCCGGGGACGCCGCCGGCATGATGGCCTGGCTGGCCAGCCTGACCCATGGTGATCTGGGCCACGGGAAAGGCTTGCCTGCAGACGGGCAGGGCGACGCCTCGGCCACGAGCACCGCGAAACTGCAAGGTGCCGATGGCAGTACGCAGGACGCCGCGCTGCTTGACCCCAAAGGCGCGGGCGCCCAAGGGGCCATTGCGCTGGACAACCCGCTGTGGCAAAGCGCCAGCAGCACCGCCAGCCTGCAGGTCGACGCGTTGCTGGGTCAGTCGGGCAGGGCGCAGGACGGCAAGGTGGACATGGACCCCCTGGCAGGCCTGGTGGCCGGCGGCGGCATCAAGGGCGCCGGTTTAGGCGCCAGCCTGAACGAGGCCGGCAATGTGGCCCGCCACGAGTCCGCCACGCTGAGCACGCCGCTGGATTCGCCTGATTTTGCCCAGGCGCTGGCTGAAAAAGTCAGCATGTGGGTGGGTTCGGCCAAGGACGATGGCTCGATGACGGCCGAGTTGCACCTCAACCCGGCTGAAATGGGCCCGATCAACGTGAAAATTTCACTCGATGGCCAAACGGCGCAGGTGGATTTCGCCGCCGCGGCGTTAGAAACGAGAAAGGCCATCGAAGCCAGCCTCCCGATGCTGTCGAGCGCCCTGAGTGATGTCGGGTTGAACATGACCGGCGGTGATGTCTCCTCGCAGACGTCGCAGCAGCAGTTCGACCAGAGCTTTGCCCAGTCGCAAGGCGGCTCAGGTCGCGCAAACGGTGCGTCCGGCCGCGGTGATGCCGATACGGGTGTGGAGCCCGCCGGCATGCGTGCGGTCGCTGCACCTCGTCCTGGCCGCCTGGGCGGTCTGGATCTGTACGCCTGAGCCTCGTCGTCTGGCCCGTTTGAGGGCCCGCACAGGCCGCCGCCGGGAATCAAGCGACTTTCCCATCGTTTATTGATCCATTGCGACGGCGCTGACTTCGAATAATCCTCTCATGACGCCGGCACTATTTGGCGCCCCGTCATGAACACCAGGAGATACGCGAATGTCAGCTGCCCCCGCCGCCCCGGCTGAAGGCGATGCCCCCAAAAAGGGCCCCAAGAAGCTCATCATCATCATTGCTGCCGTCGTCCTGCTCCTGGTTCTGGGCGGGGGGGGCGCTTTCTTCATCATGAAGAAGAAGGCCGCCGAGGCTGAAGCCGCTGCGGCTGCAGCGGAAGAAGAAGATGGTGGCGAGGGCGCCAAGCCCGCCAAGGAAGCGAAGAAGGGCGAGCACGGCAAGGGCGAGCACGGCACGCCGCCGGCTTTCGTGCCGCTGGAGCCCTTCATCGTCAACCTGGCCGACCGCGACTCCGAGCGCTTTGCCCAGGTTGGCATCACCCTGCAAGTCGAAGATCCCCACATGGCGGACGAGATGAAGGCTTACATGCCTGCCATCCGCAACGCCATCTTGCTGATCCTGTCGCACAAATCATCCGAGGAGCTGCTGAGCGCCGAAGGCAAGCAGAAGCTGGCTCAGGAGATCCGTCGCGAATCGGCACGCGCCATGGGCTATGAGGTTGCCGATCCGGAAGAAGAGGATGCGGCCGCCGCCGATGAGGATGCGCCCAAGAAAAAGAAGAAGAAAAAGAAGAAGGCCGAGCCCTTCAACCCCATCGTTCAAGTGCACTACTCGAACTTCATCATCCAGTGATGTCTTGCTGAACCCTTTGTCAACGGTCCCGGAAGTCCTCAGGCCATGAACCAGCAAATCCTCTCGCAAGACGAAGTTGATGCCCTCTTGCAAGGCATCACCGGCGAAAGCCAGAAGTTGGAGCAGGAAGAAGCGCCCAAGGAAGGCATTCGTGACTACAACCTGGCTCAGCAAGAACGGATTGTGCGTGGGCGCATGCCCACGATGGAAATCATCAACGAGCGTTTTGCGCGCAACATCCGCATCGGCTTGTTCAACCTGATCCGCAAGTCGCCGGAAGTGTCGGTGGGCGGCATCAAGGTGCAGAAGTACAGCGCCTTCCTGCGCGAGATCGTGGTGCCCACCAACTTCAACATCATGGCCGTGCGCCCCCTGCGTGGCTCTGGCCTGATCGTGTGCGACCCAACCTTGGTGTTCGGCGTGATCGACGCGTTGTTTGGCGGTGTCGGCAAGTTCCACACCCGCATTGAAGGCCGTGATTTTTCGGCCACCGAGCAGCGCGTGATCCACCGTCTGGTCGAGGTCATCACGGCCGAGTACAAGAAGTCCTGGCATGGCATCTACCCCGTCGAGCTGGACTACCAGCGCTCGGAGATGCAGCCTCAATTTGCCACCGTGGCCACGCCCAGCGAGATCGTGGTGTGCTGCTCGTTCACGCTGGAAATCGGCGACACCAGCGGCACGATCCATATCTGCATCCCTTATGCGACGCTGGAGCCCATCCGCGACATCCTGTTCTCGTCCATCCAGGGCGACTCGGCCGAGCCTGACCGCCGCTGGGTGAAGCTGCTGACGCAGCAGATCCAGTCCGCCGAGGTGGAGCTGGTGGCCGAACTGGCGCACGCGCCTGCGACCGTCGAACAATTACTGGCCTTCAAGCCTGGCGACTTCATCGAGCTGGACCTTGAAAAGATCATCCAGGCCAAGGTGGACGGCGTGCCCGTTTTTGACTGTTACTACGGTACGTCGAACAACAAGTACTCCTTGCGTATTGACAAGCTTCTGACCGCCGGCAACACGAGTTGGCTTGGAGACCACAATGTCTGAAGAATTTCCTCCCGAGTCTGGTGGCAACGCCGAGCAGGACGCCATGGCGGCCGAGTGGGAGGCTGCGCTGGCGCAACAAGCCTCTACGCCGCAGCCCGATATGGACGAGTTCGCCAACGCGGCCAGCGAAGTGACCAATGCCCAGCCGCAGATGACGCCGGCTGCGTTTGCCAACTTTGCGCCGGCACAGGCGAATTCGGCTGGCAACGACATCAGCATGATCCTGGACATCCCGGTTCAGCTGACGGTGGAGCTGGGCCGCACCCGCATCCCCATCAAAAACATCCTGCAACTGGCGCAGGGTTCGGTGGTGGAGCTGGACGCCATGGCCGGCGAGCCCATGGACGTGCTGGTCAACGGCTTCCTGATCGCGCAGGGCGAAGTGGTGGTGGTCAACGACAAGTTCGGTATCCGCCTGACTGACATCGTGACGCCGTCCGAACGCATGCGCCGCCTGAGCAAGGGCAACTGAGCAGGATCGATCTGACATGCCATCTACCGGTTTGACCGTGATCTGGTTTCTGGGCATCGTGGCCCTGATCCCGCTGACCTTGTGGGCCTTGAAGCGCTCCGGCCTGGCCAATGGCACCGTGGGTGCCACGCAAGCCCTGATCAAGCCCGTGAACCAGTTGAGCCTTGGCCCGGGCCAGCGCCTGGTGACCGTGGAAGTGGGCACCGGCGAGGACCGCAAGTGGCTGGTGCTGGGCGTGACCGCTCAGAACATCCACACCCTGCACACCATGGCGCCCCAGACCATGCCCTCGGCTGACAGCGCCACCCCATCGTTCACCAACCTGCTGCGCCGCTCGCTGGGCCAGCAAGACAAGGGGCAAGCCTGATGCGCGTCGCTTCGGTTTACAAGCCCTGGCTGGGCACCGCACTGGTATCGCTGCTGGTGCTGGGCTCGTCCGCTGCCATGGCGCAAAGCGCCGGTGGCAGCAGCACCTTGCCTTTGCTCGTGGGGCAAGGCGCGGGTGGCAGCAGCTACTCGGTGCCCGTCCAGACCTTGCTGTTCTTCACGGCCCTGAGCTTCCTGCCCGCCGTGCTGCTGATGATGACGGGCTTCACCCGCATCGCCATCGTGCTGAGCCTGATGCGCCAGGCGATCGGCACACAGGCTGCGCCGCCCAACCAGGTCGTGATCGGCCTGTCGCTGTTCCTGACCATGTTCGTCATGGGCCCGACCCTGGACAAGGTCTACAAGGACGCCTACGAGCCTTTCGCCGCCAACCAGATCAGCTTCAACGAAGCGCTGGAGCGTGGCCAGGGCCCGATGCGCACCTTCATGCTCAAGCAGACCCGCCAGTCCGACCTGGGCCTGTTCGTCAAGCTCGCCAAGATCGAGGGCGATGTCAAACCCGAGACCGTGCCGTTTCGCGTGCTGGTGCCTGCCTTTGTCACCAGCGAGCTGAAGTCGGCCTTCCAGATCGGCTTCCTGATCTTCATCCCCTTCCTGGTGATCGACATGATCGTGGCCAGTGTGCTGATGAGCCTGGGGATGATGATGCTCTCGCCCGTGATGGTGGCGCTGCCATTCAAGCTGATGCTGTTCGTGCTGGCCGATGGCTGGAACCTGCTGCTGGGCTCGCTGGCTGCCAGCTTCGTGCAATAAGACGTACAACAAGAAAGAAGCCGGACCATGGATCCCCAACAAGTACTGACCTTTGGCCGTGACGGCTTGCTGACGCTGCTGATGGTCTGCGGCCCCATCGTGATGGTGGTGCTGGTGGTGGGGCTGTTGGTCAGCATCTTCCAGGCCGCCACGCAGATCCACGAACAGACGCTGTCCTTCGTGCCCAAGCTGCTGGCCGCTTTCGCCACCCTGGCCGTGGCAGGCCCCTGGATGATGACCAAGCTGGTGGAGTACATCCAGCAGGTGCTGCAGTCGATCCCGTCCGTGGTGGGCTGAGCGGCCCGCAACCCAGATGGTCAGCTTTTCCGAAGCCCAGGTTCTGGCGTGGATCACGCCCTGGCTGTGGCCCTTCTTTCGGGTCATGGGCCTGTTCACCTCGGCGCCCGTGCTGTCCATGCGCGTGATCCCGCGCCGTGTGCGGCTCAGCCTGGGCATCCTGATCGTGGTGTGCGCGCAGCCCAGCCTGCCCGACATGCCGGCGATTGCACTCAACTCCCCGGCTGCCCTGATGGTGATCGCCCACGAGGTGCTGATCGGCCTGACGATGGGCTTTGCGGCACGGGTGGTGTTCGCCGCCATCGAATTCGCCGGTGAGTTGGTCGGCCTGCAGATGGGCCTGAACTTCGCCAGCTTCTTCGACCCCCTCAGTGGCACACAGGTCACGGCCGTGAGTCGTTTTTATGGCACCACGGCGGCCTGGCTGTTCGTGGTCATGAACGGCCACCTGATGCTGACTGGCGCCGTGCTGGGCAGCTTCCACGCCTTCCCGGTGTCGCCCGAGCCCTTGAACTTCCTCAACGTCGTGCAGCCGCAGGTCTGGGGTGCCGAGGTGTTCAAACTGGGCCTGTGGGTGTCCATGCCGGTGGTGTCCATGCTGATCCTGGTCAACATGGTGATGGGGTTGATGGCCCGTGTGGCGCCCCAGATGAACATCTTCTCGATCGGCTTTCCGATCACGCTGGCCGTGGGCTTCACCGGCCTGTGGCTCACGCTGCCCATGATGCAGACGCCGCTGACCATGGCGCTGGAGCGGATGATGGCTTACTTCCAGTGACGGGCTGGATCGGGCCTTGAGGCGGGCGTGGCGTCAAATTGGCGCTAACCTTGGCGCCCATGACAGTGCCATCTCGCCGATCTGCCCCTTCTTCCGCAACGCCAGCCTCGCCTGACGAGCCGCTTCGTGCCGACAGCCCGGCGCGCCGCCAGGTGCTGGGTGGTTTGCTTGGCGCTGGGGTAGGCGGTGCCGTTGGTGTGCCCGCCCGGGCGGCCAAAGGTGACAAGGCCGACAAGGGCGAAAAGCCCTCCGAGCCCACCTGGAAGCCGGACCACACCGTCATCGTCATCCTGGAGAACCTGTCGGCGTATGACGCCACGGCCGGGCAACGCAAGGAGCGCAAGGCGCCGGTGTACGACGCCGCCTCGGACTGGCGTTTCCTCAACGAGCTGGCCGACAAGGGCGCGCGTTTCAGCAATGCGCACTTCGGGCGCACGCCATACAACTCGCCGCTGCCGACGCGCTCCAGCCAGCCCAACTACCTGTTCCTGTTCTCGGGCCACCACCAGGGCGTGCTGCCAGCCTGGTTTGAAGACGAGCGCTCGCCCTATAAGGGCGTGGCCCTGCGCGACCGGGACGGCAAGCCCCTGGCCAGCCAGAGCGAGACCAATGTGGGCGTGGCCAACAGCAATGTGCCCAACGCCTGGTTGCCCTTCACCTCGCCCAACCTGGGCGCGGCGATTTTGCAGGGCGGTGGCACCTTCCTGAGCTTTTGCGAATCCTTGCCCTACCCCAGCTGGAATTGCGGGACGGACTCCAGCATCGCGCCGTGCAACGCCAACTTCGCGCTCTCGGACAACTACCGCCGCAAGCACAACCCGACGGTCAACTGGACGGACCAGATTCACCCCACCAGCCCGCGTGGCCTGCAAGGCGACCTGGCGCACCACGTGATGCCTTTGAGCGTCAACCTGGCGTTTGACCCCACCCGGGATCCGCTGCTCAAGCAGAGTTTTCGGGGGTTTGCCAAGCACGCCGACGGCACGCCGCTGCCTTTTGACAAGCTGCCCGACGTGGCCATCGTGGTGCCCAACGAGCAGCACGACGCCCACAGCAACACCGCCAAGGCGGCGGACGACTGGCTGCGCCAGCACATCGGCCCCTATGCCGAATGGGCCAGGAAGAACAACAGCCTGCTGATCGTCACCTTCGACGAAGACGGCAGCACCGACGACAGCCGGGGCGACGCCTACATCACGGGCACCCACCGCATCGCGACGCTGTTTTATGGCGCCGGCGTCAAACCCGGCGTGTACGATCAGCGCATCGACCACCTCAACGTGTTGTCGACCGTTTTGTGGCTCAACGGTGCTCTGGCGCGGTTCAAGGCCGATTTCCGCCAGCACCACAAGGTGGTCGATGGTTCGGGCTCCGAGGCCGAGAAAGAGTGGTTGAATCTGCAACCCATCACGGATGTGTTCGACAAAGTGCCGACCAGGGTATCCGACAAACCCGCGAAGTAAGTGCCGCCGAAGTTCGTAGAATCGGCGCCCATGTCATCCAAGTCTTCCCCCAAAGCAGCCAGCGTGTCCACACAACCCAGTGCCAACTACGGCGAAGGCTCGATCCGGGTCCTCAAGGGCCTGGAGCCTGTTAAACAGCGCCCGGGCATGTACACCCGGACGGACAACCCCCTGCACATCATCCAAGAGGTCATCGACAACGCGGCCGACGAAGCCCTGGCCGGCTTTGGCAAGCGCATTGCCGTGACGCTGCACACCGATGGTTCGGTCAGCGTGGAAGACGACGGGCGCGGCATCCCCTTTGGCCTGCACCCCGAAGAGCAGGTGCCGGTGGTCGAGATCGTGTTCACCCGTCTGCACGCTGGTGGCAAGTTCGACAAGGGATCGGGCGGTGCCTACAGCTTCTCTGGTGGCCTGCACGGTGTGGGTGTGAGCGTGACCAATGCACTGTCCACCCGCCTGCAGGTGATGGTGTGCCGCGAAAAGCAGGTGGCGCAGCTGGCCTTCAGCGGCGGCGACGTGATCGAGCCGGTGACGGTTCGGCCTGCCGCCAGCGGGGACCGCAAGAACGGCACCACCGTGCGTGCCTGGCCGGACGCCAAGTATTTCGAAAGCGCCGAGTTGCCCAAGGCCGAGCTGGTGCACATGCTGCGCAGCAAGGCCGTGCTGATGCCGGGCGTGACCATCACGCTGACGCACGAAAAGTCGGGCGATGTGCAGACCTGGCTCTACAAGGGCGGCCTGCGCGATTACCTGACCCAGAGCCTCACCACCGACCCCGTCATCCCGCTGCTTGAAGGCGAGCAATACGCCTCGGGTGGCGAGACCGAGAACTTCGCCGAAGGCGAGGGCGCAGCATGGTGCGTGGCCTTCACCGAAGAAGGCGCGCCCATGCGAGAGAGCTACGTCAACCTGATCCCCACGGTGGCAGGTGGCACGCACGAGGCGGGCTTGAAGGACGGCCTGTTCAACGCCATCAAGGGCTTCATCGAGATGCACTCCCTGATGCCCAAGGGCGTCAAGCTGATGCCGGACGACGTGTTCAGCCGCGCCAGCTTCGTGCTGTCTGCCAAGGTGCTGGACCCGCAGTTCCAGGGGCAGACCAAGGAGCGCCTGAACAGCCGCGATGCCGTGCGCCTGGTCAGCACCTACGTCAAGCCCGGCCTGGAGCTGTGGCTCAACCAGCACGTGGACTACGGCAAGAAGCTGGCCGAGCTGGTCATCAAGCAGGCGCAAGCCCGCCAGCGCGCCGGCCAGAAGATCGAGAAGAAGAAGGGCTCCGGTGTGGCCGTGCTGCCCGGCAAGCTGACCGATTGCGAGAGCCGTGACCTGAGCCTCAACGAAGTCTTCCTGGTCGAGGGTGACTCGGCCGGTGGCAGCGCCAAGATGGGCCGCGACAAGGAAACCCAGGCCATCCTGCCCCTGCGCGGCAAGGTGCTCAATGCCTGGGAGGTCGAGCGCGACCTGCTGTTCAAGAACAACGAAATCCACGACATCTCGGTGGCCATCGGCGTGGACCCGCATGGGCCCAATGACTCGCCGGACTTGTCTGGCCTGCGCTACGGCAAGATCTGCATCCTGTCGGATGCGGACGTGGACGGCTCGCACATCCAGGTGCTGCTGCTGACGCTGTTCTTCCGCCACTTCCCCAAGCTGATCGAGACGGGCCACATCTACATCGCGCGCCCACCGCTCTACCGCGTGGATGCGCCTGCGCGTGGCAAGAAGCCCGCGGCCAAGCTGTATGCGCTCGACGAAGGCGAGCTCACCGCCATCCTGGACAAGCTGCGCAAGGAGGGGTGCCGTGAGGGCGCCTGGTCCATCAGCCGCTTCAAGGGCCTGGGCGAGATGAACGCCGAGCAACTGTGGGACACCACGCTCAACCCCGATACACGCCGCCTGCTGCCCGTGGCTTATGGTGAGCCGGGTTTTGACTCGACCGAGGGCTCGTTCAACAAGCTCATGGGCAAGGGCGAGGCCGCATCACGCCGCGAGCTGATGGAGCTGCACGGCGACGCGGTCGAGATCGACATCTGACATCTCATCAGGCCTGATCGGTCCAGGCCTTGGCGCAAGCGCGTTCAGAGGCTGGACGCCGTCCGCTCGTTGAGCCTGACCCGCTCGCTCTTGACCCAGCCTCGCGTGGTCACATGGGTGATGGGGTGCGTGTAGCTCACGCGCGTCCAACCCGGCACATGGGCCAGGATCTGCACCTTGTCGCCACCCACGATGTGTTTGCCCATGAAGCAGGCCAGATCGGGTGCGAAGTGCAAGAGGCTGCGGCCGGGCAGGCCAACCACGCCTGAACCCGAGGGTTGCGGGCTGGCGCGCTTGGGTTCGGTGTCGCGGCAATGGGCCGCGTTGGCGGGATTGGTCGAACTGGCCGTGTTGGCCAATTTGGGGGCATTGGCCGCATCGGCAGCAGGCTGCGCGCGCACCCCCGCCGTCGGTGGGTTCATGTCCATCTCTTTGAGCGCCGCAGCCAGATGGGTGTCGGGCGAGCGGTGCTCACAGGCGGCCACGATCGACTGGTTCTGCCCCATGACGAGGTGTTCTGCGCGTTCGACCGCCCAGCGCGAGCCCCGTTTCTGGAACAAGACCCGCTTGAGTTGCAACTGGCCATCCTGGATCAACAGGTCGCCGTTCGCACCTCTTGCCGCAGCGCAGACTTTGGCCTGCGCGCCGTCGACCCAGGCCAGGCTGAAGCTGAGCCGCGAGTCGCTGGGCAAGCCGTCCACCTGTGCGTCACGCGCCAGGCTGACAAGCGATGCCCGAACGGGGTCTGCCGCATTCAGTTCGCGTGCGTGGGCGGTGAGGGGGCCAACACACAGCAGGCTGGCCATCACGAGGGTGAGCTGACGTGACATGCTTGCAGGACGGCGCCGTACGCGTCGTCAAAAGAGTATGGGAACTTGCAAGATAGCGCGAAGCCAGCAACGCCATGTCCATAGTCGAGAGGGCTATCCCGCCCTTTTCGTTCGATCGCAAGCTAGTGATCACAAGGTGTCCACGCGCGCTTGAAGGTCCTTTGCCTTGGTTTGAATGGCGGCAATGGCTTCAGGTGTCATCTTGTCAATCTGCTTGTAGACCATGCCAATACGCGGGTTGTGTCTCAGCAAGGGGGCGTGGCGGATGTGAAAGTCCCAGTACAGGGCATTGAAGGGGCAGGCCCTCTCGCCGAGCCGTTCCTTCTTCTGGTAGTGGCAGCCTGCACAATGATCGCCCATGCGATCCAGGTAGGCTGCAGCCGAAACGTAGGGCTTGGTCGCCAGCAGGCCGCCGTCCGCGAACTGGCTCATCCCCAGGGTATTGGGTAGCTCGACCCACTCGAAGGCATCGATGTACACGCCCAGGTACCACCGATGTACGGCTTGTGGGTTCACACCCACCAGCAAGGCGAAGTTGCCGATCACCATCAAGCGCTGAATGTGGTGGGCGTAGGCCTGCTCCAGTGACTGGCCGATGGCTTGCGCCATGCAGGCCATTCTGGTCTCTCCAGTCCAGAACCAGGCGGGCAAAGGACCTTGGTGTGCCAGTTTGTTGTGTTGCGCGTAGCCCGGCATGTGGGCCCAGTAGACGCCACGCACGTACTCGCGCCAGCCAAGAATCTGGCGGATGAATCCCTCGGCGGCAGCCAGGGGCGCATGGCCTTCGCGCCAGGCACCTTCAGCACGGGCGACCACCTCGCGTGGGCTCAGCATCTTCACGTTCAGGGCGAAAGACAGCAGCGAGTGGAAGAGCCGCCAGCTCTGTTGGCTGATGGCATCCTGAAACTGGCCGAAATGGGGCAATGCGTGCTGAATGAAGGCATCCAGATGCTGCAGGGCCTCGGCGCGGTTGAGTGGCCAGGCGAGTTGGCCGGCCCGCGGCTCACCGAAGCTGGCAACGCCACTGGCCACGATGGTTTGCCAAGGCGCCTGGTGATCATGTTGCTGACGCCAGTCCGTCGGTTCGGGCGGCGAGCCACGCCATGGCTGGCGGTTGTCGTGGTCGAAGTTCCATTGGCCCCCGACGGGTTTGATGGGCGTTTCCATGAGCACACCATGCTGCCGCCGCATGTGTCGATAAAAGTGCTCCATGAGCCAGTTGCGGCGGCCCTCGAACAGCCTGGCTGCCTCATCGCGCTCTGTGTAGAAGTGGTGGCTGCCAACCATCTCGACGCACAGGCCCTGGCTGATCAGGCCATCGCGCCAGGCGGCGAGTTGCGCATCAAGCCGCCACTCGTCTGGTGCCTGGTATTGCACGGTGGTCGCGCCGCAATGGGTGATCAGCGCGTCGAGGTTGTCGGTGAGCGACTGGCGGTTGCTGGGCGAGTCGATGTTGATGTAGCGAACGCGGTGGCCGGCTTCGCGCAGTTGCCTGGCAAAGTCCCGCATGGCGGCAAAGATGGCCAGGATCTTCTGCGCATGATGCAGCACGTAGTCTGTTTCCTGGCGCACTTCCATGAGCACGTAGACGACGTCCTCGCTCACGTTTTCGAACCAGGGGTGAAGCGGGTTGAGCTGGTCGCCCAGGATGAGGCGCAGTGTTCGCGCGGGTGTTGGCGTCATGCTGTAGATCGTGCGGGCGAAGGCTTTTTGTTGAGGCGGCATCGCTCTGAGCAATAGCGGACCTCGTCCCATGTCTGGGCCCACTTCTTTCGCCATGCGAAGGGGCGCCCGCAGTGGAGGCAGGGCTTCTGTGGCAAATCGCCTTTCCTGATCATGCGCATTCAGAAATCCAGGTTGAGTTGAGGGCTGCACTGACCTGGCGTGTTCCTGTCTGGCTCTGGTCGGGCAGGGCTGGGTGAAGGGCGGGCTGAAGGGCGGGTTGACGGGCGTGCGCGAGCGCCTTCGCGTTTCATGCGCGAACCGTGCTTCTGAACGATCTCTCCCACGGCTGCCTTGATGTCGGGCCTGGCCCTCAGAGCGTGTACTTTGGCTTTGGCTACCCGTGTGGCGGCCGCCAGGTCGACCAGCGGCACGGGGACGTCCACGCCAACATGCACCCCGCAGCGCGCTTGCACCTCAGCCGGCATCCGCCAGGGCTCGAGCAGCCATTCAGGCGGTACCTGGCGCATGACGGGCAACCAACGCCTGACAAAGTGCCCTTGTGGGTCATGGTCCTGAGCCTGTTTGATGGGGTTGTAGACCCGCGTGGTGTTGATGCCGGTGGTGCCCGCTTGCATTTG
Organism: Aquabacterium sp.; assembly: GCF_016195855.1. Classification (GTDB taxonomy): domain Bacteria; phylum Pseudomonadota; class Gammaproteobacteria; order Burkholderiales; family Burkholderiaceae_C; genus Aquabacterium. The sequence continues at coordinate 31,676 of NZ_JACPYU010000022.1, forward strand.
CAACTGGCTCCAGTGGATGCCGGGTTCATAGTCCAGGAACTGCCGCGCCAGCCACTCACCTACAGGCCGCCAGTGCAGCCAAAGTGGGTAGGCCGCCACCGATACCAGCATGGCCCGCATGCGGAAATTGAGCCAGCCCGTCTGGCGCAGCATGGCTACGCAGGCATCCACGAGCGGCCAGCCCGTGCGCCCCTGTACCAGCGCCTCGAAATGAAGGGCATTGAAGTCGGGTTCGCGCAATTGGTCGTAGCCGCGGTGCAGGTTGCGCCATTCGAGCTCTGGCTCGCTCTCCAGCTTCTGGATGAAATGGCAGTGCCAGTGCAGGCGGCTCATGAAGGCCGTGAGGCCGGCGCGTTGGCGCGCAACCCATGGCAGCGGGGGCTCGTCTGCCAAAGCGCTCAACCGCGCCTGTGTCGCCTGCACCACCTCCCGGATGCTCAGGCAGCCATGGGCGAGATATGGCGAAAGCCGCGAGCAGGCCGTCGGGGCAGACAGCGGCGAGGAAATGCCGCCTCGGTACTGGCCGCAACGATCGAGCAGGAAATCATCCAGGATCCTCAGGGCGTTCCAGCGTCCTCCATGTTGGCGATCTGGTGGCTTGTGGGGCGCAAGTCCCAAACGTTCCGAACTGGGCCATTGCGCGGCAGGCAAGTGGCCCAGTCGATGGCGCAAGGCGTGCGTGCTGCTGGCGGTGTCAACCGGGAACGGCCGCGTGCCCAGTAGCGGCCTGTTCATGAACGCTTGCCAGTGCGGATGCCACAGGTCGCGGTCTTGAAGGCGGCGCACCACGCCAAATTGCGGCAGCTCCTGCCAGGGTACGCCGCAGGCGCGGCACCAGCGTCCCACGGCCACGTCCCTGGCATACGTGTAGGCGTTGCCCGTCTCCTCATGGGAGAACAGCGCATGGAAGGGCTCCGCCTGCCAGAGCCGCTCGAGCACGGCCGTGACGTCGCCCTGCATCACCCAGAGCTCGCCACCCAGATCCCTCAACGCGGCGTCCAGATCGGCCAGGCATTCGCGCACGAAGCCCCAGTGCTGCGCCGACGCGTCTGCCTGCTGCCAGAGACCGGGCTCGATCACATACAGGCAACGGACGGGGCCGTCAGCCGCGAATTGCTGTGCGGCACGCAGGGCGGCGTGGTCGGGCGTGCGCAGGTCACGCTTGAACCAGACGAGTGCAGTGGGCATGCCGCCATGTTGACGCTGCTTCGGTGGTGACAGGTGATCAAAAATGGCGTCAAAGCCGTGTCAAGGTATCTCTTCTCGCTTGTGGCCATTCGTGCTTGGGCATGGCGGGGGGAGGGGCTGGCACCCACTACACTCGGCACCGCAGATTTTGATTTCTGACCCAGATTTTTTGCGATGACCCAACAGACCATCGATTTCAACCCGCCGCCCACCGATGGCGGCGAATCCCTGACCCTGGCCCACTACGCCGAGCGGGCCTACCTCGAATATGCCCTGAGCGTGGTCAAGGGCCGCGCCTTGCCCGATGTGTGCGACGGCCAGAAACCTGTGCAGCGCCGCATCCTGTACGCGATGGACCGCATGGGCCTGAGCTTCTCTGGCAATGCCGGGCCCAAGCCCGTCAAGAGCGCCCGCGTGGTCGGTGACGTGCTGGGCCGCTATCACCCGCACGGCGACACCGCCGCCTACGACGCCATGGTGCGCATGGCGCAGGACTTCGCGCTGCGCTACCCCTTGATCGACGGCCAGGGCAACTTCGGCTCACGCGATGGCGACGGCGCTGCCGCGATGCGTTACACGGAAGCCCGCCTGGCGCCGATCTCGCGCTTGCTGCTCGATGAAATCGACATGGGCACGGTGGATTTCATCCCCAACTACGACGGCTCGACCGAAGAGCCCAGGCAGTTGCCGGCCCGCCTGCCTTTTGTACTTCTCAACGGCGCCAGCGGCATCGCCGTGGGCCTGGCCACCGAGATCCCCAGCCACAACCTGCGTGAAGTGGCCGCGGCCACCGTGGCCCTGATCAAGAACGATCGCCTGCCTGACGACGAACTGTTCGAGCTGATCCAAGGGCCCGACTTCCCGGGCGGTGGCCAGATCATCTCCAGCGCGCAGGACATCCAGGATGCCTACCGCAGCGGCCGCGGCAGCCTGAAGGTGCGCGCCCGCTGGAAGATCGAAGACCTGGCGCGTGGCCAGTGGCAGCTGGTCGTGACCGAGTTGCCGCACGGCACCAGCACGCAGAAGGTGCTTGAAGAAATCGAAGAGCTGATCAATCCCAAGGTCAAGGCCGGCAAAAAGGCGCTGACCGCTGAACAGCTTCAAGTGAAGACGGCCGTCCTGTCCGTGCTGGACACCGTTCGCGATGAGTCGAACAAAGATGCCCATGTGCGCATCGTGATCGAGCCCAAGACCCGCACGATCGATCAGCAAGACCTGATCACCACCTTGCTGGCCCACACCAGCCTGGAGACCTCGTCGTCCATCAACATGACGATGGTGGGCGCCGATGGCAAGCCCACGCAAAAGAGCCTGCGCCAGATGCTGGGCGAGTGGATCGGTTTCCGCATGGAGACGGTCACCCGCCGCACCAGGTTCCGCCTGGGCAAGGTGCTGGACCGCATCCACATCCTGGAAGGCCGCCAGCTTGTTCTGCTGAACATCGACGAGGTCATCCACATCATCCGCAACAGCGACGAGCCCAAGGCCGCGCTGATCGAGCGTTTCAAGCTCAGCGATCGCCAGGCCGAGGACATCCTGGAAATCCGCCTGCGTCAACTGGCGCGGCTGGAAGCGATCAAGATCGAGCAGGAGCTGGCCGAGCTCAAGGGCGAACAGGCCAAGCTCGAAGACATCCTGAACAACCCCGGCGTGCTCAAGCGCACCGTGATCAAGGAAATCGAAGCGGACGCCAAACAGTTTGGTGACGAGCGCCGCACGCTGATCCAGGCCGAGAAGCGCGCCGTGGCCGAGGTCAAGGTGGTGGACGAGCCGGTGACGGTGGTCATCAGCCTCAAGGGCTGGGTGCGTGCCCGGACCGGCCACGGCCATGACCCGGCGGGCTTTGCCTTCAAGGCAGGCGATGGCCTGTATGGCACCTTCGAGTGCCGCACCGTGGACCCGATGATCGTGGTGGGCAGCAACGGGCGTGTCTACAGCGTACCGGTGAGCGCGCTGCCGGGGGCACGCGGTGACGGTTCACCCATCACCACCATGATCGAGCTGGAGTCGGGCACCCAGCCCGTGCATTACCTGGCTGGCAGCACCGAGCAGACGCTCTTGTTCGCCAACACGGGGGGCTTTGGCTTGCTGGCCAAGTTGGGCGACCTCATCACCCGCCAGAAGGGCGGCAAGGGCTTCCTGACGCTGGACGAAGGTGACCTCGTGTTGCCGCCGGTGCTGGTGCAGCCCGGTCACACGCAGGTGGCCTGCCTGGCACAAGGCGGGCGCATGCTGGTATTCGGCCTGGATGAGCTCAAGCTGCAATCCAATGGTGGACGCGGCTTGACGCTGATGGAAGTCGATGCCAAGAAGGACCCGCTGATCTCCGTGGCCACCGTGCACAACGGCGTCAAGGTGATCGGCTCAGGCCGAGGCGGCAGGGCCAAGGAAGAGGACGTGCGCAACTCGGCGTACACGGCCCACATTGGCAAGCGGGCCCGCAAGGGCAAGGCCGTGGACGCCTTCCAGAAGGTGATGCGCGTGCTGCCGCTGGCCTGATAGGCGCAGTTCAAGCCTCAGCGAAAGACCACGGCCAGGGCCTTGAACTGATTGGCCTGCTCTGGCCCGGTCACGCTGATCAGGCTCTGGTTGGGGGATTCGATCACGAAGCCCGCCTTCTGCAGCTCGGCCAACAGGGCCTGCGGCGTCTGGTGGGCCAGCGGCGCGATGTCGCTGATCGGTGCGTTCAGCACGGCCATGGTGGCGCGCCGCCCGGGGTTGCCACCTTTGCCGCCTTTGTCCTCCTGGATGAAGAAGGAGGCCGCCAGGATCAGCACGAACACGGCCATGATGGCCAGCGCCGCGGGCTTGGCGAAATAGCGTTTGAACGAGCTGACATTGGCAACAGCGTGCGCGCCGACGCCCGCCACCATGGCCCAGCCCAGCCATTCGTGCACTTCCTTGTTGAGGCCCATGTCGGCGTGGAAGAACATCAGGATGCCGGTGGTGGCCATCAGGATGAAGGCGCCGATGGTGAGGGGCGTGGCCCAGTCGCGAGAGATCTGCATGGTGTTCGTTCCAGGCGGAAGCGGAACCGTGTTTGTTGAGGTCCAACCAGTGTGCGACGCGATTGTTGCCCGTTTGTTGAGCCAGGCCTGCCGGGTTTGAGCAAGCTCAAGTTCGTGCGCCTTTTGACGCACAAGCCCGGCATGGTTGGGCGCTTGACGTATCGGTCAAGCAGGGCAGGTGGGTGTGGCGCCAGGCAAGCTGGAAAACGCCAGCATGGTGGCATGGTGGGCCTGGGTTAGGCTCTGTGGCCACAGGCCATTGACGACCAGGAGCCCCCATGACATCCCTTGCAGGCAAGACACTTTTCATCACTGGCGCCAGCCGCGGCATTGGCAAGGCCATTGCCCTGTGTGCCGCGCGCGACGGCGCCAACATCGTGGTGGCGGCCAAGACGGCCGAGCCCGATCCCCGCCTGCCGGGCACGATCTTTTCTGCGGCAGAAGAAATCGTGGCAGCGGGTGGCAAGGCCTTGCCCCTGATGCTGGACGTGCGTGACGAGGACCAGGTGCGCGAGGTGGTGGCCAAGGCCGCTGCGCACTTTGGCGGCATCGACATCCTGGTCAACAACGCCAGTGCCATCAACCTCACCAAGACACCCGAGACCGCGGCCAAGCGCTATGACCTGATGATGGACATCAATGTGCGTGGCACCTTCATGTGTTCGCAGGCCTGCCTGCCGCACCTGGAGAAAGCCGCCAACCCGCACATCCTGGTGCTGTCTCCGCCCATCAGCCTGCAGGCCAAGTGGTTCGAGTCACATGCGGCTTACACGGTGTCCAAGTTCAGCATGAGCATGATCGCTTTCGGGCTGGCCGCCGAGCTGCGCGCCAAGGGCATCGCCGTCAACGCACTGTGGCCGCGCACGCTCATTGCCACGTCGGCCTTGAACGTCGCGGGCTCGCAACTGGGTACGCTGGGGCGCACGCCCGAGATCATGGCGGACGCCGCCTACCTGATCCTCACCCGCGCCAGCCGTGAGGCCACGGGCCAGTTCTATCTGGACGAGCAGGTTTTGCGCGACGCCGGTGTGACGGACTTCGACCGCTATCTGGTGACCCCAGGCAGCACGCCCATGATCGACCTGTACGTCGAGCCCTGAGCGCCCCGAGCCCTGGCCCCGTGCGCTAGACCCGCACCACGGTGACCGAGCACTCGGCCTCGGCCACCACCTGTGCGCTCACGCTGCCCAGATAGCGCCGCAGCGCCGAGTTGCCGCGTGCGCCCATCACGATGTGATCGACCTGGTTCTTGTTGGCGAACTCGACCAACGCATGGGCCGTGTCCGTGGCCTCCAGCACGTGGAAGGTCAGGCGGTGCTCGTCCAGTTGCAACTGCTGTTGCAGCGGCCGGGCCCAGTGCTTGATGGTCACCAGTTGCTGCACATGCAGGCTGTTGCCTTCCTCGTCCATGAGCTTGTCCATGCCCACGCGGTTGATCTTCATGACGCTGACGCAGGCCAGGCGCGCACCCGGCTCGATCTGCATGATGCGCCGCACCGTGGCCAGCAGCTTCTTGTCCAGCTCGGGCGTACTGGCCTTGGTCGCGATGGCCACCATGATGATGGGGCTGTGCTCGACGTGCTGGGTGGCATTGGCCTGGGCCTCGGGTTCGGCGCCCATGGCCTTGAACCAGCGTTTGAGGTTGCTGATGCTGCCTCTGGGGGCGGTGTGCTCGGCCCGTTTGGTCAAGGGGATCTGGTCAGGGTGTTGCAGGTCCAGTGCCAACTGGGCACCCGTCTGGTAGCGCTTGGCCGGGTCCACTTCCAGGCAGCGCATGATCACTTCCTGCAGCCAGGGCGGCGTGTCGGGGCGGTGGGCCCGCGGCGGCACCGCGTCGGTATACAGGCGCTTGCGCAGGCCTGACACGCTGGTCGGGTTGCCAAAGGGCCGCTCGCCCGTGGTGAGGTGGTAGAGCATCACGCCCAGCGCAAACAGGTCGCTGCGCGGGTCGTTGCGAATGAACTGCACCTGCTCGGGCGACATATACGGCCCTGTGCCCATGGGCAGCGAGAACTCTTCTTCCAGCAGATCAGGCAGTTGTGCATGGCTGGACAAGCCAAAGTCCACCAGCACGGCTTCGCCCGTGTCACGGAACATGATGTTGCTGGGTTTGACGTCCAGGTGCACCAGGTGCTGTTTGTGCAGCTCATGCAGCGCGAAGGCCACGCGCTGACCGATGTCGGCCACCTCATCAAAAGGCAAGGGCGCCTTGTCCAACCGGGGGCGCAGTGATTCGCCCTGGATGCGCTCCATCACGATATACGGCTGCTGGATGAAGTCCCCTTTGGTCACGAAGCGCGGCACATGGGGCCCGCTGAGCATGGGCATCACCATCTGCTCGACCTCGAAGCCCACGATGGTGGCCGGGTCCTCGCCGCCCTTGATGCGCGGGATCTTCATGATCAGGGGCGTGTGCGGGGCGCCTGGCTCAGCGGGCGCGCCTTGCAGCGCTTCCACGTCCCACAAGGTCGCCATGCCACCCACGTGCAGCTTGTCTTTCAGCCTGTACTGATCGATCACTTCGCCGGCTTGCAGTTTTCCAGGTGGCGTCATCGGCTGGTCCTTGTTCTGCTGATTTGGTGAAGCGGTGATGCGGTGGCCGTGATGAAGGCGCTAACGCCCGTCGCGCAGGCGCTGCGCCAGGAACATGGGCAGGCCCGCATCGATGATGCGTTGCGCTGCCCGTTCATGGTCATAAGGCACGCGGTGGAAGGTCAGCTGCTTGCTGCCGGTGTCGAACATGGCGTAGCAGGCGGCGGGGTTGCCGTCTCGTGGCTGCCCGACCGAGCCAGGTATGGCCAGCCAGCGCCGCATGGGCGACAGGATGATGGGCGTGCCATCCACCGGTGAGAACTCACCAGACTTGCCCGCCGCCGAGAGGTGGTACAGGCAGGGCTGGTGCATGTGCCCGCAAAACACGAAGGGGTGCGCGCTGACCTGCATGCTGCGCACGGCCTCCATGCGGCCATCCAGATAGCCCCATTGCGAAGGCGCGTGCAGGTTGGCGTGCGCAAACTGGCAGTCATCCAGTTCGGCCACGAGGGGCAAAGATTCAATGAAGGCGACGTGGGCAGAACTCAACTGCTGCCGTGTCCAGACCAGGGACTCCTGCACGTGCTCGCCCATGTTGTGCGAGCCTTCGTGGCGGATGGCGTCGTCGTGGTTGCCCTTCAGCGCAATGGCGCCTTCCTGGACCCTTTGCTGCACGAAGTCGAGCACCCAGACCGGGTCGGCGCCGTAGTCCACGTAGTCACCCAGCAACACGGTGCGTTCGCAGCCCTGTTGGGTGGCGTGCTCCCAGACAGCTTCCGTGGCTTGTCGGTTGGCGTGCAGGTCGGACAGGATCGCGAGTTTCATGGGGACGGACTTCAGCTTGAACTCAGTTTAGGCCCGCAATCGCCCGGTATGCCATGAGGGGTATCGGGGCTTGCGCAATCAGCCATTTTCCGTGGATTTGTTGAAAACGCACGGCTGGGCAAATCGCCTGGCGGTTTGATACCATAGCCCGATACGGTCGCCCATCAGGTCGGGCTTGCCGACTCAAGAGACACGATGAGAACAGCAGAACAAGAAGCCGTGCTGCGGTCGGTGCGCAAGCTCGTCGCTTTCTGGCAAATCACGGCAGATGAACTATCTGGTATTCCTGAACCTGTAAAGGTCCAGGAACCGGTGCGCTTGCCGGTGTTGAAATACCGTCATCCCCGTACCGGTGAAACCTGGGATGGTGAGGGTGCCCAGCCGCCGTGGCTGCGCGAGGCCTTGACCCGCCAGGGTTACACCGTCGAAGAGCTGCGCATGCCCCAGAGCGAAAGCCCGTCCGAGGCCTGATCAGGCCGCCACACTCAATTCACGCGGCTCACCCGGGGCGTCGCTCGCTTCAGGGGTGGCGTGCACATGGGGTATCACCCGCCCGCGGCCAGCCCGCTTGGCCTGGTACAAGGCAGCGTCTGCTTGCTGGACCAGCGCCTGCGCCTGGTCGTCCGAGCCAGGCTGCCAGGTGGCCACCCCGATGCTGCAGCTCAACATCGCGGCGCGCTCGTCCTGGCTGACATAGGTCTGCTTGATCTGATCGAGCATGGCTTGCGCGACCTGCATGGCGCCATCGGGGGCCGTGTTGGGCATCAGCACCACGAACTCTTCGCCCCCATAGCGGGCCACCATGTCGGTGGGGCGCCTGAGCACCGCGCTGAGCCCTTGCGCTGCAGCTTGCAGGCACAGGTCGCCAAAGGGGTGGCCATGGCTGTCGTTGATGTGTTTGAAGTAGTCCAGATCGACCATGGCAATGGACAGCGGTTCGTGACGCCGGCGCGCGTCTCGCCAGGCGACGGTCAGGCTTTCCTGGAATTTGAGCCGGTTGGGCACGCGCGTAAGGGCGTCGGTACGGCTGAGTGTTTCCAGCTCGCGGGCCCGCTGCTCCAGCATGGCTTGCGAGCGCTGCCGGGCCCAGTATTCGCGCCCCACCATTCTGGAAATGCCCAGCGAGTAGGCAAAGAAGATGGCGCTCAGGCCTGCGATGGCCAGGTCAACCGACCCACCACGCGGCAGGAGCGCCAGCACGCTGGGCCCCAGTGTGCAAAGGGGGTAGAGCAAGGGCAGCACCGAGTCAATGGCCACGATGACCGTGCCGCCCGCGGTGATGCCCACGGTGCTCATGAGCATCAGCCAGCGCAGGGTCTCCGCATCAGGGGCGACCAGGATGACGGCGCACAGCGTGCCCCAGTAGGCGTTGTAGAGCAGCGAGAAGGCCCGGAACAGCCTTTGCGCGCGATGGAAGTCGCGCTCCATGGCCCGTTTGAGGCCGCTGTTGTAGATCAGCCTGATCGCGCTGGCCAGGAAGAGGGCCACGCCATGGGCGATGGCAAAGCTGGTGTGAAGGGCGGCGTAGTTGTCGACCTGCATCAGGACCACCCATACAGCGGGGTAGAGCAGCAGGCCGTTGCGCATGCGGTGGACGGCATCCAGCACGCATTGCTTCTGGTAGGACAGCGGCACGTGCGTGCGCGCAACCAGCGCTTCGGCGTCGTCGGATGTGTGGGTGTCGTTGGAAACCATGTTGGCGTAGCCTCGAAAAACGTCAGGCCACATCCGAAGCGCCTTGACGGTCACATGGTTTTCGGACAAATCCGTGCCAACTTGATGGTCCCCCCGACAGGAATCGAACCTGTATTTGCCGCTTAGGAGGCGGCCGTTCTATCCATTGAACTACGGGGAGCGCATGGCAGGCGGCATTATGCCTTGAGCATGCCCTTGGTTTCGATGAAGCCGATGACCTCCTGCAGGCCCTGTTGCGTCTTGAGGTTGGTCATCACGAAGGGGCGCGTTGGCCGCATGCGTTTGGTGTCGGCTTCCATGACATCCAGGTTGGCGCCCACATAAGGGGCCAGGTCCGTCTTGTTGATGACGAACAGGTCGCTCTTGGTGATGCCGGGGCCGCCTTTGCGCGGGATTTTTTCGCCGGCCGCCACGTCGATCACATAGATGGTCAGGTCGCTCAACTCGGGGCTGAAGGTGGCGGCCAGGTTGTCCCCGCCGGATTCGATGAACACGATGTCCGCATTGGGGAACTTGCCCAGCATGCGGTCCACGGCTTCCAGGTTGATGGAGGCGTCTTCACGGATGGCGGTGTGCGGGCAGCCACCGGTCTCCACGCCCATGATGCGTTCGGGGTCGAGCGCGCCGGCCACGGTCAGCAGGCGCTGGTCTTCCTTGGTGTAGATGTCGTTGGTGACGACGATCAGGTCGTAGGTGTTGCGCATGGCCTTGCACAGCATTTCTACCAGGGTGGTCTTGCCGGAGCCGACGGGGCCGCCTACGCCCACGCGCAATGGGGGCAGTTTCTTGGTGCGGCCGGGGATGTTGTGCAGGTTGCTCATGATCGGAACAGGCGTGAGTACTGGGTTTCATGCTGGGCGCTGAGGATGGCCAGCATGGGGGTGAAGGCCTGGCGTTGCGTGTCGGGCAAGGCCAGGGCGTGGTCGATGGCAGCCGGGATCTGGTCGATCAGGGCTTGCAGGATGCGTTGGCCGGCGCTTTGGCCCAGCGGCACGGCCTTGATGGTGGCCTGGACCATGTTCTCGGCCCAGCCGAAGCTGAAGCTCAGCAGGGCTTCGCGGACGGCGTCATGCCCGGTCTGGCGTGAGCCTGTGCCTGCATGGGCTGGCAGGCACTGAGCCACAGCCAGGGCGAAGGCCACCGGCCAGGTGGGGGCGGGGGGCAGGGCCGCACATTGGGCCAGACGCTGGTCGGCGCCTTGTTGCGAAGCATCACCGCTGCGGTTGCGCAACCACTCCACCAGCGAGCGGCCCATCTGTTCGGTTTGCAGGCGCAGTTCAGAGGTCTCGCGGGTCTGGACCACCCAGTCGTTCAACTCGGCCACGCGCGCCAGGTCATGGCGTTGCCAGGCGGGCACGGCTTTGGCCACCACGGCCAGATCGGCGCGCGCCAGGCTCAGGTGCAACTGGTCCTGCAGCCACAAGGCAGCCTGCGCCTCGTTGCTGACATGCCCTGATTCAACGGCGGCTTCCAGGCCCTCTGAATAGCTGAAGCCGCCTACGGGCAGGGCCGGTGAGGCCAGCCACATCAATTGCAGGCGCACTGCCTGGTTCAGCGGTTCAGGGCGAGGGACAACACGCGGCATGGGCGGGGTCAGTGCTTGTGGCCATGGCCATGATCGTCGTGATCATGGTTGCACCCGGGGCCATGCACATGCGGTGTGGCCGCTGCCTTGATGGCGATGCCGATGGGTTTGCCGCGCGCGGCGGCTGGGGCTGGCGTGGATGCCGCCGGGGTGTCGTGCTGGTGGCTGTGCGTATGGTCGTGCGTATGGCCGTGGTCATGCCCGCATCCCGGGCCATGCACGTGGCCCGGTTCACCGTGCGCGGGGTTGGTATGTGCGTGGGCGTGGCCATGATCGTGGCCGCCCGCCGCATAGGCGCCACCTTCCGGCTCGAAGGCCGCTTGCGTTTCCTGGACGGTCAGGTGCATGGCGCGCAGCATGTCGGCCAGCACATGGTCCGGCTCGATCTTCAGGTGGTCGGGTTGCAGCTCGATCTGCACATGGCGGTTGCCCAGGTGGTAGGCCGCTCGCACCAGGTCAAAGGCGCTGCCGTGGTCTGCGCAAGGCGTGATGACCAGCACCTGCTGCGGTGCTGCTTGCACGCGGATCATGGAACCGTCTTCGGCCACCAGCACGTCGCCACCCCTGACCACGGTGCCGCGTGGCAGAAACACGCCCAGCGTGCGCCCATGGCTGTCGGTGGCATCAAAGCGGCTTTTCTGGCGCACGTCCCAGTCCAGCTCGACCGTGGCGGCACGCTTGAGCAGTACGGGGGCCAGGCCCTGGCCTTGAGGGAGCAGTTTGTTGACAGTGAGCATGGGTCCGCGTGTCGAGTTGTTCGTGACAGCGCGGATTGTCGCGCTGATCAGGGGTTGGGGATGCGCCGGCTCCATTCATGGCTGGGTTGTTCGATGAACCGGAAGAACAGATCGGCGATCAACAGTGACAACAGCGAGCCAGCCAGCATCTCGAGCAAAGCCTGTTCCCCTGACGAATGCAGATGCAAGGGGTGTACCAGCATCAACCAGACCACTTGCAGCAGGGGCGCGTGAACGAGGTAGAGCGAGAAACTGCGTTCGCCGACAAACCGCAGCATGCGCCTTGGCCAGATCTTGCTGACCAGCGCAAAAAGGCCGATCTGCCGGCCGTAGAGCAACACGAGCAGGGTGGTCAGGCCGACGAAGAAGCTGGAGATGGGGTCGGCCACGTGCCCGTGATAGCGCATGCATTCGACGCCCCACCAGATGCCCATCAGGATCACGATCAGCCCCATGGCCAACCTGTCTGCCAGGGAGACTTCTCGCGCATCACTGCCTGGTTTGGGTGTGCCCAGGCGGGCGGCGCTGATGCCCATGGAGAACAGGGCCCAGTAGTAGGGCGATGAGCCGAACACGGAGGGGTTGCCCACATCCAGCTTGAAGCTCAGGCGCCAGAGCAGGTAGGCCACGACCGTGATGAAGGCCAGGGACTTCCAGGGCCCCAGGCGGTTCTGGATCCACAGCAGCAGTGGGAAGAGGAAGTAGAGCTGGTATTCAACCCCGATGGACCAATAGGGGTGGTTGAGCGTGATCGCATATTGCGGCCACCAGTTGTGGATCATGAGCAAATGGGTGAAGACGCTGCCGGTCGTCACGGGCAGGCTGTAATCCCAATGGGTGCCTGAGGGCGTGGACAGCCAGAAATGCAGCAGCAACAGGCTCATTGCGCATCCCGCAAAGTAGGGCACGAGCAGGCGAATGGATCTGCGTAATATGAAATTATGGAAATGGGCAATGCGGGTTGCACCGCGCAGGCCGAGCGTCAGGCAATAACCCGAAAGTACAAAGAAAATATCGACGCGAAACTGACCGTGGCCGAAAATGGCATGGGCGATGGCCCATAAGGTGTCTTGCACGCCGCTGGCGTCGATATTCAGCGCAGCATGGTGAAGCAAGACGTACATCGCGAGGAATCCGCGAACGTCGACCACCCAGTTCAGCCTTTGAGATAACGCTTTCGTGTTAACTCGCGGAGCCGATCCTGCAGATACTGCTGGTACTGCCATGCCTGAAAATATATTGAATAGCCGGAACTGGCGTAGCGGCGAGTCTAAGGCGAATGCCTTATTGGCGGTAATCAGGCACGAAGGTTGAAACGATTTAAAACAAAAAGTACCGCTGTGACATGGGCAAGGAGGTGGCGGGCTCACAAGTGAGCAATTGCCCGTCGGCGCGCACCTGGTAGGTTTGCGCGTCGATTTCCATCACGGGCATGTAGGCGTTGTGAACCATGTCGGCCTTCTTGACCGTGCGGCAGCCCTTGACGCCGACCACCTGTTTCTTCAAGCCGTACTGGGCAGGCAGGCCCGCAGCAATGGCCGCCTGGCTCATGAAGGTCAGGGAGCTGCGCGACAAGGCCCCGCCGAATGCGCCAAACATCGGGCGGTAGTGCACGGGCTGGGGGGTGGGGATGGAGGCATTGGGGTCGCCCATGGCGGCGGCCGCGATGAAACCGCCCTTGAGGATGAGGCTGGGCTTGACGCCAAAAAAGCCGGGCTTCCACAAGACCAGATCAGCCCATTTGCCCTCTTCGACGCTGCCAACCTCGTGGGCCACGCCATGGGCCAGTGCGGGGTTGATGGTGTATTTGGCCACGTAGCGTTTGACGCGGGTGTTGTCGTGGCGGTCGGTGTCGCCAGGCAGCTTGCCGTGTTGGGCCTTCATCTTGTGGGCCGTCTGCCAGGTGCGCATGATGACTTCGCCCACGCGGCCCATGGCCTGCGAGTCGGAGCTGAACATGCTGATGGCGCCCAGGTCGTGCAGGATGTCTTCGGCGGCGATGGTCTCGCGGCGGATGCGGCTCTCGGCAAAGGCCAGGTCTTCGGCGATCGAGGCGTCCAGGTGGTGGCACACCATGAGCATGTCGAGGTGCTCGTCAATGGTGTTGACGGTGAAGGGGCGCGTCGGGTTGGTGGAGGAGGGCAGCACATTGGGCTCGCCGACGACCTTCATGATGTCCGGCGCATGGCCGCCGCCCGCACCCTCGGTGTGGAAGCTGTGGATGGTGCGGCCCTTGAAGGCGGCCACGGTGTCTTCCACGAAGCCCGATTCGTTGAGCGTGTCCGAGTGGATGGCCACCTGGATGTCGGCCTCTTCGGCCACGCTCAGGCAGGTGTCGATGGCCGCGGGCGTGGTGCCCCAGTCTTCATGCAGCTTCAGGCCGATCACGCCGGCATGGACCTGCTGGTGCAGCGCCTGGGGCTGGCTGGCGTTGCCCTTGCCGAGGAAGCCCAGGTTCATCGGGAAGGCCTCGGCGGCCTTGAGCATCATGGCGATGTTGTCCGGGCCAGGCGTGCAGGTGGTGGCAAAGGTGCCGGTGGCCGGGCCCGTGCCGCCGCCGATCATGGTGGTCACGCCGCTGTTGAGGGCTTCTTCGATCTGCTGCGGGCAGATGAAGTGGATGTGGGTGTCGATGCCACCGGCTGTGACGATCATGCCCTCGGCGGCGATGATCTCGGTGCCTGGGCCGATGACGATGTCCACGCCCGGTTGCACGTCCGGGTTGCCGGCCTTGCCGATCTTGACGATGCGGCCAGCCTTGATGCCGATGTCGGCCTTGACGATGCCCCAGTGGTCCAGGATCAGGGCGTTGGTCAGCACGCAGTCGAAGGCCTCCATGGCGCCGGGGCCGTTGGGCACCTGGCTTTGGCCCATGCCGTCACGGATGGTCTTGCCGCCACCGAACTTGACTTCTTCACCGTAGCCGCCGGCGCGCAGCGTCAGGTCTTGCTCGACCTCGATGACCAGGTTGGTATCGGCCAGGCGCAAACGGTCGCCAACTGTCGGGCCGAACATCTCGGCATAGGCGCGTCGCTGGATGCTTGCCATCTTGCAGGTCCTTGTTTGATGCTTGCTAATGCTGGTGAAGGGGGCTCGTTCAGAGCTTGCCTTGCGTCAGGCCTCGAAAGCCATAGACCACCCGATCGCCGGCATAGTCCACCAGCTCCACCGTGCGTTGCTGGCCTGGCTCGAAACGCACCGCCGTGCCGGAGGCGATGTTCAGGCGCATGCCGCGCGCTGCGGCGCGGTCAAAGCGCAAGGCGCCGTTGGTTTCGGCAAAGTGGTAATGCGAGCCGACCTGGATGGGGCGGTCGCCGGCGTTTTCAACCACCAGCGTGATGGCGCGCCTGCCCGGGTTGATGGGCAGATCAGGGCCATCGGTGATGAGCTCGCCCGGGATCATTTGCGCCCCCGCATCCAGACCACACCCGCGACCAACAGGCCCACGGCCACGAAGCCAAACAAGTCCGTGCCATGCCAGTGACTGAAGCCCGGCAAGCCATGGCCCTCGTGCGCCAGCGCCGGGGCGTGGTTCAGGGCTGTGCCCAACATCAGTGCCAAGGTTTGAATGAGTTTGGTGCGTGTCATGGTTGGGAGCTGCTTGGGTTGGAAGGTCAGGCGCGGGTCATTCCAAAGTGATTGCTAAATTGGTGCGCCACGCGGTGTTCATGCAATAGGTTGGTGCACGGTCACCAACTTGGTGCCATCTGGGAAGGTGGCCTCAACCTGGATGTCCGGGATCATGTCGGCCACGCCTTCCATGACCTGCTCGCGGGTGAGCACGGTCTTGCCCTCGCTCATCAGGGAGGCCACGCTCTTGCCGTCACGTGCGCCCTCCATGATGAAGGCCGTGATCAGGGCCACGGCCTCGGGGTAATTGAGCTTGAGCCCACGGGCCATGCGGCGCTCGGCCAGCAAGGCGGCGGTGAAGATCAGCAGCTTGTCTTTTTCGCGAGGGGTGAGTTCCATCGGGTGTCTCGGGGTGAAGGCTTCGGCATCGAAATTGCGATGTCAGGCACAGACGAATCCACACTATGCAAGAGCCAGACCAAAACCGTCCAGCCCAACCCGCCAGCGAAGCCTTGCAGCGGGTGGTCAAGGTGCGTCGTGACTACAACACCTGGGTGGCGTCCGAAACCCTGGAGGATTACGCCTTGCGCTTCACGCCGCGCTCGGCCCGGCGCTGGACGGACTGGCGGGTGGCCAATACGGCTTTTGGTGCGGCGGCATTTTTGGTGCTGGAGGCTGTCGGCGCCACGCTGCTGGTCGACCACGGCTTCATCAACGCCTTCTGGGCCATCATGGCCACGGGGCTCATCATCTTGCTGGCAGGCTGGCCCATCAGCGTGTACGCCGCGCGCCATGGCCTGGACATGGACCTGTTGACACGCGGTGCGGGCTTTGGTTACATCGGCTCGACCATCACCTCGCTGATCTACGCCTCGTTCACCTTCATCTTCTTTGCGCTCGAAGCCGCGGTGATGGCCTACGCGCTGGAGCTGGCCTTCGACATCCCGCCAGCAAGGGGTTACCTGATCTGCGCCCTGGTGGTGGTGCCCTTGGTGACCCATGGCGTCACCATCATCAGCCGGCTGCAGTTGATCACCCAGCCCTTGTGGCTGCTGATGCTGATCTTGCCCTTTGTGTATGTGTTCAAGGAGCACCCCCACATCCTGCGTGACCTGGCCAGCTACGCGGGTCAGGATGGTGCGCACCAGGGCTTTGATCTGCTGTCCTTTGGCTCGGCCATGACCGTGGGCATCGCGCTGATCACCCAGATGGGCGAGCAGGCCGATTACCTGCGCTTCATGCCCGAAGCGCGCCCTGGGCACAAGGCGCGCTGGCTGGCCGCCGTGTTTGTGGGCGGGCCTGGCTGGGTCATCCCGGGTGTGCTGAAAATGCTGGGCGGCGCCTTGCTGGCCTACCTGGCCATCAGTTTTTCGGTGCCGGTGGACCGGGCACTGGACCCCAACCAGATGTACCTCGTGGCGTGGGAGACGATCTTCCCCCGCCAGTCCTGGGCGATTGCCGCGGTGGCTGTGTTCGTGGTGGTGTCGCAGCTCAAAATCAATGTGACCAACGCTTATGCGGGCTCGCTGGCCTGGTCGAACTTCTTTGCGCGGGTCACGCACAGCCATCCCGGCCGCGTGGTGTGGGTGGCGTTCAATGCCGTCATCGCCTTGTTGCTGATGGAGCTCAACCTGTTTCAGGCGCTGGGCAAGGTGCTGGGGCTGTACTCGAACATCGCCATTGCCTGGATCATGGCTGTCGTGGCCGACCTGGTCATCAACAAGCCCATGGGGTGGTCGCCCAAGGGCATCGAGTTCAAGCGCGCGCATCTGTATGACATCAACCCCGTGGGGGTGGGGGCCATGGGCCTGGCATCGCTGGTGTCGGTCATGGCCTATGTGGGCTGGCTGGGCGAGCTGGCCCAGGCCTTTTCCGCGGTGATTGCCATGGTGGTGGCTTTTGTCACCTCGCCCTTGATCGCCTGGGCCACTCAGGGGCGCTATTACCTGGCCAGGCCGCCACTGACGCAAACCCATGTGGGCAGACCGCCCTTTGTGCATGAGCCAGACCTGGAGGCCGCGGGGCAGCCGCTGAGCAAGGTCATCCGCCTGCGTGCGTTGCACAAGTGCACCGTGTGCGAGCGTGAATACGAGGCTGATGACGTCGCGCATTGCCCGGCCTACCAGGGCTTCATCTGCTCGCTGTGCTGCTCGCTGGATGCGCGTTGCCAGGATCTGTGCAAGCCTGACGCCCGATGGTCCGTTCAGTGGCGTGGCCTGGGGCGCCGCGTGATGCCTGCATTCATCTGGCGTCGCCTGGACACCGAGCTGGGGCAGTTCCTGTTGATCATGCTGGTGCTGGGGCCCTTGCTGGCGGGCGTGTTCGGCCTGGTTTATCAACAGCAGCTGCGCGATCTGGATGTGCTGGACCTGACCTCAACCGGCGCGGCCGCCGAGATGCTGCGTGCGGCGTTCACCAAGGTGTTCGCGGCGCTCCTGCTGGTGGTGGGGGTGGTGGCCTGGTGGGTGGTGCTCACGCACAAGAGCCGCCAAGTGGCGCAGGAAGAGTCCAACCGCCAGACGCATTTGCTGGTGCGCGAGATCGAGTCGCACCGCGTGACCGATGAAAAGCTGCAGCAGGCCAAGCAGACGGCCGAGCAGGCCAACCAGGCCAAGAGCCGCTACATCACCACCATCAGCCACGAGTTGCGCACGCCGCTGAACGGCATCCTGGGCTATGCGCAGCTGCTGGATGAAGACCAGGCCTTGCCCGAGCACGTCAAGCATGGGGTGGGGGTAATCAAACGTGGTGGAGACCACCTGCTGTCGCTCATCGAAGGCACGCTGGACATCGCCCGCATCGAAAGCGGCAAGCTCACGCTGGACGTCAAGCCGGTGCGCCTGGATGACCTCTTGAAGCAGATCACCGGCCTGATCGAACATGAGGCGAAGGCCAAGCACCTGCGCTTTGTGGCCGACCTCGACCCGGCCTTGCCCGAGGCCGTGCGCGCCGACGAGCGCCGGGTGCGCCAGATCCTGATCAATGTGCTGGGCAATGCCGTGAAGTTCACCTCTACCGGGCAGGTGACCTTCAAGGTGCGTTATGCCCGCGAGATCGCGCAGATCGACATCAGCGACACCGGCCCCGGGATCGCGCAGGACGAGCTGGACAAGGTCTTCGAGCCCTTCGCGCGCGGCTCATCGGCGGCGGGCAACTCGGCCAGCGGCACCGGGCTGGGCCTGACCATCAGCAAGATGCTCACCGACTTGATGGGGGGCGAGATGCAGGTGCAAAGCAGGCTGGGCCTGGGCACCACCTTCCGCATCCGCTTGTTCCTGCCCCAGGTGCGTGTGGCCGAGGCCATGCGCCACGTGCCGCGCGGTCAGCGCACTGGTTATGTGGGCGAGCGCCGTCGCATCTGGGTTGTGGACAACGAAGAGGCAGACCGCGGCCTGCTGGTGCGCATCCTGGAGCCGCTGGGCTTTGAGGTGACGCCGCTGGCCTCCGGTCTGGAATGCCTGACGCATTTGCGCGCCTGCCCGCCGCAGTTGATGCCGCACGCCTTGTTCATGGACCTGGCCATGCCGGGCCTGGATGGCTGGGCCACCTTGCGTGCGATCCGTGTGGCCGAACTCAGCGAGGCGCCGGCAGCCATCGTGTCGGCCAATGCGTTCGACAAGGCGCTGGACAACGACGTGGGCATCACGCCGGACGACTTCATCGTCAAGCCTGTGCGTGTGCCCGATCTGCTGGACTGGCTGGGGCGCAAGCTGGCGCTGCAGTGGATCGAGGTAGAGCGGGCCGTTGCGCCCACGGCTGGCGCCGACACCTCGGCCAATGATGAGGCCGCATCCAGCGCTTTGCCTTCTGTGGGCGCGTTGCGCAGCCTGGAAGACCAGATCCACGCGGGCTACATCCGCGGGGTGCACAAGGCGCTGGACCAGATCGCTGCCGCCGAGCCCCAATGCGAGGCCTTCGTGCAGCGCCTGCGTACCATGGCCAGGCAGTTCCAGCTGGATGCCATGGCGGCTTTGCTGAAGGAATCACTGCTGCAGGCACAATCCGGTGTTTGAAGCGGTGCATGAAGCGTGTCACAAGCCTCTGATTGATTGTTGCCCTCACCATGTTCGAGAGACTTGATCGCAGCCGCACCGATGTCGTGCTCATCGTTGATGATGTGCCGGACAACCTGTCGCTGCTGCACGATGCACTGGACGAAGCCGGCTACACGGTGCTGGTGGCCACGCATGGCGAGGCGGCGCTGCAGCGTGCCAGCCAGGCGGTGCCCGACATCATCCTGCTGGACGCGATCATGCCGGGCATCGACGGCTTCGAGGTGGCCAGGCGCCTGAAGGCCCAGCCCGAAACCAGCCACATTCCCATCATCTTCATGACAGGTTTGAGCGAGACCGAGCATGTGGTGGCCGCGTTCGCCGCCGGCAGCGTGGACTACGTGGTCAAGCCCATCCGGCCGCGTGAAGTGATGGCCCGCATCGAAGCCCACATGCAGGGCGCCCGCCAGGCCAGGCAGGCCCGCAACGCGCTGGACGCCTTTGGCCACGCCTCGCTGACCGTGCGGGTGAGCGATGGCCGCGTGCTGTGGCAGACCCCGCTGGCGCGCAAGCTGTTGCAACACTATTTCGACACGCCCGAGGCTGTGGCGCCGCTGGAGCTGGCGGCGTGGTTGAGCCAGGCGGTGCCCCGCTTGAGCAAGGACCTCGCTGAGGGGCAGGCGCCAGCGAGTGCCCCTGTGTGGGCCGTGAACCAGGCCGGGCGGCGCTTGAGCTTCACGCTGCACCAGCCCACGGGCGAGGACGAATGGCTGCTGGTCATGCAGGAAAGCTCGGACCAGGCCGCCATGGACGCGCTCAGCCAGGAGTTCAAGCTCACCGCCCGGGAGGGCGAGGTGCTGTACTGGGTGGTCAAGGGCAAGACCAACCGCGACATCGGGGACATCCTGGGCAGCAGCCCCGCCACAGTCAAGAAGCAGCTTGAGCACGTCTTTGCCAAGCTGGGCGTGGAGACGCGCACGGCGGCGGCCGGGCTGGCAATGAGCCGCGTGGGGCAGCTCAAGGTGCGTTGACATCGGTCAGTCCATCTGCTCGATAGGGCTCAGCCTGCTTGTCATGATTTGCCCCGTCAAATCAGTTGACCTCGTGTTTGTCCGATTATCTGAATGAATGGCGGCCATTAGCCTTTGCCTTCATCAAGCGACAAACAAGGGAAAAATCATGACTTTTCGTTTCAGGCAGGTCGTGGCCGTGTCCATGTTGGCCATGGGCGGGCTGGCTCAGGCAGCCTATGTGGATGTGCCGGCTGGCACCCCATCACCTTACGATGGCTTCACGTACCAAGGGGCACTCGCGCTGACCTACGGCGCCGATATCCTGGGCGCGTGGGACACGTTTCGTGTCTCGGTGTCGAGCTATGGGGCGGGTATGGTCACGGCGTCTCGGGACACCGACGGCTTCTTCGCTCAGATGTCCCAGACAGCCCCCATGAGCTCTGTGACGGTTGACAGCGGCACGGGTGCGCTGGCGCGCTACGACAGCGCAGGCGGTACGACCATCACTGTCCCGGCGCTCAAGAGTGTGACCAGCGGGGGCTCGTTCACCTTGACGGACCTGAGTGTGGACTTCAAGCAAAAGCAGGTCAACGCCACGATCATTGGCGCCAATGGCGTTGGCACGCTGACCAACTTCCATCTTTTGGATATTCAATCCATCACGCTTGTCGGCGCAGGGCAGGGGTGCCCCGCATTTGGCGACTGCGCCTACCCGAGGTTCACCGCATCCGGGTTGATCTTGACGGCCGAGGGTTACAACAAAATCTCGCAGTCATTGGGGCTGCAGCAGCTGGGGCGTGCCGCGATATGGGATCCGATTGATTTTGGTGTTCTCACAACCGTGGCCATACCGGAGCCCTCGACCTATACCCTGATGGGTGTCGGCCTGCTGGGCGTGTGGGGCGCTGCAAAAAGGCGGCGGGCGAGGCTATAGCGCGCAGGCTCCGGCCTTGCCTGCTCAAGAGAGTTTGGGCAGGTCCATCGCCACCGGTGCGTGGCCCTGCCTGATCAGCCAGTCACGCAGCGCCAGGCCCGTACTGGAGGGCCAGTACCGTGCCTTGGCCGGCTCGATGCGCTTGTAGTCCACCAGCTCCTCGTTGAGCACGATCTCGCCCTCAGCGGGCACGTGGTAGGCGATGATGATCTGGTTCAGGCGCGGGAAGGCGTAGTGGCCAATGAAGTTCACGCCCGTGGCTTGCAGGCCCAATTCTTCCTGCACCTCACGGGCCACGGCCTCTTCGGGGCTCGGGTCGGTCTTTTCCAGAAAGCCGGTGATCAGGGCGTAGAAGGGCACTGGCCAGGCACGGTTGCGCGCCAGGATGATGTGGCCTTCGTGCTCCACGACGGCCGCCACCACAGGGGTCGGGTTGTCCCAATGCACATAGCCGCAGGCGTCATCGGGGCAGGCCTGGCGGGACACGCCCTCATCCACTTTGGCTTGCAAGGGCTTGGCGCATTGGGGGCAATAATTGAATGCCATCTGACGATCTCTCCTTGAATGATCCCTTGCGGTCGTGGCCCCTCGCGCGTGAGCGCGGGATCAGGCCGCAGGTGGTGGCACAAGCCTAACCGACTTGAGCAAGGCGCGCTGAAAGCGGCTTGAACTGGCGGCCAGGATTTCCTGGTGAATGGGCGCCAGCGCGGCCCATCTGGCCTCGAAGTGGGCGAGGCCTTGAGCGAGGCCTTCAGCCGAACCCGCGATGGCGATGTCATTGCCCCCTTCGTCGGACTCGGCCGAGATCACGGCGCCAGAAAACGCCTTGCCCAGGCGGCGCGTGACCTCGCGCGTTTGCTCGGTGTCGGCCTGCACATTGGCCACCAGCCAGCCTTCGGGCGCCAGGGCAGCACGGCAGTGCTGGTAGAAGCTGCGCGTGCACAGGGCCTCGGGCAGGCCTGCACCTGTGAAGCCGTCCACCAGGATCACGTCGTAGTGGCGAGGCGGCTTGTGCACGAAGCGGGCGCCATCTGCGCAAACGATGCGCAGCCGGTCGCTGTCCGGCGGGATCATGAATTCATGGCGCATGTCGATCACGCTCTGGTTGATCTCCACGGCCGTGAGGTCGGTGTCCGGCAGGTGCTTGTGCAGGTACTTGAGCATGGAGCCGCCGCCCAGCCCGATCATCAGCACGGCCTTGGGTGCCGGGTTGAACAGCAGGAAGCCCATCATCGCCCGGGTGTAGTCCAGCACGAGCTCGTCGGGGGCATCCAGGCGCATGCAGCTTTGAATCAGCGAGGACTCGAAGCTCAGCGACACGGTCTGGCTGTTGGCATGAAGGCGCGGTGTTTCGGGCATGGCGAGGGCGGGCAATGGGCAGCGAGTGTAGGTCATGCCGGGTTTGCCCTGCCTTAACTTATCAACTGGTATGATAAGTTTGAGGCATGGACAAATTGCTTGACCCCATCCTCCGCCAGCCGCTGTCCGATGCGCTGTACGTGCAACTCAAAGGCAAGATCATCGATGGCGAGCTGAAAGCCGGTGAGCGCCTGCCTTCCGAGCGCGTGCTCAGCGAAGAGTCCGGCGTGAACCGGGGCGCGGTGCGCGAAGCGGTCAAGCGGCTGCAACAGGCCGGGCTGGTTGCGGTGAGGCAGGGCGGCAAGCACGAGGTGCTGGATTACCGCCAGCAGGGCAGCCTGGAGTTGTTGCCCAGCCTGCTGATCAACAGCAAGGGCGCGGTGGACCCGAAGGTGGTGCGCAGTGTCATGGGCATGCGCTCGGCCCTGGCCCCCGAGATCGCGGCAGAGGCGGCGCAGCTGGGCGGCCCGGCCTTGGCCGACAAGCTGGACCAAGTGCTCAGCGTGATGCAAGGCGGCCTGCACGACCTGAACGCCTTGCAAGTGGGCGCCATGCATTTCTGGCAGACCCTGGCCATTGCCAGCGACAACATCGCTTACCAACTGGCCTTCAACACCATGCGACAAAGCTATCACAAGGCCTGGGACAAGCTCACCTATGTGATGGCCCGCGAGTTCCAGGACATCGACAACCTCAAGGCCATATCCGACGCCGTGCGGCGCGCGGACGCGGACGCCGCGCGCTCGGCAGCCCGGGCCCATGTGGCGCTGGGGCGTCAGGCCCTGGCGTCCTTGTTTGCCGCCATGTGATTCCAAAGAGGAGCAGCTCATGTCCGCGCAACGCGCCACCGACACCGTCATGCCGACGGCCGAAGACACCGTCAGCCACAACCCCATGCGCCCGCCTGCGGATTCACCCCGCACGGCTGGGCAGGCCTTCAAGGTCTTCTTGAGTCACCCCAGTCCCTTGATCATCGTGTTGGCGCTGATCGTGCTGGGCACACTGCGTTGGCAGGCGGGCAGCCTGGGCTGGCGGGACGCGGCCATCGCATTGGGCTTGCTGGCGCTGTTCCCGATCAACGAGTGGATGATCCATGTGTTCATCCTGCACTACCGGCCACGCCAGATTCTGGGTGTCACGGTGGACTTCTACCTGCCCAAGACCCACCGTCGCCATCATGCCGACCCGTGGAACCTGGAATGGGTGTTCGTGCCCCGGCACGTGCATGCCCTGGTGCTGGGCGCGCTGGCGCTGGCCTGCTTCTTTGCAGGCAACTGGCGGCCCGAGGTGTTGACCTTCGGTTTCGTCTACCTGCTGCTGGGCCTGCATTACGAGTGGGTGCATTACCTCACCCACATCACCTGGTGCCCACCGCTGGCCTATTACGAGCGCCGCGTGCTGGAGCACCGCTGGCACCACTTCCGCAACGAGAACTACTGGTGGGGTGTCTCCATGGGGCTAGGCGACCGCCTGTTCCGCACCGCACCCAATGCGAAAGACACCGCTCGCTCGGGCACCAACCGGGATCTGGGCCTCAAGCGTTGAGCGCGTCGCTGCCATCAATACGCCACTGATACGCCACATGGCGTATTTCGCTCCATGAAGCCCCTGGGCACACTGAACGCATCGGATCTGAAAACGGCCTCCAAAGCCGATTCTTCAGAGACGTGACAAGCAAAGAGTCAAGCGTTCAAAACCCCCCGCTTCAAAGGAGCGAAATCCCATGAGCATTTCTCGTCGCAGCGCCGTCCAATCCCTGACCGCCGTCGCCCTGGGCGTCGCTGGCCTGGCTTTCAGCACCATGGCCTCTGCCGCCGACACCATCAAGGTCGGCGTGCTGCACTCGCTGTCGGGCACCATGGCCATCTCCGAGACCGTCCTGAAGGACACCGTCCTGATGGCCATTGACGAGATCAACGCCAAGGGCGGCTTGCTGGGCAAGAAGCTGGAGCCCGTGGTGGTGGACCCCGCCTCCAACTGGCCACTGTTTGCTGAAAAAGCCAAGCAGCTGCTGACACAAGACAAGGTGGCCGTGACCTTCGGTTGCTGGACGTCCGTGTCGCGCAAGTCGGTGCTGCCGGTCTACAAGGAAAACAACGGCCTGCTGTTCTACCCCGTGCAGTACGAAGGTGAAGAGCTCGAGAAGAACGTGTTCTACACCGGTGCCGCACCCAATCAGCAAGCCATTCCTGCCGTCGAGTACCTGATGAGCAAGGACGGTGGTGGCGCCAAGCGTTTCGTGCTGCTGGGCACGGACTACGTCTACCCCCGCACCACCAACAAGATCCTGCGTGCCTTCCTGAAGTCCAAGGGTGTGGCCGAGGCCGACATCCTGGAGGAGTACACCCCCTTCGGTCACTCCGACTACCAGACCATCATCGCCAAGATCAAGAAGTTCGCTTCTGAAGGGAAGAAGACCGCGGTGGTCTCCACCATCAACGGTGACTCCAACGTGCCTTTCTACAAGGAGTTGGGCAACCAGGGCCTGAAGGCCAAGGACGTGCCGGTTGTGGCCTTCTCGGTGGGTGAAGAAGAGCTGCGCGGTGTGGACACCAAGCCGCTGGTGGGCCACCTGGCTGCCTGGAACTACTTCATGTCCATCAAGAACCCGACCAATGACGAGTTCATCAAGAAGTGGTCGGCTTACGCCAAGGCCAAGGGCATCGCTGGCCACAAGGACAAGCCTTTGACCAATGACCCGATGGAAGCCACCTACATCGGCATCAACATGTGGGCCCAGGCTGTCAAGAAGGCCGGCTCTACCGATACCGACAAGGTGATCGCGGCCATGGCCGGCCAGACCTTCAAGGCCCCGGGTGGCTTCATGTCCACCATGGACCCCAAGAACCACCACCTGCACAAGCCCGTGTTCATCGGCGAAGTGAAGGCCGATGGCCAATTCAAGGTGGTGTGGAAGACCCCCGGTCCTGTCAAGGCTCAGCCCTGGAGCCCCTTCATCGAAGGCAATGACAAGAAGAAGGACGAGCCCGAAACCAAATAACTGGTTTGAGCGATCGAGTGCCCGTCCTCTCTGACGGGTTGAACCATGAAGCAGAGCGGTTCGCCCCGTTGGGGTCACCAACGGGGCGTCTTTTTTTCCTGCTGAATTGTTTGAGACAGGACATGTCTGTGACACCACTTCACGCCGAGACCAAGCCGGCGATCACCTCGCGAGCAGGGCGCGCCCTGTCGGCCTCCTTGCTGACCTTGAGCCTGACGCTGGCCCTGGCATTCGCAGTCGGGCCGCGCGATGTCCACGCGCTCACTGCCGACGAGGCCTATGCCCTCTCCGCCGGAGACAACGATGCCCGCATCGCCACCTTGCAAAAGCTGGTCGCCAAGGGTGACCCCGCTTTGCCTGCTTTCCTGGATGCGCTCGCCGCCGACACCGTCAAGGTGGCGGGCAACAAGGCCTACATCGTCTACGGCGACGAGGTGAAGGACGCTGCCACGGGCGCGCCTGCCAAACTGCCCGACGGCGCAGAAGACGTGGTCAACAACAACCGCATGAGCAGCGAGATCGAGGCGGCGCTGGGCGCAGGCAAGTTGCTGTCCAAAGATGTGGCCACGCGCGCTGAAGCGATAGATTCCTTGTCCAAGGCGGCGGACGAATCCAAGCTGCCCTTGATCGACAAGGCCTTGGCTGCTGAAACAGATCCCAAGCTCAAGACCTTGCTCAAGGCGGTGCGCGCCAAGGCCATGTTGTCGTCTTCAGACGCAGGCACCCGCATTGCCGCCACCAAGGCCCTGGCCGAAGACGCCACACCAGAAGCCCGCGCGCTCCTGATGGAGCGCATGGCCGACGGCAGCGAGACGGATTCGGCCGTGAAAGGCTCGCTGCAACTGGCGCTGGACAAAGTCAACCGCAAACTGGCCTGGGGCGAGTACGCCGGCGTGCTGTTCACCGGCATCAGCCTGGGCTCCATCCTGCTGCTGGCCGCGCTGGGCCTGGCCATCACCTATGGCCTGATGGGCGTGATCAACATGGCCCATGGTGAGCTGATGATGATCGGCGCCTACGCCACCTTTGCGGTGCAGAACGTCTTCCGCAACCATTTCCCCGGGGCGTTTGATTGGTACATCGTGCTGGCTGTGCCCGCGTCCTTCCTGGCCGCCGCCGCCGTGGGCGCTGTCCTGGAGCGCGGGGTGTTCCGCTTTTTGTATGGCCGCCCGCTGGAAACGCTGTTGGCGTCCTGGGGCGTGAGCCTGGTGCTGATGCAGGGCGTGCGCAGCCTGTTTGGCGCGCAGAACGTGCAGGTCGAGAACCCCGCGTGGATGTCTGGCGGTTTTGACATCCTCAGCAACCTGACCTTGCCTTACAACCGCCTGGTCATCATCGCGTTCGCGGGCGTGGTGCTGCTGGCCATGACCCTGCTGATTGCCAAGACCCGCATGGGCCTGTTCGTGCGCAGCGTCACCCAGAACCGCCCGATGGCGTCGTGCATGGGCGTGAACACGGCGCGTGTGGACACCATGGCCTTCTCGCTGGGCGCGGGCATTGCCGGCCTGGCGGGTTGCGCCTTGTCGCAGATCGGAAATGTGGGGCCTGACCTGGGCCAGAACTACATCGTGGACTCGTTCATGGTGGTGGTGCTCGGTGGCGTGGGCCAGATCGCCGGCACCGTGTACGCCGCGATGGGCCTGGGCCTGATCAACAAGTTCCTGGAAGGGTGGGCCGGTGCGGTGCTGGCCAAGATCATGGTGCTGGTCATCGTGGTGATCTTCATCCAAAAGCGCCCGCAAGGCTTGTTTGCCATGAAGGGCCGCAGTGCCGAAGCCTGAGGAAATCAAACCATGAGTGCCGTGATGACTTCTTCCATGCCCCATCTGCCTGCGGTCACCGTGCCGCGCAGCGCCTTGGGATCCAAAGGCTGGACGGCCGTGGCCGCCGCCGTGATCACGGTACTGGTGCTGGCCCCCGTGCTCAACCTGCTGGTGCCCGAGGGCTCGGCCTTGCACCTGTCCGACTATGCCGTGGCCCTGATCGGCAAGATCATGTGCTACGCCATCTGTGCGCTGGCCATGGACCTGATCTGGGGCTATACCGGCATCCTCTCGCTGGGACACGGGCTGTTCTTCGCGCTGGGTGGCTACGGCATGGGCATGTACCTGATGCGCCAGATCGGCCGTGATGGCAGCTACCACAGCGATCTGCCGGACTTCATGGTCTTCCTGGACTGGAAGACCGTGCCCTGGCACTGGACCTTCAGCGAGTCCTTCATCGCGCAGATGATCCTGGTGGTGCTGGTGCCCGGCTTGCTGGCCTTCATCTTCGGCTTCTTTGCCTTCCGCTCGCGCATCAAGGGGGTGTACTTTTCCATCATCACCCAGGCGATGACGTTCGCGGCCATGCTGCTGTTCTTCCGCAATGAAACGGGCTTTGGCGGCAACAATGGCTTCACCGACTTCAAGCGCATCCTGGGCATCCCCATCGCGCAACCGTCCACCCGCATGGTGCTGTTCGTGCTCACGGGCATGACGCTGATCGGCTTTTACCTGATGGCCCGCTGGCTGGTGAACACCAAGTTCGGCCGCGTGCTGCAGGCCATCCGCGATGCCGAGAACCGCGTCATGTTCTGTGGCTACAACCCGCTGGCCTACAAGCTGGCCATCTGGACGCTGTCTGCCGTGATGTGTGCCATTGCCGGGGCCCTGTATGTGCCGCAGGTGGGCATCATCAACCCCAGCGAGATGTCGGCCGCATCGGGTATCGAGATTGCCATCTGGGCGGCGGTGGGTGGTCGCGCCTCGTTGATCGGGCCGATCATCGGCGCCTTCTTTGTCAACGGGGCCAAGAGCTGGTTCACCCAGGCGTTTCCCGAGTTCTGGCTGTACTTCCTGGGCGCGCTGTTCATCCTGGTGACCCTGTACCTGCCTGACGGCATCGTTGGTGGTGTGAAGAAGTTGCTCAACAAGAACCCCGAGGTAAAAGCATGACACCGGAGTTGATGGAAGCGGGCACGCAAGCCCTGAACAAGCACTTGGGCCTGGTCACCAGCAACGCAGGGGAATCCGGCGGACGTGCAGCCTCGTATGGGCGCGTGGTGGAGCCCGATCAACTGGATGTGACCCATGGCTCCATCCTGTATCTGGACGATATCTCGGTGAGCTTCGATGGTTTCAAGGCGCTCAACAAGCTGTGCCTGAACATCGCCGTGGGCGAGATGCGCTGCATCATCGGCCCCAATGGCGCGGGCAAGACCACGATGATGGACGTCATCACCGGCAAGACCCGGCCTGATGCGGGCACGGCTTACTTCGGATCGACGATCGACCTGCTGGCCCGACGCGAAAACGAGATCGCGCAGATCGGCATCGGGCGCAAGTTCCAGAAGCCCACGGTGTTCGAGCACCTGAGTGTGTTCGAGAACCTGGAGCTGGCCTTGAAGGCAGACCGCCGCGCACGTGCCTCGGTGTTCTTCAAGCTGAGCGGCGAGCAGCTGGACCGCATTGGCGAGATGCTCAAGCTCATCCACCTCAAGGGGCAGGCGCAGCGTACGGCGGGTTTGCTGTCGCACGGGCAGAAGCAGTGGCTGGAGATCGGCATGCTGCTGATGCAGGACCCCAAGCTGCTGCTGCTGGACGAGCCCGTGGCGGGCATGACCGATGAAGAAACCGAGCGCACGGCCGAGTTGTTCTTGTCGCTGGAGGGCGCGCACTCGCTGGTGGTGGTCGAGCACGACATGAAGTTCATCAACGAGCTGACCACGCGCGGCGCCAACGCCAATCGCAAACGGGTGACGGTGCTGCACGAGGGTTCGGTGCTGGCCGAGGGCACGTTGGCCGATGTGCAGGCCAACGACAAAGTCGTTGAAGTCTATTTGGGGCGTTGAACATGTTGTCGGTTGAAAGCGTTAACCAGTACTACGGCGGCTCGCATATCCTGCGCGGCCTGGACTTCGAGGCCAAGGTGGGCGAGGTCACGGTGGTGCTCGGCCGCAATGGCGTGGGCAAGACCACGCTGCTCAAGAGCCTGATGGGCCTGGTGCCGATCAAGTCCGGCGCCATCAAGCTGGGTGGGCAGGGCATCGACAGGCTCAAACCCTACGAGCGGGTGCGCATGGGCGTGGGCTATGTGCCGCAAGGCCGCGAGATCTTCGGGCGTCTGACGGTGGCCGAGAACCTGCAGATGGGGCTGGCCAGCAAGCCGGGCAGCACGCCTGTGCCGGAGCAGCTGTTCGAGCTGTTCCCCGTGCTCAAGCAGATGATGCACCGCCGCGGTGGCGACCTGTCTGGCGGGCAACAGCAGCAGTTGGCCATTGCCCGCGCGCTGGCGGCCGGCCCGAAGCTCTTGATCCTGGACGAGCCCACCGAAGGCATCCAGCCCAGCATCATCAAGGACATCGGCCGCGCCATCCGCAAACTGGCCGATGAAGGTCTGAACGGCCAGAAGATGGCCGTGGTGCTGGTCGAGCAGTTCTATGACTTCGCCGCCGAGCTGGCGGATCAGTATCTGGTGATGGAGCGCGGCGAGATCATCAAGCGAGGCAGGGGGGCCGACATGGCCACCGATGGCGTGCGGGACTTGATGTCGATCTGAGTCCAGCCGTCAAGGACGGCGCGGGGCATCAAAGAATGGCAGCAAGGCCTTGGCTGCCTCGATGCGCAAGGCCATGGCCACGGTGTCATCGTTCATGACCTTGAGCAGGAAGCGCTTGGGGTCAAGGGCCGGCGCCGTGTCCCTGCTGCTGGCTTCGCGCAGCTCCAGCTGGTTTGGCTGGGGCTGGTCTGGCGATGGCGTCAGTTGCCCGCTCAGCCGCGCCTCAGCGCGCTGAAAGTCGGCGGGCGCGATGCTGTCGAGCCGGGACAGCAACTCTGCCTGGCCATGCTCGCTGGGCGGGAAGTCGAGCCAGGGCGTCTCGGCGAAAACAGGGGCCAGATCAGGCGCCACAAACGCCGACCAACGCTCGGCTTGCGCCTGCGGGGCCGGCACCAGGCTGGCGTGCTGGAACTGCAAGGGCGCCAGCGCAGTCACAGCCGGCAGCATGCGGAGGCGTTCTGGCCCGATGCCTGGCAGATAGCGCACACGCAGGGCTTCCAGGAAGGCTGATGCGCGCGTGGCGGGCAGCGGCTCTGCAAGCGAAAACCAAAGTTGGTAGCCATCGACACCGGATACCGCGATGGCCGGCGCAGGCAGCGCCAGGTCCACCTGCACGCCGTGCCAGACGGCAGACAGCGCGTCCCAGTCAGCCGGCCTGGCCAGTTCCAGCACCATCGCCCGTGTCCGGCCCTGGGCGTCAACGAGCCCGCTCGCCTGCGGATTGGCGTCCTGGTCGCCCGTTGCAAGTGGCAGGTAGAGGCGGCGCCGCTCGGATTGCAGTCTGCTCATGGCGGCTCAGCAGCGCCCGGATCGCCGGCTGCGCGGCTGCAATTTATCCAGCTCGGCCAGTTGTTGCTTGAGCAGAATCAGCAAGGTGCGCGCGTCATCAACGGGCAGGGACAGGCAACTGATGACGGCTTGCTCATCGCGTGCCGGGCGAGGCTGCACCAATACATCCACGCCCAACTCGATCAGGCCCCGGTTGTGCCGGGCCGATTTCAGGCGCTGAATTTCGATGTCGTAAGTTTTCATGTGTTTTCCCGCGAGTAAGGCAAGGCCCGATTGTCGGGCAATCTGTGACGGCATAGCCCGCTCATGCCTGGGTTGAATGCACCTGGCTTCTCGCAACGCCCCTGCGGCGCAACCCCAGTTTGCGCAACTCGCTGACCCACAGCACGGCGCTGCCCATGGCGACACAAAGCCCCCATTGCGCCAGGGTCAGCGGCGCGGTGCCAAAGGCCAGGTTCAACCAAGGCAGCTCGACCACCGCGATCTGCAAGCCCAGCCCCAGTGCCACGGCGGCCCACAGCCACCGGTTGCTGAACAGCCCTTGAAACGCGCTGTCGGTGTCGGAGCGGGCATTGAAGGCATTGAAGAACTGGCCCATTACCAGCACGGTGAAGGCGGCCGTTCGGGCGGTGGTCAGGTCCTGCGTGCCCTCCAGCAAACCGCCGGGCAGGAACAGGTCCAGCGTCACCAGCGTGGCCAGCGCCAGCGCCAGGCCTGACTGCAGGACCGTGGCCCACATGCGGGCATCGATCACCCGGTCGCTGGGGTGGCGCGGGCGGCGGGCCATCACGTCGTCGCTGGATGGGTCCACGCCCATGGCCAGTGCAGGCCCTGAGTCCGTGATCAGGTTGATCCACAACAGTTGGGTGGCCAGCAATGGCAGCACCACGTCACCGGACGCGTCGATCAGCCCAAGGACACGGGCACCGACCACGGCCAGCAGCACCGTCAACACCTCGCCCATATTGGACGACAGCAGGTAGCGCAAGAACTTGCGGATGTTGTCCAGGATGTTGCGGCCTTCGCGCACCGCGGCCACGATGGTGGCGAAGTTGTCATCGGCCAGGATCATCTGCCCGGCCTCCTTGGTGACCTCGGTGCCCGTGATGCCCATGGCCACGCCGATGTCGGCCAGCTTGAGCGCGGGTGCATCGTTGACACCATCGCCAGTCATGGCGACGACATGGCCCTGAGCCTGCAGCGCCTTGACGATGCGCAGTTTGTGGGCCGGTGCGACGCGGGCATACACCGAGGTGCTACCTACGGCTTCGGCCAGGCGGGCATCGTCCATGGTGTCCAGATCGGCGCCGGTCAAGGCCGTGGCCCCAGGCGCGACGATGCCCAGGTCGCTGGCGATGCGGGCGGCGGTGCGGGGGTGGTCGCCTGTGATCATGATCACGCGGATGCCGGCGCGGTGTGCCTCCTTGATGGCCTGCGCAGCCTCGGCGCGAGGCGGGTCGATGATGCCGACCGTGCCCACGAAAATCAGGTCGCGCTCCAGGGCCTCGCCTTGCTGCTCGTGCTCATCGGGGGCCAGGGGCCGGTAAGCCACAGACAAGGTGCGCAAGGCCGCATCGGACAGTGCGTTCACATCGGCCAAGGCCTGCGCCCTGGCGTCGTCGCTCAAGGCGCGCACCTCCAGGCCCACCCGGACGTGGGTGCAATGGGCCAGCAGCACGTCTGGTGCGCCCTTGGCGATGATGACGCGTTCACCGTCGTGCTCATGGTCAATGGCCAGCGTCGACATCATCTTGCGGTCAGAGGTGAAGGGGATGTCGGCGATGCGCTCGAAGCGTGCCTGGCGACGCTCATGCACACCCAGCTTGCGCTCGGCCACGAGGAAGGCCGCCTCGGTCGGGTCGCCCTGGATCACCCAGTTGCCATCGGGCGCCTGACGCAGATCCGCATTGCCGGCCAGGCTGCCCCCGCTGAGCAGTACGACGTGTTCGCTGTGCATCGGGCCGTGCGACAGGACTTCACCCGCCTGCGCCTGATCCAGGTGGTGCAGTTGCCCCTCGGGCGCGTAACCCACGCCACCGACGCGGCTGCTGCCGGACGAGGTCACGGCGCGCTCGATGGTCATCTCCGAGCGTGTGAGCGTGCCGGTCTTGTCAGAGCAGATCACCGACGCCGAGCCCAGCGCCTCGACCGAGGACAGGTTCTTGACGATGGCCTTGCGCCCCGCCATGCGCTGCACCCCCATGGCCAGGACCAGCGACAAGATGGCGGGCAGCCCCTCCGGCACGGCCGCGACAGCCAGGGAGACACCGAGCAGCAACACGGACACCAGGTCGTGCAGTGTCCGGATGTTGGACACCAGCAGCACCGCTGCGATGACCGCGATGCAGATCAGGACGACCGCGCGGCCCAGCATGCGGCCGATCTGACGCACCTCCTTTTGCAAGGGTGTGGCTTCCTCGATCGTGGTGTTGAGCAGATGGGCAATGGCGCCAATCTCGGTTGCCATGCCGGTTGCCGTGACCACGGCCCGCCCGCTGCCTTGCGCCACGGCCGTGCCCTTGAAGACCATGTTGCACCGCTCGGCCAGCGGCGTGGCAGCCGGCAAAGGGGCGGGCTCCTTGAGCACCGCTTCGCTTTCCCCAGTGAGCGAGGCCTCCTGAACGCGCAAGACGCTGGCCTGGATCAGGCGGGCATCCGCCCCGACGCTGTCGCCTTCGCTGAGCAACAAGAGGTCGCCACAGACCAGCTCGGTGCTGGGCACGCGCTGCGGCACGCCATCGCGCAGCACGGCAGACGTCACGCCGGTCAGGCGGATCAAGGCTTCGGCCGCGCGGCGTGACCGGGTCTCTTGCACAAAACCCAGCAGGGCATTGAGTGCCACCACCACCAGGATGACCAGGGCATCCATGGGCCAGCCTTTGCGCCCTTCGAGCGCCCAGACAACCAGGGTGATGAAGGCAGCGACCAGCAGCAGGTAGACCAGCGGGTCTTGAAATTGTGTCAGCAGGCGTCGCCAGGAGGGCGTTGGGGCCTGGGTCTGCAAGGCGTTGGGGCCGGCCTGTGTAAGCCGCCGTTGTGCTTCGGCCGCGGACAGGCCCGTGTCCACCGAGGTGTCGAACTGACGCGCCACCTCTTGCTCGGTGAGTTGACAGGGGGCGAGGGACTGGCTGGTGGCAGCAGGCATGGTCGTTTCCTGCGGGCCACTATAGCGGGCGAACGACCGGCTCAGACGCCCTTGCCTTTGGCCCCATACGGGCAGTGACCTGGCCTGGGCCCGACCTGGGGGTGACTGCGGCAGGTGTTGGGCCGTTGCTCGTACACCTTGCAGCGCCGGGTGACGGCGTCCAGAAAGTGGCAGTCGCCATTGGCGCGCCGGGCGAGGGTGAAGATGCTGTACTTGAAGTTGAAGTGCTCGATCAGGCCTGCCTTGCTCAGGCGTTTGGCAATCTGCTTGGGCGCCTCATGCTCCGCCTCGAAGGGGTCGACCAGTTGCAGCCGCACCAGATCCGGCAGCTTGACCTCGACCGGCATGGTGCAGCAGTTGGCCACGCAGGTGTCGCACAGGCCATTGCGGTAACGGGTCCAGGTGTCAGGGCGGTCAACGTCGACAAAGTAGATGGAGGGCTTCATGGCGAGGGCGGGGCAGCACAGTGCGCATTTTGCCCGCTCGGGAATCTGGTCCTCGTTCACGCCATGAAACACACAGGGTCGCCAAGCAGGTAGACTCGGCGCTCTTTTCCAATCAGGACAGTCGAAAGGACCTGCCATGCCCGTCATCACCACCGCCTCCGGCCTGCAATACGAAGATACCGTTGAGGGCTCTGGCGAGGTCGCCAAGGCCGGCGCTTATGTGACCGTGCACTACACCGGCTGGTTGTACGAAGGCGGCGTCAAGGGCGCCAAGTTCGACTCCAGCAAGGACCGCAATGACCCCTTCGAGTTCCCCCTGGGTGCCGGCCACGTGATCCGCGGCTGGGACGAAGGCGTGCAGGGCATGAAGATCGGCGGCAGCCGCACGCTGGTGATCCCGCCTGCGCTGGGCTACGGTGCCCGCGGCGCCGGCGGCGTGATCCCGCCCAACGCCACGCTGATGTTCGAAGTCGAACTGCTGGGCGTCTGATCGCTCATGTTCGCGCCCAGCCAGGAGCAGGTTCGCCGCTTCTTTTGCGAGGCCTGGTCCAAACACCAGGCCGGTCAGCCCCTGACGCCGCTTGAGGCGCAGGCGGCCGACTGGATCGCCGAGCACCCTGAATACCATCAGGACCTGGCTGACGTCGAGGCGGCCATAACCCGCCAGTACACGGTGGAGGAGGGGCGCACCAACCCCTTCCTGCACCTGTCCATGCACCTGTCCATCACCGAGCAGGTCAGCATCGACCAGCCGCGCGGCGTCAAGCTTGCCATCGAGCGCCTGGCCCACCGCCTGAACTCCCTGCACGAAGCCCACCACGTCGCCATGGAAGCCCTGGGCGAGATGGTCTGGGAAGCCCAGCGCTCGGGCAAGCCATTTGATGGCGAGGCCTATATTGATCGCATCCTGATGCACGCAACGCGTTGATCGGGGCGCTGTCAAGTGTGACTTTCATCACGGATCATGTGTGCGATGTGTGACGTAGTCCATCCACACAGGGGATGCGTGCGGCTTTAAGCGCATCCGGGCAGGCCCTAAACTCACAGGGTTGTAGTCCGCTGTATCGGGTGCCTCATGCCAATTCTTGCGATGTCCGCCGGGACGGTCACTGCCGTCTGGGGTAATGCCTTTGTCCGTTTGCCCAATGGTTCGCTCAAGCCCGTGCAGGTGGGCGACAAGGTCAAGGGTGGTGAGCGCATCCTCACCGATGAAGACGGTATCGTCGAAATCTCGCCGGCCAAGGGCGCTTCTGTGCTGGTCAAGGCCATCGCGGCACCTGAGACGGTCAACAAGGCGATTGCGGGCATTGAGGGGCAGGACCCCGACCAGGCGCCTGCTGCAGGCCTGACCGGTGGTGCCGAAGGCGGCATGCAGCCAGGCTTGCGCGTGGACCGCGTGTCCGAGTCAGTGGGGCAACAGGCCTTCGATTTCGGGACGGGGCCTGGGCAGGCCAACGCGCCCTTGGGATCATCTGCCGATCAACGCCTGCTGGCCTCGCCCCAGGCGGCTCCTGAAGTGGCGCCGCAAGCCAGCATCAACAACGTGGATGTCAACGAAGGCGCAGGGTCTGCCGTCTTCACGATCACACTGGACAAGCCTTCCTCCAGTCCGGTGACGATCCAGTACACCACGCAGGAAGGCAGCGCATCCTCCAATGGTGATTTCACGCCCACCAGCGGCAGCGTGACCTTCAACCCCGGCGAGACGAGCAAGTCGGTGACGGTGCCGGTGAAGAACGACGCGGTCTACGAAGGCTCGGAGCAGTTCACTGTCAAGCTGAGCGCGCCCACGAATGCAGCGCTTGCCAAGGACACCGGCTTGGCCACCATCCACGACGACGGCACAGGCAGCGTGCCCACTGACGTCGTGCCAGACGATGACCGCCCGCACGTGGTTATCGTGAGCGACGCCCAGACGACAGAAGGCGGTGAGCTGGCTTTCCACGTTCAGGTTTCCAACAGCAGCACCACGGTGACCACCCTGACGCTCAAGCTGTCAGGCCTGGGTGAGCATCCCGCCACCCCGGGCACCGATACAGCCCCCGAGATCAAGGTGTCGGTCGGCAATGGTGAGCCTTTGCCCGCCCAGATCGACGCGGATGGCAACATCACCTTCCCCTTGCCCGCCTTCACGGGACCCGAGACCGACATCGTCGTTCACGTGTACACCAAGACCGATGGCCAGGTGGAAGGCCTCGAGGCGCTGCAGTTATCCGTCACGACGCCGCACGATACGGTGATGCCGGCCAACACCGGCACCGGCGTCATCGTGGATGCCGACACCAAGCCCTACATGCTCGTGCTCAACGGCGAACCAGCCGTGGAAGGCAGCCCGGTTGGCTTCAACGTCGTGCTGACGCACGCCTCCAGCGAGTCGGTCACAGTCAAGCTGGCTCTGGCCAATCTCACGGATGCCAGCGGCGTGCCTGAGGCTGACGGCGCGCGCATCGGCCTGGATACCGGGACGCAACTCGAATACGAGACGGCCGATGGCAGTTGGGTGCCCGTGCCGTCCTCAGGCTTGCTGACGTTCTCCCCTGGTGACACCTTGCTCCATGTTCGTGTCGCCACCGTGGACGACAAGGAAGTCGAGAGCATCGAGTACGTCAAGCTGGTTGCCACGGTTGTGGCGGGCGACACGGCCAATGGCCTGAACGTGCCTACATCCAACAAGACCGCCCTGATCGACAACGATCTGCCTCCGGTGGACGCCATCCATGACCATGTGTCGGCCACCGACACCAATCTGATGATCGTGCTGGACACCTCGGGCAGCATGAACACCGACAGTGGCATCCATGGGCTGACGCGCATGCAAGCGGCCATTGAGGCGATCAACAACCTGCTGGACCGCTACGACCAGATCGGCGATGTGGCCGTGCGCCTCGTGACCTTCTCGACCAACGCCAGCGAGCAGGGCACGGGCTGGCTCAGCGTGCCTGATGCCAAGGCCTTGTTGAGCGCCCTGGAGCAATCCGGCGACGGCGCCACTTATTACAACCGGGCCCTGTCGGAAGCGAAGGCGGCTTTCGAGACGGTTGAAGGCAAGCTGGACAACGCCCAGAACGTGGCCTACTTCCTGTCTGATGGCGTCCCCACCGAGCCTCACGTCGGCACCAACTTGGGTGACGGCAAGCTCTCGGCAGAGGCGCAACTGGATTGGTTGCGCTTCGTGGACAGCCACCAGATCAAGAGCTATGCGATCGGCATGGGTGGCGACGTCAGCAAGACCTTCCTTGACGGGATTGCATTCGATGGCCAGGCCGCGGCCGACACCGATGGTGTGGTGGTGTCCGACTTTGCGCAGCTCGACCAGGTGCTCAGCGGCACGACCAACGACTTCGTGCAGGGCAGCCTCTCGGTCGGTGGTGCGCTGGGGCAACCCGGTAGCCCCTTCCTGCATGTGTCCAGCATCGTGGTGGATGGCACCGAGCATGCGTTCCAGACTGGCGTGTTGACTGTGCACACCAATCTGGGCGGCCAGTTCTCGATCGACATGAGCACGGGTGAATACAGCTATGCCGCACCGGCCATGCTGGCCGATGGCGTGGCCAACGAGACCATTGGTTTCAGCCTGATCAACGACCAGGGGCAGACATCCACCTCGACCCTGGGCATCCAGTTTAACCACACCCACGTGATCGCAGGCACGAGCCTGGGCGAGTCCCTGACTGGCCACACGACGGCCGATTGGTTGATGGGCCGCTCGGGCGATGACATCCTGATTGGTGACGGTGGCAATGACCAGCTGTTTGGTAATGCCGGCAACGACGAGTTGCATGGCGATGCCGGCGATGACCTGATCGTGGGCGGACAGGGCCATGACACCATGTTCGGTGGCAGTGGCTCCGACGTGTTTGCCTGGCACTTCAGCGACCGTGGCGCTTCTGGTGCCGAGGCCGATCGTGCTGTAGACACCCTCAAGGATTTTGACGCGCACGCACCATCAGCTGGCGGTGACGTGCTGGACCTGCGCGACTTGCTGCAAGGTGAGAACACCACCGGCGGCACGGGCAACCTGGATCACTACCTGCAGTTCGACACCTCGGGCGGCAACACCGTCATCAAGGTGGCGCCCACCGGCGACTTTGTCCCCGGTGATGCCAGCGCGGGAACGGCTTCGCAGCACATCGTGATCGAGGGCGGCCACCTGCTGTCGGATCTGGGGCTGGATGCGGGGGCATCGAACCTGCAGATCATTGCCAAGCTGCTTCAGCAAGGCAACTTGCTGGTCGACCACGCCTGATCACGCTGGACCACGAAAAGGCCCCACGCATGAAAAAGCCCGCTTGGTAAAGCGGGCTGATCTGCGCGGTGGCCTTGCGCTTACTCTTACTGCTTGAACTTGGGCTGAGGCACCGTCTTCAGGTCGGAGGGCAGGCCGCCAATGTAATTGGCCAGCATCTTCAATTCAGGCAAGGTGAACATCTTGGCCTGTGCGCCCATGATCGGGTTGGCGCGGCCAATCTGCGGGTTGTCCGAGGTCTGATAAGCCTTGAGCGCCACATACAGGTAGTCAGCATGCTGGCCTGCCAGCTTGGGGTAGCTCGGGTCGATGGGCTTGTTCAGGCCCTCACCGTGGCAGGCCGCGCAGTTGCCCTTGGTCAGCAGTGCCTGAACCTCGGGGCTGGGTGAGCCGCCTTTGCCGGGGCGCTGAGGCATGTCCTTGCCGCTGGCCTCGTAGAACACGGAGATATCGGCGATGTCCTGGTCCGACAGCGGGGCGGCGACGCCCTTCATGGTCGGGTGCTTGCGCTCGCCCTTGCGGTAGGCCGTCAGGGCTGCGGCGATGTACTTGGCGCTCTGCCCGGAGATCATGGGCACCTTGTGCACCTCCGGGAAGCTGGCCTGGTAGCCGATGATGCCGTGGCACCCGATGCACATGGCGATCTTGGACTTGGCGGCGGCGGTGTCACCGGGCTTGCTGTCCTGCGCCATGGCGCCCGAGGCGATGAGGCCCGCCAATGTCAACAGACCGAGGTTTTTGAAGATATTTGACTGTGTTTTCATGTGTCAGGCAGGGGAAAATAACCGGCAGGTGGAAAAACACGAGACTGCACCCCATTATTAGGGTCCAGCCTATACTCGAACACAGTAACAACCCGGTTGAGTCAGCGCATGAAATTCCAAGGTACCGATCAATATGTCGCCACAGACGACCTGAAACTGGCCGTGAATGCGGCTTTGAAGCTACAGCGCCCCTTGCTTGTCAAAGGCGAACCGGGTACGGGCAAGACGATGCTGGCCGAGCAGGTGTCGGAAGCCCTGGGCATGCCCCTGCTGCACGTCTACGAGACGCGCCAGCTCGTCAAGGCCCGGCACCGCCCACTGGTGATCATCACCTCCAACAACGAGAAGGACCTGCCCGATGCCTTCTTGCGCCGCTGCTTCTTCCACTACATCCGCTTCCCGGATGCGGCCGTGATGAAGCAGATCGTGGAAGTGCACTTCCCGCACATCAAGCAGGACTTGCTGACGGCGGCCATGCGCCATTTCTACGAGGTGCGCAACCTGCCTGGCCTGAAGAAGAAGCCCAGCACCTCCGAGCTGATCGACTGGCTCAAGCTGCTGGTGGCCGAGGACATCCCGGTCGAGGCGCTGCAAAGCAAGGATGAAAAAGTCAGCGTGCCGCCGCTGGTGGGCGCCTTGCTCAAGAACGAGCAGGATCTCAGCCTGTTCGAGAAGCTGGTCTACATGGCCCGCAACAACCGCTGAAGCGACAGCCTGGCTCGCCGATCAGGCCTGCCGGCTGTGCATGGGCCGGTCGGCGGCCATCACCACGCGGTTGCGCCCCTCGGCCTTGGCCTGGTAGAGCGCTTCGTCTGCGCGTTTGAGCAGGGCTTGCAGCGTTTCGCCGGGCTCGCCCGCGCAGGCCAGGCCCGTGCTGATGCTCACCGAGATGTGCTCGTCACCCCAGGGGATGTTGATCAGGCACACCGCCTCGCGCAGGCGCTCGGCCGCTTGCATCGCACCATCGTGCAGCGTGTGAGGCAGCAGGATGCAGAACTCTTCGCCGCCATAACGCGCCACGCGGTCCACCTCGCGGGCCTGCGCCTGCAAGGTGCGTGAGACCGCGCACAGCACGGCGTCGCCTGCGGCATGGCCCAGGCGGTCGTTGATGCGCTTGAAGTGGTCGATGTCCACCAGCAGCACGGTGTAGGGGTCGCCGAAGCGCTGCAGGCGCTGGTCTTCGCGGTCCAGCAGGTACTCGATGGCACGGCGGTTGAGCAGCCCGGTCAGCGCGTCGTGGTGAGACAGGTGCTCCAGCCGGCGCACCAGGCGCATCACGACGATGTAGCCCAGCACGAAGCTCGCCAGGATCGACATGGCCACGCTGGAGAACACCATGGCGAACTGGGCCGCCTCGGTAGACCATCTCATCCAGGGCCAGTGCACACCGGGCGCTGTGTAGGTGAGGGCAACGAGCCCGAACACGATCACCGCGATGCTCAGCATGCCTGCGTGCATCCAGGCGGTCACGGCGTTGAACTCCGTGCGCAGCGGGGTAAAGGTCTCGCGCGCCGTGCGCCCCAGCGCCCAGGTCATGGCCAGGCTGCTGACGATCACGCCCGTGGCATGCCAGCCTTCGCGCAGGCACACGACCAGGTTGAACAGGGTCACGCCAACGACCAGGATGGTGTGCGCAACATCGGTCAGGCGGATCTTCAGGAAGAACTGCAGGCCGCGGCGCAGCGACACGGCACCCAGCACCACCAGCGAGCCGGCCAGGGCAATGCGCTGATCGGCCGTGCCGACTTCCGGCAGCACCGGCAGGGCCAGGGCCAGCCCGTTGGCCACACTGGCGAGCAGCCAGTGGCGTGCCGCCTTGCGTGAAAGCCCCAACCACGAGCCAGCCACCCACCACATCACCGTCGTCAGACAGTGAGTCAGCAGGATAAAGGCCAGCAACAAATGGCGAGCTTCCATGTGGCGACTTCAGTGATGCAACAGGTAAAACCTCAAAAGACCTGCAAGGAAACAGGACGCGTCAACACGTTTTCGGCTATCCGGGGCCAAAATACAGTTTGATTCGCAGGACCGCTTCTATGCTCATCGACTTCTTCTTCGCTTTGCGCTCCGCCCGGCTGCCGGTCACCATTCCGGAGTACCTCAGCTTGCTTGAGGCTATCAAGAATGACGTGATCGGGCCGTCGTTGGATGAGTTCTATCACCTAGCCAAGATGACGTTGGTGAAGAATGAAGCGCATTTCGATAAATTTGACCGGGCGTTTTCCGCCTATTTCAGGGGGGTAACGGAGTCCATTGACCTGACTCGTGACATTCCTCTCGAATGGTTGCGCAAGCATTTCGAGCGCGAACTCAGTCCGGAAGAGAAAGCCAAGATCGAAGCCATGGGGTGGGACAAGCTCATGGACCGCTTCAAGCAGTTGATGGAAGAGCAGAAAGAGCGGCACGAAGGCGGCAACAAATGGATCGGCACCGGTGGCACCTCGCCCTTTGGTGCCAACGGGTACAACCCCGAGGGCTACCGCGTCGGCCAGGAGAAGTCCCGTAACCGCAGCGCCGTCAAGGTCTGGGACAAGCGCGAATTCAAGGACTATGACGATACAGTGGAGCTTGGCACCCGAAATATCAAGGTAGCCCTGCGGCGTTTACGGAAATTTGCACGCCAGGGGGCGGCCGAAGAGCTGGACCTGGATCACACCATCCATGCCACGGCGGCCAATGCCGGCATGCTGGACATCAAGATGATTCCCGAGCGCCACAACACGGTGAAGGTGCTCTTGCTGATGGACGTGGGCGGCACGATGGACGACCACATCCACCGCGTGGAGGAGTTGTTCTCGGCAGCCAAGACCGAGTTCAAGCACCTGGAGTTCTACTACTTCCACAACTGCGTGTACGACTTCATGTGGCGCAACAACCATCGTCGCTACACGGAGAAGATCCCGACGTTCGACATCATCCGCAAGTACAACAAGGACTACAAGCTGATCTTCGTGGGCGACGCCACCATGAGCCCCTACGAGATCCTGCAGGCCGGCGGTAGCGTGGAGTACAACAACGAAGAGCCGGGCGCCGAGTGGATCAGCCGCCTGACGCACGCCTTCCCCAACTTCGTGTGGATCAACCCCGAGCCGCAAGGGGTGTGGAACTATCGGCAAAGCGTGTCGATCATGCAGCAGCTGATGGGCGGGCGCATGTTCCCCATGACCTTGCAAGGTCTGGAGGCGGCCATGAGATTGCTCAGCAAATAAATTGATGACGGTATCCGGGCTGAAAGGCATCTGGGAGGGCACGCTGCGCAGGTCGTCGCGCTTGCCCCTGTGGGTGCTGGCCGCGGCCTGGCTTGTGGCAGCGCTCGCCCCGGCCTGGGCGCAGCAAGATCCCGCGCCCGATGTCGGAGACGGCGACGCGACCGCGGTCGCACCTGCGGCGGCCTTGCCCTCCTCGACGGCTTCGTCCGTGTCGCCGGCAGACACCGTGCGAGCCGAGCGGGGCAAGCCCGTCGTCTGGCAACTGGTGATCGAGGCGCCCGCGCCGCTGGACAAGCTGCTGCGCACCTATCTGGATCTGGCGCGCTTCCAGGAGGAGTCCAGCAAGGACCAGAGCCTGGGCATACGCCGCAGCGAGCTGCGCCGGCTGGTGGTGTCTGCCCCCGAGCAGGCCAGAGGGTTGCTGGAAGCCGAGGGCTACTTCAATGCGCAGATCACCACGCGGGTGAGTGATGACCTGCCCGATCAACCCAGCAAGCCGGTGGTGGTGAGCATCCATGTGGAGCCCGGTCCACAGACCGTGATCAGCAAGGTGCAGTTCGTGTTTGAAGGCGATCTGGATGCCCGCCTGTCCAATAGCGACCCGCTCGCGCAGGCTTTGCTCGACAAGCTGGAGCGCGGTTGGGGCTTGCCGCAGGGGCAGGTGTTTCGCCAGGCGGACTGGTCTGCCGCCAAGAACGCGGCGCTGGCGCGCATGCGCGCCGATGGCTACCCCACTGCGACGTGGAGCGGTACCTCCGTGACGGTGGATGCTGAAACGCAGACAGCCAAACTGTTTCTGGTGGCCGACTCTGGCCCCGGCTTCGCCTTCGGTGACATCCGCGTGGAAGGGCTCAATCGCCAGCCGGCATCGGCCATCGTGAACCTGGCTCCTTTCCACAAGGGTGAGTCCTACAGCGAGAAAAAGCTGCTGGACTTGCAGGAGCGCATCCAGAAGCTCAATATGTTCGACACGGTGTTTGTCACCACCGATCTGGACCCAACGCAAGCCACGTCCACCCCGGTTGTGGTGCAGGTGCACGAGCAGCCCTTGCAGACCGCCTCCACCGGTATCGGCATCAGCAGCAACACCGGGCCGCGCGTGTCGGGCGAACACCTGCATCGCAACATCTTCGGGCTGGACTGGCAAAGCAAGACCAAGGTGCAACTGGGCCGCAATGAGTCCACTGGGCAGCTGGATCTGACCTCGCACCCCTGGCCCGGTAATCGTCGCGGCCTGATTTCCGTGCAGGGCTCCTACCTGGTTGACAGCGAAGACACCGTCACCACCAGCCAGTATCTGCGCGTGGGCCAATTGCGAGAGGGCGAGCGCCTGGAGCGCACGGACTACCTGGAGTTCCAGCGCGCCGAGGTGCGGTCGGCCGCGAAAGTGGTGGTGTCCAACGCCTCGGCCGTGAGCGGCACCTCGCAATGGGTTTATCGCGATGTGGACAGCCAGATCCTGCCAACCAAGGGCTACACGGCACTGGGGCAGCTCACCGGTGGCCGCACCTACTCGGCCCTGGATGACGAGGGTTACTTCGGGCGCACGTACGCCCGCGTGACCTGGTACAGGCCCTTGTGGGCGCACTGGTATGCCACAGCGCGCGGTGAGATCGGCCAGGTGTATGCGCGGGATGAGGTCAGCGTGCCCGACACCTTGCTGTTTCGCGCCGGTGGGGATGATTCCGTGCGCGGTTATGCCTACCGCTCACTGGGTGTGACGCGCGATGGCGTGGTGGTCGGTGGCCGGGCCATGTCGACGGGCAGCATCGAGCTGGCTCACCCCTTGTCCAGCAAGATGCCCAGCCTGTGGGGCGCGGTGTTCCTGGATGCGGGTGACGCGGCTGACCGGTTTGGCGACCTGCAGCCCAAGGTGGGTTATGGCGTGGGCGTGCGCTGGCGCAGCCCTGTAGGGCCTTTGCGCCTGGACCTGGCCTATGGCAACGAGGTGCAGCGCTGGCGGATGCATTTCAGCGTGGGGATCAGCCTGTGAGCGTGGCCGGCAAGCTCATGCGCACCGTGCTGGCCTTGATGGCCGCTGTGGCGCTGCTCGTCGGGGCAGTGTGGGCCCTGGCGCACAACGAGGTGTTCACGGCCCGGGTATTGCCCCTGTTGCCGGGTATCAAGGTGGTGGCACCGGAGGG
Source organism: Aquabacterium sp. (assembly GCF_016195855.1). Classification (GTDB taxonomy): domain Bacteria; phylum Pseudomonadota; class Gammaproteobacteria; order Burkholderiales; family Burkholderiaceae_C; genus Aquabacterium. The sequence continues at coordinate 76,397 of NZ_JACPYU010000022.1, forward strand.
TGCTTTGCTGGGTGACTTCAAAGCGGCACGGGTTGACATCGCTTTGCCACGCGGTGGGCAGCTCAGCCTGACCGCGGTCGCCTGGCAGGACCTGCGCCTGAGCTGGGACAACCACGCCGCATGGCACATCGGGCTGGATGTGGCCTCTCTGACGGCGCGCCGGCTGAACTTGAACTGGGTGCCCAACCCGGTCAGCACGCCCTTGACGGCCCCGACGGACCTGAGCCTGCCGCTGTCCATCCAGGCGCGCCGAGTGACGGTGGCCAGCGCCGAAAGCAAGTTGTGGCTGGAGCCGCTTCAGGATGTGGATGCGGTGGTGGCGGCGCAGCATCAGGTGGGCGGCCGGGTGGTGCACCAGGTCAAGCTGGCCCATGTGAGCTGGCTGGGGTGGCACGTCCAGGGTGATGCCAGCCTGGCTGTAGGCAAGCAACTGCCACTGGATGCCAGGCTGCTGGCGCAACAAGCACAGCCGGCGCAAGCCAACAAGGGACAAGGTGAGGGCGGCGGCCGCATCGCGCTCCAGGCGAAGGGCCCTCTGGCGGCTTTGCTGTTGAAGGGGCAACTGGCCTGGCAGGCATCGCCGCCTGCGGCAGCCCAGAAGCTCCAGTTTGATGCCGATGTGACGCCTTTTGCCGCCTGGCCTTTGCCGCGCCTGCAGGCGGCCGTGGCCGGTTTGAACCTGGCTGATCTGGTCTCCAGTTTGCCCGAGACCCGTTTGCAGGGGCAGGTCACCCTGGCCCCGCAGGCCGCTCATGATTTGCAGGCGCGTCTGGATGTCCGTAATGAAGGTGCGGGAGCCTGGGACGATGGTCGCGTGCCACTCAAGCAGGTGCGCGGTCGCATCTCGCTGCCCGGGGTGCGGGCAGCCAAGGATCTCGCGCAGGCCGGGCGTCAGGGAGAGCTGGATCTGGTGGCTGTGTTGCCATCGCTGCCGGGGCATGCCGATGGCCATGTGAGCCTGCAAGGCGGGTGGGGCGGTGCACGTGTGCTGAAGGCCACCTGGTCATCGCTGGAGCCGCAGGCGCTGCACCGCCAGGCACCACCTTTGCAATTGCAGGGCAGCCTGCAGCTCAAGCCTGATTGGGCGCGCCAGGGGCCAACCGGGCCAACCGGGCAAACGGGGCAAACGGGGCAGGCAGCGAAGGCAGCCAAACCAGCCCCCGACGATGCGGGCACCTGGGCCCATCTGCGTGCGGCTGTTCTGGCCGATGTGAAGGGCTCGTATGGCCCCAGCTTCGCCGCTGCGGCAAGTGGCGCCCGGCGCGCATCGGTCAAGGTGGATGTGCCGGTGTCGCTCAACCTTGATGGCCGCTATGGCCCGGGGCAGTTCGATGTGGCGTCGCTCAAGCTCCAGGCCCAGGGGGCGCAGGCTGATCTGAGCGATGCCTTGCTCAAGTGGGGTGCCTCGGCGCCGCAGCCTGCGTGGTCGGTCAAGGGGCGCCTCAAGGTGGAGGCCTTCGACCCGAAAGTGTGGCTGCCCTGGCCCAGCGGCATGGATGGCCGCAACCAGCTGACCGGCCAGGTGGATGTGGCCCTGGATGCGAACTGGCGAGGCCAGTTGGACCTGCACATGGCGCCCAGCTGGCTGGCTGGCGTGCCGCTGTCCGGGCAGGTTCAGTGGCACTCCCCGCTGGACCGCTCGTTGATGGCCCTGGTGCTGGACGTGAACGCCGGGGGCAATACCCTCAATGCGACGGCGGACGTGCCCTGGCACTTTGATCCCAAAGGGCGGCCCAAATGGAGCGAAGGTGCACGCTGGCAGGGCGCGGTGCATGCGCCCTCGATCGGCAGCTTGCAGCCCTTGGCGCCTTTGCTGGGGGCGCGGCAGGTGTCGGGTGTCATCGATGGTGAGTTCAAGGGCCGAGGTGTCTGGCCGGCTTTGAGCACCGATGGGCAACTCAAGGTCAACCGCCTGCAATGGGTGAGCACGGACGGCGTGCCCATGGGGCTGGCCTCTGCACAAGCCAGTTGGGTGATCGAGGGTCTGTCGGATGACGCACCCTTGCGGCTGCAACTGGAGGTGTCGCAATGGCAGACGGCCCATGTCCTGCTGGACCAGGCCCAGTGGCAGATCGCGGGGACGCTGCGGCAGCACCAGTCCACGTTGTCGGCAGACCTGACCCACAAGCCCGGCCAGGGCGGCAAGACCATGGTCTTCCATGTGGCCGGGGCCGCGCAAGGTGGCTGGCAGTCGAAGGCGGCCACCTGGCAAGGGCAGCTCAACGGGCTGTCGTTGAGCCTGGGTGGCACCAAGCCTCGTGACCTCCTGGCGGTGCAACCCGTTGCCATCAGTTGGCGGGAGGGCCCTCCAGGCCGATCCCTGCAGGTGGGCGCGACGGCCTTGAACATGCTGGGTGCCGGCATGCACCTGCGCGGCCTGAACTGGCAGGCCTCGCCTGATGCGGGGGATGCGCTGGGCGAGCTCAATCTGGCGCTGGATCTGGACCCCTTGAACCTGCCGGCCTTGCTGGCCTCGTGGCAACCGCAGGCCGGCTGGGGTGGCGATCTCATGCTGAGCGGCGGCATCACCTTGAAGCACAGCCTGCGTCAACCCTGGGTGGTGGATGCGTCTGTGGCCCGGCAGTCGGGTGACCTGTCTTTGAGCGAGCCGACCATTCAAGGCAGCAGCGCACAGCGCCTGGGCATCCGCGAGGCCCGTGTGGTGCTGCAGGCGCGCGATGGCGTCTGGGCTTTGAGCCAGCAGTTCGATGGCCGGGTGCTGGGCGTGCTCAAAGGGCGGCAGGTGGTTCATGCGCACAACCCGACAGACCTGCCCTCGGGCAGCGACCCTCTGTCGGGTGAACTCGATTTGCAGATCGCCAACCTGCGGCCCTGGGGTACCTGGGTGCCGGCGGGCTGGCGCCTGACGGGGCAGATGCAGGCCAAGGCCGAGGTGGGTGGCACCCTGGGTGCGCCGCAGTACCGCGGGCAGGTCAGGGGGCAGAACCTGGGGCTGGGGCAGGCGCTGCTGGGCGTCAACTTCACTGATGGCCAGTTGCAGATGGACCTGGAGGGCGAGCACATCCGCCTGACCCAGTTGGTGGCGCAGGCCGGCGCTCAAGGCGGGCGCGTCAGTGTCGAGGGCGATGCGACTCTGGGCGCGGAGCCGAAGGCCCGTTTGTCGCTCAAGGCCGATCGCTTTGCCTTGCTGCAACGTGTGGACCGCCGGGTGATGGTCAGCGGGGATGTGCAGGCCGCGTTGGGGGCCGAGAACATCGATGTGGACGGGCGGCTGCAAGTGGATGAAGGGCTGATCGACATCACGCGCTCGGATGCGCCCACGGTGGGTGACGACGTGAACGTGCTCAACCGCCCGGGGCAGGATCCCGAAGAGCAGGCGGAAGCCAGCAGCGCCACCACGGCCCCCAAGCGCAAGCTCAACGCGAATGTGAGCGTGGACCTGGGGCACAAGCTGCGGCTCAAGGGCAAGGGGCTGGATGCCTTCCTGGCGGGCAAGCTGCGGGTGAGCACACCGGGCAATCGCCCGGCGGTTAACGGCACCGTGCATGTGGAGAACGGCACCTTTGCCGCCTATGGGCAAAAGCTGGTGATCGAAAAGGGTGACATCGCGTTCACGGGCCCGGTCGAGAACCCGCGGCTGGACATCCTGGCCATGCGGCCTCAGTCGCCTGCTGCGTCGGCCAGTGACGTGAAGGTGGGTGTCAACATCACCGGCACGGCGCAGGACCCGCGCGTGCGCCTGTACTCGGACCCGGCCATGTCGGAGACCGAAAAACTGTCCTGGCTGGTGTTGGGGCGTGCCCCCACGGGCCTGGGGGGCGCGGACATCGGCTTGCTGCAAAGTGCGGCCGTGGCACTGCTGTCTGGCGAAGGCAGTTCACCTTCGGACAACCTGGTGGCCATGCTGGGCCTGGATGAGCTGACGGTGCGCCAGTCAGAAAGTGCCGGCGCCGTGCGTGACACCGTGGTCAACCTGGGCAAGCAGGTGTCGAAGTACTGGTATGTGGGTTACGAGCGCAACCTGAATGCCACCAGCGGCAACTGGCAGCTGATCTACCGCCTGGCTCAGCGCGTCACGGTGCGGGCGCAGGCCGGTGACGACAACGCGGTCGACTTCATCTGGTCCTGGCGCTGGGATTGACGCGTGTGGGCCAAAGAGGTGGCGCGGGCTCAGTGCCCGTCCGCGTGCAGCTTCTTGTGGATCTGGCGTGTGGCCCACCAGATGCCTGCGAGCACCACCGGGATCAAGGCGCCAGCCAGCATTTCGGGGTTGATGGGCGCGCCCGCGGCCTTGGCAGCTTTGCCGCCATACAGAACCAGGCTGATCACGTAGTACGAGATCGCCGCGATCGACAGGCCTTCCACGGTACTTTGCAGGCGAAGCTGCAGCTCCTGGCCGCGGGTGAGCTTTTCCAGCAGCATCTGGTTTTGCGATTCGGTGGCGATGTCCACGCGGGTGCGCAGCAAGGCGCTGGCACGCTCGATCCGCTGTGACAGGGATGAGAGCCTTTGCGCGGTGGCCTGCACGGTGGCCATGGCCGGCGACAGGCGCTTGAGCAGGAACTCACCGACCATCTGCGTGCCGGGGATGGCGGTCTCGCGCAGTTGCTCGATGCGCTGCTCGACCAGGCCATGGTAGGCGCTGGTGGCCGAGAAGCGGTACATGTGGCGGGCGGTGGCGCGCTCGACGCGTGCGGCCAGGCCGATCAGTTGGGTCAGCAACTCCTGGTCTGATGTCTCGGTGCTTTCCATGTGGGCCGTGATCTCGGCCAGCTGCAGCTCCGATTCGGTCAGCATGGCGCTGATGTCCTTGGCAATGGGCAGGCCACGCAGCGCCATCAGCCGATAGGTTTCCAGCTCCAGCAGGCGCTGCGAGGTACGGCCCGCACGCAACTCGGATGTGTTGGGTGGCGAGATCACCAGCAGGCGCTCAAAGCCGCTGTCACGCAGGCGGAAGTCCGTCATGGCGCAGGAGCGACGGATGCCCAGCAGTGACGCCACGGTCTCGCGGCCTTCAAACCAGGGGGCGGCCAGGGCGCGCATGGCGGCCGGGTCATCGACATCGCCATGCACCATGGCCATCGTGATGGCGGCCACCGTGCGCCCGGGGATGCTGGCCAGCCAGGCCGTGTCCACCACAAGCGAGCGCATCAACTCGGCCTCGTCACCCGTTTCCAGCACATGCGAGGGCAGCGCCTGCACGATCGAGTAACGCGTGAACTCGGTGTGGCGCTCCCATTTGAGCGTGTGGTTGGCAAAGCGCAGCCGCAGGAAGTTGCCCGCCAACTGGTCCTGGGGCAGGTCTTGCTGGCCAGGCAGCAGGCGCAGGTGTTGCCATTCCTGCTCGCGGCTCACACCTTCGTTGAGCACCGCGACGTAGACCACCAGGGCCGGCAGGCGGATGCGGGCCGGCGGGCGCGCATGGACCTCGTTGTGCAGCACCTCGCGCAAGGCGTCGTCAACGGGAAGGGCCTTTGGCAAGGCTGGGGGCAGGGCAGAGGTCATGTGCGCGTGAGCGGGCGATGGACAGCCCCTTGATCCTACAGGGCAATCCGCCTGAACTTACTTGAGCACGAGGCCATTGACATCACGCACATGAACAGTGATGGGGATGCCTTGCCCCACGCTTTGCGTGACGGTGCAGAAGGACTCGAACTGGGTCAGCACGCGATCGAGATGCTGCAGTTGATCGGCCGGCACGCCCAAATGGAGCTCGGCCGTCATGGCCAACACCCGCACGCGGCCTTCGCTGTTGCGCCCGACTTCGGCGCTGACCTGGCAGCTCAGCGGCTCGGGTTGCTGCTTGAACTTGCGCAGTGCAAACAGCAGCGAGTCAGACAGGCAGTTGCCCACCGCCGCAGCAAGCAGCTGCACGGGGGAGGGGCCTTGCCCCTGGCCGAGCGGCGCGGGCTCGTCTGCCAACAGCGGTGGAACGCCGTCGTCGAAGGCGACCTTGAATTGATAGTCCTGCTGTTGGGTCAGGGACACTTGGACAACTTGATCGGCCATGTTGGGCTTTCTTGAAGGGCGTCTGTCAACGTCCGTGAGGACTCGGCGAAGGATGCTTTCACTTTATTGACAGACAATATATTTGTCAACATAATGTCCATCATGCAAGTGAAGGACATCGACCTGAATGCCCTGCAGGCCTCCGCCGAGCAGGCATGCGCGCTGTTGAAAGTGCTGGCCCATGCGGACCGGCTGGTCCTTCTGTGTCGCCTGGCCCAGGGCGAGTTCTGCGTGAGCGAGTTGGAAAGCGACCTGGGTATCCGCCAGCCGAGCCTGTCTCAGCAGCTCGGGGTGTTGCGTCAGGAGGGCCTGGTCGACACGCGCCGCGAAGGCAAGCACATCTATTACAGGCTTGTCAGCGAAGACGCCCGGGCCATCATGGAGGTGCTCCACAGCAGGGTATGCGGCTCGGCCATGCCAGACAAATCTTGTTGACCTTGTTGATGATTCGATTGGAGACCCATGAGCTTGAGCGTGCCTGTGAATCCCGTTTGCCCCGAGTTCGCCGTCTGCGGCCAGATCAACGTGGCCGATGTGGCGGTTTTGGCGAAGCAGGGCTACCGCAGCATCATCAACAACCGGCCAGACGGCGAGGGTGGCCCTGATCAGCCAAGCAGCGCGCAGATCGAGGCTGCGGCCAAGGCGGCGGGTTTGGGCTATGTGTACTTCCCGATTCCCAACCTCATGATCAGCGAGGCGCAGGTGGCCGCGTATCACCAACTGTGCGCGGACTTGCCGCACCCCATCGTGGCATTCTGCCGCTCGGGTGGGCGTGCCAACGCCTTGTTCCAGGCCTGCGGCTGCCAGGTGGGCCGGGCAGGCTGACACATGACGCAACCCAGGCGCCTCTTGCCCGGCACCGACGTGCCCTGGAGCTGGCCCGCGCCCTGGATGCGTCAGTGGCGACGGCCGTGGCTGCATGGCGACCTGACCGCCGGTGTGGTGGTGGCCGTGATGCTGGTGCCTCAAAGCCTGGCTTACGCCACTTTGGCCGGTTTGCCTGCGCAGGCCGGTTTGCTGGCCAGCCTGCTGCCTTTGCTGGCTTATGCCTTGTTTGGCAGCAGCGCTTCGCTGTCGGTGGGCCCCGGTGCGATCACGTCGCTGATGGTGGCCCAGGCCTTGGTGCCCTTGGCGCAGGGTAATGCGCCACGCTATGCCGCCATGGCGGCCGGCCTGGCGCTGGCGTCTGGCCTGTTGATGTTGTTGATGGGCTTGCTGCGCATGGGTTTTTTGTCGCAGTTGCTCAGCCGCCCGGTGGTGCAGGGCTTCACCGTGGCGTCGGCCCTGTTGATCTTGTTGGGGCAACTGGCCCCCCTGTTGGGTTGGCCCTCGCTGGGCTACACCTTGCCGGACATGGTTCAGGCCGCCTGGGCTCAGTTGAGTCATGCCCCCACCGGTTTGGCGGCAGACGCCATCGTGGGTGGTGCGGCGCTGGCGATGCTGGCTTTGGGGCAGCCCATCGTGCACGGCCTGGCCCGGCTGTTGAGGCTCGCACCGACAACATCAGCGGTGCTGCTCAAGCTGTGGCCGGTGTGGGTGCTGCTCGCCGCGGCCTGGTTGGCCAAGGCCTTGAACGCCCATGAAGGCCTGCACGCGGCACTGGTCGGGCAGGTGTCATTGGGCGATCCCTTGGTGGCTGTTTCGGGCCCGTGGTGGCAAGCGCTGCGTCTGGCTGATCTGCGTGATCTGTTTGTGCCCACCGTCCTGCTGGCCATGGTGGGTTTCGTGAGCAGCGTGTCTGTGGCGCAGACCTTTGCACTCAAGCACGGCGAGCGCATCGACGCCGACCGCGAACTGTTGGGCTTGGGGCTGGCCAATCTGGGCAGCACGGTGTTGGGCGGGATGCCGGTGTCGGGCGGGCTGTCCCGCTCGGTCGTCAACGAGGCGGCGGGCGCGCGCAGCCCGCTGTCTGGCGTGATCACGGCCTTGCTGTTGGGGGCGTCCCTGCCGGTGCTCATGCCCTGGCTGGCCTGGCTGCCCAAGGCGGCTTTGGCCGCGGTCATCATCTATGCGATTGCCAGCCTGGTGGAGCTGGGCTCGCTCAAGGCCGCCTGGCGTTATGAGCGTACCGAAGGCTGGGCGTTTCTCAGTACCGCGCTGGGCGTGCTGTTCATCGGGTTTGAAGCCGGCCTGGGGCTGGGCATGGCCTGGTCCATGGGCGCGATGGTCTGGCGGCACAGCCAGCCGCACGTGGCCGTGGTGGGGCGTTTGCCGGGCACCGCGCACTTCCGCAATGTGGCCCGCTACGAGGTCGAGACCTTGCCCGACACGGTGTTCGTGCGGGTGGACGAGAGCCTGGATTTCACGAACATCCAGCGTGTCGAGCTCAAGTTCTGCGAGCTGGTTCACGCCCATGGCACAGCGCACCATGTGGTCTTGTTGCTGTCGGCGGTCAATCACATCGACCATACGGCTGCGCAAGCGCTGATGGCCTTGGATGAGGCCTTGGCCGATCAGGGCAAGCAGCTTTACCTGGCCGAAATCAAGGGGCACATCATGGATCGCCTGAAGGCGGCACGCGTGGACACCCGTTTTGCAGGCAGGCACTTCTTGAGCGCGCAGGATGCCTGGGCTGCGCTGACGGCTTGAATTTTGTTTGTTCAACAGGAGAGAAGCATGAAAGCGAATGTTGGTGGTCTGGATCGGGCCGCACGTATCACGGTGGGTGTGGTGCTGGTGGCCCTGGCGGCGACGGGTACGGTTGGGGTCTGGGGGTGGATCGGGCTGGTGCCCATTGCCACGGGCCTGTCGGGCTGGTGTCCGGCTTACCTGCCGTTTGGCATTTCGACTTGCAAGATGAAGTGATGTGAGGGCCTCGTGAGGGGCTCTTTTTTTGTGTGTGCTTGGGGGGGGCGTTTTTTCGGCGCGCGCGGGGCGCGGCTGAGGTGGCATGCGTCCGGGCTTCATGTTGGCGGTCCTGCTTTGCAAGCAGGACTCCCCTGTGCTGCTCGCGCCAAGGTGGCGCTGGCGAACTCGCTGCAGGGCCTGCAGCCCTTACGCTCGAACAACGCCAGCGAGTCAGATCACGAAGCGCACTGCGTGCGCCCACCTCGCCACTGCGCTGCTCGGCGCCACCAAGGCGCCCGGCCGCATGCCACCTCAGCCTTGAATCGCCCCGCTTGAGTGCCGCCACGATTGTGGGTGCCTCGCCGTGCAGTGAAGCGCGAACAAGGCACGGTCGCAGTGGTAGCAACGCAATGGCAATGGCAATGGCAATGATGTTGTCGCATAGAAGCCAGGCTCCTGCCTTCCACCAGAATCTAGGACCTGTGCATGCCACAAGCGAGGTGGACAAGGGCTGAGCCGGCAGTTGGCGGGGCGCCTTGGTGACGCCGAGCAGCGCAGTGGCGAGGTGGGCGCACGCAGTGCGCTTCGTGATCTGACTTGCTGGCGTTGTTCGACCGGAGCGGCCGTCAGGGCGCGCAGGGAGTTCGCCAGCGCCACCTTGGCGCGGGCAGCGCAGGGCAGTCCTGCCGCAGGCAGGACCGTCAACATGAAGCCCAGCCAACTGCCGGCTCAGCCCCCACCTCGCGCTCCCCCAGCAAGCAGCTCAAGCAGTCACGCACCATTCCCTGCCAGACATCCTCCGCCATGCACAGCCTTTGAGCACGCCCGCACACCCATAAGCCACCACCACAACGAAAGCCCACCCAACACGCACCAACACCGCGAATTCACCCTGGCACGCTTGCTGCTCTATCCCATTCGGTATTACCAGATGTTCAACCCGTAATAACCGTGAATGGGCCAGATCATGATCTCAACGACAGCAGTAAAGCGTTTGATGGGTGGCTTCAAGGCATTGACCTTGGCTGCCACCCTGGTGGGTACACAAGCAAGCTGGGCCGCACAGCCCCTGAAAATCGGCTACAGCGACTGGCCGGGCTGGGTGGCCTGGCAGGTCGCCATCGACAAAGGCTGGTTCAAGCAAGCCGGTGTGGACGTGAAGTTTGAGTGGTTTGACTACTCCGCCTCCATGGACGCCTTCTCGGCCGGCAAGATCGATGCCGTGACCATGACCAATGGCGACACCCTGGTGACCGGCGCCGGTGGCGGCAAGGGCGTGATGATCCTGCTGACCGATTACTCCAACGGCAATGACATGATCGTCGGCAAGCCTGGCATCAAATCGCTCAAGGACCTCAAGGGCAAGAAGGTGGCCGTTGAAGTCGGCCTGGTCGAGCACCTGCTGCTGCTCAACGGCCTGAAGAAGGCGGGGCTCAAGGAGTCTGACGTCACCCTGGTCAACGCCAAGACCAACGAGATGCCTCAGGTGCTGGCCTCTGGTGACGTGGCCGCCGTGGGCGCATGGCAGCCCATCGCAGGGCAGGCCATCAAGGGCGCGCCCGGCTCCAAGCCGCTGCTGACCTCGGCCGACGAACCCGGCCTGATCTACGACGTCCTGACCGTGAGCCCTGCCAGCCTGGCCGCGCACAAGGCCGAATGGCAAAAGGTCGTGCTGGTCTGGGACAAGGTGGTCAGCTACATCGAAGACCCCAAGACCCAGCCCGATGCCGTGAAGATCATGGCTGCTCGCGTGGGCGTGCCAGCTGATGCCTACATGCACTTCCTCAAGGGCACCAAGCTGCTGTCCTTGAGTGAAGGCAAGAAGGTGATGGTCAAGGCCGATGGCTTCAAGTCCCTGTATGGCTCATCCAGGATCGCCGATGACTTCAACGTCAAGAACGCGGTCTACAAGGAAGCGCAAAAGATCGACAGCTATATCGATCCCAGCCTGACGAACGCGGCCGTCAAGTAAGGCACGTTGCTTCGTCGCTGTCTTCCTTTCTTTACTCAAAGCGGTACACCTCTCATGAGTCAGACCGGATGGTTCGCCGTGCGCGCAGCCTTGTCGCCGCGCCGCAAGCTGGTGCTGGGCATCGGGGCCTTTGTCTTGCCCTTGTTGCTCTGGTGCGCAGTGAGTTACCTGCCGTTTTTGTGGCACCCCCAGGTGCTCGTCACGCAGCCAGGTGACGTCGACTACTTCCAGGTCGGCATGCGTGTAGACAAAGAGGTGTTCCGCGATGAGTTGCACAACATGCAGGAGGCCGGCAAGGGCCTGCCCGCAGGCGAGCCGGCCAACCCGGTCTATCTGCCGGCCCCTCATGAGGTGCTCAAGGCCTTCTACAGCGCCTTCACCACCGCACCCGAGCAGAAGGATGCACCCTGGCTGCACGAGAGCCTGTGGCACAGCATGAAGATCATCTTCTGGGGCTTTGTGCTCTCGTCGCTGATCGGTGTGCCGCTGGGCATCGTGTGCGGCACCTACAGCAGCATTGCCCGGCTCAACGAGCCCTTCATCGAGTTCTTCCGCTACCTGCCGGCGCCGGCCTTCGGGGCCCTGGCCGTGGCCATTCTGGGCATCCACGATGGTCCCAAGATCGCCATCATCGTGATCGGCACCTTCTTCCAGCAAGTGCTGGTGATCTCCAACACCACACGCAAGCTGGACTACGCCTTGCTAGAAGCCGCGATGACGCTGGGCACCCGGCGCTGGCGCCTGATCTCGCGTGTGGTGGTGCCCGGCATCCTGCCCGACCTTTACCGCGACCAGCGCGTGTTGCTGGGCTGGGCCTGGACCTACCTGATTGTGGCCGAGCTGATCGGCACCAGCTCGGGCATCACCTTCTTCATCACGCAACAGGCGCGCTACCAGCACTTCGAGAACGTGTACGCCGCCATCGCGATGATCGGGATCATCGGCCTGGGCATCGACCTGCTTCTGGCCTGGGCCGGGCGGCACCTCTTCCCCTGGGATAACGCGAGGAAAGGCCATGTCTGACATGAACATCTCCTATCTGGACCAGAGCGATGCCGTCAAGGCCCGCTTTGACAAGCTCAAGCAGCGCGAAGTGATCCTGGAAGTCAAGGGCTTGGGCAAGACCTATGAATCCCACCAGGGGCCCGTCTCCGCCTTGCAGGACATCAACTTCAAGACGCACAGGCGTGAGTTCGTCTGTGTGATCGGGCCTTCGGGTTGCGGCAAGTCCACCCTGATCCGCATTCTGGCCGGGCTGGAGTCCCACAATGCCGGCGAGGTGCTGCTGGATGGCAAGCCGGTGAACGGCCCCGGGCGCGATCGGGGCATGGTGTTCCAGGGCTACACGCTGTTCCCCTGGCTCACCGTCAAGAAGAACGTGATGTTCGGCCTGGAGGTCAACGACGCCGGCCGCAATGAGGCCGAGTCGCAAGCGCGCCAGTGGCTGGAGCTGGTGGGCCTGAGCAAGTTCGCCGACCACTACCCGCATCAATTGTCTGGAGGCATGAAGCAGCGTGTGGCCATTGCCCGCGCCCTGGCCAACCAGCCGCGCATCCTGTTGATGGACGAGCCCTTTGGTGCGCTGGACGCCCAGACCCGCGCCAGGATGCAAAGCCACCTGCTGGAGATCTGGAAGAACATCGACATCACGATCTTGTTCATCACCCACGATCTGGACGAGGCCATCTTTCTGGCCGACCGCATCCTGGTGCTCAAAGCGCACCCGGGTGAGGTGCAGGAGTTGATCGAGGTGCCCGTGCCACGGCCCCGTTCGGCCATGCAGATCACCAGCCCCGAGTTCCGGGCCACCAAGGCCAGGCTGGAGGCCTTGATCCACCCGCCTGCCGAACAACCTGAGCACGACGAGGAGGCCATCACGCCCAAGGTGATCCGCCTCACGGACGTGGCCGACAACGTCGAGTGAGGGGCGCACCATGCAATGGTCTCAACTGACCTGGGCCGAACTGCCCGACCAGCTCACAGCCGCATCGGATGCGGCCATCCTGCCCGTGGGCGCCACCGAGCAGCATGGCCCACACATGGGTTGCGGCATGGACGCCGTGATTGCCGATGTGCTGTGCAAGGCCGTGGCCGAGCGCACGGGCGTGCCCATGTTGCCCACCTTGCCTTACGGCTGTTCACTGGGGCACAGCCGGCGCTGGCCAGGCACCATCGCCGTGCAACCCATCACCCTGATCGAGTTGGTCAAGCAGATCGGTGATGGGGCGTATCACAGCGGCGTGCGGCGGCTGTTCATCATCAACACGCATGTGACCAATGCCGCGCCGCTGCGTTGCGCCCTGGAGATGCTGCGCGCCGAACACGACGACCTGATGGTGGCGGTGATCAATTCGCCTCAGATCAGCGAGCGTGTGCGCCAGTTCCACTTTGCCGATGCCGAGGACTGGCATGCCAACGACGCCGAGACCTCGCTGATGCTGGCCGTGGCGCCCGAGATGGTGCGCCCCGATCGCCTGCACGAGGCCGATGACCCGGACCGCACCGAGGGCCAGGTCTTTGCCCACCCGGTCAACCGCACCAGCCTCAATGGCGTCACCGGGACGCCCAGCCTGGCCACGGCCGAGAAGGGCCAGCAAGGCTTTGCCTGGATGGTGGAGGACCTGTCTGCCTTGATCCGCAGGGGCATGGTGCAGACGCCGCCCCTGGCCCATTCGTATTTCGATCGCGTGGCCTGAGTCCAGCCGCCACGTCTGTTCCCCTTCATCGTTTGTTGCTAACGGAGTTCAGCATGCATGCCTCTCAAGAAGTTCAGGCCATTCAGCAATCGCTCAAGGCCAAGGGTGTGAAGTACTGCATCGGCGCTTATGTCGATATCCACGGCATCCAGAAGGCCAAGGTCGTGCCCATCGACCACTTGCCGCAGATGGCCGCCGGCTCGGAGCGCTACACGGGCTATGCCCTCGATGGCCTGGGCCAGGCGCCCAATGAGGACGAGTTGACATCCGTCCCCGACTTGCGCCACATCGTTCAACTCCCCTGGGAGCCCAAGATCGCGTGGATGCCGGCCGACAACCACTTCAAAGGCGAGCCTTACCCTTTGAGCACCCGCGTGGCCCTGCAAAGCGTGATGGCCCAGGCCGCCCAGATGGGCTATGGCATGAACCTGGGCATCGAGTGCGAGATCTTCCTGCTCAAGCAACAGGCCGATGGCACGCTGGCCGTGCCGCACGCCGGCGACAAGCTGGTCAAGCCTTGCTACGACGTCAAGGGCTTCACCGACAACTTCAGCTGGCTGGACAAGGTGGCCACCTGCATCAATGACCTGGGCTGGGATCTGTACTCTTTCGACCATGAGGATGCGAATGGCCAGTTCGAGTTCGATTTCAACTACGCCGATGTGCTGACGACCTGCGACCGGCTGACCTTCTTTCGCATGATGGCCAAGCACTATGCCGAAGAAGAGGGCCTGCTGGCCACCATGATGCCCAAGCCCTTTGCTGACAAGACAGGCAATGGCGCCCACTTCAACATGTCGCTGTATGACCTCAAGACCGGCAAGAACCTGTTTGCCTGCGACCCCAAGGACGACCCGCGCGGCATTGGCCTGACACCGCTGGGCTACCAGTTCGTGGGTGGCATCCTCAAGCATGGGCGAGCCCTGTGCGCGGTGTTTGCGCCTACCGTCAACAGCTACAAGCGGCTGGTGCGGCGTGGCGCCATGAGCTATTTCTCTTGGGCGCCGGTGTTCAACTCCTATGGCTCGAACAACCGTACCAACTCGGTGCGCATCCCGGCGGGTGGTGGTCGTTGCGAGTCGCGCAATGCCGATGGCGCGGTCAACCCCTACCTGGCTGCAGCGCTGGCCATGGCCGCGGGCCTCGAAGGCATCCGCGAAGGCCTGAACCCGGGTGAGCCCAACGAAGATAACCTGTACGAGTTGAGCGACGCTCAGCGCGCCGAGCGGGGCATCGAGTTCCTGCCGCAGACCTTGCAGGAAGCCGTGGCCGCCTTTGCCGCGGACCCGCTGGTCGAGCGCACGCTGGGCAAGGCCTTGCGCGACGAGTTCATCAAGTACAAGACGCAGGAGTGGGAGGCCTACCACCTGTCCGTCAGCCAATGGGAAACAGCGCGCTACAGCGCCATGTTCTGACACCATGAGCGATTTGCCCGACACCAAAGGCAGCCCTGTCACGCGCATCAGCATCTCGATGCCCGAGGACCTGCTGCAGGAACTGGACGTGATGGTGGCCCGGCGCGGCTTCGAGAGCCGCTCCCAGGCCATCGGCGCGATGATCAACGACCAGTTGCTGGAGCACAAGCGCCAGCTGGGCGAGCAGGTGATGGTGGGGACCATCACCTTGCTGTATGACCGCTCGGTCAAGGGCCTGCAAAAGCAGTTGTCCGACCTGCAGTGCCACCACATCGACGAGGTCATCAGCTCCTTGCACGTGCACCTCATGGACAAGCAGATGCTGGAGGTCGTGCTGGTCCAGGGGCCGGCCACCAAGCTGCAGGCCATTGCGGATGCCATGAGCACGCTGCGGGGCGTCATCACGGGCCGGCTGCAGCTCATGGCCGCCACGATCCCGCCGGTTCACCCGCTCACCAGGGGCTAGCCAGGGGCGGTGGCAATGCCTCCCTTTACAAACCGGCAATATGGACATGAACGGACACAGGGGACGGACGGGCTGATAATGCGGGGCGCTGGCACCGAAGGGTTCGCTTCGGGCCGCCCCCAATTCGCACAGACCATGATCGCCACACAACAACATCGCCGCTTCGCATCCGCCATCGCCCTGGGGCTCATCAGCCTGAGCTGGGCCCCGTCGAGCTTCGCCGTGGAGATTTCTCCGCCGCCGACCCTGAGCAACAAGGCCTTCTTGCTGATGGAGTTCGACACGGGGCAGGTGCTGGCATCGTCCAACCCGGACCAGCCGCTGCCGCCCGCTTCGCTGACCAAGATGATGACCAGCTACATCGTCGAGCAGTCGTTGAAGTCCGGCCGGCTCAAGCCCACCGACCAGGTCCGCGTGAGCCTGAACGCCTGGTGCCGCGGCTCCAGCACCGAGTCCTGCATGTACCTGCCGCTCAACAGCTCGGCCTCCGTGATGGACATGCTGCGCGGCATCATCGTGCAGTCGGGCAATGACGCCTCCAAGGCCATGGCCGAGCACCTGGGCGGCTCTGAAGACGCCTTCGCCCAGACCATGAACAGCGAAGCCAAGCGCATGGGCATGGCCCACACGCACTTCGACAATGCCACGGGCCTGCCTGCGCCCACGCACCTGGCCTCCGCACGCGACCTGGCCGTGCTGGCGCGCGCCATCATCCGCGACAGCTCGGACTACTACCCGATCTACGCCGAAAAGGAGTTCAAGTTCAACGGCATCAAGCAGGGCAACCGCAATGCCTTGCTGTACACCGACCCGACCGTGGACGGCCTCAAGACGGGCCACACAGAGGCAGCCGGTTACTGCCTGACGGCCTCGTCCAAGCGCAACGGCATGCGTTTGATCTCGGTCGTGATGGGTGCCAACAGCATGCAGGACCGCGCTGACCAGACCCGTGCGCTGTTCAACTGGGGCTTCAGCTCGTTCGAGAAGGCCAAGGCCGTGGGCGCCAACACGCCGCTGGCTTCGGCGCCCGTGCAGTTCGGCAAGGCCGATGTGGTGCCGGCTGGCGTGCTGGCTGACTGGAGCCTGATGGTGCCGCGTGGCCAGGCCTCGCAGATCAAGACCACGGTGCAGCTCAACCCCGAAGTCAAGGCGCCGGTGGCCCAGGGCACGGTGCTGGGCAAGGTGGTCGCCACCATTGACGGCAAGCCTTACGGTGAGCAGAACCTGGTGGCCTTGCAGCCGGTGGAGCAATCGGGCATCTTCCTGAGGGCCTGGCAGCACATCCGCAAGCTCTTCAAGTAAGCATGCTGGTCCATCCTCAGTTCGACCCGGTGGCCTTGTCCGTCGGGCCCGTGCGCTTTCACTGGTACGGGCTCATGTACCTGCTGGGCTTCGTGCTCTTTCTGGTACTGGGCCGCAGGCGGGTGAAGCAGGGCCTGGCGCCCATCACGGCGCCGCAGGTGGAGCAGTTCCTGTTCTACGGGGCAATGGGGGTGGTGATCGGTGGGCGGCTGGGTTATGTGCTGTTCTACAAGCCGGCCTTCTATCTGGCCCATCCCATGGACGCGCTGCACCTGGGGCAGGGCGGCATGTCCTTCCATGGTGGTTTTCTGGGTGTGGTCATTGCGGGCTGGCTGTTTGCGCGCCGCCATGGCGTGTCCTACCTGCGCCTGTTCGACTTTGTCGTGCCCTTGGTGCCGCTGGGCCTGGCTGCAGGCCGGATTGGCAATTTCATCAATGGCGAGCTCTGGGGGCGGGTAACCAGCCCGGATGCGCCCTGGGCCATGGTGTTCCCGCATGCGGGCGATAGCTTGCCCCGTCACCCATCGCAGCTGTACGAGTTTGGGCTGGAAGGCCTCGTGCTGTTCACGGTGATGTGGCTGTTCACGCGCAAGCCTCGGCCGGTGGGGCAGGCCACGGCCTTGTTCATGATGGGCTATGGCCTGGCGCGCTTCACGGTGGAGTTCACCCGCGAGCCGGACAATTTCCTGGGCCTGCTGAGCATGGGCTTGAGCATGGGCCAGTGGCTGAGCCTGCCAATGATCCTGATTGGTGCCGTGTTGTGGTGGCGGTTCAGCCACCAGGCTGTTCGTCAGGCCAGTTGATGGCTGGCTGAGGCTTCAGCGGATCTTGCCCAGCAGGGTCTCGATCTCGTCAAACATCTCGCCCATGGCGGCGGAGTCCTTGGTCAGATCGGCACCCAGTCGGGTTTGCAACTGCTGCTCCATGAAGCACACCGTCATGCGCACATAGGTGCTGTCCAGTGCTTTGCGCACGGCAGCCATCTGGGTGGCAATCGGCAAGCAGCCTTCACCCTCTTCGATCATGCGCTGGATGCCACGCAACTGGCCTTCCGCGCGCTTGAGGCGGTTGAGGATGTCGGTGCGGCTTTTGTCGTTGTCCAGGGCGGCCATAGGGTGCGTGCGTCCAAGAGATAAGGGGCAAGGCTTGATTGTGCCCAATCTTTGCCCCTTTGGTTTGCCCGTGGATCAGTGGTCTTTGATCTTCATGATGCCCATGGCTTTCATCACCAGGCGCTCATAAATGGGCTCCGAGGTTCCCTTCTTCATCTTGCGCATGAAGTACTTCTCGAAGGCGATCTTGGCCAGGTGCACCCAGTAACCTTCGCTGAACCAGCTCACATTACGCGGCGGGATCTGAGGCAGCGCCACAAAGGCTGCGCCATGGTCACCAAAGTCAGCCAGGCACACCGCATTCCAGGTGGCGTGTTCATGCGGTTGCACGCCATCCAGCAGCGCGCGGATGTTGTGCGCGGTGGCCGTCACCATGGACTCGATCATGTAGCCCGTCTTGGGAATACCGGTCGGGATGGGCGTGGGTTCCGGCGGTGTGATGGCCACGCACACGCCCACCGCGAAGATATTGGGGTAGCGCGGGTTGCGCTGACGTTCGTCGATCAGCACAAAGCCCCTTGGGTTGACCAGGCCTTCGATGCCGAAGATCGCATCCACCCCCTTGAAAGCGGGCAGCATCATCGAGTACTTGAAGGGCAGGGTGTGCTCCTTCTTGGGCTTGCCATCCTCATCGTGCTCGGTCACGTGCATGAGGCCGGCTTCGACCTTGGTGACCTTGGCATTGCAGATCCAGCGCACCGACTTGTCCCGGAAGATGGACTCCATCATGCTTTTGGAGTCACCCACGCCGTTGAGCCCCAGGTGGCCGATATACGGCTCGGAGGTCACGAAGGTCATGGGGACCTTGTCGCGGATCTTGCGGCGACGCAGGTCGGTTTCCATGATCATCGCGTACTCGTACGCGGGCCCGAAGCACGAGGCACCTTGCACGGCGCCCACGACGATGGGGCCAGGGTCGGCCACGAACTGCATCCAGGCTTCCCGGGCGTGCTCGGCATGGTCCACGTGGCACACGGAGTGCGTGTGGCCTTGCGGGCCCAGCCCCTCGATCTCGTCAAACGCGAGCTTGGGGCCAGTGGCAATCACCAGGTAGTCGTAGGGGATCTGGCGGCCATCGATCAGCTCCACCTGGTTTTGTTCCGGGTGGACACGCTTGGCGCCGACGGGGATGAAGTCGACGCCCTTCTTGTCGAGAATCGGCGCGATCGGCAACTCGATCTCATCGCGATCCCGCCAGTCCACGGCCACCCAAGGGTTGGAGGGCACGAAGTGGAAGGTGGGGGTGTTGGAGATGACAGTGATCTTGTCATCCGGCCGCGCGTTCTCCTTCATCTCGAAGGCCATGGGCAGGCCACCAATGCCGGCGCCCAGAATCACGATGTTTGCCATGTCGATCTACTTACCTATACGGGTATGG
The DNA here is from genome assembly GCF_016195855.1 of Aquabacterium sp. Lineage (GTDB taxonomy): Bacteria > Pseudomonadota > Gammaproteobacteria > Burkholderiales > Burkholderiaceae_C > Aquabacterium. Next base: position 95,495 of record NZ_JACPYU010000022.1, read on the forward strand.
GTATATTGAGATGATCAACCTTTGCGCCTGCTGAGGGTACAGGGTTTGCACTGACGGCTGCCGATTTTCAGCGAATCTTGCCCAGCAAAGCCTCGATTTCCTTAAGCACGGTGCTCGTATCGGAGGGCGCATCGGGCCGGCCCTGCATCTGCTCTTGCATGAAACACATGGTCATGCGCACATAAGTGCTGTCCAGTGCCTTGCGCACCGCGGCCATCTGCGTGGCGATGTCTGCGCAAGGGTCGCCCACCTCCAGCATGCGCTGGATGCCGCGCAACTGGCCTTCTGCCCGTCGCAGGCGGTTGCGTATGTCCGTGCGGCTTTTTTCGCTGATGAGCGCGGCCTGATCGCAGCGCGGCGCCGGTGTGTCCTGGCTGGGGCTGCGGGGCTTCATATCAGGCTCGCTACGGTGTTTACACGGCGCAGCTTGCGCCGTCCTTGAAGCCCAGCTTGCGCAAGATGATGGCCATGGGGCAGAAATTGGTGAAGCCGAACTGGAAGAGGTTGGCTCCCACAAAGGCCGTGAAGGCCAGGGCCCACTTGGACACAAACAAGGGGCTGCCCTCCACGCCCAGGGCGAGCGAGAGCATGATGAACAACCCGGCAACGATGCGGATCATGCGTTCAACGGTCATGGTGGTTTCCTTTCGAATCAAGAGTGCGCCGCCATCCATCAGGCGGCTTCATGCTGACGCCGGTAGGCGGCGTAGTACAGCACCGGGATGACCACCAGCGTGAGCAGGGTGGACACCAGAATGCCGAAGATCAGGGACACGGCCAGGCCGTTGAAGATGGGGTCGTCCAGGATGAAGAAGGCGCCCACCATGGCGGCGATGCCGGTCAGCGCAATGGGCTGCGCCCGCACGGCGGCTGACTGCACCACGGCCTGCTTGAAGGCCATGCCGCGCGCCACCTGCAGCTCGATGAAGTCCACCAGCAGGATGGAGTTGCGCACGATGATGCCGGCCAGCGCGATCATGCCGATCATGGACGTGGCCGTGAACTGCGCGTGCAGCAGCGCGTGGCCGGGCATGACGCCGATGATGGTCAGCGGGATGGGCGCCATGATGATCAGCGGGGTCCGGTAGGACTTGAACTGGGCGACCACCAGCAGGTAGATCAGGATGAGGCCCACGCCATAAGCGGCGCCCATGTCGCGGAAGGTCTCGTAGGTGATCTGCCATTCGCCGTCCCACTTCAGCGCGTAGGCGCGGTATGGGTCTGAAGGCTGCTTGATCCAGTACTCCTGGATGCCCCCGGTGCCGGGCAGGGCGGCTTCACCCAACTTGCTGCGGATGGCAAACAGGCCATAGAGCGGGGAGTCCAGCTGGCCAGCCATGTCGCCAAACACATAGCTCACTGGCAAGAGGTCCTTGCTGAACAGGGGCTTGTCGATCACGCCGCGCTCGATGCGCACGAGCTCTGACAGCGGCACCAACTGGCCATTGGCGGCACGCAGCGGCAGGGCCAGCAGCTTGTCCAGCCCGATCTGGGATTCACGCGGCAACTGGATGCGCACGGGGATGGGCATCTTGGCCTGCCCGTCGTGCAGGTAGGCCGGATCGGCACCAGACAAGGCAGCCTGCACGGCCTGCGCCACGCTGGCCACGGGGATGCCCAGCGATTCGGCGCGTTGGCGCTGCACGCGCAGGAACACGCGGGCCGCGTCTTCCTTGAGGCTGGTGTCGATGCCGACGATGTCCGGCGTGCCAGCAAAGGCCTTGGCCACGCGTTGGGCCAGTTGCGCACGGCCAGCTTCATCGGGGCCGTAGATCTCGGCCACCAGGGGCGACATGACTGGCGGGCCAGGCGGCACTTCCACCACCTTGACACGGGCACCATGGCGCGCGGCGATCCTCTCCAGGTCGACACGCAGGCGCTGGGCAATCACGTGGCTCTTTTCATGGCGGTGGTGCTTGTCCACCAGGTTGACCTGCAGATCGCCTTGTTCGGCATCGGCACGCAGGTAGTACTGGCGCACCAGGCCATTGAAAGTGATCGGGGAGGCCGTACCGGCATAGCCTTGCAGGTTCAGCACCTCGGGTTGCCTGGCCAGGAAGGCGCCCATGTCCTGCAAGGCGGCTGCCGTGTCTTCCAACGGGGTGCCGGCGGGCATTTCCACCACCACCTGGAATTCGCTCTTGTTGTCAAAGGGCAGCATCTTGAGCACCACGCCCAGGCCCGATGAGGGAATGGTGGCCAGGCCGATGGACAGCATCAGCGCTGCCACGATGCCCAGGCCCATGGCCCAGCGGCGGCCGCGGTACACCAGCAAAGGCATCAGCACACGGTCGAACAGGCCTTGCAGTCTGCCGGCCAGCCCGGTGGGCGTGGCGGCCGAGTGCCCGCCATCGCTTTCGCCATGGGCTGCAGCGTGCGGCTTCATCAGCTTGAGCGCCAGCCAGGGTGTGACGGTGAAGGCAATGCCCAGCGACAGCGCCATGCCCAGGCTGGAGTTGATGGGGATGGGGCTCATGTAGGGGCCCATCAGGCCGCTCACGAAGGCCATGGGCAGCAGGGCGGCGATCACGGTCAAGGTGGCCAGGATGGTGGGGCCGCCCACTTCATCCACAGCCGCCGGGATGATCTCGCGCAACGGCTTGCCGGGCTCCAGCTGTTGATGGCGGTGGATGTTCTCCACCACCACGATGGCGTCGTCCACCAGGATGCCGATGGAGAAGATCAACGCAAACAAGGACACGCGGTTGAGCGTGAAGCCCCAGGCCCAGGAGGCGAACAGGGTGGCCGTCAGCGTCAGGATCACGGCGGCGCCCACGATCACGGCCTCGCGGCGGCCCAGCGCCAGGCCCACGAGCAGGATCACGGAGCCGGTGGCGAAGGCCAGCTTCTGGATCAGCTTGTTGGCTTTCTCCGCAGCGGTTTCACCGTAGTCACGCGTGATGCTCATTTCCACATCGGCGGGCAGCACGGCGTTGCGCAACTCGTCCAGGCGCTGGCGCACGGCGCGGGCCACGTCCACGGCGTTCTGGCCGGGCTTCTTGGTCACCGTCAGCGTGACGGCGGGGAAGCTGTGGCCGGCAACCGCAACCGTGCTGGCGCCAGCGCCTGGCGTGAACCACACATGGCGAGACGCTTGCTGCGCGCCCCATTCGACACGGGCCACCTCGCGCAGGTACACCGGCTTGCCCTGACTGACGCCGACCACCAGGTTGCCCACATCGTCGGCAGAGCGCAAGAACTCGCCTGTCTCGATGCTGAGCATCTGCGAGCGGCCATCGGCCTGGGGATGGAGCACGGTGCCTGAGGGCAGGCTCTGGTTGGCCGCAGTCAAGGCCTGTTGCAGGCCGCCGATGTCCACGCCGCGCTCTCGCAGCCGGCTGGGGTCGAGCGTCACCATCACGGCCTGGCCGGGGCCGCCGATTGTTTGCACTTCGCGGGTGCCGGGCACACGTTTGATCTCGGCTTCCAGGCTGCGGGCGACACGTTCCAGCGCCAGTGCAGCCTGCGCATCCTTGCTCCACAAGGTCACCGCCAGCACGGGCACATCGTCGATGCCTTTGGGCTTGACGATGGGGGGCAGGGCGCCCAGGTTGCGCGGCAGCCAGTCCTGGTTGGCATTGAGCACGTCGTACAGGCGCACCAGGGCATCGGTGCGGGGCACGCCGACCTTGAACTGCACCGTGAGCACGGCCATGCCGGGGCGCGAGACCGAGTAGGTGTGCTCGATGTCGGCAATCTGGCCCAGCACCTGTTCGGCCGGGCGCGCGATCATGTTCTGCACGTCCGTGCTGGATGCGCCGGGGAAGGGCACCAACACATTGGCCATGGTCACGTTGATCTGGGGCTCTTCCTCGCGCGGGGTGACCAGCACGGCAAACAGGCCCAGCAGCATGGCCACCAGGGCGAGCAAGGGCGTGAGGGCATTGTCCTGAAAGGCGCGTGCCAGGCGCCCGGAGAGGCCCAGGGGTGACGGGGTGCTCATGGCTTGACTTGGGCGGGGTTGACGGGGCTGGCGTTGAACAGGCCCGCCTTGATGGCGTTGTCGGCAATGGTGTCACCGGCGCGCAGGCCGCTGAGCACCGTCACGGTGGTGGCCTGGGCGCTCATGGGTGCGGTGCGCACAGCCTGCAGCATGAACTGGCCTTCGCGCACCACGTACACGCCGGTCAACTCACCGCGCTGGACCACAGCCTGGGCCGGCACCGTCAGGCCGGCCGCAGCCGCACCGTTGGACGAGGGGGCCGCCATGCCGCTGAACCTGACGCGCACCGTCTGGCCGGGCAGGGTGGCCGTGGCGGGCAGGTCGAGCCGCCATTCCACCGTCTGGGAAACCGGGTCGGCACCAGGCAAGGTGACCACGCGGGTGGCGCGCACCCAATGCGGTGTGGCCTGGGCGCTGTTGGCGGGCAGGAACACTTCTGCGGCCTGGGCTGTTCGCACGCGATCGGCCTGCGACGCGGGCACCTGCACCACGGCGCGCATGGCCTGGGGCGAATACATGGTCAGCACGGGGCGCCCCGGCGCGGCCAGGTCACCCACGTCTACCTGGGTGGACAGCACCTTGCCGTCAAACGGTGCGCTCAAGGTCGTGAAGCCTTTGGCCAGCGCTGCCTGTGCCTGGCCAGCCTTGGCCGCGTTCACGCCTGCCTGGGCGGCACGCCATTGCGCCTGCGCACTGTCCAGGGCTGCAGCACTGATGAAGCCTTGCGCCTTGAGCGCCTGGCTGCGCTCCCATTGCTGGCGGGCGTTGGTCAGTTGGGCATCGGCCTGGGCCACATCGGCCTGGCTGCGCGTCAGCGCGGCCTGGGTGTCCCGGTCATCGATGCGAGCCAGCGCCTGGCCGGCCTTGACGCTGTCGCCGGCCTTGACCAGCAAGGCGGTGATGTTGCCCGGAACTTGCGCGGCCACGGTGCTCTGGCGCACCGCCTGGATCACGCCATCCCACTCCATGGTCGCGGCCTGGGACTGCGCCTGAACCTTGATGGTGGGGACCATGAGCTTGCCGCCCTCGCTGTGGGCAGGCATGGACGCAGCCGCCAGCGTGGCGCCGAGCAGCATGGCGATGGCATGGTGTCTGGCCATGAACGTTCTCCTCATTCCTATACGGTAGGGAGTATACATATACCCTACAGGGTATGCAAGCAAGGCGCTCGAAACCCGCTCCGCTCCGGCCTGGCCGACCCAGGTTCAGCCAGGGATCAGCACGCTCGACGACGGCTTGGCCGGGTCGTAGTAAACCTTGACCTTCTGCCCGGGCTTGAACGGCGCGATCTCGGTGAGTGCCTGCTGCTCGTCAAAATGGTTCAGGCCAAAGGCCCGCAGGCGGTCACCCGTATAGGTGATGCCCTTGACCGTGTAGCGGTAACGCACCTCGGTGAACCAGTGGTGGGTGGGCGTGCCGCGCTGGTCGCCGGTTTCGTTGTGCTGCCTGGCGCGGGCCTCCAGCATCTCGCCCTCGACAGACGGCCAGTTGGGGCTGCCCTCCTTGATCTGCCAGGCGCGCCAGGCTGCCAGGCCCAGGATGGCCACGAAGGCGATGATCAGGTACTTTCCCAGGTCGTCAGGCATGGCTTGCTTCGGTCGGTGTGTGTGGCGTGTGGTGCCGGGGTTGCAAATAGATGATGCGCCATCGTGGTTGGTGCCGATTTGCGCGAAGATCAGGGCTGTCCCAGCTTTACCCGCTTCTTTTCGTTTATGCCTCAATCTGCCCCTTCGCACAGCCCTTTTTACGCCCACCTGTCGCGTCTGCGCTTCATCAAGCGTTGGGGTTTGATGCGCAACGCGGTCGAGGAGGATGTGGCCCAGCACAGCTGGGAAGTCGCCATCCTGGCGCATGCGCTGGCGGTCATCGCCCGCGATGTGCTGGGCAAGCCGGTGGACCCCAATTCGGTGGCCACCCGCGCCTTGTTCCACGACGCCACGGAAGCCATCACTGGCGACCTGCCCACGCCCGTCAAGTACTCGCCCGCCATGCGCCATGCCACGGCCAACCTCGAAGGCGAGGTCTGCGAGGAAATGCTGCGCCTGTTGCCCGAGTCGGTGCGCCCCGCCTTGCGCTCGGCCATGGACCACCACGAATGGCCGGACGACGAGGCCCGCCTGATCAAGTCGGCCGATCGCCTGGCCGCCTGGCTCAAGTGCCGCGCCGAGCTGCGTTATGGCAACACGGAGTTCGCACAGGCGGCCACCCAGGTGCGCAGCAAGATCGACGAGCACATGACGCCCGAGGTGGCGTACTTCCTGGAGACCTTCGGCTCGGCCTACGAGCTGACGCTGGACTCCTTGATGCAAGGGGAGTGAGCCCTTGGCATTCGATAGACCAAGCTGGCGGGATGTTCTGGCTGGCTTGTCGGTAGCCGGGCTGCTGCTGCCCGAGGCTGTGGCCTATGCCGGCATTGGCAACATGCCGCCTCAAGCGGGCGTGCTGGCCCTGTTTGCCGGCTTGCTGAGCTATGCCTTGCTGGGCACCAGCCGGTTTGCCATTGTGTCGGCCACCTCGTCCTCGGCGGCGGTGCTGCTGGCGGCCACCGGGTCGCTGGCAGACGGGAACATGGTCTTGCGCATGGAGCTGGCTGCGGGTCTGGTCATGTTGACTGGCTTGCTGTTCCTGCTGGGGGCCAGTGCCAAGCTGGGGGCGGTGTCGGCCTTCATTTCCAAGCCCGTCCTGCGTGGGTTCGCCTTCGGTCTGGCGGTGATCATCATCGTCAAGCAACTGCCGCGTTTTCTGGGCATCAGTGTGGCTGGCCACGATGCGCAGTCTGTGCTGCAAGGCGTCGTGGTGCACACGGCGCAATGGCATTTGCCCAGCCTGACGCTGGGCGTGCTGACCCTGTTGGCGCTTTGGGTTTTTGCGCGCCCCGGGCGGCGCTGGCCGGGGGCCTTGCTGGTGATGGCTGCGGGCATGGCGGCGCAGCACCACTTGCGTCTGGGGGAGATGGGCATTGCCCGCGTGGGGGTGATCGAGTTGCACCTCAATCAACCGGCCCTGCCTGCGCTGGCCCGAGAGCAATGGCTGCGTCTGGGGGAGCTGGCCGTGGCCATGGTGCTGATCCTGTACGCGGAGTCCTACGGCGCGATCCGCGCGCTTGCGCTCAAGCATGGTGACGAGGTCAAACCCAACCGCGATCTGCTGGCGCTGGGTGTGGCCAATGTGCTGAGCAGCATGGTGCATGGCATGCCGGTCGGGGCGGGGTACTCGGCCAGCGTGGCCAACGAATCAGCCGGAGCACAAACCCGCTGGGCGGGGCTCGTGGCCCTGGCCGTGCTGCTGGTGGTGGCGTTCAGCCTGCTGCCGCTGGTGGCCTATATCCCTGAGCCCGTGCTGGGTGCCATCGTGATCCACGCGGTGAGCCACATGCTCAACCCGCAGGTGTTCAAACCGTATTTTGTCTGGCAGCGTGACCGGCTGGTTTCCTTGCTGGCGGTGGCCGCCGTGCTGTGGCTGGGCGTGCTCGATGGCCTGTTGGTGTCGATTGGCATCAGCCTGTTCATGACCCTGCGCGGGCTGGCCCAGGCGCGCCTGGCCGTGCTGGGGCGACTGGACGAGGGGCATGACTTCATCGACCTGAAGCTGTCGCCCATGGCCGTTCCCGAAGAGGGGATGCTGATCGTGCGGCCCGAGGCGCCCTTGTTTTTTGCCAATGTGGAAAGCCTGCTGGCTCAGGTCCGGGATGAAATGGCGCACCACCCCTCGGCCCACAGCCTGATCCTGAGCCTGGAGGAGTCCCCCGACCTGGACGGCAGCTGTGTCGAGGCCTTGCGTGATCTGAATGCCTCGCTGCAGCAGTCAGGGCGAAGCCTGATGCTGGCGCGCCTGAAGAACCCGGCCTACATCGTCTTGCAGCGCGCCGCTTTGCCCAAAGTGGCGCTGACGGTGCTGAGCATCGACGACGCCGTCAAGCTGGTGAGGGGCGCCCGGGGCAAATAGGCCAGAGCAGGGCAAAGACCAGCCTGGCTCCAACATGGTGCGAGTTTTGCTTGCCTCTTGCGTTCACACAAAACATGACGCTGAGGTTGATGCATGACTTCTTTTATCCGTGCCGCCGAAATCTGGCTGCCCGCTTCTGATCACAGTTTGCTCGAATTTGGTGCGGGCGCTTTTGGCAAGGCGCTGAGCTTTGCCACGGTGAGCCGTGCCATGTGTTTTGGCCGTGCCGAAGGCCTGCCCGGCGAGGCCTGGGACCTGGGCCATCCGGTGCTGCTCAAGCAGTTCGAGGGCTCTCATTTCCGGCGTACCAGTGCGGCCAAGGCCGCCGGCCTGACCTGTGCGGTGGCCATCCCCTTCTTCGTCGGGGGCAAATTGACTGCTGTGGTAACCCTGTTCGGGGGCGACGACCCAGCCAGCAAGGGGGCCATGGAGTTGTGGCGCAACGACACCCGCATCAGCTCGGACATGAGCTTGCTGGATGGCTACTACGGTGGCCTGCCACCCGAGTTCGAGCGCCTCTCGCGCGATGCCTTTTTGCCACGTGGAACGGGTGCACCTGGCATGGCCTGGCAACGCGACGAAGCCGTGATCATGGGCCAGGCTGATACCAACGCGCGCTTCCTGCGCGGTGACGCGGCCACGGACGCCGGCATCTGCCGCGCCATGGCGATGCCCTGCTGCGCCACCAACCATGCCAGCTATGTGCTGATGCTGCTGTCGGGCCGCGAGACCCCGATCGCCAGGCGCATGGAGCGCTGGGTGCTGGACCGTGCGGGCGCTCAACTGGTGCTGGCAGCCGGCCATTGCGAAGTCGCTGGTGATCTGGCGCAATCCGGCGACGTCATCAAGCTGCTGGATGCGGACCCCCTGTTGACCAAGGCCATCGGTTGCGGGGTGCCTGCCTTGACGGACGCGAGCAAGCGCCTGCCCGGCAGCGAGGCCTGCCTGTGGCTGCCCGTGCTGGTGGAGGACAAGGTGACCGAACTGGTGGCGCTGTACCTCTGACGGGGGTAAATTCCGGTAAAGCAGGCCCGCCCCTGTCGGCTAGGAGGGGGTGGCCGGCGTTGAATGTGCATCTTCATAACCGGAAGACCATCATGAAAAAACTGCTTCTTGCTCTGGCAACCCTGGCCGCCGCGCCTGCTTTTGCCCAGACCTCGGTCGGGGTGTCCATCGGCATCAACCAACCGGGCATGTATGGCCGCATCGACATCGGCAACTACCCACAGCCCGTGCTGGTGTACCCGCAGCCCGTGATCATCCAGCCCTCTCCTGTGGCGGTCTATCAACGCCCGATCTACCTGTATGTGCCGCCCGCACATCAGCAAGACTGGCGCCGCTATTGCAGCCGCTACAGCGCCTGCGGGCAACCGGTTTACTTCGTGCGGGAAGACTGGGTGAGGGAGCGCTGGGAGCGCGAGCATGACCGTGACCATGACAACCGTGATTGGGGCCGTGATCACCCCAAGCACGGGCATGCCTATGGTCACGACCGTGACCACAAGGACAAAGACAAGGGCCGCGACAAATCGCACCGCGATCACGGCCGAGATTGATCGCGTGCAGCGTTTGGGCCCGGCGTGAAACCATAATCAAGGCTTCACGCTGAGGAGACAAGCTGATGTTGCGTCCAGTGCAAGGCCGGGGAGCCGATGACGACGGGGCCGTTGAAACCGTGCCTTTTCAAGGCCTGATCCGCTTCGAGCGGCAGGCACCTGTGAGGCAGGTTTCGTATTACATCTGCGGCGAGCTGATCGAGCCGCAGTACTACACCGAGCTGTACTACACCCTGCGCACGGCCACCGACACCGATCTGATCTACATCCACCTGAACTCGCCTGGTGGTGACTTCAACACCGGCTTGCAGATCATCAACAACATCGCCGCATCAGAGGCCAAGGTGGTGACCGTGCTGGAGGCACGTGCCTACTCCATGGCCGCCATGATCTTCCTCAGCGGTGACGAGCTGTATGTCCACGACAACTGCCAGCTGATGCTGCACACCTACTCGGGCGTTTTCTCGGGCAAGGGCAACGAGCAGCAGGCCGAAGTGGCCGCCGTGGGCAAGTGGTTCGAGAAGGTGATGCGCCGCATCTGCGCGCGCTTCATGTCCGATGAGGAACTGGACAACATCATCAAGGGTTCGGACTTCTGGATGAACTCCGACGAGATCCGCCGCCGCCTGGCCAAGGACGCACGCCCTGCAGGCAAGCGAAGCACGGCCCGGAAAACCCCGGCCAGAAAGAGGGCCACGGGCGCCAGCCGGTGAACTGCGCGCGCTGGGCAGCAGCCGGGTCACACTTCGGTTATCGTTGACCCATGCAGCCCATCATCACCGTTCGCAATTTGTCCAAGGCCTACGCCTCGGGCTTCAAGGCGCTCAAGCACGTCAACCTGGACATCCAGCGGGGCGAGATCCTGGCTTTGCTGGGCCCCAATGGTGCTGGCAAGACCACGCTCATCAGCATCATCTGCGGCATCGTCACGGCCAGTGAAGGCCAGGTGCTGGTGGGCGGGCAGGACATCGGCCAGCACTACCGCCACACGCGCAGCCTCATCGGCCTGGTGCCGCAGGAGCTGACCACCGACGCCTTTGAAACGGTGTGGGACACGGTGAGCTTCAGCCGCGGCCTGTTCGGCAAGTCGGCCAACCCTGCCTGGATCGAGAAAGTCCTCAAAGACCTGTCCTTGTGGGACAAGAAGGACAACAAGATCATCACCTTGTCGGGGGGCATGAAGCGGCGCCTGCTGATTGCCAAGGCCTTGTCGCACGAACCCCAGATCCTCTTCCTGGACGAACCGACGGCAGGCGTGGACGTGAACCTGCGTCGCGACATGTGGCAACTGGTGCGCCAGTTGCAGCAAGCCGGCGTGACCATCATCCTGACCACGCACTACATCGAAGAGGCGCAGGAGATGGCCGACCGCATCGGCGTGATCAACAAGGGCGAGATCATCCTGGTTGAAGAGAAGAACGAGCTGATGCGCAAGCTGGGCAAGAAGCAGTTGACGCTGCATCTGACGCAGCCGCTGGCACAGATGCCCGCAGGCTTGTCTGCCTATGCCTTGTCCTTGTCTGCAGATGGCGAGGAGCTGGTGTGCACCTATGACGCACAGGACGACAGCGTGGACGTGCCCACCTTGCTCAATGCCCTGATCGATGCCGGCATCCGTTTCAAGGACATCCAGACCACCCAAAGCTCGCTGGAAGACATCTTCGTCAATCTGGTGAAGGACGCCACATGAACATCCACGCCATTCGCGCGATCTACCGTTTCGAGATGGCCCGCACCCGGCGTACCCTGATGCAAAGCATCATCTCGCCGATCATCTCCACCTCGCTGTATTTCGTGGTGTTCGGGGCGGCCATCGGCTCGCGCGTCCAGCAGGTGGACGGCATCAGCTATGGCGCCTTCATCGTGCCCGGCCTGATCATGTTGTCGCTGCTGACGCAGAGCATCTCCAACGCCTCGTTCGGGATCTACTTCCCCAAGTTCACCGGCACGATCTACGAGCTGCTCTCCGCACCGGTGTCCTCGTTCGAGGTGGTGCTCAGTTATGTGGGGGCAGCGGCCAGCAAGTCCATCATCCTGGGGCTGATCATCCTGGCCACGGCCGGGTTGTTCGTGCCCTTGCATGTCGAGCACCCGCTGTGGATGCTGCTGTTTCTGGTGCTGACGGCCATCACCTTCAGCCTGGTGGGCTTCATCATCGGCTTGTGGGCCGACAGCTTTGAGCAACTGCAGGTGGTGCCGCTCTTGATCATCACGCCGCTGACCTTCCTGGGCGGCAGCTTCTACTCGATCAAGATGCTGCCGCCGGTGTGGCAGACCGTGTCGCTGTTCAACCCGGTGGTGTACCTGGTCAGCGGGTTCCGCTGGTGCTTCCATGGGCAGGCCGATGTCGGTGTGGGCGTGAGCCTGGCCATGACCCTGGGCTTCACGGCCGCCTCGCTGGTGATCGTGGCCTGGATATTCAAGACGGGCTACAAGCTCAAGCGCTGATGCCATCTTGAGGCAACCGTTTGGGGCAACCGTTTGAATCAATCGCCGGGCGCCAGGCACAGCAGCAGGCGCATGGTCACGCCCGTGGGGCCATTGTGCTGCAAATGGACTTCACCGTCGTGGAGTTCCATCACCCGGCGCACGATGTACAGACCCAGGTGATGGCCCGCAGCCAGTGAGGCCGTTTCGGGCCTGGTGGTGCGTTCAAACAGCGTGGGCACGAGCGCCGACGCAATACCCGGTCCTTGATCGGAGACATCCAGCACCAGGGCCAGTGGGTCGTCGCTGTCACTCAGGCGCAGCGTGACCGGGGTGTCCGGCGGGCTGAACTTCAAGGCGTTGGACAGCAGGTTGCGCAAGGCCAGCCTCATCAGGCTCATGTCCATGGCCGCGGTGCGCGTGGCGGTGGCGCGTTCAACCCGGATGCGCCGCCGTTGGTCTTCGGCGAAGTCGGCGATGCTGACCTCGATGAGGGTGTCGATGTCCGCATCCATGCACTCTGCTTTGGAGGGGCGCGCCAGCAGGGTCGCCACGGCCAGGGTGTTGTCGATGCTGGCCAGCACCTGTCCCATGACGGTTCGGGCACGTGACAGGCGCTGGGATGCGGCCGATTCACGGATATCGGTCAGCACGCGGGCGGCGCTTTGCAGTGCGGCCGACGCGTTGTTCAAGGGCTGCCGCACCTCATGGGCCAGCACATTGAGCATGTCATTGCGCTCGGCGAGCAATGCCCTGGTTTCGTGCGCATGGTGTTCGATCTCGTTGCGCAGTTGCTGCTCGCGCTGCAACTCGTCCTTGCGCGCGCGGTGTTCGGTCACATCCTGGATGGCGCCGATCAGGCGCGCGATGCCATCCTGATCGTGCTCGGGCTCGCCGCAGGTGCGCACCCAGATGGCGCGGCCCGTGGCCGTGCGCAGGGGCAACTCCAGATCCCATGAGGAGCCGTCCTCTATGGCACGTTCCACGGCCTGACGGATGAGGGGTTGGGCCTCGGGCGCGTAAAAGCCGACGGCGTTGTCCAGCGTGGGCTGCCAGGCTGCATCTACTTCATGGATGCGCCTGGTCTGGTCCGACCAGATCAGCTCGCCCGAGCGCATGTCCAGCTCCCAGCCACCCACGCCTGCGGCGCGCCCGGTTCGGTCCAGAAAGGCCTCGCTGGCGCGCAGGCGCTCTTCCGCCTTGGTCAACTGGTCAAAAGCCATCTGCTTGCCCAGCGCAGCCCCGAGCACGTCGGCCATCAAGCGCAAGGTCTGCTCGTCGTTACGGTCAAAAGCGGCGGCCTGACTGGACATCACCTTGAGCACGCCAATGGCCTGGCCGCTCTGGAGCAGGGGGGTGCAAACCATGGACCTGACGCCCACCCGGCGGCAGGCGGCCAGGTCCACCCTCGGGTCGGTCTCGGCATCGCTGCAGATGAGCACCTCGGTGCGCCTGACGCACAAGCCGGACAGGCTGGAGGCTTGGGCAAGCCGCATGCCCACATACGGTGCCATGCAGCCGCTGGCGGCGCGGTAGACCATGTCGTCGCCATCCACCAGCTCGACCACGGCACCCATGGCATGGGTCAACTCCTGCAGGTTGTCCACGACGAGCTGCATGAACCTGTCCAGGTCAAAAACGGCCTGAACAATCAGCGATTGCATCTGGATGATGCGTTCCAGTCGAACTGGTTGAAGCGCCAGATGAGGCATGTCGTCTCCCCTTGAGATCGACCCTGTACGGCTTTGGTCTTGTCTTCATTGTGGGCCAGGATGCATGCGCCTTGCCACCGTGTGGCTACAACGCACTCAGGGCCTATTTGACAAGACCTGCTGGAGCTGGACCAAAGTGTGGTTGCAGTCTTGTTCGATCTTGGCGCTCAGGATGGCGTCGGCGCGTGTCAGCCCCTGGTTGATGGCGACGACGGGCTTGCCCAGGCGGTGCGCCAGCTCGGCAAAGCGGTAGCCGGAATACACCGTCAACGATGAGCCCACCACCAACAGACCCCGCGTTTGCTCGATGGCATGGGCGGCACGTGCCACGCGCTCCCTGGGCACGTTGTCCCCGAAAAAGACCACATCGGGTTTGAGCGTGCCGCCACAAGACGGGCAATCGGGCACGCAGAAATGAGCGTAGCAGGCGTCTTCGAGCTGCGCGTCGCCATCCGGGGCTGACTGGGCACTTTCTGCCACAACGGGGTCGAAGTCACGGTTGCCCTGCACCAGCCATTGCTGAACCAGTGCGCGCGCAAAAATCTGCTGGCAGGCCATGCAGCGAACCCGGCCGATGCCGCCATGCAGCTCGATCATTTCTTCGCAGCCAGCCTTCTGATGCAGGCCGTCCACGTTCTGCGTGATGACGGTGGCCAGCGCGCCTGCACGCCACAGCGCGGTCAGGGCGGTATGCCCGGCACCGGGCGAGGCCTGCGCCACCACCGGCCAGCCCACAAAGCTGCGCGCCCAGTAACGGCGCCTGACGGTTTCGGACTTCAGGAAGTCCTGATGCTGGATGGGCTTGCGGTGTTGCCACTGCCCGTGGCGGTCGCGGTAAGCGGGGATGCCGCTGGCGGTGCTCAGGCCCGCGCCCGTGATCACCGCAAAAGGCCCCCGCTCAAGCAAAACAGCCAGCCGATCGATGTCGTGGCTGGCTGCTGCTGGTTCGGTCATGATGACCGGATCTTAGAACAGCTTGAGGCTGATCCAGTAGGCGACGGCGGCCACGAAGGCCGAGGCGGGGATGGTGAGGATCCAGGCCCAGACGATGTTGCCGGCCACGCCCCAGCGCACCGCGCTGGCACGCTGCACCGAGCCCACCCCGACGATGGCGCCGGTGATGGTGTGGGTGGTGGACACGGGCACGCCCATGGCGGTGGCGATGAACAGCGTCAATGCCCCCCCGGTTTCTGCGCAGAAGCCGCCAACGGGCTTGAGCTTGGTGATCTTCTGGCCCATGGTCTTGACGATGCGCCAGCCACCGAACATGGTGCCCGCACCAATGGCCAGGTAGCAGCAGACGATGGTCCAGGTCGGGGGCGACGTGTCTGCGGCGGAGGCATAGCCCGTCGAGATCAGCAGCATCCAGATGATGCCGATGGTCTTTTGTGCATCGTTGCCGCCATGACCCAGGCTGTAGGCACCGGCCGACACCAGTTGCAGGCGGCGGAACCAGCGGTCAATGCGCGAAGGCGATACGCGCCGGCAAGCCCATGCCACGAGCACCATCATCATCGAACCGAAAAGGTAGCCTAGCAACGGCGAGACGAAGATGAAGGTCACCGTGCGCATGATGCCCGCACCGATCAGGGCCCCGGCGCCCGCCTTGGCCATCACGGCGCCGACGATGCCGCCGATCAGCGCGTGCGACGAGCTGCTGGGGATGCCGTAAAGCCAGGTGATCACGTTCCAGGTGATGGCGCCACTGAGTGCGCCGAACACCACGTAGACGTCCACCACACCTTTGTCGGCGATGCCTTTGCCCACGGTGGCCGCCACACTGAGGTGGAAGATGAAGATGGCCACGAAGTTGAAGAACGCGGCAAACACCACGGCCTGGGTGGGGCGCAGCACACCGGTCGAGACGACGGTGGCAATCGAATTGGCAGCATCGTGGAAGCCGTTCATGAAATCGAACAGCAGTGCCAGCACCACCAGCGCGACGATGACCCACAGGGCCACGTGCATGGTTGTCATGTCAGCCTCTCGGGATCAGGAGTTCTCGAGGATCACGCCCTCGATCAGCTTGGCGACGTCTTCGCACTTGTCGGTGACGGTTTCCAGCAACTCGTAGATTGCCTTGAGCTTGATCACTTCACGCACATCGGGCTCTTCGCGGAACAGCTTGCTCATGGCGGCACGCATCACGCGGTCGGCGTCGGTTTCGAGCTGGTCGATTTCTTCGCAGGTCTTGAGGGCGGCTTCGGCGGTCTTTGCGCTGCCGATGTCATCCAGCAGAGACACGGCCGACTTCAGGCGCTCGCAGCTCTTGACGCACAGGTCGGTCAGGCGAACGATTTCCTCGGTCATGCTGCGCACGTCGTACAGGGCCATGGTTTCGGCGGCGTCCTGCATGAGGTCGGCCACGTCGTCCATGGTGTTGATCAGCGTGTGGATCTGTTCGCGGTCGATCGGCGTGATGAAGGTCTTGTGCAGCAGGCGGTTGACTTCACGGGTGACGGTGTCAGCGGCGCTTTCGGCGGCGTCCACTTCCTGGTTGTATTTGTCACGCAGGGATGTGTCGTTGTAGTGCTTGACCAGGTTCGCGAAGGCGTGGGCGGCCACGACGATGTGATTGGCGTGCTGGTTGAACAGCTCAAAAAAATTGCCCTCACGGGGCAGCAGCTTTCCAAAGATCATGGGCTTTCTCGCATGTCACAGGCATGACATTCACTTGGTGTAACCTTGGATTTTAACCGGCAGCCCTCACCTGATGGCCTTCCGTGTGGCGCGATGTGTCAAATGGCGAGACTTTTCCTCAAGGCCGGGGCACATTGCTCAGGATGGCGCGCAGCACCAGGAGTTCGCGCCAGCGCGTGGGCAGCCAGTTTAGGCACGCTCGCAATTTCGCTTGCCGCCCGACGATGTAGCGTGCTCTGGGATGTCTGGCCGCCAGTGCCTGATCCGCGGCAGCCAGGACCGCGTCCATGGGCGTGGCGACATCCTGGCTTGCATAGCGTTTGTAGAAATCCAGCAGCGGGCGGTAGATCGATTGCAACTCGCCGGTGTGTTGCTCGCTCAGGGCGCCGCTGGTGTCCAGCGCCTTGTTCCAGATGGGGGTGTCGATCTTGCCCGGGGCGATGCTGCACACCTTGACGCCGTGAGGGGTCATCTCCAGCCGCAAGGCCGCCGTCATGCCTTCCACCGCGTGTTTGGACGCCACATAGGCGGTCAACCCTGGCGCAGCGAAGACGCCGGAGATCGAGCTGATGTTGACAATGCGGCCTTGTGTCTCGCGAAGCAGCGGCAGGCAGGCCCGTGTCACCGCAAACGTGCCCAGGACATTGACGTTCATCAGTTGGGACAACTCAGCCTGCGAGGTCATCTCCAGCGGGCAGCTGAACGCCACGCCAGCGTTGTTGACCAGGACATCCAGCTTGCCATGCGTTTTCGTGGTTACCGCAAGCAAGGCTTGCTCGATGCTGCTGGCCTCAGTGACGTCCAGGCGCAAAGGGGTGATGCGGCCTTTCGACCGGGCCCGCAGCACCTCGGCATCCCGGTCCTGGCGCACGCCAGCGAACACCTGATGTCCTTGCCGGGCGAGGTGCAGGGCCAGGGCCAGGCCGATGCCGCTGGAGGCGCCCGTGATCAGGATGGACGAGCCAGCACGCATGTGTGGTCTTTCGTGGTGGTCTGTTGCTGGCCAAAGTAGGCCGCAAAGCGCCGATGGGCTTCGTCCATGCTCACTGGCGAGCTCAGATGCAGGTCGCGTTGGGCGGCGGCAACGTCGAAGTAGTGGTCCTTGGCGCACACGGCGGCCACGGCGCGTGTCAGGCGAGGCTCACCGAGCCAGGGCAGCAGCGTGAAGAGGGCCTCGCAGGCGGCCCCGAGGGTGTAGGCGCCGGCGTAGGGCAAGGCCCGCTCGACCGCTGGCAGGCCGATGGACGTGAGCAGCCCATTGATCCAGTCCCACATGTTCACGGGCTCGGCCTCGTTGACGAAGTAGACACGCCGGCCTGCCTGATCAGGGTCGGCGTCGGCCGCTTGCAGGTGCCACCAGGCGGCGTTTTCGACATAGCTCACGCTGATGCGGTTGCGCCCTGGGCCCACCCGGATCAGCTTGCCTGCCTTGTGGCGCTCGATCAGCGCGGGCAGCAATTGGGTGTCGCGTGGCCCCCAGATGGCATGGGGGCGCAAGGCCGTGGTGACCAGGCCATCCTGGCCATGGGCGGCCAGCACCATCTGCTCGGCCAGCATCTTGGTGTGCTGGTAGGCGCTGATGCGTTTGACAGGGTAGGGCAGGCTTTCGTTGACGCCGCACAGGTCATCGAAGCCGATCACGGCGCTGGGCGAGCTGGTGTAGATCAGCTTGTGGACGCCTTGGGCGCGACAGCCGTCAATGAGGTTGCGCGTGCCCAGCACATTGGTGCGGTGAAAGTCTGCATAGCGGCCCCAGGGGCCTGTCTTGGAGGCGACATGGAACACCCGCTCGATGCCCCGGCAGGCGTGGCGCACGGCATCCCGATCGGCCAGATCAGCCTGGATCAGCCGCACACCTTGCTGGCGCAAGAAGGCGTAGTCGCCCCGGCACAGCACGGCCACTTCATGGCCTTGGGCTTGCAAGGCCTCCACGATGTAGCGGCCGAGAAAGCCAGCGCCGCCGGTTACCAATGTCTTCACGATAGAACGCCCTTGTTGATTTGCGCCTGGGCCCATTGCGCGAGGATGGGCCGCTCGATCTTCGAGTTGTGTCGTTTGTCCACGGGGAAGGCGCGCGGGTAGGGCAGCAGATGCTGCACGGGGAAGCCCAGCTCATCCAGGCGTGCCTTGTAGGCGTTGAGCCGGGTGAGGCTGATCTGGCGCTTGTATTCCGGGTAGAACTCGATCACCACAGCCAGCTCCTGGCGGCCCTCTACGGTGACGCCCACCAGTGCAGAACGCCAGACTTCGGTCTCGGCGTTGAGCACTTCTTCAACCGGCACCGAGAAATAGCGTTTGCCCTGCGCGTGCACGATGTGCTTGATGCGGCCACAGAACCACAGCCGGCCCCGCTTGTCGAAGTAGCCCGTGTCGCCGGTGCGGTGCCAGGTTGACTGGTGTGTGTCGTCGCTGTCGTCGGCTTCGATCTTGCTGAGCGCGGTATTGACCGGGTCGTTGTGATAGCGAGGCGACACCAGCGGGCCCCGCACCACGATCTCGCCAACCTTGCCGGCTGGCAGTTCGTCCACGTCCAGCCAGTGCGGCAGCGGCTTGTCATCGATGCGGATGATCTTCACAGTCAGGCCTGGCACCACGCGCCCCACGCAGACGCCATGGCCCACGCTGGAGAGGCGGGCGGTTTCCTGCTCGATCTCTTTGGCGTCGATGGTGCTGATGGGGGTAACCTCGGTGGCGCCATAGGGGGTGTGCATCACACCTTGGGGCATCACGGCACCCAGCCTCTCCACCATCTTGGCCGGAATCGGGGCGCCGCCGCTGAACGAGCGCTTGAGGCTGGGCAACTGATGGCCCTTGGCCACGCAATGGCGGCTCAGCCGCTCCCAGACGATGGGGGAGGCAAAGCCCGAGGTGATGCCGAAGTCCTCTATGGCCTGGATCAGGTTGCCGGGCTTGCAGCGCCCCGGGTGCAGGGAGCCCATGTCGGGGATGACGCTGGTCTGCCCCAGGCAAGGCGAGATCAAGGTGGCAACGGGGAAGGCGGCCAGTTCGACATCCTGCGCGCCGGGGTTGCTCATCGATTTGAAGTGCGCAATCTGCGCGGCCAGCGTGCCGTGTGTGGCCTCAACCCCCTTGGGCGTGCCGGTGCTGCCACTGGTGAAGAAGATGGCGGCCAGATCGCTGCCCGTGGTGGGCTCCATCTGGCCGATGGGCCCGTGCTGGCGCAGCAGGTCCTTCAGGCGGCGTGTGGCGGGCAGGCGCGATGCGCCCGTGCTGATGAACAGGCTGATACTGCCAAATGCGTCACCCACGAATGGGCGCAGGGCATGCACCAGCGTCAGCGCGATCATGGCGTGGGGCTCGACCTGCCTGATGCAGGCCAGCAGGCGCTTCATGCCCATGGCCGGGTCGATGATGACGGGCACCGCGCCCAGCTTGAACAAGGCAAACACGATGACGGGCAGTGCCATGTCGGGCCGAACCAGCAGCAAGGTCTTGCAGCCGCGCCGGATGCCGACCTGGTGCAGGCCCGCGGCCGTGCGGTCCACCTCATCCAGGAACTGGGCATAGCTGCGCGTCTCGTACAGATACCGGCCCGATGCGCTGCGCCGGCGCGCCTGCGCAAACGCCATGCGGCCCGGCTGATGCTGGGCCTGGGTCTGCATCAACTCATAGAGGTTGAGGTGCGGGGTGTGGGGGCTGCTCACGCGGACACCGTCTGGCTTTGCTGAAAACCGATCACGTGCGGCATGCCAAACACCATGATCTGCAGCAGATGGGGCCACAAGGGCCTGGCTTGTTCGCCGAACTTGCGGGTGAAGTACACGCATTGCGCGGCATGGGCCAGCAGGGACAGGGTCATGACCACGTACAGCCAGATGGGCGGAATGTGCACAAAGGGGTGGACCAGCTCGGCCAGCCCCAGCACCCAGGACAGGCCCACGATGGTCTTGCTGATGGCCACGTTGCGGGGCGCGAACAAAGTATGGGTTTTCATGGGGCAGGGCTCAGGCGTCCACGCGGCGAGCCTGGCGTTGCAGGTCGTGCATGGCGATGCAATGGGGTTCGATGACGGCGTCAGGGATGCCGGCCTCGCGGTAGAGATCGGCGATCCAGCTGCGCATGAGTTCACTGGTGGCGTGATGGTCAGCGCCCAGTGATGCATGCAGTTGCAGGGTGAAGCCGGTGCGGCCCTCCCAGGTGAAGCTGCCGGCGGTGATAGGGCACACGGCGCTGACCGGTGGTGCACTGATGACCCAGCTGCCCGCCAGCTTGTGGGCATCGGTTTCAGGTGCTGCCCATGCACTCATGTTGGCGTACACACCAAACCAGGCCTTGCCTTTGAGCCGGTTGTAGGCGCGGCGGATCATGCCGTCGCTGAGCCATCGGGCAAAGTTCGTGTAGATCCACGCCCCCCACAGGATGCCGCGGGCATACAAGGTCTTGAGCTGGCCAAAGATGTCCTGCGCCGTGGGCGCGCCCTGCAGCCGCAGTGACACAGGCGCCGTCCAGTTGCCGGACTGCGTCTGGATGCCCAGCGAGCGGCGGAAGTCGTGCGGCATCATCCACACGCGTTCGCTGTTCTGGCTCAGATGACGCTCACGGCAGACCTTGTCCAGGCTGGCCAGGAACAAGGATGTCTCGCCGACGCCTTGTGCACGGGCGTGGCGCCGCGCCTGTTCGCTGTGCGCCAAGGGCATCAGGAAGTACACAAAGCAGGGTTGCGCCTGGCCGTCATCGGCAGCAGCCTTCTGCCATGGGTAGTTCACAGGCTGGCTGTTGCGGATGTGCAGCTTCAAGGCGGCCAGACGGCCCAGCAGGCTGGGCTTGACAGGCACGTTCTTGTGCGCCTTGGGCGGCATCGTGACGCCCAGCGAGGCCAGGATCTTCACGATAGCCCCGCCGCCGTCGTCCACCTCATGCGAGTGCAGAAACCAGCGCATCTCGCCCAACGTAGGCTGGTACACGCCGAAGATCATGTCGATGTTCTCGCCCAGGGACTTGAGCACCCTGTACTTGCGCCCGGACCAATCCGTTGCCATTTTTGTGCGGCCTCGCGGATCAGTAAACGAAGTTGTAGCGGGTGTAGGACATGCCGGCCGCGGTCATCAGGGCCGTGACCTTGTGGCCTCGCTCCAGCCGGCCTTCTTTGCTGGCGGTGGCCAGGGCGGCGGGCACGGAGTTGGTGACCAGGTTGCCGTACTCGGGCAGCATGAACATATAGGGCACGGTTTTGCCCAGGCGCTTTTCAATATCGCGCCATGCGGTCAGCGTGTTGGTGTGCGGAATGAACAGGTCCACCTCATCAACGGGGATGGGGTTCTCGCGCATCATCTCTTCCAGGTCCTGGATGGTGTTGTCCTGCATCTTCTTGCCGTAGGACATGAAACGCAGGCGGCCCTTGCCTGCCATGGACAGGTCCTTCAATCGCATGGTTTCCAGATCGTCTTCGATGATGGGCGACATGCACAGGTCCGCGTACTGCGTGAAGGTGCGGTTGTCGAACTGCCAGGGCTTGTCGCTGTCGGCGGTCAGGATGGTGGCGGTCGAGCCCTCACCCACGGTGTAGCTGGCGAAGGCCCATTCCAGGTCGGCCAGGCTGGTGAGCTTGTGGTTCTGTGCCAGGGGCTGGCCTTCGTGGCTGGCGTACTCGGCCGTCACGATCAGGATGTTCTTGAACTGGCCCGATGCCAGGAAGGACTGGGCAATCTGCGTGGCACGCGTCCAGCTGCCACAGGCTTCGGTCACGTCGAAACATTGGGTCTTGTGCATGCCCATGGCCTTGGCCACGAAGAAGGCCATGGCGGGCTCGATCACGCGCTTGTCCACGCTGGCATGGATCAGCAGGTCGATGTCTTCCTTGTCCAGGCCGGCCTGGTCCAGCGCATCGTTGATGGCGCGCTCGGTGTAGGCGAAGGCCTGTTCACCTTCGGCCAGCCAGTGGCGGTTCTTCGAGCCGATGTAGCTCAGGTAATGCCCGATGGTTTGCAGGGCCACATCAAGGTCACCCTCGAAACCTTCGCGGCTCTGGTCGGCCACGATTTGCAGCATTTCTTCGTTCGAAACAGTGCGTTCAGGAAAGGCAAAGGAGACACCCGAGATGTGCATGGCGGACTTCCGTTCAAGTGAGGTTCTGGCTGTGGCTTCTCGAACAGTTCAGCTGGCGTTTGGGGGAGGGCCAGAGCGCTGGAGAAGAACGATTGCACGAAGTCTGTCAGATTCGGTTTGATTCGGGAAATCCCTTAAGTGAGCGTCATTTCGTTTCGTTTCTGATTTTGAAAATGTTCGTTGTCTTTCGAATTGCATCCAATATGGCATGAGGTTGACGTATTGGGAAAGAAGCGAATCGTGTCAATCAACACGAATATGGACATGACCTTGTCCGGTAGGCGCTACGCGTCGCTGCCGGATAGCCCCATCTGAATCAGGGAGCTCATAAACATCCATTTGAAATAAATGTTATGGTTCTGCCCGGTAGCCGACTGGCTGCACGGAACCGCACATGAGCCAGCCCCGCATCATCCCCATCAAGCCCGTCAACACGCCGCCTCAGCATGGCTCGCTCTTCGAGGCGCACCAGAAAGTCCACGCACGATCGGTCCAGGGGCTGTTTGCCAACTGGCGATGGGCCATGGTGTGGGTCACGCAACTTGTGTTTTACGGCCTGCCCTGGTTGCCCTGGAACGGGCGTCAGGCGATGCTGTTTGACCTCAACAGCCGGCGCTTTTACATCTTCGATCTGGTCCTGTACCCGCAGGACTTCATCTACCTGGCCGCCTTGCTGGTGCTCAGCGCGCTGGCCCTGTTCTTCTTCACCGCGATCGCCGGGCGCCTGTGGTGCGGCTTTGCCTGCCCGCAAACGGTCTACACCGAGATCTTCATGTGGATCGAGCAGCGCATCGAGGGTGACCGCCTGGCGCGCATCCGCCTGGATGCCGCGCCCTGGTCCGGCAACAAGCTGCTCAAGCGGGGCAGCAAGCACATGGCCTGGGGCGTGTTTAGCCTGTGGACGGGCCTGACCTTTGTGGGCTACTTCACCCCGATGCGCGCCTTGCTGGCGTCCATCCTCAGCCTGAGCGCGGGCCCGTGGGAGCTGTTCTGGAGCGTGTTCTATGGCCTGGCCACCTATGGCAACGCAGGCTTTTTGCGCGAGCAGGTCTGCAAATACATGTGCCCGTATGCGCGCTTTCAAAGCGTGATGCTGGACGGTGACTCGCTCATCGTGGGCTATGACGCGGCGCGGGGCGAATCGCGCGGTTCACGGTCCAAGTCAGCCGACAGGGCCCAGCTCGGCCTGGGTGATTGCGTGGACTGCACGCTGTGTGTGCAGGTCTGCCCCGTGGGCATCGACATCCGCAACGGCTTCCAGATGGAGTGCATCGGCTGCGGTGCGTGCATCGACGTCTGTGACTCGGTCATGGACAAGATGAAGTACCCGCGTGGGCTCATTCGCTTTTCCACGCAGAACGGGCTGGACAACGGCTGGTCCCGATCCAAACTGGTCAAGCGTGTGATGCGATGGCGAACCGCCATCTACGGTGGGGCCTTGCTGATCGGTGCCAGCGCCTTTGCCTTCAACCTGATGACGCGCGCGCCATTCCGTGTAGACATCATCCGGGACCGCGGCGTGATGGCCCGCATGGTGGAAGACGGTGTGATCGAGAACGTCTACCGCCTGCACATCATGAACTCGACCGAGCAGCCCCAGCGCTACCGCGTGGACGTGTCTGCCGAACACGGCGTGTATGGCATGCGGGTGGACAACGCTCAGACCATTCAACTGGCGCCATCCGAGAACCGCGATGTCAGCGTGCGCATCCGGCTGGATGCCAATGCGGCGGCCAATCTGGCGGGCCAGATCGTGCCGATCAGCATGGGCGTCGAGCAACTGGGGGCTTACGGGCAGGCCGTGCGCGTGATCGAGAAGAGCACCTTCGTGGTGCCCCGCTGAGCGGCCTCAGAAGCTGGCCAGGAATTGCTGATAAAGCTCGGCCGTCATGGCCGGGCGCTCCACCATGGGCATGTGGCCGATGCCATCGAGCACATGCACCTTTGACTGGGGCAGGGCGGCTTGCCACACGGGCACGCTGCTGACGTCAATGAGCCTGTCCTCCGTGCCCCACATCAGCATGACCGGCAGCTTCACCTCGTGGATGCGCACGGGCAGGTCGGTCTCCTTGTGCGACTCGCTGAAGATCTGCGCCAGTTGTGCGCGCTGCGCGATGTAACGCTCGCCCACGGCATCCAGCACAAAGCCGGGCATCCAGGGCGGTGAGGCCATGGTCATGGGGTAGAAGCGGTAGAAGTCTGCGCGCGAGCCGATGAGGAAGGGGTTCTGGCCCTTGCTCAGCATGGTGCGCATCTCGCTGGGGTGCAGCGAGGGCAGGCCAGCCGGGTCCACCAAACCGGCAGACAGCGTGCGCTGCGGGTAGCTCACGGCGAACTGGGCCGCGATGAAGCCGCCCATCGAGTTGCCGATCACATGGGCCTGCTTGATCTGCAACTGGTCGAGCAAGGCCACCATGCGCCGTGTCTGTGCCTCGATCGTGTAGCGCCAGTCAGGCTTGAAGCCCGTTTCACCATGCCCCGGCAAGTCAGGAATGATGACCTGGTATTGCCCACTGAAGTGGCGTGCAAAACGCGCCCAGACGTCCTTGTCGGCGCTGAAGCCGTGAAGCATCAGAATGGCCGGGCCGGTTCCAGACGAACGGTACAAGGTGATGGGGATGCCTTCCACCGTGACGACCTCTTTGTGCAGGCCGTACAGGCGCGACTCGATGCCAGCGCCGAGCTCATACGTGAGTTGCCCGATGCGCGGATAGGTCGTGTAAGACCAGCCCAGCGCGAGTGTGGCCAATGCAGCGGCCACAAGCGTTTTCTTCTTCAATGCCATGGTGATGATGCGTGTGGTGCGTGGGTCAACCGGCCAGCATCTTGCGGGCAATGAAGGCCGACATCGGCTGGTACCACGAGCCCACCAGGCGCACGAGGAAGTCCAGGATCTTGGCATCCACGCCCACCAGCACACGACGTTGATTGCGCTCCACCGCACGCAGGATCTGCAGCGCGGCGCTGTGCGCCGTGGTCACGTTCAAGGCTTTGTCAAAACGGGCGCGCGCGGCCTCGGCATCACCGCCAGATGCAGCATGCAGGCTTTCGTCCATCTTGGCTGCGCGGGCAATGTTGGTGCGGATGCCGCCCGGGTGCACGCAGGTCGCGCTCACGCCGCAGTTCTCGATGTCCAGCTCCTGCCGCAGGGCTTCGGTGAAACCACGCACGGCGAACTTGCTTGAGTTGTACGTGCCTTGCGTGGGCGAGGCCAGCAGCCCGAAGAGGCTGGAGGTGTTGACCACATGCCCGTCGCCTGATTGCTTCAGGTAAGGCAGGAAGGCCTGCGTGCCCCACACCACACCCCAGAAGTTGATGCCCATGATCCACTGGAAGTCTTCAGGCTTGACCGTCTCGATGAGGGCGCCCAGGGCCACGCCCGCGTTGTTGAAGACCAGGTTGACCTTGCCGTGATCGGCGACCACCTTGGCGGCCCAGGCGTTCATGGCGTCGCGATCGGCCACATTGAGCTTGTCGGTGGTGACCTTCACGCCCAGCTTGCTCGCCATCTGCGCGGTCTCGGCCAGCCCGGCCTCGTTCACATCGCTCAAGGCGAGGTGGCAGCCGCGGCGCGCCAGTTCCAGCGCCAGCGTGCGGCCCATGCCCGATGCCGCACCCGTGATGGCGGCAACCTTGTTCTTGAAGTCCTTCATGGCTTGCGGTCCTTCTTGCAAAGATCAGGTAAACAGGTGATGGGCCGGCTTGAAGGCCTGGCACATGCGGCGGAAGGTGAAGCTGAAGCCCGGGAACATCGCGATCACGTGGCCGCTCTTGCTCTGGTACCAGCTGTGGCAACCACCCGATTGCCACACGGTCTGCTTCATCTCGCGGTGGATCATGGCGGTGTAATCGTTCTCGGCATCGGGTTTGACCTCGATGGCCTTGGCCTTGCGTGCCTGCACGGACTTGATCGCCCGCATGATGTATTCCATCTGCGCCTCGATCACAAAAATAGCTGAAGTGTGGCCGATGCCCGTGTTGGGCCCGGTCACCACAAACAGGTTGGGGAAGCCCGGGAGCGAGGTGCCCAGGTAGGCGCGCGGGAACGTGCTCCACACCTCGCCCACGGACTTGCCACCCTTGCCGATCACGGGGTAGGAGATCACGCCGTCCGTGGCGTCATAACCTGTGGAGTAGACGATCAGGTCCAGATCCACCTGCTTGCCTTGCGTGGTCACGATGCCGCGCTCGTTGATCTCGGCAATGCCGTCGTCCTTGGTGTGCAGCGTCACATTGGGGCGCGCCAGGGCGGGGTAGAGCGTGCTCGACAGGATGATGCGCTTGCAGCCGATCGTGTAGTCAGGCGTGACGGCGGCTTGCAGCTTGGGGTCTTTCAGCTGCTTGTGGATGTGCCGCAGCGCGGCCTTCTGGGCGACCAGATTGAGCATGGTCTTGGAGTACTTGAAGCCGATCATGCGGCTCTCCAGCGACCAGTAGATGACCGTGCGCAGGGCCTTGTAAATCAGCTTGGAGCCCAGTAGCGCGCGCTCGAACCCCGAAAACACACGGTCAGGGCGAGGCAGCACCCAGTGTGGCGTGCGCTGGAACACATGCAGATGCCCGACGTCTGGCGCGATCGCCGGGATCACCTGCGCGGCCGACGCGCCACTGCCAATGATGGCCACGCGCTTGCCTTGGTAGTTGTAGTCGTGATCCCACGAGTTGGTGTGGAAGCTGTGGCCCCTGAAGGTGTCGCGGCCTTTGAAGTTGGGGATCACGGGCGTGCTCAAGGGGCCGGAGGCATTGATCAGGAACTTCGCCTGGAAGGTGCCAGCGTCATCGGTGTGGATCTGCCAGAGCTGCTGCGCCTCATCCCATTGCACCTTGTTGACATTGGCGTTGAGGCGCACCTTGTCTTCCAGCTGGTGCTTGGCGATCACGTACTTGGTGTACTGCACCAGCTCGTTTTGCTCGGCAAACATCTGCGTCCACTTGTAGGGCTCGAAGGACAACGAATACAGCGGCGACTGCACGTCCACGGCCGCGCCGGGGTAGCTGTTCTGGCTCCAGGTGCCACCGATCCAGGCTCGGCGCTCCAGCATCAGGAAATCGTTGATGCCGTTCTTTTTGAGGTTGATGGCCGCAGCCTGGCCGCCAAAGCCCGTGCCGATGATGATCGCGGTGTACGTCTGCATGGTCCTGCTCGCAAAAGTCTTAAGTGAAGATGCTTGTCGTCAGTTTACAAGTGAAGACGATTGTCGTCAAATACGGGTATGATGAAAACTGGAACCAGCGACGACAACAAGGGCCGCGTTTACGGGGGGGAGAACCAGGAAGAGCGCCGCGCGCGCCGCCGGCAGCAGTTCCTGGACGCCGGCCTGCAGGTGTTTGGCACCCTGGGCTACCGCGCGGCCACCGTGCGCACCCTGTGCAAGCAAGCCGAACTGACGGACCGCTACTTTTACGAGTCGTTCGACACGACCGAGGACTTGCTGATGGGCGTGTACCACCAGCAATGTGATGCGCTGGAGCTGAGCGTGATGCAGGCGCTGGCACGTGCCGTTGGCAGCGCCGACATCATGAAAGGCGTGGAGGCTGGGTTGGACGCCGTGTTCATGCACGTGTCCGACTCACGCGTGGCGCGCGTCATCTGGGTGGAGGTGATGGGCGTCAGCCCGCGCGTGGACAAGATGTACACCGACACCATGGACCGCTTCGCCAACCTGGTGATGACCGTGGCCCGGCAGCGCTATCCGGACCTGGGCATCGACAGCGAAGACGAGATCCGCATGCTGGGCCTGGCCATTGCCGGTGCGGTGAGCCAGTGCGTGCTGCACTGGTTGCTGGGCGGCTACCGCGAGAGCAGGGCGACCATGGTGTCGGCCACATCGCGGGTGTTTCGGGGTTTGTTGTCGACTTTGCCGGCGGGGTGAGGTCAAGGTTGGCGCAGCGCCCAAGCCAGGTCAATGCGTTGGCACGTCCAGTTCTTTGGTCGTGCTGTTGGTCTCATCCAATTGGGGCGGCTCGATCTTGCGCAGCCACGATTGGGCGCAGTCCACCGTGTTGCCCACGGCGCCGTATTCGGTGATCAGGTTGTCACCTTCGACTTTCCATATGCGGCCATGCTCGCTGTGCTCGCCGCGCAAGCACACCACGCGCACGGTCTTGCCCACGTTGGGGCCCTTGGTGCCCAGGGCGCCTTCGATGATTTCGGCGTGGTCACCAGCTTGGATGGGTTTCATGGAAAGCTCCAAAGCAAAACGCCCCAAACATCACTGCTTGAGGCGTTCTTGAACTTGGCTCCTCGACCTGGGCTCGAACCAGGGACCTACGGATTAACAGTCCGGCGCTCTACCGACTGAGCTATCGAGGAACAAATGGTGTCGGGCTTTGCAAATCGGCAAGCAAAGCCGTCTTGAATTTTTGGCTCCCCGACCTGGGCTCGAACCAGGGACCTACGGATTAACAGTCCGGCGCTCTACCAACTGAGCTATCGGGGATCAGCTGAAAACCATGCGCAAGGCGTGGCGATCAGTTGAGAACGCGACTATAGCATGCTTTTACAACTCACCTGGCCACGTTGCGTGTTTTCGTCAGCCGTGTCTGGTCATCAGAAGTCGATTTGTGCGGACAGGGTCACGGTGCGTTGTGTCATGGGAAAGAGGTAGATGTGCCCGAACGATGTGGGTGACTCGCGCCACGCCCGTTTGTCAAACAAATTGGTGACGCCGGCGCGCCAGGTCACAGTCTGAGGGCCCATGGTTTGGGTGGCGCGTACGCCGACATCCACACGCGTCCAGGCTGGCAGCAGCACGGTGTTGCCAGCGTCGACCCAGCGGGCGCCTTCATGAACCACATCGGCCTGCAAGGTCACAGGCAGCGATGCGGCCCAGTTGTAGGCGCCGGAAAGCTTGACCGAGCGGCGTGGCACGTTGACCGGCGTTTTGCCATTGACGCCATCTGTGGCGCTGCCGTCGCGTTGCGCGTCGATCACCATGGCCGAGCCTGCAGCAGACCAAGCCCCCAGGCGTCCTTGCCAGTAGCCCTCCAGTCCCTGATGGGTGGCGCCGCCATCAGTCAGGTAAGCGCCGCCAACGTCACCCGCTACAGGGCGGTGGATGTGGAACCAATTGGCGCCCCACTGCTGGTTCAAGTGGCCGAGGCTGGTCTGCAGTGTGCGCTGGCTCTTCACACCCAACTCGAACTGGCGGCTCTTGAGTGCAGGCAGCACCTGGCCGGCATTGCTGTAGCTGCCGCCATAGGGCGCGGCTTCCACTTCGGCGCCTTCGCCCCAGCTGATGTAGGCGCGGGTCTGCGGGGAGAGGGTCCATGCCAACGCAGCCCATGGTGTGGTCAGGTCCTGGTCGATGGGCGTGGCCTGGCTGCCGTCCGTCGGGGCGCTCAGGCGCCGCAATTGCGTGTAGCGCAGGCCGAGCCAGGCTTGCCATTGCGGGCTGAAGGTGATCGCATCCTGAGCCATCCATTCTGTGGTGCGTTCGTGGCGATCGGCGACGACGTAAAGCGGCGTGGAGGCTGGGGCGAACGCCGAATAAGGATCGGAGAGCGTGCCTGTACCGACCTGGTTATAGGCCTGCGTGCTCACATCGGTCAGGCGCACCGAGCGCAGCGCGCTCATCGTGAGGTCGTGCGTCATGCCAGCCACGTCGAGCTTGCCTTGGACTTGGGCAAGCAAGGAGCGGGTCAGGCGCAGCTCGTCTTCAGAGCGGAAGTCGTACAGGTCGAATTGGCCATCAGCGCAGTAGCGGTCGCCCAGGTAGTCGGGGCCCGCGCTGCAGCCGAAAGGAAAGGCCGCACGGTCGTTGGACTTCAATCGCTGCTCACCATAGGTGATGGTGCTGCGCCAGCCTTGCCCCAAGTCATTGCGGAGCCGTACCGTGCCGGTATCGCCCTGCATCTGAACGGGCAAGGTCCACGGCTGGTTGTTCAGGTTGAGGTTGGGGCTGTAGTCGTGTGCCGATGGCAGTTGGGTGCCCAGCAGGCTCAGGCCGGGCACGCTGGGTTGGCTCATGTAGCTGTGTTCGTATTCGACTTCGATCACATGGCCGGGCGCCAGCTGGCGGTCCACCGCGAAGGCAAACAATTGCCGATGGCCGCGTGTGTTGTCGATGTGCGTGTTCAGGCGTTCAGCGGCCACGTTGACGCGCAAGCCCCACTCATTGTTGGGGCCGCCGCGGTCGCCGATGTCGACGCTGGTCAGCAGGTCGCCAGCATCGTCTACCGAGACGATCGCCGTGCGCACCCGACCTTCCGGGCGCTTGACGACGAGGTTCACCAGGCCACCCGGCGAGCTTTCGCCCGCCTGCATGCCGCTGGTGCCTTTGAGCAGTTCCACCGAGGCCTTGTTGTCCAGCGGCAAACGTGTTTCCGCGTTGATGGGCAGGCCTTCGCGGCGGTAGTTGTCCGCGTTGTCCAGCGTGAAGCCGCGGATGCTCAGGTAGTCCCAGTAGCCCACGGTGTTGTAGGAATCCGTGGTGCTGGCGTCCAGCTTGGTCAGGTCGGCCAGGCGCGTGGCCTGGGCGTTGCGCAGCGTGGTCTCACCAAAGCTCTGGGCTTGCACGGGTTGTTGCCATGCGGGGCCATCACCCAGACCGGCGATGCTGGCGCGGGGCTGCCGGGGGCCTTGAGCCGTCACGTTGATGCTGGGCAGGCTGTCTGCTGCGGCATCGCTTTGGGCATGGCTGGCTGCGCTGCTGATCAGGCCGATGATGGCCAGGCCCAAAGGCGACAGGCGGTGCTGGGCCTTGCGTTGAAGAGCGGCGTGATGTGGCTTGTGCATTGATGACTACTCCGGCACGAAACGGTGGGTGGTCGTCTCGTGGTGAGCAGGCATGCGGGCGGACGCGTGGCCTGGCGGCTTGTCCGGTGTGCATCGGTGCTTCCCTACGCGAGAACGACCTCGGTCAGGTTCAAAGGGTCTTTCTCAGCGAAGCGCATCCGGTACAGGACGGTTTCGCACCCCTAGCGATGGCTGGATTGTAAAGCTTGCCTATTTGGCAATGCCCAGGCGCTGGTGCAAGAGCGGGCTGGTGGTGGTGTAGAGCAGGTGCTGGGGGGCTTCTGGGTGCAGCGTGGCCGCCGCATGGTGCGCCGCCAGCGTGGCCTCGTGGAAGCCGCAAAGCAGCAGGCGTTTCTTGCCCGGGTAGGTGTTGATGTCGCCCACGGCGTAGATGCCGGGGATGCTGCTCTCAAAGCTGGTGGTAGAGACGGCCACCTGCTTGCGCTCCAGCGCCATGCCCCATGTGGTCAAGGGGCCGAGCTTGGGGCTCATGCCCAGGCGGATGAGCAGGTGATCCAGTTGCTGTGTGCGTGTCTGCCCGTCGGCGCCCAGTATCTGCAGTGCAGTGAGCTGCTCGCCTTCGACATGGGCCGCCACTGGCATGCCCACGATCAATTCAATCTGCCCGGTGGCCATCAAGGCGCGAACCTGCTTGTCCAGCTCGTCTTCGGCCTGGAACTGATCGCGGCGATGCAGCAGGCTCAAGCGGGTGGGGCGCTGGGTTGGGTCAGGGTGCAGCGCCATCTCCAGTGCGGCTGACAAGGCCTCGTCTGCGCCGCCATGGATGATCAGATGCTGCCCAGCCCATGGGGTGGCGGCGTCGGCTTGTTCGGGCAGGAAATAGTGCAGATTGCGGACGGCGTCCAGCCCCGGCAGGTTCAAACCGCGCGGCACAAACGCGCCGGCACCCGCAGCGATGAACACGGCGGGGGCGCGGGCTTGCAGGCCCTTGTCGGTCAGGAGCTCGAAGCCACCCTCTGGCAATACGCGCAACTCGGACACCATATGCCCAAGATGCAGGTTGCGGGGGAGTGCATCAGGCGCATCGGCCGGCATGAAGGGCGCTGCCTGGGTCAGCAATTGCTGCGTCAGCTCGCGCCCCGTGCACACGGGCACGCCAGGGATGTCATAGATGGGTTTGTCGGGGTACAGCGCCATGCACTGGCCCCCGGCATGCGGCAACACGTCGATGATGTCGGCCTTCAGGCCCAGCAGACCTAACTGGAAGACCTGAAACAGGCCGACCGGGCCGGCGCCGATGACCAGGGCATCGGTGTGGATCATCGAACGTGCCGCAGGAAGAAGCAGCGATCAGCGGGCCAGCTGATCCAGCTTGCCGGTCTTGTCCTTCCACTCGTCGGCATCAGGCAGGGGTTCCTTGCGCTTGGTGATGCTGGGCCAGGACTTGGCCAGGTCGGCGTTGATCTGGATGTACTGCTGCTGGTTGCCGGGCACGTCCTCTTCGGGGACGATGGCGTTGACCGGGCACTCGGGGATACAGACCGCGCAGTCAATGCACTCATCGGGGTCGATGACCAGGAAGTTGGGGCCTTCGCGGAAGCAGTCCACCGGGCACACGTCCACACAGTCCGTGTATTTGCAGCGGATGCAGGCTTCGGTGACGACGTGGGTCATGTCTAGTCTCTTGAATCAGTTGGAGGTGAATAGGGCGAGATTCTACGGGCTGGGCTTGCGCTTTAGCCTGTCGTGTGGTCTCTTGATTCGCCGCAAAGGGCGATGTGGGTCAAAGGTTGGTCAGGAAGATCCGTGGCGCCAGCCCCCACGATGACCAGGGTCGGGCGCCCGGCGTGGACGGAGCTGGCATCACCCAGCGTGCCCACGGTGTGCACGGTGTGGCGCATGTCAGGCCAGCCGGCACGTGACACCACACTGACGATGGTTTCTGCGGGCCAGCCCGCATCCAGCAGCCCTTTGGACAGTGGATCGAGCTGGCGCCCGGCCATGTAGAACACTTCCGTGTCGGCGCGCTGGCCGGGGCCCATGCCGCATTGCAAGTCGCCCGTGCGCGTCATGGCGGTGGTGAAGCTCACACTGCGGCCTGTGCCACGGCGTGTCAAGGGCCGTTTGGTGGCCGCAGCCGCAGCCAGGGCAGAGGTCACGCCGGGCACCACTTCGCAGGGGATGCCTGCTTCGTTGAGCACATGGAGCTCTTCTTCCAGGCGGCCAAACAGGCTGGGGTCGCCGCCCTTGAGGCGAGCAACCAGACCACGCTCGCCGTGGATGGCGCCAGTGGCCAGCGACTGCTCGACCAGCAACTGGTTGATGCGTGTCTGCCCGTTGAAGTCGCTGCCTTCCTTGCCGGAAAAACCGCGCTTGCCCACGTCGATCCAGTCAGCCTGGGGTGCCAGATCACGCAAGGTGGCGTCCGCGAGTGCGTCGAACAACACCACCTGGGCTTGCGACAGCAGGCGGCTGCCGCGCACCGTGATCAGGTCGGCCTCGCCGGGGCCGGCCCCGATGAACACAACCTTGGCCGCAACGAGTGAGCAGGGCTTATCCACGGATGCTTCCTTGTGGTGTGGGGGATCAGGCGGCCTTGACCAGCAGCGCGCCGCTGGTGCGGTTGGTCGTGGGGTCGACCACGATCAGGGCGCCGCCGATGCGGTTGTCCAGATAGGGCTCGACCGGCAGCGGCTGCTGCGTCTGGATCTGCACGCGACCGATTTCGTTGACGGCCAGTTCATGCGCGTCCTGATCGGCCAGGGTGTGGATGTCCAGGCGGTTGTCGATCGAGGTGATGCGAGCCTGCACCCAACGGTTGCCGTGGCGCACCCAGTACTTGCGGCCGACCACGGCGGGTTCGGTGTCCAGCCAGGCCAGGGTGGCGGTGAAGCTGTCGGTGGGCTTGATGCTGCCGGGCGAGTGGATCCAGTCGCCGCGGGAGATGTCGACCTGGCGGTCCAGCACGATGCCGGCCGACTGGCCTGCCACGCACGCGTCCACAACCAGGGCCGAGTGGCGCACTTCGGCCACGATGGCGGTCTGGCCGCTGGGGAAGATCTGCACTTCGTCGCCAGCCTTGACCGCGCCGTGGGCGATGCGGCCCCAGAACGCGCGGTACTGGTGGCCGGTGCCGGACGCGGATGCTTCGCCTTCACCGACGCTGTCACGGGTCACGTACTGCACGGGGTGCAGCAGCGCGCCGTCATGGCGTTCGTCAGACGCAGGCAGCTCTTCCAGCACCTGCAGCAGGGTCGGGCCCTTGTACCAGGGCCAGTTGGCGCTCGGCGTGGTCACGTTGTCGCCACGCAGTGCCGACACGGGGATCACGCCCTTGCTGACGATGCCGGCTTGCTGAGCGAAGGCTTCCAGCGAGGCCTTGACGTTGTTGAAGGCGGTTTCGGTGTCCTGCTCGATGGCATCCAGCTTGTTCACGGCGAACACGATGGAGGGCACGCGTAGCAACTGGGCCAGCAGGCTGTGGCGGCGCGTCTGGGCCAGCAAAGGCACCGGGTCAGCCTTCCAGTCGATCTTGGTGATGTCGACCAGCACCACGGCCGCGTCGGAGCCGGCGGCAGCCGTCACCATATTGCGGGTGTACTGCTCGTGGCCCGGGGCGTCAGCGATGATGAACTTGCGCGTCTTGGTCGCAAAGTAGCGGTAGGCCACGTCGATGGTGATGCCTTGCTCGCGTTCGGCTTCCAGGCCGTCGGTCAGCAGCGACAGGTCGATCGGGGCGCCAGCAGCGCGCTTTTCCAGCGCGTCGAGCTGGTCGGCCAGGATGGCGCGGCTGTCGAACAGCAGGCGGCCGATCAGGGTGCTCTTGCCATCGTCGACGCTGCCAGCAGTCAGGAAGCGCAGGGCCTTGTGTGCCAATTCTTCGTTGGCAGCGTTGTGAATCACGTTAGTCATCAGAAATAGCCTTCCTTCTTGCGGCGCTCCATCGAGGCCTCGGAGGTGCGGTCGTCCATACGGGTAGCGCCACGTTCGCTCACGGTCACGTGCAGGGTCTCGGCAACGATGTCGGCCGGGTTGGCGGCATCGGATTCAACCGGGCAGGTGCAGGTCATGTCGCCCACGGTGCGGAAGCGCACGTCCACGGTTTCGATGGTTTCGCCATCCAGTGCCGGCGTGACCTCGGTCAGAGGCACCAGCAGGCCCTTGCGGCGCATCACCTGGCGGGGGTGCTTGAAATAGATGTTGGGCAGCGGGATGCTCTCGCGGGCGATGTAGAGCCACACGTCCAGCTCGGTCCAGTTGCTGATCGGGAAGGCGCGGAAGTGTTCGCCCGGCTTGATGCGGGTGTTGAACAGGTTCCACAGCTCGGGGCGCTGTTCCTTGGGCTGCCACTGGCCGAAGCTGTCGCGGTGCGAGAAGATGCGCTCCTTGGCGCGGGCCTTCTCTTCATCACGACGGGCGCCGCCGATCAGGCAGTCGAAGCGGTTGTCTTCGATGGCTTCGAGCAGGGTCACCGTCTGGTGCCCGTTGCGCGATTCCAGCGGGTGGGCCAGGCGCACGGTGCCACGCTTGATGGAGTCTTCCATGTGCGCCACGATCAGGCGCTCGCCGATTTCCTTGACGCGGCGTTCGCGGAACTCGATCACTTCAGGGAAGTTGTGGCCGGTGTCCACATGCACGAGCGGGAAGGGCAGCTTGCCTTCGAGCTTGCCTTGCGCGTTCTTCATCTTGAAGGCCTTCTCGGCCAGATGCAGCACCACGCAGGAGTCCTTGCCGCTGGAGAACAGCAGGCCGGGGCGCTCGAAGGTGGCGGCCACTTCACGCAGGATGAAGATGGCTTCTTCTTCCAGGGCGTCCAGGTGGCGGTGGTCCACATCCGCCAGCAATTGGGTCACATCATTCATAGCTTCAATCTACTTTTCGGGATTCAATTCTTGTGCACGTGCAGGCCGCATTCCTTGGCTTTCTCATCCTCCCACCACCAGCGGCCGGCGCGGAAGTCCTCGCCCACGGCAATGGCGCGTGTGCAGGGCTCGCAGCCGATGCTGGGCATGAACTGGTCATGCAGCGGGTTGTAGGGCACATGGTTGACGGACACGTAGTGCCACACATCGCCCCAGGTCCAGTCGATCATGGGGTTGAACTTGGCGCGGCCCTTGTCGTCCTGTTCGCGCGCGGCCATGTCGCCACGGTTGTTGGACTGTTCGCGGCGCAGGCCGGTGATCCAGGCCGTGCGCTCAGCCAGCATGCGGCTCAGCGGCTCCAGCTTGCGGATGCCGCAGCAGGCCTTGCGCAGGTCGATGCTTTCGTACATCGCCTTCTCGCCGTTGCGCTTGACGAACTCGATCGCGGCTTCCTGCACGGGCTTGTAGACCTCGACATGGAGGCCCACATCGGCGTAGTGCGTCTCGATGGTGCCGATCAACGAGGCAGTCTCGGCATGCAGCTTGCCGGTCTCCAGCGTGCCAATGGCGATGGGCAACTGGTAACGCGCGATCAGATCGGTCACGATCATGTCTTCCACGCCCAGGCTGGTGGCTTGCACGACCTTGCCGGGGTGCTCGAAGGCGGCGGCCTTGAGCAACTCGATGGTGGCATGCACCTTGGCGGCGTAGTCGGCGCTGGGGTGGTTGTACAGCGTGATGGCCGAACCGGCAGGCGCAGGGCCGCCGATCAGGGACGAACTACCGAGGGAGGATGTTTCGCTCATCAGCAATGCTCCTTGGGTCAGGCTGCGCGACCAAACACCGGCTTGGTCACCTTGATGTCGCCCTGGTAGTGCCCGCGTGCGGCAAAGAAGCCCAGTGCGCGTTCGGCCGCGGCACGGTCCTGGTCGCTGCGCAGGGCCACGGCGTCAAAGCCAGAGCGGGCCAACAGCGGCATCATGTCCACCAGCACTTCACCCGTGGCGCGGATCTCGCCCGTGAAGCGGTAACGGGCACGCAGGATGTGCGCCTGGCTGTAGGCGCGGCCGTCCACCCACTTGGGGAACTGCAGCACCACCAGCGCCAGCTTGGCCGTGTCGGCTTCCAGCACTTCGATGTCGGTGTCATTGGGCAGAATCACGCCCACGGGCTTGTAGTCGGCCGAGCCTTGTGCAGGCCACTGCTCGCGCACGGCATGCCACTGGCCCAGCGTCAGCAGGCTGTAGCTCTTGATGGGCGGGTGGGACATGGGGCCGTCTTCGCCGCCAACCGTGCGCCACTGATCGTGATGGGGGTCAATGAACTTCATGTGTGTGTCCTTCCTGGCGCCGATCAGGCTGCTTTGGCTGTCGTGCGGCGTACTGCGTTGGCGGCGGCCTTGAACGGGTCGATGCCGACACGCTTGACGGTGTCGATGAACTTCTCGTTGGCGGCGCGCTGGCCCTTGTAGGTTTCGATGACGGCTTCGATCACGTCGGTGACTTCGTCTGCAGCGAACGAGGGGACGATGACCTTGCCGACCAGGCTGGTGGGCGCGTGGTCGGAGCCATCAGAGCCACCCAGGGTGACCTGGTACCACTCGGTGCCGTCCTTGTCCACGCCCAGGATGCCGATGTGGCCCGTGTGGTGGTGGCCGCAGGAGTTGATGCAACCGGAGATGTGCAGGTCGATGTCGCCGATGTCGTACAGCTCGTCCAGATCCTGGTAGCGCTCGATCAGGTCATTGGCGATGGGGATGGAGCGGGCGTTGGCCAGGGCGCAGAAGTCGCCACCCGGGCAGGCGATCATGTCGCTGAGCAGGCCAATGTTGGCCGACGCCAGCGTGGCGGGCTTGGCGGCTTGCCACAGGGCGAACAACTCTTCTTCGCGCACGAAGGGCAGCAGCACGTTCTGGTCGTGGGTCACACGCAACTCACCGCAGCTGAAGCGGTCGGCCATGTCGGCGATCGCGTCCATTTGCGCATCGGTCACGTCGCCAGGAGCCTGGCCCACGCGTTTGACCGACAGGTGCACGTTCTTGTAGCCCTGCACCTTGTGGCCCTTGACATTGCGCTCCAGCCACTTGGTGAACTGGGTCTTGTCTGCGGCAGACGCATCAGCGGGCAGGCCATTGCCGGTGGGCGTGTAGGCCTTGACCGATTCCGGGTAGCTGAAGCCGACGTTCACGCGGTCGAATTCGGCCTGCGGGATGATGTGGGCCGCGCCGTCCACGTCACGCGTCAGGATGTTGCTGAATTCCTGGTTGACCTGATCAAAGAACTTCTGGCCTTCGGCCTTCACCAGGATCTTGATGCGGGCCTTGTACATGTTGTCGCGGCGGCCGTAGCGGTTGTACACGCGCACGATGGCCTCGATGTAGACCAGGATCTGCTGCCAGGGCACGAAGCTGTTGATCACGGTGCCGGTGATGGGCGTGCGGCCCATGCCACCGCCCACGATCACCTTGAAGCCGACTTCGCCTTCGTCATCCTTGACCAGTTGCAGGCCGATGTCGTGCCAGTAGATGGCCGCGCGGTCTTCCTTGGCGCCGCTCACGGCGATCTTGAACTTGCGGGGCAGGAAGGCGAATTCAGGGTGCAAGGTCGACCATTGGCGCAGCACTTCGCAGTAGGGGCGGGCGTCGATGATCTCGTCTTCGGCCACACCCACCATGGCGTCTGCCGTGATGTTGCGGATGCAGTTGCCCGAGGTCTGGATGCCGTGCATGTTGACTTCGGCCAGCAGGTCCATCACGTCGGCGCTCTTGGCCAGGGGGATCCAGTTGTACTGGACGTTCTGGCGGGTCGTGAAGTGGGCGTAGCCGCGGTCGTATTCGCGGGCGATCTTCGCCAGTTGGCGGATCTGCTTGCTGGACATCTCGCCGTAAGGCACGGCCACACGCAACATGGGGGCGTGGCGCTGGACATACCAGCCGTTTTGCAGGCGCAGCGGACGGAACTCGTCATCGCCCAGCTTGCCAGCCAGGTTGCGCTCCAGCTGGTCGCGGAACTGAGCCGCACGCTGGCGGACGAACTGTTTGTCAAATTCAGTGTACTGATACATGGCAAGTCTCCCGCATTGAAGCAGGGTGTCGATGTGTCAAGGACGCTTGGCACATTCCCGAAGGGGATACTGTGCTGCGGCATGTCTCGTTGTGAATCAAGCGGTCAGCAAAACCTTCTTGGCAGCAAGGACCAGGCAGGCGCAAAGCGCAAAACGCGTGATTGTCTCAGGCAAATGCTTGGTCAGCTTGGCCGATACCCAGATTGCGGGGATGGAGCCGATCAGCAACTCGGTGAGCAACATCCAGTTGACGTTGCCCAAAGAGGCGTGCCCGATGCCCGCCACGATGGTCAGCGGCACGGCGTGCGCAATGTCGCTGCCCACCAGGCGCTTCATGTCCAGGCGAGGGTAGAGCAGCAGGATCATGGTGGCGCCCAGGGCGCCTGCGCCGATCGAGCTCAAGGACACCAGCACCCCCAGGATCGCCCCGCACAGCACCGTCAAGGCAGGGCGGCGCTCGCGGGTGATCCAACGCTCCAGCCAGATCCCGACCTTGTGCCAGACCGGGCGAAACGCCACGGTGATGGCCGTCAACAACAGGGCGATGCCCAGGGCGTAGGCCAGGGCGCTGTCGCCGCGCTTGTTGATGCCGACCATGTGCATGAAAAGCATGGTCAGGATGGTGGCCGGAATGCTGCCGTAGAGCAGCTTTTTAACGATGTGGTAGTCCACATGGCCTTCTCGATGGTGCGCAACCGACCCCGAGACCTTGGTAATGCCTGCGAACCACAGGTCCGTGCCAATGGCCACCGCTTTTTCGAGACCGAAGACCGAAATCAGCAGGGGTGTCATCAAGGAGCCGCCACCCACACCTGTCAGCCCCACAATCGAGCCCACTCCGGCGCCGGCGGCAACGGCTGTCCAATCGAAATTCATTGAAACGCTACAGCTTTCTGAACACGCTCACACGCCAGACACGGCGAGCAGGTTGACGGAGGCTGAACTGTAGAAAACTTATATATAAATGAAAAGAACATTTTTAGAAGTTGTTTATTCTTCTGTGGAATATAGGCTCTTCAAGCGTGTTGTTGCCTTGGGCGCCGTGCTGTCCATCAGTGCCTGCAGCGTGTTTCAGGCGCCGCCCGCTCCGGCGCCCGCCCCTCCACCCATCGCGGCGGTGGCGCCCAAACCCGCCCCGCGGCCTCCGAAAATCGGCCTGGCGCTGGGCGGCGGCGCAGCGCGCGGTTTTGCCCATATCGGCGTGCTGCAGGTGCTGGAAGAGCAGGGGATCAAGCCTGATCTCGTGGTGGGGACCTCCGCCGGCAGCGTGGTGGCCACGCTCTACGCGGCAGGCAAGACACCGGCTGAGCTCACCAATATGGCCATGACGCTGGATGAGTCAACCATCACCGACTGGGTTTTCCCGGGCCGCTCCCTGCTTAAGGGCGAGGCCTTGGCCAAGTTCGTGCGCAACCTGACCGGCGGCCGCCAGATCGAGGGCATGCGCATGCCGCTGGGCATCGTGGCGGCTGATTTGCAAAACGGCCAGCCCATCCTGTTTCGCAAGGGTGACCCAGGCATGGCCGTGCGCGCCTCCAGTTCGGTCCCCGGGGTGTTCGAGCCGGTCAAGATCGGTGGGCGAGAGTACATCGACGGTGGCGCTGTTTCACCGATTCCGGTTCGCTACGCCAAGCAGATGGGGGCCGACATCGTGATCGCCGTGGACATCTCGGCCATCCCGGAAGGCCAGTCGACCAAGGGGGCCGTGGACATCCTGCTGCAGACCTTCAACATCATGGGGCACGCCATCAGTCAGTACGAGTTGCAGGATGCCGATGTCGTGATGCGCCCCAAACTGGAAGGCATCGGCAGCACGGAATTCAGCGCACGCCGCCTGTCCATCCTGGCTGGGCGGGAAGCCGCCCTGATGGTGATGCCTCAGCTGAAAGAGCGCATCGCGGCCAAAACGCGCTGACCTTGCCGAGCGGCAGCGCTGCGAGGGTCAGCGGGGTGTACCAAATGGCACGCCGCTGAGCTTGCTGCCGTCCTTGATGCCGCGCTTGGCAAACCACCCGGTGTTCATCTCCAGCACGAAGCGAACAGGCTTGGTCGAGCAGTGTGGGTCCAGTGTTTGCGGCTTCATCTCGTCGACGTTCACCACGGTGCCGTCGTCGGCCACAAATGCCACGGCCAGCGGGATGAGCGTGTTCTTCATCCAGAAGCACTGCTGGCCAGGCCGCTCGAAGATGAACAGCATGCCGTCGTTGGCGCCCATGCTGGTGCGGTACATCAGGCCGATTTCGTGTTCCTGAGGCGTCTCGGCGACCTCAGCCTTGATGTTGTGCATGCCGGCGCCCAAGGTCACGGTGGGCAGATGTTGCGCGCGGTCTTGTGCCAGGGCCGTCGAGGGTGCAAGCAGGGGCAACACACACACGCTCATGGCTGCGATGGCGGCTTTCCAGGCCGGCCGGCCGGCAACTTGAAACACAATCCGAGACATCACCTTGATCCTTCTTGGGGTTAACCCGTAAATTTCCGTGTAGATTGCCGACCGGTGTCGCCTCAGGCACCTGTCCGTCTGGTCGGCCAATTTGGCAGCCCGACTGTATCAGCGAGCCCGATGACCCAAACGCTTACCCAGACCATCTCGCCGACACCTGCGCAAGTAAAGCCCTTGCCGGCCTTGAGCTCCGCCCAGGTGGCAGGGCTGGATGACCCGGCTTTGCTGGCGCAATGCGTGGTGGACGTGCCCGTGGGCAGCAGCCTTCGCCGCATCGGCCTGGGCCTGTCGGGCATGTACTGCGCGGCGTGTTCCATCACTATCGAGGATGCCATCCTGCGTGTGCCGGGCGTGCGCGAGGTTCAGGTGCAGGCTGCTTCACAGCGCGCCCGCATCCTGCTGGATCCGGCCAAAACGAAGCTGTCCGAGGTGGTGGCCGCGGTGCAGAAGGCCGGTTACCGTGCCTGGCCTGATGCGGCCGCGCGTGCTGGCAACGAGCGCCTGCTTGAGCGTCGCAAACTCTTGTGGCGCCTGTCGGTGGCGGCGTTTTGCATGATGCAGATCATGATGGTCACGACCATGCAGTACGTGTCTGGCCCCGATACCATCCCCAAGGACCTCTGGAACCTGATGAACTGGGCGGGCTGGGTATTGAGCCTGCCGGTGATGCTCTTCTCGTGCGGTCCCTTCTTTTCTGGTGCCTGGCGCGCAGCCCGGCAAGGGCGCATCGCCATGGACACCCCGGTGGCACTGGGCATCGCGGCCACCTTCATCACCAGTACCGGCGCCACATTCGGCGGCCAGGCCATCTTCGGGCACGAGGTCTATTTCGACTCGCTGACCATGTTCGTGACCTTCCTGCTGGGCGGGCGCTGGCTGGAGAGCCGGGCACGCGAGAAGGTCACCCAGTCGCTCGAATCCTTGTGCGTGCAACTGCCAGAAGCGGTCGACAGGGTGATCGAGGCCGACGCTGCTCTGGCCGACGTGTCCGCGTCCCGCACCGAATCCATCCCCATCTCATCCCTTCAGCATGGGGACAAGGTGAGGGTGGCCGTAGGGCAGGTGTTTCCGGCTGACGGGCAGATCCTGACCGGGCAGACCGATGTCGACGAATCCTTGCTGACAGGGGAGTCGCGTGCCGTGCGCCGCCAGGAGGGGCAGATGGTGGTGGCCGGCAGCATGAACCTGGGCTCGCCCGTCTGGATGACCGTGGAGCGCCTGGGGCCGGACACCCGCTACCAGCAGATCGTCTCCCTGGTGCAGCAGGCCATGACGGAAAAGCCCGGCTGGATGCGGCAGGCCGACCGCATGGCAGGCCCCTTCCTGTGGGCTGTCCTGGCGCTGGCCGGTGGCAGTGCCATTGCCTGGCAGTTCATTGACCCGGCGCGCTCGGTCTGGGTGGCGGTGTCGGTTCTGGTCGTCACCTGCCCTTGTGCCTTGTCGCTGGCGGCCCCCTCGGCCCTGTTGGCCGCTGCCGGCGCCATGGCCCGTCAAGGTTTGCTTGTGCGACGCCTGGATGCGCTTGAGGCGCTGGCACATGTCGACCGCATCTATTTCGACAAAACCGGCACCTTGACCGAGGGCGAGTTGCGCGTCGTGGGTCTGGTCAGCCAGGCGAGTGGGGCGCAGGTTTCCAATGGCCTGACGGGCGAATCGAGCGATCGCTGGCAAAAGGCCGCCGCCTTGGCCTCGCAGTCGCAGCACCCCTTGTCGCGCTCGCTGGTCAAGGCCGTGCAGGAGGCCGGTGGTCTTCAGGGGCAGTCATGGCTGGACGTGCGCGAGTTCGCGGGCAAAGGCGTGCAAGCACAGGACGAGCATGGGGTCTGCTGGCGCCTGGGCTCCCGTCACTGGGTGCTGGACGGCGGCGGCGAGGCGCTGGATGCATGGGCCGCAGGCCTGTCCGAGGCGCGCG
Organism: Aquabacterium sp.; assembly: GCF_016195855.1. Taxonomy (GTDB): domain Bacteria; phylum Pseudomonadota; class Gammaproteobacteria; order Burkholderiales; family Burkholderiaceae_C; genus Aquabacterium. The sequence goes on from NZ_JACPYU010000022.1 coordinate 138,759, forward strand.
TCTGGCTGGCGGGGCGCGGGCAGGACGGCGTGCTGATGCCGCAAAGCGTCACCGGCTTTGTGTTCGACGAAACCTTCCGCGAGGAGGCCGCCCCGACAATTGCCCGCCTCAACGCCCTGAAATGCCAGACTGCGCTGCTTTCGGGTGACCAGGAGAGTCGGGTAGTTGCTGCGGCGCAACATTTGGGGCCTCGCGGCGAACTGGTGATCGCCAGGGCCCACGCCACCCCGGAAGACAAGCTGCAGGTGATTGCCCAGGCGCAGTCGCAAGGCCACCGCGTTGCCGTCGTGGGCGATGGCATCAACGATGCGCCCGTGCTGGCCAAGGCCAACGTCTCCATCGCGCTTGACCAGGGGGCGGCCTTGGCGCAATCTCAGGCGGATCTGATCGTGCTGGGCGGGCGCCTGCTGGGGGTGCCGCTGGCCGTTGAAACCGCGCGGCGTGCCATGCGTATCGTCAAGCAGAACCTGGCCTGGGCTGCCTTCTACAACCTCAGTTGCATACCCTTGGCCCTGATGGGGCTGCTGCCCCCTTGGCTTGCGGGGCTGGGCATGGCGCTCAGCTCGCTTGGGGTGGTCCTGAATGCGCTTAGACTCGGCGCCTTCCGCTCGTGAGGCGGCCACACACCATGGAAATTCTGTACGTCCTGATTCCCGTATCCGTTCTGCTCGTGCTGGCGATCCTGGCCGTGCTGGGATGGGCTGTCAACAGTGGGCAGTTTGAGGACATCGAACAAGAAGGGCTGCGCATCCTGCAACCCGAAGGGCAACAAGATGGGGGCAACGTTGAGCCTCATCAAGAATAGATAGTGGTTTGCCCTCACAATTCAGTCTGTAACAAAGGAGAAGAAGAGATGGCAACCACCCACTCTGCCACGTACAACGATACGGTTGTCCGGCAGTTCGCCATTGCCGCCGTCCTATGGGGCGTCGTAGGTATGGCTGTCGGCGTCCTGATCGCGTCACAACTGGCATGGCCGGAACTCAATTTCGGTATCCCCTGGCTGACCTACGGTCGCCTGCGTCCCCTGCACACCAATGCGGTGATTTTTGCGTTCGGCGGCTGCGCCCTGTTCGCAACGTCTTACCACGTGGTGCAACGTACCTGCCAGACGCGCCTTTTTGCGGGCCCCCTGGCGGCCTTCACGTTCTGGGGTTGGCAACTGGTGATCCTGCTGGCCGCGATCTCGCTGCCCATGGGTTTCACCACCGGCAAGGAATACGCCGAGCTGGAATGGCCGATTGACATCCTGATCACCTTGGTCTGGGTGGCTTACGCCGTTGTGTTCTTCGGTACCGTGGGTACCCGCAAGATCCGTCACATCTATGTGGCCAACTGGTTCTACGGCGCCTTCATCATCGCCGTGGCCCTGCTGCACATCGTCAACAGCGCCGAAATCCCCGTTTCGCTGACCAAGTCCTACTCCGCTTACGCCGGTGTGCAGGACGCCATGGTGCAATGGTGGTATGGCCACAATGCCGTGGGCTTCTTCCTGACGGCAGGCTTCCTGGGCATGATGTATTACTACATCCCCAAGCAGGCCGGCATGCCCGTGTACTCGTATCGCCTGTCGATCGTGCACTTCTGGGCCCTGATCTTCACCTACATGTGGGCGGGTCCTCACCACCTGCACTACACCGCATTGCCTGACTGGACCCAGTCCGTTGGCATGGTGTTCTCGCTGATCCTGCTGGCACCCTCGTGGGGCGGCATGATCAACGGCATCATGACCCTGTCGGGTGCCTGGTACAAGCTGCGTGACGACGCCATCCTGAAGTTCCTGATTGTGGCGCTGTCGTTCTACGGCATGTCGACCTTCGAAGGTCCGATGATGTCCATCAAGACCGTGAACTCGCTGTCGCACTACACCGACTGGACCGTCGGCCACGTGCACTCCGGCGCCTTGGGCTGGGTGGGGCTGATCTCGATGGGCTCGCTGTACTACCTGATTCCGCGCATGTTCGGCCGCACCACGATGTACTCCGTGTCGGCCATCTCGCTGCACTTCTGGGCTGCCACCATCGGCATCGTGCTCTACATCGCCGCGATGTGGATTGCCGGTGTGATGCAAGGCCTGATGTGGCGCGCTGTGAACCCTGACGGTACCCTGGTGTACTCCTTCGTGGAGAGCGTGAAGGCAACCTATCCGTTCTACGTGATCCGCGTGGCCGGTGGTCTGCTCTACCTGGGCGGCATGATCCTGATGCTGTGGAACACCGTGATGACCGCGACCAATGGTCGTGCCGTCAACGCGCCGATCCCTCAGCCTGCTCACGCCTGATCGAAGGAGAACAACATGGCTGACAACAATCACAATGTGAAGCTCTTCTCGCACGAGAAGATCGAGACCAGCAACTTCCTGATGATCGTGCTGACGCTGGTCGTCGTGCTCTTCGGTGCCCTGGTCGAAATCGTGCCGCTGTTCTTCCAGCACAGCACGACGGAGCCGGTTCCTGGTCTGAAGCCTTACACCGCGCTGCAACTGGCTGGTCGTGACATCTATCTGCGTGAAGGTTGCTACAACTGCCACTCGCAGATGATCCGTCCCTTCCGTGCCGAGACGCTGCGCTATGGCCACTACTCCATGGCTGGCGAGTTCGTGTACGACCACCCCTTCCAGTGGGGCTCCAAGCGCACCGGTCCTGACCTGCAGCGCGTGGGCGGCAAGTACTCCGACGAATGGCACCGTGCTCACCTGCACAACCCACGTGACGTGGTGCCCGAGTCGAACATGCCGGCCTACCCGTGGCTGGAGCAGAACAAGGTCGACCCGGCTGGGATGGCGCCTCGCATGAAGGCCTTGCGCCTGGTGGGTGTGCCTTACACCGATGCAGACATCAGCGGCTCGGCCGAGGAAGTCAAGGACAAGACCGAGCTTGAAGCCGTGATTGCCTATCTGCAGGTGCTGGGCACGTCTGTCAAATAAGGAGCGACGCACATGGACATCATTGTCGTGAGAAGCATTTTCACCGTTGTGTGTCTGTGCGTTTTCGTGGGCATCGTTGCTTGGGCGTTCAAGCGCGGCAACAAGGCCCAGTTCGAGGAGGCAGGCCGCCTGCCCCTCGCTGAAGATTGACTGGAGGCTCATAAATGAGCGACTTCATTAACAGTGGATGGTCGTGGTATGTCATCGCGATCGTCGTCTTTGGTCTGGTTTATTGCGCGTTTGTGTTGATCGGTGCGGCCAAGCACAAGGTCATCTATGACGCGCAAGGCAATGTCGACAAGACAACGGGCCACGTGTGGGACAACGACCTGCGCGAGTTGAACAACCCGCTGCCTCGCTGGTGGCTGTTCCTGTTCATCATCACGCTGGCCTTTGCTGGTGCTTACCTGGCCTTGTATCCCGGCCTGGGCAACAACAAGGGCACCTTGGGCTGGAGTTCCAAGGGGCAGCTGGAAGCCGAAATGGCCAAAGCCAAGGTTGAGCAGGACAAGATCTTCGCCGCGTTCAAGAACGCCTCGGTTGAAGACCTGGCCCGTGACCCCAAGGCCCATGCCATCGGTGAACGCTTGTTCCTGAACAACTGCGCGGCTTGCCACGGCTCTGATGCCAAGGGCAACAAGGGCTTCCCCAACCTGACGGACAACGACTGGTTGCACGGTGGTTCGCCCGAGAAGATCATCGAGACCATCACCCATGGTCGTCGTGGTCAGATGCCCGTGATGGCGCCTGCTGTGGGCAGTGCCGACGAAGTGCGTCAAGTGGCAAACTATGTGCTGAGCCTGTCTGGCGCTGGTCACAACTCGATTCAGGCTGAATTGGGCAAGGCCAAGTTCAAGCAAGTGTGCGCGGCCTGCCACGGTGCCGACGGCAAGGGCAACCAGGCCATCGGTGCGCCCAACCTGACGGACAAGATCTGGCTGCACGGCTTCGGTGAAGAAGCCATCATGGCCATGGTCAACAAGGGCAAGCTCAACATCATGCCCGCGCAGGAAACACGCCTGTCCGAAGACCAGATCAAGCTGCTGGCTTCGTATGTCTGGAGTCTGTCGCACACCACGCAGACGGCACAGGCTCAATGAGGCTGTGATGCCCTTACAAAGGCCCCACAAAGCGCTTGATCTCGATCAAGCGGGGGCCTAAAGTCAAGCGGCGGACCATGATGACTGATACCCTTGTGGGTATTCATCGGGTCCGCCGCTTTTCCGTTTTGCGCCATGACTGATACAAGCACCACCACCCCAGCGCCCAAGCGCATCATCCCCATTCAGGCAGCTGAAACCACACCAGCGCAAAGCGATGCGCGCCGGGAAGAGGTGGTGTCGCTCTACAAAAAGAGCGAAAAGATCTATGCACGCGAAGTGGAAGGCTGGTTCCGCAACTGGCGTCTGCTGCTGATCTGGGTGACCCAGATCGCCTTTTACGGCACCCCCTGGTTGAGCTGGAATGACCGTCAGGCTGTGCTGTTTGATCTCGGCACGCGGCGCTTTTACATGTTCAACCTGGTTCTGTACCCACAGGACTTCATCTACCTGACCGCCTTGCTGGTCATCTCGGCCTACGGCTTGTTTCTTTTCACCACGGTGGCCGGCCGCCTGTGGTGCGGTTATGCCTGCCCTCAAACGGTCTACACAGAAATGTTCATGTGGATCGAGAACAAGATCGAGGGCAATCGCGCCAAGCGGATGAAGATGGACAAGTCCCCGTGGACGGCCGAGAAGCTGGGCCGCAAGGTGGCCAAGCATGCTGCCTGGATCATCCTCGCCCTGTGGACGGGCTATACCTTCGTCGGGTATTTCACGCCGATTCGCGTGCTGGGTGCCGAGGTGCAGTCCTTCGGCATGGGCCCCTGGGAGATCTTCTGAGTCCTATTCTACGGTTTCGCGACCTATGGCAACGCAGGCTTCATGCGCGAGCAGGTGTGCAAATACATGTGCCCGTATGCCCGCTTCCAGAGCGCCATGTTCGACCGTGACACGCTGATCATCAGCTATGACGCCAAGCGCGGTGAGCCCCGTGGTTCACGCTCGCGCAAGACAGACGCGCAATCCAAGGGGCAGGGCGATTGCATCGACTGCACGCTGTGCGTCCAGGTCTGCCCGACGGGCATAGATATCCGCAAGGGGCTGCAGTACGAGTGCATCGGGTGTGCCGCCTGCATCGACGTGTGCGACTCCGTGATGGACAAGATGGGGGCGCCGCGCGGCCTGATCCGCTATGCCACGCTGAACTCGCTGGACAACGGCTGGGGTCGCAAGGAAATGTGGGGCCGCGTGACCCGCCCCCGTGTGCTCATCTACACCGCCATTCTGTTGATCGTTGTGGGCGCCTTCCTCACCAGCTTGTACTCCCGCCCGCCGTTCCGGGTGGATGTGGTGCGCGACCGTGGCGCGCTGGCGCGTATCGTGGATGATGGTTTCGTCGAGAACGTCTACCGGATCCAGTTGATGAATGCCAGCGAGTCGGTGCAGAAGTACCGTGTTGGTGTGGAGCAGCTCACCCAGTCCATCGTCAAGGGCGGTGACGAGGTGGTGTTGGGCCCGGCCGAAGCGCGCTGGGTGCCCATCGCAGTCCGCGTGCCGCCGGAAGTCGCCGCCCGCATGGGCTCCGGCGCTTTCGGCATGACGGTGGTCGTCGAGCAGTTGCGCCAGGGCGATCGGCCCCAGGTGGACGTCCGGGAAAAATCGACATTCATGGTGCCTCGCTGAGTGCGCCTTGCAGGAGTAAACATGTCTCAAGTTGAAAACAAGCCAGTCGCTCACGCAGAGCAATCGAAACCCTGGTGGCGTTACCCCATTGTCTGGATGGTGGTTGGTGGCCCTGCGGCTGTGGTCGTGGCGTCGATCTTCACGGCCTCCTTGGCCATCAAGCATGTGGATCCGGTACTGGACACATCTGTGGGCCAGGTCAAGGCTCCGTCAGAGGCGCCAGCCATTCAAGCCCGCAACCACTCTGCGGAACAGGCCAGGGAACCGGCGGAGCGGTAAAACCCTTTGGGGTACACCCCCTTGTTTAGGGGTTATTCCTCGCCCGCGATTTGATCCGTCGTAGGAATATGTGACTTGTGTCCCAGTTCAACGAAGGAGAACCGAATGACACAGCGCGTACTTCACGCTGCCCAGATTCTGTGGCCTGCTTTTCTGATTGCAGGCGTTCTAGAGATGGTGGTGTTCTCGTGGGTCGATCCCACGCAGTTGCGGATCGGCCAGTGGCAACCTGATGCCCAGACGACCTACAGCCTCGCCTTTTTTGTGTTCTGGGGTTTGGTGACACTGTCATCGCTGCTCAGCCACTGGATGATGAAGGTGTCGGACTCCCCGGCTCATGCGCGCAGAGTGCGCCGCCATGCACGTCGCCAGCAGGTTCACAACCACGCTTGAATGAAAAAGGCCCGCTTGACGCGGGCCTTTGTATTTCCTGGCGATGACCGAGCCAATCAGCAGCGCACGCTGTTGACCAGGGCGCGCAAGCCTGCTTCATCCGTGATGCGGATGTCGCGTTGCTTGACTTCCAGCAGACCTTCTTCCTGGAACTTGGAGAAGGTGCGGCTGACTGTTTCCAGCTTCAGCCCCAGGTAGCTGCCGATTTCCTCGCGCGTCATGCGCAGGACCAGGGCAGAGGCCGAAAAGCCCCGTGCGTGCAGGCGCTGCGTCAGGTTCAGCAGGAAGGCCGCCAGGCGTTCCTCTGCGCGCATGCTGCCCAGCAGCAGCATCACGCCGTGGTCGCGCACGATTTCGCGGCTCATGATCTTGTGGAACTGGTGCTGCAAGTCCGAGAACTCGCGCGACAGGTCTTCCAGCTGCGAGTAGGGGATCACGCAGACCTGAGAGTCTTCCAGCGCAATGGCATCGCAAGCGTGGCGGTCCGTGCTGATGCCGTCCAGGCCAAGCAACTCGCCGGCCATCTGGAACCCTGTGACCTGATCGCGCCCATCTTCAGAGGACACGCGGGTCTTGAAGAAGCCGGTACGCACGGCATAAACAGAGCGGAAGGGGTCGCCCGTATGGAACAGGGCGTCTCCTCGCTTGACTGTCTTGCGTGTGGCCACCAGGGAGTCGAGGTGCGACAGTTGAGGCTGCGACAGGCCGACAGGCAGGCACAGCTCGCGCAGGTTACAACTTGAACAGGCTACTTTGAATGTGTCGTATTTCATGGAACAGCCAGACGTGCCGCCTTGGTCGTGATGACAGGGATGATGGTGGGCGGTCGAGTCAGAAGCGTCTGCGATGGGAAATGTACTGTTCAGCATGAGGAACCTCAAAGGTTGCCCGATTGTTGCTGCTTCCGTGTCGCCGACCTTGAGCCAGATCAACCCAACTGGGCGACAGTTTGGCACAGTCCCCGGCATGAGTGAACCGGCCCTGCTATCAAATCATGTTGCTCCCGCGATTTCCCGGGAGATGCTGTCTCGCCTGGATGTGAGTGGGCCGCGTTATACGTCCTACCCCACCGCAGACCGCTTCGTGGAGGCCTATGGCCCTGCGCAATACCTTCAGGCCCTGCAGCAGCGCGTGGAAGGCGGTGGTGCCGTAGGCGGCGCTGCCACACCGCTGTCGATCTACGTGCACATTCCGTTTTGCGAGTCGGTCTGTTATTACTGCGCTTGCAACAAGGTTATTACCAAGCACCACGAGCGCGCTATTGAGTATCTGGATGCCCTGCGCACAGAAATCGAACTGGTGGTGGAGCAACTGGGGCGTGGGCAGGCGGTGTCGCAGTTGCACTTCGGCGGTGGCAGCCCCACCTTCCTGAGCGACGACGAACTGGAAGGCTTGCTGGCTACCCTGCAGTCCGCGTTCCGTTTTGTGCCGGGCGGCGAGTATTCGATTGAAATCGACCCCCGGACGATCGACGCCTCGCGCCTCAAGCGCCTGGCTGCCATGGGCTTCAACCGCCTGAGCTTTGGGGTGCAGGATTTTGACCCCGATGTGCAGCACGCTGTGCACCGTGTGCAGCCTTACGAGCAGGTTGCCGAGTTGATGCATGCGGCACGGGCCGAAGGCTTTGACTCGATCAACATGGACTTGATTTACGGCCTGCCCAAGCAGTCGCTGGAGAGCTTCCAGCGCACGCTCAACCAGGTCACCAGCCTGAAGCCCGACCGCGTGGCCCTGTATGCCTACGCCCACTTGCCGCAGCGCTTCAAGCCGCAGCGCCGCATTGACGCGGCGGCCTTGCCCAAGGCCGAAGACAAGATCGGCATGCTGTCGATGGCCATCAATCACTTTGGTGCGTCCGACTACGACTACATCGGCATGGACCACTTCGCCTTGCGCAGCGACAGTCTGGCTGTGGCCCGCAGGCAAGGGCGCCTGCACCGCAATTTCCAGGGCTACAGCACCCACCCGGACAGCGACCTCATTGGCTTGGGCGTGTCGGCGATTGGTCGCGTAGGTGCGCATTACTGCCAGAGCGCCAAGACGCTGGACGAGTACTACGACGCCCTGCGTCGGCGCGAGTTGCCGATCGTGCGCGGCCTCATGTTGTCCCGAGATGACCTGGTTCGCCGCGCGGTGATCATGGCCGTCATGTGCCAGGGGCGTGTGGACATTGAGTCCATCGAGCTCGCCTACCTGATCGATTTCAGGCAATACTTCGCAGCTGAATTGCGTCAACTGGAGCCGCTCGTGGAGTCGGGGTTGGTGCAACTGGAGTCTGACGGTGTTCGGGTTACAGCCTTGGGCTGGTATTTTGTGCGGGCGATTGCCATGGTGTTCGACAGGCACCTGCAGGCTGACAAGACGGTCGAGCGCTTCTCGCGCATCATCTGACCGTTTGCACAAGAAGGGCTGGGCATGCTGTCCAGCTTGATGCTCACCGCATTCCTCATGGGCTTGGGTGGCGTGCCGCATTGCGCCGCCATGTGCGGTGCCGCGTGTGCCGCCTTGCTGCCCAATGGGGTGCCTTGGCTCAGCCTGCTTGGCCGCTGCGTGGGCTACGCCTTGCTCGGGGCTATCGCTGCAGTGGGCTTTGGTGCGGCCGCACAATGGGGGCGTCAGGTCTCCTTTCTTCAACCTCTGTGGATCATGGCCCAGGCGCTGGCGCTGCTGTTGGGCTTGTGGTTGCTGTGGTCCGGCGCCATGCCCCGTCAGCTGGATGCGCTGGGGCAGGACGCCTACCGCGCTTTGCGTGCGCGCTTGAACGCCACGCCGGCGTTCCGTGACGGGGGAGCTTTGCGTGCGCTGTGGCCGTTTGTGGCAGGCATGGCCTGGGCCATGTTGCCTTGCGGCCTGCTGTACGCAGCCGTGATGGTGGCCGCCTTGGCGCCCGACGCCTTGGGGGGCGGCCTGGTGATGCTGGCGTTCGCCGTGCCCGGCGCTTTCGGGGTGTGGGGCGCACCTGAGATCTTGCGACGTCTGGCGCGCATGGGGCGGCGTGCGGATGGGCATTCTCCGGCGGCTTCGGTGCAGGGTGATGCGGCCACGATCGTGCCGGTGTTGTGGCTGAGGTCCGAGCGCTCGAATGGTGGCGCCGGTGATCGGGCTTGCGCATCCGCGGTGGCCTCGGGCGATGCGGCAGGTGCCTCGTTTGACCCACGATGGGCTGTTCGTGTCTCGGGTTTGATGCTGGCGGGCATGTCCGCATGGGCGCTCTACCATCAGGTCATGGACCAGTGGCGCGCGTGGTGTGCCTGATCTTGCGCAAGGTCCGCGAGGCTAATTGGCAACCTATACCGGTAATCCCCAGGTCCCATTGCGTGCTGATTGAATTCGCTCGCGTAGAATTGTTTCCACGCTGCCGATATCCATGGCAGCGTTTTTCACGGAAACGCCAAACGCGGAGACCACAACATGTACCAGCACATCAAGGTGCCCGAGGGCGGGCAGAAGATCACGGTGAACCCGGATTACTCGCTCAACGTACCCAACAATCCCATCATTCCCTACATCGAAGGCGACGGCACCGGTTTTGACATCACCCCCGTGATGATCAAGGTGGTCGATGCTGCCGTTGCCAAGTCCTACGGTGGGCAGCGCAAGATCCATTGGATGGAAATCTACGCGGGCGAAAAGTCGACCCGTGTTTATGGTCCCGATGTGTGGCTGCCTGAAGAAACGCTCAAGGTCCTGAAGGACTACGTCGTGTCGATCAAGGGCCCGCTGACCACGCCCGTTGGCGGTGGCATCCGCTCCTTGAACGTGGCACTGCGTCAGGAGCTGGATCTGTATGTCTGTCTGCGCCCGGTGACCTATTTCAAGGGCGTGCCGTCTCCCGTGAAGGAGCCCGAAAAGATCGACATGGTGATCTTCCGCGAAAACTCGGAAGACATCTACGCTGGTATCGAATTCGAAGCCCAGAGCGACAAGGCCAAGAAGCTGATCGCCTTCCTGCAGACCGAGTTCGGCGTCAAGAAGATCCGCTTCCCGGAAACCTCCGGCATTGGTATCAAGCCGGTGTCCAAGGAAGGTACGGAGCGCCTGGTTCGCAAGGCGCTGCAATACGCCATCGACAATGACAAGCCCAGCGTGACCATCGTTCACAAGGGCAACATCATGAAGTACACCGAAGGTGGCTTCCGTGACTGGGCCTACGCCCTGGCGCAAAGCGAGTTTGGTGCCGAGCTGATCGACGGCGGCCCATGGTGCAAGTTCAAGAACCCCAAGACGGGCAAGGACATCGTCGTCAAGGACGCGATTGCCGACGCCTTCCTGCAGCAGATCCTGCTGCGCCCGGCCGAGTACAGCGTCATCGCGACCCTGAACCTCAATGGCGATTACATCTCTGACGCCCTGGCGGCTCAGGTGGGCGGTATCGGCATTGCCCCGGGTGCCAACCTGTCGGACTCGGTGGCCATGTTCGAAGCCACCCACGGTACAGCACCGAAGTACGCCGGCAAGGACTATGTGAACCCCGGTTCCGAGATCCTGTCTGCCGAAATGATGCTGCGCCACATGGGCTGGTTTGAGGCTGCCGACCTGGTCATCAGTTCGATGAACAAGGCCATTCAGAGCAAGAAGGTGACCTATGACTTCGCTCGCCTGATGGAAGGCGCGACCCAGGTGTCCTGCTCCGGTTTTGGCCAGGTGATGATCGACAACATGTGAGCCTGAGGGCTGCATGAAAAAAGCCCGCTCATCGAGCGGGCTTTTTTGTCTGGTGGCGAGAACTCAGTGAGGCAGGCTCCGTCCGGCACTGCCATGGTCTCGGAAGTGCATGTCGCTCAAAGCATCCGGGGTCGCGTCGGCGATGGCGCCATCGACTTGCTGGATGTTTTGCGCAAGCATGCCTTTCGGGCCGGCTATCAGGTCATACCTGACCTTGGAGCCTTGCTTGAGTGTTCGGAATCCATCCATTTGAATGGCCGAAAAATGAGCGAAGACATCGCCTCCGCCTTGATCAGGTTCGATGAAGCCAAACCCTTTGGCGTCGTTGAACCATTTGACAGTGCCTGTGGCCATACTGCCCCTCCTACGTTAATTTGTTGTCATTTTCCGAGTGCTGGAAGGGCCTGTCAAGTGTTGCGGCGCACCAAAATGATTGCCAAATGTGCGCAAATTTTGCGCTTTGTGAAAAATGATCGCCGCACATTCCGGGTCGGGTACTCGTCACAAGTCGCACGAAGCTTGCTAGTTGATGGCATGGTCTCGAAAATAGTCTTGTGTCTGCCGTGAATTTCCTACCCTTGAACTGGGGTCGGACACCCCAACATCACATGACATGATCGCGGACCGTCTCGTAGAATCATTTTCATGACAAATCCGTTTCCCGCTCGGTCGTCCGCGACGCCAAAAGGCCCTCCAGAGGATGGGCAAGGAGCCGCTGTCGTCGAGAAAGAAGAGTTGGCACTGGAGCCTCCCAAGCTTTTTCAAGTGGTCATGCTTAATGACGATTTCACGCCAATGGAGTTTGTTGTCCTTGTATTGCAGGAGCATTTCCGGCACGACATCGAATCGGCAACGCAAATCATGCTAAAAATCCACCACGAAGGTCGTGGTGTGTGCGGGGTCTACACCAAAGACGTCGCGGCCACCAAGGTCGAACTCGTTCTTGCCGCCGCCCGCCAAGCCGGGCACCCCCTGCAGTGCATTCTGGAGACCGCATGATTGCGCAAGAGTTGGAAGTGAGTTTGCACATGGCCTTCGTCGAGGCCCGTCAGCAACGCCATGAGTTCATCACCGTGGAACACCTGTTGCTGGCCTTGACAGACAACCCCTCTGCTTCCGAGGTGTTGAAGGCCTGCGCCGCCAATCTGGATGAGCTGCGCAAGAACCTGGACCAGTTCGTCAGGGACAACACCCCGACGGTTGGTGGTACCGATGAGGTCGATACGCAGCCCACCTTGGGCTTCCAGCGTGTGATCCAGCGCGCCATCATGCACGTCCAGTCCTCCGGTAGCGGCAAGAAGGAAGTGACCGGCGCCAATGTGCTGGTCGCGATCTTCGGTGAGAAGGACTCCCACGCGGTCTACTACCTGCACCAGCAGGGCGTGACCCGTCTGGATGTGGTGAACTTCATTGCACACGGCATCCGCAAGGCAGATCCCCCTGAGGCTGCGAAGTCTTCCTCCGAGCCTGGCCAGGCGGAAACGGAAAAGGAAGAGGTTGAGGGCAAGGCTTCTCCGCTGGAGCAGTACACCCAGAACCTCAACCAGATGGCCCGCGATGGCAAGATCGATCCGCTGATCGGTCGTGACTCGGAGGTCGAGCGCGTGATCCAGGTGCTGTGCCGCCGCCGCAAGAACAACCCGCTGCTGGTGGGTGAGGCTGGCGTGGGCAAGACGGCCATTGCCGAGGGCCTGGCCTGGCGCATCACGCAAAACGATGTGCCCGATGTGCTGGCCGACGCCGAGGTCTATGCCCTCGACATGGGCGCGCTGCTGGCTGGTACCAAGTACCGCGGTGACTTCGAGCAGCGCCTGAAGGCCGTGATCAAGCAACTCAAGGATCAGCCGGGATCCGTCCTGTTCATCGATGAGATCCATACCTTGATCGGTGCGGGCGCGGCTTCTGGCGGCACGCTGGATGCCAGCAACCTCCTCAAGCCCGCCTTGAGCTCGGGGCAGCTCAAGTGCATCGGCGCGACCACCTTCACGGAATACCGCGGCATCTTCGAAAAGGATGCGGCGCTGTCTCGTCGATTCCAGAAGGTGGAAGTGGCCGAGCCTTCGGTTGAGCAGACCATCGAGATCCTCAAGGGATTGAAGTCGCGCTTTGAAGAGCACCACAGCGTGAAGTACGCCATTGGTGCCCTGCAGGCTGCGGCAGAGTTGTCGGCCAAGTTCATCAATGACCGTCACCTGCCGGACAAGGCGATTGACGTGATTGATGAGGCGGGTGCCGCGCAACGTATCCTGCCCAAGAGCAAGCAGAAGAAGACCATCACGCGTGCCGAGGTGGAAGAGATCGTGGCGAAGATCGCCCGTGTGCCTTCCACCAGTGTGTCCAGTGATGATCGCTCCAAGCTGAAGAACCTGGATCGCGACCTCAAGAGCGTGGTGTTCGGGCAGGATGCGGCCATCGATGCGCTGGCTGCGGCCATCAAGATGGCCCGCTCTGGTCTGGGCAAGCCTGACAAGCCCATTGGCTCTTTCCTGTTCAGTGGCCCTACGGGCGTGGGCAAGACGGAAGTGGCCAAGCAACTGGCTTACATCCTGGGCATCGAGTTGATCCGCTTCGACATGTCAGAGTACATGGAGCGCCACGCGGTGAGCCGCCTCATCGGTGCGCCTCCGGGTTATGTTGGCTTCGACCAAGGTGGCCTGCTGACCGAGGCGATCTCCAAGAAGCCGCATGCTGTGCTGCTGCTGGATGAAATTGAAAAGGCTCACCCGGACGTCTTCAATATCCTGCTGCAGGTCATGGACCATGGCACGCTGACGGACAACAACGGTCGCAAGGCTGACTTCCGCAATGTCATGATCATCATGACGACCAATGCAGGTGCCGAAACGCTGCAGAAGGCTTCGATCGGGTTCACGAACCCGCGCGAACTGGGTGACGAGATGGCCGACATCAAGCGGCAGTTCACGCCGGAGTTCCGCAACCGCCTGGACGCGATCGTGGGCTTCAAGTCGCTGGATGAAGACATCATCATGCGGGTGGTCGACAAATTCCTGCTGCAACTGGAAGGCCAGTTGGGTGAGAAGAAGGTCGAGGTCACCTTCACCGATGCATTGCGTCGTTACCTGGCCAAGCGTGGGTTCGATCCGCTCATGGGTGCACGTCCGATGCAGCGCCTGATCCAGGACACGATCCGTCGTGCGCTGGCTGACGAGTTGCTGTTTGGCAGCCTTGTGGACGGCGGCCGCCTGACGGTGGACGTGGTCGACAACGAGAAGGGCGAGCCTGAAGTCAAGCTCGATATCCAGCCCAACAAGAAGAGCGACAAGACCAAGCCCGAGGCGGCCACGGCCGAGTAAGCGGGGTTTGCTGCTCCAGGAAATTGACCGGCTGATCGCCGGTCAATTTTTTTTGGTGGGTACGAAAAGATTCTGATACTGCGCCAGGGCAGTGGCCAGGCAATCAGGCAATCAGGTACTCAGGCGATCAGTGAGAGGCGTTGGAGGCCGTTCCTGGTCAAGCGCAGAACCTCGGCACGGGCGTGCCCATGGTCCAGATCCCAGTCGCTCAATACATGGCGCATGACACCTGCGGGGCCGAATGCCTGGTCACCCGGGCGGTGCGTGTGGCCGTGGATCAGCGCCGTGGCGCCTGCAGCCTGCATCCATTGCGTTGCGCTGGCTTCATCCACGTCGGCCCAGTTCTCGGGCGCTTGTGCATGCTGGTGCATCTGGCTGGCTTCGCGCATTTGTCGCGCTTGCGCCAGGCGCGCCTCCAGCGGGTGAGCCAGGAAGGCGTTCTGCCATTGGGGGTGGCGAACCTGCGCGCGGAACTTCAAATAGGCCTGATCGGACAGGCACAACTCGTCGCCGTGGATCAGCAACATGGACTGGCCAAAGGCGTGCAGTACCGTCGGGTCATGGAGCTTGTGTGCGTGGCAAGCCGCGAGCATGGCGTCGCCCAGCAGGAAGTCCCGGTTGCCCACCATGATGGCCAGGTGCAGGCGTGAACCCGCTTGGGCAAGGAACTCGACGCAGGCTGCCTCGTAGGGCTGGCTGCGCATGTCATCGCCCACCCAGGCTTCGAACACATCGCCAAGCATGAACACCGCATCAGCCGGGGTGCTGGCCAGATAGTCGGCCAGCGCGCGGGTGGTGCGCGGCAAGCCTTCGTGCAGGTGCAGGTCGGATATGAAATCAATACACCGCCACGAGGGCGGTGCATGGAAGGTGTCCGAGGGTGGAAAGGGGGGCATGGCCCCCTTCACATCAGGCATCGCGTCAGATGACGACGGCCTTGTTGATCATCACGTCTTCAAGGGGGACGTCGTCATGGAAACCCTTGCGACCAGTCTTGACCTTTTCGATCTGATCGACCACGTCGGTGCCAGCCACGACTTTGCCGAAAACGGCATAACCCCAGCCTTGTGGCGACTCGGACTTGAAGTTCAGGAAGTCGTTGTTGGTGGCGTTGATGAAGAACTGGGCGCTGGCCGAGTGCGGTGCGCTGGTACGGGCCATGGCGATGGTGTACTTGTCGTTCTTCAGGCCATTGTTGGCTTCGTTCTGGATTTCGCCCTTGGTGGGCTTTTGCTTCATGCCGGGTTCAAAGCCGCCGCCTTGAACCATGAAGCCCTTGATGACGCGGTGGAACACGGTGCCGTCGTAGTGGCCGGCGTTCACGTAATCCACGAAGTTGGCCACGGTCAGGGGGGCCTTTTCTTCGTCCAGGTCCAGGCGGATCACGCCTGCGGTGGTGTGCAGTTCAACGGTCTTGGTCATGGCTTATTTTTCGATGGTGGCGGTTTTGATGATCACAGGTTGAACGGGCACATCGCCGTAGGGGCCTTTCTGGCCGGTTTCAACCTTGCGGATTTTGTCGACCACATCCATGCCCTGGATGACCTTGCCAAACACGGCATAGCCATTGCCATCGGGCGAGCGGGCTGCGTCGAGGAAGGCATTGTCCTTCACATTGATGAAGAACTGCGCAGTAGCCGAGTCGGGAACGTTGGTGCGGGCCATGGCGACCGTGCCACGCACATTGCTCAGTCCGTTGCGGCTTTCCAGGGGGATCGGCGCGCGGGTGGGTTTTTCCCTCATGTCGGGTGTCATGCCACCACCCTGGATCATGAAGCCGTCAATGACACGGTGAAACACCGTGCCGTTGTAGTGGCCGGCTTTGACGTATTGAACAAAGTTGTCCACGCTCTTGGGGGCCTTGGCGGCATCCAGCTGGAGCACGATGTCGCCCATGCTGGTGGCGATCTTGACGTTCTGGGCCAGGGCCAGTTGGGTGCAGGCCAGGGTCAGGCCGGCGATCAGCCATTTGGCGCCCATTTTGAGGGCCGGCTGTGTGCGGTGCAGAGTCATCCAATCACTCCTTCATAGAAGATTTTCCAGAGGCCGCCTTCTTTACCCCAGTATTGACGTTTGACGGCGCCGGTGCGTTGACCGTCGGAGACTTCTCCGAATGTCACGACCAGGATATCGCTCTTGTCCTTCCACCCCAAAATGGCCACGTCCTTGAGTTGCAATGCGCGACCGCGTTGTTGCGTGACCTCTTTTTCAAGCGTCTGACGCCACTGGTTCAGGTCTCGCGTGCCGTTGGCAAACTGGGGCGAGTAGAAGGACATCAGCCGGTTGAGGTCGCCGCTGGCGCGGGCGACTCGCCAGCCTTCGATCAGGTTGTGCAGGCTGCGGCGTTGCGGTTCGGTCTTGACGGGCGTGACCCATTGAAGCGAGCGCGCAATGACCACAGGTGTGGAGCGTGGCTGAACACGGTCCAGGATGGTTTGCAACTCGGGGTTGGCCAGGACCACGCAGCCATCCGTGCTGTTCGGGCTGCGTGCATAGCTGTCGCTGGGCACGCCATGCAGCCAGATGCCGCTGCCGGTCTTGCCCAGGCGCCTGTCGTACTCGTTGGGGTAGTTCAGGGGCAGGGCGCCGATCCCGTAGAAGTCGGTGAGCTTCTTGGCATCCAGGCGGCTGGTGATGTAGTACACGCCCAGCGGGGTGCGTTGGTCGCCCTCGAAGCTCTTGTCGGCGCCCAGGCGGCCGATCGAGGCGTAGTGATCCGCGACGAGTTGCAGGCCATTGGGCCCGTTTTCAAACAGGTACAGGCGTGACTTGCTGGCGTCGACCGCGATGGCGTGCCGGGTGGTTGGTGGCAGTTCGATGAACTGGGTGGGCAGGGCGCCCTGGGGGGGGCGATCACGCAGGGCTTGCAGGCGGCGATCGGCCTCCATGCGCAACTGGTCCAGCCGCTGGGGTGCCTTGGCGGCCAGGTCGTCCGGGGCGTGCCCCATGGAGGGCAGTGGCCTGGTTTGTGCCGCCAGCAGGTCGCCGTAAACCAGTTGTGCCAGCTGGAAGTTGGGGACGTCCCTGACCAGCACTTCAGCCTTGTTCAGCGCCTGGCGGGTCTGCCCGGAGCCAACCAGCCTGTAGATTTCAAGCAAGCGGGCTTCTGCGGGGGCAGATTGGGCTTGAAGCGCTGGCAGGCTGGTGCTTGGCTGATGGGGGGCTTCGTGGCTTGTGGCTGGCGCCTTGGTCCGGATGACGCGTGCATACCCCGGGGCGGCGGCGAAGCCGGCGCTCAGTGCAACCACGCATGTCACCAGCACGCCGCGCAAGAGCGGCAAGAGCGGCGTCTTGGGCCGCTTGCTCATGCTTGTGGGCAAGCGACGAAACTCACGACCCATCACGACCCAGCGCTTTCCTTCGCGATCAACCAGTTGCTGCCGGAGCGAACCATTTCCAGGCGCTTGCCACTGCTGACACTCAGGCTATCAGCCTTGTAGTCCTGGTGGAAGCGCACGGTGGCCTTGCTGCCGCTCACGTCAACTTTGACGCCCGAGATTTTCACAGAAATGCTGCGCTTGCTGGTGATGCGGTCGCGGCGCTCTTGCTCCCAGACCTTGCGTGTCTTGCCGCCGTTGAAGTCCTTGGTGTAGGCGGCGAAGTAGCCGTCCATGTCCTGCTTGCTCCAGGCAGAGGCCCAAGCTTTGAGGGAGGATTCGATCTCACGCTCTTGCGCAGCATTGTCGTTCTTGGGTTCGGCCACCGGGGCTGGTGCTGGCGCAGGTGCAGGCTTGGCCACAGGTGCTGGCGCAGGCGTCGCTACAGGTGCGGGGGCTGGCGCAGGTGTCGGCTTGGGCGCAGCCACAGGCGCGGGGGCAACCGGAGCAGGCGCTGGCGTTGGTGCTGCAGACGCCGTGGTGATCGAGTTGCGTTCCTTGGGGAACAGGTCGCGGATCATGGCCAGCTTGGGGGCCACTTGCGAGCGGGTGTCGATCTGCAGGGCCTTGGAGTAGGCCTGGCTGGCCAGCTTGGCGTAGACGTCCCCCAGATTCTCGTAGGCGGTCGCGTAGCTGGGGTTGGTGCGGATCGCCATTTCAAGCGCCGTGCGAGCCTTGTCGTACTGACCTTGCTGTGCGTAGAGCACGGCCAGGTTGTTGAAGGGCTCGGGCAACTCGGGGAAGTCTTCAGTCAGCTTGGTGAAGGTGGTGATGGCTTCTGGCGTGCGGCCGGCCTGGGACAGGCTGATGCCACGCAGGAAGCGCATCATGGGATCGCGCGGCTTGCTGGCCAGGAATTGGTCGGCTTTCTGGAGGGCCTCGGCGTTCTTGCCGGCGGCGAGCAGCTTCTGGACATCAACGATGTCATCGGCGCGCACGCTCAAGGCTGTGAGGGACAGGGCGGCAACAGCCAGGCACTTGGCGGCGATGGCCGTGAGACGAAGACCAATGTGAGGCGCAACAGCTTGCATGGATTGGTGTACCAGTTTGTTTGTGATGAACGCTGGGTCGCGCTGGGTGCCGTGAAACCATAGCGCATTCACGAATGCGCAACAGCTTGGCGCAAACCTCCGGAGAATAGCAGCCCGCTTGCCGGCGGTAACTTGTCAATCACCCTCATGGTCGGGCAGGCCGCTATACTCAACGAATTGTATCTGAGCGGCGTGGTCGCTTAACGTCTTGTATCAGGTGTTGGTGCCAGCCAACCATGTTCGAATACATTCGCCGCAGATCC
Source organism: Aquabacterium sp. (assembly GCF_016195855.1). Lineage (GTDB taxonomy): Bacteria > Pseudomonadota > Gammaproteobacteria > Burkholderiales > Burkholderiaceae_C > Aquabacterium. The sequence goes on from NZ_JACPYU010000022.1 coordinate 157,733, forward strand.
CCCTATTTCTCCCATGAGTTTGCGTCTCTTCAATAGCCTGTCGCGTCAGGTCGAGCCCTTTGTCCCCATGACGCCAGGCCAGGTCCGCATGTATGTGTGCGGCATGACCATCTATGACTACTGCCATGTGGGGCACGCCCGCATGATGATGTCGTTCGACGTGGTGCAGCGCTGGCTGAAAGCCTCTGGTTACCAAGTGACCTATGTGCGCAACATCACCGACATCGACGACAAGATCATCCGCCGCTCGGTGGAGCGCGGGATCACGATCCGCCAGTTGACTGACGAGATGACGCGTGCCATGCACGAGGACATCGGCGCACTGGGCATCGAGCCGCCCACGCATGAGCCGCGTGCCACCGAGTACGTCGGGCAGATGCTGGATTTGATCAGCAAGCTGGAAGGCAAGGGCCTGGCCTACCGTGCCAGCAATGGCGATGTGAACTACGCGGTGCGCAAGTTTGAGGGTTATGGCAAGTTGTCCGGCAAGTCGCTGGACCAGTTGCGAGCCGGCGAGCGCGTGGCGGTGGACGAAGGCAAGCAGGACCCGCTGGACTTCGTGCTGTGGAAGGCTGCCAAGGCTGATGAGCCCGCTGATGCCAAATACGAGTCGCTTTACGGCGTGGGGCGCCCTGGCTGGCACATCGAGTGCTCGGCCATGGCCTGCACGCTCTTGGGCGATCAGTTCGACATCCATGGCGGTGGGCTGGATCTGCAGTTCCCGCACCATGAGAACGAGATCGCGCAAAGTGAAGGCGCCAGTGGCAAGCCGCTGGCCAACTACTGGCTGCACAACGGCTTCTTGAACGTGGACAACGAGAAGATGTCCAAGTCGCTGGGCAACTTCTTCACCATCCGCGATGTGCTCAAGAGCTACGACGGCGAAACGATTCGCTTCTTTGTGCTCCGCACGCACTACCGCAGCCCCTTCAACTACAGCGATGCCGGCCTGGATGACGCGCGCAGTGGTTTGCGTCGCCTTTACACGGCGCTGGACAGCGTGGACTTGTCGGGCAAGGCTGTGCCTGCCATCGATTGGGGCAACCCGCATGCAGCGCGCTTCAAGGCGGCGATGGACGAGGACTTCAACACGCCCATCGCGCTGGCCGTGTTGTTCGAGCTGGCTGCCGAGGTCAACCGTTCGCAATCGGTCGAGACCGCGTTGCTGTTGAAGTCGCTGGCCGGCGTGCTGGGCATTCTTCAGCAGGCGCCGAAAGCCTATCTGCAAGGTGATGTCGCTGCTTCTGGCGTGGACGTCGCGGCCATCGAGGCCCTGATCGTGGCACGTGCCGATGCGAAGAAGGCCCGTGATTTTGCGCAGGCCGATCGCATTCGCGAAGATTTGCTGGCACAGGGCATCGTGCTGAAAGACAGTGCCCAAGGCACCACCTGGGTGAAAGCTTAAATGGGTACGTCTCCCGCCAAGCCGCTTGTCACGGGCGAGGTTGCCAGCGCCCTCGTCACCCCGCCGTATTGGGACGACGCATGCAAGCATTTGTCCAAGCGCGACCGTGTGATGCGCAAGCTGATTGCCGACCATGGTTCGGCACGCCTGTACAGCCGAGGTGATGCGTTCACCACGCTGGCACGCTCCATCGTCGGGCAACAGATTTCAGTCAAGGCGGCGCAGTCTGTCTGGGAGAAGCTGTTGACCCTGTTCGGGCACCAGCCACCCGAGCAGCGTGGCCCGCTGTCGGTGCAAGGCGTGCTGGCGCAGTCGCCCGAGAGCCTTCGGCAGGTGGGTTTGTCCGCGCGCAAGGTGGAGTACATGCGCGACCTGGCCAAGCACTTCGACGAAGGTCAGGTGCATGTCGGGCAGTGGCAGCAGATGGACGACGAAGCCATCATCGAAGAGTTGATCGACATCCGCGGTATTGGCCGCTGGACTGCCGAGATGTTTCTGATTTTTCACTTGATGCGGCCCAATGTGTTGCCGCTGGATGACCTGGGCCTGATCAAGGGCATCAGCATGAGCTACTTCAGCGGTGAGCCCGTCTCGCGCGCTGAGGCGCGTGACATTGCTGAAGCCTGGGCGCCGTACCGCACGGTCGGCACCTGGTATCTGTGGCGTAGCCTCGACCCGCTGCCCGTGGAATACTGACAAGCCTGGAGTCTGAGAAAGGACGATCGCCATGAGCAAAAGACACTTTCTGGAGTTCGAGCAACCCATCGCCGAACTGGAATCCAAGATCGAAGAGCTGCGTTACGTGCAAAGCGAATCGGCCGTTGACATCTCTGAAGAGATCGACCGCCTGAGCAAGAAGAGCCAGCTGCTCACCAAGGACATCTATTCAACGCTGAGCCCGTGGCAGGTCACGCAGATCGCGCGCCACCCGCAGCGCCCGTACACGCTGGACTACGTGAACGAGCTGTTCACGGACTTCCAGGAAATGCACGGGGACCGTCATTTCTCTGATGACCTGTCGATCGTGGGTGGCCTGGCGCGTTTCAATGGCCAGCCCTGCATGGTGCTGGGCCATCAAAAAGGGCGTGACACCAAGGAGCGCGCGATGCGCAACTTCGGCATGTCTCGCCCTGAGGGCTACCGCAAGGCCTTGCGCCTGATGCAGACGGCCGAGAAGTTCGGCCTGCCGGTGTTCACCTTCGTGGACACGCCGGGCGCCTACCCCGGCATTGGTGCGGAAGAGCGCAACCAGTCCGAGGCCATTGGCCGCAACATCTTCGAGATGGCGCGCCTGGAGGTGCCCATCATCACCACCATCATCGGTGAAGGTGGCTCAGGCGGTGCGTTGGCCATCAGCGTGGCCGACCAGGTGTTGATGATGCAGTACTCGGTGTACTCGGTGATTTCGCCCGAAGGGTGCGCGTCCATCCTGTGGAAGACGGCAGACAAGGCGTCCGATGCGGCTGAAGCCCTGGGTATCACGGCGCATCGCCTCAAGGCCCTGGGCCTGATCGACAAGATCGTGAGCGAGCCCGTGGGTGGCGCCCATCGTGACCACAAGCAGGCTTGTGCCAACCTCAAGCGTGCGTTGAACGATGCCATGCGCCAGTTGAGCGACATGAAGGTCAAGGACCTGCTGCAGACCCGCTATGACCGGCTGCAAAGCTATGGTCGCTTCAATGACACCAAGGAGCATTGAGCTCCGATACGGTTGAGCCCGAGGGCGCTGTGATGTTGACGGATGCATCGCGGCCCTCTTGCGTGGCTGTGGCTTACAGCGGCGGCCGGGATTCGACGGCGCTGCTGCATGCAACGGCCTGCGCGGCGCGCGAGCACACCGGGATGGTGGTGTTGGCGCTGCATGTTCACCATGGTTTGAGTGCCCAGGCGGATGCCTGGCTGGCGCATGCCGAGCAGGTCTGCTCGCGTTGGGCTGAGCAGGGCTTGCCTGTGCGCCTGGTGAGCCGGCGTGTGCAGGTGGCCTTGGGCAGTGGTGTCAGTGTCGAAGCCCAGGCCAGGCGGGCGCGTTATCAGGCGCTGGCTGATATGGCCCGGGAGGCGGGCGCAGGGCTGGTTTTGCTGGCCCACCATCGCCGGGATCAGGCTGAAACCTTTTTATTGCAGGCGCTGCGCGGAGCTGGGCTCAACGGGCTGGCGTCCATGCCCGCCGAGATCGAGCGTGATGGGCTGCGCTGGGTGCGCCCATGGTTGGCCCATCCGCGTGAAGCGATCGAGGCCTATGTGGCACACCATGGCCTGAGCTGGATCGACGACGACAGCAACGCGCACACGCGTTTTGCGCGCAACAGGCTGCGCCTGGATGTCTGGCCCGGCTTGCTGGCGGCCTTTCCGCAAGCAGAGGCCAGTCTGGCTGCCGCGGCAAGGCGTTTGCAGGATGTCTTGCCGGGTGCGGAGGCCTGGCGCAGTGCGCTGGTGGCCTCGCTCTTGATGCCCGGGCGTGAGGGCGAGGCCGCGAGGCTGGACGCGGCGCAATGGGCCGAGTTGTCTGGCGCGCAGCGGCGGGAGTCCTTGCGGCATTGGTACCGGATGGTCGCCGGGGTGAGCCTGGCCGCCAGTTGGGTGGAGCGTCTGGCGCATGAGGTACCGGGGCTGGTGTTCCAGCAGAAGTCCTTGCCGTGGCCGGAGATCGGGCTGGGGCTGTATCGAGGTGAGCTGGTCTTTCTCGGGGTGGTGAAAACGGCGGGCGCTGATGCGTTGCCGCCGGGTGAAGTCCCTCTGTGTATCCAGGTGCCTGGCGCGCACGCGCTGGCTTCCTGGGCAGGCCACCTCCTTGTTGCGCCTGTGCCCAGCGGTGGGGTGCGACCCTCTGTGCTGGCAGCGGCCGTGGCCCGCCCCAGGGCTGGCGGCGAGCAGTTTCAGTCTGGTCCAGGCAGGCCGGCTCGGTCATTGAAAAAGCAGTTTCAGGCGTCTGGCGTCCCCCAGTGGGGCCGTGATGGCCCCTTGATCTGGTCTGGGGATGCTCTGGTTTTCGTGCCGGGGTTGGGCGTCGATGCGCGCTGCGTGGCACCCGCTGGCGAGCCTCAGTGGGGCCTTGAATGGGTGCCCGCCTCCCGTTAAATGACGGGTTTTTCCAGGCAGGCGGGCCTGTGAGGCTAAAATCGAGAGTTCGATCGCGCACGCTTCGTGAGTTTTCCTGGTGTGTTTCATGCGCGGTCTTTTCCAACAACATCTGACATGGCACTGATCGTTCACAAATACGGCGGCACGTCGATGGGCTCTACCGAGCGCATCCGCAACGTGGCCAAGCGCGTGGCCAAGTGGGTGCGGGCGGGTCATCAACTCGTGGTCGTTCCCTCGGCCATGAGCGGTGAAACCAACCGTCTGCTGGGCCTGGCCAAAGAACTCTCCGCGAGCCCCAGCGCCCGCGAACTCGACATGATTGCCGCCACGGGCGAGCAGGTCTCGTCCGGCTTGCTGGCCATTGCGCTGCAGGCTGAAGGCCTGGAGTCGGTCAGCTACGCTGGCTGGCAGGTGCCCATCAAGACGGATTCGTCCTTCACGAAGGCGCGCATCGAGAGCATCGATGACGCCCGCGTGCGCGCCGATCTGGCTGCAGGCAAGGTCGTCGTGATCACCGGCTTCCAGGGTGTTGACCCTGAAGGCCACATCACCACCCTGGGCCGCGGCGGCTCCGACACCTCGGCTGTGGCCGTGGCGGCGGCCATGAAGGCCGACGAGTGCCTGATCTACACCGACGTGGATGGCGTGTACACGACCGACCCGCGCGTGGTGCCCGAGGCCCGCCGCCTGCATGCCATCAGCTTCGAAGAGATGCTGGAAATGGCCTCGCTGGGCTCCAAGGTGCTGCAGATCCGCTCGGTGGAATTCGCCGGCAAATACCGTGTGCCCCTGCGCGTGCTGTCCAGCTTCACGCCCTGGGATATCGACCTGGCTGAAGAAGCCAAGTCGGGCACGCTCATCAGTTTTGAGGAAGACGAAAAAATGGAACAAGCCGTTGTTTCGGGCATCGCGTTCAACCGCGACGAAGCCAAGATCACCGTGGTCGGCGTGCCCGACACCCCCGGCATTGCCTACCAGATCCTGGGCAAGGTGGCCGAGGCCAACATCGACATCGACGTGATCATCCAGAACGTGTCGCATGACGGCAAGACGGACTTCTCGTTCACCGTCCACCGCAACGATTTCAGCAAGACCGTGGAATTGCTCGAATCCAAGGTGCTGCCCACCTTGGGCGCCGCCAAGGTGGTGGGCGACCCCAAGATCTGCAAGGTGTCGATCGTGGGCATCGGCATGCGCAGCCACGCGGGCATCGCCTCGACGATGTTCAAGACGCTGTCTGACGAGAACATCAACATCCAGATGATCACCACCAGCGAAATCAAGACTTCTGTCGTGATCGACGAGAAATACATGGAACTGGCTGTGCGGGCGCTGCACAAGGCTTTCGGCCTGGAAGAAGCCAAGGCCTGATCTGCGTTGCGGATCAGCGTTGTTTTGAGCGCAACAGGCTGATAGCCTTTAATTCTGGGCTAGAATGCTAGCTGTGCTGGAGATGTGGCCGAGTGGTCGAAGGTACTCCCCTGCTAAGGGAGCATACGCCAAAAGCGTATCGAGGGTTCGAATCCCTCCATCTCCGCCAGAACAAGAAGCCCCCAAGTGAGAAATCGCTTGGGGGTTTTTCTTTTCAGGCTTCCAGGGCGAAGCGATCGTGCAATTCGTCGGCCCAGTTGTCGACGTCGCCCTGAGACACGGACAAGGTTCTCAAGGAGCGTTGCCCGCCCTTGACCCATTCGGCGTGTGCGTTGAGGCCCTGAAACCGCTGGATGATGTGTTCCACCACCAGGCACAGGGCAATCAGTTCATGGACCTGGCCTGGTTGGCTTTCTTCCAGGTAGTCGTAGTCGTGGTGCAGTTTCACGGCATTGGCCACATCGGGCGCCAGCCCCCATGAGCGGGCCAGCAGGGCGCCGATGACCGTGTGATCGGTGCCGTGGCGATCCTGTTCAATGCAGGTGAAGGGGTGCTCGCTGCGGTTGGCATGGTCCAGCGTGTCGATGTAGGAGGGCTCGGCAAAACGCTGGGCCAGCAGCGGGATGCCCACATCGGCGAACAGGCCCATGGTCTGCGCGGTGTCGGGCTCCAGCCCCACGCGGCGTGCCAGCAGGCCCATGGCCTGGCTGCGTTTGGACGAGACGTCCCAGAAGCGGTAGAGGGCCGGCCCATTGGTGGGCAGCACCTTGCGCAGCGCGATCTCGGTGAGGACGTGCTCGCAACGCTTGAACCCCAGGATGGCAAAGGCCTCGGACACGGTCGAAATGCGGCGGCTGAGCCCCAGCCAGGGCGAGTTGACCAGCTTGAGCAGCGCGGCTGACATGGCCACGTCCGAGTTGACGATGTGGACCAGCCGGTCGGCGCGGGGTTCTTCCCGCTCCAGTTCCAGCTGAAGGTCGACCAGGGAGCTGGGGCGAGGCGGAATGTTGATGTCCTTGAGCAGGGCCTTGAGGTCCAGCTCGGCGCGGCATACAGGGCCCGCAGGGGCTTCTGTCGTGATTGGCATACGTACTCCCGTTTGTATGCCTTCATATCGCCCGCTTTGTAACGATCTGAATCCGAAATTGTGAAATCCGCCCTGAAATTTTGCTGAAACACGAACCGGCGGATGACCCCCTTCAGTCCGCTACACTCAATACCTCGTTGCAACGCCTCTGACCCGTCAGGGGCGTTTGCATTGGTGGGTTTGTAGAAGGTCGAACGTGTTCAAGAATCTGACGGTGTATCGAATCGGGCCGGACTGGTCGGCCGAGGCTGCCACGATGGAGGCAGCGCTGGACAAAGAGCGTTTTGTGGCCTGCGGTGCCACGCAGCAGAAGTCTTCCGGCTGGGTTGAGCCGCGCGGAGAAGCGCATGCGCCCCTGGTCGAGGCTGTGGATGGCCATCTCTTGCTCAAGCTGATGACCGAGCAGCGCGTGGTGCCCGGTTCCGTGGTGAAACGCCGCGTGGACGAGATTGCCGAGCAGATGGAGAAGTCCACCGGTCGCAAGCCCGGCAAGAAGATCATGAAGGAGCTCAAGGAGCAGGCGTTGCTGGAGCTGCTGCCCATGGCCTTCACCAAACAGTCGGTGACGCGCATCTGGGTTGCCCCGAAGCAGCGCTTGCTGATGGTGGACAGCGGCAGCCAGTCCAAGGCCGAAGAGGTTGTGACCATGCTGATCAAGGCGCTGGATGGCCTGGCACTGACCTTGGTGCAGACCGAGATGTCGCCAGCCGTGGCCATGACGCACTGGCTGGGTACAGGTGAGCCGCCTTATCAGTTCACGATCGACCGCGAGTGCGAGTTGAAGTCCACGGACGAGATGAAGTCCATCGTGCGTTATGCCCGCCACGATCTGGATACCGAGGAAGTCAAGCAGCACATCGTCAGCGGCAAGGTGCCCACGCGTGTGGCCATGACCTGGCGTGATCGCGTGTCCTTCATCCTGACCGAGTCCATGCAGCTCAAGAAGGTGGCTTTCCTGGACGTGGTGTTTGAAGGGCCGATGGCCGTCGCGGGCAAGATGGACAAGGGCGAGGCCTTCGATGCGGACGCGGCCATTGCCACGGGCGAGTTGATCGAGCTGATCCCCGATTTGCTGGAGGCGCTGGGCGGCGAACAGGTCATGGGCCAGGGTTCACCGGCACCGCTGGCCGAGGCGCCGGCATCGCCAGCCAGGACTGAATCTGCTGTGCAACCCAGGGAGCTGCATCCAGTGGCAGATCATGCCCCGCCGTGGGATGCCTGATTAAAGGCAGTTGCCAGCGCTGCGCCAGGGCGGCTGAACAGCTGGGGTGGACGAGCTGGTCGTCCAGCGCGTTGAGGACCAGCATGGGCATGGCCGGCCTGGCTTTCGGCGCCCGGTAACGGGTGGCCGCCCAGAGCTGCCTCAAACCGTTGGCCGTGCTGACCGGGTGCTGCGCCCGAAGTTGCAGCCAATGTTGCAGCGTGGCTTGCGCGTCTGCCGGGTGGCGTGTGGTCATGGCCATGATGGCGCGCTCCCAGGCTTCGGCGCTGGCGCGTGTCAGCAGCAGCTTGAAGATCCGTGGGTAGTTGCGCGCCTGCAGCCTGTGCCAGAAGGGGCTGAAGGGGCGCAGGCTGGTGTTGATCAGCACGCAGCGCGTGAGCTCTTGCGGGTGCGCATGCGCCCAGGCCACCGTGACCATGGCCCCCAGCGACATGGCGACCACGTTGTAGGGCGGGCGGTGCCCTTGTTCGGCCAGCGCGGCCCGCAGCGCCTCGACCATGTCTTCCACCCGTGTCGGGCTGGTTTGAGCGTGCAGCTCGCCGTTGCCGGGTAGGTCTGGCGTCAACAGTTCGCTGCCCGGTGGCAGGGCAGCCAGCAAGGTGGGCACGAACGCGCCCCAGTGGCCTTGTTCGCGGGTCAGGCCTCGCAGCAATATCCAGGTGCTCATCGGATCAAGCCTTTGTGTTTGCGGTGAGGCAGTTCCGGGTACCAGCGGGCCAATGCCTGGCGGTGGTGCAGGTCGCGCTCCTGCTCGTCAGGTTGCCACCGGGCGTGGCTGGCCACGGCCCGCGTCATGAAATCCAGCATGACCATGTGGCGCCGCAGGACGCGTTGCTGCCGATGGGCAATGAGTGGGTTGAAGATGCCATGCCGGCTGAAGAGCTGGCGTGGGTTCTTCTTGACCCACAACCAGGAACCCATCTCCAGTGTCAGAGGCAGGAAGACATGCTGTGGATGCTGCGCACGCGCCAGCAGATAGAGGTGATCCCACAGGTCGCCGTGGGTGAGGTAGTGCAGGCTTTGCGGCTCGAAGACATAGCGGTGATAAGCCTGCGCCTGGTCGAAGATGCGGTGCAGCGCATGCACCTCGGCCAGGTGGGCAATGGGCTCGCAGGTGTGTGCAAAAGGGAACCAGATGCGGTCTTGCACGCCGAAGCCGGAGTGGCAGTCGATGGCGGCACTGAAGGGACTGGTCAGCAGCCTGTGTTCAACGGTCTGGCACAGGGCGTAGCTTTCTTCCTGCATGGGCGCGTCTTTGGGGCCGCGGTACCAGGGCAAGGTGGCGCTCAGGCGCTGGCCACCGATGAGGAAGGGGGTCTCTTCCTTGGCTTCGATGGGTGCATTGCGCATGAGGTCCACGCCCTGCGGGTTGGCGCGTGTGCCTTGCCACAGGCCGCCCGGGTTGACCAGGGGCATGAAGACCAGCCGGACTTCGCCCAGCAGCGTGTGCAGCAGGCTGTCCCACTTCAGGCGGTGAACCAGGCTGCCCAGATAGGCCAGCACGACCTCGGCACCGATGCGCTCCAGCCCGTGCACGCCGCCAAAGAAACCGATGGCCGGCGCTGCAGGATCCGGGTTGCCCATGGTGACCGACAGCACGTCAAAGGTGTGCGAGCCCATCTGGACCTTGCACATGAGCTGGGTGTCCATGTGCGCGCCGCCCAGCTCGATCAGGCGATGCAGTTCATCCAGTTCAGGCAGGACAGATTGGGGCACGCTGTGGGTGACGTCGGGCGACGTGCTGGGGCAGTCGAACAAAACCCAGCAAGCTAGCCTGCTCAGATGTCAGGCGTGCGACAGGTGGCATACCCACCTTGTCACAGGTGTGTCACAGGCGCCTCTTACCGTCTCCATCCATTCGGACTCGGGAGTGCCAGCATGGCCCGTCATCACACCATTGGTCGTCAGGTTTTCAAGGTCGCCGTATTGAGCCTGGCCGCTTTGGGCGGGCTGGTTGAATGTGCGGCCTTGCTGCGTGCACGCCTGGCGGGGCAGAACTCGGTCGCGCGCCAGGGCTGATCACGCCGCGCGTCATCAGATATCGAACTGCTCGCCCGCCTCGGCGCCTGAAGCCATGTCGACCACCTTGCGTGTCAGTGGTGGCGCAAAGGTCTCGATGAAGCTGTACACGTAGTTGCGCAGGAAGGCCCCCTTGCGGAAGGCCAGGCGCGTCATGTTGACGGCGAACAGGTGGCCTGCGCCAAGGCCGCGCAGGTTGAGGTCGCGGTCTTCGTCAAAGGCGATGGCCGCCACGATGCCCACCCCCATGCCCAGCTCGACATAGGTCTTGATCACGTCCGCGTCCATGGCGGTCAACACGATCGAGGGTTTGATGCCATCACGCTTGAAGGCGTCGTCGATGTGCGAGCGCCCGGTGTAGCCCTCGTCGTAGGTGATGAGGGGGAACTGCGCCAGCCGCTGCAGGGTCAAGGGGTCACCGTCCAGCAGGGGGTGATTGGGCGGCACCACGACGGCGTGAGACCAGGTGTAGCAGGGCAGTGTCACCAGTTGCGGGTATTGCGCCAGCGACTCGGTGGCGATGCCGATGTCGGCTTCACCGTTGATCAGCATGTTGGCCACTTGCTGCGGCGAGCCTTGATGCAGGCTGAGCGTGACCTGAGGGAACATCTCCCTGAAATCCTTGACGGCCGACGGCAGGGCATAACGCGCTTGCGAGTGGGTGGCGGCAATCGACAGCGGGCCCACGCCATGCTCGGAGAAATCGCGTGAGGACTGGCGCAGGTTTTCGGCGTCTGTCAGCAGGCGCTCGATGATGGGCAGCACCTGCGCGCCCGGCTCGGTCAGGCCAGTGAGGCGTTTGCCGGCGCGCACGAACAGATCAATTCCCAACTCTTCTTCCAGCTCCCGGATCTGGCGGCTGACGCCGGGTTGGGAGGTGTGCAGCGCATTGGCCACTTCCGTCAGGTTGAACCCACGGCGTACGGCCTCACGGACGGAACGCAGTTGCTGGAAGTTCATATGGGGTGTTTGTTAATGCGAAGACTGCATTTTCGTTATGCTTAATTATGAGTAAAACATATATTTACTTCTATGGATATATGAAAAGCGCGCAAGCTTGTGGCACTCAGAAAAGCTTGAGGCCCGCTTTGTAAACGATTGATACAGCATGGTGCCCGGCGGGGATCGCGGCTGCCCATCGGTGAGGTGGCTCAGGGCGGCTGGCCGACTCAATCGGGTCAGCATGCCGCTGCAATTTCCGAAGTTGCCGAGAAATCCTTCACGCGCCCCGTTCATCGACCACTGGACAGGCCTCGTGCGGTGTGACTTGCTGGGAACAGGTGTCCCACTTGTTCGGAGTCCGTCATGCAGGCAAAAACAATTTGTTTCAGTTTCGTCGCTGGCTTGCTGCTCGCCGTGGCCAAGCCCGCCTTTCCCGGCGTGCCGGACGACATCAAGCGGGACTTCGCCCACGCGGTGTACGACGGCTCACCCCAACTGGTGCACAACCGCAATCCCCAGCCACTGCTGCGCGCGGTGATCGTGCTGAACGTAAAGCTGGACGAATCCGAGAACTGGCGCGCCGAAGTGCTGCGCACGAACGATGAGCAGCCCGAGATGCTGGCCCGGGCGATTGAGACGGTGCGTCGCGCGCCGCACATCCCCTTGAGTGAGTCGGCCAAGGCCGAGTTGCGCCGCAACGGCCTGATCGAAGCCTGGTTGTTTGACAACGATGGCAGCTTTCAGGTCAAGACTTTGGCCAAGGCGCAGCGCAGCGGGCTCTGAGCGCGCTGGCTCGGTCAGAATAGCGGGATGACTGAAGCCCGCTCCTCTCTGATCATCTTCAGCCCGTCCGGCATCGTGCCGGCGGCTGCCCCTGTCCGCAAGGCCGCCAAGCGTCTGCAGGCGCTCGGCTTCGATGCCGCGGTGGACGAATCGGCACTGACCAAGCATCAGCGTTTTGCAGGTGAGGACGGTGTTCGCCTGGCGGCCATCCACCGCGTTGCCCAAGCCGCGCCCGATGTGATCCTGGCAACCCGCGGGGGCTATGGCCTGAGCCGCCTGCTGGACCGCATCGACTGGAAGCTGCTGGCGCGCAGCGTGGAGCAGGGCGCGGCCTGGGTGGGCTACAGCGACGTGACGGCGCTGCAACTGGGCGCCCTGGCGCACAAGGCAGCAGGCCCGGCCAAGGTGGGTGAGGGCGTGAGCGCGGGCTTCTGGGCCGGCCCCATGGCCTGTGACGACTTTGGCCGTGCAGACAGCCCCGAGGGTGGTGACGACGTCACCCAGGATTGTTTTGTGGAGGCCATGACCGGCGAGCTGGAGGCCGTGGGTTTCCGCACCGAGCATGGCGCCGATGGGCTGGAAGTCAGCGGGCGCCTGTGGGGTGGCAACCTGGCCATCGTTCAGTCGATGCTGGGCACGCCCCACTTCCCCAAGATCAAAGGTGGCGTGCTTTTCCTTGAGGATGTCAATGAGCACCCCTACCGCATCGAGCGGGCTTTGCTGCAATTGCATCAGGCCGGTGTGCTGGCGCAGCAAAAAGCCATCGTGCTGGGGGCCTTCACCGAGTACCGCAAGTCGCCGCTGGACCGTGGCTACAACCTCAAGTCGGTCATCGCCTACTTGCGCACACAGGTCAAGACACCGATCCTGACTGGCCTGCCGTTTGGCCACGTTCCCGTGAAGCTGACGCTGCCTTTGGGGCGCCAGGTCAATCTGGTGGTGCAAGGGCGCGACGCTTTTGTGATGTGGTGATCCCCCTGGGCTGAAGGCCGCCCAAGCCAAGCCACAATAGGCCCATGCACATTTGGCTGGAAAGCATCCTCCGCGCACTGAACTGGCTGCTTGCCTTCGGGCAAGGTTTGCGAGGGCCTGTGCGCCTTTTGGCAGTCGGCCTTCTGGCCAGCTCGCTGCAGGCTTGCGACAACAGCCCTCATCCGGAGGGCGCCGCAGAGCACAACACGCTGTACACCGCATTCAACGAGCGCTCGCCCCGGTACCTGGACCCGACCTCGTCCTACAGCAGCAACGAGACCCCGTACACCTACCAGGTCTACGAGCCGCTGTACGCCTACCACTACCTCAAGCGCCCCTATACCTTGATCCCGCGGGCCGCCCAGGCCGTGGTGGCACCGCACTACATCGGCAAGCAAGGTCAAGCCTTGCCTGATGATGCCCCGGCTGACCAGATCGCCGAGAGCGTCTACGAAGTCAAGCTCAAACCCGGCATCCAGTTTGCGCCGCACCCGGCCTTTGCCAAGGACGCGCAAGGCCACTACCTCTATCACCACTTGAGCCGCACCCAAGTTGGTGACAAGCGCAGCCCCTGGCAGTTCGATCAACAAGGCACGCGCGAACTGGTGGCCGAGGACTATGTCTACGCCATCAAGCGCCATGCCACCACGCGCACGGCGGCGCCGGTGTTCGGCACCTTCTCGGAATACGTGGTGGGCCTGGCCGATTACGGCAAGCTGATCCGCGCCGAGGACAAGAAGCTGCGCGCCGGCCTGCCCGCCTCAACCCGCGACAAGCCGTTTCTCGACTTCCGCCAATGGCCGCTGGCGGGCGCGCAGGCCGTGGACAAATACACCCTGCGCATCCGCATCATGGGCAAGTACCCACAGTGGAAGTACTGGATGGCCATGACCTTCCTGGCACCTGTGCCCTGGGAGGCCGATGCTTTCTACGCCCAGCCTGGTATGGCCGACAACGGCTTGTCGCTCAACACCTGGCCTGTGGGCACGGGCCCCTACATGATGTGGGAGTACGTGCAGGACCGCCGCCATGTGCTCAAGCGCAATCCGAACTACCGAGGCGAGCCGTATCCCTGTGAGGGCACGGCCCAGGACAAGGCGGAAGGGCGGTTGGCCGATTGCGGCAAGCAAACGCCCTTCATCGACACCATTGTCTTCAACATCGAGAAGGAAGCGGTGCCTCAGGACACCAAGTTCCGTCAGGGTTACCTGGACATCCCCGAGTTCGACCAGATGAGCTACGGCACGGCTTACAAGATCCAGATGGAAGATTCATCGGACTTCAACAAGGAGTTCACCGACAAGGGCATCGTGCTGGCGCGCAATGTGGACTTGTCCAGCAAGTACATGGGCTTCAACTGGCTGGACCCGGTCATCGGGCAAGGTGACACGCCTGAGCAACGCATCCGCAACCGCAAGCTGCGCCAGGCCTTGTCGATCGCGATCGATTGGGACGAGTACAACCGCATCTTCCCCAAGGCAGCCGGTGAGGTCGCGCAGGGGCCGCTACCGGGCGGGGTGTTCGGCTCCCGCCATGGCACGCCTGAAGGCCTCAACCACGTGACACACAAGCTGGTTAACGGGCTGATCGTGCGCCGCCCGATCGAGGATGCCAAGAAGCTGCTGGCTGAAGCCGGCTACCCGGATGGCCGTGACGCGAAGACAGGCAAGCCCCTGGTGCTCAACTATGACTACGGCGCGCCAGCCACCCCGGAAGCCAAGGCCACACTGGACTGGACGAGCAAGCAGTTTGCCAAGCTGGGCATCCAGCTGGAGATCCGTGCCACCGACTACAACCAGTTCCAGGACAAGGTGCGCCGTGGCAAGCACCAGATCTTCAGCTGGGGCTGGCTCGCCGACTACCCGGACGCGGAGAACTTCCTCTTTCTGCTGTACGGACCGGGTGCCAAGTCGGTTCACGATGGTGAGAACGCGGCCAACTACCAGAGCCCCGAATACGACAAGCTGTATGCCCGCCTGCGCTTCATGGACGATGGCCCGGCCAAACAGGCCGTGATCGACCAGATGGTGCGCATCCTGCAAGAAGACGCGCCGTGGTCCTGGGGCTACTTCCCGTATGCATCGGGGGCTTATCACCGCTGGGTGCACAACGGCAAACCCAGCATCATGGTGCGTGACCAGGCGCAGTACTACCGCATCGACACCACCGAACGGGCGCGCAGCCTGCGTGAGTGGAACAAACCCGTCTACTGGCCTTTGGTGCTGCTGGTGCTGGTATTGGCCGGCATGGGGTGGTGGGCTGTGCGCATGGTCAAGGCG
Source organism: Aquabacterium sp. (assembly GCF_016195855.1). Taxonomy (GTDB): domain Bacteria; phylum Pseudomonadota; class Gammaproteobacteria; order Burkholderiales; family Burkholderiaceae_C; genus Aquabacterium. The sequence continues at coordinate 172,894 of NZ_JACPYU010000022.1, forward strand.
CGCGAGATGCAGACGGCGCAAGCGCCCGATGCCAGCGGCTCATTGAGCAGGAGGCGTTGATGTTGAACTACGTGCTGCGCCGACTCGGCTATGGCCTGGTGATCCTCATCGGCGTCAACCTCATCACCTTCGTGCTCTTTTTCACCGTCAACACGCCGGACGACATGGCGCGCCTGAACATCGGTGGCAAGCGCGTCACGCCCGATCAGATCGAGAAGTGGAAGGTCGAGCGGGGCTATGACAAGCCCATGCTGTTCAACGACAAGGTGAGCGGCGCGGGCAAGCTGACCGAGACCGTGTTCTGGGACCGCTCGGTGTCCTTGTTCAAGTTTGATTTCGGGCGAGCAGACAACGCCAGCGCAGGCGACATTGGCTACCAGATCCGCCAGCGCATGGGCGTGAGCCTGCAGTTGACCGTGCCGTTGTTCCTGCTGGGGCTGTTGGCCAGCGTGATCTTTGCCCTGTGGCTGGTGATGTTCCGGGGCACGCGGATCGATTTCTGGGGCGTGGTGCTGTGCGTGTTCATGATGTCGATCTCCAGCCTGATCTACATCATCGCGGGGCAGTTCCTGTTTTCACGCATGGCCAGGCTGGCGCCCATCTCTGGTTATGCCAATGGCCTGGACGCCTTGCGCTTCCTGGTGCTGCCCATCGGCTTGATGCTGCTGGCCAGCCTGGCCGGGCAAGCGCGCTTCTACCGCACGCTCTTTCTGGAAGAAGCTGGCAAGGACTATGTGCGCACTGCGCGGGCCAAAGGCCTGGGTGAAGTGCGTGTCATGGGCGCGCATGTGCTGCGCAACGCCATGCTGCCCATCATCACCAGCGCGGGTGGGCTGTTGCCCGGCCTTTTCATGGGCGGCTTGCTGACCGAGAGTTTCTTTGGCATCCCCGGCCTTGGCGCCTACATGATCGACGCCATTGCCAGCCAGGACTTCGCCATCGTGCGCTCGATGGTCTTCCTGGGTTCGGCGCTGTACATCCTCTCCAACATCCTGATCGATGTGGCCTACACCTGGGCTGATCCTCGGGTCCGGATGCAATAAGGCAGAACGCACATGGGATTGAAGCTTGTCGTTTTGTGGACCGATGCGGTGCTGTGGCTCATGCTGATGGGTCTGGTGCAGTACATCCGTGCCGTGCGCCGGGACGAGTCGCTGCGCGCGACCTGGCAGCGTGTGTTCGTGACGCCAGCAGGTATGGCTTCGGCCGTGGTGCTGGCCGTGATGCTGGCCGTGACCCTGGCTGACAGCCTGCATTTCAGGCTGGCCTTGCCCGCGGTCAATGGAGGCGCCCAAGCCTATGACACGCGCACCCTGTCCGTGCTGGACCTGGGTTTGCGCAAGCTCATCGACAGCCGCGAGAACAGCTATTCGCGGCCTTTGGCCACGTATGGCTTCACCAAAGAGACCGTGCCGCCCAAGCTGGGTGAAAAGCCGGTGCTCGACGAAAACGGCCTGCCGGCCTTGCCCAAGCGGGCTTTCCCGCGCTTGAAACATGGCGGTGCCGGCCTGCAGGACGCCGATAAGGGCTGGGCGCCTGACGTGGCGCAGCGCCTGTTGTTGGGCGCGGCAGGTGGCGTGACGCTGGCCTTGCTGTTGTTTGCGCTGTGGCGCAAACGCATGGGCGAGGACAACCCCCTGGCCTGGCGTGCTGCCTGGATGACCGCCAGCTGCATGGCCCTGATGCTGTCCTGGGGCGTGGCCTTGAGTTGGGGGCAGGGCTACCACGTGCTGGGCACCGACCGCACAGGCAACGACATCCTCTACATCACCATCAAGAGCATCCGCACCGCCTTTGTGATCGGTAGCCTGGCCACCATCGCCACCATCCCGCTGGCGCTGGCCTTTGGCATTGCTGCCGGTTACTTCAAGGGGTGGGTGGACGATGTGATCCAGTACATCTACACCGTGCTCTCCTCGGTGCCCAATATCCTGCTGATCGCCGCGTGCGTGCTGATGATGCAGGTCTTCATCGATAAGCACCCTGAGCTGTTCGAGACGGGGCTGGAGCGGGCCGACCTCAAGATCTTCCTGCTGTGCGTGATCCTGGGCGTGACGGGCTGGGCCGGCCTGTGCCGCCTGCTGCGCGCCGAGACCCTCAAGCTGCGCGAGCTGGAGTACGTGCAGGCGGCTACGGCCTTTGGCGCCACACCCTGGCGCATCATGCGTCGCCACATCCTGCCCAATGTGATGCACCTGGTGCTGATCACCACCGTCATCGAGTTCTCCGGCCTGATCCTGTACGAGGCCGTGTTGTCCTACGTCGGCATCGGCGTGGACCCGTCCATGAGCAGCTTTGGCGGCATGATCAACCAGGCCCGAGGCGAGATGTCACGCGACCCCGTGGTCTGGTGGTCGTTTGCCTCGGCCTTTGTGTTCATGGTGAGCATCGTGCTGGCGGCCAACTTGTTTGCCGATGCCGTGCGCGACGCCTTCGACCCGCGAGCCCGCGTTTTTCGCCCTGTCAAACGTCCGGCTGCCGCCGTGACTGCCTGAGGATCAGCCCCATGTTGCAACTGCAAGATCTGCAAGTGGTGCTGGAGGCCGACGCCGGGCTGGTGAAGGCGCTCGATGGCATCAGCCTGACCCTGCAACGCGGTGAAACCTTCGCCCTGGTGGGGGAGTCTGGCTGTGGCAAGAGCATGACGGCGCTGGCGATCATGCGCCTGCTGCCAGACAACGGGCGCGTGGCGCGTGGCCGTGTGGCCTTGAGCAACCAGGTGCCGGACGCCAAGCCCACCGAGCTGCTGGCCCTGCCTGAGTCCAGCATGCGCCGCGTTCGGGGTGGGCGCATAGGCATCATCTTTCAGGAGCCTGCCACCAGCCTCAACCCGGTCATGCGCGTGGGTGATCAGATCGTCGAGGCCATCGAGGCGCACACCAGCTTGCGCGGTGCGCTCGCGCGTCGCAAAGCCATCGACTGGCTCAAGCGCGTGGGCATCCCGGAGCCCGAGCGTCGCATCGACAGCTATCCCTTCGAGATGAGCGGGGGGCAAAAACAGCGCGTGATGATCGCCATGACGCTGGCCGCCGAGCCCGACTTCTTGATCGCCGACGAGCCGACCACCGCACTGGATGTCACCATCCAGAAGCAGGTGCTGGACTTGCTCAAAGCCCTGCAAAGCGAGCGCCAGTTGGGGCTGCTGCTGATCACCCATGATCTGGCCGTGGTGGCCGACATGGCGCACCGCGTGGCCTTGATGTACGCGGGGCAGATCATCGAAGAGGCGCCTGCAGAGCGCTTTTTCCGGCAGCCGCGCCATCCCTATGCCCGCAGCCTGCTGCAGGCCTTGCCGGATGCGGCTTTGCGGGGGCAGCGGTTGGCCGCCATTGGCGGTACCGTGCCGCCCTTGTGGCAGAACTTTGTCGGCTGCCGGTTTGCGCCCCGGTGTGATCGCGCCCAGGCGAAATGCCAGACGCAAGCGCCGCGCCTGGAGGGGCAGGGCGGTAGCGTGGTGCGTTGCTGGTTCCCGGTGGAGAGCAAGCAGGATGCCGGCGCGACGGTCGACGCCAAGGTGGCCGAGCGATCGGCCGGCAACGCGGGCGAATCAGCGGCTGAGCGCCTGTTGGAGGTCAAGGGCCTGAACGTGCGTTTCACCTCGGGCGGCGGCTTGTTCCGCCAGCGTCATGTCGTGCAGGCCGTGTCGGACGTGTCCTTTGCTGTTCACGCCGGCCGTACCCTGGCGCTGGTGGGTGAATCCGGTTGCGGCAAGACCACGACAGGGCGCGCGATTGTGCAGCTGCTGCGCGGGCAGCCTCAGATCGAGGTGTCCGGTGAAGCCTGGTTGACGAGCAGCAGTGGCCGCCAGAACCTGTTTGCCATGCAATCGGCCGAGTTGTTCAATGCACGCCGCTCGGTGCAGATGGTGTTCCAGGATCCCTTCGCCTCCTTGAACCCCCGCATGCGCGTGCAGGACATCTTGCAGGAAGGCCTGCTGATCCTGCGGCCTGACTGGACGACAGATCAGCGCATGGCCCGCGTGCGCGAGTTGATCGAACGTGTGGGCTTGCGCTCAGATGCGCTGAACCGCTTCCCGCACGAGTTCTCCGGCGGTCAGCGGCAGCGTCTGGCCATTGCGCGTGCCTTGGCCGTGGAGCCCAAGGTACTGGTCTGCGACGAGCCCACGTCAGCGCTGGACGTGTCCGTGCAGGCTCAGATCCTGAACCTGCTGCGCGAGTTGCAGCAACAACTGGGCTTGGGCTTGCTGTTCATCACCCACAACATGGGCGTGGTCGCCTACCTGGCGGACCATGTCGCGGTGATGCAGCAAGGCAAGGTGGTGGAGCAGGGCGAGGCGCAAGCAGTGCTTGAAGCCCCGCAGCACGACTACACGAAGATCTTGCTTGCCGCCGTGCCGCGTCGCCCCGTCTGACTACCCGACAGCGCGCGATATCAGTGCGCCCAGATCCAGATCTTGGTGCCTTGCATGTCGATGTTGTTGATGGCAAAGCTGCCAAACGACTTGCTGCTGTTGCCCATCGTGATGGACGCCACCGTGATGCTGGGTGTCAGGCGGCTGTCCAGGTGCGCGTTGGGGAAGGCAAACTGCACCACATCGGACACGCCGTCGTAGATGCCGGCGCCGGTGGGGTTGTCAACGGCGTCATAGGGCAGCAGCTTCACCGACTCGTGCACCGCGTTGCGAAAGCCGATGTACTTGGTCATCGACTGCAGGATGGAGGTGGTGATTTCTCCAGCATCCAGGATGTCCATGGTCATCACGAACATGCCTTTGATCCCGATGTTGTTGAACGAGACCGAGCCGCCGGTGGGGTCGGTGTCCTTGTAGACAAAGGAACCGATGTTGATGTTGAGGTCGCCGGCAATGGACACCCCGTCCTGGCCGCTGATTTGCCTCAGATCCTGATCCTGAACGGGGCTCATGGCCGAAGCAGCCAGACCGACACCGGACAGAAGAATGGCCACTGCAGAACGCTTGAAAGTCGTCATGTGATGTTTCCCGAAAGTGTGTGATCGGTGCATCCTGACGCACATGGCCGCGCTTGCCTAGGTGATAAGCGCTCGAAACAACAGTCTGTTTGAAACGGACTGAATGATTTTGGCGTGCTCTGGCAAAACAGATGGTTGCGCAGGGCGTTTATGACGCTTGTTTGTTTGAAACGGGCGCTGTGCCGCCCTAGCGCCACCTCAGATGCCCATCTTGCCGAGCGTGTCCATCACGTCACGCAGTGTGCTGGCCAGGTAGGGGTGTTCGCTGGCAAACCGTGCCTCGATTTCCGTGGCGCGCTCCCCCAGCGAGGCTTCGTCGGCATCGCGGGCCACAGGGCTGCCTTGCGCCAATACCTTCTGGATATCCTGATCAAGTGCCTGCAGTTGCTGCTTGAGTTGGCCATCAACGGGCTGGCCCGATTCGAGTTCCGCTTGCAGCTTCTTCAACAACGCTGCCAATTCTTGTTTGTCCATGTGATTTCTCCGGTACACGCTTTGATTCTGCCAAGCCCGCAGGGTAGTGCATAGGGCAAGGCGTCATCATCGGCGTGATCCAGGTCATTCAGGCACGCAGTCTTTGGGCTTGTGGCGAAAACGCGCCGCCCTGGAGCTCGCCCCGGTGCAAGGCATAGATCTGCCTGACCCATTGCAGGGCTGGGCGATGGCGCCAGGGGGCGATGGCCGAGGCCATGCTCTGGGCGAACTGCGGGTCGCCATAGACGGGGTGCTCCGACGGGCAGGCGATGGGTGCCAGCAGAGCGGCGGCGGTGATGTCGGCTGCCGAGAAGCGGTCATTGACGAGATAGGTGCGCCCATCCTTGAGTTGAGCCTCCAGCCAGTCAATGACCTGCGTGATGCGCTCGCGCGCGATGTCGCTGCGCTTGGGAGTGATGTGCAGCTTGCGTTTGAATGCCCAGCGGATGACGGGGTAGGCGCCGCGGATGAATGTTGCTTGGCCGGGGCTGGCGTAGTCCGTCCACAGGCGTTTGATGTGCTCGTCGGCCGTGCCGAAGCTGTTGGCATACAGAAAGCGCGCCACGTCTTTGCCGATGGCGTCAAAGCGCTGCTCCACTGCGCGAATCTGTTGCATGCCGCTTTGAGGCAGGACATCCAGTGGGCCGAGGTTCTCGGTCAACCAGTCCAGGATGCGGGGGCTGTCCTGGATGGCTTTGGCACGCGTCTGGAGGATGGGCAGCGTGGTCTGCCCCCTCTTGCCCATGCGCAGGGCTGGCACCATGTGAAAAACCGGCGTCATGCAGACCTCCCGGTAGGGGATGCGGCTGTGGTCCAGCGTCCAGCGAATCTTCTCGCTGTAGTGCGACATGGCGAAGGTGTAGAGCGTCAGGCGTGCGGCGTCAGCGGAGTTCATTGGGGGCGAAGCAGTCATGAGCGTCATTCTGTCCAGGGTGACGGGCCCCTACAATTGGCGCAATGGACATCTTTGATGCTGATCTGGACAAAGCGGGCCGCCTGACGGCTCAAGCCAAGGTGCCGCGCCAGGAGCGGCGTGTTCACCGGGTGGGTGTGCTGGTCTGTGCGCAGGCCAGCCTGGCCAGCTTGGGCCTCCTGATGGACGTATTTCGCATGGCCAACCTGATGCCGGGCGCGCACCGCTTCGAGTTGACGCGGGTGAGCGATGACGGCGCACCTGTGCGCCATCCCGATGGCGAGTTGACGGTGGAGGGTGGCATCACGCTGCTGTCCGGCATGGACCTGGTGGTGGTGCCCTCCATGTGGACCCAGGGGGCAGTTGCAGTCAAGTGCAACGGCCGGCTGGTCGCGGCCCTGCGTGATCTGCCCGAGCGCGTGCTGGTGGTGGCCATGTGCACGGGCGCCTACATGCTGGCCGCGACAGGACGTCTGGCGGGCAAGCGCGCGACGACGCACTGGCTGCTGGCTGACGGGCTGCAAGCCAGCTACCCGGATGTGCAGGTCGATGCTGGCGAAAACCTCGTGCAGCAAGGCGGCCTGATCTGCTCGGGCGGTTCGCTGGCTGGGGTTGACGCGTGCCTGCTCGCCGTGCAGCTGTTGACGGATCGAGCCACAGTTCGGGGGCTGGCGGCCATGTTGGTGACAGACCTGAGTCGCGGCCCCCAATCGCGCTTCGTGCCCTCACTGGGCATGCGGCGCCACGCAGACAAGGAGATGAAACGCCTCCAGGATCTGCTGGAGGCTCGCTATCAGGAGGAGTGGGGGCTGCAGGATATGGCGGCCCAGGTGCACGTCAGTGTGCGCACCTTGCAGCGGCGCTTCCTGGCGGCCACGGGCATGACACCTGTTCAGTATCTGCAGGCGGTGCGCATTGAACGCAGCAAGGACTTGTTGGAGTCGGAGCGCCTGGCTGTCCCTGAGGTGGCGGCCCGCGTGGGTTACCAGGACCGGGTGGCCTTCGGGCGCCTGTTCAAGAAGGTGGTGGGCATGACCCCGGCGGCTTACCGGCAGAAGCACCAGTGAGGGTGCCTCTGCGTTTGCGCCAGATGGCAATCAGTCGTTGCCGCCAGCCATGACGTGGCTGAAGCCGCCATCCACATAGGTGATTTCGGCGGTCACGCCGGCAGCCAGATCCGACAGCATGAACGCGGCCACGTTGCCCACGTCCTCGATGGTCACGTTGCGGCGCAGTGGCGCGTTTTCTTCCACCACGCTCAGGATCTTGCTGAAGCCCTTGATGCCTGACGCTGCCAGCGTCTTGATGGGGCCGGCAGAGATGCCGTTGACGCGGATGCCCTTGGGCCCCAGGCTCGATGCGGTGTAGCGCACGCTGGCTTCCAGTGAGGCCTTGGCCAGCCCCATGGTGTTGTAAGCCGGCACGATGCGCTCGGCCCCCAGATACGACAGGGTCACCAGCGCGGCGCGCTCATTGAGATAGGGCAGGGCAGCCTTGGCCATGGCGGGGAAGCTGTAGGCCGAGATGTCGTGGGCGATGCGGAAGGATTCGCGCGTCAGGCCTTCCAGGAAGTCGCCAGCGATGGCCTCGCGGGGGGCGAAACCGATCGAGTGCACGAAGCCGTCGAACTTGGGCCAGACCTTGGCCAGGTCCGCGAACATGGCGTCGATCTGCTCGTCGCTGCCAACGTCGCAATCAAAGATCAGTTCGGAGTCAAATTCTTTGGCGAACTCGGTGATCCGGTCCTTGAAGCGCTCGCCCACATAACTGAAGGCCAGTTCGGCGCCTTCGCGCTTGCACGCTTTGGCGATGCCGTAGGCGATCGAGCGGTTGGACAGCAGGCCGGTGATCAGCAGGCGTTTGCCAGCAAGAAATCCCATGAGGTCTCCATAAGGGGTGCTAAACCAGGCGCGGATTTTGGCATGGCAATGTGCATAAAAGAGAATTTGTGGCCGAAGTCTTGATCGAGCGCGTTCCTCAGGGTAAAATCTGGGATTGGCTGCTTTCGGACAAGCCCCTGGCTTTGCACAAGTCGATCGAACTGGTTAGCTTCGGTCCACGTTTTTGCATGGTCGCACCTGACGCAAGCCAGGTGCAAGGCACAAAGCAGCACGTCTCGTGTTTGTCACGAATGGGCGGGTCTTCCAGCCCATTTTTTTTGCTCGACCGTTTTTGAAGATCGCTTGACTGATCGTTTTTACGACTGAATGACCTGGCTCAAAGTAGTTGAAACCACCGTAACCGGCCTCGGGTACGAGCTTGTGGACTGCGAACGCAGTACGCAAGGTCTGCTGCGCGTGTACATCGATCGCTTGCCTGAGCAGGCCTACGATCTGCCCGGCGATCTGGTCACGGTGGATGATTGCGAAAAGGTCACGCGCCAGTTGCAATATGCACTGGAAACGATCGACGCAGATTACGCTCGCCTGGAGGTGTCCTCGCCCGGCGTGGATCGCCCGCTCAAGACCCCGGCGCATTTCGCGCGTTTCGTGGGTGAAGAGGTCGCGATCTCGCTGAAGGTGCCTTTCCAGGGGCGCAAGAAATACAGTGGCATCTTGTGTCAATCACAGGATGCGGATCCTGCCCTGATCGAATCGGGTCAGGCCTGGGGACTGGTGCTCAAGGCGCCGGATGCCGACAAGCCCCTGTCCAAGACGGCCGCCAAGAAGTTGGCCAAGGACCAGGCCAAAGGCATCGTGCAGCCTCAGGAAGTGGATGAGGTTTTAGGTTTCACGCTTGATGAAATTCGCGAGGCGCGTCTGGTGCCTGAGGTGAGTTTCAAAGGGCGTAGCGGTCGGGTGGCAACCCCGGCTGCTGGTGATGTTGCCGTAGATGAGGCGCAAGAACTCGGAGGTCAGAAGAAATGAATCGCGAATTGCTGATGTTGGTGGACGCTATCTCTCGCGAGAAGAGCGTGGACCGTGATGTGGTGTTTGGTGCGGTCGAGTCCGCCCTGGCCTCTGCAACCAAGAAGCTGTACCCTGGCGAAGTCGATATCCGTGTGGCGATCGACCGCGAAACCGGTGTGTACGAAACCTTCCGCCGTTGGCACGTGGTGCCCAACGAGGCTGGTCTGCAGTTGCCTGACGCTGAAATCCTGCTGTTTGAGGCCCAGGAACAGATTCCTGACATCGAAGTCGACGACTACATCGAAGAGTCCATCGAGTCCGTGCCCATTGGCCGTATCGGTGCGCAAGCTGCGAAGCAGGTCATCCTGCAAAAGATCCGCGATGCCGAGCGTGAGCAGTTGCTCACCGATTTCCTGTCTCGCGGCGAAAAGATTTTCGTGGGCACCGTCAAGCGCCTGGACAAGGGCGACATCATCGTCGAGTCGGGCCGCGTCGAAGGCCGCCTCAAGCGCTCCGAGATGATCCCCAAGGAAAACCTGCGCTCCGGTGACCGCGTTCGTGCCTACATGCTGGGCGTGGACTCGCTGGCCCGCGGCCCGCAAATCATGCTGTCGCGCTCGGCGCCTGACTTCATGATCGAGTTGTTCCGCCAGGAAGTGCCCGAAATCGAGCAAGGCCTGCTGGAAATCAAGAGCTGCGCCCGTGATGCCGGCTCGCGCGCCAAGATCGCCGTGCTGTCGCATGACAAGCGCGTTGACCCGATCGGTACCTGCGTCGGTGTGCGCGGTTCGC
>NZ_JACPYU010000001.1 GCF_016195855.1 Aquabacterium sp.
AAACCCGTGTGTACGGCCTGTGTGGCCTGTTCGCGCTGTGCTTGCTGGGCCTGTATGCTCAATGGCCGGGCGTGCCACCCCAGGCCCTGCTGGGCGTGGGGCTGGGCTCGGCCTTGTACCTGGGCCACCTGATGCACACCGCCCTCTTCCGGCCGCTGGAGCAGGCTGTGCGCGTCTGCCAGCGGGTGGCCGCCGGTGACGTGCGCCTGCAGCGCATCGACAACTGGCGCAACGAGACTGGCCGCCTGATGCACGCCGTGCACACCATGACGGGCAACGTGGCCAGCATCGTGGCCGATGTGCACCAGGCGTCGGCCTCGCTGTCCCAGGCCGCATCGGAAGTGGCCCGGACCGCGCAGAACCTGAGCGCCTCCACCGCCGAGCAGACACAAGGCGTGGCGACCACCAGCAGCTCGATCGAGCAGATCCGTGCCGCCATCGAGCACAACGCCGCCAATGCGCAAGAGACCGACGCCGTCGCGGCGCAGTCATCGGCCGATGCAGCGCAGGGCGGTGAAGCCGTCAAGGACACGGTGGACGCGATGAAGCGCATCGCCAGCACGATCGGCATCATCGACGACATCGCCTACCGCACCAACCTGCTGGCGCTCAACGCCGCGCTGGAAGCGGCCCGGGCGGGCGAGCATGGCAAGGGCTTCGGGGTGGTGGCCGATGAGGTCCGCAAACTGGCCGAACGCGCGCAAGAAGCCGCCCTGGAAATTGGCCAGGTGGCCGACACCAGCGTGGGCCTGGCCGAAAACGCCGGCAAGCTGCTGAGCGACATCGTGCCGGCCATCCAGCAAACGTCCACCCTGGTCCAGGAGATCGCGGCCAGCTCGGCCGAGCAGTCGCAAGGCGTGACGCAGCTCAACACGGTCATCGTGCGGCTGCATGAGATCGCCGGGCAGAACAACGCCACCTCGCAAGAGCTGGCCAGCACGGCCGACACCATGCACAACCAGTCCGCCCAGCTGGAAAGCCTGCTGGGCTTCTTCAAGGCTGCCTGAGGCCGGGTCGTCGGCCGCCAAGCCTTCAGACGGTCAGGCCGCCTGCAGGCCGCTCAAAAAGCCCGTGTTGCCTTCATGCAGGCAGCGCGGCTTGTAGGCGCTCACGCGCTTGGCAATCGCCGCGATGTGATCGGGCGTGGTGCCGCAGCAGCCACCGGCAATGTTGAGGAAGCCGGCCTTGGCAAACTCCTCGACCAGGCCGCCGGTGATCTCGGGCGTTTCGTCAAAGCCCGTGTCGCTCATCGGGTTGGGCAGGCCGGCGTTGGGGTAGCAGCTCACGAAGGTGTCGCCCGCGATCTTGGACAGCTCCTCGATGTAGGGCCGCATCAGCGTGGCACCCAGGGCGCAGTTCAGGCCGATGGCCAGCGGGTGGGCGTGGCGCACCGAGTGCCAGAAGGCGCTCACGGTCTGGCCTGAGAGGATGCGGCCCGAGGCGTCCGTCACCGTGCCGGAGATGATGATGGGCAGGCGCTCGCCGGTGTCTTCAAACAGCTGGTCCACCGCGAAGATGGCGGCCTTGGCGTTGAGGGTGTCGAAGATGGTTTCGATCAGGATGACGTCGGCGCCGCCCTCCAGCAAGGCCTTGGCCTGCTCGTAGTAGGCCGTGCGCAGGGTGTCGAAATCAACATTGCGGGCACCGGGGTCGTTCACGTCCGGGCTGATGCTGGCCGTCTTGGGGGTCGGGCCGATGGCGCCGGCCACGAAGCGGGGCTTGTCCGGCGTGCTGTACTTGTCGCAGGCGGCGCGGGCCAGCCGGGCGGCGGCCACGTTCATCTCGTAGGCCAGCTCGGGCAGGTCGTAGTCGTCCTGGGCCACGGTGGTGGCGCCGAAGGTATTGGTCTCGATCAGGTCGGCCCCGGCCTTGAGGTAGTTCTCGTGGATCTCGCTGATCACCTCGGGCTTGGTCAGCTGCAGCAGCTCGTTGTTGCCCTTGAGGTCCTTGCCGTGCTCGGCAAAGCGCGTGCCCCGGTAGTCGGCCTCGCCCAGCTTGTAGCGCTGGATCATGGTGCCCATGGCGCCGTCCAGCACCACGATGCGCTGGCGCATGATCTCTGGCAGCTGGGCTGCGCGGGTGTAGGGGCGGCGGGCGACGGGCGCGAGGTTGGCGGCGGTGTTCATCCCGCCATTTTAAGGACTTGCCGAGACCATGCCGACCTGACGTATAACCACCCTATGCACAAGGACCCCCTGGACAAACCCTTGAGTGGCTGGCGCCTGCGCCTGTACACCATCATTTTCGAGGCCGACACCCGCGAGGGGCGGGCCTTCGACAAGACCCTGATCGCCCTGATCCTGCTGAGCGTGGGCGTGGTCACCGTGGACAGCGTGGCCAGCATCCAGGCGCGCTGGGGGCTGGCCTTCGACGCGCTGGAATGGGTCTTCACCGGCCTGTTCACGCTGGAGTACCTGCTGCGCCTGCTGTGCGTGCGCCGCCCGCTGGCCTATGCCCTGAGTTTTTTCGGGCTGATCGACCTGCTGTCCATCCTGCCCACCTACTTCGCCTTGCTGATGCCCGAGGCCAGCGCCCTCATGGACGTGCGCATCCTGCGCCTGCTGCGCATCTTCCGGATCCTCAAGCTGGGCAGCTATGTGGCCGAGTACACCGCCCTGGCCGTGGCGCTGCGGGCCAGCCGCCGCAAGATCATGGTCTTCCTGACCTTCGTGATGATGGTGGTGCTCATCATGGGCACGGTCATGTACGTGGTCGAGGGCTCGGCCAACGGCTTCACCAGCATCCCGACATCGATGTACTGGGCGGTGACCACCATGACCACGGTGGGCTTTGGCGACATCACCCCCAAGACCGACTTTGGCCGGCTCATTTCGGCGCTGATGATGCTGCTGGGCTGGAGCGTGCTGGCCGTGCCCACCGGCATCGTGACGGCCGAGATGGCCGCGCAGCGCGGGAGCCCCGCCAAGCGCCCCACCACCCGCACCTGCCAGCGCTGCCTGACCGAGGGCCACACGGCCGAAGCGCAGTTCTGCTGGCACTGCGGTGCCGCCCTGCCCCCTTACCAATACGACCAGGACCTGTGAGCCCATGCCCCATGACGTCAGCCTGATCTCGACCATTGCCACCGGCTTCGGCCTGGCGCTGGTCATGGGCCTCATCGCCACGCGCCTGCGCATGCCACCGCTCGTGGGCTACCTGATGGCCGGTGTGGTGATCGGGCCGACCACACCTGGTTTCGTGGCCGACGTCCACTTGGCCTCGCAGCTGGCCGAGATCGGCGTGATGCTGCTGATGTTCGGCGTGGGCCTGCACTTTTCGGTGGCTGACCTGCTGGCCGTGCGGCGCATCGCCATCCCCGGTGCCATCGTGCAGATCCTGGTGGCCGTCGCCCTGGGTGCCTTCACGGCCCACGCCTGGGGCTGGCCTTGGGGCGGCGCGCTGGTGTTCGGCCTGTGCCTGTCGGTGGCCAGCACCGTGGTGCTGCTGCGGGCGCTGGAGGCACGCGGCCTGATCGACTCGGTCAATGGGCGCATCGCCGTGGGCTGGCTGGTGGTGGAAGACCTGGTCATGGTGCTGGTGCTGGTGCTGCTGCCCGCCTTTGCCGCCATGATGCAAACGGGCACGGTGGTGGGCTCGGCAACGGGCGCAGCCGCGGCCGCACCGCAATCCCCGGCCCTGTGGCTGACCATCGCGCTCACGCTGGCCAAGGTCATGGGCTTTGTGGCCACCATGCTGCTGGTGGGGCGCAAGGTCTTCCCCAAGGTCTTGTGGTGGGTGGCCAGCTCGGGCTCGCGCGAGCTGTTCACCTTGTGCGTGGTCGCCACCGCCGTGGGCGTGGCCTTTGGCGCGGCCAAGCTGTTCGATGTGTCCTTTGCGCTGGGTGCCTTCTTTGCCGGCATGATGATGCAGGCTTCGCAGTTCAGCCACCGCGCCGCTGACGAGTCCCTGCCCTTGCGCGACGCCTTTGCCGTGCTGTTCTTCGTGTCGGTGGGCATGCTGTTTGACCCCTCCGTGCTGTGGCACGCCCCGGGCAAGCTGTTGCTGACCGTGACCATCATCCTGGTGGGCAAGACGCTGGCCGCCGTGGCCCTGGTGCTGCTGTTTCGCTACCCGCTCAACACGGCGCTCACGGTGGGCGCCAGCCTGGCTCAGATCGGCGAGTTCTCCTTCATCCTGGCCGGGCTGGGCGTGTCCCTGGGCCTGCTGCAAAAGGAGGGGCAGGACCTGATCCTGGCCGGGGCGTTGGTGTCGATCGCGGTCAACAGCGCGCTCTTTGGCTCGCTGGAGCCCGCGCTGAACTGGATCCGCGAACGCTCGGCGCTGGCGCGCCGCCTGGAAGCGCGTGATGACCCGCTGGCCCAGCTGCCCACCACGGTGGACCCGGCCCGCCTGACCGGCCAGGTGGTGATCGTCGGCTACGGCGTCATCGGCAAGCAGATTGCCCAGCGCCTGCAGGCCGAGCACGTGCACTTCGTGGTGGCCGAAGAAAACCGCGACACGGTCGACAAGCTGCGCCAGACCCATGTGGCCGCCGTGACCGGCGACCTGCGCGACCCGGCCACCCTGATCCAGGCCCACATCGCCCGCGCGGCGGCCCTGGTCATCACCACCCCCGACAGCCTGCTGATCCGGCAACTGGTGGACATGACCCGCGAACTCAATGCGTCCGCGAGCATCCTGGTGCATGCGGCCAGCGAAGAAGAGGCTCGCCTGCTGCGTCAGGACCTGGGCATTGAGGCCTTCGTGCTGGAACACGAGCTGGCGCAGGGCATGAGCCGACAGGTGCTGAACGCGCTTCAGCCCTCGTCTTCAGGCTCGTCCTGATCGCTGCCCTGGTTGAACAGCGAGGCACGAAAGCTCGCCCGCCTGGCTGGCACCTCGTCGCCGGCCACCCACAGGCGCAGGTTCGCCGCCGGCATGGGCCTGGCAAACAGATAGCCTTGCATCTGGTCGCAGCCCCAGCGCATCAGCAGGCCCTGCTGGGCCTCGGTTTCCACGCCCTCGGCCACCACCTGCAGGCCCAGGGCATGGGCCAGCTTGATGACCGCCCGCGCGATGGCCCGGGCATCGTCTTCCTTGTCGATGTTCTGCACGAAACTGCGGTCGATCTTCAATTGGCGCACCGGCAGCTTGCGCAGCTCACTGAGGCTGGAGTAGCCGGTGCCAAAGTCATCGATGGACAGCTGCACGCCGATCTGCGTGAGCTGCTCGAAGAGGCGCAGCGAGGCTTTGGCATCCTCCATCGCGGCGGACTCGGTCACCTCGAAAGTGATGAGCTCGGGCGGCACCTCATGGATGCTCAGGGCGGCCTGGATCAGCTCCACCAGATCGGGCTGGCGCAACTGGTGCACCGAGAGGTTGATGGCCACGTGCAGGCGCACGCCTTCATCCAGCCACGCGCGCACCTGGCGGCAGGCTTCATCGGTCACCCATTCGCCCAATGCGGCGATGAGGCCAAAGCGCTCGGCAATCGGGATGAAATCGGCCGGGCTCAGCATGCCGCGGTCGGGGTGCTGCCAGCGCACCAGGGCTTCAACGCCGGTGATCTGGCCGGTGCGCCCGTCGATCTGGGGCTGGTAGTGCAAGGCCAGGCCGGTATGCGTTTCAATGGCGCTGCGTAGCTCGCGGTGCAGGTCAAAAGTGCGTTCGGCATCGTGGTCCATGCGCGCTTCATAGAAGCAATGCATGTTGCCGCCGGCCCGCTTGGCCGCCATCATCGCGGCGTCGGCGCGGGCAATCAGTTTGGCGCGCGGGCCGTGCTCGGGGTAGAGCACGATGCCGATCGAGCATGACAGGCGCACGTCCTTGCCATCGATCTGATAGGGCTGCTGCAGCTTGTGCCAAACCCGATCGGCCACCAGGGCAGCCGAGGCGCTGTCCGGGTCACCATCGAGCAGCATCAGGAACTCGTCGCCGCCCATGCGGGCCACGGTGTCGGTGGCGCGGCCCATGCTGGACAGGCGCTGCCCGACCTCGCGCAGCAAGGTGTCGCCACAGGCATGGCCAAAGGCCTCGTTGAAAGGCCGAAAGCCGTCCAGGTCGATGTAGAGCAAGGCCAGGCGGCGCTTGCGGGCTTCGGCCCGCATGGCGGCAGCGGCCAGCTGGTCTTCCAGCAAGAGCCGCGTGGCCAGGCCGGTGACCGGGTCCTGCACATCGGGCGTCAAGCGCGTGGGGATCTCTACCGGTGGCGGTGCACGGGTGGTGCCCTGCTCGTCGGCCTCGCGGTCGCGCTCGCGGGAGGCCAGCCAGGCCCGCAGCACCGACATCAGCACGGCCACACCCAGCAGCGCCAGCAGCATCCACCACCAGGGTGACACGGAGGTCTGCACGGCGCTCATGATGAACGGGCCAGCTCCTGTTCCCCCCAGACGCGCCAATCCTCTTCTTCGTGACCTGCGTGCACCGGCACAGGTGCCGCGTTCTGCACCTGGACGCCATGCTGCACCAACCAGGCCAGCAAGGCCGCCTCAGGCATGGGGACGGCATACAGGAAGCCTTGCAACTCATCGCATTGCAAGCGGGTCAGGATCAAGGCCTGCTCAGGCGTCTCGACCCCTTCTGCCACCACCTCCAGGCCCAGGGCATGGGCCAGGCGCACCACGGCCTCCACGATGGCCTGCGCATCCAGGCTCGCAGCCAGGTCGTTCACGAAGCTGCGGTCGATCTTGAGCTGGCGGGCCGGCAGGCGGCGCAGGTAGCTCAGGCTGGAGTAGCCGGTGCCGAAGTCGTCGATGGACAGGCGCACCCCGATGGTGTCCAGCATGTCGAACACGCGCAGCGAGGCCTCGATATCGTCCATGGCAGTGGACTCGGTGATCTCCATGATCAGCATGCGGGCGGGCACCCTATGGCGCTTGAGCGCATCGCGCACACGCAGCTCCAGATCGGGTTGCCGCAGCTGGTGCGCCGAGAGGTTGATGGCCACGGGCACGTTGAGGCCCGCATCGTGCCAGATGCGGATGTGCCGGCAGGCCTCGTTGAGCACCCACAAGCCCAGCTCGCCGATCAGGCCGAATCGCTCGGCCACGGGGATGAAGTCCACCGGGCTGACCATGCCGCGTTGCGGATGCGTCCAGCGCAGCAAGGCCTCCACGCCGGCCAGGGTCTTGTCTTGCGCGTGCAGCTTGGGCTGGAAGTACAGCGTCAACTCGTTGCGGGCAATGGCGTGGCGCAGATCGCGCTGCATCTCGATCTGCTCCGCGCCGGTGCGGTCCATGCCGCGCTCATACAGGCAGTGCGCACCACCACCGGCCTTGCGGGCCGTCAACATGGCATCCAGCGAATGGCCCAGCAACTGGTCCACATTGTTGCTGGCGGGGAAGCTGGCGATGCCGATGGAAGCACTGAGCACCACATCCTGGTCACGGATCAGGCAGGGCTCGTGGATGGCCTCGCCCAGGCGCTGCGCCAGCTGGGCCATCACGTGCTCGTCAGACAGGTCCTTGCACAGCAGGAGGTACTCATCGGTGTCCGACCTGGCCAGCACGTCACCCTCGCGCACCAGGCCTTGCAGGCGCCCGGCCAGATGCCGCACGATGGCGTCGCCCATGTCATGGCCGTAACTTTCCACGTGGGACTTGAAGCCATCCAGGCTGAGCCGGAACACGCACAACGACTTCACCTCGCTACCCTGGTCTTCCAGCAAAGCGCGCAGGTGTTTCTCGAAGCCCTGGCGGTTGAACAAGCCGGTGGACGGGTCCTGCTGAGCGGCCTCCTCCAGCGCCGCCTGCGCTTGCTGCAGCGAGGCCTTCAAGGCGGCCTGGCCACGCATGGCACGGTCGTCCAGCACGGTGCCCAGGTGCACCACGGCCAGCAGCAGGAAGACGGGGGCCGTCAGCAAGAGTTGCAGGTAGTCGCCCGACATCTGATCGCCGCTGACGCTGACCGCGCCCACCGGCACGTTCACAGCGGCAATCAACAGCATCTGCCCGGCACGGAACAGGATGGCCACCAGAGCGGCCACGGCCAGCGTTCGCGCATGCCGCAAGGAGCCCTCCAGCGCCCAGCGAACGAGCACCGAGCCGGCCGCACTGGCCAGCAGCAACACGCCAACGGCGGCCCCGACATAGCGGGGGTCCCATTGCACAGAGGGTTTGAGCACCACGGACGAGACCATGATGAAGTTCAGCAGGCAGACGGCCGCACTGACCATCAGCCCGCCCATCACCCGCATGTGCATGGCCAGCCTGGGCTGGCAATACATGCGGATGGAGCCCGCGCCCAGCACCACGGCGGGCAACCAGGCCGCCAGCACGATGGCGCGGACATAGCCCAACTGCAAGGGCAGCTTCAAGGCAATCAGGCCCAGCAGGCCTTCGGCCCAGATGGCCGTGCCAACGCTCAGGGCGCCGCCCAGCAACCAGGTGAAGGCGGTATCCCGGTCATGGGCGCGCACGCGGCGCACCACCAGGCTTTGCAAATAAAGGGCATACACGCCGATCGCGGAGGCTGCCAGCAGCAGCACCGCGTCGTAATGCGGCTCCATCCATTGTTGTGACATGCGCATTTCCCCATAAAGGCCCTCCTTGCAGGGGGACCTCGCGCCAGACCCGATCAATCACTTCTTGACGTGATCGGTTTTCGACGCGTGAGGGGGTGCACTTGAGCCGTTTCAGGCGCGCAAATCAAACAAATTGTTCAATGCATCACGACCGGCTGCTGCGCCATGCCGGCAAAGCGTTCCAGGTAGGCATCGAACTCCTCGACGCTGGGCGAGGTCTCGATCAGGGCTTCGACGCCTTCCTTGAAGGATTCGGCCAGGGCCCCTTCGATGAAGAGTTCCTTGCGGGCAAACTTGTCCACGATTTCGTAGCCGCCCCGCTTGAGGCTGGCTGACGGGTCAACCGACAGCAGGATTTCCGTGGCCGGCAGCTCGATCTGGACGACCGCATAGCTGTCCGAGTTGTAAAGCATGTGCATGAACTACTCCGTGGTCCTTCAGGCTTGCCTTGTAGATAAGGCCCATTCCTTGGTCCTCAAGGCCATCATGACTTGTCCATCGGTGCCGTCATCCCCCAACTTGAGGGTTGGCCAGGCCATCAGGTGCCCTCACGTGCCTTTGTGCACAAGCACCCCCCTATTTAAGTGGGCGCCAGGTGCGCAAGCCCCCATCCCTCCTGGGGACTTGGCTTGGCCCATGCAGGCGCCCTGCCGTTTATCCCCCCACGGAGGGATATGGATCGTGTCGGTTCCATCTACATTTTTGAATCGTGCTGTCACACGGTTCCAGGGAGAGGGAAAACACGCGGTTCGCGCCGGCTGGCGACGGGCCCCTTCACAAAATCACAGGGTTGCGCAGCCCCGCCTTCGTGGCGGGGTTTTTTTTGCCTGGCGCGTCCTCACCCTGTTCAGCTCATCACCCGCCGCTTGAGCCAGCGCAGCAGGGTGCCGAGCACGGGCAGCTTTTCGTACAGCTCCTCGGCCGCGTCCCAATAGTCGCGGTGCTCGATCACCAGGCCCTGGGCGTCGAACTGCAGGCGCGTGGCGCCGTGGATGGTCTGCCAGTTCGGCTGGCCCTTGAAGCGGAAGCGGAAATCCCAGGTGAGGAAGGCCTGCTGCCCTTGCGCCATGCGCTCCTTGACCACGAAATGCGGCAAGTCCAGCGTCTGGAACATGTGCTGGAAGATGGCATCGATGGCCAGCAGGCCCTGCACCTCGTTGAACGGGTCCTTGAAACGGGCTTCGCGGGCGTAGAGGCGGGCCAGCTCGGACAGGTCTTCTTCCTTGAGGTTCTCGAAAAACGCCACGATGAGCGGCATGGCCTGGTGGGCCACGTCGGTGCGGCTGGAAGGCATGGGGGTGACGCTCATGGGGTGCTCCTTCAACTCATTGGCCGGTGACCCGGCGCACGGCAGGGAAGTACAGGGCATGCGGCAGGTGGCGCAGCAGCTTGAGCCACAGGGTGAAGCGCCGCGGGAAATGGATCTCGAACGCGCCCGCCTCCCAGCCCGAGATCATCTCGTGAGCGGCCTGCTCGGGCGTCAGCAAGGCCGGCATGCTGAAGTCATTGTGCGCCGTCATGGGCGTAGCCACAAAGCCCGGGTTGATGACCGACACGCCGATGCCTTGCGGGCTCAGGTCCAGGTAGAGCGTCTCGGCCAGGCTGTTGAGCGCCGCTTTGGTGGGCCCGTAGGCCAGCGCCTTGGGCAAGCCCCGGAAACCCGCCACGCTGGCCACCAGGCTGAGGTGCCCGCCGCCTTGCTGCAGCAGGGTCGGCAGCACCGCGTCCAGCACGTAGAGCGCCCCGTCGTAGTTGATGTGCTGGTGGCGCATGGCCTCGGTCAGATCGAAGTCCTGCGCGCGCATGGGCTTGTAGTGCCCGGCGCAGTACACCACCATGTCGAGCCGGCCTTGGCGTGCCAGCGCCAGCACGCGCTCGCCGGCCAGCTTGACCGATGCGGCGTCCACCACATCCAGCACCACGGCTTCGCTGCCCGGGTGTTGCACCACGAAGGCCCGCAGGGCCGCCTCGTTGCGCGCCGAGACGATGACCTGGGCACCCAGGGCATGCAGCCGCGAGGCCGTCGCGCGGCCGATGCCGGTGGACGCACCGATCAGCCAGACCGTGCGGCCGGCCCAGTGGGTGATGGGGGGGTTGAGGGACATGGGGTAGGCTCGGCTAGGGTGTCAGGGCTTGCTGAAACTCAGGGTGACCTCACCCAGGGTGAAGCCGAACTTGCTCATCACGGCCTTGTTGAGCATGGTGCGGTTGTCCATGAGGTACATCCAGTCGTTGAACTGCACCTCGTAGGTCTTGCCGTCCACGGGCAGGCTGAGCGTGTAGTGCCAGTTCAGGGCGTTGCCGGCGACTTCGCCCAGGGCTTCGCCCACCACGTCGTCGGCCTGGCCGCGCCAGCGCCCCTGGCCCAGGTCGGTGAGGCGCCACACGCGACGCTGCTTGCTGCCATCGCTGTAGGTGAAGTCTTCTTCGAGCACACCGTTCTGGCCCTGCCAGCGGCCCACCATCTGCACGGTGAAGCGCTTGACCACGCGCCCGGACCGATCCGTGAAGATGCCGTGTGCGGTCAGCGGGCCATTGAAGTACTCACGCAGGTTCAGCGTGGGTTGCTCGCGGGCGTAGTCCGCGGGCATGGGTGCGCCGGCACAGCCGGCCAGCGTGATCGCCAGCAAGGCCGTGGCGGCAGCAGCAAGGTGGAAGCGTCGTTGCGCCATGATCAGTTCGTCCTCATGCGGCCAGGTTGCGCCAGCGCCAGCACCAGGCCAGCGACAGCAGTTTGAACAGACAGGGCAAGGCGCCATAGACCAGCGTGAGCGACAGCAAGGCCTGCGCATCACGCGCGCCGGGTGCATAGCCCAGCCAGTGCAAGGCCGGTAAGGCCAGGCCGGCGGCCAGGGCCAGGTTGAGTTTGGTAGCCCATTGCCACCAGCCCGCATACATGCCTTCAGCCTGGTCCGCATGCCCGGCCCGCTGCACCACGCCGGTCAACAAGGTACCGGGGGCGGTGAGGTCGGCCCCCAGGGCCCAGCCGCTGCACACGCAGATCAGCAGGTAGGCCGGCGCATCGCCCGCACCCAGCATCAGCACGCCGGCAAAGCTCAGCACGCTCAAGGCCATGCCCAGTGACCAGGCCCGCATGGGGCCCAGGCGGGTAATGAGGCGAACCCAGAAAGGCACGCTCAAGGCGGCCATCAGGAAGTAAACGCCCAGGAAGGCGGCAGTCCATGTGTGGGCCTGCAGGCGATCCTGGATGAAGAACAGCACCAGCGTGGCCGGGATGGCACTGGCCACGCCGTTGAGCAGGAACAGGCTCAACAGCTTGCGGAAGGCCGGGCCCTGCCAGGGCAAGCCCAGCTCGCGCAGGCTCAGGCGCGCCGGTGGTGCCAACTCCGCGTCAACGGCGGTGGGCCGTGGCCCTTGCACCAGGCTGCCCACGCCGATCAACAAAGTCAAGAGCAAGACCAGGGCCGTCCACCCCAGCCCGGCTTGAACGGCCAGCACATTGGCCAGCACCACGCCCAGCAGGCCGAAGCCTTCACGCCAGGCCACCAGGCGCGCGCGTTGGGCCACGTTGCCGCCCAGCCGGCTACCCCAGGCCAGGTAGAGCACACTGCCCAGGCTGTAGGCCGCAAAGGTCAATACCATGGTGGCAGCACACCACCACAACAAGGCACCCTGCCCGCTGGTCTGCGGGAAGAACAGGGCAGCAAAACCCAGCGACAACACAACCGCCATCGCCCACATGGCCACGGCCGCGTGCCTGGGCTGGTGCAACAGGCGATCAGCCCAGCGCCCGATCAAAGGGTCAACCAGGGCATCGGCCAGCCTGGCCCCAAGCAGCACGGCGCCCAGCAGGCCCAAGGGCACGCCCAGGGTCTGGCCATAGTGCGCTGGCAACACCACGTACAAGGGCATGGCCACGAAGGCCAGTGGCAAACCCAGCAAGCCATAGCGCGCACACGCAGCGTGGGGCAGGACGGCTTGGCTCATGGTGGTGCAGGCTCGCAGAAGGCTCAGCCCGGCTTGCGCAAGGTGTACTGAACCACGTTGGTGTTGCCCATGTCGAAGGCGGCTTCGCAGTAGGCCAGGTAGAACTCCCAGATGCGCTGAAAGCGCTCATCAAAGCCCAGGCCTTGCACCTGCTGGATGTGGCGGTGGAAATCGGCACGCCAGCGGCGCAGGGTCTCGGCGTAATCAGGCCCGAAGGCCATGGCCTTGACGACTTCCAGGCCGGCACGCTGCGCTTCTTCACGGAAGGCCTTGTCGCTGGGCAGCAGGCCACCGGGGAAGATGTACTGCTGGATGAAGTCGGTGGACTTCACATAGCGCTCGAACAGATCATCGTGGATGGTGATGGTCTGCAGGCAGGCCTTGCCACCCGGCTTGAGGCAGCGCCTGAGGGTCTCGAAGTAGCCTGCCCAGTACTCGCGGCCCACAGCCTCGAACATCTCGATGGACACGATGGCATCAAAGGGTGCCTCGCGGATGTCGCGGTAATCCTGCAGGCGCAGATCGGCCTGGCCCGACAGGCCCGCCTTGGCCATGCGCTCCGTGGCCCACGCCAGTTGCTCGGTGGACAAGGTCACGCCCGTGACGTGCGCGCCGTGCTCGGCAGCGGCGATCTCGGCCAGGCCGCCCCAGCCGCAGCCGATCTCCAGCACACGCTGGCCCGGTGCCTCCGCGGTCACGCCGGCTTCGTTCAGCGCACGCTTGACCTTGGCCCGTTGCGCCTCCACCATGGGCTTGCTGTGGTCGCCTTCAAACCAGGCGCTGGAGTAGCTCATGGTTGAGTCCAGCCAGAGCCGGTAGAAGGCATTGCCCAGGTCATAGTGGGCCTGGATGTTCTTGCGGCTGTTGGCCTTGGAGTTGTGGTTGAGCAGGTGGCGAACACGGTAGAGCAAGCGCCCCCACCAATTGCCATAGATCGCATCGTCGATCTGCTGGCGGTTGGCAATGAAGAGCTTGAGCAAGGCCGTCAGGTCCGAGGTGGACCAGTCGCCGTTGATGTAGCCCTCGGAAAAGCCGATGTCCCCCGACTTCATCGCCGCCGCGCACACACGCCAGTTGTGCAGGTGCAGCGTGGCACGGGGCGCGTGGCCACCCGCATCGGGCGCCTGGCCAAAGCGCGCGGTGCTGCCGTCGGGGTATTGCACATCCAGCGAGCCGATCTGCAGCCGCTGCAACAGGCGCAAGGCCAGGCGGGCGGCCGCCGGTGCCTGCTGGGGCAGGTGCAAGCCAGTGGAAGATGATGATGAGATCGTCATGCGGTTCATGGTGTACTACGGGCACGGGGGCCGGTGGCGAATTGATCGGGCGGCTCGGGCTTGCTGAAAAACGGCACGCGCTTGAGCCACAACTGAAGCGCCTGCCAGTGGATGCGGGCCACCACGCCAAAGGTCATGAGTGGCCAGCCCCAGAAGGCCCGGCGCGCGCTGGTCGCGTCCAATGCTTGCAATACGCCGCTGAGGGCGGTCTGGATCAAGGGGCCGCCTTCATCGTCATGGTCCACGCGCGCAATCAGGCGCTGCGCAGTGCGCATGAAGCGAAAGCGGTAGCGCCCTTGTGTCTCGCAGAACGGCGAGACGTGAAAGACCTTGTCGGATTCGATCTCGCGCCCCCAACCCAGTTGCGCGCCGCCGAGCAGGTAGCAATGGCGCTCTCCAAAGGTGTTGTTGACCTCGACCACGATGGCATGCAGGCCGCCATCGGGCCGGTGCACGTACCAGAAGCTCACGGGCTTGAAGGCATAACCCATCACGCGCGGGTAGGTCTGGAGCCAGACTTCGCCATCCGGCAGATCGGCTTGCCACAGGCCCTGGCTGCGCAGCAGGCCGTCAAGCCAGGCCAGCGCATCCTGGCCACCGGCGCCATGGTCGGCGTCGTGAAAGCTCAGCCAGCCACGCCGGTTGCGCCGCACGATGGCCTGCGGCTCACGGGCCAGGGCGCGCATGGGCAACAGCCAGAAGTAGGTGCCGTAGCGAAAGGCATGACGGGCGGGCTTGAGGCGCGTGTGGCGCACCTCGCCAAAGCCGATCAGGGCGCGTGCGCTCATGCCGCCATCTCCTCACCGGGCTGGCCATGCAGGCGCAGGTAGTCGGCGGCGAGGTCGCTGGCATCCACAGGCAGCAAAATCCCCTCACGCGCGAGCAGGCCAGAGGCCACGGCCAGGCCGGACTTGAGCCCGTCCTCATGGAAGCCATAACCGGCCCAGGCGCCTGCAAACCAGATATGGCGGCGGCCCTGGATGGTGTGCAGTTGCCGTTGGGCCTCGATGGCCTCCTGGTCGAAGATGGGGTGGGCGTAGTCGAACTCGGCCAGCACCGTCTCGGCCGCCGGTTCACGCAAGGGGTTGAGTGACACCACCACCGCCTGCTTCCAGGGCACGGGCTGCAGCTGGTTGATCAGGTAGTGCAGGCACACGGCGCGGTCTTCCTGATCGGGTCTGGCGGCACGTTCGTAGTTCCAGGCCGCCCAGGCCAGTTGCTGCGCGGGCAGCATGGCCACGTCGGTGTGCAGCACGGCGCGGTTGCGGTGGTAGTGGATGGCCCCCAGCACGCCGCGCTCCGCCGCGGTGGCACCTGAACCCAGCAGGCCCAGGGCCTGGTCGGAATGCGTGGCCAGCACGACCTCGTCAAACCGCTCGGCGCCGACCGCGCTGTGCACCATCACCCCGGCGCTGCCTTCATCACCCAAGGGGATCAGGCTGTGCACCGGCGTGTTGAGCCGCGCATCCGGCAAGGCGGCCATCAGGCGGCGCACATACTCGCGTGACCCACCGGCCACGGTGTACCACTGAGGCCGGTTGGCCACTTGCAGCAGGCCATGGTTGTGGCAAAAGCGGATCAGTGTGGCCATGGGGAAACGCATCATCTGCTGCACAGGGCAGGACCAGATACACGCCACCATGGGCAGCAGGTAGCCTTCGCGGAAAGCGGCGCTGAAGCCTTCGCGTTGCAGGAAGTCGCCGATGGGCTCGCGCAGCTGGGCTTCGGAGCCCTTGAGGGCCAGGCGCGTCGTCAGGCGATTGAAGCGCACCAGGTCGGCCAGCATGCGCCAGAAGGCACGCGACAGCAGGTTGCGGCGCTGGGCAAACACACTGTTGAGGCTGGAGCCACACCACTGCAAGCCTGGTTGCAAGCCCGACAGGCCTTGCGCATCAGCCGGCACCTGCACCGAGAACGACATCTCCGACTTGGCCGTGGGCACGTCCAGCTCGGCAAACAGGCGGATGAGGTGCGGGTAGGTGCGCTCGTTGAACACCAGAAAGCCTGTGTCCACCCCATGGGTGACGGGCTTGCCGTGTGCGTCGGGCAGGGTCACGTCCACCGTGTTGGCATGACCGCCGAAATGCCCACCGGCCTCGAACAGGGTCACATGGCGCTCACCGGGCGAGGTGGCCAGCCGATAGGCGGCCCCCAGGCCGGCAATACCCGCTCCGATCACGGCAATGCGTTTCATGCGCGACTCCTGTCGTGGGCAGACCGGTGTTCACGCCCCGGGCCGCCAAGCCCGGGCAAAGTCAGTGTGAAACGCCGATCAAGTGCCGGTCAAATCAAAAAATACCGAACAGTTCATACTGTAACTCATCAGTCACTTTTTTGCAGCAAGCTGCTTTTCGATGTCCTCAATGAGATCGCGGTCATCTGGCGAGGTCATGCTGCTGTAGGCCTGGACGGCCTGCCCGTCACGCCCGATCAGGTACTTGTAGAAGTTCCACTTCGGGCGGGTGCCGGTGGCCTTGCGCAACTCGGCGTGGAGCGGGTTGGCCTCGTCACCGACCACATGGCTCTTGGCGAACATGGGGAACTTCACGCCGTAGGTGTTGGCGCAGAACTCGGCGATCTCCTTGGCGGTGCCGGGTTCCTGGCTGCCAAAGTCGTTGGAGGGGAAGCCCAGCACGACCAGGCCCTTATCCTTGTATTTGGCGTACAGCGCTTCCAGGCCTTTGTACTGCTTGGTGAAGCCGCAGTAGCTGGCGGTGTTGACCACCAGCAGCACCTGGCCACTGTACTGGCACAGGGACTGGGGTTTTTCGTCCTGCAGACGGGGGAATGTCTTGTTGAGCAAGGCGGGGCAGGCGGCCGGGGCGGGTGCTGGCGATGACGCGCCTGCGGGCGCCGTTGGCGGCACTTGTACCGGCTGCACGGTCGGCGCACACTGGGCACCCCAGGACAGGCCACCTAGCAGCAAGGCCAGTGACGAACGACGAAAGGACATCAGCAAATCGGGGCCCATGAGACTCCTCCTGAAATGGATCGATGTGCGCAGTGTGCACTGAGCCCTATACGCCCGTGGCGACAAAGCCGATGCATGGCGCGCACAAAAACATGGCTTGTCACGGGTTTGCCTGCATCCATTCGCTCAAACGTCACGAAAGTGCATTAGCCTGTCGCCGACCTGTCGCGTGGCATCCCCCTTGCTGGGGCACGTTGTCCAAGGTGCGCGGTTCATTGATCTGGAGAACGCCATGCTTTACCCCGAACTGTTCAAGCAACTCGAAGCCGTCCGTTGGAACATGGACACCGACATCCCCTGGAGCAGCTTCGATGCCGGCAAACTCAGTGATGAGCAGGCTCAGACCATCAAGATGAATGCCATCACCGAGTGGGCTGCCCTGCCTGCCACCGAGATGTTCCTGCGTGACAACCGCGACGACAGCGATTTTTCTGCCTTCATGAGCGTGTGGTTCTTTGAAGAGCAGAAGCACTCGCTGGTGCTGATGGAGTACCTGCGCCGCTTCCGCCCGGATCTGGTCCCCACCGAAGAAGAGTTGCACGAGGTGCGCTTCGAGTTTGACCCGGCGCCTGCGCTGGAGACGCTGATGCTGCATTTTTGCGGCGAGGTTCGACTGCACCATTGGTACCGCCGCGCGGCCGAGTGGCACACCGAGCCGGTGATCAAGGCGATTTACGAGACACTCTCGCGTGACGAGGCCCGCCATGGCGGCGCCTACTTGCGCTACATGAAGAAGGCGCTGAACCGTTTTGGCGATGAGGCCCGTGCAGCGTTCAGCAAGGTGGGCGTGCTGATGGCCAGTGCGCGGCGCACGGCCCAGGCCCTGCACCCGACCAATCTGCACGTGAGCACCAAGCTGTTCCCGCGTGACACCATCCAGTCGCGCCTGCCGGACCCGGAGTGGCTGGAGACGTGGCTGGACAAGCAAATCCAGTTCGATGCGGTGTGGGAGGGCAAGGTGGTGGAGCGCATCTTGCACAACCTGAGTTCGCTGATGGACCGCAGTTTTGCCAGCGTGCAGGAGCTCAACCGTTTCCGCAAGGAGATGGCGCGGGCGCTGGAAGCCCAGGGCAAGGCGCTTGTGGAAGCGCCCAATGCGACTCAACAGGCCTGACGCTTTGACGACGGCTTTAGCGGGGCTGGCTGCGAAGACGTGGTTTTGGGTTTGATCGTTTTGGAGGGGGAGCGCGAGGCGGGGGCTGAGCCAGCATCCGTCCAGGCTTCATGTTGACGGTCCCGCTTTGCAAGCGGGACTGCCCTGCGATGCTCGTGACGAGGTGGGGCCCTTCAACTCACTGCGCGGCTGCGCCGCTGCGTTCAAACAAGTCGGGCCAGTCAGATGAACGAAGCACGCTGCGCGTGCCCACCTCGCCACTGCGCATCTCAGCGTCACCAAGGCGCCCGGCCAGATGCCGGCTCAGCCCTTCTCCGCCTCGCTGGTGGCCTGCTCAGGCTGCAGGTTCTGGTGAAGGGAACGGGCCAGGCTTCGCGCAACAAAATTCTTGCCCTTGCCGTAGCAGCTCCTGTCTTGTTGCTTCACTCTTCGCGGCGCCAGCAACCGTGGCGACACGCAAGTGGGGCGATCAAAGGCTGAGGTGGCGTGCGGCGGGGCGCCTTGGTGACGCCGAGATGCGCAGTGACAAGGTGGGCGCACGCAGTGCGCTTCGACCATCAAACTCGCTGGCGTTGTTCGACCGGAGCGGCCGTCAGGGCGCGCAGGGAGTTCGCCAGCGCCACCTTGGCACGAGCAGCACAGGGTAGTCCTGCTTGCAAAGCAGGACCGTCAACATGAAGCCCAGCCGCACGCCACCTCAGCCGCGCCCCGCGCTGCCCCGACAAAGCGCACCCCAACAAACCACCCCACACGCCAACGTCAATCGCCACACGCCGAGCGCACAAAAAAATACGGGCCTGGCGCCAACTGCTCACCAGGCCCGTACCCGTCTGACCCCCCGGTCAGCCTCAAACATGAATCAGTTCATCAGCCAACCGGCGACCAAGGCTGCACCTGCGCCTGCCCCGCAAACAGCGGATGGGCTTGCGCCTCGGCCAAGGTCAGCACCGGCGTCACACAGGCATCGGCCTGCTCGAAGCGCGCGGCCCAATCCGCCAAGGGCTTGGACGCCACCAACGCAGCCACATCGTTGCGCAGCTCGATGCAATCGGGCGAGCCTGGCATCTGGCCACGCTGCCAATGGCGGTTCACCCAGTCGGGCCGCTCGAACACCTCGCAGGCCGCCTTCCAGAACTTGAACTCCAGCGAACCCACCGCCAGGTGGCGGCCATCCGCCGTGGCATACAGGTTGTAGCAAGGCAGCACGCCATTGAGCATGTCCTCACCCGCACCCGGCATGCGCCCGCCCAGCATCGGCGCCAGCAAGGCCCCGGTGGACTTGGGCATCACCAGGTGCGCATGCAGACCATGGGTCATGCTCACATCGATGTGACGGCCCTTGCCCCGTTTGCCCGCGTCGTACACCGCCGACAGGATGGCGATGCAGGCCATGGACGAACCCGCCGCCAGGTCACCCCATTGCACATTGGACAAGGCCAGCTCACCCGTGGGCGCCCGCACCTGGTCCAGCACGCCGGAGATCGCCATGAAGTTCAGGTCATGGCCAGCGCGCTGCGCCCACACCCCTTGTTGCCCATAGCCCGTGATGGACACCATCACCAGCTTGGGGTTGAGCGCCTTGAGCGCATCCCAGTCCAGGCCCATGGCCTTGAGCACACCAGGTCGGAAGCTGTCGACCATCACGTCCGCCGTGGCGATCCAGTCGCGCAACTGAGTGAGCTCAGCCGCGTTCTTGAAATCGATCTTGCGGCATTCCTTGCCGTGGTTGAGCGCCTCGAACAAGGTGCCCAATGGGCGGGCAGGGTCGCCTTCTGGCGGCTCCACCTTGATGATTTCGGCACCCAGGTCGGCCAGCATGCGCGTGCCGAAAGGCCCTGGCAGGTTGCGCGTGAGGTCGATCACGCGCAGGCCGGACAGGAGGCCGGACAGCGGTCCAGCCTCAGTGCTCACAGCTTGTCCTCGAAACGGCCACCTTCAGCCGCCTGCTTGACCACGATGGCCGCAGGCTCGAAGCGCGGGCCATAGGCCTTGGCCAGCTCACGCGAACGCGCCACGAACTGCTTGGCACCCACGGCATTGATGAACTGCAGTGCGCCGCCCTGGTTGGGTGCGAAGCCCCAGCCGAAGATCGAGCCGATGTTGGTATCGGCCACCGAGCGCACCACGTTTTCTTCGTAGCAACGCGCAGCTTCATTGGCCTGGGCGTAGAGCATGCGGTCCACCAGCTCTTGCTGAGAGGGCTGCACGGCCTTGGGCGGGTAGACCTCGGTCAGGCCGGGCCACAGGCTCTTTTCCTTGCCGCTGTAGTCGTAGAAACCTTGGGCGGCCTTCTTGCCAATGCGCTTGTGCTCGCCACCGATCTTCTGCACCACGGCGAAACCAGGGTGCACGGGCAGGCTCAGGCCTTCGGCTTCCAGATCCTTGCGGGTCTGCTCGGCGATGTGCAGCGACAGGCTCAGCGAGACCTCATCTTGCAGGGCCAGCGGCGGCATGGGCATGCCTGCCTTCAGGCCGGCGACCTCGATGGAACGCGGGTGGATGCCCTCGCCCAGCATGGCCATGCCTTCCATGATGTAGGTCGTGAACACGCGCGAGGTGTAGAAGCCGCGCTTGTCATTGACCACGATCGGGGTCTTGCCGATCTGCAGCACGTAGTCAAAGCCACGGGCCAGGGTCTCGTCCGAGGTTTCCTTGCCGACGATGATCTCGACCAGGGGCATCTTGTCCACGGGCGAGAAGAAGTGCAGGCCCAGGAAGTTGGCCGGGCGCGAGCTGGCCTGCGCCAGGCCGGTGATGGGCAGCGTCGAGGTGTTGGAGGCGTACACCGCGGTGGCGGGGATCACGGCTTCAGACTGCTGCGTGCAGGCAGCCTTGATGCCACGGTCTTCGAACACGGCTTCGATCACCAGGTCGCAGCCTTCCAGGTCGGCATAAGACGTGGTGGGCTTGATGCGCGCCAGCAAGGCGTCACGCTTGTCTGGCGTGCTGCGGCCACGGGCCACGGCCTTGTCCAGGATGCCTTGCGAGTAGGCCTTGCCCTTTTCAGCGTTGTCCAGGCTGGTGTCCAGCAGCACCACGTCGATGCCGACCTTGGCCGACACGTAGGCAATGCCCGCACCCATCATGCCGGCGCCCAGCACGCCCACCTTCTTGACCTTGCTCTCGGCAAAGCCCTTGGGGCGCGACTGGCCCTTCTTGATGGCGTTGAGCTGGTGCCACAAGGTGTTGATCATGTTCTTGCTGGTCTGCGACACGACACAGGCAGCGAAGTAACGCGACTCCACTTGCGAGGCAGCATCAAAGTCCAGCAGGCAGCCTTCGAACAGGCAGGACATGATGTGCGTGAGCGCGGGGTAGTTGCCATGCGCCTTGGCATTCGCCATCGACGGGGCAATGGCCAGCACCTGCACCACGGCCGGGCTCTTGCTGTCGCCACCGGGGATGCGGAAGCCCTTGGTGTCCCAAGGTGCCGAGGGCTTGGGGTTGGCCGCGCACCAGGCCTTGGCCTTGGCCAGCAGCTCGTCGCGCGTGGTGGCCAGGTCGGTCACCAGGCCCATTTCCTTGGCCTTGGCGGCGGTCAGCTCCTTGCCTTGGGTGATCAGGTCCATGGCCTTCTGGATGCCGATCAGGCGGGGCACACGTTGCGTGCCGCCACCGCCAGGCAGCAGGCCCAGCTTGACTTCAGGCAGACCGAACTTGGCCTTGGGGTCGTCCAGGGCGATGCGGGCGTGGCAGGCCAGGGCCAGCTCCAGGCCACCGCCGAGTGCCGTGCCGTTCAGCGCCGCAACCACGGGCTTGCCGCACTTTTCCATGCGACGCATCATGCCCTTGAGGTCTTCGCACAGCTTGAAGGCTTCTTCAGCGCTGGTGATCTGCGTGAGCTGGTCGATGTCGGCGCCCACGATGAAGGTGGACTTGCCGGAGGTGATGACCAGGCCCTTGAGGGAGGCGTCGGTTTCCAGCTTGTTGACCAGTTCGGCAAACGGCTCGACCAGCGTGGGGTTGAGCACGTTCATGGCCCGACCGGGCATGTCGATGGTGACGAGGCCGATGCCGTTGGCATCGACGTCAAAGGTGAAGGCTTGGTTGGTCATTTTGAATGGCCTCCTGATCAGACGCGTTCGATGATGGTGGCGATGCCCATGCCGGCACCAATGCACAGGGTGGCCAAGGCCGTGGCCTTGCCGGTGCGCTCCAGTTCGTCCAGGGCCGTGCCCAGGATGATGGCGCCCGTGGCACCCAGGGGGTGGCCCATGGCGATGGCACCGCCATTGACGTTCACGCGGTCCAGCGAGACGCCCAGGTCCTTGGCGGTCTTCATGGGCACGGTGGCGAAGGCCTCGTTGATTTCCCACAGGTCGATGTCGCCTGCGGTCATGCCCAGCTTGTTGAGCGCCTTCTGGCAGGCCGGTGTCGGGCCGGTCAGCATGATGGTGGGCTCCGAACCAATCACCGCGCACATGCGCACCTTGGCGCGGGGCTTGAGGCCCGCCTTGATGCCGGCTTCCTTGCTGCCCAGCAGCACCAGCGCGGCGCCGTCCACGATGCCCGACGAGTTGCCGGCGTGGTGAGCGTGGAGGATCTTCTCGATGGTGGTGTACTTGTCCAGTGCGGTGGCGTCAAAGCCCATGGTGCCCATCATCTCGAACGAGGGCATCAGCTTGGACAGCGTCTCGACCGAGGTGCCGGGGCGCACGGTTTCATCACGGTCCAGCATGACCATGCCGTTGATGTCCTTCACGGGCACCACGGACTTGGCAAAGCGGCCTTCGGCTTGCGCCACGGCCGCACGGCGGTGCGACTCGGCCGCGAACGCGTCCAGATCAGTGCGGCTGAAGCCTTCCAGCGTGGCGATCAGGTCGGCGCTGATGCCTTGGGGCACGAAGGCGGTGCCGCTGTTGATGCGGGGGTCCATGACCCAGGCGCCGCCGTCAGAGCCCATGGGCCAACGGCTCATGGATTCCACGCCACCGGCCACGATCATGTCTTCCATGCCCGAGCCAATGCGCTGTGCCGCCTGGTTGATGGCTTCCAGACCGGAAGCGCAGAAACGCGAGAGCGTCACGCCCGACACGGACTGGGCCCAGCCGGCGTCCAGGATGGCGGTGCGTGCGATGTCGGCACCTTGCTCGCCCACGGGGGTCACGCAACCCAGCACGAGGTCGTCGACCAGCGAGGTGTCCAGCTTGTTGCGGCTTTGCAGTGCTTGCAGCAGTGTGCGCAGCAGCCACACGGGCGTGGCCTGGTGCAGGCTGCCGTCTTTCTTGCCCTTGCCGCGCGGCGTGCGCACGGTATCAAAAATGTACGCTTCGGTCATGGAGAAGCTCCTTCAGAAATGTGTTCAGTGAAACAGTGCATCGAACGGGTGCAGATGCCGTAGCGAGCCGAGCGGAGCCTGCGTTGAGAAGCGCAGCCGTACTTGCGGTACGGCGAGCATCGCCAACGCAGGATCTGCCGGCGCAGTAGGCAGATGCGCCCGTTCAGAGAAAGCGGGAGGCGAGCTCTTTCATGATTTCGTTGGTGCCGCCATAGATGCGCTGCACACGCGAATCGGCCCACAGGCGGGCGATCGGGTATTCCTTCATGTAGCCATAGCCACCGAAGAGCTGCAGGCATTCGTCAATCAGCTTGCACTGGTTGTCGGTGATCCAGTACTTGATCAGTGCCGCGCGGTCCACGCCCAGTTCGCCCTTGAGGTGCGAGACCATGGCCGCATCGACCAGCGCACGCGAAGCCAGCAGCAGGGCCTGGCATTCAGCCAGCTTGAAGCGGGTGTTCTGGAACGAGAAGATGGGCTTGCCGAAAGCCTTGCGCTCTTTCGTGTACTCGAGCGTGACCTTCATGGCGTATTCCATGGCGGCGATACCGGCCAGGGCCACCAGCATGCGCTCCTGAGGCAGCTCCTGCATCAGCTGGAAGAAGCCCATGCCTTCGTTCTCACCGATCAGGTTGTGCTTGCTCACCACCACGTCGTCAAAGAACAGCTCGGAGGTGTCTTGCGCCTCCATGCCGATCTTGTCGAGGTTGCGACCACGGCGGAAGCCGGGGGCCTCGTCGGTTTCGACCACGAACAGGGAGATGCCTTGTGCACCCTTGTCCTTGTCGGTCTTGCACACCACGATGACCAGGTTGGCCAGCTGGCCATTGGTGATGAAGGTCTTGCTGCCGTTGATCTTGTAGGTCTGGCCGTCTTCCGACTTCAGGGCCAGCGTGCGCACGCCTTGCAGGTCGGAGCCGGTGCCGGGTTCGGTCATGGCGATGGCGCCGATGTACTCGCCCGTGGCCAGCTTGGGCAGCCAGCGCTTCTTTTGCTCTTCCGTGCCGTAATGCAGGATGTAGGGAGCGACGATGCCCGAGTGCAGCGAGCCGCCAAAGCCACCGATGCCGGCTTCACCCTGGGCCAGCACCAGCGCGGCTTCGTGGCCGAAGTCACCACCGCCACCACCGTATTGCTCCGGCATCGAGGCGCACAGGAAGCCATTGGCGCCCGCGTCTTCCCAGGCCTGACGGTCCATCATGCCCTGGGCGCGCCAGGCTTCATCCTTGGGCTGCCACTGCTCGGTCATGAAGCGTTTGGCAGAGTCGAACACCATCTGGTGTTCTTCGGTCATCCATGCGGGGGCGAAATTCTGAATAGCCATGGGGCAAAGTCTCCTCGGTACCAACAAAACGACGATTGCTTCACACCTCATGGCCTTTTCAGGACGGTAATCTAAATTACCGTCAGTAGAAACCCGCAAAAAGGGCATCTTCGGCGACAGGTTTTGGGCTTTTGTCGCCCTTGCACCCTCTGTGAGGTGACGCATGCGTCAACCAGCGAATCTTGGCGTCACACCGCTCAGTTGGCAAGCAGATTTGGTCAATTGGCGCCATCTTGGCCGCATTTGGTAATATGGATTTCCATACCGGAATGTCCGCTTCCCTGTCTCTGCCCGTCGTCGCCTGCCATGCCCTCGTCCACCACCCGCCGCCACCAGCCCAGCACCGTCGATGACCGCCGTGCCGCGCTCAGCACCATGCGCGCCGACACGCTCAGCCGCATCGAGAAGGCGGTGCTGGAGTTGTTCTCCAACCAGGACTTCCATGAGGTGAGCCTGCTGGACGTGGCCAAGGCGGCCAATGTGTCGCTGCAGACCATTTACAAGTACTTCGGCAGCAAGGAGGTGCTGGTCTACGCCATGCTGGACGTGATGCTGGGCCGCCTGGCCGAGCGCATGCTGGACCACCTACAAGGCATCGACGACGCACGCGAGCGCCTGCGCAAGACCTTCTGGGTCACACTGGACTACATGGACAAGCACCCCGCCGTGATGATGTTGCTGTTCACGGCCGTGCCCGTGTCCAAGCACAAGAACATCCGCATCTATGAAAGCCCCGAGCTGATGACCGCCTTCCTGGGCGTGTTCAAGGACGGGCAGGCGC
Source organism: Aquabacterium sp. (assembly GCF_016195855.1). Taxonomy (GTDB): domain Bacteria; phylum Pseudomonadota; class Gammaproteobacteria; order Burkholderiales; family Burkholderiaceae_C; genus Aquabacterium. The sequence goes on from NZ_JACPYU010000001.1 coordinate 25,152, forward strand.
GCGGCGTGCTCAACAAGCAGGTGTCGTCCAAGGTGCTGCTGGACGTGTTCATGGGTATCATCGGCCGCGTGGTGCTGATGCACATCGTGCGCGGCGAGAAGCGCCCGCTGATCGACCAGTTCGACGAGTTGTTCCACATCGTGTGGCGCGCGATGTCAGCGGATTGAGGTCACACGGTGTACCTGTCACTTCAAGCATGTCGCGCACTGGCCGCCCTCATGGTGGTGTGCCTGCATGCGAGCAACAACCTGCGCAACGAGCTTTACCTGGGCCACGCTGCAGACTTTGTGGCGCGCCTGTTCTCATTTGGCGATGCCGGGGTGCCCTTCTTCTTCGTGCTCAGCGGCTTCATCGTCACCCGCGTTCACCTGCAGGATTTTGATCACCCTGCACGCGTCAAGGGCTACCTGCTCAAGCGCGCCGCGCGCATCTACCCGGTCTACTGGCTGGTGTTTGCCCTGACATGCGCCGCAGCCAGCCTGATGCCCCACTCACGTGTGGTCCTGCCCCACGATGCGCTGACGCTGATCAAGTCGCTGTTGTTGCTGCCACAAGCGCCGACCGCCCCCGGGGACACGGGCGCCCCTGTGGTGTTTGTGGCCTGGACCCTGCAACACGAGATGGCGTTTTATGTGGTGATGGCGCTGGCCCTGGTCCGGCGCTGGCTGCTGTGCGTGCCCGTGGCCCTGTATGTGCTCAACCGGCAGTGGCATGCCTTCGGGGATGGTTTTCTTCAGCATTTCTTCACCAATGACCTCGTGATCCTGCTGGCCATGGGCGCCGCGCTGGCCATGCTCACCTGCACACGACGGCCCATGCGATATGCCCTGGCCTTGTGCCTGTGCGCCGCCCTGGCCTTCATGGCCCTGGCCGTGTGGGACATGCAGACGTTTGGCGAGCCGCGCTACCACTGGCGGGTGCTCGCTTATGGCGCCGCCAGTACAGCAACCATCTGGGGCCTGGTGCGCATGGAGGATGGCGGCTGGGCCTTGTCGCCCGATCACCTGCTGGTCAGGCTGGGCAACGCGTCTTACGCGCTCTACCTGATCCACATCCCCGTGCTGTCGCCCTTGAGCAAGCTGGTCACGGCGGCGTTCATGCGCACCGGCGCCCACCAGACGGCGCTCGCCACGCCCCTCATCCTCGGCGCGACCTTGTTGATGGTGCTGGCCAGCTGCGCCGTGGCCTGGTTGTTTCACCGGCATGTCGAGCAACCCATCACGCGATGGCTGAACCAGGTTATCAGCCGCGACGGCGGCAAGTGAATCGGCCCAAGCTGATCAAGGCGCATGGCACACACCCAATCACAGCTGCGCTGCCACCCGGGCGAGTTATGGCAGCGGCAGTGATGCACGCTGGATCTGGCAGGCCTCACGCAAGGAGATAATGAACGTGAACGGCCCCCCGCCTCGCGCCACCCACTTCACCCGGCACCAGCCCGAAAGGCAAACCGCGATGGAATGCATGATCTGCCGATCCGAGATGGCATGGTTCTTCAGCAAGGCATTCAATGCCTTCGATCTGGGCCAGGTCGACTACTGGAAGTGCCCTGCCTGCGGCTTTGCCGCCTCCAGGACCCATCTGGAGATGAGCGATGAACGTTGGGCCCGGCTCAACAACGATTTTCACGCGCAGACCCACTACACCGAAGACAACCCCTACAACCGCAACCAGCGCTATTTCAACCAGGCGCTGATGCTGTCGCTCATGCGCAAGCAGGGCCTGATCCAGCCTGACGACTGGCTGGACTGGGGTTGCGGGGTGGGCGCCGTATCCAAGCTGCTGCAGCACTACTTCGACGTGCGCCTGGGCACCTACGACAAGTACTTCACACCCGAGGTCAACGCCCTCGCGCCAACCGATTTGCGGCCCCGGGGCCACAACCTGGTGCTCAACACGGCGGTGTTCGAACATGTGCGCGACCGCGCCACGCTGGACGAAATCGAGTCCTATGTCAGCCCGCATGGCGCGTTCGCCATCCACACCCTGGTGCCCGAGAACGTGCCCCAGAACCCGGACTGGATGTACCTGCTGCCCGTGCACTGCGCCTTCCACACCAACCGCAGCATGCAACTGCTGATGGACCAGTGGGGCTACCGCTGCTCGGTCTACAACGAGCACGCCAAGCTCTGGGTGCTGTTCCATGATGACCCGGCCGTGATCGAGCCCAAGGTGCAGGCCTTGAACAAGGCCATGGGCTGGTCCTACCTGCACTACAAGGCCGGCTTCATGGACTACTGGAAGTAAGGCATGACCACATTGCGCACCATCGTGTACGTGAGTTCGGCCACGCACAAGCTGAGCGAGGCAGAAATGGAAGCCCTGCTGCTGGACGCCCGCGAGGCCAACCAGCGCCACGGCATCACCGGCATCCTGCTGTATGGCGAGGGCAATTTCATGCAGTGTTTTGAAGGCCCGCCCGACGCGGTGGCCTTGATCTATGCGCGCATTCGCGCCAGCCGGCAGCACCACGATCTGATCACGTTGATGGACGAGGCTTCGGCCGAACGCTACTTCCCCGACTGGTACATGGGCGTGAGCCCGGCGTCGCATTCGGCGCAGCTCGAGCTGTCGTCCGCACAATGGCAGCGCCTGAGTCGGGACGCCAGTGCCACGGCGCCGCCGGGCATGCAGCTCTTGCAGCGCTTCTGGCAGAAACTGGCGCGCTGAGGGCTTTGCCCTCGCCCTCGCCTTCGCCATTGCGCGAACTCACAGCCTGACGGTTCGGCCCACAAACAGCACCGGCCCGGTCGGCTTGCCAGTGCTTGAACCGGTGGCCGGCTCCAGCGTCAGCTCGAACAGTTGTTGCTCGCCCAGCCCGGGCAGGCGGCTGACAGGCAACACATAGGTCTGCCCCGCCTTGACCAGACCCAGTGAGGTGGGCCCCTTGGCGCCTTGAGGTTTGGTCCAGAACTGCAGGCTCTTGCCCTCGGGCACGGGCGGTGTGCTGCCCACCGGCACCAGGCGCACGGATTCGCCTTCGGCCATCTCCACCACCCAGCCGGTTGATTTGTCCGGGCTTTGCAGCACGGCCAGATAACGGGCCGGTGCCGGGCCTGTCCCCGCCAGCCGTGTGCTGATCAGCATGGTGGCCATCACCAGCGAGGCGGCCACCGCGAAGGCACTGGTGGTGCGCCAGAAGCCCAGGCGCCGCCACAGGGGCTCATTGGCGGCATCGGGCTGCGTGGCGACCTGCGCCTGCGCCGCGGGCAGGCCGGGCAAGGCACCCAGACGCAGCAGCAGCCGGGGCCACAGGTCCCCCTTCACGGCCATGGGGCTGACACGCTCGTTGAGCGAGAGCAGGTGGTCCTGCCAGGCATAGACCTCGGCCTTGAGGTCCCGGTCGGTGGCCGCGCGCGCTTCAAAGGCCTGTTTGTCATCGGGCGTCAAGGTGCCCAGGACGTACTCGCCCGCATTGGCCACACGCTCTTGCGGATCTTCCAGGTTCATGACAAGCACTCCTTCAACGCCAGCAGGCCGCGCCTCACCCAGGACTTGACCGTGCCAATCGGCTTGTCCAGGCGCTGGGCAATCTGCTCATGGGTGTAGCCCTCCACATAGGCATCGATCACGCACTGCCGCTTGGGCTCATCCAGCAGGCTCAGGCACCGGTCCAGTGCCTGCTCGTCGTGGCCGCCGTGTGCATCGTGCGTGGGCAGGGCCTGCTCGGCCAGCAGGTCGATGTCGTCGCCCATGAGTTGCTCGCGGCCTGCGCGGCGCACCGCATCGAGCGCGCGGTGCCGCACCACGGTGTAGATCCAGCCTCGCCCCGAGCCCAGTGCGCGCTCGTAGGTGTCGGCTCGCTGCCAGATCTGCAAAAAGGCGTCCTGCAGCACGTCATGCGCGAGGTCGCGGTCTCGCACGATGCGCATGGCCACGCCCAGCAACCAGCGGGATTCACGTTCGTACAAGGCGCGAAACGCAAAACGCTCGCCTCTGGCACAGGCTTCCAGCGCGGCGTCATAGTCGAAGAAATCGGCGTGGGTTTGCATCAGCTCGGCGAACAGGAACAGGAGCAGGAACAGGGCCCATGCACACGAAGACATCTGCATGCAGCCCAGGATCTTGCCCGGACTGCATGGGCCTGTAGCAAGGAGGGGCTTAGTCTTGTGCCAGCGGCACGGCGATGTCCATCACGGTCAGGGCGCTTGGCAAGGTGCCGCGCGCTGTGGCCTTGCCCGTCAGCAGGTTGATGTCGTAGAGCCCCACGCTGCCATCGGCAGCAGAGAGCGTGGCCAGGGCGCGGTTGCGCACGGTGACGCCACCACGCACGACGCTGTAGATGTCAAAGCCTGTGAGGGTGGCGCCGTCCACGGTGAGCTTGCCGGTGGGCACCAGCGAGCCGTTGTTGGGCGGCGATTGCAGGGCGACCTGGTCGAGTGCGGCGTCCAGCACGAACAAGGTGGTGCCCGTTGTGGCTGGCGTGGCCGGGCTCAGGTCGTTGTTGGTGTAGGCCGCGCCGGCCACGCCCAGGGCGCTCGTGCCGGCGGTGTAGTTCAGGGCGCCGTCCAGCAAGGTCACCCCACCGGCATTGACGTTGTGGCGCAGGTTCTGGCCGGTGTCGCTGACGATGCGCAGACGGTCGGCCACGGGGTTGAAGTCCACGCCGAAGGTGTTGCCCGACAAGGCCATGCTCAGGCGGTTGACCAGCGTGGCCTGGGCGTGGCCGGTGTCCAGCATGTAGACACCACCGGCGTCACCCACGCCATAGAGCTGGCCGTCCTGCACGCGAAAATCGATGCCGACCAGGCGAGTGTCCACCTGCAGGCCGCTCACCGCGCCGATGAGCTGAAGGCGCGAAGGGCGGCGTTCGTTGAAGCACACCAGGCGGCCATCGGTGGTCAGGCCCACCACATTGAGCGCATCGGCATCGGCGTGCTTCTTGAAGGGCGCGATGGGTGAACTGGCGGTGTCCGGCATGCCGCTGGCACACGACAGGCGATGCTCGTCAGCTTGGGCTGCTTGAGCGGCGGGGGTCAGTACCAGCAAGCTGGCGGCCAGGGCAAGAGAATGGCGAAGCGACATGGCTGCTCCTTAAGGTGTGGGTTGAGCGTGACAGCACCGCCTCTGGCTTGCAGGCCAGGTTCAAGGCGGGCTCGTCATGCACTACTCACGAACCTTTTGAAAAGATGCAGTCAGTTCAACTTATTTTTGCGCCGCCGCTTCGCGCAGCTTGTCCTTCTTGCTCTTGCGCTTGCCCTTGATGCCGCCGTTGGGGTCCAGCCCCTTGGGGCCGGTGGGTTCGCCCTGCTCGTCCACGGGCGCCGTGTCGGTGGGCTCGAAACCAGGGATCTGCTCACGCGGCACGCGCTGGCCCTGGCGATTTTCGATCAGGCGGAAATGGCTTTCGGTCTGTGGTGTGACGAAGCTCACCGCCAGGCCGCTGGCCCCTGCCCGGCCCGTGCGGCCGATGCGGTGGATGTAGTCGGCCGGGGCGCGGGGCAGGTCGAAGTTGACCACCACGGGCAGATCGGCGATGTGGATGCCACGCGCGGCCACGTCGGTGGCCACGACCACCTGCAGCTCGCTGGCCTTGAAGGCATCGAGCACCTGCTTGCGTGCGCCCTGGCTGAGGTCGCCATGGAACGCCGCCGAGTGGATGCCGGCGCGGTGCAGCTTGTGCGCCACCAGCTCGGTGCCGTATTTGGTGGCGGCAAACACCAGCACGCGCGTCCACTGCTCTTGCTTGATCAGGGTCTTGAGCAATTGCGCCCGCTTGTCGGCATCGACCTCGATGGCGCGCTGCGTGATGTCGGGCGCGTGCTCGGGCGCATCGGGCATCTCGATGAGCACGGGGTCGTGCAGCAGCGCATGCGCCAGCTCCTGCACGTCCTCGGGGAAGGTGGCCGAGAAGAACAGGTTCTGGCGCTGCGCGGGCAGCATCTCCAGGATCTGAGAGAGCTCGTCGGCAAAGCCCATGTCCAGCAGGCGATCGGCCTCGTCCAGCACGAGGGCGCCCACGCTGGACAGGCTCAGCGCGTTGTGGTCGATGAGGTCCAGCAAACGGCCTGGCGTGGCCACGACGATGTCGGCGCCACCACGCAGGCTCATCATCTGCGGGTTGATGGACACGCCACCAAAGGCCACCACGGTCTTGATGCCGCCGGGCAGATCGTGCGCCAGGTCACGCACCACTTCGCCAACCTGCACGGCCAACTCACGCGTGGGCACCAGCACCAGCACGCGCAAGCGGTGGCTGGGCCCCTGGCGCTCGCTGAGCAGGTGGTGCAACACGGGCAGGGCGAAAGCCGCGGTCTTGCCCGAGCCGGTCTGGGCCAGGCCCAGCACATCGTGGCCCTGCAGGATGGCGGGGATGGCCGCTTCCTGAATGGGCGTGGGCGTATCGAAACCCCGATCGGCGGCAACGCGAACCAGGCTGGCCGTCAGGCCCAAAGCAGCAAATGACATCGGCGCAGTGTAAGGGGACTGGGCCTGCAGGCCTCACACCGGCGCGATATTGGGCTTATTGGGCTGTCAGAACCAGATGTTGTGCTCGTCGTAGCAGGTCAGCTCTTCTTCCACGGTATCTTGCGCGGCCCAGCCCAGCTTGGGCCAGCCGCCAGCATGCATGCAGGCGCCAAAGAGTTGGTCGGGTTGGGTGCATTGAGATGGGTTCATGTGCGGACTCCTTGGAAGCGGAACGAACTGACCTGAACATCAGGTGCATTCATGTTGCCGCCGGGTGCAAGTGGCGTGTGCAGGGCAATCCCGGTGCGTGGAGGGCCAAAGCCGCTGGACGTGAGGCAGATCACGTTTGATGGGCCCCTTGATCACGGGGGGCGGTATGTCCTGGCATGGGGGTCTCCCTCGGTTGGCCAGGGGGCCGTGCAATGCACCGCAGCATCCCTCCTGAGCATGGGCTTTTTTTTGCGCCAAGCCCGCCGATAACGATGCAAACGCTCTTGGTGAAGTCATGTCAAACAGCGAAAAATCCTGCCCAGTACCCATCCCCATGCCCATCAACGAGGAACAGCGCCTGCAGTCCGTGCGCGCTTACGAAATCCTCGACACACCGCCCGAGGTGGAGTTCGATGCCCTGACCCGCATCGCGGCTCACACGTTCAACATGCCCATGGCGGTCGTGGCCTTGATGGACACGGACCGGCTCTGGTTCAAATCCCGCATTGGCCTGGATGTGCCCCAGCTGGATCGCCAGGTTGCCTTTTGTTCGCACACCATCGTTCACCCCGAAGCGGTGTTGGTGATGCCCGATCTGAAGCAGGACCCGCGCTTTGTGGAGCATGTGCTGGTGCGCCAAGCGCCGAACCTGCGCTTTTACGCGGGTGCGCCCATCGTGGACGCACGCGGCCTGGTGCTGGGCACCATGGCGGTGCTGGACACCCAGCCTCGCGAGTTCGGCGTTGACCAGCAACTGGCCTTGCAGGATCTGTCCACGCTGGTCATGACCGCGTTGGACAGCCGCAAGCGCGCGCTGCAACTGGCCCACATGGCCATGACGGACCACCTGACGGGTTTGAGCAACCGCGCCCAGTTCGACCGGGCGCTGGAGGCCGAGATGGCCCATGCCATGCGCAATGGCGAGCCGTTCACGGTGCTGTGCATGGACCTGGATGGCTTCAAGGAAGTCAACGATGGTTTTGGGCACGCGGCGGGCGATGAGGTGCTGTGCGAGGTGTCGCGGCGTCTGGCGCAGCAGGTGCGTGTGGGTGATGTGCTGGCGCGTTTTGGTGGCGATGAGTTTGGCGTGGTGATGCGCCATGGCGCCAAGGATTCGGCGCAGGTGCTGGCCAAGCGCATCGTGCGAGCGGTGTCGGCGCCGATCACCTTGTCCACGGGCGATGAGATTGGCGTGGGCATCTCGGTGGGCATGGCGGCTTATTCGGATGAGGTCGAGTCGGTGCGCAAGTTGCTGGCACAGGCCGATCAAGCGCTGTATCAGGCCAAGAAGCAGAACGAGAAGCGCTGGAAGATGTTTGTGGGCATTCGCTGATTGCTGACTCCGCAGGCGCTTCATTCACGGGGCGCTTTGGCGGGGGAGCGCGAGGCGGGGGCCGAGCCGGCATCCGTCCAGGCTTCATGTTGGTGGCCCCGCGCAGCGGGGCTGCCTTGCGATGCTCGTGTCAAGGTGGCGCGGGGGAACTCGCTGCGCAGACCTTGTCTGCTTCGCTCGAACAACCCCCGCGAGTCAGATCACGAAGCGCGCTGCGCGCGCCCACCTCGCCCCTGCGCTTCTCAGCACCAACAAGGCGCCCGGCCAGATGCCGGCTCAACCCTTTTCCGCCTCGCTCGTGGCATGCACAGGTCCATGTCCTGGCGCAGGGGGAGATTCAGGTTTCGATGCAATAAAGCTGCTGCAGTTGCAGTTGTTGTCCCGATCGTCGCTATCGATTCCCACGCCCTTGCGGCAATGTCTGCCTGTTTGCGCACCGTTCGCTGCACGGCGCCAGCAACCGTGGCGACACACAAGCGGGGCGATCAAAGGCTGAGGTGGTGTGCGGCGGGGCGCCTTGGTGACGCCGAGACGCGCAGGGGCGAGGTGGGCACGCGCAGCGTGCGTCGTCCATCTGACTGGCCCGATTTGTTTGAACGAAGCGGCACAGCCGCGCCGTGAGTTGGAGGGCCCCACCTCGTCACGAGCACCGAGGGCAGTCCTGCCTGCGGCAGGACCGTCAACATGAAGCCCCGCCGCATGCCACCTCAGCCGCGCCCCGCGCTCTCAAGCCAAAGCGAACAAACCACGCAACCCAAACAACCCTCAGACTTCACTCTCTTCCATCGTCATGGTCGGCGACCACACACCTTCATCGAAGTCGTTGTCGCCTTCCTGCAGGCGCAGCCAGCTGATCAGCTGTGAATGGTTCATGGGCCTGGAGTACAGGTCGCCCTGCATCATCTGGCAGCCCGCCTGGCGCAGCCAGACCACCTGGTCCACGTTCTCCACGCCTTCGGCCACGCTCTTGATGCCCATGCGCTTGGCCAGGGAGATCATCAGCTCCAGCAAGGCCGGATCAAAGTTGGGCTTGGTGATGGCCGCCACGAACACGCGGTCGATCTTGAGCTTGTCCACCTTCAGATCCAGCAAGCGCCCCAGCGATGAATAGCCCGTACCGAAGTCGTCGATCGCCAGGCGGAAGCCCATCTCGGCCAGGCGCTTGAGCGTGGCGGTCTCTTTGGCCGCCTGCCCCACCATGGCCGTGCTTTCGGTGATCTCGAACTCCAGGTCCGTGGGGTTCAGCCCATGGCGCTTGAGCGCCTCCTGCACCTCGTCCACAAAAGCCGGGTCGGCCAACTGGCGCAGCGACAGGTTCACACTCACATAAGGCAGGGCCAGACGCTGGGCCCGCAAGGCTACGAGGTCGGCGCACACCAGCTCGATGATCATCTTGCCCAGCGGCACGATCAGGCCGGTCTGCTCAGCAATCGAAATGAACTCATCAGGCGAGACCAAGCCGCGCGTGGGATGGCGCCAACGCACCAGCGACTCCACGCCCCGGATGCTGTCGAACGCGTCCACCTGCGGTTGGTAGACCATGAACATCTCGCGGTCCTGAATGGCCTTGCTCAGGTCGATCTGAACCTGGGCTCGGCTGCGCGAGGCCGCGTCCATGGCCTCTTCGAAGAACATCATCCGGCCACGCCCGCCCCGCTTGGCCTCGTACATGGCCAGGTCGGCACGGTGCAGGATGTCGCCCACGGCCAGCTCGCCACGCTTGAGCATGAACGCCCCGATGCTCAGGCCGACCGAATCGGTCAGCCCACCCATCTGGATCGGCTTGGACACCTGCTCGATCAGCACGCGCCCCATCTGCTGGATGGTGGTCTGCGTGGACACGTCGATCAACAAGGCGGCAAATTCGTCACCCCCCAGGCGGCCGATCACGGCGCCATTGCCCAGGGTGTAGCGCAGGCGGCCGGCCACGGCCTTGAGCACGAGGTCGCCGGCGATGTGGCCGTGCGTGTCGTTGATGGCCTTGAAGCGGTCCAGGTCGAAATACATCAGGCAACCATCGGTCTCGCCCGTGGCCGATGGCGTGCTGGTCTCGTTGTGGCGCTTGACAGCGGCCTCGAAGGCCACGCGGTTGAGCAAGCCGGTGAGCGGGTCACGGTCCGAGCCAGCAGCCGGGGCCGCGGCAGGAGACCCCGCCTTGCCCGCGACCGCCTGGGGTGCCGCCTGTTTGCCACGCCACACCAGCAGCACGCCAGCGCCCAGCACGATGGTCACGCCCAGATCCAGCAGGGCCGACCACAAATAGGGTTGCAGGTCATACCCGACCTTGAGGGTGTCGCCAATGTTCACGTGCGAAGGCACCGCCACGCACAAGGCCGGCCACGACAGCCCGGACTCGCAAGGCAAGGCCCCCGGGCGCGCAAAGACACTGCTGCACTGCGCCCCCTGGCACAGCGCCAGCGACAAGACCCCATTGCGCGGCGTGAAAACCGTGGCCAGCGAGGCCTGCAAGGCAGCGGGAACCTGGCCCGTGGGCGTGATGGATGCCGCAGGTTGCTGCTCGATCATGGCCAGGGCGGCAGCGCCTTCCACCTCGCCATGCGCGCGGGCGTCGCTTACCCGAAAGAACAACTGCAGCGCGCACAACAACAGCACGGCCGCCAGCACGACGCGAGCCGGCGTCAGCCATGCGCCGCCAGCTTGTACCTCGCCCTTGACCGATGCCTGAGTAGTGTTGGGAACGGATGCCATACGAACCTTATCGGCAGGTCCCTGGCAGAGATTAAGGGGGCCCGTTCCCTAAGCCGTGCGCGTGATGTTTGTCACACCAACGCCTCCACCTGGAACACGCTGACAGCCTGGGCCAGCCTGGCCGCCTGGTGTTTCATGCTGTCGGCCGCCGCCGCCGCCTCCTCGACCAGCGCGGCGTTTTGCTGCGTGACCTGGTCAAGCTGCGCCACCGCCTGCCCCACCTGCGAGATGCCGGTGGACTGCTCGTGGCTGGCCATGCTGATCTGCGCCATCAACTCCTCGACGCGTTTGACCTCGGCCACGATGTCGTCCATGGTCTTGCCTGCTTGCGTGACCAGGCTGGAGCCCTGCTCGACCTTGTCCACGCTGCAGCCGATCAGTTGCTTGATTTCCTTGGCCGCCTGGCCGCTGCGTTGCGCCAGCGTGCGCACCTCCCCGGCCACGACCGCGAATCCACGCCCCTGCTCGCCTGCACGGGCCGCTTCCACCGCGGCGTTCAAGGCCAGGATGTTGGTCTGGAAGGCGATGCTGTCGATCACACCGATGATGTCGTAGATCTTGCGCGAGCTGCTGGTGATGTCGTTCATGGTGAGCACCACATCACCCACGGCCTTGCCGCCCTGGCGCGCCACCGCGGCGGTGCGGGCCACCAGGTCGTTGGCCTTGGTGGCCGCCGAGGCGTTCTGCGCCACGATGGAGGTGAGCTGTTCCATGGAGGCCGCCGTCTGCTGCAGGTTCGAGGCCTGCTCTTCGGTGCGCTGGCTGAGGTCGGCGTTGCCCATGGCGATCTGCGACGAGGCCGTGCTGACGGACTCCACACCCGTGCGCACCTCGCTGACCACCTGGCGCAACTGCGCCACCATCTCGCCCAGGGCCTGCTGCAGGCGCGAGACCTCGTCCTGACCCTCGCTGCTGATCTGCACGGTCAGGTTGCCGCGCGCAACCTGGCTGGCCACCTCCACCGCATGCTGCAGCGGCGACACGATGGCCCGCGTGATCGTCCAGCACAGCAAGCCGGCCAGGCCCATGGCACCCGCCAGCAAGAGGCCCGAAGTCCACGTGCCGCGGCGGTACAGCGCGCCCACATCGGCCCCATCGGCCTTGGCCATTTCGTCGTTGTAGCTGGCCAGGGCCTTGAGCGAAGCCGCCACGCGGTCAAAGGTCTTGAGCCCTTGCGTGCTGACCCAGGCCTGGGTCTTGGCCATGCTGCCCGTCTGCGCAATGGCCACGCCCTCGTCGGACACCTTCACGTAGTCGGCCCAGTCCTTCATGGCCTGCTCGTACAGGGCGCGCTCCTTGTCGTCGGCGATCGAGTCCGCGTAGCTCTTGCGGTATTTCTCGAACTCGTCCTTGCTCTTTTGCAAGCGGGCGATGGCGGCTGGCAACTCGTCGGGCATGGTGATGGCCACGCGGTAATCGCGGGTGCGCATGCGGGTGGCGGACTCGGCCATCAAGAGGCTGTCGCGCACGCCGGCCAGGCGGATGTCGATCAAGGTCCGGGTCTTGGCATGGATGCTGGCACTCCCCATGGCCGCGCTGAGCGCCAGGGAGGCCATCAGCACCAGCACCACGGAAAAAGCCATGGCAAGTTTGCCCCGCACGGAGAACTGCCTCAGGAACGCCATCTTCATATCGAGCCCTTTCGTGAAACCACAACACACGAACCAGACCGTCGACTCGGGAGCCGCGATGTCCGTGACGCACCCAGTATCGGGATTCCCGGACGCGGGTGAACGCCAACATTGCGGGCATTTTCACGCTTAGTTTACTTGTAAACATACACCTAAGCGTACGCGTAAGATTTATGATGAAGGTATATGGCCGCCAAACGCATAAATCAGCGCACCAGCGCCGCCCCTCCCACCCGGGTTCGACGCGGCAATGTGCAAGATCAGCAAGCCCTGAGGCAGTCGGCGCTGGACGCGGCCATGCGCTTGTTCCAGGCGCACGGCCTGGCCGGCGTGACCATGCGGGCCGTGGCCACCGAGGTGGGCGTGTCTGCCATGGCGCTGTATCGCTACTTCCCCAACAAGGCGGGGCTGTTGCGCGGGCTGTGGGAGTTCGCCATCACCGAGTTGCATGGCGTCATCAATGCGGCCATTGCCCGCCCGGGCCTCTCGGCTCGCCAGCGCCTGCGTGCCGCCATCGACGCCTTCCTGGGCTATTACGAGACGCGGCCCGACTACTACCGCCTGATCTTCATGACCGAACAGACCTACCTTGAATCGGTTGAATCCAGGTGGAACGAGGCGCCCATCTACCGCGAGGTGCTTCAGACCGCCCACGCCCTGACGCGGGATGTGGCGCTGGAAATAGGCGGCGCCCCTGAACGCACACGCCTGGCCAGCGACTTGCGCATGGCCTTGAGCACGGGCTATCTGCATGCGCGCCTGATCAACATTCGCTACCCCTGGGTGGACCTGGCCGCGCTGCGGGTGCAGGCCATCGAGCAGATCGCCACGGCGGCGGAGAACTGCTTGCTGGATCGGGGATGAACCGGGGCGGCTCAATAGCGCGGCGCACTTGACTGCGATGGACTGAGGTCAGCCTGTGGCAAAAAAATGAACTGCCTGGTAAAGGCCCTGCCACCACTTTCCCCCTCAATGGCCACACCCTGTATTCCGCCCTGAGGGGCAGATAAAAGCTTCCACTGCACCGTTCCCGTAAATGGATCGGGGTAGAGCGTTCTGATGTGCCGCTTAATGAAGATGAATCTCTTGTCCTCCAGCAAGTCTTCCAACGTTTTGGGGTAAAGATGAACAGCCCCTGTATTGGCGTAGTAGTAGCTTTGAATTGCTTGAATGTACTGCTGCCCAACCCACTCTAGTTGGATGCGTTTTTGATGATCGGCCGCTCTCGTCCAGACTTCAGACACGACGGACAAGCCAATACCCAAGATGGCTATCGCAATGAGTAAGCCCAAGTAGGTGAAGCCCGCTTGTAAACAGGTGGGCCATCTACCACTGCTTGAATGGTGTGCCATCACGTCCAGCCCCTTGAGCCCCACTGTGAATGTCATAGACCCCATCCGTCGCCCCAGATGGCGGTGGGGTTACCAACCATGTATCCGCCCGCTCCGTGATGGGGTCAATAGGTACAGCCTGAATGTAGCGAGCGGCCACCAAGTCGTTTAGCAGGCTGGGGTAGTGCCCCGTGTCCGCCTTGAACTTATCAATCACCTCCCTCAGCAATCGCAAGTCGGCCTTGAGGGCGGTCTCTCTTGCTCGGTCAACCGAATCAAAGTATCTAGGTGCCACGATGGACATGAGCGTGGCCATGATGGCCAGCACCACCAACAGTTCAATCAAGGTGAATCCGCGTGGCCGCAATGAGGGCCGACCGGAACAAGCTGCGTTCACCATTGCCTGTAGGGCACGCCATTCATGCCAACCTCACTGGATTTGGAATAAACATCGTACACATCCTTGCCTTCCTTTGGGGCCTGCGCACTACTGTCATAGCTGCGCAGGCCCCATGTGTCCGCCGCGCTCGCTATGTCACTGGGTGCAAACGGATCACGGGGCAAACGTCTAAGGAAAAACAGCTTGTCGCTTCTAGGGGATTGAACATCAGGCACACCATCGACCAATGCGTCCAAATTGGGCGGGTAGCCACTGGCCCCCACGGCGCGGGCAATGTGCCCCATGTCCACAGCCTTCTTGTATGCATCCAACGCCGAGCGAAGCTCCCTCAAAGACTGTCGCAACTCTTCTTCTTGCGTTCGCTTATGCGCCAACTCGGACAAAGGCAAACCGATCATCGCCAGGACGGAGATGATCGAAACCACCACCAGCAACTCGATCAAACTGAAGCCACCCGCGTGAAGCCTTCTAGGGGCTGCCGTGGTCGTAAATGACATTGCCTGGGTCATGCGAGACGGCTTACTGTTGTCGCACGGACGGCTGTTGCGGCGACATATCCCCGGGCAGAGCGTTGCGCCTAGATCGGGGGCCGGGTGGCGCGTTGTCAATCATGTCGGTGCGGGCCTGGTCAGGCGCTGGAGGCGGCGTTACGGCCTGCGCGTTCGGCGTGACAGGCGCAACCTTGTTCTCGACTTTGGTTCTGACCGAGCCCAATTGAATGGGTGCAGCACCCACTGCGTTCTCCGTGCCGGACGTGTACTCCTGCAAACCAACGCCGGGCAGGTCCAGGTTGCGGATGATGTGCGGCGTAATCAGCAAGATGATCTCAGTTTTCGAATTGGAGTCCTGAGAATTACCAAACAGCTTGCTGATCAGCGGCAACTCGTTAAGTACCGGGATACCTGTGTTGGATCGGCTGTCTGCCTTTTGAATCAGCCCGGCTAAAACGCTGGTTTCCCCGTCGCGCACGCGAAGCACCGTGGACGTGTTGCGCGTACCGAGCCGGTAAGTCTGCGTCCCCGAAGCACGGGTGATCGTATCGATGATGTTGGAAACTTCCAGGCTCAGCTTCATGGATACGTCGTCATCGAGTGAAATCGTGGGCTCAATATCAAGCTTCAACCCAACATCCAGATAGCTCACAGATTCTGCCGTACCTACGTTGGCTGTATTGGTCACCGTGATGACAGGCACTTTGTCGCCAATCATGATCTTGGCTGTTTGCCTGTTGCGCACCCGAACCCGCGGATTTGCCAACACATTCGAGTCTCCGTTTTGCGCACGCAGTTGCGCCGAGATCAAGGGGTCACCCAGATTGAGGGTCACCATGCCTTTGTTCAAAGGGAACTCGTTGAGCCCCACCTGTCCGGCTGAGCCCGACCGGCCTTTGACAGTGGCAGACACTGCGCTAGGCCACTGAATTCCGATTTGCTGCAGGCGATTGACGTTGACCTCCATGACCTCCAACTCCAGCATCACTTCTGACTCGACCATGTCAGCTGAAGCCACGAGTTTTTCTGCAAGGCGCACAACCTCGGCAGAATCTCGCACAACAATCAAATTGAGACGCTCATCCACATAGACGTCCTTGGCCTTGGCAATACCTTTGATCAGGGCCGCTGTCTTGGCAACATCGGCGTTGCTCAAATAAAAGGACCGGATCACCAACTCACGGTAGTCAGCAGACTTGGCCGACGTATTTGGATAGATCAACAACGTATCGCCATCCAGAATGCGATAGCTCAACTGGTTGGTAGCCAAGATGAGGCGCAAAACATCTTCGACGGGCTTGTCTGTAAACGACATGGTCACACGAGCATCGGCTTGAACGTCCTTGTCAAAGAGATAGTTCAGCCCCGAAGCCAGCTTCAAGGCCTCGAATACCTGACGCAAGCTTGCGCCGGTGAAGCTCAAAGACACGGGGGTCCGATAAGTTGTCTTGAGCTTAGGGTAGATGCCCAACTCTTTACCCGTTGCATCGGCCTGGTTGCGCATCAAGCGCTTGAGCATGGCCGAAGCCCTGCGGTTCAGCGGGTTCTCAGATAAGACCTGTTGGGTTCTAGCGAGTGCAGCATCGACGTCGTCACGCTCGGCCATGGCAGAGGCTTCATCCAACATGCGACCCTGACGTCTGGCCGCCTCGACCGCATTCAAACCCGTTTGGGCGCGAGCGTCATCAGGCTGCATGCGCAGCATGTCGCTGTAGATATCGCGGGCGTGATCGAAATTGCCACTGGCAACATCCAGTTCAGCCTGGCGGCTCAATCGATTGAAGGCCGACTCGCGCTGCCTCAGATAGGTGCGGCGGTACTCGTCATTGTCTGGCGCCAACTCGGTTGCCTGCTTGAGCTTGATCACGCCGTCGGCCAAACGCCCTTCCGCGATGTCCGATTGCCCTTCGCGAAAAGTTCTATAGCTCGCACAGCCAACCAGCAACAACACAAGGGTGCCCGCCAACACAAACTTGGCCTGCGAGCTGAAGTGCCTGCCGGCATGTCTCATTGAGGTGAGTGCGCTCATGGCTGCCTGGTAGAGAAAACAAAATAGGTTTGCATGATGCGAGCAAGGTCCATATGCGAGGTCATCGGCCTGACCATGTTTGCAGATTGGCTGGAGCTGCAGGGACGGCGAGGTTCCACAGGCGTTGATTGCTGTCTTGCAGCAGCGTCACCTGCTGTTTGGTGATGTTTTGTACACGATACCGGGCCAGCAAGACATCCCCTGATCGCGCCAGCAACGTGCCTTGAGGCCCGGCAAAAAACACGGCCAGATCTTGGTCTCCCCCCCAGGTGCCAATCACCTGGAGCGGGGGCGGCGGCTCAACTGGTGGCGGAGGTGGGGGCGGGGGCGGAGGGACATAAGGCGGTGGCGGAGGTGGTGCAGGCTGGCGCTTGGCAACTTGCAGGGCGACCTCCGTACGGGTCAAGAATGCGTTGCCAACCTGGTTTTCTGTTGTGACTGCGCGAACCGGCCACGTGTTGTTCTTGGCTTGCGTGGTCGATGGGCCCGCGGCGATCGCCATCTTGGCCGATCGCTCAACTGGTTCGGACACAACCAGCACAGCAGTGGCGTGCCCCAACGGATCCAACCATCGCACGGCCAACACCAAAATCAACAGGCTCAACCACAGCGACAATCGGCCTTGCTTCATCGCGAGCCCCCTGCCTCGGCCTGCGCCCAACCGTCGGCCAAAAAGACCACCCAGCGAACTTTGGCCTCCACATCAAGGGTATCCCCATTCGGCCGAGTCAGGCTCAACTCCTGCAACGCCAGCGCAGGCTCCTTGTCCAGCAAGGTGCTGATCAGTTGACGCAACTTCGGGTAAGGGCCCTTGAGTGTGGTTCGAATCTCCAGTGTGGCCAGGCGCTCATCGCTCAGCGGCGTCAATCGATAGTCGGCTTGAGGCCAGGTGAGACCGCCCGCTTGGACCGTGGACTTGATGCGCTTTAAGAGCGCAACTGAATCAATACCGCGAGGCAAAGTAGGAGGCAATGTGCGCAAACTGGCTGGAGCAGGCTCACTCACCGATGGAGACGATGCTACCGTTGCACTTTGCATTGCCTGTCTATGCTGCTTTAGTACGTGAAGGCCTTCTTGACGCAACCAGATCAAAGCAAACGCCGAGACAAGCAGCATCAGGCAGCCTATACATCCAGGCCAACCAACACGGGCGTAAAGTCGGGCGACGGCAATGTGGGCCATTTGTGCCCCAGACAACCGCACAGGCTCGTTTTGAACCAGCATACTGTTCGCGCTCATCGCTCGCTCACCCATTGCGTTTGCAAAGAGATGCGCAACTGCATTTGCCCCTGCGAATCCGATACCTGTTGATGACTAACCAATTGGGTGTTGGCCAGTTGGGACTCAGCTTGAAGCGTTGCAACATAAGCCAAAGCCGCATCCAGGTCTGGTGATTCGGCCTCCAGTTGCAACCGGCCACTCACGGGTTCAGCCTTGAAGCCAACCAGAAACACTGGCGGCTTAGTTGCGTGCTCTATGGCTCGCAACGTACCCAGCCAGGGCAAGGCGAGTTCAGTGGCGGCACGTCTCCAGCGTTTATCGTCCTCGTAAGAAGGCATAGGCAGCGGCAGGGCAGCCAGCCGTTGGCGTTCATTTTCCGCCACTTGTTGGGCCGCTTTATCTTGCGCTTGGTTCCAAGCATCTTGCTGTTGACGAAAACGCATGGCCTGATCAGCCGCCACACCTGTCAATGCAAAACCTGCGATCAAGAGCACCCAGCCCACACGAGGTAACGGTGCGGCTCGGACAAAGTCAATGTGCATGACTCTCACAAGGGCGTCTCGCTCTCGTTCGTGCCGATGACATGCCAGCGGACTTCGGCAACCGTCGTGTCCAGCAATCTGTTGGGATAGGGCTCAAGTGACACGCCCAAGGCCTGATAAGGCCCCTCTTCGATGAGGCCGCAGCGCCTCGCTTGTGATGGAAGTGCAGATGCCAGTTGAGCAGGGGTTCGCAAGATAGGCCCCGCTGGTTGCAAGGCCAGAACTCGCCCTTTCGCGATCCTGGCCATGATGCTGCGATCTTGCTCGGCAAACATCAGCCAATCATCGCCACTCCTCGCCTCACGACCTTGCACCTGATCCCAAGCCCAGCCAAACGTTGGCTGCATACCCGTCAACCGCGTCCGCCTTGACGGGCTTGGCATATCCAGGCCAAGCGCTTGGCGTAAGCTGCTCAGCAATTGAGCCGAACAAGCAAAGGCCAAAGCGTGCGCATCACCCTTGACGTAATTGGTTTGAACTTGCCAGCCTCGTGCGTTTTCGCCATAGGTTTGGCCAAATCGATGCAAAGCCAGCGCTTGAACTTGGGCATTTGAGAGGGGTGCACGCCCCGTGGTGAGCAGACTCAGCGGCATCCATTTGGAATCAATCAGCAATTGCACACCGCTGCCTGCTGGCAGAGCTTGAGCAAGCGTGATCACCTCATTAGCGATGGCTTGAAATTGGTTATAACCAATGTGCTCAACAGATCGGCTGGCTTGCAATATCAGGCGCCGCCCTGCCACTTGCCACAGCTGGAATTGAGCCTGCCCAAGCCGCAATACATAGCGAGAAGTGCGCGCTGGCGGTAACCAGTCGCGCCAGGGCTTGCCCCCTTGTTCAGGACGCCACACGGTTGACCTCCTCAATGGTGGTAAACCCTTGTGCCGCAGCCCGCAGGGCCAAAGTTCGCAGGGCCACCCAGCCGGTAACTTGGGCCTCGGCTTGCAGTTGAACCAATGGTGCCCGGGCCGCAATCAGGCTCTTGATGCTGGGCGTCATCTCCAGGACCTCCCCCAAGGCAAAGCGCCCAGAATAGCCAGAACCTCGACAATGCTCGCACCCCTGGGCCTTAAGCCAATGCTGCGCCCCGACGGGCGTGGCCAATTGCACCTGATCCTGTTGAGTCGGCAAGTCAACCGGCGACGTGGCTGGGCCGGCGCAATGTGGGCACACCTTGCGCAGCAGGCGCTGGGCCACGATGCCATTGATGGCGGAAGCAAAGGTATAGGCGTCAATATCGAATTGGGTAAAGCGCCCAACCACGTCAAACACGTTGTTGGCATGAACCGTGGTGAACACCAGGTGCCCAGTCAAGGCGGATTGGATGGCAATTTGAGCAGTCTCCGCGTCTCGAATTTCCCCGACCAGGATTTTGTCCGGATCATGCCGCAAGATCGAACGCAAGCCTCGCGCAAAGGTCAAGCCCTTGCGCTCATTGACCGGAATTTGCAGCACCCCTGGTAATTGGTATTCCACCGGGTCTTCAATCGTGATGATCTTGTCGCGCGGGTTGTGCGTCTCGGCAATCGCCGCGTACAAGGTGGTGGTCTTTCCGGAACCCGTTGGGCCCGTGACCAGCATCATGCCGTGCGACTTACGGCTCCAATACTGCACAGCCTCGATGGCCTCACCGTTAAAGCCCAACTTGGACAGCGTCAAGCCCTCCAGGCTCTTGGCGAGATGCTGCCGATCCAGCACACGCAGCACCGCATCTTCGCCGTGAATGCTGGGCATGATGGAGACGCGCACGTCAATGTTGCGCCCCTCAAAACTGATCTGCAGACGGCCATCTTGCGGGATGCGCCGCTCTGCGATGTCCAACTGCGCCATCACTTTGATGCGGCTGATGGACTGCGTGGCCACGTCAATGCTATCGATATGACGCTGCAAGTTCAGCACACCGTCAATCCGGAACTTGACGCTCAGGCCACTGGGGTCACATTCCAAGTGGATGTCAGATGCCCCGGTTCGCAGCGCGTCAAACAACGTGGAGTTGACGAAGCGAACCGCAGGGCTTTCATCGGCGCCAATTTGCAGCAAGCTGAGCTCTTCGGTGTGTGCTCCCCCTTGGGCCGAGGTATGCCCCTGGTTCAAGGCCATGGTACCCAAGGCACTGAGGTGCGCTTCGCAGTGCGATAACCACGCATCCAGCGTTTCCTCGCTGGCCAACACAGCAAGGTGTGGCCCTACGACCGTGTGCGCCCACGCCAGCCTGTCAGTATCGAAAGGGTCGGTCAGCACCAACTGCAACGCCGTCTCGCCCACTTGCACAAGGGCACAGCGCATGCGTGAGCTGTCTACAAACGACAAGAGATCAAAGCGGGGCACACCCCGAACCAAGTCCCCCATGTGAACGGAGGGCATGCCCAGGCTGGCTCCCAGCGTTGCTAATGGCTCACTGCTCATGTTCACTGGATGGCCGACGCCAGCTCAAAAATGGGAAGGTACATCATGATCACGACGACCCCAACACCCACGCCGATGAAGGTCATGACCAAGGGCTCGATGATGCGCATGGCCTTTTCCAAGGTTTTTGCGACTTCCGTTTCATGGAACTCTGCCGCACGCCGAAGCATCAGGCCCACGTCACCCGAGCGCTCGCCGGCCCTGAGCAACTGCTCGGCCACCGGTGTGGCCATCTGTGCCTGGATATAGGCCAGAGAAGGCGCCAGCCCTTGGCGCATGGCGTGAACCACAGCCTGCCCGCCAGGTTGAAGCGCACCTGGAAGGACCTGATTGGCCAGGCTCAATGACTCCGGCAGCGGTATCCCCCCTTCAACCAACATGCCACTGGTGCGGTACCAACGCGCCAGAAAGTAGGTGCGCAGATAACGGGCCAGGGGCTGCATACCCATCACACGGCTCAACATGCGGGCACGGTAGGCCGGCACAGCCAGCATGCTGATCAACATGGCGGCCAAAAGCGCCACGCCGATCACCATCTCCAGACCATGGGACTTGAGCAGGTGTGACCAGCTCACCATGAGCTGAGCCGACCATGGCAGGTTGTTCATGCTTTCGAAGACTCTTGCAAAGCGGGGCATCACGTAGAGCAACAGAAACAGGATCACGCAACCCCCAACCGACATCAGCAGCAATGGGTATAGCGCCACCGAGCTCAGTTGGTGGCGTACCTGCTCGGTGCGGTGCTGATGCGCCAGGAAACGTGCCAACGCTTGAGGTAGATCTGATGTCACTTCTGCTGAGCGCACCATGGCGATCAACAAGGGAGGGAACAGCCTCTGGTGCTCAACGGCATTGGACAAGGTTTGGCCTTGGCGCAATTGCGTCGCGATCGCGGCCAAGACGCCCCCCCATTGGCCGCGTGAGCCCTTGTGCAGGGTTTCCAGCGCTTCAATCACGCTCAAACCCGCCTGGAGCAAAGCATGCAGTTGCTCTACAAAGATGGTCAGTTCGCGGTTGCCGAGGCGCCGGAGCCCTGCGCTGGGAACCCGAGGTGCCCAACCAAATGCGGAGCCACTGCGCAGTGGCTCCGCTGAAAGCACGCTGTAGCCCTGCTGCGTCACATGCAATTTAGCTTCGTTCACGTTGGCGGCCTCGACCGTCAAGGTTTGTGGGGCGCCACGCCCCTGCACCACATCCAGGCGAACTCGCATGGCCGCGCCTCAGCGCCCGGTGTCCCACGAGTGGACGTCAGCGGCATCGCCCTCGCCTCCCCGTTGGCCATCTTTGCCCAATGAGACGATGTCGTAGTCGCGGTTGTTGTCACCGGGTGACTTGTACTGATATGGCTGCCCCCAGGGGTCAGGGGGAACGCTCTTTTGAAGATAGGGGCCGCCCCACTTGGGCTCGCTAGCCGGCTTATCGATCAAGGCTTGCAGGCCTTGTTCCGTGGAGGGATAGTGCCCGACGTCCAGGCGGTACGTGTCCAGCGCCTTACCAAAGGCATCAATCTGCGCGCGCGCGGTTTTGGTTTCGCTCTTGCCGACCTGTTCGAAGAAACGCGGGCCAACATAGCTCGCAAGCAGGCCGATGATCACCATGACCACCAAGAGTTCTAGCAATGTGAAGCCGCTACCAACGCTTCTTTGGTTACTCCCCCGTGATTCCATGAGTCTGAAAGTCCCTTTAACTTGACTTCGTTTGTTGTTGACGGTTGGAGGCGTCTTTACCACCAATCAGCGCGAACGCGATAAGCCCCAGAAGCTTGATCATTGCGCTCACTTGCCACCCAGACGGGCCTGCACTTCAACGAGCGCGCGTCGCACGACGCAAATCGCGATGTGACAGCTAGTTTGGCACGACGACGGCAACGCTCTCATGCATCGATGCACCCCATGAATGAGGGGGACGAGAGAACGCTAGGCATTGAGACATCTGCGCTAAGGTCCATTAAGTAAGCACAGGCTCAAAAGCCTGTCGCGGCAACATTTTAATTATGTTATTCGGGGATCTTCATATGCTAGGCCGCCTCTGCCGACCATGCAATTTTGTCAACTTGCCATGCTCCGGCAACTTTGCCCGAACTCAAACCGAGTGCCGTTGTTACTTGTTGACCGGAGTCCCTTGCCTCCAATCAAATGGAGCTCAAAAGCGAACAAAGCATTTGTATTCAAGAGGAATAGGCAAACCAAAAATCCGTTTTCTCTATTAAACGCTATTTCGGCCTGAGCAAACATTAACTCTTTTAAAATTCGAGCAAAACATGACCGACTTGCTTTTTTCAACAAGTATACACAAGCGTTTTTGGGGCGCGATGCTAATTTGGCTGACCACCGGAGAAGCGTATGCCGCTCAATTCATGGTCACACGTGACCCAGTCATCACGTGGTGCAAGAATTATGACGGAACGAACAGGTGCGTCTCGAAACCAGGCACACTATTTTCAGCTTGGAACGATTACTACATGAACGAGCAAGCAAAGACGCCGAATGCCAACTGCGTCAGATACAACTCCAATTTTCGTGGAAATGGCACATATCTGAATGGGCAGCCTTCAACTTTTGTTTACGACATGACTGAGGTGTGCAAAAGCCCAAGCAGCACCACAACAACAGTCGGCGTGGGATTTCAAACCACTTATAATGCATATTGTGGCGACTGGTCCTTATCCAATCGGTTCTATGGCAGCGGGATCTTTTCTGCCACATGCTACAACTATATTAATATTTCCGAACCCCCGCAAAATGGGAGCTGCCCAAACGGCAACCCTGTCTACCCTGATTCAGGCTTAAAAGTACAAAATGAATTGGACTACATCTCTGCGGATGGTCTCATTCGCTTTGAACGTCGTTACAGAAGCGACCTAGGCAGTTTTGTTTCACCCACGCGCGGACCGATCTTTGATACAGCCAACTGGAGCGGGCGAGCGGTACTTGTGGGGCCGAATGGCAAGATTTCGGCATTTCGATCAACTTCGCCTAGCTCATTCACTCCAGATGCAAACGGTTTGGATCGAGTAGTACAAAATGGTGCAGGCACCCGCTGGTGGGTGTACCGTAATAATATGCATCTGGAAGAATACTCTCTATCCGGTGGATTATCGTCTATCACTCTACCTGATGGGCGAGCTACAAAATTCGCACGGGTGGAAACCATCGTGGATGGACCATATCCATTCATTTTTGGGGAGACATCAGGACAGTCGGATCAATTTGGTCGCACGCTAAGTTTTGAATACAACGAGCACGGTCGGTTAGGGGCATTAACCGATCCGGAAGGCAGAAAGTATGTTTACGAACACGACGCATCGGACTCAAGCTGCGCCTCCGGCCTGTGCGATCGGCTGACTAAGGTAATCTACCCTGACGGCTTTGCTCGTCAATATTTGTTCAACGAACCTGCATACACGAGCGGTGCTAATCTTGTAGGCGCACTTACGGGTATCAACGAGATTTGGCCGAACGAAGGCACTACCGCCGGCAAGACAGTTCGGGTTGGTACGTATACCTATGACAGTAGCGGCAAGGCCATTCAGACGGAACGTGCAAATGGGCTGGATAGGTATAGCTTTGCCTTGCAAATGGGCTCAACTGATGGCTTCGTGACAGTGACCGACCCATTGAATACGAAGCGCACTATCACCTTAACTCCTTTTCTAGGAGCCAATTACCCAAGCGCCGAGTCTCAACCCGAAGGGGCCGGGTGTCTTGCATCGAGTAGTAACACGCTTTATGACAAGGCTAATGGCAACGTGCTCAGCAAAGATGACTTCAACGGGCACCGCACGTGCTATGCATACAGCACGGCCAGCGCCACCAGCGTGGGCAACCTGGAGATCACCCGAGTAGAAGGCCTGCCCAACACGGCCACGTGCTCAGGCGTGCTGACCAATGGTGTCAGCCTGCCGCTCACCAACGGCACGCAAAGCCGCAAGATCAGCACGCAGTGGCACCCCCAATGGGCCCTC
>NZ_JACPYU010000004.1 GCF_016195855.1 Aquabacterium sp.
CGACCAGGGCAATGCCGGCAGCGGGGGCGCCAAGACGGACACCGATACCGTGGCCATCACGGTCAATGCCGTCAACGATGCACCGGTCAACACCGTGCCGGCTGCGCAGAGCGTCAACGAAGACGGCACCCTGACCTTCTCGTCGGGCAACAGCAACCTGGTGTCCATCTCGGATCTGGATGCTGGCAGCAGCAACATGCAGGTCACGCTCACCGTCACCAACGGCACGCTGACGCTGTCAGGCACCACGGGCCTGAGCTTCACCACGGGTGACGGCACGGCCGACACCACCATGACCTTCACCGGCACGGTCAGCGCCATCAACACCGCCCTGGCCGGCATGGGCTACAGCCCGACTGCCAACTACAACGGCGCGGCCTCGCTGACCATCCTCACCTCCGATCTGGGCAACACCGGCAGCGGCGGCACGCTCACCGACACGGACGTGGTGAGCATCACCGTCAACGCCGTCAATGATGCGCCCATCAACAGCGTGCCCACGGCGCAAACCACCAACGAAGACACCAACCTGACCTTCTCGTCGGGCAATGGCAACCTGATCTCGGTCTCGGATGTGGATGCGGGCAGCAGCAACATGCAGGTCACCATCAGCGTCAGCAACGGCACGCTGACGCTGTCTGGCCTCACCGGTTTGAGCTTCACCAGCGGTGACGGCACGGCCGATGCCACCATGACCTTCACCGGCACGGCCAGTGCCATCAACACCGCCCTGGCCGGCCTGGTCTACAGCCCCACCGCCAACTACAACGGCAGCGACATGCTGACCATCCTCACCTCCGACCTGGGCAACACCGGCAGCGGCGGCGCCAAGACCGACACCGACACCGTGGCCATCACGGTAACGTCCGTCAACGACGCACCGGTCAACACCGTGCCGGCTGCACAAAGCGTCAACGAAGACAGCACCCTGACCTTCTCGTCTGGCAACAGCAACCTGATCTCGATTGCCGATGTGGACGCGGGCGGCGGCAGCATGCAGGTCACCATCAGTGTCAGCCACGGGGCCTTGACGCTCTCGGGCATCACCGGCCTGAGCTTCACCAGTGGTGACGGCACGGCCGACGCGTCCATGACCTTCACCGGCACGGCCAGCGCCATCAACACCGCCCTGGCCAGCCTGGTCTACAGCCCAGCAGCCAACTACAACGGCAGCGACACGCTGACCATCCTCACCTCCGACCAGGGCAATGCCGGCAGCGGGGGCGCCAAGACGGACACCGATACCGTGGCCATCACGGTCAATGCCGTCAACGATGCACCGGTCAACACCGTGCCGGCTGCGCAGAGCGTCAACGAAGACGGCACCCTGACCTTCTCTGGCAACATGCAGGTCACCATCAGCGTCAGCCACGGGGCCTTGACGCTCTCGGGCATCACGGGCTTGAGTTTCACCAGCGGTGACGGCACGGCCGACGCCACCATGACCTTCACCGGCACGGCCAGCGCCATCAACACCGCCCTGGCCGGCCTGGTCTACAGCCCGACAGCCAACTACAACGGCAGCGACACACTGACCATCCTCACCTCCGACCAGGGCAACACCGGCAGCGGCGGCACGCTCACCGACACCGACACGGTCGCCATCACGGTCAACGCGGTCAACGATGCACCGGTGGCCACCATCACGCCCATCAGCTACAGCGCCACCGAGCAAGTCAGCCTGACGCTGCACGGCACGGGCCTGAGCATCAGCGACATCGATGCGGGCAGCAGCAATGTGCAGGCCACCCTGTCGGTGACATCGGGCACCTTGACCGTGTCGGCTGGCGCCACAGGCGTTTTGGTATCAGGCTCCACCACCAGCACGATCACGCTGACCGGCACGCTCACGCAGATCAACAACCTGCTGGCCGGCAATGGCGGCGCCACGCTCAGCTACATCATCAACAGTGACGCCCCGCCTGCCAGCGACACCTTGACCTTGCTGGCATCCGACCTGGGCAACACCGGCAGCGGCGGCACGCTGACCGGCTCCGACACCGCTGTCATCAACCTCACGGCGGTGAACGACGCGCCCACGGTGGCCATCACGGCACCCAGCTATACCGTGGTCGAAGCGCAAAGCGTGATGCTGCACAACACCGGCCTGAGCGTGACCGACCCCGACGGCAACAGCACCAGTGTTCAAGTGACCTTGAGCGCCGACATCGGCGTCATCACGATCGCGGCGGGCACCACGGGCGTGACCGTGGGCAACTCCGGCACGGGCAGCGTCACCCTCACCGGCACCGTGAGCCAGATCAACAACCTGCTGCTGGGCAACGGTGGCGCCACCATCGGCTACATCAACAACAGCGGCACGCCCACCGCCAGCGCCACGCTCACGCTGGCCATTGACGACCTGGGCAACACCGGCGGGGGCAACATCACGGCGTCTGCCAACGTGCTCATCAACGTGGTCCCCGCTGCGGCCATGGGGTCCGTGGGCATCCCTGGTGTCGCCCCGGCCGACATCGGCGCCTACTACGGCTTCGATGCCAGCGCCAACCTGGGCCGCGACGACTCGGTCGGTGGCCACAACATGACCCTGATCGGCACACCGACCTTCGAGGCTGGACACGATGGCCGGAGCAGCGCCATCGGATTCACCAACGACGAGACCGGTGCCGCACCGCAAACCGGCGGCAACATCGCGGGCCTGAGCACGGGTGGCGCCATGACCATCTCGCTGTGGTTGCGCTTTGATGCCTTCAACAACGCCAGCGGTGGTGATGACCGCATCATCGATTTCGGACAGGCCGGGGCCACTGGCATCGGCAACATCGTGCTGGCCCGTGATGCCACCACCCAGCGCATCAGCTTCGTTCTGCAGCACGACAACGTCACCGAGGACATCTGCACCACCGGCATCACCGACGTGGTTCAGACAGGCCAGTGGGCGCACATTGCCGCCACGGTGGACGCATCGGGCAACATGAACATCTACTTCAATGGCCATCTGTCCGGCTCGTTCAGCGGCACGGCACTGGCCAGCGGCGTGCGCACGAACAACTATGTGGCCCAATCCAACACGGCGGGCACCTATGGCATGAACGGCGCCGTCGACGACCTGCTGGTGGCCAACCGCGCCATGACGGCCAGCGAGATCGCCGCGCTGCACGACCAATCCAACGGCTTGAATGTCTACGAAAAATCGGCCAATGGCACGACGGTGGGCACCGTGGTGGACGGCTCCTCGATTGACGGGCGCACCGTCACCTACTCGCTGACCAACTCGGCGGCCGGGCGCTTTGCCATCAACAGCAGCACAGGCGAGATCACCGTTGCAGACAGCGCCAACCTGCTGTATGCCGATGCCAGCCACTACACCCTCACGGTACGCGCCCTGGAC
This sequence comes from Aquabacterium sp., assembly GCF_016195855.1. Lineage (GTDB taxonomy): Bacteria > Pseudomonadota > Gammaproteobacteria > Burkholderiales > Burkholderiaceae_C > Aquabacterium. The sequence continues at coordinate 3,353 of NZ_JACPYU010000004.1, forward strand.
AGCGGCGGCTTCGCGCTGGACACCAACTACACCGTCAACCTGCTCAACATCAACGACGCCCCCGTGGGCACGGCCCACACCGTTGGCGCGCTGGAAGACACGCCCTATGTGTTCGGCACATCGGACTTTGGCTTCACCGACCCGTCTGACCCCAGCGCGAACACCTTGCTGGCCGTCAAGATCACCTCCGTGCCGGCCTCGGGATCGCTGACGCTCAATGGCGTCGCGGTGTCGGCCAATGACGTGATCCAGGCCAGCGACATCGCTGCAGGCAAGCTGCAGTTCACCTCCGCAGCCAACGCCCATGGCGCCGCTTACGCGAGCTTCGACTTCAAGGTACAGGACGATGGCGGCACGGCCAACGGCGGCATCGACATGGACGCCACCGCCCGCACCATGACCATCGATGTGGCCTCGGTCAACGATGCGCCGCAAGGCAGCGACAAGACGGTCACCACGCTGGAGGACACGCCCTATGTCTTCGCGGGCAGCGACTTCGGCTTCTCGGATGTGGATGGCAACGCCTTCCTGGCCGTCAAGATCACCAGCGTACCCGGCGCGGGCAGCCTGACGCTCAATGGTGTCGCCGTATCGGCCAATGACGTGATCCTGGCCAGCGACATCGCCGCGGGCCGCCTGCAGTTGAGCCCGGTGGCCAATGCCAGCGGCGCCGGCTACAGCAGCTTCGGCTTCAGGGTGCAGGACGATGGTGGCACGGCCAACGGCGGCGTCAACCTGGATACCTCCACCCGCACCATGACGCTGGACGTCACACCGGTCAACGACGCGCCTGCCGGGGCCGACAAGACCATCACCACCAACGAGGACACGAGCTATGTGTTCAGCGCCTCGGACTTCGGCTTCACCGATCCTGACGACAGCCCGGCCAACACACTGCAAGCGGTCAAGCTCACCACCCTGCCCGCCTCGGGCACGCTGACGCTCAATGGCAGCGCCGTGTCGGTGGGGCAATTCGTGTCCCTGGCCGACATCAACGCGGGCTTGCTGGTGTTCAGCCCCGCAGCCAATGACCATGGCATGGCTTACGCCGCACTGGGCTTCCAGGTTCAGGACAATGGCGGCACGGCCAACGGCGGCATCAACCTGGATGCCACCACGCGCACCCTGACCATCGATGTGACGTCGGTGAACGATGCCCCGACCACGCAGGACGAAGCCGTCAGCGGCAACGAAGACAACACCATCACTGGCCAGGTCAGTGGCGCCGATGTGGACGGCGACAGCCTGAGCTTCAGCAAAGGCAGCGACCCGACGCACGGCAGCGTGAGCGTGGCCGCCAATGGCAGCTTCAGCTACACGCCCAGCGCCAACTACAACGGCACCGACAGCTTCACTGTCACGGTCTCGGATGGCCAGGGCGGTACGGCCACCTCCACCGTCACTGTCACCATCAACGCGGTGAACGATGCCCCCACTGCCAACAACCCCAGCGTCAGCGGCAACGAAGACACCATCATCTCCGGCCAGGTCACGGCCAGCGATGCGGACAACGACCCACTGGGCTTCAGCAAGGCCAGCGACCCGACGCACGGCAGCGTCACCGTCAACAGCGATGGCAGCTTCAGCTACACACCCACCGCCAACTACAACGGCACCGACAGCTTCACCGTGACCGTGGCCGACGGACAGGGCGGCACGACGACCTCGACCATCAACATCACGGTCACACCGGTCAACGATGCCCCGACCACCAATGACGTGAGCGTCAGTGGCAACGAAGACTCGGCCATCTCAGGGCAGGTCACCGGCGCCGACGTGGACGGCAACCCCTTGAGCTACACCAAGGCCAGCGACCCGACACACGGCAGCGTGAGCGTGGCGGCCAATGGCAACTTCGTCTACACGCCCAACGCCAACTACAACGGCACCGACAGCTTCACCGTGACCGTCTCCGACGGGCAAGGCGGCACCGCCACCGCCACCGTGAGTGTCACCATTGCCGCGGTCAACGACGCACCGACAGCCGGCAACCCCGGCGTCATCGGCGCAGAAGACACGCCCATCACAGGCCAGGTCACGGGCAACGATGTGGACGGCGACACGCTGAGCTACACGAAGACCAGCAACCCGACCCATGGCAGCGTCACCGTCAACAGCGACGGCAGCTTCAGCTACACCCCCACGGCCAACTTCAATGGCAGCGACAGCTTCACGGTGACCGTGGCCGATGGCCATGGGGGCACGGTGCTGTCCACGGTGTCCATCACGGTCACACCGGTCAACGATGCCCCTGTGAGCAACAGCCCCAGCGTCAGCGGCGCGGAAGACACGGTCATCACCGGCACCATCTCGGCCAGCGATGTGGAAGGCGACACCCTGAGCTACCAGGTCAGCGCCGACCCGGCACATGGCCAGGTGACCGTGGCCAGCGATGGCAGCTTCAGCTACACGCCCACCGCCAACTACAACGGCAGCGACAGCTTCACCGTGCTGGTCTCTGATGGGCAAGGCGGCACCACGGTGTCGACCGTGAGCGTGAACATCACGGCCGTCAACGATGCCCCCACGACCCAGAACGTGAGCGCATCGGGCGCCGAAGACGCCGCCATCACCGGCCAGGTCAGCGGCAACGATGTCGACGGCGACACCTTGAGCTATGCCAAGGGCAGCAACCCCACGCACGGCAGCGTCACGGTGCAGGCCGATGGCAGCTTCAGCTACACGCCCACCGCCAACTTCAACGGCAGCGACAGCTTTACCGTCACGGTGTCGGATGGCCAGGGCGGCACGGCCACTTCCACCATCTCCATCACCGTCACCCCGGTCAACGACGCGCCCACCACCAACAATGTTGCGGCCAGCGGCGCTGAAGACACCCCCATCACCGGCCAGGTCAGCGGCAGCGACGTCGATGGCGACACGCTGAGCTACACCAAGGGCAGCGACCCCACACACGGCAGCGTCACGGTGCAGGCCGATGGCAGCTTCAGCTACACGCCCACAGCCAACTACAACGGCACAGACAGCTTCACCGTGACGGTGTCCGACGGACAAGGCGGCAGCACGACATCAACCGTGTCCATCACCGTGACGCCGGTCAACGATGCGCCCATCACCTACAACATCTCGGTGAGCGGCGCAGAGGATGCGGCCATCACCGGCCAGGTCACGGGCAGCGATGCCGATGGCGATACCTTGAGCTACACCAAGGGCAGCGACCCCACGCATGGCAGCGTGAGTGTCAACAGCGATGGCAGCTTCAGCTACACACCCACCGCCAATTTCAACGGCAGCGACAGCTTCACGGTCACGGTGTCCGATGGGCAAGGTGGCACGGCCACGTCCACCATCTCCATCACCGTCACCCCGGTCAACGACGCACCGGTCACCAGCAACGTGAGTGCCACCGGCGCGGAAGACACGCCCATCACCGGCCAGGTCAACGGCAGCGATGTGGAAGGCGACACGCTGAGCTATGCCAAGGCCAGCGACCCCAGCCATGGCAGCGTCACGGTGCAGGCCGATGGCAGCTTCAGCTACACACCGACGGCCAACTACAACGGCACGGACAGCTTCACCGTGACCGTGTCGGATGGCCAGGGTGGCACGGCCACCTCGACCGTGAGCATCACGGTGACGGCGCTCAACGATGCACCGGTCACGAACGATGTATCGCTCACGGGCGCAGAGGACACGCCGATCACCGGCCTGGTGACGGGCAGCGATGTGGACGGCAACACGCTGAGCTACACCAAGGGCAGCGACCCCACGCATGGCAGCGTCAGTGTCAACAGCGATGGCAGCTTCAGCTACACGCCCACGGCCAACTTCAACGGCAGTGACAGCTTCACCGTCACAGTGTCCGATGGGCAAGGTGGCACGGCCACGTCCACCATCTCCATCACCGTCACCCCGGTCAACGACGCACCGGTCACCAGCAATGTGAGTGCCACCGGCGCGGAAGACACCGCCATCACCGGCCAGGTCAGCGGCAGCGATGTGGAAGGCGACACGCTGAGCTATGCCAAGGCCAGCGACCCCACACACGGCAACGTCACCGTGCAGGCCGATGGCAGCTTCAGCTACACACCGACGGCCAACTACAACGGCACGGACAGCTTCACCGTGACCGTGTCGGATGGCCAGGGTGGCACGGCCACCTCGACCGTGAGCATCACGGTGACAGCAGTCAACGATGCGCCGGTCATGAGCGCCGACACCCTGAGCGCCACCGCCGAGCCATCGGTGACCTGGGCCAGCAGCGCCCTGCTCAGCGGCGCCAGCGACCCGGACGGCGGCACCTTGGGCCTGCGCATTGTTCAGGGCCCCCAACACGGCACGCTGACGATGGCAGGCAATGGCCAGCTCACCTACACCGCCGCAACCAGCTATACCGGCACGGACAGCTTCTCGTACGAGGCCTTCGATGGCCAGCTGGCCAGCAGCAACACACGGGTGATGAACATCCAGGCCAGTGGCCTCATGCCCGTGGCGCCTGCACTGCCCGCCAGCACACCATCGGGCACAGACAACACGTCCAGCAACACGGCCGACAACACCACGCAGGGCACCACCGATTCGACCCCGGCCGAGCCCAGCGCCACCGAGGCCAAGCCGAGCGGCAGCGAAGCCCCGGCCGCCAGCGTCAAGACACCGCCTCAGGCCAACACCGATGAGACCGAAGGCAAGCCTGCCACGGCCCTGCACGAACGCGTGCAAGCCGGCGCCTGGCTGGATGGCCGCCTGGCAGAGGCCAACGCCATGGGGCGCCAGATCCTGTTCAACGGCATGAGCAGGGACTACTTCACCACATCCGCGTGGTCTGCCAACAGCAGCAACTCGACCGTGATCCAGCTGCTGGACCTCATCAAGCCCACCCTGGAGCGCGTGCAGGACATCAACCTCATGCTCACACCCTTGAGCAGCGTCACGCACGCCCTGCCTGCTCAGGCTGCGGTCGAAGCCACGGGCGCCACGCACGACGAGGGACTGGGGCAGCGCATCCAGCTGACCAAGATGGCCAGTTATTCCACCGGCCTGGGCCTGTCCATCGGCACCATCTGGTGGACCGCACGGATTTCAGGCCTGGTCACCAGCGCGCTGATCAGCACCCCCGCGTGGCGCTCACTCGACCCCCTGCCGGTGGTGACCTCCCCCTCGGACGACCCTGATCATGATGAGGACGGCGACAGCCGCCTGGGCGACCGCGAGGTCGAGCACCTGTTCGACGGCGACAAGCCCATCGAGCAAGACATGCCCGTCATCCAGTGAACAAACCCATCTGGGGGCCATCGTCCAGGTGCAAGGCACAGCGGTCGAACGCGCTGCTGTCCAGTTCGGGCGCACGGCGCCCCAGGCCATGGCGCGCGGCCGCCTTGCGAACCCGCTGCGCGATCAACTGCGCCCAGACACCCTCGCCTTTCATGCGCAAGCTGAAGTCGGCGTCATAGTCCTTGCCGCCACGCAGCTCGCGCACACGCGCCATGATGCGGGCCGCCCTGTCGGGCACGTGGTGCATGAGCCATTCCTCGAACAAGGGCTTGACCTCCCAAGGCAGCCTCACCACCGTGTAGTGGATGGCTTGCGCCCCGGCCTGCGCCGCCGCTTCGATGATCTGCTCGATCTCGGGCTCATTGAGGAAAGGGATGATGGGGGCCACGTTCACCCCGACGGGCACACCGGCCTGCGCCAACCTTTGCACCGTCTGCAGGCGGCGCAAGGGTGCCGCAGCGCGAGGCTCCAGCCGGCGTGACAACCCGCTGTCCAGCGTCGTGACACTGACCATGACATAAGCCTGCCGGCGCGCCCCCGCCACCGACAGGATGTCCAGATCGCGCTCCACCGCGCTGGACTTGGTCACGATCGTGTAGGGATGCTGGCAGGCATGCAGCACCTCCAGCACGCCACGTGTGATGCGCCATTCGCGCTCCACCGGTTGATAGGCATCGGTGGCCGAGCCGATGTTGATGGGCGAAGGCTCATGCCCTTCGCGCGCCAGCTCATGGCGCAGCAAGGCTGCTGCGTTGACCTTGGCCACCAGCCTGGTTTCAAAGTCCAGCCCCGGCGAGAGATTCAGGTAGCTGTGCGTGGGGCGGGCATAACAGTAGATGCAGCCGTGCTCACAGCCCCTGTAGGGGTTGATGGACAAGGTAAAGGGGATGTCGGGTGAATCATTGCGCGACAGGATGCTGCGGGCCTGCTCGGGCGTGACCTGCGTCCTGATGCCGGACGCGACGTGTTCGTCACCCGCCTCGGCCTCGTCCACCGGCTCGTGCTCGACGGCCTCCCGCGCGGTCGACTCGAAGCGATGCAGGATGCGCGTCGTTGTGCCGCGGCCTTTGCGTGGCTCGCTTTGCCGTCGGGCGTCAGGAATGGGAGGGAGGTCGGGCATACCAGCTGGATGCGAATGATACTGTACAAATATACAGCATCAAGGCATCCGCGCCAACGCCACATTCTGTTCACGCGGCCCCAGCCAGACGGCCAGCATGAACAGCCCCAGCAGGGCATAGGTGTAAAAACCCCAGTCCAGCAGCCAGGTCAGGGGCTCGTTCACCTGCCAGGCGCCCAGAAAGGCCCTGGGCGCCGCCACCATGGCCCACAGCAGCAGCAAGAGCAGGCGGATCGTCACCTTCTGGGGGTGGGTGTTGCCCCAACGCCAGACCAAGGCCGCAGGCAGGACCAGCCAGCTGTAGTAGTACACCCAGGCCAGGGGCGACATCAACAGCATGGCCGGCATGGTCAAGGCGAACACAAGGTCGGTGTGGGTCATGCGACGCGCGCTGTCTGACAAGCCCGCATCCCCATCGGCGGTGCGCACCGACGATGCCCGGCCGATCGTCACCAACAAGGCACAGACCAGCGCGAGTTGCCCGCCCCAGGTCAGCCACCGCGCCACCATAGGCGCATGCCACATCGGCACATTGCGCGAGCCGCCCAGAAAGCGGCTGACATACGCCTGCCAGGACCCATTGAGGTTGGACGCGGCCCAATCCATCTGCCCCAGCCCAGCCATGTAATCCCGATAGGCCTGCACGCCGACCGGGTACAGGCCGATCAACACCGTCAGCAACAGGCAGGCCAAGGCGGTGGCCAGCACACGCCAGCGCCGGGCCAGCAGCAGTGACATCAGGAACAAGCCAAAGAAGAGCTTGATGCCCATCAGCAAGCCCAGGTAGAGGCCCGCCTGGGTGTCACGGCCTTGCCGCATCGCGCGCCAGCACAGCGCCAAGGGCAGCATCAGGATGAAGCTCACCTGGCCGAACAGGAAGTTGGCCCAGGAAGGAAACCACAGATACAAGACCGCCGACGTGATCAGCCAGGCCTCGAAGGCCCGCCGCCGCCTGCCACGGTCAACAAAACCCAACTCGCTCAGAACCAGCCACACAGCCGCCAGGGAACTGATGACGGACAACCACGCCCACAGCCGATGGAAAGACGCGATGTCCAGCACGGTCAGGGGTGCCAGCAGGACGCTGAAAAAAGGCGGGTTCAGGTTGGCCGGTCGACACAGCAGTTCGAGCTTGAGGTCGCGCTGCGCAGGCAGTGTGCTGACCAGATCCAGTTGCGCCTGGCTGTGTTTGTGACAGGGGTGCCCCTCAGGCACTTTGTTGGGCACCGGCCAATACGGTGTCTGCCCCATGCGCACCCGCAGCGCAGACCCATGAAAACTGAGCAAATCGCTGCCCACCGGGCGCTGTGCATGTGCGTTGACCAGGCCGGCATAAAGAATGACCTCCAGGGCGAGCAGCACGCCAAACACCAGGGCCACAAAGGCACGCGTCAGACTCCTCATGGCATGCACACATGGGGCAAGGAAGGCCACACCCATCCGGTCAGGTTCACACACCGCCACCGGATAGGCCCGCTTTGATCAGAATCAAGCTGCAATTCAATTGAAACAGCGGGTATGCCACTTATGCCCACTGCATCAATTCGAATATGACCGGCATGGCATTGTATTTTTGCGCCACGCCCAACCTCATATACCGGCGCCAGCCCCTGGCAAGGATCGCCGCCGGGCATGGCCACCATATTGCGCTCAATCTGCTGCCGCAGCGGCCTGGCCTGCACCAGCGCCTCGGTCAGATACCGCCCCTGCGTCAGATATTGATCATCACGCCACGTTCCCCAGGCCGTATAGGCAAGCACCGCCATGATCAAAATGAGAATGATGACGTTTAAGAATATGCCACCAACCTGTCTGGCGGATACCAAATCCCCCCTTGATTTCACAATATGGTTTGCAAACATGACCATTTTTATCAACTTTCGCAAAAGAGGGTCACCTGAGGCACGGGAATCCAGACAAAACCGCCAAAAAATTCGCACTAAGCCATAAATGATCGAAATAAAGGATTTTTTTACTTCATTGCCCGCATGGACCAGCCGACAAAGTCACTGCATGGTTATCCCGAATATAGCTAGTACCTGTTCGCGGTGAATGCCAGGGGACGGGCCTCAAAGCCAGTCAGGGTGGACAGAGGTGGTTTTGACCGCAAGCTTCAAAGCCACAGATGCCAGTTTGTACCGGCCTTGCCGTCAGTTTTGTGATTTTTTTCTCAACTACCTTTTAGGAGTTTAAACATGATCCGTTCTGTCAAGAATTTCCTGCGTGACGAAGAAGGCGCCGTGGCCATCGAATATGCGCTGGTGGCAGCAGGCGTCGCCGGCATCGTCTACGCATTCTTCAGCAGCGACTCGGCCTACTTCAAGACCTTGCTGACCGATCTGTACAACAAGATCGCCACCAAGGCCAGCGGCGGCTGATCACGGGCCGACGCACGGTCCCGTTGATCGGGAAATAGGGGGGCCCCGCCCCCTTCTTTCACCCACAGATCAGCCCTGAACTGGTGACACTCAATGCCACAACGATCGACATCAGTGGTGGATTTCCAAAGCAAGGCAAGGGGCGTCATCGCCCTTGAATACGCCATTTTGGCGGCGGCCTTGGCAACGGCGATCGTGTTCCTGTTCATGCCCGATGTGTCCGGCGCGTTCATGTCCATGTTTACCTCGCTGTTCAAAAACGTCAGTCGCATTGCTCATTGAGAGTCAGCCTCATGCCTGTCGCCCTGCTCCTGCTCATGCTTTTGTTGCCGGTGATTCGGTCGGACCTCAAGGAACGGCGCATCCCCAACAACGTGTTGCTCGGATCGCTGATCACCTCCCTTGCGGTGGCCTTGATCGGCTGGGGCACTTCAGATCAAGGCGCTGCCGCAGGTGCTGCGCACTGGGCTGGTGGTTTGCTGACCGGTCTGCTTTGTTTTCTGCCTCTGCACCTGCTTCGTGCCATGGGTGCCGGCGACGTCAAGCTGATGGCCACTTGTGGCGCATGTCTTGGCCCGGTCCTCGCCTGGCAAGCCGCCCTGGGGGCGTTGATGGTCGGCGGCGTAATGGCTGTCATGTGGCAGTTGTGGTTCGGCTTGCCCTTCATTGTCTTGTGGCGCCCGTTCGGCGCCATCTGGTCCAGGGTCACATCGCTTGTTTTCGCCACTGGCTCACCAGGCCAGATCGAAGGCAGGACGGGCGGCCCACTTCGTCACACGTCAGCCAGGCTGCCGTTTTCCCTGCCGATACTGCTCGCCAGCATCGGTGTCGTGTTTATTTGATATCGCGTTCTTGATCCGCAGGCCCACCAGGCCCGCATCCCTGATCGAGACTAACTCGGGAGCGTCTCACTCATGAGATTCCGTGGTGTATTGATGCTGATCTTCGCGGCGCTGGCAGGCTTGCTGGCCATCGTGCTTGCAACACAATGGATGCGCTCCCAGACGATGGGCTCCCGAGCCTCGCCCATTGCCGTGGCCACAACCGACATCCCGATGGGATCGATGCTGTCGCCCGAGATGGTCAGGCTGGCCCCATGGCCGGAAGAGGCCAGACCCGACGGGGCGTTCACCGACCTGGCCACGCTTCGCAACCGTGTCCTCGTGGCCGCGGTTCAAAAAGGTGAGCCCATCGTGGCCCGCCGTCTGGCGCCCGAAGGCTCCAAAGGCGGACTGACGGCCATCGTGCCACCAGGCAAACGGGCGATCACCGTGCGCGTCAACGATGTCGTCGGTGTGGCCGGTTTCGCACTGCCCGGCACCTATGTGGACGTCCTGGTCAACACCCAGGTCGGCCCGGAAGGCGGCGGCAAGCAGGAGTCGATCTCCAAGATCGTGCTGGAGCGCATCCTGGTGCTGGCTGTGGCGCAGGACGTCGAGCGCGATGCCACCAAGCCCCAAGTCTCCAACGCCGTGACGCTGGAAGTCACGCCCGAGCAGGCTGAGATTCTGGACCTGGCCAGAAGTGTTGGCGCACTCTCGCTGGTGCTGCGCAACCAGACCGAAGCCAAGGGTGCAGGTACCTCCGGCGTCACCAAGGACGAATTGCTCGGCCTGCGTGCCTCGGCTCCGGCCCCGACGCCATCGGCACCCAAAGCGGCACCGGCGCCGCGCGCCACCAGCGTCCGCGTGAGTGCACCGGCGCCCACACCACCGCGTCCCAAGGATTGCGTGGAAGTCATTCGGGCTGGCGCACACAGCCAGGAATGTTTCTAAAGTCCCCCCTGCCTGAGAACGAACATGAGTCAATCTATCAGTCCTCTCACGCTGGCCCGTTCTGCCTTGGGGTGGGCCGCCTTGTCATGCTGCCTGCTGACCGGCTCCTCCTGGGCCGCCGGCGGTGCCTGCAACCGTGTCGACATCGCCCCCATCGTCAAAGTGGCGCTGGGCAAATCGACCATCATCCGCCCCCAGAACCCGATTCAACGCATCGTGCTGGGGTCGGCCCCCACGACGGCCAACGCCAGCGCCAACAATGCGCAAGGTGCAGCCAGCAGCCGCAATGGCGCGGCCGATGTCGACGTCATGCTGCTGAGCCCCAATGAGGTGTACCTGCTGGGCAAGACGCTGGGCTCCACCAACATCGTGCTGATGGACCGCAGTGGCACGTGCACCGCCTTCGACGTGCTGGTCAGCATGGATGCCCTGGGGCTGCAGAGCTTGATCCAGGAGCTGGTGCCCCAGGAAAAGGGCATCAAGGTCACCACGGCCAATGAAGCCATCGTGCTGTCGGGCGAAGTCTCGGACAACGAGGCCCTCACGCGGGTCGTGGACCTGGCGCAGGCCTTTGTGGGCAACAGCGCCACCGGATCGGGCGCTGGCAGCCGCAACACCAAGATCATCAACATGCTGGGCGTGGGTGCCCCCCAGCAGGTGCTGCTTGAAGTCAAGGTCGCGGAAATCTCCAAGACCCTGCTCGATGAGTTCGGCATCGATTTTTCAAGGGCTTTCGTGAACGCCAGAGGCAACACGGTTCAGGCGCTCAGTGGCCTGCTGGGCGGCGCGCCGCTGACGCTCGACAAGTTCAAGGGTGTGGGCACGGACTCGGCCCTGAGCTCCGTGGGCGCCACCGTTGGCGGCACGCTGGGCAGCGGGACAGGCGCGACGGCGGGCAACGTCACGCGCACCCCCGTCTTCGACAGCAACGGCAACCTGCTCTACAACAACTACACGACCACCTTTGGCACGGTCCCGGCCAAGAGCGTGAGCAGCACCAAGCTGAACATGCAAAAGACCGATGGGCTGGTCAAGGTGCTGGCTGAGCCCACCATCATGGCCATCAGCGGCCAGACCGGCAGCTTCCTGGCGGGCGGCAAGATCCTCATCCCCGTGAGCCAGAACAGCTCCTCCGGCGCCACCAGCTTCACGCTGGAGGAAAAAGAGTTTGGTGTGGCGGTGAGCTTCACGCCCACCGTGCTGGGTGGCGGCCGCATCAACCTGCACGTGCGCCCGGAAGTCTCCGAGCTCAATGCAACAGGCGTCTCCATCGCAGGCCTGGCAGGCAACACGGTCCTGCCTTCGTTCACGTCGCGCAAGGCTGAAACCACCGTGCAACTGGCTGACGGCCAGAGCTTTGCCATCGGTGGCCTGGTGAAGAACAACGCCACGACCAGCATCACGGCCTTCCCCTTCCTGGGCGAGCTGCCCGTGATCGGGGCCCTGTTCAGGAGCTCGCAGTTCCAGACCGATCGCACCGAGCTGGTCTTCATCATCACCCCGCGCCTGGTCAAGCCGCTGCCGGCCGACTTCAAGCTGCCCACTGACGGCTATGTGCCGCCAAGCCGCTCGGACCTCATCCTCGAAGGTCGAACGGAAGGCAAGCGCGCGGATGACGACGCGCAGCACGAGGCACAGCAGCCCAAGGCCGACAGCCCGACATCTCACACGCCCCAATCTGCCAAGCAAGGCGGATTCGACCTGGGGTCGCCCAAGGAAAAGCCATGATGAACCGCATCCCTTCTTCCCTGCGCATTGCCGCCTCTGCGCTCTTGAGTGCCACGGTCGCCACGGTGTTGGCCGGCTGCGCGGCATCCACCTCACCGCAGCAGGACGCCCGTTTCGGTGACAGCGTTCACCGCCTCAACGAGCAGCAACGCCTCCAGCCGGAGGCCAGCCGCACCAATGAGGGCAAGACGCTCGGTGCCGATGGCCGCACGGTGCGCGCCAGTTCTGACCGCCTGCTGGAAAGCTACCGCACGCCGCAAGCCAACGAGGTTCAGAGCGTCGGCACCATTGGCAACGTTGGCGGGACGAGCCGTTGACCATGAAAGCCATCCACTGCAGCGGGCGCAAGCAAAGAGGCGCCTTCGCCATCTTCGCGGCCATCGCCATGGCGGTGTTGCTTGGCGCCATCGGGCTCGCCGTAGATGGTGGCCGCCTGTTGACCAACAAGAGCGAGTTGCAATCGGCTGCGGACGCCTGTGCGCTGGCAGCTGTATCCGAGCTGGTCTGCAACGCCACCGACGCGTCGTGCCTGAGCCGCGCGGCCAAGCGGGGCGTGGCACTGGGCAACCGCAACAAGAAGGACCTGCAGAGTTCGGACGTGACCATCACCGAAGCCGACGTCACCTTCTCGACCTCGATCAACGGCACCTTCGACAAGAGCCAGAATGCCGCGCGCTATGCCAAGTGTGCGGTCGCCCCGGCCGGCATCGCGCCGACCTTTCTGGGCATGCTGGGTATCAAGAGCATGCTGGCCAAGAGCACGGCTGTGGCCGGCCTGAGCGGCGGCCAGACCCTGTGCGTGAATGCGCCCATCGCCGTGTGCAGCGGAACGACCCTGAGCACGGGCCAATGGCTGGCAGAGGCCTACACCGACAAGAAGGGCACGCTGGGCGGGTCCGTGTTCAAGTGGGCACTGCTGTCTGGCAAGGGCGGCGCCAGCACCATTGCGGGGGCACTGGCCTCCAATGACAACACGTGCGCCTCCAAGGGCGACCCGGTGGTCTTTCCTGGTGTGGCCAGTGGCGTGAGCGACGAATACAACTCGCACTTCGGTCTCTACAAATCGGCCTCTACGGATCTGAGCGCCTCCAGCACGTCGATACCGGACAAGACGGGCTACGGCTACCCCACCGCGACCATCGGCGTGAACAACACCTCAGCCTATCTGGACTACCTGAGCAAGCGCAGCAGCAACGCGGCCTTCAGCCCCACCGACTACAAGGACCCCAGCGGTGGCAAGTCCTTCAACACCAATACCTACAAGAAGGTGGCCACCTCCGCCGAGTTGCTCAAGTACGGCAAGGACCGGCGCATCCTCACCCTGATCGTGGCGGACTGCAAGTCTTCTGCGCCCGCCATCACCGACAGCGCCTGCGTGCTCATGCTCAACCCCATGGACAACGGCAACGGCGCCAGCAGTACCCCGCTGTATCTGCAGTACCTGGGCAAGCCGGGCAGCAGCGGCACACCCTGCCAGACAAGCGGCCTGCCGGACTCATCCGGCACGGGCATCGGCAGCACCGTGCCCACCCTGGTGAATTGACATGCGCACAACCAGGATGCCGACCTTCACCCCCCGTACCCGCCATGCCCGGCAGGCAGGCGCGGTGGCCATTGAACTGGCCCTCGTCTCCATCCTGCTGGCCGTGATGATGTTTGGTGCGCTGGACCTGGGTCGCGCCATGTACGCGTACAACGAGATCGTTCAGTCCACACGCTCGGCTGCGCGCTATCTGGCCACCAGCACGACCATCGGCACCACCGAGATCACCCGTGCCCGCAACCTGGTCGTGTATGGCAACTTCTCCAGCAGCGGCCCTGCCTTGACCAATGAGCTCACGTCGTCCAACACGCACATTCAGTTTTGCTCACCCACGTATTGCGACATCGCCGGCAAGACCACCTCAGACATGAACAACCAGGCTGTCAGCGGCGCCAGCTCGGTCAACCTGGTGGTGGTGCAGGTGAGCAATCTGACCTTGGTGACCTACTTTCCCCAGGTGGTGGCCAACATGCTGTTTCGCCCGATCACCGTGACCTTCCCGAGGGTGAGCTGACATGTCCAAGCTGAGCGCCACCGCCAAGGCCGCATCCCTCTCGCTCCGCCAGCGCATGCGCGGCGCGACGACCGTCGAGTTCGCCTTGTGCTTTGTGGCCTTTCTGCCCCTGTTCTTCGGCGTCATCGAGCTGGCACGTTATGCCTACCTGCGCAATGCAGCCGCAGAAGCCGTGCGGCTGGGCGCCCGCACCGTGGCCGCGTGCGATGCCAACAGCACCACGCAAGACAAGGCCGTCAGCCGCATGAGGGAAGTGCTGCCACAGATCCCCTCCAGCTACAGCGCTTACGTGACCTTCACCAAAACGAAGAGCGACATGAGCACCACCTGCAGCAGCAACGCCGACTGCGCCTATGTGACCGTCACGCTCACCAACGTGCCCGTCGCCACCGTCATCCCGCTGGTTTCATTGAGCCTGACCATTCCCACGGTGTCATCCACCGTGCCCAGGGAAATCATGAGCAGCACCAACAACAGCTTCTGCAGTTGAGACTGCTCACCACCACATAAAGCGAGCGCGTATGCAGCATATCCATCTGGTCTGTAGCCCGAATGCCGCCCAAGGCTGGCAGGCAGCGCTCCGAGTCTCGCCTCGGGGATACCGCATCACCAGCACCACCAGCTCGCTCAGTGAGGCTCAAGCGGGCATCAAGGCCGAAATCCCTGATTTCCTGATTGTCGAGGCCCGCAGCACCGATGACTTCCGCGTGCTGCAACTGCTCGCGCAGGACCTGCCGGAACTCGATTGCATCATCGTCGGCATCCAGCCCGATGCCGACACCCTGCTGGGCCTGATGCGCGCCGGCGTGCGCGAGGTCTTGCCCGCCCACCCGGATGACACGACCCTGTCGCAGGCCGTCGAACGCCTGGCCCGCAAGCGCGGGGGCACACATCGCGCAGCGCGCAAGGCCAAGATCCTGTGCTTCATCAGCTGCAAAGGCGGCAGTGGTGCCACCTTCCTGGCGGCCAACCTCGCCGTCGCGCTGGCCGCAGACGGCGCCCGGAAAGTGGCCCTGCTGGACTTCAACCTGCAGTTTGGCGACGCCCTGCTTTTCATCAGCAGCCAGCAGGCGCACAGCCACGTGGCAGAAGTGGCCATGAACAGCGAGCGCCTCGATCAGGAGTTCCTCAAAGCCTCCATGCTGGAAGTGAGCCCCGGCCTGAGGGTGCTGCCTGCGCCCGAGGACCCTGCCCTGGCCGAAGAAGTCCACGCCAGCCATGTGCGCGCCATCGTTCAGACGGCCCAGTCGGAATTCGATTACATCGTGATCGACCTGGGTCGCACCCTGAACGCCGTGGCGCTGCAGGCGCTGGACATGGCCGATCAGGTCTATGCCGTGCTGCAACTGACGCTGCCCTTCATCCGCGATGGCAAACGCCTGCAGCAGATCTTCACCTCATTGGACTACCCCCCTGGCAAGATCAGCTGGATCGTCAACCGCTTTGAGAAGGGCGGGCAGCTCACGCTGGCCGACGTCAAGAAGACGCTCAAGATCGAGGACCTGTTCACCATCCCGAATCACTACGGTGTGGTGGCCGACTCCGTGAACCAGGGCGTGCCCGTCTCCAAGATTGCGCCCCACAGCCCCGTCACCTTGTCGATCGCCGAGCTGGCCAGCACCATCAACCAGGTTGAAAGCCCAACCGCTTCGCCCGCGGGCTTGCGCAGCATCCTGGGCAAGCTGGTGGGCAAACGCACTGGCGGGGTATCGGCATGAGCTTGCGTGAACGACTGGGACTGGGTGCCAATGGCGGAAAGGGCTTGCCGGCGGTAGCGCAGCCCTTGCCTGACGAGTCGCCCGATGGGGCCCTCAAGCCTGAGGCAGATGGCACCACCACCCTGGCCATGCTGACGCCGCAGTCCGTCCAGCAGGCCGCCGCCGAAGCCACCCCGGCAGTGACCAAGGCCTATCAGCAGCTCAAGACGCGCGTGCACCAGCAGGTGCTGCGCCGCCTGGACATTGACGCGCTCGATCGCCTGCCTCCCGACCGCCTGCGCGATGAATTGAAACTCCTGGTCGAGCAACTGCTTCAGGAAGAGAGCATCGCGCTCAACGCCGTGGAGCGCCGCGCGCTGGTCACCGAGATCCAGGATGAAATGCTGGGCCTGGGCCCGCTGGAGCCCCTGCTGCAGGACCCCTCCGTGTCCGACATCCTGGTCAACACCTGCAGGCAGGTCTATGTCGAGCGCCACGGCAAGCTGGAGATGACCAACATCGCCTTCTCCGACAACGCGCACCTGATGAAGATCATCGAGAAGATCGTCTCCAGGGTCGGGCGGCGCGTGGACGAGTCCAGCCCCATGGCCGATGCCCGACTGGAAGACGGCTCGCGCGTCAACGTCATCATTCCGCCGCTGGCCATCGACGGGCCGATTCTGTCCATCCGGCGTTTTGCCTCGACGCCGCTGCAGATGAGCAACCTGATCAGCTACAAGTCGCTGTCCGAGGAGATGGCCCTGTTCATGGCTGCGGCCACTGAGGCCGAGGTCAACATCGTGATTTCAGGCGGCACAGGCTCGGGCAAGACCACGTTGCTCAACATCCTGAGCAGCTACATCCCGGCCACAGAGCGGATCGTCACCATTGAAGACGCTGCCGAGCTGCAATTGCAGCAGCCCCACGTGGTGCGGCTCGAAACCCGGCCGGCCAACGTCGAGGGGCGCGGCGAAATCACACAACGGGCACTGGTGCGCAACGCGCTGCGCATGCGGCCTGACCGCATCGTGCTGGGCGAAACGCGGGGCCCAGAGGCCCTGGACATGCTCCAGGCCATGAACACAGGCCACGAAGGCTCGATGACCACCATCCACGCCAACACCGCACGCGACGCGCTGTCCCGGCTGGAGAGCATGATCGCCATGGCCGGCGTGGACCTGCCCACCAGAGCCGCGCGCAGCCAGATTGCGTCGGCCATTGGCCTGGTCATCCAGACCAACCGCCTCACGGATGGCACCCGCCGTATCACCAGCATCACGGAGATCGCCGGCATGGAAGGCGACGTCATCATGATGCAGGAACTGTTCTGCTTCAAACAGACCGGCGTGCTGTCGGACGGCACCGTGCAGGGCTACTTCTCTGCCACCGGGGTGCGCTCCAGACTCTGGGAAAAGCTCGTTTCAAAGGGCATCCGACTACCCGAACACTTGTTCGATCCCGTCAGGCAGGTCGTCTGACAGGCCGCTCAGGAACACACCATGAACGCAACCTACCTGATGTTCGTCATCCTGGCCTTTCTGGCCGTGGTGCTCGTACTGGAAGGCCTCTATCACACCTTCTTCGCCGGGCGATCGCGCGAAGCCAGGCGGATCCGCCACCGCCTGTCGCAACTCAACGATGCGGGCCGCAGCATCGAGCTGAAGATCACGCGCGAAGAAGAGCAGACGCGTCTGAGCGAGCTGGCACGTTGGCTGATGGAGCGCACCTGGGGCAAGAAGCTGACCCTCTACGTTCACCAGGCCGACGCCGGTCTGCACGCGGCCGACATGGTGCTGATCTCTGGCGCGCTGTTGCTGGCCGGGATACTGGCCGCCGCACTGACCGACAAGCCTCTGAGCTTTGGCGCCGCCGTGGGCGCGGCACTGGCCGCAGCCCCCTGGTGGTTCATCACCTACCGCCGCGACAAGCGCATCCAGAAGCTGGAGCAACAGTTTCCCGAAGCGCTCGACATGATCGCGCGGGCCATGCGCGCAGGCCATGCCTTGACCCTGGCGATCAAGATGTGCGGCGACGAACTCCCGGGCCCGCTCGGCCCTGAGCTCAGAGAGATGTCAGACGAGATCACGCTGGGCATTGCCTTCACCAACGCCCTGCAAGGCCTGGTGGAGCGGGTGCCCTTGCGCGATGTGACCTTCCTGGCCGTGGCCCTGACCGTGCAGCGGGAAACAGGCGGCAACCTCGCAGAGTTGCTGGACAAGCTCGCCAAGTTGATGCGCGAGCGCTTCAAGGTCATTGGCGACATCCGCATCAAGAGTGCAGAGGGGCGCATGTCCGCCTGGATTCTGGGGCTGCTGCCCTTTGCCATGGCTGCCATCCTGATGTACCTCAATCCCCAAGCCGTGTCCTTGCTCTGGACGGACCCCTCCGGCCGAGCCTGGCTCACACGCATGCTGGTCCTGATGGCCATTGGCATCTTCTGGATCACGCGCATCGTTCGCATCAGAGCGTGACGGAGCACCACACATGTCGACCTGGATCGTTCTCATCTTCTTCTTCATCGCGGCCGCCCTGCTGGCCGTGTGGGTCTTTGACGCGCTCTTCCCAGACGAGGCGCGGCGCCGGCTGGCAGACCTCGTCGAGTCGTCGCCGCATGCGGCACGGCGGGTTCGACGCAACCATCTCATTGACGTGCTGGCGCGCGTCACCGAGCCGATCAGCAAACTCGCCACGCCTGACAAGGACAGCCTCGATGAAATCACCTTGTTGCTGGCCCACGCCGGCCTGAGGCAGAAGGCGGCCTCTGCGGCGTATTTCGGCGCCAAAGCCGCCTTGACCCTGCTGCTGCCGCTGATCACCCTCACCGTGCTGCCACTGCTCAAACCAGGCCAGCAGACATTCAGCCTCGTCACGGTGCTGGTGCCCGCAGCCATTGGCTACTACCTGCCCACCCTGCTGTTGCGGATGGCAGTCAAGCACCGCAGGCAGCGCATCATCGATGGCATGCCCGATGCCATCGACCTCATGACCATCTGCGTTGAAGCCGGTCTGAGCATGGATTCGGCCATGACCCGCGTGGCCGAGGACTTCACCATCAGCAACCCTGTCCTGGGTGAAGAGCTCAAGATCATCGGCATGGAAACGCGCGCGGGCCTGAACCGCGCACTGGCTTTGCGCAACTTCTACGCCCGCACAGGTGTCGACGAAGTCGACAGCTTCGTGACCATGGTGATGCAGGCCGAACGCTTTGGCACCAGCATCGCCGAAGCGCTGCGTGTGCACTCCGACACCATGCGCACCAGGCGGCGCCAACAAGTCGAAGAAGCCGCGGCCAAGATCGGCACCAAGTTGCTGTTCCCCTTGATCCTGTGCCTGTTTCCCGGGCTGATTTTCGTGCTCGTGGGGCCTTCCGTGATCCAGTTCGTGGGCCTGATGTCGACCAAATGAATGAATGCGAGAACACCATCATGAAACATCACAAGCTGTCGATTTCATATACCGCCGTTCTGATTGGCCTGGCACTGGCTGGCTGTGCGAATGCCCCCAAAGGCACACAGGCCTTGACCATCAAGCCCGCGTACACGATCGGGCATGGGGGCGCCGTGGACGTGTCTTACGGCTACATCGTTCGTGCGCGTGAGGCCGAGGCCGAAAGCCAGCTGGAGCAGGCGGCAATCTGGTGGGCACGCGCCGTGGGTGCCGCGCCAGGACGCGCAGATGCACACCATGGCCTCGGGCTTTGCCTGGCACGCCTGGGCCGGCTTCAAGAAGGCGTTGGTGCCTTG
Organism: Aquabacterium sp.; assembly: GCF_016195855.1. Taxonomy (GTDB): domain Bacteria; phylum Pseudomonadota; class Gammaproteobacteria; order Burkholderiales; family Burkholderiaceae_C; genus Aquabacterium. The sequence goes on from NZ_JACPYU010000004.1 coordinate 23,083, forward strand.
CGTGAGGCCGCATCGCTGGCCCCCCACGACGCCCGCATCCTCAACAACCTGGGGCATGCCCTGAAGCTGCAAGGCGAGCGCGAGGAGGCCGTGGCCATGTTCAAGGCCGCACTGCAAGCCGACCCCGCGCATGCCCAGGCACGCTACAACCTGGCCATGCTGGAGCAACCTGCCATGTCGATGACGGTGGCCCAAGCCGAGCCAGGCGAGGCCGGCAGCGCTGCGGCCGCATCCACCGTGACGGCTTCATCGGGTGCGCCGCAGATGGCCCTCACGCTCACCACCATGCTGGGCGTTCAACAAACGCCGAATACGCCGCCCCTGACTCAAATCTCAACCACGGCGTCCATCGAACCACTGCAGCTCAAGGGAGCCGACAACATCAAGGTGGTGCCGCTCACGTCAGTGGCGCTCAACGACCAGGCTGTTCCCGCCTCCACCATGTCCATCACGCTCACGGGGCTGACGGTGGAGGTCTTCAATGGCAATGGCGTGGCCGGTGCCGCCAAAGGCCTGAGCCAGACGCTGGCCAAGCATGGCGTGCAAGCCAGTCGCATCGCCAACATGACGCGCTACGACACGGTCAATACCCGCGTGCTGTACCGCCCGGGCAAGGCCACCGAAGCGCGCCAGCTCGCCAGGCTCCTGCCCAGCCACAGTGAGCTGGTGGAGGCCACACCTGCCCAGGTGCAGGCCATGCGTGCCGATGTGCGCGTGGTGCTGGGCCACAACGTGAACCGTGTGGCGACAGACGGCACGGCCATCGAGGTGGCCATGATGGACACGCATCGCATGTAAGGCATCCGCCAGGCCATTGGCGGCAACCACCGCCTTTCAGGCCTGCAGGCACAGCGCCAGGAGGTCCTGGCGCCGCTGCGCTGCCGGCCCCATGAGCCCTTGCAGCTGCCAGGCATCGCACAAGCGCTGCGCTTGCCCATAGTCCTTCATGTAGCCATTGCCGCCCAGCAGCTGCACACCGTCGGTGGCCAGTGCGGTGGCGGCCTCGCCGCACTGCAGCAGCAAGGCTTGTACGCGTGAGGCGGCATCCTGATCGCCAGCCGGCCTGACCAGCGCACGCAGGGCCGACGACAAGGCCGCTTGCGCCATGGACAGACGCTCGTGTTGCACGGCCAGCAAACGGCGCACTTCCCCCCAGCCCAGCAAATTGCCACCACCCTGATGGCGCTCCGTGGCATAGGTCTGCGCGGTCTGCAAGCTGCCGTGCATCAAGCCACACAACATCGCCATGACACACGCCGCCAGTTGCGATGCCAGCCCCTGAAGTCGCGCTTCAAGCTGATCGCATTGCAGCTGGCCGCCCACCTGCGTCAGTTGCAGATCGGCCATGCCGGCTGCCTGCAGGCCCATGAAGCGGGCTCCGGCCTGTCGCACCACACCGGGCTGAGCCACCTGGAAACGGAACAGAGCCAGTTGCCCATCGGGCATCCGCACCGGTGTGACCATGGCATCTGCCGTCTGCCCCAACAAGCAGGCACTCAGGCGGCCCGACACCAGCCCCTTGCGGTCTACGCAAGGCCAGTCGTGGCGACCGACATCGTGAAAGCCGGGCCAGGCCCAGCGCTGCCCTGGCAAGGGCGCTTCGCCATCATCGTCACCATCAGGCACCCCGCGCCCATACCAGGCGAGCTGCGCCGCGCCATGTCCGTACAGCCACGCGGCGCTGCCCGCATCATGTTGGGCCAGGGCTTCCAGCACACGCGCCAGCGCCTCGGCCCCCATCCCGATGCCACCTGCGGCTTCAGGCAGGCACAAGTCCATCAGGCCCAGGTCCCGCATCTGCTGCGGGGATGGGGCCTGCGGCAGTTGTTCGACCACGCCCATCAGTTCGGCGGCCGCCTCGTCCATCCAGTCGATCATGTTGCATCCTCCCGAACGAACACGTGCACGCCCTCATCCGGCCGCAGCAGGCATTTGAAATGGTTGATGCGGTTGAGCTGATTGGTGCCTTCGTAAATCTGCAGCAGCTTGGCGTCACGCAGGCGCTTTTCAATGCCGCTGTCATGGGCCAGGCCATCGATGCCCAGCAGGCTCAGCGCCAGGCCGCAGTTCTGCATGGCCAGGTCGCTGCATGCCACCTTGGCCATGGAGCCCAGGCCCGATGTGAGGTTCTGCCAGGCCACCGGGTAGTGCGCCAGCAAACGGCGCTGAACCCAGTCGGTGAAGGCCGTGCTGTCCAGCAAAGGCGCGCTGCACACACGCATCAGCCCGCGTGGCAGCCAGCGCTCCAGCTGGTACAAGGGTGGCGTGAACAACAGGGCAAACAGGCCGCCCAGGCAGTTGGCCATGGCCGACTCCATATAGGCCAGGCGAGACATTGCGGCGTGCCGCCCCATGTCGGCCAGGGTGGTCTGCACCCATTGCTGCTCGATCAGGCGCCCCTGCTGGCAGCGCATGCCGGCCACCCGGTCTCGCGTGGCCTCGAACACCCCACGGGCCACGCCGGTGGCAAAGGCCCCCACGCCCGCGCGGGTGGACGACACCACGTAGTCGATCATGGTCTGCGCCACCTCGCGGTGCGCCCGGCCCAGCCTGGCTGTGTGGCGGGGCGCCAGGGCCACTTGCTGCACAGGCACCTGGCAGCGGTCGAACACGAGCTCAGAAGCCACACAGGCCTTTTGCCCCAGCTTGTGCTCCTGCGCCCCGAACGAGAAGCCCGACGCGCCCGTGCGCACCGCCAGCGCCACCATGGTGTCAGCGGGCCTGCGCCGGTCCTCATAGGCGATGACCATGTGCCAGGTCGACACATGCCCATTGGAGATGAAGACCTTGCGGCCATTGAGCTCGTACGCACCACCTGCTTGAGGCGTGGCCACGGTGCCCAGCCTGGCGCGGTCCACCAGCTCGGTCTCCTCGACGTCCGTGCCGGCGCCGGGCTCGGTGATGGCCAGCGACAGCAGACAGGGCTTGCCCTGGCGCTCGCCCTCGCAGACCTCCTTGAAGATCTGCCGCGCCAGCCGCAGGTTCCAGGTCGCCATGAGCGTGGCCACACCCAGGTAGTGCACGCCCACGACATTGGCCAGGCCCACGCACTGGGTCGACACCTCTTCAACAAAGGCGTACATGGACAGCATGTTCCAGCCATGCCCGCCAAACATCTTGGGCAGCCACATGGTGAACAGGCCCCAGCGGTTGGCCTCGGCAATGAAGTCCCAAGGCAGGTGCTGCGGATCGTCCTCGATGCGCGCGTCCAGTGCCAGCGCCTGCGGCATGACCACCTCGCGGTTGAAGCGCCGGGCCAGGTCGATGGCACGGGCCACGTCACGGCGCATGCCGCCGGGCAGCTCCTTCATGGCGGCCACGCTGGCCGACCAGTCCGCCAGGCTCTCATGGGCACCGTGATGGAAGATGTGGCTCTCGATGAACGAGGGCGAAGACGAGGACAAGGGTGGGCGGGCCATGGCGGGCGTGTCGAGCATGAGGCGCTCCTTACTTGGCCCGCAAGGTGGCCAGACGCATGATGTGCGCCCAGCTCACCGGCCAGATGCGCATGGGTGGCGGGAACAGGCCGCCGCCAATGTCGCAAGTGCGCATCGTGGCCTGCGTGGCCGGGCCGGCCTGGATGCCGATCGGGTCATTCGGCGCATCGCTCAGCTGCACCTTCAGGTCCATGCCGTTGGCATCGTGGATGGTCTCGCTGGGCCGCACGGTCAACAAGTGGCCAGGCAGAAAGGACAGGTGCCCGCGCACATTGACCTGCATGCGGCCGATGCCTGGTGGTGGCGCGCTCAAGCGCTCACGCACCTGGCCCTCAAAGCGCATCACCTCATGGCCGCGACGGGCCACCGCCCCACGGAAGCCCCCGTCCGCGGATTCCTCGAAGGTGATCTGCGCCATCTTCTTGGGATAACCCAGCATCTCGCGACCCCAGATCATGGCCTGATCGCAATCGACCACCATCCACGGGCAATGCAGGACCGGGAACAGCCCGAACAGCTTGGCGTGGATCAGGATCGCTGCTTCCTTGTACACACAGCCAAACGTGGTCTTGGGGTAGTCCGCGATGAACAAGGTGGCCTTGTAGGGCCGCGCCAGACGCAAGGGAAAGGGCAACCAGTCACGCACCTTGCGCTCGTCGATCGGGATGTCGCAAAACACCATGCGCGCGTGGTCCCACAGATTGGACTTGCCCAAGCCCATCCCACGCATCTCCCGAATGCTCGCCAGATAGCGGTTCGTCATGGTCATCCTTTCAGCAATACATGTATTGGTGAAATGATTCTGTGAAAGGCGCTCATCGGCGCGTTTGCGCCAGGTCAACGGAGCCCACGATGCCCATGAAAAAACGGGATTCCTTGATTCCGCCTGGTGGCACGCACGGCATTTTCTTGATTTAAATTACCAATAAATCCATTGCCGAACATGAGTCAATCACAACGCCCCCTCACGCGTGCCGAGTCCAAGCTGCTCACACGCCATCGCCTGATGCAGGCGGCGCTCGTGCTCATGTCGCAAGAAGGCCGGGAGGGTTTGACCACGTCCAGCGTGACCCGTGCGGCCGGCGTGGCCCAGCCCACCTTCTATGTGCACTTCGATTGCATGGAAGCCTTGCTGCGCGACCTGGCCACGCAAGCGGTGTCCGAGGTCCGGGCCGCCTTGATCGCGGCCCGTGCGCCCCTGCTCCAGGGCGGCGACCTGATGGCGGCCTCACGCGAGGCTTATCGGCTGTCGCTGCGGGCCATTCGCCAGCACGCCGCCTTGCTGACGGTGTTCCTGGGGGAGCGCTACAAGCCCGCGTCCGAACTGGGGCGCCATGCCCGCGAGATGCTGGATACCCTGCAGGCCGATCTGGTGGCCGCCGCCGACGCCATTCCCTTGGCACGCGACATGCCTCCGGCAAGATTGCAGCTGGTCGCAAGAGGCCTGGTGACCTTGAGCATCGAGTTCGGCCTGGCCCAGCACGAGTCGAAAGACTTCGACGAAGAGGATGCCGTGACCCTGCTGTGCGCGGCCACGCTGGGTTTGATCCAGGGCGCGGCCATCACGTCCTGACACCACCAACTGACATCACCCCTCGCCGTACACCACCATGGCCTGGCCTTCCGGCATCAGCTCCTTGAAGCGCTGCAGGGCCTGGTCGCTGGGGAACATGCGGGCCTTGTCGCCCAGTTCCACCTCGGCCCGCGCGGAGACATCGGGCGTGCGCCGCTCGACCACCACGCGAATGGGCAGGCCCTGCACGGTGGGCGGCAGATCAGGCTGCGGCGCCTCGATCTGGCGCGCCGGGAACTCGCGCAGGATGTCGGCCACGGGCAGCTTCTGGTCCTTGGCCAGCACACGCACGAAGCGGGCATAACGGCAACGCGCCGCCGGCAGGCTCATCACCTGCTGCACGTTCAGGCGCAGGCCACCCGAGAAGCGGTCGGTCTGCACCTTGCCGGTGATGATGACGAGTTCATCGTCCTTGAGCAGGTCCTTGTTGGCGTCCAGCGTGTCCTGGTTGGCCACGGCCTCGATCACGTCGCTCTTGTCATCGAGCTTGAAGATGGCCACACGGCCCCGCGTGCCATTGATGACGCGCAACTCGCTGATGATGCCCGAGACCACCTGTGGGTCGCGGCTGTCTTTCAGGTCACCGATGCGCTGCTTGGCAAAGCGGCGCACCTCGGACTCGGCCTCGTCAAACAAGTGGCCCGAGAGGTAAAAGCCGATGGCCGTCTTTTCCAGCGACAGGCGCTCTTTCAGCGTCCAGGGCTCGGTGGGCACCAGCTCGGGCTCGTTGGTGGACGCGGCATGGCTGTCACCAAAGTCGAACAGGCCGCCCTGGTCGGCATTGGCCACGAGCGTGTCGGCGTATTCGAAGGCCAGGCCCACGCTGGCCAGCAGGCCCGCACGATGCGGCTCCAGCGAGTCAAAGGCGCCGGCCTTGATCAGGGCTTCCACCACGCGCTTGTTGACCTGCTTGCGGTCCACGCGCGCGCAGAAATCAAAGAAGCTCTTGAAGGGCCCGTTCTCCTTGCGCTCGCGCACCAGGGCTTCAATGGCGCCCTGGCCCGTGCCCTTGACCGCACCCAGCGCATAGCAGATGGTCTTGTTGCCCGTGGGCACGAAGCGCCACTCGCCCTGGTTCACATCGGGCGGCGTGAAGGTGATGCCGAAGTTCTGCGTGGCATCGTCATGGAAGATCTTGAGCTTGTCCGTGTCGTCACTCGACACGCTCATGTTCCCTGAGAAGAATTCGGCGGTGTAGTGGGCCTTCAGCCAGGCCGTGTGGTACGCCAGCAAGGCATACGCCGCCGCGTGCGACTTGTTGAAGCCGTAGCCCGCGAACTTCTCCATCAAGTCGAAGATCTCGTTTGCCAGCTCGGGCTTGATGTCGTTCTTGGCTGCACCGGCCGCGAAGATCGAGCGGTGCTCGGCCATCTCCTCGACCTTCTTCTTGCCCATCGCGCGGCGCAGCATGTCGGCGCCGCCAAGCGAGTAGCCCCCCACCTTCTGGGCCACCTGCATCACCTGCTCCTGGTAGACCATGATGCCGTAGGTCTCCTTGAGCACGGACTCCATCAGCGGGTGCGGGTAGTCCACCTCTTCGCGGCCGTGCTTGCGGGCACAGAACGAGGGGATCAGGTCCATCGGACCTGGTCGGTACAGCGCCACCAGCGCAATGATGTCCTCGAAGACGCTGGGCTTGGCGTCTCGCAGCATGCCCTGCATCCCGCGGGATTCAAGCTGGAACACGGCCACGGTCTTGCCCTCCGACAGCAGCCGGTAGGCGGCCGCGTCATCAAGCGGGATCTTGGCGAAATCGAAGTCCTTCTGGTCCGGGTGGCGCGCGACGATGTAGTCCTTGGCCAGCTCCAGAATGGTCAGCGTGGCCAGGCCCAGGAAGTCGAATTTCACCAGGCCGATGGCCTCGACGTCGTCCTTGTCGTACTGGCTCACGGCCGAGTCGCTGCCGGGCTGCATGTACAAGGGGCAGAAGTCGGTGATCTTGCCCGGCGCAATCAGCACGCCCCCGGCGTGCATGCCGATGTTGCGCACCATGCCTTCCACGCGCATGGCGAGTTCAAGCAGCGAGGCCACTTCTTCTTCGGCCTTCTCGCGCTCTTCCAGCTCGGGCGCCTCTTTGCGGGCATAGATGATGCCGGGATCGGGCTCGGCCGGCACCCTGGCCAGGGTCACGCTCTTGCCCGGTGGTGCGGGGATCAGCTTGGCGATGCTGTCCACATGGCCATAGCCCATGCCCAGCACACGGCCCACGTCACGCAGCGCGGCCTTGGCGGCCATGGTGCCGAAGGTGGCGATCTGCGAGACGGCCTCGCGGCCATAGCGGTCCTTCACGTAGTCGATGACGCGGTCGCGGTTGCCCTGACAGAAGTCGATGTCGAAGTCAGGCATCGAAACCCGCTCGGGGTTCAGGAAGCGCTCGAACAGCAGGTTGTACTTGAGCGGATCCAGGTCGGTGATCTTGAGGGCGTAGGCCACCAGCGAGCCGGCACCGGAGCCCCGGCCCGGCCCCACGGGGCAGCCGTTGTTCTTGGCCCAGTTGATGAAGTCCTGCACGATCAGGAAGTAGCCGGGGAAGCCCATGTTCAAGATCGTGTTGATCTCGAAGTCCAGGCGCTCGACGTAGTGCGGCCGCTGGGCTTCGCGCTCGGCCTCCTTGGGGAAGAGGTGCACCAGGCGCTCCTCCAGGCCGGCATGCGACAGCTCACGGAAGAAGTCCGCCATGGGCTGCGGCTCGCCACTGGGCATGATGGGCGTGGGGAAGTTGGGCAGTTGTGGCTTGCCCAGCACCAGGGTCAGCGAACAACGGCGGGCAATGGCCAGCGTGTTGGTGATCGCCGAGGGGATGTCGGCAAACAGGGCCTCCATCTCGGCCGTGGTCTTGAAATGCTGATCCCGCGTGAAGCGCTTGACGCGCTTGGGGTTGCCCAGGGTCTCGCCTTCGGCAATGCAGGTGCGCGCCTCGTGGGCCTGGAAATCGTCCGGCTCCTGGAACTGGATGGGGTGGGTGGCCACCACGGGCAGCTTCAGGCGCGCGGCCAGAGGCACGGCGTCACGGATGTAGGGCTCGTTGCTGCTGTGCCCGCCGCGCTGCAGCTCGATGTAGAAGCGGTTCGGGAAGGTCTCGGCGAGCTTGCGGGCCTGGGCCTCGGCCTTGGCCACATCGCCCATCAGCAAAGCCTGCCCCACCAGGCCCATTTCGGCGCTGGACAGGCAGATCAGCCCTTCGTTGTTGGCCGCCAGAGAGGCCCAGTGCACCCAGGCATGCGTGCGCTGCCCCGGCGCCGTCCAGGCCTCGCCCAGCAATTCGCACAGGCGCAGATAGCCCTTGCGGTTCTGGATCAGCAGCAGCAGGCGCGTGGGGGCCTTGCCAGCTTCTTCAGGCTCCAGCCATACATCGGCGCCGATGATGGGTTGAACGCCCTTCTTCTGCGCGCTTTTGTACAGCTTGAGCGCACCGAACAGGTTGCTCAGGTCGGTCACGGCGACGGCCGGCTGCTTGTCCTTGGCGGCGGCAGAGACCAGGTCGTCGATGCGGACGGTGCCGTCAACGACCGAAAATTCAGTGTGGGAGCGCAGGTGTACAAATGCCATGGCGGCATTGTAGAGAGAGCACGGGCCCCGCCGTGCTCTTCATGCCTGGACTCAGGCGCGACGGCGCTTGAGCAAAGCCAGCGTGGCCAGCCCGAAACCGGCCAACAGCAGCGAGCCAGGCTCTGGCACGGCCGTCGTGGCGCGGAAGTCGTCGATGTAGACAGACAGGCTCTGCGCTTGTGGGCGCTGGTAGGAAATCTCGACGTAGCTCAATGCCGTGTCGCTGATCAGACCAATGAACTGATCGGCCCGGTCATTGCGATTGACTGGCAAGGACACCGACCCCACCAGACCATGGGCGTCATAGGCAGACATCGTGACATCGAAGGCCAGGCCAAAATCATCGTTACCGAAGTAAAAACCAACGGCCTGCATGGGTTGGCTGAAAGTGGCGACCAGCGGGCTGCTCTCAAGCGCAATGGTCAAACCGTTGGAGCCGGAGGGCGTCACGTTGTCGGCCCAGGACCCAGCCAGGCCGATCTGTGCGGCAGGCGAGAAGGTCACGGGGCCAGTGGTCGGGATGCCGCTTTCGAAATCGACCAACACATCGGTCGTCATTTGCGAAGGATCGGTCAACAGTTGAACACCGGCTTGTGCGGCGCCGGCAGCCATGGACAAAGCTGCGAGCAGTGGTGCAGCAAAACGAATTGATGACATGGAAATTCCCTGAAAACGGATTAAACCCATCCAAAATCAGATTGGGCACGAGATTGTTCCGATACAGGCCCCATGAGAACAACCCCGCGAACCAGGGAATAAGTCACACTTTTTCCCGAGTGTCACGAAATATTCTGGGTGTCACCCCCAGCCAGCGCCGAAATGTGCGGCTGAAATTGGAGGTGTCCTGGTAACCCAGGCGCTCGGCGACGGCCTCCACGCTCAGCTCGGTGTGCACCAGCAGCCAGCAGGCCAGCTCCTCCCGCACGGCGTCCAGCAGACGCTGGTAAGTCATGCCCTCTTCGCGCAGATGACGGATCAGCGTGCGCGGGGACACGTGCTCCAGCTCGGCCATCTGCTCCAGCGACGGGTAACTGCCATCACAGCCCAGCAGGCGGCGTTGCACACGGGTTGTGACCGTGCCCATCTGGATCTGGGTGAGCTGGCGTTCGCAATCGCGCAGGGCGGTGCGGAAGGCCTCGGGGTCAGATGCGATACCGGGGCTGCTCCACACATCCAGTGGCAGCTCCATGCGCAGTTGCGCGGCCCCGAATTCACTTTGCGGGCAGAACTCGCGGTAGTGCTGGCCCCAAGGCGGCTCCGGGAAGGGCCACTGAACGCGCACGCGGGCCCGCAGGTCCTGCCCGGCGATGGTTTCAAACATGCGCAACATGGCCGCCGCGATGTGCCCGACGATGTACTCGCGCACATCCGGCGCAGACAGCACCTCGGTCAACACCAGGGCAAAGCCGCCCTGCGTGTCCACGTCCATGCGGGCCAGGCGCAGGCGCACATCGGTGAAGCGCTGCAGCAGGAGCATGGCCTCGCCCACCGTGCCGGCGGCCATCGCCGCATAACCCAGCGCGCCGTGGGCGGACAGCTGCGTGCTCAGCCCCACTTGCAAGCCCAGCCAGGGGCATTGCGTCAGCGCCAGGGCCCGCAAGACCAGGCGCCGGGTCTGCTCGAAGCTCAGGAACAGGTTGCTGCCATGCAGCTCGGCCCAGTTCAGCCGCGTGCCCTGCAGGATCTCGTCTTCACTGAAGCCCCGACGCCGCAACTCGGCGCAGATCAGGCGCGCGTAAACGGGGTGCAGGGAGGGCTTCAACCAATCGGCCGGCGCATGCATGTCAATCTGGGGTGCCGGGTGGGCATGTCACTAAATGACGATATTCTGCCAGCGCAAACGGTGTCGCGCCCAGGCGGGAAAACGCACAGTCTCGTCATGGTTCATGGAACTTGAGGAGACACATCAATGCCTGCTGCCCTGCCGCTTCCCACACAAGAACAAGACCCCGCCAGCTACCGCGACCGCAAGAAGATCATGTGGTTGCTGTCGGTCATCGCGCCCGCTACCGTGGTGGTGGGCCCCGTGGCCTACCTGAACGGCTACACCCACCCGCTGTGGTTCTTCGCCAGCATGCTGGCGATCTACCTGGGCGTGCCCTTGCTGGATTACCTGCTCGGCGAAGACCTGAGCAACCCGCCCGAAGGCGCCGTGCCACGCCTGGAGGCCGATGGCTACTACCGCTGGATCAACTACCTGGTGGTGCCCGTGCTGTGGGGCAGCCTGTTGTTCAACGTGGTGTTCCTGGCCACGCACGATCTGGCCTGGTATGAATGGCTGGCCACGGTCATCATCACCGGCTCCATGCTGGGCTTTGGCCTGAACCTCAGCCACGAGCTGGGTCACAAGAAGGACTGGATCGGCCGCAAGATGGGCCTGTTCAACTCGGCGCTGGGTGGTTATGGCCACTTCTCGATCGAGCACAACCGCGGCCACCACCGTCACGTGGCCACGCCGGAAGACCCGGCCTCGTCCAAGATGGGCGAGAGCATCTACCGCTTCATGTTCCGTGAACTGCCTGGCGCCTACTTCCGCGCCTGGGACCTGGAAACCGAACGCCTGGACCGCGTCGGCAAGTCAGTGTGGAGCCTGGACAACGAGATCGTGCAAGCGGGCCTGGTCACCGCCCTGCTGTACGGCGGCCTGATCGCGGCCTTCGGCCCGAAGATGGTGCCCATCCTCGCCATCGTGGCCTTCTGGGGTGCCTTCCAGCTGACATCGGCCAACTACATCGAGCACTACGGCCTGGTGCGCCAGAAGAAGCCTGATGGCCGCTACGAGCATTGCCAGCCGCACCACTCGTGGAACAGCAACCACATCGTGTCCAACCTGATCGTGTTCCACCTGCAACGCCACTCGGATCACCACGCCAACCCGACGCGCAGCTACCAGTCCCTGCGCAACTTCCCCGAACTGCCCACCCTGCCTTCTGGCTACTTCGGCATGTTCCTGGCTGCGTATGTGCCGCCTGTGTGGTTCGCCATCATGGACAAGCGCGTGATCAAGGCCGTGGGCGGTGATGCAGACCGCATCAACTTCCTGCCCGCCAAGCGCGCGATGCTGATGCGCCGTTTCGGCCTGACTGAATCGGCAAGCACCCCAGCTGCCCAGCCCACACTCAAGCAAGCCTGATCAACCAGCAGCCAGCTTGCTGGTACGCATCCCGCGCCGCGTTGATGGTCAAGCCGTCAACGCGGCGAGTTCGCGTTTCAGATTGGCACGCGCGCTGTCTTCCCACTTGGCCCGCAAGGCCGGTGTGAAGTAGATCTGGGGCCGATCCAGAAAAGCTTGCAGGACCTTGGCGCGGCCTTGCTTGTAGGCCGGCTCGGGTACCCAGGCGTACTCCTGGGCCACCTGTTGCGCATAGCGCTCATAGGCTTCGGGCGAGGCCGCCAGGACGCCCAGATCCAGGTCCAGGAACACCGCGGTGTCCGGGTCGCCATCGGTCCATTCGTGGCGCTGGGTGGCGCGCACCTTGCGCTGCACCGACTCGATCAGCGCGGGCTCGGCGCCCGCCTGGCTCAGCATCTCGCCGGCCAGCACGGCACTGCGCTCTTCGTTGTCGGCCTGCTGCGTGTCGTAGATGGCATCATGAAACCAGATCGCCAGCATCACGGCCCGCTGGTCCTGGATCAGATCGCGGTGCGCGAACTGCCCTTGCAGCAAAGCCTCGATGTGCCCCATGCCGTGATAAGCCCGATGGGGCTCGGCATAGCGCTGCGTCAGGGCTTGGCGGATGGTGTCGAGCATGCCGCCACCTTATCAGCCTCAATCCGCCTTGGGCACAAGGGGTGCCTGGTCCACCAGGGCCAGCAAGCCCTGATACGGCAATAAGTTGGTCTTGACGACCTTATCGATCGGCTCCTTGAAGCCGTCCTGCATCCAGCGCGAGGCCAGCAGCACGTTCAGGCCGATCATGCCGTCGGCCAGCAGGTCCAGATTGATCACGGCGGCCCTTTCCTTGGGCACGAGCAAATGCAGGTGCTGGCGCATCATGGCCGAGTAGTCGCGTGCCGTGGCACCACTGAGCGCGGCCACCTCGTCGTTCACGCCCAGCGAATCCACCAGCATCACGCGACCCCGCCTTGGGTCGTCGCGGATGAACTCCAGGAACACGCGCATGGCGGGCTCCAGCATGCCCAGCGGGGTCTGCTCGGCCTGCTTGATGGAGGCAATCGTCAAGGCCATCAACTGCTCACGCAACTCGGCGTAGGTCGCCAGAAACAGCTGCGGCAGCGTCTTGAAGGACTCATAGAAGTAGCGCTCCGTGAGGTGCGCAGCCACGCACACCTCGCGCACCGTCGTGGCGTGGAAACCTTTGGTCCCGAAAACCTCCAGCGCGCCGTCAATGAGCTTGGCTCGGCGCAGGCGCTGGCGCTCTTCTGGCAAGACACCACCGTAGCGGCGCTTGTTCGGGGGGGATGTGTCGGAAATTGCTGCGTCCATAGGGATCCCTATATTGACATGAATCATTGTCAAAGTTAGTCTGACAATAATCCTTGTCAAAAATCAATGCGCTTTCAGAAAGATCTCCGTATGAAGCCGAACGAATTCAAGCAGCCGGTGGGCGCCGGCCAGGGTGCCGCCGGGGTGGAGCGGCACCGCATCATCGTCGTCGGCACGGGATTTTCAGGCCTGTGCATGGGCGTCAAGCTCCGCGAAAACGGCGAGGACGACTTCGTGCTGCTGGAGCGCGCCCAGGACGTGGGCGGCACCTGGCGTGACAACACCTACCCCGGTTGCGCCTGCGATGTGGAGTCGCACCTGTACTCCTTCTCGTTCGAGCCCAACCCGAACTGGTCGCGCATGTACGCGCCCCAGCCCGAAATCTACGCTTACCTCAAGCACGTTGCCACCAAGTACGACCTGCTGCGCCACATCCGCTTTGGTGCCAACATCACGGCCTCGCGCTATGACGAGGCCCGCAAGGTCTGGGTGGTGCAGGCCGACGACGGCCGCGTGTTCGAGGCCGATGTGCTGGTCTCCGGCATGGGCGGGCTGAGCAACCCAGCCATCCCCGGTATCGAGGGCCTGGACACGTTTGAGGGCACCACCTTCCACTCCGCCACCTGGCGCCATGACTATGACTTGACAGGCAAGCGCGTTGCCGTGATCGGCAGCGGCGCCAGCGCCATCCAGTTCGTACCGGCCATTGCACCCAAGGTCGATCACCTCACCTATTTCCAGCGCACGCCGCCCTGGGTCGTGCCCAAGATGGACCGCCCCATCAAGCCTGAAGAAAAAGCCGACTTCGCCGCCAACCCCTGGCGCCAGAAGATCGCGCGCACCAAGCTGTATTGGACGCTGGAGGCCCGCTTCCTGGCCTTCAAGTTCAAGCCCGAGTGGATGAAGCTGGTGGCCAAGGTGGGCAAGCACAAGATCGCCCAGGCCGTGAAAGACCCGGCCCTGCGCGCCAAGCTCACGCCCGACTACACGCCCGGCTGCAAGCGCCTGCTGATCTCCAACGACTACTACCCTGCCCTGGCACGCACCAATGTCGAGGTCGTCACCGAAGGCATCCAGGAGATCACCCCGCGTGGCGTGCGCACCCAGGATGGCCGCGAACACGCGGTAGACGCCATCATCTTCGGCACCGGCTTCAAGGTGCAGGACCCGATCCCGCCCAAGGCCGTGTTCGGCAAGGGCGGCGCAGACCTGTCCGAAGTCTGGAAGCAAGGCGCCGAGGCCTATATGGGCATCACGGTGGCGGGCTTCCCCAACTTCTTCATGCTGATGGGCCCCAACACCGGCCTGGGCCACAACTCCATGGTCTTCATGATCGAGTCGCAGGCGCACTACATCGTCGCGGCACTCAAGACCATGAAGGAGCGCCGCATCAAGGCGCTGGAAGTCAAACCCCAGGCACAGCAGCGCTTCGTGGCCGATGTGCAGGCTGACCTCAAGAAGACCGTGTGGAACTCAGGCTGCAAGAGCTGGTACATCGATGACAAGGGCCGCAACACGACGCTGTGGCCAGGGTTTACATTTGCCTACCGTTTGAAGACCCGCCGTTTCAACCTCAACCCTTACTTCACAGAGCGCGCATGAGCATTCAATCCGTCATTGCCAACATGGTCCTGCGTTATCAGTTCAAGCGCGCAGGGCGTGGGCCATTGAACGTGCACAAGGCGCGCCACATGGTCAACAAGGCGGCCAAGCGCTACCCGGCGCCCCCACCCGAAATCAAGCACACACCTGTGGCTGCACAACCGGCCAGCGCCTTGTGCTCGGCCGAGTGGTTGAGCGTGGCTGCGCCTAAGCGCACGGTGCTGTACTTCCACGGTGGTGGCTACTTCTTCTGCGGCCTGGAAACGCACCGCCCCACCTGCGCCTACCTGGCCCGCACGGCCCAAGCCCAGGTGCTGTCGGTGGACTACCGCATGGCCCCCGAGAACGTCTTCCCCGCCGCGGTGGACGACGCCGTGGCCTGGTGGAAAGAGCTCTTGAACAAAGGCATCGACCCCAAGAGCGTGGTGTTCGGTGGCGACTCGGCTGGCGGTGGCCTGGCCCTGGCCTGCCTGGTGGCCTCGCGTGACCAGGGCCTACCCATGCCGGCCGGTGCCGTGCTGTTCTCGCCCTGGAGCGACCTGTCCTGCTCGGGTGACACCATGAAGTCCCTGGCTGATGCGGACGTGATGTTCAACCCCGAATCCCTGCCTGAAGCCGCGGCGCTGTACCTCAACGGCAAGCCCAGCAACACGCCACTGGCTTCGCCCCTGTTCGCCGATCTGAAGGGCCTGCCGCCCTTGATGATCCACGCCAGCAAGCACGAGATCCTGCTGGCCGACTCCACCCGCCTGCACGAACGCGCACAGCAACAAGGCGTCCAGAGCGAGCTGCACCTCAAGGCCAAGATGCCCCATGTGTGGCCCACCATGCTGATGCTGCCTGAAGCACGCCAGACCTTGAAAGAATGCGGCGCCTTCATCGCCCGCGTGACCGCTTAACCTGATTGCCTGAGGAACACCCATGAAGTCATTCAAGAACAAGGTTGCCGCCATCACCGGCGCCGCATCGGGCATGGGCCGCACGCTGGCCGTCGAGCTGGCGCGCCGCGGCTGCAACCTGGCCATCAGCGACGTCAACGACGCCGAGCTGGTCAAGACCGCCGAGCTGGCCAGCCAGCATGGCGTGCGCGTCACCGTGCGCAAGCTGGATGTGTCCAAGCGCGATGAGGTCTATGCCTGGGCCGACGAGGTCGTGCGCGACCACGGCAAGGTCAACCTGATCTTCAACAATGCCGGCGTGGCCCTGACCGCCCCCGTCGAGCACATGAAGATCAGCGACTTCGAGTGGATCATGGGCATCAACTTCTGGGGCGTGGTGTATGGCACCCAGGCCTTCCTGCCGCACCTCAAGGCCTCGGGCGAAGGCCATGTCATCAACACCTCCAGCCTGTTCGGCCTGATGGCCGTGCCCACCCAAAGCGCCTACAACGCCAGCAAGTTTGGCGTGCGCGGCTTCACCGAGGCCCTGCGCATGGAGCTGGACATGGAAGGCGCCTGCGTCAGCGCCACCTGCGTGCACCCGGGCGGCATTGCCACCAACATCGCCAACGCCGGCAAGGTGGACCCGGTCATGGAAAAGCTCACCGGCCAGAGCGTGGACGCCCACAAGCGCCGCGCCAACAAGCTGATCAACGTGACCACCGCCGAATCGGCTGCGCTGCAGATCCTCAGCGCGGTGGAAAACAACGAGCGCCGCGTGCTGGTGGGCAATGACGCCAAGAAGCTGGACAAGGTGATCCGCCTGTTCGGCTCGGCCTACCAGGTGCTGGTGATGAAACAGTTGCGCAAGATGAACAAGCCGCGCCAGCCCGCCCGAAGCGCGGCATGATGCGTGCATGAAGTGGCTGAATCGACTTTGGTGGAGCGCCGTCCTGCTGGGTATCGGCCTGGCAGTAGCTGTCTGGTCGACCTGGGAGCCTGACCGGCAACTGGGTCAACTGGTGGGGCGCTGGGCGCCCGAGCCCTCCAGCTTCGTCGAACTCGACGGCATGCAGGTGCACATGCGAGACACGGGCCCGCGTGACGACAACCTGCCCATCGTGCTGCTGCACGGCATGTCGTCCAGCCTGCACACCTACGAAGGCTGGCAGACCGCGCTGCAAGGCAAACACCGCGTCATCAGCGTGGACCTGCCGGGCTTTGGCCTGACCGGCCCCAGCCCCCAAGGCGACTACCGCATCGACGCCTATGTGCGCTTCGTGCTGCGTTTTCTGGACACCCTCAACGTCAAGCGCGTGATCCTGGTGGGCAACGCCCTGGGCGGCGAAGTGGCCTGGCAGACCGCCGTGCTGGCACCCGAGCGCGTGCGCAAGCTGGTGCTGATCGACTCGGACGGCTACCAGCCCTCGGTATTGTCCATGCCGCTGGCTTTCCAGATTGCCAGCATGCGCGGGCTGCGCTGGGTGTCCGAACGCATTCTGCCGCGCTCACTGGTTGAAGCCAGCGTGCGCAGCGTGTTCGGCGACCCGGCCCAGGCCACCAAAGACAAGGTGGACCGCTATTTCGAGCTGAACCTGCGTGTGGGCAACCGCCGCGCCCTCTTCCAGCGCATGGACCAGGCCCAGTTCGGCAGCAACTCGGCCTTGATCCACCGCGTGCAGCAACCCACCCTGGTCATGTGGGGCGAGAAGGACGAGATGATCTCGCCTGACCAGGGCAACCTGTTCTGCAGAGACATCCCGCGCTGCCAGTTGACGACCTTCCCTGGTCTGGGCCACCTGCCTCAGGAAGAAAATCCGCAGGCGACCCTGAAGGTGTTTCTGGCCTTCCTGGTCGCCAGCAGCTGAGGAGCTGGCCCTCAGGCCTCTTCAGCGATGCGCCAGCGCGCCTGACGCAGCACGGATGCCACCAGTCGGTCGAGCACCTTGTCCAGGTCTGGCTTCTTGAGGCCATGGGCCTCGTCAAACTGCTGATCTGCCAAAGGCAGGCCCAGCTGCTCGGGCACCACCACCATGGCGAAATTGGTGCTCAGGTAGGTGCGCACGATGGGCAAGGCGCGCAGCCCGCCCAGCGCCCCAGGCGAGGCCGCCATCAAACCCACGGGCTTGCCCGATGTGGCGCCAGTCCCGGAAGGCAGGCCTTCATGCGCAGACACGGTGGACAGCCAGTCGAAGCTGTTGATCAACAGCGGCGTCGGCAAGGCGTTGTATTCCGGACAGGACAGCAGCAGGCCATCGTGGCTGGCAAACAGCTCGCGCAGCTTGAGCGCGCCTTCAGGCTTGCCATGGGCGGCCGCCCAGTCATCGTCGTACACCGGCATACCCAGCTCGCGCAAATCAACATGCGTGACTTCGGCCCCCAGCGCCTGGGCTTTGCGTGCAGCCAAATCCACCAGTTGACGGTTGAGCGAGCCGTGGCGTGCGCTGCCAGAAATGGCCAGCAGCCTGACTGGGCGGGAAAGATTACTTGCGGTCATGGACATCCAGTGATAAAGAGCCTGGGGGGCAACTTCGGGCAACATGCAAGCCGCCTCGCGAGCACGTATATTGCTAGAGAAATCTGCAAATTCGCACAGCCAGGCCCCGACGCCCCCCGATACAGGCGGACTCAGCGCGCCCGTTGTTTGATTAAGATCGGAAATCGTTCTTATTCAAGCATCATCCCCCGCCGCGTCCTCACGCATCGGTTGGCGCATGATCCATCCCGCCAGGCAATCGGCGCCATGCCGGGCATTCAACGATGCGGCAGGCACCTTGGCATGACATGCACAAAAAACAATTACACGGAGTACCGTCAATGGCCTTCAACATCGCGCTGGAAAGCCAACCGCCTCCAAGCACGCTGGCAGCGTGGTGGCGTGAGCTCGAGTCCCGCGCCACGGCCACTTTTTTTACATCGTGGTCATGGATCGGCTGCTGGCTGAACATCCTGCCTTCGCACCTGCAACCTCAGTTGCTGATTGCGCGCGAAGGCGACATCATCGTGGGCCTGGGCCTGGTGATCAGGGGCCGCTCCCACCTGCTTCGTGTGATACCTGTTCCCTGCTGGCGGCTGCACGCCACCGGCGAGGTCGAGTTCGACAGCCTGACCATCGAATACAACGGCTTTCTGGCAGAAGAAAGCCGGGCCGTGCCCATCAAGGACGCCATGCTCGATTTTCTGTTGACCAGGACGGGCGTGAGTCGTTTCGAGATCACCAAGGCCGAAGCCCGTTTTGCCGAACTGGCCGCGGCACATCAGCAACGTGGCGTGCTGGTGCGCACGGCCGAGCTGGCGTCCTACATCGTCGATCTGAACGAAGTACGCCAGCAAGCCGAAGGCTACATCCCGCTGCTCAGCGCCAACACCCGAAGCCAGGTCAGGCGCAGCCTGAGCGGTTACCGCAAGCTCGGTGACGTCACCCTGACACAAGCCGGCTCTGCGCAAGAGGCCAAGGCCTTTCTGAATGCGCTGCGCGCCTTGCATGCCCAGAAATGGGAAGAGCGCGGAGAGGAGTCGGCCTTCGTCAACTCCAAGGTGGCCGAACAGTTCCATGATCTGGTCATCAACGAAGCTTTCGACCGCGGAGAGATCCAGTTGCTGCGCATCCTGGTCGGGGACACCGAACTGGGCTATCTCTACAACTTCGTGCACCGTGGCCGCGTGGTGTTCTACCAATCGGGCTTCCGAACAGGACTGCTGGACAAGCAAGATCGCCCAGGCCTGGTCTGCCACGCGCTGGCCATCGAACACAACGCCCAGACCGGGCAGCACATCTACGACTTCACCGCAGGCGACTACCGCTACAAGAGTTCGCTGGCCACAGGCCGCGAGCCACAAGGTACCCACGTGTTCCAGCGTGATGGCGTCCTGCCCAGGCTGGAAGAAGGCTTGCGCAGCGGCAAGCAATGGGTCAACGCCATGCGCAACCGCAGCAGCGTGGCCGCCATGCTGCTCCTGGGCGTCATGAGCTGCCTGGATCTGGTAGACCTGTATGTACCCGCCGGGCTGATCGGGAGTACATGGTGATCAACCCCATCAAACAGCAACATGCACGCGTCCCCAGACTGGTCAGCGTCATCATCGGGGCCTACAACTCGGCCCGCCACGTCGGCGAGACCATCGACACCATGCTGGCGCAAACCTACCGCCCGCTGGAATTGATCATCGTGGACGATGGCTCCACCGACGACACCTGGCAGGTGCTGCAATCCTATGGTGACCGCATCGTGGCGGTTCGCCAGGCCAATGGTGGGGTGCCGGCCGCTCGCAATACCGGGCTCGAACACGCAAGGGGCGAATTCATTGCCCTGATGGACCACGACGACCTGTGCATGCCCGAGCGCATTGCCGCGCAGATTGCCTTGCTGGACCAGCATCCAGAAATCGGCCTGTGTTGCACGGAGTTCAGCGCCTTCAGCGACCAGGGCCCGATTGCGGAGCGCTACAGCCCTTATTACTACGCCCAGTGCGCGGCCGACCGCGGTGGCGCGGCAGCCCAGTTCCCCCGCAAGACCACGCTGAATGTGGCCAGCTGCCTGCCTGGCCCCCTCTCTGCGCCGGTCAACGTGCCGGTCTACCTGGGCTCGGTCTACGACACCATGGCCTGCGGCAACTTTGCGCACCCGCCCACGGTGCTGTTCCGCGCCGAGCTGATCGACCAGATCGGGGGCTTCGATCCCAAGGCCCGCCTGAGCACCGATTGGGACTGGCTGGTGCGCGCCGCCCGCGTCACCGACTTTGCCTACATCGACCACCCCTTGCTGAACTACCGGCGCTCCAGCACGCAGATCTCGTCCGAGCGCTACAACAAAAATGCCAGCGTGGACGTGGTCTCGGTGGCCGAGCGCATTGCCGCACGCGACCCTGAGTTGAGACGAAGACGCGGCCCCGCGCTGCGCAAGCTGCTGTCGGAAGTCACGATTGATGCGGCCTACGCGAACTCCGAAGACCGCCCACGGCTGGCCATCGGCTTGCTGACCAAAGCCGCATGGCGCTATCGGGCCTTCAATGGCACGGCGGCGCGCGCGCTGTTCAAGGCCATGGTGCCCGATACCGTCTTGAACGTGGCCCGCCGCCGCCGTGGCGCGACACGCGCCAAGTCCTGAGCCACGCGCCATGCACGCGGCGCCCCGATCCAGCCGTTTGGCCGTCTATGTGTCCGCTGCGGGCAGTGGCGACATCCATGTGCTGAGCCCGGATGAGGGTGCTGGCTCGCCAGGCACCACGCCCCAGCCCGAGTGGCGCACCGTGCAGCGGCTCGCCCTGGGCGGCGCCATCATGCCCATGGCCTTCAGCCCCCGGCGGCACCGCCTGTATGCCATTGGCCGCAGCGCCCCCTTTGCCGTTCACACCCTGGCGGTGGATGCCCATACCGGGCACCTGAGCCTGCTGGGCAGCAGCCCTTTGGCAGGCAATATGGTCTACGTGTCCACCAGCCTGGATGGGCAATGGCTGCTGAGCGCGTCTTACAGCGAAGACCGCATCGCCGTGAACGCCATCGATGCCGATGGCCTGGCAGGCCCGACCTTGCAGGTGCTCGGCACCCCAAAACAAGCCCATGCCATCTGCCCGGCCCCCGATGGCCAGCACGTCTGGGTCAGTTGCCTGGGTGCGGATCAACTGCTGTGCTACCGCCTTGGCCCAGGGCCCTTGCCTCTGTCTGCGCAGCCGGTGATGGGCTACCAGAGCCGAGCCCAAAGCGGCCCTCGGCACCTGGCCTTTCACCCCAATGGCCGCTGGCTGTTTGCCGTCAATGAGCTGGATGGCAGCGTGGACGGGCTGGCCCTGGGTCAGGGCGACACCCCACCCAGACCGCTGAGCCACGCACGCATCCTGCCCCCCGACCAGCAGATGGCCCCCTGGTCGGCCGAGTTGCGCATCAGTGCGGATGGCCAGTGGCTGTTTGCCAGCGACCGCCGGGCCGCCACCTTGAGCGCCTTGCGCATCGATGCCGGCACAGGCCAACTCACCCTGGTTGACTGCGTGCCCACCGAAGCGCTGCCCCGCAGTTTTGCCCTGTCGCCAGACGGCCTGACCCTGTTTGTGGCCAGTCAGGAAACGGGGCGACTGAGCATCATGGCCTTTGATCCAGATGCTGGCCGCATGCGGCTTCACAGCCAACTGGCCTGCGGCACCAGCCCGACCTGGGTCGAGGCCATCGCGTTGCCTCACTGATTGCAGCGCTGAGGCCCGCCCGGATCGCAGCCCAGAAAAAAGTCACGCCCCCCACGGGGCAAGGGCCGATAAAACCGCTACCCTTGGCGGATGTTCAGTTACAGACACGGCTTCCACGCGGGCAACCACGCCGATGTGCTCAAGCACATGGTCCTGGTGCAATTGCTTGAGCACATGCTCAAGAAAGACAAACCCTTCTGGGTGGTGGACACCCACGCCGGCGGGGGCCTGTACGACCTCACCAGCAGCTACGCCACCAAGAGCGGCGAAGCAGAAACCGGCGTGACCACGCTGTGGCCATTGCGCAATAAGAAAGCCACACCCGAGGCGGTCAGGGAGTACCTGGCTCAGGTGGCTGCACTCAACCATGGCGACACGCTGCAGTGGTATCCCGGCTCGCCTCAACTGGCCGCGCAAATGCTGCGCGAGGGCGACCATCTGCGCCTGTTCGAGCTGCACCCCACCGAAGTCAAGCTGCTGGAAGGGCATTTCGCCTCGGTCAAGCGCGGCGTCAGCATCCAGGCTGCCGATGGTTTTGCCAGCTTGCGCGGCTGCCTGCCGCCCCCGCCTCGCCGCGGCCTGGTCCACGTTGACCCGCCCTACGAGCTCAAGGAAGACTACCGCCGCGTGACGCAGACCTTGAAGGATGCGATCACCAAGTTCCCGACCGGCACCTACGCCATCTGGTACCCCGAGGTGGCGCGCCGCGAATCGCAGCAGTTGCCCGGCCAGCTCAAGCGCCTGGCCGCCGAGCTGCCCAAGGTGGACTGGCTGCATGCCACGCTGCGCGTCAAGGCTGCTGAAAAGGGCGGCCTGGGCCTGTACGGCAGCGGCATGTTCATCATCAACCCGCCCTGGACCCTGTACGACCGCCTGGCCGAAGCCCTGCCCTGGCTGGTTGACACCATCGGGCAGGACGACCACGCGGCCTACACGCTCGAAGCCCAACAAAGCTGATCCGGGCTGAGCTTCGAACCCGATCAGGCGCCCAGGTCGAAGAACAAGACTTCGGCCTGCTGGCCCTGCTCGATCCTCAAGGCCGGCTCCCCATCGAGCTTGAGCGCGTCCCCCGTGTTCAAGGCCTGGCCATTGACCACCACCTGGCCGCGGGCCACGTGCACATAGCCCTTGCGCGTCGGCGCCAGTGCCAGCTCGGCAGACTCCGCGCCATCAAACAAGCCCACGGACAAGCTGGCATCCGAGTGGATGGTCACCGACCCATCTCGGCCATCGGGTGAAGCCACCAGGCGCAGGCGCCCACGCTTGTCTTCGGCACTGAAGTTCTTCTGCTCGTAGCCCGGGCGCAGGCCCTTCTCGGTTGGCTCGATCCAGATCTGCAGCAGGTGCGTCGGCTTGTACAGCGCCTGGTTGAACTCGCTGTGCATGATGCCCTTGCCGGCCGTCATGCGTTGCACGTCACCGGGCAGGATGCTCGCACCATTGCCCAGGCTGTCCTTGTGGGCCAATTCGCCTTCCAGCACATAGGTCACGATCTCCATGTCGCGGTGGCCGTGCATGCCAAAACCACGCCCCGGTGCGATCACGTCGTCGTTGATCACGCGCAGCGGCCCGTAGCCCATGTGGGCGGGGTCGAAGTACTCGGCAAAGGAAAAGCTGTGAAAGCTCTGCAGCCAGCCGTGGTCGGCAAAGCCTCGTTCATCAGATCGGCGCAGTGTCAGCATGGTGCGGCTCCTTCCAGTGTCGGTACAAATGTGTCTTGCGATGGCTTCACTGTAGGGGCCGGCGCCCGCTTTGCCGCTGCGGCGCCGTGATGGCATCATTCAAGTAATTTGAACAATCGCCCACTGGATTGACACTGCATGACGGACCGCAGCCACGCCCTCTCGCCCGAAGCCCTGGAAATGGTGGTGGCCATTGCCCGCACAGGCAGCTTTGCCGCCGCCGCCCGGGAGCTGGGCAAGGTACCCTCTGCCCTGACCTACAGCGTGCGCCAGCTGGAAGACGCGCTCGACGTGTTGCTGTTTGACCGCCGCAGCCGCCAGGCCAGGCTCACCGCCGCGGGCGAAGAGCTGCTGCGCGAAGGCCAGTTGCTGCTGCAACAGATGAACGCCGTGGCCAACCGTGTGCACCGCGTGGCCTCAGGCTGGGAGGCCGAGCTGACCGTGGCCGTGGACAAGGCCATTGCACCGCATGCCGTGTTCGACCTCATGGAGGCCTTCTACGCCCTCAAGCCCCCCACCCGCCTGCGCATGCGCAGCGAGGTCATGACGGGCACCTGGGAAGCCTTGTCATCGGGCCAGGCCGATCTGGCCATCGGGGTCGCGGCCGAGCGCGTGTCCAGCCAGGACATCCGCTTCGAGACCATTGGTGAGCACCACTTCGTGCTGACCGTGGCACCGCATCACCCCCTGGCCAAGGCGCCCGAGCCGCTGTCAACCGCCACGCTGGCGCAGCACCGCATCGTCGCGGTGGCCGACACGGCGCGCGACCTGGCACCGGCCACCGTGGGCATCCTGCCCGGCCAGGACGTGCTGACCCTGCCTTCGATGTCGGCCAAGCTGGAGGCCCAGCTGCGCGGCCTGGGTTGCGGCTTCCTGCCCGAGCCCATGGTGCGGCCCCACATCGCAACGGGCCGCCTGGTCAGAAAGGAAGTGGACACCCCGCCCCGTGTCGTGCGCACACACTATGCCTGGCGCCAGACCGGCGCCCAGCCCGGCATGGCCCTGACCTGGTGGCTGCACCAGTTGGCCAGCCCCGCCACGCGCTGCGCCTTGCTGGACCTGCACGAGGGCCTGATCCTGTGAGCGCCTTGGTGGGCGCGAACGGCCATATGGCGCGCGATATGGGCCGCTACTTGGGCCGCTACGTGGGCAGGTTCGCGCCGTCCCCCACCGGGCCTTTGCATGCAGGCTCTTTGGTGGCCGCACTGGCCAGCTGGCTGGATGCGCGCGCGCATGGTGGCACCTGGCTCGTGCGCATCGAAGACGTGGACCTGCCCCGCTGTGTACCCGGCGCCGACCAGATCATCCTGCAGCAACTGGCCGCCTGCGGCCTGGTCCCCGACACGCCGCCGGTTTACCAGAGCCAGCGCGGCACGCGCTACCAAGGCGCGCTCGATCAGCTGATCGCCACCGGCCACGCCTACCCGTGCGGCTGCACCCGTGCCGACATCGCCCAGGCCAATGCCGCACTGGGCCTGAGCAAGCCTCGCCATGGCGACCTCGTCTACCCCGGCACCTGCCGCCCCGAGCGAGGCGGGCTCAAGGGCAAGCCCGCCAGGGCCTGGCGCCTGCAGGTGCCCGATGCGCCGCATGACCTGATCACCTGGCAGGACCGCCTGCTGGGCGGCCAGTGCCAGCACCTGTCCACCGCCGTGGGCGACTTCGTCATCAAGCGCGCCGATGGCCTGTGGGCCTACCAGCTGGCCGTGGTGGTGGACGACGCCGCGCAAGGCGTGACCGACATCGTGCGAGGCGCCGACCTGTGCGACAACACGCCACGCCAGATCCTGTTGCAGCAATGGCTGAACCTGCCCACGCCCCGTTATCTGCACACGCCGCTGGTACTGGGCGACAACGGCGAGAAGCTGTCCAAGCAAAATGGGGCGCAGGCGCTGGACCTCTCCTCGCCGCAGCAGGCCTTGCGTCTGGCCGGGCAGGCCCTGGGCCTGGACATCGCCCCACAGGGCACGGTGGCCGAGTGGCTGACGCAGGCCGTCAGGCGCTGGACGTCGCAGGCCCCATGAGCCCCGCTGCTGGAACCGTGAAGAACCACCGCTTTGTCGAGCGGCCCCATGCGCGGCGCTTGACAAACGCCCGCCCAAGCCTCACCTATGAGGGTGTCGGTTAAAGTGAAAGCATGAAGACCGTGAGCCCTGTTTACAAGACCACCCTCCACATCGGCACGCTGGCCCTGCTGCTGGTGCTGTCGGCCTGCGCCACCAGGACCCAGACCCGCGTGACCTCGGCCGCCACCACGCCGCTGAGCGACCTGAACCTCGTGCGTGACGAGATCCCCGAGGTTCTGCAAAACGCGCTCAAGCAGCCCTACCAGCCTCCCACCGACGCCACCTGCCCCGTGGTGGTGACCGAGGTGCATCAACTCGATGCCGTGCTGGGTGCCGATCTGGACGCCCCCGCGTCGGATGACACCCCCTCCCTGCTGGACCGTGGGGAAGACATGGCAGAGAACACCGCCATCGGCGCCATTCAGCGCACCGCCGAAGGCCTGGTGCCCTTCAGAAGCTGGGTGCGCAAGCTCAGCGGCGCCGAGCGCCATTCCAGAAAGCTGGCAGCGGCCATCACAGCCGGCTCCATCCGCCGGGCCTTCCTCAAAGGCTTTGCGGTGTCACACGGCTGTGTGTTGACGCCACCACCGCAACTGGCTGCGGCCTCGGCTGGGGCCGCCGCAAACGCCTCGCCTGCACCCGCCTCGCCAACCGCGCCCGCGGCAGACGGCAAAGCGGTCGCACCGGCTGCCCCACCCTTACCACCGGCCAGCGCCCCCTGATCGCGCCCACGGCTCAACGCACGGCTGAACTTCCGGCTGGCCCAAGGGTCAGCCAGAGATGCCCATCACCCCATTTCATTTTGGCCCCGGTGCGGCCCTGCACGCGGCCGCCCCAGGCCAGATCAGCTTCCTGGCGTTTGGCGCCGCCAATGTGCTGATCGACATCGAGCCGGGCTACTACCTGCTCACCCACCAGTTTCCGCTGCACCGCTTCTGCCACACCCTCATCGGCGCCACGCTGATCATGGTGGCCACGCTGGTGCTGTTTGGTACGGCAAGCCGCCTGGCCCGCTACCTGCCCGATCTGTGGCACTGGAAGGCCCTCACGCGTCGCCAGATCGCCTGGGGCGCCGCGCTGGGCAGCTACTCCCACATCGTGCTGGACAGCGTCATGCACGATGACATCCGCCCCCTCGCACCGTTCACGGACGTCAACCCGCTGTGGCACATCGTGTCACTGAGCCTCTTGCACCAGGCCTGCCTGCTGGCGGGTTTGCTGGGCCTGGCCGTGATCGGGATGCGGCGCATGCTGCGCGGCCCAGTTGAGCGCTGAACAGAGCGCCCAACGGCAACCCGGCCTCAGCCCATCCTCAGCTCTTTTGGGGCCGCTCGACCACCACAAAGTGCTTGCGCACCGGGCTGATCACCTCGAACGCGCCTTCAAAGCCGCCGGGGATCACCCCGCCCTGCCCCGCCTGCACATCCACCAAACCACCCTCGCGGTCGTGCAGGCGCACATGGCCTTCCAGCACGAAAAAGTACTCGTCCTTGCCGGCTGGAAACACGATGCGCCAGCGGCCCACCTCACACGCCCAGATGCCCGCTGTCATCTGCCCATCGGACGACTCGTACAAGCTCCAGGTTTCACGGCGTGGGTTGCCCTGCTCCAGCCGATCCGGCCGAGGGTGATCGACCACACCGGGCTGCGCGGGCTGATCGAGGCGAACGATGCGCGGCTTGTCAGACGCGTGTGATGACATGGCGCGCCCTCACTTGACCAGGAAGTGCTCGCGGTAATAAGCCAGCTCGTCGATGGACTCGTGGATGTCCGCCAGCGCCGTGTGCTTCTGCGCTTTCTTGAAGCCTTCGGCCAGGCCCGGCTTCCAGCGCTTGGCCAGCTCCTTCAAGGTGCTGACGTCCAGGTTGCGGTAGTGGAAGTAGGCCTCCAGCGTGGGCATGTAGCGGGCCAGGAAGCGACGGTCCTGGCAGATCGAGTTGCCGCACATGGGCGACTTGTTGTTGCCGACATAGGGCTTGAGGAAGTCGATCAGGGCCTTGGCCGCCTGGTCCTCGTCCACCGTGGAGGCCTTGACGCGGTCGATCAGGCCGCTCTTGCCATGCGTGCCCTTGTTCCAGGCGTCCATGCCATTGAGCATCTCGTCTGACTGGTGGATGGCAAACACGGGGCCCTCGACCCGGACGCTCAGCTGCGGGTCGGTCACCACCACAGCGATCTCGATGATGCGGTCGCTGTCCGGCTTGAGGCCGGTCATTTCCAGGTCGATCCAGATCAGGTTCTGGTCACTCTTGGTCAGGACGGCAGGTGTGTCGGCCGGGGTAGGGGCTGTGGCGGGCAGCGTGTCGCTCATCGATCAGGGTCCTTGCGCGGGCCATCGCCCGGCTCTTGTCATGCGAAATATCCAGCGGCCCGGCCACCCCCTGTCAGCATGCTTGTGGGGTCATGGCCATCGAGCCCGAAGCGGCGATTGTGAGGCAAACGTACACTGACGCCCATGCAACCCAGTGACCTCACCCTGCTTTTCGCGGTCTTCGTGACCGCCTCCCTGCTGACCAAGTTCTGGCTCGACAGCCGCCAGGCCCGCCACGTGGCCTCCCATCGCGGTGCCGTGCCGGCAACCTTCAGCAACGAAGTGACCCTGCCCAGCCACCAGCGCGCGGCCGACTACACCCTCGACAAACTGCGTTTTGGCCTGCTCAACACGGCCCTCAGCACCGCCGTGTTGCTGGGGTGGACCCTGCTCGGTGGCCTGGACGCGCTCAACCATCTGGTGCGCGATGCCGTCTTCCCGCGCTGGGGGGGGCTGGCCTATCAACTGGCCTTGCTGGCTTCGTTCACGTTCATCGGCGCGCTCATCGAGTGGCCCATGGACGCCTGGAACACCTTCCGCATCGAACAGCGCCACGGCTTCAACCGCATGACCTGGGGCATGTGGATCGGTGACCAGCTCAAGCAGGTGCTGCTGGGCATCGTCATCGGCACCCCCATTGCGGCGCTGATCCTGTGGCTGATGGGCGCGGCCGGCCAGGCCTGGTGGTTGTGGGCCTGGGGTGCCTGGGTCGCTTTCAGCCTCTTGCTGATGGTGGTCTTCCCCATCTTCATCGCACCGCTGTTCAACAAGTTCGAGCCCCTGCAGGACGACACCCTGGCCTCGCGCGTCACCAACCTGATGACCCGCTGCGGCTTCAAGGCCAAGGGCTTTTTCGTGATGGATGGCAGCCGCCGCTCGGCGCACGCCAATGCCTACTTCACCGGCCTGGGTTCATCCAAGCGCGTGGTGTTCTTCGACACCTTGCTGACCAAGCTCTCGCACGGCGAGGTCGAGGCCGTGCTGGCCCACGAGCTGGGCCACTTCAAGCACAAGCACGTGCTCAAGCGCATGATCATGATGTTCGTGATGAGCCTGGCCGGCTTTGCGCTGCTGGGCTGGCTGTCGCGTCAGCTGGCCTTCTACACCGGCCTGGGCGTCTCGCCCAACCTGACGGCACCCAACGACGCCCTGGCCCTGCTGCTGTTCATGCTGGCCCTGCCCGCCTTCATGTTCTTCGTCTCGCCCGTGTTCTCGTACTTCTCGCGCCGTGACGAATACCAGGCCGACGCCTATGCCTGCAAGCAGTCCAGCGGCAAGGACCTGGCCATGGCACTGATCAAGCTGTACAAAGACAACTCGTCCACCCTGACGCCAGACCCGATGTACGTGCGCTTTTACTACTCGCACCCACCGGCATCCGAACGCCTGGCGGCCATGGCGGCCAACTGAGTGAGGTGACCATGACACCAGCCCATGCCCTGCCCCTGCACCAACAACGCTGCAGCCACCAGAGTGGCCCCGCCCTCACGCCCGATGAACAACTGCTGCTCCTGAGCCAGCTGCAAGGCTGGCGCGTGGACACTGAAGCACCGGGCGGCGCGCTCACCAAAACCTACACCCTGGCCGACTTCCACCGCACCATGGCATTTGTCAATGCGGTGGCCTGGGTGGCCCATGAACAAGACCACCACCCCGACCTGGCTGTGAGCTACAAACACTGCACCATCCGCTGGTCCACGCATTCCGTGGGCGGCCTGTCTCTCAACGATTTCATCTGCGCAGCCCGCGTGGACGCCCTGTCCGCATGAAGCGGCCTGGCAAACCCAGCGGCGCGCGTCGCAGCAGCAAGAGCACCGACACCAGCCAGTGTCAGAGTGGCCTGGTCGTGGCCACCCATGGCCGCCACGTGGTCGTGGAAGACGATGCAAGCGAGCGCCTGATCTGCCACCCGCGCGGCAAGAAGAGTGAGGCCGTGGTCGGTGACCGCGTCATGTGGCAACACACCCTGGAAGGCGGCGACGAAGGCGTGATCGTGGCCGTGGAAGAGCGCAAAAGCCTGCTCTACCGGCAGGACGAATGGCGCAGCAAATCCTTTGCCGCCAACCTCGACCAGCTGCTGATGTGGATCGCCGTGGAGCCCGTGTTCAGCGAATCCCAACTCACACGCGCCCTGATCGCCGCCGAATCGGCTGGCATCCCGCCCACCATCGTGCTCAACAAGATCGACCTGCCTGGCGCACAGGCTGCGCGCGATCGCCTCGCGCCTTACCGCGCCATGGGCTACAGGGTGGTCGAGCTGTCGTTGAAGAAGGAAACCGAGGCCGCACGCGCCCAGGTAGCCCCCTTGCTGAACGGCAAGGCCACGCTGGTGCTGGGGCCCTCTGGTGCGGGCAAGAGCACACTGATCAACACCTTGCTGCCCAACGCCCGCGCCGAAACGCAGGAGATCTCGCAGGCGCTCAACTCGGGCAAACACACGACCACGTCCAGCCTCTGGTACTGGCTCGATGACAGCCGCACCAGCGCCGTGATCGACTCGCCGGGCTTTCAGGAGTTCGGCATGCACCACATCCCGCCCACCGAACTGGCGCGCTGGATGCCCGACATCGCCCGGCACATGAACGACTGCCGCTTCCACAACTGCACGCACCGCCAAGAACCCGGCTGCGCGGTGCAGGCGGCGGTCGAACGCGGTGAGGTCAGCCCCATCCGCCTGAGCCTGTACACCGCCCTGTATGAGGAGCTCAGCCAGCCACGCTGGTGAGCCGGCTCAAGCCACGACACGGCACCCACACCGCACCTCACGCCCCGACATCAAGACCATGACCGATCGCCTCTCCAACCTGGCCGCCACCCTCAATGACTTCGCCCAAGGCGCCCTGTCCATCCCGGACCTGGCCCGCGACTGGCGCGATGCTGCCTACAGCCACGAGCCCGCGCTGCCACAGCGCTACCTGGACGTGCTGGAGCGCTTGCTCAACCAACTGGAAAGCGCCGCCCTGTTCACCGAAGAGAGCTGCTCGTTCAGCCAGGCCGACATGGTGGGCGCGTTGGCCGACTGGCTGGCCAGGGCGCGTGCCCTGCCCACATCCTGAGCACGCGTCAGCGCCCAGCAGGGCCCCACGGGGCCATCACGCCGCCCGATCAGCCTTCCTGCGCTGATCAAAAGCCGCCGCCAATTCCCTGACCACCTCGGCCGCCGGCATCACCGATCGGATGCGCCCGACCTCGGCCCCCGCATACAAGGCCGTGCAGGCCTGCATGCGCGCCGGCATGCCCACCTCCAACGCGGCCCCGGTGAACAAAGGCAAGGCGGGCCGTTGCCAGTGCGTGAGCTCTGCCTTCATCGGCGTGACACGCCGCCCCAGGCCTGTGAGCTTGTGCAAGCCGCGTAGCCAGGCGGGCGCACGGCCTTGCTCATCACACCAGCGCCGCGTCGCCTCATTGGGCAGCACACGGTGTGGGGCATCCCAGTTCAAACCGAACAAGGTGGTCACCACCGTGTCGTTGGCCTCGACCAGACCACGCTTGTAGGCATCGTGCGCGCGGCTCTCATTCGTGGCCACGAAACGCGTCCCCGTTGACACCCCGCTGGCCCCCATGTGCCGCGCGGCCAGGGCATCTTGCTCGGTGTACATGCCGCCAGCCGCGAACACCGGCACGCCACCTGCCTGGTCCACGATGGCCGGCAGGATGGACTTGAGCAGGCTGGTGCCACGCACATGCCCGCCCGCTTCCCGGCCCTGCACGATCAAGGCATCGATGCCGGCATCCAGCGCAAAACGCGCCTCGTCCATGCTGCCCACTTGCTGGAAGGTGAAGATCCCGGCCCGCTTCAGGCGCTGGATCAAGGCCGCATCACGGCCCCAGAACAAGGTCACCATCGGCACCTGTTGGGCGATCACCAGCTCGATGTGGCGCGCCCGCGTGAAGGGCAACAACAAGTTCGCGTTGAAAGGCCGCCCCTGACACAGGCGCCGTGTCAAAGCCAGGGCCATGCCCCACTGCGACACATCCGTGATGCCCAGCGTGCCAATGCCACCGGCCAGGCTGACGGCCGCAGCCAGCTCAGGCCCCGCAATGCCCGGCATCCCGGCCTGCATGACCGGATAAGACACACCCACGTCACGCAAACCTGACAGCTTGTCTTTCATGCCTACCCCCTTGCTTCAAGGGCCACCGACATGAGTGGCCCCTCACTTGTAGTGCCCTATTTGAACCGAGAATGAACCGCCAACCAACCCCTGCTTTCCAGACACACATGCCCGTATCCCCTTCCCGTCGACAAGTCCTTCAAGGCGCCGCATCCGCCGCGCTG
This sequence comes from Aquabacterium sp., assembly GCF_016195855.1. GTDB lineage: Bacteria > Pseudomonadota > Gammaproteobacteria > Burkholderiales > Burkholderiaceae_C > Aquabacterium. The sequence continues at coordinate 55,084 of NZ_JACPYU010000004.1, forward strand.
TCCACCAGCGTGATGGGAAGCTTCTCCACCCCGGCCCAGGCCGCCGAAAACACGTTCGACGTGATCGTGATCGGCTCAGGCGCCGCAGGCATGACGGCCGCGTTGAGCGCGGCCAAACGCGGCCTGCGCGTCGTCGTGATCGAGAAGGCCGACAAGTTCGGCGGCTCCACGGCCCGCTCGGGTGCCGGCATCTGGATCCGCAACAACGAGGTGCTGCAAAAGGCCGGCGTGCTTGATACGCCTGAGCAAGCTGCCACCTATCTGGACGCCGTGGTCGGCCCCATCGTGCCGGCCGAGCGCAAGGCAGCCTACCTGCAACAAGGCCCGGCCATGATCTCGTTCATCCTGCGCAACACCCCGCTGCGCTTTCGCTGGATGGAGGGCTACTCGGACTACTACCCCGAGCTGCCCGGCGGCAAACCCAATGGCGCCTCCATCGAGCCTGATCAGTTCGATGGCCACCTGCTGGGCCGGGAGCTGGCCAACCTGAACCCGCCCTACCTTGCCACACCACCCGGCGTGGTGATCTTTGGTGGCGAATACAAGTGGCTGAACCTCGCCGCCGTGTCCGCCAAGGGTGCCCTGGTGGCCGCCAATGCCGTGGCACGTTATGTGGAAGCCATGCTCAAGGGCCAGATCCCGCTGACCATGGGACAGGCGCTGGCCGCAGGCTTGCGCGCCGGCCTGCTTCAGGCCAATGTGCCCGTGTGGCTCAACACGCCCCTGATCGACCTGCAGTTCGACCACAGCGGGCGCGTCAACGGTGCGCTCGTCAGCAAGGACGGCACCCCCACCTTGATCCAGGCCACGCGGGGCGTGGTCATGGCCGCTGGCGGCTTCGAGCACAACCTGAAGATGCGCCTGGACTACCAGCAACACCCCATCACCACGGACTGGACGGTGGGCACCAAGACCAACACGGGTGACGGCATCCTGGCCGGGCAACGTGCCGGTGGTGCCCTGGACCTGATGGACGACGCCTGGTGGGGCCCGGTCATCCCCTTGCCGGAAGGCCCCTACTTCGTGCTGGCCGAGCGCACCCTGCCCGGCAGCATCATGGTCAACAGCCAGGGCCAGCGTTTCGTCAACGAAGCCGCGCCTTATACCGACTTCGTGCACACCACCTACAAGCAAGCCCTCGTCAGCCAGGACATCACCGCGTGGATGGTGGTGGACCAGCGCTTCCGCAACCGCTACCTGTTCAAGGAAACGCTGCCCTTCCTGCCTCTGCCGCAGCGCTGGTATGACGCCGGCGTGGTCGTCAAGGACCTGACCCTGGAAGGCCTGGCCGCCAAGATGGGCGTGCCCCCGGCTGCCTTGCGCAACACGGTGCAACGCTTCAACGGCTTTGCCGACGCCGGCAAGGACCTGGACTTCCAACGCGGCGACAGCGCCTACGACCACTACTACACCGACCCGGCCGTGCGCCCCAGCTCCAGCCTCGCCGCGCTGCGCTACGCCCCCTTCTACGCCTTCAAGATCAAGCCGGGCGACCTGGGCACCAAGGGCGGCTTGCGCACCGATGCACGCGCGCGCGTGCTGCGCGACGACGGCAGCGTCATCGAAGGCCTTTATGCCGCAGGCAACAACAGCGCCTCGGTGATGGGGCACAGCTATGCAGGCGCGGGCTCGACCATCGGCCCGGCCATGACCTTTGGCTACATCGCCGGCAACGACCTGGCCGACAGCAGCGCGTCAGTCTGACCCGGCCACGCTCAACCAGGCAGCCTCGGCCAGTTGCTCGCGGTACTGTGCGGGCGTGGCCTTGACCCGCCCTGACAGCCACGCGCGGCTGAGGTTGTCTGCCGCACCGATGATCAGCGAGGGCAGCAACTCGGTTGGCCAGTCCTTGATGCGCCCTGGCCGATCGGCTTGCGCAAACCAGTTCATGACCAGCTTGGCACGCTGGCGGTTGCGTTGCTGCAACTCGGCCGCATGCGGCCCCTTGGACACGGCCGAGCGCGCCTGGAACATGAAACGCGCCAGTTCAGGCTGCGCACTCACCCAATCGACATAGCCGTAGACCAGCGCCGCCACGCCTTCGCGCATGGTGTGCGCCCGGGCCAGCTCTTCGTCCACCAGCGCAGCCTGATCCTGCAAGGCACAGAAGAACAGCGCCGCCACCAGCCCCTCCTTGCTGCCGAAGTGGTGGTACAGGTTGCCCACACTGGCTTCGCAACGCACCAGGATCATCTCGATGGTCGTGGGCTCGATGCCGTGCTCATTGAAGCAGGCCAGCGCGCCCTCCAGCATGCGCCGCTTGAGCTGCGCACGGCTGCCCGGGTAGGCGCGCTCCAGCACGCCCCGCACGCCTGCGGCCTTCTCCTCGGCCTTCTGTGCGGCCTTGGGTTCATTGGTCTTGCTTGCTTGCTTCATGGCTGCGTATTTGACACCGAATCATATTCCAGAATATTATTCTACTGCTTATCAACAGTCCAGCAAGGACACCGAGGAGATCCCCATGAGCCAAGTTCTGAACCTGTTCAACAGCGTCGGGCCCGAGCAGTTCACCACCATGATCTGCCAGATCGCACCCTACTTCAGCACCATCCAGCCCAGCGTCACGGCGCTGCGCCCCGGCTATGCCGAGGCCAATGTCCCGCTGCGCAAGGAGGTCACCAACCACCTGGGCACCATGCATGCCATCGCGCTGTGCAACGCGGCCGAACTGGTAGCGGGCACCATGACCGATGCCTCGCTGCCGGCCGGCTACCGCTGGATTCCCAAAGGCATGAGCGTGGAATACCTGGCCAAGGTCAAGACCGACATCCGCGCGGTGGCCGATGGCAGCGGCATCGACTGGGCCCAGGCCGGCGATCAGGTTGTGCCGGTGGACGTGTTCGATACCGAAGGCAAGAAGGTGTTTGCCGCGCGCATCACGATGAACGTGAAGGCCGCGTGATCAGCGGCGCGCGACTCAGCCGATGAGGTTGGCCAGCGAGAGCAAGGCCAGCAACAGCATCCACAGCACGACCGAGCGCCAGATCAGGCCCACCACACTGCGCAGGTGGGCCATCTGGGGCGCGGCCCCCGTGGTGCTGCCTTGCGCCTCGATCACATCGGGCGCATCGCCTTGCGTGATCGTGCGGCTGACATCCCGTGCGCCGTCGGTGCTGGGTGCCACCTGGCCACCCAGGCGCACCCCCAGTGCCCCCGAGGCCGCCGACAAGATGGAGCCCTCGTTCGGGCGCACCCACAGCACGGCGTGACGCCGCCAGGCATCCACCGCGTCTTCAAAGTTGCCCACCACCGCAAAGCCGAAGGCCGTCAGGCGCGCGGGCACGTGGTCGACCAAGGCAAACAAGGTCTGCGACAGGCTCATCAGGCGGTCATGGGTGGACACCCCCGTGATCTGGCTGCGGTAAGACCAGTAGCGGCTGGCGAACTCGGCCATGCGGTAGAGCACGGCACCAGCCGGCCCCAGGCCCAGCGATGACAGGGCCACGAACCAGAAGAACACGCCGAACACATGGCGGTGCGCCGCCAGCAGCGAGTACTCCAGCACGTGGCGCAGGATCTCGGTGCGGGGCAACTCGCTGGCATCCAGGTTCTGCCAGTGGGCCAGCAACTCGCGTGCGCGGTCTTCACGGCCCGCCTCCAGCGCATCGCGGATGTCGGTGAAATGGTGGCTGAACTGGCGGAAACCCAGCGTCAAATACAAGACCGCCACGTCCAGGCCCAAGGCCAGCACGGTGCTGTAGCGGTTGGTGAACACATAGATGATGGCCGTCAAGGCGGCGGGCGCCAGCACCGTGATGCCCCAGACCACGCGTGCGTGCATGTCCTCGCCGGCATCGAAGTTGCGCCCAGCCCAACGCACCCAGCCAGTCAGTCCATGGTGGATGGGGTTGAGGTTCGACAGGGGCTTGAGCTGCTCCGCCAGCAGGGCGAAGAGCACGGCAAAAAAGCTCATGGATGGATCATAGCCCCCGCCCCGCCCTGGAATGGCCGGGAAATGGGGCCAAGTTTCAGGCAGACAGGAAGCGGTATAAATTTCGCAACATCGCAGCCGTCGCACCCCAGATGAAGTACTCCTTGTCGGTGGACTGCGATGTCCAGGGCATGGAGAAGAACTCCAGGCGCGTGCCCGCCACGTCAAAGGCGCGGCGTTGGTGAAAGCGTGGGTCCATCAGGAAATGCAGCGGCACCTCGAAGATCTCGGCCACCTCGCTAGGGTCGGCATTCAGCTGCAGGCGCTCCAGCTCCTGTGAGCCCGGCTCGATGAGCCCCACCACAGGCGTGACCACAAAGCCGGTGCCCGTGGTGTAGGTGGGCAAGGTGCCCAGCACGTCCACCCGCGAGGGGGCCAGCCCGACCTCTTCCTGCGCCTCGCGCAAGGCCGTGTAGATGGCATCCGGGTCTGTGGGCTCGCTGCGCCCGCCGGGGAAGCTGATCTGGCCGGCGTGCTTCTTGAGGTGCGAGGTGCGCTGCGTCAGCAACACGCTGGGCTCGCCGCGCATCACCAGGGGCACGAGCACCGAAGCGGGCACAGGGTCCGGGGCACGGAACCACTTCTCGACCTCGATGTCCGGATGCCAGATGGGCGGCTGCTCAAAGCGCTGAATGAGCGAGGCCCGCGTGAAACGTTGCGGGTCGACGGCCGGCAGGTGGGTATCGTGGCCCAACAACTCGGCCACGCGGGGATCAATCGTGAATGCCATGACACCACCATAACAAAAGCCGCCAGTGCTTGCGCAAGGGCGGCTATTGGGGCGGGCACCACACCGTGATGCCCGACTGAAGGAAGCGAGCGATTAAGCCAGCTTCTCTTTGATACGTGCCGACTTGCCGCTGCGTTGACGCAGGTAGTACAGCTTGGCGCGACGCACATCACCGCGACGCTTGACTTCGATGCCAGCGATCAGGGGGCTGTACAGCTGGAACGTACGCTCCACGCCTTCGCCGCTGGAGATCTTGCGCACGATGAAGCTGGAGTTCAGGCCGCGGTTACGCTTGGCGATCACGACGCCTTCGTAAGCCTGAACGCGCTTGCGGGTACCTTCAACCACGTTGACGGACACGATCACGGTGTCGCCAGGGGCGAAAGAGGGAATAGTCTTGTTCAGACGAGCAATTTCTTCTTGCTCGAGCTGTTGAATGATGTTGGACATCAAAGGCTCCTAAATGATCTTGCCCGCGCCAGGAATTGAAAGCCTGCACGGATCGAACCAGGGTTCTGATCGGCCTGCGCAGAGGTAAAAGCCGGGTAGAGGATCGGAAAACCGCAGATTATAGCGCGAGTTGAGCCAAAAAGTGTTCGTCTTGTTTGGACAACTCGCCGCGGGCCCTGGCCGCCTCGATCAACTCAGGGCGGCGGCGGGCCGTGATGGCCAGTTGCTGCTCCCGGCGCCAGCGGGCGATGTGGGCATGGTGGCCAGACATCAGCACGGGGGGCACGGCCGCCTCCACGCCAGCCAGGTCGCCCTGGTCAGGCAGGCTCAGCACCTCGGGGCGGCTGTAGTGCGGGCAATCCAGCAACCCATCAGAAAAGCTGTCCTGCTCGTGCGAGGCGACGTCGTTGAGCACCCCAGGCTGCAGGCGGGCCACGGCGTCGATCAGGGTCAGGGCAGGCAACTCGCCGCCCGACAGCACGTAGTCACCCATGGAGATTTCTTCGTCCACATGGGCATCGATGAAGCGCTGGTCGATGCCTTCGTAGCGGCCACACAGCAGCACCGCACCCGACCCCTGGGCCAGTTGCTGAACGCGCTGCTGGGTCAAAGGCTTGCCAGCCGGGCTGAAGAGCACCACGGGCAGGCGCGCGCCACCGGCCGCAGCCTGATCGGAGCGGATGGCCGACAGGCAGCGCACCAGGGGCTCGACCAGCATGACCATGCCCGGCCCGCCGCCAAAGGGGCGGTCGTCCACACGGCGGTAGGTGCCATCGGCGTGGTCACGCAGCGGCCACAGGCGCACGTCCACGGCCTGCGTTTCGAAAGCGCGGCGCGTCACGCCAATGCTTTGAAACGGGGCAAACAGTTCGGGAAACAGGGTGATGACGTCGAAGCGCACGGCCATGTTTGGCCCCCCGTTCAAAAAGGGATCAGTAGTCCAGGCCCCAATCGGCGACGATGCGCCGATCAGCCAGGCTCACGCTGACAATGTAGGCCGCCACAAAGGGGATCAGGCGCTCAACAGGCTTGCCATCTTCACCAGGCTCGCCTTCACAGCGCAGCACGCTTTGCGGGCCGGTGTCCAGCAGGTCAACCACCTTGCCCAGGGCCTCGCCCTCTTTGTTGAGCACGTCCAGGCCGATCAGGTCGACCCAGTAGAACTCATCTTCGTCGGGCGTCGGGAAGGCCGAGCGCGACACATACACACGGGCACCCTTGAGCGCCTCGGCGGCATTGCGGTCATCCAGGCCATCGGCCGTGGCCACCACGATGTCACCTTGCTCGCGGGCCTGCTTGACTTGCAGGAAGCGCGGCTTGGCCAGGCGCGCCACACCATGGGGCGCGGCAGCGGGCTTGGCTGCAGCCGAAGCAGGCTTGGCAGGCGCGGCGTTGGCAGACGCGGCTTTCGCAGACGGACGCGGCAAAGCACCCGAAGCCGGTTCGCTCGGGCGCAAAAACCATTTCTTGGTACAGAACAGCGCCTGTGGGTCGGAGGAGAAGGGCTGGACCTTGATCCCGCCCTTCACGCCCCAGGCGTCAACGATGCGCCCGACCTCTATCGCGTCTTGTGGCCAGACGACACCGTCGTCCAGAACAGGGGCATAGGTCTCGGCGCGATCGTTCATGCAGTCAATGCTCAGGCAGCAGGCGCAGCCTTGATCTTGGCATCGCGAACCAGACGGGTCACGGCGTCAGAGGGCTGAGCGCCGTTGTCCACCCAGTGGGCCACGCGGTCCAGCGACAGACGCAGGGTTTCGGCATTGCCGGAAGCCAGGGGGTTGTAGAAACCCACGCGCTCCAGGAAACGGCCGTCACGGCGGTTCTTTTGTTCAGCCACAACGATGTTGTAGAAGGGGCGCTTCTTGGAGCCACCGCGAGAGAGTCGAATCACGACCATGATGTGTCCTTCAAATTGGTTTGGCGGCCACCCTTCCCGGGAGACACTCGGGGGCAGGCGACCAAAGGTTGGTCAGACATCTCATCAAAAATGATCTGGCCCAACCAGGTAAATGGATCTCACGGCCCGTTTAGATACGCGCCAGATGCTGACCCCAGACTTCAGTTAAAAACTGCTGCATGGGAAACACCCGACTCAGGCCACGAAACCGCGCATTATAGTCCGGTTCGTACCGTTTGTGTGAACACCCCCTCCATGACACCCATCCCCGCTGGCTACAAGTCCAAAACCCTGGCCACCTGGGCTGCCCTGCTGGGTGGGCCTGTGGGCGCACACCGCTTCTACCTCTACGGGCTGGGAGACTGGCTGGGCTGGCTGCACGCCATCCCGACGCTGGTGGGCGCCTGGGGCATCCAGCGGGTGCAGGATCTGGGGCAGGACGACCAGTTGTCCTGGCTGCTGCTCCCCATCCTGGGCTTCATGGTGGCCTACACGATGCTGCAGGCCATCCTCTACGGCCTGACGCCGGATGAGAAATGGCACGCCCGCTTCAACCCAACGCTGACGGCCTCACCCGATGCACCGGCCAGCGGCTGGGCGGCCGTGATCGGCGTGGGCCTGGCGCTGATGCTGGGCGCCACCGTGCTGATGTCCACCATCGCGTTCTCAGGCCAGCGCTACTTCGAATACCAGGTCGAAGAGGCCCGCAAGATCAGCCAGTGAATTTCTGATCGCAAAAAATCAGGCGCGGAACATGAAGTACGCCGCGCCGACCAGGCACAGCGCGGCCCAGATGTAGTCCAGCTTGAAGGGCTGCCCCAGGTAGAACACCGCAAAGGGCACGAACACGCTCAGCGAGATCACTTCCTGCATGACCTTGAGCTGCCCCACCGTCATCTGCTGGGCCCCCACGCGGTTGGCGGGCACCTGCAGCAGGTACTCGAACAGGGCGATGCCCCAGCTCACGAAGGCCGCGATGAACCAGGGCTTGCTGGCCATGTTCTTGAGGTGCCCGTACCAGGCAAAGGTCATGAACACATTGGACAAGACCAGCAACAGCGCGGACTGCAGCGGCACCGGAAAGGACTGAAAGAAGCTCATCATGGGCTGCAGTCTATGCAAATTGCCCCGCGCCTGGCCGCGGTACGGGATAATCTCGGTTTTCCCGATCACCCAGCTCTTTGCTTGCCCATGACCACGCCCACCAGCCCCAACAACGGCACGAACGCCCCCCTCACCTACGACCAGGCCGGTGTCAACTATGACCTGATCGACCCGTTGAAGGTCGCGGCGCAGCGTGCCGCCGCGGAAACCGGCGCGAACCTGGCCAGCCATGGCTTCTCGGAGGTGCTGGCTTCGCGTGGCGAGTCGGCCTATGTGGTGGATGTGGGCCCGATGTACCTGGCCTCCATCGTCGAATGCCTGGGCACCAAGACCCTGGTGGCCGATGAAATGGCGACGCTGACCGGCAAGAGCTATTACGACAGCATCGCGCAGGACACCATCGCCATGGCCGTCAATGACCTGATCACCGTGGGTGCCACACCCCTGGTCGTGCAGGCCTACTGGGCCGCAGGCGGCTCCGACTGGTTCGGTGACAAGGTCCGCGCCAACGCCCTGGTGGCCGGCTGGAAGAAGGCTTGCGAAGTCTGCAACGTGGCCTGGGGCGGCGGCGAAACGCCCGCACTGGCCGGCATCGTGGCCGATGGCCGTGTGGACCTGGCTGCATCGTGCACCGGCATCATCAGCCCCAAAGCCCGCCTGTCGGTGGGTGACAAGATGGAGGCGGGCGACGCCATCGTGCTGCTGGCCTCCAGCGGCATCCATGCCAACGGCCTGTCGCTGGCACGCAAGCTGGCCGAGCGCCTGCCCAAGGGCTACCTGACCGACATCGGCCATGGCCAGACCTATGGCGAAGCCCTGCTGGCCCCGACCACGCTGTACTCGCCCGTGACCGAAGCGCTGGCCGCAGCCGGCATCAACCCGCATTACTGCGCGAACGTGACCGGCCACGGCTGGCGCAAGCTGCTGCGCCACCCCAAGGCCCTGACCTACCGCATCACCGCCCTGCCCGAGAAGACGCCCGTGCTGGCCTTCATGCAGAAGGAGTGCGGCCTGGATGACCACGAGGCCTACGGCACCCTGAACATGGGCGCGGGCTTTGCCCTGTACGTGGCTGCGGGCGACGCACAACGTGTGGTCGAGATCGCGCAAGGCCTGGGCATCCCGGCCCTGGTGGCAGGCCGCGTTGAAGCCGGCCCCAAGCAGGTCGTGATCGAACCCTTGAACGTGGTGTACGGCGCAGACGAGTTGCAACTGCGCTGATACCACCCAGCCCGCCATCAAAGGCCGGCATCGTCTGTGTTTGCTCAAACCGAGGAGTCCACATGGGTCAGATGATCGCGTTCCAGCGCCCCGATGGCGGCAGCACCCGCGGCTACCTGGCCGAGGCCGGCCCCGGCACCCCCAGCGTCATCCTGATCCAGGAGTGGTGGGGGCTCAACGAGCACATCCAGCGCCTGGTGGACCGCATGGCCGCAGCCGGCATCACCACCCTGGCCCCTGATCTGTACCGCGGCCGCCTGGCCCATTCGGCAGACGAAGCCAGCCACATGATGACCAACCTGGACTTTGCCGACGCCACCCACCAGGACCTGCGCGGCGCCACCCAGTACCTGGCGCAACGCGGCGGCAAGATTGGCGTGATGGGCTTCTGCATGGGCGGCGCGCTCACCGTGGCCAGTGCCGTGCATGTACCGGGCTTGTCGGCCGCGGTTTGCTTTTATGGCATCCCGCCTGCCGGCTTTGCTGACCCGGCGCGCATCCGCATCCCTTTCCAGGGCCATTTCGCCAGCCTGGACGACTGGTGCACCCCTGCCCTGGTGGACAAGCTGGAAGCGGCGATGAAGCAGGCCGGGCAGGCGCCGGACATCCACCGCTACCAGGCGCACCACGCCTTCGTCAACCAGACCCGGCCCGAGGTCTACGACGCCACCTGCGCCCAGCAAGCCTGGGATCGCACCGTCAGCTTCCTGCACACGCACCTGAAGGCCTGATCGCCCACGCCGGCACAGACCCCTCGCAGGCCATCCGTGACCTTCGTCTCGGATTGGCGCACGCCGCAGCCCTCCACCACGCAGTCAGCCCTCAAATTCGACGGGTTTGTGCCGATCCCACCCACAGGGATCAGGCGCCCTGAGTTACCTGCATGCGCGGCATCGGCCAGGCATGGTGAGTCGCCTGAATAAACAAGGGACGCACTATGACGCAGGCTCGTGTATTGCTCACGGACGATGACGACATGACCCTGGAGATGCTCGAAGCGGCATTGCAGGATCGTTATCAGGTCACCCTGGCCCACAGCGGCCGGGAGGCCATCGACAAAGCCCGAAAGGCACCTTTTGACCTCATCGTGCTGGATGTGGACATGCCTGAGATGGATGGCTACGAAACCTGCACGACCCTCAAGGCCGAGTCGCAAACGGCGAACGTGCCTGTCTTGTTCCTGTCTGCCCGCGTCAACATCGACGAGCGGCTGCGCGGCTACCGGGTGGGTGGCACCGACTACCTGACCAAGCCCTTCGATGTGGCCGAGTTGAGCACCAAGATCGACCTGGCCGTCGAGCAGCACGCGCGCAACCAGCAACTCAACAGCCAGTTCGAAGAGGCCATGAACATGGCCATGGCCACCGCCGACATGTACGGCGAGGTGGGTGTCGTGCTGGAGTTGCAGCGCCAGCTTGGCAACTGCTTCAACTACACCGACATCGCCAACACCTTCTTCGGGGCGCTGGAGAAGATGGGCTTCGAAGGCTGCCTGCGCCTCAATGGACGGCTGGGTTCGACCTCGCGCTCAGGCCAAGGCGAATGTTCGGCGCTGGGCAACTCCCTCCTAGATCACATCGAAGCCAGCAAAGGGCCCTCGATCCAGCCAGTGGGCGACAACACCAGCTTCAACTACGGCAACGTGCTGATGCTGATCCGCAACCTGCCGATGAACCCTCAGCCCGAGCAGCACAGCCAGGAGGACATCGACCGCCTGGCCCGCGTGCGGGACAACGTCGCCTTGATCGCCGAGGGCATCGTCTCGCGCATGCGTGCACTGGATGTCGAAACAGAAAAGTCCCATCTGGAGCACTCGCAAAAGATGGTGAGCATGACCCGCGAAGCCCTGGTGGACATCTCGGCACAACAGCACGCCAACCGCATGCAGATGGGGCAGGTGTTCCAGCGCATGAACAGCGAGGTGGAGCAGCTGTTCATCCACCTGGGGCTGAGCGAGTCGCAGGAAGAGCATCTGTCCAATACCTTGCGACGCCACATTGCCGAGGCCATGGGCGTGTTCGATCACAGCAACCAGATCGAAGCCCACCTCAACAAGCTCATCGTCAAGCTCAAGGGCTGATATGGCACGCCCGAGCACCGACGCGGCCCACAGCGAGCCGCTGACCCTGCAAGCGGTCAGGGAGCAGATCGACCTGTCGATCCTGCGCAACGTCAACCTGACGATGCGGCTGGGTGCCGTGGGCGGCGTCCTGCTGACCATCGGCCTGACGCAGATCCCCAATCAGGACCCGCACATTCGCAACCTGCGCATGGCCAGCGGCGCCCTGTTTGCCGTGCTGGCCCTGGCGGCCATCCTGATCAACAAGCGCTGGGGCGCCAAGGTGGCCGCCACCTCGTTTGCGGCCTTCACCCTGATCGTGAACTACGGTCTCGCGCTGGCGCTGGGGACGGGCATTTCCTCCTCATCCGGCGCCGTGCCCGCCGCGCTCATCGTGGTGATGGGCTATGTGCACGGCCCACGCATGGGCGTGCTCATGACACGGCTGTCTGTGGCGTGTGTGCTCACCTTGCTGGCGCTGGAATGGCATGGCTGGCTCCCGGGCATCCAGCTGCACAACAAGCCACCAGCGGCCTCCTACGCGGTGGTGCTCATCATCGTGTTCATGGTCATCGGCTCGACGATCACGCATTTCAGCCGCCTGTTCTGGGATGCCATGGGCGCCATCGAGAAGGCGCGCCAGGACCTGCAGACCAAGGTGGAGATGCAGGAGAAGACCCAGCGCGAGCTCATCGACAGCAAACAACGCCTGGCCACCTTGCTGGACCACGCCCCGATGTCGGTGCTGATCTTCGACAAGGACACGGGCCACCTGCACTACGTCAACCAGCACGCGCTGCAAGCCCATGGCGCCAAGATCACACGCGATATTGCACACCAACATCTCTTCACCGGTGAGTCATTCACCGAAGAGAAGTTGCTCAAGCACATCCACCGCACACGCGACAACGGCGCGCAGGAGCTGCAATGGCGCACGGTCAAACACAACGGCAAGCACGTGTGGTGGTCCATCAAGCTGGACAACCTCGTCATCGATGACGTGTCCTACGTCGTGTCGTTCGGGCATGACATCACCACGCGCCTGGAAGCCGAACAGGCCCTGATCGATCACCGCGCCCACCTGGAAGAGCAGGTCCGGGCGCGCACCGCCGAAGCCCTGGTGCAACAACACCGGTTGGAAACGGTGATCGAAGCCCTGCCCGTGAGCCTGACGATCAAGGATCGCCAGGGCCGCTACCAGTTGAGCAACAAGGTGTTTGAAGAAGCCTCCGGCCTGAGCAAGGCGCGGCTGCTGGGCAGCACGGCCGACGACCTGTTCCCACCCGCGATGGCCGAGCAGATCCGCGAACACGACAACGTGCTGTTCAACGGAACCCAGATGGTGCGCTACGAGAACTTCCGCATGCGCCGTGATGGCGGCCGCCGCGACCACCTCGTGACCAAGGTGCCCCTGCTGGATGCAGCCGGCCAGCCTGAAGCCATCCTGACGCTGTCGGTGGACATCTCCGAACAGAAGGCCATGCAGCGCGAGCTGACAGCGGCCAAGACGGAAGCCGAGCGGCTGTCCAGCATCAAGACGGAGTTCCTGGCCAACATGAGCCACGAGATCCGCACCCCGCTGCACGGCGTGCTGGGCCTGGCCCAGGTGGGGCAGAAGCTGCCGCCTGGCGACCCGCAGGTTCAAGCCATCCTGGAGCGCATCACACGCTCGGGCCGCCACCTGCTGGGCGTGATCAACGACATCCTGGATTTTTCCAAGATCGATGCGGGCAAGCTCACAATCGACAAGTGCCCGCTGGCCCCGCGCCAGTTGGCCGAAGACGCCGTGGCCATGGTCGAAGAGCGTGCAGCCGCCAAAGGGCTGAAGCTGACGCTGCAATGCGAGCAGACACCGGCCGCCATCATGGGCGACCCACTGCGCATTCGCCAGATCCTGATCAACCTGCTGAGCAATGGCGTGAAGTTCACCGAACAAGGCGGCGTGACGCTGACCTTGTCGATGGGCCACGGCCACCTGTATTTCGCGGTCAAGGACACCGGCATCGGCATGCAGGCAGATGCGCAGGAGCGTGTCTTCTCGCCTTTCGAGCAGGCCGACGGCTCCACGTCCCGGCGCTTTGGCGGCACGGGCCTGGGCCTGAGCATCAGCCGCAAGCTGGCCCTGCTGATGGGCGGCGACATCACCCTGCACAGCACCTGGGGCGACGGCGCCACCTTCACCCTGGTCGTGCCGCTGGAAGAGGCGGATGCCACCACACTGGCCCCGGCAGACGATCAAGCGCCTGGGGTGGACCTGGGCGATGCCCCCCGCCTGGCTGGCCTGCGCGTGCTGGCCGCCGACGATGTGGACATCAACCGGGAGATCCTGTTGGGCTTGCTCACCCAGCAACAAGCCGAGGTGCACTGCGCCGAAGACGGCAGGCAAGCACTGGCCATCCACCAGGAAAAAGGCCCGGGGTATTTCGACCTGGTGCTGATGGATGTGCAGATGCCCGTCATGAACGGCCTGCAGGCCACCCAGCTGCTGCAAATGCAAGAGCCCGGGCTGCCCGTGGTGGCCCTCACCGCCCACGCCATGACCGAAGAGCGCCAACGTTGCACCGAGGCCGGCATGGTCGGCCACCTGGCCAAGCCCTTTGACTCCGATGACGTCGTGCGCCTGATCCTGCGCCACAGCCGCCGTGCGGCCCAAGCCGGCGAGGCCGCTCGCGTTTCGCAAGACGCAACAGAAAGCAGCCCGATGCGCGCGCCCCTTGCCACACCCGAAGCCGGCGCACCTGAAACCGCGCTCGACATGGCGGGCGCCTTGAAGCGTTGCGGCGGGAAAGAAGCCCTGCTGCGCAAGCTGATGGCCAGATTCATCGGCGAGCAAGCAGATTTTGTGAGCCGTTGCCAGCAATTCCTGGCAGAAGACCCCGATCAGGCGCGCCGGGCCGTGCACATGTTCAAGGGCACCTCGGCCAACCTGGGGCTGAGCCAGTTGTCGCACCATGCGGGAGAGCTGGAAAATGCCCTGCTCACCCAGGACAACGCCCAGATCGGCCGGGCCCTGTTGGCACTTCAGGGCGCGTTGAAACAGCACATCACCCTGGTGCAACGCTGGCTGGCTGAACAAGTTCCGGCCTGACCCCTCGGCATGGCTTACAATCGTCGGTGACGGGCCTCCCCGCATGGGGGTGCGGCCAACCGGGTCAGATCGGGAACGAAGCAGCCCTAACCGATTACCTTCAGTGCCGGGGTTCAGGCTCGTCACCCCAATTCATTGTTTTGATGCCCCCTGCGTCGCGGCCGGGACCGAACTTCCGCGAAGTTCGGGGCGCGTTCTGGCTCATGGCATCAACACCCCTCCCGCCCGCATCCACTCCAGCCTCCGGCAACACCCAGGTCCGCATTGACCTGGGCGAGCGCAGCTACGACATCCTGATCGGCGGTGGCCTGCTCCAGGCCGCATCGTTTGCCGGCCTGCCCAAGTCGTCCAAGGCCCTGATCGTCACCAACACCACGGTGGGCCCGTTGTACACGGCCAAGCTGCGTGCCGCGCTGGCGCCGCACCACAAAACCGTGCTGGATGTGGAACTGCCCGATGGCGAGCAGTACAAAGACTGGCCCGCCCTCAACCAGATCTTCACCAAACTGCTGGAAGAAGCCGCTGACCGCAAGACCGTGTTGTACGCACTGGGCGGCGGCGTGGTCGGCGACATGACCGGCTTTGCCGCCGCCTGCTACATGCGCGGCGTGCCCTTCGTGCAGGTGCCCACCACGCTGTTGTCTCAGGTGGACTCCTCGGTGGGTGGCAAGACCGCCATCAACCACCCGGCCGGCAAGAACATGATCGGGGCTTTCTACCAGCCCCAACGCGTGATCTGCGACCTCGACACGCTGGACACCCTGCCGCAAAAAGAGCTGCTGGCCGGCCTGGCTGAGGTCATCAAATACGGCCCCATCGCCGATGTCGGCTTCCTGTCCTGGCTGGAAGCCAATATGGACAAGCTGCTGGCGCGTGACCGTGCCGCGCTGATGCACGCCATCAAGCGCTCGTGCGAGATCAAGGCCTGGGTGGTGGGCCAGGACGAAAAGGAAGCCGGCCTGCGCGCCATCCTGAACTTCGGCCACACCTTCGGCCACGCGATCGAGTCCGGCATGGGCTATGGCGAATGGCTGCATGGCGAGGCCGTGGGTTGCGGCATGGTCATGGCCGCCGACCTGTCTGCGCGATTGGGCCTGATCGACGAAGCCACCTCGCTGCGCATCAAGGCGCTGATCGAGCGCACCGGCCTGCCCGTCAAGGGCCCCGATCTGGGCGCGGACCGCTACATCGAGCTGATGCAGGTGGACAAGAAAGCCGAAGGCGGCGAGATCAAGTTCGTGGTCGTCGGGCCACTGGGGCAAGCCAGCATGCGGCCCGCACCTGACGCCCTGGTCCGCGATGTGATTGCCGCCCACACCCGCTGAGCCAAGTACCCGAGGTCAAACGAGACGATGTGGTTAGCCCCTTACGCCAGTCAACCTGAGCAAACCAAGGGGCGCCGTTTCCCCGAGCCGCCCGCCCCGACCCGCAGTGACTTCCAGCGTGACCGCGACCGCATCGTGCACAGCACGGCGTTCCGGCGCCTGGTCTACAAGACCCAGGTGTTCCTCAACCACGAGGGCGACCTGTTCCGCACGCGGCTGACCCACTCGCTGGAGGTGGCCCAACTGGGCCGCTCGATTTCCCGCTCGCTGGGCCTGAACGAAGACCTGGTGGAGGCCGTGGCCCTGGCCCATGACCTGGGCCACACGCCGTTCGGCCACGCCGGCCAGGACGCGCTCAACGAGTGCATGAAGGGCCATGGCGGTTTCGAGCACAACCTGCAATCGCTGCGCGTGGTCGACAAGCTCGAAGAGCGCTACCCGGGCTTTGATGGCCTGAACCTGAGTTTTGAAACCCGCGAGGGCATCCTCAAACACTGCTCGAAGCTGCACGCCGAGCAACTGGAGGCCCAGGAGCCCGGTGGGGTCGGCCAGCGCTTTCTGAAAGGCACGCAGCCCAGCCTGGAGGCCCAACTGTGCAACCTGGCCGACGAGATCGCCTACAACGCCCATGACATCGACGATGGTGTGCGCTCCGGCCTGATCACCATGGAGCAGCTCGAAGCGGTGCCGCTGTTCACCCGCTTTCGTGACGAGACCCTGTCCGAGCACCCCCAGGCCACCGGCAAGCGCCTGCTGTTCGACAGCATTCGCCGCATGCTGTCGCAGCAGGTGTATGACGTGATCGACGCCACGCGTGCCAACCTGGCCGAGCACCTGCCCTTGACGGCCGACGAAGCCCGCCAGTGCCCGCCCCTGGTCCGTTTCAGCCAGCCCATGCGCGAGGCCAGCACCCAGCTCAAACGCTTCCTGTTCAAGGAGCTGTACCGCCATGAGCAGGTCAATGAGACCACGGCACGGGCCAAGCAGGTGCTGATCGAGCTGTTTCACGCCTATGTGGGGCGGCCCGAGGCCATGCCCGCCGACTTTGCCCGCCGCGACGACCTGCACCGATCGGTAGCCGATTACATCGCCGGCATGACCGACCGTTTTGCCGTGCGGGAACACGAACGCCTGACGGGGCGCAAGATTTTCTGAAAAATTACCGCGCGGCACTGGGCGATTCGCCCCCACGATCTGGGTGAGCTGCCTAGAATGGCCTTTCACCTTGTTGTGCTGACACCTGCCCCACCTGCCCCACCTGCCACCATGCTCCGTCGTCGCCTCGCCGTTCACCTGCTCGCTGCCCTGGCCTGCCTGGCGTGTGCGCAAACAGCCCAGGCCGTGGTGCTGGACTTCGAAGACCTGAGCTGCGCCAGAACCCAGCCCATCTGCAATGTGGGCTCGGCTTATTCAAGCAAGGGCTACACGCTGCGTTATGCCCCCGCTGCGGACGACGACCACCCGGTGGGCTTTCACGCCATTGGCAAACTGTGGTCGCCCAATGTGGGTGGCAGCACCGCCATGCTGGCCAACAGCTGCAACGCCAGCACGACACTCAGCGCCCAATCCGGCAAGCCCTTCTCGGTGCTCGCCCTGGACCTGGCCGAAGCCAATGCGGACGCCCCCGCCACCGTCGAGTTCATCGGCACCAAGACAGACGGCACGCCCGTGCGCATGAATGCCTTGCTTGATGGCAAGCCAGGCTGGCAACGGGTGGTGTTTCCCTCGGCGTTCTACAACCTGAAAACGCTCACGTGGGTACAAGGCGACTGCGTGAACAACAAGTCGCACATGTTCGACAACATCCTGGTGATGCCGGGGATCGCACCCCGCTGAACCTGCTCAGAACGTCAGCTCGTAGCGCATGACCACGCCATCGCGCTTGAGGCCCACACGGTAGTTGTCAAAACAGATTTCAGCGCGGCGGTTCAGATGCAAGGCACCTTGCGCGGGCGCTATCGCCGGGTTGACCGGGCCCGCATCGGATGCCAGATCAATGCGCACATCCTTGAACTGCTCGGACAGCATCTTGCCCACCAGGCGCGCCAGCAAGGGGGTGGCCGAAGCCGGCTTGCCCGATGAGGGCGACATCTCACGAAGATGGGCCTGGGTCGTGCTGAGCTGCTGAACCACCTCGGGCTCGGCGTCCTGCGCACGCGCTGCCGTCATGATCGACGTCATCGCCAACATCAAGATGAGTTGAATGCGCATGGTGGGTCTCCTGCTTGGACCTGGGTTCAGCTTATTGCCGTGCTTTGATTCTGCAATGACGTTATCCCGGGGGATGCCATCAGTAACGGCCACCTAAGCACGCTATTTGGGTGTTAACCCACACCCTGTTTCGGGGTTTGCGGCTCAAGTTTGCCCCGCACACTGCCGAGCATCTGTATAGATCTGTATGGATTTGTGAACCCCATGTCCCGCATCGCACTGGTGATGATCGTCCGCGACGAGGCACGTTGCATCGTGCGCTGCCTGCGCAGTGCGCGCCCCTGGGTGGACGAGATGATCGTGCTGGACACGGGCTCGACCGACAACACCGTGGCCCTGGCACAAGCCGAAGGCGCACAGGTGCACCACTTCACCTGGGTCCAGGACTTTGCTGCAGCGCGCAATGCCGCGCTGGGCCTGAGCAAGGCTGACTGGAACCTGGTGCTCGATGCCGATGAGATCCTGAGCGATGGCGGTGAGCTGATGGCGGCACTGCGCCATCAAACGCCTGACTTCATCGGCCGCGTGGACGTGCGCAGCGCCTTCCAGGCCAATGGCCAGCCCCACCAGCAAGACGCCTCCAGCTGGCTGCCGCGCGTGCTGCCAGCCGGTGTGCGCTACGAAGGCCGCATCCACGAACAACCGGTGTCCAGTCTGCCCCGCAAGGACCTGGCCATCACCGTATTGCACGACGGCTACCTGCCCGAACAGATGCGGACCAAAGGCGCGCGCAACCGCAAGCTGCTGGAAGCCGCCGTGGCCGAGCGCCCGCAGGATGCCTACCTGCGCTACCAGCTGGGCAAGGACCACGAGGTCAACGACCGCTTCGATGAAGCCTGGCGGGCCTACGAGCAAGCCCTGAACCTGCTGGGCCCCCAAGCAGGCCGGGAACCGCCCTGGCGGCATGACCTGATCCTGCGCAGCCTGTATGCCCTCAAGGCGGACGGCCAGGTGGAGCAGGCCATCCAGCTGGCAGAAGCCGAGATGGCCAACTGGCCCGACTCGCCCGATTTCTTCTTCGTGCTGGGCGATGTGCTGCTGGACCTGGCCACCGCCCTGCCCGAGCAAGCCGCCGACATCCTGCCCATGATCGAGAACGCCTGGCGCCAATGCCTGGCCATCGGCGAGAACCCCAAGCTGGAAGGCGCCGTGCACGGGCGCGGCAGCCACCTGGCCCGCCACAACCTGAAATTGCTGCTCGGCACCATGGCCGCCATCTGAAGGCCGCCACCCCGCCTACGCCGGAATTAATGCACTGTTCCGGCGCCTCATTGGCCGATCGCTTCAGGGTGAAAAGCCCATCATGGTGGTATGAATGCACCCGCCACCTTCAACGCGCCGGCCCCCGCCCTGATCGTGATCGGCGGCGGCTCGCCAGCCCCTGCCAGCCACGAGCGCGCCGCCCGCGCAGCGGACCCCGCCTTGCAGCGCCTGCTGGCCGCCCTGCCCGCCGCCTCGCAAGTGCTGGAGCTGGGTTGTGGCCAGGGTGAGCTGGCCCAGGCCTACCAGCGCCGCCACCCGCAGGCGCAGTGGTTGGCACTGAACCCCCATACCACCGCCCTGCCCGTCGACAACGGGGCCTTTGACCTGATCGTGGTCAACCGCCTGGAGCACCTGCCGCACGCCGCCAAGGCACTGGCCGAGCTGGGCCCGCTGCTGGCGCCCCAAGGCCAACTGTTCGTGCTGGCCGAGAACCATGCCTGCCTGTCCACCCTGGCGCACCTGATCGAGGCCGATCCCTCCACAGGCCATGCCGCCTCGGCCCATGACACGCTCAGCCAGGAGCTGGCGCACCCCCGCTACCAATCGCACTCGACCATCTACAAGCTGCTCCTGGACGCCGGCTGGACCCCGACCCTGGTGGACCACCAACCCGATCAGCCCATGGACGACAAGGTGGCCGCCGCCGTGCGCTACATGGGCGACGCCCTGGGCGTGCCCGCCGGCTGCGCCGACCGCGTGCACCGCATGAAGCACTTCGTGATCCGTGGCCTTCGCCAGTTTGATGACGTGCAGCCCGATGCCACCCTGCCGCTGTTCGACGTGGTGGTGCCCACCACCAAGGAGCAGCAGCTGCGCGTGAACGTCGAGCAGTCGCCTGGCCTGAAGGAAGTCCAGGCGCGCATCATTTCCTACCGCCAGGCCGCCACGCCGGCTGAGGCACTGGAGGCCTCGCTGGCCCATGTGCAAAGCGACTGGGTGCTGCTGTGCCACCAGGACGTCTACTTCCCCAAGGGCTTTGGCCAACGCCTCAACGCCCTGCTGGCCACCATCTCTCCCGAAGACCGCCCCAAAACCTTGCTGGGTTTCATCGGCATGGGCATCAACCGCCAGACCGAACAGCCCGAGCCCGCCGGCTTCGTGATCGACCGCGTCAACAGCGCCGACCACCCTGCATCCGACGCGGCCGTGTCGATCGACGAGCTGGCCCTGGTGATCTCGAAAGACTCCATCCACCGTATCGACCCGCAGATCGGCTGGCACCTGTGGGCCACCGACCTGTGCCTGAGCGCGATCTGCACGCACCGCGTCTTCCCGCGCATCGTGCGCCTGCCCCTGTACCACAACACGCAAAGCGGCTGGCAGCTGCCGGCGTCCTTCTACGACTCGGCCGAGTACATCCTGCAAAAGCACCAGGCCTTCAGCACCATCCACTCGCTGTGCGGCGTCATCGATCAGGGCTTCGTGGCCCAACACCGGACCACCAGGAGCAACTGAGCATGACCCAGATCACCACGCTGATCCCCGCCTACAAGAAGGAATACCTGGGCGATCTGTTCCTGGCTTTGCGCCGCCAGAGCTTCAAGGACTTCAAGGTCATCGTGTCGGACGACAGCCCCGGCGGCGTCATCACCGACATGATCCGCAACCAGCACTGGGGCAAGCTGACCGCCGAGCTCAACATCACCGTGGTGCGCGGCCCGCAAAACGCCCGCCGCAACCACGAGCAGCTGCTGGACCTGTGGGGCGGCCAGACCCCGCTGGTGCACTTCAACCTCGATGACGACATCATCTACCCCGAGTTCTACCGCACGCACGTGGCCGCCCACCTGGCCGCGCCTTGCTGCGCCACGGTCAGCCAGCGCTGGCTGAGCCATGACGATGGCGTGCCCGCCTGGACCTTGCCCCTGCCGGACTTCGTGCAAGAGAGCAATGGCCATGTGCTGCAACCCACCACCGAGGAGCTGTTCAACAGCACGGTGGGCACCTGCCAGAACTGGCTGGGCGAGCTCAGCAACATGGTGCTCTCCAGCGAAGGCGCCGCGCTCTACCCCCGCCCGCCTTCAGATGACCTGAGCTACTACGGCCTGCTGGACATCGGCTTCGTGCTCAACGCCAGCCAGCACCTGCCAGTGACCTTCATCCGCGAGTACCTGAGCGTGTTCCGCCAGAATGAGCAGCAGACCACCCACAGCACCCACAGCCATGGCGGCCGTGTGGGCTTCCTGGTCTGGGTGGCCTATGCCCTGGCAGCATGGCGGGACGGTCACATCAGCCCGCAAACCGCGGTCAGCGCCATCGGCACGGCCACGCAGCGCGTGGTGCACCACTTCAGCGACGACCCGGTCGTCGCGGGCTACTTCGACATCCTGGACAACAAGGCCGCCTCTCTGGACCAGTTGTATGTCGCCTTCCGCGATTTCTGGCTGAACCTGCTGGCCAGCAACCCAGGCACCTCCCCGGCTCCGCAGGCAACGCCTCCGGCCAAGGCCAGCACCACCGAGCAGCCCGAGCAAGCCAAGCAGGCAGACCACACGATCTGATCAGGACCGATCATGAACACCAAGCCACCCATCTATGTGACCCAGCCGGATCTGCCGCCGCTGGAGGAGTTCATGCCCTACCTGCAGCAGATCTGGGACAGCAAGATCCTGACCAACGGCGGCCCCTTCCACAAGCAACTGGAAGCCGAGCTGGCCGAGTTCCTCGGGGTCAAACACATCTCGCTGTTCACCAACGCCACCATCGCGCTGGTGACGGCCCTGCAGTCGCTGCGCATCAGCGGCGAGGTGATCACAACGCCCTACTCCTTCGTGGCCACGGCGCATTCCCTGCTGTGGAACGGCATCAAACCCGTTTTCGTGGACATCGACCCGCAGACCTTCAACCTCGACCCTGCCTGCATCGAAGCGGCCATCACCCCGCAGACCACGGCCATCATGCCGGTGCACTGCTATGGCCGCCCATGCGATGTGGAGGCCATCCAGCGCATCGCCGACGACTACAACCTCAAGGTCATCTACGACGCCGCCCATGCCTTTGGCGTGAAGCAACATGGCCAGAGCGTGCTGCAGCACGGTGACCTGTCCATCCTCAGCTTCCACGCCACCAAGGTGTTCAACACCTTCGAGGGCGGCGCCATCATCAGCCCCGATGCGCGCACCAAGCAGCACATCGACCACCTCAAGAACTTCGGTTTCGTCAACGAGACCACCGTGGTGGCCACCGGCATCAACGGCAAGATGAGCGAACTCAATGCCGCGCTGGGCCTGCTGCAACTCAAGCATGTGGGCAAGGCCATCGCACGCCGCAAGGAGATCGATGCGCTCTACCGCTCGCTGCTGGGCGATGTCCAAGGCATCCGCCTGCTGGAGCCCGCGGCCGACACCGACGTCAACTGCTCCTACTTCCCCATCCTGGTCGAGCCCGACTACCCGCTCGCCCGCGATGTGCTGTATCAGCAGATGAAAGACGCCGGCATCAATGGCCGCCGCTACTTCTACCCGCTGATCTCGGACTTCCCGATGTACCGCGGCCTGCCTTCGGCCAGCGCGAACCTGCTGCCCGTGGCCAAGGCGACCTCGTCCAAGGTCATCTGCCTGCCCATCTACCCGGCGCTCAGCGACGATGAGGTGGCCCGCGTGTCTGAGCTCATCCGCAACCCTCAACTGCCCGTGGCCAGCCCTGCACCGATGACAGCCTCCACGCAGGCCCATCACGCCGGCACCGCCGCCTGATCGCAAGGATAAAACCATGCCCTATTGCTGTGTATGCGACCAGACCGTCCCGGCCTGGCTGCCCCACCCCCACGCCGAGCAACGCAGCCCGCTGATGCGCCTGCTGGACACCGTGGGCTCCGACCTGTCGATGTACCTGTGCCCTTCCTGCCATTGCTCCGACCGTGACCGCCATCTGTGGCTGTACATGAACGCGGCCGGCATCACGGCGCAATTGCCGGGTGCCACCGTGCTGCACATGGCGCCCGAGCCGCATCTGGAGCGCCTGATCGGCGCCTGCCAGCCGGCGCATTACATCCGCGGCGACCTGCACCCCACGCAGGCCCACCACGAGCGCATCAACCTGGAAGCCCTGCCGTTTGATGACAACAGCCTGGATCTGGTCATCTGCAACCACATCCTGGAACACGTCTACCACCCCGACAAGGCGCTGTCAGAGATCCACCGCGCGCTCAAGCCCGGTGGCATCGTGGTCGCGCAGACCCCATACGCGCCTTGCCTCAAGCACACCTTCGAGACCAAGACCGTGCCCGATGCCCAGACCGCCCACCTGCTGTTCGGGCAAGCCGACCACGTGCGGCTGTTTGGTGACGACATCGTCGACTACTTCCACGCCGCAGGGCTGCAAGGCGATCTGCTCAAGCACGAAGCCCTGCTGCCCAAGGTGCTGCCGGCCGACTATGGCTGTAATGCGCGCGAGCCCTTCTTCGTATTCTGGAAACCCGCCGCGGCCACGGCCCAGAGCCAGGCTGATAAAACCCCGCACGCCGAGCCGCAGCACGCTTGAGTGGGGCTGACGCCCTCAAACAAAAAGGTCTGCGATGTGCAGACCTTTTTTCATGTGCAGCGCAGCCTGTGTTCAGGCCAGCACCCGGCTGCGCATCTTGAACAAGGGGCGGTTCATGAACTCACCGATCGCGTTGTTGCGCGGCAGGTTGTCCTCGCTGATGGGCTCATAGACACGCGTCACCGGGTTGGGCACGGTCACCTCTTCGATGGTCCAGCTGTCGCCCACGCCTTGCGCCACGAAGTCGATCAAAGCGGCCTTTTCGCCACCTTCGAACAAGGGGCAGGCCACATCGCCCTTCCAGTTGAAGCCCAGTTGCAGCACCAGCACGCGGGTCAGGCTGGCCATGTGGCGCAAACCTTCCAGCATCTGGGCGCGTGCGGCATCCATGCCCAGGCTGCGGTCACCAAAGTCATCGCCCAGGTGGTGCAGCACATTGAGGCAGAAGGTGACGTCATACGTCTGAGTCACCGGCGCCATGAAGTCGAAGTAACAGGCGTTCATCTGCAAGCGGTCCGTCAGGCCGGCCTGCTCTGCGCAATGGGCCACAAACGCCGCGTGCTCCTGGTTGCCTTCATAGCAGGTCACATGGCGGGCGCCACCCTGCAAGGCCCCGAAGCTGAAATAGCCCGTGTTGGAGCCGATGTCCAGCACCTTGGCACCCAGCAGAGGCAGGGCGCGGTCAAAGTAGGCCTGGCGCTCGACCTCCAGCTTGCCGGCGGGCAGATCGCTGGTGTCGCCCAGCAGTTGCGCCACCAGCGGGTGAACCAGCTGGTAGTTCGCATGCTTGCTGCGCTGAAGGTACAGGTCCTTGAGTGAAGGCTTGTTGGTGGGCATGTTGATCACGTCCGTGTGAGAAATTCAGTGGCAGGCGTGCAATGCCTGGGTGTCATCCCGGGCATAGACGTCGTGGGTGTACAGCAGGTGGTCCAGCTCCGCAGGCATCAGGGTCTGACCAGCAGGATGCACCACGCAGCCTGGCTGGTTCGCGCCATAAGCCCAGGCATAGGCGGCCTTGTCCGGGCTCAGCGCCGGCAGACCAGGGGTGTCAAAGCCTTGATCATGGGCAAACAGCCGGAGGATGTCGGGGCACACGTCCAGTGCCAGTTGCAGCGGCCCCCAAAAGCGCGGGTTGACCTCGATGTAGAACAACTGGCCACCGGACTCGATGACTTCCAGCATGAAGGCGCCGTGGTAACCCTGCGCGTGCAGCCCCTTGAACAGGCGCGCTTCGTCCAGGCCTGGGTTGCCCGTGGGGCGGGCCAGCACGATGGACTTGCCGCCGGGCTGCTGCATCAGGTTGAGTTGCCAGAAGGAGGCGACCTGTCCCTCTCTGCTCAGGTAGGCGCACAAATAGTGGCTCTGCCCCACGATGAAGTCCTGCGCGAAATAGGCGCCTCGGTCCAGGCCTGTCAGGGCCTGATCCAGCTCGGCCGATGAACGGCACAAGATCGGGTACAGCACCCGGCCATGGGCCACATTGGCCCGGGGCTTGAGCACACAGGGTGCGTGCCAATGGCCATCCGGCTGCGTGGCAGGCAGGTGCAGATCAGGGCACAGCGCGCTCATCAGCGCCTGGCTGCTGTGCTTGCCCGTGAGCGCCTCGTAGATCGCCTGATCGGGCAGGCCGATCTCCAGCCCGCAGCCAGCCAGGGCATCGCGGTGCGCCAGCAGGAAATGGTTGATGAACTCGGTGGTGGGGCAATACACCAGTCCACCCTCCTGGCTGCCCGCCAGCTCACGCAGCCAGGACACCGTCACCACCGCATCCAGGCGGTTGAAGATGACATGGTCGCGCCAGCGCGTGCGGTGAATGGCATCGCCCTGCCCCGCAGCCACGATGACAAAGGGCAAACCGGCCTGGTCAAAGAAGCGGCACAGGGCCACGACGGCACGGTCGTTGTGCCCAGAAAAGACCAGGAAGCGGCGCGCCATGGTGCAGCTCAGGCTGCCAGCCTGGCCGAGGGTTGCGGCGCCTGCTCGGGCAGGTCGTCGGGGATGGAGAAATCAGCCTGCATGGTGCGCGCCAGCGTGCGCTCCTGGGCCGTGGTCTCTACCTTGCGCAGCAGCAGGCTCATGGTGCAGGCCTGTGCGCGCTCGCACACCTCGTTCTTGTCGTTCATGTATTCAAAGCGCTCGACCTCGAAACGGTGTTCAAACCAACCCAGTTGCCAGAACTGCTCGGTGAAGGCCAGCCAGGTCTTTTCGTTGAAGGCACGGCGGTGCGTGGGATCCTGCCAGGTCTTCATGGCCATCTCGTGCGCCACCTGCACGATCAGCTTGCCCTGTGGCTCCAGCATGGCCAGGCAGTTGCCCATCAACATGGGCAGGTCGGAGGCCTGCTCCAGCGCAGCGCTGGCGTAAATCATCTCGACGCTGCCGGGCTGGATCTCGATCGGGCCGGTCAGCGGTGTATCGCCTGCAAAAGGCAGGAAGACGGGCTGGGCAAAATCGCCATGCAGGTCCGGCTGCATCTGGTCGTTGGCATCGATGTTGAGCCAGCCGGGCAGGTAGTCATTGCCAGATCCCAGGTGCACGCGGGTGGGCTGCCAAGGCGCCTGAGGGCGGTGCGCCTGGTGCGTGCGGCCGAAGCCCGCGGCGAAAGCCAGCAGGTCGGCATAGGGCTCGATCGGGTCGGCCTTCTCGAACGCATGCAAGGCGGCGCGGGCCTGCTCGTAAAAAGCGGGCGTGCCGAACTGCTGGCTGAAATAGGCCTCCAGTTGGTCCTCTGTCAGCCACAACACGCTGTCCTCGAACGCTTCGTGCGGACGCGTCTGGGGACGGCGCTCGGAAATCACCGGCGTGCCCAGCGACAGGCAGTGCGAGGCGCGGGCCTGCTCGAAGCGGCTGCTCTCGTAGAAATGGGCATTGAAGACGGCCTTGGCCTGCACGATGTAGGCGTCACGCTCGGGGCCGTACAGCGCACCATCGAACACGCTGACTTGCACACCGGTGGATTCGATGCGCTGGATCATGGCCTGACGGCGCTCGTTCATGCTGCCGATGAACAGCAGGTCGATGGGGCGCTGCTCAAGGGGGATGGGCTCGGCCTGCTGCAGATAAGGGGCATACAGGAAGGGCACCACCATCACCTCATCGGGGTGCGCCGAGTAGGCCTGGATGTTGTCCTGGTCGTAGTCCACCACGGCGGATGTCTTGAGCAAGGCCAGGTAGTCGCGCGACACGGCCGCCCCGCCCTGCCCCAGTTGCTCCAGGTTCACGAAGATGCAGCTGTAGCGCTGGCGCAGATCGGCCTCGAAGCCCAGGTGCGCGCCGAACACGAAATTGACGGCATCGTGACGCAGGCGGTTCTTGCCGATGGTGACCTCGCCCCCCATGCGCCGGAACTGGTGCCGGAAGTAGCGCGCCTGATCAAGAAAACCCAGCGAATGCACGTAGCCCTTGGGCTGCACGATGCTCAGGTGGATGCGGGGCAGTTCAGTCATGACAGCACTCCGGTTTCCGTTAGGGGAAGGGATCAAGGACATCATGCTCATGCCCCTTCAGCTCAAGTGGTCAGGTGCCAGCCCCTGGGCCTGGCGCTCGGCCATGCGCCACAGGAGATCACCAAAATCGCTTGCATAGGCGTCGCTGTCGAACAAGGGAGCTTCGTCGCGCGCGCGGTGCAGGTGCTCGCGCAAGGCCTGACGCTTGTCGGCATCCGCGGCCAGCTCCAGCACCTTGGCCTTGTAGGTGTCCAGGTCCTGGCAAATTAGATCAGGCAGGCCCACGTTGTGCAACAGGCTGGACGCCACACGTTGCGCAAAGCTGTGGCCGGCATGAGTCACCACCGGCACACCCGCCCACAAGGCGTCGCTGGCCGTGGTGTGGCCGTTGCAAGGCCAGCTGTCCAGATAGACATCGGCCAGGGCAAAGCGGCTGATGTGCTCGCTGATGTGCACCTTGCGGGCAAAGACCAGGCGCTGCGGGTCGACGCCTCGCTTGGCCGCTTCATGGCGCAAGACCTCTTCGGCATCACCCAGCCAGTTGAGCAACCAGAGCACCGAATTGGGCGTGCGCTTGAGCAAATCACACCAGACATCGAACACCTCAGGCGAGAGCTTGAACGGCTGGTTGAAGCCACACAGCACCACGGCATCCTCCGGCAGGCCATGCGCGGCACGGCTGTCGGGCTGGGGCAAGGGGCGCTTGCGGTCATTGGGCTGATAGCAGTGCGGCAGCAAGGCCAGCTTCTCGGTGTAGTGCGCCGCTTCGCTCAAGGGGCTGACCACGGCGTCGCCGATCATGTAGTCGATGTAGGTGGCGCCGCTGGTGCCGGGAAAGCCCAGGTAGGTCGCCTGCACCGGCGCGGCGCGGTAGGCAAAGATGCCCAGTCGCCCGTTGACCGTGTGGCCCTTGAGATCGATCAGCACGTCGATGTTGTCATCACGGATCTTCTGTGCCACCTGCTGGTCACTCCATTCGCTCACTTCCACGAACTGGGTGGCAACGGCCTTGATGCGACGGCGCATCGGGCTGTCTTCATCGGGGCCGTGCGAATACAGGTGCAGCTCGAAGCGCTGTGGATCGAGCTTTTCCAGCACCTCGGCCAGCAAGATCGTGGTGGCGTGGTGGTGGAAGTCGCACGACACCATGCCCACACGCAGGCGTTGCGACAAGGGGCGAGGTGCACGCGGGGCAAAGGGCTTCACCCCATGCGCATAGAAATTGGCGCAGGCCTGTGCGGAGCGCAGTTGCCGGCCAACGTCCCCGCTGAGGGTGACGGCAGCAAACACCGACGACCAGTTGACCGACTCGGGCGTCAAGGCATCCAGCAACTGGTTGACCTCTTCCATCTCCAGGGCGGCTTCATCCCAACGGCACAGCTCGCGGCTGATGAACACGCGCAGGCTTTGCGCAGCCAGCTCACCACCATCCAGGCCCACGGCCAATGCCGTGGTCAGGCACTCGATGGCCTCGGCCTTCATGCCCACCGCATTGAAGCAGATGCCCAACCGGTAATGGCTCATCGCGTGCGTCACATCTTGTGAAAGCGCATCAAACAAGACCTGGATGCCTTCCTTGTAGCGCTGTGCACTGAACAAGGTGTTGCCCAGGATCTGCAGGTATTCGGTGCTGGGCTTCATGCCGGGCGGCACTTCCAGCATGAAGCTGGCGGCTTCGCTGTGGCGCCCCACCTGTGTCAGGCACTCCCCCATGAACTGGCGGGCCAGCAAGTTGGCGGGCTCCTGCTCCAGGATGCAACGCGTCTCTTCAATCGCGCGCTCGGCCTGCTCTGACCTCAACAGGGCGCGGGCCAGGTTCAACCTGAACAGGGTGTCAGCCGGTGCCGCCTTGCAGGCTTTGTCGAACTCCTTGACCGCCGCGCGCCATTGCGCCTTCTTGGACATGGCCAGGCCATGTTCCCAATGTTGATGCGCCTGCTTCAGAAGCCGTGCTTGTTGGCCGAAAACAGCTTGTGTCGAGGTTTGCATGGCGGATGACACCCATTTCATAAGGAAGAGGTGCCATCAGTCTAGACATCAGCGATTCCCATGGGAGTCGGAGATGCGCAGCAAAGCAATGTCATTTCTCTCGACACTATTTCACGAATCCGAGCTTTGTAAATCTCTCAAGTCCACACAAATGGACGCCGATATGCAAAGCAACGGTCTTCAAGAAAGTTCCGTGGTCCGGTTAGCCGGCCGAGGTTCTGGTGGCAAGACGCCACTTTGGGCAATGCGGTTGACTAGCGACGGTCTGGCAGTGCGGTAGCTGTATCACCGCGTTTACATGCCGGCGCTATCTGCCGGGAGTTTTGCAACCATAGGAGAGCACCATGCCTTCAATCATCAATACCAACTTGCTGTCTTTGAACGCACAGCGCAACACCAGCGTCTCGCAAGCTTCGCTGTCTACTTCGATGCAACGCCTGTCTTCAGGTCTGCGCATCAACTCTGCCAAGGACGACGCCGCCGGCCTGGCCATCGCAGAACGCATGAACGCCCAGGTGCGTGGCATGAACGTCGCGGTGCGCAATGCCAACGATGGCATCTCGCTGGCTCAAACCGCTGAAGGCGCACTGGGCAAGGTCTCGGACGCCCTGCAACGTATGCGTGAACTGGCTGTGCAAGCCCGTAACGCTTCGAACAGCTCCAGCGACAAGGACTCCCTGAACAAGGAATTCCAGCAGCTGTCGTCTGAAATCAAGCGTGTGATCGGTGGCACGACCTTCAACGGTCAGACCATCATCGGCTCCAACGCTGGCGGCAAGGCCTTCCAGGTCGGTGCCAACACCACCAGCAACGACGTGATCACCGTCACCACGTCGAACATGAACAACGACGTCAGCATCAGCGCTGTGACGGGTGCCGCCTCCAAGATTGACAGCCAGCAAAACGCGACGGCCATCAAGACGGTGATCGACAACATCGACGGCGCCATCGACAAGGTCAACTCCGAGCGCGCCATGTACGGTGCCACTCAGAGCCGCTTTGACTCGGTGATCTCGAACCTGCAAGTCTCGGTCGAGAACCAGACTGCTGCTCGCAGCCGCATCATGGACACCGACTTCGCGGCGGAAACGGCCAACCTGTCACGTGCCCAGATCCTGCAACAGGCTGGCAACGCGATGATCGCCCAGGCCAACCAGCTGCCCCAGCAGGTCCTGTCTCTGCTGCGCTGATACGCCAAAAGCCGGCTGATTTCACTCAGCCAGCCCCAACAAGCCGCCTTCGGGCGGCTTTTTCTTTTACGGCCTGGAATTGGGCGGCGATGGGCCCTTTATTCGCACTTTTGGTTCTCGAGAAAACTCCGAATATCCATACCACTGGCTGAAGGAATTTTTTTGGACTCCTTCGGCGACAAGCTGAAGTTCGGCGCCATCGCCGCAAGTCTGACGAATCTTTAGGAGTGCGTTATGCCTCAGACGATCAATACCAACTTGAACTCGCTGAACGCTCAGCGCAACCTCAACACGTCGCAGATGTCTCTGTCCGTGTCGATGCAGCGGCTGTCCTCAGGCTTGCGTGTGAACTCCGCCAAGGACGATGCGGCCGGTCTGGCCATCGCCGAGCGGATGAACGCGCAGGTCAAGGGCATGAACGTCGCGGCTCGCAACGCCAACGACGGCATCTCTCTGGCGCAGACCGCTGAAGGCGCGCTGGGCAAGGTCAGCGACGCGCTGCAACGCATGCGTGAGTTGACAGTGCAGGCCCGCAACGCCTCCAACAGCTCCAGCGACAAGGACTCCCTGAACAAGGAGTTCAAGCAGCTGTCGATGGAAATCACCCGGGTTCTGGGCGCCACCACCTTCAACGGCAAGGACATCCTGGCCTCCGGAGCTGGCGCGCTGGACTTCCAGATCGGTGCCAACACCACGGCCAACGACCTGATCACCATCTCGACCGCCAACATGCTCGCCGATGCCAGCATCACGGCCGTCACCGCCAACACCGTGTCCATCGCCAGCGATGCCAACACGGCCGCGCTCAAGACGGTGATCGACTCGATCGACGGTGCGCTGGACAAGGTCAACTCCGAACGCGCGGTCTACGGTGCGACGCAAAGCCGCTTCGACGCCATCATCTCCAACCTGCAGGTGGCCGCCGAGAACCAGACCGCTGCCCGCAGCCGGATCATGGACGCCGACTTCGCTGCAGAAACGGCCAACCTGTCGCGTGCCCAGATCCTGCAGCAGGCAGGTAACGCGATGGTGGCGCAAGCCAACCAGCTGCCGCAGACCGTGCTCAAGCTCCTGGGTTGATGACCTCCCTGGATGAATGGTTATCCAGCCGGGCGCTCAAGTCCTGACGCTTCGTGCCGAAGTACACGGTGTCCGGCCTTGACCGGACATCGGCATGTCATGCCCGATCTGGCATGAGCGGCGCTGAAGGAAGACCACGATGACCTCCACCTCTTCGACATCCGGGACCATCAGCTCACTGGGCGTTGGCAGCGGCCTGGACGCCAATGCCATTGTGACCAAGCTGGTGGCGCTGGAGCGCCAGCCCATCACCACGCTTCAGACCGAAGCCGACAAGATCCAGTCCAAGATCTCGGCTTTCGGTCAGGTCCAGTCCAATCTGTCCACGCTGCGCGATGCCGCGCAAAAGCTGGCCAACCCCGATATCTGGTACAGCACGACCTCCTCGTCCTCGGATAGCAACGTCGTCAGCTTCACCACCTCGTCCGGCGCGGCAACAGGCAGCTACAGCGTGTCGGTGTCCTCCCTGGCGTCCAGCCAGTCCGTGGTCACCAACACCGCCCTGGCCTCCAGCACGTCCACCCTCGGCAGCGGCACGCTGACGATCGACCTGGGCACCCTGAGCGGCTCGACGCTGACCTCCAGCAAGACAACCAACATCAGCATCGCGTCATCCGATACGCTGGAAGCCATCCGCGACAAGATCAATGACGCGGCCGCCGGTGTCACCGCGTCCATCGTCAAGGATTCCAAAGGTGCCCGCCTGGTGATGACATCCAGCGCCTCGGGTGCCGCCAACGCCTTCAAGGTGTCGGTCAACGACACGGGTGATGGCAACAACACCGATGACGCCGGCCTGTCGGCACTGGCCTATGACCCCGCTGGCGGCACGCCTGGCACAACGCTGGCCAAGTCGGCCGCAGACGCGGCTGCATCGGTCAATGGCGTGAATGTCACCTCCAGCACCAACCAGTTCTCCGACGTGCTGACCGGCATCAGCTTCACCGTGGGCAAGCTCACCACGACGTCCAGCGGCACCCCACCGGTGGTGACCGACAACCCCGCCACCGTGACGGTCAAGCAGGACAACGACACCATCAGCAAGGCCATCAGCGACTTTGCCGGGGCCTACTCCTCACTGGTCACCCTGCTGCGCACCAACACCAAGTACGACGACTCCACCAAGACCGCCGGCACCCTGCAAGGTGACAGCACGGCCGTGGGCGTCCTCAACCAGTTGCGCGCCACGATTGGCAGCACCTCGGGCAACTCATCGGTGTTCACCACCTTGTCGTCGGCCGGTGTGACTGTCCAAAGCGATGGCACCCTGGTCGTCAACAGCACCAAGCTCACCAACGCCCTGGGCAAGTTGAGCGAAGTGAAAAAACTGTTCTCCAACGCCAACCTGAGCGACAGCAGCAAGGACGGCATCGCCACCAAGCTGCGCACGCTGGGTGACAACCTGCTGGGCTTCGAAGGGGCACTCACCACCCGCACGGCCGGCCTGAAAACCTCCGTGTCGAACAACCAGAAGCGCCAGGACGAACTGGACGCTCGCGCCACCCTGTATGAAAAGCGCTTGCGTGCGCAATACACGGCGCTGGACCAGACCATGGCCAATATCAGCGGCCAGAGCAGCTACGTGACACAAATGATCACAAACTGGAACAAGAGTTCGTGACCTATTCACGGTTCAGCCCTCAAGACTGAGCAGTTCCAGCCGAAACACAGGACAAGTGGTGTGACGCGGATGGCATGGGGCCATCCCAGACCATTGTTCACAGGTGTGATGAGGCTTTAGAGGACTGCATCATGGCGACCGTAGGCTCAGCAACAAGAGTTGACGGCGTTGACCTCCAGATGATGGTCAGCGCTGCAACTGCTTTTGCGCGCCCACAAAACGGCGTGAATGCCCCCTCGGCCGACACCGAATCGGATGCCCGCTTCTCGCAGGCCGCCAAACTGCGCAGCGCCACCTCGGCGGTGATGGACGCTGCCGCACGCCTGAACAAGACCCAGACCTGGCAGGCCACCAAGGCCACGTCAAGCAACGAATCCGTGGTGCAGGCAGCCAGCGACAAGGCCGCCCCCGGCGACTACACGGTCAACGTGGACGCGATGGCCATGGCGCAGAGCGCTGCTTCGGCCACCTTCTCCTCCTTGTCCACGGTTGTGGGCATCGGCACGCTCAACATCGAGCTGGGCAACTGGAACACCTCGCTGAGCACCTTCTCCACCAACCCCAACTGGCCCAAGGCCAGTGTCATGCTCGGCCCGAAGGACACCTCGCTGGAGCGCATCCGCGACAAGATCAATGCCGCCGGTGTCGGCGTGATTGCCCTGGTGGTCTCGGACGCAACAGGCTCGCGCCTGGTGCTGCGCTCGACCTCGACGGGTGAGGCCAATGGCTTCAAGGCCAGTGCCGAACCCAGCGGGGAAGCATCTGGCCAAGCCGCACAGGCCCTGGCCTCCCTGGGGGTGGACCCGCAATCCGTGGGCGGCAACGACCCCTTGACGCAGCCAGCACAGGATGCCCGGCTGCGCATCAACGGCCGTCAGGTCCAGTCCTCGCAGAACCTGATCGAAGACGAACACTCCGGCCTGACGCTCAGGCTCAACGGACAGAGCCCTGACCCGGTCAGGATCCACGTTGAATCCGACACCCAGGCCATCGCGCAGGACATCCACGCCTTCGCCCATGCCTACAACGACATGGCGACCCAACTGGCTGCCAGCGATCCGGCATCCACCGATGCCAGCATGCAGGCCGCGCACGCCATCGAGCAGCGCATCCAGGAAGCCTTCAGCCCGACGACGGGCGCGAGCTCCCTGAGCCAGCCCTTCCAGTCCATCGGCATCCAGCTCAAGGATGGCCAGCTGCAGGTGGACGAGAGCGCGCTGGACGAGGCCTTGAAGCAAAAGCCCACCCAGGTCGAGCAACTGTTCGACGGCAGTGGTGGGGCGGGCCGTTCATCGGGCCTGGCCACGCGCCTGCTCGAGTTGGCCCGAAGCGACGAATCGCTTGCCGCGACGCTGGACGCCTCCGCGCCCGCCAGCGAGCCGGACAACCCTTCTGCGGCAGGCGCCCTCTTCCGCCAGCGCCTCCTGGAGCAATACACGCAATCGTCTTCGTCCATGCACGAAGACGAGGCCTCGATGTCGGCAAACGCGGCCTGAATACCGCCTATTTCCTGGGATCACATCACGCCCAGGAGTTCAAGCTGCGAAGGGTGATGCCGATAAAGCATTAACGCTGAAATCAGCATCACCCAAGAGCTCCAGATGTACGCCACTGCTACCGGATCCTCCGCCAGTATGTTCGGTTCAAAAAACATGAGCAGCGTCTATCGCCAGATTGACATCGAAACCGGTGTCAGCGGCGCTTCTGCGCATCAACTCATCACCCTGCTCTTCAATGGTGCGCTCGACAGCATCGCCCAAGCCAAGGGCGCAATGCAGACCCGCAACATCGAAGGCAAGTGCGCGGCCATCTCCAAGGCCGTGCGCATCGTCGACGAAGGCCTCAAGGCCGGCCTGGACATGCGCGCGGGCGGCGAGCTCGCGCAGCAACTGGGCGACCTGTACGGCTACATCACCATGCGCCTGACACAAGGCAACCTGCGCAACGACACCGAAGCGCTGGATGAATGCGTCAGGCTGCTGGCCCCTATTCGAGATGCGTGGGTGTCCATCGCCCCCGCTGATGCCACTGTTGTCCGCGCAGCCATGGAGGTGCACGCATGAACGCCCCAGAATTGATCACTGCGCCCGACGAAGACCTGATGAACGGGAATCTGTTGAGCTACTACGAAGCCATCGAACACGCCAGCCTGGACATGCTCAACGCCGCTCGTGCCGGCGACTGGGATACCGTGGTCAAGCTGGAGGGCGCCTGTGCCGTGCTGATCGCCCAACTCAAACATGCCTCCGACGATCACCCGCTGGGGCCTGAAGAGGTGGCATTCAAGACGCGCATCATGCAGCGCATCCTGGTCAACGATGCAGAGATCCGCAACCTGGCGGAGCCCTGGATCAACGACCTCAGTCGCATGATGGGCAACGCCACCGACCCCACCAAGATGCACTGAGCACCCAAGGGCACACATGCCAGGTTCACGCGCTGCCGCTGCCGAGCTGGACGACTACCGCATCACCTCGTCCGTCGAGATACAAGCCCTGCTCAAGCAGTTGCTGGATGCCCGCTCCATGGTCACGCTCAGCGGGCCCAATGGTGAGAGCTACACCACGCTGATGTGGACGGCCGAAGACAACCGTCACGGCCTGTGCTTCAGTGCCGAAGACAGCGACGCCCGGCTGGATGCCCTGCTGGAGTCCGGCGAGATCGTGGCCGTGGCCTATCTGGACAGCATCAAGCTCCAGTTCGATCTGGAAGGCGTGGTCCACGTCAAAGGTGGCCACCACAGCGCACTCAATGCGCAGTACCCCAAGGTGGTCTACCGCTTCCAGCGCCGGGCGGCCTTCCGGGTCCAGCCCCTGGCCACCAAGAGCCCCGTTGCGCGCTTTCGCCACCCGGCCATGCCCGAAATGCAGCTCGCGCTGCGCGTGCTGGACGTGAGCCTCAGCGGTGTGGCGCTGTTCCTGCCCGACAACGTGCCCATGATCGCCGCGGGCGTCAAGATCGGCCAATGCCGTCTGGACCTCGATGACGACACGAGCATGGACGTCACCTTGATGATCCACCATGTCACGGCCATCCACCCCGAGTCCAAAGGGGCGCGCCTGGGCTGCGAGTTGATTGGCATGGACTGGAGCGACCGCACGCTGCAGTACTACATCAACCAGACGCAAAAACGCCGTCTGGCGATGGCAGCTGACAAGCGTTAAGCAAGCCTTTCGGCTTGGCTGATAGCATCGGCGCATGACCGCGCCTGCTTCTACCCCCACCTCCCCGTCCGGATCCCCCACACCCTGGGTGATCGCCACCCGTGAAAGCCGCCTGGCCCTGTGGCAGGCCGAGCACATCCGCGACCTGTTGCAAAGCCGCTTCGGGCGCCAGGTGCAATTGCTGGGCATGACCACCAAGGGCGACCAGATCCTGGACCGCGCCCTCTCCAAAGTGGGCGGCAAGGGCCTGTTCGTCAAGGAGCTGGAAGTTGCCCTGGAAGAAGGCCGCGCCGACCTGGCCGTGCACTCCCTCAAGGACGTGCCCATGGAGTTGCCCGATGGCTTCGTGCTGGCCGCCGTCATGGAGCGCGAAGACCCGCGTGACGCGCTGGTCTCCAACAAGTACGCCTGCCTGGCCGAGCTGCCGCAAGGCGCCGTGGTGGGCACATCCAGCCTGCGCCGCCTGGTGCAATTGCGTGCGCGCCGCCCGGATCTGCGCATCGAAGCGCTGCGCGGCAACCTCGACACCCGCCTGCGCAAGCTCGACGAGGGCCAGTACGACGCCATCGTGCTGGCTGCCGCCGGCCTCAAGCGCCTGGGCCTGGCCGACCGCATCCGCGAGCTGATTGCCACGACCGACATGTTGCCAGCCGCCGGCCAGGGCGCGCTGGGGCTGGAGATCCGCCAGAACCACGCGGACCTGGGCCCGGCGCTGCAAAGCCTGGCGCACCAGCCCACCTGGCTGGCCACCATGGCCGAGCGTGCCGTCTCGCGTGCCATGGGCGGCAGTTGTTCCATGCCGCTGGCGGCCTTCGCCGAATGGCGTGGCGACACCCTGGTGCTGCGCAGCCTGTTGGGCCACCCGGAGCAATCCACCCTGGTGCAGGCCCAGGCCGAAGGGCAGCCTGGCACACACGCCGAAGCCGAAGCCCTGGGCCGTTCCGTGGCCGAACAACTCAAAGCCCAGGCCGGGCCGGACTGGCTGGCTGCACTTTGACCGCCACCTTGCCCCACGCCATGCCAGGCGCCAAGCAACCTGCGCTGCAGGTGCTGGTGACCCGCCCCGAGCCCCAGGCCAGCATCTGGGCGGCCGACCTGCAGTCCAACGGGCTGGACGCCCACGCCCTGCCCCTGATCGCGATCGACGGCCCTGCCGACCCGCTGCCCGTGCTGCAGACCTGGCACGACATGGCCCGCCTGCGCCTGCTCATGTTCGTCAGCCCGGCCGCCGTCGAGTGGTTCTTCAAGCTGCGCCCTGAAGGCGCTGTCTGGGCCGAAGGCACCCTGGCCGCCACCCCGGGCCCCGGCACCGCGCACAGCCTGCTCAGCGCTGGCGAATCGGCTGGCCTGCGTGCCAACCAACTCTTGTCGCCCGACGCCTCGGCCGAACAGTTCGACTCCGAGGCCTTGTGGCCGCTGCTGGCGCCGCTGGACTGGCGGGGCCAGGACGTCGCCATCATCAGCGGTGGCGACCAGCAGGAGGCCAAAGGCCGCAACTGGCTGAGCCAGCAGTGGCGCGAGCGCGGTGCCACGGTCCACGCCGTGCTGACCTACCAGCGCGGCCCAGGCGAATGGGCCCCTGCTCAGCAGAAGCTCGCCAGCGAGGCCCTGCGCTCGCCCGAGCAGCACATCTGGCTGTTCAGCAGCTCCCAGGCCATTGACCACCTGGTCGAGCACCACCTGCCGGCCAGCGGCCTGCCCACCCCGGACTGGTCCACCACCCGGGCGCTCGTGACCCACCCCAAGATCGCCGAACGCTGCCGCCAGTTGGGCATCCAGCGCATCACGTCAACCCGCCCAACCCTGGATGCAGTGGTGGAAGCACTACGATCCACCGAGTAAGGCGGCGGACATCCGGTGTCTTCACCGTCGCGATCTGACCACGTCGATACAATGATTTCACTGTGACCGACACCAGCGCCCCCACCAACCTCCCCACACCTGTCCAGATCGAAGCCATCCCGCTCGATCCTCAGGTCGATTCCGACGCGCCCGCCAACTGGGTGCGCTGGGCCGTTCTCATCCTGAGTGTGGCCACGGCCGGCTCGGCCTGGATGGCCTGGAGCAGCCAGAAGAAGGTCCAGTCGCTGGAGCAGGAGCTGGTGCGCCGTCAGCAAGACAGCCAGGGGCAGGCCACGGAAGCCCGCGTCCTGGCCCGGCAGGCCCAGGAGGCCTCGCGTGAGGCCACCGCCCGCACCACGCTGCTGGAGACCCGCATCGCCGAAGTCGCCCTGCAACGCAGCCAGGTCGAAGACCTGATCAAGACACTGAGCCTGTCGCGTGACGAGAACCTGGTCGCCGACATCGAAGCCGGCCTGCGCGTGGCCAGCCAGCAAGCCACCCTGACAGGCAGCGCCGAGCCCCTGATCACGGCCATGCAATCGGCCGATGACCGGCTGACACGTGCCCGCCAGCCGCGCCTGGACAACATCCGCCGTGCCCTGGCCAAGGACCTGGACCGCGTGCGTGCCACCCGGGTGGCCGACACCGCCTCCCTGACCATCCGTCTGGATGAGGCCGCGCGCCTGGTTGACGAGGTGCCCCTGCTCAACCAGCCTGAAGTGGTGATGGCCCCCGTGCCCAAGGCAGATGCCGCCCCCAAGGCCAACGTGAACACCAAGCCTGCAGGCAAGAACAAGGCATTGCCCAATCAGGCAGCTGCCTCCGATGCGGCCGCCACGGACAGCCCCACCTGGGGCAGCCACATGCTGGACTGGACCAAAGGCGCGGCCCAGACCTTCTGGAACGAAACCCGTGGCCTGATCCGCCTCACGCGCATCAGCCGCCCTGAGGGCATGCTGATCTCGCCAGATCAAGGTTTCTTCCTGCGCGAGAACATCAAGCTGCGCCTGCTCAATGCCCGCCTGGCGCTCTTGAGCCGCCAGAACGCCGTGGCCCTTGCCGACCTGCAGAACATCCAGGCGACCGTGCCGCGCTACTTCGACCTGCAGTCCCGCAAGACGCAGTTGCTGCAGTCCATGCTGACTGACGTGGCCGCGCAAAGCCAGCAGACCACCGTACCCCGCCCCGACGACACCCTGGCCGCGCTGTCTGCGGTCTCGGGTGGCCGCTGACCGCCGCACCGCAAGGACGCCCACTCATGCGCTCCATTGTCTGGTTCCTCGTGCTGGCCGTGGCCGCCGTGGTGGGTGCAACCGCACTGGGCGCCAATGACGGCCTGGTCACCATCTACTGGCTGGGCTGGCGCGCCGACATCTCGCTCAACCTGTTCCTGCTGGGGCTGGTGTTGATCTTCCTGGCCGTGTACTCGCTGGTGCGCGGCCTTGACGGCCTCCTGGCCCTGCCCGAGCGCGCCAAACGCTGGCGCGTCTCCCAGCGCGACCGCGTGGCGCAAGCCGCCCTGCGCGAAGGCCTGGCCCTGTACATGGCCGGCCGCTACACCCGCGCCCACAAGGCCTGCCAGCGCGCGGTGGCCATCCAGGCCGACACCCCCGAGCTGACGCTGGACGCCGAGTTCACCGCCCTGGCCCACCTGCTGTCGGCCGGCAGCCTGCACCGCCTGCAGGACCGCAAGCGCCGTGACGAGCATCTGCAACGCGCGATCGACCTGTCCCGCCTGACCCGCAAGCCGCGCGCCACCGAAGAAGGTGCCCGCCTGCTGGCCGCCGAATGCGCGCTGGAAGACCGCGACGCCCGCCGCGCCCTGCACGACCTGTCCGAGCTGCCGCCGGGTGTGGCGCGCCGCACACAGGCCCTGCGCCTGAAGCTGCAGGCCACGCGCCTGGCACGCCAACCGGTCGAAGCGCTCAAGACCGCCCGCCTGCTGGCCAAGCACCAGGGCTTCACCCATGTGGCCGCCGAAGGCCTGCTGCGCACACTGGCCATCGAGACGCTGGACTCTGCCCGCGATGCCGACCAGCTGCGCGCCCTGTGGCAGAACCTGGACAGCAATGACCGCAAGGACCCGCTGGTGGTGGCGCACGCCGCCCGCCGCATGGCGGACCTGGGTGCCCAGCTTGAAGCCCGCCAATGGCTGGCCCCTCTGTGGGATCGCATTGCCCAACACACGCCCGACGCAGTGGACGCCCTGTCCAACGCGCTGTCGCACAGCCTGCTGGGCCTGGAAGCCGAATGGCTGCCCCGCCTGGATGCCACCACACAAGCCGCACTGCGCAACCCCGCACTGGCCCTGACGCTGGGCCTGGCCCTGTCAGAGCGCCAGTTGTGGGGCAAGGCCCGCGGCATGCTGCTGTCTGCGGCCAACGACCTGCAGCTTGATCTGGAGC
The DNA here is from genome assembly GCF_016195855.1 of Aquabacterium sp. Lineage (GTDB taxonomy): Bacteria > Pseudomonadota > Gammaproteobacteria > Burkholderiales > Burkholderiaceae_C > Aquabacterium. The sequence continues at coordinate 95,585 of NZ_JACPYU010000004.1, forward strand.
GCCGCCGCATGGCCTGGGCCAAGCTGGGCCAACTTGCTGAACGCGAGCACCGCCCCGAAGAAGCAGCCCGTTTCTATCGCCTTGCTGCGCTGCCTGATCGCGATTGAATCGAGCCTGAACGCCATCAAACGGCGCGCCCATCGGGGCTCAAAAAGCAGTTTGTATGACGACTTGTTTACACATGCTCGTAAACCATGCTATAGTCTCACTTCTCGGCGGCTGTAGCTCAGTTGGATAGAGTACTTGGCTACGAACCAAGGGGTCGTGGGTTCGAATCCTGCCAGCCGCACCAGTTTCACCTCACAGTGTCAAACCGGTAACCGAGAACATTTTTAGCGGCTGTAGCTCAGTTGGATAGAGTACTTGGCTACGAACCAAGGGGTCGTGGGTTCGAATCCTGCCAGCCGCACCAGACAAACCGCCTGAAGGTCAACGCCTTCAGGCGGTTTTTCTTTTGGCTCGGCGCCATTTGACATTTGCTCTTGCGAGCATTCGTCCAGCAAGGCGCGACCAACTGGCGCGCCCTGCTTGCATCTACGTCACTTCGGTGCGTACCTGACCCAAGGCTGAGCAACAGGCTTGGGTGCCACGCCGCCGCCTGTCGTTGACACCGACATGGCCTGCGCCCTCCCCGCTGCCGCCACACTGTTGGGCATCGCTTGCGCCATGCTCACCGGCACCACGATCAACTTCTTGCCCCCTGCAATGAACAGCGTGCGGCCATCAGGACTTATCGTCATCTTGCTCTCGTAGCTTTCGGCGCAACGGTACTCGAGTGTGCACGGTGTGGGGTAGTCCTTGATATCGAATGAAGCCACGATCGGCAACGAATTCCCAACGCTGGGGCGGACAGACGAATCCATCACGTAGATGCGCGGCAAAGCCGTGTCATAGGCAGGATTGTGGGTGCGCATATAGTCAAAGACCGGGAACGCCAGCACATAGGTCCGCTTACCGTCCGGCGATGGCGTAGCGCTCATCAACTGATAGTTGGCTTCCTGGCGGGCCAGAAACCCGATTAGTTTGAAGCCGCTATCCCGCACCTCCGACGCACCGACCACCACCCGCTCACCATTGGCCGAGACCGACATGGCGTCGCTGACGTAGTCCATAGGCGGATTGACGTGGGCGACGCCATCCGTGGCATCCATGTAAAAGGCAAATTGCGGATTGCCGTAATACCCGGACGAACCCCATAGGCGCTCACCGCTGCCATCGACTGACAGAACACTCCCCACACTGGACGTGCTCAGTGCGAAGGTCTTGTTCCAATGGTCGAAATAGTACCGCCCTACCCAGGAGCGCCCATCATTGGTTGCGGGGATGCCGTTCCCAAGCTTGCCATAGCCGTTGTAATTCGAAGTCCAACCGCCCAGCTCGAAGGTGTTCTCCAAAGTGTCCGTGCTCCACAGCCGGAAAGATGACATGTAGGAGCCAGTCAGCAGCGTATCGCCATCGGGGCCAATGCCGAAATTGTTCAACCCGAGCACACTGGTCATCTTCTCGACCCAACGCCCAGATTCAAAGGTGTACTTGAACAACTCCCCTGTGTAGAGGTTGCCCGTAAAGATGGCTTTACGTACCGGGTCATACAGCACAGCGATAGGCGCGCCTTCCCTGGGGATCGCAGCGTAGCCGTAGTCAACGGGGTCCACCACACTCAACTTGACTGCATGCGTGGGCACATCCAGATTGTTGCCAAGCGTCAAGATGTAGGTGCCTGCCTGCAGGGCGGGCACTTCAAGCTTGATCTGGCCGTCGTTCAGGCGCGTCGCACTGCTTGCCACCACGCCTGGGGTATTGAGGTAGGGGATGATGTCCGGCACACCATTGAAACCTTGGCCACGCAGATGGATGGTGGCGGCGCGCCCTGACGTCAACGCATAGGGGCCCGCGTAGCGCAACTCAGCCAACGCCTTGCGCACGATCACGTTGAAACTGACAGGCGCAATGGCCTGATTCACCGGGGTCAGGGTGATGACGCCTTTGATGTCGCTGAAGCTGGGCATGGCGCCCAGAGCCGACTGGTCGATCGTGTAGCCCAATTTTTCGCCGGTGAGGCCGCTGGTTCTTGTCAACTTCAGCCAAGGTGCCGCCGAAGTAGCCGTCCAGGCCTCAGCCGGGCCTGCCGACAGTGCAATGTTGAAACTGCCTTGCAAGTCAGCCTGGCTTGAGGAGTTCAGCAGCTTGATGCTGTGATCGGCCGGCAGTATGAGGTTCTGCCCCACCGTGAACGCGACCCTGATCCATTGCCACGTGTCCGTACTCGGGTGAGTGACTTTCACCCATGCTGAGTACGAACCCCGGCTCAAGCTCACGCCGGAGGCGCTGAGGAGCAGCCCCGTGTCGGTGGGCCGAACCTTCAGCCAGCCCTCACCATAGACCGATTGGTCATAGTCAATGCTGTAATGAAGATCTTCTCGCGTGTTGCCCCAGGTAGGCAAACCAACCTCGACGGATTGCGACACGGTCGCAGCAGGGTCGGCCACAACGAAGGTCATGGAACTGGTCGAGACACGCAAGTCGAACTCGCCACCCGGAGGTGGCGTGACCACGTAGTAGACCCCGACAGTTCGAGTCTGGGTACCGGATGTCACCTCAACGGATGCGCTGTATGTACCAGACCGCAGGGACTTCGCGTTCAAAGCCTGCGTCAAACCATTTTTCTCCCCCAGGCTCAGCCATTCCCCGCCGTAAAGAACCTTGGTCGAATAGTCTGTTGCGCCGCTGGGCAGTTGGAGCACCGTCAACTGGCCTGACGCACTCTGGCTTTGACCGCTGACGGCATTGATCTGAACACCGCCTACCTTGAGCACTTTCAGAATCGTGACAGTGAATGCCACGGGCAAAGGCGTACCGCCGATGGGCTGCGTGCATTTGGCATCCGCGCAGGCATAAAGCATCACGGTGCCTTTGTAGACACCTGGAGGCAGCGTACTGTCTGGCCGAAAGGGAAACTTGGCATCCTTGTTCGTGAGGGTGGCCAAGATAGGGGACTGCAGCCCCGGGCTATTTGCGATAGCCAGGACGTACAGGCTATTGGGCAATTGCCCTTGGGGTGTCGCCGTCACCACAGCCAAGTCGCTGCTTTCCCCCTCATTGCTCGTCAGGGATATCTCGTTCTTGTCCAGCGAAACAGTGAAACCGCCCGTAGAAGATGCCGAAGCGTCACTGGAGCCCCCGCCACCGCCACCACCACCACCGCATGACAACAGCGATCCCAGCAGCATCACACCCAGCACCCACCTCAGAAGGCGCGAGCGCGCCCATCCATCACGTACCGTGACCAACATCACTTCCCCCTGAAAAATGCAGCGACGCTCTGGTCCATGCGTGACACGAACCGGCGGACTTTGTCGAAACTTACAACTTTGGCAAGAAGTGTAAAGAGCCCCGACGCTTCGCCGGCCAACCATCCCCCGGACCCGGGGGCCGATAACCCCATGCGTGGGCCTGCATTTGCCCCGCTGTTTCAGGAACCTCAACCCCCCATTTCAAGGCCGGGCAAGCCCCCTCATCGCAAACCCGGAAATGTCGTTTCCTCGACATACCCAGCAATGTTTCACGGACACCATGGCTCGTTGTTCCATATTGATTCAACGAACCTAAATCAAAACATCGCCAGGAAACATTGATGACATTCCACCTGAACACCCATCGCCTGCTGCAGACCGCCGTATCAACAGCGGCGGCCGCACTCCTGGCGCCGAGCCTGGCCAGCGCAGCCACAGACCCGTTCTACCAATACACAGACAGCACGCCGCTGTCCAGCATCGCACCCGGCACAGTACTGAAGAGCCGCACGATTTCCGCCTACATCGCAGGCCTCAAGACCTCGTACAAGGCCACCCAAATCGTGTACCGATCGACCGACGCCATGCAGCAAGCTGTAGCGAACGTCACGACCATCTTCACGCCTGATTGCACGACGGCATCTGCCTGTCCGAACAAGAACAAGGTGATCTCCTACCAGTCGTTCTATGACTCGCTGAACCCGGAGGATGCGCCCTCACGCGCATTTGCAGGTGGCACGCGTCTGCCTGATGTGGTTCCAGGCGTCGAGACGATCCTGTTCGGGTCCTACGTGAAGAATGGCTACACCGTCATCATCTCCGACACGCAAGGCCAGAAGGCCGACTTCGCCGCCGGCCCGGAGTACGGCTACAACACGCTGGATTCGATCCGCGCAGCATTCAATACCCCTCAGATCGGCCTCAGCAGCAACGCCAAGGTTGTATTGCTGGGCTATTCGGGCGGTGCCATCGCCACAGAGTGGGCAGCCGAGCTGGCACCAAGCTACGCGCCTGACGTGAACGCCAACCTGATCGGCGCCACCTTTGGTGGCACGCTGGTGAGCCCCGAGCACAACCTGACCTATGTCGAAGGTGCGCCCATCTGGGGTGGCGTGATGCCCATGGCGGTCATCGGCGTCTCGCGCTCCTACAACATCGACATTCAAAAGTACCTCACCGCGCGCGGCCTGGAGGTCTACAACAAGATGCAGAAGGCCTCGATTGCTTACGTGCTCGGCATGTACAGCAACGTCACCTGGAAGGACCTCGTCAAGCCCGAGTACCAGGACCGCACCAAGATTCCCGAGTACGTGGAAGCCGCAAACAAGGTCATCATGGGTACGGGTGGCACCCCGACCATTCCTCTGCAAATCGGTCAGGGCACGGGTGGCATCTGGGAAGGCACCAAGCCATCGCCCATCTGGGGCAAGGGTGATGGCGTGATGTTGGCTGGCGATGTCCGCACACTGGCGCGCCAATACTGCGCCCAGGGCGTGAAGGTTCAGCACAAGGAATACGGCACGAGCCACTTCACGACCATGATCAATTGGCTGCCCAGTGCAACCGCCTGGATCGATGACCGCTTCGCCGGCAAGCCTGCACCGGAGAACTGCGCCAGCATCGCCCCGGGCAACTCGCTGGCGCCGCTCGTGTATGCCCCCTGAGGTTTGATCTCTCTCAAGACCGTTGCATGGGCGGGCTAAAAACCCCCGCCGCCACACCATGCAAACCGCCTGAAGGCCGACACCTTCAGGCGGTTTTTCTTTTTGATCCACGCGATTTTTGGGCTCCTCCACCCCCGATTTCAGGGGTGCTTTCACGGGGGAAAGCCCCCTCATCGCAAACCCCTGAAATGTCGATTCCTCGACAGTTGGATCGTGAGGTGATGCGCACTATGACGCCTTATCGCCCTACGGGTTCAATGAACGTCAAGAAGACGTCGCTAGGAGACAAAATGCAATTTCGCCTGAGCACCCAACGCCTGCTGCAAACTGCAGTCCAGACCGCAGTGGCCGCCATCATGGTGCCAAGCATGGCCAGCGCTGCCACAGACCCGTTCTACCAGTACACAGACAGCACCCCGCTGTCCAGCATCGCGCCCGGCACGGTCCTCAAGAGCCGCACGATTTCGGTCTACATCGCTGGCCTCAAGACGTCGTACAAGGCCACCCAGATCGTGTACCGCTCGACCGATGCCATGCTGCAACCTGCCGCGAACGTGACGACCGTGTTCACGCCCGATTGCGCGTCTGCATCTGCCTGCCCGAACAAGAACAAGGTGATCTCCTACCAGTCGTTCTACGACTCGCTGAACCCTGAGGATTCGCCTTCGCGTGCGTTCGCTGGCGGCAAGAGGCTCCCAGACATGCTTCCAGCGGTCGAGACGATGTTGTTCGGGTCTTACGTGAAAAAGGGCTACACCGTCGTCATCTCGGATACCGAAGGTCAGAAAGCCAACTTTGCGGCCGGCCCCGAGTACGGCTACAACACGCTGGATTCGATTCGTGCGACTTTCAATTCGCCACAAATCGGTCTCAACAACAACGCCAAAGTGGCCTTGATCGGCTACTCGGGCGGCGCGATCGCCACCGAGTGGGCGGCCGAACTGGCACCGACCTACGCGCCTGATGTGAACGCCAACCTGATTGGCGCTGCGTTTGGTGGCACGCTGGTAAGTCCTGAACACAATCTGAGCTATATCGAAGACGCGCCCATGTGGGGTGGTGTGATGCCCATGGCGGTCATCGGTGTCTCGCGTTCCTACAACATCGACATTCAAAAGTACCTCACCGAGCGCGGCCTGGATGTCTACAACAAGATGCAAAAGGCCTCGATCGCTTACGTGCTCTTCCAGTACAGCAACGTCAGCTGGAAGGCCCTCGTCAAGCCCGAGTACCAGGACCGCACCAAGATTCCTGAGTACGTGGCAGCGGTGAACAAGGTCATCATGGGCACGGGCGGCACACCCACCATCCCCCTGCAGATCGGCCAAGGCACCGGCGGCATCTGGGAAGGCACCAAGCCATCGCCGCTCTGGGGCAAAGGCGACGGCGTGATGTTGGCCGGCGATGTCCGCTCCCTCGCGCGCCAGTACTGCGCCCAGGGCGTGAAGGTTCAGCACAAAGAGTATGGCTCGAGTCACTTCGTGACCATGGTCAGCTGGCTGCCGGGCGCGACCGCCTGGATCGACGACCGATTCGCTGGCAAGCCTGCACCGGAGAACTGCGCCAGCATCGCCCCGGGCAACTCGCTGGAGCCGCTCGTCTACACGCCATGAGGTGCTGACTGCTGGCCATGGGCGTGCAAAGGCGCCCACCAGCCGCACCACACAGACAGCCTGAAGGTCAACGCCTTCAGGCTGTTTTTCCTTGTGCCTGGACTGTGTTCAGGAACAGAGCTTGTTGACGGCATCCAGCAGCTGGGATGGCTGAAACGGCTTGACGATCCAGCCCCGCACGCCTGCTGCCTTGCCCTCCGCCTTGAGCTCGGCGCGAGACTCCGTGGTGATCATCAGGATCGGCGTGAACTTGTGGGCCGAAGCCTTGGCCCGTTTGGCAAACTCGATGCCATCCATGTGCGGCATGTTGACGTCGCAGATGATGAGGTCCAGCTTCGGTGCCGACAACTTGCTGCAGGCATCGCGCCCATCGACGGCCTCGATCACCGTGTAGCCCGCCTTGCTCAAGGCCAGATTCGCCACCTGCCGGAAGGTGCCCGAATCGTCCACGACCAGAATCGTCTTGCTCATGTTCAGCCAACCCGTGAAGGCACCATGAAATTGGGACAGCCAGCACGGTATCCGCTCCCATGGGCAAGTCAAGCCCATCGCCACAACAGCCCCACCAAATCGCTGCTTTTCCGTCGATTGATCACACAGCCCGGCGATACATGCCACCAGGGGCTCAAACAAGCGCTGCCCCGCTCCGATAGCCCAGAGATCAGGCCGCGCATGTCGCGCCATGCCTGGGCCAGTCAAGGAGTTGTGCATGCGCAAGGGTTTGGGATTGAGCACCATCGTGGCCATGTCGGCCGCACTCGCCACGTCAAGCGGCTTCGCCGAGACGCACCGTGCGGCCACCCTGCCCGGCTCGCCCGCCCCCTCGCAGATGGTGGCGCTGGACGACCAGGACCTCAAGCAGGTCCATGGTGCCGGCATCGATGACGACACCTTGCGCCAGCTGGGGCGCGGCCAGCTCAGGCAATCTGGCGAAGACCACCGCCGTCAGGCGGCCTCGACACAGAACACCGCGGCGCTGCTGGCCGCGCTGGAGCTGCAGGCCAACGCCGGCCCGCGAACGGCGGTCATGGCAGTGAACGCCGTGAACACGGCCGCACAAGTGGGCGGCACCTTGATCGCGCTGACGCCAGTCACCATGCTGGCGCCCATCGGCCTGCCTCTGTTCGGGCTGCCTGCCTTACCGCACAACAACCACTGAAGCAGCCCGCCTGATCAAGGCAAAGCCAGCGTCACCGAGGCGCTGGCGTTGCTGCGCAGGTCCACCACGGTGCTGGCACGCACCCAGCGCAGGCTGCCCGTGTGGCCTGCTGCACGCAAGGCCACCGCGTAAACCGCCGTGCCGCCAATCGCAGCGGCCTGGCTGCCTGCGGGCACGTTGACGACCACGCTGCCACCACCCGTCACAGCCTGCGTGGCCACCACCCCGTTGACATCCGACACGACAAGCTTGGCGCCGTCATACGTGGATGACAAGGTGCCCGTCAGCGTCACCTGGATCTGGCCGATGCCCAGCGCCGCCTGGCGCACAGGATTGGCCACGGTGATGCTGCTGGCCACGCCCAATGCAGGCGCCTGCACGCTGCTCGCACCGGGGTCGTCATAGGCCGTGCCCAGTGCCAGCATGCTGAAGGCCTCACTGCCCTCTTGCGGCACGGTGTCCGTGAACACCAGCGGCGGATAGGTGGTGACACCGGTACCCGAGTCTGTTGTGGGCGCCACATACGGCGCCACGCTCACGGGCCCTTGCGGCAAGGCCAGCGGTTGAGCCAGCACGCCCCCCATCACATCCACGTTCGACAAGGCCACCTCATAGGGCTGGGTCACGCTGCCCAGGGTCTGGCCCACATACAGCTGACTGCCCGGGGGCGACATGGTCGAGGCCAGGTTCACCGTGCGCGGCGTGGTGGGCGTGATCACGGGCCGGATGGGGTTGTCGTTCGTGCCCAGCGTCGTCCAGTCCAGCGTGACCAGCACACTGAAAGCCGACACGGCCACGTCCTTGATCACCATGGTCTGCATGTGGCGGCCGGTGATCACGACGTCGTAACGCGTGTCCGATGGCAAGGGGTACAGCGCAAAACCACCGCTGGTGCTGCCCACCCGGTACTGGCGCACGCCAACATGACGCTGTCCATCTGCAGACAGGCTCTGCGCGCTGACCACGATGTCCTCTGCGCAGTTGGGCGCCGCCGGTGCAGACGCCCCGCCGCAGATCAGCGCCGGGGCGATCTGGCCAATGATGGCGCCACTGGTGGCCATGTCGTAGCTGCGCAGGCTCGGCCGGAAGCTGAAGTGGTCGATGCCATCGGGCGAGCTCATGCGCACCAGGCTTTGCAGCAGGTCGGCGCCCATCACCACATAGCTGCCGCTGTTGGCGGCCATCGTGAACGAGCCGGGCAAACGCCAGCCCAGCTCTGGGGCGGGCAATTCCAGGGGCACGGTGCGCGCCACGCCGCCCGCATCCTGGTAGTTGACCTGGGCGTTGTAGCTCAGGCCCTTGGCCACGGCCGCATCGTCGAGCGCGGCGTCATGCGCCAGCGGGAACACGCGGATCTGGCCATAGGTGCCAGCCGGCACGCTCAGCCCATTGAAGATGGGGGTCACATTGCCCTGCGAAGTGCTGGGCACCGCCAGGTCGATGACCACGGGCGTCTTGAGCTTGAGCACCGTCCAGCTGCGATCGGTGCTGGACCAGGCCTGGGAAGCCTGTGGGTGCAAGGCCACGCTGCCCACGGTCACCCACACGTGGGTCACGTCACGGTAGGCCCCACCAGACAGGCCCAGCGTGAACGCGGCATGCGTGGCGTCAGCCCCGGAAGAGGCGCTGGAGCTGGCGCTGTTGGTCGAACCACCCCCACCACCGCAAGCCATCAACAGGCCGCACAGCAGCGAAGCCAGCAGCCACTTGCCGGCGCGGGCCGTGTAGCCCCCAGGACTGCGGCCCGTGTTCATGGTGCAACCGTTGCAGTGCGCAGCTTCATGCCCACGGCCTGCGTCATGGCCTGCATCTTGGGGTCGATGAGGGCATGGCTTTCGGCTGCTACCTTCTCACCCAGCGCCCGCTCCATCTGCGGGATCAACTGCTCGAACTTCTTTTTCAGCGGCGACTCCAGCAAGGCGACCAGCTGCTTGAGCTCGTCTTCGGTGAACTGCTGCTGCAGCACGGGCACCACGGTATTGGCCATCTGCTTTTTGGCGGTATCGCGGGCAATGGGCGTGGCTTCGTCCACGTACTTCTGGATGTCGACAGCGATGTCCTTGAGCGTGGCGTCGCGCTTCTCGGCCGAGACACGCCCTTGCAGCGCGATGCGCGCCTGCTGCATGGCGCTGGCTGCGGGCCGCTGCACCATCACGACCACGACATCATCCGGATGCCACACGGCCAGCACACGCTCGATGAGCTTGGCCTTGGTGTCGGCGGTCTGGCCCCAGGCCGGTGCCAGTGCGCAGGCCGACAGGCACAGCGCAGCGGTCAACTGAGTCAGACGGGGAAACGAGCGAACAAAAGACATGGCACTACTCAGAACGGTTTGGTGATGGACATGCCGCCATAACGCACGGTTATGGAGCCGGAAACATCAAGCCCCGCATAGGGGTTGTAGATGACGTTGAAGAAGTTGGTGCAGTTCAGGCTGCAACTGGTGTCGGCAGGGACGTTGTAGCGGCCCTTGGCGTAGCTGTAGGTCGCGTCGATCTTCAGGCCCGATGGGCTCTCGTAGCCCGCGCCCACGCTGCGCACGGTCATGGTAGGCAGTGGCGCGATCAGGTCGAAGGCCGATTGCGGCACCGAGGTCTTGCGAGGCTCATAGCCATAGCGCAGCTTGAAGCCCCGTGTGACGCCCAACTCCAGCCCCAAGCCGAAGTGGATGGGATCGCGGTAGCCGCGTGGGATCACCAGCTTGGAGGCATCGGCCTGGCCAAAGATGCGGGCCATCTGCAGCAGGGCCACCTGGCGGTCAAACTGGATCTCCAACTTGTCCCACTTGCTCCAGTCCGTGTACATGGCGTCCACGTTGAGCTGCAAACGGCTGAAGGGCTTGAGCTTGATACCGGCTTGCAGGCGCGCCGGGAAAGGCAAGCGCATGGTGGCATTGCCCGTCTGCACATCCGGGATGGAGGTCGGGAAGCCGAACATCGAGGCCACCACCGGCCCCAGCAGGCTGCCGTACATGCCCTGCACGAACCTGGGGAACATGGGGTCGGCCATGAAGGTGTAGCGGCCGGTCAGCGTGGTCTTGCTGCCCGACTGGTAGACGGCACCAAAAGCGAACCAGTCCTTGGGCTCCCACAGCAGGCCCACGTTGTAGGTCGGGTCCAGCGGCGCGGTCATGTCGAACTTCATCGTGCCGGCACGCTTGAAAGGCCGCAGCCGCCCTTCCTGGCCGCCGCCGCACAGGCCGAAGCCGAATTCGTCCAGCGGGTTGCCACCATCACCATTGCCGCACCATGCGTCCTGCAACTTGCCGATGATGCCCAGCAGCTTGTTGGGAAAGCGCATGTCGGTGTCCAGCGCAAAGCTCTGGTGGGCCAGCGGCACAGCCAGGCCCACGCTGAGCGTGTTGTTCACCTTGTAGGCCACCGAGGGCGAGAGATAGACCAGGCGCTGCAGCACCACGGAGCGCCCGTCAAAGCGGGTCGGGTCGTTGGGGTCCGAACTGCGGTCCACGCCCACGGCCTGCGGCACATAAGCGGCGGTGGCAAAGGTCCAGGGCGAGCCGGGCCGGTTGAAGCTGAAACCCATGCCGGCACCAATGGCCGCAGGCAAGGACCACTTGGGCAGGCCGATGCCGGGCAGGTAGATCTTCTGGCGTACCGGGCCGCTGCTGCTGCCGGCCAGCGGGTCTTCTTTCCAGTCACCAATGTCGAAGCCGTCGGGCTGGTGGAAGTTGGCCTTGATGCGGATGGAGGCGCCAAAGAAGTTGTCCTGCTTGACGTTGCCTTCCAGTCGGCTGAGGCCGGCCGGGTTGAAGTGGATCGAGTCAACCCCGGGCGGGTCGGCTGTGACCGCATTGCCCATGGACATGGCCTTGACGCTGGTGCCCAGGTTGTCCGTCAAGGCCGCGTGCGATGCGCCCAGCCAGGCAAGGCCCAGCAGCCCGCACAGCCAACGTGCGGGCAAAGCTTCACCCCTGGCGATCGCCATCTTCATGATGCAGGCCCCTGCTCGCTCAGAAGCTCAAAGGCAGGTTCATGCCGAGCGTGAAGTCAGGCGAGTCGCTGGTCAACCCAACGCCCAGCGTCATGTTGACCGTGTACTGCGGCGCCGTGCGCACACCCAGGCCGATGTTGAACATGCCCGATGTCTGCACGCTGGTGCGCGAGGTCTGGCCATCTGCGAACACCAGCTTGGAGGGGAAGGACAGCGACTCCTGCAGCGACATGGTGGTCGAGACGTCGTAGGACAGGGCGTAGGCAAAGCCGCCACCCACCGTGACCGTGGGCCCTGGGTGCACCGCCACCAGGGTCACGCCATCACGCTCCTGGTTGAGGTGGCGTGCCGGCGCACTCAGGCCCAGGCTGGCCGATCCGAACAGCGCGATGGGATCGATGATCTTGGACGAGTTCACGCCCAGCGTCAGGCCCGCGGTGCCCGAGCCCGTGGCCAGGTTCTGGCCATCGATGGTGCGGAAGGGGCTGCGCCCCGTGGGCAGGCGCACGGACGCGCTGGTGGTGAAGCTGGCCGAATCACGGCGCATCTCGAAAGGCTGCCAGCGCGCGCCCATCTGCAGGTCGCCAAAGCCGTGAGACAAGCCTGAGAACGTGGTCGACTCGGAGTACTTGCTGACAATGGGCAAGGACACGTTGCCCGTGATGTTGTCGCGCAGGCCATAGTCCACCGAGAAGGTGTTGGTGATCGTGTGCGATCGGGTGTTCTCGATCTTGAACAGCGTGAGCGTGCTGTCGGTGAACTTGGCATCGATCTGCTGCTGGCCGGTGTAGGCATAGCTCAGGTCGTACGTGGCCGCCCACTTGCCCTTCTTGAGCAGCGAGTATTGCTTGTCGGACGCGGTCAGGGTCTGCTTGAGCAATGCGGCCTGGTCGACGTCGCCCTCTTGCTTGCCCAGCGCCTCGCGGGCTGCATCACCCGACGGGGCCTGAGCTGTGGCCTGCTCTTGCGACCAGGCCAGAGACGCAGACAAACACAAGGCGGCCATGGCGGTGGCGCGCAAGCCGGAACGAACAATGGCGGGAGTGATCGATGGGTACAACATGGTCAGAACTTGCGCAGATTGAAAACACCCATACCCGACTGCACGGCATTGCGCAGCGCATCGGCATGGTCAGGAATGGCGAGCACGGTGCCCTTGCGAACGGAATCGTTGTCGATGACGCCCAGTTCGCGGTCGCTCAAGGCCAGCTTGGTCAAGGGCTTGCCCATGGACTCGGGCAAGGTCAGCAGGAACAAGGTGCCCCGGTCCCACAGCTTGGCGAACTGCTCGACCGAAAACACAATGTGGCCAGCCGAGGGGTCGGCAATGTAGACGCGGCCATCGCGGATGCCGCGGAACACCACGAAGTGCTTGAAACCTGCATAGTCAATGGGCACGATGGCAGGCTGGGTGAGCGTCTCCAGATCGGACATCTCGGCGCGAAAGCCCGCCCCTTTGGCACCGAGTGAAGCCACATAGCGCTTCATGTCGAGCAAGGAAAAGCCTCGGCGCTCGATGATCTTTTCCTTCTCGCCGTGTTCGAGCATGCCTTCCATGGCCTGCTGCTCGGTCACCTTGATGCCCAGGTAGTTGTTGATGACCGTGACCAGCGCGGCCGAGCCACAGCTGTAGTCATAGGCCTGGTGCACGATGTTCTCGAACTTGAACTCGGAATAAGGCTTGATGGTCACGGGCTGTGGCGACACACCGCCCCCCACACTGGCCATGGGCAACTCGAACTCGCCCTTGGGCCGCTCTTCAGGCGGATGGATGGTGGTGCCCGCCGATCCACCGATCGCGCTGGCAATGATTCCGAGCAACATGGGCAACATGGGTGAGGCGTCCTGTTCGTGGCGGGCTGTGCGTCGAGGGCTGTGCGTCGCGGGCTTATTGCGCCCACAGATAGAGGTGGCCGCGCATGGCCACATGGCCATCCAGCAGCAGTTGCCCGTAGTTGCGTGTAATCGGCGCAGTCGGGTCGGTTTGCACGCCCAGTGCACGGAAGCCAAACTGGCTCACCCCCACGAAGAAGGGCAAGCCCATGTCGATGTAGTCGCCGCCATCGGGCCTGGTCCGCAGGTTGAGCGTCATCGCGTACATGTCGATGATCCCGCCCACATTGAGGGCCACGGCATAGGTCGTCACGTTGTCGACCGTGAAGCTGGCCAGCAAGCGGCTGTTCATCACGGCGCCATCCAGCAAGGCCGAGTTCATCTCCAGGTGCACCGCAAAGCCAATGCCGTCCTGCCCGCTGACGCTGGCCATGGCCTGGTCGTCCAGGGGCTCGGGTGCAGCCAGTGCGGCAAGCGGCATGCTCGCCGTCCACACCAGCGCAAGGCAAGGCGTGAAGGCAAGGCGAAGCAAACGGGCAAACATGGTCAACATCCACACACCTTCAGCGGAACTTGACGTCCAGGTACTGGAGCTGGATGGTGTTGATGCGGCTCGAACCCAGGTTCGTCGTGCCCGTGACATCACTCTTGAAGGTGATGTTGTCGATCACCAGGCTGCCCACAGGCGCGCCGTTGGGGCTGGAACTCCAGTCAATGCCCAGGTGCAGGTAGGACTGGCCGTTCTCGGTGATGGCATTGAAGATGCCAGGCTGCGTGGTGACGTCGGCCAGCGCCCAGGTCCCGCCGTTCGCACCGCCAAGGTGGATGCCCGAGAGGCTGAGTTGCTCGGCCACCGTATCGGGGTTGGCCACACTGATGTCATCACGCGCACGCGGGCGGATGATCAGGTTGCCGATGTCCACATGCAGCGCCAGACCAAAGGCCACGCCCTGCACATTGGCGTCGGCCGGTGTGGTGATGCTCAAACCGCCACCCTGGAAGACCAGATCCTGCAGGATCAGGGTGCCCGCATTGAACGCCGTGCCGTTGGCATTGACACCGAAGTCTGCGGCGAACTGCCACTTCAGCAGGCTGTTGGTGTTGAGCGGGTTGCTCAACTCGATCACGTCGGCCATGCCCGGCCGGCTGTAGATGTTGAGCCGATACGGGTCGGTAAAGGTCGCATCCAGGTCATCCGAGCGCGACAGGTAGAGGTTGCCGAACCACAGGCTGGGGTTGCCCTCGTCCGGGCTGGTGTAGGTCAGGGTCAGCGGGCCGCTCATGGCGAAGCCGCGCAGGTTGAAGGCCAGGCCATCCTGGCCACTGACCTGAGACAGGGCCTCGTCTTCCAGCTCGCCCCTCGATTGCCAGCTGCTGCCATGCGCAGACGCCGTGGCGAGCAGGCACACACCCAGCGCCATCAAGAAAAAGCGTGTGTTCATCGTGCCCACCTCACTTCTTGCCCACGTTGGCGGGCACCGTGCCCGTGGTGTTCAGGGCCGACAGGCGATCGCGCCAGTTCAGCCAGAAGCCCGCCATGGCCGTGTCCGTCGGCAAGCCTGTGGCCGCGTTCGTCGGGAAGGTCACGGCGCTCTTGAGCACCGAGATGAAGAAGTCACGGCTTGCGCCACTGGCGTTGCCTGCGGTCACGCCGCCGATCTGCGACAAGGCGATCTGGCAGGCTGCCGCGTTGGCACAGGTGGCAGCCGTACCATCCCAGCGTTTGCCGCCCAGCGTGTCATTGCGCGAATCCACCGTGCCGCTGCTGCCTGCGTCGATCAGCAGCGAGCCACTCACGGCATTCATCTGCAAGCCGATGTCACCCTGGATACCGCCAAAGCCCAGGCGCATGCCCACGACTTCGCGCGTCGATGAATTGGCGACGTTGCGGTAAACGAATTCGATATAGGGATCGGTCACGGCCACCGTGCGCTGGGCCAGCGTGCCATCGGTGCGCCCGAACTGCAGCCTGGCGATGTCGATGTCGGCGCCCGTGCCATTGCGGACCGTGCTGGTGTACTCACCCAGGCGCATGCCGCCCAGGTTCGCATTGAGCTTGATGTCCGCATTCAAGGTGATGCGGGAGAAGTCGTAGGTGCCGTCGTTGGTGTTGGTCAACGAGAAGAGCGCCTGGCCCCAGACATCTGCCAGCTCTTCGTCACCAATCGGCTTGCCTTGTGCATGCGCAAGCGGTGCCCCGGTCAGCGCCAGGCTCAGGCACAGCAGTGGCATCAAGCGAGATGTCCTGTTCATGTTGGCTGCAGGGTGGAAGAGGTCGTCAGGATCTGAAAAGGCTTTTCAGAAAATCGGGCTTCACAAACAAACCCGCCGTGGATGCCACGGCGGATTTGCTGTTCAACTCAAGCGGAGAGAGCGGGCCCGCTTGACGCGGACCCATCGGCCGTCAGCCGATCAGTGGGCCCACATCCAGACCTTGGTGCCTTGCATGTCGATGTTGTTGATGGCGAACGAGCCGAACGACGCATTGCTGTTGCCCATCTTGATCGAACCAACGGTGATGCTGGGCGTCAGAGCCGAGTTCAGCTTGGCGTTGGGGAAAGCGAATTGCACAACGTCGGAGCCAGCGTAGATGGCGTCGCCGGTGGCAGCACCGAAGGCGTCATACGTGGCGGTCGTCAGCTTGCCCAGTTCGCCAGCGATGGCAGCGCCACCAGCAGTCGGGGGCACAGCCAGACCAGCGGCCAGGGCCTTGCCGTTGTTGGCGTCGGCCTGGGTGTAGCCCAGACGTGCACCAATGGAGTCAGCCACGGTCGACACGAAGGAAGCCTTGTTCAGGATGTCCACGGTCATCACGAACATGCCCTTGATGCCGATGTTGTTGAACGACACGGAACCGCCGGTGGCGTCGGTGTCGGTGTACTTGAACGAGCCGATGTTGATGTTCAGGTCACCAGCGATCGACACGCCGTCCTGGCCGCTGACTTGGCTCAGGGCTGCGTCGTCGATGGACGACATGGCGGAAGCAGAAGCGGCCACGGCGGTCAGAGCCAGCGCGACGAAGGAAAGCTTGAATGCTTGCATGAAAACTCCAGATATATATGTATGAGCTTGGCTTGTGCGTTTCAAAGCCTCATCGGTGATTGATCAGAACACCGATCCCTATTGCTTGACGTCCCTGTGCAATAGAGCAGCTGTTGTTTGAAACGCTGACGCATCATCGCGAAGCACCGCCGATTCACCTTGACCACTGAGGCCAAGCGCATGACCGCGCAGACCACCCGCATGCAGGGCGAGGAAACCCCTTAGGTACTACTACGACACAGCGCCACCCGCTTATTGCGTCACGCGCAATGAACTGGGTGACAAGCCAAACCAGCGCTTGCACGCACGGTAGAAATTGCTCGGGTCGGAGAAGCCCAGTTCACACGCCATCTCCGTCACGCTCAGAAAGCCCCTGGCCAGCATGCGCTCGGCGCGCTCGCGCCGGACTGCGTCCACCAGCTCGGCAAAGCTCGTGCCCTCTTCGCTCAGGCGGCGCTGCAAGGTCCGCTCGCTGACGCACAACATCTCGGCCACCTGCTCGCGTCGCGGGTCACCCTTGTGCAGGATGCGCGTCAACAGTTGCCGCACCTTGCCCGTGAAGTGGTCACCCATGTCTTGCGCGGCCTGCTCGGTCATGCGCATGCACATGTCGGCAATGGCCGGGTCGCTCGTGGGGATGGGCTGCTCAAAGTCCGCAATGTTGAACTCGCCCCTGAAGGAGCTGGCGTTGAACACGATGGGGCAGCCATAGGCCTGGCGCCAGGGTGAGGCATCTGCCGGCTCAGGGAACGGCACATGCATGACGTTGGGCACCAGCCGTTTGCCCGTGATCCACTGCGCGCCCGCCAGGAACACCGAGGCCAGGAAATCGAAGCGCTGCATGGGCACGGGCCGGCGCCCGCCGGAGATGGCAAACGACACCGCGTAGTGCTTGTCCTCGCGCACCACGTCCATCGCAAAAGTGGGCGACACCAGCGCCGCGAAACGGGCCAGGCACTTGGCCGCCGCCAGCACGTTCGTGGACGACAGCAGCATGTGCGACACCACGCCAAAGGCGGCCAGCGGGTGCACCACCCTCGTCAAGCCGATGCTGGGATCGCCCGTCAGGACCACCGCCAGCTCCCACATGGCCGAGAACAGATCGGACAGGTGGTTCACATCCATTTCATCGCTCGAGCCAACCGGCACGCCGCATTTGATCAACAACTCGTCCGCATTCAGCCCGCGCTGGCCAAAGGCATCGCTCATGGTTCGGTACCACGCGATTTGCGACAAGGTGAATGCTTTGATGGCCATGACAAGACCCTTCGGTTATGAGACTGCTACCCCGAAAGGTCTCGGATGGTTGCAGAGACAATGCAACATAAATACCGGGAAAACCCGTAATTTAATGTTTCATTCAGACACTTTTTGAATTCAGATTTCGCTCAGTAAAAACAGCGTGACGGACATCACGTTTTTCGGACCCCGGAGACGAAACAACCCCCGAGGAACCAGTCCACGGGGGTTGTCTGCATCAACCTGGTGCGCCCTGTTGGCGCCCTGTTGACACCTTGTCGGCGCCCTTTCAGGCGATCCGGATCAGCTCAAGCTCAGTGAGCCCACATCCAGACCTTGGTGCCTTGCATGTCGATGTTGTTGATGGCGAACGAGCCGAACGACGCGTTGCTGTTGCCCATCTTGATCGAACCCACGGTGATGCTGGGCGTCAGAGCCGAGTTCAGCTTGGCGTTGGGGAAAGCGAATTGCACAACGTCGGAGCCAGCGTAGATGGCGTCGCCGGTGGCAGCACCGAAGGCGTCATACGTGGC